>NZ_SHKO01000010.1 GCF_004217095.1 Advenella incenata | reverse complement strand
GTAAGCGTTCGGGGAACACATATTGACACGGCCGCGTTAACGGCCGTTGTCTTTTAGTGGGTAGATTCAGGCGTCCAGTTGTGCGGTAACAGTTCGTCGATCCGACTGGCCGGGTGAGTAGGCAAGCGTGTCAACACATCCTTGAGGTAGGCATAGGGGTCATGGCCATTCAAGCGGGCCGATTGCACGAGTGTCATGATGGCTGCCGCCCGTTTGCCGGCGCGTAGCGACCCCGCGAACAGCCAGTTGTTGCGCCCGATCGCAATCGGTCGAATCTGCTGTTCGATATGATTATTGTCAATTGGCAATTGCCCATCGTCCAGATAGCGCGTCAGGGCGCTCCAGCGTTTCAGGCTGTAGTCCAGCGCTTTCGCAGTGGCCGAGCCATCGGGTACCCGCGCTCGTTGGGCGAGCATCCAGGCATGTAATGCCTGAGCCAGGGGGCTGGCCTGCGTCTGACGCACCTGCCTGCGATCCTCATGGCTGAGGTCTTTGGCCTGGCGCTCTATCTCGTAGAGCTGGCCGATGTAATGCAGCGCCTGCTCGGCCAACTGGCTTTTGTTGGCAGCGTGCAGCTCGAAGAATTTGCGACGGGCATGCGCCATGCAGCCGATCTCGGTCACGCCTTGCGTAAAGCTAGCCTTGTATCCCGAGTAATCATCACAGATCAGGCTACCTTGCCAGTCGCCCAGGAAGTCGCGGGCATGCTCTCCGGCACGTCCCTCGGTAAAGTCATAAACCACCGCCTTGAGCGGTTCGAAGACCCCGGGTGCATAGGCCCACAGATAGGCTCGATGCGTCTTTTTTGTGCCCGGCTTGAGCATTTGTACTGGCGTTTCATCGGCATGGACCACGCGATGTGTGAGGATGGTCTCGTGCAAGGCATCGGCCAGGGGCTGCAGGTGCACGCCACTGGTGCCCACCCAGTC
Source organism: Advenella incenata (assembly GCF_004217095.1). Taxonomy (GTDB): domain Bacteria; phylum Pseudomonadota; class Gammaproteobacteria; order Burkholderiales; family Burkholderiaceae_B; genus Advenella; species Advenella incenata. Next base: position 1,635 of record NZ_SHKO01000010.1, on the reverse strand, counting down.
CGCCAGCGTGGAGCGCGCCAGCTTCATACCTGCGCGCTCGAAGATTTTTTCCTGCCTATACAAAGGCAAGTGATCCGCATATTTGGCCACCAGCACATGGGCCAGTAGCCCGGCAGAAGGCAGACCCTTGTCAATCACATGCGCCGGCACGGGAGCCTGAGTCAGAGTTTGACATCCTTTGCACACCCATTTGCCACGAACATGGCGTTCAACCTGCAGCACACCAGGAATAAAATCCAGCTTCTCGCTGACATCCTCACCGATGCGCAACAACTGGCAACCGCATGAGCACGTGATGCTTTCTGGCTCATGATGGAACTGAACGCGGGGCAGGTGCTCAGGCATAGGCTGGCGTTTGGGTTGCCCCGTGGCGCGGGTGGCTGAAGGGGCGCCAGCCAGTAATTCAAGCTCGGTTTCGATGGCGGCAATGTCTTCGCCTACCGCTTCCTCAAGCAATGTGCCTTGTACGCCCGACAGTTGCTCTCCTTTCTTGCCGAACTGATAGCGCTTCAGAGCGGCGATCTCATGCGTGAGCTGCGCGATTTTGGCATCTTTGAAGCGGATATCATCCTGCTGGCGCACCATCATCTGCTCGCGCCGCACCGTGACCTCTCGCGCAGCAGTCACTTCAGCCGCAAGCTGCTGGTTTCTGACCTCAAGCTCAAGAAACAATTGTTTCAAGGCCGGAGCATCCATCTGATCGAGGTCGGGTCTGGTTGAAGGTGAAGGCATATTGACAGTGTGCCACAGTGACATACTGCTCGCCATGAGCACATGCCCGGATTGCATTTGTGATCGCCGGCCTGCGTCACAGCCAGTCGATGACACTCCCGCTGCCAAGGCGATGCCAGGGCAGGCCGATAACCAGCGCCTGTAATTGTTCTGCGCTTAGCTGCTGATTGGCCAAGCCAGATTGTGGCCAGGTAAAACGGCCCTGGTGCAGCCTACGGGCCGCCAGCCACACGCCCATCCCATCATGCACCAACACCTTCAGACGGTTGGCCCGGCGATTGGCAAACACATATGCATGATGCGGTTGCACTGCGCCAAACACCGTCACGACCCGCGATAGCGCCGTCTCGGTGCCAGCGCGCATATCCATCGGTTCGACTGCCAGCCAAATCTGGTCAATGCGGATCATCGCATCAGGTCGCGTAGCCAGGCCGCACACTGTGCAGCCTGCGAGACCGGCCAACGTACCGTGGCCATCAGGCCATTATGTTGCAGCTCGATACGGATATCTTCCACCCTTTTAGCAGGTGCCTCGGATATACTGGGCTGAACCACTTGCACAGGAATGAATTGCGCCGCGACATCACAGCGCACGGCGGGCGCAGCCTCCAGTCTGTCAAGGCGTTCATGGGCCTGGACCCATTTACGTAGCAGGTTGGGATGCAGATCGTACTGGCGGGCCACCGCCGCGACCGACACCCCACGTCCCTGACACTGAGCGACGATATCTGCTTTAAATTGCGGGCTGAACTGACGGCGGTGACGCCGTCCTTCTTGTGTGGCAAGCTCGTTAGGTTGCATTACTCCACCTACTGGGATGAATTACTCCACCAAGAACCTGATGGAGATTCAATCCTCTACGATCTGTCGCTGATATTCAAGATGGGTTTACCGGACGCTTAC
>NZ_SHKO01000009.1 GCF_004217095.1 Advenella incenata | reverse complement strand
TACACAGCACAAGGGTACGCACCGATTAACCCGTGTTCTCGCTTCGCTGCGAGCCGCGCCAGTTAATCGGTGCCGCTGCGCGCCCTTGCCCTGCTCCGAGTCTCGTCTTTTCTATGCGCCAGGCGGCTCCAGAAAGCAGATCAACTCAACAGAGAAAGGATGAAATTATGACTTTGGCAAACCATCAAAACAGCAAAAAAACAAAAAACGCGGGGGTTTCCCCCACAGCCCCCAAGGCTCACCAAAAAGCAAATGTTGAAAAAGATTTAAGGCAGGACGTAACAAACAGAATTATTGAATTAATGGAGGGAGGCGTAACTGAGTGGAAAAAATCATGGCGCACTGCTGCTGAGTCAGGAATACCAAAGAATGCGGTAACAGGAATGCCCTATCGCGGTATCAATATTGTTTTACTTTGGATGGCAGCGTTTCAATCTGGTTTTACTTCAAATAAATGGATGACCTTTATACAAGCTAAACAACTTGGAGCCAACGTTATTAAAGGCCAAAAGGGAACTTACGGCATCAAATACAAATTAGTCGAAAAGAAAGACACCAAGGCAGCAGAACCAGAGTTTTACCCAATGACGAAGCCCTTTTATGTCTACAACCTTGATCAGATCGAAAATCTTCCTGATGGTTTTAAATCAGACCCCGTACTTTTACCGAACACATTTGTTGCAGACGATGTTGCAGACAAATTTATAAATGCTACCGGCGCGATCGTCGAGCACAGAGGTAATGCAGCTTTCTATTCTCCTGTTTGGGACAAAATCGTTTTACCGCAGCGTGAAGCGTTTGAAAGCACCGCCAGCTACTATGCAACAGCATTTCATGAGCTGGTCCACTGGACAGGCCAAACCGGGCGCTTAAACCGCCTCCAAAGTACAAAGTTTGGTGATGATGAATACATTTTTGAAGAATTGGTTGCTGAGATCGGTTCTGCGATGGTTGCCGCACAATTCGGATTTATTGATGCCACCATTCATGAACATGCGTCATATTTGGATGGCTGGATAAAAATCTTAAAAGAAGACAAAACAGCCATTTTCAAGGCCGCCAAACAAGCCAGCGCAGCCTATGAATACCTTTTGCAGATCAGTCAAACCCCTCTTACCTTTTAAGGCAATGGGCGCGTCAAGCGCCCGTTAGACCACTTTCAGGAGCAATAGCAAATGAATAACGACATATACACCTATACATCAGATATGACCCGTCCCAACTGCCCGACATGTGGCGTCCCCGTCGAGCAGTACACCATGACACCGGAAGAACCATGGAAAGGCACCTGCAGCCGAGGCCATAGCGCGATCTTTCAATTAGATATTGAAGGCGAATGGTTGGAAGACTCAATAAATGGCCGCTTCAGTCGCGTGACAACTACTGCAGAGGAATCAACATGGATTTGCAACGAATGCGGCGAAGCAGGCGCAGACCCCTATGACACAGGCTGCACTGCCTGCGGCGCAACTGCAGAGACAAATTAGAACCACACAGAGGCGATATCATGAATTCATACCAAAAAGACAAAGTAAAAATTCAGGAAGTAGCGAAATCGTTACCTTCTGATAAATCCGAACTTTTGGCGCTGGCCGCCGGTGCCGTAGATACGATGCACGAAAGCATTCTTTGTTGTGATCAAGAATCCGCTTTCGCTGCCGGCACGGTTTATGAAGCAGTGGTATTTAAATTGAACGGTGGGACTTTTTCAGGGTGCATGGATAGTAGTAATCCCAATGCTGGCGGTAATATGGTCATTGAACATTGCCGCGCAAAGAAAGGCGAAATACCGAAATGGGGGCAATATGGAGAATTTCTACTTACGGTACAGGGAGTACGTGTCCGGGTCGTTATTGGCGATGGATTTGGCTTATTCAGAATTGGCTTTAATTTTCATGTGGTGGATTGTAATTTGCCATTTATTAGTGAAACGGGATACCGTTCGCACTATGACACAGCTATGGGGAATCGCACGGTTGATGAACTCGCATCGATGATAATTGCGGAATACCTTAAAAATGGTCGCACTTTACTGAACCCCAATTATCGTGAACGCTGCGCCAATCAATTTCAGCCAATTTGGCTAATAGATCAACTTGGCACCGAAACTAAAAAATCCGAATATCAAGATCAAGATGGCCAAATGGCATTTGGATTTTAAAGTTTAACTAGATTGCAGTTTTTTTGACATGTTCAATCGGGATATGAGAGCGCATGACTGCTATTGAAAAGATGAACAAATTTTTCATTAAGAATCAGGATATATTCTTGCGTTTCATCGTCTCGATAAATCTTTTCTATTAATCCGCCGATAAACGTTTTTTTTTCGTTCTTCCAGGTGATTTCTATAGTGCCTCCTAGCAGCCGTGCAGTTTCTTCTTTTAACTGTTCAAATTGCTCAGTATCAATATTTCTACCCAATGCTTTTAGAAATGAGTGAGCACTAAACTGCACCTTGTGGCCTAAAGATTGTAAACGTGCGAAATGCAAGATCATTTCCCACACGTCAAGATCAGACTGATTAAACCTTACACCCATAAAACGCAGATCAATATCGACAGTGCTTGCTATTAACATTCTTTTTGGCAACGCTTCGCGGACTTCGCTAACGGTAAATAAAGAGTTCCGCAGCAAACTTCTGGCCGCTACTGACCAAAAAGTAAATTGCTTGTTTTCCTGATTTTCGGAAGTCAACCAATTAGAAGCACATGGACAATTCATTATTTATTCCGCTTCGTCAATGAGTTGTGCTATTGACGTAAGTTTAAAATAAATCCGCCTTCCTATTTTCAGTTTGCAGGAATTAAGCTGTTCAGCAAGATAACTATTTCCACTTATGGTAATACGAAGCCCTTCAGGGCTTCGCAGTAGAATTTGCGCAACTTGATGTAAAGTCAATAATGGAGAGCCGCCAAATCGCTCTAGTAATATTTTTTCTGTTTTAGATTCTTCCATCTTTGTATTCCCATTAAACTTTGAAAGACAACTTAAATGATACGGTTTTTATAAGTACCTTTGGGAACTCGTATTTCAGGAATTATGAGAACCTCGATTGACGAGATTTGCCAGTGCACAGCAAGCGAAACACGTTGCTGCGAAAAACAGCATTGATATTCTTTTCTTTATATGTACTTAACACCGTTCAGTTAACGTTAGATTCGTTACTAGATTTAAATTTGCAGCAGCAGTTTGAAACGAACAAAGACAGGCTAAGGCATGATATTTCGTTTCAGGGACGGCTTAATATATTTAAGAAAGACGCGATTATTATTAGGATTTGTTGTTTTTTTCCAAAATATTCTATCGTTCGGGTAGAAACGGAACGCAACTACGATGTGCCAAGACACCGGCTTTTCAGATAGGCACGGAACGCAACTACGATTTTCCCGATCCCTTAGATGCTCACAGTATCGCTTAGTTAATAATAGCTTCGGTCGATGGCACGGCATTTCAGGTAGGCGCGGAACGCAATTACGATCTACCAGGGCACGGCATTTCGAGTATGGACGGAACGCAACTACGATTTTCCCGATCCCTTAGATACTCACAGTATCGCTCAGTTAATGATAGCTTCGGTCGATGGCACGGCATTTCAGGTAGGCGCGGAACGCAACTACGATCTATTTTCTTCAAATCTGCTAAAAATGCGGCCAATAATGGCCGTTTCTGACACAAAAGATTAAAAATTCGCGCCCTGTCCACCAGGGCGATATCAAAACGGTAATCAGGCCGTGTGTACTCACTCTGCTGTATTCCAGCACTTTTCCCCTGTTCTAAGCGCATCGCTATGCCCTTCAGAACCGCCTTTAAATCGACGCATAAGCCATCCCGCTACACAGCACAAGGGTACGCACCGATTAACCCGTGTTCTCGCTTCGCTGCGAGCCGCGCCAGTTAATCGGTGCCGCTGCGCGCCCTTGCCCTGC
>NZ_SHKO01000008.1 GCF_004217095.1 Advenella incenata | reverse complement strand
GAAGAAGTAGAAAGTGAAAATAGTTCTTGCTTTTTGTTTCTAAGTGGTTCATAATAGCGGGCTACACTACTGAGAAGTGAAGTGGTTTTGTAGTGAGTTTGAAGGGAATTTTTGAAGTGAGTGAGAAAAGAAATTTTCGAGCTGTTGCAAAAAAGCCTTGACAACAAAAACCAGATGCTTCATAATCTCGTTTCTCTGCTGATGACACACAACAGTGTGACAGCGGCAAGATAAGAGAAAGTAGTAAAGCAGTACAGAATTTAGCGGTATGCGATTCTTACTATAACTAGTATGAACGCCGAATGTGACAGCGCAATGTCACCGCTTACTCCAGTGGGAGCTAAGAAGAAATGTTCTTTAACAACTAACAGCCGATAAGTGTGGGCGCTTGGAATGAGTGCGCAACATGGTCTATCCGGGGGTACCTGGTTAGATTGTGATGCTAACAATATATATTTTAGGCGCTCACTTGAAATACAGAAGTAAGGTTTATATCACTATAAACGTTATTTCTTTTGAGTGAAGCAGCGACCATTTACCTATTTAAACAGTTAAATGGCAATTAAACAGAGATTAAACTGAAGAGTTTGATCCTGGCTCAGATTGAACGCTAGCGGGATGCCTTACACATGCAAGTCGAACGGCAGCGGGAAAGTAGCTTGCTACTTTTGCCGGCGAGTGGCGAACGGGTGAGTAATGTATCGGAACGTGCCCAGTAGCGGGGGATAACTACGCGAAAGCGTGGCTAATACCGCATACGCCCTACGGGGGAAAGGGGGGGATCTTAGGACCTCTCACTATTGGAGCGGCCGATATCGGATTAGCTAGTTGGTGGGGTAAAGGCCTACCAAGGCGACGATCCGTAGCTGGTTTGAGAGGACGACCAGCCACACTGGGACTGAGACACGGCCCAGACTCCTACGGGAGGCAGCAGTGGGGAATTTTGGACAATGGGGGAAACCCTGATCCAGCCATCCCGCGTGTGCGATGAAGGCCTTCGGGTTGTAAAGCACTTTTGTCAGGGAAGAAAAGGTTTCGGATAATACCCGGAACTGATGACGGTACCTGAAGAATAAGCACCGGCTAACTACGTGCCAGCAGCCGCGGTAATACGTAGGGTGCAAGCGTTAATCGGAATTACTGGGCGTAAAGCGTGCGCAGGCGGTTCGGAAAGAAAGATGTGAAATCCCAGGGCTCAACCTTGGAACTGCATTTTTAACTACCGAACTAGAGTATGTCAGAGGGGGGTGGAATTCCACGTGTAGCAGTGAAATGCGTAGATATGTGGAGGAACACCGATGGCGAAGGCAGCCCCCTGGGATAATACTGACGCTCATGCACGAAAGCGTGGGGAGCAAACAGGATTAGATACCCTGGTAGTCCACGCCCTAAACGATGTCAACTAGCTGTTGGGCCCTTCGGGGCTTAGTAGCGCAGCTAACGCGTGAAGTTGACCGCCTGGGGAGTACGGTCGCAAGATTAAAACTCAAAGGAATTGACGGGGACCCGCACAAGCGGTGGATGATGTGGATTAATTCGATGCAACGCGAAAAACCTTACCTACCCTTGACATGTCTGGAATCCTGAAGAGATTTAGGAGTGCTCGCAAGAGAACCGGAACACAGGTGCTGCATGGCTGTCGTCAGCTCGTGTCGTGAGATGTTGGGTTAAGTCCCGCAACGAGCGCAACCCTTGTCATTAGTTGCTACATTTAGTTGAGCACTCTAATGAGACTGCCGGTGACAAACCGGAGGAAGGTGGGGATGACGTCAAGTCCTCATGGCCCTTATGGGTAGGGCTTCACACGTCATACAATGGTCGGGACAGAGGGTTGCCAAACCGCAAGGTGGAGCTAATCTCATAAACCCGATCGTAGTCCGGATTGCAGGCTGCAACTCGCCTGCATGAAGTCGGAATCGCTAGTAATCGCGGATCAGCATGTCGCGGTGAATACGTTCCCGGGTCTTGTACACACCGCCCGTCACACCATGGGAGTGGGTTTTACCAGAAGTAGTTAGCCTAACCGCAAGGGGGGCGATTACCACGGTAGGATTCATGACTGGGGTGAAGTCGTAACAAGGTAGCCGTATCGGAAGGTGCGGCTGGATCACCTCCTTTAAGAGCGAAGCGCACGAAGCGAAAGCGTCCACGCTTATCGGTTGTTAATAAGAACGAGTACAGCGGTCTGTGTACGAAGTTGAGTTTGTATCAATTGTTATTGATTATCAATGATGGTTTGATGCGAGCGGCTTTGTATATGGATGAACAATCAGGTTTCGCTGGGGTTGGCTTTGCGAGTGATTGATGAGCGCTACTGGCGCCTGGTGATCACGAGCGGTTGCTGACTGATGTGAAGTTGGGTCAGTAGCTCAGTCGGTTAGAGCACCGTCTTGATAAGGCGGGGGTCGTTGGTTCGATTCCAACTTGACCCACCAAACAGGTTTGTTGGGGGATTAGCTCAGCTGGGAGAGCACCTGCTTTGCAAGCAGGGGGTCGTCGGTTCGATCCCGTCATCCTCCACCAATAATGATTGTGACACATTGATTGTGAAAGCATGATTGCCCGGTGGCGCGCCACATGTACATAAAACACGTTCTTATTGACGAACACACAGAATTTAAGTGCTTTCTTTTTTAGAAAGAAGGTGCTAAAATACTGATCCTCTCGAGTTTGGGTTTACCCGAATGAGGGTGGTGAAGTAAAGCATTATTGGCTGTATATGTTCTTTAACAATTTGGAAGAAGCACAACTAAAGTATTCAAAGGGTACTTATACGATCCACCAGGGTCGGGTAAGTAAACGATGAAAAATTGGGTTGTGATTGCATTATTTTATGAAGTTCTATTAACTCAAGCTTCATGATCGAATGCGCTTTTATGTTGTGGGTCAGGATTTATTCTGGTCTTCAGGATGCGAGTGGATTTGAGAGTGAGGAATGACATTGATGAACGGCACACAAACGCAAAAACTCAGCATGTTTATACAGTGAATTCAAAAGGCACTGTGTAGACGAAGCAGTAAATTCCTATAGCCTTTAGTGTTATAGGATCAAGTGACTAAGTGCACATGGTGGATGCCTTGGCGATCACAGGCGATGAAGGACGTTATAGCTTGCGAAAAGCTACGGGGAGCTAGCAAATAAGCATTGATCCGTAGATATCCGAATGGGGGAACCCACTGTCTTTGACAGTATCCTGTACTGAATACATAGGTACAGTGAAGCGAACCGAGTGAACTGAAACATCTAAGTAACTCGAGGAAAAGAAATCAACCGAGATTCCGAAAGTAGTGGCGAGCGAAATCGGAACAGCCTTGACGAGATAGCAGCATTGGTAGTTGAACGGGATGGAAAGCCCGGCCGTAGCAGGTGATAGCCCTGTAGACGAAATCTTTGCTGTGGTACTAGGCGTCGAATAAGTAGGGCGGGACACGTGAAATCCTGTCTGAATATGGGGGGACCATCCTCCAAGGCTAAATACTCGTGATCGACCGATAGTGAACCAGTACCGTGAGGGAAAGGCGAAAAGAACCCCGGAAGGGGAGTGAAATAGATCCTGAAACCGTGTGCATACAAACAGTAGGAGCCTCCTTGTGGGGTGACTGCGTACCTTTTGTATAATGGGTCAGCGACTTACATTCAGTGGCAAGCTTAACCGAATAGGGAAGGCGTAGCGAAAGCGAGTCCGAATAGGGCGATTTAGTCGCTGGGTGTAGACCCGAAACCAGATGATCTATCCATGGCCAGGTTGAAGGCACGGTAACACGTGCTGGAGGACCGAACCCACTAATGTTGAAAAATTAGGGGATGAGCTGTGGATAGGGGTGAAAGGCTAAACAAATCTGGAAATAGCTGGTTCTCTCCGAAAACTATTTAGGTAGTGCCTCGCGTATTACTGCCGGGGGTAGAGCACTGTTATAGCTAGGGGGTCATGGCGACTTACCAAACTATGGCAAACTCCGAATACCGGCAAGTACAGCGCGGGAGACAGAGCACTGGGTGCTAACGTCCAGACTCAAGAGGGAAACAACCCAGACCGCCAGCTAAGGTCCCTAAATATTGCTAAGTGGGAAACGAAGTGGGAAGGCATAGACAGTCAGGAGGTTGGCTTAGAAGCAGCCACCCTTTAAAGAAAGCGTAATAGCTCACTGATCGAGTCGTCCTGCGCGGAAGATGTAACGGGGCTAAGCAATATACCGAAGCTGCGGGTTCGTGATTTATCACGAGCGGTAGGAGAGCGTTCTGTAAGCCTGTGAAGGCAGCTGGAGACGGTTGCTGGAGGTATCAGAAGTGCGAATGCTGACATGAGTAGCGATAAAGGGAGTGAAAAGCTCCCTCGCCGTAAGTCCAAGGTTTCCTGCGCAACGTTCATCGGCGCAGGGTGAGTCGGCCCCTAAGGCGAGGCAGAGATGCGTAGCTGATGGGAAGTTGGTTAATATTCCAACACCATTGTTAAATGCGATGGGGGGACGGATTGCGAAATGTGAGCGGGTGATTGGTTGTACCCGTGACTGGTACTGAGAAGGTGGTTAGGTAAATCCGGCCGCGTAATTCAAGGTATTGGTGCGAAGCGAATTTATTCGTGAAGTCATAGGAAGTGGTCCCAGGAAAAGCCTCTAAGCTTCAGTTTAACAATGACCGTACCGCAAACCGACACAGGTGGACGGGATGAATATTCCAAGGCGCTTGAGAGAACTCAGGAGAAGGAACTCGGCAAATTAATACCGTAACTTCGGGAGAAGGTATGCCCTAGTAGCGTGTTAAAGCGCGAATGGGCCGCAGAGAATCGGTGGCTGCGACTGTTTATTAAAAACACAGCACTCTGCTAACACGAAAGTGGACGTATAGGGTGTGACGCCTGCCCGGTGCTGGAAGGTTAAGTGATGGGGTGCAAGCTCTTGATCGAAGCCCCAGTAAACGGCGGCCGTAACTATAACGGTCCTAAGGTAGCGAAATTCCTTGTCGGGTAAGTTCCGACCTGCACGAATGGCGTAACGATGGCCACACTGTCTCCTCCTGAGACTCAGCGAAGTTGAAGTGTTTGTGATGATGCAATCTCCCCGCGGCTAGACGGAAAGACCCCATGAACCTTTACTGTAGCTTTACATTGAATTGTGAACCGGCCTGTGTAGGATAGGTGGGAGGCGTTGAATTACGGTCGCCAGATCGTAGGGAGCCAACCTTGAAATACCACCCTGGTTTGTTTGCGGTTCTAACCTAGGCCCGTTATCCGGGTTGGGGACAGTGTATGGTGGGCAGTTTGACTGGGGCGGTCTCCTCCCAAAGTGTAACGGAGGAGTTCGAAGGTACGCTAGGTACGGTCGGAAATCGTGCTGATAGTGCAATGGCATAAGCGTGCTTGACTGTGAGACTGACAAGTCGAACAGGTGCGAAAGCAGGACATAGTGATCCGGTGGTTCTGAATGGAAGGGCCATCGCTCAACGGATAAAAGGTACTCTGGGGATAACAGGCTGATACCGCCCAAGAGTTCATATCGACGGCGGTGTTTGGCACCTCGATGTCGGCTCATCTCATCCTGGGGCTGTAGCCGGTCCCAAGGGTATGGCTGTTCGCCATTTAAAGAGGTACGTGAGCTGGGTTTAAAACGTCGTGAGACAGTTTGGTCCCTATCTGCCGTGGGCGTTGGATACTTGACGGAGCCTGCTCCTAGTACGAGAGGACCGGAGTGGACATACCTCTGGTGTATCGGTTGTCATGCCAATGGCATTGCCGAGTAGCTATGTATGGAAGAGATAACCGCTGAAGGCATCTAAGCGGGAAACTCGTCTGAAGATAAGGTATCCCGGGGGCTAGACCCCCCTGAAGGGTCGTTCGAGACCAGGACGTTGATAGGTCAGGTGTGTAAGCGTAGTAATGCGTTTAGCTAACTGATACTAATTGCCCGTGCGGCTTGATCCTATAACTCTGCAGGTTATAAGTAGACATGTTAAGTCATGGTTCTACGACTGCGCTGAGCATAGCGGTTGAGTGTCGTTCAAAAAACTGAAGTAAATTGCAGCAAAATCAATCACCAACGCAAGATTGACTCATCTGCCCCGCCGAATACATATAGCTTGTGCTTCTTCCAAATTGCTAACGCATAGCAACCAGCTAGCGCTAAGCCATACCAGCTTACGCTTGACGACCATAGCAAGGTGGACCCACTCCTTCCCTTCCCGAACAGGACAGTGAAACGCCTTTGCGCCGATGATAGTGGATGGACATCTGTGAAAGTAGGTCATCGTCAGGCTTTTTATTCCTTCAAACGCCCCGCAATTTAATCATTGCGGGGCGTTTGTGCTTTGGGCG
>NZ_SHKO01000007.1 GCF_004217095.1 Advenella incenata | reverse complement strand
CTTGCCGATCGCCATCGATCAACCACACGTCTCGCCCAGCTCGCGCCCGAGCGATTGCAATCTGAACTGCTAGAGTCGTTTTACCAACTCCACCCTTTGTATTTGCTATAGCAACAATCACGGTTTCACCTCGTTTGAATATTCATTCAATGGGTAAATAATATCTAAAGTAATTAAAATCGTCAACATATTTTTATACCATTATGAATATGTTTTGAATATTCATTAAATGTGAACTGTTTGTGTGGCTAAGTCATAGCAGGTGATTGTATTGTAGCTACATTTGAGCTACAATACCATTTTTACAGATCATTGGAGCAAAGCCATGAGAGCTGATGCCGTAGTTCGCGCACGTATTCCCGCAGACATGAAAGACAAAGCCATAGCGACACTAGAACGCATGGGGTTAAGTGCGTCCGATTTAATCCGCCTGACTTTCCTTCGTGTGGCAGAAGAAGGGCGTTTGCCATTTGATGTACAAGTACCAAATCGCACAACACGAAAAGCAATTAAGGAATTGGAAGCAGGGAAGGGGGTACGTTTTGATAATGCGGAAGACCTTTTAAAAGATTTAGGTATCTAAAATATGCTCACTCCAATACGTTCCGGTCAATTCAAGCGAGACGTAAAGCGTGCCGGGAAGCGCGGAAAGGAAATGGATAAACTGCGAACGCTGTTGCAGATGTTGATCGAAGAACAGCCGCTGCCGGAGAGATACCAAGATCATCCACTGAAAGGTCAATGGTCCGGTTATCGCGATGCCCATATCGAGCCTGACTGGTTGCTAATCTACCGTGTAAAAGGAGATGAATTGCAATTGATCAGAACAGGTACTCATTCAGATCTATTCGACGAATAGAATGGAAATAGAGGAGGGTAGTTAGTATATATTTAACTGTTGTTTTAATATTCTTTGAATATTCATAATATACATTAATAACTTATATTAAAATATCAGACCCTTTTCTATTTCCTACTATCTCAAAATCAAAAGCCTGAACATCTCGATAGGGATGCATCAGGCTTTGCATCTCATCAGGAGTGCTAGAAAACCATGCATCATAATCGGAAGCTGGTAGCACCAACGGAGATCTAGCGTGTAGGTTCTTAATAGGGGAGTTCGCACCAGGCGCAACAGTTAGCATAGAAAATCGTTTGGACACTTCGCCTGTTTCTTTGTCTATCACATCCTCATATATACCAGCTGCACCGAAAGTAGGGCGGCCTGGCATAAAGATACGAACTTTCGTTTTTAGCCCGTCATTTATTTCTGCTATTTCCGGCCATTCAAACCAAGCGTTCATTGGAATAATGCAACGGTTTTCAGCAAATGCCTTCTTGAATGACCGTTTCATGGTTATTTCTTCGGATTTGGCATTTATCAGAGTTTTCTTAACTAACTTGCCTGATTTGCCTGGCCAGGACCTAATGAACCCCCATTCACGGAGTTGAACTTGATAATGGCCTGGTTCAGTTAATAAGATAACCGGAGCTTTGTTAGTAGGGCGTATGTCCAGGTCGGGCCGAATTTCCGGCCATTGAACAAAATCAAATTCGTTCCCTTTTGGGCTGGTAAATTCGTAACGACCACACATATATTCTCTCTTGATTTAATAGTGTTAACTACCTGGCCGAAAGTGATTTTATGCGCTTGCCCATCATGAATACACGTCGCTTGAGCAATTCGATATCAGTAGGGTAGTCTAAAAACGCCAAAGCTTCGTCTAAAGTACGAAATTCCTTTGCATTTCGAATTAAAAAATCAATTAAAACATGAAAAAAGAATTGCAGTTGATAACAATGGGTTTTGGCTCTCTCTGATTGTTCACCGGCATGAACATTTGTGTTTCTGTATTCGCGCAAATGCTCTAGCAACTGCGTATAGTATTCCCGCTCTTTGAATAAGGCGGAACAACGTTGCACTAATTTCATTTGCTCAGCAAAGTTAGGCGACAATAAAGCTTCTAAGGCGCTCCATAACCGTAAAAATGCTGTATTTGGATCTCGTTCATCAAATGCGCGGACGTACCTGACTAAGGCGTCTCTAATTACAGTTGCATAACGCGAGTCTGCAACGGCAATTTGCCGTAAATAATAGCGAGAGTTTTTAACTACTTGGTCTGGTTTTTTAAAACCATATACTTTTACAATTTGATAATTTGGATCGTACCAAATATTTTGAGACTCCACTCTTCCAATATCGGAATGTAAAGTATGACTGCTGCCGAGACGTATCGTATTTATAGGTGAGTATTGATCGTTAGACTCAAACAGTGTCATCACCGGATTAGCCATAAGGCACCATATTGCTCGCTGTAAATCCAAGGCTCGAAGTGATTTTTCAACCGCGCCACTAGCCGATCTAGCTTTGGTTTTAATTATTACTTTTGAATATTGATCCGCGGTAAATGGAAGTGTAATTATCTGATTATCAAGAAACGCTTGTCGAGGGCGACGAAAACGATAGGGATAATTATAAGAATAGAATCGAATTTCTGTACCTAGTAGATTTATTTTTTTAGGCAATCCTTGAACATACAAGGATATTGCAGTTAATAATAAATACTCCTGTTCAGGTCTTGCTAATCGTTTGTTTAATTCGTTATTGATTGCGTAAAGAAATTCCTCTTTAGTTAAAGATTGAGACTTAACTTGCGCTAAAGCGGTCCAAACCAAGTCAGAAGAATCTATATCTTTCTCAGTTGGAGGAAAATCTAGCATGGAATATAGAGCAGGTAGACACTCGCTCAGTCCAAAACCTTTATAAGAAATTGTACCGTCCGGTTTTACTAGCCTTGACTCATTGATTTTATCTAAGATAACCTGAGGCTTTAGGTTTTTGGACCTTTGTTTCCAGGAGATCGGCATTTATTTCTTTCTAGCAGGGTGTTGAGCTCGGATGCCAAAAATTATAATAATGAAATGGATAAACATAGGGGCGATGGCAATCAGAATAAATGAAATGCTTTCTTCTAAACGTCCAGAACTAAACAATACGTTTCTCCTCCAGCCCAGATATCCGTTTAAATCTGATGAAAACCCGAATACCACTAGTTTGCTTAATAGGGCAAATGCTATCGACCCAACTATAAAAATCTTAACGAGCCGGATATATAAACTATGCAAGGTAGATCTACTGCCAGATGCTGGTATAGGGTCGGCTTGGTAGCGCAAAATTTCAATGGCATTGAATCTCATCATTATGAATAGAGACAAACTCAAAGCTACTGCCATTAATAAGGAAGCTAAAACTGTTATGCCTGAATGCGCCATAACACCATAGGCCACCTTATAAAAAATAAAAGCACCGAACCCCCATATAGTCATTAATCCCAACATACCCGACCTCAAAGAATAATTTAGGACAGTATATATCTGAATGTAAATTATTTGTTATTTTGTACATGTCGGACATAGTGACATTTTGGTATACTCATATGTCACTAGCAAAAATGCATACCAAAACACTTAATGTCATGATATATTTGTCACTACCAATCAAGTCATAATCTAAATGTCACTGGAACACAAAAATGTACATTTATGGATACCTTAGGGCATCGACCAAAGAGCAGGACGCCACCCGAGCCAAAGCCAGGCTAAAAACATTCATTGAGGGGAAGGGCGGCAGAATCGCCAGCTGGTATATAGAAAATGTATCTGGCGCATCACTACAACGACCGGCATTGATGCAGCTGTTGGACGATGCTGCGCCAGGTGACGCTATATTGATCGAGCAGGTAGACCGACTGTCACGTCTGGATGAGGTAGGGTGGTCAACCCTTAAACAAATGATCCAGGAGAAAAGCCTTTCTGTCATCAGCCTGGATCTGCCTACCAGTCATGCAGCACTCGGCCAGGCAACTAAGGACGAATTTACTGCGGCAATGCTCAAGGCTATCAATAACATGATGTTAGACATGTTGGCGGCAATTGCCAGGAAAGACCATCAGGATCGACGCAGACGGCAGAATGAGGGAATAGATAAAGCAAAAGGGGAGGGGAAATATAAGGGGCGGCAGGCTGATCAGATTATGCACGATAAAATAATTCAGTTGCGCATCAAGAAGGGAATGAGTATTGCAGATACTGCAAAATTTGTGGGAGTATCTACCCGTACAGTAATTCGGGTAAGTCAACAGGCGGGATAAATGGATATGCGTAAAAATCCCATGCACAGAAGATCCAAAATACCGACAAAGGGAGATGACGCCTGGTCCCAAAAAAACATCACAGACTCAGAGTGTCATGCGGAAAACTGAAAAGATAGGTTTGAAGAAATTATTGAAAACTAGATCAGAGTGAAAAATCAGAACCAAAAAAGATCAGTAAGTGATGAATTAACCATCCGGTTAGGACTGACTTCTCGAGAAAATTATAATTGATGAGAGCTATCGTTCAACGCTTAATTATCAATTATCGTTTAACAGATATACGTTACACGTATTAGCAAACTGTCCTATTGCAGCATGAGAGCGAAGATGCTTTGGCAGCATAATATTGAGACAATACTCAATCCCATCATTTGGGGTTTTGATATGAGAAAAGAACATTTTCTCTATTTCATCCCAAAGTTCAATTCGGTCGAGATCCTCATATATGAAGGAGCCACCTTTGGCCAATAGAATCCATATTTGCGCAACATCATCACGAATAATTTTATTATTTTCGCTTAGTAACGTAACTCTTTTAACTTGTGCCGCCGATAACAACCAGTAGATTCGTCTCTGCTGAAATTCATCATACTTGGATTCGTTCTTGCGAGCTTCATTGAAAACAGATATATATCCGTCAACCGTCCTAGGCACTTTAGAATCCGTAGTTTTAGAATCGCTCACCATTTTCGTTGTTACTTCGAGTACTTCAAGAGCGACTAATACCATCCATGATTCACGGCCAACATCAGTTAAAAATGCTTTTAAAAATTTCGCAAGTTCGACATCGGCAGGTCCGAAAGGATGCAAAATTTTGTCGTTTTTTTCGGCCTTCTTTTGCTTAAAAAAATTAAACATATAAACCCCTGTAATCACCTCTTTTTAAGATCATTGCTTAAATCAACTATTTGTATATAATGTAACAAATTATTTTATGCTGGGATATAAAATATGAACATATTCAACTTTTTTAGGCAAAAACAGCAACAACCTCCAATAAACCTTAAGCCTGGCGAAACTCAAGGTGACTATATTGGTTGCTACCTTTTGGAAATTGAAGGGGACGAAGGAGAACAGCCAAGTTATCAATCTCTGGCTATAACCAGAGAAGAATTAGCCCGAGATTGTAGAGAATTCTGCAAGCGGTGCATAGAAATACATACTGAACAAATGCAACGTATTCGCCCTCTGCCTGAAAATCCACCTGAAGTAATGACGCTCGAAATAATGAAATTATTAGCTTCACCAAACAAAGCTCAACACGAACGGGAAATAGATCTTCTACAAAGATCTATAAAAAATATCGACGTATATATCGATCAACATTTCCAGGGCAACCCTTCAGAACCTTTTTTAAAGGTTAGTGGCATGACACTATTCTTAAGTACCGGCACGCGGTTACGCCAAAAACGCCGAGGCAAGTACATAGAATAGATATACCATATTAAGATTGTTGAATTTGCGCTATCTCTCTAAACTTGTATCCTTAGAAGGAGCCATTTCGCGTATCTGTTCCTGCGATTGATCAAAGCGCTGCTGGGCCTGCGTTGTATGGCCTTCTAACTTGATCTCTTTTGCAAACCCACTGAGCACCCGCGCCTCGGCCTTGGCCCCTATTTTAAATAGCTCTTTGGCAATCTTGCCGTACTCAGTCGAGACGATATTTCTAGTCCGCATTTCTTCACGCAAGAACGGATGAATAGGGCGGGAGGATTCTTTGACGGCATGCACCAGATCAATGGCCTGCTGCCGATAGGCATTAGGAACCTCACCCCGTTTACGCATGTGACGCAGCGTGGAATGCTCAGGCTTCTGGGTCTTGCCTCGATGCACTCGGCGCGTGGCGGCACACTCTACGCCTTGCTCTCGCATTTTGTCAGCAAAGCGCAGCCGCCACTCAAACAGATCTGCTTTGCGCGGATCCATACGCCGCCCCAGCTCGTTTTTCATCATCACACACAAATGCACATGAGGGTGTTTCTCGTCCAGGTGCTGCACGAACGCATACTGATGCCCGACAAACGCCTCCTTGGCAAATTCTCTGGCAGCCGCCTTGACCGCCTCCGGATTCGTACCTGGCGGCATTGACAGCACCAGGTTAATGGCTTCGCGCTTGGGGCTTTTCTCAGGAACCCCCAGCGCCTTCCAGGCATTGGTAATGCCCTCATGGATTTGCTTTTGACCCTTATAGATCAGGCCGTCCTGGTCCTCAAGATCCAGTTTCCCGTTACGGCTGATATAGTCCATATGGCCGCGAACAGCCTGAATACCATTAGTACCGCCTTTGCGCGGTGGGATCTTAACCATGACTTCGGGCTTTTTTAACGCAGCGGACTGAATGTTTTTCAAACCTGTACCCGGTTTTAAGGGGCGACGCGTTGCCCCTCGGCCCGATGCGCCTGCTTTGGCCCTAGTGGAGCGGGTTTTAAACTCCATGAACCACTTATCGGTTTGTTGATTGAGTTGCTTCATTGCAGCCGCTCCTGGTTCGAGGTAATCAATTCCCTTACCTTGTCGGTATGCTCATTAATGAGGCTGTGCACATCTTCGATTTTCTGGCTGGTCACCTCGGCTGATTCCTGCGCATTAAGCGCACGGGCAATCTGATTCAGATTTCGACCAATGCGCAGCAACTGAAAATTGGACTGATAGAGCGCGGTGACCTCATCGTTATTCAAAATGGCCATTTTGGTCATTTGGCTACGCAACGCCATACGAATAAAGGCACTGACAGACATATCTGCCTGCGCTGCAGCCTCATTGAGAAAAGCCGTTTCAACGGGATTTAGCTTTAACGATGGCTTAATCCATTGGGCCTCTGCCTGGCTTAACTCATCCTGGTCGGCACTGATTTTGACATTGGCCTGCAACGGCAAATTTGCCAAGGGTGATTTATTGCCATTGACCGCCTGCACGAGCACGGCCTTGGCGTATTCCGAAATACTATCAATGCCCAGATCCTTAGCCTGCGCCTGAATTTTTCCAAATGTAGCCTCAGAGATTCCATAAATCTGAATTCTTTTTTGCATTATCTTTCTACCTCCAACTCTTGATCTTGCTTTAACACCGCATCAACCGCATGCGCCTGAGCCGTATAAAACCGCTCGTAGGCTTGTGTCTTCTGATCGGTGGGCATGTGCTTAACCACATCCCGCATCAACACTTCCATTGTCATAAACACGTCCTGAGTGTCCCGAGGCAATTGTTTGAACTTCTCCTCATAGATCTCCTTCATAGACTGTTCTGTTTTCTCAGGACTTTGGACCTTGTCCTGCTCAGCCTTATCCGCTGTGCGTTCCAAGTAAATCGACAGATAGTTATGAATTTTTTCCGCATCCTGACAGGCCCTCGTAATTTCGGCCGGATCTTCTTTCAGGATCTTGACCCAGGAGTCAACATAGGACATATGCTGGCCAGGATCATGCGAAATACCCAGGCGCTGACCGACCAGCATGGAACTGATCTCGGCCCGCAGCTCCTCCCTGGCGTACCCCTCAGAGCCGAAGGAATTCACAAAAGGGCGGTTAAGCCGTGATTCATGACCAGTCCAGTGGCCCAGCTCATGCAGCGCCGTGCTGTAATATCGCTCAGGATCCGGGAACTGCTCTTTAAGCGGCAAAACGATCATGTCCTGACTAGGGCTGTAATACGCCCTGTTTCCGGCCTGGTGATCGATCTGCGCGCCACTGGCGGCCAGCAGTTTGTCGATCTGCTCGACCCCGTTCCATTGATGCTCTGTGCGTTCCAGGGGCGGCACACCCGTTATTTGCTCAGCATTGAACACAACAAAGGTGCGAATAATCGGCTTGTTCAGCTTCGTCTGCTCGATTACGGCATTGCCTTTAGGATCTTTGACCGGCTTGCCCTCATCATCACGCAGCTGTTTTTCTTCATGAAAACGAAATGTCTGGATCAGAGAGCCTTTTTCACCCTTATTGACCCGATAGCCGCGCTCCTTGGCCTGGTTAAATGTCAGCCAGCGCGGATCTGCGTACCCGGCCAGCATGAGATTCAAGACATTGCTGCCCCGGTAGGATTTGCCGGTCGATTCGTTATAAGGCATGCTGATAAGCGGCGCATCCCACGGCCTTTGCCAGGGCGCTGTCCCCGCTTGCAGCTGGGTGATGATCTTTTCGGCCAGCTGCTCATGAAATGCCGGTTTTTTCTCGGCCATATTCTTTTCTCCTCAAACGAAAAAAGCCCTACCATTTCTGGTAGGGCTTCGTTGGTGTGTGTGTGAAAAACCGCGAGAACGATTACTCGTCGGTCTCCTCAGTGGATTGGGCCTGCGCCTGGCGCTCAGCATGAGTTAAATGATCCTGCTCATAGCCGTATATTTCAGGCATTTCGAGCATGAAATCAAGCAATTGTTGGCGATTATCCACCGGTTTCACCTCTTTTTCATCCATAGTATTAACTCCTAAATCATTAATTCTGTTGCGCCTGGCGCCACTGCCACGGCTCGACCGCTGCCGCTTTTACCCATAACCCCCGCTTCTCGGATCTTGCAAGGGTTTCCAATGCGCCGTATTTTGAATCCTGAACATCACCATCGTAACGATACGCCCAGGCATGACCGGAACGTACTAATAGCTCGTTCACTGAAAGTAGGCTTTGCTGTTTGTTATCAGGATCTAAGGTCACCATATAAACCTCACCGAGTGTTCGACCGTACTTGTCTTGATTTCCCAGCTCGATATCTACAGAATATCCTTGGATATAACTGGCAAGGTATTGCTTAGCAGAAGCGCCATTATCCTGCGACAGCTCTGGCGCATCAATCCCTACTAGACGAATTCGCACCAGCTGCCGGTCAATGCGCACATCGATCGTATCTCCATCGATGACACGCTCGACAACCGCATCGACCAGCGGGGCGGTATTGTTGGTGCGATCAACCCACATCGCACCAACGACCACCCCGACAAGCAACAATACCGAGCCGATCCGGACAAGGTAATTTCTCATAGACTCCTCATTTAAAAACTAGCGATCAAGCGTCAAATCTTTCTGGTGCTCGCGTTCCTGCTGATGCTCTTTTTTAGCCGATTGCTCAACCCGCTCACGCATGGGTTCAGGAACATTCAGCGTAGTGCCATTCACCGCTTTTTCCATATTGGTATTGAAATTGCGGTGCGCATCTTCCCGGCGATCATGACGAAGATAGCTAATGACATTTTTTGCCATATTCTGCATATACCGAAAATTGGCCTGGCTAGCCGGATTTAGGCGACTGGCAATACCCTGTTTCGATACGCCCTGTTGCTCATTCAAATGGACGCTTCTCATTTGATCGGCGGCTATCTTAACCTGCGAAGGCACACTTTGCCCGCCAATAACGGCCATACGTACATCAGTATCGATATCTGCCTTAGCAGAGGTTTCAATATGTGCCTGCGTAGGCATTTCATTCTGAGAAACCAACCGATCAGCAGCCGATATTGCCCGCGCGTCCGCCATAGCCGACTTCTCCTGTTTTGGTTCCGAGGCTTTTTCTTGCTCCTGATTCAAAACCGTCACTTCCCAAGCATTGCGATGAGTCAACACCGTTTCATGACCAATAACCGTTTTACCATCATCACCATACACAGGTTGATCCACTTCAACAGGCTCACGTCCCAGGTTTTTCAGAGTAATGTCATCGCCTATCTTGGCTTCACTCTCTTTAATTGCCGCAGGCAGTCCAACACCCCAAATAGTGCGTTCCGTCTCACCTTGGCTTAGAGTGACAAAGTAGCTGGGCTTGTTTTTATCATCATGTAAATAGGGCGCTGCACCATGATTCACAAGAATACCGGATGGCAGTTCAGGCTGATCTTTGCGTTGTGGTGATCCCCTCTTGTCATCAGCTTGACCTGACACCATAGCCTTTTCTCGGGTCAGATCGGGCTGCACCTGGTTCAAGCTGCGTTCTTCCAGGCGTTTATTGACCATTGCCAGATCCTCGGGCGTGGGTTGATGCCCCCGCGTCTTAATGCCCTGGCTCTCGGCCTCAATGAACATAAGACGCTTAAACTCTGGTGTTCCAGACAATTTAAGCCGTTCCCAGCCCTTGGCCTTTGCTACTTCAACCATATCGTGCACGGTCTGAATATCCTCCTTCGTCGTCGAGAGGTACTTGCCCTTGTCCTGGAAAATCGTCGTCACCCCATTACCGGCATCGACATATTTGCCATCAACAAACAAATACCGAACTTCCAGCCCATCAGGCGGGGCCTTATAGGCCAGATCCAAGACCGGCTTTTTTATAGCCGTCTCCCCGGCCACTGCATCAGTGGCAACAGATGGCTCAACTGTTGGCGCTGCGTGTCGCTGCCCGATACCTTGAGCCTCCTGCTCAACCGCCCTTGCAGGCTGCTGTACAGGATCTGTGGCCTGGGCCTGCTCGATCACCTGTTCCAGATCCGGTTCAATCCGGTTTATCTCCTGTTGTCCAAAGACAGACGCCGGCATTGCCGGCGTTTCTGATTCCTCGATCGCTGGGGTTTCCTGCTGAATCTGCGGCGGTTTGGCGGCCTCCTGGACCGCTTCCAAACCTCGGACCTGAGCCAGATCATTAAAATCTGACGGTATGGCCTCGGGGCCGTGCTTTTGCCGAAATGCCGCAAAATCCGCATCGGTAAACTCCGGCATCACTGCATGGGCCTTGTCACCTACGATTTGGGCGGCCTGGTCCGCGTAATTAATACCCACCCCATTGGCATCATTATCTGCGCAAAATGTAATCGGAATATCCTGCATGGTGTCCTTAAGCGCCTCGGCAACAGGTTTCATGTTGTAGGCATGAACCGCCATCAGCACCGGCTGTCCGGTCGCCTGATGCAAGCTGGCCGCCGTCGCAAACCCCTCTGCCACCAATACACCGCGTTCAGAAGTTGCATTTTTAGGGTGTCCGATCAAAAATGCCGATCCTTGTACCTGGCTACCTTCGGCAAAGGACTTGAACCCATTGGGGCCAATCGATTGGACAGCCACCAGCTCCTTACTTTTTCGCAATGGCACCAGCAGCTGATTGCCTTCTTGCCGAATGGCACCGATAACGGCCAGATCAGTAATCCCCTTTACTACCAGATACGGATGTTTAGGATCTGCAGCACCGGCTTTATCCCACCGCGTCTGCGCCTCGGCTTTGGCCTGCGCGGCCTCGATAGCGCGCTCTGCCAGGGCTTTTTCTTCTGCAATGCGCCGCTGTTCAGCCCTCGCTGCCTGTTCCTCGGCGCTGGGCGGTGTGTACGGCGTCCCTGCCACATATCCGGCCCGTTTGGCCTCAAAAAACACCGACCCAATATTGACACGACCCGGTTTCAGGCTTTTCCAGGCAGATTTCGCTGCCTTCTCGTTGTAATTCTCGGCCTTCTGTGACCAACCATCCCAAAGATTAAAACCATCTTCTCCCAGCTCCGTTTTGATCCCTGCACCCATACGCAGCCAAGTTTCCCGATCAGTGGAGTCAACATGGCTCAGGGCCTGCTTAATTTCGTCATTGTTTGACATCATTCATTCCTTTTCATGAGTTTCCTAATACCTGCTCAAAAGCGCGGGTGCCGCTACCCTGCCAAGCTTTTTCTACCGCCTGTTTCAGGTCTGCCAAATATTCGGGCGGTGAATCCTGCGCGCACAGTCCTGCAATGACCGTCTGCATCAACTGGTCCTTGTTTGCCAGAACTTGCAACGGGGTTTCGGACAGTTCATCAACTGGCACAGCTTCAAGTACCGTATTGCTTAGATTTCCAGAGGTTGATTTCCCCTGACCCGCCGTACCAAATTTCGGCACGAACGGCTGTTCGTACCCAAGACGTTTTTTAAATACTGGATCAGCGTAATAACGCACCTTCTTGGCATAGATGGTATGCATACCGGGCAGATTGATGATGCAGTCGCTCATAGGCATCGCCTTGATCTCCTGCGGAAGCATGACAGCACGGCGCTGTCCTGCCCCTTCACCCGTTGGTTCTGAAATGCTGCGACCGCTTTTACCGGTACTGCGATTCTTGGAATACACAGTCTCATAGCCAATAATTTCTGAGTACTCCTGCGCGTCCTTGGAATCGCGAGTGGTATATATAATCTGACAATCAAAGTTGGTCATCAGAGATCTAGCCCCATGCTCCCCATACAGATTATTGAGCTGCGACAGGTTCTGAAAAATTGCCAGCAGGCGCAGGTTATAGCCTGCAATGTAGGCAGCGCCCGTTTCAATAATATCTACCTTACCCATAGCCGCAAACTCGTCCATCAAGAGCAAACACTGATATTTCAAATCCGGGTTCTGCTCAGGCAATTGATCGGTATTGAGGCTAATTAGCTGGCTAAAGAACAAGTTAATCAGACGACCGAAGCGCGCAAAATCATTCGGATTGATCCCAACATAAATGCTCATCCGCTTACGGCGCACCTGGCGCAGGTCAAAATCATCACCACTAGTAATGCCCGCGATCACCGGATCTGAAAACACCGATAGGGGTTCTAAGAAACTGGAAACGATGCCCGACCCGGTATTTCCCCCCGCATTTGGTACATAACTAAAAAGATTACTTTTGCAGGCATCGCTCAAAGGGGTTTCTTGGGTAACTTCTTTAATCCAGTCAGCCAGAGATTGGCCGTTTGTGGGCGTCGCCAGCTTGAGCATGCCTGGAAGCGATGGCACCACCTTCGTTTCTCCCTCTGTCTCAATCATGTACAGGCATAATCCCACAAAGAGCTTTTGCGCCATGCCATTGAAAAACCTGGTTGAACCGGTCATTTCTCCTGTCGCCGGATACAGAATATTGGCAATCGTAAAAGCACCGCCAGGGGCGAAATCAGGGTCACGATTGACGTAACTAATCGGATTCCATCGATGGCTGCGAAAATCCATAGTGCTCAGGTACATCAAAAATACCTCTTGGCCGTGCGCTTCCCGGTAACCCGCTGTGATCTCATAGTTTTCCAGCTTCGGGTCGAAGACGACCAGGCTATCGCGGTAATGCAAGCAGTTTGGAATCACAACACCCACACCCTTGCCGGACCTGGGAGGGGCGGCCAGGAACGCGAACTGATTGCCGCCCCAGCGCAGATATTTGCCCTTGTATTTGCCGATAATAATGTCCGGCGTCTTATGCTCATCTTCCAGCAAACCCGCTTTGGCGACCTCACCAGGACGGGCAAAACGAGCCGAACCATGTAATTCCCGCTTGTAGCGGTTAAAGAGAATAGCAATGCTCATGAATACAGGAATAACGGTAATCAATGCACTCAGAACTACACCAGCCTTAAACTGCCACATCACCCAAATACCGCCTCCTGGACCCTGTGACTGCGTATACAGATCCCACAGGACAAAAATGCCCGGATTGATTGGGGCCTTGGCTAACCGGGCAAAGGCCAGACTACCGACGAACTGCCCGATGACAGCGAATATCAGAACACTGACCAGCAACATGCCTAGCCATATCAGGAATTTTTTCATAAAGAACACCTTTCAAATCAGAGAACGGCAAGCAAACTCTTAACTGAACTGCTCAAGCGGGTTTGCCGGGGGTTGTGCCGTCTTGGCCTGCTGCTCTGCGGATGCAGCCTGGCCCTCCCGATTCTCGTCATGCCGGACCTTGGTATGGATCATTTTCATATCTTGGACTTTGACCACCACAGATAAGCGATCCATACCGGTGCGATCATCCTTATAGATTCTGGTTTGCAGCGGGCCGCGCGCCCAGATCTTGTCCCCCTTTTTCATGTACTTGGCAACGATCTCGGCCTGATTACCAACGAGCAAAGCGGTATGCCATTGGGTGGACTCTTTAATTTCGCCGGTTTCTTTGTCGGTCCATTGATCTGGTGTCGCAATGGAAATACGCAGGCTGGGAGTTCCATTAGCGAAAAAGAACAACTCAGGATCTTTGCCCAGGTTTCCCATGACGGTTATTTCATTGATATAGGCTGACATTTACTGTCCTCTAAAAGAAAAACCCCGCTAAAAGCGAGGTTCTATTGATTACTTATAATGAATATTATTTGAATATTCTTTTACTCTGTATTTGTAGTAATTTCCTTATCGTATTGCGGGAGACGATCGGTTATGTCGTGCCAAGGTGCCTTATGAGCGACATAAACATGAAGTTGCGGTTTTAGTCCGGGATCGTCATCTAAAGCCCCTAAAGGCAAGCCGTAGCAAGTCGAGTCATTGTCGAATCGACTTAAGATTGGCGTTCCACATTCGCTGCAAAATCCTCGATGATTACCGGGCGACGACTCGTAAAATTTAAGTAAATTGTCCCCTTGAGTGATTTTAAAATCAGCAGAATTTACCCGAGCACGACTACGAAAAGCAGCCCCATGCGCTTTGCGGCACATTTTACAATGACAATTTAATGCCCCTTCCAATGGCCCTGAGACTTCATATTGAATGCCACCGCAGAGGCAGCTACCGTGAATAATTGACATAACACTTCCACAAAATATTTAGAAATATAGTACAGCACGTGTTTTGCAAATACGACAATGTGAACTACCCACGCATGGCGCGCCGCTTTTCCATTGGGTCATAGTAAAACTCGGTCATATACGTATCGTTAAAGAAACATACGATATCAATCGTCTTTTTGGCGGTGTTTAAAAGATACTGATAATCCATGGTTTTGCCGGTTCCGGACTCTTTGGCCAGGTCCGCGATACGATGGAACACACTTGGCGCGTCATTGGCATGTACCGAAGTTAACCCGCCTGGGTGGCCGGTATTGAGGGCTGTAAGATAATCCCACGCTTCACCGCCACGCAGCTCAGTCAAGAAAATACGCGTCGGCTTAATTCGCATGCACGATGCGATAAGATCCTGCGCCGGGACATGTTTTTTTATGAAAAGATGGACATGATTCGGATGATTAGGCAAATCCAACTCATGCGTATCTTCCAGCGTCACAATTCGCACATTACTGGGGATCAAATCGGCAATAGCTTTGGAAAACGTTGTTTTCCCAGAGCCAGTGCCGCCAACCATGCAAATATTTAGCTTTTTCTCGACCGCCAGGTTAAAGAATGACCAAGTATCACCAACTGCTTTGTAATGAAGTAGATCCAGCTCAAAGTCCCTAACCCTTACATCCTGAGCAATGCACAGCTCCTCGGCTACCTCCTGGTAGTTGCGACCCGCAAACATGCCCTCTTGCACATCCACGGCCTGCAAGGCCGATTCGCTCATATCCTGATACCGGGACAAACGACCCGAATCAATATAGCTTTGCAAACTAAACCGATCTCGGGAAGGCTTCCTGAACGCAAAAACAACCGTCCCCTCCTCGCATGACGGCGGAAGCAGAATATGGCACCGTTCCCCGTCAGGCAGCGTGACCGAATGCATGGGGTCGGCGTCATGAATGTACTTCTGGTTGTAAATCGCCAGCACATTGGCCAGCTCCATCAAACGATCCAGGGTCAATTCCGGGTTTTCCTCTCGGATCACCCCACCCGGCAGCTCAATAAAGACTTCACACGGTCGATTTATCATTACATCCGTCACCCCTGGCCGGTTCAGGTATTCAGAAATACCCAAGCGGGCCAGGATATTACGGGCGCTGATATCTGGCGAATAGCCCAGCTCATTGCTCACAACATCCATGCCTATCCCCTATTTTGTTGAGGAACTATAAAAATACGGCTGCACTAGCTCGTACACATCCCGAAAATCCACATCCCTGGCAACCATGACGTTAACCAGTGTTCCCTGATTGACGTACCCTGTTGGTGGGATATTGATGGAGTTTTTCAGAGCCTCAGTCGCCATGTCCTCGGCAGAATCCGATGAGCTATCAAAAGTCACCCCTCCGCTGTTGCGGTTTTGATTGTCCGCAAACTTGATGGCATCTTTAATCAGACTCAACATAATGGCCCCGCCAAACCGTTGCCAAAAGTGGTTATCTACCTGTGCCTCCTGCCCGGAAGCACCCAAAGCATCAGCACTTGGACTGTTGATAGTCACAGAAACGCCCGCTGGGGTTTCAATGGTGGACCACAGCACATATACGCGCGCCTGACCCTGCACCAGAGCGGCGGTCTGTTCACCAATGATTTCAGAACCCCGCTCGATGAGTAACACCCGGCCATTGGCCGAATACACATCCTTAGTGACCATGCAGCGGGTAATGCCTGGCTGGGTTGTCACGATCATGGTATTTAAGGTGCAAGCAATGCCGGTGCCTTTTTTCAGTAAGTACGTCAGATCGGCCCGTTTCATGGCGATGGTCGGCTCAGTCGTGGTGGGACGCAGCTTTGCAGCAAAACCATTAGCAGAGCTACTTTCTGTACGACTGACAGCTGCGCCAGTGCCGCTTGTACCCGCTTCTGCACTCTTACCCCCGGCTACATTTAATAGCACGTCTCCGGTCAAACGCCGATCTACCGGTTTTTCTTGCTTGGACTGTGCCATTGCTGGGGAAACAGATTGCGGCTGCCTAGTCGCTCCTGTAGGCATCTCCGGTACTGGCGCCCCAGACGGGGTGACCATCGAAGGCGTAGGTCGTGGTGGCGGTGGGGCCAGCTCTGCCTGTTCCAGGGCAAAGTTTTTGGGGCGACTGTTTTTAATCATATCCAGCTCCTTGGGTGCGGCTGCTTCTGGCTTTCCCCTGCCGGACAGGCTCATAAAAGCCAGCACTAGCAATGCCAGCGCCAACACCATGGCCCCGAATATCGCCACTTTGGTCACATTGGTCTTTTTCTTGGTCGTTAAATTTTCCGGTAACCCCCGTTCGACTTCCTCGTCCCCGACCTTTTGCTGCATGCTTGGCTGATCGGGTTCAATGCTGTTTGACCCGTCACCAAGGGTAAATTCCCGGTCTTTATCGTCTTGATTCATCACATTTTCCTTATTTCACGATCCGCACACGGCCATCTTGACCCGCACCGGTCTGGTTAAAGCGGCCACGTTGGTTAAAGCCTCGGTTGTCCACACCCAGCACCGTGTTACCAAGGCGAAGGACAAATTTGCTACTTAGCTCATGCACAACCACCGTATTGCCCTCGACATGCAGATTGACCAGGGATTCAGTGCCATCGGGCATGATTTTGTAGATGCTTGGCATATCCCGACCATTGTCAAATTCCAGATACGTAAACCGGCCATCGTCAAACATAGAGGTCGGTGTCAATGACTTATCCCCGAAACCCCAATAGTTCTGATTGGCCCGCACCACATTAGGACGCAGTTTTTTACCGCTCAGGATCTCGTGCGCCTGTTCATTTTTTGCACGCTGAGCCGCTACATTGGCCCGCTGGGTGTCCGGATACCGGAATCGCAGTACATACGTAGGAGCCTGGCGGCCACGTCCATCAATTGACAGCTGAAACACATACGTGCGCTTATTGGTCGTCATAATCAGGTTTGTTTCTGGATTGGGTGCCGTGGGCTTGAAAATGATGTTGTTGCCCTTGACACTCAGTTTCCATGCCTCAGCATCGCCCATGCCCAGGGCCGCACTATCGCCGTCCAGGCGCTCATCATCCTCTAGCTGCACAAGGACAGCCCGTCCAATT
This sequence comes from Advenella incenata, assembly GCF_004217095.1. Classification (GTDB taxonomy): domain Bacteria; phylum Pseudomonadota; class Gammaproteobacteria; order Burkholderiales; family Burkholderiaceae_B; genus Advenella; species Advenella incenata. The sequence goes on along the minus strand of NZ_SHKO01000007.1, from coordinate 20,127 downwards.
TGCGCACGAATATGCACAACATTATTCGGGTTATACGTGACGGTCTGAATCCGAGGGTCTAGGCCCGATCCCTTGGGTACGGACAAGGCATTGGCCTGGCCGGACACAAAAAAGACCGCAGCAGCGGCCAGAAGTGTAAGAATTGGCTTTTGTTTCATAGTTTTCCCCTCGCCCTTACTGAGTCGTTACCGCTTCCGGGTCAACCCGGTAGCTCATGACCTGAAACCCCAACGGGTTCACAAGGCGATCTTTTTCTGTGATGGGCTTATTGACATATCGATAAGCGACAGTTGCCAGCAAGCGTTGCGGTGCAGGTGCATTGGATTGATCACCCGCCAAAAATTTGACTCGTTTTTCAAAGCGAATCTGAGCCGTGCTATCAAAGAAACTGATACTGATAACCCGAATATCGACTCGGGCCTTATCCTTGAGCACCTTGTAAGGCGCAGCAGCCGATTCAAAAAACGCCCCAATGTCATTCTGGATATGGGGCGAACTCATCAGCATAGAGGCGTCATAACCGGGCTGCACTGTCCACCAGTCATAGCCCTCACGGTACCGAACGTACTGACTAAGCCAGAATTTATCAATGGCCTCATCAAATTTCAGGGGTTTAATATCCCGAACCGAAGTCACTACATCCGTGGCACCCGTATTGTTATCGACGCGAAGCACAAAAGGCTCAACTGTTTTTAAGGGGGTCAGACCGATAACTGCACCGACCGACAGCACGGCCAGCAACATACTGGCCCCTGTTACGCGCCAGGCCAGCTTGTTATTACGCTTGACCGCCTCGATTTGCGATTTTTCAAACTCCTGGGCCTTCTGGATAAACGAAATAGCCTCGTGTCGGGGCGACGCATCGCCCTTTTTCTTTTTCTTAAAGAACATGACGAAACTCCCCTTTTATTTCATAGCCCTGATTAATCGGAAAGGGCGTTCCCTTTGGCTCTGGTGCCGGTGTATGGCTGGCGCAAGCTGCCAGGGACACCAACATCAGCGCACTTAAAAATAGCTTTTTCATTTACTCAAACTCCTATGAGTGAATCGTTTTTGTAAGAACAAATTCAAAATCATCAGACGAAAAAAAACCACATTTGAATTAATGTGGTTATCTGTATTTCCTAGTTTATATACTTGCGATATATCGCCTATCTGGCATATAAATCATCCATTTCTTGAAGGCCCCGCCAATGAATCCCACCTATGAATATGAGGCTCACAACAGCGACACCAATAGTCATTGCAGAGATCCCGTACGATGAATAACTTAATGCGGTAAAGCCGAAAACCCAATACACGGTGAAGATAATGCTCATCACTTTGCAAAATAGTGAATAACGGCGCAGCCATAAAAAACCAAAGTAGGCCAACCCCCCTACCAGCCATGCCCAATTTCCAATATTGAGAAATTTATAGGCAACTAGACCAAGTGTTCCCGCCAACCAAAGTATTTCAATAAACAATAGCCAGGACATGCCTCGTTGCGCCCGTTCACTAATAACGGCTCTGCGCATTGTTGATTCCAGCTTTTTATTCATCTCGCATTCTCCTTAATTTTTACCTGCTCGATTAGCTTTACCTGGACGGCCAAAATTCATAGTGCCTGTCATACGTCGCATTCCACCAACAAAGCGGCTAACTGTCCTGCCATGTGAATCGGCCTGTGCACCACCAGTCAAAGCAGCAGCAATACTAGGAACGCTTAATGACACCAAAGTAAACAGAATTGTCATGGCAATCAACTGCGTCATAATGTCCCATAGCTTTACAATGTCCCACGTTGAATTATCGCCTGCCCAATTGCTTACATGCGTAGCAACAAATTCGCTTTGCATTTTACTGATAATGGCAAAAAGAACAATTGTCACCGTATAGTTCAAACATTGTCCTATCCAGTTCATCGCAAACTGACGTGTTCCTGGAAACAAGGCAGCGCCGAGAAACAGCGGGCCAACCATTAACGTCAAGGCAAGACATACTTTTGTAATCAAATAATAGGCAAAGGCTAATAGAAGAAGCCAATAGCCCATTAAATATGCACCTACCTGACCACCAAATACCGGCAAATGAACATCCCATTCATACCAATTAGCGTCTTCAGAAATCAAACCAATATTAGCGACCATCTTATCAACGTTTTGTACGCCGGTCTCTACTGCACTTGCTGTTGTTTGCTCTCCTCCAAATAAACTACTTAGATCATCTGGTAGCGCATAAATAAAACTAGCAAGTTTTGTATATGTTCCAGCATTAAATGCAAAGGCAATAATAATCAGCCAGACAATAACCCTTTTAAAGATATCCAGAATTGCGTCATCTAACCCCCTGTTGTAGTAATAAAAGACAAGCAGGAGCAAGTAGAGGCTTAGTCCAGCCGAAAAAATAGGGGCAATCCCAGTTATGAAATCCCCCGTTTTGGAAAATAGATCTGTACCAAGTTTGGACGTAAATATGTCCGTCAGTTCAGAAATAATGCTCATAGCATTCCTTTATATAAACGCCCTATTCATTTTTGGACTTTTTCGATTTTGCAATGTCCTCATCGGTAGCGGAACATGCCTCTTTAGAGTAATGCTGCTCACACACTTCCTGCCCCAAATCCTGCTTGCACTTTAGGGCATAGAACGGATCGTTCTTACCGTCATGTCTTGCAAACATTTTGCATGAGGTTAGTTGTTTTTTCTTACGATATTCATTTTGATCAGGAGCAGACGTACCCTCAGGCAGCGCTTCTGCAGGCGATGGTGTTTTTTGAACATCACTAGACTGTGATTTTTGGGCCTCTGCTTTCTCTCCACAACCAGCAACAACGGCACTCAAACCGATCAACCCAGCAATTAATAAAACACGCATGTCATAATCCTTTATCAGATGAAATAAAAAAGTGACCAGATAAAATTGCACCTGGTCAACGCTTCTCAGCCGTAAGAATGCAGCATTCTTGATTTATTCGCAACTGCCATCCGAACGATTGGCCCAAGCTTGCATTCTGCAATTGGAATGTTGGACACGTTGACGATAGTTAATTTCCTTCTGGTTCTCGTACAGTCGCGCCATCATATCCATCTTGACTTGAGTATTCACGATAGCTGCATTCTCCGTGGCAATGCGGTTCTGTAAATCAGCTGCGCCCTTCATATCCTGCGTCATATCAATCTGTGCCATTAGGCCCTCAATGTTACCCAGCCTCGCTTTTGTGTCCTTAAAAGCGCGTTCTGAAAACTCCTGAATTGAGGCCAGATTCTTTAAACCGGCTTGCGGATCGAAGGTTTTGAGATCCGTAATGCTGGACACATCCACATTGGCTGCTTTATAAATATCCGCCCATTCAGAGGGGATTACGTCTTTCACCTGGTCTTTGAGTAAATTGCCCATATTACGCGTACCCGTTACCGCCTTGACTTGATTTTTCAGCTCCGTAATCTGTGATATCTGATTTTCAATCTGTGTTTTCATGTGCGTTATTTGCTCAGCCATTTGAGCCAGAGCCGCCGCGTCGATGGTCGGGATCCCCGCCGCAAAGGCTGAGCCGGACAAAGAAAAGGCCGCAATCAATGCGGCCCGCTTCATATATTTAAGGGTTTTCATTTTTGGATTTCCTAGAAAATAATATAAGAGAAGTACATGTACTGCATTTACAACACCCGCCCTGCCCTTGCGCATCAACCAGGACGGGTATTACATGAACATAACGATTTTCATTACCTATGCTGCCTTTTTCCTTTTTGCCTGCCGCGCTTCGCGTACCCGCTCCTTAAAGGCCGGATACCAAACATCGACTGGCACATCACCCTGCTCGACCATGACCTCATCCAGGATGGCCACGTTATCGGCAGAACCAGATAACACCGCCATTTCATCCTCAAACCCGTATAGATTCAACGTAGCAAACGCAGACTGGCGGGACTGGCGAATCAGAAAAGTACGGCTCTCCAAGGTCAATTTCACCAGTTCCTCATACTCCTTGTATGTGATGCCGCATCGAGCATAACTGCCCTCAAACTCAGCATCAGGGTTAGGCAAAAAGATCTTGGTTGGGGTCTGCTGCACTATTGCCGCAAAAATAGGGCTATTAATGGCATCTTCCGGGCTTTGACTGGTCAAAATCACCCAACCACCAAGCTTGCGGTCGGTTTTCAGGATTTTGAGCATAAAGTCCTGCGTCACCTCAAACCGGGCCGGGTACCAGAACTCCTCAATAACCGTGGCCAGAATGCCGCCAGAAGCGGCCACTCGATCCATCATCAAAGAGCGTAGAAAGAACAAGTAAGCCAAAACCGGCTCTGTCGGCAGGTAGTCATCCTTGAGAATATCAGTCAGATCAAAGCCAATCCGGAAAAAATCATCCGGGTCAAAATGGTTCGTAGGATTATCCAGACACCAGGCATAGCGCCCGTTTTCACTACGACACCATCGAGACAGACGACCTCTTAGATTGTCGGATTTCAAGGGTTCTGGGGGAATGCTTTGCAAAAGTACACTGAAATTGCGGTTTTTAAAGTCAATGGTGTTCATCAACGTATCGACCGCTACCTGGATCTGCTTTTCTTCGGCAGCTGTCAATGACCCGGCAGCATTCTTACCGCAGATCCCCACCAGCTTGTATAGAAACTCGCGAGTTTTAGGACTATCTGGCAACTGGAACGGGTTGCAGCCTGTTGACTCCCCATCTTTCAGGGAATAGTAGGCACCGCCCGTGGCCCGGATAAAGATTTTCATACCCTCATCCAAATCCAGCACAAAAAGGTAAGGGTTAAACCGATCCGCAAAAGCCAACTGTGCGGTTTCCAAAGTCGTTTTACCCGTACCCGTTGCACCCAAAATCAAGGTGTGACCGGCAATTTTGTCGCCGGTGTTGTCCTCTTTTGGGTTAGAAAAATGATAATTAAAATCATAGATCGTGTTGGAAACGGTCTGCATCGGCATGACCGCCGAACCGTCCCCGATCGGATTACCCTGGCTTTTTCCGTGGGAATAGTTATGCATCCCGAAGGTTGTCGCCAGATTAACGGTCGATTTTGGGAAAGATCGGGGCTTGTGCTTGGCACCAGGCACCTGGCTAAAGAACGTTATAGGTGCCGATAAGCCAGCCTTGATAAACCGGTAGCCACCCGAATTCAAGAACCGGGTATACACCCTGGCTCCATTCTGGGAGGCCAACCGAGCCGTTGATCCATAAACCACCAAGGCGCTGTGATATTCCCCGAACATTAGCTCGCCAGAGGTCAGCTTACCCAGACCAGCATTGAGCTCGTCCTGCTGATCAACAGCATGATCTCCTACCGACACCAGGTTATTGAGTTGTTTATTGATGGTGTGCTGCATCGACGGGGAATCAACGTACACAAAGGATTGCGTAAAAGTGAACTCACACGGCAGATCTAATACCCGGTGCAGTACCTTGACCTGCGACACGCCAAAATCTTTCAAATCGAAGCACACCGCATAGCGCGTCCCGCTCTGGCCCCGAATCTCGCACACATCAGCACCAAAGTGCAGATCCGCGCTGGCAAGCGTCTGGTAAGCATCCACGTTAGACAGGGGAATGTCCTCTTCAACTCCATTTATCAGTGAGCCAAAGAAGGTAAACACCTCTGAAAACAACACTCCTTCTGTATTCTGCCACGCCGTCAAAACTACCGGATCATAAACATCCAGCCCCAGCATCAGCACAGAAATCAGATCATTAGCCTCTTTAATCCCTTCGTCAAACTCCTCATATTTGATCAGGCCCGTCAGATAAAAGACATTCTCGTAGTAATCACCTGTCTGAAATTTTTGCAGGTACTTCTCAGCAAATTCATGGCAAAACAGGTTGTCAAAGGCATATTGACGGTCGAACTCCTTTTTTCGACGCCGTAGCGTAGTCCAAAAGGCCAAACGATTGCCCAGCGTTTTACCTGCGCTAGCGAGTTGGTGCGCCAACTGTGTGAAGTGGTTTTTAAGGTGTGAATCGTCCTCACTTTCAAAGGGCAAGCCTTCTAACCGGATCACAAACCCGATATGGCCCGTCTTGAAATGAATCAGATTAGCGGTTATATGTTGGGATACCTTCGGCAGGAAGGTCGAACCCGAGGCTTGTTTTTTGAGCGCCTTGCTCAAAAAATCGCTGATAATCATGTAAATTTCTCCCGAATTGAGTGGCTAGAATGGTCGTGGTGCCATTGAAAAATGCCGCATTGCGCCGATAGAACCAGCTCATTAGCTCGTATCCGATGACCTTTAATGCCTGGTCATCGTTACGTGAGACAGTTTTCATAAAGACAATGACTGGCAAGGGGATCAGCAGAAATAGCAGCGCCTTCCCATGTATAAATATCAGCAAAGCCATTGTCACGACCAAGGACAATCCCACTAGAAGCACCAAAGGCATCAGTGGAATGCCAAGCACCAACGCTGAACGACCCAATGCATTGAAGGTTGGGAATTTTTCATCCAATATCTTGGTTTCATTGGAGTTGCGCATTGCCGTTCCTTATTAATTAGAACGAAATTGACGCGCCGGTTGCCCAGAGCCAGTTACCGATAGCCACTACGGCAGCCGCGGCAACGATCCAAAGGCACGTTTTACCAATATCGGGCCACGTCTTTTGACCTTGCGAACCTTCATACAGCTGCCATAACAGACCAATAATTGCCAGGACGCCCACCAAGGCGTAAATACCATCTTGGATCTGCGTGACAACATCGATAACCGGCGCGGCAAAGCCCTGGGCCATCGCCGCCTGAGAAACCATCACAAGGGTGACCATCATTAGAGAATCAGCCACAGTGCGAACTAACTTACTAGAGACACGTTTCATTGTTTTTCCTTGAAAAATCAAATATTAAGAACGAAAAAAAACACCCGATTGGGTGTCTGGTACTAAAAAGAACTCGAAATGTTTACAAGCCTGCTATGCCATATCTCTCTGTATGATTGCCCTCCTTGTATTCAACTATATAGTTAAATAATTAATTAGCTCTTACCAATCCCCGAAAGCATCCCAGCTGGCAGTCTCGCGCTTTTCAGCTGCCTGTGTCGCCACGGTCCGACCCGTATCTGGGTTCCGATTGTCTTTGGCAGTCGGTTTATTCTTAACCGTGGCCTTAACCGGCCCCTGTAAGGGAGCCGTGGCATTTATCGCGGGGATCCGCAATTTTTGCTCCTCACTGTTTCGCGCTGCCGCCAGCTGGATCCGTTTCACATAGGGCGGCTGGCCCTTGAAATCCTGCCTAAAACCAGTCCTGAAATTGCCGCTGTAATAGCAAGACAGGGCTTTTTGCAGCGCGACCTGGCCATCAGCAGATCCAGCCCGGTTAAAGCAGTCCTCAAGGATCTGCGCCCCGGTTTGCAGGTTCTGACATGGATCAAACACCGTTTCATAGGAAAGTCCAAATTTAGGCAGATTGTATTTATTGATCTGCGCCAGGCCCATACTGAAATTCTTCCCCGCCTTATGCAGCGTCTTGACCGTTGCAATGGCATCTTCCAGGGTCTTTGGCTGTGCTACCGAGCCACCGACAACCCCAATCGCGTAGGGATTGAAATTGCTCTCTGTGCGGGCCAGCGCCTGCAAGGTACTGGCATGCACCGTAGGCGCACACCTAGCCGCCAGCTGGTTAAATGTCAGCTCTGCCGGTGTTTGTATGGCCTGCTTCTGTACAGCCAGCGCAGGGCGTAATACGCATAACCCGGCCAACACAGCCACAATCATGGCCTTGAATGCTTTCATGTCCTCATCCTCTAATCTGAAAATACATCATCCCAACCCCAACTAGGCAAAGAACGGCCACCGCCAGGGCAGCACCAGCCACCACCCGCAATCGCTTGACACCGCCCAACGCCCTGCGTACTACCCTGCCCTCAATCTGAACCGCAACCTGCTGATTCTTGGCCAACAGTTCCGCAATCACTCTTTCCCGGTACTGCGCCAGGTCGGCAGCCATCGCATTGATTTTTACCAGGCGTTCGTCCAGTTGCGCTAAAAATGCCTGATCCTGATCGGCCCGGCTTGTGTTTTGCTGCTCAAATGCCCGCTGCAAGCTTTTTTCTTGCAACAGAATTAGTGAAAGCAAGGGATCATCAGGAGACAGTTTTTGTTTTGTCTGGGTAAAAACCTCATTTACCAGCTCTTCGGTCCTGGTCTGCATACTGTGTTTCCTTCAAATAAAAGGGCCAGTCACCTGGACCGGCCCACCCTTCTATTACTGCGGTGGAGGATCGACAAAATGCCCATCCTCTTTTTCTACCCCGACATAAACTGGTACAACGCCTTGCGTGTATTCGTTTTCTTCATACACTTTGCAATACGGGGGTAGCTCATTTTTTACATACTCCACCCGCTCGATGCGCACCGTATCATCATCGTTGTTCCATTTGCTCCAACCCTTGTCTACGATTTTTTTCTCGTAATAGGCTTTGTTCAGGCTGTTCAGAAAGTTAGCGTCGCAATTTCCCGCGCCCCTGGCAATGGCGTTGATCAGCGCCGGTTTATGGTATTGCGTAAATACCGGATCACTATCAGTAGGACATATGCTTAAAAAATCGCGCCGAGCTTCGAAAGTTTTGTCCGGGCGGGTGAATTTGATCGAAAAATAGCGGCGTAGATAGCCCTGGCATTCGCTTTCACCGCGCCCGGCACCGCTGGCTAAACACAGTAATGCACCGCAAGAATCTTTCTCATCACCTGACAGCTCTTGATCTGCGTGGGCCGGAAATGAAAAAGCCGCCAAACTGGCGGCTATCGTGATCATCAGAGCAGGCAATTTATGCTTGCTTGTCTTTTTCAGCAGGAACATCATTTTTTTCTCCTAAATTAATAGCATCCAACTGCTCGTAAATACTGCGCTTGAAAATCTGAATCCGCTGCTTATTCATAATGAAAAATTTCTCTGACTGAGCCACCTCATCAAATGTCAAATTCTGCTCTGTCATGCTTCGGATATCCTTACCGAAAGTATCCTGGCTGCGGTCGGCAATCTCCACTACACCAAGAATTTGGCTTTTGTATTTTTTATAAATGGCGCGATCTTTGAAAGCATCAACCGTTTTATCAATCTGTCCATGATGATTATTAAGCCAGACGACAACAGGGCATTTCAGCTCATCCAGGACAACGCTTAGGCCATATGTCGTATCTTTTAGGGCCTGACCGCCCTGCATGGGAACATGCATCACCATATTGATGCCTGCGTCCTTGAAAAAGGTAGGTACGTTGTTCTCTTGAAGATAGTCCATAAGCGGGACAAATGAAGACGCGCCATTATCAATAACTCCCTGACCGTCCAGCTCAATTAACTGATTTATCAATTGATCAAACTGGCTACCATCAATTTTCTTGTTTTCAGTAAGGATATTGATTGTTTGAACGTTCAGTCCCTGTATTTGTGAAAAGCTTTTGTTGACGGGATCGGTATCAAAGCAATGCACAGGGGCGCCAGAACCATGCCCAAGGTATTGCGCAACGATTGATGAAATAAATGTCTTACCTACCCCACCCTTGCCTTGCAAGACGAAATGTACTGTTTTCATGTATATCCTTTGATATAAAAAACCGGCTATTTATCCGGTGCGCATTACCAGAAACGTTTATGTCTATAGATTTCCCGCTGATCCTTGGCTACGTACAGCTCAAGGCGTGTAGTGCTGTCATTGGCCTGGAAAATGTCAAAATTGCATTCATTCACTCTTTCAAAATGGATTTCCCAGGGAATGGATTTATGATTTGTCGCCCGTATCCGTAGCCACAAGGCCGCCCACTCTGTTCTATCAACATTCCCTATTCCCCTTCTGTTGGGAGTCCAGACAACAACTCCTTTTCTCAAATTACGTGCCAGAAAAGGGTCTATTTCGAGAACAGAAGGAAGCGATACCAGGTTATTGTTAAATGAGCCTATTACCCTCATCCATGGTTCAAAACCGAACTGTATACCCCCGATAAACTGCAATTCAAATTTTCGAGGTTTCCATTTAACTGTGCCATATTGCCTGTACTCGTCCCAATCAATCTGTTTCCGAGGGAGAGAAAACGGCGGTTTTTTTATGGGCTTAGATGAAGGACGAAGGAATTTTTCAGCCGCTAATACTTGCATAGATCACCATAATGAATATATCGCTTCAGAAAAAAACCTGGCATAACCAGGTCATTTACCAAAGCGCACTTACTTGGTAAGTGGCTTATCTGCCGTACCTGTTCCGGCCTGTCAGGTCGATTACGTAGTTTCATCGGATGGATCCGATCATTTCTAACTGCGAATATTCACGTTCGCCGCGACCATTGCGTGTGCGCCATCGTCTTGCGCCTTTAGCCAGCTGGATTATTAATCTCAAGCCGCCATCTACTGATAGCTAATAGGGTTTCGAGTCAGGCCCCTGGCGAACCTGGACAGGCCGGTCGGGCAAAGTTGCCGCCGGGCTGACTAATCACATCGACATGTGACTATTTGATAAATTGTTAAAGAGCCAATGGCGTTAACCATTGACTCTAGTTTAGTTTATCTTAACACTTTTAGTAAAGCATAACTGACTTTATTATTTAGTTTTTCTTAACTTTTATTGCAACAAAATACTACAGGGCAAGCCCGTAGCACTTTTACAAAGGGTTATTTATTGCTTTCGTCCTTAGAAACGTCAAGTCCGATCTGTTTTGCAGAGATCTGAATGACCGTTTCTAGCTTGATAAGATCTCGGTCATCGATCTTTTTAACCTTATCCAAAGAGAGTTCATGGAATGGCCAATGTGCCTTTTCCAAGGCAGCACTTAATCCAGGCAAAAGTTCTCTATAGCCAGTCACTTCTATTATCTTTAATAGTTGCGCAAAGCTCGGCTCATGAGCTCCAGATTCCCACATAGAGATGTTTGCCTTGGACTTCCCCAGGTACTCTCCTAGCTTCTCCTGGCTCATATCTGCATGGTGACGCGCAGAGCGGATCCATTCATTTAATTTCATGTCGTAAGTGTAAAGAAATACTAAAGTTTTAGTATCAAGAAATACTTTACACTTTATTGAAATAAATATTCAGATAATCTAAACTTATAGCATTCTTAACAAGTTGAACTTTATGAAAAAGAAAAACCCTCTTATCGAAGAATCATTGAATGCTGCGGCAAAAGTAGTAGGTAATCAAGCCAGATTGGCCGATCTACTGAACGTATCCAGTAGCGCAATATGGCAATGGAAACAAAGCGAAGTCCCTCCTGAGCATTGCCCAGAAATAGAAAAACTGACAGGGATCCGATGTGAAAACCTAAACTCAACCGTCGATTGGTCGTATCTGCGCGGAACTGAACCGATTATATAATTATTCAACTATTCAGTAAATTTTCCGCTTCTTTAAAATGCCTGGCCATCACATGCCAAGCCATTTAATAAAGCGCACTCACCCAGATGGCAAGTGCTTTGACGTATCTATTCCGTTCTGTCAGGTCGATTCTGTAAGCCAAAAGCATTTATTCAAATGTCTTACCGCGAATATTCACGTTCGCCGCGACCATTGCGTGTGCGCTATCGTATTGCGCTGTTGTGCCTGATTCGTACTAATGTTATTCCCTCCTTTTAGTACAAACCCCCTTGCTTTGAAGGATTGCTGGGATTCTGTTCAAGGCTCCCCGGCTGACGCCTCTCCATATCGCTGGGAACGCAAAATATACCCGTCCCAGGGTCTGGTTTATCACCTCGACAGGTGATTATGTCTGCAACAGATTAAAGAGCGTTCTTATTAATTGAGAAATACTATCGTACCCTGTAATTTGTTGCAATATCTTTTTTAAAAAATATGAGTTCAATATAATTAATAAAAATATAGACCGTTTAAAACGGCCTTTTATTGCACTTTCTTTTGCTTTTTAAAATGACTTTTGAGTTTTATTTTTAAAAATGCCTCGATCTCATCTTTGTCTAAAGCGTCCATTTCACAGTACTGGCGAAATGTCATTGCCCTGAAAGGCCAAAGGTCCTGTTGCGGGTCCGGTGGTAAATCAAACCATCCTGGTATATCCAGCCGCCCTTCTATCTGATCTATCTTAGTCTCGGAAATTAATTGCTTACCTGGTGTTCCTGGCTCTGCGACCAGATGGCTAATCGTTCCAGGATGCAAATCAACCATTTGCGCGAATTTATATTTAACGCCATAGGCATACTCGTCAATAAGCTTTAGAAGTTTCTGGCGACGGATTTCAAATTTATCCATAGGGAAGGTCAGAAAAATGCGGAAAAAGCGCCTCACACCTCAGTAAAGGATGGTAGACAGGCAAATATTCCAGGGGTTGATAAAGAGAGCAACGCATAGCCGAGCCAGTAAATAGCCACATGTTACAGAAAGTAAGATGAAAAGTGTTTAATTGTGATCGTTATCACGCGTGACTGGCTATTAATATGAATTGTCATTTTATTTCATTTGAAATATAGGCTGATAAAAACAACAAAGGCGGCGCTGCTCGTTGAAACAGACTGCCGCCGACCCTTAAAGTTAATTTAACCTAAAGTCTCGCTATATGGAAATTAGGTCTTACTCAGGAGTTCATCCACGTTGATATGATCCGGCACCCAGGATGGCTTTGCTGGATCAATGGGTTTTTGGGGTTCTCTCTTGGACTCAGCACCTGGTGCTTGCCGTTGCCGAGCAACTGTATTTACAGATTTTTTTTGTGGCTCGTTATCAGCATGTCTTTTTACAAAGCGGTGCAACGTCGATTGATTAACAACTACGTCGTTCAGCGCCAAGAATTCCAGAATTTTTCGTTCTGAAAAGCCCTCGTTTTTGAGCTTGATAATGGCGTCCCGAAAGGGCGTGAGCTGTGAATATTTAGCTGACCTCTCCGAAGCATTCATTTTGATAAATTCATCAACATGCATAAGACAAACCCTATTAATGCACAATATTTAAATTAAAAAGCATACCTTATGCTACCACATTCAGTATAAATGCGTCAAAATGCTTTTAACTGCTCGATATTTCTATATGATGCTTAATAACAAAGCAATATTACGCATATTATGTGCATAGCCTATGCAGTATCGCGCTAGCCCCTAACCACCAAAACGCCACTAAAAGACTATATGCAGGATAGGGACTTTGCGTAAATGCAAGTCGTCCCGGGTTTTCGCGTGCGAAAAGGCTTGCCGCAGCAAACTCATATCAAAAGGGGTGTCGTTAATCAGAAGGGTTTGAGTTTTTATGGGAAAATGTCTAATTGGCTGGCAATTTTATGCCAGCTATCGTGACTGAGCGATAGCCGCACGATCAAGCCTAGGAGATCTTATGCTGCAAAGTGCGAGAGTTCAGAGATTTAAGTCCATTTCCGACGCTACCGTTCCTTTCGGACGGATAACACTTCTTGTCGGTCCCAACAATGCAGGTAAGAGCAGCTTCCTACATGCTATCCAGTTTGGAGTTTCCGTTGCACAGAGCTTGCGATTAGACAACGTCGCACTTTGGAATGATGAGAACCTGTCAGGAAGTCTTGCTACACAACAACTCGTGTACACACCGCTTCGAGATGTCCAAGCGCTCGCAGCAGGTGGAAGCCTCCGGCAGGACGCAAACCAAGCGATCTCGGTAACGCTGACGACCGATAATCTTGGTTCCGCAGCGATTCAAGTAAGACGTGGAAAGAACAAGAATATCGCTGTAAGCATTCAGGGAAGCGCTCTTGGCATGCGGCTAGAGTCAATGGAGCATCCATTCAGCGTCGTTGCGCCAGGGTTGGCCGGTATCCCTGCGTTTGAAGAGTTTCGATCCCCTGGAATAGTTCAACGAGCAGCAGCGAAAGGCGATGCAAATAGTGTGTTTAGAAATGTGCTCTGGCTTCTTAAACAAGACCCGTCAGCCTGGCAGACCTTCAATTCTCGTCTAGCAACGATTTTTGGCGGTCTAAACATCGATGTTTTATTCAATGAGGCCGTCGATGAATTTATTTCAGCTCAAGCTGTAAAAACAGAGAGCAATCTGCCGGTCGACTCATGCGGAACTGGCGTCCTGCAGGCCATCCAAACGCTCGCGTACATTGGGGTTTATAAACCGTCGCTTCTTATTCTTGATGAACCGGACTCTCATCTTCATCCAGACAACCAGCGGCGCATGGCGCGTCTACTTCATTCCATTGTCCAATCTTCTGATCTCCAGGTGTTGATTTCTACGCATTCGCGGCACTTTCTTGACGAGTTTTCCTCACTTGGCGCGATGGTCCACTGGTTTTCCGAAGGCGCGATCCATGCAGACAATACTGATCGAGTGTCGGTTCTGCTAGGCCTTGGCGCACTTGACGCGGGAGACCGTCTTCGTAACGGGGAAACGCCACTCATTGTCTTGACGGAGGACTCCAAGCCCGAGGGTCTTCGAGTCCTCCTGCAAGCGTCCGGCCTAGGGGACGACGTATGTCAAATCTGGTCCTATGCGGGTTGCAGCAACACTCAATCAGCCAAAGTCCTAGCTAGTTTCATCCGTGATCACGCGCCCGGTACGCTGGTACTGGTCCATCGAGATAGGGATTACATGACCGATGCAAAGGCTGAGTCGTATTCACGAGGTCTCACTGACGCCGGACTGAGCGTTTTCTTGACCACCGGTACGGATGTAGAAAGCCACTTCCTAAATAGCGACCACATCGTCTCGCTAGTTCCCGAAGTGGATCGGGCAGTTGTCGAACAGATAATCAATGATGCGACTGCTGCAACCCGCGTTAAATCTATAGAACGCTGCATTAATTACAGAAATAACGAGGCACAAAAAGATCGTAACAAGGGCGGCCCAGGGGTAGACCCAGGAAGCATAGCTACACAAGCTTTCGAGTCTTACGACGCCAACCCGGTTCGCTATCGCTATGGAAAGCAAGTTCGCGGCATGGTGGCATCACAGCTACAAGAGCACCTCGGACGTAACGTTGACATCGTACAGACGTCGCCCGCATTGAGTGTCCCCCAGCTACAGGATATTGCTCAGCAACTTATCCGTCCTCCAGAGTAGGACCAGCGAACTACAAAGCTAGAAAAATACTATTCATGGGATGCCTTTTCTTTTTCTGGAAGCAACCCGTGGATTACTAGCTATCAATCTTAAACACCACATTTTATCTATCGATAAACATTATCGCGACCGATTATTTAAAACACTGAGCTACCATTTATCATGGATAATACTGTTTTTATATACAGTATTTTGAATGCCATGAAAACCTACCTTGACCTGATTCCCCTGGTGGAAACCTCGGCCAGTGTTGGGCTGATTGTGTGCAAGACGCCGGCAGGCTTTCCGTCCCCTGCCCAGGACCTGGCCGTGAACCGGATCGACATTGGCGAGATCCTCGTCAAGAACCCGTCCTCCACTTTTTACCTATGCGTCAAAGGCCACTCGATGAAAGAGGCAGGCATTGACGACGGCGATCATTTGATTGTCGATCGATCCCTGACAGCCAAACACAACAGCATCGTTATTGCCGAAATCGATGGGGATGTGACTGTAAAACGACTGCACAAGAAAAACGGTGTGATACGGCTCAAGGCCGCTAACCTCACCTACCCCGACATAGTGCCGGTTCCCGGCCAAGAATGGATGATCTGGGGCGTTGTTACGCACGTCATCAAGGACATGCTATGACCTATGGGCTGATTGATGGCAATTGCTTCTATTGCAGCTGTGAGCGCGTCTTTAGGCCGTCCCTGAAAGGCAAGGCGCTTATCTCGCTGTCCAACAATGACGGCTGTGTCATTTCGCGCACAGACGAGGCCAAGGCACTGGGCATCAAAATGGGCCAGCCTTGGTTTGAGATCAAACACCTGGAAGAAAAGGGACTGATGGCACTTTCTTCCAATTTTGCGCTGTACGGCGACATGAGCGACCGCATGATGAGCGTTATCAGCCGATTTTCGCCCCGCCAGGAGATCTACAGCATAGACGAGAGCTTTGCTGATTTCTCCGGGATTACCGAGGATCTGAGCGCCTACAGCCAGAAAATCCGGGCTGCGGTCTTGCGCGAAACCGGGATTCCCACCTGTGTGGGCATCGGCGCCACCAAGACCCTGGCGAAACTGGCGAATCACATTGCCAAAAAGCAGCCGTCCTGGTCCGGGGTGTGTGACTTGACGCAGCTGGACCGATACCAGCTGGCCGACATTATGAAAAATATCGAAGTCGGGGAAGTCTGGGGCATTGGCAGGCGCATTGCCAAGAGGCTTAACGAGCTGGGCATTTATACGGTATTTGATCTGGCCCGCATGAAGCCCGAAGCGGCCAGAGCCGAGTTTTCCATTGTCGTGGGCAAGACCGTGCAAGAGCTGCGCGGGATCTCGCGCATTGATCTGGAAGAAGTGGCCGACCCCAAAAAGCAAATTATTTCGTCCCGCTCCTTTGGTTTGCCAATGACTGACCTGCCGGGGCTGCAAAGCGCCCTGTCGGAGTTTGTCGCCATCGCCTGCAACAAACTGCGCCAGCAGAACTCGGTGGCCGCCAGCATGCAGATATTCATTCGCACGAGCCCTTTTGACAAGGCCAAGCAGTATGGCAATAGCCGCCTGGTCACCCCGCCCTACCCGACCGCTGATAACCTGGCGTTTACCAAACATGCCCTTAGGGCGCTTGAGACAATATGGCGGCCAGGATTCAAGTATAAAAAGGCGGGCGTCATGCTGATGGACATATCGCCTGCAGATACGGTTCAAGGTGAACTGTTCCCCGTGGAACCGGAGTATGACAAGCGGGCGCAGCTGATGGTGGCCCTGGACGGTATCAATGCCCGATATGGCCGGGGATCAGTTAAAACAGGCAGTATCGGGTTTCACGACCGCGAGCATTGGTATATGCGCCAGGAGCGCAAAAGCCAGGGATATACTACGAACTGGGACGAAGTGTTAATCGCCAGAGCATAAATCAAGGGTAGAAAATGGCAGGTCGAATGCAAAGCATTGTTGATGTACACGTGCTGTTTTTCAATGAACAGGATGAGTGCTTATTCATTCGCAGAGCCAATACCGGTTACAAAGACGGTCAATATTCACTCGTTGCCGGTCATCTTGAACCCGGCGAAACCATCAAAGGCTGTGCGGTACGTGAAGCAGCCGAGGAAGTCGGTGCCATCGTTGACGCTAACGATCTGGTCCTGAGTGGCGTTATGCGACGTGATGCCGATCAAAACCGCATCAGCTTTTTCTTGACGTGCCATAGATGGCAAGGGCAAATTATCAATAACGAGCCTGATAAATGCGACGATTTAGTGTGGCAGCCATTGCCCCATCTGCCCGATCCGATGGTCGATTATGTGCAAGAAGCTTTAAAAAGCATATGCAAAAGCGAGATCTTGAGCGATTTCATTCCAGGCTAAATTAGAGCCGTTTTAAGCGTTTATTTGCAAAACTCACACTTTGGTACCGGTTTAGCAGAAAAATCGCCGCATGGCCTGTTTCTGCGCTCCATATAAGCATTATGACACTCAAATGACGTCCTTTACTGCCAAACCGAAAGGGAAAGGGGTGCCGCTTGCGGGGAAAACCGCTAGGTTTTCACAAAAGGGGTCGAGGCCGCGACCGAAGCGGTAGCGTAGGGAGGACAGGGGAACCGGCACGGTTCCCGCGGCCAAGGGCCTCACGGTTTGGCCTGGGTAAGTCTAGCTTTGCTCAGTGTTGAGGTTAGGGTCTGTCATTCCCGCTTTAGCGGGACATAGATAATAAAGGCTTTGCGTAGCAAAGGGCGTAGGGAGCGGAGCGACCGGAGGGTTAGGCGCGTTTTTGCGTTAAAGAATAATAGTTAAAAACCGCGCGCGCGCGTTAGGGCCAAAAATATTGGCTTTTTTTGTTTATAAAACAGCTATATAGCAAAAGCCCGGGTGGGTGAAATGACGAATGGCCGGTGGGTGAAATGACGAACCAATCCACAGGAATGGTGGGTGAAATGACGTATCAATCCACAGGAAAACATGGTTTTCAGAACTTATCCACAAGGGAACTGTGGCGGTGGGTGAAATGACGTATCAAGCAGGCCCGTTTGCCATATCTTTAATGAGATTCTGGGAAAGTTGACCAGCATTTCGCGCTGTGAATACAACCTTGTCATTCGTTTCTTCTAAATACAAACTATATTCTGGCAGACTGTTATCCGCCTGGATGGCGCGAATTGCACTTCTGAATTCTTTTAAAGTAGATTTGCTACCTGTTTTTTCCTGCAATAGTCGTAGACTTATCACCCACTGAGATTGTCGTCCACAGTGTTTCCTAGCGATTTCATATAACCGCCGAGCCATTGGCTTACGTAGGCGAAAATAATCCGGGTGAATCGTTAAAACTTCATATGCCTGTACGGCATTGAAAAGCCAGTCAGAAAGCGTCACTTCAACAGCTATCATTCGCTCATCAGTGCGTGATTTCTCAATGATTTTCCAACGGTCAATAATCCCAAACCCTTCTCGTACCCGAGTTCCTCCTGTGCGTATATCAGTGGAAACCGAAGTACCGCGTAACCGTTCAAATGCCTGATGCAAGAGCTTGTATCCTTCGCCACTAGTTTGCCGATTAGTTGTGACTAGGAAATCATGTACTGTGAAGCGAATAGTTCGGTTTTTAGCATCTTCACGGCCCCTATTCAAAGCCTCAGTCATTTGCGATACGACATAAATCAGTACATCTTTATCGTGCTGAGTCGCTCGGCCAAGCACGGAGGGAGTGACTTTGACATATTTATTTCCGTCTTTGCTTCGCCATTCCCATATGCTCAGATCAGGCTTCGTAGATAGGGTGAAAATCGGGGCTTCCATGCTTGCGCCATCATCTTTCAAGGCATAATCAAACATGTCTGCTAGAAAAAAATCTCGATTAGGGTGCCGTACCCGAATCAACCCTTGCTCGGTAGGCTCATCAATCGTTTCTACCTCTACCCTGCTCTGCTTATGCAGCGACCGAAAATATTCAAGCTCTTTTTTTTCTTCTTCAATATTTTTTTCGACCTCGGAACGTCGAGTGTGGACCTTAGCCAATAGCTTCTGAATAATCACCGCTTCGTCAGCCTTCCCTTTCCCCTGCGCGAACAACATGGCCAACTCTCGATTGGCGTCTACAATTTGGTCCGACAATGTGCGGTGCCAGGCGCGTAAATGCTCCAAGATTTCCTCAGATTTTCCGGTGGAATCATAGGAATTAACTGCCTCAGGATATAGGCTAATTTGGTCCTCCTGCGTATCAGTTTTACCCATATAATTCACCTTTAATTAATATACTATGAATATTCAAAATATATTATAAATACTATTCCTGCAACGCTTTGAATACGGCCATTGAAATAAATGCCGACCGCCCTGTGCCCATCGCCTCAGCTTTTGCATCAATCTGACGCAGCAAATCGGGTGAAATAGTGATACTGACTTGGCGCTTGTGACCTTTTACTATTCCTTTATCATAGCTCACAGATGTTTCTGGTTTTGCAGTCCCATCAGGCGCACCAGTTACAAACGCTTCTGCTGCTGCTTCTTTACTAAGTGGTTTTTTTGGTTTTGCATGTATTGCCATACTATATTCTCCTGTACTTCTTTGAATATTCTTTATACATTGAAAATAGATTCAATCAATCTATCAATTTCAGCAATTGCTTTTGCATCCTTGGGTTTCATT
Organism: Advenella incenata; assembly: GCF_004217095.1. Lineage (GTDB taxonomy): Bacteria > Pseudomonadota > Gammaproteobacteria > Burkholderiales > Burkholderiaceae_B > Advenella > Advenella incenata. The sequence goes on along the minus strand of NZ_SHKO01000007.1, from coordinate 552 downwards.
TCGGATACAGATAAACCCGCCCCGGATGCATTGCTAAAAGCCTTTCGCCGACGGATCGGAGTTGATAGGTACTGAAATTGAGGTACTTCTGCGACTGCTGCGGCAGCCTCGGCATTATCGGTTGATTGCTCACCTGGATCAGCTAAGTTCAGAACAGCAAAAGCCCTGAGACCGTCCCTCACACTATTAGCCTCATCAACCAGAGTTGCCATATCTTCCAGCGCCCAAACGTCATATGATCGAGGCGCAAATGGGACAAGAAGCGTATCTGCCAAGGTAAGTGCTGCGCGTAGGGCTGTTGAATCCCTACCCCCTACATCGATAATAATGTCGCTCCATTTATTTCGCTGCTGCTGCACTTGTGACCGCAGCTGCGGGCCGTCATGATATTGAGCGCAGGCGATCCCAGGTAGGGTTTCACCTTCGGATCTTATGGCTATGGCCGCAGCTGCGGTCCCTTGCCGATCGCCATCGATCAACCACACGTCTCGCCCAGCTCGCGCCCGAGCGATTGCAATCTGAACTGCTAGAGTCGTTTTACCAACTCCACCC
>NZ_SHKO01000006.1 GCF_004217095.1 Advenella incenata | reverse complement strand
GCAGGGCAAGGGCGCGCAGCGGCACCGATTAACTGGCGCGGCTCGCAGCGAAGCGAGAACACGGGTTAATCGGTGCGTACCCTTGTGCTGTGTAGAGGATTGGCTTATGCGTCGTTTAAGGCGGGTTCAGAGGGCAGACAACGGGGGATCAACTGAGGAATGTTGGACTTGCGCGAACTGCTTATCAAAACAGGAAAAAAAATGCGGCCGTTGGGCCGCGTTGTTCTCTATTCTCTAATAATTTTATTTTTACTGAATGAGCTTTTTTTTCAGATCAACGCTTGAACCGTCATGGTAATCGGGCCATGGAATAAACGGTAAAAGGGCGTAGGGATTGAGGACAATTCCAGTTGGGCATCGGTAGCGAATTGTCGAACCCTCGTAGTTACCATAAGCGATGATAAAGTCTGAATCGCATTCAATGTCTTCAACATCATTGCGGATTGCATCAAAATTGACGACCATCGGGCGTGTTGAGCGATCACCAGCTTGATAGAAAATTGCAAAAAAACTCATTACACCAGCAATAACAAAGCCAAGATAAATATTATTTACTATGTTTGCATTATCTTTAAATGTCTTCGCCAGACAGATTAGAGAACCAACGATAAGAAACGTTATTCCTACAATGGCAAATCGCAGACTTCTGCCGCCGTTTGAGAAGGCAACTGGGTTCCCGGCGCTAACTTGAATATGATCGTAAATAGTGGTGAAAAAAGGAGCGCAAGTAAAAATGGTTGGCACTATCATTAAATAGCCATATGCTGGCTTTTTGATGATTAAAACCACGGTCATCATTATGATGAATATTGTTGCGAAGATGTACATGAAATTGGCTTATCTGTCCCTGGCTGTTTGATTTTTCAAAACAGGCGCTTGTCGTTCTTCTTTTTGTATTCCGGGTCGTTCTCCATACGCTCTGAGTGTTGGGCTAACTTGTCGAATATTCGTTTTTGTAAGGGCGAGGGGTTGCCCACTTGCTTGTAAGAAGGCTTGTTCACTGATTTTTCCGTTTCTGTTAAGGTCGTTAAGGTGGTTGGTGAGTCTTTCTTTAATTTGGTCATGATTTCCGTCCTTGCGAAGTATATCGAGGTGCTGCCAGCCGGTATAGGTGGTTTTTTCGCGGGGATTACTGACATCGTAGATCATTAAATGTACACGATTGCCAAATTCTTTGTGTATCGATTCCAGGCCATCAGGCGTTTTACCAATAATGGTTGCCATTACGTTCAAACTAGCCCCCCGGCCTTCATGCTCGAAACGGTGCAGGGTGTTATTAAGTGCAGTTTCAGGACTGTTGCGCACAGCCAGTATTTCTACAGATAAGCCAGCATCGAGCGCGGCTTTGATTTTGGGAATGGCAGTATCCGGCTGAGCCAGTTGTCCTTCGTAAATCAAAGCAATATCTTCTCCATCCAGCGTTTTATTTAACACTGCAGAGGTTTTACCGGCGCCAGGTGAACCAGTTAGAAACAGGGCGGTTTTACCGCGATTACTTGGGTCTTGCGCTATTTCGTCAACGACTCGGCTAAATTGCTCACTGGCAAGTACAGCAGCGGAGTTATGGACGACATTATTGAATAAGCCTTTGGTGTCTTTATTCTGGCTATATTGAGGGATTGTCTCTTTGAATAGATCCGCACAAATATAAGTACCGTCTTTAGACTCAGGGTGAGCGTTGTACCGGGCAATGTATTTTTCGGGGTTTCTTTCTACATCAGAAACAACCGCATCTTGGACGGCAGCCCGGATCGGATCATCGGAATAGTCTTTTTTATATATTTTGTTCATCATGAATTATTTAATAAAATAGACGTAGACCCCATAGGCGACGAAAGCCCAAAAGACCCATACCAGAATTGAACCTTCGGCCTTCTCGTCAATATTTTCTCGCGCTCGATCATTTGCTTCTTTCAAATCATCTTGTCGCATAGCTATCTCCTTAAATTTCGGTTATTCGGGTCGGCTTGAAAAGCCATTTCAACATTTGGGATGCGTTCAAAAAATGAATATGATGAATTAAAAACCGGCTTCCACTCCACGGTGTGCAGGTTTAAAACCTCAGTCCGCTTTGTAATCCTGCCATCAGCATCAAGGCTGTCGGTATAGACTCCCTGACGGCTGCGCGGGATCAATTCCATGCGGGGCTGTGCGGCGGCTGGTGTCCAGTCCTGGGCGATAGCTGGCCTGCGGTCGGAAAGACCTCCCAAACCGTACCACATGGCGCTCCAAAGAGGCATATCTTCTGTCACCGCGTTTTGCTCTGCATCGTTCACGTTATATTGCACATAATGGTGAATGATTCGATCCGCTCCTATAGCCCACCGGGTGACGGTTGTAAACACGTCTACCCGATTCCGCGATTCAACCAGAAAACCCTTCATCGCCTTCTGTCCTATCTTCCTACATGCTACTAAATAGCGTTTGTTCGGATATGGGCGTCGGGTGGTCAGCTCAATGCCGCCACGCAGCTCTAACCCAAGCGTAGGGCAGGAAAAATCAATCAAGCTGCATTCTGGTTCACCGGGATACACCAGAAGGCGAGGCACAAAGTGATAAAGCATTGTTTTAGATTGATTCATGCGTATTCCCTCTCTCTAATTAGTATTTCTGCCGCACACACTGGATACGATAAACTTTCATCGGGTCATCATCTTTGTAGATAGGTTTTGGTGATCCACCTACTAACTTGCACTTTTCAACCTGATCTGTGAATTCTTGAATCGTCAAAAAAGATTCCTGCGTGGGTTTTTTCTGCACACATTCAATGCGTGAAACATTCTGCGGTTCATCTGTTTGGTAGATGGGAATTGGTGAGCCATTGACTGACCAGCACTGATCAACTTGTTCATTGATTTGTTTTGGCGATAAATATGATGCATTTGTCGGAATGCTCAAGATCAACCCTGCAGTTGCGGCTGCAGCTACAAATAGGCAGATCGCTGCAGTTGGGCTTAGCGCCAATGAGAATTTAAATTTTGTATTTCCCGCAACAACGTCCTTTAACCCAATATATATAGCAGATACGGCGATTAGACCTAAGAAAGCCATCAATGCAGGGTGCATGTGTTCCTCACTAAAATATTTTTCATAATCGTTTCTTTCTGTTCCTATCGGTCACGGTCACGGTGCAAGGCTTGTACCGGCATTCTGTCTATTGACTGTTCTCGTACTTGACGCGCCATAGCAATTTGCTGCGGTGTCCATCGATCCATGATCTTAGTCAAAAGTGTTTTTGAATCTTCTACGGTTTCGTGACGTAACTCTAATGCTTGGTGCCGAAGTTCGTTTGCCTGTTTATGATCCTCCGGGGTTACTTCGAGGGTTTTATCTCTACCTTCCTCTACACCACTCAGTAAGCGACGGGCCTGGACTTCAAGATCAACAGCCTGTTGATACTCTCGCGCCATTTCGATGATCTTGCTTGAGTATGCACCATCATATCCCGGCAAATTTTTAACCCATTGCCATTCCTTAAGAATTTCAGTTTCTTGCGAATTGCGGTAATCATCATTTTGATTTTGTGGCTCTGTCATTCCGATCTTCCTATTTATTAGAAAAGTGGTGAGCAATGATGCCGCCTGCAGCGTTGCCGTACATGATTGCAGCAAAACCTAACACGTAAGCAAGATAGTCTTGTAAGAATTGTGCAGCACCGCCTGACTTTGATGAAAGCATAGCCAGTATCATTCCCAAACAGATAAGAGCACCCAAAAATGCGCATACAACTCCAAACGAATAAAACAGCTTCCTAGGTAGATCCATTTTTTTTGGTACATTCATTTCTCTATCCCTTTATTGTTTAGAACCACTGCAAAACTGACGCGCTTCTACGATTTCAAAACTCGAAAAATCTTTATAAAAGACACGGTCACCCAATTTCTTTACAACACAATCTGACGCGCCCTGAAGCATTTCCAAAACATGAGCTGGCGGCAATTTCACCGGCTGAATTTTCGCTTGCAAAACCATGAGCACCACAAGATAGACGGCCAATCCCAGGCCCAAAATATAGAATATGGATTTATAGAGCTTAGCCTGACCCCAGGCCGGTTTCAGGATTGGAATTAAGACATAAATTAGGACAGCAATCAGAATAAAATAAATCACAGCATTGGGTAATACGGTTGCTTCAGATAGCATTATTCATCCTTATAGAAATGGCTTTGTTTTTTCAATAGCAATGCACTGGTAACGATTTTATAGACAAACAAGGCCCATTGAAAAAGCCCGAACATTACAACCGGGACAATCACATACATCAAAATCCTAAAATCAAATGACAACATTCCCAGGCATAGCAGTAAAGTCGCCAGAAATGCACAATTGGCCCAATATAAATGCCGCTCCATTTCTTCAGAAATGTTGTCGATCAATACATACAGTACAAAAGCGAACATAGCTGGCAGTTCCACACAAAAAATTGCAATCGCTGCTTGCCCTGGAAATATGAGATTTATGGATAACGCCAGTATGGCAATAACAGCTAAGGCATATGTGAATTTGTCCGCTGGTTTTGCTTTAAATTTCGCTAAGATTTTCGATAAGATATTCATTGATGGCCTCTATGACGTGCTGACATTATTTTTCATCTTGCCAGTAGCGGATATAGCGAATAAAACCCGTTTGAGGTTTCCGCTTTTTGTTGGCATGACATTCAGACTCATACCAAGTCTTACCTGTCCAGAAGGCGCGACGGATCGCGCCTGAAAACAACCGGACAGAATAAAGACCTGGCTCCTTTGGTAAAAGTTGTTCAACACTGCGCCACATTATTGAGGTATTTCCTCCGGGATATCATCAGCAACTGGCGGCGCGTCGTGTTCCGGCGCTGCAGGTACTGAACTATCGTTATTGCCGGTCGGAATAAATCGTACTTCTTCGGCAACCACTTCAGTAACATAAATGGTCTGGCCATCTTTTTCATAGTTCCGATTTCGCAGCCTGCCTTCAATGTCCACCAGAGAACCTTTCTTCATGAATTTGGCGACGTTCTCAGCATCACGGCGATAGAAAACCACGGCATGCCATGTGGTTTCCTCTTTCTTTTCACCGGATTCTTTATCCGTCCAATAACGGCTGGTAGCCAGTGAATTTGACAGAACAGGTGTGCCGTTGGGTAGTGTCTTCAATTCCATATCACGGCCAAAACGACCCGTTAGATTGACCTTATTTTTCATGCTGTATTTCCTTAATGTTGTTGAGGGTAAAACGCTTAGAAAAAGTATTGGTACAGGGCATAGATCACCACGCACCAAAAAACCAAACCCATCACAGAACCTTCTGCAGCTTGGTCAATGTTGCCATCACTCATGTCTTTGGCTTCTTTCAGATCATCTTGACGCATGGTAAAAACTCCCGTAATTCAATGGACTACAACTAAATTATAAATATAATAAACTCAAAAGTAAACTGTTTTGTAAATTAATATTCGCAGTTTATGCTGTTAAAGAAACATCGAGTTGTTAGATTCTGAGCCTGCTTTAAGCGGTTTGCTTTATTGGTTTTGCCCATACCGGCCTCCAAAAAATTCGCTTTGCACTTGCTCTGTATCGACTCGTTGAGTTCTTCGCCTTGGGAACACGTCCTGAAAGCCGGATGCATTAAGGCTGGCCGTCCAGGGCATGGAACATGCCGGCAGGTTTACCCTTGACGGTCAGACGCATCGGATTAAGGTTTAGTGTTTGCGAAGGGCACAACGAGCGGGCAAGTGATTGGAGTTTTTGCCGTAGCTCGGGCAAAACAAAAGGACTATGCAAATAGTCCTTAGATTAGTTTCGCGTAGAGAAACTGTAATTAGCTCGTAGATTAGAAGTTTCGCTGGTGCCCGGGGCCGGAATCGAACCGGCACGCCTTGCGGCGGGGGATTTTGAATCCCCTGCGTCTACCAATTTCACCACCCGGGCAGGTATGGAAGGTATCGTAAAGATAAGAGCGAGATTATACCTATAAACCATGTCACGCGTCATTTTTTAAGTTTTAAGCCCCGGAAAACGATTGAAACCGGATGGCCGAAACTTTAGGTTCGGTTCATGAAAGCGTTGGTTTGGCACAGCCAAATCCGCCAGGGTCGGCCGTTATAATTTCTTTTCCTCTATGATTTTTGCAATAACGCTATAAGCCCAATAATTTGTCACCCGGCTTTCTGTTGCTACTTGCTCGATTGGCTTTCCCTGTACGAAATAACGCTGTGCAATCTGAGACTGGTTATCTTTAAGATTCATGTCCAATGCCTCGAATTGCTCTTGAGTCATCTTATATTTATCGATCTGTTCGTTCAATTTCCGACTATCCAGATACCGTCCGTGGGCCTCAATAACACGTTTGGCAGCGCCATAAACGTTCTGTCGTGTGGTATCAAATTCCTGAGCAATTTTAATCAACGGCTGACCTTCCACCAGATGCAAATAAGCATACTTAATAGAAATTTCTATCAGCTGAGTTGAATAGGGCAAAGCGTCATCAAACTCCTGTTTTGTCAGCGCATGAACGGCGGTCAGGGCGTCTTTGTATTTTTGGAACCCCTCCAACACCCTTTTGGTCATGTTGAAAACGTTCTGTTTTGATGTGCTGTATTTTTCGGCTACGTTGGAAATGGGAATGCCATTAACCAGGTAATCATAGGCGATTACCCGGCTATTTTCACGGATGCTGGTATAGATCAAAGCACTTTGAAACTCGTCGTGTGTCAATTTTTTTGCACTTCCCTGTTTTGGCACTCTACTACCTCGCTAATACTCTCCCCTATTCTTTAACCTCCTGAATAGCTTGGAGTGTTAAAGCAAGATCAAGTTTGTCAGTATTCTTTGAAAAACCCTGTGCATATGCCGCCAAATTGGCGGCTGGCTGGCCGGTATGCCCAAAAGTCCCCGATTTTAAACCCTTAAGAACATCGCTTGTCCAATCTGTAGCCGTCGAACCTGATTCAAAATGTTCTTTTAAAGCCGGTTCCATCTTCTGTAAATCTTCCAAAGTCATATCTTCCACATTGTGGGTATTCTCCTGCGCGCCAACATTATCAACTGTTGGCTTGATAGCATCAGGAAAAATGGATACGACCTCGGACGGTTGCTCTGCATCCCGATTCCGGGGCGCTGCAATACTTAATGAGTCATCTTGCTTATTATCTGATATTTTTTCCGTGCCGTTCTGAGTTTTTTTACGTTTTGTTGCCACTTTAGCACTTGACGCGATTTCCCTTGCTTTTCCAGCACCGTCTTTTCGTGAGTTTTTAAGGGTATCCACTACCTCTTTTGCTTTATCGGGGTCATGCTTTTCGATTTGTTTGACGGAATTGATGACCTCTTTGTCAGCGGTAATATTCTCGTCAATCAGGCGCTGCGTTTGCTCGGGTAGATCCAAAAGGCTAAGCATTTTGGAAACCCAGGCTTTGCCGGTTTTTTCTTTGTTATATTTTTTCAGAACCGCGTCAACGTCACCGCCGAATTTATCAAGGTCGCGCTGAATCCGTGTTGCCTGTTCCTGCAGAGTCAGGTTCTTCCGGTGGATATTTTCGATGAATTGGGCTTCGTCCGCTTCTTCCTCGGTCATTTCCTTAATCAGAGCCGGGATGGTTTTTAGGCCAGCAAGTTTCGCGGCGCGAAACCGACGTTCACCAGCCACAAGAATAAATTTCCCGCCGGCAGACGGCCGGATCAAAATTGGCTGCAGAACGCCTCTGATCGCAATGTCCTCGGCCATTTCTTGTAAAGAGTTATCACCGTCTTCAAATTCTTTACGTACTTGTTCCTGAACAATAATTTTTTCGAGCTCAACCAGGCCATCAGGCGTTTTAGACTGTTCTGATGAAAAATTCTTAATCTTCGATCCAAGATTTTGAGTTTTGGCCAACAGTGGGTTTTTTGCGTTCATAGATACGTACCTTAAATTCTTTAGTGACTGACGATGTTATTGATGATGGCATCGCAAACATTCTTCCATTCGATGGCGGCTTTGTTATGTGACGAGCCTCGGGGCTTATGCCAAACGGCTTGACCCATTGCTACGGCCATTTTGACGGCAATCCGCTCGGGCAGCTGCATTGGCAGCACAAGTGAGCCATATTGGCCTTTAAGCGATTCAATGGCTTCTTTTTCGATATTGGAGCGGGTATTGGTTTTCATAAGCAGGATGCCGCCATGCCTAAGATTCTTGTTTATATTTTCCCGGATGTAATTCACGGTATCCAATAGCTGTTCTGTCCCTTCCATATCGTAAACAGAAATGGAAAGCGGGCTGATCACAATATCGGACACTGCCAAAGCGCACTGCAGGACGACCCCCAGGGCCGGTGGCGTGTCAATAATGCATAGCTCAAATTGGCTATCAAATTGTTTAACGCTTTTGATGAAATGAGCCATCAGTACTTCATCGTCAATTATTTCCGTTCCAATCCGACCACGGATCACGTCAAAAAGATCGTTATCACATGGAATGATTGACAGGGTTTCATTCACTTCAATTGGCTGGCTGTCTTCACCAGCTGCTGTAAATAGCCTGCTGGCCTTTGCGCCTTCATAACCGTCATCATTTGCGATTTGGCTTTGCCCTGCAAATGTTAGAGTCGCATTGCCTTGCGTGTCTAGGTCGATAAAAAGTGTTTTTATTCCCTGCTCTATAGCCGCAAAAGCCAGTTGAGTTGAAAGTGTAGTTTTACCAACGCCGCCCTTTTGATTCGCAACGGAAAAAATCTTCATGGACAATCCTTTTGATGGTTTTCTAGGTTAAATGCAATACCTACAGTAAACCATAAAGTAAACGATTCTGTAAATTGATTTACGCAAACAATTACTTTTAAGCAACAAAAGTAAATGATATAGTAAATCCAATAGTAAATTAATTTGTAAATTAACAAGCGCGTTGATAAACTCAAACAGGTTTCATTCATTATTCCATATCTAAGGGGCTGACATGAATTTTAAACAGATTAAAAAGGTTGGGCTGACAATTGGCACAATGGGCGCAATGTTGCCGATTTCCGTTCTACACGCGCAGGCCCAGACTGAGCCTCCAAAAATAGAGACTGAACAGTTTACAGGTGACACAAAGCTCGCGTGTGAGGCGCTATTGTGTCTGTCTAGCGGCTCACGGCCAAGTGAATGTGCGCCCTCTATCAGTCGTTATTTCGGCTTTGATGACCCGATTACATGGATGGAAGATCGCATTAACTTCCTTGATATGTGCCCCGCTTCTAACCAGGCCGGGATGCCTGCCTTGATTCGCGCTATAGCGATGGGTGCCGGTCGTTGTGATGCAGAATTTTTGAATGAACACAATCTGGTCACGATGTATAAAAAGACCTGCCACAAAGCTGGATTTAAAGCTGGTGAATGCGAAATTGAAGAAATTCAGGTGGTCAGCAAAGACAAGCCCCAATTTTGCGCTGTCTACGAAAACAATCAATATACGGATATCAATGTTAAATACATTGGTGATCCGGAAAAAGGCGGTTTGTGGGCCGAAGGGGCTGATTACAATGCCAAACTGGCAGAGTATGAGCAAAAGCGCCTGAACGACCAAGCCTCAAATAGCCCGTTTAAATCGGTGACATATAGCTATGAAAAAGCCACTGGCGACAGCAAAAGCCCGTTTGCGGGGATCAAAAATATAACTGGCGACCGGTAGTTTCTCCACGCGAAACTGATCCATTAAAAAAGCCAATCTTTTGATTGGCTTTTTCTATTTGCCCCATAGGAGCAACTGAGCTGCTTATCCAGCTGCTGTCATTTGTGTGGTGCTCGTCATATTGGTTTCTAAGAAGTGATCAAACCAAACAAGCAGGCCAGGATCAATCACTTCTTTGGGCACTGACTCAGTTTCATTAATCATCATAGTAAATTGAAGGTCAGCAACGCTTTCCAGCAGATCATCAGAAATTTTAAGTTCTTCGTGATTATTGAACATACCAGCACTGACGATTTCAACTTGCGATAATGAAAAAAACATTGTGTCTCTCTTTACGTTTCTAATACAGAACTACTTTTCGATGTAGATGTGTAAAAGAATATACTATTTCTTCATCCCAAAAAATGAGAAATTTCAAAAAAACGTCTGCTGCTGTCAATCTTAACTATGATTTAAGGTTGGTCAGCAATTTTTTTGTAACCATGATTTGATCAATCACGAATTCTTTTTGTATCAAAAGAAAATCGTCAACTGTCATAGCGTTGTCTTTTATTTCAGATAACAGTGTTTGAAAAGCAGCCGTTACTGCAGGGCTTTTCAGTGTAATCGGCAGCTGGTCAATGTGTCGGCGGCCTGACTCAGTGCTAATGATAAACTTTTTATCGGCTTCTAAAAACTCTCTGCGCAGCAATTCAGAAATGATCGTTGCGCGAGTGGCCGAAGTGCCTATACCATCCCCTTCTTTGAGAAGTGCTTTTTCATCGGCATCATCAACATACTTATATATGTTCTCCATTGCCAGTTGAAGTGTTGCTTCAGTAAAACGCTTTGGCGGTTTGGTTTTTGTTGGCTTGGCTTCGATATTGTCGCAAGCCGCGTCCTGGCCTTCCTCGATGGCCGGTATAGGTTGAATATCTTCTTCTTCGTTTTGTGCTTCGTTCCGGAATAAGGCTTTCCAGCCCTTTTCAATTTCATCAGCACCACGCGCACAAAATAGCTCTTCTTCAATAACGGCATCAATGGTTGTTAGCCAGTATTGATATGCAGGGAAAAATTGAGCCAGGTAATTTTGCACGACCAGCATATAAACATTACGTTCCTGAACTGTCAGGTTATTAAGATCGCACTTTAGAACAGTCGGGATGATGGCATGGTGAGCCGTGATTTTTTTGTCGTTCCAGATCGGGCTTTTGATATGCGGGTTCGCTGCATCAACAAAACTTTGTAAGGCAGGCACATTGGCCGCAATAGTCGCTAATATAGTTGGCGCTAGTTCATGCTGCGATTCGGGTAAATAATCGCAATCCGTCCTTGGATAGGTGAGTATTTTGTGCCTCTCATAGAGCGATTGGCAGATTTTTAAGACTGTTTCGGCGCCGTAGCCATATAGGCTGGATGCCTTCAAAGTGATGCCCGTCAGGGAAAAGCCTTTAGGCTGATTGTTTTGCTTCTTCTCGCGCTTAATCTGAGTGATTTTGCCGGTCTGCTGGAAGACCTTATTCACCAGTTCCTTCGCTACCTGGGGATTGATAAGACGGTTTTCTTCATCAAGCCCTGGTTGCCCCTCTTTGGGGTTCCAACGCATAAGCAGTTGGCCCGTTCCAACATTCACCGTCGCGGTAATGACGTAATAGGGAATCGGTACGAAATTTTCGATTTCTCGATCTCTTTTGACAACTAAGGCCAGTGTCGGGGTTTGGACTCGGCCAATTGTCGTCGTACCCTTATGGCCTTTGGCCTGGGATAGCAAGGTATATGCCCTGGTAAAGTTCATTCCAATGAGCCAATCGGCGCGCTGACGCGCTTTTGCTGCCAGCCCGTAGCCTTGGTACTCCTTATTCAATTTCAGCGCCTGCAGGCCGTTGCGGATCGATACAGGGTCTTGTGCGGAAACCCAAAATCGGTACGTGGGTTTGCGGTTTTTGAAATGCTCTAAAACGTCGTCAACCAGCAATTGCCCCTCGTTATCTGGATCACCCGCATGAATGACCATATCGACATCAGATCGTTTGAGCAATTCTCCAATAATTTTGAGCTGTTTCTTTGTTTGCTCTTTTGGCTGCAACTTCCAGGCATCGGGAATAATAGGCAATGAGTCCATGACCCAGCGTTTATATTCTTCTGAATAGGCATCAGGTGGGGCCATTTCAAAAAGGTGCCCGGCACAATTGGTAATGTAGTTGTCTCCACTGATCCAATATCCCTCCTTTCTCATTGGGGTTCCAAGTTGTTCTGCAATGGCTTTGGCAACAGATGGTTTTTCAGCGATGAATAGTTTCATAAATGCCTCTTATCGTTCGCGGGGTTGAGTTTTAATAGATTTATTGGGATTATCGCTATCGCGTAAATTCAACTCTAAGCCGCTGCGCTTTGCTGCTTCCAGCATTGCGGTTTTAAAAGCCTGATCACCGTTTAAGGTTAACGAAGATCCATATCGACTCACTGCTAGTTTTAGCGCCAGGTCATAAGCACGTGTTTCGGCGTTAAGCACCTCAATACCACGTACAGAATCTTTAACCACGGCATGCCCTCTGTCTGAGTAAACGACATTACCTGCGCTATCTATCGTGTAGTTTGGCAATGGCAACACTGTCTTACTTTTTGCGCCATTGATAAAGTCAGGCTCCGGCTGCGGGTACACCCGCTTGGTACGGCGAAGTTCGGCCAATGCTGCCAAATCACCATTTTGCGCAAGACTGGTTAGAAAAATCCGATACTCTGCATTTCTGCCTGGAAATTTCAAATCTTCATAGCCTTGTTGTCTTGCTTGTGTAATGCGTTCTAACGCATCGATGCGGTTTGCTCGGGCCTCTGCTAACAAGGTATGTCGTTCAGGGCCTTTCTGTTGATAGGCATGCGCCTTTTGTTTTTTGTAGTGTTCTCGGGTTGCCAGCACTTCTTTACGTAAGGACGCTTGAAGGGTCTGTTTCTCATTCTGACGGTGTTTCATTGAGTGGCTACGCCATTCATTGAAACTGTGCCATAGCGCCTTGTCCGGTGTAGGAAGTGCTTCAGATAAGGTCGCGTAATAACAATCCTTTAGGATCGGTTTTGCTTCGTCCCAGGGCTTATTCAGGTGTTTAGTAAAAAAATCGCCTAAATTGTATTGACGGCTGGCATGGAAAATTCGTGGCGTCCCATCCTTGCCTGCGCCGATACTGTATTCCTGCAGGTTGATTCCATAGTGTTTGGCTGCTGCATCCAACACTAATGCGGGGCTGGTTTCTGTTTTCAGTCGTTTATCACTTATTGATGGCGCTCTGTCGGCCATCAGGTGAGAAATTACGCTTGCCTGTCTTTCAAGGTTTTTTTGATTTTGGCCAGCTCTGTGTATCTCTCCTTCAAGAATCGATTGAACTCGGCCGAAGACAAGCTGGGTGGATTCAGGGTCGATTCCAGTTGTGTCAATGCGGCCTGCAGCTTGCGTTGACTGTGTAAGCATCTCGATGCATGTAATCTGGCGTTTTCCAATGCGTTGAATGCTCTCTGAAAGGGGATGCTCATTATTTATTCCTCGCTCGGCTGATCCCCGCCCAGATTCAACCCGTCGCAATCCGTCAAAGTCTGCGGCTTGGCGTTCGTCCACGTTACTAGAAACATCACGCGGCAGTAGCAACTCAGACTCTCTTTCGAGCTGAACCATACCGAGTTCGGACAGGTTTCGCAAACGGTGAATTCTTTGGGGAGGCGGGAACTGTCCAACTGCTGCAACACTGGGCTTATATCCTCGATATTTCGCTGTTTCATAGTGATTTCCTCTGATTATTCCAGCCTTTCTTTGATTTCGGCTAGGTCTGTTGATATTGGATGCATCAGCTTTTGAAGACTCTGCAAAATCTGATCCTCGGTCAGTTGCTTGTCTCGGTGCGCCAGGAGTTCCGATATCTTGGTGACTTTTTCCACCAATACTTGATTCAGATCGGCCATCATGGCTAATGCCTGGCTCTGCTCGTTCATTCTGTCGATCAGTTTTTCCATTAATTTTTCTTGATTCATAAAGTCCCTCATTAAGTTTTCGGACTACCGTATCTCGGGTATTTTCTCTACGTTCCTCAAGCCATGTTTGCCTATCTGGCTCGGTCATAGCTGCATACGCGCTTCGTCTGCCGGCACTCGATACATACCGTGCTTCTAAAGCGCGTCGCTCAGTCCACTGTTTCACCATGGATTGCATATGTTCTGCGGGTGGTCTTTGTGGCGTGGATTCTTTCTCGCGCTGTAAAGGTAGAGTTTTTGCGGTCAATTCCTTGAGATTGACACCCTTGCTGGCCCAGGCGGGTTTTACATTTATGTAGTCGCCATCCCTGCCTTTACGAATCTTTACTTCACCATAGTCAGCAGCGATAGCCGCTATGTCGTCCAGGGTTTTCGCCTCTGACAGTTCTGCACGCTCAATGATGCCCTGTCGTAACGATTTAACGTTATCAACAAAGTTCGGTACATGGCGAACAAGGTTTGTCTCTCGAATTGTTTCACGTGGAGCATCATCGGGGCTTTTTAGAGAAAAATCATTGTTGATCTTTTCCTGAATTGCATCATGAAAATGCACATTCCCATAGCCAAGGGGGTTTAGATATCGATCATTAATTAGATTTTTAGTAGGAATGACGATATGTACATGTGGCAGGCGTTCTATTGATTCGCCAGTCTTAGAATGTATGTCATGCGTCACGATAGGAATATGAGCTTCAGCGTAAAAAACATATTCCTCTGCCTCAAACGCAGCCATCAAATCCTGCTTATATTGCTGTGTGACTTGCCTGATGGTTTCTAAGTTAATTTGCCCTGGCTCTAAATTAGCTTGTTCGGTAAAGTGTTCGGCAAAACTGAGGGTAATGTGTAAATATCGGCTATCGCCTTCTTGTTTAGTGTCAATCAGGGAAATTGCATGGTCCATAACTTCGATATCACCATCAAGCACCACTCTCCGGTCAATTAAGTCTCTGTCATATTCTCGACCTTGTTTGCGTCCGCTTTCTAAATACTCGCGGATGCCAGAAACACCGGAACTAATTTTCGCTAGCATGGCTTATCAGCTCATTTAGAAGGGCTCTAAGGTGATCGAGTCGCTTAAGGGCATCCTCACATTCGGCTTTGGTGAGTTTGCTTGTCAAGGCGGCAGTATTCAAGTTGTGCGCTATTTGATTAATGTTGTTCCCTGCCCTGTTCACCTGAACAACCAAATCGGATAAATCACGATTGGGTTTTGCTCTTTCGACAATTTTTGTTTGGTTTTCGAGAATGGCCTTTTCAAGCCATAGCTTTGTTGATATGCCCGCTTTGGCTGCATTGGACGTTAAACGCTCGTATGTTTCGTTGCTAATACGAAATGATACGACTGCAGTTTTACTGGAATTGCGCTTCTGTTTAACGGGCGTCAATGTAGTTTCTCCACGCGAAACTATAGTTTCAAGGGTAAAGGCGTAGCCTTTAGGGTTTCAAAGGGACTCCCCTTTGGCACTGGTATTTTACCAAGGCGTAGCCGAAGTGTAAACATACCAATAGTGCCTTTTTATGCAAAGACATAAAAAGCAGCTTTTCTCTACTGAAACTGTACGAAACCGGATTATTCCGGATTAATCTGTACGAATATGTATGTATTATGGATAAATTTGTACAATCTGCGGAATAAACAACAATTTTACGGACGACATAGGATTAAAAAATATCCATTTTTCTTAAAATTAATGAACATCTGGATTTATTCGCACAAATATGGATAAAATCGAACGTATATGTATATTTACGGATTTATTGGAAAAAAATGGATTACGACCAAAAGCTCCAAGAGTTCAAATCAAGCCATTTACCCAAATCGAGCACTGCGCTATTCGCCATCCAAACACAAATCATCGATCTGCTTAAGAGTGGCTACACCAAGCAACAGATTGTTGAGTTTGTGCATTTTCTGGAAATTAAGGTTGGTAGAACAGTCATCTATCAATGGCTAAAAGAAAATATCAATACCAACACATTAGAATCAAAAGCCACGGAAAACGATCCTCATGTACCAAAAACTGGTGCGCCCCAAACTTCGCCATACACACTTGAAGTTGAACCGTTAATTACTGGTGATATTAAAAATGAGGCGAAAGCAGATTTCCAGAGCGTAAATCTGCCAGGTTCTGCTAATTCTCCCCTACCGAAATCAATTTCATCTGATTCAAGTAAAAACAACCCTTCTAGCTCAGAATTGCCAGCAAGCAGCGATAACAGGACACACAAAGAAAGGTTGGCAGCGTTTCTCGGAAAATCGCAAGAAGAACAATTAAAGGAAATGCGAGATAATTAGTTTCGCGTGGAGAAACTTTTAGGGGCGAGAAATGTGTGGTCGATATGATTTTTCAAAACCGAATCAGAAAGAATTCCAAGGTGTAGATTGGAATGGCTTTGAAGGGCAAAAAGAAATTAGACCGACAAATCCAGTGCCCGTGCTTTTATTTGACGAGAACAGCGGATTTCAAATGCACACAAAACAATGGGGTTTTATTAAATATTGGCCCGGTAAAAGCGGACGGATAATTGCACATAATCTGATCAATGCCAAATCCGAAGAAATAACTTCCAAACGTAGTTTTAAAAAAGCATATGAAACTGCAAGATGCATAATTCCAATGAATGGTTGGTACGAATGGCCGGTAAATGATGAAGGAGCCAAAATCAAAACTTGGATCGGAATTAAAGACCGGCCATTATTTGGTGCAGCAGGGATCTACGAGACAGAGACTGATAGAGATACCGGGGAAAAAATAGAGGTTTTTTCAATGCTGACTGTAGCGCCAGGAATGAATACCCCACTTAAACAGGCCCACGACAGAGCGCCACTGCTTCTTGAAAAAGAAGATTATATGATGTGGCTAACTGGTTCAGATGGGGATAGACAAAGCCTCATACAGCCAATCGAAGATCAGGACACATTCATTTTTAAGCCGGTTTAAGCCAAAGATAAAGAGTAGGGCAGTTTCGCGACGAGAAACGACAAATTACATTTATTAATTTACAAAACAGTTTACTTTTTCATTTACTAAAATTAGAATAAGCACTAATGATTCACGTCAAAGGTGCAAGTAAATGAAAATCGCAGTCCTAAATAATTCAGGAAATGTAGGCAAATCAACCATTGCGAAGCATTTGTTGATGCCAAGATTGACCGACAGCATCATTATCCCTATCGAGACAATCAATGATTCAGACATTGAATCGCCGCATTTCAAGGGTAAAAATTTTAAAGATGTTCTGGTTGAACTCGCTATTCATGACAATGTAGTCGTAGATATTGGTAGTTCAAATATCGAGACAACAATCAGTGAAATGCGAAAGCTCAAAGGCTCACATGAAGATTTTGATTTTTATGTTGTTCCTACCGTGCCAAGTCAAAAGCAGCAAATCGACACAATGCAGACTATCGCGCAACTGCTCGATATCGGCATCCCTGCTAATAAAATCCGCATCATTTTCAACATGGTTGACCAGGACGAAACCGTAGAAAGCCTATTCCCAAAATTGGCTACCTACTGCAAAGAACTCGGCCTGCAAACTGAGTCTGTTATCTATCAATCTGACCTGTTCCCAATGCTCAAAGACTTGAGTATCCGCGAAGCGGCAGAAATGAATGAAACCATCAAAACTAAACTAAAAGCAGAAACTGACACCGATGAAAAACGTAGATTAGCGTCGCTGCTTGCTGCATCTCGGCTGGCCGTTGGTGTTGAAGACAATCTGAATTCAGTTTTCCAAAAGGTGTTCCATGAATAAGCAACCAACAAAGTTGTTGGACGCTGTTCATGCCGAAATGCTGACTGAAATACTTCAGATTTCAAAGTCACTTGAAAAGACTACCGAAGCTGTCAATGAACATCGGATAAATTTGGATAAGCAAATCGAGAGTTCAACAAAACATTTTGATGATCTGTTCGCAAAGTTCACTGGTTTAGCTGGTGCATTGAAAGAAAAAATAGGAAAAGAAAAAGAGGCACATGCATCGTCAATGAATCGTGCCTTGGCTCCTTTTACAAAATATTTTTGGTTGCTGATCGCTTTATCGGTATTCACAAACCTGATTGCACTCAGCGCAATTGTGGTTCTTCTTCTGAAGTACTAACGCGCTATCGCTTGTTACCGTGGCCTTTTTTACAAAAGACCACGGCCTGTTGTAGGAATTTATCAATTTACATATCAGTTTACTTTTTCGTTTACTTTTAGCCAAAAACAAGAGATAATTTATTTAACAACATTAGGATTAAAGAAATGAGTGTTGATCTACCACCTGACTGCCAGAACGCATTAAATGCACCAGTGATGCAACAGATATTCCATGTTGAATCATCGAACAATCCATTTGCTATTGGAGTTGTTCGTAATAGGTTGGTACGTCAGCCGCAAAACCTCGATGACGCTGTAGCTACAGCAAATTACTTACAACAAAGTGGCTATAACTTCTCAATTGGAAAAGGCCAGGTCAACAAAACGCATTTCGCCAGATTAGGGTGGGACGACCTAACTAAAGGATTTGATGTCTGCAATAACGTAATTGCTGCGCATCAGATTTTCAAAGACTGCTATGCATCAGCCTTATCCGCTGGTTATCAAGAAAATTCCACTGGCTATACAGCAACCCACGCTGCGTTGTCTTGTTATTACAGTGGCAAGCATGCCTGGGGAACTTCCGTTCCAGACGTCGCAAGGTATGTAAATGATGTATTAAGCGTAAAAACAGCATCCAACACAGAAGCACCCAAAAACGAGAAGGGCAAAGTGATCCCTCTAGCAAATGCAAATAAATCGGCAGTTGTGAAAGTCAAAAAGGTTTCAGTTTCGCGTGGAGAAACTTCGTCACGACTTACCAAAACCAAGCAATCAGTATCAATGATGCTTAATTTTTTTCTTAACTAAAGAGGATATTCAATGAAGAAACAGCCTGTGTCAAAAACACTAAAGCATATCTATGCTGCGGCACTGGTCACGGTGTTTGCATCACCAGCATATGCGCAGCTCGAAAAGGGCACAACCATGTTGAACACTCTTCAAACGTGGCTGGTTTCCATTTCGGCACTCATAGTCACTTTCGCGGTAATGTTTGTCGGTTTTCGTATGGCCTTCCGAGAAGCACAATGGAAAGATGTTGCCCCAGTATTCTGGGGTGGTGTACTAGTCGGTGGTGCTGGCGGTATTGCAGCCATGTTGGTAGGGTAAAGCGATGCAAGACAGAATTTTCAAAGGGGCAAGTCGACCGGCAATGATAGTGGGAATTCCAATCGTCCCGTTCATTCTGCTTTCCGGTCTACATATCATCATCGCAATGTGGCTAATGGTGTTCATCAATATTCTTGCAACGCTCGTTGTATTGCTGATTTTAGCCTTTGAAATTCTGGCCTTGCGCAAGCTATCAGAAAATGATGCTTACCGATTGAATATCTTTCTGGCATGGGTGCGTAACTCGACATTTCGTAGAAACGCAGCAAATTGGGGAACTCACTCAATGTCTCCAATCAATTATAAAAAGAGGGTAGATGAAGATGACGAATACTAAGCGTAACGCGAATCTAGAAGATCACCTTTCAAGGGTGATCCCGTTCTCGAGTTCTCTGACTGACTCAATCGTCACTACCCGCCAGGGCGATTATTTGGCAACTTGGAAAATCCACGGCCTTTCATTTGAAGGTTTAAGTGATGCAGATGCCTACGCAAAAATGCAATCACTCAATATGTTTGTCAGAAGCATTTCTAACGGCAAATTCGCCTTTTGGGTACACCGTGTACGCCGGTACGTATCTGATCGGCTCTCAGTGCCGGAAAATGGCTATGCCAAGGATTTTCTGAACCGATATTACGATGACCTGAGCGAATCGGGAATGATGGCAACTGAGATTTATTTAACAGTTGTATATCGGCCATATCCACAAGGCAAGGGCAGTGGCATTTTCTCCAAAGTAAAACGTGGGATTGAAGACATTCGCGCGGAAAATATTAATGCAATTGAAGAACTATCAGAGATTGATCGTAAGATCGCAGCAACCCTTGATGAATACAATACAAGGTTACTTGGCGTGTACACCCAGGGTAAGCAAGTCTTCAGTGAACAATTAGAATTCTATTCATACTTGATTAATGGTTTCTGGTGGCAAATTCCAGCGAAGGATTTGCCCTTATATAACTATTTACCAACTACGCGGCACCTGTTCGGTGACAAAATTGTCGAGTCACGCGATACATATGGCTCTACGTATTCAACTTTCGTAGACATTAAAGATTATTGCGATTTTTCAAGTCCAGGCATACTCAACACTCTATTGGGTCTGAACTGTGAATACGTAGAAACGCATTCCTTTTCGCCAATGACAAAATTGGATTCGCAAGCGGCAATTAAGCGTCAAAAAAACCAATTGATTAGTAGTGAAGATGATTCACTGTCACAAATCGAAGATTTGAATGTGGCTTTAGATCAACTTGTAGCCGATCATATTTCATTTGGTCTTTATCATTACTCATTGCAGTTAAAAGGCAATTCGGTTGAACAGGTTACAGCAGCGAGAAGCCAAGCTATTGAACTGCTATCAAGCTCTGGTTCTGGCTTCTTAGGGATTCCTATTGACCTTGTTGTAGCAGATGCGTATGCCGCGCAATTACCTTCAAATTTTCGCTACCGTCACCGGGTCGCAAAGCTAAGTAGTCGAAATTTCACTGGGCTGTGTTCTTTCCATAATTTTGCTTCTGGTAAACGCGATAACAATCCATTTGGTGAGGCCGTAGCAATTTTACGTTCACCATCAGAACAACCAGTATATTTCAACTTTCACCATACACCGGCAAATGAAAATTCGTTTGGTAAGGATGATTACCTGGGCAATACACAAGTTATTGGTAAGTCAGGTTCAGGTAAAACCGCGCTCGCCATTTTTCTACTCGCCAATTTACTGAAGTACAAAACCCAAATTGTTTACTTTGATAAAGATAGAGGTGCCGAAATAGCAATCAGAAGATTCGGCGGGCAGTATTTGTCATTAGTAAGAGGGCAAAAGACAGGATTTAGTCCATTCAAACTGGAACCTACGACTGAGAACATTCTATTTTGGGAAGAACTCGTAATTTACTGCTCAAAAAGTGTAGCGTTGCCACATACTCCAGCCGAGTTAATGCAAATCCATCATGCGGTTAATGCCGTTGCTGAATTGCCTGTAGAAGTGCGAAGTTTTGATACGCTGCTTGAAAATCTTCCAGACGACAACGATAACTCCATAGCTCAAAGGCTTAGAAAGTGGGCTTCTGGAGGGTCGTTGAGTTGGTGCTTAAATAGCGACGAAGATATTGTTCATTTTGAGCCTGGTCGGCCATACGGCTTTGACTATACCGAAGTTCTCGATAATCCAGAAATATGCGGCGCAATCATGATGTACCTCATGTTTCGCGTGGAGAAACTTATTGATGGGCGGAAATTCGCATTTTTCATGGATGAATATTGGAAAGCCTTAAGCGTTTCTTATTTCAAAGATTTTGCGAAAAACAAACAAAAAACAATCCGTAAGCAAAACGGTTTTGGTGTCTATATGACTCAAAGCCCTGAAGATACATTAAAGAGTGATATCGCTCGGGCGTTGATCGAACAAAGTGCAACATTGATTTTACTACCTAATCCCAGAGCAGATTATGACGATTATGTTAACGGTTTCAAACTGACCGAGACTGAATATGAAATTGTCAAAAGTTTGAATGAAAAAGACCGTGTTTTTCTGATTAAGCAAGAACACACTTGCAGTCTTGCAAAGCTGGATCTGAACGGTTTTCCAGAAGACCTAAAAATTATTTCAGGTACTACAGCCAATGTAAATCGGCTGGATAAATTGCGTGAGCGTCTTGGTGATGATCCGGAAGTTTGGCATCAACCTTTTGTTAGCGGTGAATCTTAATTGTAATGGCCATTTATACAGGTGAAATTATGAATATCAAAAAATCATTTCTAACTTTAGCGGTATCAGTTTCCGGCCTTCTGGCCTATGGCACAGCGGTTGCACAAATCCCGGTGACAGATGCGGCCAGTATCGCTTCTCGGGCACAAGAAGCTGCAGCACAAATTGCAAAATGGGTTGAACAAGCGAACCAGATGCAACAGCAAATTGCGCAAGCAAAAGCACAATATGACTCGATCACCGGTATTCGTGGGATGGGTGATTTGCTAAACAACGATTTAGTTCGTCAACAGCTTCCAGATGGGTTCACCGATACATACAACAATCTTGCCAACTTGGGCAGCGGCGGTGCTTCTGCCGGTGCCAGGTCAATCTATTCTGAAATTAAAAAATTTGGTTGTGATCAGCAATTTAGAGATTCAACCTCGATCAGAGATTGTGAAGCGAAAGCGTTGCTAACACCGTCAAGTACAGATTTTGTAAATCAGGCGTTGGAATCTTCACAGAAACGAGTTAATGAGTTGAAAAAACTCATTACTAAAGTGGATCAAGCACCAGATTTAAAGGCAGCTAGTGATTTGCAAAATCGAATCCAAGCAGAACAGACTTTATTGCAGAACGAACAGACAATGATGACCTTGGCATTGAAACAGCAAGAATACCAAGCCAAATTATTGAGTCAAGGACAGGCCGAGGCTGACAGGAAAGCATTTTTAACTAATACTGAAAACCCTTTCAACCAAATTAAATAGGTTTTTTGAATGAAAAAAGCATCATTACTTTGTTTACTCTTGGTCGTCGGTCTGGCTGGTTGTGGCGAGGATACCAAAGACGTTGCTTACTGGAAAGAAAATATTCCTGAGCTAAGTAAAAAACTTTCTGAGTGTAAAAACGATCCAGCTAAAGCCACTACAGACGGAAATTGTATTAATGCGAAAGCAGCGAAAATCGAATTTGATAAGCAACAGTTTTTAGGCAATCCTAATCCACTAAGTGAATATCAAAAGCAGCATAACAATTAAACTGGAAAGATGATCTTATGTTTCATGTATTTGAATCAATCTCTACAAAGCTACTGTCTGCCTTTCTAAGTTGGGTATTTATACCTGGCGTACTTATGACCTGGGTTGCTCCTCCAATTCTTGCGGGGCTTACTATACAGATCATAATGCAAGGTTATGGCATTATGCGTGGCCAAGGAGGACAAGATCATCTGTTGGATGTGTTTTTTAAATCGTTACGTGCATTCTTAGTTGTTACTTTATGCCTGACAGGCGCTGCGTATTTTGACAACATAATGGGTTTAGCGAACGACTTAAAAGACGGGTTATTGAATTTGTTTGCACCATCAGGTGGTGCAGGCAAATCTGCTTATGCAAAACTCGATAGCTCTGTTAATGAAGCAATAACCGCATTTAAAAAAATATGGATACTTGGTGAAGAAAAAATTGATATATCCATTTCTAACATCAATTTAATCGGTCTTTCTTATATTGCTAGTGGCATAGTTTTACTGTTTTGCTTTGGTTGCTACGCGATTGTCGCTGCTGTCAATCTTCTGATTATTGATTTTTCACTTCATTTTATTTTTGCAGTTGGGCCTCTTTTTGTAGCTTGCTATGCATTCCAAGCAACATCTGGATTTTTCAACACATGGGTAGTCGCAGTTCTTAAATATATATTCACAGCGATAGTTATTGTCGCAATCATTGGCCTGGGAACTGACATTCTTGGTAATTATGCCGCTCAACTTAAAGGTGTAAATGACACCACTGATTATATTTCGCTCGCTGTAGGAGCATTTGGTGCTACCGGTATCCTTATTTTTCTTTCCATGAGAGCAGCATCCCTTGCCGCCGATATGGTAGGTGGTGCAGCAATGAATTTAGTATCAGCTACACCGCTCGCAAAAAAAATATCAAACACAGTTAGTTCAACTGTTAGCAATACCACACAAGGAGCGGCACGTGCTGGCGCTTATGGTGTTGGCCGTGCATCTGGTGCCCTGGCTAATACTCAAGTAGGGCAGAGATTCGCAGACGCAACGTCTGGTGCTCGTCAAACAGCGTCCTCGGTCGGTACAGTAATTCGAGTTATGCAAGGCAAAACGGGTGCTGCCTACAGCACACCAGAAAGACGCGCCGCAATGAATAGGCGCGCTGGTAATGTCAGAGGAGCATATAGCTCCGGATATAACGACTCAAATAGATCTGGCATCGGTACGGTAACGAGGGGCTAGGTCATGCATATAAATTTCTAAGACTCCGAAAAAATATAAATTCAATCTAATTTTTTTAAGGAATTTTCATTATGAAAATTTTGTCAGTAGCCCTTTTTTGCCTTTTTTTCATAGTTGGCTGCTCATCACCGCCAAAAGTAGGCTTTCCAACCGGCGATTCAGCTCGTATTCCAGTGAATCAGATTCAGAAAAGTCCTGCCCAAATAATTGAGGATTGATTATGTTCAACAAGACAAAGAACCGTGGCGGCCAACGGCCAGAACCAGAAATGCGTAATTTAAGTTGGGAACATTCTTTAGTGTCCAACGAAAGAAAATCGAAAAGAACAGCATGGCGTGCGTTTTATGCACAAACCGTATTGTCGATAACTCTCGGCATAGCGATTTTTTTTCTGTTGCCTTTGAAAACTGTTGTGCCTTATGTGATAGCAGTTGACAAAATAACAGGGGAAACTTCAGTTGTCCCGACATCAGAAAATTACACAACTAACAATGTTTTGAATGATAAGCATTGGGTAAAAGAGTTTTTGATCAGTCACGAGCGATACAACTATAAGTTGCTTCAATATGATTATGACAAAATCAAAATTCTAGCCGGTGATACTGTTTGGCGTGATTATTCGTCAAAATTTAACGGTGAAAAAGCCCTGGATAAGGTCTATGCCGACAACATCGAAATTACCCCGAAGATCCTTTCAATAACAATTCAGAATGGCGGCATTGCTACTGTTCGTTATGAACTGGCAACAACTGATCGCCGGCAAGCAAACTATGCTCCAAAGGTGCAGCGCAAGGTAGCTACGATGCGTTTCAGCTACGAGAAGAAGTTATTCCAGACGGAATCGGATGCCATAGATAACCCTCATGGGTTCACTATATCTGCCTATCAAACTGATTCAGAATTCGTAGGGGAATGACAATGAAACTCAAAACATTACTACTTGCGGCTGCTATTGCTATGTCAGCGCCAGCAATGGCAAATAGCAACTTTAATGTTGTTTACGACAATTCTAAGCGGATTCAGACTGTCACCTATAGCGATAACCTAGTTATTAAGGTTGCTGGTTATAAAAATCATCCCTCCGTTATTGTCTTTGGAGAAGATGAAACCATTAACAATGTTGCCGGTGGAATTATTGTTAATTGGGAATTGTTTAAAGAAGGTCGAAATTTGTTTTTCAGGCCACTTGATGGCGCTAAGGCAGCCACTGTCATTGTCTCAACTGACAAACATGATTATGTGATCGATCTTTATCCTTCCGGTGGCAACGTAAAAAATCGTGTCTCCAAAATAATCATGAAATACCCTGAGAAAAAGGGTGATTCAGACAGCGCCGGAACTGAACAAGATTCACCGCCAATGAATAGCGGAATCCAGAATTTCAACTATTCAATGGAAATTGTCAAAGAAGATGAAAATTTCCGACCGTTGGAGGTGTTCGATAACGGTACGTTTACGTATATGAAATTTGATAAAAACGTTGACGTTCCAGCCATATATAAGAGCACTCCCGGCTCTGAAAATGAATGGTTGATAAATTCCCATAAAGAAAATGGTTATATCGTCCTGCACGGTGTAAGTCCGCTTTGGAATTTAAGAATAGGGGATTCATTGATCGGGGTCTTTAATGACTCATATAAAGCCAAAGTTTCGCGTGGAGAAACTCAAAACGATAGCAAGGAGAATATCTATGGAAACTGATAAAAACCAAAATCCCCAAGAGTCTGAAAAAGTGTACTACGACGAGCCTGAAGGTGTAGAAAATGAAAAATACACTTTCGATTCTGAGAAAGAGAAACGAAAAAATAATGTATTGGTAAAAGCGATAATTTTTCTGGTTATTTTGTGTCTCGTTGTTATCGGGGCTGGATTATTAATTAAGTACATGCTTGACAAAAATGCAGCTGAGCGTGAAGCAAGACAACGTGAGAACGAAAATGCAGCAAACGTTGAAAATTCAAGACGTGGCCGTGAATTTTCATTTCCTGAGCCAGTGCCCCAGGTTGCAGAACCGGCGCCCTTGCCTGTACTTCCACAGACCGATGAACCAAAGCCAATACCCTTGCATAACAATGGGTCTACGCAAGCAAATACAGGCGCTACGGGACAAAACCCTCCGCCAGCACCTAAACCAATGATGCTTGGAAAAGAAGAAACGGAACTCTTACCGACAACGATTGAAGGTTATGCAAAGCTCGAAAAAGCACCATTGACAAAGACAGAACAACGCAAATCCGCAAAGATTGGGGATCGGTCGAAAGTCATCACTCGGGGCAGCAATATTCCTTGCATTTTGTTATCGCAATTGAATTCAAATGTACCAGGCCAAACTTCCTGCGTTATTCCTGAAAACGTATATAGCAACAATGGCAAAAGATTGCTTATTGCCAAAGGCTCCAAAGCTATAGGTGAGTATGGTCAAACATTACAAAATGGGGATAAGCGAATCGGTGTTATGTGGCAGCGGATTGAAACTACCGATGGTTTCGTTATAGATGTAGATAGCCCTGCAACAGATGGTGTAGGCACAATGGGCGTGGGTGGCTATGTTGAAAATCATTGGGGTGAGCGTTTAGGCGCCGCATTACTGCTCTCATTGATTGACGACAGCGTAAGTTATGCCATTGCCAAGGAAACTCAAGGGTCAGCAGGGCAGCAAGTCTATGGTGAAAGAACAGGCCGCCAATCTAAAGAAATGGCTTCTAAAGTCCTGGATTCGACAATCAATATACGTCCAACGCTAGAAGCTAATCGCGGCGCACGTCTAATGATTTTTGTTAACAAAGATCTATGGTTTGAATCATGATTACTGAACAACCAACCTCAGTGGTGCACTTTCTTAAACCATTTCAGCCATTTTTCGAGGATGAACAAGTTACTGAAATTGTAGTTAACGAACCCAACATTGTTATGTCACTCAAGAATTCAACATGGCAATCAAGCAGGGTAGAGCAGGTGACAACAAGTCATCTGACAAAGTTAGGTGTTGCCGTTGCAAAATTCTCTAATCAAAAGTGGGATGAGTCAAACCCACTTTTATCGAGCTCGATGCCGGATGGTTCACGTATCCAGCTAGTTATGCCGCCAGCAGTTGAGAAAAATAGGATTTCGTTAACTATCCGTAGACCTTCACAAGTTGATCTTGATCTTGATGACTTTGACAAACAGGGTTTATTCAACGACATAGCAGTATCACGATTTGAAACGAATGAAAAAGAGAATGAGCTCAAAAAACTGTTATCCGATAAAAAGTTTAAAGAGTTCATTAGAAAGGCAGTTATCTATAGAAAAAACATCATTTGTTGTGGTGCGACTGGATCAGGAAAAACAACGTTCATGAAGGGAATCGTCAAAGAAATTCCCTTACATGAACGTCTAATCACGATTGAAGACGTTAGAGAATTATTTCTACCACATCAAAATCAGGTCAATTTGCTGTATTCAGCTACTAAATCCGGTAAAGCAGACATTGATACACAAGACCTAGTAAAAAGCTGTCTACGTATGAAACCTGACCGTATCCTGCTAGCAGAAGTACGCAGCGAAGAATGTTTGTATTTCATCCGTACCGCCGCTTCAGGCCATCCAGGCTCTATCACGTCATTACATGCTGATAGTCCAATGCTTGCTTGGGAACAACTTGTGATCATGATTAAAGAATCACAGGCTGGCAGCAGACTTGATAATGAAATGATTCGTCGGCTCCTGTTTATGACCATCGACATAATCATTCATTTTGAAGAATTTAACGGAAAGCGGCGAATCACCGAGATTTACTACAATCCGGATAAAAAATACGAGTTGATGAAATGAGTAAACCAAAGATAATCTTCGCCATTTTATTCGCTCTTGTTTCTTTGGTTCTTTATGTCCTGATAGCCAGTTTCATAGCTGGGTATGTCCTCTTTATTGTGTTCAAACAAATCCCTGTCAACATATCGTTCTTCACAATATATGATGCGTTTCAAACCTTTCAAGAACCTCACATAAAAAAGGTATACATTGCCCTTGCAGTTGGATATATCGCTCCAGCAGCCGCATTTGTAGCCATGTTGTTGACTGGCAAAAAAGGCCCTGAACTTTACGGTAAAACTCGCTTTGCCAATCGCTCTGATCTTAATAAAGAGGGTTTTTTGAATAACAAGGGGATCATTCTTGGCCGTTTGAAAAAAGATTTTTTAAAACTCCCAGGCTATGAGTTCGTCATGTTGGCCGCTGCAACAAGGACAGGTAAGGGTGTAGGGTTCGTTATTCCAAATTTATTAACCTTCCCTGACAGTACTGTCGTTCTGGATATCAAAGGTGAAAACTATCAAATAACATCACAATTCCGGAAAAGGCATCTGAAAAACAAAATATATTATTTCAACCCTTTTTCTGAAAATAGCCATAGGTGGAACCCACTTTCTTATATATCGGATGATGAAAAGTTTCGCGTCAACGATATTATGAATTTGGCGAATATGATTTTTCCATCCAATTCCGGCAATGACAATGATGCTTTTTGGAATGATATGGCTCGGGACTTTTTCCTGGGTGTCGTTCTATTGGTGTTTGAAACCCCATCACTGCCAAACACACTCGGGGAAGTGGTTAGACAAGCATCAGGAAAAGGGCAAAAAACCGTTGATTATCTAAACTCTGTCATTGCGCTTCGTAAAGAATCAGAACTACCGCTGTCTAACCGCTGTGTGAACGCCTTAAATCGTGTTCTAACGGGTTCTGAAAACTCCATTGGCAATATCTTACAAACCTTCAATGCCAAACTTAGCCGTTGGGAAAATGCCGTTGTCGATAAAGCCACAAGTGGCGACGATTTTGATTTGCGTGAAGTTCGCAAAAAGAAAATGAGCATTTATATACATATTGATCCCGCAAATATTGTCCAGGCTGATTTTCTGATTAATTTATTTTTTACTCAATTAATCAATGAAAACGTAAAGGAATTGCCAGAACAGAACCCGGCTCTGAAATATCAATGTTTGTTGATGCTAGACGAATTCACAGCAGCTGGAAAAATCTCAATTATCGCAAAAGGCGTTGGATTCATGGCCGGATATAACATGCGCCTGGCTCTCATTATTCAAGACAAGACGCAGCTTGAATCTACCTATGGAAAAGACGCAGAAAACTTGATCAGCAATATGGGCGCTGTCATTTACTACACGCCTCGAAAGGTCAAAGAGGCAGAAGAATACAGCAAGATGATTGGCTACAACACGATAAAGTCAAAATCTGTGCAACGGTCATTTTCGCAGTCTGGCCGCTCAGAAACCGAATCACAGCAGCAACGAGCCTTAATGCTGCCTCAAGAATTGCTTTCTTTAAGCATCGAAAAAGAGCTTATCAGTCGGCCAGGAATACCCATTATTTTGTCCGAAAAAATTCGTTATTTTAAGGAGGATTATTTTAAAGAACGTTTGGCAGCCGTCGATTGTGAAGATGTTCAGATAGACGGAACAACACGCACAATCCCGATTAAAGAAGTTGTCCCTAAGCCCAATTGGCGTATTTACAAATCATCAGTTTATCGCAGTGATTATTACCAGGAAGGTGAATTTATGGACTTAAAAAAACCGGAGCAAAGCCCAGATATGCAGAAATTGTTGGATATCGTCAACGAAGAAGATACTGGCAACGACTCGCCTGAAAGTGAACAGGCACGGATCGAAGCAGTTGAGAAACTAGCTGAAGCATATAAAAAGGAATATCTTGAAAAATTGGATACGCCTTATATGGGAACTTCTGATACAACGTTAGACCCAAATGCTTAAATGCCGAAACAGTCCGGACTCTGCCCACGATACGGGTGTTGATTAATTACCTCGATAGGAATTTAAATTATGTCTAATGAAGAACGCAAAACCATCGGCGATCTACTTCCTAAGCCTGATTTTGAAACAGCACGTGAAGCAGTTATGCGAGAAGGGCAGGGCTATGTACATTTACCGAAACGTAATAGCGACTACACTGGACGGATTCTGTTGATGACCGATAGCCACTTGATTCAACAGGTCGGCTATCGGACTGCTATTGCTCATGATCTGTCAAAACTGGATAAAGGCAAAGAAATAGGAGATAGGTTTGATCGTAACGAAATTAAGCCTAAAACGACTATTTCCATTAAATATGACAATGAGCGCGGCTCTACCCGACTCATGAACCCTGAGCAGGCCAGAGTAGAGCGTTATAGCAAAGACGCTGAAAAATGGGCTGAAAAGAACATTACAAATGAACAATCTCGAAAATTATTCTTAGAAAACATCGAGAAGTTTAAAAAAGATGTCAGCAGGGAAAAAGGCCATGAGAAAGCCCAAGAACGGCCACCAGCGGCCAGAGAAGCAGAGAAACAGCGGTAACCCTTGGAATACAAATAAAGGCCCCTAGGGCCTTTATTTCGCTTTAGATTTTGGATTCAAATGTATATGACAGAACTGGATGACCTTGTGCCAGGCACAATGTATGAATTTCATACCAAAACATGGCTATCCCCTTTTGCAGAAACAATACCTGCCGCTCGTAAAATAAGAAAATTTATACGTATTGTTTACATCGAGACGGAGGCAATAGGGCCAGTGCCCTTTGTTGAGCTTGGCAAAAGCAATGGAACAAGGGATCTGATTGCAGTTGAAATCATCATCAACGTGGTTCCGTTAACCAGGCACTAAATTAACTATCGTTTTTCAAATCCACTACAGCCGCTACGATTTCATCAAGAACGGCTTCGTTGTCAACTATCCAATCGGCAATCGTTACATTGCCACCAACTTCCATTCGTTCATCAAGTGATACTGTTGGCAGCGCGCTATCTTCGTCAATGTCAAGCACGTATTGCCCATGAAGGTGAATTACCTCGGCTTCATCGAGTCGATACGAGCCAGGACAGACGGCATGTAGTCGATCAAGAATTTTGTTTAGCACTATCATTAAATGCCCAGATGAAAATACCAGAGAAAACGCTCAGCACGAACACAATATTCCCAACAAAACCAATAGCTGGTTCAAAATAAAGAAGTCCATATGCCATTATTGCTATGCCAAGGAAGGTTAATAGTGCCGATGGTACTAGTTTTCGAGCTAATTTCGTTTTAAATACATTCATTTTACAAAGAGCCCCGTTAGGATAAAACTGCCAATTTCTTTTGCTTCTCAATTTTCATTACGATATATTCAGAAATTTCCTCTATAGCGGTTTCAGGTAGCTGTTTTAGTTCTGCAATAGAAAAATCAACGAACGGCCAGCTGTCTTTCATTGGGCCTTGACCAGTCGCCAGCCATTCACTTTTCACGCAAAGCAGCTCAGCCGCTAAAACTAAATTTTTCCCTTTCAAATTTTTTGTTTTGCCGCTGGCCCAATTGCTAACTGATGACCTTTTAGCGCCAGTTTTTCTAGCTAAATCAGACTGAGAAATATCGGCGTGTTGCATTGCATAGCGGAGTCTTTCACTTAAATTTTGCATGGCTTATAGGCTGGTATTTTTTATACTTCATGAAAGAAAGAATTGCAAATAAGGTGAATACTACAATCGCAGCAAAAAAATACCAACGTCCATGTACAAGCCAATCCCTGTTATATCCAAGAATAGATCTACCAAACCCTATTTCTTGTTCCAAAGATTCGGCCCAAAAAGACATTATAAAAGTTGCGATTGAAGCAATAACACATATAGAACTGGATACTGCCGAATGCCAGTGCGATTTTTCTAATGCCCTCTGTGTACTCATGTCCAAATCCCTCGTATTTGCAGAAGGTTAATCTTCTCTAACCATAAACCAAAATGCTATTACAAATATTGCAAAGCCAAGACCAGAAAACGTCAATACCTTACTGTCATTCAGAATTCCGATAATGCCAACAATCGCCCCAGCAATCATTGAGGTTAGACAAATTTGATTAATATGTTTATGCAGCCAATGAAAAATTGGATGTTCTGATTTATATATATCATCTAAAGTTGCTAAAACCTTGTCAAATCCCTCGCGTTCTTCAGGGGTCATGGAATCTAGCTTCTCTTGATGTTCTTTTTCCTGTTGTTTGAGCGACTTAGGAGGCTCACCATTAGGTTTTTGATTCATTGAAATTCAGTTTTCTACAAAAATGCGATTGATTGATTGATTGATTTTAAACAATATCAATAACTTTTAATTACCTTGGAGCAGCTCAACAAATCCTTTTCTCCCGCTGAACACATGAATTCGTCCTTCTTTTTATTGCTTCTTATCTCAACTTCCTGACCTGGGCGCCCGGGTGGATATCCCGCAACTATATAGAAACCCTTTGTAGTTTCAACCATAGTAGTACGCGATTCAAAGAACGTTTCTGCTTGAAATGTCAATTTCCGAATCTGACCCACGCTTTTAATTTCCGTAACGGTCGTTGAATTATAAATAAAGGCCACAGCTATTGCCGGAAAACCAAAAATGACCACAATCCCAAATATTAAGTTATCTACAACCTTCGGCACTTCACCGTCATAACACTTAGATAAATAATTAGCCGCAAAATACAATGCCGCAATAAGTATGCTTAAGACAATATAAACAAAAGTTAGGTTAACTTCTGTACCCCCCGCTGATACTTCATTTTCATCAGGTTCTGCAGCTATAAACATCATTAGTTGATAAGCACCAATGATCATCGCCAGTGCTAGAAAAATTTTCAAATATCGTTGATTCCAGTTCATTGTATTGCTCCTAAACCTTGAATATTGGTTGGGTGAAAATATCAATAAACTGGGCCAATAACATAGTAAAACCGCAGACTCCAGGCAACCAAATTAATATAAAAACAGCAGTGGTAAAAGGTGTGGGCTCGGATAAGACTTTAAATGCTCCCAATACTTCAGAGACGGCTAGTGCGCACAAAAGCCAGCAGAATATACAAACCAGACCAATACAAATAGACGGTAAAATTGGTAACTCCCAACTTAATTTATTGCCAACGCATATACCCCAGAAAAATACAGAAGCAGCAAATAAGCCCAGACAGAAGCAAATCCAAACATACCCGCCAGAACCAACAAAATTTAAAAATTCTGAATATGTATTTGCTAAAAAATTAGCTATACCAGGCCCAAACTCAACTATTGATAAGATCACAACTGTAGCAATGAAAATGAAAATTCCGACTTTAGCAATAGTCTGTGCACATGAAACAGCGACATAGCTAAAAGGAGCCGGTGGCCCAACAAATTTATTCGAACTGAAAGAGTAGTTGTCTTTGCTCATGTTTGACTCCTGCTTAAAAAGTTTCCCTTAGAACTTGTTTAAATTATAGCAAAAGTAAACTTAAAAGTAAACTGTTTTGTAAATTAATATACTCATTTATTGAATATTTAAACCGCTGTGATCTCTTGATAAAATCGTACTTCAAACTTAATCATGACGTTTGAAGATAATTTGCTTTACATACCTTACCCTTCAGACTTCAAAAAAAAGCCCACACAAGCCCGCTACACAAACGAGACGACACTTTTAAACCTGTCGTATGCCCCTCTTATTGCAGAACCGAAGGGAAAGGGGTGCCGCTTGCGGGGAAAACCGCAGGTTTTCACATAAGGGGTCGAGGCCGCGACTGTAGCGAAGCGAAAGGAGGACAGGGGAACCGGCACGGTTCCCGCGGCCATAGCCTTTCATGTTTATTTGTTGCTACCAGCGCAGCTCAGTGTTGGGGTGAGGGTTCATATTTCCCGCTTTAGCGGGACTTGAATTAAAAGGCTTTGCGAAGCAAAGGGCGAAGGGAGCCTTGGCGACCGGAGGGTTAGGCGAAAGGGTTTCTGCCATACCTCAAACGTCGCAAATTTTCGCGGTCTATGGTTATATAGGTTATATAAGGTTAGGGGCTGCGTAATCTGTTGATTTAATTATTAAATACCCCAAACTTGATACCTCAAAAGTCGCAAAAACGTACCTCAAAAGTCGCGGTTTTATACCTCAAAAGTCGCAGCAGTGTGGATAACTCGTACCTCAAAGATCGCAAATCGTACCTCAGAAGTCGCAAATTCATGAATTTCGGGCCAATATCACAATCAAAAATATAGAAATTGTGGAAAACATTCACGCTAAGAAACCACAAAAGCCCAAAAATGCGATTTTTGGGGTACACATTGCCGTTTTACCGTACCTCAAAAGTCGCACAGAATATAAAAACGTACCTCAAAAGTCGCGCCTCTGTGGATAACCGTACCTCAGAAGTCGCAGAATCAGCGGATATACCCCAAAAATCGCAATTATATCCAGCTCAGTAAAAGCAATCTTCGATGTGGTAAGAATGGCCGTTTACAGAATCGTTTACTTCCTCAACTATCGATTTTTGAGGTACGCCTGCGAAAATGAATAGAGTCATTTTCAACAAAAATATCCTCAACAATGCCTATTTTTTTAAGTTCCTCACACTTCTGTTTTGCCCACTGGCGGGTGCGTGTAGGCGATTTAATCTCGATGCCGCACAGGTTAGCAAAATTGCTTACGCTTAACGGCAAGGGCGTTCTATGCGAGTTAACGTAGTCGGCCAGGCGGCGGGTTGCCGGGCTCAACTTTTTATAGATTTCCCAATTGTGGGAAGTAAAAAGATTGCCTGCGAATAGCAGCATTATTTTCTGATTCATGCGAACGAAATAGGTCATTTGATCGCCGTTGTTATCGTTCAAACTATCGTACTCGATCAAACTGAACGATCCACTGACACCATAGGCTTTTTTATTAGTAATCAGGATTTCAGTAGCGCGAAGACGGCTAATGCATTCGCGCAAGCGCGAATAACCGTCCCCGCTGCGAGGCCAATTTAAATCGCGTAATAGATCCGTCAAATCAAATTCAAAGGTGCTGCCAAAGTCGGTATCCTTGGCATAATGAACCAGTTGCATCCATACTAATTCATCGTCTACAGCCCGTAGTTCTGAGCCTGTATAAAGGATTTCAACATCATGAAGATGAAACAGCCGATTGCGCAGCAGGTTCTTTCTTGGCTGATTATTGTTCCTTGCAGTAAATAAAGAACTTCTGCAATAGTCATTCGGAATATGGCGCAGGTCGGTGCGGTTTCCGATAATTTCCGGAAATTGAATGGCTAACTGCGTGTTGCCATCCGGGTCAATGCCTTTGGCTTGCAAATAATTTTTCCGCTGGATAGCTAGTGATTTCTCATGAAGCTCAGAATCGGATCGTTTTGTTTGCTGTCGTCTCATTGCATTTACCCTAAATATTGAAAGCGTCTAAACTCAATTCACCAGCGAAGATACTTTCCCGATATCCTTGCTCATGATTCTGGAAAGTTCATAATTAGTTTGCAAGTCCATCCAAAAGCGAGCATTGCTTAGACCCGCTCTTTCGAGACGCAGCGCCATTTCAGGGCTGATCCCAATATGACCGTTTAACAGGCGCGATAGGGTAGTTCTGGAGACGCCAAGACGTGCTGCAGCCTCAGTGACGTCCAGGCCGGAATGATCAATAACGTCAGCTCTAATCAGTTCGCCAGGGTGTGGGTGATCTTTCATCATAATGTGTACCTTTTTAGTGATAGTCCAAATAATTCACTAATTCAACATTTGCATCGACAAATCTAAAAATAAGCCGCCAATTGCCGCTTACTGTGATTGAATAAAAACCTTTGTAATTGCCTTTGAGCATATGCAAACGCATACTTGGCAAATTTAGGCTTTCCGGCGTTCTTGCCGCGTCCAGGGCAGCTAGTAGTAGCTTGAGCCTGGGCGCATGAGTCGGTAAAACTCCCTTTGCTGAACCGGTTTTATAAAGGACTTCTAAACCTTTGTGTTTGAAAGAAATGATCATTGAAAACCGGATTCCTAAGCAATACAGGATTAAATTAATTGTAGCATGATGCTTTACGCGCTACAAGTTATTTTTTACACTCTCCAACCGATAAAAAATCGCCCGGTCTTAGCCCAACGATTGGGTATTGTCCGGCTGCGAGTTCCAACGCATAACGGGCAGGCAAGCCTGACTCATGATGTGTATCAGAATTGGGCTGCATGTCCTCGATCTTAAATAATTTCCCGGCTTCGTCAAAAAAACCAATAGAAAGGGGAACCCAGGTATCACGCATCCAAAATGTGCGGAGTTCTGCTTGCGGCCATGCAAACAGCATCCCAGGCCCAATAT
Source organism: Advenella incenata (assembly GCF_004217095.1). Classification (GTDB taxonomy): domain Bacteria; phylum Pseudomonadota; class Gammaproteobacteria; order Burkholderiales; family Burkholderiaceae_B; genus Advenella; species Advenella incenata. The sequence goes on along the minus strand of NZ_SHKO01000006.1, from coordinate 5,736 downwards.
CTTTACGTTGTGACAGTCCTTTTTCCATTTGAGGCAAGGTTGTAGCAACAGGCACAGATTTGAGTGATTGACCATTAGAAAAATGTAGATCACATACCAACATATCGGCGCTGGCCGCAGGCAGGTAAGACATAACCAAAATGGCTAAACTTGCGCTTGCTAAGAGACTTTTCATTGTGTTGAATCCATTTTTAAATATTTATACACTGTGGCGCGACTAATGCCTAATGCATTCTGAATGTCCTTTACTGGAATGCTTTTATCAGCGTGCATAGCGCGTAACTGCTGGATTTGAGATTTAGTTAATGCTTTGGGTCGCCCACCGTTTTTCCCCCGCGCTCGGGCCGCTTTTAAGCCCTCCATGGTGCGTTCGCGGATGATGTTTAATTCCAGTTCTGCAAATGCAGAAATAATGGTGAATAAAAATCTGCCGGTCGATGTACTGGTATCAATGCCATCTTTGATAAAAACAATATCAATTTTCCGGCTTTCAAATTCTTGTAGAAGCGTCACCAGCTCCTTAACTGATCTTCCCAGGCGGTCAATTTTCCACACAACAAAAATATCGCCTTCGCGCAAATGCTCGATGGCCTTTGCAAGCTCTGGCCTGTCTTTCCTGGCACTTTGTTGCTCGGTGTATATCTTGGAACAACCTACCTCTTCTAAAGCCCTAATCTGCATATCAAGGTTTTGTTCCTGCGTTGAAACACGCGCATATCCAATTTTCATTTATTGCCCTTATTCAGAATGGCCCGTATCTCTGCCACTTTCTTATGTACCTCTGTTTTGGGTGTCACGAAAATATCTGCAGGCGGATCAATTTTTAAAATTTTGCAGATATTAGAAATATAGGGCTTCTTGCCATTGAGTTTCGCAATCGCTGCCTGTATCTGGCCTGGTGTAGTTGCGCTGGTCAACCAGGCGTGAATCTTTTCATCGCGTTCATTCAATAAAAGAAGTTCGTCACTCTGCTGAGTGCCGCTGTTTTGCGCCTGGCTGCTGCCAGCCCCAAAGTTTTTGTTAGCATCATCCATAAAGAAATAACCCAACGTCTATAAACATATAAAACTATACCATTAATATACATAGATTTATAGATAAGAAAAAAGACAAAAAGGCGTAAATATTGACGGGCTAGGGCAGGTTGGCCAACAGGTCTTTAAAACGGTGGTTTTTTAGACATCTGGTTTACGCTATAGCCTGCAGTTCCTGCATGTCTTATGTGATAAAAATTGTAGAATCCTGTTTTCCCTTAACCATCAATTTCTAGAATGAATAGCTGGCGACCGTTCTGCCTCGCAGAGCAAACATATGAGCTAACCCACTTAGATAAATATGTGCATACCTATGTTCAGCCAGCTAAGGGGGATAACCCTGAAAGAAAATATGTCGTTGAAATTTCTTTCAGCTTGCATTGCTTCACTCGGGGACCGGAATCAGGAGAGTCTACAAAGACCCCATATGCTTATAGTGACGCTAAAGAAACAAGAATATTTGATACTAGACGCTATGAATTGTCCAAGAGTCTAAAAACGATTGTTGAACAATTGCCTATGTCAGCGTGTTTTCATACAAATCACAGCACCTACTTCTCAATTAAACATATAAATGAACAAGGGGTTGTCGAAGATTATGAGATATATTTTTCGGTTTCTAAGCCAGCAGGCAGGGATAGCAAACTTCAGATATTTGTAATTACTGCCTATCCTCGCGACAGGGAATACACAAATAAGCCAGCAGGAAGGCGGAATAAAAAAATTAATTTTTTTGTGATTTTAAACAACGTTCTACAGGGTAAAGCAACAAGACCGGCCCCATAAAGGAAAAGCCCCATACAAAGTATGGGGCTTTTTTGAAACTAATCGGAACCTCTTGAATATCTCCGCACATGGGCTGAGACCGTTTCCGGTGGGTCAACGCGCCTTTCGGCTTCCGTTCATACGCTGATGTAATCATCATACCAAAAAGTTGCAAAAAACGCAACATGCCCGGGTATCGCCTCATTTGTTACGGCCGCAATTCTTTACCGTGCCAAACTAAATTTTGAGGTATAAAATACTGTATGTTTATACAGTGGTATTTATTATGATAATCGACTGCCAACTTATTGAGGCTGAAGCCCCGGCCATACAACAGGTTTTGAGTAAGACGCCGGCAGGCTTCCCCTCGCCAGCTGCGGATTTGGCCGTAAACAGAATAAACATAGGGGATATTCTTGTTAAGAATCCGGTCAGCACCTATTTCATGTGCATCAAAGGATTCAGCATGAAAGATGCAGGCATTGACGATGGGGATCATGTCATTGTCGATCGCTCGATCGAGCCCAGGCATAACCATATTGTGATCGCTGAAATTAATGGCGATGTTACGGTGAAGCGGCTCTTTAAAAAAAATGGCATTATCAAACTACGAGCAGAAAATGTCACCTATCCAGATATCGTTCCTGTCCAGGGCCAGGAGTGGGCGATATGGGGAGTCGTCACCTATATTATCAAGTCCACACTATGATATTTCTGCTGATTGACGGCAATGCGTTTTACGTGAGCTGTGAACGTGTATTTCGACCATCCCTTAAAGGCAAGCCCGTTATTGTTTTGTCATCCAACGACGGCTGCGCCATCGCTCGCAGCGATGAAGCAAAAGCGTTAGGCATTGCAATGGGTGATCCATGGTTCAAAATAAAACATTTAGTTGACTCAGCAGGGCTTATAGGGCTTTCCGCAAATTTCCCGTTATATCAAGACCTCTCAGACAGAATGATGGAAATCATAGGTCGATTTTCGGCTGATCAACTGGTGTATTCCGTGGATGAATGTTTTTTGACGCTCTCAAATTTTGGTGATGATTTAACAAAATATGGTCAACAGATTCGCGCTGATGTCATGCGAAACGTTGGGATTCCCACATGCGTGGGAAGTGGGCCAACTCGTACTTTGGCGAAATTCGCTAACCACTTAGCCAAAAAACAAAATCGGTGGAACGGCGTCTGTGACTTAACCTCGTTAACACGCCAAGAACTAGCCCATGAGATGCGCCATATTGATGTAAAGGAGGTTTGGGGGGTAGGGCGCCAGATATCAAAACGACTGTACCAAATGGGTATTCATACTGTGCTGGATCTCGCTAAACTAGATCCGGAAGTAGCACGGCATGAATTTTCTATTGTCCTGGGGAAAACCATTCAGGAGCTACGCGGTATTTCGCGCATCGAGCTAGAGCCGGACACGACGCCCAAAAAGCAAATAATTACTTCCCGTTCCTTTGGCTCACTTGTCACTACACAATCCCAATTAGCCGAGGCAATATCAGAATTTACCGCCATTGCAGCGAAAAAATTACGAGCGCAAGAATCAATTGCTGGCGGTATACAAGTATTTATCAGGACAAGCCCATTTAGAAAAGACAAACAATATTCCAATAGTCTGATTGCTTATTTCCCTTCGGGTGCAACTTCAGACACTGCGGCGATGATTCATACTGCATTGTCCTGCCTGAATAAAATATTTCGTCCTGGCTTTAATTATTCAAAAGCGGGGGTAATGCTATTTGACATTGAGCCAGCGCTAAAGATCCAAGGCGATCTTTTTAGCGAGGCTGAATCAGTAGAAGAAAGCAGGGCATTAATGGAAACGGTAGACGTACTTAACAAGCGATTCGGACGAGGGACAGTCAAAGCTGCCAGCGCGGGTATCCATAACAAAGAACAATGGTTTATGAGACAAGAGCGCAAAACTCAAAGTTATACAACGTCCTGGGATGAAGTTTTAACCGTTAGAGCATAGTCAATCAAGGCATCTAATTGAGTGCGTCTACAGCTTGTATCAATTTTTCGCGTTCCTCACTAAGATTTTCTGACTGCGCCATTTTTAAAACCATCTTATTGTTTTTAAACATAAGTCCAAATAAATCTAAATACTCGCTGTGGGTGAGTTTCCCGTCTGATAGAGCTGCTTTTACTGAATTCTTTACTTCAGCATCAGACCACTGCAAATTGTCCTTTATTGTCATATAGTCAGTGGCCGTTGCCTCCTGAATGGACATGATAAAGCTACCAATCGCAACCACAATCATCATGACGACCGGGATAATATAATAGCGCCAATTAAATTTGCCAGCCTTGGAATTTAGAAGTTTTCCAACTACATTTACCACTATCAACGCAGCTAACAAAACCAAAAATAGAGTCCAGCCTTTATAGTAAACCCCCATAATTACACCAACGGAAAGCGCAATGCCTATACTAATTTGATCTACTCTGGAAAAAAAAGAATGCATATACATTACCTGTTAATGTTCAAATTCAAAATATAAAAATAGGCAGCCATTAATATTTAATAGCGGCAATTTTCTGGTCAAAATGATTATCTATGAGACTATCAAAATCAATAATAATATCGTCCAGTTCAAAGATATGAGTCCGCAGCTTTTCGTCTTCCTGGCTATTGCATTTCTCTGAGTTCACCAGTTCTAAATTCACCCTCATTTCATCCCTGGCCTTGACCAGCTCGGCTTGAATCTTCGCGGCATCAGCTACAAAATTATCGATCCGCTTTTTAAGTACATCGATTTTATCTGTTTCATTGGTGTTCATTGGGTTTCTCCAGAGTAGGCCGGGAATTTCCCGGCCAGGATGGTTTACTGGGCGTCTAGTGCTTTACGAACTTGTCCAGCAGCCCAAATACCTGCATTGTTTAAATGCCGCACCCAGGCATTGCGCCGGGGCGACCATTTAAAAGCGTTCTTTTTTAAAACGGTGCGTGTAGCATCATCAGGTTTCCCACCAAAGATAAACATCACTCGATTTTCGTCGCCGTCCTCCCGATATTCGTAGTTATCTGTCTTAATCTCCACTGGTGCCCGCTGGCGTACCGCTTCGATATGTTTAATACGTTTCTCAAGGCGGTTTATGTTGGCGTTGTTATTGCTCAGGGAGAACCGGGCAAAGCCGATGGTGCCCATGCAATCAGGGGTTAGAATCTCTTTGGCTTGCTCATTTGTCAGAAAACCTAATGCAAGTAATCCGTCAAGTTGTGCATCTTCATCACCGCGACGACTACGAATCACGGCATTGATTTTTTTCATTTGATCCTGGGCGTTACGCAGATGTTCAATCTCTGCTTTGATTTTTTCAATGGCTTGCGGATCATCACTTGAAATACCACCAGTTCCGACCGATGCGGCCTTACGTGCGAAATATTCGGCTTTTTCAGATTCTTTAAAAGCCTTTCCATAGGTGTTATGAATTTTTTCCCGGAAACGACGATCACGATTTTCACTGTGGTGTCCGATCAAAATAGGCTGTCCCGGTGGAATCCAGCTAGACATTTCGCGCGCGCGGTCTAGTGTGGCTAGTGAATCTGATTCTGCTTTTTGGGCAAGTTGCTCGTACCGTTCTTTACGCTCGGCTTGTTTCTGTTCATAAGTGTTCATGCTGTGGATCTCCTGTGGTTGAGAAAGAGGGTTTAAATCACATGCTGTTTGGTGGGCCTTGGAGGGTTTGGGGGGAACACCCAAGTTTTCATTTGAGGTAATCAGGTCGTGTGTTTCTGCTGTATTCATGATTTCGTCCTTTTCGTTGATTTACTGTTCTATCGTTATGCTTTTCGGAGCCGCCTTGACGCATAGAAAAGACAGAACGCGAAGCAGGGCAAGGGCGCGCAGCGGCACCGATTAACTGGCGCGGCTCGCAGCGAAGCGAGAACACGGGTTAATCGGTGCGTACCCTTGTGCTGTGTA
>NZ_SHKO01000005.1 GCF_004217095.1 Advenella incenata | reverse complement strand
GAACTGTTACCGCACAACTGGACGCCTGAATCTACCCACTAAAAGACAACGGCCGTTAACGCGGCCGTGTCAATATGTGTTCCCCGAACGCTTACGGTAATTGAGTACACTTGCGCGATCGTCTGGCCAGCACACCATCTGCTTGAGTCAGTCAGTAATCTCCATGCCTTTGCAACGCGTTGAATATGGACATACAATCACGAACGGCTCAATAGGGCCTTAGGTGGGGTAACATCTATACAAAAAATGAGTTTGGTTGCTTAATACTCTACACTTAACGACCCATTAAAAATAGGGTATTACCGGGCGGCTCGATCCCAGCAATGGGCCAAACTACAGGTTCAAACACATGCCAATGGATTAGCAGAGTCAGCCTTGGGAAATCTGGGATAAATTTTAAGGGCTTTTTAAACATGGTTGACTAGGAGAAATAAAGATCAAGAAATTTTGCATGTAGGTATCGATTTCTATAATATGACATTGAGTTATCCTCAAAAGGATAGTTCATTGCTGTTAAATCCGTTACCCAAACTCCGATATGGTCGTCGAGATTATCATAGTCAGATAACTTTCGATATTCGATATCCTTAGGCATTAACATAAAATTAAGTGATTCTATATTTGCCAGGTTGCGTAGATTCAGTAAGCCTGGCAACAGGCAATGACATCGATCTAAAATGTATTGCTTATCTGTCTTATCAACTAACGTAAGTCCTAGATTCTCTTTTATTGGGTATAGGCTATTTAAATATCGGACACCAAAACGGTAAAACGGAAAATCCATTATTGGTTTTCTGTCTCCCCAATTTATTCGTTTAAATAGGAATTCATCAAATAGGGAAAAGAAAGATTCCAAAATGAAGTTTTTCTCTGTAAATTGAGCGCCGATTATTAATAAACCACGATATAACTGTTTCGCGATCCGTACCTCATTTATTTGATCGCCATTTTGATGTGCCAACTTGACCAGTATGACTAAGACTGCAAGTGAATCTAAAGTGGTTAATCTCAGGATCTTGTCGGTGAAGGAATCACGATACAAGTTAGTCGACCGATACCAATCTTTGCCTACATTGTTTAGATAACGTGTATCTAGCTGCGACAGAAAAAGACGAGCTAAATTGTTGTCTAGCGATTCTAGATTGATGACTGTCCATAAAAGATTGTTCATTAACCAAGCGCTATCGCGAATTTTCTTTTCACATCGGGCGATTATATCTGGACGGGGGGATCGCAATGCCATCCAGTATTTGTAGTAGATATTCGATGAACGCTCCGATGGCGAATCAAAAATATCATCCAATACTTTTTCTAATTGAGAAGAATTCTTGCAATTAGTCTTGATCATTAATTCATGGCACCAAAACCGAGCTACTTGTTTGAGAATGTGATTTGTATCGATTTTTTTCATGACTAAAGATTTTTCTAGTTCAGAATTTCACAAGTTTCTGATTATATTAATTAAATTATCATTTGGAACCAAAATTCGGCGAAAAAAAGGACGGTGTCACAAGTTCCAATAATTGGATACGCTACTGTTTAAAGTGTGAAATGTGGCGAGAGACGAATGTAAGGGCCTGATGATGGATGATAAACGCGAAAGTATCTATGAAAATCTGTTGGAACAATATGGCTACTTTATTCATTCAACAAAGGTATGGAAAGTAGTCAGCTATACATCCGCATCTGCATATAGAAAGGCACGAAGTAAGGGTCTATTGCCTTTTCGGGAAATCGAGCTTGATGGACGGAAGGGAAGGTATGTTCGGACCGCTTCAGTATCTGCATGGCTAGAGAGCCAAATTGCCAAAGGCGATCGTAGGATAAAGGAGAAATGAAATGTAAATGAAAAAACCGGACAACTTCTAAGAAGCGCCGGTCTTGTCATCCTCATAGTGAGGAGGTATTGCTCTCACAGGTAAAGTATCTCTCTTTTTATTGATGGTGTCAAGCTGGATAGTCACGTCTTTAATTAGAGAGAATTTTATGAAACAAGTTCGAAAACTCGTCCATCGCTCGCCGCATCGGCGAGTGGGTTATGTGGTTTGTACCTACGTTCAGCCTGAGCCGATTGAATACGAAAGTCGCCTTGAGCGCGATTTTGTTCGCATCGCTTTGTTACACCCCTCCATCAGGCGAATTGTCGCCCAGCCAACACAAATCGAGATACCTGGATTCGGTGGGTATACGCCTGATTATTTTCTATTAGACAAGAATGAAAATAAGTATATTGTCGAGGTCAAATCATCAGTGTTTGTTGATAAGTACGCAGAAAAACTTCCAGCCGCAAAACATGAATTCGATCAGATCGGCATGAAATTTATACTCACGACGGATCAACAAATTGAACCGCGCAAACAATTTGCCGGCTTAGTCCATCGATATTCCCAATCCTACTACTCCTCATCTGCAATAGCAGAGGTAATAGAAAAAATTCATTCCTTACGCCTTCCCGCTCCAATCAATGAAATCGTCAGAAGGTTAGGTATTCCAATAGAACTCATCTATTACCTAATTGGTCATCGTTACCTACAAATTGACGCTTGTAATGAAAATGGATTAATTCTCGACGAGAAAGGACAGGAAAATGGCGAAATTTCAATTGAAAGATGGATTGGCGTTGCAGCGAGGTAAGCAGCTGTTGAAGTTTCAGCGCATGCTTCCTGATAATTTGATACAGCTTGAAAATGCGGAAACGGGGTTGATTGAAAAAATTTCACTAGACGAGCTACTGGAGAAGATTGAGAGTAAAGAACTTATTGTCCAAGGAGGAAGTCACGCTTGTAATACCGTATCAGTGAAATTGCCGAAAACGCCATCCAGCATACATGTAATCATAGACACTGCTCGATTATCTGAAAAAGAAAAAGCAAATTACGAACGCAAAATTTATTATGTTCATCGTTGTAAGAAAGAGGGCGTAACGCAAGGTTGCATAAGACAGATTAGGAGGGCGATAGCCTCTGTTGCTGCTGAAACCGGGGATAAAACACCTCCAGGTTCGTCGACGGTCGCGTATTGGCTACGTGCGTACAACCAGAGTGGATGCGATAATCGTAGTCTCTTGCCAAAGTCACGAATGAATCGAAAGATTGGAGAAAGAATCGGGCAGGAAAAGTTAGACTTAATCTATGAATTCATAAAACGATACTATTTACAAAGAAACGGGAAGAGTGTCGAAGACACGTACAATTTTTTATCTTCGGAGATGCGATCGCGGTTTGGAGAAGACGCATATGTGAGTATATCGACGGTAAAAAAGGTAATTAGGCAAATCTCGCCGTACGAGCGCGATAAGATCCGCAAGGGATCCGCTTTTGCCGCCGCAAAATGGCGCCATTCCATTGGTGGAACAAACGCAGAGTATCCGCTGCAAGTGGTAGAAATTGATCATACTGAACTGTCCATTTATGTAATTGATTCTAGGACAGGAATTGTGCTTGGAAAGCCAATCATCACCATCATCATCGATTCTTATACTGCATACATTCTTAGTCTAGTTATATCCTTTGAAGGCACGACTGTTGCTCGAGTAGTTAAAGCAATCAAATTTGCGTTAACACCTAAAAATAAAATCATGGCTGAGCTAGGGCTGAAGTACGAGTGGATCACTCCAGGTTTATGGCAAACAATGTTGACTGATAATGCTAGTGAATTTCATGCAGCTGACGCTAATGCCATTGCATTGCAAATGGGATTTGACGTTGAGCGATCTCCGGTCAGAAAACCGTGGTTTAAACCGGGGGTGGAGCGGTCTATGTTATCTGTCGTCAATACACTTCCGCGTTATGGAAGATCCGAGTTGATTCAGGGAGTTCATAAACCCATTGACCCTAAGAAGACGGCTTGCGTCGCTTTTGAAGACTTGCATTCCGCGTTAATAAAATGGGTTGTGGATATTTATCCATTCAAAATTTCAGATCGTACGCAAGACTGCCCGTTCGATAGGATGAAGGAAGGCCTTAAGAAAGTTCCCGCTCCGATTTTTAATGACAATTTGAGGGCGTTGGATATTTTTGCTGCGATTCCTACCAGAGTAAAAGTTAGCCACGCAGGGATTGAGAAATTCTATTTAGATTACCGCAGTCGCGAATTGGCCGAAATGGCCAAAAGGTATGGCCCAAAATTCGATGTAGATGCGCGGTTAGACCCTGCGAACTTAGGTGGGATGTGGGTTCAAGAACCTCTAGAAAAAACGTGGTTGTGGGTTCCGGTATTGCAGGAATCCTACGCGGACGGACTCTCTCTAACTGCACATCGCATCATTCGAACGAGTAGGGCATTAGAAGTTAGACGGTCCAGGAGGTTAGAGGATTATCAAGATGCAGTTTACGCATTGGAAAAGGGATGGCAGGCGAAGATCAAAGCCGGAAAACTCAGCATCAGGGAAGCAAAAAAAATGGCAGTCATTCAGGAACAAAGCAATTTCAAAAAACCAGCTAAACAAACTGTTTCGGAAAAAATCGACTCACTTGCGAACGGAATACCTGAAGATATGCCGTTACTTACTCTCGATGATCTTCCCTCCGTAACAATTGTACGTCTAGACGACATGGAGGGATGAACATGGAATATAGTTACGACGCTCTATTGGCCGGCAAGGCTATGCGGGAAGTGGTGGTACGTCATCCTAAGTTTGATGAGGCATTAACGTTAATTTCGAATGTCGTGCAAATAGGTAATTCAACTGGCGCGCCTGCCGGAGTGAGAATTATTGCTCCCGCTGGATCCGGAAAAACCTTCCTATTTCAATGCTTGAAAAAAAATATTATTGGACTACCTATCCTAAAGGACAGGCTTGCTGTGATATATGCATCCCTAAAGGAAAGCCCAACGGTCGCACAGATTCAGAATGAATTGCTATCCAATTTTCAGTACGATGCGGGAATCGTAAGAACGCGCTCTTCTACAAACAATCAAATTAATCTAATTTTGCTTCGTTCGATTAAGGACCTCGGCATCAAATTAGTTTTTTTAGATGAATTTCAACATATTTTTCTACAGCAAGGAAAAATCTCTACTGCCGTAGTGGATTGGGTCAAGCGTTTCATGAATGAGACTGAGGTGCCGATTGTCCTTATAGGGACTGAAATGCTCGACCAACTTGCAGGGATTGATCCTCAACTAATAACCAGAGTTCCAACCTCCGTAAGGCTGGGATTATTTCGTTATGACAAGCATTGGCTTATGTTTCTAAAGGGTTTAGCGGATAGTTGTGAAAAAATCGATCTCTCTTGTATTTACGAAAACTACTCCAGGGAGTTTTATACAGCGACCAATGGTACGCCACGTTTGCTTAAGTATCTGCTTATGCATATTGTGATTCTTGGCGTCACGGAAAAAAGGGAGAAAGCAGATATTTTTTTGATTCAACGTGCTTATGAGTTGGTATATGGGCCAGAATCCGCTCTGGAGAGTCCCTTTGCAACTTTTTCTTGATGAGGAGCTAGGGCGACAGTTGCCAATTCAAGATGACCTGAAACCCGATGAGTCTGGGAATGGTTATGCATTGCGAATGACTGAGGCCAATGGGATACAGTTTAGCCAGCTTGCCCGGAGCATGGCTTCGCTTGGGCATCGGTATCTGCCTAATGAAGCGGCAGGAAAAATCGCATATCTATTCGGCGGTAATCCGATCGATGTTGGGAAGGCGATACCGAAAACTTATCGGGAGAAGGGGCATGTTTTCACGGTATTCAAAGACTGCATTCTAACTCGGCCGTATCACGTACGGAAAAGCTGGATTCAAGTATGTCCGCTATGTTTACTTGAGGCTGGATTTGCACAAGCAGTCTGGGAGCTTTCATTGGTAACTGCATGCCCCCGTCATTGTATTAGGCTGCTTGATCATTGTCCGAAGTGTTTCCGTAAACTGACCTGGCGCCGGCCAAACTTGCTTGAGTGTAACTGCGGGAAGAGTTTGGCTGATTCCGATCTGGAGCTGGCTAGTAAAGCCGAGCTGTGGCTCAGTTCAACCGTCTTTTGCCACTTGTCGGGTGCTCGAATGAGGCTCGAAAAGGAGTTTCCGTACTCGTTTCTTGCTGGACTATCGCTCGATATCTTGCTCAGGCTGATTCGCGCGCTCGGCATTAGTAGAGGAATCGAGCCGATCAGCGATTTCAAACCAGGTAAGTTGACGAGAGTTTTAAGTAGTAACGAGGCGGTGCAGGTGGTCCGGCGTGCATTCTTGAGGATCAGTGATCTGTATGAGAAAAACTCTGGCCTATTCGTTAGTGCCTCGATACATATGAGAGACGTTGAAGATATTTGTATTCACAGTAGCCAAGCTGAGAAGGAGAAAATATCTCTACTATTCGAGAGGGTAGCTAGACTCGAAAAAATACACAATGCCATTACAAATAATCTCCAAATAGATATGTTCTATGACTAGCCGAAATTTGCTATTTGTACCCAATCTAATCTTGGAGGAATCTCTTACCTCTTATATAGCAAGACTGTGCCAAATGCACTCTGTTCATCCGAGAGTGTTGGTGAAAGGTTTATCCATAGAGAGAAAAGACGATTACGATTTAGATGTTTGGCCCTGCGATTTATTGCAGATAACCCGGGGAACAAGGTTGACCAAAGAACAGATTTTGTTTCTTACGATGAGATTTTTCCATGTTCGACAACAAAATCTAACTGGGTTGTTCTTAAATGTTGATCGTGGCACAGGATACTATAAGTATTGCCCGCGATGTTTGGAGACTGATGTGGTTCCATATTGGCGCTGGACTTGGCGATTGAAGCATTTTGAAATTTGCCCGCAGCACAAAATTAAGTTACTCGACAGTTGCCACAGTTGCGGACGCAGAGTCAATATAAAGAAGAATTCGGACAGACGTTATTATGGCGTTGACGACGGTATGATTCTGGAATTTTGTAGCCAATGTAGAACAGCATTGAGTGAAGTGGCTGGCACAACGATTCAAAGTAAGAGATTAGGTAGGTATTTAAATCTGCAGAATAAAATCACCGGCGCTTGTCTGAGAGGTGCATTTAAAGTGAAGGGTTTCAATCATACTTTTCCTCTAAAGTATCTCCCAATATTCCTAGTTTTGTCGCTGTACGATTCAGGAGACTATACAGTTTCTGAAATGTGGAAAAATTATGAATTTGCATTAAAAAAAATCGGGTTGAGAAAGTCTCGTGAATTGGCGTATCTGGTTGATTTGCCATTGAATAAAGTGCCACTTCAAAATTCTGGAGCGCTATTTGATCTCTATTCTTTTGGCTTGAAAAAGCATTGGCTTCGGAGCGTAGGTAAGGATTAACGCCGTAGGGCTTGCTGTGCTAAAGATTTCTATTTATTCAATATTCTGTTTCTATGGTGAGAATCATTGGGAGATCGTTATGAATCGTATTAGACATGAAAAATTTAAACCGTTTCTAGAATTTCCATTAGAACAAAGACAAGCTGAAGCAATTCGCCTTCAAAAACAGATTGATCGCTGCATTAGCGAATATGGAGGGCGCTTTACCAGCAGGGTTTTGTTAAACGAGCCTGGCCGTCCTGATATTTATAATCAGTCATTTTCATTCTATTTTCTAGGTACGGATAAGCTAACAATCTGGAACGCCATAATCATAACGGCTCGTAAAGCTTTTTGGGATGAAGTCAGTGATTTGGCTCGTAATCGTGCGACGGATATGCTGACAGAAGAGGAACAAGAGGAAGTTTTTAACTTAGAGTTTGTGCCAGCTCAATGGTCGCCTACAGGAGAAGTGTTGGGCTATTCTCGTGCTAAGCGAGAAGAGATGCGTTTTGGGAAATTTGGCGGACTTACATATCATGAGATGTGCCGGAAACTAGAAACTGACATTATTCATAATGATCCGCCACCTATTTTTGAATCCTATAGTCTAGATCGGAGCTATGTCTATGGTATTGGATTGCATATTGTTGTAGACAAAGAAGTAATAAATCAGCCAACGATAGATGCAGCAATCGAACGGTTTTTGGAGATGGGCGAGAGAGAATGGGTTTCAACCCATCCTGTCCCAAGGAGCCGATTACCGCTTGAAACGGAGATTGAGGCATTGGAGAGGTTGGGCACGTGGGCAGGCCCCGATACTTGATTTTAACTTTTTATGTACAAGAAGAGAGTGGAGTGGGCTAGAAAGTCATCGAGTCATGAATATCGAAACAACGAATACAGTGATGTAGTGGATATCGGGCTATATTGTATTTTTAATAACTCAAGCTTGGAAGATAATGCAAAAATTTGACGAATCTATACTGAAGGAAATCATAGATATTTTGACTGAAATGACTAATAAGTCATACCTGGTACAGGTAGATAGAGATAAACAGAAAAAATCTGACCGAGGATGGATATTTTTGGCGATGGGATTGGTGCTAGCGGTAAGTCTCTATATGCAGCATGATTTTTTGGCAACACTAATTGGTGAAGAATATTTTCGATGGGTTTTAATGGGTCTTGGGATTGTGGCTTGGGCACTAACCGTACTATTTTTTGTATCTTTTAAAAAATATAATAAACCAATTTACAGTAACCTTTTGGAGATACATTCGAAGTCTACGGTTCAGGATACCGTCTATATTAATAAGCTAATTAAATTTCCGACAGCATACTTGAAGTTCTCACTGGTACAGTATGAGAGTAACGTATTAGTCCTTGAAAACAGAGTTCAAACGTTTTCCGGTGCTATCCAGAGTAGGGGGGTGCTTCCTGCATTGCTTGGGGTTGCCGTGACCTTGGTTGGAATAGCCGAGCCAAAAGCTTTAATTTTACTTATTGCTGCGTCGATCTTGGTGGCCGGATTTTATATTTTTAGAGTATATGCGACACTCACCGCTGAACGGCCAAAACAAGTGGCCCAATTGCTACAGTTAGTTATTGATTTAGGAGATGAAGATACTAACAAAGAATCTATCTTGCAGAGTAGTGTTGAATCTCGATATCCGAAAGAATAGATTCTCCACAGCGCCAGGTAGCTCAAATTTAAGCTTTGATTGGTAGTGTTAGGGAGACCTGGCTCATTTTTTATGGGTGCAATTATGTCAAAATCTAAATCTGCTAGGCTTCAGCTGCAGATAGAATCTGATCTGTACGAGAGGATTAAGTATGCAGCTGCGCTCCAGGGGAGTCCGATTTCTGAGTTTGTTGTTAGGGCCGTGAAAGATGCTGCGCGAAAGGCAATTGAAGAGACTAAAATTGTGCATCTGTCGAAAGAGCAACAAGAATTTTTTGCTCGTGCGTTAATGAACCCACCAGAGCTTTCACCAGCTCTGAAGAAAGTACTTGCTCGTCATAAGAAATTCATCGTTGATCGTTAAGTCGTGTCTCACGAGATTTCGAAATTTCGAGGGCCAAGAAAAATAATAAATAAGTAACTATGCACCTTGGAAGGATACTAAATATTTTTTCTTGCTTGATGCTGGATGTGAATTTTACGGATATGGCACCCCACCTATCGTCCATGCACCATTGTCAACTTCTGTAAATTGAGACGCGTGTGAATTGCCAAAGGGAGGTGGAGACCAATCGTGTGCTCCCACTCAAAGTTTACTGCGCATTTCACTTTCGCTACGTTTATCTACTTCAAGGTTCGCAGAGGATAATTGGTAATTACCCTAGGTCACTGCACATCGACTTTATCAATAAAAAAGAATATTATGTAACTTTTAGAAACCAATGGTGCCTATTTTTATATTCTTGGCATTCTTTGGTGAAAAGCATCACGACCCTCGTGACGGCTCATTTTAATGTTCAATCCCAAGGAGACATTTATGGTAACTAGAAAAATTGGAAGAGATGCAGAAACTGGTCAATTTAAGCCAGTTAGACAAGCTGAAAAAGATAAGAAGGGTTCCATTGTTGAAACGATCAAGATTCCTAGCAAGCCTGCCCCTGCGAAGAATCGGAAATAGGCAATAAGGAGAGTAGCCCCTATGTCGCTGAAATCCAATGTCCAAGGTTGATACGCCTACTCTTAGCTAAGAGCAGTTAGACTAGGGACCTTAGATTTTTGAGATTACTTGAATGAGAAAAAAGAGTGTTATTCGAAAAGTCGCTCACTACGATTTCGGTAATTTGCAATTCGAAAGTAATTTCCAAATTAGGCTCTCGGCTATCAGTTAGAGTAGGAGTGAAAATATGTTCTCTGCGTTAGGTCAAAAAGGATTTTCGAGAAACGGGAGGAGAAGGTCAAATGGATTTGTTTGACCCACTAAGAATTCAACTTACTTTGCCGGCAAAGAGCGCGGCTACTCGAAAAGTCGGTGGAAATGTTGTACATAAGCTTTTTTTCAGAACCACTGCATTGGAAGCACAAGTCAGAAACTCGGGAATTCAAGGATATTTCGAGCTTGTTACAGGGCTGCCGTCGCCTTTCGAAAGTATCTATTTGAAAGATCCTCATGCCAGAGGAAAATGCCCGGATGGCGCAGCTTCTCTCAAAGCCAAAATGCCTTTTACCCTAGATAATTGGCATGAAAACATTCAATTAAGTTGGGAACAGTTTCCAGAACAAGCTTTTAGCACGGAGCCTGATGAAATTCATGAACTATGGCGTCATCAATTTCAATTTAAAGAGGAAGATTCAACTCGCAATATTTCGGGCCTTCGTAAGCCTCAACTTGGTGCTCTCCATGCCATCGCTGGCCATTTCGCTACCGATTTGAAAGTGGAACCGGCAACCGTTGTATTGCCCACTGGAACTGGTAAAACGGAAACCATGCTTGCCACCATGGTATATCAGCGATGCGTGAAAATATTGGTCGTAGTCCCTTCTGACTCCCTTCGGTTGCAAATATCGAAAAAATTTATTGAGCTAGGGTATTTGCCGGAGTTAACTGTTGTTCCGGACAATACTGCACTACCGAATGTTGCCATTATTAAAAAAGGAATACAGTTTGTTGAGCATGCTGAGCAGTTAGCCGGTGTGTCCAATGTTTTGGTTGCAACGACCAGCGTCTTGTCTGCCTGTTCTGAAGAAGCATTGAATGCGCTGTGTGGCGCGTGCACCCACTTGTTTGTTGACGAGGCTCACCATATATCGGCATCATCCTGGGACGCTATTCGAAAACGCTTCATAGAAAAGCGTGTCGTGCAGTTCACGGCTACCCCGTTCAGAAATGATAAAAAACCCCTTGGTGGGAGGATTATCTATAACTACACCATGGGGGAAGCACAGCGAGCGGGCTATTTTACGAACGTGAATCTATTGCCTGTCGAGGAGTATTATTCTGACATGATGGACCACGCAATAGCCGATAAGGCGTTAAGCCAATTGCGAATGGATTTGAGCAATGATCTGGATCACTTGCTTATGGCAAGGACCAGTAGCAAACGTCGGGCAGAGGAAATCGCGGGTATTTATCTGAGGCTTGCACCAGATCTTAATCCTGTCATGGTGCACTCTGGATATTCTAAATTGCAAGTGAACAGTCGTCTCGGTAAACTTTTGACACGACAATCCAGGATCGTAGTTTGTGTAGATATGTTAGGTGAAGGCTATGATCTACCGAATCTGAAAATAGCAGCCTTGCATGATCATCACAAGAGCCTTGCCGTAACGTTACAGTTCATTGGGCGATTTACACGTGTTAATCTAGCTCAAAACCTCGGACAGGCAAGTGTGGTAATGAATATTGCAGATCCTGATGTAGAAGGGGAGCTGCAACATCTTTATTCAATCGGGGCAGACTGGGACAGCGTTCTCAGGCGACTTTCTGAAGGAAGAATTGCAAGGGAGGTCAGGTTGCAGGAGGTGGTAGACTCATTGAAGAGAAAAGGTGATTTACATGACCAAATTTCACTTTGGAATCTTGAGCCTAGCTGTTCAGCCATGTTATTCAAAACCTCGTGCGACTATTGGGAACCGGAAAAATACAAAGAAGTGCTACCCAAGTTTGAAGAATCCTGGCATGCAATTGCAGATGATGAGAATTTGCTTGTTGTGCTGGCGATTGAAGCATCTGCTGTTCGCTGGGGACGTTATAAAGAACTAAAAGATACAAATTATAAAATTTTAATTGCGCATTGGGATCCTGATAGATCGGCCTTATATGTTTTTTCAAATGACTATAAGGCGTTTCGCGTAGAAAGGCTCGTCGCTTCTATCTGCAACGATAATTGTGAACTTGTCAGTGGGGAGAAAGTCTTCAACGTTTTTAATGGCATTGAATACCCTCTAGCAAGAAATTTAGGAGCTGCCCAGATCGGCGCTATCAGTTTTACTCAATACTTTGGCCCAAATGTCACCGAAGGGTTGTCCATGATTGAGGCGTCCCAATCTAGCTTAAGTAACATCGCTGCACTAGGGTATGAGTTGGGAAATCGTGTAATCTGGGGGTGCTCACAGCGTAAAGGTAAAGTCTGGTCGCCACAAAAAGGCGGTAGCATCGCTGATTGGTGCGACTGGGTTAAGAGAGCTTGGGATAAGATTTTCAGTTCGGAACCAGATCCAAATAATTTGACCCGTAACTTCTTGCGCCCTATACCATTACTTGAGCCTTACAAGGAATATCCAATATCAGCGCAATGGGGCGAGTATTTGCTGACCGCTTTCGAGGATAAAGTGACCTTTCACTTTGGTCCTGTATCAGCTCATTTATATCTCGTGGAAGTTAGGACTGATGGTAAGTTTGACGATGGTAGTGTACGACTCATTTTTTCTACAGATGAAGTTACGTCCGAGTACAAACTGTGTATTCTAGGAGACGCAACACCAAAAGGTTATGCCTATCAGCTGATATCTGGCCCTGAAGTCTTCGTACAACGTGGCGAATCTGATCCTGTACTGCTCTCAGAGCACATGGACGTTGATCCGGTGATGATCCATTACTCCGATGGATCTTTCTCTTACAATGCTCATATTGTCCATGTGAGCCAAGATATAGGCCTTTATGATAGAGGCGATATTATTGTTTTCGACTGGCAAGGGACGGATATTCGAAAGGAATCCATGGGATATCAGCGTGATCAGTCGTCAATCCAGTGGCGCTGGTTCGGCGAAATACAAGAAGGTTACGATGTCGTTATTAACGATGATGGAAAGGGTGAGTCAGCTGATTTGGTCGGATTGAAAATTCTTGATGATTGTATTTTATTGACCTTAATCCATTGCAAATTCTCCGGTTTAGATCAGCCGGGGGCCAGATTAAAGGACTTGTACGAAGTTTGCGGACAAGCGCAGCGTAGCATACGGTGGAAGCACCTTAATCTCAGCTATTTGTATCACCATATCAAGCGACGAGAGGAACGATGGCGATCCCGAGGCTACTCACGCTTTTTGAAGGGCACTATAAAAGATTTAGCCGCTATGAAAGAACGCTCTAGAACAACACCTATCAGGTTCAACGTTGTTATTGTTCAGCCGGGGCTTTGCCTAAGTCAGGTTAATGAGGAAGGGCTTAAATTACTGGGTAGTACCGCGTTGTATATAAAAAAAACGACGATGGCGGATCTGGCTGTGATTGGTTCTGTCTAGTCACTAGTTAAGAAGCTGTACTTGTCAAATCCGTACTTCTAACCGAGTAGTAGAAAGTGGCTCCACTCTTTCGTTCTAAATCTTGCTTTCCCGTTTTCAGCAACCCAGCCAAGGGCGAGCACGATTGGCAGATCCTGGGTTGAGTCATTGATATCAAGCAGATGTCGGAGTATATTTTCTCGTCTACCAGGAGCATTTCTGTCTGCCATGCGGCTGGTAGATTATTTATGAAAATTGCAATACAACGCTGGAATTGCGCATGGTTGGCGATTTTCCTATTGATGCTCATATTTATATCTGCCTTCTAGATCTACATGGAGGTTCATAAGTGCGATGCTGAAGCGGATCCGAAATGACGAACTTTTGAGTTGTTTGATGTTTATACAAACTGAATGATGCTCGTGTTACCTGTAGTTTGTTGTTTTAAAGAAAAAAGCATTATTTTTGTTTAAAAAATATTTTTCTGTAATTATTTGATTTCTTTATAAATTCAATATTGATCGCTTATGTTTCAACATAAGCCGGAGATACATATTGACAATAAATTGAATCAAATAATATATATATGTTACAATGTGAGTATCAGATGTTTCGTCTGAGCTGTTGGTTTTCGAAGACTTTGACGAGTGTAGAAAACTCAGGGTTTTTCTTTTATTTTTAAGGAAAACGTCCTTTTTAGGACTTAACCGGCGTGTCGTGGTTAACTCCCCGCAGTAACGGGGGAGTACAGCATGGCGGAGCGACCTCTGATATTAGAGTCGGTTGTTGAGCTTGAAAGTTAATACCTGAGTCTGCGAAAGATTGTTTGTTTTCTACTAGTCCTCTTGATGTTGAGCAAGTGCTGGGATTGTCCAGTACGAAACTCGGGAGGGCGTATGGCCCAAAAGCCAAAAAACAAATCAAAGAAACGTGGTAGGAATGCCACTAGAAAATCTAATGTTATCGAGCGTGAGCCAAATAACACGACTAACAGCGTTTTTCGCAGGCTCGAAATGTTTATTGCTCTGATGAGGGTACTCAACATTTTCAAATCTTTATGGGACGGTCTAAAAGACCAAATTTTATCATAGAGTAGGTATTCAACTTTATATCTCTTTTTTTATGCGCCCTTTGTACCTAGCAAAACCTATTGCATCACTTCAAGCACTATCGTTCGCTCTACAGATAGATGTACATGTGCTTAAAAGTACTGCGGCAAACATAGACAGACATTACCATCCACATTCGGTTCCGAAAAAGGATGGTTCTTCACGAAGTATTTATATTCCAAGTATTCATTTAAAGAAAATTCAAAAGCGAATTAATAGGAATATTTTTGACAAGATCAAATATCCTGACTACCTATTTGGCGGAATTAAGGAAAGAGATTACGTAAAGAATGCGAACACGCATGCCTCAGCAGAAATATTAATTGCATTAGACATCCGTGGTTTTTATCCATCGATTACGTATGAAAAAACCTTGAAAATTTTCAAGTTTTTTTTTAAATTTCCAGATGATGTAGCGGCCTTACTTGCCGATTTGGTTTGTTTACGAGGACGAGTACCACAGGGCGCTTGTACAAGCTCTCATATTGCAAATCTATCGTTACATGAAGCGGAATATCATTTAGTACAACATATACGTAATAAAGAATTTACGTATACCAGGCTTCTTGATGATATCTCGATTTCTTCAAAAAAGCAGATAAACGAAATCCAGATCCAAACTCTTATTGGGAAGGTCCGTAAGATGTTAAATGAGCAGGGTTTTAAACTGCAAAACAAGAAAACGAGGATAACCTCTCGCAAAAACCCAGAGAAGTTGATGGAAGTAACAGGACTTTGGCTGAATAGAGGTCAAGCCCGCTTGCATCGACAGGAGCGACGGTTAATTCGCGCAGAATTACATAATTGCGAAAAGTTGTCAAAATTAAGTAGAACTTCAACTGATTATCATGAATTGCATAACAGATTATCTGGTCGAGTTGCAAAACTTACCTATCTTGGACATAAAGAAGCAGCGTGTTATAGGTCACGTTTGCGGGCGATTTTGCCTGTCTATGACGATAATGAAATTCACCGCACAATTAAGTTAGTGAGTTTCTTGGAAAAATCCTCGGTCAATGATAGAAAAAAATACGCATACTATGCGAAATTTCACCAAGTTGGTTATCGATTAAATATTCTACGACGGACACAAAGTGGTCTGGCGAACAAGTTAGCGGAAATATTAAGGACTTGTAAACCGCCGCTGAACAAAGAGGAGTTGTTCTATCATGAAACTATCTGAGGAAACCGTTGGGACTATTAAATGCTATTTTCCCTTGAAAGGATATGGTTTCATTACAAGACAAGCCGGAAAAGATTTATTTTTTCATTTTCGCGACGTGCGGGGTGAAGAATGGGCATTAGAGGGAGTCAAAGTGGGATTTCGCGTTCAGCGTTCAGAGAAAGGTTTGCAAGCGGTAGATATTTACCGAATTTCCTAGGTTGTTATTAAATCAACATTTTGAAGACCAAATAACAGCCAAAAATAAATTTTTGCAGCGCTAAATAAGCACGAAAGTTAACAAGGGAGGTATCACGTGTCGCTGAAAAACCGACTATCTCTGTTAACTTAGGTTATGAGAAGCGTTAATTTTTGGTAATAATCCACTGTCATTAAAATATATTTAATTTTTCTACTTTCTGTAATTGCTATTGCTTTTTCTTTCTTTACTCTAGAAGCTGTTTTCTTCCATTTTCGTGTGAGTGCTTTGCTGGAGAAAATGGAGAGTTTATGTACAGGAATATAAGAGCTTTTGAAAATCGACTGCCTATGGCGATTGTTTTGGGAAGATCTTATAAAATTGACTGGACGAGGGCGGTAACCATATTGATCATATGCGATCGCTGTGCTTTTACTAATAGTGATATAAACTCTTTCTCTCCGCGGGATACTAGACGGGACGCGGTGTGTCGTTCGTGACGGTAAGCGTAAGGTTTGAAGTTTAAAATTGACCATCATATTCCGTATGATTATCAGCATCTACCGCCATGGATTGATCTTAGTATACTAGTGGAGGGGTTGTTTGTATACGCAGGATAGGGCTTGGGAAAATGGTACTTTGTTCGATATCATTTTATGAAGACCAAAATTTGTAAAATATCATTTTAGAGAAAAATTGAATATCAATATAAGAAAACCATTATCTTGTAAGTGACTGATATTTAAGAAAGTTCAATATCGATATTCGACAACTTCGACAATAGGAGTGTCGATTGTCATTCAGTTTTGAATTTTCAACACTCAGTTTGGAACGGCCACTAATCGTCAGTTGTCAAGTAATCTCATTTAGTAGTTCAATTGGTGCTTTCTTACACTCTTGTCTGATTTTCCATCTGCCTTGAATTAAAGCTTGTCTTGGCCGAGATGTTTATCAAACATGATGGTTTGAGGGTTAAAAACGGAACGACGAATTTCTGTGTGTCAATGATTCTAATATACTGTGAATTCGTAACTCAATGACAATCGACAGATTGCCGGAGACCTAAACCGCGTTGACACCGCCATCGACAAAAAGTTCATGTCCGGCAACAAAGCTACTCTCGCTTGAAGCCAGGAAGAGGACTGCTCGTGCTACCTCGTTCGGTTCTCCCAAACGCCCCAACGGAACGCTTTTATTTAGCGCTTCTTCGGCTTCCGGTTGCGAGTCGAGGTAGCCCCGTATCAGGCGTGTTTCTGTTCCACCAGGAGAGACCACGTTCACGCGGATGCCTCGTTCCTTAAGGTCATTCGTCCAGCTCCGGGCGAACGAGCGCACCGCTGCCTTGCTGGCGTTATAAAGAGACTGGCTTGGCAGGCCTTTACTGCCAGCGACGGAGCCGTTGAGGACGACAGCGCTTCCCGCTGTCATCAACGGTAGTGCTTTTTGCACAGTGAACACCATGCCTTTCACATTAACATTGAAGATCGAGTCGAAATGTGTATCGTCGATCGCATCGAGTGAAACGGCCTCGTAAATGCCCGCATTGGCGAACACGACATCGACCTTTTGGTGGTCGCGTTGGACCCGTTCGTAAAGCCGAGCGACGTCGGCAGAGTTGGTGACGTCACCTTGCACGCCGACTGCCCCGTGGCCGATCTTTTTCACGGCCTCGGCCAGTAGTTCTTGCCGGCGCCCTGTAATGTACACGTGCGCACCTTCGAGGGCGAAAAGCTTCGCCGTTGCGAGGCCGATGCCGTCGCTGCCCCCGGTTATAACCACGACTTTGTCTTCGAAACGTTTTTTCATTTACTCGTACCTTTTTGATAAGTGGAGGGTTGCTCCATGTATGATATGGAGGTATCCTCCATTTGACAAGCAAAAAAGGAAAAAAATTGAGTAATGAAGCTACCCTCAGGGCTGACGCACTGAAAAACCGCGAACTTATCCTTTCTGCCGCAGAAGCGCTTTTCCTGAAAAAAGGAGCGGGTGTTCCGCTGGGGGAAGTTGCCAAGCGCGCAGGCGTCGGTATCGGTACGCTTTATCGTCGCTTTCCTACTCGTGAGGCACTTTTGGCCGCTACGAGTAATGAGCGTTTTTTGTCGCTTGCGCAGACCAGTCGTGCTCGCGACGCAGATCTCGCTCCAGGCGACGCGGTACGAGCTTATCTTGAAGATCTTGCTGGGAACACGAGCACTTATCGGAGCCTTGCTGCTTCGATTGGGGCTGTTATCCAATGCGGGACGCCCGGATGTCATGCGATTACCGCGGAAGGGCATCGGCTGCTTCAGCGTGGACAAGAAACCGGCGCCATCCGCCAAGATGTCACTTACGAGGATTTCATTTACGTGGTAACAGCCATTTGCATCGCAATCGAAAACGACCGTTCATCTAAATCGCGTATTGGGCATCTGGTAGACTTGTTCCTGAACGGCATAAGCGTAAAAGGTTCGGAATAGCTACCGATATACTTCGCTATCTCCACCAGCCGTGCAATTGAGCCGCGCCGATTTTCTCGATCTATCGATCCCACAGCCATCCGCTGACGAATCAGTTTAAAACCGGATGAAAACTCAATGACAAACACCACGGAAAATTCAAAACTGAATGACAGATGTGTTCAAAACTGAATGACGAATTTTTTGAAAGTCGTTGATTCTAATATATTGGGAATTCACAAATGCTCGAACTAAAAAAGTGTGGCCGGTAGTAGTTTAAATAGTATTGAACACGCTAATGAACGGCAAACAAGCTGGGGAGGGTGCTGGTATGCAAACTTACGCCCGCAACGTTCATTTGCAGGCATAGGATATCTCCTGATGTAGAGTCAGTAACAAACAATGTTTTTCCATCCTTGCCGCCGAATGCCAGATTGGTCAGGGAGTGTCCGGGAGGGCCTCGCAGAATCTCTACGGGTTCAGCTCTCTGATTCAGTACCCAGATGTACGCCAGACCGGGGTTGGCGACCAGCACTCTGCCTTGTTGATCCATCGCCAGACCGTCGGGCCCACTGGGGCCATAAGAGGTGAAGAACTGACCTGCCTTCGATACGCTACCGTCTGTCTGCAGAGGCATGCGCCACACGCAATTGCCGCGAGTGGCGGCGACGAAAAGAAATTTTTCGTCGGGACTTAGTACTATTCCGTTGGGGCTTGGCACGTTGGACAACAATTGATTCAGGCGACCCGTGTTATCGAGTCGGTAAACCCGTCCGCTTGGGTCGTGTAATCCCGTCTGGCCTTGATCCGTGAAATAGATATCCCCGTTAGCGCTAATGGCGAGATCATTGACGCCCTTGAAGCTTTCTGTGTTTTTGCGAGAAAAGTAGGGTTTGACATGGCCGCTGGCTATGTCCAGCAACACAAGACCGTTCTTGTAGTCCGTAATAAGCAGTTTCTTGCCGGCGATATACTTCATCCCATTCGGTTCGCCGTCCCATTGGGCTACGAGATCCCATTGCCCATTCGGATCGACGCAAAAAACGCGACCAAAGGCGATGTCGGTAACATACAGGTTTCCTGCGTCATCGAAGACAGGTCCTTCCAGGAAACTGTCTATTTCTCGACCGCCTTGGTTAGCGTCTGCCCAGGTCGTGCGGCTTTTTTTTCGGAATTTCTCGGGCACGGTTGAGAAGATTTCCAATTGCCGCACGGTAGGTCGATTGAGAAGAAACATAATTATTCAAGAAAAATAAGTGGTCAGGCAAAGTGCTTGCCGAAGTCAAACCCTAAAACCTAGGTTGCTAACACTTCAAGTACATTATTGGCGGCGGCCACACCCATGTTTACATAAGCTGCGCCGGTTACGCCGCCGATATGCGGACTCAAGATCAGTTGTTCATTTTCCTGGAAGATATGTGGCGCCCTGAAGGGCTCAACCGCAAAGCTATCGAGGCCTGCCATTGCTACCTGTCCGCTGCGCAAGGCTGCGGACAGGGCTGTTTCGTCTATCAGACCGCCGCGGGCTGTATTGATCAAGATCAGTCCTGTTTTGCAGTTGGACAGGAAGCGGGCATCGACCAGATTTCTATTATCTGCGGTGAGTGGACAATGTAACGAAATCACGTCGCATTCTTTTTGGATCGTGTCTATATCCACGGGTTGGATATAAGCAGGTAGCGCTTTGGCGAAAGGATCGAATCCCAAGACTCTCATTTCCAGCGCATCAGCCATTTTGGCAAAACGCTGGCCGATTGCCCCTAACCCGATCAAACCGATAGTGCGTCCGCCCAGTTCCATGCTTTTATGCGTTGCCTTGTCCCAATAGCCGGCATGCATTCTGGCATTGAGTTTCGGTACCGATTTGGCGCAAGCCAACAACAGGGCAAGTGCCTGTTCGGCAACCGCCGCAGCATTTACACCGGTCGCAGCTTTCACCGCAATGTTGCGTACTGTTGCAGCATCTTTGTCTATGGTATCGGTTCCACTTCCGTGCTTGGAAATCACTTTCAGCGCAGGTGCGGCATCCATCATGTCGGCGCTGATACTGCCATACCTGACGATGATGCCGACGGGATTCGTTTTTTTTGCCAGCGCCAGCATTTCGTCATGCTGGCATTGCTTTCCGGCATAAATGACCTCAAAGTCTTTAAGCAGTGCGGTTGCCTGGTCTGCCAGATCAGCCGCAGTAACGAGAATAACGGGTCTGGACTCGCTCACAGTGTGTCGCCTTCCTTCAATACACCGGCCGTAATCAGCGATTTTGTCAACCAGGATGCGTTTAATTGCCCGTTTAGAATACCTGAAATGCGGCTCGCTTCTGCATCGACTTTGCGTTGCGCAGCTTCCAGCAAAGACGCGATGGATTCTCGTTCGACACACATCACACCGTCTGCATCCGCAGTGATGAAATCGCCTGGACGCACTGTTACCCCTCCGCAGGAGATAGGATAGCCAACCCGTCCTGCAACCTCCTTGGTCGGGCCGTTGGGATTGGTGCCCACGGAGAAAACCGGGAAGTCCATGGCTTCGATGTCAAGAGAATCGCGTACTGCAGCGTCTACTATGACGCCCGCCAGTCCGCGCGCTTTTGCCACATGCATCATGATCGTCCCCATCAAGGCGCAAGTCTGATCACCCTTGCCGTCGATGACCAGCACATCGCCAGGCTTGGCAAGCGCTAACGCGGTATGAATCATCAGGTTGTCGCCGGGACGCACCTCAACAGTAAATGCGGGTCCGGCCAGTTTCATATGGGGACGCAAGGCTTTTATGCGACCGTTGAGCGCGCCGCGACGCCCATTTACATCCGACAGGATGGCCGGTTGAAAGCTCGCTGCCTTGGCAACGATATCCGGCGAAACACGCTCAAAGTCTTTAATAATATGGGAATGGCTCATTCAGTTACCTTATAAGTCTAAGCGTAAGTGGAGAAATAAAAGTGGACTTTCATGCAGTCTGGCTGTCGTGCGATGCACCCTCGTGCGTATGATATTTTGGTGCTACGCCAGGCGATGCCGGGACCGTGTAATACTTGATGGCGTCGATTGTGTCCCATGGTTTCAAACACAGCAATAGCGTTTCATTCCATGGCATTTGTGTTGATATATGAAACGTATGAATGAATGGTGTCGGTGCTGCTACGCTGATACTGCTGGCAGGTAGTCGGATACTTCGCTTGGAGCCGATAGCAGCGGGCTTATGCCTGGCTGCTTTGCGATCGGGTGTCACTGATTGTTAGGAAAGATTGCGTGTCGCACAATGAACCTGGTTGCGCACAAAGCAATGCTATTGTGCAGAATGAAATCGGGCCCTATCATTTGTCGCAATCAAAAATGACTTCGCAACAGCGGGGAACCTATACAGGAGTGGACAATGAGGACTTTAATTTCCAGCATTTTGCTCGCGTCCATAGCCATGCACGCGCACGCTAGTGAGAACAATGCGACCTATCCGAACAAGCCAATACGTATCGTTGTCGGATTTACTGCAGGTGGGCCGACTGACGTCATTGGGCGTGCTTTCGCTCATTTTGTCGGCATTCATACTGGTAAAGACATGATTGTCGATAACAAGCCAGGCGCCAATTCGACCATAGCGACCAGGCATGTCAGCCAGGCCAAACCAGATGGCTACACCTTACTGGGAGCGGCAACGAATCACACGATGATCCCCGCTTTGTATGGCGACAAGGTAAATTTCGATGTGGAAAAATCCTTCACGCCCATTTGTTCATTCGCGAAAAGTCCTACGGTACTTGTCGTCAGCGCTGGGCTGAATGTGAAAAACTTCGCGCAGTTGCTCGATAGAATGAAGAAGGAGCCCGGGACGTTTCTGGCTGCATCGGCCGGAGTTGGTAGTTCGGGGCATTTTGCCACCGCGCTATTTGAAAAAATAGCTCAAGTCCGACTCAATCATGTACCTTATAACGGAGCGGCGCCGGCGATCACAGCCGTGATGGGAGGCCAGGTGGACATGTCTTTTGCGACCCTGGCGTCGGTCCTGCCGCAGGCGACTTCCGATAAACTCAAGATTCTTGCCGTCGCTTCCGAAGACCGCCTGCCGTCTTTGCCGGATGTACCTACATTTTCGGAGGCTGGGATAAAAGGCTATTCTGCAGACGCCTGGTATGGATTTTTGGCGCCAGTCGGCACGCCGGCGGACGCCATCGCTACTCTTGAGGAATATGTAAAAGCCTATCGTGTAGATAAAACTGCACAAAAAAACCTGAAAGCACTTGGGCTAGAGCCAGATGCTAGTTGTGGTGCTGAATTTGCAGCCAAAATAAAGAATGACGTGCACACGTACACCGAACTGTCAAAAAATATCGGAATAAAACAGTAACATTAAGAAAGGCTTATGGCAGGCTGAGCCGGTAAATACGCTTGGCCGTGCCGTGAAATAGATTGCCTATTTCTTCGGGCGAATACGAACGACATATTTTCTTGAATGCATTCCACATGACATGATAGGAATACATGCCCTTATCGACCGGAAAATTGCTTTCGAACATGCAACGTTCGGACCCAAACATGTCAATCAATGTTTCCACATAGGGACGCCACTGCTTGGCAAGCAAGTCTGAGCAGGGCGCTTGGGCAAGCTCATGATAGCGATACCCCATGACTTTGAGTCCGAAACCGCCTAGTTTTACATGAACATTTGGTACATTGGCCAGACGACTCATTTGGGATCGCCAGTCTTGGTAGACTTCTTTGCCGATGTTAGCGTATGGTCCAACGCCTAGCGGTCCACCCAAATGATCGATGATGATAACCGTTTCTGGGCACGCTTTAGCCAGGTTATAGACTTCGTCCAATTGCGTATGATAGGCCCAAATATCCAGGCTGAGACCATGTTTTTGCAACCGTCGGGCACCGCTCTGGAATTTGGCATCTTGCAGTAGTCCAGCAGGTGGTTGGATTGGATTACTTCGAACGGCAGGATGATCATGCCAGGCGGTCGAATTGCGAATTCCTTTTAACCGCTGTCCGCCAGACTGGATCATTTGCTCGAGCACCTGCTCAAGTTCGCCATCCAGACATAGATCGGCGCCGGCTACAATCCCTGCGCACCCTCTACGATTTTCGTAGATTCCGCTAGCATAGCAAGCAGCCACGCCATTGGCGAATTCCACCTCTCCCACCGGTTGCAAATGCGGCTTTTCCTCTAACCGGTACATGCTGCGCGACTGCACGAAAACCGTGGCAACTACGTTGTGGCCACTGGTCAGATCACGGTCGAGTTCTTCCTGCATGTACTTAGACGACGGTCTATGCCAAAGATGGTGGTGCGGGTCGATAATCGGCAAGGCCGGCCACAATATCTCCTCCTTGCGTGTGGCCAACCAATCCGGGCGTATGGGAATATGCGGTGAAATTAAAGTGCTTTTGGCAGTCATGACGGCAAATTCACCTGATAGGTCCTTCTTTTATGTTGGCAGCAGCGGGCACGGTAGCGTATCCATCTTCAACTCACTTGGCTGCAGGCTTGCTTTTACGTACCACGTCTGCCCATTTCGAGAATTCGGCAGCAAGAAACTTCTTGAAATCAGCTTGGCTTGATGCCACGATATCGACGCCCAGCGAACTGAATTTTTCCTTCACCGCGGGCTCTTTCATGACTTCCTGTATTGAAGTCTCGAGCTTGGCAGCGATGTCGTCTGGTGTGCCCTTGGGTGCAAGAATACCATTCCATTCATATGCCTCGTAGTCTGGCAATCCAGATTCCGCCAGGGTGGGAACGTCGGGCAGCAATGCGTTGCGCTTGCGCGAGGTGATGGTCAATGCCTTTAGCTGTTCACCTTTGACTAGTGGCAACGTTGATGAAACATTGGCGAACATCATATCTACTTGTCCGCCTAGTGTTGCTGTGATGGCGGGACCGCCGCTTTTGAATGGCACATGCAGCATATCGATATTCCATCCCTGCCGAAATAGCTCGCCGGCCATAAACTGGATAGTGCCTGTACCGCCAGAGGCGAAGGTCAGTTTACCGGGATTGGTTTTTGCCTGATTGAGCACATCCTGCACGTTCTTGAATTTGGAGTTTTTCGGCACCACCAGTATATTAGGCGTTACCGATATCATGCTAATCGGTAGTAAGTCGTTCGCTGGGTCAAAATTCAGTTTATTGATGGCGGGATTAATGGCCAGAGGTGTTGCGTCATACAACAGTGTATACCCGTCAGCTTTGGCGCGGGCGACATAGGATTGGCCAATAATCCCGCTGGCGCCGGATTTGTTTTCAACAACAACGCTCTGGTTAAGCCTTTTACCAAGATGCTGCGCGATGACCCGGGCCAGGGCGTCCGCTGTTCCGCCCGGTGCGTAGGGTACGACCAGGCTGATCGGACGATCAGGATAGGCTGCTAAAGCAAGGCAGGGGATGGTTGACGTAGCCAGGGCTACGCCGAAAACTAGGCATTTCATGGTTAGTCTCCTCGTGGGATATGGTTTTCATTTGCCCTGGCGTCACGACGCAGGGAAAGCCAGCAGGTGTTTATGTTTTTTCGAGTGCATTGTCCAATGGCGTTTCAGACAAAGCAATAACGTTTTGTTAAGTGAAACGCATGCTGTGCAATAGAATTGCTACTGCGTCAGGGTTTTCCGTTTTTTCAGCTTTGGTAGCGGCCTCATTATTTGATATTTGCCTGTTGGATGACTTTGCCCCATTTTATAAAATCGGATTTACGTACCTGGTCGAGTTCTTGAGGAGAACCTGCTACAAGGGTGATGCCTAACTGGCTGGCCAGGTCTATCACATTCGGTGCTCCAAGCCCGGCTGAAATTGCCGAATTGAGCCGGGATATGATTTCAGGGGGAGTGGCTGCCGGCACAAAAACCGCTTGCCATTGCTCAACCACGAAATCATCGAAGCCTTCGTGTTCCATGGTGGGTATGTCCGGCAACGAAGCCAGCTGCTTTGATGATGTCACGGCCAGGGGACGCAAAGCTCCATTTTTGATGTGAGGAATGGCTGCGGCAACCGGCGCAAACATAAATTGGACTTGTCCTCCCAACGTGTCTTGTAGCGCGGGTGAATCACCTTTATAGGGAACGTGGATGAATTTGGCACCACTTTGTATCTGCAATAATTCTCCTTGCATGTGAAGAATCGTGCCTGTGCCACCTGAAGCATAGGCCAACGTTCCTGGTGCTTTGCTTGCTGCTTGTACCAAGTCCTGCACGGTACGATAGGGTTGTTTCGCGCCGACGACCAGAACGTGAGGAATGGTGCCCAACATAATGACTGGGGCGAAATCCGCTATAGGATCATAGGGTAAATTTTTAATAATATGCGGTGCAATGGCTTGCGGGCCGATCGAGGTGCCAAGCAGCGTCAATCCGTTAGGGTCGGCGCGTGCAACGCGAGCAGCGCCTATCGTACCCGTCGCGCCGGGGCGATTCTCTACAATAACGCGGGTATCCAGCGCTTTGTCTATGAGGCGGGCTATATTGCGAGCCAGCACATCTGTGCTTCCACCGGGCGGGTAAGGCACAACCCAGGTCATTGGTTTGTTGTCCGGCCAGGTATTCGAGGCCTGGACAATACCCGTGGCCATCAACAGGCTGCCTGCGACGAATGTGCGGCGGGTCATCGGTCTTATATCTTTCGTGTTGTTCATCATATGCCAAGAATGAGTTAATCGGGAAATCCATAAAGTACGCCCGGATTTGAGACTAGTATTCGATAAAGAGTGGCTTCGTTATTAGCCCAGACACATAGACGCTCGACTTGGGTTGCGTCGTCGGGCATGGAGTGGTGGCCGGCCATGGCGGTAGCGTGAGGCCAGTCACTTCCCCAGATAACGCGATCGCTGGCGGCCGCAATAAAGCTTCGCGCAAGCACATTTAAATTCGGGTCTTCTGCATCGTGCTCATCGCTCACGATATAGCCGCCCGAGACTTTTACCCATGCTTTGCGTTCCCGCAATAGATCAAGAACGATGCGATGAGCAGGGTGCTTATAGGCCATGGCTGGGCTGATTCGCGCAAAGTGGTCAAAGACTATTTGAACCGGAAGGTGATGCAAGGCTACTTCATGTTGTGCTAATTGATCAGGCGCCATCAGGATTTGTATATGCCAGCCAAGCGGTGCGATCCGCTGGGACAGCATGTTCAGCCATTCTATTTTTCCCACGACACCCAAAGACAAGTTCAACCGCACGCCCCTTACCCCGGCTTCGTGCAACATGGCCAAGTGCGCATCATCCTCGCTACCATCTATAACTGCTACGCCTCTGGCCCGATCTCCCATGGCTTGCAATCCCTCCAGCATGCATCGGTTATCCGTGCCATAGGTGGAAGGGGTAACCAGTACAGCCCGTTCCATTCCAATATAAGACTGCAGTTTTATGTATTGAGAGATGGATGCGTTCGATGGCCGCAGCTTGGCATCAGGCGATGCGGGGAAGCGATCGTCGTAGAAATGTATGTGACAATCGCAAGCTTTTGCCGGTATCCGAATGCCGGGATGGTGCATTGGTTTCGTAACATGAGTCATGGCAATGAAGAGTGTTTCCTGTTATTGGAATTTTTTTTGGGTACCGTGACGGGACAGTAGGCTTGCCTTGTTATTGCGAATTCTATTTGCGCGGTATGTCATACGCAATAGCGTTCCATCAGACGACATTTATTCTGGACAATGAAATTTCAATCGATGGCGTAAATTGTGGCTACTGTCTTTTTCAACAACAGCCTGGAAGGGCTCGATTTTCCTGGGTCTAGGGTGCTGTTTTGATTCCTACATACATTTGAGTTATAACCAAAGATTTGACAAAATAGATTATGGGTATCATCATAAATCACCTTGGTATTCTCCTGATGCCTGAACGATGAGCACCACCCATCGGCTGGCCCGGCGGTATGCACCCCAACGAGATTGAATACCTGGCAGACCACATCACCATGTCTGTCCAGAACATCTTAGAAATCCATCAACCCAATTGGAAAACCGAAAACATGACTCAGAAATCGTTGTTCGAGCCCTATGCGCTGGGCTCGCTGACACTCTCAAACCGCATCGTGCTGGCGCCGCTGACACGCAACCGCGCGCGGGCGGGATTCGTGCCCAGCGAACTGGCTCCCACCTATTACAGCCAGCGTGCTTCGGCCGGATTGCTGATCGCTGAAGCCACCCAAATCTCGCAGCAGGGCCAGGGATATCAGGACACTCCTGGTATTTACACACAGGCGCAGATTGACGGCTGGCGGCAGGTCACTGATGCGGTTCATGCCAAGGGCGGGCGCATCTTCCTGCAACTGTGGCACGTTGGACGGATATCGCACGTGGCACTTCAGGAGAACGGTGCTGCGCCGGTCGCGCCCTCTGCCATTCGCGCCGAGACAAAGACCTTCGTGAACAACGAATTCGTGCCTGTTTCTGAACCGCGTGCGCTGGGTCTGGACGAACTGCCGGGTATTGTTGATGACTTTCGCAAGGCTGCGGCCAACGCGATTGCCGCCGGCTTTGACGGCGTAGAGATTCACGCCGCCAACGGCTATCTGCTGGATCAGTTCCTCAAGGACGGTTCCAATGTGCGTGAAGACGCCTACGGCGGCTCAGTTGAAAATCGCGCGCGTTTGACCCTGGAGGTTGCAGCGGCCGTTGTCAAGGAAGTCGGCGCGGAGCGCACCGGCATTCGCATCTCTCCGGTCTCGCCAGCCAATGGCATTTCCAGCAGCGATCCGCAGGCGCAATTCGACTACCTCGTGGCACAGCTCGATGCGCTGGAATTGGTGTATCTGCACGTCGTTGAAGGGGCGACGGGCGGCGCGCGCGACGTGGCACCGTTCGACTTCGACGCTTTACGCCGACAGTTCAGGAACACCTACATGGCTAACAACGGCTACGATCTGGAACTGGCGAACGCCCGGCTCGAAGAGGGTAAAGCCGATCTGTTTGCCTTCGGCCGCCCATTCATTGCCAACCCTGATCTGGTCGAACGCCTGAAAGCGGGCGCGCCACTGGCGGACCTGGATCAGGCCACGCTATATGGTGGCGGTGCGAAGGGTTACATCGACTATCCTGCGCTCGCCTCGGCTGACGCGTAACTTTCCTTTGTTGCCAGCTCACCGCAGCCGGCTTGAGCGAATGCTTAAGCCGGCGTTTTGGCATTATCTCTCGGGTATCAGAGCGCTCCTTGTGAATGTGTCGTCCGAGACGAAGCAGCGATCAAAGCAGTCTTCGCTTCTCTGGAAGAGCCAGCGGTGATGGCGGACGGTCCACGTTGCGCCGTCGTCACACCGGTGCGCGTGCGCGCCGTTGAGTCTTGAAGCCAGGGGCGGGAATGATCCGGCCAACCCCGGGGCAGGCTGACTGGCAATTAATTGGGTGCATGCTTGACATACAACCAACCAACTAGTAGAATGGTTTTAACGTCATCGCTGAGAAACGATTTTAGTGTCCTGCAGTCAGTATATGTCTGGACGCCAACTTAATAGAATTCATTATGAGTGTAGAACTTTCCCCCAGGGCAATTGAAATTATCGAGCACACGAAGCAGTTGATCGCCGCAGGCGGCTACAACGGCTTTAGCTATGCCGATATCTCCGAGCGCGTGCATATCGGTAAAGCCAGCATCCATCATCACTTCCCGAGCAAGGCCGATCTGGTGCATGCGGTTGTCCTGCGGCACCGCGAACAGTCACGGGAAGGGCTGGCCGCTCTTGATCAGCATGTCAGTGATGCGCCGGCGCGCCTGAAGGCCTACACTGATTACTGGGCCGGTTGTATTCGTGACGGTCAATTGCCTATATGCATCTGCGCCATGCTGGGCGCAGAATTGCCCATGCTCCCGCGAGAGGTTGCCATCGAGGTTCAGCGGTATTTTGAAGACCTGACCGCCTGGCTGCAAGCCGTGCTGGAGACA
This sequence comes from Advenella incenata, assembly GCF_004217095.1. GTDB lineage: Bacteria > Pseudomonadota > Gammaproteobacteria > Burkholderiales > Burkholderiaceae_B > Advenella > Advenella incenata. The sequence continues at coordinate 274,329 of NZ_SHKO01000005.1, read as the reverse complement.
GGAGTGGCGCAGGGAAAGTTTCATTTGCGTGATAGCGCTTTTGTTGAGGCGCAAACCTTTATGTCCTGCATACATGGCGCGATGCTGACGGCACGGGCCTTGAAAAGCCCCGAGGCATTCGAAGCCGTTTCGCGCACGGCGATCAGCCAACTGACCCCATTGACCTGATCTGTTTGTATTGTGAACAGATGAGTGGATAATTTTTTATCCAAGCAACCTATCAACTAGTTGGTTGTTATTTTTCAGCTGTTTATTAGTCAGTTTTTATTAGTAGATTGATCCAAAAGTAAGTCGGCGCGCAGCCTGACAGCCGTATCTGTTTATTCATCGGACTGGCATCGTTGGTAGTAAGCCGACCAAGCCCAAGCAATCTTTTCTAGGAGTTTTCATTTCATGCCTCATCCTATTTCCGCCTTGGGCGCAGGCCATACCATTATCAGCCTCATCCCGCTCATCGCCGGCGTCTACAGCTTTGCCCGCTACCGCAAAATTGACAACACAGTGCCTGCGGGCAAGATTTATCTCATCGGTCTGGTGCTGGCCGTGTTGACTTCATTTGGGCTATCGAGCAGCGGTGGCTTTAACGTCGGTCATGCGCTGGGCATCCTGGCACTTTTGGCCGCGAGCGGCGCGCTATACGTATCGCGAGTGTCCTTTCTGGGACGCTTGCGGCCCTATCTATTCCAGTTTGGTCTCACATTCAGTTTCTTTCTGCTGATGGTGCCAGGAATCAATGAAACCCTGACACGCCTGCCTGTCGCGCATCCGCTGGCAGCGGGACCCGAATCCCCGGCGGTGCGCGGCGCATTGGCTGCCTGGACCATTCTCTTTGTCGTGGGATTCGCGTTGCAGAGCTGGTGGACGCGCACGCAGCACAGGGGCCCCGGTCCCGTTTAGTCAGACACCTTTTTCGCTATTTACTTTCGAAAGCTTTCAAGGCGCAGCTTTCGGTCCTTTTCTTAGCTTATGCGCCCATTATTTACAGTGCGATATTTCTATCGCCAAGGAGATTTACCATGTCTGTTTTACGACTTCGCCATTTTTTCGCAACCGGCCTGACAACGGCAGTGCTTGTGACCGGCGGTTTGACCGCCGCCTCTGCCGCCAGTGCGGCTGAACAGGGGGTTCGTGTACGAGGCACCGTCGTCGCGCTGGCGGGTGACCAGTTGCAAGTGAAATCACGTGATGGTCAGGATATCAATGTCAAGCTCAAGGACGGCTGGATGGCCTCAGCAGTAAAAAAAGCCAGTTTCAGCGATATCAAGTCCGGTGATTTTGTCGGTATCGCATCGCTTCCCAAGTCTGCCGGCGGTGATGGCGCCCTGGAGGTCTTGATTTTCCCGCCTGCGCTCAAAGGGACGGGAGAGGGCAGTTACGGTTGGGACTTGAAACCTAACAGCACGATGACCAACGCCACGGTAGGCGATTCGGTCAAATCAGTAGATGGTAGCGTTGTCACGCTTAACTATCATGGCAAAGAAAAGAAAATTTCTGTTCCTGAGGGTACCCCGGTTGTTACGCTTGCGCAAGCAACGCAGGATGATGTCAAACCCGGCACCGTTGTTTTCATCCCTGCTCAGAAGGGTGCCGACGGTACCCTGTCAGCCGGCCAACTGATCGTGGGTAAAGATGGAGTCGTCCCTCCTATGTAATGGGGGACGAGTGTTCATATGGATAATCCTAAACTGAAACGCCTGCCAGCATCACGTGCACCTGCAGGTTCCCGCCAGTCTGTGCGGCGGCATTCGGGGGTCGTCCGTATGACCCATTGGGTAAATGTACTGTGCTTTTCTGTCCTGCTAATGAGCGGGCTACAAATTTTCAATGCACACCCCAGGCTGTATTGGGGGCAATACGGTGCTGATTCGGATAAGGCATTTATTGCCATTGGATCTGAACAGCATGGCGACAGACTGAAAGGATTTTTTCAGATTGGCCCGCTGAACATCGAGACGACCGGTATTCTTGGCGTCTCCCGTGAAGGCGATGCGGTCACAGAAAAGGCATTTCCTTCCTGGCTCACGATTCCTTCCTACCACGACCTGGGGGCGGGCAGAAATTGGCACTTCCTCTTTGCCTGGTTGTTGCTCATCAATGGTTTTGTGTACCTGGCACACGGATTATGGCGAGGCCATATTCGCCGGGATCTGTTGCCGAACCGGGATCAACTGGGGTGGCGGCACGTATGGCGAGAAGTGGTAGACCATGCGCGCCTTCGTTTCGCCAAAGGCGAGCACGCGCGGCGCTACAACAGTCTGCAGAAGATGACCTATCTGCTGGTGGCGCTAGTATTGCTGCCGCTGATGGTCCTGACAGGACTGACGATGTCGCCTGGTTTAAACGCGGTTTTTCCATTCCTGCCTGATCTGTTTGGCGGGCGCCCCTCTGCGCGAACACTGCATTTTCTGACTGCGTCCTCGCTTGTCCTGTTTGTAGTGGTTCACGTACTGATGGTTGTCCTGTCAGGTTTCTGGAATAACCTTCGCTCGATGATTAGCGGGCGTTATGTTATCGATCATTCAGGAGATACAAAATGATGCAGAGGTTCTCTCGCCGCCGGATTCTGACCGGTCTGTTGTCTGGCGTTGGCGTCTCCATGCTGGCAGGATGTGATCGTCTGACGCAAAGCGCCGGTTTTGGACACGTGTTACGCCAGACCGAGAAACTGACCATGGGCAGCCAGCGACTGCTGCTGGACCGAAAGACACTGGCGCAAGAATATAGTACGTCTGATCTTTCGCCGGTGTTTCGTGCCAATGGCACACAATTGCCCGATTCCGAAGAGTACGCGCGCCTGCTTGAACAGGGCTTTGTCGATTGGCGCCTGCAGGTGGACGGCCTGGTAAATCGGCCGCTTAGCCTGTCGCTTGACCAATTGAAGCGCCTGCCGGCGCGCACGCAAATCACCCGACACGACTGTGTCGAGGGATGGAGTGCGATCGGACAATGGCAGGGCGTACCCCTTGGGCGGATTCTTGATCTGGCGCAGTTGAAGCCGGGCGCGCGCTATGTGGTATTCCATTGCGCAGACGAGCTGGAAGTCACCTTCGATGGCAGCGGGCGCTACTACGAGAGCATCGATCTTATGGATGCGTATCACCCTCAGACCATTCTTGCCTATGGCATGAATGGCAAGCCTCTGCCGGTAGCGCACGGTGCCCCTTTGCGACTTCGTGTCGAAAGGCAACTTGGTTATAAGCATGCTAAATACTTGATGCGCATTGAGGTGGTCTCCGCGTTCGACACACTGTGGGGAGGGCGGGGCGGCTACTGGGAGGACCGTGGCTACGAATGGTATGCGGGCATCTGAATTCATATAGCGATGCTCAATTTTGATTGTTGGCAATAGCGTGATACTGAAAGTGCTTTATCAGTGTACTTAGCGGTGCTTAGCCGTATTTTGTGTCGAAGACAAGCCCTGGGAAATAACCATGGAGTCAATATTTCCCGTGGCTGGTTCGGACTATGTCAAACATGGCATAAGCGTTTTGCCGGGCTGCGAAGGCCGCATGGCGAATCGCCACACGGTATATACAACAGAGAATCAGTCGATGAAATCAGTCGCGTCCGAGGCCTCTCGCCACGTATCCAGATCATGACGTAGCGCCTGCATCTTCTGCTCGACTAGCATGGTGGCGATCTTGCCCGCAAACAGATGCACCGGCGGTTTGGCAGCATTGGCTGCTTGCAGGATCAGCGATGCCACTTTCTCCGGATCACCCGCCTGCTTGCCATCCAGACCGTTCAGATGCAGATCAAGCGAGGCTTGCGCCTCGGCGTACTCGGCAATTGAACGCTGTGCCACGGCCAGCGTATTCTTTGACAAAAATCCCGTGCGCACCGGGCCAGGATAGACAACGGTCGCCTTGATGCCCAGCTCGGCAACTTCGGCAGCCAGGGTTTCGGTCAAACCTGCCAGCGCGAACTTGCTGGAGACATAGCTTCCCCATCCAGCGTAACCGCCCTGAAAGCCGACGATGGAGGCCACGTTAAAGAGATGACCGCTGCGCTGTCGGCGCAGATGCGGCAAGGCATGGCGCAGCACATTTAATGGTGCGAACACGTTAATGTCAAAATTGCGACGCAGCTCGACATCGGTCAGCGCCTCGATCGTACCTTGCTGGCCATAGCCGGCATTGTTCACTACGCGGTCGATGCGCCCGAAGGTGGCAATGGTTTTTTCGATGGCTGCCTGTACGCTCGCCTCGCTCACAAGATCTACCTCTAACGCCAGTAACTGTGCGCTGTCTTTGCCCAGTGCCTGGTATAAGCTGTCGAGCGTGCGCGAGGTGGCGGCCACGGCATCACCCTGCGCCAGCGCCTGGCGGGCAAGCGACAGGCCGATACCGCGGGCGGCGCCAGTAATGAACCAGACCTTGGTATTCGATTTTTGTTGTTGCATGGATGTTCTCCTGATGATTGTAAAGACCAGAAGAAATTGTAGAATTGCCGAGCTGCTCGGACTAGGCGAAAAGCTCTTGCGTGATTGCCTATTTCTATTTATATGATTATTATTTGAATATTATTTAAATAAAAAATATGATTTTTATATAATTCGTTGGAATATCAATTATGCATGGTCACCCGCCGGATACGTCGCGACAGCGTGAAATGGTCACTCTGATCCAACAACTGGCTCCGCACGAAGGCCATACCCGATCATTGCTCGATGGCGTGCGGCTGATGCGGGCCGACCGACCCCTGGGCCGCACGCCTGTACTTTACGAACCAAGTATCGTGATTGTCTGCCAGGGGCATAAGCGCGGCTACCTGGCTAATCGCATCTACCATTACGACCCGCTGCATTATCTGGTGCTATCGGTACCGCTGCCGTTCTCGACCGAGACCGATGCCAGCCCGGAAGAACCCCTGCTGGCGGTATCGGTGCGGTTAGACATGACTGCCGTGGCTGGCTTGATCATCGATGTGGATCAATATGCTCCCGCCTCGATCAGTTCACCCGCTGGGATCGTCTCCACAGAGTTGGACGCTACACTGGCCGATACTACTGTGCGCCTGCTTCGTGCCCTACGCTCACCGCTCGAGGCCCGGGTGCTGGGACCAGCTATCGTGCGTGAACTATGCTTCCGTGTCCTGCTCGGCGAGCAGGGTGGGGCCGTTAGGGCGGCGCTGGCCAGCCATGGCAACTTCGGGCGCATTGCCCGCGTCCTGCGGCACATCCACAGCGATTACGCTCAGCCGCTGGACGTGGGCTCGCTGGCGAGCGAAGCAGGATTGAGCACCCCAGCCTTTCATGTCCACTTCAAGGCGGTTACTGCTACCTCGCCCATTCAGTACATTAAATCAGTGCGATTGCACTATGCGCGGCTAATGATGATACGGGACAATGTCACTGCGGCGGGCGCCGCGGTAAGGGTTGGCTACGAGAGTGCATCGCAGTTTAACCGCGAGTTCAAGAGATTCTTCGGTCGCAGTCCTGGAGAAGAGGCGCGCGAAATGCGCTCCGCCTTTGCCCTTATGGCTCCCGCTCAACTTGAGGCGGTTGCAGTGGCCCATTAGTGGGTGCGAGCCGGTGTGACACCAAGTTGTTGGCAGGATTGCGGGGAACTCACCAACTGTGTGACTAGGCTAGGGTTGCTCTTGGGCCACGCGCTAGTCACGTTGACAAAACCATCTGCGTACGCGTGCCACACGCCTCTACGCCATGAATAGATGCCAGCTTTCGATATTTTCTTTACATTTTTAGACTAATCGGTCTATAATTTGAAAATGATCAACACAAACACTGTATCCGACCGACAGAGAGGACGCCCTCGCGAGTTCAATCCTGACCAGGCGATCGAACAAGCCATGCAGATTTTCTGGACAAAGGGCTATCAAGGCACCTCCTTACCGGATCTCATGGGGGCGACCAAGCTATCCCGCGGGAGCCTGTACGCCGCCTTTGGCGACAAGCACGGTCTCTTTCTTCTGGCTCTTGATCGCTACATCAGCCAGGCGCTCGATCGTCTGGACCAAGAGCTTGCTTCTGGTCGCAATGCCCTGGAGGGACTCAAGGCATGCATGGACGGCTACGTTGCGCGTACCGACGGCGCGGCTGGCCAGCGCGGCTGCCTGGTGGTGGCGACTGCCATGGAACTTGCGGCCTGGGATGAGGAAATTTCGCAGCGAGTCGCTCGTTTTTTTGGGGCGATGCAGGCGCGTTTGCTCAAGACCTTGGTCCGTGCCCAAGAAGAGGGCAGTGTGGTCCAGCGTGTCGACCCAGCCGCGACTGCTCACATGCTGGTTTGCTTTCTGGAGGGCTTGCGTGTTGTTCGCAAAATCGAGGTTGAGCCCCAAAGCGCACGAGCCGCCGTACAAGTACTTATTCGCAGCCTCGCAGCCTGATCACTAAAGATTTGGGTGTGAGGTATTTTTTTTATTAATTTTAGACTGAATGGTTTATAAATGAACGTTATTCATATCGTGGCAGCGCTGCTTGTGCCGTTGCTGTGGGGCATTCAATATGTCGTTATCAAGTCCGGGCTCACAGTGCTGCCGCCACTGTTCTTTGCCGGACTGCGATTCGCAGTGATCGCGGCGATTCTCATTCCTTTTGTCGGGCGCATTCGAAAGCCTGAGATTTGGCCGATTTTCTTGATCTCTCTTTTTATGGGGGGCGTGAACTTTGCTGGTGCCTTCATCGGTCTGACCCAGGCACCAGCTGGTATTGCCGGGATTGCCAACCAGCTTTGGACGCCGTTCACACTAATGCTTGCCTGGCCCATGCTCGGCGAAAAGCCTTCTGCTCGCGTGATGCTCGGCGTTGGTGTTGCGCTGTGTGGTGTCGCATTTGCTGTTGTCGATCCCGGCTTGGAAGTCCCCCTGGTCCCGATGCTCTTCATCCTGGTCTCTGCGATTGGATTGGCAGTTGGAAATGTGCTTGCAAAAAAATTCGGTCCATTTGACCCGGTGAGGCTTTTTGCCTGGATGTCGTTTTTCACGGGGTTCCAGCTTCTTGGGCTTTCGCTGATCGTGGAGAGCGATCAGATGCACGCTTTTCAAAGCGCTTCAAGTTCAGAGTGGCTCGCTTTTGCCTTCACCGTCATGCTCGGCGGCATCGTCGCATTTATCACCTGGTTCTGGTTAATTGCCCGGTTCTCAATGGCCCGGGTCGCACCCTATGCCTTGCTTCAATCATTCTTCGCGATCGGCGCGGGCGTCGCCTTCAGGCATGAACCGTTGACCCCAATGCTGATGCTGGGTGCCGTTATTTGTGTTTCTGGTGTTGCGCTCAGTCAGTGGCCAGTTTCTATTGGACAGCACACAAGAAATAAGGCGCAGTGAATCATGCAAGAGGGCAGCACGCGCGTGTTTAATATTATTTATAGGAATCAATCATGGCGAAATTCGTTTTAGTGCACGGCGCTTTTCAAGGCGGCTGGGTTTACGCAAGGGTCGCCCGCAAGCTTCGCGAAGCGGGTCACGATGTCTACACGCCTACGCTGACAGGTCTCGGAGAGCGGGCTCACTTGGCTGACCGAGCGATCAACCTGGACACCCATATTCAAGACATTGTGAACGTATTGAAGTACGAGGATCTTTCCGACGTCATATTATGTGGTCATTCGTATGGTGGACTGGTCATCACCGGCGTTGCGCATGAGGTTGGAGATCGCATTCGAACGCTCTTCTATCTTGATGCCTATGCGCCGGCAGATGGACAGTCCCTTATCGATATTACAGGCGCAGAAACCGCGCTGGCTTTTTTGGCGCAGGCAAATCGTAATGGCGGAATGATCCCACCGATTCCATCTGAGGTATTTAACGTGAATGAAGCTGACGCGGTCAGGGTCGACACAATATCTGTACCGCAGCCGCTGGCTACCTTCGTGCAAGGAGTGAAAGCAGGCGTAGATTCAGCGCCGGTTGCCAATCGTACTTACGTGTTCGCGACAAAGAACGGCGGGGATTGGTTTGTGCAAACGCATGCGCGCTTGAAAGCGGATCCCCGGTGGACAGTCCATGACATTGCATGTGGGCACGCCATCATGCTGGATCGGCCGGACGAGATGGTCGCGTTGCTATTGGCCGAAGCGGCCAAATGACGTTGCACTAGCTGTCGCGTCCAATAGCTTGTATCTGCGCTTGCCTCATGTGAATTTGCTTCGGGCGTACGTCGAGCTGCCTGGTCAATTTAGCCAATGTCGTCTCGCGGTGGATGGCTGCTCAGCAAGGTGTCGCACCGTTCCCTCAGGAAACGATGTAATGCGTTGATTGCGGGCGTCAGCCGCGAGCGGTGGGCACAGATCAGGTTCAATGGCGCGGGCTCGCAATGATTTGGTGGAAACAACTCCACCAGCCGCCCCGCCTTCAGATCGTCGATGAGATCCAGTCGTGATTTGTAGACCAGACCTTCTCCGGCGATGGCCCAGCGGCGAACTGCATCGGCATCATCGCTAACGCGGTTGCCCGTGACCGCCACAGTACGTTCGCCGCCGGGCAAGGTAAAGCGCCAGCGTTCATGGACTTGTTCGCTCCATACGTAACGAAGGCAGTTGTGCCGCCGCAGGTCATCGGGCTTGGCCGGGGCGCCGTGCCGTTCGATGTAGGCAGGTGCGGCGCACAGCGCACGCCGGTTGTTACCGGCCAGAACCAGGGCCAGAAGCGATGAATCGGGCAGCGTACCATAGCGCACGACGGCATCCAGCGGCTGGCGGATGAGGTCGGCGGCTCGGTCGCTCATTTTCAGTTGCAACGACAGGCCTGGATGCTGGTGCTGGAAGTCGTCCAGCCACGGCAACAGTATGTTGCGTCCGAAGTCGGAGGGGACCGATAGCCGCAGCGGGCCGGTCAGTGCCGATCGACCGCCAGCCAAGGCCAGGTCGCCTTGCTCCTGCGCGTCCACCATAAGCCGCGCATGCGGCAAATAGCGCTCACCGGCCTCCGATAGTTGCATGCTGCGCGTGGAGCGCGTGAACAAGCGGATGTCCAGGGCCTTCTCGAGCCTTTGCACACAAGCGCTCGCTTGTCCGGGCGCGATGTTCAGCTGGCGTGCGGCTTCCGAGAAACTGCCGGCGTCTGCCGTACGCACAAAGATCTGAATGTCATCAAGTCGAATGATTTTCATTGAATCACAGAAAGTGTTTTGATTTTCATTGGGTTTATCTGCAGATTGAAGAAGAATAACATGAAGCTCTTCCATCCCGGACAGTGAATAGCATTACGGGATCTCGTTCTCTTCAGATTATTAAAGGAATAATTTCATGAAGGCAATAGGCTTTTCTCAAAATCATCCCATCAGCAACCCGCAGGCCTTGCAAAATATCGAGGTGTCTACGTTGAGTGAGCATTTCGGGACTATTAGTCTGGAAAATCTGCGTCACGCCCACGCCTACGCGCTCATCGATAGCGGCAAGGCCACTGGCAAGATCATCCTGGAAGGTTTCTGACAGTCATTTCAATTATTCAACAGACCTGTTACAGCAGGCCTAGGAGCCCACATGCTTATGAAATCTCGTTTCTTCACATCTGTCTTTGCCATTGCGGTGGCAGCAGCAAGCCAGACCAGCTTCGCCACCGAATCCTCATCATTGCCTGCACATGCTGCGACAGATAAAACTATTGGCCAGCTCGATCAGGTATTCGCCTTCCATGACGCGATGCCCACCGGCATCACCGTCACCGATAACGGACGCATCTTTGTAAACTACCCGAAATGGGGAGATGATGTTGCGTTCACGGTCGGCGAAATCCGTGAGGGTCAAGTCTATCCCTATCCCGATGCGGCATTCAACCGCGAGGATACCAAAGATCCGGCCAAAGGCCTGATTAGCGTGCAGAGCGTGGTTGCCGATGGCAAGGGTCGCGTCTGGCTGCTAGATACCGCGGCACCCGGTTTTGCTGCCCCGAAGGCAGGCGGCGCGAAACTGGTGGCGGTGGATTTGGCCACCAACAAGATCGTCAAAACCCTGGTGTTTCCGGCTAACGTGATGCTGTCCAGCACCTATGTGAACGACATGCGCTTTGACTTTCGTATTGGTAAGGAAGGTACGGTATACGTCACCGACTCATCCATCTCTGGCCCTGGCGCCATTATCGTGATTGACATCGCCAGCGGCAAAGCCGTACGGCGTCTGAACGGCGCCAAATCAACCTCTCCGGATCCGGCGTTCATACCGGTGGTCGAAGGGCAGCAGGCACTCATCACCAAAGACTCAGACGGCAAACGCAAGACATTGACTGTGGCATCCGATGGCATTGCGCTGTCTCCCGATGGTAAAACGCTATATTTCTGTCCTTTGTCCAGCCGCCACCTGTACTCCGTGCCTACCGCGCTGCTGCGGGATCCGAACGTCAGCGAAGCCCAACTGGCCGCAGCGGTGAAAGATCTGGGTGAAAAAGGTGCCTCTGACGGCCTTGAAGCTGACGCCGAAGGTGCCGTATACGCGGGAGATTATGAACATAACAGCATCCGCAAGCTTAGGGTTGACGCAAGCTGGGAGACCATCGTCCACGATCCCCGGGTTTTGTGGCCGGACACGCTGTCTATCGGGCCTGACGGTTACCTGTATTTCATCGCAAACCAACTCCAACGTCAGGCAGGCTTCCATGATGGCAAGGATCTGCGCGACAAACCCTACAGCCTGCTGCGCGTGAAAATCGACGCTGCCCCGGCTCCAACCCACTGACATCGAAGACAACCTGAAACCTCTGATCCGTTTGAGCCATATCGACCTGAGCTTTTACGCCGCCAGCGCCGCTGTGGTTCAGACGGATCAGCGTGCGTGGTCAAACGGGATGCGCTTTTGGACACGCTGTTGAAGAGTTCCCTCGAAGCATTGACGCAAACACTGTAATGCTCCCTTGGAGCAAGGGCGAATTGGTCGGTAAAAGCATAATCGACCATCGTCGCACCGACGCTTCACAATCTTCGCCGCATGCAAGAGCAGAGCCCATTGTTTGATCTGTACGGAGAGCGCCAGTGCTCTTAGTGGAGCAAGATCTGAACGTGATCTAGTCGAATGATTTTCATTGAATTACAGAAAGTGTTTTGGTTTTAAGTGGGTTTATCTGCAAATTGAAGAAGAATAACATGAAGCTCTTCTATCCCCGACAGCTAATGGCCTTACGGGATCTCGTTCTCTTCCAATTATCAAAGGAGCTTTCTCATGAAGGCAATAGGCTTTTCTCAAAATCATCCAATCAGCAACCCGCAGGCCCTGCAAGACATTGAGGTGCCGACCCCCGAACTGCGTGACTACGACCTGCTGGTCGAAGTCAAAGCGGTATCGGTCAATCCGGTTGATACCAAGGTTCGGCTCGGGGGCGATATTCCTGCGAGTGGATCTCGTATCCTTGGCTGGGATGCCGCAGGCATCGTTCGTGGCACAGGACCGCGGGTGACCCGCTTCAAGCAAGGTGATCGCGTGTGGTATTCCGGTGACATCACGCGGCCGGGCAGCAACAGCGAACTGCAGGCCGTGGACGAGCGCATCGTCGGGCCGATGCCAGTCTCGCTGGATTTCGCCGAAGCCGCATCGCTGCCGCTGACGGCCATCACTGCCTGGGAATTGTTGTTTGACCGTCTACGTGTTCAGGCGGCAGATCCGACCGACAACAACATCCTGCTGATCATCGGCGCGGCAGGCGGCGTAGGCTCCATCCTGACCCAATTGGCACGCACGTTAACGGGCATGACTGTTATCGGCACAGCTTCGCGCCCGCAGACTCGTCAATGGGTTCTAGAGCATGGCGCGCATCACGTGATTGATCACCGCCAGCCGTGGGCGCCGCAATTGGCCGAGCTCGGCATCCAGCAGGTCACTCATGTCGTTGGACTAAATCAAAGCGCCGTCTATGTTCCACAGATCGCCGCCGTGTTGCGTCCCGAGGGCCAGTTCGCGCTCATCGACGACCCGGTGGATCTGGATATCGGACCATTCAAAGGCAAGTCCATTTCAATCCACTGGGAGCTGATGTTCACCCGAGCCATGTTCACCACCGGCACCATCAGTCGCCAACATGCCTTGCTGCGCCGAGTGGCCGAACTGGTTGATCGGGGAGACATCAAGCACACCATGACCCAGCGCATCGACGGCATCAGTGCGGCAAGTCTGAGACACGCACATGCTCTGGTCGAGGCTGGAGACATGATCGGCAAAGTTGTGATTGCCAACGCCTGAACCTGACTGAAAAGGAAGCAAGCATATGACACAGAAAATTATCGACACGGCAACGATCAGTCTGGAAGCCGCACAGGCATTGCTGGCCGAAGCGCGCCGCGCCTGTGCCGCGCGAGGATTCGCTGCGACCATCGCGATCACCGATGCGGGAGGTCACCTGCGTGCTTTTGAGCGCGCAGATACGGCTCCTTTTCTCACCGTGGGTGTTGCCACTGACAAGGCCTGGACGGCTGCCTCGTTTGGCATGTCCACGCATCAATGGAACCAGTACATGGCAGATCCCACCGTGGCTGGGCTGGCCCATCATCCGCGCATGACACCGGTGGGCGGCGGCGTGCCCATCATCCATGATGAACGCCTTGTGGGCGGTATCGGTATCTCTGGCGGCACCTCTGTCCAGGACCACGAGGCTGCCGAAGAGGCGCTGCGTAACGCCGGTTTTCTATAACGAGGCGAATTTTACGAAAAATGCAGGCTATTTACAGATAAATAGTCTGCATCCATCTACAAGGATATACAAATGAAAAAAACGCTCTTATGTGCACTGTCGCTCGTCGTCGCTGCGCCCATGATCCTGCCGTCCACTGCTGGCGCCCAATCGCCGGACTCGGTCTCAACCGCTCTTGATGCAGCCAGCTACGGCCTGCTCGTGAAGCTTCCAATTCGGCAGGAAAGCCGTACCCAGTTCTTGCGGATCATTAAGGATCGTGTCGCGGTAAGTCGTCAACATTCCGAGGTTGTTGACTTTCGAGTGCTTGCCACCGCAGACCCCGATGTCTACATCGCATTTGAAAGTTTTCGAAATAAAGATGCATTTAGTACTTTCGAGAAACTGCCGGAATCGAAAAATTTTTTAAATGTGCTCAAACCGCTTTTAAGCGGCGCCCCCGAAGTGTCAATCTTGCGACCTCTGCCGTAAAGACGCACACAATTTTCAACGAACGGTTATTAATAAGGTAAAACAAATGAGCGCTTATATCGTTTTTCAACGAGTAATGACAACTAACAAGGCCAGCCTGGCACAATATTCACAAGAGGTTGGCGACTCTTTCAAAGAGACGCTGGTTGATTTTCTTGTGGCTTATGGGAAACAGGAAACACTTGAGGGGGTTAAAACAGAAGGTACCGTAATTCTTAAATTTGGCAGTATGGCTGCAGCAAAGGAGTGGTACTACAGCGATGCCTACCAAAAAGCAGCACAGCACCGGTTCCTGGGTGCTCAATACAACGCCACGCTCGTAGAAGGAACGGATACAGAGTAGAAATAGGGTTTGGAGGAACAGCATTTTGTTCCATATCAATTAATGAAACCCAAATTCGTAAAATATCATTCGAGAAAAAAATTGGATATCAATTCAAGAAAACTAGAATCTTATAATTAGTTGTTTTTTTAAGAAAGCCAATATCGATATTCCGAAACTTCGATAGGGGGTTATCGATTGTTATTGAGTTCTGAACTTTCGTCACTCAGTTCTGAACAATTCTTCGTAAAGATATGGGGCGCCATGCACGATTGCTTCGCGCGTGGATGTACGCCGAGGGCTTGCTGCCAGGACCATTCAAGGTAAGACGTCGGGCGGCAACATAGCACAAGTTGCTGACTACATCTATAACTGGGGAAAATTTGCCTGATCCTATTTCAATCACGGATTGGGTAAACCTCTTCGCTCTTGCGATTAACCAGGAAAATGGGGCCGGCGGTAAAACAGTACAAGGATAATATTCTGGGCCGCGGAGGGCAGTATCGCACCATGGAAGGCTCAAAAAATTTTTACGATATGTGGTAATTGAGTTTTGACATTTGAACAGGCTGTAATGTGTTTCGAATCCTCTGAACACAAAACCGCCGCAGCTTTCCGTCGCGCTGGAGCCGGCGTCGTGGAAAACATCATCGTTAAATCTGGCGATGCCACAGTGCGCTGAAAATATAGAAATCGGCTTATGACAACAGTTGGCGTTGTCAGTATGACAGCTTGCGTTTTTCTATCACTGAAGCACCTTATATGGGATGGGGGTCTGTTTAACTTGATTTGGAAATGATTATTTCCTATAATTGCGCTCATGACTTCATCAAATATCTCACATCAGCCACGCCGTGGTGCGGGGCGACCCCGCGAATTCGACATAGACGCGTCGCTCGACGGGGCTATTTTGGTGTTCCGCAAGCGAGGCTACCATGCAACGTCGGTGGAGGATCTCTGTTCTGCGATGAACCTGACCGCCGGTAGCATATATAAAGCTTTCAAAGATAAGCGAACTGTTTTTCTGGCGGCTTTCGATCGATATACAAGTCAGCGAAGTACCCAATTGCAAGTCCGCCTCAAAGACAAGACAAGTGGATTGGACAAAATCCGTGCCGTGCTGCATTTCTACGCAGAGTCTTCCTCTGGCAACGAAGGCACACATGGATGTCTAGTCGCAGCCAGTGCAACGGCTCTAGCCACATTCGACGAAGAAATGGCAAATCGAGTTGAAGATAGCTTGTTGCGACTGGAGCGCATGTTGAGGGATTTCGTCCGTGAGGGGCAAGAAGATGGTTCAGTATCTCCTGCCATCGACACTTTCGCAGCGGCACGCAGTCTGCTGTGTCTGTTGCAGGGGTTCCGGGTCATTGGGAAACTCGGACGCAGCCGTAGCGAAATGGTGGCGGCGGCGGACGAGGCGATACGCGCGGTCGTCTAAATTTTTTTATCTAATTAGGAAATAAATATTTCCATATTAAAGGCTTCTTATGCAGACTTCATCGATTCATGGGCAAGCGATTCAAGCACCTGGCAGTTGGGTGTTCCTGCTGCTCGCCACCGCCTGCGGCATGATCGCTGCCAATATCTACTATGCACAGCCGCTGATCGGCCCGATCGCCGTTTCACTTGGCCTATCAGTGCAGTTTGCGGGCTTGGTCGCAACAGTGACGCAGGTAGGCTATGGCATCGGGTTATTGTTGATAGTGCCCCTGGGCGATTTGATGGAGAACCGGCGCTTGGTCATCACGACTCTCGGTGTCGCCACGCTTGCTCTGGTTGCTACGGCATCGGCTACCCATGCGTTCACATTTCTGGCTGCGGGAGTACTGATCGGCCTTGGGTCTGTAACCGTGCAGCTATTAGTGCTTTACGCAGTACATCTTGCGCCCTCGGCTTTGCAGGGCCGCGTTGTCGGTATTGTTACTGGCGGACTGATGCTTGGGATCATGTTCGCGCGGCCCGCAGCGAGCTTCATCACCGGCGTGGGGTCGTGGCGCACGGTATTCCTGGGCTCGGCTGTAGCCATGGCAATTCTGGCTGCCGTATTGCGGATCGCACTGCCGGTTCGCCACCCGGTACAGGGGCTACGCTATGGCAGTCTACTGGCATCCATGGGGCCGTTGATCTGGCACACCCCTGTTCTGCGCCGCCGGGCCTTTTATCAATCCTGTCTGTTCGGTGCGTTCAGCCTTTTCTGGACCACAGTCCCCCTGCTGTTGGCCGACAATTTCCAATTTTCCCAGACCGATATCGCCCTGTTTGCACTTACTGGCATAGCCAGCGCCTTGGCTGCTCCACTGGCAGGCCACGCGGCTGATCGCGGTTGGGACAAATCTGCCACCTGCATCGCCATGCTTGCCGTTGCAGCTTGCTTTGTATTTGGGCGATTGGGGTCGTCCGCAAGCGTAATCGGTCTTATGGGCCTCACCTTGGGCGCGATTTTCCTTGGCTTTGGTGTTTCTGTGCATGCTGTGCTCGGACAGCGTTCCATCTTCTTGCTGGATCCGGAATCGCGCGGCCGGCTTAATGGCCTATTCATGGCTACTTATTTTACAGCAGGCGCGTTAGGCTCAATCCTCGGCACCTGGGCTTACACAAATGGTGGCTGGACGCTAATTAACTGGATCGGTTTCGGCCTGTCTGTGCTCGCCCTGATCAGCCTGTGCACAGAACGAAATCATTCAACGCCACGTTAGATTATCCATCGCCGCAGCTCTTGCGACCTTCACCTTAAGGAGTATTTTCATGTCAACACAAAACACCATTTCCCAGCTAGAGACCGAATATATTGAAGCAACACCAAACTCCCAGCCCGTATCAGGCATGGCTGGCTTCGAGCACCGGTACGAGACCGTTCACGGGATCAGACTTCATTACGTCATCGGCGGAAGAGCCGACGGAGATACCGTCGTACTCCTTGCCGGCTATCCGCAGAGCGGGTACGCATGGCGCAAGATCATGCCTATACTTGCACAGCGCTACCGCGTCATTGCTCCAGACATCCCCGGGCAAGGCGACTCGGACCGCCCCATTGACGGTTACGATACCCAAACGCTGGCCATCATGACTCACGCATTACTCGAGCAACTCGACATTTGTCAGTATGCACTTGCCGCACACGATATCGGTGCCTGGGTAGCCTACCCCTATGCAATGCTTTTTGGCGACGAGATCAAGCACCTGGCGCTGCTCGATGCAGGAATCCCTGGTATCACACTGCCCGACGCCTTGCCAATTGCACCGGACCGCGCCTGGCGCACCTGGCATTTTGCCTTTCATTCGATACCGGACCTGCCCGAAGTGCTGATCACCGGACGCGAGCGCGAATATCTTGAATGGTTCCTGCGCCGTAAGACAGCCAATCCAAATACCTTCACCGACGCCGACATCGACGAGTATGTGCGCGTTTTCAAGAAAGATGGGGGCCTGCGTGCCGGATTGGGGTATTACCGTGCCGTACCGTTGTCGGCACGCCAAAACCGAGAGCTAAGTGCAAAGGGCAAGCTGAAGATGCCAGTCCTTGCACTCAGCGCAGACCAAGGCTCCATCCCTGATATGGCTGGGCCACTGCGAGCTTACGCGAAAGAGGTCCACGCCGCCATGATTGCTCGATGCGGTCATTTTTTACCCGAGGAACAACCTGATGCCGTTGCCGGCGAGCTGATGGCCTTCTTCGGGTAAGGCTCCGAGCCAATACGTTCTGAACCGCCTAATTCAAGCGTGCAAGTTTTACGGCGGTTAGATTGCCATTGCTTTGACCATCGCTCTTTGCGGGGCCGCGTTGATGTTTGCTCTGGTCATAAAGAGCAATCCTGAGTCCATCGCGAAGCTCGAAGCGATGTAGCTGTCGTTGCACAAAGCCGGTTTCCAATTCCTCACCTCTGAGCTTGTGGAGATAGCGGAAAAATTCCTCTTGGAGGGATTGCCAGAAGACATATTGTCTAGGTTGCAGAAACACTAAGAGTTAATTGATTTTTAAGGAAATTCAATATCGATATTCCGAAACTTCGACAGGGGCTGTCGATTGTTATTGAGTTCTGAACTTTCGTCACTCAGTTCTGAATTATTCTTCGTACAGATATAGGGCGTCTTGCAGGATTACTGCCACAACGTCTTCAAGTGGTCGACGAACCATTTACCGGCCGGTCCAGGTGGTTGCGATGATCGGTGAAATGCGGACATTGTCAACATCCAGCCAGTAGGCGGCATCTCGTCTACATCCAGAACGACCAACGTGCCTGCAGCGATATCTTTTTCGACCATATGCGAGGGCATGCCTCCCCATCCGACGCCATCTTTGAGAAAGGCGTGCTTGGTCGATAAATCGGCCAGACGCCAAGTTGAAGTTGATGCGACCCCGAAGTCATGACCGCTTGTCAGGTCGGATCTGTCGGTAAGCACAAGTTGGACGTGTTTTGCCAGCTCATGTCGTGGTATTCGTTTATTGAAGCTTGCGAGCGGATGCGTTGCCGAAGCGACTGCGATCAGCGGTAATTCTCCCAGCCGCTCGCTGACCAACGAGGGAAATGTCCGTGGCAGTGGTGGGAGTATGCCTAAACTACATCGGCCGTCCAAAACGGGCTGATAAGCTGCTCCCAGACCCTCCACAAAGAGACGTAATGGGGTTAGCGGAAATTGAGTCACGAACGCCTTGGCGACGGAACTTATCACCGACGTCGGAAAAAATACATCGATCACCACCGAGAGTTCGGGCTCTACGCCTGAGGTCATAAGCCTGGCTCGCGCCTTCAACGTGTCCACGCGCGCAATGACGGCACGGGCATCTGCAAGCAGCAGCACACCTTCTGGCGTGAGTTTGGGAAAGCGGCCGGAGCGGTCAAAGAGCTTGACCCCTATTTGTTCTTCCAGTCCACCGACCCATCCGCTTACCGCTGATTGAACCCTGTTGAGTTTGCGGGCCGCAGCCGAAAAGCTGCCTTCATCTACCGCTGCAATGAAGGTTCTGAGCTGATCCAACGATACGCCATCTAGCATGCTTTTATCACCAATCTTTAATATAGATGGATTATATCTCAATATATTGGCTATTCAGATATGTGTTCGAATCTTAAAATGCCTGAACACATAGCCGATCCAGTACGTAGAGCAGCAGCGACTTTGGCAAGTGCACATTCAGGACAGTTAAATTAAGGAATTATGATGACTTATGCAATTATTGGTAGTGGCAATGTCGGTAGGGCACTGGCCAGTCAATTTGCCCGTAACGGTATCACTATTGGCATGGCAAATACGCGTGGACCTGATTCGATTACATCGGTTGCGAAGGAGTACGATAACAAGGTGCATCCGCTGACGGTCCAGGAAGCAGTCAAGGCTGATGTGATCATTCTGGCAGTGCCGTTCTGGGCGCACCGCGACGTCGCCCAGGCAGCTAAGACTTGGCAGGGAAAAATTGTGATCGATGTCACTAATGCCTTTGGTGTACCACTATCAGACCTGGATAATTTGCCCTCGTCGGCTGTAGTGGCAAATGCGTTGCCAGGAGCACGCGTTGTTAAAGCGTTTAATCATCTGCCCGCCAGCGTGCTGGCGCAAGAGCCGGCTTCGGACGGGGGGCGTCGGGTAATTTTTGTATCAAGCGATCACGAAGATGCAAGCACGACAGTTGCCGCCCTGGTCGACAAGCTCGGATTTGCCCCTGTCAGTCTTGGCAAGATTGCGCAGGGTGGTCAGCTCGTGCAGGCCCGAGATAAGCGCTGGGCGCCTTTGATTTTCCAGGATTTATTCAAAAGAGATTGAGTCATGTATAACCATGTAATCTGGCCTGAGCGTTTTGATCCAAAAACGTCGGCTATTTACGCACTCAACGACATTGACGTAAAAGCGCCGCCTGAAGTCGTGTGGTCGTTGCTCGTAGATGCGGAAAACTGGTCGAGTTACTTTCCTGCTGAAGACCAGGTGAAAATACTGACCAACGAGCGGAGATTGGCGTTCGGAACTCAATACAGTCGGATAACTGTTGGTTTTCCCATGAGCCTTATCGTAACTGAGTTCGAGCCGTTCCGAAGGCTCGCGTGGGCGACGACGGTTGATGGTGATGAGAGTGGTTCGAGCGCTTACCACGGCTGGGTGATTACGCCTACAGATCAGGGGTGCCATGTGTTGACGGAAGAAACGCAACAAGGTCCCTGGTTCCTCGATCTTCTTGGACAGAAATATCCTGGTGGACTATATCGCTATCACCAGGAATGGGTCGAACGCCTCGCTGGTGCCGCCGAGGCGCAAACAGCAAAGTTAGCGCGCTAACTGGTTCTCACCCTGAGCGCAGTATGTGAAATACAACTTCGCGCGAGTTTTTTTGGGCAGAACGTGCTGCGGCTCGCGGCAGCGACGCTATGGTTCTGCCTGCCACTGGAGAAAAATTGCATGAACATCGAACTTAAAGGCCGCAAGGCAATAGTTACCGGATCAACTGCAGGTATTGGTCGCGCGATTGCTGAGGGGCTCGCGCGAGCGGGCGCTTCGGTCATCATTAACGGGCGCGGAGAACAGCGTGTGGCTGCCGCGTTAAAAGAGCTGCGCGATCTGTTACCCAACGCCAATATTACCGGCATAGTTGCCGATCTCTCGACGGCTGAGGGATCCGCAGCGCTGGCAGAGCAGGTGCCCGATGTTGATATCCTCGTCAATAATCTGGGCACCGCCCATGTCAACGGCTTCTTTGATCAGGACGACAAGGAGTGGATTGATCTCTTCCAGCTCAATGTCATGAGCGGCGTGCGTGCCGCAAGGCACTATGTGCCAGCGATGGTTAAACGCGGTTGGGGAAGGGTGGTATTTATCAGTAGCGAGTCGGCGATCAACATACCCAAGGAGATGATTGACTACGGCATGACAAAAACCGCGCAGTTGGCGGTATCGAGGGGGTTGGCAGAGCTAGTCGGGGGAACGGGTGTTACTGTTAACGCGGTTCTGCCTGGACCGACGCGCTCCGAGATTTTGTCCAATTGGATGAAGAGCACCGCAAAGGAGCAGGGCATCACGCAGGAGGAGGCAGAGCAAAATTTTCTGAAAACAATGCGTCCAACGACACTCATCAACCGTTTAACGACGACTGAAGAAATCGCAAATATGGTGGTTTACGTTTGTTCTGAGCAAGCCTCGGGTACGACCGGAGCAGCACTTCGCGTTGACGGCGGCGTCGTGCGCTCGATCCATTGAATGGGACTGGGTGCATGACCGCTGGCGCGAACAAGGCCTCCTGCCTGCTGAAAATCAGGCAGCCTAATAAAAAGTTTTAGGACAATAGTATGTTTGAAGCAATTAACTGGCCGGCAGAGATGAAACCTAGCAGATCTCCCATTCATTTTACCAATGAGCTCGAAATTGCTGTCTCTGCTGAGACGATCTGGTCGCTTCTTATTGATACGATAACTTGGCCTCGATTTTATCCGGGCGTCAAACAGGTCGAGCTGTTGGACGGACATGAAATGTTGCAATACGGCACTCGCTTTGAGACCAATTTGGCAGGGCAGGATATATTGGCCTCGGTACAAGAATTTGAACCCTCAACCCGCATAGCCTGGGGCGGAGGTCCAAAAGTTTCCAGTGAATCACGAGCCTATCATGCCTGGATCATCACGCCAATCGCGGGTGGCTGTCACGTCTGGACGGAAGAGACAATGCAGGGACCACTTTGGCTTGAATTGGCCAAGCAGGCGCCGGACGTCTTTTGGCGTACACATGAAAAACTTCTGAAAGAACTCGCTAAAGTGGCGCTCGAACGCGAAGCCTTGAGCATTTAGAAGAGCGCTTGCTGCATATAGGAACGAGACATCCTGTGAACTGGCATCAAGATGAGAAACGGGTAAGATGGCGACAGAGTAAACCCGACCTGCATTCCCGAATGGCACCACTCACAATCTGATTTGAGGTGTAGAGCCCGCATCCGCGCCCCAAATAAGCTATATCAGGCGCGCCCGCTCGAGCACGCTTGGGCGGGCTGCCTCTGCTGCCCGGTTTGGCCAGTCGGCATACGCTTCACGCAGCTGACGGCGTGCGATCTTTCCCACGGCGGTACGTGGAATGTTAGCGACCGCAACGAATGCCTGGGGGAGCTGCCATTTGGCGAATCTTCCGAGCAAATGTAAACGCAGTGCTTCGTCTTCGATCGTGGCGCCTTGCGCCAACACCATCAACGCGAGAGGCCGTTCACCCCACTTTTCATGTGGAATGCCGATGACTGTGCATTCAATGACTTCAGGCAATTCAAGAAGGGCGTCTTCCAAGTCTTGAGGGGGGATCCATTCGCCGCCCGATTTGATCAGGTCTTCCTTCCTTTCCAGTACCTTCAGGTTACCGCCAGGGTCGATGTGACCGATATCGCCGGTGCACAGCCATCCATCCTCGGTCCAGCGGCCAGGCAAGTCGAGTTCAAAGTACTTGTCTGTCACGCATGCGCCTCGCACCTGGACTTCGCCAATCGAGCGTCCGTCATGCGCGAGCACGTTCCCCTCCGATACGATCCGAATATCAACAATGGCCATCGGCTTGCCTTGGTTCAGGCGCCAATCGCCACTGACCAGGTCTACCGCCTTGTTGTGTCGGGGTTCAGGCCTGCTCACCGTAATAACGCTAGCTGTCTCGGTCATACCCCACCCTTGGAGCAGTGTGATACCAAAACGCTCAAGGCGGTCAAACAGGTGCTGTGGGGGCGCGGCGCCGCCCGTTATGATGGTCATCGGGCAGAGGTTGGCCGGTGTCGCAGTCGCAGTCGCTTGTTCCAGGCTGCGCGCAAGTTCTTGCCAAACCGTTGGCACCCCTGCTGAAAACGTGACCTGCTCCGCCTGCATGAGTGCCAGCAAGCTCTGAGGGTCGACCTTAGGGCCGGGCAGAACAAGCTTGGCCCCGGTCAGTGCGCAAGAAAAGGGAAGGCCCCAACCATTGCCGTGAAACATGGGGACAACGGCCAGGACCGTGTCGTTGCGACTGACGCCGTAACCATCGACCATGGCCTGTGAGAAGGCATGCATGACCAGGCCGCGGTGAGAATACACCACCCCCTTGGGGCGGCCGGTGGAGCCGCCGGTGTAGCAGATGCTCGCCGCAGAATCCTCTCCTACCTCGGGCAGTGTCACGCCAGACGGCACGGGCTCTTCCAGCCACGCCTCGTACGTTGCAAAGCCTGCTGCGTCCTCAAGCCCGTATTGGTTGACGATGACCTTCTCCACCGTGTCCAGCCTGGGCAATATTCCAAGGATCTGGGGCAGCAACACATCATCGACGATCAGGATCTTGTCCTTGGCATGGTTGATAATGAAGACTTGGTCGTCAGGTGACAGGCGGTGGTTAATGGTATGCAGCACGCCACCGGCGGCCGGCACGCCGAAGTAGGCTTCCAGGTGGACGTGATGATTCCACATCAGGGAGCCGACGGTTTCCCCTGGCTTGAGATTTTCGGCGGCCAGCCTCATGGCCAGGCGCCGGCTGCGCGCTGCGATTTGCGCATAGCTATGTCTGCGGAATCCTCCATCGGGCATTTTTGTCACGACTTCGGTCGTGCCATACATACGTTCAGCTAAACGGCAGAGCCAGTTGAGCGTCATGGGGAAGTGCATCATAAAGTGTCTCCGTTACACAGGTTCTCGGGCCCGCTTATCGATGAGGCGGTGATTAAAAGTTCATTTTTTGCCGTATGGCTCGATCGTCGCGCGGCAAAACTGCTCCAGATAGTCAACGAGCCGATCGGCATTCTCGATGGCAGCCGCTTCATTTCCCAGCGAGACGCTACGCATCAAGTTGGCATGCGCGGCGCCGGCGGCGCCCAGGTCGCCCCAGCGCTCGTAGTGGATATACCAAAATCGCCGTGAGCGCGCATGGACCAAGGACATGACACTTTGAATGAGCTCGTTTCCCGAGGCTTCTTCAAGAGCAGCGTGGTTGCGGCGTGTTGCCTGGAGGAACTCGTCTCCGTCGCCCGCCGCGGCGCTCTTTTCTGTTGCCGCGGCCAGTTCAAGCATGGCAGCGCGTTGGCTGGCGTTGGCCCGCAGGGCGGCGCAACTTGCCAGCAATCGCTCTAGCGGACGCCGGATCTCAAGCACTTGTAACTGCATTGCGATGGTGACATCCACCACCATGATCCCCCGCCGAGGCAAGACGGTAACCAGGCCGACTTGCGCCAACTGCTGCAAAGCCTCCCTTACCGGCGTGCGGCCAATGTTGATCTGTTGCGCCAGCTCTGCCTCGGAAAACAGGCTGCCGCCGCGAATCCGGCCTCGGATGATCAAGTTTTCGAGCGCTTCGTAGGCGACGTCTTTTAAAGGTTTTTCATGTGTGGGGTTTGTACTCATAAACGTTATCCATTGTTTCAATCTTGCCGGCATATCGGTGCCGAGTGAAGAAGTCACTGCTTCCTAATATATCACTCCAGCAAAACCAATAATGCGATTTCAGGGCACAAGTTCTGATTTATTGGGGATAACCCGCAAAATCTATTTTTCTGATATATCAGTGAATAATTATCTGATATATTAGCACGCATGCATTGATATGTCAGATAAATTCGATGCTTTTACAAGTCGTCAAGTCGTTCCCCTTCACCAATGAGACAAGCAATAACGATTTTCCCCGAGGAGAGGTTTAGATGAAATTATTTTCACGTAGTACTTATGCGTCGCTAGCCATTGCACTGGCTGCAACGCTACCCACGCAGGCAACAGCAGATCAACCCCAGACCTGGCGAGTCCAGAGCTTGTGGCAGTCTGGTACCGTCACTCAACTGGCGTTTGAGCGCTGGGCAAAAGACGTCACGCAAAAGACCAATGGCAAGATCAAGGTCACGCCCTTGCCAACTGGTGCAATAGTGGGGCCAAACGAAACGTTCGATGCCGTTGCCAGAGGCATCCTCAATGGCCAGCACCCGGCAACCGTCTACTGGAGCGGCAAGAATCCGGCATTTGCCGTGCTGGGCGACTTGAACGCGGCGTACGACGATCCCAAGCTTGCCTACGAATATTTCTATGAACACGGTGGACTGGAGCTATTGCGCGAGGCGTACAAGCCCTATGGCCTTTACCCCATCGGTGCGGTGTGGTGGGGCGCAGAATCCCTACCCACGACGCGTAAAGTAGCTTCGCCGGAAGACCTGGCCGGCCTGAAAATTCGCCTTCCCCAAGGGATGTCATCAGACCTGTTTGCCAGCTTCAAAGCCGTGCCAATCAATCTGCCAGGCTCCGAGGTCTTTAGTGCGCTCGATAGTGGCACCATCGAATCGACCGACTGGGGCACGCTCAGCATGAACGAGGAACTGGGTTTCCACGACATAGCCAAGTTCGTCATCTATCCGGGCATTCACTCTACCCCTACGGGTGATGTCTCCATTCCATTAAAAGTGTGGGACAAGCTAGACCCCGAGACGCAGAAGATACTTGAGCAGTCTGTCAAGGATTTTGGCCAGGACCTGGTGGCCAAACTCCAGGAGGCTGATGCCGCAGTCGCGCAAACGCTTAAGGCGCGGGGCGTGCAGATCATCGACTGGAGTGCAGATGATCGCAAGAAGTTCCGTACCGCCGCCATTGCTATCTGGCAAAAATATGGAGAAAAAAATGATCTGTCGCGCCGTGCAGTTGACGGTCAGGTCAAATTCCTTCGCAGCAAGGGTCTTATTGAGTGACCTGGCCTGCTGACCAATAGCCGCGGTTTTTCGTTAACCGCCGCTGATCACGCATCCACTCGTTACACCACGCTCACTCTTGGCTGAGCCTAAGCGCGTCAACTCGCGCACTCTGGAGCAAGCAATTATGCGATTTATCAGTAACCTGAACCAAAAGATCGGAGATTACGCAAGTGCCATTTACTTCGTGGTTTTCGTTGTCATGATCTACGACGTCATCGTCCGTTATATCTATCACACGCCCACCGAGTGGGCACTGGAATTTGTCATCATGGTGGTCGGGATTCACTACGTGATCTCTGGCGCCCATGCCATTAAAAACAACTCGCATGTGCGCATCGACGTTATCTACAACCTGCTGCCGGTGCGCACGCGGCGCTGGATGGATGTCTTGGGCCATCTGCTGGCCATCGTTTATCTATCGATCATCGTTTATTACGGAGTTGAACAGGCATTGCCCGCGATTGAAATGGGAGAACGCTCCGGTGGCGGATGGAATTCGCTCGCCCCGACGTACATGAAGATCGCGATTCCTATTGGCGCTGCATTAATGGTTCTGCAAAGCGTCGTCTCCTTCATTGATTCTGTAAAGGGTGTCCGTAATGAGCAGTGAAATCGTTAGCCTCGCAACAGTAGGCATTTTATTGTTGCTTCTTTTCACAGGCATGCCGCTCGCGTTCGCGACGGGGATGACTGCCGTCGTGTTGACGCTTTGGCTTTTCGAACCAGAGACACTGTATTTCATTGTCAGCCGAATCTTCACTTTGATGAATAACTACGCATTGATCTCGGTGCCACTGTTCGTCTTGATGGGCTGCATCCTGGAGAAGGCGGGCGTCGTCGAACGGCTATTTTATGCGCTGCATATTTGGTCAGGACGCTTGCGCGGTGGATTGGCCGTCGGGTGCCTTCTGGCGGCAACGATACTGGCCGCCATGGTTGGTGTTATCGGCGCTGAGATCGTGGTCCTTGGCATGGTGTGCCTGCCGACCATGTTGGCGCGTGGCTATAACAAGCACCTATCGGTTGGGGTAATTTGTGCCGGTGGATCGCTGGGCACCATGTTACCGCCCAGTATCGTTCTGATCGTCTACGGCCTGGTCTCGCAGACTTCCATTGGGACTTTGTTTGTCGCTGCCGTTCTGCCCGGGTTCCTGCTCGTTGCACTGTATCTGGCCTATGTGCTCATACGCTGCTACATGAATCCTTCCCTGGGGCCCTTGGCGCCGCCCGAAGAGCTCGAACTTCCGATCATGGAAAAGATTGCACTCGGTCGCGCGTTGATCCTGCCGGTAGGCTTGATACTGATGGTCCTCGGTGCGCTATACAGCGGCATTGCTACACCCACCGAAACAGCAGCAATAGGCGTGCTGGGCTCGCTGATTGTGGCTGGCGTCAACGGTAAATTGAACTTCGATGCCGTCTGGGAATCGCTTCGACGAACGGGAAGTACCGTTGCCATGTTGACGTGGATCTTCTTTGGTGCTTCCGCATTGGTGTCGGTCTATACGCTGGCGGGCGGCACCGCCTTCCTGCAGGATTTGATCACCGGATTGCCCATTCCTCCCTTGGCTACTATTGCGCTCATGATGTTGATCCTCATGATCCTGGGCTGCTTTATCGACTGGATTGGAATTGTGCTACTCACGATGCCCATTTTTGTGCCGGTCATCAAAGCACTGGGCTTTGACCCCATCTGGTTCGGGATTCTATTTTGCATGAACATGCAAATCTCCTACCTGGCCCCGCCGTTCGCACCCGCTGCGTTCTACCTGAAAGCCGTAGCGCCGCCCAATGTTTCGCTTGGTGACATCTTTAGAGGCACAGCGCCCTTTATCGGGCTTCAGATCATTGCGTTGTTGCTCGTCATGTTCTTCCCGAAGATCGCGACGTGGTTACCGAGCTTCATGGGTTAACGCAGCTTGGCTACTTTGAAATTGGAGAGAAATATGATAGATGAACGTCAACCGTTCGCGCTGGAGGCAGACGTGCTGGTCATTGGTGGGGGCGCAGCAGGGGTGGCCGCCGCAGTGACAGCAGCGCGTCAGAATCTGAAGGTCATTCTGCTCGAGCGCTACGGCTTTGCCGGAGGCGGCGCCGTCGCGGGATTGTCTGGCACGATCTGCGGTCTATTCGAAGCCCGGCAGGACCCCAAGGCAGAACCCGTGCGTCTGGTGTACGGCTTTGCCGAGGAGTTCGTCCAGCGCATGCAGGCCAGAGGCGGTCTTTCCGGTCCAACGCGCTATGGCAAGACTTATACCCTGGTTCATGACCCCTTGAAGTGGCGTGAGGTAGGCGACGACCTTCTTGCCGACAGCGGCGTTCAGGTGCTCTATCACACCGTCGTCAGTGACGTCTTGATGGACGGGGGTGAACGCGTGGCTGGCGTGGTGGCCTACACCAAACAAGGCAAGCTACGCGTCACAGCAAAGATTACGATCGACGCCAGTGGCGATGCAGACGTGACCGCGATGGCAGGATTGCCGACCTACCGCAGCTTGAACGGTGTTATTCAGAATCCGACCATGATCTTTCGCATCAATGGCGTAGACGTTAAACGGTTCCTGGATACCTACGGAGACAATAGCGTGCTTCTTGGTCCTGTTGTCGAGATGATCCAGAAGGCCAATGCCTCCGGGAAATATGCCTTGCCCCGCCAGAAGATCTTCCTGTTCCCCACGCCACGCCCAGACCAGTTGCTTTGCAACTGCACACGCATCCTGGGCGAAGACGGCCGCGACCTGGATCCTCTTGTTGCGGCTGACCTGACAGAAGCTGAGATTCAGGGCCGCAAGCAGGTGCGTGAATACGAGCGCTTTTTCCGCGACTATCTCGCCGGGTGCGAAAACGCCTATGTCAACGACACCGGTGTGCAAGTTGGCATTCGCCAAAGTCGCCAAGCCATGGGTGTGGCCACGCTGGCCAACAGCGATGTCGTTAAGGGAACCAAGTTCCGCTCCGGGATTGCACGCTCGGCATGGCCCATCGAGCAGCACGCGGGAGCCATACCCAAACTGGAATGGCTGTTTAACGACTACTACGAGATTCCATACGAATGTTTCGTGCCGTCGGCAGGGGAGTCGCTTCTGGTGGCCGGG
Organism: Advenella incenata; assembly: GCF_004217095.1. GTDB lineage: Bacteria > Pseudomonadota > Gammaproteobacteria > Burkholderiales > Burkholderiaceae_B > Advenella > Advenella incenata. The sequence continues at coordinate 246,230 of NZ_SHKO01000005.1, read as the reverse complement.
CGATGTCTGTCGGCTGAAGCCGAAGCCATGGCCTCGGCACGGGTGACTGCGCAGTGTTTTTCGTACGGGCACGCTATCGGCCATGCCGCAGCCCTTGCTGTGCACGAGAACGTACAGCCCCGAGATATAGATCCCATTGCCGTACGCGTAGCGGTAAACCGCGACGGCGCACAACTTGATTGAACGAACGAGGAGAATTAAACCATGATTAAAGTAGAACACAAGGACAACGTGGCGATTATCACCCTGGATCGCGCTAACCGGCGCAATGCCCTGGGCAGCGCAATGGTCGAGGATCTGGAGCGTCGGTTCGCCGAACTGGACCGCGAGACTTCCGTTGGCGCCATCGTGCTAACCGGCGCGCAGCCTAGCTTTTGTGCAGGCAGTGACCTCAAGGAACTGGGCACAATGAACCTGGCTGAGATGGCAGAACACGAAGCCATCACCGCCGCCATTGCCCGCAAAATCACCTTCCTTAACACCCCTGTCATCGCCGCCGTGGAAGGGCATGCTTTTGGTGGCGGCTTCATTCTGGCCTGCTCGTGCGATCTGATCGTCACGAGCGCCGCAGCGCGATGGAACCTGGCCGAGGTGCCCAACGGCTGGCTGCCTCCCTGGGGCTTGCAGGCGCTGGTGTCTCGCGTAGGACCGGTGGTGGCCAAGCGGCTTACCTTCGGTCATGAACTCTTAAGCGGCGCCGATGTGTTTCGGCTTGGCCTGGCAGACTACGTGATCGACGAAGGTCAGTCACTGGAGGAGGCGACGCGCATTGCCGGTCTTATTGCCGGCATGCCCCAACCCGCGGTGGCCTCTACCAAGCAGTTCTTCGCCCCCTTGGTTGCTGGCCCGAGCGAGGCGCTTGACGCGAGTGCAAACCGGGTTTTCATCGATAACTGCAAGCATGAGCGTGCTATGGCGACGCTTGCGCGATTCGGAGCAAAAGCGTGAGCAAAATATGCACTGCGGCCGAGGCGGTCGCCCATATCAAGGATGGTGATGTCGTAGCCAGCGTTGGGGTCATCGGCTGGATTACCCCTGACACCGTACTACGAGCCCTGCGCCAACGCTTTGATGACACACAAAGCCCGCGAAATCTAACGTTTTACTTCCCGTGTGGCACGGGCGACGCGGTGGGCATACCTGGCATGGATCATGTCGCTGCCGAAGGCCTTATGAAGCGAATCGTCTCAGGTTCATACGTCAATCCGACCCATCCTAAGACCGGTGCCCGACCCGCCTTGATGACGCTTATCCAGGAAAACCGGATCGAAGCCTATAGCTGGCCTATCGGTGCCAGCATGCATTGGCTGCGCGAAGTGGCTCGCAAGAGCCCCGGCTACTTTACCCGAGTCGGGCTCGGTACCTATATCGATCCCGAGCAAACGGGCGGGCGCCTGACCACGCTTGCCACCGAGGAACTGGTTCGCAAGGTGCAATTCGAGGGCGAGCCGTTGCTCTTTTATCCGACGTGGAGGCTGGACACTGCCATCATTCGTGCGACGGCCTCAGACGACCTGGGCAATTTGTCCTTTGAAGAGGATCCGTTGCTGTCCTCGAACATTGCCCTGGCCATGGCGGTGAAGGCGTGCGGCGGCAAGGTCATCGTACAGGTCAAGCGCATCGTTCCGCGCGGCTCGCGACTCGCCGTCGGCGCTCGCATCCCTGCGGCGCTCATTGATCACATCGTAGTCGATCCTGAACAGATGATGGTGACGGATATTGCGACCGACGCTGCCTACCTGGGTAACCAGAATGCGCCGCTGAGTTCGCTAAAGAGACTGCCCCAGACACCGGCAAAAGTCATTGCCAGGCGAGCGGCTCGCGAAGTCAAGCAGCACGAACTGACGATATTTGGCTTTGGTGCGTCCTCGGACGTGCCGCTGGTGATGGTCGAAGATGGTCTGATCACGGAGTCAAACATTGATGACTATTGGTTCACAACGGAACATGGCTCCTTTGGCGGCGTCGTCATGAACGGATGGCAATTCTCTGCCAACATTAACCCACGGGCGAACGTGGATGGCGTTACGCAGTTCGACCTGATTGATGGCGGCCTGTGCAAATTCGCCGCCTTGGCGTTTGCACAGTTTGATGCGAACGGCAGCGTTAATGTCAGCCGCTTTGGCAAGGCGAACCCGGGGGCAGGGGGGTTTATTGACATCGCGCAAAATGCACAGCGACTCGTTTTTACCGGCACCTTCACGACTGGCGGCTTAAAAATATCTTATACCGACGAGGCCGGTTTAAAGATCGAGCGCGAAGGCCAATCGCGCAAGTTCGTCAAGCAGGCTGATCACATTACTTACCGGCTTGGCGAAGGTGTAGGAAAGGGCCAGCATGCGCTGCTTATTACCGAACGCGCGGTGTTCTCCGTGACGCCAGAAGGACTCATCCTGGAGGAAATCGCGCCCGGTATTGACCTGCAGCGAGAAGTGCTCGATTTGATGGACTTCCCACCAGTTGGCATACGCGAGCCTCTTGCGATCATGGACCGTGCGTTATTTGTAGAGGAGAGTGCGCATGCTTGATGCTCAGGATGTCGTCGGTGTAAAAGCTTACGGCGCCGTCACGGTGCTGACGATCCAGCGGGGGTTTCGCCGCAATGCAATGGACCAGGCCCTGATCGATGAACTTAAGGCGCAGTTGTTAAAACTGGATAGAGACCCATCCGTGGGAGCGATCGTCCTGCAGGGCGAGAACAACGGCTTTTGCTCCGGTAGCGATTTGAAGTTCATTAGTCAGTTGAGCGTGGAGGATATGGCTCGCTTTGAACAGGAAACGGGCGACATGGCGCGCCTGTTTGCCTTTGTAAAGAAGCCGGTTATTGCCGCCGTTGAAGGCTTTGCGATCGGTGGTGGCTTTATCCTGGCCATCTCTTGTGACGTGGTGGTCGCCGGGGAACAATCACGGTGGAGCTTGCCCGAAGTACCACACGGGTGGCTGACACCCTGGGGGCTGAACGCTTTAATCGAGCGGGTCGGGCGGGTGCGTGCCCGTAACCTTTGCTTCTGCCTGGATGAACTAAGCGGCAAAGACATGCTCGGTATGGGCGCCACTGATTACACGGTACCAGATGGCCAGGTTCTGGACAAGGCGCTGGAGTTGGCTACCCGACTTGCCGCGCTGCCACGGGCCGCCGTAGCGAGCACTAAACGTTTCTTTGCTAATCAGATGATGTCGCATGCCGAGGTGATGGATTTCGAAGCCAATCACTTTTTCGTAGAGAACTGCGCCCATCCCGATGCCGCCAGCACCTTAAATAAACACAGGAAACCAAAATGCTGATTGATTTTAATGATGACGAGAGAATGCTTACTGAAGCTGTGCGCCGTTTTGCGCAACAGCAACTCGCACCCGCGATGCCCCGGCACCTATCTGACCATGAGTTTCCGACCGAGCTGGTAAAGGCTTTTGGCCAAATGGGGTTTATGGGTACGTCCTACGACCCTGAGTACGGCGGCGGGGGCCTGGGCACTCGCGGCGCTGCGCTTGTTGCTGAACTTCTCGCCCGCGTAGAGCCTTCCTTTGCGGCAATCTTTTTGTGCAACAGCGCCCCCGCTTCCCTGGTTGCCCGCTACGGCAACGACGCCCAAAAGCGTCAATGGCTGCAGGCCATCAATGAAGGCAAGATGATCGCCTCCTTTGGTGTGACGGAGCCGCAAGGCGGGTCCGATGTTGCTGGAGTGAAAACCACTGCTGTGCTGCAAGGGAGCGAATACGTGATTAACGGTCAGAAGATGTTCTCGACCAACGCCGGTACGCCGCTGCACGGATTTTCGACCGTCGTGGCGGTTACTGACCCGGACGCGGGCGCAAAGCGTCTGTCCTCCTTCATCGTGCCCGTCGGTACACCTGGCTTTTCCGTCGGTAAACCGGCCAAGAAGATTGGCTGGCGATTCGCCGACTCGGTTGAGCTCTTTTTTGATAATGTACGCATCCCAAAGGAGTATCTCATCGGTCAACGAGGAGATGGACTAAAACAGGTGCTGACGGTGCTGAGTGTGGGTCGCATTCTGGTCGGCGCGACCGGGCTGGGCCTGGCTCGCCGCGCTATCGATCTTGCAAAATCCTTTGGTCGCGATCGCAAGGTCTTGGGCAAGCCTATCCTTGAGCATCAAGGTTTATCGTTTCCGCTTGCCGATATCCTGACCAAAATCCATGCTGCGGAGCTGATGGTTCGTAACTCGGCCACTTTGGTCGACGAAGGACGCCCGTTCCGCAATGAGACCGGCATGACCAAGCTATTTGCCAGCGAACTGGCAGTGGAGGCTGCGCTGAAGGCCATCCAGGTGCACGGTGCCTACGGCGTGTTTGAAGAATATCCTGTGTCCGGCCTTTTAGGAGAGGCCAAGGTATTGGAAATCGTCGAAGGCACGAGCGAAATTCAGCGACTGGTGATCGCCCGGGAATTGCTCGATTAGATATGTCACGATGAGCGATGCGTAAACGCAAATCTTGTCGTGAGGTGGGCCGAATCAGCAGAGGTCACGGTGAGTGCAGCCAAAGCGATGGATGATCAGAACTATGCTCTGGGCACAGGACAATGTCGCATTGGGTTTGCGCCTGCGCGGTCTGGATACGGCAAATCGGCACGGCATTGCGCAGGAAACTGGTCAATGGGTGGGGTTGGAAGCCTGTGTGCGCTATGACGCTCTTGAGCTAGCCCGCCTCTTTTTCCTCGGTCAAATTCAGAGGAGGATCGCCGAGCCAGCGACGCGGACCCGGACCGTTCAGGCCGGCGCGGTCGCCGGGATTGCTTAGCAGGCATTTTTTCATCGACAGGCAGCCGCAGCCAATGCATTCCTCCAAACCAATGTTGAGAGTTTGCAACAGAGCGATACGCTCTTCGATGCGTTTTCGCCACTGACGCGTAAGACGATCCCAGTCCTCGCCCACAGGCACTCGGTCCTTGGGCAGGTGAGCCAGTTCAGCAGTTACCTCGTCCAGGGTCAAACCAATCTTCTGCGCAAACACAATGAGAGCAATGCGTCGCAGCACTGAGCGCGAGTAGCGCCGGTGACCGCTATCGACCCGAACTGATTCGAGCAAACCGCGAGATTCATAGAAGCGTAGCGCCGAGGCGGCGACTCCGCTGCGCTGTGAAACCCATCCGATCGTGACCAGCGGGTCGGGTATTGGATTGGCCATGCCAAAATTATCCTTGATTTAAAGTTAACTTTAACTTTTATATTAGCACCTTGTTGATTTCAAGGACAAGCGGAAAGAGCCGGTGACATTCATCAGCGCGCGCCGCATCGTCTACATCCTGGAGAAATAGAGATGGTCAGATGTGCTCGGCAACGATGGGGCCACAGGTTCGCGAATGGGTTGATGGTTGCCGGATGCGTAGCGCTTGCAGCTTGCAACTCGGAGGCAACTCCCGGCGCTTCGCCCGCGTTGCCACCGGAAGTGAGCGTCGCGCCGGTACTGGTAAGGTCTGTTCAGCAGTGGGACGAGTTCAACGGCCGCATCGCCGCAGTCCAGAGGGTGGAGGTGCGCCCGCGCGTGAGCGGCATAGTGGATCTTGTGGCGTTCACCGATGGACAGGAGGTACGACGTGGCGATCTGCTCTTCGTGATTGACCCGCGGCCTTACCGTGCAGCGCTGACTGGCGCACAGGCTCAGCTCGAACACGCAAATGCTGCCGCACAACTGGCCAAAATTAAGGCTCAGCGGGCGAAAAAGCTGATCGTGAGCCATGCCATCTCTGGTGAGGAGTTAGACAATCGCATGGCAGAGCAGGCGCAAAGCCAGGCAGAAGTGCGCTCTGCAGAGGCAGCGCTGGCCAATGCGCGACTGAATCTGGAGTTTACGGAGATACGTGCCCCGATCGCCGGCCGCGTCGGTCGCGCTCAGCTCACGCCGGGCAATCTCACGCAAGCGAACCAAAGTTTGCTCACTACGGTGGTGTCGCAAGACCCGGTTCATGTGTACTTCGAGCCTGACGAACAGAGTTATCTGCGTTACCTTGATCTGGTGCGCAACGGCGCACGCGCCGGCTCGGGCCAGACAGTGCATCTGGGTCTGACCAATGAGTCGGGCTTTCCACATCAGGGGCGCCTGGACTTTACAGATAACCACGTAGACTCCGCGACCGGCACTATCCGCTTGCGTGCCCTGCTACCTAATCCGGACAGGCAGTTTACACCCGGGTTATACGCGCGCGTGCAGCTCGATGGCGGTACCTTGCCCAAGGCTATTCTGATCGACGAGCGCGCAGTGCTGACCGATCAGGACCGCAAGTACGTCTACACCCTTGGGGTTGACCACAAGGCGTTACGCAAGGACGTGAAACTCGGTGCTGCGGTCGGCCGACTGCGTGTAGTACGTTCTGGCCTGACCCAGGACGACGAGGTGGTGATCGACGGTATACAGAAAATTTTCTACCCAGGCATGATCGTGAGGCCTGTGAAGGTGGCGATGGAGCCTGCGGCTGCCATCATCGAAACAGACGCGTCGCCCGCTACGTCTGCAACGCTGTCGGCCGGCCAGTAGGAGAACCGTCGCATGGATTTTTCAAAATTTTTCATAGACCGACCAATTTTCGCCATTGTGCTCTCGGTGATCATATTCGCGGTGGGTTTGATCGCCATTCCAATCCTGCCTTCGGGCGAGTACCCCGAAGTCGTTCCGCCCAGCGTCGTAGTACGCACGAGCTATCCGGGCGCAAATCCGAAGGAAATAGCCGATTCTGTCGCCACACCGCTGGAAGAAGCGGTCAACGGTGTCGAAGGGATCATGTACATGAAGTCGGTCGCCGGCTCCGACGGCAGCCTTGCCCTGACGGTTACCTTCAAATCGGATGTGGATCCAGATACGGCGGCGGTACGCGTACAGAACCGCGTCAGCCAGGTCCAGGCTCGCTTGCCAGAGGAGGTGCGGCAATTCGGAATTACAACGCAGAAGCAGTCACCCACGCCGCTGATGTATGTGAGCTTCTATTCACCCGATGATCGCTACGATTCATTGTATCTGCGCAACTACATCAATCTGAACGTGAAAGATGCCCTGTCTCGGCTGACTGGCATCGGCGACGTGGGAATCTACGGGGCGGGGGATTATGCTATGCGGATATGGCTCGACCCTAATCGACTGTCGGCGCGGGGCCTGACGGCTGGTGACGTGGTACGAGCAGTGCGCGAGCAGAACGTGCAAGTCTCTGCCGGGCAACTTGGCGCAGAGCCTGCTGCGCAGGACAACAGCTTTCTGCTGTCGATCAACGTGCGCGGCCGCTTGCGTAGTCAAGCGCAGTTCGAGGATATCGTGGTCAAAAGCGGCGAAGCGGGACAACTGGTCCGGTTGGCTGACGTCGCACGGGTCGAGCTTGGCTCGGGCGACTACTCACTGCGCGCGCTCTATAACGGCAATCAGCAGGCGACAGCTGGCATTTACCTGTCGCCCGGTGCAAATGCGCTTGCGGTGGCCGATTCAGTCTATGCACAACTGGACGAACTGTCAGAGAAGTTCCCAGAGGGTGTAGCGTACCGGGCAGTGTGGGATCCGACCGTTTTCGTACGTGATTCCATCAAGGCCGTACAGCACACGCTGATCGAGGCGGTCTTGCTCGTGGTGCTGGTGGTGGTGGTGTTTTTGCAGACTTGGCGCGCTTCGGTCATTCCATTGGTTGCAGTGCCGGTCTCGATCATCGGAACTTTCGCTGGCCTGTATCTGCTGGGATATTCGATCAACACGTTAACGCTCTTTGGCCTTGTACTGGCCATCGGTATTGTGGTCGATGACGCGATCGTGGTGGTGGAGAATGTGGAACGTTACATTGAACACGGAATGAACCCGCGCGAAGCAGCACACCGTGCAATGCGCGAAGTCTCGGGTCCGATTATTGCCATAGCGCTCGTGCTCTGTGCCGTGTTCGTGCCCATGGCCTTCATGAGCGGTATCACTGGACAGTTTTACAAGCAGTTCGCTGTCACTATCGCCATTTCCACAGTGATCTCGGCAATCAACTCCCTTACACTCTCACCGGCACTAGCGGCCAAGCTGCTACGCAGTCGTGATGCCCCCAAGGATGCACTGACACGCGGCATGGATCGCATCTTCAGCCGGTTCTTCAGCGCGTTCAACCGCTTCTTTATGCGTAGTTCCGGCGGCTATCATCATATCGTATCACGTGCTCTCGGACGGCGTGGTCTGGTGTTCGTGGTCTATGTGCTGTTGCTCGCTGTCACTGCGCTGCTTTTCAGGACTGTCCCGGGTGGCTTTATCCCCACGCAGGACAAGCTCTATCTTTTCGCCGGCGCCAAGCTGCCTGAAGGCGCCTCGCTCGGCCGGACAGAGGCTGTAACACGGCAACTCAATGACCTGGCGCTGCAGGTTGACGGCGTGGAGAGCGTGACGGCATTCGCCGGGCTGAATGCGCTGCAACAGGTGAATACACCCAACATCACCAACTCGTACATTGGACTCGAACCTTTTGGCGAAAGAACGCGCAGCGCGCAGCAAATTACAGCCGAATTGAACCAGCGCTTTGGTGACGTGCAAGCGGGCTTTTCCTACGCGCTAATGCCTCCACCGATTCAGGGGCTGGGTAACGGTTCGGGATACTCGTTGTATCTGCAGGATCGTGCAGGCTTGGGATATGGCGCGTTGCAGAATGCGCTGTTAGCCTTCCAGGCAGAGGTCGCCAAGATACCGGGCATGAGCTATCCCGTTAGCTCTTATCAGTCCAACATTCCACAACTTGACGTGATCGTGGATCGCGTCAAAGCCAAGGCCCAGGGCGTTGCACTCACAGATGTGTTTGAGACGCTGCAGACCAACTTGGGGTCAGTCTATGTGAACGACTTTAATCTCTTTGGCCGCGTGTACCGTGTGATGGCGCAAGCCGACAGCGCCTACCGCCAACAGCCTGCTGACATCGGCAATCTCAAAGTGCGAAACAAGAATGGCCAGATGGTGCCGCTAGCTGCGCTCGTAACCATAACACCAACCTATGGTCCCGATCCGGTAGTGCGCTACAACGGCTACCCGGCTGCTGACTTGATCGGTGACTCCGATCCGCGTGTGCTGTCTTCAGGTCAGGTGCTTGAGAAGCTGCAGGAGATCGCGGACAAGACGCTGCCGCGCGGTGTCACCCTCGAATGGACCGACCTGAGCTACCAGCAGGTCTCCCAGAGCAAGGCGGCATTTGTGGTGTTCCCCATGGCAGTGATTCTAGCCTTCCTGGTACTGGCCGCGCTATACGAAAGCTGGAGTCTACCACTTGCGGTAGTACTGATCGTGCCGGTGTGTATCTGCGCCGCGCTACTGGGTGTGTGGCTTAGTGGCGGTGACAATAATGTGTTTGTACAGGTTGGCCTGGTGGTCCTGATAGGGCTGGCCTGCAAAAACGCGATCCTGATTGTGGAATTTGCGCGTGAGTTGGAGATCAGCGGCAAGGGCACGGTCGACGCTGCGTTGGAAGCTTGTCGTCTTCGATTGCGCCCGATCATCATGACCTCGGTCGCGTTTATCGCTGGTTCTGTCCCCTTGCTGCTCGGTACTGGTGCGGGCAGTGAGGTGCGGATAGCTACAGGCGTGACGGTGTTCTCCGGCATGCTGGGTGTGACTGTGTTCGGTCTTTTCCTCACACCAGTGTTCTATGTCGCGCTGCGCAAGCTTGCTGGCACACGGTTAGCACATCCCGCGCAAAGTCGCGGTACTGGGGAGGAGGGTCATGCGTAAGCGACGAGACACTACTCATGTTGCCTTGAACCTCCTTACTGAATGTCGCATCGCGCCGAAAGGTGCAAGCAGAAAAAAACGAATTTTCCCAACCAATTAATGGAGTTAAGAATCATGAAAACACTACCCACAGCCCTTTTTATCGGTGCAGTTTTTGTTGCCGGTGCAGCTCACGCAAGTTCAGAAAGTTCCTACCCTTTCCCTGACAATGCCGTCAGCCCAGTGCAGGAAAATCTGGTTGTTGAACAAAACACTGAGCAAAACTCTGCATATCCTGTTATTCGCATCAAAAGTACCAGCAACCGCAGCGATGTGCAACGCGATCTGGCTGTCTATCAAGCCGCTCATACAACCGACGAATATATCGGCAACTGATCCATTTCCGGTTAGCGCCCGCCGCTGAACGGACGAGCGCTCAAGTAATATTCCTGAATATGACTTGCACCTGTGTGCAGGAGTGCCCAGTGAGGTGAAGCACAAAAATGGCGGAACACAGCACATAAGCGCTCGAGTGGGTGGCGCCGAGCCCAAAACAGGTCGCGCTCCCCACATCAACATACAGGCGGTCATCGCCAAAGGTCGCTATTTCGACAGTTACCCGATGATGCCACAAGCTGCAGTGGAAGGGCATGGTATTGCCGTGGGTTGGGCTAGGACGGCAGGGCGATTGGTTGACAGCGCAGCCTTGATAAAGCCATGCGCTGAAAGCGTGTTTTTGCCGCAAGCGATATCGATTTTTAAACACCCGGATTTTGCTGAGCGAAAAGACATCGAGTCTTTGCTAGAGTGACTCAGGGTGGAACTATTAGAAGAGAAAGCGTAGGTGTACGCGATCTCCGATTGAGACTCGAATGGCTAAATAAATTGTACGCAATGTCACCTGCCCATGAGGCCTTTCAGTCTCATTGCTGATACCGACAAATCTAGCTCAATGGCTGTGTCCGGTCAGTGCCAGTCGGGGCGCCTTCTATAAAATGAGCCCACGGTTCTTTTGTCAGCGTCTGTAGAATGTAGTCTATGAGGGCTTGAACGCGAATGGGCCGTCTGCGACCAGGAGGGGCCACAATATGAAGCGACAGAGGTTCGACCTGCCAGTCATCCATCGCTGTTTCCAATGCACCAGACTGTAATCCATCCCAAGCGAGAAACTCTGGCTGAAGCGCCATCCCCAATCCTGCTAATAAGGCGTAATGTAATGCGTCTGCATTGTTAGCATTCATTTGAATGGGGCTGATCTGGGTAAACTCGCCGTGCTCTTTATGTAAAAATCGCCAGCCTTTTCTGCCGCGAGTATAAGAGTATTTTAAAGTCTTATGATTGGCTATATCGCGGGGGTGTTGGGGCTTGCCGTAGCGCTTGAAGTAGGCAGGCGAGCCGACTAACAGGATTCGTACCTGGCACAACTGTCGAGCCAGAAGTGTGGAATCGATCAACGTCGCAATACGCAAGGCGAAATCAAATTTCTCTTCTATCAGGTCTACCTGCCGATCACTGAATTCCACATCCAGTTCTATGTCGGGATGCATAGTGAGAAAATCCGACAGGATGGGTGATAGACGGCTGACGCCGAAAGACACCGGGAGCGATATCCGAACCAAGCCACGCAAGCTGGTCGATTGTTCTGTAATGTCCGCCTCTACCGCCTCACCATGCTCGAGAATATTGATGGCGCGCTCAAGTGCAGCATGACCTGTGTCAGTTAAAGACACGCTGCGTGAGGTACGTTGAACAAGCATGACATTCATGCGAGTTTCAAGCCTTGATATCGCTTTTGAAACGGTCGCTTGCGATAGTCCAAGCTCAGTTGCAGCACGGGCGAATGAGCCGGTTTCCGCAACCTTGGCAAAAATTGCCCATGCCTCCAAGTCGGGTAGCTTCTTTTTCATTTGAGCAGTAACCATGTCCTTTAGCAGATCCAGGGCCGGTCTATGGCAGACGCTGGAAATGTGTGAGTATGCACGTGATTTGAGCACAGTAAGCGCGGTGGCAACACATCAAAAACGGAAACGTTGGTATTCGATTCTGAGTGTTCCTGGTGATGGCGATGCTGATTACACTAAGAAAAAATACTTGCAGGCGCTCAGGAAGGACTTATGATCGAATACCGACCTTTTGACAGCTTAGGTGGCGCAAATCATGGATGGCTTAATGCCAAACATCATTTTTCATTTGCCCATTACCACGACCCCAAGCGGGTTAACTGGGGCGCGCTACGCGTTTGGAACGACGACATTATACAACCCGGCACTGGGTTTCCACCGCATCCTCATGCGGATATGGAAATCATAACGTATGTGCGCGAGGGCGCTATTACGCATCGCGACGACCTGGGTAATCAAGGCCGTACGGTTGCCGGAGATGTGCAGGTGATGAGTGCCGGAACCGGTATAAGGCACTCTGAGTACAACGTGGAATCGACGATAACCCGCATTTTCCAGATCTGGATCCTGCCCAATCAACATGGGCAGCCGCCATCCTGGGGCACGAAACCCTTCCCGAAGCACGGCCGTACGAACCGATTTGTGGCGCTTGCAAGCGGCTTCGAAGAGGATGAAGATGCGTTGCCAATTCGAAGCGATGCCCGTGTGTCAGGTGCCACAGTCAGAGCGGGTGGAACAGTTGAGTATCAATTTTCTGATGCGCACCGATATGGCTATTTGGTGCCGGCTGTTGGAACCATAGAGATAAACGGCATCAGGCTGAGCGCCGGCGATGGCGTGGCAATTCATGATGAGAATATTGTCAGGATAACTGCGCATGCGGATGCTGAGTTGATTTTGGTTGATGCTGCCGCCCATCATTGATTTGTTGAATAGGCAAACTCCCCCAACGTCAACGAATGTCAGTAGTTCTTCGATGTGCATTCAGCGTTCCTGTTTCTGCAACGCAGCTGGCCACAGAATAGCACTACCTTATCGAGCCTGGAAACTGCACATTACTGCTTGCAAGCAATGGTGCCACTGGCACCTATTCCCGGAAATCCAATCCCCTTTACAGCGACAGAGAATATTATGACAAGTGAAATTATCCGCAATCCACAAACCGACCAACTGCTGACGCCCGAGAACGCGGCGTTCATCATTATCGACTACCAGCCGATCCAGGTCTCATCGATTCGCTCAATGCCGCGCGACGAGCTGGTGTTCAACATCGTGAGCACCGCCAAGGCGGCCGTCAATTTCAACCTGCCGATCATTCACTCGACAGTCAATATCGCGACGGGTCTCAACAAGCCGCCGATCCAGGAACTGCAGGCTGTGCTCGGCCACCTGCCGACCTACGACCGTACCTCGATCAACAGCTGGGAGGACACCGGTTTCAAGGAAGCGGTAAAAGCGGTGGGTCGCCGCAAGCTCATCATGACCGCGCTTTGGACCGAAGCGTGCCTGACCTTTCCTGCGCTTGACGCGATTCAGGAAGGCTACGAGGTCTATGTACCGATCGATGCGGTCGGCGGCACCTCCCTTGCCGCGCATGAAGCAGCGTTGCGCCGCATCGAGCAGGCAGGCGCAAAGCTCATTAGCCGAGTGCAGATGTACTGCGAGCTGCAGCGCGACTGGGCGCGCGAGGCGACGGTGCCTGGCTTCATGGGCGTGTTCGACAACTTTGACGGTTTCAACGTAGAAAAGGCAGCAGAGGGTGCAGCCAAGAAGTAAGCGAACGTCTGACATCTGCTGGTGGTTGGTCGCAATCTGGACCACCACCAAACACTCTGCAAGGAAGAACGAATGAGCGATTTATTCATTGTTGTTGGGCTCAAGGCCAAGGCAGGCAAGGAGGACCAATTGCGCCGCGATCTGTCCGTGCTTGTCGAGCCGTCGCGCAACGAGGACGGCAATATCCGTTATGACCTGTACGAAGACCAGGGCGAGCCAGGGCGTTTCGTATTTGTGGAGGAGTGGTCGTCCACCAAGGCTCAGGCCAAGCATCACGAACACGGCTCACACATTCAGCACTTTCACGAAAATGGTGATAGTAACGTTGAGAGGCGGGAGTTCGCGCATATTTTGAAGCGCGTCGTCTGACACCATCAGGCAGTGCGCCACGATGTCCCCTGAGGCATATCCTGTTTTCCAACCATCAAGAGAGATTTCTTATGTCCAGTAAACTTGAACTGCTTACCCCGCAGAACAGCCAGCTTATTTTCATCGACCAGCAGCCACAGATGGCTTTCGGCGTTCAGTCGATCGACCGTCAGGCGCTGAAGAATAATGTCGTCGCGCTGGCCAAATCCGCCAAAGCCTTCGACGTGCCCACGACCATCACTACGGTCGAGACGCTCAGCTTTTCCGGCCACACTTATCCGGAACTGCTGGCCGTATTCCCAGATAACAAGCTGTTGGAACGCAGCTCTATGAATTCGTGGGATGACCAGAACGTGCGCGATGCGCTGGCCGTCAATGCCGCGCAGGGTCGCAAGAAGGTAGTTGTCTCGGGGCTGTGGACCGAGGTCTGCAACCTGAGCTTCGCGCTATCGTGCCTGAAGGACACCGATTATGAGATCTACATGGTGGCCGACGCCTCGGGCGGCACTTCGGTTGAGGCGCATGAATATGCGATGGACCGGATGATACAGGTAGGCGTGGTGCCGGTGACCTGGCAGCAGGTGCTGTTGGAATGGCAGCGCGACTGGGCCCGCAAGGAGACCTATGACGCCACGCTCGACATCGTCAAAGCGCATTCGGGCGCGTACGGTATCGGCGCCGATTACGCCTACACCATGGTTCACAAGGCCCCGGAGCGTGTCGAACACGGCGAGACCATCGGACCTAATCCGGCAGTCTGAGTCAGTCCTAGGGTGGCGCTTGCCGATCGATGTGTGGTCACCCTATCTATTCAAATTCACAGAGGTTGCAATGACCGAGAAACCTGCGGTTCGGATTTCATACGAGGATAAAGGCCAGAAGGGTCGCTTTGTCGCCCGTATCAATGGTATTGAAGGAGAGGGGGAACTGGCCATCTCGAAGGTGTCCGGTGTGCTGGTCATCGCTGACCATACCTTTGTTCCTGATGCGATGCGCGGCACAGGCGCCGCTTCGGCGCTGGTCGAAGCCCTGATCGCCGATGCCCGCGCCAAGGCTTATCGCATTGTGCCGCTGTGCCCCTTCGTGCGGGCGCAGTCACTGAAGCACCCGGAGTGGGCCGATGTCATTCAGCATTGAAGCGGGTGGCGCATTGTCGATCGCGATTCTGTTTCTCGCACATCTGGGATTGTGCGCGGCCTATATCCAGGGCGGTCTGGTCAAGCTGAGCGATTTTCCTGGCGCCCTCGCTGAGATGGCCCACTTTCGCCTGACCCCGCCCGCTTTGTTTGCCGTTCTGGTAATCGTGCTGGAACTAGGCGCCTCTGTGTTGATATTAACGGGTCTGCTGCGCTGGCTGGGTGCGCTGACCCTGGCCGGGTTCACACTTGTGTCCACCCTGATCGCGCTGCGGTTCTGGGAGCAACCGGCAGGCAAGGCCAGGCACGCGGATGCCAATGCCTTTTTCGAACATCTCGGTCTCATCGGGGGATTCCTGCTTGTCGCCTGGGTGGATCTCGCCCAAGACCCGTCCCCCGACTTGTGACGAAGTAGTCTTACCTGCCCAATCACCTTAACCGTTATGGAGAACCGGATGTCCCGGAAAGACATGATCATCATCAACGCCAAGGTCACCACACTTGACCGGGGCAACCCCTGCGCAGAGGCGGTCGCCATCCGCGACGGCAAATTCTTCGCAGTAGGATCGCAGGCTGAGATCCGCGCCGCCATGCCCGGGGCTGAAATCATCGACGCAAAGGGCCGCCGTCTGATTCCCGGGCTGATCGATAGCCACACCCATATCATTCGCGGCGGACTCAATTACAACATGGAGCTGCGTTGGGACGGCGTGCCTTCGCTTGCCGAGGCGATGGTGATGCTCAAGCGTCAGGTAGACTGCACGCCCGCACCGCAATGGGTGCGCGTGGTGGGTGGCTTCACTGAGCACCAGTTCGCGGAAAAGCGTCTGCCCACGCTTGACGAACTGAACGCTGTGGCCCCCGATACGCCGGTCTTCATCATGCACCTTTATGACCGGGCACTGTTGAACGCTGCCGCTTTGCGCGTCGTCGGCTATGGGAAGGAAACACCGAACCCACCCGGCGGCCAGATCATGCGCGATGCGAAGGGCAATCCGACAGGACTGCTGCTGGCACAGCCCAACGCGACGATCCTCTATTCGACGCTGGCCAAAGGGCCGAAGCTCGATCCGGATTATCAGGCCAACTCTTCGCGGCATTTTATGCGCGAGTTAAACAGCCTCGGTGTCACCTCGGTCATCGACGCGGGCGGCGGGTTCCAGAACTATCCCGATGACTACGTGATCATTGAAAAGCTGCATCATGATGGCCAGATGACGGTACGGATCAGCTATAACCTCTTTACCCAGAAGCCGAAAGAGGAGCTGTCCGATTTTGCTTCCTGGGCCAAGCAAATCAGCCCGGGGCAGGGCGATAACACTTATCGCCATAATGGCGCGGGCGAGATGCTGGTCTATTCGGCCGCCGATTTTGAGGATTTTCGCGTTGACCGCCCCGAGATGCCGCCGAACATGGAGGCTGATCTGGAGCCAGTGATCCGCCTGTTGGCCGAGAACCGCTGGCCGTGGCGAATGCATGCCACCTATGACGAGACGATCTCCCGTGCGCTCGACGTCTTCGAGAAGGTGAACCGGGACGTACCCTTGCAGGGCATCAACTGGTTCTTTGATCATGCCGAGACGATCAGCGATCGTTCGATCGACCGGATCGCCGCGCTAGGCGGCGGCATCGCGGTGCAGCACCGGATGATGTATCAGGGCGAGTATTTCATTGAGCGCTACGGCGCGAAGGCTGCCGAGTCCACCCCGCCAATCAGGAAGATGCTGGAGGCGGGGCTGCCTGTTGGGGCCGGCACCGATGCGACCCGGGTGGCCAGCTATAATCCTTGGGTGTCGCTGTCCTGGCTGGTGACCTCGCAGACGTTGGGCGGTACACGGCTTTACCCTGCCGCCAACCGGCTTGATCGTGAAACCGCGCTCAGGCTCTGGACCGAGGCAAATACCTGGTTTTCCAACGAACAGGGCAAGAAGGGCCAGATCAAGGCCGGGCAATTGGCCGATTTTGCCCTGCTGTCGGACGATTATTTCTCTGTGCCCGAGGCCGAGATTGTGCATCTGCGCTCGGTCCTGACGGTATTGGGCGGCAAGGTCGTGCATGGCGAGGGCGATTATGGTCCGCTTGCCCCCGCGCTACCCATGCCAATGCCCGATTGGTCGCCCGTCGCCACCTTCGGTGGCTATTACAAAACGCCTGAAGCGCAAGCCAAACTGGCGCTGCATTGCGGCTGCAGCAGTGCTTGCGCCGTGCATGGGCACGATCATGTCGCTGCGCTTGGGGCGCATGTTCCCGCCACCAACGCCGGGACATTCTGGGGTGCTTTCGGCTGCGGATGCTGGGCGGTATAGCGCATCTATCCATGTTTTCAACATACCGACCAAGTCTGTTTCTCGCTCTAAAGGAGCCACTATGACCGCCACTGACACGTCCACCCCGGCGAGAAATCCACTGAGCTTCCCGATCTTTCGGGCGCTGTGGATCGCCACGATTATTTCCAATATCGGCACCTGGATGCATGATGTCGGTGCGGGATGGCTGATGACTTCGCTTTCGCCCAGCCCACTGCTGGTGGCGCTGGTGCAGGCCGCCACGACCCTGCCAATGTTCTTGCTGGCGCTGCCGGCCGGGGCGCTGGCCGACATCGTCGATCGCCGCAAGATGCTATTGGCCGCACAGGTCTTGGGGCTAGCTTCCGCAGCCATTCTGGCCTTCCTGACGATTCAAGGGTTGACCACCCCGTGGGTGCTGCTGGCCGCCACCTGTGTTCTGGGCGTGGCGGCGGCGTTCAGCGCGCCGGTGTTTCAGGCCATCGTCCCAGAACTGGTCGACAAGGCCGCCTTACCCGATGCGGTAGCGCTCAACAGTCTCGGCGTTAACATCTCACGTGCGATAGGGCCGGCGCTTGGCGGGGTGATTGTTGCGATGGCCGGCGTACCAGCGGTCTTCGCGCTCAATGCCGTGTCGGTTTTGGCGGTACTGATCGTGCTTGTCACATGGAAACGTGCCACAACCGTACAGAGCTTGCCATCCGAACATTTCTTCGGCGCGCTTCGGGCCGGCTATCGTTATGCGCGGCGGTCCCCCGCGATGCGGCTGGTGCTGATCCGCACCTTGGGCTTCTTCCTGTTCAGCAGTGCTCTTTGGGCGATGCTGCCGCTTGTGGGCCGTCGCGAACTGGGACTTGATGCGGCGGGATATGGTGGCCTTCTTGCCTGCATGGGTGCCGGTGCTGTTGTCGGTGCATTGTTGCTCAAGCGACTGCGCAAGAAGGTAGCGTCAAACCTAATCTCGATTTGGGCGACACTGCTGTTCGCGGCAGCGACCCTCGCACTGGCGCTGGCGCCCAATGCCTGGGTGGCCGGGGCAGTGATGGTGGTTGCGGGCCTTGCCTGGATCGGCATGCTCACCTCGCTCAACGTCGCGGCGCAAATGGCCTCGCCCGGCTGGGTCAAGGCACGGGCGCTCGCGGTTTATCTGCTGGTGTTTCAAGGGGCCATGACTGGCGGCAGTATCCTGTGGGGTACGCTTGCCAGCAGCGTGGGCGTTACCGGCGCCCTGACCATCGCTGCCGTCGGCCAGACGCTGGCGATCCTGCTGGCCCTGCGCTGGCGGCTGCCAAAGGATTCCACCACCGATCTGGCGCCCTCGAATCATTGGGCTG
Source organism: Advenella incenata (assembly GCF_004217095.1). GTDB lineage: Bacteria > Pseudomonadota > Gammaproteobacteria > Burkholderiales > Burkholderiaceae_B > Advenella > Advenella incenata. The sequence continues at coordinate 227,769 of NZ_SHKO01000005.1, read as the reverse complement.
AACCTGTCGTGGCCATCCCGCTTGCTGCTGACCGCGGCCCCGTCCTGATCGAGATCGAATACCGCGTCGCTGCTGAACAACAGGCTGCGTTCATCGCCGCCCTGCGTGATTTTCGCGTGACGCGCTATCGCGATGGCGCAATCCGCTGGGATGTCTGGGAGGATGTCGCAGAGCCAGGCCGGGTGGTCGAGGCATTCATCGTCGAAAGCTGGGTTGAGCATCAGCGCCAGCATGCGAGGGTGACCCATAGCGATGCACTGGATCAGGAACTGTTGAATGCGTTTCACATCGGCAATCAACCGCCTGTCGTGCGCCATCTGTTGAGACCACTCTGATACTATTTGAATGAAAGAGAGAAATTTGAACGGGAACCCCACACAGAACCCAGATTGCCCGGAAGCGGTCGAGCCTGAAGGCCTCGGGGCATTGATTTTGAACACGGAGGTCGCACGGATGGTCCGGGCGACGAGCAAGCAGGAGACACAACATGATTGAAATGGTCATTGAACAGCGACGTCGCAACCTTGGCGGCGGATTGGAAGTTGGCCGCGTATTGCCGTTTGCAAAGCAGCGCATGGTGGGGCCCTTTATCTTCTTCGACCACATGGGGCCGCTCGATCTGGCGCCAGGCATAGATCGCAGCCTTGACGTGCGTCCCCATCCGCATATCGGTCTTGCGACGGTCACTTACCTGTTTGCCGGCGAAGTGATGCATCGTGACAGCCTGGGCTATGAGCAGGTGGTCCGGCCGCAAGAAGTAAACTGGATGACCGCGGGCCGTGGCATCACGCATAGCGAGCGGTTCGAGCGTGCACGGGCGCAGGGCGATCACCTGCATGGCATCCAGGCCTGGGTTGCGCTGCCGACCGAGTTGGAAGAGATCGCCCCGACCTTTTCCCATCATTCCGGCAGCGATTTGCCGCAATGGAACGATGCGGGCGTGGTCGGACAGCTCATTGCCGGCAGTGCTTATGGCCTGACTGCCAGCGCCGAGACGCATTCGCCGCTGTTCTACGCTCATCTGGACATGGTGCCGGGCGCGACCGCCGAGATACCAGGCGGACACAAGGAACGGGCGATCTACATTGCGACCGGAGCGGTGGAGATGGATGGTACTCGCTACGAGGCCGGCAGAATGCTGGTGCTAGGGGCGGCAGCCTCCAGCGTGCGAGCCGTGGAGCAGTCTGCAGTGATGGTGCTGGGCGGGGAGCCGCTAGGCGAGCGGTTCCTTTACTGGAATTTCGTGTCCTCCTCAAAGGAGCGGCTGGCGCAGGCGGCATCGGACTGGAAGGCTGGAAGGATGAAGCTGCCGGACGCAGACGATAAAGAATTCACGCCGCTACCGGAGGACCCGGCGCCGCCGGGGGTAGGGCCGGCTTCTTACTGATCAAAGAGCGTGCGTAATTGCTCCGTTGATGTTTTGCCGTCCTGGATAGCAAGCATCAACAAAATTCGCGCTTTTTGAGGGCTGCGGCCACCGGCCATGACCGCGCCCGCATCATAGGTCGTTTTGCCTCCCCCATCAAAGCCGTAGACGGGCAACGTTCGACCGTTGGGAACGCGCGTGGAAATGACAACGGGGACCTGCTTTGCCAGCGCATACTTGACGCCTTCGAACATGGAAACGTTCATATTTCCCATGCCTACTGCCTGGATCACGATCCCTTTTGCCCCGGTGTCCACGGCATATTTAATGTATTTTCCATCGGCTTCGGCGTACATCTGGAAAATATCGACCTTGGGGAAGTCTTCTGCCTTGGCGCTGATATCAATATGTTGGCGGCGTAATGGTGCATTCGAAAAAATAACACGATCATCCCAGACTTCGCCAAGAAAACCGAAATCACCCGATTTGAACGTTTCCACATTGGCAGTGTGCGTTTTTGTGACATGTCGGGCCGCGTTGATCTGATTGTTCATCGCAACCATGACTCCTTTGTCTTTGGCTTGCTCATCAACGGCAATGCGCACCGCGTTCAGCAAATTGCGGGGTCCATCAAAGTCAGACGAAGATGCGTTGCGCTGAGCACCGATCATCACTACCGGCTTATTCGATTTGACCGTCAAATCAAGCCAGTAGGCGGTTTCGTCCATGGTATCAGTACCCTGTGCTATCACGACACCGGCCACGTCAGGGCGAGCCAGTGCATTGTCAACAGCCTGGGTTAAACGAATCCACCAATCCACCGTAATGTAGTTGGCAGACATCTTGGAAAAATTATTGACTTCAATTCGAGCGTATTTGGACACGTCCGGAACGGTCTGCAGCAAATCATCGCCGGTAATGACGGGCACTACCCCTTTGGTAACCGGATCCACTTTCATGGCGATGGTGCCGCCAGTCGCTATAAATTGAACAATAGGTTTGTCCTGGGCGTTGGCCGCACTCATTGGTGCAACGCAGCACATTCCCAATAACAATGATGGAAATAATTTCATGTCTACTCCTTGCTTATTTTAGTTGTGTCTGTTTGGATTATTCTGGTTCTGAACAATAAAAGCAACAGTGAGCGATCATGTCGTGTCCAATCTGTACCCATCCTCTTGCGGCAATCTTGCCCAATGTGGTTCGGAATGCAACATACATTTGTTGGCCTGTCAGCAAAGACCTGGTAGCCGTCTATCTTAAAAGTGCAATAAACCAAGCGTATATTGTCCCCAATTCAAGACACAAATGAAGTTTCGGGGGGCAACGCCGATGCCATCACTGCGATCCATGTACCAGCAAGGGCGTGACACGCCCGGTTCGCCTATGAAGTGAGGGATGTGCTATGGTCGACAAGCAGCAGGAAGCCATCGAAATGGCCCGAGGGTGGTTCGATGTGAAAGCCCTGGTTGCGGCACCGAAAATCGCACTGAAGCGGATTGCTAAAAAAACAGAGAAAATCGTCAGGAAATCCATTTTTTCGGTGCTGGATAGCTCTTCGGGGGTCAGGCAAGAAACACCGGTTACAGCGTTGCGCGCTGTTTCCAGGATTATTGTTGTTCGCCCTAACTATCGTATTGGCAATGCGATCCTGAGCACTGCCGTTATCGCACCGCTAAAAGAGCGGTTTCCGGACGCGGAAATAGACTTTCTCGTTACAAACAAGACAGCGGCGCTGTTTGCGAATCTGCCGGTCGATCATGTCATTGCACTGACCAGGTCTGCGATCCTGCAGCCTTGGCGTGCCATGGCCATTTTGCGCTACCTGCGGACGAGACGCTACGATCTGGCGGTGCAACTGGCGCCCAGCTCTTTGAGTGGCGTGCTGGTCTCGACGCTACTGGGCGCCCGCTACGTGATGGGAAAGCCAAAGAGCGATGCCGCTTGGTATGACATCAAGGTCAAGGATCCCATTATCCAAGCTTACGACGCAGGCACTGCATTCTCGCGCGCGTTGGGAGCGGTTGGCCCGGTCAGTACCCAGCTCATTGTATCGGACCAGGAACAGGCAGTGGCGCTCAGCCAATTGCAGGCCCTGGGCTTGGTGGTAAGCGGTGAAAGTCAGGTAGCATCGTTCGTTGCTGTTTTTGTGGGTGGTCATGCAGACAAGGTCTGCCCCCTGTTATTCTGGCTGGCGTTGATAAGAGAACTGGATCAAGCAGGCAAGCGGTTCGTGGTTTTTGTTGGTCCCGAAGAAAAGGCGATGATTCCCCACTTGCAGCAGGCGCTCCAGGCATTGCCGCTAGGCACGCTTTGCCCACCCAAGTCGCTGAGGATATTTGCCGCGATGTTGGCTCAGGCGCGTGTCATGGTGACGCCCGATTCCGGACCGATGCATATGGCTGCGGCTCTGGGCATACCGGTGGTGGCGATGGTGCAGACCCAGAAATCATTGGCGTTCATTCCACCTGTTGCAAGCTCGCAGGTAGTTTTGGATCTTAATGTATCCGAGGCGCTCGTTGCAGTGGATCGGTACTATTATGGGAATCACAGTTGTGCATTCCCCGATGCAGACCAGTATGCGCAGGCAGCCTGAACCAATAGGGGGCGAGCAGCTTATCTGGTTCAATACCCCGCCCATTCTCATGACGGGCAGGGCGACACAACGCTACCGATTGAAGTCGGCGTCAGCGCCGATAGTCAATCAGGTTCATGGCGTTCACTTATTGTCCTCGTTCATTTTGCCCACAATATCTTTTTCCTCGGCGAACGTTTTGACAGCAAACTCGGCGTACTGCGTGTGATTCATGTAATAAGTCTGAATCCCGTAGGCGCCGATGGCTTTCAAAAATACCGGATCCTTGACTGCTGCAGCAACCGCTGCATCCAGTTTTTCCACGATCTCGGCAGGCAAGCCTTTTGGCCCGGCCAGCCCCAGAGGGGAGGGGATGACGACAGGATAGCCGGCTTCAGTGAATGTGGGGACGCCGTCGAATGCTTTGAGCCGCTCCTTGGAAGCGACCCCCAGAACACGGACGGTTCCCGCTTCCATATAGGGCAGGATGCTATTGGTGGTGATGGCCGCTTTGATATGGCCGCCCAGCAGTGCGGTGATCGCCTCGGCATCGCCCTTGTATGGGACGTGCGTTAATTTGGCGCCGGTGGCATTGCCCAGCTCTACCATGACCATCTGGTTGCCGGTAAAGCGCCCGGGTGTGCCAACGCTGATCTCGTCGGGATGCTGCTTGGCATAGTCGACAAATTCCTTGACGGTTTTCAAGGGTGATTTGGCATCCACCACAAGAGCAAAGTCATAGGTTGAAAACGATGCAATATAGGTCAGGTCCTTGATTGGATCATAGCGGGTCTTTTGCAGATAGGGTTGCCTGAAAATACCATGGGGCGCCAGTGTCAATTTGTAGCCATCGGGTCGGGTCCGCACCATTTCCTGCGCGCCCATGGAGCCTGCCGCACCCGGTTTGTTTTCGATAACGATTGTTTGTTTCAGATATCGCCCCATGCTTTCGCCCAGCGCGCGCCCGATCAGGTCTGTAGAGCCGCCTGCTGCATAAGGGACCACAATGCTAATGGGTTTGTCTGGATAATTACTGGCTGCATGAGCAAGGCATGGTGCGACTGCCAGGAGTGCGATGCTTATAAATTTTATCGGTTTGAACGTGTTCTTCATTCGTTGCCCTTAGTCATTAACGCCGGCAGATACTGCCCGCGGGTGCTGGTCGATTGGCAATTATAAACGTAATAATTTCAAACACATAACGGGCTTTAACGCGTTCTGCGTACCGGAATTTTTTTAGCTGTTCATGGGGTAGGGAGACATGCTGCTGACGTTCTCATTGACGTCCAGTTCCCTGCCAATATAGGGAAATGCTCGTTGCGCGCATTGGGGCCGCTCGCACACCCGGCATCCCATGCCGATGGGTGTCGGAATATCTGGATTGCTGAAATCCAGCCCTTTTGCGTAAACTAGTCGATGTGCATGTTTTACATCGCACCCCAGCGCTACAGCGAAGTCCTTTGTTGGTTGCCCGAATCCGCCGGTCTGGTGACATACCGTACGCGCAATCCACAGGTAAACGCGTCCGTCCGGCATGCGGGCCAGTTGCCTGAGAATTCTGCCGGGACTTGAGAAGGCCTCATATACGTTCCATAAAGGACAGGCCCCGCCGACCCGGGAGAAATGAAAGTGAGCCGCAGACTGGCGTTTTGATATGTTGCCCGCGCGGTCGACCCGGATGAAGAAAAACGGCACGCCTGTTGCATCGGGCCGCTGCATGGTACTCAAGCGATGGCAGACTGTCTCGAAGCTGACGCCAAAGCGTTGCCCTAACAGGTCAATGTCGTATTGCAATTGTTCGGCAGACGCCAGGAACTGTCTGTAGGGCAGAATAAGCGCTGCCGCAAAATAGTTAGCCAGACCCAGGCGTACTAATTTGCGTACAGCCTGACTGGAAAATCGGGGCGCGTCCACCATGCGTTCAAGCATGTTGTTCAGTTCCAGAAATGCCAGTTGTGTTCCCATTTGAAAGGCCCGCTGCCCAGGCGTGATATGTGACGGCAGGCTAAGCCGCCGCAATGCCGGGTTGTAAGCGCGCTGCAAGCCCTTTTCTGCCGGTAGCGTGTCCACAATAACGTTGTGGTGTTCGCGCAAACGCTGTTCCAGTCGGTCTGCCAGGCCTGGCGGGGCCATATCGGAAAGCCCCCAGGAGGTATGGCACTGCTCGGCGTGGGCGTCGAGCTCCGAGAAATGGTTGTGATGGGTAAAGAAAAAATCGCGCGCTTCCTCGTAAGGTTGTGTCTGTATCATCAGCGTGTCTGCAGGATCTTCGGGATCCATGTAGGTCATCTTTTCCGCCATGGCTTCCAGCCGGTCCACCGCTTCGCGGTGACGCCGATGCAGATCGATCAACACCCGGCCCACGGCGGGCATGTTCGTTGCGATCTCCTGCATTTCAGCATGTGATATTCGCGCCGCTTCGTGTCCGCCAAGCGCAGACGCCGGCAGGGTAGCGGCAACCTCACGCAGCGCCGCTACCATGCGCGTCTGCTCGTCGTCTGAAAAAGTGTTTACGTCCATATTGAACACTTCGCTCAAACGTAACAGGACCGACATGGTCAGCGGTCTTTGATTTTGTTCGATCTGATTCAGGTAGCTGGCTGACAGCCCCAGCATGCGAGCCAACCCGATCTGGGTTAGTTTTCGCTCTTCGCGCAAGCGGCGTAACCGTACTCCCATGAATATTTTTCGCATTGTGGCTCATCCTGGAACAGTCGGATTCGAAAGGAATTCGCAAAATTCGCAAATATACACTCTGGAGTTTACCAAGATTCGCCTTCTTGTTGATGCAATTGCCGGTGGTTTTGCGTAAACTGCAAATCTTGATTGTTACACGATATTTGTATTGCATAGAAGAGGGGGATACCATGACACAAGCATCCGAAGTAAAGGGCTTCAAGCCAAAGAAATCAGTCGCGCTGTCCGGCGTGGTCGCCGGCAATACTGCGCTATGTACCGTTGGCCGCAGCGGTAACGATCTGCACTACCGCGGTTACGATATTCTGGATATTGCGCAGGCCTGTGAATTTGAGGAAGTAGCCCACCTGCTCATCCACGGGAAACTTCCCAACAAGGCAGAACTGGCATCCTATAAATTGAAGCTGCGTCGCTTGCGTGGCCTGCCGGCTCAATTGCAGCATGCGCTCGAAGCCTTGCCGGCGTCCAGTCATCCAATGGATGTCATGCGCACGGCGGTATCGGTATTGGGATGCGTGCTGCCTGAAAAGGACGATCACAACCTGCCGGATGCACGCGACATTGCAGATCGCCTGATGGCCAGCCTGGGCTCGGCCCTGCTGTACTGGTACCACTACAGTCATAACGGCCGGTGCATCGACGTAGAGACCAGCGATGACAGTATTGGCGGGCATTTCCTGCACTTGCTGCATGGCGAGAAACCCTCCGATGAGTGGGTGCATGCCATGCACACCTCGCTAAATTTATATGCTGAACACGAGTTCAATGCGTCCACGTTTACCTGCCGCGTGATTGCCGGTACGGGATCGGATATATATTCGGCGATTACCGGCGGGATTGGCGCGCTGCGCGGCCCCAAGCACGGTGGTGCCAATGAAGTCGCTTTTGAAGTGCAAAAACGCTATGAAACACCGGATGATGCCGAAGCCGATATTCGCCGCCGGGTGGAAAACAAAGAGGTGATCATCGGTTTTGGACACCCCGTGTATACTATTTCCGACCCGCGCAACAAGGTGATCAAGGACGTTGCGCGCAAACTGTCAGCAACGCAGCAGAACATGAAGATGTTCGACATTGCCGAACGCCTGGAAAGCGTCATGTGGGACATCAAGAAAATGTTCCCTAACCTGGATTGGTTCTCCGCTGTGTCGTATCACATGATGGGTGTGCCTACCGCCATGTTCACGCCGCTGTTTGTGATTGCACGCACTGCAGGCTGGGCTGCTCACATTATCGAACAACGTATCGACAACAAGATTATTCGTCCGACGGCCAACTATAATGGTCCGGAAGATCAGACATTTATCCCGCTGGACAAACGCTAATACCTATGAACACTGAAAACCGCAAGCCTCTGCCCGGCACCGGCCTGGATTACTTCGACGCGCGTTCTGCGGTCGATGCGATCAAGCCCAATGCCTACGATACCTTACCGTATACCTCCCGTGTCTTTGCCGAAAACCTGGTGCGTCGTTGCGATCCTGCGACGCTGACCGATTCACTGCGGCAACTGATTGAACGAAAGCGTGACCTGGATTTTCCGTGGTTTCCTGCGCGCGTGGTGTGCCACGATATCCTGGGCCAGACCGCGCTCGTGGACCTGGCAGGGTTGCGCGAGGCCATTGCCAAACAAGGGGGCGATCCGGCCCAGATCAACCCGGTGGTCCCCACCCAGTTGATCGTGGACCATTCATTGGCTGTCGAATATGCCGGTTTTGAGAAGGACGCATTTGAAAAAAATCGGGCCGTCGAAGATCGCCGCAATGATGACCGCTTTCATTTTATTAATTGGACCAAGAAAGCATTCAAGAATGTCGACGTTATTCCGCCGGGCAACGGTATCATGCACCAGATCAATCTGGAGCGGATGTCGCCGGTCGTTCACAATCGTGATGGGATTGCTTTCCCTGATACCCTGGTCGGTACTGACAGCCATACGCCGCACGTAGATGCGCTGGGCGTGATCGCCATTGGCGTGGGTGGCCTGGAGGCCGAAAGCGTGATGCTGGGGCGCGCGTCCTGGATGCGTTTGCCGGACATTATCGGCGTTGAACTTACCGGGCAACTGCAGCCCGGCATCACCGCTACTGACCTGGTCCTGGCGTTGACCGAGTTTCTGCGCAGCCAGAAAGTGGTATCGTCGTACCTGGAATTTTATGGCGAAGGTGCGGCCCGCCTGACGCTGGGTGATCGCGCTACGATTTCGAATATGACGCCGGAGTATGGCGCCACCGCGGCGTTGTTTTACATCGACCAGCAAACGATTGATTACCTGAAGCTGACCGGTCGGGAGGATGCGCAGGTCAAGCTGGTGGAAACTTACGCCAAACAGGCTGGCCTGTGGGCCGATAGTTTGAAAACAGCGCAGTATGAGCGCGTACTGACATTCGATTTGTCATCCGTGGTGCGCAATATTGCCGGTCCATCCAATCCACACCGCCGCGTGTCTACCTCTGATCTGGCCAGCGCTGGTATTTCAGGTGTGGTTGAAAATGAGCCCGGCCTCATGCCCGATGGGGCGGTCATTATTGCGGCGATCACCAGTTGCACCAACACTAGCAACCCACGGAACGTGATCGCGGCCGGGCTGTTGGCGCGTAACGCCAACGCGCGAGGCCTGGTGCGCAAACCATGGGTCAAGTCATCGCTGGCGCCGGGTTCCAAGGCGGTCCAACTCTATCTGGAAGAAGCGAATCTGCTGACCGAACTGGAGAGGCTGGGCTTTGGCATTGTGGGCTTTGCCTGTACCACCTGTAATGGCATGAGTGGTGCCCTGGATCCTGTCATACAGCAGGAAATTATCGATCGCGATCTGTATGCGACTGCTGTTTTATCTGGCAACCGCAATTTCGACGGCCGTATCCATCCATACGCCAAGCAGGCTTTCCTGGCATCGCCCCCGCTGGTGGTGGCGTACGCCATTGCCGGTACCATCCGCTTTGACATTGAGAAAGACGTGCTGGGCACCGACCAGAACGGTCAGCCCGTTACGCTGAAGGATATCTGGCCCAGCGACGAGGAAATCGACGCTATTGTCGCCAGCAGTGTTAAACCCGAGCAATTTCGCAGCGTATACGAACCGATGTTTGCGCTTAGCGTGCGTGATGGCGAAGCGGTCAGTCCTTTGTATGACTGGCGCCCGCAGAGCACCTACATTCGCAGCCCGCCATACTGGGAAGGCGCGCTGGCAGGCGAGCGTGCACTCAAGGGCATGCGTCCGCTGGCGGTGCTGGGTGATAACATCACCACAGACCACCTGTCGCCGTCCAACGCCATCCTGCTCAACAGCGCTGCAGGCGAATACCTGGATAAGATGGGCCTGCCGCAAGAGGACTTCAACTCTTACGCAACGCATCGGGGCGATCATCTGACGGCGCAACGGGCCACCTTTGCCAATCCCAAGCTGCTCAATGAAATGGTGCAGGAAAACGGCGCTATCAAACAAGGCTCCCTGGCTCGCATTGAACCGGAAGGCAAGGTTGTGCGCATGTGGGAGGCCATCGAAACGTATATGGAACGCAAGCAGCCACTGATTATCGTGGCGGGGGCAGATTATGGCCAGGGTTCTTCGCGAGACTGGGCAGCCAAGGGTGTACGTCTTGCTGGTGTAGAGGCCATTGTTGCAGAAGGCTTTGAGCGCATCCACCGTACCAATCTTGTCGGTATGGGCGTATTGCCGCTGGAATTTAAACCCGGCGTTAATCGCCAGACGCTTAACATTGATGGTACGGAAACCTACGATGTGGTTGGAACGCCCGAACCAAGATCAACGCTCACACTTGTGATACTTCGCAAAAATGGTGAACGCCTGGAAGTGCCGGTTACCTGCCGTCTGGACACGGCCGAAGAAGTGTCCATCTATGAGGCCGGAGGCGTCTTGCAACGCTTTGCGCAGGACTTTATTGAATCGCCAGCGGCCAGCCAGGCACTATGACAGACATGGAACAAGCAATGACTCACGCACCACAGATGAAAATTGCCGCGACCTATATGCGCGGCGGCACCAGCAAAGGGGTTTTCTTTCGTTTGAATGATCTGCCCGAAGTTGCTCAGGCGCCCGGCGCCGCGCGCGACGCGATCTTGTTGCGCGTGATTGGCAGCCCGGATCCTTACGGCAAGCATACCGACGGTATGGGCGGGGCCACATCCAGCACCAGCAAGGTGGTCATCCTGTCCAAAAGCGAGCGCGCAGATCACGATGTAGACTACCTGTTCGGTCAGGTCTCCATTGACAAGCCGTTCATCGACTGGAGCGGCAACTGCGGTAACCTGTCGGCCGCCGTGGGACCGTATGCCATCAGCAATGGATTGATCGATGCCGACCGTATCCCGCAAAATGGCGTTGCCACTGTGCGCATATGGCAGGCCAATATCGGCAAGACCATCGTGTCGCATGTGCCTATCACCAATGCCCAGGTGCAGGAGACGGGCGATTTTGAGCTGGACGGGGTTACCTTTCCCGCAGCCGAAGTGCAGCTTGAGTTCCTGGATCCTGCTGCCGAAGAAGACGGTGCAGCAGGCGCCATGTTTCCAACCGGCAATCTGGTCGATGAACTGGACGTGCCCGGTGTCGGTAAGTTGCAGGCCACCATGATCAACGCAGGTATTCCTACTGTGTTTGTGAATGCCCTGGATATCGGCTTTACCGGCACAGAGCTGCAGGACGCGATTAATAGCGATGCCAAGGTGCTGGCCATGTTTGAGGCGATACGTGCTCATGGCGCACTGCGCATGGGGCTCATCGCAAATATCGAGGAAGCTGAACGCCGGCAGCACACGCCCAAGGTGGCTTTTGTGGGTCAGCCTGTCGACTACATCGCATCCAGCGGCAAGCAGGTTTCAGCCGGCAATATCGATCTTGTCGTACGCGCGCTTTCCATGGGGAAATTGCACCATGCGATGATGGGCACCGCCGCCGTGGCTATTGGTACGGCAGCGGCCATTCCCGGCACCCTGGTCAATCTGGCTGCCGGCGGGAGCGAGCGCCAGTCCGTGACTTTCGGCCATCTATCGGGCACGCTGCGGGTCGGTGCGCAAGCGATTGAAGAAGCCGGGCAGTGGACTGTGAAAAAAGTGATCATGAGCCGCAGCGCCCGCGTATTGATGGAAGGCTATGTCCGGATTCCTGTAGATACACTTTGAAAAGTGTACGAGAAAATTTAACTTTTAATACCCTCAAATAAAAAAGGATTTACTGCATGTCGACAAGAAAGCAACTCAGGTCACTCGTCGAAGCTCGCCGTGGCATTATCGTTCCAGGCGCATTCAATGCCTTGTCTGCCAAAGTCATTGCCGATCTTGGCTTTGAAGCCATCTACGTGACTGGCGCAGGCGTGACAAATATGTGGTTTGGCATGCCGGACCAGGGGTTCATGGGTTTGCACGAGATTGCCGAACACACGGCAAGGATTCGCGATGCGGTAGACGTGCCCTTGATTGTCGACGCCGATACGGGCTTTGGCAATGCGTTGAACGTTCGCCATACCGTGCGGGTTCTGGAGCGTGCGGGCGCCGATTGTATCCAGTTGGAAGATCAAGTTGCGCCCAAGCGCTGCGGTCATTTTTCAGGCAAAGAGGTGATATCTACCGAAGAAGCGGTCAGCAAGATCAAGGCTGCGGTCGATGCACGCCGCGATCCGGATTTTTTGATCATGGCACGCACCGATGCGGCAGCCACGCTCGGGTTTGAGGCGGCAATCGAGCGCGCCCAGAAGTTCGCCGAGGCCGGCGCCGACATTCTGTTTGTGGAAGCGGTAACAGAAGCCGAACAAGTACGTGCGCTCCCTCAGCGCCTTGCCAAACCCCAGCTTATGAACATGGTCATTGGCGGGCGCACGCCCATTTTCAATGCCGATCAACTTGCGGAACTTGGCTATGGCATCGTGCTGTATGCGAATGCTGCCCTGCAGGGTGCAGTAGCGGGCATGCAGAAAACACTGACGGTGCTGCGCGATGAGAAGGAAGTGCAAGAGTCCAGCGGGCTGGTGGCCTCTTTTGCAGAACGTCAACGGCTGGTTGGTAAACCGGAATGGGACGAGCTGGAAAGTCGCTACAGCTGAACTAGTCAGTTGGTATTGATTTGCGCAACGTTGTTTCAAGGCTCACGTGCGCTATCGGGTTGACGCCCCTGGCCGATATGGGGGCGCAACACCAACATAGTCCTTGAGTCATTGGCCCGGGTTGCGCTAAGCATATCCGGGCGTTTGCCATAACTCGGTATGTCGCCGCTTGCTATTGTCACAAGGCGACCAGCGCCATTATTTCAGCATCTGCGTGGATTTGCTTTTCTTCATCGTTGCGCTTGATCGGCAAAATACACCACCATTTTGAGATGCCGGTGTTCATCCACCACAAGCGTTTCATGACGGAAATACAGCCGTGTGTTATTGGTCGCCACGATAGATCGCATGGCACTGGCCGGCTTATCGTCCGGCTTTTGCCACCAGCGCCGAAAATCCGGCGACAACGCCTTTAATGCCTCGACCAAAGCGAGCATGGAGGGATCGTCTGGCGCCATGGCAAAATCGTAGCGAAATTGCGCCAGCAACTTTGGCGCGTCTTCACGCCAGGCGTAAAAGCGCCATCGCATGTCGGGATTGGCGAACACGATACGCAATATATTTCTCCGCTCATGTTCCTGCGAGCTGAAACCAAACAACTTATCGGCCGCGGCGTTCCAGGCAATGACATCCCAGCGCAGATTGATCACATAGGCGGGCCTTGTGACCAGATCATCCATTAATTGCTGGATGAGGGGGGAGACTGTGAGCAGATGATGCGCCTCGGGTGGGGGCGGTCGCTTGTGAGCCAAGAGAAACAGATGGCTGCATTCGGTGTCGTCAAGCTTGAGGGTATAGGCAACATTCAGCAGGAATTTTTCCGATACCTGGATGTCCCGTCCCTGTTCAAACCAGGTGTACCAAGTGAGTCCGACGCCGGCCAGTGCAGCGACTTCTTCTCGTCGCAGACCTGGCGTGCGGCGTCGTCCGTTATCGGGCAGACCAACGTCGGCCGGCGTCAGCTTATTGCGGTGTCGGATCAGGAACTCGGATAACTCGGTTTTGGTGCGATGCAGGCTTCGCTCGATCATGGCTATTGTCACCAGTAATAGGATAATTACTTAAATTGTAATGGGATTATTTTGCGCTGAAAATGTAGTTTCTGCAACAAACGCGGTAAACCTGGAGCTACTTGTGATTGCATTTGAAGATTCATCCCCCTTTTCTGAAAGACGTGCTGGTGTTCGAGAGTGGGTCGGACTCGCGTTGCTGGCCCTGCCGACCGTCTTGCTCGGCCTTGACCTGACGCTATTGCATTTGGTGTTGCCGGCACTGGCGATAGACCTGCGTCCGACAAGTACACAGGCACTTTGGATTATCGATGCCTATGGTTTCATGATTGCCGGTCTTCTTGTTTCAATGGGCACGCTGGGCGATCGCATCGGACGGCGTAAGCTTCTTATGGTGGGCGCAGCCGCCTTCGGCGCGGCTTCAGTCATGGCTGCCTGCTCAACGAGCGCTTCCATGTTGATTGTCGCGCGCGCATTGCTTGGCGTTGCAGGTGCGACCCTGATGCCCTCAACACTGGCGCTCATCAGCAATATGTTTACTCATCCACAGCAGCGCGCGCTGGCCATAGGCGTGTGGGCTACCATGTTTGCACTGGGCATGGCGGCCGGACCTGTGGTCGGTGGCGTGTTGCTGGAGCACTATGGGTGGGGAGCCGCCTTTCTGGTTGCACTGCCGTTTGTTGGGCTGTTGTTCATTGCTGCTCCGTTTCTCCTTCCTGAGTACAGTTCTCCGCAACAAGGGCGTCTGGACATACTCAGCGTGATTTTGTCCTTGCTCGCCTTGTTGCCCATTGTTTACGGCATCAAGCACATGTCCAAGGACGGGATCGATAGCATTGCCACGTTAGCGATGGCCAGTGGGCTATTGTTCGCGGCGCTTTTTGTCCGTCGCCAGCGCCGACTGGCCAGCCCCTTAGTTGACCTTGGTTTGTTCTCCAGCCAGGCATTCAATGTCGCCTTGGTCGTGCTTCTTGTCGGTCTGACCGGTGTCGGCGGGACCATGTTACTGGTTACCCAGTACTTGCAATTAGTGGTGGGGTTATCACCGTTGTCGGCAGGGCTATGGATGGGGCCGCCAGCGCTTGCCATGCTGGCGGCAGGCATTGCCGCACCCTTGTTTGCAAGGCGGATTCGCCCGGGGTATGTGATTACGGGGGCGTTGGGTTTGTCGGTCATTGGTTATCTGATGCTGACGCAACTGGATCATTCGCCGCACGGCGTTGCTGTGGTCACCGCGGCATTTTCGCTGGTCTATCTGGGTTTAGGCACCATCGCCGCGCTGGGAACAGAAATGGTAGTGGGTGCTGCGCCGGTTGAAAAGGCAGGTTCGGCCTCGGCCATGTCCGAAACGGTACAGGAACTTGGCCTGGCTGTGGGTATCGCCATACTAGGCAGCATGACGACTACCGTCTATCGCACCCGGATGGCCGATCAAGTGCCTGAAATGCTGTCCAGCGGTATTCGGGACGCGGTGTCAGATAGTCTTGCCGGAAGTATCGCTGTCTCGCGCCAATTGCCCGCTGGCTTGTTGGAACAGGCGCAGACGGCGTTCATGGCGGGGTTCAATGTGTCCGCTACAGTAAGCGCTGTCAGCATTGCCTGCCTGGCTGTGCTGGCGGCGATTAAGCTACGGCATATAACTGCAAGTTGTTGATGCAGATGTCTGAATCAAGGCTGAATGCGCGACTGAACCTCAATCGAAAGACCTATGTCAGTGGATGCTGCTATGGCGACACGGGTTGGGTTTGGTAACCAGATATATTCAACACCGCTTTTGTTGATTAACTCGGGCAAATGTGTTCGAATGACAACTGTGATTACGAAGTGTGGTCGCGTCAGTTCCTGTTTCTGTTTGCCGCCGGAGCATTGGCGGCACGTACCTGCAAAGAGGAGGTGTTTATGACTGCCCCTACACAGCGGCGACAGTCGTCATTGGCTAATGGCATTTATCAGTTATTCAATCCCATTCCATTCGGATTTTTCGTTGCGGCATTGATCTTTGACGTCGTGTATTTCCAGACTGCCGAAATGATGTGGAGTAAAAGCGCAGCATGGCTCATTACTATCGGCCTGTTCTTTGCCATCATTCCGCGCCTGATCAACCTGGTGCATGTGTGGATCCCGCGAGGCAGGGTTGTTCTTCCCGCTGAAAAGCTTGATTTTGGCCTCAATTTCATCGGCATCGTGGCTGCCATCATCAACGCTTTTATCCATAGCAGGGACGCGTATGCCGTCATGCCTTCAGGACTGATCCTGTCTGTCGTAACGGTCGCCTGCTTTGCCGTGGCTGCGATCGTTGCGTCCACCTTTTACGCAATCGGGAGGACGCACAATGTCTAAGGTCAAATGGGGCCTGCCCCTTGTTTTCGCGACCGGCTTCTTTCTGGCCGGGTGTAATGATAACGCGACAATGAAGCCCGATGAACAGCTCGGCGCCAACCCTACACTGCCCGAGCCGCGACATTTTTTCTCGCCGCCCATTCAAGTGCCTGACGGTGTAGGCTGGTCAGCAGATAAGCAGCCCGTTGTTGCCAGCGGTTTGGAAATTGAAAAAATCGCCAGTGATCTGCTGCATCCCCGACAACTTTATACGCTGCCCAACGGCGATGTCCTGGTTGTCGAAGCCAATTCGCCTGGTACAGCGCCTGTTACAACCCCAAAACAGTTTTTTAGCGGTATCGTCAAGGGACAATCCGGTAAGGGGGGCAAAGGCGGAAACCGAATCACCTTGCTGCGACAGACTGCTGGAACCGGTGAATGGGAAAAACATGTTTTTCTGGAGAATCTGGATTCCCCCTTTGGCGTTCAGCTAATCGGTAATGACTTGTATGTTGCCAATACCGGAAATATCATGAAATACCGCTATGAACCGGGGCAGACGCGCCTCACGGATCCCGGCACGGAGTTTACCGATTTGCCGGATACCGTCAACCACCATTGGACAAAGGCGCTGCTTGCCAGCGCCGATGGATCAAAACTTTACGTGGGTGTGGGCTCCAACAGCAATATCGGTGAGAATGGGCTGGCCATTGAGTATCGCCGCGCAACAGTGCTAGAGGTGGATGTCAATAGCGGCGCCTGCAGGATTTTTGCTTCCGGTCTGCGCAATCCCACGGGACTGGCCTTGGAGCCACAATCCGGAACACTCTGGGCAATCGTGAATGAACGGGACGAGATCGGGCCGGACCTGGTTCCGGACTATCTCACTTCAGTCAAGGAAGGCGGTTTTTACGGCTGGCCCTATAGCTACTTCGGCCAGCATCTTGATCCTAGAGTCAAGGCTCAGCGTCCCGACCTGGTCAGTAAGGCGATCGTGCCCGACTATTCCCTGGGCTCGCATGTCGCACCGCTGGGCGTGCATTTTTACACTGGTCAGGGTCTTCCGGAGAAATATCAGGGCGGTGCCTTTATCAGTGAACATGGAAGCTGGAACCGCTCGCCATTAAGCGGCTATCGGATCAGCTATGTGCCGTTCAGTGATGGCAAGCCGGCAGGCAAGGCAGAGGCGGTGGTCTCGGGCTTTTTGTCTGAAGACCAGAAGAACCTTTTTGGTTCACCGGTGGGCCTGACCCAGGCGAAGGACGGGGCGCTGCTCTTTGCCGATGACGTGGGCAATACTGTCTGGCGCGTTACGGCAGCCGGCCAGTAGGGTTTGTTCTTTGGGATTCGTGAGGGTCAATGGGCCCGGGTTACGCCTTGCGTACCCGGGCCTTTGCTCTCTATCTATCTTTTACAGTGGCCGGGTGCCAAGGTAATTTCAGTAATCGGTGTGGCATCGGCGCTGACGTACCGGTAAGTGATCTTGTTGCCAAGCCCCAGCAGGAATAAATAGGCCGTTTGGCTGCATAAGGTCTTGTCGATTTGCTGGCGTAGATAGCTTTCGTAATACACTTTTTCACCTGGCTGCCCTTGATAGCCGGCGAGCGTGATGTCATAGAGGATGTTGTGATCCGCGTAACTGATGTCGTCTATCCGAGTGGCCGGGTCCAGCATGATGGGTAGTTGCTGTTTTTGTGTGGCAATGACACTTGTGAGGACTTGCTCACTGTCTTGGGCATAAAGCGGACTTGTAAAAAAAGCTGCCAAATAGCAGCTAATCAAAAGCGTGCGCAGTGGGGATGTTTTCAATATAGCTCTCCTTTCTTTGCTGGGGCGACATCGCTTGTTTTCATTTGCGATGACGCCTGCGCAAGCCTAAGCTTGCTCTCTTTGGAACTGAAACTATTTCCAGCTGCGCCCATCAGGTGCGCCACATCCATAGGGTGGCAACTGGCCGGCAAATCTCGATTGCATTTTGCGACAGCCCCAGCTGCGCAACGGTGCTGGCATATAGCCATTTAACGCGATGCCGACCTCGTCATATGGGCTGTCGCTATGGGCGACGTACATGTACCAGCGTCCGCCAAACATAACGACGGCCCCGACAAGGACAACAATAAGAAGTTGAAGTATTTTTGTAATTTTGAGCATCCTAAGTAATGATGAGAGGGCGCTTGGCGCCTGATCCGTTTTTAAATTTCTGATGTCAGCAGGTTAAGCAACGATGCGAAGACAATCAGCATTGAGAACTAACGAAACAGTTGTAAAACCAGAGTTTTTCTGGGAGCCGAATTCTACCTTGTTCTACGCCGTGTTATGAGGTGTTTACTCAAATTGACCGAATTTGTTCAATCGCACTGGCTGTTGCATTTTATTCAATTGTGATCTTTCGCCAGTCAGTAATCTTGGGCTTGGTTGTCGGGCACTCATGATGAGAGGGCATCCGAGTCATAGAAAAAAATATTTTTCCTGCGGTGTAACCGAATCATCAACGCGGCCGAACTAACTAATGTGTCCGCTCAGGATGCACCTTATTTCAACCACAGGAGAAATTCATGTCCGCCAAATTTACGGTTACTTCGACCTTGCTTGCCAGCGCCGTTGCCGGCATCCTTGCTTCCACCGCCCATGCTGCGCCGCTGAGCAAGGCTGAAGCCGATGCAGCGGTCTCTGCAAAAAAGGAAAAATGCTACGGTGTTGCCCTGAAGGGCCAGAACGACTGCGCCGCCGGTCCTGGCACCACCTGCCAGGGCACCTCTACCAAGGATTTTCAGGGTAACGCCTGGAAGTTTGTTCAGGCAGGTACCTGCAGTAGCATCCAAATCCCAGGCGGTGGCCACGGTTCGACGATGCCCGGCAAGGCCTGATTTTAGCGGGCAGAGAGGGTGAACGTGTACCACTCCCCTATAGTCACGCCGGACGGCGCGCACCGCCATTCCCTTTTTGCTGGCGCGGCGCGCTTGCTGGCAGGTGTCAGTTTCAAGCATGAACATCTTGGCGCGATACAGGACGATGGCCTGGTCGATGCGTTCTTCGAAGTTCATGCGGAAAACTATATGGGAGCGGGCGGACCACCGCAGCGGGCATTAGCGGCCATAGGCCGGGATTATCCACTGTCCATTCATGGCGTTTGCATGTCGATTGGTGGCCCGCAAGCACTTGACCCTGTGCATCTGCGCCGGTTTGCCGACCTCGTTCGGCGCTGTGAGCCGGCATTGGTGTCAGAGCATCTGGCCTGGTCCTCTTATGGCAATACGTTCTACAACGATCTGCTGCCTTTGCCTTACACAACGCAAACGTTGCAAACGGTATGCGCGCACGTCGATCAGGTCCAGAGTGCGATTAACCGTCAGCTATTGATCGAGAACCCGGCGACGTACATTCGGTTCGCCTGCTCAGACATGAGCGAGACCCGTTTTTTGCACGAGGTTGCACGCCGCACCGGTTGTGGTCTTCTGCTGGATATCAACAACGTCTATGTTTCTGCGACCAACCACGGCTTTAGTGCACAGGCGTATCTTGCTGATTTTCCGCTAGATCGGGTGGGGCAAATCCATTTGGCCGGCCATAGCGTGCAGGAGGATGATGAAGGGCAGCCACTGCTTATTGATAGCCATGACGGTGAAGTGAGCCCTGCGGTATGGGACCTGTATGCGAATGTGATTGCCAGGACAGGACCCATTCCCACGCTGATCGAGTGGGACAGCAAGTTGCCGGCCTGGCCTGTGCTGAAAGCGCAAGGGCTGCGGGTCCGGGATTTCCTGATGGAATGCGCTACGCCGACGGCGCTCGAATCGCGTGAGCGGCATGACGGGGCCGGCCATGGTGTATGAATATGCACAAGCGTTCAGCCCCGGCTTGTTAAGGCCCGACTATCCCGTCCCTGAAACGATCACGGCAGGGGCAGGCAAGGGCGTGCAGAAGCGCTACAACGTTTATCGCAACAATGTGACGGTGAGTTTGATTGACTCACTGGCGGCCATCTACCCTGCAGTGCAGCGCATTACCGGTGCTGAGTTTTTCCGGGCGATGGCGCGCTTTTATGTGCGGGCTACGCCGCCAGGGTCACCGTTGTTATTCGAGTACGGACGCGATTTTCCTGCCTTTATCGAAGCCTATGAGTATGCCCAGGACATGCCCTGGCTGGCCGATACGGCACGCATCGAACGCGCCTGGCTTGATGCTTATCACGCGGCCGACAGGCCGGTGCTGACCGCGCAGGAACTGGCCGCGGTGCCCCCCAATGCACTGGCGCAGTTACGCTTTTGCGCGCATCCGGCCACCCGGGTTGTGCGTTCGATGTACCCGGCGGTAGCGATTTTTGTGATGAACAAGCGCGATGGACCGGTGTCTCCATTGAGATCGGGCGCGGCCGAAGATGCGCTGATCACGCGCCCCGAACAGGAGGTCATGGTCTCGCGCCTGCCCGCCGGCGGGGCTGTATTTCTCCTGGCATTGCTCGAAGGCATGCCGCTGGGCATGGCCGCAGACACCGCATTCGAACACGCTCGTGACTTTGATCTGCAGGCCAGCCTGGCCCAAATGATCACCACCGGCGTGTTCACCACCATTGAAATGGAGATTTGATCGCAATGTCAGAGCATCAACATGAGCCTGTTACTTTGCCGATGCGGCGTGCAGGTTTGTTCGCCAGGGCCGTCAGGCCGGTGCAATGGCTCGCGCAACCATGGCTGGTTCAGCTGCTGCTGCGCCTGGCCATTGCCGTGCCGTTTCTGAAGTCTGGGCTGCTTAAGTGGCAAGGGTTCTTGCAACTGAACGAGACGGCCGTTTATCTTTTCACCGATGAGTTCCGATTGCATCTGCCCGGCGGGCCGTATCCGTTTCCTGCGCCGGCATCAATTGCATTTCTGGCCGCGTGTGGCGAAGTTCTGTTGCCAGCATTGCTGATCCTGGGCCTTGGCACCCGATTGGCCGCGCTGGGTATTGTATTGATGACAATCGTAATTCAGTTAACTGTGCCGGAAGGCTGGCCCGTTCATCTGACCTGGGTGGCAATCGCCCTGGCCATTGCGGCCTGGGGGCCTGGGCGGGTTGCCATCGATTATTGGCTGGGTGACCGCAATCCCCGGTCTCGATGAGCATGCTGCGAACATGAGAACCCACGATCTGATCGCTGTGCTGGTGCAGAACCTTTCGCCGGTACAGGCAAATGCGGTAGGCAAGCGCTTGAGCCGGGCGCAACTGCAGGGGCTGACCGCAGGCTCCGTCGTGCTGGTCGGGGTGTTCGGCGTCAGCAGTGATATGCCGGAACAGATGCTGACGTCTGGGTTCTGGCTGCGGCTGGCGTTTCCCCTGGCCGTCATCGCCGCCGCTGTCAAACTGGTCGAGCGCCTGGTGCGGCCAGGAATGGCAGTGGCCTGGGCGTGGCTGATGACGATGTTGCCCATCGTCACAATGATGCTGGGGACGATTCTGTTCATTCTGACGGCACCGCCGGAATTCCGGTTGAAGCTGGTTTCCAGCACAAGCTTGTGGAGCACCACAATAGGCAATACTATGTTACTTTCCTTACCCTCCTTTATTGCCATGATCCATGCCATGAAAGGGCTTGCGCCGACCCGCCTTGCACTGTCCGGCGCTGCCGCGGGCTTGCTGGCCGGTGCGCAGGGCGTACTCATCTATGCATTGTATTGCCCGGACATGCCTGTGCCATACTGGAGCGCTTTGCAGATCGCGGCCATGTTTATGACAACTACTATCGGCGCTGCACTCGGCCCGATCTGCATAAGATGGTGAGGCCCGGCGTGCAAAGTGCAGCCCAAAGCACGAAAGCGCAGGAAACCGAACGCCAGCTCAAGGCGTTGTTTCTGGCCGGGCTCGACGGGGATACGCAGTGCTATCACGCTTTTCTGCAAGCCCTGGGAGGGAATCTGCGCGCTTTTCTGCGCAGGCGATTGAGCGATATCCCTGACGAAATTGAAGATATCGTGCAGGAAATTTTGATCGCGGTGCACAATGCTCGCCATACTTATTTGCCCGATCAGCCACTGACTGCCTGGACGTATGCCATCGCCCGCTACAAAATGGCCGACTATCTGCGCGGGCGCTATCGCTACGAGGCATGGAATGAGCCGCTGGACAGCCAACAGCAGGAACTCTTTGCAGAGTCCGATCAGGAGGCGGCGCAAGCGCGACGCGACGTGGACAAGCTGCTGTCCCAATTGCCGGATCGCTATCGCCTGCCTATTGTGCATGTCAAGCTAAAGGGCCTGACCGTGGCAGAGACTGCGCAATTGACCGGCCTGTCCGAATCGGCCGTTAAAGTCGGAATTCACAGGGGCCTGAAAGCACTGGCCGCCATAATACGAGGTACAACATGAAAACAGACGATCTGGTCGCACTGTTAACCAATAACGCGCAACCCGCGGACCAAACCATGGTGGCTCGCCGCTACAGCTGGGCGCTGGTGATTAGCGCTGTCGGCGCCGTTGTGCTGCTGTTGACCGGGTTTGGCGTCAGGCCGGACCTGCCGGTCATGCTGGGTACACCGCTGTTCTGGGCCAAGCTGGCATTTCCGGCTGTGATGGCCGTGGGCGCATTCCTGGTGATGGCGCGTCTTGCACGGCCGGGCGCACTCGTTGGCCGACGCTGGACGGCCATGGCGATACCCGTTGTTGCCGTGGTGGTCGCCGCTGTGCTGACGCTGGGGTTTGCACCGGCCTCGGAACGTCTGACGATGGTGCTGGGCGTCTCCTGGCGCAGTTGCCCATTTAACATTGCCTACCTGGCCGTCCCTGGCTTTATTGCCACCTTCTGGGCCATGAAAGGCATGGCGCCCACCCGCTTGCGTACTGCAGGCGCTGCCGCCGGGCTGCTATCGGGTGCCGTGGCAACGCTGATCTATTGTCTGCATTGCCCGGAAATGGAAGTGGCTTTCTGGGCTGTCTGGTACATCGCCGGCATGCTGATTCCGACTGTTATTGGCGCGCTGCTTGCTCCCAGGCTGCTGCGCTGGTAAATGGCACGGTATTTTGCCAAAGCGCCGTGGTGGTTAGGGTACAGGGGGATCTCACCATGGTTGATCGTCTCACAAACGACAGTGGGCTTACACTGCGTTCAGTCAGCTGTGTTCAGGTGTCGCCCTGGCCTCGGTCTCACGGCGGTGGTTCTTTGCGCGATGCTACTGTAATTACGCCTTCAATGACTGAAGGCTTGTCAGGATAAGGATTGCACTGAGCACCGCTGCGATGCTCAGAAAGCCAAATGCAGCCGCAAATCCTGTCGTTGCTGCAATAATGCCGGTTAACATTGCGCCGAGCCCAGTTCCCAAATCGAAGGTGACGTTCCACAAAACAGAGACCTGGGCCAAGCGGCTGTTGCCGGCGAGCCGGTAGGCGCATACCAGGGTTGCGCTTTGCATGCCTCCGTAGGAAACGCCCAGCAGGGTACTGCCAAGATAAAGCAAGGCCAGGTCCCAGGCCGCGCTTGATTCCAGTACCGACGCGCCAAGCACAGCCATGCCCAGGCAGCACGCCAAAGCCAGTCCGAAGATCAGGTACCGGGCAGGGTAGCGATCACTTAACGAGCCAAAGGCCCAGCGGGTAGGAGTTGCAAAGCCGGTCAGGCAGAGCAGCGCAATCGTGGCCGAGGCTGCATCAGCGGTAATCTGGCTGGCGAACGTCAGGATGGCGCCGCCGCTACTGGTCACAATCACGAGCGATAACAAGACAGGGGAGATGACCCGGAGGGTGGATTTGCCGTGCGTGATCGCGTGTGCGGCGGACGAATTTTGCGGGCTGGTGTGTTCATTAAGCAGACGGCCAAGGGAATGCGTCCAGTACAGGCCCAGTACGGGCAGGGTAGCGAACAGCGTAACTACGAGTTTGCCCAAATGCTGTTCAAGTATAGGCGCCGATGAGACAAGTACAAGTTGTGGCCCCGCCACCGCCAGGCCATAGATGCCAACGGCTGCGCCACGACGTGCCGCAGGCACAAGCAGTGCGATAGCGGTTGCGCCTCCTACGGTCAATATGCCAAAGCCGATGCCGCGCACCGCGCTTGAAAGCAGAATGACAGGCAGCTCAGAAGATGTCGCTTGCAATATGGCGGGGGCGCCCAGTGATAGTAACCCAGTGGCCAACACCGGGCCCCAGCCGAATCGCTTGAGCGCGCGGTTGACGGACAGTTGGGTCAGGATGGTGAAGGCCATCAGGATGGCCGTCACGCTGCCTGCAGCGGCTTCGCTGGCGCCGCCCCTGATTGCCCAGTCTGGGGACAGTGGCAGCAGGAGGCTGAAACTGCCGATCCCAAGTCCCACGACCAGCAGCAGCGAGGCAACCCCTGGGATTTGGAGTAGCTTTACGTTTTTATCGGTTTCTATCAAGTCGTTGCTCCATGCATGACCCGGTATTATAGCGAAGGGGTAGACATAACCGTGATTGCAAATGAATCAGTATTGGCCTGGCATCCATCGGCGTTCTGCATGCCATCACAAACGACATAGGATTCCAGGCAATGCAGACAGGGCGATATTGGGCGGTCAGAATGCGTAAACAGCTTGGCTCCGCTCACGCCGGCTTCCAAAACCAAAACCTATGCCTGGACTACCTTAAGTCAGGCACGGCACATGGCCGCTTGCCACACGAGCGTTCGAACCAGCCTGTCCACCAAATATTAATGTGTGACAGACTTGGAAAAAAGCTGAATGATCACAATGCCAAGTGCAATAAACAGCATGCCCACAATTGCCGGCAGATCAAGCCGCTGCTTGTAAAACAGGAACGACATAATCGAAACAAGAAAGATGCCCATGCCGCCCCAGATTGCATAGGCTATGCCGATGTTCATGGTTTTTACGACCTGCGACAGGCCATAGAAGGAAATAGCGTAGCCGATAACGACAACTATGCTCGGGCCTAATTGGGTGAATCCGTGAGATGCTTTCATCATCGTGGTGGCAAGGGTCTCGGCACAGATCGAGATGGCAAGAATAAGATAGATATTGAACATAAATCCTCAGGGAAAAGTGGGTCTGCAAATTATATAGTTTCACAATGACAGCAAATAGCATTGCTGCGATCTGTGCCAGGCCCGGGCCAATCCCTACCTGGCTGTGCGCGGGTTACAAAAAACGGACGATATGTTCGCGCAACCATTGATGAGAAGGGTCGCGATGGACGCGGTCGTGCCAGAGCATGAGCATTTCAAAGCCCGGTATCTCCAACGGAGGCGCAACAACCTGCAGCGCCGTGTTGTGCTTGATCAGCCGCGATGGGACCATTGCCACCAGATCGGTGTTGGCCAGGACTGCCTCAAGAAACAAAAAATGCGGCACCGACAGCGCAACGCGTCGTGTCAGGCCTTTCGCTGCCAGGGCCGTATCGGTCACGCCATGAAAGCCGCCATTGTCAGGTGACACAATCACATGGTCCAGCTTACAGAACTGCGTTACGGTGAGTGTGCGTTGTAGTGCTGGATGGCCAGTGCGCGCTGCCAGTACATAGCTTTCATTAAACAATGAACGGCGTCGCAGTTGCAACGGTGCTTCCGAGCTGATGTGAAACGCCAGATCAATGTGCGCCTGTTCTGCCTGGCTGGCCAGCGCCTGAGGATTGAGTGCCAGAATCGCCATGCGCGCATTGGGCGCCGCTGATCGCAACCCTGCCAGCGCCGGAAGCAAAATACTGGTTTCGCCATAGTCTGACGCTGCAACACGCCAGGTTTGGTGGCTCTGGGCCGGGTCAAACGGGCCGGACGGCGTCACCGCCTGCGTCAAGGCTTCGAGCGCCTGTCTTAGCGGCTGTCGCAGTTCGTCGGCGCGGGCGGTGGGTCGCATACCCCGTGGCCCGGGTAGTAATAACGGGTCGCCAAAGGCTTCCCGCAATCGGGCCAGCTGCAGGCTGACGGTGGGCTGGGCCAGGTGCAGGCGCTCGGCTGCCCGCGTGACATTATGTTCGGCCAGCAGGGCGTCCAGCGTAACCAGTAGATTAAGATCCAGACGCCGCAAGCAATTGTCCATGGAAATACCTGAAATTTTAAAAATTCATTTCTAATATACTGCATAAAAACGTATCGTAAGCGTATTCATTTACCAGAAAGGACTGCATCATGAATGTGCTTGTCGTTTATGCGCACCCCGAGCCCCGTTCGCTGAACGGGTCAATAAAAAATTTCATTGTCCAGCGGCTGGAGCATGCTGGTCATACGGTTAAGGTTTCGGATCTGTATGCAATGCAGTGGAAGAGCGCATTGGATCCCCAGGATAATCGCTCACCGACACCGGGCGCGCGCTTTGATCCTTCTTTAGATTCCCAGCAGGCGTTCGTGAACGGTACGCAGAGCCTCGACATCGAACAGGAGCAAAACAAGTTGCTGTGGGCCGATACGGTTATTCTGCAATTTCCGCTTTGGTGGTATTCCATGCCGGCGATTCTCAAGGGCTGGGTCGACCGCGTCTATGCCTACGGTTTTGCCTACGGAGTGGGGGAGCACTCGGACACGCATTGGGGGGACCGCTTCGGAGAAGGGCTGCTGGCCGGCAAACGCGCCATGCTGGTGGTAACGGCGGGTGGTTGGGCATCGCACTACGAGCCGCGCGGCATTAACGGGCCGATCAATGACATCCTGTTTCCCATCCAGCACGGTATCCTGTTTTATCCAGGCTTTGACGTGCTGCCGCCGCATGTGATCTACCGCACGGGCAAGATCGATACCGGGGCGTTTGCCAAGGTGTGCAATGAACTCGGACAGCGGCTGGATACGCTTTGGACAACAGCGCCCATTGCGTTTCGCAAGCAGAACGCCGGAGACTATCATATCCCGCAATTGACGCTGCGCCCAGAGCTGGCCCAGGGACAAGCCGGTTTCGCTGTTCACGTTTCACCTCCGGATGAAAAGGCCTTGCCGCAACAACGGGCAGTGATTGATCAACATGATCTTTTGCCCGCCGAGCAAAACGCGCTAGACGCTTAATGTTACGCATATTCGCTCTTAAATCGTTAAAGAGTAAGACACCCGGATTCAGGTGTCTTGCTGGTTTTTTTTGTTGCGAATCATCCATGTAGAAAATAAAAGTGGCCAAAACCGGGGCGTTCTACGATTACAAAATCACGTATTTAATGATGCTCTGTAATGACCTTCCCTTTGAAAGCGCGAAGAATGAAGGCGCTAGACTTGTAAACCCATCTTCAAAGGAAGGTATATGACGAAAAGATTGACTCGCTCGCTGTTTCTGGTTGCCACTTTTTCCGGCGTCGCCGCACTGGCTGGCTGCGCAGGCAGCGGCTATGATTCCGGAGCTTCAACCGCAGCGGACACCAGTGCGCAAGCGCCCATGACATCCGGTTCGCCAACAACTGATTCTATGCAAACTGCGCCAGCGCCAACGACTCAGTCCACGCCAACCGCACCCGCGCCCACGGCACAACCCTGAAATGTCTCGCGCAAGACCAATCGCAGCGTCTGACGATAGTAATATCCGTTAGTGCTCAACGCGTTATTGCGCATGATATTTGATCGAGATATGGCGCCCTGTGCCATATCTCGTGACCTCCGAATGCCCGGCTCACGTGAGCTCTCGAGACATCCCTGTGCTCAGTTCAGTCTCTCGGTTCGGTCTGTTAGTGCAATCGACCAATACTCATCGTTCAAAGCAAAATAATCATCAGCCAACACCGGGCAATCGGCTCCGGCAAAAGGGCGTTGCACTCGTTGTTCCTTACTTTTAGCTATTTGCGTGCGATTGTGCCAGATGCCATTGCTGCCGGCCTGTTGCAGACCGCATCGCTGTTTGGCGTGTTTTCTGGTTTGTCATTTCCCCTTTTTGACTATTCCCATGGTTTTTACAGCATCTCTTTGACGAGAATTCAAAAATTTCAATCGTAATTGCTGCCTGACGCTCGGCGGACTGATGCGCTGGGGCCACGCGAAGCCGGTAAGGATGTAAACTTGACCCCACGCTACTGATTTGCACCGGTTATGCCGGTCCCTGTCCACTTCGTCCGATTCAAGGAAGGCTATGAACTCGCCCAAACGTCTGCGCTCAGCAAACATCACACAAGGCCCGGCGCGTGCGCCAAACCGCTCCATGTATTACGCTCTGGGATACAAGGAAGAAGACTTCGTCAAGCCCATGGTTGGCGTAGCCAATGGTTATAGCACCATCACACCCTGTAACAGCGGCTTGCAGAAACTGGCCGATGCGGCGATTGAGGCCATCGAGTCCTCGGGGGGCAATGCTCAGGTATTTGGCACGCCCACCATTTCCGATGGCATGGCCATGG
The DNA here is from genome assembly GCF_004217095.1 of Advenella incenata. Lineage (GTDB taxonomy): Bacteria > Pseudomonadota > Gammaproteobacteria > Burkholderiales > Burkholderiaceae_B > Advenella > Advenella incenata. Next base: position 199,501 of record NZ_SHKO01000005.1, on the reverse strand, counting down.
GGACCGAAGGAATGAAATATTCGCTGGTTTCGCGCGAAGTCATTGCCGACTGCGTGGAAACTTGCGTGCAAGGCCAGTGGATGGACGGTGTAGTGGTTATTGGTGGCTGCGACAAGAACATGCCCGGCGGCATGATGGGCATGCTGCGGGCCAACGTGCCTTCCATTTATGTGTACGGCGGCACGATTTTGCCAGGGCGCCTGAACAATAAAGATTTGAATATTGTCAGCGTTTTCGAGGCCGTAGGCGAGAACGCAGCGGGCCGCATGAGCGACGAGCAACTGCGGCAGATTGAGTTGCATGCCATTCCGGGCCCGGGATCTTGCGGCGGCATGTATACCGCCAATACCATGAGCTCCGCGTTCGAAGCCATGGGCATGAGTCTGCCATATTCGTCGACCATGGCCAATGTGCACGATGAAAAAACCAATTCCGCCAGCGAATCGGCCCGGGTGCTGCTCAAGGCGATTGAGCAGGATCTGAAGCCGCGCGATATCGTCACCCGCCAGTCGATCGAAAATGCGGTCAGCGTCATCATGGCGACCGGCGGGTCTACCAATGCCGTACTGCATATGCTGGCCATTGCCCATGCCGCCGATGTTGACTGGACCATTGACGACTTCGAGCGCGTGCGTCAGCGGGTCCCCGTCATTTGCGATCTGAAGCCCAGCGGGCACTTCCTGGCAGTGGATTTTCACAAGGCGGGTGGGGTGCAGCAAGTCATGAAGATTCTGCTCAATGCAGGGCTGATCAACGGCGACTGCATCACGATTACCGGTCAGACGATTGCTCAGACGCTTGAAAACGTGCCGGATACGCCCGCAGCAGACCAACAGGTGATCAAGACCATCGAGCAGGCTTTGTACAAGCAGGGACATCTGGCCATCCTCAAAGGTAATCTGTCGCCTGATGGTGCAGTGGCCAAAATAACCGGCCTGAAGAACCCGGTCATTACTGGCCCGGCGCGCGTGTTCGATGATGAACAATCTGCACTGCAAGCCATTCTGGATGGCAAGATCAAGGCAGGCGACGTGATGGTGCTGCGTTACCTTGGCCCCAAGGGCGGCCCGGGTATGCCGGAAATGCTGGCTCCCACGGGGGCATTGATTGGTGCGGGCCTGGGCGATTCGGTCGGCCTGATCACCGACGGCCGATTCTCGGGCGGGACCTGGGGAATGGTGGTGGGCCACGTGACGCCGGAAGCTGCCGTTGGCGGGACTATTGCCCTGGTTCAGGAAGGCGACGCCATCACGATCGATGCGCACCAACTGTTATTACAGTTGAATGTACCCGAGACAGATATTGATGCTCGGCGGGCAAAGTGGACAGCGCCCAAACCCCGTTACCTGCGCGGCGTTCAGGCCAAGTTTGCGTTCAATGCGTCGCCTGCAAGCACGGGCGCGGTGCTGGACAAGTTCTGAGCAGGCACTGAGTGTAGCCAGGGCTTGCGACCCTGGCTGGTTTGGCGTGGCGATGTGGTGCTGTTGGGACGGGCGCGGCCAATGTGGTCGGGCAGCGGCAAAGCTTCTTTAGCAAAGCATTTGTCGCCAACCCACCTGTAGCCAAGGCTCGGTCTTGTGCCAGGATCCATGCATGCCCCATGCTTGAGCAGTGGACGGGTGTATATTGAGCATTCGTGAGGACACATTTTCCTCGTGTACACTTCCAAAACATCAACAATTTCAGAGGTCACACCATGAGTGCCCTGGCACATGCGATCAATGCCTTTGCCCCCACGGATGGGGATCACATCACGCCTATTCCATCGCTCACGTTCCATCGCCGCCATTCGCCTACTGAGCCGCTGCATTGCATCTATGGCTTTGGCCTGGGTGTGGTCGCGCAAGGCGCCAAGCAGGTCACGCTTGTAGACAGGGTGGTTGAGTATGGGCCCAGCCAGTGCCTGCTGGCGACCATCGATCTGCCGGTGCTGTCACGCGTAACTCAGGCCAGCTCGCGAGAGCCCTATCTTGGTTTGATGCTGGCGCTGGATGCGCATTCAATTGTGCAAATTGCAGCTGAAATGCAATTGCTTCGGCCGGCCAAGGACACTGCGTGCCAACCCGTGACGGTACAAAAGCTGGATAATGCGCTGGCCGATGCCCTGATCCGCATGGTCAACCTGCTGAACGAGCCTGCGCTGGCGCCGCGCCTGGCGCCTTTAATTCAACAGGAAATCACGATCCGGCTGCTGACCGGCCCGCATGGCCCGCAGTTGCTGCATTTGGTGGCGGCCGGCTCGCCCAGCCAGAAAATCGCCAAGGCCGTGGCCTGGCTCAAACAGAATTACACGCAACCGATGAATGCCGATGAGCTGGCGGCCCGTGCGGGAATGAGTTCGTCGACATTCCGACACCATTTTCGCGCCATTACCGGCATGAGCCCGTTGCAATTTCAAAAGCAATTGCGCCTGCAGCAAGCCCGGCAATTGATGCTCAACCAGAATCTGGATGCCGGCCATGTCGGTGGACTGGTCGGGTATGAAAGCGCATCGCAATTTAATCGCGAATACAGTCGCCTTTTTGGCGCGCCGCCCCAGCGCGACGTCAGGCGTATGAGAGTAAGCACAAGCCAGTCTTCACAGTAAGGCGGCTGCATCCGGCTCGGGTGAATTCTATGGCAATTGTCATTGCAGACGAGGCCCGGGTTGTATGTCATATGCGATTGTCAAATGTCTGCATTCAATTTCGGGCAATAAAGGCAATAAGGGCATTATCGACGACACCCCGCCATGCCTTTGCAGGGCAACCCAAGGGGCTGCGAACTCAACGATGCCTGGCCGGTTCAGCGAATTAGGCAAACATTACGGAGAATTGGGCAATTTGCCGGGTTCTTCCGAACTTATAATGGCCTGACATCATAGGCAGTTTGCCTGTTCTGGCACTGGATCCAGGTGCGAGCCAACGCCTGACGCATCGCTTGTTACGCCGATCCTGGAGCAAAGGCGGCCGGGCACCGATGGTCTGTTCGGCACGTGAGGATCAGCGATGTGCCCAATCCTGTTGTATTCCCTTCTCAATTCTTCCTCCTTCGATGCAAGTCGTTGCGAATTCCTGATGCAGTTTAATTACGGAGAGCTATCTCATCATGAGTATCCTCAATATCAATGGCAGTGACCATACAGTTGATGTCGATCCTGGTACGCCGGTTCTTTGGGCGTTGCGCGATGCGCTGGATATGACCGGAACGAAATTCGGCTGCGGCGCGGCGCTGTGCGGCGCCTGTACCGTGCATCTGGACGGCCAGGCCATCCGTTCCTGTGTCACGCCCATCTCGGCCGTCCAGGGGAAAAAAATCACAACCATCGAAGCGATCACTGACGGCAGCGACCCGGTTGGCGCCGCTGTACATGCAGCGTGGGTCAAGCATGATGTGGCGCAATGCGGCTATTGCCAAAGTGGCCAGATTATGAGCGCGACCGCTTTTCTCAAAAGCAGACCAAAGGGCAGCCAGCCTACTGTCGATGAAATTGACGCAGCTATGGCCGGCAATATCTGCCGCTGCGGCACCTATACACGCATTCGCGCTGCCATTGCCGATGCTGCCCAAACCCTTGCCTGAACGGAGTCCTGCATGTCGAACAATACTTTTTATAGTGAATTGCCCCGCGCACTGCAACACATTCTTGAGCAAGGGCAGGCAGCCAGCCGTCCTCCTCTCGCCCGTCGCAGTTTTCTGAAGATGGTGGGTGCAGGCGGCCTGGCAATAGGCGCATTTCCTCACGTACTCATGGCGCAAGACGCCAAAGGGGCTGCGGCTGCAGCGCCAGCGCTCAAGCCTGGCCAGCAGCCATCCGCATTCGTGCACATCGCCCCCAGTGGCGAGGTGACGGTGACGATCAATCGCCTGGAATTTGGCCAGGGTGTGCAAACGGGCCTGCCGATGATTCTGGCAGAGGAGCTGGATGCTGATTGGAGCCTTGTGCGCAGCCGCAACGGCAGCAACGATATTGCATACCAGGATCCGCTGTTTGGCATGCACTTGACCGGTGGATCAACGTCAATCAAGCACAGCTATACCCAGTACCGCGAACTTGGCGCCCGTGCGCGGGCCATGCTGATGTCCGCCGCGGCCCAGCGCTGGAAAGTGGATGTCGCCAGTGTGCACACGCAAGCGGGCACCGTACTGGGCCCCGAGGGCCAAAAGGCAACTTATGGTGAGTTGGCTGAGGCCGCCATGGCGCTTCCGGTGCCCGAGAAGGTGCAGCTCAAGGACCCGAAAGCGTTTCGCATCATTGGCCAGGCTACGACACGCATCGATGCCAAAGCCAAAAGCAGCGGGCAGCAGGATTTCGGTATCGATATGAATCTGCCGGGACAACTCACTGCGGTGGTGGCGCATCCGCCGGTATTCGGCGGCAAGCTCGCGTCCATGGATGACGCTGCCGCGCGTGCCGTCAAAGGCGTCAAGGCCGTGTTGCGGGTCCCTGTCGATGGCGGTGGACAGGGCGTAACGGTGATTGCGGATGGCTACTGGCAAGCCAAGCAGGGGCGCGATGCGCTCAAGCTGCAGTGGGATACGGCCAGCGTAGAGAAAGTAGACAGTGAAAAGCAACTGGCTCAGTACCGGGAGCTGGCAGACAAGCCCGGTCCTCGTCTGTATGAAGCAGATATGTCGCCGCTGGCCTCGGCGCCCCACAAGTTGGATGCGGAATTTTTCTTCCCGTATCTGGCTCACGCTCCCATGGAGCCATTGAACTGTACCGTCCAGGTGACAGAGAATGGCGCACAATTGTGGGTTGGCACGCAAATGCCCGGCTTCGATGGAGCGGCGGCGGCCCGTGTGCTGGGCCTCAAGCCCGAGCAGATTCAGGTGAACGTGCAAACTGCCGGCGGCGGATTTGGCCGACGTGGCGTAGGCACCAGCGACTTTGTCGTGCTCGCTTGCGAGGTGACCAAGGCCGCAAAAACGGCTGGCCTGAACGCCCCGATCCGCACGCTATGGAGCCGTGAGGACGACATCAAGGGTGGCTACTACCGACCCGTGCATCTGCACCGCGCGCGTATTGGCTTTGATGAAAAGGGCAAGGTGCTGGCCTGGGAGCACGTGCTGGTGGGGCAATCCATCGTCGCAGGCACCCCAATGGAGTCGATGATCAAAAACGGCATTGATGCTACCGCCACCGAAGGGATGCGCGACCCGTACCCAGTGCCGATGCAACTGACGGTGCATCACCCGAAAGTAAATGTTCCCGTATTATGGTGGCGCAGTGTCGGCTCCACGCACACGGCCTTTGTTATGGAAACGCTGATCGACGAGATTGCGCGAGCGACCAAGCAGGACCCGGTGGCTTACCGCATGGGGCTATTTGGCGACAAAAGCCCGCGCCACAAGGCTGCCCTGCAATTGGCGGTAGAGCGTAGCGGCTATGGCAAGACTACCTTGCCCGAGGGGCATGCCTGGGGCGTAGCGGTACATGAATCCTTCAGCTCAGTGGTCGCGTACGTGGTCGAAGCCTCGGTTCAGGATGGAAAACCCGTGCTGCACCGAGCGACCGTTGGCGTGCATTGCAATCTTGCCGTCAACCCGCTTAGCGTGGAAGCGCAGGTGCAGGGCGCGGCCATCATGGGCCTGTCGATGTGTCTGCCGGGTGGTGCGATCACATTGAAGGATGGCCAGGTGCAGCAGAACAATTTTGGCGACTTCAGCGTACCGCGCATTACCGACGCGCCTGAAATCGCCGTGCATATTGTGCCTAGTGCCGAACCGCCTACCGGTATGGGAGAGCCGGGCCTGCCGCCTTTGGCACCTGCTTTTGCGAATGCCATTGCCAGCATTACCGGAAAACCATTGCGCAATCTTCCTTTCAAGCTGGGATAAGCGCAGGCAACTAGATCAGTTCCTTGCGGTTGGCGAAAACGCCATTGGCTACATTAAATGAGTAAGCCAATGGCCGCCAGGCCAACGCTTGTCATTCAAAAAAATGATGGATACGTCCTGATGTCGGTTTTTTTTGCGCAGAAGGCTCATGTGCAGAACACGTAAAACGGCGAGATCGGCAGGGATGCGTTTGGTACACATAACAGCCCCGGACGGCAGATCGCCATCCGGGGCTATTCGTTTCGCTCGAAGAGGAGAGGCAAGAGCGTTGGCTGCGACTACCGCAAGTTTATTGCGATGATGCAGGTTACTTGTCGTGTGAATCTCTCTTTTATCGATACCCAATGAGGCAGGATTACCCGGCCAGCGTGGCGTTGTCGATCACGAAGCGATACTTGACATCGCTCTTGAGCATACGCTCGTACGCGTCGTTGATCTGATCCGCTCCTATAAGTTCAATGTCTGCGACGATTCCATGTTCGGCGCAAAAATCCAGCATCTCCTGCGTCTCGGGAATACCTCCGATCATGGAACCGGCCAACGAGCGGCGCTTGGAGATCAGATTGAACACCTCGGGCGAGGGATGTGGCGAAGCCGGCGCCCCGACCAGTGTTAACACCCCATCCCGTTTCAACAAGGTGAGAAAATCATCAAGATTATGCGGAGCCGCTACGGTGTTGAGGATCAGATCAAAGCTGTTGATATGAGCTTGCATTTGATTGGCATCGCGCGATACCACGACTTGGTCCGCACCCAGGGCCTTGGCGTCTTGGCGTTTGGACTCAGACGTAGTAAAGGCCACCACGTGCGCGCCCATCGCATGCGCAAGTTTGATACCCATATGGCCCAGCCCACCGATACCGACCACGCCCACTTTCTTGCCTGGACCTGCATTCCAGTGGCGCAGCGGTGAATAAGTGGTGATGCCGGCACACAGCAGCGGCGCGACAGCGGCCAGTTGCGTTTCGGGATGGCGGACACGCAGCACGTAGCGCTCATGCACCACGATCTGTTGTGAATAGCCGCCCAAGGTGTGGCCGGGAGCATCGGCAGTCGGGAAGTTGTAGGTGCCGACCATATTGTCGCAGTAATTCTCCAGCCCATCGGCACAATCGTCGCAGTGCTGGCAACTGTCTACGATGCAGCCGACGCCAACCAGGTCTCCGACCTTGAACTTGGAGACATGAGCGCCTGCTGCGGACACGCGACCGACAATCTCGTGTCCTGGCACGCAAGGATAAAGCGTACCGGCCCATTCAGAGCGCACCTGGTGAATATCCGAGTGGCACACGCCACAATAGGCGATGTCGATCTGCACGTCATGTGCACCCGGCACTCGGCGGGCAATGTCCATGGATTCGAGAGGCTGGTCACCCGCATGGGCGCCATAAGCTTTGACTGTCATAGTATTCGTCCTTCAAGTAGATGAGGTTTAGACGTTTTGCATGGTGTCCGAGCGTGACGTCTGGAAAATCAGCAAGGCCGCGATCAACAGAAGGGCAGCGCTTGCGATAAAGGTGCTTTGGTAGCCGCTGTGGTCCAATAGCAAGCCACCTACGGTGGAGCCTAGTGCGATGGACAACTGAATCATTGCCACCATCAATCCGCCTCCCGCCTCGGCGTTCTGCGGTAGTGTCCGGGATACCCAGGACCACCAGCCCACAGGCGCTGCGGTCGAAATGAAACCCCAGAATCCGAGCAAGGCAAATGTGGCAACGACCCCGCTACCGAAGGCAATCAAGGCAAGGGCGGTGGCGGCCATCAGTACGGGAATGACAATGAGGGTCAGATAAACTCCCCGTTTTAGCACCACACCGATCAGCATGGTGCCGACAAATCCTGCCACTCCCATCACCAGTAGCACGAGCGTGATTACCGGTGCTTGAACCTGTGTGATACTCTCCAGAAATGGTCGTACATAGGTGAACAGCGCAAACTGCCCCATAAAAAAGAAACCGACCCCCAACATGCCAAGCTTGACAACCCGGTTGCGAAACAACGTGATGATACTTCGGGAACCCGTGCTGCGCAGTTTTGCCGGCATGGAAGGCAGGCTGACCCATTGCCAGGCAAATGCAATCAGGGCCACGGGCACCAGGCAAAAGAAAGCGCCGCGCCAGCCGATGGTTGCACCCAGATAGCTCCCCAGTGGGGCGGCCACCACCGTGGCTAGCGCATTGCCGCTATTGAAGATGGCCAATGCGCGCGGCACTTGGGAAGCCGGAACCAGTCGCATGGCAGTTGCCGCTGACATAGACCAGAAACCGCCGACGACGATACCAATGAGCGCTCGCCCTGCCATATAAATGGCGTAGTTTGGTGCCATCGCGACGATGGCGCCGGATACGGCCATCAGCCCCGTTAATACGAGCAACAGTGTTTTTCTGTTCATGGCGCCGGCCAGCGACGAGATCAGAAGGCTTGTGATGACGGCGAAGGCGCCTGATATGGCAATGCCTTGTCCGGCCATCCCCTCGGAAACATGCAGATCGGCAGCGATGGGCGACAAAAGGCTGACGGGCATGAATTCAGAAGCGATCAGCGCGAAGACGCACAGGGTCATGGCGAAAACGCCGCCCCAGTGGGTGGCAGGTGTGTCTGCCGCGCGTGCACTGTCCGTGTCGGCGCGGGGAAGGTTGCATATTTCAGTTGTCATTGTGTCTTCGGTGATGATTATTCAATTGAACAGGTTCAGGATGCCGCATTGCGCCCCTGCCTAAGGGTGTTTGTCTGCACAGTTGCGGCACACCCGCCAGCCTTGCGGGCGGCTTATAGATACGGATTGAAGAACGTTTCTGGTATTAGTTCTCAATACGCTCGATGCGTATTTTGTATGGCGCCGGTCGCGCTAAAACAGACAAGCCTTCGGTTATCTTGCCTAGTGGCAACAGATTTTTTGAATAGGGCCCGTTGCCCACAAAAATGGCCAGATTGCCCCAGGGCGCATAATGCGCAATGTCACCGGCCTGGGGTGTCATGCTGTCGGGTGCATCTTGCGTGGACAATGTGCGAGGCAGGTCAGCAACGCGTTCGATCCCTGCGAAATCTTCCAGCGTCAGCGATAGTGGCAGTAAAGTAGCAAAGTCTCTGGCAGTGGCGTTGTCATAGAGCGTCGCCGTTACGATCTGATCATCAACGTGGATGCGAATTTTCATGGGCGACGCCTGTGAGGTTAAGGGTGTTATATCAGCGCCCGGCGCAACTGCCGCGTGAACCGAACTGAAAACAAGCAAGCCTGCAATTGAGGCGCCAAGTAGCGCAAAAGTGGGGTGCCGCAAGCGCCTCATGGAGGCACAGATCAACTTTTTCATAGCACATATTGTGGCAAAAACAGGCTGCCTTGACTAGCTAATGAATGCTTAAAGGGCTTATAAGATATACTAATAAATAAACTCTGCGGGGATCTTGCTCATGGTCAGGCGTAATCTGAACGACCTTGTTTCTTTTGTGACGGTGGCGCGCGAAGGTAGCTTTACGCGTGCAGCGGCGCTGCTCGGCGTAACGCAATCGGCGCTAAGCCAGGCGATCAGCGGTCTGGAGGCCCGGCTGCAGATTCGCCTGCTTACCCGTACGACACGCAGTGTGTCGGCCACCCCCGCCGGCGAGCGTCTGTTGCTGGCCATTGGCCACCGTTTCGATGAAATCGAGGCCGAACTGGATGAATTGACGGCGTTGCGTGACAAGCCGGCCGGCACCGTGCGAATTACTTGTGGTGATCATGTATTGCATGCCATCCTGCTGCCCAGACTTGAGCCGGTCTTGCGTGAGTATCCGGACATCAAGCTGGAGTTTGATGTGAATTATGGCTTTCGTGATATTGTGGCAGACCGCTACGATGCCGGTGTGCGATTGGGCAACACGATAGACAAGGATATGATTGCGGTGCCTATCGGCCCGTCGCTACGTCTGGCCGTGGTGGCGTCGCCCGCATATTTTGCTTCCCATCCGGTGCCACGCAAGCCGCAGGATCTCATGGGGCATCGCTGCATCAACCAGCGTATGCAATCGTCCGGTGGGCTGTATGTATGGAACTTCGAGCGTCGTGGTAAACAGGTTAATGTGCGAGTGGACGGCCCGCTCATATTCAACACCACACAGCCGCAGGTGGATGCTGCGCTGGCCGGGCTGGGTGTCGCCTTGCTACCCGAGGACGAACTGATGCCGCATATTGAATCGGGGCGCCTGGTTTCGGTGCTGCAGGACTGGTGCCCAAAATTTACCGGATACCATCTCTATTATCCCAGTCGCCGCCAGCCTTCTACTGCATTTTCCCTGGTGCTCAACGCCCTGCGTTATGGCGGCGCGGGCAGTTAAGGCGTTTGCGAAACTGACATGCATACAGTATCTGCATCAATGCACTGTGCCCTTATGTAAAAAGCCTCTGCGATCACGTCCGGATCGCAGAGGCTGTCATGACGGCGCCACAGGTTTATCGTTGGATCAGCGATTGACCAGTTTGGCCGGAAAGGCTGCCATGACGAGCACGGCATTGAGCAACAAGCACACGGCAAAGAACCATAAGGCGGCATGTGCGGTGCCGGTCAAATCGGTTGCCCAGCCAATAAGCGAGTTGCTGACCAGACCGGCAATATTGGCAATCGAGCAGGCCAGGGCAAAACCGGTTGCTGCTGCAGTCCCTTTAAGGAAGGTCGCAGGCAGGCTGAAGAAGACCGGTACTGCACCCAGCAATGCGCAGGAGGCAATGGTAAAGGTCACAACAGTCAGGATCAGGTTGCTTGAAACAAAAGTGCTGCAGGTCAGGGCGATCGCGCCCACGGTAAGCGGGATTGATAAATGCCAGCGGCGCTCACGATGGTGATCGGAGCTGGCGCCGATGGCCAGCATGCCAACCACACCCGCAATACTGGGAATGGCTGTGAGTAAACCGATGTCAAAGGTATCTGCGACCCCGGCATTACGGATGAACGTCGGCATCCAGAAGCCGATGGCATAGGCGCCCAGCAGAATCGAAAAATCAATACTGCCCAGCATCCACACTTTGATATTGAAAAAACCGTCTTTGAATGAATGCTTGCTGTGTTTTCCTTCGGCGTTGTCGTGATCCAGATCGCGCTGCAGCAGCGCCCGCTCTTCATTATTCAGCCATTTGGCTTTGTGATGATTATCCGGTAAGGCCCAGAACGTCAGTATGCCCAGCAGCACACTTGGAATGGATTCGAGCAAAAACAGCCACTGCCAGCCGCGCAGGCCATGCAACTGATCAAAGTGGTTCATGATCCAGCCTGAAATAGGGCCGCCAATCACGCTCGATAGCGGTAGGCCAATCATGAACAGGGCAATGATTTTTCCGCGGCGATAGGTGGGATACCAGGTTGTCAGGTAATACAGGACGCCAGGTAAAAAGCCCGCCTCGGCGGCGCCAAGAAAAAAGCGCAGGGTGTAGAACTGCGTGGGCGTGGTAACGAACATGGTCAGGCCTGACAGAATGCCCCAGGTGATCATGATCCTCGCGATCCACATGCGTGCCCCGACTTTTTCCAGGATCAGATTGCTGGGCACTTCGAAAATAATGTAGCCGACAAAAAACAGACCTGCGCCAAGGCCGTAGGCGGTGACGCTAAATTGCAGATCTTCCACCATTTGCAATTTGGCAAAACCGACATTGATCCTGTCCAGGTATGCGGCAAGATAACAGAAACACAGAAAGGGAATAAGACGCCAGGTAATTTTTGTATAGAGATCCCGGTTTGTTTCGCCGGTTTGGAGCAATGGTGGGTTTGAAGTGGTCGAGTTCACGTCAAATGTCTCCTGGAGGTAGGGGTCCGCACGAGGGACAATAGAGCCGGATGAGCTGGTCAACGCCATTCATCCGGTTCCGGGTAGTGTGTTATGGATTGGTACTGGCGCTTTGTTTAGTCAGGTCCTGCTCATAGAGGTCGTAACCGTAAACCCAACCGGGGTCTTCCTGCTTGAGCAGGAAGGTGTTTGCATTCGAGACCGACTGGACCTTGGAAGCGCGCTCTTTGCGATTGGCTTCATAGAGCTCGAAGGCTGTCCGATAATCGCCAAGCCCGGTCTCTTCAAGGCAGCGGGTCAGCATGGCGGCATCTTCAATAGCCATGCACGCGCCCTGAGCCATGTGTGGCTTCATGGGGTGGCAGGCGTCGCCCAGCATGACCAGGCGGCCCTGGCTCCAGATGGGCAGGGGGTTGCGATTAAGCAGGGGCCATTTGGTAATGTTTTCTGTAGAGCGAATCAGGTTTTGTACGGTCGAGTTATAGCCATCGAATGCAGCGAGCATTTCTTCCTGTGAGCTGTCCACAAATGAGCCCTGGAAGTCCCACGCTTCGTGCGGGACGCCGGTCACGAAGTAGTATTCGTCACGCTTGCCGGTCGTGTAATAAACCATCATGTGCCGATCTTCGGTCCACCACTTGACGCAGTCTTCGAATTCATCGGCAAACTTGACAAGATTCTCGCCGCGAATCAGTGCACGATGTGCGACCCAGCCGCTATACGTAGGCGCTTCAACGCCCAGCAGGGTTTCACGAATTTTTGAATAAATGCCGTCGGCGCCAATCACAATGTCGGCGGTGACGCGCGTGCCGTCAGCAAAGCCCAGCTGAACTTTATCGCCATCGTCTTCAAGCGTTTCCAGTTTCTTGCCAAAGTGAACGGTACCCGGTTTGATGCTGGACATCTGCAGGGCATGCATATCGCCGCGATGGATGGTGATATAGGATGCGCCGTATTCTTTTTTGGCCCACGCACCCAAGGGGATACGGGACAAATACTCGCCTGAATTGCCATCCCGGCTGAACCAGAAGTCCGGATGCGAGCCCATTTGTTCCAGCTCTTTTTCCAGCCCCATGCGGCGGAAAACCTTCATGGCATTAGGGCCGACATGAATGCCCGCGCCCAGTCGTGAAAACTCTGGCGCCTGTTCATATACTTCGACTTCAAAGCCCGCTTTCTGCAGCAGGGTCGCCGCTGCAGCACCACCCAGGCCGGCGCCGACGATTGCGATTTTGACTGTCTCTTTCATAACTTATCTCCTGACTATCCAATTCAAGTTCATTTCAATTAAATAAGAGTGTACACACTTATTTTGTGAATTAAAATAAAAACGAATTGGGGTTTACGAGCAGGTGGGCTGTTTTGATGTAAGAAAAATAAACAGATAATGTCGATTGTGATTCGCGCAGACTGGCTACTTTATACGGCACTGCCCCATGTTGGTTCACAAATGAAATTTCGTGATGATTATCAACGGTATTGGCGCATTGGTCAGCGCCATCAATAGTGGTTTTTCGAACGAGCATGCTGTGTCTGGACCGTCTGCACCAGAAGGGTGTGAATTGGCAAGGGCGCACCAAATAATGTCATTATTAACGTTGTTTATGTCCGATGAATGATGATTGTTATATACTATTAAATAGTGTGTAGGCTATAAATGTGCGTTGGCTGCATGCCACAAACGGGGAGGTTTTCAGCGCCATTGCTTCATACGCCAGTACAAGTGCTGCAAGGATTGCGCATTGCCAGCGGGTATACTTATAGCCAAAATATCGGGTAAAAGTTATAGATGCGTCATCATTACAGCTTAATCACGTCAAAAGAACGAGCAGCCTAACTATGTCCAGAAAACACGAGCAACCTGAAACAGAAGCAGGGCCTTGCCGCGCGCCGTATGATGTCACCCAGCAGGTTGGACACTTATTGCGCAAGGCGGTACAGCGTCATACGGCCATTTTTCAGCAGAATGTGGGCGATGACCAGTTGACGGCCATTCAGTTTGTTACCTTGTGCGCCTTGCGTGATCGTGGGCGCAGTTCCCAGGCCGAGTTGGTAGAGGCCACGGCGATCGATCAGGCAACCATTCGCGGGATTATCAATCGTTTGAAGGCGCGCGGCCTGATTGCGCTCTCGCCAGGAAAGCTGGACAAGCGCAAGGTGATTGCCAGCCTGACCACCGAAGGGCAGGCGCTGCTGTCTCGCACGATTCCTCGCGCACAGGAAATCAGCCGGCTCACCATGGGGCAGCTAAACCCGGCCGAACAGGTCGCTATTTTGTATCTATTGCAAAAAATGAACGCCAGCGGCCTTGAGGGCGAATAGGCGCTTTTGCCAGCGCAGCCTGCTTGCCCAAGCGTTCCGGCACGTAACAAACGCAACATCAGATCTGCTGCCAGAGCGGCTGCACCGCAAACCGCCGCGCAACTGCGTCATGTCTTGTTTTTCAATGGGCCATCTCTCGCTACGTTGCTGACTGTAGCGACGAATTTGGGTGCATTTTTCCCGCGATTATGGATGCCCCTGTTGCTGCCTGATCTCGGCGATTTTTTTACGCAGATTGTTCCAGGCGGGCTTGTCCGGTGCAAAGCGCGTGCGCATGTACTGCAATAGTGATTCCATTTGCGCGTCATTCATGCTGTTTTTGAAGCCAGGCATCGTGCTCAGGTTTGCCTGGGCCGGGCGGGTTATGCCGTGCATCAAAACCTGAATGACGTTATCAGGATGGTCGCTATGTAGATTGCTATTGAGTGCCAGCGAGGGGCGTGCGCCGAACAGAACCGGGCCGCTGCCCGAATCGTGGCACACCGCACAGGCGCCATTAAATAAGGTCTCGCCGGGCAGCAGTCGTGCCTCCTGGTTCGCCTGGCTGTCTGCCTCCAGTCTGGCTGCCAACACGGCCGGGTTGTGCGTCGATTCGGCTGCTGCTGGATTCAGGCTGGCCAGGTAATGAGCCATGGCCTGGACATCGGATTCTGGCAGTTGCGCCAGCCCTGCAACAACGGGCCCCATCGGGCCGGCGGCAACGCCATGCAAGGGGGAGTAGCCCGTGCGCAAATACTGGAATAGCTCCTGCTCGGTCCAGGCAATGGGCGAGGACGACAGTTTGTTGAGCGCCGGGGCTTCCCAGTTGTCGGCGAAACCCCCAGCCAGAAAGTTGTTTTCTCCGGATTTTTCAGCGCCCAGTGCATTGCGAGGTGAATGACAGGCAGCGCAGTGTCCGCTACTATTTACCAGGTAGGCGCCACGGTTCCAAAGCGGGCTCTTTTCCGGATTTGGCGCGTAGGCTTGCCGGTCCCGATGAAACAGGGCATTCCATCCCGCTACCAGGGGGCGCAGGTTCATTGGAAAGGGCAGGCGGGTTTCCTGATTGGGCGCCGAGACAGCAGGGCGGGTCATCAGGTAGGCATAAAGCGATTGCAAATCCTCGTCGGACATTTTTGCGTAGGCGGTGTAGGGAAATGCCGGGTATAAATGCTTGCCGTCGCGATGGATGCCTTCGCGCATGGCGCGCTCGAACGCTTTATATGACCAGGCGCCAATGCCGGTTTCCCGGTCGGGTGTAATATTGGTGGTGAAGATGGTGCCAAAAGGCGTATCCAGCCCCAGGCCGCCGGCATTGGTCTGGCCGCCCGGCGCCGTGTGGCAGACCATGCAATCTCCGGTAAGCGCGACAAGCCGGCCACGCTCAATCGCCTGCGCGGAAAAAATAGAAGTATCGACCCGGGCAACGGGTGGAATGCTGGTGCGCCAGGGGGCGGCAACCACCAGGGCGCCGGTCGCGGCAGCCATCAGCCCGCCCAGCCAGCTGTTGCGCCAGCGTCGGCTGCGTTTTGCTGTCGGCGGCGGCTCCAGCGACAGGGTGGGCAATGCAAATGGCGTTTCGCGAATACGCAGTCCGGTTGCGCTGTATATCGCATTGGCAATGGCAGCCGCTGCTGGCAGCTCAACGCCCGGACCCCAGGCCAGCGGTTGATCCAGCGAGCGGGCGCTATTGATGACCTGTACCTCGGGCAGCGCCAACGGGCGCTGTTTGTCTTGTTCAGAATGGCTATTGGCGCCTTGTTGGGTCTGTTGCCCCAACAGGGATTGCGTCCACTTGCCCAGGCGGTCTTTCAGCAGGCGCTGGGTTTCCGGGGTGCTGGGCGGTGCGCTCTCGTTATGGCTTGCATCATGTCCCACTGTCAGCTTGCTAACGGCCAGGCTGCCGCTGCGCGCATCCACGGCCAGCTCTACCGACCAGACCGACCATACTTCCTGCGGAGGATTCCTGTCGTTATCAATAATATGACTATAGGCAATGCCACGGCCAAGCCCGGCAGCCTTGGCCGCCGGGCCGGATGCTGCCTGATCCCAGCCGCTTTGTTGGGCAACGCTTTTTAACAGTTGGTGCCCGCGCTCGCTGTTGATTTGTGCCAGACGGGTCTGTACCGGATCCAGTTGACGGTTTTCGCAATATTCATCGAAATGCGATTCCTGTGCAAACACCGTG
Source organism: Advenella incenata (assembly GCF_004217095.1). Lineage (GTDB taxonomy): Bacteria > Pseudomonadota > Gammaproteobacteria > Burkholderiales > Burkholderiaceae_B > Advenella > Advenella incenata. Next base: position 183,435 of record NZ_SHKO01000005.1, on the reverse strand, counting down.
GCGGCTGTATAGCTGTAGGGGTCCGTGGCCACCAGGCTGCTGCCGCTTTTTTGAACGGGGGCGCTGGCATATTCCGTAAGCAGTGCCATCCCTGTGGCCGAGGTCGAGTCCAGTCCGCATAAGCGGCCGGCGATGGACGCACGGCGTGGGTCAAGCGCGTTGATGCTCCATTGCTCCCGGTCTGTAAGGTGTTGGCTTGCCGCCTGGGCGTTCTGCTCGACTTTGACCGCTAATGCGGCAGGTGCGTAGGCTGCTTGTACGCGTACCGGTTGGTGTAAATCCCAGGCCAACAGCGCGGCTTCGACGGCGGTCTCCAGCCCGTCCTGTGTGTGCTGGCCATGTTGCACAATCTGGACCGCTTCGGGTACCAGCCCCAGTAGTGCGCTCAGTTCCTGCCTGAGGGCCGGCTGACGATTGGTATTGACCCACACTGTGAGTTGATCGTCCCGGTGCCATGCGATAGCCCAATCCGGTGCGTCGGCGGCCAGGTGGTTATTCCATTCATACCCGGTTGCCGAATGGATCGTGCCTGGCGTGGCTGTCTGGTGTGTTAAGGGTTGCACATCGGCGCCTGCAGCAACAGGCGTCACCCAGGTGGCGTGCAGCAAGGCACAAGCCTGCTGCGCCTGCGTGCGCTGTACGGCGACAACGCCGACAAAGCTGCCGCGTGCGATGCAATTGACTACGCCTGGCACGTTGGCTGCCCGATCGCTGTCGAGCGACTGCAACTGCGCAATCCGGTTTGTTTGTATGCCCAGTTCCCAATGGGGCGGACGCAATACAACGCCATGCAGCAATTGGCTGTCGGTTGGTATGGACAGGTCAACGCCGGCGCTGTCCTCTGGCGTGTGACTTATGTCGGTAGCGGTGGGAGCGGTCAGGTCCATGGTCATGGTCGCCCCCGGGCCGCTGCGATTGCGGCCGCCATGATTTCTACATGGGTGCCGCAACGGCACAAGTTGTGACGCAGTTCGTTACGAATTTGTGCTTCCGAGGGATTGGGATTGCGGTTCAATAGTGCCTGTACTGTCATGATCATGCCGTTGAGGCAATAGCCGCATTGCGCAGCCTGGTTATCAATAAAGGCCTGCTGGACCTTATTGGGCTGGCCATTTTCGGTGAGCCCTTCAAGGGTCGTGACCTTGCGATTTTCTATAACGCTGACTGGTATGACGCAGGCGCGCGCCGCTACGCCATCCACCAATACCGTACAGGCGCCGCATTCGCCGAGCCCGCAACCGAACTTCGGGCCATTTAAGGCCAGGTCATTGCGCAATACGTAAAGCAGCGGGGTATCGGACTCAACGGTCACGTTGTGTTGTTCGTTATTGACCGATAGGGCGAATGGGCGGGGGGCAATAGGATTCATGTTCAGGGCGTACAGTGTGTCAACTAATAATAAGTTTACACACTTTAATTTTTTCAGCAAACAAAGAATTTCATGAAAATGAACAAGAGTGTATCAACTCGTCATTCTGCGGGTTTTTACTAGTATTTTCTTAGCATAACCAGAGTTTACACTGCAAACTGCAGATCTATTTTCATTTTTTAGAAGATGTGCTTTTGGTGTTTGATCATTTTAATATAGCGTGTACACTTTAGTTAATCTTCTTGTCCAACACACGCCTGAACCGGATACCGTTAATGACGTATATGGCACCTCGTACCGAGCAACAATCGCTCCTGGAGTCTACTGGCACCCTGCTGGTGCTGCGTGCGCCGGTTGTGCCGCCTGCGCCTGCCCCGGGGCAGCCCGGGGTGGTGTCTGTGTATCTGCAGGATTATGACGATGTGTTCGTTGCTGTATCCGAGCAGGGTTGGGTCCGGGCCTTTTGCGGCCACGTTGACCTGGGTACCGGCATTCAGACCGCGCTGGCGCAAATTGTGGCCGATGAGCTGGATGTGCCGATGTCTGCCGTGCAGATGGTGCTGGGCCACACAGATGCTTCGCCCAATCAGGGTCCCACCATTGCCAGTGCATCCATCCAGATCACAGCCCGGCCCTTGCGCCAGGCCGCTGCCCAGGCCCGTCATATTCTAGTGGATTTGGCTGCCGGCATGTGGAATGTTGATGCGGCGCATTTGTTTGTTCAGGACGGCCGGATATCTTCTGCGCAAGGTCACGCCATTGATTATTGGACGTTGCTGGCGGGAAAGCAATATCGCCAATACCTGCAGGACGACGTTCAGACCAAGGCAGCCAAAGACCTGAAAATTGTGGGTCACTCCCAGCCCCGCGTGGATATCCCCGCCAAGGCACTGGGCCAGTTTGTCTATGTCCATGATATGCGGGTTCCAGGCATGTGGCATGGCCGGGTCGTACGGCCTCCCTATGTCGGACGAGATACGGGCGCCTTTATCGGCCACAGCCTGGTTTGTGTGGATACCGCTAGCGTAGATCATATCTGTCCTGACATCAAAGTGATCGTGCAGGGCGATTTTGTCGGTGTGGCGGCGCGCCGCGAAGAGCATGCGATCCGCGCGGCACGTGAGCTCAAGGTGACCTGGAAGCCTGTTGCACCGCTGGAAGACCTTCAGGATCTGGAAGCGGCCATTCGACGTCAGGCCATGAGCGAACGTATTCTGCAGGATAACCGTAGCGACCACTCCGATCTGCCTGACGCCAGGGTCGATATCAAACGAACCTATGTCTGGCCTTACCAGATGCATGCCTCCATCGGGCCTTCATGCGCGGTCGCAGATTACCAGCCTGGACATGTCAGAGTCTGGTCCGGTTCGCAAAACCCCCATATGTTGAGAGTGCATCTTAGCCAGCTCAGTGGCCTTGATGAAGAACACATAGAAATAATTCGTCTGCAGGCGGCCGGCTGCTATGGCCGCAATTGTGCCGATGACGTTTGTGCCGACGCGCTCCTTCTTTCACAGCATGCCGGTGTGCCGGTTCGTGTGCAATTGAGCCGCGAGCAGGAACATGGCTGGGAACCCAAGGGCGCTGCGCAGTTGATGGATGTGCAGGGCTCGATTGATGCACAAGGCAATTTGCGGCATTACGACTTCACCACGCATTACCCGTCAAACGATGGGCCGCTCCTGGCGTTGTTGCTTACCGGCAAAGAGCCGGCGTTGCCGCGCAGCCTGCAAATGGGTGATCGCACTGCGGTGCCGCCTTATGGCTATCCAAGCCAGAAAATCGTCTGCAACGATATGGCGACCATTGTGCGCGCCTCCTGGCTTCGCGGGGTCTCGGCGCTACCCAATTCATTTGCCCATGACTGCTTTATAGATGAGCTGGCGTTCGAAGCACAAGTCGATCCGCTGGCGTTTCGGGTAAAAAACCTGGCGGCCGACGAGCGCGCCCAGCAATTGCTGCTGGCTGTGGGCGAGCGGGCGCACTGGCAACCCGGCAAGCCCGGTAGCCGCGGGGCGCCCGATGCGCAAGGGTGGCTGCACGGGCGGGGCGTCTCTTACGCCCGCTATATACATTCCAAATTTCCCGGCTTTGGCGCGGCCTGGTCGGCATGGATTGCAGATATCAGCGTCAATGCACGTACGGGCGAGATCCGGTTGAACCATATCGTGGTTGGCCAGGACACCGGACAAATGGTCAATCCTGCGGGGGTACGCCACCAATTGCATGGCAATGTGATCCAGGCGCTCAGCCGCGCCCTGTATGAACAGGTCAGTTTCGATGCCAACGGCACCGTACAGGCAGAGTGGGGCGCATACAAGATTATTGACTTTACGGCCATTCCACCTATTGATGTCGTATTGATGGACAGGCAGGATGAACCGCCCATGGGCGCAGGCGAGTCGGCCTCGGTGCCCTGTGCATCGGCCGTGGCCAATGCCTTGTTTGATGCCTGCGGCTTGCGCTTTTACCAGGCGCCGTTTACACCACAGGCAGTGCGCGAGGCGCTGCAACTGGCCAGCATTAATGGCGCAACGCCTGTGCTGGCCGGGATGTAATTTTTATTTAAGGGAGTTTGAATGAGTCACTATCTATATGGCGCCAATATATCGGCCAACGGCATCCGGCAGCATTATTTGCGCTATGGCGGTAACGAAGGTGAACGGGCGAATCGTCCTGCGGTCATCATTATTCCGGGCATTACCAGCCCGGCGGTGACCTGGGGGTTTGTTGGCGAGCGCTTTGCACGCCAGTTTGATACATACATCCTGGATGTCCGGGGCCGGGGTCTGAGCGAGGCGTCCGATACGCTGGACTATGGTCTGGATGCGCAGGCTGCCGATGTGGTTGCGTTTGCCAAAGCCCTGGGCCTGAGTCGTTATATCCTGGTTGGTCACTCCATGGGCGGGCGTATCGGCGCACGTGCGGCGAGCACCGCCCCTGCAGGCCTTGAAGCGCTGGTCATGGTAGACCCGCCGGTCTCGGGTCCGGGCCGTCGCGCCTATCCCGCCAAACTGCCCTGGTATGTTGATTCCATGGCCATGGCACGCAAGGGGTGCGATGCCGAAGCAATGCGCGCCTTTTGCCCGACCTGGACGCAGGAACAACTGCAGCTTCGTGCGCAGTGGCTGCACACATGCGATGAACGCGCCATTATCCAGAGCTTTAATGATTTTCAGAATGACGACGTCCATGCCAATTTTCCGCAAATCAAGGTGCCGGTCATGTTGATGACGGCCGAGCGCGGCGATGTGGTTCTTGATCAAGACGTTCAGGAAATCACGACACTGATTCCCGGTCTGACCGTGACCAGAGTCAGCGATGCGGGACACATGATTCCCTGGGACAACGAAGCGGGATTTTATGTCGCCTTTGGCGACTTTCTTGGCGCCCGGCTCGATTAAGACTGTCGTACCGGCGCTGCGGGTGGCTGCCCGCAGCAGAGCACTTTCATGAGGACTATTATGGCTGTAAGCGATTATCAACTTATCGAGGCATGGCAGAAGGTATTGACGCTGTCCAATCTTGAGGCCGGGCAGACTGTTACGATCCTGACCAGTATGTCAACGCATCCGCAAACGCTGTTATGCGCAACCATTGCAGCGCAATCCAAAGGCGCCATTGTCAACCGGCTGGATCTGCCGCCGGTCAATGCTGAAAAGGCATTAAGCAGGGATGCGCTGGCGTATCTGGGCACCACTCCACTGACCGGGAACAAGGCGGCCATTGCCGCGCTCAAGGCCAGTGATCTTGTGCTGGATCTGATGACATTGCTGTTTTCACCGGAACAACATGAAATTCTTGAAAGCGGCACCAAAATCCTGCTGGCCGTGGAACCGCCGGAAATTCTGGTTCGTACAGTGCCTATCGAAGCGGACCGAAAGCGGGTCAAAGCGGCCTCTGCGCTGATTGCCAAATCAAAACAAATGCATATCACTTCTGAGGCCGGCACCGATTTGCGCTGCCCCCTGGGTGAATTTCCGGCCATCAGCGAGTATGGTTATGTGGACGAGCCCGGGCGCTGGGACCACTGGCCCAGCGGCTTTACCCTGACCTGGCCCAACGAAGGCGGGGCGACAGGACGTATCGTGATTGATAAAGGCGATATCTTATTGCCGCAGAAAAAATATGTTGCCGAACCCATTACCCTGACAGTCGAAAATGGTTATGCCACCCGTATAGATGGCGGCATTGATGCTCAGTTGCTGGACGAGTACATGAAGTCATTCAACGACCCGGAAGGCTATGCCATTTCCCATATCGGCTGGGGGCTGCAACCACGTGCCTATTGGTCCACGCTGGGTCTGTACGACAGGGAAAACACAATAGGCATGGATGCACGCGCGTTCGAAGGCAATTTCCTGTTTTCTCTGGGGCCCAATAATGAAGCAGGCGGCAGCCGAACCACGGCATGTCATATTGATATTCCCTTGCGTCACTGCACGGTCAAACTGGATGGCGTGGATGTCGTGCGTGATGGCAAGGTTCTGGACGGGGGCGCACATGAGTAAGGCAGACGCAGTCTATGAGCAGCAGGGCTTTGGCGCCGAGCTGGAGCCGGTGGCGCCCTATGGCCTGTTGATTATCGACCTGGTCAACGGCTTTGCCGATCCCAAGGTCTTTGGCGGCGGCAATATTGCCCAGGCGATAGACAATACGGAAAAACTGCTGCAAACGGCACGCGAACAGGGCTGGCCCGTGGCGCACACACGCATTGTGTACGCGGACGATGGTGCTGACAATAATATTTTCAGTATCAAGGTTCCCGGCATGCTGGGCTTACTGGAAAACGAACCCAATAGCCAGATTGTGCCGCAACTGACGCCGGTTCAGGGAGAGCTGATCGTACGCAAGAATGTGCCATCGGCCTTTTTCGGTACGTCGCTGGCAGCCTGGCTGACGCAGCGCGGTGTCAAAACCCTGCTGGTCGCCGGCGCAGTCACCAGCGGTTGCGTACGCGCCTCGGTGGTCGATGCCATGCAACTGGGCTTTCGCCCGTTGGTCGTTGCCGATTGTGTCGGCGACAGGGCACTGGCGCCGCACGAGGCAAACCTGTTCGATATGAAACAGAAGTACGCGACAGTGGCCGATCGCGAGCAGGCCATGCGTCTGCTTGGCCTGGGCTAGGGCGCATGCGCGTGCGGCATTAAGGACAGATCCTGTCTTGCCGTGTCGTAAGGAGAAAGGCTGAACTTCAGCCTTTTTCTTTTTGTGCGGTGCATTTGGTCTGACAGTGGGCCAGCAGCGTGACTAGTCGTTCAACTGTTTGTGTTCTGATGGCCTGCATAAATTTCGTCAAGGACGGGATATAAATAGCTTGCGAACGTCGCTGGGTCCTCGCTCATTGGGAAATGGCCCAGTCCATCCATGATGCGCCATTTAACGCCGGCAATGGTGTTGCCCAGCAAGGCTGTATCAGCGGGCGTGCAGGAATAATCATAAGAGCCCGACAAGAGCCAGAGCGGGCATTGGCGCGTGTTGATCTGGCTGACCTGGCCGCGAATATCGCCGTCCATCGTATAAAAATGCAAATCGCCCTTGAATACGCCAGGGCCGCTTTGCATATAGTGCCACAAGGTTTCCCAGCGCTCGCGATCCGGGCTGCAGGGGCCCACCAGTCCGGAGACAATGCCGGCGCACACCTCGCCGCCATGCGCATCGGAACGGTGCAGCCAGTCCAGGTCGTAATAAGGATCGACATGGGCGCCGGACTGCAGACCGATCAGGCCGGAAAACTTTTCCGGATGATGCAGGGCAAGATGCAGGACGATTCGTCCACCGATAGAGCAGCCCATGACATAAGGTTGCTCAAGCGCCAGTGCGTCCATCACGGTCAGAATCGTATCGATATACTGAGACGAGGTCAGCTGGTAGCGTTCGTCCTGCCAGCCTGGTGGTGGAGACGATTTGCCGTGCCATGGCAAATCGAAGGCAATAACCTGAAAGCGATCGGTCACTTGCTTATCATTTTGCAAAGCCCGGTATTGTCGCGTGTCGGCGCCTGCCGTGTGCAGACACAGCAGCGGAATGCCCTGGCCTGCGGTTTCAATGTAGATGCGATGCGGCTTGCCATGGAGCTGGACATTGAGATATCTGCCAGTTACTGCGTCAAAGGTTGCCGTCATCGTCATTTCTCCGTGGAACGCAACAGCGCAAATAGTGCCTTGAAAAACAGCAAATGCGACATGAACGCATAAAGATTGCCTTCTATGATCAGCCGACGAAATTTCATCATCGCCAGCAGATCGTGATACTCCGGCCGGGGTATAGGTTGGAAAAATTCATTCCACACATTTTCGTCGGCGCGCAGTGCAAAGTCCCATTGGGGCATTGTCATTGCCGAGGCGTTGCGCACACGCATCCGGCCTTCCTGAATGGCGATCAGATAGCGGCGCTCGCCCAGGGCAAACAGGAATGATGTGTTCAGGTGGCGGCCTTTCCAGGCCAGATGTTCCCTGTCTGCCAGTTGGGCAGGCCAGGTCGCGATAATATCTTCATCGGATAACATGAGTCTTCCTTAACCTGGCGTGACATCCAGGCGAAATATGGATGAGTGCATTTGCACACACGGGTAACGTGCAGCCACCAGCGGGTCGTGACCGGGAATCAGGTGATCGTCGGACGACACAAGGCTGCGTAGCGTACGGTAGCCCTGCAACATCTCTGTGACGTCGACAATAGCAGGGAAGGGATTGTCCTTCGTAAAGTTGCGATAGTAATGCATGGCATCCGAGGCCAGCACGATCGGTCCCCTGGCGGTATTGACCCTCACTGCCTGCAGACCGGGCGTGTGGCCACCAATACGGATGAGCTGGATGCCGCCAGGCAGCGTGGCATTGCCATCGTGAAACTGTACTTTATCGGCATATACCTTACGAATTACTTGTGTAATATCATCTGCGGAAAAGAAATGGCGGAAGTTTTCAAAGCACATCCATTTGCCGGTGGCAAAGTGCATTTCAGCTTCCTGCAGATGAATGGTCGCGTTGGGAAACTGCGCCACGTTGCCGGCATGATCGTAGTGCAGGTGCGTCAGGACAATATGGTCGATATGCTCCGGCTCGATGCCAAGCGATGCCAGCAATGCAACGGGCTCGTGCAGGAACTGCCGGTTACGCTCAAGCGCAGAACAACGGCTAAATCCCGTGTCCACCAGAACGATCTGTTGCTCATCTCGAATGACCCAAAAATAAAAATCAAGCGGCATCGGGCCATCGTGCGCATCTTTGTGCAAAAAGTTGTCTGCGGCATTGCGCAAGACGGTCGCATATTTCAGGGCATATACCTGATACTGCCTGTCCACGGTTATTTACTCCCCTTGACCAGCGGACATTCGCTTTCGGACAGCGGATTGAAAGCGTCGGCGCCCGCAACCGTTTTTTCTATGTTGTAGTAATCCCAAGGTTCTTTTGACTCTTCTGGTTTCTTCACGGACACCAGATACACGTCGTGTATCAGCTTGCCATCTTCGCGCAAAGAGGCGTTTCTGGCAAAAGCATCGTGTATTTTCATGTTTTTCAGGGCTTTGATAACGTCAGCCACATCATCGCTTTTTGCCTGTTCGACGGCACGCAGGTAGTTCAGCACCGCAGAATATTGGCCAGCCTGCAATGCAGTTGGCATTTTTTTCATTTCCTTATAGAACCTGCTGGAAAATTTTCTGGTCTCATCGTCCATATTCCAGTAGAAGGTCTCGGCAAAGTTCATGCCTTGTGCCGCCTGCAGGCCTACGCCGTGCACATCAGTAATGCTCATGAGCATGGCAACGATTTTCTGGCTGGCAGTTAGCCCAAATTCATTGGCCTGTTTGATTTCATTTTGCAAATCGGCACCGGCGCTGGCAAAGGCCACTGCATCTGCCTGGCTTTGCTGTGCTGTCAGCAGAAACGAAGAAAAATCATTGCCGGGGAAAGGATACCGGGTGCTGCCAATGACCTGGCCGCCGCTCTCCTTGATAAAGCGCTGACCATCGCTTTCCAGCGCATGGCCAAATGAGTAGTCCGCGGTCAGGAAATACCATTTTTTTGCGCCATCCTGCACCAGTGGCACGGTGCCGACCTTGGCCAGCGCGTAAGTATCGTAGACCCACATCAGGTTAGTCGGTGAACAGTCTTTGCCCGTGATGCGTGATGCACCGGCGCCTGTCACAATGGTCATTTTGTTTTTGATTTTTGCCAGATTCATGACCGAGAGTGCGACTGCGCTGTTGCCCAGCTCAGTAATCACGTCGACATTCTCGCGGTCCAGCCACTCCCTCGCTTTGGCCGAGCCCACATCTGCCTTGTTCAGATGATCGGCGGTAATCACTTCGACAGGTTTGCCCAGAACCTTGCCGCCAAATTCTTCGACAGCGATTTTGGTGGCAAGAATGGATCCTGGGCCAACGTTACCGGAATAGGTGCCGGATACGTCGGTCAATACGCCTATTTTTACAACGTCATCGGATATGGCGCCGCTAGCAACGCTTGCATAGCCACCGCAGAGCGCGGCCATGCTGATTGCCAATTTTCTCATTTTCATAATTGTCTCCTGGCTGATATTGTTATTTATAGCTGGCTGATGTACTTGGTATTGATAAATTGCTCCAGACCTTCGATGCCGCCTTCCTTACCAAGGCCGCTGTCTTTGAGCCCGCCGAACGGCGTTTCCGGCAAGGAGGCCTGACAATGATTAATACATACCACACCGCTTTGGATCCTGTCGGAGGCCCGTTTGGCTGTCCGGCTGTTGAGGGTGAACACATAAGAGGCCAGCCCAAAGGGCAGGCGATTTGCTTCACTGATTGCTTGGTCAAACGTTGAAAACGACCGGATCAGCGCCAGGGGGCCGAAAGGTTCTGTATTGGCGGCGATACACTGGTTGTTGAAATCCCGGATTACCGTGGGCTGCACAAACCAGCCTTTGCCTTTGATGACCTGGCCGCCGGCAACAATTTTGGCTCCGTTGGCTACCGCATCTTCAATGAGTTGTGACATGGCGGCATGTCGCCGCGGGTTTGCCATGGGGCCCATTTTTACGTCGTTGTCAAAGCCATTGCCGATCGTGATTTTGCTGACGGCGTCGGCCATTTTTTCGATGAAGGCTTCATAAATCGAATCCTGCACATAGATGCGTGTGGGCGATGTGCAGATCTGGCCGGAATTTCTGAATTTGGCAGCGGTGATATTTTTGACTGCTTCGTCAATATCACAATCGTCAAAAACCAGGACAGGGGCGTGTCCGCCCAGCTCCAGCGTGAGTCTCTTGAGGGTAGGCGCCGCCAGGGCCGCCAAATGTTTACCGATCGCAGTGGATCCGGTAAAGGTCACCATTTTTATTTCCGGTGCCGCCATCAATTGTTCCGAAATACTGCCCGGTTCGCCGAATACGACATTGAGCACACCGGCCGGCAACCCGGCATCCACCACGGCGCGGGCGATCTGAAGCGCGACGCCGGCCGTCTCTTCGGATGGTTTGATCACTATCGTGCATCCGGCAGCCAGCGCGCCCGCAATCTTGCGCGAGGGTGTGATGGCCGGCGCGTTCCAGCCCGCGAATGCCGCGACCGGCCCTACCGGCTCCTGGATGACCATCTGGCGAATGTCACGGTTGCGGCTGGGAATAATTCGACCATAAAGACGGCGGGCTTCTTCTGCTGCCCACTCAAACATTTCCGCAGCGACAATCACTTCGCCCATGGCTTCGGCCAGGGGTTTGCCCAGCTCATAGGTGATGGTTCGGGCAACCTGCTCCTGCCGTTGTCGCAGCAGGGCGCCGGTCTGCCGCAGGATGTCCGAGCGGGCGAGGGCAGAGGTGTCTCGCCATTGGGCAAATGCCTTATCGGCGGCCGCAATGGCGCTGGCCACGTCATGCTGCGTTGCCATCGGCAGTTTTCCCAACACCTGTTCTGTTGCCGGGTCTATCACCTCAATTGTTTCCCTGCCGGTTGCGTCGATCCACTGCCCGTCAATCAACAGGGCCAGTTGCGTGTATTGCATAGGTCTACTCCACTTGTTCTATGTTGGCTTTCTTTATTACACCGGACCAGCGCGTCATCTCGGACCGGATATGAGCAGCGAATTCATCGGCAGTGCCGACAAAGGGAGACTGCCCCAGCGTTGCCAGTTTTTCTTTGGCCTGATCGGTTGACATGACCTCGGTGATGGCAGCATTGAGCTTGGCGACAATTTCCGGGGGCATATCTGCCGGTCCGAGTACGCCATTCCAGGGCTCTGCACTAAAGCCGTTGATGCCGCTTTCGCTGGCAACGGTTGGCATGCCCGGCTTCAGTTGGGACGCGCCGGTACTGGCAATGCCCAGGGCCTTCATTTTTCCTGCGGCAATTTGGGGGTCTGCTGCGATAATGCTCAGAAAGGCCATATCAACGCGCCCCGCCACCAGATCGGATACCGCGGCAGAATCACCCTTATAAGGTATATGGGTAATATCGATACCCGACTGGCTTTTGAACCATTCTCCGGCCAAGTGGTTGACTGCGCCATTACCTGCAGAGGCAAATGTCAGGGTGCCCGGTTGTTTCTTTGCACCCTGCACCAGGCTATTGATGGACGTGTAAGGCGAGGAGGCGGGCACGACCAGCAGATACGGATAACTGGCAACCGGGGCAATCGGGGTCAACTCCTTGAATACGTCGAATTTCACATTTTTCTTGAATACCGGTTCGATCGACAAGGTGCTGCTGCTTCCCAGCATGAGGGTATAACCATCCGGCTTTTCCTTTTTTACCGATTGCAGGGCCAGAACGCCCGTAGCGCCCGGCCGGTTCTCCACGACGATGGTTTGCCCGAGTTTTTCGGACAGGCCCTGCGCAAGATACCGTCCCACGATATCGGTAGGCCCGCCAGCTGAGAATCCGATGACCAGCTTCACCGGCTTTTCGGGATAGGCTGCAGCGGCCGATAGCGGCAGGGCCAGCACACACGCAGCCAGTAGCCCGGCTCCGACTGTTTTTCTATACATGATATTTCCTTTGAGGGACCGCCGTTGGCTATGCGTAACCTTTTTCGATCAGTTTGACCATGACCGGGTAGTACTCCTTGACGAACCCTGCATCGCGAGTCTGCTCAAGCAGCGAATGGGTCAGTTTGGCGGCTTTGGCATCGACCTTCCCATCTTCAGCCAGCGTCAGCGCCAGCCTGATATCCTTGATGGCATATTCGGTAGGGAAGGTTTTTTCAGGGAAAGTATCTTTCGATAATGCCTTCAGGCCGGGATTGCGCAATACAAAGCTATCGGCAGAGCCTTTGGTCAGGGCATCGAACATCAGGGCCGGGTCTACGCCGGCACGCTTGCCGATAACCAGTGACTCGGCAAGCGCCTGTACCGTCATGAAGACAATCATGTTATTCATTATCTTGACGACCTGACCGCATCCTGTCTGTCCGCAAAGGACAATATCGCTGCCCATGGTTTCCAGATAGGGCTTGATCATCTCGAAGATATTCGGCTCGGCGCCAACGGTAATCAGCAACGTGCCGTTTTTTGCGGCCTCCCGCATGCGGGCAACCGGCGCATCAATCAGTGTGACGCCCTGTTTTTGCAATGCCAGAGCCAGTTCACGCGTGCGGGCGACGTCGCTGGTGCTCATATCCACGACAAATTTAATGCGGCTGTTGCCCTCCGAGAATAGCCCGTCATCGCCCAGGCAGACCTCTTCGACCTGACTGATGCTTGGCAGGGAGAGAAACACGATGTCGCTGTCCTGTGCTAGTTGTTTCAGCGATCCTGATGCTATAGCGCCCATTGCTTCAAGGCGCCCGACTGGCTCGGGCTGGACATCATAAACGTGGACCTTGCCCTTGCCACTGCGAATCAGATTGGCACACATGAACTCGCCCATTACGCCAACCCCGATAAAACCCAATACGTTGCTGCTATCTTTCATTTACTGTCTCCTGATCGAATCTATTTTTATGTATCTTAGGAGACTGGATCATGGCCGTTATGAAAAGAAATCAATGGAGCGTTCTGCTTTTGTGTAAGCTTAAGGCCTGTTCAAGAGGCTGGCCGGGTGGCATTCGTCTGGCGGCACGTGCAGATCGCCTTATCCCGATGTATTTCGTTCTATGGAGTTATACCTGTGACCTTATCTACCGCATATCCCCGTGATTTGATTGGCTATGGCCGCAAGCCGCCCCAGGCAAACTGGCCGGGAAAAGCGCAGATTGCCTTGCAGTTTGTCCTGAATTATGAAGAAGGGGGCGAAAACTGCGTGCTTCATGGAGATGCGGGATCCGAACAGTTTTTGTCGGAAATCATTGGCGCTGCATCGTATGCCGACCGTCATCTTTCCATGGAGTCCATATACGAGTATGGTTCCCGCGCGGGCGTCTGGCGCATTCTGCGCGAGTTTGAGCGGCGTGGCCTGCCGCTTACCGTCTTTGCGGTAGGCATGGCGCTGGAGCGCAACCCTGAGGTTGCGCGGGCTTTCGTGGAGCTGGGGCACGAGGTGGCATGTCATGGTTATCGCTGGATTCATTATCAGAATACGCCTGAGCATATTGAGCGTGAACATATGCGACAGTGCGTCGAGGTAGTGTCAGCCTTGTTGGGCCATCATCCCGAGGGTTGGTACACCGGCCGTGACAGCCCCAATACCCGTCGATTAGTCGTGCAAGAGGGTGGTTTCCTTTACGACTCGGACTACTACGGTGATGACTTGCCCTTTTGGACAGAAGTTCAATTGGACAACAATCAAAAAAAGCCGCAGTTGATTGTTCCTTATACCCTTGATACGAACGACATGCGCTTTGCATCGCCACAGGGTTTCAACAGCGGCGAGCAGTTTTTCAATTATCTAAAAGACGCATTTGATGTGTTGTATGCAGAAGGGCAGGATACGCCCAAAATGATGTCGGTCGGGCTGCATTGCCGTATCATCGGCCGACCAGGTCGTTTTGCCGCCCTGCAGCGGTTTCTTGACTATGTGCAGCAGCGTGATCTTGTGTGGATAACGACCCGTGCTGCGATTGCGCGGCATTGGATGAAGGCGCATCCGTGGTCTCAAGCACAAGGTAGATAACATTTCATTTATAGTTACGCCAGCCAGACAGTAAGATAAGTCATTACCAATGCAGCCGGATAGCTCGCACAACGCATCGTGCAGACTATCCGAATCTGTTTTCAGGCATCAGGCTGCGCCATGGGTTCTGCCTTTGCAAAAGCGGGCAGTGCACTGCAGGCTTTTTCAACAGCACAGATCAATGGCCATTGAGTCATATCGACATTAAAACGACGGGCGCTTTCTATCTGAGGAATCAAATAAACATCGGCAATGGAGGGTGCGTTGCCGAAGCAAAATCCCTGGCGATTCCGATCCTTTGCCAATAACGTCTCTATGGCATCAAAGCCAGCGCTTATCCAATGGCCGCACCAGGCGTCTATGGCCGTGTCGTCGCCGCTGAAATTTTTGCGCAGATACTGCAGGATACGGCGGTTATTGATAGGGTGTACGTCGCAGCCGACAATGGCAGCCAGCGCACGCACATGGGCGCGTGCCTCAGGGTCTTTTGGCAACAGCGCCGGCTCGGGGTAACGCTCCTCCAGCCATTCGATAATGGCGGTAGACTGAATCAGCGTTCTGCCGTCATCCATGGTAAGGGCGGGGACCAGTCCCTGCGGGTTGATGGCCTTGTACGGGCCTTCGGATTGTTCGTCCACGCGGAGATCCACCGGTATATAGTCCGGCGCGAGTCCCTTGAGGTTGAGCGCAATGCGCAAGCGATGAGATGTTCCGCTGCGGAAAAAGCTGTAAAGTTTCATGTTTATTCCTGCTTTTCTTTACCGATCCTGCAACGCGTTATGCGGGCTGGCCTACGTTCAATTCAATATCACCCACGCCTTGCACGCGGCCGGTTATCTTGTCGCCGGGCACGACGGCACCGACGCCTTCCGGGGTGCCTGTGTAAATCAGGTCGCCCGGCTGCAAGTGGTAGAACAGGGACAGATCTGCAATGATTTCACGGATATTCCAGATCAGCTTGTCGATATTGGAACGTTGCTTGACTGCGCCGTTTACCGATAGCTCAATGGCGCCTTGCTCTATTACCTTGCCCGGCATTGGCAGAATTGGTGATGCAATGGCTGAATTTTCCACGTCTTTACCCAGGTCCCAAGGTCGTCCCTTATCGCGCGCGACCAGTTGCAGGTCCCGGCGGGTCATGTCCAGGCCGCAGGCATAGCCATAGATGCTCTCATGTGCCTGGTCCGCAGAAATACGGAACCCTGCTTTGCCAATGGCGACGACCAGTTCCATTTCAAAATGGTAGTTGCTGGTTTCCGGTGGATATGGGACGGTAGCGCCTGACAGTGTCAGGGTTTGCGCACTTTTGGTAAAGTAGAAAGGGCGCTCTGTGCTCTTGTCTACGGGTTTGCCCATCTCAGCGGCATGGGCGTGATAGTTTCGCCCCACAAAAAACAGACGGTTGATCGGCAAGTGCTGTTCAGTGCCCACTATGGGCAGGGTTTGTGCGGGACGGGGTGTCCAAAGATAATTGACTGTAGTCATGGTGTTTCCGATTTGAAATAAGCATACAGCCCAGAAGTCTGGGATGGTGAAAGCGAAAGTGAGCAGGACATGAGGGCTTCGAGCCCGGCACGTCAGGGCGTATCGAACTGTTCACGATAGGCATGGACGGCTTCAACAATAGGGGTATCGCTGAAGCGGAAAAGGTCCAGCGATGCATGGTCTGCAGCACAGATGGCGGTGAAAGGCTGCCACGAGGGTATAACAAACATGTCGCCACGCTTTACCTCCCATTGGTGCTCGCCGACGGTGACACTTCCCTGCCCATCAAATACCTGGATCACAGATGAGCCGACTTCGCGTTTGGTTCGAGTATGTGCGCCGCTGCGTATGCGATGCATCTCACAGCGAATGGTGGGAAGCACGTCACGGCCATTCATTGGATTGGTGTAGCGCACGGCTGCATGGCCTGGGCTTAGCGTGGCGCTGTAGCCCTCATCTTCCAGTGCGAGCTGTTCGCTCAGTGCGCGGTCCGTGTCCTCCCAGCGGTAGGCCAGCAATGGGGTGGCGGCCTGATCTGCCTGTTGCGATACAGGGCGCAAGCCCGGATGGGCCCAAAGGCGTTCGGAGCGCGACCTGGCTGGCTTGATATACTCCTGAGGATCGAGCTTGTCGCGCCCGACTTCGAAGAACTGCGATTCCGTGTAGGAGGAAAAAGGGATGTCCAAACCGTCAATCCAGGCCATTGGCTCGATCGACGCGTTATGGTGGGCGTGCCAGTTCCAGCCGCCTTGCGGCAGAAAGTCGCCACGCGACATACGCACAGAATCGCCATTGACCACGGTCCAGACGCCTTCGCCTTCTACGATGAACCGAAAGGCGTGCTGGGTATGGCGATGTTCGGGCGCATCTTCGCCAGGCATCAGGTACTGGATGGCCGCCCAAAGCGTGGGTGTGGCAAAGGGGCGCCCGCCAAGCGCGGGGTTGGCCAGCGCAATGGCACGGCGTTCTCCGCCTCGGCCTACCGGTACGATACGGCCTGCTTCGTTGGCCAGTTGCACCAGCCGATCC
The DNA here is from genome assembly GCF_004217095.1 of Advenella incenata. Classification (GTDB taxonomy): domain Bacteria; phylum Pseudomonadota; class Gammaproteobacteria; order Burkholderiales; family Burkholderiaceae_B; genus Advenella; species Advenella incenata. The sequence continues at coordinate 166,531 of NZ_SHKO01000005.1, read as the reverse complement.
CAACGCCAAACGTGGGCGCTGGCCTTGCTTTTCGGATGCATCGGCATCAGGTCACCAATTTCTGTCCACAATGGCACCAGCATCTCGCGCTCAAAACCGCGGTATAGCTGTTCCAGTTCTGGGGTTGGCTCCGGTTGGCCGGGGGAGGCGATGGCAGTTAACCGGACAGGCGAGGGAATGGCATTAATCACGCTCATGGCAATGGTTCCTATATGTTTAATCCAAACTGATGTTGGCACTGTCTATCAGGTCTTTGTACGTGGCCGATTTTTGGTCAAGGCGTTCGCGCAATTGGGTCAGCGTCCAGCTCAACGGCTCGAAGGCAAAGGAATCAAAGCGCTTGCGCACCTCGGGGTCACGCAGGATCTCTGAAATATCGGCGTGGATCTTGTCACGTATTTCTACCGGCAGACCCTTGGGTGCGACAAGCGATACGATCGAATTGACGTCCAGTTGTGCAGGTCCACCGGCCTGCGCGACGGTGGGCACATTGGGATACAGGCTGTGGCGTTGGGGGGCGGCAATGGCGAGGTAGCGAAGTTTGCCGCTGTCGTATACCGGTCGGGTGGACGGGATGGTGCCAAACGCCCAGTCCACTTCTGCGTTGGCTACCGCTGTGTACAATTGGCTTACTTCCTTGTAGGGAATGTGCAGCATCTTGCTGTTTGTCAGCGAGCTCAGCCATTCCCCACCCAAATGACCAGGACTGCCGACAAACCAGGACCCATAAGTGACGCTGTCGGGGCGCTTTTTAGCCGCGTCGATCAGCTCGGTCAGGTTTTTCCAGGGGGATTTTTCACTGACGGCTATCATGAATGGTGTGTAAAACAAGGGTGCGACCAGATCAAATTTCTCCAGCGGGAAATAGTGGCGGGCCTTGTATAAATGCGGGAGCGCCGAAATATGTTCGCTATCGAGCTGTAGCAGGGAATAGCCATCAGGCTTACGTTTGCTGACTGCCTCCAATGCAATGAAGCCACCGCCGCCAGGGCGGTTTTCAACTACCACTGGCTGTTTCCACTTCTTGCCAAGCTCTTGGCTCAGGATACGTAGCACCACGTCAGGACCGCTGCCGATGGAAAATGCGGTGTACAGCGTGACGGTTTTTTGAGGGTAATCGGAGGCCTGCGCCCATGCAGTGCTGGTCAGGCAACTGATGGCAAGCGCGCCTGCCATCAGGGTACGGCGTTTGCGAAAAAACATGGTTTGTCTCCTGGAGTATTTTTATTTTTTGACGGTAGCCGTCAAAGCCGATAGCCCTGCATGCAGTTTTGTGCATTCCATCCGTATAACCACTGCAGGTTGTCATAGAAACGAGATTGCGGCGTGTCTTTCCAAAGCGAGTTTCGAACGGCCCGCTCTACACCTGCTGCATGATAGATTCGCCCCATCTCGCGCGTGGACCAGACGACACGGGCACTGCGTGGTATGCGCAACGACTCGTATAGCCTGAAGGCTGCAGGCAGGTCCCCGTGGCATTGCTCAATGGACAAGCCAAGTGTGACGGCGTCTTCAAGTGCCATGCACGCGCCCTGAGCCATGTACTGCGACATGGGGTGTGCCGCGTCGCCCAAAAGGGTTGCCCGCCCAACGCTCCAGTGCTGGACCGGCTCGCGGTCCGCAGTAGCCCAGCGACGCCAGGAGTTTGGCAGATCGAGTAATTGCCTGGGGCGTTCATGTATGCCTTCGAAATAGGAAAGCACTTCTTCCTGGCTGCCATCACGCGCGCCCCATTCTTCCTGTTGTCGACTGTGAAAGGTGACCACCAGATTGTATTGCTCGCCGCCACGCAACGGGTAGTGCACGAGGTGGCAGCGGGGTCCTGCCCAGAGTACCGGCGCATTGATACGCAGGTCGTCAGGCATGTTCTCTTTGTCTACTACAGCACGGTAAACCACATGTCCGGTCACACGCGTGGTGTCACCGATAAGGTGATCACGCAGCACGGATTTAACGCCGTCACAGCCTATAACGACATCAGCCTGGAAAACGTGGCCCGCTGCGTCCGTCACCTGGGCGTATTCGTCTGTCTGGGTGAAGGTCTTGATTTGCGTGGATGTTTGAAACGAGATCAGCGGGTCGTTCCGGACCCCGTTTAGAATGGCGCCGTGGATGTCGGCCCGGTGAATCACCGCATAAGGGCCGTTGAAACGCTCGCGGAACGCCTGACCCGTCTGGACACGCAAAATCTCGGTGTTGTCGACTGCGTCCATCATAATGATGTGATCGGTAAATACGGCGCATTGCCTGGCTGTTTCGCCCACACCCAGTGCATCAAGTGCGGAAAAGGCATTGGGCCCCAATTGGATGCCGGCGCCGATTTCACCAATCTGTGAAGCCTGCTCCAGCAATTGCACTTGAATGCCTTGACGGGTCAGAGCCAAAGCGGCCGCAAGGCCACCGATGCCACCACCTACAATAATGGCGCTCTGCGGTTGTTTTGTCGTCATGGTTGTCTCCTTCTATTGCCACATTTTCATTCATTATGGATCCATAGACATATAATTTAAAATGAAATATTATTATCATCCATATGAAAAACAATATACCTAGTCCTTATAATCTGAACCTTATCATCTGAGCCCACCATGGATTGGACCCACCGGCTGCGACTGCGCCACGTAAAAATGCTGCTTAGCCTGGCGCAAACGCACAACATAAGTCATTCCGCAGCAAAACTGCATACGACTCAGCCAGGACTGTCCAAATGGTTGAAAGACCTTGAGGACGATATTGGCTTGCCCTTATTCGAGCGTCATGCACGTGGTCTGATTCCGACACCCTATGGAGAAATGCTGATTGCTCACGCCAGGCAAATCGACATTCAGCTGGATCGCGCCAGCAGTGATATGGAAATGCTCCGTGAAGGCGGCAGCGGGCGGGTCATGATCGGCGCCAGCGGTGTTGCCGCCTCTGACACTGTACCGCTGGCCATCATGCGGCTGCTGACGCATATGCCAAAGGCTCGGGTGAATCTTGTTGAAGGAACCACTGACCGGTTGATTTCTCAGCTCGAGCAGGGGGCGCTGGACATCGTGTTGGGTCGTGCCGATACGGATCTGGGCAGCCCCAGTCTGGAGACCGAGAACCTGTTCTTTGATGGTATTCACTTTGTCGTGCGTCCTGGTCACCCGCTTTTGCAAGTCAACCCCCTGCGCTGGTCGGATTTGCATGCTTATCGCTGGTTAGTCTGGCCAAAAGGCACACCGGTGCGCAACGCACTGGATGTTGCACTGGCAGCGGCTGGGCAGAACCTGGCGCAGGATACGATAGAGACCAATTCGGTCACAGCCAATCTCATGTTCCTGAACAATAGTGACATGATCGGCGTGGCCTCGGTTCGAGCCTCCCTGCGTCTGGCGCAACTGAATGTACTGAGTATCCTGCCAATGCGCTTGTCCGGATCAGGGGCCGTCGCTATGTACTGGAGCAAGGAAGCGTTCATGTCGCATGCCTTGCGCCTGGCAATGAACTGCTTGCGCGAAGTCGCGCATGAGTATGATACTGAATCTGAGATATAGTCTCCGGTTTTCAATACCCGATCTTGTTGCCTGTGCGCAAGCGCATTGCCCGAATCTGCCGCGTATTGGTCGAGGTCCGGGCATGGACCTCGGGGCAGGTCCATCTTGGCTTCATGGCTCCAGCAGGCATCCGTCCGCGCGCAAGGTTTGCTGCAAATGTACGGGATCGAACGTTTGCAACGGAGCTGTGCCAGCCATTGCGGCGGCGGTGCCGGCCGCCTGACCCATAACGAAACAGGCGCCGCTGGCCCTGGCTGCAGACTGCCCCTCGTGAGTCATTGAGGCACAGCGCCCGGCAACCAGCAGATTTTGCACCTGCGCCGGCACCAGCATCCGCCACGGCAGATCGTTGTACGCCCGGTCTGGATCGGAAGGGAATCCCCATGAAATACCGCCGGATTGATGCAATTCCATCGGCCAGGCGTTAAGGCCGATCCTGTCTTCAAAGCGGGCAGAGCCGATGATGTCGTCACCCGTCAGCGCATAACATCCCTGAATGCGACGTGTTTCACGAATGCCGATCTGTGGCGCAATTTCAACGATGCGCGCTTCAGAGAAACCCGGAATCTGTTCGCGAAGAAACTGAAAGTATTCAAGTACCTGGCGTCTGCCTTCTATCTCTCCGGCGCTCAGCTCATTGGCATCCACTGCGTTCAAGGCGCGACCATCGGCGTTGGCAATTTGCGTGACATTGGCTCGCCATTCGGAAGAATGGATTTGCGGTCTGAGGATGGCGCCCTCTCGCGGGAAGCGATATCGTCCCGGGTATTCCCGCTGCACACGCTCCATAAAGTCGTTGATGGCTTTGAATTCACCCACTGCAGGCAATGCTTGCGAGGCGTCCACATGGCCGACACGAAACATCGTCGTCGGAAAGAGTCCGCTGCCGTGCCCGTCACCGATTTCATGGGGTACCCCTGCAAATACTGCCACGTCTGCATCGCCTGAGCAGTCAACGAAAACGTTGGCCCGGATCGCCTGCCTGCCTGATTTGGTCTCGACCACCAGGGCATTGATGCGGGTACCGTCCATAAGCACAGCGCAGGCATTGGCATGAAATAATAAGTTCACCCCTGATGCCAGCATCCATTGGTCGGCTGCGCATTTATATATGGACGTATCGTACGAGCGAACCCTGATGCGACCTTGCATTCCATCCTGAGGCCGGTTCAGTCCGCCCAGCGCTTCAATGCGCGACAGCAGATCATCTACTGCACCGCGCACCAGTTGCTGCATTTGACCGTTGTGGCGACCGTAAAGGCCAGCGAAATTGGTTACGCCGCCTGCGGTACCCATGCCCCCAAGAAAACCATAGGATTCCACCAGCAGCGTCTGAGCGCCATGGCGCGCGGCACTGGCTGCAGCGGCAAGTCCAGCGGGACCACCGCCGATGACAACAACGTCATACTCGCCAAAAATCGTAAGATTTCGCGATGGCTCCAATAAGGTAGATGGTAAAGTTGTCATGAATGTTGCCCTTGTCAGAATGTTAATCAAGTTTGATATTGTTTTGTTCGACCACCTGTTTCCAGCGTGCTAAATCGTCCTGCAGCAGCTTGCTGAAATCTGCTTGCGAGTTGCCCACCGGGTCCATGTACTGGGTTCGAAGTCTGCTCTGGACCGCCGGTTCAGCCAGGATCTGCACCAGATTTTCATGCAAGGTATTGACAATGGAGGCGGGGGTCTTGGCCGGCGCAATGAAGCCGATCCAGGCGTCTCCCTTTATGTTGGGCAGACCGCTTTCAGCCAACGTGGGTATGTCGGGAAGTGAAGGCGATCTGGCAGGCGAGGCGACAGCCAATGCCCGTAGCTTGCCTGCTTTAACATGAGGCATTACGGCGGCTGCGGGCAGTAGCGCCATGTCGACATCACCCGATAAAACTGCAGTGACCGCCGCACCCGATCCACGGTAGGGCACATGGACGGCATCTCCGCCTGTCTGGGCCACCAGGGCCGCCATTGCCAGATGCGAAATAGATCCAGCGCCGATAGACGCAAAACTGAGTTTTGAGTTGGCTTTCATCAAAGCGGCCAACTGCTTGGTATCGGCAGTGGCCAGTTTGGATCCGACCACCAGTACAGACGGTTGCGAGACCGCCACGGTGATCAATTCGATGTCCCGGGCGACGTCGTACGGCATGTTTCTGAACAATAGGGCATTGACGCCCAGCGCACCAGCAATGCTGACCCCGATCGTTTGCCCATCGGCATGTGCTTTGGCAACGACGTTGGTCCCGATATTGCCTGCTGCCCCGCTCTTGTTCTCTACGACAAAGGGTTGATGTAGTCTTGCCGCCAGGCGTTCACCAATCAGGCGAGCGGTAAAGTCCGGGGTAGAGCCGGCATCAAAAGGGACGATAATACTCACAGGCCCGGCAGGCCAATTGTTTGCAAGTGCACCTGTGCCAGAGATCGTGAGCGTGGCAAGAAAAAAAAGTCGAAGGGCGATCGATTTCATATGATGTCTCCTGGAAATGGCGGGTTGTGCCAGATATATCTGGTTCTTGTGTGCATTTTAGGGACCGGGTATCATTGCGTCGATCGAGGAGAGCTAATACACGCTAGCAGGAAATTAAATAATGGATATGAAGCTACTCGCTGTTTTTGATGAAATATATAAGACCCGCAGCGTCAGCCGGGCCGGCGAAAATCTCGGCATTCCGCAAACGTCGGTCAGCCTGGCGCTTGCGCGGTTACGGCGTCGCTTCAATGATCCGTTGTTCGTACGTACCGGTAATGGCATGATGCCAACCCCGCGGGCTGCTACGCTCGTACCGCAATTGCGTCAGGCTTTGCAATTGCTGCAGTCGGCCACTGAGCAGCAGGCTGAATTTGATCCGGCATCGTCGTTCAGGACGTTCAGAATATCCATGACGGACATCAGTCATCTTGAATTTATGCCGGCAATGATGAATAAATTGGCCAGGGTCGCGCCCAATGTCCAGATTGAAGTTCTGCGTATCCAGGCGGACACGGGAAAACTGCTGGAATCGGGGGATGCGGACCTGGCCATCGGTTATATGCCCGAGCTTGAGGCTGGTTTCTACCAACAGAAGCTGTTCAAGGACGGATTTGCTTGCGTGGTGCGACGCGACCATCCGCGTATTGACGCCAAACTGACCCTAAGCCGGTTCAAAAGTGAAAGACATGTTGTCCTGATTGCGGCAGGTACCGGAAACGAGATTGTTGAACGGGAGCTGAAACGTCAGGGAACACAGCGTAAAGTGGCCCTGTCGTTGCCTACCCTTCCGGGTGTCGGCAATTTGCTGGCGAACACCGATCTGATGGCCACGCTCCCCGGGCGGGTCGCCAAGATATTGGTCAAAATTGCGCATGTCAAGGCGCTCGCTCCGCCGTACAGATTTCCGGATTTTTCCATCAAGCAACACTGGCACGAGCGCTATCACCAGGATCCGGGGAACCGCTGGCTTCGCTCTACGGTAGCCGAGTTGTTTCTGGAGATTTGATCGGGTTCCTGAAAGCAAAACGCATCAACGATCGAATATCAAAATGGAAATACCAGATTCAATAACGTGATTTTCCCGGGATGCCCATCGTTGCCGAGTATGGTTATTTTTGAAGATCTATACTTTTTGTCGGCAAGAGGGCAGTGGTGTATGACGACAGGTTGTCTACAGGTGTACAAAGCGCTGGCCTTGTAATAAATATGACTTGTCTATGCAATAGACTCTGTGCTCGGTATCAATATATATCGCGGAGAGTAAACAGGTGAACGCTGAAATGGCATTCGATCCAGATGTGCTGAGAAATCAGATTGACATCTACAAAAGGCTAAAGCAGAACGGGTATTTGGAATCGGCTCAAAAGGAATTGGAGTCTATCGAGCATCAATTGGCGCTCGTGCAGCAATCAGATACTGCCCAATACGAAGAACTGAAGGCCGAGCTCGCGCTTTAAGCCAATCGGCAATGTGCTGTGGCATGGCGGCGTCAACCCCGGCAAGCGCGGTAGGGGTTGACGCTTTCACTATTTACGGCGAATGCCGGGTAACAATCAGCCGGTCAGGCGTTGCCGCGCTGCCATCATGTCGCGTTGATGGGATGGCGGGCTCTTTGCAAGCACGGCCTGATCATGGGCGAAATAGTCGAATGCCACTGTGCTGTCCGGTTCCTCGGTAGAGGTCAGGACCAGCAGTTCATTTTGCGGCTTCAGTACCCGATCGCCTTTGCTGTCACGCACGCGCGTAACCAGTCCCATCCGGTTCATGAGTTCGATAAACGGCGCGGGATCGAGTTCTTCTACATTGACCATATGCCCGACATCCCATGTGCCATCTGCAATCAGCATGGCGGCTGCGACAACGGGTACACCGGCAGTGTATGAAATGGCCTGGCTGCCCACTTCTTCGTAGCTCTCTTCATGATCACAAATGTTATAGATAAGCACTTCCTGCGGCACGCCATTCTTCATGCCCTTTACCAGATCGCCAATGCAGGTTTTGCCGGTGTATCCCGGGGCAAGTGACGCGGGATCGGGCAGCACAGCCTTGACAACCTTGAGCGGCACGATTTCATCACCTTCTGCCGTACGCACAGGTTTTTCAGAGAGCAGGCCCAGGCTGTTCAGGACGTTGAATACATTGATGTAATGGTCGCCAAAACCCATCCAGAACCGGATGTTGGGAACGCCCAGGTTTTTCGACATGGAATGCAGCTCATCATGGCCGGTCAGGTAGGTCGTGTGATTGCCAACCACGGGCATTTCCCATTGCTGGCGATGCTCGAACATCTTGCTGGCTTTCCAGCGGTTATGTTCCCAGGACCATACGGTAGAGGTGAACTCACGGAAGTTGATTTCAGGGTCGAAGTTGGTGGCAAAGTAGCGGCCATGGCTGCCGGCGTTGATGTCGATGATGTCAATGGAGTCGACCTGGTCAAAATAGGCATCCAGGGCAAAACGGCCATAGGCATTGACCACGCCAGGATCGAAACCGACGCCCAGCAGGGCTGTTACGCCGGCTTTTTTGCAGTCATCGCGTCGTTTCCATTCATGATTACCGTACCACGGTGGCTGCTCACATACCTTGTCCGGATCTTCGTGAATGGCGGTATCCAGATAGGCTGCACCGGTTTCTATGCAGGCAGTCATGACTGACATATTCAAAAAAGGCGAGCCAACATTGATGACAATCTGGCTGTCAGTTTCACGAATCAGCGTTTTTGTGGCCTCAATATCGAGCGCGTCCAGCTCGTGCGCCTGCAGGCGGCCAGGGCCGTGTTTATTGCCCTTGTCCTTGATAGAGGCAATAATGGCTTTGCATTTGGCCACAGTGCGTGATGCAATATGTATGTCGCCAAGCAAAATATTGTTCTGTGCGCATTTGTGTGCTGCCACGTGTGCGACGCCGCCGGCGCCGATGATCAGAACGTTGCGTTTCATTGGATAATCCCCCAAATTATTAAATACAAGCAGCCTTGGTCCTAGGACAGGCTGTTGACGTAGTCGTCAAAGGAAAAGTCGCGCACGACGCGCACGGAGCCATCCTCGTTTTTGATGGCGATGGAAGGCATATGAATGCCGTTGAACCAGTTTTTCTTCACCATGGTGTAGCCGCCGGCATCGCCAATGGCAATCTGGTCACCGATTTGCAGCGGCCGGGTAAAGCGGCCTTCGCCGAAAATATCGCCCGCAAGACAGGTTTTGCCGCAAACCATGTAGGCGTGCTCGCCGGTGTCGTCGCCAACCGGCGCGGTTTCACGGTAAATCAACAGGTCCAGCATATGAGCTTCGGTGGAGCTGTCTACAATCGCCAACTGCTTCTCGTTGACGACAATGTCCAGGACGCTGACCTGCAGCGTTGTGCTGTGGCGTACAGCAGCCTCTCCCGGCTCCAGATACACCTGCACGTTGTATTGCTTTGCGAATTGCCGCAGGCGCTCGCAAAAAGCATCCAGCGGATAGTCTTGTGCGGTAAAACTGATGCCGCCGCCAAGGCTGACCCACTTAAGGTGAGGCAGGATCGCGGCGTAGTCTTTTTCAACCTGGGTAAGCAACTGATCAAAACGTGCAAAGTCGCCATTCTCACAATTGTTATGAATCATGACGCCATCGAGCTTGTCCAGTACGGACAGAATGCGTGCCGGATCGCTTTCGCCCAGTCTGCTGTACTGGCGGGCAGGGTCGGCCAGATCAAAGCCGGCGCAACTGATGCCCGGGTTGACACGCAGGCCGACCGGTTTGTCGCCTGCTGCCGGGGCAAAGCGCGTGAGCTGACCGATGGAATTGAAGATGATCTTGTCGCAGTTGGCAATCACTTCGTCGATTTCATGGTCGGCAAAGGCCACGCTGTATGCATGCGTTTCACCGCCGAATTTCTGGAATCCGAGCTTGACTTCATACAGGGATGAAGAGGTTGTGCCATCCATATGTTGGCGCATCAGATCAAAAACCGACCAGGTCGCAAAGCACTTGAGCGCCAATAATACTTTGGCGCCAGACTGCTGGCGGATGTAGTCGATGACGTGCAGGTTGCGCAACAGCGCAGATTTATCGATCAGGTAGTAAGGGGTAGAAGGCGTTTGCATGGTGTATCAGGTGTCAACAGATGTCATAGCTTGTGGAGAACTCATGGAAGTATTTTTTTGATGAGGCGGTATTTTCTTGCCCAGGCGCTCCACCACAATGGATGGACGATCGCTAAATGCGGCAACGATTTGCAACTTGCCGCCCAGGCTTTCAATGTAATGCTGCAACGTAGACACCAGCATGTCGCTGCGCTTTTCTATGCGCGAGATGGTGCCCTGGCCAATATCCAGCGCAATGGCCAGATCTTCCTGGGTGTGGCCGGTGGCTTTGCGCAGCTCTTTGAGCGTTGCCACTTTCAATACCTGGCTGGCAGCGGAGCGTGCGCGCTTGCCGCCTTTGTCGGCATCACGATCAGTACCGGGCGTCGTCTCTTTGCTGGGTTTTTTGGGCATGATTCTGGCCTCTGCGTGAATGAAATGCGTAAATTGGATGCGAATTTTGGATGCGAATTCGCTAGCAGGTCTGTCATGTTGACAGCCGTACACCGGTGATGGCGTCAAAAGATGAATGTGATCTGCATTTTATGGGCTCAATAATATATGCTTTCAAGTGAATATGCAATCAAAGGCATAACTTCAGAAAAATTACATACCCATGATGGTTTTATGGACCATATCATTAGCCGTTTCTTGTACCTGTGCACTGGGCCATTATTACTCTACTATTGCGTACATGATTTGCCGGCCAGAACAAGAACAGATGCACTCTTTACCCTGGCGTTCAATGTGATGGTCGTCCGATCCAACCCGTCTTTTACCGGAGATTTTTTATATGAGTACCATTCGCTTACCTTACTGGACCTTGTCGCCCGAGGCCTATCAGGGCTTGGGCGCAACCAAGAAGGCGCTGGAAAAGAGCAGTCTTGGCAAGCAATTGATCGGACTGGTATGGTTGCGCATGTCGCAGATTAACGGCTGCGCTTTCTGCCTGGAAATGCATAGCAGGGAACTGCGTGCCGGCGATATTGCCACTGCCAAGCTGGACGCGCTGGCCGGATGGCGTGCCAGTGAACGATTTGACGAGCGCGAACGCGCCGCACTTGCCTGGACCGAAGCACTTACCCATGTGGACAAGACCAGTGCACCGGATGAAGACTTTGAGCCGCTCAAGCTGCATTTTAGCGATGCGCAAGTGTCCGACCTGACCTTTGCCATTGCCTTGATGAGCGCATTCAATCGCCTGGCAATTGGCATGCGCCAATAATTTTGGCAGTTGTTCAATAATCGCTGGCCGCGAGGGGCCGCTGTTTGCAAAGGCTTCAGGCAAAAAAAATTACACATGCATTAGTGCATATGTAATTTTCAGGTAGTGGCCGCGATTGGCCGGGTTCTCGCCTGTTGGCACTCCGGTGTTCAATCGCGGCAGATATACGCCGTTCTGTTGCGTCGTGCGCCAGCATCAGTCAGACCGGTGCGCGCACGACGTTCCATTATGCGTTGCGCAGGGCAGCTGCGGCTTTTTTGCGCTGCGCGATCGTGCGTCCTACCACGACGATCAGCAGGGCGCCGACAATCTCAGCGGTCAGCTTGATCATGGTAGAAGGCTCGCCAAATCGTTCCACAATGAAGATGTCCGTGATCAGCATGCCGCCGGCGATCCAGCCCAGCAGTGCAGCGCCAAACAACACTACGCTCGGGAAGCGGTCAATCAGCTTGAGTACAAGCGTACTGCCCCAGATAATAATCGGAACGCTGACGACAAGGCCGAAGATCACAAGACCAAGCTGGTGCTCCGGATTTGCGCCCTGGGCCGCTCCGGCGATGGCAATCACGTTATCCAGGCTCATGACAAAGTCAGCAATGAGGATGGTTTTGAACGCCGAGAAAACTGTTGTCCCGCCCTGTATGTTGCCATGAGCATCATCTTCGGGAATCAGCAATTTGATGCCGATCCAAAGTAGCAGCAGTGCGCCCACGATCTTCAGGAAAGGCACTGTCAGCAGAGTCAGCGCGAAAGCGATCAATGCAACCCGCAGGATAATGGCACCGGCGGTGCCCCATAGAATGCCCTGCATCCGTTGCTTTTTCGGCAGGTTGCGGCAGGCCAGCGCAATGACAACTGCATTGTCGCCGCCCAGCAGAATATCAATCAGGATAATTTGAAATACCGCTGCCCAGCTTAGTGTCTGTAAAAGTTCAAGCATAATTCACCATGAATCCGTCTAATTGAATGTTGGAATGAAACGGATCGGGACGCTTGTCTGGTTCGTGAACCCCGAAAGGGCGCACGAAGAGTCTGAGAGGAGCATCAGACAAAACAAAACGGCCTGATCCGCAAGGACACAGGCCATCATTTATTTGAGGATGAACCTTGCCCTTGGTGGCAAGGTCTTGCTGCAACATGGATGTGTTGCCCGGGCACCGGGCGTCTGCAGATAACTGCATGACAGCCGTAATGACGATGCGGCGGAAGAAAGCTACTCCCCTTGATGGTTGAAGTATAGCGGCGATTGGCGCGCTGTCAAGATATTTTTGGCGATATTTGCGATTTTTCATGTAATTTTCGCCGCTAATGACGGTGTTTTATGCGCAGGATCGCTTATGGACAGTCCTGGGCCTGGGTCGAAAAAAAATAAGAGTAAAATAACCGGCTTAAATTTTGAATAATTCAGGACCCGAATATGTTCCCCCAACGGTTGACCGATGGCTACGCTTCTTTTCTTCATGGCCGGCTCGAGCGCGAGCGCGCACGCTACGAACAACTTGGCCAAAGTGGCCAGCACCCGGAAATCATGGTCATTGGCTGCGGGGATTCCCGCGTGGCGCCCGAGGCCATCTTTGATGCGGGCCCGGGCGAAATGTTTGTGGTGCGCAATATCGCAAACCTGGTGCCGCCCTGTGAGCCGGACGTCGATTCATCGTATCACGGCACCAGTGCCGCCATCGAGTTCGGTGTCAATGCACTGCAGGTCAAGCACATAGTGGTATTGGGCCATGCCAGTTGCGGGGGCGTAGCGGCGTTTGCCAATAAGGCGGCGCCGTTATCCAAGCGCGATTTCATTGGTAAATGGATGTCGCAGATCGCGCCGGTTGTCGAGCGTCTTGGGCCGCCAACACAAGATCGCCAGGGCTGGATCCGGCAACTGGAGTGGGCCGTTGTCGAGTATAGCCTGGCCAATCTGATGACCTTTCCTACCGTGCGCGAACGTGTGGAAGCGGGTCTGCTCAAACTGCATGGCGCTTATTTTGGTGTGGCCACCGGCGTGCTGTTTGTGCGCGACGAGCAATCGGGTGAATTCAAGGCGTATTCGGAATAAGCACAAGATAGCGCAAACGTGCGCGCGGGGGCATCTGCCTACTGGCGCGTGTTGCCGAAATACTTCATGCGCAGTTTGTGTATGTCGCCGCGCTCATGCAAACCTAGCAATTCCAGGGTGACGGGCCGCAACAGCTCGCTTTGCAGGGGAAAACCAAACCCGTACTTGTCCGGATGAAACACGGCGCCAACCAGGCGAACGGGTTGCCCGGGCTGGGAATGGGCAAAGTATTCCAGAACGGGCGCATCTCCTACAAGTGCATCAACCTCGCCAGCTATCAGTCCCTGGATCGATGCATCCAGGCTGTCATAATTCCTTGTTTGAATTCCCAGGTTCTGAACATAATCCTCTCCCACGCTGCCTCCCAGTACACCAACGGTCTTGCCCGACAGATCCGACAGCGAATGGATCTGGCTGGTCAGCGATGTGGTCGTCATGACGCTTGTGATCGATGAGGTGACATAGGCAATGATGGCTACGCCCAGCACCATCCATAATGCCGACCATATGCGGCCAATCCAGCCAAACAGGTTTTTGTGCGTCGTCTTGCCTGTGGTCAGGATTGACATGGTATGGAAAAAATTATCAGCAAGGCCTTCGCGCCATCTGCGCGGGAATTCGCTGTCCAGCCTGCGATCCAGCAATGTAATGATGACTGTCGCAAACAGGGCGAGAATCAGCAGCCAGGCAAAGGTGGTCAAATGCCCGCTGTCAGACAGCCCGTCGATAATATTCTGAAATGAGCCCGACCCCTTGCTTGGTGTCATGATTCTCAGGCCCGAGTCATACCATGGCTGCGTAAACGCAATCGATTGCGCCCGTTGCCTGGTTATGGTGAGGTTCGTTACTGCCGCGTCTATCTCGCCGTTGCCAACCGCTTCTATCAGTTTATGGTAGGAGGGATAGCTCCGGTATGTTGAAGTGAGCCCCAGCTTGTCCTCCAGGGACTCCCAAAGCTCGATTGCCATGCCGGCATATTGCCCGTTTTCCGGTATGACAAAAGGCGGGCTTTCATAGACGCCGACTGTCACCTGCCTGGATGCTGCACCTTGATCTTGTGCCCGGCCTGCTTCAGGAAACAGGCCGATGAGCAGCGCTACGCCGACAATCCCAAATGTTCTTATTACCCATCGCAGGCAGCCAGATTCAAATACACCGTAATTTTTCATGTCTCATCAATATTCGTTCATAACACTATGAGCGTCGGCATGAGCACAGATCATGCCTGGCGCAAAGCGGCCCTGGCTTTGCAACGCTCATAACAAGATACTGCAATGGCAGCGCATATGCGCAACAGACGGCATCTGCAGCGCCCACATGCTCCTTTATAAACCATATTCGGTCGCCAGGCCTGCTATCGGCGGCCCGCAGCGGTGACTGACCCATTCGCAAGGGCTAATCTGGCGGCGCTGCAGCAGGTTGATGCGCGCCAAAATGGGCACAAACCCTATGAGCCCGATGCCGGTTGCGGATTGCACTGGCTCATTCAATTGCGTCTGTCATATAAGAATTGTCATAAAAGGTTTGTTATAGAAGGTTTGTCATATTGGCTCTGTCAAGAATAAGCAGGCCGCGGTTTGCCGCAAGCGCCAGGCCAATACAGTTGCAATTGACAGGAAAAGAACAGCCTGTCGCTGCACAGTTCCGATCCAATATCTTGATTCTGCAGATAAAAATAATCTTTACCTTATTTTTACACCAATGTTCGTACGATCTGCCGTATCCCTTACTTTCGGATTGATCGTTCATGATGGAAACAATGCTTCTCTTTCTGTGCTCATTTGTTGCCCTGCTGGTGCTTGTCTATCTGGTCTACGCACTGTTGAATGCGGAGAAATTCTGATATGAGTACTCAGGCCTGGCTTAACCTCGTCCTTTTTATGGCTGTCCTGACAGCGCTGGCACCCCCGATTGGCCGGCTGCTGGCCCGGATAGCACGTCCTGCAGCCACGTTGCGCCCGCAGCTGTTTAATCGGCTGGAGCGCGGTATTTATCAACTCTCCGGTGTGGATCCCACGGCGCAAATGGGATGGAAGCGCTATCTGCTGTCGCTGATGCTGTTTAATATTGCTGGCGTGCTCGCCGTCTTTCTGTTGCAAACGGTTCAACAGTGGTTGCCGCTGAACCCGCAGCATATGGGCGCTGTATCGGCAGATTCAGCTTTCAATACGGCGGTCAGTTTTGTGACCAATACCAACTGGCAGGGCTATGGCGGGGAAACCACCATGAGTTACCTGGTCCAGATGGCCGGATTGGCCGTACAAAATTTCCTGTCAGCGGCCACCGGGATTGCCGTGGTTTTTGCATTGATCCGCGGATTCGCAAGCAAAAGCCAGAAACACATCGGCAATTTCTGGGTGGATATAACCAGAGTAACGTTATATGCGCTGATACCGCTGTCGATCATTCTGGCGCTGGTGTTTGTCAGCCAGGGCGTGATCCAGAATTTTTCGCCATCGCTGGCCATCGATACGCTCGACGGCGGGCAGCAGACCCTGGCCATGGGACCAGTGGCCTCGCAGGAAGCCATCAAGTTGCTGGGAACCAATGGTGGCGGCTTTTTTAACGTCAATTCTGCCCACCCCTTTGAGAATCCGGGCGCATTCAGCAATTTCGCACAAATGATCGCGATCCTGCTGATTCCTGCCGGCCTGTGTTTCTGTTTTGGGCGCATGGTGGGAGATCGCCGGCAGGGCTGGACAATCTACGCGGCCATGTCGGTTATTTTCGTGGTGCTTACCGTATGCGTGCTGCTGGCAGAGCAGCAGGCCAATCCTGCATTGTCTGGCCTTTCTGTTGACCAGGCAGCGCATGCCTTGTTGCAGTCGGGCGGCAATATGGAAGGCAAGGAAGTGCGCTTCGGAATTGTGGGTTCGGCGCTGTTTGCCGCAGTTACAACGGCAGCCTCCTGCGGTGCAGTGGTGGCGATGCACGATTCGTTCATGCCGTTGGGCGGCATGGTGCCATTGCTGCTGATGCAACTGGGCGAAGTTGTATTCGGTGGCGTCGGTTCTGGCTTGTATGGCATGTTGATATTCGTCATCCTGGCTGTGTTCATTGCCGGATTGATGACTGGACGAACACCGGAATACCTGGGCAAGAAGATTGAAATGCAGGAAATGAAAATGATTGCGCTGGCATTGCTGGTGCCGCCGTTTCTGATCCTGGGTGGCACTGGTCTGTCTGTTGTGCTTGAGGTCGGCGTCGCCTCGTTGGGCAACCCAGGCGCACACGGCCTGTCGGAGGTGCTGTATGCCTTTACCTCGGCTGCCAATAACAATGGCAGCGCGTTCGCCGGCCTGTCTGCCAACAACCTTTATTACAACCTGATGCTGGCGCTGGCGATGTTTGCGGGGCGGTTCGCGGTCATCGGCGCCGTGCTTGCCGTCGCCGGCTATCTGGCAGCCAAACAGCGGGTGCCTGTTAATGTGGGCACCATGCCCACCCACGGCGCCCTGTTTGGCGTTCTGCTTATTGGTGTTGTGCTGATCATGGGGGCGCTGACCTATATTCCGTCGCTGGCCCTGGGTCCCATTGCCGAGCATGTGCAGTTGTTTTCAGTTCAGTCAGCGGAGTAACGCATGAGTAAAGTCTTATCAATGACAGACGGCATCAAACCGGCGCAGGTATTGCGCGACACGTTTCTGAAGCTGGACCCACGAGTCCAGATGCGTAACCCTGTCATGTTTGTCGTTTATGTCGGCAGTCTGCTGACGGCGCTGTACAGTATCGCCGGGTTCTGGTTCAGCGACCGGAGCAACCACGGGTTTACGATTGCCATTACATTATGGTTGTGGTTTACGGTCATTTTCGCCAACTTTGCCGAAGCACTGGCAGAAGGGCGCAGCAGGGCGCAGGCGCAAAGCCTCAAGGGGCTGAAAAAAAGCATGATGGCGCGCAAATATGTCGATCCGGTACGGCGCGATGCCATCATTGAAGTGCCTTCTGAGACGCTGCGCAAGGGTGATGTCATTCGCACTGATGCGGGCCAGTTGATTGCTGCCGACGGCGAAGTGATCGAAGGCGTGGCCACCGTGGACGAATCGGCCATTACCGGTGAGTCCGCGCCGGTCCTGCGTGAGTCGGGCGGCGATCTGTGCTCGGTGACCGGCAGTACGAAAGTGCTGTCCGACTATCTGATCATCCGGGTAGTGAGTGATCCGGGGGAGTCTTTTCTGGATCAGATGATCCGCATGGTAGAGGGCGCCAAGCGCCAGAAGACGCCCAATGAAATTGCCCTGACGATTCTGCTGGTGTCGCTGACCCTGATTTTCCTGCTGTGCGTGACGACCCTGTACCCGATGTCGGTCTATAGCGTTGTCGCGTCGGGCGTCGGTCAGCCGATCAGCGTCATCGTGCTCATCGCGCTCCTGGTGTGCCTGATCCCGACCACGATCAGCGGCTTGTTGTCGGCCATCGGTGTCGCCGGCATGAGCCGCATGATGAAGGAAAATGTGATTGCACGCTCTGGCAAGGCGGTGGAGGCCGCGGGTGATATCGACGTATTGCTGCTGGACAAGACCGGCACGATTACTTACGGCAATCGGCAGGCCAGCGCCTTTATTCCAAGCCAGGGCGTGCCGCTGCAACATCTGGCATGGCTGGCGCATGAAGCGTCGACAGCAGATGAAACACCCGAAGGCAGAAGTATTGTGGCGCTGGCTCGCGATATGCAGGTATCGCTTGCCGATCCTGCCGGCGAGCGGCAGGTGATCCCTTTTACTGCGCAGACACGCATGAGCGGCGTGGACATCGCGAACAATGGCGCCGTGCTGCACATCCGCAAGGGGGCCGTGCAGGCGATCGAACAGTATTGCCTGGCCCAGGGCAACGCCATTCCTCAGGATATTGCCGAACAGGTCAGGCAGATTGCGCAACGCGGTTCGACCCCGCTGGCCATTGCGGAAAACGCCAAGATTGTGGGGTGCATCGAATTGAAGGATGTGGTCAAGCCGGACATCCGCGAGCGGTTTGCCCAGCTACGCACTATGGGAATCAAGACGGTGATGATCACCGGCGACAACCCTCTGACCGCGGCGGCGATTGCAGCCGAAGCCGGGGTGGATGATTATGTCGCACAGGCTACGCCGCAAACCAAGCTGGATATCATTCGGGACTATCAGCAAAAAGGCCATCTGGTTGCCATGACCGGCGACGGAACCAATGATGCACCGGCCCTGGCCCAGGCCGACGTGGCCGTGGCCATGAATTGCGGCACGCAGGCGGCGCGCGAAGCCAGCAATATGGTAGACCTGGATTCGGATCCCACCAAATTGCTGGAGGTCGTCAAAACCGGCAAGCAGATGTTGATGACCCGCGGCGCGCTGACCACGTTTTCCATCGCCAACGATGTGGCCAAGTACTTTGCCATTATCCCTGCCGCGTTTGTTTCCGTTTATCCCCAACTGGGCGTGCTTAACGTCATGCAATTGCACTCGCCCGAGTCGGCCGTGTTGTCAGCGGTGATCTTCAATGCTCTGATCATTATCGGGCTGATTCCGCTGGCCTTGCGCGGTGTAACCTTTCGCGCGCAAAGCGCCGCAGCGCTGCTGCGCAGAAATCTGCTGATCTATGCCGCCGGCGGGCTGCTGGTGCCTTTTGCGGGCATCAAGCTTATCGATTTGATGCTATCGGTGCTTTGACACCAGGAAATTTCATGATGAAAATATTACGTTCAACGCTTGTTCTGTTTTTACTATTGACTGTTATCACTGGCTTTGTCTATCCCCTGGTCGTTACCGGTTTGTCTTACGCCTTTTTCCCCTGGCAGGCGCGCGGCAGCCTGATCGAAAAAGAGGGAAAACAGATTGGCTCTACCCTGATCGGCCAGACCTTCACGAGCCAGCGCTACTTCTGGGGACGGCCATCGGCCACGGCTGACCAGCCCTATAACGGCGCTTCGTCCGGCGCCAGTAATCTGGCGGTGTCGGGACAGGCCTACCAGCAACAACTGGCTACCCGCGTCCAGCAATGGCGTGCCTCTCATGGCGATGCGCCGGTTCCGATTGATCTTGTCACCAGTTCCGGTAGTGGGCTGGATCCGGAAATCAGTATTGCTGCGGCAAACTATCAGGCGGCCAGAGTGGCCGGCGCACGGTCCCTGACGCTGCAACAGGTCCAGGAGGTGATCGGGAAAGTTCAGCACAAGCCGGTCATGCTGTTCTTCGGTGAGCCGCGTATTAATGTGCTGGCATTGAACCTGGCGCTCGATCGCCAGTATCCATGAGTGGCCGATGGCAGATCAACCTCAGGCGCTGGTCTGGCGCCATGAGCAACGATCATGCCGTCGGCGGGCAAACGGCACCGCTCGCTACCGGTAATTGCATACAATACAGATGTCATAGCCGATTCATTCCATTGCATAACCATGAACTATGGTGACCCCATACCGCAAAGACCCTGACCAATTGCTTGAGGAGCTTGCCCGCGAAGAATCCCGGCAGGCCCGGGGAAAATTGCGTATTTATTTCGGGGCCAGTGCCGGGGTGGGCAAAACTTTTTCCATGCTGACGGCAGCCCATCAGGAATTGGCAGCAGGCCACGATGTCGTTATCGGCGTTATTGAGACGCACGACAGGGAAGATACCCGGCAATTGGTCCTGTCGGTGCCGGCCATTCCCCTTGCAACCATCCATTATCGCGAGCGTGATATCCGCGAGCTTGATCTGGACGCCATGCTGGCCCGGGCGCCGCAGATTGCGCTTATCGATGAGCTTGCCCATACCAATGCGCCGGGGCTGCGCCACAGCAAACGCTGGCAGGATATCGATGAATTGCTGGGCGCCGGGATCGATGTATGGACGACGCTGAACGTGCAGCATCTGGAAAGCCTGAACGATATCATCAGCGGCATTACAGGTATTCGGGTGACCGAGACCGTGCCGGACCAGGTCTTTGATGACGCAGACGAAGTTATTCTGGTGGACATCACGACCGAAGCGCTGCTGGCGCGGTTGCAGGCTGGCAAAGTTTACATGTCCGAACAGGTGCCGTTGGCACGACAGCATTTTTTCCGCAAGGGCAACCTGATTGCGTTGCGCGAAATCGCCTTGCGCCGGACTGCTGAGCGTATCCACAAGGATGTCAGGCAGTATCGCCATGAAACCTATGTAGAGGCAATCTGGCGCACCGCCGAGGGCATTCTTGTGGTGGTGGACACGACCCTCACGCCAAACGCAGCCCAGGCCCTGATTCGTCATGGCAGCCGCCTGTCGGGCCAGATGTCCTGCCCGATGCACGTGATGTTTCTGCGAGAGGCAGCAAACAGCAGGGCGCCGGCCCGCTCCAATGGCGACTGGCAACTGCTGTTGCAGCAGGCCGAGCAACTGCAGGCCACAACCACCGAGCATTATTGCAATGGTGATGTCATGCCCGATATCGCCGCCTATTGCCGCAGTCAGAATCTATCCCGCCTGTTGCTGGATCGATCGGTTCTGCGCCGATATTGGTGGCGTCCTTCGCCGCTGCTGCGGGACAGGCAACTGGGACCGGATATCGATATTATTATTTACGGAGGTGTTTCCAACCGGCAGCGGCAGGCAGCGGCGCGCGCTCAGGATCGTGCCTTTGCCGGGCGCGAACCGGTCGACTGGGGCAAGGTGGGGCTCGCGCTGATGTTTGCCTGCGCGACCACCGCTTTATTGTGGCCGTTTTCCTCGAGGCTGGCGATTACCAATATCGCGATGTTGTACCTGGCGCTGACCATGGTGGTTGCCCTGCGCCTGGGACGCTGGCCAGGGCTGGTCTGTGCAGTGAGCAGCGTTGCACTGTTTGACTTCTCTTTCATACCACCGCTGTGGTCCTTTTCCGTTGCCGATATTCAATATTTGATTACCCTGCTGGTCATGCTTGCCGTCACTACGTTGGTCAGCCAATTGGCCGCGCAGCAACGGTTCCAGGGCAGGCTGGCATTGCAGCAGACGCAGCGGGTTCACAGCCTGTTCGAACTGGCCAAGCGGCTGTCGGGATCCCTGCAGAAGGAACAGATCGTGCAGGAAAGCCAGAAGCTGTTGCTCAGCGATTTGGGCGAAGATGTCTTTGTCATTCTGCCCGACGCGCACGAGTCGCTGTTGTTGCCGGAAGCGGGCGCCGGCCATGAGGTGGCCGGGCTGGATATGGTGGCGGCGCAGTGGGCATTCGACAATGAAGAAAAAGCCGGTTTTGGCGCCGATACGCTGGCTGCGAACGCCTTTCGATATTTTCCCCTGCATGCGCCGGTGCGGATTCGTGGCGTGCTGGCCGTTCGCATGCAAGGTGCTCCCCATTTGCTGTCTCCTGAATGGCAACAGCAACTGGAGATTTACGCGCATGTGATAGCTATTGCGCTGGAGCGAGTCCATTTCGTGGAGGTGGCCAATGAATTTCTGCGCCAGGTCGAATCGGAGAAACTGCGCGTGACCATGCTAAATGTCATTTCGCATGACCTGCGCACACCCTTGACGGTGCTTATCGGCGAGGCCGAGGTGCTGGCCGGCGAATCGGACGACAATCATGTCAGGCAAAAAGCCGCGATTATTCTGGATCGTGCCCGCTGTATGCACGACATGATGAGCAAATTGCTGGATATGGCAAAGATAGACTCAGGCCAGCAACACATCAGCAAAAGCTGGCAGTCTATTGAAGAACTGGTGGGAGGTGCCATCCGGCATCTGGATGTGTCCGCCCGGGGCCATGTGCTGGATATTCGCATTGCGCCGACGCTGCCGCTGGTCGAGTGCGACCCGGTGCTGATCGAACGGGTCATAGCCAATTTGGTTGAAAATGCGCTGCGATATAGTCAGCCGGGTACCCAAATAGATATATCGGCCCGTCACCAGGACGATTCGATTCAGTTGATTGTCGCTGACAGAGGTGTCGGGCTGCCCGACGCAGAAGCGCAGCGTGAGCGTCTGTTTGAAAAATTTGTGCGTGCCCATCCCGAGTCCGACGCCACGGGTGCCGGGCTGGGCCTGGCCATTGCCCGGCAGCTGGTGCAGTTACATGGCGGAACGCTTACGGCGGCCAATCGTGCTGGCGGCGGCAGTGTATTTACGGTGCAACTGCCTGCGCTGCCCATGCCGCCCGTGCTGGAGTAAACATGCAACTGAAAAGAAAACTGCTGCTGCTCGAAGACGATGCGCATATCAGGAAAATGATTCGCCAGTGCCTGCCGGACCAGGAATGGGAAATCGCCGAGGTGGTCACCGTGGCCGAGGCGATTGCGGTGGCAGCGGCGTTCGAACCGGATCTGGTTATCATGGACCTGGGCCTGCCCGATGGTGATGGCAAGAAATTTCTGCGCAGCTTTCGAACCGGCTCCAACGCAACGGTCATGGTGCTGACCGCGCGCGGCCAGGAGCAGGAAAAAGTGTTTGCCCTGGATGCCGGCGCCGACGATTATCTGACCAAACCGTTTAGCGTAGTCGAATTGCAGGCACGTATACGTGCTCATCTGAGACGCAGCACGGCCGCGTTGCAGCAGACGCCCAGCCATTATCAGTTTGGCGATATTGATGTGGATCTGCAAGCTCGCCGGGTCAGCCGAGCCGGCCAGTTGCTGCACCTGACGCCCAAAGAGTTCGACCTGCTCAGCCTGTTGCTGGTCAATGCAGGCAAGGTGGTGACACAACGCCGAATGATGGTTGAAATATGGGGGCCGGCTTTTCTGGACCAGACACACTATCTGCGCATTTACATGGGCCATCTGCGTCACAAGCTGGAGCAGGATCCGGCCCGGCCCCGCTATATTCTGACCGAAACAGGCGTCGGATATCGGCTTGAACTATGAACGCGGCCTGAACGAACTATGGACGGACACAGCTATTGGCCGACAGCCGGTTCCAGGGCGGTCGCTACTGCACTTGCCGGCGTACCTGAAATTGCGATCGTGATTGCTTGCAGTTGAGTCGCAAGCGTCATGTTCATATGGCGGTGCGCTTGAACAGGTCTATCGTTTGCTCAAGGAATGCCGAGTGATCGTTTTTGCGCCAACTGAGCATGATGGGTGAGGTGAACTCCGGTTCGTCCAGGTTCACATACACCACATCATCGCGATGCAGTCGACGCACCGATTCGGGCACAATCGCAATGCCGATTGTCGCCGTCACCAGGCCAATGGCCGTTTGCAACTCATTGACTTCCTGAATGATCTGCGGTGAATATCCTTTCTGCCTGAACAGATCCAGCACGTGGTCTGCATAGCTTGGCCGCGGCTTGGCTGGGTACAGAATGAGCGGTTCTTCCATAATGTCGGTAAGCCGGACCGATACTCTACCGGCCAGGCGGTGCGTGATGGGAAGCGCCACAACCAGCGGTTCATCGGTCAACACCAGGCGCTCGATCTCCTCGTCTTTGATCAGGATGCGTCCGACACCGATATCGATCCGGCCCGATTTGAGCGCTTCAAATTGCTGCAGGGTGGTCATTTCCACCAGCCCGATCTCCACTAGGGTGTTCAGCTGACGCAATTGGCGGATCAGGGCCGGCATGTGTCCATATAGCGTAGACGGAACAAAGCCGACACCAAACCAGATGCGGTCGTTTTTGCCGATCCGGCGGGTGGCATTGATGGTTTCCTCTAGCCGTTGCGTCATTTTTTCGGTCTGATCCAGGAAATAGCGACCGGCATCGGTCAGCGCGATACCGCGACCCAGGCGCTCGAATACCGCCACACCCAGTTCTTCTTCAAGCATTTTAATTTGCCGACTCAGGGGCGGCTGGGCAATATGCAGAATCCGCGCTGCCTTTGTAAAGCTCAGTTCCCGGGCTACGCACTGAAAGTAGCGGATTTGTCTTAACTCCATATTCATACCTTAAAAGTATCGATTACGCCAAATATAGTCTTAGACACGGACAAAAACAATACGGATAATAAAGAAAACGATATAACGGCCAGCTGCGCCGGGCGCGTCAAAGCGGTCTTGCGGCAGTAGCACAGCCACTCAACGCGTATGGAGATGCAATTGAAACACAATACTCGTCGATCACTCGGCATCAAAGCGGCGTGCGCAGCGACCGCCATTGCAGGTCTGTTTGCCGCGGGAGCCGCGGCTGCTGCCTATCCGGAACGTCCCATTACCTGGATCGTGCCGTTCCCGCCAGGGGGCGCAATGGATGTGATTGCGCGCACGCTGGGTGAGTCGCTTGCCAAAGACCTGGGCCAGCCAATTGTCGTGGAAAACAAGCCGGGCGCCGGCGGCAATATTGGCGCGGCCCAGGTGGCCAATGCCAAGCCGGACGGATACACAATCATGATCGTTGCCAATGGCATGGCCGTCAACCCATCGCTTTACAAGAAACTGAGCTACGATCCGATTGCAGACTTCGAACCGATCTCGCTGCTGGCAGATGTGCCCAATATTCTGGTGACGCAGGCCACGCGCAAGGATGTCAACTCGGTTAAAGACGTGATCGAGCAGGCCAAAGCCAATCCGGGCAAATACACGTATGCGTCCGCCGGCGTGGGCACCTCTATTCACCTGGCCGGGGCGCTGTTTACCTATCTGGGAAAACTGGATATGCTGCATGTGCCCTATAAAGGCAGTGGCCCGGCAGTGTCGGACCTGCTGGGCGGGCAGGTGGACTATATGTTTGACAGCATCACTTCCTCCAAACCGCATATTGACGCAGGCAAGCTCAAGGCGTTGGCGATTACCACGACCAAACGCTCGGCCTCATTGCCCGATGTCCCGACCATTGCCGAAAGCGGCCTGCCCGGGTATGAGCTGCGACCCTGGTTTGCGACTTTTGCTCCTGCCGGCACACCTGCCGAGGTTATTCAGACGCTGCAAAAAGCCATGCTCAAGGCGATGGAAACGGATAAGGTGAAAACCACGTTCAAGACTATCGGCGCCGAAAAAATCGGCAGCACGCCAGAGGAACTCAAGGCATATCTGCAGTCCGAAACAGGAAAATGGAAGAAAATTCTGTCCGAGACGGGCATTTCGGCGCAGTGAGTGTGACGGTCCAGGCGAGCGTGGCAGCATGAACTGTTGCGCTTAATGGTTGTATTAAGCCGTTGCATTTATCCCAATAATATCAAGGATCAAATATGTTATTCATGGTAGAAATGGCAGTAAATATCCCTCATGACATGCCAGCAGAAGTGGCTGCGGACATCAAGGCCAGGGAAAAGCAATACTCGCAGGATTTGCAGCGCGCCGGCAAATGGCCGCATATCTGGCGCGTTGTGGGCCAGTATCGCAATGTCAGTATTTTCGATGTGCAGGACAATGAAGAATTGCACAATCTGCTGTCCGGCTTGCCGCTGTTTCCTTATATGGATATTCAGGTAACGGCATTGTGCCGGCACCCGTCGGCAATCTGACGCTGCTGTTATCTGGCACCTGGCACGACTGTCTCCTATCGTGCCGGGAACGCCAGCAGTATTTTTTCTACTTGAGCCGGCCGTGTTCTTTCTATTTGAACCGGCCGTCGTCTATTTGCGGGTATAGAACGCAATCTTGTCTTCATCCAGCACGATGCCCAGGCCAGGCCCGTCAGGGATCTGCAAGGTGTAGTCGCTGTAGTCCAGCGGCGTAGCCAGAATTTCATCTTTGAGCAACAACGGGCCGAACATTTCGGTGCCCCACTCAAGCCGGTTCAGCGTAGAAAATAGATGCGCGGCGGCAATGGTGGCAATGGATCCCTCCAGCATGGTACCGCCGTACAAGGCGATATCGGCTGCCTGCGCAATGCCGATCAGGTCACGCGCGTTTTGCAGGCCGCCTGCCTGTTCTATCTTGATCGCAAATACATTGGCGCAATGCGCACTTGCCAGTGCAAACCCGTCCTGCACGCCTTTGAGGGATTCATCGGCCATAATCGGCACAATGCCCAGCGCCGTCAGGCGTTGCATGCCGGCCAGGTTTTTTTCATGGATGGGTTGCTCCACCAGTTCGACCCCGGCATCCGCCAGCGCACGCAGATGCTGTGTTGCCTCGGTTTCCGACCATCCCTGGTTCACGTCGATGCGAATGCTGGCCGACTCGCTCAGCGCGCCCCGGATGGCACGAATGTGTTTCAGATCTTCTTTGGGTGCTCGCATGCCCACCTTGAGCTTGAAAATTCGGTGACGGCGTGTATCGAGCATCTGCTGCGCTTCGTCGATATCTTTCTGGGTGTCGCCACTGGCCAGGGTCCAGGCAACACTGATCCGGTCATGAACGGCACCACCGAAAAGCGCATTCAGTGGCACTCCCAGGCGTTTTGCATAGGCATCGTAGAGCGCGGTCTCGATTGCACATTTGGCAAAACGATTATCCTTGATGGCCTTGTCGATGCGCTGGCGCAGGGCGGCCAGCCCTGATGCCGGCTGCCCGATGAGCAATGGCGCAAAATAGCGATCGATGTTGGTCTTCATGCTTTCGGGGCTTTCGCCACCGTAATTGAGTCCGCCAATGGTGGTCGCCTCGCCGATGCCTTCGATGCCGTCGGAGGTTTTGATACGGACCAGCACCAGGCATTGATTATGCATGGTGGCCACGGACATTTTGTGCGGGCGAATGGTAGGGATATCAAGAATTTGCGTACTTACTTCTACTATGGTTGCATCCATATCCATTTCCTGTGATAGCGGATTTATATTCGTCTTCCGAGTATATAAGTGAGGCGGCGTCCGGTCTAATATGGAATTTGTTCATAGGTATACCAAAAAGGTATCGAAGCCAGGCACGCCGGGCGGAACCGACGCCTTTGCCGGGCTGACCACACAAAAGAATAAGACCGGGTTTGGGTCTGGCGTCCATCAATGTTGAAACCAGAAAACGGGGCGCTAGGGTAAACGCTCGTTAACCGAGATCAAAGGGTATCTTCCAAAAAGACTAATTGTCCCTTGAATCTATACCGTGCGAATATCAGCAATAGACTCCCGGTGCAGCCGTCAGGATGCAACTGAGAAGAGTATAAAAACGATCAGGAGACAACAATGGCATGGATCTTAAAATTGGTTCCGCGGCTGGTGCTCGGTGCGGCCGGTATTTCGTTTGCAACGGCGGTTCTGGCGGCAGATATCACAATTGGGGCAGCGTTTCCCCTAAGCGGCCCTAACGCCAGCTATGGCGACATTTTCGGGTCCGGAGCCAACCTGGCCCGGGATCATATCAACGAGGATAATCTGCTGGGTGACAAGCTGCGGATTCAGTACGAAGATACGCAGGCATTGCCCCAGCAGGGCGTGATCAGCATGAACAAGCTGGTCAATGTGGCACGGGTACCCTATGTACTGTCGGCATTTACCGGTGTTTCCAAAGCGATTTCCACAACAGCGGCACGAACCAAAACGGTTGCCGTCAATGGGGGCGGCGTCGGGCCGGATCTGGCCAGTCTTGGCGCCTATTTCTGGAATGTGATCCCGTTGGCCACAGACGAAGTCAAGGCCATTCTGCCTTATCTGATCAAAGAGAAAAATCTGAAAAAATTTGTTCTGGTCTATGTCGATGATCCATTGGGAGAAGGCATCAGAAAAGAACTGGAAACCAGTCTTGCACAGGCTGGTGGCGAACTGGCAGAATCGCTGTCTGTCCCGGCAACAATGCAGCAGTTTGCAGGTATTGCTGCCCGGGTACGCGCCGCCAATCCTGATGTTATCTATATAGCTTCTTACGGATCCCAGCAGTCTCAGATGATCAAGCAATTTAGAGACAATGGCGTCAAGCAGCAGATTGCCAGCTACAGCGCCTTTTCCATTCCCGAGACCAATGCGTTGCCGCAAGCCAAGGGGGCGGTATATACCACGCAGAATATCGACTGGAAGTCTGCAGATCCAGTAACGAAACGTTTTGTAGATGATTATCAGTCCAAGTACAAAAAACTGCCATCTGCGTATATAGCCAACTATTACAACGCTGTCCGACTGTTTGGTCTGCTGGCCAGTGAACTGAAGAAAAAAGGCGAACCCATTACCGGCGAAAATCTTTTGCGTCAGCGTAACGAAACCAAGACCTTCGATCTTGTGGGTGGCAAGGTTACCTTTGCCGAGAACGGCACAGTGCTCAGCCCCATGCAGGTCAATGAAATAGACGGGGCTGGCGGAAAAGTTGTATCGGTATTCGGAAAATAGACGGGAAGTATGCCCATGCTGGTCGTTCAACTTTTGATCAATGGAATACAAAGCGGAGCTTTATACGCGCTTATCGCGGTAGGGTTTTCGCTGATTTTCGGGTGCACCAGAATATTCCATTT
The DNA here is from genome assembly GCF_004217095.1 of Advenella incenata. Taxonomy (GTDB): domain Bacteria; phylum Pseudomonadota; class Gammaproteobacteria; order Burkholderiales; family Burkholderiaceae_B; genus Advenella; species Advenella incenata. The sequence continues at coordinate 138,049 of NZ_SHKO01000005.1, read as the reverse complement.
TGCCCATGGTGCAACCTTTACGATTGCTGCCTACATCTTCTATTACCTATATTCAATGGCCCAATTTCACTGGGCATTGGCGGTGTTGGCATCAACAATCGGGGCGATCATCTTTGGGGTTGTGCTCGATAAGTGGATCTATGCGCCCATACAGAGACACGAAGGTTCATTTTTTACTGTATTTGTAGCCTCCCTTGGCATTGGTATTATCGTCCAGAATCTGATCGGCATGATCTTTGGCAGGGGGTTTGTGTCCGTTGCAACACCGCTTTCCGAAAGTATTGAGCTCATGCCAGGATTGTTCATCGCGCCGCTTTCGGGGCTTGCCGTCATTTGCATGCTGGTATTTTTCTTTGCCCTGCAGGTATTTCTTAACAGAACGCATATTGGTATTGCCATGCGGGCGCTGTCAGAGAATCCGGCTCTGGTCCGCATCTACGGACTTAATCCCCGGCATCTTTCTACCATGGTGTTTGCTATCGGCTCTGTCCTGGTTGTCCCTGCGGCCATCCTGACTGGAGCAAGTTCGGGCCTGAACCCGGCCATCGCGCATCATGTCATGCTTATCAGTCTGGCGGCAACCATTGTGGGCGGCGTCGGGAGTATGAAGGGCGCCGCGCTTGCCGGAATGCTGCTGGGCATAACAGAAAATTTTGCCCTCATCTATCTTGGGCCCCAGTGGAGTGAAGCAGTAACGTTTGTGATGTTGTTCCTGTTCATCCTGTTGCGGCCATCGGGCTTTTTCGGCCGTGAGATAGCCACCTAGCTGCGATTCAATTATGCTTGCCTACATTCTGAACCTTGCCACGCTCATTTGCATTAATGCCGTGCTCGCGCTCACCCTGAACTTCATCATGGGCTATGCGGGAATTTTCTCCATGGCACATGCGATTTTCTTCGGATTGGGCGCTTATACTGCGGCATACGTTGCCATGCACCTGAGCGTGTCCATTTTCCTCACTATTCCAATCGCAATGTGCGTCTGCGCACTGGTGTCGCTCGTCCTGGCCTTGCCTGCTTTGCGCGTACGTGGTGAATATTTTGTAGCTGCCTCGCTTGGCCTGCAGGTCATCGGCGTCACTGTGTTCTCGGAATGGAAGTCTTTTACAGGCGGAATTGGCGGTGTAATTGGCATTCCGCCCGCCAGCGTTTTTGGTTTTGATGTGATTGACCCGGCACAATTTCTACTACTGGCGTTTGTTTCGCTAATTGTTGTTGCCACCATTATCACTATTCTGTCGCGTTCCAGCTTTGGTCGCAATCTTCAGGCAATTCGCGATAGCGAATCTGCTGCCTATGCGATGGGCAAGAATGTTGCCGTCATAAAAACACTATCAGTGGTGATCTCTTCTGCATTATCTGCCATTGCCGGGGCGCTTTACGCGTTTTACAACGGTTTCATCAATGTCGAGAGTTTTACTCTTGATACGTCGGTGCTGCTGATGGCAATGGTGATTATCGGCGGGACCGGAACCCTGATGGGACCTTTGGCGGGGGCCGTTATCCTGATGGCGCTTCCCAGCGTATTCAGCTATATGTGGTTCCTGCCACAGACAGAAATCGGCGCGATTCAGCAAATTGCATATGGCATAGCCATGGTGCTGTTGATGATTTTTCGCCCAGGCGGCCTTATCGGATCGTCGGGCAAACAGGCTAAATCATGACTGAAAATCCAGTGCTCTTGCGTATTTCAAACCTTCAGAAAAATTTCGGTGGTTTGAAAGTCACGCAGAATGTGTCGCTTGATCTGCGGGCAGGTATTGTGACTACCCTGGTGGGGCCCAACGGCGCCGGCAAAACGACGTTATTCAATCTGATCACGGGACATCTTGCCCCGACTGGCGGCGATATTCTTTGGCAGGGAGAGTCCCTTGTGGGGCTTCCGCACTGGAAAATAGCCCGCAAAGGTATTGCAAGAACGTTTCAGGACCTGCGTCTGTTTGACCGGATGACGGTTGAGGAAAACGTGTTATCGGTAATGGAACCCATCGCCTGGTTATGGCAACCAGGAGGACGATCGGGGCTTGTGCAACGAAAACAGAAAGTAAAGGATATTCTGGAAAAAACACGTCTTTCCCACAAATCTGGTGTTCGGGCGCTGGATCTGTCCTACGCTGAAAGAAAATTTTTGAGTATGGCCAGAATCATGGCGGCAAATGCAAAAATATGGCTGCTCGATGAACCCGCTTCGGGACTGGATCGGGGCTCATACTCTCATTTCCTTGATCTGCTGCGCAGTGAAGTCAAAGGCGGCGTCACCGTTTGCATTATCGAGCACAATCTGGATATTGTTTACGGTATTTCTGATCGCATTGCTTTTCTGGATCAGGGCAAACTGATGGCAGATGGAGAACCTGAGGCCGTTCTGAAAGACCCCCATCTGACAGCAATTTACTTCGGAGACAGAGCAGAGTGACCGAGACGATGATAAAGACGATTGACTTGACCGTAGGGTACGGCGGTCGACCGGTTCTTGAACATTTTAACTTTGAACTGCGCAAGAACGAGGTTCTTTGCCTGATTGGGCATAATGGCGCCGGAAAATCCACATTGATCAAATCGCTGTATGGACTGATACCACGACAACATGGAGAGATTTTCATCGGTGAAGAAAAATCCGATCGTATCGAACCCAGGTTGTTGACGGACAAAGGTATTTCTCTGGTACCGGAAGGTCGTGGGATCTTTCCTGGTCTCACGGTCCAGGAGATCATGAAAATGGGCATGTGGGCTGCCGGTATCGCCAAGGGTCAACGCGCCGACCGTCTTGAATGGGTCATGTCGATTTTGCCAGCGCTAAAAAACTTTTATCATCAAAGGGCAGGCACCTTGTCTGGCGGGCAACAGCAGATCGTATCCATTGGCAGGGCGATGCTTTCCCGACCCCATTGCCTGCTGATGGATGAGCCCTCAATCGGGCTTGCTCCCAAGCTGTTTCAGGATTTATTGCAACCGATCCGTGAACTGCAGCTTTCAACCGGCATGTCCATTTTGCTCGTTGAGCAAAATGTCAGGGAAGCGCTGAAAATATCCGATCGGGTACTGGTAATGAAGGCTGGCGCCATCATCCAGGAGTCATTGCCGCAAGATCTATCTGATAACGCAAAACTGATGGAGCTCTATTGAGATGCAAGCGCGTACGATTGTTGATCTGTTGGAGCATCACCGGCGCGAGTATCCGGATCGGATCGCCTTTATCGACGGTAACCAAAGATATACCTATGCGCAATTTGCCGATCTGTGCGATCGCGCCACCTATTGGTTGCAAAAGCAGGGTATCGGACAGAGTGATCGGGTAGCTGTGTGGCTGGTCAATCGCATGGAATGGCTGGTGCTGCTGTTCGGATTGAGCGCGCTGGGTGCGACGCTGGTAACGGTCAATACACGGTACCGCTCGCATGAGGTGTCTCACATCTTGGAAAAATCCGAAGCCAGCATGCTGATTCTGGAGCCGGACTTCAGAAAGATCGACTTTATGTCTATCCTCATGCAAGTGAATGAAGAGAGCCTGAAACACTTGAAGTCGATTGTATTTGTGAATCCTGCAGACCAGGTGACCGATTGTTTGTTAAACAAGCCGGTGTCTGCCTTGACGCTGGAGGCGTTACCTGATCATTTTTCAGTCCCGCGCAATGATGCAGCGCACGCATTGTGCATTCTGTTTACGACATCGGGGACCACCAGTGCGCCCAAGCTTGTCATGCATACCCAACGCACCATATCGGCCCATAGCCAACATGTGGCTCGGGCCTACCGGTTAGAGCAAGCGGACGTGATATTGCTGGCCGCGCTGCCGTTTTGTGGTGTATTTGGTTTTAATGCCGTGTTCGGCTGCTTCGCAGCGGGACAGCCCGTTGTGCTGATGGACACGTTTGATGCGGCACAGGCGAACATATTGATTAATGAGCATCAGGTTACTCATTTATTCGGCAGCGATGAAATGTTCAGCCGGATGCTGGAACACACCCATAGCGCCATACCGTTTCCGTCGGCGCGTGTGTTCGGCTTTGCTGCGTTTCATGCGGGGTTCGATCGCTTCGGTAAAAAGGCGTGGGATAGAAAAATACCGATGTATGGCCTTTATGGATCCAGCGAGGTTCAGGCGTTGTTTTCACTGCAGTCGCCCGACATGCCGTTGAATGAAAGACTTCAGCCCGGTGGCATTCCGGCTAATCCGCAGGCGCGTCTGCGGATCCGTGATCCACAGACCGGTCAATTGCTGGGTACAGGTAAAAGCGGGGTCATTGAAATTTATGCCGATACCAATTTTGTGGGTTATCTGAACAATCAGGCTGCAACGGATCAGGTAATTGATGCCGAAGGCTATTTCTGCACCGGGGATCTGGGCTACTTACGGGAAGACGGAAGTCTTGTCTATCAAACCCGTCAGGGGGATGCAATTCGTCTGGCCGGTTTTCTGGTCAATCCGGCCGAAATCGAAGATGTGCTCAAGTTACAGTCTGGTGTCGATGATGCCCAGGTTGTGGGCGTGGAAGTGGACGGGCAGAATCGATGTGTTGCTTTTGTTATTACCAGAAAAGGGTGCGCATTCGACGAAAATGCGTTGCGCTCCAGCCTAGGGCAGTCGATCGCTGCCTTCAAGTTGCCGGTTCGCATTTGGGAAATAGACGCTTTTCCTACAACCATGAGTTCAAACGGTGTCAAGATTCAGCGCCGCAAATTAAGAGAAATGGCACAGGACACATTAGGATAAATCGATGAGCGGATATTACTTTGAAGATTTCAACGAAGGCCAGACCTTTGTGAGCGGTGGCAGAACGATTACCGAGACGGATCTGACCATGTTTTCCATGATCTCCGGCGACTGGAATCCAATTCATGCAGATATGGAGTTTGCCAAATCGACCCGATTCGGCCAGCGCGTTGTACATGGCGTGTTGGGGATGGCCGTCAGCACCGGCATGATGCATGAAATGGGGATATTTCATGATTCGGTGATTGCCATGCTTGGCTATCGCGATTGGAATTTTATTGGACCGTTGCTGGTAAATGACACCATTCATCTGAAACTAACCATTCTGTCTACCGAACTGGGTAAGAGCGGCAACAGCGGGAAAATCGCCCGTCGTTTCCAATTGATCAATCAACGCGACGAAGTAGTACAGGACGGCCAAAGCGATGTGCTGGTCCTGACCCGACAGGGCGGTCAAAGCGCGCAGAAGAAAAAGTAAGCAACTCGCGTGCTCGGGTGATACGTATGATTGTAGTGAACTGTCGATACAGAACCGCCTTTCGGCATCTACGGGTAAATCGGTATTAAACAAGGGTGAAGCATGCCTTCATGAATCACAGATGGCGAATCTCCCCTTTCGCGGCTACTCTGATCGTAAAAATCGAACCAACAATCGGGAGACACGAATGAACTTTTTACAATCTATTCCAGGCGGAGTACTGGTTACCTTGCTACTGGCAGGTACCGCCAGCGCTGCCTGGCCGGAAAAGCCCATCACGATTATTGTGCCCGCGGCTCCCGGCGGAACAACAGATATTTCGGCCAGGCTGGTGGGCGAAAAAATGAGCAAAACACTGGGCCAGACGGTGGTGGTCGAAAACAAGGCCGGCGCGGCGGGAATTATCGGTTCGCAGGCCCTGGCGCGCAGCAAGCCTGATGGCTACACGCTGGGCATGGGCAATGTGGGCCCTAATGCAATCAACTATAGCCTGTACAAAACGTTGCCTTATGAAAAGGCAGATTTCAAGGCCATTACGCTTGTCATTTCGGTGCCGAACGTGCTGGTTGTCAACAGCGAGACTCCGGTCAAATCAGTATCTGAACTGGTTGCTTATCTTGCAGCCGATGAAGCGCGAAGAACATTCGGCTCTTCGGGCAAGGGGCAGTCTCCGCATCTTTCTGCAGAAATGTTCCTGCAACGGATAAAACAGACGGCACAGCACATTCCCTATAAAGGTGCAGGGCCGGCGGTATCAGGTCTGCTGGGCAATCAATATACGTTTATGATTGATAACCTGCCCAGCTCCATGCCGTCTATCAAATCAGGTAAATTCCGGGCTCTGGCCGTGACGGGCGAGAAGCGCTCGGAACAGTTGCCGGACGTCCCCACCATGAAGGAAGCGGGCATCGATAATATGGTCGTCAATGCCTGGTTTGGATTAATTGCACCAGCCGGCACGCCGGATGATATCGTCAGTAAAATCCAACAGGCCGCCAAACATGCGCTGCGCAGCGACGATATCGTTTCACGATTCAAATCGCTCGGTGGTACCCCTGGCGGGAACACGCCGGCGGAGTTTGCTACTTTTATCAATGATCAGCAGCAGTTGTGGGCCGATACGGTTCGTGCTGCGAATCTGCAAATGCAATAGGATACGCGACTATTTCAGTTGGCTTATTACTCCTGCGCTGCCTTCCACCTGGCGTACTGTACCGGAAGGCAAACCGCGCAGGGCCGGTACCCGGCAGCGATGGCTGTTGCTTCATCGGCAAAAAACACCCGATACTTCACATAACCACCACGCGCGATGGCCTGCAGGGCGGTGCGGCAATCCAGGCAACCATAGATTTTGCTGCGCCTGTGCCCGCCCAGTTTACCAGGACGCGTGCTGTGCCAAGGTTTGCCGTCAGTTCCGGTCAGTGTCCAGTAGCGAACCCTGTTCATATGTATCCCTTTGATCGTCTCCAGTCGCATGGTGGAAAAAGAGTTCCAGCCCGCAGCGCTGGCCGCTGTGTACGCGGCTAATGGCATGTTTCATATTGACCCGGTAAAAGCCGTGGCTTCCCTTGAAGGGGCGCTGGCCTGTGCTTATGATGGCGACATCAACTTGTCGCATCGACAGGACAATGGGGCGCGACTGCATGCGCGGGCGCTGTTCTGTCATGACCAGTTCGCCGCCGCGAAAATTCTGCCCCGGCTCGCTCAGCAGCAGCACTGCCTGTAACGGAAACACCAGCTGGCCGTCATTGCGTTGATGCAGGGCGATATACTCCGACTCCTGTAATCTATGCAGATGCGACAGTTCTCGGTTCTGCCCGGCATCGCGATTAGCCTGTAGAAAACGATCCAGTGTGTCGGGATAGCGGTAGCCAAGCTGCAGTATGCTGTTCCAGCGATTGGCGATAGGCGCCAGATGGTGATAGAGCTGCTTGCGTAAAACAGCAAGCACCTCGGGCAGTTTATTTTCAAAAAAGAACAATTGGCCGTGGCCTGGTTCACGCCGGGCCAACGACATGCTGCGCAGGGGCAGTTCGCTTACCTGGCTGCTCAGTTGGTCGCTTAACTGGCTGGTAAGCGCATCAATCTGCGCAGCAGACAACAAGCCGGGGAGCAGGGCGCAGCCTTCGCTGTCCAGGTCAGTGGCGATGCTTGTCCAGTTCAGGCGATCTATTTGGTTTTTGAGCGTGGTCATAGTACGTCCCTGGACACGCGCTTAACGGGCATCATGAAAAATGACCCCCAGGGTGTGACGCCTGCCGCTATGCACAAGGCTTACGCCGTGGCGCATGGCGACTTTGCGTGTGCCGCCGCGTTTGCCAGGTGCGGGTCGGTGGTTGACGGTGAAGATAAGCGCATCGCCTTGCTGCAGCGGAATGACTTCGGCGCGCTGGCTGGCTGCGGCGGTTTCCGTCATGACGAACTGGCCGCCTGTAAAATCGCGATCTGGTGCGGACAGCAGAATCGCCACCTGCAAAGGGAACACATGCTCGCCATACAGGTCCTGATGCAGGCAGTTATAGTCGCCCGGGCCATACTGCAGGATCAGTGGGGTGGGGCGCATCTGGCCGGCAGCATGGCATTGGTCCAGGAACGTATCCAGGGCTGGCGGAAAGTGTACATTCATATTCAGTTGGCGACTCCAGCGATTGGCGATCGGCGCCAGATGCGGATAAAGCAGATGACGTAGCTGATCCAGCAATGCCGGTAGAGGATAGGCGAAGTACTTATATTCTCCGCGGCCAAATCCATGACGGGCCATGACGATGCGGCTGCGATAGTCTTGCTCGCGGTCATAGCCTGCAGCCAGCGCTTCACATTGCGCTGGACTCAACAGGCCGGGCACGATTGCATTGCCGTAGTCATTGAGCGAGCACTCAAGTGCCTGCCAGTCTGCGTTATTGATTGTGGCGGCATAGGTGGCCTCAGGTGCAGCCGATTTGCCGTTATTCATTTTGTACTGATCGCTTTCATATTGATCCGGTTTGCCCTTATCCATTTGCTGCCCCAAAGCGCGGATGCAGCGGATTCTCCCTTTGCGTGCAGGCCTGGGCGCTGCCACAGGAGGTCCGGGCCCACGATAGGGGTGCTGGCGCCAGCGCGCGTAAATCGTTTGCATGGGGGCCGAGCAAAGCCCAGAGGTTCAATGACATATGAGTTATCTTATTGGCAGTGATGACAATAAATACAGTGTAGGCAGCACTTTGCGATCTGACAATCCGCTACTTGCGATTGAAATAGGGATAAGGTGATTATCTGCTATGACGAGCCTGGCGGCGCAATTCAGATTTTCGCTTTTCTGTTGTACGTCAATGGGCATACCGAGCAGTACTCTGGGGGCGTGGTTGCCCGAAGATAAAAGCAGCAGGTTTTGCGGATCCTGATCAGCTTGCCGTCACACTGCGTGTGCGCAAAATGATATTGGGCTAGCGGGTTGTCCTTAACGCCAAAAATAGAGGCGGGCGCATGCAGTAAATAGTCAAAATCTTCCTGGATACGCGCCTGTTTGTCTTGTCCGGCGGTGGCGATCATATGGCGTTCGTATTGTGAATAAATACGCACGGCCAGGTTTTCCCATAGAATTTTGGGTGAGACGCCAGAGGCAGCGCTCAGTGCTGCCCACAGCGGCGCCAGGTTATCAGCAAACAGCTGTTGCACAATGCGCTCGCGCCATTGTGGGCGTTTACCCGCTTGCGGGGGGGTGACGGTCAGATCAATCAATGGCATGCGCGATTGCCACTTGCCGTCGTGCTGGTATTCCAGAACCGTGTTGTCCAGGGACAGGTCCAGCCCCTTGTCGAACACGGTCATGGCATAGAGGGCTGCGGCAGAGCTCAGGAACGCGATTCTTTTGCCAAGCAAAGACGCGGTTACCTTGAGTGTGGGCGACCCAATGATCGGACCGATTTCACGCAACAACTTGGCGCAGCGCACAGGGTCCAGCAGATCTGCAGATGGCACGGAATACACGGGGTGGCGTTCGCTGGCATCAATCAACATGAACCTTGTGGTCAATACCTGCCACTGGTCCGCATCAAAGCCGGCAGCCTTAGGAAGCGTCAATGCCTGCACTCTGGATTCCTTTGCCAATGGGGATGCACATAGGGGTGCCGTAAAGCGGATCTTTTACAATTTTGCTTTGCAGATGAAATACATCCTGGACCATGGTTGCATTGAGCACCTTTGCCGGATCGCCTTGCGCGTAGACCTGCCTGTTGGCAATGGCAATCATATTGTGTGCATACCGGCAGGCCAGATTCAGATCATGCAGGACCATGACAATGGTTTTTTGTCTGGTCGCATTCAGCTCGAACAACAGGTCCAGCACTTCAATCTGGTGCGCCAGGTCCAGATAAGTGGTGGGTTCGTCCAGCAGCAACGTGTCGGTATTTTGGGCCAGCGTCATTGCAATCCAGGCACGCTGGCGCTGCCCGCCGGACAGTGCATCGACCGGCCTGTCCTGAAATTGGGTCAGTTCAGTTTGCGCCAGCGCCTGTGTCACGATCGTTTCATCTTCCTTTGACCACTGCTGCAGCCACGTCTGGTGCGGATATCTTCCCAGGCGCACCAATTGATAAACGGACAGACCCTCAGGCGCTGTGGGGCTTTGCGGCAAAATGGCCAGTTCGCGTGCCACAGCAGCCGTGGACCGGCGGTGGATATCCTTGCCGTTGAGCAGGACCGTGCCCTGTGACGGCCGGATCAGCCGTGCAAACGATTTGAGCAGGGTGCTTTTGCCACAGCCATTGCTGCCTACCAACACCGTAATCTGTGCCTTGGGAATGCTCAGATTCAGCCCGTCAATAACGATCTGGGTATCGTACTTCAGCGTAAGGTCTTGGCTTTCTATAGGATCCATTCGGATTGATCTTTCATAAAAAATAATGGCATTCGTGCTAAGAACGTGCACGCAACAGCAAATAGATAAAGAACGGGGCCCCAATGGCCGACACGAAAATACCTGCTGGCAGATCCAGCGGCAAAAACTGCGTGCGGCCAATCAGGTCGGCAATCATGACCATATTGGCGCCGACCAGCATGGTCACGACAATCAGACTTGTGCCGGATTTGCCGCCGATCCGCCGGGCAATATGTGGTGCAACCAGGCCGACAAATCCCAGGGCGCCGGTATAGGCAATGGCTGCGCCCGCCAAATAGACGCTTAACGCCAGCAGGACCAGCCGTGCCCGTTCCATGGAAATGCCCAGGCCGATAATCAGTGCATCGTCCAGTTCATTGACTGCCAGCGTCCTGGCCAGCACGACCAGCAGTGTGGCGGCCGGCAACAGCCACAGGCACAGGGTTGTGACGTCATGCCAGCGCGCGCCATAGACACTGCCCGTCAGCCAGACATAGGCGCTCAGGGTAGAGGAGAGCGGGCTGAAAACCAGCAACATGGTGGTACAGGCAACCATCACCGCCGAGATCCCCACGCCCACCAGGATCAGACGGGTGGGGGAAACGCCGCTTTTCCAGGCCAGCAGATAGACCAGCGCGGCACCGGCAAAGCCGCCGGCCATCGCCGCCAGGGGAAGCCATTGCACACTGAGCCAGGACGTCATGAACGACAGGAAAAATACCGCTGTCGCCGAAGCGCCGCTGGTGACGCCGATAATATCAGGCGAAGCCAGCGGATTGCGAATAATGGTTTGCAGCAACAGGCCGGATACTGCCAGTGCGCCACCGGCCAGCAGCGCCATCAGCATTCTGGGGGCGCGCAATATGGAGACGATAAAGGCATTATCGGCGATTGTCTGGCTGCGCAACGCGTCAATGACCTCCGGCAACGATAGCATGTACTTGCCTGAAGACAGAGACAGCAGGGCAACCGCCAGCGTGATCAGCAGCAATATTGCAATTGTTGTGCACGTGCTGGTGTTGATTTGGCGGGAATACCAGTTATTGCGCACGGTCAGCCATTTATCCATTGCGCATCCCCTTTCTGGCCATATGGATAAAAAAGGGCGCGCCAAGCAGTGCGGTGACCACACCGATCGGCACTTCCTGGGGAATTAACACGACTCGGGCCACAATATCTGCAAGCAGCAACAACAATGCCCCGAAAACAGCATAGCCGGCAAGCAGCCAGCGAAAGTCACCCGGCAGAATACGGCGCACGATATGCGGCACGATCAGCCCGATAAAGCCAATATTTCCGGCCAGCGACACCGCGCCGCCAGCCAGCAGGATAATAATGATGCTTAGCAGCGAGCGAATGACAAATGTGTTTTGCCCAAGGCCGCGTGCTATGTCGTCACCGGTAACCAGAATATTGATATGTCTGGCCAGCACGAAACTGGCGGCAAAGCCGATCAGCAGATAAGGATAGATGGTGAGCACGGCATCCATTTCACGTCCGGCAACCGAGCCGGCCATCCAGAACAGAATGCTGTCCAGACCTTCCTGGCTGATCACCAGCAGCGCCTGGGTGAACGAGGCAAACAGTGCGGTAACGGCGGCTCCCGCCAGCACAATGCGAAAGGGGCTGCGGCTGCCGAGCATACCGATGCAATAGACCAGCGTGCCGGCAACGGCAGCACCGGCAAAGGCCAGCACCATGAACTGGGTCAGCGTGGTCGACCCGAATAACGGCGCCAGCAGGACAATAGAGAAGACAGCGCCGGCATTGATGCCAAACAGGCCGGGAGAGGCCAGCGGGTTTCGGGTCACGGCCTGCATCAGGCCGCCGGCCACCGCAAGGCAGGCGCCAACGGCAATGGCAACGGTCATGCGGGAAAGCCTGGTGGTGTTCACCAGAATATGGTCGATATCAAGGGGGTCGGGTTTAAACAGTGCTCCCAGTACGTCGCCCGGTGCAATATAGGTTTTGCCGATAGACAGGCTAAGGACCGCCAGCAGCACCAGTAAGGCGAATCCGATTGTCAGGGTGATCAAAGCGCCCGAGCGTGTATGCAGCGTCGTCATTTTTGCAGACCTGCGGGGGAGCCTAGGAGCTGCTCCAGTTCATCGAGCATCAAATTGGCGCTCAGAATGCCGCCAGCCAGGCTCCAGTAGACGTTGTCGACCAGATAAACCTGCTTGTTCTTTACCGCCGTCAGTTGTTGCCACAGCAAATGGCGGGACCAGTCTTCATAGCGGTTTTGTACGACCCGGCTGTCCGAGCGCATCTGCACGAAGAACACATCGGCATCCATAACCGGAATGCTTTCCTTGCTGGTCAGTTTCATCAGCGGCCAGCCGGATTTTCTGAACGGTTCGCTCCAGACGAAGCCCAGATCGGCCAGAACCGAGCCGGCAAAGCTGTTTGCCAGATAGATCCTGACATGGTCGCTGCGAAAATCCAGGATCGAAACGGACAATGGCCAGGCCGCGCCGAATTTGTCCTGAAGACGCCTTTTGGTCTGCGCCAGACGCGCATCCCATTTGTCCAGCAACACCTGAGCTTGGGATTGTCGATTCAGTGCCTGGCCGATCAGCCGGGTGTTGTCCCTGAATTGGTACACTTCGTCCACCGCCACGGTGGGGGCGATATAGGACAGCAGGTCGTAGATTTTTTCATTTCTGAATTTGGAAGCGATGATCAAATCAGGCTTGAGCCTGGCAATATCTTCCAGGCTGGGCTGGGTCTCCAGTCCCACCATAGGCACGCCTTCCAGGTCTTTACGTAGATAGCGATAAACCGGTTTCTCGGCCCACGACTCCACTGTAGCCAGCGGTTTTACGCCAAGCGCAACGGCGATATCCGTGGCCCCTTGAAACAGCGTAATGACCCGCTGCGGGGTATCGGGAATCGTGGTTACACCCAGCGCATGCTGCACGGTGAACGGTGCAGCCATGGCATTTGTGCAGGCCAGGACAGTCAACAGGAACCAGATACGCATGCCAAGCGATCGCCGGCCGGCTGAGCCGGCGTGCGCAGCCGCAAGCACGATTGTGCGCACACGGCCCGGATTCGATGCCGTTTGCCTGGTCCACAGTTGTGATGTCGCGTTCATCAGAAGTTGACCGAATATCCTACAGTGACAGTGCGACCACGACCCGCAAAATACCGCAGCGGATCAACCAGGCCACTTTGCGAATAATAGGTCAGGTATTTCTTGTTCAACAGGTTGGCTGCCGATACGCTGATCGTGCCTTTTGGCAGCTTATAGTCCAAAGACAAGTCAACCAGGGCATAGCCAGTGAAGTCCGAGTCTTTTTCGTCGAATTTCTGGCTGAACGCATAATTGACTTGCAGGAAGGAACTCAGTTTGTCGGTCCATTTGGCAGACCAGCTGGCCACGATGCGGTTGGGGGCGACATTCAATGCGCCGAGCTTGGCATCCAGGCTGCCGTTATCATCGCTGTCATACTTGCCGTGCATATAGGAGTAGCCGATTTTTGCATAGTGCCGGTCGTTCAGGTGAACACCCAGGCCGGTCTCGATGCCCTGGATGCGGGTCTTTTCGCGTGCCAGCTGGAACTGACCATCAACCGGGACGACCCGTGCGCCGTATTTCGAATTCGATTGGTAATAGCTTAGGTCAAAATCAAAGCGGTCATTTTTATAACGCATACCCACCTCGTAGTTATCCGTCAGTATGGGTTTGAGCGCCTGGAAGTTGTCAATAGACTGTCCGGGGGTGTTGATCGAACGCAGGGCACGTCCCACATCCGGCATATCGAACCCTTGTGAGAAACTACCAAACAAGGTTAGATTATCCGTCGGCTTATAGACGATGCCTGTGCTGAACAGCCCTTCATTGAATTTGAGCTTTCCTCCTTGCACGGATACGTTTTTATAGGCAGCCAGGGTGCGATACGACTCCACATCAAGCTGGCCCATTTCATAGCGATAACCGGCAGAGACAGTCAGGTTGTCCAGCAATTTGTACTCGGCCAGCACGAACGGTGCGTAGCTGGTGTACTTGGACTCTGGTACATACGTGCGCCCGGTCAGATACAGCCCCTGGTCGCCTTTGTCGATCAGCGTGTCAAAGCCGCCGGTCAATTTCAACTTGCCGTCCAGCAAATCATCTTTGGTCAAAGACAGTTTGGTTCCCCATTTATTGGCTTTGGAGCGGGACTGATCATACAGCGTGCCTACGGGCGCAATGCGTGCATCCTGGAATGTGCCGGAATTGGCTGCGCCAAAAAGCCCCTCGAAGCGCTGGTTGAACACCATGGCATTCAATTTGATCCCGGCATTGCCCAGGTTAAGGTTTTCGTAGCTCAGGGCTGTAGTCCACACCGTATTGCTCGGCGCTACTCCCTCTGGTGTCCCACGCTCCGAGGTGGACGGGATGCCGGCCTCGCGGTCGCCCTCGATACCGATATAATCCATGCGCCCCTTGATCCGGTAATGGTTCATGCTCAGTTGCAGCTTCTGGTCGTCGTCGATCCAATAGCCGAGTTTGGCCAGAACATTATAGGAGCGCGAGCTCATGAGGTCGCCCTGGGTATTGTCGGCGCCGATCATATTGTTCCAGCCGTCCAGCGCCAGTCCCTGGCTTTCATAGCTGCCCGAGAGCAGATACTCAAAATTCCCACTACGGCCATTAATGCCATACGTGGTCTTGTATCCCAAGGTCTCAGATTTCAGTTGTGATGTGGGGGTGGTGGCTTGAATACCAAAATGCTGGTTGACTGTACCCGGCTCCGGGCTCTTGGTTATGATATTGATCACCCCGCCGGTGCCGCCAATGCCGTTGGATGCTGTGGCGCCGTTGATCACTTCAATGTGATCGACCATGGAGTAATCAATCGTATGCACTTCACGCCCGGTAGGGCGCAAGGGGTTCGATTGCGGCACGCCATCAATCATGATCAGTGGTGTTCTGCCACGCAGGGTCTCGCCACTGCCGTTCATTTTGTCGCGGCTCGGCGTATAGGCCGGCAGCAAATTGCTCAGGACGGTCGATGAATTGGTTGAAATGGCCAATTGCTGCTGGATTTGCTCCGAATCAATTATGACGATCTTTTGTGGCGCATTGTCAGGGTCAATATCAGACCGGGAGGCGGTAGCCACAATGGGGGCCAGCACTTGCGGTGTTTCCTGAGCTTTTACCGATGTGACGGAACATACTGCAGTGACAGCAAATAGAATTTTTTTATGCATCAGGAAAATCCGATCAGAGGAATACGAAAAATTGAAATGAGAATTATTACATAGGTTTTAAATTCCCCGGCTAACTTGCGTCAAGACAATTGAAATACAAGCAAGGACTCGGAGCCGGCAAACAACGAAATTAAAATAATAAGGTCATAAATACGAACTATTGACATAAAAGAACAGTTACGCTAATCTCTTCTGAATAATATAAATACCAGAGGAGACATCGTGGCTTTAGCACCATTGAGGATTCAGCAGCCATTCATCCGGCGCCTTGCTGCCGTAGTTGTGGCCGGTTCGTTGCTCGTTAATGGCACTGTATGGGCCGAGGATGCATCGAAAACTTTGTGGCCAGATCACGCAGTCAGATTTATCGTTTCGTTTCCGCCCGGTGGTGCAACCGATATCATCAGCCGGGAGGTTGCTGCCAAGCTTCAGGAGAATATGAAGCAGCCAGTAGTGGTTGAGAATATTGGAGGTGCGAGCGGTTCAATTGGTGTTGGCCGCCTTGCAAAAGCAAAAAATGACGGTTACACGATTGGACTGGGAAACTCAGGCACTTTCACGATGACGCCCTATCTTCAGACAGTGCCCTATGACCCACGCAAGGATTTCACGCCAATATCCATGCTGACCGAATATTCCAATGTGCTTGTGGTCGGCAAGAAAATGAAAGCGAACTCGTTAGGCGAATTCATCAAAGAAGCGCAGTCGAGTCCGCAATCGTTGACTTATGGCTCCGCAGGCAACGGATCCAGCAACCATATGACGGGGGTACTGTTCGGGAATGCGACCAAACTCAAGTTCCTGCATGTTCCTTACAAGGGCAATAACCCGGCACTTCTGGCAGTCATGGGTGGAGAACTGGATTGGATGTTTGCAACCATTTCTGAAATCAAGCCATTTCTTGAATCCGGAAAGTTGCGTGCGCTAGGCGTCTCGAGTAAGGAGCCCGATCCGCTTCTGCCCTCTGTTCCCCCAATCGACCATACAGTACCTGGATTCAACGTCATTGGCTTCATGGGTCTGTTTGGCCCCGCGAATATACCGGTACATATAACGAGCAAACTGAGCAATGAAGTGAACCAAATACTTGCCAACAGTCAGGTAATAGAAAAATTTTCCCGACTAGGTATGCGCGCCAATCCCAGCTCTCCTGAAGAACTGGCCAGGCGTGTCGACTCTGATGGCGCAATTTGGAAAAAAGCCATCGCTGATGGACAGGTCACGACAAATTAAATTTATTCCACGATAGCAAGGAAAGCCAAATGAGTAACAAAACCGAACCGACAGTGCGCAAAAAAATGGTCAAGCGAATTTCGCTACTCACTCGAAAAGAAGGTATGTCCAAAGACGAATTCTTATCGCATTGGAACGATCACTTACCGATATCACATGATGTGCCAGGTCTGCGACGATATGTACTTTCACATATTATCAGCGAGCCGCAACGCGCCGATGTTCCTGTTCACTGGGATTTGGGGGAAGTGGACGGTATTGCCGAAACCTGGTTTGACAGTCAGGAGGCGACGGACAAGGCGTTTCAGTCGCCAGAAGGAAAGCGGTGGCTCGCTCATGGGGCTTCCTTTATCGGGCGTCAAAAAACATTCGTTGTACAAGAAGAGGTGGTCATTTCCGGCACGGATGCGCAGTTGCTGTAGGAAATAATCACTCTTTCGCGATCCACTTTGCATGGGCCCAGCCGCCCTGTTCAATGCTTGCGCTGATACATCCGGAAAGCGTCTGCATGACGCATTTGACCGACATCGTCATGTTTCTGTCGCGCGAGCGGGCCATCACAATGGTCCGGGTCAATCCTGCATTGGTCAGGGGTGCCGCCTCCAGGCAGCCCTGCGCCAGTTCTTGTGCAATGGCAATTGAAGGCAAAATCGTGTAGCCGTGCCCGTCGAGCACCAGGCGTTTTTGCACGCTCATGGAGTTGGTCTCTGCGACCACGTTCAATTGCAGGTTGTTTTCCTGGCTGACCTGATCGACCAGAATGCGCAGGCCATGAGGTCGACTGGGCAGGATAATGGGCCTGTCGGCCATGCTGTCCAGCGTGACTGGCTTGCCCGAACGCAAGCCATTTCCGGGCAGGCCAACAAACCACAGCTTTTCTTCCACCAGCGGCTGAACATTCAGCGACGCGCTCAATTTGGCCGAATACAGCAGCGCAACATCAATTTCGCCCACTTCAAGCCATTCCTGCAAATGGCCGGCATATCCGGCTGTGATGGTTATCCTGATTTGCGGGTATTGTTGCTGCAGCTGGCGCAGCAACATGCTTGAGAGCAGATCGCTGGTGCTGGGCAGCAGTCCCACGTTGACGATACCGCTCACTGCCCCGGACGATGGACGTATCTCCGCCTTTGCCTTTTCCACTTCGTGCAAAATGCGTCTGGCATACTCAAGAAAGGTTTTTCCTTCCTCGTTCAGGATCATGCCCTGGCGGCCACGTTCAAACAGTATGGCGCCCAATTCGTCTTCCAGCATTCTGATCTGCCGCGAGAGCGCCGGTTGCACGATATTGAGCACATCCGCTGCGCGCGTCATATTTGCGGTTTCGGCGATCGTGACCAGTGCTTTTAATTGTTTAAGGTCCATCGGCGCTTTCCATCAAAAATTACGATTGAATAATCGCAAAATTCTATTGTAAATGAATATTGATCGAATGTTAGTATTAAAACTTAATACATTCTCGAGGGAACGATCATGGATGGGGCAGAGGTAAACGTGCAACAACAATGGCAGGCGGCCATTTTTGATGAACTCAAGCGGGCGCAGGTCCGGCAGATATCGTATGTGCCGGATGCGGGACACGCGCTGGTGATCAAAAAGGCGCAGGCGGACCCGGACATTCTGGACGTGGCGCTGACCACAGAAGAAGAGGGGGTTGCCCTCAACTGCGGCGCCTGGCTGGGTGGAGACAAAGCCGTGCTGTTGATGCAAAGCAGTGGCGTGGGCAACTGCGTCAATATGTTTTCATTGCTCAGCAGTTGCCGGTTTCCCTTTCTCACGCTGGTGACCATGCGCGGCGAATATGCGGAATTCAATCCCTGGCAGGGGCCCATGGGCAAGGTTACGCAACAGGCGCTGGAGCTGATGGGTATCACCGTCATGCGTGCGGATGACCCCGACAAGGTGGGCGAGCTGGTTAACGCGGGCCTGGCGTCTGCCTTCGAGGCAGGCGAGCAGGTGGCCATTCTATTGTCACAAAGTCTGATCGGACGCAAATCATGGGTGAAATAATGAAAGAGACATTGCCAGCAGGCCAGCGCGTTGAACGCAGGGCATTTGTGAATCAATTAATGCAGCAGATCCCCGATGCGCTGGTGATCACCGGACTGGGCTCGCCCAGTTATGATGTGTTTGCCGCCGGAGATCGGGCCGGCAATTTCTATCTATGGGGAGCCATGGGCGGCTCAACCGCCATGGGCCTTGGCCTGGCATTGGCCCAGCCCGACAGGTCGGTGGTTGTCGTCACCGGCGATGGCGAGCAATTGATGGGTGTTGGCAGCCTGGCTACCATTGGAGCCAGACAGCCGGCAAATCTGACGATTGTGATTCTGGATAATGGTCATTATGGCGAAACCGGTATGCAGCGCAGTCATGCCAGCCTGGGAACGGATTTGGTGGCGGTGGCCAAAGGCTTTGGCATCAAGAACGCTATTACGGTCGATTCCCTGGAAGGGGCGGCAAAAGTGGCTACTCAGATCAAGGCTCGGGATGGTGTGGCGCTGGTCCGGGTCCTGATCGACACAGGTGAGCCGCCGCGGGCCTTGCCTGCGAGGGACGGTGTATATATCAAAAACCGCTTCCGTTCGGAACTGGGCCTGATGCCTTTCTGAACAGAACCCAGGAGCAATGGCATGAAACGTTATGAGCTGCATATCAATGGCCAGTCGGTCAAACCGTCTACGGACACCTGGTTTGAAACGCAAAACCCGTTTACCGGGCAAGCCTGGGCGCACATCCCCCGTGGCAGCGCCCAGGACGTTGACAGCGCGGTGCAGGCCGCGCATCAGGCCTTCACGCAAGGCGCATGGTCGCAGTTGACGGCCAGTCAGCGCGGGTTGCTCATGTATCGGCTGGGCGACGTGATCGCCCGGCGAGCCGAGCAACTGGCCCAGACCGAGGTCAGGGACAATGGCAAACTGTATAGTGAAATGCTGGGGCAACTGAACTATGTGCCCCAGTGGTACTACTATTACGGCGGATTGGCCGATAAAGTACAGGGTGCCACGCTGCCGCTGGACAAGAAGGATTATTTTGCCTACACGCGACACGAGCCCATGGGGGTGGTGGCTGCGATTACGCCATGGAACAGCCCCTTGCTACTGCTTGCATGGAAAATCGCACCGGCGCTGGCTGCAGGGTGTACGGTGGTGGTCAAGCCATCGGAGTTCACCTCGGCCTCTACCCTGGAGTTTGCGGCGCTGTTTGAAGAGGCCGGATTTCCGCCGGGCGTCTTCAATGTGGTTACCGGTTTTGGTCATGAGGTCGGATCAGCGCTGGTTGAGCACCCGCTGGTGAGCAAGGTGACATTCACCGGATCCGATGCCACCGGACGCGTGATCAACCAGCAGGCCGGTGCGCAGCTAAAACATACGTCTCTAGAGCTGGGTGGCAAATCGCCCAATATCATATTTGACGATGCCGATATGGAGCAGGCCGTCAATGGCGCCGTATCCGGCATTTTTGCGGCCACCGGCCAAACCTGCATTGCCGGGTCACGGCTGCTGGTGCAAAGCACGGTGTACGACGAGGTTGTCGCCAGGCTGCTGGCCTTGGCAAAAACGGCAAAAATGGGCGACCCCATGGACGCACAGACGCAGGTCGGGCCGATCACGACACCCGCCCAATATCAAAAAGTCAAAGACTATATTGAAGTGGCAAAGGGCGAGGGCGCGCAGTTGCTGCTGGGTGGCAAGCCTGCAGACGACGCCGCTTGCGGTAATGGCTGGTTTATCGAACCAACCATCTTTGGGGAAGTGCGCAACAGTATGCGGATTGCCCAGGAAGAAGTGTTCGGCCCCGTGCTCTCCATTATCCGGTTTGATAATGAACAAGAGGCGCTGGCAATTGCAAATGACATCCGCTTCGGGTTGGCGGCGGGCGTTTGGACCAGCGATATGGCGCGCGCCATTCGCATGTCCGAAAATCTCAAGGCAGGCACGGTCTGGGTCAATACCTATCGCGCTGTCAGCTTCATGGCGCCGTTTGGTGGCTACAAGGATTCCGGCCTGGGGCGGGAAAACGGGATCGGTGCTATAGGTGAATATCTGCAAACCAAAAGTGTCTGGATCAACAGCGGCGCGGTAACCGGCAACCCGTTTGTCATGCGTTAAGTCCTGGCCCGCCTGGCTGCGTATTGTTTTCGGCAATATCCTGTTTGCGGGGGTACGCACGAGCTGCACGCCATATCCGGGATTGCAAAAGAGGCGGTATCCAACGACAAATGCAAGCCGCCGCTTATATCGGCACACAGAGGCACGTGATTGCCGCAAGGTTGATGTTGTCTGATGTTCCGGCTTGGCCGAAATAAAAACCATACATACAAAAGCAATTATCTGGAGACAAAATAAAATGACGACAGTTTCAAGACGTACGCTGCTCAAAGCGGGCATTGCCGCATCCATCGGGTTACCACTGACCGCGGCTTGGGGCAAAGATGCATTGCCTGCCGGGCCGATCACACTTGTGGTGCCGTTCGCAGCGGGTGGCTCAACCGATGTGGTTTCCCGGTTCATCGCGCAAAAGCTGTCCGAGCGTATCGGACGCACGGTTGTGGTGGAGAACGCGGCTGGCGGTGGCGGCGCCATTGGCGCAGCCCGAGTGGCGCGAGCCGCAGGCAACGGTAGCACCTTGCTGATGGGGACGGTTGCCACGCACGCAATCAATCCCTTATCAACAAAAAATCCGCCTTACGATCCGCAGAAAGACTTTACGCCGGTATCGCTTATCGCGACTGTACCCAATGTATTGCTGGTTGGCGCGTCGGTCAAAGCGCAGAACCTGAAAGAATTGATTGCGCTGATAAAAGCGCAGCCGGGCAAGTTCAACTACGGTTCATCGGGTGTGGGAACGCCGCCGCATTTGTCCGGTGAATTGTTCAAATCCATGACGGGTGTGAAGATGGAGCATATTCCTTACAAGGGCGGCGGGCCGGCCATGATTGATCTGATTGCCGGACAGATTCCCATTCTGTTTGACGTTCTGTCTGGCGCGGCCTCGCATATCCGTGCCGGTTCTGTGCGTTCGCTTGCCGTGACGACAAGCGAACGCTCGGCATCGTTTCCGGATGTCCCCACCATGGCAGAGGCGGGGGTTGTCGGTTTTGAGACCTATACCTGGAATGCTGTTTTTGGGCCAGCGGGTGTTCCGCCTGAGGTGGTCGATCTGCTTAGCCGGCAATTGCAGGCCGTCGTGGCCCAGCAGGAGGTTCAGGCCAAACTGAAAGAGCTGAGTGCGACGCCTGCGGGAACAACACCAGAAGTGTTGGCGCAACTGGTTCAGTCTGAACTTGATAAATGGCGCCCGATTATTGCCTCTATTGGTGGTCTGAAACGCGGCTAATTGCTGTGAAGGCCGGCAAGGCTGATTGGCGCGCCGACCGCATGGTCAAAGGTATGCACATCAGGGGTTATGCGTGGCTCGTATGACAGAGTAGCGCTCATCCGTTTGCAACGACATCAATCATCTGTCATATGTGCCGGTTTATTGGCGCCAAGAGGCTGTGGGCTGTGGTTCAATCACAGCCGTTATTGAGCCTCTTGACGTCCTTCGGCAATTTTTTCGTCTGCCTGCGCCATCTCTTCGGTATCGGCCGTTTCTACTTCATGCAAATCTTCCTGCGCAGGGCAGTACTGAAATTTTGCGTAAATGGGAAAATGATCGGACCCGATATCGGGTAACTTGGCCATGTGTTTAATCTGGAACTCGGCACTCTGGAAAATATGATCCAGCGGCCAGCGCAAAAAGCGATAGTGTGCATGGAAGGTATTGAACATGCCACGCCCGATACGCGCGTCAAGTAATTCGCTTACTTTCTTGAACAGGCGGGTGGAGTGTGACCAGGCCACGTCATTCAGATCGCCAAAGACCAATGCGGTCTCGTCCAGTTCCCGTATCTGTTTGCCCACCAGTAGCAGTTCCGCATCCCTGGGTTTTGATGTTTCGCTTTCGGTTGGGCTGGGCGGTGTCGGATGCAGGCAGTAAATCCGGATTTTTTCACCGGAGCGCAATACTACCTGGCTGCGAATGGAGGGAATATCTTCCTCAACCCGATATAAAACCTCGGTATCTTCGAGTGGCAGACGCGAATACAGATGCATGCCGTACAGGTTGTCCAGGGGGATGGCCACGCGGTACGGGTAGTCGTGTTCCAGGCTGGCCAGGGCATGCTGCCACCACGTGTCAGATTCGAGCGTCAGCAGCAGATCAGGTTTGTATTGCCTGACCAGTGTAATCAGCGCATCGCTACGGCGGTTGGGAGTCAGGACATTGGAGGAAAGCAGCGATACGGTCCGTTCATCATCGGGCACCTGGCTGCTCAGGACCTCTGTTTTTGCCAGGCGCGTATACGGGAATATTTTATAGAGTTGGTAGATGAGGGCGATCAGGTTTGCCGTCACGAGGAACAGCACCGTCCAGACCTGCGTGGGTGGATTCAAGGCAGTGACTATCAGGCTTGCCAGACACAGGACAGCGATCTGGACCCTGGGAAAATCCAGGCTGCGAATGCTCCAGTGGCTGCTGGGTAAAAAGGCGAGCGCCGTTGCAAGCGCCGGCAAGACCAGAATCAGAACGTAAAGAAATGACACTCGCTATGCTCCGTAGGATGTATTCTGCCATTATAGAGAGTATTTATGTCACCCATCAGAACTGGCGCGCCATTGAAGGCGCTCAATATTCAATAATTGTGAATTCGACTGCGCTGCGGCGTTCATCCGGCGCACATATATAGCGCATCAAGTCGGGGCAGGCCAGCGCCCGGTATGCGTTTACCAGGCGCTAGAACGAAATGGAGAATCCGCCGTCTACCGCCAATACCTGACCGTTTACATACGAGGCTGCGGCCGAGGCAAGGAAAAGTACCGGGCCCACAATTTCTACGGGGTTACCCCAGCGTTGCAGGGGATTACGTTCCTGCATTTTGGCAATATTGTCGGGGTTTTCGATCAACGCCTGATTAAATTGAGTGGCGAAAGTCCCCGGTGCGATGGCATTGCTCAATATACCGTCCCGCCCAAATTCGACCGCTAACGAGCGGGTCACGGTATTGAGCGCCTGTTTGGTTACCGGATAGATAAAATCGCCAAAACGAACGATTTGTCCTGCGATTGAACTGATCGTAATGATTCGTCCGTAATGATTTAACTTCATCAGGGAGACGGCCGCACGTGAAATTTCAATGGTAGACAGAATATTGGTGCGCGTGATGGCTTCGAGCTCCATGGCGTCAATATCCTGCAATCGCCGACGCATTCTGATGCTCGCATTGTTTACCAGGATATCAAGACGCTGATGGCTATCTCTTATTTGTTCAAAGGCGCGCTGGCAGGCCTCCCGATCGTCCAGGTCAAATGCCACCCAGGCTGTCGCCAGCCCCTGGGCTTGCAGTTTGCGGGACGCGGCTTGTGCGCTGCTTTCATCGCGACCGTGAACAATGACCGTTGCACCGGCTTGTCCTAAACCCCGGGCTATTTCATAGCCCAGGCCGCGGGTCGAACCGGTGACAAACGCCACCTGATTGCGTAAATCGAACAGTGTGTTCTGACAGGTTTCGGTCATACGTTTCAGTCTTTGTAGCTCGCATCGCGGCGATCCAGATAGCGACGCATGGCCGGCCACTCCATGATGCCGAATGGACGTCTTACGCTGGGTTGGTACAGGTGATGTGTTTTTTCTACTACTTCTGCTGAAGGGATAATCAACTTGGTGTTGCCGGCCAATGCATCAACCTGGGCCCGGCACGCCATCTCCAGCCAGTACATGGCGTTGAATGCTTCAGCAATGGATGGCGAGGCCACCAGCAATCCATGGTTGCGCAGAATCATTGCGTCCTGGTGGCCAAGATCGGCTACAAGGCGCTGCTGCTCATCCATGTCGATGGCGACACTCTCGTAGTCGTGATAGGCAATGTCCTTAAAGCGCATTGACGTCTGCGTAATTGGCAGCAAACCGCATTCCATTGCAGATACGGCCATTCCCGCCCGAGAATGGGTATGAATAACACAACCGACGTCATGGCGCGACGCGTGCACGGCACTGTGAATTACGTATCCGGCCTGATTGATGCTAGTGCCATCTGCGTGCGGGTTATCGAGCACCTCGCCTTTTATATTGATTTTGATCAGGCTGGAAGCTGTGATTTCTTCATACATATAGCCATAAGGATTGATCAGTATCTCGTCATCGGTACCGGGAATGCGTGCAGTAATATGGTTGTATACCAGATCGCTCATGCCGAAGAGCGGCATGAGCCGGTAGCATGCCGCCAGGTCAACGCGGGCTTCCCATTCGGTATTGCTGTATTTCATTTTTGATCTACTCCTGCTTCTTTTACAATGTTTCCCCAGGTGTCATAGTTTTCCTGGACCATTTTCCCGAAGGCCTCGGGCGTCTCGCTCATGACGACTTCGGAACCGAGTGCCACCAGTTTGTCATTGGTTGGCTTATCACTGAGCGTTCGATTCAATTCGGTGTGCAACTGATTCACAATGTCGCGCGGCGTGCCTTTGGGGGCGAATACTCCCAGCCAGGCACCCATGTTGAAGTTGGGCAAGCCCTGTTCCTGAATGGTTGGAATGTCGGGCGCCAGCTTGGCGCGGTTTGCTACGCTGACGGCCAGGCCATTCAGTTTGCCAGATTTGACGTGGGGCATCGCTGACACGACGGTGTCAAATGTCATATCGACATTGCCGCCTATCACGTCTGTCTGGGACTGGGTGCTGCCCGAATAGGGCACGTGCACCATTTTTGTGCCGGTCTCCTTCATCAGTAATTCCATCAACAGGTGACTGGTCGTGCCTTTGCCGATAGAGGCAAAGGTCAGTTTCTCCGGGTTGCTTTTTGCATAGGCGATCAGGTCTTTAAAGGTTTTTAACCCTTTGCTGTTGTTGGTGACCAGTACATAGGGTAGCCAGGTCGTTTGCCCTATCGGTTCGAAATCTTTTGTTGCATCATAGGTCAGGGACTTGTATACGTGCGGATTGATGTTCATGGGTGCCGTGGCCGATAGCACCAGCGTATAGCCATCGGGCCTGGCCTTGGCAACCAGACCGGCCCCCAGGCTGCCACCCACGCCTGGCTTGTTTTCGACGATGATAGGCTGTCCCAGGTCTTTGCTCATTTTATTGGCAAGGATACGGGCAATGGCATCGGTCGAGGTTCCCGGCGGAAAGCCAACCACAATCGTAATTGGCTTGGCTGGATACTGTGCTGGGGCCGCGCATGCGCCTGCCGTGAGTGCCAGCATGGCAGTTGCCAGCAGGCCTTTGATCAAATAGCCGTGTGTCATGTCTCGTCCTGATTATGTTTGAATTTATAATGCTATTGGTCATATATATGTCTACATTTCATGACCAATAGTATCGATCAGCAGACGGTCAGTCTATTTGTCAATGAAAAACGCTGACTTCACCAAAAGTGAACGGGGTGTTCAATTCGGTGAAACCGGTAGGAGCAAGGCCGTCAAGGCTGGCTAAACGCGCCAGCGTTTCACTCATATTTGCAGGATGCATCATGAATCAGTATATCGAACCCGTTCCTCTGGAAAAGTCCTATCGGCTGGTCAATCACGGTCCCACAACCCTGGTGTCGGCCGTCCATGACGGGGTGCAGGATGTCATGGCGGCAGCGTGGGCCTGTGGGCTTGATTTTTCGCCTCCGAAACTGACTGTGGTGCTGGATAAAAGTACTTGCACACGCAGGCTTGTCGAGAATGCCGGTACGTTTGTCGTGCAGATGCCGACGGTTGCACAGGCACAGATGACTCACTATGTTGGAAACCATGGCCTGGATGATGAGCCCGGCAAGCTTGAAACTGCCGGCACCAAGATATTTCGCATGGACGGATTTGATCTGCCTTTTGTCGCGGGATGTGCTGCATGGCTGGCCTGCAGGCTGATCCCGGAGCCACACAATCAGACGCGCTATGACCTTTTTATTGCTGAAATTATTGGCGCCTGGGCCGACAGCCGCGTTTTCCGGAATGGGCATTGGGAGTTTGCCAGCGCAGACCCTGCCTTGCGTACGCTGCACTATATCGCCGGCGGTCAGTTTTATGCAATCGGCGATGAAATTGTCGTGAGTGAGCGCTAGTGCCGGCTGGACTGGGCCGATAATTCACGCCGGGGCATGATGTGTTTCCTTGTCAGAGCGGGGTGGAGTAACCTCACAGAAAACAACCAGGAGCAATTAATGACAGTTGAAAAAGTCGCAGTAATCACGGCAGGTGGCAGTGGCATGGGCGCGCACGCGGCGACCCGGCTGGCGCAAGACGGTTTTAAAGTGGCCTTCCTGGCCTCCGAAGGGGCTGGTTACATTACAGGGCAGAATATTCGGGTCGATGGCGGCCTCATGCGGCACGTATAGAGGGCTCCGGGTCCGAGCACGGGGGGCAGGTGCCCGTGAGCATGTCAGACCCGGCAGGGCAGATGAGGGCATGGTCCGGTCCGTTTTGCCGCGGTCACAGGATGCCCTGTTCAGGATAGGGAGCGTTTTGCTCGACTCGCTCATAGCCAAGGCGAGACAGGTCAATGGTCTGAAATCGGCCGTGAACGATCAGCTCTGCAATGCCGCGACCGGCAGCAGGCGCGTGCATCATGCCATGCCCTGAAAAACCAGCTACGGTATAAAGGTTGGGCAGGCGCGCATTCCATGCGCCGATCACCGGATTGCCGTCCAGTTCGTTTACTTCGTACAGCCCGGCCCAGCTGCGGTGGCAACGGGCGGCTTCAAAGGCTGGAAAGCGATGCGCGACCGCCGGCCAGACCACGTTTTCGAAGTTATGGTGATCAACTTCAAAATTGTAGCCGCGTGGTACGTCCCCATCGACCAGCCCTCCGGAATAGCCCTGTCCTTCGGAACGGAAGGCCAGCCTGGCCGTATCCTTGACATAGGGCAATTGACCCACGTGACTGCCCGGCGTGAAGTAATGTTCGAAGCGTCGCACCGGCGCTATCGGTAATGGCATATTGAATAATCGGGCGACGTCGCCCGACCAGGCACCAGTGGCGTTGACAAATGCAGCGGCCCGAATCACCTGCCCATTGCTCAAGGTGACTGACTTTGCCTTGGTTGCGTCATGATCGGCGGCCACAACCCGGTCGGCAATGTATTGCGCGCCAAGCGCTATGGCTTTGCGACGCAAGCCCCACAGTAGTCCATACGGGTCACACCAGCCATCATGGGGCGTATGTACGCCTGCGCCCAGATCGCCCACATACATCGCCGGGAATCGGTCTTTTAGCTCCGCTGGCGACAGCAGGTCCAGCGTGCAACCCTGGGATTGCTGGAAACGTGCGTTTCTCTCAAGGTTTTTGGTGTCTTCGGGTGGAACGACAAAAAGGTAGCCACCCTCGACCCAGTCCACAGGCGCCGGATGTTGTGCGGTGGCCATGGTGCGCTCAAAGTTCCTGATGAAGTCGATGCTGTATAGCGACATCGCAATGTTTTCCGTGCCGGTGAACTGTACGCGACAGCCGCCCGAAGAGCGCAAGGCCGAGGCCAGCTCGTAACTGGGGTCTGGTTCAATCACGCAAACCGACAGTTGTGGATTCTGTTGTACAAGATAGTAGGCGGTGGCTGAGCCGATAATTCCGCCACCGATAATGGCAACGTCAAACAGGTGCTGGTGTGCAGGCATGGGAAAGGCTCAGTGAAAAGTAAGTGGGTGGCAAAAGTACATTACGACGATTGTTTGGCAGTATTGTCACGCTCACTCAGAGCGCTTGTGGTCGGGCATTGTGCAGGGCTTGCTGGGTCTGGACGATGTGGCGTTCAAGCAGCTTTCGTGCTCGTTCGGCGTTGCCGGCCCTGCAGGCCTCAAGCAGGGCGCGATGATCTTTTTGGGGCGATTTTCTGCCAATCGCAGCCGATTGATGCGCCCGCAAATGGATGTCCACGCTTCTGACCAGGCTTTCAATCATCGACAAAAGCCGCTGCCTGCCGCAAGGTTTATATAAACACAAGTGAAATGCCAGATTCAGCTCGGACCATTCGCCAGGCATATCGCTGGCATCGTAGCGTGCAAGGATGGTCTCAGCCTTTCTGAGTATGGCAGGCGTCATATATGGAATGGCCAGGACAAGCGCGCGCGATTCCAGTCCGATTCTGATATCCAGCGTTTCCAGCAGATCATCTATGGATCGTGAGGCCACCACTGAACCCTGATGCGCAGTGTGCGCGACCAGCCCTTCGGCTTCCAGCCGCTTGAGTGCTTCCCGTATGGGAATGCGGCTGACACCGAACTTGCGCGCCAGCGCCTCTTGCTTTAACTGCACCCCGATGCCTAGTGAACCGTCAAGGATAAGCGCGCGCAGTTGGTCTGTAACGGTTTGCGCCGACAGGGTAACGGGGTTTGTTGTTGCAAGGCTGGTAATTGGAGGCTCTTGAATTTATACGCGAGAGATACTGCCGGCCCACCTGTTTTGCGGACCGCTTGCCCCGCAACAGTGAGCACTTATAAACCATAAACGGGATGGCTGATGAATGCGGGGCAACCTTCGGGACATCATTATATTGAATCCTAAATTGGATCCAATATTAGCATTTTTTTGAAATAAACACAGAAAAATTCATCCCCGCCTGCAACAATTGAGGCACCGTCCGACAATCACTTTTTGGGCAGGGCAGATGACGGTTCAGTGACGGTTTGCAGGGATCTGCTATTGACCAGCCCGGCGCGCAAATATGTCTGGCAGGCATGGGGGTTTTCCTGGGTATATTGCAGTTGCAATCGCCTTGCGGTGCCGCCAGACTTGCGCCGTAACGCCCGCCAGGAGCGGGCGGCGCGCATGGTAAGCTGGCGCCCATGGTCTACGTCGAAAGTTGGCAAATTCCAAGCGTACTTACAGATGTCTGAATATTCTTGACAACACTGGATTCTGTGCGTATAAACTTCATTGCAGTCGCAGTTTGTAACATGTATGAAAAACGATAAACAATGATTAGATTACAGGTACAAAGGAGACAATTATGACAACTCGCATTGCGAAAAAACGTCAGACAGCAACACCAAAATCATCACGTCGCAAGTTTCTGGGAGGAGCAGCAGCCGGTTCGGTCGCCGCGGTGGGGATGGGATTTCCAGCCATTGTCAGTGCACAGACGCCGATCAATTTCCGTTTTCAGAGTACCTGGCCAACCGTTGATATTTTCCACGAGTATGCCAATGACTTTGCGAAAAAAGTCAATGACATGACCGGTGGTGAGCTCAAGATTGAAGTGCTCCCCGCGGGGGCCGTGGTGCCGGCTTTTGCCTTGCTGGATGCGGTGTCCAAAGGCACGCTGGATGGCGGACATGGTGTATTAGGCTACAGTTATGGCAAGCAGAATGCGCTGGCCCTGTTTTCCTCGGGACCGGCATTTGGGATGGACGCCAATATGCTGCTGGCCTGGCACAAATACGGCGGTGGCAAGGAACTGCTGGCCAAACTGTATGAATCCATCGGTGGCAATGTCGTGTCCTTTCTGAGTGGCCCCATGCCGACGCAGGCGCTGGGCTGGTTCAAGAAACCCATCGCGAAGGCAGAAGATCTGAAGGGCATGAAATTTCGCACCAATGGCCTGGCCATCGATTTGTTTACAGCCATGGGCGCTGCGGTCAATGCGTTGCCGGGTGGCGAAATCGTACCCGCGTTGGATCGCGGCCTGCTCGATGGCGCCGAGTTCAATAACGCATCGTCTGATCGGTTGCTGGGATTCCCGGATGTGTCGAAGGTTTGCATGCTGCAAAGCTTTCACCAATCTTCCGAGACATTTGAAATTACCTTCAACAAGGACAAATACAATAGCCTGCCCGACAAAATGAAAGCCATTATTCAGAATGCGGTCGAAGCGGCATCGGCCGATATGTCGTGGAAAGCGATTGACCGTTATTCCCAGGACTATATCAAGCTCAAAACAGAGGACAACGTCAAATTCTACAAGACGCCCGACGCCATCCTGCAACAGCAATTGACCACTTGGGACGATATCATTACCAAGAAAGCGGAAAACAATGCGCTGTTCAAGGAAATTGAACAGTCACAGCGCAAATTCGCCGAGCGGGCAGTGGCCTGGGATATGGATACCAATAACAATCGTCGTATGGCCTATAACCATTACTTTGTGAAGAAGGCTGCGGGTTAGGCACCCGATAGATGGCGCCGGCGCTGCGTGCCGGTGCCGGTTCCTGTCGCGTCGGCGTGCTGGCCGCGATGACCGGATGATGGCTGGATGCGCGCTTTGGCTGCGAATTCAGCGCGATCGTCGGGTGTTGCGCCAGCAGCCTCAAGAATGACAACCCGCATTCGGCGCAAGGGATTGTTTATTGCTCTGTCCCAGGAGTTTGTTAATGAAAAGAGTTCTCCACCGTATTGATCAGGTCAATACCTGGATCGGACAGCTATTCGGCTGGTGTGCGCTGATTCTCACGCTGTTTGTCACTTACGAAGTGTTCTCCCGTTACGCGTTTAAAAATCCGCACGCCTGGGCATTTGATGTCATGAATATGCTGTATGGCGCCTTGTTCATGATGGCGGGTGCTTATACATTGGGCAAGAATGGTCATGTGCGCGGTGATGTGCTTTACGGATTCTTTCCGCCTCGCCTGCAGGCGCTGCTCGATCTCATTTTGTATATCCTGTTTTTCTTCCCTGGCGTTATTGCCCTGGTATGGGCTGGATATAACTATGCTTCCGAGTCTTTTGTCATCAATGAGCACTCGACCATTACCGCGGATGGTCCGCCTATTTATCCATTCAAGGCAATTATTCCCATTGCCGGTTTTGCGCTGATCATGCAAGGCATTGTCGAGGTTGTGCGATGCGTGCAGTGTTTGCGTTTCGGCGAGTGGCCCTCCAGGGACATTGACGTCGAAGAGGTCGATGTCGATAAACTGAAAGACATGGTCAACGTGACCGATGCCGACATTCAGGAAGCCGACCGGTACATCGCAAAACAAGGGGACAAAGCATGAGAAAAGAGGCCTGGTTCGGTATCAGTATCCTGATTGCGATTGTCGCTGCCCTGGTTATTTTCATGCCAGCCCCAGCCGATATTACCAATGGCCATCTGGGCCTGTTGATGCTGGCGTTGATTGTGGTCACCATCATGCTTGGTTTTCCCACCGCATTCACGTTGATGGGCATGGGCGTCATATTTACGCTGTTTGCCTATCGCGCAATGGGTCCCAAGCTAGCCATAGAGCAGACGCTGGACCTGATGGTGTTGCGCACTTACGCCGTCATGACAAATGACGTGCTGATTGCCGTTCCGCTGTTCATCTTCATGGGCTATTTGGTCGAACGCGCCAACCTGATTGAGAAGCTGTTCAAAAGCCTGCATCTGGTGATGGCCAAGATTCCCGGATCGCTTGCAGTGGCAACCGTGATTACCTGCGCGGTGTTTGCAACCGCCACCGGTATCGTTGGCGCCGTGGTTACGCTTATGGGCCTGCTGGCGTTGCCGGCCATGCTCAAGGCGGGCTATGACGTCAAACTGTCGGCCGGTGTGATTACTGCAGGCGGTTGCCTGGGAATTTTGATCCCGCCTTCGGTGCTGTTGATTGTGTATGGGGCGGTGGCGGGTGTATCGGTTGTTAAATTATATGCTGCAGCATTTTTTCCGGGCCTCATGCTTGCCGGTATGTACGTGGTGTATATCATTGTGGTGGCAAAAATAAAACCTGCCTGGGCACCGCCCTTGTCGGAGGAAGAGCGCCGGATTCCGTTGCCTGAATTTGCTGCCAGCATCAAAAACAGCATCAGCAACAAGGCACTCCCGGGCTTGCTGCGTGCCCTCAAGGGCGAGCGCAATATCGCCATTCCGGCCTCGGTGATACTCAAGCAATTATTCATTGTCCTGATTCCCGCCATCATGTTCGCCTGCGCGATCGGGCTTAGCTACAAACTGTCACTGCCCACCACGCAACAGGCAAGCACGCTGACGGAAATGGGCTCGCTCAATGCGCCTTCAACGGTGCAGTATGCCGGTTCGCTGCAGGAGCCGGCCGGATCAGGGCTGGCCGAGCCGCCCGGATCTCTTGCCGAGCCGCCGGGCGCCACATTGGCTGAACCGCCGGGCACTGTAGCGCAGCCGCCAGGCGCCACGCCACCGCAATCTGAACAGAATGCAGCCAGCGCGTCGACCACGCCCGAGGCCGACGCGCCAGGCGTATCGCCAACCTTCTGGATTGTGTTTGCCGCGGGGCTGGCGCTGATGATTGCGTTCTATGCTTGGTTCACCTTTGCCCGGCTGGAAATTTTCAAGATGTTGATGGCGTCTTTTTTCCCGCTGGCGATTATGATTCTGGCGGTGCTCGGCAGTATTGTCTTTGGTTTTGCCACACCGTCGGAAGCCGCGGCAATGGGGGCTTTTGGCGGTATATTGCTGGCCCTGTGTTACCGACGGCTGAATATGCCGATGCTCAAGGAGTCGGTGTATCTGGCGGCAAGAACCAGCGCCATGGTGTGCTGGCTGTTCGTTGGCTCCAGTATTTTCTCGGCAGCCTTTGCCTTGCTGGGCGGGCAGGAAATCATCAATACCTGGGTCGTGTCGATGGACCTGACGCCGCTGGAGTTCATGATTCTTGCTCAGATTGTGATTTTCCTGCTGGGATGGCCGCTGGAGTGGACAGAAATTATCGTTATTTTCATGCCGATATTTCTGCCTTTGCTGGCGCATTACAATATCGACCCGCTGTTTTTCGGCATTCTGGTCGCGATGAATCTGCAGACCGCATTTCTGTCCCCGCCCGTGGCCATGTCGGCATTTTATCTGAAAGGCGTTGCGCCGCCGCACGTGACACTGAACCAGATATTCCTGGGTATGTTGCCCTTCATGGGCATACAGATACTGGCGCTGATTCTATTGTATGTCTTTCCTAAAATCGGACTGTGGCTGCCGGAAGTGCTGTATTGATGCTGGTGCGCTGTTCAGGGCGGAGGACGCTGCTGGGCAGCGCAGGCGATGTCATGTGGTCACTTGCGGCGCCGGTACGCCTCGGCCGGCGAGCCTGCTGAACGTGTCCGCTGTTTCTTTTCTGGCATGCGAGCAGCCGCCTGAGCGCCAAGCTGCGCCCAGTCCAGCATTTGTTGACGATCATCCAGGACTGATTCGGGCGGGGCACGAAATGAAAGCGCGACTGTCTTGCTCTCCCCGTTGGGTTTTGTCGTGGTATAGGTCAGCGCAGGACAGTCTGCTTCGTCAAACTGTGCCCGGGTCTGACTATCGGACTTGACATAAAATCGGTCGTCACCGCTGACGATGGCAAACATTCGTCCGTCAAGATACAGTCCGACACTGCCGAACATTCTGCGTGTGGTTATCGGCCCCAGCGGCGCCAGCAGATCCAGCACATACTCCAGAAAGTCTCTGGATACGCTCATGACGCCTCTGTCGAGGAAGTCAAAAAACTGGCCACATATTCATCTGCCGGATTTGCCGTCATCTGCTCCAAACTACCTTGTTGAATCAGGCGGCCCTGATTGAGCAGGGCAACAGTACCGCCCAGTGTTCGAGCTTCCTCCACATCATGGGTAATAAACACAATTGTCTTGTTCAGCCGATCCTGCAAATTCAGCAGCAGTGTCTGCAACTTGCGCCTGATCAGCGGATCAAGTGCGGAAAACGGTTCGTCCATCAGCAGGATATCGGTGCCGGCTGCCAATGCACGCGCCAGGCCGACCCGCTGTCGCATGCCACCGGAGAGCTCATCGTAATAATGTGCCTCGTAGCCCGACAGCTCCATTTCGTTGAGCCAGTAGCGCGCCTGTTCTGCGCGCTCAGGCTTGGGCACACCGCGTACGCGCAGGGCAAATTCGGCATTCTGCTGCACGGTAAAATGCGGCAACAGACCAAAGTGCTGAAAGACCATGGCGATGCGCTTCTGGCGAAACTTCTGCAGATCGGGTATCGACAAAGCAGTCACGTCCACGTCCTGGATTTGAACGGTACCGGTGTCCGGATCAATCAGGCGATTGATATGGCGCAGCAGGGTGGATTTGCCCGAGCCCGACAAGCCCATGATGCAATAAATGCCATTGGAAGGAATGTCCAGATTGATATTTCTTAACGCTACATGGCAGCCGGTTTCAGCGGTAATTGCTTCATTGTCCGATCCCTGATGCAGTAACTTCATGGCTTTGCTATGGCGCTCGCCAAACACCTTGTTGATATTCTGAAGACGAATGAAATGTTCGTCTCTTGCCGGGCTGCCGGCGCCGGTTGGCACTGTGCCCAAGGTGGCGTCAATGGCCTCTGTATTCATCGTGTTCTCCTGCGGTTGCCGTAGGCCTGGGTGATGCGGTCAATAATCACTGCCAGAATGACAATCGCGCTGCCCGCCTGTACGCCCTGGCCAACGTTCAGTGTCTGCACCGCTTCCAGCACTCGCTCGCCAAGACCCGGCGCGCCGATCATGGAGGCCAGTACAACCATCGAGAGGGACATCATGACCGCCTGGTTGATGCCCGCCATGATGCTGGGCTTGGCCAGGGGCAGAATGACCCAGCGAAGCATTTGCCAGCGATTGGTGCCAAATGCCGTGCCGGTTTCATGCATTTCGCGACTGATTTGCAAAATACCCAGTGCGGTCAGTCGGATCAGCGGTGCGATGGCGTAAATCACCGTTGCGAAAAGCGCGGGCACATTACCCAGGCCAAAAAGCATCAGCACCGGAATGAGATAGACAAAGCTTGGCATAGTCTGCATGACATCCAGCACCGGTTGCAGCACACGATAGAAGCGCGGGCGGGCCGCTACGAAGATGCCTATGGGTATCCCAATGACCACTGTAATAATGACTGCGCAAATCAACAGCGCCAGCGTCTGCAGCAATGCGGCCCACAAGCCAAAGGCCCCAATTACATACAGCCCGATAGCGCACGCCACTGCAAAAATGATTGAGCGTGTACTATGCCAGGCCAACGCTGCCGTGAGCAGAATCATCAGCCATGCTGGAATTGCCGCCAGTGCCTGCACCGTCGGACTGAGCAAATAGCGGGTAAGAAATCCACTGACCTGCCGAAAGGATTCACCATAGGTACCCACGACAGATTTGAGGCCGCTATTGAGCTTGTCCTGGATGGACCAGTCAGGGAAGATGCTGCTTACCGCTGCTGTTTGCCCAGTCCATGCCTGCAGCCGGTCTGCCGCTTCGGGGCTGACCCATTGCTGCCAGACTTCGGGATGTTCCTTGATAAATTGTTCTGCCTGCCGGGTGCCGTCGCGTTTGCTCTCGGTCATCTGCAAAATAGCGCCGTTCAATTGATCGGCGGTGAACTGGATTTTTTCAAAGAACTGCATCAGATCCGGATGCTGCTCCTTGAACGGCGTGGAAACAGCAATTGACAAATTGGATACAGGAAAACCGGTGACACAGTTTTTGTCGCCGTCCTTTTCCAGCAGGCTGGCCCAGCATTCCGATTCATTTTTTGGAAATTCCAGCGCCTTGAAGGTGTACTTGGCCATCAGCCCGGTAGGCTGCCAGTAATAAAAGAGCAGGGGTTTCTTCTGTTCATAGGCCGAGGAAATTTCCGCATCCAGTGCCGCACCGGTACCGGGGTGAACATTATCGAATGTCTTGTCCAGGCCGGTCGTACGCAACAGGCGGGTATTGAATATTTCACATGTCCAGCCCGACGGGCAGTTCATGAAGCGAGGTTTGGGGCCGCTTGCCGAGTCCAGAAACAACTGTGAAAAGCGCTCGAGATCCTTGTAGGAACGCAGTTGCGGATTTTGCTCCCAGACATAATCGGGCACGTACCAGCCCTGCTGGGCCCCGCCTTTGAGCGTGTCGCCCACCATGGCGGCCTTGTTCTCCAGCAGCGCCTTGTTCATGACTTCGGAACGCCCGACCCAGACTTCGCCAATCACCTGAATGTCATTTTGCGACAGGGCATTTTCCTGGGCAGGGCCCGAGCCAGGAATCTCGGTGGTCTTGCACTGGTAGCCGCGTTCTGCGATCAGCCGCAATACAGCGCTGGTAAATTGACCACTTTCCCAGGTCAGCGCGGCGAACTTGACGGGGCTGTCGCACGCAGCAAGGGCAGGGGCAGAGAAAAAGAGCAAAAAGACAAAAACGATGCGCTGTAACATTGGCCGGACCCTTGCGGTTTGCTTGATCGGTTAATTACAACTGGCATTTGCCGATGGCGCAAGGCTTTAGCGTCATATTGACGTAAATAGACATCATTTGCTGACTATTGCGGTTGCTGTGCCACGGCTTGGCCAGCACAGCTGCACCTGTTCAAAAAAGATCAGTGCGGGACTTTCTAAGTACTGCAAACTAATTGGCACGATTAATGCTTGAGTTGATCTGCAAGGGGTTCTTTTTTGTCCGGTCCGATTGCGTCCTGCGAGTCCAATCGGTACGGGTATTCCCTAGAAAAATACGCTTGTTATTTCGAATGCCATAGTGTTAGCATTTAAATATGACCACCCGGTCACATTTGGCATGACGCATCTGTTTTGTCGCTCAACGAACTTTGCAATGGACTTTTTTATGACAATTGGAATAGCCGCCAGCGGCGCCAATGCGGGAGAATCAGTACGTGCAGCGGTGCTTGCGGCAGAATTGCTGGGAAGAGGCGCCATTGGCGGCTTTGCCGTATTTGCAGCCATGTTGCACGATGGCAAAGTATGCCACTGCGTGACCCAGAGGGGTGGGGCCGCAAAACTGGCCATTCCAGACGAATGGCTGCTGGCCACACGCGCTGCAGCCATTTCCAGCGGGCCCGACAGGCCCGAGCCGCTGCAGCAGTATTTGCCCGGCTTCGATGGCATCGGGCTGGTATCCGGTCATCGCCTGCCCAACCGTGCGGGAAGCGACGGCGAGCCCTTGAATCGTGCCGTGTTGCGGCGACTGGCTAGCGGCGAAATGCCACAACACGCTGTGGACGCCGTACTGCATGCCAATGACCAAAGCGACGCCGGGCTGATTGCCGTTGATGCCCAGGGCCGTATTGGCTGGGGCAACAGCCAGCGAGTGGCTTCAAGAGCGGATCTTGGCAGCTTTCACCGCAGTGAAGGGGGCAGGAGCCTGGCAATATTGCACAACTCGATTTATTTCATGCGTGATACAGCAGATGCCGTTGGCAGTCTGGCGTGGGGCTGCCTCGGTGGTGATACCAGCGAATATCAGTTTTTGTCGCTGCCGCAGGGTGTTGCGCTGCAAACGGCACAAAGCGATCGGATCCAGCTTGATGCTGACGGAAACATTGCGCTGATTGAAACGGCTGCTGCGCAGATATCACAGATGTCAGGTCGTTTTACTGCGGTTTATCTCGGTACACCAGTCTGGCAGGGTGCTCGCCTGATCGGGCATGTGATCAGCGAGCTGATCGGACAGGTGCAGGATGGCTGCTTTGTGCGCAGCCTGGACCCCGCCTCGGCCACAGTCGTCATGAGAAGGGCAGTGCATGTCGCGTCGTGAGAACACCGAGAGAAAGCTTTTGAACGCGCTGGAAGAACAGATCAATGAAACCGGGATGGTGGGCGTGGGCGTTAACGCAGTGGCCAAACGGGCAGGCGTGAGCAAGGAACTGATCTATCGCTACTTTGATGGTATGCCGGGATTGTTGCTTGCCTGGATGCAGGAACAGGATTTCTGGACGGCACGCGCCGGGCTGATCAAGGATGAAGAGTCCAGCCAGCAGACGCCTGCCGTCTTGATTTTGTCGATGCTGCATGCCCAGATCGAAGCGCTCGCAGGCAGCGAAAGCTTGCGGGAAATCCGGCGCTGGGAGCTGATTGAACAGAATGAGGTAACCGAGCAACTGGCGCAGCGCCGCGAGAAGGCGGCAAGGTCGTTCATTGATCGGGTAGACGGGCTGACGCAGGAACTGGACGTGCCGGCAGTGGTAAGCATCATGCTGGCGGGTGTGCTGTACATGATGTTGCGATCCAGGACCGAAAGCCATTTCCTGGGTGTGTCGTTACGCACGAATGCCGGCTGGCAACGGCTTTATGCGGCGCTTGAGCAGATCATTGACGCCGGTTTTCCTGAAAATCTGCGAACACAGGCATTGGCCGATCTTGAGCGGGTCAAGGGCGAAGAATTTTTTGACGGAAGCAGACAATGAAGCGAAGAGCAGCGGATGTATTGATTGAAGTGTTAAGTGCGCATGATGTAGAACGAGTCTTTTGCGTGCCCGGAGAGAGCTATTTGAGTGCGCTGGATGCGCTCTCGGATCACGCGGGGATTGACGTGGTGACCTGCCGTCATGAAGGGGGCGCCGGCTTCATGGCCGTGGCCGACGCGCGCCTTACCGGGCGGCCGGGTATCGCACTGGTCAGTCGTGGGCCGGGCGCCATGAACGCGGCCATTGCCGTGCACACGGCGCAGCAGGACGCAGTGCCGCTGGTGCTCTTTATCGGCCAGGTCGAACGGGCGCATCGTCATATGGCAGCCTTCCAGGAGGTGGACTACGGGCAGGTGTTCGGCAGCATGGCCAAATGGGTTGTTGAGGTCAATGATGCGCAACGGCTGGCCGAGTGCGTTGCCACGGCGTTTCATTATGCGTGCAGCGGCACACCGGGGCCGGTTGTGGTTGCGTTGCCAGAGGATATGCTCGAAGACATGGTCGACACCGAAAGGGCGTATCGTCTTCCTTTGCCGGTAGCAGGCGCATCGGACCTATCGCTCAAACGAGTTGCCAGCATGATTGAACAGGCGCGCCGGCCACTGATTATTGCCGGCGGACTGCTCAAGAACGAAGCAGGACAGACCGCGCTGCAGTGTACTGCCCAGGCCTTTGGTGTGCCGGTCGCAACAGCAGTCAGGCATGCCGATCTGCTTGCCAATGATCATCCACTGTTCGCCGGGCACCTGGCCTATGGCGCGCCGGCCGCGCTGGCGCAGGCGGTTGCCCAGGCCGATCTGGTCATCGCTGTTGGCACCCGCCTGGGGGATGTGACCACGCAAGGGTACCGTTTTCCTGCCGCGCCGCAACCGCTGCAACCGTTAATTCATGTCTGGCCGGACGCATCCGCATTGGGAGCGTTGCGGCGGACAGACGTGGGGCTGGTGGCCGATCCCGTATCGTTTCTTGTGGATCTGTGCGACTTTGCTCCGGCGACAATAGATCCCGACCATCAGGTGTGGAGTCGGCAACTGCACCAGGTGGCCCAATCGCTGACAGACTGGGACGGGCCCGCCGATGCAGAAGATGGCGTCGTGTTTTCGAGTGTGGTGCAGGCTGCCGACCGTTTGCTGGCCGATGACGCCATTATTACGATTGATGCCGGCAATTTTGGCGGGTGGGTCCAGCGCCTGATGCGTTTTGGCGGTGGCAGACAAATGGTTGCCCCCTCTTCGGGCGCCATGGGCTACGGGGTGCCGGCTGCCGTTGCGGCCAGCTTGCGCTATCCGGACCGACAGGTCATCTGCTTTGTAGGCGATGGCGGGTTTCTGATGACGGGCAACGAACTGGCCACCGCCATCCAGTATGGTGCGCATCCGATACTGGTGATCTCCGACAACGGCGCCTATGGCACGATCCGCATGCATCAGGAAAAGCATTTTCCGCAACGGGTGAGCGCAACGGATCTTCGTAATCCGGATTTTGCCGCAGTGGCGCGCAATTTCGGTGCACTGGGTATTCGCGTTGATGACAGTTCGCAGATTGATGCGGCGCTGCGCACCGCCCTCGCCGCAGGTGGCCCAGCCGTGATTTCGGTGCGCACCAGTTTGCAATATATATCTGCATCGGCAACGATTGATCAATTGCGTGAGCGCGCAATGTTAAGCCAATGATGCGGGAGCCAGCATGCATATTATTGTGATCGGCGCCGGCATTATTGGCATGACCAGCGCCTACTATCTTGCAAAAAAAGGACATCAGGTCACGGTTGTTGATGCCTGCGCAGGCCCTGGGCAGATGACCAGCAAGGCCAATGGCGCCCAATTGAGCTACAGCTTCGTGGCGCCACTGGCCGAGCCGGCGGTCCTGCCCAAGTTGCCTGCATGGCTGCTTAGTGCCCAATCACCCTTGTCATTGCGATTGCGAGCCGATCCGCAGCAATGGCGCTGGGCCATGGCCTTTCTGGCCGCCTGCCGCACTAAAAAGAGCCAGCAGACGACCGCAGAACTGCTGTCGCTGGGCTTGTACAGCAGGCAAATGATGCACCAGCTCATTGCAGATGAAATGTTGTCGTTTGACTTCAGCAGTTCCGGAAAGCTGTTGGTGTATCAGGATGCCGGCTCTTATGCCGCCGCCAGAAAACAGATGGACTATCAGGCAGCGCTGGGTTCCACGCAAGTAGCACTGGACCGCAAGCGTTGCCTGGAACTGGAGCCTGCATTGCGTGGCATTCAGGAGCGGATTGCCGGCGGCATTTTCACTCGTAGTGAAGATGCCGGCGATTGCCTGAAGCTGTGCGGCGAACTGGAACGCAAATTGCGCCAGGGGCGGCAGAAAGTTGAATTTCTCTATAACACGCCTGTCATGCGCCTGCATCAGGAGAATGACCGCGTTACGCGGTTGCAGACGCAGGCTGGCGATATGACGGCAGACGCCTATGTCATTGCCAATGGTATTGGCGCGCAGGCATTGGCCCGCCAGGCGGGCTTCAATCCCTATATTTACCCGCTCAAGGGATACAGCCTCACTTACGAATTGACCGCGCAAAGCGAGGCGCCCCGCGTCAGTGTCAGCGATGTGCACAACAAAGTCGTATACGCGCGACTGGGTAACCGCTTGCGCGTTGCCGGCATGGTGGACATAGGCGATCGCTCGAACAACATTGATCCCCGGCGTATCGCCAGTCTCAAGCAGGCGGTCGAGCACTATTTACCGGCGCTGCGCCCGGCTGATGAACCCGTGGCATGGGCGGGGTTACGCCCGGCGCGCCCGGACAGCAAACCTTTGATTGGTCAGGCGCCGCTACGCAACCTCTGGATCAATGCAGGCCAGGGCG
Organism: Advenella incenata; assembly: GCF_004217095.1. Classification (GTDB taxonomy): domain Bacteria; phylum Pseudomonadota; class Gammaproteobacteria; order Burkholderiales; family Burkholderiaceae_B; genus Advenella; species Advenella incenata. Next base: position 96,679 of record NZ_SHKO01000005.1, on the reverse strand, counting down.
CGCTTGGCTTTACGCTTGCCGCAGGCAGCGCCGCCTTGCTTGCGGACCGGCTTTGCAGCGTTCCTACGACGATTGCCGACAACCTTTTTGCTCCTTAATGCAGGATGCAGTAGCACGTGTACTGGCTACAGTTGACCTTGCGTCAAGTGCGCCAGCCCCTTATATCGAGTACAGGAGAAATACCATGATGCACAAGGCCAAGCAATTGACCGCTTTGAGAAATATGGCACTGGGTATGGCACTGGCTGCCGCCTTGTCGTGCGTGCCGGCCGTTCAGGCGCAAACCGTCACAGCAGTGATGCAATCAGGACTGCGTGTCATGGATCCGGTCATCAGTACCGCATTCATGACACGCGACCATGGCTACATGATTTACGACACATTGTTGGGGACTGACTCCAGCTTCAAGATCCAGCCGCAGATGGCAGACTGGAAGGAATCGGCCGATGGCAAGACCTACACCTTTACCTTGCGCGAGGGGCTCAAATGGCACGACGGCGCGCCGGTGACTTCAGAGGACTGTGTCGCCTCCATCAAGCGCTGGGCCGAAAAGGACTCTACCGGTCAGGTATTGATGACGATGGTGGCCGATATCAAGGTGATCGACAGCAAAGTATTTGAAATCAGCCTGAAGGAACCCACCACATTATTGCTATCAGGTCTGGGCAAGCTCAGTTCGCGTCCAGCGTTCATGATGCCCAAGCGCATTGCCGAAACACCGTCTTCCAAGCCGATTACCGAATACATCGGGTCCGGACCGTTCAAGTTTGTCCAGTCCGAGTTCAGGCCGGGGCTGCGGGTCGTATACGAACGCAATAATGACTATGTGCCGCGCAGTGAACCGGCCAGCTGGACGGCCGGCGGCAAGGTGGTTAATGTTGAGCGTGTGCAATGGGTTGCCATGCCGGACCAGATGACACCCATCAATGCCTTGATGAATGATGAAATTGATTTTATCCAGCAAGTGCCCTTTGATTTGCTGCCCATGGTTCAGGACCAGGAAAACATCAAGGTTGAGGTGCTGGACAAGCTGGGCGCCTGGACGTACTTCCGGTTCAATCATTTGCATGCGCCGTTTAATAACCGGCTCATTCGCCAGGCCGCGATGTACGCGGTAGGGCAGGAAAATGTCCTTAAGGCGTTGGTTGGCAACCCGGAATATTACAAGCCGTGTGCCGCTGTCTTCGGATGTGGCAACCCATATGAAAATGACTATGGCAAAGAGATGGTTGTGCCGGCCAACATAGAAAAAGCAAAGGCGCTGCTCAAGCAGGCCAATTACGATGGCACGCCGGTTGTGATTTTGCAGCCGACGGATATTGCCATGCTGTCTGCGCAACCGGTCGTGATTGGCGATGCCTTGCGCAAGGCCGGTTTCAAGGTTGATATGAAGACCATGGACTGGCAGACGGTTGCGACCCAGCAAAGCAATCAGAAATCACCGGCCGAAGGCGGATGGAGCATTTTTTCCACATATAGCATTCTGGCCACCAGCGGCGACCCGTTTGGCAATACGACGATCGCCTCAAACGGGAAAAAAGCCTGGGCCGGCTGGCCGGATGTGCCGCAAATCGAAGCGTTGCGGCTTGAATTTGCACGAGCCAAAGATGACGCCGAGCGAAAGAAGATTACCGCCCAACTGCAAAAGCTGGTGATAGACGAAGGCGTGGTTGCGCCACTGGGCCAATTTCTCATCCCTGCCGCGTACAGTACCAAGCTGTCCAATGTATTGCCTTCGCCGGTTACCGTGTTCTGGAACCTGAAAAAGTCGGATAAGTGAGTCAGCCATGATTACCTATATCGCCCGTCGGCTTCTGGCCACACTACCGGTTATCGTGATGGTTGCCATCGTCATCTTTGCCATTCTTCGGCTCACACCGGGAGATCCTGCCGCCATCATCGCAGGAGACGATGCCACTGCGGCTCAGCTTGAGCAGATCCGTCAGAGCATGGGCCTGGATCAGCCGATTTATACACAATTTGTCGTCTGGGTCGGACGGTTGCTGCAGGGCGACCTTGGCGTCTCGCTATTGTCGGGCACGCCGGTGCTGCAGATGATTGCAGGGCGCATGGGGCCGACGCTGGCGCTGGCCGTGTCAACCATCGTGCTGACGGTAGTCATTGCCATCCCGTTGGGCGTCATTGCTGCATGGCGGCAAGGCAAACTGCTGGACCGCCTGATCATGAGCCTGTCTGTGCTGGGGTTTTCGATTCCCACCTTTGTCGTTGGCTATTTACTGATCTATTTTTTCGCTATACAGCTGGACTGGCTGCCGGTACAGGGGTACAAGCCGCTGTCGGCAGGGCTGCTGCCTTTTGCGCAGCGATTGATTCTGCCCACGCTGGCGCTAAGCGCTATTTACGTGGCACTGATCGCTCGCATCACACGCAGCAGCATTATCGAAGTCATGGGCGAAGACTATATTCGCACTGCACGCGCCAAGGGCCTGAAAGAAAAAGCGGTCCTGATGCGGCACGCCTTGCGTAACGCAGCCGTACCCATTGTCACGGTCATCGGCATAGGCATTGCGTCCCTGATCAGCGGCGTCGTGGTTACCGAATCGGTTTTCAACCTGCCTGGCCTGGGGCGGCTGGTTGTCGAAGCGGTGCTCGCTCGCGACTATCCGGTTATCCAGGGACTGATCCTGCTGTTTTCCATCGTGTATATCCTGATCAATCTGATTGTCGATCTGCTGTATACGGTTTTCGATCCACGAATCCGTTATTGAAGGACTACCATGACTGTCCCACTCACTTCAGAAACGCTGCCGGCTTCGGCCCCAGGGCAGCCCATTGCGGAACATTATTCGACTTTGCCCGGCCAACTGCGCGCGGCGCTCGGCAGTATTCCGGTCTTGATTGCATTTGTAATGTTTGTGCTTATCATTATTGTGGCCGTATGCGCGCCGTTACTTGGCACTGTTGACCCGGTGGCCATCAATCCGGCTGAAAGGCTGGCCAAAGTGTCGTCCGCGCACTGGCTGGGAACCGATGCTTTCGGACGCGATACCTATTCGCGTGCATTGTATGGCGCCCGCGTCTCGCTGATCGTTGGTATCGGCGCGACTGTGATGAGCCTGATTGCTGGCTTGTTCATCGGGGTGATTGCGGGTTATTTCAGATTTGCCGATGGCATCATCATGCGGGTGATGGACGGCATCATGGCGATTCCCGGTATCCTGCTGGCCATTGCCCTGGTGTCGCTGACCGGCGGCAGCCTGGTCACGGTCCTGGTGGCTATTACGATTCCCGAAATTCCGCGGGTGGTGCGGCTGGTGCGTGGCGTGATTCTGTCGGTGCGCGCCGAACCCTATGTAGAGGCAGCTGTTTCGCTGGGTACCCGAGTGCGGACTATTTTGTGGCGTCATATGATTCCCAATACGATTGCACCGCTGATTGTGCAGGGCACCTATATTTTTGCTGCCGCCATTCTTACTGAGGCGACCTTAAGCTTCCTGGGCGCCGGGCTGCCGCCAGAGATTCCATCGTGGGGCAATATGATGTCCGAGGGGCGCATGTATTTTCGCCTGTTGCCGGGTCTGATCCTGTATCCCGGTATCCTGCTCGCACTGACGTTGCTCTGCGTCAATATCCTGGGCGATGTATTACGTGATGTGCTGGATCCAAGAATGGCGAAAAAATCATGAGTCAAGACACTATGAAAAGCACGGAAAATGCAGCCGAACCGGTGCTGCGGGTACGCGATCTGTCGGTGCGGGTTGCCGGCGCAAGTCCCGAAAGACGCGTCGTCAATAACATCAGTTTTGATGTATTTGCGGGTGAAACGCTGTGTGTGGTGGGCGAGTCGGGGTCCGGCAAATCGGTATCCTCCTATACCGTGATGGGTTTGCTGGGCGAAGACAGTCTGCAGGCGTGCAAGGGTAGCATCCTGCTCGATGGCGAAGACGTACTCAAAGCCAGTGCAAAGCGCCTGCGCGAGCTGCGAGCCACCACCATGTCGATGATTTTCCAGGAACCGATGACTGCGCTCAATCCTGTGCAGAAAGTGGGGCGCCAGATTGACGAGGTGCTGCGCATCCATAGCACTATGTCTGCAAAGCAACGCCGTCAGGCGGTATTGCTTATGCTCGAGTCGGTTCATATGCCCGATCCTGAGCGGATCTACGACGCGTATCCGCACCAGTTGTCTGGCGGTCAGCGGCAACGGGTTGTGATTTCAATGGCGCTGATTCTGCAGCCCCGGCTGCTGATTGCCGATGAACCGACCACGGCGCTGGATGTCACCACCCAGAAGCAGATTTTGCTGCTGATCCGTGAACTTCAGATAAAAAACAATATGGCCGTGCTGTTCATCACGCATGATTTTGGCGTGGTTGCAGAAATCGCCGACCGGATTGTGGTGATGAACAAGGGCGAGGTCATGGAAACAGGAACGCGTGACGCTATCTTAAGAAACCCCACACATGCGTACAGTCGCATGCTGGTGTCCTCGGTCCCCAGCCTGGTGCCCCAGCAGCGTGAGCAGAACAACGGGGAGAAGGTGCTGGACGTCTCGGGTCTGGTCAAGACCTATTCCGAGAAAAGGCTATGGGGAACCGGACGCCATATCACTGCGGCCAACAATATCAACCTGACGCTCAGTCGTGGGGAAATTGTCGGGATTGTGGGGGAGTCCGGCTCGGGCAAATCCACCGTTGCACGCTGTATCGTCAGGCTGCTGCAACCGAGTGCGGGTCAGATCCATATCAAGGACCGGGATATTGCGCAGCTTTCGGGCAGCCAGTTGCGGCCCATGCGCCAGCGTATCCAGATTGTCTTTCAGGATCCCTATCGCTCCCTGAATCCGCGCATGACCGTGGGCGATTCGATCATCGAGGGATTGCTCAATTTCGGCGCATCAAAAGGTGCCGCGATGGACAAGGCGGCTGCATTGATGCAGCTTGTGGGTCTGACTAAAGACGCATTGCAGCGATATCCTCATCAATTTTCCGGTGGGCAACGCCAGCGTATCTGCATAGCCAGGGCGCTGGCGCTGGAACCCGATATCCTGGTCGCGGACGAGGCGGTGTCTGCGCTGGATGTGTCGGTTCAGGCACAGGTGCTTGCGCTGCTGGATGAAGTGCGCGAACGCACGGGAGTCGGTGTGTTGTTTATTACACATGACTTGCGAGTCGCTGCGCAGATTTGCGATTCCATCATCGTTATGCAACAGGGAAAAATTGTCGAATCGGGCAAGGCCCATACTGTCTTGACGGCGCCAACGCAACCCTACACCCGATCGCTGATCGATGCTGCACCGGGCAGGCACTGGGATTTCCAGAATTTTCGTGCCGTGTCCGAAGCAGGGGATCAGGCCGAATTGCCGGCGTGAGCGATGCCTATTCTCCCACGATGCCCAAAAATTTTAGAGGCCAGAAATGAGTGCACATTATGATGTTTTGATTGTAAATGGCGATGTGGTCGACGGCACTGGCAGCGCGCGTTTTTCCGCTGACGTTGCCATCCTGGGCGAGCGCATCGCGCAAATCGGCGATTTGTCGCAAGCCACGGCAGATAAAGTGATTGATGCCAGCGGGCTGATTGTCTGCCCGGGGTTCATCGATGCCCATACCCACGATGACAGACTGATGCTGTCAGATGGGGATATGGCGCCCAAGGTAAGCCAGGGAATCACAACCGTGATTGGCGGCAATTGCGGCATTTCTCTGGCGCCAATGCCGCGGGACATTCCGGACCCGGTAACACCGCCCCTGAATCTGCTGGATGAACAAGGCGGCTGGTTCCGGTTTCGCAGCTTCGCGCAATACGTTAGCGAACTGAGCGCCAGCCCGGCCGCCACCAACTGCGCCATGCTGGTCGGCCATTCGACCCTGCGCGTTGCAACAATGGATGACGTCACCAGAGCGGCAACCGACAGTGAAATATCAGCGATGCAGGAACTGGTGGTCGAAGCCATGGAGGCTGGCGCCATTGGGGTGTCCACTGGCCTGGTCTATCCGCCGGCGGTGGCTGCGCCCACGCAGGAAGTGATCGACGTATGTGCCCCCCTGGCGCGCTATGGCGGTATTTATTGCACGCATATGCGCGATGAAGGCGATCGTGTCATCGAGTCACTGGAAGAATCGTTCCTGATCGGGCGGCAGGTTGGGGTGCCCGTTGTGATTTCCCATCACAAGGTGGTTGGCGTTCAGAATCACGGTCGTTCGGCCGAAACGCTGGCGTATATCGCAGATCATATGACCAGGCAGCCTATTTGTCTTGATTGCTATCCCTACGATGCGTCGTCTACCATCCTGTCACCAAAGCTGGTGGCCAATGCGACACGGGTCACGGTGACCTGGTCAAAAGGCCTGCCGCAGATGGCCGGGATGGACTTGGACCAGATCGCAAGCCAATTGAATATAAGCACCGAAGAGGCCATTGAGAAGTTGTTGCCCGCCGGTGCGATTTACTATCGGATGGATGACGCCGACGTACAGCGCATTCTGCAGTTTGATGACACGATGATCGGCTCCGATGGCCTGCCGCATGATGAAAAGCCTCATCCCCGACTATGGGGCAGCTTTCCACGGGTGCTGGGGCATTACAGCCGTGGCCTGGGGCTGTTTTCGCTGGAGAAGGCAGTGCATAAGATGAGCGGGTTGACTGCAGGCAAGTTCGGCCTGACCGACCGTGGCGTGATTCGGCAGGGGGCGTTTGCCGATATCACGCTGTTTGATGCACAGACGGTGGCTGAGGCGGCAACGTTCGCTCAGCCTGTGGCCGCTGCCATTGGCATCAGCACTGTGCTGGTCAACGGCAAAGTTGTGTGGGAGGATGGCAAGCCGAGTGGACAACGCCCGGGCAGGGTACTGCGTCGTGAAGGCCTGCCGGCTCGGGTGACGCAATAGCAAAACCCAACAGCAAAACCCAACAGCAAAACTCAATAGCAAAACTCAATAGCAACGCCCTGCAGTCCGGTAGCGGAAGCAGGGCGTTTGTGTTGGGCGTTCTAATGCACGGCGACGCTGCCGATATCAGATGCGTTGGGACAGATATCGGCAGATCGGGGGCAGGGCTGAAGCAGCGGAAATCAGCGCGCCATTGCGCGGTTCAGCACGGTCTGTTCTTCTGACGTGAGGTTGGGCCCATCCAGGCTGACGCTGGCATCATCGTTGCGATATTTTCTGATGATCGGTTTGAGCTCTTCCTTAATATGTTTTTCACTGTAGCCATTGAACAGGTGGCCAAGCAGTCCGCGATCAAGATCGCTGGTTTTCATGAACCAGTCTGCAATAGGGAAAGTCAGGTTCATGTTGTAATGCATCATCAGCCCCATATTGTGATGGGCCGTGTGATGGCGCCGGATGGTATTGATAAAGGGCACGTTCCTGACGAACCAGTTGTCATGGACGTGGCAGCAGTAATGAAAGGTCTCATAAACCAGATATTGCAGCACCATTGTCAGGAAAACGACATAGCCTGCATTGGGATTGATAATGACTGACGCCAGATAGCCCAGGACCAGACCCCCGACGCCAAGCGTGAGCAATACCCGCCATGGGAAAAAGACAATCCTGAATTCACGGCTTGAATCTATCGTAATGTCATTATCAGTGAAATACTGATGATGCTGCCGGGTATGCCTTTCGTAAATCGCGCGCAGGGCAAAGACATCGATGCGCTTGTGCATTACGTAGGTATGCATTGCCCATTCCACAAAGTTGCCCGCCAGGAAAACGGGAATAATCAATAAATACTCCCAGCTGGCCGTGGTCAGTTGCGAGATGCAATAGATGACTGCAGCTATGCCAACCGCATACATCACGCCGATGTGCACCAGGCCGTTATACAAGGGGCTGATATCGCTTTTATATTGTTCGCGAAATTTTCGTTGCCTTTCGGTCATCATAATCATTACTCCTGAAATAAAATCTCAATTGCCATTCAATGTCCGGGGTTTATCCGGATATGTCTTCAAGGGCCCGGCCACGGGTTTCTACACCAAGCAAGACGACAACCGCAGCTGCGATGACGAATGAGGCGGCGCCCAGTGTAAACACGCCAGTCTGTCCGGTGACTGGCAGAAGAAAGCCCACGGCAAAGGGACCCACGAACGAGCCTAGCCGACCGATGGATGACGCAAAGCCGGCGCCGGTGGCACGGATGCGGGTGGGATACAACTCAGGGGTGTAGGCGTACAGAATGGACCACATGCCAAAAAGACAGAATTGCATGAACATGCCGGACAACATCAGGTAGTGAAGTTCACCCTTGACGCTTGCCACGTGTCCGTAGATGTATACCGAAACGGCGCTGCCCAGCAGCAACAGAACACACGTGGGCTTGCGGCCGATTTTCTCAATGATCCAGGACGCGAAGATAAAGCCGGGAATGCCTGCCAGTGAAATAGTGACGGTGTACTGCACGGATTTGGTCACTTCGTAACCGGCCTGCTGCAGCAATGCGCCAAGCCAGCTGGTCAGGCCGTAATAGCCCATCAGTGCAAAGAACCACAGAATCCACAGCATCAGCGTGCGGCGTCCGTATTCACCCTTCCACAACTCAGAAAAGCTATTGCCTGAATTGGACTGCGCGGCAGCGGCCGGCAGCGAGACAATGGGAGGCAACTCCTTATTGTTAAGCGTTTTGCGCACATGATTTTCCATGGTGGTCATGACGCTGTCGGCTTTTTCACTTTGCCCTGAGTCAGACAGCCAGCGCGGCGATTCAGGGACGTGCCGACGGATATAGAAAACGAACACGGCAGGGACGGCGAGCACAAAGAAAATACCGCGCCAGCCGATGGGCTCCAGCAGCAGATAGCTCAGCACACCGGAACAGATGAAGCCGATAGGCCAGAAGCCTTCCAGGATGGCCAGGTATCTGCCACGACGGTTGGAGGGAACAATTTCCGATACGATCGACAGACCGACAGGAAACTCCATTCCCATGCCGAAGCCCAGCACGATGCGACTGGCAATCAGCATGTTGACGTCGGTCGATAGTCCACAGAACAGACTGCCAATGCCCCAGAACACCATACTGACCTGGAAGACGGGCTTGCGGCCAAACCGGTCGGCCAATACGCCGGCGACAGCGGCGCCAATCAGCATGCCAAGAAAACTGGCGCTGGCCACAATCCCGGTCTGGGCAATACTCAGGCCGAATTCGGCTTTGATTGAGCCCAGGATGAAAGTCATGACGCCCAGATCCATCGAATCAAAGAACCATGCGGTCGCGATAATACAGAATAGTTTGGTTTGATAGCTTGTCATCGGGAGCCGTTCCATACGGCCTGAAATATCCGATGGCGTAATAGGTATTGATGCCATTGCCTGTCTCCTTGTGGATATATTTTTATTGAATTTAACTGATATATTACTGAAATGCAATAGAAATATATCATGATCGTGATGCCACGATAGGCATTAATCATTGCCGTACGGGTCAGGACAAAGCGCTTTCCGGCGTTGGATCAGGCATTGAATGCAATCCGGTTCACGCGGGTTCGTCAGAAAAAAATAACACGGGCCAATGACAGTCGCAATGGCGGTGATCATGCGCATGTGCAAGGCGTCAGCTGTCCGCGTCGGCCGGCCCGGCTGGAGGCTGCGGCCTGATCAGGTGCGATCAGGTGCGTTGGGCATTCTCAGGCTGACCGATATGCGATGCAGCTCTGTGTGTAGGTTTTTGTAAAAGGGCAACGCGGCGCGGCGCAGCGGCACCCAGGCGGGTGCGTGCAGACATTATTCGGAGGCTTAAGCCACCTGGCTGTCCGGCACTTGCTGCAAAACAGGGGCCGGCGTGTCGGAAAAGTCGCCAGCCCATGCATTGGCAATAATGCGCAGGTACGATGCAGCGGTGTCCGGAACCGGGAACGCGTGGCGCAAGCGGGTTACGCTCAATGCATCTGCATACAGACGCGGCAGATCGACCTCTTTGATGCCAAAATCTTTCAGGTTATTTGGAATGCCCAACTCGCTGACCAGTGTCTGAAGTGTTTGCACCAGCTGTAAAACCGTGTCGTGTTCGTGCTTGTGTCCCTGTCCGGTTATGCCAAAAATGGCGGCGATTTCTTTGAGTTCCTGCATGCGTGTGTCGCGCAACTCGTACAGAACGTAGGGAAGGATAACTGCATTGGTGCGGCCATGCGTTTCATGGGTCAGTCCGGCAATACTGTACGCGATGCCATGAACCGCGTTCAATCCTGCGCTGCCATAAGACAGGCCTGCAAACACGCTGGCATAACTCATGCCTATGCGTGCCTGCGTGTCTGCGCCGTTCAGGTAGGCCTGTTTCAGGTGCCGGGCGCAAAGCACCATGGACTCGCGAGCGAACATCTTGCTCAGGTGCGTGCGTCCGCTGTAGCCTGGATCCGGATTGTTGTTGCGCTCAAACTGGTTCGAGTCCATCGTGACATAGGACTCCATGGCGTGGATCAGTGCGTCGATGCCCGCGTCGGCGGTCACGCGAGGCGGACAGGTATAGGTAAACTGTGGATCGACAAGTGCAATAAATGGTCGTAAGCGATTATCCATCAAGGCAATTTTTGTTGCGTTGTCGGGGTCTATCAGTATGGCGCCTGGGGTAACTTCCGAGGCCGTGCCCGAGGTCGTCGGCATGGCGATAAAGGGCAGCGGTTCATCGTTGCCAATGCCGTCTTTGTAGTGCGCCACCGGTTTTTTGCTGCGTAGCGTTAGTGTCAGCGCTTTGGCCAGATCCATATTACTGCCGCCGCCCAGCGCGATGACATGATCGGGCGCCTGACCCTGTGTCTGAGCCAGAATGTGCTGCGTCGCCTGATCACACAGTGTTGTGGATGGATCCGGCTCGCCGCCGCTAAAGACGTGAGTGCTGATCCCGCATTTGCTGGCGGCCTGTACATATTCGTTGACCCATGGCGTCTGTTCTGCGAAATAGCGATCGGTAACGAGTATGCCGTTGCGATAGCCCAGTTTGGCCAGCAGGGCAGGCAGCTCATGTCTGGCCCCCTCTCTGATGATAAGGCGCGAGGGCGCGCAGAAAAACAGATGGTCGTCAACATTCATGCATTACTCCAGATTGAGAAAGTTGGTAAATCCGGCTGAGACGGCAGCGGTGTGCTCAGTCAGAATGGAATGCCCCGCATTTTCTATCGTGAGAAAAGTGGGGTTCGCAAGCAGGTCGCCAAACTGGGCCACCAGGGGCAAGGGCGAATCTTCATCCCGGGTGCCGCTCATAATCAGGCAGGGGGCGGTCACCAACTTGCATTGGTCGCGCAGTGAGCGCCTGGCAATGGCTTGCCAGGTCCACATGACCGCATGGTGTCCGGCCGCATCCTGCAGTTTCAGGCGTTGTTCGCGTTCGCGGATCTCGTCAAGTAAATTTGCTTCTGTTGTTTGTGTAAACCAGGACACTTGGCTGATATCTGGCACGCCAGAGAGCAACATCAGTTTGTCTGGCCGTTTTGCCTGTGTACGGCCGACAAAGGCCAGGGCAACGCTCACGCCCATGCTCCAGCCGGCCAGGCAATAAGACTGGTCATCATTGATATACTTGTGTACCGTGTCTTCAATTACAGTTGCAAACGACTCAAGCGTCATGTCCTGTTCAGAACAGTCTTTCCGAGCGCCTCGTCCAGGCAGATTCGGCAAAATGAATGTGCAATGGTCAGCCAGTTGTCCTGCCAGCGGTAGCCAGACGCGGTTGGTCCCCTGTATGCCGTGTATGGCAATGATTTTGATGGGACCCGCGCCGTGAATCAATGTATCCATAGTATTGTGATTGATGAATGAGCAGAAAAAGCAAGTCGATTGAAATGTTGTGAGCAACAAATATATTAGTTGTATAATACTCACGTGTGTGATTTTTCACAATAGCCGGAAGAAAAACGATTTTTTTCGGTCAACCTTTTCGTGACATCATGGCCTCAAATAACGCATCGAATCTACAGAGTAATCAAGACCTTGTTTCGGAACCCGTTTCGCTTCAACCCAAAGTTAAACTGACCGATATCGCCTATCAAAAGCTTGAGCAAGCCATTACCATGCTGGTCCTGGAGCCGGGCTGTTCTGTTTCGGAACAGCAATTGTGCGAGTTGACCGAAATAGGTCGCACGCCGGTACGGGAAGCGGTGCAGCGACTGGCGCGCGAGCACTTGATTATTGTTTTGCCTCAGCGCGGCTTGTTTATACCCGAGATCAATATTCGCAAGCAGTTGAAACTGCTCGAGGCGCGCCGGGAAGTAGAGCGCCTGGTCTGCCGAATGTCTGCAAAGCGCTGCACAGACCAGGAGCAGCTTGCCTTTGTGCAATTGCATCAGCAATTTAAGGAATCTGCCCGGCTGGCCGATGTGGACCAGTTCCTGAAAGCCGACAGAATGCTCAATGAATTGACCTTGAAGGCGGCCCGGAATGAATTTGCAGAAGGGGCCATGCGCCTGATGCATGGGTTGTCCCGTCGATTCTGGTATTTTTATTTCAAAAAATCGAATGACCTGGAAACCATGGCCCTGTTGCACGCTAATGTTGCCGAAGCCATCGGTCAGCGGGATGCGGATCGCGCGGCCCAGGCATCAGACAAACTGCTGGACTATATCGAGTTTTATACCAAAGAAAGCGTATCTGATTTTATGTAGCAGGCATGCTGCTGGCAGCGACGGGCTGCATGGCGGCGCCTGCCAAATATAGACCCATTGTTTGCAGGCGCTGTGATCGCATCATGTGATCGGTAATCAGTGACCCAATTCGCAGTGAACCGGGTCGCCTTTTTTCTGGCTTTGGCAGGTTTCTCAAGAAAGTATGACGGCGTGGCGTGTGAGGCCATTGCCGTGCGATCAATTATTCAATTTTTCCCATTTTCTGTACCGTTGCAGCAATACCTTTTGCATCCTGTTTCCAGTACTGTGCAAAGGCTTGCGCAGGCAGATAGTCCAGCGGGCTGCCTGTGTTGCCGATCGTTTTGGCAAAAGCGGGATCGGCAGCGAGCTTATCCAGACTGGTTTTCAATGTTTCCGTGACTTCGGCTGGCGTGTCGGCAGGTACAAAAACCCCGGACCATTGGATAAAGGTGGCGTCGTGCCCAAGCGACTTCAGGCTGGGTACATCCGGCATGGAAGCAATTGGCTTATCTCCCCAGTGTGCCAGCGCCCGAACTTTACCTGCCTTGACCTGCTGGACTATGCTGGCCGGGCCGGTTGCCAGTGCCTGCACATGGTTGCCCAGCAACCCTGCCACAGCCGGACCGGCCCCCGTATAGGGAATGTGTGAAAGACTGATCCCGGCAGCCTGCGAGAGAATTTCCATTGGAACGTGCATGGTTCCATACAGGCCGGAACTTCCATAAGTGATGCCTTTCGGATCTTTCCTGGCCGCTTCAATAAACTCCTTGGCGCTCTTCCATGGCGCATCAGCCCTGACCACCAGCACAGTAGGATCTGCCGTAATTCTTGCTATCGGCTTGAACTGATCAAGCCGATAGGCAGGCGTTCGGCCAAGAATTTTGTCTGCTTCGGGCAGAATCGAAATGGACGACAGGCTCAAAAGAATGGTGTAGCCATCCGGCTTTGCGTGGGCCGACGCCCCGATACCAATAGCGCCGCCCGCACCGCCCTTGTTTTCGATGACCACAGATTTCCCCAGTGCTTTGGACATGGCGTCTGCCACCGGGCGGGCTACAGTATCGGCAACGCCGCCGGGCGGAAATGGCACGATCATGGTAACGGGTCTTTCCGGATACTGGGCCAGGGCCTGGGATGCGGTTGCAAGCGATAGCGCCAGCAACAGGGAAGTGAACTTACGAGTTGCCATCATACTGGGTGACAATGCGTTTTTTTGTTTCGGTGTCATGGTGGTGTCTCCTGCCGTGACCAATTGCGATTGTGAATATTGTTTTGTTATCGTGTGCTGCACTGCATGTTGTTGTCTGCTGAAACGGCCAGTTGTTCGCGTTATGTAGTCTGACTGTACCGTTTCTGTCTGGCGTCAATGAAATGCTCAGCCAAAGGGGTTGCTCAGTTCACCAATGCCGTCTATCTGTATTTTTACAACGTCTGCGCTACGCAGATACTCGGGTGGCGTCATGCCCATGCCAACACCAGCAGGCGTGCCGGTAGCGATAATATCGCCAGGGTAGAGCGTGATGCCGCGTGAGCATGTTTCGATGAGCGTGGGCAAATCGAATATCAGATCTGTGGTGAAGGCGTCCTGACGCAATTGCTCGTTCACCCAGCACCGTACACGCGTATTGTTTGCATCCAGTTCATCGGCGGTGACAATCCACGGACCCATCGGGCAGAAGGTATCGAACGATTTTCCCAGATCCCATTGCTGGTGACGCATTTGAATATCACGTGCGGTCACATCGTTCACAATGGTGTAGCCAAACACATGGGCCAGGGCGTTTTCGCGGGGAATGTTTTTGCCTTCCGTGCCGATGATGATTGCCAGTTCGGCTTCATAATCAATCTGGCTGGAGATGGTTCCTGGCAACACAACCGTTTCGCCTGGGCCGATAACGCATTCGGGAACTTTGGTAAATACAATGGGCCACGAATCCGCTTTTTTATTGCTGTCCCTGAACACGGTGTCAGACAGTTCCCTGGCGTGCGCATGATAATTGCGACCCACACAGAAAAGATTGCGGCGTGGCCGAGGTATCGGGGCAAGGACGGTAGCCTGGGCTAGATCGCGCCCAGGCACTACCGGCGCCAGGCGATCTCGCAGCGCCGCATATTGCGATACCAATTGGTTCATATCGCCGCTAAAATCAGCAATAAGATCCGATACGGGCCAAAATTGGTTTTTATCAGTATCTACAAGGCATGGGTAGCTGCTTTCTTGATATTTCAACGTGGCAAATTTCATTTTTTCCAATTAATTGGTTAGATAAAATGCTAATCTATCACAATAAAAATACCAAAATGGGCTTGGATTGGTCTAATTGTCTTGCCCTGTTTTCCACGGATAGATAACGCTAATTTACGGATTCAATGACAGACAGAATAAATATCAGTGGCCAGATTCGGCTACTCGGCGGAAAGAAACTGGCGGACTACCTCGCCGGACAAATCGTCGACGGCAAATTGAAACCCGGCATGAAACTGCCACCGGAGCGTGAACTTAGTGAGCGCTTTAATATTTCCCGTGGCGCGGTAAGGCGTGTGCTGGCGCTTTTTCGCCAGCAGGAATTGATCAGCCAAAGTATCGGCAGCGGCACCTTTGTGACCGAGCGCGCGGCGTTGCTGGCCAATCCTGATCCGCAAGATCAGGTTTCGGCGATCAGCACCAGTCCTGCGGAACTCATGGTTGCCCGCCAGTTGATCGAGCCCCTGATGCCTGGCCTGATTGTTCAGAACGCCACTGTAGTGGATTTTCAGCGCATGGCCGAATGCATTGAGCGCTCCGAGGCAGCGCTGACGATTGAAGAGTTTGAACATTGGGATGAACAGTTACATAAGGCGCTGGCTCATGCCACCCATAATTCTTTTTTTGTACAGGTTCTGAATCTGACAAACCAGGTGCGTGCCCAGGGGGAATGGGGACGGCTCAAGCGCAATTCTCTCACCCCTGAAAATCGCCACTGCTATGAGGTTCAACATCGGGAAATTGTAGCGGCGCTGACGGACCGCGATGCGGAGCTCGCCAGGAAACGGTTGCTTGAGCATTTGCAACAGATAGAGATGAATCTGTTTGGCATAAATAGTTGAGAGCGCCGGGGAAGTGCTAAGGTTGCGGGTATGGAGCGACGATGCGATTATTGAGTGACGATGCCAGCGCTGGATCTGTGTTTGCTCCAAGCAGCACGCATAGCCGTTGTTTTAGCTCGACCTGCTTTCATGGCCGACCCGCGCATCAATTGCGCCCCTCTATATACTCCCACATCCCGTCCATCAGCATCCGCAAGGCATAGTCGGCAAAACTTCGCCGCACTATCATTTCCCAGTGATCTGCCCCGTCATTCGGGCGGTGCAGCAGCACTGAGGTCTTGTAATAATGGCTTTGTGCACATTGTCCTGTGTCAAATACGCGCGGATGCAGGTCCAGCGGGCAGCCTTTGGCCAGAACGCAGCGGGCTTTCGGGCCGCTCAGTTGCAATACGCTGTAGGCGCTGCTCTGATCTGTCACGGCGCAGAAAATACCCTGCAAAGCAAGGTTCAGGCGCGTTGGCAGATCGTCAGCCTGTGGTCCTTTTGCCCTGATTATCCATTCGTCAGGCGAGAGCCACATGACGCAATAGTGGTCATTTTCTGCGGTGGTATTGGGATCAGTCGGCAAGATGATGCCGATTGTGTTCTGTATGGCGGCGGTAAAATCCGCATCCTCAGGATCGCCACGCAGATTGATCAGTTCTACAAACGGCACTTCAAGCAGGGTCACGCACTCGGGTGATCCGTGTTCAAATGCACCGGCACCGTCGGTCAATCCGGCTAGTGGCGTTTGTTGCCTGGACTCATTGAACATGCTGGCGTGCTCCTTGGGCATCATAGAATACCGGGCTGCAGATATGCGCCTGGGCAAATGTGCCGTCTGGCAACGCAACAGAGACTTGCTGTTGCATGCGAGACAGGCCGTTCCTGATCATGGCAAGTGCAATCGGCTGTTTCAGGGTGGGGCTCAGATAGCTTGATGTCACGTGCCCCTGCAACGGCACTACGCCTGGCGCAGCAGGTTCATTAAGAATGGCCGCGCCTTCAGGTAACACGGTCTGCTTGTCTTGCGAGAGCAGGCCGACAAACTGCTTGCGATTGGGGCCGGCTGTGTCGCTGCGCGAGAGCGAGCGCTTGCCCAGAAAATCTTTGGACTGGGCCAGCATACCGCTCATGCCCATATCAACGGGGGTGGCCGAACCATCGGTGTCCTGCCCGACAATAATGAAGCCTTTTTCAGCCCGCAGAACATGCATGGCCTCAGTGCCATATGGCGTAATGTCAAACGGTTCCCCGGCGCGCATCAGCATTTCCCATATATGACGACCGTAATTAGCCGGCATATAGACTTCATAGGACAGCTCACCCGAAAAGCTGACGCGCAGGATACGCACCGCCACACCATCGATACTGCCGTGCCTGAAACTCATGAAGGGGAAGGCCTGGTTGTCAAAGTCAATGTCATGGCATACTTGCTGCAGCACCTTGCGGGCGCAAGGGCCGGCAACCGTCGCGGTTGCGTACTGATCGGTCAGTGATGTGAGATAGACTTTCAGTTCAGGCCATTCGGTTTGCCGCCATCGCTCCATCCAGCTCATTACTTTGGCGGCGCCACTGGTGGTTGTCGAAATCAGGAAATGCTGGTCGGCCAGCCGCAGATTGACGCCATCGTCCAGAATCATGCCGTTTTCATCGAGCATCAGACCATAGCGGCAGCGTCCAGGCTCCAGTTTGGACCAGGAGTTGGTATAGATGCGATTCAAAAATGTCGCAGCATCGGGGCCTCGCACATCGATTTTTCCCAGTGTGCTGTAATCGAGCAGCCCGACGCTGTTGCGCACGGCCAGGCATTCTCGTGCAACCGCCGCATCCATGGTTTCGTTGTTCCGGGGATAGTAACGCGCACGCTTCCAGTTTCCCACATCTTCAAAAACGGCACCGTGCGCAACATGCCACTCATGCAGGCAGCTTTTACGAATTGGATCGAAATACTCGCCTAGTTCTCGCCCTGCAATGGCGCCGAAAGTAACGGGGGTGTAGTTGGGGCGGAACGTGGTCGTGCCTGTTTCCGGTATGGTCTGGCCCAGCGCTTCGGCCAGCACGGCCATGCCGTTAATGTTGCCCAGCTTGCCCTGGTCGGTGCCGAAACCCATGGCGGTATAACGTTTGACATGTTCGACGCTGCGATAGCCTTCGCGTACGGCCAGGTAGATGTCGGACACAGATACGTCATTTTGCAAATCAACAAATTGCTTGGGGCCGCGCGCTATATCCCGACCCGTGGCCGTTGTCCACAAGGGCAGGATGTTGCCGGCCGGCATAGGCTCTGTGTGCCACGAGATGTCGTGATCGGACTGCCGACCCAGCGCGGCAGCTGCGTGGTGGCCGGCTCGCACGCCGCTGTCCAGGGCGCCGGCCAGATCAAACTGACCGTTGCAGGCGCCGACCGATGTCTGCCTGGCCACCTGATCGTCCGGCACGAAGCAGGCGTCAAGTTCCTGCCAGCGAGGCTTGCCGCCAGATTGAGCATACAGATGCACCACCGGGTTCCATCCACCGGATACGGCAAGCAGATCGCAAGGCAGTGTGTGTGTTGATATCTCACTGCCGGCACCATTGTCCGGCTTGCGCACGACCACGCTGTCGATATGACGTTTGCCATTAGCATGACTGACAACTGCCTGCCACAGGATCTGTATGCCTTTTTCTGCAAGCAAAGGTGGCACGATTGCGTCTTCGGCTGCACGAGCATCAACCACAGTAACCTGGGCGCCGCTGCGATGCAGGTCCAGCGCAGTCTGATAGGTGCTGTCATTATTGGTAAATACCACGGCGCGGCGGCCGGGCAGCACGCCAAAGCGGCAGATATAGGTGCTGATCGCCGAGGCCAGCAAAATACCTGGCAGGTCATTGTTGCCGAACGCGATCGGGCGTTCATGGGCGCCGGTGGCCAAAATCACCTGCGCCGCGCGGATTTTCCACAGGCGTTCGCGCACGCCCTTGCGCCGCTGTAGCGGCAGATGATCGGTCAGTCGCTCGCACACCGTGACCAGGTTGTGGTCCTGATAGCCGAAGGCGGTCGCGCGCGACAATAGCTGGACCTCGGGCATACTGGCCAATTCTCCAGTAATTTGTGCGAGCCACTGTCTGGCGGGTGCGCCGTTGACAGGGGCAAACGTGTGCAGCAGGCTGCCGCCCGGTTCAGATTGATTATCAACCAGAATAACCCGTGCGCCCGTACTTGCCGCAGTGTGCGCGGCGGCAAGCCCGGCGGGCCCTGCGCCAACAATCAGTACATCACAATAGGCATAGGTTTTCTCGTAGCGATCGGGATCGTGTTCTCTGGGAACGGTGCCCAGGCCAGCAGCATTGCGGATGTGTTCTTCATATTTTCCCCACCAGCGGCGCGGCCACATAAAGGTTTTATAGTAAAAACCTGCCGGGATAAAGCGCGACAGATATTGCATGAACGCAAACCGGTCGTGTTCAATGTCGGGCCGGGCATTGACGCTGGCCGCGGTCAGTCCTTCGTACAGTTCGACTTCGGTAGCACGCGCATTGGGAACGGTATATGGGCCGCTCTCCAGCTGGACAATGGCATTGGGTTCCTCGACGCCGGCGGTCATGATGCCGCGGGGGCGATGATACTTGAAACTGCGCGCCACAAAGTGTATGCCGTTTGCAAGCAGGGCAGAGGCCAGCGTGTCGCCCTGGTAACCCACATACCATTTGCCGTTAAATTGAAATCGCAGCGGTTTGTTTCTATCTATACGGCCACCATCGGCCAGGCGGTGTGACTGGGTCATGTCCGCTCCTTGCCCGGTGCGCCGATTTTTTCAACCGATTTGAACTGATAATGACGGGTGTCGCGTTCGGCGATAAACCAGCGTCGACAGCCATGGGTGTGTACCCATTGCTCGCGGTGCAGGCCTAACGGATTCTTGCGCATGAACAAGTAGTCGCCCCATTGTTCATCGGACAGGTCTTCGGGATTGGCGGGACGTTCAATACCGGCCTGGCCGCCGAAATTGAACTCGCTTTCGGCGCGCTCACCGCACCATGGGCATCGTATGACAAGCATGATTATGATCCTAATGCGCAACGGCAGCGGCGCCGTGCTCGTCTATGAGATGACCGGTATAGAAACGGTCTATGGAGAACGGTGCGTTCAGTGAATGAGGTTCGTCGTTGGCGATGGTGTGGGCAAAAACCCAGCCCGAGCCCGGGGTTGCCTTGAAGCCGCCGGTACCCCAGCCACAATTGAAATAAAGTCCCTTGATCGGCGTTTTGGAGATGATGGGGCAGGCATCGGGGCTGATGTCGACAATGCCGGCCCATTGCCGGTTCATGCGCACACGACTTAAGCTGGGGAACATTTCTACAATGGCCTGCAAGGTCTGTTCGATACTCTGAAAACTGCCACGTTGGCCATAGCCTGTGTACTGGTCAATGCCGGCGCCAATGACCAGATCGCCTTTATCGGACTGGCTGATATACGCATGCACCGCGTTGGACATGACCACGGTATTGATAGCGGGCTTGACTGGCTCGGACACGAGGGCCTGCAATGGATGGCTCTCCAGCGGCAGGCGGATGCCTGCCATATCGGCAAGCACACTTGAATGGCCGGCCGCCACGACCGCTACTTTCCTGGCGCCAATGAATCCCTTGCCGGTTTCAACGCCCAGGACCACGCCATCCTTTTTACAGATGTTGGTCACCGGGCAGTTCTGTATGATATCCACGCCCAGTTGATCGGCCGCACGGGCAAAACCCCAGGCGACCGCGTCATGTCGCGCAACGCCGCCCCGAGGCTGGAATGAGGCGCCCAGCACCGGGTAGCGGCTGTCCAGATTGATCAGCGGCTCCAGTTGCCTGATCTGTTCGCGGTCAAGCCATTGGCCGTCAACGCCGTTATACAAGTTGGCATTGATGCGTCGCTTGGTATCACGCACCTCTTGCAAGGTATGCGCCAGATTCATCACGCCACGCTGGCTGAACATGACGTTGTAGTTCAGCTCCTGGGACAGGCCTTCCCATAGCTTCATGGCTTTTTCATAGAGCTGTGCCGATTCGTCCCATAAGTAGTTGGAGCGCACAATGGTGGTGTTGCGAGCGGTGTTGCCGCCACCCAGCCAGCCTTTTTCTACAACCGCAATATTGCGGATCCCATGGACCTTGGCCAGATAGTACGCGGTTGCCAGGCCATGACCGCCTGCGCCAACAATAACCACGTCATATTCGCGCTTGGGTTCGGGGCTGTGCCAGGCACGTCCCCATTTTTCGTTATGGCTAAGCCCGTTGCGGATCAGACTGAAAATCGAATAGCGGTTGCGCATGATGTCCTCGTAGCAATCCCGTCACGCCGTCATCAAACGGGCGCAGTGACTGCAAGTAGAGCAAATCGAACGGTTTGCAGATAGAACTTTTCCGTCTATTGATTGGAATAATTACGCCATCAATGCGCGGTTTTCGAGTTTGGCAAATCGTTTAGTGAAAGTCCTGGCGTCCGGGGAATACTTCGCTCACATAGTCCACTGGATCCGGGTTCTGCGCGGCCAGCAGGGATGCTGGCAACTGGGCGCGGCTGCGCCACTGGCCCGGAGATATTTCAAAAGTGCTTCGAAACTCCCGTCCCATATGTGATGCATCGGCAAAACCACAAGCGCTGGCAACGGCCGCGATGGTTTTGGTCGAGTGAGTCAGCATCCAGGCGGCCATGCGCAGGCGAATCCCCCTGGAATACGCCTGTGGGGTCATGCCGGAAGATTGCTTGAACAGCCGTTCCAGTTGCCGCGCCGAGATATTCAGTTTGCCTGCAAGCGTATCCAGCGTGAGCGCCTGGCCCATATGTTGCTCCATCAGCAGCATGGCGCGACGCACCACGGGATGGGTGTCCGGTGCGATGCCCGGTGGCAGCGGCTGGGGCGTCGTATGGGGATTGGCATTATCTATTTGCAGGATTCGCAAGGCCTTTTGCACGATGGCATGGTCCATATGCCGCTTCAGAATATCTGCGGCCACATCGATGGATGCGCGCCCGCCGGAACAGGTAATGCGGCGGCGATCACAGACATAAAGCCGGTCGGCAACAATCAGATTCGGGTCGGCTTGCGGGAATTGTTCGACAAAATCCCAGTAGTGGAACCAACTGACGCAGATGCGGTGATCCTGCATGACGCCGGCCTGCATCAACGCAAAAACCCCGGTGCACACGCCAACCAGATTAACGTCCTTGTCTGCAGCCCGCTGTATGAACAGTTTCTGTGCGGCGCTGAGCGGCAGGCCGGTGTGCAGCAAACCGCCCACCACGACCAGATAATCAAAGCGCGCCGGATCGCCCAGTTTTTCCGATGGCACCACCTGGATTGCGCTGGAAGAGCTCACCGGCGCCAGCGTTTCATCCACCACATGCCAGGCGCAGCGAACTGGCTGGCTGTAATCGCCTTCGTCGCCGGCCAGACGCAGGACATCCAGCAGACCCGAGAATGCGGTCAGCGTAAAGTGCGGCAGCAGCAGAAAGCCGAAGCGAATGGGCGCGGTATCCGTAGGTTTAGCGGGCATCATGTTGGCGTTCCTTAGTATTTGTATTTTAGCCAACTGTAGCGCGAAATGCCGCAGCGAAACGCGGTGAATGCGGCACGCCCATTTAATGCGGCCAACACAGAAGCCGCAGTGATGCAGGCAGGCGTGCGCTTGAAAAGCGCTCACGTTGCGAGCGTTCGAGCGGCTATCTTTCGGTTAATGCCAGTTTGGCGCCCAGCGCAACGAAGGCGGCGGCAAAGCTGCGGCGCAACCAGGTCATGACCGAAGGCCGGGAAATCACGTGGTGGCGAACTGCTGCGGCAAAGAGGCCATAGCTGGAAAAAACGACAAATGTCATTGCCATGAATACGGCAGACAGCTCCAGCATGATCGGTAGCGGGTTGCCCGCCTGGTTGCCGACAAATTGCGGCAAAAAGGCGAAGAAAAATATAGACAGTTTGGGATTGAGCACATTGACGGCAATAGCGGAGCGAATGACGTCCATATTGGAGCGGGGCGTAGCGCCCGTCTCAATTTTCAGCGCGCCATGCTCGCGCAGCGTAGTTACTGCCATGTACAGCAGATAGGCGACGCCCGCGTACCGGACTATTTCAAAAGCAAGGGCACTGGTATGCAATAATGCGGCCAGACCCGTAATGGCGGCGAACATGTGCGGCAAAATGCCTAACGTGCAGCCGAACGCGCAGATGACGGCGGCGCGGCGTCCTCGCGACAGGCCGGCGGCGACGGTGACAATGACGCCTGTGCCGGGCGAGATCACCACGATCAGGGATGTCAGTAAAAACTCCAAACTCATATAGTAGCTCCGGTATAAGGTGCTGCTGGCAGACAAAGACGCGGTTGTCTGCCTAGCTTATATCAATCTGCGCCAGGCAAACAACTTATAAATGCGATAACTTGCGACGGCGGGCAATAATTTGCTGTATCCATTCGTAGCCGCTAACCAGCAATATGCCAAGCAGAACCATCAGCGCGCCGGCCACGAAGTTGGGTTCCAGCGGCTCGTCCAGCAGCCATACGCCAAATGCAATGCCGAAAAGCGGCGTCATGAACGACAGCACGCCAAGCCGGGACGCCAGATACTGCCGCAACAGCCAAAACCACAGGAGCAGGCTGCCGAAGGACACAACCAGTATCTGAAACGCCATGGCGGCAAAGGCACGCGGCGTAGGATTGAAATAAGTCTGGTCCATGAGGATGGCGGCCACGGTCAGAACTGCGAAACCGGCAATCAGTTGGTACAGCAGGGTATGCGTGCTTGGGCAGTTGTTCAGGCGGGTGGTGCGGATGACGACGGTAGTTGCACCCCAGGCGATGGCTGCGCAGATGCCAAGAAAATCACCCAGCAGCGGATTGGTGCCGCCGGTATCAGCCAGGCCACTACGGCCCGTAAAGGTGACAACAATGCCGGCAAATGCCATGGCGATGCCCAGCCACTGGATCCTGCTCAGGCGTTCGTCTGGCACCTTCCAGTAAAGCCCGAGGGCGGCAAATACCGGGGCGGTGTAAAGGAATATGACCATATGAGACGCCGTGGTATGGTGCAGCCCCTCGGCAACCAGCAGGAACTCCAGGGCAAAGAGCAGTCCGGCGGCAATCCCGGGTTTCCAGGTGCCGTCAGACAGCACAATGCGGTCGCCGCGTGCATAGATCAGGATGTACACCATGATGGCTGAAATACCGGAGCGCAAAGCAATCTGAAAAACAGGCGCGACGTCTGGCGCTGCGCCCTTGAGTACGACCTGTTGCAGACCCCAAATTGCGCAAGTAAGCAGCATCAGGCCGGTGGCCTTGCGATCAATTGCCCGGCGGTGTTCCATTTTTGTTCCTGTTCAAGATAAGCCCATTGTGAAACAGGATTATCTCATTGACGGATAATCGCCATATACTGTAAATATGACAATCGATATCGGGATTAAGTCATTTATTGGTATGAAGTCAATTTTCCTGCGAGGGGTGACCTGTTTCCTTCAGAATCCAGTTACCGTTTTGCAGATGCAATTGCGAGCTGTACAGGGGTATGGCAGGCGTCGGGCTCGTGTCGGTATTGTCGTCAGCGCGCTATCGTTATTGGCCTTTCGGTCCGTGATATCGCTTTTATGGGATTACGCTTATGAAAAAATCCGGTTTTTCACCCAGCAACGCGACGCATTTGCGTCTCCCTCCGTTTGAGACGACATTGCCGTCGCCGATCGTCTTTCGGGCGGTGAGCGTGCAGGCAGACACCGTGTATCCGCGCCATCTTCACAACTGGGGGGAGTTTGTATACTCCTTTAGTGGCATTATGGAGATCGAACTGGCCCATCAGCATTATCTGGCGCCGCCCCAATATGGTCTTTGGCTACCGCCCCGTACCGAGCATATCGCGTTCAATCGGCATGCGGGCATCCACTGCTCCCTGTACGTGGACGCAGCGCTGTGCCAGACGTTGCCCGGCGTCACCTGTGCATTGACAGTGAGCCCATTTATGCGGGCGTTGCTCGATGAGCTGGGTAGAAAACCGCCGGCCATTGTTGCTACGTTGCAGGAGCAACGCCTGTTACGGGTGTTGGTGGATCAGCTGGAGCAGGCCGATTGTGCCGGGACCTACCTGCCCACTTCGGACGACCCTTTGCTCAAACCCGTGTTGCTGGCGCTGCAGGCTAATCCGGGTGATGCGCGCACGATCGCCGAGTTTGCGGCGATCAGTCATACAACAGAAAGGACCCTGATGCGCCGTTGCCAGCGTGATCTGGGCATGTCATTTGTCGAATGGCGACAGCGGCTCAAGGTGCTGGCTTCGCTGGCACGGCTTGACCGGGGCGACACCGTGGAAGCGATTGGGCTGGACCTGGGTTACAGCAGTGCCTCGGCATTTATCAGCATGTTTCGGCGGCTGATGGGCACGACGCCCGATGAGTATCGCAAGGGCCGGCGCACGCAGGGCGCAAGGCTGGCGACAGGCCACGGCAAGGGAGAACACGCCATGCAATCGGCCAGTGGGCAATAGCATATATATCCAACACATAAGTAAAGATCGACCGGGAGGCTGACAGAACCGGTGATGTCGGGTATAAAGCGGAATCAGATATTTATTATGTTATTCAGGGTATTTGATATTTACCCTGAAATATGATTTTCAGAAAGGAGAAGAAATGAAGCTTGAGACATTGGCCATTCATGCCGGTTACACGCCGGAACCTACCACCAAGGCAGTCGCCGTACCCATTTATCAGACGTCCTCGTTTGCCTTTGATAACACGCAGCATGGCGCCGATCTGTTCGATCTGAAAGTTGCCGGCAATATCTACTCGCGTATCATGAATCCGACCAATGCGGTGCTGGAAGAGCGTGTAGCTGCCCTGGAGGGCGGCATTGCGGCGCTGGCAGTGGCTTCGGGAATGGCGGCCATCACCTATGCCATCCAGACCATTACCCAGGCTGGGGACAATATCGTATCGGTCAGCAAACTGTATGGTGGCACCTATAACCTGTTTGCCCACGCCTTTCCACGCCAGGGAATCGAGGTGCGCATGGCTCCGCACAATGATATTGCGGCACTGGAGGCGTTGATCGATGATAAAACCAAAGCAGTGTTCTGCGAATCCATCGGCAACCCGGCAGGCAACCTGATTGATTTGCGCGCACTGGCAGACGCGGCACACCGGCACGGGGTACCGCTAATCGTGGACAACACCGTGGCCACGCCGGCGCTGTGCCGTCCCTTTGAGCACGGCGCCGATATTGTGGTGCATTCGCTGACCAAATATATGGGCGGCCATGGTACGACCATTGCCGGGGCCGTTGTCGATTCCGGCAAGTTCCCCTGGGCGGAGCATAAAGAGCGGTTTGCGGTACTCAATGAGCCAGACCCGGCCTACCATGGCGTGGTCTATACCGACGCATTTGCCGAAGCGGCCTTTATCGGGCGTTGTCGCGTTGGCCCGCTGCGCAATACTGGGGCCGCATTGGCGCCGCTGGCTGCCTTTCAAATTCTGCAGGGTATTGAAACGCTGGCATTGCGCGTCGAGCGCCATTGTGAAAATGCGCTGAAGGTGGCACAGTTTTTGCAAAAGCACGAGCAAGTCAGCTGGGTGAAATATGCGGGTCTGCCCGATCATCCGGAACACGAACTGGCCCGCAAATATATGGGTGGCAAACCTTCGGCCATCCTGTGCTTTGGCGTCAAAGGAGATGCCCAGGCCGGCGCGCGCTTTATTGATGCGCTGCAATTGATCACGCGCCTGGTCAATATTGGCGATGCCAAATCTCTGGCATGCCACCCGGCCACGACCACCCACCGCCAGCTCAACGAGCAGGAGCTGGAGAAGGCCGGGGTCAGCCAGGACATGGTCAGGCTTTCCATTGGCATTGAGCACATCGACGATATTGTCGCGGACCTGGAACAGGCATTGCAGCAAAGCAAAGGCTGATCGCCTGCGTTCCTGTTGCCCGGACGACAATCCGAAGGCGTCAACAGTTGGCGCTTTTTCTGCGCGAAATATTGCGCGTCCCGCGTCACCCTGGTGTGGTGGCCGGGGCTGGCAATTGTCATGGTCCTGTACCGACTGCGACTGCCATTGGTTACACGCTTTTGAGCTGCTAAATGCTATGATTGGACCACCAACGGTACAGGAGTCCCCCTCATGGATATCACAATTTATCACAATACCCGCTGCGGTACTTCACGCACGACGCTGGCGCTCATCCGCAACACAGGTGTCGAGCCCAATATCATAGAATACCTTCACAATCCGCCTTCCCGCCAAGAGCTCACGGCAATCATAGAGAAGGCCGGAATCAGCGTACGCGACGCAGTGCGCCAGAAAGAGATGCTGTTCAAGGAACTCGGACTGGATGATCCGGCCGTGAGCGATGATCGGCTGCTGGATGCCATGATTGAATACCCGATTCTGATTAATCGCCCCTTTGTGATCACGCCTAAAGGCGCGCGCCTGTGCCGCCCGTCAGAGCTGGTGCTGGATATTTTGCCGCTGCCGCAAAAAGGCGCCCTCAATCGCGATGACGGCACACCGCTTATCGACGCTTTGGGTCAAAAGGTCACGTCGGCCTGAACGATCAGACAACACCACCCGTTTCATTGCATTTGATATTGAGGCGGCCTAGGCGCCGCTTCACATTGTTGCAGGACTCGCGCTGCGTTTGGCGCATTGATGACCTTGAATAAGGACATGATATGGCACGCCCGATCTGGAATGGTACGCTTTCTTTTGGACTGTTGAATATACCTGTGGCGCTGATGCCCGGGGAGCGACGCATTGACCTGCATTTTCGGATGCTGGACTCGCGTGACAAGGCGCCGGTACGATACGAGCGGGTCAACGCCGACACGGGCGAAGAGGTGCCGTGGAAAGACATCGTCAAGGCGTTTGAATATAGCAAAGGCAATTATGTGGTGCTTGAACCCGACGATATTCGCGATGCCGCACCGCAAAGCAAAGAGTCGGTAGATGTAGAGGCCTTTATAGAGGCCAGCCAAATCGGACCGGCTTACTTTGAAAAACCCTATGTGCTGGTGCCGGGGAAAAAGGCGGAAAAGGGTTACGTGCTGTTGCGCGAAACGCTGCGTGATGCCGGCAAAATCGGAATAGGACGTGTGGTCATACGTACGCGCGAATATCTGTGTGCCGTCATGCCGCAAGGCGATGCACTCATGCTGATTCTGCTGCGATATCCGCAGGAACTGATCGATGTGCAAGACTACCGGATTCCGGAAGGCAAGTTGAGCGACTACCGGATTTCCAGTCAGGAAATGGACATGGCCAGTCAATTGATCGCGTCCATGGAGGCCAACTGGAAACCTGACCAATACAAGGATGAATTCCGACAGCGGCTTTCAGATGTGATTAAAAAACGGATGAAAGCCAACAAGGTGAGCCACCGTCCGGAAGACGAACTGGAAGATGCCGCGGTACCGGAGAATGCCGCTACCAACGTGGTCGACTTCATGTCGCTGCTCAAGCAAAGCCTGGCAACCAACAAGCGGACACCGCCCAAGGCGAACAAGTCTGGATCTGCAGCCAAAGGCAGCGACAGCGCGGCAGGCAAGACGAGCAAAAAGGCTGCGGTAAAATCGGCGGGTAAAGCGGCGCAGGGCAAGGGCAAAACGGCCGGTAGTAAATCGGCAGGCAAGGCGGTCAAATCTGCGGCGACTGGAAAGAAGGCCGCCAAAAAAACCACCAATGCGGCGACCAAGACAACGACAAACAAAAGCGCAGGTTCGTCTGGTTCCGGCTCACGCAAGCGTGCGACCAGCAACAAAAAGGCGGCCTAGCGCACACTTATCCAACACGACAGACCGGGGGAGCCGATGAGCCTTGCCGACTATCAGCGTAAACGCAGGTTTGACCGTACTCCGGAGCCGCAGGAAGACGCAATGGGAGGCGGGCGCCCCATCTTTGTCGTCCAATTGCATCATGCCAGCCATCGCCATTATGATTTTCGTCTGCAGGTTGGAGGGGTGCTTAAAAGCTGGGCCGTGCCCAAAGGCCCCAGCCTGGATCCGTCGGTCAAGCGCCTGGCGGTGGAGGTAGAAGATCATCCGGTCAGCTACGCCAATTTCGAGGGTGATATTCCCAAAGGGGAATATGGTGGAGGACATGTCAAAATATTTGACAGCGGCATCTGGAGCACCAATGAAGAGGTCGAAGCGCAACTGGCCAAAGGACATTTGAAATTTGAACTGTTTGGCGACATTTTGCAAGGGGGGTGGCATCTGATCCGAAGCCATCGCCGCAGTCGCCAGCAACAGTGGCTGCTGATCAAACAGGATGACGCCTTTGCCCAGGATAGGGAGGCCGATGACTTTGTCGATGAGCCGGCACCGTCTGGCACGGATGGCAAAAGAGCGATCACAGGAAAAACAAGTGCGGGTAAAAAGGGCGCGGGTAAAAAGAGCGCAACGGAAAAAACGACAGGGGGCAACGCCGTAAAAGATGTAACGGCAAAAGCGGCAACGTCAAAAGATGGGTCGAAAAAAGGCGCTACAAAAAAAGCCGCGGCCGGCGTGCAACCCCAGGGGGATCCGGCAACGGCGGCCTGGCGCGCCCAGCTTGATGCCTTCAAGGGCGCAAAGCGACAGCCGTTACAGCACAAACCATTTGCGCCACAATTATGTCTTACCGCAGACAAGGCGCCGGTTGGCGACGATTGGCTGCATGAGGTCAAATGGGACGGCTATCGTCTGCTGTGCACGATTGTCGACGGCGTCCCGGCCTTATGGTCGCGCAATGGTCTGGACTGGACGGCACGCCTGCCTGATGTCGCTCGTGATATGGCGTCGCTCGGGCTGCAGCAGGCCGCCTTTGATGGCGAGCTGGTCGTGCTCGAGGGCGTGTGCAGCAATTTTTCGGCATTGCAGGCGACGCTGTCTGGGCAAATGCAGGCGCCATTGAGTTACCTGCTGTTCGACCTGATTCATCTGGAAGGGTTTGATTTGTGCGATGTGCCGCTGCAGGATCGCAAGGCATTGTTGCAGACCGTATTACAAGACGCGCCATCACGATTGCGATATAGCTCGCATCTGGTGGGTTCCGGGCCCCAGGTGTTTGAGCGAGTGACAGCGGAAAAACTTGAAGGCATTATTTCAAAACGGGTGAATGCCCCGTATCATGCCGGTCGCAGCAGAAGCTGGCAGAAAATAAAAATGGAACTCAGTGATGAATTTGCCATTGCCGGTTTTATTGAACCGAAGGGCAGCCGCACGGGTATTGGCTCATTGCTGCTGGCTTCGCCCCAGGGCAAGACAGGCTGGCGGCTTGCTGGGCGTGTCGGCACCGGCATGAACGACGCGATGTTGCGTCAGTTATCGGCTACGTTGCGACCGGTTGCAGGAGCTGAACCGACCGTGACGGTTGCAGGCGTCGATTCCGATCTGCGGCGTGCAAAATGGGTCAGGCCACGCGACGTGGTTGAGGTGTTTTATCGTGGACACAGCAGCCAGGGATTGCTGCGTCACACGGCGTTCAAGACATTGAGAGAAGACAAGTCTGTTGCCGATCTGCGAGGCAGCCAGGCAAAAGAGGAGCCTATGAAAAAAGATATCGTTCATATCAGCAGCCCGGATCGCATGGTGTACCCCGAGATGCAGCTCAGCAAGCAGGATGTGGCCGACTATTACGAACGTGTGATGGACTGGTTGTTGCCGGGGGTAGCCGGACGGCCGCTATCGGTGCTGCGCTGCCCGGATGGCACGCAAAAAGTCTGCTTTTTCCAGAAACACCATACGGCCGGCATGGATGTCAGTACGGTCAGTCTGCAAGAAGAGCAGGGTGGCAGGCAGGACTATCTGATGGTGCGGGACAAGACAGATGTCATGCAACTGGTGCAGTTTAACTCGCTGGAGTTTCATCCATGGGGTGCGCTGGCCGACAGCCCGGATGATTGCGACCGTCTGGTATTTGATCTTGACCCTTCTGAGCAAGTGTCGTGGGCCACGGTGAAAAAGGCGGCGCGTCAGGTGCGCGATCTGCTGGAGCAACTGCAGCTGCAATCGTTTGTACGCACCACCGGAGGTAAAGGGCTGCATGTAGTGGCGCCGCTGAACCCGCCCGTGCCCTGGGAGGAAGCAAGACAGTTTGCACGCGCTTTTGCCGAATCGCTGGCCGGGGCGCATCCGGACACCTATATCGCCACGGCCTCAAAAAAGCAGCGCAAGGGATTGATCTTCGTGGACTATTTGCGCAATGGGCGTGGGGCCACCAGTGTCTGCTCGTATTCGCTGCGTGCCCGGCCTGGTGCCGCAGTGGCCACACCGCTGCGCTGGGAAGAGCTGGGGCGCGTAAAATCGTCAGATGCCTTCCATATCCGCAATCTGCCGCAACGCCTGGCCCGGCTTGCGAGCGATCCCTGGCAGGAACTGACCAGAATCAAGCAGTCGCTACCTGATCTGTCTGAGTGACTGCAGGCACCGTCGTGCCGCTATGTAGACGCAGGCCTGGCATTGCCAGAAAGGCAAACAAGCGCCCAGGCTTTTGCCTGCGTAATACAAGCGTGATGCAAACCCTATGCGCTGCCTAACAAGTACGCCTTTTGCTTATTCCCAGCCGCCGCCCAATGCCAGAAATACATCCACCTGCATATCGGCCAACTGCGCCAGTGATGTAGCCAGCGCGCTGTCGGCACTGGCCAGGGTGCGCTGCGCATCCAGCACCGGCAGGTAATCCGTTTTGCCTGCCTGGTACAAGACCGATGCCTGACTTGCCGCCTGTGCTGCTGTATTGCGTGCCGCTTTGAGCGTGGCGTGGCGTTCCAGTTGGCGGGCATAAGTGACCAGCGCACTCTCGGTTTCCTGCAAGGCATTGAGTACTGTCGCATCAAAATGGGCGTATTCGGCATCTGCCGTTGCCCTGGCCTGGGCGATCGCGGCCTGGGCTGCGCCGGTATTGGGCAGTGTCCAGGATATCAGCGGGCCGATACTCAGACTCGTGGTGCTTTTGTCACCGAGCATGCTCATGGGGCCGGCCGATGCGCTGGCCAGGCCCAGTGTGATGGTCGGATACAGCTGGCCGATGGCAACGCCGATTCTTGCGGTGGCAGCTGCCAGCTTGCGTTCGGCTGCCCGGATATCGGGTCGGCGGCGCAATAGCTGTTTGCCATTGCCAACCGGAATCGAGCCGGTAAACCGTGGCGGCGTGGCGCATTTCAATAGTGATGCCGGCATGGAGGACGGCGTCTGGCCAGTCAGGGTCGCCAACCGGAACAAGGCAACCTGTTGTTGCGCTTGCAGGGTCGGGATGCCGGCGCTCAACTGCTGAACCAGACCGCGTGCGCGGGTGACATCCAGTTGCGTTCCACGTCCTGCCTGCCACAATTGTCTTGCGATATCGCTCGATTCCTGTTGTATACGCACTGATTTTTTCGCCGAAGCCAGTTGCATGCCGGCAGCACAGATCGTGGCGTAGGCCCTGGCTGTTTCGGCAGCGACTGTCACGCGCGTGGCCTCGTAGGCTGCAGCTGCCGCTTGTGCATCCTGCTGCGAGGCTTCTATTGCACGATGAATTTGTCCGAACAGGTCTGCCTGATAGGCAATATTAAGGCCGCTGCTGTATGACCAGCGCTCGGGTGGCCGCAGGTCCGGCTGCAGTTGCTGCAGCCCGGAGCTGTGGCCATACTTGGCCGACGCACTGACGTCGATGACAGGCGATTGCTGCGCCTGGGCGCCAGCAACGGCGGCGCGCGCGCGGGTCAGATTTGCCTGGGCCGCACGCAGGTCGGCATTGGCTGTCAGGGCTTTGCCCACCAGTTGATCCAGGACCGGATCATGATTGAGTCGCCACCAGTGCGCAGGCAAGGGGGCATCAGAATAGACGCTTCCCGCACGCGCGCCAACAAATGCGCTCTGAGCAGAGGGGCGCTGTATGACGGCATTGTCCGGCGTCTTGTAGTCGGGGCCCACAACGGTACATCCGGTCACCAGCAGGGACAAAAAGGCGAGGGTTGATAAGCGGAAATTCATCATCAGATTTTCAAAAAAAAGGGTCTTGCGCGATGGGGTTGCGTTTGCGTCTGTGATTGCGTTCAAAGCAAGCGCAGGCGCATACGGTCAGCCTTGTCAGGGTTGTATTGCTTGTGATGGCGTTGCGCGAGATTGCTCATGGATGATCCCGGCTTGTTTGCTCGATATTTACGGTTGCCGTCTGCCCTGCGACCAGCAGCATGTCTGCATCCTTGTCGTCAATGGCAACGCGTACGGGTACGCGCTGCGCCAGCCGGATCCAGTTAAAGGTGGGGTTGACGTTGGGCAGCAGGTCGCTGCCGACGCTGCGTTCGCGATCGGCAATACCCAATGCAATGCTTTGCACATGTCCCTTGATGACGGTGCTGTTGCCCATCAACGTGATGGTGGCCGGATCATTGATATGAATGTTGCCTAGCTTGCCTTCCTCGAAATAGCCTTCTACATAGAACGATGCGCTGTCAATAAGAGCCAGTACCGGTTTGCCGACGTTGACGTAGTCGCCGACGCGCAAGCTCAGATTGGTGATCCGGCCATCGGTGACGGCATACACGCGGCTGCGAGACAGGTTCAGTTCAGCGCTGGCCAGTTGTACTTTTGCTTGTGCCAGCGCCGCCTGTGCCTGATGCAGATGCATGCGGCTTTGTTCAACCATTTCGGCGGCCACCAGTTTTCCCAGTGAACGGTTGCGTTTTACGTCACGCTGCGCCTGTTCCTGGGCAGCAGTATTGGCCTGGACCACTGCCTGAGCCTGATCGTAAGCCAGTCGATAGCGCGCACGGTCGATCTCGAAGAGTAAGTCTCCCGCCTTGACGTCCTGGTTGTCATGCACGGCCACATTCATGACCAGGCCCGAGACATCAGGAGCAACCTGAACAACGTTGGCCTTGACCCGGCCGTCGCGCGTCCACGGTTCCACCTCGTAGTGTAGCCAGAGCAGCCAGCCGGCCCAAACAGCCAGTGCCAGAACAAACATGGTAAGCAGGAACCGGCCGATGGCGGCCAGCGGTCGGGAAGTGGGTAATTTCATTTGTCAAACCATTAGCAATTTCAAAAGAGAAGGAAAAGTACGCTGTACTGCGAAAAGCAGCATTACGTACAGCCCCAGGTCAAACAGAGCGGGGTGCCACACCAGGCGATAAAACCCCAGGCGAGAGAGCAGTGTGCTTACTGCCTTGGCGATCACAAATGTGACAAGGGCCAGTACCAGCAGCCACGGTATATAAAGGCCCTGTACGTCAATTTCTCCGATCATGTTCTGGCCTCCTGGATATTTGCAGTGATTGGGTAAGGCGCCGTTTGTGGGAACAGGCCACGACGCAGCCCCACCATGGCAACAACGGCGCGGTGATGTGACGGGCCGATCGCCGGCGCCAGCAATACATTTGTCAGCGCATCGTCCAGTTGCTGCAGCAGTTCGTGATCCGGCGCTTGCCTTGGCTTGCGAAAAAAGGCAGCCAGGTTATCGAGCAACCGGCGTACCGATTGGCCGGCGCGCGGCAGAGATTGCAACGCGCTTTGTAGTACGGCAATATCATTGCCCACCCGCAAGGCCAGCAGTGGATCGGGTGTTTCCTGCTGTGCTGTACGATTCTCGGCAGGCAGGCGGGTTTGCAGCAGGCCAACGCGGTCGAGCATGCGCGAAGTCAGGTGTGGCGTGCTCAGCACCCGTCGTGTTGAGGCCAGAGTGGCCAGATCCTGCCGATTGGCGTTTTGAATGCGAATGACGGCGCGTTCGGCACTGATTGTGCGAAACAGGGTCGCAACCAGCGCGGCCACGGCAGTGCCAGCCAGTTGTCCGGTGATGCTGTTCAAATAGATATCCAGGGTTGCCTGGTTGACATCCATCAGTGCGAACGTTCCCAGTACGCCAAATAGCAAAGCCATTGCCTTGAGCGCGTAGGCAGGGCGTATGGCCAGCGCCGACAGTACGAAGACCACTGGAAAAATAACCATTGCCAGCATTTCAAATGTGTGCACGGATGGCAGTGCAACCAGCAGATAGAAAGCGGAAATGGGAATGGAGTAAATCGTATAGCGCAGGAACACACGCATGGGCGCAGCCGGATTATCCAGTGTCGAGAAAAAGCTGCTGAAAACGGCCGCCATCATGGCTGCGGTGCCACCCTGTGGCCATGCCGTGATAATCCAGAAGACACAGCAAATGCCAATGGCGATTGCGGCAGCCAGTGCCGATTGCAGCGCAATGCCGCGATCAATATGCAGGTCGGGTTTACGACGGTTGGCGCTGGCCTCGTCACTGGCGTTCTGAATGCCTGTGTCCAGATCATTTCGCATCTGAAGACATTTGGCGTAGGTGTTGACCAGTTCGTGCAGGCGTGTAGCCAGGCTGGCAGACAACAGCGTATGCCATTTCATATCGGGTTCAATAGCAGGCGTGATCGTGTCAATTGCGCTATGCATCGATTTGAGCTGTTCGGCGTTGGCCTGCTTGCCCGAGGCTATCCAGTCGCTGATGTGCTTCATTACCTCGTGCGTTGCAGGTGGTAATGGCCGTCCGGCCAGTTGTAATGCATTGATCCTGTCTTCCACAGAGGAAATGACCGGCGTCAGGCTGATGATTCGGTTCAGCAGCGCGCGCAACAGATGTGAAGACCAGCGGATATTACTGGTGTCGAACGGGATATGCGAAGCGGTCAGACGCAGTTGCGTAATGTCATTGGCCAGCTTGCGACGATTTTGCCGGTCTTCTTCGGGGGCGGCGCAACCCAGCGTAGATACAATCCAGGTGCGAGCATCTGCCAGGGTCTGGTCCAGTCCGCTCATTACCACGGGTGCAATACTGCGCGGTAGCACAAGCGTGTGAACCAGTGCGGCACACATGATACCCAGGCTGATCTCCTCAACGCGGGAAATGCCTTTGTCAAAGAGGCCTATCGGATCGTCGACCGCGGGGAATCCAATAAGTGCGGCAGTGTATCCGGCCAGCATGAACACATAGGAGCGGGGCGTGCGATCCAGCAGCGAAATATACAGACAGCCGCCTACCCACAATGACATGGCCAGAGTGGTGAGCAGCGGGCTTTGATTCAGGTTCGGAATAATGGCAATCGCAGCGGCCGAACCCAGTATCGTGCCAGCCAGTCTGTACAGGGCCTTGGAGCGGATGCTGCCCGCCCACGGCTGGGTCGTGACGACATAGGCGGTCATCATCGCCCAGAAAGGGTTGCGCAGGCCGATGCTGTATGAAATATAAAGCGCCAACATGGCGCTTATATAACATTTGAATGAAAACAGCGTCTCGTCGCGGGTAAACAGTTTCATTTGTGATTACCTGAGTGCTTACCGGAAGAGCGGCCAGTTGCACAGGTGCTATTCCTGATGGTATCGAGCACACGCAAAAAGGCATCGGCATCTTCTTTTGACACACCATTGAAGACCATGCGCCGAAAGCCAAGCAGGCGCTCATCAATTTCATTTGCAATACGTCTGCCCGCATCGGTCAGATACAGCGTTTTGCTGCGTCCGTCTTCTGGGTCGAGTTTGCGTACGGCCAGGCCGCTGGCCTCAAGCTGATCGAGCAGGCGAACCAGAGAGGGGGCTTCAATGCCAAGCTCTTCGGCGATATCCTTTTGCCTGACGCCTTCCCCTAGCCGTCGGATGGTCACAATCGGCCACGCTGTGGCCTGGGACATGCCAAGTTCGGCAAGCAATTGATCGGCCGCGCTGCGATAGGCGCGTGCCATATGCAGCAAGCCCTGGCTCATAGCCATGCGGGTGGCGTCTGACGGCTGATTGGATTTGGTAGTCATGGAAAATAGGAATTGAGGAAATGAGTTATGATGTTCAATTAGTTAGCTACCTAACTATTATAAGGAATCAAGCTGAAAGCAGACTGAAATCGTGCAGGCGACCTGTTTCTCGCACACGTTGTCCAGTTTTGGCAAGGCCCTTTGCAGGTCAATATCAGCGCAACGACTACATGCCCGGCCTCCGCGTTGTGCCGCTGATCCGCTCAGAAAGCGGCCATGCAGGCACTGGCCATTGTGCGCGCCCGTGACTGATCAACGTGCTTTACATACCGATACATGCTCCAGATGCGTCAGCGTTTCTGGGCCGGACTGCTTATTGCTACACTGAATCCATCTTTGGTACTTGACAGGAGTATTTGCATGGCGGTGATGACAACAGAACAGGAGCGCGACCTATTGTATTCATTGATTGCGCGTCGCCGCTCTGTCCGGCAGTTTACCGACGCGCCGATTGACGAACTCGCGCTCATGCGGATCCTGACCTGCGCACAGGGGATCAACAGCGTTGACGGCAAGCGGGGTGCGCCATCGGCTCATGCCTTGTATCCGCTAGGCTTGACGGTTCTGGTGCGCAGGGTACGGGCAGTAGAGGCGGGCAGCTATGTGTTTGACCCGCAACGCAACCGTCTTGACCGGCTGGCCCATGTGCCTGTTTCGGGCAGTTTGCTGTCGGTTTCCCTTGCCGATGATGAATGGCTCGAGACCGCGCCTGTTGTAATCGTCATTAGTGCAGACCATGACCTGGCATTGCGCCATTTTTCTGACCAGCAGCCCGATGGCTTGCGCGGTGCCCGCTATGTCGATGTAGAGACTGGCGCCGTGGCACAGAATCTTTATCTGGCAGCGCAGGCCGAAAATCTGGGCGGCGTGCTGGTGATGGGTATAGATGATGAGGCGCTAGCCAGGCAACTGACCTTGCCTGCTGCACACAAGCCGGTGGCGCTTTTTTGCCTGGGACAAGGTCAAGCGTCATAGCCAATCAAACTGACCGACAGCTGGTTTTGTTATGATAAATGTCATCGTGACATTCAGGGAATATGCAATGACGCCAATCGAGAGCGACAAACCGCTCAACGACAAGCCACGCATTCTGCTGCTCCCGGGCAGCACTCGACGACAGTCCTACAATACCCGTCTGGCCCGTCATATGGCGCGGGTGGTAGACCAGGCCGGGGGCGCTGCAACATTGATCAG
Organism: Advenella incenata; assembly: GCF_004217095.1. Lineage (GTDB taxonomy): Bacteria > Pseudomonadota > Gammaproteobacteria > Burkholderiales > Burkholderiaceae_B > Advenella > Advenella incenata. Next base: position 59,142 of record NZ_SHKO01000005.1, on the reverse strand, counting down.
TCTGGCTGACTACCCGATGGCCATCTATCATGGCGATGACGAAGCGCAGTTTGGTTTGCCTGAATCTGCGCGTCAACTGCGAGCGCTGTTCAAGTCGCATCATGGCGTGTTCTTCGCCTCTCCGGAAGAAAATTCCTCCATCTCGGCTTTGCTGAAAAATACGCTGGACTGGGTATCGCGCGCAGACGGCGACGAGCCTGGCAAATTGCCTTATATTGGCAAGGTCGCAGCCATTGGTGGCGCAACCACAGGCCCGTCCGGAACCAGGCTGGGTCTGCTGCATTTGCGCACGGTGTTGTCAGGATTGGGCATGTTGGTATTGCCGTCCGTCATGACCATCCCCTTTGCCGCCAACGCATTTGATGACGCTGGTCAATTGCAAAGCGAAGAGCAGCGGACGGCAGCAGAGGCACTAGCGCTGTCGCTGGTCAGGACGGCCAGCGCAGTGGGCGTTACGTCGTGAGGGAGATAGCATCAGGCTGGTACACCTTTTTCACGTAGCGCATGAAATGCGCAAGATCGGGCGTTGTGCGTTGCGGCACCTTGGCCAGATCGTCCCAGCGGCGCAGACGCAGCGCGTCCTGGGCGTGAGGGCGTTGCTGGAATTGTTCAACCTGGACCTGGCTGAACGGGCCGCCCTGCAAACCCAGGCTGTGCACTGAAGCGGGTGATAGCGTCCCGAAATAGTCTGGATCAATGGCGCACAGGCAGCGCTTGGCATCGACGTGCATCTTGACCGGTTCGATAACCGCGTCCGGAAATCCCGGCTGCAAAAAGGGTACGGCGGCCAATTGATGGCGATGGTCTACGCCCGGGAACGCATTATCACGTTCCTGATTGCGTGCTTCCAGAATGTGGCCCAGATCATGCAACAGGGCCGCAGCAACCAGCGAGTCCGGGGCATTCTCAGCCTCGGCAAGACAGGCCGCTTGCAGGGCATGTTCCAGTTGCGTGACCGCCTCGCCGTCGTACAAAGAGGCGCCATATTGCTCGTACAGCGATTGAATGTCTTCGGGAGTAAGTGGCATGAAGGTTCCTGTCGTCGGGTAAAGGCACCAGCATAATCCTCAAAAATGACAGTTGGTTGACCAGATGGCACAAATGATGCCGGAATGGATCATCGGTGCCGCTCAGTTCCAATAACTGTAGGAAAAACCCTCTTCACACCCTTAATGCGAGACGCTGCCGGAAAATACATTGATGACAATGACACCGGCAATGATCAGGCCGATGCCCAGCAGTGCTGCGCCATCAAGAGATTGCCCGAACCAGATCCAGCTGATCAGGGAGATGAGCACGATACCGACCCCCGACCATATTGCATACGCAATGCCGGTAGGCATCGTCCGTAAGCTGAGCGACAAAAAGTAAAACGCAGCGGCGTATCCCACAATGGTGATGATTGAAGGAACAAGCCGTGTGAAGCTCTCGGACGATTTAAGAAAGGAGGTGGCAATCACTTCCATGACGATCGCGCCGGCCAGATATAAATAGGTAGAAATCATGGTCAAGCGCGCTCACCTTGATCAAGGCCGATTTTGTCTTCGACCAGTGCAGTAAACCCGGCCGCGTCGCCATAGTAGCGCTCGTGCTGCAGTTTTTCCAGGACATCGTCTTTTTGAATTACAAAGGCCGGGAAGCCTTGTGCGCCGGCATAATGCATCAGCGTGAGCGTGCTGTCCAGATGCGCCTGGATATTGTCATTCAGTATGTCGTGATAAGTCCTGATAAATAACGCGCGGTCAATCTGCAGCGACTGCGCCAGATCTGCCAGCACATCTTCCTGGACGACGGCGCGGCCTTCACGATAGTGTGCATGTTGGATGGCCTGCAACATGGCCGGTTCACTGCCCGCAGAGATTGCGCCTGCCGCCAGGATGGCCGCGATGGGCGGCAGCGAGTCATAAACGGTATCGTCGCGGGCGAGCAATCCGTTCAGATAGGGCTGGCCAAAAATCTGGCCGGTCATGCTTCCGATACGCGCGTCGGCCTGGCCGATCTGTGCCCGTTTGCTTTGTGGCAGCGTCATGCGCTGGAACAGCCCGCCTGCATGCATTTCAAATGCAATCTGCTCGCGCAGGGGAGAAGCAAGAACGCGTTCAAGCAGGGGCTCGGCGGCATAACACCAGCCGCAAAGGGGATCATATATATAGTGCAGTGTGATTTTCATGGCGAGACCCTGTGAGTATGTGGCAAATCGCTGAGCAGATCGAAATTAACACAAATGAGCCAATTGGCACTAGACTAAGCATACGGTCCTCGCGCCTGGTTAATGTGGGCGATACTGCGTGAATGATTGTATTTCATTCGCAGGCGGGGTATTTGACGTTTGGCAAAATAACATCATCAGGGAGAGCGGGATGGACACCATCCAGAATCAATATGAAGCCGTATATCACTCGGAGGAGACAACCCGGTTGCGCCAGGACCTGGCGCTGGCCTTGCGGGCGGCTGCCTTTCATGACCTTTCGGAGGGCGTGTGCAATCACTTTAGCGCCGAGGTGCCCGCCTGTGCCGACTGGTTTCTGCTAAATCCGCGCGGCTTCCAGTGGTCCGAGATACAGGCCGAGGATATAGTCATGGTTGATGCCGATGGCAACAAATTGTGGGGCAAACATGAAATTGAACCCACTGCATTGTTTATTCACGCTGCCGTACATCGGATTGCGCGCAAAAAATGCGTGCTGCATACGCATATGCCTTATGCGACCGCACTAACATTGACCGAGAATGGCGGGCTGGATCCGCTGCTATCGCAAAATGCCATGCGGTTCTACAACCGTATCGCTGTGGATCGTACCTATAACGGTCTGGCGCTGGATCACGCAGAGGGCGAGCGCATTGCACATGCCATGAATGGCGCCGATGTTGCGTTTTTGACAAATCATGGACCGATAGTCTGTGGCGAAAGCGTCGCTTATGCGTACGATGATTTGTACTATCTGGAGCGTGCTGCGCGCGTGGAAGTGCTGGCGCATTCATCGGGCTTGCCGTTAAAGCAGGTGGAGGAACACAAGGCAGCACTGGCGGCCAGCCAGATACAGCAGGAACGGCTGCAGTCTACGCTGTTCTTTGAATCGCTGCGCCGCTTGCTCTAAACGCCTGCGGCCGAAGGCACCCGTCAGCAGGCCGACAGACAATGCCATGCATATTTGTTCGGCCTGAACACGACGCAGCAAGAGCAGACGCCGCCCGCCACCGGGCGGTTTTATTTGCTGATCCGCCGGCCCAGCCAGCCGTGGACAAGTTGTGCGATGTCCTGATTGTTGTAATCCATCATCATGACATGTGAATTGCCCCTGATCCCGATCTCGGGCAAGGACAGCACCGTTGTGCCGGGGACGGCACTGCAAAATGTCAGGATTTTTTCCTTGAGCCGCTGCCATCTGCTGTCGGTATCCATGTTGTCGCCAAGCACCATCAACGTGGGCGTGCGGTAGTCTGCGCGTGTGATATCGGGTATGCCGGCCGGCTCGATGGCCACCAATGTCCGGACCAGGTCCGGATGCCTGGCGGCAAGTTGCAAGGCAAGCGGCCCGGCCTGGGAGTGGCACACAATGCTGGCGGCCCCAAGCTGATGCAGCAGTGCTTCAAAGGCAGACAGGATGGCTTCGTTGGTATGGGTCCAGCGCGGGACCATCTGTTTTGCAAACTGGTCAAAGGCGTGCAGTGGAAAGCGTGTATTGGGGTAAGCCGTTCGTCGTGTCGGATCGCGATCATAACTGTCGGCCCGATCTCCGATACGGAACCTGCTGTAGACGTCATTGACTGTCTGGCAGACCGGCTTGTCAGGCCAAATTTGCGGCCAGGGGGCAAACCCCGAGCGGCCGCGCTCCACGGCATCGCACACATAAACATCCCAACCATGGCGAATGAAATAATTCACCCAGCCCTGGCGCCCATCCGGCGTGGTTTCCCACGCCGCACCGGTCATGCCGCCGCCATGCCAGAATACTAGCGGGCCCTTGCCGTTGGGCTTCTCAGCAAGAAAGTACTGCACGTACATTTGTTCAATCGCATACGTACCATTCAGATTGATGCGGACCGGTTCGCCGCCAGCGCTCATGACGCGTTCATATTCCGGCTGATCGTGCAGTTGCACAGCGCGCCCGCCTATATGAAACGAACCCATATCTCTGAGGCCGATTGCGGTGTTTTGCGACTCTTGGCTCATGTATCTCTCTTTGTCATGCTCATGGGCACCTTGCATTTGGATAGCGGCAGGCCTATTTGGCCGTGATATTGTTTTCTTTGATCAGCGTGGCAATCTTGCTGGTTTCAGATGTGATGAAGTCGGCAAGGGCCTGCGAAGTTCCGCCGGCAATATCGACACCCAGGTCGGTGAATTTCTTCTGGATTTCAGAATCTTTGAATGCGGCATTGAAGGCGGCATTCAACTTGCTTATGTTTTCCGGTGGCGTGCCGGCAGGCGCGAGCAGGCCAAACCAGGGCGTAATCAGCATATTTGGATAACCCGCCTGGGCAAAGGTAGGCACGTCGGGAATCGCAGCAGAGCGTTCCTTGCTGGCCACCGCAAGCGCATTCAGGCGGCCCGCCTTGATGCTTGCCAGTGAGGCAGGCAGGTTGTCGAAGTACATGTCGACCTGGCCGCCCAACAGGTCGCCGGCGACCTGACCGGCTCCCTTATAGGGGATGTGCGCGATCTGGATACCGGCCTCGCGCTTGAGCATCTCAATGCCAATATGGGCAGAGCCGCCAATGCCCGATGATGCTGCATTGATTTTTCCGGGATGCGCCTTGGCATAGCTGACGAAATCCTGCACGGTTTTTGCGGGTATGTTTTTCGGATTGGTTACCAGCACGCTGGGAACGGTGCCGACCATAACGACGGGCGCAAATTGCGTTTCGATATTATAAGGCGCCGGTTTATACAGAGAGGGTGCAACCGCACAGCCATAGGCGCACATCACAAGTGTGTATCCGTCGTTTTTTGATCGGGCCGCTGCCTGTATACCTATAGATCCGCCGGCGCCTGCCTTATTTTCCACGACAATGGTCTGTTTTAGTTGTGCTGACGCTTTCTCGCCCATGATGCGGGCAAGAATGTCGGGCGTACCTCCCGCAGGGAAGGGGACGATGATGGTAATGGTGCGCTCAGGAAATGATTCAGCCCTGGCCTGATTGACGGCAAGCGCCGAGGCAACAAGTGCAGTTGCAATTGTGATGGCATTTTTGCCTGTAATGGGTCTCATGTCTGGTTCCTTTGTGATCGTTCAAATTGGACAGCAGATGCCCCTGTTGCGGGGCTCGGAGGCGAACGGGGCCGCAAGCGGCCTAGTCAGGCTGATGCATCGGGCAGTGTTCAGGGCTTATTGCCGGAATCATTCTAACAATCCCGGTATTATTTATATAATGATTTATTATCATGATTTACATATCAAAAACGATATGGATAATTACCCATCACATCTGAAAAATCCGTTCCCGGCTTTGCGTCGCCTCAATTTGAGCCTTTTGCTCACATTCGATTCGCTGATGCAGACACTGAGCGTGACCGAGTCGGCGCTCAGACTACACAAAAGCCAGCCCGCCGTCAGTCGCGAATTGGCCCGCTTGCGCGCGCTGCTGGATGACCCGCTGTTCGTGGTGGTAAAAAAACGGCTGGTCCCGACCGAGCGCGCAATCGATCTGTATCGTGTATCACATCAGGCCCTGACCGCACTGGAAATCGCCGCAGGCAGCGGGCAGCCGTTTAGCCCGGCGTCTCTTACCGGTGTGATCAGTGTTGGCGCTGCTGCCCATATTGAGTTACTGCTGGCCGCCCCATTGACCCTGGCCCTGCAGAAGGCAGCGCCGGGCCTCACGGTCCGCTTTCAGCCCGTACACGGCGATTTTGTGCCAGACGATCTGGATTCAGACAGCATGGATCTGGCGATCGGATTGTTCCAGACGCCGGGTGCCCGGTTTCGACACAAAACGCTATTTGAGGATGAGCGGGTTTGTGTGGTCTCGTCAGCCCACCCACTGGCCCTGCGTGACCAATTGACCTTGGCCGATCTTGCGCAAGTCAAATGGCTGGCGTTCTCCCATATGTATGGCAGGCAGACAAACTTTACCCGGGCGCTCAACGATATTGACTGTGAGATGCCCTTTACTGCCTATGTATCAAATTTCGGGCTGGCCCCACATTTTTTGCTGGAAACAGACTATGCGACTACCATGCCAAAGCGCATCGCCAGCAAGTATCAGCAATATTACGATCTGACGCAAATTCGCCTGCCCGAGATCCTCAGGCAGGCGAACATGGTGATGGTATGGAGCGAGAAGAACGAGCATTCGCAATTGAATCGATGGCTGCGAGAGACAACGGAGCACATCATTGCAGGGTTGTCCGACACTTGAAAAATGCAACGGGATGCAGCTTGCCTGCGGCTGTAAGGATGATCGGTCGTCGCCGATTGGTCATCCCTCAGTAGCCGAGACTGTTCAGCTGGCGCAGGCAACCGGTATGGCCGGCGCTCTTTCCCTGCGTATGGCGACCACTGCAATCAGCAGGCTGGCGATCGGCATCAATGCCGCCACATAGGGAATCCATGGCAGGCCCCCGTCCTGGGCAATGACCATGCCGCCGGCCCATGCGCCCAGCGCATTGCCCAGGTTGAAGGCGGCAATGTTCAGGCTGGAGACCAGACTCTGGTCGGCATTGGTAATTTTTCCCAATACCCACATTTGCAATGGTGCAACGGTGCTGAAAGCCGCTACCCCAAACAGCCCGACTGCAATCACGGCAGCAATCTGATTCTGGAAGGCCCAGGGCATGAGCAGGAGCACCGTAGACAGGGCAAGCAGGCTCACGATCACGGTGGTTTTGAGATACTTGTCTGCAAATCTGCCGCCCAGCAGATTGCCTATGACCAGCCCGACGCCAAACACAACGAGAATAGGCGAGAGTGCTGTTTTATCAAAGCCGCTGATTTGCGTGAGCAATGGGGCGATATACGTAAACACGGCAAACACACCGGCAAATCCAAACACGGTTGTCATCAAGCCCGCAATCACGCCGCCATTGGCCAGGCTGCGCACGCTGGCGCGCCAGTTGTGATCGGAGCCCTGCGCCCGGGTACCGGCCGGAACAAAATGACGAATGACAAAGAATGACAGAATGCCAATGAGTGTGACGGCCCAGAACGTGGCGCGCCATCCATACATCTGACCCAGAAACGTGCCGAACGGCACACCCAGAATATTGGCGGCAGTCAACCCGGTAAACATGACAGCGATGGCCGAGGCCTGTTTGTCCTTGGCTACCAGTCGGGTTGCGACAACCGAGCCGACGCCGAAAAACGTGCCATGGGCAAAGGAAGTGAGCACCCGGGCGAACAACAGGAACCAGTAATTGGGTGCAAGGGCACAGGCCGCGTTACCCAGAATGAAAATGACCATCAGAACCAGCAATGTGGTTTTGTGGGGCAGTCGTCCCGTGGCGATGGTAAAGATGGGCGCACCCACTACAACACCAAGCGCGTAGCCTGATATCAAAGTGCCGGCAGTCTGGACAGGGATCATCAGGTCGTTGCCTACTTCAAGCAACAAGCCCATGATCACAAACTCGGTTACGCCGATTCCAAAAGCGCCGGCCATTAATGCATAAACAGCAATAGGCATGATAATTTCCGATAGGTAGATGAAAGCAGGCTTATTATTGCCTGCCCGAACCTGGGGAAACAGCCTGTCTGCGGCAAATGATTTGTGCGCAGAATTCACGAATTGCCGGTTTGGCTATGGCAGCGCGCGGCAGGGATGTTGCTGCCTCTAGCGCAGAACGGTATGTTCGCTCAGAAAGTCCAGAAAAACGGCGACCCGGCGTGGCATCAGGTCGCGCTTACCCATGAAGACCGCGTAGAACGACTCCAGCTCCTGGCTGTTGTACTGATCCAGCACCTGGACCAGGGCACCACTTTGCAACTCTTTGTCTACCATGAACCGGGTCAGCCGCGCCAACCCCGCCCCTTGCATGGCCAGATGCTTAAGTGAGATTCCGTTGTTGACCTTGATTTGCGCATCTATGCTGACCTGCAGCGCCTGGCCGTCTTTTTCCATGCGCCATCCGCGAAACGAACGCGACAGGTTTAAATCGAGCTTGTGATATCGGGTCAAGTCTTCGGGTTGCTGTGGCGTGCCATGCTGTTGCAGATAGGCGGGAGCTGCAACGATAACCCGGGGCGATTGCCCCAGTTTGCGTGCGTAAAGATCGGAGTCCTTCAACTGGCCGGCGCGAATGGCAACGTCCACGCGCGCGTCGTACATATCGACTATGTCGTCTGTCAGATCAATATTCAGCGTGATGTCTGGAAATTGCGTTTGAAATAAAGGCACCAGCGGCAACAGGATTATTTCACCGAAAGGCACGTTGGTGTTGATGCGCAGCGGACCCGAGGGCAGGGCATCCTGCGTCATGCCCGCTTCAATGTCATCCAGCTCCGAGAGCAGGCACTTGCTGCGGTAAAAAAATGATTCGCCGGCAGGCGTAAGCGATAGCTTGCGCGTGGAACGGTTCAGCAGCGTCACCCGCAGACGCGCCTCCAGCCTGGCAACCGCCTTGGATACCGCCGAAGGGCTCATGCAGAAGTGGCGGGCGGCCAGCGAGAAACTGCCCGACTCGATGGTGGCCACAAACAATTCCATTTCGACAAGCTTGTTGCCCTTGGGTGCAGATGACATATGAATTTGATTCACAAATGTTGTGATTGCTGGTGTCTGGATTGTAAAGCATCGCCGCCGCATACTGCATGCAGGCAAGAAATCACGGTTGTCAAAGCAACGTTACCTATTGCACCTTACCCATTGCACTCATCGTTTATACACAGGAGATATCTTTGAAATCAACACGCTATATACTGCTGGCGGGCTTTTTGAGCATGATTGCCTTTACCGCCCAGGCCCAGCAATGGGTAGCAAGCTGGCAGGCGAGCCCGCAACCGGTCTGGGCAAAGGATTTTGCTTTTCCCACCGGCATCCCGCAAGCGATACAGGATGCGACATTTACCCACAACGTGATGATCAGTCGTGGTGGCAAGCGCCTGCGTCTGGTGATCTCCAATCGCTACGGTACGGCACCGCTGGTCGTGGAGCAGACCACGGTCAGGCGCAAGATCGGGAGCGCCGGATTGACCGATGCCCCCAAAACGGCCACTTTCAGCGGCGGGGCCGCAGTAACCATTGCCCCGGGCCAGCAGGCTATATCTGATCCGCTGGATATGCCGGTAGCGGATCTGCAGCAGCTGCAAATCGCCCACTATGTGAAAGCGAAAACGGCATTGGAGACTTTTCACTGGGATGGTCGCCAGCAGGCTGTGTTTCGCAAGGGGAACCAGACGCAAAGCCCGCTCTCGGTTGCAGATCAGGTCCTGCACCACACGCAGGCCCGGGTTTTTCTGACCCGCATCGACACTGAAAATGCATCGCCGGCCTGTGCCGTGGCTGTGCTGGGCGACTCCATTACGGATGGCAACGGTGTGCCGATCGACTCCAACACGCGTGTGACCGACTATATGGCCGACACGTTGCGTTCTGCCGGGATCGGCGTGATCAATGCCGGCATTTCGGGCGCACGTCTGCTTGGCGACAAAATGGGAGAGCATGCAATGGCGCGTATTTCACACGACGTTTTTGATGCGCCGGGCGTGACCACACTGGTGCTCTTTATTGGCATTAATGACATCAGCTGGCCCGGGACCGCTTTTGCGCCGACCCAGCATATGCCTGCTTTAAGCTCATTGCAGGCGGGATATCGCAAGTTGGCGGCGCTCGCCAAAAGCAAGGGGTTGCGCGTTATTGGTGTGACGCTTGCCCCGTTTCGCGGTGCATTGGCCGGCACGCCGCTGGACAATTACTACAGTGACCAAAAGAACCGACTGCGCCTGGCCGTTAACGCATGGATACGTGATGTCGGTGTTTTTGATGCGGTAGTCGATGCCGACCAGTTGCTGCAGGATCGGCACGAGGCCACAAAACTGGACGCGCGCTACGACTCGGGCGACCATCTGCATCCCGGGCCTGCCGGCAATGCGGTGCTGGCGCAGGCTATTGCGGGGCAGGTTCGATCCTGTCGATAGTCAGATGCCTGCACGTTGTATTTCAGACTCGTTGCGCTATGGCATATTGTCCTATATATTGCGGGGCTTGTTCAGTTCGGCTGCAAAGCAAAGTACAATAACGCAACTGTAATATGATGCAGTACAAATGTGGGCTCGCTGGTTACTGGCGAAAGGTTCCATGACAGCAGAGGTCCATGCCGTGTGCGTATGTTTCAATCCTCCAGGAGCAGCAAATGGAGCTGGACACTCTGACTCTGGCCCGAATACAGTTCGGGTTCACGATCTCTTTTCATATTATTTTCCCTGCCATTACGATCGGGCTGGCCAGTTATATGGCGGTGCTCGAAGGCCTATGGCTCAAAACAGCCAATACCGTTTATCGCGACCTGTACCACTTCTGGTTGCGCGTGTTCGCGATCAACTTCGGCATGGGCGTGGTGTCCGGCCTGGTGATGGCTTACCAGTTCGGTACCAACTGGAGTTACTTTTCCGATTTTGCCGGAGGCGTGACCGGACCGTTACTTACCTACGAAGTATTGACTGCCTTCTTTCTTGAAGCGGGCTTTCTGGGTGTGATGATGTTTGGCTGGCACAGGGTGGGGCCAAAGCTGCATTGGTGCTCCACCATTCTTGTTGCAATCGGCACGCTCATTTCCGCCACCTGGATTCTGGCATCCAACAGCTGGATGCAGACTCCGCAGGGATACGAGATCATCGACAGCCGTGTGGTGCCTGTTGACTGGTTTGCCGTCATTTTCAATCCCTCTTTCCCCTATCGCTTGATCCACATGGTTATTGCGGCATTTCTTGCGACTGCATTGATCGTGGGGGCGGTTGCTGCCTGGCACATGCTGCGGCGGAATGTGCAGCCCGCAGTCAAGAAGATGTATTCCATGGCGATGTGGATGCTGCTTGTGGTTGCACCGATTCAAATTCTGGTTGGCGATTTGCATGGTCTGAATACGCTTGAACACCAGCCGGCTAAACTGGCGGCGATGGAAGGGCATTGGGAAAACGGGCCGGATGGCGAGGGCGTGCCATTGGTGCTGTTTGGCTGGCCCGATATGGAGCGGGAAGAGACGCGCTTCAAAGTTGAAGTGCCGCGTCTGGGCAGTCTGATCCTGACGCACAGCCTGGATGGCAAAATTCCGGCACTCAAGGAATTCGCGCCCGAAGACCGGCCCAACTCCACGATCGTGTTCTGGACATTCAGGATCATGGTGGGGCTTGGCATGCTGATGCTGCTGCTTGGCGTATGGGCAGTGTATGCGCGCTGGAAAGACAGGCTGTACGACAGCCCGATGCTGCATCGTTTTTCGGTCTGTATGGGATTGAGCGGCCTGATCGCCATACTGGCGGGCTGGTACACGACCGAAATAGGACGCCAGCCCTGGGTTGTCTATAACGTCATGCGCACGGCCGATGCTGTCACGCCGCATAGCCCGCTGGAACTGGGTATTACGCTGATCTTGTTTATCGTGGTGTACTTCGTGCTGTTCGGTGCGGGGATTGTCTATATGCTGCACATTATGGCTCAGGGACCGCAACCCACCCCGCATCTGGAAATCGAAGGCGGAGGACCGGGAGAGGGGCGTACACCGGCAAGGCCGTTGTCGGCAGCGACCGATGCCGATGAAGAGTCACGTACACCAACACCGGGAGACCGTCATGGGAATTGATATTTCGCTCTTGTGGGCCGTGATTATCCTTTTCGGAATCATGATGTATGTGATTATGGACGGCTTTGATCTGGGCATCGGGATTCTGTTTCCGCTTATGCCTCGCCGCGAAGACCGTGATGTGATGATGAACACGGTCGCCCCGGTCTGGGATGGTAACGAGACCTGGCTGGTGTTGGGTGGAGCCGGCCTGATGGCCGCCTTCCCGCTGGCTTATGCCGTGATTCTGAGTGCGTTTGCCATGCCGCTGATCCTGATGCTGCTTGCGCTGATTTTCCGCGGGGTGGCGTTTGAGTTCCGCTTTCGGGCCAGCGATGCGCGTCGCCGCTGGTGGGACGCTGCTTTCATCGGTGGGTCTGTGCTAGCCACTTTTTTCCAGGGCGTGACCCTGGGGGCCTATATCGATGGCATCACAGTTGTGAATCGCGCCTATGTCGGCGGGGCGCTGGACTGGCTCACGCCGTTTTCCGTGTTTACCGGCATTGGCCTGATTATTGCCTATGCGTTGCTGGGCTGCACGTGGCTTGTCCTCAAGACAGACGGGCCGTTGCAACAACGGATGATTGAGCTGGCCAGGCCGCTGACCCTGGTGTTGCTGGTTATCATCGGTATTCTGAGTATCTGGACGCCGATGAGCAATACGCTTATTTACGAGCGCTGGTTTACCTTGCCCAACCTGTTCTGGTTTGCACCGGTACCCATTCTGGTGGTCCTGGTCGGCTGGGGCTTGATACGCAGCCTGAATCATAATCCGCATGCAGAACCGTTTATTTTTACCCTGTGCATGGTGTTTTTGGGGTATAGCGGACTGGGTATCAGCGTGTGGCCCAATATCATTCCACCTGACATATCCATTTGGGACGCTGCCGGTCCGCCTGAAAGCCAGGGGTTCGCGCTGGTCGGCGCACTCTTCATTATTCCATTCATTCTCATGTACACGGCCTGGGCCTATTATGTGTTCCGTGGCAAAGTGACGGCAGATGCGGGATATCACTAGAGGTGTGACCAGCGGGCAGACAGGTAGTGGACTGCCCGCGTCTTTCGTCACACTGGCAGCGACAGACGCATATTACATTTGGAGTCGGGCGATATGACACAGCGGGAAATCAAACGCACTGGCACCGGCACGCCCGGCAAACGCAGCCGCTGGCTATGGTTCGTCGGTTTATGGCTGGCCGGAACCGTGGCATTGCTGCTGGCGGCTTACCTGCTGCGCGGCATTATGTCTGCCGTGGGCATGACCTCCTGAAAGAGCGGGCGCGGCTGGCTCGCGCTACAATAACGCCTTATCACAAGCGCAATCTGGCGCGCTGTTGCCATCCGAACCCAATAGACATTCCCTGATGAACGCCGAACGTTTAGAATTTATCCGCAAGCTGCCCAAGGCTGAATTACATGTGCATATTGAAGGCACACTGGAGCCCGAATTGATTTTCCGGCTTGCGCAGCGCAACGCAGTAACCTTGCCGTATCCATCCATACAGGCACTGCGCGACGCATACCAGTTCACCGACCTGCAATCGTTTCTGGACCTGTACTACGCCGGTGCTGCCGTGCTGATCACGCAAGCCGATTTCTATGACATGACCATGGCTTATCTTGCGCGAATAGCGCAGGAGGGCGTGGTTCATACAGAAATCATGTTCGATCCGCAGACTCATACCGAGCGTGGCGTGCCAATAGCAACCGTGTTTGCTGGTATTGCGAGAGCGCTGCGCGAAGGCCAGCAAACGTGGGGCATCACTTCTTGCCTTATCATGAGTTTTCTGCGGCATCTGTCCGAGCAAGCGGCCTTTGATACGCTGGAGCAGGCTTTGCCGTTGCGCGAAGAATACAGCGATGTGTGGCTGGGAATCGGCCTGGATTCGGGCGAGCAGGGCAATCCGCCGGAAAAATTCGAACGGGTGTATGCGCGTTGCCGTCAACTAGGCTTTTATCTGGTTGCTCATGCAGGCGAAGAAGGGCCGGCTGCTTATGTGAGCAACGCACTGGATCGGCTGAACGTGATTCGCATTGACCACGGCGTGCGCAGCGAAGAAGATCCGGTCTTGTTGCAAACGCTGGCAGCCAGGAAAATACCGCTTACCGTCTGCCCCTTGTCGAACCTGAAACTCAAAGTAGTCAACGATATGCGCGAGCATAATCTGAAGCGCCTGTTGGATCAGGGGCTGTGTGTGACGATCAATTCAGATGATCCCGCTTACTTTGGCGGCTATCTGCTGGATAACTATGTAGCGGTTGCAGAAGCGCTCGGGTTGAGCGACGAGGAACTGGTCACACTTGCCAACAACAGCATGCAGGCTCGCTTTCATGTGTTCCTGACGTAGCCTTCCTGATGTTTGCCGGCACGCCGGGCAGGTGGGTTGAACCCAAGGGGCTGTCTTTTTGCAAACAGGTACGGAGCGCCAGCTCGTGACCTCGCCTCATCCAGCGGCGCACATACTCAAGGGCATATTAAAAGCCACCTTCAGGGCAACATCGGCCAGGCCGCGGTGGTCGGTCCGGTCCGCCGATTTGTTCCCTAGGATGCTTTGTCGCCGCGTTGATGCATCCGGAAAAATTGCATGATCAGGCTTGAAGCATTCGGACCATCCGAGGTGTTGAAGTCCAGGCGGCTGTCGCCACCGCTCCATGCATGTCCCACTTTTCTGATCTGGCAGAAACGAACAATGCTCTTGCGGGCGCGTTTGAAATCAAACTGCGTGTATTCGCGCGAGGTCTGTTCACCCACTGGCTTTTCTATAGGCTGTGCCTCGTCATCAAAGCCGTTGAGCCAGGCAAACTGACGTGCCAGTTGCTCGCCATTGTTGGCCGATACCACCCGATCGAGCTGGCCTTGCAGAATCAATGCGGGAAGGAAGTCGTGGGTGGCAGTGAGGGTTTCGCTGGCGGCCTTGAGCGCTGTTAGCGGATCGTTCAATGTGCCGCGCCGCATGGTCTGCAAACCGCTGGATAAGCTGCTTGCATTGCCCATGACAGGCCCGGAATGCAGGGCCACCGCGGCAAACAGCTGAGGATGGCGCAAGGCAAGCAGGCTGCCCATGCCGGCGCCGGCCGACATGCCTGCCAGGTAGATCCGTGTCTTGTCCAGTTTGTGGCGCTGTATCAAATTGCGCACCAGCGCGGCAATTGCATCGGCCTCGGCATAGCCATGCTGCGGCTCGGGCAAATACCAGCGCCAGCACCGCAAGGTCTGACGCTGGCGTGATTGCTGTGGATACACAACGACCATGCCCGATTTGGCTGCATGCTGGTTCATTCGCGTACCCTGCGCGAATTCGGTAGCGGTCTGTTTGCAGCCATGGAGCATGACCAGCATGGCACTGCCTTTCATGTCATGGGATGGCGGCACGTAAAGAAAATAGCTCAGTCGCTGAAAAAATACAGAGACGGTTGCAGGCACCTTAAATAGCCGTTCTGTCCAGGAACCATGACGAAACGGCGGTGGCACGGGTTTCTTTGCCGGGCGCAACACGGCGGCAGGCGAGGGGGGAAACAGCGGGTTGTGGTTGAAGGCCGAAGCGGCCAGTTTCATATTGGACCGCGTGGCCCTGATCAGCGCGTTGCTCTGCTGGCGCGCAATTTTGCGGGCGGTTTTCAGAAAAATAGAGCTCATGCTGCGAGCCATAATGTGGTATCCCCACGGTAAAGTAGCATCTACCGGTAATCACCTGGCGAGGGTCGCACAGGGGCCGGTTCTTGCATGAAATACTAAAATGTCTGTATGAAGATATCACGTAAATTGTCGATTGTTGTATTTTCCTGCCCCGCCAGCCATTGCAGTACATGTCTGCAGCGGGGTTGCCAGCCACGTGCAGGCAGCACAGAAGGCGCCTTGTTATAGCGATCTCAGACTGCTTTAAGACGGACCGGAATGCACCCGCGCAGGGCATTGGTCAGGACGATGGCATCGGCCGCTTGCAGCATGGCCAGGCTGATGCGTTGCTCGGTGATATGCTCGGTTTGCAGATACTGCGCAGGGCTGGCCAATACCTGCGCGCGCATGACACCGGGCAAAATATCCAGGGTCAGGGCCGGTGTCAGCCATGCACCACGATAGTGAATAAATACCGAAGTGCGTGCGCCTTCGAGCAGATCGCCATCAGGATTGAAATACAGAACGTCGAAATCGCCT
Organism: Advenella incenata; assembly: GCF_004217095.1. Lineage (GTDB taxonomy): Bacteria > Pseudomonadota > Gammaproteobacteria > Burkholderiales > Burkholderiaceae_B > Advenella > Advenella incenata. The sequence continues at coordinate 43,270 of NZ_SHKO01000005.1, read as the reverse complement.
GAAATCGTTGCCTGTTTCAAATCATCGTCATAATGTTGGCGCCATGTGGTTTTAAAGCGACGCAAGGGGTCATATCGCGGTAATGGGCGTGGCGCGATGCTCACCGAAGGCAGGTTGGGTTCGCCCAGGGGCACAGGAGTGTCCAGTGGGAAGGCAGCAATCTCGCAGGTGCCGTCCTGGTTCAGTACGGCGCGCACGCGCAGTCGGGCGTGCGGTGGTTGTGCGGCAATGAATTGCTGCAACTGCCGTGTCAATGCAGTCTGGTCGGCGGCAAAGCCCAGGCTTTTGGCAGAGGCAAGCAGGCGCTCAATGTGCCTGCCCAGCAATGCACAATGGCCTTGCTCGACCAGCATGGTTTCAAATAGCGCGAATTCGGCAGGGAGGGCATGCAGAAAACGAGATTTCCAGTGGATTTCCTCATACTCCGATTGTGCCGTGCTGTCGTAGACAATACCGCCGCCGACACCCATCACTCCAGTACAGGCGATGGCCTGGTCGCTCGTCGGCTGCAGCGTCAGGGTGCGGATCGCAACATTGAAACAGCCTTTGGCGCCCATGGTATTGCCTGAGGGTTGCAGATAGCCGATGCTCCCGGTGTACAGGTCTCGCGGCGCAATTTCACTGTCTGCGATATAGTGCATACTCATTTTTTTCGGGGCGCCGGTAATGGAACCACAGGGAAACAAGGCGCCGATCACCGCTGCCATGGTGATGCCGGGCCGCACCTGGCATTCAATAGGCGTGGTCATTTGCAGCACCTGGCCAAAGCGTGTCACCTTGAACAGTTCCTGCACCTGCACGCCGTTGGGTTGCGCAAGAATAGATAAATCGTTGCGCAACAGGTCTACGATCATCAGGTTCTCGGCCCGGTTCTTGCTGTCATTGCGCAGCAGGTTGGCCAACGCCTCGGGGTCATCTGCCGGCTGACAGGCCAGGGTTCCCTTCATGGGCTCGGCGCCGATCATGCCATGGTCATCAATGCGGATGAACAGCTCCGGAGACAGGCATACTGTCCAGGGGGCCATGCGCTGATGCGGCAGCCAGGCCAGCACGCCGTATGGCACGGGTTGCTTTGCACGCAGTGCGCGGTACAGCGCCAGTGGCGAACCATATGTCTCGAAATATTGTCGCGCCGTGTAATTGATTTGATAGAAATCGCCACGCGCTATTGCCTGATGCAACCGATCGAACTGCTGCCGATAACCGTCAAACGCCGGCTGCAAATGCAGATTGCACAGCCCCGCAGGCTGCCGGCTGGGGTCATGCGCGTGCGCCTGCCGGGTCAGCCAGTTCTCTATCTGCTCATCCGATAGCGTTGTGGCTTGTGAAAACCAGTGGATGTGCATGGCTGCGCCTGCGCCTTGCGCTGCCTTGCCAGCGCCGGCCACGCCGAACTCATAGGGTATGAAGAGTGCAGGATGCAGCGCCTGCGCCCAGCCGCGCGCCAGCACGGCATCCAGGTTTGCCAGTTGCGCGGTAGCGATGGTGTCCGAGCGCACAAACGTCTCCAGCAGCGTGGCCTGCTGGGTGACGGCGTCATCAAATAGAACGAAAGGAGGCAATGTGTCCATGGCACGCAATGATACCGGAATTACGCCTTCTGTCTTCGGGTAAATTGCCATAGAAAATAGACGGCGCCGATGAAGGTGGCGATCAAGCCGGTGGGCACTTCATAGGGGAACATGATGTGTCTGCCGAGCAGGTCGGCGCACAGCATGATCACGATGGCAATAGTCGAGGAGGCCAGCATTTGCGTGCGCAATCCGTGAAATCCCATGGCGCGGGCCAGATGCGGCGCAATCAGCCCCACAAAGCTGGTCGGGCCGATGGTAATGGATGCCAGCGTGGTCAGCGCTGCGATCAGCAGAAACAGCAGGGTGCGGGTGAGCATGGGGCGCTGGCCACTGGCGCGGGCAATGGGGTCGCCCAGGCGCAGCAGGCTCAAGGGGCGTCGTGTCATGCAGGCCAATATGACCAGCAATGCGACAATGGCAAAGCGCATCGGCAGATCATCTTGCAGCAGGCTCATGTAGGTATCACCCGATATCCATATCAACAGTTGTTGAATTTGCTGCATGCCGCTGGCAAGGGTCAGGGTCAGCAGTGAACTGAATAGCTGCGTGAGCGCCATGCCGGTCAGCAGGATTTTGTCTGGCTGAAACTGGTTGCGCGCATTGATCAGCATGACAAAAAGCAGGCTGACAAAAGCGCCGCCAATGCCGCAGACCAGATACAGAACCGGCGAGGGGGCGGGCACCAGCATCATCAGCCCGATCAGTCCCAGTCCGGTTCCTGAGGTGACGCCCAGAAATTCGGGCGAGGCCATGCTGTTGTTGGTCATGTTCTGGATCAGTGTACCGGCGCAGGCGATCGCAATGCCAAACAAGATCGCAGTTTGCGTGCGGCTTTCGGTGAACAGTGCAATGGTCGGATCAATTTGCGTGACCAGCGTCCAGTTGCCAGCGACATCGTGTGTGATATGTGGCAGGAACACAAAACATCCAATGGCAAGTGCAATCAACAGGAGCATGCGCTTGCGCAGCAGCGCAGCAGGATGGCGCACGCCCGCATGTAGCGGAGCCACTTCCTGGCGCGTATGGCTGCGCTGTTTCATGAGCAGAAACAGCAGCACTGGTACGCCCAGCAGTGCCGTTACTGTCCCCGTCATGACGCTGTTGGGCCAGCGATAGGTTGCCAGTTGCAGGGCCGAATCGGTAATGGACAGCAGCAAGGCGCCAAACAGCATTGCATATCCCCATTGCTTGCGTATATCGGTCACGCCCAGAGACCGGGCGATTACCGGCGCGGCCAGGCCAACGAATGCAATGACGCCGACACTGCTTACCACGATTGCAATCAGAAACGAGACGAGCACAAAGCCGGTGACGCGCACCAGACGGACATTGACGCCAACGCTTTTGGCGAGCGTACCCTGCAGGGAAAAGGCGCGCAGCGATGGCAGTAGAAACCAGGACAGTGGCAGGCACAACAGGGTTTGCCAGCCGGTGCGCAGCGTCGGCCGCCAGGAGTCCTGGCTGAGGGAGCCGGCGCCCCAGATGATGAGCCCATAGAGCCTGTCCGGGTTAAGGATCAGGTACATATTGCTTAGCGTGGTCAGCAGCAGCGTGAGCATTAACCCGATCAGAATCAGGGTATTGCCTGCGCTGCCGGCGCGCCGGATAAAGAGCAGGACGATCAGACTGCTGACCATGCTGCCGGCCATGGCCAGCAGTGTGGAGTCGAATAATTGCGCCTGCGGAAAGTACATCATGCCCAGTAACAGCGCGAACTGCGCACCGCTGCTGATGGCCAGTGTATCGGGGGCGGCCAGGGTGTTCTGCGTGACTTGCTGCAGAATAAAGCCTCCCAGACCCAGGCAGATGCCGCAAAGCAGCGCCATGGTCATTCTGGGCAGGATGCCATGCCAGAACACCAGTTGTTGCATTGGCGCCTCTGACGATGCGTCGCTACCCGGTGCACTGAGCATGATGACCGCAGCCATCAGGGCAATGGCGATTGCGCAACTGACAAGTGCAAGTGTTCTTGCTGAAAGTGTATATCTCATTTGTTATACCCGGGGAAACGGAAAGCCGCGTTCGAGCCGGCATTGGCGTCCTGTGCCAGCAGACCGTCCCGGACTGTCTGCGCAAAGCGCAGCACGGTACTTAAACCGCCCAGCGTCCAGATGGGCTCGGCAAGAATGACGCGGTTTTTGCGTACTGCCGGCAATGCCTGCCAGATTACATTTTCCTGCAGCTTCCCGGGCAGGTCAGCCGGATAGGGCTTGATGACGAAGATCGTGGTGTTCTCGGGCAAAGCGGCAAGGTGGGTCAGGTCTGCACTCTGAAAACCCCACTGGTTCACTGCCGCTGTCCAGGCATTGCTGATGCCGATTTTTTCCAGCGCGGTGGAAAAAAGGCTGGGTTTGCCATACACCCGGACATTGCGTGCGTCGATAAACTGGATGATCGCCACCGGCTGGCCACGGTGTTGCACAAGCTGGTGGCCGATCGCATCAAGTTGGCCATCTACCTGCGCAATATAGCGGGCAGCCTTGTCAGGCTGGCCGGTGATCTGGCCGATCCGGGTTGCCAACTCGCTCAGGTTTTGATAGATATCCTGGCCCGGTGTGTAGACGTCCAGCAGCGTCGTGGGACCGATTCTCTCGAGCAGCCCTTTGACAAAGGCATAGTCTTGCGAGGCCAGAATCAGCTCGGGCGCCAGCCGAATCATTCTGTCGGGATTGGGCTGCGCCCGCATGCCAAGATCCAGTGTGCTTGCCGGCATGGACGGCGAATGACTCCAGACCTCATAGCTGCTTTTTTCCGCGATTGCCGCGGGAAAAATTCCCATGGCGGCCATTGTTTCTGCAATGGTCCAGTCCAGCACGGCAACGCGTTGCGGCGCCTCCTTTGGGCTTTTGGGCTGCGCAGACTCAAGCTGCGTTGCCTCCTTGGGTGGGTTAGTCTGGCCTGCTGCCGGGGCCGCCGCCGCGGCATTTGCCAGCAGGCAGGCGCAGATGAGCATGCAACGGTGAAACATAATGGGCATGATCATGCTCCGGCTCAGTTGAAGGCTAGTTGCACACCGGGATGCACGGGATGACCAATCAGTTGCAGCTCGACATCGTAGATATGCCGCAGCTTTTGTTGATCGAGCAGGGCAGCGGCCGGCTCGGCGTAGATAAGCTTGCCTGCACGCAGAGCCAGCAGTCGATCGCAGTAACGGGTGGCCAGGTTGATATCGTGGATAACCGCGATCACGCACTGGTTTTCCTGATTCGCCAGCCGTTGCAGCAATTGCATCACTTCAAGCTGATGCTTAAGGTCCAGTGCCGCCAGTGGTTCGTCCAGCAGGATATACGGCGTGTTCTGGGCAAGCAGCATGGCAATCCATACGCGTTGGCGCTCGCCGCCCGAAAGGGAATCGAGCAACGCCGGCATGAAGGCCTCGGTATCGGTCAGTTCGATGGCCCGTGCGACGGCCGATTCGTTTTCGGGGTTGCTGTTGCGCCAGATACTGTTCCATGAATAGCGTCCCAGTTCGACCAGCTCGCGGGCGCTCATATCGGGGATGACCGGGGTATATTGCGGCAAATAGGCCAGTTTGCGCGCGTACTGGCGATTGGACAGGGTATCTACACGGGCATCGTCCAGCAGGATAGCGCCTTGGGACGGTGTGTATTCGCGCGCCAGCAGCTTGAGCAGGGTAGACTTGCCCGAGCCATTGTGGCCGATCAGTCCGTAGAATTTGCCCCGTTCGAATTGGGTCGTGAGCGGATGCAGCAGGGTTTTGGAAGAGGTTTGAAAACCAGCGTTTTCAATCTGGATCATCGCGTATCCGGCAAGAGTAGATCAGAGCTGTGATTGTAAATGATTCTCAATATCTAATCGGGTGTTTTTCTGAGATGTGGCGTTATTATCCTGGGGTGGTTGGTGCTGTCGTCCTGTTTGCACCAGGTGTTGCCGGCCTGCTGCGGGTGCCGTGCGTTGCGCGCAGGCCCAGGTTGTGACAAGGCCCGCGTCTATGGCGGGCCCTTTTGGATAAATCGGCGAATGGAAAAAGCGCAATCAGCGAATAGGCAACCCGTACTGCAGGCCGCCTTCGGTCCATAAGGCGTTCAAGCCTCGCTTGATCTTCAGCGGGCTGCCCTGGCCGACATTGCGTTCAAAGCTCTCGCCGTAGTTGCCCACCTGTTTAATGATGTTGTAGGCCCATTTCTCGTCCAGCCCCAGGTTTTTGCCCGCGCCCGGCGTGGCGCCCAGCAGGCGCTGGATATTGGGGTTGGTGCTTTTGAGCTGTTCGTCGACATTGGCCGTGGTCACACCCAGTTCCTCGGCATTGACGGTAGCCTGAAAGACCCATTTGACGATATTGAGCCAGGCATCGTCGCCCTGGCGCACAAAGGGTCCCAGCGGTTCCTTGGAAATGATTTCCGGCAGCACTTCGTAATCGTCGGGGGAGGACAGTTTGGAAATGCGGATGGACGCCAGACCCGAGGCATCGGTAGAGAAGACGTCGCAACGGTTGGTTGCAAAGGCATTGACCACCTCGTTGAACTGATCGAACACGACCGGTTTGTATTCTACTTTGTTGGCGCGGGCCCAGTCTGCCAGCGTATTCTCATTTGATGTGCCGGTTTGCAGGCAAATGGTTGCGCCATTGAGATCCTTGGCGCTTTTTACACCCAGTTTCTTGGACACCAGAAAGCCCTGTCCGTCATAAAAATTGACTCCGGCAGCAATCAGGCCCAGTGCGGTATCACGCTGTTGCGTGACGGTGGTGTTGCGGGTAAGGACGTCCACTTCGCCCGATTGCAGGGCGGTAAAGCGCTGCTGGGAGTTCAGCGGTACGATTTTGAATTTGCTGGCATCGCCAAAAACGGCGGCGGCAATACTTTTGCACAGATCAACGTCCAGGCCCTGCCACTGGCCTTTGGCATCAGGCGCAGAAAAACCGGCGAAGCCGGTGGTGGCGCCACACACCACGGCACCGCGTTGTTTGACGTTATCCAGCGTTGCCGCATGGGTCAGGCCAGGGACGGTTGCTGCGAGCGCGAGCGTAGCAAGTGAGGCTTTCAATAGGGCAGACATAGCAGACTCCAGTTTAGGGTTACAGCACAAAGCAAGAAGATAGACCGGTTTTCATGCATCGGAAACCAACCATTTCTTTGAATCTTATTACGGAATGTAATAAAAGAAAAGGCACCGCCCTTAACCCGTGATTATCCAGGTTGCAGTACGATGCCTGCCGTCACGCCACGACACTTTCCGCATCGGCGCACAAAGATTATTTGCCGGCCTGTTTTTCCTGACGGCTTTCTTTCCACAGCTTGTAAATGTGCCACGCCATGGGCAATACGGAAATAATCACGATGCCAAGGGTAAACAGCGACAGGTTCTGTTGCACCCAGGTAATGCGGCCCAGGAAATAACCTGCCAGCACCAGCAGGAATATCCACAGGAACCCGCCTAATACGTTATAGAACGCGAAATGGCGCCGATCCATGCCCGAGAGCCCGGCCAGGAAGGGGGCGATGGTGCGCACGATAGGGATAAAGCGCGCCAGAGTAATGGTTGAGCCGCCATATTTTTCAAAATAGGCATGAGTTTTATCAATATGACTCTGCTTGACCCAGCCCTTGCGGATCAATGTCTGTCCCAAGGGTGACCTACCGATGGTGTAGTTGACATAGTCACCGAGTACGGCGGCGGCAAACAGCATGACCATATACCAGAATGGAGGGATGCCGCTGATGCCCATGAAGGCGCCGACCGCAAAGAGCAGGGAATCGCCGGGCAAAAACGGCATAACGACCAGGCCGGTTTCCAGGAACAGAATGAGGGCAACCAGACAGATGCCCCAGCTCCAGTGATCGTGCAACATGGCCATGAGGGCCTGATTATCGTGAAGCCAGCCAAACAGCGAGGAAAAATTCATAAATAATGTGCTAAGCAAATGAGGCCGCCGCGCAGTGCAGACAAGCCGTTGAAAAGAGTCAGCTAATAGTAATATGGAATAGGTATTTATACCGTTTGTTCACGAAAATATCATAATTTTTTACATCGAACACGCTATGATGAATGCTCGTTCACACAACCAGGAGTACTGCAATGTCCAGGAAGATTCTGATGCTAGTGGGTGATTATGCCGAAGACTACGAAACCATGGTGCCTTTCCAGTTTCTACTGGGTGTCGGTTACGAAGTGCATGCTGTCTGCCCCGATAAAAAGGCTGGCGACAAAATCGCAACGGCCATCCACGATTTCGAAGGCGACCAGACATACTCGGAAAAGCGTGGCCATAATTTTGCCATCAACCATGACTTTGCCCAGGTGGATACCGGCGATTACGTCGGGTTAGTGATCCCTGGCGGCCGGGCTCCGGAATACTTGCGTAATACGCCGCGCGTGCTGGAAATCGTACGCGAGTTCGATGCTGCGAAAAAACCGATAGCAGCCGTTTGTCACGGGGCTCAGATCCTGGCTGCGGCCGATGTGATCAGAGGTAAAAAGTGTTCTGCGTATCCGGCATGTGCCGCCGAAGTGACACTGGCCGGCGGGCACTATCAGGATATCGCGGTGGACAGTGCCGTGACCGACGGCCATTTGGTTACTGCGCCCGCATGGCCTGCGCATCCGGCGTGGATGGCTCAGTTCATCAAGGCGTTGGGCGCGACCGTTACGCTCTGATTCGGCGCGTGTAAATCATTTGTAAGCGACGCGAGTGCGATAAATGTGCTGGCGTCGCAGGCAGGTATCGTGTGTCGGCCCGTGGGTTGCGTGTCGGCATTTTTTTAGTCTGGGAGTCTGAGTTTCATGTATACCCTTCATATTGCCAATAAAAACTATTCTTCATGGTCGTTGCGGCCTTGGATTTTGCTGCGCCAGCTTGGTATCGCCTTTGATGAAGAGGTGCATCCGTTCCAGGCTGATCTGCAGGCGCAACGAGAACAGTTTCTGGCCTTTTCTCCCAGCGCAAAAGTACCGGTGCTGCAGGATGGGCAAACGGTTATCTGGGATAGCCTGGCCATTGCAGAGTATCTGGCCGAGGAGCATGCCGCTGTTTGGCCCGATGATCGTGCCGCGCGTGCCTGGGCGCGCGCGGCATCCTGCGAAATGCATTCCGGGTTTGCCCATTTACGCGAACGCTGCACCATGAACTGCGCGGTGCGCGCCAGACCGCAAACCGTGACGCCCCAGTTGCAGGCAGACATTGAGCGAATTAATACGCTGTTTAACCAAGGCTTGTCGCGTTTTGGCGGACCCTTTCTGGGCGGGGCGGCGTTTACTGCCGTCGATGCCATGTATGCGCCGGTCGTGTTCCGCATCCAGACCTATGATTTGCCAATGCAGGGGGCTGCTGCCGATTATGTATCGCACATGCTGGCCTTGCCGGGTATGCAGCAATGGTACGTGCAGGCATTGCAGGAGCGTGACATCGACCAGGCGCATGAGCAGGATGTCGAGCGCTACAGTGATATCATTAGTGATGAGCGACAGAAGTGATTGCGACAGACCGCATTGGCTTGATGTGTATGGCTTTGTTTGATTTAAATCATTCAGGTTGCAATGACCGAGACCGATCCGCGCCACCGTCTTTTTGTCTGGCGTAATATGTCCTTTTTATTTATTTGTTTGGAAAAATGATGAAAAAATTAGTTCTGGCTGGTGTCGTACTGGGCGCCACGACAGCCTCTTTGCTTGGTACACCGGCCCTGGCCGATCACCAGGGCGGTAGCCACGGCGGCGCTCATGCCAACCACGCGATGCACTCCAGCTCAGCGCGCGCGCCGAGCAGCGTCAAGGGCTCTGATCATTTGCGTGTTGATGATTGCTGGATCCGCCTGCTGCCCAAGGTTGCGCCGTCCGGCGGCTTCTTTGTGCTGAACAACGAGGACAAGTCGGAACCGGTGGTGCTCAAAGGTATACAAACCGATGCTTTCGGCATGAGCATGCTGCATGAGACGACCGAAAAAAATGGCATGTCAGCCATGGAGATGGTGCCAGACGTGACGATCGAACCCGGCCAATCCTTGCCGTTCAAACCCGGTTCCTATCATGCCATGCTGGAAAAGCCCAAGGCGGACCTGAAAGCAGGGCAACAGATTACGGTCCATTTCGAGCTGGGCACCGGCAAGAAAATACCGGTTCAGTGTACGCTGAAGTCGCCATCTGCCCGCAAGTTCAGCGATCAGTAACCTGTTTTGGCAGGCGCGGCGGCCTGCCGCGCATCTTCGCTGAGCGCCAATTGCCGGAAGCGTCCGGCAGAATAATGATAAAACGCTTGGGGGCAGATCTGCTTTGATACGACCGTAGCAACCAGGCTGGCCAGCAGCATCCAGAAAAGCATGGCCTGGCTGCCCGACATCTCCATGACGATGACAGAGGCGGTGACAGGCGATTGCGTAGACGCTGCAAGAAAAGCCGCCATGCAAATCAGGACAAATACACTTTGGGCCTCCTGCATGTTCACAGAATGGGCCAGCTCCACGCCGATGCCGGCGCCGGTTGTCAGGGCCGGTGTAAAAATGCCGCCGGGAATGCCGGCCCAGTATGAGGCTACGGTGGCCAGCAGTTTGGTAATGCTGAAATGCTCTGAATCCTGCGGTAACATCATCAGGGCATTTTTAGCGACATCGTAGCTGGTGCCGAACACGCCGCCTGCTGTCAGATAGCCCAGAAACGCCACGACCAGGCCCATCAGCGCGGCCACCCATAACGGGTGATTGTGCACGTGATGTCGCAGGGCCGACGGCACGCAGCCGGCCAGTCCCTTGCTTAGCAGGCGCGCAAAAATGCCGCCGGCGACACCGCAGACAGAGGCGCACAGCAATGCCCAGAGAAGCATTTTTTCGTGTAGCGGCGACGAATGAAAGGTGCCGAAATACGGATTGTCGCCAGTGAGCGCAACGACAATAAAACCCGCTGCCAATACCCCCAGCAATATCAGCCGCTGCCAACGCAGGTCCAGCCCTTTGCCGATCTCTTCGATGGCAAAAATCACGCCGGAAAGCGGTGCATTGAATGCGGCGGCCAGTCCGCCGGCGGCGCCCGCTGCAATCCACTCCCGTGTATTGAATCCTTTAAGGGGCAGGCCGATTTTCTGGCACCATTGCCCCCAGGCCAGCATCGCTGCCGCACCAATTTGTACGGAAGGGCCTTCGCGGCCAATGGAAGCACCTGCCAACAGGCCCAGGAATGTGAGCGGAATTTTCCAGATCGCCTGCGCCAGCGAAACCAGCCGCAGTTTGCCTGGCGAGTCGCGATGCAGTGACAGGCTGGCGATAACTTGCGGAATGCCGCTGCCGGCCGAATAAGGGGCAAAGCGCATGACACACCATCGCAACAACACAAAGGCCAGCGGCATGACCAACCAGATCAGATAGGGGTAGGCGTGGGTCCATTCACGATTTTTCTCCAGCGCGTAATCGGCCATCATTGCAAAGCCAATGGAAACCAGCGCGACCAGCGCTGCTCCGCAAAGCATCAGGAGCAGCTGTAAGGATTTTTTGGACAGGCGCAAAGCCTGTCTGGTTTTTCGCTGGACGGAACGGCGTATTCTGGGTGCGGGAGAGTGCATGCGATTACTGGGCAGGCGTTTTTGGAATGAGTTCCTGAAGAATGATCTGGTTAAAGGCATGAGGCAGGGCCAGGTTCAGGCCATGCGAAGCCGGCGTTAACGTATGGCGCGTCGCATGGCTAAACTGTTGCTGCAATGCGTCCAGAATGGCAGGGAAGGGAGGCGGGCTGTCCGAGCCGCCCATCAGTGTCACAGGAATCCCGTATTCATTGACCCGTGACGGGTTCAGCTCGTATAGCGGTTCGCGGATGATCAGCGGCAGGGTGGCGGCCTGATCCCGGGTCATCGCCTTGAACCAGGACACCATGCGTTTCCAGGTGCCGGCGCCGCTGACCCCATCGATAAAGATTTCCAGCGCCGCATCCGTGTCACCCCGTTCATGGGCAGCCAGGGCCAGGTCGCGATAGGGCAGCGCGGGCATGCTGTCTTCAGGTAGTACGGAACCCAGCCCGGGGTCAGCCAGCAGCAGATGAGTTACGCGATCAGGGCGTCGGCAAGCCATTTCAGCTGCGATGCGTCCGCCGCGAGAGTGACCCAGGACGGCAAAGTGATTAATGCCCAAATGGTCCATCAGGGCAAACAGATCCGTTGTGTGCTGGTCAATGGAAAAATGTGCGCCGGCGTCCGCGAGCATGGGTGATGTTGGCGAATAACCGGGCAGGCTGGGCGCAATGACACGCACGGCCGCAGACAGATCTGGCAGTTGCCAGCGCCAGAAACGAAAATCACACAGCGAGCCGTGGACCAGCAACAGACAGGTGGGCGATTGCCCAGCGTCCTGGTAGGCAATGGTGGCATTGGCCAGTGTGAGCGTATGTTGCGGGTATTCGTTTTGCATCGTCATCAAATAAAAAAAGCATCCTGCGACTTCCGGATGCCTTTCGGTAAAAAACGGAATCAGGGCCCCAACTTAGCGGAACAGCTCCAGGCGGTTCCGGGCTGTATCGGCAGCAGGGGTATTTGGGTATTCGTTTACTACGCGCTGCAGGGTGGATTTCGCACCTGCAATGTTATTCAATTCTACCTGACTGCCAGCAATCACAAGCAATGCATCCCCGGCTTTCTGGTCACGGGGATAGGCCGCTACCATGGCTTGCAATCCCTGTATGGAACCGTTGAAGTCCTTGTTGGCATAGCGGCTGCTACCTTCGTAGAAGCGGGCGCTTGGTGTCAGCGGACTGTTCGGATATTGCTGGGCGAAGCGGTTCAGCGCTGTGCTGGCTTCCGCGTAATTGCCTTGGCGGAACAGATCAAGGGCGCTGTCATAGCTTTGCTGCTCGTTCGGGTCACCTACTTGCGGTGACGGTGGGACATCGGGATTGGCCGCCTGCTGACTGGATTGCTGGGCCATGCGAGTCTGATGATTGGCTGTTTCAATGCTACCGCGCAGTTGCGTGATCTGCTGTTGCAGGTTGTTGATTTTATTGGTCAGATCGACGTTGTTCTGCTGGCTTTGTCTTAACTGGGAGCGCAGGTCAAGAATGGCACGCCGAGCATCTTCGTCTTCAAACGCATATGCTTGATTGGCACTCAGACTGAGTACTAGGGCAGATGAGGCAATGAGCAGGGAATGTGATTTCTTCAATTTCATATGGACTCCGTTAAAACAGCAACGCCGCAACGGCATAACCGTTTGCGGCGCAGTGAGCTTAACCTACAAAGCAGGATTAACGCTGATAGTTAATGTCTGCGCGACGGTTTTCAGCAAAGGCTTCTTCTGTAGAACCTTCTGCTTTTGGACGCTCTTTACCGAAGCTGACTGCTTCGATTTGGTTAGGGCTTACACCCTGTTGTGTCAGCTGGTTGGCAACTGCAACAGAACGACGCTGACCCAGTGCCAAGTTATACTCGGCGCTGCCGCGTGCATCGGTGTTACCTTCGATGCGAACGCGCTGGTTGGCGTTAGCCGCCAGGTACTGAGCATGCATTTGAACAACGGGCTGGTATTGCTGCTCAACAGCATAGCTGTCATAAGCAAAATAAACAGAGCGTTGCTGTGCCAGTGGGCTGTTAGGGTTGAATGGATCCATAACGGCGTTGGAAGTGCCTGTTCCAGCTCCAGCAGTGCCGTCTACAGGAGTAGAGCTACACGCTGCCAGTGTGGCAGCCAAACTAGCAATGGCAAGTGTTTTTGCAATGCGAGAACCCATGGTAATTTCCTTTATCAAAGTCAAAAATAAACTTATTTTGTAAACGGCCCCCAAGCCGCACCAGTCACATTGCCAGACGAGGGTATTGAGGCCTGGAACGAACCGTCAGCATTGACGATACCTAGACCGCCACCTGCTGCGTAGAGCACTTGCATTCCGTTAGGTGCGAAACTTGGAGAAAGATCATTGCCGCCAGAAGTCAGTACCTGATCAGATCCAGAGCCAAGACTACTTATAGCAATAACATATGACCCACCTCGTAAGCTAGAATATACCAGTTTTGACCCATCTGGTGATATTTTTGGCGAAACATTTTGTGATCCACTGAAGGTCAGACGGCTGGCTGCACCCCCTCCCAAACCGGCTCGATACACTTGTGCACTACCCCCGCGGTCACTGGTGAAAACGATGCCACTGCCGTTAGGGAAAAAGAACGGTTCGGTGTCAATTTCTGCTGAATTTGTCAGGCGTTGCTGGCTTGAGCCACCACCTGCGCTAACCAGGTAAATCTGTGAAATACCACCCTGACTTAGCGCCACGGCAAGCTGACTACCATTCGGAGACCACGCAGGGGCGCTGTTGTTGCCCTTGAAGTTGGCTGCTACTGTGCGTCCGCCGGTACTCAGGTTCTGCACGTAAACTATCGGTTTGCCCCCCTCAAAACTCACATAGGCCAGGCGCGTGCCATCAGGAGACCATGCCGGAGAAATGAGTGAAGAAGACGAACTTGCAACGACCTTGCGACCCTCTCCATCAGCGTCAGCGACTACGAGTTGACGGCCGGTGGTGTAGGCAATGCGCGTTGCAAAAATACCACGAACACCTGTTGTTTTTTCGTAAATAGCGTCGGCTACCCTATGGGCAAGACGGCGCATTTGCGCTTCTGAAATGTTCTGGGCGTCTAGTTGAGCCTGCTGGGCAGCATCAGCCAGACGATAATCGACGCTGCTGCCGCTGACCGTACCGTAGGCAACGGTTGTGCCGCCAGCCTGGGAAATTGCCGCCCAATCGGGTGTACCGTTGGCGCCCAGTGTCAGATCACCGGCGCTTTTGACTTCGAACTGGCCGGAACGAGTCAGGTCAGCACGAATGATATTAGCAATTTCCGCACCATTGGGGCCTTCAAAATTGGCCACAACGATAGGGAACTTAGTGGCAGAGCCTGAGCCGCGCAGTTCTACGTTTACCTGGGCCTGGGCAACAGAATAGAATATGACGGCAACAAATAGCGCCCAGGTCATCAAGATGCCGATATAACGCTGCACAGCACGGGCGGGAATGGCAGCATTTCCCTTTTTGATTGAGGCAGTCATGACTGCGGTCTCCTTACAGAATGTAATAACGACAGTGTATCAATAAAGCCTGCTTTGACGAGGCAGAGCAGGCAAATGTTGTTTCACGATTTTTCGATCGGCCCCGCTGTGCCGGTGGACATCAGTTCGGGTTGTAGCGATACGGGCCGGTCACGTAGGAATCGCCGCCAGGGGGTTTGGGGAACGGTTTGCAGGCCATAAGGGCTGACTGCACCGCACGGTCGAATGCCGGATTGCCCGAACGCACCAGGATCTTGGCGGCGGTTGGGGTGAAGCTGCTGTCGAAGTCGACGCGATAGGTCACCTGCAGGCGCTGATTGCCGGAAAATCGCAGGCGTGGCTCCACGCACTGTTGCACGCGTCGGGCGTAACCGGAGTTACCGCCGCCGCCACCGACCTGATTGCGATCACTCTGACCGCCGCGAATACCGGCCGTGCTGCTGACGTCGCCACGCATGGCTGCGCGCAGGGCATCGCCCTTGGATTCGGCTTTTGCCTTGGCCTGTGCCGCTTTGCGGGCGTCCGCCTTCGCTTTTGCAGCAGCTTTTGCCTTGGCTTCGGCAGCTGCTTTGGCCTTGGCCTCGGCGGCAGACTTGGCTTTTGCCTCTGCCGCTTCTTTCGCCTTGGCAGACGCTTCTTCTTGTGCTTTTTCTTTGGCCTCGGCTTCTTCACGGGCTTCGGCTTCGGCACGAGCCTTGGCATCGGCTTTCGCTTTTGCGTCAGCACGGGCTTTTGCCTGGGCGGCCGCCTTGGCTTGAGCATCTGCCTTGGCCTGTGCTTGTTCTTTCGCTTGCGCTTCGGCCTCAGCCTTGGCTTGCTGTTCAGCCTTGCGTTTGGCCTCTGCCTGGGCTTTGGCCGCTTCCTTGGCTTCTTCCTGGGCGCGAACTTTGGCGTCGGTTAATTCTTTGGCCTTTTTCCGGGCCTCGTCCTTGCGTTTCTTTTCCAGCGCGATATCCGGGTCTTCTTGTTCGCTGTCTGTCGGTTGCGATTGCTGGGCGCGCGCCTGCTCAGCAGCCGCCGCAGCAGCAGCGGCTGCCGCGGCGGCCCGGGAGGGCGGTGGCGGCGGCGAGGCTGCTTCCTCTTCTTCGTTTTGTGTGTCTTCTTCGGCAGGGTCCGGCGTGCGTGTTTGTGCCGGCGGTTGCAGCACCTGGTTTTCGCCCTCTGTCCACAACTCAAGTTGCACTGGGCCGGTCGGTGCTTCAGTGGACTGGAACAGCCCGGCGATCAGCGCGATCACTAACAAAGCATGAAGGATAATCGCGCCGATCAGGCCTTTGCGATTATCTCCTTCATCATAAAATTCGTTAGGATTATCGAAGTGCTTCATTAAATTGAGATGTGGTGACAATGAGTGTGGGCGGCTTACTTTTTGCCGTCTGTGGATTTCTGGTTGACCAGCAGGCCCAGGCGCGTCAGTCCGCTACCGCGCAGCGTGTCCATAACCTTCATGACTTCTTCGTACGGCACTTTGCCGTCGGCAGCGATCACGACCGGGCTGTCGGGCTCAACCAGCGCTTTGACTTCTTCCACAATGTTGGCTTTGTCTATTGTTTGAAAGTTCTTGCCGGCGGTGCGCTGGCGCACTTTGACTTCGCCGCTCTCGGACATTTCAATTTCCACCGGGGTGGCCGGCACGGCGGATGCCTGGCCGACCGAAGGCAGGTTGATCAGGCCTGGCGTGATCATGGGAGCGGTCACCATGAAAATGACCAGCAACACAAGCATCACGTCGATATACGGCACGACGTTCATCTCGTTTTTCATGCGGCGCCCGCGACCGCGGCGGTTTTGTATTCTGGCCATTAGCGAACCTGGCGTTGCAAAATATTCAGAAATTCGTCAATAAAGCTGTCGAAACGGCTGGCCATTTTGTCAATGTCATTCGAAAAATGGTTGTAGGCCAAGACAGCAGGAATCGCGGCGAACAGGCCGATGGCCGTCGCAATCAGGGCTTCGGCAATGCCGGGCGCTACCGCTGCCAGCGTTGCCTGGGCAGTGCCGGACAGGCCGATAAATGAATGCATGATCCCCCAGACCGTGCCCAGCAGGCCAATGTAGGGGCTGACTGAACCGGCCGAGGCCAGAAAGTTCAGATTGGAGTCCATCGCATCCAGTTCGCGCTGATAAGTCGCGCGCATCGCCCGGTTAGGGCCTTCGAGCAGGGCATTGGCTTCCTTGACGCCGTTGCGGCGTGCTTTAAGGAACTCATCCATGCCAGATTCAAAAATACGGGCCAGCGGGCCTTCCTGCTCACTGTTCTGGGCGATGGATTGGTGCAGCGTGGTCAGGTCTCCGCCTTTCCAGAATGCATCTTCAAATTCCCGTGTCTGATTGCGCGCGCGTTTGAGGGCAATTCGCTTGCTGATGATATAGGTCCAGGATAGGACCGAGATGATCACCAGAATCAGCATGATGATTTGTACGGGTAAGCTCGCGTTGATGATCAGCGAGATAATCGACATCTCTTCGGGGGTAGTAGGTTGCATAAAATCTAGTCCTGCACGAAAGGAAATAGTTGTCGGATAGGCATTGGAATGGGAGCCGGACGAAATGTGTCCGCGTTTACACAGCATACCTGAATCTGGCTTTCCACCAGTCGGATGCCATCGCGTTCTGCTACTTGTTCAAAATGGACGGACGCGGCGCCCATTTTGGTAATCCGGCTGTTGATGGCCAGCAGGTCATCCAGACGCGCCGGCGACCGATACCGCAACTGCGTATTGACAACGATGAATATCAACCTGTCGTTGCCTGCCAGCGCGGTCTGACTGACCCCGAGATGGCGAAGCCACTCGGTGCGGGCGCGTTCGAAGAACTTCAGGTAATTGGCATAAAACACCACACCACCCGCGTCGGTATCTTCGTAATAAACGCGAACGGGAAAATGAAAAGAATTTTCCAACAAATCAGACCTTGCAACACAACCGGAAAGTGTAAAAACCCAAGAAAATCACGAAATCATAACGTGTTTTTCAGCTCGTTATAAAGGGATTTGATACTTGTTAACATTTCTGCAACAGGAACCTTCTGCCCTTCTGACCAACTGCGCGATTGTAATTCCACGATACCATCTTTGAGCCCACGATCGCCAATCGTGATACGAATTGGAACACCTATCAGTTCCCATTCAGAAAACATGACGCCGGGTCGCACGTCGCGATCATCCAGAATGACGTCTATTCCTTCCTGGCGCAAGGTATCGTACAGTTGCTGAGCCTGTTGCGCCACGGCCTCGCTTTTGTTCAAGCCGATGGGGCAGATGACAGCTTCGAACGGCGCCATGGCCAGGGGCCAGATAATGCCTTTGGCATCGTGGTTCTGTTCAATGGCCGCAGCCATGATGCGGCTGATGCCGATGCCGTAGCAGCCCATTTGCAGCGGCTCTGGCTTGCCTTGTTCATTCAGGTATGTGGCCTTGAGCTTTTCCGAATACTTGTCGCCCAGAAAGAACACATGGCCAACTTCAATGCCGCGCTGGATGGCCAGTTTGCCGGGGCCGTCGGTGGCCGGATCGCCTGCGACAACATTCCGCAGGTCGGCCACTTCGGGCTCGGGCAGATCGCGTCCCCAGTTGACGCCGGCGTAGTGATAGTCTTCGCGATTGGCGCCGCAGATGAAATCGGCCATATTCGCAACGGTTCGGTCGGCCAGCAGATGGACCTGCCCGATGGGCTTGACGGGGCCGAGAAATCCGGGTTTGGAACCGAAGTGCTCCATGATCTCCTCTTCGGTCGCCATGCGGTAGCCTTCCTTGAATGCAGGCAGTTTGCCGATCTTGACTTCATTGACCTCATGATCACCGCGGACCATCAGTAACCACAACTGGCCAGCCCCTTCTTTGGGTGTGGTCATAAAGACCACTGCCTTGACGGTTTTTTCCAGGCTGACATTTAACTGTTCTGCCACGATTTCGCACTTGCTGGCGTTCGGTGTGGCCACTTCCCGTAACGCTTCGGCAGGGGCTGCGCGCGAAGCAAGCAGGCAGGGCGCGTCGGCCAGTTCGATATTCGCGGCGTACTGGGAGTCGGGATTGTAGACGATCAGGTCTTCGCCGGTGTCGGCAATCACCTGGAATTCATGACTGCGATCACCGCCAATAGAACCGGTGTCGGCGGCCACGGCGCGGAACGTCAGGCCAAGGCGCGAAAAGATTTTCACGTAGGCATCGTACATGGCGTCGTAGCTGGCCTGGGCAGACGCTTCGTCGCGGTCAAACGAATAGGCGTCTTTCATGGTGAATTCGCGTCCGCGCATCAGTCCGAAGCGGGGGCGACGTTCGTCGCGGAATTTGGTCTGAATGTGATAGAAATTCACGGGCAGTTGGCGCCAGCTGTGAATTTCATTGCGGGCGATGTCGGTGACCACTTCCTCGGAGGTGGGCTGAAGCACGAAATCGCGCTGGTGGCGATCCTTGATGCGCAGCAGTTCGGCGCCATATTGCACCCAGCGGCCGGACTCCATCCAGAGCTCTGCGGGTTGAACCACCGGCATGAGCAGCTCAATCGCGCCCGCACGGTTCATTTCTTCGCGCACAATATTCTCGACCTTGCGCAGGGTTTTGAGGGCCAGCGGCATATAAGTGTAGATACCACCGGCGTGCTTGCGGATCATGCCGGCACGTGTCATGAGTTGATGACTGATGATTTCTGCTTCTGCAGGGGCTTCTTTTAAAGTATTTAGATGAAATTTTGAGGCTAACATGGCTACCGGTTCAATTGATACGTATAATCAAAGACAATTGTATTTAAAAATGGGAGTGGCCGCATGCTTGATCGCGAAGGCTACCGTCCTAATGTTGGTATTATCCTCGTAAACCAGAAGAATGAGGTCTTTTGGGGTAAAAGAATTCGAGAACATTCCTGGCAGTTTCCGCAAGGTGGTATCAAATATGGCGAAACGCCTGTTCAGGCCATGTATCGAGAGCTTCAGGAGGAAGTGGGTCTTAAACCCGAGCATGTACGAATATTAGGTCGAACACGAGACTGGTTACGCTACAACGTACCTGATAACTTTGTCAGACGGGACTCACGCGGGCATTATAAGGGACAGAAACAGATCTGGTTCCTGTTGCGCCTGGTGGGCAAGGACACCGACGTCAGCTTGAGGGCGACGCATCATCCGGAATTTGACGCCTGGCGCTGGCATACCTACTGGGTACCGCTGGATGTGGTCATTGAATTCAAACGTGATGTGTATCACCGTGCGCTCAAAGAGTTGTCGGATATCCTGTTTCGTCGACACGGAGAGTCACGTTTTTTGCGTCAGCGTAACGGCACAGGCTCAGTGCCGCGCAAAAGCGCGCACGTAAAAGACGCCGCCAGCAACAAAAAAGGGTATGCCGTCAATCCGGCGGGAGCTGACACGTCTGCCGCCATCGCAGCCGCAGGCGAGTCGCCCAAAGGGGGCAAGCCTGTGATGGCGGGCCGCCAGAATGCCAAGCCTGGCGCCAAACGCAATTTTGAAGCCGGTCACGGCCAGCGCGCAGCGCAGGGGCAGACGCAAAAGCAGGCCCCACGGCACGCGCGCAATGGCCGTGTGCATACATCCGAGGGCAACACGCAGGCGCATCGCGCCAAGGCGCTACCGGTAACCCGTTAGTTACGTTACACGTGGATTTTGCCGGGTACATGCACGGCAATGCAACACAGATCAAGACAATGGTAGGGCAGCGCGCAGCAACGGCCTGATGCCAGGCGCAGCCCGGTGTTGTTATTTATCCCGCCACAAGATAACCCGGCTCAAGATGCAGCCTATCCCGCCTAAAGGCGCAGTCGTGCTGGTGTTCAAATGAACAGCAGCACAGGCCGGCTGCGCAGGCCCTGCGTCAGGGCATTGTTGACGGTCGGGGCAGGTGGGCGTGGCGGTATGGCGTGTTATTTACTCGGTGTCAGCCGGGTGATCAGGCTGGAAGTATCCCAGCGCTGGCCGCCATTTTGCTGCACTTCTGCATAGAACTGGTCCACCACGGCAGTGACCGGCAGCAGCGCGCCGTTGCGTTTGGCCTCGTCCAGCACCAGTCCAAGATCCTTGCGCATCCAGTCTACGGCGAAACCAAAGTCGAATTTGCCCTGCACCATAGTTTTGCCCCGGTTTTCCATTTGCCAGCTCTGGGCGGCACCCTTGCTGATGACATCCAGCACGGCATTCATATCCAAATTAGCACGCAATCCGAAGGCAATGGCTTCGGACAGCCCCTGCACCAGTCCCGCAATGCAAATCTGATTGACCATCTTTGCCAACTGGCCTGCGCCATGTTCGCCCAACAGGGTCACCGCGCGCGCAAAATGACCGGCTACGGGTTTGATTTTCTCAAAGACCTCCGGTTCGCCACCACACATGACAGTGAGTACGCCGCCGACAGCCCCGGCCTGACCGCCAGATACAGGCGCATCAATAAAGCCGAATTGACCTTGCCGGGCGGCAGCCGCCAGTTCGCGAGCTACATCGGCCGATGCGGTGGTGTGATCGACAAAAACGGCGTTCTGCTGCATGCCATGGAATGCACCATCGGCATCGGTGGTAACGCTGCGCAGGTCGTTGTCATTGCCCACGCAGCAAAAGACAATCTCGGCACCTTCTGCCGCCTTGGCCGGAGTAGGGGCGCTTTTGCCGCCGAATTCGCTGACCCAGTCTGCACTCTTGCTGGCGGTACGGTTGTACACGGTAACATCGTGGCCGGCACGAGCCAGATGCCCGGCCATAGGAAAGCCCATTACCCCCAAACCAATAAAAGCGACTTTTTTTGCCGGGACCGGATCGTACTGTTTGTCTGTAATTGAAGCCATGAGTGCACCTGAACGAATTGGAAGTGAATGGTAATAGAACGTAAATAGTACCTGTTTGTGTCTATTTTTTGGAAATATGGCTCAGAACAGGTAAAATTCAATCTCATTTAATTAAATCCGTGTGCACTGCATCGTAAGCGTGCCCGCATATTTTGAGAACGTGATACCACTATGCTTCAGGATTTAGATCAAGTTGCTGTCCGCATCGGGCAGCTGGTTCAGCTTACGAAACAGCTTGCTTCCGAACGGGAATCCCTGACGACCAGACTTAAACAGGCTGAAGGCGGACGGGCAGAACTGCAAAGTCTGCTGCAAGAGCGGGAAGGCCAATTCAAGTCTATCAGCGAACGTCTGGCCAATCACGAGACCGAAGTCAATGGTATCCGGGAACAGGCCCAGACCGAGAACGTGCAGTTGCGCCAGACACTTGAAGGCACCACAGCCGAACTGCAAAGCGTCAAGCAGCAACTGGCCGCCGCCAAGAACGAGGCCAATGCCCTGAAGGAAAGTGCCAGAACGGCGCGTGAGAAAGTGGAACGCGTATTGGCCAATCTGCCGGGCAATGCGTCAGAAGGAGTAAACTAATGGAACGCATAGATGTCTCTATTTTGGGGCGCGATTTTTCCCTGGCATGTAATCCTGAAGAAAAGCAAAAATTGCTCTCTGCAGTCAAGCTGGCCGATCAGCTCATGTTGAAAATCAAGGGTTCGGGCGGCATGACCTCTGCAAGCAATGAACGTATCGCCGTGATGGCCTGCATTCAGATGGCTTCGGATCTGCTTTCCGTTAAATCTGCAGACGAAGGCTTCGGCGGCATGCAATATGGGCAATTCAAGAGTAAAATAGAAGAACTCAATACATTGCTGGATTCCGGCCTTAACGATCTGAAAAAACTTTAAAGTATTTAGGGTTTAACTTATAGTGATTTTTATGTACAGTTAAACCTACCAGTTTGTCCCTGCTGTATTCGTGACTTGGCTATACATCTCTTACCTATGCTTATGGCAACGGTCGCCGGATTACAGAGTTGGAGTGATCGTCTCTAGTCAGATGAACCCGACGCTCTGTTGAAGGTAACCAACTTTGAACTGAAAGGTTCGAGGTGCCAGCCTAGACGATACAAGCGGGGCCATTATTCCTACAAAACGAGCTGTCATGGCTCGTTTTTTTTTCGGAGTCTTCTATGCCGCGTACGTTTACCCATGCGTTTTTATCCAAAGCCACTTTGATCGCCATGTTCACACTGGGCGCCGTGGCCGTTCCCGCGACTGCGGTGCGGGCCCAGCCGGCCACGAACCCGGCCACCTTACAGTCAACAGAGCCGACGCTGGCGCTGAGCGCCTCTGCATCCGAGACGGTGGCTCAGGACACCGTCACCCTGACGCTGACTCGTGAATTGCGGGGTGAAAATCAGGTCGATCTATCGCGCAATGTCAATGAAGCCATGAATAAGGTTCGTGATAAAGCCAAGTCAGACAAGGACCTTGAAGTTCGCACCGGTTCCTATCAGGTGTGGTTTGAACGTGACAATAATCGACCCGTTCAGCCTGCTGCGACCGGCACCCGGACAGCCGATGCCAAAGATGATGGCAAAGCGGACGATGTCGGCGGTATCTGGGTCGCGCGCGGCGAATTGCTCATTACTTCCAAAAACATGGAAAAGGCCAGCCAATTTGCGGCCGATGTTGACGAGGATATGGCATTGGACGGCATTCGGTTTTCCCTGTCGCGCGAAGCACGCGAGACCATTGAAAAGCGCCTGCTTGCCGCGACCACGAAGGCCTTCAAAACCCGTGCCCAGGATGCAGTTACCGCACTGGAATTTGGCGGCTATCGTATCAAGTCATTGCGCCTGGGTGATGTGGGGCAGCCCGAAAGCTACCAGCCACGCATGATGGCAATGAGTGCCGCCAAGGCCGGTCCCGCAATCGAGGCCGGCAAGGAAACAGTCACACTGTCGATGGAGGGAGAGATCTTTTTGTTGCCCAAATAAAGATTGCGATACCCGCTACAATCATGGGCAGTGACAGCCACTGACCCATGGACAGCCCCAGACTCAGGGTGCCCAGGAAACTGTCCGGTTCACGTGTGTACTCCACCAGGAACCGGGCCAGGCCATAACCGGTCATGAAGACGCCACTGGTTTGCCCTACCCAGCGCTTCTTTGACGAAAATATCCATACGACAGCAAACAGAATCACCCCTTCGGCCAGCATTTCATAAAGCTGGGAGGGGTGACGGGCAATCGGCCCGCCTTGGGGAAATATCATGGCCCAGGGCAGATCTGAAGGTCGTCCCCACAGTTCGCCGTTAATGAAATTGCCGATGCGGCCCATGGCCAGACCCAGCGGCACAAGCGGGGCGATGAAATCTGCGACTTCGAAAAATGTCATGCCTTTTTTGCGCGCATAAAGATACAGCACAACCAGCACGCCAATCAGTCCGCCATGAAACGACATGCCTCCATCCCAGACAGCAAAGATATGCAGCGGATTGGCAAAATAATAGGCAGGCTGGTAAAACAGAACGTAACCCAGGCGTCCGCCCAGCACCACACCCATGACTCCGTAGAAGATCAGATCTTCGAATTCGGAGACAGTAAGTCGTACCATTCCTTTTTTGATCCGATACTTGCCGAGAATCCAGAGCAGGGCGAACGCCGCCACATACATCAGGCCGTACCAATGGATTTTGAGCGGACCGATTTCAAGTGCAATCGGATTAAATTGTGGATATGCGATCATAAGAACCAAAAATGCGACAATGAAATGGAAAGTATAAAGGCGCGGCCAACGCTTTGTGCGTGGTCGGGTAAAATAAACGCAAGTTAATTGTTAAAATTTAAAAGGTTACCGTAGTGTCAGGAAAACAGATTGTCGCCTGCTTGGCAATTATTGCATTCAACATAACCTATGCCAGGGCGCAAACGTTGACTGACGGACCGCAGTTGGCTAAGGATAATATCTGCATGGGTTGTCACCAGATCGATAAAACCCGGGTCGGGCCGCCGTTTGCTGCTGTGGCTGAGCGCTATGCGGCAGGTGGGCAACCCATGATCAACTATCTGGCAAACAGTATTCGCAACGGCGGCCGCGGTCGCTGGGGGGCCGTGCCGATGCCGGCGCAGCCGCAGGTAACCGAACAAGAGGCTACCGCACTGGCCACCTGGATTCTGTCGCTGGCCAGCCCGGCAAAATAGTGATTGATATCTGCCCAGGCATGATCGTTGCATTCACCGGTTGTTCCAGGAAGCGGATATGCAGACGGGATATGGCAGTTGAAAAGGTCCTTGCGGACTGTTTAACCGTTTCTCGGGGTGAACGCCGGACATGTGTCCTGTGTTGACCGCTACCGTACCGACAGGGCACAGGCCTGACGGACGGCTCTTTAGAAGGTGAGTATTTTGACAAATAAAACTGACATAGCGGTATTGGGCAGCGGCTGCTTCTGGTGTTCAGAGGCAGTGTTCCAGCAATTGCAGGGTGTGCTTTCAGTGCAATCGGGCTATTGCGGCGGCCATGTAGAGAACCCAAGTTACGAACAGGTCTGCGGCAAGGACACCGGCCACATAGAAGTGGTGCGGATTGAATTTGATCCTGCCGTCATCGCTTACCAGGACCTGCTCGACATTTTTTTTGACACACACGATCCAACCACGCCCGACCAGCAGGGTAACGATGTGGGCCCGCAGTACGCTTCTGCTATTTTCTGGCAGTCTGACGAACAAAAACAAACAGCAACACAGGTTATCGCTGCCCGGCAGGCTGATTTTACCGATCCCATCGTGACCAAATTGTTGCCGGCTGCGCCATTCTGGCCGGCAGAAAGCTACCACGACGATTATTTCATTCAGCATCCGAACCAGTCTTATTGCGCATTTGTGATTTCACCCAAAGTGGAGAAATTCAAAAAACGTTATTCAGACAAGCTCAAAAGTTAGAGGCAGCGCATTTGATCATGGCAGGTCTTGACCGATAAGAGATCGGGCCGGGATGCGATCTATCCTGGTGTAATCTGCCATAGCGTGATCTTTAAGCAAATAAAAACCGCTGTCTTGTGCACGTTGGCAGAAAACAGCGGTAGGGTGGTTTTAGGCGGATAGGATGCGCGTTTGCTTTAAGGCAGCTTACCGGCTACTTGCCCGAATACGAGAGAAGCTTAAGCAATCTGCTCGTTCCAGGTTCAGGCTATGGGCCACGGCCAGGCGGACGGCAACGGGGCGGCAGTAAACTACACAGCAGTACCGAGCATTAGACAACGGCACTTAGCCAACGACATCTTATTCAACGGCGCGCACGACGCCGCGGCGCATCTGATCCAGTTCTATGGATTCGAACAGCGCCTTGAAGTTGCCTTCACCGAACCCTTCGTTGCCCTTGCGTTGAATAATTTCAAAGAAAATCGGGCCGATCTGGTTCTCAGTGAAGATTTGCAGCAGCAGGTCGTTGTTGGGTCCGCCATCGAGCAGAATGCGATTTTTCTTCAGGCGATCGATATCTTCGCCGTGATCGGGCAGCCGGGTGTCCAGCAGCTCGTAATAGGTATCTGGCGTATCCAGAAAACGCAGCTGGCGCGTGCGCAGGTTTTCGATGGTGTCATAAATGGTGCTGGTGCCCAGGGCGATATGCTGGATTCCTTCACCGCGATACATATCGAGATATTCTTGAATCTGTCCTTTTTCTTCCGTTCCTTCTTCGTTGATCGGGATACGGATCTTGCCACAAGGCGATGTCATGGCCTTGGACTTGACCCCGGTAACCTTGCCTTCGATGTCAAAGTAGCGCACTTCGCGAAAGTTGAACAGGCGCTCATAGAACTCGGCCCACTCGGCCATGCGGCCCTTGTGAACGTTGTGGGTCAGATGGTCAATGATTTCCAGCCCCGCACCCTTGTAGTTCATGTCTTCTTCGGCAGTCGAGGCGTCGATAGCGACAAAATCCACGTCATAAATACTAATGTCTCCGATACCACCTGTGCCATTCTTGCCTTTCCAGCGGTCTACCAGATAGATCAGTGAATCGCCAATACCCTTGATGGCCGGGATGTTCAGTTCCATCGGGCCACTGCCGGAGTCAAAGCCCCAGGCACCCAGTTCGAGCGCGCGCTGGTATGCCTTGGTGGCGTCATCAACCCGGAATGCAATGGCACAGATGGAGGGGCCATGCAGACGGGCAAAGCGCTGGGCAAAAGAGTCTTTTTCGGCATTGATCAGAAAATTGATTTCACCCTGGCGGTACAGCGTCACGTCTTTGTGGCGGTGCCGGGCGATGGCTTTAAAACCCAAAGTTTCAAATACTTTTCCGAGTGCAACGGGGTCGGGTGCTGTATATTCAACAAATTCAAAGCCATTTGTGCCCATCGGGTTTTCCCAAGGGGTAAACGTTGTTGTAGACATAGCATTGCTCCTGAAGTTTTTTGTTCTAAGAAAACGTCTATTCTAAGCAAAAAGGCGAGGCAGACGATTGCAAAAAATGCTGCAAAATTCAGTTATCTTGCATTATTATTCTATTTTTCGTTATATTTAGGAAAGATTATGTCACTAAATACACTAGATAAAACAGACCGGCAAATTCTTAACCTTCTGCAGAAAAATGGCCGGCTAAGCAACCAGGACCTGGCCGATAAAATAGCGCTCTCCCCAAGCCCCTGTCTGCGCCGCGTAAAGAGGCTGGAAGAAGAGGGATATATCAAAGGATACGCCGCGCGCGTTGACGCGGACAGAATCGGGCGCGGCCTGATCGCATTTGTCTCTATCCGGCTCAACAAACACAGTGGCTCCAGCCATGCTCCCATGCAGGATTTCAACCGTGATGTCCAGTTGTGGCCCGAAGTAGTCGAGTGCCATTCCATGTCGGGCGATATGGATTACCTGCTGCGCGTACAGGTGCAGGACCTGGCCGCATTTTCTGCATTTGCCATGAACGTACTTATGCAGCACCCGTCTGTGGTCGATATGAGATCCAGTTTTGCCTTGGGAAAAATCAAGGAAAGCGGCGCGCTCCTGGTGTAATTGCCATGGCAAGGGGGACGCAGTCAGTCAAAGGGTTAGGCAATGCGCCGCGGCTGCTTCGAATTGCTATCTCGATCGGCCGCTTCAACGGTCTGCTTCAAAAGGCCACCTTAATCAGCCGCCTATACCGGGTACTTGAATCGGGCACCTAAACCGCAGTCCTTTAACATGGGTCCTTAAACAGGGTTCTTAAAGGAGGTACCCATCGGGGCCGGCGCCTGGCCGTCCTGTTTCTGACATGGCCTGTTGCGGCAAGGGTGGCGTCTTGGGCATGTGCTGCCGTTTTTTGATATTGGGAAGCGCATCCGGGTGTGAAAATGTCTTCACTCTACTTAAGGAGACATGAATGAAATCCCAATTTGTATTTGCCGTGCTGCTGTCGGCCAGTCCGCTTCTTTGTTGGGCACAATCGTGCGAAGTCACCGTCGAATCGAGCGACACCATGCGCTACAGCATGCGCTCGATCAGTGTGCCAAAATCCTGCGAGACCTTCAAGGTCACGCTCAAACATACCGGACGCATGCCCAAAACTGCCATGGGGCACAACTGGGTGCTGGGCAAAAGCAGTGAAATTGACGCCATCATCAAGGAAGGCCAGCAAGCGGGAAGTGAGCACGATTTTCTCAAGCCCGACGATGCCCGCATTATTGCCAAGACAGTCCTGATCGGTGGTGGACAAGCGGCAGATACGACTATTGCAACCAGCAAGCTCAAGCCAGGCGAATCCTATACGTTTATATGTTCCTATCCTGGACACTGGAGCATGATGCGCGGCACACTCAAACTGGAGGCATAAGCCGGCACGCAGGCAAATAGCCAGAACACAGAGGGAGTGACACGGTTGCAAATTGTTCTTGCGGCCGGATACCGGGCGCCGGGGCCGGGTATTCGGCTGTTTTTTTATTGGCGCCGCTGGGCGCTATCTATTTATTGGTCGTACCCGCTTGCGATCGATTGGCGGTCTGCCATGTCAGGGGGCGAAAACTGATTTCGAATACATCATTAGGGCAGTGATCAATACAGGCGCCACAATTGATGCAATCGCCCGATATCACGAATGCATTATCCTCGCCGCGCAGTGCAGGACCAATGACATGCGGTTCCGGACATTTTCTCAGACAGGCGCCGCATTGCTCGCAAGCATCCCGACGGGACGCCCGCACCCGGATCCGACTGAATCGGCCCAGGGTTCCATAAAAGGCGCCTACCGGGCACAGGTAGCCGCACCAGCCATGCCGCGTAATGAATAGATCGAACAGGAACACGCCGGCAATCACCGCCCATCCCAGGCCCATGCCGAATATCAGTCCGCGTTGCAGGATAGTGACCGGATTGATGATCTCCCAGGCAACGACACTGGTGGTCACGCTGGCCAGCAGGGTAGCGCCAAGGATGACAAGGCGGGTGTTTCTGTTGAAGGCGCGGTCGCGTTTTATGCCGAGCCGGTCACGCAGCCAGAGTGCGGCGTCGGTGACGATATTGACCGGACATAACCAGCTGCAATAGCTGCGGCCGCCAACCAGAAAATAGAACAACACGATCAGAAGCGCGCCGCCAATGGCGACGGCAGAAACGGCGTGGCCCGCCAACAACGATTGCAGCAGGATATAGGGATCAGACAGATCGATGATGCCGAACCACTGGCTGGATGCGAAATTACCCTGGGCAACGTGCCATCCCAGCCAGGGTCCTGCCAAAAAAAAGAACAACAGGGCAAGCTGGGCCGTACGTCGGGCCAGCAGCCAGCGCCAGGATCGCCAGCCGGTGCGTTCCTTTTTTTTCACGGTTTGGTCCGCCATAGCAGTCGTCATTATTACAGTCGTCCTGATGGGTTTGCTCCTTCCTGCCCCAGCCCCAGCTTACGAGGCAGTACGCGGATGGCCGCTTCTTTGATTACGCAATGCTTCTCGCACGTGCCACAACCGGTGCAGGAATCGGAGTGCACAGTCGGAATGATGCGCTGTTGGCCGTTTATCTGATGGGTTTCCAGGGTGATGGCTTCGCCGCGAACGGGGCAGACCCGATAGCAAATGCTGCAGTTAAGTCCCTTGTAATTCAGGCAGGTTTCATGCCCCACCAGTACTGCCACGCCCATGTCAGCATCTTCAATCCGGGCCATCTCGCTATCGAGGGCGCCGGTCGGGCAGGCTTTTGCACAGGGGATGTCTTTACACATCCGGCACGGGTCGTCTCGTGCAACAAAGTAGGGTGTGCCGATCTGGGCCGGTCCGTCCAGTGTAGCCAACGAGAGAATATCGTAAGGGCAGGCCCGTACACAAAGGCCACACCGCACACAGGCAGATAAAAATGCAGCTTCGTCCAATGCGCCCGGTGGTCGCAATGCCTGTGGCTCGGCGCTGGAAACTGAATCGGCAGCGGTATCCAGTGCGAGCCAGGTCACGCCCAAAGCCCCGGCTGCACGCACCGACGTTTTCAGCAAATCACGTCGCTTTTCCGAAATTCCGCTGGTATTTGACGGCTTTTCCTGAGCCATTGGAGCCTCCGTAAAAGGCCGGTGTCACGCGTGACGGCTGCGTGTCTCGGACGGCAACTCGCCGAACAGGGCCTTGTAATAGCGCGAAAATAAACTCATATGCCAGAATCCCCAATGAATGGCGATGTCTGCAATGGAGTTGCCAGACTGCTTGCCCGTCTGCAGATCGGCGCGCACGCGGTTAAGCCTGATATTGCGAATGTACGACACCGGCGTAATGCCAAGTACCCGCATGAAGGCATGGTTCAGGGTCCGGCGACTGACGTTGAGCTCGCGGCATAGCTCGCCAATGCTTGGCGGGCATAGCGGCGAAGCCAGGGTGCGTTCGCGGACCCGGTTCACCAGGTAGCGATGAATCCGGATATCGGTGGCGCGGTGTGACAGGGGCTTGACCGAAGCCAACGCCCGTACGCATTCGGACATGATATCGTCTTCAAAATGACTCCAGGCGGCATGGTTCGGTGTAATCCGCGCCATGGGAGGCAGATGTAAAAAGAAATCATTGAACATTCTGCGCATGGACTCTGCCTGGGTCTCTGCTAGCTGCTCTACCGGGCGTATTTTTCCAAAGACGCATGGCAGATCGATGCCCAGCACCTGCTGGGCGTATTCGTCCAGACGTTCGGCATCAATCACGGCCACCGAGATTTCCGAGTGATGTGAAGTACGGAAAACCAGCTCGGCGTTCTTGTCCAGTGTAATGAGCGAGTTGTCCGACAGTGCAACCGACCCCCAATGAGAATCGCCGGTTACCTTGCCAGCTATGCCTATGACATATGTGTTGGCCGGGGCACTGGCCAGTTCATCTACCGAACAGGTCATGGATTCCCGAAACAACTGAATGCCGCGCGTGGCAATGCTGTCAACTTCGCCATGAAAACTGCCTGCAGACAATTGGGTATAGTCCTGTGACCAAAAAGGCAGGGCTTGTGCCTGTTGCAGGACATCGCTATTGCGCAGCCTTACCGCTGACATGGAGCTTGCGGGAAGCGCCTGTCGACCGACAGCGATTCGCTGATCCGGTGTAGCCATTGTGTACTCCTCCAGTCCCCTTTATGGTCGTTCAACATCTTTGGCGCTGATACTGACCGGTATTATTCAGCCTGAGAATAGGCCGTTTTCCACAGAAGCCGTAGTAAAAATCGGCAACCCTTTTTGTACTTTGATCTTGCCAGCCTGCGGGTTTTTTATCGACAAGGGTAAACCCGTAATCGGAAGATGCCGATATGTGCTATTGATCCGTCGTGTGTAACGGTAACCTTCATCGCAAGCAATATGCAAATAACACAAATGTGATGGAGGGGCTACAGATGATAACCACAAACCATGATGCAACCGCGTCCACCAGCTTGCGATCGGCAGAATCAACGGAGCGTGTGCTCGATTGCATTTCCTTTGCGCAATCACAGTCGTGGCAGGCCCGATTGTTGCTGATTGCGCTGGCGCTGGGCGCCGGAGCCGTGATCGGGGGCTTGCTTGAGGCGCCGGGTTCGCGGGCGCAGTCCCTGACATTGATCTTATGGCCACTGGCGTTTTGTGGCGGTCTGCTTTCCACCTGGTCTCCTTGCGGCTACTCAAGCCTGAGCCTGCTGCGTCCTCAGGCGAGCTATGGCCTGCGCAGTGTGCTGGCCTGGATCCCAACAATCTTGATGCACGCCCTGGGCTATGTTGCCGGGGCGCTCCTGCTGGGCTCATTGCTCGGCGGTGTGGGCATACTGCTATCGGCCGGCAACCTGCTAGTTCCGGGGACTGTCGTGTTGGCCATGCTGGCGTTCTGCTACGGTGCGCATCAATTGGATTTCCTGCGCATGCCCTATCCGCAGCGTCGGGCGCAAGTGCCCCACGATGCGCGCTTTCGCTTTCGCTCCTGGGTCATCGGGCTGTTATATGGCTTTGCACTAGGCACCAATTATTCTACTTATGTGCAGACGCCGATTCTCTACATTGTCACGCTGGCGGCGGCGCTCAGCGGTGATATTTCATTTGCTATTGCAACAGTGTGCGTATTCAATGCGGGTCGCTTTTTACCCATGCTGGTCAACCTGTTTCCGGTCAGTGACCGCAGTGTGCAGGGCTTTTTGGCCAAATACCAGGAAAGGGCAGTAACAGCAGACGGTTTTCTGTTGATCACGGCAGGGGCTGCGGCGCTGGTCGTGTGTTTGGTGTAAAGGGGGCAGGCGCGCGTGCGACCTGCATATAACAGATACAGCTGGAGAGACAAATGAAGACAGATGGATTGGTGGTAAAGACAAGCAGCGTTGGCTTGCACGTGCGTGCGGGATGGATGCTGATGACGGCGTGCACAGCCCTGGCGCTGGCGGGCGCAGCGGGTGCGGCAGAGCCCAAAATACCGACTCAACTGGGCAAAGAGATTACCTCGACCTTGCAGGATGAACCCAAAATTCTGTCTGCGCCGCCCAGCAATGCCAAACGGGTGTATGTGACCGACCCCGGGCATTTCAATGTGACTTCGCAAATATTTTCAATCGATGGAGAGAAAAGCAAGCTTTTGGGCATGACCGATGCCGGCAAGCTGCCGCACGTGATGGCCTCGCATGACGGCAAGTTTTTTGCTGTGGCCAATACGCTGTTTGCACGCATAGCACGAGGCCAGCGCAACGATTACATCGATCTGGTGGATGCCCAGACTCATGATCTGATTGCCGAGATTGATATTCCGGAAGGCCGGTTTCTGAGCGCTACGCTCGAGCGCATGGCCACGCTGTCCAACGACGACAAATTCCTGTTGTTCCAGCAGTTTTCCCCATCGCCTGCAGTCGGGATTGTCGATGTGGCCAATAAATCGTTCGTCAAAATGGTCGACGTGCCCGATTGCTATCACTTATTCCCGGCAGAGCAAAACACCTTCTACATGCACTGTCGCGACGGCTCGCTGTTAAAGGTGGGGTATGACGGAAAGGGCCAGATCAAACAGGAAAACACCAAGGTCTTTCATCCGGAGGACGATTATCTGCTTAACAATCCTGCGTATTCGGCAAAGGCCGGGCGATTGGTCTGGCCCAGCTATGAGGGCAACATCTATCAGGCGGATCTGAGCGCAGACGGCGCAACGTTTGCCAAAGTATTCAATGCGTTTACAGAGGATGAGCGCAAGCAAAAGTGGCGTCCCGGTGGCTGGATGACCGTGACCTATCATCGCCCCAGCGACACAATTTATCTACTGGCCGACCAGCGGGAGAAATGGACGCACAAACTGCCAAGCCGCTTTGTTTTTGCATTTGAAGCAAAAACCGGAAAACGGATCGGCAAAATCGAGCTTGGTCACGAGGTGGATTCGATCGGGATCAGTCAGGACGACAAACCGGTGCTTTATGCCGTTTCGGCCATAGACCGGGCGTTGTATATCTATGATCCGGCAACGGGCAAAGAAACCGGCAAGGTGGACGAGCTGGGTAAAGCGCCAGTCATGCTCACGGTTCCGGAATTGTGAGGACAAGATGAACTTGATTTCCAATCCGTTACTTTTCATGCTGGCAAAATTCTTCCTGGTTTTTGTGCTGATTGCCGCGGCGCTGCCCAAGCTGCGGGACAAGGACGAGTTTCATGGTGTCGTGGTGAACTATCGCATCCTGCCCGACGTGCTGGCCTATCCGTTCGCCCGCATGCTGCCTTATCTGGAGTTGTCGCTCGCGGCGCTGCTATTGATAAACGCCGTCACGGCATATGCCGGGGTGCTTGTGGCATTGCTGCTGCTGTCGTTTGCTATTGCAATTGGCATTAATCTGGCGCGCGGCAGAACCCATATCGATTGTGGCTGTCTGCGCGGCGCAGAACGTGGCAATGGTATTGGCCTGTATCAGTTTGCCAGGCCTGTGGTGCTTTCGGGATTGGCGCTGTACGTAGCGCATGCGGCCAATATCGGTGTTACCGCAACGCTTGGCGAAACAGTGCTCGCGCTGGCCGCAGCGGCGATGACAGCGATTCTTTATACCGGTGCAGATATGCTTTCATCTCTGTCACCTGCCAGTTCTAATAATTCTTAATAGGAAATGGAGACATCATGAATACAACCTTGCTTATCGCTTCCAACGTAATGCTCTGGCTCGGATTTATCGGCCTGGCAGTTTTGGTCATGGGCCTGATTCGTCAAATTGGTTTGTTGCACGAACGCTCAGCGCCGCTAGGGGCCATGATGCTGGATCACGGTCCGGATATTGGCGAACAATCTCCGGTATTTCAGGTGGATGACTTCTATGGTGTTCCGCTCGCTGTCGGGCAGGCGCTCACTCCAGGACGCCCCAGTCTGCTGATGTTCACCGGGCCGACTTGCCCGATTTGCGCAAAGCTGTTTCCAATTATCCGTTCAGTGGCGCAGCGTGAGGGGGCCGATGTTGTCCTGGTCAGCGACGGTAATGCGGCAGATCACCGCAAGTTCCTGGCCGAACACGATATGGGCGAGGTGCGGTACGTGGTGTCGGCCGAGATCGGCATGAAGTTTCAGGTCGCGAAAATTCCTTATGGCGTTTTACTGGACGAACAGGGAATGATTCTGGCCAAGGGCCTTTGCAACACCCGCGAACATGTCGAAAGCCTGTTTGAGACCGTGCGGCTGGGACACCCTTCCTTGCAGAAATATATGCGTGAAAAAATGGTTCAGCCGGCCGATATTGCGCCCCAGCTGCATTGAATCCCAACGTTAACCAGACAAGCGCTTGTTATAGAGCGAGGAGATTGTCATGAAAAAAACCAACAATTTCGATAATGGAATGGAGAAGCTGAGCCGGGTTGCTGCCAGCAAAATCGGTCGACGCAGTTTTCTGGGCCGTCTGGGTGCACAGCTGGCCGGTGCGGCGTTGCTGCCGCTGCTGCCGGTTGATCGGCGGGGGCGGCTGAACAACGCGCATGCCGAAACAACGGGCTCGCTGGGTCGTGAAGGCTGGAAGCCGCAAGACACCAACACCCAGGCATGCGATTATTGGCGTCACTGCTCGATTGACGGCAACCTGTGCGATTGTTGCGGTGGCTCTCTGACCAATTGCCCGCCAGGCTCAAAACTGTCTCCCAGTTCCTGGGTGGCCAGCTGCCATAACCCGGGCGACGGCCAGAGCTATCTGATCGCTTACCGGGATTGTTGCGGCAAACAGACTTGCGGACGCTGCAACTGTGTCAATACACAAGGTGAACTGCCAATTTATCGACCTGAGTTCAGCAATGACGTGGTGTGGTGCTTTGGCGCCGAAGACGACTCCATGACCTATCACTGCACCATCTCGCCGATTGTCGGCAAGGCAAGTTAGTCGTTGCAGTGACAGGTACACGATTGTGATCAAAGGCAAGAAACAATGCGGGCGCACATGGCCGGGTCTGATTCTGATGGCGGCATTGCTTGCCTGTGTACAGGGGCCCGACCTGCGTCGCGCTCACGGTGCCCCGCAAGCCGATGCCGGATCGATGCGGTCGCTCAAGCAGAAGTATCAGCGACCGCAATCGGTGCCCTATCCGGCAGACAATCCCCATTCGCAGGCCAAAGAAGAACTGGGCCGCAAGCTGTTTTTTGACACGCGGCTCTCGCGTGCCGGCCGATCCTGCGCTACCTGTCACGATCCAGGCAAACGCTGGAGTGACGGCCTGGCGCAGCCGATCGGTTCCGAGCAACAGGAATTTGCCCGTAAAACGCCGACCCTGCTCAACAGTGCCTGGCTGTCTGCCCTCATGTGGGACGGCCGTGCCGATACGCTGGAGCAGCAAGCGGTGATGCCCATTACGGCTGAACATGAAATGAACATGCCAGTGGCGCTACTGCTGGAGCGTATCAATGCGCTGGACGATTACCAACAACCGGTGCAGCGCGCCTATGGAGGCGTCCGGCAAATCACCGTCGTGCATATCAAGCAGGCGCTGGCTACCTTCGAGCGCACGCTGGTATCGCCGCGCACCGATCTGGATCGCTGGATAGCCGGTGATGAGCAGGCGCTGACCACCCAAGAGCAGCGTGGCTTTGCTATCTATAATGGCAAGGCCCGCTGCAGCGCATGCCACAGCAGCTGGCGTATGACCGATGATGGCTTCCATGACATCGGGCTGGCCAGCGCCGATCGTGGCCGTGGCAAGTTTACGCCACCCCAGGTTGTGGGCATGCAGTATGCCTTCAAGACCCCGACGTTGCGTGAACTGAATGACAAGGGGCCATATATGCATGATGGTTCAATCGATTCGCTGGAGGCGGTGATCAGCCATTATGAGGAGGGCGGCATTGCCAGGCCCAGTCGTTCCCCAGAAATGAAACCCTTTACGCTGACCGGACAGGAACGCGCAGACCTTTTGGCATTTTTGCGGGCGCTTGGCAGAAATCCCGTGACTCAGGCCGCAACCGGCCAATTGGAGAATTGACCCATGCAGGATATGACTCGGCGTACATTCATACAGCTTATGGCGCTTGGTGTTGGTGCGTGCTCTGTGCCGTTGGTGACTTTTTATTCACCCGTCATGGCCGCAACGGCTGATCATGTGTTGACGCTCAATCACCATGAATTGAGCGAGCCCGATTTTACGGCAAGCGTGGGCGATCGCATACGTATCGTCAACGCAGCCGATATTGCGCACAGCATTTACGTGACCTACGGAGATGGCCGGATCGTTTCCCTGGATACGCAACTGCCGGGTACAGAAAAGTCATTCGTACTCGAAGCCGCCGGCACCGTCTTGCTGCGGTGCTGGATCCACCCCGTTATCCGGCAGCAACTGCAGGTAACGCCGGCGCAATGAGGCAGGGTGTGGCTGTCATGATTGTGCGCCGGATGTTGCATATTTATGGGAAACCGAAAAACTGCGGTGGGAGCGGCTGCTGACCAGCCCTGTTGAAGATTTGTTTTATGTGGGGCAGCGCAATGGCTATCAGCCTGGCCGTCGCTTTGCACAACAGCCTTTCAGAGCACGATGGATTTATTCTGGGATCATAACGGGTTCATTCCAGCCGCTGGAACAACCCGGGATAATCCATTACAAGCCCATCCGGGTCCACCTCCAGCTCGGCAGAAAAATCCCGGTCATCGCTCTCGTACAGATAACGTCGGTCAGCAATACGCGTGTAACGTTGCCCGTCGGGGCACATCTG
The DNA here is from genome assembly GCF_004217095.1 of Advenella incenata. Lineage (GTDB taxonomy): Bacteria > Pseudomonadota > Gammaproteobacteria > Burkholderiales > Burkholderiaceae_B > Advenella > Advenella incenata. Next base: position 6,361 of record NZ_SHKO01000005.1, on the reverse strand, counting down.
CAAAGATGGCAAGGGTACATAGGCCATTGTCAGTTCGGCGGTGTGACCTACGCTCATGGCAAGCCGCCGTATCGGCAGGGTATTGGTAAACGGGGTGGCCGCAATATCTACATCGATGCAGCCGTCCAGATTGGGCATTGCATCGCCCTTGTCATCGGTCCAGTGTCCCTGGCCGTCGGAAAAAACATGCAAAAAAACGCCGCTGGCCATGCGCACCCACACTTCGCGGGTGTGCCATTGCGTGTCTGTCTTGACCCGGTAATGCAGGCCGTAGGGTGTGCCGCCTCTTGCGCCGATCACGACGCCTTCGCCCTGGATCGTGTCGGCATTCATATGCAGACAGAAATGCTCCAGGCCGGTGTTGTCCCAGCTTTTCCATCGAACAGTACGCGCGGGAAGGGCAATGTGGTCCATGTTCACAGCTCCGGTGACGGATGACCTTGCTTGTTTTTGAAGGTCGGCAATGCGTAAAGTTTGCGATGCTATTGCCGACCTGTCAACCCTAGCTTTGTAGCAAGGTTTCCACTGCTTTGGCGATTGCCAGGACCGTGCGATCCTGTCCACCTGCTGCGGCTATGCTAACGCCTACCGGCGCAGTTCCCGGGGCATGGCAAGGTAACGATACTGCGCAACCATCCAGGAAATTGATGAAGGTAGGATTGCGCAGAAGCAGCAAATTGGTTTTGTGATAGACCTCTTCATCTTGCAGCTCGGCAATCGTGGGAGCGATCACCGGCACGGTAGGCATGATCATGGCGTCATAGTCCGCCAATTGCGTTTGTAATTGCTGTATCCACTGCGCGCGGCGCTGCAGCAGGTCGATATAATCGGCGGCGCTAATTTGCTTGCCGCGCAACATGCGCGAGACCACTCTCGGATCATAGGCGTCAGCCTTGTCCGCGATCAGCTGGCGATGCCATGCCCAGGCCTCGGCGGCAATGAAACCGCCCTGGGCGTTGATGCCGGGCAACTGGTCAAATGGCGGGACGGCCTGTTCCACAATAATGGCCCCGGCCGCCGACAGTTGCGACAGCACCTGTGCATAGCTTGCTGCGACTTGGGCGTCAGCGCCGTCAAGCACGACGTTGCTGGGAAACAGCAGACGCAGGCCCTTGACGGGCTTGGGCACAATCGGTGTGTAATTTTCACCGGTCATCAGGGCGTCCAATATGGCGCAGCACTCTACGCTGGCGGCCAGCGGGCCGATGGAATCCAGCGTCGTGGACAGCGGCAACACGCCTTCTTGTGGTACCCGGCGTGCTGTCGGTTTGAAACCGGTCAATCCGCACAGGGCAGAAGGGATGCGCACAGAGCCGCCGGTATCCGAACCAATGGCCGCTATTGCCATCCCGTCTGTGACTGATACCGCGGCGCCGGAAGACGAGCCGCCCGGAATGCGTCCATCGCCGATTGTGCGTTCCCACGGGTTGCGGGGCGTGCCGTAATGCGGGTTCACGCCCAGACCGGAGTAGGCAAACTCGGTCATATTGGTAGTGCCGATAATGATGGCGCCCGCGTTGATCAACCGCTGTACGACCTTGGCATTATCCGAGGCGGCGGGCGCATCGTTCAATACGACCGAGCCGGCGCGTGTAGGCTTGCCTTTGATATCAAACAGATCCTTGACCGATATGGGCAAACCATCGATCGCAGAGCGTCGCATGCCCGCCTGGCGCAGGGTATCGGCTGCTTGTGCTGCGGCCAGCGCTTGCTGGTCGAAAACCTGGGTATAGACCTTGGGGCCTTCGCCGCTGGTTGCGCGCGCCAGGGCCTGTTGCGTCAGTTGGACCGAAGAGATAGAGCCTTCATCGAGCGCGTGCGACAGCGAGGTCAGACTGGGAAATGCAGAAGAGTTCATTGAACAACCATTAATGACAAGTGAAATTAGTGGACAGCAACTTGCTAGTGAGGATGATCAGGCCACCACAGGCAGCGTTTCGACATGATATGTATGTTGCAGGCTGCGGTTCTTGACCGGATCGTGCAACTCCATCACAAATGTGTTGGACGGACGGATGCCGCCAATAGCGCCTACTGTGCCGCAAATCATGCCGTGTCCTTCGGGCAGTACGCTCTGGTTGCCGGTATAGCCTTTGATCAGTTCCTGTGGCAGACGCAGGCTGTCCAGGGTACCTTCCTGATACAGTACTTTTTTGCCATCTTCCTCGATCCAGGAGCGGATGATCAATTGGTCCCAATGTTCAACCACCTCGTCAAAGCGCCAGGCAGAGGTTGCTACCGGTTTGACGCAAGCCTGTTTGGATTCGGCCACGCCATAGGCTTCCAATTTACGATCAGTATGGTCTGAAGCCAGGCTGACATACATGGTGCCATCCACGGTGAACACGAAGACTTCGACTTCGCCGGACGACTCAGTTCCCAGCGCCTGAATGTGGCTTGCCTGGGTCAATTGGTTGTTAGCTACCCTGTAATATAGTGGGACCGCGCTGGGGCGGGGCACGCCAATAGCGGCCAGCTCTTCTATATGGTGTTCTATGGCTTTGATGTCGCGTCCGGCCCAGCCAGCAACGATCAGGGAGTCAATATTTGCAACAACGGTTGTTGAAGGGTCTTGGGCAAGTGAGAATTCAAGTTTCATGGCAATACTCTTGATAAACAGATGGGGAGAACAGGCATGCGTGATGTGTCACACATGCCTGTGAAATGATGGGGGCGCTGGATCAGCGCTTTTTGACAAAAAGGATGACCAGGATAGAGGCCAGTATTTCCAGGGCGGCCACAAAATAAAGCCCGGAAGACAATGAACCGGTGCTGGTTTTCAATGAGCCAATCATGTATGGCGCAACAAATCCGGCAAGGTTGCCTATGGAGTTGATCAGTGCAATACCGCCAGCGGCGGCGGTGCCGGCCAAAAAGGCTGCGGGAATGGACCAGAACACAGGAAAGGCCGCCAGGATGCCGACAGAGGCAATGGTAAGGGCGATGAGCGCGAACAGGGCATTGTGCAATAGCATGCCAGTGGCAACCAGCCCCAGGCATGCGATCAATGTTGCCACGGCGCAATGCATGCGACGTTCGCCGGTTTTGTCCGAGTGAGCGCCATTCCAGACCATGGCGATTGTTCCGGCAATGAAGGGCAGGGCCGAGAGCACACCAATCATCAGGTCATTGTTGATGCCGATAGCTTTGATGATGGATGGACTCCAGAATGCAATGGTGGCGTTGCCGCTGACAATACAAAAGTAAACCGCGGCACAGAGCCATATTGCAGAATTGCGATAGGCGTCTTTGAATGACAAATGCTTGTTCCCTGTCTGGCTGTTTTCCAGTTCCAGGGCCCGCGTCACTGCCTGTTGCTCGTGTGGTGTGAGCCATTTGGCGTTTACTGGTTTTTCTGGCAGGTATTTCAACACGAACATGCCGGCAATGACAGAGGGAATACCTTCAATAATGAACAACCATTGCCAGTTGGCCAGGTGTCCTACACCTTGCATGCCATTCAGAATCAGGCCGGCCAACGGTCCGCCGACCACACCAGCGAGCGCGAACGATGTCATGAACAGCCCGTTGACACGCGCCCGGTATTCCGCCGGAAACCAATAGGTGAGATAAAGCACCACGCCTGGGAAGAACCCGGCTTCAAATACGCCAAGCAGAAAGCGCATGATGTAAAACTGGGTGGGGGTGGTGACATACGCCATACCGATGGAGGCGGCGCCCCATAATATGGTGATGCGGGCCAGCGTTTTGCGGGCGCCGATTTTTTCCAGCAGCAGATTGCTGGGAACTTCGAAAAGAAAATAGCCGATAAAAAAGATTCCGGCACCAAGCCCATATACGGCTTCGCTAAATTGCAGGTCCTGCAGCATGTGCAGTTTGGCAAAACCGACGTTAACGCGGTCCAGCCAGGCCAGTATGAATAGAAAGACTAGAAAAGGGATCAATCGCCAGGCAATTTTTGCATAGGTTGCCTTCAGTTCGTTCGCGTTGGTGCCCAGGTTAGGGCTGGTCGCAGTGCTTGAGTTATTCATCGTGTTTTCCAACTACAGTTGCGTGTTGAATAGGGCCGGCCGGCGCCAGGAGCCGGTCAGCGGTGGGTGGAATGTGGCCGGGGGTGATGCCCTCTACATGGGCGTGGCCGGAAATAAGACTGCTTGTTGCGGCCAACGTGGCGCAACGTGATGTTGTGTCAGGTCTTATATGGAGGCAGTGTAGGTAGCGCGTTTTTGACTGTCCAACAAGAAAATATACAGGGTGGTGATTGCAAAATCTTATTGCTGCCCGGTATGGCGTCGCGGGTGTCGTAAAAGGGCTATAAATATCAGGTGGTTATGATCATATTCGCTTGGGTTTTAAGCGCGAGCAATAGATGATCGGGGTCAGGGGCAAAATCTGATCCTAGGGTAAATACTAGGGTCAGAACGCAGGCTGAGGGCCGATCAAGGGTAATGTCTTGGCCTGTTCTGCGAGAGTGCGATGGCGCCCTTCAGGTTTGCTGCGGTGCGCAGGCGATACTTTGGCCCCGATTGGTAGCAAATGCGATGGCGACATCCTGAGCAATCAGGCCGATGGTTTCGGCCAGCGGGTTGTCCTGGTTGTGACGGAATGCGGCTTGCAACTCAAGCGGCGGCAAGACCGTGTCGGCCCGCAGCAGTTGTAATGTCTGCGCATTCAACTCTTGTTGGATAATTGCCGGCGGCAGGGCAGCGACGCCGAAACCGTCTCGTACCAGTCTGATCATGGTGGCCACTGAAGAAATGCCGTTCAGATGCAGGGATATGTCTCCCGCCGTGGCAAACATTCTTTCGATGGCGGCGTAGGGCTCCGATTCACGCGCAAAGCTGACGATGGGAAAGGCGGCCAGATCTGCCAGGCTGAGTACATCGTTGCCGATTTCCAGCTTCGGGCTGGCTACCCAGCGCATGGGTAACTGACCCAGCGCGATGGCGTCAACCTGGGAAACATGGATGGCGTTGCCTTGTAGTACCAGATCCAGGCCCCCTTTATTGAGTTGTTCGGTCAAATGGACCGTGGTGTCGCTGGCAATTTCAATTCTCAGGCGTGGATAGCTTTCATGCAGACGAGCCAGGAACTCGGGAAACCAGCTGTGCACAATAGATTCGATTACGCCGATGCGAATGACGCCGGCATAAGTATGCTTATCCAGCATGTCTTCCTTCATGTCGCGCAACAGTTTGACCATGCGTTCGGCATGAACAAGGGCTTTGCTGCCGTCGGGCGTCAGAGACACCTCGCGGGCGTTGCGGTCGAACAGGCGCACGCCGAGTTCCTGTTCCAGAGAAGCTATACGGCTGGAGATGGCCGCCTGCGTGGTATGCAAACGTTCCGCAGTCATGCGGAAATTGCGCATTTCAGCCAGCAAAACGAAAGTTTCCAGAAATCGAATATTCATGAATGCGATTATAGCCTGCCGGGGAACAAGGCACGTGACCCGGGATGGTTACCGAAAGGCGTCTTGTGACACGTTGATGGAGATGCCGGGACTGGGATGGAAGATGCAGGCCTATGGCCCGGTTCGCGGCCAGATGCAGGGCACATCCCTAAGTCAGGCATGTGCATTATGTGTGAGCTGTCTATTACATCAGGCTGGCTTCTCTTATATATATAGGTAGTTGGAAAGGGGACTGGGCATGCCTATATATAGCGATACAGGAGAACATTCGCGGGAACATGCTGGGGTTGGGTTTGATCTGTAGGAGACGCTCTATGGCCAGTAGTTTGTTGGCAACCTCTTCTATATACCCGGTGCATATAGGCTTTCAATTAGGGACCAATTAGGGGACTACTATAAATAGGGCCGAAACCGCTGTTATATATAGGGGGCGCGATGTCACTATATTGAGGGCCTTTATATAAGCTCCCTAATATGGACGTCTATAAGAAGCAGACTATAAGAAGCAGACTATAAGAAGCAGACTATAAGCACACAACGACGACACATTACATTCGCAGGGTTGTCGCAGCCGGTTAGCTATTGGTTGCTTGTGGACACTATCTTGTGAATGAATGTTCATGTACAAGGCGGTGATATTTATTGTTATATGGACAATGTATATCTGCTCACCGGCTAAATCATAGCTAAACGGGTCATTTTCCAGAGGTGTGGGCATAACGCGCTTGCACTCAATCGTGGCGTTAGCCGGAAAATTGTCGTTTTTGGGATAAATCACACACTCGCAGCCGCCAAAATTGTCGGATAGCCTGCTGGCCTGAATACATTTGCCTTAATTTTTAGAAAAAAGCGAACAAAAACGCCTGCATCTCATGTACCGATGTGAAGCCGTTGTTGCATATTTGCTGCAAAAAACTCACCTGATGCGAGCGAGCTTAAAAATTATAAAAAATGTCGTAAAAAGGCGATTCTTAATCAAATCATGCG
>NZ_SHKO01000004.1 GCF_004217095.1 Advenella incenata | reverse complement strand
CTACTGGGATGAATTACTCCACCAAGAACCTGATGGAGATTCAATCCTCTACGATCTGTCGCTGATATTCAAGATGGGTTTACCGGACGCTTACGAACTTCATAAGGGTTTTTACGATCTACTATCGATGTTGCCTCAATAGAGGGAGCATTAGCCCCACAACCGATAGCGATGGATTCTAAAATCTGTGCATTAGCGCCTGAACAATTTCTTGTTGATATGGACAACCCATTGCCTGAGCCTCCTATAGGCGCTGCAGCCATTGCACTTCCCGCTATACCACCTAAGCTAATTAACACGGCCAGCTGGCTTAACCTAAAGCTTAAAGGCAGGTAATTTTCTGCCCATGCGCCAGTATGTTTTCCTGCTGAGTTGCTCTGCAAATAGCTTCTGGCTGCGCACCCAGTTTTTTGGCTGCCGCCAAGACCGCAAGAGGATGATTTTCCCTTTCCTCTTGCCAGCTCTGATACAGCTACGTAAGTTCCTTTCGATACACTCCAGATCGACTTATATATCTTGTTCATGATGGTCAACTCACAAATAAAATACCAAAATTCGCCCAATGCAAAATTTTTAAACGGCTAGAATCCTATAGCTGGCCATCAAAAAAAGTTTTGATCCAGATCAATTTTTTCAATTTTTAACGTGCGCGAACTGAAGGCTGTCTGATTTTCATCGCAGTGGGTGGCATTTGCCCTGGACAAGTAGGACTGTGCCGCGTAAAAAATACCGGACATGAACGCTATGCCTGATTACACCCGCGACGAGGCCTTACCCTGGGTTCAAAAGTGATTTAATTACAACCATAATTGATACATTTTGTTAATCTTTGCGAATCGAATTGACCTAAATTTGATTGTCTGCGCTATCAATTGATCGCATAATTTGCTCACAACCCATACAACAAAGGAAAGAGAAATGATCAAGCAATGTAGTGCAGAAGCATTTGGAACATTCTGGCTGGTCTTCGGAGGTTGCGGCAGCGCGGTACTTGCCGCAGGTTTCCCGGAATTGGGAATAGGATTTGCCGGTGTCGCGCTGGCATTCGGTTTGACGGTACTTACAATGGCCTACGCAGTAGGCCATATTTCTGGCGGCCACTTTAATCCGGCCGTTACGCTGGGCCTGTTCGCCGGTGGTCGCATCCCCTTCAGCACGGTAGTTCCTTATGTTATTTCTCAAGTGATAGGCGGCATTATTGCCGGCGGCGTGCTGTATCTGATCGCCAGCGGCAAAGCAGGATTTGACGTCTCTGCCAGCGGATTTGCCTCTAACGGCTATGGAGAGCATTCCCCTGGCGGCTACTCACTAACCGCTGCGATCATTGCCGAATTCGTACTAACGGCATTCTTTCTGATTATTATTCATGGCGTTACCGACAAGCGAGCACCAGCAGGATTCGCTCCACTTGCCATTGGCCTGGCGCTGACACTGATTCACCTGATCAGCATCCCCGTAACCAACACATCTGTTAACCCGGCTCGAAGCACTGGCGTTGCCATCTTCCAAGGGGATTGGGCGCTATCACAACTGTGGGTTTTCTGGATTGTGCCAATTGTTGGCGCAATAGCCGGCGGCCTGATCTACCGCAGTCTTCTGTCCAAGGATGAATAGTAAATACTAGCGGGGTGGTCCGCGCTATGCAAAACCTCCCAGGCTAGAACGTTAAGACCCGCTGCGGCGGGTCTTATTGGTTTTGGCAGCCGCGGCATAGCCCTGCTCCCGCTCATATTTGCAGCGCCGGTAATATCCAAACCTGGGTTGTTAATATCGATCGTTGCAAAGAACAATTTTTGCACGAGAACGATTGGCTATCGACACATTTTCGGAATGATCGCCAGCGCCTTCTCTGCTGTCGCGCCCCTGAAGTCCCCTAAAGCCTGGGCGAAATCCAGCAGCAATTGATCGGCTGCCTGCAATTGCGGATGGTCAAATGGCGCCTGAACCGTAAAAGACACGTCTGCAGCCAGTAACGCCCCGCCCGCCTGTTCATACCAAAGCGAGATTTCAACTTCAGCTGCCAATTGATCTGTAATGGGCACAGGCTTGGACACAAACACCGTCTCGGCAACCCGTGGCCCGCCGCGCAACGCCAATTGGGAGGCCCCCTGGCCCAGGTACTCCAAATTGACAATGTGGCTGCCGATGTCTGCCAGGCGAAGGGGCAAGGCGCCGTCAAATGAAAGTGATTTGGAAAAATTGCTGGCAGGCTTGCCGTCCTGTCCAATACTGTAATCATCTTCAATACCGACGGTCTTGCCACTGACTAATGCAATTGGCATAGTATCGACGGCAAGAATATCCGGATTGCGAATCTTCAAGGTGAGCCGCGGCTCCTTGTTTGATTTGGTCCGGGCCCGTAGCAGCATCGCATTTTTTGTCAAAACGCAGGAGTCTGTGTCAAGAAACTGCACCTGCGCCTGCTTCTTGCGCAGGGGTACTATTTTTTTTATGGGACCCAGACGGCTTCTTATCGCCTCATCCACTGCCGCCGCTTCGCGTGGGAGCCCATCTACGGCCAGTCCGACCTTGTATTCCCTGGAGTCCAGCGTTATATTTTGGGCGCTGGCTTCATATGAGAACAAAGATGCCAGTGCGACCAAGCAACCCAGAACAGAACGGTTCATTTGCCACTCCTTGTTTGCGATAGCGATCAATGTGCCCTGGCGAACCAGACCAGCGGGAAGCAAATATAGCCATTCAAGGACACATAGGCGACGCTACGCGATTGACCCTGCCGCTTCCCCACGATGCACCACCTGAGGAGCAAGGCGACAATGGCCCCCATCAGCAAGCGCTTACCAGAACCAGCCGCCACCCAGTCGCGCAGATTGGGCTCTGTTCAGCCTGGCCGCTTCGGCTTCAGCGTAGTCTTTTTCATCGGCGTCATAAGGCCCTTCATAAGAACAACCGCCACGATACCAGGCACACTCGCCGCCCAGAGAAGAACCCATACGACCGCCTCCTGAACAACCGGCAACAAGCGCGGCCAGGCACAGCATCAGGCTAAGTCGACAAAGACGGTTGATAGGCATTTGGCGCACTCCTGCTGAATAAAAAAAACCATTTTATAGCAGGCCTGGCCGGATTGGGTACACAAAACCACGAAAACGCGAAACGCGAAAACGGGTTGCGCCTATGAAAGGCGTTGTAGCACCGCCAGTAGCATTATGATGATCGCAATTTAATAACGAAAGCAGCAAGCTGGACTCTGGCAGCTCCTTATCCGTTATTGGCACACCGGCGTCGCAAGATCTTTGCGGATCGCCCTGATCAATTACTGCAGTGTTCTGGTCACATCCTGAACTGCAAAGCCATGGTTTGCAGCATACGCAAGCAACTCGTTAACAACACGCTGATCGGCCTGCTTTTCCCGGGAAAGAACCCACAAGAACTGGCGATTGGGCGTGCCCACCAATGAATATTTATAATCCCCATGAATTTTCATTATCCAGTAGTCGCCCCACACCATTGGAAGCCAAGACATCCACCTGGGTGCAAATCGCACCTGCAATTTCGAAAAATCAGGAGCCGTTGATTGAACAGCAAGGCGCCCTTCTGCCTGTGCTGTTTTCACGCTGCCATCTTTTTGTTTGCACTGGTTGAGCACTTTGATTGTATTACCCGGCTGTAACGTGTAATCCGCCTGCACATCGCTGGCGCAGTCTCGCTGAAAACTGTTGGGTAACCGTGCCTGTTCATACCACGTGCCCGTGTATTTATTAACGTCTATATTCGCTTGGGTCGGCAGTACCGGATCCGAGCTTGCACATCCAGCCAATGCAGTAACGACGGCAATATAGAAAATGATCTTCATGAACGCCCCTTCCTTATTATTAGTATCCAGAATAACCTTATTCGCCCCGCCTTAATCCGTCTCAGAGCAAACTGAGAAAAATGGAATGTCAGGCTGTGCACATGTCAGACTTGGCATTACTACCAGCAAAAGACCGATTGCCGGCTCATGCGCGTATCACTCCAAATTCATCGGAAAAAATCCACCATTGCGAATGGAATCGCGATACCGGATTAAAAACATTCGTATTGCATATACGGTCGCGAATTTGACACCCATGGCCGCGCAGCCATGCCAGTCATGACAACCGTAGCGCATTTGCTAAAAGGAAATATTGTAAATAATTGTATCAATTGACGGTTGCGATATGCGCCGATTTGGTGCAAAGGCGCCGGGCATTTCATTTGTATTAAGTAGTCAGCCTGGCTCACTACGATTTTTTGAAAAATCACGTCCCGAGGTAACCGAATATGTATTTTGTTAAATAAATGTTATATTCACAAAAGGAAAATCATGCAAGGGTTCGTTGCACCCAGATGCTTTGCCGTGAAACGCCCAAAAGGAGGCCAGGATGGACGATCTGACTCAACACAATACACATTACCTGAAAACATTAGAAAGCGACTTTCAACGTGAAGAAGCGGAGCTGCGCAGGTGGCTTGACACCAATGTCACAGACTTGGCCTCACGCAAATGGTATCTGGAGCGCCAACGCGAAGATCATGCCGCCCGGGGCAGAAAGTACCTTTGAAGGGTACACAAAGCCTGCAAAAACGAAGCAGCAGTTCTCGTACTTCGATAGCCAGAAGTGCTGCGTTCGTATTCACACTTGTGATGCTGTCCAATCTGGCCATGCCATCGGCGCTGGCCCGAAACTATCCGTGCTCGGGCTCCAAAGGCGGCATTTCCCATTGTCAGGGAAAAACGTTTATATGCAATGACGGATCTGTGAGCGGGTCAAAAAAGTATTGCTCGGCACCACAGGGAAACGGCAACACGTCCGCGGCACAACTATTTTCCAATAATCGCAATATGACACCCTCTGTCAAAAAAGACACAGGGTGTCGTTGTCGTAGCGGCAATTATTGCACAGGTCCCAGAGGCGGGCAGTTTTGCTACAGTGATTCCGGGCGCAAAAGCTATTTAAGAAAATAACCCGTGGCTACAGAGCGAGGCTCACCACCTGCCCTGCCAAACTACGGTAACGAAGCAGCATAGTCTGCAACCCGCTATAGCGCCTAGCCACAAGTCACACGGCTAATCTTCCCATCCTTACCCACATGTATATTCAAGCGTTGTGCACTATAGTCCATAGTAACGGCTGAGTCTGGATGAATGATACGGGTAGCCTTAGGTAAGGTAGATTTGTTCAGAGCCGTTTCCTGTGTTCCCACCAGGCTTTGACGGCTACTGGCACCACATTGATCTTCGGTCTGTGCCTGCCCGGGCGTTGGTGTCTGGCAGGCAGCGAGCACAACAAGCGGGATGGCGGCGATAAGTTGTTTCATAAAGGCTCCTTTGAATCGACCCCTATATTTATACACTAATTGGGTCTGCCACTTTGGCAAAATACATTATCAGGTATGTTTGCAACCGGGACGCCAAGCCAACCCTTGCTTGTCTCGGTCTGTGTTCCAGGCCTGTTCAAGGGATATCCAAGGTGTACTCAAGCGCCCAGAAATATTCCCACTCCAGATAATTGCAAGACGTCGAATATGGCGACACAGTGGCTAGCAATTGTTCTCGAGTCGGAAAGTTCTTGAGCACCCGATGAGTTGAACCGCCATCCAATGTGCGAATTTGATAGGTGTTGCCGGCGCTATCACTGTCCGCTATAGGCGTACTGCTACCGGGCACAAAACGATTATCAAGAAAAACAATCCTGGCGCCTGGTTCCAGCACTCGATGAAGGCCGGCGAGAAAGCCGGCAAGTTGTTCTTGTGGAATATGTGACCACCAAAACCCGGCAAAAGCGGCATCGAACGACCCATCCAAAACAGGCAGTTCGTATGCGTCCCCCTGCATCAGATGCACATTTTGCGCGCTGATACGCCCAGCTGCAATGCGCAGGGTTTCCTGTGCCGCATCCAGCGCCACGACCCGCTCAGCCAGTGGTGCATAAAACTGAGTCCAATAGCCGGTGCCACAAGCGATCTCCAGGACTGATCGGTCAACAAACAAGGGGGGCAGCCACATTTGCAATTTTTTAAGATCGGCCTGCCGTTCAGGCTTTGAATAGATTCTATCGTATTCGTTTGCGCGTGCTCCGTAATAGTCTTTCATCGCCTAACCTTTTCAAAAATCGCATGTGAAATAGGTTCGATTTTAATGCTGATTAATGATTTATCCGGCTGTTGCCACCACTGTGGCAACAATGCGTGTCCGAAATGAGGGTATCACCTATGCTAAAGGCGGCCGCCCGATCGCCGTCTATAGTGGCGCTCCCCCGGTTGAATCTCGAAGACAAATTGCGACAATGTTATAGCGTGCATATGTGTATACATTGATGCCCAGGTTTCGCATATAGACACCCGGGTTTCGTTATACATACCCCCTGGTAGCCCTGCATACTCGCAAACCTGATGCTACAATTTATGCGCGGACTTTTCTTTGGCATGCCCGAAAAAAAGCGCCGCACGTTCTCAGGGCGGGGTGTAATTCCCCACCGGCGGTAATGGCGTGCAAAGCGCTAAGCCCGCGAGCGCTTGCCTGTGCAGCAAATTGTTCACGCATGGGGCAAGGTCAGCAGATCTGGTGTGATTCCAGAGCCGACGGTCATAGTCCGGATAAAGAGAGAGCGGGATACCGCTGGCCGTGCCAGCGTGCCGTGCTTCGCACGTGTTACTACCGGTTTGCACTGCTACGCCGAACCATGATTTGGCACGCAAACCCAAGCTCTTGTAATGTGCGCGCCATGCGTCTCCTGTCTATCCATGCCCTGTTTTTATGTGTTCAAAAACAGGAGTTTTACCATGCTTACAAAAGTTGTCAATCAGCCCCTGCCGGTGCTCGCATCCCGTCGTATCGCCTTCATTGAAGCCGGTTGGCACGGCGATATCGTGGAGCAGGCAAGGCTGTCATTTCTGCAAGAAGTGTCAAGCCTTCGCCAGGATGCGTCCTGCGTCGATGTCATCAATGTTCCCGGCGCCTTTGAGATTCCCCTGCATGCCAAGTTGCTGGCCGAAAGCGGTCGCTACGCTGCAGTGGTCGCAGCCGGGCTGGTGGTCAATGGCGGCATCTATCGTCATGAGTTTGTGGCTCAGGCCGTTATTTCAGGACTGATGCAGGTTCAGCTGGAAACGCGCGTACCGGTATTGTCTTGCGTGCTCACACCACGTGAACTGTTTGAAAGCGAAGATCAGCATCGCTTTTTCTTCGAGCATTTCCAGATCAAGGGCAAGGAAGCTGCACAGGCGTGCATCGCAACCGTTGCCTCGCTGCACGACCTGACACGTACAGCGCATTCACAACAACAGTAAGGCACGGCGGCTTCCCCTTATCGTTGCGCAATGCAGTCCACTGCCCTGCCTTTGGACTGCATTGCTAGAAAAACTTTTGCAATCCCTCGTCTTGCAGCGCTTTCTGCACACCAGCGTCCTGCTCCATGCTTTTCATAAAGCGCGTCAGGTTGGGTAGATCATCAATTTTGAGACCTACGTTTTTAGTCCAGCGCGTCATGACATACAATAGCGGATCAGCTACAGAACGTGCGCCAGTGAGCCAGTCCTGGCCCGCCAGCTGCGCGTCCATTATTTCAAGTAGATTATGAACCTTCGTACGCGCATTGGCCTTGGTCATGTCAATCGCGGCCTCGTCACCCAGATACGATGTCGTACCAAATAACGGTTTGAAAGTCGGGTGGATATCCGAGGTCGCTATGCCCAAAGCATAATTAATCTGCGCGCGACTCTTGGTGCTGCCGTCGCCATTGAGTTTGGATTCTGGAAAGCTGTCCGCAAGGAAATTCAAAATGGCTACGTTCTGAGTGAGCACCCAGTCATCAATTTCGAGCACGGGCACCGCACCGGCTGGATTCAACTTTTTGAATGCCGGCTCTTTACGCTCAGCGCCAGAGTGATAAGCGATGTCATATGGCTCACCAATCCATTCCAAGACAATATGGCTAGCTAGCGAGCAGGCACCTGGGGATGCGTGTAATTTAAGCTTCATTGTAAATTATCCAAATATAAAATCGAAACAGAATGGGCATCTGGGAAAGGGCGTATCACTAAAATAGTTCGAGAGACAATAAGACGTGCAAGACAAAGGATAAAGTCACTCACTGGGGGCCACGCACATTTGTTGCTGCTCAGTCACCTCATCAATGCAGACTGCACTTCCAGTGGGATGCTACACCTCCGACCTTAATTAGAACAGAAAAACCCTTCTTGCATCAGGACGGTTTGTGCAAAAGATGTTGGCTATCGTTGTTTCGGATAGTCGGTAACAACATCGATTTATTACAGTTGTAAAGCGTATCTTACCCGGGTTATTCAGCAAGGCAAGAGTGCCCACCGCAACTGCAATGTCTTTTCTTTGACAGTTATCGTTTAAGGCGAAGTACAATGAATCATCAATCCAACCAGGAGGATTCGTTATGGACATCGCATATTCAAAGTTCGGCGGAGCAACTGAAATAATTAATGCTGATGAAGACTTGGACGACGCTGAGCCAATAACCTTAAAAAAAGAGCTGGTGTTCGCATTGAGGCTCCCTATGGCGGACACTAACGAAGATAACCTGACATTAGAGCAGAAACTCGATGCGATACTGAAAGGCGCAGACATTGATCCGGCATCGGTCAAATTAATCGGTTGATCTATTACTAAATGCAAAATGGGTATAGCTCTCCCTAAACCTTAAACTGAATGCAATAGAGAATGACTAGGCACACCGTAGAAATCACCGATGAAATTACCGAAGAAATGAGTGAGGTAATCGGGGCTGGCCTTAACGCCTACAACGATGAAATAGCAAAATACAATGACAGAAAATCGCTGGCCATTGTTGTCAGAGACAAGCAATCCGGTCAAGTGATTGGTGGCATGCTGGGCAGATCATCTTTGGGATTGTTATTCATAGAGCTGGTTTATCTACCAGAGGAATTACGAAATAGCGGACTCGGTTCCACGATACTGAAGCAGTTTGAACAGGAAGGACGCAAACGCGGTTGTTCTAGCGCCGTTCTATACACAATCCGCTTCCAGGCGCCGGGCTTTTATGAAAAACATGGGTGGGAGCGGTTTGGACAAATCCCGTGCAATCCCCCTGGAACCAGCAGGATATTTTTGACTAAGACGCTCTAAATGCTACGCTGCAAGTTGACGCGACGTAGGTAGGCTGCCCCGAACTAATCTACGGTCCCTCTTGGTGCTGCAGCAACGCGTCATCAAATAATAGCCATTGCTGCTTGCTCGACATCCAAATATGGCATGTCGGATCAAATTGATCGGCATTATCCAGGGTTCCGAGCGAAACACCAACGACGTTTCTGCTTTTGCGCTCTGAAAATAATGTAGATCCGCACTTAGTACAAAACCCGCGCCTTAATCCACTACCTGAAGCAAACCAACCGACGGGACCGATTACTTTCAAGCTATCCAATGGAATCATCACTCGGGGAAAAAATGCAGATCCCGTCGCCTTCTGGCATTGATTGCAATGGCACACTCTAATATTCAAAGGCTCTGCCCCGCTTTCATATTGGCATTCCCCGCATAAGCAGCTTCCAGTAATTTCAGACATTTTTTCACCCCACCCTTATGAAATTCGAATCGATTACTCGGTCAGTATCCCAGCAGATCTATTTTCTTTGTGATTCTTAATTCATCGACTTGCAAATCCTCTCGCCGTATTCAGATGTGTTATTCGTCTCTAAACCCCTTCGCTAAATTTCGGTAGGCCATCGGTAATATCGTGCCATGGTGCTTTGTCACTAACATACACGTGCAACTCAGGTTTGATACCTGGGTCAGAATCCAGGCCACCCAGCGGCAATCCATAGCAAGACTTATCGTCATCGAATTTGCTGAGTATGGGAGAGCCACAGTTGCCGCAAAACCCGCGATGCGTTCCTGGTGAAGATTCGTAAAATTTCATTAATTTTTCGCCTTGCAAAAATTCAAAATCTCGTGCCCAAACCCTTGCCCGACTTCGAAAAGCAGCACCATGTGCCTTACGGCACATAGAACAATGGCAGTTCAACGCCCCGGTTAACGGTCCGTTTATTTGATATCGAATACCTTTACAGAGGCAACTTCCCTGAAGCTTGGCCATTTTTCACTCCTGTCAGTTGATCAATAATAACAGGCGAAGCTGAACCAGTTTTGATCTGCTCTGCCATGTCGTGTTTGATGCGCCCGCGCTAAACCCGCACCCAGCGCCATCAGTCAGTCGGCAACCGCCGTGCGATCACCTACCGTCAGACATTCAACATGCGCCATTGCGCAAGCGCGTTGGATCGGCTGTCCCCGTTAGTGTTGATGTATGATTTATGGTGAGAGGCTTGTAAACAAGCCCTTGCCTAAGCCAACTATAGGAGACGAGCTATGCCCAAATTTGTAACTATCGGATATGGGGATCGGGAAGGCTACGATCGCACCGCAGTCGACATCCGAAACGCTGCCCATGCGCACGACGCAAAATTACAGCAAGCCGGCGTATTGATGGGTATTGCGGGCCGCCCTGTGCAGGTGCGCAATGCCGACGCGGCCCAAGTTATAACGACGAACGAACCATTCATGAGATCATCCCTGCCGGTGGCCGGCTTCGCCATCATAGAGGCCAAAGACATGGCCGAGGCCATCGAGATGGTGTCACGAACCCCCTGCGCTGTCGCGCACGGTGTCGTTGAGGTGTGGCCGCTGGAACAGCCGTGGTAACCCAAGGTCAAGGAATGACAGGAGGCGGTCAGACGCGATTGCGTGCGCTAGGAGCCCGTATCAGGTAAGTGAGGCGTTACCATTTGCTTTAACTGCGGGTCGCATATAAAATCTCGCATCTTTACCCTTCCCCACCTGATGTAAAAGCAATGAGTGCATTTTGTGTATTCGGCATGACAGATGTCATTGCCAGACAATCGGCAAGCAAGAAATCCCCTCCTCCCGAATGGAATGCTTCTACGGAGGCTTTCTACGACGACTACGAAGAACACATATACAAGACAGGGGCCCATCGACAGGTATCGCTCACCTTCGATGCCCCGCAATTTTGCCAGGACTGGATTGATCTTGCCAAAAAGCATATGCGCACGCGTGGTCTTAAAATCATGTATCGTGGCCAGGTGACCGACAAACATGGCATGCCCAGAATCAATAAAAAAACCAATGAACCGGTTATGGGCTGGGTGCCTTATGACGGGGGCTGGGAAACGCGACCAAACACCGGCGCGTTTCTATAACCTGGCGACTATTTACCTTCGCCAGGGAAACGCATTCATTTTCATGCCATTGCTTTAGTTAACGGCACGACAAAATCATGTTTTGTCTGCTCTGCGATCGATCATCGTTAGCCTGCATAACGGCCCTGACTCTGCTGCCGATGCCAAGTAAAATGAAAGAATGCAGAGCCATATCTGCCGACATTACCGCCTGATAGTTTACTCGCTAACATCGGAGTTAGTAAGGTCAAAAACTCATCTAAATCATCCAATTACTGCGCCCACTGCTCTAATATCCTGCCTAACGTAATGTTCTCTGTATGTTCTGCCATTTGATTTTCCATTGAGCTAAATCGAGGTGCGACCATTGGTACATACGCTCCCTTGCATTGCTCAAAAATACTTCTGGCTGCGTTGTGCGGGTGTTCTGGTGCTTCCTTCATCGACAGCACTGGAGATACGCAAGCATCCGTACCGGCAAAGCAGCTTTCCCAATCCTGCCGTGTACGACTCATAATACGGTCGGCGAAAATGCGGCGCAGCACCGGCCAGTTTTCACGACACTTTCGATCAGGCAACTCGCTGGCAGATAGCCCAAGACCATTGAGCAACTCCTGATAAAATTGCGGCTCAATAGCACCCAGAGCAATGTATTTTCCATCAAGTGTCTCGTAAACATCATACCAAGGAGCTCCCCCATCAAGAACGTTTGACTCTCTCTGGTCTCGCCATTCGCCAGACGCCAATCGTTCGTACTGCAGTGCCATGAGAAGCGCAGCGCCATCTACCATCGCAGCATCCACCACTTGTCCTTCTCCACCTGCTCGTACTTTTGCGAATGCTGCCAGCACACCAATGAGCAAAAAGGTAGCACCACCGCCATAATCGCCGATCAAATTCAGCGGCGGCACCGGCTTTTCTCGTCCAATTGCATGTAACGCGCCCGTCAGCGCAATATAATTGATATCGTGGCCAGCGGTCTGGGCCAAGGGGCCGGACTGACCCCATCCTGTCATCCGCCCATAGACCAATTTTGGATTTAGCTGGAAACATACTGACGGACCGAGCCCGAGTCTTTCCATAACCTTAGGACGCATGCCTTCGAGCAGAATGTCCGCTCGTTGAATTACCTGCTTCGCATCATTTACTCCACACTCAGTTTTTAAATCCACTTGCAGGACCCGTCGGCCTCTCAACATGGCCGTGTCGTGTTTGGTACCCTCCTTCACAATTCGGACGACATCGGCACCCATATCTGCCAGTACCATTGCCGCCCAGGGTACTGGTCCTATCGCTGAAAATTCCACTATTCGAACGCCCGCCAGTACAGATTTTTTCGTCATAAGTAGATTTGCAAAAAATTTAGGCGATTACCACTCGTATTGACCCGGCATCGCTGACTGTATTGTGAATAAAAGGAACATAGATTTTTTTAAGCATCCAACAGCCAACAATGCCATTTGGGTAGGGAAACGTCGTTCCAGAATACCGATTCCCCCCCAGATACTAATAATTTAACTTTCACCCAAACTACCGAATTTTCAACGATTCTAGCGCATAGAGAAAACAACAATAAATCTTCTACCAGCCTAATTTAGCCATATAGCAAACGACGCGTTATGAAAAGCTGGCTAATATCTTTCCATTAGTCTCTTAACCACAAGCTAATTCCATCGAAATATTTCGTGCCGTCGCAACGATCGCAGGAATAATGATACTTTCCATGTTTTCGGAGATGCGGCTTTTGGGCCCTGATACGCCAATGGCTGCAACTGCTGCTCCGGTTGCATCAAAGATCGGCGCAGCTACACCCCATGCGCCTTCTCGCCACTCTCCGGGGTTGAGCGCATAACCCCTCACCCTTATCTCCTGCAATTTTTTTTCGAATACAACTGGATCAATTGAATCCCGGCCCGGATAGTTGTGGACCGAGTCTAGACTTGCTTGAACTACAGCAGCATCGGAATATGCTAGCAACGCCTTGCCTGTCGCCATACAAAATGCAGGGGCTCGCTGACCGACAGGCGCGTAGATATGAACAGCTTCGGGGCTATCCAGTTTATCGATGTAAATCACCTCTATGCCATCAAGCACGGACAAAACAATAGTTTCCCGAGTTGTTTCCAGAAGCGAAGTCATAAATGGCGGCGCCACAGTTCTCACATTCAATCCCATCAGGACAGAATGCCCAACTGCCCAGATCTTGAGCGAGGCGCGATAAGTCCTGCTTGCATCATCCTTCAATGCATACCCCTCTTCCACGAGAGCTTGCAGTATGCGATGAGCGTTACTTTTTCCGATTGAGATTTTATTCGCTATTTCCGTTATGCCCATAGGATGCGGGCTAGCAGCAAGAATCTCAATCAATCGCAAACCTGTGTTGAGCGTATTGTTCATGCGAGCTCCATGGAAAAGCTAACGACGCGCAGACATTGACCTACCAATATGCGCGTGATAGACTTTAAATTATAGGATATGCTTTCCATTATATAGAACAATTTTTATTTTTGCAAATAAATAAGTTGTCCAACCACAGGAGGAAGTTATGAAGGATGAAAAAATAGTCTTGGTGGAAAATTTTGAAGATGGTGTTTCCCTCTTCACGATTAACAGGGAATCCAGACGCAATGCGATTTGCTCAAATACGGCTAAAACGCTTCAAGATGAATTTGCAAAGTTTGACATGTCTGAACAGCGGGTAGCTGTAATTACCGGAGCCGGTGTCGAGGCATTTAGTGCCGGCGCAGATGTGGACGACGTTCCTCAGCTCTGGCGCTGTATTCCAACAATAGGCATCAAAACCGAAAAACCTGTCATAAGTGCAGTATCCGGTTGGTGCGTCGGCGGCGGATTGGTCATGGCCATGATGAGCGATTTGGTTGTAGCAACGACGGATGCGAAATTCTATTACCCAGAAGCAAAACTGGGCCTTGCTCAAGGTGTTATAGCGGGGCTTGCAGCACGGATTCCACATAAAGTTGCGATGGAAATCATACTGTTAGCAAGGATAGTCGACGCTGAAAGAGCACAGAACGTTGGCTTGATCAACGAAGTCGTTTCACCAGGGCAGCACGTGGATCGGGCACTCGAGCTAGCGCGCGAGCTCGCTTCCATGGCGCCGTTAGTACTAAAACTTCTAAAAAGATTCGTCGTCAATGGGGTATTGCCGCGCGGACCTACCGAGCTTTTTGGCTTGGCAAGCGCGGATATCGACGAAATCGCTCAAAGCGAGGATATCAAGGAGGGATTTCAAGCTTATCGTGAGCGTAGAAAGCCTATTTTTCAAGGCCGATGAGCCTTAAAAGATTCAGCAAGTCCCACTAAGGACTTCAAGAGAACATCAAGCTCGAACAGAGCAAAAATTCAACTGGATAGACATACAGGTGTGACCGGCGCTCACCCGGTACACACTCGCTTGAACAATACGCAAATTATCATTGATTGGAGACATCATGGATTTTCGCAAATTTGTTGTAGGCATTACAGGCTTTTTTTTCTTTACCTCAGCCACACTGGCAGCAGCCAAATCCTTTCCTGATCGGCCAATTCGGCTGGTTGTGCCGTTTCCCGCAGGGGGAACATCAGATAGCGTGGCCCGCTTACTGGCCAAGGGAATGGGTGAACGTCTAGGCGAGCCCGTTGTTGTTGAGAACAAAGGCGGCGGCGGCACAATTATCGGCACCGACACCGTCGCGCGCAGCTCGTCGGATGGCTATACGCTGCTATGGATGACTCCTCCGTTTGCCATCAACGATACTCTATACAAGAAAATTCCATATAAAACACTAGAGGACTTTACGATGGTGGTGGATGTAGTCGAAGCCCCTGTCGTGATAATTGTCAGAAAGGACTCTCCTCTGAAATCAGTTAACGATATTGTAGAAATATCTAAGAAGGAACCAGGAAAATTAACATATGCATCATCTGGCGTAGGAGGAACGCCTCATCTTGCTACAGCGATGTTCACAAGTATGAAAGACATTAAGATGACACACGTGCCTTACCAGGGAAGTGCTCCGGCCGTCATGTCAACACTTGCAGGACAAACCGACTTGGTATTTGACACAATATTTCTAGCAATGCAGCAAATCAACGCAGGCAAAGCGCGGGCATTAGCTCAAGCAGGAAAGGAGCGCTCTAAGTTCTTGGCCGATGTTCCTACGCTTGATGAAGCAGGCTGGGCTGGCTATGAGGCCACTTCCTGGATGTCAGTTGGCGCTCCCGCAACCACTCCGCGCGAGGTCATTGATATTTTGCACAAAGCTGCCCAAGAGACCATCAATTCGACGGACTTCCAGAAACCACTTATTGATCAGGGACTCGTGATCGTAAACAAAGGTCCTGATGTGGCTAATAAACGAGTGAAACAGGAAGTTGCAAAATGGGGTGAAATCGTTCGTCAATCAGGTGCAACGACCAACTAAAGGAAATAATTATGTCGAATGATAAACAACAAGCACTCTCGGAGTCAGCTGGCCCACTGGCTGGGATCAAAGTCCTAGATCTCGGAACAATGATTGCTGGTCCGGTCGCGGGCACACTGATGGCAGACTTTGGTGCTGAGGTCATTAAAGTAGAACAGCCAGGTGTCGGCGATACAATTCGTGGCGTAGGTCCATTCTCAAAAGGCGAAAGTCTATGGTGGAACGTGGATGGACGGAATAAGAAATCTATCACGCTTGACCTGCGGCAAGCACGAGGACAAGAAATCTTGCGAAAACTAGTCAAAGAGGTCGATGTGGTCGTGGAAAATTTCAGGCCCGGCACACTTGAGAAATGGAATCTTGACTATGAAAATTTGTCGGGCGTCAATCCCCGCCTGATCATGCTGAGCGTTTCGGGATTTGGCCAGAGTGGACCACTTGCAAACCGAGCTGGATACGATAGGATAGGTCTTGCATTCAGTGGTGTGATGGGAATGACGGGATTTGCTGATCGCCCTCCGGTACGCGTTGGCACATCCATCGCTGACTATTCAACTGCATTAATGGGCGCCTTTTCCGTTATGATGGCACTATACTACAGAGATGTGCGCGGCGGTGAAGGCCAGCAGATTGATCTTGCGCTCTATGAATCCATGTTCCGATTCAGCGATTCAATGGTTGCTGCATTCGATCAGCTTGGTTTAATTCGGGAGCGCACGGGAAATGTACATTTTGGAGCGGCACCCGGAAGCACCTTTGAGACCTCCGATGGACGATATACCATCATGACGATATCAGGAGACACTCTTTTTCGACGACTGTGTATTGCAATGGAGAAGCAGGAAATGACTGACGATCCGCGCTATGCCAATCACGAGCTTAGGTTTGGTCACATTGAGGAACTAAATCAGATTGTTGCCGATTGGATGAAAAATACGCCAGCTCAACAAGTTCACGAGGCCCTGCAAGCCAATGGCATTCCCTTTTCGACTGTGTTAACCATAGAGGATATAGCAAAGCATCCACAATACAAGGCGAGAGAAAATATTGTGACTATCGAGCATCCAAAGTTAGGGCCCCTACGGATGCAAGGCATTGTTCCCAAAATGTCCCGAACACCGGGCAAGATTTCGAGTGCAGCACCCGCTGTGGGAGAACATAATCAGGAACTATACCGAAGGCTGCTGGGATATGGCATGTCGGAACTCGAGCAATTACGCACCGAACGTGTAATCTGAATTGTTTTTATAAGTCTGTCGGGGCTAGCAAAACAGCAGCCTCCGCAGACCGTTACCATTGCCAGACAATCGGCAAGCAAGAAATCCCCTCCTCCCGAATGGAATGCCTCTACGGAAGCTTTCTACGATGACTATGGAGAACACATATGCAAGACAGGCGCCCATCGACAGGTATCGCTCACCTCGATGCTCTTCAATTTTGCCAGGACTGGATTGATTTTTCCAAAAGGCATATGCTGGGCGCCCTGTTGTGCCTGGCAGCAAGCACTCAGAAAATTAACGATCCTTGAATATCCCCGATCCCGCCAGGCCTTATAATTGGCCTGTCTCCTCACCTGTTGTTTGGGTGATTTACCAGCCTTGACGGCTGGTTTTTTTTGCCTGGTGAGAACGGTGTATAGTGGTTACTTGAACAAGGAGATGTAGTGAATTTCTTTCAATGGGCTAATCAGCAGTTGACCCGGTCGCCTAATCTATTTGTTGGGAGGTATCGGAATGGGCCTCAATATACAATGCCGTCGGTGCAAGGCGATATATTCAAGTTTTATCTCAACAGTGGCGGCACCGTAACGGTGTATGAATCAGCGTTCGAAGCAGACCATTTCGCCCTTGATACCGCATTCCTGGAACTGTGCGAACAGAATAAGTCCCAGCATTTCAAAATCAATGATGAAGGTACATCGCTGGACAAACGGCCACATGGCAGCGTCCGAACGATGTCAAGCTGCGATCGCCAGACCCATGAGTTGGGATAGAAAGCGAAATAGACCCGTCTGAGGGAATGTAACTATTACCCAATTGGCCTCAAAGCGACTAAGCTTGTGCAACCTGCATCCAATTGGCTCGATCCAGCAGCCTGGCCCGGATAGCCTCCATTAAGGGGCCTTTGCGAACCACCGTGATACCACGGGATAGCCGGTCTGCCTTCAGTTGGCTTGCTGTGCTTCGGATCTGCTTTTGCCGTCGACATGCCGTACTGGCAAACCTTGTATGTCCAACCCTATCACACAATTTGCATTAACACTGAGCATCGACGGATCGCTTCTGCGTTGATGAAATATATAGATTCCACACTGTCCGCAGAAATAGTGTCGAGCTGTTCCTGTATTCCAGCGATACTCCCGCATCCCCTCCCGACCACCAGTGACGTCAAAGCTTTCCATTTGAACGGAAAGCATGAGGGCAGCGCGCTTGGAACACAACGTACAGTTACAGCTAACCACTTCATTAATGTCTGCATCGAATGCGAATCTGACTGCATTGCAGTGGCACGCGCCTATGTATTTCATGGTCATTCCATAAGAATTTATGTTGTGTACAACGAGCTGGATTTTAACAGTGCTAATTTTGAAATACAGCTGCCTTCCCACATGGGGCATAGGCGCGTGTTGTTGCTGGCTTCTGAATCTGTACCATCGCTGGCAACCTGGGTTTGTTGCTGTTACATAGTAGCCCCAAAAACAAAAACGCCCCGAAAAGGACATTAACGGGGCGGTGCCCAGTGGGTTCTCTTGAGCAGAGCCTGTGCACACATTCAAATTAGCACTTTGGGCTTGAGGGGGTCAATTTAATAAATGTTAACGCAAGGAAACGCCTGCGCCTGGGCTGCGGCCCCACAGGGCGGCAATAGATTACACTCTGTCGGCTGTGCAATCAATTACGGAACAATGATAAACGCCCATACGAAACGCCCCGGCCGAAGCCAGGGCAACGCAATGCATTCACCTATCCGTTTTTTTACTTATAACATTGCGTTTTGAAATATTACATGTTTATTACTGCATTGCTTATCAGGGGAAACGAGCACGAGCAACGTATGCAAAAAAGCCCCGGCCGTTACGACCGAGGCGAAAAGTACGATGGATAGGTGAATATCATTCGCACATCAGAATTCTATTGGGATACAGCTGAAAAGGCGATGAATTAGCAGTGAAGTTCACATAGCTTAATCATCTTAGCCTTAGCTGAGGTTTTATTTCGCACGTAGCAAAAATGCATCTTCAATAACTATCAGATCAATTGATCAAGGAACATTGAAAGCGGCCGCGACAGTGGTTAAAAAAAGCCGCCCCAGCGCTTGGAGCGTCTTATAAAAACATATTTATTTTGATACTATATTTTAGTATCATTTATTGCATAAAATCGAAGCATAGCAAAACCCTTCAACTGATCTTTTCGAGACCCACCCCAGCAGGAGTTAAATGGCTCGATCTGCTGACTCTTTTCACAGAACTTGGCGGCGAGGTAACAGAGCGAGAGGGATCAAGGGTCGCGATATTCCTGTTCGATCAAGTCCGAGTCCTACACAAGCCCCACCCCTCCCCGGACGTCGATAAAGGAGCAGTGGCAAGCATCAGAAAATGGCTTGAAGAAAACGGAGTTAAACCATGAACAACATTTTGAATATCGACGGCTACAAAGCCGTCATTTCCTTCGATCCCGAAACAGAAATGTTTCGTGGGGAGTTTGTCGACCTGAACGGCGGCGCAGACTTTTACGCCACCGATGTAGCGACTCTCAAAGAGGAAGCAAAAACCTCCTTGCGCATCTTCTTGGAAGAATGCGAGAGACGCGGCATTGAACCGAAAAAACAGTTCTCCGGCAAGTTCGTCCTACGCGTTTCTCCGGAAACACACCAAGCCGCTGCACTAGCGGCGCAGGCATCAGGAGTGAGTTTGAATCAATGGGCGGCGAACGTAATAGCCGAAGCTGCCGCGATTTAATAGCTCACTCGGCTAGGCCGTCTTGCCACTCCTTGTCCAGGGCAAAGATACTCGCGTCAAGCTCCCGTCGTGGCAAGGGAGATCGATATGCTGCGATAGCTGTGTTGATAGGAAGCCGGCATGTTCAGTCCGGCACATCGCTCATGGTTTTGAAAGAATTGGGTGGCTGGGAGACGATCGAAATGGTACAGAAGTATGCCCATTTGGATGTCGGTCATCTTGCCAATATGTCACGGCCAGCGAAATACAGTCACGATTTAGTCACGGTGGCGAAACAGACAACAAAAAAGCCGCTTAAGCAAGCGGCTAATTTATTGATTCTAAAAGCTTTCTCTGGTCCCCCCGGCTGGACTCGAACCAGCGACCAAAGGATTATGAGTCCTCTGCTCTAACCAACTGAGCTACAGGGGGTATCCATTATTTTGGCCGCCTGTCAGACTACCTTGTGTATAAAACACCTGACAGATGCGGCCAATTTCCGGCTTTTTTCTTGCTAACTACAATTTAAATGCGGCTGCGCTAGCGTCTAACTAACGCCAAGTATTTCTTCAAATACTCACGCGCGACCGGCAAATTTAATTACTGGTTTTCAAGAAAGCTTTTAAGTTTATCAGCTCTGCTTGGATGACGCAACTTGCGCAGGGCCTTGGCTTCTATCTGACGGATCCGCTCACGAGTTACGTCAAACTGTTTGCCCACTTCTTCCAGCGTCTGATCCGAACTAATGCCGATACCAAAACGCATACGCAGCACTTTGGCTTCGCGTGGCGTCAGAGAGTCGAGCACTTCCTTGAAGGCATCGCGCATGGAACCATACAGCGCATTGTCTGATGGCGCCAGTGTGGCATTGTCTTCGATGAAGTCGCCCAGATGCGAATCGTCATCATCACCAATCGGCGTTTCCATGGAAATGGGCTCTTTGGCGATTTTGAGGATTTTGCGGATCTTCTCTTCCGGCATATCCATTTTCTGCGCCAGTGTTGCCGGATCAGGCTCGGTGCCTGTTTCCTGCAAAATCTGGCGATTGATACGGTTCATCTTGTTGATGGTTTCAATCATATGAACCGGGATACGGATCGTGCGCGCCTGGTCGGCGATTGAACGCGTAATGGCCTGACGAATCCACCATGTGGCGTACGTAGAAAACTTGTAGCCACGACGGTATTCGAATTTGTCCACGGCTTTCATCAGGCCGATATTGCCTTCCTGAATCAGGTCAAGGAACTGCAGGCCACGGTTGGTGTATTTCTTGGCAATAGAGATAACCAGCCGCAAGTTGGCTTCGATCATTTCGCGTTTGGCTTTCTTGGCCTTGGCTTCACCGGTAACCATGCGCTTGTTCACGTCTTTCAGATCTTTGAGAGGCAGAACAACTGCATTTTCCAGGTCGATCAGTTTTTGCTGAATTTCATGGATATCAGGAATGGAGCGCTCAAGCGTTTCTGCGTAAGCAGCGTTCTTGTTCACTTCTTCCTGCACCCAGTTCAGATTGGTTTCCTGACCAGGAAATACTTTAATAAAGTAAGAACGTGGCATGCCGACACGATCCACGCAGGTATGCAAAATGGCGCGTTCGAGCTGGCGCACTTCCTCAACCTGGTTACGCAGCGTGTCTGCAAGGCGTTCGACCATTTTGGCTGTAAAGCGCACGCCCATCAGTTCCTCAAGAATAGCTTCCTGGGAGCGAATGTAATCTGGTGTACGGTAGCCGCCCTGTTCGTAAACACTGCGCATTTTGCCGAACCATTTTTCAACGGAGTCGAATTTTTCCAGCGCCTGTTGACGCAGCATTTCCAGCTGCTTGCTGCTCATGCCGCCGGCCGGGCCGTCGTCACTCTCGTCTTCTTCCTGTACGCCTGAACCGGCATATTCTTCGCCGTCTTCGGTGACCAGGCCATCAACGATTTCATCAATCTGCGCCTGGCCATCGCGAACGCGCTGGATATGGTTCAGAATTTCCTGAATCGTTGTCGGGCAGGCAGCAATGGCCATGACCATGTGCTTGAGACCTTCCTCAATACGCTTGGCGATTTCAATCTCGCCCTCACGCGTCAGCAGCTCGACCGTGCCCATTTCGCGCATATACATGCGAACGGGGTCGGTAGTGCGACCAA
This sequence comes from Advenella incenata, assembly GCF_004217095.1. Taxonomy (GTDB): domain Bacteria; phylum Pseudomonadota; class Gammaproteobacteria; order Burkholderiales; family Burkholderiaceae_B; genus Advenella; species Advenella incenata. Next base: position 299,765 of record NZ_SHKO01000004.1, on the reverse strand, counting down.
AGTCGGAGTCTACCGTGGTGAGCGCAGCTTCGGCTTCGTCTTCCACGTCGTCGTCGGAGGACGCTACGGGCGCGTTGTCGCTCAGCAGCAGCGCCTCTGCATCGGGCGCCTGGTCATAGACGGAGATGCCCATATCGCTGAAGGTGCTGATGATGCCGTCAATGGCCTCTGCATCTACCAGATCATCGGGAAGATGGTCATTGATTTCGCCGTAGGTGAGGTAGCCCCGTTCCTTGCCCAGCTTGATAAGCAGTTTGAGACGGTTCCGGCGCGCTTCCTGTTCTTCAGGCGAGACCGGGCCGCGACTTGATACCTCTTTGGCATCTTTCGCACCACGTTTGCCGCGCTTGGCCGGCTTGAAATCGGGCACTTCTTCTACTTCGCCATCTTCGGATTCGAGGAATTCATCATCTTCGTCATTGCTTTTGTTTTTTGACGGACGACCAGGCTTGCGGCCTGTTCCTACCTTGGGCTTGCGCTTCCCGGCTTTTTCCTGATCCAGATCGGTGTCGTCCAGATCGAAGTCCGTGTCATCCACGTCAGCTTTTGCCTGTGCTGTTTTGGACGCAGCCGTTTTGGCCGGAGCCTTTTGGGCAGCAGGACGGGCCGATGCCGTTTTGGCTGCGACCGTTTTTACAGTTTTGGCTTCTGCCTGCGCAGCTGTCGCCGTTTTGCTGGCCGGTGCCTTTGTCCCGGGTTTAGCCGAAGGCGCTGACTTGGTTACTTTTGCAGCAGTATCTTTCACATTCATTTCCGGTTTGGCGGCCTTACTGACTTTGCCTGAAGCCGCCGTTTTTTTCACTGAAGGACTTGCCTTAGTCTCTGCTGGCACCGTTTTGCCTTTTTTCAGGGCAGAACTGGCTGGTGCTGTGGTTTTCGAAGAAGACTTTGCGGTCACTTTCTTAACTGCTGTCTTCGAAGGAGTTGGTTTACTACTGGATTTGGTCATAGTCAGTTCCGGCAATCTCAGATCAACACAAACAAAACAAAAACAACAAAACCACGCACTGCTTCGCCGCTTGTTATTTTTTATTTAAGCAGCAAAAGGAGGCGCATATATAGAGACGAGCAAACTTTACATTATACACAAGTAATTTATAAAACCCTTATTTTAACAATCTGATACGGGCATTGATGGCCTTGTATCGTTCGCGATCCGCTGCTGTTTTCAAGCCGCCTGCCACCAGGTTTTCCTTATCCTGGTTCAGACGTTCGAATTCAATTTTGCGCAGCGCATCATTCCACTCTGCGACGGGGTCGGGTAAGGCATCCTCGTCGAAAGAGTCAATTGTCAGACCAGTCAGCATATTGGCTATTTCGGAGCCGGGTTCGGCGCGTTGTATGAGCGCCGCAAGGTGTGTTGCCTGAGTGGTCTGGGCAAATGCAATAAATTCCCTTACATAAGCAAATTGGGGGCTAAACCCCAAAACTTCAAGCTGCTGGTCGGTTATTTTATGAACCAACTCCAGATTGGAGGCCAGCAACTTGATGAGCCTGCGGGCCAGTGGCGTCACCTGACGGCCACCCCGACGGGTGCCGGCACGGCCGAAACGGGCCGATGGCTTGGGCTCAAACGACGCTGGCGCCGCATCAAATGGCGAACCAAATGGAGAGTTATCCTGGGTGGCTCCCTGGTTTTTGGCGGGCGCGTCGGGTAGCGCTTTTTGCCACTCCTGGCGCTTTTGGGCCGCTTCTTCAAAACGAGCAAGGTCGGTCAACAACTCGGCCGAGGTCAATGAGACCAGCTTGGCAAAGTCATTCTCGATCTGCGTTCGGATGCCCGAAGCCGGGATGGACGAGATCAGGGGCCGGGCCTCATGCAGGCAGGCTGCCCTGCCCTCGGCTTCGTTCAGATTGTGGCGAGAGGCCAGCTCTTCAAGCAGGAATGTGGACAACACGCGTGACTGCGCAAGCTCCTTGCGGAACGCTTCCGGACCCAGATCGCGCACAAAGGAATCGGGGTCGTGCTCATTGGGCAGAAACAGGAATCGCAAGGAGATATCGTCGCGCAGGAACGGCAAGCACACATTCAGTGCTTTCCAGGCCGCTCGACGGCCCGCCCCGTCGCCATCAAAGCTGAAAACGATGCGATCACTGGTGCGCAGCAATTTCTGAATATGGGTCGGCGTGGTTGCCGTGCCCAGCGTGGCCACCGCAAACCCGATGCCCTGCTGCGCCAGACCCACCACATCCATGTAACCTTCCACAACCAGCACGCAACCTTCTTGCCGGATACCCTGGCGATTCTCCCACAGGCCGTATAGTTCCTGGCCCTTGTTGAACACTGGGGTTTCCGGGGAATTCAGGTATTTGGGCTCGCCCTTACCAATGACCCGACCGCCAAAGCCGATCAGATTACCCTTCGCATTGATGATGGGGAACATGATCCGTTCGCGGAACCGGTCATAGCGCCGGCCATCATCGGACTCAATGACCAGGCCAGCTTCGGTCAGCAACGGGTCATCGTAGTTATCAAAAACCTGTTTTAGACCGCTGCGATCATGACCAGACCAGCCCAGCCCGAAGAGCTTGGCGGTCTTGCCGGTAATGCCCCGCTGCTTGAGGTAGGCAATGGCGTCCTGGCTTTCCCTGAGCAGCGCCAGATAACGTGCCTGGGCTTTCTCAAGTACCTGCTGGTGCCGATTGACTTCCGCCTTTTGTTCGCGCGCACGCACCTGTTGCTGTGGGCTGCGCTGCTCTTCAGGCACGACCATACCCACATTCGCAGCAAGAGACCGCACCGCTTCGGGAAACGAGGCCCCGGTGTGTTCCATAAGGAATGTGATGGCAGTACCATGCGCGCCGCAGCCAAAGCAGTGATAAAACTGTTTGGTGGGACTAACGGTAAAGGAAGGCGATTTTTCGTTGTGAAAGGGGCAAAGGCCGAGTAAATTCGCTCCGCCCTTTCTAAGTTGAACGTACTTGCCAACAACATCGACAACGTCGACCCGTGCCAGCAAGTCCTGAACAAAGCTGTCAGGAATCAACTGTACACATTAATACATGCGTGGAGGCAATTGCTGGCTACGGATACGTTTGTAGTGACGTTTAACCGCAGCAGCGTGCTTGCGTTTGCGCTCTGCTGTTGGTTTTTCGTAGAACTCGCGTGAGCGCAGTTCTGTCAGCAGACCGGTTTTTTCGATAGTGCGTTTGAAGCGGCGAAGTGCGGCTTCAAATGGCTCGTTCTCTTTTAAGCGTACGTTAGGCATGAATTGTAGGCGTGTTCTTTAAAATTGGAAGAAAAAATCTTGGATAATCAAGGATTCTAGCACAAAAGCTCAGGATTGTGTACCTTTTCTTACCCAAGCCTCCAGCTGATGGGGCCGCAAACTGTCGTAATCTTCAAACGGTTGGTGGATCCACGGATTGGTGGGTAGCTTTTCGATGTAATAATCGGGTTCTGCCTTGGCGTGGCCTTTCCACCACAAAACCGCAGATCGCAGCTCGGTAATGGCAGGATATTGCGTAACAAGGTGCTCCTGCACCCGGGCAAAGGTCAGCCCGGTGTCAACCATATCGTCTACTAGCAGTACCCGGCCATCGAGCGTGCCGCGGGTGATAGTAATGAATTTGGCGATATCCAGCTGGCCCTGCACGGTACCAGCCGCTTCACGATAGCTGCTGGTGGCAAGTATGCCCAGCGGCACGTCGAAAATACGAGACAGCACGTCGCCAACCCGCACCCCGCCCCGCGCCAGGCACAGGATCTTGTCGAATTTCCAGCCGGATTGATGAACCACCAGGGCAAGTCGCTCGATCAGCCGGTTATATTCATCCCAGCTGATCCACAAATGTTTGTCAGAATTTTCTGGCGCACTCATGTTCTGTTGTCCTTCAGTCTGGCTGGTCCAGGAACGGATGGCGACGCAAAATGGTTTCCATGCGGTCCGGCCCGGTAGAAATAATGTCGACCGGCACTTCGCAGATTTCTTCAATCCTTGTCAGGAAACGGCGGGCATTTTCCGGCAGTTTATCGTATTCTTTGACGCCAACAGTGGAATCGCTCCAGCCGGGCATGGTTTCAAGGATAGGCTCGGCCCTTTCCACCGCTTTGTAGCCATATGGCAACAAATCGATTTTCTTGCCGTCCAGCATATAGCCGGTGCACAGGCCAATGCTTTCCAGACCGTCCAGTACATCAAGCTTGGTGACACACAGGCCGCTGATGCCGTTGATGATGACCGAACGCTTGAGCGCGGCGCCATCAAACCAGCCACAACGACGGGGACGCCCGGTTACCGCGCCAAATTCATTGCCTACTTTGGCAATGCGGGCTCCAACTTCGTCCATCAGTTCGGTCGGGAACGGACCGGAGCCGACACGGGTCGTGTAAGCCTTGGTAATACCCAATACATAATTGAGACGCTGCGGACCCACACCGGCGCCTGCCGATGCCGCACCGGCAATACAGTTGCTGCTGGTGACAAAGGGATAGGTGCCGTGATCGACGTCCAGCAGCGCGCCCTGCGCGCCTTCGAACAGCAATTGCTGCCCTTCTTTCTCCGCCTGGTACAGCAGCGCGGAAACGTCGGCCACCATTGGCTTGATCACCGGCGCCAGCGCCAGCGCCTGGTTTTTCACCTCATCAAACGAAACCGCTTCGGCGCCCAGGTACTGGGTCAGAATGAAGTTATGGTACTCCAGCACTTCCTTGAGTTTTTCATCAAAGACGTCAAGGTCGTACAGATCCTGTACGCGCAGGGCGCGACGCGCCACCTTGTCTTCATAGGCGGGGCCGATGCCACGTCCGGTCGTGCCGATCTTGTTTTCACCCTTGCGGGCTTCACGGGCCTGATCCACCGCCACATGGTATGGCAGAATCAGCGGGCACGCCTCGGAGATGCGCAAGCGACTGCGCACATCCAGGCCGGCCGCCTCTAGCTCTTCAATTTCCTTAAGTAGCGCTTCGGGCGACAACACCACGCCATTGCCAATATAGCAAATGGCATGCGGGTGCATAATGCCTGACGGAATGAGCCGCAGGACGGTACGCTTGCCATTGATCCAGAGAGTATGACCGGCATTGTGACCGCCCTGAAAGCGCACAACACCCTGCGCTGACTCGGCCAGCCAGTCAACGATCTTTCCCTTGCCTTCGTCACCCCATTGGGTGCCAATTACCACTACGTTCTTGCTCATAAAAGTGACTTTGTACAAAAGTTCATCTTATTCCTGCCGAACAAATCAACAGGACCCGATTAGTTGGTACTTTTCAATACCCATTGACCGTTGTCGCAAACAAGCTCACGGTCGAAAACAAATTCATCAATACTTTGCGTGGTGCCCGGAAAAAACTGAACCACCACATTGCCTTCCTGCCGAAGCTGGCGAATTTTTTCGCCCAGCTCGGGCTCTGAACTCCACGGCGCGCGCACGGCCCGGGACGGTTCGGCCGGAGCCAGACCGGCGGAAACCTTGCGCAAATCCAGGCTGAACCCGGTAGCTGCACGCGCTCGTCCGAAGGAGGAGCCTGCATTGTCGTACCGGCCACCGCGAACAATGGCATCGGGCCAGCCGCGGCCAAAAATCGCAAAGCTGACGCCAGAGTGATAATCGTAGCCCTTGACGTCAGCCAGATCTATCCCGACCGCAGTCACATCGAGCGCATCAACCAGAGTGCGCAATGCTTGCAATGCGGCTCGGATGCCCGGCAAATCGGGCAAAGCCGAAGCCGCCTCGGCAAGCACCGTGACATCGCCATACAGCGACGGCAGACGAATCAGCGCAGCGGCAATATCCTCCGGCACACCAGAGGTGGCTTCAAATAGCTGCCGCAACCCGGGGACATCTTTTTCCTTGAGCAGCGACAGCACTTCGCCTGCCTGATCCTGCAGGCCCGCCGCTTCGATTAACGCGCGTGATACACCCGGATGATTCAGGTCCAGGCTGGCATTCTCTATACCTGCCAGGGCAAGGCTATCGAGCGCCAGCTGGATAATTTGCAAATCTGCTTCGTAGCCGGAGTAGCCATAAATTTCGGCCCCGATCTGCAGCAACTCACGATCTGCCAGCAAGCCCGAAGGACGCGCATGCAACACGCTGCCACAGTAACAAAGCCGAGCCACCCCTTCACGATTGAGCAAGTGCGCATCAATACGCGCTACCTGCGAAGTCATGTCGGCGCGCACGCCCATGGTGCGGCCCGAGAGCTGATCCACCAATTTATTGGTTTGCAGCTTAAGGTCGTGGCTGTTGCCGACGAATAGCGAGTCGGTATATTCAACCAGCGGCGGCGCGACCAGCTCAAAACCGCAGTTTCGATACAGATCCAGCATCGCACGACGCAGCTCTTCGATTCGACGCGCTTCTGCGGGCAGAATATCGGATAGATGTTCAGGGAGTAACCAGTTGCTTGTCGTCATGTCCGAAAATGGAGAAACCAAACAAAAATGCGATTCGGTTGCGTAAGCAGCCGAATCGCATTGATAAAAGTGACTTAAAACTTACAGTATATTGTACTCTTTAATTAGCTGTAAGTCGCGCAAATGGTTCTTTTGCGAATTATTGTACCGGTAGCGGCTGACGCGCTGCGCCCTGTCCGCTGATGCCAGACTGGTTGAAATAACGGAAGAAATCGGAGGCCGGATCAACAACCAGCAAATCGTTGCGGGTGCTAAAGGCGCTGCGATATGCATCCATACTATTGTAGAAGCTGAAGAATGCCGGATCCTTGCCATAGGCTGCCGCATAAATCTCGGCCGCTTCGGCATCGCCTTGCCCGCGCAACACTTCGGCCTTGGCTTCAGCCTCGGCCAGTTCAATACGCACCCGGCGATCGGCTTCAGCCTGAATGCGCTCCTTGTCGGCAGCACCGTTGGCGCGCAGGCTGTTGGCTTCTTCCTTACGCTCGGCCTGCATCCTGGCGTATACGGACTCGGACACCTCGGGTGAAAACTCGATGCGCTTGAGCCGGACATCAACAACCTCGATACCCAGCGGCTTGGCACGCTGCTCAACGTTTCTCACGATCTCGTCCATGACCACGTGACGCTCCTGGGAGATCACATCACGAACGGTACGCGTGTTGACAGAAGCGTTCAAGGCATCGCGAATTTGCGCACCCAACCGGTTTTGAGCGGCATCAAGCTGATTGCCGAAAGAAATGTAGTAACGCAGCGGATCGATAATGCGCCATTTGACGTAGGAATCGATAATCAGGTTCTTCTTTTCAGAAGTCTGGATGCGTTCTGCGTCGCCCGATTCGATTGTCTGGATGCGCTTATCGAGCTTGACCACGGTCTCCAGCGGCGCAGGCCACTTAAAGTGCAGCCCGGGCTCGGAGACCGTACGTTTCCATTGACCCAGCTTGAACACCAGGGCTGTATTACGTTCACTCACGGTATACACCGATGAGGAAAAAAGAAATGCGGCGATAACAAAGACGACCGCCCCGAAGATTGTTTTATTCATGATGAGTCCTCTTACCTGCTGCGGTCAAAGTTATCACGGCTCAAACGATTATCGTTGCGTGGTGCCGTGGGATTGCCGGTCGACGGAGTATCGGTCGACGAACTTGACGAGGATGAATCACTGGCGGGCTTGCGCGGCGGCTGCCGTTGCCCGGTTTGGCCTTCGAGAATCTTGTCGATCGGCAGATACATCATGTTGTTGCCGTCTTTGGTATCAAGAAGCACTTTTGATGTATTTTCAAATACCTCTCGCATAGTAGAAATATAGATCCGCTCGCGGGTCACCTCCGGCGCCTTCGCATACTCGGCCTGCACGCTTTCAAAACGTGAAGCCAAACCTTTGGCCTGCGTCACGATTGCTTCACGATAGCCTTCGGCACTTTCAACCAGACGCGAAGCACGACCTCGAGCTTCAGGAATGACCTTGCTGGCATAAGCATTACCTTCGTTTTTCTGCCGCTCGTTATCCTGGCCTGCCTTGATGGCGTCTTCAAATGCCGCCTGCACTTGCTCCGGAGGCTGTACGTTCTGGATCGCGACAGAAGTCACTTCAATGCCTGAACGATAGCGATTCAGAATCTGTTGCATCAGCGTCATGACATTGTTGGCTGCCGCAGTACGAGATTCATACAGAATATTGTTCATGGACTCTTTGCCCACGATTTCTCGCATCGCGGTTTCACCAGACTGGCGTACTGCCTCGGTTGGATTGACCATGGAGAACAGGAAGTCGGCAGCAGGCGAGCGCTGTGTCGCTGCGTCCGGTGTCAGTTCAGTCTTCAGGCGGTAATGCACCGCAAACTGCACCTCGACGATATTCTCGTCTTCAGTGAGCATCAGCGATTCTTCCGGCACCTTGTTATTCAGATCGTTCTTATAGCCAAATGTAAAGTTACGTACACTTGAAACATCGACCTTTTCAACGCTCTGGATAGGCGTTGGCATATGCCAGTGCATGCCTGGCAGCACTGTGCTTTGGTAGCGACCAAATTGCGTGACCACGCCCACATAACCTTCACGGACGATATAGAACCCGCTTACCAGCCATAGCGCCAGCGCGGCAATGATGATGAACACGATACCCAATCGTGTCGCCTTTGGCGAAGGGGAAAACCCATTATTCTGCGGAGGGCGGTCGAACCCGTTATTGCCACCGCCCTGCTTTTTGCCGAAAAGGGATTTAAGCCGTTTGTTGAAATCGTTCCAGACCTGATCGAGATCTGGCGGGCCATCATTTGGCCTGCCAGGACGTTTCGACGGGTCATCGGAATTATTGTTATTCTGGCTTCCTCGACCCCAGCCCGGATCATTAAGATTAAAAAGATTAAAGAATCGCAACTTCGTTTCCTATTGAAGGCCTGAATTCAGCGATTGCCCCGCGCAACCCATCCAGACCAGTTCGTTGTAGTGCACTCACAAATATACGGGCTGGTTCGCCCTTTTCGTTTCTTTCCACTTGCGGTTCGTAGCCCGCTTGATCTATTTTATTGTAAATAAGTATACAAGGGATATCATTGGCCCCAATTTCTTCTAAAACTTTATCAACTTCGGCAATCTGCTCGTCTCTTTGCGGGCTCGCCGCATCCACCACGTGCAATAAAAGGTCTGCATGCACCGTCTCTTCAAGCGTCGCCTTGAAGGCGGCGATCAGTGTCGTGGGCAGATCCCGGATAAAGCCTACCGTATCGGAGATGACGACATTGCCGGCACCTTCGATCCATATTTTTCTGGTCGTGGTATCCAGCGTGGCAAAAAGCTGATCGGCCGCATACGCATCTGCCCTGGTGAGGGCATTAAACAATGTGCTTTTACCCGCGTTGGTATAGCCGACCAACGATACCGACAGCGTATTGCTGCGGACCCGCGAGCGGCGCTGCGTCTTGCGCTGACGCTCTACCCGGGCCAGACGCTCGCGCAACACTTTGACCTTGGAGCCAATCATGCGGCGATCCATTTCCAGCTGGGATTCACCAGGCCCGCGCATGCCGATACCACCCCGTTGACGTTCAAGGTGGGTCCACATGCGTGTAAGACGCGTAACCAAATGCTGCAACTGGGCAAGTTCAACCTGCAGCTTGCCCTCGTGACTCTTGGCGCGCAAGGCAAAGATATCCAGGATAAGCGCAACCCGATCTACCACGCGTCGCTCAAAAGCGCGCTCCAGATTGCGCTGTTGCGCCGGGCTTAGCGGCTGATCAAACAGAATCAGCTCAACGTCTTCAGCCTCGGCCATGGCCACCGCATCCTCGAGTTTGCCTTTACCGATATAGTAGGCTGCATCGGGTTTGTCTCTTTTTACGGTAAGGGTGCCCGCAATAACTGCGCCCGCCCCTTCGGCCAGCATTTGAAATTCTTCGGCATGTGCCGGATGATCCAGATCGCCTGAATCTACACTAATAATTAATACGCGCATAGCGTCCTGAAAAACAAAAGGCCCGCACAAGACAGCTTGGCGGGCTTTTGCGAAAACCTGAGGTTGTTATTCCTGTTCAGCTGGTGCGTCAATTTGGAAACTGACGGCCCTTGCGGGAACAACTGTAGAAATAGCATGCTTGTAGACCATTTGCGTTACCGTATTGCGTAGCAAGACGACGTACTGGTCAAAGGATTCGATTTGCCCTTGCAATTTGATTCCATTTACAAGATAAATGGAAACGGGAACATGTTCTTTACGTAACGCGTTCAGGAAAGGATCTTGTAGTGATTGCCCTTTAGTGCTCATTGGCTAGGCTCCATATGTTATTTGGGTTTACAACTGAAAACGACTTTACTGATTTACCTGATTACTGATCAGCCACAAACGACAATACAGGATCAATCAGAAAAAAAGCAGTAATTTGCTATATTAGATTAAGAAACTATTTCAGACAATGACTTAATGAGTGTTTCGCATTGTTTTTTTGTGCCAATCGTAACACGTAGAAATGAAGCGATACGTGGAAGACGGAAGTGACGCACCAAAATGGCGTGTGACCGCAATGCGACCACCAACTGTGCCGCATCATGGCGCGGATGCGATATGAAAACAAAATTCGCCTTGGACGGCAACACGACGAAACCGAGCCTGGTCAATGCCTCGGTCAGTTCATCACGCGTGGCGATAACCTCCCGTGTTGTGTGTTCGAAGTATGCCTGATCTTCAAACGCAGCAATGGCGCCGGCCTCAGCAAGGCGATCAACCGGATACGAATTAAAACTATTCTTGACGCGAACCAATCCTTCCAGCAGTTCGGGCTGGCCCAGCGCAAAGCCGACCCGCAGGCCAGCCAGCGAGCGAGCCTTTGAGAGCGTTTGCAACACCACCAGATTCTTGTATTTTTTGATCAGCGGCACACATGACTCTGCACCAAAATCGACGTATGCCTCGTCTATGGCAATGACCCACTGCGGACGCTGGATCAGTAACTGTTCGATCTCGGCGCGTTTAAGCGCCATACCGGTCGGGGCATTCGGATTGGGGAAAATGACAGCACTGACAGCGTCGGCCGGCAACGCCAGATAATCCTGAATACGAATACTGAAATCCTCTGCCAGCGGGACATTTTGAAAATCAATATCGTAAAGCCGGCAATAGACGGGATAGAAACTGTAAGTAATATCGGGAAACAGAATCTGTTTCCCATGATGGCGAAACAGGCTCAGAAAAAGATGCGCCAGCACTTCGTCTGAACCGTTGCCGGCAAACACATGATCTACCGGCAAATCGTAATATTCGCCCAGGGCCGTGCGCAGGCGGTCGCTTTCGGGACTCGGATACAGGCGCAACTGATCCGCCGTTTCATGGCGGATTGCTTCAAGAACCGCAGGTGACGGCGCAAAGGGTGACTCGTTGGTATTGAGCTTGATCAGATCAGTCTGTTTCGGTTGCTCGCCCGGCACATAGGGATCCAGTGTTTTGACAAAATCACTCCAGTACGCACTCATTTTCTACTCTGCTTTCTTGTATGGATTTTTGGAAGACTTGAACTCGATCCGCAGCGGCGTACCCTCTAGCTTGAATACGGTACGCATTCTGGATTCCAGGTAGCGGCGGTAGGATTCCGGAATCGCATCCAGCGCATTGCCATGAATGACAATGAGTGGCGGATTCTGTCCACCCTGGTGCGCATAACGCATCTTGGGTCGGAAAATTCCCTTGCGCGGCGGTTGCTGCTGCTCAACTGCGGCATGCAATTCGCGTGTAAGCTTGGGTGTTGACAGCTTGGCAAACGCGGCAGCATGCGCTTCATGCACCGAACGCATCAATTGCGTAATGCCTGCGCCCTTGAGCGCAGAAATAGTATGCATTTTGGCAAATGACAGGAACCGCAGTTTGCGCTCAAACTCGCGCTCGATCCAGTCGCGCTTATCGCGATCCAGGCCGTCCCATTTGTTAATGGCAACCACCAGCGCCCTGCCGGTCTCAAGCACGAACCCGGCAATGTGCGCATCCTGCTCGGAAATTTCGCTTTGCGCATCAAGCATAAGCACGACCACGTTGCTGGCTTCAATCGCCTGCAGCGTTTTGATCACCGAGAACTTTTCGATAGATTCGAACACTTTGCCGCGCTTGCGCAGGCCTGCCGTATCGATCAGGGTATACAGACGACCATTGCGTTCAAAATCAATTTCAATTGCATCGCGCGTGGTGCCCGGCATATCAAAGGCGATCACCCGCTCTTCGCCCAGCAGTGTATTGATGAGCGTGGATTTGCCAACGTTGGGGCGCCCCACAATCGCCAGCTTCAGGCGATGGTCAGTAAATGCTTCAGGCGCGACTTCGGCCACGTCCTCTGGCGTGTCTGCACTCGCCAGCACCTGGGCGATCTGCTCATCTGACAGTTCCACCTCATCGGCCTGTTCGTCGTGTTCCGCTTCAGCCTGGCCGGCAGGCTGGTTCTTTGCCAGCACCTTAGCCAGCGCGGTCTCGATAAGATCGACCACGCCATCGCCATGCGCCGATGAAATCGCATAGGGCTCGCCCAGGCCGAGTTCATGAAAGTCTGCTGTGGCTACGCCATGGTTCATGCCCTCGGCCTTGTTCACGGCCAGAAAGACATGCGCCCGCGTCTTGCGCAACAGACGGGCAATCTCATGATCGTGGGCATTGACTCCGGCGCGCGCATCAACCAGAAAAATAACAACATCAGATTCGGAGATGGCCAGGCTGGTTTGCCTTGCCATTTGCATGAGGATGCCGCTTTTGGCTACCGGCTCGAAACCGCCAGTATCCACGACCAGAAACGGAATGTCGCCAACCCGGCCTTCGCCGTAGTGCCGGTCGCGCGTGAGACCGGCATAGTCGGCCACCAGCGCCGCCCGGGAGCGCGTCAGGCGGTTAAACAGGGTTGACTTGCCGACATTGGGCCGGCCAACCAGCGATACCACGGGTTTAAAGGAAACAGTACTCAACGTGCACCAAGCATAACAAGATTACCCGCACCGGTTTGCACCAGGATACCCTGGGCGGTGGCGGTCAGCGGCGACAACATAGAATCGCCGCCGAATTCGGATCTGCCAAGCAGATGCCCATCGGCATCAGACAGATAATGTATATAGCCTTCATAATCACCAACAGCAACAACATTGCCGTTGGACACGGCGTTGGTCAGGCCCCGGTTTTTCAGAACCTGATTGATCCATTGCTGCTGACCGTTACCCAATGCCATGCGTACGACTTCACCGTGAATGCCGGTGGCATACAGCGAATTATTATTCAGTGTGACGCCTGTCGCGCTGGAGAACGGTTGTGACCACAATGCCTGTCCGTCGCCGCGGTCCGGTGTATAGCAGCCGGCATTGCCCTGGTAAGTGGCCACGCAAAGACCATTGCCGACCAGCACCGGTGCGCCCACAACGTCAGTCACGCTATCGAGATCGGTCACGCCGCGAATGGGGCCAGCCAGGATATCCCACTGCAATCTGCCGGTTTTCAGGTCCAGCGCAACCAGTCGGCCACTGGGAACAGCGACCAGGACATTGCCCTTGTCGATAACCATGCGGGAAACGGCGCGCAGCGCCAGCGCAGCATTGGTGCGCTGATAGTTCCACAGCAGTTCGCCACTGCCGGCATCAAAACCTTGTACACGATAATCGTCGGCCCGCACTACCACAACGCCTTGCCCTACTGCTGGCGGCGTTGACACCCGTGTGCTGGCTTTAGCAGTCCACAACGTTTTGCCAGCCATATCCAACGCCGTAATCTTGCCATCCGGGGCGGCAACCACGGCGATATTGCCATCTGCTCCCACGCCGGCAGACAAAGCGTCGCCCACCGATGTTTTCCATTGGATTGCGCCATTGGACAGCGCCACTCGGGCCACTGACCCATCCGGCGTTGCAGCAAAGACACTATCGCCAGCAACCGCAGGAGCGAACCCGACACCGCTGCCGGAACCAATTGATGTGCTCCACGCTGCTGCAGGTACGGTGGTCTGCGTGTATTCGGTCAGATCAACCGGCTCAAATTGCGACGGAGTCTCAAACAGGCTGCAACCGCCGAGCGCCAGCGCGCCGACCAGCACCGTAAGTTTCAGAAAACGACGAGGCGTATGTTGAAACATCATGATTATTCTCCACCTAAAGCACTGATTTTCAATTGAATGGTGTTCACAAATGCTGCTGGCAACTGCTTACCTGAAAGCGCCGCTTTCCACGCTACAACCGCCTCCTGCTTCTTGCCCTGGGCGATCAGGACATCACCTTTACGATCATCGTAAAGCGCCTTGAACGCCTCGGGAGGATTATTCAATTGGGCCAGCGCCTCGTCGAATTTTTTCTGATCAGCGTAGACACTGGCCAGACGCAGCTTTGCTACAGGCAACAACTCAGGGAAATCGCTGCCGCGTTCGGCCAGCCAGGTCAATTCCTGCTGCGCCTGCTCATAATGGCCGCCGCGAATATAAAAATCGGCCGCCAGCAAAGCGCCACGGGCAGCGTAGGCGGTATCGCCATAACTCTTCTTGAGTTCAGCCGCAGCCTGGTCCAGCCTGGCCTGGCTATCTGCGTCAGAAGACACGGCCGAGGTTTGGACGATTTCATAGTAGCCAAGCGCCTGCTTTACCTGCGAGGACTGATACCAGTTCCATCCGTACCAGGCCAGTATGCCGAGCATGACCACGATGATGGCGGTCAGAATTGTGTTGCCGAAACGATCCCACCACCCCTTTAGCGAGTCGATCCTTTCCTGTTCTTCGAGGTCAAAAGCCATATTATTCAACTATCCTTTACTGATTTTTCAAGCCGATCACGTAACGAGACTGCCTGCTGTTGATTGTTAATTATTTACTGAGCCTGGAGCTTATCCAGCAATGCACTTGCCAGCTCGCTTTGCGCCACGCTAAATTGCGCCGCGGTCGCGCCCTGGGCATCTGCACGCAAAAACTTCACGGATGCCGTATGCTGCGCCATCTCGGTTTCCCCTAAGATTACAGCAAGGCACGCGCCGCTGGCATCGGCTCGTTTAAATTGCGATTTGAATGAACCCGCGCCAGGATGCACAATACAGCGCACACCAAGATCTCTGGCCGATTCAGCCATGCTGGCAGCCACACGGGCCGATTGCGCATCGCTATGGACGAAATATACATCACATTCGGGCGTCGTCTGCACTTTCGCATCCTCCAGCCATAATGCGAGCAATCGTTCCAGTCCGATGGCAAAGCCGATGGCTGGCGCCGTTTTACCGCCCAGCAGATCAAACAGGCCATCATAGCGCCCGCCCCCGCATACGGTTCCCTGGGCGCCAAGCCTGTCAGTCACCCATTCAAACACGGTCAGATTATAGTAATCGAGCCCGCGCACCAGTCGCGGATTCAGAGTATAGGCGATATCGGCATCATCCAGACGCTGGCACAGGGCATCAAAGTGCGCCCTGGATTCAGTGCCCAGAAAATCAAACAGCTTGGGCGCGTCATTGGCCATTTGCTGCATCGCCGGATTTTTTGTATCTAGTACTCGCAAGGGGTTGCTGTACATGCGCCGCTGCCCGTCAGCATCCAGAACCGCTTTGTGCTTTTCCAGGTGCGCGATCAACGCTTCACGATGCGCCCGTCGCTCCTCCAGCTGCCCAAGCGAATTGAGTTCCAGCCGGATGTCGTTGATACCCAGTTGCTTCCACAGGCGCGCCAGCATGATGATCTGCTCGGCATCAATATCGGGTCCGGCAAAGCCCAGGGCTTCGACCGAAATCTGATGAAACTGCCGGTAGCGTCCTTTCTGCGGCCGCTCGTGCCGGAACACCGGCCCCATGGTATACAGGCGCTGCGCACGCTCATACAACATATTGTGCTCAATCGCGGCCCGCACAACGCCTGCAGTAAATTCGGGGCGCATCGTCATCAGGTCCTGCCGGTCGGCCGACATGCTGAAGGTATACATTTCCTTCTCGACAATATCGGTCACCTCGCCAATGCCGCGCGCAAACAGACGCGTCTGTTCCAGAACGGGGGTGCGTACGTTCTGATAGCCATATAAACTTAGCCACTGCCGCAGCAAGGCTTCCAGTTGCTCCCAATGGGCCGACTGGCCTGGCAGGATGTCGTTCATTCCGCGTAAAGCTGTGACCTTCTGGAAGGCGGTTGTGTTACTCAAAATAGTTACTCTTGTCAGTTCAAATTATTGCTGTTCTGTCCGGATACATCCGAACCCTGTGCGCCATAACGCTTGTGAACGTAATCACGCACGATTTCCTGGAATTCTTCGGCAATCGCATCACCCTTGAGGGTAACGCTGCGCTGCCCATCGATAAAGACCGGCGCTGACGGGACCTCTCCGGTGCCCGGCAGACTGATTCCGATATCGGCATGGCGGCTTTCGCCAGGCCCGTTTACCACACAGCCCATGACTGCAACGTTCATGGATTCTACGCCAGGGTACTGCGCCTTCCATACCGGCATCTGTCGCCGCAGGTAAGACTGAATGCTATCGGCCAGCTCCTGAAAGTAAGTACTGCTGGTACGCCCGCAACCGGGACATGCCACCACCATGGGCGTAAACGCCCGCAAGCCCATGGTCTGCAGTATTTCCTGCGCCACAATCACCTCGCGGGTGCGATCGCCCCCCGGTTCAGGCGTGAGGGAAATGCGAATCGTATCACCGATTCCTTCCTGAAGTAGTACGGACAACGCGGCCGTAGAAGCCACAATGCCCTTGCTACCCATACCGGCCTCGGTCAAGCCCAGATGCAACGGATAATCACAACGGGCCGAAAGATTCCGATATACCGAAATCAGATCCTGGACGTGGCTCACCTTACAGGACAAAATGATGGCATCGTCGGCCAGACCCAGCTCTTCGGCGCGGGCGGCGTTGGTGATGGCAGACACCACCAGCGCTTCGCGCATGACAGCCGATGCGTCCCACGGAACGCTGCGCCGGCTGTTGTCGTCCATCATGCGCGCCATGAGCTCGTGATCCAGGCTGCCCCAGTTTACGCCGATGCGTACCGGCTTCTCGTAGCGGCAGGCCACTTCAATCATTTGCGCGAAATTGTCGTCGCGCTTTTTTCCACCGCCCATATTGCCCGGGTTGATCCGGTATTTGGACAGCGCCTGCGCGCACTCTGGAAACTGGGTAAGCAGCTTGTGCCCATTGTAGTGAAAGTCGCCCACCAGCGGGACCGAGACACCCATGCGGTCCAGTTGCTCGCGAATTGCCGGCACTTCCTTTGCCGCCTCGGGTGTATTGACGGTGATGCGCACCATCTCGGAACCGGCCTGCGCCAATTCCTTGACCTGTATTGCAGTCGCAATCGGATCAGCCGTGTCGGTGTTGGTCATCGATTGCACCACGACTGGCGCACCACCACCAATCTGGACCTGCTTGTCTCCCCATACGACACGCGCACCACGCGTCAGACGGCGGGTCAGCTGGCCAATGGGAAACGGCGATTGTTCAACGATGGTCATGGTAGTGTCAGTCATAAACAGAGTGGTATTGCCGAAGTCGGGTCAGCGCACTGCAGCGACACCATTGAATCAGTTATTCAAACCAGTGCTGCAGGCTTTCGAGACCGAGATCCTGCAAGGTATACCAGCCGCGGGTAAAGCCGTAGACAGCAATAACCACCAGCACAAGCAGGATAACAAACAGCCACAAGCCTGTACCACTGGAGCGCCCGGACCGAGAGTAACTGTCCCGGATTTCATAATCGGTGCTGCGTTTAAGATTGATATTGGTCGGAGCCGCAGAAGCAGCAACAGCCTGCTGGCCGCCTTCGATGCCGGGTTGCTGACTCAGCAATTGCAGCAATGGCTGTTCGTCCGCTTCCAATACCTGCGCATATTTCTTGACCATGCCACGCAACATGAAGCCGCTGGGCAACGATGCCCAGCTCTGACTTTCCAGCGCGCGCAACTGAGTCTCGGAAAACTTGATGCGATTGGAGATTTCAGCCAGCGTAAGACCCCGGGCAGCCCTCAGCGTCGCGAGCGTCTGGCCCAGCGACTGTACGGGAGCTGACTCTTCACGGGGCATATCAGCGGCAATGTCTGTTTCGTTGGTCATGAAGAAATCTCGGTAATGGGAATGGATTTGAAGGCCTGCATGCGTTCGCTGATGCGGGTACGGTCTTTTACGTCGCCCGCGAGCTGTCCACAGGCGGCATCAATATCTTCACCTCGGGTTTTACGCACCGTGGTAATCACGCCGTGATCCACCAGCAAGCTGGAGAACTGGCGAATGCGTGCATTACTGGACCGCTTCAGCCCCGACTCCGGAAACGGATTGAACGGAATCAGATTCAGCTTGCATTTGACCTGGCGCGTGATATCTATCAATTGCCGAGCATGCTCATCTGAATCATTCACGCCATCGAGCATGACATATTCAAAGGTGATGAAGTCACGCGGCGCATGCTCAAGATAGCGGTTACAGGCGGCAATAAGTTCGGCCAGTGGGTATTTGCGATTGAGCGGCACCAATTGATCGCGCAACGCATCGTTCGGCGCATGCAGCGATACAGCCAACGCAACCGGGCAGTCATGCGCCAGACGGTCCATAAACGGTACGACACCGGAGGTGGACACCGTGACGCGGCGTCGCGATAACCCATAGGCATTATCGTCGAGCATAAGCTGCAATGCAGGCAGAACCTGATCATAATTAAGGAGCGGCTCGCCCATTCCCATCATGACGACATTGCTGATGACGCGAAGGTCCTGGTCCTG
Organism: Advenella incenata; assembly: GCF_004217095.1. GTDB lineage: Bacteria > Pseudomonadota > Gammaproteobacteria > Burkholderiales > Burkholderiaceae_B > Advenella > Advenella incenata. Next base: position 281,209 of record NZ_SHKO01000004.1, on the reverse strand, counting down.
TACTGAGACAGGGGCTTCCCCCTGCCCTGCGGCGGCCAGGCGTGCGGCAGGCTTGTCCTGCATAATGTCGTGACGGGCTTTCCATAATTGGCCGACAATTTCAGCTGTGGTCAGATTTCGATTGAACCCCTGGTGACCGGTAGAGCAGAAACGGCAGCCCACGGTACAGCCGGCCTGACTGGAAATGCACAGGGTTCCCCTGTCATCTTCCGGAATAAATACGGTTTCGACAGCATTATTATTACCTACATCAAACAGCCACTTGCGCGTACCGTCTGTAGACACTTTCTGGGTAATAACCGATGGCGTTTGCAGCGTGCAGCGTTCTGTCAGCGTGCTGCGAAAGCCCTTGGCCAGATCTGTCATCTGGTCAAAATCGGAGATGCCGCGCTGGTGTACCCAGCGCAGCAACTGTTTCGCGCGAAAAGGCTTGTTACCCCAGGCACCCACCTGCTTGACGAGCGAATCGGATTCGACACCCAGAAGATTGATGCGTTGATCGGTAGTAGTCATAACAGCCTTTTGCGGAAAATGGAGCACGTTTTCAGCGAGCCTATTACTTCTTGAAGAAGTAAGCAATTTCGTTGGCTGCTGTGTCAGCGGCGTCGGAGCCATGTACAGCGTTGGCGTCGATGCTGTCGGCGAAGTCGGCGCGGATGGTACCGGCGTCGGCTTTCTTGGGATCTGTAGCGCCCATCAGTTCACGGTTTTTGGCGACGGCGTTTTCACCTTCCAGAACCTGAATAAAGACGGGGCCGGAAATCATGAACTTGACCAGATCGTTGAAAAAAGGACGCTCTTTGTGAACGGCGTAAAAGCCTTCGGCTTCGGCCTGGCTCAGTTGCTGCATGCGAGCTTCAACCACTTTGAGGCCGGCGTTTTCGAAGCGGGAAATGATTTGGCCAATTACATTTTTGGCAACAGCATCGGGTTTGATGATAGAGAGCGTACGTTCAACAGCCATTTAATTACTCCAAATATTCAATGAAAACAGTTACTTCTGCGAAGTTTTAACTAACTCGGCATTTTAACATGCAAAATTAGGGCGCTACACCTTAAAATAAGGGTTTTCGATAAAGACTCACCATTTTGCTGACCCTTTGGGCCTGACGGCCATAAACTGCCGGCCCATCCACTGTTGATACTATGACTCAAACACCTGCCACAGACGAATTGCCCAAAAGTTTTGAACCCAAGGAGCTTGAACGCACCTGGCTCCATGAGTGGGAACGCATGGGCGTCTTTCGGGCCGGCCGCCACACCTCCACAGACGCACCGGAAAGTGGCGAACCCTATACCATCCAGTTTCCGCCCCCCAATGTCACAGGCACACTGCATATGGGGCACGCCTTCAATCATACGATCATGGATGGCCTGACCCGTTACCACCGGATGCTGGGCTGCGACACCGTCCTGGTGCCTGGCACCGATCATGCCGGCATTGCCACGCAAATTGTCGTTGAACGCCAGTTGGATGCCCAGAAAATCACCCGCCACGACCTGGGTCGGGAGGCTTTCGTAGAGCGGGTCTGGCAATGGAAAGAACAATCGGGCAATACGATCACCGCTCAGGTGCGACGCCTGGGCGCGTCGGCAGACTGGCCACGGGAATATTTCACCATGGACAGCCAGATGTCCCTTGGCGTGGTAGAAACCTTTGTCCGTCTGTACGAACAAGGCCTCATCTACCGCGGCAAACGGCTGGTTAACTGGGATCCGGTCCTGGGCACGGCCGTTTCTGATCTGGAAGTCGAAAGCCAGGAAGAAGATGGCTTTCTCTGGCATATCCGCTATCCGCTTACCGAACCGGTAGACGGACTGGACTATCTGGTCGTGGCCACCACCCGCCCCGAAACCATGCTGGGCGATGTTGCCGTCATGGTTCACCCTGAAGACGAACGCTATAGCCACCTGGTTGGCAAGTCAGTGCGTCTGCCCCTGTGCGATCGCGACATCCCGGTGATTGCCGACGATTATGTCGATCGCGAATTCGGCACCGGCGTGGTCAAGGTAACCCCCGCCCACGATTTCAATGACTATGCCGTGGGCCAGCGCCATCAGCTGGATATGATCAGCATCCTGACGCTGGACGCAAAAATCAGCGAAGACGCCCCCGCCCGCTTCCAGGGCCTGGACCGCTTCGAAGCCCGCAAGCAAATTGTTGCAGAGCTCGAGGCACAATCGCTTCTGGAGAGCATCAAGCCGCACAAACTCATGGTACCGCGGGGCGACCGGACCAAATCGGTCATTGAACCCATGCTGACCGATCAGTGGTTTGTGGCAATGAGCAAGCCAGCTCCGGAAGGCACGTACAACCCGGGCAAAAGCATTACCCAGGTGGCGCTCGACGTAGTGCGCGACGGTGAAGTGCGCTTTTTTCCGGAAAACTGGAGCAATACCTATAACCAGTGGCTGGAAAACATCCAGGACTGGTGTATTTCCCGGCAATTGTGGTGGGGTCACCAGATTCCGGCCTGGTACGCAGAAGACGGCCAGATTTTTGTGGCCCGCACCGAGCAAGAAGCGCAGACCAAAGCAAAGAAAGCCGGCGTGACAGGGCCGCTGCGCCGCGACGACGACGTGCTGGACACCTGGTTTTCATCGGCCCTGGTACCCTTTACAACCATGGGCTGGCCGGCCGAGACCGCCGACTTCAAACGCTATATGCCTTCGAATGTGCTGGTCACCGGCTTTGACATCATCTTTTTCTGGGTGGCCCGCATGATCATGATGAGCATGCACCTGACCGGCCAGGTACCGTTCCGTCATGTCTATATGCACGGGCTGATTCTGGACGCCTACGGCCAGAAGATGAGTAAATCCAAGGGCAACACGCTCGACCCGGTCGACCTGATCGACGGCGTTGATCTGGACACGCTGGTCGCCAAGCGCACCTCGGGCCTGATGAACCCGAAACAGGCAGGCAAGATTGAAAAGGATACCCGCAAGGCATTTCCGGACGGTATTGCACCTTACGGCGCCGATGCATTGCGCTTTACCATGGCTGCCTATGCGACGCTGGGCAGAAACATGAACTTTGACTTAAAGCGCTGTGAAGGCTATCGCAACTTCTGCAACAAGCTATGGAATGCCAGCCGCTTTGTGCTCATGAACGTGCCGGACGCCGAAGCAGTCAATCAGGACGACAACGAGCTTTCCTTTGCCGACCGCTGGATTACCAGTCGCCTGCAGCAAACCCTTGAAGATATACAGAAAGGGTTTCATGAATATCGCTTCGACATGATTGCAAATGCAATATACCGGTTCGTCTGGGACGAATACTGCGATTGGTACGTTGAGCTGGCCAAGGTTCAGATCCAGCATGGCAACCAGGCGCAGCAAAACGGCACGCGCCGCACGCTGATTCGGGTGCTGGAAGCCATCTTGCGCATGGCCCATCCCATCATTCCGTTTATCACAGAAGCGCTGTGGCAGAAAGTGGCGCCGGTGGCTGGCAAAAAGCCAGCGGGCACGACAGCCAGCATCAGCGTTCAGCCCTATCCTCTTGCCAACAGCGAGCTAATTGACGAGGCTGCCGAAACACAGGTCGCCACACTCAAGGCGCAGGTAGAGGCCATTCGTGCGCTGCGCGGAGAAATGAGCCTGTCGCCGGCCCAGAAAGTACCCCTGTTCGCCGAAGGCGACGCCCAAATGCTCAACCGCAATACTCCTTACCTGATGGCGTTGGCCAAACTGAGCGAGGTACAGGTTGTTGATCTGCTGCCCGATCTGGGTGCGCCCGTTCAGATTCTGGACAACACCCGGTTGATGCTCAACGTGCAAATTGACAAGGAAGCTGAACTGGCTCGCCTAGCCAAAGAAGCCCAGCGCCTGGAAGGCGAAATTGCCAAGGCACAAGGCAAACTGTCCAACGAAGGCTTTGTCGCACGTGCGCCGGGTCATGTCATTGAACAGGAAAAAGAGCGCCTGGCCCAGTTTACCGAACGCCTTGAAGGCATTCGCGGACAGCAGGCAAGGCTGCAGTAACCGTCTGGCTGATCCGTCCTTTTTAGGAGTTCGGGTCAGCCTTTTTTCGCCCGACATATCCGGTGCTGGCGCGTTATGCTGACCCAGCACTGCTGCTCGTCAACGGGCCGCGCCACGATTTCATCATCCACATATCGGCCGGTGCTAAGCAAGGCCTGAAAATCGCCCCCATTATCCGACAGCAGATTTCACAGAATATTTTCGGCACGATGCAATTGTCAGACAACTGACGTTTGTTTTTGGTATGGTAACTGTAATGAGGCTCACCATACGTACACTACCCTTTTAACCAATTTGCCAGACAAGGAATTACACATGTCATTGAAAACGTTTACGCTGAATAATGGCCAGACCATCCCCTCGCTGGGCTTTGGAACATGGGAACTGGACAAGGAAGAAATCTGTGTGCCCGCAGTTACCCAGGCCATCAAAACCGGTTATCGCGTCATTGATACGGCAGCCCGTTATATGAACGAAGCCTTTGTTGGAAAGGCGCTGGCCGAATCGGGATTAAAACGTGAACACTACCATCTGACCACGAAAGTCTGGGTAACGGATTTCGGCTACGAGCAAACCCTGCGCGCCTTTGATAAATCACTCAAAAAGCTGGGCCTTGAATATGTTGACCTGTATCTGTTGCACTGGCCGGTCGAAGGCTTCAGGGAAAGCTGGAAGGCGTTGGAAAAACTGCAGGACGAAGGCCTGACCAAAGCCATCGGCGTATGCAACTTTGAAATCGACCATCTGCAGGCACTGGCAGCCAGTTCCAACAGCAAGCCGGTATTGAACCAGGTGGAAACACATCCCCTGTTTCAGCAGCGTGAGCTACTCAAGTATATGAACGAACAGGACATTCTGCTTGAAGCCTGGTCGCCGCTTGGACGGGGCGACGCTACGCTGCTGACCAATCCTGTTCTTCAGGAAATCGCCAAGTCCCACGGCAAGGATGTTGGCCAGGTCATTCTGCGTTGGCACTTGCAGCGCGGCTCACTGGCCATTCCACGCTCAAGCAAACCAAGCCGTGTAGAGAGCAACTTCCAGATATACGATTTCGAGTTAAACGAAGAACAGATGGCGGCCATCAATGCCCTGGATACCAACCAGCGCAGCGCCGGTGACCCCAAGGATCCGGAATGGATCGCCAAGCTCATGAGTATGCCCATTCCCGATTGATACATGCAACGATCCATATAACTACGTATATCACTAATCATAGGTAAAAAGCCGCTAGAAGAAATGAAAGCGGCGCCAACAAGCGTCTCCAGCAGTGGCCGCCCTTTTTCACCCAGGTGATCAGGGCGGCCACTGCTGTTTTGGCCCGCACCGATACCCAGCCAGCGCGGCCATTGATGGCCCTGTCAGCACTACGTCATTCCCTGGCCATGGCTGTCTGCGCCGGGACGCCCCCGTGCCTGCCACTGAACACCGCGATCACGAGCTGACCGCTAAAGCACAGACACCCTATTAAATAATTACACCGTCAGCGAGCGCTGCATTTGCCAGTCGGCAGGCGGCAAACATTGCCCGGCGCCGTGCAAGTCGCGCCAGACCGCCACAGATACTGTAATCACAGTTGCCATGGGCAAACCCTTATTTCATTTGTGTTGTATTCATTACGCATTGCGTATATTATTTACGCAATAAAGTAGCGCCCACGCAGCACCTATATCAATAACGGAGACAACATGCGCATTCGCACCTACCTGACATCCTGTACGCTGGCCATTGTCGCCGGCAGCCTGGGCATGGCCCCTGCCCTGGCGCAGTCATTCCCCGACAAACCGATACGCTGGATCGTGCCTTATCCCGCTGGCGGTGGTTCGGATTTCCTGGCCCGCACTATCGGCCAAAGCCTGTCGGAAGATATCAAACAGTCTGTCGTGATCGACAATAAGCCCGGCGGCAACACCGCCATAGCGGCCAGCGACACGGCGCGTTCCGCTGCCGACGGCTACACCGTGCTGTCGGCTGACAACGGCACCATGGTCTTTAATTCAGCGCTGTACAAAAAACTTTCCTATGATCCGGTCACGGATCTGGCGCCGGTTACCCTGCTCGGACGGTTCCCCATGATTCTGGTAGTCAATCCGGCCAGCAATATCAAAAACCTGAAAGACTTTGTCGAGCACGTTAAAAGCAGCAACGGCAGCATCAACTATGGTTCGGCAGGCGCCGGCAGCCCACATCATCTGGCCATGGAGCTGTTTCAGACAGAAGCTGGCCTGAAAATGACCCATGTACCCTATCGCGGCGCGGCCCCTTCGCTCACAGATCTTGCCGGCGGCCAGGTGCAGGCCATGATGGTTGATCTGGCGGCGGGCGCCGGTTTTCTGAAAGGCAAAAAAATACGTCCACTGGCCGTGGCCAGCGCCAAACGTTTGCCGCAACTGCCTGACGTGCCCACCTTTGCCGAATCCGGTTATCCCAATGTGGAAGCGGCCGCGCTGGTTGGGATGGTGGCGCCGGCAAAGACCCCTGCAGACATTCTTGCCAGCCTCAATAAGAGCGTTGTTGCTGCCCTGAACAAGCCGGCGACACACAAAAAGCTGATCGAGTTCGGCATCGAACCGGTGGGTGATACACCCGAGCAATACAGCAAGCTGCTTGAGGACGAACGCACTCGCTGGCACAAACTGATCAAAGACTTGAACATTACTCTGGACTGATCCGAGATACATCATGAATACCCAACCCACTTCGCAGTCAACGCAGGCGCAATGCCCTTATTCCGGCGCACACACCAATGCGGCCCCGGGCTGCCCGGTAAGCGAGCGCGCTGCGCAGTTCGATCCCTTCGAAGATGCCTACCAACAGGACCCGCCAGAGTATGTGAAATGGTCGCGCGAACAGGAACCGGTATTCTTCAGTCCCAAACTTGGATACTGGGTGGTGACCCGGTACGAGGATATCAAACAGATATTCCGTGACAACATCACCTTCAGCCCCTCTATTGCACTTGAAAAAATCACACCCACCGGCCCAGAAGCCAATGCCGTGCTGGAGTCCTACAATTACGGCATGAGCCGCACCCTGGTCAATGAAGACGAGCCGGCGCACATGCCGCGGCGGCGCCTGCTCATGGAACCGTTTACCATCGACGCATTAAAGCATCACGAACCCATGGTGCGCCAGCTCACCCGCCAATATGTTGATCGCTTTATTAACGATGGCAAGGCAGACCTGGTCGAACAGATGCTGTGGGAAGTGCCGTTGACCGTCGCCCTGCATTTTCTTGGTGTTCCCGAAGAAGACATGGACACCTTGCGCAAGTATTCCATCGCGCATACCGTTAATACCTGGGGCCGCCCAAAGCCGGAAGAACAAGTTGCCGTCGCCCATGCCGTAGGCAACTTCTGGCAGTTGGCCGGCAAGATTCTGCAAAAGATGCGCAAGAACCCAGAGCAGCCCGGCTGGATGCAATACGGCATTCGCATGCAGCAATTGCATCCGGAGGTGGTGCCTGACTCCTACCTGCATTCCATGATGATGGCCGGCATTGTGGCTGCGCATGAAACCACCGCCAACGCCTCTGCCAATGCCATCAAGTTGCTGCTATCGCACCCCCATGTCTGGCAGGAAATCTGTGAGGATCCAAACCTGATTCCGAACGCAGTGGAAGAATGCCTGCGTCATAATGGCTCGGTCGCGGCATGGCGCAGACTCGCAACGCGCGATGTGCAGATCGGTGGAATCCAGATTGCGGCAGGTTCAAAATTGCTGATTGTCAGCTCATCGGCCAATCATGACGAACGTCATTTTGCTGATGCCGATCTGCTGGACATCCGGCGCGAAAATGCCAGCGACCAGCTCACATTCGGCTATGGCTCGCATCAATGCATGGGCAAGAATCTGGCGCGAATGGAGATGCAGATATTTCTTGAAGAACTCACCCTGCGCCTGCCTCATTTGAAATTGTCGGAGCAGACATTTACCTATGTACCCAACACTTCATTCCGTGGGCCGGAACATTTATGGGTGCACTGGGATCCTGCAGCCAATCCGGAACGCCATAACCCCGCCATATTGGGCAGACAGCATCTGATACGGCTTGGCGAGCCTTCCACCCATTCGCTATCGCGTCAGGTTGTAGTTCAGGAAACCGAGATGCTCACCGACGATATCATGCGAATCCGCCTGGCTGCGGCCGATGGCCAGACCCTGCCGCGCTGGACGCCAGGATCCCATATTGACCTGGTGTGCGGCAACCTGGGCATCTCGCGACAATATTCTCTTTGCGGCGACCCGGCAAATCCACAGGTTCTGGATATTGCCGTATTGCGCGAAGATGCCGGTCGCGGCGGCTCGGCATGGGTGCATCAGCATGTCCGTGGCGGCATCCCTTTGCATATTCGTGGGCCGCGCAATCACTTCCATTTCGATGAACAGGCCAAAAAGGCCATCTTCATAGCCGGCGGAATCGGCATTACCCCCATCAGCGCCATGGCGCGGGCGGCCAAAAACCGCGGGATTGATTACCAGATCCACTATTGCGGTCGCAGCCGCAAGAGCATGGCACTGCTGGCCTCCTTGCAGGATCATGGCGAGCGACTGCATGTCTATGCTGCCGATGAAGCCCGGCGCGCAGACTTTGCCAGCCTGCTGGCTACACCAGACGCCGATACACAGATCTATGCCTGTGGGCCGCAGCGCCTGACCGACTGCCTGCAGAGAATCTGTGAAAACTGGCCCAACGACGCATTGCATATCGAACACTTTCATTCAACCCTGGGCAAACTGGACCCGACCAGGGAACACGCCTTCGAAGCTCAATTGAAGCAGTCGGGCATTACCGTTACCGTTGCGGCAGACCAGACGCTGCTGCAGGCCTTGCGCGCCGCCAATATCGACATCCAGAGCGATTGCGAAGAAGGCCTTTGCGGGTCCTGCGAAGTCAATGTAGTGAGCGGTCAGCCGGATCACCGGGATGTCGTACTCACGCGCACCGAGCGTGCGGCAGGCAACAAAATGATGAGTTGCTGCTCCCGTGCCAAAGACAAACGCATCGTCCTGGATCTATGACAGTCAGCATATAAAGGGTCGGGTCATGAACGATTACCACCATTGCGCTTGCCTGCCTTGCCAACCTTGCTACCTGGTTCCGGGCGAAGATGCCTCTCAGGCCGATCCTGTCCTTTTTTCGTCATCTATAATACCGGCCATGTTTACTACCGGTCTAACCATCAAATGAACGCCTTGAGCGCCCCAGACAATCTTACTGCCGCAACACCCGCGCGCAGCCGCGAAAGAAGACAAAGTGTACAGGCAGCCGACACCGTGGTCGCGGTACTCAAAGGGCTGGCAGGCCTGGGCGGAGGCGCCAGCCTTACCACCCTGGCTGCGCATCTGGATGAAAACCCTGCCAAAGTCCATCGCTATCTGGTAAGCCTGATTGACGGCGGGCTGGTTACACAGAACGCCAATACACAACAGTACACGCTCGGTTTGGAATCTATGCTGATTGGCCTGGCCGCCATGCGACAGGCCGATCCCATCAGGATCGCGGAGCCCGCCCTGATACATCTGCGCGAGCACCTGGGCATCACCAGTTTTATTGCCGTCATGGGCAATAAAGGCCCGACCATCGTGCGCATGGAAGAACCCAGCCTGCCAGTCACCGTGAACGTAAGAGTGGGCTCAGTACTGTCTTTTTTGTGGTCGGCCACCGGCAGAGTCTTTCTCGGGCTGCACGACGAACCCGCCGTTCGCGCATTGGCCCGGCAGGAATTTGATACCCTGGGCGAAACTCAGGACCCGCCCGCACCATTTGATACCCTGGTGACGCAATTGCAGGATGAAATAAGCCGATTTGAATGTGTGTGTGTCAGGGATACCAACCTGAAAGGCATCAGCGCCGTAGCTGCCCCGGTATTTAACTACGCCGGACAACTTACTGCAGTGCTTACCGCCCTGGGCGCCAGCGGCGGCTTTGACACGTCGCTGAACGGGCCCATCGCCGTTTGCGTTCGTCAACAAGCGCAACTCATCAGCCAGCAACTGGGCTACAACATAGCCTGACTTTTTTTCTTCAGTAGACGGGTCCGTTTACGCAGCGCGGTGGGGATCGCCCGTTTGGCCCACATCGGCAATGATTTGCTGACATATTTCAACCGATCGGCCTCGCGGATAAGCAGAGTTCGGCGCCCTCTTTTACGCTTGTTCTCGAACACCCAGGCCCGGTCAGCAAGCTGCAGCGCAAATCCCAGATTATCCATACTGCGCCCGTAACGCCGCTCTATCGCTTCCAGCGGAACCGCGTGACCACCGTCGGCAACACGAGATTTGACCCGCGCAATAAGCAGCCCCACGTCATCCACACCAACAAAAGCCAGGATGACCTGATAGCCCGCAAGACGGGCACGATGCATCAGGTCAAGTTCTGAGTTGCCGCTAAGCGTTGTTTCTATTGCAAAGCTGCGTCCGCTGGCCAGCAGCTTGTCTCGCGCCAGCAAAGCCAGCCTGCCGGCGCGCATTTGCACCTGTGCGCTATTGCGGTTTTCGATATCAAGCTGCGCGGCAATATCGTCCGGATTGACAACCGGCAGATGGCCCGTCAGATGCAAACGCGTCAGCGTTGTTTTGCCTGCCCCATTGGGACCGGCTACGACCCAGAGTTTTGGTGCACTCATGCCGCTGCAGTATCGCCGACCGTTTGTTCGACTCCATCGACAAAACGCACGAACTGGCGTCGCCCGTCAGGAAATTCCTTAATGATCAGGCCTGGCGGCGTATTGTCTTCGCGATAATAAACCGGGCGGCCGGCCTGCAGGTGTGCGCGCGCAGCGGCGCCATCATCGCGCACGATCCTGACATCAAACATTCTCCAGAACACCTTTTCTTCCACGTCTGTCATGGCTTCCAGATTTTCCAGCTTCATTTCCATACTTAACCTCACCGCACAGTAGCGTGTCGCCTTCATCTTTGCATTACAACAAAGGCATACTCCATGGCACTGCACGAAAGCATCGCCCAATATCGACCAGGTGGGTCTCATTTCCCACCCTATCGACTGATTATATGCAATCTGCAAAAAATAACAGCCATTTCAGGCCGGGACGCCATATCCCATCATTTCACAGCAGCTAGCAGGCCAATAAAAAATGGCCCCGGTAAAAAAACCGGGGCCATTCAGATGCTCATTTTCCTACAACAATGTTGGCTTGCGCATGCAGGCGCAACCATGTTCAATAGGCAACGCGTTCAACCGTAGCAAATGCGTTCCGTATTGGACATCAGGCGACTTCCTGCAATGCGTCCAGCGGTTCCAGCGCGCCTTCGAATGCCCGCGTCGCGATGTATTCAGGACGCGGCGCCAGCCCATATTTCGGTGCATTAAGCGTATTTTCAACGCTGTTATACACCATGAATACGTTGGCACGTGGCCATGGCGAAATATTGCCGTTAGAACCGTGCATGGTATTGCAATCGAAAAATACCACCGAGCCTGCTTTGCCGGTGATGGCTTTGATGCCGCCCTGCTCTGCCAGCAACTCCAGGCTCAACGGATCCGGCACACCATATTCCTGTGCCTTCAGCGATTTTTTGTAGTTCTCGTCGGGTGTAACGCCCCGGCAGGAAATAAACTGCCGATGGGAGCCCGGAACGACCATGAGCGGGCCGTTGCATTCATTGTTGTCAGTCAGCAATACCGAGCAACTTAACGCGCGCATATGCGGCATGCCATCTTCCGTATGCCAGGTTTCGAAGTCGGAATGCCAGTAGAACTCCTTGCCCTTGAAGCCAGGCTTAAGGTTGGCCCGCGACTGATGCAGGTACACTTCCGAACCCAGTATCTGGCGTGCAACATGAATCAGGCGAGGATCGCGTGAAAGCCGATCAATCACCTTATTCAAGGCATGCACCTTGAAAATCGAACGGACAGCGTTGCTGCCAGGTTCGGTAATCGCTTCCTCGCTCGAGGCAATCTTGCTGTTGTTGGTCATCGCTAGCACTTCGTCCATCAACACCTTGACTTCCTGCTCACTAAACAGGCTGTCCAACACCAAAAACCCGTCCCGTTCGTAGGCAGCGATCTGCTCGGCAGACAGCGCGTCGGCAACCTTGCCGTCACCATATACCACGGGTTCCTGTCTGGCGATAATTGCGGCTGTGCCGCTGGTACGTGATTCATAAATGTCGGTTACGACCATCTTGTACTCCTTATCTATTTACAGTTCAGGCGGTTTCCTCGGTCATTGCCGGATAAACACCGTCTTCGTCATGAACTTCAAGACCGGTTACCGGGGGATTGAAGACGCAGATTACACGTAGCGGCTCTTTCCCACCGCGCAGCCAATGCTCATCATTCTCATTCAGGGCATAGACTACGCCCGGGCCCAGTGCGTATTTCTTGCCGTCGGCTATGGTTTCGATCTCGCCGTCCCCTTCCACGCACCACACCGCTTCCAAGTGATTCTGGTAGTGAATATGGGTTTCCGTGCCGGGAAATATCACAGTCTCATGAAAGGAAAATCCCATGCCATCCTTGGCCAGCAACACGCGGCGGCTGAGCCAGGTGTCGGTTTTAACTTCGAGATCGGTACCAATAACATCTTTCACATTTCTAACTATCATATTTCTTACGCTCCGAATTTGAGAACTTTGGATTTCTTGCCTTCCTGCTTGAGCACTTCTGCGACGCTGCGTTCAATCAGCTCCAGGCCCTGCGTCAATTGCGCATCCTCGATAGTAAGCGCCGGCAAAATCTTCAGGACTTCGTCCTGGGCGCCCGAGGTTTCAATGACCAGCCCGTGTGCAAAAGCCTGTTGGGCAATTTTATTTGCTAGCTCGGGCTTGTCATCGCAGACCAGTCCCTGGATCAGGCCACGGCCACGCACACTGAAGCCGGCCTCTGGGAAGCTGTGCACAATGTTTTCAAGCCAGTCGCGCACAATGCGCTCCTTGCGGCGCGTTTCGTTCTGGAAGCGATCATCAGTCCAGTAGCTATCCAGCGCCTGGGCCGCTGTAACAAAGGCCAGGTTATTGCCACGGAACGTACCGCTATGTTGGCCGGGCTTCCACACGTCCAGTTCAGGCTTCATTAACACAAGTGACATTGGCAGACCAAAGCCGGACAGCGACTTGGACAGCGTGATAATGTCGGGCTTGATGCCAGCTGCTTCAAAGCTGAAAAAGCTGCCGGTACGGCCACAACCGACCTGGATATCATCCACGATCAGCAGCATGTCGAACTTGCGGCACAGCTTTTCCAGTTCACGAATCCAGCGCCAACTGGCTACATTCACACCGCCCTCTCCCTGAACCGTCTCTACAATAACAGCTGCCGGCAAGTCCAGGCCGCTGCTGGGATCTTCCAGCATGCGTTCGAAATACGCGATGGTGTCTACGTCGGGGCCGATATAGCCGTCAAAAGGCATAAAGGCAGTGTTATGCAGCGAGACGCCGGCAGCATCCCGGAACTTTTCGTTGGCGGTAACAGCCAGCGAGCCGCCGCTCACACCATGAAAACCATGAGTAAACGACACAACGTTGGAGCGACCCTTGACCTGGCGCGCCAGTTTGAGTGCCGCCTCTACAGCATTGGTGCCGGTTGGACCGGTAAACTGCAGCGTGTAATTCATTTTGCGCGGGATCAACAACACGCGCTCAAAAGTCTCCATAAAATATTTTTTCGCCGATGTGGCCATATCCAAGCCATGCACCACGCCGTCGGTATTCAAATATTCAATTAGCTTTTTCTTGAGAATCGGATTGTTATGCCCGTAATTCAAGGTACCTGCACCACTGAAAAAATCGATGTATTCTTTTCCTGATTCGTCAGTCAGTACAGAGCCTTTGGCCTGATTGAATATGACGGGGAATGAACGTACGTAACCACGTACTTCAGACTCCATGCGGTCGAAAATTTCTAAATCCATGATTTTTCCTATTTGATTAAATATTAAAAGACAATGCCTGTTAAAGGCATTCGGACGCCGGGCACGCCCTGGTGAACTCAGCCCGGCGTTGGCCTAAGCGGCCCAATCTTCAAAAGACGTTCGTCGTCATGCGCTTGCGGCCCGAATAATTCTGGTTCAAATAGCGGGCTTTCTTCGATGCCGGCGCCCATGTTGCGAGCGACGGCGGCGAACATGCGACGAGATGCGGCGTTGTCCGGACCCACCGTTGTTTCAAGGTATCGAATATGCGCCAGGTTTGGCCTTTCCAGCAGACTTTGCAGCATTCGCTGACCCAGTCCATGGCCGCGCCCACGCTCGTGGACGGCGACCTGCCAGATAAACAATACGTCGGCCTTATCAGGAGGCTGATAGGCTGAGACAAATCCATCGATTTGCTCATTGGCCTGCGCGAGAACGCAGGTATTGTCAAAATGCTCACACAGCAGCAGATAGCTGTATACCGAATTTAAATCCAATGGCTGGCACTGGGAGACCAATTGCCAGATGTCATAACCATCGGCCCTGGCAGGTGCTCTGAGCAGGTGCGCGGTGTTCTGCGCTGCCCCTGCCGCATGAGCGTGTTGCGAATGCGTTTGAGATGTGGTGAGGGCCGTATCAATCAAATTAAAATTCCGGATTCTGGGTGTTGGGCATCCGTCACTGGAACATCCAGGATAGGAGATGCCGGTTCATTGGAAACCTCATGTGCCACAACGCTGTGTGCCTCCATGAGCATGACAATTTTTTCTAACGACGTCGTAATGGCGGCCTGTTCTGTTTCTGGCAGATCCTTCAGCGCATCTGTCAGCTTGGTCTGAATGGGCGATGGCGTTGCCCTGACCAATTCAATGCCGGCTTCGGTCGCAGTGATAAATACAATGCGGCGATCTTCCTTGCCGCGCTCGCGACGAATCCAGCCTTTGTCTTCCAGACGGTCAAGAATACCAACGACGGTGCTGGGACTGACGTGGATTTTGCGGCTGATGGCGGTAGCCGTAATGGGCCCGTTTTCAACGATGGCGCCCAGGCAGATCAGCTGCGGTGCAGTGACGTTGCTGTAGGCGGCAAGTTGCCGTGAGTGCACGGCGATAGCCCGGGTTATACGGCGCAGCGCGCTAAGGATACGAATGTCATATTGAGTTTGCATATTAATTGTTTTACTCATAATTAAATTTATAGAGAAATCGCTTCCCTTAAAAATCATTTCAGTCCTAATCATATGCGATCGAATGATTGCTGTCAAACCGGTTCATACCCTAATGATCAGTAGAAAAAGTGAAGATGAGAAATAAAGTCTGCCAGAAGAAAATGAAGGCTATTGATTATTATTTTCTTTTAACTTCTCTTAAATGACGACAATAATCGGTCTATTTTTTAACAATGAGTTACTTATATAATTGCAAAAAATAAGAAATATTGTCCAATGAAAACTTCCGATTTCAAATGCAACTTCGAGCGAGCTGAAGCCCTCTGGCTGCCCGATCGCTTTTCCTATCAGTTCAATCACAGCTTTGTTTTGACAAACATTAATTGACCGGTTAATATTTGCCTATGCAATCAATTGTCCCTTTACCCTTCAATTGATTGCATCGCCCTTCCGGAGTTGTTTGTCTTCCGGCAGGGCGTCATTTTTTATGCCGTGCGCTTCAGTGCATAAAAATCACGGAAAGATTTAAAGCATCATCGCAGGGTTTTGTTTATGAACAGTATCGAAAAGGTCAACCTGATACGTCTATACCAAAGAAGTGAATTCAAGGTTGAATGGCCGAACATTGTTCATCAATCCGACTGCCGTGGATTATTTAAAACCATATGCGTTGAATGAGAATTGCTTGCCTTTCAGGCTGATTGACTGCTCCATTATTGAAAACGAGTAAGTTGATCTCGATCTTGTTTGATTGGTATTTGATTTTTGTAGAAAGTCGATGCACTAGCTATTTGACTCCCATTTCCCCCATCCAGGTCCTGAATCATCATGCAAAAATTTGTCGCCATATCTGCCATCCTCATCGCTCTCTCCGGCTGTGGCGTGTATCAAGGACACTACACTGGTGCCCCTCCCATGCCAGCCGACGCACCTCCCCCAACGTCACTGATGTCGCAATAAATCTTCGTTAGTGACGTTTGACGTCCATCCACCAGCAATAATGCTGCTGCCAGTAAATGTACGGAAAGGATTTATTCCGGGGTGACCTTGCGTCAAGCATTGTCTGTTGCCCCTATTTTGATTCGGTTTTAATTCTTTCTTCCAACCGTTGCGTATTTCCTTCCCACTCATCTACTGTCAGAGCAGACAACCTCTTCTGCGCCGCTAGCGCCGTCACGCAATAACTGCGTCGGGTCACCCACGCGAGCGCAACATCGATTAAGCGAACACGGCGTACCGTCACAAAAAAACTGTTTTATTTTCCGCAGTCTAACCGGAAACATCGCGCGGGCCAATCCACGCAACGCATTTGCCAATTTGTTGCCGCGCTTCAATTGCTGCGTGAACGCTTGGTATCTCTTCAAACGTCGTGCAGTCAGCAATATCAATAACTAATTGACGATCCAGAATTGCAGAAAATATTGCATCTGCGCGGCGCTGGACGGTTGCGTGGCCTGCCATATAATCTGCCAAACGCGGGCGGGTGAGAAATAGTGATCCTCGCTCACCGAGCTCATAGGGGTCCAGATCATCAACGGAGCCTGAAACATTCCCGTAATTGATGACGAGCCCGCGCGTGCGTGTGGCTCGCATGCTGTCACGCAGCGTCGTTTTTCCTAACGAATCGAAAACCACGTGAACCCCGCTACCCGAGGTGAGATCCCGAACCCGGTCAGCGAATAGCCCGCCCTCGTAGGGAAGTACAACGTCGGCTCCACGCTCAGTGGCTGTCGCCCTTTTCTCTTCGCTACTCGCTGTAGCGTACACGGTTGCGCCCGCGAGCTTGGCCATTTGGATGAGGATCTGGCCGATGCTACCGGATGCCGCATGGACCAGACAATCCATCCCCTGCTTTAACTGGGCAACATCGTTCACCAAATAGTGAGCGGTACATCCTTGGAACATCGCAGCGGCTGCAACATCGAAACCTATCTCCTCGGGAATTACAGCGATGAGCGAGGCGGGAACGCTAGCGTATTCAGCAAAACTACCCCAGGAGATACACCATGCCACGCGCTGCCCTACCTGCAAAAAATCGACACCTTCGCCCAACGCAACGATAGTGCCTGCTCCTTCCATTCCAAGAGTACACGGTGCGCGTACTGCATAAGTTCGGGAATTCTCGTACTTACCCTGCCGCGTGTGAATGTCCATGAAATTGATGCCGGCGCATGCTATTGCCACTAGAACCTCTCCCTCCCGTGGCTGGGGAATGGGTACATCATTTTCGTACCGGACGACTTCTTGGCCTCCGTATCGGTTAATCTTTATGGCTCGCATATGGCTTCACTTCCTGTTGACGTGGATGTTCCGGGGCGGCTGGCACTATGACCCGCCTAAAAGCATCGATAAACACAATGACGGTCAGGCCGATGCAATATTCCGCTCGCGGATGAGCTTTCCCCAACGGGTCGATTCAGACTCGATAAATTGACGCAATTCTGCCCGTGAGGACGGTTGCGGGGTGAGCCCATGACTCAGCAATTCCTCTCGCACTTTTGGACGCTTTAGTATAGAGACCATATCATCATTCAGTTTGTCCAAGATGGGGGCCGGCGTTTTCCCCTGGGCCATAAAACAGTACCAGTTAAGTGCTGAAAATTCCTTGAATCCCGATTCAGCAATTGTCGGTACATCAGGAAGTATTTCAGAACGCGTAAGACCAGTTGTCGCCAGGGCAACTAATTTGCCGGAATCGATAAAGGGTTTAGAGGATGAAGGCGTGGCGTAAAAGGCCGATAAAGCTCCGCCTATTACATCCACTAGCGCAGCTGAGCCACCTTTGTATGGCACATGCAGGATATTCACCTCGGCGTTACTGTTTAAAAGTTCACCTGCCAGGTGAGACGACGACCCGATACCGGTAGATCCATAACTCAGTTTTCCAGTCTTGGCCAGTTCGATAAATTCCTTGACTGTCTTGATGCCAAGTGCGGGGCTGACGACCAGGACATTCGGAAAAACGGCCCCCATTGTTATCGGGGCCAGATCTTCCAGTGGATCATATGAGACTTTCATCAAATGGGGCGCCACAGCCAGTGGTCCAATTGCGCCAAGTAACAATGTACCGCCATTGGGCCGGGAAGACGCAACAAACTGGTGTCCGATAGTGCCCGCAGCCCCTGGGCGATTTTCAACAATGTAAGGCCGGCCTCTGATTTCAGCGAGCCCATTAGCCATCAGCCTGGTGATGGTGTCGGTCCCACCACCGGGCGCGTACGGGCAGATTACCCGCACCGGAGCGCCCGCAGAACGAGCAGACAAGGAAAACCCTCCCAAAGCGCCCGCAACCATCGACGCTAAAACAAATTTACGTCGTGTAATAGTCATGTTCTCTCCTCCTTTAGCAGAGAAATAATTCCTTCCAATGAATCCAGGGATTCAAGTATTAATACCTGGCGTACCAGTTCTTGTGCTGTTGTTTTATTAAGTAAATGCGATGAGTTTGCAAAAAACTTCTCTTTTACCTCTTCCGGGATCACCGGATTTTCCGGACTACCGCGTCTTGCCCAAACATCATGAGAAAGCAATTGTCCTGATTTGGTTTTCACCTGGAGCCGTGCGGCATGCCGAGCTTCTGCACCACGACTCTCAATCATCTCATCCTCGAATGGATGAATTCGAGATATAAAATCCATAATTTCTGGATCGGCAATTCGGGCTTGGGCGTAGTCGCCTGCAGAAACGGATCCTCTCAATGCCATCACAGCCAGGCCATAGAACAGGTTCATCTGCGCAGCGGTTACGCCTTTGGGCTCGTATGGCCAAGCAGTATGTACATAGGTCATGTGCCCACAACCGACTTCAATACGATCTATATCAGAAGCGTTTAGTCCGTACTCCCGCATCAGCGCTTTCATTGCATCCAATGCTGCATGGATGCTGGTAACGTTGGGGTACATCTTGTAGCCAACTTTCCCTGCCTCCCAATCTGTGCCCAAACCGTCTAAAAGTCGCTCCGGTTTACACGTCCGGGCAAAGGCACTTAAGAATCCACCGTAGCCCGCCTCCAATATATTTTCGATTCCCGTAAAGCCTTGCTGAGCAAGTAATGCCGCCTGCAATCCTGCTTGCGCAGCCCTGCCCGCGTGTAAACGCTTAACCATTGCACCTTCCTGAGCCGCCATCAGTCCGGCCCCCATAGATCCCGCTATCCCAAGCGTGTGTTGCATCTGGCCAGGCGTCAGCCGCAAAAGCCGTCCTGCTGCCGCCGCTGACACAAAGGCACCGGTCGTTCCTTGAGGATGAAAACCATTGAGAAAAAGTGCTGTCGTCGCGGCGTTTCCCACTCTCACACCAATTTCTGTTCCTGCCGTTAATGCTGTGATTACATCGACCCCACCAATGCCGGGATGTGCCTCAGCAAGGGCCAGTGCCACCGGCACCCCCAGCGAATTTGGGTGCAGGACCGAGTTCTTGTGAATATCATCCATCTCAAAGGCATGGCCGGCCGTTGCATTAACAAGAACAGCGTTCAATGCAGAGGTCCGCCGACCATCGCCCAACAGGGTAGCCACCGGGGTGCAGCCCTCGGCCATGGCGATATGCGCGACATGTTGCGTCCACGGCAACTGTGAGCCGTATAACGCGACCCCGATACCGTCCAGCAAATGTAACTTCACACTATCAACCAGCTCCGCTGGGATTTGATCCAAAGTTAAGGATGAGGCGAATGCAGCAAGTGCCATTGTCGCTGGCTGGTCAATGAGATCGGTCGTTTGCATAGTGACAAAAAAGTATGTGTAGTGGAAGAAGTGAAAAAAGTTTAACAACACCATCACTACCTGTCTAATATATAATACAAGCTGTCCCAATACGTTTTTTGAATCATATGGAACTCAGACATCTACGTTATTTTGTGGTGACAGCGGAGGAACTTCACTTCACGAAAGCCGCGCGGCGCCTAGGTATCTCTCAGCCTCCGCTGACATACCAAATCAAGTCACTGGAAGAGGAAATTGGCGTCAAGCTTTTTGATCGCCAGCCAGGTAATGTCAGGTTGACAGAGCCGGGGGAAGTACTCTTGGCTGAGTGTCGAGTGATCCTGGAGCGCGTGGCCAAAGCAACCGAACGGTGCCGATTAGCAGACGCCGGACGGATCGGCCGGCTCAGCGTTGGCTTCACCGAATCGGCCTCATTCACAGGCGAAGTGACCTGGGTTCTGCAGAAATTTCGCGAACTGTACCCCGAAGTAGATTTAACTTTGGAGGAACACAGAACCGAACCACTAATGGAGCGATTGCGTCATAGACAACTGGATGTTGCCTTTGTACGGCTTCCGATCGGGCGTGATTCCGACATGGAATTCAAGCTGGTTTCCACGGAACCTATGGTCGTTGCTTTGGCTAAATCGCATCACCTGGCAAATAAAGAAATACTTGAGTTAACTCAATTGCGCGACGAGCCATTTGTGCTCTACCCGCGGCCGACCCGGATGGGTCTGACTGATCAGATAATTACTGCGTGCGAAAGGGAGGGCTTTAGCCCTCGCGTGGTACAGAATGTCCCGCAAATTTCATCCACCATTAATTTGGTGGCGGCCTCGCTTGGAATAACTATTGTTCCAGCTTGCATGAGCACAAGTCGTGTCGATCAAGTGCGCTATATACCTATTAAGGGGACTGAGCTGTTGGCCAGCCTTGGGGTCGCATGGCGCGAAGATTCTGCTACAACAGCACTCAGAAACTTATTAGCGCTCCTGGAAGAATCAAAATCTAATGCTCTACGATAGAAAATCAGATCCCGCGACACCAAGTTCTTAACGTGGCAATTCCAGTGCCGTCGGACACGAGCCGCACTTGTGAAACGGGAGGCTTTCGATCAACTTGATGCGTAAAGGTAGAAAATAGACAACCCGGCCATGGCTGCCTGCGATTTTATGGTGGTCAGGTCAATGACGGCGTAAATGCCGCTTTAGGATGTATGTACTGGTACATTGCGTTTCTTGAAGTATTGCGCTGGGGTACTTCCTAGCGCTTTCTTGAACATTGTAATGAATGCGTTGACCGACTCGTAGCCCAGTTCGGTCGCGACATTTTGCACCGACTCGCCGCTTGCCAGTTCACGAAGGGCTACGATCAGGTGAAGTTGTTGACGCCAGCGACCGAACGTCAGGCCCGTTTCCCGGATTAACAGGCGCGCCAATGACCTCTCACTCATTGCCAGCCGCTTCGCCCAATTGCTTAATGTACTGCGATCTGATGGTTCGCTTGTCAACGCCTCTGCCATCGCCCGGATCTTCGGATTGCTGGAGATCGGGAGGTTGAACTGCTCACGAGGCATTTGCGCCAATTCGTCCAGCACTACCCTCGCAAGCCGCGCAGCATGGCTGTCAGCGAGATAATCTGCGCGCTCGCGAGCCAACCGATCAATTAACTCCCGGACCATGGGAGAGACCGAGAGTGTACAACTGTACTCGGGCAGGTTCGCAGCCCCCGGTTCCACGAACAGATAGTTAAGCCGCGCGTTCACAGTCGCATGTGCGCTATGGGGCACGCCGCCTGGAATCCAAACACCGCAGTTTGGAGGCACGATCCAGATTTCGTTGCCCGTCGTGCATGTAACGGCGCCATGCAAGGCAAGGATCAACTGACCCTTCCTGTGAACATGCAAAGGCACCTCCGCCTGATGATCCGAGAAGTCCAATTGATGGGCGACCGCCGGCAGCGGCGTAAGGTCTGGGTCGAAAGCAGAAATAGCAGATCGAGACTTGGTCATAACATTGGCATAATTTAGGTATTTTTTGTCAGAATACTAAATTTATTTTATATTAAAAATAGAGAATAATTGCGGCATGAACACTTCGCAGTCCGCAAATACCATTCAAAGCAAAGCCAGTGCAGCATTGCGGCACGCAGTGCCAAATATCCTTCGCACGCCCACCATGAAGGCAGATGCGGATGCAATCCTCTTTTCGGCCAAGAGTTTCACTGCGGCGATGCTGGCCTACTACATTGCGCTGCGAATCGGGCTTCCCAAGCCTTATTGGGCGATCGTTACCGTTTACGTTGTCTCGCAGACTTCTGCCGGAGCATCCCTTGGTCGTGGCGTTTATCGCTTTGCCGGGACGCTTATTGGCGCCATGGCGACAGTCTTGATCGTGCCCAATTTCGTGAACGATCCGATCGTATGCAGCGCAGTGCTTGCCATCTGGATTGGCCTGTGCCTATTTTTCTCACTACTTGATCGCACGCCACGAGCCTATGCCTTCGTCCTTGCTGGCTACACAGCGAGTCTTATCGGTTTCCCGAGTGTGCTTGACCCAAGTGCGGTTTTTGACACGGCGTTCGTGCGTGTCCAGGAAATATCTATCGGAATTTTTTGTGCAGTTCTGATTCATCGCTACGTCTTGCCAAAGCGCATGACCGGTCAATTCACCGGTAAGTTGTTGGCGACGCTGCGGGACGCTCGTCGGCTGGCGGGTGGCGCACTCAATGGAACGTCCGGGGAAAATCGTCGTGGCCGCAACCAGCTTGCCGCGGATCTGCTTGCGCTGCAGGGGCTTGCGACGCACTTACCATACGATGCCGCTCCCGCGACGCCACGTCGCGAGACACTGCAACTGATTCATGACCGGCTCGCTCGATTGCTTGCGCTCACGACAGAGATCGAACACCGGATCCATTCCCTTGGTATAAGCGACGACAATGCGCCCGATGAATTGGTCGCATTAGTTAGTGACATCGGTTCCTGGATCGCAACCAACGGGACGGACAATCAGGAGAACACCGCAGTCCAACTGATCGTCCGGGCGCGTTCGATCCAGAAGCTTTTTGGCGCGGACGCGGCAACGTCCGTCCACAGGCTTGCGGCGAACCTCGCCGGTCATCTGGCCGAGATGATCGGTTTACTTCAGGACTGCGACAGGCTTGAGCGCAATGTCGCATCGCCTGTACGATCGAGTAAAGTAACATCACTTCATGGGCCGAGCCGTGCCAAGGGTTACGTCTATCACCGTGATCCCTGGATGGCGGGCCGCGCTGCGCTGGGCGCAATCATCGGAATCCTTCTTGGCTGCGCCTTCTGGATCTGGTCGGCCTGGTCAGACGGAGCAACGGCCGTCTCCATACTCGGCGTATGCTGCGCCCTCTTCGGGAACGTCGATGCACCAGCGCCTAGCGTGGTCAAATACACAGTCGGCTCGATCTACGGGGTAGTCATCAGCTTCGCCTACAGCTTCGCTATCCTTCCCCAAGTTACCGACTTCGCAGTTCTTGTCGCTGTGCTCGCCCCGGCGTTCTTGTTCGCAGGCTCGCTGCAGGCGCGCCTGCCGACAACGTACATGGCGCTAGGCATTACCCTCACTATTCCGATCCTCTTGAATCTGGGTGCCCATTACACCGGTGACTTCGCCGCATCCCTCAACACTTCGGTTGCGCTCTTTGCCGGGGTCGGGTTCGGAGCAGTGAGCATGTCCCTGCTCCAGACCGTACCGGTCGATGTGGCGATCAACAGGTTGCTGCATTTAAGTCGACGGGACGTCAGCAGACGAGCCCTGGGCGGAGCGCCCAATGAAGCTCGCTGGACCAGTCTTATGATCGATAGAACAGCATTGCTGTTACCAAGGTTGCGGGTGTCCGGGAAAAGCTATACGAACATCCTCGACGACACCTTGAACCATCTTCGCATCGGCCATGCCGCAGGGCAGCTTCACCGGACAGCCCACCTGGTCACCGGCGAAGCCGGTATCAAAATGGACGAACTGCTTTGCTCCATCGCCGCACGTTTCAGCGCCACAGGACCCATGACGCCTGCAGAACACAACCACTTTGATCAACGCATCGAGACATTGACAGCGCTGATGGCGAGCAGCTCGATCAGTAAGCGCTTGCGGATACTGGATTTGCTCATCGACCTCAGCTTCGCACTACGCTCCACTGAAACGACAGACGCAAGGAAACACAGCGCATGATCGTTGATCTTAATATTGGCGGCGTCCTTATCCCCGGCCTGGTGGTGCTGGCGTTTGTTGCGCTGCTAGTCGCCGTGGCAATGATCCGTTTTTTCTCCACGACCGGCATCCAACGCCTGTTCGCTTCTCGAGCACTCGTCGAGCTCGCTACCTTCGTCATCATTTACGGTCTGCTTCTGCAGTCCCTCCCATTAATTGGACCATTGCCTTGAAGCTTATGCTATCCCTACTTACCCGCTATGCCCTGACACTTTGTCTTGTGACTATCGCCTTTTTTATCGCGTTGAAGGCCTGGGGCCACTACGGGCAAACGCCCTGGACCCGCGATGGGCGGGTTGGCGTGGATGTCGTGCAAATCGCACCAGAAGTCTCCGGCACGGTCAGCTTCGTACCTGTAGTGGACAATCAGTATGTGCGCCGGGGTGACATTCTTTACAAGATCGACCCCGAGCGGCTTCGCATCGCAGTGGCGTTGGCCGATGCTGACGTCCAGGCCAAACGTCAGGATATGATCGTTCGTCAAGCGACGGCGCGGCGATACAGCCAGGTTCGGGATGCCGTGTCCAAAGAAGCGGTCCAACAAGCCAGCGGAGCGGCGGCTGTGGCCAGCGCCGCCTATCAAGCGGCAGTCGCGACACTGAATCTTGCCAAACTCAACCTGGCCCGATCAGTTATCCGCTCACCTATCGACGGCTATGTCACCAATCTCAGGCTTCGGCCTGGCGACTATGCGACGGCCGGCGTGACCAAGATCACCATCCTTGATTCGGCCAGCTTCTGGATAACCGGTTATTTCGAAGAAACAAAGATCCGGAAAATTAATGTCGGTAACCCTGCCCAGATTATGCTAATGGGCTTTGATCAACCAGTATCTGGCCACGTCGAAAGCATCGGTCATGGTATCGAGAACAGCAATGACGCACCTGGTCATCTGGGTTTGCCGAATGTCGCAGCAACATTTTCCTGGGTGCGCCTTGCTCAGCGCATCCCGGTGCGCATCCATATTGATCGGGTTGCTCCGGGTGTCAAGCTCGCAGCGGGCATGACCGCGACCGTCGAAATCATTCGACGCGAGCGTGACGGTGACCAAGGGTAAACAGCCATGAGTCTTGCGCTTGGATTTTCTGTCCTTTGCAAGGTGTGCCAGTTGCCTAATATTCAGATGTTGCAGCATCATTCAGACATAAAGTCTGCCGCAGGAGAATGAAGTTCAGAAAATCATATCTTCGATCAGCACGTGCCAATAATCATATAAAAAACTGGTAAGGTCCGGCTAAGGGAATTTCGTGATATTAAAGTGATTGAAAGTGCGGCTACTTCAGACGCATTGACTGCCGACTTTCTGACCTCAACGCAGGTTCAAAGTCTCCACCCTTGACTCGCCGCCCATGCCGTGATCGACTGCTCTGTATCGCGACCTTCTTGCTGCAGCCATTCGCAAAAATCAACATTCAGCGTCTGTGCCTTGGATATCGCAACGCTGTTGACGTAGTATGTACGCCTCTTGGCACCAAGAGGGCCGAACGGCACACACAGACGGCCTGCAATTATATCGTCTATCGCCAGAAATAGCGGGACCATTGCCAACCCCAGTCCCTCAGACGCCGCCTGCAAGGCAAAGTACATCTGCTCGAAGCGCAGTATATTGGCGGGCTTCAGATCGGAGACACCAGCGGCCGCCAACCATTCGCTCCAGGCATATGGTTCAGTGGCATAGCTGATAAGCGTATGCGCTGCCAAATCACGCGGGTGCGCAAGCCTCAGCGTCTCTTGCAAGTCAACGTGACAGATGGGAATGATGATCTCGGTCATGAAGGGAATCGACCTGCAGTTATTCAGGGGCCCTTGTTGCCCGCGCAGGGCAATGTCGTAGGTATTCTCCTGAAAATGCGGTGGAGCCACTGAAGTAGTCAGACGGATTTCGACGTCAGGCCGTTTGCGTTGAAACACCGACATGCGTGCGATCAGCCAGCGCATGGTGAACGTAGGCGGCGCATTGACACGCAACACAACAGGCGCCGCCCGCTGCATAACATGCATAGACGCGGTCACCAAGCGATCAAGTGCAGTCGAGACCTCGTTGAGATATTCCCGGCCTTCTTCGGTGAGTGATAACTGCGACGGTGTCCTGTGAAACAGCGCGACGCCCAGCCAGTCTTCAAGCAACGCAACCTGGCGGCTCACCGCTCCATGGGTGACGTTCAGTTCCGCTGCGGCCTTTGTAAAACTAACGTGACGCGCCGCCACTTCGAACGCCCGCACGGCATTGAGCGGGGGCATTTTTCGGATGAGATCTCTCCTATTTGTGGTTTGCTTGGCGTGACTGAAACGCACGCTCAATGGATAGTATTACTTTGTCGTGAAAGCTTCAACTGATTCGTCGCAATATATTCGCAGGAATCCCTGGCTAGTCGCTATGGGTACTGCAGCCAGTCTGCTTGTCTCATAGTCGTATAAAGTAGCAGCCCCAAACCCATGTCAGAATTTAATCACGACTGAATTTTCGCCATAAATACGCACTGTTATCGGATATGGCAACTGTGGAGCGTGAGAATAACTCACGCTCTAAGAACTTAAGTCGTTTGCCCCGTTAGTCGGTACCACAGATAATTTGGAGATCGAAACCACTTTGCGCTTACACGCGCTGACCATCAGGATGCTAACTATCAACCAGGCTTGTACAAAGATACCGCAAGTTGTACACCACAAAGCGATACCGCATAGGCCATTCAATCGATGAAAGCCGCTCCTTTTGAATACGTCCTCGCTGAATCTCTCGATCATGCGCTGGAATGCCTGGATCAGTACGGAGTGGACGCCAGAACCTTGGCCGGTGGTCAAAGCCTTGTGCCTATGATGGCCATGCGGCTCGCCCGCCCCTCTATGCTACTGGACATCAACCGGTTGGCTGAACTCAAACAGGTTGACATACGCGAGGGCGTAGTGTCCATGGGTGCCACAACTGGACAGCGCGCCATTGAGAATAACATTGAAGTACATGGGGCAATACCACTAGTGCGCGATGCCCTGCGTTGGGTAGGGCACATCCAGACGCGCAACCGCGGCACAATCGGTGGCAGCCTGGTTCATGCCGATCCTTCGGCAGAATTACCGTTAGCCGCCGTCGTTCTGGACGCCACCCTGCGCCTATGCAGCAAGGCCGATGGTGAACGAGAGATCGCAGCTCAGGAGTTTTTTCTGGGCCCCATGTTCACCGCTACAGCCGAAACAGAATGTCTGACCAGTATTGAATGGCCCATTTGGGAAGGTAGTGGCGTCAGAACTGCTTTCGACGAAACCGCCATGCGACACGGCGATTTCGCCATGGCATCTGCCGCTTGTCAATTACAGATCGATGAGAATGGCGTCTGCCAGCGGGCAGCTATAGGTATAGGCGGCCTGGACGGTGTGCCGCGATCTTTTCCGGAACTTGCTCAACAACTCGTCGGTCAGCGCATTGATGCACGAATTGCTCGAGAGCTGGCCCATTGCGCAGTGCAGCAGACCGAGCCAGGATCTGATTTGCACGCAGATGCAGAATTCCGCCGACAACTAGCTGTTGTAATGCTGTCCCGGGTACTTCAAGCAGCGTCGGCCCCAAGTCCGAATGGCACAACCAATTCTGTCGTTCAAGCTTAATCCAAGGAGTTTCTAATGCCCTCACCGCCTGTGACGATTGAAATAAAAGTCAATGGCCTGCTTCGAGCACAAACGGTCGAGCCGCGTACCACGCTGGTCGATTTTCTGCGTGATCACCTGGGACTGACCGGGACGCACGTTGGTTGCGAGCACGGTGTCTGCGGAGCCTGTTCAATCTTGCTCAACGGCGAACCCGTCAGATCTTGCTGCATGTTTGCAGTTCAAGCCAACGGGATGTCGGTCACTACCGTCGAGGGGTTGGCACCGCAACGAGGATGCCTATCCAAAATCCAGGATGCTTTTTGTGAAACGCACGCCCTTCAGTGCGGTTATTGCACACCAGGCATGCTCATCGCCTGCCACGCGCTTGTCCAGAACACGCCACAACCTGATGAGGCTCAGATTCGCGAGGCGATCGGCGGTAATCTGTGCAGGTGCACGGGCTATCAGCAGATCGTCGACGCAGTGAAACTAGCCACCACGCCAGGTTACCAAGTCAAGGAAAAATCGGAGCCGATCGCTAGACAGCCTGGCCAAGTGGCTATCAAGGAAGCATCGAATGACTGATCCGAAACATCCCGCCTACAACGCATTCAAGTATATTGGCCGTCATCGGCGCGCGGTGGAGCATCGACGCTTTGTCACTGGCCAGGGACACTATGCAGCCGATGTAGCTCTGCCCGGGCTTTTGCATGTAGCCATCGTCGCCAGTCCTTACGCCAGCGCCCGCATTGTTTCCATCGACACTTCGACGGCCCTGAGTATGCCCGGTGTGCACGACGTGCTCACTGGCGAAGAGCTCACTGCCCAGATAGAGCCCATGCTGCCCGGTGTCGATGCGCCGAAAGTCGCGCGTTATCCATTGGCAAGGGGCGTGGTTCGCTATGCCGGCGAGTGGGTTGTGGCTGTTGCGGCAGATACCCGCGCATTGGCCGAAGATGCTGCAGAAATGGTCATGATCGAATACGAACAGACTCCTCATGTGATTGACACAGAAGGCGCCATGGCCGAGAATGCGCCGCAGGTGCATCCCGATCATGGCCCGAATGTCATCTGGCACCGCAAGTTCACCTGGGGCCCGGTGGGCAAGCACTTTGCCGATGCTGACCATCAACTCAACTACCGCGCCCGCTGGGCTCGCAGCTCAACGGTGCCTATTGAAACGTTTGTCGCAACCTGTTTATGGAGTGATGCGACACAGATCTTGGACGTCTGGGCATCGATCCAGATGCCAAAGTACCCCGATTTGCTCGCCAAATGCCTACGCATACCAGGAAACAGCGTGCGTGTGCATTTTGACGTGGACGTTGGGGGCAGCTATGGCGTTAAGCGCGGATTAAAGCATTCCATTCTGGTAGGCTATCTGGCAAAAAAACTGGGCCGGCCAGTCCGTTTTCTCGAAGATCGATTGGAGAACATGCGCGGTGGCGACATGCAGGGTCCTGATCGTATCTTCGATGTGAGTTTGGCCTTCGACGGCGATGGCACTATCCGTTCCATGCGCATGCGTGCAGTAGATGACATCGGTGCCTACTCGGGGCGTTCTCCACTGCAGCTTGGTAAGCCAGTAGGGGCTATTGTGGGGCCCTATCGTATTGCCAGTGTTGAATATGATGCCTATTCAGTGATGACAAACAAAACGCCACAAGAAGCTGTGCGCGGCTTCGGCCAAGCGCCTACCAACTATGCCATTGAGACCGGTATAGACAAGGTGGCACGATTCCTGGGTATGGATCGGATCGCGTTAAGGCGTAAAAATCTGATTGGAAAGGATGAATTTCCCTATCTGATTCCCAGTGGCACTCACTACGATTCCGGCGATTACGAAACGGTGCTGGATAAGTCCCTGTCTGCGGCTCCTTTCGAGGCCATTGAACAGCAGCGCGATGCGCTGCGTGCACAAGGCATGCTCGCCGGCATCGGCATCTCCACTTGCCTGGAGCCGTCGGGCGGTAATTCAGCATTCGAGCCGCTCTTTAACGCCAAAAACGAAACCACCACTTGGATGGATTCATGTCTGATCCGCATTGACTTGAACGGCGCTGTAACCGCACTAATGGGTACCTCGACCTCCGGCCAGGCACATGAGACGCTTGTTTCCACCGTCATCGGCGAAATACTGCAAAAAGAGCCCGATACCGTGCGGGTGCTGCACGCCGACTCGCTCAATGCCCTACCCTCAAATAGCCCGGTAGGCAGTCGCATGGCGATCATGCTGGGCGGTGCTGCAGCTGGCGCTGCAAAAATTCTTAAATCCAAATTGCTGGCCATCGCCGCCCATAATCTAGGCGTCAATGAGGACGCGCTTATTTACGAGGACGGCAATATCTTCATCCGGGACGAACAGGCGCGTCGCCTTGACTGGGATGCACTTGTCGAAATTGCACATCGCAAATATCACCGAATGCCCACTGGGATGGAACCGGGCCTGCAAGAGAAATTTTGCTGGGAGGTGCCGACCGGAGGCCAATTGCCAACCGAGGATGGACGCGTGCAAATGTACCCGTGCCACTCTTTTGAATGTCATGTCGTCCTGGCCAGCATCGATCCGGATACCGGCAAGACCACACTACATCGATACGTTGTTGGCCACGATTGCGGCGTCATGATTAGTCCTGATGTTGTGCATGGCATGACTTACGGAGGCGTGGCGCATGGCCTGGGTGCGGCACTCCTGGAGAAATTCGCTTACTCCGACGAAGGCCAGTTGCTCTCGGGTACCTTCATGGATTATCTACTTCCTAGCTCTGAAGAAGTTCCATCAATAACGATAGTAGACCATTGCACGCCCTCGCCCCTGACCGTTTTCGGTCAAAAGGGCTCCGGCGAAGCGGGCTATCTGGGTAGTCCAGCGGCCATTGCCAGCGCACTGAATGATGCGCTCTCAACAATAGATGCATCCATCGACGAACTTCCCATGACCCCCCAAGCGATTTGGCGTGTATTGCGCAAAGCCTCTTTTTCGACCAAGGAAACAACATGATCGACAATATCGAACACCGGACCATACGCGGAGTCACTTGCGACCTGGCAGTCTATATGCAAGGCCCGCCGGACGGCTTACCGGTAGTGATGACCCACTCCATCCTTTCTTCCAGCTTAATGTGGGACAAGCAGGCTACCCTCCTCGCAAATAAGGGCTTTCGCGTGATACGTATCGACACAGCCGGCCACGGCAATTCGTCGGTGCCCGCAGAAGTTTTCACAATGGACGAACTCGCAGCTGACACGGTTGCAGTGCTCGAGGCATTGAATATTCCGCGAGCGCATTACGTCGGACTATCGTTGGGCGGTATGAGCGGATTTGGCTTGGGTGTGATGCAAGCCGATCGCTTGCTCAGCCTTTTTCTTTGTGATGCACGCGCTGATGCACCGCCTGCGGTGGCTACCCCCTGGGATG
Organism: Advenella incenata; assembly: GCF_004217095.1. Taxonomy (GTDB): domain Bacteria; phylum Pseudomonadota; class Gammaproteobacteria; order Burkholderiales; family Burkholderiaceae_B; genus Advenella; species Advenella incenata. The sequence continues at coordinate 250,229 of NZ_SHKO01000004.1, read as the reverse complement.
ACCGCATTGCATCGGCAGAGCTGCACGGCAGTTGTGCTCCTCTGGTCGAGCCCACGCTGGAACGCTGGTTCGGCAAACCATTTCTGCAGAGTCATCCCGAAGTTAACGAACGATTCCGATCTATCGCAAACGGTACCTCGGTACCTGGGTTTGTCGGCAGCGCGCGTGCCATTCAATCTCTAAATTATCTTAATCTTGTAGGCGCTATTGAGGTACCTACCACACTTGTTGTCGGGGCCAATGATGGCGTGCTTCCTGAAACCATGCGTGATCTTCAGACGCGAATTTCCGACTCAACACTTGAAGTTATTCCGGACGCGGGCCACCTTCCCAATGTTGATCAACCTGTAGCCTTCAACGCAGCACTCATGCACCACTTCGTACGCTACGCACTATGACACTTTTTCTGAATAGATGGAGATATCCTACATGCATCAACACCTGAAGTTTGAACAAAAAGGCCGCTTACTCCACATCACCCTGAATCGTACCGAGGACAACGGCGTATCTGACAGCATGGCGGCGGCACTTTCCGACGTCCTGCTCAAGGCGCACGAGACGTCTGATGCAGTACTACTGACGAGCGCCGGCCCTGACTTTTGCACAGGGCGCATCAGGGACGCTGGCCCGACCCCCGCAGCCTCGGAGGCTTACACGCGCCGGGATGAATACGACGGCATCTTCGGCAGCTATCAAGCCATGCGAGGTGCCAAGGTACCGATCATTGGTGTGATTAAAGGCAGATGCATGGGATTTGGCACCGCCATTGCGTCATTATGCGATGTCAGCTTCGCCAGCGATGCCGCGACCTTCAATATCCCCGAGATCAGTCACAATGTCATGCCCACCATGGTTATGTCAGCGGTCTATGACCGGTTAAACCGCAACGCGATACTGTGGATGGCTTACTCCGCCGACTTCATTGATGCACAGCGGGCGCTTGCCTATGGTCTGATAAGTCAGGTTGTTTCAGACAATCGGCTCGACAGCGAAGTGCAACGCTTCATTGACCTGCTGCTGGCACGGCCACGGCCCGCCATTCTTGGGCTAAAGGAATACCTACGCGTGGCGCCTCGTATGGATGAACAGGCCGCCATTGATTACGCAAGAACGCTACATTCCATGGTAAACACGGCCGCTTCGATGAAAAAGGGGCATTGACTCCCATGGAAATCACCGGAAGCCAGGCGCTCGCCGCGTCCCGCCAAACAGTGTGGGATGCGCTCAACAATCCCGATGTTCTCAAACGATGCCTGCCGGGATGCGAATCCGTCGAAAAAATAAATGCCGAGCAATACACGGTCATCATGGCCGCCGCCATCGGTCCTTTGCGTGCTCGCTTCAATGGCACGCTGCGAATGACCGATGCCACGCCTCCCTCGAGTTGCACAATGGTCTTCGAAGGCCAAGGGGGTCCCGTTGGATTTGGCAAGGGTTCTTCGTCGGTCGAATTGACCGAAACATCAGATGGAACTCAACTGAGCTACATGGCAAGCGCGCAGGTGGGTGGCAAACTCGCCCAAGTTGGATCACGGCTTATTGACAGCGTGGCCCGCAAGATGGCTGACGACTTTTTCAAGGCCTTCAAAAAGCAACTTACGACACCAACTGACAGTCAAGAGGCAGAGGCATCGCTGGTTGTACCCACCACATCACCCGCCAAATCCAAAACGCGTGTTCAAAGCACGGTTACCAGCAGCCATGGTTCATCTGCCTCGACTCATGAAGAGCGTCCCAGAGTAATGGTACCTGGCTGGTGGCTGCTGGTGGCCACTGCCTTAGGATCCGCCCTGACTGTGGTCGGAACGCTGCTGATGCGCTAAGGAGCGTTTACCTGGCTATGGCCATCGGACCTTTGCCAGTATAAATATTCAAAACAATAGGAGACAACAAAATGACACAACTCACGCATTCACGGCGAAAAATGCTTATCGCCTCAGTTAGTGCCGGACTTTGCGCTTTGGTCCACGCGGAATCCTCAAAGGCTGCGGAAGTAGTACGGATCATCGTTGGCTTTCCCCCTGGGCAGGCAACGGACATCGTGGCCAGGTTGCTTGCCGAAAAATTGCAAACCATCACGGGCGACAACTACATTGTTGACAACAGACCGGGACAAGGGGGCAGTATTGCAATGGGACTGACTGCAAAGTCCCCTGGCGACGGCACAATCATGATGCTTACTCACATGTCTGCGGTTGCCACTAACCCGCATTTGTATAAATCCGTCCGCTACGACTCGATTAACGACTTTGAAGCTGTTGGACTGGTCTGCGATCTTCCTTTCGTACTGGTTTGCCACCCATCTCAGCCGTTTACTAACATACAGGAGCTGATCAGTTTCGCGAAAAACCATCCAGGCAAACTTACGCATGCGTCCTCCGGTAACGGAACCGTTTCTCACCTGGCAATGGAGGAGTTCAAGCGACAAGTAGGCATAGACCTATTGCATGTCCCCTATAAGGGAAGCGCGCCAGGCTTAACCGATGTTGTCGCCGGCCAAGTCTCTCTTGCACTGGAAACCGCTGCCGGCGTGCAACCCTTCGTCAAAAGCGGTCAGTTGCGCGCACTGGCGACAGCCACGCCCAAGCGCCTGAGCGGCATGCCAGATGTCCCGACTACTGCAGAACAAGGGTTTGCAGATTTCCTCGCCGCAACCTGGCTAATGCTCATTTATCCGCACGGAACGCCCGGCCCACGAATCACAGCGACATTTGATGCATTGTCGACGGCAATGCGCACACCGGACGTAAGTGCCAAGCTTTCGCAGATCGGCGCTATCGTGCGCACCAGCAGTAGCCCGCAAGAGGCGGCAGCCTACATCCGCTCGGAATATGATAACTGGGGAGAGGTGGTCAAACGTAGCGGCGTATCGTTGGAATGAAATCGCGTCCTCGATTGAGCCAGCCCTTAGGTTAAGTGTGCATAGCCTTCATTTCAAATGTGTAAGTCAGATTTTTTGTAAACATCTTGACACTGGCATGGTTTAAATATAAATTTCAAATAATTATTTGAAATTTATATTTAAACTGAGATGCATGTCGACTAAAGAAAAAATCACCGCCAGCGCCCTCACTCTTTTCGCGACCCGGGGTTTTGACGCAATTTCATTAAAAGATATTACGACGCTCGCAGACGTCAATGTCGCAGCAATCCATTACCATTTCGGCAATAAAGATGACCTGATACGCGCCGTACTTGAATCGGTCGCCCAGCCGATCAACGCCTTGCGTATGCAGGCCCTTGAAAAACTGTCAGGAGACGGGATGCTGACGCTGGAACGAATTGTGGATGCGCTGGTCGCTCCGCCCATCATGCATAGCCTGCAGACCACTGGCGATAGCCGGCTTCTGGTCAGGCTGCTGATGCAAGCCAGGGCCCTGCCGCAGGCAACAACCAACGTCGCGATCTTTGAACAATACGACGCCATGGCCCTGCTGTTCGTCGAGTCTTTTATGAAAGTCACGCCTGGGTTGAACCGTGAAGAAGCATTCTGGCGCTATTCCTTCACCATTGGCGCAATGATGTACATCATCAGCGATGGTGATAAAAACTATCATCGCCTTAACAGACTATCGGCCGGGCTTTGCGACACGGACGATCCTACAGTAATCATCAAACAGCTGGTTGCATTCGTGGTCGCCGGATTTTCGGCGCCCAACGTCTCCAAGACTGTTCGCAAATAAAAAGGACACGCATGACCCGAAAAATTATCGACCTATCAGTCACTCTTGAAGACAAGCCCACCTCTCCTGCCCACCACCAACCAAAAATTGACTATGTCAATCACGACGATTCGTGGGAATTGTTCAGCAAACTTCTGCCAGGGGTGACTCCCGCTGACATGCCCGACCGGAAAGCCTGGGCCGTGGAAAAAATTTCATTATCAACCCACGCCGGCACCCATATGGATGCTCCCTGGCACTACCACCCTACCACCAATCACGCATTAACCGAGGGCGGCGAGCCCGCACCCGGCATCGATCAGGTGCCTCTCGACTGGTGCCTGAGGCCTGGCGTCAAGCTGGATTTTCGTCACTTTGAAGCTGGCTACGTGGTCACGCCACAAGACATACAAGAGGAGCTTGAGCGCATCGGGTACGAACTCAAACCCCTGGATATCGTGGTCGCCAACACGCGTGCTGGAGCCAGACAAGGGCAAGCGGATTATTGGGAAAGTGCCTGTGGTTTCGGACGCGACGCCACACTATGGATGCTGGAGCAAGGCGTGCGGATTGTCGGTACCGACTCGTACAGCTGGGATCCCGCATTCAAGTATGTCATTGAGCGATTTAACAAAAGCAAAGATCCAGCCATCCTCTGGGAAGGCCACAAAGCAGGTCGTGAAATCGGCTATTTCCAGATGGAAAAGCTCACAAACCTGGATCAGTTGCCGTCCCATGGATTTACGATCAGTTGTTTTCCCATAAAGATCAAAGATGCCTCAGCGGGCTGGTGTCGGACAGTGGCGATCCTGGATTAGCAACGCCTTACCCATCCCTTCACAACCACCGAGACAATGGTTTACATTATGCCTTTCTATAAATACAAGCAAATCGCAAAAGAAAAGATTGGTCGTGCCCCGGCACGCATTTTCGGAAATGCACTAGCCTTCGTCATGCTGGCCTGTATTGCCACCCCAGCATCTGCAGCTTACCCACAAAAGCCGATAGAGCTTGTCGTACCGTTTCCCCCGGGCGGCATTGTCGACGTCGTCACCAGAAGCATGGCTCGCCAGTTAAGTGGCGCATTAAAGCAACCGTTAGTGGTCGTCAACAAAGCGGGTGCCGGTGGTTCGATTGGTGCCGCGCAGGTTGCCCGTTCAGCACCGGACGGATACACATTGCTGATGGCTTTCGACACACACGCCATCAACCCGCTTCTGTACAAGTTGCCATTCGACTCCGACAAGGACCTGACGCCGATATCGTTGCTCGGCACCTCGGCCTTGGTTCTTGCCGTACCGGCTTCCGTACCAGCCAATAACGTTCCGGAGCTCGTTGCAATGGCAAAACGCGATCCCACCGCCCTGAACTATGCATCAACGGGCGCAGGCAGTTCAAACCAGCTTGCGGCTGAATTATTCAAGTCGACTACTGGCATCAATCTTACGCATATTCCGTACAAAGGTGGCGCGCCCGCCATTGCCGATTTACTGGCGGCGCGCGTTCAGGTCATGTTTGTCAGTACAAGCTCTGTCCTTTCACATATCCGCGCAGGCAAGCTCAAAGCGCTTGCGGTCACAACCAAACAGCCGATACCTCAATTGCCGGACGTGCCGTCCATCACTCAGTATTATCCGTCTTTCGAAGCCAAGTCCTGGATCGGCATGCTGGCGCCGGCCGGCACACCCGAAGACATCATTTCGCGTCTGAACACAGAAATCAAAACCGTTCTGAATACACCCGAAATGGCTGCATTTTTTGACAAACAGGCTATCCAGACTACGCCCTCTTCACCGGCAGAATTTGGCAAGTTTATGCAGGATCAAACACAAAAATGGTCGAGTGTGATCAGCGAATCAAACATCAAGGTGGAGTAGCGCTAAGCACGTTGTCAGGCTCTGATGAGTCGCACTGGAGGCGACGCCAGGTTTGAGGCGTCATCTCATTGCGTCAGAGGCGTCGTGGCATAGATCGTTCGTCTGCACAAGGGGCACCTGCTTTTGCAAAGCTAGCTTGGTTGGCCTACGCCGCGATCTCCGTCGGGGCCATCTTCCGCGAATGCTCCAACAGCATGGAACGCTTTGCCCAATTCGTGTTTCGACTGATCCCATCCTGACGCTGGGACAAACTGCTCGGTCTGATCCAAAATTCGGTCCAGTTGCTCACACACTTGCTTTGCCGGGTCGTTTTTCCAACTGACATGCACTCCCCTGGTCATGGTTATATGGGCCGATTCAAAGCTGCCTCCGCCTGCCAACATAATCATTCGCGTCGGTGCTTGCTCTCCTAGCAAGGCGATCAGGCCCGGGCTGACTCGCTCCGCCGTCAACACCTTGACAGCCTCATCAGGCAGCAAGCCTGCTGTCATGGCCGTTATTGCTGCAGGCGCCAGGCAATTGACTCGGATGTTATGCTTCGCACCTTCCAGAGACAATGTTTGCATCAGGCCAACCAGTGCCATCTTGGCAGCGCCATAGTTTGACTGGCCAAAATTACCGTACAGCCCGGAAGAGGAAGTCGTCAGTATGATCCGACCATATTGCTGCAATTGCATTTGCGTCCAGACGGCTTTGATGGCATTTACTGCACCCATTACATGCACTTCCATCACCAGACGAAAATCGTCCAAAGTCATTTTGGCAAACGTTCGGTCGCGTAAAATGCCTGCATTATTCACCAGTATATCCACTCGCCCAAAGTGGTCGCGTGTCTGTTCAGCCATCGCCTGCATATCCTGGTAGGAAGTCACATCACCGCAGTTGGCAATACCCTTGCCCCCTGCTTCGCATATGTCATCTACTACGGCCTGAGCCAGACCGCTGATGTCATTGACCACCACCAGCGCACCATGGCGCGCCAATTCCAGTGCGTGCGCACGTCCCAGACCGGTACCGGCGCCCGTCACAATTGCAACGCGATCCTTCAATTTCTTAGCGTCCATTATCTATTTCTCCTCCGCATGGTTTCGCCATGCGAATAGTAATAATTTTCTTACCTGATTTTTAACAATATTTCTTTTGTCATAGACTTATTTGTATTCAATCTACTCGCTCAATTGCCGGATAAGAAAACGTACCTTCAAGATGTGGTCGTTGCGGCTGATATAGCCGCAAGGTCAGGTAGAAATTTTCTCCAGACGGAGCCGGCAACCAGTTTTTTCCTAACCCAGGGTTATCTGCCTGAATAGCGATGCTCAAGCCGCCGTCTGCATCACGGCGCAAACCTTGAGTCCGATCACCTATGGAATATCGATTAATCGGATTGGCAACAAGCAGGCAGTCGCTGCGTCGATATAACGTAATTGACCAGAATGCATCGACCTTCGGACCTTCGCCAGGTGCAAAGCGCAAGACATAGCGTCGTTGTCCTGTCAGCGCCTCATCTCTTGCATCGACTTCAGCCATGATATACATCGCCTCGTCGATTCCAAGCGTGCCGATCCAATTGCGTGCTACTCTTGCGCGCGTCACAATGTCGTCGTCGAACCCGGTACGTATACTGATAGCAGTCGTCCATCCTCCACCCAGCGCTGATGAATTGGCCACTTCGCGCAGATTGGTGTAAACCTCGTCCAGTGCTGTATGAATGTCGCATGTGGCCGGCGGCCATCCCGGCACCGGCGCCGCAGGAGGATTACGGCGGAGCATCATATCCAGCACGCGCAAGTATTCGCTCGCGTCCGGTGTGCCCGTATCCCGATTATGGATAAGGCAATCAACGGTGGACAGCGCCGGCGCGCCGTCAGGCCTGCAGATAGCAAAGCGATCTTGCAGAGCATGCACCTTCGCAAGATCTGTAGAATCTGCATCCACCAGGATACGTCCAATGATCCATACATCTTCACTGGGCGCACTAATGACATGCATCCCCGCAGGGATTTCCCCGTCCCACCCAGGTCCGTGGACAAAGAGCCGTTGCGCCTTTCCTCCAGTCGTTCGCCGCCCCGCATAGGCCCACGGATTGGTCCAGGCATCAAGGAACCCCAACACCCAATAACGAGATCCGAATGCCGGCACGTCGATTATCAATGGACCTGCGGACAAATCAAGCCAGGCATTCGAAAACAATGTGTCGTTATTGGGTGTGACAACTTCCTTATCGTCAGGGCTTCGCAAGCGACGTGTATGCGTAAATTGATTCACCCAGCGCATGCTCGAGTCCGGCGCATCCCCAGCAAAACCCTGCACGGAATGACGCCGCGGGGTTGTTGCAGCCCGCATACGTGCCATCTCAAACAGCGGCAACGTGGTCATGACGGCAGAACAAGCGTCTGGTGATGTCGCGGACATTGGCGAGCGGGTCAATAAAACGGCATCCAGTGCGATTGCACCCTGGCCTTCAGGCATCACCATAATTGGATTTATTTCCAATGAAACGAGGCTGTTGCCAGCCGCGAGTGCGAATTGCGAGATACGCACGATGGCATCAGTAAGGGCGTTGACATCCGCGCTTGATAAACCTCGTGCACCGGCTAACAGAGGAGCTATTTTCAATTCGCTGATCATCTCCTGAGCCTGCTCACGATTGACAGGCGCAAGCCGGAGTGCAATATCGCCCATCAGTTCAACATTGATGCCACCCGAACCCAACATGACAACGGCCCCCAGCGAGGGGTCTTGACGCACGCCGAGAATACATTCGATGCCCCCGCGGACCATCGGTGCAATAAGCACGCCGTCTAACTGAGCAGTTGGTTCTGCACAGCCCACTGCTGCCACGATACTGTCATAAGCGGCACCAGCTTCGTCTCCATCCCGTATATTCAAGACAACGCCGCCTGCATCGCTCTTGTGAATAATGTCGGAGGACAATACCTTCATGACCACGGGAAAACCCAAATGACGAGCGCAGACAGTTGCATCATCGCGAGATCGGGCTTGACGCAACGGGACGGTAGAAAAACCAAAACCGGCCAATAAATCCATCGCTTCGGCTTCATTGTAGACTTCGCGATGCAGGCGAACGGTCTCACCCTTCGGTTGGTCCGGTGTTAAAGGCCGTTCATGATGGGCTGCAAAAAAGTTCATGGCTGCCAGAACGCGAATGGCTCTTGCCGGATCCGAGAAACACAGACAACCTAGCGCTTCGAGCATCTGCAGTTGCTCAGCACCAATGAGCGCACTGAAGATAATGACTCGGTCTGGGAAATCACGTCGCAAATCCTGGGCCAGCTTGCGCTGAAGTTGCTGCATGATCGGGGTGCTACCATAGGCGGCAAGGAATATAAGAAGGCTGCCATAATCTGCTTCTCCCAACATGGCTCGGGCAGCCAGCTCGATCACTTCCGGTTCAGTGGTTACCTGACCTGTCAGATCAACAGGATTGTCGGTAACAGCCAGAGGTACCTTATTGCGGATCAACGCTTGCACAGCAGGTGGTAACGGCGCTACATCAATTGAAGCATCAGCAGCGTCATCTGCCATCAACGCGCCCACGCCGCCAGATACCGTAAGCAAACCCAGGCGCCCGTTGACTGGGGTTCCAGCCACGGCGAGGCCTTGGCCAATATCAAAAAATTCCTCGATCGAGCGAGCTCGCCAGACGCCACATTGACGGAACATGGCGTCATAGACAGCATCGTCGCCTGCCAAGGCTGCAGTGTGCGATGCTGCTGCCTGTGCTCCCAGTCTGGTACGTCCCACCTTAACAAGTACCACCGGCTTTCCTGCAGCGCGTGCCAGCTCCAGTGCCTGTCGTAACTTGACTCCATTGCGGCAACCTTCAAGATAGGCCATGATGATTTTAGTATCCGGATCACGCGCCATCCAGGCTATGCAATCCGCAATATCAATATCCGACTCATTTCCCGTCGTTATCCACTTCGACAGGCCAACACCACGCCGCTGTGCCATGGCATATGCATAGGCACCGAAGGCCCCGCTCTGGCTGACGATTCCAATGGGCCCTGGTTTGGCCAACCCGACACTCAATACAGGGGAGAAAGTGGCATACACAGACCGGGCAATATTGATGAACCCCAGACAATTTGGACCAAGTAGCCGAATGCCGGCCGCCCGGGCTCTGCTCGAAAAGCGGTCCTGCGCCAGACTTCCTGATTGTCCCGTTTCTGCGAACCCCGCTGAAAACATGACAATATTTTTAACACCGCTGGCAATTGCGTCGTCCAGCGCCGCCTCGGCGCTACTTGCCGGAATGGCAAAAATGGCCAGATCTATTGGCTGTTTAACCGCAAGCAGCGAAACAAAGGCAGGACGTCCGTAAATCTGTCCCCCGTTGGGATTGATGGCGTATAGCGCACCGTCGTAACCGTGTTCGACAAGATAGCGTACCGGCACCGCACCGATCTTGTCCGGGTTGGAGGATGCACCAACGACGGCAATGGACGCTGGCGATAAGAAAGAGTCGAGATTGGCTTGGATCATAGTTTGTCTGCGAATTCGCGTGGTATGTCTCTGCAGAATGCAAGGCAGGTTCAGTTTCTTGAACCCATAGAGACGACAGAGCCATGATAGCGATCCGTTTTTTATAAGACAAACTGTAATTTATGATAGTTTAATAACAATGGATTATTAATTGATATACAGTTTTTGATCTGCAAAACTGGCTAGAGCCAGACATTGTGTGTTCATCTTGCCCAAGAGGTAATATCAATCACGCCAATGGCGAATTCAAGGTGAAATCAAGAAAGCTCTCCACCGCCGGAGACAATGATGACCGGTGCCTGGCGAAGACTGCGATATGCCACGTGACAGTAGGCTGCGATAGCGGACGAATCGTCAACCCAAATCCCTCTGCCAGATCTCGGGCCATCGATGGACAGATCACGTAACCATGGCGGACCCGCAGCATGGAAAGCGCAGTATTGACGCGATGCACGGAAATAATTCTGGGAGGATGGTATCGCTGTGGTACGTTGCTCAATACGTTGACTGTGAGGTTAGGCATATAGTTGATGAGTGGCCTGTTGCTCAGTTCCTTCCAGCATACTGATTTGTTTGCCGCTAGCGGATCATCCCGCCGTAAGGCTACCCATAGCGGATCGGCCCTGATCATATGGGCTTGTATGGCCTCGTCAACAGGCACGCCTTCCGGCCCAAATCCGATGTCAGCGCTGCCGCTATGCAAACGAGACAAAACCTGTTCGATGGGCACATCTTCAAATCGAACGTCAATACCAGGATTGTGCTTTTCATAGCGAGCGATGAGCTCAGGAAGCAACGTACAGGATAAGGGTTCGGGCGCTGCAACGCGCACCACTCCCCTGCGCAACTCCTTGAGGTTAGTAACACTCTCCAGCGCCTCTTCCAAATTACCAAGCAATCGACGCACCAGGGGTTCAAATGCGACGCCTACGGGCGATGCGCTGACATTGCGCGTATCGCGATCCAACAGACGTACACCCAATCTGCTTTCCAGCTCCTTGACCAGGCCGCTGAGTGCCGCCTGCGACAAATGCATTGTACTGGCGGCTTCGGAGAAACTGCCGGATTCAAGAACCGCAAGGAACGCACGCAACTGACGGAGCGTGATTTCCGGCGTAGAGGCGCGTCGCTTCGGTTCGGAATCATACATGGATTTATAACCCTGGCCTTTAAATTGAAAAGAAAATCAAGCTTGTCCGTATAGAGCGGGCGACCTATTATATCAGCAGGTCTGCGCCTTCCCTGCTTGCCAGGCCGCCCGCCAGCGGTACAACGATTCAAATATCCAGGAGACAATGATGGGAATAAATCGACGCATGTTGTTGGGAACGGCAGTTGCGGGCATATGCAGCGGCCTCGCTCCACGGGCATTTTCCCGGGAAGACTGGCCGTCACGTCCGGTTAAAATTGTCTCACCCTATGGCGTGGGTGGCCCCAATGATCTGTCCGCACGAATGATTGGCGATTATCTTGCCCGGCATCTGGGACAGGCTTTTATTGTCGAAAACAAAACCGGAGCAGGTACGCGGGTTGGCAATAGCTTCGTCGCACATGCACCAAATGATGGATACACCATTTTGTATGCTGCGGCGCCTTACGCAACGCTGGAAGCACTGTACGGCCCGCTGCAATATGATCCGCGCAAAGATCTGCAACCTATCGCCATGACCGCAGTGGCACCACTTTTCCTGGTGGTTAATGCAAAAACATCGATAGGCTCTGTCAAGGATCTGATCAGCTACGGAAAAGCACAATCCAAGGGCCTGACTTTTGGTTCCCCAGGTTATGGCTCATTACCTCACCTTGCCAGCGAACTACTCTTTCGCAATGCAAAAGTGAAGGGACTGACCGTTCAATATCGCGGCGATGTTGCTGCCTATACCGATTTACTAGCCGGGGGACGAATTGACGCGACGCTGACTGCAATCACGGCCGCACTGCCACACATTCGTCGCGGCAGTTTGCGTGTGCTAGGCGTTGCCTCTACTACGCCCAGTGCAATTTATCCCGCAGCGACCCCGCTAAGTGAGCAGGGGTTATCGGATGTCGTTGCATCCGGCTGGTATGGATTCATGGCCCCAACTGCCGTGCCCGCGGATATTGTGAAAAGACTGGATGACCAGATCAATCGGGCGCTGTCTGATCCGGACATACAACAGAAACTGTCAACACTGGGACTGGAATCCAGTCAAAGTAACGCTGCCCAGTTTGGTGAATTTATTGATGCCGAAACGCGAAAATGGAGCCAGGTAATTAAAGCAGCCGGAATAAAGGGAACCTGAGTTTTTTCAGGCAACGCAAGGGTTCACGCTATGGATTAGACGAATACCTGGAGCTCAAGTATCTCTGTATTGCGGGATTGGACTGAAATTGGCGTGACAACGCGCCAATTGCGAACGACATTTAACCCCGCTGTCACGTGGGGTTAAATGTTTTTTTGGGTCTCCCGCCGCATTTCCGATTTTTTTAGTTTACGGGATGTGGGCACAAAAACAGTAGCAATATGAAAGCCATACACAGTATGATCACTGCCCTATTTTCAAGCCCCTTTGCTTGACAAGATTTGCCCATTTATCGCCATCGGCCTGTACGAACTTGAGCAAACCTTCCGGCGATCCCGGCGCAATTTTCATTCCGGAGGCAGTCACTGCCTCTCTGCTCTCCCGAAAAAGGCGCGCATTGAACCCCTTTAATCGAGGGTTTCAGAGATGCCGTGGAACAATAAACGGACATTTGCGATACTATAAATACCCAGCAGATCGCTCGCCGCCCAATCGCGATAGATAAAAATTTTCGCATGTCACAGCATGGCATCGCAAACAATGGCCAATACCCGAAGTGCAGACTTGGAATTGAACGAATTCGTTTTTACCAATAGGAGAAAAAATGACGCAAGCCAACCACCCTGCCGTTAGTCGTTTTCCAGTGCCTGAGCTCAAAGAAATGCCTGAGGATATTCGGACACGGATTCTGGAGGTTCAGGAAAAATCGGGATTCATTCCGAATGTTTTCCTGGCGCTTGCCCACCGGCCCGACGAGTTCCGAGCTTTCTTCGCTTATCACGATGCGCTTATGGAAAAGCCCGGCAATCTGACCAAAGCAGAGCGTGAAATGATCGTTGTGGCAACAAGCAGCCTTAACCAATGCCAATATTGCGTCATCGCTCACGGCGCTATCCTGCGCATCCGGGCCAAAGATCCGCTTATTGCCGATCAAATTGCGACGAACTATCGCAAAGCTAACATCACTGAGCGCCAGAAGACCATGCTGGATTTCGCGATACTGGTCTCACAAAATGCACACGAGGTCGGAGAATCCGACTTCGAAACTCTGAAACGGCATGGTTTTAGCGACGATGACATTTGGGATATTGCTGGAATTTCAGCATTTTTCGGCATGTCAAATCGGCTGGCGAATGTAACCAGTATGAGTCCCAACGCCGAGTTCTACTCGCTTGGACGGTAAAACACATTTGGATCATTTGCAGCGGCGGCACGACAAACGCAATTTTCTTGCGTTTATGGCATGGGTATATGATTAAGTTATCGGCATCTTTTGAAAGGTGATTTTGCTTCACACCGCTTGCGACAAACCGTAATAAACACGCTTTATGTGCTAAAGCCTGAGGTATATAAAGAAACCTTCGACTTAGGTGGCAGCCATCCGGGCGGCCTTTACGGCGACACCACCCCGGTCAGATATTTACCGAGATGCCCGGTTTTCAGATACAGTGTCACGCCCTGGGAACCGGCAACCAATTGCGGATGATCTCCAGGCGGCAGACGCAGCCAGCTGCCCTGCTCATATTCGTGTGCCGCCTCGTTCAGTCTTCCTTCGAGCACCTGCAATTCTGCCCCTTCGATAAACTGACCCAAGAGCCGGGCGCCGGCCGCAAGCTTCACGAGCGACACCTGCTCACGCTCGTCAGTGAACAAAACGCAGGACTCTCCTTCTGCGCGCCTGATCCAGGCAGAAGGTTCGCGCGTGTTGATTCGCACGCTGCGGCGCTCACCTTCTGGCATTTGCCGTAGCTTTACGAATATAGTGGCGCCCTCAAGGGTAAACGGTTGATGGGCGGAATTGGGCGGATTACGCAAGTACCAGCCCGCCGGGTAATCGCCGTTTTCATCAGAAAACGTTCCTGACAGCACCAGAATTTCTTCGCCTCCAGGATGTTGATGCCCTGGAAAACGGGACGCAGCCGCATAGCGTACGATGCTGGTCGCCCTGGCTTTCTCTTCACCGACCCGATCCAGCATCACGCGCTCTACACCGGGCTGCGGCGAGGCAACCCACTGGTATTGCTGCGGCAACACGGCAGCACGCTGTAAAAAATTTGAATGTATCAACATAGCTCAAGGGCGAAAAGTATTCATGGGAAAAACCAAGCGACGCCGAGAATCCGAACGGCTGATTCCTGCATTCAGCAACGGCTTGCGCTGATCGACGATTATTGTTTCCAAACAATGTCCGCTGCAGATAAGCGCCCGCGGTATCAGGGCAGTCCAAACTATGGAAGATCCCAGCCGCCTCGTAACACACTTGTAATTTTATCAGTTTGGTTTCAGCTACATCCAAAAATTCGAGTGTATACCTTCCTGCACTGCCCCGCCTTCATCCAGCGATACTTGCTCACTCGACCTTGATAATCACCTTACCCTTGGCCCGCCCTGTTTCCACATAGGCCAGCGCGTCCGCAGTCGAGTCCAATGGAAATACCCGGTCAACAACCGGTTTGATTGCGCCCGCTTCGATCAGCGTGCTGAGTTCACGTAGTTGTGAGCCACTGGCCTTCATAAAGACGAAGGTGTAGCGGATACCGCGCGTCTTTGCCTTCCTTCTTATCCCATAGCTTAGTACACGCAGAATCTGCTTCAATGGCCAGGAGAGTCGCTGCTGATCCGCGAAATCCGGGGTGGGCGGACCAGAAATGGAGATAAGGTGACCTCCCGGCTTGAGAATGTGCAGCGACTTTTCAAGCGCCTCTTTGCCCAAGCTGTGCAAAACCACATCGAAGTCGCGCAAGATAGTCTCGAATTGCTGGTTCTTGTAGTCGATGACCAGATCTGCCCCCAACGCCTTTACCCAGGCGACGTTGCCTGTGCTGGTGGTTGTGGCTACAAAGGCCCCAAGGTGCTTGGCCAACTGGATAGCGATAGTACCAACGCCACCCGAGCCTGCATGAATGAATACCTTCTGGCCTGCCATTAGCTGCGCCACTTCAACCAGCACCTGCCAGGCGGTGAGCCCGACCAGCGGAATCGAAGCGGCCTCGTCCATGTTCAGATTACGGGGCTTGAGTGCCAGCGATTCTTCCTTGATGCAGATGAACTCGGCAAAAGTACCAATCCGATCCTGATCTGGACGGGCATACACTTCATCGCCCGGTTTGAATTGGCGCACATCAGGCCCGACACGCACAACCGTACCAGCCATGTCATTGCCAAGGATCAGCGGCAAGCGGTAAGGCAGGATCAGTTTGAACTCGCCGGAGCGGATCTTGGCGTCCAGCACGTTAATACTGGCGGCATGAATCTGAATGAGAACGTCATCGTCCCGCAGATCAGGCTCGGGCACGTCCGCAATGTGGCCGACTTCATTCTTGCCGTAACGATCAATGATAAATGCCTTCATATGGCCTCCGTGGCTGCTGGTAATGAGCAAAACCGTGCACTCAACTTTTATTCTCTTGATTACATTGGGCCAGAATCTGTGTGCGACACACTTGTAATATTTCATCCGCAAGACCAGAATCATCTGGACAAGCGCGAGACAAGACAAGGGCGCCCACCGCATGAGCAATCGCATTAATTCTCTGTGCTCGTTTTTCATCAGTAGCATCGTCTTCTTGCGCCAACATTGCCAGCTGAGTTTCAATCCCAGCTGCAAATGTTTCTTTTAGTGAGGCTGACTGACGCCCGGCGTCTGCGCATAATGCTGCCATCGTGCAGCCATTGCCAGGCGCATCGCGGTGCTGCCGGGACAGGTATTGCTGCACAAACTCAGTAATATCAGTGTCACCCGTTTGCGCTGCTGACTGCGCAAAGCTACATGCCGCCGCTTCTGCCATCAAATCGGCCTTAGAACCAAAGTGCTTATAAAAGCCACCATGCGTAAACCCGGCTGTCGCCATTAATTCAGCGATCCCCACGCCGTCGTAGCCGCGTTCGCGAAATAACACCGAGGCCGTCTCTACGATGCGCTCACGGTTGGCTTGTACCTGTGCTTTGGTCACTTTCATAACTATTGCTTCTCCTTGCAAATTCCTGACTTATTATACTTTGATTATGATCATAATCAAAGTTCTTGACATTTTAGATGATAATCATCATCATTGTAGGCATTCACTCTTATTCAAACGGGAAACACAAGACATGACCAACGACGCTCTATTTCAACCCTTAACCTCGGCCCGCTAACGGTTCGCATTTCTGCCGTCTCACCAGACAACGCAATATCAAGCAGTAACCCACAGCCGCAATAAGCCTGCGCGACATAAAGCGGGCAACAAGCTAACTAAGTACCGGCGCATCGTCGCTTCTATTCAACTAATAAAGATGAGTAAATATATATGACCATATCTTCCGTTCTCATTACTGGCGCCTCCTCTGGTATTGGCGCTGTCTACGCTGATCGCTTCGCTCGTCGTGGCCACGACCTTGTGCTGGTCGCCCGCGATAAAGCCCGGCTTGACAACCTGGCAGCGCGTTTGCGACAGGATTACAACATTAACGTAGACGTCTTGCCGGCCGATCTGACGCTATCGAGTGATCTGGCCACTGTCGCCACACGTCTTCGAGACGATGCTCGCATCGACACGCTTATCAACAACGCTGGTATCGCGCAGTCCGGCAGTTTTATCGAACAGACACCGGACTCAATCGATAAACTTATTGCCCTGAACACCACCGCATTGACAAGACTGGCCAGCGCAGTAACGCCACGATTCGTGCAGGCGGGTAAAGGCTCGATTGTCAATATCAGCTCAGTCGTCGGCTTGGCGCCAGAATTTAATATGTCTGTCTACGGTGCAACCAAGGCTTTCGTATTGTTCTTATCTCAGGGAATGGACCTGGAGCTGTCATCTAAAGGCATTTATATCCAGGCGGTGCTTCCTGCCGGAACCTATACAGAACTGTGGGACCGTGCGGGAATCGATATAAGTAGTTCGTCCAAGATGATGGAAGTAAATGAGTTAGTCGACGCTGCGCTGGTGGGATTTGATCGCCGTGAACTGGTGACAATCCCACCGCTGCACAATGCCGCACGCTGGGATACCCTCAATGCGGCACGACAAGCACTGCTTTCAGATATCAAGCAAGCTGAGGCTGCTGAACGCTATAAAACCGCGGAGTGAATAATCGTGTTGAAAGCTATTTGCGCAGAGCAAGAAAAACCAGGAAGGACAGCGTAAGGTTGCCAGCCAGGATCATGCCAAGCGATGTATAAACAGGAAAAGGGAGAGCCGCAGCAATACTGATGGACAGAGCGGCACACCCCATCTGCAGGAACCCCAATAGCGCCGAAGCGGCCCCTGCATGCCGTGCGAAGGGCTGTAACGCAATGGCAGTCCCGAGTGGATTGATAAGCCCCATTCCCAGCAGAAATACAATCAAGGCTGCAGAGAAAAAGAAAATATCTTCTTTACCAACTAATAAGGCGACGCTACCCGCCAGCGCAATAATGATTCCCGCCCGCGCTATTTGCACGGGCCCCCTTCTTTTGGCCAATCGAGGTGCCAATACACCGGCGCCAAACACGACAAAAACGGTTGAGGCAAAGAACAGCCCCAACTCAAACGGCGAAAAATGGAATCCGGTCATCAAAATTGCCGGCGCCATCGCAAAGAATGCATACAACGCGCCAATGACCAGACTCACGGAAAGCGATGGTGTAATGAATCGTCGGTCGACCAGGAGTTGCCAGTAGATTCTCAATATTGCTGAGACTGAGAGGATCGAGCGCTTGTCAGCCCTATGTGTTTCTCCCAACTTTGCGTTGTAGTAAAAAGCAAGCAAAACGGCCAACATACCCACAAACCCGAACGTTGCCCGCCAGCCCAGCCAACTATTGAACGCTCCACCCAAGAGTGGTGAAAAGCCCGGTGCCGCGGCCATGGCGATCATGGTCAGCGACAGCGCACGCGCAAGCTCTTGTCCATCAAACAAGTCACGCGCGATAGCCCGAGACAATACCGACGTAGCGCAAACGCCCAGGGCTTGAATGATCCGGCCACCGATCAACTGCGACAGTGTGCCGGCCACCGCGCAGATCAGACAGCCGATGATAAAGATAACCAGCCCGAAGAGCACCAGACGCTGGCGCCCAAAGCGATCGGACAGCGGGCCGACGAACAACTGGCCCAGCGCGAAGGCCAGAAAGAAACTGGTCAGCGTCGCGCTTAGCTCCCTGACCGAAACGCCAAGGTCCTTACCCAACGCGGGAAATGCCGGAAGGATAATGTTGGTAGCCAACGCCCCCAGGGCAGCCAACGCGGCCAGCAGAAATAGTACGCTGGCCGTGAGCCTACGCTCGGCTGGCGGACGGGGTGCCTGCGATGATACTGGTGTTATGTCGGTATTGCTCACTGGTTCGACGTCTTAAGCGCTGGGTAATCCACATAACCTTCGGCCCCACCGCCGTAGAAGGTGGCTCGGGTGTAGGCGTTGAGGTCAGCGCCCTGGCGCGCACGCTCAGGCAAGTCCGGGTTGGCGATAAACAGCCGTCCGAACGCAATGGCGTCCGCCCCACCCGCTTCGATGGCGGCAGCCGCGGTGTCAGGTCTGTAGTTTCCCGCCGCGATCAGGACGTTCGGCCAATGCGGGCGGAACAGTTCCGATGTAAAAGGCACATTCTGATGATCTACTTCAGCCTGGCCCGCACCGCTGGCCCGGGGCTCGATCAGATGCAGATACGCCAGATCAAGTGCCGCCAATTGCTCGATCAGGTACGTATAGAGAGGCAATGGATCATCCTCGCCACTACCGTTAGCCACCCCGAATGGCGATAACCGGATGCCGACACGATCAGCCCCGAAAACGGTTGAGACCGCCGCGGCAATCTCCAGCACGATGCGGCAGCGATTCTCAATCGAGCCACCATAGGCATCGGTTCGCTGGTTGCTCCGGCCCTGCAGAAACTGCTCCAATAGGTAGCCGTTGGCCGCGTGGATTTCCACGCCATCGAAACCGGCTTGCTGCGCGTGCCGTGCCGCCTGGGCATACTCCTCAATCACCGAAGCAATTTCCGCTGTCTCCAGTGCTCGCGGCGTTTCGAATGGAGCACGTTCAAAGGAAGCAGTAAATGCATTGCCTGGTGCGGCGATGGCGGATGGGGCCACCGGCAATTGACCACCCAGTAGCGACGAATGGGAGATACGCCCGACATGCCACAGTTGCAGAAAGATCAACCCGCCTTGCGAATGCACTGCTTCCGTTACCGCTTTCCAGCCTGCGATCTGCTCCTCGCTGTGAATGCCAGGTGTTGCCGGCATTCCCTGCCCGGTGCGCGAGATCTGTGAACCTTCCGAAATAATCAGCCCACCATGCGAGGCGCGCTGGCGATAGTACTCTACGTTGAGCGCATGGGGAATATTCCCGGGCTGAGCCGCCCGCATACGGGTCAACGGAGCCATTACCACGCGATGCTTCAAATCCAGGGATCCGAGGCGTAAAGGAAAAAACAATGTCTGCGTCATGCTGTCGTCCATTAAAAACTCTACAAATAGATAGCAATTACTCTGCTGGATGTCACTCCGAACTGCTATCAAGGTATTCAATACAAGTATCAAGCAAATCATGCAACGCGGCGACACGCTCCACACCCAACCGCTCGTTGAGTGCAGTTTGTGCCGCTTTCCATGCGCGCTGTCCTTCGGCCTGTTTCATACGCCCCGCCTCGGTCGCTTCGACCAGGCGACTACGTGCATCCTTGCCTGCGAAGATCGCCAACAAGCCCTGCGTAGCCAGTGGCTGCATATTGCGCGTCAAGGTCGATGCATCCATCCGCATATGCCTGGCCAGATCAACCGGTTGAAGCGGCCCCAGTCGGACGACGTACGAAAGCAATGCGTATTGCGTGTTCTTAAGTCCCGTCTCGGCGATATAGCCGTCGTAATGACGCGTCACCATGCGCGTAAGCTGGCGAAGTTTCAGGTTGGTACACCCCTGCGGCTTGATTGAGTTCTTCATATCATGTATTGTACCTACAACTATTGTATATGCAACGATTTTTTAATACTGGAGTGGCTGATGAATGTTGATCAGGTGGTGGCGCGTTGGGAAGCGGACGAAGAGCGTGTGCGAGCGCGGTGGAGTGCCCCCGCTGGACCTAAAGTACAGGCCGCAGGGCTCTCGGGCATGCAGCTGTTCGAGGCGATCTTCGCCGGTGACTTGCCGCCAGCGCCAATGGGCGCCACGCTCGATTTCTTCCCGATTCACATGGAGCCGGGTGTCGCGGTCTTTCAAGGCAGGCCGCAGCGCCGGCACTACAACCCACTAGGCACCGTACATGGGGGCTGGTTCGCCGCGCTGCTTGATTCGGCGGTTGGCTGCGCTGTGCACTCGATGCTGCCCGCTGGCAAAGGCTACACCACTTTGGAGCTCAAGGTGAACATGGTCCGCGCCCTGACTGATGGGGTTCCGCTGATACGCGCCGAAGGCAAAATCATCCACGCGGGACGACAAGTAGCGACGGCCGAAGGCCGCCTCGTCGGCCCGGACGGCAAGCTGTACGCGCATGCGACCACGACATGCCTGATCTTCGAGCAATCTGCGCCAGGTTAAGTGGAAAATCCCGCCTCCGCTGGACACGCCAGCAGCTTCGGATCCAGCCAAACCTGTATTACCTATGTGATGTTCAACGAAAAACCGATCCGTGGAAAGAAGCATGACTACTGACACGCATGTCACTGCCCCTACCGGCTTAGCCAGGGTCTCGCGCTCGAAACGCTCTAAAAGGAAACAGACCATGCCCCTCTATCTCGACGACATCGTGCCGGGCCAGCGCTTCAACGGCACCATGCGCATACGCATAGATGAAGCTCGCATCAAGACGTTTGCTGCCGAATTCGATCCCCAGCCGTTTCACTTAGACCAGGCCGCTGCCGATGCTTCCATCTTCCATGGCCTGGCTGCCAGCGGCTGGCACACCGCAGCAGCGACGATGCGGCTGCTGGTGGAAAGCGAGTTCAAACCGGCAGGTGGCATCGTCGGTGCTGGCTTCGATGAGCTGCGCTGGCCGCGTCCCTTGCGAGCAGGCGACGAACTACGGGTGGAGAGCGAAGTTCTGGAAGTACGCCCATCGAAATCCCGGCCATATCAGGGGCTGGTCAAGCTGCGCATCATCACACTCAACCAGAATCACGAGCCTGTGCAGATTTCCGTAGGCAACATCCTGGTCCCGCGTCGCCGGGAGCCAGAAGACAAACAAAACCGTCCTTAAGCGCTTAACAAGGGAAGATTTTCATGAAATACACCACATTTGGCAAGACCGGGCTCCAGGTATCTCAAGTCGCCCTTGGCACAGGCAACTTCGGCACTGGCTGGGGCTACGGCGCCGATTCAGATGTCAGTACGGCAATCTTCAACGCCTACGCTGAGGCTGGCGGAAACTTCATCGACTCGGCCGACGTTTATCAGTTCGGGCAATCCGAGCAGTTGCTTGGCAGCTTGCTGGCGGGCAGGCGCGAGAATTTCGTGCTCGCAACCAAATTCACCCGTGGCGCCACATCCAATCCCAACCGATTGGCGATGGGCAACAGCCGCAAGGCCATGATCGCCTCGCTGGAGGCAAGCTTGAAACGGCTCAAAACCGACCACATCGATATCTACTGGGTACATTGGCCCGATGGTGTCACGCCCACCGAAGAAATCATCCGAGGTTTTGAAGACCTGGCACGCGCGGGCAAGATTCTCTACGCCGGGGTATCAAATTTCCCGGCCTGGCGACTAGCTCGCGCGGCAACGCTGGCCGAACTCACCGGCGCAGTGCCTATCGCTGCTGCGCAGTTCGAGCACAGCCTGGTCCACCGCGAGCCAGAGGCCGAGCTTTTTCCTGCATCACACGCACTGGGACTCGGGATTGTCACCTGGTCGCCGCTAGGAGGCGGCATGCTGACCGGGAAGTACCGCAAGGGCGAGGCAGGCCGTGCGGAGGGCTTCGGCGGCAAGGTATTCCAGCCGGAAAATTCCGCGCAGCGCACGCAGGTGCTGGACACGGTCATTTACATCGCCAAGGAACTAGGCGTGACCCCGGGCCAGGTCGCCATTGCCTGGGCCGGCACCCACGGCGCTGTACCGATCGTTGGGCCGCGGTCACCAGCGCAACTGGCTGACAACCTGGGCGCCCTGTCGCTCACACTGTCCGCCCAGCAACTTGATCGGCTCGATAGCGTGAGCAGCCCCGTCGTCCCCGCCTCCACCAGGATAGTGATCCCATGGGCCAAGGGTGTTGCGCCCAGGGTTGTTGCCTGAATAGCGCCATTATCCGGACTTCGAATCCCCAGGCTTTTGCATCGTCGCTTGATGAAAGGCGTCCGCGAATTCGTCGGAAAATATCTCGGCAAGCGAGTTGCGCAAGGCTGCGGCGCGATCAGCCCCGTAGGCGGCTTCGAAACTGTTTTGAGCTTCACGCCAGAGCAGGTTCGACTCGGCCAGTTTCGTTCGTCCTGCGTCAGTCAATTCTATGCGTCGGCTGCGACCATCCGATGCGTCGCGCTTTTGCACCACGTAGCCGTCCCGCTCCAGCGGCTTAATATTGTGAGCCAGGGCTGAACGATCGAGCACCATGGCGTGGGCAAGCTCGGTCATTGTCGGATTGCCTGCACGTTCTATATGCACAAGCGCTGAGCGTTGGGATACGCTCAGTTTACATGGCGCGAGCACCGAGTCATAAAGCTGCGTGACACGACGGGTTGCCTTACGTAAAACCGCACCATTGCATACAAGTGGGTCTTTCACGCGGGTAGATGACGACATATCGATCAGCTCCTGTGGGGCTGTGCTGTCTACTTGAACAGCGGTCTTTTGTGTTGGATCTGCACAGCAAATTTTCTTGACATATATTAGCATATGCAACTATATTGATCGAAAATACTTGCATATGCCCATACTTTTGGAGCTTCCGCGATGCATCGGCCTTCGAGCACCACATGAATACATTATCGCCATCGATACGAGTCCAGGCGCCGCACATTGTCAATCCACGCTTGACTCGGATGCTCACGGCCCCCATCTTGCCTACCCTGCTGCGAATGAGCTGGCCAAACGTGCTGATGATGCTCTCGCTGGCGTCGACCAGCCTGATTGAAATGTGGTTTCTGTCCAAGCTGGGCACCGATGTCCTGGCTGGCGTGGGCGTAGTCATTCCTGTGCTCATGCTGATGCAGAACATGTCACAAGGCGCGATGGGCGGTGGCATATCGGCGGCTGTCGCGCGAGCGTTAGGCGCCGGAGATTTTGCACTGGCAAATTCGCTGGCACGCCACGCGGTGGTCTTGACGGCGGCAATCGGGCTTGTATTCACCGTATTACTTGTGGCGTTCAGCTCACCCCTGTTCAGTGTCCTTGGGGCAGAGGGTGCTTCGCTGGATGCCGCGATGACCTATGGGCATATCGTTTTTGCCAGCCTAATCCCGCTTTGGATCATGAGCGCCTTGGCCAGCGTGATCCGGGGTACAGGCAACATGTTGCTGCCCGGAACCGTTATCTGTGGCGGCGCGATACTGTTGATCCCGCTATGCGCGGCGCTGATCTTCGGATTTGGTCCGATTCCTGCACTTGGCGTCGCCGGCGGCGCCCTGGCTTTGGCCATCTACCATACTTGCGGCGCTCTCGTACTCGGCTGGTATTGCCTCAGTGGCCGCAACCCGGCACGGCTGATCCGCGGGCCGCTGCATTGGGCTCCGATGCGCAACATCCTGACAGTTGGGGGGCTGGCTTGCCTGAATCCAATATTCACCAATGGCCTGATTGCCGCGACCACCGCCATTGTGGGAGCCCATGGGGGAACGCAAGCGCTGGCCGGCTATGCCACGGCCATCCGCCTGGAGTACGTCCTCATTCCGATCGCCTTCGGATTGGGAGCGCCCATGGTGGCATTGGTCGGAGCCAACATCGGCGCCGGCCAGCCCGGACGCGCTCGTAATATAGCACTGGTTGGCGGGGCGATTGCATTCGCAGCCGGCTCTTCTATCGGGCTTGCCGCAGCACTTTGGCCACATGCCTGGCTCGGACTGTTCGGTGCAGATGAGCGCCTACTTGAAACCGGTTCGTATTATCTACGCATCGTCGGTCCGTTCTATGGCTTCTTCGCCATGGGCTTTTCGCTCTATTTCGCCTCCCAGGGCGCGGGCCGCTTAAAGTGGCCGCTTCTGGCCGGCGCATTGCGCCTGTTTTTATTCGCAGGGCTGGGCTGGGCCGTACTTGCCGCAAGCGGGTCATTGACCGCCTTCTTCGCAATGGGAGCATTAGCGATGATGCTGTATGGGCTTTGCATTTTGTGGGCCGTGAACTCCGGTCGCTGGTTTGAGGGCAACTGAGCGAAATAGCTCATACGCTACGAAACAATTCATCGTAAACCGCTTATCACTATAGTGAGGGAAGCATGAGAATTCTTATCGTTGGGGCCGGTGCAATCGGCGGATATTATGGTGCAAGATTGCTACAGGCTGGCGCTGATGTTACCTTTTTAGTACGACCCCGCCGTGCCGCACACCTTGCCGCTAACGGGCTGCATGTCTACAGCGAGTTGGGCAATTTCAGTGGCCCTGTCGCCACGATCTCAACCGAGGAGCTGGAGCCAAACTACGACCTGATCGTGCTCAGTTGCAAGTCCTATGACCTTGAAGCCACGCTGCAGGACATTGCTCCCGCAATGAGCGATTCCACTACCCTCCTTCCATTTCTTAATGGGCTTGCCGTTTACGATCGGTTAGACCAGATGTTTGGCCGCGCCAGAGTCCTGGGCGGCGTGGCGTACATTGCAGTCATGCTGGAACCGGACGGCAGCATTCGTCATTTTGGCGCCGCTGACGTGGTCATCACCGGGGCACGTTCGGATAGCTCAACACGTATTGCACAGGAGTTTCATGCACTCATCAGGCAATCTCCAGGCACGCGCAGTCTTTCTGCCAACGTGGACGAAGTGCTCTGGAACAAGTGGGTCATGCTCGCGTCTGGTGCCGTAATGACCTGCCTGATGCGCGGGACAGTGGGCGAGATCCTTGCCACAGATGACGGGCCAAAGTTGATGGCTCAGACTATGGCAGAATGCCGCGCAGTCGCCAATGGAGAAGGCATCCAGTTTTCTACCGACGATGTGCAGCGCGTGGAAGCCCGTCTTCTTGACAGACAATCAACCTGGGCCGCCTCAATGATGCGAGACATCAGCCAGGATGCCCCGCGTATAGAGGCGCAGGCCATTGTAGGAGATATGCTGGTTCGGGCCGAGCGACATGGTTTGCATACGCCGTTGCTCAGAGTGGCTTATTGTCACTTGCAGGTTTACCAGCGTCGCCACGACACACCGGGATGACTTGGTAACGGACAGTGTGCGCTACAGTGTCGCTATCGGATTACCTCCACTAAATCTGCGACTTGCACTTCGATATGACGTGGATAGGTTTTGATGCGATTTCGATGTAGTTTTTAAATCAGCTAACCAGCAAGGATCGCATGTTCAGTTTTGTAATATTTGCAAGCTCTTTCAATGGTTTCCGATCCTCCGTTGCCACCACTTACCCTGATCGCACGCCGTTCACCAAGGCTCAGGCCTGAACTGCTTGATCAATTCATTGCTATCGCGCAAAAGACATCTGTAATAAAACTAAACGGCAGTTTTATACGCTAACCTTTTCCGAATGTCATTGGCGCTTGAAATTGCAAACCTGATTGAGATTGATTGATCGCTTTGTTATGAGACTGTAATGCCCCGGTGAAAAAATGCTCGTGCGATAATAACAATTGGTGTGGATACCCCACCCAAGAACCAATAATCGCTCCGCAAACGTCATTGCGTTTTTCTCCCTGTCTGCAAACCCGTTAAAAATACTGTATTGAGATGAATTTAAGTTATTGTGGTATAGATTTTGGCACGTCCAACTCAGCTCTTGCCTGGATGGCTGAAAACGATCCAAAGTTAGCCAGACTGGAAGGTGATAACACTACCTTGCCCTCAGCAATTTTCTTTCACACGGAAAAAACCGGATCCAGCTTCGGCCGCGCCGCCATATCCGATTATCTGGATGGCTATGAAGGCCGTCTGATGAAATCCCTGAAAAGCATTCTGGGTACATCCCTGATGGAATCCAGTACCGAATTATCGGGTAGCGCATTCAGTTTCAAGGATATCCTGACGCAATATATAAGAGAGGTCAAACATAGAGCGGAAGCGTCGAGCCATAAAGAATTCAAAAATGCGGTGTTTGGTCGACCCGTGTATTTTGTTGACGGTGACGAGGCAGCGGATAAGAAAGCGGCTAACGTATTGAATATGGTGGCGCAGGCAGCTGGTTTTGACAATATTGAATTTCAGTACGAACCGCTTGCAGCAGCGTTTGAACTTGAAACAAGAATTGATGCCGAGTCACTGGTACTGGTGGCTGATATTGGCGCAGGAACGTCGGATTTTTCGCTGATCCGCTTAGGCCCGGATAATATACAAAAAGATGATCGCAAAGACGACATCCTCGCAAACGCGGGTGTCCATATCGGCGGAACCGACTACGACAAGGGCCTGAGCATGAACAAAGTCATGCCGGAACTGGGCCTGGGCTCAATGATGGTAGGTCAAAAAACGATACCGAGTACCCAGTTCATCAATCTTTCGACATGGCATAGAATCCCGTTGGCCTATACGCGAAAATCGATGGCACATCTTGAACAAGTCTACAGCGGCTCATTGGACAAAAATAAAATTGGCAATCTGTTGACTCTGGTAAAAAAAAGAGAAGGCCACTTGGTGGCTCTGCGGGTTGAAACAGCTAAAATCAACCTGACCGAAGACCACCATGTCATGGTGCCGTTAGCAGATACCGCTGTCGGTCTTGATATTCCGATTTCCCGCAGCGACTTCGAAGCTGCAACACAAGAACTCAATCAAAAATTATCTCAAACCATCACGTCATTACTCTCATCTGCCGGCATATCATCTGATCGGGTAGATGCTGTACTTTTCACGGGCGGCACCTCAAGCGTTCCTTCAGTAAAGCGTTGCATATCTGCTTTATTGCCATCATCAAGGATCTACGAAGGTGATTTATTCGGTGCCGTCGCGTTAGGTCTGGCATTAGACGGCAAAAGAAAATTCAAATAACCATTGAACATTTACGACTTGACAAGAAATCAGTACGGCATTTGCCGTACTTTGTCATGCCATACGTGACGCATTTGCCCTTAACAGAAGGAAATTTGTGCCATTCTGTTCCAAAAATACCACAATTTTCAGGGAAAATCACAATTGAGTGTATAATTAACAACGTGAATTCCCACATATAAGAATATAAACCAACACGCCGTGACTGCCCGCCTTTCAAGGCATTCACACCAACATAACGATTGCCGTCGGTATGACCTTGTGAAGCATACCCAGATCACACGGTTGATTTTTCTCACTTGATGACGTCAGAAGCATCGTTTTCTGTACGGAAACATCATTTTTCAGACTGCAACACTGCTCATGTTCGAGTCAGTAATGCAGAATCAGCTTTCTGCGAAAGCGCCTGGCATCCGCATTTGCATTTTCCGGCAACCTGCCGTGGTTTGTGTGTTCGCGCCCCTCGGGTTGCACCGCTTTCCACCGCATCCTGCCGTTGATTATTAATCTTTACAGGAGAACAACATATGGCAAAAGAAGAACTACTTGAAATGAGTGGATCTGTTACAGAAGTATTGCCTGATTCCCGCTTTCGGGTCACGCTGGACAATGGGCATCCCATTATTGCGTACACCGGCGGCAAAATGCGCAAGCATCATATTCGTATTCTGGCTGGCGATAAAGTCACCCTGGAAATGTCTCCCTATGACCTGAGCAAAGGTCGTATCACGTTCCGTCATATTGCCGGTCGTGCACCTTCGGGCCCCGCACGCCCACGTCGCCGTTAAGGCCAGACGGCTCCAACGGCCGCCTTCTATTATGCAGTCTTGCAGGCAGATATTCGTGCAATACTCTGCCGCAAGCCTGACATAAAAAAATATGTTAGAATTTTCGACTCTGTAAGACTGCCGATATAGCTCAGTTGGTAGAGCAGCGCATTCGTAATGCGAAGGTCGGGGGTTCGACTCCTCTTATCGGCACCACTCCATCTAAATTCTTTAGTTTTTTATCAAAAAAACCATAAAAAAACAAAAACTTAGAATACTGTATCTACAAGCTTCCGCCGGCTCAACCCCATAAATAGGGGATGGGCATTCACCAAACTCGATTATTACTCCATTCCAACCGCATTGGGCCAAGACCCTCAGGCGGTATTGCTCAAAGTTTCGGCTCTACTCAAATGGCTACTATCCGTCTGGTAAAAAACGGCTATCGGATGCAACCCTTATTTTCACGACAACCGCACGACAGCGATAACTCGACTGGCGAAGAAACTAAAATTTCTGGCCCTCGCCAAGATGATCGGCAAAAAGAATTTGTCCATACTGATGGTCAATTACAGGGAAGGTGCTGAGGAACTGGCGACGAAACTAGATTGAAGAACTTAATACGGCATATACCCATTAAACTACATAGCAGCCCTTAATTCTTAAACTTCAAGTACTTCAATTCGATATCGGAAGCAAGCCGGCGCACAGTTAACTATTTGGGGTTGTGCTGTCGGTACATATCGCAAAGCATCTCTAAAGTGGCCGGCCGGCTCAAGCCGCGCTCTTGGGCAATAGCGTCAAACTCATTTGCCAGATCAGTTTTGAGTCGAAACGTGACAAGCTTAATCAAGCCAGCAGCAACTAGGCGTTTGTTCGTCTCAGTCGCATTTTTTGCTCTCAATTTACGGCTGTGCTCCGTGTTGCTATTTGCCATTCTGTGCACCCTTTCTCAAATTGACAATGTTGGGAAAATTTAGTAAATTTGGCCTGAAACCGACGGAGCTGCTACTCCGCCGGTCTCCCGATTAGTAGGCTGGAGCTGCTAGCAACAGCATCATGCTAATCAGGATAAGTAGTAATGCGATACGCGTCATCGCAATCTCCTTATCAGTAACCCCCGGCACGTCCGGGTCCGCATGGGCTGCTTGTCAGCCCATTGCGTTTATTATAGAAGCTCCTATAATCGTGCAAAATGATGCGCATCAAGTTTATGCACTGTACGACGATTATTATTGATTGAATCCGACCCAATACGGTGTTGCTAATGCCGTCTTAGCTCAAGGACATGAGGGGTACAACAAAACAAACCGAAGAAACCAAATGATGGACAAGCCAAGCGCGATCCATAAGGTAGGATGAATTTGACGCTTTTTTGCGAAGATGATGAGCCCTAGCAATAATAAAGGCAGTATATACAAAACTGTAATGAATGGTGTACCACCATCATCTACAGGTAGCGTACAAAATGTGAGCTTCTCATCAGCCAAAAGCGGATCCTTAAGCATCCACTCAAATTTGTTTATCGGCATTGACACAATCATTAATGCACTAAATATGGAATACAGAGCAATAATAAGATCAATAACAAATATAAGAATTTTTTTCATATGAATTTGTTACTTCATCAACCCGATGATATGTTCTCACCAACGCAACATTACACGACCATATTCAGAATACTTTCTGTTAGGAGCGCCCGGCGAAGATTTAATTGAATCTGTTATATCGGACAATTTTCTTTCTATTCCGCGATTGTATCTAGATACCAACAACAATATATTGTTCATCCGTCAGATTCGCCGAATTCGATGTTGGGTAGTCATACCGAACCAAACTTTGCAAATGCTTGGCAACTAATTGCTAATCATAAACATCAACATCTTTGAGCCGTTTCAGTGAGGGGTCGAAGGACGTATTATTCAGAGTATTGGATGGAACGATTACACATCGTTATTTGGGATGACACTTTTGGTGTTCCAGCTGGCTGGCAATTTGAAGGATATAGAACGGACCACGAACCGCGTTCACTCTGTAGGTTGCTTAATTTGCAGCAATGAGGCTTTACCCTCGCGCCTCACATAAGGGTGCAACAACCAGAAAGGAAATAATACGCCGGGTGTTTAACGATACCCCGGCGACAAATTATCTCTTCCTGGAGCCTGTCGGTCTACTGCGATTTGGCGCCTGAGTCAAAGCAGATGCAGCAACCCGTTTAACTGGGGCTGGAGTTCTAGGATTTTGCAACAGTCGTGCTGCCGTTGATGCAACTGATTTCGATGTCTTTTCGTTCTTAGCCATAAATACACCTATTGTTGTGAATATGCGAAAAGAAGTTACATACTATCAGTAAATGCATCAGCTGCGTAGAAGTTAGCAAAACCAGACAGCCTACCCCTCATTCGTGCTCATTCACTCTGACATGGTCCGCCCTTGTGGCGTTGTTGCGAATGAGCCGGTTCGCAATTTTACATGCCAATTGAACACCATTTCATCGCACTGGTACCCTCCTGCGGAGTATTTCAAGGCCGAATGACCCTTGCCTCGCCATTTGTCAAATCTTCACTTTATACTCACACCTGCTCAAGCCATTTCGTCCCTTTCACCGTCGTGCACGCCAACAAAACAGCTGCCCCATAAATGACCCGTAGCCTGATCGTCTTCGCCAACAATGTCTGGATGAAAACAATCCATACGGCGTAAGTATTGACGGCTTTCTTTAAAGTGAGCCATTGAGCCATGAATACCTTGCCTCCACCGTCTTCTGCAAAAATTCCAAAAGGTATTTGGGTTCTGGGCTTTGTCAGCATGTTTATGGATATTTCGTCTGAAATCATCCATAGCCTGCTACCGGTTTTCATGGTTTCTACACTTGGCGCAAGCATGTTTGTGGTGGGGGTCATAGAAGGCGTCGCCGAGGCAACGGCATTAATCGTGAAGATTTTTTCTGGCGCTCTAAGTGATTATTTAGGAAAGCGCAAAGGGCTCGCAGTGCTCGGCTATGGACTGGGCGCCCTGTCCAAGCCCTTTTTTGCGATGGCAGGAACATCGGGCATGGTGTTTACAGCGCGTTTTGCCGACAGAATCGGTAAAGGAATCCGAGGAGCCCCGCGCGACGCCTTGGTTGCCGATTTAGTCTCGCCCGATATACGCGGCGCGGCATTCGGTTTGCGACAATCTCTGGATACAATTGGCGCGTTTCTTGGGCCGCTGCTGGCTATCGGCTTGATGCTCCTGCTGGCCAATGATTTCCGCACTATATTCTGGCTGGCGGCGATCCCCGCATTTATTTCTGTGGCATTACTTTATTTCGGTCTGCAAGAGCCCGCACAGAAGGTGGGCGCTAAGCGAACCAATCCGATTAAACTGGAAAACATCAAACGCCTGAATCAACCCTATTGGTGGGTGGTGTTCATCGGCGCCGTGTTTACGCTGGCCCGGTTCAGCGAGGCTTTTCTGGTGCTCAGGGCCCAGCAAGGCGGTCTGGCGCTCGCACTGGTGCCTTTAGTGCTAGTGATCATGAACCTGGTATATTCAATGTCGGCCTATCCAATAGGCAAATTGTCCGACCGCATGAGCCATCACACGCTGTTGGCGTTGGGGCTGGTGGTCCTGATCATTGCCGATCTGGTGCTGGCAACCAGCAACCATTGGGCAATTGTACTTATCGGGGTTGCCATCTGGGGGCTGCATATGGGAATGACCCAGGGGCTGCTGGCAACCATGATTGCAAACACCGCACCCGCAGATCTGCGCGGCACCGCTTTTGGTTTTTTTAACCTGGTCAGCGGAATTGCAATGTTGTTTGCTAGTATCGTGGCAGGGCTGACTTGGGACAGTTTCGGTGCCGAATATACTTTTATTGTCGGCGCAGCAATGTCGCTACTGGCGTTAATTCTTGTACTTAGAAATAAAGCGCGCCAGCAGTAAAATAGATCAATAATAGAAAAAGATACGCATGAGCACCTGGTCAGCTAAATTGGCTAAAAACCAGGTAAACATCTGGAGCGTGCACAGTTCAATAATCGATGTTCAGCCTGTTCCCTATTGGTCGTGAACACACTCTGCTTTTTGCCAATTGACTGCAGACAACGTTGCTACACCGAAAAATGACGCCCCTGATCGATATGTGCCCGTACACGCCTTCAGGATGTATCCCAATCCAGATCCTTCCAACGCCCATACCCCATCAGCATCGCACCGTTCCCGTTCACTCCCTGTGGTCGCATCGAATTGACACGGAGATAGTCTCCGTTTATTATACGGAGACTATCTCCATATAGTAAACGTGCTACCTGAAGCATGTCTCTATTAACCTGCTGGAGTGCCGAAAGGGACCTACCTATGATCACGAATGCACCCGACGAGAAGGGCTCACTGCGTGCAGATGCGCGGCGAAACCGCGACAGTATTCTCAAAATCGCGGCGCGGCACTTTGCTGCGCACGGCGTGAATACCTCGCTCGACGAGATTGCGCGGGAGGCGAAGGTTGGGCCCGGCACGCTGTATCGTCATTTTCCGACGCGCGAACACTTGTTGTGCGAGGTGCTGCATGAACGGCAGGAGGAGCTGCTGTGCCGTCGCGATGAAGCCTCAGCACAGCCGTGCGCGCAGACTGCGCTTCGCGCCTGGATGATAGCGCTCAAGGACTATCTTAATGCCTTTAACGGTCTGCCCCAGCCGTTCATAGACGCTTTCGAAGCCCAGGCATCGCCTTTGGCCGTCACCTGTAGCACACTCGTCTCGATAACGGCCGAGTTTCTCTCACGCGCCCAGGCCGAAGGCGCAGCCAGGCAGTCGGTTTCCGCGCCTGCGCTGTTTCTGAGCGCAGTGGGTTCGGCCTTCGTCCATGATAAGGCCGGCAAATATGGCGCAACCCCGGAGCAAATAGAGGAGATCCTCGCCTTCGGTTATCTCAATAGCGGAGCGGCCCAGGATGCGGCCAATCTGCCCTACCCCATTAGCACAACTGGAGCACCACATGACTGACAAGCCAATCCGCGTTGGATTCATCGGCCTTAATCCGGACATTCAATGGGCCGCCAAGGCCCATATTCCGGCACTGAAATCACTACCAGACGACTTTGTGGTGGTCGGCGTCGCAAACACCAGCCTTGCCAGCGCAAAAAACGCCGCCGAAGCATTCGGCCTGCCGCATGCATTTGAGAATGCGCAAGCGCTGGTCAATTCGCCCGAGATCGACTTGGTCGTCGTCACTGTCAAGGTACCGCATCACCGCGAACTGGTGGCAGCGGCGTTGAACGCGGGCAAACACGTTTATTGTGAATGGCCGCTAGGCAACGGCCTGGCCGAGGCGCGGGAATTGGCCGATCTCGCACAAACGAAGGGCGTTGTCGCAGCTGTCGGTACACAAATGCGCGTTGCCCCAGAGGTTGAGCACCTTCGCCAACTCATCGCCGACGGTTATGTAGGCGAGGTGCTCTCGACGACGCTTGTGGGCAGTGGTGGCTCATGGGGCGGCGAAACCGACGCAGCCCATGCCTATCTTTATGACAAGAGCAATGGCGCAACCCTGCTCAGCATCCCATTGGGACACATGCTTGCCGGTATGCACGAAGTATTGGGTGGCTTTAACCACCTGTCCGCGCGCATGATCAACCGCCGCAATACCGTGCACGTCACCGATACGGACCAGATGATTCCCGCAACCACGCATGACCAGATCCTCGTACATGGCGCGCTTCAGAGCGGGGCCGCATTCTCGATCCATTATCGTGGAGGCATGTCCCGCGGCACCAACCTGCTGTGGGAGATCAACGGGACGGAAGGCGACATCCAGGTAACTGGTGCCAGTGGCCACGGACAGATGGTTCAGTTGGTCATCCGCGGCGCAAACGGTGATACGAGCGAGCTTGCTCCATTGACGCCGCCCGCTTCGGCCTATAGCGGCTGGCCGGATAATTCGGTCGTCCGCAATGTCGCCCGCGTCTATGCCTTGATCGCGCAGGATATCCGTTCGGGCACACGCTCGGCACCCAGTTTTAGTGACGCCGTCGCGCTGCATGAGACGATCGATGCGATCGAGCATTCCGCTGCCGGGAAGGAGTCAAAATGACGGCCCTCTCGCTGCTGGAACTTGTCCGAGTCACACAGGAAACCGACGCCCGAATGGCGCTCGACAACGCGCGAGACCTTGCATCTCACGCGGAGCAATGGGGCTACAAGCGCATCTGGGTCGCCGAGCACCATAACATGGTGGGCATCGCCAGCGCCGCAACCTCAATAGCCATCGCCCACATCGCCAGCGGCTCCAGGACGATTCGGGTCGGCGCCGGCGGAATCATGCTGCCAAACCACGCGCCCTACATCATCGCCGAGCAGTTCGGCACGCTGGAGCGACTCTACCCTGGACGCATCGATCTGGGGTTGGGCCGCGCGCCGGGCACCGATCAGATCGCAGTGCGAGCGATGCGGCGCTCTGCCAGCGCCTCCGATCAATTTCCTCAGGATGTGCAGGAACTCCAGGCGTTTCTTGCGCCTGCCGCGCCAGATCAGCGCATTATTGCGGTGCCGGCGGCCGGAACCAACGTGCCGCTGTGGATACTGGGTTCGAGCAATTTCGGGGCGATGCTGGCGGCCGAACTCGGCCTGCCTTACGCCTTCGCTTCACATTTTGCACCTGACATGCTGCTACCAGCCCTGGACATCTATCGCAGCCGCTTCAAGCCTAGCGAGCAACTCGATCGGCCCTATACAATGGTCGGCATCAACGTCATCGCTGCCGATACGGACCATGAAGCAAAGCGGCTCGCGACTACCCAGCAGATGTCGTTTGTCGACATGTTCCGGGCACGGCAAGGGGTCAGCAAGCCGCCCATCGACGATATCGAAACTTACTGGTCGCCTGCGGAAAAGGCGCAGGCCATGCGCATGCTGGCGCGTTCGGTTGTCGGTTCCGCAGATACCGTGCGCACAGGTTTGCAAGCCTTCATTGACGAAACGCGTGCCGACGAGTTGATGATTGTCTCCGACCTCTACGACCATCAGGCGCGACTGCGTTCAGTCGAACTGATTGCCGAGGCGATGAAGTCATAGGCAAACATAAACGGACAGCAATTAGAGCCGGCCTGTGACATCTTGCTCTTATATTTCTTCAAGCGCTCAGCGTTCGGTGTCATTCGTCGCCCTCATCCATCGCTTGGCGCTTGCGCTTTACTTGGTAGGGTGTAAGCACAATATGGCAAACGACGTCCAGCGTCGGGCGGGTGTCACCTGCCTTGTCCGTCCATACCTTCGGTGTCAGCGTCCCCGATACGGCCACGCTGTCACCATCATCTAACGCCAGTAGCGCGGTCTGGGCTTTATCGTCAAATGCAATGACACTGCACAGCAGGGTTTCGCCATTGCCTGCCGTCGCCTTCACTTTGGCGGTGGTATAGGTATCACCCGTTTTGCCGGTACCCTGTTTGGCGCTGCCGTACAGTCTGCCTGCTATTAACCCATCAATCATTATTCACCTCGTTTTGTTGAAAATCCCTGCATCGGTGCAACGTGAATACAGCTGCCCCACCAATAGGAGTGATACGCTGGCGGCATCTGCCCGCATGATAGCGCTGGCATTCAGCGCAGCTACGACGGTCATCCCGTTGACTATCTCGCACAATCAGAAACCACGCAAGCTCGTTCGGCTCGCCCCATGTCGTCCCCTTGCTCTGGAAAGCGAACACCCTGCGGCCCCTATTTGGCTGGGCTTTCGGGGCTACTCGTTACTGCTATTGTCGTTATTTCTGCTTTTTTTCGTGTGGTTCCTGCATTTGCAGTCGCAACAATAGCAGCAATAGCAGCATCAGAATGCTTGTTTAACGCATTTTCAAACATCGCCATCAGTCTCATGGTTCGCCCCAATCTTGCGGTTATGGGTTAACCACAATCAGTTTCTTTCTCCCATCCATAATGAATTGGCGCGGTCTGTGTCTACGAGCTCCTGTAGAACCGGCAGCAGATTCGTCGCCTAGCTTAAATTAGGTAGACGAAAAGTCTCGTAGTATATCAACGGCTTTAATCCCATTGCTGCGGTAGATGCCTATGAGCCGTCAACACGTTCTGGCTCCAGCCAATTTACGCCAGATCAAATTGCTGCATATTTTTTAAGCTGACAGGCAGCGTCTTCGGCGGTATGTCTAGGTCACGTGATTTCCTTCCCCTGTACTGCATATTGTAAATGTGCAGGTTATCAATTGACCAGTAACTGCGAACAGGCAATGACTGAAGCAAAGTCCGCATCCAGTAATGCAAGCGTCACATTGTGAATCTGCGCTGCTCCAAGCTCATACTGGCCAAGTTCGAAGCTAATAACAGCATCTTTCACAACTGTGATTTTAAGCCCCAGATCTGCCCCCATTCTAACGGTCGAATTAACGCAAAAACCTGCCACTGCGCCAATCACGACGAGCTCCGATATCCTCGCTGTTTGCAGATAGGACAAAAGTTCAGTTGAACTGAAAGCGGACGACGTGCTTTTGATGAATACAGGTTCGTCTGCTAATTCTTCGAACGAAGCCAGCGGCAAAGACAATAGAGAACTCTCGTGAAAAATCGACTCTTTTTCGAGCGATTGATGGCGAACATGCACAACTGGCTTTCCGGCCTGCCTGAATTGGTCGAGCACGCGTTTCATGTTTTCGATGCAGTTTTCTGGATAGTACTGAACACCCTGCTCAATCCTGTCCACAACGAAATTTTGCATATCAATAATAAGTAAAGCTTTTAACACGTGCCCTTCCTCCCTTGAAAACCAATCCAGTTCACACCGATGTAAATTGTCCGCCATCTGCCAGCCAATTTGCACATTGAGAGCACCGAGAAACTGGCCGTATTGCCGCAAGACTTGTCTGCGCCCAAGCGCCAGTTCTTTAAAGAAAGTATCAAACCCTGCCAGATATCGTGCAAGTTGTTTTTGAGGAAACGTTTCAGGATTCCTAATTCGTCATCTGATGTTGCCTGATCCGTTTGGCGCAACCACGGGCCCAATACCGGCCAAGCGTACCATTTTGCATAACGATTGCCAAGACTGCTCGCTGGCTAACTATCACGGTCACAGCAGACCCTGCTTGCTGATTTCCAGCAAGGTGAAATACCCGTTGTACTCGCCCGGCAGCCACCCGCCTGTATCAATATGATGGACATTGCCAAGTGTCATAACCGTAGGATGGCAATTGTGACCCACGATGACGTGATCGACGCCAGCCACCCGCGTCACGTCTTTGCACTCGAATCGATCACGCGCCCACATGGCACGCTGGCGATGCGCCTTGGAATCAAAATAGCTTTCCAGATCGCTCCAGTTTCGGCACGGTACATCGGCATGGACAATACCGATCCGCCCGTTTGCTGTCGCTACCTCTATGGCCATGGGCAGAAGCTCCAGCCTGGCCACCAGCATTTCCCGATCGTCAGGGTCTTTCTCAATAAACCAGCCGCCGCCGTTGAGTCGGTAATTGTCCTCATCCATCCGGCCAATGCGATGATAGCGGATGGCATAATCGTCATGATTGCCGCAAACCGGAAAAAAC
Organism: Advenella incenata; assembly: GCF_004217095.1. GTDB lineage: Bacteria > Pseudomonadota > Gammaproteobacteria > Burkholderiales > Burkholderiaceae_B > Advenella > Advenella incenata. The sequence goes on along the minus strand of NZ_SHKO01000004.1, from coordinate 212,571 downwards.
CAGCCAGTGTCAATCAGATTAATCACCTGTTCGTTTTCAGTGCCGCGATCGACCAGATCACCCACCGAGAAAAGCCGATCTTTACCTGTATCGAACGCTATGGCCTTTAACGCCTGCATCAGCTTTGTATAGTGGCCGTGGATGTCGCCGACAACGAAATCGCGGCCAGCACTGTTTAAATCGAACTTGTGTACGTATGCCATTTACTTTGCTCCGCCACACTCGCCATCAGGAGTCATCCCGAGGCCGGCCTGTTCATACAAAAAAGGGGCAATGCTCTATTTTTTATTGTTTTTTTTACTTCTGATCGCGTACCAACAGGGAATCGCAATCATGACTACCGCGCTAAGTATTGCAAAAGCGATTTCTGTACCTTCGGTATCGGACGGGGAAAAGTAAAAAAGAGAAGCACATACGGCAGCCGCGCTGAAGGCGAACACCGAGGCAACGATCTGGCGTACGTAAAGTGGTTCCTTCTCCTTGCCTGACGGCGCAAAAAAGAAGGCCACGACTGTAGCGGCCACCATCAATATCCCAATCAGCTGGGCCCACACATCCATGACAATCCCCGTATTCATTCATCACTTGCCCATTATACGGTACCCAGCGCAGACATACAGGCCCGCAGCGGCGGCTGATACACCCTGGCACGACGCACTTTCAATAGCAGCAAAACCTGTTGTCCATTCGTCTTGCCAAAATCCATTGCCCTACTTGACACGCGTTAGTACACCGGCGCCTTCATTGGTATCCAATGGCCTGCTCAAAACGCTCAATTGCTCTTCATCCCTCGCTTGCCGCGTCTTCCTGAACCTGACACCAAACAACCCATCGCCTTCATTCTTCTTGTCCACACTCAGGCGCAACAGCGTATGCAATCCTGACTTTCCCCATGGTCCAGTTACCGTGAAGCGATGTTCCCACTGCACAGCCGCGAAGCACACACCCCTGCCAGTTAATGGCCGTATACGGGCTACTGCGTCGCTTCAAACGCCTCATGAAAAGACACCTGGCCACAGGGTATCTCTCCAGCAAAAGCCAATGCCTGGAAATACCTGGCTGGTGCGTGGGCGTACAGCAAAGAGCAATTGGCCTTGAAACCAAAACGGCCATAGAATTGCGGATCTCCTAACACCACACAGCCGCGTGCACCCGAGCGTTGCAGTTGGTCAAGCCCCAAACGGATTAACTGGGTTCCGACACCCTGCCCTTGCCACTGAGGAAGCACGCTGACTGGCCCCAGACCATACCAGCCCGACGCGCCCGAGGAGATACTGACTGGTGATATAGCGATATGGCCGACTATCGTGCCTTCATAGAGCGCCACCAAGGATATCGCCAGCTGGTTGGTTCGCCTTAAGGCATTGACAATAAACTGTTCCGTATGGCTGGCGAACTGCTCTGGCGCAAATGCAGTTTTGGTTACCCATGCAATGGCATCGATGTCGTCGGGTTGCTCGCTACGAATGGTTATATTCAACATGGTTTTGCCGAGATAGTGAACTGGACGGGCCAGAAGATAAAAATCAAACCATAGCCGATGGCATGGCAAGATGCAATAAAAAAAAACGGCAACCGCCCAGCAGCCGGTACGCTTTACATGCACGCCGGCGTCTCGGTCAAGGACCATGACTCCCTTACATTCCCAGGCCTGAGGGAGTATTCAATCGAGCACAAATGCGTTTAATCGATGGTTGTTTTATATAAACAGCTTTTTATTTACCCAGCTTATTCATGGCAACAATAAATTTATCCATGTCGCTATCACGAGTGAAAAGCGCTGGCGACACGCGGATAGCGTCACCGTTATGAATACCGCCACGGCGCACCGTAAGAATACCGTGCTGGTCACGCAACGTCTTTACCAAGCCATCATTCTGTAGCTTGTCGCGTGCATTACCAAACCGAAAGGAGGTAATGCCAGCATGCAGGCGAGCATCATCGGGCGTCAATATATGGACCGATTTGTTGCTCCGCAACGCGTCAACCCAGTAATCGCGTAAATAGGTCAGCCTTTGCTGCTTGGCCTTTGCCGATATTTTCTGATGCAATTGCAGTGCGACGGGAACAGTGAGCAAGGCGGCAAAATTGGTGGTGCCGGTGTGTACGCGCGAGCGGATATCATCTGACTCATAATCTTCATCGGCATAATCCGGATCGATATCCATCAGGCGTTTTTTTGCAATATACATAAAGCCTACGCCTACTGGCGCCGATATCCACTTGTGAAGATTAAAGCCCACGAAGTCGGTGCTTAAATCTTTCACATTGAAATCTATTTGCCCCCATGAATGAGCCGCATCTACAATAACGTCCACGCCCTGAGCCCGGGCCATCTGAGCGATTTCGGCGACAGGAATGACCAGTCCCGTCCGGTGAGAAAGATGCGTCAGTAAAAGCAGCTTTAACTTCGGTGTGCTTAAAATTTTCTCGTAGGTTTCAAGAATATTTTCTCGAGTAGCAGGTTCTGGAATGTTGAATGTCTTTACCCGTGCGCCACGTCGTTGCTGTAGCCAATTCATTGCATACTGCATTGAGTCGTAATCGAGATCGCTATAGGCAACAACATCGCCCGGCTGCAGCGCATTATAGCCAGTGATCAATTTTTGCAGAGCTTCGGTTGCGCCTCGTGTCAGTGCAATTTCCGAGACGTCCGCGCCGACAGCCCGTGCCACCTGCTCGCGCACTTTTTCCAGGGCGCCACTGAACTGGGCACGCGCATAAATGGTGTTATTGGTATTGATGAAATCGGTATTTTCTTGGTAAGCGGCAAGTACCGGTTGCGGCATGGCCCCCCAGTATCCATTTTCCAGGTTGGTTATCTCCCGGTTGACGGCATAAAGTTCCTGTATATCCTTCCATGCAGCATCTGACGCAGAAAGTGGAGCGCTGATCGGGCTCGCACTGTTGTGTGCCTGCAAAACACTCGGAATCAACGAAAGCGCCGTACTGGCCAGAGAGCCAAAAACCATCTGGCGCCGGGAAATATTTAACATGATGTTTGCTTTACTCAGTTATAAAAAATAAAGCGATCATCATAAGAAGAGTCTATTGCTACCTCATGACAGCGCAATGGCCGGCTGTGTATCCAGACATTTCAGATGGCATAGCTATGCGAAGCGCCCAACATTTTATCGCACCCCCCTGGCAATGCCCTGCCCGCCTGATAGTGGCAATCGCGGGGATCGACGGCAACGCGCGTGCCGTCAACACAGTCCAATGTAGTTGAGCGGATCAACCAACCAGCGCTTGCCGCAGATTCAATAGCATCACAATGCCAGGTTAAGGCCGCTTTCATCCGCCCTTAATCGATCTGCTTGTCGGCGAAGTTCGGCAAGAAAATCGCCGAGCACGGGGTGCGAGTCACGTTCTCGATATACCGCCCCCACCGGGCCGAAGCCGGCAGTCAACGGCAAAGCATGCACCAACCCCAGGCGATGCAAATGGGCACCCAACGAAGCTGAACACACTGCAACATAATCAGTTTGCCTGAGAACCGTTTCAATAATGATAATGGACGCGGTTTCCAGGCGCGGACGCACACCTGCCCCACCGTTTTCCAGCAATACGGTGTCCAGGCGGTTTCGCATGAGCGTATTTTTTTCAGGCATGATCCAGGGATAGGGCACCAGATCCGACCACAGCGGCTTCGCTTTTTGACGTATTGGGTGCTGCAAGCCGACAATCGCCACAATCCGGTCTTCGAACAGTACTTCATGGGCCAGACCGGCCGCATAGGCCCTTGCATCTATGGAACCGACAACAATATCGAGTTCCCTGGCCTCCAGCCGCTCGAGCAACAACGAAAAAGCGCCCTCTGTCATATGAATCGCAATTTGTGGGACCTGCATCTGAAAGCTACAGATTGAATTGGGAATCAGATGAGCCAGCCCCGCCGTTACGCTTCCCACATGAAGACTGGCTGGCGCACCCTGGGCCAGCAATTCGAGTTCATCCTGGGTTCTGGCAATATCTCCTAGCAACCGGGTTGCCAGACGCAGCAAAACCTCCCCCTCCGGCGTAAACCTGATCCGGCGGCCGCGCACAACCAGCCGCACGCCAAGCAATGTCTCAAGTTCGTTCAGCCAGTGAGACATTGCCGATTGCGTCATATGCAATGCACGGGCAGCCTCGGACAATGTCCCGGCATTTCTGAGAATAAGAAAATATTCCAGATGTCGTACCTTGAGGCGGCGCGCCCAGGCCAAACTATTTGCACTTGATATATGAGTATTCACTCATGTTCCATCCATAAAATTTCATAGAAATATGCGGTATTTTTATGCTTTCAACTATATACAATAGGCGGAATTACAAAATATTCGATAAGGCATAAACATGAGAGTTTACTCCAGTCTACACAAACTGATCCCCACTGCTCTGCTGCTGGCCTGCCTAGGCCAGGCGCATGCCGCAGATGAATTTCCGCAACGTGCGATAAAAATTATTGTTTCTCAGCAAGCTGGCGGCGGTACAGACAATCTTGCACGCATGTGGGCAGAAAGCGTTGGGAAAACGCTCAACGTACCCGTTGTCGTAGAGAACAAACCCGGTGCGGGTGGCGTGATCGCAGCCAAGGCCGTCTTGTCCCAGCCAGCCAATGGGTATACGCTGTTTTTGGCCGGCGTCTCCCAAATGGTGCTCAATAAATTCGTTTATAAACCCCTGTCCTATTCTCCTGAAAACGACTTCGCCGGCGTTGGCATGCTCACCACAGTACCGTTTGTCCTGGTAGCAAGCCCGCAATCAGGTTTCAACAATTACGATGATTTACAAAAAGCGGCCAAATCAGACCCTGAAAAAATTACTTTTGCGTCCTCTGGCAATGGCAATTCCACACACCTTGTTGTGGAAATGCTGATGAAGCAGGCGGGTTTTAAAATGCTGCATATCCCTTACCGTGGCGAACCAGACAGTATCGTTTCCACCGTCGGTGGAAACACCCAGATTGTGGCGCCTGTCTTAAGCAGCGCCCTGCCCTTGATCAAGGAAGGCAAGCTCAAACCCCTTCTGGTTTTCAATGACAGTCGTGTTCCCGAACTTCCGGACGTGCCTACCGCGGGGGAATTAGGCTTAAAGGGGTTTGAAAACATCGGATGGAGCGCTGTGGCTGTCAAGGCGGGCACACCCGAGGCAGTAATAAAGAAACTGCACGCGGCAACACAGACTTTCCTGAATGACCCGGCAGCCCAGGAGAAATTTGCCGCAGTTCAGGTCCGGGCAATGCCTGGTCCATCGTCCGCTTTGATTGACTTCACTGTTCGCGATACTGCCAAATGGCAACAAGCCGTGGGCGACCTGAATCTGAACGTCAAATAATCAGGAATGACAAATGAATAGACATGGCATGGTAGTCTGCCCCCAACCCGAGGCAGCAGAATCAGGCATTGAAATCCTGCAAGCAGGAGGCAACGCGGTAGATGCCGCAGTAGCCTGCGCTTTTTCCCAGACTGTGGTTGATCCCTTGATGTGTGGTATTGCCGGGTTTGGCACGGCAGCGCTTTACCTGCCTGGCAAGCAAACCCATGAGTATATGGATTTTCATGCGCCCGCACCGGGCCTGGCTCGGGCCGATATGTGGGAACATCTCCTGCAGGGCGAAGCGCGCGACGGATTTGGTTTTTCAATCAAGGGACGACTCAATGATCTGGGAGCGCAATCGATCGGTGTACCGGGCACATTGCTGGGCCTGAAGCGCATGCACGAACGCCATGGTCGCCTGCCCTGGCGCGACGTGATTGCGCCGGCGATCGAATGGGCGCGCGGCGGCTACTTTGTTCGTCCGGCCATGTATGCCTTCTGGATCGACGAGCCCCTGGCTGGCCGGGCAGCCAATAGTGAGCGGCTGGCGTTGACGCAATCCGGACGTGATTTATATTGCCGCACCGACGGCTCGCCCAAAACCATTGGAACACCGCTGTACAACCCGGATTATGCAGCAACGCTAGAGCTGATCGCGCGCGATGGCGCAGATACGTTCTATCGCGGCGACATAGCGCAGCAAATGATCGCTGACCTGACCAATCAGGGCGGGATTCTATCACTGGAAGATCTGTCTGCTTACGAGCCGACCTTGAACCGACCGCTGGTCGGCACTTACCGGGATCGTCGTATCACAACCAATCAGCCACCTGGAGGCGGCGCAATGCTCATCGAAATGCTCAACATCATCGAGCATTTCGATTTACCCGGTTATAAACATAACAGCGCCGACTATATACAACTGGTCTGCGAGGCAATGAAACAGGCTACGGTTGACAAAGACCGCCATATCGCAGACCCGGCATTTGTCGACGTCCCCCTGGATAAAATGCTATCCAAGTCATATGCCGCCGCAATTGCACAGATGATCCGCGCTGGACAAAAGGTCGACGTACCCCGATTTAACGATGCGATTGCACCACCGAAAGACACCACGCATTTATCTGTCGTCGATGCCGATGGCAATTGTGTGGCGATCACGCATTCACTGGGTATGCCCTCTGGCGTTATCACACCAGGACTCGGATTTATATATAACGGCTGCATGGGGGTGTTTGACCCACGTCCAGGTCGTGCGGGCAGTATTGCTCCGGGAAAATCACGCTTTACTTCTTCCTGCCCCAGTATTGTTTTTAAAAACGACAAACCGGAAATCATACTGGGTGCGCCAGGCGGCACCCAAATCGTGATGGGCGTTCTGCAAACCATTCTGAACGTCGTCGACTTTGATATGCCTATTGACGCCGCGGTTTCGGCTGCCCGGTTCTCGTCAACCAGCAATATCGTGGACATATCAAATCGTATCCCGCGATCAGTGAGCCGTGCAGTAGAGGCGATGGGCTATCAGGTGGCAAGAAACCCATTTGGACACACCATAGCCTGGGTTCATGCCATTCATATCGACCAGAGCGGTGCATTATCTGGTGCGGCAGACCCGGGGCGAGATGGGGTTGCCTATAGCCTTTGATCCGTTCTGTGGCCACGCCTCCTGCCCTAGGGGGCCTGGCATGGAACCATCAGTTCTTGGATCTTTTGCCTAGCCATCAAGTCCGTTTATGGACGTAACATGACTATGAGTCGCCTAGCTATCCGTTTATGCGATATACCAGGCGAAAACCTCATAAACAACGAATAGCTTCAAACTCGACCGTCTATCACTCTAGCATGAAAATATCCCAATGCAATTTTCCACAACAACCTGCGCATGGCTATCAGCTGCCCTAGTGACGAACGTATTAAACTATTTCTTACATTATTCTGAATAAAAATTGATTTACATCAATAATTGCAGTTGTGGTTGTAATACACTTTAAGAACATCCCCGGCATTCACTGACGGGGGCGCCTTTTTTCTGTTCGTGGGAGGTATATGATGAGCAAAACTATTTTAGTCCCAATCGATGGATCGAAAAATGCGAGCAAAGCCCTGGACTGGGCCATCTCGATGGCCAAAATGGCCGGCCTCAAACTGCTTGTGGTCAATGCGCAGCCAAGTTTTCAGACGGTACACGCCAAGGCGCTGTTCAATCATGAAGATATTGAACAGTATCAGCAGCAGTTGTTCAACGAAGTGACTGAACCGGCGCGAGCCTCGCTGCAGCAGTCTGAGGTACAACATGAAGTCAAACTGCTGATTGGCGACGCCAAAAACTGCATTGTTCAGGAAATTACCGATAGGCAGAACAGCAACTCACCGGTAGAAATGATTGTGATGGGCTCGCGCGGTACGAACCCATTGTTCTCAGGACTGCTCGGCAGCGTCAGCTACGCTGTCATCCATTCTGCTATTTGTCCGGTAACCATCATTCCACACGACTAGGACGACAAATTACAATCCCAGTTGGCTTAAGCCCGGGTGGTCATCGGGGCGTCTTCCCAGTGGCCACCGGAACTTGCGATCGCTTTGGCCAATGGGCAGATCGTTGATGGAAGCATGGCGCTGCAACATCAATCCGTTATCATCAAATTCCCAGTTTTCATTGCCATACGATCGAAACCACTGCCCCGAGTCATCGTGCCATTCGTAGGCAAACCGCACGGCGATGCGCGCGTCATCGAAAGCCCATAATTCCTTGATCAGCCGGTATTCCAGCTCCCTGACCCATTTTCGCGTCAGAAAAGAAACAATCTGGTCCCTGCCGTTGACAAACTCCGCCCGGTTCCGCCATGAGCTATCTACCGTATAGGCAAGAGATACACGCTGCGGATCGCGTGAATTCCAGCCGTCTTCGGCCAGACGCACTTTCTGCACGGCTGCTTCAAATGTAAACGGCGGTACCGGCTGGCGTATTTCAGGTGTCATTTCCATAAACAATTTCCCTTATTTTGTGTAGAGTAAGATCAATGGCTACGTCTGGCAAAGTTATTTTTCGGCACTGCAATACATTCCGGGCATACCCACATATCCTGGCAACGCCTGTATCCGCCCAACCCACTGCCGCAACGCCGGATAAGGCTCCAGGCTGACCTGCCCTTCAGGCGACAATGCGATGTATGGATATACAGCAATATCGGCAATGGTGATATGGTCGCCGACAAGCCAGCCTGAAGCCTGAAGCTGCTGCTCAACAATACCATAAAGCCTTTCGGTGATCTGCCGGGCCGCAACAATATCCAGTTGCCGGCCAAACTTGTAGTGCAAGCGCAGGTCATTGGGCCCGCGCGCAACTTCATTGGCCGCGGTGGACAGCCACGCCATGATCTGCCCCATGGCGTTGGAGTCATCTGCCGCAAGCCAGCCCTGATCTCCGTACTGTTTTGCGAGATAAACCAGAATCGCCTGGCTATCACGCAAAACCACATCGCCATCAACCAGCACCGGTACCTGCCCAAACAGGTTCATTTGCAGAAACTGCGCCGACTTATGTTCACCGTCTATGACGTTGACTGGACAATTGTGATATGGAACCTCCAGCAGGGACAAAAGCAGACGTACTTTGTGGCAATTGCCTGAAGCGGCAAGATCATAGAGCGTAATCATTTAGGTTCCTTTATCGTGTTCATGGCAGCAAACTCATCTTCGGTGAAGCGCGCCGTAATATGTTGCGGACAGTTAAAATCCAGTGCCTGTACTGTAATGATGTATCCGCGCTCAACCCGGGCGCGATAGGCGGGCATATGCAGGCGGGCCAGCAGTTCCGGTTCATCACCAGCGTGAATGATTCGCGCGCGGCCCCATATCTTCAAGCGCCGACGACGAGCAAAATCCATGACAATAAGCATGACGCGATCGTCGTGCATCAGATTACCGGCCGAAATATATTGCCGGTTGCCGGCGTAGTCAGCAAACCCCAAAGTATGATCATCCAGGATTTTCAAAAACCCCTTGGGGCCACCTCTATGCTGCACGTAAGGCCAGCCGTTTGCGCCAACGCTCGACATAAAGAAGGTATCAATGTCGGGTATAAACGCCCGCTCCTGCTCAGTAATTTCATTGCGCTGTTGCGGATCTTCTTCGAACAGGCTATTTCTTTGGCGACTACCGTACCGCTCCTGCGCTGCACGGACAGCGGGTGTGAAAGTGATGGTTGAAAATGCGCGTGACATGGATGCTCGCTCCGGTTGGTTTGTCTGGACTTGGGGGCCACCAGGTTGTGCTGCGTACACCGTCACTATGCTGTATTTCTTTATATAGAAGAATAGTTGTACAATACATTTCACTCTTGCATATAGCGGAATAATATATGGATCGTCTGCGAGCCATGTCTATCTTTGTGTCGGTAGCGCAAGCCGAAAGCTTTTCTGCTGCCGCCCGCAGCCTGGGAATGTCAGCGCCAGCTGTCACTCGCGCCATTTCCGAACTGGAAACGCATCTGGGCGTGCGTTTGCTTACCCGCACGACACGTATCGTCAGGACCACCGACGCGGGTGTCCGTTATCTTGAAGACGCGCGCCGGGTGATTGCCGAAGCTGACGAAGCAGACGAGGCAGTATCGGGCATCACTGCCGAACCGCAAGGACGCCTGGCGATTACCGCGCCCGCCCTGTTTGGTCGAATGTTTGTAACACCAATTGTCGTGCGCTATTTGCGCCGCTACCCAGCTGTAAATGTGACCTCGCTGTTTGTAGACCGGGTAGTCAATCTGATCGAAGAAGGCTTGGACGCAGGCCTGCGCATTGGTCATCTTCCCGATTCGAGCATGAAAGCCATCCGAGTCGGCCAGGTTCGTACCGTGGTGTGCGCCTCCCCTGCATACCTGGCTGCCCATGGTGTACCGGGTACGCCCGATCAATTGCACTCCCATACCATTATTACAACCAGCGGTATTTCACCTGTTCCGGAATGGCGCTTCGTTCATCAGGACAAGACCAGTGCCGTTCGCATGACACCGCGACTGACACTCACCACAAATGATGCAGCGATCGAAGCCGTTCTGGCCGGGTTCGGGATTACGCGGTTGCTGTCGTATCAGATAGCACCCTACCTTGCTTGCGGAAAACTGGAAATCGTACTGCACGATTATGAACCAGCGCCCTTGCCTATCCATGTCATTCACCGTGAAAACCGGCAGGCGGCAGCCAAAGTTCGAACATTCGTCGACATGGCTGTGAGCAGCTTGCGCGCAGACGCTGCACTTGCTTATCGAGCTTGACGCTTGAATCGTCGTTATGCCTGGCCCGGCCATAGAAACGAACCAGGAGCAACGTTTAATCACCGCCGCCACTTCATGACACTTGCATTAAAAAAATAGCACGCCGAGACTTTTGTGTGGAAGATAGTATTTGGTACCCAAAAATTCAGGCCCAACTCCCTTTGTACGGCGCTACCTATCCCTTCCATAGGTAGAATATGGCAGAACAGCACAGGCCAATAGCATCTGCAATACATGATTAACCGCGTTGAACCCTGCCCGGGCAAGGGGCTTGCGCCATGAACTGAAGGGCAATACCTTTTTCCGGACTGCCGCGTTGCGGCGCCAGCCATTGAGGCAAATAGGCAAGACTTGGTACTGAGTACGGCCAACCTGAGTTTTTTATCATCTGACAGATAATTGTACAAATGTAGAGGGATATATGAATACGCTTGAAAACGAAGTCATCCGGGTGATATCCAAACCAACAGGCATTCCTGTCGCGGACAATTTCCGACTGGAAAAGCAGCCGGTACCTGAACTTGATGCCGGACAAATACGGGTGCGCAACGAATGGTTGTCGGTTGATCCGGCGATGCGTGGCTGGCTGGCCGATGCCAATAACTACGCAAGTGTGAATGTCGGTGACGTGATGCGTTCGCTTTGCGTAGGAACGGTCGTCGAATCCTCCGTATCAACAGTCAGCAAGGGCGAGCGCTTGATGGGCTGGTTCGGCTGGCAATCGTACGCCACGGTCAAACCCGAGGCGATTGTCCAGAAAATAACCGCCAGTGATCTTCCCCCATCCCTGTATCTGGGTGTATTGGGATTGAACGGCATCACGGCTGCCACTGCGCTGGACAAACTGGGCTCCCCCAAACCAGGGGACACCGTCGTGGTGTCCACCGCTGCCGGCGGCGTGGGCTCTTGCGTGGGGCAACTTGCCAAAAGCATGGGCTGTCGTACAGTAGGCTTGACCAGTTCACCTGAAAAAGCCAAAGCGTGTTATGAAGCATTTGGCTACGATCATGTCATCAACTACAAGACCGACGATATTGATCAGGCCATCAAAAATGCCTGCCCAGAGGGTGTGGATGTCTATTTTGATAACACGGCGGGCACCATTTCAGACGCAGTCATGCAGCATCTGGCTATCGGCGCTCGTGTGATTGTCTGCGGAACAGCCTCAATCCCGAGCTGGGATCCACCGCCCATGGGCCCTCGCGTAAACCGTATTCTGCTGACCCGTCGGGCCCGAATGCAGGGTTTCATCCTGTTCGACCACAAGGACACCTATGCTTCATACGTTGAGCAGCTCGAACAGCTGGTCAGGGCAAAAAAATTAACTTACCGTGAACACATTACCGATGGTCTGCACACGGCGCCCGACGCCATTGCGCAACTGTATCGGGGCGAGAACCTGGGTAAGCGACTGATTCGCATCTAATACGTAATAAATCAACTCGTGATACACGAGCCGGCGCATATACTTGCAAATGTAATACCTGTAAGGCAGTGCTTTGGCTCGCGGTCGCGTTGCGATTTCACAGCGCCTGGTCCAGGAGCATACGAATCAGGCATTGCATTGATGGCACGGCAAAGAAATTTACTCGCAAGCAATGCCGGTCACTGCTATATTGCTGTATACAGGATATAGATTGGCAGACGGTCAATTACCGAGATAGCTGTGATATACCGAAGCCGGCGCCAGACTGCAGATAAAAGCGGCAGCAGCCTGGACTGTTGCATGTGCAAAAAATAGAGACAGGAGCAGTCCGATGAAAACATGCCCGAAGTGCACCACTGAACTTGAAGACGCAGCCACCAAATGCGTCTCTTGCGGATTTCAATTGGAAGAACCGCAACGAACCCTGACAGGCAAAGTTATCAAATGGCTTTTTATCGTCTTTAACCTGGCCATGATTTGCTGGGTTATGGTCAGTATGGGCGTGCTTGATCGCGGGTCGCAGTCCAGCGCCCTGCCCCGTGGCACCGAAGACGCCGAAGGCCTGGGCCTGACCATGATTATTATGATATGGCTCATTTGCAACCTTATCTTTGGACTGGTTGTTTGGGACACCAGGGCAAAGAACAAGGCACTGCAGGAATCGCATAACAAGATTGAAGAGTAAAACGTATCCGGTAAATTTTCACCTCCAAACGTGAACGCTAACCCCGCTGCTTCTCCCTGACGATCTCCGGCTCATAGGTTTCCATCTTCGGTATCGTCTTGTGCTGCGTCAAATAATTTTCCAGCACTTCCAGCATGGTCAGTGTTGTTCTGGCCGGCATCTCTTCTGATTCAATGGTGGTCACGTTGGCCTGCACTGTATCTTTACTTTCCCTGCTCTTGCTTATTTTCGGTTTGGCATCCGCCCCGCTGGCCTCGGTTGGCGCTACCTGGTCAGATTCAAAAGGCACGGTCAATCCCCAGGTGGCTACTTTATATTTTTCATCGGCCAGCAACGGTTGATTGCCAACCATTACGTTCGTAATACGCTGGCCCGGCTCCTGGTCTGGATCGATCTGGTAATGCAAACCACCGGTTCGCACCATATCCTGTTCCGAGCGCTTGTACGCGTCAGCATCGAAAAGCGCTTGAGCGGCGGCTTCCAACACGGCATGGATATGCCTGCCACGCAGCGTTCCCCAACACATTTGTGTTTCACCCAAGGCCAGTTGGTTGATCATATCTTCACGGGTAATTGCAGCGCCAGGCAACAGGGTCGATCCCCAGCGGTATCCCGGATACAGCGCTATCTGCGCTCCACTTCGCTGTAACATGGCTTGCAACAGGAGTTCGTCCCAGGTGCCATTGAAAGTGCCCCGGCGGTAAAGCAGCCCGTCGGTCATGGCTATTTTTTCTGACAAACTGGTATTGGCCGTCGCATAGGCATCGTCGACCCGCTTTGCCATGCGGCTGTCGGCCTGTACAAAGCCGGCCACCACAGGCAACAGGCTATAGCGAAAATCCACCAAGCCGCCTTTGCCGATATCCAGATCCAGTACGGCCAGAAACCGCCCCTGCGCGCCAGCGTTGGTGACAGCTGTTTTACCCTTTTTGTTGGAAACAAGAATGGGTTCCGGCAATGGGGTACCCGAACGCCCACCCAATATCACATCAATGCCGGTAACACGGGTTGCCAATTGCAAATCTGCATCTACGCCGGCCCGGGAAAGCAAGAGCACGGCTTGCGCACCTTTGTCCCGTACTTCAGCAACAATGCGCTGTAAATCGTGTTCGTCCACACGTATAATCAATTGATCTTTTACGCTGGCCTTGGCGTCTGGCTTGGTGTTTTCGCCGCAGCCATCCCTGGCAAACAGTTCGTTATGGGCGGCCTGCCCAATAATGGCAACCGTGATGCCGTTTCGCTTCTGCAGGATATAGGGCGCACATAGCGGCTTATCGTTAACCGGATCAAATACATTGTGTGCAATGCATGGATAGTGCGCAGCTCGCCCCTGTGCGGATGGCCGTACATTGGAATCTGATGGCTGCGTCAGACCCGTGTGCTCTGAAGCTACGGTTGCCTGAATATACACCCGATCCGCCAAACCCAGGTCTACGCCCAGCGCATGATCAATTGCTGTCGCCCCATCATCCGTAGCCCAGGGGGCCGACGACTCCAGCGCGCCATTGCCGCCATCCAGCAGCCACGCCTGCTTGCGCGAGCGCTTGACGATGTCAATCAATGATGCGAGGTGCGCCACCCCTCCAAGCATGCCGTAGTCGGCTGCCGAGGCCGCATAGTCTGCGCTGCTGAAAGCATAGGCCTGGGCCGAACCAATCATCAGGTTGTAGTATTGCAGCAACGCATCGCCAGTCATGTTGGGCGGTGTTGCGCCTGCCGGATCAATCTCCGCCTGGCCAGCAGGCTCGCGATAATACAAAGGTTTCCATTGAGCCTGCATATCTGTGATGTGCATAAAGCTGATGTTGCCAAACGCCGGCAGATCATAAAACTGCTCCATCCCTTGCTGGGCGCGCAGCACTGCGGGAGCGAACATGCCAGCGCCCGCTGCCGCCATCAACTGAAGAAAAGCCCTTCGATCTGTAATATGCATCGCCCCCTGTATCCTTAACCGGTCTTGGTAAACCCATCTGCGGCATCGATAAGCGGTATCGATTCGCGACATCGATTCACGGCAACAGTCATGAACAAAGCGGCTGCCGCTAATCAGTACCCTTTTTACTGAGGCTTGGTTTTGGCAATGCTCTCACGTACGGAAAATTTGTCATACCAGGCTTTCAGACCTGGGAACCGCTTCTGCCAGTTGTAGTCCGGCAACCGGAAATCCAGATAATCGAAAGCACATGCCAGCGTGATAGTAACAATATCGATTCGATCGTAAAGTTCCTGCGCCTTGTCTTCGAAGTATTGCAATGCTGTCGTGATTTTATCGGTCTGGCCCTCCAGCCATTCGTCCCAGCGCAACGCTTCGGGACGCGCCAGTAATTCATAGCGAACCAACAAGGAAGCAGCAATGGCGCCATCTGCCACTGCATGATCTGTCAGCAACTTGAAGCGGGTGTTGTCGTCGCCAAACAGCTTGCCCTTGAAAGTGGTATTCAGGTATTCACAAATGACTTTGCTATCGAACAGTACCTGCTCATCGTCTGTGATGAACGTTGGCACCTGGCCCAGTGGGTTAAACGGAATAATATTACGATCGCGTTTGACAGGACTGGCTGCAGCCGGCAGGCGTTCAATTCGGTCCACGACGCCAAGTTCGTCGGCAACGATCATCGTCTTGCGCACAAAAGGCGAAGCGGCTGAGTAAAAAATTTTCATTTGTGTCTCCCTTGATCGAAAATAAATAAAAAATTGGCTTCTATTGTTCTGTTGCTGTTGCCGGTGTACGGTCAGCACGCAAGATAGCTGACTTGACCTTGCGATCGGCCCAGGTGGCCAGACCTGTCATGATCGCCAATAGGCCGCCGAGCAGGCAGGTGCCCGCCCATCCGCCATAAGTCCAGGCGACGGTACCCAGTGTCGATCCAGTGGCACCACCAATGAAATAACTGGTCATATACACCGCATTCAAGCGCGACCGTGCATGTGGCAGCAAGGCAAATATGGTGGTTTGATTATTGATGTGTACGCCTTGCAGGGCCAGGTCGATCACCAGCATGCCCGCAATAAACCACCACAGATTATCGTGGCCCAGCCATAGCAGGCCCCAACTGAGCAGCAGCAACACAACGCTGACGGCAGTCACCGTATCGCCCAGGCCGCGATCGGCCAAGCGGCCTCCCAATGAGGCCATCAAGGCCCCCATGACGCCGGCCAGGCCCACCAGGCCAATGGCCACGTCACTCAAACCGTGTGCAGGTCCGGCCAAAAGCAGTGCCATGGTGGAAAACAGCGCACTGACCGATGCGAAACCCAGCCCGCCCATAAGTGCGCGGGTGCGCAGGCGCGGCTGCTCACGCAGCAAAGTCAACAATGACGCGAGAATGGACAGATAGCCGTGGGTTTGCGGGTTCCGGGAGGACGGCAGCTTGAGCCAGAGGACTGCTGCAATGACAAGCATGATGACGCCCGACACCAGATAAACGGTTGACCATCCGCCAATACCTGATAGCAAGCCGGCAACGCTTCGGGCCAGCAAAATACCTGTAAGCAGGCCGCTCATGACCATACCCACTGCCCGGCCGCTACGCGATGGCGCTGACAGAATGGCAGCCATCGGCACCAGGACCTGTGCGGCAACCGAAAACAGCCCTGCCATGCCGACTCCGACAAACAACATGCTGCTGTTGATTGCCAGGCCACTGATAAATTGTCCGATCGCAGCCAGCACCATCAGCCCCACCGCAAGCTGCCGGCGCTCGAACTTGTCGCCCAGCGGCACAATGAACAGCAGCCCCAGCGCATAGCTGACCTGCGCGACCGTGACAGTGAGTGCTGCGCGGGTCTCTGTAATGCCCAGGCTGACGGAGATGGAGTGCAGCAGCGGCTGGTTGAAATAGTTGCCACCGGCACACAGGCCGCAAGCGATGGCCATCAAAAACAGCACAGGTGTTGTCAGGTAAGATGGGTGCGGCGATTGCTCGGACATGGGTAACCAAAAATAAAGTACTATATATTTAAACAGTATTATTATAAAATAACAGCATGGCAGCTAGCTGACCGGCCATAATGGCCAATATGGCCAATATGGCAAATATGGTCATAACTGCCTTGCGCACCCGTTATACAGAACCCGGGCAGCCGGTCTCAGCGTTGACCCACTACTGTGTTGTTCTCGCTAAAGCGTTATCCCCGCTTTAGCAGATGAAACATTAAACCACAGTCAGAACGCTATGTCGCAGGCAGACCCCGCAACCCTGTGTTGCCGGCGCCAACAACAGCCAGCTTCGTTGTTTGCAGGCCGCGGAATTTACACCACAACGTTATATGCTGGCATTTTTATACGCGGACATTTTTTATATTTGAACAAGTCGTTCTGCCCAGCGAACAGGTAATGCAAGCAGTTGGCATTGCCTGGAGAATCGACACCATCGCGCTATGGGGCAACGTTCAATTGCATCAATGCATTCTTCCTGCTTTATGCCGAAATGCCGATTTCCAACAAGCCTTCTCCGTAGCGCTGCGTGCAGCGCGATATTTGACTTCAATATGATGAGTACGATTTCCCTTTTTCCACCTGATGCCTTGCCCGCACCCGATACAGATGCAACCGACTTGCAATTGGGACCCGGTGCATGGGTATTGCGTGGATATGCGCTGGATTATGTGGACAGGGTGTTGACGCAGTTGCGCCAAATTCGCCGGCAATCGCCATTTCGCCATATGGTCACACCCGGCGGTTACACCATGTCCGTGGCCCTCACCTGCTGCGGCGCCGCCGGCTGGACAGCTGATCGCAAAGGCTATCGTTATGCGGCGATTGACCCGGAAACCGGCCAGCCTTGGCCTGCTATGCCAGATGTATTTCTGGCGCTCGCCCGACAGGCGGCTGAGCACTGTGGTTATGCCGGCTTTGCGCCTGATTCCTGTCTGATCAACCGCTACGTGCCGGGCGCCCGGCTCAGCCTGCATCAGGACAAGGATGAGACAGATTTTTGCGCCCCCATTGTGTCAGTCTCACTGGGTATGCCGGCCATGTTTCAGTTCGGTGGTCTCAAACGCAGCGATCGTCCCGAGAAAATTCCGCTGTTTCATGGCGACATCGTGGTTTGGGGCGGACCCGATCGTTTGCGTTACCACGGCGTCATGGCGCTTAAAGACAATCCGCACCCGTTGCTCGGTTCAAACCGCATTAATCTGACCTTTCGCAAAACCGGCTGATAGCCGGCGCGTTATTGCACAGGCAGCACTGCCAATCGATTTGCACAGCACCTTGCCATATAACCGCGCCTTCGCTTAACCAGCCTTGCCTTAATCGACCGTCGCGCCCGAATCCTTCACCGCCTTACCCCATTTGGCCACTTCGGCCTTGATAAAGTCATTGGCCTGTTGCGTCGTTTGTGGCATCGGTATCGCGCCGCGATCAGCAATAAAGGCCGACAGTTTAGGACTGTTGAGCGCCTTGACGATTTCACTGTTCAATTTTTCAACCACGTCTGCGGGTGTTTGGCTGGGTACAAATACGGCAGCCCAACCAATGGCCTCAAAGCCGGGGACCATCTCACCCACTGTCGGCACATCGGGCAGTGCCTTTAAGCGAGTGGCCGTCGTCACGCCCAAAGGCACGGCCTTTTTGTCCTTGATATAAGGCAATGCAGCGGTCACCGAATCGACCATGAGCGGTACCTGATTGCCGATAAAATCAGTTTGTGCAGGACCGCTGCCTTTATACGGAATATGTCTGAGCGAAATATTAGTGCCTGCCTGGAACATTTCTGCCGACAAATGCTGGGTGCCGCCAATGCCGGCACTGGCATAGGCCAGCGACTCGGGTTCCGCCCGGGATTTGTCAACGACATCCTGCAGCGAATGAATCCCAGACTGGGGATTGGCCAGAAAAATCAGAGGCACAGAAAATACGCCCGACACAGCCTGCAGATCACCCTGCAGACTATATCCGGGTTTTGTATAGAGCGTCTGGTTCACGGCCGCGGCGCTGCCGCCTACCACAATCGTGTAGCCGTCGGGCTTGGCTCTCACAGCCTGCTGCATGCCAATATTGCTGCCGGCACCCGCTTTGTTTTCCGTGATAACAGGCTGCCCCACCGCTTTACCCAATTCATCGGCAAGTGCACGAGCAAAGGTATCGGTCGCCTGTCCCGGCGGAAACGGAATGATCATGGTAATTGGCTTTTCCGGATACGCAGCCAGCGCGCTACCCGAGGCCAATGCCGCCATAACGGCCAGTATGGATTTTTTCAATTCTGTCTCCCCATCAGTAAAAAAATATGCCGCTATCATATATGCAATAGTGGCCGGGGCTGCATATGCATGCCCCGGCCACTAAAAAATTCCATTGCAAACGTAATCGCTCTTTGCTACCGAATACACTCACGGCGCGCTCAGGTTAATCGGTCATTTGCTCAGTTTCCACCCTTGATGCCAGCAGCATCAATCACTTTTTTCCACCGGGCCAACTCCTCGCCAGTATAGTTGCCCAACTGCTCCGGACCCATGTACTCAGCGGTCGCTCCCAGGCCTTCAGCTTTCTTTTTATACTCCGGTGTCGCCATAATTTTTTCAATCGCAGCATTCAGCCGTTGCACCACTTCACTGGGCACGCCCTTCGGACCGTACATGGCAAACCAGGAAGATACCAGCAAATCCGGGTAGCCCGCAGCGCTGGCGGTAGGCACCTCAGGAAGCGAAGGCAATGGCTCTTTGCTTGTAACAACCAGTGCCTTGAGCGCACCGGATTTGATATGCGGCAAAAGCGGTGGCGGCGTGGTAATGGTCAGATCAACCACGCCTGCCAGCAAATCAGTCAGCGCAGGCCCGGTCCCTTTGTATGGAACATGGGTTGTCTTGATGCCGGCCATCTGGTTAAGCTGTTCGGTTGCCACATGCTGAAGCGCACCGGTGCCGGAAGAGGCGTAATTGAGCTTGCCCGGATTATCTTTGGCGTACTGCACCAACTCTTTCAGGCTGTTGACTGGAAGATCTTTTTTGACAACCAGCAATTGAGGAGCCGACAACACATTTGCGATGGGCGTAAAGTCCTTGACCGGGTCCCAGCTGACTTTTTCTATACTTGGCGTAATAACCTGGTAGCCCGAATACTGCAGCAATAACGTGTAGCCATCTGGCTTGGCGCGCAATACCTGCTGCGCAGCGATACCGCCCGAAGCCCCTGGTTTGTTTTCCACCACCACAGGCTGGCCCAGTTCCTTGCTGAGCGGGTCTGCAATCATACGTGCCGCCAGATCGGTTGTGCCACCTGGGGCAGCTGAAACGATCAGTGAAATGGGGCGCTGTGGGTACGCCGCTTCCTGCGCCATTGCGTTCGTAATAGCAATCGTACTTGCGGCTAGTGTCAGCAGCGTGTGTGTTAATAATTTGCGTTTCATGTATGTCTCCATTGTTTTGTATGAATACTCATCTATCTTTTCGGGAATCAGAGCAGACTACCTTTGTTCCGATCATTGCAATTGATTTTGATCCTGCGCTGGCCTCACTGCGTCTGCTGCAACTGCCTGACGTACTCCGGTACCGGATGCAAGGCCATGCGGGTACCCGCGGCAAGCGTCTGACTGTTCACGTCATGTCCGATCAGCGGCACAAGCGTGCGACTGATCGCCAGAATGCCCTCCAGGTTTACGCCGGTGTCATAGCCCATCAGCTCGAGCATATGAACCATATCTTCGGTCGTGACATTTCCAGAGGCGCCTGGCGCATAGGGGCAACCGCCAAGGCCACCCAGAGAACTGTCAAAACGCACGACCCCAGCCTGCAAGGCGGTCACGGTATTGGCCAGCGCCATGCCGCGCGTATTATGAAAATGTGCGGTCACTTGCAAATTCGGGAAGCGCGTCAGGACAGCGGCAAACAAGTTGCCCGCTTGCGTTGGGTAGGCCATGCCCGTGGTATCACAGAGCGTTACGCCATCGACCCCTAACTGTGCGAATCGGTCCACCCAGGCCAGCACATCGTCCTGTGCAACATCCCCCTGCATCGGACAGCCAAAAACCGTAGACAAGGACACGTTGATAGCGGTACTGGTGTTTCTGACCTCGCCTATCACGGCCGCGAGCTGTTCAAATGAGCGCTCGCGGCTCATGCGCAGATTCGACAGATTGTGCGTTTCGCTCACCGACATGACCAGATTGACCTCATCCACACCGCAGGACATGGCCCTTTCGGCACCCCGCAGATTAGGCACCAGCACGGTATAGACAACATCCGGATTGCGGCGGATCTGGTGCATTACCGCCTCGGCATCCTTGAGGGCCGGAATGGCCTTGGGAGACGTAAACGAAGTCACTTCTATTTTGGCATAGCCGCATTGGCTCAGCTGGTCAATAAAAGCAATCTTGTCGTCCGTTTCAATAAACCGCGCTTCGTTCTGAAACCCGTCCCTTGGGGCGACTTCCTGAATAAACAGTTTTTTCATCTCTTGCTCCTGACGCGCTGCGCGTCTATAAATTGCATGCCTGGCTATGCCGGAATGACGGCCGAAATTAATTATTTGGCCGCAGTCATGGCCTTGCGCCTTAGATAATGCCTCGCGCCTTCCAGTCGTCACGGGTTGCGGCGTCAATGCCCAACTGATCCAGGATCTGCTCGGTGTCCTGCCCCAGCACCGGCGCTCGTCGTCGCACATCGCCCGGGGTTTCGCTCAATTTGGGCAGGATTCCAGGCAAGGTTACCGGTGTGCCATCTTCAAGCTCACCTTCAATGAGCATTTGCCGCGCATGATAATGCGGATCTTTAGCGATATCGGCCGCATCATAAATGCGCCCACCAGGTATACGGTGCGCATGCAGTTGCTCAAGCACCTGTTCAAGCGTATGCTGCGCCGTCCATTGGCCGATCACGCCGTCTATATAGTCGGCCTGCTTTGAACGCCCGTCATTATATTGAAATGCCGGGTCCTCCCCAATGTCATCTCGTCCGATCAGGGACATCAGCCGTTTGAATATGCTGTCGCCATTACCGGCAATCAGTGCATATTTATCGTCGGCGCAACGATAGGCATTGCTTGGCGTTATTCCCGGCAGGCTGCTGCCCGCCGGCTGACGCACCTGTCCAAATACCGAATATTCGGCGATGGTGCTTTCCATCATATTGAACACGGATTCGTACAAGGCAACATCCACCATCTGGCCGGCGCCATTGAATTGATCACGATGCCGCAAGGCCAGCAGCACACCGATCACGCCATGCAAGGCAGAGAGCGAATCACCAATAGAAATACCCACGCGCACCGGAGGTCGATCCGGTTCGCCGCTCAAATGGCGCAGGCCGCCCATCGCCTCGCCCACCACACCAAAGCCCGGGAGGTCTTTATAGGGGCCCGTCTGTCCGTAACCTGATACGCGCAGCATGATCAGCCGTGGATTAATCTGCTTGAGTGCCTCAAAACCCAGATTCCACTTTTCCAGTGTGCCGGGGCGAAAGTTCTCCACAATCACGTCTGCATCAACCACCAACCGGCGTATGACATCCTGGCCTTCCGGCTCATGTAAATTGAGCGTGACCGATTTCTTGTTGCGCGACTGCGACGCCCACCAGACAGACGTCCCTTCGTGCAGCAAGCGCCATTTTCTTAGCGGGTCACCCGTACCGGGCGGTTCAATTTTGATGACTTCTGCGCCGAACTCGGCCAGCATCTTGGTGGCAAAGGGTCCGGCAATAAGCTGTCCCAGCTCCAGTACTTTGATTCCATCCAGCGGTTTCGACATGTATTACCTGTTTATTCAATATGGGTTTTCGCCATCATGACCGGATTTTGCCCTTTTGAAAATTGGTAATTTGATGATGACCCTTTCCAGATTTTCAAGGCTAGGAGGCCATCGGTAGCGGATTGGCCGCAATTTTGCCCGCAAATGAAAGGCTGGAATGCCTACACACGGGGCTTTTATGCAGCGCAAATGGGTAATTCGGCAATGCATTATTCGGCGTATCCTCATATGCAATTAACCATAAGCAGATACTCATATGCCAATATTTATGTGCCGATATTCATTATGGCAGTGCGCGTGCAGACCTGACCCGTCCCCCGTCACTGCCGCGGACAGGCGTATCTGCAGCGATCATCCCGCAAGATGGGCCTGCTTCAGAAAGTCAAGCAATCGCTGCGCATCGGGCTTGAGACCAACTGCGCTACGTACGCCGACATATAAGGTGCGTTGACCCCAGTCGTCATCCAGCGCCAGCGCGTGCAGCCCCTTCCCGATAATTTCCGGTCGAACCGCTTCCAGCGGCAACAAACCGACCCCCAACCCTGCTTCAATCATCCGGCAGATTGCGTCGAAGCTGCTGACCTGAACGCGCAACCGAAGTGTTTTGCCGGCAGCCAAAGCGGCATCCTGCATGCGCACCTGCAACGAACTGCCATCGGACAGGCCGACAAAGTCATTGTCCAGCACCTGCGCAAAGCGAATCCGCTTGTGTTTTCCTAACGGATGTCCGCGTGGCACCAGCACCACCAATTGATCATGACGATAGAAATATTTCTCTACCTGGCCACTGGGAATGTTGTCAGCAAAAATGCCAATATCAATTCTTTCCTGCGTGAGCGCAGTAATGATTTCATGACTTAGCTTTTCGTCAAGGCTCAGCCTGATCGCCGGATGCGTTCTGGAAAATGCGGCCAGATCCCCTGGCAGGAACTGAATCACAGATGAAGTATTGGCCCAGATCCGCACCTGCCCACGCAGACCGGCTGAATATGCACTCATGTCTGAAGTGAGCCGCGTCACAGCGGCAATAACCAGTTGCGCATGTTCGACCAATGCATGACCTGCGGGCGTCAGCTCCAACCCCCTTGCCCTGCGGATAAACAGCTCGCAGCCGATCTGCTTTTCCAGTTCCGAAATCCGCTTGCTGAGCGCCGACAGCGTCATATGCGCATCCTGCGCAGCCCGGGTCAGATTCAGCGAACGTGCCGCCAGCAGAAATAACCTGAGGGTCTGTGGGTCAAAGCGCGACAGATTCACCGGTTCAGGCAGCATGAGTTTGCATCCTTTTGGATAAAAGCGCGTGGTGCGCCTGGTCAATAGGCACGTAAACAAGCAGACGCTCGCCGGCCATCGGCATGCTCCACCAATTGGTCTGCAATACTTCCAGCGTGCCAAGACCGGCATATTTGTAGCGCACGATATGATCCACCGTGGCGCACACGCGGTTCTGGTTCCAGATCTCGGCAAATTCAGAGGAACAGGCAAGCAAACGCTGCAAATAGCGTTCCCAGGCGAGATCTCCCAGATGCGCGGCCATCTGCGCTCGCAGCCGTGCCGCCATGTGTGTGATCGTCTCCGGCAGGTCCTGCGTGACCTGCCTGATCTGCGGATCGGTAAGGGTCAGATAAATACAATTGCGATCTTCGGGGCAAACCTGATTCAGGTCGCGGTCAATCATCCGGCAGAAGGCATCGTTAAAGGCAACAATGTCATATCTGGCATTTTGCACAATGGCCGGCAAAGGATGCAATTGGTCCAAAATGGTTTGTATGGCATTTGGCATCATGCGGCAGATTTTCCCGGACACGGCCGAGGCCGGGCTGGCCAGACCTGCCAGGGTAAAGATATAACGCGTTTCCGTATCGGTACACTGTAGTGCAGATGCGACAGCCTGCAGCACTTTGGGCGATACGCGTATGGGACGCCCTTGTTCCAGTTTGGTATACCAGGTGATACCGATCTCAGCCAGTTGCGCCACTTCTTCGCGGCGCAGCCCCGGCGTGCGAGTACGCCCGTATCTGGGTAGCCCCAGGCGGCGCGGATCGAGACTTTCACGTCGGGCCCGCAGAAACATGCCCAACTCCATCGCCCGATCTACCCTATCGTCAATAGGTGTTTTCCAGCTCTCTGCTGCCTCATGCGTTATAACGGCGGTCATGCTGTCAGTCAATTTCATTTTCACTCCTGCCATTTGGGCAGCACTGTTGCAACGGTTTTTACAAACGTGATAACGCAAGCGCGTTTGTTCGCCTGCGCCCGGTCAATCAACTTCCTGTTGCAACCACAATTGCATTGCTTTGACCAGAGACCCTGCAGCTGCACGGCCGCTCAAGCTGCTCAGACCTACACAATTTATACCAGGCTAAACAGGCTCTGGTGCCACTCTAAAAACATACTCATAATACTTCATCGATGATATTTTTCCAGGATTTTTTATGATGTCGGATGCACCGCAAGATACCAGCCGCCTGAACAACGCCGGCCTGTCCGTCCTGCTGGCGGGCATGTTCCTGCCACAAATAGACTTTTCCATTATCAACGTGGCCTTGGACTCGATTGCCCGCTCCCTGCACGCAACCGAGTATGAGCTTGAGCTGATGGTCGCGGTATACGGCGTAGCTTTCGCCGTGATGCTGGCAATGGGAGGCCGGCTGGGCGATATGTACGGACGCCGGCGCCTTTTCAATATCGGCGTACTGCTCTTTGGTATTTCATCACTGCTTTGCGGTATTGCACCCAGCATTTCGCTACTACTGCTGGCCCGTACACTGCAAGGCGTCGCTGCCGCCCTGCTGGTGCCGCAAATACTGGCTACAATCCACGTCTGCCTCAGGGGCCACTCACACTCCCGCGCCATTGGGCTGTACAGTTCCATAGGCGGACTGTCATTTATTATCGGGCAAGTGTTGGGCGGCCTCCTGGTTCATGCCAATATCGCAGGGTCGGAATGGCGCAGTATTTTTCTGATCAATTTACCCGTTTGTGCGGCCGTGCTGTTTTTATCGTCACGCCACATCCCTGAAACGCGCAGGGAGAATCCGGCAGGCATCGATGGCCCGGGAACACTCTTACTGGCATTGCTCATTATCAGTATTCTGCTTCCCGTCGCGCTCGGACCTTCAATGCACTGGAACTGGCTATGCCTGGCAGCGCTCGCTTGCGCAATACCGCTGGCCGTCGCACTGTGGAAAACAGAAGTCCGTCAGGAACGCCGCGGTGTCCTGCCTTTGCTGCCCCCCTCCCTGCTGCGTCTGCCCACCGTTCGTTTCGGCTTTTTCACTGCCATCCTGTTTTTCGCCTGCTGGAGCGGTTTCATGTTCGTGCTGGCGCTCACGCTACAGGCCGGCGCCGGGCTGACGCCGTTGCAATCGGGCAATTCATTTATTGCGCTGGGCATCTTCTTTTTCGTGGGCTCGCTACTGAGCACCCGCGTGGTAGCCCGCATAGGATTGCTCCCGACGCTTATACTGGGTTGCGCAATGGTCATTCCGGGTCTGCTCATCCTGCTTTGGGTATTGCAGCAAGTCTGGCCCGCCCCCAACCTGCTGTCGCTGACGATTCCATCTTTGTTTATCGGTATCGGGCAGGCATTTATTGTCGGTGCCTTCTACCGCATCGGTATGTCGCAGATTCCGCCAGACCAGGCCGGTTCAGGCAGCGCCATGCTGTCGACGATACAACAGGCATCAATGGGCTTTGGACCAGCGCTGCTGGGCGTGGTGTTTTCTCAGTCGCTGCTGCAGGGGCATGACTACCAGCACGCTTTCAATGCCAGCGTCCAGCTTGAGATGGTGCTCTTGGGCACATTGATGGCCGTATCAATCTGGTATTTCCTGCGTACACGCAGCCGGACACGACTGGCTGTTCAGGGCAATGCCTGATGAACAGCGGGCCATCGGCACGTAACCTGGCATGATATTGTACAGGGCGCCGCGCGCTTGAAGCGTCGGCCAGGTTATAGAAGACGGCCACGGATCGCCACCATGCATCATCGCGCATCATGCTGCGGTCCTTGCATGGCGTGCCCATGTCTCACTTTACATTGCCGTTTGATATCGCCAGAACAGGTCAACAATTGTGATAATGACAACACTCGGAGTCGGAAAGCACAACCGGCAACCACATACGCTGGTGTTGTCAGGGTAAATCCTCTACCATAAGAGTCTGGATTTACTCCAATACCTTTTGCCGGACACTGCACCCGTGACAGCCCCGGCCTGCAGCCTTCGGAATCACATGAATCAGCCGACTTTGCCAATATCCAGCCCCCTGCCCGGAATCCTTTCCCTGCTGGTGGCGATGTCGGTGCTGTCCATGCTGGATGCCACCGGTAAATGGTTGATGTCTGTTGGCGTCCCCCTGCTTATACTGTGTTGGGTGCGCTATTCGGTGCATCTGATTCTGGTGGCGTCCATTATCATACCGGCCAGGGGCTGGCAGATTCTGAAAACCAAAAAACCGGTGGAACAACTGCTGCGTGGCGTGTTCATGCTCACTTCCACCATGGTGTTTTTCACGACGTTACGCTACCTGCCCCAGGCGCAGGCCACCGCGATAAATTTTATTGCGCCGCTTATTCTTCTTGCGGTCGCGCCGTGGATACTCAAGGAAAAGGCCATGCTTTCTCGGTGGATTGCCGCCATCGTAGGGTTTCTTGGCATTCTGATTGTGATCCGTCCATCAGGCGGGCTTGATCCTACAGGGGTATTTTTCGGGTTGTCCAATGCCGTGATTTTTTCCATGCAGTTTATCGCCAACCGGCGATTGGCCGGCGACAATCCATTTACAACACTGATCTGGAGCGGACTGTTTGGCACCGTCGTGCTGACCATATATACGCTGTTTACCATCGACGAAGTGCTGCAGGTGCTCGCAGTGCTGGACCTGAAACAGTGGCTGTTGCTTTTGTCTACCGGCATTACAGGCGGCCTGGGTCATTTGTTGCAGATTCAGGCATATCGCCAGGCGCCGGCGTCGCTCTTGTCACCCTTTGTCTATCTGCAAATTATCAGCGCAACAGCATTAGGCTGGTTGATATGGAACCAGTTTCCCGATGGCATCACCTGGCTTGGCATCGCAGTCATCTGCGCCAGCGGCATTGGCATTACGCTGTATGAGCTGCGTGCCCGGCCGGTGCCGATCGCCGCCTGACACCTACTGCATATTGCATTTGAATGAGCGTGCGCGTCTAATTTGGTGTCAGCGTGTCGTTACCAGGAGTACGGATCGATCTCCTCATCGGAGGCCCTTTCGGAAATGGATTCAAGACCCGGAATGTCGTTGAACTTCTTGCGAATCAATCCGTATTCCTGCGGTGACATCCTGGAAAAGACAACGTACACCTTATCGTATTCTTCTTTTTCAGAGGGCTGCACAATAAATTGCTTGACCCGATTTGCACTGATACCAAGTGCCTGGTTAAAGGTGCTCAGTGTCAGTTGCCCGCGCTTGACCTCGATAGTGACATGGCGCCGCTGGTGGTAGGCGATAAAGCGTTTTTCCAGCGGCTTGATGCCGGCAAGTATCAGCAGGATGATAATCGTCGCCGAAATGGATGGAATATACAGCCCGCCCCCTACAGCAAGCCCGATGCCGGCAACCGACCATACGCTGGCTGCGGTGGTCAGACCGCGAATCACCTGCCCGCGCGCAAGAATGGCGCCCGCCCCCAGAAAACCAATACCGGAAACCACCTGTGCAGCTACCCGGGATGGATCAAGGGTGACATGCTCCCCCAAAGAATCTGAAAACCCATATATGGAAACGATCATGATCAGCGTCGATCCCACACACACAAGCATATGTGTTCGCAGCCCTGCCGCCCAGGATAATCGCTCCCGTTCGAAGCCGATAACACTGCCCAGCACCGCAGACATGACCAGCCTTCCTATCAGTTCCAGATCTGATGCCATTGCCGATATCCTCGTTCGTTTCCGTTGT
The DNA here is from genome assembly GCF_004217095.1 of Advenella incenata. GTDB lineage: Bacteria > Pseudomonadota > Gammaproteobacteria > Burkholderiales > Burkholderiaceae_B > Advenella > Advenella incenata. The sequence continues at coordinate 184,261 of NZ_SHKO01000004.1, read as the reverse complement.
ACCCGCAACCGGTCAACCGATGCTCGATCCCACCATCGATAACGATTGTGATACGCCGCGATATTCGCTTTTAGGGTAACTCGGACTGCCCACGCTACCTTTTTTCTTAACACGACTTGTCTTGCAATACGATTTTTTTCTATTCCGTTTGTAGTATAGCAGGATCATCCGAGCGCCAAGCAACAGGCGTTTCGCGCAATGGCCGGATGACAGATGTCATAGAGTCAGCCAGCAGTCAGATGCCTTTTTTTTTTAGATGAAGCCCCCGTGCCCGATGTGCCTGCGGCGACCAGTTTGACAGTAAAAAGTGCTTTGCCCTTCACTGCAGGCCAACCTACAGCGCGATCGCAGGCATGGCCGTGTGCCCGGGCAAACCTGGTGTTCCGCAGCACAGACAGTATGCTATATTCGGTTTTTTCTCCCTTAACTACCTATCCGACTTCATGAAAGCAGAATCCGTACTTGACACTATTGGTCAGACTCCACATATTCGTTTTTCCCGTATGTTCCCCGGCCAGCAGCAAGTCTGGATCAAGGCAGAACGATTCAATCCCGGCGGCTCCCTGAAAGACCGCGCTGCGCTGTCCATGATCGAAGCGGCCGAACAGTCCGGTGCACTTAAACCGGGTGCGACCATTATCGAACCCACCTCCGGCAACACGGGCGTTGGCCTGGCCATGGTGGCCGCAATCAAAGGTTATAAGCTTATTCTTGTCATGCCTGAAAGCATGAGTATAGAACGACGTCGCCTGATCAAAGCCTATGGCGCCCAGTTTGACCTGACCCCCAAGGAAAAAGGAATGAAAGGCGCCATTGCGCGCGCTGTCGAACTGGCTGAACAAACACCTGGCGCGTGGATTCCACAGCAGTTCGACAACCCGGCCAACCCACAGGTGCATGCCGAGCGCACAGCAAAGGAAATTCTCGACGATTTTCCTGAAGGGCTGGATTTTCTGATTACCGCTGTTGGTACCGGCGGCCATATTACCGGTATCGCCCGCACCCTGAAAAAACAGTGGCCGCAATTGAAAGTGCTTGCCGTTGAACCTGCCGCCTCTGCTGTCATAGCTGGCGGCGAACCCGGGCCGCATGCGCTGCAGGGCATTGGCGCCGGCTTCATTCCTGTTAATCTGGACATGAGCCTGCTTGACGGCACAATCTCGGTTGAGGTCCCCGAATCACTGGATTATGCCCGCCGTGCGGCTACGCAGGAAGGGCTGCTGGTTGGCATCAGCAGCGGCGCAACACTGGCGGCAATTGCAAAAACATTACCCAGTCTGCCTGCCAACGCCAAGGTCATGGGCATCAACTATGATACTGGCGAGCGGTATCTTTCAGTCAACGGTTTTTTGCCTGAGTAGCAACACCCCCGCCCATGAAGGCCCGGAACACGGCCGACGACAGGCCAGGAGCAACTTCTGGTTGCCGTCAACCGGGCAACCCGCTCACGATGGCCACAAGAGCCAGCAGTAACCAATATTAAATCAAGGAGACAACAGCATGAACAATGACCTATTTCGTTTGAAACCCCAGGCGCTGGCGATCGTGGCGCTCAGCCTGGCTGCCACACTGGCCCATGCGGCCAATACCGGCGAGCTGCCCTGCAAGACAACGGCAGAATGCGAGCAGCAGGCCATCAAGGCAGGCGCCATAGCCAAGCCGGTCTCCAGCAAGGCCACCAGCAAGAATGATGAAAAGGAAGACCAATTCTATTGGATTGGAAAAATCAACAAGGCCTCAGCTGTGATGCTGACTGAGGAGAAAATTGTTGAACCTGAAATGGGCGCAAAGCTTGCCAGCGGCGTTGCCTATTCGCTGGCACAATCAGAAAAACCTGACGGCAAACGACCCAAAGATGTCCTTCAAATCGAAAAAATCATCACGGATGAAGTTGGCCCGGATGCCTCTTTGATTCATACCGGCCGCAGTCGCCAGGATATGTATGCAACTTACCGGATGGCCAAACTGCGCAATCAGGTGCTGGACTATTCGGACGCGCTGAACCAATTGCGAACCGCGTTGCTTGCGGCCGCAGCCAAGAACGTCAATACCATTGTGCCGGCCTATACCAACGGCGTCCAGGCAATGCCCATCAGCTATGCGCATTATCTGCTTGCCTACGAAGCCTCTTTTGCCCGGGACGCCCAGCGTGTTCACGAACTATACAAACGCATGAATCTGTCCGCCATGGGCACGGCAGTGCTGGCCAATTCAAGCTGGCCGCTGAATCGCGAACGCATGGCTGCCCTGCTGGGCTTTGACGGCATTATTGAAAACTCCCTGGACTCCAGTCAGGTCGCGCCGTCCGATGTATCCCTGGAAGCCACGGGCATTCCTTCGTCTTCGGCCATTCGCCTGGGCGCCCTGCTGCAGGACATTCACACCCAATATCATCAGACCCGTCCATGGTTACTGCTGGACGAAGGCAGTACCTATACCAGTAGCGCCATGCCGCAAAAACGCAATCCCGGCGTGATCATGCGCGCTCGCGAAGCCGCATCCAATGTGGTCGGTCTGGCGCAAACCGTCATATTCCGTGCCCATAACGTGACCACAGGCATGACCGACTATAAATCGTCATGGGACGACCTTGGGCTCTTTCCGCAAGCGATCAAAATGGTCGACAACGTCAATACTGTTCTGAAAGCGCTCAATGTGAATGCAAAACGTTCTCTTGAGGAGTTGGAAGACGATTGGACGACGTCCATGGAACTGGCCGAAGCCCTGCAAAAGGAACATCAGATCCCGTTCCGTGTAGGCCACAGTTTTGCTTCAGCCATTGTGACCGAAGCGCGCGCCAACGGCTTCAAACCCAAAGACTTTCCTTATGACAAGGCCGGTGAACTGTATAACAAGGCGCTACAGAAATATAAATTGCCTGAGACAAAGCTTCCTATCAATGAAGCCCATTTCAGGGAAGTACTGTCGCCCGCATTTATGGTGAAAACCAGAGTGGGTACTGGCGGGCCGCAGCCGGCAGAAGTGGAACGCATGCTGGCCGAGAGCAACAAACGCCTGAGCGACGATCAAGCCTGGATGCAATCGACGCGCGACAAACTGGCGCAGGCGGACAAAAATCTGGACGAGGCGTTTACAAAACTCAAGGACTCGGCGAGCCAGGCGGACAAGCCATCCTCTGAAGGTACGTCGGCCAAATCCCCAGCGCAATCAAAAGACACGCCCAAAGGCTAATTAGGAATGCAGCGATACTGCGGAAACCAGTAAAGAACGCAATTGTGCAGCAATGAAAAAACCACCCCGAAGGGTGGTTTTTTCTGCTCTATGAAAACATCGCCAGGCGATGCATATCATTAGAAGCGGTGTTGCAGACCCACGCCAATCAGCGTGGATTTCAGTTTAACGTTACCCCTGTGGAGCGACTCATCAAACTTCATTTTGCCTACACCGTAAGAAGCGGCAGCATACACGCGGGTACGCTTGGACAGGCCTTGTACATAGCCCAGGCTGAAAATATTCAGCTTGCCTTTCATACCATCAAATGTGTCAGCTTTATTTTTAGACGTATTGCCCTGGTATGAGAACAGGACGGTACCAGTGTCGCTCACAGGCGCACTCAGGCCAACCATCCAGGACTGTTGACGGAAGCCGTTGGCTTGTGTGTAGTTCAAACCAAAAACGTCACTGGCGGGATTCGTTACTTCTGTGAAACCAGCCAATTTACCATTCAGGCCAACACTACTTACACCGGCAGCATTGGTGACGGCACCGCGGATCTGACCATAACCCAGGTGCAGTTTGACGACTTCAAAGTCATAGGCGCCAAACAGGTTCCACATATGAGTGGTGTCTTTGGTTTTCGTGTCAAAAGGCTCATTGCGACCTGTCAATGGATTAAATTCAAGTCCGCGAACACGAATATCGGTGCGGAATCGGTCGTAGGAAAGACCGGCAGTGACAGGACCATTATTAAAGCCAAGACCGGCAGAGACCCAGTTGGATGTATCACGGTTTTCTGTCTCAATGCTGCCTTCTTCAGAGGACTTCTTGTTATGAGTGCCAGAATAGGCAATACCGAATTTAAAACCGCCGAAATCAGGCGACATATACTTGAAAGAATTGTCCATACGGGCAGAAGGAGAATCACCGAATGCGCCGTCAACAACACCGGCCTGCAGAACACCAGTGCCGAAAGGATCAATTCCAGAAACCACGTCGTCGGCCACGTTGTATTGGCGACCCAGGGTCAATGTACCCCAGCTATCTCCGGTCAGACCGATAATGGCTTTGCGACCGAACAGGCGACCATCTTGTGCGGAGCGACCATTACCCAGATCAAAGCCGCTTTCCAGTTGGAAAATGGCGCTGGTACCATTACCCAGATCTTCAGTGCCTTTGAGGCCCCAACGGTTGCCATTCAGAATACCGTTAATCATGCCAACGTTGCGTTCTTCATTCCAGCTTTCACCTTTGAACTTGGTCGCGTCTTGCGTAATTTTGGCCTTGGTATAACCGATACCGCCGTCAACCAGACCGTACAGCGTGACAGAAGTTGCAGCTTGCGCCACACCGGTAGCTGCACCGAGCAGCACGATAGATTGCAATGCCTTTTTCATATTGAATACTCCATTTACAAATTTCATTCCGGCGTACCGGATTACTTCAACACCTTTGGGCTAGCGGTATGACACCGGCCAGCTTCACCGGATTAACCGGTAGCTCGACACCATGATTGTCGTGTTTGCCTGTACGTAAAGAGCAAACACGCCAACCATGTTGACAAACCACTGCATACGGGCCCACTTATCTTTTTGAATCAAAGGGTTACGGAAGCAGCTTGAGAAGTATTGTATTTTTGAGGAGCTGTTCATCGCCTTGATCCATGTAAAGGAAAAAAGCTTCGGAAGCATGTATATGGAGATGTCGCGCGTAGCCGGCGCGATAGCAGGCATGACGGCGCACTCAGTGCAGAAGCACCCGGTGACACCAGAAAAATACCGCAATAGCAAAAGCCTGAAAGATGTCGCTTTTTCGCATCAATCAGGCTTTTTTACGACATTTTGGATGATCGTTTAGAAGCGGTGTTGTATTCCTGCAGCAATTAATGTGGATTTAAGCTTGACCTTATCGTCCAACGCATCAAACCGCACATTGCCACTGCCGTAAGACGCAACGGCATAGAGCGTGGTACGTTTGGACAAATCCTGACTATATCCGAGGCTGCCAATATGCAGGCTGCCGCGCGCCTTGTCGAACACACTGTCCGAGTTTTTCACATGATTGCCCTGATAGGACAACATGACTTTACCAGCGTCACCAACCGGAATCGTCAGTCCGGCCAGCCATGCCTGCTGACGATATCCACTGGTACTGCTGAGTAATGCCGGATAACCACTATCAGCAAATGCGGTATCCAGTGAATAGATCAGTCCTGACGACAAGCCTGACGCTGGCAGAGCACCGCGGGTCTGGCCATACATCAAGTGCGCCTTGACCACACTGAAATCATAGGTAAGACCAACATTCCACATATTGCTGGTGGATTTTTCATGTTGATCCCCCAGTGTCAGGTCACTACGAAACCTGTCATAAGCTGCGGCTGCGGTCAAGGGACCATTAGTATAGGACAGCCCCGCGGTAATCCAGTTAGAAGTGTCTCTATCTACACTGCGCCCGGCGCCGCTGCTGTATTCCGTTTTCTGATTACGCCCGGAAAATCCCACTCCGAATTGAAAGCCGCTCCAGACCGGGCTCATATATTTTACCGAGTCGGACATATTGGCCGAGACAGCATCGCCAAACGCACCGCCTGTGACACCGGCCTGTCCGAAATTGGTACCAAAGGGATCCAGGGGGGATAGCAGATCATCGGCCACGTTAAACTGGCGGCCCAGCATCACTGTACCCCAGTCTGCCCCTGTTAACCCCACCAGCGCGCGCCTGCTAAACAGCGTATCTTCGGACAGAGAACGACCGGTCCCAAGGCTAAAGCCGCTTTCCAACTGAAAAATGGCGCTGGTGCCATTGCCCAGATCTTCATTGCCTTTCAAGCCCCAGTTATTGGTGCCGCCAATGCCATCGACCAGGCCGATGTCACGGGTCTTGACCCAACTGTCACCATAGGTGACCTTCTTTTGTGAATATCCCACACCGGCATCAACCAACCCGTACAGTTGCACCGATGTTTCGGCTTGCGCCAGGCCCGCGAAAGCGGTCAGCACCAATCCCGACAACAGACTCTTGTTCATACTTATTTCTCCAGTTACAGACAGGCTTTGCGGCGGTGCCCAAAGCATTCACATATGTGTTAAACACCTGTGTCCGGGATCGACCAGCCTGCTCGCATGCGGGCGCAGTGCTGGGCGTATCTCATCATTGATAAAGCAAAACTTGTGCCCGTTTTATTGACAAAGCGCCAAAGACTGGAAGCAATGGCATTGGCCAACGGCAACGACACCTTTTGGCCGGCAAAGAAATTGGGTACAGAAGACGCAATCGGTGATCGTTATTGCGTCTGCACTATTGTTCAGCCTATTAGTTTTTATGTACGATATTGTGGGACCAGAAGATGGGCAACGGCCCTCACCGACGCGCCGTTAATCACCCAGGTACGCAGAGTATTACAGGAACATGGCAAATTAAAGGGCCAAGACAAGTTATAGAATCGAGGTAGAACATCAACGACACGACAATATGCAGCGCCAGCACCGGTTTGGTGCGACATTTGCACCAAACCGAAGCGCCATTGAATGGCTTGCAACACTATTGGCGATAACAACAAGTGCCTGAATCCAGGATTTCATACACCAACAACCCGGACCAGATCAAGCGCCTGCCTTGTGCAACATGCAATAGTCGTACGCTTCCTTTCCGATACCTGTCTTGTTAACGTCGCTATCGTACGCAACATCAATAGCATACGTAAACATCGGATCATTACTCTTGTTGCCCAGCTTGGCCTTGTCCCCGGCCCTGTCATTGTGACCACCCTTGCGCGCCTGCAATGTAGCCTCTGCCGTGTCCTGCACATGCTTGCACACTGATGCGGCGTGTTGATGCGCCGGCTTTACCGGCTCTGCCGCATAGGCTTGCAAGGACGCCACGACACACATTGCGCCTACCACATATGTCATCATTTTCATTTGAATACTCCTTTTTATAATTTCGGTGCATCGATGCTGCACCATAGCTTACCGGAAAATCACAAGCCTAATGTTTCACATTGACATACTTACAATCCTGCGCCCTCCCACTTCGAACTGCATTATGATTATGACTTCCAGGATATTGCTGTTGATAACATCTGAAATAACACTTTTTCCGGAAAGCCGCCTGTCCTGCTGAGCAATGAAGATTCCAATCCATCCTACTGGCATGCCTGAACAAATATGAGTACGATCGCGTCCGTCACTGCTGTACCGTTCAATGTTTCCCCAAAAACAAACTGGTTTTTCATTCTCGTTCAATTGGATGATGGCAGCCGGGCCTGGGGAGAAGCCTCGCTTAACGGCTGGGAAATGGCCCTTCACACCGCGACCCAGTTGCATGGTCAGCCGCTGGTAGGCATGACGGTAGAAGCGGCCATTGCACAGTTGCGACCGTCAGCCTCGCTACCTGGCGGACTGGTGTCCAATGCGGTGCTCAGCGCCCTGGCCCAGGCGCTCTGGACGATTCGTGCCGAGCAGGATGCTGTGCCACTACATGCCGTGCTTGCCCCGCTGCAACGAAAAGCAATTTCAGTATACGCAAACATTAATCGCGCCACGGTCGAGCGCACGCCGGCAGGCTTTGCCGCCACAGCCAGAAGAGCTGCCGCTGCAGGCTTCTCGGGATTCAAGGCTGCGCCCTTTGACGGCGTCACACCGGATGCATGCGCTGCAGGAGAAGCTGACCAGTTGATCCAACACGGGGTAGATTGCCTGTATGCCATCCGTGAAGCCGTTGGACCTCAAGCCAGATTAATGGTGGATTGTCACTGGCGTTTCGACGAGAAAAGCGCGCTTGATGTACTGGATCAATTGCAGGCAGTTGGCCTGCACTGGTTTGAATGTCCTCTTGCAGAAACCTATGACAACTGGGATTCGCTGCGCACAATCAAGGCTCGCGCCAATGAACAGAACGTACTCATTGCAGCAGCAGAAACCCAGGTTGGCGTCGCTTCCTTCGAGATGCAGATTCGTGAAAAACTGCTCGATGTGGTCATGCCCGATATCAAGTATTGCGGCGGTCCGGCCCATATGCTGGCAATTGCAGAAATGGCTGCCGCACACGATGTGCTGTTCGCCCCCCACAATCCGACCGGTCCGGTGTGCACTGTCGCATCGCTGCATGTCGCTTGTGTCGCCAGCAAGGCCCATATGCTCGAATTACAATTCGAGGAAAGCCCGCTATATGATGCGCTGGTCGGGCAGCAACACCCGACGCTGGAAAAAGGCAAATACCATGTTCCCAACCGTACTGGCCTGGGTGTGGAGCCCGACATGCAATTGATAAGCGCCCATCCCTTCAAGCCTGTGCCGTTTGGCATTGAAACGTTGCTGGCAGTCTGACTGCACTACTGCTGCCAGACCGCAAGCATCGTATCAATCGGCCTTGATGTTCTTTTCCTGGGCCAGTTTTTTCCAACGACTGACATCATTGCGGATGCGCCCGGCAAACTCCTCGGGCGTGCCACCGGCCGGCGCACAACTGACTGCCTTAAGCCGCTCCTGAATTTCTGCAGATGCCAGCGCCACGTTGATTTGCTTGTTCACGCTTTCTATTATTTCATTTGGCGTTCCGGCCGGCGCCAGCAAGCCAAACCACGCTACCGTTTCAAATCCCGGATAGGTTTCTGCCAGTGTCGGTACGTCGGGCAGCTCTGGCACACGCTCCTTTGTGGTCACCGCCAACGCCTTGGCCTTGCCCGACTTGATCTGACTTAGCCACGGGGGCAAATTGCCAATCATGGTAACCACCTCATCCGATAGCACGGCCTGAACCGCCGGTGTTGCGCCACGATACGGAATGTGAACCAACGGCACGTCGGCAAGACTCTTGAACAATTCTGCAGAAAGATGAGCCGAACTGCCGATACCGCCTGAGGAATAATTCAGCGAGGTTTTGCTGTTCTTTACGTAGGCGACAAATTCTTTCAGATTGCTGACCGGCAAATCCTGGCGAACCGCCAACACATTGGCTGCTGTGCAGAACAAGCCCACGGGGCGGAAGCTTTTAACAACGTCGTAGCGCAATTTGCTATAGATAGCCGCATTGATTCCATGCGAGCCGGCATTGCCGACAATCATGGTATACCCGTCGGGTTTGGCGCCGGCAACCGACTCCGACCCAATCACTCCCCCTGCCCCCGGTTTGTTCTGTACCACGATTGTTTGCCCGAGCGCCCTGCCTACCTTATCTGCAAGCAAGCGGCCGATGGAATCTGAGCCGTCGCCTGGCGGGCTGGGAATGACCCAGGTGATAGGCCGTTCCGGATAAGCAGCCAGCGCAGGCGTGCAAGCCAAGGATAAGGTCAATGCCATGAATGTCGAACGCTTCAATATATGTCTCCCAAATGACCCAGTGTATAAAAGGGCCTATATTATTTGAACGAACTTCTGATTCAATTGTTATTGCTCTTAAGTATAACGATTGTGATAACGCAGAGGAGTTTGAGATGCAAGGAATATGCTGCTGCATACTGTAATGCGATCCAGATTGACGCACAGCTACGACAGTGCGGACGGCATATTTCCGGATATGAAGCAAATTGAATACTGCCAATGAGCACCATCACCAACGAGACACGCGTTCGGGTGAGTTAATGGCAAAAGTGTAATGACAAATGTGGTTAATCCGGCGCAGCCACTACCCCTGCCGCCCGATAGAGGACGTAAAAAAACGCCCAGGCACGCGTGCCGAAAGGCGAAAATGCATACGACACTTAGGATGGAACGCATGCATTGCGGAATATTACGAAACTTAACGTTTGTTAACAATCTCGGGTTTACCCGTGTTCGATAAGATCAATTGCAAAAGGAGCGGCCAATGAATGAAAAACCAAAAGGCGTCTTTTTTTGCCAGATTATTTTCCATAGGGATCCGTACACCACTGGAACTATCGGATTGGCGAGGCGGACATACTGCCCAAAAATTCTGACCACCCTGATAATTGACTGTCATATTTCATAAATAATTGTGTTTATTTAAGAATTATTTCACTGCCAGGAGTGAGCAAACATAAATATCCGTTGATTTTCACCTCATATCTGTTAATAATCAGTCTGTCAAATATTTCCATTATTTACAAACGGTAAGGGTGAATATGCAGGCTCACTCATCCAAGACAAAAATTAGAGAATGAACAGGATAGGTGAACTCATGGCAGATATAAATGTTGATGATTACGTAAAGACGTTGTCGGTCGACCAAGCTGACTACGTTGAAGACGGCACACTTAATGTGCAAATTGAGGATAATGGCCATCTTGGCAGATTAATAATCAACAATCCTTCCGACTCTCCTGAACCACTCAATTTGGCAGTCTTGGGCAAAGAGGGTTCTCACTATACAACCGATTTACGGTTTGACGAGGGCGCTAATGTCAAGCTTGTTGCGTTTACTGCATGGGAGGGCCTTACGACCGAAGCCAGGCCCACTGTTTTTGTTGAGAATGGTTCCACACTTGAATTTACACCAGAGTTTCTATCCAGTGGACAAGTCCCATTTGATATTCGGGTTAATGGGGGTAGCAAGCTTATATATGACTCGACAGGAACCAGTATTGATCAGTCCAGCTCATTAATTCAATTAACGGTTGTGAGTCCGGGTTCAGAAATACAGGTCATTGGCGCTAATAGTTATAGTTTTGTCGATGGCAAACTTACTTTCAAAAACAGTGAGGGTGAAATTGTTGGCAATTTCAACGCTCCATGGATTGACGGCAACATGACATTGGAAGGAGACACGCTTACGTTTGCATGCTACCTCAAAGGCACACACATTGCGACACCAGACGGTGAGGTTCAGGTTGAATACCTAAAAGCCGGCGATAAAATATTAACTGCCAGTGGCGGCGTCGCCACCGTAAAATGGCTCGGATACCGTACGCTTTACAAAAGCCGTATCGCCGACAAAGACGCCAAGCGCGCTCTTCCGATCCTTTTTAAGAAAGGCTGCATCGCCGACAATGTGCCACACCGCGACTTGTTTATGTCACCTGGTCACCACGTCAGCTTTGACGGTAATCTGGTTGCTGCAATGAATCTGGTCAATGGGAAATCAATTGTGCAGCAATTTGAAATGAAATCCTTCCAGTACTTCCATATCGAGCTGGAGCAGTTCGATATCCTGCTGGCCGAAGGTGTGCCGGCAGAATCATACGTGGACACCGGTAATCGCAATATGTTCCAAAATGCGCATGAAGTTGCGATGAACCCGGACTTTGGGCCGGCTAAAGGCAGGCCGAATATCCCAGGCATCACGGTGGTCCGTAAAGGCCCCTTACTGGAAGCTATCCGCGCCAAGCTGCTTGAACGTGCCAATTGGATGCAGGTGCCAGAAGCCCGGGAGCGCGTTGGGTAGTGGTTATTTTTTCAGTGCCGCAGCGGCAAACAGATGCGTAACCCGTTGATTTTGATGATTATTGATTCTATATAATCAACAGGTTTAAATACTGTGGTGCGAGCGAAGAGACTCGAACTCTTACACCTTTCGGCGCTGGAACCTAAATCCAGTGCGTCTACCAATTCCGCCACGCTCGCATCAAAGAACGGGGATTATAGTAGGGTTTGGTGCTCTGCGTAAAGAAATTATGTCAATTCGATGATTTTCACAGTCGAAAAAACCATAAAAAGCGATAAATAACCTCCAAAACAGCAGTTTGCCTTCAAGGGGCACGGCTGTTTTTGCGCATTCACGGGCAAGCGATGTGGTACGTCAAACGCACAAACTTGCGCGCCTGTTCCCGTTGGACAATAACGCCGCCCATCGATTGTGCAATGCGACGGCTTGCCCTGTTTTCCTCTGCTACGGGATAAACCAGAATATCGGGATTCAAAGTAGCTCTGGCCCAGACGCCTAACGTTTGCACCGCTTCACGCCCGTAGCCATTCCCATGCTCATCCTCGCGGATCCATATGCCAAGTTCGGGCGAGCCAGTATTTGCAGAATGCACGCCACAGAGGCCCAAAAACTGATTGTGCCTGACCAGGCGGATGGAAAAAACAAAATCTGTCCCCTTCTCAAATCCGCTGAGCCAACCCTGCCATACGTGCCGAAATGCTTCCTCATTCGGACTCATGTCCCATTCCATGTAGCGAGCAAGCGTCGGCGTCTGGCAGGACCAGGCATCTTGCGCATCGGCTTCGGTAAACGAAGACAGAATAAGACGAGTGCTCGTCATGGAAAACGAATGGGAAAACGTCGTCATATCACAACCTCTAAAGCGGCCAATCCGCCGATCACGGTGACTCTATCATAACGGGACCAGGCGTATTTGCGAAAAATAGCAACGACGAACTTATCCAATAACGACGGTCTGAAATAAGCCGCCATATCATAGAGAGAATGGGGGTCGCATCGATGCTGACCAGCCCCTATAAATGGTAAACTTGCGCATCTTCGCAAGGTCTGTCATGAATCCTAAATTACGTCTGCTGCAACCCTATCCCTTTGAAAAATTGCGGGCGCTTCTTGCCACTGCTCCTACCCCTGCTGCGGGGCTGACCCATGTGAACCTGTCGATTGGTGAGCCCAAGCATGCTACGCCAGCACTGGTTAACGCGGCGATCACCGATCACTTGACCGGCCTGTCCGCCTATCCGCCGACCAAGGGTGATGCGCTGTTGCGTGAAACGATTGCCGCCTGGATCGGCCGCCGTTACGACATGCCCGCGCCAGATCCACAAAGCCAGGTTCTGCCTTGCCTGGGCTCCCGGGAAGCGCTGTTTGCCTTTGCCCAAACCGTGCTTGACGGCGCCAGCGACAGCCTGGTCATCTGCCCCAATCCGTTTTACCAGATTTACGAAGGCGCCACCCTGCTGGGAGGCGCGCAGCCCTATTACGTCAACGCCGTGCCTGAACGCAACTTCAGCCCCGACTGGTCGGCCGTGCCTGCGCACATCTGGGAAAAGACACAATTGCTATTTGTGTGCTCTCCCGGCAATCCCGCAGGCAATGTCATGCCGGAAGCCGAGTGGGCATTGTTGTTCGAACTGTCGGACCGCTACGGCTTTGTCATCGCCTCCGATGAATGTTATTCCGAAATCTATTTCGACGATGCGCATCCGCCGGTAGGCGTCTTGCAGGCTGCATACAGGCTGGGCCGTACCGACTTCAAAAACTGTGTCTGTTTCTCCAGCCTGTCCAAACGCTCGAATGTACCTGGCATGCGCTCGGGTTTTGTCGCCGGCGATGCAAGCCTGCTTGAATCGTTTCTCCTTTATAGAACCTATCACGGCAGCGCCATGAGCCCGGTATTTAGTGCGGCCAGCACAGCCGCATGGAATGATGAAACGCATGTTGAACAAAACCGCGCCCTGTATAAAGCCAAATTTGATGCGGTTTACCCGATTCTGGCTGAGGTGCTGGACGTAAAAATGCCCGATGCCTCGTTCTATCTCTGGGCGGGAACGCCGGTCGCCGACCCTGATTTCGTTCGTGATTTGTTTGGCGCACAGCATGTGACGGTACTGCCCGGCAGCTATCTGGGGCGTGAAGCGCATGGAATCAATCCAGGCGCCAATCGCATCAGGCTGGCGCTGGTTGCGCCGCTAGACCAATGTGTGGAAGGCGCCCAGCGTATCGCCCGGTTTGTCCGCGATCGCTACAGCAGCTGACTGTAAGCCGGGCCGCTCGCGACCCGGCCCCTTTCTGCAGTCCAGGTAAAGAGCCGCGCAAGCGCCCGGTTTCACTGTAACGCCGGGGATTTTGTTAAGCTTCGGTATCCCGCGAAGGAAAAGCGCATTAGCCGGCCATGGGCACGCCCCATCCGGAAGATGGCCTATCTTTCACAATTGTGTTTATTATTTTTCAAACTATCCAAATCTTATGACTACTGACCTTCAAACCGTTCTGGAAAAAGCGTGGGATGACCGCGCCAATTTGTCTTCCTCTACTGTTTCAGCCGAAGTGCGCGATGCCGTGGGCACTGCCCTGGCCGGACTGGACAACGGCACGCTGCGCGTTGCCGAGAAAAAGGACGGAGACTGGTCAGTGAACCAGTGGTTGAAAAAAGCGGTGCTATTGTCTTTCCGTCTGAATGACAACGCGGTCATGAACAGCGCGCCGATGCAGTTTTTCGACAAAGTACCACTTAAGTTCCAGGACTTTACCGAAGCAGATTTCAAGGCCGGCGGCTATCGTGTCGTGCCCAACGCCGTCGCGCGTCGTGGCGCTTTTATCGGTAAAAATGTGGTCCTGATGCCTTCATACGTCAATATCGGCGCCTATGTAGACGAAAACACCATGGTCGATACCTGGGCAACTGTGGGTTCCTGCGCGCAAATCGGCAAGAACGTGCATCTGTCCGGTGGCGTAGGTATTGGCGGCGTGCTGGAACCGCTGCAGGCGAACCCAACTATTATTGAAGACAACTGCTTTATCGGCGCGCGTTCTGAAGTGGTCGAAGGCGTGATTGTTGAAGAAAATTCAGTCCTCGCCATGGGCGTCTTCATTTCTCAAAGCACCAAAATCTATAACCGCGAAACCGGTGAAGTGACCTATGGTCGTGTACCTTCCGGTTCAGTGGTGGTGCCCGGCTCCCTGCCCGCGGCTGATGGCTCACACAGCCTGGCGTGCGCCGTGATCGTCAAACGCGTGGATGCAAAAACCCGCGCCAAGACCAGTATTAACGATCTGCTGCGTGCCTGATCATGAGTGATGCAATTTCTTCACCGGTACTGGCCCTGACACAGACGCTGATCGCCCGCCAGTCGGTCACGCCAGACGACCGGGATTGCCAGCAAACACTGGCCGCTGAACTGGCCGATTCTGGCTTTGTGGCAGAACATCTGCCTTTCGAAGAAGTGCAAAACCTTTGGCTGCGACGCAATGCTGCGTCGCCGCTGCTCATTTTTGCCGGGCATACGGACGTGGTCCCCACCGGCCCATTGGAACAGTGGGATAGCGACCCCTTTGTGCCTACGATTCGCGACGGCAAACTGTATGGCCGTGGTGCAGCTGATATGAAAAGCTCCATCGCCGCGTTTACCATCGCCGCCAAAGCGTTTGTGCAGGCACACCCCGACCATCGGGGTTCCATTGCCATGCTTATTACCTCTGACGAAGAAGGCCCTTCCGTCAATGGCACGGTCAAAGTCTGTGAATATCTGAAGCAACAGGGCGTGCAGCCGGATTACTGCATCGTGGGCGAACCTACATCGACAGCCGTATTGGGTGATGTCATCAAGAATGGCCGACGGGGATCGTTGTCAGGCAAGGTTGTGGTCAAAGGCTTGCAGGGCCATGTGGCCTACCCCCATCTTGCCCGCAATCCGATTCATTTGTGCGCGCCGGCATTGCATGAACTGGCGAGCACCGAATGGGATCAGGGAAATGAGTACTTTCCTCCTACCACCTTCCAGATTTCCAATTTCCATTCTGGCACGGGAGCCACCAACGTTGTCCCAGGCACCGCCGAATTTCTGTTCAATATCCGGTTTTCCACCGCCAGTACCGTTGAATCGCTCAAAGCGCGTGTGCAGGCCATTTTGGATGCGCACCAGTTGGAAAGCACCATTGAATGGACCCTCGGCGGCGAGCCGTTTCTGACGCCACGGGGCGAACTGTCCGACGCCTTGTCTGCCGCAATCCAGGACGTAACGGGTGTGCAAACAACACTGTCGACCACCGGTGGAACGTCGGATGGGCGCTTCATTGCAAAAATCTGCCCGCAAGTGATTGAATTTGGGCCGATCAATGCCACTATCCATCAGATCAACGAGCATATCGAGGTAGACAGCCTGGAGCCGCTGGCCGCCATTTATCGTAAAACGCTTGAAAACCTTCTGTTATAGACTGTCACTACCCAGTTGTATATCAAACATTTAATATCGGATATTTTATGGCTTCAAAAATCCACAATGAACTGAAAACGGTGCGCGATGTTATTCGCTACGCAGTCTCCCGCTTCAATGACGCACAGCTGGCTTTCGGTCACGGCAGTGACAATGCCTGGGACGAAGCCGTCTACCTGGTCCTCTCCACATTGCACTTGCCGCTTGATACGCTGGATCCATTTCTGGATGCCCGATTGCTGGAAGACGAGAAAAAGAAATGCGTCAGTCTGATCGAGTTGCGTGTCAAAAAACGCGTCCCACTGGCATACCTGACTGGCGAAGCCTGGCTGCAGGGCCACCGTTTCCTGACAGACAAGCGGGTCATTGTGCCGCGCTCGCCCATTTCAGAACTGTTGGCCGAGCATCTTGAGCCATGGGTGGATGATCCAGAGAACGTTCAGCATGTGCTTGATCTTTGTACCGGTTCCGGCTGCCTGGCCATTCTTGCTGCGTTGGCCTTTCCGAATGCACAGGTAGACGCGGTTGATCTGTCTGATCACGCCATTCGCCTGGCGCAAAGAAATGTTGACATGTACCAACTGGGCGAGCGGGTAAACGTGCTACAGGGTGATCTGTACACGCCGCTGAAAAAGCAGCGGTACGATGTCATTGTGTGCAACCCACCCTACGTGAACAGCACCACCATGGCGCAGTTACCCAGCGAATACCAGCACGAACCGTCGCTGGCCCTGGCTGGCGGAGACGACGGCATGGACATCATTCGCACTATTCTGGACCAGGCCGCAGCGCATCTTAGCGATGACGGCTTTATCGTTCTTGAAATCGGCAATGAATATGAAAACTTCATGAACGCCTTCCCAGCACTGAATCCGGTATTTCTGGAAACGGCCGAGGGCGACGACTCCGTCCTGCTATTGACGCGGGAACAGTTGCAGCCACGCTGACGCTATCCTGCAAACATTCAAGGGCTTGCCTGGCGCCATACCGGGCAAGTACAGGCCCTGGTTTGCACGGTCGCAATCGGCACCGAGACATTGAACGCCACTGCTCGGCGTCATACCGGCAAATGTGACGCGCCGGCAACCATGGTTGAGAACCATTCCCGTACTACCGGCCCATCGGACGCTGCTGAATGGTTGTGGATTGGTGATTGGTATCACCTGTCATATTCTGACGGATGCCGCCCATCATGTTCTAATTATTATTTTTCCTCGGATTACTCGCTTTGATTCGCTCTTCTGGCCTTACTTTACGTCGCGGCACCAAGGTGCTGCTGGAAAATGCTGACTTCGTGGTTCATCCCAAGGAGCGGGTTGGCGTTGTCGGCAAAAATGGCTCAGGCAAAACGACACTGTTCGCCCTGCTACAAGGCCGGATAGATGCCGACGCCGGCGATTTGTTCATTCCCGACTCGTGGCGGATTGCCACCGTCGAACAGGAGATCCACGCCACTACCCAGCCTGCGCGGGAATTTGTCATTGACGGAGACAGGCATCTGCGCGAGCTGCAGCAGGCACGTGCTGCCACACCCGATACTGACGGCACCCGCATTGCCGAGCTGGAAGCGGCGTTGGTAGAGGCTGACGCCTGGAGCGCACCGTCACGGGCCGAGCAATTGCTCGCCGGCTTAGGTTTCAAGCCCGAACAGTGGACCCAGGCGGTCAACAGTTTCTCCGGAGGCTGGCAAATGCGCCTGGCGCTGGCCCGCGCACTGATGGCCCCCTCGGAATTGCTGCTGCTGGACGAACCGACCAACCACCTGGACCTGGATGCCATGTTGTGGCTGGAAAAATGGCTGGCCGCCTATGAGGGAACGATCATTTTGATTTCCCACGATACCGAATTTCTGAATGCAGTGGCCCGGACTATTTTGCACGTGGATCAGCAAAAACTCGTGCGCTATAAGGGCGGATACGATGATTTTCTGACTCAGCGCGCCGAGCGTGTGCGCCAGCTTCAGGTCGCGATTGAGCGCCAAGGCCGGGAATCTGCCAGGCTGCAGTCGTTCATTGACCGCTTCAAGGCCAAAGCCACCAAGGCCAAGCAGGCGCAAAGCCGGGTCAAGGCGCTGGCCCGCATGGAAAAGCTGGCCCCGCTGCAGGCGGAGTCTGGTATTTATATTCATATTCCTTCACCGCCATCCATGCCGGATCCGCTGCTTCGCCTGGACAAGGTGTCCACCGGGTATATTGACGAACAAGGCAATCAGACCGTCATTCTGCGGAATATAGAGCTGATGATCCGCTCTGGCGCCAGAATCGGCGTACTTGGGGTCAATGGTGCCGGTAAAAGTACCCTGATCAAAACCATTGCCCGCGAACTGGTGCCGCTTGCGGGTCATTACAAGCCATCAAAGGGCCTGGAAATTGGCTATTTTGCCCAGCACCAGCTCGATATGCTTGACGTTGACGCTAGCCCGCTGCAGCATTTGCAGCGTATTGCGCCCGAGGCACGCGAACAGGAACTACGCAATTATCTGGGTGGATTTGGTTTTGGCGGCGATAAAGTCAATGACAAAGTGGCGCCCTTTTCCGGTGGTGAAAAGGCCAGGCTGGCCCTGTCGCTGATCGTCTGGCAAAAGCCCAATTTGCTGTTGCTTGACGAACCCAGCAATCACCTGGACGTTGATACCCGCGAAGCGCTGGCCACCGCCCTGGCTGAATTCGATGGCAGCATGCTGATGGTTTCGCACGACCGGCATCTGCTGCGCACCACCGTCGACAATTTCTGGATCGTCGCAGATGGTCAGGTGATTGAATTTGACGGAGATCTGGACGACTACCGCGACTGGCTTGCCCAGCGCGCCCTGTCCATGCGCCAGGAAGAACGTGATGCCTCGCTTGCGGCCGATGGACTAAGCGGCGCTCCGGATCGCAAGGCGGTGCGGCGCCAGCAGGCTGAAGAACGCCAACGCATTGCACAGCTGCGCAAACCGCTGGATAAACGTCTTGCACAAGTCGAAAAGGCCATGGAAACCGCGCAAGCGCGGATTGCCCAGATCAATGTACTGATTGCCGACGAAAATTTTTATTCTGATGCGCGCAGAGATGAACGCGTTGCCGTGTTGGCCGAGCATGGCGAGCTGACCGCCACTGCCGAAACGCTGGAAGAGGAATGGCTGCAATTGCATGAATCGATTGAAGCGTTGACCAGTCAGACCCAAATCGAATAACGGGCCCATGCGCGGGCCGATTAAGCCCGCAACCGTCGCCAACTGCCTGACGCCACCATTGATAGCCTCATCACGAGCTGTCGTCAAGCAACTTAGAGTTTCACGGGCCAGTGCAACTTGTCCGCCTCGGACAGCGCCAGCATAAAGGAACGCATTTTGCCGGCACTTTTTTCGCCAGGCGCAATTTCAATGCCGCTGCTCAAATCAACCGCATAGGGATGATAGCTGTTCACCAGCGCAGCAATATTGGATGCATTCAAGCCGCCGGCAATCATTATTTTGTACGCCGGCAGAATCTGCGTGGCTTGCGTCAACAACCCAATGTCAAATGAAATACCCGCGCCGCCATAGGCGGGCGAATAGGCGTCAAACAGGAAAGCCCGGGCGTTCGGATAGCCACTAACCGCAGTTGCGATCTCCTCGGGTGAAGCCAGTCCCGGCGCACCGACTCTCAAAGCCCGGATATAGGGATAGGAAAATTGTTCGCAGAAATCAGCCGTTTCATCACCGTGAAACTGTATGAAATCTGGCCGCACCCTATTGATAATCTGTTCGATGGCCTGCACGTCAGCATTTACGGTCAGCGTGACGGCATTCACAAACGCCGGCACCGTGCGTCGCAACGCCGCCGCCTGTGCCAGGGGCACATAGCGCTTACTTTTTTCATAGAGCACCAGCCCGATGGCGTCCGCCCCGGCGCCAACCGCATCGTGAATATCTTTTTCTGATGACAGTCCACAGAATTTAACGCGGGTTCTCATTTTCAGTCCCATAAAAAAACCCTGGCAAAAACAGGTGCCAGGGTTCTGAGTTTAACGAAATTTCAGGGACAATGCCGCGAAAATGCCGTTACCGGTGCGCCGGAACAGGGAAAAACACCCCTGCCCGGCAAAAACCGCTATTTAAATGCGTTGGCCGGATCGTCGTAGGCATCGCTGGAACTACCTTCACTCTTGTCAGCGCCGCTATCGGATCCGTAAGGATCAGTACCGTAGGAATTGCCTGTGTCGAACGTGACCTGACTCGGGTCGATACCGGTGCCGGTACCCTTGTAATGCATGACCATGCCCGGAAACGCCATGACCGACGCCACCATCAGCAACTGAATGACAATGAACGGAATGGAGCCCTTGTAGATCTCGCCGGTCGTAACTCGCTTGATCAGTTTGCCAGTCACTCTGTCGGTGTAGTCTTGTTTTGGTGCAACCGAGCGCAGGTAGAACAGCGCAAAGCCAAACGGCGGGTGCATGAACGAGGTTTGCATGTTGACCGCCAGCAATACACCGAACCAGATCAGGTCGATACCCATCTTGTCGGCCACCGGACCCAGCAATGGCACGATAATAAAGGCCAATTCAAAGAAGTCCAGGAAAAACGCCAACAGGAATGTGGCAATACTGACCACGATCAGGAAGCCGATTTCTCCACCGGGCAGAGAAGCAAACAGTGCCTCTACCCAATGCTGCCCGCCAAACCCGGTAAAGGTCAGCGTGAAGATGGTTGAACCCACCAGAATGAAGACGACAAAGCTGGTCAGTTTGGTGGTGGTATCCATCGCCTGCTTGAGCAGCGATAGCGTCAAGCGGCCGCGGATCAGCGCCATGATAATAGCGCCAACGGCCCCCATGGCACCGCCTTCGGTCGGTGTGGCCACGCCAATAAATATGGTGCCCAATACCAGGAAAATCAGAAACAGCGGCGGTACCATTACGAAAACCACCCGTTCGGCAATCTGCGACAGCATTTTCAGCCGCAACAGCTTGTTCAGGCCAGCGATTGCAAATGCAATAACACCCCACAGCAACAGGTTCAGAACGATGGTTTCATCGGCAGCGCTCTTTTCAGATAGAAAGACTTTGCCCAGCAGCCACGCCCCGACGCTGGCAACAACGACCAGCACGACTAATGACGGCAAACCGTTACTGCCATTGGGCTCGCGATAGATGCGGGCCTCTGGCGGCAGGGCCGGTGCGTACGACGGTTTGATCAGCGATGCAATTACCACATACACGATGTAGGCGCCTGCCAGAATGAAGCCGGGAATCATGGCCCCACGGTACATATCGCCAATGGAACGTCCCAGCTGATCGGCCAGAATAATGAGCACCAGTGAAGGCGGGATGATTTGCGACAGCGTGCCTGAAGC
This sequence comes from Advenella incenata, assembly GCF_004217095.1. Taxonomy (GTDB): domain Bacteria; phylum Pseudomonadota; class Gammaproteobacteria; order Burkholderiales; family Burkholderiaceae_B; genus Advenella; species Advenella incenata. Next base: position 162,987 of record NZ_SHKO01000004.1, on the reverse strand, counting down.
CGCGATAACGCCCGTTGCCAGCTTGCGATCATAGCCGTAACGCAACATGATCGGCAGTGAAATCAGGCCCATGGAAATTACCGAAGCCGACACCACACCCGTGGTGGCTGCCAGCATGGCGCCCACAAACACAACTGCAATGGCCAGCCCGCCGCGAATCGGCCCGAAAAGCTGACCGATGGTCTCCAGCAAATCCTCGGCCATGCCCGATCGCTCCAGGATCAGGCCCATGAGGGTAAAAAACGGCACGGCCAGCAACGAATCGTTTTGCACAATCCCAAATACCCGGTCAGGCAGCGCCTGCAGAAACGGGAAGGTAAACTCGCCAAAGGCAATACCCAGCAAGGCATAAAGAATGCCGTTGGCAGCAAGCGAAAAGGCAACCGGAAAGCCCAGCAGCAAAAAGCAGATCAATGTCAGGAACATGATCGGCGGCATATTTTGAATTAAGAACTCCATGCTTAGTTACCCGCCTGCAGTGATTGTTGTCGTTTCAGTTCCGCTTCTGCCGCAATTTCTTCGGCCAGCAGCTCTTCCGCTGTCTTGCCACCCAAGGGTGCAAGAGGATCGGGACCTTTTCCACTGAGATAAGCCACGCATTTGATCAGATGAGAGATACCCGCCAGCACCAGTAACGAGAAGCCGATAGGAATCAGCAACTTAACCGGCCAGCGCACCAGCCCACCGGCATTGGAGGACTGCTCGTTGGTCTCGAACGACAGCATGAAAAAGGGCCAGGACAGATAAATGAGCAACAGGCAGGCCGGCAACATGAAGAACAGCACGCCTACTGTCTCGATAATGATCTGAGTTCGCTTGGACAGACGCTGTGAAATAATATCCACGCGTACATGTTCATTCTTAAGAAAGGTATAGCCGGCCGCGAGCAGAAAAATCGCGCCAAACAAATACCATTGGATTTCCAGCCAGCCATTGGAGCTGTAATGAAATACTTTGCGCACCACTGCGTTTGCGGCACTGATCAGCACCACGACCAGTGTGAGCCAGATCACAACGCGGCCAACCGCAGTCATGAGCGCGTCAATAGCCCGGGAAAGAGTGAAGAGAAACTTCATTTGCTTTCACACCAAAAATAGGGAAAAAGAAGAGAAACAACATATGCCTGTTTTGCTGACCATTTGACCCTAAGGAAAAATAGCCAGCAAAACAGGAATTTTACATGGTGTTTTTATTTTTTGTTTCTCAATGCGTCCAGCATGAATGCATCGTAGCTGAACTCGGCCACCCCGAACCAGGGGTAAACGTCATTGCGGAACGCCATGTAGTCATCGTGGACTTTCTTGAACAGCGGGTCTTTGGCAGACAGCTCTTCATAGACTTTGGTCGCTTCGGCAAAAGAGGCATCAAGCACAGCCTTGGGAAAACGCTTCAGGACACCGCCGCCGGCGATCAGACGACGCAATGCACCGGGGTTTTTCGCGTCATACGTGCCAATCATTTCTTCAGTTGCCAGCGCACTGGCCTGCATGATAGCCGCCTGATAATGTTTAGGCAGTTTTTCGTACTCGCCATCATTGACGTACAGCGACACCTGAAAGCCGCCTTCCCACCATCCCGGATAATAATAGTACTTGGCTACCTTGTTAAAGCCGAGTTTTTCATCGTCATACGGGCCGATCCATTCAGCGGCGTCAATAGTGCCTTTCTCCAGCGAGGGATAAATATCGCCCCCCGCCACCTGCTGCGGAATCACACCCAGACGTGACAGCACCGCGCCGGCAAAGGCGCTGCAACGCATTTTCAGACCCTTGAGGTCCTCTACACCATTGATTTCCTTACGGAACCAGCCGCCCATCTGTGTGCCGGTGTGGCCGCAAGGAAAATTGACAATATTGAATTTTTTGTATACTTCACGAGTCAGCGCAAGACCGTTGCCGGCCCGCATCCAGGCATTGTACTGGCGGGTGTTCAGGCCAAACGGCACTGCCGCATCAAAACTGAGGGCAGGATCCTTCCCGTAATAATAATAGGCCGCGCTATGACCACATTGCACCGTGTTGTTCTGGACAGCGTCCAGCACTTGCAATGCAGGAACCACTTCCCCTGCATGATGGACACTGACTTTGAACTTGCCATCTGTCGCTTCAGCCAGATGTTTGGCAAAATTGACGCTGCCGTTATAGATCGCATCGGCACTGGTTGGAAAGCTGGAAGCCAGACGCCAACTGATACTGGGTGCGTCTTGCGCAAAAACGGGCGATGCCAGTACAGCACCCCCCGTTGCGGCAACACCGGCTGTGGCCTGCTTGAGGAAGGAACGACGTTTCATCGTTGATGTCTCCAATGGGTATTGTGAGTAAGAGAAGCGAAACTTTTGGTTACCGGGGCATGCTACAGGATTTGTGATATTTTTACCCTCAAGAATTACCCTTATTTCCGAGATCTCGCTGGCTTATTTCGTATGCAATGAGCCGCCCAGCTGGCCTGTGAGCACCCCACCCTTCCTATCTTTATTGCAGATGTGATTAACTTTGGACGCTCCGGCCCTTTGGCCACGACGCCTGTTCCTGTTTGTTGTTTTTATTGCATATGTAAAGAATGTCGCCAAGGCGAAGGCACAAGGGCAGCGACATGGGGTACGGCAGGCAAGCTGACCAGTTGCTGACGAATGACGTGCACGCAGCCGGCGGATCATGCGCATAAGGCCAGGTGCCGCGCATTCGGTTGTATAGCCTCGCCGATGGCCTGGCAGCCACAAATGGTCTGCATCTTACCCTTGATGCTGCACTCAGGACTCAAACAACAGCGCCTGCATCGGGCGGCTCAGATCGAAGGCATCAAATTGTTCCAGACCGAAATGGGCGGGATAACTGGCCTGGGCAAAATACAACCCGTCGGCCATAAAGGTAGGCGCAGCCACCTTACGGTCACGCGCAGCCATCACCTGGGGCATCCAGTCCGGCGGGTAGCGCCCCTTGCCCACATATAACAGACAGCCCAGAATATTGCGCACCATGTGATGTAAAAACGCGTTGGCCCTGAGGGTGAAAACAAAAAATGCGCCCTGCTGAACAATATTAAGATGTTCAATGGTGCGAATTGGACTGGCTGCCTGGCATTGCGAGGAGCGAAAACTGCTGAAATCATGCTGGCCAACCAGATACTGCGCCGCCATTTGCATGGCATTCAGATCCAGTGGATGGAAATCCCAGCCGGCCCGGCCATGCCAGTGCGGAGACAGAATGCGCTCGTTTCTGAGCAGATAAACATAGCTGCGGGAGGTCGCGGAGAAACGCGCATGAAACTCGGCGGGCATCTCCTGCGCCCAGCGCACGGTAATATCGGGCGGCAGATGGGCATTAACCCCTCTGACCCATGATTCCATCCGCCGGTGTATGGCAGTATTAATGTGCACCACCTGGGCCCGCGCGTGAACGCCTGTATCGGTACGGCCCGCACAGATGGTGGGCGTCGGCTCGCAAGTGAATGCCGCCAGCGCCTTTTCCAGCCTGTCCTGGACAGTGCGCCCGCGCGGCTGCGTCTGCCAGCCCAGATAGGGTTTGCCATTGTAGGAGATGCCCAGCGCGATACGTCTGGACACAGGCTCACCGTCCTGGGTGGCTTGCTGCTCAGGAACGGGTTGAAGCGTCGGAGTCAGGTGCATCAAGATCCAGATTGATGGATTTGAGTTTCTGCTGGAACGCATCATAGCCGGGGCCCGCAGGGAGCCGGGCCTTCTGGCGCTGGTCATAACGCTGCATGATGAACAGGCCCACAACGATGACGCCTAATACCCCAAGCAGCCAAAACGAAATGTAATTCGCTATCCAGGTGGGCAATTCCATGATTACAGCTCTCCGACGCTGATGCGCAACATGCGGCGCAACGGTTCTGCCGCACCCCACAATAACTGGTCGCCGACGGTGAAAGCACTCAGATATTCCGGCCCCATGGACATCTTGCGCAGACGCCCGACCGGGATATCCAATGTGCCGGTTGTGGCCACGGGGGTCAGGTCCCGCATGGTTTCGTCACGGGTGTTCGGGACGACTTGAGCCCACTGGGTACCTTCCTTGAGCATGTCGCTTATTTCGTCAATGGACACGTCTTTTTTCAGTTTGATTGTCAGTGCCTGACTGTGACAGCGCATGGCGCCGATACGCACGCACAAACCATCAATGGGAATGGGTGCACTGCCAAAGCCTTCGCCACGGCCCAGGATTTTATTGGTTTCAGCCTCGGCCTTCCACTCTTCACGGGATTGGCCATTGCCCAGATCCTTGTCGATCCACGGGATCAGACTGCCCCCTAGTGGCACGCCAAACATATCGCGCGGCAGCGCCGGGTCCTGCTGTTTTGCCAGAACCTGGCGGTCGATTTCAAGAATGGCAGAGGCCGGATCGTCCAGCAATGGTTTGACAGCCGCATTCAGCTGACCAAACTGGGTAAGCAGTTCGCGCATATGCTGGGCGCCACCACCCGACGCCGCCTGGTAGGTCATGCTGCTCATCCAGTCAACCAGGTCATGTTTGAACAGACCAGCCAGCCCCATCAACATGCAGCTGACAGTACAGTTGCCGCCGACAAAATCGCGCACGCCTTTGCCAATGGCCGCATCGATCACATTGCGGTTGACCGGGTCCAGTACAATGATTGCATTGTCTTTCATGCGCAAGGTGCTGGCCGCATCAATCCAGATCCCATCCCAGCCGGCATCGCGCAATTTGCCATGCACCTGCGTGGTATAGTCGCCCCCCTGAGCTGTCACAATAATAGGTAACTTCTTCAGAGCATCAATGTCATGTGCGTCCTGCAAAGGCGCTGCACCCTCGGCCCACGCCGGGGCTTTGCCTCCGGCATTGCTCGTTGAAAAGAAGACCGGATTAATAAAGGCAAAATCGCCCTCATCGCGCATACGCTGCATAAGGACGGAACCCACCATTCCGCGCCATCCGACAAAACCCACTGACTGTGACATGATTCTTTACCTGATTCTGTGAAGCTGAAAAATGAACTGTTGTTGACTATAACTGCAATATATAACTGCAATAGCGAATGCGCGCAGCCCGGTGCGCCATCCGCCATTATAAGTGACTGAATTTTATAACTATATCAGTTTAACGCCTTCAATACGGCGTCACCCATTTGAGAAGTGGAAACTTTTGTGGTGCCAGCCTCGAAAATGTCGGCTGTACGCAACCCCTGCTCCAGCACTGCCTTGACTGCATTTTCGACCCGATCTGCAGCCGCCGCTTCGTTCAGCGAATAACGCAGCATCATGGCGGCAGACAGAATGGTAGCCAGCGGATTGGCAATATTTTTGCCGGCAATATCCGGTGCTGAACCGTGGCTGGGCTCATACAAGCCCTGGTTGGAGGCATTGAGCGACGCAGACGGCAGCATACCGATAGAGCCTGTAAGCATGGCCGCTTCGTCCGACAGGATGTCGCCGAAGATATTGCCGGTCACAATGACATCGAATTCCTTGGGCGCACGCACCAGCTGCATGGCCGCGTTATCGATATACATATGAGACAGCTCGACGTCCGGATAGCCTTTGGCCACATCGATCATGATATCGCGCCAGAACTGCGACGTTTCCAGCACATTGGCCTTGTCCACGCTGCACAGCTTCTTGCTGCGTTTCTGCGCCGCTTCAAAGCCGATGCGGGCAATACGGCGCACCTCGGACTCGGCATAACGCATGGTATCAAAGCCTTCCTGCTCACCCTTGAATTCACCCTCTTCTACCACGCGCACGCCTCGGGGCTTGCCAAAATAGATATCGCCGGTCAGTTCGCGGATAATCAGGATATCCAGACCCGATACAATTTCCGGCTTGAGCGATGAGGCATTGGCCAGTTGTGGATAAAGAATAGCTGGCCGCAAATTGGCAAACAGGCCCAGGCTTTTGCGCAGGCCCAGAATGGCCTGTTCCGGGCGATGCTCGCGCGGCAGGGAATCGTAGTTCCATCCGCCCACGGCGCCAAACAGAATGGCGCAGCTGCGTTTTGCCAGCGCCAGGGTGGCTTCAGGCAGCGGATGGCCGTGCAAATCATAGGCGGTGCCGCCGACAGGCGCTGTTTCCATGGTCAGATCCAGATCCAGGGCCCCCAGCACGCGCTGGGCCTGTTCGACGATTTCGTGACCGATGCCATCACCGGGAAGGACTGCAATTGTATGTGTCATAACGCGTATTTCTCTTTACTAATGCTAATAGGATTATCGTGACAGGCCGGCACTGCCTTCCAGCCAGGGATGGCGCGCCAGGCGCTCGGCTTCGAATGTGCGGATCTGGTCGGAACGACGCAATGTCAGACCGATGTCGTCAAAGCCATTGAGCAGACAGTATTTGCGAAAGGCGTCTACTTCAAAGCCCAGTTCCCGTCCGTCGGCGGCAATGACCACCTGGCGTTCAAGGTCAATGCGCAGTTTGTAGCCATTGAATGCACGCACTTCGTCAAACAGCCGGCTCACTTCCAGCTCGGAGAGCACAATTGGCAGCAGGCCGTTCTTGAAGCTGTTATTGAAAAAGATATCGGCATACGAAGGTGCAATAATTGCCTTGAAACCGTACTGAGTAAGTGCCCACGGCGCATGTTCCCGGCTTGAACCACAACCGAAATTTTTACGCGCAAGCAGTACACTGGCACCCTGATAGCGCGGCTGGTTGAGCACGAACTCGGGGTTAAGCGGCCGGTTGCTGTTGTCCATGCCCGGCTCACCATGATCCAGATAACGCAGCTCATCGAACAGATTGGGGCCAAAACCGGAGCGTTTGATGGATTTTAAAAACTGCTTCGGAATGATCAGGTCGGTGTCCACGTTCTCGCGGTCCAAAGGGGCGACCAGGCCTTCATGAATGGTAAATGCTTCCATGCTGTTATCCTAATTTTCTGACGTCGACAAAATGGCCGGCAATAGCGGCTGCAGCAGCCATGGCCGGGCTTACCAGGTGGGTTCTGCCACCCTGGCCCTGACGGCCTTCGAAGTTACGGTTGGAGGTGGAGGCACAACGTTCCCCCGGCTCAAGACGATCGGCATTCATGGCCAGACACATGGAACAGCCCGGTTCACGCCATTCGAAGCCGGCATCCACAAAGATCTTGTCGAGCCCTTCCTTTTCCGCCTGCTGCTTGACCAGACCGGAGCCGGGCACCACCATGGCCTGAATCACATTGGAGGCCACACGGCGGCCCCGTGCCACTTTGGCTGCGGCGCGCAGATCTTCAATCCGGGAATTGGTACAGGAACCAATGAACACGCGGTCTACCCTGATGTCGGAAATGGGTGTATTGGGTGTCAGACCCATATACTGCAGCGCGCGTTCCATGCCATTGCGGCGAACATCATCCTTTTCACGATCAGGATCGGGGATGCGATCCTCAATGGAAAGCACCATCTCGGGCGACGTGCCCCAGGTCACTTGCGGGCGCACCTGACGGGCATCAATATCAATGATTTTGTCAAACTTGGCATCGGTATCCGAATGCAATGTCTTCCAGTAGCCCACCGCCTGATCCCACAAGACGCCAGTAGGCGAGTATGGGCGATTCTTGAAATACTGAATGGTCTTATCGTCCACGGCGACCATACCTGAACGGGCGCCGGCTTCAATCGCCATATTACAGACTGTCATGCGACCTTCCATGGACAGGTCGCTGATGGCCTTGCCTGCAAATTCAATGGCATGGCCTGTGCCGCCTGCAGTACCAATGACGCCGATTATATACAGGACCAGATCCTTGGCAGTACAGCCAAACGGCAGATCGCCGCTGACACGGATCAGCATGTTCTTGTTTTTTTTCATCAACAGCGTTTGCGTGGCCAGCACATGCTCCACTTCCGACGTTCCGATGCCGAAAGCCAGTGCGCCCATGGCGCCGTGGGTGCTGGTATGCGAATCGCCGCAAACCACGGTCATGCCGGGCAGCGTTGCACCCTGTTCCGGTCCGATCACGTGCACAATACCCTGACGCAGATCGTTCATGCGAAACTCGGTAACCCCATAAGTCTCGCAGTTTTTGTCCAGCGTATCGACCTGCAGTTTCGAGATAGGGTCACTGATGCCCTGGGCACGACCCATGGTTGGCACATTATGGTCGGCCACCGCCAGATTGGCAGACAGGCGCCATGGCTTGCGTTCAGCCAGCGCCAGGCCTTCGAAAGCCTGCGGGCTGGTCACTTCATGCAATAAATGACGGTCGATATATAAAAGACAGGTGCCGTCGTCTTCCTGGTGCACCACGTGGGCGTCCCAGAGTTTGTCGTAAAGGGTCTGAGCCAAAATGTTCTCCTGATAATGCTGGTATGCGGATTCATCGACTGTTGCGTGAACCCTGCCGTGCGCTGCTCGTTCTGCTGTTGTCCCGAACCAATATGGTATGGATACGATCTTGTTTCCCGGACTGCGCATGGTAGAGCGAACGCCCCCCGCGTTGGCAAGGATCGCGGTCGGTATAGTCGTTTCATGCGCTATATACGTATTATGGCCGAATCAATATCGATAACAAGCCAATATATTATACTGGTATCAATACTACTATAATATCTGGCAACACCAGCGCCGGCACCCTAATTGTCGCTTCCCGGTCAAACCTGCCAGCGAAACAGAAAATTGCCGCTATTGTGAGTAGAATAGAACATCTACTCGGAGACACGAATGACGACTCAGACCCCAGATCTTTCCCATTTATGGATGCCCTTTACCGCCAACCGAAGCTTTAAGGCAGCGCCTCGTCTGCTCGCCTCTGCCAAAGGCATGTACTACAAGAGCACTGACGGGCGCCAGATTCTGGACGGATGTGCCGGATTATGGTGTGTCAATGCGGGGCATTGCCGCGACGAAATTGTCCAGGCTATTGCCACTCAGGCCGCCACGCTGGACTATGCGCCCAGTTTTCAGATGGGCCATCCGCTGGCATTCGAAACCGCCACTGCGGTAGCTGCGCTGATGCCCAAAGGGATGCAACGCATTTTCTTTACCAATTCCGGCTCCGAGTCGGTCGATACCGCCTTAAAGATCGCCCTGGCTTACCATCGGGCAAATGGCCAGCCGCAACGCACCCGCCTGATCGGGCGCGAGCGCGGCTATCATGGCGTCGGTTTCGGCGGCATTTCGGTGGGTGGCATCAGCCCGAATCGCAAGGCTTTCTCCAACTCGCTGATTCCGAACGTCGATCATCTTCCCCATACCCACAATCTGGAGAAAAATGCCTTCAGCAAAGGACAGCCTGCCTGGGGCGCGCATCTGGCCGACGAACTGGAGCGGATCGTAACGCTGCATGACGCCTCTACCATCGCCGCCGTCATTGTCGAGCCCATGGCCGGATCAACGGGCGTGCTGATTCCGCCCAAAGGCTATCTGGAACGTTTGCGCGAGATCACCAGCAAGCATGGCATTTTGCTGATTTTCGACGAAGTGATCACCGGATTTGGCCGACTGGGCGCCAACACGGCAAGTGACTACTTCGGCGTCACGCCGGACGTTATCACCATGGCCAAGGGTATCAGCAATGCGGCTGTACCGGCCGGTGCGGTGGCTGTCACAAATTCCCTGTACGATACGGTTGTCAACGCCAGCGAAAACGGCATTGAGCTATTCCATGGCTATACCTATTCGGGTCACCCCCTGGCAATGGCAGCCATTGGCGCAACCCTGGCGCTTTATCAGTCCGAAGGCATCTTCGAGAACGCCAGAAAGCGCTCGCCCGCTTTCGAAGCGGCTGCCCATGCCCTGAACGGCTTGCCAAATGTCATCGACGTGCGCAATCTGGGCATGGTCGCCGGCGTAGAACTGGCGCCGCGAGAGAACGCGCCGGGCGCACGGGCTGCCGAGGTATTCCAGCGCTGCTATGATGCCGGGGTCCTATTGCGCTATACAGGCGACACCATTGCCCTATCGCCACCGCTGATTGTCAATGAAGAACAGATCAATACGCTGTTTGATGTACTTGGCCAGGCCATTAGTCAGACAGCTTAAGTGACCACCGACACTGGCCACTGATGCCCACAGGGGTCCGCGAGACGACTGCGGGATTCTGCGAATGTGCCACGATTGCAATATTGGGTACACTTCTCAACCGGAATTTTTATTGTTAACTATTGAATCATGATTACACTTAACGCGACACACCAGGCAGACCTCACCAGCTGGGTGGACAGTGCCAACACAGCCGGCAACGGTTTCCCCATTCAAAACCTGCCCTTTGCCTCATTTCGCCGTCGCGGATCCGGCGAAGCATTTCGTCCCGGGGTCGGCATCGGCAATCAGATCGTCGACCTGTCCCGCCTGTATGACCTGAATCTGTTTACCGACAAGGCGCAACAGGCACTGGAGGCATGCCAGGGCATCCAGCTCAATGGCTTGATGGCGCTTGGCCAGCCCTACTGGTCTGCACTGCGCCTGGCATTATCAGAGGCCCTGCGTTCCGGCTCGCCGCATGAAGAGGCCATCCGTCCATTGCTGGTGGCACAGGACGAAGCCGAATTCATCACCCCGTCGCGCATTGGCGACTACACCGATTTTTATATCTCCGTGCACCACGCCACCTCTATCGGCAAACAGTTCCGGCCCGACAATCCGCTGCTGCCAAACTACAAATGGGTACCCATCGGCTACCATGGCCGAGCCTCAAGCATTGGCGTGTCCGGCCAGGCGTTCCCGCGCCCAGTAGGCCAGACAAAGCCACAAAACGAGGGCGACGCACCCGACTTCGGCCCATGCAAACGGCTTGACTACGAACTGGAACTGGGAATATTCGTTGGTGAAAGCAATGAACAGGGCCAGCGCATAGATATCGAGCAGGCAGAAAAACATATCTTTGGTTTTTGCATTCTGAACGACTGGTCGGCCCGCGATCTGCAAGCCTGGGAATACGTACCGCTGGGTCCGTTTCTTTCCAAGAACTTTGCCTCTACCATTTCACCGTGGATCATCACCCTGGAAGCGCTAGAGCCATTTCGTACCGCGTTTTCCCATCCGGCCACAGATCCACAGCCGCTGCCCTATCTGCATTCGCAAGCCAACGCTGAAGGCGGCGCCTATGATATCGAGCTGGAAGTACAAATCACAACGCAACAGTCACGCGATAGCGGTCAGCAACCCTTTACGCTGGCCACCAGCAATTTCAAGGATGCCTACTGGACTGCCTCGCAACTGATCACTCATCACACGGTCAACGGCTGCAATCTGCAACCTGGCGATATGCTGGGCACCGGTACGCTGTCCGGCCCCAATGCCGACCAGGCGGGTTCTTTGCTTGAGCTTTCTGCTGCCGGCAAAAAACCCATTTCCCTGCCATGGGGTGAGAGCCGCAGCTTTCTGGAAGACGGCGATGAGATCATCATGAAGGCGGTCTGCAAAAAGGACGGCTATCCCGATATTTCATTTGGATCTGTATCGGGCACGGTGCTCAAAGCCAATTTCAAATCAGAGTAAGACGTCGTGTGAACGAAGCGGATAGCGCACATATGCCTGTCCTGTCCGCTTCAATATTGATTCAATTGGCAAACGCCTGGGCAATCCGCTGGGCACACTGGGTCTGGCATGCATCCGCGCAAAGCCAGCCTTGAGATTCGTGAAGCGAGATCAACGATAGGCTTGCTGTCGCAATGCGTGATCAATCAATATCAAGGCCAGCAATGCTTCGGCAATCGGCGTGGCGCGAATGCCCACGCACGGATCATGGCGACCCAGCGTCTGCACCATGACCGGCTCACCCGCCCGGTTTATCGACTTGCGTTCGATGCGAATACTGGAGGTGGGTTTAATGGCAAGCGAAACGGTAATGTCCTGGCCAGTGGATATACCACCGAGCACCCCACCGGCATGATTACTCAGATAGCCGTCGGGTGTAAGCTCATCGCCGTGCTCTGAACCGCGCTGTGCAATACACTCAAAACCAGCGCCAATGGATACGCCTTTTACCGCGTTCAGACCCATCATTGCAAATGCAATATCGGCATCGAGCCTGTCATACAGGGGCTCGCCCCAGCCGGCCGGCAGTCCCTGGGCCACCACTTCGATGCGCGCACCAATGGAGTCGCCATCCTTGCGCAACTGATCCATAAACGCCTCCAGCTCGGGCACCACCGAGGCATCGGGGGCATAAAACGGATTGGTTGCAATTTCGTCCCAGGATTTGAACGGGATCTGGATGGGGCCCAACTGGCTCATATAACCCCTGATGACTGTACCGAACTTTTCGCTCAGCCATTTTTTGGCGATGGCTCCGGCAGCAACCGTTGGCGCCGTCAGCCGTGCCGAAGAACGGCCGCCCCCGCGCGGATCACGAATGCCATATTTTTCCCAATAGGTCCGATCGGCGTGGCCAGGACGGAAAGTGTCGGCGATCGCGGAATAGTCCTTGCTGCGCTGATCCTGATTGCGGATCAACAGGCCAATTGCCGTGCCTGTAGTTTTGCCTTCATACACGCCAGACAAAATCTCAACGGTATCGGGCTCCTGCCGTTGCGTCACATGGCGCGATGTTCCGGGACGCCGACGATCAAGTTCAACCTGGATATCCTGGGCAGACAAGGCCATGCCCGCCGGACAGCCATCCACCACGCAGCCGATCGCCGGCCCGTGGGATTCACCGAAGTTGGTGACCGAAAAAAGTTTGCCTAATGTGTTACCCGACATATCTTATCCAGTAAAAATGTGTTGCACGTCTTTTGCGGACCGAGCAAAGTAGTGAAGAATACCAGAAACTGCGGCACCGCTCGCCTTAACGTCAACTGCAGCCAGCTGCCACTTGCCGGCCAGCCAGAATCGATGAGAATCCGGCCGCCTGCCGCTGACTGCTCTCAGCTATGATGAACAACTGACTTCAAGCTCACGCCCCCACTGCGGCGGCGGTTCCGCATAATGTTCCATGCCCGGTTGGGCAGTATAGGGATCACGCAGCACTTGCAACAGGGAATCGGTCACACTCATATCCCCTTTTGCCGCTGCCTGTATCGCCTCTTCTGCCAGATAATTGCGCAATACATAAAGCGGGTTGACCCGATCCATCCGGCCGGCACGGGCCTGGGCATCGCCGTCATTGTCCTGCAAGCGCGCGCGGTACGATACCAGCCATTGCTCAAGCCCGGCTGTATCGGCAAACAGACTGCGCAATGCGCTTTCATCATCATCAATCTGCGCCAGATAACGAAAACTCAGGGTGAAATCTGCTGCCTGGTCATGCAGTACGCGCCACCAGCCATCAATAAGCTCATCGTCTCCTTCCTTCCAGGCTTGTAACCCCAGCTTGGCAAGCATGCGGTCCCTGTAGGCGGCAATGAACAAACCCTCGTAGCGCTCAAGCCGCGCCTTCAGGCGCTCGGGGTCTGCCCCCAGGGCCACAAAGCAGTTGGCAAAACGATATAAATTCCACAGACCGACAGACGGTTGCGCATTCCAGGCGTAGCGTCCCTGTGCGTCGGTGTGATTGCAAACGTGATTGATACGGAATGCATCCATGAAACCATAGGGGCCGTAATCCAGCGTCAGGCCCAGCACCGACATATTGTCGGTATTCATGACGCCGTGATTGAAGCCCACGGATTGCCAGTCGGCCATCAACGTGGCTGTGCGCTCGATCACGACATCAACAAACCGCTCGATAACATCGTTCAGCGTGTGTTCACTGTCCGGGGCCGGCACCTGGTCGGCAAAAAAATTGCTAATCACATAGTCCAGCAACTCCCGCAGGCGCGCAGGATCCTTTGCCGCATACCAATGCTCAAAAGAACCGAACCGGACAAAGGACGGCGCTACACGCGCCACAATCGCCGCCGTTTCAACGGTTTCGCGGTATACAGGATCATCCGAGCCGACCAGGCATAGCGCCTGGGTGGTTGGGATGCCCAGTCCGGTCATGGCCGCACTGGCCAGATATTCGCGCACCGAAGAGCGCAATACGGCGCGGCCGTCTCCCATGCGTGAATACGGAGTCTTGCCTGATCCCTTGAGCTGAATTTCCCAGTCTACCGGCTTGCCTTTGCCGTCTGTGCCGCCAATAGCACCCAACAGATGGGCGCGCCCGTCGCCCAGTTGGCCAGCCCAGACACCGAACTGATGTCCGCTATATACTGCCGAGAGCGTCACGCCCCCGGGCAGGTCGGCGTTGCCGGACATGACAGATAAAAACTGTGGCGAACGCGCATCCTCCATGGTCAGTCCCAACAGGGCCAGTACGTCAGGATTGACATGCAGCAAGGTCGGATCTGTCAGCCCCTGCATCCTGAGCCGCGTATAAAATGCCGGCGACAAGGATGCGAACTGGTTGCTGACTTTCAGATTCGAATGCATTGTTATTTCCCCTGTTTTTTGGCGCGTTTTGCCGCCTGCTTGGCCGGTCGCACATAAAGAATGGCGGCCAGAAAAAACACCAGCGCCAATACCGTTTCAACGGCCCCGAGCATGGAAGACGTAGTGCTGATATCAGAATACCAGCGAACCACCCCTTCGGTAAAATACAGCAGCACCAGCATGGATGACCATTGCAGCGTATACAGATTGCCTTTGTAAACACCATACAAGGGGAACAACAGTGGCAGCGCCTTCAGGACGTACACGCTGCCGCCAGGCATCAGCGGATCAAGGAATAATTCCCAGGCGATGCACAGCAAAAACAGCAGCAAAAGCGAGACAAACGCCGCCACCCGATAGCACGGATTCAATGCAATCTGCCGTGCCTGGTGGACCGACTCAGGCGCCGGCTCTGTTGCGGATGTCGGCGATAGCTGCGGGTTGGCGGAACCGGCCTGCGGCACATCGGCATCAGGCGCTGAAGAAGGCTTTGTCAAAATAATTTCCAGTCTGGCTAATCAATCTGTCCATTATATTCGTTGTCATCCCCGCAATCGCTGCAAGTGCGACAACTGTCCAGCAATTACAATTTGCAACTGCACCGCGCGAGGGCGCAACTGCATGATCTTTGCGGTTTGTTATACTGAAATTATCCTGACCCGAGTATCACCGTGTTGGCATTCCAACGCGGTAAACCAGCCATCTGATCATGACAAAACACAACGATTTCGATTTGGAACAGCAAAAGAAACAGGAACAACAGGAAGCAATGGAAGCTCAGGAGGAGTTGCGACTGAATATGGGAGACTCGGAACTGGGCTTCGAGTTCTACAAAAAAGCCATCAAATTCGGCGGACAGCGGCTGATTCGCGACAAACTCACGCAGGTAGCCTCAAGCCTGACCTTTACGACTGTGCTGGCCATCGTGCCTATGCTGGCCGTTATCCTGTCGCTGTTTACCGCCTTCCCGCTGTTTACAGATTTCAAAGTCTCGCTCGAGCAGTTTCTGACGCACAACCTGATGCCCGAGACAGTCTCGGAAACCATCATGAGCTATCTGAACCTGTTCGCCCAGCAGGCCTCCAAGCTGACAGCGATCGGGGTAGGCTTTCTGATCGTGACATCCATCATGCTGATGATGACGATCGACGAAGTACTCAATGATATCTGGAATGTGACCCGTCGCCGCCCGATCGGGCAGCGCATCCTGGTGTACTGGGCAATTTTGTCGCTGGGGCCCGTTTTCCTGGGTGCCAGCCTGTGGACCTCTTCCTACATTGCACAGGAAAAACTCGGGCTGGTTACCCAGTTTTCCGTGATCAAGAGTGTGTTATTCACCCTGGTGCCGGTGATCGTCTCCGGGCTGATCTTCGCCCTGCTCTATTATCTGGTTCCAAACCGGAAAGTCGCCTGGAAAGACGCCTTGATCGGTGGCTATACCACGGCGGTCCTGCTGGAAATCATGAAGGCCGGATTTGCATACTATATTACCCGGTTCCCCTCCTATACGCTGATCTACGGCGCCTTTGCCACGATCCCGATTTTCTTGTTGTGGATTTATCTGTCCTGGCTGGTCGTGTTGTTTGGCGCAACCGTGGCCGCGCTGGCGCCACAGATACGCAGTGGTCAAATGCGCGACAAGATGTCACCCGGCGTACATTTTGTGACCGCCTTGTTCGTTCTGCGCCTGTTGCATAGCGCACGCGATCAGAACCCGCCAGGTTATGGCACCAGCTATATTGCCGGCCAGATCAAGATGAACTACAGCGAAACGCTGGATATTCTTGAGCCGCTGGTTTCCATGGGCTACGTTGTCAACACGGCGGGCAAGCGCTCTGAGAGATGGGTGCTTGCCAGCAGCCTGGATGCCAGCCTGGACCCACTGGCCGATTGCTTTTTGTTTGACAGCAAGGTCATCGAAATCAGTCACGACCCTGCGTTGCGCCAGGTGATCGCACGTCTGCTGACTGAAGAGAACACCGTAAAATTGCGTGACATCCTGTATCTGACGCAGACCGACTCAGGACCGGCACCAGCGCCTGCCCCAATCACCGATAACGGCCATGACAAGGACAACGACAATACTGCGGCAACGCCGCCTGGTGCCACGAATACCACAGTGCACACCAGTTGAAGCCAGAATTTGAATGCCAGACCCAGGCGCATCTTCATTGCGTGCAACGGCCCGGGCTGCCGCTAACGGCGCCTGTCACGGCGATGGCAGGCAGCCGGTTTGTGACCTGCAGGGCACACACCCCGGCTGAATGGCTTTGCATCACGGTCGATTTCAGGTACATTTCCATATAACCAGTATCAGTTTCCGGTCAGCGCACCGGAGCGAGAGAAAAAAGGCTACAGGAGGATTGCCATGTTGAAAATCAGTGAAGTCTTGCGGGTCAAGGGCAATATCCTTTACACCGCCACGCCGGATCAATCCGTAGCGCAGGCCGTTGCGACCATGAGTGAGCGCGATATCGGTTCGCTGGTCATCATGGAGCAGGGGCAACTGACGGGGATGCTGACCTTCCGCGAAATCATCCGTCACATGCACGATTCGCCCGGGTCTCTTGAAAATACCACCATCCGCAAGATCATGGATGATGCGCCTGTGAGCGTATCGCCCAATACCGAAGCCGAGGAAGTACGACGACTTATGCTCGAGCATCACGCACGCTATGTCCCCGTCATGGACGGGCCAGTGCTGATGGGCGTGATCTCGTTCTACGACATGGCGCGCGCCATGCTTGAAGCGTCCAAGTTCGAAAATAAAATGCTCAAGGCCTATATCCGCGACTGGCCGGGCGAACCAGAAGACGAGAAAGACTGATAAATGAACCACTGACAGGCAGCGCGCTCGTCGGCTTGCCGAAAAGTGCCTCTGCCTGCCAGCTGTGCGTTGCAACGCTTGCAACCCATGTAATCCCCGCTACCACTACAACGTCTTGCAAAATCGGGCGCAGCAACCTTCTGCACCAAGCCCGTAACTGCAACACCCCTGTCAGACAGGCCTGGCAATCGGACAGGCCAAATCTAGCTGGTCTTCCATAGATCTTTTTCCACACACATGAACCGGTTGGGGTGGCTGCCATCTCGTGGCTGGTAGGTCCAGGTCGTAATGTGAATTTTCTTTTCCGGATACAGATCTATGACGTTCAATGAATTGGGTATATGTCGGCGGACCCGCAATGAGGTAGTCGTGCCCCCCTGCACAACCAGCATCGGATTGGCCAGATCAGGATAGCGTTGAATCAGCGGATAGACATACGGCACATGAATATGTCCGCCCAGGATCAGGTCTACACCGGCGGCAGACCAGGCGCGGATGGCCGCCTCATGGTTTTCGACCAGTTGCCCCTGGTCGGCCGGATCCAGCACATGAAACGGATGATGCGCCACCACCAGCACACTTTTGCGCGCGCTATTGTCTTGCGCCAGTTGTTCCACCCGCCTTATTTGTGCATCAGTCACAATACCGCGCTTATGTCGAAATGGCGTAGTGGTATTGACGCCAATAACGATCGCTGCACCGGTCTCGAACAGCGGCTCTACCTCCTTGTGCAGATAACGGCGATAACGCCCGTAAGGATCCGTGAAACGGGCCCATAGCGCGAACAGCGGAATATCATGGTTACCGGGAATACACAGTACCGGCGACGGCAGAGTTTTCAGATACGCATTGGCCGCCAGGAACTCGCGACGCGTGGCACGCTGGGTGATATCCCCTGACACGACGCACAAGGCGGGAGACAACTGCCTGACGGCATGGACCAGCGCATTGAGCACCTGTGCATTGACCGTGCCAAAGTGAACATCTGAAAGCTGGATAATCCGATACATGCGCGATATTATTCCTGTGATGGCTGCTGCGCCATCGACGCTGGCATCAGTATCCTGAGCAGGTCTTTATTGGCCTTGACGGTAAAGGGCGCCTGCAGCGTATGGACCTCGCCATCCATGGCAACCTCAATGCTGCGCCCGCCTTTTTTCTTGTCGATATCCAGTGATTCGAACGGAAAGCTGATGATCTGCCGATCCTGATCCAGCCGCCGGAAAATCAGCTTCAAGGCCAGCAGCAACATACGCTTGCGGCTTGACGGCTTGAGCACAATACCGTAAAGATAGCCATCGCCCATTTTCTCTTCATACTGCACGCCAGCCTGCTGGGCCTGAAGATTGTTATTACAGGCCATGAAACTGACCGTCTTCACCAGTTGACGGCCCTCTCCCTTATTAAATTGCAAGATGTAGGAACGACCGTATTTCATAATGGTGGAAAATGCCGCGAAAATGGCAATGCCGCGGCGCCGACCGAACTGGTTCTTCCATTGCTCCCGGTCGGCCAGCAATTGGGAATACAAGCCCAGCGTCGCATTCACAATGAAATGCACCCCGCCGATCTCTCCAGTCTGCACCGGCTGGATCCGACCCGTGAGCAAATCGCGCAATGCCGTGTCCGTGTCCAAAGACAGGCCGTGATCCCGTGCAAACATATTGAATGTACCAAATGGAACGATCGCCATCGGAAACTGCTGGGCAATGGCATGATTGGCCATGGCGCTGATCGTGCCATCACCGCCGGCCACCACCAGTATGGCATCATGTTTTTTTACCAGGCTGACCGCTTCTTTTTGCTTTTGCTCATGACTGTCTTGCGGGTAGACACAGACAATGTGATGCTCGCGCCCCTGCATTGCAGTTGCAATTTTTTCCAGAAACACTTCCGTGTCCTGGTTGCCGGAGCTGGCATTGGTAAAGAAA
Source organism: Advenella incenata (assembly GCF_004217095.1). Lineage (GTDB taxonomy): Bacteria > Pseudomonadota > Gammaproteobacteria > Burkholderiales > Burkholderiaceae_B > Advenella > Advenella incenata. The sequence continues at coordinate 143,969 of NZ_SHKO01000004.1, read as the reverse complement.
ACGAAAGCGCGTCCCGATACATCGGCCGACGTTGATTCGGCCGGGGCAGCGTCCGCAAGGACGCCATCATTATCAGCACAAGCCTGCGATCCACTATTGGGAACAGTCATTATCATTCCTTTTACGGCGTCAGGACAGCCCTGCCGATCACTTTGCCAGCGTGCAACGCCATCAAAGTCTGATCTGCCTGCGCCAGCGGATGCTGGCTGACAGGAATAGGACGGATCCCGCCCTGCCTGACCAGCGTCATCAGTTCCTGCAACTCGGCCAGATTGCCCACATAGGACCCCTGTACCGTCGCGGCCTTCAGGGGAAACATAGCCAGCGGCCACTCACTTTGTCCGCCGAATAAACCGATAATGACCAGCTTGCCACCCTTGGCCAGCAGGTTGAACGCCTGCGTTGCCGTGGACGGGGCGCCGACATAGTCGATCACGGACCAGATGGTACGCGTACCCGCCGCTGCCTGAATATCCTGAATCAGCGTGGGGCTGTTGCCATCAACAGCGGCCAATGCCCCAGCCTGCAGCGCTGCTTCTCGTTTGGCCGGGTCCAGATCGACGACGACCGCCCCCTTGCCGCCCATGGCGTGCAGCCACTGCAGGCACATCAAGCCCAGGCCGCCGGCACCAAAGATGATCACGGGCTCATTTTGCAGGACGGCCGGATCAAACTTGCGCAACGCCGAATAGGTGGTCAGGCCGGAGCAGGCGTAAGGCGCTGCCTGTACCGGGTCCAGATCGCCAATATCCACCAGATACCTGGGATGCGGCACGACGATCTGCGTGGCATAGCCACCATCACGGTGAATACCCAGGCAGGCCGGCGCCGCACACAGGTTTTCGTCGCCGCGCAGGCAAACAACGCAGTTGCCGCAGCCAATCCAGGGATAGATCAGGTAATTTTTTCCGGCATCCAGTTGCCCCGCATCCGGCCCCACTGCCCGCACTGTCCCCACGGTTTCATGCCCCGGCGTCAACGGCAGACTGACACCACGATCCTTCAGCTCCAGGCGCTTTCCCTGGCCCAGATCGTAGCCACCCTCCCACAAATGCAGGTCACTGTGACAAACACCCGCCGCCTTGACATCCAGTACAACCTGGGTTCCTTGCGGGGTAAAGTCATCTTTTTCAAGCATTTGCAAGGGGGATTTGAAACCGGTAATGCAGTAACATTTCATATCTTTACCACTCCTATTATTCGCGCATGCCACGCGGGTCATGCCACAGCTCCTCTGGAATAGGTATTGTATATGAGGGTTTCGCAAATGCAGCGTACAGTTCGGATAATAATGGTCAATCTGCTATCTGAACCGCAGCAATATAGTCATAAGCATACGGTATTTCACATCGGCACGATGATCGCCTAGACTAGCAGTCAATACTGCCGGTGGGTGACCCTGCCCGCTCACGAAGGCTCGTGCCGGCAGGCATTGCCTGATAACAGGGGAAATCGATGAAACCAGATCCGAAATGGTCTTTTGTATTAACCGTTCTGCTTTTTGCCGGAATGATGATCGGATTGTCGCTATCGGTCCTGAACGACTTCATGGCACAAGCGGCGCCACTGGCCGGGCGTGATATTTTCGTGATGACCATGCACGTTATCTGGCTGCTGCTGTGGTCCATTGCTACGGTATTCGCATTGAAGTACGCCCTGCGACCGAATGACAAGGACAATCGGCATAAGGGCGCGCCTACTTCTGCTCGTCAGCCCCGAAATCCAGCGACGTCTGAATATTGAATTCTTCACTGAGCGAAGGCTGTTCAGACAGATGCAACAGCCGGGCCTCGATCTGCAATGGCCCTTCGGGCACGCAACAGCACGGCAGTATTTCGTCTTTTGCGATATAAGCCAGCGGCTCCGTTAGATACTTTACCCTGCCCGCCAGCACATGCGTCCTGCATGAGCCGCAATAGCCGGCGCGGCACTGGAACTCCACTTCGTGGTTGGTGCGTTCCAGTCCTTCAAGCAGCGTTTCTCCCTCCAGCAATTCGAACCTGCTATCGGTCGTTACGACAGATGTCATAGTTCGAAATGCTGCAGATCGTCGGTATTCATTTGTGAATCAATTTGCCCGATCAGATAAGAGCTGATTTCCACTTCCTGCGGCGCAACCTGGACATTATCTGAAGACAGCCAGGCATTGATCCATGGAATCGGATTCTGTCGTACTCCGGGAAATGCAGCCTGCAGCCCAACGGCCTGCATGCGCAGGTTGGTAATATATTCAACGTACTGGCACAGGATGTCCTTGTTCAGCCCGATCATGGAACCCCCTTTGAACAGGTATTCGGCCCATTCCTTTTCCTGCAGGGCTGCCTGCTTGAACAGATCAAAGCACTGTTCGCGGGTTTCACTGGCGATCTCAGCCATTTGCGGATCATCTTCTCCGCTGCGCAAAATATTGAGCATATGCTGCGTGCCTGTCAGGTGCAGGGCCTCGTCACGGGCGATCAATTTGATAATCTTGGCATTGCCTTCCATCAGCTCGCGCTCTGCAAAGGCAAAGGAGCATGCAAAACTGACATAAAAGCGAATCGCCTCGAGCACATTGACGACCATCAGGCACAAATACAGCTTTTTCTTAAGTTCACGCAGGGATACAACCACTTCCTTGCCGGCAAGCATATGCGTGCCTTCGCCGAACTGGTTATACAACTGCGTATACGAGATCACGTCATCGTAATAGAAGGCGATATCGCTCGCGCGCTTCAGAATATATTCATTGGCAACGATATCGTCGAACACCACTGATGGATTGTTCACGATATTGCGGATGATATGCGTGTATGAGCGCGAATGGATCGTCTCGGAAAACGACCAGGTCTCAATCCAGGTTTCCAGCTCAGGAATGGACACCAGCGGCAGCAGCGCCACATTCGGGCTGCGACCCTGGATCGAATCGAGCAGTGTCTGATATTTCAGATTGCTGATAAAAATATGCTTTTCATGTTCCGGCAGCGTCTGATAGTCGATCCGGTCCTGAGACACGTCCACCTCTTCGGGACGCCAGAAAAAGGACAACTGCTTTTCAATCAGCTTTTCAAAGATTTCGTATTTCTGCTGATCATAACGTGCCACATTGACCGACTGACCAAAGAACATGGGTTCTTTCATCTGGTCGTTCGGTGTCTGACAAAAGGTACTGTATGCCATTGTTTTCTCTTACTCAATTACTGCCTGGTCAGATCTTGCATGCGCCGCTTTCGCAGTCGTCCTGTGCCTGATCTTCCTGTTTGTCTTCCGCGCCATCACGGGTGTTCTGGTAATACAGTGTTTTGACACCGAATTTGTATGCCGTAAGCAAGTCCTTGATCATCTGGTTCATGGGCACACGTCCGCCGTCAAAACGGGCTGGGTCGTAATTCGTATTGGCCGAAATAGACTGGTCGACAAATTTCTGCATGATGCCCACAATCTGCAAATAGCCATCATTATTTGGCATGCTCCACAGCAATTCGTACTTATCCTTAAGGCGGTCGTACTCAGGCACTACCTGTTTCAGAATCCCGTCTTTGGAAGCCTTGACAGTAACCAAGCCGCGCGGTGGTTCAATACCGTTGGTGGCATTGGATATCTGCGAAGAGGTCTCCGAAGGCATCAGCGCCGTCAGGGTGGAGTTGCGCAGACCATGGGTAGTAATTTCCTTGCGCAGCGATTCCCAATCCAGATGCAACGGCTCATTGCAAATGCCGTCAAGATCCTTCTTGTAGGTATCGATTGGCAAAATCCCCTTGGAATAAGTCGTTTCATCAAAGGCCGTGCATGGGCCAAACTCCTTGGACAGCGCGACCGAGGCCTTGAGCAGATAATACTGGATCGCCTCGAAGGTGCGGTGCGTCAGGGCATTGCCACTGCCATCGGAATATTTGGCATCGTTCTTGGCCAGGTAATAGGCGTAATTGATAACGCCGATACCCAGCGTACGCCGCTTCATGGAACCAATATATGCGGCCTTTATCGGATAGTCCTGATAATCAAGCAAGGCATCGAGCGCGCGCACGGCCAGATCGGCCAGGCCTTCGAGCTCGTCCAGCGATTCAATGGCCCCCAGATTGAACGCAGACAGCGTGCACAATGCAATTTCGCCGTTTTCGTCATTGATATCTTCCAGCGGCTTGGTCGGCAGCGCGATTTCCAGGCACAGATTGCTCTGGCGCACGGGCGCCACGGCCGGATCAAACGGGCTATGGGTATTGCAGTGATCCACGTTCTGAATATAAATGCGGCCGGTACCGGCGCGCTCCTGCATCATCAGGGAAAACAACTCAGTTGCCCTGACCGTACGCTTGCGAATAGTGGGGTCTTGCTCGTATTGGGCGTACAGTTGCTCGAAGCGATTCTGATCTTCGAAAAACGCATCGTACAAGCCAGGCACATCCGAAGGAGAAAACAGCGTGATATCGCCGTTTCTGATCAGGCGCTGATACAGCAGCCGGTTGATCTGCACGCCATAGTCCATATGACGTACGCGATTTTCCTCGACACCCCGATTATTCTTGAGCACCAGCAGCGATTCAATTTCCAGATGCCACATGGGATAGAACAGTGTGGCCGCACCACCTCGCACGCCCCCCTGCGAGCAGCATTTGACGGCCGTCTGAAAGTGCTTGTAAAAAGGGATGCATCCGGTATGCTGTGCCTCGCCACCGCGAATGGCACTGCCAACGGCACGAATGCGACCAGCGTTGATACCGATGCCGGCGCGTTGCGACACGTAGCGCACGATAGCGCTGGTCGTGGCATTAATGGAATCCAGGCTATCGCCACACTCGATCAGCACGCACGAGCTAAACTGACGCGTAGGCGTGCGCACCCCCGACATGATGGGCGTAGGCAAGGAAATCTTGAACAGCGAGGTCGCATCATAGAAACCCTTGATGTACGACAGGCGCGTCTCTTTCGGATACTTCGAGAACAGGCATGCGGCCACCAGAATATACAGGAACTGGGGGCTTTCATAGATTTCGTGATTGACACGATTTTGCACCAGGTACTTGCCTTCAAGCTGCTTGACCGCACCGTAGGAGAAGCGCATATCACGGCTGTGATCGATATAGCTGTTCAGTTCGTCGAACTCTTCCCGTGTGTAGTCCTGCAGGATATGTTCGTCGTATTTGCCCATTTCGGTGAGCCGGCTGACGTGATCGTACAGGGACGGCGGATCGAACTGCTGGAAAGCTTTCTTGCGCAAATGGAAGATGGCCAGACGCGCCGCCAGGTACTGGTAATCAGGCGTAGCCTGTGAAATCAGATCGGCCGCTGCCTTGATGATGGTTTCATGAATGTCTTCAGTCTTGATGCCGTCGTAGAACTGAATATGGGACTTGAGCTCAACTTGAGACACCGAAACATGGTCCAGACCTTCTGCCGCCCAATCAATAACACGGTGAATTTTGTCCAGATCGATAGGTTCTTTTCTGCCGTCACGTTTAGTGACCAAGAGTGTGCTGTTCATTAGCGTATGCATATCCATGATGGTTGAAGGAACGGTTCGGAGCCGGACCGACTATAATCTATATATAGTGTTTTATTTTAGGTTTAACACAATATATAGTATTGATCAGGATATTTCAAGTAATTTCGGCTTCGTGAAAAACCTTGAAAAACAACACAATGCATTGATTAATATAGTTATTTTATCCGTTATAAAAAAATGTAACGATGTTGATTATACGCAATTGATGTGCATATTTTTCAGGCACGGCTACACTCCCTGTTCATGCCGGCCCTTCTTGCCTGACCATTGCCGATTGCTGTGCCGCTAGTCAATAAAAGCAAAGGCCTGATGCAAGACGTCCGGGTTCTGTGTTACCAGTTGCGCCGGGTCGGACAGATGGCGTCGCCATTGACGCGCGCCTTTGCGTCCGTTGAACAGGCCCAGCATGGGCTTGACAATGGCGCGTAGCGGAACGCCTTGTGCAACTTCCGACAGGGCATAGCCGGCCATCTGCTGCACAATCGTTGCATCATCGGCAACCGGCGTGTCGGGCCACAAGCGCCGACTGATATCACGCAGCAAATAGGGCTCGTGCCATGCGGCCCGTCCTACCATCGCACCGTCAAATGAGTCGACCGCCGAGCAGATCAGATCAGGCGCATTCAAACCACCGTTGAGCACAAACAGTGCATCGGGAAAATCGCACTTGAGCCGGGTCACAATATCGTAGCGCAGTGGCGGAATCTCGCGATTGTCTTTAGGAGACAGTCCCTTGAGCACCGCGTTGCGCGCATGCGCGATAAACACCCGGCAGCCCACCTCATACAGTTGCCCGACAAAATCACGCACGAAATCATAGGATTGATCGTAGTCCAGCCCAAGCCGATGCTTGACCGTAACAGGCACACTGACCGCATCCTGCATCGCCTTGACGCAATCGGCCACCAGGGCCGGCTCGGCCATCAGGCAGGCACCGAACGCCCCCTTTTGCACCCGCTCCGAGGGGCAACCACAGTTAAGGTTGATTTCATCATATCCCCAGCTTTGCCCCAGCGTGGCGCAATGGGCCAGCGCCGCAGGCTCGCTGCCGCCCAGTTGCAAAGCAACCGGGTGTTCCTGAGCGCTAAATTGCAAATGTCTTGGCACATCGCCGAAAACCAGGGCGCCGGTGGTGATCATCTCGGTATATAACAACGCATTGGGCGCCAGCAAACGGTGAAAATAGCGGCAATGCCTGTCTGTGACATCAATCATCGGCGCCACACTGAACTGCCAGGGACGCAGGCCAGTTTCATCCGTATAGTCAAGCACAGCGTGGCCTGCCGGGCTCGCCCCTGCAACAGCAACGGCATGGATATCGGTGCTGCCGCTGCAGATGTCTGGACCCGTTGCGGCAACCCGCTCTGTTATCTCTGTATGTGTCATGATCATTTGTCGCCGGAAATGCGAAAATCGATATGCGGTGGCTGATGCCGCTCACTGAGTGCACGCTGCTCTTCCAGTTGCTCAAGAATGGCCGATTTGCGCACCACTCCCAGCAATATCGGCTCATCTTTTGATAACAATACCGGCAAACGTTCGCCCATAAAAGTCAGGAACAGCTCCAGCCCCTCGCCCAGCGTCATGTCGGGATGCAGAACTGGAATGAAATGGGGCTGCACCATGAGTTCGGATATGGGCGTGGTCATGAGCGACTGCGACAGCAGCCAGCGCGTCACTTCCTGGTTGGATAACACTCCCTGGTAGTGATCATTCTCATCTACCACATAAATATACCGCACCGGATGATCCTGGAACATGGCCACTGCCTGTTCCAGCGTCTGATCCTGACGCAACACGGTTTGTGCTTCAATCACCAGCCCCTTGAGGGTCATGCTGCTTATCTGCCTTCTGAGCCGTGCCGCCTGCTCCCGCGACAGGGTCACGCCATACATGGCCGGGGTACTGAACAGGCTGCTGACCACATTTGCAATAACGCAGGCGAACATGAGCGGCAGCACCAGGTCAATCCGGTGAGTCATTTCAAATATCATCAGGATGGCCATCAGGGGCGCGTGCGTGCCCGCTGCCAAAAATGCGCCCATGCCAATCAATATGTATAGTGCCGGCTGAGCCGCCAGTTCGGGTATGACGAATGAAATGACCTGGTAAAACAGCATACCCACGCTGGCGCCCACCATCAACATGGGAGTAAATACACCGCCGGTCGCGCCCGAACCCACGGTCGCGCCGGTGGCCAGCACCTTGTAGGCCAGCATCAGCAATACCGCCGGCATGGTCCAGGACAGCGTCAGCATATCTTCAATCGGCCCGTAGCCGTTGCCCGACGCAGCAGGCTGCAGGATCAGAATGCCGCCCAGCAGCGCTCCGCCCAGCGCCAGACTAAATGGCAGCGGCAATCTGGTTTTGCGAAACAGCTGGCGAATGGCGTCCAGAAAACGCAGGAACAGTGGCGCCAGCAGTCCCGCAACAATCGCCAGCGCACACAGCAACAGCAGGCTCGCATCGATCGACAGTGAAATGGGTTTCACATCATAAGTGACACGATAATAGCCGGTCAGCTGCATGGTAATGTTGGCAACCCCTGCCGAGATAATGAGCGGCCCCAGCGTCGTGACCGACAGGGTTCCCAATACAATTTCGGCAACAAACAATGCGGCGGCAAGAGGCGCGTTGTACGCCGCCGAGACGCCGGCAGCGGCCCCGCAAGCGACCAGCAGCCGAATATCATTGGCGTTGAAAGCCAGAAAGCGGCCAATGGCCGACGCAACCATGGCCCCCAGATGCACCATGGCCCCTTCGCGGCCGATGGAACCGCCACTGACCACAGTGGACAGTGACGAGAGCACCCGCAGCGCCCCCTGGCGCAGGGACAGGCGTCCATCTGACAGGGCCACCGCTTCCATGTAGTCTGCGTTCATGTCCTTGCGCACTTTTGACGACAGCCACAGCAAGGTGCCCGCAATCAGCCCGCCCACGACAGGAAACAGGATGCGCTCGGTATCGGTCCAGCGACTGACCACTGTTTCAATCTCGCCGGGCACTGAGCCGGTCAGCAACTGCCCCCAATGTATGGCCATGTGAAACAGAATGGTCATGCCGGCCGCGGCAACGCCCACGACAATAGCCCAGACAAAGAACGCCGGACGGTTTGTCAGCCAGGCAAACTGAGTCAGTTTGTTTCGTGCCTCAAAAGGAGAAAACATGGCCATTGATTGGTCTCGGAGAAATAACGGGCGGCGCGCGAGACAGATCCCGGCAAACCGTAAAAAGTGCCCCATTGTAGCAAAACTCGATTGTGATTCTTTTGCACACAGACCGCCCCACGCGCTTATCGTGCTCAACCTGCACTAAAATGATCGGCATTCAATGATTTTGTGTATCGTATTTTCTCATGGCCGTCTTTACTCCCATCACAAACCAGGAAGCTGCCGAATTTCTCGGCCACTATGCGCTTGGACAATTCGTCTCCCTTCGCGGCATTACCGCTGGTATTGAAAACACCAATTTCTTTCTGAACACGACCCAGGGAGAATATGTTTTGACGGTATTCGAGGTGCTCAATCATGAGCAGCTGAATTTCTATATCGAATTGATGCATACGCTTGCCAGCAAAGACGTCAAGGTGCCCATGCCCCAGACGCAGCGCGATGGCAAGCGCATCGGCACCCTGAAGGGAAAACCGGCAGCGATCGTTGATCGCCTGCCAGGCGGATACGAATCCGACCCCGGCGTGCAGCACTGTATTATCGCAGCACGCACGCAGGCCCAGGCGCATCTTGCCGCCAAAGACTTTACCCTGTACCAGCCCAATCTGCGTGGCCTGCCCTGGTGGGAGCAAACCTATCCGGCCATCCGCCCGTTCCTGACTGAATCCCAGAACGCGCTGTTTGTCTCGTGCCTCGATGAGCAGCGTCAAGTCCAGTCGGGGAATGACTGGAAGGCTATGCCGGCCGGCGCCTGCCATTGTGATCTATTCCGCGATAACGTACTGTTCGATGGAACCTATGATGATCCGCGAATGGGCGGTGTCATCGATTTTTATTTTGCCGGGCACGATGCCTGGCTGTTCGATGTCGCGATTGCGGTAAATGACTGGTGCATAGAGCGCAGCACCGGCGCACTAACACCCTGGCTGGTCCAGGCCTGGCTTGATGCCTACGCACAGGAACGCCCGTTCACGGAAACCGAAAAGGCATTGTGGCCGGTCGCCCTGCGCGCCGCTGCCCTGCGTTTTTGGACATCCCGCCTGAACGATTATTTCCGTCCGCGCCCTGCCCAGACACTCAAGCCGCACGATCCGACGCATTTTGAGCGTATCTTGACGCTCCGTGTTCAACAACCGGCTCCGCCACTACCGTAACCACCATGATTGCTGCAACACTTCCCGCCTCGTCCGGCTGGCAATGGCTCAAAGATGCCTTCCAGATCTTTCGCAAGCAACCTTTTGCATTGCTCGCGCTGCTGTTTGTCATTAATATGATCAGCCAGATCCTGATGCAAATCCCGGTACTCGGTGTTGGGCTGTTCATTATTACCATGCCTATTGCCAGTCTGATCGTGGTCAGTGCCTGCCGGGATATCCAGGGCAAGCCGGCAGGATTCAATCAGCTTGATCCCAAAAGCTGGGTAGCCAGCCTGCAAAAACCCAAGGTCATTTCCCGCCTGGCTTTTTCCGGTTTTATTTACGCCGCCCTTTTGCTGCTGCTAAGCGTCGTGCTGCTATACCCGTTACTGGATGAGCAGACCATCGCCCAGATCAGCAGCATTCTCTATGGCGTCCAGGGCGGCGCCGAGACCACTGCCGATACCCTGCCCGACGGCAGCTCGCTCGTGTTGCTATTGGGCTGGGCGATCTTGCTGTTTGTAGTCACCCTCATGTTCTGGCACGTGCCGCAACTGATCGGCTGGGAAGGCCTCACTATCGGCAAGGCCATTTTCTATTCTTTTATCGCGTCCTGGCGCAATAAAGCGGCCTTTCTAATGTATTTTCTAAGCTGGTTTCTGTTATTTGTCTTGCTGCAGTTTATCGCCATACCCCTGTTGGTATTGCTGGGGCTGCCCGCCCTGCTGATTGCATTTGTAATGCAAGTGGTGCTGATGATCATGGTTGCAACGATTTACTGCGGATTCTATTCCAGTTACGCGGCCATTTTCGGCACGGAAAGGCCCACGGTGATGTAAACGGTCCGATGAGCATGCCAATGCAGCCAGCGTGCACTTGTGGACCGCGTTGTTAGACCTGTTGTTAGACCTATTAGTGTTCCCAATGGTCAAAAGACGACAAAATAAATATAATCAGCAGAAATTTTACGTCGCTTTCAGTGGTTTTGCTGTCGTTCAGGCTCGTCCCGTACCCGCATGGTTGCCTCTTGCCTGCTCCGCGGGGCACGGCGGGCTGCCGCTATCAGCAAGGCTTTATCAAAGGAAAATACATGTTCAGACACATCGCTCTTGCCGCACTCGCCGTAGGTTCCCTGACCGCCTGCCAGAATATGGATATGGCCGGCATGGTCGGCGCTGCTTCTTCCCTGTTTCAGGCAGCCACGGTTTCCGACGAACAGATTCAGGAACTGGCTGTGAGTTCCCAGCAACAGCTCGACTCCCAGAACAAAATTGCGTCTGCAAACAGCAAATATGCCACCCGGCTTGCCAAAGTCACGCGTAATCTGAGCAGCTATCAGGGCACGCCCTTACAGTTCAAGGCTTATCTCAATCCCGAGGTCAATGCCTTTGCGTTGCCCAATGGCAGTATCCGCGTCTACTCCGGCCTGATGGATAAAATGACCGACAACGAATTGCTGTTTGTGCTGGGCCACGAGGTCGGGCACGTTATCGAAGGGCATTCCAAGGCCCAGGCGCGCTCAAGCATGCTAACCCTGGCTGCACAGCAGGCGGGTGCAGCCAGTGGCGTCCCCATTCTGTCCACGCTTTCGGGTAGCCAGCTGGGCGCACTTGCCAACGGTCTGGTCAATGCCCAGTATTCCCAGTCGCATGAATACGCGGCCGACGCTTTCGGCCTGAAAGTGCTCAAGGAACAGGGGCATGACAAATCAGCTGCTGTGTCCGCACTACGCAAGCTCGAATCCCTGTCCCAGGGCAGTTCCAGCGTATTTTCCAGCCACCCCGATTCGGGCAACCGGGCCGATCGCATCGAAGCAATGTAATCTGCGCCTGCGGACGGGGCCGGTTCAGCAGTTCCGGACCCCTTCCCGTTCGGCCCTTCGGGTTCATCCCACCGGGCCGGTCCCCGTGACGCATCCCCTGATGACGGTACACGCTTGAATGCGTTTTTTTACTGCATCACTTCGCACTGCTATTTTTCAGATTGCAGCTCCACAGATTGCGACACTTCAAATTGCTGTGCTTCAGATCGCTTTACCGAAATGCATTTCACCCGTGGTACCGACCTGAAACAGGCCGACATCACGGGTGAAATTTTGTGCCAAACGTGTTTCCTGCTGCATATTGCAGACAGATCTATAAATTGCATCTGCCTGCACGTATTGCATCAGGAATGGATCAGATTGCTTTTTCCAGTTCTGGTACGGCAGTGAACAGGTCGGCAACCAGGCCGTAGTCGGCAACGCCAAAAATCGGCGCTTCCGGATCTTTATTGATGGCTACGATGACTTTGGAGTCTTTCATGCCGGCCAGATGCTGGATCGCACCTGAAATACCGATGGCCACGTACAATTGCGGCGCAACGATTTTACCGGTTTGACCTACCTGCCAGTCGTTCGGAGCGAAACCGGCGTCAACCGCAGCACGCGAAGCGCCCAGTGCGGCGCCAAGCTTGTCGGCCAGCGGCTCGAGCAGCTTGAAGTTTTCTGCACTGCCCATGCCACGACCGCCAGATACAACAACCGTTGCAGCCGTCAGTTCAGGACGATCATTCTTGGCCACTTCACGACCGACGAATGAAGACAGACCGGAATCGGCAACTGCCTGTAGGGTTTTGACTTCGGCAGTGCCGCCTTCGGCCGCAACACCATCAAAAGCGGTGACGCGCACGGTGATGACTTTTTTCTCGTCGGAAGACTGCACAATGGCAACAGCATTACCCGCATAAATGGGACGCTCGAATGTGTCTGGCGAATCGACCGCAGTAATATCGGAGATCTGTGCCACATCCAGTTTCGCGGCAACGCGCGGCGCCACATTTTTACCAGATGCCGTCGCAGGAAAAACGATATGGCTGTAATCGCCGGCAACCGCCAGGACCTGCTCGGCCACGTTTTCAGCCAGGAAATCTTTCAAATGCTCGGCATCGGCCAGCAGTACGCTGGCAACACCTGCAACCTTGGCTGCCTGGGCCGCGACATCCTGTGCGCCGCCGCCGACAACCAGAATATGAATGTCGCCACCGATTTTCTGCGCAGCAGCGACCGCATTCAATGTTGCCGGTTTTAACTGCTGGTTATCATGTTCTGCAATAACTAGAGTTGTCATATTAAATCACCTTCGCTTCATTCTTGAGTTTGTCTACCAGCCCTGCAACATCGGCCACTTTGATACCTGCCTTGCGTGAAGGTGGCTCGCTCACTTTCAGTGTTTTGATCCGTGGCGTTACATCGACCCCCAGCTCTTCCGGTGTCAGCGTATCCAGCTGCTTTTTCTTCGCTTTCATGATGTTTGGCAACGTCACGTAGCGCGGTTCGTTCAGACGAAGATCGGTTGTAATAATCGCGGGCAGTTTTACCGAAATGGTTTCCAGACCACCATCCACTTCACGCGTCACTTTGGCGTGCTCACCTTCGATGACGACCTTGCTGGCGAACGTGGCTTGCGGCCAGCCCAGCAGCGCAGCCAGCATCTGGCCGGTCTGATTGGCGTCGTCGTCAATGGCCTGCTTGCCCAGAATGACCAGATTAACCTGTTCTTTCTCGGCCACTGCCTTGAGCAGCTTGGCTACCGCCAGCGGCTGCAATTCGACATCGGTCTGAACCAGCGCAGCGCGATCAGCGCCAATGGCCATGGCTGTGCGCAGGGTTTCCTGGCACTGCGCTACACCGCAAGAGACCGCAATGACTTCTGTGGCCGTACCTGCTTCCTTGAGCCGTGTTGCTTCTTCAACAGCGATTTCATCAAACGGATTCATTGACATTTTCACGTTTGCAATATCAACGCCAGACTGATCTGACTTAACGCGCACTTTGACGTTGTAGTCAACAACACGCTTAACAGGCACCAATACCTTCATCCAACAATCTCCTTGATTTACGGGGCACTCGCCCCGGACTTATTACTGAACCCGATTATTTTACATGCTTGCTACGAGCGATTTGGCTAATTCATTCAAACGGGTGAATTTTGCGTTTCCTGTTTTGCACAGCGCAACAAACCGCCCCATATTGGCAATACGGAGCGGTTTTTCAGATCAATAACCTGCTTTGATCGCAAAAAAACATGCTCTGGCAGCTCACAAACCGGCCAGCGTCCGGATATGGGCCTCTACACTTCGGCCCAGCGCCGATAGCGCATAACCACCCTCGAGCATGCTGACGATACGCCCATTGCTGTATTTATCGGCTATTGCCTTCACCTGGCTGGTGAGCCAGACATAATCCTTTTCAACCAGGTCAAGCTGCCCCATATCGTCTTCACGATGGGCGTCAAAGCCAGCTGAAATAAAAATCAACTCTGGCCTGAATGCCTCCAGGGCCGGCAGCCAAAGACTTGCGACCAGTTCACGAATCTTTTCAGCTTTGGTGTAGGCAGCAACCGGACTGTTGTGCATATTGTCAGCCGGATGATCCACACCACTATTGGGAAATAGGGGGTACTGAAAAAAACTGCACATCATGACCGACTCATCGTTGGCAAAGGCCGCCTCGGTGCCATTGCCATGATGAACGTCAAAGTCGACAATAGCGATGCGCTTGAGACCATATTGTTGCTGCGCATAGCGCACGCCAATCGCCACATTATTCAGAAAGCAGAACCCGCTGGAGCGCGCCGGCTCGGCATGATGCCCTGGCGGGCGGACGGCGCAAAAGGCGTTGCGTGCGCGGCCGGCCATGATCTGGTCTATGGCCTCCAGCCCGGCGCCTGCTGCATGTAATGCCGCCTGCCATGTATGAGGATTCATGCAGGTTTCTTCGGTATCGACGTTAAAATACCCTTGCTCGGGCGCATGCTCGCGCAGAAACCGCACATGTTCCTCGGTATGCACACGCAACAGATCGGCTTCCTGTGCTTCGCGCGCCGGCACATGATTCAGAAAATCGGCAAGACCGCTTGCGACAAGCCGGTCATTAATGGCGTCCAGCCGCGCTGGCGACTCGGGATGCCAGGCATGCATTTCGTGCCTGTGGCACGAAGAATGCGTTATGAATAGTGTCTCCACAGTATTCGTCCTGCTTTCAAATAACTAATTTACTATTGATTGATCTTATTTTATCTGCATACAATCTACCATATTTTGCGGCGCAACGAGACGCGCGGCAATCCTGCGGCCCATACTCAATCGCTCAGTTTTTGCAGCAACTTGTGGCATGATGCTGCTAACTGCCATATCTCAATACAACTTCACGGGGTTCCTCTTGAAACGATCATTTGCACTGCTTGTTCCTGTATTGCTGCTGTCCCTTGCAGCCTGCTCCTCCACCAGCCAATCGAGCAGTAGCGGCTCGGCAAGCTCAACGGGTGCCAGCGGACCCACGGGCTGGGCGGCAGAAAACAGGAGCCTGAGCGCGAACCGCAATACCTTTGTGGCCCAGGTATCAGAGCGCCATGGCATACCACGCTCGCATATCGAACAGCTGCTTGCCACGGCTACCGTGGATGATCGGGTGATTCGACTGATGACGCCCAAGGGTTCGGGCGGGCGTGTCACGCGCGCCTGGCAAAGCTACCGCAGCCGTTTCGTCGAGCCGATTCGTTTGCGCAAGGGAACCGCATTCTGGAACGCTAACCGCCAGACGCTGAACCGCGCCGAGAAAACATACGGCGTGCCCGCAGCCATTATTGCATCCATCATCGGTGTGGAAACAGTGTATGGCGAACAGACCGGATCATTCCGCGTTCTGGATACTCTTTATACGCTGGGCTTTAACCATCCGGAACCGAACCGTCCTGAAAAAGGACAGATGTTCCGCAACCAGCTGGCCGCCCTGCTGGATCTGGACTATCGTGACAAAGTGGACGCCAACAGTGCGACCGGATCATTTGCCGGCGCCATCGGCCTGCCGCAATTCATGCCGGTTAGTATCGAACATTATGCGGTAGACGGCGACAATGACGGGCATATTGACCTGCGCTACAGTACGCAGGACGCCATTCTGTCCGTGGCCAATTATCTTGCCAAGCATGGCTGGCGTGCCGATACCCCCGTGTTCGCACCAGTGACATTGCCGGCTGGGGCTGCAGCGCTGGTTGACGGCGGCCTGGAGCCATCCATGACCTGGAGCCAGTTGCAAAGTCGCGGCGCGACGCTGCGCGCCGGCAGCACGGGCGGCAACTGGCAAAACGGCAAGGAGATCGGCGTCATTGATCTGCGCGACGAAGTTCGCGGCAGCCATGAATATCGTACTGCCACACGCAACTTTTTCGCCATCACCAAATACAATCGTAGCTATTTTTATGCTGCCTCGGTGGCAGAGCTGGCTTATGGCCTGGCAAGCCGGCAGCGCAGCAGCGGCCATCAGGTCACCATGCCGTATTGACGACGCTTCTGTCCGGGCAAGCGCAGGCGCGCTTTGGTGCCTGCGCCGGTGTTAACACGGACCCGGGCTCAGGCGCTTGCTGCTTAACACACGTGCAATTAGCCGCAACCAACAGGCCGCCGACTAATTAAACGGATTTATTACACCTATTTGTTGTTCAGCTCTGTAGTCAACGATGGCATGCGCCCAGCAACAAAAAGGCCACCGGCATAGTCAATCCGGTGGCCTTTTTTATTAGCGTATCGTCAACGTGCTATACCCGATCCGGTCAAACCAGCAACCGTACCGGGCCAGTTGCACCATCAACCGTGAGAGAACTGGGCCTCTTCGGTAGAGCCGGTCAGCGCGGTTGTCGAAGAGCGGCCCCCTTCGATTGTCTGGGTAACCGCGTCAAAATAGCCTGTACCCACTTCACGCTGATGTTTAACAGCAGTAAAG
The DNA here is from genome assembly GCF_004217095.1 of Advenella incenata. Taxonomy (GTDB): domain Bacteria; phylum Pseudomonadota; class Gammaproteobacteria; order Burkholderiales; family Burkholderiaceae_B; genus Advenella; species Advenella incenata. The sequence continues at coordinate 127,421 of NZ_SHKO01000004.1, read as the reverse complement.
CCCAGCTCGGCCGCCGCAAACTCTTTCTGCTGCAACTCGACAAATGCACTCATCTGATTGCGTGCATAACCATGAGCCAGTTCAAACATGCCATAGTTCAGCGCATGGAAACCGGCCAGGGTGATGAACTGGAATTTGTAGCCCATGGCACCCAGTTCGCGCTGGAATTTGGCAATGGTCACGTCGTCCAGGTTCTTTTTCCAGTTAAAGGATGGCGAGCAGTTATAGGCCAGCAGTTTGCCCGGGAATTGTTTGTGAATCGCTTCGGCAAATTTTTTCGCATCATCCAGATTCGGCGTTGAGGTCTCGCACCACAGCAGATCGGCATACGGCGCGTAGGCCAGCCCGCGCGAAATAGCCTGGTCCAAACCAGGTTTGGTGCGGAAAAAGCCCTCGGGTGTGCGCTCGCCGGTCAGGAACGGCTGATCGTTCTCATCAACGTCGCTGGTAATCAGATCAGCGGCATCCGCATCGGTACGCGCCAGCAACACGGTGGGTACGCCCATGACGTCCGCTGCCAGGCGGGCAGATACCAATTTGGCAACAGCCTCACGCGTTGGCACCAATACCTTGCCGCCCATATGGCCGCATTTTTTAACCGAAGCCAACTGATCCTCAAAGTGAACGCCTGAAGCACCGGCATCGATCATGGATTTCATCAGCTCGAACGCATTCAGTACACCGCCGAACCCGGCTTCTGCATCGGCAATGATCGGCGCAAAGTAGTCAATATAGCCATCGTCACCCTCTTCCTTGCCTTCCATCCACTGAATCTGGTCACAACGTGTCAGCGAATTGTTGATGCGGCGAACCACGGAAGGAACCGAGTTTGCAGGATACAGCGACTGGTCCGGATACATTTCACCTGCAATATTGGCATCGCCGGCGACCTGCCAGCCCGACAGGTAGATCGCTTTGAGGCCCGCCTTGATCTGTTGCATCGCCTGGTTGCCGGTCAGCGCGCCCAGTGTATTAACAAAAGGCTCATTGTTGAGCAAGTCCCACAGCTTTTCTGAGCCGGTACGGGCCAGTGTGTATTCGTTCTGCCGGGAACCACGCAGCTTGATCACTTCCTCGGCGCCGTAGCCTCGTTTGATACCCTGCCAGCGTGGATTTTCTGCCCACTCTTTTTGCAGGTTACGGATGGCAGTTTCGCGTTTTGACATGATTTACTCCTGTATATAAAAAAAGATCCATGGAGAAAATTCTATCTGAAGACCGCAGTGCAATATACACTTATATCTTATATAAGACTAATTATTATATTTATATAAATCATATAGTTATAATTTTTATTTTATATTATGAAATCAAATTTGCGATAATGAAATATAAAATTTGCGACTGCAACATGCAAAATTCATGTTGTGAAATGACAATATCATAATGTGAAATCTATCGCGATTACACGCAGCTCATGCACTGGCTCGCATCGCCTGATGCTTTTCCCATAGAATCTGTCGGCTCCTTGCTGTCCCGGCGCAACGACACCCGCAGCATCGCTGAATTTGGAAACCTTGATGTGGTGCCGGCCGCTGATCTTGTCCTGGCTGTTAACAGCCAGCATATGCGAGGTGCCAAGCAAATAAGTACGCATGCGTACGCGGATATGTGCGCGCGACAGGATCCACAGCTTACCGACAGGTGCCCCAGGGAAGCTGCGCATGGGCGCATGATCAGGGAACCGGGAACACGGCATTGCGTTCACATTCGGCCGAGAACGACGCATGGCAAACAGTGGCGATGGTGTTTACTAAATAGCCCCGAAGCAGGACCAGAAAAGATTGGAGACAGACACGTACAGGTCCGGATTGGTATACAGGGAAAACACAAACAGGAGCGCCGCCAGGGCCAGGCCGTATCCAGCCAATCGTTTAACGCTTAGCTTGACATTTGTCATCATGGGAGCCTCCCTGAAAATGTAACGGCGCGCATGTTGGCGCCTTGGATGAAACAAGTGATTGCCAGTATGAATATATTGTCGCCTTGACGCTATATCCAAGGATGATCTGACCAGTATACGCCAGAATGCCCGCAGGTCAATTGCCTGTCTGCCAATGACCGCCTGTGCAAAGGTTGGCTTTTGGCTTATAGGCAGTCTGAAGCAGGTTGAAATCCGGCATCAAAGCCACCAGGATGCATGGGGACGCCTGGCGATTCAGGCGCTCATGCCGCACTGCCCTGGGCAACAGAGCTCACTTGCTGCTGCCTGCGGGCGCAATGGGCAACCCAGAGCGCCGCCAACACCGCGCCAAACAGCGCCAGACCGGACACCAGCCAGGGACCACGATACGTTTGGTGATCCAGCATAAAGCCATATACGACGGGTCCCAAAGCAGAACCCACATCCATGCCGGAATAGACCAGACCGTAAACGGAGCCAAGGGCGCCTTTGGGCGTAACACGTCGAACCAGCATATCGCGGGACGGTCCAGCCATGCCGCTCAGGAATCCGGCCACACACAGCCCGGCTACTGCCAGCCCGGAGGGAAGCATGCCCATGGCCAGCAAAATGAAAACCAGCCCCGAGGTTGCCAGCGAGCCGGCCACAATGCGTTCGGTCCTGTCGGTGCTGCTGGCCAGAAAACCGCCAATAAGCAGCCCTACACCCGCTGAAACCATATACAGCGAAAGCGCGGAACTGGCCCATTCCTTGCCAATGCCATAAAGCGATCCAAGAATGGGAATGGTGAAATTCTGTACCGACGACATTGAGCCGGAGGTAAATGCAAAGAACAGGAATGCGCCCCACAGCGCCGGGTTTTTTAACAGTAGGCGCAGCTTGGCGGCAAAGCCCGGTTCAGCAGCCCGGGGGCGTTCCTGGGCCTGCTTATCGGTATGTTTATCGCTCTTGGTATCGGTCTGCGCCGCCGGCGTAGCCAGCAGCGACGCCCCGAGAAAGGTTGCCAGAAACAGGGCAAAAAGCACGACAGCTGCGGCGGCCGCAGCAAAGCGCCACGAGCCGGTCTGAACAATAAAAAAGGTAATGAAGATTGGCGCCAGTGCCCAGCCCAGGTTGCCTGAGACGCCATGAATACTGAAAGCATGGCCCAGACGCCGCTGGCTTACATTCTGATTGATAATGGAAAAATCGACCGGGTGAAAGACCGAATTGCCGGCCCCGCCAATAAAAGCAGCAATGATAAAAACCCAATAGGCGTCCGCGACTGCAATCAGCAACGCAGAGATCACCATACAGGCCAATCCGAAACGCAATACGGGGCGCGCGCCCAGATGGTCTACGACAAAGCCTGATGAGGCCTGTCCGACACCCGAGACTACAAAAAATACCGTGGCCAGAAAGCCGAGTTCTGCAAAACTATAGCCAAAATCACGATTGAGCGACAGGTACAGTGACGGCAACACCAGTTGATAAAAATGCGAACCGCCATGCAGCAGCCCAATCAGCGCAATCACCTTCCAGTCGCGTGGATCCCCATCTGCATTGGGAGCCCTGCTTGAAGAAGTCAGAACCTGCGAAGTCATATGATACCTGTGATAGCCGGATTAATATGCCAGAAAAAACCAGTCAGTTTTGCTGCTGCTTGATGATGGGCCAGGCTTTTTTCATGTAGTAGAACATGGACCAGATCGTCAGAATGGCAGCAATATAGACCAGTACTGTTCCGATGGGCGCAAACGGAATCGCATGCCAATCCTGATAAAACAGCAGGCAGGGAATGGCGGTCATTTGCGCAGCGGTTTTGAATTTACCCAGCCAATGCACCGCCACGCTATCGCGCGCGCCGATGGTTGCCATCCATTCGCGCAGCGCCGAAATGGTTATTTCACGTCCGATAATGATAAGTGCAATAAAGGAATCAAGCCGGTTCAGGTCAAGCAGGATCAACAGGGCCGCGCACACCATAAGTTTGTCTGCGACCGGGTCCAGAAAGGCGCCAAATGATGATGTCTGATTCCAGCGCCGCGCCAGCCAGCCATCAAACCAGTCTGTCAGCGCCGCAAAAATAAAGGCCAGCGCACCGATGGTGTCGCGCAAAGGAACGTCAATCCAGTTCAGTGGCAGATAGTAAAGCGCAATGACCAGCGGAATCATGGCGATCCGCATCCAGGTCAGGATAATAGGTATGTTCAGTGGCATAGGGCTTTAATACACAAAATACGGCGGAGGCATTATGTGTAATCCTACCACTAACGCAAAGATTCATAGATGCGTTCCGCAAGTTCCCTGGAAATACCTTCTACCGAACGCAAGTCATCGATGCTTGCCGCTGCCACGCCGGAAAATCCGCCGAAGCGCGCAAGCAGTTTTTGTCGGCGTTTAGCGCCCACGCCTTCGATTTCCTCCAGTCGCGACACATTTCTGGCCTTGGCGCGGCGCGCCCGCATGCCGGTGATGGCGAACCGGTGGGCTTCATCACGTACCTGAGCCACCAGCATCAGCGCAGCCGATCCCAACCCAAGCGCCACCGACTCGCGTTCGTCCGTAAACACCAGGGTTTCCAGGCCGACCTTGCGCCCTTCCCCCTTGGCCACCCCGACAATCACACGGGTATCCAGGCCAAATTCCACAAAAACCTGGCGGGCGATTTCCACTTGTCCCTTGCCGCCGTCAATCAGCACCACTTCCGGTAGCGGCGCCTCGCCGTCTGCCACCTTGGAAAAGCGGCGGATCAGCACCTGGCGCATTGCCGCGTAATCATCTCCTTCGGTGATGCCGGCGATGTTATAACGACGATACAAAGAAGGCTGCATATCATGATGGTGGTATACCACACAGGATGCCTGAGTTGCCTCGCCAGCGGTATGACTGATGTCAAAGCATTCGATGCGCAACGCATCGAGCGATTCATCATCGGTATCCAGTTGCAGCAGCTCGGCCAGCGCACGGGTGCGCGCAGCACGCGAGACCGACTCGGAAAGCGTGCGCGCCAGGGAAAACTCGGCATTGCGCAAAGCCTGATCCAGCCAGGTACGGCGTACCCCCTGCGGGCGCGTCTGCAAACGGGTTTTGATCCGGGATGGCTGCTGCTCGTTGAGCAGCGCCAGCAGATTTTCATCTGCCAATGCCTCGGAGCATACCAGCACCGGCGGCAATGGATTTTCCAGATAATGCTGCGCAATGAACGCCGTCATCACATCGGCGCGACTTTCACCATCGGCCTGCGTCGGAAAAAACGAGCGGTCGCCCAGATGCCGGCCACCGCGCACCATGGCCAGGTTGACACACGCCTTGTCGGCTGCCTGCGCCACGGCAATGATATCGACATCGGTCTTGTCCACCTCTTCCATCGATTGCTGATGCAGTACGGTTGCCAATGCATGCATCTGGTCCCGCAACGCGGCGGCCTGCTCAAAACGCAGTTGGTCAGAGGCCTGCTGCATGCGTGCCTGCAGGTCGTTAACCACGTCGTCGGCCTCGCCATCCAGAAAACGCACGGCTTGCTGCACATCACGCTTGTAATCTTCTTCGTCGATAAAGTTGACGCAAGGCGCAGTACACCGTCCGATCTGATACTGCAGACAGGGTCGCGAGCGATTGGCAAAAACGGTGTCCTCACAGGTGCGCAGGCGAAAGACCTTCTGCAGGATCTGTATGGTTTCGCGTACGGCCCAGGAATTCGGATATGGCCCGAAAAAACGTCCCTTGCGACTGGTAATGCCACGATAGTACGCAATCCGCGGATAGTCATGCGCACTGATCATCAGGTACGGGTACGACTTATCGTCACGAAACAGGATGTTGTAACGCGGCCGCAGGCTTTTGATCAGGTTGTTTTCCAGGATCAGCGCCTCGGCCTCCGAACGTGTCACCGTGACTTCCACGCGCCAGACCCGTGCGACCATTAGCGCAATACGCGGGCTGTCAGGCGTTTTCTGAAAGTAGGAAGAAACGCGTTTCTTCAGATCCCGGGCCTTGCCGACATACAATACCGTGCCTTCCGCATCCAGATGACGGTAAACGCCAGGCAGATGCGGCAGGTCACTCAGAAAGGATTTGAGATCGAAAGTCTCGGGCATACTGATATCGTGAGTCTGATTGCAAGGTATTCCAGTCCATGAACGGCACAGCCGGCTTCAGGGCACGGATTCGGGAAACCGATGAGGCCGACGGCGCGACTTTCAGGCAGGAGAGCACAGTATCGGCCAGATCGGGACGGTTGCATACCAATACCATATCACATCCGGCAGATAGTGCCGCTTCGGCGCGGGCCGTGATGTCGCCGGCAACCGATGCCCCTTGCATGGTCAAGTCGTCCGAAAAAACCACGCCATCATACTTCAGGCGCTGGCGCAATATTTGCTGCACCCATACTTTGGAAAAACCGGCAGGCAAGGCATCCACCTTGGGATAGATGACATGTGCCGGCATCACGGCCGACAGCACCGGTGCGCCCAGCCAGTCATAAGGCATGGCATCGTCTGCCATGATCTGCTCCAGATCCCGCTCATCTACCGGAATGGCGACATGAGAATCGGCATCGACAAAACCATGGCCGGGAAAATGCTTGCCGCAGGAACGCATGCCGGCCAGACTCAAACCCTGAATCAGGGCACGCGCCAGCATCGCAACAACCCGCGGATCACGATGAAAGGCACGGGTGCCAACAACCTTGCTCACGCCATAGTCCAGATCCAGAACCGGTGTAAAGCTGAAATCGACGCCGCAGGCGCGCAATTCGGCGGCCAGGACATAACCGATCTCGGTCGCGGCGCGCATGGCCTGCAGCGGGTTACGCTCCCAATAACGGCCCAGATCCTGCATGGATGGCAGTTGCGTAAAACCGTTATCGCGAAACCGCTGTACCCGCCCACCTTCATGATCAACTGCAATCAGCAGCGGTTCATCTCTGGCTTCGTGAATTTGTGCAGTCAACTCGGCTAGTTGCCGGGGGTTTTCGTAATTGCGGGCAAACAGGATAACTGCACCGGTCAGTGGATGCGCCAGGCGATCCCGTTCCTGACTGGTCAGGCGGTGGCCGGCAACATCAAGCATCACCGGGCCAGGCATTTGCCGAGCAGCGGTTGCGGTGGCGGCAGATCGAGCAGATCGGCGGGCAGGACGGGATTGGGCAACAGGCACCTGGACTCCTTTTTGGGTGTTGGGCAACAGGTTGGTTAAACCGGTTTACGTTCCACCATGGCAAAGGCCATGGCCAGATCGGATTCATCGGTCAGGGAAATATGGGCCGGTCCGAAGCGTGATTCGTACCAGTCTTTCAAGGGTGAAGCCAGCACCACCAGCGGCTGTCCGCTGGGCGCATTGAGCGTCTGCATGCGCGACCACGTCATGGGCGCTCGCATGCCCAGCCCGATTGCCTTGGAAAATGCCTCTTTGGCGGCAAAGCGGGTCGCCAGAAAGCGAATTCCGCGCTCGGGGTCACGCGCGTGTCTGCGCAGAAACTTCTCCCGCTCCTGCGGCCCCAGAATCCGGACGACAAAACGATCGCCAAAGCGCTCGTACGCCTGGGCGATTCGATGGATATGGATCAGATCTGTACCGATACCGGCAATCGCTGCAGGCAGCGTGACTTCGTTAGCCATGGGCATTTCACCGTGAAGTGCTAAAGCTTGATAAAATGTTCTCGGTAGTACTTGAGTTCATCAATGGATTCGTAAATATCGGCCAGTGCCTCGTGCCGGCTCTTCTTGTCGAATCCTTTGTAGACCTCTGGTTTCCAGCGACGGGACAGTTCCTTAAGCGTACTTACATCCAGATTGCGGTAATGAAAGTAGCTTTCGAAGCGCGGCATGTACTTGTACATGAAACGCCGGTCCTGACTGATCGTATTGCCGCAAAGCGGCGACGCGCCTTTGGGTACCAGCGGCGCAAGAAACTCGAGCAGGATGTCTTCCGCCTGTTCTTCGGTGAGTACAGAGGTGCGCACTTTTTCGGTTAGGCCGCTGCGGCCATGGGTGGATGTATTCCATTTATCCATGCCCGCCAGAACCTCATCGGATTGGTGGATAACCAGAACCGGGCCTTCCGCTACCAGCGTGAGATCAGGTTCGGTGACCACAACAGCCACTTCCAGAATACGTTCTTTTTCGGGATCAAGGCCGCTCATTTCCATGTCCAGCCATACCAGTCGCAGATCATTTACCGCCATTTTCGATCCTTATTGTTCAGAAACATTATTTTCGCACAGAGCACACAATAGAAATGTCCCCAACCCCGTTTACGCTTTTATTTGTCCTTTTCCTTCTTCTAGAGACGATCACCCATTTGTGGCTGGCAAGCCGTCAGGCACGCCATGTTACGCGCCATCGCGCCAGGGTGCCGGACGAATTTGCCGAAAAAATCGGGCTGCAAAGTCACCAGCGCGCCGCCGACTACACGGTCGAGCGCATGAAACTGTCCGTGACCCGGCGGGTCTTTGACGCAATGGTGCTCATCGCCTTCACCCTGCTTGGCGGCCTGCAAATGATCAATGGGTTTCTGATCAGCATTATTCCCAACGATTTCTGGCGCCAGATTCTGCTGCTGGGTTCAGTCCTGTTGATTTCCGGCGCGCTGCAACTGCCCTTTAGCTTGTGGAAGCAATTCAGACTGGAACAGAAATTCGGCTTTAACCGCATGACACTGGGCCTGTTTGTAAACGACACGATCAAGGGCTTGTTGGTCAGCGTGGTGCTGGGCCTGCCGCTGGCTGCTGTCACGCTCTGGCTGATGGCGGCCTCCGGGCCCCTGTGGTGGCTTTGGGCATGGATGGTGTGGGTGGCGTTCAACGCATTCATTCTGTTTGTATTTCCGACCTGGATTGCCCCGCTTTTCAATAAATTTACGCCACTGGACAATCCCGAACTGGCCGATCGCATCAACAATCTGGCGCTGCGCTGCCACTTTGCCCTCAAGGGGCTGTTTGTCATGGACGGCTCCAAGCGCTCAGCCCATGGCAATGCCTATTTCACCGGGTTTGGCAAATCACGCCGGATTGTTTTTTTCGATACCCTGCTGGGCAAACTGAACCCTGAAGAGATCGAAGCCGTACTGGCTCATGAACTGGGGCATTTCAGCCATAAGCATGTGCAAAAACGCATGATTTTCAGTTTTTTGCTGGCGCTGGTGTTTTTTGCGGTGCTGGGTTTCCTGAAAAACCAGATCTGGTTCTACCAGGGGCTGGGCGTTTCCCCTGTCATCAATGGTTCCAATGACGCCATGGCGCTGCTGCTGTTCTTTATGGCGATGCCTGTCTTCACATTCTTCTTTGCCCCTATATTCAGCTTCTTTTCCCGTAAGGACGAGTTCGAAGCCGACCATTACGCACACACACAGGCCAGCTCCGAGGCACTGATTTCTGCGCTGGTCAAGCTTTACAATGACAACGCGTCGACCCTGACGCCAGACCCTGTGCATTCGGCGTTTTACGACAGCCATCCTCCGGCCTCCTTACGCATTCGGCGGCTTCAAGAGTTGCAGGCAACAAACGGATGATGGCCGGGCGCGTTATTGCCGCTCACGGCCGTCATTATCAGGTGGAGCTGGACGACGGACAGCTGCGTCAATGCTATACGCGTGGCAAGAAAACCGGCATTTGTGTTGGCGACTATGTAGACATTGAACCCCAGGGGCAGGACGAGGGACGGATTGAACGAGTGCACGAGCGGCGCAATTTACTGTACCGCTCAGATGAAATGCGAGCCAAGCAATTTGCCGCCAATGTCGATCAGTTGCTGATTGTGATCGCAGTCGAGCCGCTGTTTTCCGAAGACCTGACCGGGCGCGCACTGGCTGGCGCATTCAGCGCCGACATCACGCCCGTCATTATTCTGAACAAATGCGATCTGACCGAAAGCCTGCCGCGTGCACGCGCCCTGCTCTCGGATATGAGCGCATTGGGCGTGCGCATTATTGAAACCAGCACCCTGCAGCCGCAGGCGTTGCGTGACAGTCTTTTGCCGCTATTGGCAGACAAAACCAGCCTGCTGCTTGGCCAGAGCGGTATGGGAAAATCCAGTATTTTGAACATCCTGGTTCCGGAAGCTCGCGCTGATACGCAAGCGCACTCCATTGCGCTGGGCACCGGTAAACATACAACAACCTCGTCGCGCCTGTACCACCTGCCCGATGCAGGAGGGGATCTGATCGATTCCCCGGGTTTCCAGGCCTTTGGCCTGAAACACCTGGGCCAGACAGAAGTTGAGCAGGGCTTTCCCGAATTTGGCCCGTACAGCCAGAATTGCCGATTCTACAATTGCACACATCGGCACGAACCCGGCTGCGGTGTGCTGGCTGCCAAAGAACAGGGGTTAATCAGCATCAAGCGGCATGAACTTTACTTGCGTATCTTAGCCGAGTCGACCGCACCGCAGAAATATTGAATATACCCTGCCGCCGCTGAGTTTGCGCGTGCAAAGTAGCATTAGCAGAGCCAGTGACATCGGGGCGCTGGCCCTGAACGGCGTTACCCCGAATCCCGGTCATTATGCCCTGCTGAAAATTCAGTAAAATGGCTGTCTTGATTTAACTTTTTTACATCAATTGGGAATTTGCATCCTGCCGGAATTGCACAATGAATGCAAATATCTCGATTTTGTTTCACAATTGGCCTGACTATTTTCAAAGCAGCAAAACACCGTCAACCGTCATCGAAAATCGGAAGCGGTTGCATGCAAACGGAATTGTTATGGAACACGCTGGCGAAATTCTAATTCTTACTGGGCCACCCGGCTCAGGAAAAACAACCGCTGCGCTGGCCCTGACCGAACAAGCAGGGTCTGCAAAGGTTCACCTGCATACCGACGATTTCTGGCGCTTCATCAAAAATGGCGCCATTGCGCCCTATCTGCCCAGTGCGCATATACAAAACAATGTAGTCATGAACGCGCTCTCTGGCGTGGCGCAAAGCTATGCGCATGGCGGCTATTTTGTTGTTGTTGATGGCATTATCGGCCCATGGTTTTTACCTTCTTTCCAGACGATTGCCACGCCTGTACATTACATTGTCCTGCGCCCTTCGTTAGCGCTGGCAATCGCTCGCTGTCAGCAACGTGGTAACGACACGTTGACAGACCCAGAACCTATCGCTGCCCTGCATCAACAGTTTTCTTTGCTCGGCGAACTGGAACACCATGTTCTGTCTGTTGACGGCAAAACCCGACAGGAGACGCTTGAGATGATCATTAGCGCCATGCAAACCGGCAAGTTTCGTTTATGACATCTTGACTCCAACAATGAAATTGCATTCTCACTCATTTGGGAATATTTTCACTGAAGGCAAAACTGGACAGATCAGGCCTGAACCACGGCCAACAGGCGATGGTAGAAATTTCTGATCACGTTTGCAGTGGCACCCCAAATAAAATAACCGTTCCAGGGCATGGAGTAATAATATCTTTCATTGCCGTCCGGGGCGATGGCATGATGCAGACGATGATTGGCCGGATCCATCAGAAACGCCAGTGGCACCTGAAAGACTTCTGCGACCTCCACCTGGTCAGTTTTTATTTCAACCGTATTAGCGAGCCAGCCAACGTAGGGGCGCAGCAGAAAGCCCGTGCCAGTATAAAATTCCGGCAATTGACCGAGCATCGTAACCGCCTGCGTAGGCACACCAATTTCTTCAAAGGTTTCCCGCAATGCTGTGTGCTGTGGATTGATATCGCCCTCTTCTACCCGTCCGCCGGGGAAACTGACCTGCCCCGGGTGGTGATACAGTTTTTCAGAGCGCTTGGTCAACAGCACGAAAATTTCATCATCGCGCTTTACCAGAGGCATAAGTACCGCAGAGTCAATATAGGACTCTGACTGGTATTGAATGATTTTTGCTTCGTTCCATTGGTGAACCAGCGCATCGGCAGACCAGACCAGCCCATGATCAAAGGCGCGCTCGATGAGCGAAGCCGTCAGCACAGAAGGAGAAATAGCGTGCAGGTTCTCATTGGCCACCGTCCATTTTTGTGCCTGCACGTCAAAACCGGGCGTAATAGGCTTTCTTAGTGGTTCAGTCAAAACAGTGTCCTATGGAATCGATTATAGTTATCAACATGTCCATTTTACGGCACGTAAGCATCGCTGCTGTCCATCCGGAACAAAATGAAACTGGAAGGCGTGATAAACGCCCATTGAAAAAAGCCGGCAATGCCGGCTTTTTTCAACCCATTTACGCCACCATAAGACACCTGGCGACGCCAACAGGGTAAAACTGGATAAAGCAGTAACTGAAAACCGCTTATGCAGTTGCCTGTTTATCGGCCTTGCGTACCAATTTTTCTTTGATACGCGCAGCTTTACCAGAACGATTGCGCAGGTAATACAGTTTCGCACGACGTACATCACCGCGACGTTTAACGACGATAGATGCAATTTGTGGAGAATACAGCTGGAATGTCCGTTCAACGGCTTCGCCTGAAGAAATTTTGCGGACAATGAAAGCAGAATTCAGACCGCGGTTGCGCTTGGCAATGACCACGCCTTCGTACGCCTGAGTACGTTTACGCGTGCCTTCAACTACATTCACGCTAACCACAACGGTGTCGCCGGGTGCAAATTCAGTAACAGGAGTGCCACCAGTCAGACGCTGGATTTCTTCCTGCTCGAGTTTTTCGATAAGATTCATAATAGACTCCGGTTCATCATGAACGGCTGTTTAGAATAACGTCACATTATTTGTGATTGCACCGACCCATTCAGGTGCGTTCGCCGACAGAGGATAAATAGAACTCGCAAGTATAACTTATTAGAGATAAGCTGACCAGCAATCTGGCCCTTTTTGCGTAAACAATTGCGCTTAAGTTATTGAATTCAATAAAAAAGCAACAAAACCCCAGCAAAACCAGCTTCGTCGCCCCGCGCCATCGCATGCTGTGCGCGAGGCCACCGGGGTGCAACACCGCCTGAGGACAACCCAGGGCAGGCGACGACCGGCCCGCAACGGTGTTATTTAAACGGCGGTTTTTACGAGAGTAACAGCCTGCTAACCGCAGCCTATGGACACAGCGATAGATAGGATAAAACGCTGTAGGTGAACCGACGATTTAGAAGACCGAGGTGTATGCAAAACCGTGATATATGGAAAACGGCAAAGAAACAACAAGGAAGCAACGGTATGTTTGGGAAGCGGCGGCGGTCGATCAGCAATATAATCGATTGGCGATATGCAGCTCCCGGCCCCGTCCTTGACGCCGTAACGATATGGCCATTAAGCCAGACCGGCTGCCGTACCCAAAAGATTCATAACCGGAATTAATGCAAACCAAGCGGCCACCATGCAAATATCGGCCAGCACATGACTGCTGCGCTGTATTTTGCTGCTTTTTTTACGATAAAGCGTAGCAAAGGACTGGTCGAACTGACGGCAGGCTGATATAGTTGAAGCAGAAGGGGCACCGGGCTTGCGAATTTGGGTTGTCATGATGAATTCTCCAAGAGTTAAGAGGTGCCCGCCCGGGCCGAATGACAATCTGAATGCTGGAAAACACCAAACTGGAACCACATTCAACGGCGGGCAGGCGATAACTAGGACCCTAATCTAGTTATATCGCGACTATGCATTGCGATAAGTCATACTGTATATCCATACAGTATATTTTGCAAGCGCAATTTCAGCCCGTTACACCCCTGTGTTGTATTCCATCTTCGATATCACACCCCCAAAAATATTTTCTTCTTTTACATCAGAAGATTAAAAGTCCCCTCGTCCCTACTCTGCCCGCGCAAAACCTGTGGCGCTGCCAATCAACTGATCCATATCACTTGCGGCCACCACGGTTGCCAAACAGACATGCCCTCTTTAGACGAGTACCGCTTTACCGAGAGGTGCCTCCCTGGGCCCGAAAAGCCATGGTCCCTGGATGCGGCAGCATGAACGCCTTGGCCACATGTAAAAAAGCCATGACTTGAACCGTCATGGCTTTTTTGTCGAATCACCGCCCAAAGGAAGGTGAGGCGTTCTGGCTGTGACAAAGCACAATCAGAACATGCCCACAGGGCCGATTATTTATTTGGCTGTGGCGTCGTACGCAAATAGGGGCGTACTTCTGTAAAACCTTTGGGGAATTTCTGTTTCAGCACCTCAGGATCTTTCAATGACGGAACAATGATTACGTCATCGCCGTCTACCCAGTTGACCGGCGTGGCCACGCTATGGGAATCGGTCAGTTGCAATGAATCAATAACGCGCAGGATTTCATTGAAATTGCGGCCGGTACTGGCCGGGTAAGTAATGGTCAGGCGAATTTTCTTTGCCGGATCAATAATGAATACAGAGCGTACAGTGACCGTTGCGCTGGCGTTGGGATGGATCATGTCGTAAAGCGTAGACACTTTGCGATCATCATCGGCCAGAATCGGAAAATTCACTGTTGTATTCTGCGTATCGTTGATGTCTTCGATCCATTTGTTGTGTGAATCGGCATCATCTACAGAGACAGCCAGTACTTTTACATTACGCTTTGCAAATTCGTCGGCCAGCTTTGCCGTATAACCAAGCTCGGTGGTGCAAACAGGCGTGAAGTCGGCCGGGTGAGAAAACAGAACACCCCAGCTGTCGCCCAGAAACTCGTGAAACTTGATGGGGCCAGTGGACGAATTCTGTTCAAAATCGGGGGCGGTATCGCCCAAACGCAGTGTTGTGCTCATGGTATCTCCTTGGTAAGCGTGGGGAATGTCCGATGCAATGCATCGGACTGTATACCGGGATTATGGCAAAGATTATTTATTCCCTAAAAGAATAAATAATAATTTTGATATACCCAATTTGCATATTAAAACAAAACTGCGGCACTCATGCGTATTAGGAAAATACGGCTGAAAATGCTTCCTGCACATTGTCGCCCGCCTTGACTGCAGATGACAATGACAGTGCTCTGGGCAATAGATGAGCGGCATAAAATACCGCAGTGGCCTGTTTCTGCCGATGAATATCCGATTGTCGCTCACGGCTTTTGAGCGCAGCGTTAGCCAGATGCCAGCCAGCATGTACATAACCGGCAAGCATAAGAAGCGGCACGCTCCCGGCAAACGCACTGCGCATCTGTCCCCTGGCAGCGAACTCAAGCGTGGCATCCAGGGCATTCTGATAGGCCTGGACTGCCACTTCCAGCTGCGTACCAATAAAGGCAAGTGCCGGATCATCCTGGTGCTGATTCAGCGCATTAACCGTGTCACACATGGCGGCGATAAAGCCGCGACTGACTGCGCCGCCGTCACGCAGGATTTTGCGCCCGATAAAGTCATTGGCCTGGATGGCGGTCGTCCCTTCATATATGGGCAAAATTCGGGCATCGCGATAATACTGGGCCGCGCCGGTCTCTTCAATGTAACCCATTCCACCATGCACCTGCATGCCCAATGAAGCCACTTCGACCGAGTTTTCGGTACTGAAGGCTTTGACGATGGGAACCAGGTATTCATACTGGGCACGATGCAAATCAGCTGTTTTTTCATCTGCGTGCTGATGCGCGACATCATTGCACATGGCCGCGAACAGCGCCACGGCGCGACCACCTTCGGTCAGGCCGCGCATGGTCATCAGCAGGCGCTGCACATCCGGATGGTGGTCGATGGTGACCGGCCCGGCCGAGCCTTCCAGCGCATTGCCCTGCACCCTGTCGGCCGCATAGGCGCGGGCCTGCTGCAACGCGCGCTCGGATACGGATATACCTTGGATGCCCACGTTGTATCTGGCTGCGTTCATCATGATGAACATATATTGCAGCCCGTAGTTTTCCTGGCCGACCAGATACCCGATGGCGCCCTCGCCCACCTCGCCTTTGTCGGCGCCGTACAAAAGCACGGCGGTAGGACTGCCATGAATGCCCAGCTTCTCTTCGATGGAGGCGCACCAGACGTCGTTGCGTTTGCCCAGGGAACCGTCGTCATTGACCAGGAACTTGGGCACCACGAACAGGGAAATGCCCTTGACGCCTTTGGGTGCGTCAGGGGTACGGGCCAGGACCAGATGCACGATATTTTCCGCCAGATCATGTTCACCATAAGTGATGAAAATTTTCTGACCACTGATGCGGTAGGTGCCGTCGCCCTGGGCAATAGCCTTGGTAGTAAGCAATGCCAGATCGGAGCCCGCCTGGGGCTCGGTCAGATTCATGGTGCCGGTCCACCGCCCTTCAAGCATGGGCGGTATAAACGTCTGCTTGAGCTGCTCGCTGCCCGCCTGCGTGATGGCCTCGACGCAGCCGTCTGTGAGCAACGGGCATAAGGCAAAGGCCAGATTGGCCGCGTTCAGGTTTTCGGAGATAACGGCCGATATCAGTTTCGGAAAACCTTGACCTCCGAGCTCTGGTGAATGCTGCAAACCCTGCCAGCCGCCTTCGGCGAACGCCTTGAACGCCTGGGCAAACGAGGCTGGCGTGGTAACTTTGCCGTTATCCCATTTGGCACCTTGCTGATCGCCATCCCGGTTGGTTGGCGCCACCACCTCCTGGACGAATTTTGCGTTTTCATGCAATACAGCGTCAACAATATCGTCGCTGATTTCCTCATACCCTGGCAGGGCCAGCACCTGTTCAAGCAGGCCCATATCCTTAAGGTTGAAGAAAATATCGTCAAGAGGGGTTTTGTATGTCATGTCTGTCTCGTTGTGTCGTATTAAATTGAATATTGGCGAGCCTGCTGCGGCGCAAGCGTGATTGGCGCCCGGGCAAAGCCTGTCAAATCAATATTACACTATCCGCAAAACCGTAACCAGACGGTGCGATTTAAACCGTGTTTGAACAAATCACTTTACGCCGTACTCCTGGTTATGCTCACCAAAGCCCGGGGGGAGTGACCGAAATTGTGCAGGCGTGCGCGACAGTTTGATAGGTGTATTAATGGCGCGATAGCTGCCCTGCTCAATCACCATCTTTCTATGATTGGTGTGCGGATGCGCCAGCAGTTGAGCCACGTTGTTTATCGGCGAAGCGGGCACACCAGACTTCATCAGCTTATCGGCCAGCCCGGCTGCCTGATGCACCGCCAGCACTGCACACAGTGTCTCATGTAGAATCTGTCGATGCGCCAGCCGTTGGGCATTATCGATAAAACGCGCGTCCTGGGCAATATCAGGGCGCTCGAGCACTTTGCACAGCGTTGCAAATTGCCGGTTGTTGCCGACGGCCAGAAATAACTCGCCGCTGGCGGTGGGAAAACTTTCATATGGGGCGATGTTCGGATGTGCATTGCCGGTCAGGCCGGGCACCTTGCCGCTGGCAAAATAATTGGGCGCATGCGGGTGCAGCAGCGAGACGGCGCAATCGAATAGAGAAATATCCAGATATTGTCCCTGGCCGCTGGTTCGGCGCTCGTTCACGGCAAGAAGCACCCCGATGGCCGCGTTCAGGCCCGTCACCATATCGACTACTGGCAGACCCACGCGCGTCGGGGCGCCGCCCTTTTCTCCATTAACACTCATCAATCCACACAAAGCCTGGGCGCAGGCATCATAGCCGGGCAAGCCCCCCAGCGGGCCATCCGCACCAAAGCCGCTAATGCAGCAATGGATAAGCTGCGGAAATTCCTTTTGCAGCGCATCCTTGCCAAGCCCCCATTTTTCCAGTGTCCCAGGCTTGAAGTTTTCAATCAGAACATCCGCCTGCGACAACAGCTCGCGCAGAAAATGCTGTCCGTCCTCGGTAGACAAATCGGCGACAAGGCCTTTCTTGTTACGGTTGACGCCCATGAAATAGGCTGCCGTGTCGTCGATAAACGGCGGTCCCCAGCCTCGCGTTTCGTCGCCCGTCGGCGGCTCGATCTTGAGCACCTCTGCGCCATGATCAGCCAGAATCTGCGTGCAGTACGGCCCGCCCAGTACCCGTGTCAGGTCGACAACGCGAATGCCAGTAAGCGAGGCTGGAGGAGTAAGGGTCTGTGATTCGGTCATAATCAATCGAGTTTGATGGATGCGTTGGTGATGACGTCGTGCCACTTTTTCACTTCACTGTGAATAAATTGGGCCAGCTCTTCGGGCGTCTTTTGGTCTGCTTGCACAATGCCCTGGCTACCCAGGGTAGCCTGAATGTCGGGTTCTGCCATGGCGCTTTTGAACGCTTCGTTCAATGATGAGACAACCTGATCGGACATGCCTGCCGGTCCGACAATGCCGAAAAAGACACTGACGTCGTAGCCGTCCAGCCCCTGCTGCGCAATGGTCGGCAGCTCGGGCAGCGCCTTGGAACGCTGCCCTGCAGCCAGCCCCAAGGCATTCAATTTGTGTTCGCGAATATGCGGCAACGCAGTCAGAACATCGGTAAAGGCCATGGAAACCTGTCCGCCCAGTAAGTCATTGAGCGCCGGTCCCGTCCCTTTATATGGCACATGCAATATACGCGTGCCAGCCATGGTATTGAACAACACGCCTGCCAGATGAGACGACGCCCCGGTACCAGAGGAAGCATAGGTCACCTTATCGGGGTTGGCCTTGGCATAGGCAATCAGCTCCTGTACATTTTTTACCGGGACCTTGGGATTGACGACAAGAATGTTGGGCAAATGGCCGATTTTCATGATCGGTGTAAAGCTTGTTTCCGGTTGGTACCCGAGGTTTTTGTACATGCTGCTGTTGATCGCCAGCGGCCCGGACGTGCCGAACATAATGGTATAGCCGTCAGGCTTGGCGCGCGCCACATACTCGGCGCCGATATTGCCATTGGCCCCAGCCTTGTTTTCAACCACGATCGTGGTACCCAGTTTTTCCCCGGCGCCCTGTGCCAGCCGGCGTGCCAACGCATCGGTAGGGCCGCCCGGCGGATAAGGCACTACGAGCTTGACCACTTCGGATGGAAATTTATCTGCAGCAACCGCAGCGCCAGGAACCGCCAGACAGGCAAGCAAGCCTGCCAGGACATATATCCTTGATTTTTTCATGAGTATGCTCCTGTTGCGCGCGCCGTGCAGCATAACCGGTGGCGCATATTGTAAGAATTGAGTATGTATGTAGATTACAGCGCGTACGCCAACAGGGCCTTCATTGCACCCTCGTATTTCGTCTGTGATAACGGATCACGCGGCGCCAGACGATGGATCAAGACCTGATCGGCCAGCATGGCCCGTGATTCCAATCCGGCATGGGCGGCTTCCCAGCGCATGCCAGCAAGCGCTGCCACGTGATACAGTGCCGATGCAACCTGTCGCGCCATGACGGCGTCTTCACTATCTGCCACACGCCGTGCAAGTGCAAATGTATTTTCAATACAGTTTGCCTGCAGCACGGCCAGTGATTCCTCGCATGGCTTGCCTGTTTCCAGCAATGTCTGTACATGGGTCTGCAGCGCAGCCAGCCCATTGCTCTTGCGTATCGCACGCAATACGTCGAGCGCCACGATGTTGCTGGTACCCTCCCAGATAGAGCCCAGGTGGGCATCGCGCATGAGGCGCGGCTCAACCCACTCTTCGATATAGCCACAGCCACCCCGCACTTCCATGGCGTCTCCGGTTACCACGCGAGCATCGCGGCAGGCGCGAAACTTGATCAGTGGCGTAAGGATGCGCAGCAAATCCCTTGCAAACGCATCACCGCCGTCGGCCTTTTCCAGCGCCGTTGCTGTTTGGAACATGACCGAGCGGGCCTGCTCGGCCCGTGTCATCATCTTGACCAGTTGCCTTTGCATCAAAGGCATTTCGATGAGCCGCTTGCCGAACGCTTTTCTGTGACTGCAGAAATAGACCGCCTCGCTGACTGCACGGCGCATCAGGCCGGCGGCACGCATCCCATTTGACAGCCTGGAGTTGTTGATCATATCGGCCATCTGTTGAAAGCCTTTGCCACGCTCGCCGATCAGCCATGCGAAGGCGCCTTCGAGCCTGATTTCACCACTGGCCATAGAGCGGGTACCCAGCTTGTCTTTCAACCGCAATATTCGATACTGATTAGGCGCTCCGTCAGGACATATTCTGGGTAGCAGAAATAGCGACACGCCCTTGAGCCCGTCAGCCGCTTCGCTGCGCGCCAGCACCATGGCAAAGCCCGCATCGGGATTGGAGCAGAACCACTTGTCTCCTGTCAGCCGCCAGTGCCCATCTTCGTGGGGCTGTGCGATCACCTGCGTAGCGCTAACATCGGACCCGGCGGCCTGCTCAGTCATGAACATGGCCCCCTGTTGCAGATCGGCAAATTCAGTTGCCGTCACTTGCGGCAACACTTGTTCGACCAACGCAGGATTGCCGAATTTTTTCAGCGTTCGCGCCAGAGAGTCGGTCATGCTGACCGGGCAGCACAGGCCGAACTCGGCCTGCACGAATAAATGCGACAACGCGTACTTGGCCGCGGGCGGAAAGGGTTCTTTCCAGCCCAGAACCCCCGGCCGGTGCGACATGGCTGCCAGCCCAAGTTTTTCATAGGCCATTTTTTCCAGTTCCACATAAGCCGGATGCTTGGTAACCGCGCAGGCATCCTGGCCCTGGCGGTTGCGCACGGACAGTTGGGGCGGATTTTTATCGGCCGTATCGGCCTGCTCATCCAGGCGTGACCCCACTGCTGCGCCCAGTTCATTGAAAACCGGCAACAGGTGGGTATAGAGCGGCGCCGGCAGATAAGTTTTCAACAAGGCGCCGGAATAAGGATCCAGCGTAAAAAAATTGCTGCCCCGGCTATCCGGAATATTATTTGTCTCCATGTCCTGGCCTTTGTGAACTTAAATAATATTCACAGCGTAAATAAAACAATGTATATATGGAAATACTATTTTTATTTAGATCTATACATATAATGTATAGATATGGACCTGGAACTTCGTGCCCTTCGCTATTTTGTCGCCGTTGCCGAAACGCTCAATTTCAGCAAAGCTGCGGCACGTCTGAACATTTCGCAGCCGCCGTTAAGCCTGGCCATCCGGCAGCTTGAAGCAAAAATGGGTGCACAGCTGTTTGAACGCAACAGTCGGCATGTCAGCCTGACGCCTGCGGGCGCCGTGCTCTATAAGGAAGCGCTTTTCCTGATCAGTCACGCCGGCTCGCTCAAAAATCGCCTTGCCCACACGACAGAACGCGGTCGCCTGCGCATCGGCTTTGTGGGATCCATGGTCTATCGCGGCCTGCCAGCATTACTGCAGCTATTGGGGCGTGAAGGCGAGCAGATCGATATTGAGCTGGCCGAATCCAATTCAGGCGACATTGTCGATAAAGTTGCCATGGGCCATGTTGATGTGGGATTTATCCACAGTAATCGCCTGCCTGCTGAACTGCAGGACAAGGTGATTGTCACCGAGCCATTCCTGCTATGCGCCCACAAGGATAATCCGATACTGCAAAGAAAGGCCCCTGCCCTGGCCGACTTCAGCGCGCAGCGGTTCATCTTTTTTTCGCGTCATGTATCACCGGTTTATTATGAAATACTCTTGTCCATGTGCATCAGTGCCGGGTTCTTTCCCAAGGCTGTAGACGAAACGCGTCACTGGCTGAGTATACTGAGCATGGTGTCCCAGAACATGGGCGTATCACTGGTACCGGCCTGCATGCAGCACTGCGGTCTGCCCGATTTGCAGTTTCTGGAGTTTGCGCACACCCAGCGCTCTATTACATCTGTTATATGGTCGAGAAAAAAACAGGATCCGATCGTCAGTCATGCCATTGAGCGCATTATTGCGTACTATGACGCCACGTAAAGGTCCCCGGTTTCGTTGGCTGTTGGCTGAACTGACCAGCGGTCTTGAGCTTGTTCAGCGTTGTCCATTTGTTGATGATCGTATTTTCGTTTTTTCAGACGATATTCACGGGCAATAGCGCAGCGACAAGCTCCTGCGCTTGCCTGTTCGACGTAATGGACCCAGCGCGAAGTTCAAGCACCGACCACGCCTGCCGGTACCAGGCCACGCGCGCAGGCGCCAGATAATCGATCACATGCAGGACACGCAACTGCTTGTCCAGAAAGATAACTGTGAGCGGAACAGTCATGCCAAAGGTATGGATACTGTTGCACGGAACCAAGTGGAAAACATGTCGGGGATCAATGCCCTTTCTTCCCATTAAGCCTACAAGTCGTTGAAAAAAACGGTCAAACGTAATTAAGGTATAGGTGGACGAGAGTCGCATTCACACTCCGGATTGCAGGATTTTTATCGCAATGGGAAACGCCAGAACGATAAAGGTGCAGGGAAAGATACAGAAAATCAACGGCAGCAGCATTTTTACCGGCGCTTCCAGCGCCAGCTTTTCAGCACGGTTAAAACGCTCCTGTCGGCGCTGATCTGATTGCGAACGCAATAGCGGGCCGAGCGACATGCCCATGCTTTCCGCTTGCGCAATGGAAGCGACCCATAGGGAAACCTCCGCAGTACCAGTACGCGCGGCCATGGCCCTCAGCGCATCAATGCGGGGCTTGCCCGTGCGTATTTCACTCAAGCAATAACTCAATTCATTGCGCAAAATACCTGGTGAACACAGGTTTGCCGTGCAATACAGGGCGCCTTGCAAGTTGTGGCCGGCCTCTACGCACAAAGTAGTCATATCCAGCAGGAACGGCAACTCACGCAAGATCTGCTGCCGGCGCCTGGCCCCGCGTTCGCGCAACCACATCAGTGGCAACAGTAAGCCTGCCAGCGCCATGACAAGTGCAATCAACAGCACAGATATGGGACGTGCATTCAGTTGCGGCACTTGCACAAGAACGGTACCGGCAAAGGCACAACAGGCGAACAGGCATTGTATGCCGGCAACATGATCGATCTGCGCCACCTGCTCGAGCCCTGCACTACGCAGCAATGACAGCAAACGCGCGCGATATCTCCATGATATAAAGGGAATGATGGTGCGGCCCAGCACATGAACCCACGGCCAGAGCAAGACTAATACTCTTTTGTCCTGATAGACCTGTGGCACAACGACCTTGGTGCTTGCAGGTGAAAGCAACAGATAAAGACCAAGACAAATGGAAATACCCGTGAAGATGCAACTGATCCAGAATGCCATTTTCTGTTCATTCCTAAATATCGATATTCACGATTTTTAGAATCAACCAAATACCCAGTGCTTCCAACAGGAAGATAATGCCCAGCACGATCCATCCTGCCGGATGAAACCACATCGGGGACATGGCTGCCGGGTCCAGCATATTGAGCACTATCATCAACAGCAACGGCAATCCCGCCATCACCCAGGCCTGCATTTTCCCCTGTGAGGTCAACGCCCGAATTCGTCCCTGTATCTGCTGGCGTGCCTGCAAGGTCTGGGCGATCCGCTCAAGGGCCTCGGCCAGATTACCGCCACTTTGGGTCGCGATTTTCAACGCCGAGACCAGCAGACCGGTAGACTCTGAGGGCATGCGCACAAAGAGATCATCAAGGCTTTGTTCAAAGGAGATGCCCAATCTTTGCTGTCGCTGTACAAGACCAAACTCCTGAGAAAGCGGCGCAGCCGCTTGAACCGTTATCTGAGCGATAGCCGCCTGAACGCCTGCCCCGGCCCGCAGGGCACCAGCAAGCGCCAGTAGCATAGTGGGCAATTGACCGTCAAATTTTGCGAGACGCCGCCGGCGCAACCTGGCTACCAACCAGTTGGGGGCCAGAAAGAGGAGCAAGCCGATTATCATGCCCACCCACCACATGCCACTGAGCGCCCAGGCGATAAAAGCCAGTGATACCGCCAGCACGACATTGCCCGACCAAAGCGCCGACGGATCGATGAACAGAAAGAAATCCTGCAGCCTGCGGGTTGTATCGGTCTTGACCCGATCTTCCCAGTTTTTAAAGATACGGCCAAATATTTGCTGCAGCAATATAAAGACAACTGCAATAAAAATCACGACAAACAGCAGCACTGCCCAGATCATTGTGAACACTCCTGCAACTGCGTTTGTGATTCAGGCAACTGACCGTCAGAGGACACAAAGGCATTGGCCCCGGAAGTGGCTGGCGTGTACTGGCTGAACATCTGCATATCGATCGGGACGCCCTGCACGCGCAAGGCATCAAAGCATTCAGGCGCAATCCCCAAACCCATAAAGGCGCCCGTGCCTTTGCGCTCGAAGCGAAAAATTTCCTGTGATTTGATGACGCCGCTTTCCAGCCCACAAATTTCAGTAATCGACGTGATCACGCGCCGGCCGCAAGAAAGGCGGCTTTGTTGCACTATGAAATTGATACTACCAGCAATATGCTCCCGGACTGCAGCCAAAGGCAAGTCCATGCCGGCCATCAGTATCATGGTCTCCAGGCGCGCAAGTGCATCCCTTGGGGTATTGGCATGCAAGGTTGTCAGGGAGCCTTCGTGGCCAGTATTCATGGCCCAGAGCATGTCAAATGCTTCCGCCCCTCTACATTCGCCCACCACGATTCTGTCTGGCCGCATGCGCAAGGCGTTTCTGACCAGATCGCGGATCTGCACCTGGCCTTTGCCTTCAAGGTTGGCCGGACGGGCTTCAAGCGCGACCAGATGCTCATGATTCAGGCGTAGCTCTGCCGCATCCTCTATTGTGATAATTCTCTCGTGTTCTGGTATGCAGTTAGACAGGATGTTGAGCAAGGTGGTTTTACCGGAACCGGTTCCACCCGAGACAATGAGATTCTTGCGATGCTGGATGCAGAGCGTAAGAAATTGCTGCATGGCTGCATCAAGCGAGCCAAGACGCAGCAGATCCTGCATGCCGGGTCGAAAGTGTGGAAACTTGCGAATGGTCAGACTGGCCCCGCGCAGGGCAACCGGCGGGATGATGGCATTGACGCGCGAACCGTCCTTGAGACGGGCATCGACCATTGGCGAGCTTTCGTCGACCCGGCGTCCCAATGGCGTCACGATGCGCTCGATGACCCCAAGCACCGATTTTTCGCTGCTGAATGTGCCGTTATAGCGGATCAGTCGTCCGGCCTTTTCTATGAACAGTTCGTCGTAGCGATTCACCATGATTTCGGTTATGGCCGGGTCTGCCAACAAGGGCTCCAGCGGCCCGAGCCCGATCACTTCGTCCAGTACATTCTGCTTCAGGCGTTCATGGTCGATATCTGCCGGCAGTTCCTGGTTTTCGGCCAGGATCCGGTCAAGCATCGCGGCAGCTTCGAGCCGTAACGCCGAGTCTGTCATATGGGATACGTCCTTGCGCCGCAAATCAAGCGCCTGCAGCAGGCGGGCATGCAGCTGCATTTGCCATTGCTGATACCACCGCTGATCGCACGCAGCATGGGTAGGGTCTGATTGTTGCCTCTGATCACATACGGCACGGGCCTGCTGCCGGGAAATAGACGCCGGTGTGCCCTGCGGCCCAATTGGGTTTAGGACAGAAACAATGCCCGCCTGCGTTACGGACACGCCCTCTGGTGGTTCTTTGTATCGATCATTTTGTAGGGTATGAACTGCGGTATCAAATGGTTTATGCGCTGGTTGATGAAGTGACTCGTCAGTTGGCAGATGAGGCAGCACATGTTGTCCCTGATGTTGCGGCCTCTGTTCTGCCGGGGCGCTGTTGGCCCGACCTTGCTCGTGGCCAGGCTCGACAGCGACGTTGCCGCGCGTGTAGACCGAATCAGCATCAAATACATCACGTATGAGCATGCGACACGGGCCGATCAGTATTTCGTCGGCGCCAGTCAATGGCCCGTACTCGGTGATACGTATGCCATTGACAATCGTACCGGCAAGTGACCCCATATCTTCTACAAAGATCCCCGCCTGCCGATGAACCAGACGGGCATGTTGCCGGGCCACGCGCCAGCTGCGCAAGCAAATGTGGCAGTCCTTTTGCCTTCCCACAATGGCCGGCAACGCATATTGGCGACTTTGCAATGTTCCATCCTCAAAATGCATGTCAATCACAATCATTGTTCCACCTTCAGAAAGCTTGATCTATATCGGATAACCGCAGTCGTAGAATCGGCTTCCATCGGGAGTGGCGCACCCGTATCGGCACAGGGCGCTGGTGTCGAGCCCCGTCGGTACGGTCCCTTGCCAAACGACCGGCACGGTCCGCAGCCGGCAATTTGCGCGAATACTGCCACCGCTGCCCTGCGGGGATCCAGATTGGGTAATGGCGTTTGACCGATGCCCGCGCAGCTTGCGACTCATCGGATCTGTCCGCTGCTACCGGCGTATTCAGTATCGGCGCGCTGTTGAACGTCTCGTCAATGATGGCGCGTGAACGGGCTGCGCGTTTCTGTAAATCACGGTTATCTGCCGAGACCACAACAGGTCGTACAAAGATGGCCAGTTCAGTTTCATTGCGCTGAAACCGGTTTGACCGAAAGAGTGCGCCAAGAATAGGCAGATCACCCATGCCGGGCAACTTGTCGGCATTGCGAAACTGGTCACGGGACACAAAGCCTGCCAGCACAAGCGTTTGGCCGGACTGTACGTTGAACTCGGTGGAAGTGCGGCGTGTTTTGAGTGCGGGCCCGCCATTGAGCGCCATGGAGCCATCGACCGAGCTGACCTCAACGTCTATTTTTGATCGCACGTTGCCATTTTTCTGGATGCGCGGCGTAATATGCAGACTCACACCGTAAGGCTTGAACACGGTCTGGTTCTGTCCGTTCTTGTCGGTCGTGACATAAGGGACCTCGCCGCCGGCCAGAAACTCTGCCGTCGCCCCGCTACGCGCCATCAATTGCGGTTGGGCCAATACAACTGCCTGTCCTTCCTCGGCCAAAGTCTGAAGGGAGGCAGACAATAGCGCATTCAGACCAAAATAGCCGGCGGGTGAGATTGCCCTGAAGGGAATGTCGAGCACACTATTGCCTGGCCTGGTGGACAGACGTGAGGACCCGGTGTCCCAGACAGCCCCCATGGAAAACCCGCCAGCATGTGTGCCCCATTTAACACCGAGCTCCTGCAATACATTGCGGGGCAGCTCCAGAATCTGTACATCGAGCAGTACCATTTGATCCCAGCCAATCTGGCTAGTCATATCCACAATTTGTGGGAAATGCCTGGCAAGCACCAGCAGGCGCTCACGATCTGCATCGCTCAGATTGTCTCCTTCGACAATGATCTTATCGCCAACCTGCGTCGTTTTGATCCGCCCGATCGTACTGAGCATACGTTGTATTTCGTATTGCAGTTTTTGTTCCCCGGCTGCACGAACAAATACATGAAACTGCTGGCTTCGATGTGATTTGTCCCAGATGTTCAGCACGGTTTGTCCCGGCTCCCGGGCAAACAGCACCAGTTCATTTTCACCGTCGGTGACCGCGTTGACAATTTTGCCGTCACCCACGGCCACACGGGCCAGATCGACAAACGGCAACACCTTGACGTCACCAACCTGCAAGGTGATCTGCGCGATAGGCTGCTCGTTTGCGCAAGACGGCACCATGGCGCCAATTTGCAGTGCTACAAAAAATGAAAATGCATAAATAAACTTCATGGCGCTTCCTGCTAATTACTGGGTACTGCTGGCGTTTGAGCCTGGGCCGATCCCATATCACGCATGTCATCGGCGACAACGAACGCCTCTTCTTCGGCCGCTATTGGTCCAACCGGCGAGGCGCTGCCAGATTTTCTGACATCGGCAAGTGAGTTGATCCATGCACTCACGATGTCCTCTGTCTCGGGCAGTTCAATAAGCCCTTTGGACAACTCGGGCATGCCCGGCCCTGGGTCGGCCGCCAGCGCCGGTAGCTTGTGCTGCGGCTGGTTGCCATAAATGACGGCCGGTCTGGTCCGTGTAACGGATGAGGGTTTTGCAATGCCAAGCAGCGTCGCCAGATCCCCCTGTACCCCCTTGTTGCTTGCCTTGGCGTCATCGGGATGTCGCAACAAGGCTGTAATGGTGCCGGCCTGCCGCGCCGCCACCAGTCTGGCTGCTTCCTCCGGTGCCGTGTCCAGCGTGACCGTTGAAAAGGCTGCGCCTTGAGCGGGTTCATCCCCGTCACCTGCCTGTTGGCTGTCACTACCGGTGGCCAGCACCAATACGCCCTGCAATAGCGGCGCCGTAATCCGTTTGCGGCGGTATTCGAACGACACGTAAAGATCGATCAGATCGCCCGGCACCAGCATGCCCGAGACCGAATTGATGGCATCCACCGGAATGGTAATAGCGCGTCGGCCGCTTCGCACTTTCTGTGAAAATGCGTGGTGACGCTGGGGCGCCAGATTGGCACGCAACAAAATATCGCCTTTGCTCACGGCGGTTGTCACCACCTTGCCTTCGATACTTTGCACCTCTTCGGGTGCAATGCTGCCACTGGGAGCCCAACTGACTGGAACCTGCATGACCGCCAGATGCAAGCGCTCCAGTCGCAATCCTTCAGGCAAATCAAAATCGGCGACGATCCGGCTGACCGTTCGCACTTTGGCCTGCTCGTCCAGCGCCCGGATATGATCCTGTATATAGCGCCGTGCAAACCAGGCCGCCGCCAGCCCTGCCGCAATAGCCGCAAACAATAGCAAGGCGTTGCGGCTTAATCTGAAAATTCGCATTTTTCCTCCCGCTCTACCACAGGATTGCAGGCGCCGTCAGATAGAGCGTTGTATTGCCATTGACGTTGGCCAGGAAGTATTGAAGCGTTCGACCATGGCGAATCCAGGTCGCAAGACCTGCTGCTATGCTTTGCGCTTGCCAGTTGGCAGCGATAAGCGTCGCTTTCAATGCACTGGCAAGCTGCTCGGTACTCAAACCCGCATAAGCATAGACTTGATGGCAGGTGCGCTCGCGATCGGGGTAGCAGACGTCCATGAGCAGCCTGGCGCCATCGGGCAACAGTTGCAGCATGCGGCGCCCTGGCAAGTGCATTGAGTCTATTGCTGGATTCGAACCGGTACCGGCAGGCGGCAGCGTCGTCGCACTCAACAGTGCATGAGTGGTATCTGCTTGGAGCACGTCAACTACCAACTGCAGGCTCGTCTGGCCAAACGAACCACTGTAGAAAACCTGGTTCCCCACGCGGGTGAACCGCGAAAACGGTGAAGACGTGCCATGCAATCGCTGCATGAACTGCCCCGGCGGTTCCTGCAGATTGAGCACCAAAAACGCCGAGGGCATGCCAAACAACTGAAATGACACCGGCGACAGATTGACGCACAGCTTCAATTGCCGACATACATTACGCAGCGATGCAACGGGAGCATTCTCTGCAGCATTGGCTGCAGCCATATCGCCGCACCACAGCAGCGATGTAAATACAAAGACGATTTTGACGAATAAAACCTGCATACAATGGTCCAGAAAAATTCAAGCAACAACAAAGGGACTTATGGTTTTTTGCCGGCCCAGGGCATGAACCAGTCAAAAACGGGTGCCGCCCGCCCCCAGGGTGCATCAACCGGCATGGCAGCAGCTGCAATTTTTTTTCCCGCCGCATACGACGCGCGCGCGGCCTGCTGCCATGCGGTATTGGAACGGGCAGCACGCTCGTGCGCAGACCGCGCATTGATGGCGTGCCCGGCATCGACCAGAATTGCGGTATGCCTGCGTAGCGACACTACCAGACTGCCCAAAAATTTCTGTGCCTGCCCTGCCCATTCAGTATGTGTTCGTTCGGATGGCGTAGTCGCTCGCGGACGAATGCGCAATGACACATTGGCGATGCCGCGGTCCTGCAGTTCCCACTCCTTACGTAAAATGGTCGCGTTCCTGTCAACCGCACCGGGCTGGCTTTGAGGATCAAGCAGGGCTTGCCTGTTGTACCCGATCTGTATCCGGTCATCGACCACCAGCGCATTGCCCTGCCGGTTACGCCAGCCCGCATGCCGCCCCTGGAAAAACCGGGTCGACAATTTGGCGTTGTCGATATCGCCTGCTCTGGCAAGCTCAAACGCACCAAAACGGCTGGCATGTTGCTCATACAACGCCACATCCTGCAGTCGCCCCAGCCCAGTCGCTGCTGCAAAAAAAATGAGCATGCATAAAAGCACAATCAAGCCTTCCGTGAGTGCCTGTCCTTGCTGGTGTTTCATATCAGCCTTCCTTTTGGGCCGGGTTCGGGACTAGATGAGCCTGCCAGAACGGATGCCACATTCCCGGTTGTTCACTGCGATACTGCCTTTTTTCACTGGCGGGCTCAAAGAACGTCTCTGCCGAGGCCGATACGACAAGTGTGGGCTGATCGGCAAAATGCTGCCTGACTGTAATCGTGAACCCCAACGGGCGACGGCGATAAGCCTCACGCACATCGTAAAAAGGGACCAGGCCGCCACCCTCCCATTTAGGCTTGCCGGCAACGGCCCTTGAGTTTGCCAGCGGATTGGCGCTGCCGGAAAAAATATCCCAATTTGTGGCCCGGGTAACCCAGCGCCAAAAATCAATATCGCCAAAGTTATCTGGTGCGTTTTCTGAGTAAGGCATATCGGCCCCCGGCTTGTTCGCGCGGCCTGGGATCCAGCCCCAGCCCATGGGGTATTCCCGGTAGTAGCAGCCGATATATTGATTGCTTCTGAGCGCATGATAGGACTGAGTATCTGTCGATTGCCAGTTGCCGCTGCTATCGAGCACTGTTCGGCCGCGCCGCCGCAGCTCGTGACGCAGTTGCGGGCATTGATACTGCACCATCCAGTTGTTGCGATGCACATGGTCGCGAGCATCCAGAAAATCATAAAGCGCCACCACGTCTTCAAGAAACCGTCGATAGCCTGCGGCTGGCCGGTAACGTGTTGTATAGGGCTTGTCGAGGTGATTGCGAGCCGTCCATGACAACGGCGCAGATTGATCCGCCGGATAGCTGACAGGCACGACCGTTGCCGGCTCACGAACCGGTCCGCCCTGTGTTAATAGCGCTTTGTGCGAAACAGAACTTTGCGGGAAATTCTGCTCAAGAACCTGCGTGATCGCCTGGTCCCTGGCGCTTTGCATGCTGTGATGAACCGCTACAGAGGCCGCCTGCAGCACATGCCGGACGATCCGGTCATGTTCTGCAAAAAGACGTGGCAGTTCGCCCCCTGTGCGGGCCATATCTCGTAACGCCAAAGCAGCGGCGGAAGCGGTGTACCCTGCCAGGTGCTGCGCGCCGAACATCATGCCGATCACATGGGCAGGCGGATTGAACGTCGCCAGCTGCTGACCCTGTGCTGCCGCAAACTGGCTCCAGGACCCGAGTGTCACCAGATGCGCCATTGCCACCTGGTGCGCAGTCTGCGTAAGATTGATATATGCTTGCATATTCAGCGCCCGGGCCTGTACCAACGCGCCTGAATAGGCCGCCGCGTCGGCCGCATGCATCAGTCGCGCCTTACGCCCGACGACCTGCCCGACACCGAACTGATAGATCAGCGCCACGGCCAGCAGCATGATCAGAAAAAGGCCAAGCACCAGCGCCTGACCTCGCTGAGTGTCAAGCCGCATGTTCAGCCGATGTTTCAAGTACATCCCGCTCATGACAAATGCAATTACTGCCCGGTTGAGCCGCCACCGGCAGCGTCTGCATTGCCCGTAAAGCTTTTGAGCGATTTGGCTGCCGTTTGCCCTGCTGCGCGCTCAGCCGCGCTGCGGGCGGCCTGGGATTCGGCGGAGCCGTCTTCGCCGGCCAGTTCCCTGGCAATGGCTGCGGTCTGCGAACGCAGCGTTTGACCAAACAGCTGAAACACTGCAATAGCAGAAATAGCCACCAGGGCAACAACAATAATGTACTCGGTCATGCCCTGCCCGCGTTGTGCTTTTAAACGTTCCTGCATACCTGTCCTCCGATTGATTGATGAGGCAGATAGTGTGCCGTGCAGCGGGAACCGGTGCAATTCGCAGAATCCGACAGCGACATTTCCATATGCCGCGCCTTGCGCAATCGCCCCTGCCTGCCGGTGTATACGTTTTATGCATAACAGAATTCAAAACCGGCCCATTGCGCTTGCAGCCACAGCCTACTAACATGAGCAGCAAGCGAGCTAATATGCCACTTGAAATACCACCTCTAAAATACCGCCTTTGAATATCACCAAGGAACGCGACCCATGTTTGACTGTGCGCCGGCAAAAAAGCACACCGAAAAGATCACCTTCGATGTTCCCGTCAATGCCTGCGACAGCCATTGTCATATCTTCGGCCCGGCCGAGCGCTTTCCATTTGATGCCAATCGCTCCTATACGCCACCCGATGCTGGCTTTGACGATCTGAATACCAAACAGGCCAATCTGGGTCTGGGCCGCGCCGTACTGGTCCAGCCCAACTGCCATGGTTATGATATGGCAGCGATCACAGACGCCATAGGACGAAGCCGGGGTCAATATCGCGGGGTGGCGCTATTGCCGGCACACGTGAGCCGGGAACAGTTGCAACAACTGGACCAGGCCGGCATTCGAGGCGTGCGCTTCAATTTCGTTGCGCATCTGGCTGGCGCAACCATCGACGACGTGACGGCCATGGCCGGAAAAATTGCCGATTTGGGCTGGCATATCTGTATTCACGCCGATGAGATTTCACTGCTGCGCCTGCTGCCGGACCTTAAAAATCTCCCTGTCCCCTTTGTGATTGATCATATGGGGCGAATCGACACGAATAAAGGCTTACATAGTGAAGCCTTTGAAACGCTGCTGCAACTGCGTCACTGTCAGCAGGCCTGGGTCAAGATTTCAGGAGTGGATCGACTGGCCGGCGGCGCCGCGCCTTATACGACAGGCCATGTGTTCATGAAAGCCATTATCGACGCCATGCCCGATCGTACGCTATGGGGCAGCGACTGGCCGCACCCAAATGTCACAGGCGAGGTGCCTGATGATGGCCTGTTGCTCAATATCTTCGGCGCCGTGTGCGAGAATCCCGCACTGCGCAAGAAAATCCTGGTTGACAACCCCCAGGTGCTTTATCGATTCGATGATAACCAGGCAACCGGAGCGGCCGAATGACTATATCAACTGTCATAGTCATCCGTATTCCCGGCATTCGGCTAACCCGAGAGCACTGCGATGCGTTGCTCAGTAACGTGCTGGGCGCCAGTGACAACCGTGCCCACCTGTGCCATGCCGTTGACGCGCCCGAGACTTATATCTATCTTGCAGATGCCCTGGATCGCGCCATGCTGCAAGGGTCAACGAAAATCACAAGCGAGGTCATGTCGACCGGTGCACTGGCAGCTGCCATTGCGCAGTACTACCCCAATGCGAGCACAGACCTGCTGCAACTGACGCTGGATCTGCGTGGCCAGGCCTGGGACAAAACAGCGGCCTGGCACTACGTTGTGGAAACCGATGTTGACCCCGCCGCCGAGGCCGACTTCAATGACTGGTATACGCAAGAACATATGCCTGGCCTGGCGGCCGTACCAGGCACCGTCAGGGCCATGCGCCTATACAACTCTGATGGCGCGCCGCGCTACCACGCGCTCTATTTGCTGCAGACACAAGACACCTTTGGTTCACCGCAATGGCTCACAGTCCGGGGCACCGAATGGAGCAGCCGGGTACGCCCGCACTTCAAAAACACCAAACGCACCATGTTCAACATTATCAAGTAAGGAACGCGATGACCCGCCTATCAGCGCCGGATCCGGCCAATATGAACGACCATCAAAAGCAGGTATATGCTGCTATTGCCGCAGGCCCACGCGGTCAGGTACGCGGGCCACTAGCCATCTGGCTGAACCGACCCGGTCTGGCCGAACATGCGCAGGCACTGGGTCAATACTGCCGCTATGACTCGAGCCTGTGCACCCGCTTGTCTGAACTGGCTATTTTGACGATGGCGGTGCTGTGGCAATCTGAATTTGAGTGGTGGGCGCACAAGCCAATCGCGCTCAAAGCGGGTATTTCACAGGACACCATTGACGCGCTGATGAATAATCATCAACCCATCCCCTTTGCGCAGGAAGACGAGCAGGTTGTACATGATTTTGTGCACACGCTGGTGACCACCCGTCAGATACCTCAGCGGCTGTACGACAAAGCAATCGACACGCTGGGTCAGGACAACGTCGTGGACCTGGTTGGGCTGGCCGGGTACTACACCCTGATATCAATGACCTTGAATGTTTTTGAAGTGGGACTGCCTGAAGGCGCGCAGGCGCAGCTCACAAGACAAACCCAGGTCTGAGCGGCGATTTAAACGTCGAGGCAAAGGCTGTGTGCATGGGCATATAAAATCCTGCTGCCAGGACACAGTAGCCAAGACACATTACTCACATGTGATGAGACATCGCTGGCGGGCGGGTACATAACGTTAACTGCTGCCCAGGGTTTCGTAGGCCTGCAGCCGGGCCGGATCAGGGATATAAACGTTCCTGCCTTCTACCGTGATAAGGTTGCGCACACACAGATCGCGCATGATACGCGAAAAATGCTCTGGGGTGATGTTCAGCAGCGAAGCAACCAACGCCTTATTCGTGTCAAAGTAGAACTGCCCGCCGTCCTGAAGCTGCGCATGCTCAAGAAAATAGTCGACCACACGCTGAGTAGCCGATTTGAGCGTGTAAGATTCAATGTCCTTAAGCAACCCATATACCCGGCGACTCATGTTGCTGAGCATGCGCATGGCAAATGCCGGCTCGCGTTCAAGCAAGGCAAGCATACCGTCCTTTGCAATATGCACTAAAAACAGACTGCTGGTGGCCTGCGCCGACACCAGATTTTCCATATTCTCCAAAAAGACGCCCTCTTCTCCGAAACTATCTCCCGGTCCCAGCGTACGTATGACTTTTTCGCCACCATTGGGGGCTACAAACAACAGCTTGACACTGCCGTTGACGACAATGTGAAACCCTTTGCGGGTTGCGCCTTTTTCAATGATGTCATGAATGAGTGCGCCCTTGTGGAACGAGCGATGCGTAACTGACAGGGCTATTGTCTTGACTGCAGCCGGCGTCAAGCCTTCGAACATGGGCAAGCGCGCCAGGAATTCACAAACAGATAGACCACCTCTGACCATAGGCTTAATCCTTCCAATGAGAATAAGCGCTATTGTGAAAGCATTAATGAAAATACATTTTGATACAAGTCAATAAAATCTCATCATTTCGATCAAATTTTCTTAGACCTGCCAATCGATCGGTGCCTGCCCGTGGGCCTGGAGATAGTCATTGGCTTTTGAAAAATGCCGGCAGCCAAAAAATCCACGGCTGGCAGACAGTGGAGAGGGATGAACGCCTGTCAGCACCAGATGACGCTTTTTGTCTATGAACTCGCCTTTCTTTTTGGCATGATTGCCCCAAAGCATGAACACCAGATGTTCGCGTTTGTCATTGAGCGTACGGATCACCTGGTCGGTGAAGGTCTCCCACCCCCAGGCAGCATGTGAATGTGCCATACCCGCCTGGACGGTAAGGACCGTATTCAGAAGCAGCACACCCTGCTGTGCCCATTTTTCAAGATAGCCATGGTTGGGCATGGTAAATCCGGCAATATCGGTTCTGAGTTCCTTGTAAATATTCAGTAGTGACGGCGGAATGCGCACAGACGGTTTGACCGAAAATGCCAGGCCGTGTGCCTGATCTGGTCCATGATAGGGATCCTGCCCCAAAATGACGACTTTGACCTGCTCCAGCGGCGTTAGCCGAAAGGCATTGAACGTGTCGTGTTCAGATGGGTAAATCGTATTGCCGTTTTCCCGGGCCTGGTGAACACGCTCGCGCAGCGATATGAAATAAGGCTTTTGCTTTTCGGACCCGATGGCATCGGCCCAGCTTTGGACGACTTCAGTCATGTGGTTTAGCGGCACCAAGCGCCGTATTGGTAGGTGAAAAACCGAATTGTACCAATTATTGCCATGCCTGCCCCGCACCAGACTTGGGTTACCGCGCACTACCGCTGCCTCTGTC
Organism: Advenella incenata; assembly: GCF_004217095.1. Taxonomy (GTDB): domain Bacteria; phylum Pseudomonadota; class Gammaproteobacteria; order Burkholderiales; family Burkholderiaceae_B; genus Advenella; species Advenella incenata. The sequence goes on along the minus strand of NZ_SHKO01000004.1, from coordinate 91,928 downwards.
TGGCGTCAGCAGGGTCACTGTTGCTGTGATGGTTGCTGTGATGGTTGCTGTGGTCGTTGCTGTGGTGGTTGCCGCTGCTGCATCTGCAGTTGCGCCTGCTCCTGTTCGGGGATATCGGTAGAACCATCAAAGGTGTGCCCGCCATAAAATGGCGGGGCAATAACCGGCTCGCTATCCTGCCACTGTTTGTCAACCAGATGCAGGGCCGAGTACTGCTGGATCCACCGATTATCACTGGCCTTGCGTGCATACAGCATAACGCCGTCGGCGGTGTCAACCAGCGTCGGTGCCGATGCAAACGGCCCCTTGATACGCGTTGGCGCATCATCAATCCGAGTCCAGATTGACTTTCCGGTGCGACTCATCGTCGCTATCACCATACTGCCGGATCGGGTTTTCAATACGGCTGGCGCATCCTGGAACTCAGGCCCCTGATCGGTGACCGATGTCCAGCGCAATGCCGAACGGGCATCGTCGCCCAGCCGTCCCTGTGCCAGATAAAGATGTCCATCGGCACGGTTGCGATAGTATGCCAGCAAGATTTTTTTATCGGTGACCAGCGCGGTCAGACCGCCCTGGCTGTCCGGGCCGGCGGCCACGCTCCATGGCCCCCAACCCGATTTTTCGTGATGAACGCTGATCCACAATTCGCCCTTCAGTGTCTGCGCCAGCATCCAGAGCTGCGTTCCATGCTGCAACAAAGCAAAAGTCTGGCTCGCCGTTTTTAATACCGGCAAGCGGCTTTTTTGCCATGAACGCATGTCGGTGGAGCGCAGATAATAATAGTAGCCATCGGCGCCCATGCCCACCACCCTGACCTGCTTGCCGACCGTGACCACCTGTGGCTGGGTGGTCAACAGCACCGGCAGGCGATACCATGCAGACCAGGAAGCGTCATTTTCGGGCGTGGCCACGCTGGCGCGTCGGAAATACAGCTGCCCCTGTCCGTCACGGGCAAATACCGCAAGGTGGCCCGAGGGCGTCAAAAAGGGCTTGACCCCTGTGAACGCCAGCCCCCCCAACACTGTCCAGGTCTTCTTTCGGCCGTTCCAGTACACTGCTGCGTTGCTGTACTCGCCGCGTGTGAACAGACCAAGGCCGGCGGCCTCGGTGTACAGCGAGACCACAGCTGTATTTGACTGGCTGGAATAGTACATGCGCTCGGCCCACAGCGCTGCCGGTCCTATCGGCTCCCTGCAATTGAGGGGTACGTTGCAATAACGGTAGTCATATTGCGCGTACACATTGAAAATCCGCGATTTTTCTGATAATTGCCGCAATGTCAGGGTCAGCGGGCGCTCCTGATTGGGATAGTTAACGTAAGAGACTGCTTCATAATTGCCCGCTGTAACTGCCATCGCATCGCGGACCAGTCTGGCAGAAGCAATGTGATCAGGGTGATCATGTCCGGTGCAGCGCCAGCACAGTTTGTTATATGGTGTTTCCACGCTGTCGTCCATCAAACGGATCTTGCCTGGCTCAAAACGCAGGATCAGGGCCGAAAGCGTCTTGACCAATGATGCTCGCGTGTAGGTTTCGAAATACTCACCCAACGCCTGGGCCATCTGCTCAGGTTGAATTTCCAGCCGGGATAATGGTGTCAGATCGCCCCACCCCTTATCCAGCCACGGGTCCTTAATTCTGAGGAACACCAGCGAGATGCGCGGATTTTTCCATAATGAATACTGGGCGATGTGCACCTTGTTCAGCAGTAGCGGGGATTGCACCCAGGTGTTGGCCGCGCCCGCCATCAGGGCATAGGCGGCGCGTACGCCATTTTCACGCTGAGACATATATCCCACACCTTCACCTCGTTCACCTGCCGTCAGATAGACAACCTGGATACAACCGCCAGCCCTGATCGTGTCGAAAATATCGGGGTTCATGAAAAGCAGATCATCATCTTCATGCGCCACGAAAACCTGGTCGCGTCTGCCATGACATTGCGTCTGTGCTTTATTCCGGTCTGCCGGTGCGACGCCAATGTGCGATGTGATCGGCGGCACAAGAGCCGGTGACGCAGAAGATTTGAACGAGGACCCCGGTGCTGCAGGCATCCCTGAACCTGAGGGCATAACCGGTTCTGCAGTAATGGCGTTGGCCGCCAGAAGGGAAAACACCGGGGCGCCCGCGGACGCAGTTCCAGTCACAGAACGGCCGGCAGCCAAGCCGCGGCCCATGGGAGCATTGCGCAAGACCTGACCGGTACCCGAAGCAGGTTGATCTGCGAGTACAGGCGCCAACACGTGCTCACGCGTATCGGAAGTGGGTGCTATCGGGGTTGACTCGAATGCACCAGGGCTCGTATGAAGCGGTGAGGGCACAATATCGGCAGATGGCGATAGAGTTGCGCCCCGCTCAGGCGCGGCATGCGCAGCCTGCGCGAGCGCAATGGCGACCAGCAACGCAGTCGTCAGGCACTTCTTTAGCAGCCGTCCCTGAAACAGGTGCGATCGGGGCACATTCATCTGTGCAGTATGTCCTTGATAATCAGCCGCTTACCAGGTATGGCGCAGCCTTAAGAAACTGAGGGATATTGCAGCGTGAGGCGATTGTATAAGAAAAAGCCATTGCGTTTGTGTCGCTGCATTTCAATCGCCCGGTGCCGTCGCAAAAATAAGACACATCGTGTGGCAGCGGCGAGAAAGCAAGGGTTAAATGAGCATGAATTTCGGCATTTTTCAGGCATTTTTCAGCCACATTATCGCAATTGTGTTTAAAGTGAGACTCCTGCGTTTCGTATCGCTGTCCGGCTCAACATCGGGCAGTTTGCAACGAGTCGCGCCTCTTAGACAGTCTTGGGCAGCGGACCATTCGCAAGTTGCCCCTCTAGCGAAGTTCCGTTTATGACTACCCCACACAGCGCCAGCGACAATGAAGTCCAGCAGATTGCCTGGAAACAGAATCTGTATGTCTGCCTTTTTGGCTCCTTTACCACCATATTGGCGATGACGCTGATACTGCCGATCCTACCGGTATATATTCAGAACCTGGGCGTCACCGATCCCGAGGCGGTTGTCAGCTGGTCGGGCTGGATCTTCAGCATCACATTTCTGGCCGCGGGCCTGATGGCACCGGTGTGGGGCCGGTTTGCCGATCGCTATGGCAGGAAAATCATTCTGATTCGCGCCAGCCTTGGCATGGCCATTGGCATTGCCCTTATCGGTTGCGCGCAAACGGTCTGGCAGCTGTTCTGGCTGCGACTGCTGGTCGGACTACTGGGCGGCTACGCTTCCGGCGCCACTATTCTGGTGGCCACCCAAACGCCACGCGCCCATACCGGCTGGGCCGTGGGTATGCTGGCCTCGGGCACGCTGGCCGGTAACCTGCTGGGGCCGCTGGTCGGCGGCATCATGCCCGCGTTACTGGGAATCCGCCTGACATTTTTTGTTGCCGCAGGTATTATTCTGATCGCGTTTTTCTGTACCGTGTTCATGATCCGCGAGACCCACAAGCCACGCGCGACGTTGCCAAAAAATGCACTGCCCTACTCGTTCTGGAAATCGGGTCGGCAGCGCAATCTGGTGTTGCTGATGCTATTGGCCGGCACCCTGCTGATGTTTGCCAATATGTCGGTAGAGCCCATTATTACGCTTTATCTGGCGTCACTGCATACCTTGACCGACCAGATTCCCTTGCTGGCAGGCATTGCCATGTCCGCCACGGCCTTCGGCAGCATGCTATTTTCTTCCAGGGCCGGACGCTGGGGCGACACGCACGGTCACCTTAAAATGCTGATAGCCAGCTTTGTCGCGACCGCTGTTCTGTTACTGCTGCAAGGACTGGCCCAAACCGACTGGCAATTTATCGCCTTGCGTTTTCTGATGGGAATGACGCTTTGCGGCATTATGCCGGCGCTTACAGCCATGATCCGACACAATGTACCGGCCGATGCGGCTGGCGGCGTACTCGGATATGCAACTTCCACGCAATATGCCGGCCTGGTGTTGGGACCGCTGGCCGGAGGACTGGTCACCAATCAGGCAGGGTTTACAGCGGTATTCGTGATGACCGGGGCGGTCATGCTCCTTGCCGCAGCATTGCTTTTCAGGCAAACGAGCATAGTCGCCGAACCGGATACGGCCTGAACCGAACGCTTGAAGAAAACGAACGTTTCAGGCACGCAGTACTGCCCTACTTAAATCTGCCGCCGAATACCAGCGACAAAATGGCCAATACAATAAAGACAACGAACAGGATCTTGGCGATGGATGCGGCGCCGGCCGCAATACCACCAAAGCCCAGAACCGCGGCGATGATGGCAATAATGAAAAACACGACAGCATAGTGCAACATAGGCTTCTCCTGCTACATTGTTGGTTATTAATAATCAAACAGCAGGCCCGTACTGCATTTACGGTTGAGTATTCTGATCTTTAATTCAACTGAAATCGGGCACTGCATGTACTCACGATTTATTTAAATAAAGACTGCACGTGAATATTACCATACGTCGCGGGAACGATAATGCCTGCGATGTGAGTCATAGCGGCGGTCCCAGCGATGGCCCCGGTCGTATCTACGATGATCACTGTAATAATGTGGCTTGTTGCGCCAGCCATGGTGGCGATAACGTGGGTTATCCCTGCGGTAATGACGATCGCCATAATGGCGGTGGTCAACCTGCATTGAATAAGGGTGGCTGCTATACCCACGCTCGTAAGGACGCTCGTTTGCCAGCGCAGACGTAGCCGCGCCCAATGACAGGGACGCAAGAACGATAGCAAGCATTTTTTTGATGGAGACCATAGTCATACTCCTTTCTTAACGGCATACCGTTGTGGTGCCGGAACCATGTGTATGAAATACACGATTCGATAGTAATGGGCTGCCCGGGTGATTGCTATTACTAAATATGACTGGCATTTCGCAGGGTTTCGATTCGGACCCCGGTCAATTTCGATCGGTTTCAGAAACGGCTTATTTCGCCTTCAGATGCACGCCGCGCCACTTGCACCTCTGGCAAGAATCATTGCAAAGCGGTGTTTTTCAGTATTTTCAAAGACTGCTGGATGTGCTTAGGCAGCAAGCGCTGACGTTGCCGATTCCACTGAACATGGCCGTCCTGTGGCGTGCTGTCTAATTCAATTGATATTGATTTTTGTCAACTGGACAACAGACCAGAACCCGCACAATGAGATATACACAAGCGCCACGTCGCACCTGTCAATATCACGCAGACCCGCAAGGCAGCATTGTGCTCAATCCAACCAGGAAACCCGTATGCATTCCTTCGCGCCCCTACGAATCAAAAATCATACATTGTTGCCAATTGTGCAAGGCGGCATGGGCGTCGGTATTTCGGCCAGCAGCCTGTCGGCCGCCGTCGCGCGTGAAAATGCCATGGGCACCATCGCCAGCATCGACCTGCGCCACCTGCACCCGGACCTGCTGGAGCAATCCAGGGCACTGGCCAGTCAGGAACACTATGATCGGCTCAACCGGATCGCCCTGGACCGGGAGGTGAAAAAGGCTTTAAAACAAGCTAACGGTCAGGGCATGATTGCCGTCAACGTGATGAAGGCAGTCAGCGACTACGCGGCCCTTGTACAGCAGGCCTGCGAATCCGGAGCGCAAGCGATTGTCATGGGGGCAGGGCTACCACTGGAGTTGCCGGACCTGACCCGGGAGCATCCCAAGGTCGCGCTCATTCCGATTCTGTCCGAATCGCGCGGCATACAGATTGTGCTCAAGCGCTGGATGAAGAAAAACCGCCTGCCCGATGCCATTGTGATCGAGCATCCCAATCACGCCGGCGGCCATTTGGGCGCAACGACCATTGACGATTTGGGCAGTGATCGCTTCTCTTTTGCCCGGGTGCTGGAAGAAACCGCACAGGTGTTTCGACAACTGGGGCTGGAGGGCGAGAAAATTCCGCTCATTCTGGCCGGTGGAATGGCAAATGTTCGCAAGATCAGTACCGCACTGCGACAATGGGGAGCCTCCGCGGTACAGATCGGCACCGCCTTCGCCGTCACTCGCGAGGGCGACGCGCATGACAATTTCAAGCAAATACTGGCTGGCGCCCGCGACGAGGATATTGTCGAATTCATGTCCGTCGCCGGGCTCCCGGCGCGGGCGGTGATGACACCCTATTTACAGAAATACCTGCGCAACGAGCAAAAGCTACAGGCATCGGCTAAAGCCGATCCGCGCCGCTGTGTACAAAGCATGAATTGCCTGCAGGTGTGCGGGCTGCGGGACGGGATTTCAAAAATCGGTCAATTCTGCATCGACCAGCGCTTGACCGACGCGTTCAACGGCGATGTGCGCAAGGGATTGTTTTTCCGCGGCAAGGATCCGCTGCCATTTGGCCGGCAGATTCGCAGCGTGTACGACACCATTCAGTATCTGCTAACGGGCAATACCGCGCCGGCGGCCAATCACGCTTTGGCGTAACGCGCCAGCAGTTTGTCAAGCTGGCCGGCAAACGCACGGGTGTCTGCCTGATCAAAAGACCGGGGGCCGCCGGTCTCGATGCCGGCACTGCGCAACTCTTCCATCATGTCGCGCATGGCCAGGCGCTCGCGGATGGTTTCCGTTGAATATAGCTCCCCGCGGGGATTCAATGCCTGAACCCCCTTTTCCAGCACTTCGGCAGCCAGCGGGATATCTGCTGTGATCACCAGGTCGCCGGCGCTGGCATGCTGGCTGATATAGGCATCAGCAACATCGAACCCCCGCGGTACCTGACGTGACTGAATATAAACAGACGGAGGGACATTGAGCATTTGGTTGGCCACCAGCGTCGTTTTCACCTGCCAGCGCACTGCGGCCCTGAACAGAATATTTTTGATCACAACCGGGCACGCGTCCGCATCCACCCAAATTTCCATTTTCTGCTCCTGACGCAGACAACCCCATTTGCAGCCTGTGACAGCCTGACCGATGTATACGTTTATTCTGAATACACTTACGCACCATTGCGCCGGCTCGCAAAATTATACGGCGCTTTGCTCTCCAACCGTCAAACAGATCCTGCCGGTCTGCCGTTACTCCAAGGCCAGGCTGACTGCCCTGGCATCCAGCAGTTTGTCCCGATGCTTGACCAATATTCGATAGGTATCCCGGGAAAAGTCACCTTTGCCACAGCCTATGAGCGCCTGCAGTTCAGTTTCGTCCCGGGCCGTTCCCAAATAACACCACTGATGAATAACATGAACAAGACTGCCTTCGCGCAGCAGTGCCGCCCCCTCGAACGGCCAGTCGCGCAGTCTTAACGCGGACAAGGCGGTCATCAAGCGGGCCGAATGGACAATGAGCGACTCTTGCCCGACGCAGGCGCCGGCGCAAGACTTCAATTGCCGTGCAAAACACGGGCTGGCGTTGTGTACTTTTTCCAGGCCCAGCGTGGCCTTGCATAGTTTTTCGGTTTTGATGATAGCCAGTAGCGCCTCTTTGGCATCCCGGGCCGATGAGAACAAACCGTACAGATGCAGGCCCTGCCCAATCGCAATGTCATTCCCGCCCACGAGGACAGGAACCCACAGGCCGGCAGATTTCTCAATCAGTTGCCAGGTGAAAACGTCTTTTTGTCGGCGCAACTGGCGATTCAAGGTGGGCATGCGTTCCTTGATCAAGCGCGACTCGGTCAGCAGCGCATCCACTTCGCCGGCACAGCGAATATGCTCGATCCGCCGAATCTGCATGGAAATTTTCATTTCCTTGGGCGCCGTATGGTCGCTGGCAAAATGCGATAGCACTCGCTGTCGCAAACGATTGCTTTTACCGATATATATCGGCAGTTCGTTTTCGCCATAAAACACATAGACGCCAAAACTATTGGGCAAGTCGTCGATCACGGCCGGGTCAATATGCGCCGGCAACGAAGGCCGTGCTATCAGGCCCTGCACAATGTCATCAACGATTTTACGGTCATGTTCTCGGCAGACGCATTGCCAGAACTGCAGCAATGCGTAGGCATCGTCATAGGCGCGGTGTCTGTCCTGCATGATCAGGCCATGCCGCTGAATCAGGTAGTCGAGCCCATGGCGCCGATGCTGCGGATAGAGTCGGCGCGAAAGCTTGACGGTGCATAGCATATTTGCCTTGAAATCCTGCCCTACCCGCCGAAAGGCATTCTTGATAAATCCGTAATCAAAGCGGGCGTTATGGGCGACAAAAATGTGGCCGGCAAGCAATTGCTGAATGTGCTCTGCCAGTTGCGCGAAGGTGGGCGCATTGGCCACCATCTGGCTGGTAATCCCTGTCAGGCTTTCAATATAGCCCGGGATACGACATTCAGGATTGATGAGGCTTTGCCAGGTGCTGACGGTGTGCCCGTCATAGCGCACAATGGCGATCTCGGTCAGACGATCGGTTGAAGCCGACCCGCCGGTGGTTTCTACATCGACAAAAGCAAAGGGCCTGTCTGCAGTAGGAGTGGTAGGAACGCAGCTGGACATAGTAAAGGTTATTCACTGTAAATTTATACAGTACTTATACACCATTATGGCCTGCCGTGTTGTAAACGCCAGCCCCATGTTGCAAATGCGCGCCCTTCATCTGCAAAGCCATCCTGGCCTCAATGTTGGGTCCCGTTCTCGTGCCTTGGTCCTGACTGCTGCCAACCTAATCGATACGAGTGGCGCTGATCGTTTAGCCCAGGGGGTAAGAAAGTCCAGCGACAGGCCAATGGCCAACAGCCCGGCATGAACGCCACAAGGGAGGCAGTTTACTCGGCCGGGCGCCGCCTGTTGGTGAGCCAGGCGCGCGCATCGTCAAATGCCGGTATGCCGGAAATAAGTACCAGCAAGCAAGCCAGCGGCACCGTCGCGATATAGCCAATATGATTGAACCCCCAGGCCCCCAGTGTGCCGCCTGCAAAAAAAGCAACCAGCAGTGCGCAATGCAACCGCAGTCGAGCCCGATCCGCCATCACAAAATGGCTATCTTCTCGCATGCGCCCCCGATTCCAATAGAACAGCTTGCCCAGCTCAATGCCGATATCGGTAACGATCCCCGTCACATGGGTGGTGCGGATAACAGAACGAGAAAGCTTGGTGATCAAGGCGTTTTGCAAGCCCATGAGAAACGACAGAATCATGACTGTGATTGGCACAAACAGACCGTGCATCTGGGCAATCCTGGCCCCCAACATGCCGAAACACAACAGCAACACCGCTTCGAGCAAAAGCGGCAAGGCATACTCGCTGCGCATATGGTGCACCCTGGCGTAATTGACCATGATGGTGGTGCAGACGCTGCCGCACATAAAACAGATCAAGGCTGCCAATCCCGCCAGAACCAGGTCGTACGCGCCCAGAATCAACTGATCGGCCATGGTCGAAACAATACCGGTCATGTGCGAGGTATATTGATGAACCGCCAGGAATCCACCAGCATTGATTGCGCCGGCCACAAAGGCCAGCAGCGTGCCGATCTGTTTATCGGCTTTCTGTGTGCGAACAGAATCTGTCAGTGTTCGGGTATATCGGAGTGGCATATAGGTGACGGCCTGTTTGTACAGGCTAGCGTGAAAAGGACATCAATCGTTTTATTGTTTGTGCCTATTATATGCCGATTGCAGAACAATGGCGCGAACCATGATCGGACCACGCAGACCGGCGCTTATCAGACAGCGGCAGCCACTTGATAAAGACCCAGTACGATCAGACTGCAAAAGAATACCTTCTTGAACAAGCCTACAGGCAGCCTTTGCCTGAGCAATTGACCCAAGGACATACCCACCAGCGCGGGGATCAGCATCAGTAGTGATAGCCCAGCGGCGCCTGGGGCGTAACTGTGGTTAAGCCACAGTCCCAGGGCCAAAGCAATGGTTGATACAGTAAAGGAAACCCCCATCGCCTGAATCAGGCGATCACGTGACAGTTCCAGCGCCTGCAGATAGGGTACTGCCGGCACAACGAAGACACCGGTTGCCGCGGTAATGAATCCCGTCACAAAGCCGACCAACGGTCCCATCCAGATTCGCGCAGCAGGTGAAATAACAATTGAGCGCCCGGTCAGCCCCCAACATGCATAGGCGACCAGCGCCACGCCCAGGGCCACGCCCGCTGCGTGTCCGGCCGGCGCCCCCAGCAGCCAGGCACCCGCAATCGTGCCGACAAATATCCCAATCTGCATTGTGCCAATACTGCGGCATAATTGAGGCACCACATCAAAGGGCCGCATTTGCCAGATATTGGTCAACAGCGATGGAATCACCAGCAATGCTGCGGCCTGGGCTGGCGACATCAACAACGCCAACAACGCCATGGAAATGGTTGGCAGACCCAGTCCCACAACCCCCTTGACTGCGCCGGCAAGTATGAAAACGATTGTCACCAGCGCCAGCACGCCGAATGAATAGGCTGCACTCGCGTTGAAGATAGAGAGATAGTCAGTGAAAAAAACCATGGATTTGCGCGCCATAAAAAGTGTGAGTGCGTGCTCAAGCAGGAGCACACCTTAGGAAATACCTGATACCGGCAGTGAGAACATAGACTCATGCCCGACCAGTGTTCGCAACCATTGCCCAAAGCTTTGCCGGCTACATAGGGATAAAATCGCAACACGTCCCCATTGTAGGGACCGATCCACAGTCTGAAAATCAGGAAATCTCGATTGCAGACTAAGGAATTTCCATAACCAGCCTGTTATACTGCGAACATGCGCTTTGACCTAACCGACCTTCGCCTGTTCCTGAGCGTGCACGAAACGGGCACCATCACCGAAGCTGCGCGCCGCTGCCACATCACCACGGCATCGGCCAGTGAGCGCATAAAGGGAATGGAAGACGCGCTGGGCGTGCTTTTGCTCAACCGCAGTCACAAAGGGGTGCAACTGACGCCCGCCGGACGCACGCTACTGCATCATGCCAGCGTTGTTGTGCAGCAAATGGAACGCATGCACGGCGACCTTGGGCAGTACAGCAGCGGGATCAAAGGGCATGTCAGGCTGTTGGGCAACACATCGGCCTGCAATGAACACTTGCCAGCGTTGCTGGGCAGCTTCCTGGAGCGTCACCCCGATATTTCGATTGATCTGGAGGAACGCACCAGTACTGATATTGCCGATCTGATCCGTCAGGGCATGGCCGATATCGGGCTGGTTGCCGATTCGGCTGATCTGCACGACCTTCAAAGTTTCCCGGTAGGCGAAGACCGACTTGTTGTCATCACCGGGCCCGAGTATCCTGAAGCCATTGAGAACCCGGCCAGTCTTGCCCAAATCAGCCATCTGGACTTTGCCGGCCTGGTCGCAGGCAGCGCCTTGCAAGAGCATATTGCGGCGCACGGTCGCCAGGCGGGCAGGCAGCTACATTACCGGGTGCGGGTACGCAGCATCGACGCAGTCTGCAGAATGGTAGGCAATGGAGTCGGGATTGCCATCGTGCCGCTGGCTGCGGCCAAACGGCACCGGCGGGCGTTAAAATTGAATATCATTGCACTTTCTGACGCCTGGGCCTGCCGCAACCTGGTGTTATGCGTGCGAAACAGCGAACAATTGCCCGCCTATGTAACGGCGCTAATGCAACATCTTCTGGCTCCTGAATAAAACAAATAGGTATCCGTCCCGTTACCGCCCTAAAAGCTCGCTCGCATGAAACCACACAACACTGATTCTGCAGATACCACGCCCGCACAGGACCCGCAATGGGAGATTGATGGCGCAGCCATGTACCGTGCAGTCAGCTTTGCCGTGGCGCTGCCTTCGTTCATGATCGGCACTGCCCTGTTCATGCTGGGGTTTTCGCTGTCAAACTCTACGGTGCTGCATATTGCCTGCATCCTGTATAGCCTGTCCCTCGCAGGTTTTACCAGCCGCGTTATCGTAGGCCGGCGGCCCTGGCTCAGCACGCCCCCGTACATTGCATGCATCGTCGCTGCCGGGCTGGGTTTCTACGTACTGGCAAGGCTGGGACTGCTGCTGCTTAGCTGATGCTGCCGGGACTGCCCCTGCTCGAGCTGCCTTTACTGAGCACCTTCGCTGCACTATTGCGCCAAACGATGCAAACTTGACATTTATTAAATTGTGCTTTGGGCGCCCTCTCCCTATAATGGCGTTAACTCATTGCTTTTGGGTGAACTCGCCAGCTATTGCAGCTGGCTTTTTTTTTGCCCTGCGTTTATGCTCCCGTATCCATATAAGTACCTGTGGATATTAAGCAACATATAGTGGTTTTCACCGTTTGCATCAACTTGTAATAAAAATGTAAAATCGGTATAAATTCACTTGGAGATGTGTATGAACGCAGCATACCAACAGGTCCATATCGGCCTGATCCGAAAGGCAGTGACCAAGTATAAACTGGCTCGTTCCTGTGGTAACAAGAACGTGGCAAAAGGTTACATGCTACAGGTTCGGGATTTGATTCGCGCCTTCAAGGCTGGCAGATAAGCAGCCTTCTGAATAGTACCGCCAGGCATCGCCGTGCCAGACGCCTGTAACCCTTGTGTCGCTGTCACCTGCGTGTCGCTACCTGCGTGTGGTATCTTGCTTGACATCACTGCCTCTTGCTGTCTTCGCTGTTTTTATTACCGCCTCTGTCTTCAGCCTCCCCCTCTTTTGCCCCGCTCATCCTGCACTGCCCTTAAACCGCCTCTGAACTGCCTCCCTTAGCCGCGTTCTCTGAACAGTTGGCGTTGCCCTTGCCTGCGTGAGCGCAATCCTGTGCTGAGCGTCAACAACATCAGACCTGTAATGTTTTGCCCCTTGCCTTCGGATAGCATCGTCATATCCAGCACCAAAGCCAGTGATCGCGTGGCAGCTCCCAACAAAACATAAAAAATAAAAACCCTGAGACAATAGCCCCGTAGAAAAACCCTACACCCAAACCGCAGACCGCCATCGCATTGCCGAATGCCCCTTGATCAATCGGTCAGCGACATTGATGCGCCAATGCCAGACAACCGCACTGGCCATCGAATCCTCTCCTATAATCGGACTGGAGAGACAATCTGTCTTGATTAATAATTCACTAATGACAAGTCATGGACAACAACATACAGCAGCGAATAACAGCCAGCTTCGACAAACAGGGATTAATGCAGACCCTTGGTGCCAGCTTGACCTTGGTACAGGCAGGCGAGGTGCACATCACAATGCCGTTTTCGGCGCATCTGTCACAACAACACGGCTACTTGCATGCCGGGGCCGTCACCAGCATTGTCGACAGCGCTTGCGGTTATGCCGCCCTGACCATGGCGCCGGCGGGATATGAAGTGGTGACTGCCGAATTTAAAATCAATCTGTTGCGCCCCGCGCTTGGCCCGGCCTTTATCGCAATCGGGAAAGTACAGAATGCCGGTAAACTGCTGACCATTTGCACGGGAGAAGTCCGCAAGCTGGATGACAACGGCAGCGTTGGCAAAACCGTTGCGTTGATCCAGGCCTCCATCGTGAATGTTGCGCATAGCGGTTGAGCCGAAGGACCTTTGCCATGTCGCAGGCAATTCAAATTATCACAACCGATGGATACCGGCTGCAGGCGAACTTGTGGCGCCTTGCGCAGACCAGCTCGCCCGGCCCCGTGGTCATCATCAATAGCGCCACATCGGTACGCTGTCGATACTACGACAGATTTGCCCAGGCATTGCACACCCGCGGTTGCACAGTGCTGACCTATGACTATCGCGGCATCGGCGATTCCAAATACGGGTCATTGCGCAGCCTCGCTGCAGGATGGCTCGATTGGGGCCAGGCGGATTTTGAAGCAGTGCTTCAATATGCCCACACCCAATTTGGCCAATCTCCCATCTACGTCGTAGGCCATTCGATTGGCGGATTTCTGATCGGACTGGCGCCATCGGCACATTTGGTCAAGCGCATTTTCACCATGGGCGCGCAATACGCCTACTGGCGCGACTATGCCCGCCGGTCACGCACCAGTATGTTCCTGCAATGGCATGTGGCCATGCCGATCCTTAACAAGGCATTCGGATTTGTACCGGCCAGGCGCCTGGGCTGGATGGAAGACACGCCCAAAGGCGTGGCCATGGACTGGGCCGGCATGGGCCCACGATTTGAACTGTCTATCGGTCGCAAATATGGCAAAACGGTCGCCGAAAACAGCCTGCTGCCAGCACGCTTTGGGCAAGTGAATGCACCGGTGCTGGCACTGGGTGTCAGTGACGACCCCTTTGGCACACCGGCTGCACTGGACCGGGTACTTGATTACTACAGCGGCTGCGAACGATATCACCTACGGATATCACCAACCAGTATTGGGCTTGAGGCAATCGGGCACTTTGCGTTCTTTCACAGCCGTTTCGTTGATTCACTATGGCCCATTGCCTTTGACTGGCTGCTTGAAGGAGCCATTGAGCCGGCAAGGGGCACAATTATCAGCCACCGACGAAAACAAGAGGCCCGTCCGGGCACCTGAGGCGCCCTCGCGCCGGCAACATTATCACTGTCCAGACATGGCCACGGGTGCCGCAAGCGGCCATAAGCCGAGGCTTTTGTCACGCCACGTTCCATGGGCCTCCAGACATGATTCGCCAATGAGCATTTGCGGTTGCGGCCAGCAAAACGGCGGCAGCGTCAGGTTCAGTGCGCGCCAGTCGCCATCTTCGCAATCGTTATTTTCTTCAATCAGAGGGAAAGTAGTCGTAAGCAGCCATCGGGCACCCGAAGCCCGGAAATTGGCGACGGCAGCATCAATATGAGCGAACGACAAATGCACCAGACAGTCACGACAAAGTATTAAATCGGCTTTCGGCAAAGGATCCACCGTGATATCGGCCACCGTGAATCGATGGGCGTCGTTGCCTGTCCATTGGTGGATATTTTGTTCGATGAGCGATGGAACGATATCAATCCCGGTATACGCGATGCCCGTTATTATCTCTCTTATCCAGTTCGCATCACCACAGGGCGCGTCCAGGATTGATTGCACGCCCAGATGATCGAAGAGTGCTGGCAGGCGGTTGCGAATTGACTCTGTAGCCTGACGCTCTGAGCCCGGCCCCGAAACAGAACCACCGGCCCCCCACATGTTGATTTTCTCGATCAGCTTGAACCGCTCTGCCAGCGAGAGGCCTTCCAAGGATTCGCGATATTGCTCAAAACGCAAATGAGCCATCACGGGTTCACGATTTTTGTATTGCATCACCACTTCCTTCCGTTTGCGCCAGGAACGACTTGCCTGACAACGAACACGTTATCTGCCTGCCTGAGCACGCGTTCTTCTCAAGCTGCAGGCGCCATTGTCTAGCGACGCCTGCCCGCCGCACCCACCCCTGCGGTACCGCCGGTAACCAGCGCCCGACAACCTTTGATATTCAGGTCAAAGCTCACGGGGCAATCTCCAGCGAGGCGATTTTATTGTTTTCAAGTACGAAGCGATAGCGGATATTAATTGGGCTGCCTGGAAAATTGCCTTGCAGACGACTACTGACGATGATTTGCCGGTCCTGTTCGATCACATCAAAAGGCTCGGACGTATAGACATATTTTGCAGTCGCTTCAGCGCGCCAGCGCTCAATGGCAGCGCGTCCGTTATACGTTTGCTTTTCATCTATAACGACACCTTGTTCGGTAAAGCAATCGGCTAGCGCCTTGCCGTTATCTTTGTCGGCATTGAAATAGGCCTGGATCGGTTCAGGTAAATTGACAGACATTCAAGTTCTCCATGCAAGAGGGGTAAACAAAAATCGACAGCTTTAATTTGATTTTTGAACATACTGGCACTAAACTTACTATTCAACAAGTACGCACTAAAAAGTAAGTGCTAAACAGCAAGCACCATTGACCCGTAAAGAAATAACCATGAACATAACCCGACCCGTGTATACCGCCGATACAGCGGCCGATGGCGTTGAGCAGGCGATTCGCGTGCTGGAAGGACGCTGGAAACTGCTTATTCTGTTTCGTCTTTTTGGTGGACGTTTACTGCGTTTTTCCGAACTCGAACGCACACTGCCTGGCATTTCCCAAAAGATGCTGATTCAGCAATTACGCCAATTGGAGGCCGACGGCATTGTGCGCCGCATCGATCACCAAGAGGTGCCGCCCAAAGTGGAATACGGCCTGACCGAATGGGGCCAGGCGCTATGCCCTGCCCTGGACTCGCTACTCAAATGGGCCGAACAGCGCCCCTGAGCGCGACAGAGTGGCAGCCCACCCGCGCCTTGAGTAAAAACTGAAAATACAATTGTGCCATTGCCGGATGACAGGAATGCGGTTTTTGAGCAATGGCGGCTGTAGCGGCCCCTGCGGGACAAATAAAGAGATAGACAGACCGGAAGGGCAGACTGGCAGATAATTGAAAGATTAACAGGCAATAAAAAACCCGCAGGGCAAAATGCTTGCGGGTTTGATGATATTGTCTGGCCGGTGAAAAAGCTTAAAAAGTCTTTGAAGAAAACTTAAACACTCTACCGGTAAATGACAGATAAAACTGGTAGGCAGTACTGGATTCGAACCAGCGACCTCTACGATGTCAACGTAGCGCTCTAACCAACTGAGCTAACCGCCTTTAAGAAAGAAGAGAATTCTAACACTGTATTGCCCGGCTTGTCCACATCTTCGAACCATAAAGGCGAACAATTTCTTCAGCGTGTCTCAATCGCGGGATATGCGCTTTGATTGGTAGCCAACACCGGAGTCTACAGTGCCATAAATCTGAACTTTACTGCCACTGCGTCCACTGTCCGCCGCGTTACCCGCACACCCGCTAAGCAGCCCGAAACCCAGAAAAAGGGCCAGAGTACATATCATCGCTTTCATAACATTTCCTTTATCTGCTTTAGTACCAACTGGCCTGATATGGTCAGGCGGCAATGATATCCAGTTTAGCAACTGCCAGGGCCAGCGTTTTGGCGCCAGCATCCCTGAAGACAATCTCCGCCTGGGCATCTGCGCCCTGCCCGCTTAATCTGATGATCGTTCCATCACCAAAGCGCGCGTGACGCACGCCCTGGCCAATCCGGTATTGCTTGCCGCTGACACTAACGCCCGAGCTTACACTGCGCGGCGCCCGTGGCTCTATTCTGCCAGTGGAAGGACGCGCATGCGCGTCAACATGCAAACGCATGCCCCAGGAAGGCTCGGCTTGTTCGCGGGTGCGCGGCGTCAGCCATTTCAGGTGATCCTCGGGCAATTCGTCCAGAAAGCGCGATCGCATCGAATAACGCGTCTGTCCATGCAACATGCGCGCATGTGCCAGACTGATAGTCAAGCGTTCCTTGGCACGCGTAATGGCGACATACATCAGGCGGCGCTCTTCCTGCAGTCCGTCTTCGGCCATCATGCTATTTTCATGTGGGAACAGACCCTCTTCCACACCGGTGATAAAGACCGAATCAAACTCCAGCCCCTTGGCTGCATGAATGGTCATGAGCTGAACGGCATCCTGTCCGGCCTGTGCCTGGTTGTCACCCGCCTCAAGCGAAGCATGGGACAAAAAAAGCGCCAGCGGTGTTGTCTGTTCCTGGGCAAAAGGCGAATCGGGATCGTCGGGCGCGACCGAACGCTCAACCTGGGCCATGGCGGCTTTGCCTTCCAGATTTTCCTCGGCACAGAACGCAGTGGCCGCGTTAATAAGCTCACCCAGGTTTTCCAGCCGCTCTGCGCCTTCGCGTTCGGCTTCGTAGTGCGTGGTCAATCCGGAAAGGTCGTTAACGTGCTTGATCAGTTCCGCAAGCGTCAGGGTTTGCGCCGCTTCGCGTAACGTTTCGATCAGTTTGGCAAAGGCCAGCAGCTTGCCGCCGCTGCGGCCGGACACCGCCCCCACGGCGTGGATCAGATTGCAACCAATCTGACGCGCCGAGTCGGTGAGGTTTTCCAGGGTTCTGGCGCCGATACCACGCGCCGGAAAGTTAACAACTCGCATGAACGAGGTATCATCATCGCCGCTGGCCACTAACCTGAGGTAAGCCAGGACATGCTTGATTTCCTGGCGCTCGAAAAAGCGCAAGCCGCCGTATACCTTGTATGGAATGTGCGCAGAAAAAAGAGCGTGTTCGATGGGCCGCGATTGCGCGTTGCTGCGATACAAAACCGCAATTTCACTGCGCATGCGGCCTTCATTGATCTGCGCGCGGATTTCGTCCACGACCCATTGGGCCTCCAGCAGATCGGTAGGCTGTTCAACAACCCGAAGCAGCTCGCCTTCGCCCCTGTCGGTCCACAGATTTTTCCCAAGACGCTCGGTATTGTGCTCGATCAGCGCATTGGCTGCATCCAGAATGTGGCCAAAAGATCGGTAGTTCTGCTCCAGCCGGATAATATTGTTGCCGGCATAATCGCGCTCAAAGGTGGACATATTGCCCACGTTGGCGCCACGGAAGGCATAGATGGACTGATCATCGTCACCCACGGCAAACAGCGACGCATCGCCGCCTGCCAGCAGACAGAGCCATTTGTATTGCAGTGTATTGGTGTCCTGAAACTCGTCAACCAGAATATACCGGAAGCGCCGCTGATAGTGCTCACGCACCAGGGCATTGCGAGACAACAGCTCATAGGCGCGCAGCAGCAATTCGGCAAAATCGACGACACCTTCGCGCTGACACTGTTCCTGGTACAACTGATAAATTTCTGCCAGACGTTTGCGATGCGCATCCCACACCTCAACGTGCTCGGGCCGCTCGCCATTTTCCTTGGCATTATTGATGAAGCGCTGCACATCCCTGGGGGGAAACTTTTCGTCGTCGATATCATTGGCTTTGATCAGGCGTTTGATGGCCGCCAGCTGATCTGCGATATCGAGGATTTGGAAATTTTGTGGCAAACCGGCATCGCGATAATGAGCGCGCAAAAGCCGGTTGCATAAACCATGGAAAGTGCCGACCCACATGCCGCGGGTGTCCACCGGCAACATGGCCGTCAGGCGTGTGAGCATTTCACGCGCCGCTTTATTGGTAAAGGTGACGGCCAGCACACCATATGGACTGACTTTTCCATTCTGGATAAGCCAGGCCATGCGGGTGGTTAGAACTTTGGTTTTACCACTACCGGCACCAGCCAGAACAAGCGTATGCTTACTGGCTGTGGTAACGGCCGCCAGTTGCTCAGGATTTAACTGCCCGATCATGCGGCATAGCGGCGCAGACGTAGAGCAAACTGTTCAAGGCTCTGAATACCGCTTTGCTGCGCATGCTGGCACCATTGTTGCAAGTCACCAAGCAATTGCTCGCTGCTGGCTGTGGAACTTGTCCATACACGATACAATTCTTCGCGCATATGAACCAGCTTGGCCAGCATCGTGTTTTGCGACAACATGTTATCCAGTTCCTGCTTTTCCTGTGGATTCAAGGCCAGATCGGCCTGCCCAAGGCGCGATTGCACTTTCTGCAGCAGTTCACGTTCCTGGTCGCTGGCGCCAGCCTGGGTCAGACGCTTGATTTCAGACTGGACGGACTGGCGCAACATGCTGGCGTAACGCGCCATGATTTCATAGCGGTGCGTAATCACACCCTGCAGGGTTTGCTCGGTCACAGAATCGGACTTTTCACGAACCAGTTTCAGCTTGGGCGCAACCTTCTTGACCTGAGCCAGGCGTAGTGCCTGCAAAATCCGGATATAACCCCAGCCGATATCGAACTCATACCATTTGCTTGAAAACTTGGCGGACGTACCGTAGGCATGGTGATTGTTGTGCAACTCTTCGCCACCGATGATAATGCCAATGGGGAATAAATTAGTGCTGGTATCGGGGCTGGAAAAATTCCGGTATCCGATATAGTGACCCAAACCGTTGACCACGCCGGCGGCCCAGAATGGGATCCATGCCATTTGCACTGCCCACACGGTCAGGCCGAGTGCGCCGAACAACAGCAGGTCGATGGCCAGCATGGTAAAAATGCCCAGCGTGGTATGGCGAGAATAAACGTTGCGTTCCATCCAGTCGTCGGGCGTGCCGTGACTGAAGCGCTTGACGGTTTCCTCGTTGGCAGCCTCTTCACGATACAGCTCTGCCCCTTTCCACAAGACCCGGTCGATACCGTAAATCATGGGAGAGTGAGGATCGCCTTCACGTTCGCATTTTGCATGGTGCTTGCGGTGGATAGCCACCCACTCACGCGTGACCATTCCTGTGGTCAGCCAGAGCCAGAAGCGAAAGAAATGCGACACGGCCGGATGCAGATCCAGCCCCCGGTGAGCCTGACTGCGGTGCAGATAAATCGTTACCGCGGCAATGGTGATGTGAGTAAGCACTAGCGTGACAAGAATCACCTGCCACCAGCCAAGTTGCAAAAAGCCACCGGAAATAAAGTCGAGAATTGTATCCATATACCCTTTAAGGTCTCCTGAGATGCCCAAGATTACCGGGCATTGGCCCGCTACGGCGGGCACTGTGCCCTTATTCGGGCAGGATGCTGAGCGATATTGAATCGCGCAGAAATTATAACATTATGATTTAACTAAGAAAAAATTTAATTGCCTTTTTTCTTGATTTTGAGCAAGTCGTGAGCAGAATGTCATTATTCTGACACAGTACCCGCTGCTTTTCTTTAAATATAGCCCTATTTTCAGACTGCAATGCGGGTTTATACGCCGATTGTGTTGCGCAAGGTTACAAACGCACATCCACAGAGAAATTAGCGGGTGTTAATCGCCTATTTCTCCATTTTAAGACCATTTTAACAACAACTGGTTCCCTGCAGCGGCAAATTTATTTACTGCGTTCCAGCACAGCGGCAAAAAAGCCGTCGGTGCCGTGCACATCCGGGCGCAGCCTTAGATAAGGTGTTGTCATGCCCAGGTCAGGACATCGGTCTCCCAATACCTCCTGAGCATTGAGCAGCGTGAATTCGGGATGGGCTGCCAGGAAGGCATCAACCTGATGTTCATTTTCATGCGGCAGCACGCTGCAGGTAGAGTACACCAGCCGGCCGCCCGGGGCGACGCAGCGAGCAGCACTATTGAGAATGCGCGCCTGCAGTTCGGTCAGTTCCTGCACGCTGGCCGGAGACTGGCGCCACTTGAGATCTGGATTGCGACGCAGTGTGCCGACACCGGTGCACGGCGCATCGACCAGCACCTTGTCCGCCTTGCCGGCAAGGCGTTTCACACGGGTATCATTTTCGTTCGATATGGCAATCGGCGTCACATTTGAGAGACCGCTACGGGCTATGCGAGGCTTGGCCTTGGCCAGACGCGCGGCCGATACATCGAAGGCATAAAGGCGGCCGGCCGAGCGCATCAACGCGCCCAGCAACAGCGTTTTACCGCCAGCGCCGGCGCAAAAATCAATCACCATATCGGTACGTTTTGGTCCGACCAGCAGCGCCAGCAGCTGGCTGCCTTCGTCCTGCACTTCGAGCGAACCGTTTTCGAACAAGGCCCACCGGGAAATTGCCGGCTTGCCGTTCAACCGAATGCCCCAGGGAGAATACGGTGTGGGCTGCGGATCAAACTCGGCCACCGGTGTGTCCTGTAATTGAGCCAGTACCGTATCCCTGTCGATCTTGAAGGGATTGACACGCAGATCAAGCGGCGCCTTGGTGTTGAGCGCTGCGATCAGGCTTTCGAACTCGTCCAGCTGGCTCATATGTTCATACAGCCAGTCGGGCAGGCTGGCGCGTATTTCCGGGGCCAGCGAAGCCAGATCGATGGTATCCATGCGCAGCAGCCAGCTTTTCTCTTCTTCAGAGAGCTGGCCGGCAATGGTGTCCTTGCCCACCACCGAGGCCAGCCCCAGAATGGCCAGACGCTCCAATGCTGGTCCGGTGCCGCTTTCGGCGTATTGCCGGTAACGGCGCAAATGACGCAGCACATCGAATACCGCCTCGGCCACTTCATTGCGATCGCGCCCGCCCAGTGATTTGTTGGCCCGAAACCAGGCAGACAGCACGGCATCTGCCGGGTGTTTCCACTTGAGCACTTCGTTCAGAACGTCGCGGATCTGGCTCAGGCGAGTGGTGTAGATGCCGCGCTGGCGCGCGCCAGGCTGGGGCGCGCGTTGCGTGCGACGGGTGAAATCGGGTTTGACAGAACGGCGTCCTGTGTCTTTTCTAGCGGATTTGATTGTCATAATTTTTGCCTGATTGAACGATATGTCAAATGGGGTATATCAATGGTGAAATATCGATGCTGATGCAAACGATATCCGTAAACGATATACGCGATATATCAGCTGACATATTCCGTGTCTGCGTAAAACTGCTGTAACGGCAGTTTTTCTGTAAAGCCTACCTTGCCCTGTTCATCCAGAAACACTGCTTTTTGCGCCAGCCAGCGCATGACCTGGGGATAGAGCTTGTGCTCCATGACCAGCACGCGCTGGTCCAGACTCTGGACGGTATCATCAGCCATGACAGGAACGACCGCCTGAGCGATGATGGGGCCCTGGTCCAGCGCGGGAATAACAAAGTGTACGCTGCAGCCATGAACACGCACCCCGGCATTCAGTGCCTGCTGGTGAGTATGCAGTCCTGGAAACAGCGGCAGGAGTGAAGGATGTATATTGACCAACCTCCCGGTGTAGTGCCGCACGAACTCATCGCTCAGAATGCGCATGAACCCGGCTAGCAGCACCAGATCGGGCTGGTACCGATCAATGCATTCGGCCAGCGCCTGATCATATTGAACGCGGGTCTGGCCGCCTGCCGCATCATACACCAGTTGTTCGGTCTGAATACCCTGTGCCCGTGCCCAGGCCAATCCTTCACTGTTGGCGCTATGCGAGATGACGGCGCTTATATTGACATTTGTCATTTGGCTTGCGGCATGCACCAAGGCTTTCATATTGGAGCCGCGCCCGGAAATAAGGATAACGACCCGGGCCGCCGCAGGATTTGTTGGTTTCAACTGAACACTTCCGTAATGCTTGCAAGTTTAAAATTGTAAACTGTATGGCGTGAAAAATCCTCTCCAAATCTCCCGTCAGGCTTTTGCCTCGGCTGCCCAAACCGGCAGCGCCCTTACCATTGGTAATTTCGATGGTGTCCATCTAGGTCATCAGCAGTTGCTCTCGCACGTCGTGCAAACCGCAGCCAGCAAGATGCTGGTGCCCTCAGTTATGACATTTGTGCCCCACCCTCGCGAATACTTCGCCCTGCGCGAACAACGTCCCGAACTGGCACCGACGCGCATTTCGACCTTGCGAGACAAAGTGCGCGCCCTGTCCTGTTGCGGCATCCGGCATATTCATATCCGGCGCTTTGACCAGGCGTTTGCCCAGCAGACACCTGAACAGTTCATTGAAGATATTCTGGTACGCCAACTGGCGGTCAAGTGGCTGTATGTCGGCGAAGACTTTCGCTTCGGCAGCAAGCGACGCGGCGACATTGCCCTGCTGCGCGATGCCGGCGCACGGTTTGGCTTTGAGGTAGAGACGCTGCGTGATGTACTGGATCCTCACGGCATTCGCTACTCCAGTTCAGAATTGCGCCATGCGCTTGCCTACGCAGATATTGAACGCGCTGGCCAATTTCTTGGTCACCCCTATCAAATCAGCGGGCATGTGGTGCATGGGCGCAAGCTGGGGCGCACGATCGGCTTTCCTACGCTCAATATCCGTGTGATGCCGCGCTGCGCCTTGCGCTCAGGCATATACGTGGTCAGGGTAGAGGGACTGGAGGCCGGGCCGCTGGCCGGGATTGCCAGTCTTGGCGTGCGCCCGACCGTCGAAGAGGACGGGCAAGTCCTGCTGGAAGTGCATATTCTCGATAAAAACGTATCGGCATACGGTAAACTTATTACAATAAGCTTTTTGCACGCCGTGCGGGACGAAGAAAAATTCCCCGATTTACAAACTCTGACTGACGCCATCCGCCACGACGCGGACGTTGCTCGCAACTACTTTGCTGTCCATGGATTATAAGAACACCCTGAATCTGCCTGAAACCCCCTTCCCGATGCGGGGAAACCTGCCAAAACGCGAACCCGGCTGGGTGCTTGAATGGGAGGAAAAGAAAGTGTACCAGGCGATTCGCAAGGCCTGCGCTGGTCGCCCTGCCTATATTTTGCACGACGGCCCGCCGTATGCAAATGGCGATATTCATATCGGTCATGCGGTCAACAAGATTCTCAAGGACATTATTCTCAAAAGTCGCACGATGGCTGGCTTTGACGCGCCTTATGTCCCCGGCTGGGACTGCCATGGCATGCCCATCGAGATTCAGATTGAAAAAAAATACGGCAAGAACCTGCCGGTGGCTGAAGTCCAGTCGAAGGCTCGCGCCTATGCCCTGGAGCAGATTGACCGCCAGCGAGCCGATTTCAAGCGGCTGGGTGTATTGGGCGATTGGGAGAACCCCTATCTGACCATGAATTACGGCAATGAAGCCAACGAGTTGCGAGCACTGGCGCGCATCATGGAAAAAGGCTACGTGTTCCGTGGCCTCAAACCGGTGAACTGGTGCTTTGACTGCGGCTCGGCCCTGGCCGAAGCGGAAGTGGAATATGCCGACCGCAAGGATCCGGCTATCGACGTGGCCTTCCCCTTTGCCCAAAAAGATAAATTGGCTGCCGCTTTCGGCCTCGATAGTATAGAAGATGGTGCCGTCGTCATCTGGACCACAACGCCCTGGACAATTCCCTCCAATCAGGCCCTGAACGTTCATCCGGAAGTGGTCTATGCGCTGGTACGCCTGAGCGAGCCGCTGCCTACTGGCCCATTGTTGCTGCTGGCCAAGGATCGCGTGCAGGCCTGTCTGGAACACTGGCAGTTGCAAGGCTCGGTCATCGCCGAGTGCACCGGGCAGGCGCTGGACCACATTGCATTCCGCCATCCGCTGGCCACTGCAGATGCCGGCTATGACCGCCTGTCTCCGATCTACCTGGGTGACTATGTCACGGTGGACACTGGCACTGGTATTGTGCACTCTGCGCCCGCGTACGGCGTAGAGGATTTCCAGTCCTGCAAGGCCAACGGCATGCCGGATGCGGATATCATCAGTCCCGTCATGGGCGATGGCAAATATGTGCCTTCCCTGCCTTTGTTCGGTGGCAAGACAATCTGGGAAGCGAACCCGGATATCGTCAAGGCAATGCAGGACGCCGGAACATTGCTGCACGTGGAATCTCATAAGCACAGCTACATGCATTGCTGGCGTCATAAAACGCCCATTATCTATCGCGCAACCAGCCAGTGGTTTGCCGGCATGGATCGCCAACCCAATGATGACACCGGCACACTGCGCGAAAAGGCGCTGGCAGGCATCGAAGCCACCGGCTTTTATCCGGCCTGGGGGCGCGCCCGCCTGCATGCCATGATTGCCAATCGTCCTGACTGGACCTTGTCGCGCCAACGCCAATGGGGCGTACCCATGGCGTTTTTCGTGCACAAGGAAACCGGCCAGTTGCATCCGCGTACGGTTGAACTGCTTGAACAGATCGCACAGCGCGTCGAAAAGCAAGGCATTGAAGCCTGGCAGGCGCTGGATCCGGCAGAACTGCTGGGCGAGGACGCCGTGCATTACGAGAAAAACCGCGACACACTGGACGTCTGGTTCGATTCAGGCACCACTCACTTCACGGTCCTGGGCGGCAAGGACAATGCAACTACCGGTTCGCATTCCGATACGCTGCGCTGGCCGGCCGATCTGTACCTGGAAGGGTCGGATCAGCACCGAGGCTGGTTTCATTCGTCGCTACTGACCTCCTCCATGCTGTTTGGCGAGCCACCCTATCGCAATCTGCTGACCCACGGCTTCGTCGTTGACGGTCAGGGACGCAAGATGAGCAAGTCGATGGGCAACGTGATTGCCCCGCAGAAAGTATCCGACTCGCTGGGCGCCGAGATCATCAGGCTGTGGACCGCCTCTACCGATTATTCGGGTGAACTGTCCATTTCCGACCAAATCCTCAAGCGCGTAGTGGAAGGCTATCGCCGTATCCGCAATACCGTGTGTTTCCTGCTGGGCAATCTGAATGATTTCGATGCAGCAAAAGATATGGTGGAAACCGGCAAGCTGTTCGAAGTCGACCAGTATGCGCTGGCGTTAACGCTGGATATGCAAAATGAAGTGACCGCCTATTACGACGAATTCAATTTCCATCCGGCCATGGCGCGCCTGCAGATTTTCTGCTCGGAAGATCTGGGATCGTTCTATCTGGATACGCTCAAGGACCGTCTGTACGTCACGGATCGCAACAGCCTGGCGCGACGCTCGGCGCAAACGGCCCTGCTGCACATCACACTGAGCCTGCTCAAGCTGCTGGCGCCGGTGTTGTCCTTTACAGCTGAAGAGGCCTGGCAGGAACTGCAGAAATCAACGCTGAAAAACACCGACAGTGCAAGCACCGTCACGATTTTTACCGAAGTATTCCACTCCCTGCCCGAGGTCGCCGATCACGCAGCGCTGAGCAAAAAGTGGCAACGTATTCTGCAGATTCGCGCCGACCTGAACAAGCAATTGGAAGACGTGCGCAGCGCCGGTCGCATTGGTTCAGCGCTACAGGCCGAAGTAGACGTATTTGCCGACGGGCTGGATCTGGAGTATCTGCAAAGCCTGAACGACGACCTGCGTTTTGTATTCATCGTGTCGCGTGCAACGGTACACGCCGGGGTGCCGGGCGAAGGCGTCAATTTCACCATCACGCCGTCCGAACATCGCAAGTGTGAACGCTGCTGGCATTACCGCGAAGAAGTGGGCACCATTGCTGACCATCCGGATATCTGTTCACGCTGTGACGACAATTTGCATCACGGTGGCGAGGACAGGCACTATGCATAAGGCAGTGCAGCCGGCAACGCGCGTTGTGCCGTATTTGATGTGGATCGCGCTGGCGCTGGTGCTGATCGGTGCAGACCAGATCAGCAAACAGTACTTTGAGCAGAATTTCGAGTATCTGCAACGCGTGAACGTGCTGCCGGTCTTCGATTTCATTCTGATCTACAATCAGGGTGCAGCCTTTAGCATGCTGGCAGACGGCGCCGGCTGGCAACGCTGGTTTTTCATGTTGCTCGGCCTGGCCGCGTCGGCGTTCATCCTGTATCTGCTGCGCAAACACCGCGAGCAGCCGCTTTTTTGCCTGTCACTGGCGCTGATACTGGCCGGTGCCATCGGCAACGTCATCGACAGAACGCTTTACGGGCATGTCATTGATTTTCTGCTGTTTTACTGGAACGACGCCTATTTCCCGGCGTTCAATCTGGCCGACACGTTTATTACCATCGGGGCCGTACTGCTGGTCCTGGATGAACTGCTGCGCTATCTGCGCAACAAAAGGGAGCAACAGACATGAGTCCGCTTTCCGGCAAGCGTATCCTGATCGGCGTCACCGGCGGCATTGCCTGCTACAAGGCGGCAGAATTGGTACGCCGGCTGCAGGATCACGGCGCGACCATCACCGTTGCCATGACGCATGCGGCAACCCAGTTTGTCACGCCCACAACGTTCCAGGCGCTATCGGGCAATCCGGTTTACACCGAAACGCTGGACGATCGCATGGAAAACAGCATGGCGCACATCAACCTGAGCCGCCAGGCCGACCTGATTCTGATTGTGCCGGGCAGTGCAGACTTCATGGCCAAACTGGCTCATGGCCTGGCAGACGATCTGCTGTCAACGGTGTGTCTGGCGCGCGGGCTTTGTCCGCTGGTGGTTGTCCCTGCCATGAATCGGGAAATGTGGGGCCACCCGGCAACGCAACGCAATGCGGCGCAACTGCGCAATGACGGCGTAAGGCTCTGGGGGCCGGCCAGCGGCTCGCAGGCCTGCGGTGAAGTAGGCGATGGCCGTATGCTGGAACCTGAACAAATCGTTTTTGAAACACACGCTTTTTTCCAGAACAAAGCGCTTGCCGGCAAAAATATTCTGGTGACCGCCGGGCCGACACAGGAAGATATAGATCCGGTGCGCTTTATCAGCAACCGCTCCTCGGGCAAAATGGGTTACGCCATTGCTCGCGCTGCCTGGGAAGCCGGCGCGCGCGTGACGCTGGTGTCCGGTCCCACCGCGCTGGATGCGCCATACGGTGTTGATCGCATCAATGTAAAAACGGCCCGGCAAATGCATGCTCACGTCATGCAATTGGCGCCAGAGCAGGATATCTTTATCTCTGTAGCGGCGGTGGCAGACTGGCGAGTCAGCAATGCGCAAGCTCAGAAAGTAAAAAAAACCGGCAATCAAAGCGGCCTGGATCTGACGCTGACCGAAAATCCGGATATTTTGGCTGAAGTGGCCGCCCTGGCCCATGGCCCATGGTGCGTTGGTTTTGCCGCTGAAACAGAAAACCTGCACGACTATGCCGAAGCCAAGCGCAAACGAAAAAAAATCCCCCTGCTGGTCGGCAATCTGGCCCAGGAAACCATGGAGTCGGATCAGTCCCGTATGGTGCTGTTCGACGATCAGGGTAGCCACCCCCTGCCCGTGCTGGATAAACTGGATGCCGCCCGCCGACTGATCGCAGAGATCGCCAATCGCACCGTCAAGTCTGACGCCCCCACAAGCCTTTGATCGCCGGCCCTGGCCGCGTCACCCCGATCGCCGATGCAACCCTATATTGATCAGATTCTTGCATTTATCACCCTGCATCAACACTGGGCCGGGCCGGTTATCGGCCTGGTGTCGTTCGGAGAATCGCTGCTGATCGTCGGGTTATTTGTGCCTGCGACCGTCATTCTGCCGCTGACCGGTATACTGATTGCCAACGGTACGCTCGAATTTACCGGGGTACTGTTGTGGGGAATAGCCGGCGCCATCCTGGGCGATGCGATTTCCTACTGGATCGGCAATGCCTACGGCCCCGCCCTGCTTAAAAGCAACGCCCTGCGCAAACGCCGACGCTCGGTGGCGCGTGCCCGTCTGCTGTTTTACCGATATGGCTTTCTGGCAGTATTTGCCGGTCGCTTCATGGGCGCATTCCGCTCGCTAATCCCGGGCATGGCTGGCATAATGAAGATGCCACAGGGGCGATTTCAGCTGGCCAATGTACTGTCGGCAGTGATCTGGTTCCCATGGTTGCTGTTGCCCGGTTATCTGGGCGTGCGCGGAGCCGATGCGCTGGGCGCCACAGGCAGCGTCGCCATACTAGCGATACTGGCAGTAGTGTGTATTATCGCTATCGTTTCAAGACGACGGCGAGCTGCGCGCCAGCCGCTGGACAAGCAGTGAGGCCGGCGCAGCAGCACGCAGCTATCCACGCAGTGACAGCCAATGGAGTGCAACAATGAATATGGACTACCGCGAACCCAGAAATGGCGACTTTGCCAGTTATGTAGAAGAACTCAGTCGCCATTTTGATATGAAGGAACAGGCAGTAAACCCGGATTTTTCTTCGGGCTTTCCGTCGCAGTTGGTTGATACGACAGCGCGAGGCAAGAGCAAAGCGACGCCCGCCGGCACGCCACGCAACGCCGGAGCCGGGGCGCCAACGGCGATCAGCCCTCAGGCTGATATCGGCTTTCCCGTGCCACCCAGCGGCAAGCAGCACACCGGGTTTGAAACCCGACCTGCGGCACCGGCCACGAAAAAAAGCCAGCCCTTTCCCTTTGCCCTGGTGGCAGGATTGATTGCCGTGGCCGTTTTTATCCTGGCCAATGGCGTGGGCCCTGGCGGCCTGAATATGGACGGCATGGGCGGACCGCTGATCTTCATTCTGGTGATCCTGTTTATTATTTTCAGGCGGATTCGCAATGCCGCCAAACGATTTCCCACTTCGGTCAAAACCAAGAAACAAACATGAAACTTGATGTCAAAATTTTAGACGAGCGCATGCGCGACCAGTTGCCCACTTATGCCACTCCCGGTTCGGCCGGACTGGATTTGCGTGCCTGCGTAGAACAGGAACAAACCCTGGCGCCCGGCGCCTCGCTGCTGGTGCCTACCGGCATTTCCATTTATTTGCAGGATCCCGGCTATGCGGCCATGATTTTGCCACGTTCGGGTCTGGGACATAAAAACGGCATCGTGCTGGGCAATCTGGTCGGGCTGATCGATGCCGACTATCAGGGTCCCTTGATGGTGTCGGTCTGGAATCGTAGCCAGACGTCTTTTGTTTTAAAACCCATGGAGCGCATCGCGCAACTGGTCGTCGTACCCGTCATGCAAGTCTCGTTCAATGTCGTCGAACAATTTACACAAAGCGAACGTGGCACTGGCGGTTTTGGCAGTACCGGCAGCCACTGATACGGCTGCAGCCTCGGTCGGCGCCGTATGATGGCCATCGCATTGCAGAGCAGGGACGCTGGCAGTCCGTACCCGAAAGCATGCTGGCGTGGTTTGCTCATACGACACCGGCCCCTTATTTTCCAGGAAAAAGTAATGAATCAGACAAAACGAACGCTGTTAAAAAGCGCACTGGCCACCCTGATGGGTGCCGCCCTGCTGCAACCGGTCATGGCTCAGGAAAAATCGTATCCGACCAAGCCAATTACCTTTGTTGTGCCCTATTCTCCTGGCGGCCCGCTCGACGGCGTAGCGCGTCTGCTGGCCGAACATGCAGGCAAAACGCTGAAACAAACCATTATTGTGGAAAACAAACCGGGTGCAGGCGGCAATATTGGCGCAACCATGGTCGCGCGTGCCAAGCCCGATGGCTATTCCATTGTCATGGGTGCGGTCGCCACACACGCCATCAACCCGTGGCTGTACAAAAGCCTCAATTACGATCCGGTGAAGGATTTCGAACCTGTATTGCTGGTATCAGAAGTACCCAACGTTCTGGTCGTGAGTACGGCATTCTCGGACAAAAACAACATCAAGGATGTCGCATCGCTGCTCGAATACGCCAAAAGCAATCCCGGCAAGCTCAATTACGCTTCGGGCGGCAATGGCAGTGCGGGCCATCTTGCCGGCGAACTGCTCAAGCAGCGTACCGGCATTGATGCTGTACACGTCCCCTATCAGGGCGCCAGCCCCGCCAAGCTCTCGCTCCTGTCGGACCAGACCCAGTTTATGTTTGATAACCTGGCCTCTGCCCTGCCTCTGGTCAATGACGGCAAGGTGCGTGCCCTGGCCCTGACCACCAAAGCGACATCGGACATCATGAAAGATGTGCCGACCATGGAAGCGTCCGGCATCAAGGATTTTGACATCAGCACATGGTTCGGTATTTTTGCCACAGGCGGCACACCCGATGCGGTGGTCAACACATTGCACCAGGCGTTTGCCACAGCAATGCAGGACGAAGCCGTCAAGAAACAATTGCTGACCATGGGTTCGGATACCAAACCTTCCTCTCCCGAGGAGTTTGCCGCGAAGGTCAAAAGTGAAATGGCAAAATACAAGGAGATCGTCAAAATCTCCGGCGCCACAGCGCAGTAGTAAATGGCGCCTGGCTTGCGAGGATAAATTTCCCCAGCCGGCGCCACTGCATTCATCAACTGCTATCACACTTGCAATCGGACCTGTGTGATGCCAGTATATTTTCTGGCTTCAGGCAAGAAAAAGGACCGCATCCTGTCTGGCACAAAGATGCGGTCCCTGCTCAACTATCAACTTAAATTCAACGGCTTATAGCACACCATACAACACAGTGACGATCTGCATCATTTGTCTGCTGCATACTGGAAACGGCCGTCCTCAATTTTTCCCATGACACGGGCGCGGTTATCAAAGCCCTGGTGATCCTTGGCTGAAATATTCAACACGCCATTGGGTACGGTGAGCTCTTTGGTCGATTCAATGGCGTCGCGCAAGGCACTGCGAAACTGCGGTGTACCCGGCTGCACTTTGTGCTGTAGCGCCTGCTTCACAGCATTGTCCAGTACCATATACGCCCCCCAGGCATCGCCGGCAAACTGCGTAGCTGAATTGGCGCCATATTTCGCTTCGTATTTTTCAGTAAACTCGCTAGCCACTTTCTTGACCGGATTGCTATCGGGCAACCCTTTTGCGACCACACCCGGTCCGGTAGGAAACAAGGTTCCCTCTACATCCTTGCCACCCACTTGCAAAAACTCCAGCGTACCAATGCCATGGGTCTGATAGATGACCCCTTTATAGCCGCGTTGCTTGAGCGTCTTTCCAGGAAGCACGGCAGGCGTGCCGGAACCGGCAATCAGAATGGCATCGGGCTTGGCGGCCATCAGCTTGAGCACCTGCCCGGTTACCGACGGATCGGTCCGCTGATACGACTCGCGAGCAACCACATCAACCTTACCGACAGCCAGGTTAGAAAATTCCTTCCACCAGTTTTCTCCGTACGAATCGGCGTAACCGATAAAGGCGATTTTCTTGAAGCCTTTCTTGACCATGTCTTCGACCAGCACCTGGGCCATCAGACTGTCGTTCTGCGGCATTTTGAAGGCCCAGTGGCGACCAGGGTCATCGGGCGGTGTCACAATGGCGGCTGACGCGGCCAGGGCGACCATGGGCGTTTTCGTTTCCTTCAGAACGTCCAGAATCGCCAGTGCAGCAGCGGTCGTATTGGGTCCTACCAGAATATCGATTTTGTCTTCTGAAGTGAGCTTGCGGGCATTTCGCACTGCTTTGCTGACATCTGTACCGTCGTCAAGTACGATATATTTGGCGGGCTCGCCGCCCAGCGTTTTGGGCCACAGATCAATCGCATTGCGCGACTGGATGCCAATGGCTGCAGCCGGGCCGGTAGTCGAAAGCGTAATGCCCACGGTCACGTCCGCGAAAGCCAGTGGCGTAAGGGTTGCGGCAAGCAGGCCGACACAAACGGTAGTCTTCAATTTCATGGATAAACCTTTGGAAAAACAATGTCTCTTGGAATGCCACGGGGTTGCGCAACAACTGGCACCCCCGACAGGCAACGCAAGAAGTGGCCGCATTCTAACCCGAATGACATCCCAACGACTGAATCTGGGCGCCATCGGTCGTGCGCACCTGGGTATGGCCATCGATGGCCCCCGCAATCACATCGGACAATAGGGCCAGCGCCTGCGACTGGCTATGCACCAGCGCATCCACGCCGCTGTCGGCCTGAACCTGGATTCTGGTCTGGCAGACGCGGGATGATTGTACACCCATGCGCACCGGACTGATGCGCCAGGTGGCGTCAATCACTGCCGCTTTGTTCAAAATCATATCAAAGCGATGAAAGGTGGTCTGTATCAGCCAAACCGGCAGCTTCTGTTCACTGCCGGTAATGCCCTGGATATTGATTGCCCCAAGGCGGCTCACCAGGTTCGCCGATAGTGTTTTCTGGATTTCATCCTGCAACGAGCCCGCCCAGCGGGATCCGTTGAGCGGGACCACGGCCGACGAATCGGTTGAACTGCGAATCATCAATTGCGGTTTGTCCACGACATCGGGAATGGTCACATCATGAATATTGACGCCGTATCGCGCCGTGCCCTGCACACCGGCCGGGTCGCTGGCGGCCAGCGTGTAATACTGCGTGGGCGCAGAAGCGCAGGCGCCAAGCATGGCGGCAACGGCGACCAGCGCCAATGGCCGCAGGGCTGCAGACAGATTACGGATCATCATTGACTTTCCTTGAACGGGATATTATCTTGCGAGCGGCCTCGGATCAGCGAGCTGGGCTCAGCCTGAAGATAGTCGCCCAGGCTTCGAATGGACTTGGCCGCCCGCGACAGTTCCTTGATCATGCCATTGAACTGCAGCATGACCGGGCTCTCGTCGGCAACAACGCCACGAACGCTGCCCATGGTCTTATTGACGCCCTCCAGTGAACGACCGGCCTTCTGCACCGTCGTGGTCAGCGCCGGGACCATGGTGGTATCCAGTGTCCGGGCCAGTTTGGATATGCTTTGCAGCGTCTCGTCAAGCGAATGACCGATAGAGTCTATCGGCAGGTTTTTCAATTTTTCGACAATGACATTCAATTGCTGTTGCAGTTCGTCAAAGCTGCCAGGAACGGTGGCAATTTCCACAGGCTGCTTGTTCACGTCGGGAACCGGCGGCTTTTTGGCCATTTCAGGGAAATAGTCCAACGCAACATACAGCTGGCCGGTAAAAATATTGGCAAAACGCAGTTGTGCCTGGATGCCACTACTGACAAATTCCTTGAGTGCTACATCATGAAGCGCCTCGCCATTTTTATCGCGCCGCTGTGCTTCCGGTATCGCTGCGCCCAGGCGATTTTCATAGATCACGCCATCGACAATCACCGTGGTTTCTTTGGTGGCAATATCAAACTCCATGGAGATATTTTTGACTTCGCCCAGAAGAATACCTTTGAAATCGATGGCTGAACCTGTCTGCAATCCCCTGACCGACTTGTCGAACTTCATGCGTATCGGAAAGGCAAGCCCGTCGGGCCTGGCCAGGGCCTTGTCTTCTGACGGATTCAGTACAAATCGGGTCCCGTCAGGAGCAGGCTCTGGCTGCGCCTTTTCATCGACCAGCGGTAACTGGCCGAAAGAAATCCCGCCAGCCAGCACGGATACCAGCGACTGCGTTTTCAGATTGAGCCCGCCCGCGTTCAGGGACAGGTCAACGCCGCTGGCATTCCAGAAGCGGCTGTCCTTGGTGACAAAGCGGTCATAGGGCGCATCAACGAAAATCTGGACTTCAACGCCCTTGCCATCCTTGCTGAGCGTGTAGTTGATCACCTGCCCGACTTCCAGGCGGCGGTACAGGACCGGCGAGCCCAAATCCAGTGAATTGAGGCTGGGAGCCGTGATGGTAAACCGTTTACCGGGCCGGCCGCTGATCAGTTCAGGCGGTTTTTCCAGTCCAATGAACTCATTGCGATATTCTGCCTCGCTCTGATGCGAATCGTCGATATCCACGCCGATATAGGCGCCAGAAACCAGTGTGCCCAGCCCGGACACGCCACTGGCTGCCAGGCGCGGCTTGACCACCCAGAACCGGGCCCCTTCGCGCATCAGAAACTCGGCATTCTGCTTGAACGATACCTTCACGAGCACCGAGTTGTGATCATCGGTCAGGGTAATGTCGGTGACAGTACCTACCACCACATCCTTGTAGCGTACCTGGGTCTTGTCAATTTCCAGGCCCTCTGCCGTTTTGAAGGTGACGGTCGCGACCGGTCCCTGCTGCATGTAGTCACGCACCAGCAGAGACAATCCGATGATCGCAGCAATGAGAGGTACCAGCCAGATCCACGAAATATTTTTATTTTTCTTTTGCGTAATGACCGGCGCCTTGGCGATCACCGGATTAGGCTGATTGGATGACGCACTCTGGGTGCCTGCCTGCGAATTATCCTGAGCTGACCCGCCATGGCCTTGTGCCGCGGCATCTGCTGCTCCCGCGGAAGTGGGTGCTTGGCGGTCTGCCGGCGCTGCCCCGCTTTGCGAGGGGCGCTCATTGGAGTCCGATGGTGGCAGATCTTTTTCAGACATATGATGCTCCTGCCGACAACTGGTTCAGTAAACTATGCATTCTATAGAATAAACGAGGATCCGTTTCTGTTTGTTCGCCAATAAAACCACTAAGAAAAAGTGGGCGCAGTGGCTGCTGGCTGATAGTCGGGCTGCTCGATATCATCATCGACCTGATCCCAGCCCTTGCGGATGTCGAAATTCATGGTCGCTAACATCGTAACGACCACAACCATACCAAAGGCAGCAGCGCCGACATCGGGCCTGACCGACATCAGAGAACCGAAATTGACCAGTGACGTCAGCAGAATGACCACGAAGACATCCAGCATGGACCATTGGCCGATCAGTTCGACTGTCTGATACATGCGCGTGTACCGCATCATCGTATCACGACGGCCCTGCGCCGGACGACCGATCAAAATACCCAGAATGACAATTTTTGTCAGCGGCACCACAAAACTGGCGATAAAGACAATCAGCGCCAGGTCCCAGGACCCCAGATTCCACAATTCCAGAATACCGCCCAGAATGGTATGCGAAGCGGTGCCACCCAGCACCGTGGTGTTGATCATGACGGGATAGAGATTGGCCGGAAAGTACAGAATAATGGCGGTAAGCAAAATAGCCAGCGTACGCGTCCTGTGTCCCGGCTTGCGAAAGTGCACATGATTATGGCAGCGCTGACACTGCGCCTCTGGTTCCGTGCTCATGGTGATCTGGCCACATATCTCGCAGTCCAGTGGCAACTGCTGCGGGTCGATCGTCACCGGTATGTTCTTTACGGCGCCATCCTGTTCGGCCAGCAGCCAGACCCGTTCAGAATTGAGCTTGCTCAGCCCGGTAAGCAGAAATGTGAGTGCGGCATAAGCCCACAAGCCGGCCCCAGGCGTGAGCGAGGCCATGTCGGCCAGTTTCACAATGGCCACCAGTGCGCCAAGCATAAATACCGGCACCATCGCCCACGGCCGTACCCAATGCAGCCAGCGGCTTAACTGATTGAGCCCCGGCGCGCGCTGCCCCTTGCGCGAAAACGCCAGAAGCCAGGCCAGGATCAGGGCATCCAGCAACGGCATTAGAAAGCCGGTGGCAAAGCACATGATGGCTACACTGGGATAGCCGGCGCGCCAGGTCGCCGCGACCGCTTCCAGGAAAGTGGAGCTGCTTTTGAGTCCGACTGCCGTGATGGTGCCCACCGGCATAAAGCTGGCAATAATAAACGCGATCAGCGAGGTCAGGACAATCGCCAGCCAGGCCGAACTGTTGAGCACGCCCTGCGACCACAAGACAGTGCCGCAACGAACGCAAGAAGCGCGCTGGCCCGAGACCAGCGCGCTTCGTTCATGCAGTTGCCCGCAATGATGGCAGGCGATGTAATTGCCCGTCATGCTCAGGAAACCAGCGCTTCTTCCTCAGAATCCTTTTTTTCCTTCGGATCGGAATCATTGAAAGTGAGTGTGACTTCGTCCTTGTCATCGATATCGACATAGACCGATCCACCGTTTGCCAGACGGCCAAACAGTAGCTCGTCGGCCAGGGCGCGGCGAATCACATCCTGGATCAGCCGTTGCATGGGGCGGGCCCCCATCAGCGGGTCAAAGCCTTTTTTGGCCAGATGCTGACGCAGACTATCGGTAAAGGTCGCCTCTACCCGTTTGGCCTGCAACTGGTGCTCAAGCTCGATCAGGAATTTGTCGACTACGCGCATGATAATGTCTTCGGACAACGAAGCAAACGGAATGATGGCATCCAGCCGATTACGAAACTCGGGCGAGAACATGCGTTTGATTTCGGCCATTTCATCGCCGCTCTGGCGGCTGTCAGCAAAACCGATGGAACGACGGTTGAGCAACTCAGCCCCGGCATTGGTGGTCATGATGACAACGACGTTGCGAAAATCCGACTTGCGACCGTTGTTATCGGTAAGTACGCCGTGATCCATGACCTGCAGCAGGATATTGAAAATATCCGGATGGGCCTTTTCAATCTCGTCCAGCAGCAACACGCTGTGCGGCTGCTTGTTGACCGCCTCGGTCAGCAAGCCACCCTGGTCAAAACCAACATAGCCCGGAGGCGCACCGATCAGGCGCGATACCGCGTGGCGCTCCATATATTCGGACATATCGAAGCGAATCAGCTCGACGCCCAGAATAAAGGCCAGTTGTTTGGCAACCTCGGTCTTGCCCACCCCGGTAGGACCGGAAAACAGGAATGAGCCGATAGGTTTGTCAGGTTTGCCCAGACCTGAGCGCGACATCTTGATCGCAGAGGCCAGTGCCGTAATGGCGGCCTCCTGGCCAAAAACCACTGTTTTCAGATCGCGATCCAGCGTCGCCAGCTTGTTGCGATCGTCTGTGCTGACCGATTGCGGCGGAATTCGTGCCATTTTGGACACGACGTTTTCAATTTCGGCCTTGCCAATGACCTTTTTCTGCCGTGACTTGGGCAGCAACCGCTGGGCGGCGCCGCTCTCGTCCAATACATCTATGGCTTTGTCAGGCAAATGTCGGTCATTGATATGTTTGGCCGACAGCTCGGCTGCCGCAGTAATGGCGGCCGCCGAATAGCGTACGTGGTGGTGCTCTTCGAATTTGGACTTGAGCCCGCGCAAAATGAGGATCGTCTGCTCAACCGTCGGCTCGCTGACGTCGATTTTCTGGAAACGACGTGACAGCGCGTGATCTTTTTCGAAAATACCGCGATATTCCTTGTAGGTGGTCGCCCCCATGCAACGCAGCGCGCCCGAGGACAACGCCGGTTTAAGCAGATTGGAGGCGTCCATGGTGCCGCCTGAGGCAGAGCCGGCGCCAATCAGCGTGTGAATTTCGTCGATAAACAACACCGCATCAGGCTGGCTGGCCAGCTGTTTGAGCACGGCCTTCAGACGCTGTTCGAAGTCGCCTCGATACTTGGTACCGGCCAGCAATGAACCCATGTCCAATGCATAGACGCGGGCCTTGGACAGAATATCGGGCACATTGCCTGTGGAGATACGTAGCGCAAGACCTTCGGCGATCGCGGTTTTGCCCACGCCGGCCTCACCGACCAGCAAGGGGTTATTCTTGCGGCGCCGGCACAGGATTTGCACCACGCGCTCAATTTCACTGTCCCGCCCGATCAGCGGATCAATTTTGCCGGCCTTGGCCAGCGCATTCAAATCAGAAGCATACAGCGCAAGCGGCGACTTGTTCTCTTCGGGCTCGCCGGCCTGCGGCTCGGCAGGCGCAGCACTTTCGTCTGGCGACGGCGCCGCAGACTTGGTGATGCCGTGGGAAATATAGTTGACCACATCCAGGCGTGTCACGTTCTGCTCTTGCAGATAGAACACGGCATGTGAATCTTTTTCACTGAAAATGGCGACCAGCACATTGGCGCCGGTGGCCGGGCTTTTCGCATTGCCATTGGAGGAGACATGCATGATGGCCCGCTGGATGACACGCTGAAAGCCCAGGGTTGGCTGCGTGTCTACTTCATCGGAGCCGCCTACGATAGGCGTATTGGCGTCGATAAAAGCGCGCAGTTTGCTGCGCAGCTGTTCAATATCGGCCTCGCACGCGGTCAACACCTCCCTGGCAGCCGCATTATCCAGCAATACCAGCAACAGGTGTTCGACGGTAATAAATTCGTGGCGTGCCGAACGCGCATCCACAAATGCCATATGAAGTGTCACTTCGAGTTCTTGAGAAATCACAATTTCCTCCGTCTAAACATCTGCCCTGGAAATGCCAGGACCATTACAAATCCACGGGTTCCATCACGCACTGCAATGGGTGCTGATGGGAACGCGCGTACTGCGCAACCGTTGCCACCTTGGTGGCGGCAATATCTCTGGTATAGACGCCACACACTCCCTTACCATCATGATGTACTTTTAACATGATCACCGTGGCTTCTTCTTCGGTTTTCGAAAAAATCTTTTGTAAAACCGAAACCACGAAGTCCATCGGGGTGTAATCGTCGTTTAGCAGTAACACCTGATACATGGGTGGGGGCGCCAATTTTGCCTTTTGCGCTTCAGTGACAATGCCTGACTGCTGAGCCATACCAAACCTGCTTAAGAAAGTCTTTATATTGATACTTTATACGATATTTCAAGTGGTGTTGTTTATGAACCCCAGAATTATCGGTAATTTCCACTATTGACTCACATAATTTTAATCCGCATCATTTATTTATACTGAAAAATAGTATCCACAAAGCTGTTTCAGTATCTTTTCGGTAGATGGCGCGTCACCGGTCATTTGCCATGGGTTGGTAAAATCTTGAGCAGAGGCTGTAAGAATGTCAGAAACAACAGAAACATCAGTCCCGGAAGAA
Organism: Advenella incenata; assembly: GCF_004217095.1. GTDB lineage: Bacteria > Pseudomonadota > Gammaproteobacteria > Burkholderiales > Burkholderiaceae_B > Advenella > Advenella incenata. The sequence continues at coordinate 52,549 of NZ_SHKO01000004.1, read as the reverse complement.
GGCGGCAACAAACAGACCGGGACCGTCAAATGGTTTAACGATGCCAAAGGGTTCGGTTTCATTACACCCGATGGCGGTGGCGAAGACCTTTTTGCCCACTTTTCCTCCATACAGATGAATGGGTTCAAAACACTCAAAGAAGGTCAACGCGTTACTTTCGAGATTGCACAAGGCCCAAAAGGGCAACAGGCACTTAATATAATGGCAGCATAGCCTGTATAATTACAGACTATGTCCATATCCCTGCCCGCATCAAGGTTCTTGCGGTTAGCGCTTATTGCGGGCTGCACCATCCTGGCAGGCCTATTGCTGGCCCCACGGATTGCTGTAGCCCGCGTTTCCGTTTCCGGCGCTTCTGTTCCCGATATTTCCGCCGCAAACGTCTCTTTGCAGATCAACAACAACAAGATCACGGCTGAAGTGGCCGACACCGAGCCACTGCGCGCCCAAGGGTTGATGCACCGCAAGACGCTGGCACGTGACCACGGAATGCTTTTTGTGTTTGCCGACGACCAGCCCCGCTGTTTCTGGATGAAAAACACCCTGATCCCCCTTTCCATTGCCTTCATGGACAGCCACGGCACCATTGTCGCCCTCGATGAAATGCAGCCGCTTAGCGAGGCGCCTCACTGCTCCGGCGCAAACGCCCGCTACGCACTGGAAATGAATCGGGACTGGTTTGGTAGCCATCGCATCCGCGTCGGTGATAATATCAAGGCTGTCATACCGGACACCCTGCCCGCTGCAAAAGATGGCGTGCCGGCAACACTACAGTAAAGGTTATATATGAAAGGAATCAGGATCGCCCTGCTGGGAGGCTGCATAAGCTTGCTGGCTGGATGCTCAGGTATTACCCTGCCCGAATATCAAAGACCGGCCATTGAACGAAACTCCGACGTTCAGCCCAAACAACTGGCCAACTGCATCATCAATGGCTGGAAAGGCCCCTATCCTGCCGCCAATTTGACTGAGTCCGATGCCGACTATTATTTTGGTGGCATTCCAGGACCGGATGCGCCCAAAGCAAAAATCAGCGTCACGCCACGCTCTCTTGATGCCAATGCCGGGTCGCGTGTGACCTTGCGGGTGGCGCAAGGCACGCCGGCAGATATCGTGACGATTGTCGAGCAGTGTATGCGCTGATGCGCAATGCGCCGCAGTCAAAAAGAAACCGCCAGGCATGAACTGCACTGGCGGTTTTTTCATGCAAGGACCAATCCCTGCCTGGCGTTATCAACCCAGATTTTTGCTGGCAAAATCCCAGTTGGCCAGTTTCCAGAAAGACTCCAGATATTTGGGGCGCGCGTTACGATAGTCAATATAGTAAGCGTGCTCCCAGACGTCACAGGTTAGCAGTGGAACGTCGTCTGTCGTCAGCGGTGTTTTGGCATTGCTGGTATTGACGATATCGAGTGAACCGTCCGTTTTTTTCACCAGCCAGGTCCAGCCTGAACCAAAGTTACCTGCCGCTGCTTTGTTGAACTCTTCCTTGAATTTGTCAACACTGCCCCATTTTTTGTTGATGCCCTCAAGTACGGCACCCGCCGGTTCACTGCCACCGGGAGTCAGGCTGTTCCAGTAGAAAGTGTGGTTCCAGATCTGCGCTGCCTGATTGAACATGACGCCATCGGATTTTTTTACGATCTCTTCCAGGCTGGCATTTTCAAATTCTGTACCAGGGATCAGTTCGTTCAGCTTGTCAACGTAGGCCTTATGGTGTTTGCCATAGTGGTATTCGAGCGTTTCTTTAGAAATTGTGGGAGCAAGTGCATCCATTTCAAAGGGAAGTGGAGGTAAGCTGTGTGCCATGTAGATCTCCTTGTCAAAGTGAAAAAGGTTCTCTGATGATACCTTAAATTCTAGCTGCGATTGGGAATGACCCTGACTTGCTGCGTACCTTTCTCCAGTTCCACCTTCAGGGTCTGTCCATCATGCAGTGCGCCGGGGTCACGCTGCACGTGCCCTGCTTCATCATAGACGATGGCGTAACCGCGTCCCAGCACGGCACGCGGATTGATGGTTTCAAATTGTGTTTGCGCACGCTCGAAACGGCGCTGGGTTTGGCTGATGACGCGGTCTGTCGCGCGATCCAGGCGCGCCAGCAGGGTTGCAACCCGGTTGCGCGCGTGCGTTACCTGGGGCGCAGTGTGTTCCAGCGCCTGGGTCAGCAGGGCAACCCGATTCCTTTTATGAGTCAAGCCGGTTCGCAAACCGCCATCCAGCTGCCTGACCGCATGCACGACTCGCACCCGATCGGCACGGATCTTCTGCGCCGGCGACACCAGCCGCCCCGTCAGGCGATCCAGCCGCAAACTGTAATGTTCCAGCATACGCTGCTGGTGCCGCGACAGCCTGCCCGTCAAGCCGGCAATATCATTCAGAATATCCTGCCGGGGCCGGCAAACCAACTCTGCGGCAGCCGTGGGGGTGGGCGCGCGCAGGTCTGCGACAAAGTCGGCGATCGTAAAGTCTGTTTCGTGCCCTACACCCGACACCACCGGAATCCGGCTGGCCGCAATCAGTCGCGCCAGCGATTCATCGTTGAAACTCCAAAGATCTTCCATACTGCCGCCGCCACGAACCAGCAGCAAGACGTCTACTTCATTGCGCATCTGGGCCTGCGCCAGGGCGCTCATGATTTCGGTGGCGGCATCCCTGCCCTGTACCGTGGTCGGGTAGATCACGATACTCACATGCGGCGCCCGGCGCGTGAGCGCGCTGAGCACATCCTGCAAGGCGGCAGCCCCCAGCGAGGTGATGACGCCAACGCGACGGGCAAATGCCGGCAATGGACGTTTGCGAGACGCATCCAGCAGGCCTTCTTCCTGAAGGCGGGCGCGAATGGCCAGAAATTGTTCATACAGATTGCCCTGACCCGCCCGACGTAGCGACTCCACCTGCAACTGGTAGTCGCCGCGAGGTTCATACAACGAGACGCGGGCACGTACGTCGATCCGATCTCCCGAAGCAGGCACAAAATCAAGCTGTGCGGTCTTGCCGCGAAACATGACGGCACGCACCGACGCGCGATCGTCTTTGAGAGTGAAATACCAATGGCCGGACGAGGCGCGGACAAAATTGGAGATTTCGCCCGTAACCCACAGCGTGGGCACGCCCTCTTCAAGCAGCCGGCCAACGCGCCGGTTCAGTTGCGCGACCGATAACATTTTTTCGCTTGACAAGGCGTCGTAATTTTCCTGATTTTCCAAAATTCCAATTCCAAACTGTCCACAAAAATTAAAAATCAAGAGCCTGGGCTTTTTTTCGGCGCATTACAATGGCTTCCTGATTTGATTTGTGAGAAATATCTTTTAACCTATTGAATTTAAACAAAATTAAATATTTCAATTAAATTGCACAATGATTAAGCAAACAAGCCCCGCACTTGTGTAGATACGCCATTACAGCATCTTATTCACAGAATTATCCACAGAAAATGTGAGTAGTTACATTTGCCAATTTTGACACCATCGCCAACTGCCTATTTTGTGCATTGCATGATCTGGCCGTTCCTGTCAAGACCGGCGATTTGTGCAATCGACCATCGGCGCAAACGCCGACTCGCTCAAAAAGCCCGGTCTGGTTTTGATGCGATAATGTTCATGATATCCTGCCTCATTGATGACAATGGGCCGTAATCGGTCCGAATCACCATCGTTGCATTACGAACTCGCCAAGCCCTTTTCCGGCACTAGAAAACAAGTACACTGGCCGTTGCCGATTTTACCGGACGCCAGTCTCAAACTCGACCATGGTACTGAAAAAAAAATCTTCCCTGACCGACACTGTGCTGCACCAATGGCAAAATGGCGGGCCGCTATCGAACATGCTGCTACCGCTGTCATGGGTCACGCGCCTGGCCGTTGCCGTCCGGACAGGCCTGTACAGGCACGGCTTGAAAAAACCGAATCGCCTGCCGGTCCCGGTGATCGTAGTAGGCAATATTTTCGTTGGCGGCACCGGCAAAACGCCATTTGTTCTGAGCCTGATCGCTGCGTTGCGACAACGCGGCTGGCAGCCTGGCGTAGTCAGCCGCGGCTACGGCATCAACCCCGGTCCCGAGCCTCGCCATGGGCACGGCGCCCAGGTCGATGCGGCCTACCTGGGCGATGAACCCGCCATGCTTGCACGCGTCGCGCCCGTCGCGATACACCCGGACCGGACGCGGGCGGCGCGTTGCCTGCTGCAACAGTATCCGGATACCACGGTGATCATCGCCGACGATGGCCTCCAGCACCTGGCCCTCGGGCGCGACATCGAGATTGCGGTGCAGGATAGCCGCGGCATCGGCAATGGTCGCCTGCTGCCTGCGGGACCCCTGCGCGAACCGGCCACAAGACTGGCATCGGTCGATTATTTGGTCATTAATGTCCCTGCGGACGAACCCGTTGCAATGCTACAAGACAAAGCCGACCGTAGCGGGCAGCACAAGCCGCGACAGGTGACCATGCAATTGCACCCGACTCGTATGGTTCATTTGCGCTCCGGCTACAGCATGTCGCCAGCGCAATGGGCGACGGCACACCAGGGACAGCGCATTGCTGCCATTGCCGGCATCGGTCATCCGCCACGATTTTTCAGGACGCTGGCGCATGCTGGTATTGTCGTGGATCAGACCATTGCCTTTCCCGATCACCACGCCTATTCAGAGACCGAGATTTATGCCATTGATGCCGACGTTGTTCTGATGACGGCCAAGGACGCAGCCAAATGCGGGGCCATGCAGGACGAGCGCCTGTGGAGCATGGAGGTTGCCCCGCGGTTTTCCGATGCAGTTTTTTTTGACCGAATCACGGAACAACTCAAATCATTACCGGTATACTGACCCATTCAACCGATTACATCACACTTACTATGGACACGCATTTTCTCAAGCTCCTCGTCTGCCCGCTATGCAACAGCCCCCTGCGTCATGACCAGAGTGAGCAGGAACTGATCTGTCAGTACGACCAACTGGCCTACCCTATCAGAAACGGCATACCCACTATGCTTAAGGAAGAAGCGCGCGCGCTCAGCCAGAATCACGGCGCATCGGCAGCAACGGCTCGTCCCCAGGACCCGAACGAGTCTGCCGCAGAACCGACGCAAAAGCAGACTGACAGCAAGACAACCGGGTCCCCATCGGGATCCGCCACGCCCGGCACCACACACTAAGATGACGGGCTTTATCGTTATCGTGCCGGCGCGCGCCGCCTCTACCCGGCTGCCCGGCAAAATGCTGGCCGATATCGGCGGTCTTCCCATGGTCGTGCGCACCGCCCAGCAGGCAGCGCGCTCTGCGGCCAGTCAGGTTTATATCGCCACAGATGACCAGCACATTGCCGACGTTGTACGCCACCATGGCTATACGCCTTTGCTCACCCGTGCAGACCATCCGTCGGGCACCGACAGGCTGGCCGAAGTGGTTGCTCAGTTGGCACTGCCGGATGACCAGGTCATCGTTAACGTTCAGGGCGATGAGCCTATGATCGAACCGGATATCATCAATTTGACGGCAGCAGATCTGCTGGCCCACAGCGCTGCAGCCATATCAACCTGCGCCTATCCGCTGGCTGATCGGCAAGACTTTTTCAATCCGAATATTGTCAAGGTCGTTTGCTCGTCTGACCAATACGCGCTGTATTTTTCCCGTGCGCCCATTCCGTGGGCGCGCAACCATTTTGCTGCCGATAACACCGATTCCGGGACCGAACCATCCGCACTGCCTACAGGTTTTCCCGCATTGCATCATATTGGGTTATACGCTTATCGTAGCGGGTTCCTGAAAATTTTTCCGTCCCTCACTCAGGGAGCGCTGGAAACCTTCGAGTCACTCGAACAGCTCCGGGCACTGGAGCACGGCTTCCGCATTCACGTGCTGGTAACGGCCAACGCCCCCATGCCAGGCATTGATACTCAGGAAGATCTTGAACGAGTTCGCGGTTTTTACCGCAACTCGGTTTAATTTTGCAATGCATCATATAAAATAGCATTCCGTTAGTAACACATAACAACATTCAGGAGGGATCCATGCGTCTCATTTTGTTAGGGCCACCAGGCGCAGGCAAAGGCACTCAGGCAACTTTTATCACCCGGAAATACGGTATTCCGCAAATTTCCACGGGCGACATGTTGCGTGCAGCGGTCAAAGCCCAAACTCCTGTCGGCCTGGAAGCGAAACAAGTGATGGATAATGGCGGACTGGTGTCCGACGACATTATTATCCGGCTGGTCAAAGACCGCCTGCTTGAAGATGACTGCAAAAAGGGTTACCTGTTTGATGGTTTTCCACGCACCATTCCACAAGCAGATGCTTTGAAAAATGCCGATATCGGCCTGGATTACGTCATTGAAATCGATGTTCCCGAAGAGGATATCATTGAGCGCATGAGCGGGCGTCGTGTACACCCTGCCAGCGGACGTACCTATCATCTGCGGTTCAACCCGCCCAAAGTGCAAGGCAAGGACGACCTGACCGGCGAAACACTGGTGCAGCGCGATGACGATCAGGAAGAAACCGTCAGAAAGCGCCTGGAAGTCTATCGCAATCAGACTCGGCCCCTGGTCAAGTACTATTCCGACTGGGCCGCACAGAATGACTCCAAGGCGCCGCAATACGTCCATATTTCAGGCGTCGGCAAGGTAGAGGAAATTACCCACCGTATCGAACAAGCGTTAAGCCAATCCTAACGTCGCGAGGAAAGTAAATGGAAATCAGGGATAAAGTTTTTATCGTCACCGGTGGTGCATCGGGCCTTGGCGCCGGCACGGCAAGAATGCTGGTCGAACAGGGTGCACGAGTTATTATTGCCGATGTTCAGGATGAGCCGGGCCAGCAGCTTGCCAGCGAACTGAACCAGCAATATGTGCACTGTGACGTCACCCGTGAAGAAGACGCCAGCGCCGTCGTGAACGCCGCCACGGCTGCCGGAAAACTGGTTGGCCTGGTCAATTGCGCCGGCATCGCCCCTGCTTCGCGTACGGTTGGCAAAACCGGGGCGCACCCTCTTGATCTTTTCCAAAAAGTCATCTCCGTGAACCTGATTGGTTCATTCAATATGTTGCGTCTGGCCGCAAGCGCCATGAGCAACAACGAACCGGAATCCACAGGGGAACGCGGCGTCATCATCAACACAGCATCGGTGGCTGCCTACGAAGGGCAGATTGGCCAGGCTGCCTATTCGGCTTCAAAAGCCGGTGTCGTCGGCATGACATTGCCCGTTGCGCGCGATCTGGCCCGCTCCGGCATCCGCTGCAATACCATTGCTCCCGGCATTTTCGGCACGCCCATGATTTTTGGCATGCCCCAGGAAGTTCAGGATTCACTGGCGGCAAATATTCCCTTCCCCTCCCGCCTGGGCACACCACAGGATTACGCCAAACTGGTCTATAGCATCATCACCAACGAAATGATCAACGGCGAGACCATTCGGCTTGATGGCGCCATCCGGCTTGCGCCAAAATAATTTTTACTGTCATCCCAATCACAGGCACGTGAGTTCGCCAAAGGCGTAATATTCACGTGCCTTGTTTTTTTATGACAAATCCATGAGCCTTTTACGGTCTGCCGCCACCATCAGCGGCCTCACCCTGCTGTCGCGCATTTCGGGCCTGGCCCGCGATATCCTGGTTGCCCGAACCTTCGGCGCCAGCCCACTGACCGACGCGTTCTGGGTTGCATTCCGGATTCCCAACCTGTTGCGCCGCCTGTTCGCGGAAGGCGCTTTCTCGCAAGCGTTCGTGCCGATTCTTGGCGAAGCACGTAACCGACACGACCAGGACAAGGTCAAGGTGCTGCTGGATCACGTATTTATCGTACTGCTTTATGCGCTGATGCTGATCACCGTCCTGGGCATTATTGCTGCGCCGTGGGTTGTTACCGCGATGGCCACCGGGATGTCTCACGCATCCACTGATACCGCGTTTGAATCGGCTGTGTGGATGACCCGGGTGATGTTCCCATATATCCTGTGCATGTCACTGGTCGCCTTTGCCTCTGCGGTGCTCAACACCTGGAGCCGGTTTGCTATCCCGGCGTTCACGCCCATCCTGCTGAATCTGTCGATGATCCTGGCCTGCGTGCTGTTTACGGACATGTTTGCGACCCCCGTTTACGCCCTGGCCGTAGGTGTCATGCTTGGCGGTGTCGCCCAACTGATCATGCAATGGATAGCCCTGGCAAGACTGGGGCTGACACCCCGGGTTTCTTTGAATGTCAAAACCGCCTGGGCCGATCCGCTGGTGCGCAGGATCATCCGCCAGATGGGACCGGCGACATTGGGTGTGTCGGTCGCCCAGATCTCTATTCTGATCAACACCAACATTGCCACCTGGTTGCCCGCCGGCAGCGTCACCTGGCTATCGTTTGCCGACCGGCTGATGGAATTTCCTACAGCCCTGTTGGGGGTTGCGCTGGGGACAGTGCTATTGCCCAGCCTGTCGGCTGCACATAGCAAACAGGATACTCAGGCCTATAGCCATCTGCTCGATTGGGGCCTGAAACTGGTGCTGCTATTCGGATTGCCCGCCGCCCTGGGGCTGGCGCTGGCGTCGGACGCGCTGGTTGCCACCCTGTTCAATTACGGCGCCTTCAATGCCGCCGACGTACAGCAAACCCGCCTATCGGTCATGGCATACGCGGTCGGGCTGATCGGCATTCTGGCCGTCAAGATCCTGGCGCCTGGTTTCTACGCCAAACAGGACATTCGCACACCGGTGAAAATTGCCATTGGCGTACTTATTTTTACCCAAATCATGAATCTCATTTTTGTCCCGTTCATCCACCACGCCGGCCTGGCGCTGTCCATCGGACTGGGCGCAACAGTGAACGCATTGTGCCTGCTGGTCGGACTGCGCCGCAAGAACATTTACCAGCCTCGCGCCGGGTGGCTGGCGTTTTTCGCAAGACTGACGCCCGCCGTGGTTGCATTGGCCTTGTGGATTCTGTTTCTGCAGCAATATATGAGCTGGACCGCCCTGACTCCGGGCACCATCAACGCATGGATCAACGGTGAACTGGCGCAGCTCTTGCCCGCACATGTGGCCTTTACCCTGTCGCGCCTGCTGGCGTTAATGGTCCTGCTGGCCTCCTGCGGGCTGGTGTACTTTGCTGCGCTGTTCATGGCAGGGTTTCGGCCAGCCGATTTCACGCGGCGTCGCTGACACACCGAAGCCCGCGCCGACAACGGAATGCCGGATCTGGGGCCGCCCGGGCGGGATTGGTGTTGCCCTGAGCGCACAAATCTGTAAAAATACGGCGTAAACCAGTGTTTTTGCACAGATTTCTTGCATAAAACGAAGGATATGCTAAACTACCAGACTTTGCTGAATTAACTTAATTAAAGAACTACCATGGCCAATACTGCACAAGCACGCAAACGTGCACGTCAATCCGTTGCTCGTAACAAACACAACTCCAGCCTGCGCTCACTGCTGCGCACGTCTGTCAAACGCGTACGTCAGGCAATTGATGCCGGCGACCAGGCTGCCGCAAACGAAGTGTTTGCCAAGACAACCAGCGTTATTGATCGCATAGCCGACAAAAAAATCATCCATAAAAACAAAGCTGCTCGTCACAAAAGCCGCCTGTCTGCTGCAATCCGCTCAATCAGCGCCTGATCTGCATCTCTGGCAGTACCTTGCCGGGGCAGGATAAGCGATAGCGCGCGCCAAGCCGCATCGCACCAAATACCGGCAAGCTTCACGGTTTGCGTCAATGGTAATCATAAAGCGTGGCTTTGGGCCGCGCTTTATGCTTTGTCGGCTTTCGGCCATATACCGATATACGCCCCACCATGCAGTCCCTCCCCTACTAGTCGGAGTCGCGCTTTCTGGCCAACGGCCGCCGCGACAGTTTATTTGCGCCTGACGATCCCGCAATACATCACTGCAACCGCGTCGGTCACATCCGACCGCCCGCAAGCTACGCACGCGCGTCCACACCCTGATTTACAAGGTCAGATGGTGAAATAAGGACGAGTCGGAAAAGCCTGGGATAAAAGGGAAAGGCCAAAGAAAAATCAGCGTGTCCGTTCGGACGTTTTGAGTTTGTTGTCTTTAGCAAAGTCAGCGACAAATTTCCAGGCCAGAGGTTCGAGTTCGCGCAGGCGAAAGTCAACAATCACACATTTGACGCCATCAATGATATTGGGCACAACATAGGGCGAATAGGTAATGTGATTTCCCGGACCAACATTGCCGCCGGGTCGAAAGTGCGACATCACGCCGGCGAGCCGTTCCGCCCAGTCGCTCGGGCGAAAGCGCTGGCCTTCTTCGGTAACTCCGTGGATAATTAATTGTTGCACTTCAATTATCTTCAAGAAAAAGTCTCTTGCGATAAAAACCGTCAGAGAACAAAGATATACTAAAGACAGAATTGTATATGATAGCGTCTGGCGGCATCGGCAATTTGCCGGGTTATATGAAAGAAACAACAGATATATCCCGGCACCGGAACACGCCCATTCCCTCTCAAGACAAGCGCCTGACGTCTCCCCCATAGGGTGCCGCCGGGAGTCGTATTTTTTCTTTTTCCTGTCTACTACGGGTTTTCTGTTTTATTTTTTTACCTGTTTATTTGTTTACGTTAGCGACTGAATCATCCTGCCATGACAACCTTGCAATCGACCGGCCCGATGCGGCATTTCCTGCAGATCAAAGACTTTACTTCTGACGAACTCCTCTACGTGCTCAATCGCGCGCTGATCATCAAAAGCAAATTCAAGCGATACGAACCGCATATGCCGCTGCACGATCGTACGCTGGCCATGGTGTTTGAAAAAGCCAGCACCCGCACCCGTGTATCGTTTGAGGCCGGCATGTACCAAATGGGCGGTTCGGTCATTCACCTGACCACCACCGATTCGCAGCTGGGCCGCGCCGAACCGATAGAAGATACCGCAAGAGTGATCTCGCGAATGGTTGATATCATCATGATCCGCACCTTTGAACAGACACGTATTGAGCGCTTTGCCGCCCACTCACGGGTACCGGTCATCAACGGGCTGACCAACGAATTTCATCCCTGCCAGATTCTGGCCGATATCCTGACTTATATGGAGCATCGCGGCGCCATCAAGGGCAAAACCGTTGCCTGGATTGGTGACGCCAACAATATGGCCTACACCTGGATTCAGGCGGCCCAATTGCTGGGATTCAAGATGCATGTCTCTGCCCCCAAAGGTTACCGCCTCGAAGAAGACCGGATTGCCGGGGTGTCCAGCGATGTGCTGGAACAGTTTGACGACCCGGCCGCAGCATGCCGCGGCGCCAGTCTGGTTACCACCGACGTGTGGACCAGCATGGGCTACGAAGAAGAAAACGAAAAGCGCAAACGCGCATTCAAAAACTGGCAGGTCAACAACCAGGTCATGCAGGCTGCGCAATCGGATGCGTTGTTCATGCATTGCCTGCCTGCGCACCGTGGCGAAGAAGTCACCGGCGAGGTGATTGACGGTCCGCAAAGTGTTGTCTGGGACGAAGCAGAAAACCGTCTGCATGCACAAAAAGCCTTGATGGAATTCCTGCTGCTCGGGCGATTGCCCGACGTACAAGCCTGAAACTGTCAGCAATCATGAAACGCGTTAAAATACCGTCTATGCGTCGCATCTGACACGCGCTGCAGCAACGGTTTCATGGCAATAGCTGCCACAAACCCCTGATGCAGCGTCACGCGCTGCCGGACATCCGGCGGCCCGCCTCAGACCGACAACACTGCTATTTCTCACAACCTGCTAAATATACGAGTTCCTAATGAGCGAAGTCAAAAAAGTTGTTCTCGCCTACTCCGGCGGTCTTGATACCTCAGTCATTCTGAAGTGGCTGCAAGACACCTATCAGTGTGAAGTCATTACATTTACCGCCGATATCGGACAGGGCGAGGAGCTCGAGCCGGCACGCCGCAAGGCTGAAAAATTCGGCATCAAGCCCGAGAACATTTTCATTGACGATTTACGCGAAGAATTCGTGCGTGATTTCGTTTTCCCCATGTTTCGCGCCAATGCAGTATACGAAGGCGAATACCTGCTGGGCACCTCTATTGCCCGTCCGCTGATCGCCAAACGCCAGATTGAAATTGCCAGTCAGGTCGGCGCCGATTCCGTATCACACGGCGCAACCGGCAAAGGCAACGACCAGGTTCGTTTCGAACTGGGCTATTACGCGCTGAATCCGTCTATCAAGGTTATTGCGCCATGGCGCGAGTGGGACCTGCTGTCGCGTGAAAAACTGCTGTCCTATGCTGAAAAAGCAGGCATCGAAATTGACATGAAGCACAAGAATGGGGGCGCCCCCTATTCCATGGACGCCAATCTGCTGCATATCAGCTTCGAGGGCCGTCACCTGGAAGATCCCAAGGCCGAAGCCGAAGAAAGCATGTGGCGCTGGACGGTGTCTCCCGAACAGGCTCCCGATACGCCGGAATATGTCGATCTGGAATACGAAGGTGGCGACATCATCGGCATCAACGGCGAAAAACTCACGCCTGCCCAGGTGCTGACCAAACTGAACGAACTGGGTGGCAAGCACGGTATCGGCCGTCTTGATCTGGTCGAAAACCGCTATGTCGGCATGAAATCCCGCGGATGCTACGAAACACCGGGCGGCACCATCATGCTGCGCGGACATCGCGCCATCGAGTCCATTACCCTTGACCGCGAAGTCGCCCACCTGAAAGACGACCTGATGCCACGCTATGCGGCTTTGGTCTATAACGGATACTGGTGGTCTCCGGAACGCAAGGCGTTGCAGGTGCTGATTGATCACTCACAACAGTTCGTCAATGGTTGGGTACGCCTGAAACTGTACAAAGGCAATGTCTACACAGTCGCCCGTGATTCGAAAGACACCTTGTTTGACAAAACCATTGCGACCTTCGACGATGATGGTGGTGCATACAATCAGGCAGATGCGGGTGGATTCATCAAGCTGAACGCACTGCGTATGCGCATTGAAACCACGGCCGGTCGTAAATAAATTTTTGCGCACTGCCATAAACAGACCGCCGGCATAACCGGCGGTTTTGTTTTATCTGCGCGAATGCTCGAAATTGCCAGCCCATCGCCCCCATAGGCGCTGCATAAGCACCGAAGGAGCTGCCGCCGTGCTAGCTTGAGCGGCATGCGCTCCCCCCCTGGGTGCCGTGCGACGTCGTTAAATGCCATGCTCGTTGTTGCAGCCTTGCCCCACCATTACTACTTTGGCATGTGATCAATCTGCCTGGCAAGGTAGTTACTACCTTGCCGCGTCATTGCTGCCTTACTGCCTTACTGCCTTACTGCCTGCGCCTGCCAGCTTTGCCGCAAGCACCTCAATAGCTAGAGAACGGACACGCCGGGCTACAGTTCGACCTGTATTCCCATTTCGATCACGCGGTTGGGGGGAATCTTGTAAAAGCGCGTGCTGCGCGCTGCATTGCGAGACATGAAGGCAAACAGCCTGCGGCGATAGCGCTTGATCAATGGCGCACGGTTTGACACCATGATGGTCTGGCGCGACATGAAATAGGACACCACCATCGGCGACAGATCAATCTGCGGATGAGCCGCATGAACCTGCTCGAGCACTTCAGGTACATTGGGCTCCTGTTTGAACCCATAGGTCGCCGTGACCTGCCAGGCATTAACATCGACCTCGGAAATCACGAACCGGTCCGCCTGCGAGATAAAAGGCACATCGGCACTTTTCACTGACAAAAATACCAATTGCTCATGCAACACCTTGTTATGCTTCAGGTTATGCAACAGGGCTGACGGCACGCGCTGCGGATTCGAATGCATGAATACCGCAGTGCCCGGAACGCGAGGCACGGTATCGTGCAACAGCATGTTCAGAAACGGCTTGAGCTGCTGCGCCTCGTCAATATCAATTCTGTCGAGCCTTTCCCGTCCCTTGCGCCAGGTCATCATCAGGGTAAACAGGCCCAATGCAATAAGCAACGGCAGCCAGCCACCCTCTTCGATCTTGATGGCATTGGCCGAAAACAGCAGTACGTCGATAATCAGAAAAATGCAAAGCAGTACGTAAATAAAGGTACGACGAAACCCCTTATACATTCCGGGCATTACACTGAAGGCCAGAATCGATGTAATCAACATCGTACCTGTCACGGCAAAGCCGTATGCATGAGCAAGTTTCTCAGAGCTCTGAAAGACCAGCACCAGAACAATTACCGCAACACAGAGTAGCCCATTGACGCGCGGCATGTAAATCTGCCCTTCTGCCTCACTGGAGGTATGCAGGATTTCCATGCGCGGCCACAGACCAATCTGCACCGCCTGTCGCGTGACCGAAAACGCACCCGAAATGACAGCCTGAGAGGCAATAATGGTTGCCATGGTCGCCAGAATGACCATGGGAATTTGTCCCCAGACCGGCACGGACATGAAAAACGGATTCTTCGCAGCGGCGGGGTTCTGAATGACCATGGCGCCCTGGCCGAAGTAACAAAGCAGCAAGGCAGGCAACACAAACCAGAACCAGGCCCGGCTGATGGCCGGCCGCCCGAAATGGCCCATATCGGCATAGAGCGCCTCGGCACCGGTCAGCGCCAGCACAACATACCCAAGCAGCAGAAAACTGTGCAGCGGGTCATTCATGATAAAGCGCAAGGCATATATCGGCTCCAGCGCCAGCAACACCACCGGATTGTCGATGATATTCCAGATACCCAGCAATCCCAGCGTCAGAAACCAGACAAACATGATAGGCCCGAACAGACGGCCGACCAGCCCCGTACCGTGAGACTGGATCATGAACAAGCCGATCATGATGACGACCGACAGCGGCAGAATCCAGTGGTCGAACCGGTCCGAAATGACACTGATGCCCTCCAGCGCCGACAGCACCGAAATGGCCGGGGTGATCACACTGTCACCATAAAACAGGCAGGCGCCGAATATGCCGAGCACCAACAGGATAGGCCGATACCCGGGTTTGATGTTGCGAATTGCCAGCTCCATAAGCGCCAGCACGCCGCCCTCGCCTTTATTGTCTGCACGCAGCACAAGAATGACATATTTGACTGAGACCACGATCATGACCAGCCAGAACAGGATGGACAGGATACCCAGTACCGCTTCCTGACCCACGCCAACGCCAGCACCGTTCAGGCTGGCCTGGATGGTATATAACGGACTGGTACCGATATCGCCATAGACCACTCCCAGGGCGCCAAGCAGCATGCCGGCGCCAGGAGATTTCTTTGAATCCTGTTGCATTATTTATCAACCTTAGAACGGGTAAGCCGGGTGCCGATACGTGGTCCGGGAAAAATTACGGTAATCTGGGTACCGTGGATTTGCGGGCGGCTCAGCAGGCTCCACCAGGCGCCATGGGCACGGGTAATTTCGCGCACGATTGTCAGGCCCAGTCCGGTTCCTGTGGCACCTGCCTTGGGTGACCGGTAAAAAGCATCGAAAATCTGCGCGGCATCCTCGGGATCAATGCCGCAACCATCGTCACGCACAGTGAGCGATGGCGGGTTGGATCCCACAGTCAGCGTAATATTATTTGCCCCCTGGGCGTACTTGAGCGCATTGTCGATCAGGTTGCCCAGCAACTCTTCCAGCAGCAATACATCCCCGTCTATCCACACCGCAGTGTCTGGGGCATCCAGAACAAGATCAACCCCATGCTGCCGCGTCTTGGGCACCCATTCCAGACCGGCGTTCTGTACCCATTCGCATAAATTGATTTTTGTAAAAACATCCTGGGGACGAATGCCGGGATCTGCCCTGGCCAGCACCAGTAACTGCTGCCCCAGGTGGATAAGACGGTTGCTGATGGTTTTGATTCTCTCGGCACGCTCTCGGACATCATCAGGCAGTGTGCGCGCCAGCATCAGCTCCGATTCGAGGCGCAGGCCGGCCAAAGGCGTACGAAACTGATGCGCCGCGTGGCCGATAAAGCGACGCTGGGCCACCAGGGACTCATCCAGCTTGCGCAACAAATCGTTCAGCCGATCCAGCAAAGGCAGCAGCTCGGTGGGCACGTTATGCAATTCAATGGGCTGCAGATCCTCTTCTGAGCGTTGGGAAATTTCTCCGGCCAGCATATTGACCGATCGCAGCCCCGAGCGCACCCCATAGAACACCAGCCAGGCAAATAGCGCCACCAGCAGCAACTGCCCAATGATGATCACAATGAAGATATCCTTGACCACCCAGTCAAGCGCATCCTGCATAATCAACAATGTTGCGCTGAAATCCAGAATAATGAGAACCAGCAGTGCCGGGATCAGGCGGATGATCAAGTGACGAAACAGGGAACCTTTCTGAAGAAAAGAACCGCTGCGCCGGGCACTGCCACGTTTGGGATTGGTCATGGAATAAGAGAAAAGGAAGTCCTGCCGCCGATTCTAGAGCATCGCCCGGGCAGGTTCAATGTTTTCTCAATCCGTAGCGCCAGCCGCATCGTCGATTTCAAGAAGATAACCAAACCCGCGTACGGTCTGGATTGATGTGCCGGTGCCCTCCAGGCGCTTGCGCAGCCGGTATACATAGACTTCGACCGCATTTTCGCTGAAATCGGCATCCCAGGCGGAAAGCGAATTGACGATCTGTCGCTTGGTTACCACTCTTCCGGGACGGGCCATCAGCATTTCGAGCACCGACAACTCACGCACCGACAGGTTCAGTCGCTCCCCATGGACGCGTACTTCCCGGCCTACTGTATCAAACTGCAGCGGCCCCACCTCTATGACCGGACTGGACTGACCGGACTGACGCCGCGCAAAGGTACGCACCCGGGCTGCAAGCTCGGACAGCTCGAACGGCTTGGTCACGTAATCATCGGCGCCTGCGTCAAGCCCGGCAACCCGGTCTTCGACATCATCACGGGCGGTCAGAATCAGCGTTGGCTCCTGGTGCCCCTGCGCCCGCAATTGCTTGAGAACCTCCAGCCCGTTCATATCCGGTAAATTCAGGTCAAGGAGAAGCAATTGGTACACCTGGCCAGACACCGCACCAAAAACCTGGCTCCCGTTGGAGACCCAATCAACAGCATATCCCTGTTCGCGCAGAAACTCTTGCAGGGCCGAGCCCAGAATATTGTCATCTTCGATTACTAAAATTCGCATATTGATTCTGCCTGTAGTTTAATGGTCTGCTCTATCCATATTTCTGACAAAAAGCTGAAATTTCAATCACTTAAATTGAGACCAGACCATTATTCTACTCAATTTCGCCCGGCTGCTTTTGATTTTTTTGTGCACCTGCGCAAGTGGACCGCCGACGGACCTGGCCCTCGATACGCCTGGCCCGACCCCTGCTGCCTATAGAGGGTAGTATCGTACCGGCTGCGCACCCAGGTCTGAGCAGTATCGCCGGATACGACCGTTCAGCTGCTGTGCAACAATTGTGTATCGACAATCCCGGGCGCCTGTACGCGGATCCGGCTGCCCGACACATGTGGAATAACGTCCACACGCAATGACATCTGCTCTTTGAGCTCACTGACGTGAGAGATAATGCCGATGGTCCTGCCTGCTGCCTGCAGATCAATGAGCGTTCGTATGGCAAGCTCCAGCGACTCGGCATCCAGACTGCCGAATCCCTCGTCAATAAACAGGGTATCAAGACGGATACCACCGGCATAGGCTTGCACCACATCGGATAAGCCCAGGGCCAGCGCCAGTGCAGCCATGAAAGATTCGCCGCCGGACAGGGTTGCAACGGCGCGCTGCTGACCGGTGTACTCATCCATGACATCCAGATCCAGGCCCGAGGCACCACGACCGGCCTGCTCACGGCGAATCAATTGATAGCGCCCGCGACTCATTTTACGCAGGCGCAGCGATGCGCCGATCAGCACATCATCCAGCAGCACACTCAACACGAAACGCTGCAGGCTGACTTTGCTGCCCTGACGTCCGGAAGCAACGTCGCTGAGCGTGCCGTACACCGCATATTCTTCATCCAGTGCCACACTACTTGCTCTGATTTTTACCAACCTGTCCTGCAAGGTCGTGAGTGCCAACAGGCGATCACGGATCTGCTGCCAGGCCTGCTCGGCTTGCTGGGCCACCGTAGCGGCAGCCTGTTCTTCGCGCAGACATTGATCAAGATCGGGCTGAACCAGACCATCGAGCGCCTTGCCCAGTTCGGCGTATCGCCCCCGCGTCTGATGCAGCGCTTCGTAATAGCTGTCTATTGCACTTTGCAGCGCCGCACATTGCGCCTCATCCCGTTGTGCAGTCTGCCAACTCCCGGTTTCAGCAAAGTCGCTGCGCGCCAAGGCGTCTTCGTACTTCTGCATCGCGGCTATATGAAGCTGCTTGTCCTGCGCCAGTTGTTCCCGCAGCGCAGCGATCGTAGACTGCAATCCCAGAATCTGATCCTGCCGCTGTCGAACCGCGTTCTCGGCCTGACGCCATGCCTGGGTCAACTCCTCAATTTGCCGCGTCAACCCGTCAATCTGCACACGCAGTTGGTCTTCGGCGCGACTGTGCTCTGGCAATTCCTGCTCGAGCATGCGCAACGTCGCCTGCTGGCCGCCATGCGTCACGCTCAATGTCTGAAGCTGGATGCGAAGCTGCGCCACGGTCTGTTCCTGCGTATGCTGGTCCTGTTCCAGCGTCGCCAGCTGCTGCAGCCCAACCTCCAGCTTTTGGCGCGCGGTCTGGCTCGCCTGCAGTTGTTTTTCCTGCTCATCAAATCTGATTTGCAATTGTGCCAGGTCCGAGTGTGCATCCTGTCCCAATGCTTGCCGGCGCTGATCCAGTTCGGTCTGCACCTGGTCGCACTGACGCGCCAGTTGCGTCATCCGGGCCTCGTGAGCAGCAAGTCGCTGGCCTGCCGCCTGTACGTGCTGCCTGGCCTGGCGCAACATCTGGTCGCTGATCTGGTGTCCATCCGAAGGCGCTGGTGCCGGATGAGACACACTGCCACATACCGGGCACGGTAGCCCCTGCTGCAGGCGCGCGGCCAGCCGACTGGCCTGACTCTGATGCCAGGCCAGTTCCAGGCGATCCTGTTCGCGCTGCGCTGACCGCAAGGCATCTTGCAGAAGACCCTGCTCGTTCGCCGCCGCAGCCTGTTCGTCGCGCAGCGCCTTCACACGCCCGGCGAGCGCGTCACAGGCCAGCCGCTCGCTCAGGCGCGCCTTGTTGTGCGCCACCGCCACGCTCTGGTCTGGCAGTGCCGCCACCATCTCTTGCCATGCCTTTTGCTCATGCTTCATGTTCGCCATACGCTCAAGCCTGGCTTGCTGCTCTGCTGTCTGGGCCTGTAGCGCAAGGCGCGCCTGGGTCAGATCTGCATTCAGCGTAACCAGTCGCTGCTGCTGGCGGCGCCACTCCTGCGCTTTAGGAAAGAGCGCCTGCAAGCGGCTGCGTTCGACATTGAGTGCAGCGGTCTGTTCGTAGGCGACGGCATGGGTTGCCAGGTCCGCTTTCTCCTGTGCCAGTTGCTGAGTGAGCGCCTCAAGTCGCAACTGGCTATCGGCCAGGCGCGTCTGGGTCTGTGTCAGACGCTGACTGATTTGATCGGCGCCGTCATGCAATTGCCGCAACTGTGCCGCAGCCCGGGCCTGACGTAACGCCCCTTCCTGCCCGGCAACAGCGACCTGGCGCTGCTCCAGCTGAGCCAGTTGCGCGGCCAGCGCATCGCGTTGCTCAAACTGCGCGCGTATCCGCCGGGCCTCTTCGATCTTGCGCTGTGCGCGCATATGCAGATCGACGGCGTCGGTGCGGCGGGATTTTGCCAGCGCTTCAGCGCCGGTCAGTTCCGCAATATCGACGGTAAGCTGCTTCTCCTCTGCAATATCGGCCTGTTCAAGCAATCCGGCAATCTGCAGCTCATTGGCCTCGCGGCGGGTGCGGATATCTTTGGCGCGTTCCTGCAGTTGCTGTTCGATCTGCCGGAAGATGTCGGTCTGGAACAACTGCGCAAACAGGGCTTCGCGCTTGAGCGAGGTTTCCAGCAGCAGTTCGCGAAACTTGCCCTGCGGCAATACCATCACCTTGCGAAACTGCTCTGCTTTCAAGCCCGTAATGCTTTCTACATAGTCGGTAATTTGTCCGGCCTTTTTTGCAACAAGCACCTTGGGCGTGGCATCGGTCAGATCAAGCATGACGCCTTCGGTGCCAATCTCCCGCAGGCCGCTGCCTCGGGTCTTGGGCACCCGCTGCGCGGGCTGGCGCTGAATTTCATATACCTTGCCCCCAAGCCGGAAGCCGAACACCACGCGCGCCACTGTCGCCGGATCGGCCAGGTCCGAACGCAGCGAACGGGGGTCTTTCTCATCGCCCGTGGTCTCGCCGTACAGGGCAAAACAGATGGCATCGAGCAAGGTGCTTTTGCCGGCTCCGGTCGGGCCGTTGATCAGAAATAGCGGATTAGGACCCAGCTGAGTAAAATCGAGCTTCTGCTCACCGGCAAATGGGCCGAAGGCCTGCAGATGCAAATACAAAGGAACCATTTATGCTTCCCTTTTCAATACGTTATCGACTACATCCTGCATGGCGGCGCGTTGCGCCTGCGTCATGGGCTGCCCGCTGACCTGTTCAAAAAAGTCGCTGAAGAGGGAAAACTCGTCGCGCCGTAGCCTGGCAGCAGACATCAGCGGCGCAGTATCGTCCTGGTAAAGCTGGGGTTTTTCCATTTGCAGCAAATTCGGATAGACCGCCCGCAGCTTTCCCATGGGATCAAGAATCGCGTGATCATCGGTTAGCCGGGCAAGCAGATAGTCGTCGCAGTGTGCATCGGTCTGCGCAGCGCGAACCAGCTCGTCCAGCTTGCCTTCGATTGTGCGCACATCATGGAGTGGATACAGCGGCAACGCCGTCGCCGCGGCGACGCCGTCCTGATCGATATCAACCAGCAACACGCCTTTTTTGTGTTTTTCTTCGGAAAAGCTGTACTTGAGCGGTGAGCCGCTGTAACGTATGCGCCCCTGTCGAAAGGCCTGCGGCCCGTGCAGATGGCCCAGCGCCACGTAGGAGAAACCCTCGAACAACGCGGCGGGAACCTGGTCGGCACCGCCGACAGCCAGCGGACGTTCGGATTCGCTTTCCTGGCTGCCGGCCAGAAAGCAGTGGCTGATCAGGACATGAACACCCTGAGCAGGTTTGTTTCGGGCAATTCGCTCAATCAGATACCGATGCGCCTGCTCATAGCTGTCTATAGGTTCCTGAGCAAACACTCGCGCCTGTATCGGATCAGTATAGGGAATGCCATGAAAATACAGCAGCCCCGCTTGCGTCTTGACGATAACCGGCTGCAGCATTTGTTCGTAATCGGCAATGATATGAACACCGGATGTATTCAATGGAATCGCGGCAAAACCCAGCCGGTCGGCGCTATCATGGTTCCCGGGAATAATCACAACTGGAATATTCAGTTCATGCATGCGATTCAGAAAATCATTCAGCAGCCGCACCGCGCCTGCAGGCGGGACCGCACGATCGTATACGTCCCCAGCAATCACCAGCGCATCTGCCTGATGCTGCTGGGCATAGTCTGCAATTTGCCGCAGAACATGGGCCTGGTCATCCAGCAACGGATGATTGCAGAGTGATCGACCCAGGTGCCAGTCGGAAGTATGGATAAATTTCATGAAGCACAACAACGCAAAAGAAGAAAAAAATGACCGGGACTGCCAGCCTGGCGCTGCGCCAAAGCCTGATTTGTTCAGGGCAAGCGAAGCCGTCAGACTCTATCTTATCCTGTCAGTGACCCGTTATCATCCCTGCATTTGTACGCTACAAATTTTAGCGATTGCAGCCCAATGGGTTGACAGCCGGATACCGCCTGCAATAATATAAATTCATTACCGCCTTCTAACAAAGGCGTGTATGGGGGAATTTAGTCCAACTTGCTGCCCCGACATTCGGTCAAACCAGCTAAACAGGAGCGCTCAATGAGTATTTCTGCCCCATCCCCATTCTCTTCCGTATCCACTGCCAGCAATGCTGTCAAAATCATTGTGGATAGCAATCAGGCCACGCATATCGACTCCACCGGCAACTGCTATGTCAATCCTGAGGATTGCGCCGTACAGTACAGCCCGGGCTCCAGTGCCTACATCTTTGATATCGAATTTTTGCAACAGTTGCGCCGGCATCTGCGCAAGGCCGGCTGCTTCGAACTGCAAGTGACACCACTGAACCGCGATCTGAAGAACGTTGCCGCCTCGCTACTGACCGTCCTGCAAAAGAACGTAACACCAGATTAATCCAATCCCGGTTAATGTTAGACTGCATATACCTTATTGCACCTATCAGAAGGATTGACCTATGTACAAGTTGAATGAACATGGCCGCGAATCGCTCAGCACCTTCCTGGATGCTGTCGCCAAAGCCGGCACTGCCCGTGACGCGTTTATGGTCCGTGCCGAAGAAATTGCCAACCAATCGTTCGCAGTAGATCAGAATGCTGTCATGGATATTCAGGGACCCGATACGCAAAGCGGTGACGCCGAATCGGTGCAACTGCTCAAAAGCTGGTTCGACCAAGTCTGAGGCAGTTGATCCTGCACTCAGCCCGGGATGGACGGTAAGGCCGATGCAAGACCGGGCAGGCGAAACAGATGATCAGAAACGCAGGGCAACATGCCCTGCTGCGCGCAAAAGAGATAATAAGTTAAGCGAAAAAACCATCAGAGCACACCGTCTCAAGAAGATGCGAAAGTCTCATAGCCTTTACTCATGACTTTTACTCATGGCCCGGATTTATGATCGCCGCGTTGCCGTATGGATCTGATCAAGCCGTTTCTATACCGTTTTATCAGCCGGGGCGCGGACGTGTTCTTAGTTTAAAAAAGTTCACCAAATAGGCTTGGGCACACGCGATGGCTATCGGTGCTGAGCAGCGTCTGTTGCGGCGGTAATAGTAGGCCAAGCCGTTCTCCTAAAACACACAGAACACTCCACCCCACATGCCTCTGGTAGTAGCGGCGGCACAACGACGTCATGTAGCAACGCCACAAAACAAAAAAGGGCTTACGATAAACTCGCAAACCCTTAATTCGTATTGGTAATTGACCTTCGGATTGGTGGGTGCTACAGGGGTCGAACCTGTGACCTACGCCTTGTAAGGGCGCCGCTCTACCAACTGAGCTAAGCACCCGTCGATCAACTAAGCATTAAATTATAAGGAGGTCGCCAAGACAATGCAAGCATTTTTTACGCTGCATGCTCTTTTTTGTGAAAAAGTGACACTACTGCAACAATCAGCAGACCCACGATCAGGCCGATCACAAAATGCACCAGTAAAGTGAGGATAGCGCCCAGCATGCCGGCCCCATTTGACGGCAAGACCGACTCGAGCCAATGTTCGGCCCCGGGAATGCCGTGCAAAATGATGCTGCCGCCAACCAGGAACATTGCAATGGTTCCAACAATGGACAGCAATTTCATCAGATAGGGAGCAAGCCAGAGAATGCCCTGCCCCACCTTTTGGGCGATACTGCTGCGCAGACCGGATAGGTACAGCCCAAGGTCGTCCAGTTTGACGATACCGGCGACCAGCCCATAGACAAAGACCGTAATCAGCAGCGCAATCACGCTCAGAATAATGACCTGGGTCATGATGGGTTCACTGGACACCACGCCCAGCGAAATAACGATAATTTCGGCAGAGAGAATGAAGTCGGTACGGACGGCTCCGCTGATTTTCGTTTTTTCATCCTGCGGCACCGCCTGTCCTGCCTGCTTTTCTTTGTCCTTGTGAAAGAACGTATGAATGACCTTCTCGGCTCCCTCGAATGACAGGAACGCACCACCGAGCATCAGCAGCGGCAGGATCAGCCACGGAACAAAATAGCTGATCAGCAAGGCAGCCGGCACCAGAATCACTTTATTGAGCAGCGACCCTTTGGCCACGGCCCAGACAACCGGCAGTTCCCGATCAGGGTTGACTCCCGTGACCTGCTGTGCATTCAGCGCCAGATCATCACCCAACACGCCCGACGTTTTTTTCATGGCGGTCTTGCCCAATACGGCGACATCGTCGAATGTCGCGGCCGATCCCTTGACAGCGGTCTTGCTCATCAGCGCCACGTCATCTAGCACACTTGCAATATCGTCCAGTAACGCCAGTAGGCTTCCTGCAGCCATAATGTTCCCCATTTAAGTATTTGTAGATGTCGGATATCGACAACGGCCGACTCGTGGCAATGCAACAACTTAACGCTAGCCAAAATAATACTTGAGTCTGGCGAAAATAATAAAGACTTTTCTTTGCAAACAATCGTTTTCCGGCAAACGCCAATATGAACATGGGTATCGGGCACGGCGATCCGGCAATCGAAACATTGTTTCAAACATCTGGCTTGCCCAATAACGACAAGGCGCTACAACGACCAAACAAAAAGCCGACTGCTTTTTCAAGCAACCGGCTTTTTGTTTGTGTGCGGCCAGCCCGCTGCCTTGTGCAGCGGCGGCCCACTCTCAACGCTGAATTAGTTGACAGCGTCTTTCAGTGCTTTACCTGGACGGAACTTAGGCACTTTAGCTTTCTTGATTTTGATGGCTTCACCAGTGCGTGGGTTACGGCCAGTGCGAGCAGCGCGGGTAGAAACGGCAAAAGTGCCGAAGCCAACCAGTGTTACGGTACCGCCTTTTTTCAGCTGTTGTTTAACAGCAGCGATAACGGCATCAAGAGAGCGGCCAGCAGCAGCTTTAGAGATATCTGCTTTGGTAGCGATGTATTCAACGAGTTCTGTTTTGTTCATTCAGACAACCCCAAGTTAGTAAATTATGATGGTTAATTCATCCGGAATATAATCGCCTCTAAATGAATGGCTGTCAAGAAAAAAACCTGGCAACAGCCGCATATTTATTAGCTTTTTAACAAATTTCAATCAAAAACGAAATATTGTGTTTTTTTTCATACACCCCGGCACTGTGCAAAAATCAAATTTTGCCTTGTCTATTTCCCCATGCAGCGATCAAGCGCCTGAGTAAAATCATTGATCAGATCAACTTCATCTTCAATGCCCACAGAGATTCGCAACAGGTTATCGCCGATCCCCATTTGCGCCCGCCGCTGTGCACCCATTTCATAATAAATGGTATGCGCCACCGGCAGCGACAGGGTCCGCGAATCGCCCAAATGCGTTGCCAGTATAACAACGTCCAGCGCATTGAGAAAATCAAAACAGTCAATGTCGTCAATCAATTCTACGCCCAGTAGCGCGCCATAGCGGCCGCCAAAAAGCCTTGTAGCCAACTCATGTTGTGGGTGATCGGCCAGCCCTGGATAACGCACGCTCGCAATTGCCGGATGGGATTGCAAAAACCTGGCCAGCGCAAATGCATTGGAGCAAGCCTGATTCATACGCAAGGCAAGCGTTTCGGCGCCCACTGCAATTTTATGCGCGGCCTCAGCTGACAAGGTCCCGCCCATATCACGCAGCCCTTTCTTTTTAATCTGGGTCAATCCCCAGCTGTCAGAACTGCCTTTTTTATAATCATCGTAAATATTTGCATATGTAGACCAGTCATACAGCCCGGTGTTGGTAACGGAACCGCCCAGGGCGTTGCCATGGCCGCAAATATATTTTGACAGCGAGTTCATGACCAGCGCCGCGTGCACATCGCGGCCCTTGAGCAGATACGGCGATGTCAGCGTATTGTCTACGACGTACACCAAATTATGGTCGCGACACAGCAAGCCAATATTCTCCAGATCGGCAATCTGGGTTCCCGGATTGGCAATAGTTTCAACAAACACCATGCGGGTTTCGGGCCGGATCGCCGAGCCGATGCTGGCCGCGTCGGACGGATCCACAAACGTGATATCGATGCCGAACTGCGTCAACGTACCCAGCAGGCTGTTCGTATTGCCGAAAATGTAACTGCTGGAAATAAGGTGATCGCCCTTGCGCAGCAGCGTCAGGAAGATAGCGCTTAGCGCAGCCATGCCAGTGGCAAAAGTGACGGTTCCTTTGCCCTGCTCCAGCAGGGTAATTTTGTTTTCAAGCGCCGCCGTGGTCGGTGTGCCCTGGCGGGCGTAGGTGTATCCAGGCTTACCCTGAAATACCGCCGCCAGTTCACGCGCATCAGCATAGGCGTACTCGGTCGACACATGGATGGGCTTATGAATGGCCCCATGCTCTATACGATCACGCCGATCGGCGTGCAACACAGTTGTTGTCAGCTGTTTTTCCTTCATATTGCATCTCTGATAAAAATTACTTTCTCTGACGGACAGTCTCAAACAGACACACCGCACTGGCAACGCTTACATTCAGGCTTTCGACAGACCCCAGCATCGGGATCCGGACCAGTTGGTCACAGGTTTCCCGTGTCAGTCTCCGCAGGCCCTCGCCCTCGGCGCCCATGACCCAGGCCACCGCGCTTCGGGCGTCAACCGCATGCATATCGCTGGAGGCCTCATCATCGGTACCGACAAGCCAGATATCCCGGTCCTTGAGCGCCCGCATCGTTCTGGCCAGATTGGTGACCATGATATAGGGCACGGTATCGGCAGCGCCGCAGGCAACCCGCTGCACGGTTGCGTTCAGCCCGACCGCCCGATCCTTCGGTGCGATCACCGCATGCACGCCAGCCGCATCTGCAGTACGCAGACAGGCGCCCAGATTGTGCGGATCAGTCACGCCGTCCAGAATCAGCAAATGCGCCGGCTCGGTGATGACATCGAGCACATCGTCGACGTTGACTGCCAGCTGTTTGGGATCCGCCACCGCTACCACGCCCTGATGACGCACGCCTTTGGCCAGGCCTTCTAGCCGGTCCGGCGACACGGGAATGACCTTGATTTCGTGTTGTTTGGCCAGGTCAACCAGGCTCTGCATGCGTTTGTCGCTGCGCGACGCTTCTATATAAATTTCCCGGATGGAATCGGCTGCATGACGCATTCTTGCAGTCACGGCATGAAATCCTGCCAGTATCTGACGGCTAGACATAATAGGTTCCTGAACTCAATATATTTACCACCCGATGCGCTGATCCAGAGAGGATACACGCATCGGGCTCCTGATGGCCTGATCGCTGATATCGTGCTTGATCAGCGACGGCGGGATGCTTTCTTGCCGGCGGGCTGTGCAGCCTTTTTGCCGGCTTTTTTTGCCGCGGTCCGACGCTCAAGCGCCTGCTGTCCGCGGCTTTTGATGCCGGCCGGCTTGGGCTTGGCTGCCCGCTTGGGTTGTCGCGGCGGTGTATCCTGGCGCTGGGCTTCCTTGCGCAGAGAATCGTAGGTAATGCCTTTGACCAGGGCAAACTCGATGCGGCGCGCTTCCAGATCCACGCGTGTCACCTGCACCTGCACACTGTCTGTCAGCCGGTATTTCTTGCCCGTGCGCTCGCCGCGCAATTCGTTCAGGCTTTCATTGAACTGGAAGTAATCGGTTCCCAACTCTGACACGTGCACCAGCCCTTCGACATAAAGCGTATCGAGCGTGATGAACAGGCCAAACGAGGTGACACCGGTGACCTTGCCGCTGAATACTTCACCCACATGCTCGCGTACGAACCAGCATTTGAGCCACGCTTCAACATCGCGCGAGGCATCGTCGGCCCGGCGTTCGTAAGCCGACAGGACAATCCCCAGCTTCTCCCACAGAGCGTGTTCATGCTGCTGGCGTGACTCGCCTTCAACCCACGCCACGCCGGCAGTTTCCGGAACATAAGCGCGCTTGGCCAAAATGGCCTTGATGACACGATGGGTCAGCAGATCCGGGTAGCGCCGGATCGGCGACGTAAAATGCGTATAGCTGGGATAGGCCAGGCCGAAGTGCCCGGCATCATCAGGACTATAGATCGCCTGCTGCATGGAGCGCAGCGCCATAGTCTGGATGATTTGAAAATCGGGGCGGGCCCGTGCTGCGTCGAGCAACGCGGCGTAATCCTTGCCGCTGGGTTCGTCGCCCCCGGCCAGGGACAGGCCCAGCGTGCGCAGATACTCGCGCAGATTTTTCAGTTTTTCCGGTGTCGGCCCTTCATGCACACGATACAGACTCAGGCGCTTGTTGGCCTTGACAAACTCGGCCGCGCAGGTATTGGCGGCCAGCATGCATTCTTCGATGAGCTTATGTGCATCGTTGCGCACATGCGGGACGATCTGCTCGATCTTGCCCAGTTCGTTGCTGATAATCTTGGTTTCAATGGTGTCAAAATCCATCGCGCCGCGCTGCTTGCGGGTGCCATCGAGCAGTTGATAAAGCGTATACAAGTCCTGGATATGCGGCAACACATGTTTTAAAGCACGGGCAGTAGGCCCGTCAATTTGTTGCAGCGCTGTCCAGATCTGAGTATAAGTAGTGCGTTCATGCGAATGGATGACCGCATTATAGAATTGATAGGCAGCAACCGTGCCGGCCTTGGCGCCGGTGGCCGGGATCACCATATCGCACACCAGCACCAGGCGATCTACCTGCGGATTGAGCGAACAGAGTCCATTGGACAGCTTCTCGGGCAGCATGGGGATAACTCGCCGCGGAAAGTAAACGCTGGTGCCGCGGGCCAGTGCATCGGTGTCAATGGCGTCTTCAGGACGCACATAATGACTGACATCGGCAATGGCCACCAGCAGGCGCCATCCCTTGCGCCGCCGTTGTTCTGTACCGATATTGACCGGTTCGCAGTAGACCGCGTCATCAAAGTCGCGGGCGTCCTCGCCGTCAATCGTAATAAAAGGCACGTCGCGCAGATCAACGCGACCATTCAGATCCCGCTGCATCACGGTTTCCGGCAGTGCATCTGCCTGCGCCAGCGCCGCCTCGGAAAAGCCGACAGGCACATCAAACTTGCGAACCGCAATCTCAATTTCCATGCCCGGATCGTCAATTTCTCCGAGCACTTCGATAATGCGTCCGAGCGGCTGAGTATGGCGGGTAGGCTGTTGCACGATTTCAACCGTGACCACCTGGCCATGCTGGGCGCCGCCTACATCCGATGCGGGCACCAGAATGTCATGCTTAATGCGCTGGTCTTCGGGCGCCACCACGTATATGCCCTGCTCCTGCAGCAGACGGCCTACCAGCCGGTTGGTGCTGCGTTCCAGCACTTCAACAATGGTGCCTTCGGGCTTGCCGCGATATTCTCCGGTGGGTTTGACCTGTACCCGGTCGCCATGCAATACCTTGAGCATTTCGCGTGGAGACAGGAACAGATCCTGGCTGCCATCTTCAGGAATCAGAAAGCCAAAACCATCGCGATGTCCCTGTACACGCCCAATCACATAATCTTTGGGCTTTGCCGTGACCTGCCAGCCCAGTGGCGTATTGTCCAGTTGACCGTCACGCTGCATGGCGGCCAGGCGTTTTTCCAGGCCGTCTACGCCCCCCTGCCGGGTCAGATTGAAGTGATTGATAAGCTGCTGCAAGGGTTGCGGTTTGTCTGCGCCACGCAGCAAACTGAGTATATTTTCCCGTGAAGGGACATCCGGATCGTAATCGTGGCCGGGTTCGGGCAGCGGCAGCGACGACTGCTGGGTATTAGCTGATTTTTTTCTCGTTGCCATGCGTAATTTCTTTAAAATTGGATAAGTTGCTCACCGGCCCGCGCTGGGCCTCTGGGCTTTAGGTTATCACCATTCTATTACATTAATCGGCCATCTTTGTCCAAATACAGGCCACTGCCCGATAAGACAAAACAATCATGGCGCCCCTGCCTGCTGCTGGCTCAACCCCAGAACCGCTGCAGCAGAAACCGAATAACCATGGCAAAACAAACCACCACGATCAGCGGTCGGATCAGGCGAGCCCCATGATTGACCGCCACCACCGAGCCCGATACCGATCCGATAATCTGGCCGCAGATCATGACCGCGCCAACGAGCCACAGCACCTGACCGCCAACAATAAACACCGCGACCGAGGCGACATTACTGGCAAAGTTGAACAAGCGTGCCGCCCCCGACGCCTTGACGATATGCATGCCGCGAAGTGTGATATTGGCCAGGGAAAAGAATGAACCTGCGCCCGGCCCGAAAAAACCGTCATAAAAACCAATGGCCGGCACCACGCCGAACTCAAAGGGCTTGGAACCGATGCGTGCGGCCCTTTCGGTCTGCCCCGCCGAGGGGGTCAGCAGAAAATACAGCCCAATGGCCAGCAGAACAAGAGGAATCAGGAAGTCGAGCACACTCGGATCGATCATCTGGATCAGCACCGTGCCCAGACACGCCCCCGTAAAAGACATCAGGGCGGGCACGCGCAATTGACGAAAATTGATGACGCCGCGGCGCATCATGGTCAGTGATGAGGCAAGCGTACCGACACTACCCTGCAGTTTATTGGTGGCCAGCACATTGAGCACCGGAAAGCCCATAAGCATCATGACCGGAATGACAATAAGCCCGCCGCCGCCGGCCAATGCATCCACAAAACCGGCCAGCATGGCCACAAAAAACAGAATGAGAAAAACATTCCAGCCCAGTTCTACTTCCATGTTGAACACCTGCTACCTTGAGCACCTGCTACCCCGTTCGGTCACACCAGCCTGACGGGATAGAAGACGAACAGGCCAGCGCTGCAACTATACCGGAATTTACGTTCATCCAAGGTAAAATGGGCGCAGCCATATTCACGGGAAAGCCTGGGGTTCGCTCAATTGATCACCAGGCCGACCTTTTACTCTCAATATATCTGCCGCAAGTCAGGTATTTACCAGGAAGCTGCCGTATGTCCGGTTATTTGATGGTCAAACATTCTCACATGACCCTCGCCATTCTGAGTCTGCTGTTTTTTATTTTGCGCGCCGGGTGGTCGATCTCGGGATCAGCGCTGCTGACGCGGCCGTTTGTACGTATCGCGCCCCATGTGATTGACACGCTATTGTTGGTCTGTGGCCTCTATCTGCTGGCTTTCATCGGCATGCAGGCATTCATTGTGGCCAAGCTGATCGGGCTGGTGCTCTATATCGGCCTGGGCACCATGGCGATCAAGCGGGCCCGCACTCGCGGACAAAAAGTCCTGTTTGCCGTGCTTGCAGTGCTCACGTTCATCTATATCATGGGCGCCGCTATCGCCCACAGCCCGTGGTCATGGCTAAGCCCCATGCTGGGTGCATAAGCGAGCAGTCTCCCGGTTCCTTGCCTATTGCTGAGTTTGTAGCCACACTGCCGGTCAAAAAACCCGGTCAGGCCAGTTGCAGGCTCATCGTGCGATGGGCAATACCGGCATCCATATAGACATCACCCTCGGCCACGAATCCGTAACGCGCATAAAATCCCATGGCATGAACCTGGGCGCTGAGCACCACCTCGGCATCGCCGCGCGCCCGCGCTGCCTGAATCAGGCGTTGCAATACCAGCCCACCAATGCCCGTGCCTCTTGCGACCTTGCGCACCGCCATGCGGCCGATATGGCCGTCAGGCAACAGCCGTCCGGTCGCTATCGGCCGGCGCTGCGCGTCATAGGCGACCGCATGAATGCATTGCGCATCCATCTCGTCCAATTCCAGTTCCGGCGGCACCTGTTGTTCAATCACGAACACTTCGTGCCGCACCGTTGATGCGTGGTCTTTGAGCGCGTCCCAGTTGTCCACGCGCAGCTGCGCCGCTGGGGTATTGTTCGCGTTGTCGGGCATATCGGGCTGTTCGTGTTCCATTATCATCTCCCCGGCAATCAGGCCTGCGCCGGTGCCGGCGGCGTCTCTATAGGGCGCGAGTACCAGGTCCCGTCACCGTTCAAATGCAACAGATGCGTGTGTTGCGGGATCAATGTGCTGCGGTGGCCGACGCTGATCAGTTTCAGATCTGGCAGGCGCTGGTGAACCAGACGGTACATGGCGTCTTCCAGGCCTTCGTCCATTGCCGATGTTGCCTCGTCAATGAAGGCGGCAGACGGCGCTGCCAGGAGCAAGCGGGCAAAGGCAACCCGCTGTTGCTCGCCCAGCGACAAGGTGTGCGACCAGCTGACGGTTTCCTCGATCCGCGATTGCAGATGAGCCAGGTGAACATCAAGCAGGGCCTGCTGCCCTTTTTCCAGGCCGTCGGCCGGCACCGCATGCGGGTAATAAAGGGCCTCTAGCAGCGATCCTTCCGGCACATACGGCTTCTGCGACAGGAACAAAATATCGTCCTCGGGACGCACGATCATGCCGCTGGAGTATGGCCACAGACCGGCCACGGCACGCAGTATGGTTGTCTTGCCCGAACCGGAAGGGCCTTGCAGCAGCCAGGACTGGCCTTTTTCCACGCGCAGGGACAGGTCGTTAACCAGCTCCTGGCCCAGCGGCGTGCGAATACTCACATCCTCAAGCAGAACCTTGTCGCCGTCCTGCCGGACATCGGGCAATGGCAAGGCGTCGGCATTTTCAATATTGGTGAGAAATCCGTGCAGACGATTCAACGTGGCCCTGTAGCCGGCAAAGGTATCGTACGCGTTACGGAAGAACGACAAATTGTCATGCAGCGTGCCAAACGCCTGGGCACTCTGGGTCATGGCGCCCAGCGTAATTTGCTCGGAGAAAAAACGCGGCGCCTGAATAATAAACGGAAAAATGACCGCAGTCTGCGAGACAAAAAAGTTGAACCCCTGGAACTTGACGCTTCGATGCACAATGGCCCAGACATTGCTGATAATCTGCTTGAAACGGCTCATCAGCTTGCCCATTTCGATTTTTTCGCCTTTGTAAAAAGCGATACTTTCGGCATATTCGCGCACGCGGACCAGGGAATACCGATAGTCCGCATTGAATTTTTCATCCAGGAAATTGAGCAGAATCAAGGGCCGGCCGATCCGGAAGGCAAATACCGTGGCGATCAGGATGTAAATAAACAGGGCAAAAACCATGCCTCGCGGAATGGTGACCCCTGCCAGCGTGATGTCGCCGGACAAGGTCCACAGGATAATGGTAAAGGCAACCGCCGAAACCAGGGAACTGACCACCCCCAGACACAGGTCCAGCGACACCGTCACAAAGCTGGAGATATCCTGCTGAATCCTTTGATCCGGGTTATCTGCCGGGGTACTGAGGTAGTGGGAACGGTAATAGCTGGTGTGCGACAGCCATTTGTTCAGGAAAACGCCATTGAGCGATTCGCGCCAGTTGATCGTAAAGGCTTGCTGCAGATAGAACGTAACCAGGGAGCGGATAATGTGGATACCGGCCAGAATGGTAAACACGCCCATCTGTATCCAGA
Organism: Advenella incenata; assembly: GCF_004217095.1. Taxonomy (GTDB): domain Bacteria; phylum Pseudomonadota; class Gammaproteobacteria; order Burkholderiales; family Burkholderiaceae_B; genus Advenella; species Advenella incenata. The sequence continues at coordinate 19,523 of NZ_SHKO01000004.1, read as the reverse complement.
AACTGGTCTCATCCAGTTTTTGCAGCGCCGTATACATGCTGTTGTACCAGTTGGAAAACAGCACACTGACGCGTACGCCTGACAGGCTGAGCAGCAGAATGACGCTGAACATCGCGATGGGACGCACTGAGCGCCGGGGATTGAAATAGTCGCCGGCCAGCTTCCAGAATTGCCGCCCCCAGTGGGTATAGCGGGTCAGCAGCCACCCGGTGGCCACGATAGCGACAAATGAAATCACATAGGCCTGTATAAGCCAGAAGGCACTATCCTTTAATTCCTGACCCCAGTCCATTCACACTCCTGTACCTGATTTGTGCACTGCACTGCGCGACCATCGGACGCAGCATTCCGCAAAAAAGAGTCACTTTACCTTAACTGGCGGGGATTCTGTCAATCACTGCGTGCATAAATGTAATAATTATTGCGCTCGCAAGGACCTGAAAACCCGAGGATTTATCTGCTACTATTTGATGATCTAAATAACTGGAGTCCCTTGATGGAGCTGTTGCTTGACCCAAATATATGGGTAGGCTTGATTACACTGATTGTTCTGGAGTTGGTGCTGGGCATAGACAACCTTGTCTTTATTGCCATTCTCGTCGATAAACTTCCCCCCAAGCAGCGTGACAAAGCTCGCATTACCGGACTTGCCCTGGCCCTGATCATGCGGCTCATGCTGCTGTCGGTCATGTCCTGGCTGATCAAACTGACCGCGCCGTTGTTTTCCATTTACGCGCTGTCATTCTCGGGCCGGGACCTGATCCTGATCTCCGGTGGTTTTTTTCTGCTATTCAAGGGTACCCTCGAATTGCACGAGCGACTTGAAGGCAAGACCAGAGCCTCTAGCGGCCCGCGCGTCTATGCCAGCTTTGGCGTGATTGTCACACAGATCATCGCCCTGGATGCCATCTTTTCCCTGGACTCGATTATCACCGCGGTTGGTATGGTCGATCATCTGCCGGTCATGTTTGCCGCTGTGATCATCGCCATGGCGGTCATGCTGGTTGCATCCAAGCCCTTGACCAACTTTGTCAACCAGCATCCGACCGTTGTTGTGCTGTGCCTGGGTTTCCTGCTTATGATCGGCTTCTCGCTGCTGGCCGAAGGTTTCGGCTTCAAAGTGCCCAAGGGCTATCTGTATGCGGCCATCGGCTTCTCTGTCATGATTGAAATCTTCAACCAGATCGCGCGCCATAGCATCAAGCGCACCGAAGCCACCCGCCCCATGCGCGAGCGTACGGCCGAAGGGATTTTGCGCATGCTGGGCAAACGCCCGCCCGATGAAGCGCATATGGAAAACCCTAACCAGGAAGCCGAACAACCCGTTGTTTTCGAAGACGAAGAACGGTATATGGTCAGCGGCGTGCTTACGCTTGCCGACCGCAGCATCCATTCGATCATGACGCCGCGTGCGGATATTTCATGGATCAACATAGAGGATGACATCAACAAGATCCGCGATGAAATCATCAACACGCCCCATACCTTCTTTCCGATCTGCCGCGGTGCGCTGGATGAAATAATCGGCGTCGGTCGGGCACGTGATCTGATTGCAGATATTCTTACCGAAGGCCGGATCAATGTCAAAAAACTGCGCAAACCGCTGGTGGTGCCCGAGTCCATCAACATCCTGACGCTGATCCAAACACTCAAGGAAAGTCGTGGCCAGTTGGTCGTAATCACCGACGAATTCGGCGCGATCGAAGGCCTGGTTACCCCGATGGACGTGTTCGAAGCAATCGCCGGTGAATTCCCGGACGAAGACGAAACCCCCGACATTGTGGAGCTGGGCGAAGGACGCTGGATGATCGATGGCGCCGCCGATCTGCGTCACCTGGAGCAGATCCTGAACATCGACGGACTGTACGACGACAACGAAGAAACCGCCACGCTTGCCGGCTACCTGCTGCGACAGTTTGATCGGCTGGCCGAGCCGGGCGATGTATTCGAACTGGAACATGGCCAGATCAAAACCGTCTTCAAGGTCGTGGCCCTGGACGGTCGTCGTATTGGCCAGGTTAGCGTCGAACAGCATCGTGAAAAAAACCCCGAAGAGTTGCTGGACATATAGCACGCGATATAGCGCACGGCCAGGTCCGTGCGCCCCTGACAACTAGTACATTGGTTTATAAACTTATTACCTGATTTTCCAAGCCCGCAATCGCGGGCTTTATTTTTTCATTCCTTTCTTCTGATCACAAACGAAATAAATCCAAGCGTGGCGCAGATCTTGCGGGCAAAGGTATATATCTGCAGCTTTACCGAACGCGCTTTTATATTGTTCAGATGCATATCATTATCAGAATTTAATCGTTCGTGTCGGCGGCCGGCTTCTCTACACTGAACTCACTTGCATTATTGCTTCCTTCCGATTTTGACAGACACAGGCCGCACATGACTACCCTTTCCACCCTTATTCGCAGCGTCTCAATTGCTGCCGTCTCGCTCTCCGCCCTTTTGTCTGCGGCGCAGGCCAAGGACCTCACCTTACTGAACGTCTCTTACGATCCCACCCGCGAACTGTATCAGGAAATTGATGGCATTTTCGCCAAGCAATGGCAGGAGAAAACCGGCGACAAGCTGACCATCAAGCAATCTCACGGCGGCTCGGGCTCCCAGGCCCGTTCCGTTGACAACGGCCTGGATGCCGATGTGGTCACCCTGGCGCTGGCAATCGACATTAACAATATCGCGCGCAAAAGCAAGCGTATCAACGCAGACTGGGAGACCAAATTCCCGCACAACAGCACGCCCTTCACCTCCACGATTGTGTTTCTGGTGCGCAAAGGTAACCCAAAGGGCATCCGCGACTGGGGCGACCTGATCAAACCGGACGTGCAAGTGATCACCCCCAATCCCAAGACATCGGGCGGCGCGCGCTGGAACTATCTGGCAGCGTATGCCTGGGCCAAGGCGCAGCCAGGGGGTACTGAAGAATCGGCGAAACAATACCTGAAAGACCTGTACAGCCACGTGCCTGTGCTGGACTCGGGCGCACGCGGCTCAACCCTGACTTTCGTGCAGCGCCAGATCGGTGACGTGCTGCTGGCCTGGGAAAACGAGGCCTTTCTGGCCCAAAAGGAATTGGGCAAGGGGCAGTTTGATATCGTCGTGCCTTCTCTGTCGGTACTGGCCGAGCCGCCGGTGGCCGTTGTCGACAAGGTGGTCGACAAGCGCGGCACCCGTGAAGTGGCCAGCGCGTATTTGAATTTCCTGTATACGCCCGAAGCGCAGCGCATCGCCATCAAAAATTTCTACCGCCCCACCGATCCGAGCCTGGCCGCAGAAGCAGGCAAGCTGTTTCCGCCGCTGAAAACCGTCTCCATTGCTGACCTGGGCGGCTGGGATGCAGCCAACCAAAAACATTTTGCCGACGGCGCTATTTTCGACCAGATCTATCTGAAGAAATAATGTCTTTTTCTATTAACGTGCTGCAATGACGCTGCTTAAAAAACAATATTCGGTATTGCCCGGCTTTGGAGTAACGCTGGGCATCACCCTTTTCTGGCTCAGCCTGATTGTGCTGATTCCGTTTGCCGTCCTGTTTGGCTGGGCGGCCCAATCCGGGGTCGAAGGCTTTCTAAAAACCATTTTGAACGAACGTGTGATTCACTCACTATATGTGACCTTCGGCACGTCGTTGATTGCGGTTCTGATCAATATCGTCTTCGGCCTGGTCACCGCCTGGGTATTGGTCAGATACACTTTCCCAGGAAAAAAGATCATCGATGCGTTTATCGACCTGCCCTTTGCTCTACCCACTGCTGTAGCCGGCATTGCACTAACGACCCTATATGCGCCCAACGGCCTGCTGGGCAGCCTGTTCGCCTCGCTGGGCATCCGGATTGCCTATACGCCAACCGGTATTGTCATTGCTCTGATCTTTATCAGCCTGCCGTTTATTGTCCGGACCATCCAGCCGGTACTGGAGGATCTGGAGCCAGAACTGGAAGATGCCGCCACCTGCCTTGGCGCCAATCGCTGGCAAATCTTTGCCAAGGTTATCTTCCCAGCCATTGCCCCGGCCCTGCTCACTGGCGCCGCCATGGCCTTTGCCCGGGCTGCCGGAGAATACGGCTCAGTGATTTTTATCGCAGGCAATATTCCCATGGTGTCGGAAATCACACCGCTGCTGATTACTGCCAAGCTGGAACAATCGGACTACACCGGTGCGACCGCGTTGGCCGTGCTTATGCTGATGATTTCCTTTCTGGTCCTGTTGCTGATCAATCTGGTTCAGCGCTGGAATAATCAACGTAACGGCATGAACTGAAGGCTGCAAGATGAACACCCATTTTCGCCGGACCGAAAAATCCTGGATACGCATTCTGCTGACGGCTATTGCACTTGTCTTCATTGTGCTGTTTATCGCCTTGCCCATGTTATTGGTATTTGCCGAAGCATTCAGCAGGGGCTGGGCCTTCTACCGGGACACCTTGAGCGAATCGGACGCCCTGTCGGCCATTTCCCTGACGCTACTGACGGCTGCCATTGCCGTGCCACTGAATGTCATTTTCGGCGTGGCCGCCGCATGGGCCATCGCCCGCTTCAATTTTCGCGGCAAGAGCTTTCTGATCACTTTGATCGATCTGCCATTCTCAGTGTCGCCTGTCGTTGCCGGTCTGATGTATTTACTGCTCTTTGGCAACCAGACTGCATTGGGCGTATGGCTGGATGCGCATGATCTGAAAATTATTTTTGCCGTCCCCGGTATTGTGCTGGCGACCACCTTTGTCACTTTCCCTTTTGTTGCCCGCGAACTCATTCCGCTGATGCAGGCCCAGGGCGCCGATGAAGAACAGGCCGCATTGGTGCTGGGCGCCGGCAGCCTGCAGACGCTATGGCATGTGACGTTGCCCAATATCAAATGGGGATTGCTGTACGGCGTGATCCTCACCAACGCCCGGGCCATGGGCGAATTTGGCGCCGTCAGCGTTATTTCCGGACACATACGAGGGGTCACCAATACCATCCCCCTGCACGTGGAGATTCTCTATAACGAATTCAATATCGCCGGCGCGTTTGTGTGCGCCTCGGTGCTGGCGCTGCTGGCCATCGTGACATTGATCCTCAAATCCATCATCGAATGGCGTCAGCACCGCTCTCACCAGCAATCGCTACGGCGCAGCGGCAACCCGGTGCAGGCGGCTGCCGATAGCCGCATCGGCGCTGCCACCGCGATAAATGCAACATGAGGCAAGCAGCCCCACTAGCGGTTTCGGCCAGCGCGGCTGCAGCTCGATTATTCACAATGCGGCGACCATCGCCCCTGCAAATAGAACAAGGAATTTATTGTGAGCATTGAAGTTCGTCATGTCACAAAAACGTTTGGTGACTTTACTGCACTGGCCGATATCAGTCTGCAGATCCACAGCGGCCAATTGCTGGCGCTGCTGGGGCCGTCTGGCTGCGGTAAAACAACGCTGCTCAAAATCGTGGCCGGACTGGAACAAGCCGATTCAGGTCAGTTGCTGTTCGAGGGGGTCGATGCCACCGACAAGCACGTCACCGAGCGCGGCATCGGCTTCGTATTCCAGCACTATGCGCTATTTCGCCACATGACTGTATTCGATAATATTGCTTTCGGGCTGAACGTCAAGCCACGGCGTATCCGGCCATCGAAAGCACAAATTCACGACAAGGTGCATCGTTTGCTGAAAATGGTGCAACTGGACTGGCTGGCCGACGCCTATCCTAGTCAGTTGTCCGGCGGACAGCGTCAGCGGATCGCACTTGCCCGCTCGCTGGCCGTCGAACCGCAAGTGCTGTTGCTGGACGAACCCTTTGGGGCGCTGGATGCCCGGGTTCGCAAGGATCTGCGGCGCTGGCTGCGGCAATTGCATGACGAGATCCATCTGACCAGTATCTTCGTCACGCATGACCAGGAAGAAGCGCTGGAAGTCTCTGATCGGGTCGTCGTCATGAACCATGGCCGGATAGAGCAAGTGGGTACGCCCGACGAGATCTATGAACATCCGGCCAGCGCATTTGTCACCCAGTTTCTGGGCGACGTCAATCTGTTTCACGGTCGCATCCAGGATGAACAATTCACCCGGGGAGACTATGCTCAACCCCTGGCGCCGGGCAATATCCAAGGCAACATCGGCGACGAAGTGACTGCCTACATCCGCCCGCACGATATTGAACTGACCCAGGACGCCAGCAATGCACTGGACCGGGGAACGATAGAACATGTGCATGCCATCGGCCCGGTTGTGCGGCTGGAACTTGCTCGCGCAGGCTCTGCCGACCCCATTGAAGTGGTGATGACGCGCGAACGTTACCGGCTGCTCGGATTGAACCCGGGCGACACCGTTTATGTCAAGCCGCGGAAAATGGCCGTCTTTACCCGAAACAAAACATCGGCTGCCGCTTGAATATTCGAGCGGCTTTATCCGATCCGGTGATATCCCGGACGGCGCCGGCAGCGCAGTTGCAGCGCGCTCTAATCCGGCACAAATTGAGACAACAAACCTGGGCAAGCCGACAACAGCGCCGCAGGGTCTGAGCAATTGGTGTTCTTGCTTATAAAGCAAAATAGATTCTTTGAATACATTACCGTGGCCGGGCCAAGCTCGTAGCGGTTTTATACTGTTATCACCCTGGTGCCCGCTTGCAGCTATGCGCTCTGAGTCCTGAGGTCAATTCCAGATTGCTACGCCCGCGTTTGATACTGGCTATAGTATTTGTCACGCCTTATGAGCACTCATCTGGGACCAATAGGGACCTGGGCAAAAAAAGCACCGCCAAAGGTTGACTATTGAGTCCAACGTCTGGGGTGCCGTTCAAAATAGAACCGGTTTTTTCAAGCCATTTTTTACAATGTACTGGTGCTACCATACCCGAGCGGCAGCGTGTCTGTCATGCACGCTGCAGATGCGTTAATCATGCGCCCTGCAGGATAAACCCCGGCCCAAAGCGCTATCAGGCCGGTGCCGCCACTGCCTTGATGATGCCGGCCGCAACCGTGTTGTTGCTGACCTCGTCAATCAGAATAAAGGATCCGGTGACGGCGTTGTCATCATAGCTGTCGCTCACCAGCGGCTTTTGCAGCGTGAGCTGGACCTCACCAATATCGTTCAGGCGCAATTGATCGCTGCCGGTTTCGCTGAGCAGTGTTTTTACATCCAGCACTTTATTGATGCGGTTGATCCTGACCGGAATGCTGGCAAATGTATGACGCAACAGGTACTTGCGTTTGAGTTCCAGCGGGTCGGCATCAAACCAGCAGAGATCTGCATGGATATCACGCGTCGCCTCGATCTGCGCGTCAGCAGAAACAAAGATATCACCCCGCGACACATCGATATCCCGGTCCAGGCTGATTGTCAGAACGTCGCCCGACACCGCAGTGGATACTTCGCCGTCCGGGCTCAGTATTTCCTTGACGATACCCGTCTGGTTGCCAGGCAGCACCCTGAGCGTCTGTCCGACAGAGATCCGCCCGCCGGCAACTTTGCCCATATAGCCGCGAAAATCATCTGCCTGGCTACCATCCTGGCGCACGACCAGTTGCACCGGAAACCGCAGAGCCGCAGGGTTACTCTCGCCTGGCTGGGCCAGCTCTAGCGACTCCAGTATCGACAGCAGCGGTTGCCCTTGATACCAAGGCATGTTTTCGCTGCGCGTGACGACATTGTCGCCTCCCAGTGCCGACACCGGGATGTAATGCACGTCAGTCAGGCCAAGTTGAGTGGCCAATTGTGCATAGGCATCACAGATTTTCTCAAACCGTTGTTGATCGAAACCGATCAGATCCATTTTGTTGACGGCCACCACGATATGCCTGATGCCAAGCAACCGCAACAAAGCACTGTGCCGGCGGGTTTGCGCCAGCAAAGTCACATTGTCCTGCGCATCCAGGGCACGCACCGGGTCAATCAGCACCACGGCAGCATCGGCTGTCGAAGCACCGGTTACCATATTACGCGTGTATTGTTCGTGGCCTGGCGTATCGGCAATAATGAACTTGCGCTTTGCTGTCGAAAAGTAGCGATAGGCAACATCAATCGTAATACCCTGCTCCCGTTCTGCTTCCAGCCCGTCGGTCAGCAGTGAAAAATCAATCTGCTCGCCAATCGTACGCTTGTGTTTGGCATTGCGCACAGCCAGCAACTGATCGCTTAACACCGCTTTGCTGTCAAACAGCAACCGTCCGATAAGCGTACTTTTCCCATCATCGACCGAACCTGCGGTAATAAAGCGCAACAGTCCGTTTGTATTTTCATTTGTCATATATGTGATTCCTGGCTATTCAGAAATAGCCTTCTTTTTTGCGTTTTTCCATGGATGCTTCGCTAAGCTGATCATCCATGCGCGTAGCCCCTCTTTCGGTAATCTCGGCGATGGCCGTTTCCCGGATAATATCTGCCGGTGTAGCAGCCGTGCTGGCGACCGGGCAGGTGCAACTGATATCGCCGACCGTTCTGAAGCGGACACTGACCACTTCGCTGCGCTCGGTTTCCTGCTTTGGCGTCAGCGGCGTAACAGGGACCAGCATGTCATTGCGACGTACGATCTCCCGATCGTGTGCGTAATAAATATCGGGCAGGGCCAGATTTTCCTGTTCGATGTATTGCCAGATGTCCAGCTCAGTCCAGTTCGAAATGGGGAACACGCGAATCTGCTCGCCTGGATGAACACGGGCGTTATACAGTTCCCACAACTCCGGGCGCTGCGCCTTGGGATCCCATTGGCCGAACTCATCGCGAAAGGAGAAAATACGTTCCTTGGCCCGGGCTTTTTCTTCGTCACGCCGCGCCCCGCCCATGAGCGCATCAAAGCCATGCGCTTCAATCGTTTCGAGCAGCGTCACGGCCTGCGCGGCATTGCGCGAATCCGTGACACGACGCAGCTTGACGGTTCCCTTGCGAATGGAGTCTTCCACGTGCCCCACTACCAGCGTGAATCCGTGCTGTGCGACCAACTCATCCCGAAAGCGGATGACTTCCGGAAAATTATGGCCGGTATCAATATGGACCAGCGAAAAAGGCAATGATGAAGGCCGCTTTCCGAGGCGAAACGCCTTGCGGGCCAGGTGCAGCATGACCACCGAGTCTTTGCCGCCCGAAAACAGCAAGGCGGGTGACCGGCTTTGCGCATAGACTTCCCGAATAATATAAATGGACTCGGCTTCAAGGCGCTTCAAATGCCCGGTATGCAGATGAGCCGGGTGATGATTGATCGAACCGGATAATGTATCCATAGCCAATGTGTTTCCCTGATAATGTGTTTGTCTCATTGCCGCTGCAGCAATGTCAATTGTGAACGTGCAGACCGCATTCGCGGCTGTCCTGGTTTTCCCACCACCAGCGACCGGCACGCGGGTCTTCTCCCACACGGATCGCCTTGGTACAGGGATCGCAGCCGATACTTGGATACCCCTGGTAATGCAATGCGTTTACCGGCACCGAATATTGCTCCACATACGCCCAGATTTCCTGCTCGGACCAGTCAAATAGTGGGTTGTATTTGCTGATCCCTCGGGCCTCGTCCTGTTCATGCAAATGCAGATCACTGCGCGTGACTGATTGTTCACGACGCTGGCCGGTGATCCAGGCGTCGGCATTGGCCAGTGCAGCCGCCAGCGGCACTACTTTGCGAATGTCACAGCACTGGCGACGCGCCTGCAAACTTTCGTAAAAACCATTCATACCGAACTGATCGACATACGCCTGCACGGCCGATTGATCGGGTGTATAAATAGCCAGTCGTGTACCGTAACGGGTCTGGATCTGGTCCAGCAGCGTAAGCGTTTCTGCCGGCAGACGGCCGGTCTCCAGTGTGAATATATCGATATGCGCGGCGATATCCTGATATTGTTCGCTTTGTCCTGCCTCACGTAATATCACGTCTGTAATAACCATATCTTCCGCCGACAGACTGGAGGCCAGGCGCGTGTGCTGGTGGGTTCGCGCGATATCAAGCAGGCGTTCCCGCAACTGCCGGTATTTTTCGTCCAGTGCAGCCGAATCAATAGCACGCTTTGGCGGCGCCCACAGGATCGGGCGTTCAAAAACCGATGCTTGCGTTTGCGCAGAGTGAAAAGCCATAATTTATCCGTCCAAGGTGTAGTGCTGCACCCGATATGCGGGCCAGCCTACTTCGATGAGGCTTTATCTTATCGGCTCGTCTCAGGATTCAGAACGAATAAATATGTCTTTATTTATAGATCGTGGATATAAACCCGGATGCAAAAGCGGTGCTGTGGTTGTAACGATGGCGCGCATGCCCGCTGCGCCCGAAGGCCTGGCATGTGCATGGTCGGGGATCGGCAGTGCCTGTTATTTCAGACAGGCATGTTCATATAGGCAAATAATATAAGTGACTGCACAAAGGCAGTCAGACGATAGCCGGTAAGTGACAATATACCTGGACCTGTTTATTGATTATTAATTATTATTGATTAATGATTATTGATATACCCAGGTGCGCCTATCGGACGCCACGATTTGCTGCGGTCTGAACAAAACCCGGTTGTTTGGCACCCCGCCCAGACGGACGCGCCGTCAGCGAGCGGCCAATATCAGCTGGGCGCCTTTTTCGGCAATCAGCATGGCCGGCGCGTTCGTATTTCCCGAAGTGATGGTTGGCATGACAGAAGCATCGATCACACGCAGCCTGTTGACCCCATGCACGCACAAATTGGCGTCGACCACAGACATGTCATCGGCGCCCATCTTGCAGGTGCCCACCGGGTGAAAAATGGTCGTGCCGATATCGCTGGCCGCCCTTATAAGATCGTCGTCGGTCTTGGCCAGCGGGCCCGGCCGGAACTCCTGAGGCGTATATTTTTCTAGCGCAGCCTGATCGGCGATACGCCGTGTCAGTCGGATGCTCTCCAGGGCAACCTGGACATCTTCGTCGGTGCTCAGATAATTGCACAGAATATCAGGCCGGTCTTCAAGCGACGGAGACACAATGCTCACCATACCGCGGCTGGTTGGCCGGATGTTGCATACAGAGGCAGTAAAGGCAGGAAACGGATGCAGGCCGTCGCCGAATTTTTCCAGCGATAGCGGCTGTACATGATATTCGACATTGGCGCGTTGTTGCCTGGGAGAAGAACGCGCGAAAATACCCAGTTGTGACGGCGCCATCGTCAACGGCCCCTTTTTCATAAAGGCATACTGCAGGCCCATGTAGGCTTTGGCTAGCGGTGACTGCATCATCGTATTGAGCGTGCGCACCTTGTTTACCTTGTATATCATGCGCAACTGCAGATGATCCTGCAGGTTGCGTCCCACCCCCGGCAAATGATGAACCAGCGGGATGCCCAGCGACTTCATGAGATCGCCTGCCCCCACACCGGAGCGCTGGAGAATTTGCACCGAGCCGATGGCACCGGCGCTGAGAATGACTTCACGGCGGGCATTGGCATGGAAAAAATGATCGTTATGGCGAAAGCGCAAGCCCTGGGCCGTGCGGTCTGTAAAGTTGACCCGGTCGATCATTGCATTTGTGATAACGGTAAGGTTGCTGCGCTCCTTGATCGGCTTCAGGAATGCCGTGGACGCACTGAAACGCACACCTTTTTTCTGGGTAACGTGAAAATAAGAAGAGCCTTCATTATCGCCACGATTGAAATCATCTATTTGGGCAATGCCCGCCTGTTCGGCTGCCTGGCGAAAGGCATCCAGGATATCCCAGCGTAAACGCTGCTGCTCGACACGCAGCTCGCCCCGGCCACCATGGAACGCCGTATCGCCCAGGTAATGATGTTCGAATTTTTTAAATAGCGGCAGCACGTCGTCCCAGCCCCAGCCCGGGTTGCCGGCGTCGCGCCAGCCATCGTAATCCTCTTTTTGCCCACGCATGTAGATCATGCCATTGATGGCGGAACTGCCACCAAGCACGCGGCCTCGCGGATAGGCAATACTGCGGCCGTTGAGCCCGGCGTCGGGATGCGTGGTAAAGCACCAATCGGTATTAGGGTTGCCGATGCAATAGAGATAGCCGACAGGAATATGCAACCAGCGCCATTTATCGTCACCGCCGGCCTCCAGCAGCAGCACTTTGCAGGAAGGGTCTGCAGACAAGCGGTTGGCCAGCAGGCAGCCGGCCGAACCGGCACCTGCAATGATGTAGTCAAAGTCGCCATATAGCGTTGTTGTTTCTGCCATGCTCCCACTCTGCTTATTATTATTTGCTGTACGGATAGTTCCGTATCCTGATCATTATTGAAAATATTCAGCGTTATGACAACGCGTATTTCTACCTATTAAAGGTATAAGCTGTAAGCACACGCGACTGATGTATCCGAATCAAACCTGATTGCGGATATCGTTACGGACGAACGCATTGATGTTGTCCACCAACTGGTCCGCCAGCGATTGAATCGCCTGGCGGCTGGCCCAAGCGACATGCGGTGTCAGGATAAAATCCGGTCGGTTCATCAGGCGCATGAATGGATGCGTATCGGGCATGGGTTCCTGGGTCACGACATCAAAACCCGCGCCGCCGATACTGTTGTTTTCCAGGGCGTCTGCCAGTGCGGCTTCGTCCACCAGGCCACCTCTGGCCGTGTTGATCAAAATAGCGGTCGGTTTCATTTTCGCCAACTCTGCCGCGCCAATCATATGACGGGTTGCCGGGGTCAGCGGCAGGTGCAGGGAGAGGATATCAGCCTGTGCGATTACCTCTTCAAAGGGAGTATGCGTTTGCTTTACGTCTGTCTCTCCCTTGCGAGCGGCAAACAGCACCTTCATGCCCAATGCCTGGGCACGGCTGGCAACCGCACTGCCAAGCGCGCCGGAACCGAAAATACCGATAGTGCTATCGGCCAGATCGCTGACCGGATAATCAAAATAGCAAAACTGGCCGCTTTGCGCCCAGCGTCCCTGACCGACCGAACGGTGATAGGCAAGCAAACTGCGCCGCAGTGCGAAAATCAATGCGAGTGTATGCTCGGGCACGGTATTGACCGCATAGTTGCGAATATTGGTCACAACAATACCCTTGCTGCGGCATGCTTCAATGTCAACGATATTGGTCCCGGTGGCTGCCACTGCCACCAGTTTGAGCTCGCTGGCCTGCGCCACGTCTTGCGCCGAAACCGGCACCTTGTTGGTAATCACGATTTGCGCGTTCCGAATCCGCTGGGCAACGTCGGCCGGCGCGGTCTGGTCGTAGGCGGTCACTTCATGCTCGAACTCAAACGCCTTGAGCGCGATAAAATCGGGCAACGTGGCCCGATCCAGAAAGACAATGCGAGCAGAAGAAGACATGAGTTTTCCTGTGAAAGTCAAAACAAGACTATACCATTGCCTGCCATTGACTAAAATAGAGGTTTTGGTAAACCCGTTGTTTGTAAACCGACATGCCCTCTCCTGTCACGTGCTCTGCTGTCACGTCTGCTGTGTACCCATCGCTTCGTCAGGCCGCACTGGATGCCCTGGCCGAGCCCGACCCCTGCAAAAAAATCACCGCTGTTGACCAGTTGGTATCCACCCTGCCCGTGTGCGCCGATCTGATCCTGCAACCGACGCGGCCACTGCCGGGTCGTCCGCAACGGCCGCAATTGGTGGACCCGCGCGAGGTATCGATACGCTCGACGCAGACGCAACAGGGAAAAGCGGCGCTCATGCATTCCATTGCCCATATTGAATTTAATGCGATCAACCTGGCGCTGGATATCATCTGGCGCTTTCCCGGCATGCCCGATGATTTCTACTACGACTGGCTGCAGGTCGCCCGGGAAGAGGCCTATCACTTTTCACTCGTGCGGGGGCACCTGGCCTCGTCGGGCTATCAGTATGGCGATTTTGCGGCCCATAATGGTTTATGGGACATGGCCGAAAAAACCGCCGACGACATTCTGGCCAGGCTTGCATTGGTGCCCCGCACCCTGGAGGCGCGCGGCCTGGATGTATCCCCGGCTATTCAGAACAAGTTGCGGGCCGTCAACGACAACCGCGGCGTTGATATTCTGGATATTATCCTGCGCGATGAAATCGGCCATGTCAAAACCGGCAATCGCTGGTATCTGTACTGCTGCGAGCAGCAAAACAAGGAGCCCGTTGCCGCTTATGCAGCACTGATCGATACCTATCGCGTTGGCAAGCCTCGCGGGCCCTTTAATGTCCAGGCTAGAATGGCGGCCGGATTCACCCAGGCCGATATTGACTGGCTGAATTCCTTATAATTGCATTATTGGTCTTCACTGGCCGGCCTGATCCGGGCCTTGGCAATAGAACCAATGCCTTTTCATACTGACGGAAAAATTATGGACGTTCTGGTACTCGGGGCCGGCATCATCGGGCTGACAACTGCTTACTATCTCAACCGGGACGGCTTTAACGTCACTGTGATTGAGAGAAACAACGATGTTGCGCTGGAGACCAGCTTTGCCAACGGGGCGCAACTGTCATACAGTTATGTTGCGCCACTGGCTGGTCCGGGCGTCATGAGTCATGTACCCAAATGGCTGCTGGATCGCAACTCGCCCCTGCGTTTTCGTCCCAGCCTGGATCCTGCCACCCTGTGCTGGAACGTGCGTTTCGTCAAAGCCTGCAATGCGGCTCAAAGTAACCAGACGACGCGCGAACTGCTTGCGCTGTCATTTCTCAGCCGCGACCTGTATCACCAAATGATGCAACAGGAGGCCATCTCCTTTGACCATAAGCGGGCGGGCAAGCTGGTCGTGCATCGCAGCCGCGATTCTTTCGAGCATGCCGTCGAACAACTGGACTTTCAACGTTCATTGGGCTGCGAGCAACGCGCCATGTCTGTCGAAGAATGCCTATCGCTGGAGCCGGCCCTGCTGCGTATGCGGGATCACCTGAGCGGCGGCATCTTTACCGAAAGCGAAGAAAGTGCAGACTGCTTCCAGCTTGCCGTAGCCTTGAAAAATATTTTGCAGCAGCGCGGCGTCACCTTCCGGTTCAATACCACCGTCAGCCGACTTGCGGCAGACAGCAATCGCAAGGTGAGCGTGCAGACAACGGCCGGAGAACACCTGACTCCGGATCATATTGTGGTGGCACTGGCATGCGACAGCACAGCGCTGCTCAAACCGCTGGGCATTGCGGTACCGGTCAGTCCACTCAAAGGGTACAGCCTGACCGTGCCTATTGAGCGAGCTGCCGACGCGCCGATGGTCAGCATTACCGATTATGAACGCAAGGTCGTCTATGCAAGACTGGGAGAGCGCCTGCGCATCGCCGGCATGGCCGACATGGTGGGCTTAAACCGCCGCATCGATACCTCGCGTATTGAAGCGCTCAAGCAGGAAGCCCGCAATTTGTTTCCCGACGCGGGCAATTATGATCTGGCCACGCTTTGGACCGGGCTGCGCCCGGCTACGCCAAAAGGCAAACCCATTATTGATGCAACCCGTTATGGTAACCTGTGGCTCAATATTGGCCAGGGAGCCCTGGGCTTTACCCTGGCGCCGGGGTCTGCAAGCGTGCTCAGCCATTTGCTGCGCGGCCAGGCGCTGCCCTTTGGCAAAAACGTATTTACACTGGCCGATGCGTAAGCGCCAGACGCAGACGGTATAAAGAACGACTTGGCCATGTACCTGCCCATTGTGCTCACTGGCGCCCGGCCTGCCACAGCGAACGCCCATGGCCTTGGCAATATACCGCTGGCTGGCCAGTGATGGTTCCAGTCAGGTTAAGGATGCCAGTCCAGGGCGCATGCAGTATTTGTACCCGAAACGCAATGAAGCATCCATGCACCCAACCATCCTGGCCTAACCTTGTTTTTATGCGAATATATCCTTATCTAACATTCGCTTATCTAACGTTTACTGACTCAGATTTACTGCCTCATTAACCCGCGTCCGTCATGCGATTTCGCAATGCAAATCCCAAACGGTCGTTTAGTGCCCACCGAGACCCGCTGCCATGCTCCAGAAAATTCTCCTGCCCATTATCGTCTTTATCATTGTCCTGATCGGCCTGACCTTCGGCGAAGGCGTGTTCACCGCGCTGGCTGTGTGGCTGCATGACATCACTGGTCTGGTCATCTATAACTTTTCCGACCTGTATTACACCGTTTCCGAATACGTCTCCCGCCATCCCGTCAAGATACTTGTCGCCCTGGTGGTGACGGCGATCGTGTGCATCTGGATATACAAGAACAAGGATGAAGAACTGACCCGCCAGGCAAGCTCCCGTAAAATAGCCATTTTTCTGGCGATTTTCCTGGGTTGGCTGGGCGCACATCGTTTTTATAACGGCCAGATAGGTATGGGGCTGCTGTATCTGATTATCAGTTTCATCTGGTTGCCTCTCACAGTATTTCTGAGCCTGATCGATGCGGTAAGATATATTTTCATGAATGACGAAGAATACCGTCTGCGCATTCAATCGTCATAATAACCACGCGGCAGGGACGCAGGCGGCCCGACACTTCTGCCACGCCAACGACGCAAGGAGCGCACGTGAATCTGAACGACCTGACCATTGCCACGGACAATCTTGATCAGCCGAGGCTGCTGAATCACTGGCAATGGCTGCTGCCAGATCAGGTCGAAGTGCTGCTTGTCACCAAAACGGCAGACTGCTTTTTGCTTGAACCTGAAACCGGTCATATTCTGTTTCTGGACACCAACGACGGTGAACTGGAGCACATTGCCTCGGACTTTGATGAGTTTCGCACGGTGCTTGCCGATCCCGAATTCATTACCGATTATTTTTCGCTGCTGCTGATGGCGCCGTTGCTGGAAACTCCGTTACCTGAAAATGCCGTTTTTGCACTTGCCACACCGCCAGTGCTGGGCGGATCGTTCGAAACCGACGAACTCACGCTGGTTGATATTTACCAATATTTCGATGAAATGGGCGCGCTCTGGCAAAAACTGAGCCAGATCGAACTACCTGACGACGCTGCCAATGAACCAGGTTCAGCGTCGGATGGCGATATCGACAGCAAAAAATCAGAATAGAAATCGACACCAACCGTTGCAGCGCATTAAGCAGGACAAAGAGATGAGTGATCCCCTTTCAATACAGGCGTGCACGCTAAAGCATTTTCCAGCAGAACTTGGCACGACGGCACCTGAGGCCTTTGCCGCCGCCCGGCTTAACGTTTATGACAATGCCTTTGCCTTCCCGTTGGCGGTGCTGAACCAGCCGGCGCTGGAACATAACTTGCAATGGATGCAGCGTTTTGCCCGCGACAAGGGTGTTAGCCTAGCTCCGCATGGCAAAACCACGATGTCGCCCGAACTGTTTGACCAGCAGCTTGCCGCCGGCGCCTGGGGCCTGACCTTTGCTACCCTGTTTCAGGCCCAGACCGGCATCCGGGCCGGCGCCAGGCGCATTATTATTGCCAATCAGGTAATTTGCGACGCCGACTTGCGCCAGTTACAGTCGCTTTTGCAAATGCATCCCGACCTGCAAGTGTGGTTTCTCGTCGATTCAATGGAACAGGTCGGTTATATCGAAGCCTGGGCGAAGCGTTACGGCGATAGCAACCCGCAGCGACCTGTACGCTTTGACTGCCTGCTGGAAATCGGTATTGCAGGCCAGCGCACAGGCTGCCGTGAATTTGAGCAGGCCCTGGCGCTGGCCCGCTGCGTACACCAATCACCCGTACTCGCGCTGGGCGGCATCGAATGCTATGAAGGGAACCTGGCGACCGATACAGAAAAAGACAAGCCGGCCGTTGATGCACTCATGAGCCGCTGCGAGGCGGTCGCGCGGGCCTGCGAGCAACAGCAGTTGTTCGATAGCGATGAAATCATTATCTCGGCTGGCGGCTCAGCCATTTTCGATCTGGTCGTCCCCGGTCTGAAAATCAGCCTGAACCGACCCGTACGAGGCGTACTGCGCTCGGGATGCTATATCACCCACGATCATGGTGTCTACCAGCGCCATCTGGCCAAAGTGCAGGAGCGCGAGCACCTGCAGGAAAGCTTGCGCCCTGCCCTGGAGGTATGGACCATGGTGCAGTCAGTGCCGGAACCCGGGCTGGCCCTGCTTACCTGCGGCAAACGGGACATTTCCTATGACCTGACGCTGCCATTTGTCACAGGGTACGCGCCGGTCGGTGAACGGGTTCGCAGCGCGCCAGGCGCAACCTGGCAGATCACGGGCCTCAATGACCAGCACGCCTATTTACATTTTGACGCTGCCGGCCCTGCTCCGGTTGTGGGTGACAGGATTATTCTGGGTATCTCTCATCCCTGCACCACATTCGATAAATGGAAATGGATGCCTGTTATTGACGACAACGGCCAGGCGCGGTCCTACATTACCACGCGCTTCTGAATCCTGCCTGCTCGCTTATATTGCGTCTTGTTGCGGCTATGTAGAAAATAGCTGCCTGCTGCCGTGCATCCATATCTGCGCAAGCAATTATCCTGCCGGACTGTGGCTATACGTAGCAACCGACAGGCTGCCACGCGCGATGCGTTCCATGTGAAAGGTGGCTATCAGAACAGAATATTCCACCTGCGATCAGACCAGACCAGCAGTGCAGACACAATCGTACTGGCAAACATCACCATGACAAACAGTGGCGTGCCCTGCTCCATCCAGCCTGTGTTTAGCAAAATATTGATAAAGAATACGTGCGTCAGATAAATGGCTGTAGAAAGCTTGGAGAGAAAGTCTGTATTCAGTCTTGCTGAGCGGCTGTGAAAGAAAAGGAACAGCAGCGGACATAGCACCAGCAGAGAAAGGTACATATCCACACCGGCTTTGGCAGGATGCAGAAAATAGTGCACGGAGCTTTCCGCTACCAGCAGCATGACTGACGCGAATATGGCGCACAGCAATTGCGGATCACGCCGAGGCAGTTTATGCAGGCGGTGTTTGGCGATCAGGTACCCGATCGCAAACAGGGGAAAGCCAAAGAAAAGAAAGTTGCGGAAAATCCAGCCGGAATTCAACAGGTACCCCGGCACCCCTTCTTCGATCGGCGCATAATTGCCAAGTGCCTGCAACACATAGCCCACAACGAACAACGCTACCGCAGAGATAAGAATGTACTTGTCACTGCGCCTGCGCACTACATACAATACCGCCCCGGCGCCAAGGGTACCCACCAGGTACCATAAATGATGATAACCAAATACCAGCTTTTCCAGCAGGCCAATCTGATCACGGGCCAGCTCCCAGTGTACCGGCCAATAGAACGGCAAATACAGCAACATCCAGATACCGTACAACACAGCCAGGCGTTTGGCCCAATTGGTAAAGGAACGATTTCGGGCTATCAACGGATAGAAGTAAAAACCATTGATGATAAAGAAGGTCGGCACCGCAATGCGAAGCAGCCCGTTCACGAAGATGTAATTAAGATACTCGGCAGTCTCGGTAAACAACGATGCGTGCAGAGCGACCACCATCATTGCCAATGCTATCTTCAGGCCATCTGTTCCCGCGTTACGCTGCATGTATCATCCTCTTTTGAATCATATATTGTAACGATTCGAGGCGGTCAAGGCATGAAGGATGCCTACCAATTGCTGTTGAATGGTAAGCGTCCGGTAAACCCATCTTGAATATCAGCGACAGATCGTAGAGGATTGAATCTCCATCAGGTTCTTGGTGGAGTAATTCATCCCAGTA
>NZ_SHKO01000003.1 GCF_004217095.1 Advenella incenata | reverse complement strand
CACTACAAAACCACTTCACTTCTCAGTAGTGTAGCCCGCTATTATGAACCACTTAGAAACAAAAAGCAAGAACTATTTTCACTTTCTACTTCTTCATGATCGGCTTTTCGTTTCCTTATCGACCATCGCCTGAGCAACCGCCAAAAACAAAAAACCACTCATAACTGCTCGCCACACCTTCTGCGACTTCCCTACCTCAAACATACCGAAGTACATTCACAACGCTTTGATTTACCTAAAGAATTTGCCGCTTATGCGGTACCCTTCTTGGGGTGTCCTGCGTTGTTTGTTAAGCAGGAAAGATCGAAACTATAGCAAGCCATTTGACCCTTGGCAAGCCTAATTTCCAAAATACTTTACCCAGCCAGCCGTTTTAAGATCCGTAATTACCCTAAGCGCATGATTTGATTAAGAATCGCCTTTTTACGACATTTTTTATAATTTTTAAGCTCGCTCGCATCAGGTGAGTTTTTTGCAGCAAATATGCAACATCAGACGGAACAAGCGCTCGACAATACCCTCAATAAATTGCACCTGGCTCCCCTTTTTTTACCCTTGACGCTGCTTTTTACTGTTGGGCAGCATCCTTGCGCCGTATTAAATGGAAATCGAAGGCAGATCTTTACGCTTATATAGAAGCAATACAGAAAAACTGCCCTGAACCTCAAAGACAGGCAGCGCCCCCTGATAGATGGATTTTCCTATTGATCCAGTACCTTTTCCCGTACGATACTGCGCCATGGGCCTGTTCTGCTTGTCTGCTCCCTGGCCGATGTATTTTTATTTTGCCTTGTTTGCTTGCCCGGCTTTGTTTTCCAGCGCACGCAGCGCTGCGGTTTCTATAACAGCCGGAATCACGTCACCATGATTGCCCTGGGCCACCAGCATAAATTGGCTATCGACACCCCGCTTGCGTAACCAGGCATCCAGTTGGCGCGCACTGATCTGCTTATTATTATTGCGCTTTTGGATTCGGGCAAGACGCTCCGGGGTGATATTGGGATTGGCCCTGGGATTTTCCTCATATTCACCTTGCAAAATCGTGACAGACAGGGTGTCCTTATCGTTATAAGGGAGCACGCCCCTATATATAGCAGCAGAATCTGTAGCAGAAGAATCGCGAACTAACGCGTCACCCTTGCCCGGTTTCACCGCCAGTGTCCGCACATCGTTCAGGATGGCGCCGTTGCCCCACCATAAAGAAGGACTGCCTATGACATATTGATCAAATGCACTCGGGTGGTTAAGTAATACATAGAGAGCAAACAAGCCGCCGAAGGAATGGCCAGAAAGAATCTGATGTTTCGGGTCGGTCGCATACTGCTTCTCTATATAGGGCCTGACCTGGCTGCTGACAAAATCGTAGAAATTTGCCGCACCACCACCGGCAGCAAACGCCTCACCGGGCGTGGCGTAGGTGTAGTCACGGGTACGCGCCGCAAGTGGGTATGCCCTTGCCACGGGATATCCCAAGCCGACAATGACGGGCAGGCTCGTTGACGACTGCGCATTGCCTGACATGGCAGTCCATTTTTTACCTATGGCATTGATTGCAAGCGGAAACTGGGCATTGCCATCGAGCACATAGAGCGCCGCAGGCAGGCGCTTGTCAGCTGGAGCAGATCGTGGGGTTGCCACCAACACGCGGTATGCGTGCGTCTGCCAAACCATGTCCTGATATCTGATGTGATAGAGCTTGCCGGCCGTGGAAACAATTTGCGGGATTTGCTGCACTGGCTGAGCCCAGCTGGTTTGCGCGCCAAGGGCACCCAGCATGACGGCGCAGGCAAAACGGAGCTGACACAACTGCGTCTGCCCTAAAAAACGGCCAGATAAACGTCGCTTCAGTTTCTTCAATATCATTGTGTTGTCTTAATCGCTCTTTTTCTGATTTGAAGGGCGCCCGATCGCGGCCGGCCACACCCACAAGTCTGCCACGATCTGAGCGAACGCCAAAACGCCGGGCACGCCTGGGTAGACGGTTGCACCGGCGCCTGGCGCCAGCGTTAACGCGCCTTGATTAACGACAGAAATTCCCGACGCAGATCCGAGTCATTCAGAAAAGAACCACGCATCACGCTATTGATCATGCGTGATTCCATATCCCTGACGCCGCGCCACTGCATGCAAAAGTGATCGGCATCCATGACCACCGCCAGGCCGTCCGGGTTTACTTTCTTCATCAACAAATCTGCCACGTGCTTGACGGCCTCTTCCTGGATTTGTGGGCGTTCCATCAGCCAGGCAACCAGTCTTGCATATTTTGACAGGCCAATGAGATTGGAATGCTCGTTGGGCATGATGCCGATCCAGACTTTGCCCATGATGGGGCACAAATGGTGAGAGCAGGCGCTGCGCACCTGAATCGGCCCGACAATCATCAGCTCATTGAGCTTTTCGATGTTGGGGAACTCGGTCACTTGCGGAGCCTCGGTATAACGGCCGACAAAGACTTCACGCAAATACATTTTTGCCACCCGCTTGGCGGTTTCGTTGGTGTTGTGATCGCTCTCGGTGTCGATCACCAGACTGGAGAGCACCGCCTGCATTTTTTCTTCCACTTCCTGCTGCAGCAGCTCGAGCTCGCCGGGTTCGATAAAACGGGCGATATTGTCATTGGCATGAAAGCGGGCACCGGCCTGGCGAATACGCTGGCGGATCCGCGTGGAAATATAACCCCTGTCATCGGGATGCGTCGCCTGCTCCGATTGTTGCTCGTTGTCCTTATTTATGTTGCTATCACTCACGACACTTGTCCTTGTCTGAAATATGAACCTGATCCAATGCATTATGATACTGTTTATCATGAACCCCTGTGTGCCGGCCGTCGCTTTGCGCAGACATCTCATGCTAAGCTGACAGCACCAACCACGAAACCGTAGCAGACGAAAATAATATGAGTGGACACATTCTGATCAACGTAACACCGTTTGAAACCCGCGTTGCCCTGATAGAACACGGCGTCGTTCAGGAGATTCATCTTGAGCGCACGCGGCAGCGCGGTAAAGTCGGCAATATTTATCTGGGCCGGGTCGTACGGGTACTGCCCGGCATGCAAAGCGCCTTCGTCGATATCGGGCTGGAGCGCGCTGCATTCATTCATATTGCAGACCTGCGCGAAAACCGCGCCGTACGCAATACCGGCATTCCTTATACGCAAATTGAAAAGCTGCTGTTTGAGGGGCAAACGCTACTGGTGCAGGTAATCAAAGACCCACTGGGAAACAAGGGGGCACGGCTTTCGAACCAGATCAGCATCGCCGGTCGCATGCTGGTGTATTTACCCTACGACAATCATATCGGCATTTCGCAAAAAATTGAATCTGAGGAAGAACGCAACAGCCTGAAGGAACGGGTCACCGCCCACATGCCAGCCAACGAAAAAGGCGGCTATATTATTCGCACCCAGGCAGAAGGCGCAAGCGACGATGAAATCGGGCGCGACCAGGAATATCTGGCCCGCCGCTGGTCCATGATACAAGCCGCTGTCATGACGCAGGCAGCGCCTTCCCTGCTTTATGAAGATCTGACTCTGGCGCAGCGGGTCTTGCGAGACATGGTCAGCCCGGAAACCGAATCCATCGAGATCGACTCTCGCGTGACCGTGCAAACACTGCAGACCTGGGCCGATATTTACACGCCAGGCATCTCCAACAAAATCAACCACTATCACGGGGAGCGTCCCCTGTTTGACACGGCCAATGTAGACGAAGAGATCAAGTCGGCCCTCTCGCGCCGGGTAGACCTGAAGTCGGGTGGTTATCTGATTATTGATCAGACCGAAGCGCTGACCAGTATTGATGTAAATACAGGCGGCTTTGTCGGAGGACGCAGCTTTCACGACACCATTTTCAAGACCAATCTGGAGGCCGCGCATGCCATAGCACGCCAGCTGCGTATTCGTAACCTGGGCGGCATTATTATTATCGACTTCATCGATATGGACAATAAAGACCATCAGGACGCGGTACTGACCGAATTGCAGAAAGCCCTGAGCCGTGACCGCACAAAAACCACAACTAACGGTTTTTCACCGCTCGGGCTGGTGGAAATGACGCGCAAACGCACCCGCGACTCGCTTTCTCACCAACTGTGCGAGCCCTGCCCGACCTGCGACGCGCGCGGTCAGATCCAGACGCCACAGACCATGTGTTACAACATCATGCGCGAGATTTTACGGGAAGCCAGACAATTTAACCCCCGGGAATTTCGGCTGATTGCCTCCCAAGGGGTAATTGATCTGTTTCTGGAAGAAGAAAGCCAGTACCTGGCTACGCTGGGCGACTTTATCGGTAAACCGGTTACCCTAGAAGTGGACAACCGGTATTCCCAGGAAATGTACGATATCGTCCTGATCTGATCAGGACCCATTGCAGAGACGGTCAGCTATGACCGGGTTGAACCCGGGCCTGCATCTTGATGATCCGATCCTCAAGATGAGGCGAGGTTTCCAGCGCAATGAGCGGTGTATTGCTTTCTTCACTCTGTTCAAAGCGCAGGCGGATACTCTGGCCATCAAACGTGGCCGGGTCTGCTTCGATTTCAATATATTTTTGCAACAGGGCATCAATCGAGGTCTGGGCAGTATCCAGAAAGTCATTGATGTTGTCATCGTTCGCATCCTTGAATGCCTGTTCGATGGTTTTGGACAGATCCCAGGTAAAAAACATCAATGCATTGGGCCCTTTTACCTCGGGATGTTCATATCCCCAGAAAGCGCCCTGGCTGGGAGAGGATTGGGTCATAATATATCTCAAATACAAATAATAGGTAATGGAATCAGTATGATATGCAAAACTGCACGGCTAATTCAAGTGCCATCAGCTGTCACGGAACTGCATGTTATATAAAGATGCGTACAATCCGCTATTTTTCAAGAGCTCGGTATGATTTCCCTGCTCGACGATGCGCCCCATGTCCAACACGAGGATACGATCGGCATTCTGCACGGTGGAAAGGCGGTGTGCAATCACAAATGTCGTACGTCCCTTCATCAGGGTTTCCAGCGATGCCTGCACCTGCCTTTCGGACTCGTTATCCAGGGCTGAGGTGGCTTCGTCAAGAATCAGGATGGGCGCATTCTTGATCAGGGCACGGGCGATGGCCAGACGTTGACGTTGCCCGCCCGAGAGCCAGGCACCATTTTCGCCAATGGGCGTTTCCAGCCCCTGTGGCAGCGAATTGACATACTCGAGCAAGTTGGCCGAGGCCAGCGCTTCCCGTATGCGATCCTCGTTGGTGTCGCCGAAAAAGCCGTAAGCCACGTTCTGGGCCATAGTGCCTTCAAATAGCACCACGCTCTGGCTCACCAGCGACAATTGTGAACGCAGGCTCTCCAATGTGAAATCAGCAATATTGGTGCCGTCCATCGTAATCTGTCCGCTGACCGGATCGACAAACCGCGGAATCATATTGACCAATGTGGTTTTCCCACTGCCTGAACGGCCAACAAACGCAATGGTTTCACCCCGCTTGACGGTAAAGGAGATATCGCTCAGGGTATCGCTGGTGGCATCGGGAAACCGAAAGTTCACGTTTTCAAACGAGATGCTACCCAAGTTGTCGGAGTTCAGGATTTTTTTACCAGTGTCGTTTTCCTGGGTGCTGTCGATCAAAGTAAACACGCTGTCGGCCGCCACCAGCATTTTCTGCATGCGCGCAGCAACATTGGTCAGCCGCTTGACCGGATCGAAGATTTGCGCCAGAGCCGTGAGAAACGCGGCAAATGAGCCGACCGTCAAGGCGCCGGTGCTTCCCTGGTACAGCGCGGTTGCAATCACAATGCCTACGGCAAATGCAATACTCAGTTGGGTAATGGGTGTCATGGCGGCACTGGCAATGGCCGAGCGCATGGCAAACCGGCGCAGCCCGCTGTTGACCGACAGGAATCGCCCGCGCTCAAAATTGTATCCGTTAAACAGTTTGACCACGCGCTGGCCTTCAATGGATTCCTTGACGACCCGGGTGAGCTCTGCGTTGATATCCACCGTCTTCATATTGATGCGACGCAGACGCTTGATGAATATCCTTGTGGTAATGACGGAAATGGGCATGATGATGAAAATAATCAGCGTCAACTGCCATGACAAATACAGCAACATGGCCAGCAGCGCAATCACCACTGCACCATCACGCACCAGAATGATGCACACCTCGGTGGCGTAGTCTGTAATATTACCGGCATCAATGGTGAAGCGATTCATCAGTCTGCCCGTGTCGCCTTTCTGAAATTCACCATCGGGCATGCCCAACAGCTTTTCAAACATATCCTTGCGGATGCCCAGCAACATATTGTTGGCAATCCAGGCCAGCAGGTAATCGCTCAGAAAGTTCAGAACGCCGCGCACCAGAAACAGCCCCACGACTGTGAGCGGGATGGACCAGATATAGTGCGGCTTGGCGCCATTGAAACCCTCGTCAAGAAGGGGTTTCATAATATAGGCCAGCGCGGGCTGGGTGACGGCCGCTACCGACACCAGCACCAGCGCTGCCGTCAGGGCCTGCCAGTAGTCGCCGACCCTGGCGTAAATACGTCGAAACACGGTTTTGCGGCTACCGCTTTTGAAAGAGTTATCCAATCTGGGTACCTTATACTGTCATTTTCTTACTGTTCATCCCCGGGATTTTACCGGTTTAGACCGGTCTTGCGTGCCTGTTTGGCTGGATCATCGGGAGAAGTTTGCCGCGGCAACATGAAAACCACGCTAAAATCCGGAGCATGAAAAACCTAGAACGTGTTTACATCCGGCTGCCAAACTGGATCGGTGACGTTTGCATGTCCAGGCCTGCGATCGAGGCAGCGCTGGCCAGCGGCCTGACTATCGTGGCCTGCGGCAAGCCATGGGCCCAGGCCCTGCTGGCAGACTTGCCCGGCCTGCAGTTTCTGGCGCTAAGCGGTCAGTGGCGCCAAGACCGTCAACGCATCAAAGCCCATCGCAGCGCTCATCCGGCTGCCGGGCGCAGTGTGGGGCTGCTGCTGCCCGATTCGCTGACCAGTGCACTGGCCTTCCGCCTGGCGGGGCTGCCGTGTGCAGGCTACCGGGACGATGGCCGCTCTCTGCTGCTCAAGTGGGGCTTTGCCAAACCATCGCAAACGTTGCATGCCGTGCAATCGTGGTATTGGCTTACCCGCGAGGCATTTGCCCGGTGGGGGTTAACGCTGGCCGCACAACCGGCAGACAGCCTGTATTTTCCCTCCAGCGCAGAGGCCGTTGCTGCCGCGCAAGCGGCATTGTCTTCGGTTCATGCAACCGGTACGCCGGTCCTGATCGCGCCAACGGCCACCGGCGAGCATAAGGGTAGAAATAAGGTATGGCCGCACTTTGACACGTTGACGCGTCAGTTGCAGGCCCAAGGTTATACTGTTGTCATGTCGCCGCCGCCCAATGAAGTTGCCCAGGCCCAAGCCAATGCGCCGACTGCGACAGTGCTTCCCGCACTGGATCTTGCCGCCTTTGTTGCATTACTTCGGCAGTGCAGTCTGGTCATCTGTAACGATTCGGGTGTGGCCCACCTGGCTGCGCTGACCGAAACGCCCCAGCTTACCCTGATCGGGGTCACCAACCCCACGCGTACCCGCCCGTGGACGCCCCGCGCGCACCTGCTGGGCAGCTATGGACACTGGCCGTCGGTCGACGATGTGCTGGACACAGTCAATCAATTATTGCGGAACGAATAGAACATGTTCAGTTCACTGATCAATCTTGTTGTACCCCTGAACCTGTGTATTTTCCTGATGGTCGTGGGGTTTGTGCTGTGCCTGATTCGCTTTAAGCGTAGCGGGCTGTCACTTATTTTTGCCGGCATACTGTGGGTACTGATCTGGTCCCTGCCCGTTACCTCCATCGTGTTTGGAGGAATTCTTGAAAACAGTTATCCGCACCGTCCTACCGCGCAATATCCGACCGCGCAAGCCATCGTCGTGCTCGGTGGCGCTACGGCCAATAATCGCATCAACTGGTTTGAACCGCTGGAGCCTGACTCCAAGATTGCCCGCGTGGACACGGCCGCCGAACTCTACTTCCAGCATAAAGCGCCTCGCATACTGGTCTCGGGTGGCGCGTTGTCGGGCGACGTGAGCGAAGCGCGCGGCATGGCGGCCAGGCTCAAAACCCTGGGCGTGCCGGCCGAGGACATTATTCTTGAAAATGAGAGCCGCACCACGCATGAGAATGCCGCACTCACCGTGCAGCAATTGCGGGACCACCAGATCCGTTCCATTTTACTGGTCACTTCTGCCCTGCACATGCCCCGCTCCATGGCCTCGTTCAGTAAATATGGCTTGGAAGTCACCGCCGCGCCTAATCCGGCCCAAATCACTATACCGGACGATAAGAACTTTTCGCTTTTCATCCCCAATGAACGGGCCTTGGCCGGCAGTCGCTCGATTCTCAAAGAGTATGTGGGTGTATTGGTCTATTGGTTGCGCGGCTGGGTGTAATGCAGGGCGGCTGACCGCAACTGGGCATTTTCCGGAGAAAGCCTCATCAACACTGATGACGCCTGCAACGATAAGCAGGAATTTGCCTAGCAGATGGTAGACCATGAAAACGGATCAATAAGGTCAGCCGCAACTGAGCACGGCCGTGGAGCCGTCATTACCACAGGCCTGGCGTGAAGTACATGCCTTCAAGTGCCCGCTCTAAGCAGAATAATATAGGTGCTTGGTATTGAAATTAGCTGTGACTATCTGTTTATTTAGACGTCCGGCTTGATTTTTCCATTCTACTTTCAAGCGCCTCACCCAATAGAGCCATTGCGTGCAAAATAGGTTCGGCCATCTTGCCAAGCTCAGAGACTGAGTACTCAACTTTTGGCGATATTTGCTCAAAATCCTTCCTGATGATGAGGCCATCTTCTTCCAGTTCGCGCAATTGCTTTGTCAGAGATCGAGCAGAGACTGGCCCCAGACAGCGAGACAATTCCCCAAATCGTCTGGGCCGCTCAAGTAAGAACTGGATAATCAGGACTTTCCATCGACCGCTGAGCACTTTTAGCGTTGTTTCAACTGGGCAGCTCGCAGTTGTTCTTAATGCTTTTGTTACCATTTTTTCCCCAAAAATTCGTCATGTGCACACAGGCAGTATCACCGTGGTAACTACTTGTTGTGTTGACCGACACCGACTATATTGGAACTGTTCTGCAAATTAAAAGTTTACAGAATCAGACACTTTAAATTTCAATCTTTAGGAGCTGCACATGTCTGCTACGAACGGTATGCTTGATCCCGATGACTCAGTCATTTTACTCATTGACCACCAAAGTGGACTATTTAATACAGTTAGAGACGTGCCTGTTCCAGATTTGCGACACTACGTTACTGCGATCGCAAAAACTGCGACGCTTTTGAACATTCCGGTGATCACGACGGCCTCGGTGCCTGACGGTCCCAACGGTCCACTTATCCCGGAAATTCATACCCACGCTCCCCATGCCGTTTATGTGCCTCGTACCGGTCAAATTAACACGTGGGACAACCCGTTGTTCGTTAAAGAAGTTGAAAAGACCGGACGCAAAACACTGATCATTGCCGGCACGCTTACCAGCGTCTGCATGGCGTTTCCCGCAGTCAGCGCAATTGAAGAAGGCTACAAAGTCTATTGTGTCGTGGATGCTTCGGGTAACTGGAGTAAATTGGCAACTGACGCCACTATTGCGCGCGTTGCTCAGGCCGGCGCCATTCCTACGGACACGTTCGCCATTGTCGCTGAACTGATGCGTACATGGAACAGACCTGAAGGATCCCGTTTTGCACAGATTCTTGCCGAGCATGTATGCCCCGAGTACAAATGTCTAATGGAAAGCTTTGATAAAGCTCAGGAAATTGCAAAGAATGGGCCGGAAACGAAGTTGGATAAATATCAATAATTATGAGCAGCGGGCGGACGTGATCTTTGATGATGTGATGTAAAACGTTCGCCCCCGACCGCCTGGTTGCCTCTTCTGTGCTAACCGGCCCTGATGAATAATATCTTCTGCTAATACTATCTTCTGCTTTTAGGCGTTTCAGATACTCACCCAGCAGATATCATTCATCAGTTTTTTCCCGACCCACTCTGCGTAACGTTGCCAAGGATGTCCAACGGTGCAGCCGCGTTACGAACGCGCCGGATCACCGGGAAATGTCTCATTGGTAAGGTCAGGATCACTTTTAACATGAGCCCTGGGTTCAACGCCCCCCCATGTTCCGTAGCATACGTATGCCCGTCGCGCGTCAAGCAGAAGCCCTGGTTACCCACGACGGTAAACACCAGAGCGCGCTAAGCGCGGGCTTCGCGGGCCCGTTTTTTGGCTTCACGACGCATCTTTTTCCATTTCTTGAATTTGCCGTAAAGACGTCCGGCCAATGTGTCTCTGGCGTAAAACAGCCGATTGAGCAGCCATTTGCCACTACGGTTGGACACGGCAATGCGGTAGATATTTTCCGCGTCACCCTGCGGCTTGTTAAAGCCATAGGCGTCAGTCGTGAAAAAATAGCGAAAGCCCAGATCCCGGGCCGCCTGCTTGTAATCTTCGTCGAAATATCCCTGAGGCCAGCAGATAAAATCGTCCTGCTTGTTAAGTCGCTGGGCGATCAGCCCGCGGCACAGCGCCAGCTCTTCACTGATTTTTTCGATTTTTTCTTCACGGCTTGAGGCAACCTTGTCCCAGCGGGTATGCGTGTGGGTATGCGAGTGGATCTGCATAACGCCGCTGGCATCCATTTCCTGCAATTCGGACCAGCGCAGAATGACCTTGTCCGTTTCGCCGGAAGCCACCAGATGCTTGGACTCCTCATGCACGAACGCAGCCGGCAGGTCTGCAAGGCTGGCATTCGCAGTGGTCGGGCGCGGTTCCCCTTCTCCCACCCACCCGGTGACGACAAACAAAACCCCCGTCATCCCATACTTTTTCAGTAACGGATAGGCGTAAGTGTAATTATTCAGATAACCATCATCAAAAGTGATCAACACCGATTTGTCGGGCACCGGCGCGCCGTTCAGGTAATCGGCAAATTGCTCGATCGTCAGCGAACGATAGCCCGCGCCCTTCAAGGCAGCCAGTTGGCGCTCAAATACATCGGGTTGCACATTGAGAGGGCTTTTGAGCGGATGCACATGGTGATACATGAGCACCGGAACATTTTTTGCATTGTCTGTCATGATTTTTCATCCAGCCATTTGCAGTAAACGGCTTCGGTATTGATGGCCAGCATTTCCGGAGAAAACACAGCTTCATCATAAAGCCATTTATGCGCGGCGCGGCTCATCTGCGTGCGTAATGCCGGATTTTGAATCAACGTATCAAGCGCCTGAGTAAGCGCGGCGGCGTCATGCAGGGGGACCAGGATACCGGTTTCGCCGTTTCTGAGCATCTCGGAAACACCACCGACATCGGTGCCCACGACCGGCAGACCGCTCATTTGCGCTTCCACGTATACCGTGCCCGAGGCCTCCTGTTCGGTAGCCAGGGCAAATATGTCGCTGCCGGCAAGCAGATTGGGTACGTCCTTTCGGTAACCCATAAGATGTACGCGCTGCTGCAAGCCACTGTCGGCAATATGCTTGTCGACTTTTTCAAACGTTGGCGAACCGGCGCCGACCAGCACCAGATGCAGATCCGGATAGCGTTCAAACAAGGCCTTCATGCTGTCGATGAGAAAGATGTGACCTTTTTTTTCACGCATCACCGCGACACAAATCACCACGATCGCCGAACTGCTCAGTCCCAGTTCCTCGCGCAGCGTCGATTGCGCCACGGGCGCAGGCGGCTCGACCGGGGAATAAATCGTAGCCACTTTTTCTGGCGCAACACCCTTGTCCAGCACCATTTGCCGCACATGGTTGCTGACCGTAGCGACCTTGTGCGGCAGCCAGGTATAGGACAGCAGCGAGCCAATGGGAATGGCCAGATGCCGGGTACGCACAATGAGCGGGGTGCCGGCAAGACGCCCGGCCAGCGCGGCGATCAGCGTATCCTTGCGACTGTGCGTGTTGAGCACATCAAACCGTCCTTGGCTCAGGATTCGGCGAATCGCGGCGACCCCTTTGACAAAATTGACGATCCCACCCATGGGAACCGTGTGCACGACAAATCCTTCATCACGCATGCGCGCCACCAGTTGGGCTTCTGGCCGGCAGATCAGCTCCATATGGTGCCCGCGCTTGCGCATGGCGCGCATTTCCTTGAAGATACGGTGCTCCTGTCCGCCAAAAGACACCGCCGCTTCGGAGTGCACGATGCGTAGCGGTCTGGTCGTTTTCTCAACCGCTGTTGCAGGGGATGCTGCCGCTTGCGGCACGTCCTGGACGATCGGTGGTGTGGCGGATGTATTCACGAATAGCTTACCTCTACGGAGCCGGACTGCTGATGTTCCCGCAGTCGTTCGAACAGGCTATCGGCCATGCGCACGCGCCATTCCTCGCCTAGTTCAATGTCGCATTTATAGCCCTGACGGGCAGAAACATAACTGAGCTGCACCCGCACGCCGGGGATACCGTTCTCGGGCTCGGCCCGGTACGGATTGAGCAAAGACTTGAGCATGCTGACCGACATGCCATCTGCAATTTCGATCTGCAGGCAGCGGGCCCGCTCCTCGCGTGCCTTTTGCAAATCGTACAGGCTGTCTGCACTAATGCGCAGCCCGCCATTGAAGCGATTGACCTTGGCCTTGATCCGCGCGATAACCAGGTTGTCGTTTTTCAGAATGTGGCGATTCAGTTCATACACGCTGCCCGGGCACATGATTTCCACCTGGGCAGAGCCATCGTCAAGCAACAGGAAATACAACCGATCATCGGCTTCGGGCTGGCCTGGGCTCTTGCGGTTACTGGCAAAGAATCGCTGCCCGATCAGCACGCCTGCCACCCATTGCGCATCGCGTGACTCGTTGATGCCAGACAGTTTGGTGGGCGCAAACCGGCGCACCTCGTCGCGCCAGACATCAAACAGATGATGACTGAAATAAAAGCCGAGCGCATTCTTTTCTTCGATAAGTTCGGTATGCAGATTCCAGGGTTGCACACGGGCCATCTGATCCTGCACGATGGCGCCCGAATCGTCACCGAACAGGGAGACCTGATCGGCACTGCGATCGGCCTGTTCTGCCGCGTCGATGGCATGCGTCAAGGCTGCCAGCAGCGCGGCACGGTTGCGTTCGAGTTCGTCGAACGCGCCGGCGCGAATCAGCGCTTCCATGGTACGGCGATTGACGGTGTGGCGATTGACGCGCTTGCAGAAATCGTACAGGTCCAGAAACGGCCCGCCTGCCTCGCGTGCCCGAAGAATCTCTTCGACGGCGCCCTGCCCGGTTCCCTTGACTGCCCCCAGTCCAAAGCGAATGGTGCGCGGCGGCTTGCCTGCCCGCATGGCATCATCTTCCACTGGCTCGAAACGATAGACCGATTCGTTGACATCAGGCGGCAGAACGGCAACGCCATTGTCCAGCGCATCGCGCCAGAAAATCTGCACCTTGTCGGTGTCGTCCATATCCGAAGACATGGTCGCGGCAATGAATTCGGCGGGATGATGCGCCTTTAGCCAGGCCGTCTGATAGGAAATGAGCGCATAGGCCGCCGAGTGACTTTTGTTAAAGCCATAACCGGCGAATTTTTCCATCAGGTCAAACAGGCGCACGGCCAGGTCGCCGTCATAGCCTTTTTCCACCGCACCTTTTTCAAACAGCTCCCGGTGCTTGGCCATTTCTTCGGCCTTTTTCTTACCCATGGCGCGGCGCAGCAGATCGGCGCCCCCCAGACTGTAGCCACCTACAATCTGGGAAATCAGCATCACCTGTTCCTGATAGACGATAACGCCGTAGGTACTGCGCAGCGTAGACTCCAGCGAGGGATGGAAATAATCGACCTCAGCGCGTCCGTGCTTGCGGTTGACGAAGTCATCAACCATGCCCGACTCCAGCGGACCGGGACGATACAGCGCCAGCACGGCAATAATGTCTTCAAACGTATTGGGCAGCAGCTTTTTGAGCAGCTCTTTCATGCCCCGGCCCTCGAGCTGGAATACCGCTGTGGTATTGCCCTCGCACAAAATGCGATAGGCTCCGGGATCGTCCAGCGACAGCGACATGATGTCAAAGTCGCGCATGGCCGGATTAAAGCGCCGGACATAGCGCACCGCCCAATCCAGAATAGTCAGGTTGCGCAATCCCAGAAAGTCGAACTTGACCAGGCCTGCAGCCTCTACGTCATCCTTGTCGTACTGGGAAACCACACTGGTATCGGTGCCAGGCTGGCAATACAGCGGGCAAAAATCGGTCAGCTTGCCGGGTGCAATCAGCACGCCGCCGGCGTGCATGCCGACGTTGCGGGTCAGCCCTTCCAGCGGTCGCGCCAGATCAACAATCGCCTTGACCTCTTCATCATTCTCATAACGACGCCGAAACTCAGGCTCTTCTTCCAGCGTTTTGGCCAGACTCCAGGGGTTGGCCGGATTGAAGGGAATCAGTTTGGACAGGCCATCACACAGGGAATAAGGCAGCTCCAGCACCCTGCCCACGTCGCGTACCACCGCCTTGGCCCCCAGCGTACCGAAAGTGGCAATCTGGCTGACCGCGTCGCGCCCGTATTTTTCCTTGACGTACTCAATCACCTTCTCGCGGTTATCCTGGCAGAAGTCAATATCGAAGTCGGGCATGGAGACCCGCTCGGGGTTCAGGAACCGTTCGAACAGCAAGTCGTAGCGCAAGGGGTCAAGATCGGTAATGCCCAAGGCATAGGCCACCAGCGAACCGGCACCGGAGCCGCGCCCCGGCCCCACCGGCACGCCGTTCTGCTTGCCCCAGTTGATGAAGTCCGCCACGATCAGAAAGTAGCCGGGAAACCCCATGCCAATGATCGTCTTGCATTCCAGTTTGAGCCGGTCCTGATACGCGGGCCGCGCCTTTTCGCGCTCCTGGTCGTCCGGGTACAGTTGCTTTAACCGTATTTCCAGGCCATCTTCGGACAGCTTGACCAGATATTCGTCCAGAGAGCTGTTGTCGGGCGTTGGGAAATCGGGCAGATGCGGTTTACCCAGTGACAGCGTCAGCGAGCAGCGACGGGCGATTTCGACGGTATTGGCGATGGCCGATGGCACATCGGCAAACTTGCTGGCCATCTGCTCCGAACTGAGCACATACTGGTCTTCTGAAAAGCGGCGAGTGCGCGCCTTGTTGCCCAGCAGTTCGCCATCGGAAATACAGACGCGGGCTTCGTGCATCCGGAAGT
The DNA here is from genome assembly GCF_004217095.1 of Advenella incenata. Taxonomy (GTDB): domain Bacteria; phylum Pseudomonadota; class Gammaproteobacteria; order Burkholderiales; family Burkholderiaceae_B; genus Advenella; species Advenella incenata. The sequence goes on along the minus strand of NZ_SHKO01000003.1, from coordinate 594,531 downwards.
CTTCCGGCCGGGTGAACTGTACCGGATGGGTGGCAACAACCGGCAGATCCAGACGGGCCGCCAGTTGCATGGCCAATTGCACATAGCGCTCATCGGCTTGCGGGCCGGTGCGCTGCAGTTCAATAAAATAGGAACGAGGGAACCACGCGGCCCAGCGACGTGCCAGCGCTTCGGCCTGGTCTACCCGCCCGGCGAGCAATGCCTGGCCAACGTCACCAGCCATGCCACCGGAAAGCAGGATCAGCCCTGGCTGGTTTTCCAGCCACTCGCGCTGCAATTCCGCCCTGCCCTTGTACTGATTGGCAGTCCAGGCGCGCGAGAGCACCTCGCACAAGGCCAGATAACCCTGCCGGTTCTGCACCAACAACAGCGCACGAAATGGCTTGTCGCGGTCCTGCTCATTGGCCAGCCACACATCGCACCCGGCAATGGGTTTGATACCCTTGCCCCTGGCTGCCTTGTAGAACTTGATCAAGCCAAACAGATTGGATAAATCGGTCAGCGCAATGGCCGGTTGCGAGTAGGCAGCAGCGGCGGCCACCAGTTCGCTGATACGCGCAGTCCCGTCCACCACGGAAAATTCCGAGTGGGTGCGCAAATGGACAAATGAGGGAGAAGCATCTACTGAAGTCATAAGCTATTGTATCAACGATTAAGGCTTTCCCAGGTTTTTTGCAAACGCCGTACCGACACCGGCACCGGGGTGCGCAACTCCTGCGCAAACAGAGCCACGCGCAGTTCCTGGAGCATCCAGAAAAAGTCATCCAGCCGTTCATCGGCCTGGCCTTTGAGCGCGCTGCGCATGCGCTGGTAGTTGAGCACCAGCGGCGCCATGTCCTGCATCAGGCGGGCATCGCGCGCCGGATCGCTGCGATATTTGTCGATCCGCGCCGACGCCGCCTTCAGATAGCGCGGATAATGGCCTCGCCGACTGTGTGGGTGATCGGTCAGAAATTGCGCCGTCATGAAGGCGCTGGCGCCGGCCACGATATCGTCGTGCAGCGTCTTGGCCGAAGAACGTACCGAGACCAGTTTCTTTTGCAGTGCTGCCCATTCTGTCAAGGTGGCCAACGCCAGCCGGGCCTCTTCCTGAATCAACAAGCCGATGCGGCCCTTGGCATCCAGGCGACGCGCTTCGAACTGCTCGGCATTGGCCGGCAGAGGCTCGGCCAGGCAGGCCTGTCCCAGGGCGGCTTCGACAATCTGATCCCGCAGGCTCTCCTGATTCATCAACGAAACGGCCAGCATGCCCATGCGCGTGAGCTCCGGAATGGATTTGGCCAGTTGCTTTAACTGGTCTTTCATGGCAATGCGAAACAGGCGCAGCAACCCCTGTCGATGCTTGCGTGCAGCAATATCGGGGTCATCGAAAACATCAATGGCGCAGCTTTGCCCCAGATCCACCAGCGCCGGGTAACCGATGAAGACTTCATTCTTCTTGCGGATTTCCATGATTTCCGGCAACTGGCCGAAATTCCATTGCACGATATCGTCCTGGCTGACCACCTGGGCCACCGATTTGTCACGACTGACCATGGACTGAAACGATGCCTGCGCAGCCGGTGCATGCTCGGCCTTCAACTGGCTCAGGTTACGCCCGGCCGAGAGCATGCGACCATGCTCATCCACCACCCGGAAGTTCATGAACAGATGGGCCGGCAACGTTTCCGGCTTGAAGTCGCTGGTGGCCACGCGAATTGTCAGCTCATCACGAATATCATCGGCCAGCGCCACCAGCAACGAGCGGTCCGGATTGGCGGCCTTGTCAAACCAGCGTTCAAAGAACCCCTGGGCATAGTCGGGCAACGGCACACAGTGACGCCGCAATTTTTGCGGCAGCGATTTGAGCAGATGGAGTACTTTTTCCTTGAGCATGCCCGGCACCAGCCATTCGCTTTGCACCGGATCTACCTGATTGAGCAGAAACACCGGGATGGTTGCGGTCACCCCGTCTTTGGGCGAACCGGGTTCGAAATGATAAGACAGGGCCAAAGACATGCCCTCCCATTCGGTGCGCTTGGGAAAGACGTCCGAGGTAATCCCCGATGCCTCGTGACGCATGAGATCTTCCCGGTTCAGCAGCAATTGCCGGGCAGCCGCCTGGTCCAGCTTGCCGTACCAGTTCACCAGCGTCTGCGTCTGGCACACATCGGCAGGAATCTGTTTATCGTAAAAGGCGAAGATCAGTTCGTCGTCGATCAGAATATCGGGCCGTCTGGCCTGATGCTCCATTTTTTCAATTTCCCGAATGACCTTGCCGTTATGTTCGATAAACGGCAGCGTAGCGGTAATCTGGCCGTCAACCAGCGCCTGCCGGATAAAGATCTCGCGCGCTTCGGCCGGTGCGATGCGTCCGTAATTGACCTTGCGACCGCTATAGACCATCAGGCCATAAAGCGTGGCTCGCTCGTTGGCCAGCACCTGCCCGCGACTGGCATTGAATGCCGGGTCGGACCAGTGTTTCTTCAGCAGATGCGCTCCGGCTGACTCGATCCAGCGGGGGTCTACATTGGCAATGCACCGTGCAAACAGACGGGTGGTTTCCACCAATTCGGCAGCGACAATCCATTTGCCGCTTTTCTTGATCAGCGCCGAACCGGGGTGAACCACAAAACGGATATCGCGCGCGCCCTGATACTGGGCGCTCTCCTCGCTTTTGAGACCGATATTGCCCAGCAAGCCGGTCAGCAACGCGCGGTGCACCTGCTCAAACGTGGCTTCGGTCGTGTTGACACGCCAGCCCTGCTCGCGCACCAATTGCAGCAACTGCGTGTGCACATCATGCCATTCACGCAAACGCAAGGGCGAGAGAAATTCACTGCGCAACTGAGTAACCAGTTTGCGCTGCGAGCCCTTGTGGCGTACCGCATCCTCATACCAGTTCCACAATTTCAGGTAAGACATGAATTCGGACTTGTCGTCGCGAAAGCGTACATGCGCCTGCTCGCTGGCTTCGCGCGCATTGAAGGGGCGCTCGCGCGGGTCCTGGATGGACAGGGCTGCCGCGATAATCAACAACTCATGCAGGCAATGCTGATCGTTGGCAGCCAGAATCATGCGCGCGATGCGCGGATCCAGCGGCAATAATGACAACGTCTTGCCGATCGCAGTCAAGGCATTCTGTTCATCCAGGGCGCCCAGTTCCTGCAACTGGTTATAGCCATCGGCTACCGCTTTGCCTGCGGGCCGATCGACAAATGGGAACGATTCGATATCGCTCATGCGCAGCGCTTTCATGCGCAGGATAACGGCGGCCAGTGATGATCGCAGAATCTCCGGATCGGTAAATTTCGCGCGTTGTGCAAAACCCTCTTCGTCGTACAGACGGATACAGATGCCCGGGCCGATACGGCCGCAACGCCCGGCACGCTGGTTGGCAGAAGCCTGGCTGATGGGTTCGATCTGCAGTTGCTCGACCTTGTTGCGCCACGAATAGCGTTTGACGCGAGCCAGACCGCTATCGACCACAAAACGAATGCCGGGCACCGTGAGCGAGGTTTCGGCCACGTTGGTGGCCAGGATCACCCTGCGCTGATTGGTATCGGGACGGAAAATACGTTCCTGCTCCTGCTGCGACATGCGGGCAAACAACGGCAGTATCTGGGTGCTGGGGGGATGGTGCTTGCGCAGCGCCTCGGCGGCCTCGCGGATTTCGCGCTCGCCCGGCAAAAATATCAATATGTCGCCGGCACCATGAGCAGCGCACTCGTCAACCGCAGCCACAATGCCGTCAACCAGCTCTTTCTCGCCATCGCGATCCAGACGCCGCGCTTCGTTTGCTGCCGAGCGTGCCGGCTTGGCCTCGTCTTCGTCATCCAGAAAATGCACCGGGCGGTAGCGCACTTCGACGGGGAACAGCCGACCCGACACTTCTATAACCGGCGCCGGTTTGCCACTGGCATCGGCAAAATGCCGGGCAAAGCGGTCTGCATCAATAGTTGCAGATGTGATAATCAGCTTGAGATCGCGCCTGCGCGGCAACAGCACGCGCAAAAAGCCAAGCAAAAAGTCAATATTCAGGCTGCGCTCATGCGCTTCGTCAATAATGATCGTATCGTATTTGCGCAGCAACGGATCTTTTTGCGATTCAGACAGTAAAATACCATCTGTCATCAGCTTGATCGCGGCGTCCGGACCGGTCCGGTCGTTAAACCGGATCTGATAGCCAACCAGCTCGCCCAGTGGCGTATTGAGCTCTTCGGCAATCCGACGGGCAACCGAGGTCGCGGCCAGCCGCCTTGGCTGGGTATGGCCAATCAGGCGTGTGCGGCCCCGCCCGGCTTCAAGGCAGATCTTGGGCAACTGCGTGGTTTTGCCCGAGCCGGTCTCTCCGCTGACGATGATGACCTGGTTTTCCTGCAGCGCCTGGGCGATTTCATGTCGTCGCTCACTGACAGGCAGTGCTTCCGGATAGGTGATGGGCGGGATCTCGCGTGGCGCACGCACAGGACGCGAAGGAGTGTCCTGGCGCGCATTCTGTGGTTTCTTTGCCGTATCAGCGGCCCGATCTTCCTTTTTTTTCATACAATTTCAATCTGTTCATTCAGCCAACATTATAATTTTGGCAGGCCGCATATACATAAGATAGCGGTATTTCACATCAATTCAAGGAACCCATACCACCGTGACCATTGCCCCTGACCCCGAAACCTATTCTGCACAAGATGCACCTGAATTTGTTCCCGCACAATTTGTGCGATGGTTTCGCGATGTCGCTCCCTATGTGCACACCCTGCGCAATAAGACATTTGTGGTTGGATTTGGTGGCGATCTGATCCAGGCCGGCGCGCTCAATGCATTGATTCAGGATCTTTCCCTGCTTACCTCACTAGGGGTGCACATTGTACTGGTTCACGGCTGCCTGCCCCAGGTAAACGAACAGTTGCGCCTGAAAGGCTTTTCCTTCCAGTTTGGGCGTGAACCGGAACCCACCTCTGCCGAGGCGCTGGAATGCGCCAAGGAAGCGGCCGGTGAAATCCGGCTGGACATCGAGGCCGCGTTCAGCCAGGGACTGCCCAACACACCCATGTCCAACGCCCAGATTCATATCATTTCGGGCAACTTTGTCACGGCCCAGCCCATCGGCGTGATCGACGGCGTTGATTTTCGCCATACCGGCAAGGTGCGCAAGTTCGATCTGGAAGCCATGAAAAAAGTATTGTCCCACGGTGGGGTGGTGCTGCTCTCGCCAATTGGCTTTTCACCGACAGGAGAAGCATTCAACCTGGCCATGGAAGACATTGCCACCAGTACGGCGGTTGCCCTGCGTGCCGAAAAATTGATTTTCCTGACTCAAAACCGCATGTTGCGCGACAGCCTTGGCCAGATTATCACGGAAATTGCACGCGAAGATGCCGAAGCGATGATTCGTGAAGGCTCACTTGACGTGGATACACGCAGTTATTTGTCTCATGCCGCCAAAGCGGTCAAACGCGGTGTGGCCCGCGCTCACTTGATTCCATTCGATCTGGATGGCAGCATTCTGCTGGAATACTTCACCCATGATGGCGTTGGTACCATGGTGGTCGAGGACACGCTGGATGACTTGCGCACCGCCACCATTGACGATATTGGCGCGATCGTGCAACTGATTGAACCACTGGAGGCTGATGGCACCCTGGTGCCCCGTGGGCGCCATGTGATTGAACGCGACGTAGAACGCTTCACTGTCCTGGAGCACGATGGGGTTATTTATGGCTGTGTCTCGCTCAACCCGTTTCCCGCAGATCAAATGGCGGAAATGGCCTGCCTGATCGTCAATCCCGAATGGCAGGGCTCCGGTGAAGGAGAAATCCTGCTGCGCCACACTGAGGCACGTGCACGCGCCATGGGCATGAAAAAGCTATTTGTACTGACGACACGCACTTCGCACTGGTTTATCAAACGCGGCTTTGTACAGGGTACGATCAGCGATTTGCCCCAGGAAAAGCAAATGAACTACAATCGTAGTCGCAACAGTCATATCTTTATCAAAAAACTTTAAGCGAGAATTGCCATGGCCCGAATGATTCAATGTATCAAACTGAAAAAAGAGGCCGAAGGTCTGGACTATCCCCCCTATCCGGGAGAATTGGGCACCAAGATCTGGAACTCAATTTCCAAGGAAGCCTGGCAGCAGTGGACTGACATTCAAACGCGTATTGTCAATGAGAACCGCCTGAACCTGGCTGATGCCCGGGCCCGTAAATATCTGCAGCAGCAAATGGAAAGTTTTCTGTTTGACGATGTGGATGTCGAAGCCCAGGGCTACGTGCCGCCTTCAGCCTGAAGCATTTCCGACAGCATCACATCTGTAATGCTGTGCCACGTATTGCACACGCAATAACGACACTTTGACCGGGCCTGGCCCGGTTTTTTGTGGCCGGCCCGACACCGCAAGAGCCCCTTCTTTGACGCTTACCGGCGCATTGCATGCGCCCTTGGCCATGAGCTTGGCTGCTTTGCTGCCTGCAGATACGCCGGCAGGCTTGTCTGCTCAGGTGTCTGCGGATATACAGTAGCGGTTTTCATGGCAAAAAAAACTCCGCATTTTCATGCGGAGTCATTTTATTATTGCTGCCTATTAATTATTGGATATTGCTTATTGGACATGGCTTACTTGGTATTGCTTCCTGGATATCGTTCATTGGCTATCTTTATTGGATGCCGCCGATTGCAGTCCGTTTTCAATACCCGGGGAACTGACGGATGAAAAATGTCAGTTGCCTTGGTTAGATACCTCGGCTGAGGCTGGGGGCGCAGGGGGTTCTTCGTCGCCACGCGCCATGGATTCCACATTTTTTACACTGGTGTGGCGGGCGTCTTCTCCCTGCACCAGATAAATGACCCGCTCTGCCATATTCTTGGCATGATCGCCAATCCGCTCCAGGGCACGGGCAATAAAGATCAAGTCTATACATGCCGTGGTGGTGCGCGGATCTTCAATCATGTAGCTGCTCACCTCACGCAAGATGCTTTTCCATTGCTTGTCGATCTTTTTGTCGCTGCGCACGACATCGGCCGCCAGAATGGCATCCTTGCGTGCAAAGGCATCCAGACTACGATTGAGCATTTTCTGAACGCCAACGGCAAAATGAGTCATATCCACGATGGGCTCGTAGCGGTTGGGGCTCTCGTACAGACGACGCGCCATTTTGGCGATTTTTTCGGCTTCGTCTCCTGAGCGCTCCATGTCCGTGAGCATTTTGGATACCGATATCACCAAACGCAAATCCACAGCCGTGGGTTGTTGCAGCGCGAGGATCTGGGCAATCGAATGGTCAATGTCCATCTCCAGGCGATTGACTTCCTTTTCCCGCTCGAATACCCGTTCTGCCACGGTCAGATTACCATCGGCCAGAATCAGCATGCTGTCTTCGATCATTGCCTCTACAAGACCACCCATGCGTAAGAAACGAGAGCGGATATCTTCGAGTTCCGCATCAAAGCGGGTGTTGGTATGTTGTGCCATGGCGATGCCTGCAATAAGAAAGATAAGAGAAGTTTAAGACCGTTCAATGACAGGAATATGACATCAGCGCTCGCGAATGTCTACCCCCTGCTGCTTGGCAACCATTACCACGGTTGCCGGCTCAAGCGCAAAGAGACCGCAAGTGACTACGCCGGCAATCGCGTTCATGGTTGTTTCCATCTCACGGGCATCAGCCAGACGCATGCCCGCGACATCCAGTATCGGATTGCCATTATCCGTAATAAAGCCGGCACGCACTGTTGCGGTGGCGCCTAGTGCCGCAATTTTGCGCATCACAATAGGTACCGCCATGGGAATCACCTCAAGCGGTATGGCAAAGCTGCCCAGCAGATCCACGCATTTTGTTTCATCCACGATGCAGACAAACCGTTCGGATGCAGCAGCTACAATTTTTTCCCGTGTGTGCGCCCCGCCACCGCCCTTGACCATCTGCAGCAATGGGTTGATTTCATCGGCGCCATCCACATAGACCGGCAACGGTTTGTTGGTTTCGGCCAGGTCCAGCACCTGCACACCCTGCTCGCGCAAACGCGTTGCGCTACGCTCTGAACTGGCAACGGCGCCGGCAAATTCATTTTTGTATTTTGCCAGCTCATCAATAAAAAGATCAGCCGTCGACCCCGTGCCTACGCCGATTACAGCATCGGCACCAAAAAAAGGCCGAATGTACCCGACTGCAGCCAGTGCGACGTCGCGTTTCAATTGTTCCTGAGACTTCAGTTCCATGATCCTACCTGTTACGAGAGATGAGCAGCAAAAGTGCTTTCGGCAAACCCGAATGTGGTCGCACCGTCGGCAAACATCGTGACCGGGCGCTTGATCAGTGAAGGAAATTCTGCGGCCAGCGCCAGCCATTGCTGTTCGGTGGCCGGTGTTTTGCGATCTTCGGGCAAGCCACGCCAGGTCTGGGAGTTGCGATTGATCATCAATTGCGCCCCGCCTGCGGCAGCGGCCCAGCTCTCTAGCAGCGCGCTATCGGCCGGCTCATCTCGATAATCGGTAAATTCAACCTGCTGGCCCCGTTCCTGCAGCCACTTGCGCGCCTTTACGCAAGTGCTGCAGCGTTTCAGCCCGTATTGGCGTATTACACTCATTGCTTTGCTCGTCCCTGAAAATAATTGGCAACAATCACGAATGTCCCCACAAGCAGGATCATCAGGGTTGCCAGCGCGTTGACTTCCGGTTTTATGCCGAGCCGCACGCGCGAAAAGACTTCGATCGGTAAGGTAGTATAGCCCGGACCATTCAGGAAGGAGGCAATAACCACATCATCCAGGGACAATGTGAAGGCCAGCAGCCAGGCCGATACCAGTGCGGGGGCAATCAGCGGCAAGGTGATGGTAAAGAACACCCGCAATGGTGCCGCCCCCAGATCCAGCGCCGCTTCTTCCAGCGATCGGTCCAGTTCACGTACACGGGACTGAATGACCACCGACACATACGCTACACACAGCGTAACATGGCCCAGCCAGATGGTGAAAATGCCATTGCTTTCGGGAAAACCGGTAAGGTTGCGGATTTCGATAATCATCAACAGCAATGAAATACCCAAAATGACATCTGGAATAACCAGGGGTGCATTCAACATGCCGATATACAGACCAAACCCCTTGAACGGCCCCTTGCGCGCCAGCACATAACCGGCCCAGGTGCCGATGATTACCGCTGCGGTCGCGGTCAGAAACGCAATACGCAGCGATAGCCAGGCAGCACTGAGCAAAGCCCGGTCCTGTGACAGGCTCTGGTACCAGCGCAGCGAGAAGCCTGACCAGCTGGAAGCCAGCGCCGACTCATTAAATGAAAAGACAATCAGGCTGAGAATGGGAATATATAGAAACAGCAGGCCTGCTCCCAGAAACAGCCACTTGAGCCAGATATTGTCCTGTTTCATGCGTCCCGTCCTTTCAGGGCCCTGGCCTGACTGTACTGGAATATCACAAGCGGAATAAGCAGGAAAAGCGTCATAGTCACGGCCACTGCGGCAGCCACCGGCCAGTTGGTGTCGGTAAAGTACTGATCCCACATCAGGCGACCCATCATGTAAGTATTGGTTCCTCCCAACAGCTCAGGAATCACATATTCACCCACCGTCGGAATAAATACCAGCATGGCGCCGGCAATCACCCCAGGAACCGACAGCGGCAGCGTAATGGTGACAAATGCCTTCCACGGACGCGCGCCAAGATCATAGGCCGCCTGCAAAAGACGCCGGTCCATCTTGACCAGGTTGGTGTACAGCGGCAGGATAAAAAACGGCAGGTAGGTGTACACCAGACCGATATAGACCGCCATATCGGTGCGGTAGATCTCTATGGGCGTTGAGGTGATGCCGGTCCACATAAGAAACTGGTTCAGCAAGCCTTCGTTGCGCAAAATACCGATCCAGGCATAGACGCGCAACAGCAGTGAAGTCCAGAATGGCAGGATGACCGCCAGCAATAGCAAATTGCGCTGGCGTGGCGCCGAACGGGCGATATAGTACGCCATCGGATAGCCGATAAGCACACACCACACCGTGGTGACCAAGGCCATTTTCAGCGATTTGAGATAGGCGCCGATAAACAGCGGATCGGTCAGCAACAGCAGATATCCCTCAAAATGCAGGGATAGCCTCAACACTTCGTCCTCGATCTGTACTAGCGGTCCATAGGGAGGAATACCAAACGTGGACTCTGAAAAACTGATTTTCAGGACGATGAAAAACGGCACCAGCAGACACAGCACCAGCCAGATATACGGCGGCAAAATGGACCACGCACGCTGGTCAGGGCGATAGTTGCGCAGCGAATGCAACGGTTTCATGAGGGCAGCACCGTTGCGCTGTCTGGCCCCCAGGTTACATAGACCTCATCGTCAATACCAGGGGCATTTTCCTGCGCCAGTTCTATGCCAGGCACACTGGCCTCGATGATCTTGCCGGCATCCAGGCGGATCTGATAGAGCGTATAGCTGCCCATCCAGGCCACGTGCGTGACAATACCGTGTCCGATATTGGTTTCGTCATCGGGCTGATCGATCAGCACACGAATCTGCTCGGGGCGAATGGACACGAACACTTCCATGCCCAGTGGCTCGCTGACGCCGTGATTGACAAACAGGGGACGCATCAGTTCATCGCTTTCGATCACGATATGGTCCGGCTCATCGACCACGATCGTACCGGTAAAGATATTGGTCGATCCAATGAACCCGGCGACAAAGCGCGAATTCGGAAACATATAGACTTCTTGCGGGGTCCCGGTTTGTACAATCTGCCCCTCGGTCATGACCGCAATGCGGTTGGCCATGGTCATGGCCTCTTCCTGGTCGTGGGTCACCATGACACAAGTGACGCCGACCTGGTCAAGAATCCGCACCAGTTCGATTTGCGTCTTCTGACGGATCTGTTTGTCCAGTGCCGACATGGGCTCATCAAGCAGCAATAGTTTGGGACGCTTGACCAGGCTGCGCGCCAGCGCCACACGCTGCTGCTGCCCGCCTGACAGTTGCGAAGGCTTGCGCCGTGAATAGCCCGCCATTTGCACCAGGTCCAGGGCAGCGAACACGCGATCATGAATTTCCTGGCGATCAACGCCTTCCTGCTTCAACCCATAGGCCACGTTGGCTTCTACGGTCATATGAGGAAACAGCGCGTACGACTGGAACATCATATTGACCGGCCGCTTATACGGTGCGATACCGGTCAGATCAGTCCCGTCCAGCAGGATCTTGCCCGAGGTTGGCGCTTCAAAACCGGCCAGCATGCGCAGCAGGGTTGACTTGCCGCAACCCGAACTGCCCAGCAACGCAAAAATCTCGTTGCGCCGCACCGTCAGATTGACCGACTGCACGGCAACGGTGTCACCGAAAATCTTGACGACATCAACCAGCTTGACGAATTCATCCGCGTCGCTGGTTGCCGCCGACAAATGCCGCTCGGCCATCTTATTTCCCTGCCTTGAGCTCGGCCCACAAGCGGGTCTGCAGGCGGGCAATTTTCATCGGCTGGGCTTTGATCACAAACAGGGTCTTGGCCACGTCGGCTTCCGGGTAGATCATGGGATTGTCGGCAATTTCCTTGTTGACGAACTCGCGTGCCGCCTTGTTGGCATTGGGATAGAACATATTGTTGGTAATGGCCGCATGCACCTTGGGCTCTTCAATGTAATTGATGAACGCCATGGCGTTTTCCGGATGGGGTGCGTCCTTGGGCACGGCCATGGTGTCAAACCATGCGGGCGCCCCGCCAGCCGGGATGTAGTAATCGATCACGTAATCTTTCTTGGCTTCCTTGGCGCGACTGGCTGCGATCATGACATCGCCGGAAAAGCCATACACCATGCACAGGTCGCCCGAAGCCAGTTCGTCGATATAACCCGATGAACTGAACTGGCGGATATAAGGCCGGATTTTTTTCAGAACGTCCAGGGCCGCCTGGTAATCTTCGGGCTTGTCGCTATTGGGATCCTTGCCCAGATAGTGCAAGACCGCAGGAAATACCTGCGCGGCCTCATCCAGAATGGAAATACCACATGACTGCAGTTTTTTAGCATTTTCCGGATCGAACAGCGTTTCCCATTTGCCCAGTTCCGCGCCATCACCCAGGGCTGCTTTGGCCTTGGTCACGTTCAGGCCGATACCGTTGGTCCCATAGCCCCAGGGCACCAGATACTGATTACCCGGATCGACCTGCGCAACCAGCTCCATGATGGCCGGGTCAAGATTTTTCCAGTTTGGTATTTTTGATTTGTCCAGTTTCTGGAACAGACCACCTGCGATCTGGCGCGAGGCATAATGGGTTGAAGGCACAACCACGTCATAACCGGACTTTCCGGTAAGCAGCTTGGCCTGCAGAATGTCGTTGGTATCATAGGTGTCGTAGCGCACCTTGATACCGGTTTGCTTTTCGAAACCCGGAATCGTGTCCGGCGCGCTGTATTCAGCCCAATTGTAGACATTGAGCACCTTTTCTTCGGCAGCATGAACAACACTTGCGGTGCAGGCCAGGGACAGCGCGAGAACAAGGCGACGGACAGAGGACGGTTTCATTGCGGATTCCCCAAATCAGGTTAGAAAAAAAGAGAAATAATAAAGGCATTTTTCGCCGGGGTCACCGATTTTTTCAGCTTTGCTGATATTGCTGTTGCAGCTGTCCCGAAAAAATGACGCCCTGCTCTCCAAGCAGCTTTTGCAGCGAACGGCCAAGGCGTTCAAGCGACTGCTCGCGCAGCGCCCTGGTCATGGTACGGCGCGTTGACTTATCGAAGTCGATCAGCCAGATTTTCTGCGTATCATCCACCAGAATATTGTGGGCGTTCAGATCCGCGTGATAGACATTGGCATCATGCAACTGACGAATGGCCGCGCTCACAGGCTCGACCAGCTTAATACTGGCCGGCCCTGCCTGAGCGATTGCCTGCGCCAGTGACACAGTATTGTGCAGTCTCTCGGTCATGATGGCAGCACGGTAAGTAACGCCGCGTCGCTGATAGGAAGCGGCCATGGCTCGCGGCACCGGCAGCCCCTGGGCATGCAGCTCGTTCAGAAGCGCAAACTCGGCAAACGAACGGGTGGTTTCCTCCGACACCCATAAATAGCGCTCGTCTACAAACCGACTGATCAGGCCGCCACGATGATAGTGACGCAACACGGCCTCGCCCCAGGGCGTGCAAAGATACCAGGCGGTATTGCGCCCCCCATCCGAAACCTTGGTCGCTTTCGCGCCCCAGGTCCGGGGCGTGAAAATTTCAATGCGGGCCGGAATGGGAAAATCGGGGTGAACACGGATGCCATGATGCATCTGGCGATTCGGCCGGTGGGTGCTATGAAAATCCGGATCAGCCATCTTTGTTCCGCATCCAGTCGGCCACGCCAAAGAACGAGTGCAGCAAATGCTCCTGCAGCGGTGCCGGTACATTGCAATCGATCATGGCGCGCCCCATGCAGGCAACCCATTCGTCCCGTTCCTGAATGCCAATGGCAAACGGCAGGTGCCGGGCCCGCAACATCGGATGGCCGAATTTTTCAATGTATCGGTCGGGGCCACCCAAATAGCCGCTCAGAAACAGGAACAGCTTTTCGCGTGCGTGTTCGAGCGAGTCCCCATGGACAGCGCGCAGGGCCTTGAAGTCATCTTCAATGTCCATCAGATCATAGAAGCGTTCCACCAGGGCATGCAAACCGGCCTGGCCGCCAATCTGGTCATAAAAGGTCGTTGTGGTGTCCAGGTTTTCCACGATATTCAATAGTCTTGCCATTAGTCGGCACTCCGTAAAATGAGCAGCGGGGGCGTATTTTTTACAGCACGCAAGGCCATTTTACCCCCGACCCACGACGCGATGATCCCCAGTATGATTCCGCTTATCCATGGCATGATACCGGTGCGCAGCGTGATGTCAAACACCTGCACGGCCAGCAACTGCGCGATCAGTATTGCAAACGCTGCAGCCAGCGTTCCCGACACCAGGCCAATGACGATCAGTTCGCTGCGCTGAGCCTGATCCAGCTGCTGCGAAGTGGCGCCCATGGCCCGTAGCAGGCTCGCTTCGTACATCCGTTCATCCTGGGTAGAAAGAAACGCAGTGCTGAGCACGACAACGCCGGCGGCCAGAGTAAAGACAAAAAGAAACTGCACCGCCGCCGCCACGCTATCGAGAATGGTCTGTAACTGGCGCAAGATACCGGATACATCAAATACCGTGATGTTCGGAAATTGACTGACCACTTCCTGGGTAAATGCGGCCTGCTGTTCCGGCAAATGAAAAGCCGTAATCCAGGTCGCCGGCTTATCCTGCAATACGGCAGGCGAGAGAATGGCAAAAAAATTGACTTGCATGGAGTCCCATTTTACGGTTCTCAGACTGGTCACCCTGGCGCTCACCAATTCGCCCGCCACATCGAAGGTCACTTGGTCATTCAGTTTGACACCAAGCTGGCCGGCAATATCGTCTTCGAACGAGACTTCAGCGGCATCGGGATCCAGCCAGCGGCCGCTGGCGATACGGTTGCTGGGCGGCAACTGGCTCAGCCAGGACAGGTTAAATTCTCGCTCGGCCAGCCGCTGGGTGCGTTCGGACTCATAAGCCGACGGGTCCACGTCCTTGTCGCCAATGCGAACCAGACGCCCTCGCACCATGGGGTCAAGCAGGGGCTCGCCCAGTCCGGCTTTGGCGAACATGTCACCCAGCGCAGGTTTCTGATCCTGCTGAATATTGATCAGGAAACGGTTCGGCGCATCGGGAGGCAAGTTGTTCTGCCAGGCCGCCAGCAGATCAGTGCGCAGCAAGCCCAGCAGCAGGATAATCATGATGCCCAGCGTCAGCGCACATATCTGCACAACCGTCATACCGCGCCGGTTCACCAGGCCGGCCAAAGCAAAACGCAGGACCGGCCGAGACACCAGCCGGTGACGCAGTTGCGCCAGCAGGCGCAGGATGGCCCAGGTGATGGCCGCGCACACCAGCATGGCCCCGATGAAACCGGCGGCGCTGATCAAGGCCAGTGTGGTGTTGCCGGTATGCAGCAACAGCAAACCGACCCAGATGACAATACCGACCGCAATGGCAATCAATGGCCGACCGGCACCGACGTCCAGCTCGCGCCGCAGCGCCTTCAATGGCGGCACCCGCGACAGATGCATCACCGGTATCACGGAAAACCCGAAGGCCAGTACCCAGCCGGTCACCAGGCCCGCCACGCCCGGCACCCACGAAACGGCAGGCAAGGTCGCCGGAATCAGGCCAGCCAGAAAATACATCAACACATAATGCAGCGCCAGGCCCAGCACGACACCCGCAATGGAGGCAAACGTGGCGATCAGCAAAAACTCAATCGCGACCAGCTTCAGGATGGTTCCCTGGGTGGCGCCCAGGCTGCGCATGACGGCAAGCCCGTCCTGGTGGCGCGCAGAAAACCGGCGCGCCGCAAGGGCTATGGCCACGCTGGCGATCATCACGCTCAGAACCGAAACCAGAGACAGGAATTGTTCAGCACGATCGAGCGAGGCCCGGATTTCGGGTCGAGCCGAATCGGTGCCGATGATCTGACGCCCCTTGGCCGGCCGGGCAGTCAGCCAGGTACGCATTTGAGCGACTGCCTCGGCATCGCCCGCCATCAGCAGGGTTTCCTTGACCCGGCTGCCCGGCACCAGCAGCCCGGTAGCCTGCATGTCCGCTTCGTTCATCATCAGGCGCGGCGCAATATTCACAAAGGCCACATTGCGATCGGGCTCATTTTCAATGATTGCCGATACCTTCAGTGTTTTCATGCCCACGCGCAACTGTGCGTCTGGCGCTGCCTGCAACTGGGCCAGCAATGCCGGATCCACCCACACCGTGCCTGCCGGCGGAATACTCTGTACAGTCTGTCGGGTCTGGCTTTTGGCGCTATCGCCCGCGCCTTGTAGCGTGACCGTTCCCTTTAGCGGATACCCCTCTGAGACCACTTTGATGGAGGCCAGCCTGGACTGCTTGTCAAACGTCACCATGGAAGGAAACTGCCAAGTCTTGGCCGTTTGCAACTGCGTCGCGTGGGCCTGTTCGACCACCTCCGGCTCGATAGGTGTATCTGACTCGAACAACAGATCTGCTCCCAGCACCTGGCCGGCGTTGTCATTCAGACCCGAAGAGACGCGATCGGCCAGAAAACCCACGCTGCAGACTGCAGTGACCGCCACCACCAGGGCCAGCGCCAGCAGACGCAACTCCCCCGACAGCCAGTCGCGGCGAAACAGGCGCCATGCCATTTGCCATATTGCCAAGGGACCCAAATTGTTCTCCTGAATGAAGGGATTTATTTCAGTAGCAGCAATGCCACTGTCAGATACAGGACGCCGGCAAAGATGAGTTTGAGCGTACGTTCTGGCAGATAAAAGGCCAGCCGCACGCCCTGACGGATCATCAGCATCCCGCCCAGAGACAAGGCAATGCCCACCGTCCAGTCAGTATTGCCGTGCCACGAATAGGTAATGAGCGCCACCAGTGTACCGGGAAGTATCATGGACAGTGCCATCGCCTGTGCCGATGTCTGCCGAAACCGATAGACTACCGTCATGACCGGCACCAGGATGAGCGAGCCGCCCACGCCGAACAGACCGCCAATCACGCCCGAGATAGAACCCAGTATGACATATTGTATGAAGCCCATGGGCCGGGAAGGGCCCGCCGCGGCCGCTTCGCGTTTTTTACCCTGGCGCAGGGTCTGCCACACATAAAACGTAGCCACCGAGCCCAGGAAAAGCGCGAACAGATTACGCAGCACAACGGGACTCATGTCCTGCGCCACCAGCGCGGCCAGATGCGTTGCCACGACGTTGGCGGCCACTCCGATGGCCACGCTGCGAAAATCAATGGGCGAGCGCTTGTGGTAATTGCGCAGTGTGAGCACCACATTGGACGCTATCATGAGCAGAGCCGTGCCCTGGGCCAGTTGCTGCGGCATGGAAAAAACCAGCGCGAGCATCGGAATGGCAATCAACCCGCCGCCGATACCGACAATAGCGCCCACAAACCCAATGGCTGCACCCAGCGAAACAAACAACAGCAGATTCAGATACCAATCCATGCTTTCTCAATTTAAAACGATCCAGGCCGGTAGCAATACGGTTACCGCCTCTGAAATATTCATGTCAAATACAACCGGGCTACTCTGTGCGCGCCGCCGCCCGCACCCGGATTGTGTACTAAGTGCCTGCACCCGCTGCCGATACTAAAAAACCAGCAGCCGGCCGCCAGCTTCATCGCGAAAGGGCGCCCGATGCGCTTGCCGCCTGCCGTTTGCCTGCGGATTGCCAAAAAGACGCCGATTATCCGCCGCCAGCAGCGCCCTGCTTCGCGCGCCTTGCCTGCCCCGCTCTTGATCTCGAGTTTGCCATCGATCAGGAGCGTGCGCCTGCCGTGGCGATCGCGCAGATCAAAGCCGTGGCTAGCGGATCAGTTCCAGCACTTCATCCAGGCGCGAGACAGCCTTGATTTCCAGTCCTTCTATCGACTGTCTGGGCGCGTTGTGCTTGGGAATCAGCGCCAGGCTGAAACCCAGCTTGGCCGCTTCGCGCAGCCGCTCCTGCCCGCGCGGTGCCGGACGCACTTCACCGGCCAGCCCCACTTCGCCAAAGGCAATCAGCCCTTTGGGCAAAGGCTTGTTGCGTAGCGAAGAGAGTATGGCCAGCAGCACGGGCAAATCGGTTGCGGTTTCGGTGATACGGACCCCGCCTACTGCATTGACAAAAACGTCCTGATCGTAGGTCGCCACGCCCGCGTGACGGTTCAGTACCGCCAGCAGCATGGCCAGGCGGCTGCCGTCAACGCCCAGCGTCAGGCGTCGTGGATTGGGAACATGTGCCGTGTCGACCAGCGCCTGAATCTCAACCAGCAGCGGTCGGCTGCCCTCCTGGGTAGCGACCACGCAGGAGCCGGGCACATTGTCGCTATGCTGCGACAAAAACAGGGCCGAAGGGTTGCTCACGCCTTTGAGGCCCTTGTCTGTCATGGCGAACACGCCCAGTTCGTTCACCGCACCGTAGCGGTTTTTGAAGGCGCGAATCAGACGATAGGACGAATCTGTTTCTCCTTCGAAATACAGGACCGTATCAACAATATGCTCCAGAACACGCGGGCCGGCCAGTGTGCCGTCCTTGGTCACATGGCCGATCATGACCATGGCAACGCCGGTCTGCTTGGCAATGCGGGTCAATTGCGCGGCGCATTCGCGCACCTGGGAAACCGATCCCGGAGCGGATGACAATTCTGCGGAATACAAGGTTTGTATGGAATCGATAACGGCAACGGCAGGCTTGTACTGTTGCAACACAGCCTGAATGCTTTCAAGCTGGATTTCCGCCACCAGTTGCACGGCGCCGGTGGCCAAATCCAGGCGCTTGGCGCGCAGGGCAACCTGCTCTGCAGATTCTTCGCCGGTAATATACAGCACCTGCGTGCGCAGCGAGAGCGATGCCAGCGCCTGCAGCAACAGCGTTGACTTGCCGATACCCGGATCGCCGCCGATCAGCACCACACCACCGGGCACCAGCCCGCCACCGAGCACCCGGTCAAATTCGGACAACCCTGTCGGCTGCCTGGGTGTGTCGCGCGCTTCGATATCGGCCAGGTTCCTGACTGGCGCCGCTTCGGCCAGATGGGCGTAACGATTGGGCGTGGCCGGCGCGCTACCCCGCTCTATGGTTTCCACCATGGTGTTCCATGCCTGGCAATGCGGACATTGTCCCTGCCACTTGGCGCTGACGCCGCCGCACTCCTGACACACATACACCGTTTTTGCTTTTGCCATACTGCGCCTGATTCCCACTGCCCTGCAAGGGCTGTCATTAATTGAATAAACTGCTTGTTGAAGAAACTGCTTGTGCAGCCACGTTACCGTCGGTGAAATGAATGATAAATACGGCTGCTCGCAGCACGCTTGATCGTGCTGTCGGAACAGGTCGCGAACCGCCCCCACGGCGGTCTTTAGCCAGGATCCTTGAAATAAACACCAACGCAGCCATTGAGGGTTGACGCCGTTGCCGACGCGCCCGTGACAAGGCCACAATGCACGTGCATGACGACCCTTATAGCGATGCGCCGCCGTCAACGCCCAGATTCTGGCCGGTAATATAGGCAGCCTCGTCGGAGAGCAAAAAGGCCACGGCGGCCGCGACTTCTTCCGGACGTCCAAGGCGCTTCATGGGCACGCGCGTGAGCAGTTGCTTTTCTTCCTCACTGCCAGCCGGCTGCCCCTTGCGGAAAAATTCGGTTTCAATGGGACCGGGTGAAATGGCATTGACGGTTATTCCATACTCAGCCAGTTCCAGGGCCCAAGTTTTGGTACAGCCGATCAAGGCTGCCTTCGAGGCCGAATAGCTGGTACGCCCTGCCTTGCCGCCTGCCGCACGACTGGCGATGTTGACAATCCGCCCCTCGCGCCGTACTTTCATTGACTCGACAAATGCCTGTGTCACCTGTACGGCCGCACGCAAATTGACATCATACGATTGATACAGAGAAGACAAATTGATTTCGCCCAGATTTTCCGCCAGCACGATACCCGCATTGTTGACCACGGCATCTATCGGATATTTCTCGCGTATCATGCGCAGCATTTCTTCGGTATGGCCGGCATCATTCAAATCACATTGATACAGAAAACCAGGGAAATCAATATCACTGACCTGTCGGGCAATCCCGACCACATGGGCACCGGCATCGCTCAAACGACGGGTAATGGCCCAGCCAATACCCTTGGTGGCACCAGTTACAAGGACACACTTATTTTTCAACGGATTCTCCTGAGTATTGAACATGGACCGGAACGCGTTGCGCCAGTGCGCATAGCAGTTCGTAGGCAATTGTACCCGCGGCTGCGGCCACCTCGTCGATATGCGGGCCCTCATTGCCCCAGAGGGTTACCCAGTCACCCACAGCAGCATCGGGTATCGGGTCCAGATCAACGGTGAGCATGTCCATGGACACGCGCCCCGCCAGCTGGGTGGCAACGCCATTGACCCATGCCGGCGTACCTGACGGCGCGCTGCGCGGATACCCATCGGCATAGCCGCAGGCCACCACGCCAATGCGCATATCGCGCGCAGCGGTATAGGTTGACCCGTAACCCACGCTCTGCCCCTGCTTCACATGCTGGATGGACAGCAAACGCGCCTGCAGCGTCATGGTCTGACGCAGCCCAAACTCTTCGCCAGTGGTATTGGCAAAAGGCGAAGAGCCATACAGGCAGATGCCGGGACGGACCCAGTTGTCTGCCGCGCTGACAGCAAGCTGTGGGTACCGCAATACGGCAGCCGAGTTGCACAGACTGATGCTGCCCTGGCATTGGCCTACCGTCTCGCGAAAGACCGTTGCCGGCACATCGACCGCACCTTGTGCACCGTCGGCATCGGCAAAATGCGTCATGAATCCAATGCGTCCCACCTTACCCTGCTGCTGCAAGGCCAGCAGCTCCTGATGCACTCGGTCAAATTGCTGTGGCGCAAAGCCCAGCCGGTTCATGCCCGTATTGATTTTCAGAAAGACGTCCAGTGGACCGGCCAGGGTGCTGGCCTGCAGCATGCGGATCTGCTCGGGATGATGAATAGTGCTGACCACTCGGTTCTTCTGCAGTTCCGGCAGATCGCGCGTCTCGAAAAACCCTTCGAGCATCAGCAGCGGCCCCTGCCAGCCGGCCTCGCGGGCACGTACCGTTTCCTGCAGATCCAGCATGGCCAGGCCGTCGGCCTGCGCAAAACCGCCAATGGCCGTTTCCAGCCCGTGGCCATAGGCATTGGCCTTGATAACGGCCCAGATATGCGTCGCGCCCATTGGCGCCGGTTGCATACCGTCCGTCGCGGACGCCGGGGCTTGCCGGGCATTGTCAAGGTATTGCCGGATCACGCTCAAATTGTGAGACATGGCCTGCTGTGATATCACTGCCCGGATGGGACGCGGCATGGTGTGGCTCCAGTAGTCGATTTCATCGTACTTGAATGATCAGCGTAAATTATAATCATTGCGTCACCACATTAGCGCGTATTCATGTCCGTCGATCATTATGAGAACTTCCCGGTAGCATCCATACTGCTGCCCCGGCGCCTGCGATCTGCAGTAACGGCCATTTATGCCTTTGCCCGACGCGCCGACGATATTGCCGACGAAGGCCAGGCCAGCGCCCTGGACCGTCTGACCCAGCTCGATGCCTTTGACCAGGCCGTGGTTCAGATGCAGTCCAGTCATTTTTCAGCCACGCATTTCGAAAACGTGCCCCAGTCCCTTTTTCTTGCCCTGCAGCGCGAAATGCACCTGCACCAGTTGCCGGTCACGCCCCTGCGTGATCTGCTGGTAGCGTTTCGCCAGGACGTGCGACACCAGCCGTTTCAGAACGACACGGATCTGCTCGATTACTGCCGCTACTCTGCCAATCCGGTAGGCCGGTTGATGCTGCATCTGTACCGCGTGACAGACCAGGCGTCGCTGCTGCTATCGGATCATATCTGCAGCGCCCTGCAACTGATTAACTTCTGGCAGGATATTGCGATAGATACCCAACGCCGTCGCTATTACCTGCCGGCTGACCGGCTGGCAGCCTACGGCATGAGCCATGCGGACCTTGATAACCGGCAACTGAATCCGCGCTGGCCGCAGTTAATGCAGGAAAACACCGCATTTGCACGTAAAATACTGCTTGCCGGTGCGCCGCTGTGTTCACGACTGCATGGCCGGCCAGGCCTGGAGTTGCGTATGATCGTCCAGGGTGGCATGCGCATACTGGAAAAAATTGACGCCGTTGCGGGCGACGTCTTTGATCACCGACCAACACTGAACAAAAAAGACTGGGCCCTGATTGTATGGCGCAGCGTACGAAATAATTATTATGACACCTGACCAATATTGCCAAGAGAAAGCGGCGCGTAGCGGCTCGAGCTTTTACTACGCCTTTCTGTTTCTTCCTGCGCAGCAGCGCCGGGCCATTACGGCCGTGTATGCATTCTGCCGGGAGGTGGACGATGTTGTCGATGAATGTACCGATCCCTCAGTTGCCCGCATCAAGCTGGCCTGGTGGAGCAAGGAAATAAACAGTCTGTTCGAGGGCCGGGCCGAACACCCGGTGGCGCAGGCGCTGCAACCGCACCTGAGCCCTTTCGGGCTGCGCGAGGAACAGTTCCAGGCCATTATCGACGGCATGCAAATGGATCTGGACCAGACCCGCTATATGGATTGGCCTGGCCTGCGCAAGTATTGCTGGCATGTGGCCGGCGTCGTGGGTCAGCTGTCGGCGCAGATTTTTACCTACCAGAACAGCGATACCCTGGCCTACGCCGAAAAACTCGGTCTGGCATTGCAAATGACCAACATCATTCGCGACGTCGGCGACGATGCCCGGCGTGGACGCATCTATCTGCCGATTGATGACCTGCAAAAAAATAACGTCAAGGCGGCCGACATTCTGAACAACAAGGAATCCGACGATTTTCGCAAGCTGATGGCCTTTCAGACTGCCCGCGCACGCCAGTTGTACCAGGAAGCCGCTGAACTGTTGCACGAGCAGGACCGCCGCGCACAACGCCCCGGGCTGATGATGGCGGCCATCTATTACACCCTGCTGTGTGAAATTGAAAAAGATGGCTGGCCGGTGCTGACCAGCCGCATTTCCCTGACGCCGCTGCGCAAGTTGATGATCGCCTGGAAAATCTGGGTGGGCGGCGGCAAGGGATTCATCCGAAAAATGCGAAAGCTGGATGTCGCTCAAGGCTGACCACGTCCGACCACGCGTTGCCGTCGTGGGTGCTGGCTGGGCGGGCCTGGCTGCCGCCTTCACCTTGAAGCGCGCGGGCTGGGACACCGAGGTATTCGAACAATCACCGATACTTGGCGGGCGCGCCCGCAAGGCGGTGATTGCGCGCCGCGGTCTGGTACTTGATAATGGCCAGCACCTGATGCTGGGCGCCTACCGCCACATTCTTGAGCTCATGCGAGACATTGGTGTCGATGCCAACCATGCCCTGCTGCGGCTGCCGCTGCAACTGAGCACGCTGGACGGCGCGTTGCATCTGGCGGTCAATCCGGCACACCCGGGACCGCTGCGACTGCCCCTGGCGCTGCTTCACATGAAAGGACTGAGCATCGGCCAGAAATACATTCTGTTCCGAACGCTATTGCAACTGCAATTGACTGGGTGGCGCATGACACCCGATGCCACCGTCCTGGCCTGGCTGCAAAAACAGCGCCAGCCGAGCACACTGATCCGCCTATTCTGGGAACCCTTGTGCATTGCCACGCTCAACACGCCGATTGACAATGCTTCAATGGCGCTCTTTGCCGTCGTGCTCAGGGACAGCCTGGCCGCCGGTGCTGATGCCAGCGACCTGATCCTGCCGCGCGTCGATCTGAGCGCCCTGTGGCCTGAAGTACTGGCGCCACAGCTGATGATTCATGCCAACACACCGGTGCATGGCTTGAGTGCCGTGCCAGGCGGGTACCAGTTGCACACGGGCAACCGGTCGCCCAGGCAACTGCGCCAGACGCCGGATAACCGTGATACCGCGCATGACCAAGGCCAGGAAGTCAAGGCCGTTTTCGACGCCGTGATCCTGGCCACACCGGCGCGCATGAGCCACCGCCTGCTGTCTCGGCTCATGCCCGGCCAGGCCGACAACCTGAGCGACACAGCGATAACAGACGATCATGCGCAGCACGCCCGACGCGACAGTGATGATCAGCACCAGGCAGCGTTGGCAGAAAAAGCTGCGCTCCTGGCGCAGTTAAATGCCTTCCAATACCACGCGATTGCCACATTGACCGTGTTTCTGGCGCAAGCCTTTCCCCTGCCCGGCTGTATGTATATGCTGAAGGAAAATCGCCAGGCCGGGCACGACGGGCAGTGGCTGTTCAATCGCAGCCAGTTCATGCACCCCGACGCTGCCATCGGATCGATGGACACAGCGTCCGCCGGCGCGGCAACGCCGGACAACGCCAATGACCGCTTTGCCCATGCAATTTCAATTGTAATTAGCCATGCAGACCATCTGATCGGCACGGACCGGGACAGTGTTGCCAATGCGATACTCTCCCAGGTTCGCGACCAGTTGCCCACCGGCGTTACGCTGCCGCCCGTCACGGGTTTCGAACTGATCATGGAAAAGAGAGCGACGTTTGCTGCCACTCCCGGGCTGGCTCGGCCCGACAGGGTGACACCCTGGCCTGGCCTGTTCCTGGCCGGCGACTGGACCGACACCGGCTACCCGGGCGTACTCGAAGGTGCAGTCATCAGTGGGCTGGCTGCAGCACAGGCAGCACAGGCACTATTGGCCAGCAAAAGCACCAACGCAACCCGTTGATGCTGGCTGCTCACCCTGCGCCGTCGCCCAATGGCACAGATGCAGACAGATCCCGGCTACTATTATTGGTTGCTATTGGCTTCTGGCGCCGCTTATAAACCAACCTATCGGAATGCTACGTACGTCTTATGATTTGGTTTCCTGCGGCCGAATCACCCCTGCAGGCATCGTATTGCCCGTCACTGGCCTGGGTGCGACAAGCAAAGGTACGAAACGATAAAGGTACAGCCCGAACGCAACAATCCATGCCGTTGCCGACAGATGCAACATAGGCAGGGCGACAGCAGGAATCACCAAGGCGACCAGGCGCGCTACGGTCGCGATGAAGACCAGAATATAACTGCTGACCATCAGGCGATCTGCCTTCAGGGCGCGACCCGTATGACCCAGCGCTGTGCGCGTTATCATGCCGATGATCATGATGGAGAATCCACCCATGGCAATAACATGCACATATGCCGCCTGCCGCGCCAGCAATGGAGGGCGCCATCCAATGAAATAGCAGGCGGCCAGCAGCAGGCCGATGCCCATGAAAAACCAGGCAAGATACAGCACCCACAACAATGGCACGCGAACCACGGCTAGCGGCTTCCATTGGACCAACTGATATAGGGCAATGGCACCCGCAACCGCCGCTCCCCCGGCAAGCACGTAATCTTGTTGCAGGACAACGGCCAGGATTGCCACCATGCAGGCAACAAGCTGCACCCGGCCAGAGCGTTCATGCCCAGGAAGGTCCAGACCGGCAATGGCCCGGGTGGCAAAAAACGGAATGACCCGTCGCGCGATGAGCAAGGTAATAAATACCATGCAAAGTATGCCAATGCGCAAAACCTCGGTCAGCAGCATCGCCCTGCCCTGCGCAACCGCCAGCAGGTACAACACGTTGCTTAGTCCCAGCACCAGCACGGCCCATGGCAGGATGTAGTTGCGTTTATTCCTCGCTTTGAAAATCACCCGCCAGAGCGCCACGGCTGCAATCAGATAAAACAGCGTATCACTCACCGTACCCAGCACGAATGCAGCCTGCCCCGGCATTAAAAATGCCAGCCGCGCCACCAGCCAGCATAGCGCCAGCACGCCCAGTGCGGCCCCCTTCAGAGGATTATTACCCGTCCAGGTGGCGCTGGCCGTGGTCAGGAAACCAACGGCGATGGTGGCGACAAAGCCCCACAATATTTCATGCGCATGCCACCAAACGCCGCCTAATTGTCCCTTCAACAAATGCGGCGTAAAAACCCAGATGGCAATTGAAATAAGCGCCCAGGCAGCGCCGCATATATACAAAGGACGAAACCCGAGAGACAGAAATGCGGAAAGAGAAAATCGCAGTTGCGCAGGTGTGGATGCATGCATGATGTGCCTTGCCAGTCATAGCAAATAATATGCATATTATATACATATTTTATAAAAAAGCCGATTTGCTCATCCGCATGTGTTTGTTCCAAGTCAAGTGCGCAATGCAGATACGTCGCCCAAACGCCGCTGTGGGCCGGCCGCGAACAGGTATGCGGCTCCAGCCTTTACATCGAATGCGAATGACAAGGCAAGGCGCGCGGCACGCAATTATTGCCACCACCATACATCGGTCATCGATCGTTTCGTACACAGGCCATCGCCTGTCAAGGTCCATAAAAAAAAAAGGTCGACCCATCGGATCGACCTTTCGTTATGCAACAAGGATGACTACATTTCAATCGCTATCTTTCGATGGCTATATTTCAATCGCTATAAATTCAATTGTCACCAGCCCCGCCATGTCTGATCAGATCAGTGCCCGCGCCTTGATGTAGTCGCGTATGGCTTCCATATCATTATCCATAATGACCACCTTCTGCGGCAAATCGGCCAGCGATTTCAGATGTTCTGGAACAGGTGCCTCCTGGCCAGTAGCCTCCAGGATGGTTTCGCCAAACTTGGCTGGCAGTGCGGTCTCCAGAACCAACATCGGAATGCCCTCTTCCACAAATGCCTGGGCCACTTTTACGCCGTCGGCCGTGTGCGGATCAATCAGAATGCCTGCGTCCTCTTTCACCCGGCGGATCGTCTCCAGGCGATCGGCGTGCGTGCTGCTGCCGCCGACAAAACCAAACTCTTCGGTAAAGCGCGCTTTTTCTGCTGATAGATCAAATGCCCCTTCCTGTCCCAGTTTTTTCCAGGTTGCCGACAGCCGCTTGGCATCCCTACCCAGCAGATCAAATACAAAGCGCTCGAAATTGGAAGCTTTGGAAATATCCATGGACGGGCTGGACGTGGCAAGGGTTTCGGCGCTGACGCGCGGACGATAAACTCCCGTACGGAAGAACTCTTCCAGCACATTGTTCTCGTTGGTTGCCAAAACCAGGCGATGAATGGGAAGTCCCATCCGACGGGCGAAATGGCCGGATAAAATATTCCCGAAGTTGCCCGAAGGCACTGTGAACGATACCTTGTGGCCGGAAACGTCGGTGCCGGCACTGACCGCCGCGTCGGTACTGCGCAGCCATGCCCAGAAGTAATACACAATCTGTGCGCAGATACGAGCCCAGTTGATGGAATTGACGGCACCCAAATGGTAACTGGTCTTGAACGAGACATCGCCGGCCAATGCCTTGACGATATCCTGGCAGTCATCGAATACGCCTTTGACCGAGATATTATGAATATTCTCATCCATCAGCGAATACATCTGGGCACGCTGGAAGGCGCTCATGCGGCCATGCGGCGAGAGCATGAAGACAGAAACACCCAGCTTGCCGCGCATGGCATATTCGGCCGCCGAACCGGTATCGCCCGAAGTGGCGCCCAGAATATTCAGCTTGCGACCTTCACGCGCCAGCACAAACTCAAAAACCTGCCCCAGAAACTGCATGGCCAGGTCCTTGAACGCCAGCGTGGGTCCTTCGGACAGGCCTACCAGCGTCATTGACTTGCCCAGCGGTTTAAGCGGCACAATCTCGCTGCCTGAGAAAACCGATTCGTTATAGGCCGCCTTGCAGATGCGTTCCAGGTCGGTGCGCGAAATATCGTCAATGTACAGGCTCAATATTTCCGTGGCCAGCTCCGCATAAGAGAGCGAACGCCACAGCTCGAGCTGCTTGGCACTGACCGAAGGAATGCTCTCGGGTACCGCAAGGCCCCCGTCGCGCGCCAGTCCTTCGAGAAGGATTTCGGAAAATGAAACCGGGCTCATGCCGCCACGGGTTGAAATGTATTTCATTATTGCTCCGTTATTCCGGCATCACCTGCCGGAAACAAGAAGACACGACCTTGCTGGCAGTCGTGCCGGTCAGATCAGTCAGTCCAGATGTTCCAGGCGGATACGCGTAATGGACGAATGCACGAAAGGCATGGCTTCAATGGTCTTGATCGCCGTATTGACGTCGCCTTCGCGGGACTCGTGTGTCAGGAAAATAATGATGGCGCGGTTTTCTCCATCCTGTTCCTGCATCATGGAGTTGATGGAAATCTGATGGTCTGCCAGGATCCGGGTCAGGTCGGCAAGTACGCCGGAACGGTCTTCCACCGACAGGCGCAGATAGTAGCAAGTGCGCACGTCTTCCATATTCAGGATAGGCGTATCTGACAGCGCGCTGGGCTGGAAGGCCAGGTGGGGAACGCGATTACCGGGATCGGACGTATGCAGGCGGGTAACATCGACCAGATCAGCCACTACTGCCGAGGCCGTGGCTTCGGAGCCCGCGCCGGGGCCGTAATACAGCGTGTCGCCTACCGCATCACCATTGACGACCACTGCGTTCATGGCGCCTTCTACATTGGCGATCAGCCGTTTGGTCGGCACCAGAGCCGGGTGCACCCGCAACTCGATACCTTGATCGCGACGTCGCGTGATGCCCAACAGCTTGATGCGATAACCCAACCGTTCGGCATAGACAATATCCTGCTGATCCAGGTCAGTAATACCTTCGATATGCGCCTTGCTGAACTGAATGGGAATACCAAACGCCAGGGAGGCCATCAGCGTCAGTTTATGCGCTGCGTCGATCCCCTTGACATCGCCCGCCGGGTCAGCCTCGGCATAGCCCAGTTGCTGGGCCTGCGCCAGCGCCGTCTCGTAAGGCAGGCCGTGCTCGCGCATTTGCGACAGAATGAAATTCGTGGTCCCGTTGATAATACCGGCCAGCCACTGGATACGGTTGGCCGTCAGGCCTTCGCGAATCGCCTTGATAATCGGGATGCCGCCAGCGACCGCAGCCTCAAACGCCACCATGACGCCTTTTTTGCTGGCCAGGGCAAATATTTCATTGCCATGCAGGGCGAGCAATGCCTTATTGGCCGTGACCACGTGCTTGCCATTTTCAATCGCGGTCAGCACCAGTTCACGGGCCAGCGTGGTGCCGCCGATGAGCTCCACGACAATATCCACTTCGGGATCGGCCACCAGGCCAGCCATATCATTGCTGACCGGCACTTTATCACCGAACACGGCCACCGCTTTGGCAGGCGTACGCGTAGCCACTTTGGACACCACAATCTGGCGTCCGGCGCGCCGTGATATTTCCTCTGCATTGCGCGTCAACACCGCGTAGGTGCCACTGCCTACAACCCCAAAACCTAATAAACCTACCTTCATTGGATTCATTTTTTCAGGAACCCGTCTTTTTTGAACATTTCTTTAATTCCTCTGATTGCCTGGCGCGTACGCTGTTCGTTCTCGATCATGGCAAAACGCACATGATCGTCGCCCAGATCGCCAAAGCCGATACCCGGCGATACGGCCAGCTTGGCATCGGCCAGCAGTTTTTTGGAAAATTCCAGTGATCCCATTGCCTTGTAGGGCTCGGGAATTTCGGCCCAGATGTACATGGCTGCCTTGGGAATTTCAACCATCCAGCCGGCTTCGTGCAGCCCCTTGACCAGCACATCACGGCGATTTTTATAGTGCGCGACCACTTCGGCCACACATTCCTGCGGGCCTTCCAGAGCAGCAATGGATGCCACCTGGATAGGCGTGAACGTCCCATAATCGTGGTAGCTTTTCATGCGGGCCAGCGCATTGACCAGCTCGGCGTTGCCCACCATGAAGCCAACGCGCCAGCCAGCCATATTGTAGCTTTTACTCATGGTAAAAAACTCGACAGCCACATCCTTGGCGCCAGGCACCTGCATGATGGACGGCGGCTGGTAGCCGTCAAAAGTGATGTCGGCATAGGCCAGATCGTGCACCACCAGAATATCGTGCTCTTTGGCCAGCTTGATCACCCGCTCGAAAAACGGCAGATCAACGCATTGCGCCGTGGGATTGCTGGGAAAACCCAGAATAATCATTTTCGGCTTGGGAATGGACTCGCGCACGGCCCGCTCGATTTCCTCGAAGAAATCCAGCCCTTTTTTCATGGGTATGGAGCGGATATTGGCGCCGGCTATGACCGCACCGTATATATGGATGGGATAGCTGGGATTGGGCACCAGCACGGTATCGCCCTTGTCCAGGGTAGCCAGCATCAGGTGGGCCAGCCCTTCCTTGGATCCGATCGTGACAATCGCTTCCCGATCCGGGTCCAGAATGACGTTATAACGGCGTGAATACCAATCTGCAATCGCCTTGCGCAGGCGCGGAATGCCCTTGGATACTGAATAACCGTGGGTATCGGGGCGGATTGTCGCCTCTACCATTTTGTCCACGATATGCTTGGGCGTCGGCCCATCCGGGTTACCCATGGACATGTCGATGATGTCTTCGCCACGACGGCGCGCCGCCATTTTCAGCTCGCCGGTAATGTTGAACACATAGGGAGGGAGCCTTTCTATACGTGGGAAGTTTCTCATGACGGACCTGGAATAAGTGAAGTAACAGATTTAGGGTGAAACCAGTAAATCTAGCCTATATAAGACCGGACGGCAAACGATTTTGCCTATGCACAAAAAAAATTTGCAATGGCCGTGTCATTGCGGTACAAAAAAGATGAGATCAGGACCGTGCCAAACCGGCAACCGCCTGCAGGCATCCCTGGTCCCCTGTCACTGGCGTGCGACCTGCTGCGCCCACGTAGCGCAAAATATCGCAGGACCACTATCACATATATGAAATACAGTTAGAATAAGATAAACGCACAAGGAGTCTTTGTGGAACTGAAAAGAGAACAGCCAACCGCATTAAATACGGTCACCCGCTATGGGGACCACTTCATCGAAGTCAATGAAGTCAAATATACCCATGCCATTGCGTTTCGCCCTGAAGGCCCTGTGCGCCCGTGGAACGTGACCGCTGTCAGCGACATTACAACAGATCAGCTGATACTGGCTGCGGACATCAGAAAGGTTGAAGGCAACGCCATCGATTTTCTGGACGATGCCCCAACCACCAAATTTGAGAACACACCTGAAATTCTGCTCGTGGGTACCGGCTCGCGCCAGCATTTTCTGCCCGCAGCAGTGACCGCACCCCTGCTGGCCGCGCGTGTGGGCATTGAAGCCATGGATTCGAAGGCGGCGGCACGCACCTATAATGTACTGATGGCTGAAGGCCGCAATGTTGCTGTGGCGCTTATGCTCAGCGAAGGAGAATAAAATGACAAGTCCCCCCATCATCGGCAAGAAAGCGCCGGCATTCAAGGCCGAGAGCCAGCTTGGCCCGGTCTCCCTGGCCGCCCTGAAAGGCAAAAACGTCGTGCTGTATTTTTACCCCAAGGACAACACCCCCGGATGCACGACCGAAACCCAGGGATTTCGGGATGCGCTGACCGATTTTGAAAACGAAAACACCGTGATACTGGGCGCCTCGCGCGATTCGCTCAAAAGCCACGAAAATTTTGCCACCAAGCAAAATGTGACCTTTGCCCTGTTGTCCGACCCCGACGAAACGTTGTGTACCCAATTCGACGTTATCAAGATGAAGAACATGTACGGCAAACAGGTCCGCGGGATTGAACGCAGCACATTTCTGATCGATGGCACGGGCAAGCTTGTGCAAGAGTGGCGAAAAGTGAAAGTGCCAGGCCATGTTGATGCCGTCCTTGAAGCAGTGCGCAGCCTGAATGCCGCGCAACAGGATTAGTCCCACCCGGGCCCTGCGGGGTACCCTTTTCCATGGCGCAACCGCCCATGGAACAACAGCCATGTGAGAAACTATCTATGCCACTTCCAAAGCTGCCTGCCAAACCTGCCGACATCCTGGATATGACGGGAATGCCGGTTCCAAAAGCCTCCAGGGAAGACACCGCGACCGCGGCGCCCCGTGGACGCAAGCGCCAGAAGCAGGACCAACCCGGTACGGTAGCAAGCGCCGACGCAGCCAATGCAACCGACTACGCCCAGCAGCATGTAGTGGATACAGCGCCGGCCGGCATCGCCGCGCCAGCTGAGATAACAGAACCGACACAGGACCGTGACGCGGCCAGGGGGGCGGCAACGACTGCACCGCAGGCACGCGAACAGGCCAATTCCAAAGGCCGTCGCACCACCACGGCGCGTCGCACCGACACAGGCGCCGGCGCAGCACCGGCCGGCGGCAAATCTGGCAGTACGCGCGGCGCACCGGTACGGGCGGCGAACACGGCCGGCAGCAATGGCTTGTCCAAACTGTTTGTCCTGGACACCAATGTACTGCTGCATGACCCCACGTCAATCTTCCGCTTCGAAGAGCATGATATTTTCCTGCCCATGATGACGCTCGAAGAGCTGGACCATCACAAGAAAGGCATGACCGAAGTGGCGCGCAACGCACGCCAGGTCAGCCGCTCGCTGGATGCGCTGGTGGCAGAAACTGAAGATATCCTCACGGGCATGCCGCTGGACGCGCTGGGCAACAAGGATGCGACCGGCCGCCTGCTGTTTCAGACGCAGAACATGGAAGGCCGGCTTCCGGTAGACCTGCCCAACGGCAAGGCCGACAATATGATTCTGGGCGTCGTGCAAACCCTGCATCGCGAACAGCCGCAACGCCAGATCGTGCTTGTCTCCAAAGACATCAATATGCGCCTGAAGGCGCGGGCGCTGGGTCTGGAAGCTGAAGACTACCTGAACGATCATTCGCTGGAAGACTCCGACCTGCTGTATGACGGGGCCATGCTGCTGCCGAATAATTTCTGGGCCAAACATGGCAAGGATGTCGAATCCTGGATACAGGGCGGCACAACCTACTACAAGATCAAGGGACCGCTGTGCGCCGATTTCGTGGTCAACCAGTTCGTCTATCTTGAAGGCGACTCGCCGCTGTACGCCCAGGTTCGTGAAGTCAACGGGAAAACAGCCGTGCTGGCCACGTTGCGAGACTATACCCACAAGAAAAACAATGTGTGGGGCGTCACCGCACGCAACCGCGAACAGAACTTCGCGCTCAACCTGCTCATGAATCCGGATATTGACTTTGTCTCGCTGCTGGGCCAGGCCGGCACCGGCAAAACGCTGCTGGCGCTTGCATGCGGGCTGACCCAGGTGCTTGAAACCAAGCGCTATACCGAAATCATCATGACCCGGGTAACTGTGCCGGTGGGTGAAGATATCGGGTTTCTGCCAGGCACCGAAGAAGAGAAGATGCAACCATGGATGGGCGCGCTTGAAGACAATCTGGAGTTTCTCAATACCGGCACCAAGAATGACGGCTCGTCCGGCGAATGGGATCGCAGCGCCAGCAAGGAAGTGGTCAAATCGCATATCAAGATAAAGTCGCTCAACTTCATGCGCGGGCGCACTTTCCTGAACAAATATCTGATTATCGATGAAGCCCAGAACCTGACGCCCAAGCAGATGAAAACACTCATTACCCGGGCGGGCCCGGGCACCAAGATCATTTGCCTTGGCAACATCGCGCAGATTGATACGCCCTACCTGACCGAAGGCAGTTCGGGCCTGACCTACGTCGTGGACCGCTTCAAAGGCTGGCCGCATTCCGGGCATATTACGCTGCAAAAAGGCGAACGTTCACGCCTGGCAGACTATGCCGGAGATGCGCTGTAGCCTTGGCTGACTGATCGTATCGGAAGGCAAAGGCCGGCGACTCCCCTTCATTGAGAGGGCGTCGCCGGCCTTTTTATTTTTAGTAAAAAGAATACATCACCTAAGGTTCAAGGTGATTTTACCTAATGTCCATTTGTTTGCGCCCCAACGTGACCAAGACACCCATCGCCGGTCCATCACATCTATCCACAAGCCAATCAAATCGGGCGCTGCGAGTATATTGCCAGATACCAACGCACGCCATTTGCTGGCGCAAGAGCACGGGATATGCTGCACACTTACACTGGCCACGCGCTTGACCTCGGCAGAATCGAGCGCAGGATTGAGTACAATAGCCGCACCATTCAATCCTTAACGTAGATACGCGCAATGTCCCAGTCCCTGCTTCGCTTCCTGAAAATCGACCGTTTCACCCTGTTGTTGATCGTCGCGGTTATTATTGCATCTGTATTGCCTGCGCATGGCAGGGGCATGCCTGTCGCCGAGCTGGTCACCAACCTGGCCATTGCACTGCTGTTTTTCCTGCACGGTTCGCGCCTGTCGCGCCAGGCGATCATTGCTGGCGCAACCCACTGGCGCCTGCATCTGGTGATTTTTTCCTGCACCTTTATTCTGTTTCCCCTGCTGGGCGTGGCGCTGCGCCCGGTGCTCGAACCCATGCTGACACCGGATCTGTACAAGGGTGTACTCTATCTTTGCGTGTTGCCAGCCACCGTGCAATCGGCTATCGCCTTCACCTCAATCGCGCGCGGCAATATTCCCGCGGCCGTGTGCAGCGCATCCTCGTCCAGCATACTGGGCATTTTCATCACACCCATGCTGGTCAATCTGCTGATTGCCGATAGCAACGCAACAGCAGACTCGCACCAGGCACTGGAAGCTATTTGGCAAATCACTCTGCAGTTGCTGGTGCCCTTTGCTCTGGGCCACTTTAGCCGCCCTTGGACGTCGGGGTTTATCGGCCGGCATGCTTCCCTCATGAAGTTTGTGGATCAGGGCTCCATCCTGCTGGTGGTCTATGTTGCGTTTTCCGAGGCAGTCAATGAAGGCCTCTGGCATGAAACACCGATAGGCGCGCTGGTTGCCGTTGTGGTTGCCAGCGTCCTGCTGCTGGCCATTGTGCTTATTCTGACAGCGCTAATCGGTCGCTTAATAGGCTTTTCGCTCGAAGACCGCATCACACTTGTATTTTGTGGATCGAAAAAGAGTCTGGCCAGCGGCCTGCCCATGGCGCAGGTGCTATTTGCGGGCCAGGCGGTTGGCGCCATTATTCTGCCCCTGATGATATTCCATCAGATCCAGCTGATGGTATGTGCGGTCATTGCAGCCAGGCTGGGTAAGCGACCAGAAGAGATTGCCGTTGATCAGGATGACGAGACCCTGCTCAAAAAACCGACATAACAAAGCGCATAACGCATAACGCATAACGCATAACGCAAAGAGTATGGAAAAACAAAGGGGCAGTGCCGGCAACATGCAGGCCCTGCCCCTTTTGCTTTTTATTCTGCGATAAAACTGTCGCCCGGGCCGGCGTAATTCATAAACTTGGTAAATTCGCCGGCGAACGTCAGCCGGACCGTACCAATGGGGCCCGCACGCTGCTTGCCGATAATGACTTCGGCAGAGCCTTTGTCCTGGCTGTCGGGATGATACACTTCATCACGATAAATAAACAAAATAAGGTCGGCGTCCTGCTCAATCGCACCCGATTCACGCAAGTCACTCATGATGGGCCGCTTGTTGGTGCGTTGCTCCAAGCCCCTATTTAGCTGCGACAGCGCGATAACGGGGCACTCCATCTCCTTGGCCAGGGTTTTGAGCGAGCGGCTGATTTCAGAGATCTCGGCAGTCCGGTTATCATTTTTGGACAAGGCATTGCCCGACATAAGCTGCAAGTAGTCGACCACGATCAGGCCCAGCTTGCCGCACTTGCGCTTTAGCCGGCGCGCGCGCGAGCGCAACACCAGCGGGCTTAGCGCCGGGCTCTCGTCAATGTAGATCTGCGCTTCCTGCAACAATTGCATGGCGTGAGTCAGCTTGGGCCAGTCCTCATCCAGCAACCTGCCGGTACGCATGCGCTGCTGGTCCAACTTGCCGATAGAGCCGATCATCCGGGCCGCCAGCTGCGTGGCTTCCATCTCCATGGAAAATACTGCGACAGGCAAGCCTTCGTCGATCGCTACGTGTTCGGCAATGTTCATGGAAAACGACGTTTTACCCATGGCCGGCCGGCCGGCCACAATAATCAGCTGGCCCGGATGCAAACCGGTGGTTTTGCGATCAAGGTCGACAAAGCCGGTGGGAATGCCTGAGACATCGCCGTGATTGCCATCACCCAGCTCTTCGATCCGCTTCAGGACATCGACCAGCAGATCGCCCACTTCCTTAAATTCACTGCCCGAAGACGAACCCTCGGACACCTTCAGGATACGCGTCTCAGCCTCGTCAAGCAGCTGGCGTGCTTCCTTGCCCCTGGGGTTAAGCGCTTCGGACGCAATTTCGTCGGCAAACGTCACCAGCTTGCGCAGAATCGCCCGTTCGCGAACAATCTCGGCATAGCGAATAATGTTGGCCGCTGACGGTGTGTTGCGCGTCAGCGCATCCAGATAAGCCAATCCGCCGATCTCGTCCGACTTGCTCTCGAGCACCAGCGATTCGTGCACGGTAATGACGTCGGCCGGACGGTCCAGATTGATCAACTTGCAGATATGCTGGAATAACAGGCGGTGATCATGACGATAGAAATCATCTTCATTGAGCAGACCGCTAATATTCTCCAGTTGCGCATTATCGATGAGCAAGCCGCCAAGCACGGATTGTTCGGCCTCAACCGAATGAGGTGGCAGGCGCAGGGAATCCAGTTGAGGATCAGGAGCATTCATGGCAGGGTGAACCGGGAAATTGATAACGTGATGATCTGTGGCTGACAGAAGTGACAGCAAAACAGGATCAAAACGACACAGATAAAGATGTCATTATACGCAGTTAGCCGCCCTGGCGTGAGAGGGAGTCTGTAAAAACAAAGAGCCGGATTAACCGGCTCTTTGGTGTACTGCTACAGCGATAAAAACAAATGGATTAAACCATTTCGCCTACAACATTGACAGTGATGTCAGATACCACGTCAGCGTGCAAATAGACCTGTACGGGATATTCGCCAACCGCTTTGAGGGCGCCGTCAGTCAGGCGAACCTGGCTTTTTTCAACGCCTTCGAAGCCGGCTGCTACCAGGCCAGCCGCGATGTCCATATTGGTTACAGAACCGAACAGACGACCGTCTACACCGGCCTTCTGGCCGATTTGCAATGTGTAACCATTGAGTTTTTCAGCCTGGGCCTGAGCGGCAGCCAGTTTTTCAGCCTGGGCTTTTTCCAGCTCTGCGCGACGGGCTTCGAACTCGGCGATTGCCGCTTGTGTTGCACGACGGGCTTTTTTCTGTGGAATCAGAAAGTTGCGAGCATAGCCGTCCTTTACACGAACCACTTCACCCAGGTTGCCGACATTGACAATTTTCTCGAGAAGAATAACTTGCATGATGGTTTTCCTGATTAGTTGTGGTTATCTGTGTACGGCAACAGAGCCAGAAAGCGCGCGCGCTTGATTGCGGTGTCCAGTTGGCGCTGATAGTGCGCTTTGGTGCCGGTCAGACGTGCAGGAATGATTTTGCCTGTTTCCGTGATGAAATCACGCAGGGTATCGATATCTTTGTAGTCGATCTCTTCGACGCCGGCTGCCGTGAAGCGGCAGAACTTGCGGCGTTTGAACAATGGATTTTGCTGAGGAAACTTACTGCGTTTATCCTTGTTTTTTTTCATGAAAGCCATGATATTGCCTTTTATGTATGCGAGGGCCTGACCCTCTGAATTTCAATAGTGAGCGTACCGCTCAGTCCGTTATGCCAGGATGCCTGGTAACGGCGATGGGTCCGTTGTGTTTGCTCCGCCGGGAAATTGAGCCTGCTGGATATGCAACACCAGCCTGCTTGAATTTTTCCTTGTCGGCGCCAGAAATCCGCGTACGCGCATTTCGGCTCCCAATGGCAATGAGGCCAGCTTCTGTCCCCATTGGCCGATGGCCTTGGCCGGAATCGTCATCTGGACGAGCCGCGGCAGACCGGCTTCAATCACTTCGGACTCATGCGTCAGGATCAGATCCAGCACCGGCAATCCTGCCGGTGTATGCCTGAGGGCGCCCATTTCAAGTATGCGGGCCTGCAGGCTAAGCTGGTTCATATTGATACCTGGCGCAATGCGCCATTAACCTGCGTTTTCCTGTTCTGATGTCTGCTCGGTGGTCGCCTTGCGGGCTTCTTCACGCTCTACAGATTTCATCATCACTGACGCGTCGGTATGAGGCTTGCTGGCCTTGATAACCAGGTGGCGCAGTACGGCGTCGTTGTAACGG
This sequence comes from Advenella incenata, assembly GCF_004217095.1. GTDB lineage: Bacteria > Pseudomonadota > Gammaproteobacteria > Burkholderiales > Burkholderiaceae_B > Advenella > Advenella incenata. The sequence continues at coordinate 556,963 of NZ_SHKO01000003.1, read as the reverse complement.
AACGCATGCTCAAGCTCATCCAATGCAGCTTGTGAGCATTCGATATTCATGCAGACATAGTGAGCTTTGACCAGTTTCTGAATAGGGTAAGCCAATTGGCGGCGGCCCCAGTCTTCAAGACGGTGTACGGTACCACCGTCAGTTGTTACCGTTGCCTGGTAACGTTCGATCATCGCGGGCACCTGCTCGCTCTGATCCGGGTGAACAATAAACACTACTTCGTAGTGACGCATAGATAACTCCTTGTGGAATGTCCGCAATAGGCCTTTGAATTGACAGCCAGCTGTACATGACAGGCAGCGCAAGACAGAACAGCAGATTGCGGGGGGCAGCCCGCCGGCACTACTGGTTGCGCAATTGGCATACTGGCGGCACTGTCATTGTTTTAATGGGTAAACCAACCAAATCAACGACCAAATGACCACAAACATGCCTGCAACCCCGTACCGGGGCGAGCAAGAAACCGTAGACTATAACACGAAAAAATCAAAAAGACCACCAACGGCGGTCTTTTTTACGAGCCAAGATGCTGATTTACCACTGTTTTTTAGCAAAGCGGCGTTTGCGCCCGGCCAGCTACCGGGCAGGATGTCGCAAATGACGCAAGCACAGGGGAGACCGCGCGCCCTAACCTTCTACCACCGCGTAAGCACTGTGGTTATGGATAGACTCGAAATTCTCGGCCTCAACCCGGTAACTGACAACGCCGGGCAGCTTCTGGAATACCGCAGCGACATCGCGCACCAGGTCTTCGACGAACTTCGGATTGTCATAGGACCTTTCAGTCACATATTTCTCGTCGGTCCGCTTGAGCAACCCCCACAGCTCGCAGGAACCCTGCGCCTCGATACGCCGGATCAGATCGTCCAGCTCATAGTGCTGCTCGGCGATCAGGCTGACGGTGACATGAGAGCGCTGGTTATGCGCACCGTATTCGGAAATCGCCTTGGAGCAGGGACATAGGCTCATGACCGGCACCAGCACGGTCTGCTCGACCACAGCCTGCTGCCCTTGCGCCCTGGCTACCCAGGTTACCTGATAGTCCATCAGGCTTTCCACGCCAGACACCGGCGCCTTCTTATTGATGAAATAAGGAAAGGTTGCCGTAATATCGCCCTTTTCGGCATGCAGCAGCGGCAACATTTCAAGCGCCATGGCACGGAATGTTTCGGCCGTCATGGGCCGATTGCGCCAGGTGTTGAGCAGCGCCATGAAACGGGACATATGCGTGCCCTTTTCGTGCGCCGGCAGCATCACCGTAAACGTCCATTCAGCAATGGTAGCCTGTACCGAGCCGTCGGCCAGTTGCAGCAGCATAGGCTGCTTGACCTGCCGGATACCCACGCGCTGTATGGTGATATGACGTTCATCCAGCGTACTTTGCACATCGGGCATCAGCACCGACGGTTCAATTTGTGAATTCATTTATTCGCTCTATATTTATTTATCAGCCGGCGGCTGCCCGAAACGCCGGGCAATCGCCTGCTCTATTCCTGCTGCATCCAGTCCGACACCGGCCAGAAGACCCGCCTGGTCGCCATGATCGATAAAAACATCCGGCAACCCCAACTGCAGCAGGTCGCAACACAGGCCGTTGGCATGCATCAGCTCAGCCACCGCACTGCCGGCGCCACCCATGATGGCGCCCTCTTCCACGGTAACCAGTTGCTGGTGAGACTGCATCAACGCCAGCAGCAATGTTTCATCCAGTGGTTTGACAAACCGCATATCCACCAGCGTTGCATTGAGTTTTTCCGCAACAGGCATAGCAGCGTGCAATAACGTACCAAAAGCCAAAATCGCCAGCTTTTCGCCCTTGCGTCGCACCACGGCCTTGCCCAGCTCAACCACATCCAAAGCGCTGGTCACTTGTGCACCGGCCCCGCTGCCTCGCGGATACCTGACAGAGGCCGGACCAGGATGCTCATAACAGGTAGACAGCAGCAAGCGGGTTTCGTTCTCATCAGAAGGCGTGGCAATAACCATATTGGGTACACATCGCAAAAATGCAATATCGTAATTGCCGGCGTGTGTCGCCCCGTCAGCGCCCACCAGCCCCGCGCGGTCCAGCGCAAAGGTAACATCCAGATTCTGCAGGGCCACGTCGTGAATGAACTGGTCATAGCCACGCTGCAGGAATGTCGAATAAATCGCCAGCACCGGCTTGAGTCCTTCACAGGCAATGCCTGCGGCGAACGTGACTGAATGCTGCTCGGCAATGCCGACATCAAAATACCGTTGTGGAAATTGCTTTTCAAACTGGACCAGCCCGCTGCCCTCGCGCATCGCGGGAGTGATCCCGATCAGGCGCGAATCCTGCTGCGCCATATCGCAAAGCCAGGTGCCAAAGACCTGGGTAAACGTCTGCTTGCCCGGCTTGGCCGGTTTCTGAATACCCAGCTCGGGATCAAACTTGCCGGGTCCGTGATATAGCACAGGATCGGCTTCAGCCAGCTTATAGCCCTGACCTTTTTTGGTTATAACATGCAGAAACTGCAAGCCACCCAATTCCCTTAAGTTCTGAAGGGTTGGAACCAGCGAGTCCATATCATGACCATCGATGGGGCCCACATAATTGAATCCCAGCTCCTCAAACAGCGTAGCCGGGCTGATCATGCCCTTGGCATGCCCTTTGACGCGCCGAGCGATGTCCAGCATGGGTGCGGGCATATGCTCAAGCACGGCACGTCCGACATTCTTGGCGTCGCGATACAGCCCGCCGGACAACAGTCGCGCCAGATAGCGGTTAAGCGCGCCGACCGGCGGCGAAATAGACATATCGTTGTCGTTCAGGATCACCAGCACATTCACGCCTGGCGTAACGCCCGCATTGTTCAGCGCCTCGAAAGCCATGCCGGCCGTCATGGAGCCGTCGCCGATCACCGCGATATGCTGCCGGTCGATATTCTGGTTCCTGGACGCCACAGCCATACCCAGCACTGCCGATATCGACGTTGACGAATGGGCGGTGCCGAACGCGTCATATTCTGACTCGCTGCGTCGCGGAAAGCCAGAGATCCCGCCATGCTGGCGCAGCCCCGGCATATCCCCGCGCCTGCCGGTCAGGATTTTGTGCGGATAGGATTGATGACCGACATCCCAGACAACGCGATCATGCGGCGTATTGAAAACATGATGAATGGCCAGCGTAAGCTCTACAGTGCCCAGATTGGATGACAAATGGCCGCCCGTGCGCGATACCGACTCCAGGATGAAGGCACGCAGCTCTGTGGCCGCCATCTTCAGTTGATGCTGGCTGAGTTTTCGTACATCGGCGGGTGAATCAAGTGTATCTAGTAACTTTGTCATGAAATCGTCTTGGGTGCCCGGCGCTGCAGATGCGCAACAGCCAGGCAGAATGAATCACGGATTGACATCAAAAGACTGTCAGGATTTTCGATGAATAATCAGGTCTGCCAGTTCCCGCAGTCGGCAGGCCGGCTCACCGAGCGGCTTGATGGCATCCAGGGCAGCTTCATGCAACTGCTGCGCAAAGTCTCTGGATTGCGCCAGCCCCATCACCGAGACATACGTGGGTTTGTTATCCGCCGCATCCTTGCCCGGCGTTTTACCCAGCGCCTGGGCATCGGCAGTCACATCAAGAATGTCGTCCACAACCTGGAACGCCAGGCCGATGGCCGAACCATAATTTTCCAGCGCCATACGAATATCCGAATTGGCAGCGGTCACAATCGCCCCCAGTTGTACGCTGGCTTCGATTAATGCCCCGGTTTTAAGCCGGTGCATAAATTGCAGCTGCTCGGGATCAAGACGCGTGTTGACGCTGGCCAGATCAATAGCCTGCCCCCCCACCATGCCCTGGCTGCCGGCAGCCTGCGCCAGCACATTGACCGCCTGAACCACAAGCGCGGGCGCTACCGACATTTGCGCCAGTTGCGCAAAGGCCAGCGGCTGCAGCGCGTCGCCGGCCAGCATGGCGGTTGCCTCGTCAAACTGAACATGCACGGTAGGCTTGCCGCGTCGCAGGACATCATCATCCATACAGGGAAGATCGTCGTGGATCAGCGAATAGGCGTGGATCAGTTCAACGGCAACTGCGGCGCGCGACAGCGTGTGCTCCAGCGCAGATGGTAATGCGCTTTGCTGCGCGCTTGCCTGCCCGGCCGCATACACCAGCGCCGCGCGCAGGCGTTTGCCTGCGCCAAGCGCAGCATACCGCATGGCCTGGTGCAGCTTTGCCGGTATTTCATCGGCTGGGGGCAGCGCTTTGTCCAGCGATCCTTCAATCTTTTCAATGCAGGCCGGCAACCAGTCCTGGAACGATACAACCATGGCGTTCATGATTCGGACGATCCTGTCTCACCCATGGGAACCAGCATATTATTGCGCAGCACACTGATCTGCTGTTCAGCAGCATCCAGCTTGTCCTGACACACGCGCGCCAGCCGAACACCCCGTTCGTAGGCAGCAATGGAAGCCTCCAGCGACATGCTGTTATCTTCCATTTGCGTCACAATCGATTCGAGCTCGCCCAGCGCCGCTTCGAACTGATCGGGCAATGCCACAGTGTCGGTTTTTGCATTCTCAGTCAAAACCAATCTCCAATGCTTTCAGTTGTGCAATTTGCTCATTGTACGAAATCGGCGGGTGCTTCGGTTGCAGATTTGCCTCTTTTGCCGCAAAGTCAATCCACCCCGCCCCAGAGCCCGATTCCGGCCCCATTACCCAGGCCTGACAGTCTTGACTAAGGTATTGATTTTCTTTACAATTACCCTCCTTTTAATTTTTTTGACACTTTATGCCGGCTCATGACCCTTGGTGAGGCGGCATTTGTTTTCATCGGGGGGCATCTCATGTCTGATATTGCCAAACTGGCACATGTATCACCGGCGACGACGCAATTGCCAGTCGACGTCTACTTTAACGACGATATCTTTAAAAAGGAGCAGGCCCGCATCTTCGATGCCTCGGCGCTGTATGTCGGACATGAAAAACTGGTGCCCGAATCCGGAGACTGGCGCACACTGGCGCATGAGCAAGCAGGGCGCGTGCTGGTGCGCAACGGCGACAATATCAGTCTGATGTCAAATGTCTGTCGCCACAGACAGGCCATCATGCTGGGTGGCCAGGCGGGCGACGTGACCAGCGCAACCAATAACCATGGCAACCTGCGCAACTCCGGCGGCAATATTGTCTGTCCGCTACATCGCTGGACCTACGACAATCAAGGCACCCTGCTTGGCGCGCCGCAATTTGACAGCAATCCCTGCAAGAACCTGCAGCAGTTTCCAATACAGAACTGCAACGGCCTGCTGTTCGAAGGCCCGCGCAATCCGGCTGCTGACATGGCGCCGCTGTTTGCGCGCCCCGAATTTGATTTTTCCGACTATGTATTTGACCGCGCCATCGTGCACGAGTGCAACTACAACTGGAAAACATTTATCGAAGTCTATCTCGAAGATTATCATGTGGCCCCCTTCCATCCCGGCCTGGGCAGCTTTGTCACGTGTGACGACCTCACCTGGGATTTTGCGGAAACTTTCAGCCTGCAGCGTGTCGGCGTGCACCAGGCGCTGGCCAATCCAGGCTCCGAGGTCTACAGGAAGTGGCACGATGAGTTGCTCAAGTTCCGCCAGGGCGAAACGCCCGACTTCGGCGCCATGTGGGTGACCTATTTCCCAACTCATATGATTGAGCTCTACCCGCACGTATTGGTGTTGTCCACGCTCTATCCGGTCAGCCCGCAAAAAACCGTCAATCTGGTTGAGTTTTACTATCCCGAGGAAATTGCCATGTTCGAGCGCGACTTCATACAGGCTCAGCAAGCCGCCTATATGGAAACGGCGATCGAAGACGATGAAATTGCCGAACGCATGGACGCCGGCCGCCAGGCGCTGTACAAACGCGGCACGTCTGAAACCGGCCCATATCAATCCCCCATGGAAGACGGCATGCAACATTTTCACGAGTGGTATAACAAGCTGATGGCCTGATCGGCGTCATCCCGCCTGGCTGCGCGCCTCCTCTGATAAGGATGTGCGCACCAGGCACCCGGTTTTATGGGCACCTATATGGGTGCCCTTTCTTTAGACGCTCTTTCTTTAGGCCCCTTCTTTCGGCCTCTTTCTTTATTAGCGCCCAATTTGTGAATGCCACTTTCACGGTTGCCGGTTTCACGAGTGCAGATTTCATGGGGCCTGTGATTGTCCGCCCATGCTCTCACGCATTACCCTTTGGCCATATCAGGAGGTCGTTTTGACCACCTGGGATTTCTTTTGTCTGTCGGCCAGCGCCAGCGTGCGCCAAGCCGAGAGCAGGCCCGCAAGGATCACCATGCCCATACCCAGCCAGGCCAGTACGTCCGGCGCATTGCTCCATACCAGGATGCCAATGCCCGCCGAAAAGATAATGGTAGTGTATTGCAGCGCCGCCGAGAGCAGCGGCGAGCCCGAACCGAAGGCCCGCGTGAGCGCCAGCTGGCCGAACAAGCCGGATAAGCCGACCACCAGCAAGGCAACCCAGGCCACCAGATCAGGCTGACCAATGCCATGGGCCTTGATACCTATTAAACTGGTGCTGGTAACAAAAATCGAAAAATACAAGACGGTCAGCCAGATGGGCTCACCAATGGAACCCAGCTGGCGCACCTGCATCATGGCCACGGCGCCGCAAGCGCCGGCCAGCAAGCCAAGCGCGCAGGCAAACCACTGATCTTCGGTGATGCTGGGACGCAAAATCAGCAGCACGCCGGCAAACCCAATGCCCACGGCAAGCGTACGCACAATATCATTGCTCGCCCTGCCCGACAACAGTAAGAAGCCCGCAATGAACAGGGGCGAGGTGTAATTCAGACTGGTGCTGGTGGCCAATGGCAACATGGTGTACCCATAAAATGCCATCCACATGGCGCCCACGCCAAACACGTTGCGTATCAGGTGCAGGCGTATACTTTTGGGTTTAAGGGATTTGTGGGTGGAGACGGCCCAGATGACCAGCAACACGACCGAAGGCAACCCTCGGAACAGAATCACCAGTGACAACGACGCGGCATGTTCGGATGCCAGTTTGACTGATGCTCCCATGATGGCAAACATGAGAGAAGCCACTAACATCCACAGTGCCTGCATGCTAAATCCGGAAATGACTTGAAAATAAAATAACATTCTACTGCGAACAACACTGTAAAAGGACGACATTGCCCTTATATAATTGATCTGACCTGATTCAGTTATTTTTAAGCTCCAGATGGCAAACTTATTCGGACTCGAAATATGTCATCCGGGTTGATCCCTTCCTACAAGGACCTGCTGCATGAAACGCATTATTCTTTTTCTTATGACCAACCTGGCTGTCATGGTAGTGTTGGGCATTACGCTGAACCTGCTGGGCGTGAACCGCTATATGGACGCAAACGGCATCAATATGGGTCAGCTACTGGTATTTTCTGCCGTGGTCGGCTTCGTTGGCGCCTTCATTTCCCTGCTAATGAGCAAACCGATGGCCAAATGGACCATGGGGCTGAAGATGATTGATCCGGCCGCGCCCGGCAACCAGAGAGAACTGTGGCTGGTCGATACCGTTCATCAGCTGGCTGATCGCGCCGGCATTGGTCACCCTGAAGTGGCTATCTATGAGGGCGAGCCCAATGCGTTTGCCACGGGCGCCTTCAAGAACGACTCGCTGGTGGCGGTATCTACCGGCCTGCTCGATGGCATGACCGAAGAAGAAGTAACCGCGGTCCTTGGTCACGAAGTGGCGCACATTGCCAATGGGGATATGGTCACCCTGACCCTGATCCAGGGCGTGGTCAATACCTTTGTCGTTTTCCTGGCCCGCGTGGTCGGGTATTTCATTGACCGCACGGTTTTCCGAAATGAACGCGGCGTCGGCCCCGGTTACTACATTACCGTACTGGTCTGTGAGATCGTGTTCGGGGTGCTGGCGTCCATTATCGTGGCGTGGTTCTCACGTCAGCGCGAATATCGCGCTGACGCAGGTTCAGCACAAATGCTCGGTTCCGCCTCGCCCATGATCAATGCGCTGGCCAGACTGGGCGGCCTGCCCCCCGGCGAATTGCCCAAGCAGTTCGAGTCCTCCGGCATCAGCGGCGGGGCAGGTATAGCCGCGCTGTTTTCCACCCACCCACCTATCGAGCACCGCATCAACGCACTGCGCGCGCGCATCGTCCAGTCCTGATCTACCGGGCTCTGGCAGAAACTAAAAGGCCGGCATAAACCGCCGGCGGTATTAATTGATCTTTTCTGCCAGCGCCCGCCATTTCTCTATCTCCTGCGTCACGGACGCTGCTGCCCTCCAATTCAAACTCAACGCTTTGTCAGCCAGATACGCAAGCCAAGTGCAATAAATGCCAGACCAACCACGCGGTCGATCCAGACTTTGACGGTTTGATTCCGCGAGACCGCCCCTGCCGCACTTGCCGCCAGCCATGCAAACGTGGCGTCGCAGACAAAGCCGATCACCGCATAGGCCAACCCCAGCAACAAGAAGGAGACCGCCTGGTTGTCTCCGCCCACAGTGACAAACTGGGGAAAGAATGCGATAAAAAACAGCAGCACTTTAGGATTGGTAATGGTTGTCAGAAAGCCGCGCAGCAACAGCGAGTGTGTATTGGCTACTGGCAACGCGATCGGGGCCTGCGATGCCTTGCTGCGCTGCAGGCTGCCCAGCAACATTTTCAAGCCGAGCCAGATCAGATAGGCGGCGCCCAGAAACTTGACGATGGTAAACAGCAATGGCGATGCCGCCAGTAGCGCGGTCAGACCCACGGCGCTGGCAACCGTATGCGTGCAGCTGCCAATGGCAACTCCCGCAGCAGAAATGACCCCGGCGCGCCGACCGTTGCCAAGGCTTTGCCCGACCACGTATGCCAGATCCGGCCCTGGCGTAATCGAAAGCGCAAATGCGGAAGCCGCAAATAGCGGAAAGTGGACAATATCAAGCATGGGAGTCGACCGGGAGACGTGATTTCGGAAAGTAGGAATTTAAAGCATATCATTTCGCATGACACCGCGCCATGCCATTGCCAGCCGGCTATACAACTGGCTCATCCAACACCAGCAACGACAAACGCCCCCACCCAAACTGCTGCTTGAGGTCAGCGCCACACCGTTCCAGGCAGCGACCCAAGTCTGCGCCAGCTTTATATTATGCAGGCGCAGTCCGCTGCAGCGGGTGGGGATATGCAACTGCGCAATTGAGCCTGGCGCTCAGCGCAATTGCCCTGCCCTTAGTGGGCTTCTTCCCAGTTGTTGCCGATCCCGGTTTCAGCCACAAGCGGCACAGCCAGCGTGGCTACATCGCACATCAGCCCCGGTAGTGCCTGACTGACCAGCGCCTGCTCGCTGCTGGGTACATCGAGCACCAGTTCATCATGTACCTGCATGACCAGACGCGAGGCCAGTTTTTCCTTTTCGAGCCAGGCCTGTACCGCCACCATGGCCATTTTGATCAGATCGGCCGACGTGCCCTGCATGGGCGCATTAATAGCGGCCCGCTCGGCCCCGGCACGACGCGGCCCCTTGGCGTTGATCTCGGGCAGCCACAAGCGACGGCCAAAAACCGTTTCTACATAGCCCTTGGCAGAGGCCTCTTTCTTGATGCGCGACATGTAATCGGCCACACCAGGATAACGCGCAAAATAGCGATCAATGTACGTTTGCGCTGCATCGCGAGTGATACCCAGGTTGGCCGCCAGTCCGAACGCGCTCATGCCGTAAATCAGTCCGAAATTGATGGCCTTGGCTGCGCGGCGCTGCTCGGCATTGACCGCCTCGGGTGCCACGCCAAACACTTCACCTGCCGTGGCGCGGTGGATATCCTCGCCCTGCTGGAACGACTTCTGCAAATTGACATCACCCGACAAATGCGCCATCACCCGCAATTCGATCTGGGAATAATCGGCAGAAACAATCACCCCCCCATCCGAAGGGATAAACGCCATGCGAATCCGGCGACCTTCTTCGGTTCGTACCGGAATATTCTGCAGATTGGGATCCGATGAAGCAAGCCTGCCGGTAATAACCGCCGCCTGCGCATAATCGGTATGCACCCGTCCGGTGGACGCGTTAATCATTTTCGGCAGCTTGTCGGTATAGGTGGACTTGAGCTTGGCCAGACCTCGATAGTCCAGCAGCGCGCGCGGCAGCGGATAATCTGCCGCCAGTTTGGACAGCACATCTTCGTCGGTAGACGGGGCGCCCTTGGGCGTCTTGCGCAGCACAGGCAAATTCATTTTGCCAAACAGAATCTCGCCCAGCTGTTTGGGGGAATTCAGATTAAAGGGCTGGCCGGCCAGTTCATAGGCTTTGTTTTCCAGCTCGACCAATTTCGTGCCGATCTGCGCGCTCTGCAGGCGCAACATCGCCTCGTCGATACGAACACCATTGCGTTCGATCAGCGTCAATACCCGGGATACCTGCACTTCCAGCTGATAAATACGCTGCAGCCCTTCCTGGTCCCGCAGCATGGGGCTTAGCGCATGAAACAGCTGCAATGTAAAGTCGGCATCTTCGGCGGCATAATGCGTTGCCGTTTCAATATCCACTTCGTCAAAACAGATTTGCCGGGCGCCTTTGCCGCAGATTTCTTCGTAGGTAGTACCGGTGCGCCCCAGATAACGCTGCGCCAGTTCCTGCATGCCCACGTTACGATGCGACTCCAGCACATAGGCCATGAGCATCGTATCGTCCTGGATACCGGCCAGCGTAATGCCTTCATTCAGAAAAACATGACTGTCATATTTGGCGTTATGCAGAATCTTGGCCGCGCGCTCATCCTGCAGCCAGTCGCGCAGCGTCGCAAGCGTCTGAGCCTTGTCCAGTTGCGTGCCGGCGCCGGTCCCGCGATGACCCAATGGAATGTACCAGGCAGAACCGGGCTCAATAGCAAGTGAAATACCCACCAGACTGGCCCTCATGGGATCCAGGGAGGTTGTTTCGGTGTCGATGGCAACCCGTTCAGCCTGTTTGATTGCATTGAGACATGCATCGAATTTTTCAGTGGTATCCACCGTCTGGTAGTTAACCTGCACCGGCGCATCGGGCAAATTCTGCGCCACCCGTGCATCCTGTTCGGGTACACGGTCAGCCTCGCCGGTCAGCTCGCGCAGCCAGGTGCGAAAGCCGTAGCGATCGTAAATCGCAGTCAGCGTTGGTACATCAGGCGGCTTGGGCAGCAGATCCTGCACGCCCTGCATGAACTCGGTCAGCTCACAGTCGCGCCTGACGGTGATCAGGTTACGGGTCAGCTCAAATTGCGGGATCGCATCGCGCAGGTTCTGACCCGCAACGCCCTTGATTTTGTCCGCATTGGCGGCCAGATTATCAATACTGTCATACTCATTGAGCCATTTGACCGCCGTCTTGGGGCCCACCTTGGCCACACCGGGCACATTATCCACGTTATCGCCGATAAGCATCAGATAATCCACAATGCGTTCGGGCCTGACCCCAAATTTGGCCAGCACGCCCGCTTCATCCAGGTTTTCACCTGTCATGGTGTTTACCAGCGAAATATGGGAATTGACCAGTTGAGCCAAATCCTTGTCGCCTGTTGATATAATGGTGTGAATATCGGAGCGGGCAGCCATATCGGCCAACGTGGCAATCACGTCATCCGCCTCCACGCCCGGCGCAGCAATAACGGGCCAGCCCATGGCGCGGATGGCCTCATGAATAGGGCCGGTCTGCAAAGCAAGGTCATCGGGCATGGGCGGTCTGTCCCCCTTGTATTCGGGATACAAATCATCCCTGAAGGTTTTCCCCTTGGCATCGAAAATACATGCGGCGTAATCCGCCTTATAATCATCAATGCATTTTCGCATCATGTTTATCACGCCATACAGGGCGCCTGTGGGCTCTCCACGCGCATTACGCAGATCGGGCATTGCATAGAAAGCGCGGTACAAATAGCTTGATCCGTCAACAAGTAACAAGGTTTTTTTCATGTCAGTAACAAAAGCAACAACGATTCAGGGTCAGATAAACGAGATAACCAGCGAGCTGCTTACAGCGGCCGATCATCTCAAGGATTTGACCGCAGCGGTGAGCATTTTTGGAAGTGCACGGATCCGGTCAGATTCGCCCTACTATACCAAAACGCAGGAGATTAGCGGCCTTCTTGCCAAGGCGGGCTTCAATGTTATTTCCGGCGGCGGTCCGGGCATCATGGAAGCAGCCAACAAAGGCTGCCATGAAGCAGGCGGGACCAGTATCGGACTGAACATCGAATTGCCTCACGAACAGAAAGACAATCGCTACCAGACCGACAGCCTGTATTTCAAATATTTTGTATCGCGCAAAACCACCTTTTTCATGAACAGCGCCGGCTATATCATCATGCCAGGCGGGTTCGGCACACTGGACGAAATGTTCGAAGCCCTCACGCTGATCCAGACCGGCAAGGCCAGCAAAGCGCCGGTCGTGTTTGTCGGCACCGAGTTCTGGCAAGGCTTGATGGACTGGATCCGCAACCAGTTGGTTGTCAACAAACTGATTTCGGAACACGATCTGGATCTGTTCATAGTCGAAGACGACCCGCAAAAAGTGGTGGAGCACATTCAGACCAAACACCAGCAGTACGTTCTGGATGCCAGCTGTGTCGGACTGTGTTAAGCACGCCGTATATTAACCTGCCGGCAGCAACCAGGGGCGGCCGCTTTATTCAGCCTGTGGTTTCTTTTTTGCCGGGGGCCGGCAAATGATCTGAACCACAGGCATTTCCTCCTGAACGATATTGCGTGACATGACCTGTCCCTTGACCTGGGCGCAGGATTGCTCCATTTTTTTCATACATGCTGCCGTATCCGTTTTGCACGGCAGGATAAAGTGCAGATCATTCTGGTCATAAATCGCTTTTGATGCACAACCGGACAACACAATGGCAGCAACAGCCGGTATCACGAAATGGCGAATCATCAACTCTCCTTGGTATCATCCGGGTATTATATGAGCACTCCCGGGTCAAATGATGGGCGATTGCCGCATCATAACCCGGTCGCTGCAGGCGTGAACGGCCAACGCAAGCGCACTGCCGCATTTATTACACTGTTTGCAAAAAATTGCACTTGTTTTAACAGCTAACGCAGCGTTGTGTGCTAGATTTTTATCTCTTTTTTCGTTTTTCCATGCTCATACGGCATTACCTAAGGCGCTACATGTCAAACACGCTTAAAACGACCTTTATCATTGTTGGCGCCTTGCTGCTGGGTGGCTGCTCCACCGGTTTCGGCGTCAGCGTACCGCTGGTCAGCGGCCTGTCACTGGGTATTGGCAGCGGCGGCATCAGCCTTGGCACGGGCATCGGACCCGTCGGCGCCGGCGTCGGCGTCGGTCACGGTGGACGGGTTTCAGCCGGCGCCGGTGTGGGCGTTGGCGTGGGCACCAGCATCGGTTCAGGCGCCAGCGCGGGCGTCGGCACCGGCATTGGCACCAGCACCGTGATCTACGATCCACAGGCGCCCGCCGAGGCAGCGCCACGGGAAAAAGCCGATTTGTACGGTGGAAACTGAGCGCAGACCCTTTCTCCTGCGGCCAGCGAACTGGCTGCCTGCAAGCCCCTGCTGTAAACCCCTTATCTAAGCCCTTTGCGTGCATCCCTGTTTTGACGCTCGTTGTTGAGGCTCGCCTGCAGGGCGCTTGCGCAAACCACGCCTGTCCGCCAACATCTGGCCTGTTGCTCCCGACGGCAATGAATACGTGCCTCTGAGCAGACAACTCTATCCAGTCTTGCACATATAGACCATTGAATTTCCGCACTTTCCGATAGGATCAGGACTCCGTATTTGAATAAAGGGGGTCGCATGTCCGCCGTTGACAACAGTACATTCACGCTCGCTCAGGACGAAGCCACACAGTTCGCACTTATCAATCGGGCACTTGCCATGCTGGATTTCGACTGCTTTGACTATATCCAGAGGCATCCCACGCCCTTTACCACGCCGCGGTATCACCATCTTGGCACCATCCCCGACGCACTGATCCGGCTGGACGATCGGCATCTGATTCACGACACCATCATTCCCGCCGTCATGCAACGGCAAACCGGTCTGACCTGGGAATTGAAAGATTTTTATACCATCCATCCCGAGCTGGCCACAAGAGAACATCCGAACTTCTACGGTCTGTTCGCCCCGGGCACCAATCTGCTGGGCCACACCGGCGCCGTGCTGACATTGATCAGGCTGAACCGTCCGATCAAGCCGCAGGAGCTAACCAATGAGCTCGCCCGATACCAGGTGGTGATTTATGCTTTGCAGCACCTGTGCCAGTTGATCCTGGCCAGGCGCCATCGCCACCAACTGGGCATCGACCTGACGCCACGGCAAACCGATATTCTCAAATGGATCGCTGACGGCAAGAGCAATGACGATATTGCCCATATTCTGGGCATCTCTTCCCATACAGTCAATTACCACACGAAACAGATTCTGGATAAAACCCATACACAGAACCGGCATGGTGCGGCTATGAGTGCGTTTATTGCCGGCATCATTCCGTCATAGAATTTCATATTCGGGGTGCATCGCCCACGGTTCGGTCGGCTAACATCTATAATAACGGGTTAACCCCATTGTTTCCGGACGCCGGACCGTGCCGCTACTTCCGTTTGCCGGCCCGCAGCAGGTTGCGTCCCCTTATGTGCGAACTTATGATGCAGGATCACTACCACCCCACCGCCCTTGAACAATCCGCCCAGCAAAACTGGCAGGAGCGTGACGCCTATCTTGTGACAGAACACGCTAAAGATGCAAATGGCAACGAGAAGCCCAAATTCTACGCCTGCTCCATGCTGCCCTACCCTAGCGGAAAGCTGCATATGGGTCATGTCCGGAACTACACGATCAACGACATGATGGCTCGCCAGTTGCGCATGCGCGGTTTCAACGTGCTCATGCCCATGGGTTGGGACGCCTTCGGTATGCCTGCAGAAAATGCCGCTATCAAATCAAAGGTGCCACCCGCCAAATGGACCTATGACAACATCGCCTACATGAAAAAGCAGATGAAGGCGATGGGGCTGGCCATCGACTGGTCACGGGAAATGTGTGCCTGCGATCCACAGTACTACAAATGGAACCAATGGCTTTTTCTAAAAATGCTGGAAAAAGGCATTGCCTACCGCAAAACACAGGTGGTGAACTGGGATCCGGTGGATCAAACCGTGCTGGCCAACGAACAGGTCATCGACGGCCGGGGCTGGCGCTCTGGCGCACTGGTCGAAAAACGCGAAATTCCGGGCTACTATCTGCGTATAACAGACTACACAGAAGAGCTGCTGGATCAGGTAACGCACAATCTGCCGGGCTGGCCCGAGCGGGTGCGCCTCATGCAGGAAAACTGGCTGGGCAAAAGCGAAGGCGTACGCTTTGCGTTTACGCACGATATCCATGACGACCAGAACCAGTTGATCCAGGACGGTCGCATGTTTGTATTTACGACCCGGCCGGACACCATCATGGGCGTCACGTTCTGCGCAGTCGCGCCCGAACACCCGCTGGCAACCCATGCCGCTGCCAGCAATCCGGAACTGGCCGCATTCATCGAAAAATGCAAGCTCGGCGGCACGACCGAAGCCGAAATGGCTACCCGTGAAAAAGAAGGTATGCCAACCGGCCTGACCGTTATTCACCCCCTGACTGGCGATGCCATTGAAGTCTGGGTGGGCAACTATGTCCTGATGAGCTATGGCGACGGTGCAGTCATGGGCGTGCCGGCCCATGACGAACGTGATTTTGCCTTTGCGCTCAAATATGAGCTGCCGATCAGACAGGTTGTGCAGGTGGCCGACAAACCGTTTGACAATACCCAATGGCAGGATTGGTACGCCGACAAGCAACAGGGTCGCGTGGTCAATTCCGGCCAGTTCGATGGCCTGGACTATCGCCAGGCGGTCGATGCCGTGGCTAATGCCCTGGCCGAAAAAGGCCTGGGTGAAAAACAGACCACATGGCGACTGCGCGACTGGGGTATTTCCCGCCAGCGCTACTGGGGCACCCCCATTCCAATCATCCACTGCGAAAACTGCGGACCGGTTCCGGTGCCCGAAGCCGACCTGCCCGTGCGCCTGCCCGAGCATCTGATCCCTGATGGCAGCGGCAATCCGCTGGCAAAAGACGAAAGCTTCCTGTCGTGCTCCTGCCCCTCCTGCGGCAAACCGGCAAGGCGCGAAACTGACACCATGGACACCTTCGTCGATTCCTCCTGGTATTTCATGCGCTATACCTCTGCCGGCAACGACAGTGCAATGGTAGACCAGCGCAATGATTACTGGATGCCCATGGATCAGTACATTGGCGGCATCGAACACGCAGTATTGCATCTGTTATATGCGCGATTCTGGACCAAGGTTATGCGCGACCTGGGATTGCTCAAGTTCGATGAACCGTTTACGAAACTGCTCTGCCAGGGCATGGTGCTGAACCATATTTATTCGCGCCGCACGCCGCAAGGCGCGGTCGAATACTTCTGGCCTGAAGAAGTAACCAATACCTATGACGATAAAGGCGCCATTACGGGCGCCACCCTCAACCGCGACGGCTCGGCCATCCAGTACGGCGGCGTGGGCACCATGTCCAAATCCAAGAACAATGGCGTAGACCCGCAAGCGCTGATCGATACGATGGGCGCCGACACGGCGCGGCTGTTTGTCATGTTTGCCAGCCCGCCCGAACAGACACTGGAATGGTCTGACTCAGGTGTGGACGGCTCGCATCGCTTCCTGCGACGCGTGTGGTCTATTGCAAACGGCCTCAAAGCGCGCATCCTGGCCGCACCGGCCCAGGCGAGCGATTTCTCCCAGGCCAGCAAAGCCGTCAAGGATCTGCGTCTGCAGGCTTATTCGCTGCTGCGCCAGGCCAACTATGACTACGAACGTATTCAGTACAATACGGTAGTGTCGGCCAACATGAAATTGCTCAATGCCATTGACGATGCAGCACTGCCCGAGGGCGAGCTTGAAAATGCCGCCCTGCGCGAAGTGACCGGGATCCTCATTCGCATGCTGTATCCGATTGTGCCGCATATCACCTGGCACTTGTGGAACGAGCTCGGTTACGTGCAGCAGTACGGCGATCTTCTTGACGCCCCCTGGCCCAGCGTGGACGAAGCCGCGCTGATTGCAGATGAAATTGAGCTCATGCTGCAAATCAATGGCAAATTGCGCGGCTCCATCCAGATACCGAATGGCGCCGATCGCGAACATATCGAAGCGGTCGCCAGAAGTCATCCTTCGCTGGAAAAATTCCTGGAAGGACGCCCGCCGAAACGTGTTATTGTGGTTCCCGGAAAACTTGTCAATATTGTTGGTTAATTTCAGCAGGTGAAAACCATGGTGTACTCTTTCTCTTTCTCGCGCTGGCATCAGGCCCTGCTGGCAGCCCTCTTGCTCAGCCTGGTGCTGGCCGGTTGCGGCTTCAAGCTGCGTGGTGAAAAGCCGTTGCCGTTTACTACGATGTACACCAATATTGAAAGTAACTCACGCTTTGGTTCCTACTTGCGTCGGTCCCTGAAGGCCAGTTCACCAACGCTGCAATTTGTCGACAATGCGTCAGCGGCACAGGTGGTGCTCTCGCAACTGGAACGCGTCCAGTCCCAGCGTGAAGTCTCGCTCAACTCCCAGGGACAGGTTGAAGAGTACGAGCTGACGCTGCGCCTGACCTTCCAACTGGTCTCCAATAGCGGTCAATTGCTGATTCCTCCTTCCACCCTTACCTCGACACGCACGCTGCCCTATGACGAAGCCAATTCCCAGGCCAAGGCCCAGGAAATGGTCACGCTCTATCAGGACATGGAAGCGCAAATGGTGGGGCAACTGGTACGACGCATCAGTTCTGATGACGTGATCCAGGGCTATCAGCAGGGTGCGGGTACGCCAGGTGATGCGCAGTTCGCCCGATAAGCGCGATGGCAGGACAAACCCCCAACTACGAACGCTTCATTGCCGATCTGGGTAAACCGGATGCGCAGTTGCATCCGCTTTATGTGATCAGCGGTGACGAATTACTGTTGCGCAACGAAGCCCTGGACGCATTGCGTGCAGCCTGCCGGCTTCAGGGCTATACCGAAAGGGTCTCGCTCAGCCTGACCGCCACCGGCCCCTGGAATGCCATAGAAGAAAACACCCAGTCCATTTCCCTGTTCGGCGATCGCAAGCTGATGGAAATTGAAGTGCCCACCGGCAAGCCCGGCAAAACCGGCGGCGATGCGCTGGTCGCGCTGGCCAACCGCGCGGCGCGGCAGGAACTGACCGATATTTCCGTTGCCCTGATTCTGCCGCGGGCAGACAGGACCATATCCTCGGCAAAATGGTATACCGCCGTGACGCAGCAGGCCGTGCTGGTCAATACGCCGGTCATTAGCCGCGAACAGTTGCCCGCCTGGGTTCAGAGCAGACTCAAGCGCCAGAAACAGCACGCCGATGCGGCAACCCTGGCCTGGATTACCGATAAGGTCGAAGGCAATCTGCTGGCAGCGCATCAGGAAATCCTCAAGCTGGGCTTGCAGTATCCCGAGGGCGAATTGACGCTGGAAGAAGTGGAAAGTGCCGTTCTGGACGTGAGCCGCTATAATGTCTTTGACATGAGTCATGCCATTTTGCGCGGCGATGGTCAGCGCGCGCTCAAGGTGCTGCATGGGTTGCAGGCCGAAGGCGAGGCGTTGCCCATGGTGCTGGGCCTGCTTACTTATGACATTCGTAATCTTTATACACTTGCTCAGGCAAGGCAGAACGGACACAATCCCAGGAACCTGACGCGCAAGCTCGGTCTGTTTCCGCCCAAGGATCAGCTGATCCTCAATACGCTGGACCGGCTGCCCTTTTCCCAGATCATGGGGTTGATCCAGCACGCCCATGACATTGATCGCCTGTTCAAGGGCTTTCCTGCAGACGGAAGACTGACCGACGCCTGGCAGGAAATGGCCCGACTCGTTCTGCGTATGGCAGACGTGACCGCATCCTCTCATTGATTCAATCATGAAAACCGAAACCAGTAAAAATCTCGATCTTGATACGCAAATGCTGACCTATGGCCAGCAGGCCAAAGCCGCCTCCCGCCTGCTAATGCGCGCCGACGATAAACAGAAGTCGGCCGCCCTGCTGCATATTGCCCATACGCTGGAAACCCAGGCAACCCAGTTGCAGGCCGAAAACGCGCTGGATCTGCAACAAGCCCGCGACAATGGCCTGGAGCCGGCCATGCTCGATCGCCTGACGCTGTCGGATAAAGCGCTGGGCCTGATGGCAACCGGCCTGCGCCAGATCGCGGCGCTGGAAGATCCGGTAGGCAGTCGCAGTGAAACCCGAATCCGACCCAACGGCATGCAAGTGTCGAAAATGCGCATACCGCTGGGGGTCATTGGCATCATTTATGAATCCCGGCCCAATGTCACCATCGATGCAGCCGCGCTGTGTCTGAAATCGGGCAATGCCGCCATTTTGCGCGGCGGCAGCGAGGCCTTTCGCTCCAATCAGGCTTTGGGCAAGATCATTCAGCAAGGGTTGGCTTACGCCGGCTTGCCTGCCCACGCGGTGCAAACCATCAACACCACAGATCGCGCCGCTGTCGGCCAGCTCATTACCCTGACCGATTACGTTGACGTGATTATTCCCCGGGGTGGCAAAGGCCTGATCCGGCGCCTGGAAGCAGAGGCCACAGTGCCCATGATCCGCCATCTTGACGGCAACTGCCATGTCTATATCGATCGCGCAGCCAACCTTGACATGGCCCACGACATCGCCTTTCAGGCCAAGACCTATCGCTACGGCGTGTGCGGTTCAATGGAAACGCTGCTGGTGCATCAGGACATTGCAGAACAGGTTCTGCCCCGGCTTGCCGCTGCCTATGTGGAAAAAGGCGTGGCGCTTCGCGGCTGTCCCCGTACCCGGCAACTGGTGCCGCAGGCCACTGCCGCCACCGATGAAGACTGGGCCACGGAATACCTGGCGCCCATTCTGGCCATTCGTATTGTCGACTCCATCGATGAGGCCATGACACATATCGCAACCTGGAGTTCGGGCCATACGGAAGCCATTGTCACCGACAGCGTGTCCGCCGCCAACCGGTTCCAGCGGGAAGTAGACTCCAGTTCCGTTTATGTGAACCTGCCGACTGTCTTTGCCGACGGCTTCGAGTACGGGCTGGGTGCAGAGATCGGGATTTCGACCAATCGCCTGCACGCGCGCGGCCCTGTCGGCCTGGAAGGGCTGACAACCTATAAATGGGTGCTCGAAGGCAACGGCCAATTGCGCGGGTAAAAATAAAATGCTCTGGATCAAATCACTTCATATTGTATTTGTCACCGCCTGGTTCGCCGGGCTGTTCTATCTGCCGCGCATTTTTGTCAACCTGGCCCAGCAGCCCCAGGATGGCCCGGTCTATCCGGTCCTGCTGGGCATGGCCAGGCGGCTGCTGCGCTTTACCACGATGCTGGCGGTGCCGGCCGTCGCTTTCGGCCTGGTGCTCATGCTGTATTACCGAATCGGCCTTGCCAATGGCTGGCTGCATGCGAAATTGCTTTTTGTACTGCTGATTATCGGCTACCATCACGCCTGTTTTCGCATCTACAAAAAATTTGTACAGGGTCGCAACCAGCGCGACCATGTTTTTTATCGCTGGTTCAATGAAATACCGGTATTGCTACTGCTGGCGGTGGTCATTCTTGTGGTCACCAAACCTTTCTGACAGGCTTAGCCATGACCGATGACAATACACCCCAAAGCCGCAAGAAACTGAGTCTTAGTGGCGCGCCGCGCAAAGCCGACGAGCGTGACGAAAAACCAAAGGTGCGCTCTGGCGCGCGGGCGCGCGCCGTGGCGCAGAGCCAGTTGCGTTCCGGCCAGGGAAAAACAACCCCTGCCAAATCCGGACGCCCCTTGCCCACGGATCGCGCCGCTGTGCACAGCGACAGGACTGCTCAAACGCACGAACCGCGCCGCACGGCTTCTGATCACACCGATCGTCCGATGCGCACGGAACGCCCCAGGCCGGCAGCCGGCAACCGCGACTTCAACCCTGGCGCCCCCCTGACCAGGAAAAGACCCCAGGCCAGAACAGACGATCGCGCCACCCGTGCGCAGCACGAATCCGAACAAGCGCGGCCACGCCCCTCCTCCCGACTAACCGAGACATTCAGAGTATTCGCTCCGTGCCCGCAGGGCCTGGAGGAAGTGCTTTGCGAAGAGATGCAGGCGCTGGGCTTTGAGCACGTAGAAAAAGGACGGGCCGGCTGCGCCTTTGAAACCGACTGGGCAGGCATTTTGCGGGCCAACCTGTACTCCCGCCTGGCAACCCGGATTCTGGTGCAAGTAGCGCATGGCCTGGTGCTCAAGGAAGACGACATCTACGAACTGGCTTACGACGCCCCATGGGAGCGCTGGTTCGGCGCTGAACACTCCTTGCGGGTCGATACCTCGGCCATCCAGAGCCCCATGAAAAGCCTGATGTTCTGTAACCTGAAGGCAAAGGACGGCATCTGTGACCGCCTGCGCGATCGCGAAGGCGAGCGTCCAAGCATCGATACGGTCCGGCCCGACGCCCGGGTGCATCTTTTTCTGACCCGGGATTCGGGCACGCTGTACCTTGATACCTCCGGAGAATCCCTGTTCAAGCGCGGCTGGCGTCTGGACAAAGGCGAAGCGCCGCTGCGCGAGAACCTGGCTGCCGGCATTCTGGCGCTCTCGGGCTGGGATCCGTCCCTGCCCCTGCTGGATCCCTTTTGTGGCAGCGGAACAATTCTGATCGAAGCCGCCTGGATCGCGCAAGGCGTGCCGCCGGGCATCTCCCGTCCCTTTGGTTTCGAGCGGCTGCGCAATGCCGATGCCCGCCAATGGACAGCCTTGAAAGAGGATGCCTTGAGCCGCATCGCGCCGGAGCTGGAGACTCCGTTATACGGCTGCGATCTGAACCCTCATGCACTGGAGGCGGCACGCGAAAACATGCAGCGCGCCAATCTGGCGCCAGACTCCATTCAGTTTGCCCGGGCCAATGCACTGGACCTGCAGCCGCCAACCAACGCCGGCTGGCTGGTCACCAACCCCCCTTATGGGGAACGAATGGACGAACAGGACGACGGTTTCTGGCGCGACTGGTCCGCCTGCCTGAAACAGCAATTTGCCGGATGGCAGGTGCATGTGATTTCCAGCGACCTGGAACTGCCCGGAAAACTGCGCCTGAAAGCGCGTCGCCGCACGCCACTGTACAATGGGGCGCTTGACTGCCGCCTGTTTTCATTTGAAATGGTCGCCGAAAGCTACCGTAAACCCTGATAGCCTACTGCATGAAACCTTCTGCCCCTGCTGACGCGGCGCTGTTGTCGCGCCGTTCCCCTTCCCGCTTGCGCCTGTTTGCCTGCATGATGTACGAGGCCGTGCTCCTGTTCGGCGTCGTCTTCTTTGCCGATTACATTTTCGACACGCTCACGCAAAGCCGCAGCGGCCTGACCCTTCTGGGCACACGCCAGGCCGTGCTGTTTGTCGCCATAGGCCTGTATTTTGTGCTGTGCTGGCGCAAACACGGACAGACACTACCAATGAAAACCTGGAATATCCGGCTCGTCAGCCGGCAAGGCAGTCGTCCTTCCCTGGGCAAACTCGTGCTGCGCTATGTCCTGTGCTGGCCAATCCCGCTGCTGGGAGCCTATCTGGTGTACACCGCCTCCAATTCACTGGGCTGGCCATCTATCACCTTGTTCATTGTATTTACGCCCTTTCTCAACTTTATCTATAGCTGGTTTGACCGAGACGGACTGATGTTGCATGACAGGCTGGCCGGCACCCGTCTGGTCGACCTATCGCCGGCGGCAATTCAATGATAGAATCAGAAGTCCACGGGCAGCAGGCAGGATCTTTTTTGCACGCACTGCCCTATTTCTTTAGCGCCCCCGATTCTTTACGCCACCTTATGACCGATCATTATTCGTCACTCTATAAATCATTTGAATGGCTGGTTCCCTCGGTATTCAATATAGCGGATGCCTGCTGTCACCGGTGGGCCTCCAGCCCGCACGAAGCACGCCAGGTCGCCATTTATTTCGAAGATCAGGTAGGGCAGCTCACACTATTGACTTACGGGCAGCTGTCCGAGAAGGTCAATAAACTGGCCAATGGCTTTATCCGCATGGGTGTGCAGCCGCAGGACCGCGTAGCGGTCGCGCTGCAGCACTCGGCGGAAAGCGCAATCACCCAGTTGGCGGTCCTTACCGTGGGCGCGATTGTGGTGCCCCTGACCTCGTCCCTGAGCAGTGCCGAATACGCCGAAAGACTGCATGATTCGCAGGCACGGGTAGCGGTGGTAGACAAGCACTCCATTACTGCGCTTATTTCCGCGGTTGACAATCATTCGCCAGTCAAACAGATCATCGGCATCCACACGGATGACGACAGGATCATTTCCTGGCGTACCCTGCTGGCGCGTCAACCATCCACATTCACACCCCATGTGGTCAGCGCCTCCACGCCGGCCATTCTGGTGTACCCTGCCACGGCCGAAAACGAACCGTTGCGCGGCGTGCTTCTGGATCACAGCTCTCTGATCGGCACCCTGCCGGGCTTTGTCGCGTCACAGAACTGGTTTCCGAAAACGAACGATATATTCTGGACGTCCTACGACTGGAACAGCCCTAACGGCCTGCTCAACGCGTTGTTGCCCACGCTGTATTTCGGCAAGTCCATCGTCGGCTGCCCGGCTGGACGCACCATTCCACGACTGTTTACGCTGCTCGAACACTACCAAATTACCAATATTCATGCGTCCGGCCAGGATTTGCGCCGCATCCGCGAATACCCCGATACGCTGGAGGAATTCGAGCTGGCCATCCGCAGCATCAGTTGCCTGGACACCGATTACGATCCGTCGCTGGGCCAATGGGCCAAGCAGCGCTTTGACGTTGATATCAATGTGGTTGCCGCCCCGCTGGGCTTTGGCTATATCATTGGCGAAAGCCAGGAAAAATGGGCGCCTCGCCAGGGCAGTATGGGCCGCGTGTATCCTGGCCATCGAATCACTGTTATCGACCAGGACGGCAAGCCACTGAAAACTGGCCAGAAGGGTTTTATCGCAGTCAACAGGACAGATCAGAACGATTATCCCGATCCGGCAGTTGCCTTGCACTATTGGTCCGGCGCCCAGATCCATCCGTTGCAGGCCGAACCACAGGAGTGGATTCCAACAGCCATTCGCGGCCACATTGACAAAGATGGCTACGTTTGGCGCGATGCCAATACCGATTCCGATACCGGTACCGACAGCGTAACCAGCTAGGCAAAGGAGAAATATTCATCATGGCTGTGTATCAGATTGATGAGCTGGCGCCAAACATCGACACCACCGCTTTTGTCTTTGATAGCGCGACGGTCATTGGCAACGTCACCCTGGAAAAAAATGTCAGCGTCTGGGCCAATGTGGCCATTCGCGGCGATAACGCGCCCATCCTGATCCAGGAAGGCAGCAACGTCCAGGAAGGCAGTGTGCTGCACGTGGACGAAGGCGTTCCCCTGACCATTGAAAAGAACGTTACTGTTGGCCACCAGGCCATGCTGCACGGCTGCACCGTTGGGGAAGGCTCTCTGATCGGCATGCAGGCCATTGTCTTGAATAACGCACGTATTGGCAAAAACTGTATCATCGGCGCAGGCGCCATCGTGACCGAAGGCAAAGTCATCCCAGACGGCTCGCTCGTTATCGGTATCGGCAAAATTGCGCGCACGCTGAGCGAAGACGAAATCGCCAATATTCACAAAAATACTGCTCATTACGTATGGCAGGGGCAGCGCTATCGCAGCGGCCTTAAACGCCTGACGTAATTTTGGCCCTGTGCCACCCTGCCATGACGACTGACCAATTACAAAAATACCTGCTTGACGACCGCAGCACCCGCATCCAGACCGTCGATCTGACCGAGACCTGGCACACCGGCCTGGCGCATCAGAGCTATCCGCCGGTCGTTCGCGACCTGCTCGGGCAGCTGTGTGCAGCCTCGGTGCTGCTTGCCTCTAATATTAAATTCGATGGCTCGCTCGTGCTGCAACTGCAGGGCGACGGGGCACTGGCCCTGATCGTGGTCGAATGCCAATCAGACCTGAGCCTGCGCGCCACTGTACAGTTGCGTCAGGAATTTGTGGTTCCCGACAATGCCACATTCCAGTCGCTGCTCAACAGCAACGGCAACGGTCGGTTTATTGTCATTCTGGATCCGACAGACCGGCAGGAAGGCCAGCAACCCTATCAGGGTGTGGTGCCCATGGAAGGCGATTCGGTCGCCAAGGTCCTGGAGCATTATATGAAACAGTCGGAACAGCTCGATACGCACATCTGGCTGGCCGCCAACGCGCAACGCGCTACCGGTCTGCTGCTGCAGCGACTGCCTGACCATGGTGGCTCGGCCGATGATGCCGAGGCGCACGAGGAATCGTGGCAGCGCACCCACATTCTGGCCCGAACGCTGACCCAGGAAGAAATGCTCAGTGAGTCTCCGGAAACGCTGATTCACCGCCTGTTCTGGGAGGAGCCGTTACTCACTTTCGAGCCGCAACCAGTCCGCTGGTTCTGCCCGTGCACACGGGAACGCGTCGGCAATATGCTCAAGATGCTCGGCCAGGCCGAAATCGAAAGCATTCTAAGCGAACAGGAACAAATCGACATCGCCTGCAATTTCTGCGGCAAGCCGTACACCTTCGATGCGATCGATTGCGCCCGTCTGTTTATCGATGGCCAATCGCCCGAGGATCCGCCCAAGCCTATCGCGCATTAAGCGCGCACGCAACGGGCAGCGTCCTGCCTGTTGCGCCGTCTGCAATACACACAATGTGCTGTCGCCCTGGCGGCTACCTTCCCTCGCGTCATTTACCCAACATGTTGGCAAACACGGTTGTGATAACCATGGTTCCTGCTGCCACCGTCTGCGGCACGCCCAATAACCGCAACGCAAACTTGCCCAGCGTAGAAATCCACACTATACATTTGCCTTCGTTTTGCGCACACTGCGGCAATGCAATACTCTTTTTTTCACATGCTATTTTTGTTCAGCCCCCGCTCCTGCTCTCTTGCCCAGCCACGCCAGCCTGGCGGCGAGCCATCAAAAATAGCTGGCTTCTCATTGAGACGCCAGCACGGCTTTGCGATGGTGGAATTTCTCGTTGTCGCCCTTCCCCTGATGTTTGCAACCATGGCCAGCTACGAAGCCTCGCGTTGGTATATGACGCGACAAGCCGTCAGTCTTGCGCTGCTTGAAGCCGGCCGCGCAGGCAGTGTGAACCACACCAGGCCGCAGGCCATCGAAGCCGCATTCCTAGATGCCCTGGCCCCACTGTATGCGCCGGCAGGCGCTTTTTTCAGCCCGCACGAACGGATGCTCCACCAACAGAAACGATTCGAGCAAGACCATGGCCAGCTTGCATGGGATATTGTCATTACTCATCCCGATGTTGCCGAATTTGCCGACTTCATGCAAAAAGATCTTCCCATTGCCGTGAAAACCGGCAACCCGGCCATCAATAACAATTATCAGCACCGTCAACATCAACAATATCCACGTGGCCCTGCATCGGGCAGCACAATCTACGATGCCAACACGCTGCAACTGCAGGCGCGCTATTTATATGTGCCGGTGGTACCGGGCATGCGCACGTTGTTGCGTACCGTGTTCGGTGCCATCGACGCGTCCGGATCGCCCCTGGCCACTCACGGCGTGTTGCCAATCAGCGCAGCAATCACGATTGAAATGCAATCGCATCCGGTGCTCTGGCTGTCCGAACAAACACCCCATGTTCGCTACAAACAGCGTCATGCTTTTGCCAGCTCACCGGGACCGCTACGCAAATCGAACGCCAAAGCCGGTACCGGTGATTTCAATAGTGGCAACGGCGACACAATCAGCAGCAAGGCCTCCCAGCCAGCAACGCCCAACGCAACACATGCCGGCGATGCGGCTGCCTCGCAGGCGCGCACTGATGCCGTTGCGGCGAGCAGCCAGCACCAGCCAAGCGTAACGCTCGCTAACAATGAGTCTCCTGAAAGTGCGCTGCCAGCCGATTCGGCCTGCGTGCCATAAGCGCTATTGATAAATGCGCACGACGACCGGCACAAAACGTGGCATCGGAAATTATATTGACTGGGGAACTGATTTGGCCGAGCTCTGATTCGAGCTCATTCAAATTCGGCCTGGTGCTGATCCGAGCAGATCCTGAATTGGCTCAGTTTTGAATCTACCTGGTCTGCACAAGCGATACTTGCAGCAAAAGCGTATTCCTAACGGCTATTGCTGTACCGGTTTTGATGATTTTGCCGGCTTGCCACTATCGGACTTTGCCCGGGTATTGCCGCCAGTTGTTGCTTTTGCCTGGGCCTTGCCCGAGGCGTGGGGCTTGGCTGCCGCAGCAGGCGCTGTCTTGGCCTTGGATGCACCAGGCACCTCGTAGCTGACCGGCACGTCGGGTTGCGGCTCATTCGGCGTCAGGATCTGCACATATGTTTCGTCTTTTTTGATCATGCGCATTTCAATACGGGCGCGATCTTCAAGCGCATCGGTGCCCGTTTTCAGATCATGTACTTCGGCATCCATTGCATTATTGCGCGCCAGCAACGCCTTGTTCTTCTCTTCCTGGGCTTCCAGTTGCTGCTTGAGCACTGTCACGCGCGCCCACCCCTCTTCCCCCCACCACAGCGGATATTGTATGGCTACGCAGGCAACCATCAGGGCAAGGTATAGTAAGCGCATGACAAATGCTCAATACTCGCGCCGCAGCGCTTAACGGATGTTGTAAAACGCATCCAGACCCGGGAAGCGGGCCACTTCTGCCAGTTCTTCCTCGATACGCAGCAACTGGTTGTACTTGGCCATACGGTCCGAACGAGACAGCGAGCCGGTCTTGATCTGCATTGCATTGGTAGCAACGGCAATATCGGCAATCGTGGAGTCTTCTGTTTCACCGGAACGGTGTGAAATGACC
Organism: Advenella incenata; assembly: GCF_004217095.1. Classification (GTDB taxonomy): domain Bacteria; phylum Pseudomonadota; class Gammaproteobacteria; order Burkholderiales; family Burkholderiaceae_B; genus Advenella; species Advenella incenata. The sequence continues at coordinate 529,042 of NZ_SHKO01000003.1, read as the reverse complement.
GCTGTATAACCGGCGCGTTTGGCCATTTCAATGGCCGCAAAGGTTTCTGTCAGTGTACCAATTTGGTTGATCTTGATAAGAATGGAGTTGGCAACGCCTTTCTGGATGCCCTCTTTCAGGATTTTCGTATTGGTAACGAATAGATCGTCGCCCACCAGCTGCACTTTTTTACCCAACTGGTCTGTAAGGATTTTCCAGCCATCCCAATCGTTTTCGGCCATACCGTCTTCGATGCTGATGATTGGGTATTTGTCGCACCAGGAGGCCAGCAAATTGGCAAACTCGGCCGAAGTCAGGGAAATATTACCCTCGCCGGCCAAATGATATTTACCGTCACGGTAAAACTCGGAGCTGGCGCAATCGAGGCCCAGCGCGATTTGGGTGCCTGGCTCGTAGCCGGCTTCAGTAATCGCATTCAGAATCAGGTGAATGGCCGACTCGTGGTTAGCCACATTGGGTGCAAAGCCGCCTTCATCGCCCACCGCGGTAGACATGCCATGGCCATGGATCAGCTTTTTCAGGGCATGGAAAACCTCTGCGCCCATGCGCAGCGACTCACGGAAACTGGTCGCGCCAACCGGCAGGATCATGAATTCCTGCATATCGAGCGTATTGTTGGCATGGGCGCCGCCGTTGATGACATTCATCATGGGCACAGGCATGCTCATGGGGCCGCTGCCGCCAAAATAGCGATACAGGGAAAGACCGGACTCATCGGCTGCGGCACGGGCAACGGCCATACTCACTGCCAGCAGTGCGTTGGCCCCCAGGCGCTCCTTGTTCTCGGTCCCATCCAGATCGATCAGGGTGTGGTCAATAAAAGTTTGTTCCTGCGCATCCAGACCCATGAGCGCTTCGGAAATTTCGGTATTGACATTTTCCACTGCCTTGAGCACACCCTTGCCCAGGTAACGGGATTTGTCACCGTCACGCAATTCAACAGCTTCGCGCGTACCAGTAGAGGCGCCAGACGGTACAGCAGCCCGCCCCATAACGCCGGATTCGAGCAATACATCACACTCTACGGTTGGATTCCCACGGGAATCCAGGATTTCGCGACCGATAATATCAACAATTGCACTCATGGTAATGACTTTCCTGCCTGATAAACAGTGATTTTGATGGGGTTTTATTGCGTAGATTGTACCTTACTCAGCCAATCTTGTAATTTTGCATCCGCTGGCAAATGAACTTGTATCTCTTTTTTTACATTTTAGCCTGGGCAATGGCCGGCAAAGAAAACGGCAAATTGCGTAACCAGACCGTGCTGCAGCGCGCCGGCCACCGTTGCCCGCGCTACCTGTTACCTGCCGTCCCGCCTCGCGCCTGCGGCGGTTTACGATGCCAGCCGTATTTTTTCCGGCTAGCCCTTGTCCTTGCCCCGCAGTCGACGCCGGCGCCGGGGGGGGACGGCTGGCTCGGCCATCGTATTGCCCACGCTGGCAAAGCGGATCAGCGGCAGCCTGTAGAGCCACAATAGGGCAATCACATTCACCGCAAATACCACAATCAGGCCTGACTCGATCGCACCGACCATATGATCGCGCGCCACCTGCAACCAAGGAAGGGCATTCTGCCCCAGGCTGGCCATTTCAGTTATCAGCCCCGCCTGACTATCTGTCCTGACCAGCAGTTGTGGATCAGACAGCGCCAGAACCAGCTCCGGCGAGTCGATTTTTTTAGCATCGGCCTGAATGCCAGCGACATAATAGTAATTGACCATGGTGCCGATAATAGCCGTTCCCAGCATACCGCCAATCATGCGAATGGACTGCACCAGCGCCGTCACGATGCCCAGATTATTGCGGCCGGACAGCTCCTGGCTGAAAATGGTCAGGTTGGGCATAATGAAACCCAGCCCGACGCCACCGAGCGTCATGTACAGCAAAAAGACCAACTGTGGCATACCACGATCATAAAAGACCACGCCGCCCACGGCGATCGCCGTCAACACAAAACCGATATACAGAATCCAGTTGGGTCGGGCCAGGCGAATAACGATGCGACCGCTCAGGATACTGCCCACCGTAATGCATACCACCAGCGGCGTAACCAGCATGCCGGCGTCGTTGGGAGAATAGCCGAAGCCGCCCTGCAGCAGCAGCGGGATATAGAACAGCATGCCGAACATCACAAACCCGGTCAATAACGACAAGGTGAACATGGTGCCCAGGCTGCGATCCCGGAAGACTTCCAGCGGCAGCAGCGGAAAAGCGCAACGTCGCTCCCAGCGTATAAGGACAATAAACGCTGCGACGGACACGACGGAAAACAAGCCGACCTGCCAGGAAACGCCATGCGTAGCAAACAGTTCCACCGCCAGTTGCAGACAGCCCAGGAACAGCGCAATCAGCACCGCGCCCTGCCAGTCCAGACGAATTGTCTGTTCGCGCTTGTAACGAATCAGTGGCAAATATTGCCAGATAAAGAACAGGCTAATCAGGCCGACCGGCAGATTGACATAGAACACCGAGCGCCAGCCGTAATATTCGGTCAGAAACCCGCCCAGGGAGGGGCCGACAGCCGAGGCAATGCCAAAAGATGAACTGAGCAGAATCTGCCAGCGCAGACGCACTTTGGCGTCCGGGAACAAGTCCGGCACACAGGCGAAGGCGGTGCCGACCAGCATCCCGCCACCAATGCCCTGCAAGGCCCTGGCCAGCACCAGTTGTGTCATGCTGCCGGCCATCCCGCAAAGCATCGAAGCAATGGTGAAAATAATAACGGACGCAACCACGAATGGCTTGCGTCCGTAATAGTCACTCAGGCGACCACAGATAGGAACAGTAATGACCGAGGCCAGCAGATAGGAAGTGCCAACCCACGCGTATAGCTCAAAACCATTGAGCTCGGCCACGATGGTAGGCAAGGCGGTGCCGACAATGGTTTGATCCAGGCCCACCAGCATACCGACAAAACAGATGCCCAGCACAGCCATCAAAGACTGCCGAAATGGCAGCAATCGCCCCGATGCCGATTTTTCCTCATTCACTTCGATTGTTCTGGTAACCATACTTCCCGTTCAAAGTAAACGCCGGCATCAACGATCACCGGGCTATGTGTGCCGACCGCCTGACAACATCTGCCGACCTGACAATCTCCATGTCAGCGAATATTCCTGCCACCTGTCAACGACGCAATCAGGCGGTGAACTGGTCTTCGATAAAGCCCTGGCCCTTGACGATACGATCAATGTCAGTGAGCGAGCGCAACAAGGCTTCCATATGTGCCAGGGGTACAGCATTCGGACCGTCGGACAGCGCCACGGCAGGATCCGGATGCGTTTCCATGAACAGACCGGACACCCCCACCGCAACGGCCGCCCGCGCCAGCACGGGTACAAATTCACGCTGGCCGCCAGAGGACGTGCCCTGACCGCCAGGCAACTGCACCGAATGCGTCGCATCAAAAACGACCGGACATTCTGTTGCGCGCATGATGGCAAGCGAACGCATGTCCGAGACCAGATTGTTATAGCCGAAAGAGGCCCCGCGTTCGCAAACCATGATGTTGGCGCCATCGCCACCGGCCGCAATGGCAGCGGCTTTGGCCTTGGCCACGACCTGCAGCATATCGGCCGGCGCCAGAAACTGCCCTTTCTTTATATTGACCGGCTTGCCGGTGGCAGCACAAGCCGAAATGAAATCGGTCTGGCGGCACAGGAAAGCCGGAGTCTGCAACACATCAACGACAGCTGCGACGCGCTCTACCTGGGTAATGTCGTGAACATCGGTTAAGACAGGTACATTCAGCTGTTCACGGATATCGGCCAGAATCTGCAGGCCTTCGTCCATTCCCGGTCCGCGATAAGAGGCGCCCGAGCTGCGGTTCGCCTTGTCAAAAGAACTCTTGTAGATAAATGGAATGCCAAGGCGCCCGGTAATATCCTGCAACGAGCGCGCGGTGTCGAACGCCATCTGGCGCGATTCAATCACGCATGGGCCCGCAATCAGAAAAAAGGGTTTGGTCAGACCAACGTCGAAGCCGCAAAGATTCATGGTGATATCCTTATCCCTGGTTCTGCCGCTGTTTCTGGTTTTCCAATGCTGCCCGGATAAAGCTGGAGAACAGCGGATGGCCGTTACGCGGCGTAGAGGTAAATTCAGGATGGAACTGGACGCCCATGAACCATGGGTGGGTCGGAATTTCCATCATTTCAGGCAGATTCTCGGTCGGTGTACGGGCACTGATGACCATGCCGGCTTCTTCAAGGCGCGGTACATAGACATTGTTGACCTCATACCGGTGGCGATGGCGCTCGTTGACTTCCGGACCATATATATCATAGGCGCGCGTGCCTTCCTTGACCGGGCAACGCTGGGCGCCCTTGCGCATCGTGCCGCCCAGATCGGAGGACGCTGTGCGCTTTTCCACTTTGCCTTCGCGATCCATCCACTCGGTAATGAGTGCGACGACCGGATGCGGGGCTGCCGGATCAAATTCGGTACTGTTGGCGCCGCCAAGCTGCGCCACATGCCGGGCAAACTCTATGACGGCCAATTGCATGCCAAGGCAGATCCCCAGATAAGGCACCTTGTTTTCACGTGCATACTGAATCGCGCGAATCTTGCCTTCGGTTCCGCGCTTGCCAAAGCCGCCCGGCACCAAAATAGCATCCAGTGCAGCCAGCTTTTCAACCGCGCCCCCTTCCAGATCCTCGGAGTCGATATAGTCAATAACGACTTTGGAACGAGTATGAATACCGGCGTGCTGCAAGGCTTCGATCAGCGATTTGTACGACTCGGTCAGATCGACATACTTGCCGACCATACCAATGTGCACTTCATGTTGCGGATGCTCCAGCGCATCGATCAGGCCGTCCCACATGGACAGATCGGCCGGGGGCGGAGAAATCGCCAGCGCATCGCAAACCAGTTCATCCAGTTTCTGGTTATGCAACATGGACGGAATTTTGTAGATGGAATCGGCATCCCATACGGAAATGACGGCATCCAGCGGTACATTGGAAAACAGAGAAATCTTGGCCCGCTCGTCTTCTGGCACTTCGCGGTCGGCACGGCACAGCAACGCGTTCGGGTAGATACCGATTTCGCGCAACTTCTGCACAGAGTGCTGCGTTGGCTTGGTTTTGAGCTCGCCTGCAGAGGCGATAAACGGCACCAGTGTCAAATGCACGAAAGCCGCGCCATTGCGCCCCAGACGCAGGCTCATTTGCCGTACCGCCTCAAGAAATGGCAGGGATTCAATATCCCCGACCGTGCCGCCGATTTCCACAATGGCCACGTCGGTCTGGCCATCCCAGGCCTGCCTTGCACCGCGGATGATGAAATCTTGAATTTCATTTGTAATATGGGGAATAACCTGCACGGTCTTGCCCAGATAGTCGCCCCGGCGCTCTTTGCGCAGCACGGATTCGTAAATCTGGCCAGTGGTAAAGTTATTGGATTTATGCATGCGAGCCGAAATGAATCGCTCGTAATGGCCGAGGTCAAGATCAGTTTCGGCGCCATCTTCGGTGACGAATACCTCACCGTGCTGCAAGGGGCTCATCGTACCCGGATCCACGTTGATATACGGGTCCAGCTTGAGCATGGTCACCTTCAGGCCACGCGATTCAAGGATAGCCGCTAACGACGCGGCGGCGATTCCCTTGCCTAACGAAGAGACCACGCCGCCGGTAACGAATACATACTTTGTCATTGGAGTAAGGGCCCCGCGAAAAGGGCCGTAGCAGGAAATTTGAATTATAGCTTGAGCATGCTGCTTTTGTAAGGCGCCGGAGGCCTTCGGTTCAAAACAGGTCGTATAATGACAGATGTAAATATCAAGAAAAGATCATGGACCGTAAACGAAAAACCCTGCTTATGCTGCTTTGCTACGTCATTGCCTTTTTTGTGACCATTGGTCTACTGTCACTGTGGGCAACCACCCTTTACATGTAGCAGCTGCGCGCAATCCGTTTAATCCGAATCCTTTTACAAGCAAGCGCGCCAATACGGATTTGCTCCTTGCTGCTTCCTCGTACTGATTTCCTTATACCGCCGCCAGTCGATCCCGGCAACCGCCCCCGTTCTGCGCCGCCGGTGTCAGAACAGCATCAAGCGCAGTCAGCAGCGGACCGCAAGCGGTATTCAGTTTCAGCGCAAGTACGGCATCGGCGCGTGTTTTTCCCAGCGTGACGGCCGCCACCGGCTTGCCCTGTCTGACGGCGTCGCGCACAAAACGATAGCCCGAATACACCATCAGCGAGGAGCCCACAACCAGGACGGCGCTGGCCTGCTCCAGGGCCTGATAGACCGCATCGACGCGCAGGCGCGGGACTGCTTCGCCGAAGAACACCACATCCGGCTTCAGAATGCCGCCGCAGCGGCCACAAGCCGGGATGCGGAAGCAAGAAAAATCTGCCTCTAGATCCACATCGCCATCCGGCGCCATGACAGCCGTCATATCCGCCCAGGCGGGGTTCTCAATGAGCAGTTGCTGCTGATAATCTACGCGGTCAAGCTTGCTGTTGCAATCCATACAGACCACGTTTGCCAGGGATCCATGCAACTCCAGCAGCCGGGACTGACCAGCCTGCCGATGCAGGCCGTCGACATTCTGCGTCACCAGCAGACCTGTATAGCCTTTGGACTCAAGCGATTGCAAGGCCTGATGCGCCGCATTCGGCTTGCCGCCGGAAAACATTGACCAACCCACCATACTGCGCGCCCAATAGCGCTGGCGCGCCGCCTGTGTGCCCATGAATTGCTGAAACGTCATGGGCGGCGGGCGCATCCATGCACCTTCGGTATCACGATAGGCCGGAATGCCTGAATCGGTGCTGCAACCGGCGCCGGTAATTACCAACAAGCCCGCGTGCTGCTGCACAAAGGCCTGCAGATCGGCGATAACCGGCGCTGTCATAGAACCGGCCTACTCCGTGGTCTTGCCATCAAAATGCTCTTCCTGCTCATCCTGCTTGGTGGCATGCACTACCCCATCACGATGCTCAGGCGGGCCGTAAATCGTGTACAGACGCAGGGGCTGATCGCCGCTGTTGATCACATTGTGACGGGCACCGGCAGGAACAATTACCGCGTCGTCATCTTCGATGGCATGTGTCTGTCCGTCAATCACGACCTTGCCCTTGCCTTCTTCGATGCGAAAGAACTGATCATGGCCCTCATGAACCTCTTCCCCAATTTCTTCACCGGGCTGCAGCGTCATCAGGACCAGTTGCAGGTTTTTCCCGGTGTAAAGCACCTTGCGATAAAGATCATTGTTCACGGTCAATTCTTCGATATCATCGACAAAACCTTTCATACGACTTACTCCATAAAGTGAACGGGTCCGCAAGACGGACGCCTATCGGCCCGGGATTTACATTTCCCAGGATTGAAACACATCATTGACAAATTTAATTTCCAACACCTGCTTGCCCACATCAGCTCTGCCGGGGCTAAGCAGCCTGCCGGCCGAATCCACCATGGGCCCGACAACCGGCACAGCGCCAACCATATTGCCGGCCATGCTGCCGGATGACTTGCGCGCATACTTCAGGGTGGTCTCGTTATTGGAATTGCGGGTCATGCGATCGGGTTCGCCAAAAACCTGGATGGCCTGGGTCACCGTGGTTTTGTCCTTGATCAGGCTTTTATTGAGAAAAACCGGATCAAAATAATCGGCATTTCCCATCAGGTCGGTTTTAGTGGGGACGCTGCACGCCACCAGCCCTGCACTGATCAGGCATCCCAGCAACAGCCATCGCATTCTCTTCATTATTCACTCCTGAACAGGGGGCGGAACGATCGCAAATATAATACACCGCAGACAATTTCTGCCATACCGTGCTGCATTTTGCATCCCGCTCATACCCAGTTTAATAAGCAGATTATCCCACAATTTTTTGCTTTGGCTCAAAGACCGTAGCCGCAGCTTTTTATGTCGTCAAATGCCTCTGGCCTGTCAAGGCCGGCAACCGCTATGATGTATTTCGTAACACCCAATCATGCAGAACGTGTTACATTTTCAGTGCTACTTCGTTAACAACTCGAATAAGGAGCACGTATGAACATGCCACTTCGCAGACGTAAACGCAGTGTAGATCTGTCAAAAAAAGAGGGGCCGGAGTTTGACCATTGGTTAAAGTCGAACGTAACGGACAAAGGATACAGGCAATGGTATCGAGCAGACGGGTTCGCTCATGAAAAATGGCTGGATCAGATAGAAAGCCAAATCCATGACGGCAAAAGCAATCGCCGCTAGCGGGTTGGCCACGATACCGGGGCGATGTCAGGCCGCAACCTATTCGGCCTGACATCGCCCTTTCTTGATTTGGAAACCCTACTCTCCCACAGAAATCAGACAAAGCATGAAAAGCGTACACCATGAATCGCGCCCAACTGGCCCGATCTACCGCTTCAAACACGGAGTTATTTGCTGTAACACAAAATCTTCAATGATTATCCGAGATCAACAGACAGAGTATTGACGCGATTACATCAACCACACTTAGCGGCATGTCCCACAGCACCTATTCACTCATTACTCAAACAGGTCCGGTTCGACGCTTAGCTCTGGCTTTCTAGATGCAAGGACTTGCCCCAAACGGTGACCGTCTCTACGTATTATCTCAAAACGCCATTCCTGCCATTCAATGATTTCCCCAACATCGGGAATGCGACCAGCTATTCGAAGCAGGCATCCAGTCAACGTGGCGTCTGTGCGATCAAACGTCAAACTTGGCTCTCCAAGTGTGCGACTAGCATCTTCGATTCGCATACTTGGATCGAGCAGCCACGAACCATCAGGCAGCTCGATTGCCTTTGACGCAGTATCCGCGTGCTCGGGAAGTTCCCCGCCGATTGCCGTCAGTAAATCTAACGGTGTAAGCAGGCCTTCGCATACGCCTCGCTCATCCACTACGATTAACAAATGTTCGCGTGAATCTCGAAGCACCTCCAGCACTTTCAACGCAGGCATCGTTTCAATCACATAGTGAGGTTTTCGAGCTAACGCCACTAAATCCAATCCGCCAGGAACCGAGAATTGGGTCAATAAATCTTTAAAATGTATTATGCCAATAACATTGCCAGCGTCTCCATCACACAAAGGCAGCCGTGCGTGTCCTGAGGCAAATTTTTCAGTTACCTCCCGAGTCGTATCCCTGATATCCAGCCAAACCATTTTTCCACGAGGAATCATGATTGAGCGTACATCACGCGCACCAATCGCCAGGACTCGCTCAATCATATTGCTTTCTTCCGGTGCGAATACCGATTCATTATCCATACCGTCAATAAAAGCGACATTGTCTTCAGTGTGGTTCTCAACACCTTTGGGATTCTTTCCAGCACGCAGCAACTGAAGTACAGTTTGAGCTGTGCGTTCGCGTCGACCCAATGCATGGGAGCCTCTGACCCGATTACGACGCGACAGTTGGTTGAAAAATTCAATCAATATTGAAAACCCGATCGCGGCATATAAGTAGCCTTTGGGAACATGAAAACCCAGACCTTCGGCAACCAGACTGAAGCCAATCATGAGCAGCAGGCCCAGACACAGAATCACGACAGTGGGATGACGACTTACAAAAGCCATTAGCGTTCGGCTAGCCATCATCATAACGGCCATCGCGATGACGACTGCAATCATCATAATGCTCAGATCCTGCACCATGCCGACCGCGGTTATGACTGAATCCAGTGAAAAAACCGCATCAAGTACCACGATCTGCAAGATGACCTGCCAAAAGATAGCATGCTGAACCTTCCCCGATGTCTCTGCATGCGCACTGCCTTCAACGCGCTCATGTAATTCCATGGTGCCTTTGAAAAGTAGAAACATACCACCGAGTATTAAAATCAAATCGCGCCCTGAAATTTCAGACCCAAACACTGTAAATAATGGCGCCGTCAAAGTTACAACCCAGGCAATGCTGGCCAAAAGACCCAGACGCATCAGCATGGCCAAAGCCAAGCCTATCAATCGCGCCTTATTCCGTTGATGTGGTGGCAGCTTGTCGGCCAATATGGCGATAAATACCAAGTTGTCGATGCCCAATACAATTTCGAGCACAATCAACGTGGCAAGGCCGAGCCAGGCAGTTGGGTCAGCCATCCAATCAAAAATCATTTTAGATTCCTACGAGCAAAAGAAAGAGAAACGCGAACGCGCCGCAGCGTTACATCGCGCGGCAGCTTTACGAGGATGTGCCTGTCAGGGCGAAAAGACGGGTCGGCCAACAGCCGGAGAAAGGGACAGGGCGTCCTGACGGTGCAGAACGCCCTCATCGAGGGAGGTTTGTTCATAGTGGCGGGCGGCAATAAACATGCGCACCCTTTTCTTACAGATAACTGAATCTTACAACATAGTTGGCCCGACGGGAATAATTATTTCAAATGAGACGGATCGCCCGGCTCTTTTTGCTGCACAATTTGCGTTATCTCACGGATGCTGGCTGATCACTTATCCTGCGGCGGGGTGGATAGGCGCCGAACTTGGCTTGAATGCAGCCTATATTGTTTTGGCAATAATCACTACCGTTGCGGTTACCTTGGTCAGTTTGTTGTGGAAAGGCGACCACGAAAAATAAGCTCATGTGAGCAAACGGCTACTTAATTTAGCGTCCCATTTCACAAAGATCCGAAAAGTCTTCGTTGCGTTTAAGTGGGCGTTCACCAGAGTAACGCGAGCCGTTCCGGCCGATATCAACCGGCGATCATTCAATCTGGCAATAAAGAAGACCGGGCTCGCTGATTTGCGCTGTCACGATCTACGCCAGACTTGGGCAAGTCTGGCATGTCCACACTGGCACTCCCCTTTTTGTTTTGAAAGAATTGGGAGGCCGGGAAAGCTTGGAGATCGAGAAAAAAATGCACACATGAACGCTAACCATCTAGCCGAGCATGCAATCAGTGTCATGTTTTTGTCAAGGTTGGCCGATAATTGGGCCGTAGAAAACAAAAAAGCCGCGTGTGAGGCGGCTTAAATGCTTGATTTTATTGCTAAAATTGATGGCTCCCCGAACTGGGTTCGAACCAGTGACCTGCGGATTAACAGTCCGTCGCTCTACCGACTGAGCTATCGGGGATCAATTAAGAAAATGATTATAGCCAGAAACCGGATGGCAATGCAAGCGCTTGGCTGCATCCTCTATTCTTTTTTACGAAAATGTTGCATTTGGCCGACGCCCATAAAAAAACACGCGACCGAAGTCGCGTGCTTACCGGCAATAACGCGCTGTTTAGTGCGCCGAAGCCTTGCTGCTGCCGATACCGGTTTCTGCACGTACGCGCTGGGCGTCGTATGCAGCAATATCGACTGCGGCACGCTTGCTCTTGTCGGTTATAGAAAAGAACCAGATACCAGCGAAGGCAATGATCATGGAGAACAGCGCTGGTGACTTATAAGGGAACAGCGCACTGCCTGCAGGATTGCCCAATGTTACTTCCCATACGTCGGGCGACACGATGGTCAGCAAAACCGAGGATATCAGTCCCAGGAAGCCGCCAATAACGGCGCCACGCGTGGTCATTTTCTTCCACATAATAGAAAGGAAGAGAACCGGGAAGTTGGCCGATGCCGCAATGGCAAACGCCAGCGACACCATGAAGGCCACGTTCTGCTTCTCGAACAGGATGCCCAGCAAAATGGCCAGCACACCCAGCACGAACGTCGTAATACGTGATACCCGCAGCTCGGTCGCCGAATCGACATTACCCTTGCGGAACACCGAAGCATACAGATCATGTGATACCGCTGAGGCGCCCGACAAGGTCAGCCCGGCCACCACAGCCAGAATCGTGGCAAAAGCCACTGCCGAGATAAAGCCCAGGAAAATATGTCCGCCAACGGCATCGGCCAGATGCACCGCGGCCATATTGGCCCCGCCGATGAGGCCGCCCTTCGCATCAAGAAAATCAGGATTGGTGGAAACGAAAATGATCGCACCAAAACCGATAATGAAGGTCAGCACATAGAAGTACCCGATCCAGGTTGTGGCCCAGAAAACTGATTTACGCGCTTCCTTGGCATTGGGCACGGTGAAGAAACGCATCAGAATATGCGGCAGACCGGCAGTACCAAACATCAGGGCCATACCGAAGGAAATGGCAGAAATCGGATCCTTGATGAACGTACCCGGCCCCATGATGGACTTGCCTGCCGCCGCCGCCTCTTCGGCCGTTTTACCTGCAGCCAGTGCACCAGCGGTCTTGACCTCAATGGCCTTGGAAAACAGCGCTTCAAAAGAGAAGTTGTTCAGTTTCATTACCATAAAGGCCATGAACGAAGCGCCCGCAAGCAGCATGACAGCTTTGATGATCTGCACCCACGTTGTGGCAGTCATCCCGCCAAACAGCACGTAGACCATCATCAACACACCCACGATTACAACCGCAATCCAGTAATCCAGACCGAACAGCAGCTTGATCAGCTGGCCGGCGCCTACCATTTGGGCAATCAGATAAAACAGCACCACCACGATGGTGCCGCAGGCGGCAAAAGTACGTACCGGCATCTGGGCAAAGCGGTAGCTGGCGACATCGGCAAAGGTGAACCTGCCCAGGTTGCGCAAGCGCTCGGCCATCAGGAACATAATGATAGGCCAGCCCACCAGAAAACCGATGGAGTAGATCAGGCCGTCATAACCACTGGCCATGACCTGCGCGGCAATTCCCAGAAAGGATGCAGCGGACATGTAGTCGCCCGCAATCGCCAGGCCATTCTGAAAGCCGGTGATCCCGCCGCCTGCCGTATAAAAGTCAGAGGCCGATTTGGTTCGGGCAGCGGCCCATTTGGTGATAAAAAGCGTGAGGCCAACAAAAACGACGAACATAATGATCGCCGTTATATTGACCTGCTGCTTGGTGGTTTCACCGATGGCGTCTGCACCATAAGCGAGGGATAAAAACAGGCCGGTAAATGCTATACCGATCAGAAACCGCGACACACCTTTATTCATGAGTTGCCCCTACGTCGTTCAGCAAGCTGCGTTCCATTGCGTCAAATTTGGAGTTCGCGATCCAAATATAAACGCCGGTCAGTGCAATAATCAGAATCATCAGACCAAAACCTACCGGAATACCCCAAGTCATGGCGCCACCACTGATGGACTGGGCGAACAGTTGTTTGTCAAACGCAATAATGCCAATAAAACCGACATAATACGCAACCAGAATAATGGCCGAAAAGACCCAGCCATACGTGCTGCGCATTCGCGTCATTTCTTTGTATTTCGGGTTCGCAATCACCCGTTGAACGATATCCTCACTCATATCTTTCCTCCCAGAAAGTATCGTTAAATTTTGATCGTAGCTCTCTAATGCTTATCATTTATGCAGCAAACATGACCGTTTTACCTGTAGCCCTATGTTTCTGCAATTAGTGATATACCCTAGCAATACTTGCCCATAATCCGTTTAAAACATCGTCTAAATATATGTTTGGCGCTGCCGTTATTGGCGCGATTGGCTCAGGACGGGCCCGTCAATAGGTCTGAACAGCTGTGCTACGCGATCCCGGGCAAGCCCGATCCGGCCGCGCGGCACGAATGCCGTGGCCGACTTAAATGCGAGAGTGCAGACTTCTGACAACGTTTATGTCATCTCCCGGACCGGCTCACGCCCTGGCCGGCCATTGCACTCACACCTGGGCCAGCCGCCGGCGCGCAGCCAGGCACAAACCGGCGTGCTCACCACACGCATTACTTTATGACATTGTGTCCGCGCGACTGACAGCGCAACGATTGCGATGCATGGTGAGCCCCAAAGGCTGGGCCAATTTGTAAAAATAAACTGCCTGCACGGACCGCTTGTCCGCCTCTCACACCAGCGAATGTTGAGCGGCACAGCGCGTCAGCGCAAGCAGCGTGCCTGCCGCGCGCAGCATTGAGCCATGGATATCAATCAGCGATGACCTTAGTCATCATCATCGGCCGGTGCTTTCACAAAGCAGGCTTTGTTGGCATTGGCCTCCAGCGTCCTGTATTTTTTAGCCATGCGCTTGACGTCTTTCGGATCGCGAAAGACACTGCCGCGCTCACCGCCCAGGCGGGCATAACGGGCCGCTGTCGAAATTTCATTGAACTCGTTGTAGTTTACGTTTTTGGCAATTTCATCGACCACACATGAACATTTATAAAAATATTCATAATCACGATTATGTTTCTGCATGCACTCGAGCACGTACTCTACTCTGGTCGTGGTAGGAAAATCGTTAGCCTGGGCGCTGGCCGGCGCCGCACCCAGCACGACGAGGGATAACAGGGCGGGGAACATTTTTTTAATGGAAAATTTCATGTTGTCCTACGAATCGAATAAAGCAGACTATGCACATCAAAGACGGCGCAAGCGAACCGCTGCCTGTTTATGTTCGCTCCTCCTATTGCGCCCTCTTCCATTCTGTTGCAAGCAATTATTGTGCCACGCTCCAAGCTGAACCATGTCCCGCGCCACAGCCAGCGGCCATCGCCGGCAAGGCACCGCTGCGCATCATGACGAGCGACCGTCGGCCCACGACACTGAGCGCTGCGCGCAGGCGCAGCACCCACAGCTTTCGGCACAACAATGTCACACACTGTGCCAGTTCCAGAGCACCGCTGCAACCACGATGCGCCCGCTGCTGCGGGGTGTTGCACCGCCCTGTCGGCGCCAATGCGATGTCCGGGTGCCGCAACCGGCAGCGGATTATCAGAACATATGCGTTGCGTGCGTGACCGCCCCACCGGCACGGATTGCAGCTGCAACCAGCGCGGCTTCGGCAAGCTGGGCATCGGTTGCGCCTGCCTCGCGCGCCTGCTTGGTATGTATTGCAATGCAATAAGGACATTGCGTAGTGACGGCAACAGCAAGCGCGATAATCTGTTTTTGCAGTGCACTCAAAGCGCCATCGGCAAACGCAGCCTGGTCAAATGCGCGAAACGCCTGCATGGCTTGCGGTGCAGCGGTATCAAGGTCCTTCATATGGGCAAGATGCTTCATATCATACATGTGATTATCTCCTTGGGGATTTTATTTACCATTCTGACCTATCCGTGCATCGCAGCAACTGCGGCCATCACATAGGCTCGCAATTTCAATTGTGATATCGATTTTGACCGTCCCTTCGCACCCTGGGCAATCGCGCAACTGCTGGTAATCAATGCACATGACTTTCAAAGTACAACCGAGTTCTCATCATGCCAAACACCGGCTTTCATTTCAATGAATGTTTTTTCGGATGCCGCTCCTTATCGGCCCGCGCGCCTGTGGCAGCCCGGCGCAAAACGGCGCCTGTCCTAAAACGACACATAATGTCCTGACCTTGTTCTGCTTGCGGTACATTTGACCGCCTATATATATGCACATGATGACCGATATACCCCGCTACGCCGGCACGATTGTGCCCAACACGTCGATACACCGCCATTTGCACGCGTGCACGTCGGCCTTGTTCAGATTGGCATGAATTGTGCTTATAGCAATCTATGACCATATGCATGCTGCTCGTGCTATGTTCGCGTAAGACCTTTAATTCGTGTTCTGAAATATATAACGATAACCCCGGAGGAAGACATGTCTTTTAAGATAACCCTTAAACAGATGCTATGTGTCGCAGGTGCGCTGGCCTTTACTGGCTCGGCACAGGCGGATCCACAATTGCAGGAAGCTATGAAAAACCCGGATAACTGGGCGGTTCAGGCAGGCGATTTTGCCAACCAGCGCTACAGTAAACTGGATCAGATCAACAAGGACAACGTAAAGAACCTTCAGGTGGCCTGGACTTTCTCCACCGGCGTACTGCGGGGACACGAGGGTGGACCACTGGTGATTGGGGACGTCATGTACGTTCATAGCCCCTTTCCTAATAAGGTGTACGCTATCAGTCTGAAGGATCAGAGTATGCTCTGGAAGTATGAGCCTACCCAGGATCCCAACGTGATTACCATCATGTGCTGTGATACGGTTAATCGCGGCCTGGCATTCGGCGATGGCAAAATCATTCTGCAACAGAATGACACCACCATGGTGGCCCTGGATGCCAAAACCGGCAAGGAAGTATGGAAGGTCAAGAACGGCGACTTCAAAGTCGGTGAAAGCAATACCAATGCGCCGCATATATTCAAGGATAAAGTGATCACCGGCATCTCCGGTGGTGAGTTTGGTGTACGGGGACGTCTGCTGGCCTACAACCTGAAAGACGGCAAGGAAGCCTGGAAAGCCTACTCGACAGGCCCTGACAACGAAATGTTGTTTGATCCCGAAAAAACCATGACCTGGACCGATGGCAAAATGGCTGCCGTGGGTAAAGACTCCTCGATCAAATCCTGGAAAGGCGATCAGTGGAAAATTGGCGGCGGCACCACCTGGGGCTGGTTCAGTTATGATCCTGCCCTGAATCTGGTGTACTACGGTACCGGCAACCCCGGCACCTGGAACCCATCGCAACGCCCTGGCGACAACAAATGGTCCATGTCCATCATCGCACGGGATCTGGATACCGGTGTAGCCAAATGGGTTTACCAGATGACACCGCATGACGAATGGGATTATGACGGCGTCAATGAAAATATCCTTGCCGATATCAAAGTGGGTGGCAAAGATCGCAAGGCGCTCGTTCACTTTGACCGCAACGGTTTTGGCTATACGCTTGACCGTGAATCAGGCGAATTGCTGGTTGCCGAGAAATTCGATCCGACCATCAACTGGGCCGACAAAATCGACATGAAGTCCGGCCGTCCTGTTGTCAACAGCAAATATAGCCCCGCCAAAGGTGGTGAAGATGTCAACGTCAAGGGCATTTGTCCATCTGCACTGGGTACCAAGGATCAGCAACCTGCTGCATTCTCACCCAAAACCGGCGTATTCTACGTCCCCACCAACCACGTTTGCATGGACTATGAACCATTTGCAGTTGATTATGTAGCTGGTCAGCCGTACGTTGGTGCAACTGTGTCCATGTTCCCTACCCCCAACAGCCATGGTGGCATGGGTAACTTCATTGCCTGGGATGCAGACAAAGGCAAAATCCTGTGGAGCATTCCTGAACGATTCTCCGTATGGAGCGGCGCCCTTGCCACAGCCGGTGATGTGGTTTTCTACGGTACGCTTGAAGGTTATATTAAAGCCGTTGACACCAGCGGCAAAGAACTGTGGAAGTTCAAAACACCTTCTGGCGTGATTGGCAACGTCACCACCTGGAAATACGAAGGCAAACAATACGTTGGCGTACTGTCCGGTATTGGCGGCTGGGCCGGCATTGGTCTGGCAGCAGGTCTTGAAAAGTCTACCGACGGCCTGGGTGCAGTTGGCGGCTACAAGGATCTGGCCAAATACACCGAACTTGGCGGTGCACTGATGGTCTTCGCATTGCCTGACAATGTCGCTACCGCAGCGGCAGAAAAAACCACAAAAACGCAATAAATAGCGTCATGCAGGGTGGCCGGTTCACGCCGCTCACCCTGCAATATCAAGGTATCAAAAGAAACACAAATTCATGGCGGCATGTGCAATGCCTGCATGATAAATCTGGGACAAACTCAATATGACTTTACGTTTACGCACAATCGGAGCAGGACTCGCTATCGCTGGAATCTGTACCTTCTCTGCGCAAGCCGCAGATATCAACACTGGTACGCAACTGCTGACCACAGTGCTGGCAGCAACCACAACCACTTTTGGTGACGGGGGCGCAGAAACAACACAAGGCACCCTTAAGGCCGAATCGACAGAACAACGGCAAGTGCCGGCCGGCGCGGCTGCCAAGCCCACTGCGCCAACACCGGCACCAGCCACTGCGGCCGAGCCGCCAACAGCCGCAGACAAACCGGCAACTGACAAGCCCGCAGACGCGCCAGCAGCCTCCGGTGGCGGCGACGTCAAATATGTGGTCAAGGAAGGCAATAAGGCCGATGACCATGTACTGCAAGGATGGAAAACCTGGCGGGCACTCGATTGCGCGCGCTGTCACGGCGCCAAGCAGGAAGGCCTTGTCGGACCGTCGCTGATTGTCGCGATCAACAAGTTGTCACACGACGAATTCAAGACCACCGTGCTCAAGGGGCGTTTGCCACAGGGCATGCCACCATTTGAAAGCGTACCGCGCCTGGTAAAGAATATTGATAATCTGTACACTTATTTAAAAGCGCGTGCAGATGGAAAGCTGGACCCCGGACATGTGTACCCGCTGGATAAATAAAAACGCTACTATAAGCAGGTGCTCTCGATGAGCCCTGCCTGCGTTTCGGCTTTTTATTTCAATTGTTATGATCGTTGTCGGAAGGATGTATTCCATGCTGTCAGATAAATTACTGCCCATACCACGCTCTGCATTGCTTGTCACACTCACCCTGAGTGCAAGCCTGCTTGCCGCAACGGCGCTGGCGCAGGAACCGAAAAAGCAGGACAAGGACGGTGAAAAGGTGCTGCGGGTGTGCCAGGATCCCAACAATATGCCTATGTCTCGACAGGATGAAGGTGGCTACGAAAACAAAATCGCTGCGCTGTTCGCAAAAAAACTGGGCTGGAAGCTGGAGCACACCTGGTATCCTCAGCGCATGGGTTTTACGCGGGCAACACTGACTGCCAAAGACCCAAAGACCGACCGGTATAAATGCGATGTCGTCACAGGCGTATCGCCAGGCTTCGAACGCGGCATTCCCACCAAACGTTATATGACATCAACCTACGCCATCGTGTACGTCAAAGGCAAGGGCCTGGATGGCATCAAAAAGCCAGAAGACATCATGTCTCTGGATCAAGCGACGTTGTCAAAAATCAAGATCGGCGCCTTCTCCGGTACACCACCGGTAAACTGGCTGTTGTCGCACAGCCTGCTGGAACGCATGGTGCCGTATCAGTTGCAAACCGGAGACCCGGAACAGTATCCCGGGCAGATTATCGAACATGATCTGGCCAACGGTAAAATTGACATTGCCATTGCCTGGGGTCCGATTGCCGGATACTACGCCAAGCATGGCGATGGCGGCGTACCCATGACCGTCGTGCCCTTTGACACCCGTATCGACCATCATCAATTTGCGTTCAACATTGCCATGGGTGTTCGGCATGACAGCAAAAAACTGCGCGACAAGCTCAATGAGCTGATCGATTCCAGCGGCCCGGAGATCGCCGCTATTCTGAAAGAATATGATGTTCCGACAGCCACGGCCCCTGTTGATCGCATTGAAGATGACGACGACTGAATAAATTCGTTGACCACTGCGGCCAACAAGACAGGAGACAAATCATGATTGACCGCCCTATTTTCAGATCTGGTTCCATCGCGCTATTGCTGGCGCTATCGTGCCAGGCAACGGTCGTGCTGGCAGCAAATACCAGCCAGCCCGCCACAACCGCACAACCGGCTGGCACCGCCGCACCCGCATCAAAGCCCGAATCTGACCCCATTACTGAAGCCGAACGCAAGTTGTTTCTGGACAAGCATTTTGCCAACACGACCCGCCAGTCTATTGATTACACTTACCGCCAGGCGGGTCCGAGCATGACGACAATCAATGATAAGGTCAAAGTAGACGTTCGCCAACGTCATGAAGACGGCACGGCATCGGTCAACGTGGATTTTCTTTCCGGCCCGAACCATACGCCGATCGCACCCATTGATCATGCCGAAGGAAACCCTGCTCTACTGGGGTTCCTGGAGCGCGATATTGCCGAGATGAAGCGATTTACCGGCGGCTCTACCGTTTATTTTCGCAAGCGTATCCGGCTGGCGCTGGCCGACAGCAACGTCAAAGTAGACAAGGTCAATGTCAAGTTTGAGAACAAGCAGATCGCGGCCGATCGCATCGTGATTCAGCCCTATGTCAATGATCCAATGAAGGAGAAAATTGGCAAGTTCGCCGCCAAACGATATGTTTTCGTGATCAGTCCGAACATACCCGGCGGACTTTATCAGGTATACACAAGTGAAAAATTTGCCGAAAGCCAGCCAGCTCAGGTGGACACATCCATGACGATTTCCGGGGGGGAAATACCGGGATAGCAAGCATCCCGGCAATGTGTCAGCAAAGGGCCCGTACTAAACAACGGGCCCTTTTGCCACCATATAGCCGACAGCGACTGTCTCGCTCAGCCAAACCGCGGCCAAAGCGATCAATGGATATAGACACCCCATGGACGTTCGCCCACCGCGATATCGGTAATCTTCGCATTCTTTTCCGTATCGATCACAGTCACGCTGTTGGAGCGGCCGTTGGCCACATACAGTTTTTTGCCGTCTGGTGAAATTGCCATGTTCCATGGACGCTGCCCCACCTTGACAGTGGCAACGATTTCATCTTTGGCCGTATCAATCACCGATACGCTTGCATCACCCCCGTTGGAGATATACACGCGGCTGCCATCCGGGCTGACCGTCACACCATTGGAGCGTACGCCGCCGGCCAGCTTCTTGATGACCTTATTGTTGGGCAAGTCAATCACGTAGACTTCATTGCTGTTTTCAGCGGCGACATAGGCCTTGCTGCTATCGGGAAGATAACCGATACCACGGGGTCGTTTGCCCACTTCAATCTCCGCGACGGCCTTGCGCGCCGGAAAATCGATCACGTCAACGGAATGCCCGTCTTCGGCGCTCACCAGCAGCTTTTTGCCATCGGGCGAAAAGACGGCATGCTCGGGATTATCTCCGTTCACCTTGATCTCATCGACCATTTTATTGGTTTGAGTATCAATAATGGCAACCGTATTATTCTCTTCGATCGCTGCGGCAATCCAGCGACCATCTGCAGAGACATACACCCCTTCAGGTGACTCTCCCAGGCTCACGCTGCCTGTCACTTTGCGCTGCTTCAAGTCTACAATCTTGAGCTGGTTATTGGTTTGCTGGCTCACATACAGATTATCCCCACTGGCAGCCAGCCCTCTGGGTTTTGCACCCAGGTCCTTGATGGTATCCACAACCTTGTCGGTCGCGACATCGATCACAGAAATACTGGCGCCGCCTTCATTAGGCACATACGCAAATGGTTCCGCTGTAGCCGCAGTGGCGAACGACAGCAATGACGCTGCGAGTGTTGTAATTAGTATTTTTTGTCTCATCCTTAAGTCTCCTTTGACAACATAGTGGTGCTACCGGCCTGATGAGGAGCCAGGCAGCATTCGATGGATCACCTCCCGATGTCCCGACACCAGGTGCGAGACGGCGGCCAGCACATGCAGAATCACCAGACACAGCAGTATCCAGGAAATTAGCCCATGCAACTGATTGAAAAACGCATAAATCGCTTTATCTTCGATGCCCCAGGGGGGCAATTCTATTGTGTTGAAAAACTTGACGCCCCACTTGCTGAAGTTGGATGCAATATAGCCGGTAAGCGGCAGCAGCAGCATAAAAAAATAAAGCAGAAAATGGGTAGCAGAAGCCGCTTTTTGCTGCCACGTTGGGATGGACACGGGCAACGCGGGGGGACGGTGGGTAAGGCGCCAGCCAATACGCGCCAGAATCAGCAGGCCGATCAGTATGCCGGTGCTTTTATGTATATTCACAAAATAGCTGCGATCCGGTACACCCCGGGGTATGCTTTCCAGGTACCAGCCCAGAACAAACTGCCCTACCAGGCACAGTGCGATCATCCAATGCAGCAGCATTGCCACTCGTGTATAACGAGGTGCATCCATGTATGTCATCCCCTTCGGCTATGTATGCCGGTTTTATTGATTAACCCTGCCGGTCCCAAAGAACTGACCGTCTGACTGAACTCTATCACGACTGACCACCTATGTCATTGCCGGCAACCACCTTAATGTATGCGAAAATAAAAATGCATAGCAGAGATGGCAATTGCCATTTACCCCCTAATTGTTTCTCCTGCCCGGTCCAGCAAATCCGAACTGCTGCCATTGAGCAGCATTAAATGAAAACGTGACAGCTCGCTTTTATGCAGCAACGTCACCGGGCAAGCCAGTTTATCTGCGTACTTTCGGAATCCTTCATCCAGCACGCCGTCACGAATATGCTGCGCTACATTCACGTTCGAGAAAAAGGGTCGCGTCTTTACCAGAATCAACCTTTCTGCATTCAAATGTGTCGCCAGCCAGGCCGCAATGCTATCGGATGAAATCGTCGAATCGGTCAGATCATCCGGTATATCGCGCATCAAGGACAGCGGCATCCATAGCGCGACGCCGCCCCGCTGCAGCGTCTGGCGCACATGGCGCGCATCCAGCACCGGACTGATCTGCGGCGCCATGCTGCTGATCAGCAACCCGTACTGCGCGCCGGTAAGCAGCAACATATTGTGCGTTACCAGGCGGTCCAATTGCCAGCGTGATTTCATCTCCCGGACAAAATCTGCGCCATGCCAGCGACCAGGCACAATAATGACGCGCCCCCCGCCGACAGTACTCAGTTCGTCAACCCAATCCTGCAACGTGTCATCATGAGCCAGAGCACCGTCAAGCTTGACTACCCACATGTCCCTCTCCTGGTCTTATATTTTTATATATTGGCTCCAGGTTAACAAAAGCAATATTCGTACCAGAATTGTCAGGCAGCCGGGCTTTTTCCGACATAATGCTTGCCGGCCCCGTGGTCCCTTTGCCTGCGGGCATCTGCGGACTTACTGGCAACAGGTCAATGTGGCAGTGAACGCCCAGTGCGCACGGCACAGGTAAAATAGCGGCCCCTGAACACACCAACTGTGACGCATGCGTGACAAAGTGTACCGTTACGCTCTCACGCCCAGACGTTGATCAGGGCGGCGCCATCGCTGATCAAAAATGCCTTCAGGCCCAGGGCAGCGGGCGCCAGCTTTTTGGTACGCAGATGCGCAACGCGCCACTGCCGCAAAATAGGCGTACCCTGGATATCCAGCAAAGCCAGGTGCCCTGCGGCAAGCTCATGCCGTACCGTACGCAATGACAGAAAGGTCAGCCCCATGCCCGCCATCACCGCTTGCTTGATGGATTCATTGCTGGGCATCTCCATCACAATACGCGGGCTGATGTTGTTCTGGGCAAAAATGCTCTCCATGGTCGCCCGTGTTCCCGAGCCGGCTTCTCTCACCACGAAATCGATATCATTGAAAATGGACAGCGGCGCCTGGCGACGGCGTGACAGCGGATGCTCCGGCGCGCTTACAAAACCGAGGGGATTGGTGGCAAAGGCCTCGGACAGACAATCGAGCCTTTCGGGCACCCTGCCGGTTATGGCCAGATCCAGTTCATTGCGCTCAAGCATATTGAAAATCTGATCACGATTCTGTATCTGCAGCGCGATTTCGATGCCGGGAAAACGCTTGCGAAAATGCACCAGCAGCATGGGAACAAAATATTTTGCCGTACCCACGATCCCCAGGTTGATGCGCCCGCGCTGCAGCCCTTTCAATCCTTCGACCGCATCGTCAAGCTGACTGAGCTGCGACGTAGCCGCAATGGCGTATTGCTCAACCTCGCGCCCTGCTGCGGTCAGGCGGATCTGTCTGCCATTGGCTTCCACCAGCGCGACGCCAAGTGCATCTTCCAGTTGTCGCAGTTGCGTCGAAACAGCAGGTTGCGTCACGTGCAACTTCTCTGCCGCCTTGGATACAGACTCGGCACGGGCCACTTCCAGAAAGGTATCCAGCTGTCTCAGTGTGTAACGTCGCATAGTGATCTATAAGCCTGTGCTTATGTTTTCTTCGATATTTATTATTAGACCTCAAGCATGACCATTTGTATAGTTTGTTCATACCGGTCAGACGCAGCATCCTGCCGGCTTGATCATGCAAGGCACTCAGGAGATAGACAATGAACGATATCAGCAACGTCCAGATCAGGGATCAGAAAAAACGCTATGCAGCCGGTGTACTCAAATATGCCCAAATGGGCTATTGGGATGGCGACTACGAACCTACGGACACAGATATACTCGCGGTGTTTCGCATCACACCACAGGATGGCGTTGACCCCATCGAAGCGGCTGCCGCCGTTGCCGGAGAATCATCAACAGCAACCTGGACTGTTGTATGGACCGACAGGCTGACCGCTTGCGACAAGTACCGCGCCAAAGCATACAGGGTCGATCCGGTGCCCAATAACGAAGGGCAATATTTCTGCTATATCGCCTACGACCTTTCTCTGTTTGAAGAAGGCTCCATCACAAACGTGACGGCATCTATCATCGGCAACGTGTTCAGTTTCAAACCGCTCAAAGCTGCCCGGCTGGAAGATATGCGTTTTCCCGCCGCCTATGTGAAAACCTTCGCCGGCCCGCCAACGGGCATTATTGTGGAGCGCGAACGCCTGGATAAATTCGGTCGCCCATTGCTGGGTGCCACCACCAAACCCAAGCTGGGTCTGTCCGGACGCAATTATGGACGCGTGGTATACGAGGGACTCAAGGGTGGCCTGGATTTCATGAAGGATGATGAAAACATCAACTCTCAACCTTTTATGCATTGGCGCGACCGCTTTCTGTTTGTGATGGATGCAGTTAACAAGGCATCGGCCGCAACCGGCGAAGTCAAGGGCAGTTACCTGAACATTACCGCAGGCACCATGGAAGAGATGTACCGCCGCGCTGAGTTCGCCAAAGAGCTGGGTTCAGTCATTGTGATGGTCGATCTGGTGGTCGGCTGGACCGCGATCCAGTCCATATCACACTGGTGTCGTCAGAACGACATGATTTTGCATATGCATCGCGCCGGTCACGGCACCTACACCCGGCAGAAAAACCACGGCGTGTCTTTCCGGGTGATTGCCAAGTGGCTGCGCCTGGCCGGCGTGGATCACCTTCATGCAGGAACAGCAGTGGGCAAACTGGAAGGCGACCCGATGACCGTGCAGGGATACTACAACGTATGTCGCGATGCCTACACGCAGACCGATCTGCCGCGCGGCATTTTCTTCGATCAGGACTGGGTGGCCTTGCGCAAGGTACTGCCGGTGGCCTCCGGCGGTATTCACGCCGGGCAAATGCACCAGCTTCTGGACCTGTTCGGCGACGACGCAATCCTGCAGTTTGGCGGCGGCACCATTGGCCACCCTGATGGGATCCAGGCCGGCGCAGTGGCCAATCGCGTCGCACTCGAATCAATGGTGCTGGCGCGCAACGAGGGGCGCAACATTGCAGCAGAAGGCCCGCAAATTCTCAAGGATGCAGCAAAGCACTGCGGCCCCTTGCGCGCGGCACTGGACACCTGGGGTGAAGTGACCTTCAACTACCAATCCACCGACACGTCTGACTACACCCCCATGCCGTCTGTTGCCTGAAATCACAGAGGCAATAAGCACACAGGCAGGCCAAGACCACAGCACTTTACGACAAGAGAGAACATCATGCGAATTACACAAGGGACCTTCTCGTTTCTTCCTGATCTGACCAACGAACAGATCACCAAACAGTTGCAATATTGCCTGGATAACGGCTGGGCGGTCGGCATTGAATATACCGATGATCCGCATCCGCGCAATACTTTCTGGGAGATGTTCGGCAACCCCATGTTCGACCTGCGCGATGCCGCCGGCATATTGCAGGAGATCGAACAGGCACGCAATACCTTCCCGAATCACTATATTCGCGTCACAGCGTTTGACTCCACTCATACCGTGGAGTCCGTGGTCATGTCATTCATCGTCAACCGTCCCGCTCATGAACCGGGCTTTCGTCTGGTTCGCCAGGAGATCGACGGACGACGCATGCGCTACACGATCGAGAGCTATGCAGTGACTGCAGCCGCCGAAGGCAGCCGCTACTGATGCATTGAGCCTGCCTGCCGGGGCCCGCATTGCCCCGGCGTTATACCCACGCTAAAGGAGAAGACCATGGCGCAAACCACACTAAACGTCGCGACACCGGAAAAAGCACAGACAGCGCGCAACAGCACGGCGTCAGAAGATCGTCAGGCGATTGCCGCCACCTTGCAGCAGCTCGATCGCGAACTGGTGGGTTTGGCGCCGGTCAAGCAACGCATCCAGGATATTGCCGCACTGCTTCTGGTTGACAAACTGCGCGCCGAACGTGGACTGCGTACCGGCGCACCCAGCTTGCATATGAGTTTCACGGGCAATCCTGGAACGGGGAAAACCACGGTTGCAATGCGTATGGCGCAAATACTGCATCAGCTGGGCTACCTGCGTCGCGGCCATCTTGTGGCGGTGACGCGCGACGATCTGGTCGGGCAATACATCGGGCATACGGCGCCGAAAACCAAGGAGGTACTGAAAAAGGCCATGGGCGGCGTACTGTTCATTGATGAGGCCTATTACCTTTACCGACCCGAAAACGAACGTGATTATGGCCAGGAATCGATTGAAATCCTGCTTCAGGTCATGGAGAACAATCGTGACGATCTCGTGGTCATTTTTGCCGGTTACAAGGACAGGATGGATCGCTTTTTCTCTTCCAACCCGGGCATGTCCTCGCGCGTTGCCCACCATATCGATTTTCCCGACTACGCACCCGAAGAACTGGAAAAAATTGCAGACATCATGCTCGAGGGCATGCAATATCGCTTTGACGAACCGGCGCAGCAGGCGTTCTCTCAATACATCGTCAAGCGCATGCAGCAGCCTTATTTTGCCAATGCCCGCAGTGTCCGCAATGCGCTGGAGCGCGCCCGCCTGCGTCACGCGTCCAGACTGATGCGCGATCCGGACAACGTCAGCGACGCCGCACTGCAAACGATCAGCGCCCAGGATATTCGGGCCAGCCGGGTCTTTTCTGAAGCATCCACTGCCGACCCGCAAGCCAGCATCCGGCATGATCACCCCGAAAACGACAGGGAGACATAACATGCTCAAGGCACTGATCTTTGATGTAGATGGCACACTGGCTGATACTGAAACCGTACATCTGCGCGCATTCAATACCGCTTTTATTCTGGCCGGACTCGATTGGTACTGGGACGAAGACCTGTACGCACAATTGCTGACCATCAGCGGCGGCAAAGAGCGCATGGCGCACTACTGGCTGTCCATTGATCCTGAAGGCGCAAGTACATTGCAAGCCGCCAGAAAGATCCGCGAAGTTCATGCCATCAAGACCGAGGAATATGCACGACTGATCGACAACGGCCAGGTCACCTTGCGTCCAGGCATTCACCGCTTGATTATCGACGCCTATTGTGCAGGCATACCGCTAGCCATTGCCACCACCACCACCGCCGCCAACGTACAGGCCCTGCTGCATCACTGCCTGGGGTCGGACTGGAGGAAGTTTTTCGTTGCAGTTTGCGATGCCCGCACGCCTGGCAAGAAAAAGCCCGAACCCGACGTCTATCTGCAGGCACTGGCCGAACTGGATGTGGAAGCAACAAACTGTATTGCATTTGAAGATTCGGAAAACGGATTGCGGGCAGCGGCTCGAGCTGGTATTTCAACCATCATTACGCCCACCCATTACACCGCTGGCCAGGATTTTTCCGGTGCCATGCTGGTGCTACCGCATCTGGGCGATCCTGATCTGCCGGTTCCACCGGGCAACGGAATCCATCAGACCATGGTGGATCTGTTCACGCTCAAATGCCTGCACGCAGATCCCCTGCTCAAGGCCGGCTAAAGGCCAAGCCAACCGAAGGCGCAGCAGCAAATGATTCAAATCGAGGAGACATTCATGCAAACACCGCAACGACCTACCCTGACCCAGTTTCTGATCGACGAGCGGCGCCGCTTTCCCGAGGCCGGTGGAGACTTCAATAGCGTGATACTCAATATCGCGCTGGTCTGCCGCAGAATTTCCCATGCCATCGCCTGCGGCGTCCTGGCCGGTGTCAATGGCAGTGCCGACTCCACCAATGTGCAGGGCGAGGACCAGAAGAAGCTGGACATTCTGAGCAACGATCTGTTCATCGAAGGAAATCAGTGGGGAGGACAACTGGCCGGCATGGTGTCCGAAGAGCTGGATGAACCCTACAGCATTCCCAAGCCATATAGCCGCGGACGGTATCTGCTGCTGTTCGATCCGCTTGACGGTTCATCCAACATTGACGTGAATGTTGCTGTCGGCAGCATTTTCTCGGTGCTGCGCGCACCCGACTCACGACGCACGACCTCGGTCAAAGACTATCTGCAACCGGGTGTCGAACAGGTGGCCGCCGGCTATGCTATCTATGGCCCGTCTACGATGCTCGTGCTGTCGGTGGGCAACGGCGTCCATGCTTTCACGCTTTGCCCGCTGGTTGGCGAGTTCATGCTGACCCACCCCAATCTGAAAATTCCGGAGGACAGCAACGAGTTCGCTATCAATACCTCCAACAGTCGCTTTTGGGACGAACCGGTGCGCCGCTATGTTGATGAGTGCATTGCCGGTAAAACAGGCGAACGCGGCAAGGATTTCAACATGCGCTGGATCGCATCGCTGGTTGCCGAGGCGCACCGGATCCTGATGCGCGGCGGCGTGTTTCTATATCCTCGGGATAATAAGCTACCGGCCCGAAACGGCAGGTTGCGCCTGTTATATGAAGCCAATCCTATCGGTTTTATCATGGAGCAGGCAGGGGGGCGTGCCAGTACCGGGCATGAGCCGGTCATGCAGGTCGTTCCCACCGAAATTCACCAGCGTATCGGGTTTATCTTCGGCTCCAAAAACGAAGTGGAGCGGATCGAGCAATATCACAAGCATCCGCGAAGGGTCGACTCGCCCAACCCACTTTTCCACGAACGCAGCCTGTTCACCGAATCGCCGAACATGCTATGAACCGCCATGTGCACAGGCCCCGGCAGCCGGCATCGCCGTTGCCAGACGCCTTTGCACCATGCCGGCAATAACGCCATCTTTCATTTATCAAAGGGCCAGAATCATGTCAGAACGCCACCCGATTATTTCAATTACCGGTTCTTCAGGCGCAGGAACCACGTCGGTGACCAGAACCTTCGAAAATATATTCCGTCGCGAAGGGGTGACTGCCGCTTCCATTGAAGGCGACAGCTTTCATCGCTATAACCGCGCGCAAATGAAAGAGCGGCAGGCTGCCGCCGAAAAAGACGGCAATGCCAATTTCAGCCATTTCGGGCCAGATACCAATCTGTTTGCCGAACTGGAAACCCTGTTTCGCACCTACAGCGAAAGTGGTTCGGGTAAACGCCGCAAGTACCTGCATGACGCGCGCGAAGCCGCTCCCTACAAACAGGAGCCCGGCACCTTCACCGAATGGGAAGATATTCCGGCCGATACCGATCTGCTGTTTTATGAAGGCCTGCACGGCGCGGTCGTGCATGACAAGGTCAATATCGCACAGTACCCCGATTTGCTGGTTGGTGTGGTGCCGGTGATCAATCTCGAATGGATCCAGAAATTGTGGCGGGACAAATCCACCAGAGGCTATTCGGCTGAAGCGGTCACAGACACCATTTTGCGCCGCATGCCCGACTATGTGAATCATATTTGCCCGCAGTTTTCGCTGACCCATGTCAACTTTCAGCGCGTACCTTGCGTCGATACGTCCAACCCGTTTATTGCAAGAGACATACCGGCGCCAGACGAGAGCTTTGTGGTCATTCGCTTTGCCAATCCCAAGGGCATCGATTTTCAGTATCTGCTCAATATGGTCCACGACTCGTTTATGTCGCGAGCCAACACCATTGTCGTACCCGGCGGCAAGATGGAGCTGGCCATGCAACTGATCTTTACTCCATTCATCTGGCGCATGATGGAACGCAAGAAGCGCGCCGCCCAGGCATAAGGAGACCATGATGAATCTTGCCGAAAAAATAACCATTGAAGAAACCCGCCATGCGGATGCACTGCGTTTTCTGGCCGCCGATGCGGTCGAGCAGGCGCAATCGGGGCATCCTGGTGCGCCCATGGGCATGGCCGACATCGCCCAGGTGCTGTGGCGGCGTCATCTGTCCCATAACCCGGCGGACCCTGGCTGGTTCAATCGCGACCGGTTCGTGCTGTCCAATGGTCACGGATCCATGCTGCTGTATGCCCTGCTGCACCTGACCGGTTACGATCTGCCGCTCAGCGAAATTCGACAATTCCGTCAGTTGCATTCGCGCACGCCTGGTCACCCCGAAGTCGGTCTGACGCCCGGTGTAGAAACGACCACCGGCCCGCTGGGCCAGGGCCTGGCCAACGCCGTGGGCATGGCGCTTGCCGAAAAACTACTGGCGCGTCGCTACAATCACCCCGGCCATATGATTGTAGACCATTACACCTACGTCTTTGTCGGCGACGGTTGCCTGATGGAAGGCATCAGCCACGAATCCTGCTCGCTGGCCGGCACGCTCGGACTGGGCAAGCTCATCTGCTTCTATGATGATAATGGGATTTCCATTGACGGCGATGTAGCAGGCTGGTTCAGCGACGACACCGCCGCCCGTTTTGCTGCATACAACTGGAATGTGATTGCCAATGTCGATGGACATGACGCAGCGGCGATTGATGCAGCCATCTTTCAGGCAAAGTCACAACCTGCCGCGCAAGCGCGCCCGACCCTGATCTGCTGCCGCACCCATATTGGCCATGGCGCGCCAACCAAGGCTGGCAGCCATGCGGTCCACGGCGCCCCGCTGGGCACCGATGAAATCGCGGCAATGCGGGCGGCAAGAAACTGGCCCTATGCAGAATTCGAACTACCACAGGACGTCGTCGATGATTGGAACGCCATCGAGCAAGGTGCAGCCCGGCAGTTGCTCTGGCAGCAACAGTTTGATCGCTGGCAGGCACGGTATCCCGAAGACGCCCGGGAGCTGGCCCGGCGCCTGGCTGGCGATATTCCCGATGAAGCACTGCTTGCCCTGGAAGATTTGCTGGACGCCAGCGAGGCGCTACACGGCAATATTGCCACCCGCAAGGCCTCGCAAATCGTGCTCGAAGCCATCACGCCCGAGCTGCCGGGCCTGTTCGGCGGCTCGGCCGATCTCAGTGGCTCGAATCTGACTAATGTCAAATCTTCTGTTTGGGTCAATCATCATGGTCAGGGTAATTATTTAAGCTACGGCGTGCGCGAGTTCGGCATGGCTGCAGTCATGAACGGTCTTGCCCTGCATGGGGGATTCATTCCCTATGGCGGCACCTTCCTGACCTTCTCCGATTATTCGCGCAATGCCATTCGTATGGCCGCACTCATGAAGCAGCGTGTGATTCATGTGTTTACTCATGATTCCATCGGACTGGGCGAAGACGGCCCCACCCATCAACCGGTGGAGCACCTGAGCGCGCTGCGCATCATTCCCAACAACCGTGTCTGGCGCCCCTGCGACGGAGAGGAAACAGCAATTGCCTGGCAGCAGGCACTGAAGCGAGAAGATGGACCGGCTTGCCTGATGCTGTCGCGCCAGAACCTGACGCCGTTTACCCGCGAAAAAACGCAACGCGAGCAGATCGCGTGCGGCGGCTATATCCTGCAGGACGCGCCCCACGCGCAGGCGGTTCTCATTGCCACCGGATCAGAGGTGGGTATCGCCGTCAAAGCTGCGGCGGCCTTGCGTGACGAGGGCATTGCGGTGCGCGTGGTCTCCATGCCATGCGTGGAACTGTTCTTTGCCCAGCCGCAAGCATGGCGCGATCAGGTCCTTCCCCCGGATATCCCACGCGTCAGTATTGAAGCCGGCTCCAGCTGGTTTTGGCGCAGTGTGGTCAATAACGGCATCGCCATTGGCATCGACACCTTTGGGGAATCAGCACCGGCAGGCCAGCTATATGACTATTTTGGCCTCAACCCGCAAGCAGTCTGCAAGGCAGTTTATGCATTGCTTGATCAAGCTTCATAACACGATTCGTTCGCAGGGGGTCCTGTTACTTAACACCCCCTGCTCCACCCAAGGAGATCAACATGGCCCTCGTTTCATTACGTCAACTGCTGGATCACGCTGCCGAGCATGGTTACGGCATTCCAGCCTTCAATGTCAACAATCTGGAGCAGATCCAGGCAATCATGCAGGCCGCATCCAGCACCGACAGCCCGGTCATTCTGCAGGCCTCTGCCGGCGCACGAAAGTATGCCGGCGAAGCTTTTCTGCGCCGATTAGTCGAAGCCGCCATAGAGTCCTATCCCGATATTCCGGTGTGCATGCATCAGGACCATGGCGCCAGCCCGGCCGTGTGCCAGGCCTCGATCCGCTCCGGCTTTTCAAGTGTGATGATGGATGGCTCTCTGATGGCCGATATGAAAACGCCATCAAGCTATGAATATAATGTGGCTGTTACGCGACAGGTTGCCGATATGGCCCACTGCGTCGGTGTCTCGGTCGAAGGTGAACTCGGTTGCCTGGGCTCGCTCGAATCGGGCCAGGCGGGCGAAGAAGATGGCTCCGGCGCCCAAGGAGTGTTGTCGCATGAACAACTGCTGACCGATCCGCAACAGGCCGCCGATTTTGTCGCGCGAACCGGCGTGGATGCGCTGGCCATTGCCATAGGCACCAGCCACGGCGCCTATAAATTTACCCGCAAACCCACCGGCGACATTCTGGCCATTGACCGCATCCGCGCCATCCACGAGCGCATTCCCACTACGCACCTGGTCATGCACGGCTCATCTTCCGTTCCCCAGGAATGGCTAGACATTATTCGCAACCATGGCGGCGACATCCGTGAAACTTACGGCGTGCCGGTAGAGGAAATATGTGAAGGCATCAAAAATGGCGTGCGCAAGATCAATATCGATACCGATATCCGGCTGGCAATGACAGGTGCAATGCGCCGCAGCATGATGCAGGACACGGCAGAATTTGATCCGCGCAAATTCTTCAAGGAAGCAACCGCGGCGGCACGACAGATTTGCCAGGAGCGCTTCGAAGCGTTTGGCTGCGCAGGTCGGGCTTCTGCCATCAAACCGGTAGCGTTGGAAAAGATGGCCGGCATCTATGCGCAGCAGGCCGCTGCGGCCTGAAGCCTGCCCGTTGGCATTGGCACCGGATCAAGTCCTGAACCAGGGCAGGATTGTTTTTCCGGTGTCAACTCGCACCCCTGGCGACGCAGGATCTCGGACGACCCCGTTTCCCCGTCAATCAGTATCTTTATCTGTATTTGTTTTTATAGGTGTATTTATAAGCGATGTAGATGCATGCCGCATTGTCATGGTTTTTCTTCTAAACAGAGACAAGACTTGCCTGCCGCGCTTTACCGTTCGCTGCAATGACGAAGGGGCTCAATATACAGAGCCCCTTCTTTTTGGCTGTTGTGCCGTACCGACACAGCAGGTGAACCGCTTTTATGAGCATCAGGGACGTCGCAATGTGCAGCGTCCCTGGCGCCGCATTAATCGAAAGTAACCACAGAACGAATCGAGGTACCCTCATGCATCAGATCGAAGGCCTCGTTGATCTTCTCGATGGGCATGACATGTGTGATCAGATCATCGATATTGATCTTGCCTTCCATGTACCAGTCAACAATTTTTGGCACGTCGGTACGACCGCGGGCGCCGCCAAAGGCCGAACCCTGCCAGACGCGACCGGTGACCAGTTGAAACGGCCTTGTCGAAATTTCCTGGCCCGCGCCGGCCACGCCAATAACCGTGCTCTTGCCCCAGCCTTTATGGCAGGACTCCAGCGCCTGGCGCATCAAATTCACGTTGCCGATACATTCAAAGGTATGATCGGCGCCGCCCTTGGTCAGACTCACCAGGTATGGGACGATATCGCCTTCGACTTCTTTCGGATTGACAAAATGCGTCATGCCGAATTTGCGAGCCAGCTCTTCACGCGCCGGATTAATGTCTACGCCAATAATCATATCGGCGCCGGCCATGCGCGCACCTTGCACGACATTTAAGCCGATGCCGCCCAGGCCAAATACAATCACCTTGTCGCCGGGCTGCACTTTGGCGGTATAGATAACGGCGCCCACACCTGTGGTGACACCGCAGCCGATGTAGCAAACCTTTTCGAAGGGTGCATCTTCCCGGATCTTGGCAAGTGCAATTTCCGGCACCACCGTGTAATTTGAAAACGTGGACGTGCCCATGTAGTGAAACACATCCTTGCCATTGAGCTTGAAGCGGCTGGTGCCATCAGGCATCAGGCCCTTGCCCTGGGTTTCGCGAATGGCGCCGCACAAATTGGTCTTGCGCGACAGGCAGAATACGCAATTGCGGCACTCGGGCGTATAAAGCGGAATCACGTGATCGCCGGGCTTGAGCGTGGTTACGCCCGAGCCCACTTCCACGACCACACCGGCGCCTTCGTGACCAAGAATAGCCGGAAAAATACCTTCCGGATCATCACCGGACAGCGTGAACATGTCTGTATGACATACGCCCGATGCCTTGATTTCCACCAGCACTTCGAATGCACGCGGACCGTCCAGCTGGACCGTCTCGATCGTCAGCGGCGCCCCGGCTTTGGTGGCAACAGCGGCTTTTGTTTCCATTACTTCAACTCCTGCTTAAGATGCATGTTTTGATTTTGCAACATGTGTTGCGATAACGTCCATTAGCGCTGGCGACAGGGCGTCATAGGGTGGCAATCCCAGTTCGTTCAACCGTGCCCGAATACCAGTCATCTCTGCAGGATCGGTGCCTGTTTCAATGATGGACGAGACAAAGGCGGCAAACGTTGGGGCAGACCAGCCGGTCTGGGGAGAGCGCTCTGTATGAATGAAATCGAGCCCATAAAATGGATGCTGCGTATTTTCAATACGGCCGTACATATGAACGCCACAACCGCTGCATGCATGCCGTTGAATGGCTGCCGACTCGTCAACCACCTTGAGCTTGTCGCCATGGGCTGTGACCTGCACGGACTCTTTTGGCACGACGGCGACCTGCGAAAACAGGGAACCGGCAGGCCGCCAGCATTTGGAACAACCACAAAGGTGGTTATGGGCAGACTGTGAATTGACCGTGACTTCGACTCTGTCTGTCTCACAGTTGCAAACCAGTTTGCCACCGGTAAAGTTGTTGTCTGTACTCGCCTGAACGCCATTGTTAACGGCTGGATGGATATTGTAACTCATATGTGTCTCCGGATTGGTTATGAATGGTTCTGACTTGATCGGGTGCCTTCCCCGCCATACTCGGTGCATGGCGAACGGGCAGCAATAACCACTACTGAAGCAACTTCCATGCCAATCATCACAAGCACTTGCCGGCAAGCGTGCAACCACAGTGAACAGAAGCAGAACCATTCCGCTTTCACAACGGCGCTACACCGGTCGCATCAAAGCACGAACCAGAAGTTGTTCAGAATACGATACAGGCTGTGCCATGGCTTGCCGCAGATGAACGCGGGTCGATACAGATACTGCGCCGCGCAGGCGATGCAACACCGTGTCTGTCAAGACAGTGCACGTTAGACGATTGCAAATCAAGGGTAGATGAGAGGGACAAATGCCCGGGAAAATCTGTTCAGATACACCTGCGCCTGTTAAGTCAGGTTGCTGCCGATAGCCGGGCCATGGTCTCAGTGAGCGCCGCAAGAATGAGCGGATCGGACGGCGTATGCGTGCCGCCAGGGACCCAACGCAGTTCGGCCTCGGGCAGGAAGCGCTGCAGCAAATGCACGTTGGTGGCAGGACATATCCAGTCATGCGTGCCGTGCAGCAAAGTGGTTTTCACCGGCACCTGGCGCAACTGCGCGAGCAGCGCAGGAAGATCAATAAACCCCATGTGGCGCAAATAGTGCGCCTGAATGCGATATTTGTGGATAGTGCGCGCAGCAGCCCTGGTCTGGGCTTGCTCACGTTCGCCCGCTTCATCGCCAGGCTGCGCACCGGCAGCCTGGCGGGTGGCTGCGTCTTGGGCCCCGGCCTGTTTTTTCTCGGCGGGTTGCCCGTTGGACGCTTGCTGTGTGGGCTTGCCCTGCATCATGCCGGCCATGATACTGTTCTCGTAGCTGCTCCAGCGTTCGGCTGCATCCGACATTTGCTTGCGATCGCTGCCGAGCAGCCTGGCCGCCAACGTCTGCAGAACCGATTGTTTTTCATCTTCGCTCATGGTCTCGGTCAGGCTATCCCAGGCCTGCGGCACTAATGCCTGCAAGTGCTGGAAGAACCAGTCCAGTTGCAGCCGGGAAGGCAGAAACGTGCCGCGCAGCACGAGATGGTCAATGCGATCTGCATGCCTTGCTGCGTAAGCCAGGGCCAGATACGCCCCCCACGATCCGCCCACGACGGTCCACCTTGCAATGGCCAGATGCTCTCTCAGTTGCTCAATATCCTGAATCAGGTGCGCCGTTGTATTATGTTCCAGACTTCCGGTGGGCAGGCTTTTGCCGCTACCGCGCTGGTCAAACAGGACCACCCGCCAGCGCCCGAGGTCGAACCATTCCAACATGGCAAGGTTGCTGCTACTGCCCGGACCGCCATGCAGAACGACCACGGCGGGCGCCCGGATATTGCCGAATTCGGCGTAGTATAGCTGGTGACCGTCGGTGGTCTGCAGATAATCTTGGGACAATGGCATACTCATAAAACAAGTTCCGGGCAGAAGATGGAAACACGATCGCTTATTACAACTGATATAATAACCAAGGCATAAACCGGAAATTTTTTGCAGGTTAAAGCGCCTTGACAAATATGCGAGTCATGCTACCATTAATTTGACTGCGCATCGTTTTACAGTCATGCGGGGCAGTAGCCATATTGAATTATCAGTATCATGCTGGTAGCTGGCTCATACACCTTCTGCCTGCCACTTCGACATTTTCCATCTGAACAGGAGATATTTATGAAATGGACAACACCTGAGTTTTGCGATCTGCGTTTTGGCTTTGAAATCACGATGTACATAGCCAACCGTTAATCTGCATCTTACGCTCATACCATGCGGCGCTGGCGAGAGCCAGTGCCGTTTTACTTGCTACCTATGAAAATTCTTGTGCTTGGCTCTGCCGCCGGTGGCGGATTCCCGCAGTGGAACTGCAACTGTCCCAATTGTGACGGTGTACGCCGACAGAGCATCCGTGCCATCCCCCGTACCCAGTCATCCATCGCGATCTCGGCAGACGGTATTCAATGGCTGCTGGTCAATGCCTCTCCCGATATTCTCAAACAGATTCAGGCCAATCCGGCGCTGCAGCCGGCGCGCAACGTGCGTGATACCGGTATCACATCTGTAATATTAATGGATGCGCAGATCGATCATGTGACCGGCCTGCTGATGCTGCGCGAAAGCAGCAGTCCCATCCCTTTGTATTGCACCGAGCCGGTCTGGAACGACCTGAGCACCGGTCTGCCACTTACCCAGGTCCTGTCGCATTATTGCGGCCTGACGCATCGGCACATTACCGTTGAAGAAAACCGCTTCAGCCCGCCCTTGCAACTGGTCGAGCTTCCCGGCATTACCATAACCCCGTTTCCGCTCACCAGCAAAGCGCCGCCCTATTCGCCCAACCGTAACAATCCGCAAGTCGGCGACAATATCGGTCTGCTCATTACCAGCGAGCGCTCTGGCAAAAGCCTTTTTTATGCGCCGGGTCTGGGCCAGATCGAACCGCTGGTGCTCGAGGCCATGTCCCGCGCCGATTGCGTCATGGTAGACGGCACGGTATGGACCGAAGACGAAATGATCCGCCTTGGTCTGTCGCGCAAAACCGCAGCCCAGATGGGTCATCTGCCGCAATCGGGCCCCAACGGCATGATCAGCGTTCTGGACTCGCTGGGTGACAATAAACGCAAAATTCTTATCCATATCAATAACAGCAATCCGATTCTGAATCAGGATTCCGAAGAGGCCGCAGTACTGCAACGGCATAATATTGAAATTGCCGTTGACGGCATGGAGATCACATTGTGAGTATCGTTCTTTCGAATCTCGCTGGGTATAACCAGAAGCAAACCGACCCCCAAGCCTGGGACCGGGCTGAATTTGAACGCCAGCTGCGCGCCAAGGGCGCCAGCTACCACATTCACCATCCCTTCAATGTCAGGATGAACAGCGGACAGTTGAGCCAGGATGATATCCGTTGCTGGGTTGCCAACCGCTTCTATTACCAGATTAACATCCCACTCAAAGATGCTGCGGTCATGTCAAACTGCCCCGATCGGGAAACCCGCCGTCGCTGGATCCTGCGCATGCTGGACCATGATGGCTTTGGCGACAACGAGGGCGGCATTGAGGCCTGGACGCGTCTGGGCCAGGCAGTGGGCATCAGCCGCGAGGATTTGTGGTCTCTGAAGCTGGTTGCGCCCGGCGTGCGTTTTGCCGTGGATGCCTATGTCAATTTTGCGCGCCAGGCGCCCTGGCAGGAAGCGGTGTGTTCATCGCTGACCGAAATGTTTGCACCGAAAATCCATAAAGACCGGCTGGCAAACTGGCCCGGCCATTATCAGTGGATCGAAGCCGGCGGACTGGAATATTTCCGCAGCCGGATCTCTTTGGCAGAAAGGGATGTCGAACACGGGCTGCAGGTTACGCTCGATTATTTCACCACCCGCCAGCAGCAGGCGCGAGCACTGGAAATACTGCAATTCAAACTGGACATTCTATGGTCCATGCTTGATGCTATTGAAAAAGCCTGCCAGCACCACAGCGAGACCACTCATGCCTGACTTGCCCGAAAAGCCCCTGTTATCGCGCCTGTTCCGGCTGCAGTACGAAAAAGCGCAAAATGCCTATGTCCTGCTGTATCCGGAAGGCATGGTCAAGCTGAATGACAGCGCCGCCGAAATTCTGCGTCGCTGTGATGGCGATCGCAATATTGCCCAGATTGTTGCCGATCTGGAACAAAGCTTTGCCACGACAGGATTGCAGAAGGATGTTGAATCATTTCTGCAGGCTGCACAGGAGCGTGGCTGGATCAAATAGAGGTCACCATGGATATGCCCCAAGCCGTTGAGCAAACGCAGAAACCGACCATTGCGCCACCGCTATGGTTGCTGGCCGAACTGACCTATCGCTGCCCGTTGCACTGCGTGTTCTGCTATAACCCGGTGGATTATGCCAGCAACCTGAACGAGCTCAGTACCGACCAGTGGATCAGCGTCATGCGCCAGGCACGGGAAATGGGCGCGGCACAGTTGGGGTTTTCCGGCGGAGAGCCTTTGCTGCGCGATGACCTGGAAGTACTTGTGGCAGAGGGTCGCCAGCTGGGTTTCTATACCAATCTTATTACCTCCGGCGTTGGCTTAAAGCGCGAACGGCTTGCCGCCCTGCGAGAGGCCGGGCTCGATCATATCCAATTGTCCTTCCAGGACTCGACTCGGGAAATGAACGATTTCCTGACGCACACCAAAACCTTTGATTTGAAATCGCGCGTTGCCGCCATGATTCGGGAATTCGAATATCCCATGGTGCTGAACGTGGTCCTGCATCGCTATAACCTGGACCATATCGAGCGCATTATCGAGATGGCCGACAAGATGGGCGTGGAATACCTGGAACTGGCCAACACACAGTATTACGGCTGGGGCCTGATCAATCGCGAACAATTGTTGCCTGACCGTGCGCAGTTGCAGCGCGCCGAAGCCGCTGTAGCGCGCTATCGCGAAAAAATCGGCAACCGGATGCGCATTCTGTTTGTCGTGCCGGATTATTTTGAAAAACGTCCCAAAGCCTGTATGAACGGCTGGGGATCTGTTTTCCTGGCCGTTTCCGCCGATGGCAGCGCCCTGCCCTGTCACGCGGCAAAAACCATTCCGGGTCTGCAGTTTCCGCAAGTGACCGAAAGCACTATCCATGATATCTGGTACCACAGTGATGCATTCAACAAGTTCCGTGGTGATGACTGGATGCAGGAGCCTTGTCGCACCTGCCCGGAAAAAGAGCGTGATTTCGGTGGCTGCCGCTGCCAGGCGCTGGCACTAACCGGCAATGCCGCCAACGCCGATCCGGTTTGCGACAAATCCCCCTATCACCATGTTATTACAGATATGATCGGACGCCAGCCGACAGCCGTTGTGCAGGAAAAGCCACTGGTGTTCCGCAACGACGCCAACTCGCGCCGGCTGGCTGCCGACTCGGCTACCAGCGCCCTGGCAAGCGAAGACAAAATGTCGTCTTTATAGGGAAAACGAGACACGCATGACATATCATGTGATATACAATTGGGTGAGCATAAACAGGTTCCCCAGCCACTAGCGGGTTATCGTTATTTTTGCAGTTTAATGTTGCGCAGACGACATCAATATGCAGCGGGCATACAGCCCGCATACAAGCACCGAGACAGATTACAAAATCGGCATCAGCCACCGAAAGGACAAGCGCTGATGTACATAGCAGGAGGAGACATGTACTCGTTGGAGGTCAGCAACCACATTGAGCGGATTAACCAGATCGTGCATCGCGGCGTGATGGTTCCCGACATTGATCCGGCAGTCGCCAGTTCCTGGGGACGCTGTGTCAACGATTATGGCCTGGACCCGGAAAGCCGGCGCCTGCCTCCCGTTCTGACCCACCCCGAGCGGACCGCACGCTCGGAACAGAAGCGGGTCCTGATTACTGAAGCCAAACACGAAATGAATATTCTGTATCAGCAACTGGCTGATCCGGAACTGGCCGTTGTTCTCGTGGACACCGACGGTTGTATTCTGCACATGGTGGCAGCCGATCATCTGGAAAGTGACCTTTCCGGACTGGGCCTGCGCCTGGGGGCAATCTGGAGTGAAGAGGAAGTAGGCACAAACGGGATGGGCACCTGCCTGGTCGTTGGCGAACCCATTGCCATCCGTCAGACCGACCACTTTTTATACAAGCATATTCTGCTTACCTGTTCCGCAGTCCCGGTCATGGATCAAACTGGAAAAATGATTGCAGTACTGGACGTGACCAGCCGCTCGTCGCTACTCCAGCAGCATTCATTGGTGCTGATCGGCATGACCGCACGCATGATCGAAAACCGCCTGCTTACCGTCAATTGCAAGCATGCGCATCCGGTTCATTTTCACAGCCGGCCCGAAAGCATCAATACCGTGCACGACGGCAAGCTGATGGTCGAGGAGGACGGCACCATTGTTGCAGCCAACCAGAGTGCGCTGTTCCAGTTGGGCTTTCCCGACATGCAGGCGCTGCGACGTTACCGCTTCGATGAAATTTTCCAGCTAACGCTTGAATCACTTTTGCAACGCAGTATGCAAAGCTCGTTTCACCCGGTGCCGATCTATCGGGCCGGCGCCTCCAGCCGTTTTTTTGCCGTCGCCCAGTTGCCTGCTGCCGGCTCCACGCATTTGTCGTTTCACGGCGCGTTGTCTAAAGCATCAGCCATGCCAGCACAGGACAAAGTGTCAGAAGCGACCGGCCTACCTGCCAGAATCAGCAAACCTGGCGGCATCGCCTGCGTCGAACTTGGCGACCCCGTCTTGCGCGAACAATTCGAACTGGCTCAACGCGTCGTCAGCAAGGGGGTTCCGGTTCTGCTATATGGCGAGACTGGATCCGGCAAGGAAGTGCTCGCCCGCGCCGTTCACGAGCGCAGTCCCCGTCGCGATGGCCCCTTCGTTGCAGTAAACTGCGCATCCCTTCCCGAAAGCCTGATTGAAAGCGAGTTGTTCGGTTACCGCGCAGGCGCTTTTACCGGCGCTCAGCGCCAGGGCCGCAGCGGTAAAATACTGCAAGCCCACGGCGGCACGCTTTTGCTTGACG
Organism: Advenella incenata; assembly: GCF_004217095.1. Taxonomy (GTDB): domain Bacteria; phylum Pseudomonadota; class Gammaproteobacteria; order Burkholderiales; family Burkholderiaceae_B; genus Advenella; species Advenella incenata. The sequence continues at coordinate 487,716 of NZ_SHKO01000003.1, read as the reverse complement.
AAATTGGCGATATGCCTTTGGCGCTGCAGGCGCGCTTGCTGCGCGTACTCGATGAACGCAAGGTCACGCCGCTCGGTGCAGACGCATCGGTCGATGTGGATATTCAACTGATCAGCGCCAGCCACCGGAATCTGACAGATCTGGTAGCCAAGGGCCAATTCAGGGAAGACTTGTACTACCGACTCAACGGGGTAGAAATACGCTTGCCACCACTGCGTGAGCGCCAGGATAAACGCCAGCTTATCGAGGCCATGCTTCAGGAAGAAGCAGGCAAACCAATCGTGCTCAATGAGCAGGTGCTAAAGACGCTTATGCAGTACGCCTGGCCTGGCAATTTGCGGCAGATGCGTCATGTGTTGCGCACCATGGCAGTCCTGGCCGAAGGCACGACCATTGGCCTGGAGCATTTGCCAGGGCCGCTGGCCGATCTGCATGCACAACCGGCCGGCAATAGCGCCGCGCCAATTGGGCTGACAGACTGCATGGCTGTAAGCGACGAACACGAACCCGTTAACCCTTTGCAGGAAAGTGAAAGAATTACCCTGATCCAGCTGCTGGAGACCCATCGCTGGAATATCAGCGATGTGGCGCGAACGCTGGGTGTCAGCCGCAATACGCTGTATCGCAAACTGCACCGGCATAACATTACCCTGTCAACCCAGGGTAACCCCACCACCATCTGAAAAGCGGTACAATCAATTTACCGCACCGCGACACCGGCCCCTAAGGCCGGTGTCTTTGTTTTGCGCATGATCTGCGCTACAAAACTGGTCCTGGGTTTACCAACCTATCGAGCCTGCCGTCGGTGGCACACCCCTATATTATTCTTACACTGCTTTGCCGTGACTGGCTGGTGACGCGCACCTTCAGCGAATGTGATGCCGCGACCGATGCCGCACGATCATTATCTCAAGGACTATTCATGATGCAGGCCATCGCCCGCCTGAGCCAATTCGTTGGCAAGACATTTGTCATATGGGTATTGCTGTTTGCAATACTGGCTTTTTTCAACCCTGCCAGCTACGCCTGGCTAGGTAAATATATTGTTCCCCTGCTCGGCATCATCATGTTCGGCATGGGCCTGACGATTTCCAAAAACGACTTTGCCGAGGTGTTCAAGCGCCCTGGTACAGTGGCCATTGGCGTACTTGGACAATTCATTATCATGCCGGGACTGGCCTGGCTGCTGGCCACCGGCCTGAACCTGAGTCCTGAAGTGGCCGTTGGTGTGATCCTGGTCGGTTGCTGCCCGGGCGGCACCGCTTCGAACGTCATGACGTTTTTGGCACGCGGCGATGTCGCCCTATCCGTGGCGATTACTTCTGTCACCACCTTGTTGGCGCCGATCGTCACACCGGGGCTGATCTATCTCATGGCCAGCCAGTGGCTGGACGTGAGTGCTGCTGCCATGTTCTGGTCAATCGTGCAAGTGGTGATTCTGCCTATCGGGCTGGGGCTGATTGCCCAAATGGTGCTCAAGGAAAAAGTGCAGGCCGGCGTGGCTGCGCTGCCCCTGGTCTCGGTTGTGGCCATTGTCGCCATTGTTGCGGCTGTGGTCGCCGGCAACCAGGAAAAAATTGCCAGCAGCGGCCTGGAGATTTTTGCCGTCGTTATCCTGCATAACGGTCTGGGTCTGCTACTGGGATACTGGTTGGCAAAATTGTCTGGCCTGAGCGTCGCACAGCGCAAGACGCTGTCTATTGAAGTGGGTATGCAAAACTCCGGCCTGGGCGCCGCACTGGCGACGGCCCACTTCTCACCGGCAGCCGCTGTGCCAAGCGCGATTTTCAGCGTCTGGCACAACATTACCGGACCACTGGTCGCAACCCTGTACCAGCGCTTCAAGAACGGTGATGCGACCTCCGAAGCATCGGAAGATAAGGGTCGGTCATAGGTCGTTACCACGTATCCGGCCCAGGCTGAGCGCGTTTTGTTCAGCCTGGGCATTTACAGCGTTACCTACTACTATAAGTTCACTGCATTTTTACCCAAGCAGTGACTGCAAACCTCCCAGCGGTGCTCATACGAAGTTGCGCTTCGCACCTGGCAGCATTCATCTTCAGAGTGTGCCCTGTGCCGCAATCACGACTGTAATTACTCATTCTCGTTGCACACATCTTCTTTACATCTCTCTCTTATCTCTCTTCTTCTTTACGCATCTTCTATCAGCCGCTTGCCCAACACCACAACCTCTGCCTGCTCGTAACCCAACGCGCGATAGAAATCCTGCACGCTGCTGTTGTCGAGTCTGATCATGAGCTGGATTTTCGGACAACCTTTGCTGCGCAGCCTTTGCTCTGCCTGCTGCACCAATTTTTTGCCCAGACCTTGCGACTGATACTGCGGCAACACGGAAAGATAATAAATCCAGCCGCGGTGCCCGTCATAGCCGGCCATCACGGAACCCAAAAGCAGCCCGTCCCGCTCGGCCACAATAAACAGCTCGGGCTCCTGCTGCAGCTTGCGCTCGATATCCTTATGCGGATCGTTCCAGGGCCGGGTCAGGCCACAGGCCTGCCATAGCGCCACCGTCTGTTCGGTATCATCGGGATGAAACTGTCTAAATTGAATCTGCATGTGCCTTGTGCTCACGGTTATGGGTTTGTTCCGGACACAAAAGAATATCATAAGCGCCGTTGCACGCAGCATCGGTTATCAATCACAAACGCAATAGGTTGATACCCGATTATCCACAGCCGGCGCCGCAACCGGATCGCTAAACGGATAAGTATATTTCCCCCGGAGCAATTAAATCATGCTTATCTTTTATTTCCCTCGGGACGATACCTTGCTTAACATCGTCAGATTCTTGGGAGAATAAACATGAGCTACAGTCAGACACAAAACGTTGAAGCACCCTACTCATCGTTCAACTTGCTGCGGGTTGCCGGCCATATCGGTGCCGAAATAGAAGGGCTGCGCATCTCGGGCGATCTGCAGCAAAGCGTCATTGACGATATCGAGCGGGCTTTACTCACGCACAAGGTGATTTTTTTCCGAGGGCAGACGCATTTGGACGATGGTATCCACCAGGCGTTTGGCGCGCGCTTTGGCATAACCGAAGCGCATCCGACCGTCCCCTCCCGGCAAGGAACCCGCCTGTTCGAGCTAGATGCCTCCAAGGGCGGCGGCCGCGCCGACTCCTGGCATACGGACGTCACGTTCAAGGCACACTACCCTAAAATCGGCATTTTGCGCGCCGTTACGGTTCCCGCATACGGCGGCGACACGGTTTGGGCCAATACTGCACGCGCTTATGACAGATTGCCGCCCGAACTGCAGGCGCTCGCCGAACAGCTATGGGCCGTTCACAGTAACGATTACGACTATGCCAAAGACCGTCAGGAGTTGGATAAGGCAAGACTTGAACACCACAAGAAGGTGTTTATTTCTGATCTGTACGAAGCCGAACATCCGGTCGTCCATGTTCACCCGGTCACCGGAGAGCGCGCCCTGCTTCTGGGCCATTTCATCAAATCGCTGAAAAACTTTTCAACCAGTGAATCGGCCCGCGTATTTGACTTGCTGCAAAGCCGCGTCACGCGGCTGGACAATACCGTGCGCTGGCAATGGCGGCAAGACGACGTTGCCATGTGGGATAACCGCGCCACGCAGCATTATGCAGTCAACGACTACGGAGATCAGCCCAGGGTTGTACGACGCGTGACGGTCCAGGGCGGTCCTGCGATATCGACCCAGGGGCAACGCAGCCGCACAAAAACCGCGCCACAGGACAGTGCGCATGCAGCGCTCACCAGCGACGCTGTCGCGACCGGATCGGCTACTGAGCCGGCCCTGACGTTCTGAACCAAGTGAGCGACCATGAACGACGGATCCAATAAATACCGCCAAACCAGACGCCACGCGTTGCGTACGATGGCCGCGGCCGGACTCTCTGTGGCCTTGCCACCCTGGGCCATCGCATCCGGCAAAAAACCGCTGGACGGCATCACCCTGAATGTATCCACGTTCAGTGCAGCATACCCCGTTCTCTTACGCCAGTGGATTGGCGAGTTCGAGTCGCTGACCGGCGCCCGGGTCAATTTTGACACGCCGTCCTTTCCGGTCTATAACCAGCGCACCGATCTGGAACTTTCAACGAAAGGCGCGGCCTATGATGTTGTTAACGTGACATTCATCTACTCCAGCAGATGGATTAATTCGGGCTGGCTGACCCCGCTTGACGAGTACATCGCCGATCCCAATCGCACGCCCGCCGGATGGGATATCAATGATTTTGTGAAAGGCGCGCGCGAAGCAGAAACCGGCAGGGACGGCAAGCTATACGGCGTACCCTGGACATCGGAAGCGCTGCTGCACGTGTCTTCAAGATTCGACCTGGTACAGGAGGCGGGCCTTGATTTTCCAGACACCACCGATGACCTGGTCAAGGTGCTGCGCGCGGTAAACAAAAAAGACAAAGTGGCCGGCTTTGTAGCGGACAATCATTACGGTTGGTCTTTTGTTCCTTATCTGCACGCTTTCGGCGCTGACATTTTCCGCCAGGTACCCGACGATCTGATGCCAACGCTGAACACCCCGGAGGCGGTCGCCGCGGTCGAATACTATGCGGGCCTGATCCGCGAGTTCGGCCCAAATGGCGCCCTGAGCTATACGCCTGACCAGGTGACGCAGGCGCTCAAGCAGGGACGGGTCAATTTTTCAGATCATGGGCAACTTTACCTGGCACAACTGGGTGATCCGAAATCAAGCCGTACCTTGCACACAGTCAAGTTCGGATTGACGCCCAAAGGGCCGGCTGGACGCTTTCCCGGCACCAGCGTACATGGCCTGGGGATTCCGGCAGGTTCCAAAAACAAAGAGGCTGCCTGGACATTCATCCAATGGGCCCTGTCAAAAGAGACAACAGCCAAAGCCGTTGCCGCCGGCTATGGCTCACCTGCGCGCTTGTCGGATATCAAGTCGGAGGCGTTTCGCAAACGCCAGCTGATTAATGGTTCGGATTTGGCACAACTGGCGCTCGAGAGCATTGACATGGCGTCCGCCAGCGGCCATATGAAATATCGCACCGTTTCGGTCTATCCCCAGATCGATCAACAGATCAACAAAGTGATTCCTTTGGTTGTCACTGGTCAGTTGTCTGCAAAGCAGGCGCTGGAACAGGCCCAGACTCAAGCGGTGGCCCAGTTGCGCCGCTCGGGTATCAAACTGTCATGAGATCGACCATGCGTGCCAACGCCTCCTGCCAGCCGGTTTCGTGGGAGCAGTCTCGCAACAGGTCCTTCATGTTGGGCCTGCTGCCCGCCCTGGCTGTGCTTCTGGTGATTACACTGGCGCCTGCTGTAGCGCTTTTCGCGACCAGCCTGACGCCTCTTAGTCTGGTGAATCCGGCAACCTCATTCAATTTTTCCGATCCGCTGGTCAATTTCCGCCAGCTTATGCAGGACGAACGGTTTCTTGGCTCCGCCATCACCCAGTGCAAGCTCTCGCTCCTTACGGTTGCCATGCAACTGACGGCAGGCACAGGCCTGGCCTTGCTACTTAACGGAAAGTCGTCCGTTCTGCAGTATGCACGCAGCGTCTTTTTGATTCCCATGCTGATTCCACCTGTGGTGGTGGCGTTGATATGGAAGATCATCTACTCGCCTGACATCAGCCCCATGCACCGGCTGCTTGAGTTTTCGGGATTGACGCTGGAGGCGCTCACGACCAACCCACATACCGCGTTATGGGCGATTGCGGTTGCAGACACCTGGCAGTGGTTTCCATTTACGCTTCTGATGATACTGGCGTCGCTGCATATGCTGCCGGCCGATCCCGTGGAGGCGGCAAGAATGGACGGAGCAAGCCGGCTACAGGTTCTGAGGTACATTGTGTTGCCGCATATCCGGCCCGTGCTTGTCGTTTGCGGACTGTTCCGCCTGATAGACAGTTTCAAGGCTTTCCCGCTGATCTATATCCTGACTGACGGCGGCCCCGGCAATGTCACCGAAGTGAGCAACTATTACGGATTCACCCAAGCCTTCAATTTTTCATATTGGGGATACGGCAGTGCGATCGCCGTGCTTATTCTTGCCGGCGTATTCATCTTGAGTCTGATTGTCACCCAATTTCCCCGGAACTCACATGACCCAATCAAAAACACTTGAGCAATACCGGCCGGTGCTGGCAGCGCATAGTTTTGCTTGCTCTGCACTGCGCTATTGGGCAAGAGGCCTGACCGGCTTCGTTCAGGTGCTGCGCCGCCATGCCCGCGCCATCACTGCGCTACTTGTAATGCTTGTGATTATGCTGCCTGTCATATGGACGATTCACCTGGCATTCAAACCGGCACTGGAGATTTTTGACACAACGCTCGGGTTCGTACCGACGCTGGAGAATTTTCAAAGCCTGCTTGCCGATGGCAGCTTTCTAACGGCACTGGGTAACAGTGTGGTGGTGAGCGTGCTGTCCACCGCGTTTTCCATGTTGCTGGGAGTACCTGCGGCATATGTGCTGACTCGCTGGAAGTTCAAGGCGCGCAAACAGATCGCCCTGTGGATTCTGGTTACCAGAATGGCGCCTCCCATCGCATTTACCATTCCATTTTTTCTGGCCTTTCGCTGGTTGGGACTGCAAGATACGCTGGCCGGGCTCACGCTGATCTATATGACCTTCAATCTGGCCATCGTTATCTGGCTGATGCAGTCCTTTTTCGCGTCTGTTCCCACCAGCCTGGAGGAGGCAGCGTGGCTGGACGGCTGTGGCGTATGGTCAGGATTCTGGCGCATTACCCTGCCCCTTGCAGCACCAGGCCTGGCCTCTACAGCGATCCTCTGCTTTATCTTCGCGTGGAGTGATTTTTTCTACGCCCTGGTGCTCACCCGGACACAGGCCGTCACGGCTACCGTTGCCATTGTCAACTTCCTTCAGTACGAAGGCTGGGAATGGGGAAAGATCTCAGCCGCAGGCACACTGGTGATGCTGCCGGTGTTGCTATTTATGGTGATTATCCGGCGCTATTTGGTGCATGGCCTGACCGCAGGCGGAATCAAGGACTGACTTTGGAAACACATTATGTCTGCTATTAAATTACAGAATCTGGAAAAACACTACGAGAACCGCAAGATCCTGCACGGCATCGATCTTGACGTAGAAGATGGCGAGTTTGTCGCGTTAGTGGGCCCCTCCGGTTGCGGAAAATCCACGCTGTTGCGTACAATCGCCGGTCTGGAATCATTGTCAGCCGGTACGATCACGCTGGGTCAGCGTGTACTGAACGACGTGGCGCCCAAAGACCGTGATATAGCCATGGTATTTCAGAACTATGCACTCTATCCTCATTTGACCGTGCGAGACAATTTGGGATTCGCCCTTAAGATAAAAGGCGTTGACCGGCAGACTCGATCTGCCCAGGTGACACAGGTTGCGGCAACGCTGGGACTGGAGCAGCAACTGGATCGCTATCCACGCCACTTGTCTGGCGGACAACGCCAGCGCGTGGCCATGGGACGGGCAATTGTTCGTCGTCCTGCCGCCTTTCTGTTTGATGAGCCATTGTCCAATCTGGATGCAAAACTGCGCATACAAATGCGTACGGAGATCAAGGCGCTGCATCAGAAGCTGCGTACCACCACCATTTATGTCACCCATGATCAGGTCGAAGCGATGACCATGGCCGATCGCATCGTTGTATTGCGCGACGGACGGATCGAGCAGATCGGTACACCACTGCAGTTATATGATCGCCCAATCAATGCATTTGTTGCCGGTTTTATCGGGTCCCCAGCGATGAATCTGATCCGTGGAAATTTGCGCATAAGTGAAGATGCATCCTGTGTGCTGACTGAAGAGGGATTTGAACTGCCCATACAAAATGTCTCATCCGGTGCCCGGCAGGCGCAATCAGTCATTTACGGTGTCAGGCCCGAACATTTGCGCATAGTAGAGCAAGCGGGTCTTGAGGCCCGGGTCCTCGTCATTGAACCGACCGGTAGCGAAACCCATGTCGCTGCCAGGCTGGGCAACAGCGATATTCTTATTTCACAACGGGAGCGATTTTGTCAGGACATCGGCAGCCCGATCCGGATTTTGCCGATTGTCGAACAGGCTCATCTGTTCGATGCCGACACAGGGCAACGATTAAATTAAGAAACTGCCAGAGGTGATTCAATAGGATACGGTTTTAACCACAACGGTGAGCAGGACCGTCACCGTTGCATGGGTGCCTACCAGCGTACGCGCGGCGGGTCTTTCCATTCGCTGGCCAGCCCCAGTCTGGCCGACTGGGTCGCCGACAATTTCAGCTGCTTGAACAATGCCAGAGAAGCGCGTTCAAAGTCAAAAGAGCGATTTACAATTCGGGTTCTGATACGTTGAGATTTATTTGAATCCGACACAGTCTTTCTCCTGTTCAACGTTATACAGTTACTGAGCAACGCAGGGGCAACGCGGCGGCATGCTGGCGGGCGACCTGTGACAATGCGGCAGTGCACGATCAACGTTATTGCGCTTCGGGCGACCACGTCCGGTTCCCTGTTTAAGTCAGGTCAATATAGCATTGTCAACGCTAGCGCATCAAGTATGAATTTCATAAAAATTAGTCATTATTCTTATATCTTTATTAGGATTACTTTATCGATCAGCATGCTGTGCGAAGGGCAGCCCTGTCCCGCCAGATAAAAAAATACGGACCGCGACAAAGTTGTCGGCGACCCGCATGCGTAAGGACTGGCAGGACAATTGCGCCCCGCCAGCAGCCATTACTTGAAAAGATGCAGCGACCAGGGAAATACGTAGGCCATCAACAACGTAAGCACCCCAACAAACGTACAAAACACGATACTGTGCTTAACAGTAAAGCGGAACAACTCGGACTCACGTCCGGTCAGACCCACTGCCGCGCTAGCGACAGCGATCGATTGTGGCGAGATCATTTTCCCGGTAACACCACCGGTGGTATTGACGGCCACCAGCAGATGCGGGTCCACGCCAATCTGATGCGCCGTGTTCGCTTGCAGTGAAGCGAACAACGCATTGGAAGACGTATCTGAACCGGTAAGAAAAACACCTAACCAACCCAGGAATGGCGCGAAAAATGGAAATGCAGCTCCAGAGCTGGCCAGCACCAATGCGAGCGTCGTTGACAGGCCCGAGTAGTTGGCCACAAATGCAAATCCCAATACGGCACCGATGGACAGAACCGGGTAGCGCAACTCATACAGCGTCTGGCCAAATAACCTGATTGCCTCGCTCGGTTTCATTTTCAGGTAAAACACGGACAGTATTGCAGCAAGCAAAATTGCGCTGCCTGTTGCCCCCAGCAGATCAAGCTTGAACATGGCCTCGTAGGGTGTGTTCTGGACCACAACCGGCGCCACTTTGCCAACTGCATTATGCAGTATCGGAATCGGGAACGAAAACGTGCCCACGCTCAGTACGTTTTTGATGCCTTTGACCGTCCACAATGATACAAAGATTGTCAAAAATACAAATGGCATCCAGGCACGGATAATCTGCACCGCCGAATAGCCCGATGCCGCTTTGTCAGCTTCGTAGGAGCGCATGCCATCGAAAGTGAATATCTCCTTGGGATGCCATACCTTCAAGAATAGTGACAGGCATACCAGGCTCACCAATGCAGATGTAATATCGGGCAGTTCAGGGCCGATGAAATTGGAGGTCAGGAACTGGGTAATGGCAAATGAAACTCCGCCAACCAGCACGGCCGGCCACGTCTGGCGTACACCACGCATACCATCCATCATGGCAACCAGCCAGAGTGGCACGATCACCGAAAGAAACGGCAATTGACGCCCGGCAATCTGCCCGACATGGAAGGGGTCAAGTCCCGAGACAGTTCCGGCTACGATGACCGGAATTCCCATGGCGCCGAAAGCTACCGGTGCGGTATTGGCAATAAGGCACAGGCCCGCGGCATAAAGTGGATTAAAGCCCAGCCCGACCAACAGGGCTGCGGTAATCGCCACAGGCGCACCAAATCCTGCAGCCCCTTCAAGAAAGGCGCCAAAGCAGAAACCCACGAGCAACATTTGCAGTCGCTGGTCAGCGGTCAGCGACGTGACAGACGCCCGGATAATTTCAAATTGACCTGTTTTGACCGTAATCTTGTACAGAAACACAGCCGTGATAATAATCCATGAAATCGGCCATACCCCATAGGCAAAGCCATAGACAGCCGATGTGATGGCCAGTTCTGCCGGCATCCGATAAGCAAAAATCGCCACAAGAATGGCGATCAGCAGGGTCAGCAATCCGGCGACATGCCCTTTGAGTTTTAGAACGGTAAGCGCGAGAAAAAAGAAAACAATAGGTAAAACGGCCAGCAAGGCGGTATAGGCAAGGCTACCGCCCACAGCTGTGTAATTCTGTAACCACATGGTATGAAACTCCTGAGATACAACCGGGTCATATCTTCAGCTTTTCGCTGCCGTGCAGCAACCGGGTATTCCCTACCAGCCCTTGAACCCCTATGCCTGCTGGCGCTCAGTGAATCGGTTCATGCCACGCGGGAATTTATATCACATTTGTGATAACAAAATACTTACTCTGGCCTGAATAAAAAGCGGACGGGACTGCTCCGTCCTAACCTCACCCGTTCACCAAACAAGCGCTCATTTACGCTGTTTTTTTGGATTCGAGCTCCAGTTGTGTTTTATAGCCCGCCAGGTTTTTCTGCTCTTCCTTTTCCAGTGTGGGATAACTCAAATCCAGCGATTGCAATGTCTGCAGCACGGCGTCGGCAACGGCAAGACGTGCATAAGGTTTGTCGTTGCCAGGAATCACATACCATGGCCCGGCTTCGCTTGCCGTATTTTTGATGGTTTCCTCGTAAGCATGCATATATTCGTTCCAGAACTTGCGTTCCTCCAGATCTGCGCTTTCAAATTTCCAGTTTTTTGCCGGGTTATCCAGCCGCTCCAGAAAACGCTTCTTCTGCTCTTCCAGGGAAATATGCAGGAAAAATTTCAGAACCTTGGTGCCATTGCGGTCCATGTGCTTTTCAAAATCACGAATATCTTCAAATCGTTCGTCCCAGATATTTTCTGTCAGGCAGGCTTTGGGCAAATGCTGGCCATCAAGAATGGTGGGATGAACGCGCACCACCAGCGTTTCCTCATAATAGGAACGATTGAACACGCCGATATTGCCACGCTGGGGCAGGCATTTGCTGGTGCGCCACAGAAAATCATGCCCCAGCTCCTCGTCCGAGGGGCGCTTGAACGAATATACTTCACAACCCTGCGGGTTAACACCGGACAGCAGGTTCTTGATTGTCGAATCCTTTCCTGCCGCGTCCATGGCCTGAAAAATCAATAGCAATGACCAGCGATTATCGGCGTAAAGAACATTCTGTAAATCGGCTATGCCTGCCACATATTCCTGCAATCTCTTTTGGGCCGTTTTTTTGTCTGGCTCCACGTCCGGATCTGTACTGCATTTTTTGAGACTGAATTTTTTTCCATTGGTAATGCGAAATTGATCAGAGAAACCGGCTTCGGGCAGTTCAGCCATCAAATGCTCCTTGAAGATTAGGCAGGTATACAAGCTAATTAGGTGAAATCTGATTCTACTGTAACATCGCTGAAGTCCTGCTGCGTTCATGCCGTTGAGCAAGAATCGCTGGCGCCGGCACTGTACTTGCCATGTGTATAAGTGCTATTGATCAAATAGTGATCAGAAATCGAAAAGACTTTCAATATCATACACTTGTGAATGTTTTACAGAATTATTAAAATCCTATCCACATCATTCTCAACATATTCTGTTGATAAGCGGGACTTCTGTCCACACAAGGATAAAGTTGTGGGTAACATGTGGTCAACGTGTGATTAAGTATTGAATAACTATGGCGACCGTAATCAAGCTGCTTTTGATCGTTATCATCCTCTGGTGGATTGGACGATTTTTCAGTCCGGCCCTGAACCGGGTTTGGTCCCGCAGCATTGGAGCCGGCTTTGTGTGGATCAGGCAAAACGGCTCGCTCATGATGCGCTGGATCGTTATCGCAGGTGTATTATTGGCGGGATTCATTATTTATCAATGGCAGTAATCAATCCTGCCCTACTGATATTGGCTCTACGATACTGCGGCCATCGCTTCAAACCCAGGCTACGATAACGGTCTGTGCATAACGACAGAATCTATTTTTACTACCGCAAGCGACGGCTCAAGCACGATGACAGGATCAGAGGGCTCGCTTATCGACTAATGGCTTATGATGTGCAAAGATCCATAGTCAGTCCATGGACGCCAACCCAGGTTCTCCTGGCCCCTGTCTGACCGGTTCCGATGGTCTTTTCATGAGCCAGCTCGCATGTGCTTGGCCCGGAAACTGAGCAGGCGCCAGCTCGATCAATGTAACGACCGCTACTATGCCCATATCGAAAAAAAACCGTGCACCGGTTAGACCGGGCACGGCTTTCTACTTATCAGCAGGGTCAGACGCTTATAAAAGCGTTATGACCTTTCGGTAACGCTATCAAGCAACGCCACGTGAGGCACGTTTGCGTTCGTGCTCCAGCAGGTGACGCTTGCGCAGACGGATATTTTTTGGCGTGACTTCCACCAGCTCATCTTCGTCAATGAATTCCACCGCATATTCCAGGTTCAGCTTGATTGGCGGAACCAGGCGCACGGCCTCATCAGTACCCGACGCGCGCACGTTGGTCAGCTGTTTACCCTTGATTGGGTTAACCACCAGATCATTATCACGACTGTGAATACCAATGATCATGCCTTCGTACAGGGCTTCACCCGGCGACACAAACATGCGGCCACGGTCCTGCAATTTCCACAGGGCGTAGGCAACCGCGTCGCCATTATCCTGGCTAATCAGTACACCGTTGCGACGCTCGCCGATACTGCCTTCACGCACAGGCGCGTAGTCGTCGAAAATATGGCTCATCAGACCCGTACCTCGGGTCATGGACAGAAATTCGCTCTGGAAGCCGATCAAACCACGCGCAGGAATGCGATATTCCATACGGGTGCGACCACGACCGTCCGATTGCATGTCCAGCAGTTCGCCCTTGCGACGACCCAGCTCTTCCATCACGCCACCCTGGTGATCATCTTCCAGGTCAACCGTCAGCAGCTCCATCGGTTCGTGACGAACGCCATCAATTTCCTTGTAAACCACGCGCGGCCGCGACACTGCCAGTTCAAAGCCTTCACGCCGCATGTTTTCAATCAGAATCGTCAGATGCAACTCGCCGCGACCCGATACTTCAAAGACGGTATCGTCTCCGGTGTCTCGTACACGCAGCGCCACATTGGATTTAAGCTCAAGGTTCAGGCGATCGCGAATTTGGCGGCTGGTCACGAATTTGCCTTCGCGGCCTGCCAGCGGCGATGTGTTGACCATGAAATTCATGTTCAGGGTCGGTTCATCAATCTTGAGCATGGGCAATGGCTCAGGCTGATTGGGGTCGCACAGGGTGCAACCAATACCGATTTCTTCGATACCGTTGATCAGAACGATGTCGCCGGCGTCAGCGGTGTCAACCTGCTCGCGCTCCAGGCCCTTGAATTTCAATACCTGGTTGACGCGGCCCTTGGTTTGCTCACCGTCTTCACCAAAACAGACCATCACTTCCTGGCCCGGACGAATCCGACCACGGTTGATACGGCCAACGCCGATCTTGCCGACGTAGCTGTTGTAGTCCAGCGAAATGATCTGCAATTGCAGGGGTGCTTCCTTGTCGTCATTCCGCTGAGGCACGTATTGGAGAATCGCGTCAAACAATGGACGCATATCGCCTTCACGAACATCATCGGTCAGACCGGCGTAACCGGTAAGCCCAGAGGCATACACGATCGGGAAATCAAGCTGTTCTTCTGTCGCACCAAGCTTGTCAAACAGATCAAAGGTGGTGTCGATGGCAAAATCGGGACGTGCGCCAGGACGGTCAATCTTGTTGACAACCACAATAGGCTTTAAGCCCAGGGCCAGTGCTTTTTTGGTCACAAAACGCGTCTGCGGCATCGGGCCTTCGACCGCGTCTACCAGCAGCAACACGCCATCGACCATGGACAGTACCCGTTCTACTTCGCCGCCGAAGTCGGCGTGTCCCGGGGTGTCAATAATATTGATGTGTGTCCCTTCATATTCCACGGCACAGTTTTTGGACAGAATCGTGATACCACGTTCTTTTTCAATATCGTTCGAGTCCATGACACGCTCAACCATCGCCTGGTTGTCACGGAACGTACCGGACTGACGTAAAAGCTGATCGACCAGCGTTGTTTTCCCATGGTCAACGTGTGCAATAATCGCAACGTTACGGAGCGCTCGGCTCATAATGTATCTTCCTTTTGTCGTATATTGGACGGCAGCAGGCCGTCCGGTATTTCATTTAGCGGTATCAGGGGTGTCAGCCTGTTTTCCATCTGTTCGAGCTGGTCTATCGTCGTGGCGTCGGTCAGATCGAAAGGGCCGACACGCGTCCTGCGCAAAGCGGTCAAGTGAGCAAAACAGCCCAGTGCCCGACCGATATCCTGAGCCAGTGTCCTGATATACGTACCCTTGCTGCAATCGACAGCCAGCACCATCGACGTTTCGTCCAGGGCCTGCACCTGCAGGTCGTGGATCACCACCGCGCGCGGCTCTCTTTCCAGTACTATTCCCTGACGGGCATATTCATAAAGCGGGCGCCCGTCACGCTTGAGCGCCGAATGCATGGGCGGAATCTGTAGTATTGAACCGCGAAACTGTGGCAATACCATGTCGATTTTTTCACGAGTCACCGATTCGGCTGTCAGTTGTGCCTGTTGTACAACAGTGCCGGTCAAATCACCTGAATCGGTTTCCGCGCCAAACTGCAATGTTGCAATGTAGGACTTGTCAGCATCCAGCATGGTCCCGCAAATTTTTGTTGCCTTGCCAAAACAGCAAACCAGCAAACCGGTCGCAAATGGGTCCAGCGTACCGGTATGGCCCCCTTTTTTCGCATCCAGCATGCGACGCACGCGTTGCAGCGACTGGTTGCTGGAATATCCGAACTGCTTGTCCAGCAAAAGGACGCCGTCGATGTCCTGCCCGCGTTTTCTTCCCATCGCCTGCCCTGATGTTACTTGCGATCGTCTTTGGTGTCCGGTAGCGGATCGACGCTTTCCGGATAGTCTTCCGGCCGGTTGGCGCGGTCGATCAGTTGTGTCATTTCAATACCGCGCGCCAGCTGATCATCATGAAAAAACCGCAGCGTAGGCACAGTATGGATATGCAACATCTTGAACAACAGGGAATGCAGCCAGCCCGCTTTCTCGTTAAGCAGAGCAGTAGCCGCTTCCGGTTCTGCGCCAAGTACGGTAAACCATACTTTGGCATGCGCGTAATCGGCCGACAAATCCACACCGGTCAGCGTAATCAGACCCGAGCGTGACATATCGAGCTCGCGCTGAATCAGCACTGCCAGATCTTTCTGAATCTGCTCGGCCAGACGGACGTTCCGGTTTGCGCCGGAGGATTTATGACGGTTCATAATAATTTACAGTGAGCGGGCAATTTCTTTGATTTCAAAAATTTCAAGCTGGTCGCCAACTTCGATATCCGAATTGTTGCGCAGAGTGATACCGCAATCGAAGCCGGACTTGACTTCCTTGACGTCATCCTTGAAGCGTTTAAGTGATTCGAGCGAACCTGTCCAGTGAACAACGTTGTTGCGCAACAGGCGTACCTGTGAATCGCGACGGACCAGGCCCTCGGTGACCATACAACCGGCCACTTTACCGATACGGGAAATACTGTAGACTTCACGAATTTCAACCATACCGATCACTTCTTCGCGCTCTTCCGGCGCCAGCATGCCGGACATGGCATTGCGAACGTCGTCGACCGCATCGTAAATGATGTTGTAGTAGCGAACATCAATATCGTTGGCCTCGGCCAGCTTTTTGGTGCTCTGGTCTGCCCGGACATTGAACCCGATCACCACAGCATTGGACGCAATAGCCAGGTTGATGTCGCTCTCGGAAATGCCACCAACGGCGGCATGCACAACCTGGACACGCACTTCGTCGGTTGACAGTTTGGTCAGAGACTGCACCAGCGCTTCCTGGGAGCCTTGAACGTCGGTTTTGACGATCAGCGACAATGTCTGCATACCTTCGCCAAGGTTGTCGAACATGGACTCCAGTTTTGCTGCCTGCTGTCTGGCCAGTTTGACGTCGCGGAACTTGCCTTGACGGAACAGCGCGATCTCGCGCGCCTTGCGCTCGTCGACCAGCACCAGCACCTCGTCACCTGCCTGAGGCACTTCGGTCAGACCCTGGATTTCAACAGGAATGGCAGGACCGGCTTTGGTAATAGGTTTGCCGTTCTCGTCAAGCATGGCACGCACGCGACCAAAGCTTGCGCCGGCCAGCAATGCATCGCCACGATTGAGCGTACCGCTTTGAACCAGAATGGTGGCAACCGGGCCACGACCCTTGTCAAGGCGCGCTTCGATCACGATACCTTTGGCTGGCGCATCTACCGGCGCTTTCAGTTCAAGAATTTCAGCCTGAAGCAGCACGTTTTCCAGCAATTCGTCGATGCCCTTCCCTGTCTTTGCCGAAACCGACACAAAGGGAACGTCACCGCCATATTCCTCGGGAACCACTTCTTCAGTAACCAGTTCCTGCTTGACGCGTTCCGGATTGGCGTCAGGTTTGTCGATCTTGTTGACAGCAACAACCATGGGCACACCAGCCGCTTTCGCGTGATGGATGGCCTCTTTGGTTTGTGGCATCACGCCGTCATCGGCGGCCACCACGAGAATGACAATGTCGGTGGCCTTGGCGCCACGAGCACGCATGGCGGTAAACGCCTCGTGACCCGGGGTATCCAGGAACGTCACCATGCCGCCTTCGGTCTGAACGTGATAGGCGCCAATATGTTGCGTAATGCCACCGGCTTCGCCCGAGGCCACTTTGGCACGGCGAATGTAATCGAGCAGTGAGGTTTTACCATGGTCAACGTGACCCATAACCGTCACTACCGGTGCTCGTGGCAGCAACTCTGCATCTGCACCGGTATCACCGATATCCAGGAACGCTTCAGGATCGTCAAGCTTGGCGGCAATCGCATTATGCCCCAGCTCTTCAACCACGATCATGGCGGTTTCCTGATCCAGGACCTGATTGATGGTAACCATCTGGCCCAGTTTCATGAGTTCCTTGATCACTTCGGCGGCCTTGACAGACATCTTGTGAGCCAGATCGGCCACTGTAATTGTCTCGGGCACATGAACTTCACGGGCAATAAATTCGGGTGTGGACGGCTGATTGACCTGAGCGTGCTGATGCTTATTGCGCCCGCGTGATCCACCACGGCCACCAGAAGAGCGCCAGCCGTCTTCCTTGCCTGCGGGGCCAGTTCGTTTTTCAGCAACGGCTTTTTTCCCTCGGGACTGTTCGTCAGACCATTTTTTATCTGTTTCGGCAGGTTTGTGCGCGCCAGGAGCAGCAAGGGTTTTGACATCCTTTTTCCCGGCCTTTTTAGTGGCTTCTGCCCCTTCGGCGACAGGCGTGGCGCGCAGCACTTTCCGCGGCTTGTTCAACATGTCGCGCAGGGCGGCAGCCTCGGCTTCAGCCTGGCGACGCGCTTCGTCGCGACGGGCATCGGCAGCTTCGCTACGCACTGGCACAGGTTTACGGGCGCTCGTTGGCACACGTGATGCGTCTGGCTGACGCGGTTTGGCCTGCTCGCTACGAGCCGTTTCAGGCTTGGCCTGATCCTTGGTGTCTGTGTTGCGCGCCTCGGCAGTTGCCGGTGCACTGGCAGCCGGCACGGGTGTCGCTGCAGTATCTGCTGACGTAGCTGTGCTTGGGACCGATTCTGGTTCAGCAGCCTGTGCCGGCGCCGCAGCAGTTTGCTCGGCAGCCGCCGGTGCGGTCGGCTCAACTGGCGCCGGTTGCGCTTCTTGCGATGGCTGGGCTTTTTCGCCTGCGGATGGCTGGGCTGGCTCGGGCTGTGTTGCCGCCTGTTCGCTGGCCGCTACGGACTCAGCCGCTGGCGACGCTTTCGCTTCGACCGGCGCAGCAGTCGCTACGTGGGCATCGGCAACAGCCGGTGCAGCAACCTGCTCAGTACCGACAGCTTCGTTGGTTTCAGGCGCCTCGGCTGTATCTGGCTTGGCCTCAGTGACATCCCGTTTTACGAAGACGCGTTTTTTGCGCACTTCGACCTGAATAGTCCGCGAACGGCCGGAGCCATCCGCCTGACGGATTTCTGATGTTTCGCGACGTGTAACGGTGATTTTTTTTCCATCTTTTGCACCATGCGCACGACGCAGCGAGTCCAGAAGTTTCGCTTTGTCGCTTTCGGTCACGACATCTTCCACCGATTTCAGATTCACGCCAGCCGAGCGAAGCTGTTCAAGCAACACATTCGCTGGCATTTTGAGTTCGACGGCAAACTGGTTTACGGTATTACTGGGCATTAAGTTCTCTCTTCCCTTACAACGTTTCAATAACTGGCTGATGGCCACTGAGCAAAGTGTGAACTTCGTTATTCAGGGCTGGATCGACAAGGCTGCTGGTGTAGTGTGCATCGCCTGCACGGTGGCCAACCATGGCACGACACACACTCAACAGGGCTACCCCGCAATCACTTTTCTTCGTCATCAAACCAGTGCGCCCGGGCGCGCATGATAATTTCGCTGGCCTGTTCATCTGTCATACCCGTGATTTCAGCCAGTTCGTCGGTCGCAAGTTCGGCCAGATCATCAAGCGTTGCCACGCCGGCGTCACCCAAAGTGGTAACCAGTTCCGGGGTCATGCCTTCAAGATCCAGCAAATCCTGCGCTGTTTCAACCCGCTCTTCCTGGGCAATGGCCTCGGTCAGCAGGGCAGTACGTGCGCGGTTGCGCAATTCGTTGACGGTTTCTTCATCGAAACCATCTATTTCCAGCAATTCCTGAATAGGGACATAAGCCACCTCTTCCAGTCCGGTAAAGCCTTCGTCAATCAGAATATCAGCCACCTGCTCATCGACATCCAGGCGCTCCATAAACATGGCGCGCTGGCCTGTGCGTTCTTCCTGCTGGCGGTTCTGATTTTCTTCCGGAGTCATGATATTGATCTGCCAACCGGTCAGATCAGAAGCCAGACGCACGTTCTGACCACGCGAACCAATCGCTTTTGGCAGATTTTCAGCGTCGACAACAACGTCCATGGCATGCTTGTCTTCGTCCACAACAATGGATTCGACAGCGGCCGGCGCCAATGCGCCAATCACGAACTCGGCCGGTTCGTCAGCCCACAATACGATATCGACCTGCTCTCCGCCCAGTTCGTTACGAACGGCGGTAACGCGCGAGCCGCGCATGCCAACGCATGTACCGATGGGATCAATACGCTTGTCATAGGCCACAACTGCAATTTTAGCGCGAAGTCCGGGGTCACGGGCCGCTGCCTTGATTTCCAGCAAACCCTGTTCAATCTCGGGAACTTCGTTTTCAAACAGCTCGCGGATAAATTCGGGTGCGGTGCGGGACAGCAGAACCTGTTGTCCTCTTGCCGTGCGGTCAACCTTGGCTACCCAGGCGCGAACCCGGTCGCCGACGCGCAGATTCTCTTTGGGAATCATTTCGGAACGAGGCAGGCGCGCTTCAATCTTGCCCGTTTCAATAATGGCATCACCCTTGTCGAGCCGCTTGATGGTACCGGAAATAATGGTCTCGCCACGATCCAGGAAATCATTGAGCACCTGCTCTCTTTCGGCATCGCGAATTTTCTGAATAATGGCCTGCTTGGCAGCCTGAGCCCCGATACGACCGAGCTCGATTGGCTCAAGCGCCTCTTCAAGATATTCGCCCTCCTGGATACCAGGCTGGATTTCCTGTGCTTCAGACAGCAATTCCTGGCGGTCCGGCTCCTGCAGGCCCGCATCATCGGGCACCACAAGCCAGCGTCTGTAACCCTCATGCGAGCCATTTGAACGATCAATAACGACACGAATATCGGCGTCGTCCTTGAAACGTTTTTTCATCGCAGAGGCAAGCGCATTTTCAAGCGCACCAAATACGACCTCACGCGATACGTTTTTTTCACGTGCCAAAGCATCTACAAGCAGAAGAATTTCGCGACTCATCGCTTTTTACCCTTGAAATCAAGAACCGGATCCAGCTTTGCCTTTTCGATATCATCGAAAGCAAACTCAATTGTCTGTGTCTCGTTCTTTTTAATGTCAAATTCCAGACAGAATGTCTCTGTCGGCGCACCATCTGAACTATCTTTATGCCGCAGAATGCCGGTAAATACCTTGCGATTGTCCTGCGGTTCCCGTAATTTTACTTCCACACGAGCCTGCTGCGCGGCGAACCGATCAAAATCGCGACGTGTACGCAGCGGCCGGTCCACGCCCGGGGACCCCACTTCAAGCCGTTTATATTCGATGTTTTCCACCTCGAATACGCGCGAAAGCTGCCGCGACACCTGTTCGCAGTCTTCGATCGTAATTCCGCCCTCGCGGTCGATCGTGACCCGCAACAGCCCCAGTGCAGCCCGTTCGACATCAACGAGATCAACACCAAGGCCGGCGATTGCCTGTTCGGTAAGTGTGTATAAATCAGTCATACAATAAAAAATGGGCCTTTTCCAGCCCATTGTTGATTACAGCCATGCGCGCAAAAAAAACCGCAGATGCAGCAATTTGCAGATGCAGCCATTTTTTGGCAGCCTACCCGACATTTCCACCTGGCCAGACCCATAAAAGCTGCTTGCCTGTAAAAATAAGGTATACATAGCTGTTTCTGGTTATTGTTTTGGTACCGGGCACGCTACAGAGCACCTTGCCACCCCTCTGGTGTTGCATCTGGTCAAAGACCGAGCAAATCTACCTTGCGGCTACCACTGTGAACACTGCGCAAAACACCTTTTTGTGATGCTCTCAAGACAAACCTGATGAGCTACCCCATCAAGCCACCTTATCAAGCACCCTACCCTATCAAGCACTTAAGGCAAAAACAGGCACAAAACACTAACCAGGCAATTAGTTAATCCGAAATTATAACAGAATAATCAATACTTTACTATTTATTCAGCATAACATCAATTTGGTCTGCGACAGCGTTCACAACAAACCGCCACACCGCAGACCACGCAGCATCCGCCTATCGTCCGTTACGATTGCGACCAATAAATCCCAATTGAGATTCATGGGCCGATGCACCGGAGGGCTGCCATTCATCACGACTACGCGATGACGCCTGGCGGGTATTAGAGCGCCCACTGGCATTGCCACCGCGCCCACCGCCCTTTCCATTGCGGGGCTGCTCGCTCTTGTCGGCTGCTCTTGCACCATTGCGGCCTTCGCCACGCCCTTCGGCAGGCCCGCCTGGACGGCGATTATTGTACAGCCCGGTACCAGCAGCAGCACGACCCTGACGGGGTGCCCCAGCACCAGGCGCCGCTGCACCGCCGGCGCGCCCATGACCATTGTTGCGCCCATGGGCCGGACGAGCGCCCGGCGCATGAGATCGCGTTTTGACCGGCGTCTCAAAGCCCGGAGGCATGGCGTTATCGTGGGAAATAGGCTGGCGGGGTCGACGGCCGTCTGAACTATCTTCTTCTTTGACCAATCCAGTTTGAATCATCAACGCAGTAACCAGCGCCGGGTCCAACTCTTCCCAGCGGCCGCGCTTCAGATTGCGAGGCAGCACGATGTCGCCGAAACGGGTGCGGATCAAACGACTGACCGTCACACCTACCGCTTCGAACATGCGCCGCACTTCGCGGTTACGCCCTTCCTGCAAAGTAACCCGAAACCAGCGGTTACTTCCTTCGCCGCCAATAAATTCCATGCTGGTAAAGGATGCAGCACCATCTTCCAGCACAATCCCGGTAACCAGGCTTTCACGCTGAGCGTCCGTCATCTCTCCGAGCACACGCACCGCGTACTCACGTTCGTTACCAAACCGGGGATGCATAAACCGATGCGCCAAATCACCCGAGGTGGTAAAAATCAGCAACCCTTCGGTATTCAGATCCAGCCTGCCCACAGAAATCCATTTGCCGGTGCGCATTTTGGGCAAACGCGAAAATACAGACGCGCGGCCCTCAGGATCATCATGACTGACAATCTCCCCGGCAGGCTTGTGGTACAGGATAACACGCGGCGGACGCTTGGCATTGGGCCGCATCACCAACTGACCATTAACGCGGACCTGGTCCTGTGACCCGACTCGCTGACCAATATGAGCAGGCTCGCCATTGACCGACACACGGCCAGCGATAATCAGCTCTTCCATATCCCGACGCGAACCGACGCCCGCATCTGCCAGCACTTTGTGCAGCTTGGGATTGACAGCGTCGCTATTGAGAATTTTGTTCAGTTTCTGCTCAAGACGCGCCGTGCCATCAAGATAGGCCAGCGCCTGATCGGCATCCTGCTCATCCTGGGCTGCAGTAAACGGGCTAGCCGCCTGCTCCTGGCGCTCCGGACGTGCCTGGGGCGTGCGCCCCTTGCCGCCGGGCGTTCTCGCTCCTGGTGCACGACGAGGACGCGGCTGCGCTTTCTTCGCTGGCGCAGCGCTCACCTCAGCCGACACTTCCGGCTGTTCCGTTTTTTCCACCACAGCATCGGCGCGACGACGGCGAAACGGCGTGCGCAACTTGCGCCCCTTGCCCTTTTGGCGTGCGTCTGCTTCAGGCGCAGCACCGGTCTGGTCGGCGCCCTGAATGGTAATTACTCTGGTGACAGAATCATTGTCGTATTCGTTTGAACGGTTTGAACGCGTTTCATTTGAATTATTTTCCGCATCAACGTGATCCGAACTATTCATTATGTTGGTAACTCCAAAAAACTATGTTTTATTCTTTAAATCGTCGTTTTGATTATCACTCGCCTCCCGATCTGATGAAATATCATCAGCAGGATCAACGCTATGATCGTCTGGCTGTTCATTTTGTGATGTCGAATCTGGGCTGAACCCAGCCGGCATCTCTTGGGCGGTTGTTGCTGTCTCGTCTGCAACAACCCTCTCTTCGGTCACATCGCCGTGGGCAACGCGCTCTTGAGACTTTCCGGTATTCTGCGCTTGCGCGCCGGCAGCAGGAACCAACCCGTCTGCACCAATCTTGATTTCATCTGATACTTCGCTGATTTCATCCGGTCTTTCATTGACCAATTCCGCTACATCATCAGTCGACTCTACCGCGTCGGCCAACCGATCCGCCGAGCCAGACAAAGCCTGGTCACCAGCACCCTCGGCATCAGAGTCCTCGGCATCAGAGTCCTCGCCATCAGCGTCGCTGTCATCAGAATCCTCGCTATCAGAATCCGCCAACACCGCCTTAGACGCGGTTGAATCAATCTGTGCCGAGCCGGCCGCATCGGGTGCTACCTCGCCAGGCGCAGACGCATCGGAAGCCATCTCCGATTCTACCTGCTCTTGTGCAGACTGCTCCGAGGCCGTGATACTCATATCCAGCCCGGATAAATCCGGCATGCCAGCTTCGCCACTTTCCAGTACAGGCAGGTCATCAAGCGCCTTAAGCCCAAGATCATCGAGAAACTGCTTTGTCGTGCCCAATAACGCCGGACGCCCAGGGGCATCACGGTGTCCTAACACGTCTATCCAGCCGCGCTCTTCTAACGTTTTGATGATTTGTGATGAAACCGTGACCCCGCGAATATCTTCTATGTCTCCGCGAGTGACAGGCTGACGCCAGGCAATAATTGCCAAAGTTTCCATGACTGCCCGTGAATATTTGGGCGGCTTTTCTGGATTCAGGCGTTCTAAATACTTTTGCATCTCGGGCCGGCTTTGAAAACGCCAACCACTTGCCAATTCCGATAATTCTAAACCTTTATCTGCCCATTCGTCTTGCAATACCTGCAACTGTTGCTTAATTACATCATTGTCAATTTCGTCCGATTCAGTAAATAACTTGCGCAAATCCCCTATTCTCATAGGCTCGTCGGCGCACAGCAAGGCGGTTTCTAGGATTTTTCTAGATAAATTCTGGTCCATGATTTGTCGCTTTGTATTATCAGACTTGCATCATAACTCAAAATGGGCTAATATTCTTTTCTTACACAGACGCGGGGTGGAGCAGTCTGGCAGCTCGTCGGGCTCATAACCCGAAGGTCGTAGGTTCAAATCCTGCCCCCGCAACCAGATTTAAAAAATGGCCCAAGTGCATATTAAAAAGCACTTGGGCCATTTTCATTTCCGAACGCCTCACCTTCCTCTTCTTTGTGACGCCCTTTGCCCCAAGATGCCCGCCAGTATTGATTTTACAGTCTGCGTATTGATTGCAAAATTCTCATTTAGTCGCACATCAACATTTGTCTAAACAAAAAACTCCCAATGCGCACTTCCGAGTCTTTCCAAGAAAGGGTGTATCACAGACAACATTGCGCACCGTGACCTCGATGTATCGTCCGGGCATCATTTATTCTTCGATGGCTATCTCGTTCCCGCATTGGCACTGATTAAACAACAATTCAATAGTGCAACTGAACGATATGATGTCGTTTGAGTACTTTCATCTCGAACTCGAACAATTCGATATTCTGCTGACTGAAGACGTGCCAGTCGATTCTTATGTAGGTACACGTTGATTGGCAGGCAATGCTGCCAAAATGCACTCTTTGAGCAAAATTCGGCGCTCCCACCCCGCTTCAGGAGGGTCTTTCGGCAAATGCGTCCGTCAAACTCTTGATATCGGCTGCCGCCGTTTCCAGTAGCCAAGTTTTGAACGCATGAAAACCTGGTGGCATACGGCGATTATTCGGAACACATAAGAAGTAGCCCCGCTCCAGCATAACTGGTGGCGCAAATGGCACAGCCAATTGGCCCGAAGCAATTTCTTGTCGGACCAGGCATTTCTGCACTAATGCTACACCCATATCGGCAATTACTGCACGAACAAGAATAGACACTTGGTCGAAACCCTGAGCGAGATTCGGCGTGATTTGCTTGCCTCCCACCTGCTGTAACCATTGGGCCCAATTCCCCGGGGCGGTAGTATGAAAAAGCAAAGGCTCGCTGGCTAAATCTTCGGGCCGACACCACTGCCCTGCTTTGCGACGCTGACTCAGCCTGCCAGGATGGCAAACGGGAACAACTTCTCGCCCGATAACATAACTGCAATCCAGTCCTGGCCACTGCTGAGGCCCTAGGCCGGTAAGGATCGCAGCATGGGGGGTGTCGCCACGGAAATCCTCATCTTTTCGGTATGGTATGAACCGAAGCTGCACCTGGGGGTAAATATCTTGAAACATTTTGAGTTTTGGCACAAGCCACACAGCGGCAAAAGTGGGAACAACCGCCAGACTTATCGGTTCATTCAGTGCACTTTCACGCAAGGTGGCACTCACCGCTTCTATTATTTGCAGTGGTTCTTTCACCGCTTCGAGAAGCTGATTGCCGGCGGCCGTTAGCCACAAGCGGTGCGCGTCACGTTGCAATAATGGCCGGCCAAAATGCGTTTCAAGGCGGGACACGGCTCGACTGATCGCCCCCTGGGTTACGCAAAGCTCCTGCGCGGCCCGCGAAAAACTTCCCAGACGCACCACTGCCGCGAATGCGTGTAGCTCAGACATGGATGGTGAGTGCATGCGCATTTTAAAGCCCTCAGAATGGTCCGCTGTTTCGATTGTATGACAAACAGTCATACTACGATACCAGATTGTCGTTTGACACCACTGAGGGAGAAACCGGACACTAAGCTGGCATTCAATCAACTTTGATATCCATGGATAAAGACATGACAATCAAGAAACAAAAAATCGTCGCATACGCCGCAGTGATCCTATCTGTTTCGGCGACTGCCGTGAGTACGGCTGCACAGGCCAGGTTTCCAGACCACCCGATCAGGCTGATCGTCCCTTTCTCACCTAGCGGCTCAACAGATCTTTCCGCCAGACTCATCGCCGAGTATGCAAGCCACGAACTCGGTCAAACCATCGTTGTGGAGAACCGGGCAGGCGCAGGTGGTTCACTGGGCATGGAAACGGTAGCAAGAGCAAAAGCCGACGGCTATACCCTGGGCATGGCCACAATGAGTACCCACGGTTCGAACACGGTCGCATACGGAGATCGCCTCAAATACGATCCCATCAAGGATTTTTCCCCGATTACCAATGTTGCAACCGTACCTAGTGTGCTGGCAGTAAACCGGAACCTGAAAGTGAAAACCATTCAGGAATTTATCGCGTTGGCCAAAGCCAAGCCAGGCACAATCACTTACGCATCGCCCGGTGTAGGGTCACTGGGAAATGCCAACATCGAGCATTTTGCTTCTCTCGCCGGTATCAAACTGCTCCATGTTCCCTATAAAGGATCTGGGCAGGCAATGAACGACGCGTTGGGCGGACAGGTTGACGCCATCACCGATAATCTTCCCTCCGCGCTTACTCACATCAAGACTGGCCGACTCCGCGCCCTCGCATTATTGTCCGACAAAAGATCGCCAGTGCTGCCTGATGTCCCTGTATACAGCGAGATAGGTTTGCCTCAAATGGGCACCGGCGGCTGGTTCGGTATCGTGGCGCCAGCGGGAACCCCACCAGACGTGGTCCAGACACTTAATTCAGCCGTTCATGTGGCAATGAAAAATCCGGACTTCATCAGTAAAATGAAAGATGCAGGCGCCACACTCATTCCGAATACACCCGAAGAATTTCAGCTTCAGATTCAACAAGCAGTGGAGCGCTATCGAGCGGTCGGAAAAGTTGCAGAACTGGGCGGGAAGTGAACATGAGTCTAAATCCATACTCACTGCACAGCCCAGTCAAAGATGCCATTGCGCTAATCTGCGATTCCCCGCATAGCGGAACAGATTACCCCGCTGACTTCGGCTATGCCGTACCGCATCATATATTGCGCTCAGCAGAGGACACGCACGTAGAAGCGCTTTGGAACGCCGTTCCCGCAATCGGTGGCACACTGCTTGAAGCCCATTTTCCACGTAGCTATATTGATTTGAATCGCACGCTGGAGGATATCGATCCCGCACTGTTGGATGCAGACTGGCCAACCGATCTTAACCCTGGCGAGAAAACGCGCATTGGATCGGGATTAATCTGGCGAACAGTCAAACAAACTGAGCCCATCTACTGTCGGTTACTTTCTGTGAAAGAAGTGCAGCAACGTATTGACCGGTGCTACAAGCCATACCATGAGGCACTGAGAAACTCCGTCGAACGTGCGCATGCTGCGTTCGGGGCTGTGTGGCACCTGAACCTGCACTCCATGCCGAACAACGCGTACGAGCGGCTACAGATCCAGAGTTCACGTCCTCTTGCAGACTTTGTGTTAGGCGATCGAGATGGAACAACTTGCGACCCTGCTTTCATGGCGCTCATTGAAGAGCATCTGCGCGCACGCGGCTACACCGTTGCCCGCAATGATCCTTACAAAGGCGTCCAGCTCATCGCGAACATAGGGAATCCCTCGAAAAAGCGCAACAGCATGCAGATTGAGATCCGCCGCCCACTCTACATGGATGAAACGACAAGAGTCAAAAATGCAAACTTTCCTATTGTGCAACAGGACATTCGGGACTTGCTGATCAAGATTGAAACGTTCATCCGTAGCGCGATCAAGTAGTTCGACCCACAACGCGACGCGAGCAATATGACATCACACGGTATCTCCAAGCACAGGAAAATCACCGCCCTGCAATAGTCGGCGACTATAGTTTCGCCCTTCTGCTGCAAGGGCCGGCAAATTGCAGTCCGGTGCCATGCTTTAGAGAAGCAGTAGCGCCATATGCTGCAAATAAGTGTTCCCTGGGACCTGTTGCCGCCGGACACATGCACTCTTTGACAGTACCATACCAAGCCTCCCGCATTTTCACCCCGGCAAACAGGATACCTGTGCAAACAAATTTGCAACGACATCAATCAATACGTCCTGTCGCCGGTAATGGAAGTGCTGTTTTGTAGCGTACCTGCTTGAGAGCAAAACTGGATCTTATTTTTTCTATTTCCGGCATCGGCGACAACTGCTCTATGATGAAATGCTCCAGCGACTCAATATCCGGCACGGCCACCCTAATAAGATAGTCGGCGTCACCGGACATCAGATAGCATTCCATGACCTCGTCTCGGGAACAAATCCGCGATTCGAATGCCTGCAACGACGTGCGGTCCTGGCGCTTCAAACTGACCGAGATAAAAACATTTAAATGCAGGCCGAGCTTCTGCGCATCCAGCAATGCGACATATTGCCGGATGATGCCCGCCGACTGCAGGGCCTTGACCCGCGCCAGACATGGGGATGGCGACAGATGCACCCGCTTAGCCAGTTCCACGTTTGAAAGATTGCTATCGCTCTGCAGCTCTTTCAGTATTTTCAGGTCAATATCATCAAAGCTCATTATGCTGCCATCTATTGATTTAAAAAAATTAAATGCTGAATATTGGACAATATTACAGCATAATCAGTTAAATATATTGTCTTCTATAAATTATAATATAGCCATCACGGAGACAATACGATGAACGATTTCAGCCTTGCCTATAACCCCCGGCACTTGAGCTCAGGAACAGACGACGATGACCCGCTTGAAACCCAGGAATGGTGTGATGCCCTTGCCTCTGTAACCACCGCGTCGGGGCCTGCCAGAGCCAAGCATCTGCTCAATGTCCTGCTCGATACAAGTCGCGATCTGAACATTCCCTGGCGGCCTGCTATCGGAACGCCCTATATAAATACGATTGATGCAGATGAGCAGGACCCATTCCCGGGCAATCTTGAAATCGAAGAGAAACTGGCGTCCATCATGCGTTGGAACGCGCTGGCCATGGTGGTGCGCGCAAATGGTCAGTTTGCCGATCTGGGCGGCCATATTGCCAGTTACGCCAGTGCCGCTGATTTGTTTGAAGTCGGCTTTAATCACTTCTTTCGCGCTCCCCAAGACGGTGTGGCAAGTGATCTTGTCTTTTTTCAGCCCCATTCCTCACCGGGTGTTTATGCACGCGCTTTCCTGGAAGGCCGGCTGGATGAGCAAAATCTATTGCACTATCGGCAGGAAATAAAAGCAAAACGCGCAGGCGTCATGGGCCTGTCCAGCTACCCTCACCCATGGCTGATGCCCGATTTCTGGCAATTTCCCACAGGATCCATGGGCATTGGCCCGATCAGCTCGATTTACCATGCCCGGTTTATGCGCTATCTGCAGCACAGGGGCCTTCAGAACACTGAGGGCCGCACCGTGTGGGGCGTATTCGGTGATGGCGAGATGGATGAACCAGAAAGCATGAGCGCCCTCACCCTGGCCGCCAGAGAGCGGCTGGACAATCTTGTCTGGGTTGTCAATTGCAACCTGCAAAGGCTGGACGGCCCGGTCAGAGGCAACGGAAGGATTATCGACGAGCTGGAAATGCTGTTCAAAGGCGCCGGCTGGCACGTGATCAAACTGGTGTGGGGTTCAGACTGGGACGCACTGCTGGCCCGTGACGACGAAAAGGCGTTGCAAAAAATCTTTGCTGAAACGGTAGACGGGCAATTTCAGACTTTTGCCGCCAAGGACGGGCGTTACAACCGTGAGCATTTTTTTGGGCAAAATCCGCAGTTGAAAAAACTGGCCGACGCGCTCAGTGACGAACAGATTGACATGCTCAAACGCGGCGGCCATGATCTGGTGAAAATCCACGCTGCTTATAAAGCGGCCGCCAATCACCCAGGACAGCCGACCGTCATTCTGGCCCAAACGAAAAAAGGGTTTGGAATGGGCGATACCGGCCAGGGGAAAATGACCACGCACCAGCAAAAAAAATTAACGAAGGAAGCGCTTCTGGCCTTCCGAGACCGTTTCCACCTGCCATTGACAGACACGCAGACCGAAAATCTTGAATTTTACAAACCCGACAGCGCTTGCGCGGAGATGCGCTATCTACAGGAACGTAGAAAAGCGTTGGGTGGCAGCATGATGAACCGTAACCAGGCCGCCCCGCCGTTACCTGTACCAGCTATTGAGCACTATGGACAATTTGCCATCAAAGCCAACGACAAGGTGATGTCAACCACCATGGCATTTGTGCGCATGCTCGGTGGCTTACTGAAGGACACCCAATTAGGCAAGCATGTGGTTCCCATCGTGGCAGATGAGGCACGCACCTTCGGCATGGCCAATTTGTTTAAACAGGTAGGAATTTACGCGAGCGCGGGCCAGCAGTATGAACCCGAAGATATCGATTCGATTCTGAGCTACCGCGAAGCAAAAGATGGACAGATTCTGGAAGAAGGCATCAGCGAAGCCGGAGCAATCAGCTCATGGGTAGCGGCCGCAACCAGTTACTCGGTGCATGGGATAGCCATGCTGCCGTTTTATATTTTTTACTCCATGTTCGGATTCCAGCGCATAGGAGATTTGATCTGGGCTGCTGCAGACCAGCGGGCAAGGGGCTTTCTGCTCGGGGCCACTGCCGGACGAACCACGCTTGGCGGCGAAGGCCTGCAACACCAGGACGGCAGCAGCCAGCTTATCGCATCAACGATACCCAATTGCCGGGCGTATGATCCTGCCTTCGCTTTTGAAGTTGCCGTCATTCTTGACCATGGCATGCGCGAGATGCTCGTTGAGCAAAAAGATGTCTTCTATTACCTGTCCCTGATGAATGAAAACTATGCGCAACCCACCCTGCCGGACGGCGTGGAAAGCGGCATTATCAAAGGCATGTATCCGTTTTCTGAACAGAACGTCGATAAACCTCGTGCAACAGTGAAACTGCTGGGTTCCGGCGCCATTTTTCCTGAAGTGCTGGCAGCAGCACAGTTACTGGCTCAGGATTGGAATATCGAGAGTGAAATATGGAGTGTTACCAGCTTTACCGAGTTGGCACGGCAAGCAAGACAGGCAGAGCGATGGACCCGCCTGCATCCAGACCAGCCAGCGCGCACGAGCTATGTGGCTGACTGCATCAACGGCGATATTCCGGTGGTTGCTGCCACGGACTATGTACGGGCGCTGCCACAACTCATTGCGTCGTATATCAACTGTCCTTATACAGTACTTGGTACAGATGGCTTTGGCCGTAGCGACACGCGAACCAGACTTCGCGAATTCTTTGAGGTCGACAAATTTTCAATTGTGATTGCTGCGCTCAATGCGCTTGCGCTACAGGGCAAAATAAGCAGAACACTATGCGCTGAAGCGCTGGCACGCTATGAGATCTGCGTGACCGATTTGGCGCCCTGGGAGTGTTAAGTGAGCTCACAAATTTCCGACACGCAGACCTATAACCCTATCGGATTGACCCCAATTGGCTAGAATGTGACATTAGCTCCATTTTGGCCCAAAACATGACATACGCCGTAAAAGAACTTTTCAAAACGCTGCAAGGCGAAGGGGCGCAAGCGGGCCGCGCGGCCGTCTTCTGCCGGTTCGCCGGGTGCAACTTATGGTCTGGCCGCGAAATTGACCGCGCTTCGGCCGCCTGTACGTTTTGCGACACTGATTTTGTTGGAACCAATGGCATTGGTGGTGGTAAATTTGGCACCGCGGTTGATCTGGCCGGAACGCTGGCCAAAACCTGGGGGCCAGACCGGACTTCACGCTATGTCGTGTTTACCGGCGGTGAGCCCCTGCTGCAACTGGATACCGCCCTGATCGACGCGGTTCATGCCGAAGGCTTTGAAATTGCCATAGAAACCAACGGCACCCTTGCCGCACCGGCTGGCATCGATTGGATTTGTGTGAGCCCGAAGGGAAACAACCAGTTAGTTCAAACGCGCGGCAATGAACTAAAACTTGTCTTTCTGCAGTCCGATGCCCCGCCCGAGCGATTTGAGACCCTGGATTTTTCGCATTTTTTCCTGCAGCCCATGGATGGGCCGGATCGCCTGGCCGCCACTGAACATGCGGTGCAATACTGCATGGATCATCCCAAATGGCGGCTGAGCGTGCAAACTCATAAATATATAGGCATTCCATGATTACCGTGACCCGTGCGCTGCACTTTGATGCCGGCCACCGCATTCCTGATCACAAAAGCCAGTGCCGCAACATGCATGGCCACCGCTACACGCTTGAAATAACGCTCTCGGGCCCTGTTTCAATGGTTGACGGCGCGCCCGACCGCGGCATGGTGATCGATTTTTCCGATGTCAAAGCCATCGCCAAGGCGCTGATCGTCGACGTTTGGGACCATGCTTTCCTGGTCTATAGCGGTGATACGGTCGTGCGTACTTTTCTGGAATCGATAGCCGATCATAAAACCGTTGTACTGGATCGCATTCCGACTGCTGAAAATCTGGTCCAGATTGCATTCGATACGCTTGCCGCCGCTTATCTGGCGCAGTACGGTGACCGGCTCAAATTGACACACGCCAGACTATACGAAACCCCGAACTGCTGGGCAGATTGTTATGCTCCCCAGGTTTAAGATGCCGGCCTGCCCTAATCATTAGACGCAAGGCTATAACACTCTGAATGTTTTGCCCGATAATGCCCGCAGAATTCCTGTGAAGGGCGTCAGTTTAGACGCCCTCTAACCTCACCTCGCGGAAACTCCCTCACGGTCGGTCATTTGAGCCGATATGCTATTGGGTAAGGTATTGCAAACGCGCAATCATCGTGGGGATGTGTTCCACGCTACGGAAAGTTCGAAGTCCGGCGTTGACGCACTTTACACACCGCTCCTACACTAAGCCGTGTCATCAATGGTGCCTACGACGGCCGGCCACTTCAAGTTTACTCATTCTTCGACGACGCCGTGCCCGGATTCCAAGAACTGCGACCACGTGGGAACACGGTCGATTCTTGTGCTCCCACAGCCGGTGGGCTTGCCAATTGGCCAACGACGGTCGCGGCCGGCCCATGCCTGTTTCGTACCAACGTTCAAGCCGCTTCAACGCAAGAGTCAAGAGCGCAAACATAGTGACCACGAGCTTGTCAACAAACTAAAATCCATACAA
Source organism: Advenella incenata (assembly GCF_004217095.1). Classification (GTDB taxonomy): domain Bacteria; phylum Pseudomonadota; class Gammaproteobacteria; order Burkholderiales; family Burkholderiaceae_B; genus Advenella; species Advenella incenata. The sequence continues at coordinate 454,900 of NZ_SHKO01000003.1, read as the reverse complement.
AGAGAACATGCCACATGAATAACCGGATACGATCAGTTCGTTTTTTCGCACCTGTTTTAACCCTGTGCGCAGCCATCTTTTGCGGCGCATCCCTCGCGCAAAATTTTCCCAACCACACAGTCACCTTCATTGTGGGATACAGTCCCGGCGGCGCCATTGACCAGTCGGCTCGCCTGTTAGCGCAGGAATTATCAAAGCGCTGGGGGCAACCCATTGTTGTAGATAACCGCCCGGGCGCCAACGGCACAATTGCAGCCACCGCCGTCGCCAATGCCAAACCGGACGGCTACACCATTCTGGTAACAGCAACAAGCCATAATCTGAATAAATTCGTTAACAAAGATTTGCGATATGACGTTGAAAAATCGTTTTCACCTGTCGCGATGACCGTCGACGTTAGTAATATACTGGTAGTCAAAGCCGATGCGCCCTATCAAACCCTGGACCAGTTTATAACCGCCGTAAAAGCAGCACCGGAGCAATTTAGCTATGCATCGCAGGGAATCGGAGGTATTCCGCATCTGGCCGGTGAAATGTTCAAATTGAAAACGGGCACCCGCATCATGCATGTGCCTTATAAAGGAGCCGCGCAAGGAATGACGGATTTGATCGGCGGTGTAGTAGATATGTCGATTCCTTCCACCGGCAGCGTAATGAATTTTATCGAACAGGGAAAACTGCGTGCCCTGGCTGTTGCCTCAAATCAGCGCTTCAAGCAACTTCCGAATGTTCCCACTTTTGCCGAAAGCGGTGTACCAGACTTTATAGTCAGCACGTGGCATGGATTGCTGGCTCCGGCAGATACGCCGCCTGAAATAGTATTTAAGATCAATGCTGATGTAAACGAAATTATTCAAAAAGAAGCGTTCAAAAACGCCTTGCTTACCCAAGGAAGTGTCGCTGCCGAACCCTTGACCCCCGACCAGTTTTCCCAACGATTAAAAAAAGAACTCAAGATCTATGGGGAGGTTGCCAGCGCCATCAATCTTGGCGCTCAATAAAGCCCTCAGCGTCGACGGTCAGGCACGATATTGATCATTCCGCCTGACAAAACATGCAATCTATCACATCGTCTAAAAAATCCGATAACGATAGAATGCCCGATCTAGTTCGAAATCAGACGGAGACAAAAATTGAGTATTTCAACCCTTTCACCCAGGCGAATATCTGCTTGCAATCGCTTTGCAAGAAAACCGTTGCTAACGCTATTTTTTCTTTTATCGGCCCTTGCTTTTTCCTGTGCTTGGGCACAGTCGACTTGGCCAGACAAACCGGTGCGTCTGATCGTTCCTTACCCTGTCGGTGGATCTACAGACGTGCTTGCCCGGATGATGGCAGACTATTTTTCGAACACGCTGGGCCAGCCCTTTATCGTAGAGAATCGTGCAGGAGCTAATGGCAATATCGGTGCCGCATTTGTTGCCAAAGCAGCTGCCGACGGCTATACGCTGCTCCTGTCAACCACAGGCCCGCTATCGCTGAACAAGCTGGTGTACACAAACACACCATTTGATCCAGTCCGCGATTTCGCGCCAATACTATTGGTCGCGCAGGCACCTCTCGTACTGGTTGCTCACCCCTCTGTACCGATAGCGACGATGGATCAATTTATTGCAACCGTCATGCATGCACCTGGGAAATATACCTATGCTACCGCTGGTAAGGGTTCCATGGGCCACATGGCAGGCGAGATGATTCAGGTTCAGACTGGCACAAAAATATTACACGTTCCCTATAAAGGCTCAACACCAGCCATGAACGACCTTATCGCAGGCGTTGTCGATTTCAGTATAGATCTCGTACCCACTTATTTGACCCAAATCCAGTCCGGAAAAGCGCGTGCGATTGCCTCTTTGGGTGAGACGCGCGACCCTTCACTACCTGACACTCCAACACTGCGTGAAGCTGGCATTCCGACCTCGGCAACCGGATGGATCGGGCTGGCAGGTCCTGCAGGCTTACCGGCGGGTATCATTGACACACTGAATGGGCAAGGCAATAAATTTTTAAATAGCCAGGACGCTCGCTCCAGACTGGACAAGATAGGATTACGCCCTTTGGGTGGCGACGCCGCCCAATTTGGTCAGTTCATCTTGGCCGAACTGGCAAAATGGCAAACAGTTGCAAGAAATCTTTCATCCACCATCAATAAGTGATCACCATGTCTTTGTCGCCCTTGTCCCCCTTACGGCCCGAAGCCCCGCTTGTAGATACTCACGCACACCTGTATACCCTGGATATGCCTCTGAACGCGAATGCCTGGCATGCGCCGACGCAGGATGCAAGCGTTGAACGATACCTATCGGTCCTGGACGAACATGGGGTACAGTTCGCCGTGCTCGCTGCGGCCAGCATCTATGGCGACTACAACGATTACCACATCAGAGCCTGTCGTCGACACCCCCGGCTGCGCACCACAATCATTGCCCATCCCCAGCTTGACATGTATACACTTGAACGGATGAAAAATGATGGCGTGGTAGGAATACGTCTGCAGTGGCGCAACGTCAAAGACCGTCCAGATCTGAACTCTACAGAATATCGCAGATTGCTCAAACGAGTGGCGGATCTGGACTGGCATGTGCATGTGCACGATGACTGCCATCGCCTGCCGCAGACAATCCGTTTGCTCGAACAAGCCAACGTCAAAGTCGTGATCGATCATTTCGGGCGGCCTGATCAGGAACATGGGCTCACCTCGGCCGGGTTCCAGGCAATACTGCAGTCAATTGACAAGGGCAACACATGGGTCAAATTGTCCGCCGGATTCAGGCTTGCTTCTCAGGAACTCGCGCGGCAATGCGCTGCCCAGCTTCTCAAATCGGCCGGGCCCGAACGGCTATTATGGGGCAGCGATTGGCCTTTTGCCGCCTTTGAAGAAAGAATCAGTTATGCCGATACCATTGCTGCGTTTAAAAGCTGGGTGCCCGATGAACAAGCACGACGCAAGATTGCGGGTGAAACGGCATTGCAACTCTATTTTTCGTAGAACCTGCAACAGCCCCTATCCCCTGTTAATTCATAGCTGTAATGTTCAGCCGGCCGGCATGTCTTTTCGCCAAGTGAAAAGCGCACAACTTGATATTGACCCTGCCGATGCCTGCTTCTAAACTGAATCGATCCATTTGAGCATCAGCTCACACTAGGCCAGTTCATTATGATTTTCACTGAAGTACGAGACGATACACCGTCATTTTCTGTCGATACACACGCCCACGTTTATGACCTGAGCAGGTACCCGCTTGCCGAGAGCAGCGGATTTTCAATACTGGCCAACGAAACGGGATCGGCCCAACACTATGCTGCGGTCCTGGATGCGCATGGAATAAGCCATGCCGTGCTCATCAATCCTCTTGGTGGATACGGTGTCGATAACCGAAATATGCTGGATATCATTGGCGCCTCCAACGGACGCTTCAAGGGTATCGCCGTCGTTCCCCACGACATCACCGAGGCGCAACTGGACGCCATGATATATGCAGGTGTCGTTGGAATACGCTTCAATTTGAGTTTTCCGGCCAGTCCGGCGCTAACCGGCGCTGGCGGCGCAAGACTGCTTTCGCTGGCCGAAGAGCGCGACCTTATCGTACAGATTCATTACCACGAAGAAGCCCACTTGCTGGCTGCATTCGATATATTGCGGGTATGCCGATCGCCTATCGTGATTGACCATTGTGGTCGCCCTATATTGGAAAAGGGTGTTAATCAACCCGGATTTCAGGCACTGCTGGAACTGGGACGATCACACAACGCTATCATCAAGCTGTCGGGGCTATTTCGTTTCTCCGTACAAGGCTGGCCTTATCACGATGTGGAGCCCTATGTTGCAAAGCTCATCGAGGCTTATTCAGAGGACCGTTGTATCTGGGGATCAGACTGGCCCTTTCTGCGCGCTAAAACGCGCATCGATTACGGACCGGAGCTCAATATGCTTTCCCACTGGTTCCCGGACATGGCGGACCAGCGCAAGGTGCTCTGGGATAACCCGGCCCGAATTTTTGGCATCAAGGAAATATAGATGTTTCTGGATCCTCTTACCGCACCCGGCTTTAAACGCTCGTTGTTCAATGCAATCGTCGCACCCCGCCCTATCGGGTGGATCAGTACGATCAGCAGTTCAGGCAAGGTCAATCTGGCCCCCTTTTCTCAATTCAATCTGGTTTCGACCGCTCCGGCCGTCGTGATGTTCTCGTGTAACACGCCGGACGATCGACTTGAAAAAGACACATTGGCCAATGTAAGGGATACAAAGGAATTTGTGACCAACCTCGTTTCCTGGGACTTGCGCGAAGCGATGAATCTGACATCCACGCCCTGCCCTCAGCATATCGATGAGTTTGAACTGGCGGGGCTGGAAAAGGCGCCCTCAGTTTTCGTACGCCCGCCACGTGTCGCGGCGGCCCCCGCCAATCTGGAATGCCAGCTTTTGCAGATCGTCGAGATATTGCCAGCACATCCAGGAGAAACGCGCAGCAGCATGGTATTAGGACGCGTGGTGGGCATACATATGGACGAACAATACATGACAGAAGATGGTCGCTTCGATTCGGGCAAGGCCAGGCCAATAACGCGCCTGGGCGGGATCGACTACGCCACTGTTGGTACTGTATTGCAAATGCCCGCGCCCTTTCGCCGTGCAGGCCAATCTAATTGATCCGCAGTTTATTTATCAAGGTTAACAACATGCAATCATCCCCAGACCAGACCATGAGCCCGTTCAGTGTACGCAAACGCAGTTTCCAAATCTTCGATGAGGCCTCATCAGAACAGGTCGGGGGCCTGCGACGGTGGCTGATGCGGGGGCAAAATTTCATCGTGGAATGGCTCGAAGCCGACGCCGACGGTGAAACGACCTCTGTGCAAAGCATACACGAGACATTGGTTCTCATGCCCGAAGCAGGCGGCACGATCCATCAGGAGCAAAAGCCTGCGGTAACCGCAGCGGCAGGCTCGATTTGCATCGTACCAGCCGGCCCCTATTCGATCACGCTACAACGCGGTGGTCGCTACTGCGTCATTGCCTCATCACGCGACGATATTGATCTGAAAAAAATGCTGAACGCGGCGGCCTATTTGGATCCGGACCCACGAGTAAACCCAGTGGGAAAACCTTATCGACGCCTGACCCGTCTCGACGCAGTCCAGGTGCTGCAGCTGAACGATATTGCTGCGCCCGCGGACAATCCCCGTCTGAAAATGTTCCAGACAGAAACGCTCAGCATCAACTGGGTGGATTACGATGGCCCTCGTTCGCGCACCCAATTGAGTCCGCACAGCCACGCCAATCACGAGCAGGGATCACTGGCTATCAAGGGCCACTATAAACACCATTTACGAGTGAAGTGGGGCAAAGACGCCAATCTCTGGCAGGACGATGAACACTGTGACGCGTCATCCCCATCACTGCTCGTCATCCCGGTTTACCTTATACATACGTCTGAGGGAGTCGGTCAGGACCAGCACGTGCTTGTGGACATATTTTCGCCCCCACGCGGTGATTTTATTGCCAAAGGATGGGTCTATAACGCCGGTGACTACACCGCTGAAGCATAACCCGTCCGCCTTTGCTCTTATCCAGTGGTCGGCGTGTCGTCACGAAACAATGCGGTCAATGTGCGTACACTGTAGCGCCATGAAAGGTCGGGCTGGCGCAGCAATGTCTCTTTGACCGCCGCAATCATGATAGGCGGTCGCGAAGGCAGCACGGGCTCGCCGTCGGCCGCATATAAACTCATAATATAGCCGCAGCGTGCCTGCTGGTCCTGTACCTGTTCAAGTCGAAAATTTTGCACGATATGTAAAGACAGACGCGGGCCCCGTTGCCTGCGTATACGGTAAAAATCCTGTATCTGCGCCTGCCCCTGTCGCGTCTTCATACTCGTGGAGAAGATCGCGTCTGCGGTATAAAACTCATGTGCCCGCACCCCGCCATTGGCATCTACTTCATACCAATAGTCAACGGCCAGCGCCTCAAGCTCCTGTCTTATTGAAAGCATTTTCTGCATTTTGTCCTCAAATGGAAAGATTCAACATGATCCATTCCAATGCTACTGAACTAGACTCATTACCGCTACGGCGCCGAGAATATATTTCGTCTGACGGAAAGCTCAAACAGAGTGCTTGGTGCGCCACCTGCGCGTCCGTATACTCATTTTTATAAAAGATCAGTGCAAATTGACAACACTATAAATGCCAAAAGGAGACGCCTTGAATCTGATACGTTATTGGACTTTAACCGCAGCGTCCTTAATCCCCCTGGCCGCTTGTGCTGCCAGTGAATATCCGACGAGACCCATTCGGATCATCGTACCTTACGCTGCGGGTGGATCCGATCATTACATCCGACCACTACAAGAGCGCTTACAGGAAAAACTTGGCCAAGCTGTTGTAGTCGAAAATGTGGGTGGTGCAGGTGGTGTTGTCGGCTCCTCCCGGGTGGCTTCCGGCAAACCGGACGGTTATACAGTGCTGTTTGCCGGTAGCGGAGCAATTGTTACCGCTCCCAAAATAACAGGAGCCACCTATACCTGGAAAAGTTTTGCGCCAGTGGCTAATGTCATCGCAATTCCATTCACCCTGGTCACTCATGAGCGATCGGGCATCAAAAACTTCAAGGATTTTCTGGCTCGGGCACGCGCTGCGCCTGGCAAAATCCGATACGCCTCTCCCGGACATGGCACATCAACACAAATGGCAGCCGATGCCATGGCCGCTGTCGCCGGAATAACAATTGAGGAAATACCGTACCAGGGTGGCGGGCCCGCCACAACCGCATTGCTCTCTGGCATCGTCGAAACAGCCATTGCCACACCAAGCCTTATCATGCCACAAACGCAGGACGGAAAAATAATCGCTTTGGCTGTTACCAGTGCGCAGCGCTTTGCTCCTTCACCAGATGTCCCAACGATGCGTGAACAAGGCGTAGACATTGCTGTGGTAGCACGCTACGGTTTCTTCATGCCGCATGGTACCCCCCCGGATATTGTTAACAAATTTTCCGGCGCCGTTGAATATGCGATCAAAGACCCTCGCTACATTGACCTGATGCAAAAGAGCTACAACGAAATTGAGTTTTTAAACCCTGCAGACTACGGTCATGCAGTAGAAGAGGAAGACCAATTCTTTACCAAGCTCATGCAGGATATGGGAATGAAAATAAAATAGGCTCGCTTGAGTGTTTCTCAAAAACATCACCGCTTACACCGAACAAACTATATATGAAACTATCAAAACCATCTACTAATCGAGCACAGATCGGGACATTCATCAAATCAAGTTCCGCACATGTCGTTGAAATTCTAGGTCTCAGTTCGCTCGATTTCGGTGTCCTGGATGCCGAGCATGCCCCCCTGGACAGATCTGCGCTTGATCTGCTTATGCTTGCCGGGAGAGCGGCAAACTGGCCATTGATGGTCCGTATCCCTGATACGGCCGCCTCAACTATTCTTTCGGTACTTGATATAGGTGCAGCGGGCTTGCTTGTACCACATGTCGATAATGCCCAGCAGGCGCGTGCTATTGTAGGTAAATCGCGCTACCGTGATGGCGAGCGAGGCTTTTCAAGCTCGCCGCGTTCAGCCCGTTACGGGACGCTTAGCATGCAACAGTGCTTAAGCGACGCAGAAGGCACCTTGATCATTGCCCAGATCGAAAGTAAAGCTGCAGTCGATTCAATTGAGGATATATTGTCTGTTGACGGCATCGACGGCATTTTTATAGGCCGCGCAGACCTTGCCCTGTCCTTTGGACTTGACGATCCGAAACATGCGCTCGTCACGCGCGCGACTGAGCACGCCATGAAAAGTGCCCGAGCGGCTGGAAAGATTGCCGGCATCGCAGTGGGCAATGTTACAGAGCGAGATACCTATGCAGCACTAGGAGCGAACTGGATTGTCGTGGGATCCGATCAATCCTTATTGCGTCAAGCCGCAAAAGCGGCCGCATCCTGCCTGGTCGTGTAATATAAAACCTGACCGGGTTTTCAAGAGACACGATTAAAGGCCGAGCCTGGATAAATCGAAATACGCCGTCAATTTTTTGCAGGAATCTGTTTTGAGCTCATCTCAATCCGTTCGCTCCGTTGCGCGCGCCATCGGCATCTTACAGGCCATGAATCGTCAACCCGTCTCGACAATAGATATGCTGCACCTTCAGACCAGCCTACCCAAGCCTACCATCGTACGTCTGCTGAGAACGCTCGAGGATCTGCTGCTGGTGCGACACGCGCCGCAACACGGAGCCTATTACTTGACTTCGGAAGTCCGATCTTTGTCCTCTGGCTATCATAGTGAGCCTCAAATTGTCGAGGCTGCCATGTCGCTCATGGATGCAATGACATTGAAGGTCAAGTGGCCAATGGCGATCGCCGTTTTTGAAGACAATGCGGTGGTGGTTCGCTACAGCACCATTCCGCTGTCTCCGCTGGCGTTATTACATTCATCGATCAACATGCGTCTGAGTCTGGCTAGCCGGGCATTAGGACGCGCATATCTGGCGTTTTGTGACAATGAGGAGCAGGAAATTATACTTGACGCCCTCACCCTCTCGAATAATGTGGAAGATGCACCTACTCGTGATCGGGTAGCCTTCCAGGCTTTACTCCAGGATATACGCAGCAATGGCTATGCCACAAGAAGCAGGACAGTCCGGCCGGTGTCGCAAACGATCGCCGTTCCGATTCTCGTTCAAAACCGAGTCGTTGCCACAGTTGGCCTGACTTTTTTTTCGTCAGTCCTGACTGATAAAAAAGCGATTGCCACCTATCTTGCGGATCTGCAGGAACTGGCACGAAACGTGAGTACCCGCCTGCAGCAATTGGATAATCCTTCGCATGACCAAGCACTCTCGAACGCGAAGAACAGCTTGAAACACAAAGACAAATAAGTCATTTGCAAAGCCCACGCTGCTGGATGCACGATTTCATTGTTCAAAGCGCTACAGCAATCGCTGCAATGCACATTCCAGCCAGCGAAAAGACCAGATTGGCGATTGGACAAAAACGCTTTCCAGAGGCAAGATTGCGCTAATGCAACAAGTAAAAAACACAATCTGAATTTTTCAGTCATCAATTCGTTTTCACATCGAACTGGCGCGGTAACGCGACCTGGCAAACTGTCCTGGCCGAGAATCAAAACTCACATGTATTCTTTTACGAATGGAGCACACTGAAGTTCGTCGAATGAGATAAGTGAAAGCAGCAATACATTTATTTTTTCAATCACTTGATCCCTATTAATGCATTAATCATTCACTAGAAAAGAGCCCTCATGCGCCTAAGTAAAAATCTTGCTCATTTTTCCAGCTCGGTACTGGTCTGCTTAGCCCTTTGTCTACCAGTTCAGGCACAGGCAATATATCCAGAAAAGCAGATTCACATGGTGATGTGCTGTGTCGGCGCAATCGACGCGGTGGCGCGAGCAATAGCCGATGACATGTCCGACATACTCGGGCAGGCTGTTGTCGTTGAACCCAGACCTGGAGCAGGGGGTGGGATTGCCGCCAATCATGTCGCGAAGGCTAAAAACGACGGATACACCATTTTGGTAGGAACCAATGCAACCCATGCTGCGAATCAAAGCTTATATCGGGATCTGCCCTACGATTATGTCAAGGATTTTGCCCCCATCGGAGGGATTGGCGCTGGTGCTATGGTGTTACTCGTACCAGCAACTTCAACGATCCATTCTGTTGCTGAACTCACAGCAAAAGCCAGACGGGAACCTGGAAAGCTGACCTATGGGTGGGCCGGAACCACGCCACGTATCGCAATGGCGCTATATAGTCAATTGACCCACACCCGACTGCTGGAGATCCCATACAAAACCAACCCCCAGGCGACGACCGATCTTATTGGCGGGGAATTTGACACAATGTTTGCTGACTTGAATACCTCGGCGCCAATGGTCAAGGCGGGTAAATTGCGCGCCCTGGCTGTTTCCGGCGGCACACGCGCCCTCGTGCTGCCCGATGTACCTACGATGCAGGAGGCAGGAGTGGAAAATTATAGTCTGACCTGGTGGGTCGGAATGTGGGCTCCTGCCGGAACGCCCACGCCAATTGTGGAGCGTCTCAATATTGCACTCACCAAGGCAGTCTCATCGGATCGTCTTGCACAATTGTTTCGCAATACCGGTGCTACTCCGATGCCAATGTCCCCCACCGAACTGATGCAATTTCAAATTTCTGAAAACAGCAAATGGGCCGAAATTGTTAAAAATGCCGGCATTAAGCCTCAGTGAGAAAAAATGTTTTTCGACCTTAGAAATTCTCGTTTGGTAAAACCATCGATTTTCAACGCAATTGTGGCACCACGACCTATTGCCTGGGTAAGCTCGTCAAGCATAGACGGGACTATCAACCTCGCTCCATTTTCGTATTTCACCCTACTTTCCAGTAGCCCTCCAACCGTGATCTTTTCTTGTGTGAACCCCGTCGACCGACGAGAAAAGGACACCCTTCGAAATATACGCAGTTCTAAAGAATACGTAATAAACATGGTCTCCAGAGCGTTTCTTGAAAGCATGCATGTAACCTCGGAGCCTGCCCCATATGGAGTCAATGAATTTGACATGGTCAATCTGCCTGCAATACGCAGTGAAACCGTACAAGCTCCGCGTGTCGACGGAACACCGGCCGCACTCGAATGCCGTTTACTCACACTGGTCAGGATTCGTCCCGAACTGCCCGACGATCTGGGTTGCACAGCCGTCATCGGCAGAGTTACCGGACTTTATGTCGCCTCGCACTTGCTCGATGCCGCCGGGCATTTCAGGTCGATAGATGCGGGTTTAATGGCCAGACTCGGAGGAAATCTTTATTCAGAGCTTGGGCAAATTACACAACTGGCATCTGTTGCCCATAATCATAAAGCTCGTTAAATGACTCCTTCGCTATGGTGTTTGCGCGATATTTGGTCAGTAGAATAGTGCCAAATAGATTCCTCTTAGGCTCACCACGTGCTACGCCAAGCAATTCACTTTTTGGTTCATCTCTTGTGTATACGCGCCTGCCGTACAGTGTTGCGCTTGCACTGGTTGTTAATGACGTGTAGCAGAACCCGCTGCTGCTGCTGACCGCAAATTCACAAGATAGATGACACCAGCGGTCACAAACAGCATAGCAGTCACCCCCATTACCACCCAGATAAAGGCGGAGTCAAATGAAGCGAAGGCAATCGACAGCAGCCATTCGCCCTGTTCGGCCGGTAGTTGCTCTGCCACCAGATGCGCCTGATCCAGGCTATCACGTACAACATCCGGCAGTAAAGAATCGGCGGGCAGCACCAATTTCATCGTATAAATCACAGACATGATACTGCCGAAAATAGTGACTCCCATCGCACCACCCAGCTCATAGGCCACCTCTTCGATTGACGCGGCCATTCCAGCCCTGCTGGCCGGAGCATTGTTGATAATGGCAGTGGACGCGCCGGTGATCGCCGCGCCCGCGCCAAAACCAAAGACCGCCAGAGCCACTGACCACCATAGTACGGCGCCATCGAAAACAAACAGATACCAAAGCGAACCGACACCCGAGACCAACAGTGAAAGCCACAGCAGGCGAGCCGTGCCCAGCTTTGGCTGCAGCGACCCCATTAGTGGTCCGGCAAAAAAGGCAGCAAGTGGAATTGGCAGAATTAACAGACCGGCCTGCAAGGGTGAGTAGCCGCTTACCAGTTGTAACCGCTGGCTAAAGACAAGTTCGAATCCAATGAGGGTCGCCGACATAACAGATGCGGCGATAACACCAAGCAGAAACTGTTTATTGCGAAACAAGCCAAGGTCAATCAAGGGTGCCGCGCTGCGCTTTTGCCGACGTAAAAAAAGGGCCAAAGCACCAGCTCCGAGCGCAAGCGTAATAACAAATGCCATCCAGTCAGCCTGCGGTTTTCCCAGCTCCTTGATCGCGTAGGTCAGGCAAATTAAAGCAACCATGATTTGCCCGGAACTGATCAGATCCCATTCTCGCGTCTTATCACCCGGCCGCTGTTCCAGAACGCGTGCGCCCAGCACAAAGGCGATCACGACCACCGGCACGTTGATCAGAAAGACCGAACCCCACCAGAAAAACTCCAGTAAAATACCTCCGACCACCGGCCCGAACGCGGCGCCGCCCGACGCGACAGCGGCCCAGATACCAATGGCAAAGGCGCGTTCCTTATCATCATCAAAGGTCAGTCGAATAATCGACAATGTTGCCGGCATCATCATGGCAGCGCCCACGGCAAGCAATACACGGCTTGCTATCAGCACTTCGGAGCCAGGCGCGAAAGCGGCAACCACCGATGCCACCCCAAACACCAGTAAACCGTTAAGAAAAAGTTGTTTGTGTCCCAGACGGTCACCCAGCGTACCCAGGCCCGGCAGCAGACCGGCAACCACCAATGGATAGGCATTGATGATCCATAGCTTCTGTGAAGTACTGGTCTGCAGATCATGCGTCAGACGCGGCAAGGCGGTGTAAAGCACCGTCATGTCAATGACAATAAGAAACAGCGCGCTGGAAACGATAGCCAGTATGAGCCACCGGTTATGTGAATGTTTGAGGTTTGCAGTCATGATAAAAAATCCGTTCGCGCCAAGGGCCATGAGTAAAGGCCCAGCGCATTGCAGTCACATACTGGATAGCACCAACGTGTGCGTTCGATCCTGTCCGATATGTCTGCTTTGTATGGAATCAAATTATTCCTTGTGGGAATCAAGAGATGTACTATAATATAAATCCATACGTATGGAAAGTAATTATTGATATGAAAGACAACAAACCACAAACTGCGGGCAGGCCGCGTTCAATTGACCGAGAAAAGTTGCTGGACATAGCAGAGACAATTGTTGCACAGCACGGTGTCGCCGGCCTGACGATGGACGCGCTGGCCCGGGCCGCTAATATTACCAAGGGCGGCGTACAGTATTGTTTCGGTAATAAGGAGGGCCTGATCAAGGCGATGATCATGCGCTGGAGTGATCATTTTGACGCCGAGGTTGCGCAGGCTGCAGGCGGCAATACTGATGCGCTGGCGCACGTACGCGCCCACATAAAGGTCACCCGAGAGGCTGATGTACAGGATGAGTCTCGTTTTGCCGCCATGCTTGCCGGCCTGATTCCGAACTCCGACCAGCTGGCCGACACTCGCGCCTGGTACGCCAGGCAATTGCAGGGGCTGGATTTTTCCACTGAACAAGGACGCAATGCCCGGCTGGCCTTTATCGCCAACGAAGGCGCTTTCCTGCTGCGCAGTTTTAACTTCTTTGATCTATCGCCACAGGAATGGCAGGCGGTATTTGGAGATATCGAACGCCTGCTTGAACCACCCGATTGACCCCTACGTCCTATTTAATCGTTTCTTATGAGGAACGAAAAAGCGTTGGCTTTTTTTGCGATAGAACGCCCGTGGCGCAACGCGCACATTTATTCAGGAAAAAAGCTGCTCGATAAGTAACAGCACCACACAGGCACCGACCAGAGCTGGAATAAAAACAAACGGAAACCCATAACCGTCCCATAATTTGGGCACGCCGTAAGGTTTGGAAGAGATGTCGTCTATCATGCCAATTTCCTTATATTGACTATTATCTGAATTTGTTATTGTAGCCCAACCCATTTTTCCCGGACTTGATGCCGGACAATGTTCTGGGTCAATCAGGTGAATAGATTGTTCAAATACAGGGGGTCGCCATCTCCCCTTGCGCGAGACGCATCTTGGGAAGGCGCCTGTTCAATAACGGTGTCTGCTCAATTAATAGATTAACAAAGGGACCAGTTACGGCCTGCGCACTAAAATTGCATGAGCCATATATGCGCACACCTTTGCAGGCAGAAGACCTGGGTCAATGCTGCCTCCTTTTTTGCCAAATGCCATGATTTAGTATCGTGTCAGATCGTGCGTGCCCGGACACAACGCACTGGAAAAAGTTAAAAAAAAGCCCGTCCTATAAACGGGCTTTATGCCATGGCAAGCACTCGAAATTTAGCAGTTACCTTTCTTGGCTTGTCCTGGAGGGCAAAAACGACCGCCGCCGCCACCGCCCCTATGATGGCCACCGCCATCATAGCCATATGGATAAATACCGCCTGGATCGACTGAAACAGAAGGTCCCCGGGCCGTACAGCCAGCCAGGAAAACGACAGAAAGGCCAAGAAACGCAATCATTTTTTTCATTATGGATTCCCCATGGGTTAAATATGGTCATCTTAGCGACGAACCTGCGACTATTGATATCATAAATGTAAATTTGATTTCACTTATATACAATTGCCAGCTTTATGGTGAAAAAGCCACTATTGAACCGTTTTCATTATGAAAAAAACGCCATGATGCGGTTCATCTGCTTGTACACCACCTGCGGCAAGCGCCTTGTCGCCAGTCGAATTTTTCTCTGGCGACAAGTTCCCAGAATCACCTTTTACGGGAAATCACCAGCCAAAAAGCTGACAGGTGTCGTTACGCACACCTTGTGTCCTGACTACCAGGCTACATTAAAACCGGCCGCCGCGCCTATACCGCCAGCGGAATCCCATGAGGTATTCAGGCGCAGATTGCTATTCTTTCCCGTCCTGAAGGTGACACCAGAGGCCAGTGCCACTTGATTTCTGTAGCTTGCCATCGCCATCCCAAAAGAGGTGTTCGCACCCGTCGGCGGTGGCGTCAAGGTGGTCATTGCCATTGCACCGGAAATACCTGCATTGGCCCGTCGGCGGAATTTTTTAATTTGCGACTGCAATTGGTCCACGCGCCGGTCTGTATATTGCCTGGACAACTGCACCGCATTGTCCTGGGCCTGCCTGCTGCGAAGTTCTGTGAACGCGTTCGCACTAGAGAGGACCGCGCGCCCTACTTTCTCACTGTACGCATTGGCATTTTCCAATGTGATCTGGTTCTCTCGATCCGAGTACGATCTTGCCTGTGCCAACAGCTTTGTATCATACTGCGCGCGCCCGGCCGCAATGATCTGCTCTGCTTGCTTTTTACCCTGCACAATGGTTTCTTTCTTTACAGCGTCGCTATATGCATTGGCGGTCGCAATGGTTTCTTTCTTTACAGCATCGCTATATGCATTGGCGGCAGCAATGGCCTGGGTTTTGGACAGATCGGAATAGGCCTTGGCTTGCGCCAGCATCGGCGAACCGGCCGGATCGAGCATCCTGAGCAGATCATTTTTTACAGTATCGGTATAGGCTTGCGCCGCTTTCATTTGACGCATGGTGACCGCCTCGTCATCGCTGACGCCATCACGCAGCCCCGACAGTGTGCGCGAACCAAAATTGACATCACCGTTGGTTGTGGATCGGGAACCACCGCCTATGGCGATGCCACCGCCCGTGGCAAATGCGTCGTTTAAACTGATTACCTCGCCTTTTGAGCCAATGGCAATGCTGCCCTTTCCCCGTGCCGTTGCACCCCAACCGATAGCTACCGCGCCTGCGCCAAAAGCCTCGGCTTCATAGCCGAGCGTGGTATACGTCGGCTCGCTCTGCTCCGCGCCAGCGTGCTGGCTAAACAGCAACATGGATGCAAGCGTCATGGCGACCACGTGTGGTATGGTTTTCTTGTGTCTACACATACAAATTATCTCTCTGAGTGAATCAACATTTGCGCCAGCGCATATATGACCGATCCGTTCATCCGAATCCAGATTTGGGTCCTGCGGCGGCAAAATAATTCTAGTGATTCTGATCCGCTCAAAAAATCCGTAAATGCCGAAAGACGAGTACATTTACATAGAAAATTCAGGATGTAATGAGCACAGCGTGCGCGTACCTTCGTTCGTCTGTCCACGCTATCGCATGCGTTTTCAGAGGCAATGCATACCGGCAAATCTGATTGCCGGACCGCTGTCTGCATTTGAACAATGAGCCTCTGGCACCATCCAGCCGGACAATGTAGTACATTGGCTAGCATGTCATGCAGTACATTTTGTGCGCCATGTGGCACCCGCTTAACCCGGTTTCAGAGGAAATAAACTATGACAGATGCAATAGAGCTTGATTTGCGCGCACTGGTGTTCGATGTTTTTGGAACGGTTGTAGACTGGCGCAGTGGTGTAATCAGCCAGGTGGCTGAATTTGCGCGCAAGCATGTACTAACAGCCATTGATCCGGCTGCTTTTGCCGATGTCTGGCGCGGTCATTACTCACCCTCAATGGAAGAAGTGCGCAGTGGCAGACGCCCGTTTACCCGGCTGGATGTGCTGCACCGGGAGAGTCTGGAAAAAACGCTGGCAACCTTTGGCGTGACCACCGCCAGCGTGCCTGCGGATGCACTGACCCAGCTTAATCTGGCCTGGCACCGGCTGGATCCGTGGCCCGACTCTGTGCCAGGGCTGACCCGGCTCAAAGGGCGCTATATTATTGCGCCGTTATCGAACGGCAATATCCGGCTGATGCTTGATATGGCCAAACGGGCCGGCTTGCCGTGGGACGCCATTCTTGGCGCCGAAACGGCCCAGGCTTATAAGCCTGCACCCGAAGCCTATTTACGAACAGCAGAGATTCTGGATCTGCCGCCCGAGCAGATTTGCATGGTGGCGGCGCACAACAGTGATCTTGCCGCAGCACGTCTTTGCGGCATGCGCACTGCTTTCATTCCTCGCACGACCGAGCATGGCCATCAGCAAACCAAAGACCTGGTGCCAGAACAGGAGTGGGACATCGTAGCGCGGGATATGCTTGGTCTGGCGCAAAAGCTTGGCTGCTCACCGGATTGATTTATCCTCAGCCCTATTCCGAGCGCCCAGGAGACGCAATGAAACTGTGCAGATGAGATTTTGCCGATGAGACTTGCAAGATAAATATGCAAATCGAATACACAAATGCGATCCGAACGCGCGCATGCCTGTAATGCAGATTCTTGTAACTATTTCTATTGGTCGCTTATGCCGGCACATTTATGTCCCGGCAGGCAACGCCGAAAGATGCAGCACACCGTTGTATAGCAGGGGTCTTCAGATTTGCGCAATAAACACAATTGGCATGGCCACGTTTGCTTGATGCGCATGCCATTATCGCGATCGTTTACCGCACGTTACATCCATGACAGTTAGCACGCCATCGTGCGTGCTACGCTAAAGACTCAAGTGATCAGCGTGTCTCACACTGATTTTTACATCAACTGAAACAGGAGCACAGTATGAATAAAGATATTGCAGCCGGTAAGTGGGAACAGGTCAAAGGCTCTGTAAAACAGACATGGGGAGAATTGACTGACGACGATGTCGCTCAGGTCAATGGTAGCGCCCAGAAACTGGCAGGCATCCTGCAGGAAAAGTATGGTCGCACCAAAGAGGAAGCAGAAAAGCAGGTAAGTGACTTCTGGTCTCGCCACAACAACGACGTTTGATCCGACCTGTCCTGTTCGCTGATAGACGCAGCGCTCAAAACCCATCGGCATACCTTGCGCGACGGCTAAGTTGCCAAGGGTCAAACGACTCGATGTTTGAATGGCCTGATGTTGAGCAACTTGGGAATTGACGCAGCCTATCGGCCCGCAGAAGTGAACATACACGTTCAAGTACGATACCGCATGCTTTGCTGCCAAGTAACTGATGGTGCAAAGCTTGCGGTTATTCATTTTATGATCCGTTTTATCGCTGCCCGCCCCGCGAACCCATGGCCTGCCCTGCTGGAAAAAGATCGACAAGCTGCAGGCGCATACCGTAGCGTTAAAGCGCAACGAAAAAACGAAGTGACAACGCACAACAATAATGCACATCGATCAATCGATGCGATACCCAAAAAGATCGAGCAAAGTGAGCTATCAAAGCGAATATGGCCCGGACCGACGTGCCTGCCGGCAAATCAACGCGACCATTGATGTGAGCACAGTTACACTATGCCAACAACGATCACGTCCGGCTGCTATAGCCGATAAAAATCCTCTGCCTGTGGCAATCTGGCCAGTTGCGTAGCGCCGTCCAGGAACAGCACCATTGCTGTCGGATCTTGTTCTTGCGCAGCCCGCAACCGCTGGGCGGGATATCGCTGTGCATGCACGATATTGAAAAGATACAGACCTGGATCATCGACAAAACGCAACAAGGCCTTGGCCCTGATCAATGTTGTTCCCAGTCCGGCGAGCATCACCTCCAGTGCCTGATTGAATACGCTGCGCCGCAGTGGCTGAGTAAACGCTAGCGTCACGATTTTTATGGCCGAATGCGTCTGCACAGGTCGCAGCGATGACTGTGGTTTTGGTGGCTGATGAGCCCGATTGGGCGCCAAATCTTGCTCTTGCGCCAGCCCCCGGCGGTTGGTAACAATGGCGCCGGCAAGCGGCCCTGTCATAAAATGGGAGAATCCTGTGCCCGGCCTTGGTGATATCTGCAGCTTTGACAGCACATCAAGCGTATTTTCGTTCGCAAAAAATTGCGGTATGCTCATTGCAGGCGCATCGGTAAGGGTTGATACATGTTGCGCTACACCCAGTGCCTGGTCACCTGCAGCGCAATCGGTGCCGGACAGCAGGACCAGATCAGCCTGCACCAGTTGCCGGGACCATTCAATGTAAGCGCTCTGTTTATCGGCATTGACAACATCGACGATACAGATGCAGCCGTTGTAATAGAAACGCTCCTTGAGAAAAAAATCACTATGCAAGGTAAATCGCAACGCCGACGCGTCTGCCAGACCGCTGGTTTCTACAATAATACGATTGAAGCGGGGAATGGTTCGCGCCAGGGCATCAGTGAACAGGCGCTGCAATGTCGCGCTCATGGAACCCTGCATCTGGCAGCACAGGCAACCGCCTTCTAGTAGAATAGTGGAAGGCTGCACGAATGACCAGTTCGCCTGGTCAATCCCCAGTTGGCCGATTTCGTTTACGATCACGACCGTGTTGGCCATACCGGGTTGCTGTAACAGCTGGTTGATATAGCGGGTTTTTCCGCTACCCAGAAAACCGGTAACAGCGGTAATCGCAACCCTGTTGTCGGAATCGAATGCAGTGGTAGTCATACAAGGAGTCTGAAGTGGTGGTGGCAATAAACGGTGGTACGCAGTGTCATCTGAAGACGTAAACAACATGCAGGTGGAACTCCTGCACTCGCTGGCAGACCTGCCGGACTTTGACTGGCGTGCCTGGTCCGACGATAATCCGTTTATCTCTCCGGCATTTTTACGTGCCATGGAAAATACCGGCTGTACCAGCGAGGGAACTGGCTGGCAACCATGTCACCTGATTCTATACGATCAGCACCGGCAACCGGCCGGTTTCATGCCGATGTATCTGAAAACCCATTCCCAGGGCGAATTTGTCTTCGATATGGCCTGGGCCCGCGCCTTCGACCAGTACGGCCTTGAATACTATCCCAAACTGCTGTGCGCCGCCCCGTTTTCACCGGTCACCGGTCCTCGCCTGATCGCACGCAACGCCCAGGCCAGGCAAGTGCTCGCCCGCGCTGCAATTGAGGTCGCACGGCGCTTGCAGGTCTCATCCATTCACGTGCTGTTTCCCGAACAGGATGATCTGAGCGTGCTGCGCGAATCCGGCTACATGGTCCGCGAAAGCGTCCAGTTTCACTGGAACAATGCCGGTTATGCCGATTTCGATGCCTTCCTGGCCAGCCTCACTTATGACAAACGCAAGAAAATTCGCCAGGAAGCGCGCAAGGTAGCTCAGGCCGATATCACGTTTGAATATAAGCGCGGCAACCAGATTACCGCTGAAGATCTGTCGTTTTTCTTTTCCTGCTATTGCAATACTTATTACGAACGTGGCCGCCAGCCCTATCTGTCAGAGGCGTTCTTCAGTCAGTTGCTGCAGCATGCGCCCGATAGCCTGCTCCTTGTGATTGCGCAGCGCCAGGCAGCCCCGGTAGCCTGTGCCATGAACATGATCGGCAACAATAAAATGTACGGTCGTTATTGGGGTGCGCACGAATATATACCCGGGCTGCATTTTGAAACCTGTTATATGCAGGGCATACGCTACTGCATCGACCACGGCATTGCCCTGTTTGAAGGTGGAGCCCAGGGCGAACACAAATTGTCGCGCGGGTTACTGCCACAAACGACCTATTCGGCACACTGGATCGCCCGACCCGAGTTTGCCGATGCCATACATCGTTTTCTGGATGAAGAAACCGTGCATGTGCAGGCCTATCTGGACGAACTGCACGAGCATTCGCCATTCAGGAAAACGGACAGCGCTCAAATACGACCTGCCTCGTCACTGCCTGAGTAGCTATCGTATGCAGGGGGAAGGCTTGACTTGACCTTCCCTGCCGGACCGTAACCACCAGGCATACCGGGCAGCAATCCTGATCCGTGACCCCTGGGCAGCAAAGCGCGAGTCATGGCAACCGGCCGCTGGGGCAATTGACATTCTGACTGCCGGTTTGCTTATTTGTCTTCTTTATCTTTGTCTTTGTCGACGTCAGCGGGGTTGAACGGGAAACCACCGAATATGTTGCTGGTCTGGTTCTGCATTTGCTCCTGCATCTGCACGAACATGTTCTTGGATTGCTCAACATAATTATTCATCATATTGTTGAGCAGCGGCGCCTGTATATTCATGAACTGCGACCAGGCTTCGGCACCAAATTGCGGCGTGTAGACGCCTTTTGACTGCTCGGCCAGTTTGTCCTGAATATCTACAAATGCCTGCATGTTTTTTTCAAGATAGGAGCCCATGACGCCCTGCATGGCGTGACCGTAAAAACGGATGATATGCGCCAGCATGGTCGAACTGAACATGGGAACGCCGCCAGATTCCGCCTCAAGGATAATCTGCAGCAGAATGCTGCGCGTGAGTTCTTCGCCCGACTTGGCATCCAGCACCTGAAAACGGACATTGTCCAACACCAACTGTCTCACATCCTGCAACGTAATATACGTACTGGTCTGCGTATCGTAGAGCCGACGATTGGGATATTTTTTGATTGTGCGGACGGCGTCCGTTTCAGTTGCTTTAGCCATTACCTGTTTAACCTTTAAATAACTGTCTTTGTCCGGTTGAAGGACTTAACCCATGTGCAGGCCACCATTGACCGAGAAGTCGGCGCCGGTGGAAAAACCGGATTCGTCTGAAGCCAGCCATGACACAATCGAGGCAATTTCTTCGGGCGTACCCAGACGACGAACCGGGATGGTTCCAACGATTTGCTCCAGTACCTCGGGGCGGATGGCACGCACCATGTCGGTGCCGATATAACCAGGAGAAACCGTGTTGACGGTAACCCCGCGACTGGCCACTTCCTGCGCCAGGGCCATGGTAAAGCCGTGGATACCCGCTTTGGCCGTGGAATAGTTAGTCTGGCCAAACTGCCCTTTCTGTCCGTTGACAGAGCTGATATTAATGATACGCCCCCAACGCTTTTCATACATATGTTCAATCACCTGTTTGGTCACATTGAACAGACTGTTCAGATTGGTGTCCATGACCGCACGCCAGTCATCAATGGACATTTTACGAAAAACTCCATCACGCGTAATGCCGGCGTTGTTTACCAGAACGTCCACTGGACCGTGTTCAGCCCTGACCTTTTCAAACGCAGTAACAGTAGAATCCCAGTCTGACACATTCCCTGCTGAAGCATAGAATGTGTATCCCTGTGCCGCCTGTTCGTCAATCCACTGCTGGGCATTGCGTTGCGGACCGCAGCCGGCGATAACCGTGAATCCATCTTTGTGCAGGCGCTGGCATATGGAGGTCCCGATTCCTCCCATCCCGCCCGTAACATATGCTATTTTTTGTGTCATTTTGAACTCCTTAGGCTACTTTCACGGTAATAAAATAATGCATTGACCTGATCAGGCTTTGACTTTTACGTATTGCCCCGGCGCCGGCGCCAGCGGCGGGTACGCGGCATTCCCCTGCGTTGCTTTGGCCTTTAGCTTGCGCCCGCTGTGCCCTGCAAGCCAGCCAGCCCAGTCGGGCCACCAGCTGCCCGGCACCGATTGCGCATTTTCCAGCCATTGCCGGGCATCGGCCTGCTGCACCTGCATGGTATCACTGGACCAGTAGTTGCGTTTATTCTTTGCCGGCGAATTGATCACACCCGCAATGTGCCCGGAAGCCCCCAGGACGTACCGGACATCGCCCGAGAGCAGGCGCGCCGAGGCGAATGAGGCATGCCAGGGAACGATGTGGTCTTCTTTTGAGCCATAAACGTATGCCGGCATGTCCAGATCGGCAAGATCGACCGCTTCAGCACATATCTTCAGTGCGCCCGGACGGCACAATCTGTTTTCCAGGTACATATTCCGAAAGTACCACGTGAAGAACGGGCCCGGCAGATTGGTCCCGTCTGAATTCCAGTACAACAGGTCGAATGCGGGCGGCGCGTTGCCTTTCAGGTAATTGCTGACAACATAGTTCCAGACCAGTTCATTGGGCCGCAGAAACGAAAAGGTGGTGGCCAGCTCTTTGGCCGTCATCATTCCTCCCTGCCCCAGCAGTTGTTCCCGATAGGCCACGTGCGCCTCATCGACGAACACGTCCAGCACACCGGTATCTTCAAAATCGAGCAGCGTGGTCAGCAGCGTCACACTAGCCACCGGGTTCTCGCCACGTGCCCGTGCCACTGCCAGCGCACTGGAAAGCATGGTCCCGCCTACGCAAAACCCCAGGGCGTTGATTTGCGGCTGCCCCGTAATCTGGCTGACCGTATCAATCGCGGTCAATACGCCCTTTTCGATATAGTCGTCCCACGTTGATTTTTGTATGCCATCGGTATCTGCCACGGTCGGGTTGCGCCAGGAAACCATGAACACGGTAAAGCCCTGGCTGACTGCATACTCTACCAGCGAATTGCCTGACTGCAAATCCAGAATGTAATATTTGTTGATGCACGGCGGAACCATCAGCAAGGGCCGTCGGTACACGGTTGGCGTTTGCGGCGCATACTGCAACAACTGGAACCAGGGATTTTCAAATACCACGGAACCGGGCGTTGTGGCCAGATTGCTTCCCACTTCGAATGTCGAATCGTCTGTCTGGGAAATCTGACCCTTGCGCAGATCTCCAAGCAGATTCAGAAACCCTTTCTGCAACGATTCACCATTGGTGTCAGTGAAGGTTTTGAGCACGTCGGGATTGGTCAGAAAATAGTTCGCCGGCGACATGGCGTCGTTCCACTGTTCAACCGAGAACCGCAGCCGTTGCCGAACACTGTCGGGCACAGCTGCCTGATCGACCATTTTCTGCATAATGCCGGCCGACAGCAGATAAAGGTGGGCCATCAGCAGATGCTGCGGGCTTTCCTGCCAGGCCGGACTGCTGAACCTTCTGTCGGTCAGCGGCGGCAACGTGCCCTGCTGTCCGGCAACGGCAATCTGCTGCCATTTGGCGAGAAACTCGGCCTGCAACTGCGCCTGGAAGGCTGCATGCTGCGCCGGATCTGCCTGGGCTGCCCATGCTTGATCAGTCTCGTTGGTCACTCGTCTCTCCGGCTGTGGTCTGATTTTCATTCGTGGCATGCTCACCGTGTACAAATCATTCTATATAAAAACAAACAGCACGTCAGACGGTATCTACCCCACTAAGGGAAACCCTGAGCGCCCATCAGCCCTGGGTCTGCGTAGCTACCAGCGACCGGGAACAATCAAGGCTCGATCCAGATGACCGTGGCTAATCTGCCGCTCACCTGACTGCGCCGGTAGGAGTAAAAAAGGTCATCCTGCAGATACGTGCACAGGCCACTTTGCTCAACATGCCTGATACCCATCGCAGACAACCGATGGGCCGCGATGCCTGAAAGATCGGCCAGCCACTTGCCGGCATTGTCCGGGTGCGGCATGAAACAGGTGGCCACCGTGGGATCAACATCCAGGAACGCCTCGCGCACTTGCGGGCCAATTTCGAATACCCGGTAGGAAATGGCAGGGCCGATCCAAGCGTAATCAGGCAGTTTACCGCAGGCAGTATGCAATTTTTTGACAGTATTCTCCAGCACCCCTGCCGCCAGGCCACGCCAGCCTGCATGGGCCGCCGCCACCCCCTTGTCCGAGGCAAACACCACCGGCAGGCAATCGGCGGTCAGAATGGCCAGCACCCGCCCGGGCGTCATGGTCATGCTGGCGTCAAACGGTCCTGAGGCGTCGGCCCCAGCCGCATCCACGTCCAGTACGCTGGTGCCGTGCACCTGGTCAAGCCAGACCGGATCACCCGGTAAAAAAGCACGCAGCCGCTCCCGGTTTTCCCATACTGCTTGCGGATCATCCTTGACGTGCAGCCCCAGATTATTGCTATCGTAGGGAGCCCGGCTCACACCGCCATGACGCGTGGTGGTGAAATACTGCACGCCGGGCCAGCGCTGCCCAGTTACGTGTAACGGCTTCATGTTGATGTCCATTCAATTGCTGCCATCACTTGTTCCATATCGTCAGGACGCGCCGCGTCAAATGACTGGGGCTGATCCGAGGCTGGATCCATAAAAGTGAGACGCCGTGCATGCAACATCTGGCGTTGTGCCAGACCTAGCGGTTTGCCGTTGTACAGGGTATCGCCCAGCAAGGGATGCCCCAGCGCATGCATATGGACCCGGATCTGGTGGGTTCTGCCTGTTTCCAGCTTGCACTTGACATGACTGACGGGCGCCTCGTCGATATAACCGAAAGCGACGCGCTCATAATGGGTAATGGCTTCTTTGGCAGCAATGGGCGTCACGGTGGACATACGCACCGGGACATGGCGATCACGGCCGATAGGCAGGGTGACACTCCCCCTGGCAGGACTATGCCCCATCACCAGCGCTTCATATTCCCGTCCCATGGTGCGCGCCTGCAATTGTCTGACAAAATGCGTCTGGGCCGCTTCATTGCGCGCCACCACCAGCAAGCCATCAGTATCTTTGTCCAGGCGGTGCACAATGCCCGCTCGCGGCACATGGGCCAGTTCGGGATACCTGTAGAGCAGGCCGTTTAACAGCGTGCCCGACCAGTTGCCGGCACCTGGATGAGTGACCAGTCCTGCGGGCTTATTGACTACAATCCAGTCTGCAGAGTCGGCCACGACCATAAAATCTACCGGTTCCGGGGTGAACGCTGTCTGCTCGGGCGCCTGCTGCATTGTTACCAGTAGCAGATCGTCGGCACCGACGTTCTGACGGATTTTGCCGGGTACGCCATTGACCAGCACATGCCCTTCTTCTATCCATCCCTGCAGCCTGCTGCGGGAATGTTCGGGTATGAGCGTAGCCAGAACCTTGTCCAGGCGTTCGCCGATCATGGTCATGGGAAGACGGAATTGCCGCTGCTCATTGTCGGGAATTTCGTCGGCATCCTGCAAAGTTGGGTCTGACATCGATAGAAAACACTGTAAAATCATATAATGTTCTTATAATAACGCGGCAATGCTATTATCAGATTGCTTTTTGAACTTTAACTAACAGTCACTTCCAAATTATGCATAAACGTTTGCTTCGAACTTCTCTCATTGCGCTGGGCTGCCTGACTATTGCAGGTTGCAGCAGCATGATGACCCGAGAAGCTGACAGAACAGCCGGTATGTCAGCGCCCCAGTTATATCAGGAAGCTCGCGACAACGTGCGCAGTAATGACTACAAAACCGCACGCACCTATCTGGAAGCAGTCGAAGCCCGTTATCCGTATTCCAGTTTCGCGCAGCAATCGATGATCGATCAGGCTTATGTGAACTGGAAAGACAACGAACCGGAAAAGGCTGTGGCTGTCATTGACCGCTTCCTGCGCCTGTATCCCAGCCATCCGGGCACCGATTACATGCTGTATCTGAAAGGTCTGGTTACGTTTACGCCGCCCAGCTCCTATCTGCGCAGCCTGACCGGACAGGATCCCAGCGAGCGCGATCCCAAGGGGCTGCGCCAGTCGTACGACGCTTTCAATGAGCTTGTCCAGCGCTTTCCGGAAAGCCGATACAGCCGTGACGCCAGACAGCGTCTGACGTGGCTGGTCAGCACCATTGCCGACAACGAGGTCAACGTGGCCAGATACTATTACACACGTCATGCCTACGTCGCCGCCATCAACCGCAGCCAGTCGGTCCTGAAAGATTTTTCCGGTGTGGCCGCTGCCGAACCTGCGCTCTATATTATGATGCAGTCGTACCAGCAACTTGGCATGCCCGATCAGGCCAATGATGCAAAACGGATTCTGGATCAGAACTACCCTAACAGCAAATACTATGAACAAGGTCTGGAGAGCAGCGGTGGCTGGTTCTCATGGATAAATCCGGCCCGCGTCTTCAATTAAGACAGACCGGACAGATTACCTTCATAAAAAAAGGGCGACCCATGGGTTGCCCTTTTTTTCTGCCACTGTTGCAAGCGACGCTACGACACTGCGTCGTCGCCTTCCGGCAGTGCAATATCCTTGGCATGGGTTTTCAGAAACGCGGTGGCTTCGTCAAGCTTGCGGGTACGACGAAACGGCGGCAGACCGCGCCACAACAGTTTCCCGTAGGGTTTCTCAACCAGCCTGCGGTCTCCGACCACCAGCAGCCCCCAGTCCTTTTCGGTGCGAATCAGACGGCCAGCACCCTGCTTCAGGGCAATGGCGGCGCTGGGCAATTGATACTCAAAAAACGGATTGCCGCCCGACTCACGACAGGCCTTGATGCGTGCCTCAAGCACCGGGTCATCGGGTGGCGCAAAAGGCAGTTTGTCAATCGCCACCAGGGTAAGCATATCGCCCGGCAAATCAATTCCTTCCCAGAAACTGGCGCTGCCTACCAGCACCGCGTTCTTCAACTGACGAAACTTTTCCAGCAACGTGCCTCGCGAGCTTTCACCCTGACGCAATACCGGCCGCTCAATAAAATGCGTATCAAAGGCCTCGACAAGCATGGCGGACAAATTATCGACAGCACGCAAAGTGGTGCACAATACCAGCACGCCGCCCGGGCTGGCCTGGATCAATGGGATCAGCGTTGCCACAAACTGCTTCTGAAAATCGGGTGACTGCGGCTCGGGCAAATGGTCAGGCACATACAACATGGCATGATCCTGGTAATCAAAAGGAGACTCCCATCTTTCGGTACGCGCGCCATAGAGCCCGAGCTGACGCGTGTAATGCGTGAAATCCTTGTAGACCGATAAGGTTGCAGAGGTAAAGATCCAGGCCTGATCCTTGCGCCGCTGGCGCGAGAAGGCATCGGCGACCGACAGCGGCGCCATCTGCAGACGAAAATGGTGCAGCCCTACCTCGACCCAGCGAACCAGTTGCTCGGCCACGCTGTTGCCGGCTTTGGATTGAGCCGCCTGCGTTGCCAGCTGCACCGTGTTCGCGGCCGGGTCAGCGCTATCGCGAGTTACGCCTTCAGGCAAAATGATCGGTTGCGACCAGCGGTACAGTCGAGCACAAAGCTCTGTCCCCGACTTTGCCGCAGTCGCCAGATCGGGGTGGCGCTCCTGCACCGCTGTGAGCATGCCGGTCAATGTGACCAGCTCGTCGTAAAGCTTGTTCAGAATTTCAAAAAATCGATCGGCTTCGGGAATCTGGTCAAACGTCGCCTTGCGTCCGGGCATTTTCTCTATGGGTGCCGCCACCAGGCGCAGATCTTTGACGTAATAAGATACCCGCTGGCAGGCTTCGGTCCATTTGGCGCTGTCACGCGCATACGCCAGCGCCGCCACTTCGGCGGACTTCAGAAAATCGGTAATGTTGCCCGAATAGACCACATCGCCCATAAAGCGCGTGGCCGTCTCGGGCAACTGGTGCGCTTCATCGAATACCACCGCATCGGCGGCCGGTAGCAGGTCGGTAATGCCTTCCTCACGCAAAACCAGATCGGCAAAAAACAGGGCGTGGTTAATGACGACCACATCGGCTTCCTGCGCCTGCCTGCGTGCCTTGAGCAAAAAGCACTCCTTGACGTTGGGGCAGTCCTGACCAAGACAGTTTTCCCGGGTAGAAGTAACCCGGTTCCAGATGTCGGCGTCTTCCGGCACTTGTCCACAATCGGTTTTGTCGCCGGAGCGCGAGCGGGTTGCAAATACGCGGATTTGCCGCAACTGGGAGATTTCGTCCCTGGACTTGAGCGCGCGCTCGTCCTGCTCCAGCCGATCCAGATGATAATGACAGACGTAGTTGCTGCGCCCTTTGAGCAGCGCGACCTGAACCGGCAGGGCCAGGGCATCGCGAACCCGTGGGACATCCTTAGTGAACAGTTGATCCTGCAAGGTCCGGGTCCCGGTGGAAATAAGCACCTTGCCGCCCGACAGGAACGCCGGAATCAGGTAGGCCCAGGTTTTACCGGTCCCGGTGCCAGCCTCGGCCACCAGCACCGAATGCGAGGCAATCGTCTCGTCCACGGCCTGCGCCAGCTGGATCTGCGCGTCACGCAGCGTATAGCCGGGCACCGCTGCCGCCAGCGGTCCCTCCTGATCAAACCAGTCGGAAATATCAAAATCAAGTACTCGCACAACGTTTCCTACGACCTCGCCTTGCGGCATTTACATGTGGCATCATACTCCAGTTCTGCTGCGCCAACCGCGATGCTTATGGCACAATGTCGCGTTAAGTTTAATTATCACCGTTAAGTATGAACGCATCCTCTCCTTCTGTTACCGCCTCGTCCCCGCTGGTTGACCCGGCGCGCATCATTGCATTGCTGGCTGCCGAACTCAATGTTCGTGCCAGCCAGATCGAAGCAACCGTTTCGCTGCTTGACGACGGGGCGACGGTTCCGTTTATCGCACGCTATCGCAAGGAAGCCACGGGCGGCCTGGACGATACCGTTTTGCGCAACCTGGAAGTGCGGCTGGCCTATGTCAGGGAACTGGAATCTCGCCGCGCGGCCGTGCTCGAGTCCATTACCGGTCAGGGCAAGCTCACGCCGGAGCTGAGCGAAGCCATCGCAGCGGCCGACACCAAGCAGCGCCTGGAAGACCTGTACGCGCCCTTCAAACCCAAGCGTCGCACGCGCGCCCAGATCGCCCGTGAAGCCGGATTGCAACCGCTGGCTGACCTGCTGCTGACCGAGCGCACTGCCGATCCGCTGGTTGCGGCCCAGGACTATGTCAATGAAGAACTCGGCGTCAAAGACACCCGCGCCGCCCTTGATGGCGCACGGGACATCCTGGCTGAACAGTTCTCGGAGAATGCAGACCTGGTTGCAGATATGCGCGACTACCTGGGCCAGCATGGCTTTCTGTACTCCAAGGTTATTGAAGGAAAAGAAGCAGAAGGCGCCAATTTTCGCGACTGGTTCGATTTTCGCGAGTCCATCCGCAGCCTGCCCTCCCATCGCGTGCTGGCCCTGCTGCGCGGCCGCCAGCAAGGCGCACTTGATTTGCGCATCGGCCTGAGCGATGAGCAGGATGCGTTGGTGCCCCATCCCTGCGTAGAACGCATCAGCCGTTTTCTGGAACTGGAGGCCGATTACTCGCCTTCAGCCAGTGCCCGCGGCAAATGGCTGGCTGATGTAGCACGCTGGACATGGCGCGTGAAAATGCTCACCGCCTTCGAGTCCGAATTCATCACCAAACTGCGCGAAGAGGCCGAAGCCGAAGCCATCCGCGTTTTTGCCGCGAACCTGAAAGACCTGCTGCTTGCTGCACCGGCCGGCCCCAAATCGGTGCTGGGCCTGGACCCGGGCATTCGCACCGGTGTTAAGGTGGCAGCCATCGATAAAACTGGCAAAGTGCTCGATACCGCCACCATCTATCCCTTCGAGCCACGTCGCGATCGCAACGGGTCGCTGGCCACGCTGGCGGCGCTGGTCAATAAGCACAAGATCGAACTGATTGCCATCGGCAATGGTACGGCCTCACGCGAGACCGAGAAGCTGGCCGCCGAACTGATCGAAGCCCTACCCAATGCAGGGCTGCGCAAAATCGTTGTCTCCGAAGCTGGCGCTTCTGTGTACTCAGCCTCGGAACTGGCATCCAAGGAATTTCCCGATATGGATGTAAGCCTGCGTGGCGCGGTTTCCATTGCCCGCCGCCTGCAGGACCCGCTGGCCGAACTGGTAAAAATTGAACCCAAGGCAATTGGTGTCGGCCAGTATCAGCACGATATCAACCAGCGGGAGCTGGCGCGCTCGCTCGATACCGTTATCGAGGATTGCGTGAACGCTGTGGGCGTCGATGTGAATACAGCCTCTGCCGCCCTGCTCTCACGGGTATCGGGCTTAAATTCCACGCTGGCCCGCAATATTGTTGATTGGCGTGACCAGAACGGTGCGTTCCCAACGCGTAAAACCCTGATGGACGTCTCGCGTTTCGGCGCCAAGGCCTTTGAACAGGCGGCGGGCTTCCTGCGCATCCAGAACGGCGATAACCCCCTGGATGCCTCTGCCGTTCACCCCGAGGCGTACCCCGTCGTCGAGCGCATCCTGGATAAAATCCGCAAGGACGTCAAAACGGTCATGGGTAACAAGGAAGCGTTAAGCGGCCTGTCTCCGAACGAGTTCACCGATGAACGCTTCGGCCTGCCCACCGTGAAAGATATTTTCCTGGAACTGGAAAAACCAGGCCGCGACCCTCGCCCTGAATTCAAGACCGTCACCTTCCAGGAAGGCGTTGAGACGATCAAGGATCTGTCCGAAGGCATGATTCTGGATGGCGTAGTCACTAATGTCGCCAATTTCGGTGCGTTTGTGGACATCGGCGTGCACCAGGACGGTCTGGTGCATATTTCCGCCCTGTCCGAAACGTTTGTGAAAGATCCGCGGGATGTGGTGCGGGTCGGTCAGGCTGTCAAAGTCAAGGTACAGGAAGTTGACGTGGCGCGTAATCGTATCGGCCTGACCATGAGGCTCAATGACGATACCGGACCTGTGGCACGGCGTGATTCACGGCCTGGTGCTGCAGCGCCACGCTCAAGCAATGGCGGGCGGCAACAGGCGCGCAACCAGGCGCCGGCGGCCACATCCATGAACGCCATGGCCGCTGCATTTGCCAAGCTCAAAAAATAAAAGAGAGTAGACTGCGGTCCGTTACTATAACGGGCCGCAGTCTGACGGGTCAGTTAGCGCTTACGCCCAGTTTGGTAATCAGGGCACCCCAGCGGTCAACCTCATCGCTGATGAAGGCGCCGAACTGCTCGGGCGTCATATCCTGCGGAATGGCGCCTTGGTCAGCCAGTTGTTTCTGCACATCGGGCTTGGCGACCACTTTGAGAATCGCCTTATTGAGCAACGCCACGTCTTCCTTGGGCATGCCCGCTGGCGCCAATACGCCGAACCACGATGAAATATCAAAATCCTTGAAACCTTCCTCCATCATCGTAGGCAATTTGGGGGCCACGGCCGATTTTTCCTTGCTGGTCACAGCCAGCGCCTTGAGCTTGCCGGCACTGATAAACGGCCAGGCAGAAGGCATATTGTCACATTCCATCAACACATCGCCCGCCATCACCGCTGTCAGCCCCGGCGCGCTACCCTTGAACGGTACATGCAAAATCTGGGTGCCGGCATCCTGATTGAGTTGCTCGCCACACAGGAACTGCGAGGAACCGATACCTGAAGAAGCATAGGTGGCCTTGTCCTTGTTATTTTTTATGTATTCAACCAGTTCCTTCATGTTGTTTACCGGCAACTTTGGATTGACGACCATGACGTTAGGAACTTTGGCGATCAGTGCGACCGGCGCAAAGTCCTTTTTCAGATCATAGTTCAGCTTCTTGAAGAGCGTGGCATTGACTGAACTGGCAATGGTCGTGACGATAAGCGTGTAGCCATTGGGCTTGGCGCGAGCGACTTCCGTCATGGCAATATTGTTGCTGGCGCCCGGTTTGTTTTCCACCACGAAACTTTGCTTGAGCTCATCGCTCAAACCCTTGGCAACAATCCGCGCCACCAGATCTGTGGTGCCACCAGGCGTATACCCAACCAATACCTTGACCGGCTGTGCATCCGGATAAGCAGCACTGGCGCTGCCGGCAATCCCCAAAGCCAGAATCATGGCACTGACTGTTTTACTGAACTTTATCATCCTCATCTCCGTTGTTGGCGGGCTGCATGCCCCCGTTGTGTAGGTCTAACTGGTTATTGCAATGGTAACAACTGCGCCCGACTCAATGTCACGCCTGGCCACCCGCATGGCCCAATAGTAAATCAAGCATAGCTTTCCTGCTTATTTTCCGCCAGTTGGCTGCGCCCCCAGGTAGCCAATTGACGAGCAACCGGCCCGACCTGCTGCGCCTCATCGTCGGTCAGGCCAGAGAACATCGGCAGGATCGGCCCCATATCGGCAATGCCAGCCAGGGTGACGCCATCGTGAAGAACCCGGATCGGATTGATGCCATCGCGCAACGCTTCAAATGCCATGTAGTGCGCGCGCAAAGTTTGCGCGGTGGCAGTGTCGTTCGCCTGCATTGCGCGCAACAATCCCATCGAGCCGGCAGGCGCCAGGCAAACCGAACCGCTGGTAAAAGTTTTCAGGCCAAAATGCGTCATATGATCAATGGCTGGCGTCTCGCCAATGCCACTGACGATCAACTCGGGGCTTACGCAAGAAAGAATGGATTGCAAATATGGGTCATCCGTGGGATCGGGGCGCACCACGGCGTATTTGAAACTTACAATCCTGCCTTCCTCGACCAGGCTGGCCATGGTTTCGGCCGGCAGATAATTATCAGACTTGATATAGACCACGATTTTGTCGCCGAATGCATCGGAAAAATAACGAATGCCATCGGCCAACCCCTGCTGCGTATAAGGAAAAGTCATTGGCAGGAGCATCGCCGTGGGAAAATCAAAGCCTCGCAAGATAGCGGTCTGGTCTCTCATTTTCCCAAAATCGGGGCCGACCGAAGGCAGCACCCACATATCGGACTGGGCCAGATCGGCCAGTTGCGCCACCGTATCGGTGTAGTCGTTGACGCCCAGATGATAGAAATTGGCATTGCCACCGTACATCACCGTTCGCACGCCACCTTCATAAAGATGGGATAACAAGGCCCGATTAGCCGATTTATTCAGACGATATTCCCCGTCACGCGCCAGAGGCGGTACTGCAATCACGGAGCGTTGTAGATCCTGGTGTGAAACTGGCGATGTTTTCATTTGCAATCCTGCTGTAGATAATTGACCCGTAAGTTTGATTTGATATTTCGTTTGACTTTATTCCGATGTATAAATATAGTTGTCATACAAGTATAAACAACATCAGACATCTTATCTTAACAGAATAATATTGACGGAGACAAAACCTATGATTGAAAAAGTGATCGCGGGTGCGCTTGCAACGACATTGATGGTAGTGGGACCGGCGCTAGCAGCCTATCCGGACAAACCAGTAAGAATTATTGTGCCCTTTGTGCCGGGTGGCTCCTCGGATATTACTGCACGCACCATCGCCCCGGGGATGGAAAAAGTGCTGGGCCAGACAGTTATTGTCGAAAACAAGCCGGGCGCCAACGGTGCCATCGCTGCACAGGCGCTGAAAAACGCCAAGCCCGACGGTTATACATTGATGGTCGGCTCAATCGGCACTTTTGCCATTAATGAAGGCCTTTATAAAAATTTATCCTACAACCCCAGTGAAGACTTCGATTACGTCAGTCAGTTGGTCCGCAATCCGAATGTGCTGGTCGTGTCCTCAAAAATTCCGGTCAAAACCGTGGCTGAACTGATCGAATATGCCGGCAAACATCCCGGCCAGCTCTCCTATGCTTCTTCCGGTACCGGGTCGTCAGATCATTTGTCAGCTGCGATGTTCCGACAGCGCAGCAATACAACAGGCATTGATGTCCCCTACAAAGGCGGTGGCGCTGCCATTGCAGATCTGCTGGGCGCACAGGTAGATGTGTCATTCCAGAATCTGGGGGCTGTGCTGACACACGTGCAAAGCGGCAAACTCAAGGCGCTGGCCATTACGGGTGAGCAGCGCTCGCCCGAGCTGCCCGATACGCCAACCATGGCCGAGTCTGGAATCAAGAATATGGTCGTGTATTCCTGGCAAGGTGTAGCCGCGCCCAAAGGCACGCCAAAAGAAATCGTAGACAAACTGCACCAGGCTGTAAGTGAAAGCCTGAAGCAGCCGCGTGTACAGGAAACCATGAAAAAACTGGGCTTCACCGTAGTGGGCAATAATCCTGATCAATTTTCCAAATTTCAGCAGGAAGAAGTGAGCAAGTGGAAAGAAGTGATCAAGTCCGCCGGGCTGAGCCAGTAAACATTAATGGCATGAATGGCAGATGCAATAACACGATGTATTGCATCTGCATTGCCAGTCGGTATCGACCAAGCTAGTACCAATAGACCGGGGTTGCCGGCTGTCGGACCACTCGGCTACCACCCGCAAGGGATCCACAGGGGCCATAAACAGCCGCGCAGTGCTTATCAATGATCTCAAATCGACCGGCGCTGTTAGTTTACCGAACCCGCCTGCCGCGCTGCCCAGACAACCCATCTGCCCCGCTTTCAGACATCCGTGCCTTCATCCGTTGCGGCAAACTGCATGGCCCACATCCGTGCGTATACGCCATTGGCCTGCAACAGCCGAACATGAGAACCCTGCTCGACCACCCTGCCCTGGTCCATGACCAGCACCCGGTCGGCGTCCACAATCGTGGACAACCGGTGGGCAATAATCATGGTGGTGCGCCCTTTGGTAATTTTGTACAGTTCATCCTGGATCGCTCTTTCGGTACGCGTATCCAGCGCACTGGTCGCTTCATCCAGCACCAGTATGGGCGGGTTTTTCAGAATGGTGCGGGCAATGGCCACGCGCTGCTTCTCGCCCCCAGACAATTTCAGACCACGCTCGCCCACCTGCGTGTCATACCCCTCAGGCAGCGACATCACGAATTCGTGAATGCTGGCAGCCCGGGCAGCTTCCAGCACTTCCTCCCGTGTTGCATCTGGACGCCCATAGGCGATGTTGTAGTAAATACTGTTATTGAACAGGACCGTGTCCTGCGGCACGATGCCGATATGCTGGCGCAGACTCAGTTGGGTGTACTCCCGGATATCACGGCCGTTGATCGTGATTCGTCCTGATGTGACGTCATAGAAGCGAAACAGCAATCGCGACAGCGTGGATTTTCCGGCTCCTGAGGTCCCGACCACGGCAACTGTCTCGCCCGCAGCAATCGTAAAGCTCACGTCGTGTAGTATCTGCCTTTCCGGCTCATATGCAAAACCCACATGGTCAAAGCGGATTTCTGCATTGCGCGTGTCCATGAGCACGCTCTGTGGCGTGTCTTCAATTTCCTGGTGCTGATCAAGGATACCGAACATGCGCTCCATGTCCGACAGGGAGTTTTTGATTTCGCGATAGATGAATCCCAGAAAATTGAGCGGTGCATACAGTTGCGTCAGGTAGGCTGAGATCAAAACAATGTCTCCCACCGTCATCTGGCCGGTAGTGACCCGGCTGGCTGCCATCCACAACAACACCACCATGCCGAGTGTGATAATGACGCCCTGACCGGCATTCAGCAGGTTCAGCGAGATCTGGTTTTTGACAGCAGACTCTACCCAGTCGCCCAGATTGGTATCGTAGCGATTGATCTCATACGATTCGTTATTGAAATACTTGACGGTTTCGTAATTGATCAGAGCATCGATCGCCTGCGTATTGGCCATACTGTCCAGGCTGTTCATTCGCCGGCGCATCACCATGCGCCTCTCGGTTACCACAAGGGTGAATACGATATAGGCGGCGATGGTAGCCAGGATGACAACGGCAAACCAGATGTCATAGCGAACCAGCAAAATCACCATGACCATGGTCAGCTCAAGCAGCGTCGGCAGAATGTTGAACAGGGTGAAGTTGAGCAGGAAACCGATGCCCTTGGTGCCGCGATCCATATCGCGACTGAGGCCTCCGGTCTGCCGCTCCAGGTGATAGCGAATGGAAAGCCCGAAAAGATGTGTAAAGATCGTAGTGGCAATACGTTGTATCGAACCCTGCGTCACTTTGGAAAACAGAGCATCACGCAACTCAGAAAAGACACTGCTGGAGATACGCGCAAAACCGTAGGCCAGCAACGCGGCAACCGGCAGCATGAGCGCAGTTCCGGGCAGGCTGAGCTGGTCGACAATATCCTTGAGATACACCGGCAGCATAACGCTGGCTACTTTGGCGATTACCAGGCATACAAGTGCAGCCATGACCCGCCACTTGAACATCCAGATATAGGGCAGCAATGAAACAATGACGCCGAATCCTTTTTTTCTTGCTGCACGAGCAGCGTCAGCCTGTGTTTTGTTATTTTCCATCGGAATCATCATGATCGTAACGGTGGCACCGAACACTATGCATCGGCGTTTCTGTGGATACGGGTTTGAGCTGTTGCCGCTCCCCACATCCCTGCTTGCGAAAAGCACAGCGGTCCAGGAAAAAACATCCCGTTGGCAAAACGCGATTACCCGGCAATTCAGGGATAGCCTGCACCCCGCTCTCCGGCAATGGTGCGCCCAGCACCGGGACCGCATCCAGCAAAAGCCGGGTGTAGGGATGGCGTTGCCGGGCCAGGACCTGGGCGGTGTCGCCCAGTTCCACAATCTGCCCGAGATACATGACCGCAACGCGGTTACTCATGTGCCGGATGACCGAGACGTTGTGCGAAATCAGGATATACGTGAGCTGGTGTTTCCGCTGCAAGGTGAACAGC
Source organism: Advenella incenata (assembly GCF_004217095.1). Lineage (GTDB taxonomy): Bacteria > Pseudomonadota > Gammaproteobacteria > Burkholderiales > Burkholderiaceae_B > Advenella > Advenella incenata. The sequence goes on along the minus strand of NZ_SHKO01000003.1, from coordinate 418,423 downwards.
AGATTGATAATCTGCGCCTGCACTGAAATATCAAGCGCCGAGGTCGGCTCATCGAGCACGATCACATCCGGGTCGGACGCCAGCGCCCGGGCAATGGCAATGCGCTGGCGCTGGCCTCCCGAAAATTCATGCGGATACCGGTTCAAATAATCTGGCGAGAGGCCAACCTGCTCAGCCAGCCGTGCCGCGCGTGCCCGCATGGCTGATTCCTGGGCTTCGCCTTTGACGTAGGAAGGTTCCGTGATGATTTTCCAGACGGGTAAACGCGGATCAAGTGAGGATTGCGGATCCTGGAAAACAATCTGTACATTGGGCTGGCCACGGTCATTGTTCCAGCGCAATTGACCTTGCGATGGCTGTTGCAGGCCCATCAGCACCTGTGCCAGGGTGGTTTTGCCACAGCCGGATTCGCCCACCACACCCAGCGTTTCGCCGCGCCTGACAGTCAGGTCTACGCCATTGAGCGCATGTGCCCAGGATTGGGCCTGCCCACGCCAGTTACGTTTTACGGGAAAGCGAACATGGATGTCATCAAGAGTCAGGACGGCTTCAGGCATTGTGCTCCTCCCGGCCCGTCATCCAGCAGGCAGCAGTGTGTCCGGAGGAACCGGCCACTGGCGTGAGCGCCGGAATCTGGCTACAGGCCTGCCCTTGCAGACTGCATCGGTTACGAAAAGCACATCCATCAGGCAAATTTGCCAGGTTTGGTACCTGCCCGGCAATAGCAAGCAAGGGCGCGCCCGGGCTGGCGTTTTCCGGCAACGCCCCAAGCAGCCCACGGGTGTATGGATGGTTTGGCCGATGAATCACATCGGCGGCTGCGCCCTGCTCTACCACGCTGCCTGCATACATCACGTAAATTCGTTCACAAAATTGCGACACCACTGCCATGTCATGCGTAATAAGCAAAATGGCCGTTCCGGTTTTTCTCGCCCGTTCGCGCAGCAGCATCAGGACCTGTTTCTGCACCGTGACATCAAGGGCCGTAGTCGGTTCATCGGCAATCAGCAACGATGGATCACAGGAAAATGCCAGTGCAATCATGATCCGCTGGCGCATGCCGCCGGACAGCTCAAAGGGATAGGCATCGAACACTTGCTCAGGGTCGGCAATATGCATGTCCCGCAGCAGCGAAATGGCACGCTCGCGCGCCTGCTTCGGGGAAAGCGCAGTGTGCTTTCTGATGACATCTGTAATCTGTCGGCCAACCCTCATGGTCGGATTCAGTGCCGTCATGGGTTCCTGAAAGATCATGGCCATATCGCTGCCGCGAATCTGGCGCATTTGTTTTTCCGAGGCATCCAGAATGTTCTTTCCCGATTTATGAATACTGCCCTTGCGAACAACATAGTTGTGTTGGGCAATCAAGCGCATGCTCATCATTGCGGTAACAGATTTTCCCGATCCTGACTCGCCGACAATACCAACGATTTCACCCGGCTGTACCCGAATGGTCACGCCATTGAGCGCCCGGACAGCGCCCCGGTAAATCGGAAATTCAATATGCAGATTATCTATGTCCAGGACAGGCGGGATGCTGTCCTGCCCTGCTGCCGACGCCGCAACGTGCCGCGACGTATTGAGCTGACTGTTTGGCGTCATTATTTCACCTTCTGTTTCGGGTCCAGCATATCACGAACGCCATCGCCCACAAGATTGAACCCAATGGCGGTGATCAGGATCGCAACACCGGGAAAGGTGGAATACCACCACTGATCCAGCAGGAAGTTACGGCCCGAGGCGATCATTGCCCCCCATTCGGCAGTGGGCTGCTGCGCGCCCAAGCCGATAAACCCCAGCGCGGCCGCCATCAGGATGGCATTGCCGATATCCAGCGTCATTTGCACAATCACCGGCGGCAATGCATTGCGTAGCACGTGCCAACGCACAATATGTCTTCTGCCGGCACCGAATGTCCTGGCCGCCTGCACATAAGCCATTTCGCGAATGCTCAGCGTCTGGCCGCGCGCCAGCCGCACATAATAGGGAATACGCACGATCGTAATGGCAATCATCGCATTGAACAGGCTTGGCCCCAGTGCAGCGGCCAGCGCCATCGTCAACACCAGCGATGGAATCGACAGCACAATATCCATCGCACGCATAATAATCGTGTCTACGGTCCGACCGATTATGCCGGAAAAGCAGCCGATCACCGAACCGATAGCGCTGGCTACGAACGCAACGAAAATACCAACGCCAATGGATTGGCGCGCACCGTACAGTACCCGGCTGAACAAGTCCCGGCCGACTTCGTCGGTCCCAAAAAAGTGCATGGCCGATGGTGGCAACAGCCGGCTACCCAGATCAATGGCATTCGGATCATGCCCGGTAAGCAATGGCGCCAGAATTGCGGCAAGGCACATAAAGACAATCAGCACAAGCCCGAGCAGCATCATGGGACTGCGCCGCAGCTGATACCAAAAATAAGAGAGCGAATATGACAGTTGCGACGTTGCGGTAGTGTTGGCGGTGCTCATTAGCCTGCATCCTTGATACGTGGGTCCAGCACGCTGTACAGCAAATCAACCAGCATATTGAGCAGGACATAGACAAATGAGACCAGCACAGCAAACCCCATCACTGCCGGAAAGTCCAAAGCCTGGATGGATTCGACCACATACAGACCCATGCCCGGCCAGCCAAAAACCGTCTCAGTCAGCACAGCGCCGTAAAGCAGGTCGCCCATGGCCAGGCCCAGCACGGTCACAGACGGGATCAAGGCATTGGGAAGTGCATGTCCCAGGATGATTTTCCAGCGGCCCAGCCCATAGGCCTGAGCGGTACGCACATAATCTTCAGACAACTGCTCCAGCACGGAGGAGCGGATCTGCCGGGCCACCACACCCAGATGAACAAAGCTCAGGGTAAAAGCCGGCAGCACCAGGTGTTCAACAGTGCTGACAAACAAATCCCAGTCGCCGGCAATAAGCGAATCAATCAGAAAAAAGCCGGTGACCGTCGGCGGATCACCCAGCAGACTGTCGATGCGGCCGCCGGAAGGAAACCAGGACAAATGCCCATAGAAAATAATCAACAAGCCCAGTCCCAGCCAGAATGCCGGCATGGAAATACCCGTCACGGCCAGGGTGCGCGCCAGCTGGTCAATCCATGAGTTTTTGTATACTGCCGACAGAACGCCCAGGGGAATGCCAAGCAGCATGGAAAAAATCAACGCCACAATGGCCAGCTCAAGCGTGGCCGGGAAAAAAGCGAGCAGATCGTCGACCACCGGGCGGCCGGTGCGAATGGACGTGCCCAGATCCGCGTGCAACAACCCTTTCAGGTAGACCCAGTACTGCTCGTAGAGCGGCAGATCCAGTCCCAGCTTTTGCCGGATGCCGGCCACGATTTCTTCGGTCGCCCGATCTCCGGCAATCAGCCGTGCCGGGTCACCGGGAATCAGATGAGACACGATGAAAGTGATGACTGATACGCCAAGCATGACCAGAATGATCCAGGGCAGGCGCTTACACAATATCTGGAAAAACAAAACAGGCCCTTTCGTAAATTGGTGTCGGCGTCTTTTCAAAGGCAAGACGACCCTTTCACCCAGTTGATCAACCCACGACAAGCGCTTACGATGAGAAGACGCTTGCACAAGCCGGGTTTCTTACAAAATAGCCGCAGCGCGCCAACGGCATTGCACAAAGACAGGCAATCGTCACGGCGCCAACAGCACTGCCTACGGCTTGAAAAAAGCGATACGCCACAGCTGGGCATACACTACCGTTGTCGGGCCGATTTATGGCGCTGCCTGCAACATTGGTGGCAATGCCGAGGCCACATGGGCACCCGGCATTGCCTGTTGGTGTCAGTCTTTGGAAATATCCGCTACATTGTAGACGTCATGCAGCATGGGATTGTATGCATAACCCTTCACATTGTCGCGCAAACCCATTTGGTTGCTGTGCTGGAACAGATAGACATAGGCGTAATCTTTGACGACCTGCTTTTGCGCCTGCTGGTACAGCTCGGTGCGCTTGACCTGATCGGTTTCTTCCGCAGCCTGGCGCACGAGTTTGTCCACGTCAGGATTCGAATAGAACGAACGGTTTCCGGGCAACCCTTGTTTGGATGAATCAAACCAGTAATTCATGAACATGAACGGGTCGGCAAAATCCGGAGACCAGTTGCCGATCGAGATATCAAAGTCGCCTTTGCCCAGACGGTCGCGCATGGTGGCATTGGCCAGTTTTTCCAACTTTACCTGGATACCAACCGCCTGAAGAGTGGCCTGTACCGACAGCACAATGGGTTCCCAGTACGGTTCTTTGGTGGAGTACAGCAACGTAAGTGGCTTGACCGGCGCTGCGCTGCCTATACTTGCCTTGGCGGCTGCCACATCGGTTTTGAAAGCAGGCGCGGCTTCGTCATGCGCCCACATGCCCTGCGGGATGGGACCATTAAGCGGCTTTGCCTCGCCATTCATAATACCGTTGATCATGCCGCTGTAATCCACTGCCTGGGCAATCCCCTTGCGCAGTTCGACATTGGTCAGAGGGCCGGTTTTGTTGTTCAGATACAGATACGACACCAGTAGCGAAGGCACTTTTTTGAACACCACGCCGCTGGCATTTTGCATGGCTTTGACCTGATCAGGCTGGATGCTGCCGACAATGTCCAGATCGCCATTCTGCAATTGCAGGCGTCGGGCTGATGCTTCAGGCACGATTTTAAACGCCACTTTTTCAAGTGCCGGCTTGGTTCCGCCGTAATGCGGATTGCGCTCCAGGATCAGACTCTGTCCCTTGTTCCATTTAGCCAGTTGGTATGGTCCGGAACCGGCTGTGTGCCCCGCCAGGTATTTGTCTGCGCCACCCGCCTGCTGTTCTACCGCCGGATTAACAATGCCCGCGCCGTTGTTGGCCAGAATATTCAGAAAGGGCGCAAAGGGTTTGTCCAGTTTGAACTCGACCGTCATGGGATCCTTGACCGCCACCTGCAGGCCGGCAGGAAACGGCTCGGATGGGCCCTGCTTCATTTTCATGAGGCGGTCAAAACTGTATTTGACCGCCTGCGCATTCACAGGCGTGCCATCACTGAACTTCTGCCCGTCATTCAGGGTGAAAGTCCAGGTCAGCTTGTCGGCAGAGGTTGTCCAGCTTTTTGCCAGTTCCCCTTCCACTTCGGTCGAGCCACCCGCCTTGTATTTGATCAGGCGCTGATAGCTGGGATAAGTGATGGACCAGTCATTATTGTCCATGGTCACGGCGATATCCAGCATTTGCGGATCGGCACTCTTGGAGATGACCAGCATGTTCTTGGGCGTGGCCGCCTGCGCCGCGACGCCGACAGACAATCCCAGGGTGGCGGCACAGGCCACCATGAATGCGTTTCTTATAAACGTACGGCGAACTGACATGGTAAGACTCCGGTAGATTGTCCTGATGACAGGCGCCCAGCCCGATTGCCGCTACCTGCGCAGGCTGCAGCAGGGTGTTGCGGTTAACAGGCATAGGCGACAATGACAGGCATGCAGGATACTGAGTCGACACTCACCCTGCACATGAAGGGCAAATCTTAGCAAATGTAATTGGAATAGGAAATAGTCATATATCCCTATATCAGGATAGCAGTACCTTGCGGTACCCACTATACTGTGACGAGCGTGCTCTCGATGATCGGGTAGGCGCCCGAGTTTGGCAATTCATAATGCCACCATTCAGACTTGATGCCCCGAAATCCCGCATGCAGCATGATGCCCAGCAAAAGCAGCCGGTTTTTCTGCACCGATGCGGGCAAATCTGCATAATCGTGGTGCGACGCATCTTCCATGGCGTCAAAGCCCGTACCCATATCCAGTTCGACGCCGTTCTCGTCCAGCAAAGTGACGTCCACCGCCGTGCCGCGCGAATGATGCGATCCCTGTGACGGATCCGCAACATATTGGGCATCGGGCAGCGCCAACCAGAAGATGTGTTGCGCTGCAGGTGGCCGGTAGCAGTCGAAAACCTTGAGAGTATATCCGGCCGAACGCGCCAGCTGCGATGCCCTGAGCAATAATGGCGCAGCATCCTTGTGCAACGCGCACTGGGCGGTCTGATACACAATGCGCCCTGCGATGTTATTGCTGCTGGCATAAACCAGATCAATGACAACGCCATACTGTGCTTCATTGATGATAAGCAAATCCTGATCGGTCGCCCGGGTATCCATATGCTGACTCTGTAAAAGTTGGGGGCAAGATTGCCATTGTGTAATGTCGACTGCCACAAGCCTTATCCGGCAAGCGGCGCCCGGCAACCAAGATGGTAGCAGCAAACCCGTGCATCCATGCGTTTGCTGCTACTGCCAAGTGATACGACCAGACGACTAGGCGACTAGGCGTCGCCGGCAGGCGCCAGCGACTCGACTGCCTGTAACAAACGCACAATCAGCGCTTCGCGCTCCATATCCGATTGCATGGCCGGACTCGAACCCAGGGCCTGCTCATCGAGCACGACCGAAACGCTGTAGTCCGGATTGCGGTGGATAAGCGAGCGCAGATCCAGCGACAGCAGTTGTGAGGCAAACTGTCCAGCCTGTTTGGGCTCGGCATAGGCGCCTGACAACAGCAGCGTGTCGCCATCGGCCGACACCAGGCGGCTTCTGAAGGCGCCGTCTTCATCACGAAAACTGATAAACCGGGCCGTTTTGCCGCTTTTCTTTTTCACGGGCGCCGCACTTTTTACGCGTATCCCATTGCGCAAGCCCACTGCCTCACGGATTTGTTGCATGAACGGGACCGCCAGCTTGCGCGCCTTGGCAGCACCCGCCTGCAAAACGTCTTCAATCCGCTCGGGGTTGTCCATCAGCGTCACATATTGCTCGCGCATGGGCGCTACAATCGTTTCCAGATGAGCCGCCAGTTTTTTCTTGGCATCACCCCAGCCCATGCCGTCAGCCAGCTCGCGCCGGAAGTTTTCAGTTTCCTGGGGCGTTGCAAACGCCTTGTAAATCAAAAACAGATGGGACGCATCGGCGTCCTTGGCTTGCCCGGGCGCGAGCGAGTCAGTCACGATCCGCGCTATGGCGTTTGACAATGCCTTGGCACCGCCCTCGAAAAGCGGAATGGTATTGTTGTAGCTCTTGGACATTTTACGGCCATCCAGGCCGGGCAGCGTTGCCACATCTTCGTCAATCTGAACATCGGGCAGCACAAAATAATCCCGCCCTGCCCCGTATTGGTGGTTAAAGCGCTGCGCAATATCACGCGCCATTTCCAGATGCTGGATCTGATCACGGCCGACCGGCACTCGGTTGGCATTGAACATCAGAATATCGGCTGCCATCAATACAGGATAAGAGAACAGCCCCATATTCACCCCATCATCCGGCTCAACGCTTCGGGCCACATTCTGATCCACCGATGCCTTGTAAGCATGGGCGCGATTCATCAGGCCCTTGGGCGTAATGCACGTGAGTATCCAGCTTAATTCCGGAATTTCCGGCACATCCGACTGGCGATAGAAGGTGACCTTCTCTGGGTCCAGCCCTGCGGCAAGCCAGGTCGCGGCAATTTCAAGGCGCGAGCTGGCTACGCGTAGCGGATCATCGCATTTGATCAATGCATGATAGTCAGCCAGAAAAAAGAAGGCATCGACATTGGGCTGGCGGCTGGCCGCAACGGCCGGCCGGATCGCGCCTGCATAATTGCCCAGGTGCGGTGTTCCGGATGTGGTAATGCCCGTTAATACGCGCACGTTCCGGCTTGCGCCATTGGCCGGGGAGGTTTGTTCAGCACTCATATTCTCATTCCAACTGCAATAGTATTAAAGTTTCACCGACAATCGTCTTTCAGACTCAAGATACTCCTTGGACTGCATTTCGGTAATACGGGACACTGTCCGATGAAATTCATTGGCCAGCACCCCTTCGGTATACAGTTCCTCTGGAGGGCATTCGGCCGACATGATCAGTTTGACATGGTGATCATACAGGACATCGATCAGCCAGGTAAAACGCCGAGCCTCGGACGAGTGCCGGGGCATCATGCGCGGCACGTCGGAAAGAATGATGGTCTGATAGCGATTGGCCAGTTCCAGGTAATCATTTTGTGACCGCGGTCCGCCGCAAAGTTCCGCAAAACTGAACCATACCACCGATCCGGCGACTGCCACGGCCCGGATAACCCGGTTCTCGATATGCAGATCCGTGTCCTGGGGCGCCGTTTCGGCCAGGCTGTCAAACGCTTGCTGCAACTGCGCCTGGGTATCCTCATTGAGCGGCGTCAGGTACATGCGTACCTGCTCCAGCGTCCGTTGACGATAATCGACGCCCGTATCCACATTGACCACGTCCATGCGTTTCTGGATCAGGGCAATGGCCGGCAGGATCCGGTCGCGGTGCAAGCCATCGGGATACAGGGTCGAGGGCTCATAATTGGAGGTCATGACAAAGCTGGTGCCATTCTCAAACAGATTGAGCAGCAGCTTGTATAGAATCATTGCATCTGCAATATCCGAGACGTGGAACTCATCAAAACAGATCAGCTTGTACTTGTCGCTGATGATACGCGCCACTTCGTCCAACGGATCGCTCTTGCCGCGCAACGCCTGCAACTGGTGGTGGACGCTGCGCATGAATTCATGAAAATGGATCCGCGTCTTCTGCTCGATCTGAACCGTCATGAAAAAGGAGTCCATCAGAAAGCTTTTGCCGCGGCCGACTCCGCCCCACATGTACACGCCGCGCGGCGGCTCGGGCTTGCGAAAAAAACGTCGGAAGGGCTTGCTCAGCTCCAGCTGATAGGCAACCAGTTCGTCGGCAAAAACCTGCAGGCGCGCAATGGCCCGCTGCTGGGCCTCATCGGCCCGATAGCCGCGCTCAGCAAGGGTCTTTTCGTAATATTGCAGTACGTTCATGAAGCTGGTCGATTCGAATCAATTCGGATTGATGGCAGGGCTCGCAAGCTGGCAACGGCGCGCCCTGCCCGGGCAGGCAGACCGAAACGGTCGTACCGCAAGAACAGGCCGGGGTGCCAGTGGCACCCCGGATTGCCCGATACGGAAATATCAGACTGACGGCTGGCACCGGTCAAAACTGGTGCCCTTGCCGTATTCAACATGGTGCTGCCGATCAGAAGTTCAGGGCACGTTTATCAACGGCCAGTGCGGCTTCCTTCAGCGCTTCGGACAAGGTAGGGTGCGCATGGCAAATACGCGCGATATCTTCAGAGGCGCCTTTGAATTCCATGATGGTGACAGCTTCGGCAATCAATTCCGAAGCCATCGGGCCGATAATATGCACGCCCAGCACTTCGTCTGTCTTGGCATCGGCAATCACCTTGGCAAAGCCAGTCGTATCGCCCAAGGCGCGGGCGCGACCGTTGGCCAGGAATGGAAAGCTGCCTGTGCGGATTTCGCGTTTTTCTGCCTTCAGTTGCTGTTCTGTCTTGCCAACCCATGCAATTTCCGGAGAGGTATAGATAACCCAAGGGATGGTATCGAAGTTGACATGGCCGTGCTGACCGGCAATGCGTTCAGCAACGGCAACACCTTCTTCTTCGGCCTTGTGCGCCAGCATGGGGCCGCGTACCACGTCGCCCACTGCCCAGACGTTTGGCAGGTTGGTTTTGCATTCTTCGTTAACGCTGATGAACCCGCGCTCGTCCAATTGCAGGCCGACACCGTCCGCGTTCAGATTGCCGGTAAAAGGCACCCGGCCAATGGAGACAATCAGTTTGTCTACTGCAAGTGATTGTTCAGCGCCTTTGGCGTCGGTATACGGTACGGTGATCGTCTTGGCGGTAGATTTAATCTCGCCGATCTTGACGCCCGTTTCAATTTTCAGGCCCTGTTTGGCAAATGCCTTCTGCGCTTCCTTGGCTACCTGAACGTCGGCTGCACCCAGAAATTCTGGCATGGCTTCCAGAATAGTCACTTCAGCGCCCAGACGACGCCAGACGCTACCCATTTCCAGACCAATCACACCAGCGCCAATCACGCCCAGTTTCTTGGGTACACCGGCAATACGCAGAGCCCCGTCATTGGACAGAATCTGTTTTTCGTCAAAAGGCAGGCCAGGCAAGGCGCGTGCGACCGAACCGGTAGCCACGATCACATGGGTCGCGGTCAGACTGTCCGCTTTCTTGCCGGTGACACTGATTTTCCAGCTGCCGTCTTCGGCCTTGCCATCGAACGCACCTACACCGGAAAAGAATGTGACTTTGTTCTTTTTGAACAAATACAGAATACCGTCGTTGTTCTGTTTGACAACCGTATCCTTGCGACCGATCATGTTTTCCAGTTTGAGCTTGACGCTGCCCACTTCAATGCCGTGCTCGGCAAAATGGTGGTTGGCCTGTTCAAAATGCTCGGACGATTGCAGCAGGGCTTTGGACGGAATGCAGCCAACATTGGTGCAAGTGCCGCCTGGCTTGGGATTGCCGGCCTCATCAGCCCAGGCATCAATACACGCTACTTTCTTGCCCAGCTGCGCAGCGCGAATCGCTGCAATGTAGCCGCCAGGACCGGCACCAATTACGACAACGTCAAATTGTGAAGACATAATTTTCTCTTGATTTCGATAGAGCAGATGCGCTTGCACGCATCCTATGAAAAACGCGCGCCCCGCGAAGGGGCGCATTCAGACTGCGTCGATTACAGTTCCAGCAGCAGGCGTTGCGGATCTTCCAGGGCCTCTTTCATGGCAACCAGACCCAGCACTGCTTCGCGGCCGTCAATAATACGGTGATCGTATGACATGGCCAGGAAGTTGATCGGACGGATGACCACTTGGCCATTTTCTACCACAGGGCGATCCTTGGTGGCGTGTACGCCCAGGATGGCTGACTGCGGTGGATTGATAATGGGGGTGGACAGCATGGAACCGAAGACACCGCCATTGGAAATGGAGAAGGTGCCGCCAGTTAAGTCTTCCAGGCTGATTTTGCCTTCACGCGCTTTAACGCCGTATTCTGCAATGGTTTTTTCGATTTCGGCAAAAGACAGCTGGTCTGCATTGCGGATAATAGGCACTACCAGGCCGCGTGGGCTGCTGACCGCGATACCGATATCAAAATAACCGTGATAGATAATATCTTTGCCATCGACAGAGGCGTTGAGCAATGGATATTTTTTCAGTGCTGCTACCGCGGCTTTGACGAAAAAGGACATAAAGCCCAGTTTCACACCGTGTTCTTTTTCAAAGCGATCTTTATAGGCATTGCGCAAATCGATCACTGCTTTCATGTTAACTTCATTGAAAGTCGTGAGAATGGCGTTTTCCTGCTGGGACTGGATCAGGCGCTCAGCAATGCGCGCACGCAGGCGGGTCATTGGCACGCGCTGTTCCGGACGACCATCAAGAGACAGCGTGGCGGCAGCGGGAGCAGCAGCCTGGGCAGCAGGTTTGGCACTTGCGCCGGCAGCATCGGCCTTGGTCACACGACCGTCACGACCCGTTCCCTCTACGTCACCAGCAGCAATGCCTTTTTCAGACAAGATTTTGCTGGCGGCGGGCGATGCAACGCCCGCACTGCCTTTGCTGGCTTCGGCGGCCTTGGCTGGCGCAGCTTCGGCCTTGGCAGGCTCGGCAGCAGCCGGCTGGGCGGCGGCAGCGGCCGCAGCTTCAGGCGCAGCTGCACCGGACTTGGCTTCGGTGTCAATTTTTGCAAGCAACTGGCCTGAAGTGACCGTGCTGCCATCGCCCTGGGCAATTTCAGTCAACACGCCACTGGCCGGTGCCGGCACTTCCAGAACGACCTTGTCGGTTTCGACTTCGATCAGGGTTTCATCCTGAGTTACAGCTTCGCCTACTTTCTTTTTCCACTCAAGCAGGGACGCCTCTGAGATCGATTCGGAGAGCTGAGGAACTACAACGTCAATAATAGCCATTTTCGATAATCCGTAAAATTGTAATTAGACCGCTTACTTGGTCAGAATGAACCCTTTGAGCTTGGGTGCAAAAGCCTGTTCCACCAAGGCTTTTTGCTGCTCAATATGTTTGGCCATATAGCCAACCGCAGGCGAGGACGAAGCGATACGTCCGGCATAACCCAGGCGCTGTCCGGCAGACATGTCTTCATACAGGTGGTGCTGGATATAGAACCATGGTCCCTGATTCTGAGGCTCGTCCTGTACCCATACGACTTCAGTCGCATTCGGATACTTGGCCAGTTCACTGGCAAACGACTTGTGTGCAAACGGATACAGCTGCTCTACCCGCAGGATCGCAACATGACTGGCATCCCGTTCCTTGCGTGCGTTCATCAGATCATAGTAAACCTTGCCTGAACACACCAGTACACGTTTGACTTTCTTGCCGTCAAGGTTGCTGTCGATTTCGCTCAGGATAGGATGGAACTCGCCGGAGGCCAGATCGCTCAACGGCGAGGTTGCGTCTTTGTTACGCAACAGCGATTTTGGCGTAAAGATCACCAGCGGCTTGCGGAACGGCCGAATCATCTGACGACGCAGCAGATGGAAAATCTGTGCTGCATTCGTGGGCTGCACACATTGCATGTTATGGTCAGCGCACAGTTGCAGGAAGCGCTCGATACGTGCCGAAGAGTGCTCTGGGCCCTGACCTTCGTAGCCATGCGGCAGCATCAGTGTCAAACCGGACTGGCGTCCCCATTTGGCTTCACCTGAACTGATGAACTGGTCAATCACGACCTGCGCACCGTTGACGAAATCGCCGAACTGCGCTTCCCAGATAACCAGGGTGTTGGGCTCGGAGCAGGAATAGCCGTACTCAAAACCCAGCACCGCCTCTTCCGAGAGCACCGAATCGATGACCGTGAACGGCGCCTGGGAATCGGAGACATTCTGCAGTGGAATATAGGTGCCGTCGTTCCAGCGCTCGCGTTTTTGATCATGCAATACCGCGTGGCGGTGCGTGAAGGTACCGCGGCCGGAATCCTGACCGGTAATACGGATGGTATAGCCAGATGCCACCAGCGTTGCAAACGCCAGGTGCTCGCCCATGCCCCAGTCAAGGTTCTGCTCGCCCATTGCCATTGCGCGGCGATCGGCCAGCAGTTTTTTCACCAGGTTATGGGGCGTAAAGGTGTCTGGCACAGTCGTAATGCGCTCGCCAATACGCTTGAGTTCGGCCAGGGGCACGGCCGTATCGGCACTGTCTGTCCACTTGGCGCCCAGAAACGGCGTCCAGTCGATGGAATATTTGTTTTTGTAGTCGGTAAGAACGGGTTCGACGGTTTTCTGGCCGTCTTCCATCAGCCGGCGATAATTCTTGACGAACTCTTCGCCTTCGCCATCAGCCAATACACCCTGCGCGGTCAGTTTGTCTGCATAGATTTTGCGCGTGCCGGGGTGCGCACCAATGCTCTTGTACATCAGTGGCTGCGTCAGCGACGGCGTATCCTGCTCGTTATGTCCCAGTTTACGGTAGCAGATGATATCCACGACCACGTCATGGTTGAACTCCATGCGGTAGTCCAGCGCCAGGCGCGTTGCGAACACCACGGCTTCAGGATCATCAGCATTCACGTGGAAAACCGGCGCTTCGATCATTTTGACCACATCAGTACAGTACAACGTTGAACGTGAGTCGCGCGGATCAGATGTGGTAAAGCCGATCTGGTTATTGATCACGATATGCAGCGTACCGCCTGTGCCGTAGCCGCGTGTCTGCGCCATGTTGAGCGTTTCCATGACCACGCCCTGGCCGGCAAAGGCTGCATCACCATGCACCAGCACAGGCAACACCTGCTGCCCCAGCGGGTCGGCGCGGCGTTCCTGACGGGCCCGCACACTGCCTTCCACAACCGGGTTAACAATTTCCAGATGCGAAGGGTTAAATGCCAGGGAAAGGTGAACCGGACCACCGCGGGTGGACAGGTCACTGGAAAAGCCGTTGTGATATTTCACATCGCCATCGGTCAGGCCTTCGGCATGCTTGCCTTCGAACTCGGCGAACAGGTCGCCGGGCATTTTGCCCATGATGTTGACCAGCATGTTCAAGCGGCCACGGTGAGCCATGCCCACGATGATTTCCTGCACGCCCAGGTCACCGGCGTGATTGACGACCTCGTCCATCGCGGCGATAAAGCTTTCACCGCCCTCGAGCGAAAAGCGCTTCTGTCCCACATATTTGGTGTGCAGAAAACGCTCCAGCCCCTCGGCTTCGGTCAGTTGTTGCAGAATACGTTTCTTGGTCTCGCCATCGAAGGAGCCGTTGGCATGAGTAGACTCAAGGTGTTCCTGAACCCAGCGCTTGGCCTTGGGATCGGACATATGCATAAACTCAACGCCGACGGCACCGCAATAGGTATCACGCAAGGAGTTGAGGATTTCACGCAAGGTCATGGTGCCCTGTTTCGTGAAATAAGTGTTGGTGGCTGAGTATACCTGGTCCAGATCGGCTTCGGTCAGGCCGTAAAAGGCAGGATCGAGCTCTGGAATTTCGGGACGCTCACGGCGTTTTAACGGATCAAGCTCAGCCCAGCGCACCCCCAGGGTGCGATAGGCAGCGATTAATGACTGGACATGAAGCTGTTTGCTGGCCACCTCCAGGGTGGGCGCGCCTCCCCTTACAGCCTGGGCAAAGGCATTGGCCTTGGCTCGCTGAGCAAAGGAGGTGACAACAGAATAATGGCTCTGGTCCCGCGTACTTTGGGACCCGTCTGTGGCAGGCACGTGCTGAAGCTGATCGAAATAGTCGCGCCAGTGGTCAGCCACGGCAGCCGGATTGACCAGGTACTCTTCGTACAGTTCTTCAACGTAGGGAGCGTTACTCCCAAATAAATAAGAGGTAGATTTTTTTTCAGTTTCCGTCGTCATAAATCGCTTCACCGTTGCGGGTGTTTCACCCTTTGAGATGCAGGTATACCTTCCGGGTTACGGCTAGACCGAGTTGCGGATAGCGGGCAGAAGGCACATAACATAGCCTTGATAGCCAATACATTCAAGTATAACCATCGGGAAGGGTTAATCCAAGGAACTTTTTCGATTATGAAAGAAATTACCGGTTTCAATCGATTGTGCTTGGTATATTTTGATATTTCGTTGCTAACGACCCACGCCAAGAGACCTACCCCATGAAGACGCCAGCCTGATTTTGTCGCAACTGACCGACACAGTTTAAAGCGCAAACCGGTAGTTGACCGTTTTCGCAGAACAGGTCTGTTTGGTTGAACAGGCCGGACCATCGCGATTGATAACGCCGCCTGCCCCATCACTCATGAGCAGTGCCAGACTGACGGGCACATCAGCAGAGAAACCGGCAACACCCATGCCCGGAACGGGGCGAGGGCCGCCTGCAGCCACAGAGGCCAAGTTACCGCCGGAATGCGGGCAACGGCGTTATCATATCGAAACTGCGATTCGAGCATAGCAATGAGCATAACAATATTGTTGAACCTTAAGGATAAAAAACCATGAGCCACGACCGTAACAAACTTGCCCTGGATTACCACGCCTATCCGACACCGGGCAAAATTTCCGTTACTCCGACCAAACCGCTGGCCAACCAGGATGACCTGTCGCTGGCCTATTCGCCTGGCGTCGCAGCAGCGTGCATGGCCATTTTCGCCGATGGCGATATAGCCGCTTCAAAATATACCTCGCGCGCCAATCTGGTCGGCGTCATCACCAACGGCACCGCGGTGCTGGGGCTGGGCAATATCGGCCCGCTGGCCTCCAAGCCGGTCATGGAAGGCAAAGGATGCCTGTTCAAAAAATTCGCCGGCGTTGACGTATTCGATATCGAACTGGCAGAAAATGACCCAGACAAACTGGTGGATATTATCGCCGCGCTGGAACCCACGCTCGGTGGCGTCAACCTGGAGGACATCAAGGCGCCGGAATGCTTCTATATCGAGAAAAAACTGCGCGAACGCATGAAAATCCCGGTTTTTCACGACGATCAGCATGGCACGGCCATTATTTCCTCGGCTGCCATTCTTAACGGCCTGAAAATCGTCGGCAAGGACATCAGCAAGATCAAGCTGGTATGTTCCGGTGCCGGCGCTGCAGCGATTGCCTGCCTTGATTTACTGGTCAACCTGGGCGTTGCGCGCCAGAATATCTTTGTTGTGGACTCTCGCGGCGTGATCTGGGAAGGTCGTGACCAGAACATGGAGCCGAACAAGGCGCGTTACGCGCAGAAAACAGAGGACCGGACCCTGGCTGATGTGATGCGCGACACCGATGTGTTCCTGGGCTGCTCGGCCAAGGATGTACTGAAGCAGGACATGGTTGCCACCATGGCGCCCTCGCCCCTGATTCTGGCCCTGGCCAACCCGGACCCAGAGATCCGCCCGGAAGACGCCAAAGCGGTACGCCCAGACTGCATTATCGCCACCGGCCGCTCCGATTACCCCAACCAGGTCAATAACGTTCTTTGCTTCCCCTTTATTTTCCGCGGCGCGCTGGACGTGGGCGCCACCCGTATTACCGAAGAAATGAAAATGGCCTGCGTGCAGGCCATTGCCGATCTGGCGCAGGCCGAGCCAAGCGACGAGGTCGCACTGGCCTATGAAGGACAGGATCTGAGCTTTGGTCCCGAATATATTATTCCGAAGCCTTTTGATCCCAGGCTTATCGTCCAGATCGCCCCGGCCATTGCCAAGGCGGCCATGGAATCGGGCGTTGCAACCCGTCCGATCGAAGACATGGATGCCTATCGCCAGCAACTGCTGGGTTTCGTGTACCGCTCCGGTCCGTTGATGCGCCCTCTGTTCAAACAGGCTCGCACCACCCCACCGAAACGCGTGGTCTATGCCGATGGCGAAGACGAGCGTGTATTGCGTGCAGCACAGACGGTCATCGACGAACAGCTGGCCTATCCGATTCTGATCGGACGCCCTGCCGTGATCGAAATGCGCGTCAAGAAACTGGGACTGCGCCTGGCGGCTGGCACCAACGTGGAAGTGGTCAACCCCGAAGACGACGAACGCTTCAACGAAACCTGGACGGCTTACTACAAGATCAAAGGTCGCGATGGCGTCACGCCCAACGTGGCAAAAGCCATGGTGCGCAAGCACAACACCCTGATCGGTGTATTGCTGATGGAACGCGGCGACGCCGACGCCATGATCTGCGGCGTTGGCAGCCGCTTTGACAACCAGCTCAAGTATGTGTCGGAAGTGATTGGTCTGAAAGAAGGCGTGACTACCTTTGCTGCAATGAACGTGCTGATTCTGCCTGACCAGACCCTGTTCATTTGCGATACTCATGTAAACGAAGATCCGACCGACGAGCAGGTTGCAGACATTACGATCCAGGCGGCTGATGAAATGATCCGCTTTGGTATTCAACCCAAAATCGCCCTGCTGTCGCACTCCAACTTCGGCAGCCGTCCTTCGGATTCTTCGCGCAAGATGGCCTCGGCCCGTCGCCTGATTGCCCAGCGCCGTCCGGACCTGGAAGTCGATGGCGAAATGCATGCCGATGCTGCATTGTCCGAACGCATCCGCCTGGATGCCTACCCTGACTCCAGTCTGACCGGTCGCGCCAATCTGTTGATCATGCCGAATCTGGATACCGGCAATATCACCTACAACATGCTGAAAATGACCGGCAGCCATGGTATTGCCATGGGGCCGATCCTGCTGGGCGCTGCCAAGCCGGTCCACATCCTGACCACCAGCACAACCACAAGACGCATTGTCAATATGACAGCGCTGGCCGTCGTTGACACACTTGGGGAGTCCAAATAATGCGCTCGGACGATCTATCAAAACTGGTGCTGCGCCTGACGCTTGGCATTCTCCTGCTCATGCACGGTATCTTCAAAGTGCAAAACGGCATCGGCGGGATTATGGGCATGGTTGCCTCTGCCGGCCTGCCCGGATGGCTGGCGTATGCCGTTTATATTGGTGAAGTGATTGCGCCGATCCTGCTGATTGTGGGCCTTTATTCGCGTATTGCCGCAGTACTGATTGCGATCAACATGATCGTGGCCATTGCTCTGGCCCATAGCGGCCAGCTGTTCATGGTGACTGGCAACGGCGCGCTCAGACTGGAAACGCAATACTTCTTCCTGTTTACTGCAGTCGCTGTCTTTTTTGCCGGCGCGGGCCGTTTCAGCATGAATAGCCCGTACAACAACTAGCAGGACACGCAAAACCTGCTGCCCGCACAAGCGGCAGCGGGGCCGGGCGACCAGCCAGCCGAATCACAATCGTGGTTCGGCTTTTTTTCGCGCGCCGACTTTTTTCATGTTCCTATTTTTACCCACGTTCCTATTTTCCCCACATCCCGATTATTTTCACACCCCAACACTGTCAGGTATGGCCGACGCCATCAACGGCACGACCCACATGACCAAGGATAGGTCACGCTTCATACCACACGCCCAATCCGAAACGGCAATTCAGCGCAGGCGCCCCAACTGGCAAAACACACAAGAGCAAAACCCATGAGATGAGTGAGATGCGCACTCGGAAACAGACAGTCGAAAAAAAACCGCAGACCGAAGATCTGCGGTTTTTTCCGACAAGCAACACGCAAGAATTATTTGCGGGTCTCGATATTGCCAACATCACGAGCCGAGTAGCCGGTATACAACTGGCGCGGGCGGCCGATTTTGTAATCAGGATCAGACAACATTTCGTTCCACTGCGCGATCCAGCCTACTGTGCGAGCCAGTGCAAAAATCGCGGTGAACAGCGACGTTGGAATACCAATGGCGCGTTGCACGATACCTGAGTAGAAATCGACGTTCGGATACAGTTTGCGCTCGACAAAATATGGATCTTCCAGAGCGATACGTTCCACTTCCATCGCCAGCTTGAATAATGGATCGTCTTGCAGACCCAGTGATTCGAGCACTTCCTTGCAGGTTTCCTGCATCAATTTGGCGCGAGGATCGTAGTTTTTGTAAACGCGATGACCAAAGCCCATCAGACGCACGCCTGAGTTCTTGTCCTTCACTTTTTCCATGAACTCGCCGACTTTCTCGATACCACCGTTGGCTTGCAGGTCTTCCAGCATCTTCAGGCAGGCTTCGTTGGCGCCACCATGAGCAGGGCCCCACAGGCAAGCCACGCCGGCAGCAATTGCCGCAAACGGATCGGTGCCTGAAGAACCGCAAAGCCGCACGGTCGACGTAGAAGCATTCTGCTCGTGATCGGCATGCAGAATGAAAATGCGGTCAAGCGCGCGCTCTACCACATCGTTGACTTTGTATTCTTCGCAAGGTGTGCCAAACATCATGCGCAGGAAGTTGCCTGTATAGGACAGGTTATTTTGCGGATAGATATAAGGCTGGCCCAGAGAATATTTGTATGCCATGGCCACCAGCGTTGGCATTTTCGCAATCAGGCGAATCGCTGAAATGTGACGATGCTCTGGATTGGTAATATCCGTAGAGTCATGATAAAACGCAGACAGCGCCCCGACCAGACCGGTCAGCACAGCCATCGGGTGGGCGTCACGGCGAAAGCCACGCAGGAAAAAATGCAGCTGCTCGTTGACCATAGTATGGTGTGTGACTGTCTGGTCAAATTCTTCTTTCTGCGCCGAGTTAGGCAACTCGCCGTTCAGGATCAGGTAGCAGATATCCAGGAAACTGCAATTGACTGCCAGTTGCTCTATAGGATATCCGCGGTACAGCAATTCGCCTTTTTCACCATCAATATAGGTAATCGCAGATTCGCAGGCCGCTGTAGACATGAAGCCGGGATCATAGGTAAACATATCGGTCTGGCTGTACAGCTTGCGGATGTCGATTACATCCGGTCCTACCGTGCCTTTGTATATTGGCAGCTCAATCTTCGTCGAATCATCTGAAAAGCTCAGAATCGCTTTCTTGTCAGAGAGGTTCATTTAACATCCTTAAGAAAAAACCAGACTTCGGTCTACCTGCTATCACTGCCGCATCAATTCAATAAGGCGTTGTATATTAGGCGTATCATAGATACCTTCCGGATTGGCGCGGTCAAGAAGAATATCAAGCAGACTGTTGTCATCAAGTTCAAAAAGCTGGGTGAGCGACGAGACATCCTCATCGCTCAACTCCTGTTCATAACGATCCAGAAATTTGGTAATAATCAGATCGTTTTCAAGCAGCCCCCGGCGGGCACGCCAGCGAAGACGCGCCCGTTCCAGTTCGGTTAGTGTGGTCATCTTTGATCAGACCGCACGACGAACCATCAGTTCCTTGATTTTGCCAATTGCCTTGGTCGGATTCAGCCCTTTCGGACATACATCGGCGCAATTCATAATGGTATGGCAACGGAACAAACGGTATGGGTCATTCAGATTGTCAAGACGGGCATTGGTATCCTCGTCGCGACTGTCTGCAATAAACCGGTAAGCCTGAAGCAATCCGGCAGGGCCGACAAATTTGTCAGGATTCCACCAGAATGAAGGACAGGAAGTCGAGCAGCACGCGCACAGAATGCATTCATACAGACCATCAAGCTCTTCGCGGGCTTCGGGCGATTGCAGGCGTTCTTTCTCCGGCGGCGGCGTATCGTTGACCAGATACGGGCGCACGGAATGATACTGGTTAAAGAAGTGGGTCATATCCACGATCAGATCGCGAATAACCGGCAGGCCGGGCAATGGGCGCAGAACAATCGGCTCTTTGAGCTCGTTCAGATTGGTTGTGCACGCCAGACCGTTTCGGCCATTGATGTTCATGGCATCGGAGCCACATACACCTTCGCGGCAGGAGCGACGGATGGCTACACTGTCATCAACGTCATTCTTGATGCGGATAATGGCGTCCAGCAACATCTTGTCCGTCGGTTGCAGTTCCACTTCCAGTTTCTGCATGTAGGGGCGCTCATCCTTGTCAGGATCATAGCGGTAAATCTCGAATTTCATGATACGTTTTGTGCTCATAATACTCTGCTTAGAATGTACGTGCTTTTGGAGGGAACGACTCAACGGTCAGCGGTTTCATATGCACTGGCTTGTACTCCAGGCGGTTATCGGCAGAGTGCCACAACGTATGCTTGAGCCAGTTCACGTCATCACGTTCAGGATGATCATTCAAGGCGTGCGCGCCGCGGCTTTCGGTGCGGTTCGCTGCCGACTGGATCGTGGCACGGGCCACTTCAGTCATATTGGCCAGCTCCAGGGCTTCGACCCGCGCCGTGTTGAAGACATTAGATTTGTCATCAAACTTGACGTGCTTGGCCTGCTCGGCCAGTTCGTTGATCTGGTCGACACCTTCTTTGAGCAACTCAAGGGTACGGAACACACCGCAGTGACGCTGCATGGAAGCGCGAATGCTGTTGCCCACGTCCTGTACTTTTTCACCGGTCGTACGCGACTCCAGTTCGTTGACGCGTGACAGTGAGAAGTCCAGCGACTCCTTGGGCAGATCCTGATGAGACATCTGGCGCTCCAGATGCGACTCCACGATCCGGTTGCCCGCTGCACGACCAAAGACCACCAGGTCCAGCAGTGAATTGGTGCCCAGCCGGTTGGCCCCGTGCACAGAAACCGCAGCACACTCGCCAATTGCATACAGGCCGTTGACGATTTTCTCTTCGCCGTTGTCCCAGGTAACCACTTCGCCATGATAGTTGGCCGGAATACCGCCCATCTGATAATGGATGGTAGGTACCACGGGGATAGGCTCCTTGATGGGATCCACGTTACCGAACTTGATGGCGATCTCGCGAATGGATGGCAGGCGTTTGTTAATGACATCTGCACCCAGGTGATCCAGCTTGAGCACCACGTAGCTGCCATCAGGGCCACAACCGCGGCCTTCCTTGATTTCCTGGTCCATTGAGCGCGACACGAAGTCGCGCGGTGCCAGATCTTTCAGGGTTGGTGCATAGCGCTCCATGAACCGCTCGCCATCCTTGTTCAACAGGATACCGCCTTCGCCGCGCACCCCTTCGGTAATGAGCACCCCGGCCCCGGCAACACCGGTGGGGTGAAATTGCCAGAATTCCATGTCCTGCAGACAGATACCGGCGCGGGCAGCCATACCCAGGCCGTCACCTGTATTGATGAAGGCATTGGTGGAAGCCTGCCAAATGCGACCGGCACCGCCGGTAGCCAGCACGACAGCCTTGGCTTCCAGAATATAGATTTCACCGGTTTCCATTTCGAGCGCGGTCACACCCACGACATCGCCTGCATCGTTGCGCAGCAGATCCAGCGCCATCCATTCAACAAAGAACTGGGTGCGCGCAGCAACGTTGCGCTGATACAAGGTATGCAACAGCGCGTGTCCGGTACGGTCGGCCGCAGCACAGGCGCGCTGTACGGGCTTTTCGCCGAAGTTGGCGGTGTGACCGCCAAAAGGACGTTGGTAGATGGTGCCATTGGCATTGCGGTCAAACGGCATGCCGAAGTGTTCAAGCTCGTAAACCGCATTGGGCGCCTGACGGCACATGAACTCGATGGCGTCCTGGTCGCCCAGCCAGTCTGAGCCCTTGACGGTATCGTACATGTGCCAGTACCAGTTGTCTTCGCTCATATTGCCCAGCGAAGCACCGATACCGCCCTGCGCGGCTACCGTATGGGAACGGGTTGGAAAAACCTTGGAAAGGACGGCGACGGATAATCCGGCCTGAGCCAATTGAAGGGAGCAGCGCATGCCGGACCCGCCGGCACCTACAACCACTACATCAAACTGGCGGCGCGGTAATGATGAATTGATAGCGACCACGGCTTATAAACTCCAGACAATTTTTGCGAAATACAGGACGGCGGCAATCAGCCACAGGATAGTGAGCACCTGCAACGTCAGTCGGACACCTACGGGCTTGACGTAATCCATCCAGATATCGCGCACGCCGATCCACGCATGCCAGGCAAGCGAGAAAAAAGCCAGCGTTGCGGCAATCTGCCCGATGGGCAGGCCCCAACAGGAGAACGTAAAGAAACCCTTCCAGGATTCATAGTTAATGGGGGTAAACAGCACCGCAATCAGAAAAATGATTGAATACACAGCCAGAATCACGGCTGTAATACGCTGCACGATGAAATCCTTGATACCATAGCCGGCACCCACAACCAGCCGCTTAGTACCTACCAGTTCCTTGGCCATCAGATCGCTCCAAACATTTTAACGGCGAACACCAGGGTCAGCGCCAGGCTGACTCCCATTACCACAGCGGCGCTTTTCTGTGCCGAGACCTTGTCGATACCGATATGCAGGTCAAGAACCAGATAACGAATGCCGGCGCACAGATGATGCATAAAGCCCCACAGCAAAACCAGCAGGATCAGCTTGAGAATAAGGCCACCCGCCCCGCTACCCAACGATGCAAAACTTTCCGGCGAAGCCACGCTGGCTGCAAAAAGTGGGATCAGGATGATGGGAAGACTGAGAAAAAGCAGAGCGCCACTGATTCGATGCAAAATAGACACTTTGCCGGCAGCCGGCAGGTGGTATTTTGTAATCTGGGCAATATCGATATTACGATACTGCGGGCGCTGTTTTGACGGGGTGTCTGACATAACGGCCTCTAGGAAACAAACTACAACAAATTAAAAATAAAAAACGCACGTGAAAAGGCGAAGAACCGCTGTCCGGCCCCCGCACTTGCTAATCGAATTAGTTTAAACCATTTCGATAATGATAATGTTCTGTAACATATAAACCGCGGCGAATCTCCATGGGCCTATCCCCATAGGTGTAGGAAACGCGATTGACCTGCAGCAGCGGCGTACCCTGCTCGACATTGAGCAGCCCGGCGGTCTCGGCATCACAGGCCACAGCCTTGAGTTTTTCATCGGCGCGAACCATGTTTACACCGAATTCCGTCTCAAAAAAACCGTATAGCGGACCGTTCATTGCCTGAAGCTTTTCAATGCTCAGGCCCTTGAACGCATCGCCCGGAAGCCAGATTTCATCGAGCACCGTGGGAACCGTACCAAAGGACATGATTCGCCGGATATAAATCACCGAATCGCTGCCCCGCAGCAAGAGTACACGGGCCACGTCCTGCGTCGCACGCTGGCGGGCGCATTGCAAATAGACACTTTGGGCGCGTGCCGCATTTCCTTCGCTATCGGATTTTAACCTTAAAAAACGATAACGAACCTGCGCTTCATGGTGCGTAGCAACAAATGTTCCCTTGCCCTGCCGACGAATCAGCAGATTCTCGGCCGCCAGCTCGTCAATTGCCTTGCGCACGGTGCCCTGGCTGACCTGAAAGCGTGCAGCCAGTTCAAGTTCGCTGGGAATGCTCTCGCCCGGCTTCCATTCGCCTTCATGCAGACTATGGACCAGCAGGTCTTTGATCTGTTTGTACAAAGGGCTGAATGCCGCAGCAGGCGATTTCAACGAGGGGGTTGGGATTTCAGACATGTTCTGTGAACAAATTAAAACCTGCTTATTATCTCATATTGCAAGCAGAATTGTCTATTCTTATATAAGATATAAGTTATAAGACAATTTGACGATACCGCAGATTTCTACTAAGCTTTAGCGTTAAAATCTTTTCAAATATATTCGTTTTTTTCCCCTTATTTATTGGAGATCCCTATGTCCAAACCCGCCGTACGCGTCGCCGTCACGGGCGCCGCCGGTCAGATCGGCTACGCTCTGCTTTTCCGCATTGCATCAGGCGAGATGCTCGGTAAAGACCAGCCCGTTATTCTGCAACTGCTGGAAATCCCCGACGAAAAAGCGCAAAAGGCCCTCAAAGGGGTCATCATGGAACTGGATGACTGCGCCTTCCCATTGCTGCAGGAAATTACCGCTCACAGCGACCCCAAGACCGCATTCAAAGATGCCGATATCGCTCTGCTGGTAGGTGCTCGCCCACGCGGCCCCGGCATGGAGCGCAAGGATCTGCTCAAGGTCAATGCCCAGATTTTCACAGCACAAGGCAAGGCCCTGAATGAAGTGGCCAGCCGTAACGTAAAAGTACTGGTTGTTGGCAACCCTGCCAATACCAACGCCTATATTGCCATGAAATCTGCGCCGGATCTGCCTGCGAAGAATTTCACCGCGATGCTGCGCCTGGACCACAACCGTGCGCTGACCCAACTGGCGCAAAAATCCGGCAAGGCAGTCAAGGATATCGAAAAACTGGTGGTCTGGGGCAATCACTCTCCCACCATGTACCCTGACATCCGCTTTGCCACTGTTGGTGGAGAAGGCCTGGAAAAACTCATCAACGACGATGCCTGGAACAAAGACACGTTCATCCCCACCGTGGGCAAACGCGGTGCAGCCATCATTGAAGCGCGCGGCCTGTCGTCTGCTGCCTCAGCAGCCAATGCAGCCATTGATCACGTCCGTGACTGGGTCCTGGGCAGCAACGGCAAATGGGTCACCATGGGCGTTCCATCTGACGGTTCTTACGGCATTCCCGAAGGTATTATCTACGGTGTGCCAGTCATTACGGAAAACGGTGAGTACACGGTTGTCAAAGACCTGGAAATCAACGAATTTTCCCGTGAACGCATGGACTTTACCCTGAACGAGTTGCTCGAAGAGCGCGACGGGGTAGCCGATCTGCTGGGCTGATCCATTGATACACAAATAGCCACGGTCTCGTGGCTATTTTTTTCCAGTACCGCGACCGGATACGAAAACGTTCCAAAGCCGGTGACAATTATCTTCTGCAGGACAGTGTTCAGTCGCAAATATGCAGATAATGATCTGCATATCATCCCTATCCGGAGACGGTATGTCGACCATTGCGTCCACAGGCGCCCGCTTTCGCCAGGCCCCGTCCGAAGAAAAAACACTGCAGATTATCGGCGCCATCAACGCCGATCATGCCCTGCTGGCCAAACGCGCCGTTGCGCTGCTGGCAAACATTACCGAATTGGGCCAGTCACCGCTGTTTACCGTAGAAGAACTGGGCAGCGTCGGCGCGAGTATGGTACTGTATCCACTGTCGGCTTTTCGCGCCATGAACAAGGCAGCAGAGAATGTCTACACCACCATCCGCCGCGATGGTCACCAGAAAAATGCCATCGACCAGATGCAGACACGCGATGAACGCTACGATCGCATTGGCTACCACGATTTTGAACAGAACCTTGACGCCCTGTTCGCCAGCAAAAAATAACACTTCAATTAGTCAGGAGATAACACCATGTCTACAAAAGCTACCAAGCCTACAAAAGCCAGCAAAACCGCCAGCGCACCCGCCGCCGCAACGACCGCAGACAATCCTGCCGGCTTCAAACCGAAAAAATCGGTCGCCCTGTCCGGCGTTGTAGCGGGCAACACGGCCATTTGCACGGTCGGCCGCAGCGGCAACGACTTAAATTACCGCGGCTACGACATTCTTGACCTGGCCGACTCCAGTGAATTTGAAGAGATCGCTCATCTGCTCATCCATGGCAAACTGCCCACGCAGGCTGAATTGACCGCCTACAAACAGAAGCTCAAACGTTATCGTGGCCTGCCGGCCAACCTGCAAACAGTGCTTGAATCGCTACCCGCCCATAGTCATCCGATGGATGTCATGCGAACCGCTGTTTCGGTCCTGGGTTGCACCCTGCCCGAGAAGGACGATCACAATGTGGCCGACGCCCGCGATATCGCCGACAGACTGATGGCCAGCCTGGGTTCCGCCCTGCTCTACTGGTACCACTTCAGCCATAACGGCCGTATCATCGATGTGCAGACGGACGACGACAGCATCGGCGGTCATTTCCTGCATCTGCTTCATGGCGAGAAGCCATCCAAAGAATGGGTTCGCGCCATGCACACGTCGCTGATCCTGTATGCAGAGCACGAATTTAATGCCTCTACATTTACGGGACGCGTCATTGCCGGTACAGGTTCGGATATGTTCTCTGCCATCACCGGGGCCATCGGCGCGCTGCGCGGTCCGAAACATGGCGGCGCCAACGAAGTGGCTTTTGAAGTACAGAAACGCTATGACTCGCCTGACGAGGCCGAAGCCGACATTCGCAAGCGTGTAGAAAACAAGGAAGTGATTATCGGATTCGGTCACCCGGTGTACACCATTTCCGACCCGCGCAATGTCGTGATCAAACGGGTGTCCAAAAAACTGTCACAGGATGCGGGCACCACCAAGATGTTCGATATTGCAGAACGACTGGAAACAGTGATGATGGACATCAAAAAGATGTTTCCGAACCTGGACTGGTTCTCCGCGGTGTCCTACCACATGATGGGCATTCCCACGTCGATGTTTACCCCGCTGTTTGTCATCGCGCGAACAGCAGGCTGGTCAGCTCACATTATTGAACAGCGCATCGACAACAAGATCATCCGGCCAACCGCCAACTACACCGGCCCGGACGATCAGAAATTCGTACCGCTGTCCAAACGCAAATAATCACAGTCGAACTATTCAGCTTGCTTTACAGGTCGCTCCATGTCCAGTCATATTTCAAATGTTCGTCCTGAGCCCGATCAGGTACTTGTCGATATTGTCGACTACGTTCTCAACTATGAAATCAGCAGCGATGTTGCGTACGAAACCGCGCGCAACTGCCTGATCGATACGCTGGGCTGCGGTCTGGAAGCGCTTGAATACCCGGCATGCCGCAAGCTGCTGGGCCCCATCGTGCCGGGCACCACGGTGCCCAATGGCGCCAAGGTTCCGGGCACGCAATTTGCGCTGGACCCGGTACAGGCGGCGTTCAATATCGGCACCATGATCCGCTGGCTCGACTTTAATGACACCTGGCTTGCCGCAGAATGGGGCCACCCATCGGATAACCTGGGCGGCATTCTGGCTACAGCTGACTGGCTCTCGCGCAACGCAGTGGCCGCAGGCAAGGCGCCGCTGACCATGCGTGAAGTGCTCACAGGCATGATCAAGGCGCACGAAATCCAGGGGTGCATTGCACTTGAAAACTCGTTCAACAAAGTAGGCCTGGACCATGTTGTTCTGGTCAAAGTGGCGTCGACCGCAGTGGTTGCGCAAATGCTGGGCTTAACGCGCGACGAAATCATCAACGCCGTATCGCTGGCCTGGGTGGATGGTCAAAGCCTGCGCACCTATCGTCACGCCCCCAATGCAGGCAGCCGCAAATCCTGGGCTGCCGGCGACGCCACCAGCCGCGCCGTACGCCTGGCATTGATGGCTAAAACCGGCGAGATGGGTTATCCGTCGGTCCTGACGGCAAAAACCTGGGGGTTTTATGATGTGCTGTTCAAAGGGCAGCCCTTCAAGTTCCAGCGCCCTTACGGCAGCTACGTCATGGAAAACGTGCTGTTCAAGATCTCGTTCCCGGCCGAGTTTCATGCGCAGACAGCGGTTGAATGCGCCATGCAGATTCATGATCAGCTCAAGGCTGCCGGCAAGACCACCGACGATATCAAGAAAATCACCATCCGTACCCACGAAGCGTGTATCCGTATCATCGACAAAAAAGGGCCGCTGAACAATCCGGCCGACCGCGATCACTGCATTCAGTATATGGTTGCCGTGCCCGTGCTGTTCGGTCGCCTCACTGCAGGCGACTACGAGGATGGGATCGCTGCCGACCCGCGCATCGATGCGTTGCGCGAGAAAATCGAATGTGTAGAGGACCCTGCCTTCACTCGCGACTATCATGATCCCGAGCAACGTTCTATCGCCAATGCTCTCACGGTTGAGTTCAACGACGGCAGCAAGCTGGATGAAGTTGTCTGCGAATATCCGATAGGCCACAAGCGCCGTCGTAAAGACGGTATCCCGCTGCTTGAAGCCAAATTCCGTATCAACCTGGCCCGGGTGTTTCCTGGCAAGCAACAGGAGCAGATCCTGGCTGTCTCGCTGGATCAGCAAGCGCTCGAAGCCATGCCAGTGCACGAATATGTGGACATGTATGTCATTTAAACCGGCAAGCGTACCGGGAAGATAGATCGGCACAAGCCGGGCGCACGTACAGCCTTCCTTTCCTGCTACGCCCGCCAAGCACAGACCTTGCACACGGCATTGCTCGGGATGCCGTTTTTGCTGCCAGTCCCGCGGCCCTGTGTCGCTGCGGCAGGCGAGCTGCATTCTGCAAACACCCTGCACCGGCAGGAAATATCGCCACTGAGGGCCATGCATACCCTGCTTACCGGCAAATTCGCTTACTATTAACAGATTCGCCATTCACTTTTGTCATACTATTTTCCTGCCATGTTTCATCCTTATGTCGCGACGGCGCTGCCGTTTATCCTGAGTCTGCTGGTCGCCTGTCTTGTTATTGCCGTTGCCTCTATTTTGTATCTGGCGTTTGTCTCGCTCAAAGAGACCAATGCACTGCTTAAACACCCCTATCTGACGCAACAACCGTTTAACCGCTATCCGCTGGGAATCCGAGGGGCGATTTTACTGGATTATTTTTTGCGTCTGTTTCTGCCCAACAGCACCGTATGGCTTGCCGGCCATGCCAACATCCTGCTGGCGCATGTCAACCCCAAAACGGTTCCGTTGCGCATTCGCTGGCCGTTGCTCGGTCTGTGGGGCGCATGCCTGTTGGGTATTGTTCTAATGATTATATTCTGGGGCCTGATGCTTACGGCCAAACAGTAATACCCTGCTTCGCAGTCGCCGCGCCCGTGCGTTCACGACCGCCCATCAAAAAGGATTGCCGATGACCTTGCAGATCACTCACAGGCCCGAAGCGGGCCGTATCGAAGCCACCGTTGATAACAGCCTTTGCTACATTGACTATCGGCTGCAAGCCCCGGTCATGCATATATTGCACACCATTGTGCCCGATGCTGTCGGCGGGCGAGGCATCGCAGGCCAGCTGACCGAGTTCGCCCTGAATCTGGCACGCGATAATGGCTGGAAAATCAATCCGGTCTGTAGCTACACGGCAGCCTATTTCCAACGCCATCCGGAACTGCAGCCGCTTCGCGCCTGAGCCAAAGTGCAACAAAGAATGGCTGGGATCCGTTCAGGTGCGCAATCCATTCAAGAGCGCGACACCTTCAGACTGCAGGCCAGCATATCGATGATGAAATCTGCATATTGACTCACGGTGATCGACTGATTGCGATGCTTGCGCCGCTTCAGATACCAATCCTGCATCATCGCCTTTATCATGGACGCAAGAAGCCTGGCATTATCGCTTCTGAAAACACCGTCGCGCACCCCGCTGTCGATAATGTCAAAGAAAATGTCTTCGATTTCCTGTTCGACCGCAATCGCCGTTTTCATTTGCGCCTTGGGCAGGCTTTTGACTTCCATAAATGAAAAGTAAAACCAGGGCAGCATAATTTCGCTTAAAAAGAGATGGGCCGAGACGGCGGCACGCAATCGCTCAAACGGGTCGCTTATATCACGAATACTCTTGCGCAGGGTACTGCGAGTCAACATAAACCCGTGTCCCTGGATCAAAACCAGTAAATCATTTTTATTGCGGATATAGGCATACAAGCCACCGATACTGAAACCGGAATCTGCACACAGGTCCCGCAGGGTCATCGCGTGAAATCCCTTCGTGGACGCCAGACGCAGGGTCGAATCAATAATCCTGATCAGATTCTTGACGGCCACATGTTCTTTCTTTATCCGGATCATGTCGGTGTGTTGTACATAGAGCTGACGGCATATTTCCGCCTTGGTCAGGCTCAGCTCATGTTTAAAGTTTTCAAAATCAGTTTTCATTACAGGATTACCAAGGGCGGGGTAGGAACAAATTTGGGTAGCGACACAATACCCGATTCAACAGCTATTGCGGCATTGCTCCAGGCGGTGGGCTGTCGTCGCCGGTCTCGCGTGCCAGGTCCCTGAGTATATTCTTTCGGATTTTTCCCGTTGCCGTTTTCGGCAACTGCCCCAATACAATTTTTTTAGGTACCTTGAACGAAGCCAAGTGCTGCGAGCAATACCGGACGAACTCTGCCGGATCGCGCTCAGTGTCTTCATTTTTCAATGTAATGAAAGCGCAGGGCACCTCTCCCCACTTTTCGTCCGGCAATGCGACAACTGCCACTTCGAAAACCTCGGGATGGCGGTAAAGAACATCCTCGATTTCCTTGCTGGATATATTCTCCCCTCCTGAAATAATAATATCCTTGGCCCGATCCTTGATTTCGACATAATTGTCGGGGTGCATGACGGCCAGATCGCCGGTGCGAAACCAGCCGTCCGCAAACGCTTCCCGTGTCCCGGCGGGATTCTTCAAATAGCCTTTCATAACCGTATTGCCCCGCAGCGCCAGCTCTCCGAGTGTTGTGCCATCTGCCGGCACCGGCTCTGCCGAGGTACGATCCAACACGGCAAGCGCATCAATGGCATACAGCCCTGTGCCCTGGCGCGACATTTTTTCTGCCAGCGCGTCAGCGTCCAGCGTCTCCCAGTCGTTTTGCCAGACACACACAGCAGATGGGCCATAGGATTCGGTCAGCCCGTATAAATGGCAAATATCAAACCCGACTTCCTGCCCCTTGCGCACCACCGTCGCCGAGGGTGCCGCCCCACCCAACGCAAAACGCGTCGGCAGCGGAATGGTCCATCCCCGGTTGCTGAAATCATTCAATATCATATTCAACACCACCGGTGCACCGCACATGTGGGTTACCTTATGGTCAACAATTTTTTGGTGAATTTGTTCAGGATCGATCTTGCGCAAACAGACATGCGTGCCGCCCACGGCAGTCACTGCCCAGGTATAGCACCAGCCGTTACAGTGGAACATGGGCAAGGTCCACAAATATACGCTATCGGCCGTCATGTTCAACGCCATGGCATTGCTCATGGCCGACAGCCAGGCGCCCCGATGGTGGTAGACCACGCCCTTGGGATTGCCCGTTGTGCCAGAGGTGTAGTTCAATGAGATCGGATCCCATTCATCCTGAACCTTCTGCCAGACAAAACTGTCGTCCCCGGCACTGACCAGATCTTCATAACGCTGATGCCCCTGCATTACGGCAGGCCCGCCGTCGCGGGCAATTGCAATCAGGGCCGGCGGCTTGTCAAGGTCATCGATAATCTGCCCGACCAGCGATTCAAACTCTGTATCGTAAATCAATACACTGGATTCGCAATGCGCCAGGATATAGCGCAAGGAGGCAGCATCCTGCCGGGTATTCAGCGTATTGAGCACGGCGCCCAGCATAGGCACAGAATAATGCGTCTCCAGCAACTCCAGGGTATTGAAGCAAAGCACGGACACCGTATCGTTTCTGCCGATGCCCATGCTGGACAAGGACGATGCCATGCGTACAACCCGTTTATATAATTGCAAATAACTGTATGACTGCTGATCGATCACTGCCGTCTTGCCAGGAAACACGGTTGCCGAGCGCCGCAGGAAATCGACCGGAGAAAGACTGGAATAATTGGCAGGATTTTTGTCCAAACCACTATGATAGACGTCGGTCATGGTCGCTGCTTCCTCAGTTTTCATTCAGGAATTTCGGATTGCTGATCCTCAGCTTGCTGCGGGTCAGGTGCATTAGCAAATCGGTTAAGGCCTCACCAGACTTCCTGTCTGCCGGAATTTTCCGATGTCGGATCAGCTGCGCCAGCGCCGCCTCGGCCCTGACCGACGAATACTCGCCGTCTGCGCCCACCCCCGCCAGAAAAGCGTCGAGCGCCTTGCCAATATCATCTTCAGCCACCGGCGGCGCGATCTCCCTGGCGGCAATGCCAATGGCATTTGCAATCATGAGCGCCGCATAGCGATGTTGTTCATCAAGCACTGGCACCAGTTCGTCCAACAGCAACTGACGTGCCGTGACCAGCAGATTATGTGCATCAGGTTGGTTTGACATAAGCGTTTTCCGTATTCAGGCACTGCGATAAAATATCAAACTCCATTTGCGGAACCATGCGCCCGGTCAGGGCCAGCTCCAGTGATATTTCCTGTCCGGACACATGGCGCTGCCCCTGCTGCAGAGCGATAACAGACCAGCGCACCATGGCCATGATTTCCCAATAGCCGACTTTTTGTGCGTCAACCTGCTTACCGGTCACAGAGGTATACCCGGCAAACAGGTCGGGCTTGTCACCGACGCCGCCTACTTCCCTGGCAACATTGCCAAAGCGCCAGCTTTTTGCACACAGCCAGCCAAGATCTTCATAGGGATCGCTCCAGGCGGCAAACTCCCAGTCAAGCACCGCAGTCAGCTCACCTTGCGAGACCATATAGTTGCCGGTTCTGAAATCGCAATGACACAGCACCAAAGGTGACGCCGCCGGCGCATGGTCCTGCAGCCAGTTCAGCGCCCATTCGAGCACCGGATGCGGCTGCGCGATGCGATCGAGCGCCTGCCGGTATTCGGCGATTCGAGTTTGAGCAGCAGGCGCAGAAGGAACCGGCAAAAAATCCAGTTGTGCATGGTCGGGGCCGATACGATGCAAGCGGCCAAGTTCCTGACCCAGCCGGTATGTCAGGGCTCTGCCCTGTTCCTGGGTCAAGGTCTTTATCAATTGCCGGCCGTTGGCGGATCCTGACGCGCAACGCATCACGTAAAAAGCATGGCCGATCAATGACGTATCGGTGCAAAGCCATAATGGTTCCGGCGCCGTCACCCCTGCTTCGCAGGCGCAACGCAGAACGGCGAACTCCTGTTCCCGGCTGAGCGACGCATCAATCTGGGATGGCGCATCGCTGCGAACCACAAACTGATGCGATCCCGGATGCGTGCCCGAAGTCATTTCAAGTGAAATGCTGTAGTTATTCTGGATCGCGCCCCCGGAGAGTTTTCTGAAATCCGTCACAGCCACTGCGCACGCACCCGTCCACTCTTTTATCGCATCTGAAATTTTCCGGGAAAGCGACTGCATATCCATGCTAACCCCAGCGCCAGAAATCATTACCTTCAAGCAGCAGGTTTCTGGACAGTACCATTTTATGCACTTCAGAGGCTCCGTCGACCAGGCGTGCCTGTCGTGCATAGCGGTAGATCCATTCCAGCGGCGTGTCTTTGGAGTAACCACGGGCCCCGCACAACTGTATGGCTGTATCAACCGCTTTATGCAAGGTATCGGCCACTGCCACTTTTGCCATGGACACCTCTTTGCGGGCAAAGTCCCCCTGATCCAGCTTCCAGGCAGCATGCATGGTCAGCAGGCGACTGATCTGTATTTCCATAGCGGCTTCACCGAGCAGCCATTGCACGCCTTCTCGTTCTGCCAGCTTTGCGCCGAAGGACTCACGATGGGAAACATAGTCCGTGGCAATTTCCATCGAACGCTTGGCCAGCCCCAGCCACCGCATGCAATGCGTAAGTCTGGCTGGCCCGAGGCGGATTTGCGTCAGCTTCAGACCATCGCCAACGTTCATCAAACGATTCTCGTCGGCAATCCGCAGGCCATCAAATATCAGCTCACAATGTCCGCCATGCTCCTCTGGCCCCATAATGGGAATCCGGCGAGCGATTTCCCAGCCAGGGTCATCCCGGTGAAACAAAAAGGCAGTCAGGCCCTTGCGACTGTCATCCGAGGTTCTTGCCATAAGAATGAAATGGGATGCCACACCGGCGCCAGTAATAAAATGCTTGCGCCCCCGAATCACCCAGTCGTTCCCCTCACGGGTCGCAGTGGTTTGCATCATGGAAGGATCGGACCCGCTACCGGGCGCCGGCTCTGTCATCACAAATGATGATCTGACCGTGCCATCGACGATAGGCTGCAGCCACCGTGTCTTCTGCGCTTCGGTTGCGACTTTTTCAAGCACCATCATATTGCCGTCGTCAGGTGCTGCCGAATTGAACACGACCGGCCCGAACAGGGACCGATTCATCTCTTCATAGCACGGCGCCATTTGCGCCATGCTCAGGCCTCGCCCGCCTCTGGCCAGCGGCATTTGCAATGACCACAGGCCCTGGGCGCGCGCCTGTTGCTGGACTGTCTTTAACAGCGCAGGGGCGATATTTTCATGTTCATCATAAGAGTCCGGCTGTTTTTCAAGCGGAATCAATGTTTCGTCAACGAAGCGCCTGATTTTCACGCGCAGCTGTTCTGTTTCTTCCGATAGAGTGAAATCCAATTTTTTATCCCTATAAAGATGATTGCAAATGGCCGCCATCGACAACGATACAGCTGCCAGTCATATAGTTTGATGAGTCAGACGCCAGCAGCAGCAAGGCACCCGTCAAGTCATCCGGCTGCCCCAGACGTCGCTGTGGAATTCTGCCGATCAGGGCCTTGCCAGCCTGCGACTCGAAAAAATCCCGATTCAGGTCGGTCAGGATGTAACCCGGCGCCAGTGCATTGACGCGGATGCCATAACGAGCCCACTCCAGCGCAAGGGCTTTAGTCATTTGTTCAAGTGCCGCTTTTGATGTGGTATAGGGCAGCACTGCCCCGGCCACGCGATGCCCCAGAATAGAGGTAATCATGATCACACTGCCTTGCCGGTCGGCTGCGATCAGACGCCTGGCCGTTTCATTGGCAACGATCCAGCTGCCTTTCAGGTTGACATCGATCACCTCGATAAATTCGTTGACCGACAATGCCAGGGATTTCTTATTGATTCCCAGGCCCGCATTGCACACGACAACATCCACAATGCCAAACACGCGGTGTATTTGATCGAATGCCCCGCAGACCGAATCAGGGTCGGTGGCGTCCATCACCACCGGCAGATTTTCAATGCCAAGTTCAGTGAGTTTGCCGGACAGGGCCTGCAAGG
This sequence comes from Advenella incenata, assembly GCF_004217095.1. Lineage (GTDB taxonomy): Bacteria > Pseudomonadota > Gammaproteobacteria > Burkholderiales > Burkholderiaceae_B > Advenella > Advenella incenata. The sequence continues at coordinate 383,051 of NZ_SHKO01000003.1, read as the reverse complement.
GCGCCTGACGGCGTCCCGCGAGCACTACCCGCGCTCCTGCCGCACCGAGCGTTTCAGAAAAATGTGTCCCGAGGCCACCGGCGGCGCCAGTCACCAATACGGTTTTCCCATCCAGATTTAACAGATTTGTCATAGATGTCTCCTGGCCCCAATATAAATTGCATATGAAATGAAGTCAATAAATATAACAAACGTTCTATTTATTTTTATTAATAGATTGCCAGACTTTTGCCTGGCAAAAGTTTTGTGCGATGCACATTTACACCAGGCAACTAGAGGAATAAGGTATGCCACAACTGTGATATGACCCCAATTTCATGACTCAACGGCAACCGCAATGACATCCGCAACCGAAAAAATCTGCAGAATACTATCCTGCCTGTCAGACCGCCGTATTTGCAAACTGACCGACATTGCGCGTTTCACCGATCTGGATATTTCATCCGTGCTGCGCATCCTGAAAGATCTGGAAAAGCTGGATTTCGTGGAACGGGAACCGCAAACCAAGGAATACACCCTGGGCCGGGAAATCTACGCAATGCATCATGCCATGGTCGCGCGCCAGGACATCCGCGCACTGGCCCGCCCTGCCCTGGTGCGCATGGCCAGGAAATATGGCGACTCGCTGATCCTGTCGATACCAAGCAACTGGGAGTCGGTGTGCGTGGATACCTGTCTGGGCGACTATCCGATACGCGCCAACTACCTTGAGATCGGCAGCCGTCGTCCGCTTGGCGTAGGTGCCGGCAGTCTGGTGCTGCTGGCCGCCCTGAGCGATGCGCAACAACAGATGTATTTGCCATGCATTCACGAACAGATAGACAAACGCTATCCCATGTTCAACCAGTCCATGCTGAAAACGCAAATCGCGCTTTGCCGCCAGCAGCAATATGCGGTGTTGTGCGACGTCGTGGTCAAGCAAATGGGTGGGATCGGTGTTGCCATCCGGGCACCGGACGGCACGGCCATTGCTGCGTTGAGCCTGGCGTCGTTATCGGAACGCATATTGAGCAGACAAAACAGTATTGCAGACGACCTGATGCAAGAAGCCAGATTGATTGAAAAAACGCATTTTCCTGCCAGATAAGGAAGCAAAAAATGAATACACAAGCCCATATCCTGTCGGCTGTCACCACAAAATTCGGCAGGCGCGACGACTCCACAACCTTAGACCTGCTTGCCGAAGCAGCAAACGATTGCCTCACAATGGCCGGCATGGAACGCCGGGACATTGACGGCGTGCTCTGCGGATATGCCACGACATTTCCTCATCTGATGCTGGCAACACTGCTTTCTGAAAAGCTGGGCCTCAATCCTGCTTATGCCCATGGCATGCAACTGGGTGGCGCAACAGGCGCTGCCATGGTGATGCTCGCCCGGGAACTGATCCTGTCCGGAAGATGTCAGCATGTCCTGGTCGTAGCTGGCGAGAACCGGCTTTCCGGGCAAAGCACGGACTCGTCCATGCAAACACTGGCACAGGTAGGCGAAGCAGACCTGGAGGTGCCCTGTGGGGCCTCGGTGCCCACCTACTATGCCTTGCTTGCTTCCGAGTACATGCATAGGACCGGGCTGACAAAAGCCGACCTGGCCGAATTTGCCGTACTCATGCGACACCATGCCTCGACCCATCCCCATGCCCACCTGCAGAACGCCATTACTGTTGACGATGTCCTGCAATCCAAACCCATCTCATCGCCATTACAGTTATTGGACTGCTGCCCGATTTCAGATGGCGCCTGCGCCATTCTGGTCAGCGCCAGGCCGGGTCCCGTAGCGATCACGGGCGCAGGTCAGGCCCATCAGCATCAGCATCTGTCAAGAATTGGCGATATCTACGATACCGGCGCGGCCGCAGCCGCGACCCGGGCGCTGGCAGACGCAAAGATAAGTCGCAAGGATATTGATTACCTGGGTATTTACGATTCGTTCACGATCACGCTCGCAATATTGCTTGAGGAATTGGGGTTTGCACAACGTGGGCAATCGGCCAACGATGTTCGACAGGGAAAATTTTCCACAGATGGGCCATTACCGTTGAACACCCACGGTGGTCTGCTCTCGTTCGGCCATTCGGGCGTTGCCGGCGGCATGGCGCATATTGCCGAAACATGGGCGCAACTGGCAGGACGGGCCAAGGACAGACAGATAGCACGCAAAAAGCAGGCATTCATCCATGCTGACGGCGGTGTCCTGTCCTCGCATATCAGCCTGATCCTTCGGGCTACGGGAGAAACAGCATGACGACGGGACGCTGCTTAATGCTGAAACACTGCAGCCGTTGCGGCAGCAATTGGTCTTTGCATCCGTTTGCATGCGCAACCTGCGGCAACACGCAACTGCACGATCTGCAAAGCAAAGGTGTGGGGGTAGTCAAAGCCTGTTCAGTCGTCACTCGTGCGCCGGATGCTCGTTGGCGTGCGCTGGCCCCATACACCATTGTACTGGTCACGCTTGACGAGGGGCCAACCGTCATGGGACAGGCAGATACCGAGCTCGCCGTCGGTGATCTCGTTATCGGCAGCGTGCAATCTGCATCCACGACCGAATTCATCCGGTTCAGCCGGCATCAGCAAAACGCACAACCTGAATCCTGACCAATAGCGGGATCATTCATATAGAAAGGAAGAGACAATGAAAACATCAAATGCAAAAAGGCATTTCCGTATTGCACTGGCCGCCTTGCTCTGTCTGCCTGCAGCGGTGATGGCACAGGGCCAATGGCCGCAAAAGCCCATTACGCTGGTTGTACCCTACCCGCCCGGCGGTCCCACAGACATCGTGGCCCGTGTGGTTGCCAAAAACCTGGGCGAGCAGCTGCAGCAGACAATCGTGGTGGACAATCGGGCCGGCGCGGGTGGCAATATTGGGGCTGAGCTGGTCGCAAGGAGCAAACCTGATGGCTATACCTTATTGCTGGGTACCACGGCGCATGCAATCAACAAATCACTGTTCAGGGCGCTCAATTACGACGTCAGCACGAGCTTTACGCCGATTACCCTGCTGACCGAAGGTCCCCTGGTCATTGTCACCCGCAGCGATCTGGGCGCCAACAATATACAGGACCTGATCCGTCTGGCTAAAAAAGCCGATAAAAAACTGACTTTTGCTTCATCCGGCAACGGACAGTCCACCCATCTGTCTGCGGCGCTATTTAACTCAATGAGCGGAATCACGATGGTGCATGTGCCCTACAAAGGCAGTGCGCCAGCCATGACGGATCTGATTGGGGGACAGGTCGATGTCATGTTCAACACCCTTTTATCTTCTTTGCCCTATATCAAAGACGGGAAGCTCAAGGCGCTCGCAGTAACCGGTCAAAGCAGGTCAGCCGTACTGCCGGACATACCCACGGTGGCCGAGAGCGGCCTTGCCGGCTACTCGGCTACCGCATGGAACGGTCTGTTGGCGCCAAAAGGAACGCCAGTACAAGTGACTGACAAATTGAGTGCGGCATTAAAGTCGACTCTGGCCAATCGGCAAGTCCAACAGACTTTTTCAGCCCAGGGCTTTGACGCAAGATGGCTGAGTCCCGCACAGTTTTCCACTTATCTATCTGAAGAAATCAGCAAATGGAAAGACGTCGTCAACACTTCCGGCGCAACCGTTAACTGACCCAAAGGCACGTAATGACAACACTCCTGTATCAAAGTGATCCCTCCCTGGCGGCATTGCTCAATCCTTCCTCGGTTGCCATCATCGGCGCCTCCGACAATCCGGACAAGATTGGCGGGCGGCCGGTTTATTACATGAAAAAGCATGGATACACCGGAAAAATATACCCGATCAATCCAACCCGTGACATCATTCAGGGAGAAAAATCCTGGGGATCCGTGCAAGATCTGCCCGAGGTCCCGGAGCTGGTCATCATTGCGGTTGCCGGCCAGGCAGCGGTCGATTCGGTCAAGGCATGCAGCGAACTGGGCGTATCCGCTGCCATTGTCATTACCGCCGGATTTTCAGAGACCGGCCCGCAAGGCAAGCTGTTGCAGGATCGCATGAGCAGCCTGGCAAGCGCACAAGGCATGCGTATCGTTGGCCCCAACTCACAAGGATTGGCAAATTTCGGCAATGGCGCGATTGCGTGTTTTTCCACCATGTTTCTGGAGATCGAACCGGGTGACGGGCCTGTCTCTGTGATCAGCCAGAGTGGCGGCATGAGCGCCATGATCTACGGCTTGCTGCGCAACAGGGGCATCGGTGTGCGCCACGTGCATGCCACCGGCAACGAAGCGGATATAACCGTAGGTCAGTTGGCCATGGCGTCCTTGCATGATCCTGACATCAAATTGATTCTCATGTACCTGGAGTCGCTCCAGAACGCGGCAGAACTCGCTGCCGTCGCTGCCCTGGCAAAACAGCGTGGCGTTGCCCTTATCGCAATCAAGTCCGGCCATACGCCATCGGGTGCGCAAGCGGCGGCCTCTCACACGGGAGCGCTGGCCAATCAGGACAGCACCATCAATGCTTTCTTCGAGCAGCACAGCATTTTGCGGGCTGGCGATCCTCATGAGCTGGTGCGCTATGCCGAGTTTGTCCTGCGCAGCCCGCTGCCTGCCGGCAACCAGACCGTGATCGTGAGCAACTCCGGCGCCAGTTGCGTTCTGGCCGCAGACGCAGCCGAAGACAACGGCCTGCGCGTTCTCCCTCTGACCGCCGCGACCCAAAACAAGCTGTCCATGCATCTGTCCTCCTTTGCGACGACCCGCAACCCGGTCGATATCACCGCGGCACTATTGTCAAACAATCGGCTTTTCGGACAGGTGCTCTCGTGTATAGGCAATGATCCAAAGGCAGACAGTTTCGTCATCGACATTCCGGTTGCCGGTCGCGGCTACGATGTCGCGACCTTTGCCGAAGATACCGAAAATTTTGTGTCAGATTCAAAAAAAACGGTGGTGGTGGTGGCCTGGCAGCCCGCCGTCGCACAGGCATTCAGGGCAAAAAACATTCCGGTTTTTGACGATGAAGCACAGGCAATGAGTACGCTTGCTGCCGCCCACCGGTTTCACGCTAGCCTGACGCGCAACACCGCCGACTGGTCGGCTATCCCTGGCAAACCCATTGCACCCGGCAAGGCAGGATCGATCCTGAGTGAAGCCGATAGTCTGGACGTGCTCGCCAGCGCGGGTGTTGCCGTTGTGGACTATATACGCTGCACCGACGCTCACCAGGCCGTTGCCTATTGGCAAACCTGCAAGCGCCCGGTTGTCATCAAGGCATGTTCGGAAAAAATACCGCATAAATCAGAGCATGGCCTGGTAGCGTTGGCGATCGATTCAGAAGCGAAAGTTCGTGAGGTTTTTGACTCGCAGTGGGCAACGCTTGAAAAACTGGGAATCAGGGACAAACGCTGGGTTGTGGCACCGATGGAAAACGGCTTATTTGAATTTGCCGCGGGTGTACATATGGATCCGGTATTCGGACCGGTGATCATGGCAGGCACGGGCGGCAAATATATTGAGGCGCTGCAGGACGTTTTCGTATTGATCCCACCGTTTTCCATAGACGATGTCATGGACAAACTATGCACATTGCAAATTGCACCGTTGCTGCAGGGTGTACGCGGCGATCCCCCTGCAGATATGCAGGCCTTTGCCGAACTGGTCGTCAAGCTGGGCAAGTTTGCCCTGACCCATTCTGCCAGCATCCGATCAATTGACATCAACCCAGTCTTGATCCGAGCGCAAGGCCTGGGGGTGATCGCCGTCGATGCACTAGTCGAATTTGCCTGACTGATTTTGCCAGACAAAGACGGACTATCAGTTGGTGACCTTCAGGTTCAGTTGCTGCACTGCCTTGATAATGCCCTGGGGGTTGCCCATCTGCGTTTGCATGACAAATGTCATAAGTTGCAGGGGCGGGTTGGGGCTGGCCTGCACGTTCAAGCTCTTGGCCTCATTCTTCATGAAACGGCTGACCGCGGTGCATACGCCTTCGGGGTCCGCAATGCCCAAGGTAGGCGCCTGCTGACGGCAGTCACTTTCTGATTTGGCCAGACGGGCGTCGAACGCCTCTGTCTGTTGCGCTGTCGGTTTGCCCTCCACTGGCGCCACGCCCTGCTGCACCTTGACCACGCGCGGCATCAGGCCGGCGTCGTCAAACTTGATATTCAATTGCCGTATCGTGACGGGCGAGAGCGCGCTGATCAGCAGCAGCGGATTGGATTTGAGCTCTTCTTCGCGGGTACGAACGGTATTGACCAGTTCGACGATTTTATCGGCTTTGAGCACCAGATTGATATTGCCCACCTCTGGCTGGCTCAGGGTGACATCGTAGTCGGACGTATCCTGTTTTTCGTTCAGCGTACCCTTGACCCGTCCGTCCAGCAAGGGCAGGCTGTCATAGCCCAACTGGCCTGCCTTTTCCATTAACGCCGCGCGAAACGGGCTGTTGCCGGTTTCGTCAGCCAGGCCGGCGAAGGCAAAATCCACTTTTTTGTCGTCGCTGCCGGTCTGCAGATCATGCACCGTCACATTTTTGATGGTAAAGAATTTTGCCGGATCGTCCTTGCGCACAACTTTGACATCATGCAGGGAGGCATTACCCAGTATGGACGCGTCAAGCGAGCCCCAGGTCACGTTATTCTGGATATCGTTTTCGACCAGATAGGCGTTCAGTTTTTCCTCAATCTGGGTTTTGGCATAGTAATTGGCGCCAAACCAGGCAGCCGCAGCGACCACAGCAATAGTACCAACGGCGAGTGTGAACTTCTTTGTTCCGGCCATTTTGTTTCCTTACGATTCGTTAAGCGGCGGCAAACCGCGTCTGACACCTGTGAGCCTGACACAGAATTGAATATCCGCTGTCGGCGGAAGGAGATTGTAACGGGTTTCGGCATCTGCCGCAGTGTGGCCCTTAGTCTTATGTCTTATATAAGACATTTGCTAATATAGCGCTAAACCCTTATAATGATAGACGAAAATCATTTCCCTCCTCCTCTATTTCAAGGGTCTTATCATGTTGGAATCCTATCGTCAGCACGCCGCAGAACGCGATGCGCTGGGCATCCCTCCGCTACCTCTTTCGGCAAAGCAAACGGCAGAACTCATTGAGCTGCTCAAGGCGCCGCCTGCCGGGCAAGAGGCTTTTCTGCTTGATCTGATTACCCACCGCGTACCGGCCGGTGTTGACGATGCGGCCAAAGTTAAGGCGTCCTACCTGGCTGCCGTCGCCTTTGGCACAGAAAAATGCGCCCTGATTTCCGATGAAAAAGCCACTGAACTGCTTGGGACCATGCTGGGCGGCTACAACATCAGCCCCTTGGTTGATCTGCTGGACAACGAAAAACTGGGCACGATGGCTGCCGAAGCATTGAAAAAAACCCTGCTGGTATTTGATGCATTCCACGATGTTCAGGAAAAAGCCGAAAAAGGCAACGCCAACGCCAAGGCCGTATTGCAAAGCTGGGCCGATGCCGAATGGTTCACCAGCCGTCCTGAAGTGCCGGAAAGCCTGACCATTACCGTTTTCAAAGTCACCGGCGAGACCAATACTGATGACCTGTCTCCGGCGCCTGACGCCTGGAGCCGCCCGGATATTCCGCTGCACGCCCTGGCCATGCTGAAAAACCCGCGTGAAGGCATCGAGCCTCAGGAACCGGGCAAGATCGGTCCGATCAGCCAGTTGAACGAACTCAAGGCAAAAGGCAATCTGGTTGCCTATGTCGGAGACGTCGTCGGTACCGGCTCTTCACGTAAGTCGGCAACCAACTCCGTCCTGTGGTTTACTGGTCAGGACATTCCTTTTGTACCGAACAAGCGCTTTGGCGGCGTCTGTCTGGGCAGCAAAATCGCCCCCATTTTCTACAACACGATGGAAGATGCCGGCGCGCTGCCGATCGAACTGGACGTCTCCGACATGAATATGGGCGATGTCGTGGAACTGCGCCCCTACGAAGGCAAAGCCCTGAAAGACGGCAAAGTGATCGCCCAGTTCAAGGTCAAGTCCGAGGTACTTTTTGACGAAGTGCGCGCCGGCGGCCGCATTCCCCTCATCATTGGTCGCGGCCTGACCGCCAAGGCCCGTGAAGCACTGGGTCTGCCTGCATCTACCCTGTTCCGCCTGCCGGTTGACCCTGCAGATTCGGGCAAAGGCTACACCCTGGCCCAGAAAATGGTCGGCCGTGCCTGTGGCCTTCCTGAAGGCACCGGTGTTCGCCCCGGCACATACTGCGAGCCAAAAATGACCTCGGTCGGCAGCCAGGATACAACCGGCCCCATGACCCGCGACGAGCTTAAGGATTTGGCCTGCCTGGGCTTCTCTGCAGATCTGGTCATGCAGTCTTTCTGCCACACCGCAGCCTATCCGAAGCCCGTAGACGTCAAAACCCACCACGAGCTGCCTGACTTCATCAGTGATCGCGGCGGTATTGCGCTGCGCCCCGGCGACGGTATCATCCACTCATGGCTCAATCGCATGCTGCTGCCCGACACTGTAGGTACTGGCGGTGATTCACATACCCGCTTCCCGATCGGTATCAGCTTTCCTGCCGGTTCCGGCCTGGTCGCCTTTGCCGCAGCCACCGGCGTCATGCCGCTGGACATGCCAGAATCAGTGCTGGTGCGCTTCAAGGGCAAAATGCAGCCGGGCGTTACCCTGCGTGACCTGGTCAATGCCATTCCGCTGTACGCCATCAAAAACGATCTGCTCACTGTTTCCAAACAAGGCAAGAAAAATATTTTCTCCGGCCGTATCCTGGAAATCGAAGGCCTGCCCGATCTTAAAATCGAACAGGCATTCGAACTGTCGGATGCATCTGCAGAACGCTCCGCTGCCGGTTGTACTGTGCGTCTGAACAAAGAACCCATTATCGAATATCTGAACAGCAATATCACATTGCTCAAATGGATGATCGCCAATGGCTACGAAGATGAGCGCTCTCTGAGCCGTCGCATCAAGGCCATGGAAGCCTGGCTTGCCGACCCGCAATTGCTCGAGCCTGATGCCAACGCCGAATACGCTGCTGTCATCGAAATCGACCTGGCCGATGTACACGAGCCTATCGTTGCCTGCCCGAACGACCCGGACGACGTCAAAACCCTGTCGGATGTGGCCGGTGCAAAAATCGATGAAGTGTTTATCGGTAGCTGCATGACCAACATCGGGCACTTCCGCGCTGCGTCCAAACTGCTCGAAGGCAAGCGCGATATCCCGGTAAAATTGTGGGTTGCTCCGCCAACCAAAATGGACCAGAAACAGCTGACCGAAGAAGGCCACTATGGCGTGCTTGGGGTCGCTGGTGCCCGCATGGAAATGCCGGGCTGCTCATTGTGCATGGGTAACCAGGCACAGGTTCGCGAAGGCGCAACCGTCATGTCTACCAGTACCCGTAACTTCCCCAACCGTCTGGGCAAGAACACCTTCGTGTACCTGGGATCTGCCGAACTGGCCGCTATCTGCTCACGTCTTGGCAAAATTCCGACTCGCGAAGAATACATGGCTGACATGGGTATTATCGCCAAGAACAGCGAGAGTATTTATCGCTACATGAACTTCGACCAAATCGAAGACTTCAAGGAAATCGCCGATTCTGTTGGCATCTGATGATTCTGTCGGTATCTGATTACCATCGCTCAGCCCTTCGGGGTTGAGCGACATGACAATCAACCCGGTACGCTGTTACCGGGTTTTTTTGTGCCATTTTTATGCTGCCGCTTTGCAAGCCGCTACACCAGCAAGGCGCCAATGCTGTACCATTGCCCTGCTACGCTTGGCCCCATTGACGATCACCTTTGATTGACGCAGTGGAATAACACGCCGGCCCCCGGGCCTTTTTCGGATATGCTGTCATGCATCTTGGTCACCCCATCCCCATTCTGCGCATTTTTTCCGTCCCGCTTGCCCAGGCGTTCTATCTGGATTTCCTGGGCTTTGAAAAGCGCTGGGAGCATCGCTTTGCGCCCGACCTGCCGTTATACATGGAAATTGCCCGTGACAGCCTGGTCCTGCACTTGAGCGAACACTTCGGCGATGGCACGCCGGGCAGCGCCGTTTTCCTGCCCATGGAAGGGATCCACACGCTGCAGCAAGACCTGAACAACAAAAAAGCGTCATTTGCACGCCCTGGCGTAACAAAAGAATCATGGGGGTTCACCATGAATATTTCGGATCCTTTTGGCAATCACCTGAGATTTTGTGAGCAGCATCACGAGCACAGCTGACCTCGCGAATTGACACCTCTCGCAGGAAAATCCACCGGCCGGATCGACAAGCGGGCTCCCGTTGCGGCGCGACCAATCTGCAGCCCCGGCTACGCGGTAAGCCTTCACTGGCGCTGTATTGGTGAGCCGGCCATAACAGTTTTGCGGCAAAAACCACCTTTAGCTCACAAATTCGGCACTTTTGCATCAATCGCTTGAAAAGCCGCGCCGGTGGTGGTGTAATCAACAGCATACTTTACCAGATAGACGCTTTATACGAATTAACAAAATTTCTATAAACATGTCTTTTACACAAGACTTGCGGTTCTGTATGGGTTAAAGCCATTCCTGTGATGCCGGGCTGTGCCAGTGCACAACCTGCGCCTCATCTATCAGTCCGAACAATTCCAACCGTCATTATGAACCGAGTTCCCTTTCAATTTTCCCAACGTGCTACGCAACTGACCAGCTCCGCCATCCGCGAGATCCTGAAAATTACCGAACGTCCTGATGTCACATCATTTGCCGGTGGCCTGCCCTCACATCTGGGTTTCCCTACCGAACAGATCCGCGCCGCATATGACAAGGTACTGTCTGAATCTCCCAAGGTGGCTTTGCAATATGGGCCGACCGAAGGCTACCGGCCACTGCGCGAATGGGTTGTCAGCGACTTCCAGGCGCGTGGCACGCAAATCGACGTGGACGAGGTGCTCATCGTTTCCGGTTCCCAGCAGGCGCTGGATCTGATCGGCAAACTGTTCATTGATCCGGGCAGCAAAGTGCTGGTGGAATCTCCCAGCTATCTGGGAGCACTCCAGTCATTTTCGCTGTTTGAACCCGTCTACGAGCCGGTCGCTACCGACGACGGCGGCCTGATACCCGAAGACATCAGCGACGAAAAAGCCGATGGCGCCCGCTTTATATACTGCCTGCCCAATTTTCAGAATCCGACCGGCCGCACCATGGATCTGGAACGCCGCCAGGCGCTGGTAGAGCGCTGCGCCCGCCTGAATGTACCCATTGTGGAAGATGATCCTTACGGTGAACTGCGCTACGTGGGCGAACCATTGCCCGGACTGCTGCATCTGGGCCGCCAGGCCGGTGCAACCGTCTTGCGCATGGGTTCTTTCTCCAAGGTGCTGGCGCCCGGCATGCGTCTGGGATATCTGGTTGCACCTCGCGAAATCATTGCCAAATTGGTGCAAATCAAGCAGGCAACCGATCTGCACACCGCCACGGTAACCCAAATGGCCGTGTACGAAACCATCAAGGACGGCTTCCTGAACACGCACCTGCCCAAGGTACGCGAGCTGTATCGCAATCAGTGCCAATACATGCTTGACGCCATGGACGAGCACTTTCCAAAGTCGGCCAAGTGGACTCGCCCCACCGGCGGCATGTTTATCTGGGTGAAAGTGGACGAACAGTTTGACACTACCGTAGCGCTGGCCCAGGCCGTTGAACAGTACAAAGTGGCCTATGTGCCGGGTGAACCTTTCTATCCCAACGTCAATGCGCCGAAAAACACGCTACGCTTGAGTTTCGTGACCGTGACCGAAGAAAAGATCCGGGCCGGTATTGCCGATCTGGGTAAACTCTTCACTGCGTGATGCGGTCGGTCATTTAAATTCAACTGTAATATCCGGAAAAGGCGGCTATCCTGTGGGGTAGCTGCCTTTTTTGTTGCCGGTTGCACCGCTAAAAAGGAGTAAAATGATCTACACTTAATACTGTTTGTGCGGAACCGCCCCGGAGATAAAAATGTCGTTAGCAAGCACCCTCAAAGAATTCAGTATCGGCAGCAACACTGCAAAATATTATTCCCTTCCAGAACTGGGCAAGCAACTTGGCGTTGACGTCCAGTCGCTGCCGGTTTCCATTCGGATTGTGCTTGAATCGGTATTGCGCAACTGCGATGGCAAGAAAATAACCGAAGAACATGTACGCCAGCTTGCCAACTGGCAACCGGTGGCCAAGCGCGAAGACGAAATTCCTTTTGTGGTTGCCCGTGTCGTCCTGCAGGACTTTACCGGCGTGCCATTGCTGGCCGACCTTGCCGCCATGCGTGCGGTTGCCGAAAAAATGGGCAGGGATCCAAAACGGATCGAACCGCTGGTGCCGGTAGACCTGGTCGTGGACCACTCGGTCATGATCGACTATTTCGGCACCAAAAAAGCGCTGGATCTGAACATGAAAGTGGAGTTTCAGCGCAATCAGGAGCGCTACCAGTTCATGAAATGGGGCATGCAAGCTTTCGATACTTTCGGTGTCGTGCCTCCCGGTTTTGGTATTGTCCACCAGGTCAACCTTGAATACCTGGCCCGCGGCGTCTACCAGAAAAACAACGTTTACTATCCGGACTCCCTGGTGGGTACCGACAGCCACACGACCATGATCAATGGCATTGGCGTGGTTGCCTGGGGCGTGGGCGGTATCGAGGCAGAAGCGGCAATGCTTGGCCAGCCGGTCTATTTCCTTACCCCAGATGTGATCGGGGTGGAACTCACCGGCAAGCTGCGCGGCGGCGTCACTGCGACCGATCTGGTGCTCACACTGACCGAAATGCTGCGCCGTGAAAAGGTTGTCGGAAAATTCGTAGAATTCTGCGGCGAAGGCACGGCAACGCTGTCGGTGACCAACCGCGCCACCATTGGCAACATGGCGCCGGAATATGGTGCTACCATGGGCTTTTTCCCGGTCGACGATCACACCATCGACTACTTCAAGGGCACTGGCCGCACCGAGCAGGAAGTGGACGCGCTTGCAAGTTATTTCAAAGCCCAGAACATGTATGGCATTCCCAAGGGCAAGGATATCCGCTACACCAAACTGCTGCACCTTGACCTGTCTACCGTGGCCCCTTCCCTGGCCGGCCCCAAGCGCCCGCAGGATCGTATCGAGATCGGCAACGTCAAAGATACCTTTGCCGACCTGTTCATCAAACCGTCCATCGAAAACGGCTTTAACCAGAGCCCTGAAAAATTCGAGCAGACTTTCGAGACCAGCGCAGGTACCAAGCTCAAAAATGGCGATATCCTGATTGCCGCCATCACCTCCTGCACTAATACGTCCAATCCCAGTGTGATGCTGGCTGCGGGGCTGCTCGCCAAAAAAGCAGTGCAGGCTGGCATGAAAATCTCCAGCCATATCAAAACCTCGCTGGCGCCCGGCTCCCGCGTGGTCACCGAGTACCTGACCGCAACCGGCCTGCTGCCCTATCTGGACAAGCTCGGGTTTGACGTGGCGGCCTACGGCTGCACCACCTGTATTGGCAATGCCGGTGACCTGTCGGCCGATATCAACCAGTCCATCACTGAAAATGATCTGGTCTGCGCCGCAGTCCTGTCCGGCAACCGCAACTTCGAAGCCCGGATCCACCCGAACATCAAGGCCAACTTCCTGGCCTCGCCTCCGCTGGTGGTCGCCTATGCCCTGGCTGGTACCATCAACAAAGACCTCATGACCGAGCCGGTTGGCAAAGGCAAAAACGGCGACGTATGGCTCGGCGACATCTGGCCAAGCGAACAAGAAGTGCAGGAACTGCTGACAGCTGCCATGCAGCCCGAGGTCTATCGCAACAATTACGCCCAGGTCAAAGCCAACCCGGGCAAGTTGTGGGAAAAGATCAAGGGCGTGACGGGAAATGTTTACAACTGGCCTGAATCTACTTATATAGCCAAACCACCGTTCTTTGACGCATTTGAAATGACGCCGTCACCCATGCCGCCGGTCAAGAATGCCCGGGCGCTGGGTATCTTTGGCGATTCGGTCACGACCGACCACATCTCGCCGGCCGGTTCCATCAAGGAAACCTCGCCTGCTGGCCGCTGGCTCAACGAACACGGCATCATGAAAGCAGATTTCAACAGCTACGGTTCGCGCCGCGGCAATCATGAGATCATGATGCGCGGCACGTTTGCCAACGTACGTATCAAAAACCTGATGATTCCGCCGTTGCCTACAGGCAGTCGCGTAGAGGGCGGAGAGACCCTGCACCAGCCCAGTGGCGAGCAGATGTCCATTTACGATGCCGCCATGAAATACATCCAGGATGGCGTATCCACCGTGGTATTCGGCGGAGAAGAATACGGCACGGGTTCCTCACGCGACTGGGCCGCCAAGGGGACGCAGCTGTTGGGCGTCAAGGCCGTCATTGCACGCAGCTTTGAGCGCATCCACCGCAGCAATCTAGTTGGCATGGGCGTGCTGCCGCTACAGTTCAAGGACAATGACAGTGTCGATACACTGGGCATCACCGGCACCGAAACATTCGATATCAGCGGACTGGAAGACGGCATCAAGGCTCAGCAGGATGTCACGCTGACCATTCGTCGGGATGATGGCAGCTCGCAGGACGTCACCGTTCTACTACGTATCGATACCCCAATTGAAGTTGATTATTACCAGAACGGCGGTATTTTGCCGTTCGTACTACGCCAGCTGCTTTGATAAACGCCGGGGTCCGCACCGTGCCGGGACAACAGGCGGAGTCTTCTGCCGCATGTCCCTGCACCGCCGGCCCGGGCGAACAAATGGTGTTTTGCCCGATCAGCGCAACGGCGCGCGATCCTAACATGCTGCCCGGCTCGTCTTTTGAAGGCAGACCGGCAGCGCAACTACAAGTGTAATGAACCGGAAAAAACCAGCCAGCCTGCACGCCAGCGATCAACCGCTACTCGATTTATGCCTTGCCCTGAAGCAATCAGGCTGCATTGTTGAAGATCGTTATTGGGAAAATCTGATTCAGACCGCTCTTCTGGATATTTTTAAACAGAACCGCAAAAAGACGGTTGAACGACTGCTGGATCATTTATCCGATAGCGATTCCGAAACCCATGACATTCTGCTGGAGAATGCAGAAACGCTCTCGGAGTCCTGCGAGTGGGTCCACGATGGCGTGACCTACGACTGCGTGTTCGTGGCAATCCCGGTCATCGCCTGGACCCGTTTCGAGATCCCCCTGCCCATCCTTGATGGCACCGCACAACTGGCGCTCAGCAAGCTGCTTAGTCAGCATATTGCCGCCAGTGACGTGCGAATGGCCATCCATCCGCAAATTCTCAGCGTCGATCAGATGCCCCGTTCGTTTACCGGTGTTTTCCAGTGGATGATGGCCATTACCGGCAAGGTTTTCGGCACGCAAGTTCGTTCCGGAGTGCCGGTTGATGACCAGTCCGAAGACATGCAGTTGATGTCGGACAGCCGCTTTGTGCTGGCAGCCTTGTGCACACCGAAAGGCCAGGCGGTTTTCCGCTGGCAACAAGTCCAGGGCCCGTTCAGCGAACAGCGCCAGGCCTGCCTTGACAACTGGCGTACTGCGGCAACGCCGCTGTTCCAGAAGCTGTTGCCGGCCTGCGGCATAGAACTCATGCTGCCCGACGCCTTTTATATCGCCAACCGCCAGGCTGATAAACGTATCCGCTTTGCAGCCATCACAGCGGCCACACAATGGCTGCAAACTGTCTTTGACACCACACCGGATGCATTTCGCGCCACCGTCGCCCTGTATCAGGACGAGGCCTTGCGGGAGATCAGGATCGGCTTTACGCTGCTGCAATCGCATGAAGTGATTTACGGGTGCCTGTGGCCGGTCTTTCCTGACGAGACCGAAGATCAGCAACTGGAGACCATCAACGATTTTGCTCAGCTCAATACGTTACTGGACCATCTGCAGAACAACGGTATTCGCCATATCACCTGCCTTAAAGAAGTGCTCGACGGCAGCAGCGATGTGTCGGACGAACCGTTATTTCCCAATCCGGCTGGCGAATTGATGCCCGTGATGATGCCTGACGTATCGGAGGATCCGATTGGACGCTTCCACTAAACCCGTAGCGACCGGCAACGAACCCCATATCGATATCTTCTGCCGCGTCGTCGACAATTTCGGCGATATCGGCGTGTGCTGGCGGCTTGCCCGCTCCCTGCATCGCGAATGGCCGGCACACGTCAGGCTCTGGGTTGATGACCTGGATGTTTTTAGTCGCCTGGCCCCGACGGTGCAACCTGAACTGGATGAACAACTGGTCGAAGGCATCCGGATCATTCACTGGACGGACAATCAAACCTCGCATACGCCGGCACAGTTGGTGATCGAGGCATTCGCCTGCGATCCACCCGCCCCATACATTGACGCCATGCCGGGCCATACAAAGCTATGGCTCAATCTTGAATATCTGTCGGCCGAGTCCTGGACGGCGGGCTTTCACGCCCAACCTTCTCCGCAACGCAACGGCGTCACAAAGTATTTCTTCTTTCCCGGTTTTTCAGACCAGACTGGCGGGCTGATTGGCGAAGCCGGATTAAGCGAGCGTCGGCGCAGCTGGATACATTCCTCAGCAAAGAAAAAACAGTTTCTGCAGCGCCTTGGCCTGCCGCAAGTGCAGGCCTATCTGGAAGCGGACACACTTTTTGTCAGTCTGTTCTGCTATGCCTCGGCGCCCTATCGCAGCCTGCTGCATGCCTTACGAAAATCACGCAAGCCGGTCGTGCTGCTGGTGCCTCAATCAGTCTTGCCTCAGTTGGAACGCGATGCCATTACACAATTGCATGGCGCTGTTTCAATTCCGGATACTGGTATGAGCAACGCCCCTGCCTCCTCGCCAGATGCCTCACCGGGTGCAGCACTTCAGGCGGCACCCCAGGTGATGGGGCAGGCCAAAAGCCCTGCCGCTTCAGAGCAAGACGCTGCGCAGGACCAGCAGACACCGCTGCCCGGCGTCACGCTCTTGCGCATCCCTTTTCTGCCTCAGGACGAATACGACCAATTATTATGGCTGTGCGATCTGAATTTTGTGCGCGGCGAAGACAGTTTTGTCCGGGCCATCTGGTCCCGCAAACCCTTTCTATGGCAGATATACGAGCAAAGTGACGACACTCACCTGAAAAAACTGCAGGCATGGCTGGCACTTTTTCCCGGACATGAAGAAACCAAGGCCATGATGCGCAGCTGGAATTCGCCCTCCAGACATGCCTATTTCACCAATCAGCTTACGTCCTTGCTCAATACCCCCGGGCAATTGGATAGCTGGCGCAGAAGCTGTCGCACATTTGCTGAAAATTTGTCTAAAAACAAGACATTATCGGAATCCATCCGGATTTTTTATGAAAAAGCCGCCAACTCAGGCTAAAATCATACTTTTTTCCGCCGGCGTCCGCGTTCAGGCACCACACCTGCCAGGTCTGCAGCGGAATCTGCTACATCCATTCCATCCGGAGCATATTTAATGAAAACCGCACAAGAACTGCGCGTAGGTAACGTCGTCATGGTGGGCACAGAACCTCTGGTCGTGCAAAAAGCCGAATACAACAAGTCTGGCCGCAGCTCCGCTGTTGTTAAACTCAAATTCAAAAATCTGCTGACAGGTTCTGGCAGCGAGCAGGTGTCCAAGGCAGACGAAAAATTTGAAGTTGTCTTGCTGGAAAAGAAAGAATGCACCTATTCGTATTTCGCCGACCCCATGTATGTGTTTATGGACGAAGAATACAACCAGTATGAAGTCGAAGCCGAAAGCATGGGCGACGCACTGAACTACCTGGAAGAAGGCATGACCGTTGAAGTCGTGTTCTACGAAAGCCGTGCCATTTCTGTAGAACTGCCTACGATCATTGTTCGTGAAATCACCTATACCGAACCCGCTGTCAAGGGCGATACATCAGGCAAAGTGCTCAAGCCAGCCACAATCAGTACCGGTTACAATCTGGCCGTGCCGCTGTTCTGCAATATCGGCGATAAAATCGAAATCGACACACGCACCAACGAATACCGCAGTCGTGTCATGTAATTGCGCATAATCGGGCCCGGCGTTTTTCACGAAAATCGCAAGCCCTATTATGAGAGAGCCCGCCAGCCCCGCTGATCGTATCAGCAGGCCAGGCGGGCTTTTTTTATGCTAAAAAACAGTGTGCGGTAGCCTGTCGCGACACTGGGCGACTACCCGTACAAGTTCAACCGGCCTGTCACTAGGGTTATCAGGAATGATATCCGAGTATGGTTTCGAAGGCGACTACCCGAGGCTGCTGGCCGATACGCCGCAAGGGTACGGCGTCAGCGAAATAACGACACCGAAATGTCAACACCGAGAGTTGACCACCGATATAGCAGCCACTGATAGTATCGACATCAGTCCCGGAAATTGTTAAAGCTTAACGGTGCGTCGGCCACTTCTTTTTTCAGCAGGGCAATCACGTCCTGCAGCACGTCGCGCTTGGCGCCCGTGACCCGGACGCTATCGCCCTGAATACTTGCCTGCACCTTCAGTTTGCTGTCCTTGATAATACGCACGATTTTTTTGGCCAAATCGCCGGTTACGCCTTTTTTGATGGTATTGAACTGCTTGAGCTTGTCGCCGGAAATTTTCTCTTCCTTGCCTTTTTCCAGGAACCTGAGGTCCACGTTGCGCTTGGCCAGTTTATTGAGCAGCACTTCGCGTACCTGCGCCACCTTGAAATCATCGTCGGCATAAATCACCAGTTCCAGCTCTTTTTGCTCGATGCGGGCATCGGACCCTTTGAAATCGAAACGGGTGGAAACTTCTTTGTTAGCCTGATCGACTGCGTTGCGCACCTCTGTCATTTCGGCTTCACTGACCACGTCAAAACTTGGCATCCATCTCTCCATCAATTGAAATTAAAGGATATTCTACGCGTCCTGTCACGGTGTTTCAACGAAACAGCACCGCAATGGCCAACGTAAATATTTATAAAAGCCAGCAAATACTGACTGCAATATGACACTCAAACTTGGTAGACTAGGTCTGAGCATTGATAGAAGTCGATTGATCTGACTCAGATTGACCGCTATCGGTCCCCACCATTGAATAAGGATACCCCTCATGAGTGCACTTAATATACTCGAATCCCTGCTCAGCGCCGGCAAATCGGCAATGAACCAGGCTGGATCATCAGTAAAAACAGCCACATCCGGCGACAAGTCACTGCTGTCCGACGGTGACAAAACAGCCCTGAGTGCAGGTGTGTTGGGCATGCTGGTGGGGCACAAAGCCAACAGCAACCTGGCAACCTACGGCGGGTTGGCCGCGCTGGGCACCGTGGCATATCGTGCCTACCAGCGTTGGCAGGCAAACCAGTCTGACCGCCAGCCCGAGATGCAGGCATCTGCCCCAGCCCCCGCTGCCGCTCAGGCACAGCCACCGACACCGATCAATCAATTGCCGCCAGCGCAGGCGGAAGTGCAAAGCAAAGCCATTCTGACAGCCATGATTGCCGCCGCCAAGGCCGATGGTCATATCGAAGAAAACGAGCAGACCATCCTGGACCAGTATTTCAGCAAAATGAGCACGCCCGAAGAACAGGCATGGCTCAAGGCAGAACTGGCCAAACCAGTAGATCCGGTTGCCATCGCCAGGTTGGCCACCGATCCGCACCTGGCATCGCAAATGTATGCCATCAGCGTGTCCATTATTGACAGTACGAATTTCATGGAAAAAGCGTATCTGGATGAACTGGCCAAGCAACTTGACCTGACGCCGGAGCTCAAAACAGAACTGGAAACCCAGGTCGCCAAGGCTTAAGACGGTTTTGGTCGGCAAAGCGGCAACTGAACAGCGCCGAATACATCCCGGCCAATTCAAATGAACCCCGGCCTGTCAATAAGCAGACCATCCAGGCAAAAACGGCCCGCCTATATGTTACTGGCGCGGCCGTTTTCCCTTTCGCCTGCTGGCACGGTCAACCCGCACGAAACCGCAAGGGGCTCAACAGCCCTGGATCTACGCCCTGTACCAGCAAATCGTCCGGTACGGCCTCGTTCAAGGCCAGCGCAGCGGCCAGACGAGAAACGCCGTCTGAAGATTGAATACCATAGCCGCCCTGTCCGGCCAGCCAGAAAAACCCCTCTGCAGCAGGATCCCACCCAATAACAAGATTGCCATCCGGTGCAAAACTGCGCAAGCCTGCCCAGACATGCGTAGGCCGGCGAATCTGCAGGGTCGTTGCCTGCTCAATATAATAAATGCCGGTCGCGATATCCAGCTCTTCGGCCACGACATCCTGCGGCTGTACATCATCCGCATTCGCCGGTGAGCCCAGTAACTGACCAGCATCTGGCTTGAAGTAATAGGTCTCTTCAATATCACAGACCATGGGCAGCGTCTCCAGGTTCAGCCCTTCGGGTGCAGCGAAGGTAAATGCACTGCGCCGGCGTGGTTGAATCCCGACGGCCTGCACGCCGCAAGCCTGTGCAACAACATCAGCCCAGGCACCGGCGGCATTAACAACGTGACGTGCACGAAATTGCCTGCCGTCGACACTTTCCAGGGTCCAGACCCCGTCCTGCCGTCGTCCCTGGCGAATGTCCACCGAGAAAACCAGCTCGGCGCCGTTGCGCTTCATGCCCTTCAGGTATCCCTGGTGCAAAGCGTCAACATCGATATCTTCTGCGTCTCGTTCATATATGCCGCCGTATAGATCGTCCGGCTTCATACACGGCACACGTTCCAGGACCTGCGCCGCGGTCAGCCATTCGACATTCGGGGCACGGGCAAGCAGCTCACGATAGGTGCTGTCAAGAATTTCTTTTTGCGCATGGGTTGCAACATAGATGCAGCCCCTGGGATGCAGCACCGGATGCTCGGAAAAGCCACTGGACTGGGCATTCTCGAAAAATGACCGACAGGCGCGGGTCAGTGCCTGCAGTTGCGGCGGCCCGTAGGTTTCAATGAACATGGCGGCAGAGCGCCCCGTTGAATGGTATCCTGCATGCGCCTCGCGCTCGAGCACCAGAATCGTGCCCGGTCGCTGCGACAGCTGATATGCAAAGGAGGCGCCGGCAATCCCGGATCCGATAACAATATAATCAAACACTGCTGCATCGCTCAAAATTTTTCTCCGCTTCGTTGGCCGATGGCTGCTATTTTTGTCGGCAGCATATCGTTACCGTGCCGGGTCTGGCGGGGTAACACCCGACCGGACACTCTCTGAGATATTATGAATGAGATTGCTCATAAACGCACGCTCACCTCATCATTAGCATGGGGATTTACAGCCAGCCGGTCTTGCGAAACTGACGAAACAGCAGGCCACAAATCAGGAACATCAATAGCATGATCAACGGATAGCCATAGGTCCAGTTCAATTCCGGCATATTGGTAAAGTTCATGCCATAGATCCCGGCAATGGCGGTAGGCACGGCCAGTATCGCCGCCCAGGAAGCCAGTTTTTTGGTAATGTCGGTCTGGTGCGCCTGGGCAATCATCTGGCTGGCTTCAAAGGCAAAGGCCAGCGATTCGCGCAAGGCGTTCATCTGGTCATCAATCCGCGCCACCCGGTCTGCAACAATACGATAATAACCCTGTGAGTCCTGCTCCACAAAGGTCAGGTTGACCACCGACATTCGCGTGCAGATTTCAATGACAGGTGCAATAGACGTGTGCACACGCAATAAATCACGCCGCATCTTGTAGAGCTTGCGCACATCGGATTCACGAAAGCCATGCAGAATCATTTTCTGCTCCAGCTGTTCAACGTCGACTTCGAAACTGCCGGCCAGTTGCAGGTAGCTGTCTGCCAGTCCATCCAGTATTTCAGCCACCACGAAGTCACTGCCCCGGGCAATCAACTCCGGCGAGCCTTCCAGGCGCTTGCGCAAGGGCGTGTTGGTCATCGCTTCGCCCCGCCTGACGGTCAGAATAAAGCTCTGTCCGAAAATCATCTGCATCTCGCCATAGACGATTTTCTTGTTTTCGCGAGAAATGGTCACGGCGACAATCAGAATATAGTCGCCATAGTCAATTACTTTCGGACGGTAATGACGCTTGACGATCTCCTTGGTCGCCAGCTTGCTGAAAGACAGGTTTTTACAGGTCATGCGCAATTCTTCGTCAGACGGATCCTTCAGACCCGTCCATAGCAAGTGATCTGCATCGCGCTTGTAGCCGGCAATTTTTTCGGGCGCAATGACGGCGTGGCGTTGACCGCGGACATACTCCACTGAAGCGACGACACCTGAGCCGCTATCGGGACTGGCCGTTTTTGCTGCCGGGGAGCTGGCTGCCGTTTTCTTTTGCGGGGCGCCGGGGGCATCGGTTGTGGCGGCAGTAGCGGCGGCGGGAGTGGCAGCAACATTGTCGGCCCGCTTGCCCGCCTTGTTCTCCAGGTTGTCGGCTGCCTGAACGCTCGCCTTGTTGCCGGCATCGCCTGCAGCGCCGCCGCCGTCCTGCTGATCTTTCACATCTTCCCGGGGACCGGCAGGCCCCACGCTTTCATTGTTTTTTTCGCTGGCATCGGTTTTTTTTTCATCTTCCATAACGGGCTCCCTGCAGATTGGCGATGATACCATTTTTACCTTACACCCGCGTTTACCGCAAATGCAAGCGATCTCAGGGGCAAAACCCGGTATAGTCAACCAGTCCGCGGGTGATAATCATGCGCTGCACTTCGCTGGTCCCCTCGTAAATCTGGGTAATGCGGGCGTCGCGGTAAAATCGCTGCACCGGATAGTCTTCAAGATAGCCATAGCCACCGTGAATCTGAATCGCATGCGAGCAAACCTTCTCGGCCATTTCCGAAGCAAACAGCTTGGCCTGGGACGCTTCGGACAAACACGGAATACCTTTGTCCTTCAATGACGCTGCATGCAACACCATCAGCCGGGCAGCGTTGACCTGAGTATGCATGTCTGCCAGCATATTGGCGATACTCTGGTGTTTGATCAGCGGTTCATTGAACTGGACACGGTCTTTGGCGTAAGCAATGGCGGCCTCAAGCGCGGCACGCGCAATCCCCACCGCCTGCGCTCCGATACCGATGCGGCCGTTTTCCAGATTCGACAGTGCAATCGATAAGCCCCGGCCACGTTCGCCAAGCAGGTTTTCCTGGTCGATCGCGCAGTTTTCAAGCGTGATGGCGCAGGTATCCGATCCCCGGATACCTAGTTTGCTTTCCACCCGGTTCACAATAAACCCCGGCGTGTCGGTCGGCACCAGAAAAGCGGAAATACCGCGTTTGCCCTGGTCCGGATCGGTCACTGCAAAAACAATGGCCAGCCTGGCGCGCTTGCCATTGGTCACGAACTGCTTGGCGCCATTGAGCACCCACTTGCCATCCTGTAACTGGGCGCGGGTTTTCAGGTTGTGCGCCTCGGACCCGGCCTGCGGTTCAGTCAGGCAGAAGCATGAAATGGCGCGACCGCTGGCCAGGTCGGGCAGCCACTGCTTTTTCTGGGCCTCGTTGCCGCTGTTGAGCAGCGTTCCACAACCCACAGAGCAATGAACCGACACCAACGTGCCGGTTGCCGCATCGGCAGCGGATATTTCTTCCAGCGCCAGTGCATACGATACGTAATCAGTTTTCGATCCGCCCCACTCCTCGGGTACAACCATGCCCAGCAGGCCAAGGTCTCCCATGCGGCGCAATACTTCATCATCGATCCAGCCGGCAGCCTCCCAGGCGGCAGCGTGCGGCGCAATTTCCTGCTGGGAAAAATCACGCGCCATATCGCGGATCATGCGTTGTTCTTCGCTAAGCGCCGTGTCGAATGTGCTCATTTTTCAACCTTTCCCATAGACTGGATGATGGCGGAAAAATCCAGATGACCATTGCCCTGTGCGCTGAAAGTCTGGTACAGCTGCTGCGCCGTTGCGCCCATGACCACCGGCACTTTGGCCGCGCGGGCCGCTTCTGTGGCCAGCCCCAGATCCTTGAGCATCAGATCGGCCCCAAAGCCGCCGGCATAACCTTTGGAGGCCGGCGCCGTTTCAACCACGTCGGGCCAGGGATTATAGACTTCGGTACTCCAGCAACGGCCGGACGAAGTATTGATAATACCGGCCAGTACCTTGGGATCCATGCCCAGCGATACGCCAAGACTCATGGCCTCGGCCGCGCCGATCATGGAAATGCCCAAGAGCATATTGTTGGCAACCTTGGCAACTTGCCCGTTGCCGGCCCCGCCGCAATAGACGATATTCTTGCCCATTTGTTCCAGTATCGGCAGGGCCTTATCAAAGGCAGCCTGTTCTCCGCCGACCATAAATGTCAGCGTACCGGCCTTGGCGCCAACGGTGCCGCCTGAGACCGGCGCATCCAGCATGGCGTTGCCTTGCCGCTGAGCGGCGGCAGCCACCTCGCGCGACGTTTGTGGATCGATGGTGGAAGAGTCTATTAACAACACACTCGGATCGACCGCAGCAAGTACCCCGCCCTCTCCCAGGTAAACTTTGCGCACATGCACCGAGGCGGGCAGCATGGTAATGAGCACCTCGGGGCGGGCGGCCGCCACCTCCTGGGGTGATGCAGCAGACGTGGCCCCTGCCTGAACCAGCTCGGCCACCGCCGAGGCAACCAGGTCAAACACCTGCAGTTGATGGCCCGCCTTGAGCAGATTCAGCGCCATTGGCGCACCCATATTACCCAGCCCGATAAAACCGATATTCATTGCTGTCTCCATTATTTTTTAGTCCGGCACAGGAAAGACTGGCGCCCCGCCTGTGACCTGGACAATATTGCTTGTGACCGGCCACGTCCCACGGTGTGTGGTAATGCTGTGGCCGGTCCTGAACTCATTATACGAAAATGTCGATACCGCAAGATACTGCGAATTGGTCTTTCAGAATGTCATTTATAAGACGTTCTGCGGCAGTGTCGGCGCGCGGCGCCGTTGCTGTCTACACAACCCGTGATATCACCTGGCCCGTTTCAAAGAACCGATCAAGGTTATCGATCACACGCTGGCTCATTTTCAGACGGGTTTCCACTGTCGCGCTGGCAGAGTGCGGCATCAGCGTCACGCGCGCGTGCTCTCGCAGCGCCGACGGCACCTGCGGCTCATGTTCGAATACATCCAGCGCGGCAAAACCCAGTTTGTCCTGCTGCAGCAACTGGATCATGGCCGTCTCGTCAATCACCGTACCGCGAGAGACATTCACAACCGTGCCCTTGCGTCCCAGCGCCAGCAGCACTTCGCGATTGATCAGGTGATGCGTGGAGGGCCCGCCTACACATGTCAGCACAAGATAATCAGCCCACTCGGCCAGCGCCGTCAGCGAGGCTTCATAGCCATACGGCACATCATCGCGCGCCTTGCGATTATGGTAGCGAATCTCGCAATCAAAACCAGCCAGCCGGCGCGCCACTTCCACCCCGATACCGCCCAGGCCGACGATACCCACATTCTTGCCTGATACGCTCTGCGCCAGCGGAAATTGACCTTCTACCGGCCAGCGCCCTTCACGCACATAACGATCGCCCCAGACCAGTTGTCTGGCGCTGCCCAGCAGCAGACACACCGCCAGATCGGCAACACACGCATTCAGGACATCTGGCGTATTGCCCAGCTGAATGCCTCTTTTTTTCAGCTCACCGGCATCAATCGTATCGTATCCCACGCCAAAGCTGCTGACTACGCCCAGGTCAGGCAGGCTGTCCAGCCATTCATTCTTCAGTCCGTGCCCGGCAGTGGTCACCAGACCGCGCACGTCCTTGCCATGCTCAGCCAGAAACGCCTGCGGATCTGGCTGCTCCCACAAGGCCAGCACCTCGTAGTTCTCCTGCAGATGACTATTGACCAGTTGCGTGCCGCTGGCGACCTGAACGACTTTTGTTTTTGCCATGATATCCTCCTCAAAAAACATTGTTTATGTTCACTGAAAAAGAGAATACCACGCCTGTGATCACATGACATGCCCAGGCCGGGTGCAAAGAGGTGCCTAGCCAGACCAAGCCTGACGGGATGGCCTGGGAGGATGTCCGGCAATACGCGAAACGGGGCGGTCTGGCTGACGCAATGCCACGGCAGGCGGGCTTTTTCCAGAATAAATATTTCACTCGTTGTAGAATAATGGGTTACTCCCGATCTCGGGCAACTTTTATTGCAAATTCGATGTCTCTCATAGTCCACAAATACGGCGGAACCTCCATGGGCTCCGTTGAACGAATCAAGAATGTTGCGAAACGCGTAGCCAAGTGGCACAACGCCGGCCATCAGGTCGTGGTTGTACCCTCGGCCATGTCCGGTGAAACCAATCGCCTGCTGGGGCTGGCCAAGGAAATTTCCGAATTGCCCGATGGTCGTGAACTTGACATGCTCGCCTCTACCGGCGAACAGGCAAGCAGCGCCCTGCTCGCCCTGGCCCTGCAGGCCGAAGGCATCAAAGCCCGCAGCTTCACCGGCTGGCAAGTGCCTGTGAAAACGGATTCGGCTTTTACCAAGGCCCGCATCAAGTCCATCGACGACAAACGCGTCAAGGCCGAGCTCGATAGTGGCCGGGTCGTCATCGTCACCGGTTTCCAGGGCATTGACCCTGACGGCCACATCACGACGCTGGGTCGCGGCGGCTCCGATACGTCTGCCGTTGCCATTGCCGCTGCTATCGGTGCCGACGAGTGCTTGATCTATACAGATGTCGATGGCGTCTACACCACCGACCCGCGCGTGGTACCCGAAGCCCGGCGCCTGTCTGTCGTCTCGTTTGAAGAAATGCTGGAAATGGCATCGCTGGGCTCCAAGGTCCTGCAGATCCGTTCCGTCGAGTTTGCCGGCAAATACAAAGTGCCGCTGCGCGTCCTGTCATCACTCACCGACCCTGCGATTCCCCTGCAGGAAGAGAAAAATTCAGGAACATTAATTACCTTTGAGGAAGATTCAAAAATGGAATCCGCTGTCATTTCCGGTATCGCGTTCAGCCGCGACGAAGCCAAACTGACGTTGCTGGGTGTACCTGACAAGCCCGGCGTGGCCTATGCCATTCTGGGCCCCGTTGCCAAAGCCAACATCGACGTCGACATGATCATCCAGAACCAGTCTGTTGATGGCACCACCGACTTTTCCTTTACGGTGAACCGCAACGAATTCAAACGGGCCACGGAGCTGTTGACCGACACCATCCTGCCTGCCGTCGGCGCCCGCGAAGTGCTGACCGACGACAAGGTGTGCAAAGTGTCTATCGTGGGTATCGGCATGCGCTCGCACGCCGGTGTCGCCAGCCTGATGTTCAGCACGCTGGCCAAGGAAGGCGTCAACATCCAGATGATCAGCACCAGCGAAATCAAGACCTCAGTTCTGATTGACGACAAATACATGGAACTGGCCGTTCGCGCCCTGCACAAAGCCTTTGGCCTGGACCAGGAAGCCGAACAGTCCTGATCGCGGCTCAATGGCCGGGATAACAGCAGTTTGGAGGCAGCAAGCGCACCAGGCAATAGCGCTGCTGCCACACCCTGGTCATTTTTCCGCTAGTTGCTGGCATTTTGAGCAAATATTGTGGCGGCAGCCACAAAAATCGTGTTAGAATCTCGGATTGTTCGGAGACGTGGCCGAGAGGCTGAAGGCACTTCCCTGCTAAGGAAGCATGTGGGCTAAAACCTGCATCGAGGGTTCGAATCCCTCCGTCTCCGCCAAAAACACTTAAAAGCCCTTGAAATTCAAGGGCTTTTTCATTTTCAGCGGGACAACCACCGGTCACTGATGAGTCGCCGCACTTGGCCGTCCCCAATGGCCCCGTTATCTTCGGCCCCGTTATCTTCGGCCCCGTTATCTTCGGCCCCGTTATCTTCAACCGTCTATCTTCAACCGTCTATCCGCGGACCTCTGTCTGCAGACTTTGGGGTGACCGCACACATTAAGTGGCTGTCCGCCCCAAAGCGTGAAATCGTCCGATTCGGCCTTCATTGCGCAGCAAGAACCTGCCCCATGGTTTCATACGCTGCCTGCAACTGCGCCGGGCTGGTTACATAGGGCGGCAACACATACACCGTCTGTCCAATGGGACGAATCAACAGACCTTTTTCCAGAAATCGCTGATGCAACTGCCCTGCCGAATACGGATACGCCGGCGGCAAATCAAAGGCAGCGATGGTTCCGGTAACTCGGGGGCGCACTATCGCCGGCACGGCCTGCTGCAGCCGTTGCAATCCCTCATGGTGACATTGCGGCAACACCTGTAATGCGCGGGACGTCTCATCGGTAACCAGCAAGGCCATGGCCGCGACGGCGGCGGCGCAGGCCAGCGGATTGGCTGTATAGGAATGCCCGTGAGAAAACGCCCGATCAGCCTGTTCAGACAAAAATGCCTCGTAGATATGATCGCCCGTAATGGTCAATGCCAGCGGAAGAAAACCGCCCGTTATCCCCTTGGACACGCATAAAAAATCAGGCACTGCGCCTGTCTGCTCGAATGCAAAGCGGGTACCGGTGCGACCGAATCCGGTCATGACTTCATCGAAGATGACCAGCGTGTCGTGCGCACGGGCCAGCGCACACGCCTTGGCAAAAAATTGCGGCCGGCACATCCGCATGCCTGCCGCACCCTGCACCAACGGTTCCATGATCATGGCCGCGACCTGCCCTGCATGTCGTATCAGCGCCGCTTCCAGTGCAGCAAGAGCTGAATCCTCCCGGGCTTGCACCTCTTGGTCATTCCACCAGGTATCCGGAAAAGGGATCGCCACCGATTCAAAAAACAAAGAACGGAATTGATCGTGATAGCCGCAATGCGCGCCAACCGACATCGCGCCAAAAGTGTCGCCATGGTAACCACCTTCAAAGCCGATAAACAGCTTGCGCTCCTGCCCATGCGCATTCTTCCAGTACTGGTGCGCCATTTTCAGCGCAACCTCAACGGCCGTTGAACCATTATCGGAAAAAAAGAACTTGCCCAGTTGAGCAGGCAGCATGGCACTGAGCGCTTCACACAGCTGCACGGCAGGCTCATGGGTGCAACCGGCAAACAGCACATGCTCCAGCCTGTTTGCCTGCGCGGCAATACTTTGCGCAATGGGCGGGCAGCCATGCCCGAACAGATTCACCCACCAGCTCGATACCAGATCAAGATAGGCACGATTGTCCGTATCGTAAAGCCATGGTCCGCGTCCATGCGAGACCGGCAGGCGTGGCGCGGCGGTTTGCTCCTGTGTGAACGGATGCCACACCAGCGCCTTGTCCCGTTGCGCCAAAGTAGGCTTGGTTTCTCTACTCATCGCTTCCCTGCTCATTCTTTCACTCCCAAAGCATGTTTAAGCGCCGCCGTTGGCGCGACTTGCATCAAGGCAGATGCACTTACCCCGGCAGATAACGCCGGAATTTGCTGCAGCACGGGCACACTGCCATAGTCTGCAATTGTGCCCGCAGTCATGTCGCATGGCGGCCCGTTCAGTATGACGCCCAGCACAGCAATACCCCGCAAGCGCAAGGCCTGCAAAGTAAGCAGCGTATGGTTAAGCGTCCCCAGCCTGGTTGCGGCCACCACCAGCACAGGAAGACCTAGCCAGGCGATCAGGTCAATCATCAGGCATCCCGCACCCAGCGGAACCATGACACCGCCCGCGCCCTCCACCACCAGCCGTTGCGCGTCAGGCAGGCGGATATCCTCCAGCGCCAGCTGCCTGCCCTCCAACTGGGCGGCGTAATGCGGTGATGCCGGCTCGCACAGCCGGTATGTTTCCGGGTAAGTATGACAACCAGCGTGGATCTTCACCCACTCGCTATCGGTCATCGGCAGCAAGCCCGCCTGTACCGGCTTGAAATAATCAAATCCAAAATGCTGGCACAGCCAAGCCGACACCAGCGTCTTGCCCACATCGGTATCGGTTCCAGTGACAAAAATACGCATGGTCAACCCCTTGTTCCTGGGCGGGACAAGTGCTGCACAATCGTCTGGGCCAAACGGTTCACGCCCGCGCTGTCATGAAGCGCATTAATGGCAATACGCAATCGGGAAGTACCGGTCGGTACGGTGGGCGGTCGGATCGCCGACACCATCATGCCCTCTTGCTGCAATGCCTGCTTCAATGCCAGCGTGTCCGATTCATCTCCCAGACATACGGGCACGATATTGGTGCCATCTCCCATGACAGTTATGCCGCGATCACGCAACAGCTGGCGCAGCAAATCGGCCAAGGCAAATACCTGCTGGCGTTGTGCAGCAAGCGTCGGAACCATACGCCATGCCTGGGCCGCGGCCGCCACGCTCATGGGTGATGGCGCCGTTGAATAAATGAAGCCAGCCGTTCTGTTCAACATGAACCGGTGCATGATCGCATTGCAGGCAATGTATGCGCCGGCTCCGCCGATCGCCTTGCTGAATGTCCCCATCACCATATGGGGTACCGGGGACAAATCCACTGTCGTGGACAAACCATAGCCTTGCGAACCATACAAACCGGTGGCATGCGCCTCATCCAGATACAGAAAACAGTTGTAGCTGGCGGCAATATCGACCACCTGCGCAATAGGCAACAGGTCCGCCTCCATCCCATGAACGGTTTCGGTCACGATAAACGCGGGCCGGGATGCCACACAATGCGTTTGCAACTGACGGCGCAGATCTGCCATGTCGTTGCGCTCGAACAGCACATATTCCGCGCCCGATAAAAACATCGCGTTATAAAGACTGGAATGATTGAGCCTGTCGAAAAAAACAATGGGCGGCGCCGGCAGGACCCGCTGACTCAGCAAGCTGGCCAGTACAGTCATATTGGCCTGATAACCCGAGTTGAATATGAGGGCAGCCTCAGTATGCTTGCTCTGGGCGATCTGCCTTTCAAAGGATTCAATCAGACTGTAGTTTCCAGACAGCAGTCGGGAACCGGTTGAACCTGCACCGTATTGCCTGGCCGCTGCAATCGCGGCATTCACAACATCGGGATGCGTAGCCAGACCAAGATAGTCGTTACTGGAAAAATCGAGCGAGACTGGAAGATCCACTGGCGGCAGCGCGCGCAGCCGGCTTTTCGCATCCTGCTCAACACAATACTGATCATAAAAACGATACATGGGGCGACACCTGAATATTTGTCGCAAACATGAGACTCCCGGCATCAACCAGGCATATGCGACGTTCAGCCCCTATTCTAAAAAGAAGGCATAGCAATTGAAATTTTAATAAATTGAAAAATAAGCACCAAATAAAAGACGAAAAGCGATTATGCATGAATATAGATATATTGCCTGATGAGCGCGCGCTACCAGCAAACCTAAAGCGAGCACAACCGCAGCAGCCAAATGCCTGGCAATTGCCAGCCAAGCCTGTTTTTTTTATGTGTTGCGCGTGCCTTGCATCTTGCCCGCAAATGGCACTTCGTATAATGTATATAGACTGCTGCTTGCAGCTCCCCGACCGGCATCCCACTTTGAATCAGACTGTCATGTATAACCCTTCCCACTTTCGCGTTGCCGACTCCGAAGCAATATCGGATTTGATACGCCGGCATCCGTTGGGCCTGCTGATTTCCCAGAGCCCGGAAGGCGTCCAGGCCAGCCCGATACCATTTCTGTACTTCCCCGAAGAGGGCGAGCACGGCATATTGCGGGCGCATATGGCGCGGGCCAATCCGCATTGGAAATTATTGATGGCAGATCCGGCCTGTCTGGTTGTATTCCAGGGCGAACAGGGCTACATCTCGCCATCCTGGTATGCAAGTAAGGCCACGACCCATCAGGTTGTTCCCACCTGGAATTATGTCATGGCGCAGATGCGAGGCACCCTTGCCACCACAGATGATGCCGACTGGCTGCAAAGCCAGATCAGCGCATTGACCCGCATGCAGGAAACCGGCAGACCCGCTCCGTGGCAGGTAACAGATGCGCCCGCCGATTTTATCGACCGGCAAAAGCGCGCCATCGTTGGACTGGAAATCACGGTGGCGAGCATTGATGGGAAATGGAAATTGAGCCAGAATCGCAGCCAGGCAGATCTGGCCGGCGTCATTGAAAACCTGCGTCAGGGTGATGGCTTGTCCGACAGCCAGGCACTGGCGCAGGCAATGCAATCGCGAGAAAAAACCTGACAGCCCCAGCCGGGGCGCAGCATGGTCAGCGGCGTCTGGCCTGGCAGCTCAGCGTCGGACGGCAATAACAAGCCTGTGCGGTTGTCCGCCAAAGTGGCCAGGCGCCGATGCGACAGGGATATACGCCTTGAACCTGAGGCTCAGCAGATCGGCCTCATTCTATAAAAACACGATACTGTAGAAAGTCTGTTCGGCTGGCGACCTGATCGTAAAGCGTTCTTGCAGTAGCGTTACCTTCGCGCGTCGTCCAGTACAGCCACTCATAGTTGTTGCTGGCGGCAAAATGCCGGGCGTGCTCAAGCAATTGCCGGGCCACCCCATTCTGCCTGTGGGCCTGAGCGACGAACAAATCATTCAGGTACAGTCGGTCTTTTGGCGACCAGGTGGACCGATGGCCAATAAGATGCGCAAACCCGACGACCTGCCCGTTTCGAACAGCCACAAATGCATGCATTGGCTCTTGCTCATCTATAAACCGCTGCCAGGTAATCTGACTGGTCTGAGTGTCCTCCGGCTCGCCATAGAACGCCAGGTAGCCGCGCCATAGCTCACTCCACTGATCAAAATCCTCAACTTGCGCATGTCTGATATCCGTATCCTGCATGTCTATATCCTGCATATGTTATTCCTGTAGTTGAAACGACCGCGAATCAGCCGTGATTGCATGACAGCCACGATGCCATGACAGATGCCATATGATCACTGCCCCTGCGTCAGTAATTTTTTCACCTTGCCTATTGATGTTATTATTTGAACATAGATCCCTGGTTAGCTGGCTTTCATTCGATCTGACACTATTCTGAATTCGATATTCCTTATTAAATGTTTATTTAAAGACAGGAGTTATTATGAAAGAAAAGAGCAAAGCAAGTGTGAAAAAAAGCACCGCCAATCGCCTGAAACTGGACGAGGCGGCCATTGAAAAAGCAAAACAAAGCCTGGATGATGGCGCCGTTATAGGCCATGACAATCCCTGGCGCGAAGACATTGTGCGTCTGCTGAACGATGCGTTAGCAACAGAGATTGTCTGTATCTTGCGCTACAAGCGCCACCATTTTACTGCAACAGGATTGGAGTCCCCTGCCATCGCCGATGAATTTCTGGTGCACGCCAATGAAGAATCGGCACATGCCGATGCCATAGCCAAACGTATCGTACAACTGGGCGGCGAACCGGATTTCTCACCAGACACATTATTGTCTCGCAGTCACGCCGACTATAACGACGACGCTGGTTTGCATGAAATGATCAAATCGAATCTGATTGCCGAGCGGGTTGCGATTGAATCCTACACGCAAATGATTGAATTGATCGGCGACAAGGATCCCACAACTCGTCGACTTCTGGAGAGCATCCTGAATGACGAAGAAGAACATGCCGACGAACTGAGCGACTGGATGCGATCCGTCGTAACCAGATAAGTAGTGCGTTGAAATAACATTTCCGGAAAAATCGGCTCGCAATCATAATTGGGCGTTGACAGTTTATCGGTAATCGCGGATTATCACGTTTGTATTTGTAATTAGACCGACATAGGAGAATAAATCATGAAAAAATTGGGACTTGTTGCTGTACTGGTATCTCTGCTCGGCCTGGCTGCATGCAATACCATTTCCGGCGCCGGACAGGATCTGGAACGCGGTGGTGCTGCGATATCAGGCGCTGCTGAACGCCATAAATAAATTCCAGGCGTCAATATTCCGGTGCTGTTCCCTGTCTAACAACAGACGACAAGATCGGTGATCGACCAAAAGCTGCCTTGTGAATGCCCTTACGGATGCATTACACAGGCAGCTTTTTTTATAGTCCGCCGCAGCTCGCGGATTCATCTAACCGGCATCACAAAGCGTACCGGCAGCCAATCGCCCTAGGCGAGCACTTTCTTCATCCGCTCGAAATCACGGCGATACTGCTTTGCCAGTTTGGTCTTTTGTGCATCCGTCAGAATTTTCCCCGACGCCTGAAAGAATTTCTTTTCCTCTTCACGCAAATGGTGGTGCACTTTTTTTGACAGCGCCTTGGCCTGTGCCAGCCATCCCGGTGAATTGGAGGGCTCAGACTGCAAATCCTCCAGCATTTCCTCGATTTCATGATGTTCGGCCAGCGCATGGCGCGAAGGCGACAACCCGTTGTCGTCCATCAGAATGGGGGCATACAAAAAGCGCTCTTCTGCGGCTGCGTGCGCTTCGAGCTCCACATACAACGCCTTGAAAATATCGTCCCGGCTGCCCGTACCGGGCTTGGTGCGAAGCAGCCGCTTACAGAGACTGCGTTGCGTTTCGTGGCTCTCGCGCAGTGCGTCATAAACTGTTTCCATCATAGTCCCTTTCATATTCTCTGTTTGTCGGGGCTTTCTGTGCCATTCGCAATGGCCGTCATGAAGCCGTAGGCAGTCGCAAAAAAATTCAGCAGTCGCAACCACACCCTTATCTAGCCTCAACCCAGACGAATACGCAACAACTTACGTTGTTTACAAACAACAAAATTCCCGTCAAAAAAAGCAAATTTGCCGCCCTGTCGCGCGTTGTCGACATTATTTAAAATGCAAAGCAAAAAGCGCTTGCAATCAGACTCTATTTAGCGCATAATTCTTTTCTTGCAGTTACAGCGCGCCCGTAGCTCAGTTGGATTAGAGTACTTGGCTACGAACCAAGGGGTCGTGGGTTCAAATCCTGCCGGGCGCGCCACATTACTTAGGGTCTCCATATGGAGGCCTTTTGTTTTTTGTGCTGTTGAAACGTCATTGTCCTATTTAAATTAGAAAAATACTCAATTGAGGACAACAACTATTCCAACGCACGCCACGTCCTTCAATGGGCCTACCCTCGCCGGTTTTCGCCGGTAAATCCAATATTACGATAGCCGCCCTCTGGCGTGCTCACGCGTGCAGGCATCAGATGCGTATTCTTGCTCATCTGGCTCAGTAAAGCCCGAGATAGCCTTGGTATCGCTCAACACCCGGGTCTTTGCTCGCGCGCCATTCACTACCCCTACTGAGATGGCGTGCAATGATTTATCGCCTACCCCGAAGAACCAATACATGACTAAATAGTAAGGAAAAGCTAAGTTGCTGCACAGGCTACCCAAAGACATAATTGTGGGCTCGAAGCTTCGCGCACTGAACCGAAGCTGTATTAAACAATTTCCAAGGAGACAACTGCATGCGTCGAGTCGACTACCGAGACTTGATCGGGGGGGTATTGATCACCATTGCCGGAGCCGGGGCTATGTACCATTCATTGACCGCTTTCGATCTTGGCACGGCGGCCCGGATGGGGCCAGGCTACTTTCCCGCTCTCGTAGGTGGCCTGTTAATGCTGTGCGGAATCATGATACTGATTCCTGCACTGCTGCGTGAAGGACCCATGCCAATCTTCGAATTACGGCCACTGTTCTGGATCAGTCTTTCGATGCTCGCATTCGCGTTGCTGGTCCTGCCTTTCGGCCTGGTACCCGCGATCATTGCGCAGACGATCCTGGCCGGCATTTCCGATAGCAAACTGTCCTGGAAGCAGTCACTGCTCCTGGCGGGGGGCCTCTCTGCAGGAGCGACCCTGGTGTTTAAAGTTGGACTGGGCGTCATCCTGCCGACGTTCGCCTGGCCTTGGTAGGAGAAGATAAAGATGGACATTTTTGACAACATTATGCTCGGTCTGACGACCGCGCTCGATTGGAACAATCTTCTCTGGTGCATCATTGGCGTATCGCTCGGCACGTTGATTGGCGTAATCCCCGGAGTCGGTACCCTGGCGACAATGTCGCTGCTGTTTCCGATCACCTACGTCCTGGAGCCGACCGCCGCGCTGATCATGCTGGCCGGCATCTGGTATGGCAGCACCTACGGGGGATCAACAGCCTCGATTCTGTTGAATCTTCCGGGAACGCCAGCCAATGCTGTGACGTGTCTGGACGGGTTCCCGATGGCCAAACAGGGACGGGCTGGCGTCGCGCTGTTGATGACGACCATCGCCTCGTTCTTTGGCGCCAGCGTTGGCATACTCATGATGATGCTGTTCTCTCCACTCGTTGCCGAAGTCGCGTTCAAATTCGGTCCCGCAGAGTACTTCTCAATGATGGTGCTCGGCCTGGTGGCAGCCTCTGTGGTGTCGTCCGGTTCAGCTATCAAGGGCATCACCATGGTCGTGGCCGGCGTGTTGCTGGGCATGGTCGGCACCGACGTCAATTCCGGCGTAGCGCGCTTCGATTTGGGGTTCCCCGAGCTTCAGGATGGCGTGCAGATCGTCGCCATTGCCATGGGCCTGTTTGGCGTCACCGAGATCATCGCCAGCATCAATCATGTGAAGGCGGCCGACCGCAAGATCGACGTATCGATGAAGGCCATGTTGCCAACGCGTGACGAAATGAGGCGTTCCTGGGGACCAATGGCCCGCGGCTCGAGCCTGGGATCATTCTTCGGCGTGCTGCCCGGCGTGGGCCCTACCGTAGCCGCCTTCATGGCCTATGCGCTGGAGAAGCGGACTTCGAAGACACCCGAGCGCTTCGGCAAGGGCGCAATCGAGGGGATCATGGCCCCGGAATCGGCCAACAACGCATCAGACCAGGCATCCTTCATTCCGACAATGACGCTGGGCATTCCCGGCAGTGTGACGATGGCGTTGATCATTGGTGCGCTGATGATCCACGGCATCCAGCCCGGACCGCAAATGCTGACCGAGCAGCCCGAGATGTTCTGGGGCCTGGTGATGAGTTTCTGGATCGGCAACATCGTCCTGGTGATCCTGAACGTGCCGATGATCGGTTTGTGGATCCGGGTGTTAACCATTCCATATCACATCCTCTACCCGGCCATCGTGATGTTCATCTGCATCGGCACCTACTCGGTCAACAACAACGTCTTTGATGTCTACGCCGTTCTTGTGTTCGGCATTGGTGGCTACGTACTGCGCGTGCTTGACTTTCCACCTGCTCCGCTGCTGCTGGGCTACGTATTGGGCCCGATGCTGGAGGAAAACTTCCGGCGCGCCATGTTGCTCTCGCGAGGTAGTATCCAGACCTTCATCGAGCGCCCGATCAGCATGTGGGTGCTGGTCCTGACGGCAGCGTTGCTGGTATGGGGATTGTGGAGTGGCCTGCGCCAGCGATCGACCGTGGCCCAATCTCCGGAATCGATTTGAAGCACCTGGATGGTTGATTGAAGAATGGCCGACTCAGTCGGCCATTACTTTTTGAACCAGGCTGCACAGCTGATTCGAAGGCCGGGCAAGTATGTACGAATACGCTTGGAACGCCGATTGAGTAGCTTCATGTGCCCGTGCAGTTGCCACTGTTCGCGGTTCAATGAGTACAGCAAATGGATTGTCTTAGAGAGGTTTTTGCACTGGTGCTATCTCATCAGACCGTGAGGCCGAATTCGAACATAAGCATCTTTTACAATGCTTATGGCGTTAACTGTGTTTTGTATCAAGGGGCAGTGATACGATTACCCGCAGCCCTGGATGAGCATTCGAAAAAGAAAGCGTTCCACCGTGCAAACCGACAATGCTCATGACGCTGGTCAAGCCCAAACCGTGCCCATCTGAAGATGGATCAGATCTATAAAAGTGCTTGCCCAGATGCTCATATTCGCTGGCGGGCAACCCAGGCCCATCGTCTTCGATAGTAATGAGTCCGGAACGCCCCTGCTTGACCACTTTAACAACGACCTGATGGGTACCGTACTTAACCGCATTGTCCAGCAGATTGGCAAGCGCGCTGGCGAGCAAATTCACATCACCAAGAAGCGTAACGGAATCCAGGTTCGCACGGTATAACGAAATACCTTTTTCTTCCGCTAACGCCTCATGCATCTGAACCACGTCGGTGACGATGACATCCAACTCGCAGGGCTTAAACGAACGACGTTGTATGCCTGCCTGCATCTCTGCAATTTGCAATAGTTTTTCCAGCAATACATTAAGACTTTCGATGCCTTCTATGGCTTGTTGGTTGGCCTTTAGCGCTGCGGCCAGGGACACACCCGGCTGCTGCGCCACTCGCAATGCACCAATAATGCGAGTCAACGGCGTACGAAGATTATGTGCGATGGTATCCGAAATGTGCCTGGCGCTCTTCATCAACAGTTCGATCCTGTCTAACATCGTGTTAATGTCACGATTAAGCAGAGTGAACTCGTCGGCGCTTGTCGGTGCCGAGATACGTTTAGAGAGTTTGCCAGCGCCAATTTGCTGCGTCGTTCGTCGAATGTGGCTAACGCGGTACGCCAATTCTCTTCTAAATATATAGGTCCCCAAAAGCACCATAAGTACAGCCAAAAGAATGGCCGCCGCTGTCGCCCGCCCTATTAATGAAGTGATGTCGCCTATCTCACTTGAATCCTGCCCAACGACTAATATCTTACCGTCGGCCAGGGTTTGGATTTTTAGATAGCCACGCGTAGGGATGCCATTTTGAATCACCTCTGCGTCAAACACTTCAGTATTTGTTGAGTTAAATTGTGGGGAGCTCGCCAGGTTTCCAGCCAGCTTGCGGCCATCCTTGTCAAGAAGCAGGTAGATCTCCCGGTCTGAGTCGATTCGATCCGAAAGCGTCAGTGCAATCGCCGATATAAGTGCATCACTGCCACCATCTTCAAAGGCTGCAATTAAACGTTGTCCGGTCGCTGTTATCTGTCTTGTGTATTCGGTGCGT
Source organism: Advenella incenata (assembly GCF_004217095.1). GTDB lineage: Bacteria > Pseudomonadota > Gammaproteobacteria > Burkholderiales > Burkholderiaceae_B > Advenella > Advenella incenata. The sequence goes on along the minus strand of NZ_SHKO01000003.1, from coordinate 344,520 downwards.
AATGCGCCAATGAACTGAACGTATATGAATACGATCAATATTGACGTAGTGAAAATAGCTAACAAGCCATAATTCAACGTCAGGCGAAAAGAGATGGAATTCCACTGGCGCTTAAAAAAATGAATCATTCTTCTTCGAATTGCCTATTGCTGGAGCCCTGTCTATCAGAAAGGGTGTACCCCACACCGCGCACAGTGTGAATCAGCGGGATTGTGCAAACGGAATCGATCTTGCGGCGCAGCCTGCTCACCTGAACATCAATAACATTCGACTGGGGATCAAAGCTGTATCCCCAAATCGTTTCAAGTAACATGGTTCGCGTCACGATCCGGTGAACGTTAAGCATGAGATACATCAATAAACGGAATTCTTGCGGCTGCAAGGCGATCGATCGTCCGGCACGCAGTACTTTCTGCGTAGCGACATTAATCGTCAGATCTGCAACCCGAAGTTGTTTGACTTCCAGATCGGGTCGCGTTCGCCTGATTAGTGCATCCAGTCGCGCGACCAATTCAGAAAAGGAAAATGGTTTGACCAGATAGTCATCACCACCAGCTCTTAAACCATCAACCCGATCATCGACGGCCGACAGCGCGCTAAGCACCAAAACCGGCGTCTTTTTCCCCATTACCCGCAGGGCCGATAGTATTGAAAGGCCATCGACATGATTGGGCAGTATACGATCCAAAATGATAATGTCCCATTTGTCCTTCATGGCGTTTTCAAGCCCGCTTGCTCCGTCCCCGCAAACGCTCACCAAATGCCCCAGTTCCGTCAGGCCATTGGCAAGATATCGAGCGTTATCTCGGTCGTCCTCAATAATAAGACATTGCCACATATCTGTTTTCCACGCGAAATAAGTGTGAGGCAACAGCCTCTTGAAGATTAGCAGCACTTTGTAGGCCAGGCGCCCTTTTCGTGCAGCTATCGACGACCATATCACCAAGCACCAATCGACTCAAGACAGCAGTGTTACGGTGATCATGTTTGCGTGATGTGCTTATGTTGGCCCGACGCTTGCTGGATTCTCAGGTATTGGATCACCAAGCAGAGCTACCCAGTCATGCATACTGCCCGATTGGACCACACAGGCCGGTTCCTGGAGACGAACCAGCAAGGCGCCTGAGCAAGACAAAGCAACATAATTTGCGTCATATTCTGCCCGTTTTCTTACCAAACGGTAAGACTATCGTAATGGGTGCCGGATGGGGTTTGACCAAGATGATGCAAACATGCACCGGCGCGCACAGCACAGTTTTCCCGCCTATATTGCCCAGAGATCCGGGTATTTGGCAGACATGCTATAAAATGGCCGTTGCACCTCTTTGGGAGAAGCAAACATGTTCGTTCAAACATTTGGCCGATGCGCCGTGGTATTGTCTCTCGCCGTCTTTATTGCCGGCTGCGGTGGAGGCGCCAATAAGAAACCTGTCGCTGCAGAACTGCGCAACGATTGCACGTGGCACCGCAGCAGCTGTTTGTATGAAGGCTCATACGAGCCGGACGAGCGGGACTACGCAGAACGAGAGGCCAAACGCCTGAATCTGGCCCAGACTATCCGGCTGACTCGCAGCACCTGGCAATAATCGCCCCTCTGTGCCCCACACAATAACGCTTGCAATTGATGCGATTGCATCGATTCGCACCCATGTCCTGGGCTGTCGGCTTCTCCAAAATGCCCACTTGAAAAGGGGTCCCCTGAACTGGGGTACGCCGGATACGCTTGAAATAGTGCATATCAACTCGCCTTGTCGGGTTTGATTCTGAACCAGATGGAATACATGGCGGGTAAAAAAACCAGTGTCAGAATGGTCCCTGCGAAGGTGCCTCCTATCAGCGTGTATGCAAGCGTTCCCCAGAACACCGAGTGGGTCAATGGAATAAACGCCAGGATCGCTGCCAGGGCAGTCAAAATCACCGGCCGCGCACGCTGAACCGTCGCCTCCACGACAGCATGAAATGGGCTTAGCCCCGCCTGTTCGTTATGGTGAATCTGCCCGATCAGGATGAGCGTATTACGCATTAAGATTCCGGACAGCGCAATCAGGCCAACCAGCGCATTGATACCAAATGGTTGCTGGAACAGCAACAAAATCGGCACCACGCCAATCAACCCCAAGGGGCTGGTCAGGAAAACCATGACCATGGCCGAGATCGAGCGCACCTGAAGAATAATGATAAGCAGCGTCATTGCCAGCATGATGGGAAACAAAGGCAGCATGGCTGTTGTCGCTTTGCCGGATTCCTCGATGGCGCCGGCCTGCTCAATGCGATAGCCATCCGGGAGCTTTTCCATAATCGGCTCCAGCTGCCGGGTAATGGCTGCCGACACATCTGGCGGCTGTAAATCTTCGGCAATATCGCCTCGGACAGTGATGGTAGGCATTCGGTCGCGACGGCGCAAGAGGGGTTCTTCCAGGCGCACATCAACGCTGCCTATTTGTGAAAGCGGAACCCGCTGACCATCGGCAGCCGTCAAGGTAAAGTCGCCTATTTTTGCAGGATCAAGCCGCACCCCGCCTGCAGAGCGCGCGACGACCTGCACAGTACGAATGTCCTCACGCACCGCAGTGATCGGCACGCCATTCAATAAGAACTGCAATTGCTGGGCGACGGCACTGGAAGTGAGTCCCAGGGCTTGCAGCCGATCCTGCTGCAGGGCCAGGTGCAATGTTGGCGCACGCACTCCCCAGTCATTATTGACCGTGCGCATCATCGGACTGGCAATCATCACCTGCTGTACCTGGCCAGCAATCTGGCGCAGCGTATCCGGATTCGGGCCGGCAATTCGGTAGGCGACAGGAAAAGGCGAATAAGGGCCAAAAACCAGTTGAGTGACGCGGACCTGCGCCTGGGGCGCGAGACCATCGGCGATCGCTTGCCGCAACCTGAATTTCAACGCCTCGCGCTCGTCCGGGTTATCGGTGCGGATCACGATTTTGGCAAAAGAGGGATCTGGCAGTTCCGGCCCCATTGCCAGATAAAAGCGAGGTGCACCTTGCCCCACATAAGTGGTGACGATCTTCGACTCAGGCTGTTTGGATAACCAGGTTTCCACCTTCGAAGCGGCGTCGCTGGTCTGCTCAATTGAGGTGCCATAGGGCATCTGCACTTCGACCAGTACTTCGGGACGATCGGAGACCGGAAAAAACTGTTTCTTGACCACCGCCATGCCCAGCACAGCGGCAACGAATAAACCGATGACCATAGCGGCAACCAGCCATTTGCCTTTGATTACCTGCCCCAGCAGTTGCCGAAAGCGGTTATAGCGTGGCGAATCGTAGAGCGCACCGTGGCCGCCTTCCACCTTTTTCAGATCAGGCAACAGCTTCACACCAAGGTAAGGCGTAAAAACCACCGCCACCACCCAGGAAGCTATCAGCGCAATGCCAACGATCCAGAACATATTGCTGGTGTATTCCCCTGCGGTAGAACGAGCAAAGCCGTTGGGCATGAAACCGACTGCGGTGACCAGCGTACCTGCGAGCATTGGCGCCGCCGTATGGCTCCAGGCGTAGGCGGAGGCGGTGATGCGGCTGTAGCCCTCTTCCATTTTCACCACCATCATTTCGATGGCGATGATCGCATCGTCCACCAGCAGACCCAGGCCCAAAATGAGAGAACCCAGGGTAATGCGGTCAAAGTTCTTGCCGGTTGCTGCCATCACCACAAATACGATCGCCAGCGTCAGCGGCACGGCGGCAGCAACCACGATACCTACACGCCAGCCCATGCTCACAAAACACACCAACATCACCACCAGCAAGGCAACGAAGAACTTGACCATGAATTCATCTATCGCTGAGCTGATGTTAACGGCTTGATCTGTGACCTTGGTTAAACTCATACCGACCGGCATGTCGGTATTGATGGCGTCCACTTCCTTATCTATTGCCCTGCCGAGGTCGAGCCCGTTCCAGCCGTCGCGCATGACGATGCCCAGCAGCAAAGCAGGTTCACCACCATTGCGAATCATGAATGTGGCCGGATCTTCATAGCCACGCGTCACCGTCGCTATGTCCGACAGTTTCAACGTGCGTCCCTGAGCCAGGATGGGCGTATCGCGGATTTTTTGCAATTCATCGAAAGCGCCGTCCAGGCGAATGAACACCTGGGGGCCTTTGGTTTGCACCGAGCCGGCCGGCGTCAGTTCATTCTGGCTGTTGAGCGCAGCAAATACGGCCTGGGGGCTTACGCCCAGCGTTGCCAGGCGCTCATGCGAGAACGCGACATAAATGCGTTCAGACTGCTCACCAACGATATTGACCTTCTTGACACCGGGTACATGCAACAGGCGCTGACGCAATCTCTCGGCATCGCGCACGAGCAGGCGTTGCGGTTCGCCCTTGGCTTTGAGGGCAAACAGGGCAAAGGTGACATCCGCATACTCGTCGTTCACCATCGGGCCGATCACTCCGGACGGAAGATTGCCTGCCTCATCACTGATTTTCTTGCGGGCTTGATAGAACGCCTCGTTCACTTCCGATGGCGGCGTGCTGTCAAGCAGCGTAACGGTGGTGAATGCCAGGCCAGGCCGTGTATAAGTTTCGCTACGCTCATACCAGCGCAGCTCTTGCATGCGCTTTTCGATCTTTTCGGCAACCTGATCTTGCATTTCCTGCGCGGTCGCGCCTGGCCATGCAGTAATAACCGTCATCACCTTGACCGTGAAAGCGGGATCCTCCGCACGACCAAGCTGAAAGAATGCGATGAGCCCGGCCAGCGAAATCATGCAAATCAAAAACAAGGTGACCGAGTGCTCGCGTACGGCGAGCGCTGACAGGTTGAAACCGCGCTTGCTCACGGATGACTCCCGGCAGTCAGGCCAGCAGCCTGGTCAGCCACCCGCACCTTCTGACCTTCGTGCAGCAGATGAGCCCCCAGTGCAACGACCCGATCGCCTTGCTCGAACTGGCCGGCAATAAACGCGCTGTCGACATTCAGACGCCGGAGCGTGACCTGTCGCCAGTCTATGGTCGACGACTTGCCGTTGACAACCCATACGCCCGGCCCCTTGCCCGAGTCAGACAACGCGCCGATCGGCACTTGCCAATCGCTTGCTGCAGCATTTGTTTCGTCTGGAATCGTTACCGTAACCGTAGTGCCCAACGGCGCATCGGCGAACTCGCCCTGCAGCACATATCTGGCCTCGAACGTTCGGGTCAGTCGGTCCGCTACATCCGAAAGCTGTCTTAGTGTGGCCGGGATGATTACGTCTGGTTTGCTAAAAAGGCTGGCTTGCGCGGTAGCACCCACGGTCGGACGCAGGGTTTCCGGCAACTGAATAACGGCCTCTCGGTGTCCGGCGTGGGCAATACGTACCACGACCTGCCCGGTGGCCACAACCTGGCCGGGCTCGGCCAGGGTTTCCATGACCAGGCCATCGGCATCTGCCAGCAGTTGCGCATATTGATTCGCGTTACTGGCCACTTCAGCCTGGGCTTGTTCCGCATTCAACTGAGCCTTGGCAGCATCGGCCGCCGCTTTGACCTGGTCATACTCCGAGGCCGATATTGCCCCGGTTCCACGCAGGCTGCGATAGCGGGTTTCGTCTTCTGCCGTCTGTTTCGCGCGCGCACGGGCAGCAGCCACTGCTGCCTGTTGCGCCCGGGCGGCCAGCTTCAGATCAATCGCATCAATACGCATAAGTAGCTGGCCGCGCCTGACGGTTTGCCCGGTGTCCACCAGGCGCTCGAGCACCTTGCCGGATACGCGAAAGCCCAGATCACTTTGCACCCGTGCAGCCACAGTGCCCGTGAAGGAGCGCGCCGCAGGCGTGGCGTGCTGCACGGCAGCCACACGCACCAATGGCACGTTGGTGCGCGGGTCAGGTTGCGTGTTTTCGCCGCAAGCGGCCAGTAAAAGCGACAGCGCACCAATCGCGCTATAGGTGGCAAGGCGGTGCAGGCACATGAAAGTCCATCGACAATGTAATCAGGACTTTCATTTTCCATCAAGTGACCAATTTAGTCAATAGTCACTAATATGCAAATCATGGTGAAAGACTGCGCAGCACCAGGCTGGACAACTGCGCCGGCGCCGCATCGGCATAGTCGAAGTTGTGCTGCAACAACAACGGGTCCAGATAAGGACGCATTACCAGATAGATTGCCATGGTCGCTTCATCGACCGGCGTCTTGCGTTCAAAATCTCCGGTCCTGCGCCCTTCCTGCAAAATATCCGTAAGCATGCCCTGGATACGCTCCTCGTAAACAAGTACTGCGTGCCAGCGTTCACCGGCGGCCGAGGACGCAATCTCATACAGCTTGCGGTCCCGGAAAAACAGACGCAGGCTTGCTTGAACCCCTATTTTGAACATCCGCCGAAGCTTTTCGGGCGCACGCTCGGCATCGTCAACCGCCGCCCTGATCTCGGATTCAATCTGGCTCAGGCAGTTGGCACAAATGACCTCGCCAATGGCTTGCTTGGATTGGAAAAATTTATATATATAGGCCTTCGAAAAGCCAATGGCTTTGGCAAGGTCCGAAACCGTGGTTTTCTCGTAGCCATATCGGCTGAAATGCTCAGTGGCGGCAGCAACGATTTGGTCTCTCACGTCGTGATCAGCCGGGCCACGCGCCGAGGCAGGGGAAGCAATGGATTTGGTCATGGGTGGAAGGTTACCTCATGTAGGATGATTCGACAACAAGTGACTGTTTCGTATTTTGGACACTTTACATTGCCTGGTATCGAGCCTGGTATTGATAGCTCATTATTAAAGCCTGGACAGATCTGGCTTGTGGCATGTATCAGGACCGCCGGGAAAAGAGTACGTAATAATCGGCAATATTGATATTCAGACAGTATCAAATAATCTATTTTTAATATTGGACCAATATCGTATTTGTGCTTATGCTTTTCCTTATTCGGAAAATCATAATATGAACGACATCACATCCTCTCCCAGCGCATTAGCCGGTATTACCATTGTTGACCTGACCTCCGTGGTCTTTGGCCCGTACGCCTCTTTGATCCTGGCCGACTATGGCGCGACGGTTATCAAAGTTGAACCGCTACAGGGCGATTCCACTCGGTATACCGGACCAGCCTATCAGGAAGGCCTATCAGCCGTTTTTCTGGGTTCCAACAGAAACAAGCAGAGTATTGCAATCGACATCAAAACCCCACAAGGGCTCGAGGTGCTGCAGCGATTGCTGCAAGACGCCGATGTCTTCATGCACAGTATCCGCCCCCAGAAACTGACAAAACTGGGGCTGGATCCGGCCACCCTGACAGGGCGCAATCCGAAACTGATCTACGCAGCGCTGCTGGGCTACGGATCGAATGGCGCTTATAGCGGCATGCCGGCGTATGACGATATTATTCAGGGCTTATCCGGCATACCGGATTTGATCAGGCAACAGACCGGCGCGGTGCGCTATATGCCGATCATTGCCGCCGATAAAACCTGCGCCCTGATGGCTGCCCACGCGATTCTGGCCGCCCTCTTCCAGCGCGAGCGCGATGGCCGCGGGCAACTGATCGAAATCCCGATGTTCGAATCCATGGTCTCGTATGTGCTGGTTGAACATTTCTACGGACGTCATCTGGCCGACAAGGATCTGGACGCTGGCTATGTCCGGGTGCTGTCAGAGTGGCGTCGGCCATACCAGACAACAGATGGCCATATTTGCATGATGCCCTACACCGATGAGCACTGGAAGCGGTTCTTTACTGAATCAGGCCATGACAAACTGGCGCAAGACAGCCGCTTTCACAGCATCAGCGCACGCACCCAGAATATCAACCAGTTGTACGAGCTGACCGGCAGCATCGTTAAAAACCAGTCCACCGCGCATTGGTTGCAGTTTTGCCATGAACAGGAAATTCCCGCGGCACGCGTCAATACGCTCAATGAACTGGAGCAGGATCCCCATTTGCAGTCTACCGGCTTTTTTTCCGAGCTGACCGACCAGGGGCACCATTACCGCTTTACAAATAATCCGGTACACCTATCGAACTCACAAGTGCCATTGAAAATGCCGCCACGGCTTGGCCAGCACACACAGCAAGTTCTGGAGCAGCTGGGCTATTTGCCAGAACAAATCGATCATTTACGTCAGCAGCATATTGTGGGCGCAGACCGGCCGGACCAAACCACTTAACAGGAGTATAAAAATGCAACACGACCCGAAAATACTGGGCATGGGATTTTACTGGCAGGATCTGCAAGTGGGACAGAAATTTGTTACCTTCAAGCGAACCATCACTGAAACCGATATCATCAATTTCATCAGTTGCACCGGCATGCTCGAAACCATCTTCATAGACAAGACGTTCGATGCCGGCGCCATATCCGGCAGGCCCGTACCCGGTGCGCTTACCTACGGCATCATTGAAGGCATTCTCATGCAATCGATGGTCCAGGGCACCGGTCTTGCCCTGCTTGAGGTTCATAAAAAGATGCTGGCGCCGGTCATCGCCGGCGATACGGTTCATGCAGATGTTCTGGTTACAGGCATCAAACCGACCAGCAAGCAGAATCGCGCCGTCGTCGACACTCACATAGACATCCGAAATCAGCATGATGTTGTAGTGATCAGTTATGACGTAAAGCGGATGCTGGCTGGCCGCCCGCAATAATTGCGACATGACATCGGCAAAACAGAGCGAGCAACCATGCTGACTAATTTTAAATTTGCGCGGCTGCCAGACCACGACGAAGCCTTACGGCAACCGATTCGCGCATTCATCCAGGAAAATACGCAGCACATGACTGCGTTTGAGCGCGCCCGGTCATGGATGGGGTTTGATGCTGATTTCAGTAAAAAGCTTGCGCAGCAAGGCTGGCTGGGCCTTACCCTGCCGCAGCAATATGGCGGCGCCGACAAGGGCTATTTCACCCGTTTCGTGGTATCGGAAGAATTGCTGGGCGCCGGCGCGCCCGTATCGGCACACTGGATTGCCGACCGGCAAAGCGGCCCGCTGATTCTGCGTTATGGCAGCCAGGCACAACGCGATTTCTATCTGCCCAAAATTTGTCGGGCGCAAGCCTTTTTTTGTATTGGCATGAGCGAACCGGACTCGGGGTCCGACCTGGCCAGCATCCGCACTCGGGCAATAAAAACAGATGATGGCTGGACGCTCAATGGCAGCAAAATCTGGACTACCAATGCGCAACACTCGCACTACATGATCGCATTGGTACGCAGCAGCGGCACCGCCCAGGACAAGCACAAAGGCCTCTCGCAATTTATTATCGACCTGAGCCTGCCAGGCATCACCATTCGGCCCATTCATGACCTGGCCGGCGATGCCCATTTCTCGGAAGTATTTTTTACTGATGTACAGTTGGCGCCAGAGGCCTTGATCGGCCAGGAAGGCGCGGGCTGGGAGCAGGTCAACGCAGAACTGGCCTTCGAGCGCAGCGGACCGGAACGTTTGTATTCCAGCATGGCATTGGTCGAATGCTTTATCCGCGAGTGCCGTCAACAGGGTTGGGACAGCCCGGCTATTCAAAGCACGGTGGGCGAAATCACCGCGCGGCTGGCGGTGTTGCGCGCCATGTCGCTTGCGGTGACAGCAAAACTGGCCAATGGACAGAATCCTGCACTTGAAGCCACACTGGTCAAGGATTACGGTACTTCGCTTGAGCAGGACATTCCCAAACTCATCGACCGATGCCTTGGCCTGTATCCCGCTCACATGCCCTCGACAGAGCTGATCAATACCCTGTCGTTCGTCAGCCAGATTTGCCCCAGCTATTCGCTGCGTGGCGGTACACGCGAAATATTGCGCGGCATTATCGCACGCGGCCTGGGCTTGCGCTAAGGAAATAACATGGACACATTACTCGAAGATGCCCTTGGCGAGCTGTTCCGGCACGTCACGTCAGGCGCAGCGCCTGGGCTTGAAATAACGACCGATCAGCGCAAGGCAATATCAAATGAAATTTACGCCAGCGGCTTTGCTGACCTGTTGCTGCCGCAAGCGGCCGGCGGCAGCGGCATCAGCCTGTCTGAGGCGATTGGATTATTGAAGATGGAAGGGTATTACAACGTGCCCATACCTTTTGCCCAGACCGTGGTCACACGTGCCTGGGCACACGCCCACAGTGTGAATCTGCCAGAAGGCACGTTCAGCTATGCCAGTTCGGCGCTTCAGATTGACGAGCAGACCCGTTCGGCCACACTGCACAAGGCCTGGCACGGTCACTGGGTTGACCATATGCTGATCGCCACAGACCAGCAATGCTTAATGGCACACAGTCATGAGCGCCGGGTTTTACAAACCTATCATGGCGGCCTGTTCGCAGCTGTGGCCTGGCCGGCTCAAGGCCTGACCAGGCTTGATCTGGACGAGCAGGCAACGCACGACCTGTTTAATTTCAGTGTTTTAGCCATGCTGGCAGTGACCCTGGGGGCCATGGAAAAAGCCTTTGAACTCACGCTGGCATATGCTGCCCAGCGCCAGCAATTTGGCCGACCGGTAAGCAAATTTCAGGCCGTGCAGCATCAGATCAGCGAAATGGCCGAACACGTGTGCGCTGCCGATATGGCATTGCAATTGGCAGCCGCCACCGACGACAACGCCCTGACTGTCCCCGCCTCCCATCAGCTTGCTATCGCGCAATTTCAAATTGCACATATCGCAGACAACATTGCCGATATTGCACATGCCATACATGGAGCGATCGGCATCAGCCAGGAATACCCCCTGCATCACTACACCCGCAGAATCCGGGAATGCAAATCCTGCTTCGGCTCAGCCCAATACTGGGCGGCCGAAATCGGGCAGCAGATCCTGCACAAAAATAATGACACGCTTTTGGCAGTCCTGACTTGGACCCGGGATGAAAAAAGGACGGGCTAAGTACCGGTTCCAGCGAACCGGCCCGCTAAATAAAGCCTGGCCGTAAGCACGCTCACGCAGGTGCAGTCCACAATCACATGAGGAGACAATCATGTATTTCTGCAACACCCGCAAATCCGCCGCAGCCCTGTTTCTAGGCTGCACCCTGGTCACTTTTTGCAGCACAGCTGCTGCTGCCGATGTCCCATGGCCACAACAGCCGGTTACCATGGTGGTCCCGTTTCCACCGGGCGGGCCGACCGACATTGTGGCAAGGCATCTGGCAAAGCAACTGGCGCAACGTCTTGGACAGCCGTTCGTGGTGGAAAACCGCGGCGGCGCCAATGCGACCATTGGCATGCAACATGTGTCCACCGCTAAACCCGATGGCTACACCATTCTGTACAACACATCCTCCATTGCCTTGAGCCCCGCACTGTACCCGAACTTGTCATATGACCCCACGACGGCGTTCGATCCCGTATCGACAACGGCCAATGTACCGATGGTCGTACTGGTCAACCCAAAAATGCCGGTAGACAATTTGGAACAACTCAAGGCACATGTCATCGCAAACAAGACCAGCTATGCCTCCAGCGGAATGGGCAACATCACCCACCTGGGCGGCTTTTTGCTTAACAAAGGGCTCGATATCAAGGCATTGCACGTGCCATACAAGGGTAGCGCCCCGGCGATGGTCGATTTGATGGGTGGCCAGGTTGATTACATGGTCAATACGCTGAATGACTCCCTGTCTGCCATCCGTGGCAAAAAAGTGAAGATACTGGCCCTTGCAAGCCTGCAGCGCAACGAGCAGGTGTTGCCCGGCGTACCGACTGTAGACGAAGCTGGTGTGAAGGGCTTTGAAATTGGCGCCTGGCAAGGCGTCGTCGTGCCACGCGGCACTCCACAGTCGATTATCGACAAGTTGAACAAAACCATCCGGGATACGCTGGACTCGCCCGACTTCAAAGCAACCCTGCAAAAACAGGGAACAGACACGCTTGGCTCAACGCCCCAGGCGTACCGCCAGTTTATTCTGCAGGAAACCAAACGCTGGAAACAGGTGGTGCAGCAAGCCGGCGTCCAATCCAATTAAAGCAGCCCTGCCAGTCGGTTCTACAATCGCCGGCCACCATAGACGTCATGACATTCAACATAGAATGATGGAGACAACATGAAAAAATCCCCCTTAGCAGCGCTTTGGGCCACCGCTGTGCTCGCCGCAGCGATTGCCCCGGCAGCCGGATGGGCAGCCTATCCGGAAAAACCCATCAAAATGATCGTCTCGTTTCCTCCGGGTAGCGGGACTGACACCAATGCCCGTTATGCAGCGAAAAACATGTCGGAAAAACTCGGCGTTCCTGTGCTAGTAGAAAACAAACCCGGCGGCAACAGTTTCATCGCCGCCGAAGCCGTTGCCAATGCCAAGCCGGATGGTTACACCCTGCTATTTGCCAGCAACTCGCCCGTTGCCACCAATGTAGCGATGTTCAAGTCCCTGCCCTACGACCCCGTCAAGGGCCTGACACCACTGGCCAAACTCAGCTTTGGGGCAATGGGCGTCGCCGTCAATGCCTCCGCACCTTATTCGTCGATTCCCCAATTGCTCGAATATGCCAAAAAACATCCTGGGAAAATGAACTACGGTAGCGGCAGCGCTTCCTATCGGATTGCAACTGAATTATTTCTGTCCATGGCACAGATTACCGCCAGACAAATTCCTTACAAAGGCGCATCGCCGGCGCTCACGGACCTGGCCTCGGGCCAGGTGGATTTTGTATTTGCCGACTATGGCGCGATACTGCCGCTGGCTAACGCAGGGAAAGTCAACATCATTGCTGTCACCGGTACCGATCGACTGGCAACAGCCCCGTCTATTCCCACCCTGAAGGAACTGGGCTATCCTGACTATTACATGGTCAACTGGACAGCGGCGTTTGGCCCCGCCGGGTTGCCCGATCATGTGCGCGATCTGCTTAGCCAAACGCTGGAGGACATTTATCGGACTGACGATGCCAAAGCTTTCCTGGCCAAAATCAACTGGGAAGCCTTCCCCGGCAACTCAGGCGATCTGGCCCGTTTTCAACGCACCGAAATTGAACGCTGGTCGCAGGCGGCAGCGCGCGCGGGTATACCCAAACAGTGAGCTTGCCGGCGCAGCATCAGCTAAAATCGCGCCAAGCTTGATAAAATCTGTCAGACTGTTCCGGTAATGCGTACCGGCAACGCCCCGGGTATGCGATTATCAGGATATTCAAATTGGAACTGCGCCGTATCAGACATTTTGTCGTGCTAGCCGAAACGCTGAACTTTCACAAGGCAGCCGAAAAACTGCATATTGCCCAGCCCCCGCTTTCTGTCTCTATTCAGAAACTCGAAGCTGAACTGGGGCTTACGCTGTTTCTTCGCAATCCCAAAGGCGTGTCGCTCACAGAAGAAGGCGCCCATATTCTGCCGCTGTCAATCCGTCTTCTGCAAGCGGCCGAGCAAGTGGAACAAACAGCGCTTGAAATACGCGAGGGCACCAACGGCTCGTTGCGTATAGGCATAGTAGGCTCGACCACCCAGCAGCTGTTCCAGAAGCTGGTATCGGCATTTCGTACGTCATATCCAAAAATTTCGCTCTCGTTCAGTGAAGCCACCTCGACACAAATTGTGCAAGCTGTCAGTTCGGGCAAGCTCGATATCGGGCTGATCAGGACCCCGATATTGGCCAGCGCCGATGTCAATATGCAAATTCTGGAAAACGATCATTTCATTCTGGCGTTGCCCGAGGGGCACGCGCTGGCCGACCAGCCGGTACGGCTAAGCGATCTGGCCGACACCCCATTCATCGTCTATTCGTCCGAACATGCCCGCGGTCTGCATTATGCGATGATGGCTGCATGCCAGTCGGCCGGCTTCTCGCCAAAGGTGTCGCAGGTTGCCGTACAGGTGCAGACGGTGCTGTCGCTGGTCGAAAGCCATTTTGGCCTGGCCCTGGTGCCGTCAGTGATGGAAAATATCAACCGCTATCGCATCATCTACAAACGGCTTGAAGACGAATCGGCCATCAAGCGTATTGGCTACGGATTGGTATACCGGCAGGAAACGGAATCAATGGCCACCTCCAGATTCAGGGCGCTGGCCTCGGATATGTCGGTTCGGACATGAGCTACAGCAAACCCACCGTGAACCTTACCCTGCGCCAAATGAAGGCCTTTGCAGCGCTGGCAACAATGCGCAACTTCACACGAGCTGCAGAGCATTGCAATATCACCCAGTCTGCTTTCAGTGCGCTTATCGTAAACCTGGAAAGTGGACTGAACGCCAAGCTGTTTTCAAGAAATACGCGCAATGTGGAGCTTACCGCCGAAGGCGAGGTATTTCTCAATATCGTCAATCATCTTATTCCGGAAACCGAGCGTGCGTTATCGGAAATGCAGGACCATGTATCCAGACGCAAGGGTCGGGTCGCCATTGCTGCCTTGCCGACGATATTTTCGTCGCTGCTGCCGGACATCATCGCTACTTTTATCAATGAATATCCAGGTATCGCACTAATTGTAGAAGATGTACCCAATACTGCCTGTGTAGCGCTGGTACGCAACCGCCAGGTAGATTTCGCCTTGTGCGCGTCGGCAGAGCCGGGAACCGACCTCGTTATGGAAAAACTGGCATCGGACACATTCTACTTTGTGTGCCAGACGAATCATCCGCTGGCAGACTACAAGCGCCTGTCTGTTGCTGATATTCTTCCTTATTCAATTATTGTTTTTGAGAAGGCCAGCAGTATTCGCCAGCATCTGGATGCCTCGGTCTATCCAAAACAATGGATAAAAGTTCTTCAGGTCAACAACCTGTCAACTGCTGCAGGACTGGTGGCTGCGGGTATCGGGCCAACCATTGTCCCAGTGCTCGGACTGTGTCAATTCAATCTGAAAAAGCTGCTGGCTATTCCGGTCACCCTGCCTATTAACGAGCGCGATATTTGCCTGTTGCGTAGGAAGGATGCAACTGAATCGATAGCCGCACAGGAATTTATCCGCCTGCTGCGGAACCGGCTGCCTCAGGAGGTGGCACTGCTTGCATCACGCCAGCCGACCCTGAAATAACGCCTGCGTTTGCAGCAGGCAACGATATACATCTTCGGGTCGAATAAGAACACTTTTTGATTATGCTGTTTTATCGATTAATTTACAAAAATAATCCATATATCAGCTAGCTCAAGCGCGGTAGACTGCATAAAACAATCTTAAAAAACCCGCGCTACATCAAAAAGGAGATCTATTCATGAATCACGTTATAAGACTGATCCGAGCGGTCGTTTTTGTCGCATTGTCGGCTGGCGCCGCCAGTGTATTGGCCGAGGAATATCCCAGTCAACCCGTCCGGATAACTGTGGGCATGGCGCCCGGCGGATCCAATGACACCATCGCCCGGCTGATCTCAGCAGAGCTGTCGGAAAAAATGGGTAAAACATTCGTTGTGGAAAACAAACCGGGCGCCAATAGCACAATCGCTACAAACGAATTGAAGCGGGCTAAACCGGATGGCTACAACTTGATGCTTGTCATTTCATCACATGTGACCAACACCATGTTGTATAAGAACCTGAATTACAAGCTGGCAGACTTCAAGCCCGTGACAGTGATCGCCGACACCCCGTTCGTATTGGTCGCCAACCCCAAGTTCAAGCCCGACACACTCGAACAGTTTATCGATCTGGCAAAGTCCAGTGAGCAAAAAATAGACTTTGGAACGCCTGGCCTGGGCTCGACGCAACACATCGCCATGGAACTCATGGACCAGATGGCCGGAATAAAAATGAATCATGTCCCATATAAAGGTGGCGCGCCTGCACAGACTGACCTGCTGGGCGGTGTGATCCCCGTCATTTTTGCCACGCCTACCCAGAGCCTGCCATTCATCCAGAAAAAGCAATTGAAGGCAATTGCCGTCACCTCCCAAAAACGCCTACCGCAGCTGCCCGATGTCCCGACTTTTGCCGAAGCAGGGCTGGCCGGCTACGAAGCCAATGTCTGGTTTGGAATTATCGCCCCTAAAGATACGCCCGACGACATTATTCAAACACTGAATAAAGAAATCAACAACATTGTGAAAGGCGACAAGATAAGCAGGCGCCTTCAGGATCTGGGTCTCAATCCTATCGGCAGCACCACACAGCAGTTCCAGGCCTTGCTCGAACAGGAACAGACAAAATGGCAGGACGTCATTAAAAAAGCAAATATCCAATTCCAATAACGCCGGCGAACTCTGCCTCACCCTATTTTCAATTATCAGGAGTGTTTTATCTCATGCCAATCATTGAGTCAGTTTCCGTATGTATCGCGCGCGTTCCCCTGGCGCAGCCGGTAACTTTTTCCACACGCAAGGTCACAGCACGCGAATATTGCCTGGTTCGCATCCGGTCGACGGACGGCATTGAAGGACTGGGTTATTGTTATGCCGTCAACAGTGCCGGGCGCCTTCTATCAGTGGCCGTTACCGATCTGCTGGCCGCCAGGCTCGTCGGCCAGGACTCTCACCGCGTAGAAGGACTATGGACAGAAATGTACCAGGAAGCATTACTGGTTGGTCGCACGGGCGCCGTCATGCGTGCCTTATCTGCACTTGACACTGCGCTGTGGGACTTGAATGCCAGGTCCGCCAAGCTCCCTCTGTACCGGTATCTTGGCGCGAAAACACTGGAGCGCGTGCCTGGCTATGCAAGCGGGGGCTATTATCTGCCGGGGAAAACAACCGAGCATCTGGCTCAGGAAATGGCTAATCACGTAGCGGATGGATTCAGGGCGGTAAAAATCAAAGTGGGCCTCGAAAGCGTAGCGAATGAACGCAAGCGACTCGCGGCGGTACGCGAAGCGATTGGCGACGATGTCCGACTTATGCTTGATGCCAACAATGCCTGGCAAGATCTGCCGACAGCACTGGAATATATGCGCTGCTTCGAACCCTATAACCCTTACTGGATTGAAGAGCCCTTCTCCCCCGACGACATCGATAATCACATTCGTCTTTCCAAGGCTACGCCCGTAACCGTAGCAACTGGCGAGGTGGAGGCCGGCAGGTGGCGTTTCAAGGATCTTATTGCTCAGCAAGCCACGACGCTGCTTCAGACAGACGCAACCGTGTGCGGTGGCATAACTGAGTGGAAACGAATCGCGGCAACTGCCGCCAGTCATGGAATTATGATCGAACCCCATGCCTGGCATGATGTACACATTCATTTGGTGGCCAGCACCCCCAATACAACCTACGTCGAATGGATGCCTGATGACCACATCGTCAACTTTCGCAAGGTCATTGACAGGCAGCTGATCGCAGAAAATGGCGACATTTTGCTGCCCCAAGGCGACGGTCTGGGTTTTCAGTTTGACGATGCCGCCATAGAACAATATGGTGTGATCTATCCCGGGGAAAAAAGCCAGTGGATAAGCATCAAGTAGCGCAGCCCGCCCTTCCGGTTGGGCTGCTCCTTTCGGAAGCTGTCAATCAAGAATATGGAAAGCAGTTCGATGAGATTGCAAAGCGTATCGGCGTGCCTGTGCAACGATATACGATAAACGAAGTACAGGGAAAAATAGACCGAATCAACGCCGCCTTTTTTTCTCGGGATTTGTATGACGGCAGCTCACTGCACGAACCAGGCCCGTCCTCGAATGCTTTTTTTCACATCGTGGACAAAGCAAGTCAACTTACATGGCTACATGTTTGTTCTTCGGGCCTGGATTTGCCCCAATATCAGGACACTATAAGAAGAGGAATCAGGATCACGACGTCCAGTGGTTCGACTGCGCTGCCGATCGCCCAGACTACGCTTGCCGCCATACTGGCTTTGTCGCGGGGTTTTGGACATTGGCTGCCGGCACAGGCGAGAAAAGACTGGGCACCGCTGACAGGGAAAGCGTTGCCCGCAGATATCGAGACGCAGCATGTGATCATTGCCGGTGCGGGCGCGATCGGCCTGACGCTTGGCAGCATGCTATTGGCAGTCGGCTTCAAGGTGACCATTGTACGCAGAAATGCCACGCCGATACCGCCGTTTGTAAACGTCATTGATTACACTGGGCTGGATCACGCATTGGGCCAGTGTCACTGGCTTGTATTGGCTTTACCCTTGAATGAACAGACACATGGATTGATCGATCAACGCCGTCTTGCACTGATGCCGGCTCATGCACGTATCGCCAATGTCGGACGGGGCGCGCTGATTGATGAATCTTCACTGATACAGGCGCTGTCGCAGGGTCACATTGCAGGTGCCTATTTGGATACTTTCATGAGAGAACCGTTACCCACGTCATCTGCATTCTGGACGCTGCCCAATGTATGGATCACCCCCCATAACAGCGCAGCATCAGCCGGACACGGTCAGCGTGTTGTCAGGATTTTCGAGCGGGAATATGAGCGATGGCTCACCAAGCAGCGAACAACTCTTGCGGGTTAAGCGCAGCGACAGCAGAAATATTGTGCTATCTGCCGATTACAAACCTATCAGAAGCCATGATGTCCGATCGAAGCAAAAGCGCACCCTCCCCCTTTCTTGTCCCATAACGGCATCAATCTAACACCTCAGGCCACCATCTTTGAAGCCGGTTCGCACAATCGAACCTGCAGGCGAAAAAAAGCGCTGAAATATCAACCATCACAGTTGACATTCAGCGCTCCACTAGCCATATAAGTCGTCTTTCACCCGCTTAAACATATCGCTTAAGTGCGTCAAATAAACGCATCGCTTAAATCGTTGATCAAGCCATGCGTCTTGGAACGCTTGCGGGCGATCCGGTGCATTCCCGGTCAGGCTTCGCCTTCGCCAGCGACCGGCTCGGCGGCATTGCCTGCACGCACTTTTTCTTCAATACGACGCCCCACATCCGCATCAATACGCTTCCAGTAGTCAAAGGCGCGCTCCAGGACCGGGCTGCGCACACCGCCCAGCAGGCTGCCGGCCACTTGTTCGATCAGCTTATTACGCTGATCATCATTGAAAACGTCGCGCACAAGCGTGCCGGGCTGGCCGAAATCATCATCTTCGGCATGCAGTGTATAAGCTTGCCGAACCATATCGCCATCCGTTTCCCAGCCGTCGTCCATTTTCCCGGTACTGTCGGCCCAGTCGCGTCCGGCACTGTTGGGTGCGTAAACGGGCGCGTTACCGCTGTGCTCGTAGGCCATCTGACCATCGAACATATAGGTATTGACGGGAACTTTGGGCCGGTTCACCGGCAACTGGTGAAAATTGGTGCCAATCCGATTGCGCTGTGCATCGTTATACGCAAATGCGCGTCCCAGCAGCATTTTGTCCGGAGACAGGCCGATACCCGGAACCACATTGCCAGGCGAAAACGCAGCCTGTTCAATCTGTGCAAAAAAGTTCTCCGGATTGCGGTTCAGTGTCATCGTACCGACCTTGATCAGTGGATAATCCTTGTGCGACCAGGTTTTGGTCAGATCGAAGGGATTGAAACGGTACTTGCCGGCATCGGCATAAGGCATGATCTGCACCGACATCACCCAGCTCGGATGCTCGCCGCGGGCAATGGCATCAAACAGATCTCGCCTGTGAAAGTCGGCATCTTTACCCGCCATTGCAGCGGCTTCGGCATTACTGAAAAACGCCATTCCCTGGTTTGTATGGAAATGATATTTGACCCAGAATTTTTCACCTGCGGCGTTGATCCACATATAGGTATGCGAACCGTAACCGTTCATATGACGCCAGGTACGCGGCAAGCCACGTTCTCCCATCAGATAGGTAACCTGGTGCGCCGTTTCAGGGTTGCTGGTCCAGAAGTCCCACTGCATATGATTGTCGCGCAATCCGGAATCGGGCAACCGTTTCTGGCTGCGAATAAAGTGCGGAAATTTCATCGGATCGCGCACAAAAAAGACCGGAGTATTATTGCCCACCAAATCGTAGTTACCCTCATCGGTGTAGAACTTCAGGGAGAAGCCGCGCACGTCGCGCCAGGTATCAGGACTGCCAGCTTCTCCGGCCACAGTCGAGAACCGCGCCAACATCTCGGTCTTACAGCCTTTTTGAAAGACTGCGGCTTTCGTGTATGCAGAAACATCTTCCGTCGTTTCGAACTCGCCAAATGCGCCGGCGCCCTTTGCATGAGGCTGACGTTCCGGCACTTTTTCACGGTTAAAGTGCGCCATTTGCTCAAGAAAATGGACATCGTGAAGCAAAATTGGCCCGTTAGGTCCGACAGTTAGCGAGTTGCGATCGCTTTGCGCGGGCGCGCCAGCGCCTGTGGTAGATCCGGAAGCGGGCTTTTTGTTTGATTCATTCATGGAAAATATCTCCTGTTGCACAAATAATGGCCGAAGTGATCGCTGTATCCGATCAGCATGGCACCGTTAATATAGGCCATATTTAGCCATAAAGGTTCCATTCTATGCGGCTCATGTTTCACCCGATCGGACAAAGGTACGCATGCATCCTTGTCGCATCCACACAGCAATCTGCTTGGCAATGCTATTATACTTAAGGCTACCGACGCCCCATATAGATTCGTTGGGCATCAGGTGCCCAGCACACGTCTCTGTTGCTGGCGTTCAGCTGTATCCATCAGTGACCTGCATCACCTGTGGCTAGCCATGAATTGATTGATCAAAAGCCGGCGAATCGTTAACGAGCCACGCCAGGCAGAGCAAATAGCAAGGAATACGATGGGACTATTAATTGACGGAAAATGGCAGGATCAGTGGTATGACACGGCAGGCAGCGGCGGCCGCTTTGTCCGCAGCGACACGCAGTTTCGTCATTGGATCACAGCAGACGGCAGCCCCGGTGCGAGCTGCGATGGCGGGTTCCGGGCCGAAGCCGGACGATACCATCTATATGTGTCGCTGGCCTGCCCCTGGGCAAATCGCACAATGATTCTGCGCGCCCTCAAAGGTCTGGAAGACAAGATCAGTGTGTCGGTTGTTAATCCATACATGGGAGACAAGGGTTGGACATTTGAACCTGACGCCGGGGTGGTGGGCGATCCTGTCGGCAACGCCCAGTATCTGTATGAGGTCTATCTGAAAGCACAGCCGGACTATAGTGGTCGCGTCACGGTACCGGTGCTGTGGGATCTGGAACGCAACACCATTGTGAATAACGAATCGGCGGAAATTATCCGCATGCTCAATAGCGCATTTGACGACATTGGCGCAACTCCAGTTGACTTCTCTCCTGCTGCGCTGTTGCCACAAATCGATCAGGTCAATTCGCGAATTTATAACAGCATCAATAACGGCGTGTACAAGGCAGGCTTTGCGACAGATCAGGCTGTTTATGAAAAAGAGGTTAGCAGCCTGTTTGCCGCATTGGATGAGCTGGAGGCCGAACTTGGCCAGCGCCGTTATCTACCGGGGCAGACAGTGACCGAAGCCGACTGGCGCCTGTTCACCACCCTGATCCGCTTTGATGCGGTGTATCACGGCCATTTCAAATGCAATCTCAGACGCCTGGTCGACTACGAAAACCTGTGGAGCTACACTCGTGAGCTATACCAATGGCCGGGGGTCGCTGCCACGATAGACTTTGATCATATCAAGCGGCATTATTATCAGAGCCATCAGACGATCAATCCGAATGGCATCGTTCCGCTGGGCCCGATTCTGGACCTGGAACGCCCACCAAGCCGCAAGCTATAGTAGCAGCAAGCCCTACGGCCTGCCCCGCCACTTACAGCCGGCGTGCCGGCCGCCGCAATATGATGTATGCAATAATTCCTATGGACAGGACAATGGCGGACATCAGAAAGGCCGAGGTAAAAATATCTTGGCCCTGCAAATTAAAAATATCATGGGCCTTGCCCGAGATCCACTGCATAAATGATGCGCCAAGAAACAGCGACGTGTTAAATAGCGCAATGGCGCGCCCTTGCATGTTCTGCGGGTAAACCTCTTTGGCGTCGGCCAGTTGCCAGACGGTATTGCTGGCTCCGACTGCAATAACCACGATTGTGGCGATACTGAGCCACAGCTGCTGGCTATACGCCAGGACAACGAAAGCGATCACCAGAACCCACGGCTGAACGCATAAATACGCATAGCGTTTGCCGGGGCCCGGATCCAGGCGGCCGAACAGCATCGGGCTGAACACCGAAATAATGGACAGCAGCAGAGCCAGGTTCCCTGCAAAAACCAGGCTAGCGTGATGACGCTCGACCAGTAGCGGCCCCAGCCATAAGCCACGCAGCGTCAAAAAAGCGGCGTAAATGACGAACACCATCGACAGAATGCCTGGCGTTTCCCGGATTTTCAGCAAAGCCTTATATCCAGATATTGAACGCACTGCCATAACGGTCTTCTGTTTGAGACTGAGCGATGAGGCCTCCAGTCCGCTGTCCACATTACGAACGCCAAAGTAAATCAGTAGCCAGGTCAGAAAACTCAAGACGGCCAAAATATAAAAGCAGCTACGCCAGCCGAAGTGACCAACCAGCCAGGCGGTGGGTGTTGCAGTAAAAATCAGCCCCAGACTGCCCGACCCCAAGGCAAAGGCGTACATCATTGAAAACTGCTTGCCCGAAAAATGCCGGGCCATCAACACAATACATGCCAGAAAGGCCGGGGCACAGCCAAAGCCAATCAAAATCTGCCCCCACTGCAGCATCGCCGGAGACACTGCCATGCCCGAAAGCACCGCGCCTACCACTGAAAATGGAGAAACAAAGAGAATGGTTTTTCGGATACCAAAGTTATCGATCAGAATACCGATCACCACCTGCAGGCAGCCAAATGCAATATGAAAAGAACCAATCACTCCTGCCAGCCTGTCGCTGTCGAGCATGAATTCGGTCTTCAATGGCACGGAAAGAATACCGCCCAGGGTACGATAAGCCTGACTCAAAACAAACCCTGACAAGAGAAAATAAAGCATGAGCTTGACTTTATTTATTGAGATCGACTGCGTATTCAACGAATGCCTCTGACGAATATTTTAATGATTGAAGCTCTGATTGTAACGCACCGCCGCATGGACGTCGTTTGCTCACCCAGTGGCGACCGTCAGGCCTTATCGGCAAAGCATTGGGCAATGCAACAGCTATTCATTCGGCATTGGCAGTTCTGCACTCATGGCGACCAGGGAGCGCATAACATGAAGGGTCAGTTCCGAATGGGATAATCCTTTCAATGTAAAAATACCAATATAGCGATGCGGAGCGCCTTTCAAATAGCAGATCTGCAGATCGTCCTTCAGAAACGGTCGTGCCGCTGACCATGGAAGTATTGCGATGCCGCATCCGCTGCGAACAAACTGGGAAATAGTATTCAAATCCCGCAGCGCGAACGTCGGCGAGAATATGGCGTTGTGTGCGGCGAAATAGTCGTCCACACCCGATCGGGTGCTGGTCCCCTGAGGCATGGAAATGATCGGAAGCGCCGACAATCCGGCTACGTCCCACTTTTTCAGACTGATATGGTTATCCGGGCGATGCATCAGGACAAAAGGCTCAACAAACAGTTTTGTAAACCGCAGCGTTTCCGAAGTGTTTTCCCTGGCCGCCAGCACGATATCCACCTTTCTGTCGTAAAGCAATTGCATCGCTTCATTGGCGATAACATCAAATACCTGTAACTTTGCTTGCGGATGAGTCCTGCCCAAGGCCGTGATCAACTTCGGTAACAGCGTGGCAGCCAGCGTCGGCAACGCTGCAATGGCCACCCGCTGGTTGCGGAATCTGACCATCTGTTCAAAATTATTCAGGCCGTCCCGATAGCCGGTAACGGTTTGCCGGGCGATCTCCAGCAGCGCCTGTCCGTCACGCGTCAGGCTCACGTGCCGGGTGCTGCGTTCGAACAGTCGTACCCCCGCCATCTCTTCAATTGTCTTTACCAATTTACTGAGCGTGGGCTGAGTAATATGAAGCTGATCGGCCGCCGTATGAAAGCTCAGCGAATCGGCAAGAACAACAAATACATGGAGGTGTCTTGGAGTCAGATTCATGCCTTTCTTCTATTAATAAGGTAAAAAAATGAACTTATTCTTTTGTCTTTGCGAGTGTAACCTTGTGGCTGTGTATAAGAAAGAGGTGATGATATGTTACGGCTGGATGGCAAGGTGGCTTTGGTGACAGGCTGCGGTACGATGCAAAGCGGTTGGGGCAACGGCAAGGCAACAGCGGTCATGCTGGCGCGGCAAGGTGCGACAGTTTACGGTTGTGATCTGAGTCTGGATGCGGCGCAAAACACGCACGCCATTATTCAGGAGGAAGGGGGTACGGCAACGGTCCAGTCATGCAATGTTACTAGCGCGGACGAAGTCGCGCAGCTGGTGGCCAATTGCCTGCAGGCATATGGCCGTATCGACATCCTGGTCAATAACGTCGGGCGATCCGAACCCGGCGATCCTGTGACAATGGCCGAAGATGTCTGGAATGAACAATTACAGGTCAACCTGACTTCGGCCTTTTTGTGCTGCAAGCACGTTATACCGGTGATGCAAAGCCAGGGGGGCGGTTCCATCATCAACATATCGTCTATAGCTGGTTTGCGTTACGTAGGCAAACCACAAGTGGCATACGCTGCTGCGAAGGCTGCGCTGATGCAAATGACCTCGACAACCGCAATTATCTATGCCGAACAAAACATACGCCTTAACTCGGTGGTTCCCGGGCTGATGTTCACCCCCCTGGTTGAACGGCTGGCAAAAAAATATGCAAAAGGAGATTACGAAGGCTTTGTCGCCCATCGACACGGACAGGTGCCCATGGGCAGAATGGGCGACGCGTGGGATGTCGCACACGCGGTCCTGTTTCTGGCCAGCAATGAAAGCCGCTACATTACCGCGCAGCAGATTGTGGTTGATGGCGGCGTAACCATGGCAACCCGTTGATATAAGGAGAAGCGCGTGATTCACACCCATGCCCGTCTAAATGGAAAGATCGCCATTGTCACTGGTGCCGGCAGCGTCGGGCCAGGCTGGGGAAACGGTCGGGCAACTGCAATTCGGCTTGCCCAGGAAGGGGCCCTTGTCGTCGCAGTTGACCGGGACATCAATGCAATGGATGAAACCATCAAGCTGGCAAATGGCCATGCCGACGCCATTACGCCGCTTGCATGCGATGTCACCGATGATAATGCAATAGGTAAGCTCTTAGATACCGTCAAAAACCGGTTCGGGCATATCGATATTCTTGTCAACAACGTCGGCAGTCCTGTCCCTGGAGGCCCTGCCCAGCTGTCCACCGAACAATGGCACGCGCAGCTGGATCTGAACCTTTCCACGGTATTTCTGACCTGTCGGCATGTATTGCCATTAATGGAATCACAGGGCGGCGGCGCCATTGTCAATATAGCTTCTACGTCCGGTATACGCTGGACCGGAGCGGCACAAATTGGTTATGCCTGTGCTAAAGCCGGTGTGATCCAGTTCGGCCGCGTTACAGCCGTCGAGTATGCACCAAAAGGTATCCGAGTCAATACGGTCGTACCGGGGCAACTACATACCCCGCTCGTAGATGCATTTCTAGCAAGGGATCAGGCAAAGGGCGACATACGGGCGCTACTCAACCGCCGCAAGGCACGAATTCCGCTATCAGTTACTGGCGACGGACGGGATACGGCAAACGCCGTATTGTTTCTCGCATCAGACGAAGCACGCTTCATTACCGGAACCGAACTGGTTGTGGATGGCGGCATGAGCGTGCGCTGCGACTGAACCATTCATTTGACTATTTCAAACTCGACAAGGACCGACGATGGCAAGAATACCTTATGCAAAACTGGGCCAACCAGAAACGCAGGCGCTGGAAAAGCGCATTACCGCAGAACGAGGCAAGGTATTTAACCTGTATGCCATGCTGCTCAACAGTGCGCCTGTCGCAGAAGGATGGCTGGCTTTTCTGACAGCGATTCGCCAGAAAAGCACGTTTCCAGCCGATGTCAGGGAGTTGCTGATTATGCGGGTGGCCGTGCTTAACGAAGCAGATTATGAGTTTGCACAACATATGCCGTTCGCACTGCGAGCCGGCTTTACTGAAACTCAGATGCAACAGTTACGCCACAATGATCTGCTCGATTTTAATGACAGAGATCGGGCGCTCATTGCCTATTGCGATGCCATGACACGTGACATTCGCGTACCAGATCAGACTTTTGAAGCGATACGTCCTTACTTCAACAACCAGGAACTAGTCGAAGTGACCGCGACCATCGGTGCCTACAACATGGTTTCACGATTTCTGGAGGCATTACAGATAGACCACGATTGACCAGTACGCTAGCCAAAAGCATATCAAAATAATCAGGAGACAAATATGAACGTCCAACGTCACGGCTTGAAAATAGCAACTGCATTTTTCCTCAGCCTTTGCATGACGCCTCTCGTAAATGCGCAGGAGGCCTTTCCGAAAGAGCCCATTGAACTGATCATTCCCTTCGCGCCCGGCGACACAGACAAAATGTTGCGCCCCATTGCCGACAGAATGCGGGATGCGCTCGGACAACCGGTAGTCATGCAGTATAAACCCGGCGCAGGGGGCGGCGTAGGGGCTAGCCAGGTAGCCAATGCAAAAGCGGATGGCTACACCCTGGTCGGAAGCTCACCGGGCGCACTGGTCATCGTGCCTCTGGCCAATAAGGAGTTCAAATACGAAACCGAGTCGTTCGCGCCCGTAGCGGCGTTCACCAAAGGCGCCTTCCTGCTACTAGTCCCAGGCGACTCACCCTATAAAACACTGGAAGATCTCGTGAACGCGGCAAAAACCAAACCCGGTACGATCACATATGGAAGTTCCGGCACAATGGGCATTACTCATTTGCTGACTGAAATATTCTCCAAGAATGCCAACATCGAACTTATGCATATCCCCTATCAGGGAAGCACACCCGCGGTGGTCGACCTGCTAGGTAAAGAAATCAACATGGCCACAGCAGCAATAGCGCCAGCACTAGGCTATGTTAAATCAGGCCGATTGCGTGCGCTGGCTGTCATCAGCGATCGCCGCTCTGCATTGCTGCCAGACGTACCCACGGTGGCGGAACTGGGGTATGGGGTAAGCAGCCCGGCCCTGTATGGCATCGTTGCGCCTAAAGGCACGTCGAAAGAACGGGTTTATGCCATCTATGAGGCTGCAAAAAAAGCCATCGAGACACATAAAGATGAAATCAACAAGAACCTGACCACCCTGGGTGCGGAGATCCAGTTGCTGGATCCCGAGCAATACAGGGCATATCTACAGGAGCAGAAAGCCATGTTTTCAAAGGCGATAGATGGTTTGAAGGTGGGACAGCAGTAAATTCTGGCCTGTGGCAGAACGCGATTAGTGGCGAATACATCAGGCTTTGGACATTGACTCGTACATTGCCCGCGTCGCTATGAACTGGTGCCCCTCTAGCCATGGGCTGGCTCCAGGGCAGCCGACCGCAACGGCTATCGATTCTTTATTGAGGGGCTTGCGAGACAATCCACAGGCCCTTTTTGCTGCCAGACGAGATTGCATTCGCCTATGACAAACGTGGTTCACTGTTAACCTGGGCACACCAACCTATCGCGTGTAAAATATTCCCGAACTCTCCGTAAAAGGTCAGCAATGGCAGCCCCGGTTCTATCCACCCCTCGTTTAGTTTTAAGGCAATGGCAAGATAGTGATTTACCCGCCTTTGCCGCATTGAATGCCGATCCGCAAGTGATGCGTTATTTCCCGGCAGTGCTGCAGCGGCACGAGAGCGACGCCCTGGCGGCCCGAATACGGCACCGCCTTGACACCACACAATTTGGATTGTGGGCAGTACAGATTGCCGGCGTAGCTGATTTTGCAGGATTCATCGGACTGTCTGTGCCTTCTTTCGACGCCCCGTTTATGCCATGTGTGGAAGTAGGCTGGCGGCTCGCCAGACCATACTGGAAAATGGGTTGCGCAAGCGAAGGCGCACGCGCAGCCCTGGGCTACGCCTTTGACACCTTGCATTTGCCACAGATCGTTGCTTTCACCACGGCAACCAACACCCCTTCCATTTCGGTCATGCAGCGACTGGGCATGCGCCACCAGGCCTGCGATGATTTCGAACATCCCGCGCTGGTCGAAGGCCACCCCTTGCGCCAACATGTACTCTACCGGATGACACGGGAAGATTGGCAAACAAGTGAACCGCTCTATTGAGCGTTGAATACCACTTAATTTTAAGGGTAACGTTATAACTGGCGAACTTTTTCCTGATTGCATTGGCTGGCATGCCCTGCTGACAAGAACACATTATTATTGTTCGACACCGTGGCCAGGATGCCAGACTGGAATATGGCCTTATCCACCTGCCCCGTCTTTTACCAGAAAATCCAATGGAGAATTTTTGCCATGACTGCTGCCGAACACATTGATGCTTTGATTGCAAAACTCGCAGACTGGCGTGGCAACATGCTGTCCAATATTCGCAAGACGATTCTTGCCGCCGATGGCGACATCATTGAAGAATTCAAATGGATGGGCAGCCCGGTATGGTCCCGTGACGGTAATATCGTGGTTGGCAACGCGCACAAAAACAAGGTCAAGCTCACCTTTTCCCAGGGTGCCCACCTGCCCGATCCAGAGAAACTATTTAACGCCGGGCTGGACGGAAAACAATGGCGCGCCATTGACCTGTTTGAAGGCGACCAAATCAATAAGCCCGCACTAAAGAATCTTATTCGGGCAGCGGTTGTGTTCAATCAGCAAAAACGGCAGGACAGACAATCCAAAAAATCGCCAGCCGGGAAAAATTGACTGATCGATGTGAGCCAGGGCCGGACAGCGCTGCGGAAAATCAATCACAACTGAAATTACGGCCCCGTCAGAGCATACGCAGTACTGCCGCTCTCTTCCGACGGCGATGCCACCGAGCCATCAACTTTCTGCCTCTAGCACTGCACCGGCCAGTTCCATCAGAACCGGACTGAGTCTGCTCACGATATCAGCAACCGGCAGATGCGTGTTGACGCTGACATTCAATACATGAACAGGCTGATATTTGAAACGCAATGGCGTTGCCAGTGCAACCACGTTCGGCTGCCAGGATGCGACGCAAAAACCTGATTTTCGCACCTGCCGCTGTGATTGCTGAATTTGCCGTTCCAGCGACGCCCAGTCTGCATGACGACGCAGATGCAGGCGTTGCATCAATTGATCGCGTGCCTGCGGCGCCATGCTTGCCAGATACGCCCGACCCAGCGAGGTCAGTTCAATAGGCACGCGCTGCCCCGCGACCACATTGCGCAGCGAGACTTTCTTATTGAAGCGGACCGATTCCAGATAAACCATTTCATCATGGTCTATCACCGCTATACCTACATTGATTTTGTGCGCTTGGGCAACGTGCTGCATCAGCGGCGCTGCAATTTTCAACACTGGCGATCCCGAACGCATTGCATGTCCAAAGCTGAGCAACGGCGCTGCCAGCCGATAGGCTCGTTCGCGGGCGTCGTAATCAAGCATCCCGGTGCGCACCAGTGTTTGCGTCAAGCGGCTGACCGTTGCCGGCGCCAGGCCGGTGCGTTCGGCCAGTTCACTATTGCCGATCAAGTCCGCTCCTGGGCGAAACGCCCGAAGAATGTCGATCCCGCGCTCCAGCGAGCGATTTTGAGCCGGGCGATCCAGGCGTTCCTGCACTTTGTTGTTGGCCACTGGGCACTCCCTAGCAATTCCATCTAGTGAAATTTGATTATTACGTTTGGCCAGTTTAACGCATAAACTGCAATCGTAATATTGATACGCCAACACAAGTTTGGGCCGCGGCAAGGCAGTGCCTGAACAACCAGACAATGACAGGAGACCTCATGAAAATCATAAACATATCAAGCGCTTGCCTGAAAGCAGCCGTTGTGGCCATCGCCGGCCTGACTGCTGCCGTGGCGGGCCAGGCAGCGCATGCAGCCTTTCCGGAACGGCCAGTGCGCCTGATCGTACCCTTTGCGCCGGGCGGCGGCACCGATATGATTTCCCGGTTGCTGGCAGAAGGGATGGCGCGTGAGCTGAAACAACCGGTGATTGTAGAGAACAAGCCCGGTGCAGGCACCACGATCGGCTCGGACGAAGTGGCCAGAGCACGCCCCGACGGCTACACACTGTTGATGGCAACCTTTGCCCACGTCGTCAATCCATATCTGCATCCCAAGCTGCCTTACGATACTGATAAGGCATTTGCCGCAATCAGCATGATCGGTCACTCTCCCAGCGTACTCGTGGTCAAGCCTAACAGTCCGATCAAATCCGTAAAGGATTTGATCGAGACCGCAAAACAAAAGCCCGGTACGCTTACCTATGCCTCTCAGGGCGTAGGCACCTCTGCGCATCTGGCCGGCGAATTGCTTGAGTCTCTGGCGAAAATAGATATGTCGCATGTGCCTTATCGGGGCGCAGGACCGGCGCTGAATGATTTGTTAGGCGGCCATGTCGATACGATGTTCGGTACCGCCGCTGCGGTGGGCCCCTCCCTGGAAGCGGGCACATTGCGGGCATTGGGTGTGACCACAACCGAGCGCTCTCCCGCACTGCCAGACGTTCCGACGATCGCTGAAAGCGGTGTGGCTGACTACGTGCTGGATAGCTGGTATGGCCTGTATGCACCGGCCGGCACACCACCGGAGGTCATCGCAAGGCTGAATGCCGCTGCGCATAAAGCAGCCGGTACCGACACGTTCAGGAAAAAAGTTCAAGGCGAGGGCTTGGTGATATCAACGGGTACCCCCCAGGCGCTCGACGACTATATCAAGGGCGAACAAGCGCGTTGGAAAAAGGTAATTTCATCCAGCAAAATCACGCTGGACTAGTGGCAATCGAAAAAAGGAAACAGTGATATGACATACACATTGATCAACGTCCAGGTGCAATCCGGTATTGCAACGGTATTTCTGAACCGGCCTGAAAAACGCAACGCCATGAGTGACGATATGCGGACAGAATTCATCGAGGCCCTGGAACAAATCGCAGCCGACAAATCCATTCGAGCGCTGGTCCTGACCGGCAATGGCAAAGGATTTTGCGCCGGCGGGGATATCGCCGGCATGCAGCGACGCATGCAGGCGCAGCCCGGCGAAGTCGCCATCAATGGCTGGAGTCGCCAGCAGCGCGTTCACCACGCCGTGTCGCTGCTGCATACCATGCCCAAACCGACCATTGCTGCGGTCAACGGCGCCGCCTCGGGCCTGGGCGCCGATACGGCCATGAGTTGCGATTTCATCGTTGCCTCGGAGGCCGCCACGTTCAGTTGGTCATACATTAACCGCGGGCTGATTCCCGATGGCGGCGGCATGTACTTCCTGCCACGACGCATCGGCCTGCCCAAAGCCAAGGAACTCATATTCAGCGGGCGCACCGTCGCCGCACAGGAAGCACTGGCCCTGGGAATCGCCGATCGTCTGGTCGCGCCCGACGCATTATTGGACCACGCACAACAATGGGCACAAGAACTGAGCGCCGGTTCAGGAACCGCACTGGCCCTGGGAAAAACCATTTTGAACCAGACATTCGAACTGACTGCAGCACAAGCATTTGCCCAGGGCAGCCAGGCCCAGGGCATCTGCTACACCAGCACCGAGCACCGGGAAGCCGTGATGGCATTTCTGGCCAGAATGGCCGAAAACAAGACCACCAAATAACGGGGAAAGCAACACAATCATGAATGCAATATCACGTCTTATTCGACCACGCAGCGTGGCAATCATCGGCGCCTCTGCCGACTCGGGAAAAACAGCGGGCAGGCCCCTGGCCTATTTGCGCAAACACGGCTTTGATGGCGCCATCTATCCGGTCAACCCACGCGTTACGCATATTGGTGACGTACCGTGCTATCCGGATATCGATTCCCTGCCGCAGGTTCCTGATGTGGCCATCATCCTGCTGGGTGCCGGGCGTGCGCATCAGGCGGTTCGGGAACTGGCGCAAAAAGGCACCGCGGCGGCAATCGTGCTGGCCAGCGGATACTCCGAAGCCGGGGCCGAAGGAAAAGAGCGCCAGCAACAACTGCGGCAGGCCGCCGGCGCAATGCGCATACTGGGCCCCAATACCATTGGCCTGGTCAATCTGACCGATGGCATTCCTCTATCTGCAAGCGGTGCATTGGAGATGGATCAGTTCCCGGTCGGTGACGTTGGCGTGGTTTCGCAAAGCGGCGGCATTCTGGGCGCCCTGCTCTCGCGCGCCGCGGCACGCGGACTCGGCATGTCCAAGCTGATATCGACCAGCAATGAAGTGGACCTGGAAATGGCCGATTTCATCGACTATCTGGTTGACGACGCATCCACCAAAGTGATTGCTCTGTATATTGAATCCATACGCAACCCACAGAAATTTCGCGCCGCCGCCTTGCGCGCGCGACTTGCCGGAAAGCCTATCGTGGCATTCAAGATTGGCAGATCTGAAGCGGGCGCCCAGGCGGCCATCTCGCATACGGGCGCGCTGGCTGGCCAGGACACGATGTATGACGCCCTGTTCCAACAAACCGGTGTGATCCGTGCGCAGCGATTCAGCGACCTGCTGGATATGCCAAGTGCATTATCGACCGGACGCATACTGCGTGGCAGACGTGTCGCCATTCTGACGTCAACCGGCGGCGCCGGCACATTGGTGTCAGACAGCCTGGGTGTGGCCGGTTTTGAAACCCCGGCGCCAGGCGCCCGGACTGCTGCCGCATTACGAGCACTTCAGGGCGATATGCCGGCGGCGCTGGATCGCAACCCAGTTGATGTGACCCTGGCTGGTTTACAGCCTGATCTATTGCGCGGCGCTATTGGCACCCTGTCGGCCAGTGACGACTATGACGCACTGGTCATGATTGTAGGTTCGTCCAGCCTGGGCAACCCGCAATTGATGGCCGATGCCATCTGTGATTGTCTGCCCGAAACAGACAAACCCATTGTCGCATTCATCAGCCCGCATGCGCCAAATGTCGCCCGTCTACTCAACCAAAGACAAATACCTGCATTCATGGAACCGGAGTGCTGCGCCGTTGCCCTGGATGCCATGTGGCAAACCCAGGCAGAACCTGCACTGCAGACGCCTGCCATTGTCCAATCATCGCCACTGACAGACCTGCCGGCGGGAACATTGAATGAAGCCCAGGCCAGAGACCTGTTTTCCCGGTTCGGCATTGCCGGCGCCGAACAAACCATTGTTTCGAATCCGGCACAGGCACAGGCGGCCGCCCTGCAATATGGATCTGCCGTCGTGCTGAAAATATTGTCCAGCCAGATCATGCATAAAAGCGATGTGGGTGGCGTGTGCGTGGGCGTTGCACCCGAGCAGGTAGCTGAGCGCATCGCCCGGATGCAAACAGAAGTCTATGCCAAAACCGGCGTGCGTCCTGAACAGTTTCTGGTGCAGCAGATGGTGACATCGGGCATCGAGCTGATCCTGGGCTTTCACCGTGATGCGCTGGGCAGCGCCATTTTGCTTGGCATGGGAGGCGTAACTGCAGAATTACTGAAGGACACCACAATGCGTCTGTTGCCGGAACAAGGTGGGCTCAGTCTTGCTGACGCCTATGACATGATGCACGATCTGCGTACCTGGCCGCTGCTCGATGGCTACCGCGGCCGCGTTAAAGCGGATCAGCAAGCATTGGCCCAAGCCATCGTGGACTTTTCCAATATGGTAGCCAGCGTGGGAGACAGGCTGATTGAGGCCGAGATCAACCCACTGTTTGTGCTGCCCGACGGGCAAGGCGTCAAAGCGGCAGACGGTATCGCGATCCTGGCCGATTGATGGGTTGAGCAATTGGACCGATTAAACTGGCCAACGAGTCCGGTCAATTAATACCGGCCAACGATTGGGTTGAGCGATGCAATGACCAGAGGATTGCCGGCGCTATCGCTGTGTGGCCTCGTGGACTGGGCTTGAGGGCCCGCCGCAACAAAACGCAGCCACGGCAATCGGTCATTGCCCATTTTACAGATCAAGCACTAGCAGCTCGCTTTTTGCTCTGGATACACATGCGGTCAGATATTCGGATTGTTCATCAGGACTCAGAATGTAATCCTGATGATCAACCTCACCCTCCAGATAGCGAATCTTGCATGTCCCGCACAAGCCGGAAACGCAGGACGTCTCCAATTCAATGCCCGCGTCGGCCAGCGCTTCGATCAAACTTTTATCGGCAGGCACACCAATGTGCTGTCCTGAGCTGGCTATTTTCACCTTAAAGCTGCCGTCGGATGCTGAACCCGATTCCTGATCTTTACGCTCAGTTGGCGGCGCCTTGAAATACTCACAATGAACAGTACCGTCGGGCCACCCCTGCGTTGCTTGTGAGCAGGCTTGCATAAAGCCGGGAGGACCGCAAAAATACACATGAGTGCCATCTTCTGGGGCGCTCAGCAGCGCTGCAATATCCAAACTTTGGGCCGGGTCGCCATTGTCAAAGTGCAAATACACCTTTGCATGGTCCGCGAAAGCGTCGGTGAACGCCGCGCAGGACGCGTCCCGCGCGCAATAATGCAATTGATAATCCAGCGACCAACTATCGAGGGTGTGGATCATCGATTTTAAAGGCGTTATACCAATGCCTCCTGCCAGAAGCAGGATTTTTCTGGCATCGGGCTGCAGCGGAAAATGGTTGCGCGGCATACTGACCTTGACCATGTCCTGCACCCGCAGCGTTTCATGCAAGGTTTTTGAGCCCCCCAATCCGCTCTCGGATTTGAGCACAGCAATAACATAGCGCTTTGTGTCGGTCGGATCATTACAAAGTGAGTATTGCCGGATCAGTCCAGGCTGTATGTGTATATCCAGATGGGCCCCGGCAGTAAATACCGGCAAATCGTCACCCTGCGGATGAACCAGTTCATATGAATTAATGCCGGTGGCCTCATAACGGATCTGCCTGACCAGCAATGAGAGCGTTGACGCTGTCGCGCTCGCCGGATTCGTCGTTATATCTGTACTCATATCGTGTCTACCATCTTTGATATCGTTATTCGAAACGCGCTCGCGGCGGGCGCCCTGCCCGCCTGGTCGTTTACTGCTGTTTACCGTAGGTGTCTTTCGCCGTTTTTTCCAGCAACTCCATCCTGTCGCGTACGAAGGCTGCCCGGGCAGGGCCGGTGTGCTTATCGCTTTCAGTCAGAATGGCAACAATCTGCTTGGCGACAAATCGGCGCTGCGCCACTTCGGCCTCAACGGTCTGCGCTTCGGGCAAATCAAAAACGTTACCCGAGCAGTAACTATTGGGCGCACCCCCTGTCTCCACCAGCCACTGCCTGAATCCGTCGGCTGACGCGGCCGGGTTAGTGCCTCGAATGGCATCCCGCAACAGTTTCCTGAACATGTACAAACCAGCATCAAATTTGGTCGGGTTCTCCAGCGCATGGATAGCAATCGGGCGCTGGCTGATAATGGCTTCATAATCGCCTGGCGCATACTGGCATTCTTTATAATTTGCCCGCTCCCGGTGGTTGGGTGGAATAGGCGGCATATCTTCCAGCTTATATTTGCCAAAACGCTCGGGTCGGCGCATGGCAACCTGACCTTCCAGAAAATCGATGCTTTCATAACCGACCATACCTTTGTCGCCCACCCCACGCGTATCGATGCCAGGACCCATGACGCGCCATCCGATCATTTTGGCATTCTCATCATCAACGGGCACGGTCCAGCGAATGATATGAAAACGGCTGAACAGTTTTTTCTTCGAGCCATCTTCCGATGTATAGGCATGCAGGCTCAGATTCGGCAGTATCTGGTGTTGTACACGAATAAACAAACGGTCCTTGTCCACTCGGCGTGCCCCTGAGCAAGCCAGGCTGCGGCCCTGATGCACCGGAATAAATTGCATATCAGGCGGCACCTCCATGGAAGCGGCACCAACTTCATCAAAGGTTGTGCCTTGATAATGCCCATCAACCACATTTTTTGCAGCATGCAAGGCCATGGTGTGATAATTGTCAGCTGCATTATCCTGGACCTGCAGCCAATTGCAATGTTGGAAATTGCTGAACGGCACTAGTTCATCACCTTGCGCAACAGTGAAATTTCCTTCCCACTCGGGCAAAGGCGGCTCTTTATCCGGGGGCCCCATGTACGCAAAAATAAGCCCGTTGCGTTCCACTGCTTTGTAGGCGCCCTGTTGAATCGAACAGGCAAATTTTTCTGCTTCTTTTTCTTCGCCTTTGGGAAACGGCGCATGCAGGCAGGTACCGTCAACATCAAACACCATGCCGTGATAACAACACATAATGCCGCGTTCCTGAATTGCCCCATATTCGAGCGAAGCGCCGCGATGGACACAATGCGCATGCAACAAACCAATGCGCCCGCTGCCGTCCTTGAAAGCCACCAGCTCTTCGCCCAGAATTTTCAAAAACCGGGGCGTGTCGGTCAATTCCATTGCCATGCAAACCGGATGCCAGAAACCACGCATGTATTCCCCCATCGGCGTGCCTGGCCCGACCTCTGTCAATTCCGGATCATGGCCTGGAATCTTGTTGGTGTAATAGCCGCCGTAAGGAATCAGTTTTTTTGTTACCGCACCCGCGGCGCCGCCGCTTCGACCCTGCTCGGCTTTATCCATTGGTTTGCTCATTTGATCTCTTCCTCTAAGGTTGTGAATACCCATTACGGGTTAAATTATCGATTTAATGTATACTGAACTCTGTATACAAAGAATAAAACGACACCAAAGCGCTGTACATATGGGTAAACCCTTGCATTTGTATTCCGTATACAGAGAATGCACTACAATTTGTAAAATCAATCGAACTTTCCGGCGCTTGACCTGCAATGGCATCCATAACCGGCGGCGTTATCAAATACAGTCGTATTAAAAGAGCATCATGAACAACAAACTTATGAAACTGCAGTCTCGTCCCGACTACGTAGACGAAGTGTATAAAGCGCTACTTGACGCCATCAGCGATGGCAGTCTTGCGCCGGGAATGCGCATCACTCAGGAAGAGATCGCCGAACAGATGGCGGTTTCGCGCTCTCCGGTGCTACAGGCATTGCGCTTACTGAAAAAAGACGGCTTTGTTCAGGACGCGCCCGGTAGAGGCATTCTGGTCTCTCCCCTGGACCCGGACTGGACCGGCAGACTTTACGAAATCCGGGGTGCACTGGACATGCTCGCGGTTCGTCTGGCTGCCGAGCGCAAGGCAAAAATAGATCCGGAACTGATCATTAATGGCCGCCAAGCCTCCAAAAGTGGTGTTGTCAAAGCGCTTATCGACACGGACGTTGCTTTTCATACAGCCATATACCAGGCTTCGGGCAATCCGCTCATTGCCGAGAGCGCGCTGGTGCACTGGAACCATTTGCGACGAGTCATGGGCGCGGTGCTGCAATCGTCAGCGCAACGGCAATCCATTTGGGATGAACATGAAGCCATTGCCAGTGCAATTGCGCAGGGCGACAGCAAACGCGCAGTGGAACTGACCGATTTACATACCAGTCGTGCCCGTGTGAGTTTGGTAAAACGACTGGACGAAGTGCTCAAACAGCAAAGCAACCAGGCATAGCCTGATCACTCTGCTTGTCTTTACAGCGATCAGATTTCTGCCGTAACAACGGGACGGCGCACGCCCCCTGTATCGCTCTGAACCTTCATTGCTGCTTGTTTTTTACTGTTGACCATTCTGGCCGGGATGGCAAAGACCAGCGCGCTACCAATCAACATACTGATGGCCAAGCCATAGACGCCGCCACCGGTAGCGCCGGTATGGGTCTGAAACCAGCCGATCAGATATGGGCTGACGACACCCGAGATACTCCCGACCGAGTTTGCAAGTGCAATTCCGGCAGCTGCAGCCGCGCCCCCCAAAATCGCCGGCGGCAGTGTCCAGAACTGGGAAATGGTTGTCATCACACCCATCGTTCCTATCGTTAAGGCAACAATAGCGATTGTCGGGCTATGAGCAAAGACGACACTCGCGCATAGGCTCAGTGCCCCCACGACACCCGGAATAGCCAGGTGCCACCTGCGCTCGCCCTTTTCGTCCGAGCGTCGGCTGACCAGAATCATAGCCAGCGTTGCAGCTGCATACGGGATGGCGGTAAGCATCCCAATATTGAGTGGATCATTTACACCGGTAGCCTTGATCAGTGACGGCAGCCAGAAACTCACGCCATACAGGCCCATGGTGAAACAGAAATAAATGCAGCTCATCAGCCAGATTTTTGGATCAAGCAAGCCTTCTTTGACCGAATGCAATTGATGGCCCTGTTTGTCCGCATTCAGGTTCGAGCTTATTAGCCGCTTTTCTGCAGCATTGAGCCATTTGGCGTCAGATACCCGATCATCCAGATAGAAAAAAGCAATAATACCGACAAGTACAGTCGGAATGCCTTCCAGCACAAACAACCATTGCCAACCCGTCAGGCCATATACGCCGCCCATACCATTCAGTATCCAGCCGGACAATGGTCCGCCAATCACGCCTGACATGGGAATGCCGGTAAGAAACAATGCGGTCACTTTGCTTCTGCGTGATGACGGAAACCAGTATGTCAGGTACAGCAAAATGGCGGGAATAAAACCGGCTTCTGCGACCCCCAGCAAAAATCTCAGAATATAAAAACTGGTTGGTGTAGTGACAAACATCATGCAGGCCGATAGCGCTCCCCAGGTGACCATGATCCTGGCAATCCAGCGTCGCGCGCCGACACGCAACAGTATCAGATTGCTTGGCACTTCAAATAATAAATAGCCTACAAAAAATATCCCGGCGCCCAATCCGTAAACTTCTTCGCTGAACGACAAATCATTCAACATTTGTAATTTGGCAAAACTCACATTGATGCGGTCCAGATAGGCGCACATATAACAAAGAAAGAGAAATGGCAGTAATCGCCACATCACTTTCCTGTAAAGCCCTGCCTCATCCTTGACAGCACCTTGCTCAACATCATTTTCAATCTGCATTATTGTCTCCACCATAGTAGGGTTAATTGGCCGGCCCGATTGTTGTCATTTCAGGCTTGCTCGCCTCGCATGACCCAGGTCATGCGAAGATCTGCCAAGTAAACATTAATCAAACATGTCAGGCTGCGTAGCCACCAGTTGATCCCAGATTGCCTGGAAATGCAGCCAGCCGATATATTCACTGCCCACATGTTCCCGGCTATAACGTGCACGTTCCGGCGTTACCAGGCGTGGCGTAATCCCGGTGGCCTCGATCATCAATTGCTGCTGGCAGCAACGTTCAAGTGCAATAAACCAGAATGCCGCGGCCTCTATACTGTGACGGCTCGCCGTCAGCAGGCCGTGATTCTGATGAATTGCCGCCTTCACACCGGCAAATGCATTGGCAACTTTATGGCCAGCCTTGACCTCTACCGCGACCTGCCCTGCTTCGTCGCCTATTACCACATGATCTTCAAAAAACGCAGCAGCATCCTGACTGATGGGCGCCAGTGGTTTTCCCAAAGCTGCGAATGCAGTCCCGTACACCGTATGTGCATGACACATGGCAACAATATCCTGATGCTGCTCGTGTACCGCCGCGTGCAAGACAAACCCTGCCCGGTTAATGGCGTGTCTGCCTTCGACCACTTTTCCGGTGTGGTCGGCAAGAATCAGGTTTGATACCTTTACTTGTGAAAAGTGAATCGCCATCGGATTGGTCCAATACAACCCTGGGTCTTCCGGATCCCTGATGGTCAGGTGCCCGGCAAAGCCGTAGTCGTACCCCTGCAAGGCAAAGGCACGGCAAGCGGCAACAAGCCGTTCTTTCAAATGCTGCCTATGCGCCGCTACACTCGTGAACTGCGGGAGCTCGGGAAATATCAACTCTTTTTGCTCAGGCTGGTAAATGGATACACGACCGTCATCGAGCACGATCCCGGTTTTTTCAAGTACAGCTGCCATGCGTTTTCTCCTGTTAAATACTCAATAGTTGAACCTTGAACGCACTCATCGTCCCACGCACCCGTACCCTTGACAAACGATAGTTCTTCATGGAATCATGAATGTGATTCATGGATAATGAAAAATATGAGAAACATCCCGCACTTCACATTGCTACGCGCCTTTGAGTCGGCCGCTCGCCTGAAAAGCTTTACATTGGCTGCACAGGAATTGCATTTGACCCAATCGGCAATCAGTCATCAGGTCCGCAAACTTGAAGATTATTTTGGCTGCGCGCTCTTTATCAGGCGCAACCGGCGTGTTGAGCTCACGCTTGAAGGCCAGCGGTTCCTGGAGAGTCTTTCAAGAATATTTGACGTTATCGAAGCCGCCTGCGCCGAAGTGTCGCTCGCACCCAAGGCACAAGTGCTGGCGCTGTATTGCGCCCCCAGCCTGGCGGTCAAATGGCTCGGACCCAAGTTGCCGCAATTTATGAAAGCGCATCCCGATATTACGATTCGCCTGACAACCGGGTCGGAACAAGTGGATTTGGTCCGCATGCGCGAGCTGGATATTTCGATTTGTTATGGCACGATCATTGACCGTGCCGGCATTGTGAATGAGCCGCTTGGCACCGAGAGAAATGTTCCCTTGTGTTCGCCCTCGCTGATTGAACCGGGCGCAGACGCGGCGGCATTGATAAAAAAACTGCTTCTGATTGATTCACAATTGAATAACGTGACCTGGGCCAGCTGGTTTACCTTGAACAACCTTCGGTTGCCGGCCAGGCCTCGGCCATCATTTGATCGTGCCGCAATGTCGCTATCGGCGGCAACCGACGGTATGGGTGTGGCCTTGGAAAGTACACGCCTGGCCGAGCGCGAGCTGGCCCGTGGCGATCTGATCGAACTGGGAAAAGGTGTCTTTAAAGAAATGGACGTGGTCACCCACACGGTGTCCTGGCGCGCCGATGAAAGCCAGGTCCCAAAAATTCGCATTTTCAAGGATTGGTTATATCAGATAGCCAAAACGCAGCCTACATAGGTGGTGGAAACAGCACCGGCGCCTGCCCTTCTTCCCACGGCGCATACTTGTGCATCACGCGCGCAAAAATTGCTGACTGCTTCCAGTTTTCAAGCCAGCGCAGCACATGCGGCCAGGCCTGCGTTTCAAACCAGGCAAAATCAGTATGCGCAAACTGCCTGACAAATGGTGCAATGGCCATGTCGGCAAGCGCGCAATGCGAGCCCGAAAGATAAGGCGTATGGCTCAGAGTGCCCTCCAGTGTCATTAACCAGTCCGCCGCCTGAGTGCGGTGTTGCAATCCGTGTTCAAGATCGTAACGTTGCGGATATTTGTAGCGGTCAAGATGACACTTGAAGTCCTGTTCGCAGGACTCGATGAGCGCCAGCATGTCGGCCAGCAAACACCCCACCGGCGCAAGCCAGCCCGACGGGTCATTTTGGCGCAAGGCCCACAGCATGATGTCCAAGCTTTGCTCTATCACCTCGCCATTGGGAAGAATCAAGACCGGCACGGTTCCCTTTGGCGAAGCCGCCAGCATGGCAGCGGGTTTGTTGCGCAGCACTATTTCACGCAATTGGCAGGTTTGAGCACTGGCCGCGATGGCCAGCCGGGCGCGCATGGCGTACGGACACCGTCGGAAGGAATAGAGAACAGGATAGGACATAAACGAGCCAGGGTAAAAAAAAAGATGCCTGCCTCACATTCGTGAAGTGCAGGCATGCTTTGACTCTACCACATTCGCATGCGAAAGATGCTGGCAGTGCTATTTTTTGCTGGTATCGGCCGTTGCAGGATTCTTCAATGCGGCCATGGCCTTTTCATAATCGGCATGCGCTGCTGCACGGTCCTGGCCACCATATTCAACGCTCAGATACTCCACCACAGCAGGAATCATATCGTCCTGCAACGGCGCCTTGTAGACATCTTTCATTTTGTGGATAGTGGCATTCCAGTATTTTGGCGACGATTTCGGCGGCTGCGACGAAACATACTGAGACGAATGACACATCAGACACAGGCCATTGGCAATCTGGTATCCGGGCAGATCACTTTTCTTGTAGCCACCGGCTTCCTGGGGAAATTCGACGCCGGCACCGATAGCCGCCACGGGCAGCAATGCACAGCCGACGACGACGCAGCGCAACATCTGTTTACGTGTAGATAAATATTTCATTAGTCCGCTCCCTATGCTGCGATCACACGAATCTGTTCAATACGGTTCATGCGATAGCCGGACGGATTCCAGTTGGCCTGCATGGGCTGGGTTTCACCGTTCTGGTTAGTCGCACGAACCATGAGCTTGAATTCGCCTTGTTTTGGGGGCGTGAACTGGCCGGTCCATTCGCGAAAGGAGTACTTGCTGATTTCGTCACCCAGCTTGGCATCCGACCAGCTGCTGCCGCCGTCGGTAGATAGCTGTACCGATTTAATTCCCGATCCGCCATCAAATGCGATGCCTCGCAAGGCCAGCGGTTTGCCCACGGTTATTCGCGTGTCATCGGCCACATTTGTGATAAATGAACGAACCGAAAATCTTTCGATCGGAATGGTTTTTTCTGGTGTCTCACCAGGCTTTACGCAATGACAGTCATTGTCAGGAATACGATAGGCCTTGCTCATCCAGAAGCCATCAA
Organism: Advenella incenata; assembly: GCF_004217095.1. Taxonomy (GTDB): domain Bacteria; phylum Pseudomonadota; class Gammaproteobacteria; order Burkholderiales; family Burkholderiaceae_B; genus Advenella; species Advenella incenata. The sequence goes on along the minus strand of NZ_SHKO01000003.1, from coordinate 302,317 downwards.
AAACATCGTCCATGACATGGATGTCATTCAAATGCTTGACCCAATAAGTGCCAAAATAGCCAGGCACAACCAGACGCAATGGATAGCCGTTGAGCAGCGGCAGATCTTCATCGTTCATTGACCATGCCAGCATGACTTGGCCATCCATGCCATGATCAATATCCAATGCCTTGATAAAATCCGGTCCGTCAGGCACGGGGGGATGATCCAATCCGTTGAAGGCCACCTGTTTGGCCGAACCGGCAACACCGGCCAACTCAAGCACGTCTTTCAGGGCAACGCCTTTCCATTTGGCATTGCCCATCGCGCCGTGGCCCAATTGACCACCATTTATGCGCGGTTCAAAGAAACCGCGACTGTTACCGGAACACTGATGTACTGCGGTGATTTCTTTGTTGGGCAGTTTCTTTAAGTCATCCAGCGTCAGTTCCAGTGGTTTGCTGACCGACCCATGCACCTTCAGTCGAAAACCTTTCAAGTCGACCTCTGTTGGAATACCGCTCCAGTGATAACGCACAAAAAAAGCATCGTTCGGCGTAATCATACCGTCGTTGAACACTGAAAATGGTGTCTCCAGCTGGGGAGGACGATTAGTCAGCACAATCAGCGGACGTTTTCCCGGGAAGGCTTCAAGAACACGCTCACCATTGCCAAAGGGCAATGTGATTGTTTCCTTGCCTGCAGCAAATGCCGAAGGCAGCGCCAGCCCGGACCATAATCCGATGCCGGTATAGCCGGCAGATTTCAGAAAGCGTCGTCGCGCAGCATGAGAGCGGTTTGGGTCTTGCATGTCTCTTCCTTGTGTGTATCGCCGGCGCGTCACATGCGCCGCTTTGAGCCGTCGCTGCATTTGGTTCAGCATGACTGACATGCAACAGACAAGGCGATTTCCTTTTTTATAGTACGACAAGTGATTTAATCGGCATAGAACCAGTTGGCTCGCCCTCATGGGACCAGTCGCGCGCCGCGCGCATGTAAACAACGTCAAATCAAACACTTACTAAATAGAGCGAGCTGCAAAAAAAAACACGTACCCAAACACAGTTGCAATAATGCTGATACAACAGACCCACGCCATACCAGAATGCCAGACCTTTGTGGAAAGAAGTATTCAGATTAACGTAAGTTGATAGCAGCAATCGTGGCGCGTGATGTCGTCAATTATTTTGCACTGATTCAGTCGGGAGACCGCAATTGAGTGTTGTTGCAGCAATTCGCTTGTAATGCTCAAATTCATTTGTGATGGATGTACCCAGGCCACTTGCAATGAGGCATATTATTTCATTTGAGATGTACTGCCATGCCGTGCAGCAAGGCACGGTATGGCAAAACAAGGCAGGTTCAACGGTGGTGGTATGCTCGCGGATGTTGCTCAACCGGCCCGCGGCGATTATGGCGTTCCGTATGCAGGATTTTTCCATTGCGGGCGTCCACATCAACCTGCACCACCCTTCTGGCCTTTCTGACATCGACACTGTATGCGCGCCGTCCCCGATAATGGTCAGGTTCGACTTTATAGGCCTGGCCGCCCACCGCTCTTTCGGCGATACGCATCGCCTGTGCCGGAGAAACGTCGCCGCGGTGTCCACTCTGATACGCCAGGGCCCCGGTGGCAGGCGCCACTGCAATCAGCAAACCAATCATGCCAGCAGTTAGTATTTTTTTCATGATATCACCTTGTGAATACGTCAGGAATCGGGCAGAAATATCAGATTGACGCTTCTGCAGACACGGCAAAAAGCCGCGCTCTGAATCAATATAATCACAAAAAAAGAAGCCTGTTTATTTTGAAAAGTGATGACACATCTGGCGGGCAACAGAAACACATTGCAGTCTGATTGCGCTGCATACAGGTTTGCAACGGATGAAATGGCAGGCCTGCGCCATGACTTGCGCACTGTCCGGCTGTCTAAAACCGCGGGGTAATGACACGCAAATGAGGCCACCAGGCCAGGAAATGATATTGCCTGCCTAAAACGGCCTCGTACCGTGATTGGCAAGATGAGACGATTTTCTGCTGATACGCTTTATTGTTTTGCCTGCAGGTCACTGCAGATCAGGCACTACCAATCGTGATTGATCCGTCCGCATCGTCAAGAAGTACTTGCACCTGGCCGCGCCGGCATATGATATGGCAACCTTGGTGTTTCAGTAGAATATTACGATCGTGTCCTAGCGCATGCACTTGTCGCAGCTGCTGCAACCACTGGTTCAGGCGCGCTTCGGTAGGCATGGCAATATCCAGGCGGCGCAGCCACTGGCGCATCACGTTGGCCTGCCGATGTTGTGGCAATTGCCGCCAACGGGCCAGAGAAAACCCCAGTCCGTCTTCAGTAAGCAGACAATGCTGCAAATCCATATCGCCCAGGTCTTGCAGCAGCAAGGTGCTTTCGGCCATCACCCGCGCATGGCGCAACAGGTTTCCCTGCCATTGGGGCCAGCGCTTGTTCAGAACCGGTGTGAGCAGCGTGCGCACGGCGGCACGAGTATATTTTTCATCCCGATTGGTCGGGTCCTGCACGGGCATCCAGCCGGTCTGCGCTTCATAACGGGCTGCGGCATCCAGGATCTTGTTGCGCCCCACATCCAGCCATGGGCGGTATAACTGCAGGGACCCGCGTCGGGTCCGGGCCGCCATACCTGACATGCCCTGCACGCCGGCTCCGCGCAACAGACGCAGCAGCATGGTTTCAGCCTGATCATCACGATGATGGGCAAGCAGCATATGATGGCAATCGTAATTTACTGACCATTGTTCAAATGCGTTATAACGCGCCAGCCGGGCCGCCGCTTCAATACCCTTGCCAGAGTCGAATGCGACCTGCACCGGCAGAAAATGAAATGCCACACCGACCTGTTGTGCCAGTTGCGCCGTATGCGCAGCCCAGGCATCGGCCGCGGCCACCAGCCCGTGGTGTACGTGAACAGCGTGAATGGTTTTTTTTTGCTGCTCAGCAATCTGGGCTGCAGCAACCAGCAACATGGCCGAATCGGCGCCGCCGCTTACCCCAATTGCAATGCTGCCTGCGTCTATCGTGCAAAGAACGGCATGCAAGGGCTCAAGAAGCGTGGTGTCTTCAAGCCAGCCCGTCTGCTGCAAGAAAGAATTATTTGTCCTGGACACGACCATAAGACATGAGTCGCTCCAGCCTTCTATCCAGAAGCTCATCAACGTCCATACCAGACACCTGCCGCAGTGCTTCGGAAAGCGAGCGTTTCAGCGTTTTGGCCATGGTCACGGCATCGCGTTGCGCGCCACCCACCGGCTCGGGTACAACTTTATCGATCAGGCCCAGATCCAGCAGCCGCGGCGCGGTAATGCCCAGCGCTTCGGCCGCCACAGGTGCCTTGTCGGCACTGCGCCAGAGAATGGAGGCACAGCCTTCGGGGGAAATGACGCCATAAGTAGAATATTGCAGCATCTGCACGACATCACCCACTGCGATGGCAAGCGCACCACCCGAGCCGCCTTCGCCGATGATCGTGGAAATAATGGGAACTCGCAACTCTGCCATGGCATACAGATTATGCCCGATGGCTTCAGATTGCCCGCGCTCTTCGGCGCCAATACCTGGATAGGCGCCCGGGGTATCTACAAAAGTAAATACCGGCAATTGGAATTTTTCTGCCAGACGCATCAGTCGCATCGCCTTGCGATATCCTTCGGGGCGTGGCATGCCGAAATTGCGCTTGGCGCGCTCTTTGGTGTCGCGCCCTTTCTGGTGGCCGATAATCATGCAGGCTTCGCCGGAAAAGCGGGCCAGGCCCCCTACGATGGACAGATCGTCTTCATACATGCGATCGCCATGCAGTTCGTGAAAATCGGTAAAGATTTCACGAACATAGTCCATGGTATACGGTCTTTGCGGATGCCTGGCAACCAGTGCGGTCTGCCAGGGCGTGAGCTTGGAATAGATACTGTTGGTCAGACTCTCGCTTTTTTGCTGCAGTTTGGTGATTTCTTCGGAAATATCGACTGCCGAATCAGAGGAAACATGGCGCAACTGCTCGATCTTCTGCTCGAGCTCTGCTATAGGTCCTTCAAATTCTAAAAAAGTAAATTTCATAGTTATCTTGTCATGAATGGTTGTTCACGCGTACCTGCTGCACCCTTAAAGGCTGCGCCATAAGTACCATGTCGCCACTGTTCGCCACGGTTGCCACGATTGCGCTACTTCGCGTACCTCGTACCGTGATACAGGCTCACCGCTGAAATAGTGCTCCGAGATTGCCTTGAGCAGCCCCGGATCATCGATTGGCAGAATATCTGGTCTGTGCAAATTAAAAATAAGGAACATTTCCGCTGTCCAGCGGCTGATGCCCCGAATCGCACATAATTCGGTAATGATGTCTTCGTCGTCCATTTTAGACCATTTCAGCGGATTTACTTTCCGCTCATTGAAATGATTCGCCAAATCCAGAATGTATTCCGTTTTTCGCTTGGACAACCCCGCTTCCCGCCATTGGGCCTCATTGTATTCAAGAACAGTGGCCGGCGATGGTCGATGACCGCAAAGCTGTGTGAAATTTTTCCAATGCAGGTCTGCTGTCTTGGACGAAATCTGCTGGCCGATAATGGCCCGCGCCAATGTGACAAAGGCCGTTTTGTTGGTAGACAGCCATAAATCGGGATTGGCCGGAATGATTTTACGAAGAATGCGATCTTTCTTGATCAGATATGTAACGGCCTCGTCCCAATATTCGGGCTTTATCGCCGCAGGTGCTGCAGATGACATGTCTTCCCCTATCAGGCGCGACGCCATTGCGTCAGGCCACCTGGTTTATCCTCAAGTTCCACGCCCTGCTCCTTGAGCTGTGCACGAATCTGATCGGCCTTGCCGAAATCACGGTCTAGCTTGGCCTGGCGACGTTGCTCGATCAATGCTTCGATATCGGACTCGCTCAAGGCCGTTGCGGCAACAGACTGACCTTCGCGCTTGATATAGCGTGTCGGCGACTGCAGATAATGCTGCGGATCCTGTTGCAACAGGCCCAATACCCCGCCCAGTGCACGGATCCGACCGCTGAGCACGGCGCTGTTGCGCCGGTTTGCCTCGGTAACCATATCAAACAGGACAGCAATGGCCACTGCGGTATTGAAGTCGTCATCCATGGCGGCTTTGAACGCCTGTTCAAAATCCAGCGACCAATCGATGGATGCTGTATCGGTCACTCCGGTATTGTTGAACGTCTGATAAATTCGATCCAGCGCAGCCTGTGCATTGTACAGGTTGTCTGGCGTAAAATTCTGCGGGCTCCGGTAATGGTTGCGCACAACAAAAAACCGCAGCATTTCCGCTTCGCGCGTGTTGATCTGGTAATCGGCCGACGCGCTATCGGACTCTGAGCTGACAGTATCACGGATTGTTCTGAAATTGCCCAGTGATTTGGACATTTTTTCATCATCCACCATCAGCGGGCCACAATGCATCCACCAATTGGCCAGCGTACCGCCATAAGCGCCTTCGGACTGCGCAATTTCGTTTTCATGATGCGGAAACTTCAGATCAGGGCCGCCGCCATGAATATCCAGAGGCTGGCCAAGCAGCTCCCTGCTCATGGCCGAACATTCAATGTGCCAGCCTGGACGACCGCGCCCGAAAGGCGAATCCCAGATGGAGTCTTCGGGTTCGTTGGGTTTGGCCTGTTTCCACAGAACGAAATCGAACGGATCGCGCTTGCCGTCGGAAACGGCAACGCGGTTGCCCGCGCGCAGATCGTCCAGCACTTTGCCCGATAGCTTGCCGTAGCCAGGAAAACTGCGTACTGCATAGTTAACGTCCCCGTCGGGGGTCTGGTACGCCAGGTCCTTGTCCTGCAAGTCCTTGATAATTTGCAGCATACCGGGTATGTGCATGGTGGCGCGGGGTTCCCGGTCGGGAGGCTGTACGTTCAGCGCCCGCTCATCGGCATGCATGGCGTCAGTATAGAAAGACGTAACGGCATGTAAAGGCTGGTTCAGCGACACTGCCTTGTTGATGATTTTGTCGTCGATATCGGTGATATTGCGTACGTAGTCGACCTGATAGCCGCTTTGGCGCAGCCAGCGCTGGACCACATCGAAGCTGACAAGCATACGGGCATGGCCCAGATGACAGAAATCATAGACCGTCATGCCGCAAACGTACATCCGCACTTTGCCGGGCTCTACCGTAACAAAAGGCGCTTTGGCGCGGGAAAGGGTATTGAATATTTGCATGGCGGAAATAAAAAACCGGACGTGCCTTCGGTCGGGATTGACCGATGCAGCAAAGAAAAAAAGCCGTAGCGGGTTAGGGTTTATACGCCGCACCCTCAACTAAGGCTAAAATACGAAGGAGTAAGTATAGCAAGTCCTCACCAGAGGCTGCATGTACTTGAAGGTTTTCTTTCACGATTTTCTGGATAAGCGCTGTGAAACTTAATGTTATTCACCGTTCGCTGTTAGTGTGCTCCCTGTGCCTGTTGCCAGCGCTGCAGGCAATGGCCCAGCAGGCGACAACCCCGTATCAGGCCGGCTCGACGCCTTCAGGCGGCGCAACCAATGGCATCCCCTCCCCCATGTATACCCAGGACAACGGCGCCAACGCGCGCGAGCCCGGCTGGCAGGGGCTGGCAAACGTTCTGAAAAAGCTGGAACCCTCGGTTGACACGTCCATTCCGGAAACGGCGTCGGGCGCGGCAAGCCGTCTGAGCGCAATGATCACGCAGGGCCAGGCAGCCAAGGCGCTGCAGGAGATCGAACGCCGCCAGAATGCCAATGATCGCATTATCGCGCCGGCAACAGATGTTCAACTGCTGTTTCTGAAAGGGCGCGCGCTGGCAGCGCTGGACCGCAAGCCGCAGGCACTGGAGGTCTATCGCAGCATGACGTCCAGCTACCCGGAGCTGGCCGAACCATGGAATAATATGGCCGCGCTCTATCTGCAGGCGGGGCTGACAGACCCGGCCTACGAGGCGCTCAAGACCGCTCTGTCAATTAATCCCCGTTATGGGGTTGCATTGCGCAACATGGGTATGGTGCAATTGATGCTGTCCCAAAAAGCGTTTGCCGATGCTTCCCGCCATGGCATCCCCGGGGCGGCAGCCCAGGCGCAAGCCATCGGACGCATCATTGAAGGTAACTGAACGTGATATCACACTTTGTATTTTCACGCCGCATTGCCGGCGTCGCTCTGGGGGCCGTTCTGTCGGTCGCCGCGCTACAGGCGGCACACGCCGCAGATTCTTCAACTAAAAAGGAAACATCCATGAGTCAGCCACAGGTCAAACTGCAAACCAATCAGGGCGATTTCGTCCTGGAACTGGATGCTGAAAAAGCACCAGTTACCACAGAAAACTTTCTGAAATATGTCAATAATGGTTTCTTCGACAATCTGATCTTTCACCGCGTGATCAAAGGATTCATGATCCAGGGTGGCGGTTTTGACGTTGACATGAAACAGAAAGCGACCGAAGCGCCGATCAAAAATGAAGCCGATAACGGCCTGAAAAACGACAAGTACACCATTGCCATGGCTCGCACCAATGACCCGCAATCGGCCACTGCCCAGTTTTTCATCAATGCCAAGGACAACGATTTCCTGAACTTCTCGGCTCCCACAGCCCAAGGCTGGGGCTACGCCGTATTTGGTAAAGTTGTCCAGGGCCAGGACGTGATCGACAAAATTGAGGGCGTCAAAACCGGTAACCAAGGTTTCCATCAAGACGTGCCGGTTGAACCCGTCATCATTGAAAAAGCCAGCGTTGTCGAAAACTGATTTTACGCTGCCCGGAACAATCTGGGTCGCCTCGGATATCCATCTGGCGCGGCAGGTTCCCGAAACCTGCCGCGTTTTCTATGCTTTTCTGGCCGAGGCGGCAGCGCATGCCAACGGGCTCATACTGGCAGGTGATATTTTTGATGCCTGGATTGGCGATGATGCCGCTGTCAATGATCCCGAACCTTGGCTGCGGGAGGCCATCGGGCATCTGTCCGAAACCGCGAAAAAAATTCCCCTGTTCATAGGCCATGGCAACCGTGACTTTCTGATGGGACCGGATCTGGCCCGTGCCCTGGGCGCAACACTCATGCCCGATTCGACCCTGTTTCATACAGATGCCGGCCCCATCCATATCAGCCACGGCGACGAGCTATGTACACACGACGTGTCCTTCCAGCGTTTCCGTAAACTGTCGCGCCACCCTTTTACACGACGACTATTTCTGGCCCTGCCATTGCAAGTGCGGCGGGCGATCGCGCGTCGCGCCCGCAAGACCAGCATGCATGCGCATGGCACAAAACCAATGTATCTGATGGATGTCGCCCATGAGGCGGTATCGGATGTATTTCGCGATCATCCCGCGCTGATTCATTTAATACATGGCCATACCCACAAACCGAAGTGCCATCAATTCGAAGACCACGGCACGCAACGGTGTCGCTGGGTGTTACCCGACTGGGAATGGGATCACCCGCCTTTTCGGGGCGGCTATCTGTCGATCAGCTCAGCTGGGATCACCATGCACGGCTATACGGCGCCAGACTCCGGTCAACCAGCACAACAATAAGCCCGCACGGCACTACCGGATCGGACTGTAGCTGGTCGCTGGAGTCCGCCACAGCCCGCGCCGTACATCCCTAACAGGCGCCAGCGCGCTAGCGGCCCTGAAACAGCGGCTTGCGCTTTTCCCGAAAGGCCTTGGTACCTTCCCGATAATCCTCGCTCATTCCCATCTCGCGTTGCAGTTCAATTTCCAGCTCGAGCTGCTCGGGCAGACTGTTATCGGCGCTCGCGTACAGTGCGTGCTTGGTTGCCGCCAAGGCGCGTGTCGCGCCGGTAGTCAGTTGCACATGGACGGTTTGCATTTGCCCTTGCAATTGATCATCGGCAATGCACTTCCAGATCATGCCCCATTGTTCGGCCTGTTCGGCAGATACCGGCTCTGCCAGCATCGCGGCGCCCATGGCGCGCTGGGTACCGATCAGGCGCGGCAGAAAATGGGTCGATCCGGCGTCAGGAACCAGGCTGATTTTGGCAAATGCCTGAATAAATTTGGCAGACTTGACTGCAAAAACCAGATCGCAGGCCAATGCCAGGCTCATGCCTGCCCCGGCGGCTACGCCGTTGACGAAACAGACAATCGGTGCCGGCAAGGCGCGCATCCGTAAAATAAGTGGTTTGTAATTTTTCTCCAGCGCTTCGCCCAGGTCACGAAATTGCCCAGGCGCGAGCGGCTGGCGCTCGCCCAGGTCCTGCCCCGCACAAAACCCGCGCCCTGCCCCGGTCAGGATGACCCCGCGCAAATCCGCCCGCGACTCAAGAAAGTCCAGCACATCGCGCAACTCATTGTGCATCTGGCTCGTAAAGCTGTTGAGTTTGTCCGGCCGGTTAAGCGTGATGTATCCCACGCAGTCACGATACTCAAACAAAATCGTTTCATAGTCTTTTTTTTCCACAGCTGCACTCCCCTGAAAATTGCATACAGACCGACGCGAGACATGGCTATCGGCTTGAATTAACCCGTCATCATAACCAATATGGCGATAAGCCATTGGCAAACAAGCGGCACAGGCCCTATCTCACTACAAATTGCCGGGAACAGCAATTCTGGATTGCCGAAGCCCCCGTTCGCCTGTTTTTGAGCCTCGCGCCACTTGAGGGAAAACGTGAGTTAAGTGTGTCTGAAGTTATCCTTCGGGAAAAACAGATTGCCAAGCGGGGGCCTCGAATCAATACTGTACGACATATGCAATTTTCGATACAGGAATAGCCCATGACCGTGAGTAATCAGGCGCTGGAAACCGGCGCAGAAAACTACTACCACACCCAGCTGCAGGCCGGCGTGTTTACCATTCAGCGCTGTGGCCAATGCAATAACAGCATCTTCTACCCACGCATGATCTGCCCCCATTGCGGCAGCGACGATCTGCACTGGTACGAACCTTCAGGCAAGGGCACGGTGTATTCCACCACTGTCGTTCGCAACAAACCGGAAAAAGGCGGCGACTATAACGTGGCGCTGATCGACCTGGAAGAAGGCCCACGCATGATGAGCCGGGTAGAACAGATCGCGCCTGACGAGGTAAAAATCGGCCTGGCGGTCAGCGCCCGCATCAATCAGACAGACGACAGCGCTTTGCTGGTTTTTGTTCCAGCAGGAGATCGGGCATGATAGATGAGAAACTGCGCGGTGCAACCGCCATTGTCGGTGTCGGACATGCTGGACTGGGTCTGGCCCAGGGCTATACCGAAATGGAAATTCTGGTTCAGGCCGCCACACGTGCCGTACGCGACGCCGGCCTGACAATGCAGGATATCGACGGCATCGCCACCGCGAGCGTCGCCTCGACCATGTGGGTGATGCCGGTGATCGAACACCTGGGCATCAAACCGACCTTTATTGATAACACGATGGTGGGCGGCTCCAGCTTTGTTGCGCACTTGATGCCGGCCATGCAGGCACTGGCGTCCGGACAGTGCAATGCCGTACTCGTCTGTTACGGTAGTACGCAACGCAGCTCCACATTGAATCGGGCCGCAATCGGTAACATGCGCAAGGTCATGGACCCGCAACCTTACGAAAACCCATATCAGCCATTGAGCCCGCTAAGCTCCTATGCCCTGGCTGCCGCCCGGCACATGCATCAATACGGCACGACACGCGAACATCTGGCCGAAGTAGCTGTTGCCGCCAGGCAATGGGCCCAGCTCAATCCAGAGGCGTCCATGCGTGATCCGCTGACAATTGATCAGGTGCTCTCGGCACGCATGGTGTCTGATCCACTGACGGTGCGCGATTGCTGCCTGGTAAGCGATGGCGCCGGGGCCTATGTACTGGTGCGTGCAGACCGGGCCAAAACGCTCAAGCAGAAACCCGTTTACGTCCTGGGTAACTCCACGGCCGTGTGGAATCGCCAGATTTCCTCCATGGACGATCTGACCGTGACCGCAGCCCAGCAGTCCGGGAAAATTGCGTTTGACATGGCTGGCGTCAAGCCCGCGGATATTGATGTCGCCGAAGTATATGACGCGTTTACCATCAATACCATTCTGTTCATGGAAGATCTGGGCTTTTGCCGCAAGGGTGAAGGCGGGGATTTTGTAAGCAAAGGCGGAATCGCCCCCGGCGGACACTTGCCTGTCAATACCAACGGCGGTGGCCTGTCTTGCGTGCATCCAGGCATGTACGGCATTTTTATTCTGATCGAAGCGGTCAGGCAATTACGAGGTCAATGCGATGCCCGTCAGGTTGCCAACGCCCAATTGGCTGTCGTCCATGGCAACGGTGGCACGCTCTCGAGCCAATCGACTGCGATCTTGGGCACCGAAGCGACACTTTAAAAATCATTAAGTGTCGCTCCCAGAACAGAACATACGAACCTGGAAAACGGGCGACATCAGGCTTGGTGCAATGGTGGCAGATGAAGGTCCGCCACCAGGCTGCCGCGAACATGCCAAGCAGGCGCAGACACAACAAGCGCATACACAACAATAGCCGGGCAAGCTGCCCTACATTGGAATGAGATGATAAACAAGATTCTAGAAACACACGAAGCGGCACTGAGCCTGATCCCCGAGGGGGCGTCCATCATGGTGGGCGGCTTTGGCGACGCAGGCATTCCATTTGAAATGCTGGCCACGCTTGCAAAGATGGGGACCCGCAATTTAACGATCATCAGCAATAACGCCGGCACGCGCGAGGTAGGTATTGCCCGCCTGATCAAAAATGGCCAGGTCAGAAAAATTATATGCTCTCATCCCCGCCCGCCGCAATCGGATGTATTTGCACAAGCGTTTCGTGCCGGCCAGATTGAGCTCGAATGCACCCCGCAAGGCACTCTGGCCGAAAGAATGCGTGCAGCCGGCGCAGGACTGGGTCCGTTTTTTACGCCTACCGGCTATGGCACGCGCGTATCGGAAAACAAGGAAGAACGCGTGGTCAACGGTGTTGGCTACGTGCTGGAAGAACCCCTGCATGCCGATTTTGCGCTGGTGCGCGCCCATTTGGGAGATCGCTGGGGCAACCTGACCTATCGCTGGGCGGCCAGAAACTTCAATCCCGTCATGTGTACTGCCGCCAAACACACCATCGCGCAAGTCGATAAAGTGGTCGAACTGGGCAGCATACATCCCGAACAGGTCATGACGCCCGGAATTTTTGTGAAACATATCGTACTTGCAGGAGCACAGCATGACTGACTACATCCGTCTTGACAGGGAACAGATTGCCAGACTGGTAGCCAACAGCCTGCCCGATGGCGCCTACGTCAATCTAGGTATCGGCATGCCTACTTCGGTCGCAGACTATCTGCCGCCAGACAGGGAAATTATCCTGCACAGCGAGAACGGCATTCTGGGCATGGGACGCAGCGCAATTGATGACGAAATCGATACCGATATCATCAACGCCAGCCGTAAACCCATTGTCCTGCTGCAGGGCGCCTCCATTACCGAACACACCAATTCATTTGCCATGATGCGTGGCGGACATCTGGACTACTCGATCCTGGGCGGCTTTCAGGTAGCCGAAAACGGGGACCTGGCAAACTGGATCACAGATGCACCCGATGCCATTGCAGCGATTGGCGGCGCGATGGATCTGGCAGTAGGAGCAAAGCAGGTGCTGGTCATGATGGAGCATACGACCAAGACCGGCGCAGCCAAACTGCTGCATCAATGCACGTACCCGCTGACCGGCGCCGGCGTGGTCGACTACATTTACACCGATCTGGCCATCGTTCAGGTATGCGAGGGCCGCTTTATTATACGGGCCATGGTGCAAGGGTTGACGCAGCAGCAATTGCAGGACCTGAGCGAGGCTACGTTGCATATGGATGACCCGTGCCAGACAATCCGGGTGGACAGTGCGGGACAACCCTATCTGGATTGAAAAACAGATTGGCAGTGCAATGATAGCGTGTGGCGCACAGGCGCCAGGAGGAACCCGCGCCATTGCCTGCCATTGAGCAACAAAAGGTTGCACCACCTTGCCGTATCCTGCAAAAAACGTCCTGCAAACGGCGATTACAAATGTGATTGATTACACGGCAGCAAAGCATCACTGGCAGGCATCCATTGCCTGCCATCAAGAGCAATATAAAATCCAAGGAGACATCATGAAGACAACATTCAACCGACTGCGACATCTGATGCTGCACGCAAGCGTGCTGGCGTTCGGGTTGGCGCTAAGCGCAGGCGCCCAGGCCTTTCCCGACAAACCCATTACGCTGCTGATTCCTTATCCACCGGGCGGCAGCGCCGATATGCTGGCCCGGCCGATTGCCGCGCAAATGCAGAAAACAATCAAACAACCCGTTGTGCTTGAATACCGCCCCGGCGCCGGCGGCACGATCGCTACGGCACAACTGGCACGGTCCAAACCCGATGGCTATACCGTGCTGATGGTGCTGGCCGCGCACGCGATCAACCCCAGCATGTATAAGTCGCTGCCCTACGATACTGAAAAGGATTTCGCGCCGGTATCGGTCCTGGCGACCTTGCCCATGCTGGTCACCGCCGCCAAGCAGACGCCGGTAAATACAACACAGGAGTTGATCGACTATGCCAAGGCCAACCCGGACAAGCTCACATTTGCCTCTGCCGGCAATGGCAACACCAGCCATCTTGCGGCAGAACTGTTCAAAAGCGCCACCAACACCAAAATGATCCATATCCCCTACAAAGGCAGCGGACCCGCTGTGGTGGCCATGCTCTCGGGCGAAGTCTCGCTGATGTTTGATAGCATTTCCACCTCCCTGCCCCATGTGAAAGCGGGCAAACTCAAAGGTCTTGCAGTGACAGGAACCAAGCGCTCCACTGTCCTGCCCGATGTGCCTACTGTGGCAGAATCTGGTGTGCCAGGCTTTTCCGTCAATGGCTGGTACGGTATCCTGGCGCCGGCAGGCACCCCACAAGAGGTAGTCACGCAACTGAACAAGGCATTCAACGATGCAGCGCAAACGCCTGCAGTCAGGCAACAACTGACCCAATACGGCTACGAAATAGAAGGGTCCACACCAAAGCAATTTGCCGATCTCATCACAACTGAAATCAAAAAATGGAAAACCGCGGTCGACCAGTCAGGCGCCCGTATCGAATAACGCCGGGCCTGCAGCTGTGTATTGCGTAAGGCGTGCCCCTGTGCGCCTTACGACCGCGAACTGACCAATGGAGACATCATGTCAAAACGTTACCTGCGTTTCACTCCCCTGCTGTTGCTGCTGTCCCCCGCCTTTGTTTGGGCAAACAATCACTGGCCTGACAAGCCGGTCAAACTGGTGGTTGGCTACGCGGCCGGCGGGCCGGTAGACACAGCCGCCCGGCAATTTGCCAAATTTCTGGGAGACCAGATCGGACAGCCTGTCGTTATCGAAAACAAAACTGGCGCCAGTGGCATCATTGCTGCGGAAAACGTGGCACGCGCCACGGCCGACGGCAGCGTGCTGTATTTTCTGGCCAGCCCGACGCTGACCATCACGCCGCATATTCAAAAAGGAATCCAGATCGACAAGGATCGGGATTTCCGTTACCTGGGCAACCTGGTCGAATATACCAATGTGTTGGTCGTCAATAATAAACTGCCGGTTAAAAATATCAGTGAACTCATTGCCTACGCCAAAGCCAATCCGGGCGCCTTATCCTTTGGTTCGGCAGGCATAGGATCATCCAATCAGTTGTCTGCCGAGCTGCTCAAGCAGCGAACCGGCACGCAAATGCTGCATGTTCCCTATCGCGGCAATGCGCCGGCCATGATCGATGTGATAGGCGGGAAGACCTCAATGATGTTTGACATCACCGGCACGGCGATCAATTACATCAATAGTGGCAAGGTGCGCGCCCTGGCTGTCACTTCCAAAGAGCGCAATCGCGCGTTACCCGACGTTCCGTCCATGTCCGAAGCGGGCATCGACGACTACGATGTAACCGGCTGGTACGGTGTTGTCGCCCCCGCAAAACTGGACGATGCTACCGCCGCGCAGATTGAAAAAGCCCTGAAGATGGTCTCTGAATTGCCCGAGTACCGCAAGCAGATGGAAAAAGTGGGTTATACCATTTCGCTGCGCAGTGGCAGCCAGCTCAAGTCACGTATCGATAACGAATACCGGCTGTGGGGCGAGGTCACTGCAAAGGCCGGCATCCAGGCAGATAAATAGAACCTGCCGCCGCCCGACGCTTCAGTTAACGCAACCGGGCAGTACGCGCTTGCATCTCCAGTGCACATCGCATACTGCCTGTATTGTCATTGTTGCGCGATACGTCAACCCTGGATAGTGATGTTGGCCTCGGCAATGGTCTTATGCCACTTGGCAATTTCGTCGCTCAGAAATTTGCCGAACTCCTCCGGCGTCATGGGCATGGCCTCCGACCCGCTGCCATGCATTTTCTCAATGACACTTTTGTCGTTCAACTGGGCATTGAGATTTTCATTGACCTGCTTCACAATGTCGGCCGGCGTGCCCGCGGGCGCAAACAAACCACTCCAGGAATAAGCTTCGTAGCCGGGCAAGCCTTCATCGGCAATGGCTGGTACGTCTGGCGCCAGGTCAGACCGCTGGGGATTGCCTACACCTAATGGAATCACCTTGCCTGATTTAATGAAAGGCAAAGCAGACGTAGCATCGGCAAACATCAACTGCACCTGTCCGCCCACCAGGTCCTGAACCGCCGGTGCACTTCCCTTGTAGGGTACGTGTTGCAGCTCAATACCGGCCATGCTGGCAAACAAGGCGCCGGCCAGATGCGTACCGCCGCCCGTCCCCGAGGAACTATAGGCAATTTTACCGGGCTGTGCCTTTGCCTGTGCGATCAGTTCCTTGACTGATTTGACCTTCAGCGACGGATGGGCTACCAATATGATCGGAAAGCGTGCCACCATGCCCACCGGTACAAAGTCCTTCTGAATATCATAGTCCAGCGATTTATTCAGACTGGGCAAGATGGCGTGGTGAATGGCGGCAAAAAAATAATTGTACCCATCCGGCTTGGCCTGGGCCGACAGCCTGGCCCCAAGGATGCCACCGGCACCCGCGCGATTTTCGATAATGGCTGTCTGATTCCATTGCTGCGTCAAGCCATTCGTCACAATGCGCGCGGCGGTATCGACCGGCCCGCCCGGCGCAAAAGGAACGATAAAACTCACCGCCTTGGTCGGCCATTGCGCAGCAAAACTCATGGCCGGATGCAGGCCGTATACGGCAGCAGCGCCATAAAGCGCAGATTTAAGCAGTTGCCTGCGTTGCATCATCAGGGTTTTCAAAACAGTCTCCTTATTGTCATGTTCGCAATGACATAACGTTCTTGTGGGTTCTTCAACCATCAATTATGCCGTGAGAACCATCCATTCCCTGTTTTTTATATGTGAAGGATCCCCTCAGCGCTGCCTAAGACCGGTTAACGCCGTTTTCTCCGGCAAATTGAGCGTCCTCAGCATCTGCGGTACTTACCAGAGCCGTTGATATGGCACACACCGGCAACATTTCACCACCAAACGGGAGCTGCTGCCCCATTCATACATGCGCAGCTGAATATGAAGCCCAAAAGCTTTTCACTTCACGCTCAGCTGCCTTGCGGGGGTAACCATAATCAAACTGCAATATTGACATCAATTTTTCGGGGTCGCCGCCAATCTCGGTCAATTCATCTGTTGACAGATTAATCCAACGTTCTTTAAGGATAACTTTGAAGGCATCAGCTTTCCATTTATTTTTAAATATAATCATGGCACTGTCCTTATTGATGCAGGTTAGTTCACACTGCATCTCTTACTCTACACCGTTGCGGCCACAAAAGGCCTTTGCGAACATATTTCACAAATTAGTATTTTTCAACATTTTTATACTTACACTTAATTCTTAGGTCAATTCAAGTAAGTGGAGTACTGTGGGCGATATGGGCTGACTTTCTTACCCATAGTTAAGGAGCATCATATGCTTACCGAAATAAAATTTGCTCAGCGACTCAAATTCATACAAAGTACGATAAAAAATGAATGGAGAATGCGCGTAGAGCAAGGAAAAACCTACGCAGCTTGCACGCTCGACTTTGACAATGGCGTATTAAAACACCGTGTGGATATTCGAGATATCGCAGTGTGGAACGATCACAAAAAACATTAAAATTTTTCGCGCCAGTTTACGGTATATAAAGAATGACAAATTTTGTATGCATGGCGCACGGGATGTGCGAGTTTTTCGTATCTCCAACAATTGATAATAGGAGTATTATCATGGTCGGTTTCAAAGATAAAAAATGGGATGAAATCAAAGGTTCAATCACAACTGAATGGAGTAAATTGAACGATGGTGACGTCAGGCAGATTAATGGTCATGCTGATAAGCTGGTAACGGCTATTAAAGATAAATACTCGGTGTCCCAAACAGAAGCCCAACAGCAAGTTCAGGATTTCATCGATAAGAAGCAACCTGCAGCAGTATAGTCTAGCGAGTAAAAAGCACCCTTCAGGGTGTTTTTTTGTGTCAATTTTCGCAGCGTCGCACATGCATTGCATTCTTGTTCCCACCGCTAGTGGTCAAGTTCAAAGCCGCCCACCGCTAGCGATCATGCATCCGGTGCGATACCTCAAGCAGATGCCCAATGAACTTTTCTGCATACGCTGGCAGATCACGCCCGGCCAGACGGCAGACATTGCGTTCGCGATCGGCCCACTCATCTGTGAGTTTGAGTATATGCAAGCGCGGGGCCCGGCTGTAGGCCCGGGCACATTCTACCGGTACGATTGCCAGCCCGATACCTGCGTCTACCATGCGACAGACCGCTTCGAAACTGCCAACATGTACGCGCTGATGCAAGCGCTTGCCCAGCTTGTAAGCTTTATCATCCAGGAACGTCTGAATCGCGCTTTCGGGATTGATGCCGATAAACTGGTACTGGTCGATCAGGGTTTCAAATGAAATTTCCTTCAAATCTTTCAGCGGGTGCGCCAAATGGGTCACAGCCACCAGCTCGTCCCTAAATAGCGGCACCACATCCAGGCCATCCAGGTTAACGTTGCTGGAGACAATGCCAATGTCTACCGAGCCGCCACGAATGGCAGAGACAATTTCCTTGGATAGCTTTTCCTCCAGTTCAATATCAATATCGGGATTTTCGGCCAGGAACGTCGACAACGCTTCGGACATGAACGAATGGGTGGCAGCGGTATTGGCCATAATTCGCAGCTTGCCCTTGATGCCGGTGGAAAACGGCTGAAGCTCGGCGTGCATGCATTCGAGCTGCTGAAACACCCCCTTGGCATATTTCAAAAAGACCTCGCCTGCGGGGGTGACGCTCACGCCGGTAACCTGACGGATCAGCAGGCGGACCTTGAGGGAGTCTTCCAGATTCTTGATACGGGCGCTGGCCGCCGGCAACGACAGAAAGGTTTTTTCTGCGGCCTTGGTCAAGTTTGATACTTCACCAATATTGATGAATAGTTTGAGGTCTGTCAGGTCATAGCGCATCTTAAGCTTACACGAAGGGGGTAGTTGAGAAATACGAACAATGCTGTCCACCATTATGGCCTATCATGAAATCCAGCACCAATAGATAGTAATCCCTAACCAGATCGACCGGCCGTGCCGGCGAGCTGATGAATGAAATTTTACAGGAGAAGCCGATGGGCTCAATTGCAGAAGGAAAAGTAGTGATTGTTACCGGTGCCGGTGGTGGTATCGGCCGGGACATTGCAATCGCCTATGCCAAGGCCGGCGCAAAAGTGGTTGTGAATGATATCGGCGTGTCTTTGAGCGGCCAGGGCGGTACTGATGGCCCCGCGCATGCCGTGGTCGACGAAATCACCGCTGCAGGGGGCACTGCAGTGGCCAATACCGACAGTGTCGCCGGTTACGAGTCGGCCAGCCAGATTGTGCAGACCGCCATGGACCATTTCGGTCGTATTGATATTGTCGTCAACAACGCCGGGAATCTGCGCGACCGACTGTTCCATAAAATGAACGAAGAAGAATGGCGCCAGGTCATTGATGTGCACCTGCATGGCACATTTTTTGTCAGTCGCGCTGCTGCACCCTATTTTCGCGAACAGGAGTCGGGCGCTTACGTGCACATGACCTCTACATCCGGGCTGATCGGCAATTTCGGCCAGTCCAACTATTCCGCCGCCAAGCTGGGTATCGCTGCCTTATCCAAGTCTATTGCACTTGACATGGCCCGATATAACGTCAGATCCAATTGCATTGCGCCATTTGCCTGGAGCCGCATGACCAGCTCCATCCCCGCCGAAACGCCTGAAGAGAAAGCGCGGGTGCAAAAACTGCAGAAAATGGAAACACATAAAATTGCGCCGATGGCCGTCTATCTGGGCAGCGATGCCGCAGCAGAAGTAAGCGGACAGATTTTCGGGGTTAGGGCCAATGAAATTCTTCTCTTTAGCCAGCCTCGCCCAGTTCGTTCCGTGCATATGTCCGATGGCTGGACGCCCGAGCTGATCGCCCAGATTGCCATCCCGGCCATGCAGGGCCAGTTTCATAAACTGGAACGCTCTCCCGACGTCATCAATTGGGATCCCATCTGATTACAAGGAGCAGCCACATGCCACTGGACTACGAACGGATCAAGAACTGGCGTTTTGCCGATACCCGTCACAGCTATACGCAGCGCGACAGCATACTGTACGCGCTAGGTATCGGCCTGGGCGCAGACCCCCTCGATCCATCACAACTGCAATTTGTATATGAAAAACAGCTGCAGGCATTTCCCACGATGAGCAGCATTCTGTGCTACCCGGGCTTCTGGATGCAAGACCCGGCAACCGGGATCAACTGGGTCAAACTGGTGCATGGTGAGCAACGCAGTATCTGGCACAGGCCACTGGCGGCCGAAGGCGTACTGACCGGCACGACACATATTTCGCATGTGATCGACAAGGGTGCCGACAAAGGCGCACTGGTCATTGCAGAGCGCAATATGTACGATGCAGACAATACGCTTGTGGCCACCGTCCAGCAGACTACATTTTGCCGTGCAGATGGTGGATTCGGACAGGGTGATGCCCCCGTGGCTGCCTTGCCGAAGGCGCCTGGGCGTGCGCCCGATTATCAGCGCAGGATTGCCGTGGCACCCAATGCGGCCATTCTCTATCGCCTGAATGCAGATCCGAATCCGCTGCATATTGACCCGCAGACAGCCGCTGCCGCCGGGTTCGAACGGCCAATTTTGCACGGACTGTGCACTTACGGCCATGCCGCCAGAGCGGTTGTACAGGACTGCTGCGATAACGACCCTGCCCTGCTATACCGTTTCGATGCCCGATTTTCAGCGCCAGTATATCCCGGTGAAACACTGGTTTGCGACATCTGGCGCGAAGGCGCGGATCAGATTCACTTTCAGGCCAGCGTCCAGGAGCGCAACGTTGTTGTGCTCAGTAACGGCTATGCCGCACTGCGCAGCGGGCATTAACCTGCGATGGCTCTGACATGATCACGCTTGCAATAGGCCGCAGCGTCGTGCATCACAGCGGATTACAGACAATGAAATGAGAAAATGCCGGGCAATACCGGCATTTTCTCATTTTCTGCGGGTTCGATAAGAACTAGGCTACCTGGTTCCAGGCCCATAGTGCAACGACAATACCAAAGACGATACGGTACCAGCCGAAAGGACGATAGGACGCACTGGACAGAAATCGCATCAGGGCGCGCACCACAACCAATGCACTGATATAGGCAGCAACAAAGCCGAGCACGACCGCGAGCAGATTACTCTGGCTCAACTGGCCACCGTGCCTGTACAAGCTCAGTACCGTGGCGGCGATCATGGTTGGCATGGCCAGGAAAAAGGAAAACTCGGTCGCTGTCTTGCGGTGAATGCCGGCCATCATGCCGGAAATAATCGTTGCGCCCGAACGCGAGGTCCCCGGAATCATGGCCAGACATTGAGCAAACCCCACGACCAGCGCCTGTTTCCAGGTGATATCTTCCAGGCTTCTTGTCTGATGGGCCAGCTCATGCTCTTGCAGGGTAGTGTGCTTGGCCATTGAGGGACGCCGTTCCACCCAAAGCATAATGATGCCGCCCACCACGAGGGTAAAAGCGTAAATCATGAACTTGCCATCAAGCAATTGACTGATATGCTTGATCAGCAGCAGGCCGATAATGGCCGCCGGCAAAAAGGCAATGATCAGATTCATGGTAAAGCGCTGCTCGGTCCGGTTACCGGTGAAGGTGCCCACGATAATCTCGCGCAGGCGCTGCCGGTACAGCCACATCACCGCCAGAATGGATCCGAGCTGGATTACGATTTCATACACCTTGAACTGCCCGGAGTCAAAGCCGATCCAGTCCCCCAAGATCAGCAAATGGGCGGTGCTGGAAATCGGCAGAAACTCGGTTATCCCTTCGACAATACCCAGAACAACGGCTTTAAACAGGTACCACACTTGATCCATAATGACGGGCTCCGAACCGGACAACAATTTACTGCTTCAGCGAAATCAGCATTTGAGTGAAGATTTTGGGGCTGGCGGCCAGCACATTGCCGGTTTTGAGCCAGGTCTGTTCCCCTTCGAAATCGGCAATCAGCCCGCCTGCTTCCAGAATCAGCAGGCTACCTGCCGCCAGGTCCCAGGGCTTGAGGTGAACCCCGCAATAGCCATCGAAACGACCGGCGGCAACGTAAGCCAGCTCCAGTACCGTCGCGCCAAGGCGGCGAAAGCCGGAACAGTCGTCGACCAGCCCGTAATAGCGCTCGGCGCCGGTACGATTGGAACCAGAAACCGAAGGGAAACGGCCGGCGATCAGCGCGTCGGAAAAGCGGGTCCGACTGCCGACACGCACCCGGCGGTCGTTCAGAAAGGCGCCACCACCACGAGTGGCAGTAAACATTTCATTGCGGGCCGGATCATAGACCACGGCCTGCGTAACGACACCCTTGTGTAACAGGGCGATGGAGACAGCGTAATTGGGGAACCCGTGTACGAAATTGGTGGTGCCATCCAGCGGATCGATCACCCACTGATACTCCGGCACTTCATTGTCCTTATCCTTGGGGCCCGGGATATGGCCCGATTCCTCGCCCAGAAAAGCGTGGTCCGGATAAGCGTCGCGTAACACCTCGATCACTGCCTGTTCTGCGTTCCGATCAATTTCGGTAACATAATCGTTGGGGCCTTTGCGTGCAATCTGGACTTTATCCAGATCGAGACTACCACGATTGATAATGGCGCCGGCACGGCGGGCAGCACGTACGGCGATGGTGAGCATGGGGTGCATAGCTTTCCAGACTTCGGTTGAGTAGTAAAATAAGCATTTTAATGGACAATAAAGCAGACTTCTGCAAATCCCATCAATTCTGTCCATATTCATGCCGTTCGAAGGAATTTTATGTCACCGCTACATACCCGGGTCCGCTTTATCATGGTGTCACCGACCCACCCTGGCAATGTGGGTTCTGCCGCAAGAGCTATCAAAAACATGGGATTTGGCGATCTGGTTCTGGTCAATCCGAAAGATAGCGGCATCCTGGCCCATGAGGAAGCCCTGGCACTGGCCAGCGGGGCCGCCGATATCCTGGAGACGGCGCAGATCGCACCCGACCTTGACACGGCCCTGACCGGCATTACCCTGGCCTTTGCCCTGACTGCCCGCACCCGCGACATGGGCCCGCCTTCGCTGGACATTCGCCAGACAGCCCAGTTATCGCGAACGCATCTGAATAATCACACCGATACGCGTATTGCGATTGTGTTGGGAACAGAAAGAACGGGATTGGACAATGACGATATCAGTCGCTGCCATCGCATCTGCCATATCCCCGCCAATCCTTCGTACAGCTCCCTGAACGTTTCACAAGCCCTGTTGCTGGCAGCCTGGGAACTGAACTACGCCATGCAGGCGCCGCCGACCGCCCGACATATCAGCACAACGGCGCCGGCTGCTGCCAGCCAGTCGCTCTCGACAGTGACGCAGGAGTTGACCGATCGCCCCGACCGGTTGCTATCGACGCCCGCCCAAGGCTATACAGACATCGCTGATCGCGATTATGCACCGGCCGAAAAAGTGGAAGCGTTCATCAATCACTGGGAAAGCGCACTGATTGGGATCGATTTTCTCAATCCCAATCATCCGAAAAAACTGATGCCACGCATGCGCTATATGTTTACACGCATCCATATGACCCAGGAAGAAGTGGATATGATGCGGGGGGTGTGTACCAATATTCTGAAAACAGTCTATCGGCCATAAGCTGTCTGGACGATCAAGGTAGCCCGGCGAATGGGGCTCAGTGCAGGCGTGACAGCGCGGGCTCCTGATGTGGGGATACAGGAGAACTTCCTGCGCCAATCCCGCCCTTCGGGGCAATAACGCAGCATTAACCACCCTGACTGGCAAAAGTAAGCACGCCCCGCTGCGGCGCACCGCCTGGCATGCCAACGGCGCCGGCGTCCGATGGTCAATGGTGGCTATTTGACGCCATTCTGATTGTTGGGGGCCACTGCCTGCACAGCTACCCGTAACGGGCTCGGGCTTTCAAACCCTTCTTCTTTCAGTCGCATCTGCACCTGGCGGTTCAGATCATTCTGCAGATTGGTGAAGTTGTCGGCACTGGCCCAGACGCGCACAGTGAGGGTGACGGTGCCGTCCTTGCGATCGCCCACGAAAACGGACGGCGCAGGCATTTTCATGGCACCCGGTTGTTCGTCGACCAGTTTGAGCAGCACTTCGATCGCCCGGTTGACGTCGTCGCCATAGCAAATATAAGCAGGCACGTCCATGCGACGGTTGTGATTACGACTCAGATTGATGATCGTTCCATTCCAGACCGTACTATTGGGAACCGTTACCTGTACGCCGTCAGCCTGCACAATCCGCGTCAGAAAGAGCCCGACTTCGTCGACGGTGCCAGAAATGGCCCCAGCCACTGTCACGCTCTCCCCCACTCGCAGGGGTCGCAAACCCAGCAGCATGATCCCTGCTGCAATATTTTGCAGCGTGCCCTGTAAAGCCAGGCCGATAGCCAGGCCAGCGGCGCCCAATACCGCAATCAGGCTGGCCGTTTGCACACCGAATTGCGACAATACTGCGATGATGGTAAAGATCCGCACGCTCCAGATTACGACCGTACGGAACATGGGAATGATCGTGGGATCGATTTTTTCTGATCTGGCGCTCAGGCGCTGCACCATATTGCCCAGCCACCGGGAAATGGTCCAGCCAATGCCCAGAATGACAAAGGCGACCACCAGGTCAACAGCGAAGCGCTGTACAAAGGGCCAGAAACTTTCGATTTGTTGGATATCCATATAAATCACTCTCTTACAGATTTTTCGAAAACGCAATTGGCTGATGGCCGGTACGCTGTCGGACAGGCCCACACCGATAGCGGGCATTCGCTATGTCAGGATTTTAACGTGTCATAATGACAGAATATACTTCAGGACAGCAAAGCGACACCACTTTCCGGCCCCTTATTTGCCGACAGCAAAGCTTTCGTATGGGATCAGATGGCAATATGGCCCGCTTTCGTCAACGACCATAACAATCAGCGCTTATCCATGAACACACAGCAAAGTACGCCCTCTACCTTTCATTCTCCACAAAGAATCGGTTTTTCCAGTTTTCGTGACCCGGTCCTGGCCTTCGAAGAACTGCTGCGCATCTACGAGCGCAATACACTGTTCATCCGCGAGTCCTTTTACCGCTACATCAGCGGCGAGAACCGGTCAGACCAACGCACACGCGCCTGCTACCCCGCTATTCGCCTGCATGTGCCCGACCATCAGGAAGTCGATTCACGTCTGTCATACGGGCATACCACCGAACCCGGTCTTTATCAGACAACGATCACCCAGCCCCAACAGTTCAAAAGCTATTTGCTCGAGCAAATCGGGCTGATCATGAAAAACCATCAATTGCCAGTGGAGATCGGCGAATCCGATATTCCCATCCCCCTGCATTTCGCATTTACCGGCGGCCAGTATATTGAAGGCGTCTATGCCGACACGATCGGCTCTTCACTGCGCAATTTCTTCGATGTCCCTGATCTGGCCGTCATGGACGATGCCATCGTCAATGGCACTTTGCGTGAAGAACCTGGCCAACCGGGGCCGCTGGCGCCCTTTACCGCACCACGTATTGACTACTCATTGCACAGGCTGCAGCACTACACCGCAACCGCGCCGGAGCACTTCCAGAATTTTGTCCTGTTTACCAATTACCAGTTTTACGTCGACGAGTTTATTGAGCGGGCCGCGCAACTGATCGAGGATGAATCATCGGGCTATACGGCGCTGGTCGAGCCGGGCAACCACATTACGCGCAAGGGACAGCCGAATCCGTCACAGAGACTGCAACGGTTGCCGCAAATGCCAGCCTATCACCTGAAACGCGAGGATGGCAACGGCATCACCCTTGTCAATATTGGCGTGGGGCCGTCCAATGCCAAGACCATCACCGACCACATCGCAACACTGCGGCCATCGGCATGGATCATGCTGGGCCATTGCGCCGGACTGCGCAACACGCAACGCCTGGGCGATTATGTGCTGGCGCACGGCTATGTGCGTGAAGATCACGTACTGGATGCCGACTTGCCGCTTTGGGTGCCTGTCCCTCCTTTGGCGGAAATCCAGATTGCCCTGGAACATGCTGTCGAAGAAATATCTGGGCTGTCTGACTGGGAACTTAAACGTATTATGCGTACCGGAACCGTAGCCACCATTGATAATCGTAACTGGGAGTTGCGAGATCAGCATGAACCGGTGCAGCGTTTCTCTCAATCGCGAGCCATTGCACTTGACATGGAGTCGGCGACCATCGCAGCCAACGGTTTTCGCTTTCGCGTCCCGTACGGCACACTGCTTTGTGTGTCCGACAAGCCCCTGCACGGCGAATTAAAGCTGCCCGGCATGGCCTCGGACTTCTATCGCAAGCAGGTTAGCCAGCATCTGCGCATCGGCATGCGAGCGCTGGAAAAACTGCGTGAAATGCCCCGGGAGCGACTGCATTCTCGTAAACTGCGCAGCTTTATCGAAACCGCTTTTAAATAAACCGTATTTTGAATTCCGTTATCAATGCCGCTTTTCCGGTTTTTGCGCTGATTCTGACCGGCTACATCGCCGCTCGCCGGCGGGTCCTGTCGGATCAGGCAAGCCAGCACCTCAATAGCTATGTGGTTTGGCTGGCCTTGCCGGCGCTGTTGTTTCATGCCATGGCCACGGTCAGTTGGGAAGAACTGAACCAGATTCCATTCATCCTGGCCAGTACCGGCGGCATGCTGGCCACCTTTTTTATCTTCATGATTTGGCAGCGGCGCCGTTTCAGTCTGCCGGACAATAGTGTGGCCAGCCTGTCGGCGTCCTATAGTAATGCCGGCTATATGGGCCTGCCGCTATGCATGCTGGCCTACGGTCAGGCCGGTATCATACCCGTCATTATCACCATGATACTGACCGCCTGCGTCCTGTTTGCCCTGTCCATCGTCTGCCTGGAAACCGGACTGAAAAAGCATGGCACTGTATGGACCAGCCTGCGCCATACCGGCGTTGCATTGGCAAAAAATCCGCTGATTGTCTCACCCGTGGCAGGCATGGCCTTATCAGGCCTGGGCATTGCGTTGCCGGCGCCTCTGGCGGAACTGACGCGCCTGCTGGGCAGTTCGGCCAGCCCCTGCGCCCTGGTCACCATTGGCCTGTTCCTGGCGCAAACGCGCAGTATCCGTCCGCACCCGGCACTGGGCGCGGTGCTTTTCATGAAAATGCTGTTTCTGCCGGCTGCCACGGCATTCCTGGCCTTTATCGTCTTTGACATGCCGCCGGTGCAACGCGAAGCGGCCGTACTGCTTGCCGCCCTGCCTATCGGCACCGGCCCCTTCATGCTGGCCACCATGTACCAGCGTGACACGCAACTGGTTTCGCAATCCATCTTTATCTCAACGGTACTTTCGGTCATCAGCGTTTCTGTGCTGCTGGCCTGGTTTCAGGGCTAGGCGCCTGGCGGCCGAATTATCGTTCCCACCCTGTGCGCATGCACGGTGCCGGGCGGCAAGGTAATATACTGTTTTTTACTGACCGTAAAAGCTATGGTTGCCGCCCACTGGCGCAACGCATGCATCAATTGCCCTATTTGCGGAGCATTACATGAAACCTTCAATTGTGATACTGGATGACTGGGAACACGGGCTGGCCCGTCTGGTAGATTGGTCCGACATACAAAACCGTAGTCAACTAGCGATCCATCACGACCGCTTGCGCGACGAGCAATTGCTGGCCGCAGTGGCCCAGGCGCAATGTATTGTACTAATGCGCGACCGCACACCCTTTCCCAAGTCGCTGATCGCGCAATTGCCCAATCTGAAACGCATCATTTTTACCGGCACCCGCAACAACACGCTTGATCAGCAGGCAGCCGAAGCGGTCGGCATCAAGGTCACGGCGACCGAATTCGGTCCGTCAAAAGCCAGCACCTGCGAGCTGGCCTGGTCTCTGATTATGGCGTCTGCCAAAAAACTTCCAGACCTGCTGGTTAGCCCGCAACAACCGCTGTGGCGTACGCCCGCCATCTGCCAGCATCTGCCCGAAGTACTGGAAGGCAAGCGTTTGGGTCTGATCGGCCTTGGACATATCGGCCAGCGCATGGCAGCCGTCGGTCGCGCCTTCGGCATGCAAGTGCAGGCCTGGAGTCCGCACATGACCCCAGAACGTGCCCGCGAAGCGGACGCAAGCAGCGTATCACTGGAAACCTTGTTGTCGACTTCCGATGTCGTGTCGCTGCATATTGTTGTCTCGGATGCTACGCGCAAGCTGCTCAACAGCGACACGCTGGCGCTGATGCAACCGGGCAGCCTGCTGGTCAATACATCGCGATCCAGCCTGATCGACACGCCGGCTCTGGTCAAGGCACTGCAACAGGGCCGCCCGGGGTTTGCCGCACTGGATGTCTTTGATGATGAACCAGGCATCAACCCCGCGTTGCTGGCGTTGCCCAACCTATTGCTGACGCCGCATATGGGCTTTGTCAGTGAACAGGTATACCAAAAATTTTCGATCAATGTGCAACACCAATTGATCCAGTGGCTGGACGAAAACGAGTAATGAAAAACAGCATATTGCCTCACAGCGCACTTATTCTGGTCGATCTCCAGCCGGATTTCATGCCGGGCGGCCCACTCGCATGCGAACAGGCAGATGCTGTTGTCGCACCCATACAGACCATTCTGGCGCAGAATCGTTTTGCCCATTATGTCGCCACCCAGGATTGGCATCCAGGCGGCCATATTTCCTTTGCTTCATCGCACAGTGGCAGCAAACCCTTTGACAGCATTGCGCTTTACGGCCATCCCCAGGTGCTATGGCCGGATCACTGCGTGCAGGGAACCAATGGGGCAGCACTGCATGACGCCATCGACTGGGACAGGATGAGTGTCATCGTACGCAAAGGCACCGATCCAGCTGTTGATTCGTACAGCGCGTTTTGCGAAAACTACAACCCTGCAGGCGAACGCCCGCTGACCGGCCTTGCCGGCTGGCTGAAGGATCGTCAGGTACGGGATGTGTATATTGGCGGCCTGGCAAGAGATGTATGCGTACTATGGACTGCGCAGGACGCGCGGGCGGCCGGCTTCAATACATTTGTCATATGGGATGCAACCGCCCCGGTTACCGCGCAAACGGATGCGAACACGCGCAAGGCGCTGCTGGAACAGGACATCCGAATCGTGTACAGCGATAACCTGACCGGCACCCCTTAAAATCTGCAGCGGGCGAATCGGACTCGTACCGCACGAACCTGAGCGCAAAGCGCCTGCAAAGGCATGAGTCCTGCCGATAACGCGCTTTCTCTGCAACACCACACCAGCAACGGCAGCCGCCGCATACGCAGCAGGACACGTTGCCGTGCCCTGCCTGATATCAATGCTGTTCGATAAAGCTTTTGAGAAATTCCTGTGTTCGAGGCTCTTGAGGGTTGACCAGCACTTCATCGGGTGTGCCCTGTTCCACAATCTTTCCCTTGTCAAAGAAGCAGACACGATCGGAAATTTGCTTGGCAAACTGCATTTCATGCGTAACCAGCAACATTGTCAAATCATGCTCTTCGGCCAGCCGCTGAATCACGTTAAGTACTTCGCCCACCAGTTCAGGATCCAGTGACGAAGTTGGCTCGTCAAACAGCATAATGTTGGGTCGCATCGCCAGCGCGCGAGCAATGGCCACGCGCTGCTGCTGGCCGCCGGATAGCTGGCTTGGGAACTTGTCGCTTTGATCGGACAGGCCCACCAGTTCGAGATACTTGTCGGCGCGCTCGTTGGCTTCGTCTTTGGACAGCTTGAGCACCTGCACCGGCGCTTCAGTCACGTTGCGACGCACCGTCATATGCGGAAACAGATTGAACTGCTGAAATACCATGCCCATTTCCTTGCGCATCTCGCGCAAGTGCTCTTCTGCAGCGGGCACCAGCTCACCGTTTTTTTCTTCGTGCCATAACGGTCTGCCGGTCACGTAAATGACGCCATCATTGATGTTTTCAAGTGTCATCAGGATACGCAGCACCGTAGATTTTCCAGAACCGGACGGGCCGATAATAGTCACTTTTTCGCCCTTGCGAACTTCGAAATCCAGTTCGTCCAGCACCGTCACATCGCCAAACTTCTTGACCACTTTTTCAAAGCGAATAATCGGCTCGCCTGTATCCGAACGGGCCGCAGCCTCATCGCCATTCGCAACTGCTTCGCCCTGCGACTTATCCGGGGCGGTATTCGCATTATCATTATTCATCGGGTTATTCATCGTAAAGGTATTCCTCGTTTTGGCAGGTGGGTGTCCAGATATCGCACTCCATAGGACGCGACAATCGTCAGGATCAGGTAAATGACCCCCACCATGGATAGCGGTATCAGATAATTGAAGGTACGATCACCTATGATTTTTGCCACATTGAGCATTTCCAGCACCGTAACGACCGACAGCACTGGCACATCCTTCATGATGGACACCAGATAGTTCCCCATCGCCGGGATAATGCGCGGGATGGCCTGCGGCAGAATGATGAAACCGAACGTGCGCACAGGCGCAAGGTCCAATGCCCGGGACGCCTCGGTCTGCCCGCGTGGGATGGACTCGATGCCGGCCCGGTAAACCTCGGACAGGTAGGCGCTGTACTGCACACCCAATGCCAGCGCACCGGTCATAAAAGCGGGCAGGACAATGCCATGCTCGGGTAACACATAATAAAGAAAGAAAAGCTGGACCAGCAATGGCGTATCACGGATAAATTCAGTGATAAATTTTGCGGGCCACGAGATGATAGCCAGCCGGGCACTTTTCAGGCCAGCCAGAATCAGGCCCAGCACCATAGCGACGAGAAAGCCCAGCACGGTCGCTTGCAGCGTAACCACCAAGCCTTTGAGCAGTATCGGAAAAATCGAAACTGCAAACGCCCAATTGCTGCTGGTGTCCCATTCAATACCAAAAAGCATGATCAGGCCCTCCCCGCGCGCCAGCGTCCGACGGAGCGCTCCAGCAATTTCATGATTCCGGTCAGAATCAGCGCCATGCCAAAATACATGAACAGCAAAATGGTGTATACCGTCGTACTGTCCTGTGTGTAATTGCGGATCTGTTCGGCACGAAACGCCATATCGCCCAGGCTGATCAACGATACCAACGCCGTATCCTTAAGGTTTTGCACCGCAAGGTTACCAAAGCTGGGCATCATTTCCGGAATGGCCTGTGGCAGGCAAATAAACCGTAAAGTCTGGCGAGGCGTAAAGTCCAGCGCCTTGGCCGCCTCAAATTGCGAGCGCGGCACTGCCTGAAGAGCCCCGCGCACGACCTCGGCGCCATAGGCGCCGATATTGAACCCCAAGGCCAGCGTCCCGGCCACCAGCGGCGCCATGCGAAAGTCCAGACCCAGGGCCTGGCCCAATAGCGGCAGCGCAAAGAACAGCCAGAACAGTTGAACCAGCAGGGACGTTCCGCGAAAAATCTCGACAAAACAGATCGAGAAGCCACGATAAAACCAGTTGCTTGAAAGCTTGCCGATACCAAACACAAACGCGGTGATCGCACCCAGTATGGTCGAATAGACTGTCAGTTGAACGGTCACCCACGCCCCCTGTAACAGGGGCGTCAGATATATATTCCAATCCATCGGTCGCCTTTTATTTTTTGGAAATGAGATGAAGGATACAAGCGCAAGCCTGCACGAGCCGGTGAGTTTGCGGCTGGCTGGTGTCGCCAAGCCAAGGATGGGTCTGCAATTGCCTCGCAGACCCGTGTGCACACGCCATAGGGCTTTTGCATAACCCTAATAAGCGCTACATCCTGATTACTTTGCTGCGCAAAGTTGTTCTGTGGTCTGCTTGGTAGACTCTTCCAGATCATGCTCGGTAAAGCCATAAGTAGTCAGAATTTTCTTCCACTCTGGTGTTTTCTTGAACTTGGCCAGCTCTTCGTTCACTGCTTTACGCAGATCATCCGAGCCTTGATCAAAGGTGAAACCACCCCAGCTGCGTGCCGGTTTGCCATCGATCACCGGATCTTCAAATTTTCCTGCCGGCTCGACTTTATCACTCTTGTCGGCCAGTTGGCTGACCGTCAGACTGGTTGCTGCATAGGCTGCAGCGCGACCGGTAGACACTGTCGAAATCGCATCTGCATTATTGGAGATAGTCACCATGCGGCTGTCGTCAACGCCGAGTTTTTGCAGCATTTCCAGCTGGTCGGCACCCGCCATGATGGCGATTTTTTTGTCCGACTTGCTAAAGTCTTCATATTTATGCAGATTGTCCGGGTTGCCTTTGGCAACCAGCAGGCCTTCGCCATAAGAGCTGTTAGGTTCAGAGAAAGCCACCTGCTGACAACGCTGGGGCAGGATAGCCATCTCGGCTGCAACCATGTCGAACTGGTCGGCTTTCAGACCGGGAATAAGTGAGCTGAACCCCGTGGTGACCCATTTGATTTCCTTGACACCAAGCTGTTCCATAATATGCTTGGCCACTTCCGGTCCGGCGCCTTTGGCCTCGCCAGTGGGATCGACAAAACCATAGGGTATTTCATTGGCAACGGCAATCCGCACCACGCCTTTTTCTTTAATTTCCTGCAACGTGGCAGCTGACGCCGCTGTACCAAAAGCCGCAGCGGTTGCTACAGCGAGAGCCAGCAGGGTTCGAGTTTTGAGCATTCTATTCATCGTTCTACTCCCCTTGAAGTTGATTTATCCTGAAGTTTTTATCTGGAAAGCGTCCTGATAAAAATTGCATTTGAAATAACTTTCAAACGCAGCGTACAGCACATTTTCATGCATAAAATTCATCGCATGAAGCGTGTGTTTTCTGCGCTAGCGGTTATCGCTTCATTTATAGAAGTAACATAAATAAATGGTACAGCACAACCGCAATACATGAATTTCGATATATTCGTTACATTCAAAAATGCGTCATTTAGATGAAATATATACATGGAAAACCCTAGGTTTATTTCAAATGAAATAAGTTTTATAAATGAAAAAACCATGGTCATGCAATTTTATAATCGCCGGGAAAACAGGCTATATTTTCCAACCAGGTAGCGGCCTGTGCTGGTTATTGCGAGCATTTGCCATTCATCCAGGAAATGTTTTTTCGCTTGATCCAAACTCAACAGATAATTGCGACAATCAGGATCAATTGCAATTTTCCCATGCAAGACGAATTGGAAATTCATTCATACAAAAAGTTACAGCCGTGCGACGCCAAGAACGACGCAAGCGTGCCTGATAAATTGAAATGCTATCTCTGGGCGCGCTATCAATTTTTTTGGGAAAAGTACAAGCCAGGCATAAATATTTCATATGCGATGGCCATGATGTTGGGGATGTTGGTGATGGTCGCAATGTTGGCGTGGCACCCTGGATATGCCATATGCGCACGCCACACTACTGCCTGGCTGTCGCGGCAGCCATCAGACCATCTCATATCATGTCAGGACCCATGTTGTGCCATGCAATATAGGCAGGACAGCCATCCCGCTCGGTCAGCGCTGACCCCGCCGGTTGCAGCTGCCTACTGCCAGATTTTCAACAATTGCCTGAGTGTGTCAAGCGCCTGTGGATTCATGGGCCATGCTGACGGTGGTCGGGTCGCACCACAATTGTGGCCCAGTAGTTGTAATGCGGTCTTCACAACGGTCACATTGGCGCCGTTATTTTCTTCTGCCCGTAATTGCTCGAATGGCAGCATTTGCGCGATCAACTGATTTGCCGCAGCGTAATCGCCTTTGTCAAGCGCAGCATGAATTGCAGCACTATGGCCGGGGGCCACGTTAATCAACCCTGAAGTAAACCCGCGGGCGCCTACCGCGTAAAACGGTGGCGCCCAAGTCTCGGCCAGGCCACCTACCCACGCTATATCCAGATGCCGCGTGCGGGCAATTGCGTCGGCCAGCACAAGAGGCGTTGGCGATGCCCATTTGACACCAACCACAGAGTCAACACTGCACAGGTCCTCTATCGACGCCATACCAATTGCCTCATTACGCAAATACAGCACTAGCGGCAGCCCCTGCGCGGCTTCTTCAATGCGACGTACGTAGGCAAGTATGCCTCGTGGCGACACGAACGGATCAGGTGGCTGGTGAATCATCAACGCATCAGCGCCTGCCGCCCGGGAAGCGGCCGCAAGGTCGCAGGCCTCTTCAATGCCGCGCCCCACTCCGCCAAGCAACGGAACCCGCCCACGTATCTGGCCCGCCGCCGCAGACACCATGGCTTCGCTTTCCGCATAGCGCAAACTGTAGTACTCACTGGTATTTCCGTTGGCCACCAATATGTGTATGCCTGCATTTATTGCATTATCGATAATGGGCTGCAGTCGCGCCGGTTCAATCTTGCCGTTGTCATCAAAGGGGGTAACCAAAATTCCTGAAATGCCATCAAGCGCAGCCCGCACCTGTGCTCGGTCGAAAGTTGCCATGTCCGTCTCCGTAAGTAAAATTGTCTGAACCGTTAAATAGGTAGTGTACTGCGACGAATGCATGCCTGCGCATCGCTCTTGACCGTCGGTGCCAGCGCGGTACCGAGGCCAGGGGCATCCGGACGCAACAGAAATCCTTTATCCAGAACCGGCAGCTCAGTAACCAGGTCTTTATAAAAGGTATTAAGAAACGCCCGCACCACTTCCTGAAAAATTGCATTGGGCGAAGCCAGCGCCAGGTGCAGGGAAGCCCACAGCACCACCGGCCCGGTACAATCGTGCGGCGCGATCGGCTTTTGATATGCATCGGCAAGGCTGGCAATTTTCCGGCCTTCGCTAATGCCGCCACACCAGGACAGATCAAGCATCACAATATCCAGTGCGTGTTCCGCCAGCAAATCGCGAAACGTGCTCTGAGACGCCAGGGTTTCACTGCCGCACACCGGAATCTGCGCAAGCCTGCGGTAATCGGCCAACAGTCCAGGGCTATCCATCTTTATTGGATCTTCGGCCCAGAAGGGCCGAAATTGCTTGAGTTCACGGGCGATGGCCAGTGCGCTGGTGACGTTCCACATCGAATGAAATTCACACATGACTTCAATTTGGTCACCAACGGCAAGCCTGATTTTCTCAAACACTTCAAGGCCCTGCCGCATTTGCCGTGCACTGACATACTGACCGCCGGTTTCCATGGCGGCGCCATCGAACGGCCATATTTTCATGGCGCCGAAGCCCTCGTCAATCAGGCTAAGCGCAAGTTGCGCCGGGTCTTCGATGAAAGCAATCTGATCATCATAACGGCCACGGATTTTTTCTGCCCCGGGCTCAATCAGCCGACGTTGAATACTTTTACTATTGTAGTCAACGCCGGCGCAGGTATTGTACGCGCGCATGCGTTCATGACAAGCGCCACCCAGCAACTGATACACGGGTTGACCGGTAACCTTGCCGAAGATATCCCATAGGGCGATATCGATCGCCGACGCAGC
The DNA here is from genome assembly GCF_004217095.1 of Advenella incenata. Classification (GTDB taxonomy): domain Bacteria; phylum Pseudomonadota; class Gammaproteobacteria; order Burkholderiales; family Burkholderiaceae_B; genus Advenella; species Advenella incenata. The sequence continues at coordinate 267,468 of NZ_SHKO01000003.1, read as the reverse complement.
ACGGCTCTCTACACCACTGCCGTTGAACCCCAGATAGCCGCGAAAAAGCACTTTATGCAGGCGTTCGATGTCTAGCGGATTTTCTCCCAGAATCAACGGCGCCGCCATGGAATGCAGATAGGTTTCCACCGCCTGTGCGCCGCGAAAGGTTTCACCCAGTCCAGTAATACCTTCATCTGTTTCTATTTCAACCCAGATCAGATTAGGCTGGGATGTCAGTCTTGTGGTTTCAATACCTGTAATACGCATGTTTTTCTACTCTGTGGAAATACGTTGGGCGCGGATCAATTCGGCCCATTTGTCATGTTCGGACTTGATGTGCCCTGCCAGTACAGAAGGTGCACCACCAATGGCCCCGATGCCCGATTGATTCAGTTTGCTGATGACAGCAGGGTCCTTGAGGGCGTGATTGAACGCCGCATTCAATCTTTGAATCACAGGCTCGGGAGTCCCTGCTGGTGCCCCGATAGCGAACCAGGGCTCAATGACAAACCCTTTATAGCCCAACTCCTCCATGGTTTGCACATTGGGCAAATTGGCTGAGCGGGTGCGCCCGGTTACGGCCAGCACCTTGACTTTTCCCGATTTGATAAAGGGCAGAATCGACGGTTCGTTGTCAAAGAAAACGTCTATTTGTCCGCCTATCAAATCGGTAATCGCAGGACCTGACCCTTTGTATGGCACGTGCAATAGAGAGATGCCAGCCATTTTCTTGAGCAGTTCGCCTGCCAGGTGATTGGATGCCCCCACGCCGGAAGAGCCATAGCTGATATCGCCCGTTTTTGCTTTACCAATCAGCGTCTGCAGGCTATCGATGCCTGTATTGGGTCCGGTAACAAACGCATTGATGGATGAACCCAGCAAGATGACCGGTGCAATGTCTTTGAACAGATCAAAGCCCGGATTGGCGTACAGACTGGCGTTGACCGAACAGTTGCCAATACTGCATAAAAATATGGTGTAGCCGTCGGCTGGCGCATTGACTGCGGCAACGGTGCCAATATTGCCGGTTGCGCCCGGTCGATTGTCAATCACGATGGGCTGCTGCAGATCGTTTGCGGCAGCACCGGCTACAAGACGGGAAACCAAATCGCCAGAGCCGCCAGGCGGGACCGGAACAATCATGCGAATCGGCTTGGACGGAAACGGCTGAGCACCGGCCTGACCCGGGCTGATCAACGCCCCGGCCAGCGCCAGCAACAGCGTGGTCATTGTTTTTTTCATGCAGTGTCTCCTTGTTGCGAACATACGTTCTCGTTCGTTGTTGTGCTGCGTTCAATAGTTTTATTTTCAAAAATCAATCATATAATCATTATATAATTAATGTCAATGCTTCAGGAGCATGTGAACCCCTGCGTTACAGGTATACTTGTCGCCATGTCTTCATCCCAGTTACGAAACTTTCATCAGCAAATAGTCGATGCTTTAGGCAGCAGTATTGTTGCCGGGCATTTTGCCGAAGGCATCCAGCTGCCCACCGAACCAGAACTGGCCAATACTTATGGCGCCAGCCGCCTTATTATCAGAGAGGCAATGAAAAGCCTGGCTGCCAAAGGCCTGATATCAATCCGGCCGCGCACCGGCACACATGTACTGCCACGCAGCAAATGGAATCTTTTCGATCCCTCGGTACTGGATTGGTACGCACGATTGCCGCCAGACAAAAAACTGATGGCCGACCTGATGGAACTGAGGCAGGCTATTGAACCCCAGGCTGCGCATCTGGCCGCGTTGCGCGCCGAGCAAACAGATATCGAGGCATTACAGCTTGCATACCAGGCCATGGCTTGCGCAAACAATCGGGCGGACTATATCGAAGCCGATTTACGTTTTCATGGCGCGGTCGTACACGCGAGCGGCAACGTTTTCTTCCGGCAATTGGAAATGGCCTTATCTGCAGTGTGGACCATGAGTTTTCGGGCATCCAGTGACCAGTGGGGTCCGGATCCCCAGGCACTGAAGCTGCATAAGACACTGCTGGATGCAATCGGTGCCGGCGACCCCATGGCTGCGGAAAATGCAGTGCTGGCACTGATCGACAGAGCGGTAATGCGGATCGGCGAATGACTCGTCGCCCAACCGGGCCCAGGATAATCGTAAAATAGCCGATTGAACGCCAGAATACCTTAAACAACCTATCACTCATGCCAGCAGAAACCAGTAAAATTGCGACTCCCGGCCACACTCCCATGATGCAGCAGTACCTGCGCCTCAAGCTTGAGGCGGGGTCTGTACTGCTGTTCTATCGTATGGGAGATTTTTATGAAATGTTCTATGAGGATGCCGAGCAGGCCGCCAGGCTGCTGAATCTGACGCTCACCAAGCGGGGAAACTCAAATGGCCAGCCCATTCCCATGGCAGGTGTTCCGGTGCATGCCATGGAAACCTATCTGGCGCGTCTGGTCGCCTTGGGCGAATCGGTAGCGATCTGTGAGCAGATCGGCGATCCGGCTACAAGCAAGGGCCCCGTTGAACGCAAGATCGTGCGCATTGTTACGCCCGGCACGCTCACCGACGAAACCCTGTTGCCTTCCAAGCTGGACCGGCCCCTGCTGTCAATTTTCCTGCCACCCAAAGGCAAGGCGCCAAAATACGGGCTGGCCTGGCTGAACCTGGCCAGCGGCCAGTTCAAAGTCACGCAATGCGACAAGGAAGCCCTGGACTCGGAAATTCACCGCATCGCTCCCGCGGAAATCGTGCACGCTGACTCCTTTACCCTTGAGACAAAATTTGGCGGCTCGATCAGTCACACTGCCGACTGGCACTATGACCTGAATGATGCCAACACCCTGCTTTGTCAGCATTTTCAGATCGACTCGCTGGGTAGCTTCGGCATGGCCGATATGCCTGCCGCCACTTGCGCTGCCGGCGCGCTGCTGCGCTACGTGGAACGCACGCAAACGCAATCGCTCTCGCACGTCCAGCACATCATGGTGGATCATGCACTGGATTATCTGGTGCTTGATCCGGTCACGCGCAAAAACCTGGAAATTACTGAGACCATCAGCGGAGAGAGTCGGCCCACCCTGTTCTCGTTGCTGGACCACTGTGAAACACCCATGGGTAGCCGCAAGCTGCGTCACTGGCTACACCACCCCTTGCGCTCCAATAGCCAGATCGAAGCACGCCAGACCGCTGTTGCGGCCATGCTGACCGGCCGTCCGGACGGGCCCGTGCACCCGCATATTGCATTGGATAATCTGCGTACGGAACTCAATGCGTTTCCCGATCTTGAACGTATTGCAACACGAATCGCCTTGCGTTCGGTGCGTCCACGCGAGTTGGCCAGCCTGCGCGATGCACTGGCACGTCTGCCACAGTTGCAAACTGTTTTGCGCAACCAACACGCCAATGCACAACGCCTTGATGTACTCAACGACGAATTGACTCTGGATGCACGCTTGCACGCGGCGCTGCAGGCTGCCGTCGCAACGGAACCGGCAGCGATGATCCGCGATGGCGGCGTGATCGCACCCGGTTTTGACGACGAACTCGATGAGCTGCGTACCCTGGCCAGCGACAGCGGCGCCTTTCTTGTCGAACTGGAGGCCAGGGAGCGCCATCGCAGTGGCATTGCCAATCTGCGCGTCGAGTACAACCGTGTTCATGGATTTTTCATTGAAGTATCCAAGGGCCAGGTCGACAAAGTGCCCGACGACTACCGGCGTCGCCAGACGCTCAAGAATGTCGAACGCTATATTACGCCCGAGCTCAAGGGATTCGAAGACAAGGTACTGTCGGCACGCGACCGGGCGCTATCGCGTGAAAAATGGCTATACGAGCAATTACTCGACACCATGCAAGCATGGGTGACTCCCCTGCAGCGATGCGCGCAGGCCATTGCCGAGCTGGACGTTTATCTTGCACTGGCCAGTCACGCCAGAGACAACGAATGGGTGCCGCCGCAACTGGCCGAACACCCAGTGATCGATATCGAGGCCGGCCGCCATCCTGTGGTCGAGCATACAATCGAACAATTCACACCCAATAGCTGTCTGATGGACCACGACAGACGCATGTTGCTCATTACCGGCCCCAATATGGGTGGTAAATCGACCTATATGCGACAGATCGCCCTGATCGTGCTGCTGGCGCGCATGGGCAGCTTCGTGCCGGCAACTGCCGCCACCATTGGTGTGATTGATCGTATCTTCACCCGTATTGGTGCTGCCGACGACCTGGCGGGCGGCCAGTCCACCTTCATGATGGAGATGACCGAGGCCGCCACCATTCTGGCTGCCAGCACACCCAACAGCCTGGTGCTGATGGACGAGATAGGCCGCGGCACATCTACTTATGACGGCCTGTCACTGGCATGGGCCATCGCCTGCCGGTTGCTGGACCACAATCATGCGCTGACACTGTTTGCCACCCATTATTTTGAAATTACCCGACTACCTGATCTGAACCCGTCAGCAATCAACGTGCACCTTGCCGCCACCGAAGCGGCCAGCGGCATCGTGTTTCTGCATGAAGTTCAGGAAGGACCGGCCAGTCGCAGCTATGGTATCCAGGTCGCACAGCGGGCGGGCCTGCCTGTAGCGGTCATTCGCCAGGCTAAACGGGAACTGGATCGCCTGGAAAGCCAGGCTGGCGACATCTCCCAGCTGAATCTTTTTACTGCCACGCACGAGACCGATGACCAGCAGAGCGACAATGCGCTTGAGCTTACCGCCTTTCGCGACGCCCTGCATGAACTGGATCCCGATAATATGAGTCCGCGCGAAGCGCTGGACGCCCTGTACAAATTGCATAACCGCTTTGGCGGAGAATCATGACATCCATTGACATTCACGCCCCCATGACATTGCTGGGCGGACGCAGCCCCGCCGAATTTATGCGGACTTACTGGCAAAAAAAACCATTGCTCATCAGACAGGCCATTGCAGGTTTTGCCAGCCCCGTGCCCCCGGCCGGGCTGAAGAAACTGGCAAAACGCGATGATGTCGAATCACGCCTGATCTGGCAGGAAAATGACGAATGGAATATGGAAAGCGGTCCGTTCGCACGCTTTCCCAAGGTGGCCGAACCCAACTGGTCTTTGCTGGTGCAAAGTGTGGACCTGCATGACGATGCAACTGCAGCGCTAATGCAGCAGTTCCGCTTTATTCCCGACGCCAGGCTGGACGACATCATGATCAGCCTGGCCTCCCGCAACGGCGGTGTTGGTCCGCATTTTGACAGCTACGACGTTTTCCTGCTGCAGGGTCGCGGGCAGCGACGCTGGCGCATCAGCCAGCAGAAAGACCTGTCGCTGGTTCCCGATATTGCGTGCAAGATTTTGCAGCATTTTGAGCCTGAAGAGGAGTTTGTGCTGGAGCCGGGAGATATGCTTTATCTGCCGCCACATATTGCGCACGACGGCATCTCGGAGTCGGACGAGTGCATCACCGTTTCTATCGGGTTTCGTGCCCCATCCCTGGCCGTTCTTGCGCGTGGGCTGCTGGAGGTTGCGGCCGATCAGCTGAGTGCGCGTAACGGACTGGGCTTTGGCCCCTACTCCACGCCAGCATTACCGGGGCCAGACCTATCGGGCATGTTCCAGGATAAACGCCTGTCCGCCACCACAGAGCCTGCCTCGCTGCCTGATGAACTGATCGACAGCGCCCTGGCTGCTGTGCAAAAAATCGCGTTTACTGATCGCATGGCGGCACGCTTTCTGGGCTGCTGGCTGACCGAACCCAATAGCCTGACTGTGTTTCCGATTGCCCAAGAGATGGTCGATCTTGACGACGTGATCGACGGCAACGGCAGCCTGGTGCTGGATCGTCGCAGCCGCATGATCTATCGGGGCGCAGACCTGTTCATCAACGGCGAGGCTCTGGAATTGAAAACCAACGCCACGCTTAAAAAATTCGCCGACACGCGCGCGCTGACCAGCGCCGACCTGAAAAAAGCCAATGCAGCAACGCTTACGCTGTTGCAGGAATGGCTGGACGACGGCTGGGTTATTGCGCAATAGCCAGACGAAAAAAAACCCGGCAATGGCTTGCCGGGTCTTCTGAATATCAAAACACGATCCTGGATAGCGATCAGCTTACATTCTCTCGGCCAGTACCGTCAGAATGCGGCGCGCGGTCGCGCTGTTATCCGCCTGGCCTTGTTCGTTGCGTACAGTCACAACAGACTGATTGGCTTCGGACGTAACCGCAATTGTGTATGGCAACGGCGTCAGATTGCCTTTATCGCCCCACAGCCGGCTGATAAAGTTGGATGACTGGCGCTTCTCGCCGGTATCGGTATCCAGGTAACGGACTGTATAGGTACCGGCTTGCGGGTCACGATTATCTACTGTGAAACCAGCAGAATTGATCGCGGCGCCCACCTGAGTGTAAGCCTGGCTTTGACCCACTTGCAGTGGCAACGCGGCAACGTCGGCCATCACGACCGGATGGGTTGGCGCGGCCGCCGCGGCAGCCGTTTGACGCACTTGCGCTTCAGCCTGCTGTTTGGTCGCCCCCAGGAAAACCATCAAGCGCGACAGCATCGCGGCGTTCAGGCCCGGATCTTCCTTGGCAGGCAGCCATTTGAATGATGTACCATCGCGATCCATGGGTGTTTCGACCATGCGTTCGTGACTGATGAACACCAGCGTTTTGCCATTGGAGCGTTCCAGACGCGTACGGAAACGTTCGCGCTCGCCGCTGTCTTCAACCATATTGATGATGGCGCCCAATGCGCGGTTAAGCAGGTTGCCTGGAATTTTTGCACGATTTTCGGCCCAATCGGTTTCAATCAGTCCGGCCTTAGGATTATCGCGATTGATGGTAAAGCCTGAATCAACCCAGAAGTCGATCAGTTTCGGATAGACGCTCCCAGCTTCCTGGCTCACTTCCAGCCAGCGATTGGCGCCGGAACTCTGGATTTTCAGGCCGGGAGTTTCTGGCAGGACCGAATCGCCGGATGCGGCGTTGCGATTAGCCTGGGCCACCGCCTTGTTATATTCGTTGGCAGATGCATAGCCGCCTGGTGGCTTGTACGCCGGATTAATCTGTGACGAGGACAGATCAGGCGGCAGGCTTAGCGGGTCACCTCTTACGGTACTTTTGTAGTCAACCTGCTCGGTATCACCCATAACTTCGTCCATGACATTACATCCTGCCAGGAGGGTGAGTGACAGTAAACCAGATACTGCAAGAAAGCGTGCATTCATACGCATATTCTCAATCCTATATTATTTGACCAGCCCGAGATCTTTCAGGGCAGTCAGAACAGTTTCATGATGCTGGGCGCCCAGATCACACATTGGGAGCCGATACCCGGCCTGGATCAGGCCCATTTGCACAAGCGCCCATTTGACCGGAATGGGATTGGCTTCGACAAAGAGCACTTTATTGACAAGTGCCAGCTTCGCATTCAGTTCACGCGTGCGCGGCACATCGCCAGACCGTGCAGCCACACAGAGTTCGTGCATCAGCGCGGGGGCTATATTGGCCGTAACCGAAATATTGCCATTGCCGCCCAGCAGCATCAGTGCCGCTGCAGTGGGGTCATCGCCACTGAAAACCTGAAAGTACTCTGGTTTATCCCGAAGCAACAGGCCCAGGCGGGCAATATCAGCGGTGGCATCCTTAATACCGATAATTCCCTGCACTTGCGCCAGTCGCAATATCGTATCGTTGGACAAATCTGCAACGGTGCGACCGGGCACATTGTACAGCATGATGGGCAGGCCGCCTTCGCGGGCAATAGCCTCAAAATGGCGGAACAAACCTTCCTGGGTGGGCTTGTTGTAGTATGGCACGACCGACAGACCCGCATCAGCCCCCATTTCCCTGGCCTTTTTGGTCAGATGAATGGCTTCTGCAGTTGAGTTTGCGCCTACTCCGGCAATCACCGGGATTCGGCCGGCCACATGTTCTACCGCCACCCGGATAAGATCGGTGTGTTCGTTCACATCTACTGTGGGCGATTCGCCAGACGTGCCCACGACCACCAGACCGTCAGATCCTTCCTGAATATGCCAGTCGATCAGCTTCTTGTATGCGTCGTAATCTATATCCCCATTGGGTTGCATTGGAGTCACAAGGGCAGGAAAACTGCCGGTGAATACAGGATACGAAGAACTGTCGACCGCCATGATAGAAACGTCCAGAAAAGGTTGATATTAAGTGCCTAGCTTATAGCTAATTCGGTAGTTTAATTGAAATGCATAAAATTAATAGAAAATTTAATGACAATTCCGTAAAACACGTTTCAATCGGCATCTGCCGCTGGCAGGCGACCAGATTCGACCGCCCCTTTTGGCCGGTAGCGCTGCAGCTTGCCTGCGGACACGCAAACTCACTCGGCCAGGCCAATGGTTCTGGGATCCCCTGATCCCCTGCGAATAATCGAGGGCGTCGCCGTTGTCAAATCAATGACCGTGGTCGGCTGGGTTGGGCAGGAGCCGCTGGCAATCACCCCGGCCAGCGCATGGCCATAACGATCGGTAATTTCATCCGGATCATTCAGCGGCATGTCTTCGCCTTCGGGAATCAGCGATGTTGACAGCAGTGGCGATCCCAACTCCTCGATCAGCATCAAGGTGACCGGATGGTCCGGGACACGAATGCCAATGGTTTTGCGAGAAGGATGCGAAACCCGCCGCGGCACGTCCTTGGTTGCTTCAAGGATGAACGTCCAGGGGCCGGGGGTCGCGTTTTTCAGCAAGCGGTATTGCGCGTTGTCGACCTTGGCGAATTTGCCGATTTCCGCCAGATCTCGCACCAGCAGCGTCAGGTGATGGCGTTCGTCCAGGCCGCGCAAGCGGCGCAAGCCGTCCGCCGCCGTCTTATCGTCAAGACGAGCCACCAGCGCATAGCTGGAATCGGTGGGTATGGCCAGTAACCGGCCATTATCCAGCAATTGCGCGGCTTGTTTAAGCAGGCGCGGCTGCGGGTTGACCGGGTGTACATCAAAAAGTATGGACATAATTATTATTTCACTCTGTGGCTGGCTATGCACCTATTGTAGCGAATTGAGTGACACATGGTGCAGGTTCGGGTTAGAATCACGGGCTGGATTGTCTCCGTAGCTCAACTGGATAGAGCACCCGCCTTCTAAGCGGGTGGTTGTGGGTTCAAGTCCCGCCGGAGGCACCAACTATACCTCATTTTGTTTTCAAACCGCACAAATTATTATAAAAATCAGTGGCTTAAGCTTGCATCTTCTTTTTCCGCTTTGACCGATGACCTGCCATTTTTCGCACCCGTACTTTTTACATCGCGCTATCGCTAGCGAGAGTACGAATGACCATTTCATCATGAGATAAATCTACGCGGCGCGTAGCACTAGTGTCTTTCATAAACAAAAGTGTTTAGAATCATGCCAACGCAACAGGTTGATACTATCGACGAATCTATTCATCTGTCAAGATGACTCATCTAAATACAAATTGCTACTGATATCGCTGAATCTGGGGCAAAAGCAAATGGACCGCCGATCTAATCCTGTTCTGACTCGAGGTATGCAACAAAAGCAATTTTGTTATTGTCAGGGTCCCGCACATAAGCCGCATAAAAACCGCTTCCATACCGTGGGCGAAATCCCGGTTCCCCCTCATCGCTGCCACCTTCGCGCATAGCAATCGCATAAAGCCGATCAATCGTTGCCGAATCTTCCAGTACAAAAGCCGTCATCACGCCATTGCCCGCATTGGCTTTTTTCCCATCAAAGGGATAGCCGGTGAAGAAAAGGGGAAAAGTAATATCCGATTTTTTGCCCCAGGAAACACAGTTGTCATCTCTGAAACATTGCTCCAGCCCCATCTGAGCAAACAGCGGATCATAGAAGCAGATCGATTGTTCCAGATCATTGGTTTCCTACCATGGTATAGCTGATCATTTCAATCTCCGGAAAGTAGCATCAATCGCAAATCTGTCATCCGCGCAAAGGCGCATCAGGCAGGAGCGCTGCTCATGCCTGATGCCAAGACAGATGTGTTGCTATAACAATAGCCGGTCCCGCGTTGCGCTTCAATGGTTGGTCGTTTTTTTTACATTTCAGAGGCATCGCCGGCCAGTTGTGCTTGATGCGACTTTATGTAATATGCGCGCCGCGTGTTTCCACATAAACAGCGTACAGCGATTGGCTGGCCGTCATGAAAAGGCGGTTACGCTTGGCCCCGCCAAAACATACGTTGGAGCAGATTTCCGGCAGCCGGATTTGTCCGATCCGTACGCCATCAGGCGCAAAAATGTGTACGCCATCATAGCCCTCACCGCCCCAGCCGGCACTGGCCCAGATATTGCCGTCCTCATCGCAGCGGATCCCGTCAGCCGAGCCTGACTTGCCTTCGAACTCCATGGTTGCAAAGGTGCGCGGGTTCGTCAGTTTGGCTCCATCTATATCAAAGACCCAGATCTGATTCTTTGCCGAGGGATAGTGTGAGTTTCCCGTATCGGCGACGTACAGTTTGCTGTAATCCTGGCTGAAGCACAGTCCATTGGGTTTGAACGGCTGATCCGCCACTTTGGCCATGGCGCCCGTTTGCGCGTCAATCCGGTAGACGGCTTCCTTCTGAATCGGGCTGACCGAATCGGCGCTGGCCGGATGCCGGTTACCTTCATATTCCATCAAAGCGCCATAGCCCGGGTCTGTAAACCAGATCGAACCGTCATTCGGATGCACCACGACATCGTTCGGCGCATTCAATCCTTTATTATCGAAACTGTCGGCAAGCACTGTGACCTGGCCATTGTGTTCATAACGTACAACGCGACGCGCATCATGTTCGCAGGAGAGCTGCCTGCCCTGGAAGTCGAAGGTGTTGCCGTTCGAATTGCCTGAAGGTGAGCGAAAGCGGCGGCCTACATGCCCATCCTCTTCAGACCAGCGCAGTTGTTCATTGCTGGGAATATCGCTCCATACCAGATAGCGGCCGACTGCATTCCAGGCCGGGCCTTCAGCCCATTGCATACCGGTATGCAAGCGCATGATGGCCGCATTGCCCAGCTTGTATTTGAAACGTTTGTCCAGCACCACGATATCGGGGTCCGGATAACGTATCGGTTCTGTCTGTGATCCGAAATTACGTGCTATTGCCGGCCTGGCGGCAACGGCAGATGTGAGCACAGTTGCAGCAGTTGCTGTCGCTGCGGTAAGAAAGCCCCGACGGTTTATGGTGGCGCCCGATAATGATGAACGGGCTGATTGACCGTCCACGGATCCATTGAGCCCTTCCTGTTGCGTCTGTCTCATTGATGCTTCTCCTCTTGGTGTGTTTCTGATTCGCAAATTGGCACTGCGTACTGCGGTCTTCTGTCGTACCGTGTAATTTTAGTGTATCGCCAATTTAGGGAGCATGATCGGTTATTTTTGCCCATGGCATCAATTGAGCATGGCAATAAAATACCACCTACTCTGTTTTTTTTCTTTTCAAGCTGCCTGGCCTGCCGGCGCTGCCGCCAGGCGCTTCTGAACATGAGAACACCGCCGGCAAGGCATACGACTCCCAGCATAATGGTGCCGTAACGTATAAAGTACATTCATTTGGAAACCTGGCCCTGCGCCGACCCTGCGTCACACTTGAGGGTGAATAAATATGGCCGGCAAGTTTAGCATGTGCAGCTAATTGCTTGCGTAAGGAGCAACGCAGCGGGCGCACTGCTTATAGCCAATGGATTGAACGCACCGTCAGCGCAGCGAAATGCATCTGAGATTTGAGACGGGAAGTTTGACAATAGCCATAGAGGCAGCCTCCCCCGACAAACAAATAGTCGGACAGTGCGCCTTGCTCCGAATACCGGCTGGAGCAAGGCGCTGACCCGGATACTTTGATTTAAAAAATCACTCGCCTGCAACTGACAGCGCTACGCGACTGGGTCTGGTGAACTCGCATACAGGGCGGTGTTCGTTGAGGTGACCAGCATTTGATATCGCTCGAATTGAGCAAGAATATCGTTGATGACTTGCGCAGAGGTCAGCCCAAGAATGTCATAACCCCGGCTGCCATCTGCAAACACCGTACGCGCCTGCCATTCATGAGGATGCACTGTTTCGTTACGAGCCGCGGCAGCGGTAAATGCGGCCATTCTCCGGGCTTCGGGTTGCACGCCGTAGACAAAATTGCGCTTATCCTCGGCAACCACCGTAAGCTTGACCGTTTCTTCGATCGTAGCGATGTCGACATCAAGCCCGCGTTTTTTGAACTCTTCGGCAACTTCGTGCATTGCCGGGCTGGCAACCTTCGCAATAAACCGCGCTGCATCCTCTTTTCGCGGGGTGTGCATGATTGCCGACAAACGTGTGCGCCAGGAGACCTCAGAACCCGGCGCTGGGGTCGCGTACGTTCGCCGTCGATCCAGGCGATGCATATCCGCTTTCATGCCTTTGATGAGTCCGAGCACCAGAAAAATCATGATGATTGCGAATGGCAGCGCGCTGGCCAGCGTAACCGTTTGCAGCGCAGTGAGCCCGCCAGCCAGCAGCAGCAAAGCCGCCGTTGTACCCGAAAGCGCGCACCAGTAGATTCGTTGCCAGACCGGTGCATCTTCCTTGCCGCCCGCAGCAAGGGTATCGATAACCAGTGAGCCCGAATCGGCGGATGTGACGAAAAAGACTGCGACAAGAATAACTGCCAATGTCGATGTCAGGCCAGGCCAGGGCAGGAATTCGAAAAACTGAAACAACGCGACAGAGACATCGGCCGCAACATCGCTTGACAATTGGCCTGCCGCGACACCCATATCAAGAAATATGGCCGTGTTGCCAAAGACTGTCATCCAGAGAAACGTGAATGTGGTCGGCACGAGGAGCACGCCAAGGATGAACTCGCGTACTGTGCGGCCTCGTGAGATGCGGGCAATGAACATACCCACAAAAGGCGACCATGAAATCCACCATGCCCAATAGAAAAGGGTCCACGACTTCATCCAGTCCTGAGCACGAAATGCCTGAGTGGTAAATGAACGTGCAAAAAAGTTATCCAGATAGGCGCCAATATTCTGCACAAAAGCATTCATCAGAAAGCTGGTGGGTCCGACAACAAGTACAAACAGCATCAGAATAACGGCTACGATAAGATTGAATTCAGATAGCCTTCTGATGCCTACGTCCAATCCGCTTACCACGGACAGCGTAGCCAATGTAGTTACCACTGCAATCAGGATGACCTGGAACCACGGTTCTTGCGGCGCGCCCACCAGATGGGCCAGACCCGAGTTGATTTGCAATACACCAAACCCCATGGATGTCGCAATGCCGAAAAGCGTGCCGCATACGGCAAAGATATCCACGGCATCGCCCATCCAGCCATTGATACGCTTGCCGAGCAAGGGATAAAGGCCGGAACGGACGGTCAGCGGCAGGTTATAGCGAAAGCAGAAATAGGCCAGCGATAAACCGACAACCGCATAGATGGCCCAGGCATGTAGGCCCCAGTGAAAGAACGTAATGACCTGAGCCTCCCGGGCAGCGGCGGCAGCGTCGGCCACGCCCGAAGGAGGTGCGGAAAAATGCTGCATGGGTTCGGCAACCGCAAAGAACATCAGGCCGATACCCATGCCCGCTGCGAAGAGCATCGCCATCCAGGTAAAGTAGGGATAATCGGGTTCCGAGTCATCCGGACCCAGCTTCAGGTTGCCGTAACGACTCAGCGCAAGATAGACAACCACAAAAAAGAATATGGCCACACTCAGGATATAGAACCAGCCAAAGCTTTCAATGACAACGCTTTGCAGCCTGCCGAAAATCTGCTCCGCATCAGCCGGGAACAGGATTCCGATCAATAGAAACAGAACCACAATGATTGTTGACCCCCAGAATACTCTGGGATGTATCGTACTCTTAACTCGGAACCCCATTATCACTCTCCCTTGTGCTTGCTCCGCCTAAAAGTGTAACACTTGGCTGTTGTACTTTCTTGCGCTTGTTCAAGTACGACTTCCTTCTTCGGTCGCGTCTGCGTCTGACGCATCTGCCATGACCGCTGACCCTGGGTCATACCTTGGAAGAGGAATCTGAATCGGCTTTCCAGGCAGAACTTGAAACAACCAAATCCAGTCACTGGCGCGGCAGCATGCAAACGCAAGGGATACGGGCTTGCCCTACAAATAGGGCGACGCCAGCCAGATCAGTTTGTTCCTGAGCGTCGCCAGCAAGCCCTGCTTGCGTATCGATTCAAAGGTCACCCGCTCGCCATGCGCAATTTCATTATCGATGGCGCCGTTAATCCACCCCGCCAGACGCCGATCGTACACCTCGATATCAATTTCGAAATTAAGTCGCAGGCTACGTGAGTCCCAATTGGACGAGCCGATCAGCGACCAACTGTCATCCACCGTCATCAACTTGGAGTGATCGAAATTGCCGGATCCTTTCCAGACCCGGCAGCCGGTCTCAATGATCTGATCGATCTGGGCCATCATGGCGTACTGAATCAGACGCAGGTTATTCCTGCCGGGGATCACAATATCCACTTGCACACCGCGTCTGGCAGCGGTGGTCAAGGCCCCGATCAGCACCTGGTCTGGCAAAAAATAGGGCGACTGGATCCGGATATGCTGTTGCGCAACGGCGCAGGCGGCCAGCAAGACCTTGTGCGTGCTTTCGATTTCACGATCGGGACCGGAAGGAACGCAGCGCGCGGCCATATTAGCGGGCATAAAAGCAGGCTCGGCGGCAATCCAGTCACCCAGCTTCAGTTGCTCGCCGGTAGAAAACAGCCAATCATGACAAAAAACGACCAGCAACTGCGCGACAATTGGGCCTCGCATCTGAAAATGAATATCGCGTGCCGTATTGTCATGTGCAATTTCCGTCAGAAACTCTTCACGGATATTCATCCCGCCGGCAAACCCCTGGGCGCCGTCCACAACCAGAATTTTGCGGTGACAGCGCATGTTGGCGTATGGCATGCGCCACGTAACGGCATTGGTTTCGAAAAGTTCCACCGTCACGCCCTGCTCTCTTAGCCGATGCACAATGGTCGGATGGGAATAGCGCACGCCAATGGAATCGATCAGCACCCGGACGCGAACACCACGCAGGAACGCGGCAATCAGACTGTCGGCAAAACGATGGCCGACAATATCATTATCGAAAATATAGGTTTGCAGCAATACCGAGTCGACCGAAGCGTCTATGGCGGCAAGCATGGCTGGATAGGTCTGGTCTCCACCATTGAGCGGGACAATTTCATTGCCTCCGCACAGAGGGAAACGGGTCACCGTGTCGCTGGCTTTTTTCAGTGACAGACACTGGACGGCGGCATGCTGGGCCAGATCACTGACCGTGACACTGGTATGATCGGCTCCCTCTTTGAGCAGCCTGTCCCGGTGGGATTTGATCCGAGTTTGCCGAATGCGGTTGATACCAACGACAAAGTACAGAACCGGCCCCAGAAACGGGGAAAACAGCACAACACCGACCCACGCAATTGCGGCGCGAACATCACGCTTGGTCAGCGCAATATGAACCGCTGCCGCAACGCTCAAAACCACACTTGCTGCGAAAATCAGATGGGTTTGATATTCAACCAGAAATTTCCACAGAGAAGCCATCACAAAGACACCCGCTTACCTTCATAACCACTAAAAAGACAACATAATAGTGTGTTGCGCCAGTTTTTTCTTGTGCGCCGAATATATACTTGCTATACTCTTACGCTTACTCGGATGGTGACTGTAGCTCAGTTGGTAGAGTCCCGGATTGTGATTCCGGTTGTCGTGGGTTCGAGCCCCATCAGTCACCCCAAGTTTTCTAATAAAAACAGAAGCTTATCACAGCACCCATGTAACCGCACTCGTTACATGAGAAAAAAAAAACAATCAATCAATTCTGATCCAAGACCCGCGCAACAGACCACGCGCGCATGATCGCGCCTGCCTTAAATATTTTCTGACTCTCGCTACCTCTATATAAGAGAGGCGGCTGTTTACGACAGCACGATTTAAGCGCACCATTTCACTGCATGCCGCAGGCTTCTGTCCATTAACAAACGATGGACCTACCCCACCTTCCCCACCCGCAACAGCCGGTCCAGCATCAACGCCTACTCATCGCGCGAGCGACGATTCAATTTCCACACCGACACGGCCGCGGCAATAAAAAAAGACACCAACAGCCCCGCGAATGCAGCCACCACAAAATTGCCAAGCAATATCCAGAATATAACGGTCAACAACAGCCCGACCGACAGCGGCCTGGCTCCCAGAGCAGACACTATATTTCCCAGTTTTGACAATACACCTTTCACTTTTCTTTCCTGATTCTTGCGCTTTGTTGCGCACACGACTAACATGATTCTAGGATATACCCTAATGCGGGTTATTTTTGTTTCGCTGTAGCTGAAAATGCCTTAACTTTACGTTAACGTCAATTAAAGAATTTGCCTTCCGATTTTCGTTTCCTGTGATTCCGCTGCAACTCCGGGGTCACATCGGCAGGCAGACATGATGAGTTGCAGCAAAAAATCGGCTGCCATTCATCAGGACGATATAGCATCGCCCCGAAAGGCGGTGAACATTCCAGGCCGTTGTTCATACCGTTCACAAGACGACTATGACAATGCAAGGAAATCATGCGCTTATATGCAAATGGACCATATCGGAGACAAAAGTATGAATGCCCCACTACCAAAAGTGGCACAGGATGCCCTGAAGAATACCACCATTGACGACAAATATAGCCTCGAAAGGGGCCGTGTCTATATGAGTGGCACCCAGGCGCTGGTGCGTCTGCCTATGCTGCAGAAAGACCGGGACCGGCGCGCCGGACTGGACACCGGCGGATTCATCTCCGGATACCGCGGTTCGCCCCTGGGCAATCTGGATTTGAGTCTGTGGAAGGCAAAAAAATACCTCGCCGAACATGAGATCTCTTTCCAGCCCGGTGTCAACGAAGAACTTGGCGCCACCGCAGCGTGGGGTTCACAGCAGGTCAATCTGTTTCCCGGCGCAACCAAACAGGGCGTATTTGCCATGTGGTATGGCAAGGGACCGGGCCTGGACCGCTCCATGGATGTATTCAAACACGCCAACTCGGCCGGCTCCAGCCAGTTTGGTGGCGTACTGCTACTGGCAGGCGATGATCATGCCGCCAAATCGTCCACGGTAGCCTATCAGTCCGAACATAATCTGCAGTCGGCCGGCATTCCCGTTCTATACCCCAGCAATGTGCAGGAATATCTGGACTTCGGCGTGCACGGCTGGGCCATGAGCCGTTATTCAGGCCTATGGGTCGCGATGAAATGCGTCACCGATGTGATCGAATCGAGCTCGTCAGTCGAACTGGATCCGGATCGCGTCCAGACCATTACGCCGCCGGATTTTGACATGCCCGAGGGCGGCTTGTCCATTCGCTGGCCCGATCCACCGCTGGACCAGGAAGCCCGGCTGAACAATTACAAATTCTACGCGGCGCTGGCCTATGTGCGCGCCAACAAGCTGGACAAGATCATTTTTGATTCGCCCAAGGCCCGGTTCGGCATCATGACTGCCGGCAAGGCCTATCTGGACGTGCGTCAGGCGCTGACCGACCTGGGCCTGGACGAAGCGACCTGTACGGACATTGGGATTCGGCTATACAAAGTGGGTTGCGTCTGGCCGCTTGAAGCGCAAGGCGCCCGACACTTTGCCGAAGGCCTTGATGAAATTCTGGTGGTTGAAGAAAAACGCCAGATCATGGAATACGCCCTGAAGGAAGAGCTGTATAACTGGCGCGACGACGTTCGTCCCGATGTCTACGGTAAATTCGATGCGCGCGACGATGGCGGCGGCGAATGGTCTGTTCCCCGCGGCAACTGGTTGCTGCCGGCCAATTACGAACTGTCTCCTGCCATTATCGCCAAGGCCATTGCCAAGCGTCTGGAAAAACACGCCCTTCCCGATGAGGTGCGCGCCCGCATTCAGGCCCGCATTGCGGTCATTCATGCCAAAGAACAGGATGCCAAACGGCCGGTCGTCGTGCAGGATCGCAAACCCTGGTTCTGTTCCGGCTGTCCCCACAATACGTCGACTCGCGTGCCCGAAGGCTCGCGGGCAGTAGCCGGCATCGGCTGCCACTATATGACCATCTGGATGGATCGCAACACCGATACCTTTACCCAGATGGGCGGCGAAGGCGTACCCTGGATCGGCCAGAAAGACTTTACGACCACCAAGCATATTTTTGCCAATCTGGGTGATGGCACTTATTTCCATTCAGGCATTCTGGCGATCCGTGCATCCATCGCAGCCAAAGTCAACATCACCTACAAAATTCTATTCAACGATGCAGTTGCCATGACAGGCGGGCAGCCTGTGGATGGCACACTGACGGTGCCGCAAATCAATGCTCAGTTGCACGCCGAAGGCGCGACCCGCATCGTGATCGTCAGCGATGAACCGGAAAAATACAAAGGAGTCAGCCTGATTGGCAACCCCGACGTATTCCATCGCGATTCGCTCGATGATGTACAACTGGAACTGCGTGATACGCAAGGCACGACTATTCTGATCTACGATCAAACCTGCGCGACCGAGAAACGCCGGCGTCGCAAACGCAATGCCTATCCAGATCCCGACCGACGCGTCTTTATCAACGAAGCGGTCTGCGAGGGTTGTGGCGACTGCGGGGTAAAATCGAACTGTCTTTCTGTCGAACCGGTAGACACCCCGATGGGCAGCAAGCGCCGCATTAACCAATCTTCCTGCAACAAGGATTATTCTTGCCTGAACGGTTTTTGCCCCAGCTTTGTGACCGCCGAGGGCGCCAAAGTGCGCAAGCCCCAGACGGCCACGCTGTCCTTTGAAAAAATAGAAGCGGATATCCCGGTGCCTGCAGCGCCTGTGATCGAACGTTCCTATAACATTCTGGTGCCTGGCGTAGGTGGCACCGGGGTCGTCACCATCGGGGCCCTACTGGGCATGGCCGCTCACCTGGAAGAAAAAGGCGTCAACGTACTGGACATTACCGGACTGGCACAGAAAGGCGGCGCTGTCGTCAGTCATGTGCAGATCGGCAACCAGCCGGCAGACCTGCACTCGACCCGCATCGGCATGGGCGAAGCCGATCTGATTATTGGCTGCGACGCCATTGTGGCTGCCTCCCGCGAAATCACATCCAAAACTCGCAAGGGCATAACGGTAGCAGCCATTAACAGCGCCAAGGTGCCCACTGCGGAAATTTTCCAGAATCCGAAATGGCAGTTCCCTTCGGCCATTACAGAACAAGACATGCAGGATTTGCTGGGCAAGGAAAAATGTGATTTCCTGGATGCCAATGGCTATGCGGTCGCGTTGCTGGGCGATGCGATTTTCGCCAACCCGCTGATGATGGGTTATGCCTGGCAAAAAGGATGGATTCCCCTGCGCCACGAAAGCCTGGAGCGCGCCATCGAACTCAATGGCGTTGCCGTCGACAAAAATCTGGCCGCTTTCGAATGGGGTCGCTATCTGGCACATCATGGCCTGCAGTCAGTACCGCTTGGCAACAGTAAGCGCACGGCGCGCCACGAAAACCTGATCAGCATGCCGGAAAGCACAGACACACTGATCAAGCGCCTTGAACAACACTTGGTGAAATACCAGAACGAGCGGTACGCACAACGCTTTACACAGGCAGTCGCGCGCATCCGCGAGACCGAAAAAGAACGCGGTTTCAGCGGCCATATCCTGACCGAGGCAGTGGCCCGCAACCTGGCCAAGCTGATGAGCTACAAGGATGAATATGAGGTGGCTCGCCTGTACACGGATCCAGCCTATTTAGATAAACTGCGCGAGCAGTTTGAAGGAGAACCGGGCCGCGACTACGCACTACATGTTCATCTGGCGCCGCCAGCATTCAGTAAAAAAGATAAAAAAGGCCATCTGATCAAAAAGAAATACGGCCCTTGGGTGATGAAAGCCTTCGCTGTCCTGGCACACCTGAAACCGTTGCGTGGCACTGCGTTTGATCCCTTCGGCCGCACCGAAGAACGACGGGCCGAGCGTGCCCTGGTCGAGGAGTATTTCGCTTTGCTGGATGAAATTGTTCAGAGTTTGAATGACAGCAACTATGACACGGCCGTCGAGCTGGCCCGCCTGCCCGACGATATCCGTGGCTATGGTCATATCAAAGAGGCCAATATGCAAAAGGCAGCCGCACGGCGGGCGCAGCTGCTTGAAACCTATCGCCGCACAGCGTTAAGCAAGGCCGCATGATGACATTGGCAGCGGCGCCCCGTTGCGCCGCTGCCGATCGCCTTCAGTCGGACCCGCCTGATCGGCGCGATCTCGCGTCCCATCATCGGCTTTTACACAACACGCGTATGGCACGCACACGGCCAGCGTTGCAGGCTCTTTCCTATCCAGGGCCTGCATTGCTGGCGCCAGCGCTGCCAGCCTGCATACCGATTCGAAACTTTGGTGCACACCGCTTTATCGTCAGAAGTTACAAAGCCGACATGGTTCCTCACTATAATAGACGGTTTGACAACCTATTTCGGAGCCATTATGAAAACCAAGCCCGTTCTCGTCCAGGAAGACGTACAGAAAATCATCGATGCAGCCACCGCCCACGCCAGTAAAAACAACTGGGCCGTGACCATCGCCGTGACTGACGATGGCGGCCATCTGCTGGCCCTGAAACGCCTGGATGGCGCCGCGCCCGTTTCCGCCCATATTGCACCGGCCAAAGCCCATGCAGCAGCGCTGGGTCGCCGTGAAACCAAAGGCTACGAAGAGATGATCAACAATGGTCGCTACGCATTTCTGTCGGCGCCAGCCATTTCAGGCATGCTCGAAGGCGGCGTGCCTGTTGTGATTGATGGCCAGACCATTGGCGCTGTCGGTGTATCCGGCGTACAGGCCAGCCAGGACGCTGAAACGGCCATAGCCGGTATCGCTGCGATTACAGGCTGATCCATCAGCCCATGCATCACCAGGGGTCGCCGTGCCGACACACGGCACCTGCCTGGTGGCCCCTAAGGCTTCGTGCTTTCGCCTATGGTACCCTGCCCTTAAATATGGCAGGAAAACATGAAAAACGCGCCAAATGCACACAATGCAGTTGGTGATTTGTAAAAATGCGCCAAAATAAATCAGGGCAATCACCTAGATAGTGCATTTTTCGCTGCACCGCACACAATATAGCGGTATTATATTTACCCCTCGCATAACAATCATTGTGCACCCCGTCGTTTTTCACCCTGCCGCCCTACGCGTTGGGTATGCCCGGCGCGCATACGTTTGCCTGTAACCCTTAATCTGCTCATTACATTCAATTCATATGACATATATTGATACGACGCTGGCCCGACTGGCCAAATCCAGCCCATCGCAATCGGAGTTCTATCAGGCTGTCCTGGAAGTACTCGAATCACTTTCTCCGCTGTTCGAAAAAGAAAAACACTATCTGGATCAGAACATCATAGAACGAATCGTTGAGCCTGAGCGTCAGATCATGTTTAGGGTTACCTGGGTAGACGACAAAGGTAAAATCAACGTCAACAAGGGCTACAGGGTCGAGTTCAACTCCGCCATCGGTCCATACAAAGGCGGTTTGCGTTTTCATCCCAGCGTCTCGGCCAGCATTATCAAATTTCTTGGCTTTGAGCAAACGTTCAAGAACTCGCTCACCGGCCTGGCTATCGGCGGCGGCAAAGGCGGCAGCGATTTCGATCCCAAAGGCAAGTCAGACAATGAAATCATGAGTTTCTGCCAGGCCTTTATGTCTGAACTCTACCGCCATATCGGTCCTACCATCGACGTACCTGCCGGCGACATTGGCGTAGGCGGCCGCGAAATCGGCTATCTTTTCGGCCAGTACAAACGCCTGACAGGTCGCTACGAAGGCGTACTGACCGGCAAGCGCATTCCATGGGGCGGTTCTCTGGTACGCACCGAAGCCACCGGGTATGGCGCAGTCTACTTTGCCCAGAATATGCTGCAAAATGCGGGCGACCATCTGGACGGCAAGATCTGCGCCGTCTCGGGCGCCGGCAACGTGGCCATCTACACAATCGAAAAACTGTATCAGCTCGGCGCAACGCCAGTGACCTGCAGCGATTCGCGCGGCATGATTTATCACAAATCCGGTATTAATCTGGAAACGCTCAAGCAGCTCAAGGAAAAGCAGCAGGCCCCGCTGCAGAACTATCTCCAAACGCACCCCGATGCGGTATATAAGCCCGTGGCCGACTATGCGCCTGGCCGCAACGAAGTATGGTCTGTTCCCTGCGATCTGGCCTTCCCCAGCGCAACACAGAACGAACTGAACCAGGCCGACGCACTGGCCTTGCTCGCCAATGGTTGCAAACTGGTCGCAGAAGGCGCCAACATGCCTTCCACACCAGAAGCCGTAGAGGAATTTCTCAAGGCCCGCATCCACTACGCGCCCGGCAAAGCAGCCAACGCCGGTGGCGTTGCTACCAGTCAGCTGGAAATGGCGCAGAACGCGTCCATGATCCAGTGGAGTTTTGACGAGGTTGATCTGCGCCTGAAAAACATCATGAAAAATATTTTCACCAGCGCATGGGAAACGGCTGACGAGTTCAACCAGCCAGGTAACCTGGTGCTGGGCGCCAATATTGCAGGCTTTCGCAAGGTCGCCGATGCCATGATCGACCAGGGCGCGGTCTGATCCACGATCACCACCAACCGATTGGGGCGCCTGCCACTATCGGTTAGCCTGAGCCAGAATAAAAAAACACCCGGTCATTTCTGATCGGGTGTTTTTTATTGCCTGGCAGATACGCTGGCAGCGAAGCATCGAGTGCCTGCACCGCAGCGACCTGCCGTACCAGCGTATTGCTTCTGACGAAACAATACGCTTTGCTGGTATGGCTTACTCTGCCGGTTTTTCAGTCGGCTCGCCGCCTTCGGCCGGCGCATTTTCCTGTGCACCTTCCAGACCGCCCAATGCCTTGGCTGACAGGCGCAGACGACCACGATCATCGGCTTCAATAACCTTGACCTTGACTTTCTGCCCTACCGTGAGCACATCATTGATGTTGGCGATGCGGTAGTTGGCGATTTCGGAAATATGCAACAGCCCATCACGACCAGGCAGAATCTGCACGATACCGCCAAAGTCCAGCAGACGCAGCACGGTGCCCTCGTAGACCTGACCTACTTCAACCACCGCAGTCAGTTCGGCGATACGACGCTCTGCTTCCTTGGCTTTGTCCAGGTCGGCGCTGGAGATGGTAACCACCCCTTCGTCGCTGATATCGATATGGCAACCAGTCTCTTCTGTCAGCGCACGGATTGTGGCGCCGCCCTTGCCGATCACATCACGGATTTTTTCCGGATTGATTTTCATGGACAACATGCGTGGCGCAAAGGTAGACAGCTCTTCACGAGAGCCGGTCAGCGCTTCAGTCATTTTACCCAGGATATGCATACGGCCATCGCGGGCCTGAGCCAGTGCGACCTGCATGATTTCCTTGGTGATGCCCTGGATCTTGATATCCATTTGCAAAGCAGTGATACCGTTTTTGGTGCCGGCCACTTTGAAATCCATATCGCCCAGGTGATCCTCGTCGCCCAGAATATCGGTCAGTACGGCGAATTTGCCGCCGTCCTTGATCAGGCCCATGGCGACACCGGCAACGTGATCCTTCACAGGTACGCCAGCGTCCATCATGGCCAGTGAGCCACCGCAAACAGAAGCCATGGATGAAGAACCGTTGGATTCTGTAATTTCAGACACAACACGAATCGTGTACTGGAAATCTTCGTGAGCAGGCAGCGTTGAAATCAGCGCACGCTTGGCAAGGCGACCATGGCCGATTTCACGGCGTTTTGGTGCGCCGAAACGACCCGTCTCGCCCGTTGCAAACGGAGGCATATTGTAGTGAAGCATGAAACGGTCACGGTATTCACCCATCACCGAGTCAATGATCTGCTCATCCTGCTTGGTGCCCAGCGTAGCGATAACCAGCGCCTGCGTTTCACCACGAGTGAACAGTGCACTGCCATGAGCACGCGGCAGCACGCCCAGACGGATAGAGATAGGACGTACCGTACGGGTGTCACGACCGTCAATGCGGGGTTCACCAGCCAGGATCTGGCCACGCACAATTTTGGATTCCAGATCGAAAATAATATTTTCGATGGCCACGCTATCAGGCGCATCCTGGCCTGCTTGCGCGGCCTGTTCAGCCAGCGTTTGCTTGACTGCAGCAGTCACTTCACGCAGTTTGGTTGTCCGTTCCTGTTTTTCGCGGATTTCATAGGCGCTTTTCAAGCCCGATTCGGCAGCGGCAGTCACCGCAGCGATCAGCGCTTCGTTTTTGGCTTCTGGCTGCCAGTCCCACTCAGGTTTGCCGGCTTCGGCCACCAGATCATGAATGGCATTGATGGCAGCTTGCATTTGCTCATGACCAAACACCACGCCGCCCAGCATCACTTCTTCGGACAACTGTTTGGCCTCGGATTCAACCATCAGCACGGCGTTTTCGGTACCGGCAACAACCAGATTCAAGTCGGAGTCTTGCAACTGATCCTGCGTAGGATTGAGCAGATACTGTCCGTTGATGTAACCAACACGAGCGGCGCCAATCGGACCATCAAAAGGAATGCCGGACACGGCCAGCGCAGCTGAACTGGCGATCAGAGCAGCAATATCGGGATCGACTTGAGGATCTACCGACAATACGTGAACAATGATCTGAACTTCGTTATAGAAGCCCTCGGGAAACAGCGGACGCAATGGGCGGTCAATAAGCCGGCAAGTCAGTGTTTCTTTTTCGGAAGGCTTGCCTTCGCGCTTGAAAAAACCACCGGGAATACGGCCGGCAGAATAGGTTTTTTCAACATAATCGACAGTAAGTGGGAAAAAATCCTGTCCGGGCTTGGCGTTTTTTGCTGCAACGACGGTGGCCAGCACAACGGTATCACCCATTGAAACCACAACGGCGCCTGAAGACTGACGGGCGATTTCGCCGGTTTCCAGTACAACAGTCTGATCGCCATACTGAAACGACTTGGTCACTTTGTTAAACATTTTTCAATCCTTACAATAAAGCCAGAGAGATCTGTCCGTTTTCAACCGCACACCACGATTCTGTGTACGCGTCCAAACCCCTTCCCGGCACAATAAAAAAAACCGTGCCAGGCGCCAGCCTGGCGCTCTGCACGGTTTTGTGTTGGGCGCAAACCCAATATCACTTACGCAGACCGAGTTTTTCGATGAGTGAGCGGTAAGCGTCAGGGTTACGACCTTTCAGGTAGTCGAGCAGTTTACGGCGACGGCTAACCATGCGCAACAAACCACGACGTGAGTGGTGGTCTTTCATGTGTTCTTTGAAATGACCGGTTAATTCGTTGATACGGGCGGTCAGCAAAGCAACCTGCACTTCGGGAGAACCTGTATCGCCCTGAGCGCGACCGTATTGAGCAACAATTTCGGATTTTTTGATATCAGCAACTGACATATTGAATAAGCCTCATGAACTGGCGGTAAAACCGAGGCGTTTTACCGTGAAGTATTAAAAATAAAATATCGGATAATTTCCCGACCGACCCACCATGGCATAAAACAGAAATAACCGAGGGATATATCTGCTGACACCGACTTTCGCGATTGCATTTGCTTTCGACGCAGGCCCTGGTCACTACCGCGTCAGAACGTTGCGACAAGCAAAGCAAATGACAGGCAACAACCCCAGCGACCTGACAGCCAAAGAACAACTGTCAAACAAACCATTGGTTTTTATGCACGATGATTGCGCCGTGGTGACCATCTGCTTCCGGAAAATACGACATACGCTATTTTCCCGTGATAGACGGCTGCGTGCCCCACATGCTCATTCTGGTCTGTCCCGTTGCGAATTTACACGCTACAATGGACACGCCAGACACCATGCAGGGCTGCTTTTGGCTTCAGTCAAGACCGACAATTATATCTGATTCAGCCCGAAAACGCACGCAAACCTTAGCCATACAGGTTCAAATATGCCTAATTTCCGTTGTTTTTCCCAACTTCCGGGCTTTTTTCCCAACACTGGCCAGCAGCACCGGCGCAAAAGTGCATTTTTACCGCAGCCGGCCGCGCCGCGTAAAATGCTGCGCACCGTGGGTCTGATCGGCATTTGCGCGACGCTGGGCGCTTGCGCCTCCTACCGGGATGTGCCGCCCAATTCGCCCAAATCTGTCGTCCTGGAAACCATGGGATCGCCCAATTTCACCTGCCCTACTGCCGACGGCGGCACCCGGGCCATCTGGACCCGGCAACCGAGCGGTCAATATGCTTACGGCACGCGCTTCAATAGCGCAGGTATTGCCGATCGGGTGGAATCCATTCTGACCGATGAGAATTTTCGCAAGCTGGACAAGGGGGTATGGACGCCACAGGACGTCACTTGCGAGTTCGGCCCGCCCGCCAGAGTGACCCGCGTGGGGCTGGGAGAAAAAAATGAAGTGGTCTGGGAATACCGTTACAAGCAGGCCAATGCCTGGAACTCATTGATGTATGTATATCTGGGTCGTGACGGCCAGCAGGTAACGCATCACCATCCCGGCCCGGATCCCGCCTACGATTATGAATTTGAAATCATGGGCTTTTAAGAACACGCCGGGTTCCGGCGCGTTCCTGGTCAGTCTTTTTTAAACCAGTCTTTGGGTTTGTCCTGGTCCTGTGAGTCGACAATATGCGGCTCACTGCGCGATGGCGATGGCGGCTGGCCAGCCTGATCCACCTTATGCGACGTCGAGGCGCCCTCGGGCTTGGATCCAGCAACCTCTGCCGCTTCTGCCTCCCTGCTCTCGCGGCGACTGTCGTGCAACTGCTGCGCACGACGCCAACGCCAATACCACACGATCCAACCGGACAGCCCATACACAATAAACAGCAGGAAAAGCACGATGGGGGGATCGGACGAGACGAAGGCAAAAACAAGTACCAGCACCAGCATGACGTTTTGCGGCGACAGCTTTTTCTCCAGCGCCAGAGACTTGCCGCTGAAAAACGGCGCATTTGAAATCATGCTGATGCCTGCGTATACCGTCAGCACAAAGGCCAGCCAAGCCAGCGATTCATAGTCTGGAATACGATTATCGACCGAAAGCCAGACAAAACCGGCCACCAGCGCCGCCGCAGCGGGGCTGGGCAACCCCTGGAAGAACCGGCTATCGACCACGCCGATATTGGTATTGAAGCGAGCCAGACGCAACGCCGCACCAGCCACATATATAAAGGCAGCGATCCAGCCCCAGCGTCCCAGCGCCTGCAATTGGTACTCATACATAACCAGCGCCGGCGCAATACCAAAAGAGACCATATCGGACATGGAATCATATTGCTCGCCGAAAGCCGACTGAGTATTGGTCAGCCGCGCCACGCGACCATCCATCGCGTCCAGCACCATCGCGACAAAAATAGCGATGGCTGCCACCTCGAAGTTCCCGCTCATGGCTTGCACCACGGCATAAAAGCCGGCGAACAGATTGGCCGTCGTAAATGCGTTGGGCAGCAAATAAATAGCGCTGCGCGGACGTGGCAGATTTTCGTTCATAAGGTATCGCTTTGATTGACCGATGCACCGGGTTCGGGCAGATCAGCCAGTGCAGTAGAAGTGGCCGACACTTTGTCGCCAATGGCTACCCTGGGGCGGGAAGCGGGTGGCAAGTACACGTCGACACGGGAACCGAAACGGATGAATCCATAACGCTCTCCGGCCTTTCGGCTATCACCAGGCTTGACGTAGCATAGAATGCGGCGGGCCACCAGGCCGGCAACCTGCACAACAGTGACCTGCTCGCCTGAATCGAGCGCAATATGCACCGCGTTCCTTTCGTTTTCGACCGATGCCTTGTCCAGCGCAGCATTGACAAACGAGCCAGGATAATACTGAACCTGGGTTACCCGTCCGCTGACCGGAAAGCGATTGGAATGCACATTGAAGACATTCATGAAAACGCTGATTTTCAGGGCCTGCTGCTGGGTGTACGGGTCGGTGGTTTTGTCTACCGACACAATCCGGCCGTCGGCCGGTGAGAGCACCACGCGCTCGCCATCAGGCGCCTGGCGTTGCGGATCACGAAAAAACTGAATCACAAAAATGGCCAGCAGCCAGAAGATCAGCCCTGCAGCAATAGACCACCATGACACCAACAGCGCCAGAATAAGGGAGCCGGCGATAAAGGGCCAGCCCTCTCGGGCCAGAACAGGATGCGGGTAGGAGGGTTTATACATGCAATTGGAAACCGGCTGATTAAAACATCATTTTAGTCGCAAACACCTGCATCAGAGAATGGCGATACACCAAATGTGTAATTTTTGTATTACACCCAGCGTTTTCACGCTGGTCGGCGCGATAATGTACGCTGCTTTATCTAGGAGCGCTGTTTTATCAGACACGCCCAATCAGCCAGGTGCAATAAGCCCCCACTCTCAGCTTGCCCTTAAGACAGCGCAACCTTTGCCGCTTCGCCATCACAGGGGTACCAGCGCTACCTCCCATCAGTGTGCAAGCGCAACACAAATGTGATAGTTTCCCTTTCTGCAGGAGTATTGTTTCGCATCCGCAAAATGATATTTTCACCCACCCCATACTTGCGCCAGCCGGTAAACCGCACCGGTTTTGCACATCGGCAAAATCGCTTTGGTGCATTGCAACGCCACCATAATGCAATATGTATCGATATGTATATTATGTTTTAAAATACGTTAAAATCTATTAAAAATACAGTTGCAGTTTTAGTCCAAAAGACAGTTCGTCAAAAATTAGGGTAAAACCTGAACCCTAAGCATGAGCATTTCGTTCATACTAGCAACACCGTTATAAAGGAGTTTTCCATGAAGTTATCAAGTCTCGTGCTTGCTGCACTTATTTCTTCAATTGGTTTGTCTGCCCACGCCGAAGGCCGTCTGGACAAAATCAAAAGTACAAAAACAATTTCTCTGGGTCATCGTGACTCCTCTATACCCTTTTCCTACCTGGACGGTGGTAAGCCAGTTGGATACTCCAAGGAAATTTGCGACGGCATCGTCAAAGCGCTGGAAAAACAGCTGGGCACAGAACTCACTGTCAAACAGGTGCCTGTGACCTCGGCCAGCCGGATTCCCCTGATCATGAACGGTACGATCGACCTGGCTTGCGGCTCGGCAACCAATAATGCGGAACGCCAGAAACAGGTTAGTTTTGCGCCGACCACATTTGTGACCGCTACCCGCTTCGTCTCGGCCAAGGCTGACAATATCAAGGATGTCGCCGGCTTCAAAGGCCAGACAGTGACATCCACTGCCGGCACCAGCAACATCAAATGGCTCGCCGCTACCAATGCCAAGGAAAACCTGGGCATGAACATTATTCCTTCGAAAGACCATGCAGGCGCCTTCCTGACAGTTCAGGCCGGTCGTGCCAAAGCATTCTTCATGGATGACGTGTTGCTGGCCAGCCTGGTTGCCAACTCAGAAGATCCTGACAAATGGGTCGTCAGCGACAAGGCACTCACAATCGAGCCTTACGCGATGATCGAACCCAAAGATGATCCCGAGTTCAAGAAAGCAGTGGACGACGCAGTGATCGCCATGATCAAAAGCGGCGAAATCGAAAAGCTCTACAAAAAATGGTTTGAAAGCCCCATTCCTCCGAAAAATATCAATATGAATCTGCCTATGTCAGAAGCCCTGAAAAAAGCGCTTGCTAATCCTACAGATTCTCCAGACCCGGCCACTTACCAATAAACCGGTCTCTGTCCGACGGCACAAAACACAGCGGAAGCGGGTTTTGTGCCGTTTTTTGTTTTCTATAAATAGCGTTTCAAATTATGTCAATCTCCACATTATTTTGTGACCCGGCCAATATCGATAACGCGTCCCTGTTTTGCCAGATGTCTCCCAGCGGCAATAGCTATCTGGAGGCATTCATCTCTGCTGTCGGATGGACACTGCAGTTGTCTGCAATCGCGTGGGTGCTCGCATTTGTCATGGGTGTCGCGGTAGGTGTCGGGCTGACCAGCCAGAACCGGCTGGTGTCCAGAATTTGCTCGGGCTATGTCGAGCTGTTCAGAAATATCCCGCTGCTGGTGCAACTGTTCCTTTGGTATTACGTCGTCCCACAAGTACTGCCCGAATCCATGGGCAAGGCAATCATCAGCATGCAGTACCCATACTCGGTCTTCTGGCCGGCGGTATTGTGTCTGGGCCTGTTTACCTCATCACGGATAGCCATTCAATTATCATCGGGCATTCGCTCTTTGCCACGCGGACAGTCCATGGCCGCAACTGCGCTTGGCCTGAAGCGTTATCAGATGTACAAATATGTGCTGCTGCCCATGGCCATGCGCATTATTACGCCGCCACTGACCTCTGAAATGCTGAACCTGCTGAAAAACTCTTCGGTCGCCTATACTATCGGCCTACTGGAGATTACCGGCGCTGCCGCGTCCATGCAGGAATCCACATTCCAGACGTTCCCTTCATACCTGGCGGCAACCGCTTTGTATGTCATCATCAACTTATTGATTCTGGTAATCATGTCAGCCGTTGAACGTTTCTTCAGTGTTCCTGGCTTTATTTCAGGAAAAGGGTAGGAGCACATGATGAATTTTCAAGATTTACTTCTCTCTGCGTCATCGGTCAGCATTGCCGCCTTTGACTGGGGCGTTATTCAGCAGGCAGCGCCCGCATTGCTAAAGCAAGGCCTGATTTTTACGCTGAAGCTGACGCTTTATTCCACCGTTCTGGCGCTAATCTGGGGCACTGTGCTGGCGTTGATGCGCCTGTCGTCCATCAAGATTTTCCGCTGGTTCGCCGGCTCCTACGTCAACATAATGCGTTCGCTGCCACTGATCCTGATCCTGTTCTGGTTCTTTTTCCTGGTGCCGTATATCCTGGGTTGGATCGATTTCATGTGGGCAACCTATATAGACGGTAACGAATCGGCCAGGCTGGTCTCGCGGCCGCTGAACGGGTTTACCTGCGCACTGATTACCTTCGCGCTATTTGAAGCCGCTTATTTCTGCGAAATCATGCGCGCCGGCATTCAGTCGATTCCCCGCGGACAGGTGGGTGCAGGCTATGCGCTCGGACTGCGTTATTTTCAGGTAATGCGACTGATCGTGCTGCCGCAGGCTTTCCGCAATATGCTGCCTGTGATTTTCACGCAAATGATTGTTCTTTTCCAGGATACGTCTCTGGTGACCGTACTGTCACTGAATGACCTGCTGGGTATGGCCCGCATCAACGCCGACATTACCGGTCGCCCAGTTGAGCTG
The DNA here is from genome assembly GCF_004217095.1 of Advenella incenata. Classification (GTDB taxonomy): domain Bacteria; phylum Pseudomonadota; class Gammaproteobacteria; order Burkholderiales; family Burkholderiaceae_B; genus Advenella; species Advenella incenata. The sequence goes on along the minus strand of NZ_SHKO01000003.1, from coordinate 236,365 downwards.
TACATATTCGCAGCGGCTATCTATTTTGTCATCTCTTTAGTTTGCTCTCGTCTGGTCAAAGTGATCGATCGGCGTTTGACGATTATTCGATAAGGTATTTCTCCATGGCTATGATTGAATTTAAAAACGTTAGTAAATGGTATGGAAAATTCCAGGTTCTGACCGATTGCACAACCGAAATCAACAAAGGTGAAGTTGTGGTGGTTTGCGGTCCGTCGGGCTCAGGCAAATCCACACTGATCAAAACCGCCAACGGCCTGGAACCCTTCCAGAAAGGCGAGATTTTCTTCAACGGTGTCTCGGTAGGCAGCCCAAAGACGGACCTGCCTAAACTGCGCTCCAAAATCGGCATGGTGTTTCAGCACTTCGAACTGTTCCCGCACCTTTCCGTCATGGAAAACCTGGCACTGGCTCAGATCAAGGTTCTGGATCGCTCCAAGGACGAGGCCATGGAGCGCGGCCGCAAGCTGCTTGACCGTGTCGGGCTCATTGAGCACAAGGACAAGTACCCAGGCCAGCTCTCCGGCGGGCAGCAACAGCGTGTGGCCATTGCGCGCGCGCTGGCCATGGACCCCATGGCCATGCTGTTTGATGAACCCACATCGGCACTTGACCCTGAAATGGTCAACGAAGTGCTCGATGTCATGGTGGATCTGGCCAAAGAAGGCATGACCATGATGGTAGTTACCCACGAAATGGGCTTTGCCCGCAAAGTGGCTGACCGCGTGGTTTTCATGGACGCAGGCCTGATTGTTGAAGATTGCGACAAGGAAGAGTTCTTCGGCAACCAGGAAGCGCGCTCAGACCGGGCCAAGCATTTCCTGTCGAAAATCCTGGGGCATTAAACCGCAGTTTTTCCATTAAAAAAGGCTGGGCAACCTAGATTGCCCAGCCTTTTTTATTTACCGCTACATGCGTTCAGCAATGCCGGCGTTCTCACGCCGTCCGCCTACGCACGAGCCGAACACGTATTACACGCGTTCAATGATGACGGCAGCGCCCTGGCCGACACCAATACACATGGTGCACAAGGCGTACCTGCCGCCGGTACGCTGCAATTGATACATGGCAGTCGTTATCAGACGTGCACCTGACGCACCCAGGGGGTGACCCAGGGCAATCGCACCACCATTCGGGTTCACATGCGCAGCATCATCAGGCAGACCCAAATCACGTGTCACTGCCAGCGCCTGTGCGGCAAAGGCTTCGTTCAATTCAACGACATCCATCTGTTCGATGGTCAGGCCGGTTTTTTCCAGCACTTTGCGCACGGCCGGAATGGGGCCCACGCCCATGATGCGTGGCGCGACGCCGGCCACGGCCATCCCCACTACGCGCGCCTTGGGCGTAAGGCCATATTTCTTGACGGCCTCATCAGAGGCCAGCAGCACGGCGCAGGAGCCATCATTCACACCGGACGCATTGCCCGCTGTCACGCTGCCATCGGGGCGCACGACGCCCTTGAGCTTGGCAAGCGCCTCCGGCGTCGTTGCACGCGGGTGCTCGTCCGTATCAACAACCACGGGATCACCCTTGCGCTGAGGGACGCTCACAGGAATAATCTCTTCCTTGAACACGCCATCGGCAATGGATTTTGCAGCGCGCTGCTGGCTGCGCAATGCAAATGCATCCTGATCGGCACGGGAGATCTTGAAGTCGTCGGCGACATTTTCAGCAGTCTCTGGCATGGAATCCACACCAAACGCTGCTTTCATTTTCGGGTTGATAAAGCGCCAGCCGATCGTGGTATCTTCAATTTTGGCAGCCCGGGAATAAGCGGATTCGGCCTTGCCCATGACAAACGGCGCACGTGACATACTTTCTACACCGCCGGCGATCATCAGATCGACTTCGCCCGATTTGATGGCGCGCGCAGCCGTACCCACGGCATCCAGGCTGGATGCGCAAAGACGATTCAATGTCGCGCCCGGAACCTGTACATCAATACCCGCCAGCAGCAGCGCCATGCGGGCTACGTTACGATTGTCTTCGCCGGCCTGGTTGGCGCAGCCATAGATCACATCATCCAGTTTGCTCCAGTCTACGTTCGGATTGCGTTCCATCAATGCCTTGATCGGCAGTGCAGCCAGGTCATCGGTACGCACGGTGGACAGACCGCCACCATAGCGGCCGATCGGCGTACGGACAGCATCACAAATATAAGCGTTATTCATACATTTCCTCTGTGTTATTTCATTCTGATCTTAATGGCTATCGGAGTCTCAGGCGAAAATCAGTTTCGCCCCGGTGAGCGACTGCAGTTCTTCATCGGTGATATCGACGAGTTTTTCCACCACCGTCATACCTGCCGGCGTGACTTCCAGCACGGCGATATCGGTGTAGACACGACTGACTACGCCCAGACCCGTGACCGGGAGCGTGCACTTTTCCAGAATCTTGGGTGAGCCGTCTTTGGCATTGTGCTCCATCAGGATATACACTTTACGGGCACCCACAGCCAGATCCATGGCCCCGCCTACTGCCGGTGGCTCGCCAGGACGGCCCAGCGACCAGTTGGCCAGATCGCCGTCGGCAGATACCTGCATTCCGCCCATGATGCACAAGTCCAGATGTCCGCCGCGCATAATGGCAAATGAATCCACGTGGTGAAAGAATGCACCGCCGGTCAGCAATGTGACCGGCTTTTTGCCGGCATTGATCAGTTCGCCGTCAATGTCGTCTCCTGTCGCGGCAGGGCCCATGCCCAAAATGCCGTTTTCACTGTGCAGCAGAATCTCGTCTTCTGGCTTCAGATAGTTGGCGACCAGCTCGGGCATGCCGATGCCGATATTGACATAACTGCCGGGGGCGATATCTTTGGCCAGGCGTTCGGCCATTTGGTTTCTGTTCAATTTATTCATCATATGACCTGCTTAACTGGAGATGGCCGGATTGGCTACTTCGACAATCCGATTCACAAAAATACCTGGGGTGATAATCGTTTCCGGATCAAGCTGGCCCAGTTCGACTTTCTGCTTCACCTGAACGATGGTGGTTTTTGCCGCCATGCACATGACCGGCCCGAAGTTGCGGGCAGCCTTGCGATAGATCAGATTTCCCCAGCGGTCGCCCTTCTCGGCCAGAACCAGTGCAAAGTCGCCGTGTATCGGCTTTTCGAACACATAGTCAACGCCATCGATATTGCGCGTTTCCTTGCCCTTGGCCAGGTCCGTACCATAGCTGGTTCTCGTATAGAACCCGCCAATGCCGGCGCCGGCAGCGTGCAGTCGTTCCGCGATCGTGCCCTGCGGAACACACTCGAGCTCTATTTTCCCTTCTTTGTACATCTCGTTAAAGACGTAGGAATGCGAAGCCTTGGGAAATGAGCAGATCATTTTACGTACGCGACCTGCCTTGATCAGCGCTGCCAGCCCCGTATCATGATTGCCCGCATTGTTGTTGACGACGGTCAGCTCTTTTGCGCCCTGGTCGATCAGGGCATGGATCAGCTCCGTCGGGTGGCCCGCGCCACCAAACCCACCGATAAGCACAGTGGCGCCATCAAAGACATCGGCAACCGCAACCTGTATATCGTCTATAAATTTATTGATCATCTGTTATACCTGTATTCTCTTTTGTCTGAATCTGTATGTGTGCCATTACTGGTGCAAGTCATTATTTCATATTTCGCTTGTGCTATTTACCCAAGCGCACGCCACAAGACTTTTCCCGAGGACGTTTTGGGTAGCGCGTCGGTGAAGACGACAATCCGTGGCGCCTTGTACGAGGCCATTTTCTGGCGGCACCAATCCAGGATGTCCTGCTCTGTGACACTGCCGCGACTACCGTCGCGCAACACAACCCAGGCCTTGACGGTCTCACCGCGTTTTTCGTCAGTCACGCCAACAACGCAGGCTTCAAGAATCGCCGGATGGGCATACATCATGGACTCCACTTCGGCTGGCCAGACCTTGAAACCCGAGGCATTGATCATGCGCTTGAGCCGGTCCACCATAAAGTAGTATCCATCTTCGTCCATGCGCGCCAGATCTCCGGTGCGCAAAAAACGCTTGTTGTCAATGGTAATGAAAACCTCGGCCGTAGCCTGTTCATTGTTCCAGTAGCCCTGCATGACCTGAGGCCCATGCACGACAATTTCACCGACCTCACCTTGCGGCACCTCCTGCAAAGTGACCGGATCAATAATACGCGAATCCACATCAAAAATCGGAATCCCCAGGCATTGTCTTTTGGGATGCCGCTCCGGGTTGATGTGCGACGGCGCCATGACTTCGGACATGCCGTAGCCTTCGATGTAGGTCAGACCAAACTCGCGTTGCAATTTTTCTGCCACCGCTTCGGGCATGGCCGCCCCTCCCCCGCTGATCCGGGCAATACTGGACAGATCATAGGTCGAAAGATCGGGCATGGCCAGCAGATCAACCACCATGGCGGCGATCAGCGCCAGCCGACCGACGCGATGGCGCTCGATGCATTGGGCCGCCACCACTCGATCCCAGCGCGTCATAATGACAATGGTCGCACCCAGATAAATGGCGCTGTTCATGACCCCTTCCATGCCGGTGACATGGAAAAACGGCAACACGCCCAGAAAAACCGCGTCCTGGTTTCCCCCGTCGTACCATACCGCTGCGGACACGGTGTTATACATGGTGGAACGATGGGTATGGATGCAGCCTTTGGGATGGCCAGTGGTGCCGGACGTATACGGCATGACAGCCATATCTGCCGGCACGGCCGATGAGGGCAACGGGACGCGACCACTAGCCAGTGCGTCGCGCCAAAGCACGACGCCGTCGCCGGCCAGGGCTTGCGCAGGCTCGGCTACAACATCCGGTACGTTCTGATCCGATCCTGCCGCAGGCAGATAATCGTGATACGCCGCCACCAGCTTGCTGGCCGGCGCCGCAGCGCCAAGCACGGCAACCTGCTCGTGCAGTTCTTGTCCATAAATGATTACAGTGGCGCCGGTATCACGAATGTAATGCTGCAACTCGTCAGCCCGGTTCATCGGGTTGACTGGCACCACCACTGCATCGGCCCGCAAAATGGCATAGTAAGCAAGGACGAATTGCGGACTGTTTTGCATATACAGCAACACCCGGTCGCCCTTGCGCACGCCGCAATCGTGCTGCAGGAACCCTGCAAGGGCCTGCACCTGCGCCAGCACCTGGCCATAACTGTAGCTGGCGCCGTAATACACCAGACACGGCTTGTGCCGATAGCGCAGGGCCGATATCTCCAGATTGGCGTGCAGCGCCGTTTCCGGTACGCTTAGCGAGTGGCTGCGCCCACGCGGCCAGACGGCGGAATAATCGGGACGGTTCATGCCACTTCGAACAGCCCTGCTGCGCCCTGGCCGCCACCGATACACATCGTAACCACCACGTATTTAACCCCCCTGCGCTTGCCCTCGATCAGGGCGTGGCCGACCATGCGGGCGCCAGACACGCCATACGGATGGCCCACAGCAATCGCCCCCCCGTTAACATTGAGGCGATCGTCCGGGATACCCAGTTTGTCACGGCAATACAGCACCTGGCAGGCGAAGGCTTCATTCAATTCCCACAAGCCGATATCGTCGACCTTCAAGCCGGCGCGCTCGAGCAAACGAGGCACCGCAAAAACCGGGCCGATGCCCATTTCATCGGGCTCACAACCTGCGACGGCAAATCCGCGGAAAATGCCCATCGGGCTCAGACCGCGCTGGCGCGCCACTTCGGCATCCATCAGCACGCAGGCCGATGATCCGTCTGAAAACTGGCTGGCATTGCCCGCCGAGATAACACCTTTGGGAAACACCGGGCGGATTTTAGACACGCCTTCAAGCGTGGTATCGGGACGGATACCTTCATCTGCAGCAATCGTTACTTCACGGCGGGCAATGCCGCCAGTTGCCTTGTCAAAGACGCTCATGACCGTTGTCATAGGCACGATTTCATCATTGAACAGGCCTTCGGCCTGGGCCCTGGCAGCACGCTGCTGGCTGCGCGCGCCATATTCGTCCTGTGCCTGACGCGAAATACCATAGCGCTTGGCCACGGTTTCCGCTGTCTGCAGCATGCTCCAGTAAAGTTCTGGTTTGTGCTGACGCAACCAGGGGTCCTGGCGCATGAGGGTGTTGGCATCATTTTGCACGCAGGAAATACTTTCAACGCCACCGGCCACCAGCACCGGAACCTGGTCGACAATAATGCGCTGCGCCGCCATGGCAATGGCCTGCAGCCCCGATGAGCAAAACCGGTTGACGGTCACCCCGCCTGCGCTAACCGGCAGGCCGGCCCGCAAGGCAATAGCCCGGGCGATATTGCCACCGGTTGTGCCTTCAGGCAAGGCTGAACCAATAATGACATCTTCCACTTCAGCTGGATCGATACCGGCACGCGCGACTGCGTGCGACACTGAATGCGCACCCAGCGTTGCGCCATAGGTCATATTGAATGCACCCTTCCAGGACTTTGCCAGTCCGGTACGGGCGGTTGAAACAATTACCGCTTCTCTCATGTCTCTTCTCCAGGCCGGGCGCATGACATTGGGCTGCATAGCGACAACATCACGGCCAACCAACGCAAACTTCAATTGTATCGGAACAGAAAAAACTCAATCCTGCTGACACTGGCAGACACCAAATGCTCAGTTTCCTGGCATACCCCTTTAGTGCCTGCCGCGTGCCCGTAGATACGGGAGGCCGGCGATGGCCTGCCTGCCCAAGCACTTTCTACTTTACTTCAGTGCTTCACCACTTTGTGCATGCTTTTCCAGCAAGGCAGCCGGTTGCCACGCCTTGGGCCGAGCCGAACCGGCGCCAAATTGACCCAGCGCCCGCACCACATTGAACAGGCCAGCCTGTTGCGCGTAGTGCATCGGTCCGCCGCGATGCAACGGGAAGCCGTAACCATTCAGGTAAACAATGTCGATATCCGACGCGCGCAGGGCAATGCCCTCTTCAAGAATCTTCGCCCCTTCATTGGCCAGCGCGTAAACGCAACGCTCGACAATTTCCTGGTCGCTGATCTTGCGCGGTGTAACGCCCTTTTCCTTGCGGAAGGTGTCGATCATTTTTTCGACCTCTGGGTCAACCTGTGGCTTGCGATCGCCTGCAACATAACGATACCAGCCCGCTCCTGTTTTCTGGCCAAAACGCCCGGCCTCACACAGACGATCGGCCACAACCTCTTCATACGCTTGCGGATCGGCTTCCTTCTTGCGCTTGCGGATCGCCCAGCCAATGTCCAGCCCGGCCAGATCGCCCACGCGATACGGACCCATTGCAAAACCGAAATTTTCCAGCGCGCGGTCAATCTGCGACGGCGCGGCGCCCTGCAACATTACCTCGTCAGCCGCATCGCGATAGGCATACAGCATACGGTTGCCGATAAACCCGTCACACACACCCGACACTACCGGTTTTTTGCCGATTTTCTTGCCCATGTCGATGCACGTGGCCAGCACATCTTTGGCCGTTTTTTCACCGCGCACGATTTCCAGCAGCTTCATGACATTGGCCGGACTGAAAAAATGCAGTCCGATCACGTCTTGCGGGCGTTTGGTAAAAGAAGCGATCTGGTCAACATCCAGGGTTGAGGTATTGGAGGCCAGAATTGCACCGGGTTTGATGACGCGATCAAGCTCACGGAACACAATTTCCTTAACACCCATGTCTTCAAAGACAGCCTCGATGACCAGGTCAACGTCGCTCAATGCGTCATAGGACAGGGTCGTGCTGAGCAGCTTCATGCGTTCTTCTACCTGCTCGGCTGTAATCCGCCCTTTTTTCATGGTGTTTTCGTAGTTCTTGCGAATGGTCGCAACGCCACGCTCCAGCGCTTCTTCCTTCTGCTCAAGCAGGATCACCGGAATGCCGGCGTTCAGATAATTCATGCTGATGCCGCCACCCATGGTGCCGGCGCCGATCACGCCAACCAGGCCAATCGGACGCAACGGGGTATCGGCCGGCACATCAGGAATTTTTGTCGCGGCACGTTCAGCCGCAAACACATGACGAAGCGCCAGTGATTCGGGCGAGGCCAGCAATTGGGTAAAGTGCTGGCGTTCAAATGCCAGCCCATCATCAAAGCCCATGTTCGTGCTGGCCGCCACTGCCTCGACGCAGGCGGCAGGCGCAGGAAAGCGCGCAGAGCCTGCCTTGGCCGCATTGCGGGCGTTGAGTAACAAGGCGTCAGCGTCGGCCTCGACAACTGCCAGATCGCGAATCCGCTTGAGCGGCGCATCGCTGGCCAGGCCTTTGGCAAACTCAATGGCCGCCGCTTGCGGCTCACCGTCAACGACTTTATCGAACAGCGCAGTATCGGCAAGCGTAGCGGCTTTGACGATCTGACCGGACACAATCATGTTCAGCGCTTTTTCCAGTCCCACTACCCGCGGCAGGCGCTGGGTGCCGCCCGCTCCGGGCAGAATGCCAAGCTTGACTTCAGGCAAACCGACTCTGGCCGCAGCAGCAGCAACGCGATAGTGCGCACCCAGCGCAAGTTCCAGACCACCGCCAAGACATACGCCATTGATGGCAGCCACGACCGGCTTGGCCGATTGCTCCAGCACTTCTATGACCGTGCGCAAGGTGGGCGCCTGCGACGCCTTGGGCGTGCCAAATTCGGTCACATCCGCACCGCCGGAAAACGCCCGCTCGGATCCACCCAATACGATCGCCCGAACTGCCGTATTGTTATTGGCGCGATCGACGCCTTCGACAATGGCTTTGCGCAGGCCGTGACTTAAGCCGTTGACCGGCGGGTTATTGAATGTAATGACGGCAATCCCGTCCTTTTCTTCGTAAAAAGCGTGATCCATGGCGATGTCTCCTTGTCTGGCGCGATTAAATACATGGCACGTCGTTACTACACCTTTTTGTTTCGCATAGCAGAACTTACGCACCCCGAGAATTCTTCGATAATACTCTGCAGCAGCATCGGGTGTAAAGCGAATTGTCGGCTGTAAGCATTTCTGCTTTTTCTATCGGCCTGTCTTTTCATTTACCGCATTGCTCGCTATAATCAATTCCATAAATCATTTATTAGTTCCACTATGCAGAACAAAAAGAAACCACCTGCACAGCCGCTTGTGCTGCGACAATGATGGTTTCGCTTCTGCCGCTCAACAACCTGAAAAGGAATTGCGTCCATGGATATCCGCTACACCCCTGAACAACTGGCCTTTCGCGATTCGGTTCGCGCTTTCCTGAAAGAGGCGGTGCCGGCCACTGTCCGCGACAAGACACAACAATGCCTGCCGCTATCAAAAGCCGAACGCGAGCAATGGCAGCGCAGCCTGTTTGAACAAGGCTGGGGAGCGCCGTCCTGGGCAGTGGAATTTGGCGGCACCGGCTGGGATGCCGTGCAGCGCCATATCTTCGAAGAAGAATGCGCTGCTTTCGGCGCACCCGAACAATTGCCTTTCGGCCTGAAAATGGTCGCGCCGGTCATTCAGAAGTACGGCAACAAAGAACAGCAGGCGCGCTTCCTGCCACGCATTCTGTCTGGCCAGGATTGGTGGTGTCAGGGATATTCGGAACCCGGTGCCGGCTCCGACCTGGCGTCGCTAAAAACGACGGCAGTGCGCGATGGCGACGACTATATCGTCAACGGCCAGAAAACATGGACCACGCTGGCCCAACACGCAGACTGGATTTTTTGCCTGGTGCGCACCAATCCTGAGGTGCGCAAGCAGGAAGGCATTTCATTCCTGCTTATCGATATGAAAACGCCGGGCATTACCGTGCGGCCCATTATCATGCTGGACGATGGCCATGAGGTTAATGAAGTCTGGCTGGAGAATGTTCGCGTTCCCGCCGCCAACCTGATCGGCGAAGAAAACAAAGGCTGGACCTACGCGAAATTTCTGCTTGGCCACGAAAGAACCAACATTGCCCGCGTGGGCCGTTCCAAGGCAGCACTGCAACTGGTCAAGCAGGCAGCCGCCCGGCAAACCGGCAATGACGGACTGCCGCTATTGCAGGATGCACGATTCCGCGATCGCCTGGCACAGGTCGAGCTGGATCTGATGGCGCTTGAAATTACCAATCTGAAGCTGATTTCCCAGGAAGGCAGCAGCCATGCCCCAGGGCCGGAAGCCTCCATCCTTAAAGTGAAAGGCTCGGAGATACAGCAGGCGATTACTGCACTGGCCTCACAGGTCGCAGGCCCGTATGCCGCGGCCCATATTCTGCCGGACGATCAGGTACACGAATTGTCCAGCGCCTTCCCGCAGGCCCAGGAACATATGACGGCGCAATACTTCAATTATCGCAAAACCACCATTTACGGCGGATCCAATGAAGTGCAGAAAAGCATTATCTGCAGGATGATTCTGGGGCTGTAAACGGCCCGGCATCCCTTCCCGATACAGAACAAAATACGCTACGGAGTCATCCACATGGACTTTACCTTTACCGAAGAACAGCTTGCCCTGCAAGATACGCTTACCCGCTTTATCGACAAAGACTATACCTTTGAACAGCGCCGGAAAAATCTTGCCGCCAATCGGCACATGAGCCAGGACACCTGGGCAGCCTTTGCAGAACTGGGCATTCTTGCCCTGCCCTTTGCCGAAGAAGACGGCGGCCTGCAGGGCACACCGCTAGATACCTATCTGGTCATGCGCTCACTGGCCAAAGGACTGGTTCTTGAGCCTTACATCAGCACGGTAGTACTGTCAGGTACATTTTTGCAGCAGCACGCCACAGCGCAGCAGCGCAGCGTGCTGATTGCCGCGATCGCAGACGGCTCGGCCCGTTTTGCCTTTGCCCACTACGATGTCCAATCGCGCTATCAGGAATCGCGTATCCATACCCAGGCCGTCAACAAAGCGGGCAACTGGGTACTGAACGGCCACAAGGCCATCGTCATTGATGCGCCGGTGTGCGACCACTGGCTGATCACAGCCAGGACTGCCGGACAGGAAAATGACAGCCATGGTCTGTCAGTCTTCCTGGTCAAGGCGGACCATCCTGGCATTACGGCCAAGTCGTACCGGCTGCATGACGGTCATCTGGCGGCCGATCTGGTGATCGAAAACGCCGAGCTGCCCCCAGAGGCGCTGATTGGCGACGCAGACACGGCCTACCCTGCCATCATGCAAGCGCTGGCAGCCACCAATGCCGCGCTGGCCGCCGAGGCCGCCGGCCTGATCCAGGCGTTGAATGACGCAACCCTGGAGTATTTGAAAACCAGAAAGCAGTTTGGCGTGGCCATTGGCACGTTTCAAGCATTGCAGCACCGCATGGCCGATATGGCCATCGCGGCAGAACAGGCCACTTCCATGGCGCTGCTGGCAGCCATCAGCCAGGCTGGCGATGACCCGCAGGATCGCATCATCAAAGGCGCAGCGGCAAGGGTGCTGCTGGCAAAACTGTCGCGCCATGTCGGCGAAGAGGCCGTGCAGCTGCACGGCGGTATGGGCGTCACCGACGAGCTGGTCGTACCCCATTACTTCAAACGGGTCACTGTGCTAAATAGTCAGTATGGCGATGCAGACTTTCATTTGCAGCGATATAGTGATAGTTTGCTAACGCTACAGAAAACCCAGGACCCCGCTTGAGGAAACACCCGTATCATGATTGACCAGACTATTCCAGAACACTACCGCCTGCTAAACCGCTACAGTTCCTTTTCGGATCTGACCGGACCTTTTTATGAAAAAATAGTAGACGAGCGCCATGCAGGCATTGGCCTGCGGGTACAGGCAACGCATCTGAACAAGGTGGGGGTCGCCCACGGCGGGCTGATCATGACCGTCGCTGACAATGCCTTTGGCGATGCCATACTTAACGCTCATGATGAACCGGTGGCTTTCGTGACGATGTCACTGACCTGTGAATTCATGTCGCCGGTGCGCGAAGGCGACTGGCTGGAAGCAACGGTGGATATTCAGCGCAAGGGAAAGCGGGTGGTTTTCGCCAACTGCGACATGCGTGTGGGTGACAAAAAAGTGGCCTTTGCCACTGCCCTGTTTTCCATGATCGACAAGAAATAGCCAGCACGAACGGTCGGCCGGCGAGCCTGCCGACCGTTGCACCGCAGGCTTACCAATAAGCCTTGCAATGGGCGGGTCAGGCTGGCTGGCCCACCGTCTCCTTGAGTTTGCTGACCACTTCCAGCAATCGGGGGCGCGCCTCTTCAAGCAGATATTGCTCGGATAAATTAAAGGACGGCCCGCCGCAACTGATCGACATAATCGGAAACTGCCGCCCCAGATTCAAGCCGACCGCAATGGCGTTCACATCCTTTTGCCAATCGCCAAACGAGCAGGTGCATCCCAGCCGTTCGTAATCGGCCAGCGACGTGGCGATCCCGCTCATTAACGCATCACTGGCCAGCTCATCAAGTTCGCGTACGCGGCCGAATATCTCTTCGCGCTCCTGCAGCGGGATTTCCGCCAGATACGCCCTGCCCATGGCCGTGGATACGATCGGAATACGGGCGCCCACGTCCATGCTGAGCGTCAGCGCCGACCGGCTGCGGCAGTTTTCCAGATACAACATTGACAGTCGATCGCGTGTTCCCAGCGTGACCATACCCTGAGTTTCGTCAGCCAGCGCCTGCATGAGGGGCCGGGCAACCTGACGGATATCGAGCTTGGCCAGCAAACCCACGCCCAGCGAGAGTGTCGCCATACCCAATTGGTATTTACTGCTTTCTTCGTCGTGCGTCAGGTAACCCAGCCGGGTCAGCGTATAGGTAATGCGCGACACCGTTGACTTGGGCAGCTTGCAGCGCTGCGCAATTTCCTGATTCCCCAGCACTTTGTTGCCGGAGCGAAAGCAAGCCAGCACATCAAGGCCGCGGGCGATCGCCGTGATGAAATGGCGGTCGTCCTCATACTCGCTGGCCAAAGGGGGTTTGTTAAGGGTTTTCCGAATGTCAGATGTCATAAATAAATTCGCCGGAATAATTCCAATGTGCAGAATATAGTACAGAATCGCATTGCGTGGCGCTTCATGCCTTCCGCATTTGCTCAATAGTATAATAATACCCGTTTTATACTCTGTTTAAAAAGAAAATTCCATTGCCCACGCGTTCAGAGTAGTCTATGATAAAGCGCTGACGGCAAGCACTCAAAAGTAGAATATGTACCGCATTGCAGAATTTTGTTTCGATTTAATGCAAGCGGCCCCCTGATACCGCGGCGTGCTACCCGGTGGCGGCATCGATCTGCCCCGTCGGCATCTTTCGCCTGCGGCCTGCATCATGCATCCGTTCGCTGCCAATATTGCATATGATATTTTTTCTGACTGAGGTTGTTTATGGCTCATCCTGTCGTACAAAAATTGCGCGCTCAAATGTCGCTTCCTGTGATCTGCTCACCCATGTTTATCGTGTCCAATCCGGATATGGTCATCGAGCAATGCAAAAGCGGCCTGATCGGATCGTTCCCGGCCCTCAACGCCCGTCCGGCATCGCTGCTGGATGACTGGCTGGCCCGGATCACCAGCACGCTGGATGAAGAACGCAGCCGGCATCCGGAGCAAAAAATCGCCCCCTTCGCCGTCAACCAGATCATCCACACGTCGAACGACAGGCTTGATCATGACATGCAGGCCTGCGAGAAATACAAGGTTCCCGTTATCATCACCAGCCTGCGTGCCCCGTCGGACGTCGCCTCTGCGGTCCATCGCTGGGGCGGCCTGGTCTTTCATGATGTCACGACCATCCGCCATGCCGAGAAGGCGCTGGAAGCCGGCGTGGACGGATTGATTCTTGTGGCTGCCGGCGCAGGCGGCCACGCAGGCACGCTAAGTCCGTTCGCACTGGTGTCGGAAGTGCGTAAATTCTACGACGGCCCGATTATTCTTTCCGGCTCGATAACCAACGGCGATGCCATTCTTGCCGCCCAGGCGATGGGAGCCGATTTCGCCTACATCGGCACGCGCTTTATTGCCAGCCAGGAAGCGAACGCCGACCCTCGCTACAAACAGATGATCGTCGACGCCGCCGCCAAGGACATTCTGTACACGCCGTTTTTCACGGGCATCCCCGGTAATTACCTGGCGCCGAGCATTACGGCATCTGGCCTGGATCCTGACAACCTGCAAGAGCAGGAAAAATCATCGACCAACTTTGGTTCAACCCGCGTCAAGGCGTGGAAAGATGTCTGGGGGGCCGGTCAGGGCGTCGGCACCATCGACTCAGTAGATCCGGTAGCCACGATTGCCCAGCGCATGCAGCAGGAATATCAGACCGCGCGCCAGCGCCTTGCCAGCGAGAACCCCTGATGAACGATACAACAACCACGCCCACGCTCCTGTCCAATGTTAGCGAGCGGGTTCTGACGCTCACCATCAACAGACCAGCACAGAAAAACGCACTGGACAGCACCACCTATGCTGCACTCACAGCGGCACTGGCGCAGGCCACCGCAAGGGAAGACCTGCATGCCATTGTACTGACCGGTGCGGGCGGCTATTTCACGGCGGGCAACGATCTGCGCGATTTTGTCAACGCGCCCGAAGGCGCCAGCCCGGGCCTGACATTTCTCAAAACCATCAGCAAGGTTAATATTCCCATCATCGCCGCCGTCGAAGGCGGCGCCGTTGGCATCGGCGTCACAATGCTGCTGCATTGTGACTTTGTGGTTGCCGGCACCGGCACCCAGTTTCGCATTCCCTTTGTCCCGCTGGGCCTGTGCCCTGAAGGCGCATCCAGCCTGTTGCTTGCCCGTTATGTCGGGATTCGCAAGGCCAACGAATGGCTTTACCGCGGCACCCCCTTTACGGCTGAAGAAGCCCAGCAGGCAGGCCTGATCAATCGCGTGGTCGTTGCCGGCCAGGCCGAAAGCACCGCCCAGGAACTGGCCCGCGAAATGGCCAATCAATCCAGGCTTGCCCTGACCAACACCAAAGCGCTGATGCAGCGCGCTGCGGCCCAGGATGTCGCTGAGACGCTGGACGCCGAAAGAGAACGGTTTGCGCAATGCCTGGCATCGCCCGAAGCAAAGACGGCGTTCAGCCGGTTTCTGGCAAAATAACGCACTCATTTTTTATAAGGATTAATCACAGTCATGATACGTGATCAGGAAACCCAGACCCTTCTTGAAGAAGGCGTTCGCCGCTTCGTTAGCGAAGTTCTCGTCCCCGCCGAAAACGAAGTTGCCGAGACCGACGAGATTCCCCAGCAGATCCGGGACCAGATGAAAGAGTTGGGTCTGTTTGGCCTGGCCTTGCCTGAGGAATATGGCGGCCTGGGCCTGACCATGGAAGAGGAAGCGCGCATTGCGATGGAACTGGGTCGCACCTCCCCCGCATTTCGTTCGTACATCGGCACCAACAACGGCATCGGCTCGTCAGGCATCGTAATCGACGGCACCCCGGAACAGAAAGAAAAATATCTGCCTCGCCTGGCCAGCGGCGATCTGATCGGCTCGTTTGCCCTGACAGAACCGGAAGCAGGATCCGACGCTGGATCCCTGCGCACAACGGCAGTACGCGATGGCGACCATTACATCATCAATGGCACCAAGCGCTTTATTACCAACGCGCCGCATGCCGGCATTTTTACCGTCATGGCACGCAGCAATCCCGACATCAAAGGTGCTTCGGGGATTTCAGCGTTCATTGTCGAGGCTGGCACGCCCGGACTCACATTGGGCAAACGTGATAAAAAAATGGGCCAGAAAGGCGCGCACACAAGCGATGTCATTTTTGATAACTGCCGCATACCAGCAAGCCAGTTGATCGGCGGCAAGGAAGGCGTGGGCTTTAAGACTGCCATGAAAGTATTGGACAAAGGCCGCCTGCATATTTCCAGTGTCGCTATCGGTGCGGCCAAACGCATGCTGGCCGATGCGCTGGCGTTTGCCAAGGACCGCAAGCAATTCGGGCATCCTCTAGTTGATTTTCAATTGATTCAGGGTATGCTTGCAGATAGCAAAACGGATATTTACGCAGCCGAATGCATGCTGCTCGATGCTGCACGTCGACGCGACAACGGTGAAAGCGTGTCTGCGCTGGCCTCCTGCGTAAAATACTTTGCTACCGAAATGTGCTGCCGCGTTGCCGACAGGGCGGTGCAGATTCATGGCGGATCCGGTTATATTTCCGAATACGCGATCGAACGCTTCTATCGTGATGTACGCCTGTTCCGTCTGTACGAAGGCACATCACAAATTCAGCAAATCATTATTGCGAAGGATCTGATTAAAGAAGGTAATATCTGACTTGTAAGATCCTGCAGTAACCAGATCAGACATCCAGACGAGCCATCTGCAATTATCCGCATTACTAAAAAACAGGAGACAAGTGTGATAAAACCAGGCAAGTCCATCTATACTGCCGCCTTTGCCATGCTCATGGCAGGCGGTATGCAGTCAGCTCAGGCAATGTCCGAGGCAGCCAAGAACTTTCCCAACAAGCCAATCACAATCGTGATTGGCTATACGGCCGGCGGCTCAACCGACATTCCATTCCGTGTGCTGGCAGAAAACCTGACAGGTATTCTCAAGCAGCCGGTGATTGTCGAAAACAAACCGGGTGCCGGCGGCGTTTTGCCAGCCATGCAGCTGCATAACAAAAAGCCGGACGGCTACACCCTTGCCCAAACGCCAACACCGGTGTTCCGCCTGCCCTACATCAGCAAGATTGACTGGAACCCGGCCACCGACCTGACCTATGTCATCGGCCTGGCAGGCTATTCTTTCGGACTGGTCGTGCCAGCCGATTCGCCAATCAAATCGATGAAAGAATATATCGAGTACGCCAGAACAAATCCGGAAAAACTCACCTATGGTTCGCCGGGCATTATGACCACCCTGCATATCACCATGGAGGCCATTGCCCAGGACGCCGACATCAAACTGGTGCATGTTCCCTACAAAGGCAATGCGGAATCACTCAAAGCCATTATTGGCGGGTTTGTCATGTCGGTGGCCGATACACCCGCATGGGCGCCTTATGTAGAAAACGGCAAGCTGCGCCTATTGTCTACCTGGGGCGAAAAACGCAGCAAAAAATTTCCTGATGCGCCCACCCTCAAAGAGTCAGGCATTAACCGAGTCCAGCTTTCTCCTTTCGGACTGGCCGTTCCTAAAGACACCGATCCGGACATCGTTAAAAAGCTTCATGACGCACTCAAGCTGGCCATGGAAAAACCCAATTTTCGCGAAGCGCTGGAAAAATATGATATGGAGCCGCTCTACATGAGCACCCAGCAATACACCGAGTTTGCGAAAAAAACCACGGCAGACGAAGGCAAGGTGCTTGAGTCCCTGGGGTTCAAGAAAAAGTAAAACGCCACAAAACAGAGGCAAGCGCTGTCCGGTTCACGCCTGCATCAGTACTGACAGTGCCTCGCCCTATTATTCGCATTGAACTCCCCCAACGATCACAATCCGGGGGAAAAGCACTATTGCCGCACTGGAATCGGCAAAAAGCATAGTGCCTTGACCGCGCCGCGAGACGATTGACCGAGTCACCCTGAACTGATACCGCCCGCAACGGGTGGCATCTGGCGCCTCGCACCACGTTGCTGCCCATCGCGCGGGGCTCTGCCTGCCATCGCACGCTTTCCAATACCTCCTTCCACATTACCTGCCGACATCTCTCGGCGGCTCACTGCGTGTTTCTTGCCGCCGCTACCATTCAAATATTTTGAATATAACCTACAAACCAGATGAAACAAACTCACCCCGCATTGCAGCATAATGTTGACTATGCAAGAGCCGTAAGCAATTGCGGTATCTGAAAACAAACAACGACTACTGAACTTATTTTTTAAGGGTTTTACTATCATGTCCGCAAATGTTCTGCAGCACCTGAAAAACCGCCGTACCATCTACGCGCTGGATCGCGATATCAAACTGGGCAACGACGAACTGGTCAGCCTGATTCAAAACACGATCAAGCAGGCGCCCTCTTCCTTCAACTCCCAGTCTTCACGCGCTGTCATTCTGTTGGGTAAAAACCAGGACCGCGTTTGGGAAATTGCCAAGGAAACGCTCAAAGCGATCGTCCCGGCTGACGCTTACCCGGCCACCGATGCAAAACTCAGCGGCTTTCAGGCTGCCTACGGCACCGTGCTGTTCTACGAAGATCAGGGCGTCGTAGCCGATCTGCAGGAAAAATTCGCGCCCTACGCCGAGAACTTCCCCATCTGGTCCGAACACTCAACCGGCATGGCGCAACTGGCCGTCTGGACTGCGCTGGCTGAACACGGCATCGGCGCTTCGTTGCAGCACTACAATCCGCTCATCGACGATAAAGTGCAGGCAGAATGGAATATCCCGTCCAGCTGGAAGTTGCGTGCCCAGATGCCTTTTGGCAGCATCGTGAATCCGGCCGGTGAAAAAGAATATATGGACGACAAGGACCGCTTCCGCGTCTTTGCGTAAACCCGCGTTTTCCAGCACTGCAGCGCCGCCTGCATCAGGCCAGACATTCCATTGACCGGAACACCAGAATCGGGCAAATTGCCCTTTACATCCGGATCCTGTTCCGCTGTGCAAAAGCCCGTCCAGTCTAGTGCTGCGGGCTTTTGTCATTTTTGCTGGAGCGATCAGTTTTCCTTTTTTATTTCACTAAGAGAATGCTAATTCTTGATCAATGTTTGTTATCCTTTACTGGTTATCCAAATCTCATAAGGATTTATTCAAATGAAAATAAAAGGGACATCTCTTCTCGCGTACACCGCTCTTGCTGCCCTTGCCCTGCCCATGGCAGCGTATGCGGCGTGGCCCGACAAACCCATCAAGGTTATCGTTCCCTACACGCCGGGCGGCGCAACCGACACCGTAACGCGCGTCGTGATGCAAAAGCTGTCGGAAAAACTCAAGCAACCGATCGTTATTGAAAACAAACCGGGCGCCAACAGTACGATCGGAACCAGCCAGGCCGCCCGTTCCAAGCCGGACGGGTACACGTTTGTCACTGTGCTGGCCGCTTATTCAGCCAACCCGCATTTATACAAGCTGAACTATAGCAACGAGGATTTCGTTCCGGTATCGCATATTGCCGACCTGCCCCTGTTCCTGTTTGTCAGCAAACAGGTGCCAGCCAAGAATGTGAAAGAACTGGTGGAATACGGTAAGAAAAACCACCTGACCTATGCCTCCAGCGGCACAGGCTCAAGCGCCCACCTGACCGGCGCCCACTTTGCCGATGAAGCCGGGCTTGAAATGACCCACGTTCCCTATAAGGGCAGCGCCCCCATTCTTGCAGATTTGCTCAGTGGTCAGGTTTCCATGGTCTTCGATCCGATCCTGGTGCCCATGGGTTACGTCAAGGAAGGCAAGCTCAATGCGCTGGCAATTACTTCGGCCAAACGCTGGGAAGGTGAAGATGACATCCCCACCATGGAAGAAGCAGGATTCAAGGGCTTTGTGATGAATTCATGGACCTCGCTGCTGGCTCCTAAAGGAACGCCGCAGGAAATCGTGGATCGCGTCTCCTCGGAGCTTGCCGAAATCGTCAAGGACCCGGATGTGAAAAACAAGTTCAGGACTGCCGGCTTTGTGCCCGTCGGGGGTTCTGCCGCAGAACTGAGCGAACTCATCAAACGGGATTCTGCGCTGTACGAAAAAATCGTAAAGGAAAATAAAATTACGGTGCAATAACATCGCGATCAAACCGCCATCGCGACAGTAACCCGGTTCGCCCCTCAGCGGGGTAACCGGGTTTTTGCTTTAAAAGGCCATGGATATACCGGCAGCATGGCGCATCGCGTTAAAGACTGAGCGGATTTTCACCCTTCTTCTTATTTGCTTAGGGTAAACACCTACTTGCTGTCTTGCGGCAGGCGACTATCATATGCGTTGTCGACATACGTATTTGCAGGAGAGCTCAGCCCTGCTGACGCCGACGGAGCAACCACCCCGGAAACTCTCAGGCAAAAGGACTGTAAATAACGCGACACTCTGGAGAGAGGCGCATGCGCCCACCGAAGGGGAACCGGCTTCATGCATGCCGGTGAAACTCTCAGGTACCGTGACAGATGGGGTATGCAGATCGTGTGATTTGCATCACCGCTATCGGAGACGTTTATGTCACGTGTCGCCATCATCGGCGCCGGCATTACCGGCATCACCACCGCTTACACCCTGGCCAAACTCGGCTATTCGGTCACTGTCCTGGACAAAAACCGGGACGCCGCCATGGAAACCTCATTTGCCAACGGCGGTCAGCTCTCGGCAAGCAACGCCGAAGTCTGGAACAGCACCGCCACCATCATGAAAGGTCTGCGCTGGATCGGCAAACGCAACGCGCCGCTGCTGCTCAATCCGTCGTTCAGTTGGCATAAATACAGCTGGCTCGCGGCGTTCATTCGCAATATTCCCAACCACAAAGCCAATACCATCGAAACCACAAGGCTGGCCATTGAAGCGCGCCGTCATTTGTACGCCATGGCAGAGCAGGAGAACATCGATTTTGATCTGGAGCGCCGGGGCATACTGCACATCTATTATGACAAGGACAGCTTTGACAAAGCCGTAAAAACCAATGCACTGCTGCAGGCCGGCGGACTGGAGCGTTTCGCGGTCACGCGTGAGGAAGCCCGCTCCATTGAACCGACGCTGACCGGGGACTTCTTCGCAGGCTTGTATACCCCGTCGGATGCCACCGGCGACATCCATAAGTTCACTAACGGGCTGGCCGCAGCATGCCGCAAGCTGGGCGTGCGTTTTATCATGGACACATCGGTCACACGTATTGCCAGCGATCGGCACCATCACCAGATTTTCCATCAGCGCTACGACAATGGAGAATCAGCCCATCTTGAAACCGACAATATCGTTGTCTGCGCCGGCACAGGCAGCCGGGCCATCGCCCGCATGCTGGGCGATACTATGAATGTGTATCCGGTAAAAGGCTACTCCATCAGCGTCCATCTGGACGACGCGGCCAGTCTGGCCGCCACGCCCCGGGTCAGCCTGCTGGATGAGGACGCCAAAATCGTCACCAGCTTTCTGGGCGATCGCTTCCGGGTGGCTGGTACTGCCGAATTCAATGGCTTCAACAAGGACATCCGCGCAGACCGGGTACAGCCCCTGGTGGACTGGACTCGTCGCCTGTTTCCCGAGATATCCACCCGACGCGTGGTGCCCTGGTGCGGCCTGCGCCCGATGATGCCCGATATGATGCCGCGCGTTTGCCGCGGACGCAAAGCGGGCGTGTTCTATAACACCGGACACGGGCATCTGGGATGGACACTGTCTGCTGTCACCGCCCAAATGCTGGGCGAGTTGGTGGAAGCATCCACGCAAAATCCCACATTACAGCCGGCTTATTGAAACGCATCAGACGCGTGCGATATGCAGATCACCTGAACTTGCATATCGCCGCATTCACATCAGTATTTTTTCCAGAAAAGCGCGGGCCCGGTCACTTTGCGGGCGGGTAAAGAATGCATCCTTGTCTGATTTTTCGACAATGGCGCCTGCATTCATGAACACCACCTTTTTACCAATACACGTGACTGACCCGCGCTGCGCGTAGTTTAGTTTACCGTCACGTTCGAGGTTTTGATAACCTCGGCCCATTTGGCTGTTTCGCTCTGGATAAACTTGGCGAAATCTTCCGGTGAGCCGCCGGCAGACTGGCCGCCCGTGCTTTCAAAGGCCTTTTGTACTTCGGGCTTTTTCAGGATATTGTTGAACGCCGTATTCAGTTTGCTGATAATCGGCTCGGGGGTGCCTGCAGGTGCAATCACGCCCTGCCAGTTGTACGACTCAAAGCCCTTGAGGCCGGCTTCCTGCAGGGTAGGCACATCGGGCAGCAAAGGCAGGCGCTTGGCGCTGGTAACGGCCAGCGGATGCACTTTTTTAGACTGGATGGCCGGCATGGCAGCATAACCCATTTCAAACATCATATCGATATGGCCCGCCATCAGGTCGCTGGCGGCTGGGGCGCCACCCTTGTATGGAACATGGGTCAGCTCTACCTGTGCGTTGGAGGCAAACAGTTCACCAGACAGATGGTGAGCGCCGCCCACGCCGGACGAACCGAAAGTCAGTTTGCCGGGTTCTTTTTTGGCCAGCGCAATCAGATCTGCAACGGTTTTGACGTTCAGTTTATTGTTGACACTCAGGATTAGCGGGCTTTCTTCGATAAGAATAACCGGGGCCAGGTCTTTGGCGACGTCATATTTCACGTTCTTTGGCATCAGCGTGGGATTAACCGACAGCGGCGCCAGATTGCCACTGCCGATTGTATAACCGTCGGGCTTGGCGCGAGCAATGTAGTCTGTGCCAATCACGCCGCCAGCGCCGGCCTTATTCTCTACTACAACGTTAGCCTTGAGCTCTTTACCCAGCTCTTCGGCCAACAAGCGCATGCGGGTATCGGCAAAGCCACCTGCAGCGTAGGGAACGACAAACGTAATGGGTTTGGCGGGCCAGTTGTCCTGGGCTGTGGCAGTGGCCGATGCGCCCAGCACGCCGCTGGCTGCCAGAACCGTACTGATGGTCAGTTTCTTGAAGTTTTTCATCGTATTTCCTTGAACGAGATAACTGATTAATATCATAATTTGCAAAGACGCCTTGCACCCTCTTCCAGAGTGGCATCATCCTTTGAAAACGACAGGCGGATAACGCCCAGGTCGGTTCCATCAGAATAAAACGCTGATACGGGAATGGTTGCGACGCCGAATTCTTCGATCAGCTTACGCACCAGTTGCACGTCCGACAAATAACTGAAGTGCTGGAAGCGGGCAAGCATGAAAAAACCGCCCTTACTCGGCAAAAGTTCGAACTTCGAACCTTTGAGCGCATGGGCCAGCAGATCGCGCTTTTCCTGATAGATGGTGGACAGGTTCAGATAATGATTGGGCGTCTCCATCATGGCGGCCAGCGCATACTGCATGGGCGTATCGGCGCAATACATGAGAAATTGATGAATCTTGCGTATTTCAGCCGTGATTGCCGCGGGCGCGACGCAATAGCCGATCCGCCACCCTGTCACATGAAATGTCTTGCCAAAGGACGTCACCACCACGGCACGCTCGCGCAGCTCGTCGTAACGAGACATGCTGCGGTGAATATCCTGATCGAATACCACATGCTCGTAGACTTCATCGGACAGAATGATGATATTGGTGTCTGCGACGATATCCTGCAGCGCGGCGATATCGGCGTCCGAGAGTACGGCGCCGCTGGGATTATGGGGCGAATTGATGATAATCATGCGCGTGCGTTCATTGACTGCATCGCGCACCGCATCCCAGTCTATACCGTAGGTCGGTGGCAACAACTTGATTCCCACCGGCACGGCGCCCTGCAATGTGACGATCGGCGCATAGCTGTCAAAACACGGCTCAAAATAAATCACCTCATCGCCCGGATGGATCAGTGCCGCAATGGCGCAATAAAGCGCTTCACTAGCGCTGCCCATGACGGTCACTTCGTTGAGCTCATCATAACTGTGGCCATACAGCAGCTGGATTTTTTCAGCAATCTTGTTGCGCAATGGCTCAATGCCGATCATGGGAGAGTATTGATTGTGCCCTTCGGACATGGCGTCGATGGCATGATCGATCAGTTCCGGCGCACACGGAAAATTGGGCGCACCCTGCGCCAGATTAATGGCCTGATGACGCTCGGCAAGATCTCCGATAACGCTGAAAACAGTGGTGCCTACGGCGGGTAGCTTCGAACGGATCTGCATGATCGTTACCTGATAAACGGAATGAAAAAAACCGGCCGCCCGGGCCGGTTGCGCTTGTCGCGCTCTCGACCTATTTGGCGACCCAGTCGGCGTTGAAATATTTTTGGGTAAGTTTGCTTATCGTACCATCTTTCTTGAGGGCATCAATCGCGCCGTCAAGACGCTTTTTAAGTTCATCATTGCCCTTGCGTATACCGAAACCGGTGCCAACGCCCAATACCGAGGTATCGTCAAGCGGTGCGCCCGTCACCTCGTAGTCCTTGCCTTCGGGTTTCTCCAGAAACGCGCTCACTGCGCTTGGCGTTTTCTGCACAGCCGCCTGAATGCGATTGCTTTGCAGATCCTGATAAATCTGATCCTGTGAGGCGTATGAGACAATTTTTACACCTTTAGTTGCCCAGTGCTTCTTAACGAAGGCTTCCTGCGCCGATCCCTGCAATACCCCGACAACGGTGGATTTCAGGCTTTCTGGTGTGGCCTGCAGACCCGAGCCTTTTTTGGCGATCAGCTGACTTGGCACATCGTAAATGGGTACAGTAAAGTCGATGACTTTCTGGCGCGGCGCGGTAATATTCATTGCCGAGTTGATGTAATGAAATTTGCGTGCATTCAGTGCAGGGATCAGCCCATCAAAGCTGGTCTCGACCCATTCACACTTGGCCTGCAGCTTGGCACAGACCGCATCGTTGAGCTCGACGTCAAAACCGACCAGCTTGCCATCGGGCGTTTTGCTTTCAAATGGCGGATACAGGGCTTCGACGCCCACTTTGAGCACTTCCTGAGCAAGGGCTGGTGCGCCAAACGCGCTGGCGGCCAATACACCCGCCGCGATAAGGGTTTTGATATTCATAGCTTGCCGACCTTAAAATAGAGAAAACCCCTGATAAACAGAGGTTTTGAACCAGGATATGACGCAGCCGCGTGCATACCTGTTTTTTTGTGCGCCCAGGCGCCTGCCCTTTGGCAGTCGCCCTGCGCCAGAACTGAAAAACCAGCCTCTGGCGCAAAAGCCTACTCTTAATTTTTGGTTTGATCAACCAGTTTGTTTTTGGCGATCCAGGGCATCATGGCGCGCAGTTTTTCGCCGACCACTTCGATGTCTGATTCAGCATTGATGCGACGACGTGAAGTCAGTGTCGGCGCACCGGCAGCGTTTTCAATGATGAAGCTTTTTGCATATTCGCCCGTCTGGATGTCTTTCAGCACATCACGCATGACCTGTTTGGTCTGGTCAGTCACAATGCGCGGACCGGTCACATACTCACCATACTCGGCATTATTGGAGATGGAGTAGTTCATGTTGGCAATACCACCTTCGTAGATCAGGTCAACAATGAGCTTGAGTTCGTGCAGGCATTCGAAGTAGGCCATTTCAGGCGCATACCCGGCTTCTACCAGTGTCTCGAAGCCGGCCTTGATCAGTTCCACGGCACCGCCGCAAAGCACGGCCTGTTCGCCGAACAGGTCGGTTTCTGTTTCTTCACGGAAGTTGGTTTCAATGATACCGGCGCGGCCGCTGCCGATTGCGCTGGCGTAAGACAGCGCTACATCACGCGCAGCACCGGATTTGTCCTGGTGCACGGCGATCAGGGAAGGTACGCCGCCGCCTTGCGAGTATGTACCGCGAACAGTGTGACCTGGCGCTTTGGGCGCAATCATGATGACGTCGATGTCGTCACGGGGCACAACTTGGCCGTAATGAACGTTAAAGCCATGAGCGAAAGCCAATGCTGCGCCGGCCTTGATGTTGCCATGAACGTGTTCTTTGTAAACCTGGGCGATGTTTTCATCGGGCAACAGGATCATGACCAGATCGGCCGTTTTAACGGCGTCGGCCACTTCAGCCACTTTCAAACCGGCATTGGCAGCCTTGTTCCATGATGCGCCATTTTTGCGCAGGCCAACGGTGACGTTGATGCCGGACTCATGCAGATTCAGTGCGTGGGCGTGGCCCTGGGAACCGTAACCGATAATGGCAACATTTTTCCCTTTGATCAGGGACAGGTCACAATCTTTGTCGTAAAAAACTTTCATTTAAAGCCTCAAGAATTTAGTTAAATTTGTTTGAATGTCTGCTTACCGCGCTTACCACCAGATTACATCACCCGCAGGATACGTTCGCCGCGACCGATACCGGACACGCCTGTACGAACAGTTTCCAGGATCGCACTGCGATCCAGCGCAGACAGAAACGCCTGGATCTTTTCCTGCACACCCGTCAGTTCAATTGTGTAGGACTTATCGGTCACATCCACAATATGCCCCCTGAAGATGTCGGCCAGGCGCTTGATTTCTTCGCGCTCCTTGCCCACTGCACGAACTTTGACCAGCATAAGTTCACGCTCGACGTGAGCCCCTTCAGTCAGATCGACTACTTTAACCACATCGACCAGCCGGTTCAAGTGTTTCGTGATCTGCTCGATAACATCGTCGGAGCCCGCAGTCATGATTGTCAGGCGCGATAGCGTCGCATCTTCGGTGGGCGCAACAGTGAGCGTTTCAATGTTGTAGCCCCTGGCCGAGAACAGGCCCACCACGCGGGACAGCGCACCGGGTTCATTTTCCAGCAGAATGGAGATAATGTGTTTCATGGTTTCCCCTTACAAGTCTTCTGAACCGAGCAACATTTCGGTCAGGCCCTTGCCTGCCTTGACCATTGGCCAGACGTTTTCAGTCCGGTCAGTGATGAAGTCCAGGAAGACCAGACGGTCTTTGTGCTTGCCGAAAGCTTCCTTGATGGCCGGCTCGACATCAGCCGGCTTATCGATTTGAAGACCGATATGGCCATAGCTTTCGACCAGTTTGACGAAGTCGGGGATCGAGTCCATGTAAGACTCGGAGTAGCGCGACTGATAGTCGATTTCCTGCCATTGACGTACCATGCCCAGATAACGGTTGTTCAGGCACAGCACTTTTGGCGTGAAATGATACTGCGTGCAGGTAGCCAGTTCCTGGATGTTCATCTGGATCGACGCTTCTCCGGTCACGACGGCAATTTGCGCATCGGGATGCGCCATCTGCACACCCATGGCATATGGCAGGCCGACACCCATGGTGCCCAGGCCGCCCGAGTTGATCCAGCGCCGCGGATGGTTGAATCGATAGTATTGCGCCGCCCACATCTGGTGCTGGCCCACGTCCGAGGTAACGAAGGCATTGCCTTCGGTAACCTTGCACAGGGTTTCGATAACAAATTGCGGCTTGATCAGCTCACTGCCATGATCGTATTTCAGGCAATCGCGACCACGCCATTCGTTGATCTGCTTCCACCAGGCCTGCAGCGAGCGGCTGTTTTTTTGCTCGGCCAGCGCATCTGCGACCAGCGGGTTCATTTCCTGCAGCACTTCCCTGACGTTGCCCACGATGGGAATGTCAACCTTAACCCGCTTGGAAATGGACGATGGATCGATATCGATATGAACAATCTTGCGCTGGGCCTGTGCAAAGTGCTTGGTATTGCCGATCACGCGATCGTCAAAGCGCGCACCCACAGCGATCAGCACATCGCAGTTCTGCATGGACATATTGGCTTCATACGTGCCATGCATGCCCGGCATGCCCAGATATTGATCGGAATCCGGATTCTGCGAGCCCAGCGCCATCAACGTGGTGGTGACCGGTGCACCGCTGAGCCGCACCAATTCGCGCAGTTCTTCGGAAGCGTCAGACAGGATGACACCGCCGCCCGCGTAAATCATGGGGCGTTCGGCACCGGCCAGCAACTGGGCAGCCTTTTTGATCTGCCCCAAATGGCCCTTAACCACAGGTGAGTAGGAGCGCATCTTGATTTCAGACTTGGGCGGCGCATATTTGCACATGGTCATGGAGATATCCTTGGGGATATCGACCAGAACCGGGCCGGGACGGCCGGTGCGGGCAATGTAGAATGCCTTGCGCATGGTATCGGCCAGGTCTTTGACGTCGCGAACCAGGAAATTGTGTTTGACGCAGGGTCGGGTAATACCGACCGTATCGCATTCCTGAAAGGCGTCTTCGCCAATGGCCTTGGTGGGCACCTGTCCGCTGATAATAACCAGCGGTATGGAATCCATGTAGGCAGTGGCAATACCAGTGACCGCATTGGTCAGGCCGGGGCCGCTGGTGACCAGACACACGCCTACTTTGTTGGAGGAGCGCGAATAGGCATCGGCAGCGTGCACGGCAGCCTGCTCGTGTCGCACCAGAATATGCTTAAAGTCTTTCTGTTTATAGATTGCGTCGTAAATGTAGAGCACCGCGCCACCAGGATAACCGAAAACGTGCTCGACGCCCTCTTCGGCCAGGCAGCGCACGACGATATCGGCGCCATTGAGTTCCATATTATTTCCTTTCATAACCAGCATTCCCGCGTTGATTGGTTTTGCAACCTGCGGCTTCGGAAGGTTCCGCCAACATCTGCAGCGCTTTGTTCCTCACGGAGGAACGCCACCTGCAGACATTGATGTACCAGCCTGGCCATCAATCTGGGTCTGCGCGCACACTGGGTGCGGGAGAGTTCGAAATGGAGACGTTTATTCACGCTTTTGGCACGAATAACCGCTATTGTTCGTTAAGTTTAAGGCGCACTGCAATTGAAGCGGGTAGCTAAAACAGGGTGTCCGTAGATACCGGCGACGGATTGTGCGCAGGTATAGTCCTCAAATGTACCGCATTGCAACACCAAACGCAATCGGGAATATTCATTATGCACAAATTTATTGTCGGCCAACGGTACAATAGTACTCTTTGCTGTGTCGCCTCTTTGGGCACTGCCTGTCGCCTGCCCGCGATCGGCACTCGGGAGCCTGCGTCTTTTCACTGGTTTGGTGTATGGATATTCGCGCGGAAAACTTCGTCAAATTCTTCTACAGTTCCCATCTTTTCCATGGAACGCGCCAGGCCACGGGAGTGCTGCTACCGGTACTGGTGATGGCAGGGTTTTTCAACGAGCCCATGATAGGCGTGGCACTGGCCACCGGGGCCCTGTGTCCGGCCATTATCGATCAGGTAGGCGGCACCAAGCGCTCGCGCCTGAACGAAATGCTGGGCGGCATTATACTGGGACAGATCTCGGGATTGATCACCGGGCTGGCAAGCCCCTACCCCGCCCTGCTCTGGCTGGTGGTCTCGGCCCAGGTATTCTTCTATTCCATGCTGTCGGTCTATGGCCGGCGCGGAGGGCTGATCGGGTTCGGATGTTTGCTGCAGATGATGCTGTCCATGCACACTCCCATGTCGGTCGACGAGGCGCTCACCCATACCAGCTACACGGCCATGGGCGGTATTTTCTACATACTGTACAGCACGTCCATCAGTCACCTGTTCAAGCTGCGCGAAGAAAGACAGACCCTGGCCGCTGCCCTGTATGCCACGGCATCTTATGTGAGCACGCGTGCTGATTTCTACGACACGCACAAGAACCTGGACGACAGCTATCGACGACTGATTCCGCAAATGATCGCAATGACAGAGCAGCACCAGAGTGCACGCGATGTCGTGCTGCGCAATCTGCCCCGCGACAACGATGCCAGCGACCAGCAGCGCATTTTGCTGTGGAATGTGTTTATCGACATGATTGCCCTGCTCGATACCATGGTGGCGTCGCAGACCGACTATGCCACCTTGCGCGCACGTTTCCAGGATCACGACATCCTGCTGTTCATGCGCGACACCCTGTTCAAGATCAGCCGCACCCTGAACCGGACCGCCTATAGCCTGGCGCGCAACAAGCCGGTGGACTATCGCAACAGTGTCAAAGCGGAGTTGCGCGCGATGGAATACGAGCTGCTGCAACTGAAACAGGATGGCATCCAGCGCACAGAACCGGAAACCTATCTGCTGCTGGTGCAGATTGTGCGGCGCCTGCGTAATGCCAGCCGGTTCGTGGACCGGATTGCCGATAATCTGCGCGGCATGCGGCTTGAGCCCGTCAATAGCCTGAAGCGCGATAACTCGCTGCGCCGTTTTATTACGCCGCAAGCCATTACCCTCACCCCCTTCAAGCGCAATCTGAATCTGAACTCGTCCATTTTCCGCTACGCCTTGCGCACCACATTCGTGGTCACCCTGGTGCTGCTCATTTCCACAGTCGTCAGCCTGGTCTATGGACACTCGGAAATTGTGCGCGCATTTACCTCGCACAGTTACTGGATCATCCTGACAGTGCTCATTATCATGCGACCCGGGTTCGCGCTGACTCGCCAGCGCACGATCGGTCGGCTGGCCGGCACGCTGGCCGGCTGCCTGATCACTATTGCGCTGTTTAACCTGACCAGCAATCCGTTTATCCTTATTGCAATCATGATTCCGGCGATGGTGCTGGGCAATGCTTTCGTATTGACCAACTATCCGCTGAGCTCGTTGTTAATGACGATCTACATCCTGATCGCCTTTCACTTCCTGAGCCCGGGCAACCTGCTGATTATCGGCGAGCGTGCGCTGGACACTCTGGCCGGTTGTGCACTGGCCTTTGCCTGCGGCTCGATTCTCCCCTGGTGGGAAAAGCAGCGCATCATGCCGCTGGCGCAGGAGGCCATAGCGGCCGCGCATGACTATATTCTGGCCGTGCAGGCGTACATCACTTCGGTTCACGCCGACCCGGAGCAAAAAGTGTCAACGGCCGACAACGAACGCTATGTGCAGGCGCAACTGTCTCGCAAAAATATGCACACGGCCTTTGGCGCGTTCGCAGACAGCTTTTACCGGATGATGAACGAACCCAAATCCAAGCAGATCCATATTAAGGAACTAAATACGATTCTGGTGCAGACCGATGCCGTGGCCAGCCAGATCGCCGCGATTGCGCCGGTCCTGGCCGGCCTGGACAAAATACCGCCCAATATGCAGCAGACCCTCACCAACGTCTCTGACTTGCTGGACAAGGACGCGCAGGCCATTACCGAAGCGCCATCGCAAATTGAAACCGAGGGCCAGTACGGCAGCCTGGTTTTTCCGCTCAAACAAATGCAGCAGGCCGCGCTGCGCATCCGCCAGCAGGCGACCAATATCGGTTTAATGTAATCGCGACAAACCCTGTCGGCAGGATCGGGCAGCCAGCCCGCAGGCCGGCATGAACGCATTCACACATGGCGCATCGTTAACCGCCGATCGTTTATCGTTATTATCTGCGCAGCGTGTTGCCGCACTGCTGCGACCCGCCCCATGGTGGCCTGCTGCCAGACTCCATGCGTGTGCGAAATCCATGGCCGTCTATTCGAACAGCTGCTCATCCACTTTAAGGGCGCCGGGCCAGAAATACAGGATCGCCGACACCAACTGGATTGCAATCATGATGCCCCAACCGGTCAGGTGGGCCACGGCAGGATAATGACCGTCCGTTGCGGGCCAGAAATCCAACACAAATCCTACGCCAACCTGCATGGAAAAAATGCTGATGAAAAAAATCATGTTGAAAGCGGTCGTCACGCGCCCGACAACCTTGCGTGGAAAGACCTCGGCCAGCAAGGCATAGGCAAGAATGCAACTGGCGGCGACAAACCCGTACGCACCCCAGATCAGCGCTGGCGAGAGGGGCACCCTGAACAGAATCAGCAATTGCACCAGTACGAACAGCGTCATCCCCAGCCCGCAAAAGGCCCGCAAGCCCAGGCCGTAACGTTCAATGCGACGCGCCACCAACCCGGTGATGACCGTGCCGGCCACCATGGTCAGCCCCAGCATGGACACCAGGCTGTCGGCCTGGCGCGCCGTCAATCCGGAAACGTCGATCAGATACGGTTTAACCCACAGCGACTGCGCGGCATAGAAGGCGCCACCCACCGCGCAGGGAAAAGGCACCACGCGCCAGAACACCGCATTCTTCAAGATGATACGTACACCATGAATTTGCTTGGATACCGACTCATGCGACGCCATCCGCTGCTTTGATTCAGGTACCAGCAGCCAGATGACCGCAGCCACGGCAATTGTGAACACGGCCATGCCGACGCTGATTTCCCGCCAGGTGTATTGTGTCAGCAGCACCGCCAGCGGCGTACCGACCACCACACCGCCCATGCCGCCTAACGCCACCATCAGGCCATTGAGCAGCGGCCAGCGCGAGGATGGAAAATTCTGGGCAATCGCCAGAAAGCCCGCACCAAGGCAGACCGAAACCCCCACGCCGATCATGATGCGGCCGATAATCAGCCCCTGCATGGTATGTGTCATGCCGTAAAGCACCGTCCCGGCGGCAGCCACCAGCAGCAGGACTGCGTCGGTACGGCGTGCGCCATAGCGGTCCAGCGCCAGCCCGGCAGGAAGCTGGGCCAGGGCAAAGCCGATAAAGTAAAAACTGGTCAGCAAGCCCAGGTCACTGGCCGTCAGATTCATTTCGCGTGACAGGAACGGCGCAAAGCCGATATTCAAGCCACGATACACATAGGACAGAAAATAGCCCAGAGCAAAAAGAACAAAAATCCTTATCGCAGCCTGACGGCTCATTGTTTTCTCCGGAAGACCAGTTTGTCTTCCGAAGACTGCTCGGCGGCAAAGGCATAACCTTCGACATTGAACTTTTTTAAGGCTGCCGGCGTTTTCGCTTTGGTCTCGATGGCAAACCGCGCCATCAGCCCGCGCGCGCGCTTGGCGTTGAAACTGATAATTTTGTAGACACCGTTTTTGTAGTCCTGAAACACACACTGGACAACGCGCGCATCCAGCGCTTTTTGATCGACCGCCTTGAAATATTCTTCAGAAGCCAGGTTGATCACAATGCGCGAAGTCTGCTCGTTCAGCCGCTCGTTCAGGTATTGGGCGATCTCGTCCCCCCAGAACTCATACAGATTCTTGCCGCGGGCAGTCTGCAGGCGCGTGCCCATTTCCAGCCGATAGGGTTGCATCAGGTCCAGCGGACGCAACACGCCATACAGGCCGCTCAGAATGGCCACGTGTTCCTGGGCCCATGACAGTTGTGATTCACTCAACGTCGCTGCTGCCAGGCCTTCGTACACGTCGCCATTAAATGCCAGCACGGCCTGGCGTGAATTTTTCTGGTCAAACTTGGGTTTCCATTCCGCGTACCGCTGGACATTCAGTTCGGATAACGCCGGGCTCAGCTTCATGAGTGCGGCAATATCATCGGCACGCTTGGTTTTGAGCACTTTGATCAGCTCTGCGGAGCGTTTGATAAAAAGCGGCTGGGTATGGGTGTTGGTAGAAACAGGAGAGTCGTAATCGAGTTTTTTTGCAGGAGAAAGCAGGAAAAGCATGACGGACAACCTTGAAGGGAATGTTTGATTGAATCTGGAAAAAACGCCGCTTCCGTCAGGGGCCCGGAACGCCGTCAATACATCATGGCAAATCGGGTCTGCCTGCCGGATACAGCCGCCCGGCAGGGTTTGACCTTGATCACTTAAACTGCAGGGGCCAGGCGCGCCAGACCACCCATGTAGGGACGCAATACCTCAGGAATGTCGATGCTGCCATCGGCCTGCTGATAGTTTTCAATGAGCGCCACCAGCGTGCGTCCCACTGCCAGGCCGGAACCATTGAGCGTATGCAGGTATTCTGTTTTGCCCTGTTCGTTGCGAAAGCGCGCCTGCAGGCGTCGCGCCTGGAACGCCTCGCAATTGGAGACAGAGGAAATCTCGCGCCAGGTGTTCTGCGCCGGAATCCACACTTCCAGGTCGTAAGTCTTGGCAGCGCCAAAACCCATGTCGCCGGTGCACAGCTGCATGACACGGTAAGGCAGTTGCAGCAACTGCAGCACTTTTTCAGCATGCCCGACCATTTGCTCCAGCGCATCATAGGAGGAGTCCGGATGGACAATCTGCACCATTTCCACTTTGTCGAACTGATGCTGACGAATCATGCCCCGGGTGTCGCGGCCGCCACTGCCGGCTTCAGAACGAAAACACGGTGTATGCGCCGTCAGGCGCAAAGGCAGGCTGGCGCCGGGCACAATTTCGTTCTTGACGGTAGCGGTCAGCGTAATTTCCGATGTGGAGATCAGATAAAGATCTTCCTTTTCTATCGGCTTGCCCTGCTGATCGGTCTGCGGTTCGTCTTCCCCACCTTTGGTGACCCAGAACATATCGTCCTTGAACTTGGGCAACTGGCCGGTACCCAGCAGGGTTGAGCTGTTGACAATATACGGCGTGTAGCATTCGGTATAGCCATGTTCGCTCGTGTGCAGGTCGAGCATGAACTGGGCCAGCGCGCGATGCAGGCGCGCCATGCCGCCGCGCATGAAAGAAAAGCGCGCACCGGTGAGCTTGACTGCCGTATCAAATTCCAGGCCAAGGCGTTCTCCCACGGTCACATGATCCTGGGTCTCGAAACCTTTGGCTGGCGGTTCGCTGTGATCAGTCACGTAGCCAGCCTGGGTACCCAGCCAGCGCCGGACCTCGACGTTGTCGTCGCTGTCCTTGCCCTGGGGTACGGAGCTGTGCGGCAGGTTGGGAATTGTCATGAGCCAGCCGTCCAGTTCACTGCGAATACCAGCAAGCTCTTCTTCCAGCGCCTTGAGCTTGGCAGGCAGCGCCTGTGACTCGGCCATCACGGCGCTGGCATCTTCTTTGCGCGACTTGAGCTGACCAATCTGCTTGGCCAGCGCATTGCGCTGCGCCTGCAGGGTCTCGGTCTGGATTTGCACGTCTTTGCGCCGGGCTTCGAGCTGATTGAAGCGGGCCTCGTCAAAATCAACATTGCGACGCTTGAGCGCGGCGATGACAAGGGGAAGCTCTTTTCGCAGTAAAACAGGATCTAACATGATTTTTTCTGGTTTCGTGTGGGAGAAGTATAGGGTAATCATTATATACAGCTATACGCGCCCGGTGGGGCCACAGACCGAACAACGCGTGCCCGCAATCGATTTTGCCAGAAAGAATCAGGTAGTCTGCCCGAAAACAATTCATGCTCGCGGGCGTTTTCTTTGTCTACATTCCCGGTTTGGGCATCTCACCCTTGGTTGCCGGAACCACATTGCTATCGGTTTTCATGCCTGACGAACTATGTTGCATGGGCATGGCACCATCCTGTCCGGCGGGTTTGGCCGCACCGGACTTCATGTGCTCACCCTGCCCTTTGTCCGGCGTGCCTGACTTATGCATATCGGATCGGGACCCGGACATGCCTTTGCTTTCGTGCGACATGGTCACGCCGCTCTTGCCCTGGTGTTCGGGAACAACCTTGCTATCCGCTTTCATATTGTTGGCGTGGTGCTGATTCGAACCGGACTCGATAGACTTCCATTTTTTACTTTTATTCAGCTTTTCCCAACCCGGCGTCGGCGCAGATGTTGCCCCGGTATGTTGTGCAGGCTTCTGATCAATTTTACTGTCGGCATTTACTTTCAGGTCTGCTGCCATGCCTGAATGCATACCCAACGCCAGTGTGATTGCACCGGCCAGCGCCGCTATCGTGGTATTTTTCATTCTGTTGCTCCTGTGATTGATGACGTAAGTTGCCGCGTATCAAATCCAGCTTCCAATATCAGAATGCCAGCCTATGCGCGGTAGTCAGGGCCTGACCGAAAATCGTTGCCGGTCATACCTAACTTACTCCTTAGACAGCATCGTGGGGCCGTTTATTACAACTTCTTGCGAGATATTATGTAACTGTATTTCAGCTTAAATTCAAAAGAAGTACGCAAACCAGGAGGAACCGTGGCGTTGCTGCGGTACTGAGCGCAAACACGCAGATCGCGATCGGGGCGCGGCGCGGCGCGGTGCGTCCAGTACGCGACAAAGTATTGAACGAAAAGCATCTGTGCGAAGCATTGCCGCACATTGAATCTGGCTAGCGCTTTTTGTTTTGCCGTGCCTCACGATCAAGCGAGCGCAGGTAATTGAGTTTTTCCGTGATTTTCGTTTCCAGCCCCTGTTGCACCGGACGATACCAACCCGGTTCGCGCATGCCGTCAGGCAGATAGGTCTCGCCAGCGGCATAAGCATCGGGTTCGTCATGCGCATAGCGATACTCATGTCCGTAGCCCAATTCTTTCATCAGCTTGGTGGGCGCATTGCGCAGATGTACCGGCACTTCGCGCGATTTATCCTGCCTCACGAACGCGCGTGCCTGATTGTAGGCGTTGTACCCCGCGTTGCTCTTGGCCGCAACGGACAGATAGATAACCGCCTGTGCCAGCGCCAGTTCTCCTTCCGGAGAGCCCAGGCGCTCAAAAGTAGCGGCCGCTTCGTTGGCCATTTGCATGGCGCGCGGATCGGCCAGGCCGATATCTTCCCAGGCCATACGCACAATGCGGCGCGCCAGATACTTGGGGTCGGCGCCGCCATCGAGCATCCGAGTGAACCAGTACAATGCTGCGTCGGGATGAGAGCCGCGCACCGACTTGTGCAACGCGGAGATCTGGTCATAGAAGCTATCGCCGCCCTTGTCAAAACGCCGCAGATTCAGCGTGAGCGCGTTTTGCATGAACTCGGGGGTGATCTGTTTTACGTTTGCCGCAGTTGCAGCCGTGCTGGTCTGCTCCAGCAAATTCAAAAACCGCCTGGCATCGCCATCGGCGTAGCCGGTAAGCACAGCAATGGCCTGCTCGTCAAAGTCCAGATCTATCGCGCCACTGTCTTTGGCGCGCACCAGCAACAGGCCTAGTTCCTCGTCCGACAGCGAGGTGAGCACATAGACCTGGGCGCGCGATAACAGCGCCGAATTGACTTCAAACGACGGATTTTCGGTGGTGGCGCCAATGAACGTGAAGAGCCCGCTTTCCACATAGGGCAAAAATGCATCCTGCTGCGCCTTGTTAAAGCGATGCACCTCGTCCACAAAAAGAATGGTTTTGCGTCCCTGCGCCTGGGCGACCTGCGCTTTGACGACAGCATCGCGAATATCCTTGACGCCGCCGAGCACTGCAGAGATGGCAATGAAATGCGCATCAAAACCGTCAGCCATCAGTCGCGCCAGCGTGGTTTTCCCAACGCCCGGCGGGCCCCAGAAAATCATGGAATGCGGACGACGCGCCTCGAACGCCACGCGCAACGGCTTATCGGGCCCCAGCAAATGCGACTGCCCGATGACCTCGTCGATATTGCGCGGACGCAGTCTTTCGGCCAGCGGGGCATTCGTGCCCGCACCAGCGCCATTGAACAGATCGCTATCGGAAAAATCACTCATAAATATATTGGGTTTCCAGAACCACTGCGCTCGTCGGTAAACCACAGCATTGTGCAAAAAGGGCCGTCGCAACGGCCCCTTGAACTGGACTGCGGTAAGGGCACAGGCCCTTTGACAGCCTACATTTTAACGGTATCTACGCCAGGGGGGGCCTTGAACTGGTAGGCACTGGCTGGAATTTTCGCGTTGCTTTTGAAATTGCGCAATTTGATCGACGTGGTCTGTCCGAAAGAGTCCAGAATGATCAGCTCGGCCGGCAGGTTGTTGGCAAAGCCGATATCCACATGCGTCAACCCGGCGTCAGACACTTTGGGGGTTGCACGCATCCACACCATACCCTGGTTATCAGGCAGCGCCGACAGCTTGAATGAATCGTCCAGTGTACCGGAACCAAACAGAATGGCCGCGGGCGAAGCGCCAACCGCTTTGCTTACCGGACGTTCCGTCACCTGTCGCAGGTCGGGGTCATATTGATAGACGGTTTTGCCATCCGAGATCACGCTTTGCGCATAGGGCTTGACCACGCTCCAGTTAAATTTTCCCGGACGCTCAAAAGAAAAGGTACCGGTCTGGGCTGCCCTGTTCTTGCCTTTGCCGCCAGATGTTTTCTGGGCAAACTCCCCGCTGGCCGATTTGACCTGCGCCACAAAATCCTTCAATTGTTGCCGGGCGTCCGTCTGCTGCGTGTTCTTGACCTCGGGAATCTTCTCGAATGTCACGCCCTCTAGCGTCGTTGACAGGCCCGCATCCGGATTCATCATATCGGGGTTCACCTTGATGTCCTGTGCCAGTGTCGAGACAGGGACCGTCGCAACCATCGCCAGGCAGACCGCAAGTAACGTTTTTTTCATGAATGAACTCCTGTTGTTGTTCGGCCCGGCAGTCGGGCAATGCCCTGTGAATACCACCGGAAACATGACCTGTTTTACCATTAACAGGGCAAGAAAGGATGTAACGAAATCGTAAATACAATTGCACCGCTGTAATTTGACCGTGGCTGCAAATACTTACGGCATCCCTATGGATGCCGTAAGCAGGAACTGGCGGTTACTGCGTATTACAGGCTGGTCATGCCAGGCACGCCAGCTTTAAGCGTCCGGCTCTTCTTGCCCGGCGGGTACCAGAATTTCCCTGTTGCCATTGGACTGCATGGTAGAGACAATGCCAGACTGCTCCATCTGCTCCAGCAAGCGCGCCGCGCGGTTATAGCCGATGCGAAGATGCCGTTGAACCGACGAGATGGACGCGCGACGGTTTTTCAACACCACCGCCACCGCCTGATCGTACAGGGGGTCGGACTCATTATCAGTAAAGCCGGTCACACTGCCTACGCCGTCACCGGTTTCGCCACCGACACCACCTTCGAGCAGGCCATCAATATAGTCGGGCTCGCCCTGCTCTTTGAGATAATCGACCACACGATGCACTTCGTCATCGTCGACGAACGCCCCGTGCACCCGATTGGGCAAACCGGTGCCGGGCGGCTGATACAGCATGTCGCCCTGACCGAGCAACGCCTCGGCACCCATCTGGTCAAGAATGGTGCGCGAGTCAATTTTGGAAGAAACCTGAAACGCAATACGCGTGGGAATATTGGCCTTGATCAGCCCGGTAATCACATCCACGCTGGGGCGCTGTGTCGCCAGAATCAGGTGGATACCAGCAGCCCGCGCCTTTTGTGCCAGACGGGCGATGAGTTCTTCAATTTTCTTGCCCACCACCATCATCAGGTCGGCCAGCTCGTCAATCACTACTACGATCATGGGCAGGGTTTTCAACGGCTCGGGCTCTTCCGGTGTTAGTGAGAACGGATTGGGAATGGATTCGCCTTTTTTGGCAGCCTCGCGGATTTTGCTGTTGAAGCCGCTGATATTGCGCACGCCCATTTTACTCATGAGCTTGTAGCGCTTTTCCATCTCTCCCACACACCAGTTCAGCGCATTGGCTGCCTGGCGCATATCGGTGACCACCGGCGCCAGCAGATGCGGGATACCCTCATAAATGCTCATTTCCAGCATTTTCGGGTCAATGAGAATAAGACGGACTTGGGAAGCGTCGGCTTTATATAGCAGTGAAATAATCATGGCATTGATACCGACTGACTTGCCCGACCCGGTTGTACCGGCGACCAGCAAGTGAGGCATTTTAGCCAGGTCAGCAACCACCGGATTGCCGGCAATGTCCTTGCCCAGCGCCATTGTCAGCGAAGAGGCGTTGTCATGATAGGTCTTGGAGCCAATGATTTCCGATAGCCGGACCATTTGTCGCCGTGGGTTGGGCAATTCCAGGCCCATCAGGTTTTTGCCGACAATGGTTTCAACCACGCGAATGCTGACCAGACTGAGCGCACGCGCCAGGTCCTTGGACAGGTTGACGATCTGGCTTCCCTTGACGCCGGTGGCCGGCTCAATTTCATAACGGGTAATAACCGGTCCAGCCTGTGCGGCAACCACGGTCACCTGAACACCGAAGTCGCGCAGTTTTTTCTCGATCAGGCGCGACGTATATTCGATGGTCTCAGGCGAGACCGATTCTATATTTTCGCCAGGCGGATCAAGCAATTCAAGTGCAGGCAGCTCGCCGCTGGCATTTTTGGGCGGTTCAAACAGCGTGCGCTGCTTTTCCTTGATGACGCGCTCGGAGGTGGGAAACACAGTAATCTGCGGTTCAATACGTACCGAAGTCTCGTGCACCAGCTGTTCTTTTTGCGTCACCACCTCTGCTTGACGCGCCACTTGGGCAATTTCACCAGCCTTGCGGTCCTGGCGAGCGGTTTTCAGATTGATCAACGTATTGAGCATGCGCTGCATGCCCGAGCCAATTTTTTCCGCCAGCGATAACCAGGAAAAATCCAGAAACAGGCCCAGACCCAGCACAACCATGAAAAACAGAATCAGCACCGCACCCGGCACCCCGACCGCCGTTGCAAACAGGCTGCTAATATACTGGCCCAGCACGCCGCCGGCGCCGCCCGGCAATTGCGAACCAATGTGCGCCAGCTGACTGGCTTCAAAGCCCATGGAGCCGATAAAAAGCAAGGCGAAACCCACGCCCTGCTCCCAGTGCACGCGCGGTAGCGCTGCATCGGAATTGGCCACAATACGACTCATGAGCAATTTGTAACCCACCCACATGCGCTTGAGGCACAAGGCGACAAACCACCAGGCCGACAAGCCGAAAAGATACAGCAGGATATCGGACACATACGCACCGACCGCTCCCAGCCGGTTATGAACCAGCGTGGATGACGAGGTGCTGACCCAACCGGGGTCATTCGGATGCCAGGTAAACAACATTACCGACAGGGCAGCGGCCAACGCAGCATACAAAACCCATTTGGCTTCCGTAAACATGGCGGCCAGCCGACTGGGTTCGGCATTCTGTGCGTTGCGCGCATTTCTGGCGGACGATCGTGACCCGGTATTGCGTGTATTGCGGGCGGAACGAGTGGGTGCGGTATTTGAAGTGCGTGCCATAACTATAAATTCGGTCAATAAAACATTATAGCTTATTGATATTAAATGTTATTTATATTCTAGCTGTGGAATACTCATTGATTGTGAATTCTTCGTAAGCTGTTGTTTTAACAGGCCTCGTCCCCATTTAATGATTGTCAATGAGGCAACATCATGTCGGACAACATCCGTATTTCCCGGTAGCGAAGTCGCCATCGGGCGGCATTTTCGCCGCCCGCGGCAAAACCGTGGCAGTTTCGGGGTTTTGAACGGCGGCGCGTAGCGATCCATTATAATTGCCCATTGGATTTTTAGGATAAGACACAATGGCTGACAAAACCAAACATGCAAAAGTGCTGATTCTGGGCGCCGGTCCGGCTGGCTATACCGCCGCGGTTTACGCAGCCCGCGCCAACCTGAATCCGGTACTGGTTACCGGTATGGAACAGGGCGGACAGCTCATGACTACGACTGACGTGGACAACTGGCCCGCCGACGCCCAGGGCGTGCAGGGCCCCGACCTGATGCAGCGCTTTCTGGAACACGCAACGCGCTTTAACACCGACATTGTTCAGGAACACATTAAAGAAGCCGATCTGTCGGTGCGTCCGTTCCGGCTGGTCTCGGAGTCCGGCACCACATTTACCTGCGACGCGCTGATCATTGCGACCGGCTCTTCAGCCAAATATCTTGGCCTGCCTTCTGAAACTGCCTTCATGGGCAAAGGGGTATCGGCCTGCGCCACCTGCGATGGTTTCTTCTATCGCAACCAGGATGTCGTTGTAGTGGGCGGCGGCAATACCGCCGTCGAAGAAGCATTGTATCTGTCCAACATCTGCCGCCACGTGACGCTGGTGCATCGTCGCGACACATTCCGTGCCGAGCCTATCCTGGTCGACAAGCTGATGGACAAGGTAAACGGCGGCACCATGTCGCTGAAACTGTTCAATACGCTGGAAGAAGTACTGGGTGACCAGAGCGGCGTGACCGGCGCCAGGCTGCGTCATGTGGACGGACACCTGGAAGACCTCGCCGCGACCGGCGTATTCATTGCCATTGGCCACCACCCCAACACCACCCTGTTCGAGGGTCAGTTGGAACTGGAAAACGGCTATATCGTGACCAAAAGCGGCCACGGCGGCCTGGCCACAATGACTTCGGTCCCCGGCGTATTCGCTGCGGGTGATGTGCAGGATCATGTTTACCGTCAGGCCATTACCAGCGCCGGCACCGGTTGCATGGCCGCACTGGATGTACAGCGCTGGCTCGAAAGTCAGCCTGAGTAAAACAGGACAGGCCCGCCCAGCCAGTGGCGCGGGCCGCAATGCTATGGTTACCCCCATCAAAGGCAAGCTCGAAGACCTGCGTCAGTTGCAAAAAGCCAAGGTGCGCGAAGAAACGCGTCGCGCCAAGGCGCAGCTTGCTGCGCCCAGGCATAATAAGACAACAACAGATCCTGCTGCAACTGCCGTTTTTACGCCGGAAGATATTGCGCTGTTTCGTCAAACGGTCAGATCCGTCACACCGCTGCCCCAAGCCAACCGCTATGCGCGGCAGGCACTGGACTACGGCAATAACGAGTATTTTCGTGCCAAACGGCGTCAGGCAGAAGGCGCAGCTTCAGTTGATCCGCATAAGCCAGCCGCTCCTGAGCGCGCACGCGAGCAAAAACGCACAGCGCCGGTCAATAAAGGCCGGCGTCGCGCGGATCTGCCCGAAGGCGCCTATGTGCAGCGGGCCGATAGTGTTGATTTGATCAAGAAACTGTTATCAGGACAGTGGCCGGTTGCGGCCACACTGGATCTGCATGGCGCCAATTCAGCCCAGGCAGCTGAACGGTTTGATCGGTTCATTCATTCCTGCCTGGAGCATCGGGTCCGCTGTATTTGTATTGTGCACGGCAAAGGCTATGGCTCTGCCCAAGGCACCGCTGTGTTAAAGGAACAGGTGCTGGCCTGGCTGAAAAATTTGGATGCCGTACTGGCATTTGCGCCTGCACCCGAAAATATGGGTGGCGCGGGGGCCCAGATTGTTTTGTTAAAAACGCCTGAAAGCGACTAATATAATAGTCTGGACAACGGATAGTAGACTGACTGCAGGCTGACGCGCAGCGCTACTCAAAAATTCAAAGCCCGGCCTGATAACGCTAAGCCCAGCTGACAATTTAAAGTATGGAAAAAAAAAAAGAAAGGCGGAATCAATTTATATTGATTTTCCGCCTTTCGTTTATTTTTGTTATGGGTACAGCTACCATGCACACACTTAATCGAATATTCCAATTAAGTGGTAAAGCCTGCTCATGCAGAGCGTTTGTCTCCTCACCTGCATGAAACAAATTATGCACGTGATTCGTATATATGACACTTAGGGAATGCACTAGTTTTTAGCATAATCAACTAGTTTTCTGCACCTTTTTGCACCTGTTTTTGCATGGCCCGCTGACGCGCCTGCTCTTTACGAGCCGCTTTCAGGGCACGGCGCCGGCGGATCTGCTCCTGCATATCTGCACCAATATGTTCCTCTTTGCGCGCTGCTGCCAGATCAACCTGGCGCTGCCGTTCGCGGAAGCGCTCGCGTTGCTCTTCGGTTTTATCGTCCCAGCAATGCGGGCAGCTTTCACCCCGAATGTACTTGGGTGAAGCGCGTTCTTCTTCACTCAGGGGATGACGGCAGGCGCGACACTGAATGTATGGACCCGGCTTGAGCCCATGCCCGACAGAGACGCGCTCATCAAAGACAAAGCACTCGCCTTCCCACAGGCTTTTTTCGGGAGGAATCGTTTCAAGGTATTTCAGAATACCTCCCTGTAGATGGTATACCTCGTCAAACCCCAAGGATTTCATATACGCCGTGGATTTTTCGCAGCGAATCCCGCCGGTGCAGAACATGGCC
Source organism: Advenella incenata (assembly GCF_004217095.1). GTDB lineage: Bacteria > Pseudomonadota > Gammaproteobacteria > Burkholderiales > Burkholderiaceae_B > Advenella > Advenella incenata. Next base: position 193,399 of record NZ_SHKO01000003.1, on the reverse strand, counting down.
ACCTTGCGTGCTTTGGTTTTATCCAGCAACCCGCCCTCGGTAGTCTGGCTTTGCACCCAGTTGGGAAACTCGCGGAACGTCACGGTATTGGGATTGACCGCCCCCTTGAACGTGCCAATATCAACTTCGTAATCGTTGCGCGTATCTACCAGCACCACTTCGGGATCGGAAATCAGATCGTTCCAGTTTTCCGGCGGGACATAGGTACCGGTATTGGTGGTGTTGACATTGGGTTGCCCCATGGTCACGATTTCCTTTTTCAGCCGCACGCGCATCCGGTGAAATGGATCGCGCTCATCGGACCAGGATTCCTTGTGCTCCAGGTCCGCCATTCGCGGATCATTGCGAAGGTACGCCAGAACAGCATCGATGCCTTCCTTGGGACCGGCAATCGTACCGTTTATTCCCTCGCGGGCAAGCAGCAGCGTTCCCTTGACGTGATTGCGCTCGCAAAACGCCTGCAACGGCTCCTTGAGTGATTCGAAGTCGGGCAGGTCGACAAATTTGTATAGGGCGGCAATGGTATGAGACATAGAACTGAATTTGGGGGTTTGAACGGCAAGTCTTTCATTTTAGCTGTCCTGCCAGTAGCAGAACAGCCTTCTGTTTGATTATTCTCAACTTGCCTGAAAATTAACGCTTAATTGTAAATCAAACCCCGACAACTTCAGTGGGAAGCCGGCTGTTCCTTTGCATATTTGATGAGCGCGCCGGTGCGATACAAGCCATGGACAAACTTGCCAAAAGGCATAGTAATGAACAACGACAGGATAACGGCCAAATGAATGACCAGCAACGGCGCCAGCGCGGCGGTTTCCCGAAAGACCATCAGGGCCAGGCCGGTAACCGCGGCCAGAAACAACTGGGCAATAAAGGCATAGTCCATTCCCATTTGCCTGATATTGCGAATATCCGGATCGGCTTTTTGCTTGAGCCAGAACTGCCCTGCCGTACCCATGGCCAATGAAATCCCGCCGATGGTACCGGTCAGCTTGGGAAGGCTAAAGAACGCATAGGGCGCCTGCCAGCCAAACACATAATGGAAAATAGTGCCGGACACTGTAGCGGCAAAACACAACATAAATCCATAAAAGGTAAGGTGATGAAAGCGACGGCGCCAGGGTGAAATATTATCGTCCGGGTAAGTGCAGCCGGTCTTCACATTGCCATGCAGATACTTCAGGCTTAACGCGTCCGACAGCCCCTGACGGACATGCGCCCAGGTCAGCAGCAACGAGGGCGTCTCGCCCACATCCTTCAGAAAATTGCGAAACCCCATGCCCATGGCGAGAACGACCCACAATGCCGCCAATCCGAAAACCGTGGCCAGCACACCATGCGGGAAAATGGCATAGAACTGTCCATTCAGATCATTCATTGGCGGTCCGCCGATAAGCGCCGCCAACCCCAGCAGCACGACCAACGCCAACAGGAACCCCAGGCTGGCCAGCAGGCCGCTTTTGTCAAAACCGCGGGCAATGGCGCCGGGCCACGCATACGTCTGATAGGTTGTCTGGCGTACCGCAGCCAGTTGCACCGGCAGATTCACATTGAACTCATGTGGTGGCGCGTACTGGCAGGAGTAATAGCATTCGCTGCAGTTGTGGCACAAATTGGCCAGATAATGCAGATCGCCGCGGGTAAAATCCAGCCGCTGCTCAAGCGCGGGAAAGACCGCACAGAAGCCCTCGCAATAACGACAGGAGTTACAGATCCCCACTGCGTTGCGGGCGTCTTCGATAAGTTGTTCAAGCTGCTGCATGCTTTGCTGCCTCCGTGCCTGCAATACGACCAAATACGGTTCCGATAGCCATCCCAAAACCAGCTACGTAACCCTTGCTCAGAATATTTCCCGCCATGATTTCACCGGCGGCGAAAACGTTGTCCGCCAAGGTCTCGTCGTCCATGATGACCTGCGCCTTTTTCGTTACCTTCACCCCCATATAGGTAAAGGTGATTCCGGTGGCCAGCGGGTACGCATAAAATGGCCCGGTATCGATTTTTTGCGCCCAATTGGTTTTATTCGGTTGCAAACCATGCGTGCGGCAACCGTCCAGCACGCTATGATCAAATTGACCGGGTTCAACGGCGGCGTTAAATGCGGCCACCGTTTCCACGACAGTCTTGACCGGCAGCTGCAGGCGTTGCGCGAGCGCTTCAATGGAATCGGCACTAATGGACTTGAAAACGGAGGGCATGAACCGGCCAATGGCCTTCGAATCAATGATGCAATAGGCAATCTGATCGGGTTGCTGGGCAACCAGACGTCCCCAGATGGCGTAGCGTTTGGGCCAGAAATCTTCGCCTTCGTCATAAAAGCGCCGCCCTTCCTTGTTAAGCACGATGCCCAGCGAGACGCAATCTACACGGGTGACGATGCCCCCATCATACTTGGGCGCCCGCGCATCGATAGCCACGGCGTGACCCTGGGTTGGGTCGCCAATAATACAGGCCTTGTTACGCATGAGCTCGCGCAGCATGACGCCCTGGTTGAACCGGGTGCCGCGAATCAGGAAATTGCGTGCCGCCGGCCCCCATGCCTCTTCCAGCCATTCCAAATTGGACTCGAAACCGCCCGAGGCAATGACCACGGATTTACCCGCGATGGTCAATGCCTGGCCGTTTCTGACCAGTTCTACACTGTCACATTTACCATCGGAAAAATTCAGTTTTTTGGCTTCCGTATCGTACAGAATCTGCACGCCGGCCTTTTCGGCCGCCTTGTAATAGGCATTGACCAGCGCCTTGCCGCCGCCCAGGAAAAACGCATTGGTGCGTCCCAGATGCAGCGTGCCACCCAGCGATGGCTGAAACCGTACGCCATTGGCCTTCATCCACGGGGTACAGCCCTCGGTTTCACGAATCACATAGCGCGCCATATCCTCATTGGTTTCTCCGCCCGTTACCCGGAACACATCCTGAAAATACTCATCTTCCTGATAACGGTCTATCAGCACATCGGTGGGCGCATTGTGCATACAGCGAAAATTGCGGGTATGACTGCTGTTGCCCCCGCGCCAGGCGCGCGGCGCACTTTCGACCAGAATTACTGATGCGTTCTGTTCAGCGGCTGACAGCGCGGCGCACAGTGCCGCATTGCCGCCTCCGATAACAAGAACATCACACGCCAACGTGTCATTCATGCTATATATCCTTACTTAATATACTGTTGTATTCTATTGTACACAAATATTTATGACTGTGCCAAAAAAAGTCAAAAACAGCCTCAAACCTTCTCGATTGCGTTATGCTGTGCTAAAAGCAAGCAACAGCAGCAAGGAATCGCACCATGGCAAAATCCAAACCATCCCCAGCTCCCAACCGTTCCGAGGCCGACTCGGAGCAAGCCAACGATCGCGGCGTCACATTGAGCGATCAGGCATATAACTATATTGTCCAGTCTCTGGAGAACGGCAGCCTGCCGCCCGGCACCCGTTTGCGCGAAACAGAACTGGCCGCCGATATCGGCTTGAGCCGCACTCCCATCCGGGAAGCGCTGAATCGGCTGATGTCCGAAGGGCTGGTCACCAACGATCCGAAGCGGGGCCTGATCATTACCGAGCTGGACCAGAACATGGTTGGCGAACTTTACGAAATGCGCCGGGTCCTGGAAAGCACGGCCGCTGCATTGGCAGCCCGCCACGCCACAGACGTTGAAATCGCGGTGCTCAGGCAGATCATCGATCGGGACGAGACACTGGACGATCCAGCCGCCCTGTCCTATAACAACCGGCTGTTTCATCAGACGCTGTACCAGTGCGCGCACAACCGCTACCTGCTCAAAACATTACAGGTGCTGCAAAACGCCATGCTGTTGCTGGGCAAGAGCACCCTGGGTGAAAGCGGTCGCCCATCAACCGCACGCGAAGAACATGCGCAGATTATCAATGCCCTGGAACAACGCGACCCAGACAAGGCGCAGGAAGTGTCAAGCCGGCATATCAGTGAGGCCTATAAGGTCCGGCTCAGTCGCTTCCTGCTTGATCGCAAGTGATCAGTCAACGCGCGCGCCCGATGATTTGACCGCATTGCCCCAACTACCGATCTGCGCCTGAATGAAAGCGCCAAATTCTGCCGACGTCATCTTGGCGGCCTTTGCCCCTTCGTGGCTCAACTTGCTTTTGACCTCTTCGCTGGCGAGCGCCTTGCTGGCTGACTGATACAGCACATCGATCACCTGCTGCGGCGTATTGGCGGGAGCCACCAGACCATGCCAGGACACGGCTTCAAATCCTGGTACACCGGCCTCGGCAACCGTTGGCAGGTCCGGCAGTGCATCGGAGCGCTCGGCCGACGACACCGCCAACCCCTTGATAGATCCGGCTTTAATATGACTGATCGCGCCGGGAATGGTGGTGAACATGAAATCAGTCTGTCCACCGATCAGCGCGCTGATCGCAGGCGCCCCACCCTTGAACGGCACATGCACCAGATCCAGATGCTCCGCATCCTTGAGCATGACACCGGCCAGATGGCCCGGTGTTCCACTGCCGGCCGAGCCCATATTGGTCTTTCCTGGATTGGCCTTCATATAGTCAATAAGATCTTTGAGGCCGCTCATCTGCTTATGTGCATTACCCACTACCAGCACATTGGGCACGGTCGCAAACAGCGTAACCGGCGCAAAATCCTTGATGGCATCGTAGTTCAGCTTCCTGTACAGCGTGGGGTTGATCCCGTGTGTGCTGGCTGTCGCAAGTAGCAGCGTATACCCGTCTGGCTTGGCGCTCGCCACCGACTGGGCAGCAATCGCGCCGTTACCGCCGCCTTTGTTTTCCACAACAATGGACTGCCCCAGGTCTTTTGACATGGCGGCCGCCATCGTCCGGGCCAGGATATCCGAAGAGCCCCCGGCAGGATGCGGCACGACAAGACGAATGGGCTGCTCGGGATAAGCCGCAAGCGCGACTAGCGGAGTGGTGGCCAGCACGGCCGCAAGCATACAGGGTTTGAACGAGGTCATTGGTTAGTCTCCAGAAATAGAATTCGAACGATAATATACTATTGAATACATTAGAATACAATAATAGACAATCCTAACAATGAAAACCCTAACGCCCTGAAGCACACCTCTGGCCGCATGCGCGGTGGCTAAAATAAACCATCACCCTGCCGGCGCAGATTTTTCCGTCAGCCCTTCACTCTGGCCGGGCTGGTCAAAATGCACCACCAGAAAATCGATGAACGCCCGGGTACGCGCGGGCAGATTGCGCTGGCTGGGATAGTAAACATACAAATCTGCAGCCGGCAGCGTAAAGTCAGGCAGCACGATCCTGAGCCGGCCACTTTGCAGATACTTCGCAAGATCCCACTCGGAGCGGATCAGAATACCGTGTCCATCCAGCGCCCAGCCGAGCACAATATCGCCGTCATTGCTCGAGAGCATCCCATGGACTTTCACCACTTCGCTATGATCGTGATGGGTAAAGCGCCAAATACCATAGGCATCATCATTCTGCCGGTGAATAATGCAACGGTGATGGGCCAGGTCAGCCAGGCTGGACGGCGTACCGTGGCGCTCCAGGTACAGCGGCGAAGCGCAAAGAAACCGTTGATTGGATAGAATCCGCCTGGCATTGAGCCGCTTGTCTGGCAAAGCGCCAAAACGAATGGCCAGATCAAAACCGTTTTCGACCAGGTCCACCGGTCTGTCAGTCACTTCCATTTGCACCTCGACCTGCGGATAACGTTTGGCAAACTCGGACAGCAATGGAGCGATCGTGGTCCGGCCAAAGCCCAGCGTGGCATTGACCCGCAGCAGTCCACGCGGCTTGCGGCTTGAAGAAATAACGTCTTCCATATCCAGAATATCGCCCAATATCCGTGCTGCGTGCTGGCGATAGGTTTCGCCTTCACTGGTCAGGCTGAAACTTCGCGTGGTCCTGTTGACAAGCCGAACACCCAGTCGCTTTTCAAGCAAGGCCAGGCGCTTGGTCGCCGCCGGCGGCGTCACATTCAGCGCCCGCGCTGCTGCCGCCAAATTGCCATGCCGGGCCAATATCACCATGAATTGCAGGTCAGAGATCATTATTCTGTTCACTTTAAGTAAATAGATAATTAATTATAAGTGAATTATAAAAAGCCATTTTGCTCGTAATCTTAAGACCTGTCCAAACAATTACAGCATGTACCCAGACTTCAGGAACCTTAATGAAAATCGTTGAAATTCGCGAAAAAACGCTGCCCATCAGTTCACCCATCCGTAATGCCTACATTGATTTTTCCAAAATGACGCTCAGTCTCGTGGCGGTGGTCACAGATGTGATTCGTGACGGAAAGCCCGTTATCGGCTACGGCTTTAACTCCAATGGTCGATACGGCCAGGGCACGTTGATGCGCGAACGCTTTATCCCAAGGATTATGCAAGCGGACCCGGCAACGCTGATTGATGATTCGGGCAACAACCTGGATCCGCACAAAATCTGGGCCACCATGTTCTCAAACGAAAAACCCGGCGGACATGGCGAGCGCTCAGTGGCGATCGGCACGATCGACATGGCAATATGGGATGCCGTTGCAAAAATAGAAGGTAAACCGCTATTTCAGCTGCTGGCCGATCGCTATGGCAACGGACAGCCGGATCGCCGGGTTTTTGTGTATGCGGCGGGTGGATATTATTACCCCGGCCAGGATCACGCAAAGCTCAAGGATGAAATGCGCAGCTATATCGATCGCGGCTATACCGTCGTCAAGAAAAAGATCGGCGGCGCCTCTCTGGATGAAGATTTGCGCCGAATCGACTCCATTCTGAGCGTCCTGCAAGACGGACAGAAACTGGCGGTGGACGCCAATGGCCGGTTTGATCTGGACACCGCCATCGCCTATGCAAAGGCGCTGAGCCAGTACGATCTGTTCTGGTATGAAGAGCCCGGCGACCCGCTGGATTTCGAACTGCAGGCCGCCCTGCGAAATTATTATCCAAACCCCATGGCTACCGGTGAAGACCTGTTTTCCATGCAGGATGCGCGAAACCTGATTCGTTACGGCGGCATGCGCGCCGACCGTGATTGGCTGCAGTTCGATTGCGCCCTGAGCTACGGTCTGGTCGAGTACCTGCGCACCCTGGACATGTTGCATGAACATGGCTGGTCGCGCGCAAGATGCATCCCGCATGGCGGTCACCAGATGTCCTTGAATATTGCTGCCGGCCTGGGTCTGGGTGGCAATGAATCATACCCCGATCTTTTTCAGCCATTCGGCGGCTTTCCCGATAGCGTGAAAGTGGAGAACGGCTTCATTACCATGCCCGATCTACCGGGCATCGGATTTGAAGGCAAGGCCGATCTGTATCAGGTCATGCAGCAACTATCGGCATAACCCGCAACACCCCAATAACGACATAGAGGAGACAACAAGATGCACAGCAATGCAACACGAATTAAATTCGGCTTCACCCTGCTTGCGGGCCTGTTTGCCGCGACTGCAGCCACAGCCGCGTTGGCCGAGTATCCGGAAAAAAGCATCACGATTGTGGTGCCATTCTCGGCAGGCGGGCCTTCCGACAAAATAGCACGCGATGTCGCCGAAGCGCTCAGGGAACCCTTGGGGCAAGCCATCGTTATCGAAAACCGCCTTGGCGCGGGCGGCACGATCGGCACAGCCCGCGTTGCCAGGGCAAAAAATGATGGCTATACCCTGCTGGTTCATCACATTGGCCTGGCCACGGCACACTCGCTGTACAAAGACCCGGGCTACAAAATAGAGGACCTTGAGTTTCTGGGCCTGATCAATGAGGCACCGTCGACCCTGATTGGTAAACCAGGGTTAGCTGCCAACGATTTTGCGCAATTGAAAAAGTACATTGCAGAAAAAGACAGCGCCATCAATCTGGCCAACGCAGGCGTTGGCTCGGCCTCGCATCTTTGCAGCCTGATGTTGCAAAGCGCACTGAACAGCAAGATGACTTTTGTTCCCTATAAAGGCACTGCGCCGGCAATGACCGATCTGATGGGTGGGCAAATTGATATCATGTGCGAGCAGGCAACCAACAGCATTCCTCAAATCGAAAGCAAAAAGGTAAAAGTGTATGGTGTGAGCAGCATGAAACGCATGAGCATACCTGCGTTGACCTCCGTGCCGACACTGGATGAAGCCGGACTATCGGGGTTCAATTTCAGCGTCTGGCATGGGCTTTATGCACCCAAGGGTACGCCCAGGCCAATCGTAGACAAGATCAATGCCGCCCTGCGCGTCGCATTGAAAAATCCTGAACTGATCAAACGCCAGCAAGCATTGGGCATTTCAATTGTGAACGACGACAGACGGTCCTCTGAGGGTCACAGGACATTCTTCGAAAAAGAAGCCGCCCGCTGGGCTGACGTGATCAGGCAAGCGGGTATTCAGCCGGAATAGCACCATGCCTTCTGTTTTTAAAAACGGCAATTAAAAACGCCGGGCCTGATATCAACCAGGCCCGGCGCAACCGGCCTCATGCCACTCGCCCAATCATCGTAGTAACGGGTTTTCATCAGAGTTCGCATGATTGATCATCTGAAAGAGCAGCAGTAATCTGCCCGCAGCCGCCTGCAAACACAGACGTGCAGGAAAAGCTGAATGGCTCTGCGTATTTAAAATCTGCATTTTTGAAATCCGCGCATTGAGAATCGAAAAACAAAAAACCCGCATGATATGAACCATGCGGGTTTGAGAACCGACGTAATACGTCAGCCGGTATTACATATTTTCGATCATGACCTGGCCAAAGCCGGAGCAGCTCACTTGCGTTGCGCCTTCGAGCAGACGGGCAAAGTCATAAGTGACTTTTTTGGACAGAATGGATTTTTCCATTGAAGAGATGATCAGATCAGCCGCTTCAGTCCAGCCCATGTGACGCAGCATCATTTCTGCAGACAGGATCTCTGAACCTGGGTTCACGTAGTCCTTGCCAGCATATTTGGGCGCTGTGCCGTGGGTTGCTTCAAACATGGCAACGGAGTCGGACAGGTTGGCGCCAGGAGCGATACCAATACCACCCACCTGGGCGGCCAGCGCGTCGGACACGTAGTCGCCGTTAAGGTTCAATGTGGCGATCACAGAGTACTCGGCCGGACGCAACAGGATTTGTTGCAGGAAGGCGTCGGCGATGGAATCCTTGATGATGATTTCTTTGCCTGTGCGTGGATTCTTGATTTTGCTCCATGGGCCGCCATCGATCAGCTCGGCGCCGAATTCTTTCTGTGCCAGTTCGTAGGCCCAGTCACGGAAGCCACCTTCGGTGAACTTCATGATGTTGCCTTTGTGAACAATGGTCACGCTTGGCTTGTCATTGTCGATCGCGTACTGGATAGCCTTGCGCACCAGGCGCTCAGTGCCTTCTCGTGATACGGGCTTCACACCGATACCGGAAGTCTGGGGGAAACGGATTTTCTTGACGCCCAGTTCGTTCTGCAGGAACGCTATTAGTTTCTTGGCCTGGTCAGATTCTGCTTCGAATTCGATACCGGCATAGATGTCTTCGGAGTTCTCACGGAAAATAACCATATCGGTTTTTTCCGGCTCACGTACAGGTGAAGGGACACCCTTGAAGTAGCGTACCGGACGCAGGCAGACATACAGATCCAGCTGCTGGCGCAGCGCCACGTTCAGCGAACGGATACCGCCGCCAACAGGCGTAGTCAGCGGACCCTTAATGGAAACCACGTAATCCTTGACCGCTTCCAGTGTTTCTTCAGGCAGCCAGACGTCTGAGCCATATACTTTTGTGGATTTCTCACCAGCGTAGATTTCCATCCAGTGGATTTTGCGTTTACCGCTGTAAGCTTTTTCGACCGCAGCGTCCACAACCTTGAGCATCACAGGCGTGATATCGGCACCAGTGCCGTCGCCTTCGATGAATGGGATGATCGGCTGGTCAGGGACATTCAGAGAAAAGTCGGCGTTGACCGTGATTTTTTCGCCCGATGAAGGGACTTTAATGTGCTGGTAAGACATGCTGGCTCCGTAACCCACAAGTAAAAAACATGAAGACAATCGTTGGATAAACGAGTCTTATATAAGACATATTAGTTTAACTGAAAAACGGCTGTTTTGCGGTGGGAATCCCCCATATCCAAACAAAATATGGTAAGCACAGGCCGTGCCCGCTTCCTTGCGGTCTTTTGTGAACAGGCAGACAGCGCGTCAAGCCATCGTTTCAGCCCGCACATCTGTCTCGCAATTGCCTGCCACGCCTGTCACCGCGTCATCTGCATGCTTCTGGGCATGCTTCTGGGATTGATGCCAATTCTGTGCGGGTGAGCCGATCCAACTACTATTGGCAGGAATCGATTCGCCCTTCATCACGGTGGTCAACGGGCCGATCCGCGCGCCCCGTCCGACCCGACTACCATACAGGATCGTCGTGCGCGCCCGCAGATTGACCCCCTCCTCTATATGTACCTGCCCGATTTTCATCACCCGATCTTCAAACAGATGGGTTTGCGGACCGGACAAACCGTTAAGTTCGGCATAATCGCCAATATGTACACAATCGAACTCCGTCATATCCGTGGTGTCCAGATACACACCCTTGCCAATATGAACTCCCAGCAAACGCATCAGGAGCGGCAGAAACACGGTGCCCCGCAGATAATCGAGAAAATTGGAAACAGCCATTGATTCATAGACATTCGTCACCGCCTCGCTGACCCATACGTACAACGACCACATGGGCGCCGAGCCTGGCCGATAGCGCTGCAGCAACAGCCATTTGAGCAACACGACCAGGACAAAGGAACTGATACCATACCAAAGACCATCGCGCATCAATGAAGGCAGTGCCTGCACGACTGAAACCATGGATTCGTAACGAACCACATCATAAACGATCAGGTAGCCGGCGCAAATGGTAAATGCCATTGGCAATACAATGCGCAGCGATTCCACGAAGGCACGACCCAGGCGACGTCCGACGGTGGGACGAAAGGTCGACTGTTCATCAAACCGCGTCATCATTTCACGGGCAGGCAGGATGATCGGTGGCGAACCAAACCAGGTGTCGCCCGGCCTCATCTGCTCGCTTTGCGGTGCACGTGTTTGCACGCCAATCAGCACATTGGGCGCGACCACTGTCCCGTCCGGTACGTAGGCACCATTGCCGATAAAGCTGCGATGGCCGATGACGGTGTTGCGAATGGTCATCCAGCCCCCATCCACTTCGTCGTCACCCAGCATGACGGCATCGGCAATGAATGCATCGTCGCCCAGCGTAAGCATATTGGGCGCCGCCCCCATGATGGTTGAAATTTCGGCATTCTTGCCGATCCGTGCCCCCAGCAGGCGGTACCATGACGAGGCGAATATCGTTGCATATACACCATGCAGGGTATGCAGGCTGGCCGCCTGTATCTGGTTGATTAGCCATTTGCGATAATACAGCGCGCTATACACCGAGTACCGTCCCGGCTGCATTTTGGGCAAGGCCAGCCAGCGCACCAATGCCGAGAGCAGTGCAGTAAATAGAATCAGCACGAATGACGCCGGAATGGCAATGATGAAATATTTCATTCCCGATAACAGGAAATTGTCATAATCAAAATTCGGATCCAGCAGGTCGATGAATATGAAGGTGGGAAACAGGGGCGTAAAAAAGAGCAAGGCAATGAACAGGCTACCCAACGCATAAAAAAGCCATTCAAAAGCAATCCGGCCCGGGCCAGGCGCGGGCCGTGGTGGCAAGGCAGAACAATAATCGCTGGCAATCATTCGCGAAGGCGATCCCTCCCAGACCTGGGCAGCGCCAATCTGCTGCCCGTCATAAAGCGAAGACAAGCCGTTTAATCTGCCGTCCTGTGCAATGCCGGTATTGCCTTCGAGCACACAGTAGGAACCAACATAAGCGTTTTTGCCAATATGCGTGTTCCCCAGCACCAGTTGTCCGTTCTGTACCCGGGCGTTTTCAATATGGACCTCTGCACCTACACTGGCGCCCTCTTCGATCGTGAGCATTGAAGGCACACGAACGGTCATGGAACTGAGCATGACTTCGCGCCCGATACGTGCGCCCATGCATCGTAAGTAGGCAGCATAGATGCGTGTTCCGGCGATCAAATAAAGCGGCGCCACATTGGCCAGCCGATCCGACAGCCACCAACGAAAAAAGGTGAATCCCCAAAGGGGATAACGACCGGGTTTTAGTCCCGCAGTAAGCAATTGCCTGCCCAGGATTGCCAGCACAAAACTAAGCAGATAGACCGCTATAAAGACAATGAATGACATCCCGATGGCATACCAGGTGCTGTCGTACATTTCACCCGTCAGATTATGGTAAGTAAAAAAGGGAGCCAGCCACTGCATGATGGATAACGTAATCAAGAATGGCACAGCAGCAAACTGGGCGATGCCGCAGACCAGCCGGCGGCGCCAGGTATTGCTTGGCGCAGGTGAAAATGGCGCCTGCGCTGGCGCAGCCGATTGTTGCGAATCGGCGCGTTGCATACAGTCGCCGATGGCCTGCACGGTACGCTTCTGATATACATCCTGCACCGTCAGTGCAGCATATCTGGGCACGCTGCGAACAAGCGATACCAATTGCGCGGCCAGCAAGGAATGCCCGCCCATATCCGAGAAAAAATCGGCCTGCAAACGAATTGCTTGTCCGGGAAATAGCGAGCGCAATACATCGAACAGGTTTTTTTGCGCGTCATTCTGCGGTTCGTCAGACTCAAGACCGGCATCTGGCCCGATGTGTACTGGCATCTGCGCCAGCGCATGGCGATTGATCTTGCCAGAAACCAGACGTGGCACGCTGTCGGTATATTCAAAAAAAGCGGGAACCATGTAGGCTGGCAGACGCGTTTTCAGGATATTGCGCAAGGTGGCGCCCGAAGCCAATAGTTTTTCCTGTCCGGGATCAACCACAATCCATGCCACCAACTGGTCCACGCCCGCAATCGTACGCACCAGGACCGCCGCAGTTGCCACGCCCGTTTGCTCTGCAAGCGCCGCTTCGATTTCACCAAGCTCAACGCGAAAGCCGCGGATCTTGATCTGATCGTCCACGCGTCCCAGGCACTCAATTGTTCCGCCTGGCAATATTCGCGCCAGATCACCGGTTCGATACAGCCGCGCTTCCTGCTCCCCTTGAGCAAAAGGGTTGACAAGAAATTTCTCCGCGGTCAGATCGGTACGTCCCAGATAGCCATGCGCCACGCCAGGTCCAAAAATACAGAGTTCCCCGACCTCGTTGACAGGCACCAGTTGCTGCTGGTCATCGATCACCGCCAATCCATAATTGGGCAAAGGCGTGCCAATAGTCACCGGCTTGTCGATCGACAGTTGCTCGAGCGTTGCAGACACGGTCGCCTCTGTCGGCCCATACGTATTGAAAAGGCGAATGCGGCCATTATCCAGCTTGGCCACCAGCGCATCCGGACACATTTCACCGCCCATATTGATAATCCGCAGACTTTCCGGGACCTCTGCAAACATGGCCAGTAGCGTCGGAACCGCGTGCAATACGGTCACACCGGATTGTTGCAAAACTGTAGGCAGCCCGACCGGATCAGCAGCCACCTGTTTGGGCGCAATCCAGAGGCTGGCGCCGGCCAGCCAGGAAATCCAGATTTCCTCGAACGACATATCAAAGGCCACAGAAAACCCCTGATACACCAAGTCAAAATGGGCGATCCCCAATATATGATTTTCACTGCGCAGGAATGGGCAGATATTCTCATGACGAATCGCAATGCCTTTGGGCTTGCCGGTAGAGCCTGACGTATAGATCAAGTACGCGGGATCGGACGGCAGCACACCCTGCCGTCGCAGCATGTGCCGGCCGACATTGACAGTCAGATTCCCGGGATGCCATTGCGTTATGTCGCTGCCCGACTTACCTGAATTGATATATTGCTTGTCGGCAATAATACCCCGTGCATCGGCGTCTTCAAGGCAGACCGCTACTCGCTCGGCAGGCGTGTCAATATCAAAGGGAAGCCACGCAGCCCCCGCCTTGGTAATAGCCAGTTGCGCGATCAACAACTGGCTGCCCCGCTCCAGCCATAGGCCGACAATATCACCCGGTGCAACACCGGCGGATAACAAATGATGGGCCATCAAATCTGCCCTGTCATTTACCTGGCGATAGGTTAGCCGCTGCGAGCCGTCGATAAGGCAGATATGTTCTGGGTAGGTGGCTGCCGTGGTTTCAAAGATGTCGGCCAGCGTTTCATGTCGCAAAAATTGCGGCATACAGGGCCCACGCAAAATCGACAGATTGGGAGTAAACACGTGTAGCTCCTTGCGCCCGGGGCAATCAGATAGCATAAAAAAACCGATCCTGTCACGCGAGCACCCCTGCAATGGCCGTGGTATGATGAGGTATCAGTCAGTGGCAGCAAGTATGACGAATCCGAACTGACGGGGCACTTAATAAGTGGCCCGAATATTCAGGCGGCGCCCGCTACCTGTTTCTATCTGTTTCATCGTGTTTTTTTTCATGTCCCCGCGCGATCGCACGACGCCGGTTTTAATTGCCCTCTTTTTATGTTCAATCCATCCCGCGATCAGGTTCGCCAGTTTTTTACGGAAACCTGGGCCAAACATCGTCAGAATAAAATTCTCACGCCCATGGAGTCCATGGCTCTGACCTGGATTTTGCAACACCCAGAGTATCACCCTGCACTGGAGAATCCGGATGCAGCTCTGCAGGAATTCTCGGTAGAAAAAGGACAGGTCAATCCGTTTTTGCATTTGTCCATGCATCTGGCCATCAACGAACAAGTATCTATCGACCACCCGCCAGGCATTCGCGGCATCTATGAGCAATTGGCTGCCCGCAGCGACGAACATCACGCTATGCACGAAATCATGGAGTGCCTGGGCCAGGTTATCTGGGAATCACAGCGACTGGGCAAACCGCTGGACACCGACCATTACCTGGAACTGCTGCGCCAGCATTCAACCAGGCATTAACGTTGCCGATGTGGAGCCGATAGACCACCTCTTCTGATACCCTTCTTGCGCCTGTCGCAGACAACAACCAGACAGGCTGCTGTCATGCACAAGTCCAGCGCACTGGGTTAGTGCATTGAACACTTTGTGCGAAGGGAGATCGGAGATGGGAGATGCGGTCAAGGCGTCAGACCTATCGGCCTGTGAACCTGCTGCCCACGCCAGGACGAAAAAAAACCGGAACATACATTCCGGTTTTTTTGTCTGGCACTCGTGCATGCATATGTATGACGGCACCTATATGACAACAGCAATAATCTACAACTGCAATATTCCGATCGTAATGACCGCAGGTCAGTTTATTTGCGGTTGTGTGTCAGCGGACCTTTCTGTGCGGAAAGCCATGCTGCGATATTGACGATATCGGCTGAACCCAGTTTCTTGATTTCGTTGCCCATGATCGGATTTTTGCGAATATTGGCAGAATTGGGCGCATTGCTTACACCACGCTGGTATGCAGTCAGGGCATGGACCAGGTAATCATCATGCTGGCCAGCCAGAATGGGGTACATCGGTGCAATGGTTTTGTCGCCGGCGGCGCCGTGACAGGCCACACAACCGTTCTTCTCAAATGCGGCCTTGCCGGCAGCCAGATCTGCAGCCTGAGCAGATGCGATACCCACGAGTGCGCATACGGCACCTGACAATAAAATAGAGACGCGTTTCATATCAGTTCCCGGATTATTTTACTTGAGAGAAATAGGCTGCAATATCCAGCATATCCTGATCAGACAGGCTTTTTGCGATAGCGACCATGGAAGGGAAAGTCCGGGCACCGGATTTGTATTCTTTCAATGCAGCAACAATGTAGTCCGCATTCTGGCCCGAAATCATGGGAACCCGATAGACTTCGGGAAAGCTGGCGCGGTATTCAGGAATGCCGTGACAACCAATACACATGGAGATTTTACCTTTGGCAGCTTCGATGTCCCCTTTGGGAGCAGCGGCCTGCTGGGCAAATGCCTGACTAAAGAAGGCACAGGGAACCACAATGGCGAGCGCAGCAACTGAGCGCTTGAAAGCGGATAACTTCATATTTTGCTCTTTTGTTAGCGAATGTCGAGATTGAACGTACCGCGAGACTGCCAGCGGGTCAGATCAGCTTTAAAGCTTCAGATTGTACGACATAATTGATCTAGATTAGGGTAGTATTGAGGATCAGATGCTCAAATCATCCCTATTTTGTTGCAGAATTGAAATGAAACCAAGCCAATCTTCTTCGAATCCCAGCCGCTTTGGCGGTACTGAACGTTACGTTGCCACTGACGATCTCAAACTGGCTGTCAATGCCGCCCTTACACTGCAACGGCCGCTGTTGATCAAGGGTGAGCCGGGTACGGGCAAAACCATGCTGGCCGAAGAAGTGGCCGGCGCCCTGGGCTATCCGTTGCTGCAATGGCATGTGAAATCCACTACCAAAGCACATCAGGGCTTGTATGAATACGATGCCGTCTCGCGCCTGCGCGACTCGCAGCTGGGTGACGAACGGGTTCGCGACATTGCCAACTACATTCGCAAAGGCGTGCTATGGCAGGCCTTCGAATCCGATGTGCCTACCGTGGTGCTGATCGATGAAATAGACAAGGCCGATATCGAATTTCCCAACGACCTGCTGCGCGAACTGGACCAGATGGAGTTTCATGTGTATGAAACCGGCCAGACTATTCGTGCCAAACATCGACCGCTGGTCATTATCACCTCCAACAACGAAAAGGAACTGCCTGACGCCTTTTTACGCCGCTGCTTTTTCCATTACATCCAGTTCCCCGACCGCGATACGCTGCGTGAAATCGTCAAGGTGCACTACCCGGAAGTCAAAACCGACATTCTGCGCGCCGCGATGGATCACTTTTTCATGCTGCGCGATGCGCCGGGCCTAAAGAAAAAACCGTCTACGTCCGAATTCCTGGACTGGCTGGCCCTGTTGCTGGCCGAAGACATCGACGCAGCCCGCATTGATGCCCACGCGGCAACCTCGGTTCCCGTGATGGCCGGCGCGCTGCTCAAGAACGAGCAGGACATCAGCCTGCTGGAACGCCTGTCGGGTCTGGCCCGTCAGACACGGCGCTAATCAGGCGTGCTGGTTTCGGGGTGACAAGCCTACTATGTTTATCGATTTTTTCTATCACCTGAAAAATCACAAGATTCCGGTCTCGGTCAAGGAATACCTGACCCTGCTCGAAGTCCTGCGCGAGCGCGTCATGCCGCCGTCTCTGGATGACTTCTATCATCTTGCGCGCCTGACGCTGGTCAAGGACGAAACGCTTTTTGACCGCTTTGACCAGGCCTTTGCCCTATTTGTCAAAAAGCTGCCCGCCACCCTGCCCGCCGGCCCCGACATTCCGCTGGACTGGCTGATCAGCCAGATGCAGAAAAACCTGACGCCCGAAGAGAAAGCGGCGCTTGAAAAGCACGGCTGGGACAAGCTCATGGAGATGTTCAAAGAACGTCTGAACGAGCAGAAAGAACGCCATGCCGGAGGCAGCAAATGGGTGGGCACCGGCGGTACATCACCGTTTGGCAATAGTGGTTATCATCCGGAAGGCATCCGCGTTGGCGGCCCGTCTGCAGGCAACCGGACCGCAGTCAAGGTGTGGGAAGAACGCCGTTTTCGGGAATATGACGATCAACAGGAACTGGGCACACGCAATTTCAAGGTAGCCCTGCGGCGCTTGCGCCGCTTTGCCCGGGAAGGCGCTGCAGAAGAACTGGATCTGGACGACACCATTCGCAGCACGGCGCGCAACGCCGGTTTTCTTGATGTCAAAATGGTGCCGGAGCGGCATAATGCAGTCAATGTGCTGATGCTTCTGGATGTTGGTGGCAGCATGGATGATCACATCGCGCGCGTCGAGGAACTGTTTTCAGCCTCGCGAACGGAGTTTCGCAACCTGGAAGTCTGGTATTTTCACAACTGCCCCTATGAGCGTTTCTGGCGCTATGACACAGGCGGGCGCCGTGTATATACCGACACCTGGGAGTTGCTGCGAACCTACAATGCCAACTGGCGTGTTATTTTCGTGGGCGACGCCACCATGAGCCCATACGAGATCGTCCACCCCGGTGGTTCGGTGGAACACTACAACAAAGAGGCTGGCGCCGTCTGGCTGGCCCGCATCCTGGACGCCTGGCCCAAGTCCATCTGGCTCAATCCCGAACCACAAGCCTACTGGCAGTATCGGCAGTCAATTGATGTCATTCGCAATATCATGCAGAACCACATGTATCCGGTCACCATGACGGGTATCGAAGCGGCCATGCGGCAATTGTCGAAATAATCTTTTTTCTCTATTATCGGCGCATCCCGGCATTTTTCTATCTGGCGACAACATCGACTGGCGCATCCCTGCCGGACAAATAAACATGTCCGTGCTGAACACACCCTTTCAATCGACGCCCAGAATCACCGCGTCGGGATCGATATGAACCCAGATCTGGTCTCCCTTGCGCAAGGGCTGTGCCTGATCCTGGCCCGCAACGGCAATCAGGTGAACGTCGGGCGCAATCTGCACCTCGAGCTCCTGTTGATTGTGCATGCGCCGGGTACTGCGGATAAGCCCGCAAAATTCATTCTGCCGCACATGCTGCTGCCGGGCGAACCGGATTGACGGCGCTTTGATGAGCAAATAGACGGCCACGCCCTTTTTCAGACCCAGCGCCTGCGTGCTGGCGTGCGTAATATTCACGTTCACTTGCAGCGAGTCGTGCAGTCCGACGCCGATTGTGTCGCGCATGCCATCGCGCTCAATGGTCGCGACCACACCCTGCAAATGATTGCGCGCACTGGTTTTTCGCAGGGGTAACGGGCGTGCTGCCAGACCACCCACAGCATCCAGTTCAACGTCGGGCTCAACGGCGTGGTCCTGTTGCCTGCGCAGTTGTTCATAATACTGCAGCAGCGCCTGCCCCTTTTCACTCAGCAGTGTGCGTCCGCCGCCGCGCCCGCCCTTGGCGGCAATGACAACGGCCTGACCAAGACGAGTCTGCAGATTGCGCAGCCTGTCCCAGGCCGTTTTATAAGTGACTCCAGCAGCTTTGGCCGCGGCAGTAATGGAACCCAGCTGCTTGACGTGACCCAGCAATTGCAGATCGCGTTCATCGGCAAGGTCGTGCTGCTCAAGACCAAAGCCAATTGCCGTACGCACATTCAGTCGTGGTCGTGAACGCTCAACGACCGTGTCTGTGCTCGCCGAAGAATGGGTTGCCGGCTCAGGGGCGCCGGCAGATTCCCCAGCAGGTGCTCGCCGCCGGGTCATGCGGTCCCCCGCTCACGAATACTGCCGTTATGAACATGCAGCAGCAGATCTCCAAAAACAGCCACATCAACAGGATCATGTGTGACCAAAATCAAAGGCAATTGCAATTGTGATTGCAACTGGCTGATCTCCTGACGCAGGTGCTGTCGCAAGTTAGTGTCCAGCGCGGCAAAAGGCTCGTCAAGCAACAGCAGGCGCGGACGGCTGGCCAGTGCCCGCGCCAGCGCGACCCTTTGCTTTTGTCCGCCGGAAAGCTGTTCCGGATAGCGATCAGCATAGGCTTGCATATGCATTTTATCCAGCCAATAATCCGTTTGTTCACGCCAGGCATTGCGCGCCGGGTTCAACAAACCGCGGCTAAGGCTGAAAGCTACGTTTTGCCGCACCGTCAAATGAGGAAACAACGCATAGTCCTGGAAAAGGTAGGATATGTGCCGTTCCCGGGGTGTTTTGGCAATGCCCGCAGCAGAATCGAACAAGACATCCTGGTTCAGCACAACCCGACCGCTGTCCGGTGTCATCAACCCAGCCAGAGCGCGCAATGTCATGCTTTTGCCGGCACCAGACGGGCCCTGAATCACAATGCGCCGGGTACGCGCAGAAAATTCTACATCCAGTGTAAAACCATGTTGCGCAAGAGGCATTTGACGGCGAATGGACACATCAAGCACAAACGGCGTATCGGGCTGATTCATAACAGAATCTGCACCCCGCTGGCCCTCATCGGGCGCCACTGCTGTCGGTCTCATTGCGGATCTCATTGCTGCTCCAAACGGCGCGGCGCCAGATATCTTGCGGAAAACAGAATGATAACGCATACAATTGAGATGATCGCCACAATGAAATTGGCCTGCGCATCGGCCCCCGCCTGCACGGCTTCATATACCGCAATGGAAAGCGTCTGGGTTTTCCCGGGGATATTGCCGGCAATCATGAGTGTGGCACCGAACTCGCCCAGCGCGCGTGCAAACGCCAAAAGCAAACCTGCAAGAATGCCGCGCCAGGCCAGCGGCAAGGTAACGCGCAAAAACAGCGCCACCTCGTTCAGTCCCAACACCCGGGCGGCATCTTCATAATTGCTGTCAACACTTTCGAAGGCGGCGCGCGCTGGCTTAAATACCAGCGGAAACGAAACCACGACCGCGGCCACCACTGCACCCTGCCAGGTAAAGATCAGTTGTATGCCAAACCATTGATCAAGATAGCGCCCCAGCCAGCCATAGCGCCCCAGAAGCACAATCAGATAGTATCCAAGAATAGTGGGCGGCAGCACCATTGGCAGGGTCAGGATGGTATCGAGCAGGTCCCGCCCGGGAAAGGCGCGACGCGCCAGCAACCAGCCCGTGCCAATGCCCAGGACAAGATTGATCAGAATTGCAAAACCGGCAACCTTCAGGGAAATCAGCAAGGGGATCCAGACGGGTTCCATAACGTATTGAGATCAGGGCTTTTTGAAGCCAGCATTGGCAAAGATGGCCTGTGCCGGTGCAGAATCAAGAAACTGCACGAACGAACGGGCTTGCGCCGCGTGGGCCGAAGACTTGATGACGGCAACCGGATAGCTGACGAGCGTATTGATCGGCAAGGTCTGCACCACGCTGACCTTGTCGCTGCGCACGGCGGCATCGGTGGCATAGACAAATCCGGCCTGCACTTCGCCACGCGAGACGTAGTCCAGCACCTGGCGTACATTCTCGGCAAAAATGAATTTGGACGCGAGCTTATCCCACTGACCACTTTTTTCCAGGCCTTCGCGGGTGTAACGGCCGACAGGCACGCTGGCCACGTTGCCCACGGCGATTCTCTTGACTGCCGAGGCCTCCAGGCTCTGCAGATCTCTGACTGCGCCGTTGGAGGAGGCCGGGACGATCAGCACCACTTCATTACGTACGAAATTTTTTCGAGTTGCTTCATCAAGCAGGCCGCCTTTAGCTGCGTCATCCATGCTTTTCTGGTCGGCAGAAGCGAATACATCCACCGGGGCGCCCTGGCGGATCTGCTGCACCAGCGCCCCCGAGGCGGCAAAGTTATACTGAATGTGGGTATCTGGATGGGCTTTGCTGTATGCCGCTGCCACTTCCTTAAATACATTAGTCAGGCTGGAAGCGGCCGACACGGTCAGCGTGTCGGCACCAGCCGCAAGCGATGCGACCGAAAAAACCAGACCGACGGCCAGCGCATGCACCCGGCGATACCTGCGAATATTATTTTGTTTCATGGCTTCCTGCAAAAAATGAACATTGAAGAGGTATCGGGTCCCGGTGCCTGAAACGTTCATGATGGCTGGTCCAACTCGATATATAGTCGATTATATATCGAAAACTGTCTGCGGCCGAATTTGATGCAGAGCACGCACGCCAAACGCAAGCCCGGTTGCTGATATCGAACCGGCAAGGCGACAACGCCTGCTTGCGCGCTACCGCATCCTGCAGCGATCAGCTTTCAGTCGATACAGCCCCGGCACACGCGCCTATACAGCGTTGGCGCGTTGCACGGCATCCGCCCATTTGCGGGCCACTTGCCTTGCGGTGGCGCAGGTCGCGTCGTGCGTTACCACTCGCACTGCGCGTTCCAGCAACTGAATATCTGCTTCATGCTGTCTGGCAACATGCGGGTCTTCAAAAAAGATGACCCGCTGGCATTTTCTGTCCAGCACCAGATCGGCAATTTGCGCATCCCCTCCCAATGGACCGCTCAGATAGCGGTCTACCCAGGGTTTGCCTGCCGGCCAGCCCTTGGACCAGGCCAGTTCGTTCAGCAGCCCGCCGGTGGTGCCAGTGGCAACACGACGTTCGAACAGCGACAGTATCTCGAAATACTGCGAGGCATAGGCGACCATTTCCGCCTTGAGCGCATCGTGGGAAATCAACGCCAGGGTCTGTCCGCGAATCACGTCGGACGACAGGCAGTCGGACAGGGGATCGAGCCCAGCCAACACCCGTTCGACTTCCATCCATTCGATGGCGCCAGCCACAGTTGAAATAAATGGCTTGCCGTGCGTAATGCACTGCCGCTTGAGCGCCAGCGCCTCGGGAAAAATCGAGGAAGGGTCCACCGGATCAATAAGATAAATGGCGCCATCCAGTGTAATGGGCGTTGCTTCATGAATGGTTACGCGTGATACCAGCTTCATCAGCCCCCCTTCTCGTCCGTATGGATAGCGGATATTTTTCCGGTAACCCGACAGGAAACCTTCGCGCTGGATGGCGTCATACGTACGGCCAACGGTATGTAGTTCTATATCCAGTTCGCGAATCGTCTCGGATGACGCCTTGAGCCAGGTAAACAGCCCCGCATCAGGCGTTGCATGGTGCAGGCGATTGGCTGCAAGCGCAAAACGAAGACTGCTCGTTGATGACATATGACATACTCCCCGATATTGAACGTAGCAAACACAAACTCATGCAAAAAAAATGCACGTAGTGATACGTGCATTCTAAATAGGAACCGCAGCCTGGACAGGCATGTTCAGTGATCAGCTGAAAAAATCTTTCACTCTGTCGGTCCAGGACTTATTCTTTGGGGAATGGCGATCGCCTCCATCGTTAAGCGAGGTCTCGAACTGCCGCAACAGCGCCTTCTGTTCGTCGCTCAACCGAATGGGTGTTTCGACAACTACGTGGCAATACAGGTCACCCGGATAGGACGCCCGAACACCCTTGATGCCCTTGCCGCGCAAACGGAAAACCTTGCCGGTCTGCGTGCCTTCAGGAACCGTAATTTCGCCTTTGCCACCCAATGTGGGCACTTCCAGATCGCCACCCAGGGTTGCAGTCACAAACGGTAGCGGCACTTCACAGTGCAGATCGTCGCCATCACGTTTGAAAATACTGTGTTCCTTGATGGAAATTTCGACATACAGGTCGCCCGCAGGGCCACCATTGACGCCCGGCTCGCCGTTACCACCCGAGCGAATACGCATCCCGTCATCGATCCCGGCTGGGATCTTGACCTGCAGGGTTTTGTTCTTGCGCTTGCGGCCTACACCATCACATGCCGTGCACGGATCTTTGATTTCCTTGCCGGTACCGTGGCAGGTCGGGCAGGTTTGCTGGACGCTGAAAAAGCCCTGCTGCATACGCACTGCGCCTGCGCCATGGCAGGTGTGGCAGGTCGTAGGTTCGGTGCCGGGTTTGGCGCCGGAGCCGTGACAGACATCACAATTTTCCCAGCTAGGTACGCGAATCTCGGTTTCCATCCCCTTGGCAGCTTGCTCAAGAGTAATATCCAGCCGATAGCGCAGATCGGCGCCGCGAAATACTTGCGGGCCACCGCCTCGCCGTCCGCCGCCGCCACCGCCAAAGATGTCGCCGAAGATGTCACCAAAGACATCTCCGAAGCCGGCACCGCCGGCGCCGCCCATGCCTGCATTGGGATCTACGCCCGCATGACCATAGCGGTCATAGGCATCGCGTTTCTGCGGATCGGACAGGATTTCGTAGGCTTCCTTGGCTTCCTTGAATTTTTCTTCTGCCTCGTGACTGTCCGGGTTGCGATCCGGGTGATACTTCATGGCGAGTTTGCGATACGCCTTCTTGATGTCCTCGTCCGAAGCGTTTTTGGCCAGACCCAGGGCTTCGTAGTAATCACGTTTTGCCATCGTTATACGCCTTTGATTTCTTTTTAAATATATAAAAAACAATACCCGGCCCTGTCATTTTTCAGACCGGCCGGGTTTTTCTAATCAGACAACCTGCATTATTTGTCGTCGCGTTTCACTTCTTTGAAGTCAGCGTCAACAACGTTGTCGTCTGCTGGCTGGGCCTGCTCAGCACCAGGCTCACCCTGGGCTTGCGCCTGGGCCTGCATGTCCGCATACATTTTCTCGCCCAGCTTCTGGGATGCGGTTGTCAGCACTTCAACCTTGGCATCGATCGCAGCCTTATCGCCCTCTTTGAGCACTTCTTCGAGCTCTTTGAGTGCCGCTTCGATCGCTTCCTTATCGGCCGCTTCCAGCTTGTCGCCATATTCAGTCAGTGACTTGCGGGTTGAGTGAACCAGCGCATCGGCCTGATTACGGGTCTGGGCCAGCTCGGCGACACGATGATCTTCGTCAGCGTGTGCTTCGGCGTCCTTGACCATGCGTTGAATCTCGTCTTCGGTCAGACCGGAGTTTGCCTTGATCGTGATTTTGTTTTCCTTGCCGGTGCCTTTGTCTTTTGCTGAAACGTGCAAAATACCGTTGGCATCGATGTCAAACGTCACCTCAATTTGTGGCAGACCACGTGCAGCAGGTGGAATACCTTCCAGATTGAACTCGCCCAGCCCCTTGTTACCGGCGGCCACTTCACGCTCACCCTGGAACACCTTGATGGTCACGGCAGGCTGATTGTCCTCTGCTGTAGAGAATGTCTGCGTAAAGCGGGTTGGGATCGTGGTGTTTTTCTGGATCATTTTGGTCATGACGCCACCCAGGGTTTCAATACCCAGGGACAATGGTGTCACATCCAGCAGCAGCACGTCTTTACGATCACCGGACAGCACCGAGCCCTGAATCGCAGCACCAGCAGCCACGGCTTCGTCAGGGTTCACGTCTTTACGTGGGTCCTTGCCGAAGAACTCTTTGACTTTTTCCTGCACTTTTGGCATGCGGGTCATACCACCGACCAGGATCACGTCGTCGATATCTGACACTTTGACACCAGCGTCGGTAACCGCTGTACGGCAAGGCGCAATGGTGCGTTCAATCAGATCTTCAACCAGCGCTTCCAGTTTGGCGCGGGTAATCTTCAGGGTCAGGTGTTTCGGACCAGATGCATCAGCAGTGATGTATGGCAAGTTAACTTCAGTCTGCGTTGCGGAAGACAGCTCGATTTTGGCCTTTTCAGCCGCTTCTTTCAGGCGTTGCAGCGCCAGCACGTCTTTGCTCAGGTCAACGCCCTGTTCCTTTTTGAACTCGGCAATGATGTAATCGATAATACGCTGGTCAAAGTCTTCGCCGCCCAGGAAGGTGTCACCATTGGTAGACAGCACTTCGAACTGTTTCTCGCCATCAACGTCGGCAATTTCGATAATGGAAACGTCAAAGGTACCGCCACCCAGGTCATACACCGCAATCTTGCGGTCGCCTTTTTCGGTCTTGTCCAGGCCAAAAGCCAGGGCAGCCGCAGTTGGCTCGTTGATGATCCGTTTGACTTCCAGACCGGCAATGCGGCCTGCATCTTTGGTTGCCTGGCGCTGGCTGTCGTTGAAGTAGGCTGGCACCGTGATAACGGCTTCAGTCACTTCTTCGCCCAGATAGTCTTCGGCAGTCTTTTTCATTTTGCGCAGCACTTCAGCGGAAACCTGTGGAGGCGCCATTTTCTTGCCGCGAGCTTCGACCCATGCATCACCGTTGTCAGCCTTGACAATCGTGTAAGGCATCAGGTCAATGTCTTTTTGCACGGCTTTTTCTTCGAATTTGCGGCCGATCAGACGCTTGACTGCGTAAAGTGTATTTGTCGGATTGGTCACTGCCTGACGTTTGGCAGGTGCGCCAACCAGCGTTTCACCGTCTTCCATGTAGGCAATAATGGATGGGGTCGTGCGTGTGCCTTCTGCGTTTTCCAGAATTTTGACCTTATCGCCATCCAATACTGCCACACAGCTGTTGGTGGTACCCAAGTCAATACCAATGATTTTTCCCATTTGAGTCTACCCTATTATCAAATAATTCAAAATAATGGATCCTGCTTGCGAGATTCGCGACACAGGATCTTTCGTTGTCTAGTACGTGGGGCTGGCGGTTTGCGATTTCAAGAGAAAAAAACCCGATTTTTGTGATTTTTTTGCATTTCTGGCACGTTTTTTGATCACAAACCGTCATTTGGACAGAAAAACGGCCGGTAGACCTGGGTCTGCCGGCGCATTATATTTACCCCTGGCCCGCCGAGACGGTGACCAGCGCAGGACGCAGGACCCGATCGGCAATGGTATAGCCTTTTTGCAACGTAGTGGCGACCGTGCCTGATGGCACATCGGCTGGAACAGTAGAAATGGCCTGATGCACATGCGGGTCAAACTTGTCCCCTGCGGCGGGAGCCACTTCCTTAAGATTATTGCGATCAAAGGCGGCTGTCAGTTGACGCAGGGTGGTCTCAAGCCCTTCCCTGAGTGATTCAAACGACTGGTCTTCCAGCGCCAACGCGGCTTCAAGGCTGTCACGAACGGGAACCAGGCTTTCTGCAAAAGATTCGGTACCGAATTTACGCGCCTTGGACACATCATCCTGGGCACGGCGGCGTACATTTTCCATTTCGGCATGAGCACGCAGCAACTGATCATGATACTGGCTGACTTTGGCTTCGAGTTCGGTATATTTGGCTTCCAGATCGTCTGTCGGCGTATTTACCGCGTCCTGGTCAGGCTGTTCAGTGTCGGCAACCTCAGCCTGAGTGGTTTGTTCGTTGTCAGCCTTGGGGGCCTGGTTCTTGTTAGGATCAAATTCCTGTGTCATTTCTACTCCTGCATCAAATCAATATAGTTACCCCCCACTTGGGGGCGGCGAAGATAAATTCAAGGGTGCAACTGTGGCAGTATTGGCGGCTTCCATGCCTGCGCCATGCCTGCCCATAATCGGGCTGTTGCATAACAACGGCCAAAGGCGCTATCGCTGCGGCCGCCTCAAAGGGCGAGCGCGGCACAACCAGGGATTAATGCAGACGGCAACCGCAAAACCCGCGCACTTGCCACCGCATAAGCTCAGAAATCGTATTCTGGCTGCACTTGCTGACCGATATGCAGCACATCGCTGATGTTGTCGGTCAATACGGCATTTACGCCAAACAGCACGCCCAGGTCGGCACTGCGGGTTTGCATCAATGTAATGCCCGGCTCATCGGCGAACGTAGCCGATGCCGGGTCAACATTCGGGATCGTGCAGCGGGTACACGGTTTGACGAAGGCAAAATTGAGTTTTCCTGCGGTGAGCCCGAAAACATAATCCTCTTCATACTCGGGCAAACCGTCCAGCACGATATTGGGCCGGAAACGGATCATGTGTACCGGCGCCTGTTGCTTGCCGGCCAGGGTGGCATTGAGCGCATCCAGTGAAGCGGTGCTGGCAAACAAAAACGGAAAGCCGTCGGCAAACCCGAAGGTCTGGTCCTGCGCATTTAACGGCATCCAGTCGCGGTGGCGCTGTTGCCAGCTCTCGGGAAATTCGGGCATAACGCGTCGTTGCGACTCAGGATGCAGGCGCAACAGGCGACAGGGCTGACCCAGCACCTGGCTGAACCATTGGTCTGCCTGGTCGCTGACGGGCATGCCTTGCGGCTGACCGCTCCACACCCTGACGACAATCGCTTTGTCATCCGCCTGCGGTGCATCCAGCGAGACCGTCAGCGTCGACGCGCCGGGGGCCTGCAAGCGCAGCTGGTTCAGTGCCAGATCAAGCGCCGGCTGGATCAGCACCATGCGCGGCACCGTGCGCTGGGTCATCATCGCACCGGCGGCATCAACCAGAATAAACTGCCGGTCCCATTGGACCCCTGCCGCGCTGATTTGTGCACGATCGAGCGCAATGCCGGCGCAGGATTTAATGGGATACACATACAGACCACTAATGGTAACGGCCATGATGACTCTCTAAAAAAACAAATAAATAAAATGGTTCGGTCAGACCATGTCGGGCCAGCCGGCAATATGTTGCCTGATCAGGCCCGACATGGCATTGATCCATGCCGGTTGATCATTCAGACAGGGAATATAGCGAAACTGCTCGCCGCCTGCCTGACTGAAGGCACGCGAACACTCAATTCGGATTTCCTCCAGTGTTTCCAGGCAATCGGCCACAAAACCAGGGCATAGCACGTCGACGTGGCGGATATTGTCTCCCGGATAAGCCTGCAGCACCGACAGCGTCGAAGGCCCGAGCCATTCGGCCCGGCCAAACCGGCTTTGAAAGGCGATGTCGATCGGCACCCCTTCTGCCGCCAGCCGCAGCTGCAGCGCCTCGGCCGTGGCCGTGCAATCACGCAGATAGGGGTCGCCCAGCTCCACAGAGCGCTTGGGCAAACCGTGGAAACTGAGCAGCAACTGCTGGGGTTTACCGTGTTCGCGCCAAAAATCGCGCACATTTTGCGCAAGCGTATCAAGATAACCGGGTAACTGATGGAACCGCTTAACGAAACGCAACTCGGGCAAATCACGTGCATCGCGATACAGCGCCAGCGTGTGCTCGAAAATGGTTGCGGTTGTGCTGGCGGCAAATTGCGGATAAAGGGGAACGATCAGAATCCGCTCGCAGCCTGCTTCACGCAATTGTGTAAAGGCCTGTTGCATTGACGGTTGTCCATAGCGCATGGCCAGCACCACGGTAGCGGCAATCTGCTCGCGATCCAGTTGCGCCTGCACACCCTGGGCCAGGCGCTTGCCATACACAAGCAACGGCGAACCGTCTTCCATCCAGATCTCGCGGTATTTTGGCACCAGCTTGGACGGCCGCAGCGGCAGGATCGCCAGATTCAGTATCGGCTTCCAGACGGCGGGCGGGATTTCAACCACGCGTGGATCGGACAGAAACTCCGACAGATAGGCCCTGATTGCGCCTGCATCTGGACTGGCCGGGGTGCCCAGGTTGATCAGTACAACTCCTGTATTCATGCTTTCCTGTAGGTTGCGGATACGGTGCCGCCCATCAGACTGTCCGCCAGACACGAACGGCGCGGCAACTCAAAAAAAGTGCCACGCATGGCAGCTTTTACAAATGCAATATCGAGATAGGATTGTACCCGGATTGCGCACCCGCCATGGGCCGCAGCACCTGCAACTGCCACAATGGACTGCCGCGCGCTGTCTGCTGCAGTGGGGCCTGCAGCGCTTTACTGGTGGCTGAGCGCGTTGGACAACAGCCTGGCCGTCAAGTCCACAATAGGAATGACGCGATTGTAGGACATGCGGCTTGGGCCGATCACGCCCAGCGTACCCACGATTTTCCCGTCAACGCCATACGGCGCAGTAATGACAGAGACATCTTCCATGGGCACCAGGCTCGAATCACCACCAATGTAGATTTTCACGCCCTGTGATCGGTCTGTTACATCGAGCAGTTGCATCAGGTCGGTTTTCTGCTCGAACAGCGAAAACATCTTGCGCAGACGATCCATATCGGTGGCAAAATCCTTGATCTCCAGCAACCGGCGCTCGCCGGAAATGACCACGGACGACTCCTGATCATCGTCATTGCCTGCGTCCACCGCAGCCTGCATCAGCGAGGAAATTTCCTCTTTGAGCTCATTGAGCTCGGTCCCGATCTGCTCGCGCACCTGCTCAAAGGATTTACCAGCGAAATTATAATTGAAATAATTTGCGGCCTCGATGAGCTGGGCTTCGGTGTAATCGTGCACGGGGGACAGAATCCGGTTCTGCACGTCGCCATCGGGCGTCACGATAATAAGCAGGATCCGCCGCTGCGACAACCGGATAAATTCAATCTGGCGAAATACCTGCGAGCGCTTGGGCGTGAGCACCACACCGGCAAACTGGGTCAGGTTGGACACCAGCGACGCGGCCACGCTGAGCGCCTTGCTGGGCGCCGTGTTGGAAAAAATATCATGCAGTTCGGACGGCTGCTCCAGTTCGTAGGGCTTGATCACCAGCAGATTGTCCACGAACAGGCGGTACCCACGGGGCGTGGGAATGCGGCCTGCGGACGTATGCGGGCTGTGAATCAGGCCCAGGTCTTCCAGGTCCGCCATCACATTGCGGATTGTGGCCGGCGAGAGCTCGAACAGCTTGGACAGCGTTCTGGAACCTACCGGCTGTCCATCATCAATATACCGCTCGATCAGAGCTTTCAATAGTGCGTTTGCGCGATCATCCATGGTGGGTCTGTTATGGTTTGTACCAGAGGATATTTTACGGGCACGTTAATTGTTAAACCTGCAGTCAATGTAGAATAACGTATTATGACGTTTGCCGTAGGTTTCATTTCCGGTACTTCTGTTACTTTTCATTGTCGTTTCGTTTATTGTATATGGTTTCATTATGCATTTTTCAACCATAGCGCTGGTCGGCAGATATCATGACTCCGGTCTTGATGCCCCGCTACGAGCGCTGGCAGGTGTGCTGCACGCAGCAGGCCGACAGGTTCTGATTGAAAAGGAAACGTCCGAGAACACCGGAGTGACCGAATATCCCGCGGCGACAACCGCCGAAATCGGCAGCCAGGCCGACCTGGTCATTGTCATGGGCGGCGATGGTACGATGCTGGGCGTCGGCCGCAAGCTGGCCCAGTACGACGTCCCGCTGCTGGGCATCAACCACGGACGGCTCGGCTTTATCACCGACATTCCGGTGCAAAACGCCCTGGAAGCCATCGAATCGGTTCTTGATGGCCAGTACGATATTGAGCACCGCTCGCTGCTGCAGGCCTCTGTGGTGCGCGATGATCAAACCCTGACCTGTGCCCTGGCCTTAAATGATGTGGTGCTGAACCGGGCAAGTCGCGGCGGCATGATCGAAATCTGCGTGGAATACAATGAAACGCTCATGTATCGGCAGCGCGCCGACGGCCTGATCGTTGCCACCCCGACCGGTTCTACCGCGTATTCGCTCAGCGCCAGCGGCCCGATCCTGCATCCGGCGGTCAACGCGTTTTTGTTGGTCCCGGTGGCCCCACAGACGTTGTCGAACCGCCCCATTGCGGTACCCGACACCGGTACGCTCACCCTGACCCTGACAGAGGTGGGTCGGGTAGAAACCGGCGCCAGCGTGCATTTCGACATGCAAACCTGGTCCGATCTGCAGTTGGGCGACAAAATCGTGGTGACCAAGGCAGATCATCAGATCCGTTTCCTGCATCCAAAAGGCTATAGTTTTTTCTCCACCCTGCGCCAGAAGCTGCACTGGAATATCATGCCAGAAACCGCTTAGCAACCCGCGCCAGGACCCTGATCCACCCACCCCAGCAATCCCATTTATCACAGAAGTACGTATTCATGCTCCGTTCCCTGCATATCCGTGATTTTGTCATTGTTGAACAGACCGAACTGCACTTTGACGCCGGCTTCTCGGTCTTCACCGGGGAAACCGGTGCGGGCAAATCTATCCTGATCGATGCCCTGGCGCTCACGCTGGGCGCCCGCGGCGACAGCGGCGCCATCCGCGAAGGCGCCGACAAGGCCGACATCAGTGCCATCTTCGACGTTCCTGCTTCGCTGCGCACGCTGCTGGCAGAACAGGAACTGGAACCGGAAGACGACCAACTAGTGCTGCGCCGGGTCATAGACCGGGCCGGTAAATCCCGGGCGTTTATCAACGGCGTCCCCGGCACGCTCAGCCAGCTCAAGACCATCGGTTCGCACTTGCTGGATATTCACGGCCAGCACGCCCACCAGAAGTTGCTGCAGCGCCATGAACAGCGCATCCTGCTTGATGCTCACGGACAGCACGAAGCACTGGCCAACCAGGTTCGCTCCCACTGGACCGACTGGCAGCAAGCCCAGCAGAAACTGGAGCGCGCCCGTAGCAGCCAGCGTGATGCAGAAGTCGAAAGGGAACGGCTGGAATGGCAATTGAATGAAATCAGCCAGATCAATCCGGGCAAAGACGAATGGGCGACTGTCAACGCCGACTATAATCGGCTGGCCAATGCTTCTGCGCTGCTTGAAGGCGCCGCTGGCGCACTCAACCTGCTCGATGGCGAGCAGACTTCTGCCCTGGAAATTCTGAACGCTGCATTGCACCGCATCGAGCCCTTATTGCGCAATGACGAGCGTCTGCAGGGCGTGCACGAGGCCATTGAATCTGCCCGTATCGCTACCACCGAAGCATCATCCGATCTTGCCAGTTACCTGGACAAGGCCGAACTGGACCCAGACCGCTTGGCCGAAACCGAGGCACGCATGGGCGCCATGTTCGCTACCGCGCGCAAATTCCGGCTTGAACCCGAAATGCTGTACGATCGCCTGCAGGAACTGACCCAGGCACTGGAAGCCCTGAACAGCGAATCGGATCTGGCAGGACTGGAGCAACAGGTCGCCAAACATGAAGCAGCGTATCGCGAGGCCGCCGAAAAGCTGACCAAGGCGCGCCAGGCCACAGCAGGCACCTTGTCCAAAGAAGTCAGCAAAGCACTACAGACGCTTGCCATGAAAGGCAGCACATTTGAAATAACGATACAGCCGGCCGACCCCGGCGCCTCGGGTATGGACAATGTACAGTTTAACGTGGCAGCCCACACTGGCAGCGAACCGCGCCCACTGGCCAAAGTGGCCTCTGGTGGTGAACTGGCCCGGATCTCGCTGGCCCTGTCGGTCATGGCCAATCGCGCCCATCAGGTACCTACCCTGATTTACGATGAAGTGGACACCGGTATTGGCGGCGCGGTTGCCGAAGTGGTCGGCAAGCTGCTGCGTGATCTGGGACGACATCATCAGGTTCTTTGCGTCACTCACCTACCGCAGGTGGCTGCTTGCGCGCATCACCATTTCGAAGTGCAGAAAAAACAGGGTAAAAAAGAAACGGTGTCGCGCATTGATCTGTTGAATGACCATGCCCGCACCGAAGAGATTGCCCGCATGCTCGGGGGTGTCAAAATAACCGAAACTACGCGCCAGCATGCCCGCGAAATGTTGACTCACGGCGACTGAGCGTCGCAAACCCACTGGGTAGAAAACAAACCCGCAGGACAATAAAAAAGGCAGATTGCAATCTGCCTTTTTTTGACAACACCCTACTGAACGGCCATGCCGCCTGATGTATGGTGGGTCGAATCGAAGGGCCTGCTACCACAGGCCCCATGTTACCGGTCTAACGACGGTGCTTGGATTCGCAGTCACCACAAATGCCATAAAGAACCATGGCGTGGCTTTCCAGCAAAAAGTTATTGTCTTTTGCAACTTTTGACTGGCGTCGTTCAATTTCCGGATCGGAAAACTCAACAACTTTTCCGCAGACGGAACATACCAGGTGGTCATGGTGTGCGCCATCATCCAGTTCATAGACTGCCTTGCCATTATCAAACTGGCTTCTGGACAGAATTCCGGCCTGCTCAAACTGCGTGAGCACCCGGTAGACCGTGGCAAGACCGATATCAACGTTTTCGGAAATAAGCAGACGATAGACATCTTCGGCACTTAAGTGCCGCATTTCTGCCTTGCGGAAGATGTCCAGGATCTTGAGCCGTGGGAAAGTGGCTTTAAGACCCATGCTTTTGAGTTCACTGGGATCGTGTAATTCGTTCAAGGCTCGCTCGCTGATTGGGAGGTGGATAAGATATTGCGGAAAACACGCTTCCGACTAATTTTTGAGATTACCTGGCTAAACAATCCTATTGATTGCCCAGAACTATTATCATAACGCTTTTACGAGTCCAAATACAGGAACGTCGCCAAGTCATGAACCAAACTCGCCTTTTCCCCCGTATCCGGTATGGTCTGGTCGCCTCCCTTACAGCACTTGCAGTGCTGGGTGGTTGCGCCTCAGGAGAATGGGGTTTCCCATACAGGCCTTCTGTTCAACAAGGTAACTGGATCACCGCCGAAGATGTCGCTCTCCTTCAAAAAGGCATGACAGAGGACCAGGTGCGCTACGCACTGGGCTCGCCGACACTCAAAGACATGTTCCATCCTGATCGCTGGGATTACCCTTATTACTTCAAACCGGGCTATGGAGATCCTGTACAACGCAAATTCTCTGTCTGGTTTGTCAACGGCCGGGTAGACCGCTGGGAAGGCGATGAACAGCCCTCCTTCCAGCCCTTTAAGCAAGAAGCGCGCCTGTATCGGCCCGGCGACAAAGCACCGGAAAACGAAGTGACTGATCCACAGGCCCTGCAGGCGGCGCCGGCAGGCACTGACAGCAACGCAGTTACGACCTACCCGATGGACGATGGCAGTACCCAGGGGGCCGCAGGTTCCGCCCCTGCTGCGCCATCGAATGAACCCATCAATATCGAACCGGCTCCCGGCGCAACCCGCACCCAGTAAACCGGCCCACATCCTGCACCCGGACCTGTGGTTCGGGCAGGATGATGCATTGCCACGGGCTGCATTCCCGATTTGACTCCCTATTCATTTGCACGCCCGCATCGGGCTGCAGCTTTCTTCAGGAAATAACCTAACATGCGCATAGCCATTTCCGGAGCCAGCGGCCGTATGGGCCGCATGCTTATCGAAGCCGTCCTGGCGCGTCCCGAACTCACGCTTGCTGTCGCACTGGATCATGCCAGCAGCAGCCATCTTGGGGAAGATGCCGGCGCCTTCCTGGGCAAAAATACCGGCGTGCAACTGGGCAGCGATCTGGCAGCGCTCAAAGACTGCGACTGCCTGATTGACTTCACCCGCCCCGAAGGCACCCTGGCGCATATCCAGGCTTGCGTACAGCACAAGGTCAAAATGGTCATCGGCACAACGGGTTTTGATGCCACAGGCCAGGCAGCGATCGCATCAGCCGCCGAGCACATTGCCATCGTGTTTGCCCCGAATATGAGTATTGGCGTCAACGCGACGCTGCGCCTACTTGAGCAGGCTGCAAAAATGCTCAACAGTGGTTATGACGTGGAAGTATACGAGGCACATCATAAGCACAAAGTAGACGCACCGTCCGGCACGGCGCTGATCATGGGCGAAACCGTCGCCAATGCCTGGGGCAAAAAGCTGGAAGACATTGCAGACTGGAGCCGGCACGGCCACACGGGCGCGCGCAAGGACGGCCAGATCGGCTTTTCCGTGGTGCGCGGCGGCGATATCATTGGCGATCATACCGTGATGTTTCTTGGCACCGGAGAGCGTATCGAAATTACGCACAAGTCTTCCAACCGCAGCACCTATGCCCAGGGCAGTGTGCGGGCCGCGCTGTTTTTACAGGACAAGCCATCCGGTCTGTTTTCCATGCAGGATGTGATTGGCGGATAACACCCAGTGAGGGCTTAGCGCCCTCTGATCCATCGATTGAAGCGAAAGGAGCGGCTGCCATCAGGCAGCCGTTTTTGCATTTGAAAGAATCGCCACAGACATGATGATAATGTCAGCAGCAACAATGACAGTCGTGATAACGACAGTTGTAATAACGGGCGCTCTGATGAATCAATCGAACAACACCGGCTCGCGCTCCAGCGTCACGTCAAATTTCTGCTGCGTCGACGCTATTACCGCATCGGCCAGTGCCAATACATCTGTTGCCGTTGCTCCACCATGATTGACAAGCACCAGCGCCTGGCGATCATGCATGCCGACAGACCCGAGCGAGCGCCCCTTCCAGCCGCATTGCTCAATCATCCAGCCGGCCGCCAGCTTAAAGCTGCCATCAGCTTGTGGATAGGACACGAGCGCAGGATAGTCTGTTTTCAATTGCGATTGCTTCGCTGCAGACACGATCGGGTTCTTGAAAAAAGAACCGGCGTTGCCGATTTTGGCCGGATCAGGCAACTTGGCCTGCCGAACTCTGCAAACCGCGTCAAAAATCTTTTGTGGTGTGGCGTTCTGCGCAAGCTCAGGGTCGTTTTTGAGATCAGGATACGAGATGACTGGAGCCCACTGTTTGGGCAAACGAAAGCGTACCGCCGTGATCAGATAGCCCTGTCCTGCCGGCTTCTTGAACAGACTGTCGCGATAAGAAAACGCACAGTCCTGCGCGCTGAACAAACGGGACTGGCCTTGCGCCAGATCCCAAGTGTGTACGCTGTCGATCCGATCCATGACCTCGACGCCATAGGCGCCGATATTCTGTACCGGGCAAGCGCCCACCGTACCGGGAATGAGTGCAAGATTCTCCAGCCCATACCAGCCATTGCGAATGCACGTTGCAACAAAGTCGTGCCACACTTCACCACCCGCCGCTTCCACAATATAGGCTTCGGCACTTTCTTCGATCAGCCGGATTCCCTTGAGCAGATTATGCACCACAGGACGGGACAGGCGCTCACGCAGTATGAGGTTGCTGCCGCCGCCCAACACGTAGATCAGGCCGCCTGCCATCTGCCGCCATTGCGTGACCATGGGCAACTGCTGTTCGCTTTCGAGCCGAAAATAATGGGCGGCATGCGAGACCAGTCCCAATGTATTGAGACCCGTAAGATCCTGCGTTGTTTCGTCCCGCATCAAAAAGCACCCGCTAGTGTGAAATTAATTTGACATTATAATTAATTTACTGCTATAGTTTCGCCTCTTCGCAAAGAGATTCATGTGGCAGCAGCGACTGTTCCGTTATGGCGACGGAATCACCCCGGTGATGCATAAAAAACACAGAATTGAAATTTCGAAGAACGCAGCAGGAAAACATGTTGCAAATCTCAAATAGCTTGTATATAATTTATGGCTTAGCTGATCGAGATTGCAAATGCAGTTACCGAATAAGTAAACATTATTCGACTAAATGCAAAGTGATTTTCAGCTGAATTGCGGGAATAGCTCAGTTGGTAGAGCGCAACCTTGCCAAGGTTGAGGTCGCGAGTTCGAGCCTCGTTTCCCGCTCCAGAATTTATAAAAAAAGCCCAGACTTCGGTTTGGGCTTTTTTTCGTTTTGCCTGAGCTAATCGAAGATAGCCCACATGATTTACTACCAACGCAGCTGCCGATCGGACAAAGACGGAAGTAGGAATGTCGGCAGAGATCAGGCTTGGCTACCGGTCTTCCACAGACATGCATATCGAGTTTAATGACCCATCCCCTCGCCGCTGCTCGGCCAGGATATCCTCAATGGTCCGGCTGTGGCCCCGCTTAACCGGCTTAAGATCATAGCCTGCGGCTTCCAGCAATCGTAGCAATACGGAAACACTCATATCGCCCTTGGCGAGCGTCTCCATGCGGGCTACGGTCGTTCTGGAGACGCCAGCGCGTTGGGCCAAGGCCTCTTGGCTCAAGCCCGCTTCCCGGCGCACACTGCGCAGCACATCCGCAACGTCAGCTAGTGTTGTCATTGTATCCCTTGGGCATCAGAAATGAATATTTACGCTAAAAATGTAGCCCATGAGCATCAAATAATCAATCTAGACTGAACGTTTAGGCCCTACCACTACAGACACCCGCACTATGGCAACGACCACCTGAATCCAGACCACAATTAATACTGGGATTTACCAGCCAGGAAACCACACGCGTTCAATATTCACACCATACAGGCCTCATACGCGCCTTGTTTCCCGCTCCACAATTAAAAAAAACCAACTTGGGTGCGGCCTTTTGTATGTCTATGGGCAATCTGCTTACTTCCACTAACCTTCATCGAAAATTAAAAAAAGGCCGAAACGTATTGTTTCGACCTTTCTTGCATCTAGCGAAGTCTACCGGCATCCACCTACAGCCAGCATTTTTAAGGGCAAAGAAATACGGACGGCGCCAGATCCGAATTGTAGCTGGGACTGGGCTTGTGTAACCCGGTTTTTCTCAAACTGAATCTCCAATTCAAAGAGACTCCGTAATTCGATTTAGCTGCGGTCTGTTGTAAGGGAAACTCGCAGCGCCACCATTACAAACACGGCTCTCATCCGCGCTTGCGCACGGTCAACGGCTTAAGCTTACGATTGATCCACAATGCCAACACCGTACATGCAGCACCGGACAGCAGGTAGAGGCTGACAGCAACCAGGCCGAAATGTATCGACAAGCCTAGCGCCACCAGCGGAGCGAACGCCGCACCCAGCAACCATGCCAGATCTGACGTTAACGCCGCACCCGTATAACGGAAACGCGACGAAAAATTGGCAGTAACCGTTCCTGAGGACTGACCATAGGACAAACCAAGCAAGGCAAAACCAATCAAAATAAACGCGTCCTGCCCCATCGCGTCGCCATTTAACAACAAGGGCGCAAAAAACCCGAAAATCGCAATAAGAATGGCCAGCGCAGTCAGTGTCGTACGGCGTCCGATGCGATCAGCAATCACGCCGGACGCAATGGTCGCTGCCATGGCCACGGCAGCGCCGATAACCTGAATGAATAGCACTTCATTGACGGACTGAGTGGCCGTTAAGGTGATCCAGGATAGTGGAAAAATTGTCACAATATGAAACAAGGCATAGCTTGCCAGTGCGGCGAACGCGCCTATGAACAGATTGTATCCTTGCCCAACAAGCATCTCCCAGGTACCAATGGGTTCCAGTTCCCCTTCTTCCAGCAACTGCGTGTATTGTTCCGTCAGGACAAGCCGTAAGCGCGCAAACAAGGCCACGACATTGATGGCGAAGGCCACGAAAAACGGATAGCGCCAGCCCCAGCCGAGAAAATCTTCGGCTGACAAAGTTGAATGCAGAAACAGAAACAGGGAACTGGCCACCAAAAAACCGACTGGTGCGCCCAGTTGACCGAGCATGGCATACCAACCCCTGCGCTGCTTGGGCGCATTCAGGGCGAGCAACGACGGTAAGCCATCCCATGAACCGCCAAACGCGACACCCTGCAGGCTGCGAAACAGGATCAACAGACCAATAGACAACGCTCCCTGCGATTCATAGGTCGGCAAAAATGCAATGCCGGCCGTCGCAGTACCGAGCAGAAATAGCGCCAGGGTCAGCTTGGTTCCCCTGCCCCATCGCCGCTGGATGTTCATGAACAGAGCGGTACCGAAGGGACGGGTAATAAAGGCAAAGGCAAAAATGGTGAACGAATAGAGTGTACCGGTCAGGGTGTCGACAAACGGAAAGAACAGTGCCGGAAAGACCAGGACCGATGCCAGACCGTAGACAAAGAAGTCGAAATACTCGGATGCGCGGCCAATGACAACACCAATCGCTATTTCGCCAGCAGCAACCGGGCCATGGCCGGTCATTTGCTCTCTGGCATCATTTTCCATCGTACGCGAGGAGGGCTCAGTGCTTGTCTGGTTAACGCTTGACATCATAGGTCCAATTCAAGGTAATATAGTCTAAAAGCGAAGGATCGCATCTGCCGCGCATTTACACCATAGGACAAAACGTCCAATTCCTAATGGGAACGGTTTAAGTATATGCTATATTTTTCCACGGCTCTATGCTGGTAACTTTGGCATGCTTCAATCCAAGACCTTCCGATTTCTGGCCCTATTGGCACTTGCACCCATTCTTACGGGGTGCAACGCTGTCCTGCTCTCACCTTCCGGCGATATCGCACTGCAGCAGCGCAACCTGATCTATATTTCAGTTGCACTCATGCTGATTGTGATCGTGCCCGTCATTTTCCTGACATTGTTCTTTGCCTGGCGCTACCGTGCTTCCAACACCAAGGCGACGTATGCGCCAGAATGGAATCATTCAACGCTCATTGAGCTCGTCATCTGGCTGGTCCCCCTGCTAATCATCATTGCGCTGGGCGCCGTGACCTGGGTCAGCACGCACAAGCTGGACCCCTACCGCCCACTGGAGCGTATTGACGCACAGCGCGCGCTTCCTGCGAACGTCCAGCCTTTAAGGGTGGAGGTCGTCGCCCTGGACTGGAAATGGCTATTTTTCTACCCGGAATACGGCATCGCCACCGTCAATGAGCTGGCGGCTCCTGTCGACCGCCCTATTGCGTTCAGGCTGACATCATCCAGCGTGATGAACTCCTTCTTCATTCCAGCGCTGGCAGGCCAGATCTACACCATGGCCGGCATGGAGACGCAATTGCATGCGATCATCAACAAGGAAGGTGTCTACGAGGGCTTTTCCGCCAATTACAGTGGTGCCGGTTTTTCGGGCATGCGGTTCAAATTCCATGGACTGAATACGGAAGACTTTGACGCATGGGTAAAAACAGTCAAGCAAAGCCAGGCTGAGCTCAGCCGCGTGGGTTACCTGCAATTGGAAGTACCGAGCGAGCGCGAACCGGTACGGCATTATGCCAGCGTGGCTCCCGGACTGTATGACGCCATCCTGAATCGCTGCGTCGAGCCAAACCGCATGTGCATGCGCGACATAATGGCCATTGATGCGCAGGGCGGATTGGGCGTGCCTGGCATATACAACATGGCGGAACTGGATAAAACAACCCGGATCAACCTGGGCCTGGAGAACGTCAGGTCCCGAACTTATGTGAGTGGCTTTTGCACGACCACAGACCCCGCCTTTTCCTCGCTTAAACTGATGAACGCGTCGCCCTGAGGCGGTGCCCTCCCATAAGCATTATCCCGGCCAGCACTATTGGCCGTCACTCTATTTTCGATAATTTGAGCCCATGGATCTGCA
The DNA here is from genome assembly GCF_004217095.1 of Advenella incenata. Taxonomy (GTDB): domain Bacteria; phylum Pseudomonadota; class Gammaproteobacteria; order Burkholderiales; family Burkholderiaceae_B; genus Advenella; species Advenella incenata. Next base: position 153,157 of record NZ_SHKO01000003.1, on the reverse strand, counting down.
TTCTCTTATTCTAGGTCGCCTCGGTTGGGACGCTATACCCTTCCACGAACCTATCCTGATCGCCACCTTCGCCGCCGTGTTGCTTGGCGGTGTCGCACTGATTGCCGCAATCAGCCATTTCAAGCTGTGGCGCTACCTTTGGCTCGAATGGTTTACCAGCATCGATCACAAGAAAATCGGCATCATGTACATGATCCTCGGCCTGATCATGCTGCTGCGCGGTTTTTCCGATGCCATCATGATGCGGATCCAGCAGGCCATTGCCTTTGGCGATTCCACTGGTTACCTGCCGCCCCATCATTACGACCAGATATTCACAGCACATGGCGTGATCATGATCTTCTTCGTGGCCATGCCCCTGGTGACAGGCCTGATGAACTACATCGTCCCGCTACAGATCGGCGCACGGGATGTCGCATTTCCGTTCCTGAACAACTTCAGTTTCTGGATGACCACCGGTGGCGCCGTGCTCGTGATGATTTCGCTGTTCATTGGTGAATTCTCCACTACCGGATGGCTGGCCTACCCCCCGCTGTCCGGCATAGAACACAGCCCCAGTGTCGGCATGGATTACTACATATGGGCCTTGCAGGTTGCGGGGATCGGTACGACCCTGTCGGGTATCAACCTGATCGTGACGATCATCAAGATGCGGGCTCCCGGCATGGGCATGATGAAAATGCCGGTATTTACCTGGACTTCGCTGTGTACCAACACGCTGATCGTGGCGTCATTTCCCGTGCTGACTGCCGTTCTGGCCCTGCTCACATTGGATCGCTACGTGGGCACCAATTTCTTTACCAACGATTTGGGCGGCAACCCAATGATGTATGTGAATCTGATCTGGATCTGGGGTCACCCTGAAGTCTATATCCTGATTCTTCCATTATTCGGCGTCTTCTCCGAGATCGTTTCCACTTATAGCGGCAAACGCCTGTTCGGCTACGCATCCATGGTGTATGCCACGGTCGTGATCACGATTCTGTCTTACCTGGTCTGGTTGCACCACTTCTTTACCATGGGCTCAGGCGCCAGTGTCAATTCCTTCTTCGGCATTGCCACCATGATCATTTCGATCCCTACCGGCGCCAAGCTCTTTAACTGGCTCTTCACCATGTATCGCGGCCGCATCCGCTTCGATGTTCCCATGATGTGGACACTTGGCTTCATGGTGACGTTCGTCATCGGTGGTATGACAGGCGTGATGCTGGCCATCCCGTCGGCCGACTTTGTCCTGCACAATAGCCTTTTCCTGATTGCACACTTTCACAATGTCATTATTGGGGGCGTGTTATTCGGCCTGTTTGCGGCGATCACATACTGGTTCCCCAAGGCGTTCGGTTACAAGCTGGATCCTTTCTGGGGCAAGTGCTCGTTCTGGTGCTGGCTGGTTGGCTTCTACATGGCTTTCATGCCGTTGTATGTGCTGGGCTTCATGGGCGTTACCCGCCGCCTGAATCACTTCGAGGATCAATCCTTGCAGATCTGGTTCCAGATCGCTGCAGCCGGCGCTTTTGTCATTGCGTTGGGTATTGCCAGCTTCCTGATCCAACTGGTCGTGAGCTATCGCAAGCGTGATTCTTTGCGCGATATTACCGGCGATCCCTGGAATGGACGCACACTGGAGTGGTCTACCTCATCACCTCCGCCGTCTTACAACTTCGCGTTCACACCGCAAGTGCATGACGGTGATGCCTGGGCCCACATGAAACAACACAATGCCCAGCGTCCACAAAGCGGTTTCCTGCCAATCCACATGCCCGCCAATACCGGTGCAGGCATTATCATCGCCGGTCTATGCACATTGCTTGGATTCGCGCTGGTCTGGCACATGTGGCTTGTCAGCGCCCTGACATTTGTCGCCATCATTGGCGGCACCATTTACCATACGTTCAACTACAAGCGCGATTATTACATTCGTGCAGAAGATGTTGCCCGTACCGAAGCCGAACGCACTCGTCTGCTAGCAAACCATGTCTGATACCACCGCCATCACCCCCCGTCAGGTAGCGGCCGCTGCGCCGCTTAATTTCTACCTGAAGCAAGAGCACCATCCACAGAACGGAACCGCACTGGGATTCTGGATCTACCTGATGAGTGACTGCCTGATCTTTGCCTGCCTGTTCGCCGTACATGGCGTAGTGGGCCGCAATTATGCGGCAGGCCCATCCGGGGCAGATCTGTTTGATCTGCAACTGGTCGCCATCAATACAGCCATGCTATTGCTGTCTTCGATTACCTACGGCTTCTGCATGCTGGAAGCCCAGCGCAATCGCCTGCGTCCGGCCATGATCTGGCTGGGTATTACCGGCCTTTTCGGGCTCACTTTCCTGGGACTGGAACTGTACGAATTTGCTCATCTGATTCATATGAATGCCGCCCCCCAGCGTAGCGCATTCCTGTCATCCTTCTTTACTTTGGTTGGCACGCATGGCCTGCACGTTACCTTTGGGATCATCTGGCTGGTCACGCTCCTGTTTCAATTGAAAAAGCACGGCCTGATTCCAGAGAACCGGCGACGCCTGATGTGTCTGTCCATGTTCTGGCATTTCCTGGATGTCATCTGGATCGCCGTATTCACCTTTGTCTACCTGATGGGGGTCCTGCCATGACCACACCTTCCGATACTTCGCATCACCACGCAAACGCACACGACGATCACCACGATAGTGACGGACACGGCGAAATCACATTTCGCGGTTATATGACCGGCTTCATCCTGTCTGTCATCCTGACCGTTCTTGCCTTCTGGCTCGTCATGGGCAATGTGTTCGAAAAATCCGGCGTAACGGCCCTGATCATCCTGGTACTGGGCGCCATACAGATGTGTGTGCATGTAGTTTACTTCTTGCACATGAACACGCGCGCAGAAGGTGGCTGGAGCATGCTGGCCATGATCTTCACGATCATCATCGTCGTCATCGCGTTAGCTGGCTCCCTGTGGGTCATGTACCATCTGAACACCAACATGATGCCCAACATGATTCACGACATGAAAGACATGCTCTGATCCATGCCTCTCATGGATCGCGCCCAGGCATGCCGATCACTATAGTTCGGTAATGCCTGGGAGCCCAGCAGGAGACCATCGTTACCTCCCCTTCTCACCCCTCACTTGTCCGACCTGATTCCCATCGTCCGAAACGGGCCTGGGTGCGCCTGGTCTGGTTACTGATTGCCATCATGGCTTTCGCCGGCTTTTGTGCGCTTGGTATCTGGCAAGTGGAACGGCGTGCCTGGAAACTGGATCTCATGGAACGGGTGGCGCAGCGCATTCATGCCCCCGCCGTTGCACCTCTTGATCGCAGCGACTGGGATAGCATTTCGGCATCCCGCGATGAATATCGCCGCATCAGGCTTCGCGGCACCTATCTGCATGACCAATCTGCGCTGGTGCAAGCATCAACCGTTCTTGGCACAGGTTATTGGGTCATGACTCCCCTGCGTCTTGATGACCAGAGCATTGTTCTTGTCAACCGGGGCTTCGTTCCGCAGGCACAAAGCAATGGCCCCTGGCGCCACAGGCACGAGCCGGCAGGTGAGGTCACGCTGACGGGCCTGATACGCTTGACCGAACCCCATGGCGGTTTTCTGCGAGACAACCGTCCGCAAGAAAATCGCTGGTTTTCCAGGGACGTGCAGCAAATTGGGCAAAGCCGTGGGCTCAATCCGTTAGCGCCCTATTTCGTCGATGCCGATGGGCCTGGTGCCTCCCCTTTTCCGGGCCTTGCATCGGCCGCGTCATCCCGTAGCAATGAACCAGTACAGGCTACCGCTGCGAGCGCCTCGGGTCAGATGCATATTGCCGACGAACATCTGCCTGTGGCAGGTCTGACAGTAGTATCATTTAGCAATAACCATTTAATGTATGCCATCACCTGGTTTGGTCTGGCCATAATGGTCATCCTCGCCGTGTGCTATGTTTTGCGTGAGGAATATCGCATGCGCAAGCCGGGAAAATGACGCGCAGTTTTCCACCATGAACCAGGCGACGACGCCAAGGCATCTGAATTGGACCCTTTTCGCACCCCCCCCTCCCTGAGTCGGACCACATTCCTGCAGGCAACTGATCCGGACAGGCTCGATGATGGCAATGCCACGGGCCGCAAGAATATGCTGCAATTGATCCAATTGCGCTGGATTGCCGTGCTGGGTCAGGTAATGACAATCCTGGTAGCACAGTTTGTCCTGGGTCTTGCACTGCCGCTGCATGACATGCTGGCCCTGGTATTGCTACTGGTGCTGTTCAACGTGGGTAGCATGCTGTTCCTTCGTGCCGGCAATCCAGTCAGCAACACACAGCTTTTCGTCGCGTTGCTGGCCGATGTAGGCATACTGACCGCTCAGTTGCACTTTAGCGGCGGCGCGAGCAACCCATTCATTTTTCTGTACTTGCTGCAGCTCACCCTGGCAGCGATTCTGCTGACGCCCCGCAGCACGTGGATAATGGTAGGCATTACCAGTGCCTGCTTCGCCTGGCTTGCTCTTTCCAAGCAAACGCTGATCCTGCAACCTGCCCACGAACAGGGCCTCAATAGCCTTTACGTACTGGGCATGCTGGTATGCTTCGCGCTCAATGCCGCCTTGATCATGGTGTTCATGACACGGATCAGCCGGAACCTGCGAATGCGCGATACCCACCTGGCTGCCATGCGCCAGGCTGCTGCAGAAGAGGAACATATTGTCCGCATGGGGCTGCTGGCATCCGGCGCGGCGCACGAACTGGGCACGCCGCTGTCTACGATGGCCGTCATTCTGGGCGACTGGCGGCATATGTCACCCTTTACCAAAAATCCGGAATTGCTGCAGGAAGTCGATGAAATGCAGACCCAGGTCATGCGCTGCAAGGCAATCGTTACCGGCATTCTGGTCTCTGCCGGTAAAACACGCGGTGACTCTCCAACAGAAACAACCGTGCATCAGTTTCTTGATCAAGTGCTGGAGCAATGGCGCACGCTGCGCCAGCCCAAACAAATGCTTTATGAAAACCATTTTGGCCCGGACGTGCGCATCGTTTCAGACTCTGCATTACAACAGATGATAGGCAATGTCCTGGACAACGCCCTGGAAGCCTCGCCTGACTGGCTGCGCGTGCAAGTCACACGTCAAGACGATATCCTGATCCTTACCGTCATGGATGCCGGTTCCGGATTCGCTGCTGAAATGCTGACTCATTTGGGACAGCCTTATAACTCCAACAAAGGCAAACCGGGTGGCGGGCTGGGTCTGTTTCTCTCGGTCAATGTTGCCCGCACCCTGGGGGGCAGCATTACCGCGCAGAATCTGCTGTCTGGCGGCGCATCAGTTACACTGTCACTGCCCCTATCGGCCATCAAACTGGAAAACGGAGACGCACATTGAGCGAAGATGCCACTAAAGGTGAGCTGCTGATCGTGGAAGACGATGCGGCGTTCGCACGCACATTAACCCGTTCGCTGGAACGTCGCGGGTATCACGTCGTTGCCGCCAACAGCCAGGATTCCATGCTTGCCATTTTGCAGCACCGCACACCCGCATTTGCGGTTGTTGATCTCAAGCTAAAAGGGGAAAGTTCGGGACTTGCCTGCGTGAAGAATCTGCATGCTCATAATCCGGACATGCTGATCGTCGTACTGACCGGGTTCGCCAGCATCGCCACCGCCGTTGAAGCCATCAAGCTGGGCGCTTGTCATTATCTTGCAAAACCAGCCAATACCGATGACATTGAAGCCGCCTTTGGCCGTTCAGGCGGCGTGACCAACGTCAAACTCAGTGCGCGCCAGTCATCCATCAAGACCCTGGAATGGGAGCGCATCCACGAAACCTTGGCAGAAACGGGATTCAACATTTCGGAAACCGCACGCCGCCTGGGCATGCATCGCCGTACACTTGCCCGCAAACTGAACAAACAACAGGTGAAATAGCCCTATTACAAATGCAATTGATTTAGTGTCATGAAATTTTCACAGGCATACAGAAGAGCCGAAAGATTATTCTTTTCGGCTTTTTTATTTGCAGCCACATCCGTTCGCGTCAAGCAAAGCAACAGGCCGCAGTTCTTTTTACACCTTATTCATGCAGAACCGATCTGGGTTGCTGCAAGCGCCTGATTGCGCACGCTGCGAGGCGCCAATGCCCTGACGCCAACAAAACCTTGACTAACTATAAACCACGCACCGAGATACCGACGCTCCGGCAGCACCAAGTGCATCGCCCCTCCCGCCATCTGCATTCCGCATCAACTATTTTTTGCCCAACACGCGCCGGTATTGCCTTTTTCCTGACGTAACAATATGATACGGATCATTCGTATTCTGCTGCACATTTTTCATGACCCATTCCGAACATATCGCTTTCCTGGTTTCCAATAAACTTGGCGATTCCCTGTTGCTGCTACCACTTGCCCACAACCTGGTGCGTAGCGGCCATCGGGTCACCGTGTTCGGACAGCAGGCACATGCACTTTCCTCGTGGTTGCCGGGCCTTGACGTCCGGCCTGTTCCTTCTGAGGGCGTGTCAGCATTGGCTCAATTTGACAGCCTGTTCCAGATGGATGTTGATCAGCCCATCGCGCTTGATCCGCACAATTGCCCGCGCCCGCTCAGGTCATTGACCATGTGGTTGCGCCAGCAGCCAGCACAGCCCAGACTTTTTCTGGACGAATTACGCCATTTTGCGAAAGCCGTCTATGGCATCGAAGACTGGTCCGCCGCCTGCGGCCTGGTCACCCAGCATCCGGAGCGCTGGCGGCAAAACCGCAGACGCATTGTGATTCATCCGACCGCCGGCTCAGCCGAACGCTATTGGTCAGATTCCAAATTTATACAATTGGCCCAACGCTTGTGTCGTGATGGCCATGACGTCGCCTTTGTGGTTGAAGAACGCGAGGCAGCGGCATGGCAGGCTGCCGCACAGGGACAACCCTTCACTGTGAATCATTTTGAATCGTTGCAGGCGCTGGGCGATTATATCCACGAATCCGGCTATCTGATCGGTAACGATTCAGGCATTGGCCATCTGGCCTCGGCCCTGGGTGTGCCAACCGTCACGATTTCCCACCGGCCCCGTAATATGTTGCGCTGGCGTCCCCAATGGGCGCCAGGTGTGATCGTGCCACACCTGTGGTTGCCGCTACGCGCCTGGCGCCGCAAGTACTGGCGCCTTGCGGTCACGGTTGCTGCTGTCACCCGGTCATTGCGCCAACTGCAGAAAATGGAAGCGCGCAACGACCGGCCGAACGTAACCGCTCCCCCGGGGCTGGGCAAAGCAGTAGTCACCGAAATACCGCCAGCATAACGATAGGCCAGGCGCTCATGCACCCATGCCAACATTGTTAAAGGCGACCATACCGTTCACATACCGCATTCAGCGAACCTTTACATGCCACGATTTAGGCTGGCCCTGCGATGACGCAGACTCATCGCCTCATCAGCAATGCGGCGACATCGGCCTGCTCATTCGGCCGGTCTTTTCAAGGACCTTGCGGCGCAGACTAATCTTTTAATGTATCACCCCAGTCTGCGATGGCATCCGCCGTCTCAACCGGTTTTTCAGCCGGCAGCGCATGGCTTGCATTGTCAATCACTTTGACCGTTACCCGATCGCCGAACTCCTTCTTCAATTCTTCACGCGAGGCGGACGGGCGAAAAGGATCGACGCCGCCTTGCAGATCGAGCATGGGCACAGTACCACCGGCCCACCAGTCATCCCGGTTGGTCAGTTTGCGGGCTGCACGCTGGCTTTTGGTCACCGCTTGATTCCAGCCCTCAAGCCAGGGTTCCGGGTTGCTGCCTTGTGCAAAAAAAGCCAGCTTTAAGCCTTCAAGACGTTGCTCGCGCGAGGATGCCGGATCATTGATCATCGTAATGGCGTCGCTCAGCTCCTTCGGCCAGGAACTGGCGCCCGCCGCGACAAGAACAACGCCGCGCGCCAGTTCAGGGTAATCCGACGCAATCGTGCGAGCAATCCAGTTGCCATAGGCATGGCCCGCGACAATGGCTTTGTCGCCCTCGTTTTTGATGACCGCAGCAAAGTCCTTGGCAAAATCGTGAAAGGAAACTCCTTGCATGGGACCGTGACTGCCGCCAATACCGCGCGGCTCCGGTCGCAGTACGCGGTAACCCCGTTGCGCCAGGCGCTCGGCCAACTGGCCAAACTCTTCGGTTCCCCGCCCTGTCGATGCAATCAACACAACAAGCGGGCCTTTTCCTTGTGCGTGATAGCTAATCGTCGCGGCGCCGTTTTTCACCGATTTGACGACAGCCTCTTCTGCGCGTGCTGGTCCCATGCCGATCATTGCAATGGCGCCAACAGCAAGTGCCGCCGCCCGAATTTTTATTCTCATCTCTACTCTCCCATTATTATGTGTGACAATTATTCAAGCGAAATTAATCTGGTAAAACGTGTAGCTAACAATCTTTTGAGGCAGCGAAAACGTATTGCATCTCGCGCCCGATATAGCGGTGCTTTCGTTCTAAAAAAAAAGCTGCCGCCGTTTTTTTAAAATGAGGTTTCAAAGCATCATGCTCATCGCTTATCACGCATGTCACTTGTCATGCCCATCACTAGTTACTGTTATGAGAACCGAGCACAAATGCGCGTTCGCAAGCGCAGCGGTACCCGCGAACTATCGAATCCTGCCTATAAAAAACGGCCTGGCAATCTCATGACTATGCCCTTTTTTGCAATTTCCCTGCGCATCCAGCGCCCGAATTGATCGAAGCAACTGCTGGGCGCTCATAACACATTGCATATTTATTTATCAATGCGATGCCCGCCCATCCTAACTGCTTCCTGTTTTTATGTCAATAAGCTATGTTATTGACCTTTTAATTGAATGACTGTCATTTCAACATCTACTACAGCGAAGGAATCTTCTATTTCAATACCGAAGCGAGTACCATATTTTCACAAACAGTACTATTAAAGAGGCTGTGTGCAAAGCACCGGAACCATCGGCGAAATCAAGCAACGTGGTATGGCCGCCATTGAGGACGGGCTGCGCCATGCTCCGGTACATATCATTAAACGCAAAAAATCGGCTGCCGTTGTGCTGTCTGAAGCGCAATACCAATCTCTCGCTGGCGGACACCAGCCAACATGCCTCGGGGAAAGGCAGCATTACAGTGGCTGTTGATGCAACCGTCTGCCTGCACCCGCGAAAAGGCAGAAATCGACGCATCGCAAATAGAGGAGCGCGATGGGTGATTGCAAATAATGAATTTGCACACACCGGCTTGCTGATGTGTCCTTCAGCTTAAACAGGCGCTGGCAAACAAACAACCAAATCTGCTCCGCAGCATCACCCAGCCAGCCTGTCAGCCGAAGCCTGCAAGCCCTGTAAAATACTGTCGGCCAGCGACTCGGAAAATGACTTGGGTAGCCTGGCCCGCACGGCACGCACAACCGTGGACGTTCGCGCCACAAGATCATCTACAACCGCTTGTGCGCCGCGCCCGTCAGGCGTTACCACGCCATATCGCTCGCCCACATTTAACCAGTGCCGTCGCTCAATTGTGCGCATCAGGTAATGTGCGTTTTTTGAGCGCACGGCCATCGCCATTTTCACCCTGAAGGGCGAGAGCTTGCCCTTGCCTTCTCCCAGAAAAGGCAGAACGGAAAGAATGTCATATAGTGGCGTGAGCTCATAGCCGCCACCAGGCCGAAGAAAAACGCTGAAATTTTTCGCATGACCATCGGGCGCCCACAACATCCAGAAGAGTATTTGCGACTGGAAAAAAGTGCGCTTATCACGTTCGGAATAAAGTGAGGTGTCAAGCAGCCTCATGATGCGATCCACGCCAGGTCCGCCATCGGCCTCGTATTTCAAATGGGGCGGGGTTGCCGTGATCTGGCAAAAATCTTCCTGTGGCAACCGGACCAGCCACGGCTTTTGCTCATCCTGGGCAATCCAGGCACGATCGAATCGCGTCACGGACAATACCTTCATGTCTTCGAACTGCAGCGGTTCGCATTCGGCTACCGGCAACCCGTAGGCGCGCAGGATCTCGGCACAAAGCCATTCGTTTTCGACGGACTCGCTCAGATCCAGCTTCATATTCCCGACCAGGCCCATTGGCAACTTGAAAATGTGGGTCGTGGGCGTGGCGCCTTGTGGCCGCCACCAACGGCCCTGGAAGTACAACAGGGCCGTCTTTTCCTGGGCGCCGGCGATGGAGATGCGCAGGTCTTGCGCATCGGAACCGGCTGCGCCAGCAAGGGGGCCGGGATTGAGCGTATCACGCAACAAGCGGGCGACCTCGGCCTCGCTCAATGGCGTGGCCAGGACAGCGTTTATTGCCTCGGGCTGCATGCCTTCGGGAAGCAGTTGCAGGGCACCCACGCAATCGCGGCCCACCTGCATCAGCAAATCGAACGCATCGGTGGAACCCGTCTGGTACCGACGCGCCACCCGTTGACGAATTTCTTTGCTGTCAGGTAACAGATTTTCGAAGTAAGTCCGCACGGCCTCGCCACGATGCGGCGGATTGCCAGGTGCAAAAGGAAGAGACAGGGAAAGCGCCCGTCCGCGCGTCGAGGCAACCCAGCTGTCGGCATATTGCAGAACCTCGCCGTCGCCTGGCCGTGTATGCCAAGTCCCCACATAGTCTGCATTCATCCATAGCCCAAGTGTGCGGGCATGAGAGCGTCTGCCCATGGCGTTACCAGACTGAGGGGGCTGCGCCGCCTGCGGTGTTGGGCTCACCACTTTTGCGCAGCACAAGATCCACGCCCAGAATGCTGAGCAATCGCAACAATCGGTCTGCGCTCACGGTGTCGGCGTGACGCTCCAGTGCGGACAACGTCTGCTGCGTCACGCCCAGCCGAAGGGCGGCTTCACGTTGCGTGAGCCCGGCCTCCTTACGGAATGCCTGCAGCAGCATGGGCAGTTGTGCCGATGTTTGAACAGTATAGTCACGCATGTCTATCTCCTGAGATTTTACAAATTATAAGCTGTAAATATAAAATACAGCATTTAAATTGTATTTTCAGAAAACAAATTATATATTGTATTTTTAATATACAAATTATATTATGTATTGAGTATTTAAAGAAGCGCCCAGGCAAAAGCGCGTTTATGCAGCAATTGAGCTTTTTTGCCAACAACGATTAACCGCTGACGACTACTTCCACACCCTGATCACGAATCGCCTGCAACACGGCCTGATCGGCAGCAGCATCGGTGATCAGGCGCTCTACTTGCGACCATGAACAGATACGAAAGCTCGCGAAGGCGTTTAGCTTGGTATGGTCTGCCATAACCGTGGTGCAACTGGCTGCCGCAACAAAAGCGCGATTCATGGAAGCATCTTCACTATCGCGCATAAAAATACCTGCAGCCGATACTGCGTGTACACCCAAAAAAGCTTCGCGAATCTGAATGCCGGATAACACATCATTGTCGGCGCGCTCTATAGTGGCCTGCTTGCGTGGATCCAGGCGCCCGGCCAACACATAGACATGGGCAAGATGACTTTGCCCGGCTGCCGCGGCAACCGTCAGGCCATTGGTAATCACATGCAGATCCTGATGACCGCTCAGCGCCTGAGCCAGCGCATGGGCGGTCGTCCCCGCATTGATGAGAATGCTGTCGCCGTCAGAAATGTATTGCATGGCGCATTCGGCAATAGCGGTCTTTTCAGCCGATTGCTGGCGATGCCTTTCCGCGTAGTTGTACATCTCGTAGCGGGCATTGCCTTCCGCAAGCACCTCTTGTGAGGCCACTGCGCCACCGTGAGTGCGTTCCAGCAACCCTTTTTCACCCAACTCAAGCAAATCTCGCCGGATGGTAATTGGCGACGTTGAGAATTCGCGCGCCAGATCCCGCACCGTCACGGCGTTGGTTTCCTGCATAAGCGCCAAAATGCGCTGTTGACGTTCTACTTTGAGCATATATGATCCATTTTGGCTGAGCCACTACCATAACATGAACAATCGTGATTCTAGCCTATAGAAAAAAAGATCGCAATTGATCATTTTTGTTCATGTCTATGTCATATTTGATCGTTAAAGTGGCGCCATGACACCACATACTCCTTACAAAACGATCATCTTTGATCTGGATGGCACACTTCTGGACACCTGGCCCAGCCTGCTGCAGGCCGTACGCACAGTTACGCCCGGGGTAACAACCATCGAACCCGCAGCACTGCGTCTGGCATTAAGCCAAGGCATCGGCGCGATGTTTGCCCGGGCCACTGAACAAATGGCACTGGACGCCGGGGCGGCGCAAGCAACCCTGCGCGACATGGAAAGCGCCTATTTTGGCCATACCCTATCTACCGCCGTGCCTTACCCGGGCGTTGGTCATATGCTCCCCCAACTCCAATTGGCAGGTTTGACGCTGGCGCTGTGCACCAATCGCGATCGCGCTTCCACACTGGCCCTGCTGAACCAGGCCGAATGGCGGTCACTTTTCTCACATATTCATTGCCTGGATGATGGCCTGCCGCCCAAACCGGACCCAACTGCCATCCTGGCTACCTTATCGCATCTCCAATGTCCGCTGCGGGATGCCTTATTCGTAGGCGACTCCTGGATTGACGCGCGTTGCGCTGCACAGGCTGGCGTCGACTTTGCAGCCCATCTTGGCGGCTATCACACTCACCCGGGTGAACTGAGCCCTGCCGTGCTGAGCTACCGAAAAGCAGGTGAGCTCAGTCAATGGCTGGCCGAACGGTTCACCCTTCTACCGGAACTGAATCATGACTGATATTGTCCTTGATCACATCAGCAAGTCTTACGGCACCACCACCGTTCTTGACAAGCTATCGCTCACCATACGTAATGGCGAATTTCTAACCCTGCTTGGCGCTTCCGGTTGTGGAAAATCAACCCTGCTCAAACTGCTGGCAGGGCTGGAAATGCCCGATACCGGAACGATCAAAAAAGGGGATGCAAATTTACTGACACAATCGCCCGGTGAAAGAGACTGCGCCATGGTGTTCCAATCCTATGCGCTCTATCCTCATATGACGGTAGGCGACAATATCTGCACCCCACTTTATATGCGCACGCTGCACTTTGCACAACGGCTGCCGGGGGCACGCTGGATCAGCCCGGCAACGCGCCGCAAAACCCAAGACGCGCAAAAGCAGGGACAAAAAATTGCCGAAATCCTGGGCATTGCCCACCTGTGGGATCGCAAGCCCGTGCAGCTTTCCGGCGGCCAGCGCCAGCGTGTCGCGCTGGCGCGTGCAATGGTGCGACGCCCCTCCCTGTTCCTGTTCGATGAACCGCTGTCGAATCTGGACGCCAGCCTGCGCCAATCATTGCGCGGCGAAATTCGGCAACTGCACGATGAGCTGGGCGTCACCTTCGTCTATGTCACGCATGACCAGCACGAAGCCATGTCCATGTCTGATCGCATCGCCGTGATGAAGGGCGGTCACATCCTGCAACTGGGCACGCCCCAGGAAATTTATCACAGCCCCAGCCATACCGATGTGGCCTCCTTTGTTGGCGCGCCTCGGGTCAACTTCCTGGGGGTTAGGCAGAATGCGGCAGGCCATGCCTGCCTGCAGGATCAACCGCTGCACGATTTCTTTCCAAAGCACGCATCACAACTGGCATTTCGTCCGCAGCAGGCATTGCTCACCGCCTCGGACGATACGCTGAGCGTCAGAGGCAGGATCACCCTGGTCGAATTCACGGGGCCCGAATGCATGGTGACCATGCAAACACCGGCTGGTGAAGCTGTCGTCGTCGTGCTGGATACAGCGCCACACTTGAAGATCGGTGAAGTATTGCAAGTGCATGTACCACACGAGGCATGGCACGTATTCGATACGCAGGGACACAGTTTGCGCGCTGACAGGCAATGCCTGTCATTGGCAGCCTAGGAGATCTGTATGCGCATCAAGCCACTGCAACTTTCGCTGTTACTCGGTCCCTGCCTGGTTCTGACTGTATTGCTGTTAATCGTGCCGCTGCTCATTGTGGCGCTCATGTCTTTGACGGACTGGCAATTCGGCGCCGGTACCTGGAACTGGGTCGGGCTAGGCAACTACGTCGATCTCTGGAATGACCCGACCTTCCGTAAAAGCTTTGCCAACACAGTCTATTACCTGGTCATCGTGTCAGTGTGCTCCATTGCGGTCGGCCTGGGTGTTGCCTTGCTCATCGAATCCCACGAATCCTTGCGCGGGTTTTACCGTACTGCCTTTTTCATGCCGGTCGCCTCCACGCTGATTGCCATGGCTGTGGTATGGCAATTTCTCATGCATCCCACTGTGGGTTTTCTGAACAACGTGCTGTCATGGTTTGGCATCGGTCCCCAGAACTGGCTGAACGATTATGATTTGGCCCTGCCGTCGCTGGCTGCCATCGGGATCTGGCAAATGTCGGGACTGGCCATGGTCATGTTCCTTGCCGGCCTGAAAAATATTCCGATGGAACTGCGCCACGCCAGCCTGCTTGACGGCATGCGCCATCCACTGGACAGGCTGCTGCGACTGACCCTGCCCATGCTGGGGCCAACCATGCTGTTCGTGGTCACCGTCTGCTGCATTCGGTCACTGCAGGTTTTCGATACCGTACATGCGCTCACTCAGGGCGGGCCGAACAAGTCCACAGAAGTCCTCCTGCATACGATTTACTCCGAAGGTTTCGCATTTTTCCGCATGGGTTACGCCGCCGCCATCGTGCTGGTGTTCGTCGCCTGCATTTTCGTACTCACCTTGATCCAGCAGATTGGCATGGAAAAACGGACACATTACCAATGAAAAATCCCATGCACGCTTCGCTTTCCTGGCAAATATTCCGACACGTTGTGCTGATGACGGGGGCGGCGATCTTCCTGCTGCCCTTTATATGGATGCTGTCCACTTCCCTGAAACCGGCTGATGAAATTTTCCGTGAAGGTTTTCATCTGTTGCCACAGCATTGGGCTGCGATCGAAAACTATTCGAAAGCGCTGACCCAGGTTCCCCTGCTTCGCTATTTATTCAATGGCATCGTGGTCTGTGCCGGCATCCTGATTTTGCAAATCATCGTTGCGCTGCCAGCCGCCTATTGCTTTGCCAAGCTGCAGTTCCGAGGTAAACGCCTTGCCTGGGGATTGATATTGATGTCGCTGATGATTCCCTTCCAGGCGACTGCCATCCCACTCTACATTCTGCTCTATCACGCAGGCCTGCTGGATACCACGGCCGCACTGATCATCCCGTTTATCGCATCCGGGTTCGGTATTTTTCTGATGCGCCAGTTCTTAATGGGAGTGCCCAATGACCTCATTCACGCCGCTCGTCTTGACGGGATGAGCGAGTTCGAACTGGTCTGGCGCATCATGATGCCGGCAGCCATGCCGGCGTTGATCGCGCTCTCGATATTTTCGGTGGTCTGGCACTGGAACGATTATTTCTGGCCGTTGCTGGTCATCAATACCGCTGATCTGGCCACGCCGCCGCTGGGGACAATGTTCTTCAAGAACGAGGAAGCGGGAACCGATTTCGGGCCGCTGATGGCGGGCACCGTCATCATCACGCTGCCACTACTGCTGTTTTTTCTGTCCGCGCAGAAGCGCTTTATCGAAGGTGTCACCCTCTCGGGTGTCAAAGGTTAAACAAAGGAATTCATGATGCAAACTAAAAATCTGTTGCGCGCGCTGGCGTGCCTGTCCCTGACAAGCAATGCGGCCTATGCCGCCAAAATTGAACTTATTGTCGACTACCCGTATCCTGATGTGTTCAATCAGGTACACGCTGAAATTGCCAAACGCTTTACCGAAAAATTTCCTGACTATTCGGTCAAATTCCGTGCTCCTACACCGGAGTACGAAGAGGCCACACAACAGGCATTGCGTCACGCCGTTACCAAACAGCTGGCCGACGTGTCATACCAGGGCTTAAATCGCCAGCGTGTTTTTGTCGATCGCAATATCGCGGTGGAACTCACTCCGTTTATCAATGCCGAAAAAGACTGGGTCAAAAGCGGCTACAGCCCCGCCCTGCTCTCGCTGGGCCAGGTTAATGGCAAACAGGTCGGCATCGGGTTTTCGCTCTCTACCCCCATTGTGTACTACAACATGGATTTGCTGGGCAAAGCTGGCGTCACAGCAGATGCGCTGCCCAAGACCTGGGACGAGATCATCGCCATCGCCGACAAGTCGCGCAATGCCAACCCCGGCACCAATGGGCTGCATTACGACTGGGAAATTACCGGCAACTGGCTTTGGCAGGCTATGGTTTTCTCCAAAGGCGGCACGATGCTGAACGCCGATGAAACCAAGGTGGCGTTCAACGATAAAATTGGCCAGGAATCCATTGCACAGATGGGCCGCATGGTCGAAAACGACACCATGCAGAATCTGCGATACAAAGATGCGACCCAACTGTTCGTAACAGGCAAATTGGCTGTCCTGTCATCATCTACCTCGCGGTTGTCGAGCATCGCTGAACAAATTGGTGACAAGTTCAAGATGGTGACAGGTTATTTCCCAATCTATGGCGAGCAAGGAAAGGTCCCGGCCGGCGGCAACGTGGCAATGATGTTCACCAAGGACCCGGAACGCCAGAAGGCAGCCTGGGAATACATTAAATTTGCCACAGGGCCCGAAGGCGCCACCATCATGACCAAAGGAACCGGCTACTTCCCTGCCAACACATTGCCTATTGACGATCCGGCCAAACTTAAAGGGTACTACGATGCCAACCCCAACCAATACACTGCGGTCAAGCAGATGCCCTGGCTCACCGGCTGGTATGCTTTCCCCGGAGAGAACGGCCTGAAAATCACCGATGTCATCAATGACCGTCTACAAACCGTATTCGATAAATCGGCCCAGCCTCAGCCGGCCCTTGAAGCCATGACGCAAGACGTGCAAAACCTTCTCAAGTGATATGACAATCATGAAATTTATCCATTTGACTGATACGCATCTGGTTGCTGATGCCGGTGTTCTGTATGGCACCAATCCAAAGCAACGCCTGCAACAAGCCGTAACGCATATGCTCGCGCACCAACCCGATGCGCAGGCCGTTGTTATTACCGGCGACCTCACGCACTATGGGCACGCCCAGGCATACGTCCATTTGCGCGAATGTCTCGCGCCATTGACCATGCCGGTGTACCCCATCCTGGGCAATCACGATAGCCGGCAGGAGTTCCGCCATCACTTTGCTCATATCGATACCGACGAAAACGGTTTTGTTCAATATGCCCGTGATTTCGGCTCATACCTTGCCTTGTTTCTCGATACCAACGAACCGGGCGTTCATTGGGGCGTCTATTGCGAGATCCGGGCCAATTGGCTGCGCGCACGCTTGGCCGAATCGAGCAAACCTGTGCTGCTGTTCATGCATCATCCGTTCTTTCCAATAGGCATTCGCAGTATGGATGCACTTTCACTACTGGACACCGCAGCTTTTTTCGGTGCGATTGAAGGTTTTGAACATCGCATCCGCCAGGTCTTTTTCGGCCACATCCATCGGCCTATTTGTGGAACGTTCCGAGGCATGGGATATTCAACCCTGAAGGGCACCAATCATCAGGTGGCGCTTGACCTGCATGGCGATGAAAGCTGCATCCATGGCAGTCATGAGCAACCTCAGTACGGCGTGGTGCTGCTCAATGAAGCACAAGTCCTGATTCATGCAGAGGATTTCCTTGACTGCGACCGGCGCTATCGCCTGCATGAAATGGCCGACGATACCACCGCTACCGCCTGATCACAGCACAGCCGTGCTCCTGAACACAAGGCCAGGTAACACGCAGGCATATGTGTAGTTAGCATGTTTGTATATACCTCATGGGTATATACAAACAGCTATCCCATCCAAGACAGTTAACACCAGGCCCATGCATCCGCCTGGGGTGTGGCGGCTGACACACCGGGCATGCCAATCATGATTGAAACGGTCTGCCTATTTACGGTAAACACGCCAGTCAGGCTCTGCGCTTGCGTATAATACGATCTCCATTCATGTCGTCCATCGCTGTCAGCACCGGCTGATCATGACGATTGAAATCGGTGTCTGGTTTAATATAGGCCAGTGCCGCATCCGTGAATCCACAATAACTTCAACAGGAATTTCCCCGTGCTCCATATTATTATGGCGGTCATTGGTCTATACGTCAGCGCGCGCGGCATCTGGCCGCTTTCGCTGAACCTGACCACCAAAATCGTATTGACCCTTGCCGTCCTTTGCGTCGCCGAACATCATCTGATCACCCGAACCTGGTTTGGCTCCATGGCCTCGCCGGAAATCCCTGCTGCGGTATTGATGCTGCTGGGGTGGTTATTTGGCACGATACTGCTGCTGGGCTTTTTCATTCTTATAAAAGACCTGCTGGGAATGGTGGCCTACCCTGTATCAGCCGCCACCGGCCGTGTGCTGCTGGCCTCGCCGCGGCTACTTGTCGCCATTACCGTTATCACCCTTGTGATAGCCGCTATCGGCGTCTGGAACGCAGTGAAGATCCCGAAAGTAAAAACGATTGAAATTGCGTTGCCCAACCTGCCCGCAGCCTTTGATGGCTTTCGTATTGTTCAATTAACCGATTTGCACGCCAGTCGCCTGCTGCAGCGGCCGTGGATGGCCGCCGTCGTTGACCGGGCCAATGCCCTGGAACCGGATCTGATGGTCATCACGGGTGACATGGTCGATGGCTCACCACAGGCCAGGGCAGACGACGTCAAGCCGCTGCAATCGCTGACGGCCAAATACGGCGTACTGGCCATACCAGGAAACCACGAATATTATTCCGGCTATCAAAGCTGGCTGGCGGCATTCAACGAGCTCGGGCTACGCATGCTTATTAACCAGCACGTTATTATCACCCACGAAAATCAGCAGATTGTGGTGGCCGGCATCACCGATCACGCGGCCGCTCGCTTTGGCCTTCCCGATCCGGATATCGCTGCTGCCCTGGAACAGGCGCCGGCAAACCAGACCATCATCCTGCTGGCCCACCGCCCGATGGGTGCCTCCGCCCATGCGCAAGCCGGCGTGTCGCTGCAACTGTCCGGGCACACGCATGGCGGCCAGATTTTAGGCGCGCACGTGCTCACCAAAATGGCCAACGACGGGTTCGTCAATGGCTTATATGATGTGGATGCCATGAAAATGTATGTAAGCATGGGGACAGGACTGTGGAACGGGTTTCCAATTCGACTGGGACGCCCATCCGAGATCACGCAGATCGTGCTTCGAACCAAAAGCTGAACAACACCAGGTTCAAACAATCCGTCGGCTGGCCGGGCACATGCAGTACATGCCTGGCCATATCGGCACCCCCTGCCGATACAAGAGAAGCATACTCCTTGCAGAGCAGAGTCCATCAGAGCGCAAATAAAAGCATTGATCAATCTGCTCAATAACCTGTCGTCCATCCCGGACAGCGTTAACGATGTCTCCTCGCCTTGCGCAATCACCTTCTCGAGCTATCACAGACGTGAACTGCACGCTGACAAAGTCCGGCCCTGACCTGCCGCACCCCGAGTCTTTTCGTTATAACCTCGCCATAAAGCACAGAAATCACTTTTGTGTTTTTCAAAAAAAATTACACCGCCTTGTCATTATTTTTATGGTAAAGTAATTTTCAGCTGGTTGTAAGATTTGATATTTTGATTCCGCCAGTCGCCTACCGGCGGATCCATCATTGCCGGTTAGTCAGCGTTAAGCGCTGCCCTGCCGGGCATAATGCCCAAGCCGCGCCGACCATGCCCATTCTGCCCATCTCCTTTGACGGGACAGTATCTGCGGCACCCTTTGCAGCACCTCGATATCCAGACGCCACAACGTATTTGCCACGCAGCATGCAGCTTTGTTTGACATTTTTTTGTTTGACAGCAAGGGATTCAGATGACCGATCACAGCCAGAACCAGGCCAGACCACAGCCCCAGCTTTCTGTTTTTGACGCCGTCACTATTGTTGTCGGGCTGGTCGTGGGTATCGGCATCTTCCGTACGCCCTCGATTGTCGCGGCCAATGTCACCCACGAATGGCTGTTTATCCTTGTCTGGATTGTTGGCGGACTTATCACACTTGTGGGTGCGCTGTGCTACGCCGAACTGTCTGCGGCGCATCCTCATGCCGGTGGTGAATACCATTTCCTGTCGCGCGCCTACGGTCGCTCCGTTGCCATGATGTTCGGCTGGGCACGCTGCACGGTGATCCAGACTGGTGCTATCGCGGCGGTTGCCTTCATGCTTGGCGACTACCTGGCGCAAATCGTTCCGCTGGGGCCATACGGCCCTTCCCTCTATGCGGCTATATCGGTTATTGTCCTGACCGGGGTCAATTTCATAGGCACCACCGAAGGCAAGAACCTGCAGATAATCGTCACCTTCATCGAAATTGCAGCGGTCGCCGCCATCATCCTGTTTGGTCTTCTGGGCTCTGGTCAGGCGCCGGCAACAACGCAATCCGCCGCCCCGGAAACCGCGGCCCTTGGCATGGCCATGATATTCGTGTTGCTCACCTATGGGGGCTGGAACGAAGCGGCCTATTTGACCGGTGAACTCAAGGATGCACCGCGCAACATTGCCAAAGTGCTCATGTTGGGCACCCTGATTCTGGTGACGCTTTATGTATTGACCAATCTGGCGCTGCTCTCGATTCTGGGCCTGGAGGGCCTTCGCGCATCTAATGCCGTTGCCGCAGATATGATGTACGTGGTCGCTGGCGAACCCGGCCGGATTGCGGTAACCCTGGCCATTATCGTCGCGGCGATATCCACCCTGAATGCAACCATATTTACCGGCGCCCGGGTTTTTTATGTGATGGCGCGCGACATGACCATACTCAAGTGGGTTGCGATCTGGGACAGCCGCGGCAAAACCCCGGCCAACGGCCAGGTTCTGCAAGGCACCGTTGCCCTGGCGCTCATTGCCCTGGGAGCCATCACCCGTGATGGTTTCAAGGCCATGGTGGACTATACAGCACCGGTGTTCTGGGCTTTCATGCTGCTGGTCGGGCTGTCGCTGTTCGTGCTTCGCCGGCGCTATCCAGAGCGCGTGCTGCCCTACAAGGTGCCCTTGTACCCCATCACTCCCATTCTGTTTTGCCTGACCTGCCTGTACATGTTCTACGCCAGCGTCGTATACACGGGCGTGGCTGCGCTGATCGGCCTGGGCGTGCTGGCCGCGGGCGCTCCCATTCTCCTGTTCCGGATCAAAGACGATCAGGAGCCGGACAGCCCGCAAGCACAAACTGAAATCACCGCTTTGAAGTAAACACATCAACAGGAGAGAATCGATGACTATGCCTGCAAAACCCCTGGTCGCTGCGATACTATTCACCATGATGGTGAGCACACCTCTTGCGGCACAAACCGCGCCCACTACCTCCGACCAAAACGCGGCCTCTGAAAAATACACGCCATCTGTCGGGCAACAGGGCAAGGACGTCGTATGGGTGCCGACATCACAGGCGCTGGTGGACCGCATGCTGCAAATGGCCCAGTTGACTGCTGATGACCGGCTGGTTGATCTGGGCTCGGGCGATGGCCGGCTGGTTATCACCGCGGCCAAGCGCGGCGCGGTCTCGCGCGGAATCGAGTTCAACCCGGACCTGGTTGCCATATCAAAACAGGCGGCACAAGCCGAAGGCGTAACACAGCGTGCGACCTTCGAACAGGCAGATATCTTCGAATCGGATTTTTCAGATGCCTCTGTCGTCACCCTTTTCCTGTTACCCAGCCTGAATCTGCGCTTGCGTCCGACCCTGCTGGACATGAAACCCGGCACGCGGGTGGTTTCCAATTCATTTGCAATGGAGGCATGGGAGCCTGACGAAACAGTCGAAGTCAAAGAGAACTGCACCAATTACTGCCATGCCTACAAATGGATCGTTCCGGCCAAGGTTGCCGGCACCTGGAAAATAGGCGAGCGCGAGCTTGAATTGAAGCAAACATTCCAGATGCTGGACGGAACGCTGAGCGACGGCGCCAACCAACGACGCATCAGCAATGCTCGCCTGAACGGGGCGAATATTACCTTTTCAGTCGATGGTCAGACCTACTCTGGCAAAGTTGAGAATAAACAAATGCGCGGAACGATAAACGGCAAATCTGACTGGACAGCGCGCCTGGTATCCATGCAGTAAGAGGCGACTTGCCGAACCCAGCAGCCTGCACCTGCCCGGCATGCAGTGCAGGTCGCTTCCTGATCAAAGCCGGTTATGCATTGCCCTGTTGCAATAGATGGGCTTCCAACTGTTGTTGTACACCCACTGCAAAATTGTGGACGACTTCATCACACAAGAAACCGACATGCGGTGTCAATAACATGTTGGGCATGCTCAATAATGGATGGTCGGGCGCCAGCGGCTCATGGTCAAATACATCCAGAGCACAATAGGCAATACGTTTGTGCTGCAAAGCATGCACCAGCGCGTCCGTATCAATGAGTTCGGCGCGCGAGGTATTGACCAGGATCGCACCAGCGTGCATCCAGCCAAGGCGCTCAGCGTTCAGCAAGTGACGCGTCGGCTCCGATGGCACCAGGTGCAGGCTGACCACCAGCGACGTTTCGAGCAGCTCTTGCAACGACACTGCCTGTACGCCATGTTCAGCGGCGCGTTCTGCAGTCATGTTCGGGCTCCACGACACAACCTGCATACCAAACACTTTGCCGATGGCCGCTACACGCTGGCCAATCTGACCCAAACCGATCAGCCCAAGCCGCTTACCTTCCATGACAGGCGGCATAAAGGCGCTGACATCAGGATTGCGCCAGCGGCTGTTTGACGCAGACAATGCCGATTGAGGCACACGCTTGACCGCAGCCAGAATCAGCGCCCAGGTATGTTCGCACGTGCTGGCCTTGGACGGCCCCCATGCGGTATGACCGACAGATATACCGGCCTGCTTTGCGGCCTCGGTATCCAGGGTGCGATTGCGCGCGCCGGTGCTAATGATTCGTTGCAAACCAGGCAGCCGGGCAATCAAATCGGCGTCAACTGGCGTTCGGTCGCGGAATACAACAAGCACCTGGGCCGATGCGAGCGCAGCAGGCAAGTCGTATCTGCGTAGACTTGTATTGTGAATGATCACGTTTGCCTGCGACCGTATTGCCCGCCAGTCTACGCGGTCGCGCAAGACATTTTCCCAGTCATCCAAAACAACAATAGTCGGTTTGCTATTCATACCCGAACCTGCTCAGCTTGCCTGCGCGACGAGCGCACGCACGTCGCCTGCATCAGACAGACTCCAGCACTGCTGTATCAGACTGCGGGTTTTTTTTGCCCCAAGAACCGGAACGGACATGGCCGTAAACTTGGCCATCAGATCCTCATCGGTCATTGGACGCTGCAGCGATCCAATGGCATGGTCCACGCGTATGTGCACGCTCTTGCCATCCTTGAGTGTGGCCGTGGCTTCGACCGCCGCTTCATCAATCGTGTCGTCCACAATGGCAACGACTTTGCGACGTGTTGCCACAACGTCTTCCCGATTGACAATCGCGTCGTCATACTCCTCTTCGGACGCCCTGCCGAAAATCAGACCGGCGGCACAACCGTGATAAACACTGAACTTGCCCTGCAGACCATCTGCCGGCTCTTTTTTCCCAGTCAGTTCAAGCACCAGTGAATGAACCCGCAAGTCCAGGCGCACCAGATTATCTGCAGTCACACCCTGCCCTCTGAGCTGCACGCATGCATCAATGCTGGGATGAATCACGATACCGCAGGCAAAGGGCTTATATGCATTGAAGGAAATTTCAAAACGCTGACCAAGTTCATCGGTAATTTCATTCCAGTCGAACTTTGTCGATACCACCTGCGCAAAGCCCCTGGGTGCTTCAATCGCACGCGGGCTGGCTGTAAATCCCTCACGCGCCAGCAAGGCCGACATTAAGCCCGCCCGTGCAGCACCACCAGGGTGAAAGGGCTTGGTCATGGTGCCGAATTGCTCGCGCAGCCCAACCGGTTGCGAAGCTGCAATACCCAATGCCATTGTCGTCTTGTCTGTGTCCAGGCCAAGCAGCCGTGCGCAAGCTGCGGCAGCACCAAGGGAGCCGGTAGACCCGGTAATATGCCAACCCCTGTCATAGTGATGAGGATAAATGGTGTTGCCAATGCGACATGCAACATCGATACCCAGTACAACGGCATCGATAAGCTGGCGACCACTTGCGCCGCTCAGCTCTGCCAGCGCCAGCACCGCCGAGCAGACCGGCCCGGCAGGATGAATAATCGTTTTAAGATGCGTGTCGTCAAAATCAAAAAGATGCGATGAAATCCCATTGATGAGGGCGGCATTGGCAATATCCACCCGTTCCTGACGACCTGCGATCATGGCCTGAGTGGCCGGCTCGAGCACTTGTACGGCACGCAGCGCGGCCTGAACAGCCTCGTGTTGCGAAGCACCCACCGCGCATCCAAGCCAGTTTAGAAATGTGCGATGAGCCTCATGCTCCACTGCATCGCTCCAGCCTTTTGATGGATGGGTAGCGACAAACTCCGCAAGAATGCGGGTTACCGCCGGTGCGTTCTGATCTGCTTCAACCTTGGTGTTTACAGCCATGATAGTCCTGATAAAGTTCAATTAAATTATTACAAAAGAAATTAGCCTGGAGTGCGCACCAGGCTCATGCATCCAGCCGTATATTCTGGTCCTGCGCTACTTTCTTCCAGCGTTCAAGATCTTTCTGAACATAGTGTCCAAATTCCTGCGGGCTCATCGGCATCGGCAAAATGGCTTCGATCTGCAGACGCTTTTCCAGCTCGGGCTTGATCAAAACAGCATTAAGCGAATCGTTCAGTATTTTGACAACATCGTCTTTCATTCCCCTGGGGCCCGACACGCCATACCACTGAAGCACGTCATCAAACCCCTTGACGCCCAGCTCCTCGAACGTGGGAATATCCGGAAATCGCACATTACGTTTGTTGCCCGTCAGCGCAATCGCGCGAACGGTTTTTGAAAGCAGATGGGGAACAGCCGCGGCCAGCCCGGGAAACATCGCTTGCGTGCGCGCACCAACCAGGTCCTGAAAGGCGGGCGCAATGCCCTTGTAGGCGATATGCTGGGTTTGCAGGCCGGTATCCTGCTTGAGCAACTCCATCAGCAGGTGAGTCAGTGAGCCGGCACCTGCAGAACCGTAATTGCTCGTGTTATTTCGTTTGAAATAATCTACGAATTCGGCGAACGTGGTAATGGGCAGCTTGGCATCCACGACCAGTACATTAGGTGTGCCGCCGATCATGCCCACTGGCGTAAAATCCTTGAGCGGGTCATAGGATACTTTTCTCGTCGCGGGGCCGGTGCCCAGCGTTGCAACATACCCCTGCATCAGGGTATAGCCATCTGCCGGGGCGCGCGCCGTACGCTGGCACGCAATCACCCCGCCGCCTCCGCCAAGATTTTCAACCACGAAGGTGACGTTGCCCAGCCCTTTGCCCCATTCGCTTGTGGTGGCGCGGGCGACATAGTCACTCCCACCACCGGCTGCGACCGGAACGATATAACTGATGGGTTTGGCGGGATATTTGTCCTGTCCCACGGAAATTGAAGGTAAAGCAATGGCGCCTGCTCCCATACTGAGCAGGAATGAACGACGATCCATGATTTGTCTCCTCCGATATATTTCGGATGTGTTAGTTGTGAAATGCCGGTCTGTGCCGGCAGCAAAGCGCAATATTCAATGTCTGATTAGTAACCTCGGAAAAATATGGACCGTCGCAGTGGAGCTCACATGTCGGCAAGGCGCTTGTGTGCCTTGACAACATGATGCGACAGTAGTTCGGCGCAATGCAGCGCGCCGCCAATATTGTCGGCATCACGCAGCGCCTGCACAATTTCCTTATGCTCGGCATTGGATTTGTGGCGATGATCCGGCGTAGACAGATTCTTGACCCGGGCAAGATGCAGTTTCTGGATCACTTCGCGATAGCTTTTGGCAATTTCACGATTGCCGGCAAATTCGATGAAGTGCCAGTGAAAGTGCAAGTTGGCGTTGTAATACGCTTGCACATTATTTTCCAGATTGGCCTGGTCCATTTGCGCCACGCAGATATCCAGTAAAGCAACCAGAGCCATGCGTCGCTCGGGCGTCAATTGCGCGACCATCTGGCCGGCATGATTGTCCATCAGCGCCCGGAACTGGTACAAATCGTGCACCTCTTCCTCGGACAATTCCCGGATGTAGACACCCGAGTGCTTGCGCGAAACCACCAGCCCCATGCTTTCCAGTTCCCGCAACGCTTCGCGCACCGGCACACGGGATACTTTCATTTGCTCTACCAACTCCGGTTCGCGCAAAGCCTGACCCGGCGTTAACGTTCCCGACATGATCTGATTAAGCAGATAGTCGCGCACCAGCTTGCCCAGTGAAGTGTTCTTGATTCCTTCGAACGTTTCCTGTCCGACCTGCCCATTTAACCAATCCATATCTATTCCCTCAAGTTCGTATAATTGTATACGATTATACGAAAATCAAACCAGGGGATTTCCCTAATATCTACTGTTGATATAACAGCCGTGATGGCATCAGCAACCACACGATAAGGGTGCCCGCCCCAGCCATCGCAGCGTGCTAATATTTGCCAAGAGCCAGTATTCTTCGCTATAGAACAGTAAAACAGGTGTCCAATGACCACAGTGCGCACAACCATCCAGAAGCGTGAAGCTTTTTTTCAATTGCATCAGACCGGCTGCTTCACCATCCCGAATCCCTGGAATATCGGTACCGCAAGGTGCCTGGAGCAGATGGGTTTTGCCGCACTGGCATCGACCAGTTCCGGACATGCCTACGCCAATGGCATGCCCGACGGAACACAGCCGCTGGAGATGGTTCTGGCCCACCTAAGTGAGTTGGCTGCTGCAGTAAATATTCCGCTGAATGCCGATTTCGAAAATGGCTATGCCGATGATATAGAGCAGATGCAGCAAAACATTATCAAGTGTGTTGCGACCGGCGTGGCAGGGCTGTCCATTGAAGACGCACCACAAGGTGGCGCGGATGGTTTGTATGAATTTAACGTGGCAGTCTCGCGCATCAGCGCGGCGCGCGCAGCCATAGACCACACAGGAGAGCGGGTGCTGCTCACGGCCCGGACCGAAGGTTTTATACGTGGCGCACCCGATCTTGAGCAAACCACCCGGCGCATTGCAGCGTTCGTAGAGGCCGGAGCAGACTGCATCTATGCCCCCGGCATAAAAACCGTGGAGCAGATCAGCGCCGTAGTCAAGGCCGCTAATGGCTGCCCCGTCAATATGTTATGCGGTAGCGCGATGGGCATGACAGTCGCCGAGCTTGAGACACTCGGCGTGCGTCGGATCAGCGTAGGCGGCGCGCTGGCGCGCGTGGCCATGGACAGTTTTCTGCGGGTCGCACAGCAGATCGCACAGGAAGGCAGGTTCGACGGCTTTGACGGAATTATTGGCGGCGCGCAACTGGATCGCCAGTTTGCGCGTCAATCCGACTAGCACGATAACGGCACAATGCATACGCCGGCAAAGCCCATACGCCTGCCTTGCATATCAATAACGATTTCGGGTAGCGTGCTATTGCAGCAGCATCGGCATGCGCTACCCTTGCCTGCACCGGTCGGTCTATACCAGTGACGGGACAGCCTGCAGTTCATGCGCAAATCGCACCACAGTCACCCCCACCTTCAACTGACGCAGAGAAGGCATAACCAAAACACAATTGTCATAAGGTGTGACAATAGGCTTGTCGTTATCCTTGCCGATCTGCGTGCCTGCATGCGCAATACACTCCATTCCCTGATATGGCTCGGCAAAAGACAATGATTCTGACGTCGCCACGACCGGCGCAGTTACCTGCAACACCGTTTGCGGCCCTTGTTGCGCGAGCGTCCAGTGGCCTGGCAGGTCGTCCGCCTGAACGATACCTGACTCAATCAGGAAATGTGCCACCACGTTTCGCGCCGTGTCCACCGAAGACGGAGCGCCGTGATACCCGCATTCGATCAGCAACGCCAGCGCCTGCGATTGCGGATCGCCAAATTGAGCGAAGTCACGCATGCGTGTGCCGTCCTTGTGCCCCACATCCATGATCACGTGTTGGGGCACACCCAGCCGTTTTGCCAGATCCACATTGCGTTTCAACATCCCCGTCATCATCAGCGGCGGGCTGGGTTCATGCATGGAATGGATATCAAGCAACCAGTCTGCCGCCTCGACCCATTTTCTAAGCTCAAGCGCCCGCCGGCGCTCCTGCGTGACCGGCTGATCCAATTTGTCACTGGTCCAGACACGGTTCATGTCTTCATCAACAAAACGGGCGGCATCGTGCGCGGCCACATCCAGCGTATCGAATGCAGCCAGATTGCAAAACGCCAGCACCAACCGGCCTTTTTTCGGTCGCAGGCCAGCGGCCAGCAGTTCCTTTAACGCCCAGGCGCCGCAAATTTCATTGCCATGAATCAAGGCCGTGATCAATAGCGTGGGACCGGCATTGCCCGAATCAAACGCCCATACGCCTGGTGTATCGGTATTGCCCAAGCGCTCTGCAGACAAATCCGGTACCGCAATCTCAAACGTTGTATTCATGGCCGCCCCGTTGCAATATGGGCCGTTTCGGCAAGTTTCTTGAATTTATTGTGCTCTGCCTCAAAGAACGAGGCCAGATTGGGCTGTGTGCGCATGACGTTGCTGCCGGTTGTTCGGTATTTCTCTTGAAATGCCGGGTCCGCCAGCACTTGCTGCAGACTGGTCTGCAATTTCGTGACAACCGCTTCGGGCATGCCTTTGGGGCCGAACAGGCCAAACCAGACACTGATATCCATGGCCTTGAGGGCGGGGTTTTCAGCCAGCGCGGCAATATCGGGGGAAAAAGAGGAACGTTTTGCGCTGGTTACGCCGATGGCCGTTATCTGGCCTGACTGTATTTGCGGCAACGCCGAAGACAAGGCAAACACGCCCAAAGGAAGACGCCCGCTGGTCAGATCTGTTACCAGGGGGGCAACGCCACGATAAGGCACATGCAAAAACTTGGCTCCGGTTTCGGCGTTGACCATTTCACCTGCCATATGCAACGAGGTTCCTACCCCGGATGAGCCAAAGCTGTAGCTATCCGATTTTCCCGACTTGGCTACCTTGACCAGATCAGCGGTGTTCTTGATATCGGTCGTTTTAGAGGCGGCCAGCACCAATGGCTGATCGCCGATCAGGCCAATGGCCTGCAAATCGGTAATACCGTTATATTTAACCGCTGGATTGACCAGGCTGGCGATCACGATTTCATTGAGCGAGCCCACCAGCAGTGTATAGCCGTCCGGTTTGGCTCGAATCACTTTCTGCGCGCCGATTGTGCCGCCTGCTCCGCCCAGGTTTTCAACCACCACATTGGCGCCTATTTTTTTGGCCAGCGTTTCGGCCACCACCCTGCCGTTAAGATCAACACTGCCGCCGGCCGGATACCCCACCACAATCGTGATGGGGCGATCGGGATATGTCGACGCGGCCAACGCCGCCGGGCCGCTTACTGCCAGCAAGGTAAACGCACACAAGGCACAGGATGCCGTTCGCTTAGCGTTATTACTTAACTTTTTCATGACAATGTCTCCGTTGAAATTTTGATTGCCTCTATACTAAATGCTGAAAAACACTATCATTGTGCTTTTATTGCACAATGACGTGCAAAATAAAACCGCAATGGCCTGTTGCGCAGCCGCGCTATTTCGATCAGGCAGGCACGCTTCGAACCCCTATTGATACGGAGGCTATCCCATGGCAGAAACCAAGCTTCTGAAAGACCTGATCGCCTTATCCAAAACATGCAGCTTTACCAAGGCTGCCGAGTTGCGCAACGTGACCCACCCAGCTTTCAGCCGACGCATCAGGGAGCTGGAACACTGGGCTGGCGCAACGCTGGTTGATCGCAGCAAAATTCCCGTCAGACTCACGCAAGAGGGACGCGAACTGCTGGTGACAGCCGAATACATCGTTGCCAGACTCAACACGGTCAGCAAGAAAATAAAATCACCCGGGCAGGATACAAGCCATGCATTGCGCATTGCGACCGGGCGCTATCTGGCCAGCACGCTGGTGGCGGACTGGGCCTGTGAAATGTCAGATGCCATTAGCAAGGAGCTGTCTGTTGCCGTGTCTGTCCAGATCAGAACCGGCTCAACGCCGGATATGGTCGCCCTGCTGCAACGAGAGGAAGTGGATTTTCTGTGCTGCTACGAGCACCCCAATTTATCGGTCCCGGTCGCGACTGCGAGCTTTCAGTACCTGCAATTGGGTGCAGACCGATTTGTGCCCGTGTGCAGCGCCGACAAATACAGCCAAACGGCCTATGATTTGCTTGACGAATTCACGCCCATTCCTCACGTAACCTATCTCAATACACTTTCACTTCATCATATACTGAGCGACCATCTGCGTGCGAGCAGTTATGCGCTGGCGCCAGTGGCCTATTGCGATTCAGTGGAAGTGGCCTGGGCACTGATTAAAAAAGGCCGTGGTATCGGCTGGCTGCCCTGGTCTGTGGTCGCGCAAGATTGCAAATCAGGCAAACTGCGCGTACTGGGCGGCAGGCAAAACGAAGTGCCTTTCGAAGTCCGGCTTTATCGTTCCAAGGAACCCCTGTCTGTCGCAGCAGAGATGATCTGGGAAAGAACCACGCGCTAACGCGGTTATGCCCGACTTGCCGCAAGTGCGCAATACGCTGTAACCTCGGGCATCTGCCTGATTTTGGATTTGAGCATTTTTCCTGTGGCACCCAACGGAATGGCGTCAACGAATATAACGTCATCCGGTATCTGCCATTTGGCAATCTTGCCTTCATAAAACTGCAGCAGTTCATCTTTATCGAGCGCCATGTGCTCGCGCCTGACGACCACCACAACCGGACGCTCATCCCATTTGCGATGACTGACACCGATGCAGGCAGCCAGTTGCACGGCCGGGTGCGCCATGGCGATGTTTTCGATATCAATCGAGCTGATCCATTCGCCACCGGATTTGATCACATCCTTGCTGCGGTCTGTGATCTGCAGGTAGCCATCGGCGTCGATGGTCGCCACATCTCCTGTGGGAAACCAGCCGTCCACCAATGCTGCATTGTCCTTACCGGGAAAATAGTCACGCACCACCCAGGGCCCCTTGACATACAAATCGCCAAATGTTTTACCGTCCCACGGCAATTCAACAGCATCGTCGCCGACAATTTTGAAATCAATCCCGTACAGCGCCCGTCCCTGCTTGCGCCGCAGTTTCATTTGCTCTTCCTGTGGCAGCATCAGGGATTTATTTTTCAACGTACACAGCGTTCCCAACGGGCTGGTCTCTGTCATGCCCCAGGCATGTATCACCTGGACCCCGTACTGCTCCTGGAACGCTTGTATCATGGCCGGCGGGCACGCCGACCCGCCAATCACGGTGCGCTTGAGGGTGGAAAATTGCAGGCCTTCGCCTTTAACATAATCGAGCAGCATCTGCCATACGGTGGGCACACCGGCAGCGAATGTCACTCCCTCCTGTTGCATCAACTGGTAGACCGATTTTCCATCCAGCTGCGGGCCGGGAAAGACCAGCGTAGCGCCGGTCAATGCCGCTGCATAGGGAATGCCCCAGGCATTGACATGGAACATGGGCACCACGGGCAGGATTACATCCCGAGCCGATATTGCCATGGAGTCGGGCAGCGCTGCACCATAGGCATGCAGCAGCGTTGAACGATGGCTATACATGACCGCTTTCGGATTGCCTGTGGTTCCACTGGTGTAGCACATACTGGAAGCGGCATTCTCGTCAAACTGCGGCCAGCGATAGTCGTCAGATTGTTCTTCAACCCACTGCTCATAACTGATCAGGCCGGGTATCGCACTGTCGGATGGCAGCGCGTCACGGTCGCATAGCGCAACATAATGCCTGATCGTTTGACATTGGCCATGCACTGCCTGCACCAAAGGCAAAAAGCTCAGATCAAAGCATAAGACCTGGTCATCGGCATGATTGGCAATCCATGCAATTTGATCAGGATGCAGGCGCGGGTTAATGGTATGCAGCACCCTGCCCGATCCACTAACACCAAAATAAAGTTCCAGATGGCGGTAACCATTCCAGGCGAGCGTGGCCACCCGCGAAGAAAGTGGCAGGGCCATGGCATCAAGCGCTCTGGCTACCTGGCGGGACCGGCGGGCCACATCGCGCCATTGGTAGCGATGCAAATCGCCCTCAACGCGACGCGAGACAATCTGACCATCAGCATGATGACGCTCGGCATGAGTAATCAACGACGATATCAGCAATGGATGCGGCTGCATCAGGCCCATCTGTATTTCATCTGTCATAAGTCTCTCTCTTTTGGATTTATTCTGTCCACCCTCACGTACGATGATTGCCCAGGCGAACCAATTGCCATATCCACCCAATGCAGCACCCGCTACGCGATTGCTCCTATTACGCGATTATTGTCCCACAATTGTTCAATTATTCAATTGCTGATTCCACGATGACCAGCCCGGGGGTCCACGCGGGCGGCTGCCAATCTCAGCCGCAGATCAAACAACAGCCTTCCGCCCTCACCCTGTATAGCGGTCAATGGCCCCGCCGCAGGATAGCGGCGCGCATCCTGCCACCGGTCACGGCTGTGCGGTCGCTTCCCTTTCCAGTAGCTGGCGCTTGCGTTCTACGCCCCAGCGATAGCCTGAGATATCGCCATCGCGCCTGACCACGCGATGGCAGGGGATGGCAACGGCAATGCGATTGGCGCCACAGGCCTGGGCAACGGCGCGCACAGCAGTGGGCGCGCCGATCCGCTCGGCAATCTGACCGTAACTGACGGTCGTGCCAGCAGGCACGTCTCGTAATGCCTGCCACACCCGCTCCTGAAAAGCCGTACCACGGACATCGAGCGGTAGATTCAAACCCACAGACGGCGCCTCTACAAAACCAATGACCTGCGCCACCAGACGCTCAAAGGCGGCATCGCCCCCAACCAGCTGGGCCCTGGCAAATTGATCCTGCAAGTCGCGCAACAGCATGTCGGGATCATCACCCAGCATAATGGCGCAGATTCCACGGTGGCTTTGCGCCACAAGAATGGCGCCCAGCGAACATTGTCCGATGGCGAAACGGATGACAGCACCCTGCCCGCCAGCCCGATACTCCCCGGCACGCATCCCCAGCAACTGCTCCGATGCTTCGTAAAAGCGGCTGTTGGAATTGAAACCGGCCGTATAGATGGCGTCTGTAATCGATGTGACTGATGATCCCAGCTCATCACGCAGTTTCCTGGCGCGCCAGGCCGATGCATAGGCTTTCGGTGTGACACCGGTTTCAGCCTTGAATACGCGATGAAAATGAAATGGACTCATATTGGCTTGTGCCGCCAGTTCGTCCAGACTCGGTGGCGTTTGCGCCGACTCAATTTGACGACAAGCCCGCTCAACCAGTTCAGCGCGTTCGTTTGCGGCGGCAGTCCGGTCGGCCCGCGCCCGGCGACTGGCGCGATAGCCTGCTGCCTCGGCCTCTTGTGCCGTATCAAAAAAAACGACATTCTTTCGCTGTGGCAGGCGGGCCGAGGAACTGGGACGGCAATACACGCCCGTGGTCTTTACACCATAAACAAATTGTCCGTCCGCTTGCCGATCGCGACTTTGCACGGCCTGCCAGCGAGCTTCGTCGGAAGTAAACTGGGCCTGTGCTTGCGATGATGTCATGATTGATCTCCTGGAAAGATGGCAGTCATGATCAGAATAGAGACCAATTCAATCGCAAGCAATCTTTTTCTTGCGATTGAATTATCAGCAAACGACAGACAGTACCCCCAACGCTCCCGTACGCTCGGTCAGCCACAATTACGAATGCAATAGATAGATGCCGCTGGCAAATTCAACCATGGTCAGCCAGCCAGTTCGGCACTCATCGATATCCCGAATAGACCAACTAATATATTAATGTTTCAATGGGATTGAACTCACTATTTCTGCCCCCAAGGTCATTCACCATGTCAAAACGTACCTATGATTCGCTGCGCAGCGCCCGCTGGTTTGCCCCGGATGATTTGCGCTCTTTCGGACACCGATCCCGCATCATGCAAATGGGCTATGCGCCAGAGGATTGGGAAGGCCGCCCCGTTATTGCCATCCTGAACACCTGGTCGGATATCAACCCTTGCCATTCGCATTTCAAGCAACGGGTGGAGGATGTCAAACGCGGTATTTTCCAGGCCGGAGGCTTCCCCATAGAATTGCCGGCCATCTCCCTGTCGGAAAACTTCGTCAAGCCCACGACCATGCTGTATCGCAATATGCTTGCCATGGAAGCCGAGGAACTGCTGCGCAGCCATCCGGTAGACGGCGCGGTATTGATGGGCGGATGCGATAAAACTACGCCCGGCCTGTTGATGGGTGCCATCAGTGCGGGACTGCCCTGTATTTATTTGCCCGCCGGCCCCATGCTGCGCGGTAACTGGCAAGGAAAAATCCTGGGATCGGGCTCGGATGCGTGGAAGTATTGGGATGAGCGACGCGCCGGCAAAATCAGCAAAACCGAATGGATTGGCGTAGAAGGCGGCATTGCCCGCAGCGCAGGCACATGCATGACCATGGGCACCGCCAGCACGATGACCGCCATTGCCGAATCCATTGGCATGACGCTACCTGGAGCATCATCGATTCCCGCAGTCGACGCCAACCACATTCGCATGGCGGCCGCTTGTGGCCGCCGTATCGTGGACATGGTATGGGAGGATCTCACGCCGGCCCGCATCCTGTCCCGAACCAGTTTTCTGAATGCCATTGCCGTGGCCATGGCCATGGGATGCTCCACCAATGCAGTCATTCATCTGATTGCCATGTCGCGCCGCGCTGGCTGTGATGTCACGCTGGATGACTTTGATACGGCCAGCCGCAAGGTTCCGGTCATTGCCAATGTGCGCCCCAGCGGCAGTACCTATCTGATGGAAGATTTTTATTATGCAGGTGGCCTGCCAGGTCTGATGCGCCGCCTTGGCGACCATGTGCAGGGCGAGACCATGACCGTTACCGGCCAGACGCTGGCCGAAAATATCAAAGACGCGCAAGTGTATAACGACGACGTGATTCGCCCCATGGACAACCCGTTGTATCCCGAGGGCGCACTGGCCGTATTGCGCGGCAATCTGGCGCCGTCCGGTTGCGTAATTAAACCCAGCGCATGCGCGCCGCAGTTCCTGCAGCACACAGGCCCCGCGCTCGTCTTTGATGATTATCCAAGCATGAAAGCAGCGGTGGATGATGAAAACCTGGATGTCACGCCCGACCACATTATGGTATTGCGTAATGCCGGCCCGCTGGGTGGTCCGGGCATGCCTGAATGGGGCATGCTGCCGATTCCGGTCAAGCTGATCAAACAGGGCGTACGCGATATGCTGCGCCTGTCCGATGCGCGCATGAGCGGCACCAGCTACGGCGCCTGTATTTTGCATGTGGCGCCCGAATCCTATGTCGGCGGCAATCTGGCACTGGTGCGCACCGGCGACATGATTACCGTTGATGTTCCAGCCCGTCGCATCCACCTTGAGATAAGCGATGAGGAACTGGCTGCAAGACGAGCAGACTGGATCGCGCCCGAACGCCGCTTCGAACGTGGCTACGGCTGGATGTTCTCGCAGCATATTCTGCAAGCCGATGCCGGTTGTGATTTCGACTTTCTTGAAACCAGCTTCGGCGCCCCCAACAACGAACCCAGCATTTATTGATCAGGAATTCATCATGGCCCTTGACCCACAAGTTCGCAAGCAACTGACAACCGTCAGCACCGCCACGCTTTGTACTGCCTTGTATAAGCGCGGCCT
The DNA here is from genome assembly GCF_004217095.1 of Advenella incenata. Taxonomy (GTDB): domain Bacteria; phylum Pseudomonadota; class Gammaproteobacteria; order Burkholderiales; family Burkholderiaceae_B; genus Advenella; species Advenella incenata. Next base: position 117,479 of record NZ_SHKO01000003.1, on the reverse strand, counting down.
GCGCAATCAGTTCATTCAGGACGTACATCCGCTTAACCCTGATTTGCCGACCATGGTGGGCGAGGCTTACACGCTGCGCTACATTCCGGCACGCGAAGACCTCAACCCCATTACCGTTTTTCAGGACCGCAGCCATCCGCAACGAGTTGCAGTTGATCAGTGCCCGCAAGGCGCTGTGTTGATGATAGACAGCCGCAAGGATGCGCGTGCCGCCTCGGCCGGCTCCATTCTGGTTTCCCGTCTGATGAAGCGCGGTGCGGCCGGTGTGGTCACCGATGGCGGCTTTCGTGACTCACCGGAAATTGCCAAATTGTCTATTGCCGCATATCACCAGCGCCCCTCTGCGCCCACCAATCTTACCCTGCATCAGGCGCTGGACATCAACGTGCCTATCGGCTGCGGCGACGTCGCTGTTTTCCCCGGCGATGTCATCGTCGGCGATGCCGAGGGTGTGGTCGTGATCCCCGCCCATCTGGCGCAAGATATTGCCGCCGAGGCCATAGAAATGACCGCATACGAAGATTTTGTCACCGAAGAGGTACTCAAGGGCCGATCCATTATCGGGCTGTATCCCGCTACCGACGAACAGGCAAAAGCCGATTTTTCCGCCTGGCGACAACGCAACGGCCGATAGCATTTTGAACGTGACAAAATCAGCAGCGCAGGCAAACCGGTCTGCGCACAACACGTACCGCGTACCGTTGATCAACGGCTTGGTTGATCGTCTGCGGCCATACGCGTATGTAATATTGAGCCTTACGCATTTCCATTTCCTATTGCATGGCTATTGCAACGGTCGCATTACCGCCCATCCAAATAAAACATGAGACCGACCACGCCACTTGATCGCAGCCGCCAGGCAGCGCCGCAACTGTACCAGTTACTACGCCAGAAAATCATTGCGCTGGAATGGGCGCCAGGCGCCCTGCTTTCACGCGCCGAACTGGCCGACTGCTATGGGGTTAGTCAGACACCGGTACGCGAAGCATTGCTAAAACTGGCCGCAGAAATGCTGGTGGATATCTATCCTCAGGCATCGACGCGTGTCAGCCTGATTGACATCACGTTGGCCAAACAGGCTCATTTTCTGCGCCAGTCTCTTGAACTGGAACTGGTGCGGGAACTGGCCCAATCACATGAGCCGGGCTTAATCGAATCATTGCAGGCGCTGGTACAGCAACAGGACGCCCTGCGCGCCGCCAAAGATCTGAGCGCTTTCAGCCAGGCCGATACGCAATTTCACCGTATGCTTTATCAGGCGGCAGGAAAAGATGCATTGTGGCATCTGGTGCACAGCAATAGCGGACACCTGGACCGACTGCGTCGCCTGCATCTGCCGGTGTCCGGCAAACTGGAACGCATCATCGGCGATCATCGCCTGATTGTGCAAGCCATTTCCGGCAACGCGCCCGAACAGGCGCAGCAGCGCTTGCGCGAACATTTATCGGGAACGCTTGAATACGTAGAACAGATCCTGCATTCGCACCCGCACTGGATTCGGATAGACAACGAAGCCACGATGAGACCGCCTGCAGATCATTGATCAGGCTGGCGGCGATATCAAGCTGCTACATACGCAGGCTTTTCCACGCATTCGAGTGGTGCCGAATCGCATTTTGATTGCCGATCCCGTCCATCTCCTTGACTGCACACGAAAAATCGACCATAATGCTTGACTCTTCGTTTGTTATTACTTAGGCGCAGTAGCAAAGCGGTTATGCAGCGGATTGCAAATCCGTCCAGAGCGGTTCGACTCCGCTCTGCGCCTCCATTATTTATACGGGTTCAGAGCCATTCTGAACTTACGACAGTTTTGCAAAACGACCTGTTGGCAAAACACGTCTTTCCCCCAAAAAAAAACCGAAACCCGACTTTCAGCTCAGAAAGTACTGACGCCTTGCCTGCAAGCCCGCATCGCGACGGCACAGCCCAAGCCGAGCCCTGCCCGTGGCGCCCGGCACGTGGACCGTGATCTGTCCGATCCTGCTGCAAATCCCACCTAATCAATGAGAACCCGATTTTATTTTTAAAAACCGGGTTTACTCCATTGATATTAAATGTAATAAGTTGTAGTATATTTTCACATGTCGTAGTATTTATAAATATCAAAAATTTGCGACCGCACCAATTCCCGCACTAATTCATTAACTTACTAACTTAATAAATAACATATACATAAGCAGCCCTGTTATTTACAGATATACAGCACATCAAGCGTTATTTAATTTCCGTTTTTTATCAGTGGCGTAATTTATTGCCGCGTCATGTATTTCGGCGCCATTTGATGCAGCTCGCTTTAATGGATGCGATCGACGCTCAGGCTATTTGCTGGTTTTGTAGCCCCGGAGCAAGCGACCCCAACATTCAAGGTATTAATTTTAATAATCATCAGCCCTTGTTAAAGCGCCCAAGTCGATTGGCACAAACCGTATCGACATAGGCGCACGCATAGACGGACCGAACAGTCACACAGATGTCGGCTCAGTAGCGCTATGTAAATATTATTTGGAGGTCATTATGAATCACGTTCAATCAGTTAGCGTTTTGTACGAACACGGGGTGCCCGGTGTAAAGTTCCATTACGAAAACGGGGAAACCCGCACTTTGAATGAGGAACAGGCAATCAAATTCGTCAGTCTTGCACAAAGCGAACGTCATCGCAGCGATATTGATTTCATGGATATGAGTCGCGTTCGCAAATATGTCGCTAATCAGCATTTTTATTGAACCTGTAGCGGCCGCCCTATTCCTGCGGCACCCGCGATTGGACGGTGGCCTCTGTTGGCAGGTATCATGGCATTTTTTCTGACGTTTGCTCAAAAAGTGTCATGAATATTAATAACGAATCATTAAGCAGCACCAGGCCGAATGGCTCTGTGCCTGCCGAGGTCGCCGGGCAAGTGGCAAGCGCCTGTGCACTGCTTTCGCATCATTTAGGCGATTCGCTGCAAGCCATCCATCTTTTTGGCTCTGCGGTGGACGGCGGTCTCAAGCCGCAAAGCGATATCGATCTGCTGGTGACCGTCAGCAAGGCGCTGACGGAGCAGCTCAGGCATGATTTGATGATGGATTTGCAAGCCATTTCCGCCTGGCCCGTGGTCAATGCCATACGGCCACTGGAAGTGACCGTGGTACAGCGTGCTGCCGTGGTCCCCTGGCGCTATCCGCCAAGGCGGGAATGCCAGTACGGTGAATGGCTGCGCGACGAGTTGTCCTCAGGCCAGATTCAGGGCGCCTGCGTGGATCATGATCTTGCCATCCTGATCACCAAAGCACAGGCACACAGCATATGCCTGCTGGGTATGCCGGCGGGCGAACTGTTCGAACCGGTGCCACGGCGCGACCTGCTCAACGCGTTCAAGGACACCATTGACCAATGGCAAGCGCCGGCTGACTGGGAGGCAGATGAACGCAACGTGGTGCTGGCGCTTGCCCGCATCTGGTTCAGCCTGGCAACAGGCGGCTTCGCGCCAAAAGATAGCGCCGCACAATGGGCGCTGCAACGGCTGCCGGCGCAACATCAACCGGTGCTGCAAAGCGCAATGGCGTCCTATTTGGGTCAGGCGGCTGACGATCTGGCCAATGACAACTTGCGGATCGCGGCCTATGTGCACTTTGTGAAAGCGACAATCTACGCCTTGGACCTGTTTGCGCCCGAGAAGCGAGCCAATCCAGACAGATTGAAATAGCGTTATGCAATCGTGCCTTGCCAGCACTTTCGCACTGAGCTGAATTTACCCGCCGTGCCTCCCTCAATGGTGACGACCCTGCCAGCAGCAAGGTTACCGCGTCGTCGCCACCGCAGATATCTTTAAAATAATGAATGATGCCGTTTGGATTTTATTGGTCCGCGGCGTAAGATACCCTTTTCAAACTCAGTGTCGTCACCCGGGCGACTTTTTCATCATGGCCTCGAATCCTTCTACGCTTCCGTCTCCTGCGCGATCGCAGATCAACCTGGTTCCCGCAGCAGTATCAGCTGCACTGATTGCGCTGGGCCTTATCTATCTGAATGGCACGGTCAGTAGCCGGCAGGCCGCGTTGTGGATCGTGGGCATCCTGCTGGGCGCAACGCTGTATCACAGCGCCTTTGGCTTCACATCATCCTGGCGCGTATTTATTTCAGATCGGCGCGGCGCCGGACTGCGCGCGCAGATGCTGATGCTGGCGTTTGGCTGCCTGCTGTTTTTTCCGGTGCTGGGCAATGGAACGCTGTGGGGACAGAACGTCAGCGGTTTTGTGAGCCCGGTGGGCACATCGGTATTGGTGGGTGCCTTTATTTTCGGGATTGGCATGCAAATGGGCGGCGGCTGCGCCTCCGGTACGCTTTATACCGTTGGCGGTGGCAGCACGCGTATGATTATTACGTTGATCGGTTTCATTATCGGCTCTGTCATCGGCGCAGCCCACCTACCCTGGTGGGCGAGCCGGCCGTCGTTCGCCCCGTATTCCATCGTGCAGGAGTGGGGCGCCCCTACCGCATTGGTCAGCAGCTTCGTATTGTTTCTGGGTATTGCCCTGTTCACCATCTGGGCTGAAAAGCGCCGGCATGGAACGTTGATTTCTTCTGCCGTTAGCGTCGGCCAGGCCGGCGGATGGGGCAGGCTGCTTTCCGGCCCTTGGCCGCTGGTGATCGGCTCTATCGTACTGGTCTTGCTCAACTTCGCTACCCTGGCATTGGCCGGGCGCCCCTGGGGAATTACCTCTGCCTTTGCCTTGTGGGGCTCGAAAATATTGATGGCCGTTGGCTACGACGTCAGTGGCTGGGGCTTCTGGCAAGGGCCAGCGGCTGCCTCCCTGGCCGCCCCCGTGCGCAATGACATCACAAGTGTCATGGACATCGGCATCATCCTGGGTGCGTTGCTGGCGGCCAGTCTGGCTGGAAAATTCGCCCCGGTCTGGAAGTTGCCCGCACGATCTGTACTGGCAGCGATCATTGGCGGTCTGCTACTTGGCTATGGCGCACGCCTGGCTTTCGGTTGCAATATCGGCGCCTATTTCAGCGGTATTCTGTCGGGAAGTCTGCATGGCTGGCTTTGGCTGGTCGCTGCCTTCGCCGGCAACGTGATCGGCACCAAAATACGCCCCTTTTTCGGTCTGGCAGTAGAGAAAACATCGCAAACTGCCTGCTAAAGGAAATGTTGGGATTTACGTTTGATCGGCGTAAATACTTAACAAAAATCAACGATTACGAAGACGTGACAATGTTAAAATTGTCACGTCTTTTTTTACTTTAAGACAGGACACACGGGGCCTCTGAACCAAGGATCTTTAAACCAAGGATCTTTAAACCAAGGATCTTTAAACCAAGGATCTCTGAACCAAGGGTCTTTGAACCAAGGATCTCAGAACCAGGGATCTTTGATGCCGGTTCCGCGTAATAAAAAAGTCTATCTACTGCGCCGTAGCCGCCACCAGCAAAATTCAAAACTGGCAGCCAGCACAGGATGAACAAACTGAATTTTCAGGGAATACAAAATGGACTCTATTCCTTCATTGCTTGTCTTAGGCTGCCTGATACTACCAATCACCGCATGTACGCTATTGTCTGGTACCGGCGTCAATTCGCAGACCAGCCTTACCGGAACACGCCAGCCAAAACCGGACCCATTTACCGCAGGTGACTCATCGGCCGGCAGCATCAGCCCACCCACTCGCGCATTCACCGCATTTGGCAACAAACCTGCCGTCTGGAGCGCTGTCATTGACGGCCCCTTGTTGCAGATAGAGAGGTCTACGAGCGATCTGGTCACGCTCACGGCCGAAAGATTTAACGACAAAGGCGGCATCAGGTTCATAGCGACAGATCACGCCGTTAAACAGCAAAACAGACGCCGCAAAAACAGCGTCAATCTGACAATAAACAGAAAACCTTGTGTAAACTCCCGCGGCACCTATGATTGGAGCGCCATACTATTTTATAAAAACAGAAAATACACCGGTTGCGCGGTTGCCGGTGCTCCTGTCACAGGACATTGACACACTGCGATATCGCTGGCAATGACGTGTAAGTGGCACCTGTGCCGCTGGCCGTATTGTTGCCAAAAACGTCGAAGCCGGACATTGAATCCGGCCTCGTTCTTTTGATGATTGATAACGTCACGTTGATGTCTGCCATCATGCATCTTGTCCAACCTGAATACGCGTCCCCTGAGCTGCGCGCAGATTTATTACAAACACATCTGTAATAAGCCTGGCGCGCACCGGGTGATGACTACTGCTCTCTAATTTCCACGCGGCGGTTTTTCGCACGCCCAGCTTCTGTGGTGTTGTCGGCCACCGGCGCCTGCGTGCCCTGCCCGTCGGCCTGGATGTGCTGCGCCTGCACCCCGCGCAGGATCAGATAGGCTTTGACCGACTCAGCCCGACGTTTGGACAACGTTTCATTACCCGGCTCGCTACCGGATTCATCGGCGAATCCGACCAGTTGCACCGATTTTCCACTCGCTTTCAATTGCTGCGCATACTGGTCAAGATCATTATGGTAACGGCTGTCGACCTGGGCGCTACCAGAAGCAAATTGCACCTGAGGCAGCGCCGCCGGTGCCCCTGCCACATCGGGCGTTGCTGTACGGGCAGGAGCCACAACTTCGGCCTGGTTATTGACCTGGATATTGGTGCCTACCAGATTCTGCAGCTTGGTGGTCAGCGCCTCTTTTTCCTCACTGGACGATACCCGTCCGGTCAACGTCAGCACATCCTGCTCCAGCTTGACATTAACATCGTGATATCCGCGAAGCAGACTGAGCAAGCCAGAATAGTCATCGAAGGTTGATGCTGCTGCCTGACTATCCACTTTCAGTTCATCTTCTATTTTGCTGTGTCCATCAACAAATTTGGCCGCGCTCAAAATGCGATTGCGCGCCGATTCGTCAGGTACTGTCCCACGGATTCTGAGCGCGTCGCCATCACGTTCAAGCTCAACCCGCGCCGTGGCTCCGTCCTGAGCACCGCTTGTAGCCGGCTCGGCGGCAACAGGAGTTTGGCCTGCACCTTCGGCGGGGGTTGTAGTACTGTCGGTCTGCGTTGCGCTGCCGCTCGCAGATTTGTCCTGTCCCGCATCACCAAATGTCGTGGTTTTACCAGAAGACTCGGTGGTCGTTGTGGGCGGTGCCGCCGCGTCGCTGGCTGGCGCATTGCCAGACTGAGTATCGGCGGGTTGATCAGCCTTTTCTTCTTGTGGCTTTGCAGGTGCGGACTGACTGCCAGACGAATCGGACTCTGCAAAGCTCGTGGTTTTGCCAGCCGCCGTTTCAGGTGTTGGCGCAGCAGACTGTGTGTCCGGCTTGTCTGCAATGGGCGCGGGCTCGGCGAAAGTTGTTGTCTTGCCCGGTGCGGCGTTGCCAGTTGTAGCGCTGTTAGTTGTTGCGTTGCTTGGTGCCGCACTATCAGTTGCGGCACTGCTTGACCCGGCTTGTTCGGCCGTGGCGCTCGATGCATCGGGTGCAGCGGTCGTTGCTGCGGCCCCCTCTGCTGCTGGCGCTGGCGCCTGATCAGACTTGGTCTTGTCTGCACCTGACGCTTCTGTCTTGGCATTGTCTGTATTGACCTCTTGCACAGACGTTGCGGCTTTTTGCTCGGTCGTCTGCGCAGCGGAATCGGTGGCACCGGCAGATGCACCGGCCTGCGCTTCAGGCTCCATGGTGTCGCTGGCCTGGCCATAGGTCGGGCCATCAGTTGATCCGTTAGTCGAATCGTTACCCGCTGTATCGGCGGCAGGCTCGGACGCTGGCGTTGCTGCAGCATCCGGCGGAGTGCTGTCTGTTGCCGGCGGGACAGCCTCTGTACTTTCTGTAGCAGCAGGCGTTGCGGGTTTGTCTGCGCTATCTGCCTGCGTACTTTCCGGTTTTGTGCTGCCTGCCTGCGCACTCTCGGCGGCGGGCGCATCCGCCTGGCCAGCAGATTGCGTCGCATCCGGTGCGGGGAAATTGGCAGAAGGCTCTGTAGCGGCACCCGGGGTGCCTGGCGCAGCGCTGGGTGCCGTTGCCGCATCAGGCGCAGGCGCGTCGGTTGCAGACTGTTGCTGATCTGCCGGCTTGGCGTTTTCGGTCGTTGTCGTATCCGATTGCGTGCAACTTTTGATCCAGGCTGCACCGGCCAGCACCACGGCCAGCGTCAGCACCCATTTGAACCAGCCATTAGCTGGTTTATCATTTGTCATTGTGCCTTGTGCCGACCCGTGCTTGCCATTTTGTGACGTAGCAGCACTGGCGTCTACAGCGGCCAGCGCATCCGGTCCGAACAGGCCTTCCAGGCTGTCTTCACCAAGCGCAGCAAGCGCCGGCGCGTCCAGCTGGGCGGCCACGTGCGGCGCCTGGGCGGCCAGCAACACGGGCAGGCTTTGCCCTGGCTCGCTTTCAGTTGTGATATTGTTTTTCAGAAAGGAAAGCACAAACGGCACAACAATAGACAATAGTGATCCAACCGCTTTGGAATCCAGGCCAGTTGCTACTTCCAGATGAGCGCTTACCGCTTCCTGCCGTGGTCCCAGTATGATTGCCTGCTCGCTTTCGCCCAGCGTCACAATCTGTGCGAACTGATCGTTGGTCAGCACTGTCGGCGACAAGGCGCTGGAAGTCAGACTGGTTTGAGTCTGACTATTTTGAATGTGAGCTGCCAGAGCTTGCGCTCCGTCGGGCTTACCCGCCTGCCGCGCCATCGCACCGATCACCAGCGCGACAGCCTTGTCATAGGCAGTGGTCGCCTGCTGGCGGGAAATATCCAGATAGCCGGACACCTGCGCAATCAGGCTGTCACGAATCGGGCCATTAAAGAACTGACTGAAATCGACACTCATGGAATCCTCATACCTTTACTGGAACTGAACGGGCCGCTAGCCGGGCGCTTGCGGTTCCATAGTATCACTTTATTCAGCGTCAATTAAGCATGTTGACTTGACATGGCAGGACGGGTCGAGCGATATCCAGTAAAGGCTTTTCGTCTGCCTGCGCGCAAAGCCGCAAAAAATGCGCCCAAGACCCGCACCGAACCACTGTGAATGAATTGTCAGCCTTAGCCGTCGGCGCGCGTAGCCTTTTGACGATGATACCGCTGCGTTCCGGCATGGAGCACCCGATCGCCCGGCAGAATCTGATCCGGCATATAGGTGGGTTGATTGATGATGCGTGCATATATCGGATCAAAATCAATCTGCGCCAGTTCGAAAAGATCATCCAGTGCGTTAATTACAAAATAGCTTTTCTGCAGATCGTCAATACGATAATCCGTACGCATGACCCGCTCCAGATTAAAGCCGATGTGGTTGGGCGAATCATCTTGCAGACAGTACTGACTTTCGGTAAATGAGGAGCTGATACCCGCGCCATAAATTCGTATACCGTCTTTTTGCTGGACCAGGCCGAACTCAATGGTGTACCAGTACAGGCGAGAGATGAAGGGCAGAATGCCATGCTCGAGCGCTTTTAATCCGCCCTGGCCGTAGGCCTGCATAAAATCGGCAATGGCCGGATTCATCAACATGGGTGCATGCCCGAAAACATCATGAAATACATCAGGCTCCTGCAAGTAATCCAGCTTGTCTTTCGAGCGGATGAACTGGCCTGCGGGAAAGCGACGGTTGGCAATATGGGTGAAAAACACGTCATCGGGCACCAGGCCGGGCACAGCCACAATCTGCCATCCGGTGTGCTTCATCAGCAAATCGTTCACGCGACGAAAATCCGGGATTTCATCTGCGGTGATGGGCATTTGCTTCATGCAATCCAGATACTGGTCGCACACACGCCCGGGCAGTAATTTGCTTTGCCGTTCATAAAGCGTTTTCCAGACGCCGTGTTCTTCTTGCGTATAGGCTTCCCAGTTCTGATCGATAGTCCAGTCGGCCGACGGCGCAATCGCTTGCGGATCGGCGCAACCATGTTTCTCGCCGGGGTTCAAATTTAGCGTTTCCATAAGGTGTCTCCAGATGTCACTATTATTTGGAAACAATATCACGCACATAAAATCAGGGTGAATTCATGCTGAGTTTCGCCAAACAAAGCAATAATTTCTTCTTTATTTCTATTTTTATAGAATTTTTTTTATTTTCCCTTTTGAAATAAGGTCGGGCAGTGCAGAAAATGCCAAGGCCCCACACGTATGGCCGCTCTTCATCGCGCGAATCGCGCTGGCAGCCTATGCCGCCACAACCGAGCAGACAAGCGATTGGTCCAAACCGCCAACTCGTGTATCGAACCCACGCAGCCGACTGTCAAAGCGCATCAATTGCCTGGGCCAGTTTGACATCTCTTTCGGTCAGGCCATCAGCGTCGTGGGTCGTCAGGCGGATATCCACCTTGTTGTAAACATTGCTCCATTCCGGATGGTGGTTGGCTTGCTCGGCCAACAAAGCGACTTTTGTCATGAAGCCAAAGGCCTGGACAAACGAATCAAAAGTAAAATGCCGACGCAACGCTTTGCCGTCTTCGTCCAGCCCCCACCCATCGAGCGAGGCCAGCGCAATGCCAATATCTGCATCATTCAATGGTGTCATGACAAACTCCTGTTGCCATCTGCATCCAGATGGCTTGATCATTGATAAGCTGTTTTTTCTATAGTAATGCAAAGCGCCGGTTGCAACAAGAAGCCGGTCGCCCCACAGGAAGCCCCAACTTTTAACGCCCTCTATTAACCCGCATTTGCACCCGCACTTTCTTGCCGGCTCGACGCCCCATGCTGCCCCGGGTCGCGCGACTGACGTTATCATCGATAGTAGAGTAATCATGCGAAGGAACACAGATCATGGATGAACAGGTCCTGGGGGCCATGCAAAAGTGGCCCGATGTGCCGGCAGTATATGGCTGGCTGTCGCTCAACGCCCACGGCGACTGGCTGCTGCATACCCATGGCGGCGCACGCGAAGGGCAAAGCGGCGAGAAAATCGCCAACGCACAGATCCGCCATTTCATGAACCGCAACTACGCGACAAATGAAGCTGGAGAATGGTTCTTCCAGAACGGCCCGCAACGGGTATTTGTCGATCTTGCCTGCGCCCCCTATATTGTCCGGCTGGCCGACGATATGCAAACGCTCATCACCCATAATGAACTGGCCGTCACCCGGATCAGCCAATGGCTGCTGGATGGGCAGGGCCGGCTGTATATGCAGACCGAACACGGTGCGGCAATGCTGGCTAGCCGTGATATGGGCCTGCTGAGCACCCGGCTGCAGGTAATGGCCGAAGCCGGCACGCCGTTAGCATCCACACCGCTTGACCAGAGTCATCTGCAAGCACTGCAAGACGGCCGCACCTTGCCGGTGTCCCTGGACGGCGCGCCCGATTGGACGGCGCCCATGCAATGGCTGGAAAGCACGCATATTCCGGCAAGACTGGGCTTTGTTCGTGAGCCTGCAGCCGGCTGATGCTTTTTGCCAATAATCGGGCATTATTGTTTACACTATGCCTGAATCCATCGCAACAGAAAAAACACCATGACGTTACCCAGCGCTTTGCATTATTTTCCTGCCCCCACGACCCAGGCTTTCTGCAGCCAGTGTGGCAATCCGCTGACGCGTCTAATCCCGCCTGATGACAATCGCGAACGCGACGTCTGCAACCATTGCGGCGCCGTCCATTATCGCAATCCGCTGATCGTCGTCGGTACCGTTCCGATCTGGAACGATCAGATCCTGCTGTGCCGCCGGGCCATTGAGCCTCGTTACGACACCTGGACCCTGCCAGCCGGCTTTATGGAACTGTCAGAGACGACCAGCCAGGGGGCCTTGCGCGAGACCGATGAGGAAGCCGGCGCGGATATCAGCCTGGGCAACCTGTTTACGGTCCTGGACGTACCACGCGTCAATCAAGTGCATATGTATTTTCTGGCAACGGTCACAAGCGAACGCCTGGACCCCGGGCCCGAATCACTCGAAGCCCGGTTTTTCAACCTGGATGAAATACCCTGGGATGAGCTGTCTTTTCGCACCGTTTCTCATACCCTGAAGGCCTACCTGCAGGATCGGGCCAGCGGCGTATTTACCACGCATTATCACAGCATCGAATAAGCAGTTGCACCGGGGTTCTTCGCCACCATGATTACACTGCCCTGCCTTGATAACGGCGAGCCATTTCCTCCGGCCTGCCAGGCATTGAAAGAGCCGGATGGTCTGCTGGCGTTTGGCGGTGATCTGTCCATTTCCCGCCTGCTGCAAGCCTACAAACTTGGCATTTTCCCCTGGTACTCGGCCGATCAGCCGGTGCTGTGGTGGTCTCCGTCTGAGCGCATGGTACTGCAATGCGATGCCTTCAGGATATCGCCAAGCCTGGGCAAGCTGCTCAAGCGGGTTGCCCGTCACGAGCGCCAGCACGACGCGGCCATCCGGGTAACGACCGATACGTGTTTCGAGGCAGTGATGCGCGCCTGTGCTGCACCGCGTGGCGCACAGGCCGGCACCTGGATTACAGATGAAATGATCGCAGCCTACACGGAACTACACCGCCAGGGCTATGCCCATTCAATTGAAACCTGGCAAGACGGGCGGCTGGCCGGCGGCCTGTACGGCATCGGCATCGGGCGCATGTTTTATGGAGAATCCATGTTCTCCACCAGCAACAATACCTCTAAAATCGCCCTGGCCTGGCTGGTGCGCTTTCTTAAAGCCAATCAGGTACCCTGGATCGACTGCCAGCAGGATACGCCTCATCTGGCCAGTATGGGCGCACGCCCCCAGCCCCGGGCAGCGTTTCTGCGCCATGTATCCGAGGCAGTCAATCAGCCCGCCCTGCCCTGGCCCGCCGGCCAGATGCTGGGTAACGGCACTATCGTTCCCCCGGTGTGAGCAAAACCATTTTTAAGGTATAGTTGGCGAAAATGCCCCACCAGCCGGTAACCAGCCCATGAGCGATATCCACGATCCGTCCTTCAACGTCCTGCAGTTTTATCTGACCGCGCCCTATTCCTGTAGCTATCTGGACGGAAAAATGGCGCGCTCGCAGGTGGTCGTGCCCGGGCACCTGATTCGCCCGCCGGTTTATGCCCAATTGCTGCGCAATGGTTTTCGACGCAGCGGCCTGTTTACCTACCGCCCCCGCTGCGACCAATGTCGCGCCTGTATTTCAGTCAGAATAAATTGCGCGCAATTTGCGCCCAGCCGCACCCAGCGCCGCATTCTGAAACGTCATGACAATTTGCGGGCCAGCATCCGCGCCCTGGAATGGGACGAAAGCCACTTTGACCTGTATAAGAAATACCAGTCCTCGCGCCACGCCGGTGGCGGCATGGACGACGACAGCGCCGAACAATACGAGGAGTTTCTACTGACCAGTCGCATCGATTCGCAACTGGTGGAGTTTCATGATGAGGACCAAGTACTCAGAATGGTGTCCATCATCGATGTGACCGATGACGGGTTATCCTCCGTATACACGTTTTACGATCCCGATTATGCTGGCAGCCTGGGTACGTATGGTATTTTGTGGCAGATCGGTCATTGCAACGACCGTGGCCTGCCGTGGTTGTATCTGGGCTATTGGATCGCTCAAAGCCGCAAAATGGCGTACAAAATCAATTTCCGGCCTATCGAGCTTTATATCAACCACCGATGGATCGACAGCGCAAACATTGACCTGTCTGAACTATCCTCTTTCTGATCTGCCATGTCACTTGCCTATCGCCTCTACCCACTGATCCGCCCGGTCCTGTTTTCCATGGACCCTGAACGGGCGCACGAACGCACCCTGGAAGGCTTGAACAGATTGCATCAATGGGGCCTGCTGAAAAAGGTGCTAGATGCCAAGCCCAGTGCCCCCCTGCGCTTGCTGGGCCTGAATTTGCCCAACCCGGTCGGGCTGGCCGCCGGCCTGGACAAAAACGGCGCCTATATTGACGCGCTAAGCCATATGGGCTTCGGCTTCATCGAAGTGGGCACGGTAACGCCCAAAGCGCAATCGGGCAATCCGAAACCGCGTATGTTTCGCCTGCCGCAAGCCAATGCCCTGATCAATCGCCTGGGTTTCAATAACCAGGGGCTGGACGCATTCCTAGCCAATGTCGCCCGCAGCGAATGGAAAAAACGTGGTGGCATTCTTGGCCTGAATATCGGAAAAAATGCGGCTACCCCCATAGAACAGGCAGCCGAGGACTATCTTCTGGGACTGGCCGGCGTATACGCGCACGCAGACTATGTGACCGTTAATATATCTTCGCCCAATACCCAGAACCTGCGCGCGCTGCAACAGGTAGACGAACTGACCGGTTTGCTGACCGCATTGCGTGAAAAACGCAAGGAACTGGCCGATAAACACGGGCGCGCCGTACCCGTTGTGGTAAAAATTGCGCCCGATCTGGACGCAAATCAGATCGCCACCATTGCCGGGCTATTGTCGCAGTACGAGATTGATGGCGTCATTGCCACCAATACAACCTTGTCGCGCAAAGGCGTCAACGGGCTGTCTCACGCCAAGGAAAAGGGCGGCTTGTCCGGCACGCCTGTACATGAAGCTTCACTCAAAGTCATTCGGGGTTTACGACAGGAACTGTCTGCCGACTATCCCATTATCGGGGTGGGCGGTATTATGGAAGGCGCTCAGGCAGCAGAAAAAATACAGGCGGGCGCCAATGCCATTCAGCTCTACACGGGACTGATCTATCGCGGCCCGGTGCTGGTGGACGAATGCGTCAGGGCGATGGCACAGATAAGCCAGCCCGGCGCTGCCTGACTCTTTTTGAATATCCTTTTCGAATACGCAAAAAAATAGCCCTTCACAATGAAAGGGCTATTTTTTCATCCCGGGCGCCGCCGAAGCGCTCGCCCGTTATTGGCGCAGATTAAGCCTGGCGGCGAGCAGTTGAACGGCTTGCCGTTGCTGCAGCTTTGGTGGCTGTTTCTGTTGCCTTGATGGTTGCATTGGTTGCAGCAGAGATATTGGACTCGGCAACTTCAGCAGCCTGCTTGGCAGCTTTATTCATTGAATCGTAGGCAGTGGAGACCGTTGCCAGTGATGATTTCATCAACGCAACAGCACTTTCAGAACCTGTAGGCGCGTTTTTGGCCAGTTGGTCAATAGCTTCGGAAACCTGTTGCTGACCTTCGGCAACTTGCGCTTCTGTCAGTTTGATCAGTTCGTTGCTGACGCCAGAAACGATGTCATACACGTGTTTGGTGTAAGCGATGGCTTTTTCTGAGTTGGGCTGGGCCAGTGAAGACACGTAAGCAGCAGCTTCTTGTGGATCTTTCAGCTCAGACACTTGCTGGGTTTGTTCTGCAACTTCACCCAATGTCGCTTTGATTACTTTCAGGTTCAGGTCAACCAGCTTTTCAAAGCCGCTGAACAGGGAACCCTGAACGGCAACAGCAGCGTTCAGTGCAGCTTTTTGACGGTCAAGAATTTGTTGTGGAATGGCGCTCATGATGATGTATCCTCGGTAGATAGTACAGTGTTAAGTAATACAGGGCCTGGTGCTCGTGCACGACAGGGATCTGTTCAAACAGTTTGCTGCATCGGCGGCAATGTTCTTTTCACTTCCTGGGCTATAACCACCCACCCTTTTATTGTTGCATTGCACAATTTAAATTATACACGTCATTTTCAGCGGGTCAAGCCTTTTTTGTGCAACGCAACAAAATCTGCTTTTCCATCCGTCAAACAGCGATAATTTATTGAATACTATATGAATTGTGTGACTCCGACATGACACGCAGGTAGTGCTGGAGGGCATTCAAGCGAGGCGTCATTGTCACGCAACTGACTATTCGTAACCCAGAGCTGCGGATATTTTTGCTGCGGTGCTTACCAACATTTCCACCCACTCTTCCTGCAAGCGCTCTGCTGGTGCGGAAATGGACAGCCCGGCCACCAGTTTGCCCGAATCGTCGTAGATCCCGGCAGAGATGCAACGCACGCCCAGCTCAAGTTCTTCGTTATCACGGGCGTAGCCATGGCGACGCACAAAGCTCAGGTCGCGCTCAAGGCGATCCAGATCCGTCAGACTGTTGCGGGTATTGCCCGACAAGCCTGTGCGCGTTGCGTAAGCACGCACATAACGGGCGTCGGACGAAGCCAGAAAGAGCTTACCGACAGAGGTCAGGTGCAGCGGCGCGCGGCCGCCAATGGCCCGCACAACCTGCATGCCCGAGCGTTCGCTCCAGGCGCGATCAATATAGACAATGTCATCCCCCTGCTGGATAGAAAGGTTCACCGTCTGTCCGGTCAGATGGTGCAGGGTCTGCAGATGATCGTGCGCCACATCGCGCACATTCAGCCGGTCCTTGACCAACGCCCCCAGCTCCAGAAGCCGGATACCCAATTGGTACATGCCGTTATTGACACGCTCAACATAGCGGCCTACGGCCAGATCGTTCAAAATGCGGTGGGCGGTGGAGGCGTGCAGCGCCGTGAGCGCCGCTATATCCTTGAGGGAGACCGGATGCGGCTGGTCAGCCAGGACATCCAGCACCTTCATTGTGCGTTCCAGGACCTGAATACTGATGCCGGAAACAGCATTAGTCTTGTCAGAATCGGACGCAGCCTGCGTAGTTAAGAGCCGGTTAGCCATGATCGAGGGATTCAAAATATTGCAGTGCAATATATTCTATATCATATTGTGAAAAATGAAAACCCGACAATGTCGGATTTCCTTTCAAATACGACAATGTAGCCCTTTATGCGGGTTTGTCCGGATGAAAACGTCCGCCCACGCGCAAGATCTCACCTTTCAAATAGTCGAACGCTGCTGTTGCGGCCGGCTCTTCGCCCTTGACACCCAGATCAATATAGGCGCCCGCGCCCTGGCCCATGGTCGGCAGGCTGAACGTGCTGATGCCGGCCCAATTCGTTTCGATATGCTCCAGCGCCGGCGTGATCCGCGATTCGGGAACACCGTAGGCCAGAATGTTGTGCGAGACCAGTTGACTCAGGTTCTGATAATCTGCATAACGGTTGTCCAGGGTCCACTCGACCATGGGCCAGGCCATTTCCGGGAATCCCGGGACAAAAGTATGATCCTGGATAAAAAAGCCCGGAATGCGGTTATAGGGATTGGGCACAATCTCGGCGCCCACCGGAAACACCCCCATGGCGAGCCGGCGCTGGTTCTCTGGCGAGCCAGGATCGTGCGTACCACGCCCTTCCAGCGCAAGTTGCGCAAAGCGTTCAGTGATCAGCCTTTCGGCTTCGGGATGCAGGGCCAGCGGCACACCTAGTGCCTGCGCGACCGCCGTGCGGGTTTTATCGTCGGGCGTGGCGCCAATGCCGCCACTGGAAAAAACAATATCGTCCGATGCAAAACTGCGTTTGTAGGCAGCAATCAGGGTTTCAAGATCGTCCGGCAGGAATTCGGCACGCGACAGTTGCATGCCTCGCGCGGCAAGCAACTCGATAATTTTGGACAGATGCTTGTCCTGACGCCGGCCAGAAAGGATTTCGTCTCCCACAATGATCAAACTGATTTTACGTGCTGCCTTATCGTTCATAATGCTCATCCTGTTGTTGGCCCGTCTCGGGATGACGCTATTCTAACGCTAAAGATTGGACTGTGCAGACAATAGCGACGGGCTGTTCCGACGTTGTTCGGCCAGTGCAGCCAGACCATGATGCGCGTAGACCAGGGATGTAAATACCGGCAATACAATCCAGGTCAGGGGAATCAGGTTGATCGTGGCGCAGATCGTGCCGATCAGCCAGCCACCACCGCGCCGGCGGGCGATAACCTGCGCCCGCTCCTGACGCGTGGCATGCTCGACCAAGGCATCAAACCGCAACATATGGGTAAACGCATAAGCCCACCAGAAGACATGCAACAGCACGGCGACCGGTGGAATAAGCCACAGCGGCAGCGTAATGACCCAGCCAACGATAAAAATCAGCACCACTTTGGCCGAGTTCATCAGGCTTGACACAAAGACCTGGCTGCCGCGACGATCCAGTTCCGGATAATCGGTCCGCGCCACATGGCCTACCACCATGGGCATGACCAGTACAGCGGCAATCAGCAAGCCAATACTGCTGCCAATCGTGACCATGATGACAAACACCAGAATATGAACCAGATAGACAGTCATCGACAACAGCCCAACGCCAGCCATCCAGCCTTCCATACCAGTTATCATTTCCGACTGCGTGACAAACAAGTTTAACCAATCGGCCACCGGCTCCCACAGAAAGCGCGCAAAAAACAGCATGACAATCAACGCCGCGGCAAACGGCAGTAGCAGCGCCAGCAACATGCGTGGCTGCAGTTGCGAGACCATTGCACGTCCGAAAGCGCGACCGACGCCTTCGTATGGCGATGGCGCGCTTTCTGATTGCTGTCCGAATGGTGTACTATTTTGCATAACTTTCCCTTTGCGCGATGGCGTAAATGGTTTCAGATCCAACCTTTACCTGTTTCGTTACCCGTTACTCATTTGCAGACCCATATGTTCATTCAAACTCCCGGCCAGCACGTTCCGCAGTTGCTCCAGGCACTGGACAATCCCGACACTTGGCTTATTGCCTGTTATTGCGCAGCCTGGTGTGACACTTGCGGCGACTATCACGAGGCCTTCCAGGCCATGAGTGAACGCTACCCCCAGCACCTGTTCCTGTGGATCGACGTTGAAGACAACCCTGAACTGCTCGATGACCTGGACGTCGAGAACTTCCCCACCCTGTTGATCCAGACCAGCGGGCAAACCCGTTTTTTCGGCACTATGCTGCCCTACATCAGCCACCTGGAACGCATGCTGCAGGCTGTGGGCGACGAACCGGACACACGCGCCGACGGGCCGGCTGATCTGCGAACGCTGTTGACCACCTCAGCCTGAGCACGCTCAGCGAAGCCAGGCGCAAGGACAGGCAATGCGGCAATTGAGCAACACCATCGGTGTCCGCTTGCCGCAACGTTGATTTAAACAGGAATGTGGGAGTCGTGAGCCGCGGTTTCAAGCATTTGAACGCGGCTGAAACATGAGTTTTCGGATTAATTTTCGGTATTGGGACGGCCACCGAGCAAAACGGCCAGCATGGGTTTAGGGCCATGGCCTTCAGGGGCCCGGTTTACCGGCGTATCGGATTGCCCATTTTGCTTGGTCGGTTCGTAAGGACGAAAGAAAAAGTCGTCGATAGGCGTCGCCCGGGCTGCCGGAAAGGTTTTCTTGTAACGTTCAGGCTTGCCGGTTGCTGCCCGCGCCGGGTGGTGGCCACGCGCCAGAAAAACGCTGGGAATGGACAGCACGCCCCTTGGCACCGGCGTTTTGATCAGCTTTTCAATATCTTCCAGCAGGCGTTCTTCGGTTTGCGTATAAAAGGCGATGGCCTCGCCCTTTGCGCCTGCCCTGCCGGTGCGGCCGATACGGTGGACATAATCTTCGGCGTTATAAGGCAGGTCCATATTGATCACGCAAGGCAATCCGACCACGTCCAGCCCCCTGGCCGCCACATCGGTGGCCACCAGAACCGCAATCTCGCCCGACTTGAAGCCCTCAAGCGCCTTGATGCGCTCGGCCTGCGAACGGTCGCCGTGAATCGATTCGGCATTGATGCCTTCACTGACCAGTTCCCGGGCGACGCGGCTGGCACCGATTTTGGTATTGACAAAAACAATGACCTGGCTCAAGTTGCGCGACTTCAGCGTATACAGCACCGCTGCTTTCTTTTCGTTTGGCGAAACCGGATAGGCGATCTGTGTCACGGTTTCGGCCGTGGCATTGCGCGGCGCCACATTGATTTCCACCGGATTGTTCAGAAAACTGCGTGCCAGCTTGCGAATATCATTGCTGAACGTCGCCGAAAACAACAGGCTTTGGCGCGGCTTGGGCAGCAATCGGACGATCCGTTCCAGATCTGGCAGAAAACCCATATCCAGCATGCGGTCGGCTTCATCCAGCACCAGCACACTGACCTGGCTCAGGCTGACGTTTTTCTGTTCAATATGATCCAGCAGCCGTCCCGGCGTGGCAATGAGCAGTTCGCAGCCCTTGCGCAATTGGTCGCGCTGGGCGTTCATATCCACCCCACCAAAAACAACAGCCACGCGCAAGGGTGAGCTGTGGCTGTAGCGTTTAACGCTTTCTGCGACCTGATCGGCCAGTTCCCGCGTGGGTGCCAGGATGAGGGCGCGTACCGGATGGCGGGCTGGCGACATGCTGCTGTTGGCCATGGGCATGAGCCGGTGCAGCAGCGGAAGCGTAAATGCCGCTGTTTTGCCAGTACCGGTCTGGGCAGCGCCCATGATGTCGCGTCCGTCCATAATCAGCGGCATGGCCTGTTCCTGGATGGGCGTTGGCTTGGTATAGCCGCTGGCCATCACCGCCTTTAGCAGATCGGGGTGCAGGCCGACCTCGGTAAAGGATTCGAAGGTAGTGGTTTTGCCGGAGGTAGTCGTATTGGCGTCGGTCATCAAGTGTATGTAAAGGAACTGAAAATTGCGGCAAGCCGCGAAAACGTCATTTTACTCTACTCATGTACTCATCTATGCCCATCGGCCCGGAAATAGGGAGAAAGCCTTAGAAAATCCAGCGTAAAAGCCACAAGACGACCATACCGACAGCAATCATGAAAAGAATATTACGCACTCGCAAAAAAGCCAGCGCAGCGACGACCGCCGCAAAAAACTCGGCGCCGACCTGCGGCCACTGCCCCACAGTCCAGGGCAGCAGACTGGGCACAACAATGGCCGTCAAGGCGGCAACCGGCGCGTAGCGCAAGCCACGGCTCACGGTCTTGCTCAAGGGGAAATACTGGCCCAACATGAGATAGCCAGCCCGGGTCAGCAGGCTGCCGATGCCCAGCAACACAATGACAAGCGCAATATAGGTATCACTCATGCACGTGTTCCTTTGGTCATGAATTTCTCGGACAGGATGCCGGCAGCGATCCCGGCCACAATGGCAACAAACAGACCCATGCGCAGCGGTAACGGCTGGCCCAGCCAGGCCACTGCGCCGGCGACCAGCACCGTCACCAGCATGGGTCGGCCCTTGATGAGCGGTATGACAACGGCCATCAGCGTGAGCACGCCCGCAAACTCCAGCGACCATTCACGCGGCACGCGATCGCCGATCAACACACCGGCCAGGGTGCTTAACTGCCATGCCCCAGCAATTGCCGTACCCATGGACAGATAGGTCCATACATAAACCGTGCGACGTTTCTGGCGAACATGACGGAACAGGCTGACAAACACGACGTAATTGATATCGGTCAGCAGGTACCCGAGCACCAGCCGCTTGAAATGGGAATATCGTTCAAAAAAAGGATAAAGCGTCGCGCCGAAGATGACAAACCGGATATTGACGACGAAGCCGGCCAGAAACACCATCCAGACCGGAGCGCCCGCGGCCATCAGCGGCAATGCCGTCAGCTGCGCCGAACCGGCATACACCCACAGCGACATGATCATGGACTGCCAGAAGGACAGGCCGTAATTGACCATAGCCACGCCAGAGACGAACCCCCATGCGGACAACGCCAGCAGATGAGGAGCCACCGCCCGCATCCCCAACTGGACGGCCTGGCGGCGCGCCAACCGGTGCGCATCGCTGGCGGCAGGCAAAACCCGCGCTAAAAGAATAAACGGGGAAAACAAAATGGTTCCTTGTGCTGTACAATACACCGTGCGACGGCGTATGAACGGATGCCCGGCAGCGGCGTAGACAATGAAGATATGCTGGGAATTCTAGCAAAAGCAGCGCGCTCATCCTCATTGCACCCGCCTCAGGGCAGAAATATAATACGTCAGCACCCATCGGCCAGAGCAAAGTGACGCTGCGCGGCAACACTCGGGCTGTTTACCCTCAAATACACGTGCGCGTCGTTTGCACAGCGCGCTTAACATGTCTTTCCGCATTTTTAGGAAGTAACTGATGTCTGCACAAGTACAAACGGCACCCATCGAGGTGTCTGCAAGCGATCTGCCTGTTTATTGCCCTGGCCCGAATGCGCCGACCTGGAGCCTGCATCCACGCGTTTTTCTGGACGTAAGCAAAACCGGCTCGGCAGCCTGCCCTTATTGCGGCACTGTATACCGCCTCAAAGAAGGCGAGAAAGTGCATGGGCACTAAAAGCACTGCTGCGCCCAAGCGCGCGGTTTTCGCCAGCCCCGAGGAGGTCGAACAGGCCTTCTACGAAGCGCTGCGCCTGGGAGATGTCATGCGGGTCATGCATACCTGGGCTGACGATGAAGAAACCGTTTGCATTCACCCAGGCGGCGAGCGCCTGACGGGCACCAGCGCCATCCAGGCTTCGTGGCACGAGCTGCTCAATAGCGGCCCGCTCCATATTCATGCCCATCATCCCGTGGTCATTACCTACGGCATGACGGTCATACATATCCTGATCGAAGAAGTGCAGGCCAATACCCCGCGGGGTAATCGGGAACTGCTGTTTTATGCAACCAATGTGTACCACAAGGGTCGCACCGGCTGGCACCTGGTCCACCATCATTCGGCCCCCGCCCCCTCTGATGTTCTGCTATCGGAAATGCACGATATTCCCAACCTGCTGCATTAATCCACCTGCAACACCGTCCTGTCGGCCGCACCCGCGATCGCAAAGGACAAGAACAATGCCTATCACCCCTGGCCCGGCCATGCTTGCCTGCCTGAAAATTCATGTGCCTGACTCAACGGAATCACTGGACCTGCTGTGACTGCCCGACTCAATCTTGACGCCTGCCCTTCCCCAAACTGGCAATGTGAAGGCCATATCCAGACGATTGCCGCCATGAAGTGGGGACGCCGCCCCCAACAGCGGTTCGTCCGCCAGCGACTGGATATGCCCGATGGCGATTTTCTGGATATTGACTGGGCCGGACCGCAGGCGCATACCCATTGCCAATTCAATGGGCAGGCACTGGTCATTTTTCATGGGCTGGAAGGCAGCAGCCAAAGCCATTACGCCCAGGCTATCGGCTCGTACTTTGTTGAACGCGGATGGATGGTTGCCGTGGCGCATTTTCGCGGCTGTTCGGGCGAACCGAACCGGCTGGCCCGTTCTTATTTTTCCGGCGACTCCCGGGATATTGATTGCATCCTGAGCCAGGTGCGCCGCCAGTTACCGCTGGCGCAATGGCACGCAGCGGGCATTTCGCTGGGAGGCAACGCCCTGCTCAAATATACAGGGGAACAAGGCCAACAGCTGCACTGGCTCAATGCAGTAGCAGGCATTTCCGTACCGGTAGACCTGGTGGCCACTGGCATGCGGCTACAAACCAGCCTGATGGGGCGCTACGTGTACACCCCTCACTTTCTGGCATCCATGCGTGGCAAAATACAGCAAAAAGCCAGCGCCTTCCCGGGCGCCGTCAACTGGAACAAAGCGCTGCAAGCGCGCACGCTGCTTGAGTTCGATGACGCCTATACGGGGCCGGTACACGGCTATCGCAGTGCGCTGGATTACTGGTCGCGCTGTTCAAGCCAATATCATCTGCATGGCATTCGGGTACCAACGCTGCTATTGATTGCGCGCAATGACCCCTTTATCCCCGAAGCCAGCCTGCCCGGCCCTGACCAGGCAAGCGATCAGGTGCTGCTGCATTACCCATGCAGTGGCGGCCACGCTGGCTTTGCCAGCGGTTCGGGGCGCGGCGAGCTGACCTGGTTGCCGCGCCGGATCGAACAGTTTTTCACTCAGAACCAATAAGGCCGTCGCGCACGTCGTCTTGCCGCAATGCATCGACCCGGAAGAGACCGACGTCGATCGCCGCCGCTTGTTTGCCGCGATCAGAACCGTTGTTTGATATCGCAAAGCGCCACAACCCGCATTACACGACCTTGAGCTGCTGCGCCAGGCGCATTTCGCGCATCTGCCTGCCGGTTTTCTGACGTCCCTTGGCCGACAGGCGCATCATGGTGCTCAGGGCAAACAGCAGACCGAACGTTTCGACCATTGCCGCCGGAATCCACATGGTCAGGCCGCCAATGCTCTGATCGGTTATCGCAGACATGGGCAACGCCCGTCCGCAAAGATCGAAGAGCGGGTAAATGTCGGTGGTGGTGAACGTGATGACAGCGCCCACGATCATTTGCGGCAACATGGTGATGATGGGCGACAGAATCCGTGCGCCCGGCGACAGGACAGCCGGAGAGCCCGACGCAATCGTCCATTGAAAGAAACGACCGATCCATGTTTTGGCCGAAAGTACAGGCGCGACATAGGGGCGACGATCCAGGATCAGGTTCCAGTACATGAACCCGCTGACCACCACAGACCAGTTCATGAGCCGGTACAGGCGCCAGTCGAGCATGGAGTAAAACTGGATGGTCGGCAGCAGCCAGAACAACACCAGAAAGACAAACAGGAACGGAACCAGGATTTTATTGGTCAGCACGCCGGTGATGAATCTGCCGGAAAAACTGCGACGATAATCGCGCAGCCACACCCGCGCACGCAGGGGAAGACCGGCGCGCATCACCTGCCCGGGATAGGCGCCCATAATGAGCAAGGGACCCAGATGATGCAATACCAGATGCTGAATGCGGTGAATGAAAAACATGCGCTCGGCATAATAGTCAACGTGCGTATGCAGCGACAGATAAAGCACCACAAAACCTGACCAGAACAGAAGCTGTCGCGCAAGCGTGACGCGATGCACGCGTGTACCGCGAACGAATAGCCAGCCGGCAAGCAGAAAAAGGGCAATCAGCGTAGGAGAAAACTCCCAGGGGGCAAGCCAATGCATCAAGTCCAGATCCATCGAATAAAACCTCTTGAATATATCGGAGCCGTATCACAAACGGCATCCCGGTCACTAGCAGGTCATGTGCAGACAGGTGACGTGCGCCACAACCATGGACAGGGTGAACATGGACACCATGCCAGCAATCAGCAAATTGAGTAGCGCCATCAGCCCTGGCGGCACACCCGACGGTTTGCGCCGCACCTGATTGACATTATAAAGCGCGTCAAATTTCTCATCGGCGCGCAGGCAATAAACAGCCGACTCAATGAAACCTGCCCAAAGCGGGATGAACAGGAAGAAAAACGGAATGGAGTCCCACCACACAGGTTGGGTGAACGACCATGCCAGCATTGCCAGACTGAACAACGTAATGACAGGTGCAACAGGGCGCTTCAGATACCAGCCCTGCAGACCCAGCACGCCAAAAAAACAGGCCAGAAACCCGGCGACGATTTTGTAACGAAAATGGTTTGCAGGCCTGGCCCGCCACAACTGATTCAACATTTCTGATTCAACATTTGCACTATGTCAGGCACGCTGCCAACTTTGAAGGCTATATTGTACGACACGCGGGCTCACAGGTGCGTGCGCCGGATTTTTTCAGGCAAAAGGGTAAAATAGCGGCATGGAAAATGTTGATTTCGATATTGCAATCATCGGCGCCGGCCCCGTAGGGCTGGCACTGGCCTGCGCCCTGGACAAACTGCCCGGCATCCGACCAACGGTCGCCCTGTTCCAGGCCGACCATCCGGTCATGCATAATCCGGCCCGCGACACCCGCGTGCTTGCCCTCAATCACGGCAGCCGGGTCTTTCTGGAACAATTGCAGGGCTGGCCCGGCCAATACGCTGCCATTGAAACCGTGCATGTCTCGCAAAAAGGCCGCCTGGGACGCACGCTTATTAACCACACCGATTTTGACGTTGCAGCGCTGGGCTATGTGGTTCCCTATCGTGCGGTTCACGCCAGCCTGCAGCAGAATGTGAACGACGGGCACACCTTGCGCCTGGCCGGGGCACCGGCCACTGTAGCCAATGAACCGGACAGTGCCGCAGCCAGCATCAGCCAGAACGGTAAAACCTATCGGGCGCGTATTGTCGTGCAATGCGATGGCGCAAAGCCGGACACGCAACTGCGTGACTACAACCAGCATGCCATCATTACCTCGGCCCGCGCCGCCCTGCCCAGACCGGGTTGGGCCTGGGAGCGATTTACCCGCGAAGGCCCGCTGGCGGTCCTGCCGCATCCGGTCTTTGCCGATGCCCAGTCGATCGTCTGGTGCACCAGCCCTGCGCGCGCACGAGAACTGCTGGCGGCAGACGACGCGAGTTTTTCCCGGGCACTCACCGACCATTTCGGTGACCGGCTGGGGCTCTTTTCCGTGCTGGAGTCGCGTCATATTTTCCCTCTGGCGCTCAGCGTTACCAAAAACACCGTAAACGGCCGCATTGTGACCATAGGCAATGCAGCCCAGGCACTGCATCCAGTGGCGGGCCAGGGGCTTAACCTCGGGCTGCGCGATGTTGCGGGGCTGTTGCGAGCACTGCAACCGTGGCTCATCGACCCTGTCCAGGATCCCCAACCGGCCCTGTCCGCCTTTGCTGGCTCCCGTCGTGCCGATCGCGGCATCACACGTCAACTGACTGACCTCATGCCGCGTATTTTCACCACCGGCAACCCGCTGATCGAACATGCCTGTGGCTTGTCTTTGCTGGCGCTGGACCTGACCGAACCGTTGCGGCGGCCACTGGCCCGCCACCTGTTGCAGGGTTATCGCAACTAGGGCAACGGCTTTGCCGGCCCTGCTGTCCAACCTTGGTTAAAATGAGTCCATGCAAATCGGTAACTGGTCCCTTCCCAATCCTGTTTTTGTTGCTCCCATGGCGGGCGTAACCGACAGGCCCTTTCGTCAGCTGTGCAAACAGTTGGGGGCCGGCTATGCCGTATCCGAAATGGCGGCCAGCAATCCGGCATTATGGGAAAGTGTCAAAACCTCCAGAAGACTGAATCACGATGGCGAGATCGACCCCATCGCGGTACAGATTGCCGGCGCCGATCCGGCCATGCTGGCCGAGGCTGCCGTATTCAATATTGGCAAGGGGGCACGCATCATCGACATTAATATGGGATGCCCCGTAAAGAAAGTATGTCATGTCGCCTCGGGTTCGGCGCTCTTGCGCGACGAAGATCTGGTGGCGCGCATTCTGGAGGCGGTCGTGGCTGCCTGCCGGCCCTTTGACGTGCCGGTCACGCTCAAGACGCGTACCGGCTGGGACCGGCAAAACCGCAATGCCTTGCGCATTGCCCGGCTGGCGGAAAACGCGGGCATTGCTGCGCTGACCCTGCACGGCCGGACCCGCTGTGATCTGTACACCGGTCAGGCCGAATACGATAC
Organism: Advenella incenata; assembly: GCF_004217095.1. Taxonomy (GTDB): domain Bacteria; phylum Pseudomonadota; class Gammaproteobacteria; order Burkholderiales; family Burkholderiaceae_B; genus Advenella; species Advenella incenata. The sequence continues at coordinate 90,488 of NZ_SHKO01000003.1, read as the reverse complement.
CATCGCTGCAGTCAAGGCGGCCATCGGCATTCCCGTGATCGCCAATGGCGATATCACCGATCCGATCAAGGCACGATATGTGCTCGATTACACCGGCGCCGATGCCATCATGGTGGGCCGCGCCGCTCAGGGCAATCCGTGGATATTCGGCGAAATCAATCACTACCTGCAAACCGGAACCTTTCTGGCGCCGCCATCGTGGGAACATATGCGCGATGTGCTGCTTGCCCATCTTGATCATCACTATGGGTTCTATGGTGAATACACCGGCGTGCGCACCGCCCGCAAACATATCGGCTGGTATATAAACAGTCTTCCGGATGCAGAATTGTTTCGGCAACAAATGAATCGCCTCGAAAGCTGTCAGGAGCAGTACAATGCAGTCAATCAGTGGTTCACCAAGCTGGTCAATGAATCGGCACCGCGGGTTCCACAAGCTGCAGTCCATTAAGTCAGAACAACAAAAACTTCCCCAACACCGCCATTATGAACAACACACAAGATCTTCAGGAATGTGTACGCACAAACCTTGAACTTTATTTTAAAGAATTGGGCGACGGCGAGGCCGGCAACCTTTGGAACATGGTCACAAGTTGCGTAGAGAAGCCGCTGCTTGAAGTGGTCATGCTCAAGGCCGGACATAACCAGTCGCGCGCCGCAGACATGCTGGGCATTACCCGCAACACGCTGCGCAAGAAACTGATTTCTCATCATTTACTGTAATTATTCTCTCATGACTATCAAGACCGCTTTGCTTTCCGTATCGGATAAAACCGGTATCGTGGACTTCGCCCGTGCGCTTCACGGCCGGGGTGTAAAACTTCTGTCAACCGGTGGCACCGCGGCGCTGCTGAAAAAAGAAGGGCTGGACGTAACCGAGGTTGCAGAACATACCCAGTCCCCCGAAATTCTGGATGGCCGGGTCAAAACCTTGCACCCGCGCATTCACGGCGGGCTGCTGGCACGACGCGACAGCCAGGCGCACCTGGACACGCTCAAAACACACAATATCGATCCGATCGATCTGTTGGTGGTCAACCTGTATCCCTTCCGCGAAACCATCGCCAAGGCTGGCTGCACTTTTGCCGATGCCGTTGAAAATATCGACATCGGCGGTCCGGCCATGTTGCGCGCAGCTGCCAAGAACCACGGCACACGCGAAGGCGGCGTGACCGTTGTGATTGACCCGTCCGATTACGAAGCCGTGTTGCGCGAGCTTGACGAGCAGGGTGGCACTTCATATGGCTTGCGTTTGTCCCTGGCAAAAAAAGTGTATGCGCATACTGCTGCCTATGATGGCGCCATTGCCAACTATCTGAGCGCGATTACCGACGCCGAACCTGAACAGGAAAACGAGCCGGCCCGCCAAAGCTGGCCGCAGAACCTGACCATTCAATTGCGTCAGCATCAGGCGCTGCGTTATGGCGAGAACCCGCATCAGTCCGCCGCTTTCTATCTGGACGCCACAGTGCCGGCCGGCGTACTGGGCAACTATGTCCAATTGCAGGGCAAGGAACTGTCCTATAACAACATTGCCGATGCCGACGCGGCCTGGGAATGCGTGCGCACCTTTGCCGCCCCCGCCTGCGTGATCGTCAAGCATGCAAACCCTTGCGGCGTCGCCGTTGCCGACGATGCGGCCGGCGCCTATCGCAAGGCATTCAAGACCGATCCGACCTCCGCGTTTGGCGGCATCATCGCCTTTAACCGCATCGTCGATGAAGCGACCGCACAAGCCGTGAGCGAACAGTTCGTTGAGGTTTTGCTTGCACCCGAATATACGCCTGACGCACTGGTATTGCTGGCCAGCAAGAAAAACGTTCGCGTGCTGACCGTAGCCCTGGGCGATGGCCAGAATGCCTTTGATGTCAAACGTGTTGGCGGTGGCTGGCTGGTGCAAAATCCTGATCACAAACCGCTGGCAGCGGCCGACTGCAAAGTCGTCACACGCAAGCAGCCCACAGCGCAGCAAATGGACGATCTGCTGTTTGCCTGGAATGTAGCCCAGTTCGTCAAATCCAACGCTATTGTCTTCTGCCGCGAGGGCATGACCTACGGCGTAGGCGCCGGCCAGATGAGCCGTATCGATTCTGCCCGCATCGCCTCTATCAAGGCCGAAAACGCCGGCCTGTCGCTGCAGAATACGGCAGCTGCATCCGATGCTTTCTTCCCGTTTCGCGATGGGCTTGATGTTATTGTCAAGGCGGGCGCCGATTGCGTCATACAACCCGGCGGCAGCATGCGCGACGATGAAGTGATCGCCGCCGCCGACGAGCACGGCATTGCCATGGTACTGACAGGCACCCGGCACTTCCGTCACTAATTGCAGTTGTGATAATGCCCCGGCCCGCGCCGGGGCAACTCCAGGGAGTCATTGATGTTGCGGATTCTTGGCATTGACCCGGGCCTGCGCCGCACTGGTTTTGGCGTGATAGACGCTGCCGGCATGCGCATCTCCTACGTGGGCAGCGGCACCATTGTGGTCCCCTCCGATATCCCCCTGCACGAACGCCTTAAAGTCATCCTCGATAGCATCCGCGAGGTGGTCGATACCTATTCCCCCACCGAATCTGCGCTGGAAAAAGTCTTCGTCAATACCAACCCGGCCTCGACCCTGCTGCTGGGACAGGCCCGTGGCGCAGCCATGTGCGCGCTGGCGGACCGGCATCTGGATGTGACTGAATACACCGCCCTGCAAATCAAAAAGGCCGTGGTCGGTAACGGCCATGCACAAAAAGAGCAGGTCCAGCATATGGTGCAACGCCTGCTGACGCTCAACAGCCTGCCCGCCCCGGATTCGGCCGACGCGCTGGCCTGCGCCATCTGCCACGCGCACGCCGCACCGCTGGCGGCGCGCCTGGCCGACAAGGATGTGTTGATGGGTGCCCGACGTGGTCGCAGTCGCCTGCGTGCCGGTCGACTGATCGACTGATCGACTAATATCCGCCTAACGACCGAGAGACAACGCAAGCTGCATATGACCAGGACCGTTACGACCCTGGCCCAAGCTGCGTCAAACATCATACCCGGATGCATGTCTGTTAACTGCGCTGCGGTCTGCCGCGATGCCGCTTGCCTCGCGTATGTGCACCTGCTGCCGTACTTGTGAAACTGCCCGGTTTTTCAAGCGGGAGACGACAAGGTTGTGTACCATAGCTCTTTGACTTTTTCTGATGATCCCTGCATAAACAGGGTCTGTGGAGTTCCTGATGATCGGACGACTAACCGGCCTGCTGATTGAAAAACAACCGCCGGGCCTATGCCTGGATGTCAATGGCGTGGGCTACGATATCGATGTGCCCATGAGCACGTTCTATGATTTACCCGAAGCGGGCGCCAAGGTCACGCTATATACCCACCTGGCCATCCGTGACGATGCGCATGTCCTTTATGGTTTTCTGCGACAGGACGAACGTGCCACCTTCCGGGCCCTGATCAAGGTCACCGGCATTGGTGCACGCACAGCCCTGGCGGTACTCTCGGGCATGAGTAGCGCCGATCTGTCGGCAGCGATCGCCCAGCAAGACACCGCCCTGCTCACCCGGGTACCGGGCATCGGCAAGAAAACGGCGGAACGCCTGTTGCTGGAGTTGCGCGGCAAGCTCGATGCCATCGCACCGGCCACGCCTGCCGCCTCGGGCCAACATGATGTGCTCAACGCGTTGCTGGCGCTTGGTTATTCCGATCGCGAAGCGCGCGCGACGGTCAAATCGTTGCCGGCTGATCTGGGCGTTTCCGAAGGCATCCGCGCCGCGCTTAAAATACTATCCAGTTAAATGTTGCCGACATGGCGCGCCACAAAACCGCCATGGTAGGGCCCATAAAACCGTACATACAGCTGCGCATAAACGCAGGCTATAAACACAAACAATAAACGCCGGCATGCACGACCACTGCTACAGGTCAATGCTGTGCCGGCCTGCCATCGGCCAGCAACGACAGTCCTGCACACAATGACGCTGTCCTGTACTGTAATGCAATTGCGCTGGAGCTGAACGCACCGGCATGCGCTATTGTGGTCACCCGTGCCATGCCCAGAATGCTGGCACCAGCCACCACCGTTGACAGCCGGCTAGCGGCCGATTTCCCTAGGGTTTGCACTAGTCGTAATCGAATTGCACTGTGCATCGCAAATATTGCCGTAAAGTTACCCGATAATTTTATTTCGACCTATAACACCCACTTTGGGGGGACAATATTATGCGCGCTCACTGGATCAAAAAAGCTCTGGTAACCAGCTTGCTGTCAGCCGTTGTCATGGCGCCAGCCATGGCTGAACAGACACTGAAAATGGCCTATGCCCTGTCCAAGACTTCACACTATGGCGTCGCAGCAGATGCCTTTGAACAATCCCTTGGCAAAAGCACCAATGGTCAGTTCAAGGTTCAGCAGTTTCCGAACAGCGCACTGGGCGGTGAACGGGAAGTGATCGAAGGACTGCAACTGGGCACCATCGACGCAGCCGTTGTGTCTACCGGCGCGACACTCAATTTCGTGCCTGAAACAGGGGTGATTGATATCCCCTTTCTGTTTCGCGACCTGGACCACGCCCGCAAGGTGCTGGACGGCCCGATCGGCCAGAAGCTGCTGGCCGATTTTCCTGCCAAGGGCCTGATCGCGCTTGCGTGGGGTGAACAGGGTTTCCGTCACCTGACCAACAACGTGCGTGCTGTCACGACGCCTGCTGACCTGAAGGGCCTGAAAATTCGCACCACGGAAAACCCGATCCACATAACCGCCTTCCGCAAGATCGGCATGCTGCCTACCCCCATGGCCTGGCCCGAAGTGGCCACGGCCTTACAACAAGGCACCATTGACGGTCAGGAAAACCCGATTTCCGTGATCGTATCGGCCAAACTGTCGCAAATGCAAAAATACCTGTCGCTGACAGCACACGTCTATGGTCCGGCCCTGATCCTGGTCTCACCTTCGGTTTATGAGGGTCTGTCCGACCAAGACAAGACCAAACTCAAAGAGGCCGGCCTGGCTGCGGCCAAAGCCATGCGTGCATTTGTCGACGACGTGGAAACCAGTGGCGTTGCAACATTGAAAAAAGAAGGCATGCAGGTGCAAGACAAGGTTGATCACGACGCCTTTGTCAAGGCGGTGGAGCCGGTCTATCCCGAGTTCTATAAAAAATTCGGCAAGGAACTGGTCGAATCCATCCGCAATACCAAGTGATTCTTTACCTGATCACGGAGGCTTGAATGAGCACGTTGACACGCTTGCTGGACAGTACCCTGTTTCGTCTGATTTCCGTCATTGCCCAGCTGTTTCTGGTGTCAGCGGTGTGCGCCTCCTTTTACCAGGTGATCGCCCGCTTTATCCTGCAGGAACCATCAGACTGGAGTGAGGGCTGGACCCGCACCGCCATGATCTGGCTGGTTCTGCTGGGCGTGGTACTGGCCTGCCGCCAGGGCGCCATGCTCAAAGTGGAAATGCTTCATTCCTTGCTCAAAGATCCCTGGCAGCGCCGTCTGGAGCATCTGGTCATGCTCATCATGGCGGGCTTTTTCGGACTGATGACCTGGATCGGCGTACTCATGACTTACCGGGTACGCTTTCAGACCATTCCAAGCCTGGGTATTTCCATTTCCTGGATTTATGCCGCCATTCCTGTCGGCATGGCGCTGGCCTTGCTGGCGGTCATTGTGCAATGGGCCAATGCCAGGAAAGAATCCCAGGAAGAAGACCTGACGCTGCTGTAACAAGCATGGTCATGATTGGCGGCATGTATACCGTATCGGCCTGCCCGCAGGACGTACAAACGGGAAAAATGCCGGGCCCTGGTGCACAAGCCGATTTGCATCATGAAGTTGCCCATCGGCTGCCGTTGCAGACAATGACCGTTTTTTTGCTCCATCCACATTTCTACCGCCTTCGAGACAGATTATGTCGCAATTGATGATTTTATCCATGCTGGTCTGTTTTGCACTGACCATCCCGGTCGCCGTATCCATTGGGCTGGCAAGTCTGTTCGGCGTGTATGTGGCTGGCATCAACTGGCTGGTGATTGCCCAGCAGATCTTTGCCTCGCTGGATAAATATCCTCTGGTCGCCATTCCCTTCTTTATTCTTGCCGGCAACCTGATGGAGGCCGGCGGCATTTCGGAGCGGCTGGTCAATTTTGCCAAGAGCCTGGTCGGCTCGGTACAGGGCGGACTGGCCATGGCATGCATTATTACATGCATGATTTTTGCGGCAGTGGCCGGCTCCAGCGTAGCCACCACGTTTGCGGTAGGCGCAATCCTGATTCCGGCCATGGTGCGCCACGGCTACCCCAAGCCATTCTCGGCGTCGCTGCAGGCAACCGCCGCCGAACTGGGCGTGATCATCCCGCCTTCCATCCCCATGATCCTGTTTGCCGTATCCACCGATACATCGGTGGGCGAGCTGTTCATCTCCGGTATCTTCCCGGGCATACTGATCGGCGTTGCGCTGATGCTGTATGTCTGGATTTATGCCAAACGTCATGGCTACGGCAAGCAGGATGGAGATGGGCGTTTACCGGTATTCAAAGCTTTCCGGCAATCATTTCTGGCGCTGCTGATGCCGGTCATCATTCTGGGCGGAATCTACGGGGGCATCTTCACGCCGACCGAAGCATCGGTGGTTGCCGTGGTGTATGCGCTGGTTGTTGGCGCCCTGGTCTATCGCCGCATCTCATTCAGCATATTGACCGAAACGCTGCATCGGACCGTCATTTCCACGGCGATTATTATGTTTGTGATTGCCAATGCCGGCCTGTTTGGATTCCTGCTTAACCGCGCCGGCGTACCGAATATGCTGGGTGAATGGCTTAGCCACATATTCAGCGACAAAATCACCTTCCTGCTGGGTGTCAATGCAGCCCTGTTCATTATCGGCATGTTCATTGAAACCTCTGCATCCATTGTGGTACTGGCGCCGTTGCTGCTGCCAGTCGCCCAGCAGTTCGGCGTAGATCCGACGCACTTTGGCATTATCATGGTGGTCAATCTTGCCCTGGGCATGATTACGCCGCCGTTTGGCGTCAATCTGTTTGCGGCATGTGCCGTGGCAAAGCTGCCCATAGAACGGCTGTTCAAGTCACTGATCCCGTTTGTCGGCGTGATTTTGCTGTGCCTGATGCTGATTACCTACGTGCCGTGGATCTCCCTGGTCCTGCGTGATCTGGCATATCGTTAACAGGATACCGCCTAGGATCGAGCGTCCCGGGCGGCGCGGCCCGGCGATTCAGGTAAAATAGGCCCAGACCCTCAGTCTTGACGAAGATACCGCTGCCCCATGGCCATTCAAAACGACGCGCTCACCAGCGCTGCCCCACGCATTGTCTCTCCGGAGCCCCTGACCCCGAACGAAGAGTCCGTTGAACGCGCCCTGCGCCCCAAGGCGCTGGACGAGTACGTTGGCCAGGTACGGGTGCGGGAACAACTGGAAATTTTCATTTCGGCTGCACGCATGCGCAAGGAAGCGCTGGACCACGTGCTGCTGTTCGGGCCGCCCGGCCTGGGCAAAACCACGCTGGCCCACATCATTGCGCGGGAAATGGGTTCGCAACTGCGACAGACGTCGGGTCCCGTGCTGGAGCGCCCAGGCGATCTGGCCGCCATGCTGACCAATCTGGAAAAAAACGACGTTCTGTTCATTGACGAAATTCACCGGCTTTCACCTGTTGTGGAAGAAATTCTATATCCAGCACTGGAAGACTTCCAAATCGATATCATGATTGGTGAAGGCCCGGCCGCGCGCAGCGTCAAAATCGACTTGCAACCGTTCACACTGGTGGGTGCCACGACCCGCGCAGGCATGCTTACCAATCCGCTGCGCGATCGCTTTGGCATCGTCTCGCGCCTGGAGTTCTATAACACCGAAGAATTGGCCCGCATTGTGACCCGCAGCGCCCATCTGCTCAATGCCGGCATCACGCCTGAAGGCGCCCACGAGATCGCGCGCCGTTCGCGCGGCACCCCGCGCATTGTTAACCGGTTGCTGCGCCGCGTGCGCGACTATGCCGACGTGCGCTCCAACGGTGTCATTGACAATGCAGCGGCAATGGCTGCGCTGGCCATGCTCGACGTCGATCCGATGGGACTGGACCTGATGGACCGCAAGATTCTGGAAACCATTGTGCACAAATTCGATGGCGGACCGGTCGGCATTGATAATCTGTCGGCTGCCGTGGGTGAAGAGCGCGATACGATTGAAGACGTGATCGAACCCTATCTGATCCAGCAGGGATATATTCAACGCACCTCCAAGGGGCGCGTGGCGACGCTGAGCACCTGGCAGCATCTGGGCTGCACGCCACCAGAAGGCACGAACAAGCCACTATTCTAAACATCGAGGCTTTGTGGATGATCCGCCGGGGCTGCAACAGCGCCGGCCCTGCCCGGCTGCAAGCCTCTCAAGGCATGCCTTCCCTTCAGCCTACACTACGCTTGGCAATCTGCTGACCCTTGTTCATCTACCAGCGGCGTGGATTGACGCCGAAACGCTTTTTGAATGCCGTGGAAAAATTGCTGCTATGCCGGTAACCGGCCAGCATAGCCACTTTTTCCACCGATTCGCCCTGCTCCAGATAACGCTGCGCCATCTGCAACCGATACTCCTTCACACATGCCATGATAGAAGTATTGAATTTCAATTGAAATTTCTTTCTGAGCGCACTCTCGCCCATGCCGGTAAATTGTGACATCGAGCGTATGGTATGCGCTTGCCAGGGCTCTTTGTGAATGTATTCACGCAGCGCGCCCAGTCGCTCATGGTCCTGTCGGCTTAACCTGTCGTTGTTCTGCCATTCGGCCGGCGCGCTGGGCGCCGCCCTGACCCGGGCCAGCAATTGCAGGCCCAGCGCCTCGTAAATCAACGGGCTGACACTATCGTCCTGCGCCATCTGCAATTGCAACCGCACGTGATCCAGAAACGCATCATCCTGTTCGGCCACGGCAAACGTGGGTGGCGCCGCATCCAGTATGGGCAGCAGTCTTTCAGTATAGGCGTTCTGTTCAATCTGGGTCTGGTCGACCAGTACATCCAGCGCCGCCAATCGCATCCCCGGCAAATAGTGGGTCTGCATGCGCTCATTGTGATAGCTGGTGTTGATACCGCAGGCCGGTCCCACGGTTTGCAAGGGCGAACGTTCGCGCCCGATACGCAACTGGCCGTTAAGCAGCATGGCAAAAGAATACGCCTCCTGTACGCGGGACTGGGCGTGATATGGCACCAGGAAATGCATATCGGTATGCAGCAGCGTCACTCCCTGGCACAGCGTGTATTCGCGCACCAGGCCATAAGCCAGAGTCTCCTGATGGCGGCTTGGGTCCTGCACAATGGCTTCGGGCAGGTAATGCGTTACCCCGTGCTGCTGGCCATATTGCACAAAATCGGCATAGGTAAAGGTTCTGGTCATCGATTCGAGCGCCCGCGTGTAGACAGTTTTGCAACAAAAAAACTGTGCTTTCTGACATATTTCATATGAATTATGACATTATTTCTATAATTGACGAATTATAAATAACAATCATTCTTATTTGTGTTGCTTATTGCCTTTAAGGATATTTTTCTATCATGACCCCGTCCATGGTTCGCTTTTCAGCGGTACCTCGCACTCTGTATGTCGCCGTCCTGGCTATGCTCTCTGTTTCCGGCGCCCATGCCCAGACGCAGCAGGAGCAGGTCAAAACGACGCCTGTCGCCCAATTGGGTATTATTCGTGCGACCAGCGACGCGACGTCAACCGAACCCACTATCGGTTTTCAATCTACGGTCAGCCGGGCGGCCAGCCGGGCCGACATGGACTGGATCGAAACACCGCATTCGGTCTCATCCCTGACTCGGGATCGTATTGATGCCATTGGCGCTTCCACGGGAACCGATGCGCTGCGCTATACGCCCGGCGCCTTTACCGGACTGGTGGGCGGCGCGACCCGCTACGATTACATCAGCCTGCGCGGCTTTAACGAAAACAGCACTGACAACCTGAATCTGGATGGCCAAAAGGTCCTGAGCGACTCGGGCACCTATAGTTCGGTACAAATTGATCCGTACACCCTGGAGCGCATTGACGTTTATCGCGGCCCAACCAGCGTACTGTACGGTCGCAACTCACCGGGCGGCCTGGTTTCCTACAGTTCAAAACGGCCGCTGGATGAGCCCTACCACGAAGTCACAGCCGGCATCGGCAATATGGGGCAAACCCATCTTGGCTTTGACATGACCGGCCCGATAGACAAAGAAGGCAACGCCGCCTATCGCGTCGTGGGCATCACACGCAACAGCAAGACCCAGTTCGACAACAACCGGGTCGAACGCTATACACTGGCGCCGTCGCTAAAATTCAAACTGGGTGAAAACAGCCGCCTGCTGTTGCAGGGCTACTTCCAGAAAGACCCCAGCACCGGTTTTCATAGCGGTTTCCCGGCAGATGCAACCATCAATACCGATCATAACGGCCGCCGCATTTCGCCGGAATTCTCGGACGATGATGAAGGCGGAAAATTCAGCCGCACGCTGTCTATGCTGGGCTACCAGTTCGAACATGATTTCACGCCGAACCTGACATTCAAAAACTCGTTCCGGATGACCAGCCTGAAATCAAAAATGGCTCAGTTCTATGGCTACGGCTGGTACGATGAGAACTCGCTGAACCGGTACTATTCAGGCGGCTACGAAGAACTGGAAGCTCATCAGTTCGATACCAGCCTGACAGCGGTTTTTCACACCGGCGCAGCCGCACATGAAGTGATCGCCGGCTTTGACTATCAACATCGCAACGCCAGTGGTCGGTGGGATTACGGCATGGCCAACCCGCTGGACGCCTTTGACCCGGTATATGGCAACCCTGGCCTGAATATCTACAGCAGCGAACCGTTTGATCGTACGCTGGAACAATTCGGCATGTATTTGCAGGACACGGTCCGCTACGGCGCGCTGACCGGCCTGTTCAGTATTCGTCATGATATCGTGGACCTGGACAATCGCAACCCCCTGCTCAATACCAAATCCGGTTATAAGGGCAACAACACCACGTTCCGCGCCGGCTTAAGCTACGCCTTCGACAACGGCATTGCGCCGTACGCCAGTTACAGCGAGTCGTTCAACCCCAATGGCTACACTGACATCAACAATCAGGTGCTGCCGCCAACCGAAGCCAGGCAATATGAAGCGGGCGTGAAATACCAGCCGAACGAACATGTCATGCTCTCTGCCGCCTACTACGATCTGAAGCAGGAGAACGTTGCTGCACGGCATTCTTCGGCTACCAATTACTACGTGCCGCTGGGCGTGGTGCATTCGCGTGGCATCGAGCTGGAAGCCAACGCCAATATCACCGACAACTTCACCGTCATGGCCAGCTACACCATGAACAACATGAAGCTGAAAAAAGGCGACAATGCCGGCAACCGGCCATTTCAGGCGCCCAAGCAAATGGCCAGCCTGTGGGGCCGCTACAGCATGAATAACGGGCTGGCCTTGTCGGCAGGCGTGCGCTATGTTGGCAAGAGCTGGGCAGACAACGAGAATACCGTGCGGGTTCCGGCCTATACCCTGCTTGACTTGGGTGCAGAATATGACCTGGGCCGCATGAATTCGAATCTGAAAGGCGCTACCGTCCGCCTGAATGTGAACAACGTGACCGATAAGACCTATGTAGCCTCATGCGCTACCACCGACTTCTGCTACTATGGGGAAAAACGCAATATCAAGGCGACCTTCAGCTACAAATGGTAATCCAGGAAGACCTCTCCTTCTATGAGCAATTGCAACAGGCGCTTGGGCGCCTGTTGCCTGTTTCAACGACACCGCTGTGCGGCCCTGCCGACCTGACCTTCGGCCAGGTGCAACAGGATGTATTGCAATTGCTATTTGACGACGTGGCGCGGCTGCATCCCGAAGCTGGCCGCCACTACTGGAACGCCCATACCTGGCGCACCTGCATGTGGGTGCCTGTATATACGACTATTCTTGCCTACGAACATCATCGCTGCCTGATCGATTCTCGCCAGTTGCAGGTGCATTTTTCTGACGGTCTGGCCCAACAAGTCTATCTGCCCGAACATGCAATCACGCGCAATATGGCAGATGAAACAAAGGCAGCCGCTACGCTGGCCGACAGCCTGGAGCAGGTTCGCCTGGCCTTGTGCAATATCACACCGGTGGCGGCCAAGCTGGCTGGGCGCCATACCGCAGACAGCGTGCTGGCTGCGTTGCTGCTGTACTACCATGATCTGCCGCAATTTAGCACCGCCCATATTCGCGCCCGTGGCCATGTCTGGCTGCAGGCGATCGGCCTGCCGGCAGAAAGCGGTTATCTGGACATTGATATGAGCCGCTACAGCCTGCCGGACCGGCTGTCGCTGAACCGTCGCGTCTGCTGCCAATACTTTCGCTGCCCGAATGCCAAATTGTGCAGCAATTGCCCCAAGATCCCCATGGAAGAACGCCTGCCGCTATTGGCCAGCGAATGGGCAGAACACGATCGCGCACACGCCGAAAGTGACGTATAAAGCCGAATTAAATCAAGGGCGATTGCAAGGGCTGCCCCTGCTTTGATTGAGCTGGAAAGCCGAACGAGCGCGCATTCATTGACGTTCTGCCGCAAGGCTAAGCCGGCGCCGTGCCCCGCAGAGCTCACATTGATATTTACTCCAAACCGAAACGCTTGAGGTTTTCAAGTTCGTAGGGGGCATCTTCTGCGGGATATCTGAGCGTCGTATTGCCATTCTTTTTGGCAATCGACCAAATAATGCTTTCTCCCGCAGGAATCACATCCGGTTGTTGCTTGTAAAGAGGATCGGCATAAGCCATCTCTGTGTCGATCCATTCCCAGCCATGGCCCTTGAACGCAGAGATGATATCGGACAGCGACTGAGCATTGATTTTGTTCGTGTGAAGCAGGATCACATGTTTGGGAGAATAGCCCAGCGTCTTTTTTCCCAGCTCATCATAGTAATGCGCCCGATCAAGCAAGTGCCTGATGTACGCTTTTTTCAAACGTACAAGACTGCCCGTATCGCCTGCTTTTTCATACGCCAGATATCGCATATTGTAAAACCAGTCACTGGCATCGATACTCACTGCACCGGATCGATAGCCCCGATCAGCCAGCCAATGGCGTACAGCATCGCGCTTTTGCCTGGTGTCGCCTTCTTTCAAAAATGGAAACCGGTAACGGGCTGTCCAGCCAGGCAGGGTTTGCAATTGGCGTTCTGCGCCGGCGATTCCTTCAATATAGTCTGCCGCGCTCACTTGCTCTTTATTCAGATTCAAGTGCCGTTCGCTATGGTTGCCAATCGCGTGGCCTTGTATGCCCCACTGGGCAACCAATTGCAACCCGGCGCTGCCTCCCAATTTAATCAGGCTTGGGTAAATGATTGCATGAATATTGGATTCTTGTAACTGAGAGAGCAATGCCTGGTTAATCGTGACCGCCTCTGGGTTTGTATCCGGATTCAGGCCATCGTCAAAGCTGAAAGATAACTGCTTTGCATGAACACAGGAACCGGCGACCAAAGCCAGCGCTAAAAAAAATCTGGAAATACTAAGCATGCAAATTGACCATTTTTGGGATTGTGGGCATAACGCCACGTGGTGCTTAACGACTGTTTCTGATGGCGCAGGATTGCGGCCTTGAGCCTGATGTCTCATATTGACCGTCGCAGATCGCGGCACTGGACAACTCCAGGAAAAGCGTTTTATTCCAGCTCATCCAGAAACGTCAGTATCGCCTCGCCGTAGGTATCCAACTTGTGCTGTCCGACACCGTTGACCGCCGCCAGGTCGCTGAGCGTGCTCGGTTCCAGTTCGGCAATTTGCGCCAGCGTGTCGTCCTTGAAAATCACGTAAGCCGGCACGCCATGCTCCTTGGCAATGTCGCGCCGCCATTGTCGCAAGCTTTCAAATCGCGCTTGCGCCGCTGCCGACAACACGCGAACCTCGCGTTTGCCACGGGGCATGATATTGCGTGATTTTGCTGCGGCCCTGGCCGATTCCTTGCGCATCATCAGCACCTGCTCGCCCTTGAGCACACTGCGGCTTTTTTCGGTGAGCGCCAGCGTCCCATAACCGTCGCCATCGACCGTGACGACATTGGCTGCCATCAGTTGTCGCAGCACACTGCGCCAGCCCTGCTCGGAAATATCCTCGCCAATGCCGAAGACAGACAGGGTGTCATGCGAATGCTGCGCCACCTTCTCGGTGCGCTTGCCACGCAGAATATCAATCAGATGCCCTGCCCCGTAACGCTGATCACGTTCGCGATGCAGCCGATAAATGGCCGACAGAATTTTCTGGGCTGCCACGGTGCCGTCCCAGGTTTGCGGCGGCGTCAGACAGACATCACAATTGCCGCAGGGCTCTGATTGCTGGCCGAAATAGGCCAGCAGACGGGTGCGCCGGCACTGCACGGTCTCGCACAGGGCCAGCATGCCATCCAGTTGCGCCCCCGAACGACGCTTGAAAAATTCATCGCCCGTAGAGTCGTCAATCATTTTACGTTGCTGCACGACGTCCTGCAGCCCATAGGCCATCCAAGCGGTGGCCGGCAAGCCATCCCGACCTGCCCTGCCGGTTTCCTGATAATAGCCTTCGACCGATTTGGGCAGATCGATGTGCGCCACAAAACGCACATCCGGCTTATTGATACCCATGCCAAATGCAATCGTGGCAACCATGACCACGCCGTCCTCCCGCAAAAAGCGTGCCTGGCGCTGCGCCCGCAACTCGGCCTGCAGGCCCGCATGATAGGCCATCGCGTCAATGCCTTCCCGGCAAAGAAACTCAGCCGTATCTTCGGTTTTATTGCGCGATAAGCAATACACGATACCCGAATCGCCCGCGTGCTCTTCGCGAATAAAGCCCAGCAGCTGGCGGCGCACGTCATTTTTTTCGACAATGACATATCTGATATTGGGACGATCAAACCCTGCCACGAAATGCCGTGCCTGCGTCAGGCCCAGTCGCTGAGCGATTTCATCGCGGGTCTGCGGCGTTGCCGTGGCCGTCAGTGCTATGCGGGGTACATCTGGCCACTGTTCCTGCAAGCGGGACAGGCCCAGGTATTCAGGACGAAAATCATGCCCCCATTGTGAGACGCAATGGGCTTCGTCAATCGCAAACAGTGCGATGCGGCCCCGCTCCAGCAGGCGCATGCAGCGGTCGGTCAAGAGGCGCTCGGGGGCGACATAGAGAAAATCCAGTTCGCCGCGTGCAAACGCGTTTTCGACCTCGCGAATGGTCTCCCACTCCTGGCTGGAGTTGAGAAAAGCCGCGCGTGCGCCCAGCTCGCGCAGGGCATCCACCTGGTCCTGCATCAGCGCAATAAGCGGAGAGACCACAATGGCCGTTCCCGGGCGGATAAGCGCAGGCACCTGGTAGCACAGCGATTTGCCGGCGCCGGTTGGCATAAGCACCAGCGCATCGTGGCCAGCGACCAGATGTTCAACAATGGCCTGCTGCTCGCCACGAAAGGAATCGTAACCAAAAACACGTTTCAGGACAGACAGCGGGGTGGTGGAATCAGACACTAGAAATGAGACACAAAAATAAAAGCCGGTAATTAACTGACAAGGTTTAAGCCGCAGCGATCATGGATCTGCTGTCCGGCACAGGGATTAAGCTATTATAATCGTTATACCGCTACGGAGAGTTCGATATGAAAATCACACATGTGCTGACAGGGGCCATCGGTTGCCTGCTTGCCGTTGCTGCGCAATCTGCGCTGGCAAAAATTCCGGTGTATGTCTTTGGCAATACGCCCAATGATCCGATCGGCACCTACATCACGGCGCAGATCCGAAATCAGATTGCCAGCTCGCCCACGCTTACCCTGGTCAACGATATGAATCAGGCGGTCGCCCGCTTGAATCTGCAAAGCGCAGACCCCACGCGCGAGGGCCGATTTACCGCCATCGCGGAAAATGTGGACATCGTCAACGCCGCCTCGCCCATCAATCCCTGGCTCAATATCCAGCAGCACATCCGTATCTGCCTGTCAGAATCGAGCGGCAGCTGCGCCACCACCATTGTAAATGACCTGACCTCCGTGGCCCTGCAATATGGCCCGCCGCTGCAGCAAAAGCTGGGCAGATAGGCGCGACAGTCAGCCGACAGGCTGACTTCACGGCCCTCGCCCACGCGGCCTCATGAGTCCAGATGCAGCGCAATTGCTATACCAGTTATCTGTTGCCCTTGCACCAGGCAAGGACAACGATATACTGTTGCATCGAATCGAATATCACAGGGCCTGCGGGTCCGCAAGCGAATCACATCATGAATATTGGCATTGCCGGCGCCGGGCTGTTGGGGCGCATCCTCGCCTTGGTGCTCTCACGCCAGGGGCACCAGGTTTCCGTATTTGATCCGGCCACGTCCGCACAGGCACGGGTAGCCGCCGGCTGGACTGCCGCCGGCATGCTCAGTCCCATCGCCGAACTCGAAAGTGGCGATGCCGAGGTATTCGACATGGGCTTGCGCTCGATCGAGCTGTGGTCGGCACTGGTTCCCACGCTGCGCCTGCCGGTGCAATTTCATGTGCGAGGCAGCCTGCTGGTTGCGCATCGCGGCGATGAAGGAGCGGCAACGCGCCTGACCTCGCTGCTGGAGGCCAAAGCACCGCAACATGCGCGCCCGCAAATGCTCACTCGTGATCAGTTACAGTCGCTGGAGCCGTCGATCCAGGGCCCCAGCCACGCCTGGATGCTGCAAGGCGAAGGACAGATCCATACGGTCCAGGCCATGCAGGCGCTGGCCGAATCTGCAGAGAACACCACCTGGCACTGGGGAACCCCCGTGATCAGCCTGAAACCCGGGCAGCTGCAGACAGCGCAAGGCGTGCATGCATTTGACTGGGTATTCGATGTGCGCGGCACCGGCGCCCGGGAGCGTCCTCACGCCAACAGCCACCAACTGAACTGCCGCAATGTGCGGGGCGTACGAGGTGAAATTTTCTGGCTGCAGGCCAGTGGCCTGACCCTTAGCCGGCCCGTTCGCCTGCTGCATCCGCGTTACCGTGTGTATATCGTGCCACGCGCGCCCGATACGGTCGTGGTGGGCGCCAGCGAAATCGAGAGCGAAGATCGCTCGCCGGTATCGCTGCGCAGCACCGTGGAATTGCTCACCGCCGCACACAGTATGCTGCCCGAGCTGGCCGAAGCGCGCCTGATCCACTCCGAGGTCAACTTACGCCCTGCCCTGCTGGACAATCTGCCCCGCATCGAAAACGAACAGGGCCTGACACGCATCAACGGATTGTTCCGCCATGGCTGGCTGATTGCGCCCGCCGTTGTGGAAAAGGCCCTACAATCAATATTTGAACCCGATTTCAATCTGATTCAAACGGCATGAGCACTATTCACATTTCCGTCAACGGAACCGAACACAACGTCGCCAGCGGCACCACCCTGGCCCAGCTGATTTCGCATTTGCAAAGCACGGCTGGCCAGGCGGATGACCCCGCCGCCATTGCCACTGCGGTCAATGAAGTTTTTATTCCCCGACTCAAGCGCGGCGACACCGTATTGTCCGACGGCGATCAGGTATTTACTTTCAGCCCTATCACCGGCGGCTAACCCGCCTGCATCACGATTATGAAACCATTTGCTATAGCAGACACATTGCTGGAGAGCCGCTTCTTTCTGGGCACTGCAGGCTACCCGTCACCCAAAGTATTGCAGGACGCAATCGCTGCCTCAGGGGCGGCGGTCATTACCGTCGGGCTCAAACGGCAGCTTACGCCCTCGGCAAGCGGCGGCGCCGGTACGGCGCTGGACAATTCCTTTTTTCAGATGCTCAAAGACTCCGGCCTGCATCTGCTGCCCAATACCGCTGGCTGCAAAACGGGTCGTGAAGCGATTACGCTGGCGCAGATGGCACGGGAAATTTTTGGAACACACTGGATCAAACTGGAAGTAATCGGCGACGACTACACGCTGCAGCCCGATCCGATAGAGCTGATTCGTGCGGCCGAGGAATTGGCCAAAGACGGTTTTGAAGTGTTTCCCTATTGCACGGACGATCTGGTAACCTGCCGTCGGCTGCTGGATGTCGGCTGCCGGCTGCTGATGCCCTGGGGGGCACCTATCGGTTCCGGGCAAGGCCTGACCAACCCGCACGGGCTACGCATCCTGCGTGCGCGCCTGCCGGACGTCCCACTCATTGTCGACGCCGGCATCGGTTCGCCCATGGACGCGGTGCAAGCCATGCAAATGGGCTACGATGCCGTCCTGCTCAACTCGGCCGTCTCTCAGGCCCATGATCCGGTGAAAATGGCAGAAGCATTCAAATTGGCCATACAGGCCGGACGCATGGGCTTTGAGGCAGGCATCATGGCCAGACAGGACATGGCTGTTCCTTCTACCCAGGTCACCGGCCGGCCATTTCTACTGTAACCGCGCCGATTATGCCGGCAGCACCAACAGCGCTGCCCCATAGCCCGCCATCCCGGCCAGTACAGCAAACCCCGCGTTACGGGTAAGCCTGGCGCACAGGCCTGCCGCGACCAGACCGCAAAAATAGCTCAGCACGCTACTGACGCCGGTGGCCTGCTGCAAATCGGAATACACCACGACGACAGTCATGGAAACCAGCAGCGCTGGCCCCAGAATGACGAACCGGCCCGAGGCCAGGCGGCCAAAAATAGTTGACTTGCGCATCAGCACAAATGGCAAGGCACGCGACAGCCAGGTCACCACAGCCATGACGACGATGGCCAGCCAGAATTCATTCTGTCCCATGAGGTTCTCCATCCATGCCTTTATGCTGTGCGCCACCATCACTTGCAACAGCAGCCTGATCACCGGGTACATAGCACAACCAGGCACTGACCGTTCCGGCCAGGATGGCAGGCGTAGCCCCCGCGTACATCATACACAGCAAGGTAATTACAGACGCAATTAATAGCGCGCGCAGCATGGGGCGCTTTACGCTGAGCAGCGCCAGCGAACAAAACAGGGCCACAAGGGCAAAGCGCAATATCTGGTCGATCTGCGGAAACTGTGAGGTCAGCCCGGACCCGGCGACCAGCCCGATGATTGTGCCGCCAATCCAGGACAGCCATGCGGTCAGACCCAGCCCGACATACCACGCAAATTGCGCATTGGCCGGCTGATGCCCCATCGCATGAAAAGCGGTGGCAAACACTTCGTCGGTCAGCAAAAAGGCAGCCTGCAAACGCTTGTGCAAGGCATGCGGCAGCCACTTGGCGATGAGCGGACCGTACAGCAGATGACGCGCATTAAGCAATGACACCATGGCGACGATGCCGGGCAGCGGTGTGCCCAGTTTGATGGCAGCTAGAATGAAAAACTGCGAGGCGCCGGCATAGACAAATATCGAGATGAGCACGGTCTCCCAAAACGACAGACCCACTCCCTTGGCCGCGATCCCGTATGCCATGGCCACCGGCACATAGCCGAGCAGCACCGGCACACCAGCCCGAACCCCACGCAAACCATTGTGTAACACCGACATTCTTGCCGCCCCTCCTGTAACAGACAGTTATTACATCACAGGTATCGGGCTAAAATCCTGCAGTGACCTCAGACTGCTGCAAATGGTTGGCAGCGACACAGGTCGGTTGGCTGGCTGCACCACGCGCGGCGCAAAGCGACGGCAAACAGTTCAGTTTTGATGTCGGGCCGCTACATAATTGAGTGTCCCTGCCCGCTGTGCCGCAGCCGGATCGTCCAGTGGATGGATGACCCCTTCCTCAACAGGCACAGATGGAAAATCGAAAGGGCTCACACCTTCCAGGCAGGCAACGTTCACGCTGATTTGCGAGGGATCCGAGCGCCTTCTGTGGTGGGTATAGATCCCGCAGCGCGAGCAAAAATAGTGCTCTGCGGTCATGGTGTTGAACTGATAGCACGTGAGCCATTGCCTGCCGCACTGATAGTGAATATTTCCAAGATCAGCCGTGACCACAACGGCCCCTCTCATTGCGCAATAGGAACAATTGCAACGCCTGACATTGCGCAGCCCGTCCGCGATCAATACGGTAAACTGGACTGCACCACAATGACAGGCGCCGGCAAGCTTGATACCGTCATTCAATGCCCTCTCCTTGTGCCTGAACCTTCTGAATCAGCCGTTGCGACCAGGGTCTGGCGTTGCGCAACGGCGGCTGGCCATCACCCCGGTCTGTGAGGGGATGGCCAGCCGATGCATGACAGAAAAATCAGTCCAGCAAACTGCGCAGGACGTATTGCATGATTCCGCCGTGGCGATAGTAGGCTGCCTCGCTGGGCGTATCAATGCGCACGATCGCGTCGAACTGCACGCCATCGGCCTGCACCCGCACCGTCGTGGGTGAAATGTCCTGGTTCAATGTCACGATACCAGTAATGTTAAAGGTCTCTTTTCCTGTCAGGCCAAGCGTCGCCGCATTCTGCCCCTCTGGAAATTGCAGCGGCAACACGCCCATGCCCAGCAAATTTGATCGGTGAATCCGCTCATACGATTCGGCAATCACGGCCCGCACGCCCAGCAACGCAGTCCCCTTTGCCGCCCAGTCACGCGACGAACCCGAGCCGTATTCCTTGCCAGCGAGAATGACCAGGGGTATGCCCTTGTCGATATAGGATCGTGACGCCTCGAAAATGGTTGTCACCGGACCATCGCTGCGCGTAAAGTCCCGCGTAAAACCGCCCTCGGTGCCTGGAGCCAGTTGATTGCGCAGGCGTACATTGGCGAACGTGCCACGTATCATGACTTCATGGTTGCCACGCCGCGACCCATACGAGTTGAAGTCTTTGGGATTCACGCCGTGCTCAGTCAGGTAGGCTGCGGCCGGCGAGGTTTTGGCAATGGAGCCGGCCGGACTGATATGGTCTGTGGTGACCGAATCACCCAGCATGGCCAGCACTCGCGCGCCCTGTATGTCCGAAACGGGTTCCGGCTGGCGCGACATATTGTCGAAATATGGCGGTTTGCGTGCATAGGTAGAGGCCTCGTCCCAGTCGAACCGCTCGCCCTCGGGCGTAGACAAAGCACGCCAGCGTTCATCGCCGGCAAAGACATCGGCATAGCCCGCCGTGTACATGTCGGACATGATGGAAGCATCGACCACTTCCTGCACTTGCACGGCTGATGGCCAGATATCACGCAGATAAACATCTTTCCCATCACTGCCCTGTCCCAGCGGCTCGTTGAACAGATCAATGTCCATGGTGCCGGCCAGCGCATAAGCGACCACCAGCGGCGGCGACATCAGATAGTTCATCTTGACTTCAGCGTGGATGCGGCCTTCAAAATTTCGGTTGCCCGATAGCACAGACACCACCGAGAGATCATGATCTGTGACCGCCTGGCTTACTTCGGGAATAAGTGGACCGGAGTTGCCGATGCAGGTTGTGCATCCATACCCCACCAGGTTGAATCCCAATGCGTCAAGATAACGCGTCAAACCGGCGCGTTCGTAATAATCGGTCACGACCCGGGAACCGGGCGCAAGACTGGTCTTGACCCACGGCTTGCGCTGCAGGCCTTTCTCAACTGCGCGCTTGGCCAGCATTCCCGCCGCAATCATGACAGTGGGATTGGACGTGTTGGTACAGGAGGTAATGGCGGCAATCACCACCGAGCCGTGATTGATCTGGCCCTGCGTGCCGTCGCCAAACGTAATGGGAATCGCCGCAGGCATGCGACTTTCGTTTGTCGGCGCTTGTTCCATATGATCGGTGGGCAGGGCCGAGCGCGCCTGGGGCTCCTCATGGGGCGGTGGATCCGATGCGGGAAAAGACTGATCAACGACCTTGTCATAGCCTCGCGGTTTCTGCTGCGGCTCTCCGATAGACGAGGCCAGCGCCCCTTGAAATGCCGGTTTCGCATCTGACAACGCAATGCGATCTTGCGGACGCATGGGACCGGCGATAGACGGCACCACCTGCGACAAATCCAGCTCCAGCTTTTCTGAATAACGCGGTTCGGCTTGCGGGTCATGCCACAGTCCCTGCGCCTTGGCGTAGGCTTCGACCAGCGCAATCTGCTGCTCGGAGCGGCCCGTGAACGCGAGATAACGAAGCGTTTCTGCATCAATGGGGAAAATGGAAATTGTCGAGCCATACTCAGGGCTCATATTGCCGATGGTCGCCCGGTTGGCCAGGGGAACAGCGGCCACACCGGGCCCATAAAATTCGACAAACTTGCCAACGACGCGATGCTTGCGCAACATTTCTGTAATCGTCAATACCAAATCTGTTGCAGTCGTTCCTTCCGGCAACGTTCCGGTCAGTTTAAAACCGACCACGTGCGGAATCAGCATGGAAATGGGCTGACCCAGCATGGCCGCTTCAGCTTCGATGCCACCCACGCCCCACGCAACAACACCCAGGCCGTTGACCATCGGTGTATGGGAATCGGTCCCGACACAGGTATCCGGATAGGCCACTTTCATATCATCGTCATCGGCGGTAAAGACCACACGCGACAAGTGCTCCAGATTTACCTGATGGACAATGCCGGTGCCGGGAGGCACGACCTTGAAGTCAGCAAATGCCTGCTGTCCCCAGCGTAAAAACTGATAGCGTTCCAGATTGCGTTGATATTCGATTTCGACGTTGCGTTCGAACGCATTGGCCTGCCCGAAAACGTCGACAATAACCGAGTGGTCAATCACCAGCTCTACCGGCGCCAGGGGATTGATGCGCTTCGGATCTCCGCCCAGGGCATGCATGGCTTCGCGCATGGCGGCCAGGTCAACCACTGCAGGCACGCCGGTAAAGTCCTGCAGCACCACGCGGGCCGGCGTAAAGGCGATCTCACGATCCGGTTGTGCCTGCGGGTCCCAGCCTGCAAGCGCTCGAATGTCTGCCGCCGTAATGTCCTTGCCGTTTTCCGTACGCAGCAGGTTCTCCAGCAGTATTTTCAGGCCATAAGGAAGCGAGGCAACATCCAGTCCTTCCTCCTTTAACGCATCAAGCCGGTAGATTCGATATGATTGTTCTCCCACTTCGAGTACGCTGCGAGCGCCAAAACTATCCATACTTTTCATGACGTTTTTCTCCTTGATCATAAACTTGCTGGCCTGTGTTCATATCGCAAATGGCAACTACTGCACGATTGGAACTCGGCTGCCATTGCCGGTATAGTGATACGGGCTTACACAAGGGAGGCACCGGCGGGGCGAAAACAATTGGTTCGGGCTTGTTGCTATTGTCTGTTGACAACCACTGCTGCAAGAGCGTGAACACATGCACTGCCTCGGGCTGATACCGATACTTGTATGTCCACTGTCCGAATTGTCGTCATAAAAAACTGATTGAATACTTCCCCTGTCAAACCGCCTGTAAAACCACAGTCGTTAAGTCACATCTATTAAGTTAGGTCTGCAACGCTGTCTGCCCAAGCAGAAACGTTTTTTCCACTTGTCACACGCCGGGCGATGGGTGCCAACCAGAACGGCACCCCACACAGCGATCATGCCATAACTTGCCAAGCTATACAAACCAGTCTGCCCTTTGGCGCATAATGCCTGAAGTTGCTGTCCTTTTCGCCGCGAGTACAGCGCAGGCAGATGTCAGATCACAGACGTGATGATGGGTGTGATGATGGGTGTGATGATGGGTGTGATGATGGGTGTGATGACGGGTGTGATGACGGGTGTGATGACGGGTGTGATGATCAAACCAGAGGATCAAGTTTGAACATCAAAGTATGGGGCCGGCCCGGAATCTGACCAAGAATCACATCAAAGGATCTGATCTAGGATAGATTCAAGCGCAGATGATGGATAAGAAGATGGCGCAGAGTACGGCCCAGACCAACGACCATGATCCGAAGTTAGCAGCCACGCCCCGGTGGCATTGCGCCAGACTATCCGGGGCGACATGAACAGGCTGCTATTCCCAAACAACCAGCAACTTGCCTTGCTTGAATGGATGCGGCATGGTCTGGCTGTAAATGCCATAAGTTGCATACAGGTGCTCGCGCGTCAGCACCCGTTCGGGCGTATCACAAATGACCAGTTCGCCATCAGCCAGCAACGCAATACGGTCACAATACTGCGCCGCCAGATTGATATCATGGACGATAACCATCACGCCCACTTCATCCCTGTGCGCCAGATCCGACACAATGCGAAAAAACGCATGCTGATGCTTCGGATCCAGGGCCGAGGTGGGTTCATCCATCAACAAATACCGCGTCTGGCCATCATGGCGCCGCGCCAGCAATTGCGCCAGCACCCTTGCAAACTGTACCCGCTGTTTCTCACCGCCGGAAAGAGTCACCCATGAGCGGTCAAGCAGATCCTGCACGCCTGCGGTCCGCGCAGCGTGCTGCAATACGGCATCAGCCTGGCCGGGATCCAGCTCCGGAAATGGGTACAAACCCATCTGAATAATTTCCTGGATGCCCAGATCAAAGGTCAGGCCGCTACCCTGAGGCAGCACGG
The DNA here is from genome assembly GCF_004217095.1 of Advenella incenata. GTDB lineage: Bacteria > Pseudomonadota > Gammaproteobacteria > Burkholderiales > Burkholderiaceae_B > Advenella > Advenella incenata. The sequence goes on along the minus strand of NZ_SHKO01000003.1, from coordinate 66,118 downwards.
CCCGCTGACGCGCCTGCTCCCGCGTCGACTGCGAAGCGGCCTCGTGACCGTTGATGTAAATGGTGCCTGTGTCGCGGGTGTGAACCTCCTGGCTTTCCTGCGCCAGGATGGACAACAATGTGGATTTTCCGGCGCCATTGGCGCCAAGCAGCGCCAGCACTTCTCCTCGTTTAATTTCAATTGAAATATCACGCAGCACCTGGCGCTGGCCGCGGGTTGCGCAGATGTCGCTGCCGCGCATGCATTGATCCATGACGGTCATCGCATATTCCTTTTTACCAGCAGCCAAAGAAAGAACGGGCCGCCGATAAGACTGGTCACCAGGCCTATGGGCAGCTCCGCTGGAATAACGACCACGCGCGCCAGCCAGTCTGCCATTACCAGGGCCAGAGCGCCACCGGCCATGGAGGCCGGCAACAGATGACGATGATTGGCGCCCATGATCATGCGCAGGCAATGCGGCACGACCAGCCCGACAAAGCCGATGCCGCCGGTCACGGCCACCAGTGGGCCGACCAGCAGCGCAATGCCGACGATCAGACGGCGGCGCAAGTGCTTCATGGAAAAACCCAGATGTGATACTTCGCGTTCGCCAAGCAGCAATGCATTCAGCGCGCGCCATTCCCGGCACAACAACACACAGATCACCAGCGCCCAGGGGCCGAGCAAACCGATCGTACGCCAGTTCGCAGATGCCAGGCTGCCCATGCCCCAGAAGGTAAGGTCACGCAGTTGGGTGTCCGTCGCAATATAGGTAAGCAAGCCGATCAGGCTGCCCGAAATGGCATTGATGGCAATACCGGCCAGCAGCAATCCGGCCACACCGGCATAACGTCTCCCGACCAGATAAGCCAGCCAGGTACTAAGCAGAGAGCCCGCGAACGCAGCAAAGGAAATAACCCAGAAGCCTGCGGCAGTAAGCACAATGGCCGAGACCGCACCCAACGCCGCACCGGCCGAGACGCCGATCAGCCCGGGCTCAGCCAGCGGGTTACGAAACAGCGCCTGCATGACCACACCCGATAACGCCAGTGCCGCACCCGTGACAATACCGAAGACCACGCGCGGCAACCGGATATCCAGAAAAATCTGACGCAGCAACTGGGTTTCATCCCCCTGCCCACCCGTGAGCACCGGCCACCATTGCTGGACGGGGATGACCACCGCGCCGCTGACGCTGCCCAGAATAATGGCAGCCAGCAATATGAGCAGCAGAATAGTAAAAGATTTCCTGACCCTGCCCTGACCTGGCGCAGTGTTAATTTGCATAGCCGGCCGCAGCCTTCAGTTGCGAAATTGCCAGACCGACCCGCGGCCCCATGCCCAGTGCGAGCAAATCATCCATCACCACAATGCGATTGTTTTTGACCGCTGGCGTAAAGGCGATGGCAGGATCCGACTTGAATTTGTCGATGCCGCCAGCCGCTTGCAGCGAACCATTGGTGACAATAATCATTTCCGGTTTCAGCGCCAGCAGGCTCTCTGCAGACACCGGTTTATACCCGCGCTGCGACTTAAGCACATTTTCCAGGCCTGCCATTTCCATGATTGCACTGGCCGTTGTGTCGCCACCGGCCATCAACTTGGCCCCCGTACGGTTCAGGATCAGCACGGTACGCAGGCTATCGCTCGGCCTGGCCTGCGCCTGTTTCACATTCGCCTGGATTTCGGCAACAAGCGCCTTGCCTTTTTCCGGTACCTCCAGGGCCTGGGCAATCTGCCCGATCCGCTCATACAAAGAATCTACGGTCGGTTTATCCGAGACAGTTACCACTTTGACGCCTACCGACTGGACCTTCTCCAGCGAAGCGGCGGGCCCTGCATTCTCAGAGGCGATCACCAGATCGGGTTTGAGCGACAGCACACCTTCAGCAGGCACGGCGCGATAATAGCCCACGCGCGGCAATTTGGTGGCTGCCTCGGGATACAGGCTGGACTGGTCATCGGCGACCAGATTATGCTGCATTTGCAGATCGTAAATAATTTCCGTTACCGTGCCGCCCAGTGAGACAATTCGCTGAGCCTGCTGCGCGCTGGCGCTGCCACAGAAAAAACTCGCGGCGGCCAGTATGGCAAGGCAACGGGTGACGGCATTTGGTTTCATTGGGTGATTCCGTTTTGTCGATTCGGTCATGCCATCAGGCGGCCAGCGGTTGCTTGCAAAGCGATTCAAGCAGCTCGCGCCATTGCCTGATCTCGGGTACGCCGGGCTTGCGCGCGCCGAAGAACTGCACAATTTGTTCTCCATCTTCGGAATACCCTTCCAGCGAGGTCACCCAGCCGTCTTCGGTGGGCTTGTTCACGATCCAGATGCTGTGGATGGCCGTGGTATTCAGATGCAGATTGAATTTCGGATCCAGAATATTGAACCAGGGGCCGGTACGCATGAGTTTTTTGACCGGACCCGAGTGAATCTGGATCATGCCTTTATTGCCAACAAAGCACATAATGGGCAGATCCGATTCGGCCGCTTTCTGCAGCATGACTTCGATGGCATCATTGTCTACACGCTGCGCCAGATCTTCACCAGCGCTTTGCAGCACCTGCACGCGAGGCAGATTCCATTTTTTCAACAGGCCGGCAAAGTCGTGCGTATCGGTCATGCCCAGCCACTCTTGGCGCAAAAGTTCAGGCACTTCGCTGGCATAGGCCTTTGGCGCTGCAGGTGTCCGGTCAACCGGTGCTGGCTCCTGATCGGCGGCGCGAAACTTTTCAACCAACGCATCATATGCCGCCATGTCCGAATTTTCGGTGCAATACACCTTGTGCAGGGCCATGCCTGCGCCGTCAAAAAACTGGATGCTCTTGCGGCCGTTCTGAGTGACGGCCCAGGCATATTTCCAGCTGGAGAAAAACACCCGCAGGTCAAGATCTGCGCCCAATACCAAGCCGACCGGGCCATGGCCAACCTTGACCGATTCATAACGCCCGTGGCGTTCGTGAACACACCATTCATTGCGTGTCAGCAGCATGACTTCGCCCAGCGTTGGCAGCTCCTTGAAAATGGTTTGCGCCGAGCCTTCCAGCAATGTGGCTTCAATATCGCCACATTGGGCGGCAACCAGCTCCATTTCACTGACATCCAGTTTTTCTGCCGCATTGCGTACGCGCATTTTGGGCTCATCCTGCAATAATGCATCGTAACGGGCTTTCAAATCAGTGCTCTGTTGTGTCATGGATATCTCTCTTATAGTAGCTAAACGGTTTTGACCGGGCGATCTTGCGACGGCCCGGCCAGTCTCAAATTTTTTGTCGGTCAATATTGATAGCTGACTGACACCCGCACATAGCGGCCTGCTTCGGAATAATAATCGACCGGACGAGCGATGGCGGTTGGACCTGCGGTAGGCACGTTCAGCGCATTCCAGTATTTCTTGTCAAACAAATTGACCACGCTAAGCTGGAACTTGACGCCCTTCAAACCGGCCGGCGCCCACCATCCGTGTACATCAAGCGTACCATAACCGGGGGCCTGAAAATCCGCATTTGGAGCACCTGCGGCAGCTTCCGGATACTGCACTTTATCGCGTTTATTTGCCAGTGTCCATACTGTCTCCGCCCCCCACTGCGGCGTTCTGTAGCCCAGTGCCAGCGTGCCTTTGAGCGGTGCGACCGAATTCAGATGCTGGCCGGTTTCCAGGTCTTTGCCAACCGTCCATGCCACCGTCGCGCGGGTGTACAAATTGTCATTGACGTTCCAATAGCCCATGGCTTCTGCGCCGTAAATCCGGACGCGATCGCGATTGGCGTAAGTGGTCACGCCATTGGGATACAGACCCTGCTGCATCATGGCATAGAACGGAGAGTCAGGACCGACAGGAACATCCTCATCGATAAAATCCTTATATCGTGTCTCGAATATATTCAGGGAACCGCCGACTATCTGCCCCCTGGCCTGAAAACCCAATTCCCAGCCGCGGCTGCGCTCGGCCTTCAAATTGGGATCGCCCTTGCGCATGTAGTTGGCGGGGGACCCATACTGTAGAAACAGCTCTGGTGCGGTGGGCGCCCGATAGCCATAACCATAGCGGGCGGTCACACGATAGATGTCCGAAGCGTTCCAGGCGAATTCGAGCGATGGAGAAACCTGATTGCCGCTGCGATTTCGCAGTTCACTTTCATAGCCGTTCTGGTTGGAGGCAAAACCGCCGCCGGTCTGCGGTTTGCGCGACCAGCCATCGTAACGCAGGGCCGGGGTCAGTTCGAACTGGCCGTCGTTCCATATGAACGCATGACTGGCAAACAGCGACCAGTCGCGGCTTTTGACTTCGGGCGTATCACCCTGGTTGGAATGCAGGAAGTCGCAGGTACGCGGCCCCATGGGCGCAGGCAGCCCGGCGGGAACGACAGGACAATTATCTACCCCGGCCGAGTACTGTTCATAGGTGTCATCAGCAAAAGTGCCGGCCACGGTCCAGTGACCGCGCAACGCGGCATCGCCCCAATAGCCGCCCGCACTCAGATTGAGACCCCAGCCTTTTTGTTCGATGCTGTTATTGCGCTCATACAAGCCGCTAGGATAGCCATACATGAAAGGATCTCCTGGCCTGGCAAAAGCGCGCCCGTCCTTCTTGCGAAAAGCATGCTGATTATTGTCCAGCCGGGTCTTGCTCCAGTACAGCTGGATGCCGGCCTGATCCAATGCGGAATAGGCCTGTGTGGATTGATAGTTGTAATCGACCCATATACGATCTCGTTTCAGGCGCTCAGTCAGTTGGTTATTGCCAATCGCATAGGTAGAGGTGTTCTGCTCATGCTGTAGATCGATATCGCGGTCCAGCCTGAAGGTACTGGCGCCCAGGCCGAGCGTATGACCTGGGGCCAGCTCATGCTCCAGGCGAAGCCCTACGTTCTTGCGGGTGTAGTCGGCCGGATTCATCTTGGTGCGCGCCGCGCCGTAGCCGCCGATATCGCCGCCATTCTCTTCTTCGCTGCCGGTACTGATACCGTACTGAATCAGCATTTTCGTTGAGGCCCCCAATCGGGCTGCAAATGCCATGTCGCCACCAATGCTGTCATCCAGCCCATCATGCGTGCCCCTGACTAGCAAACCGATATTTTTGCCCTCTGTCAGCAAATCGTCGGGACGCAGTCCGCGCAGCATGACTGTACCCGTTAGGGTAGCAGCATTGCCGGCACCGGCACCACGCACCACATCAACAGCCGACAGCGTATTGAAATTAATCGTTTCCATGCCGCCTTTTACGCCCCGGCTGCCATCATTCAACCATGGTAGCGGAATACCGTCTTCCAGAATCCGGACCCGATTGCCATCCAGCCCTCGCATATTGACGCTTTTATTGCTGCGATTGAAATCCAGCCCGGGAATCAACCGCCCCAGGTCAGACCAGTTCTGAACCTGTCTGTCGGCAATCTCGGCCGCGCTGGTGGAGGTTTCCCAACTGGCAGCAGCAGCCTCTGCCTGCGCGTGGACCGCGCCCAGCTTGGGGATAGCCGGATTCGGTGACGCAACCGCGTTACCGCTCCCAGTCGTGGCCTGGCCATGGGCAACGCCAGTGCACAGAAGCGATGCAAGTAGCGTCAGGCGAAAGAATGGGAAAGAGACTGTTTTCATAGTTGCAGGATAGGGAAAGAAGATCTCGGCATGCCGAACGTGCCAAACCAGAAACCTGACGCCGGAGATACATGTTGAAATAACTGAAACTGAATAATACTATGAATGATAATAGTTATCAATACCATTCTTATTAAATATCAGCATCCAATAAACCATTGGGCCACCCCCCGTTGCTGCGCTCTACCCTGCATGCAATAGAGAAAATGACGAAACGAATGCAGGAAAGACAGGACAAGTCCGTGTCCAAATGCGGGGGATTTGATGTTACTTGCGGGCACGCGCGCATGTTAGTCGCCGTCTCCCCATCCTTTGATCGACAGAAAACAACAGCTTCGCTTTTATATTGTCATTGCGCAAAGGCGCCCAATATATGAATATATTGGTAACCAGGAGCCGATCATGGACAAAACCCCGCTTATTCACCACGCCCCTGCCCCCCATTGGGTCGGCAATGCCTTTCACGTACGGTCCATGTTCTCCTATGGGCAACGGAACGTGAATCCCGATCCGTTTCTGCTGCTCGATTATGCGCAACCACGGCATTTTTCGCCCAGCCAGCAGCGGCGAGGCGTAGGCGAGCATCCGCACCGCGGCTTTGAAACCATCACCATCGCCTACAAGGGCGAAGTGGAGCACCGGGACTCGTCAGGTGGCGGCGGCATCATCGCCGCGGGCGACGTCCAGTGGATGACAGCCGGCGCAGGCATCATGCACGACGAATTCTTTTCCGAAGCGTATTCACAAAAAGGGGGAGATTTCGAAATGGTGCAACTGTGGCTGAACCTGCCGGCGCGCGACAAAATGACGCCGGCCCGCTACCAGAGCATCACAGCCGACGATATCCCGACCGTCACCCTACCCGATGAGGCGGGTACATTGCGGGTCATCGCCGGTAGGTACAAAGATCATCAGGGGCCGGCAGCCACGTTCACCCCGGTCAACTTATGGGACACCAGCCTGGCACCGGGCAGCCGCGCCACATTCGAGCTGCCTGCGAACCACACGGTCATGCTGCTGGTGCGCCATGGCACCGTGAATATAAACGGCAGTGCCGACGCTGGGGCCAGCCAACTGGTCACGTTTGCCCAAGGCGGCACCACCATCACCATTCAGGCGAAAGAGGCGGCCGCTCTGTTGCTGATGAGTGGCGAGCCCATCGCAGAACCGATAGCCGGGTATGGTCCGTTTGTTATGAATACCGAAGAACAAATTCGCCAGGCACTGGCCGACTTCAATGCCGGGCAGTTCGGACGTATCGGACAGGCCCGGGACCGCTCCGCTACCGAATAGCCAAGCGGCTGCAGGCCCGGCAATGGCTGGGCCTGCAACGCACTAAGCCGGTACTTTTCCACTGTCGCGTTGGGTGCCAACAGGGGCCACTGCTTTTTACAGCGACAGCGCCTGCTCAGAGACCACAATGCCATCGGCATCGCTATACAGGTACTGACCAGGGACAAAACGGACATTGCCGAAAGTAACGGGTACATCGATCAGGCCCAGGCTGTTTTTACCGCTTTTGCGCGGATTGGTGCCCAGCGCCTTCACGCAAAAATCCATGGCATCAATCTGCTCACTGTCCCGGATCGCGCCATACACGATGATCCCGGACCAGCCGTTATCCTGCCCCAGCTTGGCGATCATATCGCCCACCACCGCACAATGCAGGGAAGCAGCGGCGTCCACCACCAATACGGCTCCCTGACCCGGTTCGGACAGGACCTGACGAATGAAGGTATTGTCTTCGAACACTTTGACCGTACGAACCCGTCCCGCAATGGCGCGTTTACGGCCGAAGAGTCTGAACTGGGTATCGCAGGACGGCAGCGACGGGTGCTGATCCATAATATCGCAAGTGATCAGCGCGGCAAGGGGTGAAGCGGACATGGCAAACTCCGGTAAAGGGTAGACTTGAACAGCCATTGTTATACCAGATCGGCGCTACAAAAAGCATCCCCTTTTGTCGAACCGGCCGCTTTCGGGATCTGGCAAGCGGACTGAACGGCAACCAGGCGAACCGCCGCATCGGCGCTAGCCTCCCGAATACAGGGCGTCCACCTCACGACCCGTGGCAGGACGCGGCGCCAAAGCTGATCGGCCTGGCGGCGCGTAAGCCGATGACGCGGGCGGCAACGGACCGACAGGCGTGATTGGCGAGCCTGCCGCAGCTGCCTGCTGTGGTATCTGCGTGCCCAACCCCTGCAACAGCGCCTGATACTCTGGATTCTGCCGCAGCGTCTGTCGGCCGGCCTCAATAAGCGCGTCCACATCCTTGCGATTGACGGTAAACAGCGTGGGAATGCGCAGCAAATGCCCGCGTGGCACCGACAATCCTGCTGGCGCTTCACGCAGACTGACCGGCACAACATGCAATTGCGCATCGGGCGCCAGCAACCCCTGCAATTGGGGATTGAGCGATTTTCTTAACGTCGCCCAGTGCCGTCCAGTGTCCTGCACCATCTGCATGGTCTGCGTGGTGACCCGGCCCGACGTACTGAACATGATCGTGTCAAAAACATCCGACAGCGTGGGAACATTTTCGCTTTTGTCGATATTGACGCTGGGATCACGCTCGGCATTGATCACCACAAACGCCACTTTTCTGACAGTGCCCTTGCTGATCTGACCGCGGCGCAATTGGCCGATACCAAGCGTGACGCGATCCATCAGGCCGCGCACGCCCAGGTTGTCCGATAGGCCGCCGTCGACCAAATGGATATAGGGCCGGTTTTTGCTGTCCAGATAACCCAGGACATCCGAGCGGTAAGCACGCATCCGGTAGTCGCCCTGCAGCCTGGATACCTGCTCGCGTTTTCGGGCGGAATACTCGCATTGTCCGGCATAATTTTTCAGCGTCAGCGGCGACAGTACCATTGGCACAGCGGCCGAGGATGCCACCGCAAACGAGAGCGGCACCTTGCGGATGTCCGCGCACATGGTCGCCAACTGATCGGGTGAAAACTCAAAACTCGTGCCTTGGGATAAATCGGTCGCCAGCACGATCAGGTCTGCATGCGGGTTACGATATAAGTCATCGTAGGTTTTGCCTTCATAGAGCAAATCCAGTTTCTGGGCCAGCACATGGCCACGACCGACCGTAGGCGAGACCGCCGCGGCAAAATTTTGCGGACTGAATATGGCGGACACCAGACTCTGCTGGAAATCCTTGTACAAATATTCGTTTTTAAACGCCGGGAAAGTCTTGTTGCCATTGAGCGCATAATAGGCAGCCACGATACTGCCTCCCGATACGCCACGCACCACATCGACCTGGCTGAGCAGCGTTTGGGTATGACCGTTCCACCGGATCTGTGTGTCGGCCAATTCCTTGAGCACCCCATAGCCAAATGCCGCCGCGCGCGCCCCGCCCCCGGAAATGCTCAGGATGATGATAAAAGACGGATCGGTTCTCTCGGTCAGCCGCGCCGTGTCAACGCCAGTGTCAGGGGTGCCCAGCGGCAGCGGCGGATTGCGCCACGGCGTCAGGGACGAGCAGGCAGAAAGCGCCGACAGCAAAACAATGAAAACAAATTTATGAATCCGCATGGCAGCCTATTTATGTGCAATGGTCCAACCCGACACCATCAGGCCCATACCGGCAAGCGCCAGCAGCAGCCCTGCCCACTCCAGCCCCGACATTGAACTGCGGTCCACCAGATTGAGCCATATCACCGAGACCACCACATAGACTGCGCCATACGCCGCATAAACTCGGCCCGTGGCCACCGGATGCAGGGTCAGCAGCCAGGCAAACAGGATAAGCGAGGCCAGCGATGCAATCAATACCCACCAATTGCCATCGCGGCGCAGCCAGAAATAGAACAGATAGCAGCCGGCGATTTCCGCAATGGCAGTCAGTGTGAAAAGAAAAAAAACTCGCAGCACAACCGTCCCCTGGTGGATTCGAAACTGTGCTGATCATACCGCGTAATACCCGTTAGCGTCTTTCAATAAGGCGCCTGCACCGGCTGTGTCGCTGCGTGATCCAGTAAAAGTGATCCCCTGTCAGGCGCACGATTGCGTGATCAGGTAAAGGCGCCCCTGCTCCATGCGCCCTGCCCCGCTAACACCCGTTCCAATCGGCAACAATCGAGGCCGGCCGATCACCCGCAGCGCTGCGGGTGATCAACGCCACAAGCTGGCCCGCACGCAGCCGGCCGCAGGCCGGAAATCCCTGGACAACGGCGACCGCCCATGCCATAGAGCATGAATTTATTTAATCACGCCGCACACCATGCGTCCACCGCCACCGCCGAGCGCCTTGGGATGGTCTGAATAGTTATCGCCGCCCTCATGAATCATGAGCGCATGCTGCTGCACATCGGACAAGGCCTTGAGTCGCGGAGCCAGCACCGGGTATGTCGAGGTGCCATCGGCAGCGACAACCAGCCCTGGCAGGTCGCCCAAATGGCCCTGCTCGCTATACGGTCCTTCATGCTTGCCTGTTTTCTTCGGATCCAGATGGCCGCCGGCAGCCTGGGCTGGCACCGTTTTGCCGTCTTTGTCAGCAGCATCACAACTGGCATTCTCGTGAACGTGAAAACCGTGCACGCCGGGTTCAAGCCCTTTGATATCGGGTGTAAAGAGCAAGCCAAAAGGTGTCTCGCTGATGGTCACCTGGCCCATTGCCTTGCCCGCCCCCGAGGTGGTCGCCTCGTTCATGGTCACTTTCAGTTCGGCGGCACTTGCCGTGGATATCATTCCTGCACATAACATACCGGTCAGTAACAGTTTTTCCAATTTCATGGCGTACTCCCTCAATGAAAATCAACAAAGTAAAAGGCTAACATCCAAAACGAAGCGATCAAATGAATGTTTCAATTGCTTATAACTGGATGCAAATCTGTCATGAACACCGGCATCAATCACAACTGTTGATGGCAACTGTCATTGCCGGAAAATTTTGGTCTGGCACGCAAGCCAAAAGGTGAACCGAAAATGCCGGTTGCTTGCCACCACCCTGAACTGTTCTGGCGCGACTATCAGAATAGAAAAGTCCGGGTTTCAAAAAGACAAAGCGTACGCTAAGGGTTTTACCTGTGTGGATTACTGTATATATCCTGTCTAATAGCTAAAAATTAAGGTGGGGACAACATGAATTCGGATTTAATCCTGATCGCTTTATTGGACGGCCTTTCATACGCCGGCCTGCTCTTTCTGGTGTCGCTCGGGCTGACGCTAATCTTTGGCGTAATGGGTATTCTGAACGTCGCCCACGGTGCATTCTATGCCTATGGCGGATACGCAGCCGCAACGCTCATCGCCGTTTATGCACCAACCACAGAGTCGGCGCTGCTGCCATTGCTCTCGTTGTTTCTGGTGGCCATTATTGTGGGCATCATACTGGGCTCGGTTGTCGAATTTGTGCTGATACGCAGGACCCATGGCTACGATCCCATTCTCAAACTGCTGTTAACGTTTGGCGCCTTTCTTATCTTTGAAGATCTGCAAAAATTCATCTGGGGCGCGCAGCCCTATACCGCCAGCGAAGTTGTCGGGCGCCTGGGAAATATAGAGTTGGGCAACATTACCTACACCACCTATCAGTTGCTGATCATCCCCGGCACTGCCCTGGTTGCGTATGTGGCCCTGGTCTATTTTCTCCGGTATACCAGGCTTGGCAAACAGATTGTTGCCATTACCCATAATAGCGAAGTGGCCACCGCGATGGGAATCAATGCCAGGCGCATCAGCTATTTCACATTTGTCATAGGCACAATTCTGGGCGTGCTTGGCGGAGCGCTCGCATCGCCTACCACCTCGCTCGTGCCGGGCGTGGGTGCCGATATGGTGGTCCTGTCCTTTGCCGTGGTCGCCACCGCCGGGCTGGGGCAGATTACCGGCGCACTTATTGCCGCAATACTGATAGGCGTAATACGGTCTTTCTCTATCTACCTGGCGCCGGAAGTGGAAGTGGCTGTGCCATACATCATCATGGTGCTGGTGCTGATCTTCAGGCCAAACGGATTATTCAAAGTAGCACAGGCCAGAACAATATGAAAATTTATACACTCAGTTTGGTGTCGGCACTGCTCGTGCTGCTTTGCGGCTACCTGGTTCCCTGGACCATCACCCCCCTGATTATCGGCCTGACCTATGCCATTGCGGCGCTGGGCATTTCAGTGATGCTGCGTGCCGGCCAGGTGTCATTCGGGCATGCCATGTATGCATCAGTCGCTGCGTACAGCATTGCCTTTATCACCCGATTGCGACCTGAGACCGATGTCATCGTTCTCATCTTGTGCAGCGTGGCCATTGCCACCTTGTTCAGCGCCTTAATCGGCATGTTTGTAGTCCGGTACCGGGGGATTTTCTTCGGCATGCTCAATCTCGCGTTAAGCATGGTGCTGTTTGCCCTCACCACAAAATTCTACGATATTACCGGTGGCACCGACGGCATTCGCGTCAGCAGGCCGACCGTTGCGGGCATTGTGCTTGAGCGAGGCGCCTTCGAGTTTACGCTGATGTGCATTGCCCTGGCCGGTTCGCTGCTTATTGCCTGGGCAGTGCAGCGCTATTTCCGCTCGGGCAATGGCCAGGCGCTGGCAGCGATCAAGACCAACGAAACCCGGCTTGAGTATCTGGGCATTTCGCCGCGCCACGTACTATGGAAGGGTTATATCTTATCGGGCGCCGTGGTGGGGTTTTCCGGCGCCATCCTGGCCCTGATACAGGGACTGGTCACGCCGGAAATCGGCACCTGGCTGCGCTCTGCAGAGTATGTGTACATCACGATTCTGGGCGGTGCCGCCCATGTAAGCGGCGCATTTATCGGTGCCGCTATCTTTGAAACCGTCAAGCTGATTTCGTCGGCCTATTTCCCCGGTTTCTGGCAAGCCATTCTGGGGCTGACACTGATCCTGGTGATTTTCGTCGTGCCTAACGGGGTGGTAGGCCAAATCATGCGAAAACACAAACTGAAGCGAGCCTAGGGGAACATAAGCGATGCAACCATTAGTAAAGACGCAAAATCTCAGTCTCGCCTTTGGCGGCGTGGTCGCGGCCGACCAGATCAATTTTGAACTGCATGAAGGCGAAAGGCTGGCTGTCATCGGTCAGAACGGCGCCGGCAAGACCACCTTCATCAATATTTGCACCGGATACCTGAAGCCCGATTCGGGCAACGTCTACTTTGCTGGCAAGGACATTACCGCCCTGTCGCCCCGGAAAATTGTCCGGCTTGGAATGGGAAGATCCTTTCAGCTTCCTCAGCTATTTACCGAACATACCGTGCGCGAATGCATTCAGATTGCGGCGGCAAGCAGAAATACCCGCCTGAGCTATTTTCGGCCATTGAGCCGTCTGGCCGACGCCCGTGAAGTGGGTGAGACACTGGAACTGGTGGGTCTGTCGCAGGACGCCAGTGCGCTTTCGGTGGACCTGCCAGAAGGCAAGAAAAAACTCCTGGATGTAGCCATGGCCCTGTCGCTGCGCCCGCAACTGCTGATTATGGATGAACCGACCAGCGGTGTCGCATCAGAAGATAAACACAGCCTGATGCGACTGGTCATGGATGCGCTTGAGCAGCGCAAAGTAACCAGTTGGTTTGTCGAACATGATGAAGACATCGTTGCCTGCTATGCCACCCGCGTTGCGGCATGGATTTCCGGGAAAATCGCCGCCGACGGCAGCCCGTCCGAGGTACTGAACAATCCGCTGGTGCGCAGCGCCGTGCTTGGAGACCATTGATGCTCAGCCTGAACAACGTCAGTGTCGATCTGGCCGGCAATCAGATCCTCAGAAATATCACAGCAACGTTCGATAGCGGCCTGACGATAGGCATTGTCGGGCGCAATGGCGCAGGTAAAACCACCCTGCTGCGCGCCATGATGGGTCTGGTCAAGACGCGTAGCGGCCAGATCCGGTTCGACGACACCAACCTGACTGCGCTTGCGGGTCATGCCAGGGCAGCGTTGCACATTGGCTATGCACCGGAAAACCGGGTTATTTTCCCGACCTTGTCGGTGGAACAGAATCTGCGCCTGCCCTGTGAAGTACAGAATATGAGTGCCAACGCGATCAAGGCACGCCTGGACTGTGTGCTGCAAGCCATACCACAGCTGGTGCCCATGCTGGACCGCTCGGGGTCGGCCTTATCGGGCGGACAGGGCAAGATGGTGGCGCTGGGACGCGCGGTGATGATCGGCACAAAACTGCTGCTTCTGGACGAACCCTTTCAGGGCCTGGCGCCGCGACTGGGCGCCGAATATACCGAGGCTCTGAACCGGTTAAAGCAGCTAGAGCCCGAACTGAGCATCGTGATTACAGAATCAAATATCAAGCTGCTGGGAGATATTCCAAATCAGATATGGAATATTGAACGCGGAGAAATTAGCTTATACGCAAACCAAAGGACAACTGAAAATGCCGCAAATGATCATTAATGGACGCAAGACAGATGCAATATCCGGACAGATGCTGGATGTGATTTCGCCGGTGGATGGCACCGTTTTCACCCAAATTCCACGAGGCGATGAGGCCGATGTCGACCTTGCGGTCAAGGCAGCCAGAATTGCGGCTGAAGGCCCCTGGAAAAAATTCACGGCACTCGAACGCGGTCGACTGCTGGTCAAATTAAGCGGATTGATTCTGGAGAACGCAGAGCAACTGTCCCAGTTGGAAGCCAAGGATACCGGCAAGGCAATTTCCTCGGCAAGAAATGATATCCAGGTGATGGCCCGTTATTTCGAGTTCTATGGCACCGCGGCCGACAAGGTGCACGGCGAGGTCATTCCCTTTTTGAATGGCTACTCGGTTCAGGTCATCCGCGAGCCTCTGGGTGTGACTGCGCATATCATTCCCTGGAACTATCCGGCGCAAATGGTAGGCAGAAGTGTTGCGCCCTCCCTGGCCATGGGCAACGCATGCGTGGTCAAGCCGGCGGAAGACGCCTGCCTGTCGGTGATCCGGGTTGCCGAACTGGCGCTGGAAGCCGGCCTGCCTGCCGGCGTATTCAATGTGGTCACCGGCCTGGGAGAAGAAGCCGGCGCCAGCCTGTCGGCGCATGAGGACATCAACTTCGTTACCTTCACCGGCTCCAATGAAGTAGGCGTGCTGGTGCAGAAGGCAGCCGCAGAACATGCGGTCAAGTGTGTCCTGGAACTGGGTGGGAAATCCGCTCATGTGGTGTTTAACGATGTCAATATGAAGTTGGCCGTCCCGGCCATTGTGAAGGGCATCATCGCCAACACCGGCCAGACCTGCACCGCAGGCAGCCGTCTGCTGATTCAGCGCGATATTTTCAACGAATTCATCGGCCTTGTTGCCGAAGAGTTTTCCAAAACGAAAGTGGGCACGCCGGACATGGATTTGCATTGCGGCCCGGTTATCAACAAATCGCAGTTTGACCGTGTTAACCGGTATCTGGAACAGGGTAAAAAGGACGGCCTGAAAATACTTGCGCAGGGACAGATCCAAGCCGGTGTTCCGGACGGAGGCTATTACGTAACGCCGACCCTGTTTGTTGCCGACAACCATGACAGCGATCTGTTGATGCAGGAAATTTTTGGCCCGGTCCTGGTTGCGCTGGCTTTTGATACCGAAGAGCAAGCCGTGCATCTGGCAAACATTACCGATTACGGCTTGATGGCCGCTGTCTGGAGCGAGAACGGCGGTATCCAGCAGCGCGTAGCCAAAGAAGTGAAATGCGGACAAGTGTATATCAACGGCTTTGGCGCAGGCGGCGGTGTTGAACTGCCCTTTGGCGGCGTCAAGCGCAGCGGACACGGACGTGAGAAAGGTCTGGTTGCGCTCGAGGAAATGAGCACGACCAAAACAATCATTCACTATCACGGTTAATCCACTTCACTCTATAAAGGAAGCATACAACATGGCTGTTCTGGATAATAAAATCGCTATTGTCACCGGCGCCGGCAGCGGCTTTGGCGAAGGCATTGCCACTGCTTATATCAATGAAGGCGCAAAAGTCATTGTGGCCGATATCAACGAAGCGGCAGCCTTGCGCGTTGCCGGCGCACTCGGGGACAATGCCAGTGCGTTTACCGTAGATGTTTCAAATGGAGAGCAGGTGCGAGCCCTGGTCGCCCATTGCGTGGACACTTTCGGGCCCCCAGATATCGTAGTCAATAACGCTGCCATTACCCACAAGAACCA
Source organism: Advenella incenata (assembly GCF_004217095.1). Lineage (GTDB taxonomy): Bacteria > Pseudomonadota > Gammaproteobacteria > Burkholderiales > Burkholderiaceae_B > Advenella > Advenella incenata. The sequence continues at coordinate 50,430 of NZ_SHKO01000003.1, read as the reverse complement.
GCCCATGCTGGATGTAGACGAAGCGATGTTTGACCGGATGTTCGACGTCAACGTCAAGTCGATTTACCATATGGCCCAGGCAGTGGTTCCCGTTATGCGCCAGACCGGTGCCGGCGTCATTCTCAATATCGGCTCAACGGCAGGGATACGCCCGCGCCCTGGCTTGAGCTGGTACAACGCGTCCAAGGGCGCAGTCAATGTGCTATCCAAATCCATGGCGGTCGAATTGGGCCCCGACAATATCCGGGTCAATGCCATTTGCCCGGTCATGGGGATCACCGGCATGTTCGAACTGTTCATGGGCCTGCCCGACACGCCCGAGAACCGCGCCAAATTCATTTCATCCATCCCGCTGGGCCGGTTTTCCACGCCCAAAGACGTGGCCGCAGCTGCCGTCTTTCTGGCCAGCGATGCCGCTGCGTTCCTGACCGGCGTCGAGTTGCCGGTCGATGGCGGGCGAACTGTATAAAGAAAACATGCGATGAAAATCAAAGCAGCCATATTAAGGGCCATCAGCACGCAGCTGCCCTACGCGCAAAGCCGGCCGTTAAGTATTGAAGAGGTGGACCTGAGCGCGCCCGGCGACGGCGAACTGCTTGTAAAAATGCAGGCCAGTGGTCTTTGTCATTCAGACCTGTCGGTCATCAATGGCGATCGCCCCAGGGGGATGCCCATCGTGCTGGGCCATGAAGCCTCTGCCACCGTCATCGAATGCGGGCGCGGCGTCTCCGACCTGAAGCCAGGCGACCATGTGGTTATGGTGTTCGTGCCCAGCTGCGGTTGCTGCGCACCATGCGCCGAGGGGCGACCCGCATTATGCATTCCCGGTGCCGTCGCCAATACGGCGGGCACGCTGCTATCTGGCGACAAGCGCCTGTCCCAGGATGGCCAGCTGCTAAACCACCATACCGGTGTTTCGTGCTTTGCAGAATACGCCGTGGTTTCCCGGCGTTCCTGCGTCAAGGTCACTCGCGATCTTTCCCACAGGGAAGCATCGCTGTTCGGATGCGCCGTTCTCACCGGCGCCGGCGCCGTCATCAACCGGGCCAGATTGCAGGCCGGTGATACCGCTGCCATCGTCGGCCTGGGCGGTGTCGGCCTGAGCGCGCTGATCGCTGCGGTCGCCTCTGGCGCAAGAAGGATTGTGGCTGTCGATCTGAGCGACGATAAACTGGCGCTGGCAAAAACGCTGGGGGCAACACACTGTATCAATCCAAAAGCCGTCCAGGACAAGAGCGAGCTGATCGCGCAGGCCGGCGGTTGCGTAGACTACGGCTTTGATATGGCCGGCGCCGTGCAGGCGTTCGAGACGGCCTATACGCTCACCAAAAGAGGCGGGGCGACCATAACATCCGGCCTGCCCAATCCCCGGGCAAATTTCGCGCTGCCGCTGGCGCAACTGGTGGGCGAGGAGAGAACGGTGCAAGGCAGTTATCTGGGGTCCGGCGTACCGTCGCGGGACATTGAAAAATATATAGATCTGTATGTCGCTGGAAAACTACCCGTAGACAAGCTGATGGGACAGACTTTCACACTGGACCAGATCAATGAAGGTTTTGATCACCTTGCGTCGGGTAACGGACTGAGAGACACCATCCTCTTTTAGAGTGCAATAACAATCAGGAGACATAACCATGCTAAAAAAAACCATGCGGCTCATGGCGACGGCGGCATTCGCCGGCATTGCCATGAGTACCAATGCTTTTGCCCAGGAAAAACCAGCCGAGATCAAGCTGGGCATATCCACTTTTCTTTCCGGCTCTGCTTCGGTGTTCGGCGTACCGGCACGTCATGCAGCTGATCTGCTGATCAGCGACATCAATGCGGCCGGCGGCATCGATGGCGTCAAGATCGTACCCACCTATATTGACGAAGGCGGTGGTGGCGAAAAGCTGCTTTCCGAGTATCGTCGTCTGGCAGAGAACGGCACCCGCGTCTTTCTTTCTGCCATTTCCAGTGGCAACTGCAACATCATTGCACCGGTGGCCGAAGACCTGAAGACACTCAATATTTTGTGGGATTGCGGCACCGAAAAGGTACTGGAAGAGAAAGAATATAAATACGTGGTACGAACCCAGGCCAATGCCACCGCTGAAATGGTCGCCTCGGTTCTGTATCTGCTCAAGACAAAGCCGGACTTCAAGACTCTGGCCATTGTCAATCAGGATTACGCCTGGGGCCGTGATTCCAGAGAGATTTTCCTGGCAACGCTAAAACGCTTCAAGCCTGACGTGCGTGTCGTCGCGGAAATGTTCCCGAAATTTGGCGCCGCCGATTTCTCTACAGAAATCAGCCGCTTGCAGGCACTGCGGCCGGATGTCATCCTGTCCACTTCCTGGGGCGGAGATCTGGACAACTTCGTGCGGCAGGCTTCGCAGCGCAATCTGTTCAAAAACTCCACGTTCGTGCTGCCGCTGGCAGAAAGTTCGCTGGAACGCCTGGGCAGCGCCCTACCGGAAGGCGTGATTGTCGGCGCCCGTGGCGACCACTACTTCTTGCATCCGGAAACCAAGGATGATCCGAAGCACCAGGCCTTCATCAAGAAATTTCGTGAAAAAACCAATGCCTATCCGATTTACTCGGTGTACCACATGGTGCAGGCGATCCATGGCCTGAAAGCGGGTTACGAAAAAGCAATCAAGGATAACGGCGGCAAATGGCCGAGCACCGAACAGGTGGCCGCGGCCATGCACGATGTGCAATTTACTGGCTTTGGTCGCAGCCTGAAAATCGATCGCGCCGACGGTCAGGCTTACGAGGCGCAATTGCTCGGCATTACCAAGAAAGTGCCTGAGTACCCGTTCGCGGTGCTGGACAAGATGATTATCTATTCTGGCGACAAATTGATCGCGCCGGTCGGTAAAAAATCCATGGAGTGGCTCAGCACCGTCGAGCCGGCAGCGCTGAAGGCGGAAGAAGGCAAGCAGTACGATCACTGAAATCCGCAGCAGCAACACTCAGGGCGTATAGAAGCACTTTTGCACTTAACGCCCTGACAAAACCGACAGCAAGCAACAACGCTGCGCCTCATCGTCATGGATATCAACGACGCCAGGCTGCAGCGTTTTTTTATGTTGCGTCGCTAGCACGAGCGCCTGGCGCAAGACTGAAGGTATCTGCGCTATGTGCGCGTCTACTGATCGCGTACTTTCGTGCCTCGTGCATGCGGCAGGAAATGCCAGAAAATCGCTGCAGAGATAAAACCAAAGCCGCCAGTCAGCGCGACGCCAGCACCCAGTGACACCAGCGCGGTCATGCCGGATAACAGAAAGGGGCCGGCGCTGCTGCCCACGTCGCTGATGAGGCGCCAAAGCCCCAGAAACTCGGTGCGCCCATGATCGGGAGAGGCGTCCGCCCCCAGCGTCATGTTGATCCCCGAACCAAAACCATTGCCCAGCCCCAACAACATGGCAACCACGATAAAGGAGAACACGGTGGTGGTAAATGGCATGATCACAAGTGAAATACCCATGATCAGCGTGCAGGGCAAGGCAACCCACAGCCGCCCCCATTCATCCATGATCTTGCCGGCAGGATAGAACATCAGCATATCTACCGCCGAGGACAAGCCAAAGATGACCGAGGTTGCAGTCGGGCTCAGGCCGATATAATCGGCCCACAACGGGATCACAATTTGCCTTGCCGCGCGCATGGCGCTGATGAGCAAGACGGCCAGGCCCAGCGACATGAACACACCGGCATGCTCGCGGGCTATACGCGCCATACGGGGTTTGGCCGCCGACAGGCTCGGCGTCCTGGGTTCGACCTTCAGATCCGGCATATAGTAGGTCAGCACCGTTGAGGCGACCAGGGCGGCCAGCCCCACCCAGTAGGCACCAGACAGCCCTACAAAGTGCATAGCCCCTGCCCCCACGAACGGCCCGGCAAACATGCCGATGCGGTTCACCCCGCCCAGTACCGAGAGCGCCCGGGCGCGCATATAAAAAGGCACGGCCTCGATCATGTAAGTTTGCCGGGCAAGAAAGAAGACAGAGGTTGACACGCCGATCAGCAACGTCGCCAAGGCCAGCAGCAGTGCATGATTGGCGAAAATGCACAGCAACAGCGCGACAATGGTAATCGCCGATGCTCCCAGCAGCGCGCTTCGCTCACCCACGCGCGAGGTAATCAGTGCAGCGGGAATATTGGCCAGCAGCGAACCCAGACCGATCAGCGCAATGATCAATCCTGCCAAGGCAGGCGTAGCACCTAGATCGCGGGCGCTCAATGCAATCACCGGCAAAATCGCACCGTTGGCAAAACCGAACAGCAGCGAAGGACCGTACGCAGGCACGGCAATGCTTTTTAAACTAAAACTGCTGTCCGCCATGCGGGTGTCCTTCGTAACGCTTGATGATGTCCGCTATTTTACCCGGCGCCAGGGTAATCGTTGCAGTAATGAACGTCTTTGGGCGCATGCTGTGCGCTTGCGGCGCCTGTCGCGGGCCGTGACGCGGTCCTTTCCCCAACTGGCTCTATGCTGCCGGGGAGACCAGCCTCGCTTTTAGAGGAACGATTTTGGACGCTGACCAGACCAGGAATATGTCCGCCACATGAGGTAGCAGGCGGGGCAATACACGCTGCTAATTGACCACTGCGCAGATCGTCGTTGACCAGCCATTGCTGGCGGCTATTCGTTATACAAGGCAGAAAGTGGAGCTGCGGACAAGCCGCGATCGGGGGCTGCAGCACGTTGTAGAGTCGGAAAATAAAAAAGCCGCTACTCTATTTCTAGGCTAGCGGCTAAGATATTCTTTCTACAAGATTTTCCTGGTGGGCTGGGCGAGACTCGAACTCGCGACCAATGGATTAAAAGTCCACTGCTCTACCGACTGAGCTACCAGCCCAGGAAAGAAAAAGATTATGAAGGAATTCGAACCTGCTGTCAATACTATTTGCATAATTGCGACAAAGAAATTACTTTTTTTCTTTGTCGCAACGGGCACAACTACTTTTACCGCTCGCGCGAGATACGCACTTCTGCGCCGCGACGTTTCACTTCAAGGCCATCAGACTGAAGAATCTTCAGTCCTTCCAGACCTTTGATATAACTGGAGCCTTGCATCTGCATGACGCGAATCTTGTTGCGCATGACAACCGGATTATGCATGGGCATGCCGAACATCCAGACTTCGTCCAGAATGCGCGCAGAGTTGAACTCACCCATATGCCGCAGCACGGGCCCCAGACACAGCATATGGCCTTCACGACCAAAGACTGGTACTGAGTCCAGCCCACACTCAACCGTGAGCACCTGCCCGCCCTCATAGCGTTGGTTCAGGTTCAGATCCCACCAGGCATCGCCTTCGGGCAGATAAACATTCACTGACGAACCCGGCTGCAGCACCGGCGCCACAAGCAGCGCAGGACCCAGCATGTATTGCTGGTCCCAGGCACGCGCCTTGGCATCGTCCGGATACGCCAGCGCCATCATCCGCTGTACCGGCAGGCCGGTGCGTACGGAATCTTCAATGACGCCATTAATATACGGGATCAGGCGATAGCGCAGTTCAAGCAATGTCCGGATCTTGGTCTGCATGTCTTCCGGATAGGCACTGGGCAATAATGCCGGCGCGGCCTGAAAGGCAAACCCGGCAGAAAATACGCAAAGGCCCAGCATGCGCAGATACAACGTCGCATCCAGCGGGGTATCGCCATCCAGTTGCTCGGGGTTACCCAGATCATGCGTGACCGCGATCACGCCGCTGGCCTGAATCGACAGCGCCTGGCGCAACCACTGCGTCAGTCCGTCCCAGTCATTGGCCGATGCCGGCGTTTTTTGCCAGGCCACGCGCTGCACGGCCATAATCAGATCTGCAGACGGCACGACGCCTTCTGTCGGTGTCTTGTTCATGGAAACCGCATCGAACAGCGCACGACGCAGCAACAGCGGATACAGCTCTCTGAGCAACGCGCCGGATTCGCCATTGCGCGCACTGACCGCATCGGGAATCTCTACCGGAAACGAACTGTGGAAGGCGCCAACGCCTTCGTCCACCAGTTGATGATGCCGCTCCACCCAAAACGCATAAGCATCCTTGTAGGTCAGGTCCAGCAGGCCAAACGGCGCATTGCCGTTTTCCGGTACACCGTCAAAGACAAAGGCATTGCCATCATCGCCGGTCAGCAGCCAGCCGCGATCTTCCAGATCGTCGAACAGGACCGATTCGCGCGGTACGCCTGGAAAGGACGGCACACAGATTTCAAAAAACTTTTCGCGCAACGCGCCAAGCGTGCGGCGTGCATCGTCCATACGACTATCATCCCACTCCAGCACCAGCTTGTCCGCCTGGAACTGCACCATGGAAGGCTGGGCAAAATCGAGCACGTCCAATGCAAACTGGGACTGTCGCAGCGCCTCGGCCTGCGCAATAAAGTCTGGCGTAGACTGGCCCGTCTGCTGCTTGAGCCATGCACCCATGGCCCACAACGGCGGCTGGCCGGCACGACCGGTTAGCGCGGAATACTGATTGAAAATTTCGGGCACATCGCCGGCAAACAGAAACAGGTCAAAGACCGGACCATCAATAAAAATCTGATAGGTACCCGGATTATCTTCTGTGCCCGGATCGTGCATGACCCGTTCAAGCGAGTTCGCGTAAACGCCCCAGCCCTTGGGATTCCAGGCCAGCGGCAAATAACGGAAGTCGTTCAAGTCCGATACAATTTCCACGCCGCGGCGGTTGAAGTCGCCTGCGGTTTCACCAAGCCCGAAAACCGGTTCGTTTTCCGGCAGATCGAACATGACCGACCAATGGGCAGGCTGTCCGGCTTCGGACTCCATGACCAGCGGCGTTTCAAAGCCATCATCGCTGCGCAAAATACATGAATCGCCACGGAACAGCGAAATGGTCAGCGGACTGTTGCAGATCACCAGAGAGACGTCGCCCTGGGTGAAACGCCAGCCGGACTCATCGATCAGCGACTCGGTAAGCATGTCGCCGATGCACTCTTCACGAGCGACGGTCAATGCCTGGCGCTGTTTTTGGCGCGGGGTTTGTTTTTCTTCGGAGAGCCTGTCGGGCAACCCTGCCAGGATTCTGAATACGCCCGGGCCATGAGCCTCGACACGCAATAATAAATCAGTGTCCGTAGAAAACTCGGCATGCGTTGCATGAGCGGACTTGAATACAAGACGATCAAATTGAATCACGTGAGTTCTTTTCAGTGAGGGGAAAATACCGGAGCATGGAAACGGGCAAGAGATTCCCTAAAAACGCTTATTCTGACTCATTTAGCACACAAAATAAAATCAATTTCGTGTTTTGGCTAAAAAACAAAGCGGATGCGGCCGTTTTTCAGGCGATTTTTTCAGCGCGGCGCCACCGCATGCAGCAAATCGCGCTCCAGCGGAACCGGTTCTGCGTTGAGCATGGCGGCAATGACATCGCCGGCCAACGCCGACCAAGTCAGACCATGGGAGGCGTAGCCGCAGGCCAGCCACAGGCCGGGCGCATGGCGTATTGGGCCAAATGCAGGCAACCGACCCCGGATGACCGCCCGGCTGCCGGCCCAGCCAGCAAAAACCGGGGCATCGCTATGTTGCACTGCCTGCGCACGGGCTGGCGTTGCATCACCCCCCTCTCCGCTGCTTGCATCGCCCGCCTCACCGGACGAGGCCAAGGGCGGCCATCCGGCAATGGGTGCGCACCCCGCCATTGCATCGACCACCGGCTGCAAGACGGCTGGCCCCAGCGCCGGCGCCAGTTTACTCACGATTTGCTGCTGGCCGCTACGGGTACATCCCTGACCGGCCGGTTCCCGTTCGTAGGTGCTGCCCAGCACACACTGTCCCTGCACTGGCGGCAGAAAATAGCCTTCTGCGCCAATCACACTGACCGGCACCTGCGGCAACATGGCCGCCGGCACGTGCATGACTTGTCCGGCCAGCGTATCCATGGACATGATCGCCGGCATGATCGACTGCCTGCGTCCTGAACGCAGGGTATGCTGATCCAGACCGCTTGCGGCCAACAGTGCCGGCGTGTGGGCGGCGGCCGCCAGGATAACGGTATCGCATTCGGCCAGGACCACGGGTTCACCGTTCTGATGAGATCGCAGTTGCCAACCTTGCGCCCCTTTATGCAGTGAATCGACCTGCTGCCCATGACAGACAATATTGGAATGGGATAGCAGCTTGCTGATCAAATTCGGGGGAGAAACCGTCATGCCTTTGGCAAAGTACGCGCCATGCCGGGCAACGCCCACGCCGGCGCACGCGGCGGCCTGGGGCTGCGCGATCAGACTGACCCACCCGTCGGGATAGGCCATAGCGTGCACAGCCTGCAACAGGTCGCGCGCATGCCCTTTGCTGCGCGCCAGCTCCAGCGTGCCACTACGCGAGACGATAATATCGGCGTCAAAGTCCGCCCAGCGCTGATGGGCGCGATACACGCCGGCCCGACTCAAGCGCGCCTTGAAATTATCATCTACGGAAATAAGCGGCGTGAGGGCAGCGGCAAGATGGCCTGCCTGCGGTCCTGACTGATCACAGGCCAGTGCCGGGTCGGTCACGTGCACATGCCAGCCGCGCAATGCCAGCGCATAGGCCACCCCCGCGCCGGCGAGACTGCCACCCACCACCCAGGCCGTGCGAGCCGAGGCAAGCGGCGGCTTGGCCGGTTTATGCAGCCGCGCCAGCAGCACTTGCCATGGCCGAGCCAATGGATGCAAAGCCAGGGCCCGCGAGCCCTTGCTTGTGATCGCCTGCTGCAGTTGCTCCAACACCGGCTGTGGTGCCACCATGGCCAGATCGGGCCCGGCAATACGCAACACACTGTCGGCAAAGTGAGCAATGTCGGCGACCCGGCTGGTCGATTCCACCAACACCAGGTCCACAACAGCAACCAACTGCGAGAAGGTCTGCCCGACCGCCCCAATCAGGCGTGTCACCGTGAGCCGGTACGTCGGCGCATCAAACCGATGCACGCCGGGCAGCAACGGCACGCCGGCATCATCAGAGGCCGCCAGCAGCGTATCCAGGACTATACGTGGGTCATCGCAGTTTGCTGCGAGCGGGCGCTGCTGCGCCAGGGCAGACGCCGATGTACCATCAGCCGCAACTGTCGTGCCTGACGAGGCGATCGCGGCAGCTTCAAAAAATACCAGATGCAACTGTGCCTGAGCCGGCGCGTGGCGTTGCCAGTGCGCCAGCAAGCTCGCCGCAATGTGAGCGCCATCAGCGGCCAGCACCAGGGCAGTATAGGTGTTCTCCTGCTGCATGCTTTTTTGCAGATGCACCATCGCCTGTTCCAGCACCGCACTGAATTTGTCCAGCGCACCTTCCATTAACCCTCTCCCTACCACTACTTAACAGACAGGCGCACCCGTGGCGGCCAGCATTGAGCCACCTTGCATCTCCGTCGCGCCATTTACATAAAGAATACCCGGTTTTGCCGCAATGCGAACCCGGGCAAAGGTATTCATTTTATAATCTTCCGATTATCGGGATTTATCCCGGCTGCTGTTCCGATTCAAATCCAGACGGAGTATCACGCATGTCTTCTTCCCTCATCGACTTCGGTATTGCACTTGATGCCGGCATCAAGGCAGCCCATGCGGGAGCCTCGGTACTGCAGGCCTATTCGCATCGCCGATCCGACCTGATCATCGATCACAAAGCCAGGAATGATCTGGTCTCCCAGGCCGATAAAGAAGCAGAACAGGCCATTCTGGACACTTTCGCCCAGTTGACTCCCCACTTTGGCATTGTTGCCGAAGAAACCGGCGGCAAGCCCGAAGGCGTTGCCACCTGGTATATCGATCCATTGGACGGCACAACCAATTATCTGCATGGCATTCCGCACTATGCCGTCTCGCTCGGGCTTATTGCCCACGCCGGCACGGTCCTGCCTCAGGCAACCGAACCGCTGAGCCGCGATACCCCGGTCGTTGCGATTGTGTACGACCCCAACCGCGAAGAGTTGTTTACGGCTGTGGCAGGCGCAGGCGCCTGGCTTAACGGCCAGCGCATTTCCTGCTCCAAAACAGCCACGCTGGCCGACTCACTGCTGGCAACGGGCTTTCCCTTCCGCGACTTTTCCTTCGAAGACCAATACACGCCGATCTTTGACACGGCGATTCACTCCACGCGCGGCCTGCGCCGCAACGGAGCCGCGGCACTGGATCTGGCCTGGGTCGCCTGCGGGCGCTTCGATGGTTATTTTGAAATGGGCCTGGCGCCGTGGGACGTCGCCGCCGGCGCCCTGCTGGTACGCGAAGCACACGGGCACGCAGAGGATATGTACGGCAAAGACCCCTGGCCCATCAACGGGTATGTGGTCGCCGCAGGCGACGGTCTGTTTCCGGCGCTCTCGGCCATGATTACCCCTCATCTCAAACCGCGATAGCCTAACCGGCAGTTACAGTCATGGCGCAACAAAATCAGCAACCGTCCGAAGCCGTCCTGGTCCATGTGCCGCGCAGACTCGACACCGAGGATGCGCAGCTTGCGCTCGAGCGCATTCAGGAACTGCTGAAAAAGCACGCCATTGTCGAACAGTTGGTGCATCGCCAGGAAGCCGGCGATGAGCAGTCAACGCTGGTTGAGGGCCTGATCCGGCGCCAGCACGAAGCCGAACTGAGCAATACCCTGAATGCCCTGCACCCGGCCGATATCGCATTCATTCTGGAATCGCTGCCCACCGAAGAGCGCCAGCTTATCTGGGGCCTGGTCAATTCCAAGTACGACGGCGACATTTTGCTGGAAGTGGATGACTGGGTCCGGGAGTCGCTGATTGCGTCCATGGATCGGGCCGATCTGCTGGCTGCCACGGAAGACCTGGACGCCGACGAGCTGGCCGACCTGGCCGCCGACCTGCCTCCGGACATTGTGGCAGAGGTACAAAAAGGCCTGACCGATGCCGAACGGGCGCAACTGCTCGAAGCGATGGGCTACCCCGAGGGTACTGTCGGCGCCATCATGGACTTCGAGATGGTCCGGGTGCGCGAGGACGTCACCCTGGAAGTGGTCCTGCGTTATTTGCGCCGCCTTAATGAATTGCCGGATCACACCGACCAGATTTTCGTGGTCGACCGCGGTGATCAGATTCTGGGGGTACTGTCCGTCTCCCGCTTGCTGGTCAGCGATCCAGATACCATCGTGAAAGACGTCATGAATACCGACTACCTTTCACTGGGGCCTGATGACGAAGATCGTGAAGCGGCCAGCGCGTTCGAACGTTACGATCTGGTTTCTGCGCCCGTGGTGGACCAGCAAAACCGGCTGATCGGCCGGCTGACCATTGCCGAAGTGGTGGACGTGATCCGCGAAGACTCGCAGGAACAGGATCTGTCACGCGCTGGTCTGCAGGAAGAGGATATTTTCGCCCCCGTCTCCAGTGCGATCCGCAACCGGGCGCCATGGCTGTTCCTGAACCTGTGCACGGCGTCGGTCGCCTCCTATGTGGCTTCTCAGTTTGAAGAAACCGTAAGCACCATTGTGATCCTGGCTTTTCTGATGTCCATTGTGGCCGGCATTGGCGGCAACTCAGGCAACCAGACAATGACACTTGTCATTCGTGCCCTTGCCATGGGCCGTATTACCTCCAACAACGTGAAGTCGCTGCTGCGACGTGAATTTGTGGTGACATTCCTGGTAGGTATCTCAGGCAGCCTGGTCGCCGCCGCCTTTGCCTGGCTTGTCTCACGCAGCCTGTCCATTGCCGCGGTGATGATGGCGGCACTGGTCTGCAACATGCTGATTGGCGCCATGCTGGGCGTCCTGATCCCATTGACACGGGACCGCTTCGGCAAGGATCCAGCCATGGGGTCTTCGGTGCTGCTTACCTTCGCCACCGATTCGCTTGGCTTCTTTGTCTTTCTGGGTCTGGCAAATCTGTTTCTTATCTAGCATGCGTCAGCTACCGTTATCCGGCACAACGCGCGGCCCCGATTATTCGCGGACATCTTGCATAACAAAAAATCCCTCGCAGTTTTAAGCCGCGAGGGATTTTCATTTACGCATACCATCGGAAGACATGGCTTTTATTTCAGTCGACATCGGCTTGCGCCGTCAATCTTTACCGTCGATCTGTAAACTTGCACCGCCCTGCACTGACACGTCCACGCGCCCTGTGCAGGTTTCCAGTCCGATGTTGATCAGCTCAGTTTACCGTGGCAATGTTTATACTTTTTACCACTGCCACACGGGCACGGATCGTTACGGCCAACTCTGCCCACCATGTTCTTGACGGTGATACCACCGGCAGACACATCGCCCTGTTCATTGATTTCGGCATTGGCCAGCGCTTCATCGTAGTCAGAATGATGAAACTGCATGTTGGACACATGAGACTGCGCGGCATCGGCCTCAGCCTCTTCAACCTGCTCCGGCGACTGAATCTGCACGGTCATGAGCACGCGTGCAGTTTCGTTCCGAATGCGTTCCAGCATGCCGGAGAACAGCTCGAAGGCTTCGCGCTTGTATTCCTGTTTCGGATCTTTTTGCGCATAACCACGCAAATGAATACCCTGACGCAGGTGATCCAGCGAAGACAAATGCTCGCGCCAGAGTGTATCGATGGTTTGCAGCAGGATAGCGCGTTCGAAAGAGACCCATTGTTCCTTGCCGACCAGCGCCACTTTGGCTTCGTAATTCTCGCGAGCCTGTGCCAGCACCGCTTCTACGATATCTTCGTCGCCCATGCTGTCGTTTTTTTCAAGCATATCGATCAGGGGCACGCTGACCTGCCATTCGGCTTCCAGTGCAGTCTGCAACGCAGGAATGTCCCACTGCTCTTCCATGCTTTCTGCCGGCACATACGTGCGCACAAAGTCGGTAATCGCCGCATCGCGCAAGTTGGCCACCAGCGGGCCGGAGTCGGCCTCTTCCAGCACCTCATTGCGCTGACCGTACAGTACTTTGCGCTGGTCGTTGGACACGTCGTCATACTCTAGCAACTGCTTGCGAATGTCGAAGTTACGACCTTCCACCTTGCGCTGCGCCGATTCAATGGAACGCGATACCATCTTGGCTTCTATCGGTTCGCCATCGGTGCCCAGGCGGTCCATAATGGCGCGCACGCGATCACCCGCGAAAATACGCATGAGCGAATCATCCAGCGACAGATAGAAGCGAGATGAACCGGGATCGCCCTGGCGTCCGGCGCGGCCTCGCAATTGATTATCGATACGACGCGATTCGTGTCTTTCGGTACCGATAATGCGCAAGCCGCCGGCCTGCTTGACCTGTTCGTTGACTGGCAGCCATTTTTCACGGATAGCGGCAATACGCTCCTCCTTCTGGGCTGGCGTAAGCGTATCGTCCGCACGCACCAGGGAAATGGCTTTCTCTATGCTGCCACCGAGCACAATATCGGTACCGCGGCCAGCCATGTTGGTCGCAATGGTGATTTTGCCCGGCTTGCCCGCTTCGGCAATAATCTCGGCTTCACGCGCATGCTGCTTGGCGTTGAGCACATCGTGCGGCAGATTTTCTTTTTTCAGCAGCTCGGAGAGAACCTCAGAGTTTTCAATACTCGTAGTACCCACCAGCACCGGCTGATTGCGTTCGTGACAATCGCGCACATCCTTGATGATGGCTGCGAATTTTTCCTGATCGTTCTTGAAAATCTGATCGTTCTGGTCATTTCGCACCATTGGCACGTTGGTCGGAATAATGACCGTTTCCAGACCGTAGATTTCCTGAAATTCGTAGGCTTCGGTATCGGCCGTGCCAGTCATGCCGGCCAGCTTTTTGTACATGCGGAAAAAGTTCTGGAACGTGATCGAAGCCAGGGTCTGGTTCTCGTTCTGGATCGCCACCCCTTCCTTGGCTTCCACAGCCTGATGCAGGCCATCGGACCAGCGGCGCCCCGCCATGAAACGTCCCGTAAATTCATCCACGATCACGATTTCACCGTCATTGACCACATAATGCTGGTCGCGGAAAAACAGATTGTGGGCACGCAATGCCACCATCAGGTGATGCATCAACGTGATATGACGCGGCTCGTACAGCGACTCACCCTGCGGCAGCATGCCCAGGCGGGTCAGAATTTCTTCGGCGTGTTCGTGCCCTGCTTCGGACAGGTAAATTTGCTGGGATTTTTCATCCACCCAGAAATCGCCTTCCGGCTCCGGTTCCTGCGGCTTGGGTTCAGACGCCATGCGCGTGAGCATGGCCGGAACCTGGTTCATCTTGACATACAGTTCGGTATTGTCATCGGCCTGGCCGGAAATGATCAGCGGTGTACGGGCCTCATCGATCAGGATCGAATCGACCTCATCGACAATGGCGTAGGTCAGTTCACGCTGGCGCCGGTCCTCGGCGCGGTATTCCATATTATCGCGCAGATAATCAAAGCCGAATTCGTTATTGGTACCGTAGGTTATATCGGCGCGATATGCAGCGACCTTCTCTGTGCTGTCCTGCTCTGGCACCACCACACCCACCGACAGGCCCAGAAAGTTATACAGTCGACCCATTTGCTGCGCATCACGACGCGCCAGGTAGTCGTTGACCGTGACTACATGCACGCCCTTGCCTGACATGGCGTTCAAATAAACAGGCAACGTACTCATCAGCGTCTTGCCTTCACCCGTGCGCATCTCGGCAATTTTACCGTAATGCAGGGTGATGCCGCCGATCAGCTGCACATCGAAGTGACGCATACCCAGCACCCGACGCGAGGCTTCACGCACAACAGCGAAAGCTTCGGGCAATATGGCGTCCAGATCTCCGTCCTGCTGATAGCGAGCCTTGAATTCCTGGGTTTTCGCGGCCAGCGCTTCATCGGTCAGGGCTTCGACGGTTTTTTCCAGACTATTGATTCTGGTAACCATTTTGCGATACTGCTTCAGAAGGCGATCGTTACGGCTGCCAACAATTTTTTTGAGTAAAGAAATCATTCTGCTTTCAGAGTAATCAGGAAGACTTCAATGGGTGTTCTTCCTGACAGGTTAGTGAGTCATCACGAGAAAATCACGATAGTTTAACGCATACGAGGCCGGGTAGTGATTCCGGAAGGCAATCTGACGTGCTCTTTTGTATCCGTGACGATTTTGCTACTGAGCGCTGCCGCTCCCACCTGCTCTGCCCGTTTAAGCAGACTGTCCGGCGTCGCGCTGGCCACAGCGGTGGACGACGACATCTGACTTAGAAAGGCGATCGGGTCTGTCGGCTCACCGTCGACCCGCACTTCAAAATGCACGTGAGCGCCGGTGGAGCGCCCGGTGCTACCGACCTTGGCGATGACCTGTCTTTTGGCCACCAGATCACCTGCCTTGACCAGCAGCTTTGAGTTGTGCGCATAGCGCGTGACCACGCCCTTGCCATGATCGATGTCTACGACGTTGCCGTAGGCACTCATCCAGCCCGCGGCCACCACGATGCCGGCCGAAGCGGCATAAACGGACGTGCCGGCCGGCGCGGCAAAATCTACCCCACTGTGCAGCATATGACGCCCGGTAACCGGGTTCTTGCGCCAGCCGTAAGTGGATGAAATTCGTGCATTGTTCATGGAAACCGGAATGGCGGTGGGCGTACGCTGCTGCTCTGCGCCTTGCAGTTGCATTGCCAGATCGGCGGTTTTGAGCATATCATCGCCGCGCGATAAGGCCACTTTCAGGCTGTCGAGCTCACGCCCGAGTTCCTCGGCAGACATGACGCTGTCGTTCTCCGGCTCCAGATCTTCCATTGGCTCGTCACTGGCCAGGGCGTTCTGGCTGAGCAGCTTGTGCAATTCCGACGTTTCAGCATCGGCACCGGTACTGACGGCCAGGCGTTCACCCAACCGGGCGATGGTGTCTGCCTTGGCTCGCAACTGCCCGATCTGTGAGGCCATCACATTCAGATTATGATGGATTAAGGCCGCATCACGCAGCGCTTCGGGTGTAGACTCTACAGAAGCGACTTGTTCGTGCATAGGCAGCGATGGCAGCCCAAAATGGCGTTCCAGCAAGGCGCCGGCGGCAACTGCCAGACCCAGGCTGAGCATGGACACGCTAAAGGTCCATACTTTCTTTGTCTTCACAGGAGTGGTATTCTGCGAAGCATGTTGCTCTTCTTTCAATTTCGTACCTGTTTAAAATAATGGCTCTGTTTTACAAAAAAAACGGTGCTTCGCGCCGCGATCGAGGCGAAGGTAAAACGGCCGCAAATTGGTTGGGACATGACACCCGCCGGGGCCGGTTGCTGGAAACAGCAGAACAGTTCAACCTGATACAGGGACTGATTGCACAGGCTCTGCAACTTCCCGTGGGTCATGCGTGTCGCGTGGTCGGGCTGGAAAACGGCACACTGATTATTGCCGTTCCCAGCGCTGCCCACGCAGCAAAAATTCGACAATTGACCACAACTATACATCAGCTGCTGGTCGCAAAAGGGCAACGGGTGGATCAAATCCGCATAAAAATCCAGGCTGGGCTCAAGAGTGCTGCGATCACGGCAACCTCAACACCACCGATCCACATGCCCCCGTTGGGCGAACAAGCGCGTGACGCCTTGCTTGAACTGCAACAAACCACAGACAACCAGCAACTGGCTGAAACACTGGCCCGGATTCTTGAAAAAAATCAGGCCAAACGCCAATCCTGACTCATGGCATCGGCGGCTGCCGCTGCTGAATCGTAGGTAATAATTTCATACGCATCCGGCTGCGACAGCAGCGTACGCGCCAGCTTGTTATTTAATGCATGGCCGGATTTGCAGGCCACATAACGGGCCAGCAACGGATGGCCGATCAGATACAGATCGCCAATGGCGTCCAGAATTTTGTGTTTGACGAATTCGTCATCGTAACGCAGGCCGTCCGAATTCAGGATCCGGAACTCATCCATCACAATGGCGTTATCCAGGCTGCCGCCACGCGCCAGACCGTGGGCGCGCATGGCTTCCACTTCCTGTGCAAAACCAAATGTGCGCGCACGGGCAATTTCCCGGGTATAAGAATCGCGCGCAAAATCTACTTCGGCAAAACTGGCCGTTGAATCAATGGCCGGGTGATGAAAGTTGATGGAAAAGGCCAGGGAGAAGCCCGCATAGGGCTCAAGGCGGGCCCATTTGGCGTTTTCTCCTTCGCCATCCTGCACTTCAATGGTTTTCAGAACGCGCAAAAAGCGCTTGGGCGCATCCTGCTCTTCAATACCAGCCGAGCGCAGCAGGTACACAAAGGTTCCGGCGCTACCGTCCATAATAGGTACTTCTTCAGCATTCAGATCGACGTGGATATTGTCAATGCCCAGGCCGGCCAATGCCGACATCAAGTGTTCTACTGTTGACACGCGCACATCGCCGTTCTGCAGCACCGAAGCCATCCGGGTGTCACCCACTTTGTCCGCAACGGCGGGCAGATCAACGACCTCGGGGGTATCTACCCGGTGGAAAATAATGCCGGTATTGGCTTGGGCAGGCCGTAAAGTGATTTCAACCCTGCGACCTGAATGCATGCCGACGCCGGTGGTTTTCACCAGGTTCTTAATGGTTCTTTGTCGTAGCATCGTATTCTCAACTTACAAAAATGTAACAATATTCATGGGAGCACCCGTAAACGGATGGCGTGGCTGGCCGTTCACTGTCACCAATAAGATGGGAGCAAGCTGCCTGATGACGGAACCAGACACACATGTGGCGCCGTCCTTTGAATGTACAGCAAGCAAAGTGCGACGCGCAGATAGTGGCGGCCTGTAACAAATGTGGCGCCCATACTGCATTGCAGCCGGTTTGTTGCTTGCGCCGGGCTGCTAAAGCCAATTTTCAATACGCAATGTCCGCAGACACGTGTCGTTTCCGAGTATTTTACTCTGATTTGCGCTTAAAAGCCCTTGATTGACAGTACAACTGTTTCAATTGACATCTGAAACCGGGACGGGGCGACAACGACAAAAAAACGACCCCGAAGGGTCGTTTTTGCTAACGGGCGCCATTTCATAGGAGCAAACGGGTCCGGACCGGGCAGCAGCCCGGACGCCGTGTTGGGAAGAAAACGGCGATCAGTCGGCTTGTTTGCGCAGGAATGCCGGAATATCGAAACGCTCGACGCCCGAAGATTCCATTGCACGAACCTGCTGTTCAAATTGCGCCTTGTTAGGCGCAGCGCCGCCACGACCAGAACGAATCACGGTAGGCGGCACAGGTGCACGGCCACCGCTAGGCTGATTCAGGAAGCTGCCGCCGTACAGATCGGTATTGCCACCATGCGTCCCGGTCAATGCTTCAAACTCGACATCGGAACCGTTATTGACTACCAGTTCCGGCTGCTTACGACCCAGACCCGTTGCGACAACGGTCACGCGCAGCTCGTCGGCCATGTCGTCATCGTAAGCGCTACCAACGATAATAGTGGCGTCTTTGGCAGCGTAACTGCTGATGATTTCGTTGATCAGACGGGTTTCGCTCATTTTGAGTGAACGGCTGGCGGTAATGTTGACCAGCAGACCACGCGCACCGTTCAGGTCCACGCCTTCGAGCAGCGGGCAGGCAATCGCGTTTTCTGCAGCGATGCGAGCACGATCCGGACCGGAGGCGACTGCGGTACCCATCATTGCCTGGCCATGTTCGCCCATGATGGTTTTCACGTCTTCGAAGTCGACGTTGATATTACCCTGAACATTAATGATTTCTGCAATACCTGCGCAGGCGTTGTACAGCACGTTGTCGGCTTCCTTGAAGCAGTCGTCCTGGGATGCGTCGTCGCCCATCAGTTCATACAGCTTTTCGTTCAGAACCACGATCAGGGAATGGACGTGTTTGGACAAATCGGCAATGCCTTCTTCGGCAGCGCGCAGTCGTTTGGTTCCTTCGAACGAAAATGGTTTTGTAACGACACCAACGGTGAGGATACCCAATTCCTTGGCCACTTCGGCCACAACAGGACCTGCTCCCGTTCCTGTACCACCACCCATACCGGCGGTAATGAACACCATATTTGCGCCATTGAGCGCGGCGCGAATTTCTTCGCGTGCTGTTTCTGCTGCTGCACGACCCTGTTCAGGTTTGGCGCCTGCGCCCAAACCACTGCGGCCCAGACGGATCTGTACCGGTGCTTCGGTCGCGATCAGCGCCTGCATGTCTGTGTTTGCGCAGATGAAATCCACGCCCTTGAGGCCGGCCCGCATCATGTGTGAAATGGCATTGCCACCTGCACCACCCACGCCAATCACCTTGATTACGGTACCGCTGTTACTGCTATCGTCCAATAATTGAAAGTCCATATTCCCAACTCCTGTATTCCGAAACGTATTAACGAAAAGTGCCACTGCGTTTTTCGGAAACCGTCTCAAAAACAATGCCAGCGCCTGTCTCGCATCGTACTTGAACCGTCTCCATGGCCACCTGCCCGGCCATTGTCTGGCAGTTGATCCGCCCTGCCCGGCGGTACATCGACAACCTTCTGCTGCTTTACTGCACTGCTGTCGCGGTGATTTGCAAGTGCTTCACTTCGCATTAACAAAACACCTTAACAAAACACCATAAGGGACATGAAACACGCCCCTTTTTGCAACTGCTGAAACAAACGTCTCAGCTTCTTGCATATTCTAATTCATAAACCACTCTTTCATGCGGGAAATAATATCTTTTAGCGTTCCATTTTGTTGCTTAATCTTACCACCACGCAAACGCTGCACGCGCGCTTCGGTCAACAACCCCATGACTGTGGAAAACCGCGGGTTGCGGACCATGTCGGCAAGACTGCCACGATAGTCGGGAACGGCAACGCGCACCGGCTTGAGAAAGACATCTTCAGCCAGTTCGACAATGCCTGGCATAAGCGCAGTGCCGCCGGTCAATACGACGCCCGAGGCAATCAGGTCTTCATAGCCGGAGTCCCGTACAACCTGCTGCACCATCATGAACAACTCTTCGATACGCGGTTCAATGACGGCACCCAGAGTCTGCCGCTTGACGCGACGAACATCACGATCGCCCAGGCCTGGCACTTCGATAAGCTCATCGGGATTGGCCAGCACCTGCTTGGCAATCCCATAACGCAATTTGATCTCTTCGGCGTCGGGCGTCGGCGTGCGCAGCATGGCCGCGATATCGCTGGTCACCTGATCTCCCGATACCGGCAACACGGTCGTATGGCGAATTGCGCCACCGGTAAAAATGGCGATGTCGGTGGTGCCCGCGCCGATATCGACCAGCACGACACCCAGTTCCTTTTCATCGTTGGTCAGGCAGACCATGGACGAGGCCAGCGGCTGCAGAATCAGGTCCTGCACTTCCAGGCCGCAGCGCCGCACGCATTTGACAATATTCTGCGCCGCGCTGACCGCACCGGTCACAATATGCACGCGCACTTCCAGCCGGATGCCGCTCATGCCTACCGGCTGGCGAATGTCTTCCTGCGAATCGACGATAAATTGCTGGGTCAGCACATGCAGCACCTGGTGATCGGTGGGGATGTTGACCGCCTTGGCTGTCTCGATCACGCGTGCCACATCGGCTTCCGATACTTCCTTGTCCTTGACCGCGACCATGCCGCTGGAGTTGAAGCTGGTAATATGGTTGCCGGCAATGCCTGTATATACTTCACGGATTTTGCAATCGGCCATCAGCTCAGCCTCTTCAAGGGCACGCTGAATGGAATTGACCGTGGATTCAATATTGACCACTACCCCTTTGCGCATACCCTTGGATTCATGCTGTCCAAGTCCGATTACTTCAAAGCGCCCTTCTTCAGGCAAAGCTTCAGCCACCACTGCCACCACTTTGCTGGTGCCTATGTCTAAAGCAACGATGAGGTCCTTTAGGTCACGAGTCATTTTTTCTCTTTACTATCCGATTGTGTTGTCGCTGCCGGCTCGAAGGTGATGGCAAAACCTTTGGTATAACGCAAGTCCACCTGGGCGATCTGCCGGCCGGCTACCTTTTCTTTTAAAACAGGCCACGCCTGAACAAAACGTTCAATCGTAGATGCGAATGATACCGCACCCTGCCCGCCATGTGGGTTTAATGCATCGGCCCCGGGATCCCTGCCCAATACCAGTTTGGTATTATCGTTCAATTCTACACGCCATGCATAGCGATCACTAAGTGTAATCTCATCTACACCCAAATTTAGCGGCGCCAGCCAGCGCACCAGTTCGGCATAGCGTTGTACCACAAGCATTTCGGATCCGGATGGGCCGTTAAACTGTGGTAAATCCGCATCCTCGGGCAGTTCAGCCTGGTTTGCCGTAAATACTTCACCCCAGGTATTGATCATCTGCCGCTCGTTCCAGTAGGCAAACGGCTCCTGCTCTTCGATTTTGAGCAGCAGGCCATCGGGCCAGACGCGGGTAATGTCGGCATGACGCACCCACGGCGACTGCTCGAACAGTTTTTTCGATTCGGGCAGATTGATGGTAAAGAAATTGCCCTGCAACTTGCCCGCAATGGTTTGCTGGATACTTGCCGGCGAAACATATTCAAGCTTGTTACCCTTCATCGGCTCGATCACGATGCGGGTCAGATTGAACATGGGCCGGTGAATCAGCCAGTATCCGCCAGCGCCCAGCAATACCACTACCGCCAACAACATGATCAGGTTGGCGACAAAGTTGGTAATTCGGGCGCTTGGCGTAATCATTTACAATCCTGCCTGCGTCACGGGTTTGGTGCGCTGGATCTTGCAACTGGCCTGCGCCAGAATCTGCACGCACAAATCGGCATAACTGACGCCTTCGGCCTTGGCCCCCATGGGCACCAGCGAATGCGGCGTCATGCCCGGAGAGGTGTTGACCTCCAGCAGAAAATAGCGATTGTCATTGTCCAGCATCACGTCAACCCGGCCCCAGCCCTCGCAGCCTACGGCGACAAACGCCTGCTCGCAGGTTTGTCGGATGCTGGCGGCCAGATCCTGTGGCAGGTCCGCCGGGCAATGGTATTGCGTCTCGTCCGAGACATATTTGTGCTCAAAATCGTATTTGCCATCGGGCGCCACAATTTCGATAATCGGAAACGCCCGCGCCGTGTCGCCCTTGCCCAGAATGGCAACGGTCAGCTCGCGCCCGACGACGAATTTTTCGGCCAGCAGTTCGCTGTCAAACTGAAACACCTCGTCAAAGGCGGCAGACAGATCTTGCGGGCCGGTCACCTTGCTCAATCCCAGCGTCGAGCCTTCATGGGGCGCCTTGAGGATAAAGGGATAGCCCAGTATCTGGCTGGCGCCATCCATATCCTGGCGGGTTCGCACCTTGCAATAAGGTGCCGTCGGAATGCCCTGCTCGATCCAGATGCGCTTGGTCATGATTTTATCCATGGCCAGCCCGGAAGCCATCACGCCGCTTCCTGTGTAGGGAATGCGCAGCAGTTCCAGCGCCCCCTGCAGCGAACCGTCTTCGCCATACCGGCCGTGCAGGGCAATGAAAACCCGGTCAAAGCCGGCCGCAGCAAGCTCTGCCAGGGAATGCTCGGCAGTATCAAACAGATGGGCGTCAATACCCTTGCTGAGCAAGGCTTCGTATATGCCCTTGCCGGAAACCAGCGACACAGGCCGTTCCGCGGACTGGCCGCCGTACAGCACCCCTACCTTGCCAAATTCATTGCTCATTGCGCTCTCCCAACTGCCCCGGCACCTTGTTGATGGATCCGGCGCCCATGACGATGACCACATCGCCGTCGCGAACAAAGTTGATAATCGCTTGCGGCAGTTCAGCCACATCTTCGACAAAAACCGGTTCTACCTTGCCCGCCACACGCAATGCACGCGACAGGGCGCGGCCATCGGCGGCTACAATGGGTTGCTCGCCGGCGGCATACACTTCACTTAAAAGAACGGCATCAGCCCGACTGAGCACATTGACAAAGTCTTCGAAGCAATCCCGGGTGCGTGTATATCGATGAGGCTGGAAAGCCAGGACCAGCCGGCGTTCGGGCCAGGCACCGCGCGCTGCTTCAACCGTGGCGGCCATTTCGATAGGATGGTGCGCGTAGTCATCAATCAGCGTGTAGGTGCCGCCACCATGATCCTGCGGGACGGCAAAGTCACCGGCATAGGAAAAGCGGCGACCGACACCATTGAAACCAGCCAGGGCGCTCACGATATCCTCGTCGGCCAGCTCCAGCTCGGTGGCCACGGCAATGGCGGCAAGCGAGTTCAGCACATTGTGACGGCCGGGCAGATTAAGTACGATATCCAGATCCGGCAGGCGCTTGGCCGGGGTAATCCGCCGTTCAACGGTAAACGCCATGCGCGTTTGCCGAGCCTGCACATTGACCGCCCGGTACATCGCTTCTTCACCAAACCCATAGGTCACCAGCGGGCGTGAGATAAACGGAATAATGTTGCGAACGTTGCTGTCGTCAACGCATACGATGGCACTGCCATAAAACGGCATGCGCTGGGTAAATTCAACGAACGCGCTTTTCAAGCGCGTCATGTCGTGACCATACGTGTCCATATGGTCCGCATCGATATTGGTAATGATGGACATGACAGGCAACAGATTCAGGAACGAGGCATCGGATTCGTCAGCCTCGACCACAATATATTCACCCTGACCCAGCCGCGCATTGGCGCCGGCCGAATTCAGGCGTCCACCGATCACAAAGGTAGGATCCAGGCCAGCTGCGGCCAGCACACTGGCCACCAGGCTGGTGGTCGTGGTTTTGCCGTGCGTGCCGGCAATGGCAATGCCGCGTTTAAGGCGCATCAGCTCTGCTAGCATGATGGCACGCGGCACCACGGGAATTCGCTTGGCCCTGGCCGTCAGGACCTCAGGGTTGCTGTTGGCCACGGCCGTGGATGTAACAATGGCGTCGGCCTCGCCGACATTTTCAGCGTGATGACCGATGAAAATCTGCGCCCCCAATTGTTCCAGACGACGGGTCACCGCCGACTCCTGCAGATCCGAGCCGCTGACTTTATATCCGAGATTCACCAGAACTTCGGCAATACCGCTCATACCGGAGCCGCCGATACCGACAAAGTGAATGTGTCTAATCCGATGTTTCATGTTTTTCCTGCGCTCGCGCGCTCGCAAATATCTGCAATGGTCTGTGCGGCCTGCGTTCTGGCGCAGGCTCTGGCAGCCACTGCAGTCTGCATCAATTGATCACGAGTACGACTTTGTATCCATTGGGCCAGCCAGGCAGCGGTAAATTCGCGCTGGGGTTGTGCCCAGGCCGCGTTGCGGCTGGTCAGCCATGCCGCATTTGCCGTCTGATGGTCATCGATGGCATGCGGCAACGGCACAAACAATGCGGCCACCCCGACCGCAGCCACTTCGGCCACCGTCATGGCGCCGGCACGGCAGATAATCAGGTCGGCCGACATCATGGCCGTAACCATATCATCGATGAAAGGCAGGCATTCTGCGCTGACATTCGCCTGCTTATAGGTGTCCTGCAGGCTGGCAATATGCTGCTCGCCGGCCTGATGCATAATTTGTGGGCGCTGCCCCGGTGCAATCAACGCCATGGCGGCAGGCACCACGGTGTTCAGGGCTTGCGCACCCAAACTGCCGCCCACCACCAGAATACGCAAGGCACCGTCGCGCGCGCCATAGCGCACACCCGGTTCCGGCGTATTGGCCAATTCATTGCGCACAGGATTGCCCACCATCTGCCCGCCAGGCAGCACATCTGGAAAACCCGTCAATACGAAAGCCGCCATTTTAGCAAGCCACCGGTTCGCTGTACCGGCAACGGCATTCTGCTCATGAATTACCAGCGGAATATTGGCCAGTCTTGCCATCAGGCCGCCAGGCACGGCAACATAGCCGCCCATACCCAGCACAACCGCAGGCCGGCACTGCCTGAGGGCGCGTCGCGCCTGCAGACATGCCTTGCCCAGCATGAATGGCAATTTGAGCAGCGCCACCGGCCCCTTGCCGCGTAAACCGGCAAAACGCAATGGCAGCAGAGGAATCGCCGCGGCCGGCACCAGCCGACCTTCCATTTTGTCCGGATTACCCAGCCAAACGACCTGCCAGCCCCGCGCACGCATTTGTGCGGCCACGGCCAGACCGGGCATGATATGCCCGCCGGTTCCGCCGGCCATCACCAGCAACGTACGTGAATCGG
The DNA here is from genome assembly GCF_004217095.1 of Advenella incenata. Taxonomy (GTDB): domain Bacteria; phylum Pseudomonadota; class Gammaproteobacteria; order Burkholderiales; family Burkholderiaceae_B; genus Advenella; species Advenella incenata. The sequence continues at coordinate 25,481 of NZ_SHKO01000003.1, read as the reverse complement.
AACGAACGCTATTCATCGATATTCTCGCAAGGGCCTTCGGTCGGGGCGCTCTCCCCGCATCATCAAGCGACTTTCATAGTCCACGCGCATCAGAATGGCGATGGCCACCAGATTCATCACAATGGACGAGCCGCCATAACTGACTAGGGGCAATGTCAGGCCCTTGGTCGGCAGCAGTCCCAGGCACACGCCAAGATTGACCAGTGCCTGCACGCCCATCCAGATGGACACGCCCTGCGCCACCAGGCCGCTGAATTCGCGATCCATGGCGATGGCCTGACGGCCGATTTCAAAGCCACGATGCACAATAATCAGAAACAGTATCACCACGGCAATGATGCCTACAAATCCCAGTTCTTCACCCACTACAGCCATAATGAAATCGGTATGCGCTTCGGGCAGGTAGTGCAGCTTTTCGACGCTGGACCCCAGTCCGACACCGAACCACTCGCCACGCCCGATGGCAATCAGCGAATGAGCCAACTGATAGCCGGTAGACTGCACCGTTTCAGGATCGAACGGGTCCAGATAGGCAAAAATACGCTTCACGCGCCAAGGCGCCATCAGGATCAACAAGGCAAAGCAGCCCAGCAGCACCACAACCAGCAGCAGGAACAACACCGCACTGATGCCGCCCAGAAAGAGTATCCCCACCGCGATCGAGACGCTGACCATAAAGGCGCCCAGATCGGGCTCAAGCAACAGCAATATGCCGACCACGCCCAGAGCCACCATCATCGGCGCAAAGCCGCGCCAGAAATCATGCATGTACTTTTGCTTGCGCACGGTATAGTCGGCGGCAAACAGCAGCATGGCCAGCTTGGTCAGCTCGGACGGCTGAAAATTCAACGGCCCCAGGGGAATCCAGCGATACGCGCCATTGACCTCATTACCGATGTGCGGGATAAGTACCAGCACCAGCATGAACAGCGATACAAAAAACAGCGGGAGGGTAAATTTCTCCCAGATGTGCATGGGCAGGGAAATCGTAATCGCGAAACCCACCAGGCCGATGGCAATGAAAACGGCATGGCGTACGAAAAAATAATAACGGGTGGAATTGGAATACTTGGGTCCGTCCACCAGGGCGATCGAGGCAGAAAACACCATCAGCAAGCCGAACATCAGGAGAGCGGCAACCGCGGCAACCAGCAGCAGGTCGTAATTGCGCATTCTGGTGCGGCCAGGCTTGACCGCATTGACGCTTGCTCTCAGGTCGCCCAGCAGACTCATGCCACTTCTCCGTTATCGAGCGCCAGCTCATGCACGGCAGCAGAAAAGACCTGGCCGCGATGCGCATAGCTTTTAAACATGTCGAAGCTGGAACATGCCGGAGACATTAATACTGCGTCCCCCTCTTGAGCGAGTTCCAGGGCCTGTCTGACCGCCGCATCCATGGAATCGGCGCGATGACATGCTACGCCGGTCTGCGCCAGCGCCTGTTCAATCACCGCCGTCGCCTCACCGATCAGAATGACCGCGCGGGCGCAGCGGCGCACAGGCGCAGCCAGCGGAGAAAAATCCTGGCCTTTGCCCACACCACCGGCAATCAGCACAATATCGCGTCCCATACCTTCGAGGGCTGCCACGGTTGCACCCACATTGGTGCCCTTGCTGTCGTTGAAAAAATCAACGCCACGGATACTGCGTTCAAATTGCGTCCGATACAGACCGGCAGCAAAATCCCGCAGCGTGTTGAGCATTGGGCCCCAGCCTACCCCCAGCTCGCGGCACAGAAGCATCGCGGCCTGGGCATTGAGCATATTGTGCTGTCCGCGAATCTGCATGGCGTCGGCCGGCATCAGGCGCTTGATCAGGCCCGGTTTGCGCCGGGGTTTTTCGGCATTTTTCTTGCGCCGGGCGCCCGGCGCTTCAGGCAATTCGAAATCATCCTTTTCACTGGCGGTAATCCAGGTCACGCCGTGCGCGCCTTCCATACCGGTATCGCCCACCAATACGGGGGCATCCACACCGAAGCTGCGCACCTGCACATCATTGATATCGTCGATCATGGCCACGACGGCGGCGTCGTTGCGATTGACAATGGCAACTTTGCTGATCGCCAGCAGGCGCGCCTTGGCAGCGGCATATTCCTGCATATCGCGGTGCCAATCCAGGTGGTCCTGCGTCAAGTTCAGCACGGTGGCGGCATCCGGTGCCAGTGACTGCGTCGTCTGCATCTGGAAACTGGACAGTTCCAGCACCCAAACCTGCGGCAGCGACTGCGCGTCCAGCGCCTGCATGAGCGCGGTCAGCGCCGAAGGGCTGATATTGCCCGCTGCAATGGCTGTTTTGCCCGCCGTTTCCAGCATGGCTTGCGTCAGCGAGGTAACCGTGGTTTTGCCGTTGGTTCCTGTAATGGCCAGTACTTTCGGCTTATAGCCTTGTGTTGTTGCAAGATCGCCCAGGGCCAGGGCAAACAGTTCGATTTCGCCGATGACCGGGATCTGCCGTTGCTGCGACTTTTCCAGAAAGGCTGCCAGTGCCGGTTCCGAGGGTGCGAGTCCAGGACTCAGGACGATCTGCTGCACGCCTTCGAGCGCGGCATCGGTAAATGCCTGAGCGCCCAGAAATTGTGTGATCTCGCCCTGGCCCTGCTCCTGTAGCGTGGCAAGCCCTGGCGGGCAGTCCCGCGTATCGACAATATGCAGTGCCGCACTCTGGCGCAGGCACCACAATGCCGAAGCCAGCCCGGTTTCACCCAGGCCAAGAATCAGGACACGAGAAGGAAAAACGGCCACGCCGTCTGTATCGGTACTCATCGCAGTTTAAGTGTCGCCAGTCCCAGCAGAACCAGCATCATCGTAATAATCCAGAAACGCACCACAACCTGGGTTTCTTTCCAGCCACCCACTTCAAAATGATGATGCAGCGGCGCCATGCGCAATATTCGCCTGCCGGTGCCGGTCTTTTTCTTTGTGTATTTGAACCAGAACACCTGGATCATGACCGACAGCGTTTCAGCTACAAATACGCCACCCATGATGAAAAGCACGATTTCCTGACGCACGATCACGGCGATCGTGCCCAGCATGCCGCCCAGCGCCAACGCGCCCACGTCGCCCATGAATACCTGGGCCGGATAGGCGTTGAACCATAGAAAGGCCAGGCCGGCACCGCCCAGCGCGGCGCACAGCACCAGCACTTCGGACGCACCTGGAATATACGGAAACAGCAAATATTTGGAATAGTCCACGCGACCGACCACGTAGGCAAAAATCCCCAGTGCGCTACCGACCATGACGGTTGGCATAATGGCCAGGCCGTCGAGCCCATCGGTCAGGTTCACGGCGTTACTGGCCCCTACAATCACCATCCAGGTCAGAATCACAAAGCCGAAAACACCCAGCGGATAACTCACGCTTTTGAAAAACGGCACGATCAGGTCGGCACGGGAAGGCAGCGGCATGGTAAAGCCGCTGCTCACCCAGGCCCACATGAGGCGGAAAATATCGGCATTGGCTGGCGCCGAGACGGCAAACGTCAGGTACACAGAGGCGATCAGGCCAATAATGGCCTGCCACATGAATTTTTCGCGCGAGGACATGCCTTCCGGATTACGATGGACCACCTTGCGATAGTCATCGACCCAGCCGATGGCGCCAAAGCCGAAGGTTACCAGCAGTACAACCCAGACGAAACGGTTACTCAGGTCTGCCCATAACAGTGTCGTAATCCCGATAGCAATCAGAATCAACGCGCCGCCCATGGTCGGCGTACCGTTTTTGACCAGATGGGTCTCGGGGCCGTAGCTGCGAACGGCCTGGCCGATTTTGAGCTCGGTCAGCTTGCGAATCACATGCGGCCCGGCCATCAGCCCGATAAACAGCGCCGTTGCGCAAGCAAACATGGCCCGCAACGTAATGTATTCAAAAACACTCAGGACGGAAAATGTGGGCGAGAGCCACTGGGTCAGTTCATAGAGCATGACCGGCCTCTTTTTTTTCTGACCAGGACAGCAAATCCTGTACTACCCGTTCCATCCGCATTGATCTAGAGCCCTTTACTAATATGCTTGCGGGCTGTCTTGCAACGACCCTTTCTGCGATTTCATGTATATCTGTCATATGTTCTGCCGTCTGGCCACACGCCTGCGCAGCCAGCGCACTGGCATTTCCATATGTAAACACATATGAAATGCCTTTATTACGGGCGTATTGCCCTACTTCCTCATGCATTTGCGGCCCGTTCTCGCCCACTTCGGCCATATCGCCCAGAACCAGCACGGTTGGCGCAGGCAGCGCGGCCAGAACATCGATCGCCGCAATTACGGAGTCCGGATTCGCATTATACGAGTCATCGACCAGCGTGAGGCCGCCGGACAGGGTATGGCTGCGCATTCGTCCCTTGACCGGGGCAAATGCCTGCAGTCCCTCACGGATATCTGCCAGACTAATGCCCGCAGCATAGGCGCAAGCGGCTGCCGCCAGACTGTTGCGCACATTGTGGGTGCCCGCGATGGCCAGACGCACATCGATCTGCCCTGCCGGGGTTTTCATGACAAACGAAATACCAAGCGGATCGGGAACAACAGATTCGGCGTAAAAATCGGCATCGGCCGTCTGCCCGAAGGTCAGCACTCGACGCTTGCCGGCCAGCTCCCGCCACAAATCAGCGTAAGGCTCATCGACGGGAAAAACAGCGGTCCCGTCGGCAGGCAGGGACAAAAACACCTGTCCGTTCTCAATGGCTACGGCCTGGACCGTGTGCATGAATTCCTGGTGCTCGCGCTGCGCATTGGTCACGACTGCGATACTGGGTTCACATAACACGGCCAGTTGCTCAATTTCACCCGGATGGTTCATGCCCAGTTCCAGCACAGCCATCTGATGCTCCGAGGTTAATTTAAGCAGGCTGCGCGGCACGCCCCACTGGTTATTCAAATTGCCTTCGGTCGCAAAGCGACGTTCAGTGCCCACGCCAGCGGCCAGCACGCAGGAGATCATCTCTTTGGTCGTGGTTTTACCATTGCTGCCGGCCACGGCAATCAGCGGCAGACAATATTGGCGACGCCAGGCATGGCCCATACTCATCAAGGCAAGCGTGGTATCGGCAACCAGAATTTGCGGCAGATCCACGGCCGGATCGCGGCGACTGACTAGTGCTGCGACAGCGCCAGCCTGCCCGGCAGCGCCAATAAATTCGTGGCCATCATGCAGCTCGCCGCGAATGGCGATAAACAAGCCGTTCTCCGGAACATGCCGGGAATCGGTTGAAATCTCGGGCCGATCGCGTAGCAGCAGCCCCAGTCGCGACCACTCCAGATCGTCAAAAGGCTGGCGCTCGTGGTTGATTTCCTGGTAAGTCTCGTGTCCCTTGCCGGCAACCAGCACCACGTCGGCAGCAGATGCCTTCAGGATCATTTCGATAATCGCGCAGCCGCGATCGGGTTCAGCTCGTGCGCCTTGCGGCATACCCCTGAGAATATCGTTCAGAATATCGCCGGGCGCTTCGGTGCGCGGATTATCGCTGGTCACCAGCACCTGATCAGCCAGACTCGCGGCGATCTGCCCCATGATCGGGCGCTTGGACTTATCCCGATCGCCCCCGCAACCGAAAACGCATAGCAACTGGCCGCCACGGGCCGTGGCAACCGGCTGCAAGGCCTGTAATGCGCGTTCCAGCGAATCGGGGGTATGCGAGTAATCGACCACCACCAACGGGCGTTTGTGCCCCGCGTCGGCACTTGCCGGCGTAACGGTCTGCAACCGTCCGGGCACCGGGGTAAGCAACGATACCAGCCCGGCGCTTTGGCGCAAATGAATGCCCAAGGCATCCAGCACGGCAACGACAAGCAGAATATTGGCAATGGAATGCTCACCCAGCAGACGCGTGGTCACCTGCGCATCGCCACCTGGCGTGCGCAGCGTAAACACCAGGCCATAATCGCGAAACTCATGTTCGACTGCCGTGAATGTTGCCTGCGGCGCGGCCTTCAGTGAATAGCCCGCCCTGGCATGCGCCGTGGTTTTCGCAAAAATTCGTTCGCCGGCCTCATCGTCCATATTCACAATGGCATGACTGAGCCCCGGCCAGACAAACAAAGCCGCCTTGGCGGCCTCATAGCGCGCCATGCTCTGATGATAATCCAGATGATCCAGCGTCAGATTGGTAAATGCAGCTACCTTGACCTGCAGTCCGTCCATGCGACCCTGCTCGATGCCGATGGAAGACGCTTCCATGGCCACATACTCAACGCCGGCGTCGCGCATTTGGGCAATTTGCCGATGTAGCGTGAGCACGTCGGGTGTGGTCAGATTGCCGCCCAGGTTGGCTCCGTCTGGCATCACCGTTCCCAGAGTGCCGATGGTCGCGCAGGACTTGCCCACGGCATTGAGCGCTTCGGCAATCCAGGTGACGCAAGAGGTTTTTCCGTTGGTGCCGGTAACAGCAATGACCGAGACCGCTGCCGAAGGATGGCCATACCAGCTATCGGCGATCTCGCCCAAAAAGGCTCGCAGGCCCACCACCGGCAATACCGGCACCGCATGTCCGGCATCCAGCAATGCCTGGCCCTGCTCCGTGTTCGCAACATCGGCGATCACTGCCGCAGCACCTTTTTTTATGGCATCGGGAATATATGCAAGGCCGTTAACGACGCTACCTGTACAAGCAACAAAGACATCCCCTTTCTGGATGTCTCTGGAGTCTAGCCTTAAATCCGCTTTATCCGTGACATGGCCTGCAAGCCATTGTGCTATCTGTCGGCTATTCATCCCTGGCTCCTCTTGGGTACGGTATTACGCGCCTCAAGAGGAGCTGGTTCGATCGGCGCATCGGGTGGGACGGCCAGATACTTCAGCGTATCTTCAATAATGGAAGCCGCCACCGGCCCGGCAATCACGCTGCCGTAGTAACCGCCCTTGCGCGGCTGATCAAGCGTGACGGCCACGATAATCCGCGGCTTGGAAATGGGCGCCATGGCCACGAATGAGCCCCTATAGTCTTTACGGCTATAACGACCATCAATAATTTTACGCGCAGTGCCGCTCTTGCCACCAATCCGGTATCCCATGACCTTGCCCTGAATTTTGGTACCTTCAGAGCCGGCCGCATCCTCCAGCATCTGACGCACGGCGCGCGCAGTTTCCGGTTTATAAATCTGGATGCTGGTCGGGTTGGCCCGGTTTTTCACCAGGGACAGCGAAATCATGTCGCCGTTACGGGCCAGCGCTGTGTAGGCATGCGCCATTTGCAGCAACGAGACCGACAGGCCGTAGCCATAGGCCATGGTCGCCCGCTCGATAGGCCGCCAGCGCTCCCAGGGACGCACGCGTCCGGAAGCGGCGCCGGGAAAGCCCATATTGGGCGCCTGCCCAAAGCCCAGCGCATTGAATACTGTCCACATTTGTTCCGAACGCAGACGCTCGGAGATCATGGTCATCCCGATATTGCTTGAACGGCGGATGATGCCGGCCACGTCCAGTACGCCGTTGCGCGTACTCACGTCGGTAATGGTTGCACCCTGGTAACGGTAGGTGCCGCGTCCGGTATTGAATTTGGTTTTTGTGGTCACAGCGCCCGCATCAAGCGCCAGCGCGGCCACAAGCGGCTTCACAATAGAGCCAGGCTCGAACGTATCGGTAATGGCCCGGTTGCGCAGCGCTGCACCCCGCCGCTCCTGCTGGATATTGGGATTGTATGTAGGCAGGCTGACCATTGAAAGGATTTCACCGTTCTGTGCATCGACGACCACTGCCGCACCAGAAGATGCTTCATGATCCGCGATGGCCTTTTGCAGGGCCTTGGAAACCAGGAACTGCACGCGGCTGTCGACTGTCAACTCCAGATTCTGCCCGTCGCGCGCCGGCTCTACTTCCTGCATGTCGCCAATGATGCGGCCCAGGCGATCGCGCAGCACTTTGCGCAGTCCGGGCTGGCCCGACAACTGCTTGTTAAATTCCATCTCTACGCCCTCAATACCGCGATCTTCGATATTGGTAAAGCCCACGATGTGCGCCATCAGTGAACCTTGCGGGTAAGAGCGGCGGGTTTCGGACAGCAGTCCAATCCCGGGAATTTTCATTTTCTGGATCTCGGTCGCCGGCTCCATGGCCACCTGACGGCGCAGGTAGACAAAGGTTTTATCCGAACTGCTCAGGCGCGTCGTCAGATCTTTGAGTGACATATCCAGCAGCTGCGCCAGGCGTGCCAGCTGTTCAGGCGTGGCGCTGCGGGTCTCTTCAGGCGAAGCCCAGACCGCTTTTGCCGGAATACTGGTCGCAAGAAATTCGCCATTGCGATCCAGCACACGTCCGCGATTGGCCGGCAGCACCAGGGTGCGTTCATAGCGTTTGCCGCCTTCGGCCTGCAGAAAATCATTGTTCATCGTCTGCAGGTAAAGCGATTTTGCAATGACGGTGGTGAACCCCAGGCTGATCACGACAAACAGCAAACGCGCACGCCACTTGGGTATCTGCACATGCAGCACCGGACTGCTGCTGTAGTAGTGATGTTGGGACGGGCGCTTACCTGGCTGGTAACCGCCGCGTGTTGTTTTTTTTGATTTGAACAAGTCCAGATTCAGCTTCATTGCGCTCCCCTTGGCGCCGGTGTGGCAGCAGATTTTTCCGTGGCCGTTGCCGCTCGGGCAATGCCTGCATTCATTTCTGATTCTTTGATGAAAACGGTTTGATTAATCTGCGGGGTCTGCATGCTGAGCTTATCGGACATCACCCGGTCTATATTGGCGCTGGTGGTCAGTTGCGCACGTTCAAGCAGCAAGTGACGCCAGTCAACTTCCAGTTCGCGCTCGGCGGCCTGGGCCCGACCAATATCGATATAAAGTAAACGTTGCTGATAGCGGCTGGACACCAGAGAAATGGCACTGTACATGAAAAAACCGATCAGAAATATCAGTGCGAGGCGGGCCACGATCCTCTCCTTTTCTGTGTATCCACGCCGGGCAGCGCCGCGCGGATCGCATTCTCATGTGCCTGATTCCAGGCTGCATCGGTGCGTTCGGCAACACGCAGCACGGCAGAGCGCGAACGCGGATTATCGCGAACCTCACCCTCTTCGGCCAATACCCTGCCAAGATTCTTCAGAACCGGCTCGGGCATTTCACTCTCACGCAAAGGCATACGGGCAAGCTCGGGCGGCAGCGACGAAGCTGCGGCAAAACACTGCTTGACCATGCGGTCTTCAAGAGAATGAAAACTGATCACCGCCATTCTTCCTTGTGGAGCCAGTACCTTCAGAATTGACGCGAGGGTGTCCGCCAATTCCTTGAGTTCTTCATTGATGTGAATCCGTATAGCTTGAAAGGTGCGTGTGGCCGGATGTTGGCCTTTTTCCCGCGTACGGACGACGTTTGCGACGAGCTCGGCAAGTTCGAGCGTTGTGCACAAAGGGCTGGATTGGCGGCGAGCATCAATCGCCTTTGCAATCTGGAAAGCAAACCGTTCTTCGCCATAATATTTAATGACCTCCTTCATGTTGTCCACACTGGCCTGGGCCAGCCACTGTGCGGCCGTCTGACCGCGACTTGTATCCATCCGCATATCCAGTGGCCCATTCCGCATGAACGAAAAGCCCCTGGCTGCATCATCAATCTGTGGCGATGAAACGCCTAAATCCATCATGACGCCATCAATCTGCGTCACACCCTGCTCGGCCAGCGCCGGCACCATGGTGGCAAAACCATCATGAATTACCGTGACCCTGGCATCCTCGCGACTTAACTGCATTGCCGCTTCTATCGCGCGCGGGTCCTTATCAAACACAAACAACCGGGCACTTTTGCTCAGGGCGGACAACAGCAGGCGACTGTGCCCACCCCGACCAAAAGTTCCATCTACGAACACACCATCGCGCTTTGCCGGTGGCGCCCACTGCCTGACAGCGGCAGATTTGGCGTAAAAATCGGCAAGTACCAGTGCGTTGACGGTTTCTTCATACAAAACCGGCTTGTGTTCGTATCCTGCTTCTGCCATCACAGTGAAAAATGCTCAAGACTGTCAGGCAGACCCTTGGCCAGATCCTGTGCCTGTTGCTGCGCAAAGATCGTGGCATCCCATAAATCAAAGTGCTTGCCCATGCCCACCAGCACCACATCTTTCGCAATGCTGGTTGCCATACGCAATTCCGGCGCAATCAAAATGCGGCCCGAGCCGTCAATTTCGACATCCTGGGCATTACCCAGCAACATGCGCTGCACGTGGCGAGCCGACATAGGAAACGCCATGATGGCCTCGCGTTTCTCTTCCCATACCGGGCGCGGGTATATAAGCAAACCGCCGTCAAAGTTGCGGGTGACAGTCAGGGCGCCGTCTGCGGCCTCGGTCAGGGCGTCACGATACCGGGTTGGAATGGTCATCCTCCCCTTGGCATCCAGCGTGAGCGCACTGTTTCCCTGAAATATCACTTTTATCCCACAATTTTACACAAAATCCTACTTTTTCCCACTTTAAGTGAATGCGCGTAAATGGTCAAGTTCTATTTAGTGACTTTTTTCAATCACAACAAAGACTTAGCCAACTTCGCCGAAAACGCGAAATTTTTGTTTATAAAAATCAGGGAGTTAAAATTAATTACAGGAAAATGTCAGAAACAGTCGCTAATTTCGGAATAATTATTAGCATTTATTAACATTAGCGACATGTGAGAAAAAGAAGACAGGAAAGGTCTGTAAGCCGGATTCTGTAAACCGGTTTCCCGGTTGGCAATCATTCCTCTGGCAACCTTATTACTAAGGCACTCAAGCCATCTACCCGCATGCTTGGACGAGCCGCCCTTCGTGACGAATCACACGCATGCCTATTTGATGTTGCTCCGGATAGAGGTTACCGCGTTTCACCCTGACGCGCTGTCACCCTTCTCGGATGACGTCGTACGGAAGTCGCCGTATCAGTGCGGTTAAGCCCGCGCGCCAGTCTCGTCTCTGTGGCCCTATTCCTCGATGGCGCAAACCACCGGACGGCTGTTAGCCGCTATCCTGCCCTGCGGAGTCCGGACATTCCTCGATACTGAAGTACCGCGATTGCCCAACCTTCCCTGCGGCCACTATTGTAACCGTGATAATGCCTCACTAGCCAGCGATATCCACAAGTGGGCCCACGAATAATGCGACAATGTTGGTATTGTTCAATTTCAGCTCTCTCAGGCTTTCTCTTTCAGGTTCGCAGTTTCCCTATGGCAGCAAATACGCTCATCACGCTTCTGAACGCACAATTGGCCTTCGGCCATCACGCCCTGCTCGATCATGCCTCGCTCACCATTATCGAGGGCGATCGCATAGGCTTGATCGGCCGCAACGGCGCCGGCAAATCGTCGTTACTGCGCATCCTGGACGGCCGCTCCGACCCGGACGACGGGGAGGTATCTCGACTGGGGTCACTGCGCTCGATGACTGTCGAACAGGAACCCGAGCTTCCCGAAGAAAGTACGGTATACGATGCCATTGTTGGTGATTTTCTGAGCACAGAAGACTGGCAGCGTCCTACACGGGCAAACGCCATGATCGAAGACCTGGGTCTGAACCCAGACGCTAAAATCGCCGGCCTGTCTGGTGGCACGCGCAAGCGTATTGCCCTGGCGCGCGCCTTTGTCGAAGAGCCCGATCTCCTGTTGCTGGACGAGCCGACCAATCACCTGGACTTCCTGGGTATCGCCTGGCTTGAAAAACGCATCCTGCAAAACCGTGGGGCCTGCGTAGTCATCACCCACGATAGGCGCTTTCTGGATGCCGTCACTACACGCATTGTAGAACTGGACCGCGGAAAACTGCACAGCTACCCCGGCACATTCAGCCAGTGGCAAACCCACAAGGCCGAATGGCTGGCCGCTGAAAAAGTACAGAACGAACGATTCGACAAAGTCCTGGCACAGGAAGAAGTCTGGATACGCAAGGGCGTACAGGCCCGGCGGACCCGCAACGAAGGCCGGGTAAAGCGGCTGGAGCAGTTGCGGCGCGAGCGCACTGAAAGACGGGAGCGTGTAGGCAATGTGAACTTTGCCCTGGCCACAGGCGAGCGTTCGGGCAAGCTGGTTGCCGAATTGGAAAACGTCAACAAGGCTTTCGGCGACAAAACCGTCTTACGCGATTACTCCACGACCATCATGCGTGGCGACCGGATCGGCATTATTGGCCCCAACGGCGCTGGCAAAACCACGCTGCTCAAAATCATTCTGGGCAAACTTGCGCCAGACAGCGGCAACGTCAGACTGGGCACCAATCTGTCGGTGGCCTATTTCGACCAGATGCGCGAACAGCTGGACGACAGCGCCGCCCTCACCGACGTCATCAATCCAGGCAGCGAATGGGTGGAAATTGGCAACCAGCGCAAGCACGTCATGAGCTATCTGGGCGACTTTCTTTTCTCACCGGCCCGTGCCCGCTCGCCGGTATCCAGCCTGTCGGGCGGCGAACGCGCCCGGCTGCTGCTGGCGCGCCTTTTCGCCCGCCCAGCCAATATCCTCGTCATGGATGAACCCACCAACGACCTGGACATTGAAACGCTGGAATTGCTGGAGGAACTGCTGCAGGAGTTTTCCGGCACCGTATTGCTGGTCAGCCACGACCGCACATTCCTGAACAACGTGATTACCCAAACCATTGCCTGCGAAGGCAACGGCCAATGGCGCGATTATGTAGGTGGTTACGACGACTGGCTTGCCCAGCGGCCTGCATCCATACAAGAGCCAGAGGATAACGCAGGCACATCGATGTCAGCAAAGAACGCATCGGGCCAGACGCAGGCGAGCGCACGCAAGGATGGCAAATCCGGCCGTCTGAGCAACTGGGAACAACAGGAACTGGACCGCATTCCCAAGGAAATCGTTGCATTGGAAACGGAACAAAGCGAGCTGACCCAACATCTGTCAGAGCCCGACCTGTATGCCGATGGCCCGGAAAAAGCCGCCGGCATTCACGAGCGTTTGCTGGAAATTGAAGAAACGCTGCTGGCCAAGCTGGAGCGCTGGGAATTGCTCGAAAGCAAAAAAGGCGGCTGATCAGCCGTTGACGATGGCAATTGACAGGCCATCCCAGCCTTTGCTGCCCACGGTCTGAAAGGCCGTGGCCGACAGGCGTTCATTGCCGGCCATGTCATCAAAGAAACGACGCAAACCCTTGATATTGCTGCCGTCCGAATGGGCGTCCAGAATCTGCCCCTGACGCACCACGTTATCGGCCACGATAACCGTGCCTGGCGCCGATAGCTTTAGCGCCAATTCCAGATAGCGAGGATTGTTTTCCTTGTCTGCATCCATAAAGATGAAATCGAACGGCGCCGCGCCTTCATCAATGAGCGCCCGCATCAGATCGGCGGCCCGTCCCAGGCGGATCTCCACGCGGTCATCCACCGCGGCAATGCGCAGACTCTCTCGCGCCACTCTCACATAGTTTTCGTCAAAATCCAGCGTCAGCAGCCGGCCATCAGGCCCCATGCCCAGCGCCATCCAAACGGTACTGTAGGCGCCCAGCGTGCCCAGCTCCAGAATACGCTTTGCCCCCTTGATACGCACCAGCAGGTTCAGCAGCTTGCCCTGATTGGGCGCGACCTGAATCGCGGGTATGGCATGCGCCTCGCAATGGGCGAGCACCTTGGCAGGAATGGCATCGTCAGCCAGCAGCAGACTATTGAAATAATCATCGACCGCAACGTAACGCTCGGGAGTAATCTGAATTTTCATAGCATTAAGACTCTAATAACAAAAGTAGCCAGCAGCGATTGCCGGGCAGGACAGGTTAGGCCGGCGGGAGCAAGCCACGGGGAAATGCGCACAGGGCATCGAGATCGGTTGACTCAACCGCCAAGGCCGTCTTTGCCAGCGCCCGTCGAGTCACTGCGGCCAGATAACGACTGCAGCGCCGCACTCATCAGGGCCGGCACATGCCTGGATCCGCCTATATCCAGGCCTGCCCCATTCATACGAAGACCTCTGGCCTCCATACTGACGACCCAGACCATCAACCTGTCTGGTCAATCGGAAAATGACCAGCCCAGCGTCTCACCTGCCGCCAGCGGCACCAATTCAGTGGCGCCATAGGCAAGCGTAAAGGGAATCTCAAACGCCTTGCGTTCCAGCGTTACCGTGCCCGCATTGACAGGCAACCCGTAAAAGGCAGGCCCATTCAGACTGGCAAAGGCCTCCAGTTGATCCAGACGCCCGGCCTGTTCAAATGCCGTGGCGTACAACTCCAGCGCATGCAATGCCGTATAACAACCGGCACACCCACAGGCATGCTCCTTGAGCCCCCGGGCATGCGGTGCGCTATCGGTTCCCAGGAAAAAACGATCGCTGTCGCCCGTGGCCGCAGCCACCAGAGCCAGGCGGTGTGTTTCACGCTTCAATACCGGCAAACAATAATAGTGCGGCCGGATCCCACCGGTGAAAATGGCATTGCGGTTGTACAGCAAATGATGCGCCGTAATCGTGGCCGCGACCGGGCCCTCTGCCTGCGTCACATAATCGACGCCCTCTTTGGTCGTAATGTGCTCGAATACCACTTTCAGCGATGGATAGCGCTGACGCAGCGGGATCATTACCCGGTCGATAAATACCGCCTCACGATCGAACAGATCGACCGTCTGATCGGTGACCTCTCCGTGCACCAGCAATGGTACGCCGTGTTTTTCCATGGCTGCCAGCGCCTTGTCGCACTGATCCAGCAAATTGGTCACGCCGGCATCTGAATTGGTGGTGGCGCCGGCCGGATACAGTTTGACCGCGTGTACGAAATCAGAGGCGGCAGCCTGCGCAATGTCCTGCGCCGTCGTGCCCTCGGTCAGATATAACGTCATCAGGGGAGTAAAGGTAGCCGGATCGCGCCCGGCCTCTTGCAGGGCCGAGACAATACGATCACGATAAGCCCCCGCCTGCTCCACCGTCGTTACGGGTGGTCGCAGATTAGGCATGATAATGGCACGTCGGAACTGGCGCGCAGAATGCGCGACCACGGCTCGCAACGCCTCCTGGTCCCGCATATGCAAATGCCAGTCGTCTGGCTGAATAAGGGTGATGGCAGTATCTGTAATCAGCATAATGATGGATGTCCTTTTGATGACCAATACTATACAGAAAACCGAAGGGAAATTTCGTGCTGACGCATCCGTCGCATATAGAAGCAAAGACAGTCGCCTAATCGGGCTGCAGCATTTTGAGCAAACTTTGAGCAAGTGCGGCGCTTGCACCACCAGATACGAGCACCGCAGATCCAGCCGGCTGCCGCTGGCAGCAATGGTTTACACTGACCGGGGGCTGAACAAAACGCCGCAGCGCCCCGCACAAAGCGGCTTATGCACGACAATGCTAATAATTCTTAACAAATCGGCCATTTTCTAAAAAATCACAAAAATCGCGTAAAAGACATTCTATTTCATTCAATATCTTTTATTTTGCTTTCAAAAAACAATATCTGTAATTTTCGCCAATTTCGCATAAAAAAAAACTATGCAAGAGGCAAATTACACGTTATTCTCTCCCATGTACGAATATACACACGCCTTTATGGAGATTTACAAATATGGCAACAACTTCAGAAAAACCAGCCCGTAAGCCAAACGCAGCTTTCATGAAACCGCTGACTCCCAGCGCTGAGCTGGCTCAAGTAATCGGCAGTGATCCGTTACCTCGTACAGAAGTGACCAAGAAAATCTGGGAATACATCAAAAAACACGATCTGCAGGATCCAGCAAACCGTCGCAACATTAATGCCGACGCAAAACTGCGGCCCATTTTCGGTAAAGATCAGGTCAGCATGTTCGAAATGACAAAACTGGTCAGCACACACCTGAAATAATCAGCTGTTCATTGCCGGTTAAAAAAACGAATCCCGTGGGTTCGTTTTTTTTCGTCCTGCTTTGCCATTCCTATGACACATCAGCACATTAAACGGCCTGTTTTATAAGATTTTTATCGAACGGCAAACAGACCACGGCGCCCCGCGGAAAAAACGATCGCAGTCTGCATCTGCATCACCTGCTGCAGTCAACCACAAGTCCGAGCGTTGCCGGCGCCTCTGCCCTGCGTGCCGGGCCATATACAAAACAACGCGTCATGCGCGTGAGGGGCCCAGGTGCAATGGGATTACGCCCGAATGTATACCCATCCGTCCTGCTGCAGCCGAGCTAGCTCAACCATAGCGCCGTGCGGGAGTACCTGCAGCGGGTCTCTGTTCTGCCGATCTGCCCGCTTCAGGGTGTTGGGACATAACCAGGTAATGGCATCAAGCTGCTCCTGTGGCTCATCCAGGGCAGCAATCACCGCCTGGGCATTGAGTACAATTTTAACGCGCGCGCCCGGTTCCTCACGCAGCAGATTGCCTGCATTGCTGCGGGCACGCTGCAAAGCATCTGCGGTTGGCGCATGAAGCACCACTTTCAGAACAGCTTGATCAGTCATCACAATTCACTTTCAAAAAGACCATTATCCCACCGTTCAGCACCTGGTGCGAGTACCACACGTTTGCCCCCTGCTTCCCGCAATAGCCGGGGCAGTTGCCGAAACCGACTTCACCGGCGAGCACGCTGACATCATTTCAATATTTGAGCTGGCCAGCCTCAGAGGACGAATGACGTCCGCCGACATTCACATTCACAAATGCACAGACAACAAAAACGATAGGATTACTGATAATCATTATCATTATTGTTATATAATTTGCCCTTTCCAAATTAATTGAAGGCCCGTTCATGAGAACCATTCAGCCTGCGAGACTCGCTCCCGCCTGCGAAACCACGTCGCCGAACTCGCCCTCGCTCATGAACCGGCTTGTGATCAATACCCTTAGTCTTTCTGTACTGGGATTGCCGTTGGCCGCTTACGCTCAAAGCAGCGTTGTGCAATTGACCCCTATCATGGCAAGCGGCGCCGACGATGCGCTTCCCACTGCCTACGCCGGCGGCCAGGTCGCGCGCGGTGGCGGTCTGGGCGTGCTGGGTTCGTCTGATGTCATGGATACGCCCTTTAGCACCACCAATTACACATCGCAATTTCTGAATGACCAGCAAGCCCGTACCTTGGCTGACGTAGTCGTCAACGAAGCATCTGTACGCGTGATGACGTCAACGGGCAGTTTCAGCGAAGATTTCCAGATCCGTGGCTTCAACGTTGAAAGCGGCGATGTCGGCTTTAACGGACTATATGGCCTGGCCTCATCCAACCGCATGCCCACAGCCATGATGGAACGGGTTGAAGTTCTCAAAGGGCCGGGCACACTGATGTACGGCATCAGCCCCACTGGCAGCATTGGCGGAAACATCAATATCGTTACCAAGCGCGCCGAAGATGAACCGTTGACCCGCCTCACCACAACGTACGAAAGCAAATCAATTTTTGGCGCGCACCTGGATATGGGACGCCGCTTTGGCGATGACAAGCAATGGGGCATCCGCTTTAACGGCGTATACCGCAATGGCAAAACAAGTCTGGACGACGGTCGCCAGAAATTTGCCCTTGGCGCGCTGTCACTGGACTACCGCTCGGCCAAACTGCGGTGGTCCCTGGACACGTATGCACAACGTGAGAACGTTGACAACTTTCGTGCGCAGACCGGGTTCCATCCTGATACAGCAAACGTGCCATCAGCCCCTTCGGGCCATCGTGCCATCTATTCAGGTGCTGACCTGACGATTCGCGACTCGACCATCGCCTCACGATTGGAATACGATATCTCCGACCGACTCATGGTCTATGCGGCGGCAGGCTACCACTCCGGCGCCAGCGAACAGGATTTCCCTTCTGCGCGTGCGACCGATGCAGTGGACGATTTGGGTAATTTGCGGGTTATCAATTCGTGGTATGACGCCTACGCACGCAACAAAACGGCCGAGATCGGCGCGCGCGCAAAATTCAGTACATTTGGTGTGAACCACCTGGTCACCCTGTCCGGCTCTATTCTCAAAACAGAAGCGGGAAGCTTCTACTTGTCAGCGCCATTGAGTCAAAAGATCGACTCCAATATCTACGATCCGGTGCCGCTGATTCCAATGACCGGCGATCGCCAGTCGCCGAGCAAGAATTCGGAAACCCAGCTCTCCAGCATTTCCCTGACCGACACCCTGTCGTTTGCCAACGACCGCATCCTGGTTACCGGCGGCCTGCGCAGGCAACAGGTGAAGTCGGAAAATTTCAACCTCGCTGGCGCAGTCACCTCCTCGTACAATGAAAGCGCGGTATCACCGCTTTTCGGTATTGTTATACGCCCGCTGGACAACGTGTCGATATACGGTAACTTTACATCAGGCCTGAGCACGGGTAGCACGGCTCCCATCGATGCAGCCAATGCCGGCGAAGTGTTTGCACCTTATAAGTCCAAGCAGTACGAAGCCGGCGTCAAAGTCGACTGGGGTCGCGTCATGACCACGGTCTCGGTTTTCCAGGTAGATCGTCCAAACGCGATTACCGACCCGGACACCAATATCTACAGTTACGATGGCGAGCAGCGTAATCGCGGAGTGGAATTGTCGGCTGTCGGTGAAGTGACCGATGGTCTGCGCGTTATGGCCAGTGCCACTTTTTATAATGCCAAACTGCGTCGCACTGCAGGTGGCGTCAATCAGGGCAACCAGGCCAATGGTGTGCCCAAGCGCACGTTCAACCTGGCAGCTGATTGGGACTTGCCGTGGGTACCCGGCTTGAGCGTGGGCGGACGCGCCATTCACACCGCAGCAACACCCTATAATGCCGAAAACACCCTCACACTGCCATCGTGGACACGCTATGACCTGAGTGCACGTTATCGCACGACCTTCCAGGGCCGCCCGCTCACATTGCGTGCCAGCGTCGAAAACGTCTTTAACAAGAAATACTGGCTATCGAGCAGCTCACGGCTTACCGTCGCAACGGCCGCCGCGCCGCGCACCGTACTACTGTCGGCAGAAATGGAGTTCTAGAGGCAATCAACCCGATCAATTGAGCGTGCAATGACAACCGTCCAATGCATCACGCTGCGCTATTTAATGCCGTAATCGCCGCCGGCATTGAGCACACCGTCAATCACTGTCTATGGTGCATCGTACCGCAGTACCGTCGGCGTTATTTCGGATACGTAACGTCGCGGCTGCAGGTGCATCACGTACCACTAGCAGATCGCCTGCAAATCATTGCGGCAGCAATACTACTTTGCCCGAAGCAATGTTCCCCCGATCCAGTTCGGTAAATGCAGTCACACCCTCATCAAGGGAACGCGTCTCTACCCAGGAAAGGTCCCCAAAGGTTCCATTGTGCAAGGCATTGACGGTGGCGTACATGTCTGCCATCGTATAGGTATAGGTTCCCAGCAAGGTGATTTCTGCAAGGGTCAGCTTGCGCATATCAATTTCGCTGCTCCAGTCCTGCAAGCCGATATGCAATATCGTGCCGCCTGGTCGCACACTGTTGAGCGCCGTATTGCGTGTGGGTTTTGCCCCAACCGCATCCACAACCAGATCGTAGCAATCCTGCTCAGGCGTTGTCGCCATCGGGTCGATGGCCACGCACCCGGCATGTTGCTCGGCCGATGTCCGTCGCAATGCATTGGTTTCTGCCAGGTCCACCTGTTTGCAGCCATATGCGCGCAGTAAAATTGCCGTCAGCAGTCCGATTGCCCCGCCTCCTATCACCAGCACGCGGCCCTCCGGCAAAGGACGATGCATCTTTTCCATTGCCAAGTTCAATGCATGCAGCACCGTGGCAGCCGGTTCAGTCAAGGCCGCCACCACAGGCTTCATATCGGCAGGAACGGGGACCACCGATTTGCCAGGCACCGACATAAATTGCGCAAACGCACCGGCCCGCGACATTCCTACCATGCCACGATTACTGCATAAATTGTCTCTGCCCTGCAAGCAATATTGGCAAACCCCGCAGGTGATCAGCGGATTGACCGTCACCCTCTGGCCAACTTTGATTGCATCTGTTGCGCTTTCTGCCACGATGGCAGCCAGCTCATGCCCTAGAACCAGGCCCGGCTTGCGTCTGGGATCGTGTCCATGATAGGCGTGCATATCAGATCCGCAAATGCCTGCGGCTTCGATACGCAGGACCACTTCTCCCGCGTGCAATTCGGGCAGGGGACGCTCTTGTAGCGCCATTTGGTTGGGCGCGGTATAAACCAGTGCTTTCATTTGATAAAACTCCTTGTGTGCAGATCCGGCGCCTGCCGGATCCGGTACCGAATCAAGATATTGACGTTTGCGCGGCGCCTGCCGGTTCACGGCGTGCATATGTGACCTGATCCGGCACATGCCGGGCAATCCACCGAGTGCATGCGACACTAAGCAGACCGGCCGCCAGAACATACAGGCACAACAACCACGGATCGCCGCCATTGATATCGGTCAGCACGGTAGCAATAATGGGCGTAAGACCACCCGCCACAACGCCTGCCAGCTGATACACAAATGAAATCGCGGTATAGCGCACCTTCGCATCAAAGCATGATGAGAAAAATGACGACATGGTGCCAAACACCGCAGCATGAAATATGCCAAACGGAATAATAATGGCAAGCCAGACCAGATAGATGTTGTCGGAGAATGTCTGCATCACATAGAACGCAGGAAACGCTGACAGCGATGCAAACAGTGCGCCCAGTCCGTATACGCGAGCCTTACCGACGCGATCGGCAACCGCTCCCCAGAACGGAATAAAGCACGTCATCAATACTGCACTCATCATCACGCCCAGCAGTGCATGTGTACGCGGCAAATCCAGTTCACGCGTCAGATAGTTAAGTGAATAGACACCAAACACATTAAAGAATACGCCGTCGATCATGCGCGCGCCCATGCATGCCAGAATCATGCGAGGGTATCGGCGCAAGGTATCAACCAGTGGCAGCACAGGTTTTTCAGTGCTTTTTGCTGCAGTGGCCTTTTGTTTCATTGCTTCAAATTCAGGCGTCTCGGACACATGATTGCGTATATAACCACCGACCAGCGCCATCAGGCCGCTTAACAGAAAAGCAACGCGCCAGCCCCAGGATAGAAAAGCTTCGTTGCTCAGTTGCCATGACAACAACCCCACCACACCAGAGGCGAGCACCAACCCCAGCGACATGCCGGTCTGGGGAATGCTGCTGAAAAATCCACGTCGCGCTTGCGGGGCTGATTCGTAGGTCATCAATACCGCCCCGCCCCATTCACCGCCCAGGCCAATTCCCTGCACGATGCGAAAGAACAGCAATAGAATCGGCGCCCAGATACCGATCTGGGCATAGGTTGGAATAAAGCCAATCGCGACTGTGGCACCGCCCATTAACAGTAGCGTGAGCATCAGCATCTTCTTGCGACCAACCGTATCGCCGAAATGCCCGAATATGATGCCGCCCAGGGGCCTGGCAACGAATCCAAGCGCGAACGTTCCGTACGCCAGCATGGTGGATATAAACTCGTTTTCCCCGGGAAAATAAAGCTTGTCAAACACCAGTCCGGCTACCACACCGTACAGGAAAAAATCGTACCACTCGATAATCGACCCAAACAGGCTTGATATCGTCGCCCGGTGTAGATTAGTGCGGGCCTGTCCATGTTCTGAATTGTTCATGCTGTCTCTGCTCCATAGCGCTTTTATTCTGTTTTTATATATATTGAGGAACGGCAAAATTCTGCCGCAAGAATACTGCCTACTTCGCGGTGTAACCTCCGTCGACCATGATTACCTGCCCGGTGATATAGCTTGATGCCTGGCTGGCCAGAAACACGGCAACACCATGTAAATCTTCCAACTGACCATTGCGACCAATACACGTTTGCGCAGCATGATGCTGGCTCAGGCTTGTATCGCCAAATACCGGCGCGGTCAGCGCCGTTGGAAAAAAACCCGGCCCGATCGCATTGCAGGTAATGCCATGTGGCGACCACTCCTGGGCGATGGCACGCGTCAGTTGCCCCACGCCGCCTTTTGCCGCACCATACGGGGCGCTATGGGCAAACGCGCGGTAGGACTGCAACGACGCAATGTTGATGATGCGTCCCCAGCCATTTTTTTTCATCGCCGGTGCCAGCGCCTGGGTTAAGAAAAATGGCGCCGCCAGATGAAGCTCCATCTGCAGGCGCCAGGATTCGTGATCCACCTGCTCAAACGGCTGGCGCAGATTGACCCCCGCTGCATTGACCAGAATATCGATCGCCCCGGCGCTGCCAACTGCCTCACTGGCGCAAGCCTGCAGCGCCGAGTGATCAGCCAGATCACAGATGCAATAGCGCGCTTTTATGCCATCTTCAGCCAGTAGCGCCACCTGGTCGCGCAACGGCTGTTCGCGACGGGCCACCAATACCACCTGTGCGCCTGCCAGTCCCAGCCCTCTGGCAATGGCAGCACCAATGCCGGAGTTGCCTCCGGTCACCAGCGCTGTCCTGCCGGAAAGATCGAACAGTGCTCGATTTTTCATCATTGCCTCCTGTCCGTCGCCTATACGGTCACGGCCTGGCCGCAATCGAATGTTTCACCGGGGAAGTATTTTGCCAGACGATCGTCAGCGGTACGAGCATGGGCTTCCATTCCCTCCAGCCGGGATATACGCGCTGTCACCTGACCGATCTGCCTGACGGCATCTTTGGACATGCGCTGCCACGTAAGTGTT
Organism: Advenella incenata; assembly: GCF_004217095.1. Classification (GTDB taxonomy): domain Bacteria; phylum Pseudomonadota; class Gammaproteobacteria; order Burkholderiales; family Burkholderiaceae_B; genus Advenella; species Advenella incenata. The sequence goes on along the minus strand of NZ_SHKO01000003.1, from coordinate 2,971 downwards.
TTCATGAACTTATGAACAGACAGCCCGCCCGAGTATCGTGCCGCACCCTTGGTCGGCAACACATGATTGGGCCCGCTGCATTTGTCGCCAAAGGCCACGGTGGATTCTTCACCCAGGAACAGCGAACCGTAGCACGTCAGGCGCTCGAGCCACCAATCCAGATCATCGGCCTGGACTTCAAGATGTTCCGATGCATATCTATCGGAAACCTCTGCCACTTCCTCACGCGTATCACAGAGAATAATTTCACCATAATCACGCCACGCAGCGGTAGCCGCGTCGCGGGCAAGACCAGGAAGCTGTTCGATAAGTTGCGGTATACGCTGCGCCACTTTTTCCGCTAACGGGCGTGATGTCGTAAACAACCAGGCCGGTGATTCATGACCGTGCTCTGCTTGGCCCACCAGATCACTGGCGACAATTTCCGGATCAGCCGTTTCATCGGCAATCACTGCGACCTCTGAAGGGCCGGCGAATACATCGATACCAACCTGTCCAAAAAGGCTGCGCTTGGCCTCAGCAACAAATTTATTGCCCGGTCCCACTACTACATCTGCCGGGGTTCCCGTAAAGAGGCCGAAAGCCATGCTGGCGATCGCCTGCACGCCACCGAGCGTCATGATGGTGTCTGCTCCGGCAGTCCGAAACGCATACAACACGTATGGATGCATGGCACCGCCACGGAACGGGCTGGAGCAGGCAATAATATTTTTTACACCCGCCGCTTTAGCGGTGGCCACACCCATATAGGCAGATGCAATATGCGCATAGCGGCCGGCAGGTGCGTAACAGCCTACAACATTCACAGGCAACACCCGCTGACCGGCGGTGACGCCGCCCTCAAGTTGAACGAAAAACTCTTCAATAGAGTCGCGTTGTCTTACTGCAAAGTCATAAACCTGACGTACGGCAAACTCAATATCCTTTTTGATGGCTGTGGGAATATCCCGAGTGGCCTGGTTGATTTGTGCATCACTCATCACAATCTCTCCAGTCCATTTATCCAGCTTGCTCGCATACTCGCGCACCGCTACTTCCCCACGGGCGCGTATATCGGCCAGCATTTGGTCAACCACCGCCCTTGCAGCGCCTGTCTCGGTCTCTGGTGTCTTGTCTGCCTTCTTTAAGTATTCAATCGCCATTTTTCATCCTAAAATGTATTCGCTTTCATTAAAGAGAATACTTTAATTAATATAATGCATTGTATTTGTTGAATATTATCTATTGTCTCGAATAAGTTTTCGCGCTATTGATCTATATAATGTATGCGCTTACATTTTATTGTAGTGAAGGATTGCAAGTGCGTCAATGTATAAACAATAAATTTCTACCCGGCAGCGGCTTATAATACATTCTGTTTATGAACGAAGACAAAGGCCAGCCATGAAACACCGGGCGCGCATCGCTGACGTTGCATCCTTGGCAGGAGTGTCAGTTGCCACTGTATCCCGTACCCTATCGAATCCAGACTCAGTCAAGCCCGCTACCCGCGAACGGGTCCAGCGCGCCATTGATGAATTGAACTACTTTATGGATGGGTCGGCCCGCGCACTGGCCTCAGGCCATGGTCACACAGTTGGTATGGTCGTTCCCACTTTGGATAATTCGATATTTGCGCTGGCGGTCCAAGGCCTGCAAACGACGCTGGCAGCGCACGGCTACCAGCTACTCATCGCAGCTCATGAATATAATCTTGAAACCGAAGCACAGCAGGTCCGTGCCTTACTGGAAACGCGAATAGATGCGCTGGTGCTGGTTGGCACACATCACGCCGAAACAACATGGGATCTGGTGCGGCGCAGTCGGACCCCATTGCTGGTCGCTTGGGCCGCTCACGAAAGCTATCCTTCGGTGGCTTTCGATAATCGCCTTATTGGTCAATTGGCCGCCGAACATCTCATTGCGCTGGGGCACAGGCAATTTGGCATGATTTCGGGCTACACACGCCACAATGACCGGGCGCGACAACGTGCTGAAGGATTCATCGACACCTTGCGCCGCAACGACATTGCATTTGACAAACGCAATCTGATCGAACAGCCCTTTGGGTTTGCCGGTGGCCGCACTGGCTGGGCACGCCTGATGCAATTGCCCGTGCCTCCCACGGCCATTTTTTGCGGCAATGATGTACTCGCAATGGGATGCATGTTCGAAGCGCAGAAACACGGGGTTCAATTGCCCCGAGACCTTTCTATTGTAGGCTGCGATAATCTACCCATTGTGTCGCACCTGCCTCCAGGCTTGACCACGGTGCAATTGCCTACTTATGAACTGGGTATCGAATGTGCGCATTCGATACTGGAATGGATAGAAAAGGATGTACAGCCAGTGTCCGTGTGCCTGGATATCGAGCTGATTGTCCGCGGCACCACGAGTCATCCGCCAAAGATGCCTACCGCCATTTCTGCAAACAAATAAAAATCCGAATAAAGCCACAAACGGCCGCAAGCACATAGGTCGACAACCAATGGGTTGCCAGGCCGCTACCTCTATGAAAAAGCACATTGACATGGGTCGCACCCAGTGTGCCCGCTGGCCAGAATTCAAACACATGCTATGGCAAATGCAATAGTCTGCGAAACCACTGGGGCCCGGGCCAATGTATGCCGATCCGTGAAGCCGGCCGGTAAGTTTCGGTGGATAGGACTGATTGTTAAGCAAACCACGTCACACAAAACCCTCACACAAAATAAAGCCAAAGCAAATCATTAAGCAAAGCGGAGAACTACGTAGAGTGCACCGCTGAACGAATGCCCTGGAAGGCATCGTTCAGAAGTTGCAATCACGAACGCCATTGCTAGTGTAATTTTAGCCAAGGCGGCGCGTCAGGGAATGAAATATATTGAGAGATCGAGGCTAGGTGCACAGCTCAGGTGGTAAGCGTCCGGTAAACCCATCTTGAATATCAGCGACAGATCGTAGAGGATTGAATCTCCATCAGGTTCTTGGTGGAGTAATTCATCCCAGTAGG
>NZ_SHKO01000002.1 GCF_004217095.1 Advenella incenata | reverse complement strand
CCTACTGGGATGAATTACTCCACCAAGAACCTGATGGAGATTCAATCCTCTACGATCTGTCGCTGATATTCAAGATGGGTTTACCGGACGCTTACGTTACAATAAATAAAATCAAACTAAAGTTACCAAGTAATAAGAAAAATTAACAGTATTTCGGCTGTTTGCTTTGACGTATTTGGCACTCTAATTAACTACGCTGGCGCGTCGACTCAATCCCTACCCTGTTCGTCAAATATTGAGTACATCAGATGGCTATATCGTGAAAGTTTGAACCAATGATGCTGCGCTGTTAATTACGTGCTCTAAATCGGATCGAAAAATGGTAATTACACAATTCCGTTACGAATAGTGATAGGAATACGTGTTGATACAGTACAAGGATTCTACGAATCCATCCATAAAGAGTGGAAAAATACAATTATCAAGAAAAATTCATGAGCATGACTACACCACTATCTAACGAACTAGCATGTAATTAGCTCTTGATGAATGAACTCGGAATGGAAAATTCTCGCAAAGAATCGGATCTACTTGAGAAGGGCATTTACGAACTGGAGTATTTATACTTATTTATTGACTGGGCCGAACACAACAACACCTGGCATTGATTCTTCACTACCTAAAAAAATAGTTAAATTGAATTATCACTGTTTGAACAAAAACAAATGCTACCTTTACTGATCGATCCAGCCGTACAGAAGCTCCAATCGTTTTGTGCCACGACTAAGTGGTCCACGCTTGCCAACCAGAGCGCGTTTGAAACAGCTTCGCGAGTGTATACAAAGTGTCGTCCGCCGAAGCATATGCTGGACAGCACCGACGCGGTGGAATACCTTGAGACGTTCGTGCCGTTCATTCAAGCCGACATTCTTGAGCAACGCAATGCCTATGGGCCGATCCGATGGTTTTGGTACTTGCGCCGAGCACCTATCTGCCTCTTTAAAGGACGTTATGGAACCACGCTCGGCTACGACTTAATCCCTGCAGAAATGCTTTCATCACAATTTACCGCAATCGATGTGAGTGAAGTCGCTGGGGCATTACAAAACGGCACTGCGTCTTAGTCTTAAGATCGATATAACTGAATCGGCCAAGGTCTACTTGGCACTGTGGAGCCTCATAAACGGGTTGCAATATGCTGAAACATGACCACCTGAAACGGGCACGCTGTGCGACAGCTTCTCCCTAGTATGGGTGCCTACATTTTGCACTACGCAGTTCGAGTCGCAAGCCAGACCCGGCAACTATTGCGAAATATGCATCGCGTTCAGCGGTGAACCACACAAAGTGTTATTCATTGTCGACAGCAAGCGTTGCGATCAACATAGTCTAAAGCATTTGAGCCTTTAATTTTTATCATCAAGAGAGGTCTCGCTGATTGGGAGGTAAAAAAATTAAGAATAGCTAACTAAACTTACGTTTTATTTCCGAAGGGGATTACGTCATAGCTGACGATATTAAAAAAATCCTCCAAACGAATTTTCACACATTCTTGCTCGCTCTTTCTAATATAAACGGTATTATCAACTTCAGGCCCGCATGCTGAAAATGAGTAAGAATCGAAAAGCAGCATTTGCTTAGTACTAACAGGAAAATTCTGTCCAAGAAAAATTGCCATCCAAAATAATTCTATCCCATTTGATAGATATGAATATCTGGAAAAATTGCTAAATATTGGTTCATTAGCTTCTATATATCGATCCAAGAGCTTATTTATCTTGAATTTTTCCAAGAAAATGCATATCAAAATCGCGATCATCAAATTGATAGTGGCATTCTCCATAGTAAATGGATACTGAGACAAATCTGAAAAGAAATAAATTAGAGCGGTCATGCACAATGCCAAAAATATATTAATTATTGATAATGCTTTCAAAAATCCAAACAGAATAAAAAATACTCCAGATACTGCCATTGCAACTATAACTGTATAGAAAGCCCCACCGACTGAAGAGGCATATTGAATATATTGAGCGTCAATTTTAAGTTCATGATTAATCTTATGTTTGACAAATACCACGCTGATAAAGAATATAAGTACGCTAATCACCCAAGTCAACGGTGTTTTTTTAAAGATTTTTATTATTGGATCGCGGTGTGTTAGGTAAGTACAAACTACCATAACTGTTGATGCAATAAATATAGGAAATTCATTGTTCGATTTTGACCCAAATAAAAGGAATGAACAAAAAGCCATAAAGATGAAGCTAAAAGTCGTATTCACGCCTTCTCGACTATTTAGATTACGCAAATTTTTCTTAAGCAACTCTCTGAGCATATAACTGAATTCTCCTACACTAAATGTGGTGATTAACCTTGTAATAGAACAAATAGAAGATATCTAAATCTTAGGTAGATCAAGTATTCGACAGTTTTAACATTCTATATAATATCTTCGATTCAGTTTGCCATTTAATACTGGAAAATACGCAATCGCTTTCGCCAACGCTTCAAACTCACAAATAATGGGTAAATGATCGCGGGGAACAGGGCTTTCCGATTCCCAATCTATTTCTCCAATTTTAATAAAGCACGCAATAGCCTGCTCTATAACCGTTTGGTTGATTGCATCAACGTCAACTACAATATGGATGCCCGATGCTCTTGAGTGCCTGTTCTGCGATATGGCTTTTACCCGATTTGTGCAGTTCGAAGAATTTGCGCCGGGCGTGTGCCATACAACCGACTTCGGCCATGCCTAGCTCGAAGCAAGCTTTATAACCACCGTAATCATCACATATACGAGTTGACCGCGCCAGCCTCCCAAGAAGGTCCGGGCATGAGTCCCCGCGCGCCCTTCGGTAAAATAATAGACCACGGCCTTCAGATTCTGGAACGCGCCTGGGGCATAGGCCCACAGATAAGCGCGATGCGTCCTCTTGCTGCGCGGTTGCAGTACCTTCACGGGTGTCTCGTCCACATGCATCATCGGCTGGGTGAGAATCACTTGCTGGCTCGCTTTAGCCATCTCGGTCTTGAACGCCGCTGAGTAAATCCGCCGGGTACGCTTAATAGGGATTATTTCGTTTATAATAGTGTCCACTTATCAGGGAGTGGACACTATCCTGGCAGCCCCGATAAGACCTTGCAAGGTGACTTCACTGGATGCTTACGGATCGTGTCCAAATGGATACATGCAGAATCGGACCTAACTTGTACCAATACTCTTCGGTCGATGACTGCACTCGCTACAGGGTTCTAAGACTTTACCGTCGGCGAACTACAGAAAATACCCTGGATTTTATTAATTGTGTAATTGAAGATATGCCGTTTCCAATTCAACGCATTCAGACTGAACTTGGGCGAGAGTTTTTTGCCATCAAAGTACAGGAAAAATTCCAAAAGCATGGAATCAAATTTCGCCCCATTAAACCTACCTTTCCACACCTAAAAAGGAAAGTAGAACGGTCTCAAAAAACCGACAAGGCAGAATTTTATGCGACCGTTGATCTGACAATTAATACTCTGGATGATTTACTTCCAGAGTGGCAGTATTATTACAACAGGGAACGTCCTGACAGTGCTAATAATGGAAAAACGCCGATGGGAAAATACTTCGAACTATCTGAACAGACTCAGTATTCTAATGCTGTTCTAATCGAGTACCGATCACAGAAAAGAACGCATACAAGAACAAAACTATAGACTCGACCTCAAGCCTACCAAAGTTGAATTGATGTCTATGGATCACACCGATTAACTGCTCCGTATCACGGCCTTCTGGTTGCAACCATTCGCAAAATTCAACGATCATAACTCTGTCCTTGGGTATCATAACGCTGTTGGCGTAGTACGTCCGCCGCTTTACACTAAGTGGATCGAATGGTACACAGATGCGGCCGGAAATGATATCGTCTATACCCAAGAATAGCGATACCATACGAAACCCAGCCCCTCAGACGTAGCCTGTAAGGTGAAATACGTCTGCTCAAAGCCTAGCGTATTCGCGGAATTCTAACTCATGTTTTAGCACAACAATCCAAACGTGCTCAACTTCCATTTTTCAAAATATTGAGCGCGCGTACGACCTCGCGCCATTTACTTATCTCTTTAGCTAGCATATAGCGTAGGTCAGCCGGTGTTCCTCCGATGGGGATCAAGCCGTTTACGAGTAAATTGGCTTTGTAGTCCGCGCTGTGCAGAACCGCATTGATCTCTTTATTTAAGCGCTCTACAATTGGCTGTGGCATATTTCTTGGCCCAAATAAAGCATACCAAGACGTCACCTCATAGCCAGGTAGTCCACTCTCCGCAAAAGTCGGAATTGTCGGGGTTCCAGGAAACCTTTGAGGACTCGTTACAGCGATTGCTCGCACTTGACCTCCACGGATCTGCGCTAGAGCCGCGGGTAGGTTCGCAAACGCCATTTGAATCTGTCCGCTTAGAAGGGCAACCATCATGGGTCCGCCTCCTTGAAAGGGAACATGTACAATGTCAATATTCGCCATTTGCTTTAGTAGTTCTCCACTCATATGCAGTGAACTACCGTGGCCTGTCGAACCAAAATTAAGTTTGCCCGGATGCTGCCTAGCATAGCTAATTACCTGTTCGAGATTTGTTACAGGGAGATCATTGTTGACCAGCAAGACATTCGGCCCCCCGCACAGCGCAGCGATTGGGGTAAAGTCATTGACGGGATCGAAGTTCAGTTTTGGAGAAATAGCGGGGAGTATGGCATGGCCTCCCGTGCCGGCAATTAGTAATGTATAGCCCGCCGGACTTGCACGTGCCACCGCCGAGGCTGCGATTGCACCCGTAGCACCTGGTCGATGCTCCAGAATCAAAGGCTTTCCTAACTGAGTGGCTAGCTCCTTTTCCAACGGTCTAACGACTTGCTCACCAGCCCCTCCAGGTGCAAACCCCAGCACAAGAGTTACGGGACGAGAAGGGTATGGCTCCTGCGCCGTGGCTAGGAAACAAGTTGCCATCAGTGCACTTATAAGTAATCTTGAAATCTTCATGTCTCTATCCTCTGAATTGTTGTTTCCGGCGAGAGATGCGCAACCACTAGCGATACTGGTATCACCCGATCTCATCCTCCATCATGAAAGCGCCTGACTCGCTACTAGTCCTTTCAGAGTCAACGACTACGAGCTTCAGCAGTCTGGTCCTTATTCTCAAAATCGTAAAAATGTTGCGGGTTATGAACTAAGATCTGTGTGAGCGTCTCAATATCGGACACGGAGTCGAGAAGTACCTGCAATTGTTGTTCAGGCGTTACCTTGGCCGAGTACTTTGGATGTGGGAAGTCGGTACCCCACAATAGTCGGGTCGGCACATCCATCATTAACGAGCGCAGGATCGGGCGCAGGTCGTCATATCCCGATAGCTTGGAGAGGCGATAAAACGCCGATAACTTGACGTAACATCGATCGCCTCGAGATAACTCGCTACAGATGGCTCGAAATTCCTCTGAGACTGAACCCATTTCAGGCCGAAGGCCCGCTACATGACCGAAACAATACTTCAACCCCGTGTCCCGTAATACTGGAATTAGCCGAACAGAAAGCCAGCCTGGCGTCATCACTTCGATATGCCAATTGTTCCTCGCAACGCGAAGTGCAGTCGCCTGAATGCGAACGACCGTTCTCTGGTACAGTGAATCGTCCGGCAGACCTGCCAGTGCAATCGTCAAACGTACGCCGCGCGCGCCACTGGCATGCATGATGTCAAGCTCTGCGTCAGTGATGGCGTTCTCATCAATTTCAACGACTGCCCTGCCCGCACCCTGGAGACTTGCCGCCGCGTCAAGAGTACAATGGTTCTCAGTTCCGTATATACTTGGTTGAACGATGACAGCACGGCTGATTCCGCTCTTTCTTGCGAAGGCTTGGTGCGCGGACACCGGTGAGTCGTACCAGCTGTATCTACTTTCGTCCTTAACCGGGTAAAGTTGCTTAGACCCATATACATGGACATGGCAATCGCATGCGCCTTCGAGTGGCAGCGGTAGACTGATATTCACAATATTCAGCTCTCCAAAGGTAGTACAATAGATAAAACGATGCTGCTCAAGGATTTCCCATGAGGATCCAATCGCAACGAGCGTGTGACACCCCCAGCCAACGCATTGTGAATTACGAAATTGAGCGCACGTAGCTTTGGAAGCTCATATCGAATTACCGGTCCTTCGGCAACGCTACTATAGGCCTGCTTAACACGCTCACTGGTCAGAAGCCGACTGAGAATTTCCCAGCCGTCATCGTCATACGCTACAACGACAATGTTTGATATATTTCCTTTGTCGCCGGAGCGTGAGTGCGCAAGGTCATATACTTTGACGGTTCTGCTCATTGCATACCCTCCAGCGTAACTTGGGTCTTCACCCATTTGCGCGGCACAAGCACGCTTGCAACGGCCAGCACCTCTCGAGCACCATGATTGATCGGCCCACCCGCAGCACATGGGCCCTGGACCGTCATGTGACGAACTTGCTCACCGAGTAGTAATGCGGAGCGGCGATCAGGGCAGCGACCCGCGATGCGTAATCGGACCTCGTACGGAACAGAATGAGGCAATATATTTTGGTGCAATGAATTTATCCCAATCAGGTCGATCTGCATTTCGGTGCAAACCCCTCCTTCAAGCCGGAATCGTTCCTGGGCGACCTCCGCTGCGAGGCGTGCTCTCCCAACTGCGTTCGGACCCGCAAAGGAAACTTCACCACTACCAATATATCCATCGAAATAGCCAATAACCGCCTTATATGTGTCGGTACGAGGTTTACCAAGTACTCCCGTTACACGTATACGGTCTTTGCCTTCTTCCGTGAATGAAATATTGGTCACATCGACGACACAGTCCGGGGTAATATAGTTTGCGGGATCGTGGAGTTCATAAAGAAGTTGTTCAGTGCAAGTCATGCGGTCGACACGACCTCCAGAGCCCGGGGTTTTGCTTACAGTTACATCGCCGGAACGAGTTACGTCAATGTATGGATAGCCTATGTCCGCCAGCCTGGGCACATCCTTTTTTCCTGGATCGGCGAAATATCCGCCGGTCACTTGAGTGCCACACTCTGACAAGTGGCCACCTATCAAACCTGCAGCTAACTTACTCATATCCGAGTATGACCATGAGAAATGATGTAGCAGCACGCCGAGATATAACGACGGGTCGGCGACGCGGCCAGTTATCACAACCTGCGCCCCTGTATCTAACGCTTGGGCTATGACGTCTGCCCCAAGATAAACATTCGCGGAAGCCATTCGCGGCAACAGCTGTTCAAGTGGACCGGAATTATCCATTAATGGTAACTCCGGATGCCTCTTTAATAGCTCTGTAACGTCATCTCCAGACACTACGGCACACGAAACGTCGCCCAAACCCAGTTCCCGACCAACGCGTTGCACCACTTTGGCTGCACTTATGGGATTGGCGGCACCCATATTGCTGACAACCCGCACACTCTGTTCGATACAGAGAGGCATAAAGGCCATCATACGTTCCTCCAGCATTGGACAGTATCCAAGCTCAGGATTGCGCTCGCGACTGAGCGTCTCTCGTGCAATCGTACGCTCAGCTAAACATTCGCAAACGAGGTAGTCTAGTTTAGAATACTTCAACAACTGTACACCAGGATAGATTCGCTCTTCCGAAAAACTGGCGCCAGTACCTATACGTACTATGTCAGCGCTGTGCTTGCCTGTATACATCTGCAGTTACTCCTTTTATTTGGAGTCCCAAGGCAGCAACCAACACCACAATGGAGATCTCGCTAAAATCATTAGTATTAACTTAAGCAATTTTGATAGACGGTTATTGTTGCCAAAACCCCAGAAACACACTTTGAAATTTTGCCCAACAAATTTTGCTTAATGCTTCCCCATCAATCAAACTATGCGATATAGACTGCACCCCATTAATGATTACTCACTTGCACATATATATCAGCTGATACATAATGGAGAACACACCCCTATACGATCAATAGAACCTACTATAGTACTTTTATGAAACCAACGCAAGACTCTTCTGCGCCTCACCGCGCTTTTTCTTTCAACAGGCACAATAACCGCACGCCCAGCAACCCTGCTCACACAGGGAGGATCGCTCACTATTTGAGGTTAGCAGCCGTATTTCAGGACATAATTGCAAAGGGAGAATGGGCTCCCGGAACACAGTTACCAACGCTTCCAGAGCTTTGTGAGCAGTACAGCGTCTCTCGAAACACCGTCCGTCAAGCGTTGCAACTGCTGGTCGATGATGGACTCCTGACAAGCACCCGCGGTAAGGGGACTTTCGTACAAGAAGGAACGCAGCTCAGCAATATCCCTGCGATGCAGGATCAGCAAGTTCGGCTGCTTCGGCGAACTCAGCAAATGGCATTGCCGAAGGAATTAGCATCCGCCGAGGAAGGGTGTCAAGAAAGACCAATTTCGTACACGCGCATTCTCCGGATGCATCATCTAGACAGTGAAAAGTTTAATTTATCCGATGTGTACGTGGCCCAGAACATCTACACCAAATTTCCTAAAGATGCTGATCTTGAGGCAAAAATAAGTGATCTCGTCCGACGATATGCAAAGCCGCGGATCATTCGCTATCGACAAGAGATCACCATAGCGAGAGCCGACTTAGAGGTTGCTGCCTTGTTTGACCGCCCGGTCGGTGAGGTACTGGTGAGAATTCGCCGCTGGCTAACTGATAATAATGGAGATCTCGTTTTTGCGGCCATCAATTTATATGTTGGCCATCTGTTCGTTCTCAACCGCGTCGACGAGGACCCAGATGACGTCGGGTATAGACCTGGGTTAGTGCCTGACGAATCGTCATCTAATGAATAAGACATCTATCTTCGGTCGCATACCCAGTGCAACGCGCTCTTCACCATCAGCCATTCGCGAATTTGCCAAGCCCTTACCGGAGACCCACAACATATTGCTGCAGCGGAGAAACCCCTTGCACTGTCCAGTCTCGTTCCGCTTTATTTGGTATTAGGTGGTTTGCTACTTTCTAGAATGATTCCACAGACGGTATTTTCACGTTATGTGAGCTCCGTTTTTGAGGTTTCTCACACAACCACAGGCATTGCGTATGGAGCACTGGCTCTAGGTTTTATTATCTCAGCCCCGTTATGGGCGCGTATATTTGAGAATGAATCGTTACGGGGAACTTTGGTCAAACTGTTGTTTATCGTTTTCGGTTGTGGCTTGGTTGTGATAGTCGCAGCGGTTACTAGAAATGTAGATGTCTTTATTGGCTTATACGTTGTGTGGGGTATTTTGTTAGGCGGAACTCAGCCCATTGTCGTAGCAACGATATCGAGAATTGCAAATCGTACTAACCAAGGCGTGGTATTGGGTGTTAGTCAGAGCGTTTCTCAGTTTTCGTCAATTTCAGGTATTGCACTAGGCGCTATGTTCGGTCAGATGTATGGTTTAGAAAAAACGTACTTTTTTGTCTTCAGTGCTTATTTATTAACATCTATATTCATCGGTATTACTGCTCGTTACCTTCCAAAGAGATTGGCTTTTATGTCAGACGATAGATTCAACTAGTACCTGTTTAAAACCAATGGAAGTATCTTCTACTCTTGCAGAAACTCCATAAATATTTCTGAGCATTGATGAGTCAATGACGATATCGCTTTTCCCAAAAGCGGCTAAAGACCCACCGGAGATTACCATGCATAGATCAGAAAACCGCAGTGCATGATTTAGATCATGAATTGCAATAAATATCAGTTTTTTCTGGCCATTTGCTAATTCGCGTATGTAATCAAGCACTTGGATCTGACGACGCATATCCAAAGCACTGGTTGGTTCATCCATTAGCACAATATCTGGATCGCGTATGAGCGTTTGCGCAAGCGATACTAGTTGTAGCTGCCCACCACTTAAATCCCCGATATTTTTGAATGCCAGATTTTCTATCTGAATCGAATGCAATATTGCATCGACACGTTCCAATTCTGTACCTGATAGTTTCCACTTACTGCTGCCCTGTTTGAGTGCTAAAGCAATCGATTCGAATACTGTAATACGAGCGGTTGAGTAAGATATTTGAGGCATATAGGAAATTGTCGGTTCCCGTTTCTCCTTTGTTTTATCTATTATCACCTCTCCTGGACCTTGCATCAATCCGGCTATGCGTTTAAATAGCGTAGATTTTCCCGCAGCATTGGGCCCGACTACCGAAACAATATTTCCAAACGGGATGGGAGGAGTGCTGACCTCGCTCAGAATTTGATTGCGCCCGTAGCTTGCACCAAGGCTCGCGATTTGTAAAGTCATAGCTATGCTTTTTTGCTGGCCAGGATCAAAGAGAAGAATACCGGAATCCCGATAATAGAGGTAACTATCCCTATGGGGAAAATGGCGCCCGATATTAACGTTTTACTCAAAATTGAACTTAACGATAAAATTAAAGATCCCATGAGTAGTGACGCCGGCAGGAAGAAACGTTGATCCTCTCCAATGATCATCCTGGCGATATGCGGACCAACCAGACCGATAAATCCAATCGTACCGACAAAGGCAACGGGTAGCGCCGCCAGAAGACTCGTTAATATGAGAGTCTCCAGTCTGATATAGCCTACGTTTACTCCGAAACTAGCAGCTTTTTCATCTCCCAAACGTAGGGAGGTAAGTATCCAAACTCGTCTAAAAAAAATGGGTAGAACAAATACCAAAGATAGGCCAATTAATGCGAGTTTTCCCCAGGTCGCTTTGGTCAAGCTTCCCATTGTCCAAAACACCACTGCAGCAACGGCCTGCTCGGATGCAAAATACTGAACGGCAGCAAGCAGCGAGTTAAAGGAAAAAACGAGTGCGATACCCAGTAGTACCACTGTTTCTGTGGTGGCTCCCCGCCGTTTGCTTAAAAAGAAGATAAGCAATGCAGAGAGCGCAGCCATAAAAAAGGCATTTAGGGGTACGATATAGTTTGATATTCCAGGTAGTATTTTTACCCCGAACGCCAGGGCAAGCGCCGCTCCAAAACTCGCAGCAGCAGAAATCCCAAGAGTAAAAGGGCTCGCGAGCGGATTATTCAGAATGGTTTGCATCTGGGCACCCGAAACTGATAATGAAGCGCCCACGAGGACAGCCATGAGCGCCACTGGCATTCGAATCTCCCAAAGCACAGTTTTTATCTGTTCATTGGACGAATCAAAGAGAAATAACGCATTCAGTACTTCAGAAAACGCATATTGAGATGGGCCTATCGCAAGGTCAAATACGAAACTCAAGAACAGTAGCACTGCCAGGACCGTCAAAATGGCCGTCTTACGATAGATAGTTTTTATATACTGTGTTGACTGAGGGGCGTACCTACTGACTTGGGCGATGTCTTCGGATGTATGCATTTAATCAGCAAGCCCTAAAAAATAGCCTTTTTTATAGGGTATAGGAAGAAATCTATCATGGAGCACTTTGAAGTTTTCGTCCGGATTTAAAGATTTAAAAAGGTCTGGGTGTAGCCATTTAGCGAATTGTTGGATGGCAATAAATTGATATGGACTATTATAAAATTGGTGCCATACAGCATAAATATGATTGTTTTTTGCAGCGATTGTATCTTTATATACTGTACGGCTAGCATAGTTTTTAAGTTTACTCTTTTCGACTGACAAATCTGCTCCTGGTCCGACACCAATCCACTCGCCATTGGGCGCAATGGCGCTCCAATTTGCACTGGTGACAATGACGTATTCAGGCGAAGACGCTATTATCTGTTCTGGATTGACTTGGCCAAATGTGCCTTTAATAATATTTTTTGCAATGTTATCACCTCCAGCCAGCTCCACGAATCGGCCAAAATTCTCATTTCCAAAACTTAAACAGCAATCATCAGTGTAGCCTCCGATACGTTCCAGAAACACGGTTGGCCTTTTGGGATTTATGTGTTCAATGACATCGGTAACGAGTTTGGTCTGATTTTTATAAAATTTGAGGAACTCCTCGGCTCGCTGTTCCTTTCCAAAGAGTTTCCCAAAAATTCGCAAGGATGGGACCGTATTTTTTGTCGGATCGTTTCGGAAATCTACAAATACGACCGGTATATTCAGGGTAGCAAGTTTTTGAATATACTGGCCATCTTCTGCCGCTCGCTTGGACTCAACGTTAAGAATGAGAACATCAGGTTTCAGTGAAAGCGCTTGTTCTATACTAAATGATCCATCGTTAAAGCCTCCTATTATTGGTAGTTTTTCGATCTGCGGAAATTTCTCTTGGTACTCTTTGTAGGTATCAGGGTCTGTTTGCATTAGGTCTTTACGCCATCCTACTATTCTATCCAATGGATGATCAGTATCTAGAATAGACGTAAGGTAAAGCATGCGGCCCTCTCCGAGCATGACACGCTGCACAGGGAGCTTTATCTTAACTGTCCTGCCTGTTATGTCCTGTACCGTAGATGCAGACTCCACTGTGCTGGCTGGCCAGGCGATATTGCATGTCAGTACTAGAAATACCGCACAAAACCAGCTAATAGATTTAGATATTAAATTATTCATACAGGGGAAAATTTTTACTACGATTTAAAATTCCATTTCTGCGGAGACGAGCAGCGTCCTTGGGCTTCCTAATGAGAAAGATCCGTAGGAGGCTACACCAGACCAATATTTTTTATTAAAGGCATTTTGCAGGTTCGCTCGTAAAGCCACGGCTTTCCCACTAATTTGAGTATTGTAACGTGCACCTACATCGACACGGGTCCAAGCGGGCAAGTTTGCTGTATTCGTCTGATTAACATATTGTTTCCCGGAATATATAACATTACCCATTAACGTCAGACCAGTTGCTTTGGGCACATCCCACTCCATTCCAAGATTCGCTTGGAACCGCGGGACACCCACTGGACGATGGCCTTTCGTGGCCGGATTATTCGTCTTGGTTAGTTCAGCATCAAGGAAAGTTGCGCCACTGAAGACTCTAAGCCCTTTAGTTAATTCCCCTTGGAGAGTGAGCTCGAGGCCACGATTGCGTTGCTCCGCATTTACATCAAATATATTGCCCTCAAGCTGGCCGCTGGGCTTAGTAATCTGGAACAGACTGACGCCAGCATTTAGATTTCCAATATCTGCTTTGAATCCGAGTTCGTACTGTTTTGTTTTATAGGGAGCAAATGTCTCACCTGCATTCAAAGCACTGGAAGGGGCTACATCTCCCTTGCTCAGGCCTTCAATATAGCTTCCATAAACCATTGTGTTATCCGTGGGCCGGAAGATGAGGCCGACAGAAGGTGTTAATGCATCCTTACGATATGAAGTTGTTGTTGCACCTGTTACAGGATCATAGTTTTTGGAATTTACATTCTGATAGCGCAAGCCTAAAATCAGCTGTAATCGTTCGTTAAACATCGAAAGTGTGTCTGAAAGCGAAATACCAGAAAGGTCAATTTCTGCGCGCTTTGGCATATCAGGTCTAGCGATATCTTGAGAAGGGTGAGAAATAGGGTCGTATAAGTTAGAGAGGATTGAGGCCCCATCTAAACTACCTTGATAATTAATAACTTTCAAAGCACTATATTGCAAATTCACATCATGTCTAATTGCTGCAGTGTTAAAACTAACTCGGGCACCAATACTTGCGGTATTACGTTTCACTTCAAACTCAGCATAGCGTGGCTTCGTATTAAAGTCACCGTTCTCGTTGATAAAATTTATCGTTTGATCATACAATCTACTCACGCGTGAATTTCCATATCCAGCATTGCCGTAAATAGAAAAATTATCATTAATGTTGTATTCGGCTCCAAACAGGATGGAGTGATCCTTCATCTTCGACCATCCCCACCGCTGGGTTGGACTATTCTCTCCATCGGGCGCATCGGGTACTGACACTCCTTCCGGTAAAGTATAGACACGCGATGGATTTTTCCAATCTTCACGCTGATAGAGCATATCCAGATTTATACGAAGTTTGTCGCTGTTATAGTCCAGTGCTAAAGCCCCTACGGTATCTTCTTTGCGTTGGTGTTTTACCGGAGTTGCACCTTTTTTGTAGCCCCCATTGAAACGAATACCGACATTGCGTTCCACTCCAAATTTCCTACTGAGGTCAACATGGCCTCCCCATAAAGATCGCATGCCATACGTGGCACCGACTTCGGTTAAATCCTCTTCTAAAGGCCTTTTGGGTACCACATTAATCACGCCTCCTACGCCGCTGTCTGGAGACATGCCGTATAACATGCCGGTTGCACCTTTCAGGACCTCAATGCGCTCAACATATTCATTAAAAACACGATAATTTGGTGCTATTCCGTAGATCCCATCATAGGCAATTTCACCCACATTCCCTTCACCGACTGGAAAGCCTCGGATCGAATAAGAATCGACCTGCCCACCGGTTTGACTCACGCTCACCGATGAATCTAAAGCCAATGCATCGGCGACCGTGCTCATCTGCTGGTTTGTTAATAATTTTGAGGTATAACTGGATAAACTGAAAGGCAAATCCATAACATCTTTGTTCCCTAAAATACCAGCTCGGCCACCGCGCGCCGTCTGTCCCCCAGGGAGTTCTTCGGGTAGTAGGGACGGCTGGCTGACTGCTTGGATCGGCGTTAACCTCGTCACTTGCGCAGTATCACCTACCTGCGCAAGTGACGGGCTGGAAAAACCACATAGAATTGCCAAACCTAACTTTTTACGAGCTAAGGAGATTTTCATAACTTGCCTTTGAATTATAGATTCACTGCATATATTCAACTATCGCAAATGTTCAATTTGAATATCGACTTGTGGTAATTGAGGAGAAAAAATGTGGCGTGTGGTTTTATACGAAAATACTCTTCCTGATTTGATTGCATTTTGAACACATGCTTGGTCAAATTGCTCGGCCGTATCCCAATCAAGGACTTCTACTCGCGGGTCTGAATATGCCAGCAATATGCACGGAAGATAGTTCAGATGTAGCATTTTTGCTGCTCTGTATCTGTGATTGCCGTCCATAATGAATCCGGATGCTGATTCTGCAATGATAGGCTCAAGCCACGAACCATCTTGTCGAATCTTATCGGTCAAATACCATACCGCTTCAAAATCCACCCCTTCTGATTGCTCGAAAAACTCAATGGGCTTGAATGTAACTACATAGCTCTGGTCGACATACATGTGTAAATCTCCCTTCCCAAAATACATTATGAATATCTATATGATAATGATATTGATTCCTATTATTAATTATACTAAAAATTCAAGCCTTTAAGCTACTTATGTCTATTTGTAAACTCTTAATCGTCCACCTTGTTGGTTAGATGCTTTGCTATTAACCCTCGCGATATGAAAACGTGTCAAATACGATTGGTATAAAACTGCCCTCTACCATCTAACAGCGGCCAAATGAAAACAGGCTGCCCTGTAAAGATGGGAGCCTGTTTGCAAATTCGTATTAATACGGATTTTCCACTAACTATAAAAATCGACAAAAAGTATACTCACTAATTGTGAAATTCCATTCTCACTAATTGTGGAATATTCTCACTTAATGTGGAATTCGACACTTACCTTCGTATATATTGAAGAAGTAATTGCCCGGCGAGTTAATGATCTAACACTTTTGGGTTCAAACTTTCGCGCGAAACGTTGCGACGACGATCACCCGGGAGCGGCGGATCAGACGGCGGCCCGGCAAAGCATTGTGCAATTGCCATCCACGATCCTCCCACAAAGCCCTCGACTTGCAACTGGGTATCTGCGACATTTCTTGTTTGAGTCACAACTTGGCAAAATTCAGTAGCACTGCCAAGGATGCGCTCTGCAGATTCAGCATTGTGCCAACGCCACAAGACGCCACTGGGGGCTGTCAACTCCAGCGTAGGAATCGGACCTGGAGGATTCATTCCACGGTTCCGAAAGGTCCAGGAGAACGTTTGCACTCCAATTTGAACGATATTTCTGATTCGGTCATGGTCTAGGCGCTCGATTCCCCATTCATCATAGATTGCCTGGCTGTGAGACCACGTTTCCATCAGTCGCGACGTAATACAGGTTCGAGCACTGAGATCCGGTCCGCCCCATTTTAGACGTATTTTGGGATCAGCTGTTGCGTATAGTTGTGCCGTTTTTTGACAATTACTCCACCAGCGATTTGTCAGGCTGATACCTTGTTCAGGCACAACCTTTCGTTCGAACAACCTGATACGGTTGGCTTCTATATAAGCAGGGATAGGGCCAAAAAAGTGCTGAAACGCTTCTGCACTTTGCATAGTCAAACGCGCAGCTTCGTCCCAGACGATCAAATGACGAAGAATGTCCGAGACTGTCCAGTGTTTGAACTTGGTCTCGACCAATAGATCCCGTTCGTCCATAGTTGAAAGCAATCGATATAGGTTTCTACATTCGTTCAGAAAATCACTCGCTTGCTGCATTTAAATCCCTATCGACAGTAAATACTTGGCACGCTTCACTTGCATCGTTGCTATTTTTGAGCAGCTTTCGAAGTTCAGATTTGAGAACCTTGCCATAGTCACTTTTAGGTAATTCTGACAGGATAATATACTCTTTAGGCCGTTTATACCTAGCGATATTGTCCATGCAAATAGCATCGAGTTCCTCCACTGAAAAATTGTATCCAGATCTCACAACGATGAATGCAACAACTTCTTCTCCCCAATCGTGATGGGGCCGGCCGACGACCGAAACTTCTAGTACGCCAGGATGAAGTAACAAAACTTCCTCAACTTCGCGTGGATATATATTGCTGCCGCCAGAAATGATCAAGTCCTTGGAGCGATCTTTGAGACTAAGATAACCATCGTCACTAATGCAGCCCATATCACCAGTAAAGAGCCAACCATCCCGCAGCGTTTTTTCTGTAGCCTCAGGATTATTCCAATACCCGTCCATGCAAACATCACTACGTGTAATGATCTCTCCTATTTCGCCTAATGGCAAATCCTTGCCATGGTCGTCAACGACTCGAAGGTTGACGCCTGTTCGAGCAATGCCCACTGAAGACAAATGCTCCTCATACCGCGGGTTACCGACATCGGCATGGGCTCGTTTAGACAGAAATGTCAACGTATTGGGCGTTTCACCTTGAGCATAAATGCCGACAAGTTTTGGACCGAAGGTATCGATGGCGCGTTTGAGATCTTCCACATACATTGGAGCCCCACCGTAGAAGATGGTCTTAACTCCGTTGAGATTGGCTTGTAATACAGCGGGATGATTAACCAAACGATTAAGCATCGTCGGTACGACGAAAAAAGTAAGATTATTATAGAGATGAGTCAACTCAAAAATTTCGGTCGGATCAAAGCCAGTGCTAACAGGTACGACATGATGCGAAGCCTTGGCTATGTGAGGTAAGGCGTAAAGCCCGCCGCCATGTGACATAGGCGCAGCGTGGAGCATGCAGTCTTGCTCGGTGACTTCGTCGATATCAGCAAAGTAGCGTAGCGTCATTGCCATTAAAGAGTGATGGGTTAATGTTGCTCCTTTGGGCCTACCGGTCGTGCCACTCGTATAGAACAGCCAGGCGGGATCACGAGCTTCGACTTCGGCGATTGGCATGGGAGTGGACGAAAAAAGGTCGCGATATGAATCGCTGCCAGCGACAATGACTCGTTCAATTGACGGCACATACTCTGGCAACGATGCTAGCTTGACAGACAGATCTTGTGTAATGAAACACCAGCGAGACCCCGAATGTTCGAGTGCATAATTAACTTCACGTTCATGCAGTTTTGCATTCATAGGAACAGCACAAAGTCCAGCATGCCAAATACCAAATAGGATCTCGAGATACTCGGGCGCATTGGTCATGGCAATACCTACTCTATCGCCTTTGACGAGTCCTGCGGACCGGATGGAAGCGGCAATCCGGGCGACCCTGTCACCAAATTGTTCGTACGAGGCATAGAGCTGGTCACCAAAAGAAATAGCTGGCCGATGTGCGAACGAGGACGCTGCAGTTTGCAAGAGAATGGCGATGTTCATGTACTAGGACCCTCCAAGATTGTGATGCAGGCGGCTCCTTCCTCAAAGCCGTGAAACCCCCCACCATTCTCCGCGATAGCGAAGCGGGCATTCGGAACCTGCGAAGCGCCCGCCTCTCCCCGGAGCTGGCGTGTCAACTCGAAAATCTGCCCCAACCCTGTCGCTGCAATTGGATGACCTTTCGATTCGAGTCCACCCGAAACATTGACCGGAATGCGGCCGCCCAGTTTAGTGTCACCACGCTCACTAGCAGGGCCGCCTTCGCCGAATTCAACAAAACCGAGATTCTCAATTTGAGAAATTTCAGCAAAAGCTGAAGCGTCATGCACCTCAGCTACCGAAATCGCTTTCGGCTCTATACCAGCAATCTCATAGGCCTGCGTCGCTGCGAGATGGCAAATATTCTTTCCGTACTCTTCGTAGCCCCTGTTGGTGCCGGAAGCCAATACGCTTGCGCGGATCTTGACCGCGCGTTTTCTAGCTTCGGCTGCCATCACGTCGCCTGCAGTCAGAACAATAGCTGCACCTCCATCGGTTACAGGAGCACA
The DNA here is from genome assembly GCF_004217095.1 of Advenella incenata. Lineage (GTDB taxonomy): Bacteria > Pseudomonadota > Gammaproteobacteria > Burkholderiales > Burkholderiaceae_B > Advenella > Advenella incenata. Next base: position 1,073,160 of record NZ_SHKO01000002.1, on the reverse strand, counting down.
CATTGGCAAGGTCAGCGGCCACGTTATCATAGGAGCTTTTAATACCTCCTCGATGGTCATATTCTTCTGATATTGCGCGAGCCGATTGAAGGTGGAATGATAGTGGTTCTTTGAGGAGACAGCAGCAATTTGCCGCTCAGTGGTTCCGAACGTTTTCATATGAAAACGTGCGAGAGCAGCGTAGATGTCCATGAACACACTGCGATTCGCTAAGTCCTCTTGATCTGAAGGGGAGGAAATACCTCTTCCCATCTCCATGACCTTCGCATAGGCCGTATCAGCGCAATGAACATCCCAAGCACCATCGAATAGTGCAAGACTTTTTGCCTTATCCGGGTGTGTCATTTTGTCAACGCCAACGACCAAAGCCACATCGCACATGCCTGCGCGAATGTAGGCGAAGGCCGCATGAAGGCCACTGGTCGAACTCGCACACGCATTCTCAACATTGATAATTGGTATGCGTTCGAAACCGAGCGGTCGCAGCGCAACTTGCCCCGCAATCATGTGTTGCCCCTCGAGCGGAGATTGCGAAGTATTGGAGTAAAAAATTGCACCAATATTAGAGTGCACGAGACCTGAGTCCTTGATCGCAGCCGAGACTGCGAACTCGGTCAGGCCTTTTACAGTGGCATCTGCGAACCGCCCAAATGCTGTCATTGCAGTACCGACTACATATACATCCCTCATATGAGGCTCCTATTTTGTGTTCGTCCAATGGACACAAGCATTTTTAGCTGAAGTCTCCAGCAGGGCATTCCGTGTCAAGCGTTCTGCCGGCGATATGACGCGCTGCACGGCGTGCAGAAAACACCCCATCGGAGAGAGACATGCCACTCATATATCGGTTAGCACATACGCCGATGGCGGCGCGACCAGCTGCATACAGTCCATGGATCGGCTTGCCATCGACGCTGATGACTTGCCCGCTCATCTCTCCCACGGTGAGTCCCCCGAGAGTCAGGAACGGCGCTAACATGAATTTATTCCAAACGGACATATTAATTGCATGGTATGGGCCTTCACCCAAGGCACGAAAATAATCGCTCGATTTCCCAAGGGGATCACCGTGACCAGATGCTATGGTAGCGTGACTGGTCTGAGCCTCTTCCTGCAACCCCCTTTCATCGATTCCGCATTTTTTTGCTAGTGCGTACAGCGTTCGCCCTTTACGGCTGCCCCCGAAAATCACATTAACCAACGCGGGGAGATACCACTGGACGAATTGACCATCACCCTTCGGCACCAATTGCTTACGCAACTTGCGCCACACCTCGGCGTCCAGGATCAGCCAAGCCATTCCGTCCGGTTGCTCAGCAATGGCCTCGCCTAATTCAGCGTTATAGGCATCCTCGTTATAAAAACGCCGGCCATGCCGATTGACGATCATACCTTCGACAAATGCCGCGGGGGGAGAAATGATTCGGCCGTAGAAGTTGTTCGACAGTTTGCGGCCTTCACCACCAACAGATTGTCCAAGTTGAATGCCACTGCCGTCGCAACCCATTGATCCCATACGCAACATCGCTGAGGCAAACTTAGCATAGTTCGGCATATACTGTTTAAGCATATGGGTGTTATAACAGAAACCACCAGTTGTTAATATCACTCCCCGCCTTGCTCGCAAGCGAATACGTAGCCCATTTTCATTCTCTAATGTCCGGGCTCGAGCGATAGATTTTTCGGCCTTTTCGAAAGTGAACGGCATTGGGCCAACGTTTTTATATTGCCGAAGATGATCTTTGTGATGTCTTACCGGCAGTGCTATCGCTTCAACACCTATTACTCGTCGATCAGTATCCTGAACTAAGCGGACTACTTTTGTATGGCGCTGTATAGGAATGAAGCGTTGTTCTACCGCCTTTTTTAATATGGAAAAATAGACGTGACCGGTATAACCCTTGCCGACGACGCGATGGCCTCGTACTGCCGGTCTTGCTTTAGCAGCATATGCTGGCAATGGCTCGTTTCCAGAATAATAAAGGAAATGACCATCCGGCGGGTATACTGTCTTGCTTGTATATGGGTTCCCACCGAACTCAACCCCCAGAAATCGAAGCCATTCTATGTTTGAGCCGCTTTCGTGGCAAAAGCGCAATAATGTTTCATCACTCACGGCATCTCCAGTCTCGATCCGCAAGTAGTTGTACATGTCTTGAGCACGGTCTACAATGCCCGCTTCAGCTTGAACTTTCGTTCCGCCAGCATAATGGACTCCACCGCTCAAGGCAGTAGCTCCACCGCCTTCGAAGCGATCAACGATAACAACATTGCAGCCCTGATCTGCAGCTTCGATCGCCGCGCAGGCACCTGCGCCTCCGAAGCCAACAACAATTACATCGGCTTCGACATCCCATTGAACTGCATCAGCTGAACCAAGTATAAGCGGCTCTTCAATAATAGCACCTTCCCCAGCAGGGGTTATATCTTGATCTTGCATTTCTATTATCTCCTCACTAGCATCTATAAATATTGATAATATATTGATTTAGTATGATTTTTTGTCATATTTTTTATTTGTATTCTCACCTCGAAAGGAGCTTTAGGTTTACTAAAAAAGACCGCTGCGAAAGTGCATAGAATTGTATTAACAAGAACGTCAACGCTGAAGCTATTTTTGGACGATAGTGTGCCTATGTAGGTCCCTGCTGAACACAAAATAATATTGATTTCGTTCCCGAAAATTACAAGGAATTTCCTGATACGCAGATGTATTATTCAACCATTTCAAGACGAACTCGAATTGTTCACGATTCGTGTATAGTTTGACTATCATTAACGATAGCATCGCCAGCACCCTGACCATCACACGTTCTCATGAACGTGCTTTAGGGACGAGAGTCGACCTTGCGAAGATTCCCGATTTCATTACGGATAAAATATTCTTGGCTGGATCGGAAAAGCCTTTTAACCCATCTTTCATTGGATCGAAATCGAGAACCAAAAGGTCAGCGATCTTTCCCTTGGCAATTGTGCCGGTATCGTCATTAAAGAAGTGTGCACCGTTGGCAGTGACCATTTCAATCACAGCGGCAGGCTCAAAACCCATTTCGTCGACGAACATGTTAATTTCATCGCCCCAAAAATTTGGAAAAAATCCGTATTTCGGGCCATAATCATCGCCAATCAGCATCTTGACACCGGCTTTTTGGGCTCGTTGTAGTATTTTTCCGGTGCGCTCAATATATGCTTCATCCTTGGGATAATATTGCATAAAGTCAAAGTACGGTTTTGTATCGTCCCAACGAATTGTCATCACCGTCATGCCAATTGTTGGGCAATAGTAGGTACCGTGTTTGATCATAGCCTCAATGCATTCGTCATCAAGATCATCGGCATGATCGATGATATCGATACCGTTTTCGATGCACTCTATGATCTGATCTTTATAATTCACATGACCTCGGATCCAGGCACCCCGCTCATGAGCTGCGTTAATCGCTGCTTTTAACTCATCCAAGCTAATGTTACGCATTCCGTGAGTGTGTGGAAATCCATGACCTCCTGACGGCAGCAGCTTCATCATGCGTGCACCACGCTGCGCTTGCAGACGGATGAACTTGCGAAATTCGTCTGGGCCCGTGCACTGACCTCCCTCGAGTCCTAGATTCTTAGCCTCGATCCACCACGGTGTAGCTGGAAAGTGCGCGCCGGTCGCAACAATATGGGGACTGCAAGGCACGATTCGCGGCCCCTCGCACACGCCTTCTGCCATTGCCATCTCTAAGCAGACGTCGGTATCATATACGCATGCCGTACCCAACGCGGAAGTGAATCCGGCGTTTAGGGCGATTCGCATATTCTTTATAGCATAAGCCATAGTAACGCCAGGGGGACGTTCGGATCCCAGGCTGAAGCCAGGCATGGTGCCTAGACCGTTATACTCAGCGTGAAAATGTCCGATACACATTCCTGGCATTACTGTTTTATCTGTCAGATCGTAAACGATGTCATCGATACTCTTTTCGACAGTGCCGGCGACGATATCAGCGATCCGATCCCTCTCGATAATGATGGTAATGCCGGAAGTTGTCCCGCCTGCACCATCAATCAAATTCGCGTGTTCAAGTATAACGCGGCTCATAGAGTCTCCTGGTACGGTTGTTATGTTGCTTTTGCAAAACTAAGGTTGCGTTTGGTTGGGCGAACCGATCAAGGTGCCCGCTTGTTCTGATATTCCTACATATTTTGAATTGCCATGCCATAGTAGCCTGAGAGATAAACCCGCCCGGAAGAAATAGAGAATGTCAGCGGCCCATGTGCGATTCTTCCTTCAAATGAGGTTGCTTTTGCATACGCCTCATCGAGGTGTAGCGAATAGAATTCAAAGGTTAAACCTGCAAAACCTGATATATGTGAGGCCTCGATTGTTCGCGCAGATGAGATGACAACATCGCCTGTTGCGAAATCTTCAAGTGACCTCTTAATGGGCCAAACTGACTCGGGTTTAATTGCCATGGAAAATGTTTTTCCTATGTCTTGTTTGTATGAAGTTATCTCAGTTGTAGCAAATCGCGTGCCAATTTTAGAAATCAAGTTGTTTCTCGTGATTCGCAAAATTCAAATCTTTTCGGGAGTTTTTTGTCCCCTTCAAAAACACATAAGTGTCCTTAGTGAAAACAAGATTCGCGTAAGACGGCTGATAACACCATCTTGATGAAAATCACAGAGCGACTCGATAGCCGAATTGCTCGCTAGATTAGTGATTCGACACAATAAGCCTATGGATCTATACTGCTCCATCCGATAAGATAGATCAATAGACGACAAATTAACTTCAAGTCAAGCGCGCGCGCCGCAGCTATACGTTCGACTTCGTTGCACCGCAGAGAAGCGCTATAGTATGCCTAAAAGTCCAGCGTAATATTTCTGAGAACTCAAGTCAAATAACACTTTATCAAGGTTCTTTGCCATGCAGAGTGTGTCCACACTATATCAATATCCGTAAATTGCTAGCGGCAGCTTTCATCAATTAGTAGAAAAGTTTCTTAGCAGCCTCAAAAAAAGCGCAGGTACAAAAACGATTCTACAAGACACAAGATATCGCACGCGTTGTTCTATTCTTCCGCATTAAGGTCTTCTACAACCATAGTCGTCTCGACTATCACATAGATGACATCAGTCCAGATACCTTCTAGCAGAACGCCGCGTAATACTGGCAAGTGCCGAATTCCCGATCAGTTTATAAAAACTTTAAACAAAAAGTACCATGTTACTTTCATGATGAAAGGCCACGAGTTTTCGAACTTAAAACTTGCCTAAAAAGTCATCAGTAAAAATATGTTGAGGACCCTCTTCTTCGCAGCAAGGCCATTAACTTGAACTCTTTGACGTGTGATCTCGGTTAGCGAGCATATCAGCTACATGATTGGCAGCAACGAATCCGAAGACCAGCGCGGGACCGAGCGTACTACCAGCCCCAGGGTAAACATCAAGAAATAACGAACTCGTCGTATTGCCTGTAGCATACAAACCATTAATACGGTCACCGGCCGTGTTTAGCACTCGAGCATACTCATCGACGCGCAATCCACCTTTAGTTCCAATGTCCCCCAGTTCCAACCTGATGGCATAGAACGGTGCCTTGTCTATCGGCCCCAGATTTGCATTGGGCGTTGCGCGAGCATCTCCGAAAAATTTATCAAAATCAGTCTCGCCACGATGAAACTCAGGGTCAATGCCTGACTTAGCGTACGAATTCATATTGTTAATAGTCGTCGTCAATACTATCGGATCAACACCTATCTTGCGTGCTAATTCGTCAATCGAATCGGCACGGTAGATAATATTGTCCCAATATTCTGGGGGAAGCCAATTATCGGAGCGCACCCATCCTGGCAGGATATCACTCGCAGGGAAATTTTTCCGATATTGAGCATCAAATATCATCCAACATGGTAGATTGGCTCCTGTCTTGCGATGGTCCTCGATCATCGCATTTCCAAAACGATCATAGGAAAGGGCCTCGTTGCAAAATCGCTTGCCTAGACGATTGACACAGATCACACCCGGACGGCTACGATCGAAAAATACTTGCCCCGCTAGTTCTGTATTGCATTTTCCAGGTAGCCTTATGGTCGGAACCCACCACGCGTTCCCCATGTTACCTATGTCCGCACCAATCATCTGGCCTAACAATATTCCGTCTCCTTCGTTGGCGCAGTCCGGTGTCAATGAACTGGCAACTTCCGTTGGTACAGTGTGATATTTATTGCGCATCTCTTGATTTTGTTCAAAGCCACCCGTGGCGAGGATAACAGCGTGTGCCTTCATCACTGAGTCGCTACCATTGTGCCTGAAACGGGCGCCAGATATACGTTCTTGATCCATTTCAATTCCGACGAGTCTCGTATTCAAAAGAAGAGGAATCCCGCGATCAATCATTGCTTTGCGCAAGGCGCCTACTTGGGCGCGTCCCATAGATAGGCGACTATCAACCTTGGTTCTCAGTCGCCAGCGAAAGTCAATCCAGTAGCCCGCGACGAGCTTGAACCCTTCCCAAAGCCACCCCTTCTGTCGGCTCATCAAGGCATAGGCACCTTTGAGATTTAGCGCATACCGATCAAACGCCAAAAATGACGGATAACTCGTTCGCATACGGAAGAGTTCTTTACCCAGGCGCTTACCATCAAAATCAACCGCTAACATTGTTCGTCCAGCCACCGCATCCGGCCGTTCAGAAAAATAGTCTGGATACCCTGGCGCTTGTTCAAGCCCCATTCCAACCGAGCGAGCATACTCAACCATGGCAGGTCCGTTATCAACGTAGGCTTGTAGTAATTGATTGTTGGCCTTGCCTTTTGTAACACCACGCAGGTACATTAGCGCCTTTTCTCTTGAATCCTTGCTCCCGAGGTCTGAATTATTGGGAATCCATACTCCACCACCCGAGAGAGCAGAGGTGCCCCCATAGTGATGACTTTTTTCAATTACAACCACCTTAAGCCCGAGATCATGGGCTCGTATCGCCGTGAGCATTCCACCGACTCCTGAACCCACAACTATTACATCCACCGACTTGATAGTGTTCTCGACCATCGTGACATTCCCTTTTTAAAATTATTTGACAGAAGTCCCCGACCACAATCAATAATCTGTAGTGGCCTAATGTGGACTCTCCACGTTTAAAACCTCGGACATTTAATACTTTCAATAGAACAGCAACAAGTGCTGTCAACGAAGATTTATATGCCAGAATAATAGAACTTCTCTATAAGATAAGATAGCAACGCTAGTACACCGAATACCGAGACAAACCAGTCATAGGACTTTACGAAACTCATCCAATATGAATTTACGACAAATGTGTGATCATGCAAGATCATTAGTCCGTCGACGAGCCACTTCTCGGGTTAATTGATCGGTAACAGTACTACATGGCTCCACATTCGAAATCTGATAATTAACCATCGCTTTTTTTTCAAATAAGCAACATGGGATCCTGCGTTTCGTTTAGGCGTGGTGCGCTCGCACAATGCGTCTGAGCACGAAATAGTGGCGCAATCGGAGTCGGCAATGCTGGCAACGTACGACCAGCAACCTCCAATTGATGCTCAAAAAGGCCACGCACCTTGACTTGAGCATCCTGAACGGCCTCCTGAAGGGTCACTACTATAGAGCAACAAACTTCTTGTCCCGCAAACACCTCACGCCAGTGCTCGGCATTGGCAGCGGCAATGCGCTCGCCCACCGCCGCTTTTACTATGGCTACAGGCGCGTCCGCCCGGCACAGTAACTCTGGCAGGCCAATAAGTTTGCAGAAGGTATTCCAGAATTTGTCTTCGAGCGGAGCCGCGGCGAGATAACTACCATCCTTAGTAGGATAGATCTGGTATCTCGGCGATCCCCCTGTAACGATCTCGTCGCCAGAACCTGGCCAACAGCCCATGCCGAAGCCTTTACCCAAGCCCCAGTACATGAAAGTAAACAGGTTATCGGCCATGCAAATGTCCAAGTAGCTCCCACACCCAGTACGATCACGTTGCTTCAGCGCCAAAAGTATGTTCATCACTGCAGGATAAGCACCACCAGCTATATCAGCGGCAAGAATCGGAGGTAAGACCGGTTCGCCAGTTGCTCCTTTGGTCAGACTGAGCAAGCCAGTTTCGGCCATATAATTCAAGTCGTGCCCAGCGTTCTTCGCCTTAGGTCCCGTCTGACCCCAGCCTGTAATGGAGCAGTACACCAGTTGCGGATTAATGCGACGAACCGCTTCGTAACCAAGCCCCAAGCGATCCATCACTCCAGGGCGGAATTGCTCGATCAGTACATCTGCACGTTCGATCAGCGGGAGAAGACGCATCAAGGAATGTGACTCCTTCAGGTCGATTGCTATACTCTGCTTTCCGCGGTTGAGCATTGAAAAATTTATGCTATCTTCGCCGATTTTTGGTTCATAGGAACGCATCTCGTCGCCCTGATCAGGCTTTTCTATTTTAACTACGCGCGCACCGGCCTCGGCCAGCAATAAACTGGCACAAGGACCAGGTAGCAGCGTACTGAAATCTAAGACTAGCAAACCGTCTAATGGTTGCATTTACAGCTCCAATTTGTTTTCTATTACTAAACTTAGGGGCGAATATGGCAAGCGTATTCGATATTAAGCAAAAGACATGCCATATTAATTTATTTAGTAGAATCAATAAGTTGTATATAAGTTTCGTTCGAACATAGTTGACAAGAATCATATTTTGATCTAATTTGCTTGCACTGGAGACATTCGAAAACATCGCTGTCCTTCAAAAAAACACAATTGACATAACACAAATGGAATTTCAAGATGGACTCGTCTTTCGAATTACTCTGCTTTGACGATCAGGGACAAATTACCTTCTGTACTTCTGGTGCAACCAGCTCAAACCTGCAGAAAAACTTGATGAAGAAACTTGCTACACTGGCACCTGGCCAGCGTATGTTGTCCTTGGAAGTAGATGAGGTTCCTCAGGTAGCAATTGTTATTAAAAATGACCACTACAGCCTAGTTGTCGTCCATCCTGATGAAGGAAATCGTGCCCTCTTCGACTTTATTGCTACTGTCGACATTGCCTTTGATATTCTTCATCACTTCATCACTAATCCGTACGAAGGTATTACTGTAGTAGATAGGGACGCCATATTGCGCTATATCAGCCCTGTGCACGAACGCTTCTTCGGATATAAACCTGGAGGTGCCGTCGGACAACCGGTAAAGGAAGTTATTGAGAATACACGTTTACATGAGGTAATACTTACAGGCAAAGCTCAGATTGGCCAAGTTCAGCGGATGCGCAACACCTCACGCGTAGTTAACCGTATACCTATTACCCGTGAAGGAGAGGTCGTAGGTGCCATAGGACGTGTATTGTTCCGTGCTCCCGAGGAAGTTCATGAGCTCAGCCGTCAAATTTCTTCACTACGTGCAGAAGTTAATTACTATGAAACGGAGCTAACTCGACTCCGCCATCGCACATTTGGTCTCGAGGAAATCATTGGAGAAAGTGAAGGTATTGTTAAACTTAAGGAAGCAATCAGAAAGGTTGCACCATTAGATGTTCCGATCTTTATTGCCGGCGAGAGTGGCACCGGCAAAGAATTAGTGGCCCATGCCATACATAATCTAAGCCGCCGAGCCGACAAGGCCATGGTAGTAGTCAATTGCGGTGCACTACCAGGCACGCTTGTAGAAAGCGAGCTATTCGGCTATGATTCGGGCGCATTCACTGGGGCAAAGCGCGAGGGACGTGCTGGCAAATTTGAGATGGCGGACCGCAGCAGTATTTTTCTTGATGAAGTGGGAGATCTACCCCAGGAGGCTCAGGTAAAACTACTCCGAGTTCTAGAAGGTAGCTCATTTGAACGTGTGGGCAGCAACCGCCAACGCACTACAGATTTTCGGTTAATCAGTGCCACTAATCGTGATTTGAAGCGAATGATCGCCGAAGAGGATTATCGAGCAGATCTTTATTTCCGGCTCAATGGAGTAACTCTCACGATTCCTCCACTGCGAGAACGCCAAGAAGATATTCCAATCCTAGTTCACCACTTCATCACAAAAATTTCAGGACGCGTTGCTTCGAATGTGCGTAGCATCACCCCGGAAGCATTGACTCTACTTAAAAACCTAAAATGGCCGGGAAATGTGCGACAGTTACATCATGAAATCCAGCGAGCTATCATATTCGCCAACCACCATGAACTATCGCTTGGTAATTTCGCGGAACTTTATGAAGAAAGCCGGACTCCGCATGGAAACAATCTTGAAGAAATATCCAATATTACTTCCATGAAAGATACCGTCGGCGACGTGGAATCGAAGCTTATAAGGGAAGCAATTATTCGATTTGACGGGAATAAAAGACGTGCAGCTGAAGCACTAGGGATCTCTAGATCCTATTTATACAAACGTCTCGCCGAGCTTGAGCTATAAACCAAAGCACTGCGTTCGTCTCGCATACGCTCTATATTAAGCTCTTTAAGCTGAAATGATATTCAGATAAAGAGTTTCACTTGTGAGCCAATATGGGTGTTTCCCTAATGTCAAATATGAAATAGTTGCAACTGGCGTGCATAATGCAGCACTGACCTATGTATCGGCTACGGTTGCGACTAAGAAAAAAAAATTATAAATAATCTAGCGTTACAACTATTTCTAGAAGGTCGCATCGAGGTCAAAATCATTTGGCGCTTATTCAAACCAGGTACAATGCGAGCATTGCGCCAAAGAGTATCGCCTCTCAAATAGAGAAGTCTACAGAATCGATCCAGCGGGCAGTCTAACCCAGTAAGTACGACTGTCCCCTTTCCTCTCTTAGTCAGCCACTTCGTAAGCGCTAGGAATGTCCCGAAGAGCGGCTGCGAACAAACGCCTCAGCAGCTTTTCGATTCGGTTCACGTTCGCGGAAAATCAACGCATAGGAAAGGGATGCATCCATTACGCTGACAACAAGTTGCTTCAGTGAAACATTGACCGCCATTGTTGCGGCCTGAATAGCCAGTTGTGGCATGCGAGCCAACTTGTCCGCGAATACATCTGTCGCTCCATCGAGCTCTTCCAATGGCAACGCGTGGTACATCAGTCCAATCTCGACCGTCTTCTCCATCGCAATAAGATCACCCGTCATCAGGTACTCCTGGGCTCTCGCGTGACCAATCATCTGCGGCCAGTTCACCGCCGAGCCATCGCCTGCCGTGCCCCACGAGGACATGAGGACCGCCTATTTTCGCGGATCTATTCCCGAAGACAACATCACAGAAGAGAGCCAAAGTTGCGCCTAAGCCCGTCGCGTGACCGTTCAGCTTTGCTAGGATGGGCTTACGGCAATCGAGGATGGTGCCGACGATGCGTTTTTCTTCCGTGAAGGCCGATCATAGAACGCTTATTCCTTGACGAGATTCTCATGCATTTAACATCTTCGCCAGCACAGGACACAGAGCCGTTTCTGGTCAGGACAACGATGTCGGTTTCCGGATCGCTGTCCTGGTCGTAGAAGATGTTCGCAAGCTCCTCATGGAGCGTTGCATTGGTAGAATTGCGCACATCCGGACGATCAAGCACGATTATCGTGATACGTCCCCGACGGGAAATAACAATGGAGTCATAAACTCGCAAAAACACACCTCCCTAGTTGGCCATCACAAGGGCGCATCGCCTCATTGAACGCGCTTGATCTCCCCGGTCGGGCTACTGAGTCGGTTGTCAGATCACTGTCCGAACGACACCTTTAGCAGTCAGCTTTATGCCCGCCTCCTCACGATCCCAAGCTGCCGCACGCTCGCGTTTGCGCAGATCCCCCTTCGCCACTTTATGGTTTGGAGTACGCGGCAACTCGTCGATGAACTCGATGTATCGGGGCACCATAAAATGGGGCATACGATCGACGAGAAAGTCGAAAAGCTCCTCGTGGCTTACACCTGCTCCAGGTTGCTTCACGACATAGGCAAAAACGTCATCTTCCATCTCGTTGGAAGGAACGCCGATGATGGCACTCTCGGATACCGAAGGGTGCTGGTTAATCTCGGCTTCCACTTCAATCGACGAGATGTTTTCACCTCGCCGTCGTAGCGCATCCTTATTTCGATCCACAAAATGATAGTTGCCCTCAGCATCGATTTTGAACAGGTCGCCGGTGTGGAACCACCCGTCTGTCCATGCCTCCGCGGTCGCCTCAGGCATATTGAGATAACCTCGGGTTATCACACTTGGTTCAGTGTGCCGTACAACGAGTTCGCCTATCGAACCTGTGGGAACATCGTAGCCGTCAGCATCAACCAGCCGAAGCTGCCAATCTGACGATGCGGCCTTGCCGGCTCGGTTCATATTGCTTGTTCCTGCATCCGTCCTGAGCGGACCCGGCACTTCTGACATAGCATAACCTGTGAAGAGCTCCACGTTGAAGCGTTTACTAAACTCCTCCGTTTCAGGAATGTAGGGAACCAGACAAGCGACCCTTATCGGGTTGTCGGCATCGTCCGGCTTGGCAGGCTGCCGGAAGAGAAATCGCGCCATGGCTGCCATAAAGGTGCATGTTGTAGCGCCCATGCGTTTGACCGCTGGCCAAAAATCCTCAGTACGAAAACGCTCAACGACGGCAATGGAGCCGCCCCGCACCAACATGGTGTAGAGCCAACCGGTGCCTCCGACATGGAACATCGGCAGACACAGAAAACATCGATCTGTTTCGTTCAAATCCCGCCCATACCAATCGGCATAAATCTCGTGGTGGCGATATGAGCATCGAACAGCCTTTGAGGGGCCTGTTGTGCCCGAAGTATAGATATAGACCATGTCGTCGGTCGCCTTACGACGGCAGATTTTCGGCGGCTCCACTATCTCGCTTTCTTCAAGATCAGCCCATGCCACATGCTTGACATCGAGTTTCCGCAGAGGCCCGATACCAACAACAACAATCGTCTTGATGTACGGCAGATCAAGCCCCCTGAGGCGCTCATATAGATCGTCCGACACGATCAATATCTCGCTTCGAGGAAGATTTAACGCGTGTTGTAGAATCCCACCACGATAGGCCACGTTTATGGGCGCGTAAATGGCGCCGGCGGCATTCGCCCCAAAGAATACTGCGATCGCTTCTTCTCCATTCGGGAGAAGTGAGAGCACAGATTGTCCAGGTTTCACTCCAAGGCGTGAAAGGGCGTTACTCACCCGCCATGAAAGCCTCAACGCCTCCGCATATGACCACTGCGTCCCCGTCTCGAATACAGCGAAGATTTTGTTCGGCGTTTCACGCGCCCATTTATTTAGTAGGTCCTGGGTCAATTTATCGAATCCCCCCCAAAAATTTATATCTAGTAAAAAGCATGTCAACCCTTTTGGAACCACGCTACCGGGCGACGCGCAATTTCCTCAGTGGGCGCCGGCATGAACTGGACAGACATGTCACACTGATACGATGAGAATTCACCATCTTCGTCCGCTGACAGCCGAACCAAAAGTTGCGGCCCCTCACTGAGCTTCACGATGCCAATACAGTAAGGAGTATCTTCGGCAAAGTCATTGGGCGAGGCTGCCCGCACGACTGTGTAGCTGAGCAAGGTTCCCTTGCCGGAAACCCGGATCCAAGACAGATCGGATGAATAACAGTGCGGACACCGAGCTCGGGGATACATATTGAGCTCTCCGCACGAATCACAGTTTTGCACGTGCATTTCCCCATTGATGAGGTGTTGCTGATATTCTGATTGAAGCGTCATATTAATTGTCCTTGTTAAGCCACACGTTCCATAAGCAGTACTTGAGCATCGCTGTAGCTGCCGCCAGTACCACCGACGATTCCGCGCTCGGCACCCCTAATCTGCCTCTCTGGAGGCGCTTCGTGCATAAGCTGCCTTACGCCCTCCACTAAAAGTGCCAATCCGCCGCCGATCCCGATATGACCTGCGCCGATCAGCCCGCCATTAGTGTTGACAGGAAAACGCCCTCCCGGAGAAAACTCTTTGCCTGCAAACATCCGAGCAGCCTCCCCCTTCGGAGCCAACCCAAGACCTTCAAGCCCGACCGTGAGGACGCTCGGGTATGAATCGTAGATCTGGGCGAAATCGGCGTCCTGAGCCGTCCAGCCTACTTTTGCGAAAGCACGCTCAGAGGCCTTGGGCCAACCGAGAGTCCCGAGATCCTTTTCCTGACCGATGCTAAAATGCGTCACCGAACCGCCGCCGGCGACGATCTCCACTATGGGACGCTTGAGTTCCTTGGCCCGTTCCGATGTTGTCATGACAAAACCTACACCGCCGTCCGCCATCATAGGACATTCGAAGCTGTGCAGGGGATCGGCCACCAGGCGTGAGTTCAACACCTTTTCGACAGTCAGCTTCTTGTCTCGCCAGGCCCCATTCGGATTGAGATTGCCCCATTCGCGTAATGCTACGGTAACAGCAGCCATTTCTTCCTGCGTCGACTTGCTCTCATGCATGTAACGCTGCATCAAAAGCCCACCGATAGCATTGAAGGACAAGCCTGCCGGCCTTTCCCACTCTCGCGGAATACCGTTGTGAGTGAGCATTTCGACCATTTCTTCGACCGGCAGGGTTGCCCAACGCTCTGCCTGCAGGACTAAAACCGTCTCAGCGTCCCCGGCTTCGATCAAGCTCGACGCGACGCGGGCCAGATTATCACTGGTCGAACCGCCCGAATGAACGAGCATGTTAGTTGTCAGACTGCCAAGAACACCGAACTCCTCAGCAAAACGCGAGAAAATCAGGTCCGCTTGAGCATCAGGAGAAAACATCGGCGCTCCGAACAGGATCACATCGATATCTAGTGGAGTGAGCCCGGCATTATTGAGCGCAAGCAACGCGACGTCAGTCAGATCACCCATGAAGGTCCGGTCACCGAACCGGCCCGCCTCAAGCTCGCCGATACCGACGAACGCGGCTTTCCGAGTATGATTAACCATGGGACACCTCCGGATTGCGGCGTTTAGCCAACATAACCATACTATAGGTCATAACCTCCTCCTCCTTCTGATTGAGTACGCTATAGATTACAGTGAGTTTACCGAGATTGGGGCGCTTCCATTCATCGAGCCCTACCACTTCAGCGCGAACACGCAGTGTATCTCCTGGACGCACCGGCAGCAGTGCTCGCATATTCTGGCACTCCAGCATGTTCTGGATGGCCATTCCATAATAGCCGGATTGGTACATCAAGCCCGATGAAATCGAGAAGGTCAGCGGACCATGTGCGATCCGACCACCAAAGGGCGTTTTCTTGGCGTATTCTTCGTCGACGTGCAACGGGAAAAAATCTCCCGTCAACCCAGCGAACGTAGAGATGTCTGACGCTTCGATCGTCCTGCCATCGCTGACGATGATGTCTCCTAGTTTGAAATCCTCGAATGCCCGTCCTAGCTTCCCCGCCTGATGTAACCTTTCGCTCATTTGCTTTCTCTCCATGATATAGATGATCTCGCCTCAGCCAAACACGACCGTTTGACGGACTCGTTAGTTAGGCGTTTAGCAATTTACGTGCCAAACTATCTTGTTTCGCTCAATGCCGCTTGGAGTGAGGCGTCCATCCCGCCGAGAGCGCTTTGAACAGAAATGAAAGGTATGTCGTCAACGCGGACATATGGCGGTGCTAGTGCGTCTTTCAGAGACAGTTTATAGCCGCATGCCCTCGCTGCCAGACTATCCCAGCCGCCAAAACCGCCACCTTGAACAATTGGCACGAACCTTGCTGGTAACCCATTGCTGATAATCCATCTAAAAGACAGCGGCAGTTATGGCAAATACTACCACTACCGGAGGAATACAACATGAGTCAAGCAATGCAGTCGCAGTGCCTTGTTCGCTCGACGTCGAGCGCCTGACATGATCGTTCAGCAACTGCTCAATGGGATCACTACCGGTTCAGTCTATACACTGTTCGCACTCGGGTTCACAATTGTATTCGGAACGCAGCGGATCTTGAATCTCTCACATGGAGCTATCTTCATGGCAGGCGCCTTCATTGGCTATTACGCGACGCGCATTGGCCTGTCGTTCTTGCCAGCTGTGCTTTTAGCTATGGTGGGGTCAGCATTAATCGCCTGCCTGACTGACCTAGTCGCATTTCGAAGGCTCCGCGCCTCGGGGCAAATTGAATTTGGCGCGCTCATCTCCTCGATCGGTGTTGGCCTTATACTGACCAGCCTTGGTCAGTTGATCTCAAAGACAAAGGTATTAGTCTATCCGTTCGATCTGGTACCGAACGAATTTTTCCAACTGCTTGGCGTTCGGGTATCATTGCTTCAGATCGTGACCATCACCTCGGTCGTAGTGACTTTGGCACTCGTGTTTTTTGTCATTTATCGAACGAGCCTCGGTCGTCAGATTCGGGCCACTGCCGGTAACGAAAGAGCGGCAGTCCTGCTCGGTGTGAATCCAACCCGAGTTTACCTATTTGTGTTTGCTATATCGGGGGCACTGGCTGGGTATGCAGGAGTTCTCATCGGCCTGCTGTTCAATTCCGTGCACTTCATGATGGGTGATCCATATCTGTTAAAAGCATTCGTCATTGTGGTCCTTGGCGGCTTGGGCAGTTTGTATGGCGCGGTGGTTGCAGGCTTTCTGCTTGGTATTGTCCAGGCGTTCGCCATCGCCTACTTCACCGGCAGCCTCGCCGACATCATCTTCTATTCTTTGGTGTTCTTGATTCTGGTCGTCCGCCCCGGTGGATTGTTCGGAAACACCAACTCCGCTGTGAAAGTGGGGCGCGTTTGATGACTAACTTTTTTTCAATCTACGAAACCCAATTCCAGTTGTTCTTGATTGGAGTCGGATTTGCGTACAGCCAGCAGATCGTGCTGCGCGCAGGCTTATTCTCCATCGCAACCGCCGGTTTTGCCTCGATAGGAGCTTATGCCACAGCAATTACCGTTACGAATTATGGGGTTCACCCTACCCTAGCTATCGGAATCGCCGTCGCTTTTGGTGGTTTGGCTGGAGCGATGCTTTCCATTCCACTTGTGCGGCTTCGCGGTGTCTATCAGGCGATAGCGACGCTCGCTTTTGTTCAAGTCGTGATGGCCTTTGCGTTTTATGCCGAACCGCTGACAGGGGGTGCTCTGGGTATCAATAGGATTCCTCAGGTCGTTAAAACCTGGCATCTGCTACTTGCAGTCGGTGTCACAATCTATCTGACGTTCTCGATCGCCCACTCTGGTATAGGCCGTGCATTCAACGCAATCCGACAAAATGAAGTTGTCGCCGCGACGCTCGGCGTGTCCATTTTGCGATATCAGATAATCGCCTTTGTCATCAGCGGCCTTATGGGCGGTTTGTTCGGCGGATTGTTCGCTCTTCAGTCATACAGCGTGACGCCTGAGCATTTCGGCTTCGCGTTTCTCACCACCGTGCTTGCATATATCGTTTTGGGTGGGCGCAATTCCTTCCTCGGCCCGCTCGTAGGGTGCGCTATATTGTCAGCGCTTCCAGAGATCGCCCGCCCGTTATCGGAGTATAGGGTCTTACTGCAAGGCGCACTGATGATTATCGTTATGAACTATATGCCGATGGGAGTGGTCGACACTTTGCTGACCGTCGCTCGAAGAAGCCGAATGACTGACCACAATAACCACACCAAGGTTCCCGAGCTATGAATCTCGTACTTACAAATATTTCGAAGCGGTTCGGTGGCGTTGCGGCCGTTTCCGACGTTTCTATGACGGTTCAGCAAGGAATGATCACGGGCCTGATTGGACCGAATGGCGCAGGTAAAACCACCGTTGTCAATTTGATAACAGGCATCCTTGCTCTCAGTTCAGGGACGATCACCATTGGCGAAACTCACATCGGATCGGAATCGCCCCATCGTATTGCTGCCCGCGGCATATCCCGGACATTTCAAAACATCCAACTCCTCCCAGAGGCGACTGCGGTGGAGAACATTATGATCGGTTTCCACCGTCACGAACGCGCCACTCTGGTGGCTCAAATCATGGGATTCTCAACTAGTTGTCGCGAAACACGCGACTTGCGCGAACGGGCCCGCAACCTCATGACCATCTTTGAGATGGAAAACTTCGCCGAACGGCCCGCAGGCGGCCTGGCATACGGCCATCAGCGAAAGCTCGAAATAATGCGTGCGGTTGCAAGCGAACCTGCCGTATTAATCCTAGACGAACCGGTCGCCGGAATGAACGATGTCGAGGCATTTGAGATGGGACGCATCCTTCGGAAACTCGTGGAAGATGGCATGGCTCTACTGCTCATAGAGCACAATGTTCGGTTCGTCAGTAATCTATGCAATGCAGTCTATGTGCTTGACAGCGGAAGAATGATTGCTAGTGGGGCGCCGCATGACGTTATGGCGGATCCGGCGGTCCGTACAGCATATCTGGGGACCATGTAATGCTCAAAATAAATAAACTCTCCGCCGCTTACGACGGTATCAAAGCTCTTAAGGGTGTTTCTCTCAAAGTCCTGCCCGGCGAAATGGTCGCGTTGATCGGGCCAAATGGCGCCGGCAAGTCAACCCTGCTCAACTGCATATCGGGGACAGTCAGGCCGTCAGCTGGCTCAATCCTGTTCAAAAACTCAGAAATATCGAAGACGCCCGCTCACCGGATATCGCAATTAGGACTGCTACAGGTACCTGAGGGTCGTCAAATACTTGTTGACCTATCGGTCGAAGAAAATCTGCAGCTCGGCACACTAGCGCTTGGAAAAAGGATGCCGCGACACACTATCGATGATGTTTACGATCTCTTTCCGATCCTGGGAGAAAGACGCCTGCAACGATCTGGTGATCTCTCGGGTGGCCAGCAACAAATGCTCGCCATAGGTAGAGCGCTCGTCGCCAATCCAGGTCTGTTGTTGCTCGATGAACCTAGCTTGGGTTTGTCACCGCTCATCACCGACCTAGTATTCAATACTCTCAAACGTCTCAATGAGGCTGGGCTCGCGATTTTTGTAGTCGAACAGAATGCGTTGCGGGCGCTCACCTACACGCAAAGAGCATACATTCTAGAGCGCGGCCGCGTAGTCCTGGAAGGCTTAAGTTCCGATCTGCTAACAGATCCGCGCGTTGCCGAACATTACCTAGGGTAACGCGAAATTATCATCGGGAAGTGTAATCACGCACTTATAATGGAGGGAAAGACATGCAAGCTTCGAGGAAATACAATCATGCTCTGCGGGTAGGAGTACTGACTATACTGATTGGTGGTGCTTCTCAAGCGGCAGCAGAAAATTACAACATTGCTGTCGGCAAGAGCCTTACGGGCAATCTGGCATTTATCGGGGTACCCCAGGCTAATGCGATCCGAATGGTGGTTGATAAGCTCAATGCGGAAAAATTTCTGGGCGAACATACGCTATCAGTCACAATGGAAGACGATGCCAATGATCGCGGCCAAACGATCACTCTGCTGAACAAGGCCGCCGCCGATCCCAATACGCTAATTTATTTGGGCTCAATCTGGGGTGCTCACGCCGTCGCGGTTGCTCCGTTGCTGAACGATCTCAAGATCCCGATGTTTGGCACTGCACAGACGGCTGAGCCACTGAAATTGAGCGACTGGTATTTTAAGAGCACGACGTCGGCTCCAAAGTCGGTGACCACAATCGCAAAATACGCTGTTGAGAAGTCACAGATCAAGGATCTGGCCGTTGTATTTACTCGGGATGCTGAAAATACGGTTGTTGGCGCCGGAATTTTCCGAGATTATGCGAAGAGCCATGGAGTGAACATCGTTTCTGACGAGAGCATCCTTGGATCTGACTCAAATTTCTCCGCAATAGCCACAAAAATTGCTTCCACCAATCCAGACTCTATCTGGGTTGGGGCTTTCGGGGCCCAGGCTGCCAACCTAGTTGTTCAATTAAAACGGGCTGGCGTGCGTCCCGACCTCAAAATATTCACCACTGCTGGCCTAGGAACTGACTATCTGGAGGCTGGAGGATCGGCCGTAGATGGAACGTATTTTTGGGGCGATTTCAATGCGCAGAGTGCTGATCCAAGAATTGCTGCCTTTGTTCAGAACTACGAAGAAAAATACTCGAGCACGCCTGATACTTGGGCCGCGGTGGGCTACACAGAAGCTCTGCTTGCTGCTTATGCTATCAAGGCTTCGCTCCCCAATCCTACAAGAGAGAAAGTGCGGGGCGCCATCGTCGCCATGAAAGATGCACCGACTGTACTTGGCGCAGGGCCTTGGTCGTTGAATGCTGAACGGGTGCCGGTTTACGAACAAAGCATTGTCATGGTTAAGGACGGTAAGTTCATGGCTGCCCCCTGACTTTACCGCACCATCATGAGCAAAGTGGGGTCGCTGCTGTCGACAAAGCGGCTGACCTGCGGATCTACTGGCCATCGATGCACACCTATAACAAACATATCCCATTGATCAGTCATGAAGTTACGAGAAAGTGGCGAGTTACAAAAAATATCGCCAATATAGTGCCTGTTCTCGCGCCCAACGAGACCTAGTATATCAACGGTGTAAATTCTTCAGCGAAGCAGGGGACACGATGGAGTAGACTCTAGTCGTCAGGTAGTTTCGCATGTCTACAACAATATACTCATCACCAAGCAGTATAATAGCAAAGCCCGCCCCAACAACCCATCGTCGGGCTGCGGTGAATATCGGTTTACGGGACAGTCAAGCATGTCCGTAACCAGATCATGCGACTCGTCCATTGCTCGGAATTCTAAGTATATAGTCATCTCATTCTAGGCCCTCGTGCTTAAGGGCGACGCCAAGATGCGTCCGAGGGGACATCATGCATTTTGCCCTCAGTGATGACAACAAAACTGGGGGATTCGGCCGTCGTGATCCAAGCCCACAGCAGTTTTGTGGCACTATTGGTACGGCGAAACCTGGCCCGAGGAAGACTGAGAGACATAGGTCGAAGAAAAAGGAAGAACATAAACGGGATATGACTGAAATTAATTGAAGATCAGTCATATCCATACAACCAATTCAAAGCGCGCGGTAGCCAACCTCCTCTAAGCTCGATCAGCGGTGCAAGATATGGAGTCAAATTGTCCAATTCGAGAGGCTCAAGGTAGGTCCACCACACAAAAGTTGTTTACCCTACCGTACAGGTTTGATTTTCGTATGAGGCCAGCTCAAACTAACGTCCTATCATAGAAAAATCGCCTCAATTTCTGTTCGCACGGAGCTCGGCAGAGCGGCTGCGTAAATATTGCCGCAGGGCGTTCAGGTCCGCGTCTGAAAGTTCTTCAAAATTTGGCATACCGTTCGATCTAAGTAATCCATCACGCACTACTCTCTCGAATACATTATTAGATTGGACGATGCCTGAATATCTTAAGTCGGGTGCAGTGCCACCAGAAATGGCCTGAGGACCATGGCAAGTAAAACAGTAAGTATGATATACAGTTCCCCCCTGTGAACTGAGTGCTTCGTCCGATTTATAAGTGGGATCTGGCGATAATGGTCGGCGGCCAGAATCGCGCAAAGGTAGAGCAGGAAGGTTCACCTCACCATCAAGGGCAAAAGTAAGCACACGTCTACGTTGTGTGTGGTAGTCGATATCAGCATCGTTAAAGACACCGGCGGTTGAGCCTATACCGACAAGGACCGTTATATATTGCTTTGAGCCGACAAGATAAGTGATAGGCGCAGCAATAACGGCCGCCTGAGCTGGAAATTGCCACAATTGCTGACCACTGTCAGCTGCGTAGGCACTAAAAGTGCCGCCGATTTGCCCCTGGAAAACCAGATTCCCGCCAGTTGCCAATACACCACCATTCCACGAGCCGGGAGTCTTCACCTCCCAGGACGGCTTCTGTGTAATAGGATTCCATGCGATCAACGAACTCGTGTTGTGCAGCGGATCCTCCAAATCCGCCGTGATACTTACTCCAGTCTCGGTAATATTTCCAGGCGTTCGAACCCAATTTTCAATATCAATATCCTTATCGCTGTAGATGGCTCCATGCATTAGTTTTGGGATATAAGCGAGTCCAGTGTCGGGACTGAATGCCATTGGCATCCAGCTATGACCTCCCTTAAAACTCGGCCAGAGTTCAAAACTATTTCCATCAGGGAACCGTGCGCCTTCCACTTCCTCCGGCCGTCCAGTAACCAGATTGATCTTGTTTGCCCAAGTCACTTTTGTAAATTTCTCCGCAGAAATCAACTCTCCTGTTATACGGTCGATTACATAGAAAAATCCGTTTTTGGGTGCGGTGATGACAACTTTCCGTAACCGTCCGCCAATTTTCAACTCCGCAAGCGCCATATCCATAGTGGCATTGTAATCCCAGGTCTCCCCGGGATTGATTTGGTAATGCCATTTATACTCGCCAGATGAGGCATCGAGTGCGATAATCGAACTAAGGAACAGATTGTCGCCCCCACCAGGGCTGCGAATCTTCTGGTTCCATGGGCTACCGTTACCGGTCCCTACAAGTATAGTGTCTGTATCCTGATCGTAAGTGAAGGAGTTCCAGGCAGCCCCACCGCCGCCATATTTCCACCATTCCCCAGTCCAGGTCTTTGCCGCCATCTCCTGGGCTTTATCCTCAAATCCCTTTTCCGGGTTGCCAGGGACAAGAAAGAACCGCCACAGCTGATTACCCGTTTCAGCGTCATAGGTAGTAACATACCCACGAGCGTTTGAAGTATCAGCCCCCCCATGACCGATGATAATTTTACCGTCGAATACACGTGGCGCTCCAGTGATGTATCGTCCATCGCCAGGCTCAACCGTTAAGGTGCTCCACAGCATCTCTCCAGTTTTAGTATCCAGCGCTATCAGGCGTCCATCTTGTGTTCCTGTATATATTTTTCCATTCCAGTAGGCAA
The DNA here is from genome assembly GCF_004217095.1 of Advenella incenata. GTDB lineage: Bacteria > Pseudomonadota > Gammaproteobacteria > Burkholderiales > Burkholderiaceae_B > Advenella > Advenella incenata. The sequence goes on along the minus strand of NZ_SHKO01000002.1, from coordinate 1,050,409 downwards.
TCCCACGAATTCCCCACGCAGCTCGCAGTTTTTTGCCCGCATACTTGGCAACTTTCGGGTCGTATTTCCACAAGAGAGCACCAGTCGCAGCATCGACCGCATGCACAATGCTCAACCCCATTGAGAAATAGAGAACACCATCGACTTCAATTGGTATAGTAGCCGGGTTTCCAACCCCGAGATCCATATACCAACTCAATCCGAGACGACGAACATTCCTGTCGTTGACTTGCCTAAGCGGACTAAAATGTTGCTCACCATAGGTTCTGCCATACGCAGGCCAATCGTCGCCATTACTGTGGTCTAAAAGAATACCTGATTTTCTGCCACTCTCGATTGATAAAGTTTTTTCAATTTTCGGCGTTGCCGCTACCAGATTACTTTGAGAGACAGTAACAGCGAGGACAAGTAAACTCGATGCAAAAATTATGGATGTTTTCCTGGATTGTGTTTTCATATAAGTATTTTTGGCTCTTCGCCCAATGTTGTCGGTTTAATAATTCTTGTGATATCACGAACTATGCTGTGACATCTCATTCGTTAATTTGGAAGAAAGGGCCGATGGAATTCGCCCTTTGCGCGCCCATACTTTCTAGAAAAGATTAGTCGTCCGTTGGTTTCTCATCGAGTATAATAGTCTTAGTTTCGAGAAATGGACTAAGCCCCTCCGTTCCGCCTTCGCGTCCTATGCCTGATTGCTTAAATCCGCCAAACGCAATCGAGAAATCGGTACGAAATGAATTGTGACCCACAGTTCCCGATTTTAGCGTGCGAGCGAATTCCTTAGCTTTATGCACATCATCGGTGAATACAGAGGCATTTAACCCGAACACAGTGTCATTAGCTATCTCAATCGCATTCATCTCATCCTTTACGGGAATCACACATACAACGGGTCCAAATATCTCTTCGCGAGCAACAATCATATTATTATCCACATCACCAAATACTGTCGGTTCAATGAAATAGCCTCGATCCAGGTAGGTAGGGCGTGTGCCTCCCTGGACCAATTTTGCGCCTTCATCTATACCTTTTCTTATATAACTTTCTACCCGATTGCGCTGCAGATCTGTAGCTAGCGGACCCATATCCGTTGTAGCATCGAAGGGATCGCCAACTTTGATTTCTCCGAATGCTGCGCAAAGGGCATCGACAAACTCGTCATGACGGTGCCGCGAGACGATTAACCTCGTAAGCGAGGAGCAAACCTGACCGCTCAATAGCCTCGCTGACATTGAGATGGAGCGAGCCGCCTTTTCGAGGTCGTAATCATCGAGAATAATTGCAGGGGATTTTCCACCAAGTTCGAGCGTGCAACGAGCCACGCGCTCAGCACAGATTGAGCCTATTCTTTTTCCTGCCTCACTTGAACCGGTGAACGTAATCTTATCAACGTCTGGGTGACGGACGAGCAATTCCGAAACCTCACGATCCGCAGCGACAACATTAATAACGCCCTTAGGCAGACCCACCTTTTCTGCTATTTCGGCCAAAATCCAGCCGCTGCCTGGAGACTCGAATGAAGTTTTGATGACGACTGTACATCCAGCAAGCAATGCTGGTGCAACTTTCCATGCAATCAGGCCGAGCGCTCCGTTCCAAGCCACAATGGCGCCAACCACGCCAACAGGCTCACGCACTAAAAGACCAAATTCTCCTCCAGCTTGTGGGGCGTGCTTTTCTTCAAAGGAGTAGGTATGAGCAAGATTCGCATAATAATCGAAAACTCCGGCGATTTGAGGTGTAATCGCTTGCGCGACATGGTTGGTAACGCCCACCTCCAACGTCCAGAGGTTAGCAAGCTCATGTGCCCTTTTGGACATTTCCGAAGATATTGCTCGCAGATAATCCGCTCGTTCAGCATGGCTCATACGAGGCCAAGGGCCGTAGTCAAACGCTTCCCGAGCTGCGCCCACGGCACGGTCAATATCGTCCGGCTGGGCCTTGGAAAATCTCATAAACAGTTCTTCGGTAGAGGGATTTATCACATCGAACGACGAGTTACCAACGGAGTTGACCCATTTACCTCCAATAAAAAAACGGTCGGGATGGCGGATATTGGGCTGTTCAGGTGAGATCAGAGACATAAAAGAAAACCTTCCTATGAAAGTAAGTAAACCAACAATCAGCTGTCGTATGCTAGGCTTAAGCAAAATATATGCCAAATCGATATATAGGTTTAAACCGGACAAGCATGTATTAATCTCATTCGCAGAAGCGAAGATATGCATTTCGTCCTGTACATTGCTTTTTAGGCCCAATTTGTAAAAATGTCCCTGATGAGAACATTTTTTTCATTCGATGTAGGCATAAAGGACAGCAAAGCTATCTTCGGGCTATGACTCTCGAATTCATCCTATGATTTATTATCAAATCCGGTGTTCACAAGTTTGATCACGCAGCGCACTGCTTGGCTATGTGCCCCCTCGATTCCACCATTGAGCCAGATTCCGATAGCGACCTTGGCCAACTACCTGTGTGGTGTCTGATGTCTCAACGATATTTCGAAAGCGCTCAAGAATTAGCAGTGACGAGGGAAATCATTGCTCGGCTCTCTTCAGGTTAATTTCACTTTTGGAAAAAACTTCGGCGCTAAGGCTAGGCTCAATTTTCTCTATTAGAAGAATCATTAATCCGCCCGCTAAATAGCAAGCTCCCGCCAACATCATAGTAATCGCGTGATCACTGAATACATCATGGATAGTCGCGAAAGCGACACCACCCAATGCTATTGCACCATAAATCGCAGCCCCCAGAAGACTGTATACACGTGCAAAAACCTCAATGGGATAATACCGAGCAACTAAGTAAGCAGCAAAGTCAGCCTCGGCGCCTTGCGCAAAACCAATCAGCACCCCAGAGAGAGCTGCTATTGGCCCCACCCAATCCCAATGGGGCTGCAGAAAATGAACTAAAGTTACCCCCAATATAGGGATTAGAAAGAAAAAACACACCACCCCTGGAGGCCATAGTTTGTCGAGTAGAAAACCAGCAGCAACTCTGCCCAAAGCTATCGACAGCGCAAAGGCGGAAGCAGCAGCTGTTGCCATTTGTATATTTATCCCCTTATCGGTGAGAATTGGCACGAGATGATACATAAAACCACCAACCGGAAAACTTACCAGAGAAAAGCAAACGAAAATCAACCAGAAACGTGGGCTACGAAGAGCGAGACTAAAACCAGGCGTACTCCCTATTTTTTTTGGGGAAATTTCGTCAATATTTATTTCCTGCGTCCGCTCTCTGAACCACAATAAAACTGTGGGTAATCCTAAAAACAGAATCATTAGTGAAAGCACAAAGAAACCTGCCCGCCAACCCCAATCGTCGATAACACCGCTAAGAACAGGCAAAACAATGGCAGAGATAATAGAAATACCACTAAATGTTAGGCCAAACGCTAAGCCCTTGCTTTGATCGAACCATGTGGCCACTCCTCTAACCCATGTCATAGCCCCGCTAGCGGACGCCAATGCTCCCAAAACTATCACTAAGCAATAAAACAGGAATTTGTCCGGCGGGACGAAACAAAAGCCTACACACCCGAGCATTAAGGAGACTAGGCCAAAGGTTCCGACGACCCTGGGGCCCCATCGGTCAACCAAATAGCCAGTTAGCGGCAAAACTAAAGCACTCACTACCCCCATTATCGGGAGAATGCTTAGTGCAGTTCTGGACCATCCAAATTCTTCCTGCATAGGCTTGACAAAGAGGCCGGCTGTCATCATTAACAAACCATATCCCGTGCCCATACCCAGAGCTCCACTTAACACGACTTTCCAACCCATGCGCCATTCGGACTTAGGATATTCCATCAGTATCTGCTCCTTTACTTTCAGTTACGCCACCTGAAATATCGCGTTTACCGATGAAAGTAAACGCCGATAATATACTCTTGCTCTGTGCGGTCTCAGCTATCAACTGGGATAAGACACATGTTGAATTTTTGTAGGCTGCAAAAACATTTGATTAATAGCCATATGAAAAGCCTGACGCGCGCTCCGCGCAAAAGTCTCAGTTTGACGATCGACTACTAGACATCGAATCACACTAATTTACCAAAGTCCCTGTCTGCCTAAATGGCAGAAAAACCGCAGGAAATCATGGCGTTCACCCAAAACTCAAGCATTTGAATATACGGTTTCTCACCTTACATCCGATGCACAAGGAATTTTTACATTATGATGTCTTGGCAACAATCAAAACCATCGTTAAAAAAAGGAGCCTAGCTACTGGCAAAGACAACAAAAGAAGTCTGCCGGCTATTTCAAAGTGAAACCCTCGCCAGGGAAGATCGCGTATATATCATTGGCGACCGAAATTAGTCTCAGATTAATATTATTGCTTGTACTGCTGAACAATTGCCTTTCCGGCGTTCAATAACATTTGTATGTCCATTTCGGCGATAAGGATATCCGCATCATCGAATCCCCAACCTCGTGGTGCTAAAGTGTACTTACCTGCCTCTTTCGCTGCATCTTTCACTCGTTGCCAAGAATCCATAAGTCGATCACCGTCCTTTGTAAAATTCAGGCCCATTTCAGCCGCGAGATCGCCTGGGCCAAAAAACACCACATCGATACCATTCACAGCGACTATTTCTTTAATATTTTCTACGGCTCGAGCAGACTCAATCAATGGGATCACTAGAACATTTTGATTCGATGCTTTAACATGATCAGGCCAGCTATCCAATTGGTAGCCGCCGGCGTAACATGCGTTGCACATACCCCTCTTACCAACGGGTGAATACAGGCTCGCCGCTAGAGCTCGTTGCGCATCGTGTGCAGTTTCAAGGTGTGGAATGATTACTCCTTGGGCTCCGGAGTCAAGCATGGCCTGAATGAGAGTTTGAGAATTTTCAAGTATTCGCACGAGCGGAATGATACCTCTTGCAGCCGCTGCACGAGAGTGAGTCTCAACGTCGACTCTCCCCATTTTTCCGTGCTCACCGTCAAGTACTACATAATCGAAGCCGGCGTCCGCTAGGGCTTCTGTCGACGCGGGATCCATACACGAAACAAAAACACCCAAAGGCCTTTCATTTCGTTCGAACATCTCAAAAAATTTTGATTTAGCATTCACTCGGTTCATAGAATTTTACCTCACTCGTTCTCACGAAAGTTTAGAATACGCATGTTTGAAAATGACATTCAATGCTGTGGATTTAGCGCCACTTTGATAGGTCGCTCTTCTGTTTGGTATGCTGCGGCCTCCAACGCGATCTGAGCTTGTCCCAAAGGATAAATATGCGTAATCCAACTACCAATATCTATTCCTTTCTCCAACAGCTTTTCTGCCATAGCGAGCCCTGCCTCGACTGTGTAGGGATGCGATGCGTAGCTAAGGATACGAATTTCTCTAGCAAGAAGATCCAACCAATTCATCGACTGTGCAGACGGAAACGGTAGCGCCACATTAACAAACGTGCCCATCTTTCTGACCACGGCAAATCCCAAGAGTTTCGCGTCTTGGACTCCCGCCAGGTCAATGACTACATCAGCTTGGCCGGCCTCCTGTAGCACGCGAGCTGCCAAGCCTTCAGGGCCATCTGGCAAGACATAGAACGTGTTATGCACACCAAATTTCATTGCTAGTTCGAGCCGCGAAGCGTCATCGCGTAGTCCGACCATGCTGACTTTGGCCCCCAAAGAGAGCGCAACCAAAGCACAGGCGAGACCTTGAGGGCCAGGGCCCACAATTAATACGTGATCTCCATCACCCACGCCCGACTCTTCAACCCAACGGATCCCATTTGCGAGCACAGAACAGCCGATCAGCGCTGTGGAATCATGCAGAGTATCGGGAATTTTGTAGACCAAAGCTTGTTTTGGCACAAACGCGTGTGTTGAATAGCCACCCCATAAGAATGGAGGAGATTTGCTTGTCGTCGCGCCATACCCGGAAATAATTCCATGGACATCACATAGATAATATTGCCTCCGAAGACAGCTCGAGCACTGATTGCATGGCCACTTTGCTTCAAGCGCTACCCTGTCGCCAACCTCAAGTTTTCGCTGTCGTCGAGCCCTGTCCCCTATCTCTTCAACCGTTCCGACGATCTCATCTCCAAAAATAAGAGGTGCCATGTCATTGACCCACTGTAGCTCCCCACGGAACATATGAAGCTCCGACCCATCCACTCCGCAAAGCGATATCTTTAAAAGGAGGTCATCCTCTCCTATTGCGGGACGATGAATCTCTCTTGCTTCGAAGGTGTAAGGTGCAACAAATTCAATGTATTTAGCTGTTTTTTCAGTCATCAAGTAGTTATCTCCAAACTGTGTGTCTTTGGGTTACGCCTATTCTGCGGGTGCTATCATCACCTCGATGCCATTCGTTTCTTTACTCAACTCTATTTGACAAGCCAGGCGACTTTCAGGCCGGTAACTTTCAAGAGCTTCGAGCATCTCGATTTCGGCAGCAGACGCAGCGGGCACCAGATCGACCCATTTCGGGTCAACGTATACGTGACATGTACCGCAGGACATCGCGCCGCCACATTCGCCCAGAATCCCGCCCACGTCGTTACGCACTGCACTGAACATCAACGAGTTATCTTCTTCAGCCTCGATTTCTTGGATTTCACCATTTTCAAGATGAAATATTGCTTTCACCATTTCTAATTCTCCAAACATTTAAAGAGTGAACCGTTACCATTCGCATAAATATTATTTTCTTCACAGTTATTATCGGAATCAGAAACTTCACTGATTCAGGTTTACTTCTAATTTAGTGACACCGGAGACCTGATGATCTATGACCCAATGAGGCCTTTTATCATTTGCGAAATCCATGTTAGGGAAGGCCTCAAATATTTTTGAGAATAATGTCTTGAGTTCAAGTCTGACAAGAGCACGTCCCAGGCAAGCGTGGATTCCTTCACCCAAAGCCAGGTGTTCATTCGAGGTGCGGGTGATATCGAACTTATGTGGATTATCAAATTTTCTTTCATCCTTGTTGCCGGAAGCCGGATAAATGAAAACCCAATCCAATGGCTTAATGACCTTACCATGAAGTCTATAGGGTGCTTTTGCTACTCTTAGCCGACCCCGGGCTGGCGTAACCCATCTAAGCACCTCTTCGACGGCTCCACCAGCTAGATCAGGCTGCTCAATGAGCAATTGTTTCTGATCAGGATTTGCAAGAAAAGTCCACATGCCTGCACCGATAGCATTTCTTGTAGTTTCAAGCCCCCCCAAAATTAGCACAAGAAACCACGTAGCAATTTCGTGCTCATCGAGCGACGTACCATCTACCACCATTTTGCTAATAACAGTCGCCATGTCGTCGCGAGGATTGGCAAGCCTGTCCCTAGCCATTTGATAACCATACTTACCTATACTTTCAAGGCCGATATACGACGCTTCAGCATGGGTTTTTCCTGGGATAGTACCTTTGGGATCGGCCGGAGAAAAAGCTTGGTATGCATATTTTTCAAGCATCGGCCAATCCTCTTCCGGAATCCCAAGCATTGCAAATACGATATCCATCGGGAGTTTAGCTGCAAACGTATTGACTATATCGATCGATTTCTTTGTCTTTAGCTCTTCGATTAACTCGTCAACAATTTTTTCGACATCATTCTTCAGCTTATTGATAGCCGGCACACTGAAATGCTTATTCATAGGTTGGCGCAAAACCGTATGGAAAGGGGGATCCAGCATAGCAATATTCACATCCCACATAAGAGCTCTTCTCTGTAGAGTCGTCAGTCGTTTTCCCGATCTAGGAATTCGACTGTCTACAGAATTGCTGAAAGTCATCGAATCAGCCATTATCGCTTTTACGTCATCATAACGTGTGACCACCCAGAAATTACGCCCGTAGTTCTCAGGCTCTGCCCAATATAACGGCTCTTCGTCGCGTAGCTGTTTGAATACCTCATGAAACTCCCCAGACGGCCACCATTCAGGGTTTACGAGATTGTTATCAATATAGCTTTTATCGAATGACATCGGTCTTCTCCTAATTTCAACAAATATCCTGCCAACATTGTTGATCGCCTTCTGTGTTATATACAATCGGTCAATCTATAAATATTGGATCAATCTTTTCAAACCACCCAGAGCAGGATCTCTGATTGATTCGCTGCATTCCTATCCTAATAGACAGACTAAAAGCAAACATCGTGCCATTTATAGTCATGCCGACTTGGTCCTGTTAATAAGCGCTTACAAAGTGTGATCTTCTCAAACGCCGCACCTAGTGTGTACTGCGTACGCACAGCAGCCTAAGACAATGTCTTTTTTAACTACAGCATTCAATTTATTCTGGAACCCCAAAGGTTCAGAAGGCTGATCCTCGAGTGCTACGCCGACACCCCACATGGCGAGCGATTTCAACGATGTATGTACAGAACGTGACGATTCTGCCTGCCACGGTGCTCACTTACCCTCGTATAGTCTTAAGCGAGTTCTCGGAAAAACGCCCGGATATCCGTGACAAAACATTCTGGCTGCTCGAGAGCTGGAAAATGACCTCCGCGTGCGAACTCCGTCCACCGGACAACACGGTACAAACGCTCGGCCTGTCGTCGCGAGACTCGGTAAGGCTCCTTCGGGAACACAGCGACTCCGGTTGGCACGTCGACATACTTGCTTACTGGGCTCGCAGATCCCGCGAGCACAGATTCCCGGTACAACCGCATCGACGATCCGGCTGTTCCAGTCAGCCAGTAAGCAGTGATGTTGCCGAGGATTTCCTCACGGGTTAACGCAGATTCCAATTGGCCACCACAATCGGTCCATGCATGGAACTTCTCGACGATCCAGCCAGCGAGCCCGGCTGGGGAGTCGGTGAGCCCGAATGCCAGGCTTTGCGGTTTCGTTGCCTGGATGGCAATATAGCCGGTCTCCGTCGCGACGTATTGTCTGAACTCTTCGGCGAGCAGCGTCTCCTCAGGAGTCGAGTCATCGTCTGCACCCGTCGGCGGTACCGTCACCAGCGTCAGGTATAGGCCGGATATCCGCTCCGGTGTAGCCAATGCCATTCGCGAAGCCACTAGTGACCCCCAATCTCCACCCATAAGGCCGTAGGTGCCGTAACCAAGGTGCTCCATCACCACAGTCATCGCATTCGCTATGCGACTGACATCCCAGCCTGGCTGCGTGATGGGTCCGCTCCATGCGTATCCTGGCAACGACGGAACCACCACATGGAATGCGTCCGCAGGATCGCCCCCGTAGGCAGCAGGATCAGTAAGCCTCGCTACGACCTTCCCAAATTCCAATACTGAACTCGGCCATCCATGCAACAGCATCAGCGGCCGAGCATCGGACACCGGCGAACGGGCGTGCAGAAAATGGATTCGCTGTCCATCAACGGTCGTTGTGAACTGGGGCCATCGGTTGAGATTCGCCTCCGTGCGGCGCCAGTCATACTCAGTTTCCCAGTAAGTGCATAGGTCACGCAAATAGCTGATATCAGTTCCGCTCGACCACCCCTCTCCGTCGATGGGCTGTGGCCACCGAGTTAGCGATAGCCGTCGCCTAAGATCATCGAGCTCGCGCTGATCGACGTTAACTACGAATGATTCAACTTTCATGGTGCAACCAACGGTCCGTTATCTTCGCGGGTCAGGTTGCCCAAGCGATCCCAATTCTCCTGCACCTTGACACGAACTTCCTCCTCGGACATCCATTCCGGCCCACGAACCATACTAATTGTCTCCGTCAGCTTGAGCTGCACATCGAGATCCTCAGTGGCCAAGGCCACCACGCGATTGACGTACTCCTGTTCTTGCGACTTCTCCGATTCCTGTCGCAGTCCGTCAACTTCGACGCCTGGAATTTGCAAGTCGGAGCCAGTCGAGAAGGCCCAGCAGGCCTGAATCACGGATGTATTGAGCTGCTTTTGGAAATGCTCTGCAAAGCCAGTCAGATCCTCTGCTCCACTGCTGAACCATGTTCGCAATTCTTCCCGGAGCAACCCAGCACCCATTGCCGCCGAACTCATTCCCTGACCGTAAACGGGATTGAACGCCGCAGTCGCGTCGCCAAGCACGATAAACCGCTCAGGTCGTGACTGCAGGCCGGCGAAGTCACGTAACCGGTTGGTCGTATTGCGCCACGCTACCGGAGGCTTTACCATCTCTCCTTTGTCAAGTAGCTCCAAAAACTCAGTCCTGCCGAAGCTACCGAGAAAGTCTCGGAAACCCTCCTCGTCATAGGGGGGATAGTCTCCCGCGCACCCCTGTGCAGTCAACACCCAAACATTGTCCTCCTGCGCCCACATGCCAGCGCCCCGCGTCGCTCTTACGTCGTTGCCGGTAACCGTTGGATTAATGTAGAGCGCATCATAGGGAGGCGACCACTCTGGACCTGGCCGGACATAGGCGGTAGTGTAACCCCACTTAGCATTGATGGTCGTCTCAACCGGCCGAGGATAGCCGAGTGAGGCCAGCCAATCGGGAGCAACGGACGGACGACCACTCGTATCAACGATAAGATCGGCATCGATGGTTCGCTTAATCTTGGCTGAATCGATCACCTCGACTCCGGTCACTATGCCACCGTGCGCCACGAGCCCACTGACCGCAGTCCGATCCAACACCTCAACATTGACAATCTCACGAATTCGGTTACGCAGCGTCCACTCTAGGAACTGCCGCGTAAGCAGAAGGCTTCGCAAGTTGGAGGGTTGATTTCGAAAAAATCCGAACTTTGAACAGTACCAAAGTGTATTGGCAGTGTCGATGAGTGGCACTCCGCTGTCGATGGCCTGTTGCGTTAACCCCGGGAACAAACCCTCCATCGCTTTCCTACCACCTACAGCAAGCGCATGAAACTGATATGCGTGCGGGGCGCCTTTGCGTGATTTACGAGTAGCGGGCAACTCGTCGCGATCGATAACCAACACCCGATCAAACTGTTCGTGCAAGGCCGCAGCTGCGGAGCAGCCCGCGATGCTGCCTCCGATTACTACCGCCGTACCAAGAGATGAACGATTTTCTTGGACAGAATTCATATTAGCTTTGCTCCTCTTGAAGATATGCCTTATGGCACACCCTCTCAAGCAAAAATCATGCCATGCTTTGGCTAAGAAGTTTTCGACTCTGGGAGAGCCACTAACCTGCGTAGATGTCTTTACCAAAGACATCTATTGAAAATTCTGCTTTCACAAGCTACAGCTCCAAGATAAAAAGGAGTTTGATATAACGAATAGAACATAAAAAGCAGTGAACCTAAATCTGGTTTGCCACGGGTATACCGAAACCAGCGTCAGACTACTTTTTTAATCTTCCAACGCTTTAAAAGGGCTATACGATGGAATTGATTGTCTGCGTTAACGTTAAGACGAGCTACCGATTCCGCCAATTATTATTTCTCATCAACATATACCCTATCGCAACGAAAAGACAAATAATAAATCTTCAGACTCCTCCCTTTTGGTTACTCCATCCTTAGCCTCGAATACTATAGTCCACGACAGGGTGCACTTACTCAAACCACCGCCTATGCAGGCCCACAAGAATTTCTTCAAAGTGGCATTTGACTTTTTTCCATCACACACTGTTTCTTAAGACACTGGAATTCAATATGCTTATCAAGCCCTACCTACCAAACATGGCAAAAGGTAAATCAATTCTCGTAATTTACAAGCCGAGAAACGCCCTTGGCCCGACGATGACTCGTAGCAAGTGTAGGATATGTAACTCATCCTTAGGGCCACAATAAGTACATCGTCCAACTGGTCAACCTCTACCCCAATGGCTTATCGCGGACTCAGCCTTCGATATCCGTTAGATAAAGGGCCAGTACCCGTGGTATCTCGTGCAGATAAATGTTGGCAGATTGTGGATACGTCTGAAACCCAACCTACATAGTCCGGCTTCGATGGCGTTCCGGATGGCAGCATAGGTTTCTCGTTTCACAGGTTTAACGTGCGGCAGGCGAATTTTAGGTACGTACCGCAACATTTCGATGAAGTTGATCTCGTCATCTGTCTGCGCCCGGTTAAGCATCAGAGAAAATAATCGGCATGCAGGCGAAGATAATCGACATAAGGTTAGACCAACTGATCAATAACGGCTTTGTCGGACAGCCGTTCCCAGTCAGCAGCGGGTATTTCGGAAAACCGTCGGCTGATCTCCTGCATGCCTGCTTTGTGTCGTTCGCATAGCGAGTCAAGCACGCTATGACGGTCTAGAAAAAAAATTACAGGGAGCCAATGAATGTTTGCGCCCATCGAGCCGGCAAGTGCATCGTCAAGCCAACCACACACCCCTCTATAACGACTTCCGCAGTTGCATCCCAAGTGACATTGACTCGTGCTTGCCCGCTGACCTGACGGAGGCTCGTTCGGATATAGTTGTGTCGACCATTACGCCTTCCATATACCAAGCTGAACGGGTGCGCTGTTCTTTGAACATATATCTCACGCGCAAGTGGGGCATGAGCCGTTAGTGACCGATAGAGTAATGACTGCGGCCAACGATCCCAATTGGCACTTGTGCAGGCCTAACCAACAGCATTACACTGACTGACTGATTGGCATAATGTCGCTAAAACGTACCCGCGCACGATATTCGCTGAGTCGAACGTAACAACAACAGTAAATCGATGGACAGCACGACGACCTGTACAACATGAGTTTTGTATGGCCAAATGACGTGGGTGATACATCTTCGTAAAGCCATACGCATCTCAACGTGTCACAATCGACAAGGCGACATCAATGTTACCTTGGATTGCATTGGAGTATGGACCGATCCGGTGCGCTTTCTGCACACTAGCTTCAGCTCCAACCGGATCAATGTCGGTAAAAATCACATCTAACGCGAGATGAAAACGAAAGCCAACACTGCCGTCCAGCACTAAACCTGCGTTGACGCGGGACTGCACATCACTATCGTTGATCTTTGTCTCCCGGTTGCTAATGATCATGTAGAAGACCGCATAGCTGAAGCACCGACCAGCTATGGATATCGACTGGAGGCAGGCGGAGACGGTATCTGAAGAACAAGAAGAACTCGTTAAGTAGATTATTCGCATAGGAACCACGCGAAATAAACACAACAACCAATCAAATCATTTCCGTGACTCAATCGGTATATTAAAATCGACACTAAATACAATTAATGTAGAGATAATCAAGATGAATGTAGTTCTGAATAGCGACACCGATGGCGCAATGAACGGAGTTGACCAGGCGAATAACTCACAGGCGCTGATTAATACCCTCTTCGGCTCCAATACAACTGCCATACGCGATAGAGTCGACCAGAGTTGCAGAAAATTCTTCAGCTCAACCGATGCCGTCACTGACATGCAAATCGAAGACGTTCGAAGCAAGTTCATGCAATTTGATGCACCAGCGCAGGGACAGTCGGCCGAAGCTTATCTTGATATGCTTGACAGCGAAGTATTACCTCATTGCTCGCACCTGGCATCGCCAAGATATCTGGGACATATGACCTCGCCGATTCCCCAGTTTCTGCCTGAAATTGGACGACTAGTCCAAACCCTGAATCAAAACGTAGTCAAAATGGAAACGAGTCGCGGAATGGCGTTTCTGGAGCGCCAAGTCATTGGCATGCTTCACCGGGAGATATTCCAGGCAGACCGACAATTCTACGAAGCACATTTGCAAATTGCATCCTCGGCACTTGGCATCTTTACCAGTGGCGGAACACTCGCAAATATTTGCGCGCTCTGGACCGCATTGCGTCTGGCAGATACCACGCAGGCGCCCGAATCCACAAAGGCATCGCACACGGTTGATCTACCGGTCATCATCGGCTCAGAACTGATGCACTATTCATTTGACAAAGGCGCGCAGTTGCTGGGCGCAGAGCTGCATAAAGTACCCGTCAACAGTCTATTTCAAATTGACCTGGATGCGTTGCGCGACACCGTTGAAAAATACCGACAGGCAGGCAGAAAAATTGCCTGCCTCGTTGCCATCGCAGGAACAACTGATTACGGCAGTATCGACGCAATCGCAAAAATATGTGAAATGGGCAGACAAATTGGTGCGCATGTTCATGTCGATGCCGCCTGGGGCGGTGGCTTGATACTGAGCCAAAGCAATCGGCATCTGCTGGACGGGATCGCCCATGCCGATACCGTGACTATTGATGGCCATAAGCAATTGATGCTGCCGTTGGGTTGCGGCATGCTCTTTTTTCGTGATGCCGCCCTCTCTCAACTTACCATGCATCACGCGCCTTATGCCGTTCGTGCGACATCGTTTGACCAGGGGCGGTTTACGCTGGAAGGCACGCGACCCGCTACTGCTCTGTATTTGCACGCTGCATTACATATTATCGGGAAATCCGGCTACGACGACCTTTTCTCCAAGAGCCTGCAGCGGGCACGCTACATGGCTCAGGCAATCGAGACGCGCCCCGAATTTGAATTGATTGCCGCGCCAGCTATGAATATTCTAACGTACAGATATATACCTGAAAAATACCGCAATATAAAAATCGACGATCTGGATAATATCCAAATCAATCGCTTCAATATTTCCCTGCAAAAATGGCAGAGGCAGAAAGGAGACAGTTTTGTCTCCAGAACATTCCGTACAATCAATCAATATAACAATCAGGGCCTCACATTGCTGCGAGCCGTATTGCTCAATCCTCTGACGACCTTTGACGACATTGATTTTCTATTAAGCGACCAATTAGATATTGCTCGCTCGCTGGAAAGCGAAATCCCAGGCGTTTCTGCCTCACGTTCATAAAAAATCGTACAGCTGCAGGACGCAGCGCCCTTCGGCAGACGAGCTATGGTCAATTCTGTTTCAGACAGAGCGACAGCCACGACAATGCTAATTTACACCGTACAGCGCGTAATCTATCGTCGAAACTATTTTTAGAATTTCGCAATAATTTTTTTATTGGCTAGCGACAAAGCAAAGAACGTCAGGTTAGACGATAAATCCACATATTGGTCAACACCGCTCTTAGATAGAGACTACAATCCGAAAGCATTCAAGCTACCGCTACAACAGGAATGATTTGAGCTTATGTTTCGGATCGGCGAGCAACTTTGGGGATATCTCTACATTTCGCTGGACAAGCAATTTTCCTTGAGCGTAGTCCGAAATTGCGTTAACACAATCGAGAGCAGCGACCTTTCCTCCGCGTAAATAAACAATTGAGAAAGAGCCAGTGAAGGGGTCACCTCGCAATACTTCACTGTCGTACCCGATATTCAAGCCTACCGTTTGTAATCTATGTTCAAATTGATTTGACCAAAACCAAGGCACCGAGACATAAGGTTGAGGTTGACCCAAAATGTGAAGCGCTGCGGTGATCGCCTGATCTGCAGCGTTCTGTACCGACTCCAGTCGCAATTTCCTACCATCTCCAAAGTTATTTATGTGAGCAGCACAATCCCCAATAGCATAGATGTTTGGCAAGCTTGTCCGGCAAAATTCATCCACCTCAACTCCGTTACCTCCGAGCGCCCCTGCTTGAAGCAGCGGAGTCACCGAAGGTTCTAGTCCGATTCCCACGATTACAATGTCTGCCGGAATTGTTGAATCGTCTTCTAGCCTCACACCAATAACCCGTCCCGCTCGTCCTTCAATTTCTGCCACCGCGGCTTGCAAACGGAAATTCACACCGTGTGCGCGATGCTTCTCCTCAAAAAAATTCGAAATAGGTTTGGCCGCGACACGAGCCAACACACGATCTTGAGCTTCTATTACGGTAACCTTCTTACCAAATTTGGACAGGATAGCTGCAGTCTCTAGACCAATAAATCCACCACCAATAATTACGACGCGACTAGCATCTGCAAGTTCGCTCTCCAACTTGTCGATATCTTTTCGAGTTCGAATCGTGTGTAATCCCGCGACGTTACTGCCATCGCACGAGAGTCGTCTAGCATGTCCGCCTGCCGCCCAGATCATCTGACCATATAGCCACATGTGACCACTCGCATCATAGGCGATTCTGTTTTCAGGATCTATCCGCTCAATGCTGTGACCAAAATTAAAATTCACTTCTTTCTCGGCCCAAAAATTTTCTGATCGAATTAACATACGATCAAAAGATCGCTCCTGAGAGAGGTATTCTTTGGAGAGCGGTGGCCGTTCATAAGGGAACTCTTGCTCCTCAGTAACAATGCGGATTGTGCCAGAAAACCCACGCTGACGAAGCACGATAGCAGCCTGAGCACCGCCATGCCCACTTCCCACAATCAATACATCCGAATATGACTTCATGTCTTTTACCACAATCCCTTCTCCATAAAATGGTGCAATCGGCAACCAGACTAGCACCTATTTTGGTTGCAAATAATGTCTAACCTTCGTTTGTTTAGACTTTGCTTAATCTTCTGGTGCGATGCGGGCTGCAAACCCTTCTAGTCCCTCTACCACTGAGATCTGACACGCAAGACGCGACTCCGGGAGTCGATGATCGGAACTGTCTAATAGCGCATCTTCATCATCTCCAATGGCAGGTAACGAACCGAGACGGGCTGAATCAACATGGATATGACAAGTAGCACAAGAACAACAGCCACCACAAAGCGCTAGCATTTCATCAATCCCTGCATCACGAATAGTTTCCATGATGCTATTTCCTGTTGTCGCCTGGATATTATGTTTGTGGCCATCACGTGTAGTGATGCAAATGAGCGGCATGGTATATTGACCTCTATCTGAAAAATGATGTATAGATAAGTAAGGGACTATACTCATAGTGAATATGTCGCTTTGTTTAATCAGGCTTAATGCAGTACCACCTAACAAAAGATCAAGCCGCATAACTTTGTATGGCAAATTTTAGTCCAATGATTTGTGTGCAATCTCGATTCCGCCATTACTCACTCGCACATCAAAACACCGTAATGGCGTCGTGGTCAAATTGCCCGTGGGAGTTCCTGAGCGCAAATCAAACCGAACGCCATGCGTAGGACAAAAAAGATAGCATCCACGCATTCGACCGCCTTCTAACGGCATTTTCTGGTGGGTGCATTCATTCGCAACTGCGAAGACCCCCTCGGCCGTCCGGCATAATAGCACTGATCGACCGAATACCTCTATGGCTCTATTTGTACCAACAGGTAAATCCACTTCGTCTAAAACTCTTAAAAAATCATTCATTATCTGCCCGTAATGCCAAGTATTCCAAACGCTCGAAAGCAAAATCGTGTTCCATTCGAACCTGCTGCAATTCTATGAGATTACCGTCCGGATCCTTTCCATAAATGGCTCGGATACCGTCAGTTTCAGTCGGCAGAGGTCGGTTAAACTTCATCCCCGCTCTTAATAGTCGGCTATAGTCTTCTTCAATATTATCTGTATCTACGCAAAAGTGCGTATATCCCCAATCGTTCGGGCGCAGAGGCTCGTTCTGAAGACCTAGTGGGGCTGTATACTCCCAAACCTCGAGATACAAGTTGTGGCTTTTGAGCATAATCAAGCGGCCAGCAGTCCCAGAGAGGCCGATCACGTTATCGAAAAATGAGTTCTCGTGCCAATGAATCTGCTCTGTAACCGGCATGAATCCGAACGCTTCCTGGTAAAAGTCCAAAATCCTTTCCAGGTTCTTAGTATGAATTGAGATATGATGCACGCCACGGATCATGCTATTTCACCTGTTTCACTTTGATTATCGAAGAGGGCGACTCAGGATCATATTGTTCCAAGTACTCGTCGAGTACTTTTTCCAAGTGTCTGATTCGAATTTCCTGTGTTTGCGCCGTTTGTAGCGATTCATCTGGGGACCCTGCGATTCCTTCCTGTAACAGCGCAAGATTCTGATAATCTTGATGATATGTTTCGCCAAGCAGCACCGAATAATCCTTCAACGCGTCCATGAAGGAGATTTCCCCAAGGTCCTGCACTTCGGCTGCAGGTGGTCGAACTCCAGAAGCAGGGATATCACCAAGCAAATAAAGATCAAAAATACTGGAGTGAGGATCATTTCCGTTAGGTCTGAAGCGATATACTGCAGGAAAAATGAGAGTGCGCCACAGAATCATATTAGGGAAAATAGAATATTGATTTGAGTCTATTAGCTCGGCTTCCGAGCATGATGAGTAGTCTTGGCCTGACAATGACGTATATCTTTCTCGCATTATTTCCGCAAGAAAAGCACGCGCGGTGGTCCCCTCCGGAATAGATGGTGCAGCACCAAGACTATTCGCGGCGAAAAACTCGTCCACGACAGTCTGTTCTGGCAAGGGGTTAGAGATTGCAGTGGTGTTTTTCCCTATCGTTAGAAGAAAACGGCTGATATGGCGTCCAAAGACATCATATTGCCCGTTTTCATCCGACAAGAAGCCAGTAAATTGTGGATGTACTTGCAGTGTGTGATAGCTCTCAATGAAAGCTTCAATGCCCAATTTCCAATTACAAGGAAGTACTTTACGCCAATGCGCCGTGATATATTTTTGGGAGTGCTCCAGGTGGCCTTTGAAGTGTTCAGGAAGAACCTCGAGAAAGCTGAGAAGTGATGGAGCCTTCGTATCCGGATTAATAAAAATAAAGCCTCCCCAAACACCAACTTGCACTTCCGAAAGTCGTGTGGATTCTTCATTCAAATCAGGAAAATCCCACCGCATTGGTACGTCGACCAATTTTCCGCTCAAGTCCCATGTGAATCCATGAAACGGGCAGCGGATTTCATTCACGCTTGTATCATAGGCGCACAGCTTCATTCCGCGATGTTTACATGTATTCCGAAACGCTCGAATTGTGGAATCTTCTCCACGAACGATGATGAAGGACAGTCCGGCAATTTCATAAACAGATATATCGCCTATC
Source organism: Advenella incenata (assembly GCF_004217095.1). GTDB lineage: Bacteria > Pseudomonadota > Gammaproteobacteria > Burkholderiales > Burkholderiaceae_B > Advenella > Advenella incenata. Next base: position 1,031,677 of record NZ_SHKO01000002.1, on the reverse strand, counting down.
TCCGGAATTTCCTCCTCACGGCAAGCCATTTGCCAAACGTGAGACCAGAGCCCCCTCACCTCGCGGTCATGAAAATCCTGAGAGATATATCGATTGCGTGTGATAGTGTAAGGCTGCTTTCCAGAGTCCGCAGGTTGACGCATGTCCTCAGGCGGCAGTAATTTATCGCCAATGAGGTTTTCATGATAGAGGAGTCCCGCACGCTTATGTTGGTCGGGCCTCCTTTCCCAATCTCTCCCTGGTCTTATCAGCACTTTGCTCATATACGTCTCCTATTCGTCGTTATTAAATTTGGTCTTCATAATCATGACTGTGCATCTTAATGTTGTCAGCTGCCGAATGCTGACGGCTTTCTACTCGAGTGTCCGAGACATTATCCTTGGCCTTTCTGGTAATGCCGCTCCGGCCGCGTTTGCGCCAATGAACAACGCAGTTGCTTCTTACCATTTGGAAGAAATGACAAAAAAGCATCACCGCACCTCACTCCTAGACTTATGAGACCCCGTCCGATTTCCCAAGATTTTTCAAGCGCATGAGCGTACGTCCAGGAAGAACCTGTTTCAAAAACCGCGAATAAAGCCTCAGGCCTCATTTCGCACCATTTCTGAAGAAGTTTTTGCGTCATTTCTGATTCTCTCATCCATGTTCAGACATCAACTTTTGGTGCCCAAATAAAATAACCATTTCAAGTCTCTCTAAGCAAGATGCATGCCATTTAATCACAACGGTGGCGTAATAGAAAACTCGGGTTCTTCTCACCGCTCTATGCGCTCTCGGATGTCGTTATAAAACACATCATTGTCTGATGCATGTTCGTTTTAAAAACACAATCAAACATAAAAGATCTCTCAAACTAAATACAATGATTAGTCGAAAGTCTGTCGGCTGCAACTGCGGAATGAGCAACAGACTACATCAGAAGGTTTTGGAAATTCGCAGTACATACGATGTGTCAGCTTGAAATCCGCCCTTCACCTTAAAATCACGGCTTATTTGCCCCAAAATCTGCAACGAAGGAGTTACATTCCACGACACGACCCCACGAGCCTGCTGCCTTTTCGAGCTGAAACCATTGATGAGTCCGTTTACCTTTTGCTTCCCGCCCCAACCGCCAGCCCACCCTGCCGAGAATGATATCTTTGGAGTAACGGCGTAACTGACCCACGCCTGGGCCGAATATGTCGGGTCCTGCTTCAAGGCGCTCCCAAAGCCATCGGCGTTCGTGTTATCTCCGTGAAATGTAGCATCGGCTATGCCTTCCAGGAGCCATTTTTTTCCAAATCCATAAGCACCTGCTATTTGAAAGGCATAGGAGGTGCGGTTTGTACCGGGATTCATCGTGTCAGAAGGGTGGTATTTACCCGTTGGGATAAACAAGTAAGCGGACAGGTTAAAAACGCGTTTTCTTTCATTATCACTGTGAAGCCAGTACGTAAAGGCAACAGAGGTATCGCCGATGCCCTTCGACTCATTGAGTGGAGCTCCCGCAATATTGCCATCTCTTAAATCAACAAAAGGAACTACTCCAGTAACAAGCGCAGGCTGTCCGAAAATATCAAAAAAATAGGTCAAACGCTGTGAGACGGACATAGCTTTCAACGAGCCTCCGACTGACTTTCCATGAAGAAAAGCGTCGTGAGACTTGCTGTACGCGAAATACTGTGTCCAGGCAAAGGTTCCTGCTGGTGCAGCAAGGCTATCATATGGAAGTACATCGATCGCGTCGGCCGTAGGTGCTGCCAGACTAAGAAATAAAAAGGCTGGTCCTATTAAAGTGACTTTCAAATGCATTCTAATACTCCTCCTCAGGGCAATTCGGGTTTGTCTCATTCTTGGTACTTAAGGTGATCTCAATTCGTGTCATGCGATACGGATCACATAACTTAAATACATTCGAAGCAAAATACGTGCCATACACTCACATTGAGTTCGTCATATAAGAATTCTGAAACAATATGCCATTAGCACACTTGGTTTAAATGAGGTTGTGGCTGCCAAAATACATCGATACGCACAGGGCGTTCATTCTGGATAGATCTGGAAGGTGAATGAAGAATGCTGTTCTAGAATATAATTTTCCGAAAAAATTGTTGATAGACACTCCCCTGGATACGCACACCTGAAGCTGATCAACGAGGCAGGTAGGATTTTTACCGAAATACTTAGCCCCATTTTTGAAAATAATTTTGGAATTGCGCTAGTGTTTATAACAATATTGCAGTCACTCTCTAGAAAACCCTACGTCCAAGAGCGTTACTCCACCGCGCAGAAAAAATTCGAGATATGCTCAGCAAACGGATATCTGAGCTCATATGACTTCGAGGAGCAAGCTTTAGACAGAGCAGCTGTGGCCGAATAATTGGGGGAACCTCAACATGTCCACAAGCGCATGGACACGTATGGACTCTCCAGAAAACATCCGCCTCGAATCGGCTCCCGTTGCACATCGCACGTTGCACCGCTTCGATTTTGAAGCTCGTCTGGTGGCCTAGTGTAGAGACCCCACTGCTTCGGTTGCTGCCATCGCCCGCGCCAACAACATTAACGACAACATGCAGAGGTGAATAGAGATCACGTATCTGTCGTGCACCTTGCTCTCACCAGTAAGCACTTTAAGCTGAACATACAATGCTCCGCTGATCAAGCAATCAGCATGTGCGGTTCTTGTTCGAGAATTATTAAAATGATCCACATCGAGCAGATCTGACTGGCGGTGGAGCCGGTGGACATGCGCCGATTACATCAAGGCAACCTGCACTGACCCGGGCCTACGTGATCGGTAAATCCAGTTACACGTTTAGATATCATATTGCATGACTGTGGACGACAGCGGTGCCTAGATAGTGGCTTATACTAAACGTACGAGTCCAGCAAAATCCGCAGTACCAATAGAAACGAAATAACGCACAACCGAGGTTGATTGCCGTCGCTGTGCTCATCTAGAGCAAGTGAGAGATCTATTCAGCATTGCTCTCCCTTCGGTCAGCTCAGCTTACACCGTCCTCGATATCGTCTACCCGCAAGGCGACGTAAACTCTGATGCCTAATGTTGTCATTCTAAAGGGCATGACTTTGATTGAGAATACCAAATTCCTGAGCAATGAAAATGTACATTTCAAGTGGGCTAGTTGATACGGATGTTGTTCCTCTTTACAACTTCCCCCCATCGCTGGAACTCGGCATTAGTAAACGCAGCCAGATCCGATGCGCCTGATCCCACAGGGATAAGACCTTGATCAAACGCAAGCCTTCTAGTAGTCGGGACGTTAACGGCATTTGAGAAATGCTCAGCCAATGTCATGATGATTTCTTCTGCAGTTCCACTTGGGGCGTAAATTCCCTGCCATGTATCAGCATAGAAATTGGGAATCGTCTCGGAAATTGTCGAGACTGTTGGCAGAACAGCAATTCTCTTTGAACTTGTGATGGCGAGTGCCTTCAGTTTTTTTTCTCGAATCAAGGGTAACGCAGTATTCACCGGCTCGAAGCAGAGCTGAACAACATTACTAATTAGATCCGTCGTTGGTTGACCGCTGTATGGAATATGTGTGAACTTAACATTGGCTTCTGCGCACAGCGCTTCCATTGCAACATGCGCTAACGTACCGGCTCCGTAACTTGCATAATTGATCTCACCAGGCATCTCCATTGCTTTAATAAGTAAGTCCGGAAGCGTGCTGTAGGGCGATTCGTAAGCCGTTGCAAGGACACAAGGGGCCGTCAACGTATGAGAGATAGCAACAAAATCATTGAGTGGGTCGTATCGAAGTTTGGAGTAGATGTGTGGATTCATTACCATGACCCCGCTGTGCGCATAGAGCAGTGTCGTACCATCTGCGACGGACTTCGCAACGTATTCTGCTCCGATTATGCCAGCGGCACCTGGCCGATTCTCTACGATGATAGGTTTCCCGAGCGATTTTGTGGCTTGTTGCGCAATCAATCTTGCAAAAAAATCAGGAGAAGAACCCACTGGCGCCGGTACAATGAGTCGAATTGGCTGGCCGCTTGCTAGAATTTGAGCTATCACAGGCCGATTCATCACATTAAAAAAAGGAAAGGCAACAGCCACCTTCAGAAGATTTCTTCGATTTGATTTACTTAACATGGCTACTCCAAAAAAATTTCACTAATGCACACAGTCAATGTCCCGCCAATGAATTTTATCCATTAGGGTTACGGCGCCATTCGTACCAGTCTCCAATTTTAAATATGCTGAAGATTTCTTTTTTTCAACATAGGGCGAATACTTTCAGATAACGGGCGCCATGCTTACGCTGCCAGTAACGTAGATCTGATCTTCAATAAATCCCATTCGCCTTTTTACTCGGACGGCCTTTTACTTCGGTCAGATACAAGTCGTAGATCATTCTACCGTCGGCTCGTATTTTTCCATTATGGGTATAGAAATTGTTGATCGGCATCGTTTTCATTTGTTCTTCGATTTCCAGAGCATCATCGCTACCTACGCTCTTAACTACGTTCAAATAGTGCATTGTGGCGGAATACATTCCGGTCTGCACCATAGACGGCATGGCCTTTTGCCTCTCGTAAAAATGTTCCGAAAATGCGCGAGCCTCACCGCTTCTGTCCCAATAGAACCCACTGGTAAACAGAAGCCTCAGTGCCGCTTCCAGACTCATGCTTCCCTTCACGTCACTCAGAAACAATTATTGTGAATTTCTTCTTTTCGACTCCAAGCCTTTGCAGAGCGAGTGCAGAGGCGGAGTCTGTTGATTCTATAATCATACTCATGCCAGCCTGGTCGTACCACTCCCTTGCCTTGGCGGAAGTAACGTCGAGCCGATTTTGGTAGCCCGCAGATAACACTTCTATCTTCCTGCCCAACACCTGACCGCCAAAGTCATCAATTGCCATTTGTATGGCCTTTACGCTGCCCATATCTACTATCTCGCCAATGCGAAACGGTTGTTGCTCCTGAGCCTGTATCACCGTGGCGTGTGATAAAAAACACAGTAATAGTGGCTATCGCTAGTACATTCTCCTGAAACATTTTAGTCTCCTATATTGTAACTTCAAGGATTAAAGAACCCTTAGAAAGGGCAATCTTGATTAAATTCGGGATATCGTTTTTCCAAGAATGCATCAATACCTTCTTTGCCCTCAGGGCTTGCAAATCCGGTGAATTCGAAAGCAAGCGAAGCATCGAAGATGGGTTGGGCCTGTTTAATCCAATGATTAAGCATCATTTTTGTCCATCGTTGCGCGGTTGGTGCACCCTGCGCCAACCGGTTGGCGATTTCGATGGAGCGGGATTCCACCTCTTCGTCAGGAACGGCCAACGATACCAGATTCATGCGCTCGGCCTGTTCACCGGTAAAGTTATCAGCCGTCAGGAGGTAGTATTTTGCCTTTGCCATTCCGCAAAGAATCGGCCAGATGATCGCCGCGTGATCACCGGCGGCAACACCAATCTTCAGGTGGCCATCAGAAAATTTTGCATCATTCGCAACAATGGAAACATCCGCAAGCAGTAACGTGGCGAGCCCCGCTCCAACAGCCCATCCTCGCGCTGCTGTGACTATCGGTTTGCGACAGTCAAGCATGTTCGTAACGAGGTCACGCGACTCTTTCATTGCTCGCATTCTAAGTATGTAGTCATCGCATACTAGGCGCTCGTGCTTAAGGTCTCCTCCAGCAGAGAACGTCTTTTCGTTCCCTGTAAAAATAATAACATTTACGGAATCGTCCGCATCGACATCCCGCCAGATTTCTGACACCTCCCGATGCATGGTTGCGTCCATTGCCCCCATTTTCAGTGGAGAGTTCAGGGTTACCCGCAATACCTTTGGGCTTGGTCGGTCAAAAGTTAGTCTTGTGTATTTAGAATAGCAGTCATTCATAGCATTTTTCCTTATAAGTATGGATTCTTGGCTCGTAGTTTCCACCGGTTGCATATAATAATATAATAACGGGTAAGCAAATTTTGTGCCTGCAACGTAACACATGCTAAACGATTGAATTTACTCGATAAAGGCTACATCAAATGAGTAAATACGTACTTACAACTGTCTTAGAAAAACACACTACGGCTTTCTAATTACATAAAATGATTCAATAGCGCGACTAATCAGATGCATTAAAGCGTGGCTGTACACTTTATACGGCGCGCATTTTTTAAAAGATCGGTTGTTACACCTGCAGTATGTATTTGCCTAGGGCTTTTCCATCGGAAAGTACCCTCAATGGCTTTGCAACCTTGTCAAGTGGAACCACGTCTGTGATTGGCGGTTGCAACATACCCTGTGCATGCAAAGCATAGAGCCTCTGTTGTACTTCTCTAACAAGGCCAGGTTGTTTTTTCCGATAGTCGCTCCACTGCAGCCCCGATACCGAAATATTTTTGACCAGCAGATAATTGACCTTTACTGTCGGAATCCGTCCGGCGGCAAAGCCAATAACAACCAGCCTCCCGCTCCAAGCCGCCGCGCGGATTGATGCGTCAAAGATATCATCACCCAGCGGGTCAAGAACAATATCCGCTCCGTGGTTAGCGGTGCATTGGTATACTTGCTCTCTGAGCGATTCACGCAAATTAGGTGCAGAAAGATCAATAATATGGTCCGCACCTGACTTGAGTGCTGACTGAGCCTGCTCCTGGCTCATCACGCCAGCCAGTGCGATACCTCCCAGCGCTTTGACCAACTGAATTGCCGCGCCACCAACACCGCCAGCAGCGCCATTGACTAGTACGGTCTCGCCCGAACGGAATTGTCCTCGTACGACAAGTGCAAAATAAGCCGTCTGATACACTAGTCCCATTGCCGCGGCTTCCGCGAAGGAAATACTATCTGGCAACACATGACAATTGTCGGTGGACGTGACAACACGCTCTGCGAAAGCACCGAATTCGACTTGTGCCAGCACTCGCTCGCCCACTTGTAGACCCTTTACATTCGCGCCGACTGCCAGAACGGTACCGGCAGCATCCTTACCTGGCACAAAGGGGCGCTCAGGAAGACTTTGGTATTTGCCGCTTATCACAAGCACATCGGGATAATTAATACCAGCGCAAGTTACGCCGATCAGCACATCGTTGTCACCGCCAACGGGCTCGGGTACCTCTTCGATATTTAACTGTTCCGGTTCGGAAAATTGATGGATAACGACAGCTTTCATTATGATCTACCTTGAGAAAGGAATTGTATAACTTCTCTCATCTGATCACCCACGTCCGAGAACGGCACTTCCACATCGTAAATACAAAACGGCCTACAGACAGGAACCAGCACGATTTGCTCACGTGGTTGAGTCATTTTTACTCCGATTCTGTTGGGCCCAGCTCACCCGTGCGCGGCGTGCAGGGGCATAAGGCTCCTGTCCCAGTGCCTCGTACAGCGCCTGACTCGCGACAAAATGATGATGCAAGCCAGTGCGATTCAAGAGAGAAATGGGACCTTCTGGATAGCCTAGACCCAGGCATAGCGTCTTGTCCATGTCAGCGGCGCTGGCTAACCCTTCGTCAAGCCGACGCAACGCTGCGTTGTAGTAGGGTCGTACCAGCCGGTTCAGAATACGGCCGGGAAAATCATTGCAAACGACAACCGTCAGTCCTGACGCTTCAAACGCCTGACGCGCGGCATCCAGAGAGGCTGGATCCGTATAGTTTTTTTTCACTAACTCAATAAGTTGCGTCGGATCTGCGTCGCCCAAACGGAAACGAGCAAACCCGACCACATTGGGCGCCCCATCGTCGTCGCCGATGTGTTCGCCCAAACACTCCATCCCCAGCTCGATCGCAACAAACGGCAATCCCTTGACGCAAGTTGCCTTGTCCTGCCATGCCGTGCCTGCCTCACTGCCAATCAGGACAAGTCCCTTGCCCAGCGGCTGCGCCGCCTGTAAAAATGTATGGGTTTGTGGAAAAGATTGGCTTTCGCCACTTTTGATGATTTGATAACTCATTGCGTCACGCTCCGAAAATTTTGTCGTTCTGATAAGTGTGAAAGCCCCTCCCTGTTTTGCGTCCAAGCCTGCCCGCACCAACCATTCGCTTAACCAGAGAGGGGCAGGCTGCACGCGGTTCGTTGGTCAGCCCATACATGGCTTCCGATAACAGCTTTTGCGTATCCATGCCCACCATATCTAGCAGCTCCAGCGGTCCCAGTGGATAACCCAGGGCAGTTTTGACAGCCAGATCAATATCGGCCGGTTCGGCGACACCCTGATCGACCATATTGATCACATCGTTATGCCATGGGATCAGAAAGTAATTGAGAATAAATCCCGGCGTGTCACGTGTTTTGACCGGCTTTTGCCCCAGTGCCTCTGAGAACTTCCACAGTCGATCAAACGTTTCCTCGGATGTTGTCAGCCCTGGGGACATTTCCACCAGTTTCATCAATTGCGCAGGCAAGCAAAAGTGCATGCCCACGACTTTGTCAGGTCGCCCACTGCCACCTGCAATTTCGGTAATGGAAATGGTCGAGGTGTTCGAGGCAAATATAGTATGTTGCAGGCAGACCTTGTCGAGTTTGGAAAACAGATCATGCTTGACTGTCAGATCCTCATAGATTGCCTCGATGACCAGGTCACACTCGGCCAGGTCTTCAAGTTTGGTCGTCCCTTTCCATTGCTGCATGATTTGGACATCCTGCCCTTCTTTCAATTTTCCACGGGCAACTGATTTTTCCAGAAACGCAATGGCCTGCTGGCGTGCCTGCTCAAGAGCATCGTCCCTGGTGTCAAGCACAATCGTTTTAAATCCAGCGCGAGCAATCACAATGGCAATCCCCGTACCCATCGTGCCGCTACCGACTACGCCTACTGTCCTGATTTCACTCATTTCATTTCCTTTTTCAGAAAGCTGCGGCCAATCAATTGCCGATGTATCTGGTTTGTTCCTTCCCAAATCTGGGTGATCTTGGCATCCCGCATCAATCTTTCAACACGGAAATCCTGACAATAGCCGTAACCCCCATGCAGCTGTACGGCATCCGTTGTCATTCGCATTGCCAGATCGGTCGCCTTTAGTTTGAGTATCGATGCCTCGATTCCCATATCATTGACATTCTCGTCGACAAGTTCGCCGACATGCCAGAGCCAGCGTTCGCAGACTGCCAGCTCTGCGGCCAAGTCAGCTACCATGAACTGTACTCCCTGAAATTCAAGAACACGGCGATTGGACTGGCGACGCTCGTTAATGTAGGCAACGGCATCCTCGAATGCCGCGCGCGCGATACCCAGCGCGTGGGCAGCAACGCTAGGACGGGATTTATTCAGCGAGGTCAGAAGCACCGATAAGCCCTTGCCGGCCGGCGCTAGCAGATTCTCTTTGGGTATCCGCACGCCCTCAAATGAAAGTGACGCGGTACCGGAGCCCCGCGTGCCCATTTTGTGTTCCACGCCGGTCACGGTCAGCCCTGGTGTACTCTTCTCGATCACCACGGCGCTGATCGCATCTCTGGCACTGTCAACACCGACCCATTTGCCGAACACCACGTAGAAATCGGCGATATCACCATTACTGATAAAAATCTTCTGGCCGTCGACCACGATCTGGTCGCCCTCTTCTTTGAATTGTGTCTTCATCCCGGTGGCGTCTGAGCCTGCGGACGGCTCGGTAATAACCAACGCTGCCAGAGCGCCGCGGGCCATACGTGGTAACACTTTGAACTTGAGCTCACCCGACCCGAACTGAATAACGGGTTTGATAGCGTGAAAATTGGTTGCCCAGATAATGCCAGTTGAGGCACAAGCCTTGGAAATTTCACGGACACACGCCAGGTAGCAACGATAAGACAACGGCATGCCATCATATTCTTCGGGAATGAACATGGCGTTCAGCCCCAGTTCATTAATATCCTGAATGTTGTCCCACGGAAATTCGCTGTTTTTGTCACAGGCTGCAGCGCGTGGCTTCAATGCGGTTTCACACAGTGACTGCACCGAATCCAACAACATTTTTTCTTCGTTCGACCAGGATAGCCCTGCGTCAATACGTTCAAGAATATTCACCTTCACTCCTTGTGTTTTTCTGTTTTTTGCCGGCTACTCATACCGACACACTCTGGGCGCCGTCGAGATAGATGGTTTCTCCGCTCAAGAACTGCAATCCGTCGTGAAATAATGATGACACAAGCACGGCCACATCTCTAGCATCTCCGGGACTTTTGCGAGGAATACGCTTTTCCAGATACGCACGCAGAGGTCCACTTTCCATCGCCTCGCGGTTTAGGTCCGTTGCAATATAGCCAGGCGCAACATTAATCACCTGAATTCCGTCCCTGGCCCACTCAACCGCCAGACAGCGCGTGATAGCGCCGACCGCAGCCTTGGACGCACAATAGGAAACATTGCGTTTAACGCCCAGCTTGTCATAAAACGAACCAATATTCACGATCAGACCACCACCATTTTCTTTGAGCAGCGGGTACACGAGTTGACTGGCGCGCAGGACAGCGACAGCGTTGATATCCATTAACCGTCGAAATTCATCCATAGGTAAATCAATGGTGGGCTCCTCGGTATGCAATCCGGCATTATTGACCAGGCCCCTGATCGACATCTGCAAATTTTCGCGCAACCAGGTCATGGCAGCGGCCAATGCCGTTTCATCCATGACGTCACAAGCAACGGGATGCCAGCGGGCAGAGATGGCATCGGATACGTCACCTACCTGGGGTAGATCGCCCGACCGGGAAAGGCAACCCACCTCAAATCCTCGTTCGGCCAATACCAAAGCAATCATAGCGCCAATACCGCGGCTGGCGCCTGTGACAAAAATCAACTTGTTTTCCATATTTCAACAATCCTTGAAAGCTGGGGTTCGTTTATCGATAAAGGCACGCAGGCCTTCTGATGCATCATCGCTGCGATAGGCAAGTGTCGACAAGTCACGTTCTATCTTCAAACCATCTGTTAAATCGGCCTGCATACCACGCTGAACGGCTTCACGCGCAAAGTACAGGGCGCAAAGGCCATGCTTGAGCATAGGTTCCAAAAACCGCTGACCTATCTCCAGTGGCGTACCGTCGTTGTCTATCCGGTTCACAAGCCCAATACGCTCTCCCTCTTCGGCATAAACCGTTCTTCCCGACATGATGAGCTCCAGCGCGCGCCCTTCTCCTATCAATCGCGGCAGGCGTTGCGTACCCCCATAGCCGGGTATCAGTCCCAGTTTCACCTCAGGCAATCCCATCCGTGCCTTTTCCGTGGCGACACGAAAATTGCAGGCAAGTGCCAGCTCCAGGCCACCGCCGAACGCATATCCCTGAATGACGGCAACAGAAGGAATTTTCAAATGGGCAAGACTATCGAACACGCTCTGTCCAAGTTCAACGCCTTCCAGTTCGTACATCAGCGCTCGGTCAATCAGTTCCGGGATATCCGCACCAGCACAAAACGCCTTGTCGCCATTGCCGGTAATGATAAGGGCGCGCGCATTTGACGCTCTCACTTGGACAACGGCGTCCTTCAGCTCCCCTAGTATCTGAAAACTCAGTGCATTCAAGGCGTTGGGCCGCGACAAACTGATGTGCGCGAATTGGTCAACAAACTCAAGCAGTACGGTCATGCGGATACTCCTTCGTTTTTCGCTGCCGAACTGGCTTTCCAGCGAACTGGGTGCACCTTGATACGCCCTTCCCGGTGCCATTGAACCAGTTCGCGTTTCAGTATTTTTCCGCTGGAAGTCAGTGGAAAGGCATCCATCTGCAGGTAATATTCAGGCATGTCGTACTTGGAAAGCCCTGCATTGCATAGGTGCTGCAGCACCTCGTTCGCCTCCAGCACCGTGCCGGTTTCAGCAATGATCGCAAGACAGACCTTTTCTCCCAGTCGGGCATCTGGAATTGGAAACGCCGCCGATTTCAAAACAGACGGATGCTTATGAGCCAACTCTTCAATTTGCGACGGGTAAATATTGTGGCCACCGCGAATGATCAAGTCCTTTTTGCGACCCACGACATGCAGGCACCCCTGTTCGTCAAGTCTGCCCAGATCACCGCTCAAAAACCAGCCGTTTGAATTGAAGGAATGTTCAGTTGCATCCTGATTGTCGTAGTAGCCAAGTGTCAATACCGCGCCCTTTCCACCGATCTCTCCAATCTCGCCCGGGGCTACTTCCTCGTCCGGGTTCTCCTGCTGGAATATGCGGATATCATAGCCTTTGCATGTTCGACCACATGTGGTTACAATCGTATGACTATCGTCAGTCGGCAGCGTATATTGATGTGATCCGTTTTCAGTCATGCCATATACGTTTTGTGGCTTGATGCCCAAATTCAAAAATTTCTGCGCAACTTCAGTAGGTATCTGGGAGCCTGCCATATAAAAGACATTCACGTTACCCAACCGATCCAGGCCACGCTCGCGCAACATGCTCAGAATATCCATCGCATGGGTGGGAACACCCATCACATATGTGGCGCCGGCCTCGAGAATCCAGTCCAGCGAGGACGAATAGACGAGAGGATTGTGTATCACAAGCTCCATACCAGCGATTAGAGATTGCTCCATGGCAACCGTGGCGATGTGATGGCTTATTGGACTTAAGGACAGTAGTATGGTCTTTGAGTCATGTTTCCAGTCGCTGACCAGTGTTCTGCCATTGGCCAGCAGTGTATTATCGCTATGCATGACCCCTTTTGGTTCGCCTGTTGTACCCGATGTAAAAGCCAGATAGACTACTTTGTCTGGATCAAGCACGGGATCACTTGTGATTCCGACTCTCTGTTTATAGTCCGGGAACGGTAGCACCCCATCGGGCAATGATGGGCGTTCTTTATCCCCGTCTTGAGGCATTAATGCATAAAGCTGCTTGAGCGTCGGGATGGCTGCTGCCTGTTCAAAAATTGAAAGACGGTCAGAGTCTGCCCCGTAGCCCGGCTGACAAAACAAGGCTTTGCACCGGATTCGGGAAAGTAATTTGGTCACTTCGGCGATCGTATAATTCTGATGCAGTGAAGGACAACATATATATCCGTTGCGCGAACAGGCCAAAAATATCAAGATGCTTTCAATCCGGTTAGGTAACCATATGGCTACCCGGTCACCCTGCCGCAGACCACGTTGATAAAGAATTGCGGCAATACTATCTGCATTGGCGAGAACCTCGCGCCAAGTGAGCCGGCAATATGGATCGCGTAAGGCGTACTCGTTGGGGCGAGTATGCGCATGTCCACTTAGCAGAGAATATAGCGTTTCAGTGCGCCACGCACCATTAAGATAATTTTTTTGCACGGCTTGAGGCTCGTGCAAAGTCAAAATTTTATTCATTAAGCTTCCCTTATACAAATCAACGGGTATTCGTATTCATCCAATTGCGCCTGATTGTCTCAATTTTATGATGTCTTCCTGCGATAGATTTAATAGTTTATTAAGAATCACTTCCGTATCCTCCCCCAGTGTGGGTGGTGCTTTTCGATGAACGGACGCGTTACCGTTAATGGTAATACCTAAACCAACCTGCGGTACAGTACCTACGCAGGTGTCTACCTGATAGAGAAAATGAAGCTTTAAAAGTTCTTCGTCTCTAGCCACTTCCTGAAGCGTATTGATCGGACCGGCGGGAACTCGGTGTTGCTCGAACGTCTCGAGCCATTCCCGCTGCAGTCTTGTACGCAGCACCTGAGCTATCTTTGCAACAATCTCATCCCTGTGCTTTCGACGCTCTGCATTAGAAGCATAACGTAAATTTTTGCCCATGGCTGGTTGCCCAAGGGCGACCCAAAATCGCCGCCAAATGTTGTCATTCCCCAACCCGAGCGAAATTTGCTTATCGGCAGTGTCAAATACCTGATAAATAGCGATCACAGAATCTTTCCCTCCAGATCGATGTGGCAATTCATTGGAGCTCAGATACGATGCCAGTCGGGGGGCCATGAATCGTGTCATACTTGTCTGCATCGATACATCCAGTTGGGAACCTTTTCCCGTTCGTTCACGGTCGATGTAGGCAGCCAACACTGCCAAAGCTACATCCTGCCCTGCCAGTAAATCCGCCGCAGGGGTTCCCACCTTCTGAGGAGCATTTTCTGCCTCACCGGTCAAATCCATCACGCCTGAATAACCCTCTGCGATCAAGTCATAACTTGGCAGATGGCTGCGCGCACCTTTGAGCCCGAACCCCGTCAGAGAAGCGTGTATCAATTTCGGAAATTTGGAACTCAAACAAGCATAATCGACGCCAAGTCTTCTTTGGGCTGATTCGACCAAGTTCACAACAAGAACATCACACTGCTCGATCAATTTATACAACACGTCCAGACCTTCTGGGCAACCCAGATTCAGCGCCACACTATGTTTATTTCGATTGACACTTAAGAACCAGGGCGACTCCCCATGAATAAAAGGAGGCCCCCAGTGACGGGCGTCATCACCCACAATATGCTTCTCAATTTTATAAACAGTGGCTCCAAGGTCTGCAAGCAATTGCGTCGCATAAGGGCCAGCAATCGAAGTTGTAAGATCTACTATTCTCACACCGTTGAGTAAAGTCTGACCATTCGTCCCTTCAAGTTTGGGGAGAACGGCATACGGCATGTCCGTGCGATTTTTATGCATGTCTATGAAGAACCTTCGTAGTTTTTATAACAACAGAAGCAAATATCGTGCCAACAGCATGTACCCCTTAATGCCACGTGGAGTGAAGGTATTAAAGTGTTCAAAAGACGTCCATTATGTTTTGTATAAGGACATATAAATCGAATCAACCACATTATCAAAAAAAGTGAGCAGTATCAGAAAAATATTGCTGTTTTTAGTTGACCGGGAAAGGGCGATTTTGGGACTATAGCGACAGATTAAATTGTAAAATCTATCAATAATAGTCAAACCGTTGCTCAGATCGCTTGTAACCGTCAGCTCTGATATGGTCGCCACCGATGAGCAACCAGCCGCGTAAGTAGCAAGTTTGAAATTATTACCTGAATGCAAACATGCTACTGAAGTGAGTATCGGATTACGACGATCTGCGGGCCATAGGTGGGTGTGCTTCTCTCCAATTTTTTGAGCATTTCTCTCTCGCTCCCATGACGCCATGGCTCAACCTATCGGCGAAAAATCTGCCTCACCATTTCGATCTGAACAGAGCTTCGAGGTATACTGTTAACGTGGATTTTTTGTCCGAGGTCGTTGAATTCCAATGCTGCGGCCTTTGTGAGCAGCCTGACCACGTCTTTGCTTGCGCGATAAGCAGCAAGCAGCACTGAACGGGGCATCTACCATCCCCATGATCGACGAAAAGTTTATGATCGATGCTCAGCAGACGCGGCGATCTACAGCAGAGCGGAGCAACGGAACCATCTTTGACATTCCGAGGAAAACTCCATCGACCCTCACGGCCTGTGTTTTGTGCCAGCTCTGCAGGCTCGGCTCCTCAAGCTTCCGATTATCTCGATACCTGCGTTGTTCACGAAGACTTCTAAACGGCCGTACTGTCGCCTCACCTCGCCTACGAACTTTTCCCAATTCGATTCACTCGTCACGTCGAGACTGCACCAATGCGCTCTCCCAGCTGGTTGGTCAGAGGAGATGCCGATGTAGCGGCAATCACCGTCGCCCCGGATTCCACAAGAGCTTTGCAGACTGCCCTACCGATCCTCTGCGGCTGAACAGAAGAAACGATACGGTGGCGCTCAGTCCACTCTACCAGCCGACGGTTCCAGTGGAGATCAAATGGAGCGATCAATTTCGTGCCATGTCTGTTGCTTATTTATCGCACAATACTGAAGCACAAAAACATATGCACCACAACACCTACTCATATTGAGCTCTGCATTCGCACTCATCTTAGCGCCCTTCACTACTATCGAAGGGCATGCAAGCCCACATGTCCATGTTGCACACAGCAATGTAGCTAAAAAACACAGTGGTAGGATAATTGATTTGAACAATAAGCAGTGTACTGCCAGCGAGAAATACTCGAAGGAATTACTCTTGTAGATTTACTGTTGATAAAAGCAGCACTAGAGCCACCTGCAAGGATACGTATATGCTCCTACGCACCAGGGTACGGATAAGGCTCATCGCCGGCGCCCTGACGCAGGGCTGCGACATCATCATTGTAGTTTTTCGAACAAGCCGATTACGCTGATCGTTCCCTACCCCGCCGGAGGCCTTGCTGATCCAACCGCTCGACTCATAGGAAAGAGGCATCAAAACTCATGGCACCAAGCAGTAGTTGCGGAGAACGGGACTGGTGCTGGCGGCATGGTCGGAGCAAGTGCTACCGCACGCACCGGTACATGGCTATAAACTCTTGCACATGTTTCCGGACTGGTACTACAGCCTCTTTTGGCCCATACTCTTACCGTTGATCACTTCAAAAATCTGGTTCCTATTTCCTTGATTGCACGCCTTCCCGTGCTACTTGCAGTACAAAAAATGGGACTGCTTCTCTGGAAGAATGCGTACAGCAGCGAAGGTAGATCACGAGAAATCGGTCTAATCAATGGTGTTAGAAGTGGTAACCGCGGGGGATTAAGAGGCACGGAAGATCTAGGCAATGGTACAAGCACAATATTCCAATTGGAAAGTGGCTTTGATTTGGGCAACGGCAGATCCACATTGAGCAGCCGCTTGTTTGGTCTCCAAGCATACCGGTTTGACTGGCGCCAACTGAGGTACGCTAACCTTGGGCCGTCTAACAAATCGAGCTGCAGATATGGTTGGTCCCATCATATCCATTCAGTGTGACATATCAGCAAGCAGGAGTTCTCACGGTGCGCTCGGTAGTTCCGTCTATGCACGTACGGATAATGCAATGAAATATGTAACACCTAATTTAACCGGCTTTAAATTTGGTGTCGGATACGCTGGAAAAAAACTCTAAAACGACAGGTAGTAACGGACTGGATAATTTCGAAACTAGTAACACTTCTAATTGGATAACCGCCGAAGCCACCTACGACAATGACCCTGCCATTGTATCAGCATCTTATGACCACTTTCGTACTAACTTCCGTGACTCAGACAGTGAAATCAAAACCACAACACATATGTAGAATTTATTTGGAGCTTAAGATTTTAACGTAGTTAAAATTTACATCGGGTACGGTCAAGTTCATGGCTCCATATCTAATTCGTTTATTGTCGAATAACAGTGCTGGGAGTACCGTGCTGAATGGCACACTTAATGATTTCACGACAACGACCAACCCGATGGTTTGAATTATGCAGAAACCAATGGGTATCGTCAGCAATCCTGAATGGCTGGCCTGTCCGCCCGTATTGGCGAACAGGGGAAGGTGCTTTTCTCATATCAGGGCAGCGCTACCAAAAACAAAGAAGACGCTTTTAACGGCGTGAAAGGAAAATTGAGCACTTTCAGCCTGTGTTATGTACATAACTTATCTAAACGTACAAATTTCTGTGCTGTAGTCTTGTATGGATCAGGAAAATTAAATTTTGACAAGACAGAAAACATTAAGCTGAAGTCAACTTTACTAGGAACTGGAATGACTCATTCGTTTCTGACAGGGGCTTCCGGCGTTGCGCCTTGGCCATTCAGTATTCTAGCCTGTACATTTGGAGAACGTTGGGGCAATGCCAACGCCCCCCTGACATGGGCTATTGTATGTTTATTGAGTTCACCTTGGGGCTATATGATCAGCTAACGATTGGGGCGCTCTCGCCGTCTAGGAGTAGCTATTGCTCTTTTAATTACGAATATTACCGGTGTAAATAGAAGCATATAACCATCTGAATTTGCATGTGCAGCGAGACAAACAGTTCCCTATATTGCTATCCGCTCCGGAGCAGTTATCCACGATAATTGCTCTATGCGTGAGCCGATGCAAACGCGAAGTTATATATCAAATAATATTGTCTCTCACGCATGCTTTGTGTCGCTGCAATGAGTATTTGACCATGATCGATCTGCGACTGAAGCAACGGATCGAGGCGCCTGCAGAATTCATGCACATGTATCTAAACGCGCTGCGCATGAAAAACAGTAGTCCGTAACGGAATGAGCACATTCGTCAGTTTGAAAACACTCTAGAATTTAGTACGAATCTGGCGATTCAAAACTGAGTGACGAAAATTCAAAACTGAATGACAATTGACAATAGTTTGCAAATCTGGTTCTTCTAAATTCAGATTTATCGGCATTCTAACGATAATATCCCTCTTATCTTGATATTTTTCGAATTACTACTTTCATAGCTAGAGATTTTTCAGAAAGAAGCCAGTTACAACTTAAGTTTTACTTTCGAGGCGAGAGAAGAAAAAATCGACTTTTTAGTAGGATTTAGCCATTTTCACGTAATCTATTGATTTAAATAAGAAAGAAAAAATTCGAATAATAATCGCTCTGATTTTAAAGTTACCAAAATCTGATTCTAAGAAAACTTCGACAATTACGAATATTACCGGTGTAAATAGAAGCATATAACCATCTGAATTTGCATGTGCAGCGAGACAAACAGTTCCCTATATTGCTATCCGCTCCGGAGCAGTTATCCACGATAATTGCTCTATGCGTGAGCCGATGCAAACGCGAAGTTATATATCAAATAATATTGTCTCTCACGCATGCTTTGTGTCGCTGCAATGAGTATTTGACCATGATCGATCTGCGACTGAAGCAACGGATCGAGGCGCCTGCAGAATTCATGCACATGTATCTAAACGCGCTGCGCATGAAAAACAGTAGTCCGTAACGGAATGAGCACATTCGTCAGTTTGAAAACACTCTAGAATTTAGTACGAATCTGGCGATTCAAAACTGAGTGACGAAAATTCAAAACTGAATGACAATTGACAATAGTTTGCAAATCTGGTTCTTCTAAATTCAGATTTATCGGCATTCTAACGATAATATCCCTCTTATCTTGATATTTTTCGAATTACTACTTTCATAGCTAGAGATTTTTCAGAAAGAAGCCAGTTACAACTTAAGTTTTACTTTCGAGGCGAGAGAAGAAAAAATCGACTTTTTAGTAGGATTTAGCCATTTTCACGTAATCTATTGATTTAAATAAGAAAGAAAAAATTCGAATAATAATCGCTCTGATTTTAAAGTTACCAAAATCTGATTCTAAGAAAACTTCGACACCTATCCGTGTCAAAAATGTAACAAGCCAACTTTCCCTCTTGAAACTGAGCCATTCATCCCTATAATTAGCACTCAGTAGGGTCGAGTGCTAACAGCCGATCTAACTAACTCAATTTACCAACCTATTTTATATTTTCAGGAGTTTTTCCATGGCATTGCGTCCTTTGCAAGACCGCGTGATCATCAAGCGCCTCGATAACGAAACTAAAACTTCGTCCGGTATCGTTATCCCTGACAGTGCAGCAGAAAAGCCAGATCAGGGTGAAGTTGTTGCTGTTGGTCCAGGCAAAAAGACAGACGATGGCAAAGTTATCGCCGTTGACCTGAAAGTAGGCGACAAAGTCCTTTTTGGTAAGTATGCCGGTCAATCCGTCAAAGTTGACGGCCAAGAGCTGCTGGTTATCCGCGAAGAAGAGATCCTCGCTGTAGTCGGCTGATCCGCCCGCAAAAACTAACCCGCCCGCCCTGCTTCGCACGGCATAAAAGGGCTACTGAGACAATCAATCAAGGAATTAAACATGGCTGCTAAGCAAGTATTATTCGGTGACGACGCACGTGTGCGCATCGTCCGTGGTGTAAACATTCTGGCAAACGCTGTTAAGACAACACTGGGCCCTAAAGGCCGTAACGTTGTTCTGGAGCGCTCATTCGGCGCCCCTACCGTAACAAAAGACGGTGTATCTGTTGCCAAAGAAATCGAACTGAAAGACAAATTCGAAAACATCGGCGCCCAGCTGGTTAAAGAAGTTGCTTCAAAAACGTCAGACAATGCCGGTGACGGTACCACAACAGCAACGGTTCTGGCTCAGTCCGTCGTTGAAGAAGGCCTCAAATACGTGGCTGCCGGTATCAACCCAATGGATCTGAAACGCGGTATTGACAAGGCTGTTGCAGCTGCTGTTGCAGAATTGAAAGTACTGTCACGCCCATGCACAACCAGCAAGGAAATTGCTCAGGTTGGTTCCATCTCTGCCAACAGCGATAGCTCTATTGGCGACATCATCGCCAATGCCATGGACAAAGTAGGCAAAGAAGGCGTGATCACTGTTGAAGACGGCAAATCACTGGACAACGAGCTGGACGTCGTTGAAGGTATGCAGTTTGACCGTGGCTACCTGTCTCCTTACTTCATCAACAACCAGGACAAACAGGTTTCTGCGCTGGAAGATCCATACGTTCTGATTTTCGACAAAAAAATCAGCAACATCCGTGATCTGCTGCCTATCCTGGAACAAGTTGCCAAATCAAGCCGCCCTCTGCTGATCGTCGCAGAAGATGTTGAAGGCGAAGCCCTGGCAACGCTGGTTGTGAACAACATCCGCGGCATCCTGAAAACCACTGCAGTCAAAGCTCCTGGCTTCGGCGACCGTCGCAAAGCCATGCTGGAAGACATCGCCATCCTGACTGGCGGCACCGTGATCTCTGAAGAAACCGGTATGTCTCTGGAAAAAGCCACGATCGAAGATCTGGGCCAGGCCAAACGTATCGAAGTAGGCAAAGAAAACACCATCATCATTGACGGTGCAGGCGTTAGCGCAAACATCGAATCTCGTGTTAAACAAATCCGTACACAGATCGAAGAAGCCACTTCTGACTACGATCGCGAAAAACTGCAAGAGCGCGTTGCCAAACTGGCAGGCGGTGTTGCCGTGATCCGTGTTGGTGCTGCAACCGAAGTTGAAATGAAAGAGAAAAAAGCCCGCGTTGAAGATGCTCTGCATGCAACACGTGCTGCTGTTGAAGAAGGTATCGTTCCTGGCGGTGGCGTAGCGCTGATTCGTGCCAAGAAAGCCATTGAAAAAATCAAGGGCGACAATGCTGATCAGGACGCAGGTATCAAACTGATTCTGCGCGCTGTTGAAGCGCCTCTGCGCACAATCGTTGCTAACGCTGGCGACGAGCCAAGCGTTGTTGTAGCCAAAGTCGCTGCCGGTGAAGGCAACTACGGTTACAACGCAGCAACAGGCGAGTACGGCGATCTGGTTGAGCAAGGTGTTCTGGATCCAACCAAAGTAACCCGTACAGCACTGCAAAACGCTGCCTCTGTTGCCAGCCTGCTGCTGACAACTGAAGCTGCTGTTTGCGAAATCGTTGACGACAAACCTGCTCCTGCCATGCCTGACATGGGTGGTATGGGCGGTATGGG
The DNA here is from genome assembly GCF_004217095.1 of Advenella incenata. Classification (GTDB taxonomy): domain Bacteria; phylum Pseudomonadota; class Gammaproteobacteria; order Burkholderiales; family Burkholderiaceae_B; genus Advenella; species Advenella incenata. The sequence goes on along the minus strand of NZ_SHKO01000002.1, from coordinate 1,010,510 downwards.
TGGCATGGGCGGATTCTAATCCAGCCAGATACACCCCGGGCCTGCCTTGTGCAGGTCCACAGCAAACAAACCCCGAACGGTTCGCCGTTTCGGGGTTTTTCTTTGGGCGCTCATTTCTGGATACTTTTCTTTGCGTGGCTATCTTTTGGCCGGCTGCCTTCTTGCTCACGATTCAGGTGGCTGGCATCGCGATTTCGCGCCTCATTTCAACAATGGGGACCAACAGCCTCGCGCGCGGTCTTTCCCCCTGCTTGCAAAGTGCGGCACGATGGCAGATACAACACCGACACGCATCCCACGTCTGGGAAAATTCCGGGCCAACACGTCTGAATGCGCCAGCACAGCACCGTTTAATCAAGCCGTAGCGTTTTGTGAACTACAATATCGTTCATGAATCGACCCAGCCACCCGCACGTCCGCAAAAATCGCGGCGCACTGCGTTTTATCCAGTCGACTGTGTACTCGGCACAGGGCTTTCGTGCAGCCTTTTCCAGCGAGGAAGCCTTTCGCCAGGAACTGATTGTCTGCATCACGCTCACGCCCTTTGCCTTCCTGCTGGGACGCAACTTTGCAGAGATCATTGTGCTCCTGGGAGTATTGGTCAGCGTCCTGACGGTAGAGCTGATCAATTCAGCCATCGAAGTGCTGGCCGATACGGTCAGCGCAGAAACGCACCCCCTGATTGGCCAGACCAAGGATATTGCCAGCGCTGCGGTCATGATGGTGATTACTTTCGCCGGCCTGGTCTGGTTCGGTTTGCTCTTTGTTCGTCTGTTTTCACATTAATTATTCATGACATTTATCGAAAAACTGGAATCCGCCTGGCAAAGCCAGAACTCCCTGCTCATGGTCGGCCTAGACCCTGATCCCGAAAGACTCCCTGTTAGCATGAAACAGAACCGCGAATCCACATTCGAGTTCTGCAAGGGCATCGTAGATGCATCAGCACCCTACGCCTGCGGTTTCAAACCACAAATTGCCTATTTTGCGTCACAGGGCGCAGAAGAACAGTTGTCACAGCTGTGCGCCTATATTCACGAGACCTATCCGCATTTGCCCATTGTGCTGGACGCCAAGCGCGGCGACATCGGCACGACGGCTGAACATTACGCCCGCGAAGCGTACGAACGCTACAAGGCCGATGCTGTTACCGTCAGCCCATATATGGGATTCGATTCCATCGAGCCATACTTGGCATGGAAAGACCGCGGCATTATTATTCTGTGCCGCACCTCCAATCCGGGCGGCTCCGATCTGCAATTTGTTGAGTCTGCCAGCGGCGAACCGCTATACCTGCATGTGGCCAGCATGGTCGCGGAAAAATGGAACACGCACGGCCAGTGCGGTCTGGTGGTAGGCGCTACCTTCCCCGAAGAGTTAAGCAAGGTTCGCGCCCGGGTGGGCGACGCCATGCCGCTGCTGGTGCCAGGTATTGGCGCCCAGGGCGGAGATATCGAGCAAACCGTGACGGCCGGCCGCAATATCGCCGGTACCGGCATGATGATCAATTCGTCACGCGCCATTTTGTATGCCAGTTCCGATGAAAACTGGAAAGAGGAAGCGGCTCGTGTCGCACAGGAGACGCGTGACCAGATCAATCGGGCACGCAACCTGTAGCAACATTATTTGGGTAAACGGGGGTTCGGCAGGATCACCGTCCCCCTGCCGGCGGCACTAGGCCACCCTGCCGCAGTTAGTTTTCCTCGACGATGCGCCGGGTAATTTCCATGGCGTAGATCACCGCCTGGACACGCACCTGATGGCGATCCCCAACGAAATTCTGCGAGAATGGCAATGTGACAATGCCGTCAGCCTTACGGTAGGAAACCGCAAAGCACACCAGGCCTACTGGTTTGTGTGCGGTGCCGCCGTCGGGCCCCGCGATGCCGGTCGTGCTGACCGCGCAAGTGGATAGGGGCGCATTGCTCAGCACGCCTTCGGCCATTTCGATGGCCACTTCTTCACTGACGGCCCCAAATTTATCCAGTGCAGCCTGGTTGACATCCAGCATATCCATCTTGGCTTCGTTGGTGTAAGTAACGAAACCGCGATCAAACCATTGGCTGGATCCCGCAATGGCGGTAATGGCGCCGGCCAGCAGACCCCCGGTGCAGGATTCTGCGGTGCCCAGCAGCCAGCTCTTTTTCTTTAGCGCTTCTCCCAACTGGGCAGCTACCTGCCACTGTTCACTCAACAACTCTGACATACTCACCCCAACATTCTGGTGGCAATCGCCATGATGAATAGCGTATAGGCCGCTGCCACCACGTCGTCCCACATGACGCCGAACCCGTTTTTGAGCGTACGATCAAAGTAACCGATGGGTGGCGGTTTGACGATATCGAAAAAGCGAAAAAGAATAAAGGCGACCAGTTGCCAGCCCAGGTTCATGGGGGCAACCAGCAACAGGACTGCCCAGAAGGCGACCATCTCGTCCCAGACGATGCCGCCGTGGTCATCTACGTGCATTTCCTGGGCGACGCGATGGCAGCAATAGACGCCGTAAGCGAAGCCGACCAGAATAAACAGCGCCATGTAAAAATCGGTGCCCAGCACAAAACTGAGCGGCCACCAGAGTACCCAGGCCAGCAGGGTGCCCCAGGTCCCGGGTCCCGGTCTGATCAGTCCGGCACCAAGCCCGAAGGCAAAGAAGCGGTGGACATTAGCCCGGATCCACCCGAAAGTAGGCCATTGCGCGTTCACGGTCGTTTTGGTGCCAGAGGCATTAGGTATCGTTTGCGTATGAATGTCTTCTATCATGCAATTATTTCTGTGTTTACGGCTTGCGCCGACGAGCTGGCCGGAAATGGTCGAACCCCGCTGGAAGTGCGGAGATATCCTGTTGCGCAGCATCAAGTACCCGCAAACCCTGCCCGACGTGAACCTCTCCAATACGCGTAAGCGTCACAGGCAGGCTGGCAGCAATGGCTTGCAGTGCCGCTCTGGCGGTCTGCGGCGCCGTAAAACACAACTCGTAGACGTCACCCCCGCCCAACACGGACTGGCGCACTTGCTGCGGGTCATCGTCTGGCAGGCTAAGATTAACAGGCATTAAAGATTCATACAATACGGCAGCGACACCGCTGGCATGCAAAATATGTTTCAAGTCCTGCACCAGGCCGTCGGACAGATCTATGACGGCATGCGCCAGTGGCCGCAGGGCAAGCCCCAGGGCCACACGTGGCTCGGGCCACTCCAGGGCATGCCGGGTGACCTGCAGGGTCTGTGTTTCGCGTTCGTTCAGGGTTTCGCCCGCCTTCTGGCGCAGCAGCAGGTTCAGGGCCCAGTCGGCAGCGCCCAGGCTGCCAGAGACCCAGATATCATCACCGGGCTGGGCCCGACTGCGCAGCAGAAACGGCTGGGTCACTTCGCCCAGCACAGTAACGCTGATGACAATATCGTGTTCGCTGCGGGTGGTATCGCCACCGATAAGCGGGCATTGGTATTTGTCGGCCAGGCGGTTAAAGCCCCGGGAAAACGCAGTCAGCCAGTCGGCATCGTAACGCGGCAGCGCTATGCCCAGCAGGCAGCCGCGCGGCGTCGCCCCCATCGCGGCCAGATCGGACAGGTTCACTGCCAGTGATTTGTGGCCCAGCGATTCGGGATCCACGTCGGAAAAGAAATGGCGCTCTTCGAGCAACAGATCCTTGCTGACCGCCAGGGAGGTGCCGGCGGTGGGCGTCAGGATGGCGCAATCGTCCCCCACCGCCATATCAACAGAGGCTGCGGGACGGGTAAAAAATTGACGGATCAGATCAAATTCGCCGGACATAGGAACCGCTCTTCAAGTTGCGCGAGCATCAAAAGCACCCGGCTAACGCCCGGCACTACCCGCAGCGCATCTGACCACCAACCCCGGGTCAGCGTCCAGCATTGACTTCAAGCGAACGCACACGGGCTGCCAGTTTGTCCAGTACGCCATTGACAAATTTGAAGCCGTCGGTGCCGCCAAATTCCTTGGCCAGCTCCACCGCTTCGTTAATGGCCACTTTGTACGGAACATCCACATGATGAATGAGTTCGTAACTGCCAATAAGCAGAATGCCGTGCTCGATGGGCGAGAGTTCGTCCAGCGGGCGGTCGATATAGGGCACGAATGCTTCACGCAGCGCCGGCGCCTCGGCAAAAACGCCGTGCAACAGCGTCTTGAACCAGACCGGATCCGCGTTTTCGAATTCCGGGCTGTCCTGGATGTGAGCGTCGATGGCGCCTGCCTCGCGCAGGTCAGTGTCGCCACTGACCAGCCAGGCATAAATACCCTGAAGGGCAAATTCGCGCGCCCGGCGGCGCGCACTGCGATGCATTGTTTTATTATCCTGAGCCACTCGTTGTCCTATCGCCTTGGGGTATCTGCTACTTCTTCGGTTTCATCATCTTCGTCGTCCTGGTCGTCGTCATCATCCAGATCTTCGAAGTCATCATCTTCGTCTTCCGACTCGGGCACCAGGGCGGCCGACAGATTGGCCATTTCCACGGCAACCTGGGCGCAATCCTTGCCTTTCTGTTCGGCACGAGCCTTGGCCTGCTCTTCGTCTTCTGTGGTCAGAATGCCATTGGCCACCGGCACATTGGTGTCCATGGACACCCGGGTAATGGCCGCAGCACTTTCATTGCTAACGATCTCGAAGTGATAGGTTTCACCACGAATGACGGCCCCCAGGGCAATCAGCGCATCAAATTCATAGGTTTCGGCCATTTGCGCCAGCGTCAGGCCCACTTCGAGCGCGCCGGGCACGGTCACGACCATAATGTCGCGCTCGTCGACACCCAGCTCGCCAAGTTCGGCCAGGCAGGCTTCGAGTTCGGCAAAACCAATTTCCTCGTTAAATCGTGCGCACACGATGCCGATATGCAGGCCTTCGCCATTCAGATCAGGGGCGAGTGTATAGGGTTTCATAGCCATTCCTTTAAAGTCAGCGGGGGTCAGAAGAAGTTTCGTAACCTGTCACGGTAAGTGCATAACCAGTCATGCTTGGCATTTTACGTGGAAGTGCGAGCAGGCGCATCTTTCCGACGTTCAGTTCACGTAATATTTGCGCGCCGATACCGTACGTGCGCAGATCGTAGCGATCATCCTTGCGCGCGGTGCTCTCGGTTTCTCCCCATTTTTCCAGCGCCTCGATCAGGCCCTTTTGCGATCCCTGGCAGTTGAGCAGCACCAGAACGCCGGCCGGGCTGGCGGAAATGGCTTCCAGCGCCTGCGCCACGCCCCAGCTGTGTGCATTGCGTTCCAGGTCCAGCAGATCCAGTACCGATACCGGCTCATGGACGCGTACCAGCGTTTCCTGGTCGGGATGGATGGCGCCATGCACCAGCGCAATATGCCCGGCGCCCGACATGCTGTCCTGATAGGATACCGCTTCGAACTGACCGAAAGGCGTTTTCAGGGTCTTGCTGCCCAGGCGGCGAATCATGGATTCGTTTTCGCTGCGGTACTGGATCAGATCGGCGATCGTGCCGATTTTCAGATTGTGTTCACGGGCAAAGGTAACCAGGTCGGGCAGGCGCGCCATGCTGCCATCGGGTTTGAGAATTTCACAGATAACAGCGGCCGGTGTCAGGCCCGCCATGGCGGTCAGATCGCACCCCGCTTCAGTGTGTCCGGCGCGAATCAGCACGCCGCCGGAAACGGCTTGGACCGGAAAAATATGTCCCGGATTGACCAGATCCTGGGGCTTGGCGTTTTTGGCAACGGCCGCCTGGATGGTGCGGGCCCGGTCAGCGGCGGAGATGCCGGTAGTGACGCCTTCGGCCGCCTCGATGGACACGGTAAAGTTGGTGCCAAAGGAAGTGCCGTTGCGCGAGGCCATGAGCGGCAGCTCCAACTGCCGGCAACGCGCTTCAGTCAGCGTCAGGCATACCAGGCCACGGGCGTGGGTCACCATGAAGTTAATGGCTTCAGGCGTGACAAAGTCTGCCGCCATGACCAGATCGCCTTCATTTTCGCGATCCTCTTCGTCGACCAGGATAACAATACGCCCCGCCTTGAGCTCTTCGACAATTTCAGAGACGGGGGAGATGGTGCAGTCGGGCACCAGAGAAACAGGGGCGGCAGAAGTCATGATCGTGCTTGAATCCGGAAAGACTGGGCTGGCGCGACGCACCAACAGTGGGCAAAAGCGGTATTTTACCCCTTTCACCCCTGTAAAAGGCGGCAATGCCCCTATTCAGTCCGAGGATTGTTGGGGGCCGCGCACCACTGCCGTCACCTCGATTTCCACTTTGGCCCGGTCTTCCACCAGACCGGCCACCTGTACCGCCGTCATGGCGGGAAAATGCCGGCCAATGACATTGCGGTAGTGCTCGCCGATCGCCGGATAGGCGGCCACATATTCGCGCTTGTCGGTCACGTACCAGTTCATGCGGACAATATCGGATGGCGCTGCTCCGCCCTCCCTGAGGATGGCCACGATATTTTCCAGGGTCTGGCGCACCTGTTCGCCCAGATCATCGGACTCAAACTGCTGCTGCCCGTTCCAGCCGATCTGCCCGCCGACAAACAGCAGCCGGCTGCCCGCCTCGACGGTGATCATCGTGCCATTGGCATAGCCGCGGGGTTTGGTCCAATCTGACGGTTGCAATATTTCCATGTTTTCAGTTTCCCATTCCTTGTACCGATCCCGATTACCGGGTCTCGGTCATTTTTCTCAGGACAAAGCGCTGCAGCTTACCGGTTTCGGTGCGCGGCAACTGCTCAACAAATTCAATTTCGCGTGGATACTTGTAGGGCGCCGCTTCCTGCTTCACATAATCTTGCAGCTCGGCGACCAGTTCAGCGCCGGGTGTAAAGCCGTCGTTCAGAACAATATAGGCCTTGACGATCGCACCACGCTCGGCGTCGCTGCGGCCCACGACCCCGCAATCGTTCACCGCGGCGTGGGTCATGAGCACGCTTTCGACTTCCGGACCGGCAATGTTGTAGCCGGCCGAGACAATCATGTCATCGTCGCGTGCGCGATAATAAAAGTAACCGTCGGCGTCCATCACAAAAGCGTCGCCGGGCAAGTTCCACTGCTGCTGCACGTAACGCGATTGGCGCTCATCGTCCAGATAACGACAGCCGGTGGGGCCGCGTACAGCCAGTCGACCAAGCGTGCCGGGCGGTACCTCGTTCATATCGGCATCGACCACCCGGGCCTGGTAGCCAGGCACCACCCGCCCGATAGCGCCATCACGGATATCGTTACCGGTACTGGAAATATACACATGCATCATTTCCGTCCCGCCAATGCCATCTGTCATATTGATACCGCTGGCCGTCTTCCATACCTGGCGCGTGTCATCGGGCAGCGCCTCGCCGGCCGAGACGCAAACCCGCAGGGAATCGAGCGCATAGTCCTCGGCCAGGGCGGCCATCTTGCGATAGAAGGTGGGCGCCGTAAAGGTCATGGTCACCTTGTGGTCCTGAATAATCTGCAAAAAAGCATCGGGGGTCAGCTTTTCTACCAGCAGGGTCGAACCGCCGGCGCGCAATGGAAAGCACAGCAGCCCGCCCAGCCCGAAAGTGAAGGCCAGCGGCGGCGTGCCGCAAGCTATATCGGTCTCCCGGGTTTGCAGAACCTGGCTGGAAAAGGTATCGCACATGGCCAGCACATCGCGATGAAAATGGATGCAGCCCTTGGGTTTGCCGGTCGTGCCGCTGGTAAAGGCGATCATGCAGGGATCGTCGCGCAGCGTCTGCGCATCATAAGGCGCAGCGCTTTTGGTGTCGGCCCGCGCCTGCATGCTGTCTGCCGTCAGCGTGCCGAACGCCATGATCTGCTGCAGCGTCGGGCAATAGTTCGGATTATCGGGGTTGCGGCAGTGATCCAGCTCCTGCAGCAACCGTTCGTCGCACAGCGCGGCCTGCGCCTGTGAAATTTGCACAATGGCGCTCAGCTCCCGGGCGCGCAACAGCGGCATGGTGGGCACGGCGACAATGCCCGCCTTCAGGCACGCCAGCAGCGCGCCAGCCATACCCACGTTGTTGGGGCCGCGCAGCAACAGCCGGTTGCCCGATACCAGCCCCAGATCTTCGGTCAGCACCCGCGCCAGCTGGTTGGTCCATTGCGCCAGCGCCTGATAGGTCATCTGCTTCTGCATACCGTCCTGCAGCCAGCGCAACGCAATATTCTGGCCACGCCCCTGCTGCACGTGGTGGTCAATCAATTCCACCGCGCTGTTGAGCTTCTCGGGGTATTGCAGTTGTGGCAAGTCGAAGTGGTACTGCGGCTGCTGCCCGCTATCGGGCAGATGTTCAATGACAAAGCGGTCTTGCAATCCTGTCTGTGCTGTCATGGCTTGTCTCCTGTGTTGTCGGCTCAACCGGCGGCGCGGATGAGTCAGGAAGTCTTTGCTCCCGTTTCGATTCAGTCCCGCAGTAATTCACGTGCAATAATCAGTTTCTGCACTTCGGTGGCGCCTTCGTAAATGCGCAGGGCGCGAATATCCCGGTACAACCCTTCTACACACTCGCCGGCCACCACGCCCTGTCCGCCAAACAGCTGAACGGCCTTGTCAATGACCTGCTGCGCCGATTCGGTCGCAAACATCTTGGCCATGGCGGCCTCCTTGGTGGTTCTGGCCTGGTACACGTCACGCCGCCAGGCGGCGCGATAGGTCAGCAGGCGGCTGGCATCCAGCGCCGTTGCCATATCGCCCAGCGCTGCCTGGGTCAGTTGCAGGTCGGCCAGTACACCGCCAAACATCTGGCGCGTCTTGCTGCGCGCCAGGGCCTCGTCCAGCGCCCTGGCGGCGAACCCGTTGGCCGCCGCCGCGACCGAGGCGCGGAAAATATCCAGCACCTGCATCGCCAGCTTGAAGCCCTCGCCCTTAGTGCCCAACAAGGCCTCGGAAGAGAGGCGGCATTGCTTCAGTTTGAGCACCGCCATCGGATGCGGCGCCATCACGTGAATGCGCTCGGACGTGTCCAGCCCCTTCACATTGCTGTCCACGATAAAGGCGCTGATCCCGCGCGCGCCTGGCAGAAAATCGGTGCGTGCAAAGACACAGTAAAAATCGGCAATGCCACCATTGGAGATCCAGGTTTTGACGCCATCCAGAACATATTCGGATCCCTGTTGCGTGGCCTTGCAGGCCATGGCGGCCACATCGGACCCGGCATCGGGCTCGGACAGGGCGAAGGCGGCAATCAGCTCGCCCCGCGCCACACGTGGCAGATAGGATTTTTTCTGTGCTTCGGAGCCGCCCAGCACAATGGCGCCGCTACCCAGGCCCTGCATGGCAAAGGCAAAGTCGGCCAGGCCGTGATAACGCGCGAAGGTCTCGCGGATCAGGCAGATCATGCGCGAATCAATGTGCTCCAGCGCACCGCCCCAGCTTCCATTGGGCCCTGCCGGAACCGCATAGCGCAGCCAGCCGCCTTCTCCCATCCTGCGTACCAGTTCACGACAGGTATCATCGGTATTGCCATGCGGCACATTGCGCAGATTTTCCTGTGCCCAGCGATCCAGTTCGACAGCAACATGGCGATGCTGCTCCTGGAAAAAAGGCCAGTCCAGAAACTCGTGATCAGGCATGCTCAGTCTCCCTCGAACACGGGTTTGTTTTTCGCCACGAAGGCATGATAGGCCCGATGAAAATCTCGGGTCTGCATACAGATGGCCTGCGCGTGGGCTTCGGCATCAATGGCGTCGTCCACACCCATATTCCATTCGTGATGCAGGCAATGCTTGGTTATGCCATTGGCAAAGGTCGGGCCCGCAGCAATCTGCGCTGCCATCGTTTGCGCCGCAGCCAGTACCTGGTCCGGCTCATGCAATTGGTTGTAGAAGCCCCAGTGATGGCCTTCCTGGCCAGACATGGAACGCCCGGTGTAGAGCAGTTCGCTGGCGCGGCCCTGGCCGATAATGCGCGGCAAAATTGCGCATGCGCCCATGTCCGCACCGGCCAGGCCAACGCGGGTAAATAGAAAGGCTGTTTTGCTGTCGGCCGTGCCCAGCCGAATATCGGACGCCATGGCCAGAATCGCGCCAGCACCCGCACACACACCGGCCACCGCCGCGATCACCGGCTGCGGGCACCCGCGCATGGCCTTGACCAGGTCGCCGGTCATCTGGGTAAAGGCAAGCAACTGGGGCATCGACATCCGGGTGAGCGGTCCGATAATTTCGTGCACATCGCCACCGGAACAGAAATTGCCACCGGCGCCGGCGATCACCACCACCTTGATGTCACTGGCGTAAGACAAGGAGCGAAACAGGTCACGCAGTTCGGCATAGGAATCGAAGGTCAGCGGGTTTTTTCTTTCCGGGCGGTTCAGCGTAATGGTTGCCACCTTGTGGTCAGCGCTGACCTGCCAGTCAAAATGCGTGGCCCGATAGCCTGCCAGCGGCTTGTGCTGATCCTGCATGGGGTTGATGTCATCCGAAATAGTCATCGTATATCTCCTGTTTTCCTTCTGGTGAATGCTTGGATTCTTCGGCATTCACATCTGTCATCGCTGCATTCCCTGGCCCGCCTATACCTGGTCTTGCCAACTGCCCTCAGGCAACTGGCCGGGCCGCGCCTTCACCCGGCCATTTTCTCGCCGCCATCGACCGGGACAGCCTGCCCGTTGATACTGGCCGACTGCGGCAGGCACAGCCACAGCACGGCATGTGCCACCTCCTGGGGCTGCACCAGCCTGCCCTGCGGATTGTTGCTGGCCAATGCAGCCTTTGCCTTGTCCGCAGTCATGCCGGTTTTGGCAACCATATTGGCCACGGCGCCATCGAGCAGCGGCGTTTCGGTATAACCGGGGCACACGGCATTGACCGTAATATTTTTTGCGGCCAGCTCCACAGCAAGGGCACGGGTCAGGCCCACCACCCCGTGCTTGGCTGCACAATAAGCGGCCACATAGCCATAGCCCTTTAGCCCGGCAACGCTGGCCACGTTCACAATCCGCCCCCAGCCCTGCGCCAGCATATCGGGCAGCGCGGCGGCAATGCATTGATAGGTCCCGGTCAGATTGACCTGCAGCATCCGGTTCCAGAATTCGGTGTTCATGCGGTCAAAGCGCTCGCTTTGCGCTTGCCCGGCATTGTTGACCAGAATACTGATCGGGCCAAAGCGCGCCCGCGCCGCGTCAAAGGCGATCTCGATCGCCTTTTCATCTGTGATATCGGCCTGCACCGTGTGTACCCGCTGCGCGTCTGCGCAAAGGCTTGCCGCAGCCGCGACCAGGCGCTCGCCGTTACGGGCCAGCAGCGTCACGCGGGCGCCGGCATCCAGCACCAGGCGCGCCACTTCAAGCCCGATTCCCTGACTGGCGCCGGTAATCAGCACGTGGCGATTGTCCAAAGCGGGTGTAGCGGTCTGCGTCATGATGGTTTATCCGTTCTGCATTGATTGGGCCCGTTCAAACAGGGTTTCGATTTGACGTTTGCCGGCGCTGTACTGCAGGGGCCAGTGCACTTGCGTATAACCGATCTTGGCCGTTTCGCTCAGCGTCCAGGCCGGGTTGGCCAGATGGGGGCGGCCAATGGCACACAAATCTGCACGACCCGAGGCAATAATACTGTTGACCTGGTCTGCCTCTGTGATGGCGCCGACCGCCATGGTGGCAATCCCTTCCTGATTGCGGATTTCGTCTGCAAAAGGCGTCTGGTACATGCGCCCATACACCGGCTTCTGTTCGGGGCTGACTTGCCCTGACGAGCAGTCAATCAGATCGGCGCCCGCCGCCTTGAAGGCGCGAGCAATAAGCACCGCATCGTCTGCGGTAATACCGCCCTCGACCCAGTCGCTGGCCGAGATACGCACATTAAGCGGTCGATCTTCAGGCCAGTGGGCACGCATCGCTTTAAATACTTCAAGGGGAAAACGCAGGCGGTTTTCCAACGCGCCCCCGTAGGCATCCGAGCGCTGATTGGTCAATGGCGAAATAAAGCACGACAATAAATAGCCATGTGCGCAATGCAGTTCAAGCACGTCAAACCCGGCCTGGGCGGCAAGCCGGGTAGACTGTACAAACTGCTCGGTAATGTGCTGCATGTCCGCCGCATCCAGCGCCTTGGGCACTTGCGAGATATCTGGCAAATACGGCAAGGGGGACGCTGAAACCAGCGGCCAGTTGCCCGATTCCAGTGGCATATCGATGCCATCCCAGGCCGCTTTGGTTGACCCCTTACGACCTGCATGGCCCAGTTGAATGCCGATTTTTGCATCCGACTGCGTGTGAACCGCCTGCACGATGTGTTGCCAGGCCTGCAACTGAGTGTTGTTCCACAGGCCCGGGCAATGCGGCGTGATTCGTGCCTGAGGCGACACGCAGGTCATTTCAACCATGACCAGGCCAGCGCCGCCCAGCGCGCGCGCCAGCAAATGCTGGAAATGAAAGTCGCCGGGCACCCCGTCAACGCACGAGTACATGGCCATGGGAGAGACCACGATCCGGTTTTTCAATACCACAGAGCGCAGGCTGAACGGCGTCCACATGGGTGGGATCGCAGCGGCGCCGTTGTCCGCGCCCGCCGCCCTCTCAGGGGATCTGGCCTGGCTGGCCTGACGGCTGAACCAGCTTTCAAAATGATGCATCCACTGCGGATCGCGCAGCCGCAGGTTTTCATGTGAAATACGCTGCGAGCGTGTCAGCAGCGAATAAGCAAACTGCTCCGGCGCCAGCCGGCTGTAGCGTTTGACATTCTCGAACCATTCGGTGGAATTGCGCGCCGCATTCTGAATTTTCAGCACTTCGATGCTGCGCTGCGCTTCGTAGTGCGTCAGTGCGGCGCCGGTATCAGTGTGGGTGCGAAAACTGCTGGCCAGCTCTATGGCATCTTCCAGCGCCAGCTTGGTTCCCGAACCGATAGAAAAATGCGCGGTATGCGCGGCATCGCCCATCAGCACCACGGGTACGGTTTTACCGTTAGACAGGCGCTGCTGATGTACCCACTGCTCGCAAATAACGCGGGGAAACTGAATCCAGATGGCCGATCCGCGCAAATGCTTGGCATTGGAGAGCAGCTTGTGACCGTCCAGCCACGGCGCAAAGAGGGCCTCGCAATAGGCAATACCCTCCTCCTGCGACATATTGTCGATCCCGGCAGCGCGCCAGGTTTCATCCAGGGTTTCCACAATGAACGTGGACATGCCCTCTTCATATTGATAGGCGTGCGCCTGAAACCAGCCATGCTCTGTATTGACAAAGGCAAAGGTAAACGCATCAAACGTCTTTTGCGTGCCCAGCCAGACAAAGCGGCAGCGCCGGGTGTCGATATCCGGTTTGAATGTATCAGCGTAGCGCGTGCGGATGCGGCTATTGATGCCGTCGGACGCAATGACCAGGTCCGCATCGTAATCCATTGCGATGGCCTGATCGTCTTCGGCCACGGTCTCAAACACCAGTTCCACGCCAAGATCCAGACAGCGCTGTTGCAGGATATTGAGCATCTTCTTGCGGCCGATGCCGATAAACCCGTGTCCGCCGCTGCGGATCGTGGTCTGGCCGATATGAATATCGATATCGTCCCAGTGGTTGAATTGGCGGATGATTTGTTCCGCCGTCGGCAGGTCGGCCTTTTTCAAGTTTTCCAGCGTGGCGTCAGAAAACACCACCCCCCAGCCGAAGGTATCAAACGGGCGGTTGCGTTCAATGACCACCACCCGGTCCTGGGGATTGCGTTTTTTCAACAGCAACCCGGCATATAAACCAGCCGGGCCGCCACCGATACATACAATATTCATGACAGATCCTTTGAATGCGGTCTGTGGCCGTTGCCTGTCCAGCCGCTGTCTTGCCGGCGCCGCCGGACAGACACAAGAGTGCAGTACTGTGGTTTTGCCTCTTTCACAATTGTGATTTATTTTAAGTTTAAACTAATTTATAATGCACTACAAACTTTTTTTAAACAGGCGACAATGGCTGCCTCATGCCAGGCGTGGGCACCCGAACGAACCGGACTGCGTTTACAATTTGCCCGGCCACACCTGAACGGCTATGTCGTTTTATTTACGTTTATTTCAGCAGGAGCAGTTATGCAACACGATCTGGAAACCCGCGCCGCAACCATTGATCACTCCGAATTGCGTCTGTGGCTACGCCTGCTTACCTGCACCAGCCTGATCGAAAATCGCATCCGCAATTATCTGCGCGTGCAATTCGATTGCACCCTGCCGCGCTTTGACCTGATGGCGCAACTGGCCAAGGAGCCGCAAGGCATGCGGATGGGGGAACTGTCCGCAAGACTGATGGTCAGCAACGGCAACGTGACCACCATTGCCAATCAGCTGGAAAAAGAAGGGCTGATCCTGCGCAAGGTCAGCAGTGAAGACCGCCGCAGCACCTTTTTGCGACTCAGCGCAAAGGGACGCCGGCAATTTGACCAAATGGCCTCGGCTCACGAAGCCTGGCTGCAGGACATGTTCAGCGATATGCCCAAGAGTAATCAGAAGGATCTGTATACGCTGCTGGCTGATCTGAAACAGGCAGCGCTTGCATCGCAACAGTGACACAACGGTGGCCCCAACGCCGCTCCCGGTGTGGCTTCGGACATGACCTGGCCTGCCCCCCGGTGACATGATATGTTTTGCCCTGAGCGCACCCCGCTGGATGTCAACCATTTCGTGCCGATGCAAGCACGAGAACGCCCGGCCTGAAGACCGCCGCAGTGGTGCCCGCGCTCAGAGATGAGCTGAGGTTGCAACTTTGCGGCTATCGGCATTTTGGCCACCGCTGCCGACAGCGGCAATCGGGTAAAATAGTCTTTTTGACGATACCGCCCGGGCATCAATTGGCGATATCTTTTTTGGAGCAGTCCGGATGAATGCCGCAACGATTCAGCAGAACGATCAATCAGTCCACCAGACAGATCTGTTGGTGATCGGTGGCGGGATTAACGGGACGGGCATTGCGCGAGATGCTGCAGGACGCGGCCTGTCCGTATTGCTCTGTGAACAGGAAGATCTGGCCAGCGCCACCTCGTCGGCAAGCAGCAAACTGATCCATGGCGGCCTGCGCTATCTGGAACAATACGAATTTCGCCTGGTGCGCGAAGCGCTGGCCGAGCGCGAAGTTTTGTTGAATATCGCCCCTCATATCGTGCGCCCCTTGCGCTTTGTGCTACCTCACGATCACACCCTGCGTCCCGTATGGATGATCCGTGCCGGGCTCTTTCTTTATGATCATCTGGCCAAGCGCTCGGCGCGCCTGCCGGGATCCCGTCATATCCGCCTGGACGATGACTCGCCATTTGCGCGGCCAATGAGTGAACGTATCAAACAGGGTTTTATATACTCCGATTGCCAGGTGGACGATTCCAGGCTGGTCGTACTCAACGCCATGGATGCGCAGGCGCGTGGCGCGCAGATTCTCACAGGAACGACCTGCACCGGTGCACGTATTGAAAACGGTCGCTGGCTGGTGACGCTGCAGGACGCCGCGGGCCGCCACTCGCAAGTGAGCGCCAAAGTGCTGGTTAACGCCGCCGGCCCTTGGGTGGACAACGTACTCAAAACGGTACGCGATCCCGATGCGCAGCCGCGCAATCACCTGCGCCTGATCAAAGGCAGCCATCTGGTGACGCGCAAATTATATGAAGGCGATCATGCCTATATCCTGCAGAATGATGACAAGCGGATCGTTTTTATCACTCCGCATCGCGATGCCTATTCCATGATCGGCACCACCGATGTCGATTTCAATGGCGATGCGCGCACTGCGCACATTTCCGAAGAAGAAACCGATTACCTGCTGTCGGTGGTCAATCGGTATCTGCGACAACCGGTGCAGCGTGAAGATATCGTCTCAAGCTGGGCCGGCGTGCGGCCATTGTATGATGATGCCCAAGGCAAAGCGGCTGCCGTCACCCGCGATTATGTCTTTGATGTGAGCGGCGGCCAAGACGGCGAACCCGCCATGCTATCGATCTTTGGCGGCAAAATCACCACCTATCGCAAACTGGCCGAACATGCGCTGGAAAAACTGCAGCCTTTTCTTGAACAGGGACCAGCCTGGACCGCCACGGCGCCACTGCCGGGCGGCCAATTGCCCAACCTGGACCCGCAGCACTATACCCAGCAATTGCAGGCGCGCTACCCGTGGCTGGATGCTGCACTGCTTGCCCGTCTGGTAGCCGCCTATGGCTCTATGACAACTGAAATTATCGGCGACGCCGATTCCGTCGCCGGTCTGGGCATGCATTTCGGACACGGCCTGTACGAAGCCGAAGCGCGCTGGCTGATCAACCGCGAGTGGGCACAAAGCACGCAGGATATCCTGTGGCGCCGCACCCGGCTGGGCCTCAAGTTCAGCGTCGGACAACAACAAACCCTGGAACACTGGCTCATTGGCAGAACCCTGGCGGCGACAATGGCGCGCAACGCGTTTTTTGAAGCCACTCCATCACGCTAGGCTGATCAATCCAGGCTAATCACGGCAACCTGGCCACCCTGACCTCCCGCAATTGAGCCACGCTCGCCCGGTCGTCGGACGCGACCGGCACCATGCTGTTTACGTAACGTAACATGCACGCCACGCCTGAAGCGTATACAAAAACCCTGGTAACGGGACAGGTATTGTATTTCTTATTTATGACATGTCATCAAATATGCATGGCCGCAGTGGTATGATCCTTACTACAAATCCCACCCTCTTTGCAGTGTAACTACATCAATAATGACTATGTCTGAACAGGAACTGAAGCTACATGTGCCTGCCGCCGCGGCTGCGCAAGTAGAAAAGGCGCTGAAAAAAGCAAAATGCGAAACCATCTCGCTGCGCGCCATGTATTTTGATACGGCAGATCGCGAACTGGCCAAATCAAAAATCGCCATCAGGCTACGCCTGGAAGGCGACAATTGGGTACAAACGCTGAAAATGCCCGGCAGCAATGCGCTGACCAAGCTGGAACTGAATCACAGCCGCCCCAGCCCGGTGCTGGATTTGAGCTTGTACGCAGGCACGCCGGCCGAAGCCGCCCTGCTCAAACTGGCCAAGCCGCTGGAACTACGTTACGAAACCGATATCACCCGGCTGTATCGGCGCCAGCGTACGCGCAAGGGCACCATAGAAATCGCCTTCGATACCGGTGTCATCCGTGCAGCGGAGCTGGAATTGCCGGTATCCGAAGTGGAGTTCGAACTGGTTTCGGGCTCGCCTGAAGCCATTTTTGAGATCGGAAAAAAATGGCTGTCTCAGTACAAACTGATTCTGGACCTGCGCAGCAAGTCACAGCGCGGCGACGCCCTGGCGCAATCTGCAGCCAATATCCGGCTTGCAGACAATGCTAGCGTAAAGAATGCGACACGCGACAGTGAAGTGCTGCGTTTCTGGGCGCCTCGCAAGGCGCGTGCCTACGAAATCGACAAACAAGACAGTGCCACGCAGGCGCTGGTCTCGGTCACCACTGAGTGCCTGGAACAAATCTGCGCCAACGCCGGCGCCCTGGCAGAAATAGATACGCTGGGCGTTGTTCAGGTAGGCCGCCCCGAACACGTGCATCAATTGCGTATCGGCATGCGGCGCCTGACCAGCAACTGGAAGTTGTTCACCGGCCTGGCCTGGCTGCCGGAACAGCAAGTGCGCGATGAACTTCGCGTGCACCTGGGTCGATTTGGCGCCACGCGTGATCTGGACGTGATGCTCGCGACCGTGGTGCCGGTCCTGAATGAAGCAGGCATGCCAGCCATGCAGTTCAGCTCGCATGAAGACGGCGCCACACCGCACGACATCGCCATAGACCCGCTATTTCAACAATGGCTGCTGCGGTTGCTGGAGTGGTCGGTACTGACGCCGACAACTGATCCGGTGGCTGCCATCGCCGATGACACCGAACCGCTTCAAGTGGACGGGGTTGAAGACGCACAATCGGCCGAGCAAGCGCCAGATGAACCGGCAGCGGCTGAACAGAGCACACAGGCCGCAGCAGGGTCCACAACAGCCGGCGCAGCAACCCAGATTGAACCGATCATTATCCCTCTGACGCCACTGCCCCACGGTCGCCCTATTCTGCGCAGATTGCTGGAGCAGCGTCTGAACAAATGGAACAGGCAAATCGTTCGTCACTGGAAAACTGAAGATAAATCGGATATCGAGGCCTATCACGACCTGCGCAAGCGCATCAAGCGCATGCGTTACGCCCTGAATGTGTACGAAGGCTTGCGCCCCAATTGCAATCTGAGCGGGTATGTGAAAAAGCTGGCAGCAGCGCAGGAAGTATTCGGTCATCTGAACGATATGTCTACTGCTCTCACATTCTTTAGCGCTCATACACAGACCCATCCCGGTGCCTGGTTCGCCGTGGGCTGGCTTACCGCCACGCTTGAAACGCTGAAACACCAGGCCGATGAAGCGCTGACACATATCCCCGCAAAGATCCGCTACGACTGACGCACCACCCGATCGTGCTCATGGTCAGCACGTATACGAAAAAAGCACCCTGCCAGCGCGGATGATTTATCCGGGTTTGCAGGGTGTCTTTTTTGTTGTAAAGGGTTTATTTAAGGGTTGTTCAGAGGATGCCGGGCAGCCATCGCCTCAATCGCATTACCGCTCTTGGTGAAGTATCCCGTTGCCCAAAGAAACAAGCCTGCGCCCAAACAAGAAACGCTCGTGCTGCGACAGGGCGGGCAGCGTATACAGGGTGCACCAGGGTGTTGGGTGCTATAGGCCGCAGACCGCTTTATTTATATGAAGCGAAACAAGCTGCCTGGATGTGCAGCCCTTTGGCCGACTAATCGCCCAGCAACGCACCGGCAAACTCGGATGCCACAAAGGGTTGCAGATCCTGCAATGACTCGCCCACCCCAATCCAGTACACAGGCACGGGCCGCACGCCCTGACTGCCCGCAGCCACAGCTGCCAGCGTACCGCCTTTGGCCGTACCATCCAGCTTGGTCACGACCAGCCCGGTCAGCGTCAAGGCCGCATCAAAAGCCTTGATCTGAGAAATGGCGTTTTGGCCGGTATTGCCGTCCACCACCAGCAAAATCTCATGAGGGGCATCGCCATCGGCCTTGCCGATCACGCGCTTGATTTTCTTGAGCTCTTCCATCAAATGCAACTGCGTGGGCAAACGGCCGGCGGTATCGATCATGACAATTGACGCCTTGCGGGCCCGTCCGGCATTGACCGCATCGAATGCGACCGCAGCCGGGTCGCCGCCATCCTGGGCGATCACGGCCACATTGTTGCGCGCGCCCCATTCAATCAGCTGTTCGCGTGCCGCGGCACGGAAAGTGTCACCAGCGGCCAGTAACACGCTGTGCCCTTGTGCCTGGAAATGGTGGGCAAGTTTGCCAATGGAGGTTGTTTTGCCTGCGCCGTTCACGCCCGCAATCATCACCACGCGTGTCTGCCCGGTGCCTGCATCAAACGGCTTTTGCAGCGGAGCCAAATGCTCGGCCAATAGATCTCGCAATGCGTGCTTGACGGTTTGCGCGTCTTCAATGCGCTCCTTTTTCACCTTGTTGCGCAGTTTGCCCAACAGCGATTCGGTCGCTTCCATCCCCGCATCGGCCATAATCAGCGCAGTTTCCAGTTCTTCGAACAGATTCTCGTCAACTTTAACGCCGACAAACAGTGAACTGATATTCGAACCGGTTCTGGACAGCCCATCCTTCAGCCGCGCCAGCCAGGATTTGCGATCGGATTTGGGGCGCTGTGCCGTGCTGGACGCTGCCGGCGCCTGCTCAACCGTCGCAGTAGCGTCGGGTGTGGCAGATATGACCGGTGCTGCTGGTGCCGGGCGGGCCTCGGCCTGTGCCGGCACTGCGGAGACGTCGGGCGTTGGTGCTGCGGCCGGCACGTTCCTTTGCTCGCCGTGTACAGCAGTTTTGGCCGCTGCGCCGGAAGCCTGGCCCGCAGACGGCGATAAAACGGCATCCATGGGCTTTTTCAAGGTTGCCGCTTTTTCGGTCAGATCCACATGAACCGGCGGGCTCGAAGGCGCAGACTGCACTGTGCGCTGCGCTTGCGGCGGCAAAGTTGATGTCGAAGGCGTGGCCGCAGCCGCTGGAGCCGCTGAAACAGCAGCCGGCACTGGCGGTAGTTCGGTCGATGCAGGCGCGGCCGTCTCATGCGCCGGCGGTTCCTGAACGGGGGGTTCTTTGGACGGCGGCTCCTGCGCGGGTGGTATGTCCTGATCCGCTTGCTCAGTCTCTACTGGCTCCGGGGCAATGGTATGCTCGGGCACCGGCATGAGGGCAGCACCTTCTTCAAGCGTCTCGGGCTGACGGGTCTCAAGCACCGGTTCAACGGGCTTTTCAACAGGCTCGCTGGTTTTCTTTTTACGTTTGAAAAAACTGAACATAGGTTGTCGCAGGAAAGTGAATACTACAATAACGATAGGATTTCCTATTTTAACAGTGTACGTCGCAACAATGATGAAACCAGCAAACCGCCCCGCAGGCACTTCCGGCAAACGCCAGACCATCCGAATTATCGGCGGTCAATATCGTCGCTCGCAGATCCCGGTGGTTGATGCCGACGGCTTGCGGCCGACCTCGGACCGCATCCGGGAAACGCTATTTAACTGGCTCAATTATCTGTGGGATGGCAGGTTCGACGATAAATCGGTGCTGGACCTGTTCGCCGGCACGGGCGCACTGGGCTTTGAGGCCGCCTCACGTGGCGCCGCGCATGTTCAGATGGCCGAAACCAGTCCGGCGGCACTGGCCACATTGCGCGCCACGCGCGACAAATTGCAGGCCAGCCAGGTGCGCATCAATAGCGCCGATGCATTTCTGATGTTAAAACGCATGGATGCCTCCAAGTTCGACCTGGTGATGCTTGATCCGCCCTTTGCCAGCAAGCTGTTTGATCGCATCTTTCCCTTCCTGCCCGCCATTGTCAAACCGGGCGGCCTGGTCTACATCGAATCGGACCAGCCCGAAGACCCGGGCCCCGACTTTCCGGCCATCCGACAAGGCAAGGCCGGACAGGTGTATTATCAGTTACACGAACGCCTTATTGCACCGCACAAAAGCGAGTAAATACCTTATAATCGACGTTCCTTTAAACGCTCGGGCCGGTTTTCGGCCTCTTTCCCGGCATCGATCGGGAGCAAACGGAGCTCATGATGATCACTGCTGTATACCCAGGGACATTTGATCCTCTCACCCGCGGACACGAGGATCTGGTCCGACGCGCAGCCGGGCTGTTTGATCATGTTGTGGTAGGCGTCGCCGTCAGTGCGGGCAAGAATCCGCTGTTTACTATCGAAGAGCGCTTGCAGATTGCCGAAGAGGTTCTGGGCCACTATCCTAATGTCTCTGTCAAAAGCTTTGGCGGACTGCTCAAGGATTTTGTACGCAAGGAAGACGCTCGCATCATCGTGCGTGGCCTGCGCGCCGTGTCCGACTTCGAATATGAGTTCCAGATGGCCGGCATGAATCGCCACCTGCTGCCCGACGTGGAAACGCTGTTCATGACCCCGTCCGACCAGTACCAGTTTATTTCCGGCACGTTTGTCCGTGAAATTGCCCTGCTCGGTGGCGAAGTGGGTAAATTTGTATTCCCGTCGGTCGAGCGCTGGTTGCAGGAAAAATCCAAGGTCCGCCTGGCTGCCAGAAACGAGCAAGCGCCCGAGAGCGAATAGGCAAACCTCGCCAGGGCGACCCTCGGCAACTGCACCCGAATGGCTCGCTGGCGCGCCGCCGCCCATTAACCCTGACACGCTTGCCTGTTTTCAGGTATTTGTCCACTCATTGGCGTACACTGTCATTGTGTATAAACTAAAGCGCCGGAAAGATTATGGCCCTGCTGATTACCGATGAATGCATCAACTGCGACGTCTGCGAACCGCAGTGTCCCAATGAAGCCATCTATATGGGTGTGGATTTCTATGAAATCGACCCTGCCAAGTGCACCGAATGCGTCGGGCACCATGGCGAGCCGCAATGTCAGGTCGTCTGTCCTGTCGAGTGTATTGAGATCAATCCGGAATGGAAAGAATCCCAGGATATGCTCATGGCCAAATTCTACAAGCTGACAGCGGTAGCCTGACAAGTCTGCCTTGCAACGGCCCGCACCTTATGCGGACGGGCCGACTACCCCATCACCGTCAAATACATCACCCCTGATTTTTTGCCCCGCCGCCGCAACCAACAGCACTAGCATGATCACGACCGACGACAAGACGTCAAGCGGTCAGCTCTTCATCAGGGTGCAGCTTGACCAGCCGAATCGGCCGCTCCAGAAACTTACTAAACCACGCATCGGCCAATTGCCCCTCGCTGACTACGCGCAAGGCACGCCCGTCAAGCTGCGCCTGTTCAAAAGCATCCTCATCATCTTCCAGCACATCGACCGGGATATCCAGTCGTAGCATGCCTGGCGCGCGGATAACCAGGTAATCGAAGCGGATGGAAAGTTCAATTTGTTTCAATGCCGGGTCGTCCCGACCAAGCGCCTGCGACTGCTCATCAACGAGCAACCAGCGCAGTTGCGCTGCGGGCTTGACCGGCCCCGCAATGGGCGGGCATTGATAAATAGGCTGAAAATCGGATGTTGTCATAATGCAGAATCGAAAAAGGGAAAGGCTCGCTTAAATAGGGGAATATTGGAAAAACCCGCCTATTTAGCAGGAGCAGGTGTGGGCTCGGCGGGTGCTGCCGGCGCAGTTGCTGCCGGTTTATCGCCTGCCGCTGGCGTCTCGGGTGCGGTCTGGCCTGCGGGCGCAGGCTGCGCGGGCGGCGGGTTACTACCGTCTGCTTCAGGCTTGGTCGGTGCCGGTGCAGGCGCAGGCTGGCCCTCCTCTGTCGTAGCGCCAGGCTGCACCTGAGGCTCGGGCGCAGCGGCTTTCTGTGCAGCTGCCTGCTCGGCCGCCTGCTTTTGGGCCTCTGCTTCTTTGTCCTTGCGCTGCTTGACGAACTGGCCCAGCGGCGAATTATTCAACCGCTGCCATTTGACCTTTAACTGCGCGCCCTGGGGCGATCCGGTCAACTCGAACGGCAAAGTCACCTGTTTGATGCTCACCCGCAGCCCATCCTGATTGAGCGTGACCGGTTGACGCGTGACAAATTTGCCAGGAAATGAAAACTGGTTATTGATCAGGTTGTACACCGCCAGATTGTCGTCAGCCTGAATCAACAAGGGATCGGTCAGCAGGCTGAAGTGCGTAAAATGCAATTCGCCTTTATCGAGCACCAGCTTGGTTTTCAGCGTTTTATACGGCGTTTTGGCCGCTGGATCGAACTTCCAGGTGCCGGCCTGCTCAATGTTGTTGGCGTAGGCGGCAGGATCGGCAAGCATCGGCGCCAGATCAAAGCCACTGATCGCGCCGTCGCTGGCCTGGCCTTCGAGTGAGCCAGTGGCATTGGTCAGCCAGTTGGCGCCTTCAGGCGCGTTTCTGGAGGCAAAGACCAGCGCGAAGGTGCCCGTGCCTGTCATGACCGGATTCATACCCAGTCCCTTGAGCAGCGGCTCAATGGATACGTCCTGGAAATTGAGTTTGGTCGTAACCTCGTTGTCCTTCATATTGATCAACGCGTCGCCCTGTACCTGTCCGTCAAAAATACTGGACTTGATATCAGTGATACCCAACTGGTCTTTGGTGAAGTTCAGGGCCGCCGTCACATCGTTATACACCACGCCATGATAGGTAATTTGCTTGAGACTGGCAGTGCCGGATCCGATCAGCGAGCCCATCAGGTCGCTGACCAGGTTGCGCACCGCCGTGGTGGCTGGCTTGGCTTCGGCCGGCTGGGCCGCAGCGGGTGCCTTGGTGTCGCCGGGTGCAGCGGCGGGCGCGGGTGCAGCAGCGTCCGACACATTGTCGATCAGCTCATCCAGATTGACCGAATCGGCACCCACAGCAAAACGCACGTAAGGCTCATCAAACCTGGAAATATTGCCGTCAAAACTGAATTTGCCGGAATTGATGACGGCATCGGCCTTGAAGCTGGCGACACTTTTGAGGAAATCGGCGCTGAAGGTGCCGATAACGGGAATGTTCTGCTCGCGCGTTTCCACATCCTTGAGCACCACATTGCCGCTCATGGCCGACAGCGCAACCAGACGGCGCGCCAGGTCCATTTTAGCCGGCGACGAAATATTGAAATTGACCGCGCGTTTATTGCCCCGGGCGTACGCGCCATCCAGCTTGATCTGGGCTACATTGAGCGCCTCGGACGTGCCGCTGATGCCCTCCATGCGGAAATTGACGCCGAACTGTTCCTTGCCCTTTATCCGGACAGACCCGGTCAGCGGCTTGCCGCCCGCACCGGTAGGCGAGATATCCAGCGCCGGCGAATTGAGCACCCATTCGTAGCTCTCGTCGTCTTCATCAGAGGCGGTGCCTTTGACGGCGAAATTGGTCATCTGCAATAGCGGCGCAGTGGAGTCAAAATTCAGCTTGGGCGCAGCCAGGCTCATATCCAGATTACGCAATCCGGTGCCCTTGGCGCCCTTGCCCGAAATGGTCAGATCAATGCCCGACCCGGTGAGCGCGTGTGCAAAACTATCGACTTCAAAATCGCCGGTCAGCGTGCCGGTTTGCACATCCACATCACCCACAACGCCTTTGATATTGGCTTCCAGATTGCGCGCCGTATACAGCTTGGTGACCGGGTCCAGCTTGACCAGGCCCTGGATATTCACGCTGGCATTGGCAACCGGTCTTGCACCTTCCAGATTGCCCGTCACAGATACATCGAACGGCTGATCAAACGTGACCCGACCGGTATTGACCGTCATCCGGTTCAGGCGCATATCCAGGTTGTTCAGCCTGTCCTTGTAGAAGATGGCACCGTTTAGCACTTCAAGCCCGGCAATATCGATTTTGAAATCGGTCTTTTTGGGCTGTGGCAAAACACTGTTGCTCTCGGCAGCCGCGGCGGGGGCCGGGCGGATTTCATCGCTTTTGAAGCGCGGATCGACCGTCTCTATGGATGGCGGGCTCTGAGTCAGCAGGTCTTCGAAGTTGAAATTGCCCTTTTCATCGCGCACGATCCAGCCCTTTAGACCAGACACGGCAACATGATCGACCACCAGACGGTTCGATATGAGCGGCCAGATGGCCACGGCAAAACGGGCGCTGTCGATAGAGGCAAACGTGGTGGTGGAATTGGGCTCGGACAGCGAAATTTTTCGAACCGACAGGCCGATACGCGGGAACAGGGACAGTTCCAGGTCGCCCTCGATGACCATGGTGCGGTTATAGCGTTCCTGCACAATGCTTTCGATCTTGTGTTTATAGGCGTTCGGATCGAACGTCAATAAAAAGACGGCTGCGCCTACAAAGGCAAACAGCATCAGCACCACAAGGCCGATCAAAATTCTTTTAAGCCAGGCTTTCATGGGCGGCTTGATCTCTCATTCGTAATAAGTGGGAACAGCCCGCTCAAGGACCGTCTGTCATCCCGATAAACGCAGCCGACAGGAGCAACGCTGCCACGTGTGTAACGTGGGCATGAGCGGTGAACATGCGCGCAGAGCGTTGCCAAACCACATTACCCATTCAAGTAGATCCCGCACACACATGCGCGGGATCCCACCATTATGGCCACACTGTGGATCGACCATCGAGACGCACAGCGCCGGTGACATGCCAGCAGCGACATGTTGCTCATGCACTTGATGCAATGCATATCGCAGGCGGCGCTTCTTTTCACATAAAGAAAAGCATGCACCACCTGCCGGTTGAGCTCACGATCGTGCCGTGCCTGCCGGATCTGCCTGTCTGGATTTATCGGGCTGTTATTTTGATTATGCTAACAGATATGGCACTCGAATGCAGGCAGAACAGGACTATTTGAACAGTGAGGAAAGCGAATTGAGTACTTCATTCTCGCCACGCGCCTGCCCATCGGCCGGAATCTGGCCCTCTGGTGTGGACTTGTCGACCACTTGCGGCAAAATACCCGACAAGCTTCCCAGAATATCGTCACGAGACTGGCCTGACTGAGCAGCAATGGAATCGACCGTATCGGCCCCCAGTGCGGTATCGACCTGTTGCGGGGAAATCTCACGGTTTTCGCCCTGATTGACCCAGGAATTGAAAATATCGCCCAGGCCACCGCGCTGGAATTTTTCGGCCAGACCACCCAGGCCGCCCTGCTGATTATTGATCACGGACAAAACCACAGGCAACAGCGCGCTCAGGGCGCCCAGATTGATGCCATTGCCCAGGCCACCCAAACCACCCAGGCCGCCGAGGCCGCCCATGTCTTCTTGCTGCGCAGCAGGCGCCTGATCTGCCGGGGCCTGCCCGGATGCTACCTGGCCTTCCTGTCTTTGTTCACTTTGTGGCTGTTCTTCAGGCTTTTTGCCGCCCAGTACAGCATTGATTGCATCCAGAATTCCCATGATCTTTCCTTGATTGAGTAAGAAGAGGAATTTTGACTATAACACCGGAATAGAGACGCATCATGAATGTTATTTATCTGATAAACATTTGATACAGATGAAATTATTGCTGTTGCAAGGCGGTTGGCCGGCTCAGCCCGCCAAAAAGACAGTCCGCAGGCCGACCAGCCAGGAACAGCAAAGCCGCGAACAGGCGCGGCTTTGCTTGGTTTGGGAAAGCACGGCACGCTTTCCCGGGTCAATACTGGCTTTAGACGTTGAACAGAAAGTTCAGCACATCGCCGTCCTTGACGACATACTCCTTACCCTCGGCCCGCATTTTGCCGGCTTCCTTGGCACCCTGCTCGCCTTTATGCGTAATAAAGTCCTCATAGGCAATGGTCTGGGCGCGAATAAAGCCGCGTTCGAAGTCTGTATGGATCGCAGCGGCGGCGCGCGGGGCGGTGTCGCCTACATGAATTGTCCAGGCGCGCACTTCCTTGA
Source organism: Advenella incenata (assembly GCF_004217095.1). GTDB lineage: Bacteria > Pseudomonadota > Gammaproteobacteria > Burkholderiales > Burkholderiaceae_B > Advenella > Advenella incenata. Next base: position 983,800 of record NZ_SHKO01000002.1, on the reverse strand, counting down.
CGCCCGCGGTAAAGTAGGTTTGCAGGCCTAGCAGGCGGAAGGCGGCGCGGATCACGCGATTCAAACCCGGCTCATTCATGCCCATATCGGCCAGGAATACGTTTTTGTCCTCGTCGTCCAGGTCAGCAATCTCGGCTTCGATTGCCGCGCATACAGCCACGACCGGCGCATTTTCTTTGGCGGCAAATTCCTGTACTGCAGCCAGATGCGGGTTGTCGGTAAAACCGTCTTCCTTGACATTGGCCACGTACATGGCAGGCTTGGCCGTAATGAAACAGTACGGCTTGATCAGATCCAGGTCATCTTTATCCAGATTCATGGAGCGGATGGAGCGAGCCTCGTTGAGAACAGCAATGATCTTTTCCAGCAGGCCAGCCAGGCGCTGCGCTTCCTTGTCGCCCGCGCGACCGGTCTTCTGGGCACGCAGCATCGCTTTTTCAGCGGTGCTCATATCGGCCAGCGCCAGTTCGGTATTGATCACTTCGATATCGGAAATCGGGTTGACCTGACCGGCTACGTGAATTACGTTTTCGTCTTCAAAGCAGCGCACGACGTGAACAATCGCGTCGGTCTCGCGGATGTTGGCCAGAAACTGATTGCCCAGGCCCTCGCCCTTGGAGGCGCCCGCCACCAGCCCGGCAATGTCTACAAACTCGACCGTGGCCGGCAGAATGCGCTCAGGCTTGACCACTTCGGCCAGTTTATTCAGGCGCTCATCGGGTACTTCCACGATCCCGACATTGGGTTCGATGGTGCAGAACGGATAGTTTTCCGCCGCGATGCCCGCTTTAGTCAGGGCGTTAAAGAGCGTGGATTTGCCCACGTTGGGCAGTCCGACAATCCCACATTGAAGAGCCATTGAATTTCCTTGAATTTCGGGCACATGCGTCCTCACGGGGAACCCGGTCTGTCCGGATCCACGAACGCGATGTGTAATCAGTAATTGCTGTTGCAGACAAAACCGGTCAATCGGCTCACGCGACGCGAAGCGCTACGGGTTTTGCGCAAAACGTTGATTGTAACCCTCTCTGACGCTCTACTTCATGCGCTTGCATGATCTGCAAGAAGAATACTGGTGGCGTTACATAATAGGACCAATAGTGCAATGTCTGATGCCGCCAGCGCAATGATCACATCGTCGATTGCGCCGTCCAGACCGGGCGACCTTGCACCGGACCGTATCCCTGCAACGGATGTCACTGCGGCGCGTCAACCATCTGAATGATTTGAATCAAATTACCGCAGGTATCGTCAAACACTGCCATCCGCACCGGCCCTGCATCCATGGGCTGCACCGTAAAGCGCACGCCACGCTGCGTCAACCGGTCAACCTCGGCGTCCAGATCGTCCACTTCAAAGGATGTGGCAGGTATGCCGTCCCTGACCAGAGCCGCTTTGTATGGCGCCACTGCCGGGTGCGCGCCAGGTTCGAGCAACAGCTCCACGCCCTCGGGCTGCTCCCTGGATACAACCGTCAGCCAGCGATAGTCGCCTGCGGGAACGTCATGCTTTATTTGGAAACCCAGAATATTGGTGTAAAAATCCAATGCCCTGGCCTGATCATCAACAAACACGCTCGTTACATAAATTCGCATATGCTGCTCCTATCTATGAATCGCGATTGATTGAATATACAGCGATTGCCAGCGGCCACGTGTAAATGGCCGGATACAACAAATGCCAAAAGTACCGCAACCCGACGTCTCACATCGTCCTACCGACCCTGCAACATCAGCCAGATCAGCAGCAGCGGCCCGCCATTGAACATCATATGCATCAGGATCGATGTGCCGATCCCGGAACGCACGCGCATCCAGGCCAGGACCAGTCCGGTCATCCATTGCGGCATGACCATGACCGGATACATCCACCAGGGCGTCTCGTTCAGCTTGAAATTATTCAGATGCACAAAGGCGAAAACCAGCACTGACAGGTGAAAGATCCAGGGAAACCATTGTACATACAGTTTGCGTATGCGCCATGGCAGTGCTTCGTCATGACCGGTAAAACCCCGGAACTTGAGAGCAGCAAGCAGCGCCAGCACCAGGATAAATGCGCCGGCGCTCAGCCACGATGGCCCCGAAAAGACCACCATCATCATCACCGGCAATACCCACAGAATCGCACGGGGATAACGCAGGCTGTAGCGAAACAGCATTTCCTCGACCAGCGGCGCCCACAGCACGGCCATCAGCCAGGGAATATTGTCCGGGTCCAGCCGGTGCTGGGCGCCACCACTTTCTGCTGCGCTCAGGGCCAACGGCGCCAGAACGAACAGATTTACAAACCATAACAGGGCTACCCAGGACAGCATGCGGGCAAAACGCAGATTCGGATACCAGTCGCGCCACCAACCCGAACCACCGCCTCTCTGGGCAATGCGTGGGGTAAAGCGCGGCCTGCGCACAAAGCGCAGGAACACTTTAAGATCGGCGCCGAAAGTCGCGGTGTTCATGACCGCGCCTCGCGCGCGGCGGCAAGACGGCGCGAAGCCGCGGCAAAATCACCATCGAGCAGGGGCCCGAGCACCAGTCTGGCACAGTCGATTTCATTGTCGATCAGCGGCATATCTTCCTTGGCCGGCATGGACAGCACGTAATCGGCCACGCCCTGGGCCAGACCACGACTGCGCGGATGACCAATGCCCAGCCGCATGCGCCAATAGTCGCTGGTGCCCAGTGCTGCCTGAATATCGCGCAGCCCGTTATGGCCGGCGTGACCGCCACCTTTTTTCAACTTGACCTCGCCCGGCGCCAGATCCAGTTCGTCATGCAGCACCAGTACCTGTTCGGGTTCAATCTTGAAGAACCGCGCCACCGCGCCCACAGATTGACCAGAGCGGTTCATGTACGTGACGGGCTTGAGCAGATAAACGGCCTCGCCGTCGTGACGCGCACGCGCCAGTTGTCCGAAAAAGCCGGTTTCCAGGGTGAACTGGGTCTTCAGGTCGTCAGCGTAGTGGTCGGCAAGCCAGAACCCCGCATTGTGGCGCGTGGATTCATACTGCTGACCGGGATTTCCCAGCCCGACAATCAGACGGATAGGCAACGAAGCCATGTACAAAATTCCCTGCAGTTTACGAAACAAACCCCCGAAATGCGAACGCACTGCGGGGGTGTACCAACATAATGGCCTGACCGACAAGGCCGGCCCGCGTTACCCTGCCTTCAGGCAAAGTAACACATTCGAGACTTACTTGGCGTCGTCTTCGGCTGGCTTGTCAGATTTTTCTGCTTCGGCCGCGCTAACATCAGCAGCAGATGGCGGATCCTCGTCAGGACTTTCTGCAATCACAGTTGCAGTGGCCAGTACGGGGCTTTCTTCGCCAATACCCAGAAACTCAACACCGGCCGGGACTTTAACGTCTGACAGATGCACAACTTCATTGGCTTGCAGGTTGCCCAGGTCTACTTCGATGAACTGAGGCAGGTCTTTAGGCAGGCAGGTGATCTCGATGTCGTTCAGAACGTGCGAAATGGTTGCACCTTGCTGTTTGACGGCAGGAGATTCATCACCGTTGATAAAGTGGAAAGGAATACGTGTTGTAAGCGCTTCGTTGGCGTTGACACGCTGAAAATCCACATGCAGCACGAGCTGTTTGTACGAGTGCCATTGCACGGCGCGCAGCAGAACGGTTTGCTTTTTGCCGTCGAGCATCATGTCCAGTACGGACGTATGAAATGGCTCTTTACGCAGTGCGTGGAAAATTTCATTGTGGTCAAGTTCGATGCTTTGCGCTTCGCCTTTTCCACCATAAACAATGGCCGGTACACGGCCGGCGCGACGCAGGCGGCGGCTCGCACTCGATCCCTGAACGCTACGCGTGGTGGCTTCAAATTTCATGGAGAACTCCAAATAAACAATACCGTTTACGGTATTTTCAAAAAGGCTGAACCGGTTGGCTCAGCCACCCGACCCGCTGCCGCGACCAGCAACGGATCAAATTCTTATTCTACAAACAGTGAACTGACTGATTCTGCATGGGAAATACGCAGAATGGTCTCGCCCAGCAATGATGCGCTGGAAAGCTGGCGGATGCGCGTGCAATCGGCCGCTTCCTGGGACAGCGGAATGGTGTCTGTCACTACCAGTTCGTCCAGCTCGGATTCGGCGATGCGGCCAACCGCCCCACCAGAGAGCACGGCATGCGTACAATAAGCGTAGACGGCACCGGCGCCGCGCTCTTTAAGCGCAGAAGCCGCCTTGCACAACGTGCCGGCGGTGTCGACCATGTCGTCCATAATGATACAGGTGCGGCCATCGACCTCACCGATAATATTCATGACCTCGGATACATTGGCGCGCGGACGACGCTTGTCAATAATCGCCAGGTCTGCTTCCAGCTGTTTGGCCAGCGCACGGGCACGGACCACACCACCAATGTCGGGAGACACAACCACCAGGTCCTTGAAACCGCGCTGACCGATATCGGCCAGCAGCACGGGAGCGGCGTAGATGTTATCTACCGGAATATCAAAAAAGCCCTGGATCTGGTCTGCGTGCAGGTCCATGGTCAGCAGGCGATCGACGCCCACGCTTTGCAGCATGTTGGCAACCACTTTTGCCGTGATGGCTACGCGAGCCGAACGCGGCCGGCGATCCTGCCGGGCATAGCCGAAGTACGGGATGGCAGCGGTAATACGGCCGGCCGAAGCGCGGCGCAGTGCATCGACCATCGTCATGATTTCCATGAGATTGTCGTTGGTAGGCGCGCAGGTGGGCTGCAGCACGAATACATCGCGGCCCCGTACGTTTTCCAGGATTTCCACCATGACTTCACCGTCAGAAAAACGACCGACGGTCATTTTGCCCAGCGACATGTCCAAATGATTAACGACGTCTACGGCAAGCCTAGGATTGGCTGTGCCGGTAAAAATCATGAAATTAGTGTTGGTCATGATGACTGGAATCGGTGAAGTGAATAAAAAAACCGTGATAAGCACATACCGGTTTATAGCGGCTTATTCACGGTTTCCGCACATGCAGTACGAATTTGGCTGGGGCGGAAGGATTCGAACCTTCGCATGCTGGAATCAAAATCCAGTGCCTTAACCAGCTTGGCGACGCCCCAAATTCTATATCCAATTATACAGCGGATGCCGGTTGATGCCTTGACAGACAACGACCTGTTTTATCCACTGGCTTGCCTCTGGATGAGAAGCAAGCGCAGATTCTACACGCTGCCTGCATGCCTGAGCCTGATCAGCAGTATCGAACGACGCAAAAAAACACGCACCCGATCCTGTCATTCTGGCCTGTATACCCAGGGATTCAAGCCAGCCGACAATAAGCGAAAGCGGTTTGAAAAGGGCACATGCTGCTGCCTGTAGATCATTTCTGCCAAACTGATGAATATCATGTCCAGCAAAGTCGTGCATTATGAAGGATTTTGTGTCCCGTGTCAAATCAGGATAAGCAAAAACTGTTGCAGTTGCGACACTGATTGCTGGCACAAACACGACATATGACGCTTGCGGCACCGGACAGGCGGCCAGCGCCTCGCCCACGCCCTGGGCAAAAGCCGATTCACCGAAGACAAAAACCGGTACATCCGCGCCCAGCGTCAGGCCCAGGGCCTGCAGGGTTTCGCGGGAAAAACCGCAACCCCACAGGCGATTGAGCGCAATCAGGGTGCTGGCCGCATCGCTGGAGCCCCCACCCAGGCCGCCGCCGGCTGGAATCTGTTTATCTACGGCAATGGTCACGCCAGCGGCTGCGCCACTCTGAGGCGCGGCATGCTGCTGAAGCAGACGTGCCGCCCGTACGATCAAATCCTGATCATGAGGCACACCAGGAATATCGGTGCTGCGCACAATACGCCCATCGTCACGCAAGGTGAAATGCAGCCGGTCGGCCAGGTCAACAAAGGTAAAAACCGTTTGCAGCAGATGGTAGCCATCGGCACGCCTGCCGGTGACATGCAGAAACAGGTTCAGCTTGGCCGGCGCAGCAACGTCATGCAAAGACTTCATTCGCTCTCGGTTACCACGCGAACGGTAATGCGGTCGCCCGCCATAGTGCGCTCAAAGTTCAGGCGTGTGGGGCCGTTGCTATCGAAATCGGACATATTCACCCGCCAGCCTGCTTCGTCAAACGTCTGGGCGCCCTGGGCTGCACCGGCCTGCCCTGCCGTACGCTGGCCATGCCCCAGGCTATTGCGCTGACCCTTGAGCCAGCTGCGCATGCCGCTGACCGGGATCGGGCTGCCCAACACCTCAGCCACCAACGCATCGGGATCGCTGGCGACCGTGCGCTGACCGTTAGAACGCGTCAGCACCGCCTGGTTATCGGCCACCACCACCCGGGCCAGGGTAGAACCCAGCGGATTGGTCAGGTCCAGCGTCAGCACCGCCCCCGTATCCAGCCAGGTAAAACCGCCCTGCACCGAGTCGCGATTGCGCTCTGCGCTGCGATCATAAACGGTCAGGGCAAAGCGCCCCGAACGCTCGAACGTGCCGTCGGCACGGGCGGCCTGTGAAGCCGGGGGCTGGGTGGGCACGGTCGAACATGCAGCCAGTGTTGCAGCCACCAGGCAGATAGCGGTCAATCGGGTATAGCGATGTAAAGCGCGTACATTCATTTGAGGCGGACTCCCAGTCGTTTGAGGGTTTCTTTGAGCGTCGGGTTTTCTTTGTCCAGTTGCCAGCCCTGTTTGAGCAGCGCCCGGGCCCGTTTTTTGTCGCCATTGGCCCAGTAGATTTCGGCTAGATGGGCTGCAATATCGGCTTGCGGCGACAACTCGAAGGCATTTTCCAGATACTGGCTGGCCAGCGCGTCATTGCCCAGCCGAAATTGCAGCCAGCCCATGCTGTCAAGAATGAAGGGATTACCCGGCGCCAGTTGCACCGCCTTGTCCAGCAGCGTTTGCGCCTGGTCCAGATTAATATTCTGGTCGGCAAAGACATAACCCAATGCGTTATAGGCATCCGGCGAGTCGGGCTTGAGCGCGATCACCTGCCGCAGCAGGGTTTCCATTTCAACGATTTTGCCCTGACGCTCGTACAGCATGGCCAGGTCATATTTGATGGCCGGGCTGTCAGGCAGCGCCTTGTCGGCCTGAACCAGGCGGGCGACTGCCCTGTCGGTGCGTCCGGCAGCGGCAAGCACCTGCGCGCCCGCCAGTTCAACAATGATTTTGTCGTCGCGGGTCTCGGTGCGAATGTCGGCGATCAGCGCCATGGCTTTGCTCAGTTCTCCAAGCTTGCCGTAGAGCGCCGCCTGTTTCATGCGAACTTGCGGCAGGGCTGCCAATTCATCGATTTTGTCCAGTTGGGCAATCGCATCGCGATACTTGCCTTCATCTTCGTCAATCTGGGCAAACAACACGCGCGCATCGGTCGACTGCCCCTGAGCGTTGGTTTCAGCATCTGACAATGCCTCGCGCCGCTGCCCCTGCACCTGCAGGAACTCGGTCAGGCGCGCACGTGCCGTTTTATAATGTTTGGCCTGGTAATTGACCTGGGCCTCCAGGTACAGCAGGTCAAAGTCCTCGGGAAAGGCCTTGCGCATACGCGTCAGATCGGCCAGGGCAGGCTCAAACTTCTTGTCTTCGACCAGTTGGCTGATATACAGCAGGCGAACCCGGCGGATATTGGGATGGGCGGTGATGAACTTGCGCCCCAGCGACATGGCCAGGTCGTGATTGATTTTGACGCCGTATTGCAATACGCGCTCGGCAGCGGCATCGGAGTCGGAATCGAGCGTGAGCGATTTGCGCGCCGCTTCCCAGGCCAGCACCGGATTGCCCGCCTGGGCCGCCAAGTCTGCCAGCAACAGGTGCGCGACCGAAAAATTGTCACCGTTCTTGTGAATAACCTCTGTAAAGACCTCGAGCGCTTCCTGCTTGTCCTTCATGCGCGCCACCACGGCGGCGGCCTGGTACAGGGCCCGATCCTTGTTGCCGGCCTTGGCGATGCGCTCGCGCAGCGCCTTGACAATGCCAGCCGTATCGCCGTTGCTGGCCGAAAGCGCCAGCGTGGCTGCCACGGCTTCTTCATCTCCGGGCGCCAGCTGGCTCCACAGGCGCGCCGCCACGGCTGCCTGTCGGGGTTGGGAGGTGGCCATATACAAATGCATGGCGCGTTTGGCCATGCGCGGCATTTTCCGCTCGCGCGCCAGCGCCATCGCCGTTTCTGCCGCCAGATCGGTTTTGCCTTCCTGGGCGGCAATTTCCATGATGAGCAAACGATAAATATCGTCAGCTTCGGTATGGTTGACCAGTGTCACGGGCTTGGCCTGCTCGTTCGACAAAAAGTCCAGCATGGCACGCCGGTCTACCGGCTGGTCAAACTGGGCATGTGCGAGCGCAGCCCACATGAGCGGAGCAACAAGGGCTGCGGCGCGAATAACGCTTTTCATCGGGATCACAGGCAAGCGAGGCAGTGGCTGATAACAAAAAACAAATGTTATCATCCCTGCTTAGTTATTATTAATAAATCCTTAAAACATAAGCATTTTATCTGCGTCGGCGTGCCTTTGCGCGCGCCGTGGGCGCCCCCATTTTTCCTATGCCTGAACTACCTGAAGTTGAAACCACCCGCCGTGGCCTGGACATGATCATTACCGGCAAGCGGCTGCTTGCGGTCCACGTGCACGAAGCGCGGATGCGCTGGCCGGTTACGCCCGAGCTCAATCTCATTTTGCAGGGCAAACAATTGCTGGCCTGCGAGCGACGGGGTAAATACCTGCTGTTGCGTTTCGAACACGGTACCCTGCTTGTGCATCTGGGCATGTCCGGATCGCTGCGCCATGTCCAGGCGGGTGAGTTTTTGCGCAAGCACGATCATGTGGAGTGGTGTTTCGATGGCGTCACAGTCCGCCTGAACGATCCGCGGCGTTTTGGCGCAGTCCTGTGGCACGACCATGCCACCGGGCCCGTCGCAGCCCACCCCTTGCTGGCCGGGCTGGGCATAGAACCCTTTGATGTGGCCTTCACGCCGCAAATGCTCCATGCCGGGCTACAGGGGCGCAGCGTGGCCATCAAGCAGGCGCTGCTGGCCGGCCAGATTGTGGTGGGCGTAGGCAATATTTACGCATCGGAAAGCCTGTTCGCCGCCCGCATTCATCCGCGTACGCCGGCAAACCGCATTTCGCCGGCAAGAGCACAGCGCCTGCATGCGGCTATTTTAAGTACGCTGGAAAAAGCGCTGGATTCGGGCGGCAGCACCTTGCGCAACTACACCGGTACGCAGGGCGAGCCAGGCGCCTATTTTGAGATTCACGCGGCCGTTTATGACCGCGAGAACCAGCCCTGCCGCAGCTGCGGCACGCCGATACGCAAAATCGTGCAGGGCCAGCGCGCCACTTTTTTCTGTCCTAAATGTCAGCGCTATTGATGACCTTGCCCGGGTTCATCAGAATGTGAGGATCCAGCGCACGCTTGATCTTGCGCATCAGCGCCAGCTCCACTTCGGATTTGTATAGCGGCAGCAGGTCTTTTTTCAACTGCCCTACTCCATGCTCGGCGCTGATCGAGCCGCCAAAGGCATGCACACTGTCATGTACCAGCCGATACACTTGCGGCTGCAATTGCAGGAAAGCAGTCTCGTCCGAGCCTGCCGGCGCCGCCACGTTGTAATGCAGGTTGCCGTCGCCCAGGTGACCAAAAACAATATGGCGCACGCCGGCAAAAGCCGCCTGCAACTGCGCATTGGTCTGCTCGACAAAATCGGCCATGCGCGAGACTGGAATCGACACATCGTGCTTGATGTTTTTGCCCATCTGCTTTTCCGCCAGCGGAATGCTTTCACGCAAATGCCACAATTCGTTGCTCTGCGCAATAGAGGCCGCGATCACGGCGTCCACCACATCCCCATCTTCAATGGCCTGGCCCACCACCGCTTCAAAGCGTTCGCGCGCATGATCGGCACTTTCGCTGTCAGAAATTTCCAGCAGCGCATACCAGGGACACTGCCTGCCGGAAACGTCAAACGGCCATTTCTGCTGGTCAAACTGCAGCGTGACCGAATCCAGGCAATAGTGGGAAATGAGTTCGAAACCGGTCAGGGCCGCGCCGAACCCCTTGCGGGCTCGCGCCAGCATCCGCACGGCCGCCGGCATGTCGTTAAAGGCAAGCATGGCTGTGCACTTGGCCACTGGCTGCGGGTACAGTTTGAGCGTTGCCGCGGTAATGATACCCAGCGTGCCTTCGCTGCCGATATACAGATCGCGCAAATCGTAACCCGTATTGTCCTTGCGCAGGCCGCGCAAGCCGTGCCAGATCTCGCCGTCTGCCGTGACCACTTCCAGACCTAGCGTGAGGTCACGGGTATTGCCATAGCGCAGCACCTGCGTGCCTCCCGCGTTGGTCGCCAGATTGCCGCCAATCGTGCAACTGCCTTCGGCAGCCAGACTCAGCGGAAACAAACGGTCTGCCTCAATGGCAGCCTGCTGCACCTCGCGCAGGGTGCAGCCGGCCTGCACGGTAATCGTATCGTCGGCCGTATCCACCTGCAGGACGCGGTTAAGGCGCGCAAGAGCGATCACAACACTATTGCCCTGTCCATCGGGCGTGGCGCCACCGCAAAGACCGGTGTTGCCACCCTGCGGCACCATGGGCGCCTGATGCTCCACGCAGGTGCGCACCACTTGCGCTACCTGTTCGACAGAGGCGGGTCGCACCACGGCCAGCGCCTGACCTGTGTAGCGGCCGCGCCAGTCGGTCAGATACGGCTGTGCCGCAGCCCCGGTCAATACATGATCTGCGCCGACGATGTCCTGCAATGTTGCCAATAGATTCATTTTTTTCTGCCCGTTTCAATTTGACCGCTGTCGCAATGGGCAGGCGGACAGATTCCCACCAGCCCGCTTTGGCAACAGACGTATAATACAGTTCACATTCTACCGAAAATAGTGGCTAGTACCCGCCGCTTGCCTAACGCAACGGCTGCAACCGCCTTCACCAGGACAACCCATGACCCCAGCGCTTCCCCAATCCGTATTCAAGGCTTATGACATTCGTGGTATTGTGCCTGAACAGCTCAATGCCTCGTTTGCCTACCTGCTGGGGCGCGCGCTGGCCCGGCGTGCACGCGCCTGCGGCACGGATCGGATCGTGGTGGGCTATGATGGTCGCCTGTCCAGCCCCGACTTGTCTGCCTCCCTGCAAAAGGGCATCCTGGATGAAGGCATTGATACGGTAGATATCGGCATGGTGCCCACGCCACTGGTGTACTTCGAATCCTACTCCGAAAATATCGGCGCCGCCGTTGCCATTACCGGCAGCCATAACCCGCCAAAATACAACGGCTTCAAAATGATGATCGGCGGCAAGGCCCTGTACGGCGACGACGTGCTGGCCCTGCGCGAGCAAATGCAGGCGCTGCAATCGGAACCGGTCGCTGCCGCCAGAGGCGTTGCGCATAGCAAGGATATCGTCCAGACGTATATCGAACGGATTGTGTCGGACGTCAAGCTGGCCCGCCCGATGAAAATTGCCATCGATTGTGGCAACGGCGTGGGTGGCGTGGCGGCAACCAAACTGTTTCGTGCGCTCGGTTGCGACGTCACCGAGCTGTTTTGCGATGTGGATGGCACCTTTCCCAATCACCACCCGGACCCGGCCGATCCCCATAACCTGGAAGACCTGCAACGCACCCTGCAGGAAACCGACTGCGAAATCGGCCTGGCCTTCGATGGCGACGGCGATCGCCTGGGCGTTGTCACCCGCAGCGGCAGCATCATCTGGCCAGACCGTCAGCTGATTCTATTTGCCCGCGATATTCTTGCGCGCCAACCAGGCGCCACCATTATCTATGACGTCAAATGCAGCCGTCATGTCACGGCCTCTGTCAAGGCTGCCGGCGGCGTGCCGCTCATGTGGCGCACCGGTCATTCGCTGATCAAGGCAAAGCTGGCGGAAACCGGTGCCCCTATTGCAGGTGAAATGAGCGGGCATGTGTTCTTCAAGGAGCGCTGGTTCGGCTTTGATGACGGCCTGTATACCGGCGCGCGCCTACTGGAAATCCTCTCGCGCGATGCCAACCCCACGGCCGTACTTGATGCTCTGCCCGAAGGCATTTCCACGCCGGAACTCAAGCTGGAAATGGAAGAAGGCCAGCAATATTCGCTGATCAAGACCCTGCAGGAAAAGGCGCATTTTCCCGGCGCCACCAGCGTTAACACCATTGATGGCGTGCGCGCCGAATATGAAGACGGCTTTGGCCTGGCGCGTGCATCCAATACCACACCTGTGATTGTGTTGCGGTTTGAAGGTGAGACGCAGCAGGCGATTGATCGCATCCGTGCAGAGTTCAAGGCGGTGTTCGCCCAGTTTGCGCCCGGCGCGGCGCTGCCATTCTGATTGTTTTATGATGCCGGGCCTGGGCCAGCGGCTTTAAGCAAGCTTTGGCAAAAGCAGGCGCCGGCAATCCCGGGCCCTTGGTTGGTATCAGCAGCCTAGCGGCTTAGCGCCTGGTAAATATCCAGATGCGCCTGCACCACCTTGCGGATATCGAAGGCCTCCTGCGCCAGCGCCCGCCCTGCCTGGCCCATGGCCTGACGCTTTTGCGTATTCTCTGCCAAATCGCAGACCGCCTCATAAATGGCGCCTGCATCCCGGACCGGCACCAGCACGCCGGTCTGACCGGCCTCAATCGCATCCCGGCATCCCGGCACGTCGGTCGTAATCACGGCACGTCCACAGGCAGCGGCCTCAACCAGTGACTTGGGCAACCCCTCCCGGTATGACGGCAGCACCACAATATGAGAATCGGCATACAGCGCAGCAATATCGCTGCGCTCGCCCAGCCATTGCACGCGCTCGCCCCAGGCATTGGCCTCTTGCTGCGTGACCGATGCCGGGTTGCCCGGATCGGGATTGCCCACCACAAGCCAGCGATAGGGCTTGCCATCGCGTCGCGACATGTCGGCCGCTTCCACATATTCCAGCACGCCTTTATCGCGCAGCAGCCGCGCCACAAAAATAATCCGGACCGGCAGCGGTGGCTCAGGCGCCGCGGCATACTGTTCAAGATCCACACCCGAGCCTCGAATCATCACCACCTGTTCATCTCTGACTGCGCCAATACGGCTCAGGATATCGCGATCATTGCGGTTCTGGAAAATAACACGGCTGTTGCGATGCCCCAGCGCAAAGCGATAGAGCTGCTGGGTAATCAACCTGACCCAGTCGATGCCCTTGTGCTCGCGCGTAAAAATAAACCCCAGGCCCGAGATCGCAGAGACCACGCCCTTCACACCCGCAAGCCTTGCGGCAATGCCGCCGTACAACACGGGTTTGATCGTGACCAGATGCACAATATCGGGCCGCACCCGCCGGAATAACTGATAGATGGCGTAAAGCGTTTTGAGTTCGGCCAGCGGGTTCATGCCGCTGCGCGACATCGGCAACACATGGTGCGTCAGTCCATGGGATTTGATGGCCTGCACGGCGGCGCCGTCCATGGTCGCCACCCTGACCTCATAGCCCTGTTCCTTTGCCGCCAGTGCGATGGGCAAACGATGCGACAGAAAAAAGGCAGGATTATTCACCACAAACATCAGGGAGCGGGGCGAGTTCTGCTGTGTCATAGTACTGGGTCCCTATTCGTTGAATCAGCGCGCATCGGCAACCATCGCCCGCCAGGTCTGTTCATATCGTTCAATCATCTTGGGCAGGCTGAACTCCTGCAGCACCCGGGCGCGCACCCTTGCGGCGATCACGTCACGGCCCTGCGCATCGATGGCGGCAAACGCCTGGCCGATCGCGTCGGCCAGCGCTGTCGGGTTCTGCGGCGGCACCACCCAGCCGGTCTCACCGACAATCACGGCGGCATCGCCAACATCGGTCACCACGCCAGGGACGCCGCAAGCCATTGCCTCGGCCACCACATTCGGAAAGCCCTCTGCCAGGCTGGAGAGCACATGTACATCAAGTGCATTCATGACCGCGGGCACATCATCGCGCATGCCCAGCAGAATGACCTGATCGACCACATCGGCCTCGCGCAACCATTGCATCAATTGAGCGTTGTCTGTATCCAGCCCTTTGCCGACCAGCACACAATGCAGGGCCAGCCCGTTTTTCTTGCACTGGGCCAGCGCGGCAATCAGGCTGCGATGGTCCTTGAGCGGATTAAAGCGCGCCACAAAACCGATCACCCGCGCATCGGGCGCCAGTTGCCACTGCTGCCGCAGGCGCTCGCGGGCCTGCGCATCCGGCTGCCAGCGCGTCAGGTCATAGCCGTTCTGTATCACTACCATTTTGTCTGCATCGTAACCCCATTGCTCATGCCGCGCCCGGGCGCCTTGCGCGCAGCAAACAATGGTTTGCGGCAGCCAGCCAGAAACCAACCCGCAAAAGCGCGCCAGCAGCCAGGCAGACTTGCTGCTGCTCTTGAGGTTTTCGCCGGAATTGCGTATGCCCCAGGCAATATGCCGGATCCCGGCGGTTCGTGCTGCCAGTCCGGCAATCGCATCGGCGTGATACATCCAGGTCTGCACCACGTCGGGCCGCAGCCTGATCAGTTCACGGCGCAGCGCCACAAAGTCGCGCGGCGTGATCTTGCCGGGTTTCATGTCAAGTGTAATAACGTTGATGCCCGCATCGCGCAGGCCGGCGCCGTACAATCCGTCATCGGTAAAGCTGACCAGCGTATGCTCAATTGTGTTTGAGGGCGCCATCAGCAAGCGGTTGAGCACTGCTTCAGCACCACCCTGGCCCAGGCCACTGATCACGTGTACCACATGCAATTTGCGCGCAGGCGCTGCTGTTGTTGCTGCAGTTGCGTTGGCATCATCTGTCGGCGCTGCGACGACCGGCGCCGATACAGACGAATCCGGCCCGGCAGATTGGCTCATGGCGCCAGCCGCGCCTGCGGGCTGCGACGATGCAGTCATTATTGCGACTCCGTCGGCGTTGCCGGCTTTACCCGCGACTTGCCCAGCACCGCATCAAACAGGAACTGCCATTGCTCCAGTACCGCAGCCAGACTGTACCGATCACGTACCGAGATCGTGGCGCGATGACCCAGCTCGCGCCGTAGTATTTCATCTGTCATAACCTGATGCAGCGCTTCCTGCAGGGCGTCCACATCGGAGAGCCCGACCAGAATGGCGTCACGCCCGTCTCTGGACAGTTCGGCAGGCCCGCTGGGGCAATCCATGGTCACGCAAGGCAGGCCCAGCGCCATGGATTCGAGCAATACATTGGGAAACCCTTCCACTTCAGAGGTCATCACAAACGCATCGGCGCGACTGATTGCCTCCCAGGGCTGATCGGTTTTACCCGGCAGATGGATGCGATCCTGCAAACCCAGCTTGCGCACTTTTTCCTGCAGCAGACTCAGCAGCGGTCCTTCGCCCCAGATCGTCAGGTCCCAGTCGGGCACCTGCGGCGCCAGCCGGGCAAAGACATCAATCAACATTTCAAAGCGCTTGGTGGCAACAAAGCGGCCCATGGCGCACAATTGCTTGCGCGCACTTGCTTGTGCTTGCCGAACAGACGACGTTGCTGCGCTGGCGGTGTCCTCATCGGACGCCATGCCGGCGGACTCGGACACATACGAGACCCTGCCGGTATCGTCCACCGCCCGGGCGGCCGACTCCAGTGCCGGCGGCAGCGGATTGGGAATGACTGCCACATGCTGCAAGCCGGGCACGACTCGGGCAAAAACCTCGGCGGCCTGCTGGGTCTGCAGCATAACGGCATCGGCCTGCGGATACAGCAGGCGCCGCGCGCGTGCCAGCACGTTGCTGATATTCTTGCTGGCAGCCGGATTGGTTCTTTCGCACACAATGACCGGAATGCCCAGGCCCTTGGTGGCAGCCAGCACCATCACATTCACATTCGTTAAGAACGATACGATCACATCGGGCGCTTCGTCCTGAATCAGGCGCCGCAGGATCAGCGGCTTGGCCAGTGTACGAAACATGCCCGGGCCGCTCAGATGCCGGGCCACCCAGACCTGACGCACGCCGGGATCCAGCGGATAGAACGATTGGCCCGTACCCCGTGAAAAAGTGGGCATCAGACACACCTCATGGCCTTCCTTGACCCAGGCGTTGACCAGCGATGCGGCTACCCGCTCTGCGCCACCGGCATTCATGGAACTGACAAGTAACAGGATTCGCATGGGCTACTCCTTACCGCTGCAGTTAATGATTTTCATGGTTTGATTCCGTATTCATCCAGCCAGGCCTGCAGCATCAGGATACCCCACAAGCGCGCACTGTTGTCCACCTGCCCGCTTAGATGCTGCGTCCAAGCCTCGCGCACGCGTTGCGCATCCAGCAGGTTCTGTGCCTCAAGACGCGGCAATGCCAGCAACTGTTCGCCCCATTGGCGCAGCGGCCCCCTGAGCCACTGCCCCATGGGCACGGAAAACCCTTTCTTGGGCCGGTCCAGCATCTGCGCGGGCACGTGACGGTAGAGCAATTGCTTGAGAATCCACTTGCTGTCGTTGCCGCGCAGCTTGTATTTTTCGTCCAGACTCCAGGCAAATTCATATACCCGGTGATCCAGCAGCGGCACACGGGTTTCCAGGGAAACGGCCATGGCCGCCCGGTCCACCTTGACCAGAATATCATCCGGCAGATACGACACGGTATCGATGGCCATCATCGTATCCAGCAGACTATCCAAAGGGGCCTGTGAAAAGGCGCTGACCGGTTCGGTCGCGCCCTTGACCATGCTGGCCGGATCCTGCCAGTACGAAACAAACTGCCGGTAGAACGCGACCATATTGTCCGCCCCCAGCACCTGTTCAAGCTTGCCGAATTTTTCTGCACGCGGCCCCGATAGCAGACTGGCAGCAACCCGCGCGCCAGCACGCAGGGGGGCCTGCAGGCCCGCTGGCACACGCTCGCGCTTGCCCCACCACTGCTGCACCCGTTTGTAACGGGAATAGCCGCCAAAGAGTTCGTCACCGGCATCGCCCGAGAGCGCCACCGTCACCTGCTGCTTGGCCATGCGCATTACCAGCGCGGTCGGAATCTGCGAGGAGTCGGCAAACGGTTCGTCATACATCTGCGGCAGCGCGGGAATCAGATCCAGGCTATCCTGGGCGCTGACATACAGCTCAGTATGGTCTGTGCCCAGATGGCGGGCCACCTCGGCTGCATATTCGGCTTCGTTGTATTCCGGTTCGGTAAAGCCGATGGAAAATGTCTTGAGCGTGCCCGAGGCCTCTTCCCGGGTCAAACTGGCAATCAGGGAAGAATCAATGCCGCCGGATAAAAACGCGCCCAGCGGCACATCCGAGAGCAACTGCCCGCGAATCGCCTGACGCAGCACGCGATCCAGGCCATCGACCGCATCATCATCCCGCGCAAATTGCGCACGCGGCTGCGAACGGGCCACTTCCAGCGCAGACCAGTACGGCTGCGGTTCGGGCCACGCACCTGCGTCTATCTGGTCCGGCGACAAGCTGACCCAGGTTCCTGGCAACAGCTTGCGCACTTGCGTAAAAACGCTATAGGGCGCAGGAATGTAGTTATGCCGCAGAAACAGCGCAATCGCATCACGATTCAAATGCGCATCAAAACCCGGCAAAGGCATCAGCGCCTTAAGTTCAGAGGCAAACATCAGGCCATCTGGCGCATAACCGTAATACAGCGGCTTTTCCCCGAAGCGGTCACGGGCCAGTACCAGATTGCGCGTCTGCCGATCCCATACGGCGATGGCAAACATGCCGACCATCCGCTTTAAGGTTTCCTGCACACCCCAGACCATCAGTCCGGCCAGAATGGTTTCCGTATCGGAGTGCCCGCGCCAGGCATGGGCATAGCCATCCTGCTCCAGCGCCTGGCGCAATTGCGGATGGTTATAAATTTCGCCATTGAACACCAGCATGAAGCGCTGATCGGCGCTGGCCATGGGTTGGTGCCCCTGCTCGGACAGATCCTGAATGGCCAGCCGAACATGGCCAAAGGCCACGCCACTGTCGGCATCTTCCCAGAAACCATGACTGTCCGGCCCGCGGTGGGCAATACGGCCACAGCTTTGCGCAAGTAATGTTTCCTTGTGTTCGAACCGGCCTACAAGCCCGACAATCCCGCACATAAGCGTTGCCTATCCCTTTTTATCCTGATGCTGTATATCGTTGAATACCTCTTGCCACAAAGACAGCACGCGTCGCATCGAAAAGCGGTCACGTACATCCACGGCGCGACTGGCCAGCGTTTTACGAGCCTGCTTGTCCTGCATCAGCCCCGACAGCGCGGCAGCCAGCGCCTGCGGATCTTCTACCGGCGTGACCAGCAGCCCATCAATATCAGGCCGGATAATCTCGCGCGGCCCGGTTTCACAATCGAATGCCACACTGGGCATGCCACAGGCCATCGCCTCCAGCAGGCTGTTGGACAGGCCTTCTACCCGCGAGCTCAGGACATAGATATCACAAGCCTGGTACCACTGCTGCATATTGCCTACCCTGCCAGGCATACTGATGCGCCCGGCCAGCCCGGCCACATCAATCTGTCCCTGCAGGCGATCGCGCTCGGGCCCCTCACCCAGGATGACCAGATCCCAATCGGAAAACACGGCAGCCAGATCCCTGAATGAGTCAATTAGTATATCGAAACCCTTGTCGGTATGCAGACGTCCCACGGCCAGTAGGCGGCAGCGTCCGTTACGCTGGGGCGGCGGCACCTGCGGCTCGCCATTGGCCAGCGGCCAGTGAACGGCATTCGGTATTACCGCCATATTCGATCCGGGCACGTGATTGACGATCCAGCTGGCCGTATCGCGGGTCAGCGCCACCACCTGGGCGGCATGCGGATACGTGCGCCGCCGCAGCTTGAGCCAGAACGACGACAAATTCTGCGATGGCGGATGGGTATGCTCGGTGGCGATAACCCGGCACCGCAGACCGGCGGATGCCAGTATCGACAGAATCGACGCGGTGGTCATCATGCCCAGCACGATATCGGGCCGGTAGCGCTGCATGGTTTTGCGCAAGGCGTACAGACGCCGCAAATTGGCCATCACGCCACGCAAACCCGCTGTATTGAGCGCCACGCGCTCCACATGCCGGTTCAGTTCATAAACGTCGCCACGAGCATCGGTCTGGGTCACCACCATCACGTCGTGCCCATGAATATGCCACTGGTTGGCCAAGTCGACGGCCACCCGCTCCGCTCCGCCGGCATGCAACGAGTGGATGAAAATCATGATTCGCAGGGGGACTGGCGCTGCGGTCGTCGAAGTCAAAGGCATATCAATCGGTTGTTTTTTCAGAAGTAGATTGTTTGGACACATCATGTGTCAGCGTCACAAAGACATAGCAAATATAAGACAGCAGATACATGCAGCTGGTTGCCAGCATAATACCTTCGGCGCCCATCAGGGGGGCCAGAATCTGGTTGAGCACCGCCTTGAGCGCAAAGTTGGCTACGGCGATGGCGGCCATCAGCTTGTAGCGGTTTTGGCTGGCCATCAGTTGCACCAGGATCAGCACGCCGAAATAGAATGGCAACTGCAATATTCCCCAGCGCAGCACGCTGGCCACGGCGATCGTATCATCGGCCGTAAATGCGCCGTTTTCGAACAGGATTTTCACAATCCAGGGCGCCAGCACCCAGCATGCCGCCACCGCAACCACGCCGCCCGCCAGCATCAGCACCGACCATTTCAGCGCCATATTGCGGGCGCGCAGCGCATCGCCCTGGCTTTGCACATCGGCCAGCACCGGCAATGCGGCACGTCCCACCGAAGCGGCGCCAAGGCCGATAATCAATGACAGCAACCGTGTGGCGTAACCCAGCGTCGCGTTGGCGTTATCTCCAAGGCTGGCTGCGGCAATCTGATCCAGCGGCCCCACAAAGCTCATGGCGATCTGTCCGATCAGCATCACGCCGGCCGCGTTCAGCAACAACGGCCACTGATGCGACTTGAACGTAAAACTGGGTACACCCCAGATGCCATTGTCGGCCTTGCGCGCCAGCACCATCAGCCAGACTGCCTGTATGACGTAGCCGACCAGCGTGCCCAGCAGCAGCGGCATGACGCTGACATCGCCCGGCGTGAGCAGAATCCAGACCAGTATCATCAGCGCCGGGATGCTTTCCAGCAAGGTATTGACATGCCGCTCGTGTGCACGCAGGCGCGATGTTCCCACGCCGATCAACAGCGTGAGCAAGGCTGCCGGCGCAAAGGCCCAGATCAGCTCACTACTGTGCTGCCTGGTCATCTGGCTCAGGTTGCCTGCAGAATAATCAAGAATATAGGGCCACAGCAGCCAGGTCAGCACACCGGTCACAACCCCAATGGCCAGTACCCAGCCCTGCAGTTCCCGGATAAATTGCACCCGCTCGCTGCCAGGCGCATAGCGCGTCTTGACCAGCACGGGGATCAGGACAATGGAAAACGCCCCGACAATGGTAATGGGCAGCCAGTTCGCCATGGTCATGGTGAATTGATAGGCGTCAACCACCTCGCTCACACCATAACGATGCGCTACCGCCATTTCCTTGAGTGCGCCGGCCATCTTGCCGATCAGCAGGAAAAACGCCACGCGCATCGCGCCGCGCGCGATACGCATATGGTCAGGATGCAGCCCTTTAAACCGCCCGATAGCCCGCTTCAAGGATCAACGCAGGAACTGGGTGTACCACGGCATCGCCACTTCGATCCCTTCCAGGATATCGTGCGTGGGCTTGTACCCCAACTGGTCATGCGCCTTGGTGATATCTGCCTGCGAATGACGAACGTCGCCGCTGCGAAAATCGCGGTATACCGGTTTTTTATCGTACTTCACACCATTCTTGTCCAGCGTGCTGGCCAGATGGGAGAACAGCTCATTCAGGCTGGTACGGGCATTGACCGCCACGTTAAACACCTGGCTGCCCTCTTGCGGCATATTGGCTGCGGCCAGCAGATTGGCCTGCACAGCGTTTTCCACAAAGCAGAAATCGCGGCTGGTTTCGCCGTCGCCATTAATGAACACGTCTTCACCCTTGATCATGGACGCGGTCCATTTAGGGATCACGGCGGCATAGGCACCATCGGGATTCTGGCGTTTACCGAACACATTGAAATAACGCAGGCCCACGGAGCTGAAACCATAGGCACGGGCAAACACGTTGGCGTACAGTTCGTTCACGTATTTGGTCACTGCGTACGGAGACAAGGGATTGCCGATCTTGTCTTCTACTTTCGGCAGATCGGGATGATCGCCGTAAGTGGAGCTGGAGGCCGCATAAACAAACGACTTGATACCGGCCTCGCGGGCGGCAACCAGCATATTCAGAAAACCGCTGATATTGACTGCGTTCGTTGTAATGGGATCATCCAGGCTGCGTGGCACGGAACCCAGCGCTGCCTGATGCAGCACATAGTCTACGCCGGCAACGGCTTTCTTGCAGGCATCCAGATCACGGATATCGCCTTCGATGAAGTTGAAGTTGGTCCACTGCTGTGCGCTGACCGCTTGCTGCACTTCGTCCAGATTGTGCTGAAAACCCGTGGAAAAGTTATCCAGGCCCACTACTTTCTGATCCAGCAAAAGCAGGGTCTCCAGCAGATTGGAACCGATAAAGCCGGCGCAACCGGTAACCAGCCAGGTGCGTGGTTCGGCCTGAATGGCGTTTTTGAGATTGTCGAATGCCTGAGTCATAAATTTCACCTGCTATTGGTTGAAGCTGCCAAAACACAGCCGCCATCGAATGTACATCGACAGCGCCTGTTCGTACTTACCTGCCTTTCTGATTACAGTCGAATATCGGCCTGATCGGCCTTCAATACGTATTTAAGGTCATAAAGTACATGCTGGGCCTTACCCAGCGCCCGGATGCCTTCAGCACCCATGCTCACAAACTGATGATGCGACACGGCCAGGATAATGGCATCGTAGGCGCCCTTTTCCGGCATTTTCACAGGTGTAATACCATATTCGTGATCGGCTTCGGCCGGGTCAACCCACGGATCATAAACGTCTACATCCATACTGTACTCGCCCAGCTCCTTCAAGATGTCCACGATACGCGTGTTGCGCAGATCGGGGCAGTTTTCCTTGAAGGTCAGGCCCATGACCAGTACCTTGGCGCCCTGTACCTGGATCTGACGCTTGGTCATGGCTTTGACCAGCTGCGATACCACATACGAGCCCATGGAGTCGTTCAGGCGACGGCCGGCCAGGATGATTTCCGGGTGATAGCCAATGGCCTGCGCCTTGTGCGTCAGATAGTAAGGATCTACGCCGATGCAGTGACCGCCGACCAGACCTGGACGAAACGGCAGGAAATTCCATTTGGTGCCGGCCGCTTCCAGCACGGCTTCGGTGTCAATGCCCATCTTATTGAAAATAAGGGCCAGTTCATTGATCAGGGCGATATTCACATCGCGCTGGGTGTTTTCAATGACCTTGGCGGCCTCGGCCACGCGAATGCTGGATGCCTTGTGCGTGCCTGCAGTAATGATTTCGCTGTACAGGTCATTGACCAGGTCGGCAATTTCCGGCGTAGAGCCCGAAGTGACTTTCTTGATCGTTGAAACGCGATGGCTCTTGTCGCCCGGGTTGATGCGCTCGGGGCTGTAGCCGGCAAAGAAGTCTTCGTTAAACTTTAAGCCGGAGAATTTTTCCAGGACGGGAACACAATCTTCTTCGGTTGCTCCGGGGTATACCGTCGATTCATAAATGACGATATCGCCTTTTTTGAGCACCTTGCCAATGGTTTCGGACGCCTTGATCAGCGGCGTCAGGTCCGGCTGCTTGTAATCGTCGATCGGCGTTGGCACGGTCACGATATACACATTGCATTTGGCAAGGTCAGCCGGATCGGCGCTGTAAGCCAGTTTGTCAGCTTCGGCAAGTTCTTCGGAAGAGACTTCCAGCGTGTGGTCCACACCGCCCTGCAAATCTTTGATGCGCTTCTGATTGATATCAAAACCCAGCACACTGCGCTTTTTGCCGAATTCCACCGCCAGAGGCAGCCCGACATATCCAAGTCCGACAATCGCTAATTTTATATCGCCAAGTTGCACGTAGTTCTCCAGAAGGCTATTCAAATAGATGTGATGGAACGTATTTCAAGTGTCAATTTTAACAAGTTCCGGATAACCACGGACGAAGATACGACACGCATGTATTACCGGAATGAAACAAAGCAGACGGCCGGATGCGGTCAGCGGCGACGCGACACCGACGGCAGCAGTAGCCAGCGCGGGCAGCGCCAGGCCACCAGCCGTGAATAGAGCCAGATATACACAGATGCAAATACCAGCATACTGATACACAATGCGATCGGGTTATCCCAGTAATAGGTCGCCGGGATCAGGCCGATCAATGTCAGGACCCACAAGTACGGCGAGGTGAGCGCGTTGCACATGACCGGCACCATGCCCTGCCCCTTGCGGTTGAAGGTGACACGAACCAGGCGGCGAAAAATGAGCTGGTGCAAATGCAGCGCATCGGGCTGGTCCACCGGCACGCCACGCTTGAAGCGGCGGCGCCAGATGGAAAACAGCGTTTCGAAAACAGGATAAAACAGCACGGCCAGCGCATAGAAGGGAGAGACCGACGGGTTGCGCACCACCAGCAGCACAGCCAGTTCGGCAAGCATAAAGCCGATAAAGTAAGCGCCACCGTCACCCAGGAACACCCGCCCGTATGGAAAATTCCAGACGAAAAAGCCGATGATGGACGAGGCCATGGCAAGAGCAATGGCAAAAATGGCCAGATCATCTACCTGATACGCCACCAGGGCAATCGAAGTGGCCATCAGCATGGCCACCATACCGGCCAGACCATTCATGCCGTCCACAATATTGAGCGCGTGGGTGCAGCCGCCAACGGCGATCACGGTAAAGATCAGTGAAATCGGCCAAAAGCCCAGAATGTAATTGAAAACGTCAATACTGACGCGGCTGACCCCGCCAAAAAACCACCAGGCAATGGCGGCAGACAGGAACGCAGCCAGCAGGCGCTTGCCCGCGCCAATGTCCTTGGTAATGTCTTCAAGTATGCCGGCCACAAAAACCGGCATCGAGGCCACAAACAAAGCCGGCCACAGCCAGTTGAGCGTCATGTTATCGGGCCGGCCCAGCACCAGCAGCCCGGCCAGCGTACCGGCAAACACTGCCAGCCCGCCAATACGGGGGGTGGATTTTTTGTGGGATGCCTGCGGTTTGTTCAGATCATAGTCGCCGGTGTAGCGGCCATGCCATCTTTCAGAAAAAACAATAAGCCCGCCGACCATAAAGGCGACAACGCTGATATAGAGATATTGCCAGGGAAATGTCAAAGTCGATCCAGAATGCAAAATACTTAACAAGCGACAATAGTAACGCGGAGCGACCGGGCGCTATCCGGTTTGAAACAAACGGCATAACATTTCATATTCGGCAATTTTAATAATTAATCTGCATTAAAAATGCCGTCGGTCATATTATGACAAATTTAGCTCGCTTCCGGGCAGCCTACTGCCTGCGCTTTGCCGTCCGGATACAGGGCTCGCAGACAAAAAAAAGCCCAAGACCTTGCGATCTTGGGCTAAATCCACCAAAGGAGGAGGGTGGAGGAGACAACCTTGGCAAGACAAATGGGCAAGAAACTCAAGCAGCAGGCAATTAAGAAGCAAACAACCTTTTCTTATTGCGGGCAATGCTAGCGGTTACTGTGGCGCCAACGCTTATTCTTGAATGTGGCGAACTGCAGAACTGCTGTCACTGCTTACTGCGAATTTCCGAAAGACCATTTCGTCATCCGTTAGACAAATAGTACTGCTTTTTTTTGTGCGATGCAAGAAAATTATCAGTCAAGCGTTTGAATTTGCACCCAATTTACTTCAATCTGTTTCAAAACAGACACACCCTACGCGCATGTCCATAGGTAATTACGCTGGTGTGCGGGTATGTCTGGATATTTTACGCCCTGGCTGGCGAAAACAGACACGACGGGCCGACATGCCGTGGTGTATTCACAACAATGGGGCATAAAATCAATATCCACAAGGTACAAATACAGGACCACCACCACCCTGCCAGCGCGAAGGTAACGGCCATCAAGAACGATCCGGGATTCCGCGCCTGGCAGTTCGCATATCTTGGCAGGATCGCCCCTGCGCGCGTTGCACTGCGAGAGGCAAGGCTTTAGCGCAGGCAGTTCCGATGCGACATGCGAACGCGATAGTCAGACGCGATAGGCCAGCGTTGTCATGACTTTGGACATGGCCGTCATGATGCCGCGCACCGGCATTGGCAATGGCGTGCCGCCGTGCTGCTCTGCCGTTTCACGATGGTGGACCTCATCTTCCTTCATCTGCTGGACAACGGCGCGCGAGCGGCTGTCCTGCGCCGGCAGATCGGTCAGGTGACGCTCCAGATGCGCTTCGACCTGGCGTTCGGTCTCGGCCATGAAACCCAGGTTACGTTCGCGACCGGCGGCACTGGCCAGCACGCCCAGCCCGAAAGAGCCCGCATACCATAGCGGATTAAGGAGGCTGGTGTGGCTATTGAGCTCACGAATGCGATCGCGGCACCAGGACAGGTGATCCACCTCTTCCTGCGCAGCCGTCTCGAACACCTTGCGCACCGACGTTTCCTTGCACATAAGCGCCTGCCCGCGATACAGGGCCTGAGCGCATACTTCTCCCACATGATTGACACGCATCAGGCCGGCCGCATGCCTGGCTTCGGCCTGGCTCAGCTCGGGTGCGCTGGCCGCCATGTACGGACCAGCAGGATTGGGACGCGATGCACGCGAGGCGCCCGAGAGCACTTCGAGCGCAGTCCCGATTTCTGCCAGCACCCGGTCGGCAAGCGAGTAACGACGGTCAAATTCATGTACAACAATAGCTTTTTCGGTCATAAGTCAACCTGTGTTGGAAAGGACAGGAAAAGAACGGTGCAGGCGCCGCTGGCGGTCGATTTGTTACCCCGGTGGAGTCTGTCCGATTGTCTATTGTAGCAATGGGTTATGATTTGATTTTGATTTAATGCAGGAAACGATCATGGAATGCAATATCGAATGGAATGGCCCCGAAGGCATGCTGTTCGTTGCCACAACCGGCAGCGGACACACCGTTGCCATGGATGGCGCGCCTGAAGGCGGCGGCAACAATCTGGCGCCCCGTCCCATGGAGATGATGCTGGTGAGCGCCGGTGGCTGCTCGGCCTACGACATCGTGCTCATTCTAAAACGCGGCCGGCACCAGGTCACCCGCTGCCAGGTCACGGTACAGGGCGAACGCGCCGAGACCGATCCCAAGATTTTTACCAAAATCCATTTCGTGTTCACTGTCACTGGCAAGAACCTGCCTGAAAAAGCGGTGGAACGGGCCGTCAGCCTGTCTCACGAAAAATACTGTTCTGCCGTTGCCATGCTGGAAAAGTCAGCAACCATTACCCACGCTTATGTGATCGCCGAGGCATAAAGATGAACCAGCAGTATGAAGATTTCATGCGCCATGTGATGGAGCATGGCGTAGCCAAGACAGATCGCACCGGAACCGGCACCCGCTCGGTGTTCGGTCATCAGATGCGCTTTAATCTGGCCGAAGGCTTTCCGCTGATCACCACCAAGAAACTGCATACCAAAAGCATTTTCATTGAGCTGCTGTGGTTTTTGCGCGGCGACTCGAACGTGCGCTGGCTGCAGGAACGCGGCGTCACCATCTGGAATGAATGGGCCGATGCCCAGGGCAATCTGGGGCCGGTTTACGGTGTGCAATGGCGCTCCTGGCCCAAGCCGGATGGCGGCCATATCGACCAGATCACCCAGGTCATTGAGCAAATCAAATCAAATCCGGATTCTCGCCGGCTGATCGTCTCGGCCTGGAACGTGGCCGACATCGGGCAAATGAAACTGCCGCCTTGCCATGCGTTCTTCCAGTTCTACGTGGCCGATGGCAAACTGTCCTGCCAGCTATACCAGCGCAGCGCCGATATTTTCCTGGGCGTGCCCTTCAATATCGCCAGCTATGCCCTGCTTACACATATGGTCGCACAGCAATGCAACCTGGAACCAGGCGACTTCATCTGGACCGGCGGCGACTGCCATTTGTACAGCAATCATATCGAGCAGGCACAACTGCAATTATCACGGACGCCATACCCCTTTCCACGGCTGATTATTCATCGCAAACCCGATTCCATTTTCGACTATGAATATGAAGATTTCGAGATTGCCGATTACCAGTTTCATCCGCATATCAAGGCACCGGTAGCAGTCTGAACCTGCCCGTTCAAACGTAGCCTGCGTGACTTGCCCGCCCGCGCACCATATACAGGAACCGACATGCCTACACTGATTATTCTTGTTGCCTATGCCATCGAAAACCGAGCCATTGGCGTGGACAACACCCTGCCCTGGCATCTGCCGGGCGACCTGAAACGCTTCAAAACCCTGACCATGGGCAAACCCATTATTATGGGACGCAAAACCTGGGAGTCTATCGGACGCCCCCTGCCCGGCAGGCGCAATATCATTATTACCCGCCAGCAGGATCTGAGCGCCGCGGGCGCCGATGTCGTGAACTCGCTGGACGCAGCCATCGGCCTGGCGTTCGAGCAAAGCGATACGGCTTTCGTTATTGGCGGCGAGCAGATTTACGCCCAGGCCATTGAAAAGTCCCAGCAGGTAATGGCAACTGAAATACACCAGTTTGTCGATGGCGATGCCTTTTTCCCAGATCTGGATGAAAAATTGTGGCGTGAAACATCACGCGATGCCCAGCCCGAAGAAAACGGCATGAACTACGATTACGTTGTTTATGAACGTATTCCCAAAGACCTGCAACAGAACAAGGTCAGTATTCCTTGAGGACGCTATTGCTGCCCGCCGCCCAGATATAGCTGGATGATTCGAGGATCGTCCAGCAGTTGCGCTGCCGCGCCCTGGAGCGCAATCTCGCCGGTTTCCAGCACATAGCCGAAATCGGAGATTTGCAAGGCAGCGCGCGCATTCTGTTCAATCAGCAGCACCGACACACCATCGTCACGCAGGCTGGCCACCATTCGCAAAATGTCCTGAACGATCAGTGGCGCCAGACCCAGGCTGGGTTCATCCAGCATCAGTAATTTGGGGGAAGACATGAGCGCCCTGCCCAGTGCCAGCATTTGCCGCTCACCGCCCGAGAGCGTGTATGCCTTCTGTTGTTTTCTCTCATGCAGTCGCGGAAAGCGGGCATAGACATCATCCAGACGCACGCGCACGCCCGTCTTGTCGGCGCGTTTCGCATAGGCGCCCAGCAACAAATTCTCGTAGACGCTCATTTGCCCGAACAGTTCGCGCTGTTCCGGCACCAGACAAATGCCTTGTTCAACACGGCTCTCAACATCGATGTGTTGCAGATCAATACCTTCATAGGTCACGGCGCCTTGCGACGGACGCAGGCCCATCAGGGCCGACAGCAGCGTTGTCTTGCCTGCGCCGTTTGGCCCGATTACCGATACAATGCTGCCAACCGGCACCTGCAGTGAGACATTCCGCACCGCCGTCACATGCCCATAGGAAACACTCAATCCCGATACATTCAGCAGGCTAGTCATTGGTCGGCCCCTCCCAGGTAGGCATCCTGCACTTTCTTATCGGCACGCACTTGCTGCGGCGACCCTTCGATCAGCTTGGCGCCGAAATTCATCACAACCAGGCGATCCACCAGTTTCATCACGAAATCCATATCGTGCTCAACAATCAATATGGTCAGCCCCTCGGCCTTCAATTGGCGCAATAGAGTTGCCAACACATCCTTTTCGTGCTTGCGCAGGCCGGCCGCGGGTTCGTCCAGGATAAGCAATACCGGATCAGATGCCAGCGCCCGGGCAATCTCAAGTATCCTCTGCAGCCCGAGCGGCAGCTTGCCAGCCGGCGTATACTCTTTGCCATCCAGGCCAATACGCACCAGCTGTTTATATGCTTGATCCAGAATACGATTTTCCTCGGCGCGGTTCAGGCCCAGACCCGAACGCAGAAATCCGGCCGAGCCTCTCATATTGGCACCAAGCGCCACACTGTCCAGTACGCTCATGGCAGGCCGCAACTTGACATGCTGGAACGTTCTGGCTACACCCAGGCGTGCAATCTGCCTTTGTGATTTGTGCGTGACATCTTCGCCCAGAAAGCGTATTCGTCCTTCCGTTTTCCCTAACACACCAGTAATAAGATTGAACATGGTGGACTTACCTGCCCCATTGGGACCGATCAATCCTACGATCTCACCTGCCGACACAGTAAAGCTCACATTATTGACAGCAACCAGTCCGCCAAAACGGCGGACAACGCCATCCACGCTCAGCACTTGTGTCCCCGCCTCGATCGGGGCCCTTTCGGTCAGAGGCTTTTCGCCCGAGAGTTCATAGCGTTTTTTATCGATCTGCGCAACTTTCTGCCCCATACTCTTGCGCCTTGCGACGAACGACATAATGCCTCCGCGTGCAAAATGCAAAAGCAGGATAAAGAGCGCACTGAACACAATCGCCTCAAGCTGACCGCCCCGGGAAGAGACCAAAGGAAGAATATCCTGGATGTAATTTTTCGAGATCAGCACGCCAGCGGCGCCCACCAGCGCCCCCGACAGAAAACCGACACCACCCAGAATGGCCATCAGCAGGTAATTGATACTGGCATGCAAATCGAACGGAGACGGACTCACAAAGCGGTTCATATGTGCATAAAGCCATCCGGCCAGCGCAGCAAATACGGCAGCGGAGATAAATAATTTGAGTCGAATCACAAACGCATCTTCGCCCACACTGGCCAGCAGTATGGAACCGCCACGCAAGCTGCGGATGACCCGCCCCGCCCTGGATCGCAACAAATAATACGAAAACAGCAGCGCAAGCCCAACCAGCAGCCATATGAGGTAATACATCTGCAATGGATTGAGAAGCTCAACGCTGCCTAGCGAGACCGGTGGGATATTGGTAATACCGGTATTGCGGCCAAGCATGTCCATATTGCCGAACAACAGTGAAATCGACAGCCCCCAGGCGATTGTGCTCAGGGGCAAAAAATGACCGCCCAACCGCAGTGTGATGCAGCCAATGACCAGCGCGCACAATGCGGTAATCAAGACGGCTGCGATCAAACCGGTCCACGCAGACAGGCCATAGTGAGTGGTCAGATAGGCGGTGGTATAGGCAGCAACACCCACGAAAGCCGCCTGCCCAAAAGACGTTGCTCCGCCTACACCGGTAAGCAGCACCAGGCCGAGAGCGACCAGGGCGCCGATGCCGATATCGTTCATCAGCGAAATACCAAACTTGCCCAGAAACCAGGGCAATCCCAGAATGAACAGCGTTCCCAACATAAATACGACGATACTGCGCAGGGACGTTTTCATTCGTCGATCTCCTCGTTGTTATCTTCATCATGTGCCGTCAACAGCGAACGAACCATCAATACGGGAATCAGTAATCCGAACACAATGACTTCTTTGAGCGCTCCATTCCAGAAAGACGAAAAACTCTCCACAATGCCTACGGCAAGCGATCCGATCATGGTCAGCGGATAGCTCACCATGCCGCCGATAATGGCGCCTACGAACGCCTTGAGACCCAGCATAAAACCGGAATCGTAATAAATGGTATTGACAGGTGAAATCAGTACACCAATCATGCCGGCGAGCACTGACGCGAAAAGGTAGACCAGCGTGGCCGTCTTCACCGGCCGGATGCCGACAATGCGCGCGCCCACCCGATTGACCGACGTTGCACGCAGCGCCTTACCTGTTAAAGTAAATTCGAAAAACAGATAGAACATAATGCTCAACACTATGGCGACTGCAATGGTCAACGCAACCTGGCCGCTCAGTGTAAAATTGCCGAACAGAGCGATATCCAGGTCTGTAAACGACTCAGTGCGAAAGCCTTCGGGCCCAAAGAAAAGCAGCCCCAGGCCGACAAACAGAAAGTGAATGGACAGCGAGACAATAAGCAGGATCAGGGATGAGGCATCGGCAATCGGTTGCAATGCAATGCGTGCAATCAGCGGAATAATGGGCGTCACTAGAAGTACTGCGGCGGCTATCTGGATCAGCATCGAATCAGTACGTCCGACAATCGACCAGGCCAGCAGACACGGCACCAGCGGTGCCACACCCCAGCAGACAATCGCCCTGGGAACGTGACGCCACGCGTGCCTGCGGGCAAGACTAACCACTTCCACGGCAAGCGCAACAACGGCCAGCACAATCACCAGACCAATAGTGGGGGGCGCGACACCGGCCTGCAAAGAGGCAAGGCTCAAGGCAGCAAATGCAGCCACATCGCCAAAAGGCACAAAAATGACCCGGGTAACGGAAAACACCATTACCAGTCCGATACCCGCCAGCAAATAGACAGCGCCATTCGACAAACCGTCTACCGTCAGCATATAAGCAACTTCCCAATCCATTGTGTATCCCGTCCGACGTTACTCGTTAATCGTGCGACGCGCTTGGCCTCGTTGTCCGTCCCATCATTTTTCGGGGATATATTTCCATTTGCCTTTTTCCAGACGAACCAGCACACGACCACGCTCATCGCTGCCGAACGAATCGCCCTGTTTGAACGTATAGACGCCGTGCGTGCCGGCCACTTGGGTACCAGACATGATGGCGTCGCGCAGGGCTTCGCGAAACGCCGGCGTACCTGGCTTGGCTTTGCCGTCGGCAATGACTTTTTTCGCTGCCGCTGCCGCAATCAGCCATGCGTCAAAGGCATAGGCAGAATAGGCATCGGTCGACGGCTTGCCATTGGTTTTCTGGAAAATGTCGTGAAACTTGCCAGACATCTGCTTGACGGGATGATCGGGCGGCAACTGTTCTGCCACAATCACCGGCCCGGTCGGTGCTACCAGCCCTTCAGCAGAGGAACCTGCAACACGAATGAAATCAGGGTTGATCAGTGAATGCGCGCCATACAGTTTGCCCTTGAAATTCCTGTCTTTCAAAGCCAGGTATGGCAATGCACCCGGTGTTCCCGCGCCGCCGGTCATCACGGCATCAGGTCGCTTGGCGATAATCTTCAGAATCTGCCCGTTCACAGATGAATCAGATCGTGCATAGCGTTCATTGCTCACAACCTTGATGCCGGCACTGTCAGCTTCCTTGACAAGATTGTCGTACACCAGATCGCCCCAGGCATCAGAAAACCCAATATATCCAACCGTTCTGACGCCATCGCGCTTCATCTGCCCAACTACGGCACTGATCATCAACTTCGCGGACTGGGCAGTTGTCACATACCAGGCTGCATTTTCTCCTGTTGTGCTGGCCGGACTGATGCCGATCAGCGCCGTTGCTGCCTCCCGAGCCACCGGTAAGGCAGCAAACGTTGCCGGCACATTCGAGGAACCGATCAGGATATCAACCTTGTTGTCCTGTGTCAGTTTCCTGGCATTGCGCGCTGCGCTCGACGGATCCGTGGCATCGTCCAGTACAATCAGCTCCAGCTTATTTCCCTCAATGTCGGGAATCATCGCCTGCCCTGCTTTGGCGCCTAATTCATAAGGAATGCCGATTGACGAACCCGGTCCGGTTAGCGCGGTGATCAGTCCAATCTTGATGGTATCGGCATGCACAAAACCTGGCGATCCCACGCCGCTCAGAATGCCGATCAGCACCGCCGTTTTAAGCCAATGTTGCATTTTATTCTCCTGATTTTCTGTATGGATCGGTCCTGCCGTACTCACGCAGGACCGAGAACCTGTTTACTCGTTTTCCAGCTTCCATTTACCGCCTAGCAACCTGACTACGACCCGCGCCCGTTCATCTGTTCCGAAAGGGCTGCCGCGTTTGTAGTTATATACTCCATGCGTTCCCGCCAGTTCGTGTGTATTGAAAATGGCATCCATCACTGCCTGTCGATAGGTTGGTGTTCCGGGTTCCGCGTGTTTCTGTGCCTCGGCTGTTGCCGAAACCAGCAAAAGCCAGGCGTCGTAGGACCAGGCTGAAAATACGTCCGGTGACCCCTTGGGAAAGGCCGCCTGAAATGCCTCGCGGTAAGCCAGTGCCACTTTCTTTACCGGATTGGTATCGGGCAACTGCTCGGCAACCGTCACCGGCCCGGTCGGGGCCAGGATATCGTCGCCGGCCTTGCCCACAACACGAATGAAATCACTATTGATCAAACCATGCGTGCCATATACTTTGCCCTTGTAGCCGAGTTTTTTCAGCTCCAGATAAGGCAGTGCTGCAGGCGTACCCGAAGTTCCCGCCAGAATGGCATCGGGCTTTTTCGCACGGATCTTCAATATCTGACCGGTCACCGACGCATCAGTACGTGAATAGCGTTCGTCATTAAGCAGTTCTATGCCGACCTGTGCCGCATGCTTTTTCAATGCGTCGTAGGCCAAATCTCCCCAGGCGTCCGAAAACCCGATGTAGGACACGGTTTTCACACCATGAGCTTTCATATGATCCACCACCGCATTGATCATCAGCTCGGTTGGCTGGGCGACGCTCACCATCCATTGAGCAGTGGCCGGCGACACATTGGCTACCGGTGATATGGCAATGAACGGCACCTTGCTTTCGTTCGCGACAGCAGCGATGGCCATCGTACCGGGTACGCCTGACGTTCCCATCAGCACATCAACCTGGTCTTCATTGATCAGCTTGCGGGCGTTACGCGCCGCCGTAGCGGGATCAGAAGCATCATCCAGGCGTATCAGTTTGATATCGGCATCCGCTGATTTTCCTATCGCCTTGTGCCCGGCAATCGCGCCATTGGCGTATGGAATACCAAGGGATGAAATCGGCCCCGACAATGACGAAATAAATCCCACCGTGACAGTTTTTGCAAATGCATCCACCGATGCACACATACCCACAGCGAACACAATGGTTGACAGCAGCTTCATAGTTCCTCCTGTTTGACCGTCACGCAAACCGACGATCAAAAAACAAATGAATCCACGATTTCAGATAAACACACCTGAAATCGGCGGGGCCTTAAATAGTGATGGAACCGATGCTGCTGCCACCACACACATACAGCACCTGCCCGGTCACGAAACCGGATGCAGCGCTGCAAAAAAATGCCACTGTCTGGGCCACATCCTCTGGCATGCCGATACGACCCACCGGAATAGCCGCCGCCAGGGATTTTTCGCGCTCGCTGCCCGGTTCGATCACGTCGTAAAACATGTCTGACGCTATCGGTCCGGGCGCCACGACATTAACCGTTATGCCAAATCCTGCCAGCTCCAGCGCCCAGGTTCGTCCCATCCCAATCATCCCAGCCTTAGTGGCTGCGTAAGCGGTGCGTGTCTGCAGGCCAAGCGCACCCCGAGACGAAATCAATACAATCCGTCCGTATTTGTTTTTTTTCATGGACGGGATAAAAGCCTGGGTCAATGTCAGGGCACTGGTCAAATGCAACTGCGCAAGCGCATCCATGTCTTCGTCGCTCACCTGCTCAATCAGATTAGGGCGGATAACCCCGGCGTTATGCACAAAATGACTGACCGGGTAAGTGTCGGCTACGTCACGCGCGACCTCCCTGACCGCTCCGCGATCGAGCAGATCCACACTTCTGGTCTGCAACCGGGGATGGCTGAATCCGGGCGAACGCCGCGCCAGCGAAATAACCTCCATGCCCCGCTCAAGCAGGGAGTTGCATATGGCAGCGCCGATACCCACGCTACCTCCCGTTACGACTGCGACTTCGCGTTCCATCCCTGTTTACTCCTGTGTATTTCGTTTGCCATTATTTTTCTTCTGTGCTTCCTGGGTGTTCAAATCAAGCTACTGTTCGACCAACGCAAGCACCCGCAAGGGGCTACCCGATCCACGACGTATTTTCAGGGGAGCAGAAAATATCATCGCCCCGGTGGCGGGCAACTGATCCAGATTAGTCATGCACTGCAAGCCATAACGGTTATTGCCATGCATGAAGTAGTGACAGGGAAATGGCGGGTCCAGATGCTGCGCCTGCCCCGCATCCGTTCCTACCGATTCCGTACCAAAACCGTGCACATCGCGCTCCTGAATCAACCAAGGCACCACCTGTGCATCCGGCCCGGGCGAATGCGCCCCGTCCTCCTGCATATTCAGATACGCTGCCGGTTTTTCCCGCCTGGACCAATCGGTACGCATGAACACCCAGGAGCGAGCAGCAATCTTGCCATGCTCTTTTTCCCATTCCAGTACCTTGTCGATGGTCAGCAGGTAGTCGGCAGACTCAGCCGATTCCGCCGAGCAGTCGATTACGCAGGCATGGGCAATGAACGCCTGCGGATCAATGGTGTCCACAGTATTGTCCGGCTGATCCTTGCCGCTGACCCAGTGCGCAGGCGCATCAAAATGGGTCCCTGTGTGCTCGGAGCACGAAAAATTGTTCCAGTACCAGCCCGGACCACGTTCGTCATAACGCGAAATTTCCTCGATGCGAAACGGCCACGCCTGCCCCATCTCCGGTGGAAGCACAATCGTCGGAAACTCTGGAGTCAGCGTTTCCGTCAAATCAATAATTTTCACTTTCCCCGAGGCCAGTGCTCCCATCAGTTCTACCAATACAGTCATCGTGCTCTCCCTTGTCAGTCTCAATTGCCGCCGGCCAGTTCGCGCTCCAGCGCCTTGGCATTACTGCGCAGCCGTTCCCTGATGTCATTTGCCACATCTCCGACATAAACATCTTCCAGCCCGTTTGCCAGCGCCTGGACAATCTGCCGGGCAATCTGGGACGGTGCGACCCGTGGCGGCGGGGTTGTCTGCTCCCATTCGTAATCCACCGGACCGGTAAATACATTCATGACCCTGATGCCGGCCATCTGCATCTCTGCACGCAGGCAATGGGACAGCGACAGGCCGCCTGCCTGGGCTGCAGACCATACTCCCCGACTGGGCAGACTGGCCATGGCATGGACTGAAAATATGTTCACCCAGGCCGATGCGCTGTTGACCCCATCGGCGGCCCGGCCCGCCATCGCCCCGCCAAATGTCTGGGCCAGACGGAGCAACCCCAGGCAACTAACATCGAACATGTCGCTTGCGGTACTGATAGTGTTTGTACCCAGCATGCCACCGTCACGCAGCAAATCTGCCGTGTTGATCAGTACGTCTACCTTGCCGCCGATTTCAGCGGCAACCCGTTCCAGAGAATCACTGTCAGTGACATCCATGGAATGCACCTGTACCCTGCTGTCAGTCAGCAGCGTATTGAATGCGGGTGAAGGTCGCCATGGTTGTGGATCACCCAAAAAAACAATCGATGCATCAGTCTGCAGCAAGGTCCGTATCATGGCCATTCCCAATCCCGACTTGCCGTCAGTCACCAGCACACGCCTGAACTTCACATTATTGGTCATTTCACGCATCATCGGATCATCCTGATAGTGAGGAGGTAACTCCTGGGGCACGGCAAACAGGGCGGCGTTACCGCTCCTGTCCAGTTTCATCTCCAACTGCACCGGCATACCCTCTTGACAGGCCGGATGCACATGGGCTATCACAACCGGCCCCACTGTCATTTGCACGGTGCCGATCCGCCAGGGAAGACGTTCCCTGAAATACACATCATTACTGTGATGCAACACCGTGGTGGCCACCAGTCGAGCGCTACGGTCCACTTCGGACCACTGCAGACGATGCGACAGGCAATATCCGCAGACGTCGCGCGGCGGATACTGAACCTGCCGGCACTCGTGACACACTTGTAATTCAAATCTGCCTTCTGCCGCCGCGCGCGTCATACCATGGAAAGTGCGACTGCGCGTAGCTGCAGGCAAGGTTGGCTTGCGGGTGCGCTCAACCGGATTTTTTCTTGAAGGCTTGCGTAAAGGGTCCGTCATGCCGACGCTCCACTTTGCAGAATCGCGGCTGCTGTGCATAACCCACGATCATAGTTAATCATTCCGAACCCGCTGACCATGCCGATGCGCGCTGCGGCAACTTGCGTCCTGTCTGCCCGTCCCGTCAGTTGCCGGATGGCCTCGTTCATGCCCAGCGTGCCTCCGGCCGCGCCCGCCTGCCCGGCAGACAACTGTCCGCCACACGTATTGAGAGGGCAGGAACCATCCACGGTAAACGAATGGGTGCGAACAAATTCGGGACCGGCGCCCGCTTCGCAAAACCCCAGATTTTCCAACTGCATCATGTTGATAACCGGATAATCGTCATAAGCCTGCAGAAAATCCATCTCCTCTACGCCAACCCCTGCCTGGTCATACAGCGATTTGCAGTCCTGTGTCCAGCCTCCGCGCGACTGGATAACATCGTCAGGCCAGCCGTTATGCCGTTCTATGGTGCCCAGAACACGTACAAAAGCAAGGCCAAGGCTGCGCGCCTGAGCCTCGCTCATCACCAGAAACGACTCCGCGCCGGCGCAAGGCATGACGCAATCGAACAGATGAATCGGCTCGGTTATCGGACGGGCCTGCAAATAATCGTCCAGCGTCAGCGGTTTTTTCATCAGCGCAGGCGGATAGCGCAGTGCGTTGTCACGCTGGGCTACACACAGCTTGCCGAAATCCTCCCGTGTGGCGCCGGTGGTGTTCATATAGTGGCGGGTCAGCAGCGCAAAACTGGCATTGGGTCCGCCTGCGCCATACGGGTAGGTAGCATCCTGTGCAAAGCGCGAAAACTGTCCGAGCGTCCTGCGAAAAGAATCCACATGATTGGTATCTCCGGTAATAACCGCAACAACACTGGCATCACCGGCCTGCACTGCCCTGGCGGCGCGGCGCAAGGCAACAATGGCACTGGCGCCACCCATTGGAATATGATCCAGCCAGCGCGGTGAAACACCGAAATGCTGGGTCAGGCCCACAGCGGAATCCGGGCCTAGACTGAAGCTGGACACGCACAGTCCGTCAATTTTTGACAACGGCAAGCCAGTGCCATCAAGCAGGCCTTTTAATGATCGTCCGAGCCAAAAATGGGCGCTCTCGATCGAATACCTGACGTACGGCACCGTGACCGGCATGGTCAGAACGACGCCCTCGTAGGAAGCTGGCAGGTTCATGTGCGTCCCCCCGGCTTTTTCAGATGGCAGGTATTGATGGCCTGGCCGCCGGATATCAACTCAAATGCCAGCATGCGCAAGGCACCACGCTGGATTTTATTGGTGGAAGTCAGGGGGAGCTCGTTGACAAAACTTACATATCCAGGCACCTTGTAATAGGCCAGTTGCGACAAAGACCAAGTCACCAGTTCGCCGGCCAGCGCCACCGGATCAGCTCGATCGGACACCGCAGGCGACAGCACGATGCACGCCAGCACTTCGTCTCCCCTGACATCATCAGGCACAGCGGCAACAGAGACTGCCTGCACCATCGGATGACGTGCCAATGCGCCCTCCACCTCGACCGCAGCAATATTTTCGCCACTGCGCCGGATCACGTTTTTCTTGCGATCAACGAAAACCAGATAGCCATCCTTATTTCTGCGAACAATATCCCCGGTTTTAAACCAATCATCCTGCCAGGCAGCCTCTGTGGCAGCCGTATCCTTGAGATAGTGCGAAAAAAAACCGAAGCGCGGATTGGCGCCTGCGTGACACACCCAAAGTTCGCCCTGCTCACCTGCACAAACCTCGCGTCCGTGCTCATCGACAATGCTGACCCTGACGTCTTCCCTCTCTATTCCAATACAGCTGGTACCCACAAAGCGAGGTTCACGGTTTGCCATAATCACTGCTCCGGCGCCGGTTTCTGTCATCGCCCAGGCTTCCAATAGTGGGAATCCGAAGCGTTGTTCAAAATCTGCATGAAGCTTTTTGTCCACCCCGGCGCCAAAACCGAAACGGACGCAATGTTCCCGGTCTTGCGGGTCGGCAGGCAACTTGTCCAGTATGGCGGGCATCACACCCAGGTAATGCACGATAGTCGCCCCGCTGTCTCTGACCGATGACCACCAGGAGCGCGGGTGAAACCGGTCCAGCAGAATCAGGCAACCCGCGCTCAGGACCATCGCCATGACAGAATAGGCCATCGCATTCATGTGCACCAGAGGCAAGGGCGTCAGCATTCGCTCTTCACCCATGCGA
Organism: Advenella incenata; assembly: GCF_004217095.1. GTDB lineage: Bacteria > Pseudomonadota > Gammaproteobacteria > Burkholderiales > Burkholderiaceae_B > Advenella > Advenella incenata. The sequence continues at coordinate 944,955 of NZ_SHKO01000002.1, read as the reverse complement.
ATGCCGGCCAGGCCGCCGGTACTTGCATACCACTGGCCAGCATGCAAAAAATATTGGTTCGACAATACACAACCCTTGGGCTGCCCTGTCGTTCCCGAGGTATACAGCAAGGCGCATTCCGTATCCGGCCCCGGCTTGCGGTTATCACGTTTGTCATCGCGTCGCGCAGGCGGCAGCTCTTGTGGAGATATCACCGGCACGGACATTCCGGCAGTGGTGCTGGCTTCACGCATTAGATCGTGATGGCTTTCAATGGCAATGACAAGACTGACTTCGGAATGGCTGATCAGATACTGCAACTCTGCCAGACGCAGATCGGCATTCACAGGCACGACCGAGACACCCAGTGCATTCAGGGCGAACCAGTGCAGAAAGAAAGACAGCCGGTTCTCAAGCAGCAATGCCACCCGGTCTCCCACCGCATAGCCCGCCGAACAATAGGCATCACGCCATTGATGCACCTGCGTCAGCACCTCGCCGTAGCTGAACTGGCCAGCGCTGGTTCCGTATTTGTGGGCCGTCTCTGGCAATACCATCAGAAAGGGCTTGTCGGGGCTGGCCTGTGCAGTCAGTGCAAAAGCGTCATAAACAGTTTGGGCGGTCTGAGGAATCACTGCGCGCTCACATAAACAACTGAATGCTGCCAAAGGCTGCATCGGGATTGACCAGTTCGACTTTCTTCAAGCGAATGCGCAAGCCATCGGCTTCGTCCACCAGTGTATGCGTCGACCACCCGGCATACAGACGCTGATCGTCCTGTCGGGTCTCGATATAATGAAATGCCGTTCGCACCACATAGACGCCTTTCTGCGGGTCGTGCCCCTGATCATTGTGTCTGATCTGCGGTCTCTGTAACAGATGATGGCAATAGCTCACTGGTTGCTGCGAAAACGTGCGTTTCCCGGTCAAGCGCTCGGCCCTGACCTTCAGCAGCAGCTTGTCCTCGTACATCAGCGAGGCCTGCAATCGCGTATCCGTCTGGCCGCGGTGCAGGGGCATCCAGTAATAACCGTCATCCGTAAAGAGTTCTACCCATTGGTCCAGGCGCAACTCATCGATCAACTGGGCCTCGTAGTAAACGAAATCGATCAAATCCTGTTCAGTCATATACCGGCCCCTTGGTTCTGCGCAGGTTTGATAAAACGCAGCCATGCCCGATATTGATTGCGCATCTGCCATTCGCTGGTGCCGTGAGTGATGACATTGCGCTGCCCTGCCTCTGCCGGATCATACAGCCGTGCAAAATTTACCCACTCGTGGCTGCGCGCATGCAGCACCTCCTGCGACCGCTCATACATTTCCAGATCATCATGGCCGACGACAGACGTCGGCGCATTGATCAGCCGGTTATACATCAGGCTGCGCTCAAACAGCAGATCGGGTGCACCCACCAGCCGGAACGTCCAGGATTCGACCATTGTGGCTCCCGCGGAAACCGGCTTGAACAGCCGCAGGGTTTGTATGGGTCCTTTGACCAGGATATTGGGAAAATACACGGTGTTGTGGCGGACATCGCCCAGAATCTGCGCGGCGCGCGCTTCACCATAGGCAGCAGTCATGGCATCCCAGTAACCCGGAATATCCGAATAGGCAGCGTGAATCGAATCGCTCACCCCCGTATGACCGTGGCCGTTTTCCCAGACCCGAATACCCATCTTGTCAAAAAACTCGTACGACGACATAAATGGAGCGAACAGCTCCACCGACATCGGCCTGGGCGTACCTTCAGGCGCCTCCTCCCAGACCTGAACTGCCGTACCTGCCGACGATTCATGTGCCACCATGGGGTGGCAGGTGTCTGTCTGATTGTCCACAAGCATTTTCCAATTGCAATTATGAACATAACGGAATATGCCACCCTCAACCTGCAGCCGGCCTTCCGGCGAACGGTCAATCATATTGTCGATAGTGGACAAAGATTCCCCGAAGAAAGCCTCAAAAGACACCCCGTCGTTGCTCAGCCGGCAAAAAATGAATCCACGGTAATCGTGCACATTGTCAATTGCGACCATCCCTTTGGCGGCATCGCATGTATCAAGCCTGGCATTCTCATAGCCGCTTTTGAGCGGGATTGCGAGCAGTTTTCCATCCGTCCGGAAGGTCCAGGCGTGATAGGGGCAGCGAAAAAACTTTCCGGTATTGCCACACAAGTCACCCGCCACCTTCACGCCACGATGGGGGCAGCGGTTATAGAGCACCTTAACGGTTTTATCGGTGTGACGCACCATTACAACCGGCTCATTTCCTACCGTGGTCGTATAGTAATCGCCCACGTTCGGGATCTGACTTTCATGACCCACAAATATCCAGGTCGACGCAAAAAGATGCGACATCTCCAGATCAAAGATATCCTCGTCAATGTAAAGATCCCGATGCACCTCACGCTCGCGAACCAGCGCCTGCACGGCATCAGGATTCATTTTGTAGTCGTTCGCGGACTTTCTGGCTGACATGATCGTTTCACTCCATCAGATACGTTGTTCTTCCTCTGCTGCATGACATCTGTCATTGCGAACAGAAAAAATTCGCAGCACCGGGCATTACAAATCCAGCACTAAAACCTCCGATTTCGACCGCGATACGCAGATCTGCATCAGCTTGCCTGCAGCCTTCTCGGCATCGGACAGAACATAATCGCGATGATCGGGCTCTCCTTCCAGCACGCCGACCTGACATACCCCGCATTCGCCACGGCAACAGTCACACAGCGGGTCTTCTCCCTGCTCCTGCAATACCTCCAGAATACTTTTGCCCGGTGGAACCACATATATTTTTCCCGACTGCGCCAGCCGTACCTGGAAACTGCCCGCATCCGCTTTGGCTGCCGAATTGCTGAACAGCTCGAAATGCACCCGGGCTGCCGGCAATCCTTCTTCCTTTGCTATTGCAAGTGCCGCATCCAACAAGCCTGTCGGGCCGCATACATACAAATGCTGATCGGCATTCATAGACTGCACGATAGCCTTGATATCCAGTTGCGAATCCTGCTGATCCAGGTGAATCCATAGACCATCGCCAGCGATGGTGTGCAGTTCCTTTAACAGCGCCATCTGGGATTTATCACGTCCGGCATAATGCAGATGAAATGGCCGCCCATCGCGCCAGAGCGATCCAGCCATGGCAAATATAGGGGTGATACCGATACCACCGGCCAGCAGGACCGGAGCGGCCTGATCTGCCGGGTCCAGCATGAAATCATTGCGCGGCGGGTCACACGCCACGATGTCCCCAACTTTCAAGACATGCATGTAGCGGGAGCCCCCACTTCCTGTGTCTTCACGCTTTACCGCGATCTCGTATTGCAAATGTGTTTGGTCATCGTTATTTCCGTTTAGCATCAGCAGCGAGTAGGCCCGGGTGTCGTCGGCAGCCCCACCGATATGTACGCGAACATGCGCCCCGGGCTTTGCTGCCGGCAACGGCAGACCGTCGACATGTTCCAGCACGATCTTGCGAATCTGCTCGGTCAGGTTTTCTGTTTCCTTTACGCGCAACTGGAGCGTTTCCACTGTATTTTTTCCCCTAGTCATTACCGTCATATCGCTGGCATGGCTGACAGCGCCGCCTGCAACCGCTCGCCCTTGACATCGTTTAATGCGGCTTCGTATAGCACCTGAAACTGCGCGGCTGCATCCGGCCTCCTACTTAGCCCCTCGGCCGCTTTCATCAATTGGCTGAACCTGCCACTGCTGCGTGCGTGGGTATCGCTATACCCCTTGACCAGCCGGCGTGACTTGACCACGGTAACGGCAAACTCATAGTCCGTTTCAAGTGCGGCTTCAATTTTTTTTGTCCATTGATCAATTGATTTCATTTCCTGCGCATGTCGGAGCGTCGCAGTCCGTGTGGACCTGCGCGAGGCCAGTACATATAACAGCAGATATCCGCTCAAATGACTGGTTCTGATATGACGTCCTTTTCTGAAAAAGGGAGTCGTCCAGTTGCGCAGAAAGGATTGCTCCATCCAGCGCCCGAGACGCTCGGGCATGGTGCCACAGACCTCTTCAAACCTCGGATGCATATAATCTGCCACATCCAGCATCTGCCCCTGCTCCAGTCTCACTTCCTTCGATATATGCTGCAGCCGCGCTTCCCGGATCTTCAAGTCAGCGACCTTGATGACATCGTCGTAGGCCATAGCGGTGGCCAGGTAGCGGGCAAACTGCCAGGTCAGCGTCCAACCCCGTGACTGGCCGTCTGCGGCACTGTCAAGATTGAATATATGTTCAATGCGGTTCAGGTATGCATGGGCATAATCAGCGTCCTGAAAATCCAGCAGATGCCTCAAGCCTGCCAGGACCACCGGCTGCAGTACGACGGGAAATCGTGATCGCAGATTGTCCAACAGCATCTGCCCACCAGCCGTATCTGCTTTATCCGGCAACGCCGGGAAGCGCGTATTGGCAGTCTGGGTATCATGCTGCATCTGCGCCGAGCGAATCTCATTCCAGCCTGCGTCAAATGCCGACAGGCTCGAGTCGACCCCTACTTTGCCAAGTCGAATGGTCTGTTCGAATTGCTCCCGTGAAAAAGGCAATACGCCAGTACCTGCCAGGGCGCCGAACAGGCTGGCACTGATCACACTGCCACAGCTTTCGGCTATACGCTGCAAATCTGCGGCATAGAAATGTTTGGCTGTATCGTTGCCTGCTGCAATGACCTGCGCCGCATCCACAATGCCGTTAGACGGATGACTTTTTTCACTAATAGCATAACTGCGGTGTATCGAAGTGAGCAGCGTTGTCCGGTCCGGCGTCACAATGCCGCGCAAAATAGCGCGCCCCGCTTCCATCAGCTCGGCGCTGATCACCACATCCACATCGCCTGGCGTCGGCATCTGTGCAAGCACTGGCGGTTGTTCCATGGACCAGGGTGGAGGAAAAAGCTCCACGTAATAGATCGTAGCCCCGGTTCGCTGTGCGACGCCGGGAACAGACGTGCTTTGTGCATACCAGTCGGCGCGCTCTGCCAGGTCCACCAGCCAGTCTGCCAGCACGCCACCGCCCTGTCCTCCCATGGCAAGAATGGCTATTTTCAGGGGTTCGGCGTCCGTCGTGTGCGTCAACCCGGTCATATCGTGACTCGCTCGATGCGCTCACGATGCCGCTGCTGGAGTCGACCTATCAGTTTGCTGCGCATTCGCCCAAAAAAGTGATCTTTCTTACCTGGATTATGAATAATATCGGCGCGATAAAAAGAAGGACACAGCACAGCCTCATGGGCGATCTCGCCACAATGACCACAGCCGACACAACTGCTCTCGACATGGGCGACTGGATCATCCTTCAGGGGATTATCATTGTCTTTCAGAGTCAGCGAGGGACAGCCCGAAAGCCGGATACAGGCATGGTCACCGGAACAGATATCCTTGTCCACTCCAAACTGTTGCCTGACACGGCGTACGCCTTGCGCGACATCCTTCTTGAACACCGGCTTTTCGCGTCGCTGCAGGTTCAGCATGCATTCGGACTGGGCAATAATCACCTTGGGGCCCGTATCTGCACAGGTAAGCGCATCTTCAATCAGCGCACGCATTTTTGATACGTCGTAGGTGTGATCAATGACTCGCACCCACTTGACGCCCACACCCCTGACCGCCTGTTCTATTGGATGATTAGTAGATCGGTTGTCATTGTTGGCCCGGGACGACAGGATATCCTGCCCGCCGGTTGCTGACGAATAGTAATTGTCCACAATGATAATCACACCATCATGCTTGTTATAGACGGCGTTGCCGACGCCGGAAGTCAGCCCGTTATGCCAGAAGCCACCATCGCCCATGATCGAAATGGAACGCTTGCTTGCCTTCACGTTGAACGCAGACGCGCTGGACGCCCCCAGCCCATATCCCATGGTGGTTGCACCCAGATTGAAGGGGGGCAAAATGGAAAAAAGATGACAGCCGATATCACAGGAAATATGGTGTTCTCCCAACTTTTCCTGTGCCAGTGTTAGCGCAGAAAACACTGGACGCTCCGGACAACCTGTACACAGTCCCGCCGGGCGTGGCGGAATAATGTCGGCCAGCTGCTGACGACGCACCTGCGTAAAAACAAGCGGCTTTTCAACCACAATTTTTGCTGCTGGTTCAGAGTCTGGCATCGAATCCGGTGGTGACGGAAGATTATCCAGAAAGTTCCGCAGGCCATCGCGGATCGTTTGCACCGTATACTCACCCGCCATGGGCAGTACATCCTTACCCGACAAGGGCGTCCCGATCCCTGCTTTGCGCAATATGCTGTGAATATTCTGTTCAATATAGTCAGGCTGACCTTCCTCTATCAGCAGCACAGCTTTTTTATCCCGGCAAAAATCCTGCACTTCTTCGTTGATCAGCGGATAGACCGCATTCAATACATATATCGGCAGCTCGCTTTTGCCAAAATGATCAGCCTTGCCCAGCAGGCCCAATGCGCGAATGGTGTTGTTGTACAAACCACCCTGTACTATGATGCCGATGTCCTTGCGGCTGCCGTCAAAGAACTCGTTGACCTGATTGTCCTTAAGGAATTTGACGGCGGCAGGCCAGCGGTCGCGCACTTTTTCCTGTTCATGTTCGTAGGCGGCAGGTGGCAATACGATACGACCAGCATCACGCCGTGGGGTTTCCAGCGCCTGCGCAAGCGTAAACGGCGGTTTGACGTTGTCCCTGGCGATAAAGCGGCCATGCACGTGGCAACCTCGAATACGAACCTGATAAAACACGGGTGTACTGCTGGCTTCAGACAGACGAAATCCCGTTTCCACCATATTCACCATGCAGGTAAGATTCGGCCGCGGATCCAGCATCCACATTTGTGATTTCATGGCAAAGGCATGGGTTCGCTCCTGCATGATGGACGACCCCTCGCCATAATCCTCACCGACGATGACCAGGGCACCGCCAGTGACGCCGCCCGAAGCCAGATTAGCCAACGCGTCCGAAGCTACATTGGTTCCCACTGTTGACTTCCACGTTACAGCGCCGCGGATCGGATACATCACAGATGCCGATAGCGTGGCTGCAGCGGTCGCCTCCGATGCACTGGACTCAAAATGAATACCCAGGTCTCTCAGAATGTCATCCGCGTCCGCCAGCACGTCCATCAAATGCGAAATCGGTGCTCCCTGATAGCCGGCGACATAGCCCACGCCCGACTGCAAAAGTGCCTTGGTGATGGCCAGTATGCCTTCGCCGCGAAACTCTTCACCAGCGCCAATCTTTAGCGTCTGCACTTCCTTTTTGAAGGACCGTTCTGCCATTCATTTGCTCCTTTCCCTGGGCGGGGACAGGTGACCGTGGATCCCAACAATCACAATAGCGATTGCATAGGGTTTAATTTAGTTTAAGTTTAAAATAAAAGTGCGTCAATAAATTTATATGAAAATTCATGTATTGAGATCATAATAAAGGGACGCAGTAGGGCAAGTCACTCAGTACTACTAGTATTTGAGGAAGAAAATATATTTTTCGTGCAAAGCACTAAAATGGCGCACCGTAGCAAAACATGCTTAATTTTGTGCATGCAGTATCTACTTCCGGAGCAGAACAGACGTGAGCCAATCCAATCGCTTTATTGATACCTATCTGGCATATTTGTTGCGGCGCGCAAGCGATACCGTTTCCACCGACTTTTATACGTACCTGTACACGACTGATCTCTCTGTTACAGAGTGGCGCGTGCTCGCGTGCCTGCACAATAATCACGAAGAATCGGTTACCGATCTGGCTTACCACGCCGTCATGAAACAGCCCACGCTAAGCAAGGCGCTGGTACGTATGGAACAGGATGGTTTAATCGAACGAAGACAGGAGCCGGATGATCGGCGCCAGACGATGGTACGCAACACGCGCAAGGGGACGGCCCTGGCAGCCGATTTGTGCCGCGTAGCCAAAGAACACGAGGCGGGAATTATGGAAAATCTGAGCAAGACAGAGCGCAAGCAATTAATCACCATACTGCGCAAGCTGATCAACGGGTCGGAACCTGCCTGATGGATTACTCCTGGGCAAGTGACGCAAACCGGTCAGCCCGCGAGACCTGGGCTGCCGGTAGTCGAACGCCTAATCCGGCCCGCCCTCAAAATGCGTTTTGCTTTGTGGCTGCGCCGCCACTTCCTTGAGCATCATGGTGGCCGGCGCCGCCAGGGCAATATCGGCCTCATGCAGGTGCTGCAGTATGTCAAACAGCAATGCACTGCGTACGCGCGCCACCATGCGCGGCGAGTTAACGTAGCCGGTGGCAATAAATACCAGCCCTGCCGCGTCTATGCTATCGAGCAAAATATCCGGCCTCGGTTCATCCAGTATGTCTTCATTGGCCTGATACGCTGCCAGAATGATTTCACGCACTTGCGCCGGCTCGGTGCCCAGCGGCAGTGTCAGCTTGATCAGCACACGACCGATGGGGCTGGCGTGGGTGACATTGCGCACCACTTTGGTAATCAATTCTGAATTAGGAACAATCATTGTCGAGCGATCCCACAACTGAATTTCCGTTGCCCGCACATTAATGCGCCGGATATCGCCCTCGGCGCCATTGAGCGACACCCAGTCGCCCACCTTGACCGGCCGCTCGGCCAGCAAGATCAGGCCCGAAACGAAGTTCTGCACAATCGCCTGCAAGCCAAAACCGATACCGACCGACAGCGCACTGGCAATCCATGCCACCCGCTCCAGCCCGATACCCAGCGCCGACAGCGTCATGGCGCCGGCCAATACGTAGCCCGCATAGCCGAACAAGGCGCCGGCCGATGCCCGCATGCCGGCATCCATTCGCGTAGTGGGCAAGTACTGGTCTGTCAGCCAGTTCTGCAGGATCTTGACCAGCGCAAACCCCAGCACCAGCACCAGCAGCGAAATCAGGATGGCCGTGGGACGAATCTGTACTTCGCCCAGCGAAATGCCGGAATACAGGAATGAGAAATTGCGCAACCATTCTGTCGGGCCACCACCGAAAGGCGCCATTAAAAGCGCCAGCGCCAGCAAGACGACCAGCAGCCGACCGATGCCCGAAGCCAGCACCAGCAACTGGCTGCGAATGGCGGGATAGGCGCCCTCGTCTTCCTGCCCGTTCTGCCGCTTGATGGCGATCAGCATCACGGTGCACGCGTCATCGATCAGCACCGCCAGCAGATAGGCCGAGAGCAGCACCAGTAAAATCCAGACCAGTTGCTGCACTATAACGGTACCCAGGGCGACAAACCCCAGCAGCAGCGCGGCCTGGCTGATAATCAGCGCAAGACCGGCCAGGCTGATGATCGCATTGAGCCAGCCGGGAATGGTCATCTGGTTGCTGCGCTGCACTGCCTCTGTTTCTGTGGCATAGCGTTTGCGCGAGCGCACCATCGTCACGCCCATGGCAATACTGGTGGTCAATGAGATAATGCAGTTGAAGGCCACCGTCAGCGCAAGGCTGGCGTATACCGTCGCAAATACGCCCTGGATGAACCAGCCCAGGCTGATGATGGTCGCCAGCACCATCGGAAACCAGCGCAAGGTCAGCGCCACGTCGTCGCGCATGGGAATCAGCCGCCATGAAGCGTGATGCGCCGCGAGCAAGGCCTTGCCCAATCCTGCCACAAAGCCGCCGAACCAGGAGACGACAACCATATGCGACAGGATTTCGGTCATCGTGCTCGTGGGGCTCTGGTTCCAGCTCAAGCCGGTTCTGATCGTTTCGGCCACCAGTCCATAGGCCACAGCAGACATCAGCACCACGACCAGCGCATACAAAGACCGGCGCAGGCGGCCCGGTGCGACAAAACGGGTCATGGCCTTGAGCAGCAACTCTTCGGCGGCCAGACGCACGGCAATAATCAACGCAATAATAACGGCAACGCCAAGCCATAAGACAGGCGTTACGGCCTCCAGCAGCCCGGCCAGCTCATTGGCCAAAGGCTGGGTGCGGATCGAATCGCGCGACCACTCACGGGTCAGATCAGCCCAGAATGTGCCCGATAAGATAGAGGCCGTGCGCTCGCCCAGTTGCGCCTGAAAGCGCACCCGCCGCTCTTTGCTCAACTGCTCTGCAGCCTGCTCAGCCTCCACCCCGATCAGGCGCGCCAGTTTGATCTGCGAATCCAGCTTGCCGCGTTCCTTGCCCAGCTCGGCGCGTTGTTCGCTGATATTGGCCGCTTCGGGCGCGGCTCCGTCCGTGGGACCCAATTCGGCCAGGCGCTCCTGTACATCTTTCAACTTGGGCGCCAGCGCGGCCGCCACATCACCTACGGCAGACTGCGTCTTGAGGGCTTGCTCCCGCATGCCCGAGAGCGCGGCGTCATTTAACGGCGCGTCGGCAATTTTCTCCAACTGCTTTTTGATGGGCTCGATCTGCTCCTGCGCCTGCTTGAGCACTTGCGCCACATCGGGCGGCGCTTCCTTATCCTGGGCCCATACCGGGCTGGCGCAGCAACACGCCAGCACCAGCGCCAGCAAAGCCAGCACCCAATTGAACTGCTGCCAGGCGGCACCTGTGGCGCGCAAACGCGACTGAAAGATCATGAAGAGGAAGATGGCTGTTAAAAACGCCATATTAACGCCGATTACCTGCGCAAGGCACAGGAAATCCGCAGATTCCTGTTTGAATTCATTACGGAGCAAGCCGCGCGGGCCAGGCCGCGCACACGAAATGACCTGGCGCGCACCACGATCTGCCTCATGAACCGCTTGCGCTATACTTGCACATTCCCATCACATTGGCCATGTATGATCTGGATCATTGGCGTCGGCGCATTGGCCACATCCGGCCCGGCACGATTGGGCAGGCCACGATCCCGTTCACTATCACGACGAATTCTTCCAGCCAGGTTACCCGTTTTATGAGCATGCTTAACGAACAAAAAGCCCCGCTGGTCCATTTGGCCAACGCCATTGGCACGATGAGTGAAGTTTCTTCACGTGTTGGCCAATACGTCCTGGCCAACCCGGAAAAAGTGGTTCACCAAACGGTGGCAGAGCTGGCCGAATACACCCACAGCGGGCAGGCCAGCGTGTTGCGCCTGTGCCGCCAGCTGGGATTCAAAGGCTTTAGCGACTTCAAACTGGCGCTCATGGCCGAGCTCACAGCCAATGAACACAGTGCCGCGACGGACAGCGACAACGAGGCAGACCGCTACAGCGCCCTGCTCAGACGGCTGACACTCAGTATGCAGAAAACCGCCTACGCCCTGAATGCCGAGCAGTTATTGGCCATTGCCGTGCATATGGTCAAGGCACGCCGCATATCCGTGTTCGGTTCCGGGATCTCCGGGCTTGTCAGCCAACTGGTGTCCTACCGGCTCATGCGGCTGGGCTTGCCCGCCCAGGCGTTCCAGGATCCAGTCCTGGCCCATGAAGTGATGACCGATGTGGATAAGCATTGTGTAGCACTGGGCATTTCCGAAAGCGGCGTCACTCTTGACACCGTGGAGTTTCTCAAGCGCGCCCGCTCGGCCGGCGCAAAAACCATCGCCATCACCGGGCGCGTCAACAGCCCGGTTGCCCAGGCCGCAGATCTGGTACTGCTGGCGGTGCCGATTGAACCGCTTACCATCGGCGGAGATATTTCACCTGCAATCAGCAAGATTTATCTGGTGGAATTGCTTGCCATGGCGATTGCGGATCTGTCTCATGCAGGGCGCCAAAGCAACAAACGGAGTAAAACTCCATAATGAATAAATAATAATGAAATAAATAACCAATAGAATGACGCCTGTTTGGAACAACAGGTATCGTCATCATGGCCGCTTCAGTCAGACTTGAAAAAGTCGAAAAATACTACGGTACGAAACGCACGCTTGCCGAGGTATCGCTCGATATTGCCGCCGGCGAGTTTCTTACGCTGGTCGGTCCCTCCGGCTGCGGAAAATCCACCTTGCTGCGCATTGTGGCGGGCCTGACCTCCCACGAGAAGGGACGCGTCTATATTGGTGACCAGGATGTTACCCAGTTCCCGGCGCGCGACCGTCCGGTTTCGATGGTCTTTCAGAGTTACGCACTGTATCCGCACATGACAGTTGCGCAGAACATTGCCACGCCCTTGAGAATGAAGCGTTTGCCGGCGCCGGCCAGATGGCCGCTGCTTGGTCGCTTCTGGCCGGGCAGTCGCAAGCTGCGCCAGCAGATTGACCATGAAGTGACGGCAGTGGCCGCCCAGGTTCAACTGGAGAATCTGCTTGATTCGAGGCCGTCGCAACTATCGGGCGGACAGCGCCAGCGTGTGGCTGTGGCCAGGGCAATGGTAAAACAACCCGACGTCTTTCTCATGGATGAGCCGCTATCGAACCTGGATGCGCGGTTGCGCGTACATATGCGTTCTGAAATCGCGGCCCTGCACCAGCGCACCGGTGCCACGTTCATTTACGTCACGCATGACCAGGTGGAGGCCATGACATTGTCAAGCCGGGTCGCTGTCGTTATGGACGGCGCTATCGTGCAGATCGGCTCGCCCAGGGATCTGTACGAAGACCCGCAGGACATTCGTGTCGCCCGTTTTATCGGCAGCCCGGAAATGAACCTGCTGGCAATCACTGCCGACGCGCAGCACGGTGCAAGCCTGGCAGGCGAACCCATTGACCTGCCATTGGCGGTCACCGATGCCGTGGTCCATATGGGCTTTCGATCCGAGAGCGTGAGTATTGCCGATCTGTCCAGCCGCCATATGTCAAATGCAATCCGGTTTTCCGCGACATTCGAGCGCATGGAAGTGCTCGGGCATGATGCCCTGCTTTTTTGCCGGCATCTGCATTCGGGCGAGCCGCTGGTGGCAAGAGCGCCGGTTGCTGACATAGACCGGCTGCGCACCCGTGGCAACTGGTCAGACAAGCTGACCCTGCAAGTCAATCTGGCCCAGACGTTCTGGTTCGATGCGCAAGGCAGCAGAATCGCACCCGCGTACGCCAGTTGCGAGGTGCTGCCCATTCACAAGCGTGTGTCTTGAATATGACCAACTGCCACGCCCTGCCCGCGCAACAAGCAGACCGGGTCACCGAAAAAAAACGCCGCTGGCCTGACAGCATGGCCTGGTGGTTTGCCATGCCCGCCACCTTTCTCATGCTCAGCACCATGCTGCTGCCTGTCATCATTGTGATGCTGCTCAGTTTTACCAACTATGAGCTTGGCATGCCGGACACGGGCTTTGTCGGTATCGATAACTATGTGTCGGTTCTGGGCGATGCCAAATTCTGGCATGTGCTGCGCAATACCGTGGTCTATACCCTGCTGGTTGTTCCCGGTTCAGTGATCGGTGGCCTGTTCCTGGCCGTTCTGGTGCAAAGCGTTGGCAAAGGTCGCCGCATATACCAGTGCCTGTTTTTCCTGCCGGTAACGGCAACGCTGGTTGCCATGGCCACCGTCTGGAAGTATCTGCTGCACGGCCAGATCGGACCGATCAACCAGCTGCTGCACGCGCTGGGCCTGCCGCAAATGGAATTCTTTGGCGATCCCGGGCTGGTATTAATTTCACTTGCCATTATCGGCATCTGGCAGCTGGCTGGTTTCAACATGGTGCTGTTTATTGCCGGTTTGGTAGCCATCCCCGAAGACCTGTATGACGCGGCCCGGGTAGACGGCGCCGATCGCCCGTGGGACCGTTTTTTTACTGTCACCCTGCCATTGCTGGGTCCCACCATGCTGTTTGTGATCGTGACCTCCAGTATCACCGCATTCAAGGTTTTCGATACCGTTGCCGTGCTGACCCGGGGCGGCCCGCAAGCAGCCAGTGAAGTCATCCTGTACCAGATTTACCTGGAAGGGTTCCAGTATTTGCGCACAGGCAGTGCGGCGGCCATGACGGTGCTGTTTCTGGCCTGCATTCTGGTTCTGTCCTGGCTGCAAACCCGGTTAACCGAGAAAAAGGTTCATTACCTATGACACCGCAAACAGGGTATGGCGCCCGCCTCTTATCACAACTGACATTGTCGTCCTGCCTGCGCCACGGCACATTGCTCGTGCTGGCGCTGATCATGCTGTTCCCCTTTTACTGGATGATCGTAACGGCCTTCCGGCCCGCCCAGGAAGTGTTCTCGGGCTCGTTCAGCTGGCTGCCCCAGCAGTTTGTCGGCTGGGATAATTTCCGCACGGCCCTGGCCGATGCCCCTTTGCTGCGCTACATGCTCAATGGCGCGATCGTCTGCGCTGGTGTCCTCCTGGTGCAGCTTGCCACCGCCATACCTTGTGGCTGGGCATTGGCGCGCTACCGCTTCCGGGGCGATCGGCTCCTGTTTGGCGCCGTCCTGCTTGGCCTGTGCATTCCCATCCAGGTGCCGGCGATCCCGCTCTTTCTAGGGCTGGCCGCCACCGACCTGCTCAACACCTATTTTGCCTTAATGGTGCCCTTTTTTCTGTCGGTGTTTGCCATCTTCCTGTTCAGACAATCATTCAAGATATTTCCGGAAGATATCGTGCAGGCTGCGCGACTGGACGGCCTGTCGGAAATGGCCATTCTGTGGCAGATCGTCGTACCTGCCAGCAAGCCGGCCATTGCCGCCTTCTCGGTCTTTTCCGTAACCAGTCACTGGAACGATCTTTACTGGCCGCTGATTGTCATCACCAACGCAGAACTGATGACGCCGCCGCTCGGGTTGGCATCCTTTGCCGATCCCGAGATTGGCGCCAACTTCGGCGCGCTGATGGCCTCTGCAACGATCGTGACGTTGCCGCTGATGATTCTCTACCTTTTTATTCAACGCCATTTTATTCAGGGCGTGACCAATACAGGCGTCAAGTAAGGATGCCGGCTTCGGACCAGCGGGTCGGAAGTTTTTTTCTGGAGTGCGAGTGATATGAAAACTGTTTGTCGGATATTGATAGGGCTGTCAGCCAGCAGCCTGTGCGCGTTCGCAGTAGCGGCCCAGGCCGAGACCATTACGCTGGACGCCATGCACGCATGGCCGGGTCACAATCCTTTCTATGAGAAAGTTGCGCAGGCCTTCACCAAGGAGAATCCGGATATTATCGTGCGCTTTCGTGCGTCGCCGCCCTCTTATGACGAAGCGCACCAGGCTGTGCTGCGCAGCATGATGACCGGGCAGTTGCCCGACGTCTACTTCTCCGGTTTTCATCTGTTGCCCGAACTGGTGCATGCACTGCAGCGGCGCAAGCAGGCGGTCGATCTCAAATCGTTTATAGACAAAGAGCAAGGCCAGTGGCTTGAGACCAACTACGAACCGTCCGTGCTCAAGCTTGCCCAGGTGCAAGGCACGCAATATGGGCTGGCCTTCAATGCCTCCACGCCGGTCATTTTCTACAACGCTGATCTGGTGAAAAAAGCCGGTGGCGACCCGGACGCATTTCCGACGGACTGGCCCTCGCTGGTTGCCCTTGCCGCGAACATCGCCAAGACCTCAGAAGGCACTAACGGCATGGCCTATGATGTGCATGCCTGGCCGGACGACTGGCTCTGGCGTGCCCTTATCATGGAACAGGGTGCGCCCATCATGAACCAGGATGGAAAAACCGTAGCATTCAACGGCCAGTCCGGCTTGCACGCATTGCAAAAGGCCCGCAGCTTTGTGACAGACGGCGCCATGGCCTTGCGTGATTTTGACCAATCGCGCCAACAGTTTGTATCAGGCAAGCTGGGCTTTATTTTTGCCTCTCCCAATAGTGCCAAGGCATTTTCCGAACTGATCGGCTCGCGCTTTGCCCTGCGTTCATCGGTATTCCCGCTGGAAAACAAACAGTCAGGCAAGGTCCCCACCGGCGGCAACGCCATGATGATCCTGGCCAAAGACCAGCAGCGCCAGGAGGCCGCCTGGAAGTTCATCAAATTTGCCACCGGCCCTGTCGGTCAGACTGCAGCGGTGCTGGGCTCGGGCTATATGCCGACCAACAAGCTGGCCCTGCAGCCTGAGTACCTGGGCGATTTTTACAAGAAAAACCCCAACTGGGAAACCAGCCTGAAGCAGATCGCCTATGCCAGCCCGTGGGGCGGCTACCCGGGCAATAACGGGGTACAGATCTGGCGCACACAGCGTGACATTATCGGTTCTGTCATGCGCGGCAAGGTTACACCCCAGGACGGGCTCGCTCAGATGGTTGAAGCGACCAATGCCCTGTTAGCAAAATAATTATGTCAACCGGGGTAGCCAGGCGCCGCCCCCTTTTGCCGGTATCTCATGATCAACACTTCTTTGGATCTCATCATTTTTGACTGCGATGGTGTCATTGCCGACAGCGAGGTGCTCTCGACCAGGGCCTCTGCCGCTGCACTGGCCGAATTCGGCCTGAGCCTGAGCGAAGCACAAGTTGCCGAGCTGCTGGTTGGGCTCACCTTCGAGGCGGGGCTCAAGCGCATCCACGAGCAGTACCAACTGGTATTGCCACCGGCATTTGCCCAGCGAAAAATGCAACTGACCGAACAGCTATTTCGCCAGGAACTGGCGCCGGTGCCCGGTCTGGTTGCCTTGCTGGAGCGGCTTACGCTGCCTTACTGCGTGGCCTCCAACAGTTCCCATGAACGACTGCGTTTCACATTCGAGGCCACAGCGCTCACGCACTATTTTGCCGGCCGCATCTACAGCGCTGACGATGTCGCCCTGGGCAAGCCCGCGCCGGATCTGTTTCTGCATGCCGCCGGCCAGCACCAAACGCCACCGCATCGTTGCCTGGTGATCGACGACAGTCCCAGTGGCGTGCGCGCGGCAGTGGCCGCAGGCATGCCAGTCATTGGCTTTACCGGCGGCGCCCATGCCCTTCCCGCGCTTGTCGAGCAGTTGCACGACGCGAGCGCAACCTGGGTCATGCCTGACTACGACGCAGTCAGTGCGCACATCGAACAGTACAACGTAAAGGAATTTTCATAATGCTCGATAGTCTTTTTTCCAGGCCAGGCACATTTTTGCGTGGCAATCTGCATGCCCATACCACCAACTCCGACGGCATGCTGCCGACCGAGGAAGTGGTCAGGCGATACAAGGAATCGGGTTACGATTTCCTGGCGCTCACAGATCACTTTCTGCCCTCGTATCAGTTCCCCTTGACCGATGCACGACAATTTGCCTCGGACACGTTTACGCCACTGGCCGCCGCCGAACTGCACGTGCCGCGTACGGAAAACAGCGCGCTGTGGCATATTACCGCCATTGGCCTGCCCTATGATTTTGAACCCACGCGCGAGGGGGAAGACGGCCCGACCATTGCCCGGCGCGCCGCCGATGCCGGCGCCTTCGTCACTTTGGTTCACCCAGCCTGGTACAGCCTGTCGCTCGCCGATGCGCTGACCATTGATGCGGCCCACGCCGTGGAGATTTATAACCACGGTTGCCAGCTCATGCATGACAAGGGCGATGGCGCCTATCTGCTGGACGGGTTGCTGGACCGTGGTCGCCCGATGCTGGCCACTGCCGTTGATGATGCGCATTTTAAATCGCCGGATTTTGGCGCGGCGTGGGTAGAGCTCAAGGCAGACAGCAGAGACCAGGCCGATATCGTGTCAGCACTGAAAGCCGGCAGTTTTTACTCCACGCAGGGACCGGTCTTTCATGATATTGAAACCACCGCCACTCATCTGAATGTACGCTGTTCTGCCGTCAATGGCATTCTGCTTGTGGGCGCCGGTTATCTGATGGCCTATCAGTTTGCGACCGGGCTTACCCGTGCCAGCATTGACCTGGCGCCGCTGGCAAAAAGCCCGTGGTACCGCGTCGTTTTAATTGGCGCAGATGGCAAGCGCGCCTGGAGCAACCCGGTCTGGAAGTGACGCGCCGGATATCCGGGTAACGAGCAGGCGTAAGGCCGCGCACCATGTTGCCTTACTGCTGCGGCTCACGCGGCTGCCCCGCCCCCACCGCAACAGGCATGCTGGCTCAGGTATTCAGCCTGCCTGTTACACACGAGCTGCTACAGCCGCAAAAAAACCGGGACGACATGCATGACCTGAAGCCATGCCGGTCGCCCCGGTTCTCCTTTAACGTGGTGGTTCCCCTTGCTTGTCAGGAGGCGTACCACTCGCGCTGCCACTAGTCCATATAGGCTTCCAGCGGCGGGCAGGAACACACCAGATTGCGATCGCCAAAGGCGTTATCGACCCGTGCCACTGGCGGCCAGTACTTGCCCACCGGCGAGACATGGCCCGGATAAGCCGCCTGGCTACGCGCATAAGCATGATTCCACTCATCGGCAGTCAACATCTGCGCCGTGTGCGGTGCATTGGTCAGCACATTGTCCTGGGCATCCACTTCACCTGCTTCAACCTGGGCAATCTCGCGACGGATGGAGATCATTGCTTCCACAAAACGGTCCAGTTCCTTCAGACTTTCCGATTCGGTCGGTTCAACCATTAAGGTACCAGCCACCGGAAAACTCATGGTTGGCGCATGAAAGCCATAATCGACCAGGCGCTTGGCCACGTCGTCTACCGTAATGCCGCAAGCGTCCTTGATGGGGCGCAGATCCAGAATGCACTCATGGGCCACGCGACCGTTACGACCGCTGTACAGGACCGGATAATGCGGCGCCAGGCGAGTAGCAATATAGTTGGCATTGAGCAGCGCAACTTCGGTGGCGCGCTGCAAACCGGAAGCGCCCATCAGCGCGATATACGCATAGGAAATAGGCAGAATACTGGCCGAACCAAAAGGCGCCGATGACACCGGACCAGGGCGCCCGTCCGCATCGGCTGCGTCAGGCTTGCCCTGTTCGTTCAGCACACCCGGCAGATACGGCGCCAAATGCGCACGCACGGCAACCGGACCCACACCCGGACCGCCGCCGCCATGCGGAATGCAGAAGGTCTTGTGCAGATTCAAGTGGGAAACGTCGGAACCGAAGCTGCCAGGCTTGGCCAGCCCGACCATCGCATTCATGTTGGCGCCGTCCAGATACACCTGGCCGCCAGCGGCATGAACCAGATCGCAGATCTGTACAACGGCTTCCTCGAACACGCCATGGGTAGAAGGATACGTGATCATCAGCGCAGCCAGGCGATCGCCGGTCTGCTCGATTTTGCGCTTCAGGTCTTCCACGTCCACGTTGCCATTGCTGTCAGAGGCAACTACGGTCACCGACATGCCGGCCAGATTGGCCGATGCCGGATTAGTGCCATGGGCCGAGGCCGGGATCAGGCACACATCGCGCTGGTTCTGTCCATTGGCCTGGTGATAGGCACGAATGGCCAGCAAGCCGGCATATTCGCCCTGCGCGCCGGAATTGGGCTGCAGGCTGACCGAATCGTACCCGGTAATCTCGCACAGGGCGGCCGACAGGCGGCTGACCAGTTCGGCATAGCCGGTGGTTTGCGCTGCCGGCGCGAACGGGTGAATATTTGCGAACTCCGGCCAGGTGATGGGAATCATCTCGGCAGTGGCGTTCAGCTTCATGGTGCATGAACCCAATGGAATCATGCTGCGATCCAGCGCCAGGTCCTTATCGGCAAGGCCGCGCAGATAGCGCAACATGTCGGTTTCGGAATGAATGCTGGAAAAAATCGGGTGCGACAAAATGGCTGACTGGCGCGCCAGGGCGACCGGCACGAAGGTGTCTTCGCCGGCGTTAAGCGCGGCAACGTCAACCGCCGGCGCGCCGGCGGCTTCAGTAAGCACATTGGCCAGCGCCTGCAGGTCTGCCAGGGTGACCGTTTCGTCCATGGACACGGCAAATTGCGTCTCGGATACCCAGCGCACATTGATCTGCGCGGCATCCAGCGCGGCACGCAACGCCTGGCCGCGATTGGTCTGCACCAGCAGCGTATCGAACCAGGTTTCGTTCTGTACTTCGTAACCGGCAGACTGCAGCAAGGTGCGCAGCAGGGTCGTGGTCACATAGGTGCGCTGGGCAATGCGCCGCACGCCCTTGGCGCCGTGATAAACGGCAAACATGCTGGCCATCACGGCCAACAGTACCTGCGCAGTACAAATATTGGAAGTCGCCTTCTCGCGACGAATATGCTGTTCACGCGTTTGCAGTGCCAGCCGCAAGGCCGGCTTGCCCTGCGCATCCTTGGATACACCAACCAGACGTCCCGGCATGCTGCGCTTGAAGGCATCGCGGCAGGCCATGAAGCCAGCATGCGGGCCGCCGAATCCAAGCGGCACGCCAAAGCGCTGTGCAGAGCCCACGGCAATATCAGCGCCCCACTCGCCCGGCGCTTTCAGAATGGCCAGGGCCAGCAGATCGGTAGCAACCGCCACTACGGCGCCTGCGGCATGGGCCTCGGCCGCCAGCTGCGTATAGTCGCTCACGCCCCCCAGGCTATGCGGGTACTGCAGCAGCACGCCAAAGCACTCGGGCAGGCCTGCGGCTTCATCGGCAACCAGCACCTTGATGTCCAACCCTTGCGCACGGGTTTTGACAACCTCGATGGTTTGCGGATGGCAATGTACAGACACAAAGAAAACATCGCTTTTTGATTTGGCAGAGCGGCGCGCCAGCGTCATGGCTTCGGCCGCGGCCGTGCCCTCGTCCAGCAGGGACGCATTGGCAATATCCAGGGCCGTCAGATCGGTCACCATGGTCTGGAAGTTGAGCAGCGCCTCAAGCCGACCCTGGGAAATCTCGGGCTGATAAGGCGTGTAAGCCGTGTACCAGGCAGGGTTTTCTAGAATATTGCGCAAAATCACATTGGGCGTGAGCGTGCCGTAATAGCCCTGGCCAATGTAGTTGCGGTAAATCGCGTTTTTCTGTGCAATGGCGCGCAATGAAGCCAGCATATCGGCTTCGCTGCGTGGCCCGTCCAGCGCCAAGGGCGCGGCATTGCGGATACGGGAAGGAACAATCTCGTCGATGAGCGCGTCAAGGCTTTCGGCGCCAATCACAGACAGCATTTCTGCCTGCTCGGCCTCAGATGGGCCGATATGGCGTCCGACAAATTCCTGGGACGCCGCTTCGTGTGTGTGCAACATAATCTGGGTAATCCGGTGGTAATCAGTCATGCCGCTGCTGCCGCGCATTCAGCGTGAATGCCGGCAGCGGCGGCGCAGTTCAGGCCTGGGCTTCGTAGGCAGCCGCATCCATCAGCTTGTCGGCGTCGGCCGCGTTGGCGGGCTTGATCTTGAATATCCAATTGGTATAGGAGTCTTCGTTGACCAGGTCAGGCTGCGCCTCCAGCACATCGTTGAAAGCGACAATTTCGCCATCCACCGGTGCGTAGATGTCCGAAGCGGCCTTGACCGATTCGACCACGCCGGCAGTGTCGCCCGCCTTCAATTGCGCGCCCACCTGGACGTCGCCCACGTAGACCAGATCCCCAAGCTGTTCCTGGGCATTATCAGTGATGCCGACAACGAACACGTCGCCTTCGGCCAGGACCCACTCATGCGAAGGGGTGTATTTACGATCGGTAGGTAATTTCATTCAAGACTCCTGGAAGAGGAAAATGACCACGTTGCACACGGTCATATAGTATCAAGGTTTATGTGACGGTTTTCTATTTCTGTGCAGGAACCACGGCCTTGCCGTTGCGCACGAAAGGCAGCGCGGTCACCGTAGCAGGCACCCACTTGCCGCGGATATCCACTTCAACGGCATCGCCGGCGGCAACGCCCTGGGGCAGACGGGCAAACGCCACGGACACGCCCAGCGTGGGCGACATGGTGCCGCTGGTCACTTCGCCTTCGCCCTGCGCGGTGCGTACCCGCATATGCGCCCGCATCACGCCGCGCTCATTGAGCTTGAGACCGGTAAACACGTTCTTGCGCGGTGAAGACTCAATGGCCTGGCGACCGATGAAGTCGCGCTGGGTATCGGTCAGGCTGACTGTCCAGGTGAGTGCTGCCTGTGCCGGCTGGGTCTGCTCGTCCATATCCTGGCCGTACAGGTTCATGCCGGCTTCAAGACGCAGCGTATCGCGCGCGCCCAGGCCGCAAGGCGCCACACCCGCTGCAACCAGCTGGTTCCACAGGGCTTCGGCCTGCGTGGCTGGCAGCACGATTTCAAAACCGTCTTCGCCGGTATAACCGGTGCGGGCCACCAAGGTGTCATTGCCGACACTGGCTGCGAAAAACGCCTTGAGCAATTCGGTCGCCGCCTGCCATTCAGGATGAATCTGCCAGACCAGTTCACGCGCTTGCGGGCCCTGTACGGCAATCATGGCCAGATCGCGCCGGGGCGTGATGATGACATCCAGCTGGTGTTCACTGACCACGCGCTGCATCCAGTCAATATCCTTCTGTGCGCAGCCGGCATTCACGACCACACGCCAGCGGTCGTCATCAAAAAAGTAAACAATCAAGTCGTCGATCACCCCGCCTTCGGGGTTCAGCATGCAGCTGTAGAGCGCCTTGCCGGAAACGGCCAATTTGGCCACGTCGTTGGCCAGCAGCAGGCTCAGAAAGCGCCGCGCCTGCAGACCGGTCACATCGACATTGAGCATATGGGAGACATCGAACATGCCGGCTTTCTGGCGCACGGCATGGTGTTCGGCCAGTTGCGAGCCGTAGGAAATAGGCATTTCCCAGCCGCCGAAATCGACCATTTTGGCACCTGCGGCCTGGTGGGCCGCGAACAGGGGCGTGCGATTCAGTTGAGTGGGGGGAGCGCTTGCCGCAGTCGGAGGGGTTGTCTGTGTAGACATGCTTGCACCTGTTGAAAAGGATTGAAGGTCGCAGCGCACAGGTTTCACCATGAAACCGGCGCTTGTCGCCCTCTGTCCTTTTGCCTGAGAGTTGTAGCGCGCTTTGGGCTGGCCTGATGGCGCAGCACAGCGCGTTTCCCCTTCGGCGCCTTAATGAAAAGGTCTCTCCAGAGTGCCTTACCGGCCGGGCCGGTGATTGTGCGGTACATGGACCTGAGCGATTCCGGGCGAATTGCGCCTTCGGTGGCAACATGACAGGCCAGTGGCCGCCTGCTGCTCTCTCCCACGACAATTTGAAAGCATGCGAAAGGATACAGGCAAACGGCAAAAAAATCCATTCTGACAACCCCGATATTCAATTTTTTGCCGCCACCGCACCCCTGTCTCCAATGCCCGTTCCGATCATCTGCCAAACCCGTGAGTTAACAGAGGTTAGCTGCAGTTAAGGTATTGTTACCGTGGCAATACGAACTGTTACATCTTATAGTTTCAATTAAATAATTCTTTGGAAAAGAGATAGAATACACTTGACCACAAGCAATTAGTCACTCGTGCGGCAGCACCCTCACACACGAGTGTCATCATGTTGCGGTACACTAGCCATCCGCTGGTGAACGTCAGCATAAAACACAACAATATCAGATACAGAACACACGTTTTCATTAGCAGCTTCAATAGCGAGCCGGTCTATTTCAGAACAGCTCGCCACTGCAGTCAGCATCAAGCGCCCTAGTGGCAACTACATAAGGAGTACTATTATGGATAACGGTTTCTACGCAACAGTGATCGCAGATTCCAAAGCCCACGCCGGAGTGACGGTCGTAGAAGACAATAAGGTCCGGGGGGGCGATGCCCATTACCTGTATTCAGGCACCATCCAGGCAGATGGCAACGATGAAATCGTCGCCAACCTGAAAATCAAGGCATATACAGCGGTTGACCAGTCTTTCGGCACCGACGAAAACAGCTTCGAATTGTCCCTGATGGGCAGTAAAACCGATAGCGGCTTTCGCCTGACGGGCTATTCACCCAGCGGTCGTGAAATCGTGATCGATGCCCGGAAAATCGCCAATATTGACCTGGGCTTTTAAACGGATCGTCCGGGGCTGACCGGGCCGGCATTCACATTCTTATAATTTATAGGGCGGCTGCCACAGGTGGCCGCCAGCCGGACCGACAACTTGCCTGACCACTTTGATCTGAACCCGCTGTCTCTCATTTCCCTTAAATAACATGCCGGCACAGCCGCATCAAAACACATTATTGCAACCCGGCCTTTAACAAGGCATCCGCCTGTTACTTCACGCTGACAGGGCGCGGCCGCAAGCCACTGCAGAAGCCCAGGCCCACTGAAAGTTGTAACCACCCAGCCAGCCGGTCACATCGACCACCTCACCAATAAAATACAGTCCCGGCACTTTGCGTGCCTGCATGGATTTCTGGTCCAGCTCGCGCGTATCCACACCGCCGCGCATGACTTCGGCCTTTTTATAGCCCACGGTTCCCGAAGGCGTCAGGATCCACGGTTGCGCGCTCTGTGCCAATTGCATCAACGGCTTGTCGGCCATATCGGCCAGCCGCTGTGTCGGCAGCATGCCCCGGTATTGCAGCCAGTTCTCGGCCAGTCGGCGCGGCCACACTTCGCTCAGGGCATTGGCCAGGCTATGCTTGCTGCCCTTCTTGCGTTGCACCAGCTCCTGCGCCAGTTGCCTGCCTGGCAGCAGATCAATGTGGATGGGCGTATCGGGTTCCCAATAGCTGGAAATCTGCAGGATTCCCGGGCCCGACAGGCCCCGGTGGGTAAACAGCAGGTCTTCATCGAAGAGTCCTCGTCGCTTGCCCTGCCCCGTTTCCAGCCGGGCCGGCACCGCCAGACCCGAGAGTTCGGCAAACGGCTTCCAGCTTTGCTGATCAAAGGTCAGTGGCACTAGTGCGGGGCGCGGTTCAATGATTTTCAGCCCGAACTGGCGCGCCGTCTTCAGTCCGAAATCGGTCGCGCCCAGTTGGGGAATAGCCATGCCGCCGGTTGCGATTACCAGCTTGTCGGCTGTCAGCGCCCCGCTTGCGGTCTGCACCGTATAACGGCCGTGTTCCTGGCCAATCGCGGTCACGGGCGCTTGCATGCGTCGCTTGACGCCACCCTTGTCGCACTCGGCGACCAGCATGTCGATAATCTGCTCGCTGCTGTCGTCGCAAAACAGCTGACCCTTGTGCTTTTCATGCCAGGCAATGCCATGGCTGCGCACCAGCGTCAGGAAGTCCTCAGGGGTATAGGAAGACAGGGCCGACCGGCAGAACGCCGGATTGGCGGACAAAAACTGCTGCCAGGTGGTGCCGATATTGGTGAAATTGCAGCGGCCGCCACCGGAGATCCGGATTTTTTCCGCCAGCTTACTGGCGTGATCCAGCAAAACCACCCGCTGGCCACGCTGGCCGGCCACCGCCGCACACATCAGGCCGGCAGCACCGGCACCGATGATCACGACATCAACAGAGTCAGTCATCCAGTCTCAGGCAGTCCACGTAGAAAAAGTCGCGACCATCCTCCTCAACCACATGACCCAGGCCATGGATAAAGGTTTCGAAGCCCGGAAATTTCGCATTAAAACTGCGTGCAAACTTCAGATACTCCACAATGGTCTTGTTAAAGCGCTCGCCCGGAATAAGCAGCGGAATGCCCGGTGGGTAAGGGGTAAGCAGCACACCGGTAACGCGGCCTTCAAGCTCGTCCAGCGGGACACGCTCAACCTCACGGTGCGCCATTTTCGCAAACGCATCCGACGGCTTGAGCGCCGGCACCATATCCGACAGATAGACTTCGGTCGTCAGGCGCGCCACATCGTTCTGGCTGTAGGCCTCATGAATTTTCTGGCACAGATCGCGCAGGCCCATGCGCTCATATTTTTTGAAGTCGGCGCAAAACTCGGGCAGGATGCGCCACAGCGGCGCATTGCGATCGTAATCATCCTTGAACTGCTGCAGCGCCGTTACCAGCGTGTTCCAGCGCCCCTTGGTAATGCCAATGGAAAACAGAATAAAGAAGGAATACAGGCCGGTTTTTTCCACCACAATGCCATGCTCGGTCAGATACTTGGACACCAGCGCTGCAGGAATGCCGCTTTCGGCAAAGTTGCCGTCAATATCCAGCCCGGGCGTAATAATGGTCGCCTTGATCGGATCCAGCATGTTGAAATTGTCGGCCAGGTCACCAAAACCGTGCCACTCATCGCCAGACTCCAGCACCCAGTCTTCCTGCTCGCCGATGCCTTCGGACACCAGGCGATTCGGTCCCCAGACCTTGAACCACCAATCAGTGCGCCCATACTCCGAGGCCACTTTGCGCATGGCGCGACGAAAATCCAGGGCTTCGCGAATACTTTCGGCCACCAGCGCCGTGCCGCCGGGCGGCTCCATCATGGCAGCCGACACATCGCACGACGCAATAATCGCGTACTGCGGCGAAGTGGAGGTATGCATGAGAAACGCTTCGTTGAAAATATTGCGATCCAGCTTGCGGTTCTCAGACTCCTGCACCACGATCTGCGAAGCTTGGGAAATACCGGCAAGCAGTTTATGTGTGGAGTGCGTGGCAAACACCATTGCATCTTTGCTGCGTGGCCGGTTCGGGCCGATCGCGTGCATATTGGCATAGAACTCGTGGAAGGCCGCATGCGGCAGCCAGGCTTCGTCAAAGTGCAGTGTATCAACGATAGTGCCCAGTTTTTCCTTGATCATCTCCACGTTGTAGATCACGCCATCATAAGTACTTTGCGTGAGCGTCAGAATGCGCGGCGTCTTGTTCTTGAGTTTGCGGGCAAACGGATTGGCTTCGATTTTCTTCTGAATGTTTTCAGGATCGAACTCTTCCAGCGGGATCGGGCCGATAATACCCAGGTGGTTGCGCGTTGGACGCAGAAACACCGGTATTGCACCTGTCATAGTAATGGCGTGCAGAATCGATTTATGACAATTGCGATCGACCACCACCACGTCATCGTTGGCCACGTTGGCATGCCACACCACTTTGTTGGAGGTGGAGGTGCCATTGGTCACGAAGTAGCAGTGATCGGCATGAAAGATACGGGCGGCGTTGCGCTCGGACTCGGCCACCGGACCGGTATGGTCCAGCAACTGACCCAGTTCCTCAACCGCATTGCACACGTCAGCGCGCAGCATGTTTTCACCGAAGAACTGGTGAAACATCTGCCCGACCGGGCTTTTCAGGAATGCTACGCCGCCGGAGTGACCCGGGCAATGCCAGGAGTAGGAACCATCCTGCGCATACTTGACCAGTTCACGGAAAAACGGCGGCGCGAGCCCATCCAGATAGCTCTTGGATTCGCGAATAATATGACGCGCCACGAACTCGGGCGTATCTTCAAACATATGAATGAAACCATGCAGTTCGCGCAGGATGTCATTGGGAATATGTTCAGATGTACGGGTTTCGCCATACAGATAAATGGGTATGTCTTCGTTACGAAAGCGCAGCTCGCCAATAAAGGTTCGCAAATTGCGGATGGCATGCGCCACGTCTTCGCGCGAGTCTACATCGAACTCTTCGTCGTCGATGGACAGAATAAAGGCGCTGGCTCGGCTTTGCTGCTGGGCAAACGAACTTAAGTCGCCGTAACTGGTTACGCCAAGCACCTCGACGCCTTCGGCCTTGATGGCATCGGCAAGGGCACGAATACCGAAACCGGACGCACTGTCCGAGCGGAAGTCTTCGTCAATGATGACGATGGGGAAACGAAATTTCATCGGGTACTCCTGGCTGGCTGATCAAATAGCCTGATTATGTTCTTGGAAGTGTGACGCCTTGTTGACCCTGATACTTGCCGCCGCGATCGCGGTATGACGTTTCGCATACCTCGTCGCCCTGCAGGAACAGAAACTGGGCACATCCCTCGCCGGCATAGATTTTTGCGGGCAGCGGTGTCGTGTTGGAAAACTCCAGCGTAACATGGCCTTCCCACTCCGGCTCCAGCGGCGTCACGTTCACGATAATGCCGCAGCGCGCGTAGGTGCTTTTGCCCAGGCAGATGGTGAGCACTTCGCGCGGGATGCGGAAATACTCAACAGTGCGGGCAAGCGCAAACGAGTTCGGCGGAATAATGCAAACATCACCCTTGAAATCCACAAAGGATTTTTCGTCGAAGTTTTTTGGATCCACAATCGTGGAATTGATGTTGGTAAAAATCTTGAATTCGTCGGCGCAACGCACGTCGTAACCATAGCTGCTGGTGCCGTAACTGACGATCTTTTGCCCGTTAGCCTCACGCACCTGACCCGCCTCGAAAGGAGTGATCATGCCGTCTTGCGCCGCCTGCCGAATCCACCGGTCGTTCTTGATACTCATAGACTGTATCTCTCTGCTGGGGTCTGCCCCGAAGGGAAAAGCGCCATTGTAGCCCCTGCAGCTGCAGGGGAGTATGCATTTTTCATCAGTCCCTGAAAAACCGGCGATAGATCAGTTCCAGCCCGTTCACGGTGCCGCCCTTGATATCGGCCGACAGGTTTCTGAACAGCCGGTAACTGCCGCGCACCACGGTGCCGGTACCGGCCATGGCCTGCTCGACACTCACGGTCATGCCATTTTCAAATTTCTTGCTGGCCACGAAAAACTGCTGGGACAGATCGCTCGATGATTCCTGGTTGACGCTGGAGGCCACCGTTTTTTCCGGCAGAACCGTACCAGACTTGCCGACATTGCCCGAACGGATGGCAATATCGTCCAGCCCCATCTTACGATAGAACGGCTCGCCCCCGCCCACGATGGACGAACCCACCGAAAACAGCAGGGCCGCGTCGCTGCCACTGCTGTCGGGGCCGCGCCCCATCAGCAGCCAGGACAGTTTTTCCACCTCGCTCACGTCGGGATAGGACACCAGATCGATCTTCGGCTTTCTGGCCGTGCCTACCACCTTGACCCCGGCCTCTACATCCAGGCCGGTGCGCAAGGCTTCGATATCCAGGATCGGGTTGGCCAGGTTACCCTGGAAGGTAATGCGACCGCGGCGGATCTGCAAGCGCTGCCCATAGGCTTCGATCGCTCCGCCACGTGTGCGGAAAGCACCTACGCCGGTCAACTGGTTCTTTTCCTGGATCACATTGAGCGAGCCCACCAGGCCGGAGTCCAGCCCCAAACCCACGATATAAAAGCGCTTGCCCAGGTCTACCGTGAAATCCAGCGTCAGGTCCAGGGGAGATTCTTCCTTGACCACTTTGGTTTGGCCCGGCTTGAGCACAATCACATCGCCATCGACCGCCGGCACGCTGCCCAGAATATCCACGCTGGCCCAGCCGGCATCCGCCGTGACCTTGCCCTTGATATCCACTTTGGGCAGGGGCGCGTTGATGTCCACATCGCCACTGATCATCACAAAGCGGTCGGACCGCTGAATAATCGGGTAATGATCGAACACGATCCGGAAATCGCCCTTGCTGGTGTTCAGGTTCCATTTGCCGGTAATGCCCAATGAACCGTTCTGGGCCTCTACATTATCGTCAATCCATTTCTTGGTGCGCCATTCATTGGCCTTAATGCGGATCACCGACGGAAAGCGCAGCGTGTTGATGACCACCTGGTTGTCGCGCAGGGTAGCCTCCAGCGTGCCATCGAGCAGGCGGATGCCGTTGTCGATTTCCACGATCTTCACTTTGGAACCGGAAATTTTGCCGCTGGTGGTCCATTGGCCATTGGCGCGCGATTGCGCGGTCACGTTCAGCGCCACGGCCCCGCCCAGATCCAGCATATCGCCAGTGAGCGGCCCCATCCAGCTGATATCGGCCAGATTGCCATTGAGCGTGATTTTCGAGCCGCCGTTCAGATTCGGCGCCAGCCCGTTGAACGCGATGGCGCCCGTCCCTTTCAGATTGCCTTTATTTTGCGTATCAAAGGCCAGGTTCAGGTTGGCAGTACTGGTAGTGGCGCCGGTCTTGTTGAAATTGGCGCCCACCAGCATATTGGTCAGCCCCAGCGCAATCGGGGTGGCTGCCGGAATCATGAAATCGCCGCTCACCCGTTTGAGGGCGGTCTTGCCGGTCAGCGCCCCATCAAAAGCCAGATCCCAGTCGAAATCGAGCACCAGCGAGGTTTCCTTTGGTGCGCTCTTGCGCCGGTCAATAATACCCGCATTAACGTTGCTCGCCTCTTTGGCGGCCGGATCGGCCAGCTTCTGCATATCACGAATGAAAGCGGGGCTGAGAACAAACCGGCGAATGGAACCCTTGGTCTGCCACTTGCCATTGCTGCCGGTGGTGCCTTCCTGATTGATCACGATGCTGTGCTTGCCCGGCAGGCCAATATTGATGGCCGATGGCCCGGCTTCCCACGCCGGCAGCCCGCCCTCGGCGGCGGGCGCAAACGCCAGTGTCCAGGGCTTGTCCTGCGCAACGGTAATGCCCGCGTACTGTACATCCAGCGTAGCGAGCGTGCCGCGCCACCCCTCTACACCCTGTTCGTTCTTGCCCCAGGAACCATCGGCAGCCAAATGGAAATTGACCGGCGCCTTGCCCAGTTCCCTGGATTTGCCCTGCGAGAACATGCCCTTCAGATCAAGCGCGTGTTTGGCGACCATGCCCTTGACGGTGCCATCCACCGTGACACTGCCAGGCAGGCCGGGCCAGAAGGAAGACAGGGCCGGTGCGTCCACGTCCAGCGTCAGTACGCTGTCGGCCTGGCCGAAAGCGCCCTTGCTGCGTATTTTGTTGGTGCCCAGGGTCAGGTCGATATTGGCCGCCGGCACCTGGAAAGCATTCAAGTCTATGCCGGTGCTGCCCTGGCCGCCCAGCGCCAGATCGCGCACCGCCAGATCCAGGGATCCGACCAGCGGCTTGTCATTCCAGATGCTGCCCTTGTCAAAGTTGCCCTTGATGGTTGCCGACTTGATGGCCGTGGGCGAGAACATGTCGACGTCAGCCGTCAGGTCCGTGCTGAGCAAGGTTCTGGGAATACTGTCTGCCATCAGCTTGCTGACCGGCAGCGCCTTGGAATTGACACGCATATGAATGCGGTCTGACTCATCCTGCCCGCCCTTGGGCGAGACCAGCGCTTCCAGCGTTAGCGTTGCGCCATCGCGCAAGGCAAGGTCCGCCTTGGCATCGCGCAGCAGCAACGGCGTTGCCATATCCAGTTTTACATCCGCATTCAGATGCGACTTTTCCCCGGTGGCGCTGGCCGTGACGACATAGCCATCCTGCACCTGCGGCGTTTGCTGCGGTTCAATGTCAAATGCAATTGTGTCAAAATCAAGCGGCACCGGTGTCTTGAACGGCAACACGCCGGTGCCGTCGGTACGCATGATATGCGCCGAGCCGGTCAGCATCTGGTTGAAAGCCAGATCCCAGTCCGCATCCAGCGTGATGTCCTTGTCGGCCACCGCGTTGGCTGCGCCCTTGCCGCCATCACCGGCGGCGTCCGCTGCTTTTTTGCTGCTGGCCGAGGCCGCCGCCAGCGCCTTGTTTGCAGCCTGCGTGGCTGCCCGCGCCGCGGCCGGGTCTTCGGCTGCAAAGGCTTTTTGCAGATTCATCAGGTACTGTGGATTAATGACCAGGTCCTTGATTTGCCCCTTAGTCTGCCACTGGCTACCGTTACCGCCAGACTCGCCGGGCAGGATCTGCGCACTGCGATTTTCCGGCAGATCCAGCAAAAAGCGCGAGGCTGTGGTGGCCCACTGCAAGGGATGCTGGCCATCGTCCGGCAGGAACGACAACGACATCGGGCTTTGCTGCTGCAAGCGCAATTCGGTATGACGCAAATTCAAGTCTTCCAGCACACCCACCCAGCCTTCCTGGCCGCCTTCCACTTTGTCCCAGGCGCCCTGGACATTCAGGCCGAACACCACGGGCGCCTTGCCCAGGGCGCGACTGGGTGCCTGCGCATACATGCCGTAAATTTGCGCACGGTGATTGGTCACGCGACCATCCACCACGGCATTGACCAGCGCACTGCCCGGCAGAGACGGCCAGAAATTGGCCAGCGCCGGCGCGTTAACGTCCAGATACAGCTGGCTGGCATCCTGGCCGAAACCGCCGTGCGCCGTGATCCGGTTATTACCCAGCGTCAGGTCAACATCGGTGTCGCTCACCTGCAGCTTGTCCAGATTCGGCTTGATGGTGCGATCGGCCTGCTCCTGCTCTGGCTGCTTGTCGAAAATGCCTGCCAGATGCACCTTGCTGCCAATTGTGCCGGCCAGCGGTTTGTCATTCCACATGCTGCCCTGGGTCAATTGCGCATCCAGGTCCACATCAGCAATTTCGCGCTTGCCCGGCAGCGTATCGGCAACCAGCGCCACAGTGCCATTAAGCAGCGAAGCCGGTGTAGCGCCCGCCGACAAGGTCTGCAGATTCAGCGATTTCAAGCCGACCTTGGCCGTCAGGCGATCCGTGCCTTCACTGACGCCGGCGATGGTTTCAAAATCTGCGTTAACTGCAGCGCCATCGGTCAATGCCAGCTGCAATTTGCCATCGCGCAGCGGAATCACATTTGCCATAGCCAGGTTCAGCGTGGTGTCCAGGCTGGACTGCGGGCCCTGGCCCTGAGCAACGATGGCCAGCACCGGATTTTTTTCATCCTGGCGCGTTTCATTCAACTTGATGTTCAGCGTCTCGAAATCCAGCGGAATTTTCTGCACCAGCGGCACGAACCGGTCGCCCGCCGTACGCCGCACATTGACCGCACCTTGCAGGCCATTTTCCGTGGCTATATTCCAGTCGCCGTCAAACACAATATCCGGAAAGCTGCCGGCAGTTTTTTGCGCCAGCGCCTTGGCAGCGGCATCCCGCGCTGTCTTGTCAGTTGCATTGGCCGGCTGCGCATCGCCGGCGGCCGTCATCCTGGCCACCTCGTCCATCAACCTGTCGCTGATCGTCAGGTTGGCAAAGGATCCCGCTGTCGTCATGCCCAGGGCATTGCCACTGGCCTTGTCCAGCTTGATCTGCGCCTCGGAGCCGCCGGGCAGGGTCAGGCTTAGCGCGCCAGGCCCTGCCGCCCATACATTCTGCACCCCGGTCGCGTTCGGGCTGAACAACAAAGGCAAGGCGTCGCGCTCGCGCACACGCACCCCGGCATGCGCCAGGTTCAATGCGGCTAACTCGCCTTCCCAGCCGTCAATCCCGTCTGCCAACCTGTGCCACTTGCCGTTGATGGTGGCGGACAAATCGGCCGGCGCCTTGCCCAGGGTTTTCGCTTCGCCCTGGTTGACCTTGCCGCTAATATCGATCGCATGCTCGGCAATCGTGCCGGCCAGCGTGCCAGAGAGTTTGGCCGTGCCGTTAACGCCATCGACCAGCTGGCCCAGTTTGGGCGCGTCAACGCTTAAGCGCAGCACACTTTCCTGCTGCCCGAAGCTGCCCGATGTCGTGATACTGTTATCACCCAGTTTCAGATCAATATCTGCCTTGCGAATATTCAGGCGCTTCAGGTCCACCAGCGTGGTCGACGCCTGTATTGCATCTGTGTTTGCGGCAGTTTGCTGTGCCTTCTGAAGTGCATCCTCGCCCTTCTCGGTGGTAACGGTTTTACCTTCCTGCTGCGCCTTGCGGGCGGCCGCGGCTTTGATGTTGTCGGCAACGGCCTGGGCCATCTGCTCGCCGTCAACAATCCGGCGTTGCGTCAAGACGCCCTGCGAATCAATATCGATATCCAGGTCGGCAGTCAACGGTTTGCCCTGCAGACGGCTTTGGCCATCGACCGTGCCTTTCAATTGCAATCCCTGCACATTGGACAGACCCAGAACATCTGCCACAAATGTCATATCGCTAGTCAATACCGAATCGGCCGCCCCTTGCTGACCCTTGAGCGTGAGCCGCTGGCTGGCAAAGGATCCCGCAATACGGTCCGACTCTGCTGCGCCCTGTTTTTCCTTTTTGTCCAGCTTGAACTGCAGGCCCGAACTATCGCCCAGCTTGACGTTCACATCGGCCTGGTTCAATGGAATGCCGCCACCCATCACGCCCAGGTTCAACGACGCATCCACTTGCGCGCCCTGGCCGCTGCCCTGCAGGGTCACGCCCAGTTTTTCCAGATCGCCGGCCACTTGCGTGTGCAGATCAAATGTGCAATCACGCTGCTGCAGCGCGCCGGTCAGCACGCCGCCAATCTGCACGAACTGGCTCAGGCAAACCGGCGACTGTTTGTTTTGCGTCGCCAGTTTCGCATTCAAGTCCAGCTTCATCGGGTACGGGCTTTTGATAGACTCCACTTCCAGCGTACCGTTCAGATCGGCCTCGGTCTGCGGATGCGAGACGTGCACGCTTTTGAGCGTGCCTTTGGCATGCTGGTCAATAATCAGCAAATCGGTCAGACTGAAATTACTCAGTCCCACGGGCAGACCCGAGCCATCAGGCATCAGCAGTGCAAAATCGCCCACATCCAGCCGATCCACCTGTATGCCAACCGGAATACCCGGCATTTCAAATGGCTGGGCATCTTCGGGCGCCGGTTCGGTTGTCTCCAGCGGCAGCAGCTTGACGTCCAGATCGGCCACGCTCATCTGCTCTACACGCAAGGTGCGTTTGAACAACTTGAGCCAGTCCACTTTCAGTACAGCCTGCCGGCCGGTAATCTTGATTTCGGGCGTATCGATCTGCAGCCGTTCCAGTTCGATCCCGCTCCATAACGTGCCGCGCACATTGGTCAGTTCACCGCCCACCTGGCTGATCACGGTATTGAGCAGCCAGCGACTGCCCGGATTGGTGCCCATGAACCAGAACACAAAGGCGCACAGTCCGATCAGAAGCGTCAGGACGATGGGTTTCCAGCGAAGATACCAGCGCAAATATTTCATTTTCATCAGAATGCCACTCCCAATGAAAAGTGCAGCCGTATACTGCGGTCACGCTGGCCGTAGGCCAGATCCAGAAACAGCGGGCCGGCCGGGGTCTTGATTCTTGCCCCCACGCCGTAGCCCACATGCAGCTTCATCTTATTGAATGACTCTGCTGCATCACCGGCATCAATAAATACGCCCATGCCGAAACGGTCGTCAAAGTAACGCATATATTCAACGCTCACCACCGCCAGGGAGCGATCACCCACGACCGCATCGCCAGCGCTTTTGCCAATATCATTGTATTTGTAGCCCCGGATGGAGCGCGCGCCGCCAGTCCGATAGCCAAAGTCATCCGGAATGCGCATACCGCTGGACCCGAATACCTGTCCCACTTCGCCGCGCATGGTAAAGACATCGCGCCGGCCTATCGGCCACCATTGTTGCGCACGCAGCCCGACCCGGCTGAACGGCTCGCCTTTATCCAGCGTGACGCCGGCGCCCAGACCCAGCGCAATCAGATTGCCTTCACGCGGGTCATATTTGTTGTCGACATCGCGACGCAGAAAATCCCAGGTTGCCACCGCAGTAGGCAGGCGATAACGCTCCTCGCCTTCGCGCTTGACCGAGTCGTAAGCTGCCAGCACACCCCAGTTCGATTCGTAATCGACGCGACTGGCCGCATCCAGCTTGAACTCCAGCTTGCGCTTCCAGCCCACGGCGTAACGCATCACATCTTCATCCTGGATATCGGAGTGACGAAACATCACCCCAACGCTATCTTTGCTGCCATCCAGATTGGGCGGCAAATGAAAATCCATATAGGCGCGCTGCAGCTTGGCGTTCACTGCAGCACCCGTTTCCATAATCAGCGGCTGTCCAAACACCACATTCTGCTTGTACATGATCTCGGCGCCCGGGCCCACCGAATCGTCAATCCCCAGAGAACCGGCCAGCGAACGCGCCGGCGCTTCGGACACCCGCACGGCAACCGGCAACTCTACCGCGTCCTGTGCATAGACCTCATCGCCCGGTGGTTTTTTCAGGGTAACGAACGCGCCGCGAAAGAAATTGGTAGATTGGATCTGCTGCTGCCAGGTGTCCAGCTGTTCCTGGGAAAAGCGCTGGCCCGGCGTGTATTTGATATAGCGACGGATCAGGCTATCGGGCACGCGCCGCAAGCCTACCACTTCGGTATGGCCCAGCGTGACTGCCGGACCGCTGTCGACCGTGGTCTCGGTATCCACGCTCGCCGTTTCGGGATTGACCACCGCCTGCGAATGCGTCATGCGGGCCAGGTAAAAATCATTGGCAGCCACGCCCTCGAGCATGGTCGACTTGGCATTGCTCCACTGCTCGTTCAGAAAATCCTTGTCTACCGGCAGGCCCCAGTCTTTACGCAACTGTGATACGCGCTCGTTAAAGCGAGGCGTGGCAATACTGCCGGTAAAATTATTGGTGACCGATTTGACTTTGGCCACCTTGCCCGGATCAATGGAAATGTCCCAGGTTTCGCCGCCCACGTCTTCACCCACTTCCAGCGTGACATCGGGCGCAAAATAACCACGAGTGGCCAGGGCAGAGATTACCGCCTCACGGCCCTTGCGCCGGATCCGGTCGGCTTCGCCCGAATCCTGATCGTCGGCCATGCGCACCACAGCTGAAATACCTTTGTTTACCGCATCCAGCGATTCAGGCCCAAGCCCGCTGGGATCGATAATCACTTCGGGCTTTTGCGCCGAAACCTGACCAATACCGGCCAACAATAAAATCGTTGTGAGAAAACAAGCCTTGTTCAATCGCATCGGTCCATTCAGCGCTTTTATTTCTTCAGATTTTCAACAACCACAGAGGGAAAGCGGCCAGCCATATCCTTGGGCAAGGCTGCCACCGCCATGGCTACACGCCGTGCCAGTTCGCGATAAAGCCCCGCCGCCTCGCTGTTGGGGTCGCTGGCAACCGTGGGCGTACCCGCGTCGGTCTGTACACGAATACTTTTTGCCAGAGGCAAGGCGCCCAGCCATGGAACGTCCAGTTCCTGGGCCATGTACTTGCCGCCGTCCTCGCCAAAAATGGCTTCGGCATGCCCGCAATGCGAGCAAATGTGCATTGCCATGTTTTCGACAATACCCAAAATCGGAATATTCATTTTTTCGAACATGCGCAAGCCCTTGCGGGCATCAAGCAACGCAATATCCTGCGGCGTGGTCACGATAATGGCGCCCACCACCGGTACCTTTTGCGCCAGCGTCAGGGCAATATCGCCCGTGCCCGGCGGCATATCGACAATCAGATAATCAAGATCGGGCCAGTTGGTCTGGCGCAGCAGTTGCTCCAGCGCCTGCGTGACCATGGGTCCGCGCCAGATGGCTGGTGAATCGGCCTCGATCAGAAAACCGATGGAATTGACCGTGATACCGTGGGCGCGCAAAGGCTCCATGGTCTTGCCGTCATTGGATACCGGCTTGCCCGATACGCCCATAATCAGCGGCTGGCTGGGGCCGTAAATATCTGCATCCAGAATGCCGACGCGGGCGCCGCTTTGCGCCAGTGCAATCGCCAGGTTGGCGCTGGTGGTGCTCTTGCCGACACCGCCCTTGCCCGAGGCCACCGCAATAATATTTTTTACCGCGGCAATAGGCTTGAGCCCGCTTTGCACAGCGTGCGCCCTTACCGTATCACTGAACTGCAACGTCAGTTGTGCCGCGCCGGCTTGTCTGGCAGCAGCCTGCAGCTGTTCGGTCAGGGCGGCCTTGGCTGCGGCGCTGGTCACATACCCGGGCTCTACGCGAACCGTTGCTCCCGTTTCGGAAAGCGTGATATCGGACTCTTTGAGCGTTGGGGCCACCGGCATACCAGTAACCGGGTCTACCACAGACCGTAACGCATCCAAAAGGGCTTTTGACGACAGACTCATTTCAACTCGCTGCAATTGATACTATTTTAAGGGCGTAATGGCCTTAATGATAACGTTTAATGGGCTTGCACATTGTTAAAATCTGTGTGGAGCAGGGATATCTTCCCTATGACGCGCCGCGTACCGCTTGGGGTTGCAACAACGAATTTCGCCGTGCTGCCGCCTCACTCGCATCAAACAAGCGCCGCCCTGCCGACGGTTTTGATGCGGTCCCGCTCACGTTACACGCCATGGGTGCTCGGGCTGTAACCACTTTTTGAAATCTTTTGGCATATCCGCGTGCGGGCGGCCCTTGAATTTTCCAGAAAAAGCCCTACTATAGAGAAAACAAATCAAGCAAAATCAATTGCTTGTGTACAATAAGCCGTAACGAATGCTTATTGGCTCTTCCCACTTACAAGGATCTGACCCCTTATGAACGATTTTCTGGACCGGTTTTTCAAAGCGCTGCTATTTGGTGTCATCACCATTGCAGGCCTTGTCATGGCCGCTGTGTTCCTGGTCTCTGCGGCCATTGCGGTGGGGCTGTTCTATATTATTGCGAAGGTGCGCGGCAAGCCGTTCGTCGCCCGCGAATACTGGAAAACAACCTCAACCCGCGCCCGCCAGACCCATTCCGAATTTTCCGAGAAATTCAAGAAACCCGGTAATTTTTCGCGCAAGCCCGATATCACAGATGTGGAAATCCGGGAAATAAAGTAACGCCGGCATGCCATACGCAGCCGCCCCACATCCCTGTCACTGAACTGGCCCTTGAAGTCAGACGCGTTATTCAAATTGGGCTGAAGGACTGAATTCTGTATTGAACAGGACTCAGTCCTTTTAATTTTTAGTTTGCTTCATTTGTGATTGTAATTACATATGCAATCATGCACTTGCCTTGCCAAGTGCAGCATTGAATCGAACTTTTCTGCACATGAAACAGCACGCTGGTTTTAACGCCCCAAACACGCTTGCCATGCTGGCATTGCCCGGACAGTTACCCCATTTTGCGTTAAAAAAATCTTTTGAAAATAATAGGGCAACGGCAGGCCCGGTGGGCTGTTTCAACAGCGCTACGACGCTGCATCGTATGCCTGGCGAGCATTCTTGATCGCTGCACGACTGCGATCGGCCCACTGAACAAGAACGGTCAGGGGCTCTAGAATTGTTTCGCCCAAAGGGGTCAGGCGGTACTCAACGCTAGGCGGCTTGGTTGGGAACACCGTTCGCGCGATCAGCCCGTCGCGCTCCAGATCGCGCAAGGTCTGCGTCAGCATTCGCTTGGAAATGTCCGGAATCGCGCGCTGAACGGCGCTAAAGCGATGCGGACCGCTCGCCAACGTGCCCAGGACAAGCGTCGACCACTTGTCGCCGATCCGGTCAAGCACATCTCGCACCGGACATTGCGGGTCGACTGCCCATTTTGACCGCTCGTTATGTTTGGTGGACAAACCGCCGGGTACGTCGGCGGTTACTTTTAGCTCTCCATGTCCCAAAATTCTGCCTCCTTCACGTCGCGATAAAGTCTCATTATACTACCTAGTCTCAATTAATAACCACTAGGAAGAATATCATGTCCCTTACCTCCAAACCCGTTGTCACCAAGGCCAGCGGCCAACCCGGCGCGAACCCCGTGAGGCTGCTGCACATCGACACAAGCATTAAAGCGACAGGATCATTGACGCGGGAAATGTCGGCTGCAGCTGTGGCGCGCATCAAGCGTGAAGCCGCGGACATCGCGATTCAATATCGCGATCTGGCCGCCCATCCGCTGGGCGATCTGACTGAACGCGTGTTCGCAGCCCACGTAAAGGGCACAAGCATTAGCGACCTGGATCAGGACGAACTGACCGACCTTGCCGAAAGCGGACAGGTTCTTGAGGCGTTTCTAAGCAGCCAGGTGATTGTGATAGGCGTCGCTTTTTACAATTTCACCATTCCAAGCTCCCTGAAGGCGTGGATCGATCGCATTTGTGTTGCTGGAAAAACGTTCAGCTATAGTGCCAGCGGCGTAGTCGGGCTGGCGCGCGGCAAGCGCGTCATCGTGCTGCTGGCACGGGGCGGAATCTATGGCGAGGGATCGCCCAACGCACACCATGAACATGCAGAAACCTACCTGAGGTCGGTTTTCTCGGTGATTGGTATCGACAACCTTGAGGTAATCGCCGCCGATGGCGTTGACATTAGTCCGCAACTGCGCGAAGCCGCATTAGCGCGCGCGATGGGCAGCATCGAGACGCTGGCGGCTTGACGACAAGCCTCTTACGCGCCGAATTTTTCGCTATACAGGTCGCGCGCCCAATCAATGAAAACCCGGACCCGCGGCGACAACTGGCGATGAAACGGATAAAGCGCGCACACTGGCAGGTCCGGACACGGCCAATCGGCCAGCACCTGCACCAACCTGCCCGCCTGCAAATGGGCCTGCAGCCGAAAGCGTGGCACCTGGATCAGCCCGCAACCGGCAAGGGCAGCGCTGGTATAGCATTCGGCATCGCTTACGGACATCCAGCCGCTGGCCTCGAACTGCGTCTCCTGCCCATCCATCATGATCGAAAAGGGGTAGCGACTGTCGTTGCCGCGCGAGAAAAAACCGATGGCCTGGTGCTGCGGCAGTTCGCCCGGATGCACGGGCGTGCCATAGCGGGACAAATATTCGGGACTGGCGCAGATAATCTGCTCCATATCCGCCAGTTTCCGAACCACCAGCGAGGAGTCGCGGGACTGCCCCGCTCGCACCACGCAGTCGATCCCTTCCCTGACCAGATGCACCAACCGGTCACCGCTACTGATAACCACATCGATATTCGGATAGCGCTCACGAAACTGCGCAATGCGCGGCAGGATGATCATGGTCGCATGCGCCCCGTGCAAATCCAGCCGCAACGTCCCGTGGGGATCGGTCACATGCGTGCTGAGCGAAGTCTCGGCATCTTCCAGTTCGGCCAGCACCCGTTTGCTGCGTTCATAGAAGGCCTGGCCATCCAGCGTGGGGGCAACCTGCCGCGTGGTGCGATCCAGCAATCGCGCGCCCAGGCGCTTTTCCAGCTGCTTGATGGCATGCGTGGCAGTGGCTCGCGGCAGATTCAGCGCCCCCGCCGCGTCGGTAAAGCTGCCCAGCTCCACGATCCGGATAAACAGCTGCATCGCATCAAAGCGGTCCATATGCACCCCATTGTTGGTGTTTTTTGAATTAACAAGCCAATTTCACCCCATTTATCCATCAGGCGTCAATCGATATGATGTTATTCATCGCTGCACCAGGCAACAGCAACTGCCACCGCCATCACCCTGGCGTACCCGCCGCCTCGTGCGCAGCCCATCATCATTCAAGGACAGGACTATGAACACCAGAAAAGACACCAGCAGCACCACCGACACAGCGGCCCACCCTGCATCAGCTGCGCCCACCGCCATCGTGACCGGCGCCTCGCGAGGCATTGGCCGCGCCATCGCCCTGCGCCTGGCCGCCGATGGTTTCAGGGTCGTGGTCAATTATGCGGGCAACGCCGCCAAGGCGCAGGAAGTGGTCGACGCCATCCAGGCGGCAGGCGGACAGGCAATGAGCGTGCAGGCCGACGTGTCCGTGGCCGAAGACGTGCAACAGCTCTTTGCCACGACGCAGCAAGCCTATGGCCAGATCAGCGCTGTTGTGCACAGCGCCGGCGTGATGACCATGAATGCGATTGCCCCGGAGAATATCGACGCCTTCGATCGTGTCATCCACACCAATCTGCGCGGCGCTTTCCTGGTGCTGGGGCAGGCGGCTGCGGATTTGCAAACCGGCGCACGCATTGTCGCGCTCTCGAGCAGCGTGATCGCCAAATCCTTTCCGCAGTACGGCCCCTACATCGCCGCCAAGGCAGGCGTAGAGGGCCTGGTGCGGGTGCTGGCCAACGAGCTGCGCGGTCGCAACATTACCGTTAATGCGGTCGCACCCGGGCCGGTTGCCACCGAACTGTTTTTTGAAGGCAAGAGCGAAGAGCAGATCACGCAACTGAGTAAGCTTGCCCCGCTGGAGCGCCTGGGCCAACCCGAAGACATTGCAAATGTGGTTGCGTTCCTGGTCGGGGCCGACGGGGGCTGGGTCAATGGACAAGTTGTTCGCGCTAACGGCGGCTTCGCATGAACCAGACTGCGTATGCCCGGCCCCGCGCCGGTGCCCGATTGACTATGCCATTACTGCATTTCCAAGGAGATGAGCAATGACAGGCAAGGCATTTTCCTCACACATAAAAGTGGTCATTGGCGAATCGGTCATTGCCTCGTCGGCCGCAACGCTAAGCGTCCTGGCCT
The DNA here is from genome assembly GCF_004217095.1 of Advenella incenata. Taxonomy (GTDB): domain Bacteria; phylum Pseudomonadota; class Gammaproteobacteria; order Burkholderiales; family Burkholderiaceae_B; genus Advenella; species Advenella incenata. The sequence goes on along the minus strand of NZ_SHKO01000002.1, from coordinate 903,520 downwards.
TCGAGATACCGGTATGGGCCATGTTCGTCGGCTGGATCTCGTATTTCACCCGCGGGCTTAACCTGCAGCAGGGAATCATCAATCTGGCATGTGTCCTGATCGGTGTCATGCTGGGCATTGCTGCGGCCCATGGCCTGGCGACGCTCACACCCTATTTGGGCACCTACGCTATCAGCGCGGTGGTGTTTGCCATCACCATCATTGCACTGTCGCTGGCCAAAGCGCCTGCAGTGAACAACCTGCCCGCCATTTTTCTGGGGCTGGTGGCTTACTTTGCCTTGCACCAGCCCCCTTCAATGGCCACCTTCGGCACGCTGACGCTTGCAACAACATTGGGCGCAATTGCCGCATTCCTGGCCCATTCGCTACAAAATCACATCCGGCATAACGCCACCCATTCACCTGCCGGAGAACCCAAATGGCACGCAGCGAAAACGAAATAACCACGGCCATCCAGCAAGCAAGCGCACGCCCTCCTCGCCTGCTGATCCCCGCCCTGGACACGCTGTATAAGCGCGCTGAACCGGCCTTGTATGCCTTACTGCGCGTAGCCTTCGGTATTATCCTGTTCACGCACGGCTTACCCAAAGCCCTGGGAACGTCCCATGGTTCCATGGCCGACCCCATGGCTGGCTCCATCAACCTCATACAGAATGTGATGGGTCTGCCTTTTGCTCCCCAACTGGCCTTTCTGGTCATGCTGCTCGAAACAATAGGTGCGCTCATGCTTGCGCTTGGGTTGTGGGCTCGCCCCGTTGCTCTGGCCATCGTGGTGCAAATGCTGGCGATCAGCTATGTGCTGGGCCCGACCTGGCCGTGGATAGATCGCGGCATCGAGTACCCCGTGCTCATGGCATGCCTTGCCCTTTATATCGCCGTACGCGGCAGTGGCGCCTTTGCACTGGATCGCAGACTGGGGGTTGCCATTTAATCTGCGGATATCATATCGAACAACGACATCCATCACAGACGGCATCCCGGGCTCCACCGGCACATTATCTGTGCGGCCCGGATCTGCTGGCAACCCAACCCCCAATGAGCATAAGCACCCACGGCATAAGCACCCACCGTTAGTAAAACAAACGCGGTGGCCGCTGCCCGCCCCTGGCATATCCGATGATATCATTTCAAATGATATCTAAGATAAAAATATAGCATTTGAATTATTTGATGCATGGCACCATAATTTGACGTGACCCGGCATAAAGATGATCGCTTGCGGTCGGCGCCGCCGGTGGGCGGGCTTGTCGTCACACGGCAAACGCCCGTGCACCTGGCAGGCCAGACGCGTGGGTTGCCCGGCACTGCCGGCAACATCGTCCTGCCCCCGGCATATTTGGGGCAACGACACCGCACATTGGTTCGCCTTGCTGCGATCGCCCTGCCGCCCCATGAAGAATATTGATCCACCCTGCCCGATTTACGCTTATCTATTTCAAGAGTACCAATATGACCAATCTGTTTTCCCCCTTCAGCCTGAAAGACGTGACCTTGCGCAACCGCATTGCGGTTCCGCCCATGTGTCAGTACAGCGCCCAGGAGGGCTTTACCAATGACTGGCATCAGATTCATTACGCCAGCCTGGCCCGCGGCGGCGCCGGTCTGGTGATTGTGGAAGCCACGGCGGTCTCGCCGGAAGGCCGCATCACGCCAGACTGCCTGGGACTATGGAGTGATGAACATACCGAAGGGCTGGCCCGTATTGCCGCTTCCATCAAGGCTGCCGGTGCAGTGCCGGGCATCCAGATCGCCCACGCAGGCCGCAAGGCCAGCGCCAACCGTCCGTGGGAGGGCGACGACCATATCGCCGCTGACGATCCGCGCAGCTGGCAAACGATCGCGCCCTCAGCCATTGCCTATGGCGAGAACCTGCCCCAAGTGCCCAAAGCAATGACGCTGGCCGACATTGAGCGCGTCAAGGCCGATTTCGCCGCGGCAGCAAAACGCGCCCATGACGCCGGCTTCGAATGGCTGGAACTGCACTTTGCCCATGGCTATCTGGCGCAAAGCTTTTTTTCTGCCCACAGCAATCAGCGTGATGACCAATACGGTGGCGACCTGGCCGGCCGCAGCCGTTTTCTGCTGGAAACACTGGCCGCAGTACGCGACGTGTGGCCCCAGAACCTGCCATTGACCGCACGTTTCGGCGTGATCGAATATGACGGTCGTGATGAACAAACGGTTGCCGAGTCTATCGAACTGGCCCGCAATATGCGCAAGGGCGGCCTGGACCTGCTGAACGTGAGCGCCAACTTTGTCATTCCCGATACGCAGATCCCATGGGCAACCCCGGCGTTCCTGGCGCCCATTGCACAACGCCTACGCAACGAAGCGGGTTTGCCGGTGGCCTCAGCCTGGGGCATTGATGATCCGCAAGTGGCCAACCGCGTGGTTCAAGAGGAACAATTGGATCTTGTCATGATCGGCCGGGCCCATCTGACCGACCCGCATTACCCCCTGGCGCTGGCCAAAACGCTGGATCAGCCGCGCCCTACCTGGGTGCTGCCGGCGCCGTATGCGCACTGGCTGGAACGCTACCGCGGCGCAGCGGCTTAAGGTATTGGCGGGTCAGTATCGGCCAGTCCGATCAAGGCTCGTGCCCGGACATCACGTGCGGCGCACCCGCCTTGCCCAGCGACCCAGCCTCGCATTGCGCATGGCTGTCAAAACAGATATTAAACAGCAACTGGCGCAACCAGCGCTGGGCCGGATCACGATGCGTACGTTCATGCCAGGCCGCCATATTGGTAAAACCGGTAATGGCAATGGGCGGCTCGAATACAGCCAGCCCGGCCAGGTCGTTGACCAACCGGCTGGGCAGAATCGACACCATATCGCTGGCCCGCAACAGATCGGGCACAATCAGAAAACTTTTGACCGACACCGTGACCCGGCGCGTTTTACCGATTTTCTCCAGCGCCTCATCGGTCGCGCCGCGAAAGCCTGCGCCTGTGTAAGACACCAGCGCATGATCCAGTTCACAAAACCGCTCCAGCGTCAGATCCTGCTGGGTTTTAATAATGGGATGATCCCGGCGCACAACACAAACGTAATGTTCATCAAACAGCTTGCGCGCATGCAGATCCGGACAGGTATATTCAGGCGAGACCAGCGCCACGTCAATCACGCCGCGTTCCAGCTGGGATAGCATCTGGGTATCGTTCACCAGCACCAGCGCCACCTTGATATTGGGTGCCAGCCGCTTGAGCGTGGCCAGAAACGGCAACGCAATGGCGCGCAGCGCATAGTCGGTCGAAGCGATCGTAAACTGATGACTGGCAGTGGCCGGATCAAATACCGGTGGCTGCAACAGTGCGCCCACTTCGCCCAGCACCTGCTTGAGCGGTATGGCCAGGGACTGCGCACGCTCGGTCGGCTCAATGCCGCGCTGTGCCCGCACAAATAGCGGGTCATCGAAAGTATCGCGCAACCGGGTCAGCATGCCGCTCATCGCCGGTTGCGTTACGCCCAGGCGGGCTGCCGCCCGGGTCACATTTCTGTGATCCAGCAACGCGTCCAGCGCTTTGAGCAGGTTAAGATCAAGGTTTCGAATATCTTTCATCGTGATGATATTACATCTGTAAATAATGGCATTTGTCTTGCGGGCGGCAGGCTCCTCGATAATCAGCCAAGTATGTCCTAGTGAGCCGGGTATGTCGTTATTGGTACGGGCCAGGTAATTCGTCGTGGATAATTAAGGCGATCGCTATATCAGCATCCCTGGATATCTACTTAGCCTGCATCGCTATACTTAGCTTATACCTTACCCTTTGTATCACTGATTTACCACAGCATCCGCAAAACCTGCGAGGCACGCAGGGTTGACATCAAGTTAACTTCAGGTTTTATGATGACACCATACTCTGTCAATCAAGGTAGCCATGACCACCGATACTCCGCCAACGACCCCCGCCCGGCAACAGGCCAATAACGCGCCCCAGCCGGACACTGATGTCGCAGGCATACAGGCCACTGCCGGCGACGCCCACAGCACCCAGGGCGGACATAGGCCGCGAGCCGATAGCGCGGCCCAAACACGTGCATTACCTGCACCCGTGTTCAGTGCGCGCAGGCTGGCGGCGCGCAAGCTGGTGCTGCTTCTGGTGGCCACCCTGACCATTATGGCCAGCATTATCATTGCCCCATCGCTGCCTGCCATTGAAACCCGGTTTGCCGACAGCGAGCATATCGCCCTGCTCAGCCGCATGGTGCTCACTCTGCCTTCATTGTTTGTCGCCCTGTCAGCGCCCCTTGCCGGCATGCTGGCCGACCGGTTCGGGCGCAAGGGTCTGCTGGTTATTGCCATTGCCTTGTATGGCATCTCCGGGGCGTCGGGCCTGATCGCCGACAGCCTGACCGCCCTGCTGGTCGGGCGTGCGGTACTGGGGGTTGCCATCGGTGCCATCATCACCTTGAGCACCGCGCTGATCGGTGATTATTTTTCAGGGGCAGAGCGGGAAAGGTATCTGGGCTTGCAGCAAGCCTTTGTACAACTGGGTGGCGTGGTGTTTGTCATGTCTGGCGGACTGCTGGCCGAACTGCACTGGCGTATGCCATTTGTCATTTACGGCACGGCGCTGGTCCTGATTCCTGCAGTCATATTTTGTCTGACAGAGCCGCAGCGCCCCCGCGCCCTGCAATCGACAACCAGGCTCACAGACGCACCGGTGAACTGGCTGGTTGTAGGAACGGTATGCCTGCTGGCTTTCCTGATCAATGTCTCTTTTTATACCGTTCCCTCACAACTGCAATTTCATATGCAAGCGTTGAACATCTACAACGCCAGCGGCTTTGGCATGGTGCTGGGCGCGTTCAATCTGGCCGGCGGCATGGCTGCCCTGTGCTTTGGCGGGCTCAAGCGCCGCCTGGATACGACGCTTATTTTTCTGCTGGGCTTCAGCCTGATGGCTGCCGGCTTTGGCTTGTTATCCATAGCGTCACGCTTTGAGGGACTGGTGCTGGCCAACGCCATTCTGGGCGCGGGGCTGGGCATCGCCATGCCAAATGTCATGTCCACCGCCATCGCCCATTCCGCACCCGCGCTGCGTGGCCGGATTGCCGGCATGGCAGCCACCTCCATCTTTATCGGTCAGTTCATCTCGCCCTTTGTCAGCCAGTACTGGATCGCCCTGGTGGGCTACGCAGACATGTTCCGCAATGTCGGGCTGATCATGGCGACCCTGGCCGTGCTCTCGCTGCTGCCTGCCCTGCGCAACGGCTGGATGACGCTGATCGGACAAAAAACATAAGGGTTATTTTCGCGAAACATGGCTCATATTGGGAGTACAATTTAAGTCTTATATAAGACTTAAATTTTTGGTTCCTCTTTTATGGCCCAGACTCCTCCCATCGCGCCCCTGCCCGCCCCAACCACAGCCGTTGCCACGCTGCCTGCCCTGTTCCGTGGTTTTGCCAAAATCGGGCTACTGGGTTTTGGCGGTGTCGGGCCAATTGCCCGGCACGTGATTGTGCGCGAGCAGCATTGGCTGAGCGAAAAAGACTATGCAACGCTGCTGGGCATCGGTAAAGTTTTGCCCGGCGCCAATACGGTCAACGTGGCCGTCATGCTGGGCGACCGTTACCATGGTATCAAAGGCTCTGCAGTGGCGGTGGCCGGTCTGCTGGTGCTGCCGATCCTGGTCTTGATCGTGCTGGCCATCCTGTACCAGTTTCTGGACCAGAACCCTTATTTCAACGCCGCGCTGCAAGGCTCGGCCTGCGCGGCAGCCGGCATGGTCATTGGCACCGGCCTGAAAATGGCCAGCAAGATCGACCTGCGGGCCCATCATATCGTGGCTGGCATCGTGACGATTGCACTTGTGGTACTGCTCAAGTTCTCGCTGTTGCAGGTGGTTGGCGTCATGATGCCGCTGGCCATTCTTGCCAACTTCATCATTGCCCGCCGCCAGGAGCACCAGCCATGACAGTGCTGCTTGAGCTGTTTTTGACCTTCAGTCGCATTTCCCTGATTGCCATCGGCGGGGCCAACGCCGCCATCCCGGAAATCCGCCACGCGGTGGTGGATATTCATCAATGGATGAACACCGACACCTTTACCCATCTGTTTGCCGTTGCGCAATCGGCGCCCGGTCCCAATGTGCTTATTGCAAGCATCATTGGCTGGCATGTAGCAGGTATTGCAGGGCTGCTGGTGGCTACCATTGCCATGGTATTGCCGGCCTCGGTACTGGCCTTTATGGTCGGTCGCGTGATCAGCCACTTTACCCACAGGCGTGAATACAAACTGGTGCAGGACGCCGTGGTGCCAGTGGCCATCGGGCTGATTATTGCAAGCGGCATTGAGCTGTCGATGTATTCAGCCTTTGACGTGCTCACCTGGAGCATGGTCCTGGGCACGCTGGTCTTTGTCTATTTCACTGAAGCCAACCCCATGTGGGCGCTGCTGGTCTGCGCCATTGGCGGGGCGGCGGCCTATCAGGTCGGCATACTCTGAGCGCCTGCCGCTGCCGGAGATCCTCCAGCCGCGTTGCCCTACGCTCCGTAGTACCATGTTGCCTGCTATCCATGGCTGGCTGCTATTATGGGTGCCTGCTTTTCATTGGGCGCCACGCTAAAGAGGCCGCTGTACCTGGCGTTTGATCTTCTGCCAGCACAAGCTCACAACGCCCCGTTATACACCCCCGGGCATGCCACGGCAGCGTCCCGGCGCGGGCGGCGCGATCATCATTGCACGCCCATTGCCGCAAAACCCCGGTGCGCTGCAATATTGGTCTAAAATCACTCTTTTCCCCCCTTTTTTGTACTTACATTGCATCTTATGTCCCGCACGATTTTTGTTACCACGGCTCTCCCTTACGCTAACGGTTCGTTCCACATTGGCCACATCATGGAGTATATCCAGGCTGACATCTGGGTACGAAGCATGCGAATGGCCGGCCACACGGTGCATTTTGTCGGCGCCGATGACGCCCACGGGGCGCCCATCATGCTCAAGGCAGAAAAGGAAGGCATCACGCCGCAGGAACTGGTGGCCCGTTACGCACAGGAACGCCCGCGCTACCTGAATGGCTTTCATATCAAGTTCGATCACTGGCACAGCACAGACAGCCAGGAAAACATCGAACTGTCCCAGGCCATCTATCGCCAGCTCAAGGCTGCCGGCTTCATCAGCACCAAGACCATCGAACAGTTCTATGACCCGGTCAAGAGCATGTTCCTGCCCGATCGCTACATCAAGGGCGAGTGCCCCAAATGCCACGCACCGGATCAGTACGGCGATTCCTGTGAAGTATGCGGCGCCGTGTATGCGCCTACCGATCTGATCAACCCGTACTCCACGTTGACCAACGCAACACCGGTGCTCAAATCGTCCGAACACTTTTTCTTTAATCTGTCCGATCAGCGCTGCGTGGAATTTCTGCAGGAATGGACAACCGGCAGCAACAGCCAGGGCAACAAACGCCTGCAAGCGGAAGTGCTGGCCAAGACCCGCGAATGGCTGGGCAATGACGAGGGCAAAGAAAGCAACCTGAACGATTGGGATATCTCGCGCGATGAGCCTTATTTCGGTATTGAAATTCCCGATGCGCCGGGCAAGTACTTCTATGTCTGGCTGGATGCGCCGGTGGGCTATCTGGCCTCGCTCAAATCCTACTGCAAGCTTCAGGGGATAGACTTTGACGCCTTACTGGCGCCGGACAGCAGCACCGAACAGGTTCACTTTATCGGCAAAGACATTGTGTATTTCCACGCGCTGTTCTGGCCGGCCATGCTCAAGTTCTCCGGCCGCAAGGTACCCGACGCCCTGAATGTGCACGGCTTCATTACCGTGAGCGGCGAGAAAATGTCCAAAAGCCGCGGCACCGGCATCTCGCCCGTCAAGTACCTGGACATTGGCATGAATGCCGAATGGCTGCGCTATTACATCGCGGCCAAACTCAATGCACGCGTTGAAGACATAGACTTCAACCCCGATGATTTCATCGCCCGCGTCAACAGTGACCTGATCGGCAAATACATCAATATTGCCAGCCGCGCCGCCACCTTCATTACCCGCCACTTCGATGGCAAGCTGGGTTATTCCGGTGATGCCCAGGCAATGGCAACAGAATTGGCAACGCTGACCGACCAGGTACGCGTTGATTTCGAGAACCGCGAGTACGCCCGCGCGATCCGCAACCTGATGGCGCATGCCGACAAAATCAACCAGGCATTTGACAGCGCCCAGCCGTGGGTGATGGCCAAGGGCATCAGCACCGCAGATGAGCAGCAGAAACTGGCCTTGCAAGACGTGTGCTCACGCGCCATTGCCGGCTTCAAGGCCCTGTCTGTCATGCTGGCGCCAGTGCTGCCTGCGCTGGCCGAACGTATTGCAACTGAATTGTTCGGCATGAACCGCAGCTTTGCCTGGAGCGATGCTGCCGAACTGCCCGACCATATTGCGCCGTTCAAGCACCTGATGCAGCGTGTAGAACCGACCATGCTCGATACCCTGATTGAACCCGACGCACCTGCAGCCGATGCCGATGTGGTGGCCGCAGCTGTTGCCGCTGCGCTGCCCGGTGGCGAAGCCATTGCAGATGTAATTACGATTGATGATTTTGTAAAAATAGATTTGCGAATTGCAAAAATTGTTAATTGTGAACATGTGGAAGGTTCCAGCAAGCTGTTGCGCCTTACACTGGATGTGGGCGAAGGCAGAACCCGGAATGTGTTTTCTGGAATAAAATCAGCTTATCAGCCCGAGACCCTGATCGGAAAATATACGGTAATGGTGGCCAATCTGGCCCCACGTAAAATGAAGTTTGGTGTCTCCGAAGGCATGGTGCTTGCCGCCAGCGATGCTGACGAAAAAGCCAACCCCGGTATCTATATCCTGGAACCGTGGGAAGGCGCTCAGCCTGGCATGCGCGTGCGCTAATACGCCGGCCCCGTAAAACGGGCCGCGTGCACAAGCATCATGCTGTGGTCAACAATAAAACGGGACGTAGAAATATATGGTTGGAACATGGTGCAGAAGCGGTTTTGGCCGTCTGAAGAAAACCGTCAGGCGCTCACGCCCGCTCATGTTTGTGAACGAGCTGATGCACCAGCCCAAATTCACCGGCGCCATCTGTCCCAGCTCTCGCAAGCTGGGACGCTATATGGCCAAGCACATCCCGCTCAATCATGACGGCATCGTTATTGAACTGGGCGGCGGCACCGGCGTTATCACACAAGCAATACTGGATCATGGCGTTCCAGCCGACAAGCTGATCGTCATTGAGTTTTCCAACGTCTTTGCCCAGCACCTGCAGCGGCGCTTTCCGCATCTGACCATCATCAATGGCAATGCCGCCGATCTGGATGCCCTGCTGCCCCCGGGGGTCAGCATTAATGCCATCGTCTCCAGCCTGCCGCTCATTTCCCTGCCACCCGAAGTGCGCAGCCGAATTCTGCACCATTGGCAGACGCTGCTCAAGGACGACGGCCGCGCCATCCAGTTCACCTACAACCTGCGCCAGACACAATGGCAATCTTCCCTGAAAGCCTGTCATTACAGCAGTGAAATCGTGTGGACCAATGTGCCGCCGGCTCGGGTCATGACATTCCGCTTCGCAGCCTGAGCAACCCGCGCCTGCGGGGCGAATGCACTACAATGCAGGTTCCGTCGTCCGAGCGACTCTCCGCCCGATAGCCCCCTGGGCCTGGTGGATTGGCGCCCGGACAAGAAGCCAGACTTTGTACGCCCTTGCCCCTTTGACCCATGACCATTGCAGATCCCAATAAAAACGCCAATAATAGCGCCGACAAAAGCGCCAACAACAACGCAAATAAAGAGGCGGGTAACCCGTCCCCCGGCCCCGATGCGGCAGCCGGGGCCGGCGACAGTCACGAGACCCCCGACGCGTTAAAAGGACGCCATATTCGCAGCTTCGTGCATCGTCGCTCGCATATGACCCCAGGCCAGAAACAGGCGGTTGAGCAGCATATGGACAAATGGGCATTGCCCTACCAGGACAGCCTGCTGGACTATGACCAGGCCTTTGGCCGGGGCGCCCCCACCATTCTGGAAATCGGTTTTGGCATGGGCGAAACCACACAAAAAATTGCCCAGTTGCGCGCCGATGAAAATTTCCTGGGCGTTGAAGTCTTCAACGCCGGCGTGGGTGCATTACTCAAACGCATTGAAGAATCGGGCGTGAGCAATATTCGCATCATCCAGCACGATGCCGTCGAAGTGGTACAGAACATGATCGCGCCAGACAGCCTGGCGGGCGTGCATATTTACTTTCCTGACCCCTGGCCGAAAAAACGCCATCACAAACGTCGCCTGGTGCGCCCCGAATTCATCGCCCTGCTGGCCAGCCGCATCAAACCGGGCGGTTATATCCATTGCGCGACAGACTGGGAAGACTACGCCGGGCAAATGCTTGAGGTGCTCAGCGGCGAAGCATTGCTGCGCAACACCAGCGCAGACTACGCCCCCAAACCCGATTACCGGCCCCAGACCAAATTTGAAACCCGCGGCCTGCGACTGGGCCATGGCATTCGTGATCTGGTTTTCAAACGCATCTAGACTATTTCAAGGACCACTGCATGTATCCGCCTATTGAACCCTATCAGACCGGCAAACTTGATACTGGTGACGGCCACCAGGTGTACTGGGAGCTTTGCGGCAACCCTCAGGGCAAGCCGGCTGTTTTCCTGCACGGCGGACCCGGCGCCGGTTGCGGCGCGCACCATCGCCAACTGTTCAATCCGCAGCATTACAACATTCTGCTGTTCGATCAGCGCGGTTGTGGTCGCTCTGCGCCGCACGCCAGTCTGGAAAACAATACCACCGCCCACCTGATTGCCGATATTGAACGGCTACGCACCGAAGTGCTCAAGGCCGAGCAGATGCTGGTCTTTGGCGGATCATGGGGTTCTACCCTGGCGCTGGCCTATGCCCAGGCGCATCCGAAACAGGTGAGCGAGCTGATCGTGCGCGGTATCTTTACTCTGCGCAAGGAAGAATTGCGCTGGTTCTACCAGGAAGGCGCTTCGTGGCTGTTCCCGGATTACTGGGAAGACTATGTGGCCCCGATACCGCCAGAGGAGCGCGACGACCTGATTGCCGCTTATCACAAACGTCTTACCGGCGATGATCGCGAAGCGCAGATCAATGCTGCGCGCGCATGGAGCCAATGGGAAGGCCGCACGATCACGCTGTATCCTGATCAGTCCAACACCCAGAACTACATAGCCGATCACTTTGCTCTGGCCTTCGCTCGCATTGAAAATCACTATTTCACGCACGCAGGTTTTATGCAGGAAAACCAGTTGCTCAATAACGCGCATCTGCTCAAGGATATTCCAGGTGTGATAATCCAGGGCCGCTATGACTGCTGCACCCCGGCCAAAACAGCCTGGGACCTGCACAAGGCCTGGCCCCAGGCCGAGTTTCATATCGTGCCAGATGCCGGCCACGCGTTTAATGAGCCGGGTATTCTCAAGCTGTTGCTGGAAGCCACCGACCGTTACGCCACGCAATAACGCGACCGGAAAAGCAGCATCGCTTTAAAATTAGTATCGCCGGGATAACCGGTTGGTAAAAGCAAAAAGCCGCAACAGCAATGTGCGGCTTTTTGCTTTGAGCGATTGGCATGTTGCGCTTGCCCAAAGCGCCAACCCTAACGCAGGACAATTAATCCACTTTCAGCCTGCAAGAAGCCACTTGCAAGGCACACCCTGGCGCCCGAAGTAAAGAATCCTGCATTTATTCAGCTTTGCATCCTCATTGAGCGACGTTGCCGGATTTTGCACAGCGATTGGCACGATCTAACATTTGTTAACTTTCGGGGTCTTCCGTTTGTCATGTATTCCATGAATAATAGCGCTACGCACTAACCGTGCTATATTGAAGTTGAAGTTGCAGTTGTCATTTACGATAACAAGGAGTCATAACAATGGGTATTCTCAGTTTTATTAAAGAAGTCGGCGAGAAAGTATTTGGTGGTAGCGAAGCGCAAGCGGCAACCCCCGACGATCTCAAAAAGGAACTGGCCAAGCACGGCCTGAATGCTGATGGTCTGGATATCGCCGTTGATGGTGACAAGGTCACAGTGAAAGGCAATGCCGCAAGTACCGCCGACGCGGAAAAAATTGCAATCGCAATTGGCAATACGCAGGGCGTGGCTTCTGTAGACAACCAGTTGTCTGCAGCTGCAGCCGGAGAAGAATCCAACTTCTACACCGTCAAATCCGGTGATACCCTGTCCAAGATCTCCAAAGACCAGTATGGCGATGCCAACCAGTACCAGAAAATCTTTGAAGCCAACCGCCCAATGCTAAGCCACCCGGATAAAATCTATCCAGGCCAGGTTCTGCGTATTCCCAAGTAATTGCCTGGGTTCAGCCTGATCCCTTCTACGGGTATCAGGCTCCGGTTCGAGCCGATATTTCTATCGTGCACAACCGACATGAGGACCGCCTGCCATGGGCCTATACAAAAGACCCTGTCGGCATGCATAGACAGACAAAACCCTGCATATGAAAATATCGCTGGGTTTTTTATTGTATGCTGAATACTGCACATGCGTGATATTGCCAGACAGAACGTGACATACAAATCTGACACCAACAATCTGGCCCAGGATTAATATCAATGGTGTTGTGTCAGCGTTTTCTTCTTTATCAGCACCGGAGGTCTACCGAAGCGTGCAGCGGCAAGCTCCCACCCTCAAAACACATGCATCAGCACCGGCAAAATCGCGTCCTTGTGCAGATAATTCAACAGAATAAAAAACGGCCCGGCCAGCAGAAAACACAGGGCCTCGCGCACGGTGCGCCCCAGCGCCTTCATGGAAATTTCCAGGTGCGCCGGGTTATTCCAGTGGCGCAAGGTAATGCCCAGGCGCGGCACATGTTTTTTATACTGACTGTAGGGCACACCGAATATCATCTGCAGCGTATCTTCTTCCTGCGCAATCACCCAGTTGAACACCAAATAGATCAAGCCGCCGCTGACCAGGCCGGTCAATAGCGAGCCCGAGAGCAGCCCCATGCCGGTCACGCCCATGATGGAAAACATATACAGTGGGTTGCGCGTAACTGAATACGGGCCGTGCGTCATCAGCTCGGTATTCTTGCGACCATTCAGATAAAGCGAGGACCAGATGCGCCCCAACGCGCCGCACAGGATCAACACCAGGCCGCCCGCCTGGATCAGGTCATGCATAAGCGTCACATCGCGCCAGGCCGATTCGGTAAACAGGGACATGGCAACAATAACCAGTGCGGCACAAACCAGCAGCACCCGTCGCAGGCGCTGTACACGACCTAGGCGCTTGAGCCTGGCATAGACGGCCGAATCAGGTTTGGCAGGTATGACGCGCGGGCCATGGGCACTCGCGGCACCGGTAGCAGCACCGGTAGCGATCGTACTCTCTGTAAATTCACTCAGGGACATAATGGGTACTCAAAAAAAATGCATCGCGCAAAACCTGCGCGTATGCATCTTTATACCCAGTCGCTTATCAAATTATTGTTGAATAATCTGCAGCATATATTGCATGGCAATTCAAACCATTGAGCAATCCGCATTACTCAATCGTCATTTGGTTCAGATCCATGTGCCTTCGGGTGTGGGGGTTCGAGTCCCCCCCTTGGCACCACTGCTTTTGAACCCGCTTACTTCTTGAAATTACCAAACGCGCCCATGCCGCCTTTGAGGCCCTTTAAGCCGCCCATGGCGCGCATCATCTTGCCCATGCCGCCTTTCTTGAACTGCTTCATCATGCCCTGCATCTGCTCAAACTGCTTAAGCAGCTTGTTCACTTCCTGCACCGGCACCCCAGCGCCCGCCGCAATACGACGCTTGCGCGTTGCCTTAAGCAACTCAGGTTTGCTGCGCTCTTGCGGCGTCATGGAGTTCAGAATGCCTTCGGTGCGACGCAATTGTTTCTCGGCCTGGCCACCCTGGATCTGGCCAGCGGCCTGGGCAAATTGCGCGGGCAGTTTTTCCATGAGCGAACTCATATCGCCCATTTTCTTTACCTGCTGTAATTGTTCACGAAAATCATTCAGGTCAAAGCGATCGCCTGTCTTGATCTTGGACGCCAACTTTTGCGCTTCGGCAATATCAATATTGCGCTGCGCCTGCTCCACCAGCGATACGATATCGCCCATGCCCAGTACGCGCTGCGCCATCCGTTCCGGGTGAAACACTTCCAGGCCGTCCAGTTTTTCGGACATCCCGATAAATTTCAGCGGCTTGCCCGTCACATGACGCACCGAGAGCGCCGCGCCCCCGCGCGCATCGCCATCCAGCTTGGTCAGCACCACGCCGGTCAGGGGCAATGCTTCGCCGAACGCCTTGGCCACGTTTACCGCATCCTGGCCCTGCATGGCGTCAACCACGAACAGCGTCTCAATCGGCTTGATCAGCCCGTGCAGCATGCTGATTTCCTGCATCATGGCCTCGTCCACACCCAGGCGGCCCGCGGTATCGACAATCAGCACTTCATAATGATGCTTGCGGGCGTAATCGACCGCAGCCAGCGCAATATCGCGCGGCTTCTGGTCGGCAGCAGACGGGAAGAAGTCAGCCCCCACCTGGCCGGCCACCGTGCGCAACTGTTCAATCGCCGCAGGGCGATAAACGTCGACACTGACGACCAGTACTTTCTTTTTCGGGACCTTGCGACCGTTCTGGATCAGCTCGCCGGTCACCAGCAGGCGCGCCAGCTTACCGGTGGTGGTGGTTTTACCCGCCCCCTGCAGACCCGCCATCAGAATAATGGCCGGCGGCGTGGTGGTCAGATCCAGCTCCGAGGCCTCGGCACCCAAATCGCCGCCCATCACGGCGGTCAGTTCCTTGTGCACCACCCCGACCAGCGCCTGGCCCGGGTTCAGGCTGCCTGTGACATCGGTGCCCAGCGCCCGTTCCTTAACTTTGGCAACGAACTCGCGCACCACAGGCAGGGATACATCGGCCTCCAGCAGCGCCATGCGCACTTCGCGCAGCATCTCCTGGGTATTGGCTTCGGTCAGGCGCGCTTCCCCGCGCAGGGTTTTCATGGCCCGGGATAACCGGTTGGTCAAATTATCAAACATGGAATTTCACTGAAGTAAATGGGGGAATGGGCAAAACGGCTATACTATATGCCTGCAGGCCGAATCGAGCTATGCAGATCCGCTGATTGCTTATCCGGAAACACACGTCATTATTTTATGTCTTACGACATTGTATTTCACTCTCTGGCCACCGTGGCCTATCTGCTGCTCAGTTTACTAATTTGGCGGCCCCTGCTCGGCTCAAACCGACCTGTACTGGCCGCCGGAACCTCCCGCTGGCTGCTGGCTGCCGTGATTATTGTGCATGGCGTGGCCGTGCACATGGCCATGCTGCACGAAAGTTCGCTGCGCCTGTCCTGGTCTGTAGGCTTATCGCTCACCATCTGGCTGGGCATGATCGTCTTCTGGCTGGAAAATCTCATTAGCGACATCGGTGGCTTAAAACTGCTGCTTTTGCCCATTGCCGGGGTTATTTGCCTCTTGGCAGCCCTGTTTCCGGGCCACGACAGCCTGGTCATTCCAGTGGCCGACGCCTATTTCCAGGTGCACCTGCTTATTTCCATCGGCGCCTACAGCCTGATCGCCATTGCCGCCATTCAGGCATTTCTAATGACCTCGCTGGACCGTTACCTGCACCAGCCGGTGCAAGCCCGCGCCGAACGCTCAATCTTTGCCCGCGCGCTAGAAGAGCAACCACCGCTGCTGGTCCAGGAAAAAATCCTGTTTCGCCTGATCTGGATCGGCTTTGTCCTGCTGACCCTGTCCATTATTACAGGGGTAGCCGTTTCCATGAGACTGACTGGCGTACTGCTGCCGTTTGACCACAAAACCGTGTTCACCATGATGTCATGGGTGGTTTTCGGGTTGCTGCTACTGGGGCGTGCCCTGCGTGGCTGGCGCGGCCGCTTTGCCCTGCGCTGGACTCTGGTGGGCTTTGCCCTGCTCATGATTGCCTACACCGGCACCCGCTTTATATTTGATGTCATGCTGCACAAAGGAGGTGCCTGATGCGCTTTATTATTACGATCGTCCTGCTTTGTGTGCTCTACCTGGTGCTGCGTCACTTTCTGCGCAGCTTTATCCGCAAGCTCAATGACGGCGCAGCCGCACAGGCAGCCCGCGCCTCGGGTGCGGCGCCTGCCAGCCTTCCTGAAGAAGATATGGTGCAATGCGCCCATTGCGGCGTGTATCTGCCCGCTTCCGAAGCGATCACGCAACAGGGCCGCCAGTGGTGCAGCCAGGACCATGCCAGGCTGGGTGTGAAATAACACGCACAATAATATGCCTTTAAACGGTCCGCCTATGACAGATGAAATATGACTATGACCGAAGACCTTAAACTGGACCGACGCGGCTGGCTGTGTCCACAGCCCGGGGTCCGACATATCCGCTCTCCCAACCAGGACCGCCGCCCCCTGCTGGAAAACATTTCCCTTCTGGTGATCCACAATATCAGCCTGCCGCCCAACCAGTTTGGCGGACCACATGTGCAGCAGCTTTTTACCAATACCCTGAACCCGCAAGATCACCCGTTCTTTGCAGAGATTGCCGATCTGCGCGTCTCGGCGCACTTTTTTATCGGCCGCAACGGACGCATTATCCAGTTTGTGAGCACCGACAGGCGCGCCTGGCACGCCGGGGTGTCGCGTTTTGACGGGCGTGATCGCTGTAATGACTTTTCCATCGGTATTGAACTGGAAGGCACAGACTTTACCCCCTTTACCGACGAGCAGTATTTGCAACTGGCTGCACTTACCACCGTCTTGCGCAACCGCTATACGCTTAAAGCCGTACGCGGCCACGAACACATTGCCCCCAAACGCAAGACCGACCCGGGACCGTATTTCGACTGGCATTGGTACAAACGGCTGACAGGCTGGGATTGGCGGCAGATGCCTGAAGGCATTGCGAGCCAACGGCTGGTTGCGGTGTAGCGTCATATTGCGACGCCGCACACCACCGTCATCATGCACTTGATCGCGTACGGATCTGGTCGACATTTATCTGACGCTCCCAGACTTCAGTTGACCAGCCCAACCGTCAAATCAGTCCAAGATCTTGCATGATGGCCTTGGTGATTTTCATGCGCAACTCAGGACCATGCCCCTGATCCACATCCATGTTCATGGCATAGATGTAAGTATTGTCGCTGGTCTCCAGGTATCCGACCAGCCAGCCTGTCTTCACCTTCATACTTGCCTCGCCAAAGCCGGCCATGCCGGTCTTGCCACTTAACGTGTAACCCTCTTCTTTTTCCAATATGATGGCTTTTTTGACGACATCGGTCGCGCGATCGGAAACGCCCAGGGTACGCGAGTAAAAACGGTCCAGAAAATCCACTTGCTGGAGCGCCGAAATGCGCAGGCCGCCGGTGAGCCAGAACTGGTCTATGCCGCCTGTGATATTGCGATTGCCATAGTCAAAGCGATCCACGTAGGCTTGCATGCGCTGGGGATTGATTCTCCTGGCCAGCTCCTGGAAATACCACACTACCGAATTAGGCAGCGCCGTTTGCAGCGTCTGGTCCCCAGCCCACGCCTGGGGCCACCATGGCTGCCTCGGATTGCGCTTTTGGTTCCATGCGAGCGGGAAGTCGGCGCCACTGGCCACGCCGCTCTCCAAGGCAATCAGGGCATTGGGTATCTTATAGGTTGACGCTGGCAGCAAACCAGTTTCGGCCCGTTTGGGGTTATGGCACAGTCGCTGGCCGGTTCGTGTATTCATTAACACAAACGTACCCTGCACACCCTCCTGTTCGAAGGCTGCGGTGGCTTTGGCCTCTGGCTTGCATCCCTGACCCGCCTGCGCGGCAGCGCCCTGTGACAGAGCAGCAATGGCCAACAGGATACCGGTTACATAACGAGATATTTTCATATCACACCTTGTTTGAAATGAGTTAAGTGGAAAAAATTTGAATTGCATTTTGCTGCCGGCAGGATGCAATACTATGCGAGGCGACCAGCAGCGTAAAATCAGCTGCTGTAACACGCGTAACCTGTCTCTCAATTTTTCGCTTACGGATCTTTCCATGGGCCCCTCCAGACCACATCTATCCCCTGCCACACCGGCAATCATCTGCATTGAACTTGCACAAAGACCAACCGTGCAGGGGCAAGTCGCCCGGTATCAATCGTTGTGGCTGTTGTTGCGGGTTTATTACGCCCGGCGCTCAGGCGTCGAAAACCTGCCGGTATCGCACATTTGCGCGCGTTTTCCGGGGCAACAAAATACCCGCATGATGATTTCACGCGCGTTTGCTGATTTCAAGACCTGGGGCATCGAGATCGGCTGGGGCTGGGATCGCGCCTGCGCGCCATCGGCCCTGATGCCGGCGAACCGCAGCCGCGGTCCGTTCTGGATAAGTGAGCCAGAGGCTGCGCGCCTGCGGGTGACCCAAGGTGGACAGGCAGTGACAATGGACGCGTTGGCGGCCTTTCTGGGCATTGAACCCCGGGCCGGGCAGGCATCTGGCACGCTCGACTACGCGATGCAGGATGTGGCATTCTGGAATCGCCTGACCCTTGCCATGCGCGCCGCCAAAGACGGCGTAGCCGCCAGCGACTCGACCGGGGTCGCCGAGCATTTTCATGCAGCGCATGCTGCGGCCGAAGACAATTTCCAGGCCGCACTGTCCGTGCTCAACGAAAGCCTGGCGTGGCGTCGGCAAGGACAGGTCCGCCGCAGTTGGGAAGCCCTGGAGAACCTGACTCCCTACCTGGTCGACGATGAAGACGGCTCTGGCTCCCAGGCCGCATTTTCGGCCATGGCGGCCATTGCCCGCGCCTGGAACCGCTATAGCGCCGAAGGCGCGCGGGCGGCGCTGATGGAACTGGACTTGCTGCAGGCGGACGCAAAACTGCGCCCCGTGGTGCAGCATAATCCCCGTGTGCGCTTTGAGTTCCTGAATCTGAAAGCCCTGCTTTTCAAAGCCATGGTTCTTAAGCCCGATGGCCTGCCCATGCAGGAACGGCGCGACCTGGCCGTGCAGTCCATCAAATATTTTTCCAGGGCCTTGCAATCGGCCTATGAAACGGGCGCCATCGAATCGGCGCAGGACGTGGCCGCCAACATTGGGCTCTCACTGTGGCTGTTCTGGAAAGAGTCATTGCTGGATAACCGTATCCAGCAAGACACGCTTGCAGTACAGATACAGGCGTTGCGCTGGATCTGCCTGTCTGAATGGATATGCGACCGGTTCGGCGTGGGCGGCGGCTCCGTCTGGAATATTGTGTTTCTTCTTCGGATCGTGCGCGGCGCGTGTACACCGGGTCGCCCCGGCGATCTGGCGCAGTTTCGCAAGCAAGCGCCCCTGAGCATGAAGCAGGTGATTACAGCGACCACGCCATTTCATACGACATTTTCTGCCGCCAAGGGATATATTGACTGGTCCAGCGTAGTTGCCTATACGCTGGAAGACTACGATGCAGGCCATGGCCGATACCAGGCGCTGCAACTGGCCAACCTGTTGCTGGAAGCCGTGTGGTTTTATACGTTCGAGCAAGGGCTTGCAAAACCCGCTTTCGACGCCGCGCAGCGGCTGGCGCAGCTGATGCCGGAACTCAAGCGTGAGCAGCAACAGTTTTTCAGACAAAGCCTCGCCGCCATGCCCGCAGAACTGAAAGACGCGTTCGACGAGCATCTGAATACGGACAAGGCTGTATAAAAAACGGCAAAAGCGCCCTCGGACGCATTTCCAATGCAATGCGGCGATCCCATGGGATCGCCGCTATTCACATCCTGACCGGTTGCCCGATCAACCCCTTAGCTCTTGAGAAGCAAACCGTTCAGACGCTTCACATACGCAGCCGGGTCGGCAATTTGCGCGCCTTCGGCCAGCATGGCCTGATCCAGCAGCACATGCGCCCAATCGTCAAACGAATCGTCTGCGGCGCCCTTGATTTTTTCAATCAAAGCATGCTCGGGGTTAATCTCCAGTACAGGTTTGATATCCGGTGTTTCCTGACCAGCGGCCTTCAACAAGCGCAACAGGTGCGGGCTCACATCGTTCTGGCCAACTACCACGCAGGCAGGAGAATCCACCAGACGGTTCGTGACTTTGACTTCCTTCACAGACTCGCCCAAAGACGCTTGCAGGCGCTCCAGCAAAGGCTTAAGGGACTCGGCCACTTCTTCCTGATGCTTTTTCTCTGCTTCGTCTGTGAGCTTGTCCAGATCCAGGCCACCCTTGGCCACAGACACGAAAGACTTGCCGTCGAACTGACGGAAATGCGAGAGCATCCATTCGTCTACACGGTCAGATAGCAACAGGACCTCAATACCTTTCTTGCGGAAGATCTCCAGATGCGGACTGTTCTTGGCAGCGGCAAAGCTGTCGGCCGTGACGTAATAGATGGCCTCTTGCCCTTCTTTCATGCGGGAGATATAGTCTGCCAGCGTTACGTTCTGGATGGCATCGTCGTTATGGGTAGAGGCAAAACGCAGCAGCTTGGCAATACGTTCCTGGTTGGCGATATCTTCGCCCGTGCCTTCCTTGATTACCTGACCGAACTCTGTCCAGAAACCGGCATAGTCTTCGGCGCGGTTTTCTGCCAGATCTTCCAGCAGGCTCAGGATACGTTTGGTAGAGCCTTCACGGATTGCCTTCACATCGCGGCTTTCCTGCAGGATTTCACGCGACACGTTCAGCGGCAGATCGGCCGAATCAATTACCCCGCGCACAAAGCGAAGGTAGGACGGCAGCAACTGCTCGGCATCATCCATGATGAAAACACGTTTGACATAAAGCTTGACGCCACGACGCGCTTCGCGATCGTACATATCAAACGGCGCGTGTTTGGGCAAATATAGCAACTGTGTATATTCGCTGCGACCCTCTACGCGGTTATGCGTCCAGGCCAGCGGCTCTTCAAAGTCATGGCTAACGTGCTTGTAGAACTCGGTATATTGCTCGTCTGTAATATCGTTCTTGGCACGGGTCCACAGCGCGCTGGCCTGATTAATGGTTTCCCACTCGTCCTTTTTGACCTGCTCGCCCTTCTCGGAATCGTACTCTTCCTTCTGCATCAGCACAGGCAGGGAAATATGATCGGAATAGCGGCGCAGCACTTCGCGCAGCTTCCAGCCGCTTAAGAAATCATCCTCTTCGGCGCGCAGATGCAGCGTCACGCTGGTGCCGCGCTCTGTTTTCTCTGTATCGGCAACGGTAAACTCGCCCTGGCCTTCAGATTCCCAGAACACCGCCTGATCTACCGGCTCGCCAGCGCGGCGGCTGACCACGGTAACCTTGTCGGCAACAATAAAAGACGAATAAAAGCCCACGCCGAACTGGCCGATGAGCTGAGCGTCTTTTTGCTTGTCGCCCGAGAGCTGGGAGAAAAACTCCTTGGTGCCGGAACGGGCAATGGTGCCCAGGTTGGCCACTGCCTCGGCCTTGGTCAAACCGATACCGTTATCGGCGATTGTGATGGTGCGCGCTTCCTTGTCGTAGCTGACGCGGATTTCCAGGTCTGCGCCGCCTTCGAGCAACTCGGGCTTGTCGATCGCCTCAAACCGCAGCTTATCGCAGGCGTCTGACGCGTTGGAAACCAGCTCGCGCAGGAAAATTTCCTTATTGCTGTACAGGGAATGAATCATCAAATGCAGAAGCTGCTTTACTTCTGTCTGGAAACCCAGCGTTTCCTCTGCTTTTTTCACGGTAGTATCGGATTGACTCATGGTAACTTTTCGTTAAATTGGATGGAAAATGGTGAAAAATGGGGCAAAACAGCCAGTTTTAAGGCAATTTCGCCCTCGTATCCGATAGTAGTGGGGACGCAGGGAGGGTTTTCAAGGGGAACAGTGGGAAATTGGCAGGGAAATGAGGATTTTTTATTAGTAAGCGCGTGGGAATGGCGCAAGAAAAAGAATATGGGTATAATTCCGCTCTTATCTGCAATACCCTCCATACCTGCCCGGGTGGTGAAATTGGTAGACGCAGGGGACTCAAAATCCCCCGCCGCAAGGCGTGCCGGTTCGATTCCGGCCCCGGGCACCAGCTAAAAAAGTCAACCCTTTGAGCCCACGCGGTCTTTTTTAAGATCCTATCGATTGCGCCACTTTGTGAGATCATGATTTCTTCAAGTGACATTATTGTTAGTATTGCCCCCTATTTCAAGCCATATATAGAGCTTACGAAGCTCTCCGAAGAGGCTTACTATTTTCGAAAATCCTCGACATCCTTATTTGACGAGGAAGGCATCAGACGAATATGGCACCCAAAGATCGAACATAAGATGCTTCGAACGTTACACAATTCCAGTGAAGGCATTCTCTACATAGCTCTACCCAAACCCGCTAATCCTTGTTTCTTGAACGCTAAAGACCTCTTATACGTCGGCTGTTCTGCCAAAGGAGGTGCAAGATTCTGGCGAGGAAAGGTGAACGCTACTACTCGATTTTCCATTCCCAAAAGCTGCTTTCATCATGAACAGATGCGAAAAGGGCGTAATGGAACAAATCTGGAGACTCATTTGCGCGAAAACGGGGCTGTCTGGCTTTATACGTTAACCAACGAAGAGACTGAAGTTATTTCGCGCAACCAAGGCATTTCTTTACCCGATGGAAAATATATTGCGCATAAATTGGAAAAAAGAATTTTGATGGATGGATTCTTAAAATGGGCTTGGAATAAGCGACGATAAACCGTTTTTTAAGTCTCTCCACCAAAAAACGGGCAGACAGATTGATCCGCCTCAGACCTTGTGAATGTAGCGGCAGCCAACACAATCAAATACATCGCATCAGCCCGTAGCCGCTCTACACCAACAGCCAGTATGCCCTGTCCCGGAGGTTCTCGCCGGCGAGGGTGCAGAGACAAAGTCTCTTTGGGAAGTTGCCGTCATTTGCACACAGGTAAGTAGCCCTTAATCGCGCAAACCTCTTAAATGAAAAAAACGAAACAATCTTGCGCAAAGCTTTTTCGTCGGTTATCTCAGCAAAATATCAAATATATTTTACATACTGTAAAATTATGTTACTTAAGTTGCAGGGGGGCTGCCATGGCTGAAATGGATACGCAGGAACAGGAACAAATAAAACTATCCTAATGTCGGGCGCTGCCGACATAAGGGAGCCGTTGATTACGCTCACGTATTCTCGCTCAGCGAGTCAGACGAAGCACATGCCCGTCGCTTCATCTATGGGGATATAAATCTCACCGAATTTGTGCACCTGAGTGCTGCCTTGGCGCACACAAAAACTTAGTCATGGCGAAGAATTTTTAGGTAGTTGAAGCTAGTGCAGGATAGGCCGTTTCAGGGTTTCACATCACATAACGTATGTGCAACTTGGTAATTATGAAGGCCGCCACTTTATGTCTTGGTGTGCAGCCTATTTATAGTCAAATGTTTAAGGAAATATTATGCCGCTAAATTATCAAAACCTTGATCCACAAACTCGGGCGTACATGCTGTCTGAAATCGCTCATGACGTTTTTGAAAAAACTCTCTACATAAGTACTAGGCTCGCGGAAGTTGGAGCTCAGAATTGGGCGGCATTGCTCACAGAGTCTGCAGAACAGCACGACGACGCTTGGCTGGCAAATGAGATTCAGCGGCGTGGCTACCTGAGAACCCACGAAGAACGTCGCAAATCTACAGGTGGAACAACAACTGTAAAGGTTCCCGTTACGGCGCATACAACACTCGCGGAGGGCGAGTTTAATCGCTTCTACGTGCGTGGATTGTGCCAATCTGTTCTGAAGAATGGAGGAGATAGATTGGTGGCCTACCGGGCCAGACACTCGAGCAACCCGCGGCCAGAATCCGACGCCATTGTCGGTAGGGAATTCAGTCCGACTTCTTTGCTCGCCGACCTACGCACTTCAACAGGCGTAGAACCTGCACTCGGAGTACCTCCAGGCCCCAATTCTGGACTGTCTGTCAGAATTCCGTAATCACTGAATAATCCCGGAAATCGCAGAGGCGTGGGCGATAGACGCGACTGCAGAACAGAAAACATATACTGCCAATAAAACACAAATCTTCTAGTTAGGACCTGATCATGCATAAAAATTTAATTAACCCTATGCCATCTCAGCACATGGGTTATTTCAGGCGTTAAGCTTTACAAGCATGCACGGTCATAGAGCCTCATTCAGGAAACGCCGCGCTGCGCTCGCGCAGCGAGGCGTTTACAACCACAAGCCCACACTAGACATCTGGCTCACGCGGATGTCAAACGTGAGCCAACCTCTATTGCTTTGCCT
The DNA here is from genome assembly GCF_004217095.1 of Advenella incenata. GTDB lineage: Bacteria > Pseudomonadota > Gammaproteobacteria > Burkholderiales > Burkholderiaceae_B > Advenella > Advenella incenata. The sequence continues at coordinate 879,315 of NZ_SHKO01000002.1, read as the reverse complement.
TGCTTTTTTTGGCTACATCTACACTGTCATTCCCGTCTATCAGAAAGAGCTGTTGAGCGAGCACATCGCCGCAAAAGAAATTGAGCTCTCCAGGCTGCAACGGGCTATCGATGCAACAAGCCCGACCATTCAACGTTTAGAGGACGACCGCGTAATTCTGGAGAGACAGTTGAGTTTGTTACAAAGCCAAAAGGAGGTAGCAGAACGCACCATCGCGCAGTTAACTACGCGACAATCGGCACTGGAAAAGAAAAACATGAAGCTAGAAGCGTCTCGAACGAAGCTTAGCAAAGAGGTTGCTGTCGTTGAGGCTGCAGCTAATGCCTTTTCGATGCGAGCATATCACGATAGCTTCGCAGGATCTGTCACGCTCCAATATTTTATCGGCCTCTCAGATCCCTACAAGATTATAGAATCTCCGACATATGAAGCGATATCTACTTATCTTCTTACCCCTTACGACGCAGTATCTTCGGTCCTAGCCAGCGGTGATTCTAAGTACATCGAATCCGCCGCTAGCGTTCCTAGCCAAGTAAAACGCAAATACCACGCACAAATCCGGACAGCGCTGAAATCTCGTAGAAAAAGCCTATCGCGTCCGAAAGACGATGTGCATGCATTGCTTACGCAGATTAAAGACAGCCTAGCTGCCGCGGCCACTGATCCCACACCTGGAGATGAATTCAATGAGCTCCTGTACGAAACGAAGGACCGCTTGGTTAAAATTCTTCAGGATTCTCGCCAACGAGAATGGGACAGAACCACGCGTTTTCTCGACGATATGAAAGCTAGTTTTCTAAAGTGAGGCGATTCCACTAGCATAGCGGACGGAATATCAATGAAATCAACATCTCAAGATCTGCAGCAAGAGATCGTGTCCTCAAGCGCAAAGCTTTTCTACATTCTTATAACGATAGTAATACTTTATGTTTATGCGGGATTAAACAAAATTGACCGTAATGAGGCGATTTCAAATCTACAAGCGCTGAGTATTATTCATGCATTAATCATGCTTTCAGAAGAATCCACTAAATACCGCGAAATGCCTATTCGATCATTACTGAAGTTTCACAAACGAGCTGAGGATGAAGCGGAAAAAAACGGATTTGTTATTCCAGAAAAATTTCGATATGGGATGATTCAGGGTGCTACTCTCCATCAGATTCCAATGAGATTCGCGCCCGCTGGTCGGTGTGAAGTCGCTGTCGTTGAAGGAGAAAATGGTGCAATCTTCTACGCATTCACTAACTACGTTGCGGGAGGCTTATACAGAATTCGTAGCGAGGACTCTAAGGTAGTTAGTTTCGGAAACTGCATCGGCGGTTAGCCGCAGCTGAGACTGGAAACTACATCATTGTCGTCGACCCGCGAATCCGGACGCTGCGGGTTGTACTCGGGGGCTAAAGCTGGCCCTATTTTGCGTATTCCCATAGCAGCAGGAAAATTCCAGGGAGTACCATCAGTACCGCTATTGGCCCCTACCAACCTTCACCGCCCCCTCTGCTTTCTATTCTAGTAACATATTCGTCGTAACCTTGGCCGCCTCATTCATCAAACCGCCATCGCGTTTTGCAAACGCATTTATTCCGCAGTCTATCCGGAGAAGCCACGCGTGCCCACCAAAGCGTCCCCCACCTTCCCGACCTTCGACACCTCCGATTTCGGTGGTGCAGGAGGACCATTCTATTTCGATCTAGTTCGCTTGCAAGACCGGGATGACATTCCCCGTGCCTTTCCGCATAGGCACAATTACTACCATTTGCTTTGGATGACGGAAGGTCATGGCGCACATATGCTGGATTTCGAGCAATTCGAGCTGCGCGCCAACACCGTATTTTTCGTATCGCCTGGACAAATCCATGCCTGGACGTCTTCCACACGCCCCAAAGGCTATGTGATTAACTTCAGTACTGAGTTTTTTGTGCAAATGTTGCCACGCTCCGACGATATTGCTCAGTTCCCCTTTTTTCATATCGCGCGTGACACGCCAGCGCTTTATCTTGAACAATCCCGGCACGATGAGCTATTGCCATTGTTGTTTGACATTGAAAAAGAAGTGCTCAATCGAGAAGACGGCCGCTTCGACATTGTTCGTTCGTATCTATTGATTCTCCTGACGCGGCTGCGGCGGCTTTATCCCATGAGCATCACCGAAGGCATGTCGCCACAAAGCTATTCCCTGACAAAACGTTTCAAGCTACTGCTCGATGAGCATTTTTTGGAATTCGGCCCAGTCAGAGATTACGCCGCCAAACTGCATATCACTGATCGGCAACTGAACGACGCCATTAAACGAACCATGGGATGCACCGCCGGTCAACTGCTACACGACCGTATCGTGCTGGAGGCTAAACGCCTGCTTAGCAATACCCACCTTAGTGTTTCCGAAATTGCCTTCCAGCTCAATTTTGATGACCTAGCCTATTTTTGCCGCTTTTTCAAAAAGCATACGCAACTGACGCCGGGCGAGTTCAAAAAACGTTACTCCGGGCCAATGGAATGAGGCACGGTGAAAAAGTACAACATAAGGTCGCGTAAGTCCTAACACCAGCGCAAAACCCCTATGTATAGTTTATTCATATTTCAACCGAGCCGCCGGTCGGGCTTGCGCAAGGCAGACATACAAACCGCGTTATAAAACGCGTAATCAAAAAAAACCGGAGACAACACATGAAGAATAAGCTACTTAAATGGATAGGAGTGATAACGCTGGGCGCGTGCCCAATCGCGCAAGCGCAGCAAGCGGCGGACTTTCCCAATCATCCCATAAGGCTTGTCGTACCGTTCGCTGCAGGCGGTGCTACCGACGTTATCGCGCGTACAGTAGGTCAGAAACTTTCCGAACAACTGCAGCAACCTGTCGTGGTAGAAAATAAGGCTGGGGCCAACGGCAATATCGGTGCAGTGCTCGTGTCGCGCGCCGAGCCCGACGGCTATACGTTGTTAATGGCAACATCCAGTCATGCCATCAACACCACGCTGTATCGCAAACTGGACTACAGCCTGACCAAAGACTTCGTGGGCCTGTCCAATTTGGCGTCGGTGCCGCTCTTGCTGGTGGTCAATCCCTCGTTACCGGTAAAAACGCCTGCTGAACTGGCTGCTTATGCCAAGCAGCATGGGGCCGAAATCAACTATGCATCTGGCGGCACAGGTACTGCTGCCCATCTAGCCGGTGCGCAATTTAGCACTTTAGTCGGTGCAAGCATGACCCACGTACCTTATAAGGGCGGCTCTCTGGCACAAAATGATGTGATTGGCGGTCAGGTACAAACCATGTTTGCCAATCTGCCTGAAGTGCTGGCGCAGGTTGAAGCGGGACGCTTGCGTCCACTTGCCGTCACCGGCAATGTGCGTCATCCGGCATTGCCTGACGTACCCACATTTGCCCAGTCTGGCTACCCGCAGATAGAAGCCAAGTCCTGGTTCGGCCTGTTTGTACCGGCCGAGACACCAGCACCAATAGTGGCAAAGCTATCGGCCGCCATTGCCAAATCCGTGGCCGATCCTGCTGTACAAAAGCGACTGAAAGATCTGGGCGCCGATCCTATCGGAAACACCAGCACAGTATTCCAGCCTTTTGTCGCCGAAGAAGTCAAACGCTGGGGAACACTGGTCAAGCGTTCCGGCGCAACAGTGAACTGATTGCCGTTCATTCATTAAAAGGAAAACCATCTGATGCTTTACGACGTACGAACCTACACCTGCCGGGCTGGCACCTTGAAAAAACACCTGTCGCTCTACGCCCAGAGCGGGTTCGATATCCAGCGACATCACTTGGGCGAGCCGCTGGCCTACCTGCAAACCGAGACGGGCAACGTTAATAGCTATACCCATATCTGGGTTTACCAGAACGCGGCCGACCGTGAACAAAGGCGCGCCACCTTACAGCGCGACCCCAAATGGCTGGACTACTTGAAGGAAAGTGCGCAGGCGGGATATCTTTTATCGCAAGAAACGCGCTTGATGGTGCCTACGTCTTTTTTCAAACCTTGATGGCAGATGACGATCAGGGTAGCAACACTAAAACGTATGACGCAGCCCCGCACTGAACAGTGTAGAAGTCAGGTCATCCTGCAAGAGTACATGTTTGGCATACGACCCATAAGCATACACACTGGTTCGCTTTGAAATGCTATAGGTATAACCAAGCGAAAGGACTTGCTGACTTGATAAATTGTCGCCAACGAACGCACCGCTGGCACTAGCGTTCGCGCCGTGCGTGGGATCAGCCATCTGCCAGGAGGCCCTGATCGAGCCATTGCCCAATGGGGCAACCACGCCGACCATATAGGAATTGACTTTTAAGCCCTCGGCAGAAACGAATGTGCCAGTACCGAGCGGTCCATAGTTTCGGCCTGCAAACCAGCCATCCTTGGTTTGACCGAATGCCATGGACAACTTAACCACATCCAGATCATAGGACGCGCCAAGAGACCAAGCGGTGAATTTACTGTCGGCTTCTCCGAGATTGATTTGGTCATAGGCTGCAAACATAGCAAGAGGACCGCGCGCATACTTTATTCCAGTCGTAATGGCACGATCGTTTTTCGTATTCGCGTCGTTGAGCCCCCAATTTTGCTCTCCATCGATCGCAAAAGAGTAACCAATCCCGAATTGAAATCCTGCTATGGTCGGTGTACGGTACATGGCCATATTGTCATAGCGCACCGTGCCCATCGCGCTAAACGAAGAGCCTACCGCTGACTGCTTAAACCCACCCAAAAACGGATCTACGGTCGAATTTCCGTATTTGGATGCCATGTTGGTTTGCCGACCCAAGTCCAATTGACCCCATTCTTGACTTTTCAAGCCTACCGTCGCGTGGCGCCCAAACAGTCGATTACCTTGAGTGCTTTTTCCGTCTCCTATGTCAAATCCACTTTCCAGTTGAAATACGGCCCGTATGCCATTACCAAGATTCTCGGCACCTTTTATCCCCCATCGGCCTGCAGACTGCCCCCCACTAATGAAGCCGGAATTCCTTGCTGAATAATCAGCGCCGTTCCATGTTCCATCCACTTTCTGATATACGACGCCAGCATCGACAATTCCATAGAGCGTCACGGATGCTTTCGCTTGAGGAATGCTTAACCCGAACATTATTAGCGAGGTAGCCATCACTTCTTTTTTCATTCATGTCTCCTGATTGATTGTTTTATTCCTTTTTAAATATTCGCTTTGGTATCCCGTTCGCACAAACGAAAACTTTGCGCTTTCCGCTCCATGGAAAATTGCCAACAGCCACACAAGTGTGTATTGCGCGAGCGCATCATTCCGTCGCAAGCGATGTAGTAAGCGTTCGGTGACCACACATTGCCGAACGGTCGGCATCGGCGTGCTGTTGCTGATCTCTGCGCTTGTCGTGCCGGGCGGCTTGCACTTTCCACAGCACGGAAAGCGGCGAAAAACCAATAGACAGCAGGCGCAGTGCCTTCCTATACTGGGGCTCATTGATCTGGAGTAGAGATCGAGTCTGCACATCACGGCGCTGGTTTTATCCCACCACCAACAACAACAATTTAGGAGGCATGCATGCCCTCGTTTTCTTCTCTGCTGCGTCGCGTCGAGTTAATGCGTGCAGCAGGTTCATCCGCATGGCTGAAAAAGCTGTTCCGTGTTGGCGCAGTGTCCGCCGTGTTGGTGACATCGCCCGGGTTTGCGCAATCAGCGGCACCAGCAAGTTCTCCCTTGACGATGATCATCGGCTATCCGCCCGGCGCCATTGTTGATACGGTGGCTCGTCAGCTTGCAGGGGTTTTGGGCCCTATCCTGAATCGCACGATCGTGCCGGAGAATAAAGGCGGCGCGGCGGGTGCCATTGCTGCCGGGCAGATTGCCAAGACGCGCCCGGATGGGCACACCATTCTGTTCACGGCGTATACCTCGCTGCAGATAAGCAGGGCGCTGGATAGAAACCTGGCGTTCGATCCGGTTGACGATCTGCAGCCGGTCGCGTCGGTGGGTCGGCCGACCACCTTGCTGCTGGTTCCTGCCGATTTTCCGGCAAAGACATTTGATGAGTTCTTGGCGTTGGTCAAATCACAGCCTAACCATTTCAACTTTGGGACCAGCGGGATCGGCTCACCTAACCATTTCGCCCTGGAGTACCTGAATGCCTCGTTCGGACTCAAGCTGACGCCGGTGCCGTACAAAGGCGCAGCACAAATGCTGACGGATATGTTGGGAGGTCGTGTGCAAGCAATCTTTAGCTCAACGTCCTTGGCAGCTGGTCATCTGCAAAGCGGCGCGGTACGTGCGCTGGCAATCGGCTCACCCGATCCAAGTCCCGCCTTTCCTGATCTGCCCGTCATTGCGCAACATGGTGCGCCAGGTTTCAACGCGGCGGGCGCACTCGGGATCTTTGCCCCGGTTGGCACGCCCACGGAAACGTTAGCGAAGCTTAACGCGGCGATTCAGGAGGCGCTCAAAGATGAAGCCACTCAGCAACGGTTGCATGATGAGGGCATTGTTATTGAATTGCAGAATGTGGAAGAGTTTTCCGCCAGATATCGTCAAGAGGCGCAAGATATTGCGACTGTTATCCGAGATCACGCGCTCAAGATAAATTGATTCGAATTTTTGGATGCTATGGACATAAGAAGGCCGCTTCGATACCAACAAAGCCCGGCCAACCACTCGTCTGGGTGGTATTGACTATGCCACGGTGGGCGAAATTGTGCAGATGCCAGCCCCCTTTCGCCGGGCCGTCGAGCCCGAGACACTTATTTCTTCGCGTCTGGATCCTGCCCAAGACAAACAAAGATGCCCCTCTCTACGTGCCGTATACGTGAGTCAAGATCGTTTGGTTAAGTGACACGTGGGTGGTGCCCCATCGGGACAACCCCACGAATGGCGACTTCGGGCGCTAGAGAAGCCACTGCGTCCGCAGCGCTTCGTTCAAAATAGAATCGTCGATCAGAGGCGCCAGCTGACTGCGGCTACGCGGCGCTCTCCCCGTTTCCTTGGCAACCCAGACGTCTTCTTCGACCATCGTGTCCAGCAGATTGCCCAGCAGTGTGCCGGGGTAGGTATTGTGCGGCCAGGCGCGCTCAATGACGTTGATATCCTGCCGGGTTGCGTCGGCGACCAATTTTCTGGCAGGTAGTGGATCGCGGCGAATCTGTTCCGAGGCGATGACCAGCGACTGCACAAGAGACACGATGCGCGGGCGCAGGATGGGATCGTTCAGGTTGGCCTGAGTGCTCATGAGGCTAAACTGCTCGCGGTAGTCCGCTGCATTAAAGAAAGAGACGGCGTCCGCGCCCAGCGCATCCGCGCAGCGCTGCATCTGCGGCTCCCAGATGGTCACGGCGTCGATCTCGTGCTTTAGCAGGGCTTGCTTCATCATGGCCAGCGGCTTATCGGTGCCTGATACAAAGGGCACGACGGTCACTTCCTCATCGCTCACGCCAGCGCTTACCAGGCAGCGGTGCAGGTAATACGCCGAAGAGGTCCTGGGCATCGTGCCAATGCGCTTGCCGCGCAGGTCGGCCAAGGTATTGATACCCGCCGAGCGCCGCGCCACGATACGGTATACGCCTTCGGACACCGTGAAGATAATACGCAAATCAGGGTTGGCAATCGAATAGCGCAGGGCCTGGGTTTCGGAGTTCGTGGCAGCATGCGAGCGCCCCTTGGCCTTCAGGTTGGGCAAATCGCTTTTTTGATCATACAGGCTCAAGATGCCGCCGCGCTTGATCTCTATGCGGCCGGCCTCACGGGTCGCCCCAGCCAGCAGCACGGGCGCAAACTCCAGCGTATCCAGGTTGCCATAGACCTGTAGTGGCATCTGGCCCACCGGCAGCGGTGCCGGCTTGTTCGACGAGAAAGGCGCCGCTTGCGCGAGGGTGCTCACCCCTGCGAACAGGACGGGCGACATGAGTACGGTGCGTCTGACGGCGCTAGGGAGTGAGGGTTGCGGTGGACAGTTAGCTGAACGACTCATGTGTTGTATCCTATTTCTCTATGTGGAATCGATGGCGGTCAAGTGAAGTACACGATAGGGGGGAGGCAGTGCTGAGTCAATGCAGCATTTGAGAAATTCCAGCAGCTGAAATTATGCTGTCTGATGGCGTCCCGCAGCGCCGGCGGTTATGCCCACCCTGCGCGAGACGCACCTGGTTGACGCCCATGCCCAACTCTATACGCCGGACATGCCACTAAACGCCGACGCGTGGCATCCTGGTGCAGATAGAGGGAGTTACCCCGTAACATGACTTGTCGCCACTGCTGTGCTTACTCATTAGCATAGCGAATACAACTATACATGCTGGTGAAAAGCCAGCCCTACCGTTTTCGACGGTAACTCATCAAGCACAATCGAAATATTGATGTACTGGCTTTCCCCTGATGTTTTCTTATCCCCCAATGGAACGCGCAGAGCTGCGCTATAGGTAAAAACTCGGATAAAAAAATCAGCTTTTCACGTTCTGGTTAATCCAACCGATCAACCATTTACCTATCAGAATGCTATTTTTGTCCTGCATGAGCATATGTGACGCACCAGTCATGCCTAAATCGCTCAACATCACATTTTGTGCTTTGATTCCTGCTTTATTCGCTGCTTCTACGAATTCCTTGCATGCCTTTAGCCGCGGTTCCCAGCGTGGAGATTTGTTCACATAATCGCCCCAAAGAACCAATACAGGGATACCTTTCAGATAAGACAAGTCTTCATCTGCTGCAGGGCACGCGCCTGGTTCAATCGATACAATTGCACGGATACCAGCAGGGTTCAATTTTGCCGTTTCAAAGGGGAAAATACCAGATTGGGAGTGGCTAATAAGCACTGCGCCATTGATTTTCTGAGCCAGTTCAGACAATGCGGGCACCGTGGGAGTTGGTTTGGGTAATGCTCTTATCCAGTCTGGAACCATTTGCTTCCAGAACTCTGCCTGAGCATCTAGTGGGAATTGCATGCCAGGATAAACTTCTGGATATTTGGGTCCGAAACGGAAAACCTCCCACGCATCCTCCTGCGATACGTGATTCACCATCGGCAATTGCTTAGAAGTCTGGCGACCACCTTTGACTGCAATGAGGGTCGATGGATCGACGGCAGACCGACCTCGCGAGGCTTGATCCACGACGTACGTAGAAAAACCATTCCGTACGAATAATTCATCCCATCCCATTCGGCCATCCGGGGTAGACTCCCAAGTCTTGCCGGTCAAGCAACAACCATGGATTAAGACCACAGATGTATTTTTTGCTTCTGTCGGTTTTTGGTAGTGGACATATACCTGGTCTACCGCAATTGTCCCCGATGACGAGTAGATGGGTAAGTTTGATACCGAATTTGATTTGATATTTTTTCCGCCAACAAAGAAGCTGCCTTGTTTAGCAATGCTCATCGGGCCGGTTTCAGTCTTATTGGATGCGCAGCCGAACAAAGAAATTGACACACCCAAAGTTGCCATCAGTCCTAAATATTTCATTTATGTCTCCTTTTTATAATTACCGGAAATTCATAGCACACCTATTGTTCACTTTTTTTCGTCGCCTTGGTCATGGCTTGGATTGGAAAAAGTCAAAGCTCGAAAGTTTAAATATTATGTCTCATAAAGGTCAATAGTATAACTTATTGACATAATTATCAAAACAGATTAGCATTTCCAACAACAATTTGAATATACAAACTCGGTCGCTCACATCACGATTCAAACACAGTGTGCAGCTGCGAACAAAGAACAAATTAATGAGGAGATTTTTGATGAGGCTTATTGCACATTTCTGGTTTGGCATACTTGGTCAAAGAGCGATAGCTGGCAATTAAGCCACGACCTGGGAGATGAGCGTGTAACCACCGCTCAAATTGCTGACGCTGGCCACGCTCTGTTGCCAGAACAGCCTGACGCCATTGCTGATGCAATCAATACGTATCTCAAGATACTTCAATGATCAAATAAATTCGGCTTAAATCAGTTCTATACGTACGGAATCTTTATGAAATCATTAATCAAGTCAGGTATAGCAATAAGCTTGTTAGCAATTGCGTCCTCGGTTGCTTACGCAGAATTTCCGGAAAAGGGAATCCGACTAGTTGTTCCTTTCGCTCCAGGCGGATCGGCCACTACCTCAGCAAGATTGTTTGCCGACGAGTTGTCAAAAGAACTTAATCAAAAAATCTATATCGAAAACAAGGGAGGAGCAAGCGGCGCTATCGGAGCCTCGTTCGTTGCCAATGCAAACCCAGACGGATATACGCTGTTATATTCTTCAGCAGGAATGATGACGGTTAACCCCGCTCTTTTTGGAGAGAAATTAAGCTATAAAGTCAGCCAATTAGCACCGATTAGTCTGACTTCAACATTTGCCAGCGTACTCTTCACTGATAAAGATTTTCCCGCAAAAGAGCTGAATGATTTGCTTTCATATGCAAAGGCGAATCCCGGCACGGTCACTTTCGGCTCAGCCGGTCCCGGAAGTTCAGGGCACTTATGGGGTGAATTGCTAAAGAACCGTGCGAACATCGATATTCAGCACATACCTTACAAGGGAACAGCGCCCGCACTCATTGATGTCATTGGCGGCAGAATTACGTTTGTCGTGGATGCGGCCGTGGCGGGTCAGGAACAGCTTAAAGCGGGAAATTTGCGTGCTCTTGCCGTCACTTCCAGTAAACGAATAAATACCCTTCCCGACACTCCTACCTTTGCTGAATTGGGCTTAAAGGGCTTTGAACCACTTAGCTGGTATGGGGTTTTCGCACCCGCTGGAACGCCCGCAGAAGTGATCGAGAAACTTAACGCGGCTGTCAAAACAGTTGCCGAATCCTCCAAGTACAAGGACGGTCTTCATACTCTGGGCATGGACGCAGCTTCCAGTACATCCAGTGCATTAGGCGAACGAATCACGAACGATTCTAAACTATGGACAACCGTCATAAAAACGGCTGATATTGTTGTACAGTAATTTACTCTCGGGGAAACTCTAAATGATCAAAAGTATTTCGTTGCTTACACGAAAAGAAGGCATGTCACACGAAGAATTCATGACCCACTGGGTGGAGAAACACGCCCCGCTGGCACACGCCGTTCCGGGCCTTCGGCGTTATATCCAGTCCAATATTGTGGAGGAGCGTTTCCGCCAAGACATTCCGGTTATCGAAGCCGATATTGATGGTATCGCTGAGCTTTGGTATGACGACATTGATGCTCTTAAAAAAGCTAATCTGTCGCCCGAAGCAAAACGACTTCATGCGGATGGAGCAACATTCATTGGAAAAATAAAGACCTTCACCGTCTTTGAAAATCTTATCATTGGTTCATAAAAAACTGTCCAACCGCCGGACATGACCCAGACTTCACGAGTCACCTCAATCCTGTCATTGATATTTAATGAGTTTGCAACGGGATTGCGGATGTTTTCCACTTCGGCCATATCCGGCAATTGCGTGATCGTCCTTTCGCAGACCCCGTATACGTCTAAGCGTATACAGCGCCCGGATCCTCTCACTACACCACAGCAATAGCAATCTTCCCCCGCAACCCATTATGAGCACTCTCAAGACGAGCATGCGCTAGCGGAATATCCGCTAACGAGTAAGTGGCTCCAACATGTGGCCGCAGCTGCCCACGTTCAACCAACGCGCTCAGCTCATCAAGCTTGCCGCGATTCTGTCTTGTGAACACGAAGTGATAACTGGCATTCTTGCCCCAGGCGTTAATAAGGTTTTGTGGTTGCGCAATATCAACAATCGAAACCAGGCGACCCAGTTGTGCAAGCACATCCGGAGAACGAGCAAGGGTGTCGCCACCAATGGTATCGAAAACAACGTCAACGCCCTGGCCTGCGGTTTCTCGCATAACAGCCTGGACATAATCTTCTTTCGCGTAGTCGATGACAACATCGGCGCCCATGCTGCGGGCGAAGTCAAAGTTTGCCTCACGTACAGTTGTAATTACCCTGGCACCGATAGCCTTCGCCAATTGAATGGCCACATGCCCGACCCCGCCTGCGCCGCCGTGTATCAGAATGCTCTCCCCTACTCGCAGGCCCGCTCGCACAACAAGTGCTTCCCATGCGGTGCCGCCGACCAGAGTCAGGCTGGCGGCTTCAAGATGACTAAGCGTAGCCGGCTTCTTGCCTATGATGCTTTCGGCAGCAACATGGTACTCGGCATAGCTTCCCGAACCTTCAAAGATCTGGGGCGTATACCAGACCTCGTCACCCCGGGCGAAGGTGGTCACGCCTGGGCCGATTTCCTCGACCACGCCAGACACATCGTGTCCGGTAATGGCCGGAAGTGGCACCAGGTCGGGGTAGTCTCCGCGCCGGACCTGATAGTCCAGGGGGTTGATGGACGTTGCGTGGACACGAACCAAAACTTGCCCTGCTCCAGGCACCGGCTTGGGCACCTCAGAAAGTTCAAAAGCTTCCGGGCCGCCAAAGGTGTTAAGTGTGATTGCTTTCATTAGATCCTCATTTCGTTAAAAAGGAATATCGGGATTTTTCGATATATAGAGATAAAAAAATTACAGGTCTTTACCGATGAGTTCGGCAAGCGCACTGATGGCTTCTTCGTTGCGTTTATAGTAGGTCCACTGACCAATGCGTTGAACTTCAACCAGACCTGCTCTTTGCAAAGTGGCCAGATAGTCAGAGACCGTGGACTGCGACAACCCAACACCCTCTTGAATACTGCTTACGCAGACGCCGACCGTATGAACGTCCCCCTCGTCTTGCGGTGGGAAGTTATTCACAGGGTCCTTCAGGCGTCTCAGGATATCAAGACGCGTACGGTTCGAGAGGGCTTTGAATATTTCAAGTAAGTCCATAACTCGATTATATCGAAATTTACCGATATGTCAATTTATCGAGTAGTGTTCAGCCATCAAAGGGACGTTTGGAAGTCGATTTACGCGGCTCAGCTTTGCGTAGCCGGGCTGACTGCTTCCCCATGCTGGGACGATGCAATTGATACACGCAAAGCAATGACCAACGCAGCGAACAGCATTACGACGCCAGCGATGACGAAAACGCCCGTGACGCCCCCGAAACCAAATACCATACCACCTAGCGCTGCGCCTGCCGCAATGGAAGACTGCACCGAAGCAACAACCATACCGCCTGCGGTCTCCGCCTGATCGGGAACCGCGCGCGCTACCCAATTGGACCAGGCGACCGGCACACCGCCGAACGCCAGCCCCCAAAGGGCTACCAACAACATCAACCCTGTACTTTCCACTGGCAGCCAGATCATGCCCAGCGCCGCGACGCCAACCAGAGCCGGCATTAGCACCAGTGTGACTCGCAAGCTACGTTCCATAAGCCAACCAGCCAGAAGTGTACCGACAAAGTTGGCGACACCGAACCCCAGCAGCATGAGCGATAAACCATCAATATCAATGTGAGCCAGGCTTTCCAGAGCGGGTCGAATATAAGTGAAAAGCGCATATTGACCAGTATGGGCAAGCACGCAACCCAGCATACCGATTCCAATTCCAGGCCGGCGCAGCAGCTCCAAAACCGATGCTGTTCGTGCCATCCTGAGCGGTGCCATGCTGGGAAGCGTAAATAATTGGAAGATCAGCGTGATCCCGCCAACCGCAGCAGCTGCAAAAAATGCGCTGCGCCAGCCGTACAGGCCTCCCAGATAGCTGCCGAGCGGCACAGACACCACCGTTCCGACGGCAATGCCGCTGAAGATAATAGAGAGCGCCCGTGGCACGAGCCTTACCGGGACCAGGCGCATTGCCACCGCAGCAGCCATACTCCAAAAGCCGCCCAGGGCGATGCCCAGCAGAATTCGCATAATCAGTAACACGGTCAGGTTGGACGACAATGCCACCAGCAGATTGGAGGCGATCATCAATATCGTAAAGCCCAACAGCACCACGCGCCGGTCAAGCATGCGCGTGAGCCCCGGAACCAGCAGTCCGGCAAACAAGGCAACGACAGCGGTTACGGTCACGGCTTGTCCAGCCAGCGCTTCCGATACCCCAAAATCGTAGGCCATGGGTGTCAACAGGCTGGCGGGAAGGTACTCCGCCGTTAATAACCCGAATACGCCCATTGCCAATGAGAAGACAGCCATCCAGGCTGGTTCCACGCCGGATGGTTTAACAGCGCTTTGCACAGAAACCGTGCCACAGACATCATTGCTCATTTCAACAAATCCTCAAAAAGTTACAGCCCAAAGTCTAGACCGAAACATCCGGATGATCTATGATGAAAAGTCTTGATGTTTTGATCAAAACTCCTGAAATGACACAGAAAAATCCATTCGCCCTATCCTCAGAACTCATTAGCGAACTACTAGCCGGCATGCGCCTGCGCGGAGTACAGTACCGCCGCATTCAAACAGGCCCAAGCTTTGGGATCGGTTTTGAGCCCAAAGTAGGACACGCTTACTTCCATTTCCTGGCTGTCGGTAAAGCGATCTTGCGAACCGAAGATGGGGTCATGCACGAGTTGTCAGCCGGCAACGCGGTGTTAATTCCCCAGGGCGCAGCGCATCAGCTGCTATCCGAACCAGAGACTCCCGTTCACAATATCGACAACTTCGGTGCTGCGCCTCTTGGAGAGACGGTCAGCGGTGTAAACACTTGCCCAAGTACGCAACCCACGCCAAGCGCGATTCTGTTTTATGGTTGTATGGAGTTTGATCTTGGCGGTATGCAGGGGTTAGGTAAACTGATGCCGACCGTTATGGTGGCTGACACGCAGGCAGAACGCTACCCCGGTTTAGTGCCTATTCTTGATTCTATGAAACGTGAAATTTGCGCAGGTCGAATCGGTTTTGCCGGCATTATGGCACGGCTGGCTGAGGTGGCGGCGGCGATGATTGTGCGTGGCTGGATCGAATGCGGTTGCGAGAACGCCTCTGGTCTGGTCGCTGCGCTACGTGATCCCCGGCTGGCTCGCGCCATACTGGCATTGCACCGGCAACCCGGCCGTGATTGGACTGTCGCAGAGCTGGCCGCAGAATCACACATTTCTCGCTCCGTTTTCGCGCAACGATTCCAGGCCACTATCGGTGTGCCACCCTTACGCTATGCCACGCAGTTGCAAATGCGTCTGGCCAGTCAATGGTTGGCTCATGACAAAGTATCTATTGACGCCGTAGCACAGCGGCTGGGTTATACGTCTCAGGCCGCATTCAGTCGCGCTTTCAAACGTATAACAGGCCAGTCTCCGGGAGCCAGCCGTGACGCTCAAATGCGCATGTAGACGCCATGTCCGACTATGCGGCGACGGCTTGTCGTTCATTTCATTAACCCGATACAGAAATTCTTGCTCCACGGTTTTGCTACCTCCCTTATGGCTCTTGAATGTCTTCGGTGGAAAAAGCTTTTGCGCCGCAAGCAGCTGCCGGTTTGCGCTATACACCAGCTGCGATGCAGACTTATGGTCTTCTATCTGAGGCGCTATGATTAGGTAAACATCGCGTTTTCCAGTCATCGTCATTCTTGCACTGTGCCGAACTTCCGGCACAGTGCAGCTACAACGCCTCAAAATCCCCCGCCGCAATGCGTGCCGGTTCGATTCCGGCACGGGGCGCCACTCTAAAAACCCTAACAAATACCAGCGTTCAGAGCGGATTTAGCTCTGCAACGTGTGAAGCCTGGTGTGCGTGCTGCGCAGTCTCTGGCGTGTAACTGCGGTCGTAGAAGTCCCGGACCGCCTGAAACGCCAGCAAGCGATTCTTCTCCAGCAACAGCAGATGGGTGGCCTCGCCAATTTCCGCCCACTGACGATATGGCGCATTGCGAAGCTCAGAAAACAGCGCCTGTGCAAGATCGATCGGCACGTCTACGTCCCACTCGCCGTGAACCAGCAGCACCGGCACCCGGATGTCGGCTGGCTCATAATACTTGCGCCCGGCGCGCCAATAGTCGCGGATGTCCTGGATTGGGCCGTTGCTTGCGCGCAGTTGGTCCGGCGTGCGCTCGCGGCTCCACGGATCCTCGGCCAGGGTGAAGTCAGCCCATTGCTCGAACCAGCCTTCCGGCACCAGGGATGCACGGCCCTGTTCCGGCGCGGTGCTCAGCCACCGTTCCTTGCTCTGCCGCACCGGGACCAGGCGCCAGGCGTCGAGTTTGCCGCCGGCGTCGATCGGAATCGGCTTGTCGCTCAGCCACTGTGGCGCAAGCAGGGCCAGCTTATGCACCTTGTCGTTATTGCGGCTGGTATAGGCGCCTGCGACCGTGCCGCCCCAGGACATGCCAAACACGGACACTTTCTGCAGACTGCGCCGTTTCAGCACATAGTCGACCACGGTGCCAAGGTCCGCCACGCCGGTATCGGTCTTGACTACTGGCTGGCTCTGCTCGGCCGGCAGCTCCATTTCCGGCGGCCGAGCCGAATGGCCGTAACCGCGTACATCCAGCGCGTAGACGTCATAGCCCGCGGCGGCGAGGTAGTCGATGAACGACATGCCATTGAACGGTACGTCGTACAGACTGCCGGACGAGAAGGTGGCGCCATGCACCATCACAATCGTGCGTTCCGGCGTAAATGTCTTTAACGCAGCGGAGCGCTTATTGCGCACGTACAGGTCGATGCCTGGTGTGCTGGTGGCAACGCGCAGTTGCTCGAAGATAACTTCGGTTCCGTTGATAACAATGTTCTCACTCATGATAAGTAGCTCCTGATCCATTACTCGTAGCGCCAGGCGAAACGATCGCCCTGACGTGTCACATAGCCGGCTGAGGTTTCCGCAAAGTGCGGGGTAAACAGCAGCATATTGTGTTCGGCGCCTTGCTCCAGCACCCAGCGGCGCGATGCGCGCGCGGCCTCCTGCCACTCGCAAAATACCGAGTTCCAGTCCGGTCGCACCACTTGCATTGGGTGGTGCATCACATCGCCGGTGAACAGCGCTGTCTCACCCCTGGAGCACAGTTCGATCGACATATGGCCGATGCTGTGACCCTTGGTCGGACGGAAGCTAAAGTGCTCCAGGTAGTCACCGCCCTCGTTGCTGATGCGTTCGGCCTGGCCGGAGGCGATGATCGGCGCCACGCTATCCTCGAACACGCCGAAGCTGGGCACGTTCACTTCGTTGTGGCTGTCAGGGCTGCCGTAGTAGTCCTCTTCCGCCTGAGAGAACACGTGGCGGGCATTAGGAAAGGTCGGCACCCAGCGGCCGTCGATCAGTTGCGTGTTCCAGCCGACGTGATCGACATGCAGGTGGGTGTGCAGCACGTAGTCAACGTCTTCGGGCTGCACGCCTGCGGCGGCAAGGCGTTGCAGGAAGGGCGTGCTCAGTTGGTGAAAAATCGGGTTGCGTGGCCGCTCCTTGTCGTTGCCCGAGCCGGTATCGATCAGGATAGTATGCTCTGGCGTGCGCACCAGCCAGGCATGGATGCTCTGGATCAGATTACCGGTGCCTGCGTCCATATTACTTGGCGTCAGCCAGTGCAGATTAGGGTTAAGTTCGGCTGCGTCCCAGTTCGGGTAGAGGAATGCCGGTGTTGCCACATTCAGGCGCATTTCTTCGATTTTTGTGACGGTAACGTCGCCTATCTTGTACGTTTTGTTCGGATGAATCATGTTGAAAATCCCGCTGGTTGAAATCATGTTTGTAGTTTAAACTTGCGGTATGTATTTAACAAATCGATTCAAATAATGTCCTCCATCGATCATTTCAATTTATGGTCTTTCGACCTGAATTTGCTGGTGGCCTTTGACGCCCTGATGCGCGAGCACAGCGTCACCCGCGCGGCAACCCGTCTGAAAATCAAGCAGTCGGCGATGAGTCATAACCTCAGTACGCTGCGCCTGCTGCTGGATGACGAGCTCTTCATCCGCGTCGGGCAGGTGATGAAACCGACGCCGCGCGCGCTCGCCCTGGCGTTGCCGATCGGCCGGCTGCTCGAGCAGGCACAGCATGCCATCACGACACGCGAAACCTTCCGCCCGCAGGAAGAAACGCGGACGTTCTCAATCGGCTTTTCGAGCGAGTTGGAGGTTCTGCTGATGCCGAGCCTGACCGCCCAGGTTCAAAGCTACGCGCCGGGCATCAAACTGTTGGCACGACCGGCACAGCCGGACGAGGTACACCGGATGTTAGATGATGGCGTGATCGATCTGGCGGTCGGCTGTTTTGGCGACGGCGCCGAGCGGCACCGCCGCAAATTGCTCTTTGAACAATCACTAACGTGCTGCTTCAACCCCAAATTGCTTGATCTGGCGGTGCCTATCAGCCAGAGCGCCTACCTGGCGCAGCGGCATGCGTTGGTTTCCCAAAACGCGAGTATCCGCGGCTGTTTGGAGTATGCGATGCGCACCGCCAACGTGGAAGTCGATGTGGTTATGGCGGCGCCGGAGTTTCTGACCGTGCTCAGCACCGTTATGTCCACGCCAGTCATTACCACCCTGCCGTCACGGATCGCCAACTGCTACGGGCCATTGATGGGGCTGGCGACCAGTCCGGTGCCGTTCGACTTTACCGTGACACCCATTTCGATGGTTTGGGCGGCGCATTCAGATCGAGACCCGGCGTCCGAATGGCTGCGTCAACAGGTCGAACCTATCCTGGCGCAGATAGAAGGGGTTACGCCGTAACATAGACTGCTCGCTGACACTGTCAAACTGCGCAAGGCGTGGCGATGTTTCGATACTGCCCTTTGAAATACAGCAACGGCTGCAAGCGGGCATCCTCCTGCAACTTCAACGATTTCACTTGACCAATAACAATCAAGTGATCCCCGGCAGCGTATTCAGCATATATTTCGCAATCAAGCCAGTGAAGGCAGCCGGCAAGGATCGGGCTACCCAGGGGCGACGCCTGCCACTGGACGTCGCGCCACTTGTCCGTGCCGCTTTGGGCGAACTGCCTGGAAAGCGCCACCTGCTCGTCGGACAGAATATTGACAACGAAGCGACCTGCCTGGCGAATTTTGGGATAGCTGGCCGAACGCGTCATCACGTTGAACGACACCAGCGGCGGGTCCATGGACACGCTATGAAACGACTGGCAGGTAAAGCCAATGGGCTCGTCTTCGAAGTGCGATGTGATCACCGTGATGCCGGAAGCGTAGTGCCCGAGCGCTTCGCGAAAACGCAAAGGCTCAATCGCAGTAGTGGAAAGTGACATGATGCAATTGAAATACAGGAAGTAGCTTGAAAGTGCTAAGGGAAAGCAGTCCGGCCAGGTAGCCAGACGTTCGTCCTTAGCCCGTGCCTGGTCGTCACGAGCAGCTCGCAACGACCATGCCCCAACAGAAAATCAGTTGGCCAGTTCCCTGCGAACGATGTCCGCTCCGGCACTCAACGCATTTAGCTTGCCTCTGGCGACGCTACGCGACAATGGCGCCATGCCGCAATTGGTGCACGGATAGAGCTTATCGGCATCCACGAACTGCAGGGCTTTTCGCAGCGTATCGGCCACTTCAGCGGGTGTTTCAATGGTGTTTGTGGCCACATCAATGGCGCCCACCATCACTTTTTTACCGCGAATCAGTTCGATCAGATCCATGGGAACGCGCGAGTTTTGGCATTCCAGCGAGACAATATCGATACTGGACTTCTGCAACTTGGGGAACGCTTCTTCATACTGCCGCCACTCGGATCCCAGCGTCTTTTTCCAATCCGTATTCGCTTTGATGCCGTAGCCATAGCAAATATGAACCGCGGTTTCACACTTTAGTCCTTCAATGGCTCTTTCCAGCGTAGCGACACCCCAATCATTCACCTCATCAAAGAACACATTGAAAGCGGGTTCGTCAAATTGGATGATATCGACACCCGCAGCCTCCAGCTCTTTGGCTTCCTGATTAAGAATCTTGGCAAATTCCCAAGCCAGTTTTTCGCGACTTTGATAGTGAGCATCATACAGGGTATCGATCATCGTCATGGGACCCGGTAAGGCCCATTTGATCGGTTGATTAGTCTGTTGACGCAAAAACCGGGCGTCGTCAACAAACACGGGCTTGCGCCGGGCGACGGCACCCGCGACCGTTGGCACGCTCGCATCATAGCGATCACGAATTCTAACGGTCTTGCGGTTCTCGAAATCCACACCTTCCAGGTGTTCAATGAAGGTTGTCACGAAATGCTGGCGCGTTTGTTCACCATCGCTAACGATATCAATCCCCGCGTGCTGTTGTTCCTGTAAAGACAGTCGCAACGCATCTTGCTTGCCCTCGATCAATCCCTCTTCCTGCAGTTTCCAGGGGGACCAGAGTTTTTCCGGTTCGGCAAGCCAGGCGGGTTTAGGCAGGCTGCCAGCCGTTGAAGTGGGTAATAATTTTTTCACAATAGTAGTCATGGTGTGTTTGGGTTCTCAAAGATGGGAGTGCGCGGACCATTGCTCAAGAATCGCCCGGTATGGTTTGATGAAATGCTCCTCTGCATACCTTCCCTGCTCGGCCGCCAGCCGGCTACGTTCCTCCCGATCGTAAACAATCCGGGTCAACGAATAATCCTGGTGCTTCAAACTCGGCTGATAAGACTTGCCTGCGATAGAGTTTGCGTTGTAAATCTCTGGCCGATAAATTTTCTGGAAGGTGTCCATCGTGCTGATGGTGCTAATGAGCTCAAGGTCCGTATAATCACGCAGCAAATCGCCGGAAAAATAAAAGGCCAACGGCGCCGCACTATTGGCAGGCATAAAATAGCGGGCCTTCATCCCCATTTTTTTGAAGTACTCGTCAGTCAATGAATATTCATCTTGGTGGTATTCCACGCCCAACACGGGGTGCTGATTTTCAGAACGATGATAGGTCTTGCTGCTCGACACGCTCAGGCATATAACAGGCGCTTTGGCGAAATTATCCTTGTAAGTCTTTGAATTCACAAAGCACTTGAACAACTTGCCATGCAATTGTCCAAAATCCTCGGGCGCGCCGAATTCGGGCTGATGCCTGGCGTATTCCGGCAGCAGCACGCTAAAGTCATAATCTCGCACGTACGAAGAAAAATTGTTTCCTACAATACCCTCAATGCATTCGTTGGTTTTACGATCAACTACGCTCGTCTTTAATATTTCAATCACAGGCAGGTCGCGACCATTGCTTTGACCTTCAAAGCGCATTTCAACTGAGATAATTTCAAGGTTGACGCTATAGCGGTCGCCAGTGGGGTTGTCCCAATGCGCCAGGGCATTAAAACGATTGTCAATCATCTTAAGGGTATTGCGCAGGTTCTCTTGCCGGCTCTCGCCTCTGGCCAGATTGGCAAAGTTGGTGGTAATTCGCGTATTGTCTGAAGGACGATAGTCTTCATCGAAACAAGTGCTCTTAATGGCAAATGTAAACTCTGTAGTCATTATGCTGCTGCCTTAATTCCCAGGATATAACCCACATTTATCTATTTAACGCTGCTCAAATTTTCTTCTTTTAATTTCAGCAATCTAGACATTTGTGATGCAAAGGGGGCAGTCTATATTGCATTAGTCATATTTAAAGTGAATAAAATTCATTCTTTCG
Organism: Advenella incenata; assembly: GCF_004217095.1. Lineage (GTDB taxonomy): Bacteria > Pseudomonadota > Gammaproteobacteria > Burkholderiales > Burkholderiaceae_B > Advenella > Advenella incenata. The sequence goes on along the minus strand of NZ_SHKO01000002.1, from coordinate 857,938 downwards.
TCGGCTTCATTCATAGAATGGCGAGCGCGCCGATCGGCGCGTCAATGTGCCCCTCCCTATTTGCTGTCCTTTCATTGCCCCACGGCACACTCATTATGCATGAAGGGGTAATGACTCAGTTTTAAAGCTTAAACAGCCTTGCCAATACCGATGCGACAGACGCGGCCTAAGGCGAGATGAATTGCGGTGCAGCACCGGGAATTGCCCGCCGCAAGGGCTACAGGTTCGATTCTGGTCCCGGCGCCAGCTAAAACTTCCTGGTGTTCAAGGCCCAGTTCTAGCCATAAATGGGGATGAATGCTCTCCTAACACGCTGCTCCAGAAGCCATGGATGACTATGCGGAGAGGGTTTTGTCGTTGATTTCATTAGCGAAATATCGAAATTGTCGCTCCGTGAGTTACCACCTCCCTTACAATAGCGCATGAATTCATCTCTTTCCCCCCTTTTTCCGTTTCACCCCCCCATTCAGCACTTATGCTGCCCCTCACTATTGGCGGTTGCATGAAAGTGCCCAAGCGGCTTGTGCCGCTCCTTGAAGAAGGCCTTATCGACGAAGTGCTCAGCCAACTCATGAGCGGCAAAGAAGCCACCGTGTACGTGGTACGCAGCGGCGACGCCACGCGTTGCGCAAAAGTGTACAAAGACGCCAAACAGCGCAGCTTCCGGCAGGCCGCGTCGTACCGGGACGGCCGCAAGGTACAAAATAGCAGGCAGGCCCGCGCCATGGAAAAAGGCAGCCGCTACGGCCGCCAGATGCAGGAAGAAGTCTGGCAGAACGCCGAAGTGGACGCATTATTTCAGCTGGCCAATGCCGGCGTGCGCGTACCGCAGCCCTATATATGCACCGACGGCGTATTGCTGATGGAACTGGTCGTGGATGCAGAGGGCGATGTGGCGCCGCGCCTTAACGACGTGGACCTGACCCAGGAACGTGCGCTGCAACTACACGCCATGCTGCTTAACCAGGTGGTACGCATGCTTTGCGCAGGCGTCATACACGGTGATCTGTCCGAATACAACATCCTGCTTGCCGCCGATGGCCCGGTCATTATTGATCTGCCCCAAGCCGTTGACGCCGCTGCGAACACAGAAGCGTGCGCAATGCTGGTTCGCGATGTGAACAACCTTGCTGCGTATTTCGGGCGCTTTGCCCCGGAGCTTCTGTCTGCCAGCTATGGCAAGGAAATCTGGGCGCTTTACGAAGCGGGCGAACTTAACGTGGATGTCGAACTGACCGGCTATGTGGAGCCCGATGCCAGCCCCGTGGATATGGAAAGCCTGCTGCGGGAACTGGAAGATAGTCGCCTGGAAGAAGAAGCACGGGTGCGCCGCGAGCAGCAATTGACCAGCACCCAGTAAGGGCGCTGGTCAATGACACCTGCTCAGGTGCAGGTATGCTTGCCACCCCGCTATTTGAACCTGACCAGATCCTTGAAAATCAATTTCCCCCAGGTATTGCCGCTGCCGTGAACCAGCGCACCGCCTTCCTTGAGTGGCCCCAGCGCAATCGGTGCATAACCCAGTTGCTCCGCCAGCGCCGCGACTGGAGGCACGGCATGTTCATCATCGCTGGATAAAAACACGACACGGCTGCCGCCATTCACGCTCGGATCAGCGCCCAGAACGGCAGCAACCAGGTGGTTAAAGCCCTTTACAACGCTGGCATCGGTAAACGCCTTGGCCACAACGGCGGCCGACGGTTGCCCTTCCAGCTCGTCTTCAGGAATACCATAGGCATTTGTCGCATCGACAATCGTCTTACCACGCCAGCTTGGCAATAACTTGGCCACTTCGCGATGTTCCCGAAACGGCACTGCCAGGAAGATTATGTCGGACGCGATAGCCTCCTGCAGCGTCGTGGGTACAACGGTCGGCCCAATCGCTTGTGCCTGCTGCGTCAACGCCTCGGGCGCACGTCGGCAGGCAACGCTTACTTCGATGTTCTTTCTTGCGAATGCCCGGGCAAGCGCCTGGCCTACCGAACCAAAACCAATTATTGAATAACTCATGTTAATTCTCCATTTCGTGGACCTTGTGATTAACCACGACCCACATTATTTGGTGACCGGTAGCTGGTACGGATATGACCGCAACCGCCGGACAATCACCTCAATTAATCCCGTCTTGTGATCGGGATTCCATGTTGATCGGCATAACCCATATCGTCTTTTTCAAGTTGACCGGGCCAGGCCGCACGCTTTTGGCGTGATTTTCGAGCACTATTTGTTGGCTGTACATTCCCGGCGCGACCTCAGATGGCCGCAGTACCGCCATCAACATACAACTCCACGCCATTTACAAAGCTCGAATCGTCTGAAGCAAGAAACAGCGCGGCTGACGCAATTTCTTCAGGCTTACCCATCTGGCCGCGTGGAACCAGGGATTCGAAAGCTCGAATGGTTGCTTCGTCAAAAAGCTGCTCCTGGATCGGTGTAGCGATCTGCCCGGGACTGAGCACATTTACCCGGATTTTTCTGCCCTTCAACTCGTTAAGCCAGCCGCGTGCGAAGGCGTGCAACGCTGCCTTGCTACCCGCATATACGCTGAAATCAGGAAACCCTTTCACAGACGCAATAGACCCGGTCATAAAGATCGACCCGCCATCGTTAAATAGCGGCAACGCCTTCTGAACCGTAAACAGCGTGCCGCGCGTATTCAGGTTGAAGGTCGTATCAAAATGCTGCTCGGTAATCTCGCCCAACGGGACGGCTTCGCCCGTACCGGCACTTGCATACAGGACGTCAATCTTTCCCTTCTCCCGCTTAACTGTATCGAACAGGCGGTCAAGATCGTCCAAATTAGCCGAGTCCGCACGCACGCCGGTCACATTTCGACCGATAAGCTTAACGGCTTCGTCCAGTGCCTCTTGCCTTCTGCCGGTGATAAACACATAGGCGCCCTCTTCAACAAATCGCTTGGCACTGGCCAGCGCCATGCCGCTGGATCCACCCGTAACAACGGCAACCTTACCTTCTAGCTTTCCCATAACAGTTCCTTTTGTGGCGTAAAGCCACGTTTCTATTCCCATTTGCACGAATGTGCTGTATCTTATGGATCAGTGATCCACATCATGAAGAAAATCATAAATTAATCATGATTGAAATAACCGGATCACTGATCCGTTTATTTAGAATACGGATCAGTGATTCATTTGTCAAGGAAATTTATGCGAGCTGACGCAAAAAAAAATTACGACCATGTTCTTTCAGTCGCGCGTGGCGTGGTTAGCGAGCATGGCGCCGATGCGTCCATGCGGGATATCGCACGTCGTGCCGGCGTGGGGCTGGCCACCCTGCTACGCCATTTCCCCACGCGTGAAGCCTTGTTCGACGCCTTGCTGCGCGAAAACCTGGACGCACTCACGCAAAAGGCAGTTGAACTTGAGACGTCCGCGCCCCCAGACGAAGCGCTCGTGTCGTGGTTTCGTGAAGGCGTGGCGTTCGTTCTGAGCTATAGCGGCGTGGTGGCCTTGATGGCCAGCGCCCACGAGGACCCGGAGTCCGCGCTTTTCGCTTCCTGCGCAGCAGTACACGAAGCGGGTGCACGACTATTGCAGCGTGCCCAGGCTGAGGGGACAGCGCGCCCCGATATGCAAGGGATTGACCTGTTCGCCCTCATGTCCGCGCTCGGCTGGGTCGGCGACCAGCCCGCATTTACGCCGCGGGGGGATTATCTTTTTGATCTTATTGCGAGCGCAATTCTGACAAAACCGCCTGGCAGCCAGGTCAAGAAGGCAAAGAAAGCAAAAAAGGCATCGAAATAAAGGGTAAGGGGTTGCAGATTGCGTAGCGACAGATACCAACCGCTATGTCAGAGACTGGCAGCCACGGCATACGAATTGGAACCCCTAATGGGCAATCCCGATTACTCAGGCACCCTGCAATATGAACCAAAAGCAGCGTTGGTGGGCATGTAGATTTTCACACGCCCACCAACGCTGCATTAACTTTGAGCGATCGACTGCAAGTCAAACCAATTGCCCAACGCAACTACATCTGTAGGCAAATCGGTCTGGTGATATTTTTTATAAATCGCATTTAACTTGCCATTCTTCAGATTGGCGCGCACCAGCTCATTCATTTTTTCTTCTCCGGATTGTTTTTTAGCATATGGTATTTGAGCAGCAGGTAACACGCGATTAATAGTGCGATCGTTCACAGCGCATTGCAATAAGAGCGATGGCGGTGTCGCATTAACGCCTTGCAGTAGCAGCGTCAACAAAGGCGGCAAGATCACGATTGAAACGCCCTGCCTCTTCAAGAAAGGGAGAATGCCCAGACTCGGGATAAAACTTACCGATCACTCCGGGGTTCAGCTCCTTTGCCCGCTTGAAGGAAGGCTGCGCCTGAACCAGCGCATCGCCTGCGCCATAGACTAGCAACAACCGCTTTTTCATGGCTCCAAGTCCCCTAGGAGCGTCTAGCGACATCTTCTGCACCGCATTTTGCATGTTCTCGGAGGCCATAGCGGCATTGGCCAATAGCCGCTGGTAAGTGACGGCGTCAGGCTGTTTGGCAAAACACAGGCGCACAAACTCACGCTCGGCATCAAGGTGGGTCTTCAAATCAGGCGATGCCATCCCCCTGTATACACGGGGGTGCGAAACAATCAGCCCGGGCGCCAGCTCGATCACGCCACCCACATACACCGCGCCGCCGATCTTCTGGTCGCCGTATATCGCCAGGTAATTCGTTACCACGGCTGCCCCCAGCGACCACCCCACGACGACAGGCTGCCGGGCTCCTGATCCCGCAATGACCGCAGCCAGATCATCAGCCCAGCGCCGGCCATCGCTGTAGGCATCGGCACGTTCGGGCTGGCCGGATATACCATGGCCACGCATATCGTAGGTAATCAGTCTGTACCGCTGTAGTTCGGGGCTATTGACCTGCTTTTCCCAGCTTAGATGACTACCCAGCAAGCCATGAATGAAAACGATGGGCTGACCATTCGGGTCTCCTGCTTCCTGAACGGCTATGGCCACCCCGTCAGGCGCGGTCACCGTGTAGGATTGTGCAGCGGCCTGCGCCATTGCAGATAGGCCCATAAGGATCAACCCAGCCAACCAGCCTCGCCAGTGGATAAAGACTTTTGAAGATATCATTTTGAACTCCGGTTAAATCAAAGATTGCATCCTAAACGCTGACACTGGTGTCATAGTCAAACAAAAAATGATATCGTTCAACTCATGAGCCAAACTATCTCCACAACCACGCTGAAAATCGGTGCGCTGGCACGGGCAACCGGGACCAGCGTGCGCTCAATTCGTCACTATGATCAGCACGGTCTGCTGGCTTCGACACGAGCCGAGAATGGTTATCGCGAATTCGCGCCGGTGGCCGTTACCCAGGTCAAGCAACTGCAGCGCCTAATGGCGATGGGCTTCAATCTGGACGAAATTCGCAGCTTTCCCGATTGCATGCTATTAATCGAAGGGGCCAAAGCATGCGCAAACATTTCAGATGCTCGGCGCAAGCGGCTCGCCATACTCGAACGACAAATAGAAGCACTCGAAACCCAACGCCAGCATTTGCGCGCCATGCTGATCGAGAGCACTGAGCATGACCGTCATCCATCCGGCATGACAGACAGCAACAAGGGATCCAGAACTGAGACGTGAACGGATGGGAGTCGCAAGCGGACGTTGCGTGTTCTGAAGCATTGTGCCGGCGTACTTCCCAGCACTTTCTTGAACATGGTAATAAAGGCGTTGACTGACTCGTAACCCGGTTCCGGCGCAACGTTTTGCACCGTCTGGCCGCTTGCGACGGGCAGGGCTGCGCCCGGGCGACTACGCGACAGCCGGCATGACCGCGACTGTCGAAATCATTCTGGGGCGCATGGACTCGACCACGGATAAATCGAACAAGACGTTGCCGTACAATGACAGAACGCTGTCACTTCCAGTGGGTTTATTTCAAAATGAGCCACAAGCAGCGCTCACGGGGGCATTGAGCTCCATACGCCCACGAGCGCTACATTAACCTTTATGGGAATATCGTCAGGTCAGCTCAATTGCCCAACGCAACTACATCTGCAGGCAAATCGGTTTGGTGATATTTCTTATAAATCGCGTTTAACTTGCCATTCTTCAGATTGGCGCGCACCAGTTCATTCATTTTTTCTTTGATTTCCGGGTTGTTTTTAGCAACCCCAATGGCTAGTTTGGCGCTAGACATCACGATTCGAATATCCATTGCTTTGGCTGGATACTTTTTATTCAAGGCACCGATGATCGAGGGTGCAGTGGCAAAAATACTGCTTTGTCCGCTGGTAATCGCGGTAATGGCCGTTGCATCATTTTCAAAACGAACAATATTGGTGCCGGGTGGCGCCTGCTTGGTAACCTGCTGATCATTTGTCGTCCCTCTGGCGGTCACAACCGTTTTACCAACCAGATCTTTCATTTCTTTAATGGGTGAATCCTTGGATACGGCGATCACCGCTTTGTTATCTGCATAGGGAATAGAATAATCAACCACTTTGGCGCGTTCTGGCGTAATCGACAGACTGGAAATGACCACATCTGCTTTATTGGTTAACAAGAACGGAATGCGATTGGCCTGTGTTGTCGGCACCACCTGAAGCTTTACCCCCAGACTGTCCGCAATCAATTGCGCAGTCTCTACATCTGAACCAATCGCTGTTACCTTGTCATCTGTCATGCCGTAAGGTGGCGCATTCAGATCAATCGCCACGCGCAATACTTTTTGCTCCATCACTTGCGCCAACGTATTCGCATTGGCTGCCGATAGCCCGCCCCCCATAGTCCCTAGCAAGGTAAAAAGTGCAAATGCGGGTTTAAGTCGAAATTTCATAAAATGTCTCCATGCATCATATATTCATTATTGGTATAAAAAAACAACGACTGCTATAAGCGGTACAAGCTTATCATTATTTTTCCCGGTGCGTTTTATGAGACAGTACACTTTGCATAGGAGCGAATAATTGCCCTCCCCAAAATCAGCGCCTCTACGCTGCTGCGGCCTTCGACGCTGCCGCGAAGACATCGCGCGCGGATGTCGTGCCCGTCACATGCTCCGTTCCCGCAACGCCCAGGTCCATCCATCCCGCATTCACGGCCTCGTACATTTGCTCGGCAGGTCCGCTGTGGCCCTTCGGGATGCCGAATTGTTCGAGTGTTTGCCCCCATCCAGCACGTGGCACCGCAAAGGCTTTCACGTCAAGGCTCATGACCTCACCCAATTGCGCCGCGACTTCATCCGCAGAAACCATCGAACCGAGCTCGACCACGCGCTGCCCTGACCATGCTGGTCCGGTCAAAAGCGTTGCGACTTCGGCGCCAATATCATTGGTTGCGACCATGGTCGATTTCCGGTTTGTTGGATTGTAGAAGACCGGTAGCGTTCCGCCCTGCGCGACACGTAAGCCGTAGAGGAAATTTTCGAAAAATCCGCCTGCGCGCACAAATGCGGTCGGCACAATCAGGTCACGAAACCCTTGCTCCAGAAGCGTCAAGGCCGCGATCACCCCGTGGTTGCTGGTTCTGTTCGCCCCCATCGACGAAAGCGCAACCACTCGCGGCGGCGCTGCGTTGGTAAGCGCCTCAACATAGCTCGCTATCACGCCCTTTGCTTCTATGTAATCGGGCGATGGCGCCCAGACAGGGGGCAGCATGACAAACGCGCCTTCAACGCCTTTAAGCGCCCGCTCAATGGCTGCCGCATCATTCCAGTCACCGTCAACCAGCTCCACGCCCCGGTTCGCCCAGTTATTCGCCTTCTCGCGATTGCGTACGAGCGCGCGCACTTGCTTGCCTTGCGCCAATAAATGATCTGCGGTGGCACCGCCCACTTTTCCTGTGATTCCCATAACTAAAAACATGTGCTTTCTCCTGATATTAAGAGGCAGATCACTGCCCCGATTGATTAACGAATGAATGGCAAAAGCGCCCGGATACGCGGATCCCGCAAGTAGAGGCCACCCCATGTCAATGCGCCCAGCAGCAGGCTAATGATTTCTGGCGGTGAACCCAACTCACCAATACGGATATGGGCGCAGATGGCGCCGCCCAAGAACCCGGTCACCAGAATCGCGCCAAGGAAGGCGGTGCTTGGGATGGCGTAAAGGATGGCGCAGACAAGAATGATGGTGCCAACGACGCGAGTCAGCTCCAGCGCGAACCCGGTTTCCTGCAACATGCTCGCGATCTGCAACGGTGCGAAAAGCTGGGTAGCGCCGTCCACCACCAGAACGATGATGACAAGTGTGCTCATTATCCGGCCTGCCCATTGGGCACCATGCAGGCGCGTCGCATCAGACCCTTGCGACAGGTCCATCGTTTTTGACATTTGTGATTCTCCGGTGGGCAATTCCCAATATTTGGAGCATACTGTGCCTCTGAATTGTGATAAACAGCATAAAAATGAACGCACTGTTCTCTTAATAGCGAACAATGGACTGTCAAGGCACAACAATGCAAAACCTCCAACCCATCCTCATTTTCATCACGGTGGCGGAAATGGGCAGCTTCACCCACGCAGCCGATAGCCTGGGCATCCAGAAAGGACGAGCCTCAACCGCGGTCCGCAAGCTGGAAGAAGATCTTGGTGTCAGACTCCTGCATCGGACGACGCGTAGTGTGCAGTTGACAGAAGACGGACGGGTATTTCACGCACGTGCCCGTGATCTGCTCGCTGAAGTGGATGACCTGCATTCCATGTTCGCTGGCGATCAAGTGGCACTGCGCGGACGCTTGCGCGTTGATCTGCCAAGCGAGCTGGCGCGCACCACTATCGTGCCCGCCCTGCCGGCCTTTATGGAGACATATCCCGAGCTGGAGCTGGAGATGTCGAGTACGGATCGCCAGGTCGATCTGGTACAAGAAGGGTTTGACTGCGTATTGCGACTTGGTCCCATCGGGGACGAGACACTGATTGCCCGCCCGCTGGGCAAGTTACGCATGATCAACGCCGCCAGCCCAGCCTATCTGGCGCGCTATGGCGTTCCTTTATCACTGGAAGATCTCAAGCGTCAGGAACATCGGGTTGTTCATTTTTCGCCGATGCTGGGCGCAAGGCCTTATGGGTGGGAGTACCCAGACAGAGACAGCTATGCGACGCTTCAATTGCCGGGTGCGCTACACGTTAATAACGCGCAGACCTACGAAGCTGCTGCCCTGGCCGGTCTTGGCCTGATTCAGGCGCCACGCATAGGAATTGGCCAATATCTGGAGAGTGGAACGCTGGTGGAGGTTTTGCCCGATTTTCGGCGCCGGGCATTGCCCGTGTCCCTGGTCGTGGCACATCGGCGCAATCTGTCGCGCCGGGTCCGCGCGTTCATGAAATGGATCGCAGGCGTGCTGACGCCGTATCTGGAATGAAGCGTGGCAGCTACTGGTCTGCTGGCTTAATGCCGCTATTGCCCAAAAATCTCTGCCGTGTCTTCGCTGCCGCCAATCATCGGGAGCTCGTCTAAAATGCTGAAAGCACGATAAAGCAGGCCAGAAAGATGCGTCCACGAGGATCTACACTCCGCGCTTTACGCTTCATGCTCAGCTGTGCAAGTAGCGAGCGTATGATAGATGTGATTATCTTAAAGCGCTGAAAACAATCATCCACAATTGAAACACATACGTAATTAAGTAACCCATATGAATACGCTTTTGCTGATAGGTGGTGACCTCTGTGAACGGACAGCGACGCTGTTTGATCCGGCCCATTGGAAATGCATTGGTCTGCGCCGCAGCAAGGTGACGCCTGCCCGCGAAAACATTATTGCATGGCACGAGGCTGATCTACTAAACCCGGACAGCCTGTCTTTCCTAAGCACAGAAAAATTCTCCGGGATCACTCATATTCTGTATGCCCCATCGCCAGACAGCAGGACAGAAGCACACTACACGGGGGTGTACTCGCTTGGCCTGCCAAGGCTGCTGAGCAGCCTGCCCGCCGGTTGCCTGAACCGGCTACAGCGTTGTGTATTGGTAGGGTCGTCTGCCGTTTGGGGGCCGTCCGATGATTGGGTAGACGAAGATACGCCGGTTGAGCGCACGAACTTTCGGGCCGCTTCGCTGCTGCAAGCCGAAGATGCATTGCATGCGTCGTTATCGCCAGGTGCTGCGGTCTCGCTGCGTTTGTCAGGTTTGTACGGCCCGGGGCGGGTGCAGTTACTCAAAGGATTGCAGGCAGGCACGATCACCGCGCCAGACGGGCCTGGCCATTGGGCAAACCGAATTCATATCGACGATGCTGCACGCGCCTGCGCGCATTTGCTAACGATAACCAATCCTCAACCACTTTACATAGGAACGGACAATTGCCCCATGCCAACGGCCGAGCTATACGACGCGCTGGCGCAGATGGTGGGTGCATCTTTGCCTGCTCGGCAACTTCGGGCGCCCAGCGGCAAACGGCTATCGAACGCGCGGCTGCGAGCCAGCGGCTGGACACCTGCATGGCCCAATGCGCTTGAGGGATATGCTGCGCAACGAGTGTGAGTAAAGTTGAAGAGATTAGTCATCACACCGTGGTGCCATATCATCAGCGCTATGCCTAAACCTTGCATATTAAAATAATAATATAGTATTTAAACAGCAGGCAGCACGCAGTTTATAGTGTGATTACTCACAGCGCATTGCAATTGTTCAATGCGCAAGTATTTGTATTGTGCATCTGCCATGTCATCTTCAGAAGTCATCACATCAGCGCCACCCCGATCCCTTGTCCGCGAAGGCCAGGACAGTACTATTGCGAGGAAGGCATCCACCCGGAAAAGCGCCAATAAATCACAACTGAAATTACAAACCATTTCCTGGATTGTACCGGTGCTGATCCTTGCTGTCTGGGAACTGCTTTCTCGCATTGGCTATATCGCGCCGCAGATCCTGCCCGCGCCCAGCAGCGTGGCGCAGACGGGGGTTGAACTCATGCAGAACGGCACCCTGCTTGTCCATTTGGGCTACAGTCTGGCCCGCGCCGCTGTCGGTTTTGTCATTGGCGGGGCGATCGGATTTGCACTGGGGCTGGCAGTGGGTTTCTCTCGCCTAGCCGAAGCGGTGCTGGACCGTTCCGTGCAGATGATCCGGGCCGTCCCGTTTATGGCGCTGCTGCCACTGGTTATTGTCTGGTTCGGCGTCGATGAGTCAGGCAAGATTTTCCTGGTCGCCCTGGCCGTGATGTTTCCCATTTATATCAATACGGTCCTGGGCATTCGCCAGGTTGACCCGAAATTGCTGGAAGTGGGCCGTGTCACCGGATTGAGCCGGCGTGAACTGGTGCGTTGGATCATTCTGCCTGGCGCCATGCCTTCCATCCTGACAGGCGTGCGCTACGCACTCGCAGTTGCATGGCTGGCACTGGTCATCGCAGAAACCATCGCGACCAACAAAGGCATCGGATTTCTGGCCATGGATGCGCGCGAATTTCTGCAGACCAATGTGATCGTGCTAACCATCCTGATTTACGCAATTATCGGCGTGATCGCCGATAGCGTTGCCAAAACGCTTGAACGCAAACTGCTGGCCTGGCACCCTAACTTCGACAAGGATGGCAATCAATGAGCAGCCTATCGAACACCCGTCTTGCAGTCAGTACCCGCGGTTTACGCCGACAGTATGGCGAGCAGATCATCATCGACAATCTGGATCTGGATATCGAATCGGGCGAGTTTGTTGCTCTGCTTGGCGAAAGTGGCTGCGGCAAGACCACACTGCTGCGGGCATTGGCCCGGCTCGACCAGATTGATGCCGGCACCATCAATGGCCCCACACATCCGGCAGTGGTGTTCCAGGAACACCGGCTGCTTCCCTGGGGACCGCTATGGCGCAATGTCGCGCTGGGGATGGATAATGCATCCGGCAAAGCCCAGGCCATCGCGGCGCTGCGCGAAGTCGGGCTGCAGGGCCGGGAAAACGACTGGCCGCGCAGTCTCTCGGGAGGTCAGGCGCAACGGGTCGCACTTGCCCGTGCCCTGGTTCGTGAACCCCGATTGCTCCTGCTGGATGAACCGTTTGCCGCCCTGGACGCCCTGACCCGCATCAAAATGCATGTGCTGGTCAAAGAACTGGTACAGCGCCACACCCCCGGTGTGCTGTTGGTCACGCACGATGTGGATGAAGCCATCGATCTGGCTGATCGTATCCTCGTGATGCGCAATGGTCGGATCGCGCAGAGCTATCAAACCCGCTCTTCAAGCCAGCAGACCCGTGCCACCCTGCGCCTGGAACTCTTGCGGGCGCTTGGGGTAGATATCTCGCAGTTACAGGCCGCGTAAAGCGCGGCGCTTCGCGCGCATCAATAAATCCTTGACCTGCCTGTGTAACAGGCTTAGGGCGGCCCCGGCTTTACCCAAAATTATTTCATTTGAAATATTAATGAGTCAGTTTTTTTATCTTCCTACGCTCTATTTAGCGTAAACGTCGAATCGGAATACTTCATGAAACCCAGATTTTCTTCCCCAGAATTGACCAACAGGGACCTTGACACACTGGCGAGCAGCTCTGCGTCAACGCCGTCGCCCGCTGCAGCCAAAGCGGCTGATCTGAACGCATCCGCGCTGTCTTCACCGGCTCTGGCCAGCGCCATGCGCCGTCGGATGCTCCTGGGAGCAGGTGGTCTGGGCGCCCTTTCTCTTGGCGCGTTGGGCGCAGGTGGACTGCTGTTGCCGCAGGACGGGTTCGCCCAGGGCACCCGCAATACCGATACGGTGCGGGTCGGTTATGGCCGCGGCGGGCTGACCCTGGTGGCGCGGGAACGGGGTGAGTTCGAGAAGACCCTGGCTGCGCAGGACATCAAGGTGCAATGGGTGGGGCCTTTCCCCAACCATGCGCCCTCGCTACAGGCAGTAGTGGGAGGCAGCGCAGATTTCGGCTTCTGGGGCAGCACCACGCCGGCACTGGCGGCCATTATTGCCGGCTCGCCCCTTGTGTTTACACAATTTAACGTCTACAACCCGCGTAGCACCGCCATTATCGTCAAGAAGGATTCGGGCATCAACTCGGTCAAAGATCTGGCTGGCAAGAAAGTGGCGGTCAATCGCTCTGGCCTGGGCGAATTCCTGCTGGTCGCAGCCCTGGAAAAGCACGGCGTAGACCGCAAGTCTGTAGAGGTGGTCTACCTGAACCCGCCTGATGCGGCTCCCGCCTTTGGCCAGGGCAAAGTCGACGCCTGGTCCATGTGGTCTCCTGCCGTGGATATTGCGCGTGTGAAATTTGATGCCAAAGATATTTTCTTTGAAGGCACTGATCTTGATTTTCTGATTGATTATTCTTCACTGGTTACGCTGCGCAAGTTTGCTACAGAGAACGGCGCCCTGGTACGCGCGGTGATCAATGCCTGGCTCGACGAAGGCAAATGGGTAGATGCCAATGCACGGGAATCGGAAACCCTGGCGCAGAAAGAAGGCAACTACAGTGACGAGGTCCGCGATCACCTGATTGGCTACAACCGCCAGAACACCTTCTATGAAGCCGACGACACGGCATTCCTGCATCAATTTCAGCGTGCGGCCGATTGGCTTGCCGAGCGCGCCATTCTTCCCAAGAAGATTACAGTCGCCGACCACGTTGTGCGCGTCTGATTGACTAACCTCCTTCGACAAGGAAAAACCATGTCAGAAAAAAAAGCAATCCGACTCGGCGTCAATGTCCTGGCCTCAGGCCGGCACGACGCCGCCTGGAAAACCCTGCCCAACCCGGCCACGATCTCGACTGATATCGATGAGTTCGTGAAGATTGCGCAAGTGGCTGAACGCGGCCTGATTGATGCGCTGTTCCTGGCAGACGGGCCGGGCGGGCTGGTACCCGAAGCGTATAGCCGACCGTGGCGAGCCCTGGACCCGCTCACGCTGCATGCCGCGTTAAGCCAGGTGACGCAACATATTGGCCTGGTGGTCACCACAACGACCCTGTTTGGACATCCCTACACCGTTGCCCGGCAAATTGCCTCGCTGGACCATATCAGCAAAGGACGCGCGGCATGGAACATTATTACCAGCCAGGCGCCTGTGGCCCAGGCGGCCTATGGCGTTGACCACGCGTTCGGGCAGGAAGATCGTTACCAGCGCGCCCGTGAATTCGTGCAGATCGTCACCGGCTTATGGGACTCGTTCCCCGGCGAAGCTGTCATTGCCGATGCCCAGCGCAATGTCTTCGTAGACAAGCAGCTGCTGCGCCCGATTGACGTGCAGGGCACGCATTTTCGCAGCGCAGGAGCGCTATCGACGCCCGTATCACCGCAAGGCCGGCCAGTGATTTTCCAGGCCGGGCAATCCGAGGACAGCAAGGCGTTTGGCGCGCGCTGGGCCGATGCCCTGTTTACCGGTCAGCGCATCCTGGAAAACGGACAAAAATTTTATGCCGATGTAAAGGCACTGGCCAAGGGCTTTGGACGCAACCCGGACCAATTATTGGTCATGCCAGGCTTATTTCCCATTCTTGGGAGCACCGAAGCAGAAGCGAACCGCCGCAAGGATGAGCTGGACGAGCAACTGGACCATGAAGGCTTGCGCCGTGAACTGGCGCGTCACTTTGCGCTGGACCCGGACGATCTGCCTTTTGACCTGCCCCTGCCCTACGACAAAATCGACGCGGCAGAGCCAAACGTGCCTATCGCATCGCGCTGGCATCGCCGCGAAATTCTTAACGAAGCGCGGCTACGCAACTGGACCGTACGCCAGGCGGTACGAGGAAATCTGGTGGGTGGCCACCGCGTCATTGTAGGCACGCCCGAGCAGGTGGCGCAGGACATTATTCACTGGATCGATCAGCAGGCGGCCGATGGGTTCAACCTGAATATTGATGTGCAGACCAGCGGGCTGCAAGATGTGGTGGACCACCTTATTCCCGAGCTGCAAAAGGCGGGCCGTTATCGCCGCGAATATGAGGGTTCCACATTGCGCGAGAATCTGGGACTGATCCACGCGAACGCTGGCAGTACCAACGCAAGCACCCGCACCGGCGCTTTTGCGGACTCAAGCGAGCTAGCGCGCTCAACCGAACCGGCCGCAACATAAGTTTTAGGGTAATGCATAGTATGAATGATGAAAACAGACAGGAAATGGCCGCCCTGCTTGCGGCCCAGCAATCACGCGTGACGCAGATTCAGGATGCCCTGCTCGATTGGCACGAGGTAACCAAGCGACTGGGCTACGTGGCGCTTTTCGAACAATTTGCGGCAACCGCAGCGCAACGCGATGTGCAGCACCGGTTGGCCCGAGATGAAGCTGTGCAGATCAAGGCGCAGGGATTCGGTGCACTGCGACTTGCGCAGGCCGACGGCGGCGCAGGGGTTTCGCTACCAGAACTGTTCTTTGTGGTGCGCGACCTGGCCCGTGCCGATCCGAACATTGCCCATATTTTCCGCAATCATTTCTTTGCCGTTGAACAGCATCTTGCTGCGCCTGACACCGCTTTCGCGCGTCGCTTGCTACCACAAGTTGCTCAGGGGAAAACGCTGGGCGTGGCATTTAACGAGTTGACCGGCGAGCCTGCTGGCGCCGTCGGACGCACGCCTGGCACGCAACTGGAAAAGGACGATACGCAGTCTGGCTGGCGCATCTCCGGCACGAAAGTCTACTCAACGGGCAATCTATACGCCGATTATCTGCTGGCCTCTGTCTCGGATCCCGATTCCGGAACGGTAAAACAGTTCTTTGTCGCCACCGATGCCCCGGGCGTGCGCCTGGATGATGACTGGCATGGCTTTGGCCAGAAGCTTACCGGATCGGGCACCACGGTATTCGATCGGGTGCATGTTGCGCCGGAAGATTTATTTGACACACCGCCTCGTCCGACCGTAGATACGCCATGGGGGCCGCGCGTACTGTTCGGTTTCACCTTTCACCAAGTCTACCTGACCGTGATCATTACCGGCGTGGTTGATCGCATTCTGGCCGATGCCCTCGCGCTGGTCGGCAAGCGCCAGCGCAACTATTACCATGGCCTGGCCGATCTGCCCGCGCTGGAACCCGAGATCCAGTCAACAATCGGACGCATTGCCGCCTGGCGCAACGCCGCATTGGCCAGCACAGACCGGGCCATCCATGCGCTGGATCGAGCCTGGCAGCACCGAAACGACACCAACGCCTACGAGACTTCGCGTCTGTCAACGCTGGCGGCCTCAGAGGCCAAGGTGGTGGTGGACGAGACGGCAGCCACACTGGCCAGCCTGCTGATTGATGTTGCCAGTGGCAGTGGCGTGTCCACGCAAGCTGCGTTGGACAGGCACTGGCGCAACATTAAGGTGATCGCCTCGCACAACCCGCGCATCTACAAAGAGCGGGTACTGGGCGACCACTATCTGAACGGAACGGATTTGCCAACTGGCGCCTTCTTCTGACGATTGACCACTTTGGCTTTCCGGATATTTTCGACATGCACTCCTCTTGCCTCTTGCGTCGGTTCTTGGCCGTCGCGCTCGTTGCCGCTACTCACGCCTTTACCACGGGTTTTGCCCAGGCTGCTGAACCCGCAGACCCCGCATGGCCCAGCCATGCGCTAAAACTGATTGTGCCGTTTCCACCCGGGGGCGCTGCCGATTTGATCGGTCGTTATTACGCGGAACAGTTGGGGCGGGACCTGGGCCAGCCGGTTGTTATCGAAAACCGTCCGGGGGCCGGCACAGCCATTGCTGCAGAAACTGCTGCGCGTGCCGCTGCCGATGGCTATACCTTGTCGCTTGCCACCAGTGGGCAACTGACTATTCTGCCCGGCCTGAATGGTTCGCTTCGCTTTGACCCGGTAAAGGATTTCCAGCCAGTCTCCCTGCTTGCGTCGGTCCCCAATGTCGTCGCAGTCAATGCCAACAATACGGATATCCGGTCATTGCAACAGTTGGTCGACGCGGCCAGAGCCGATCCAGGCAAAATTTCCTATTCGTCCTGTGGTATGGGTACCCTGTGTCATCTATCCGGCGAGTTGCTGCAGAATCTGACTGGTATCAAGCTGCTTCATGTTCCCTATAAAGGCAGCGCGCAGGCCGTATCCGATCTGCTGGGTGGCCAGATTCAGGTCAGTGTGGACACGCTGACCATTCTTGCACCTCATATTCGTGCAGGGAAACTGCGCGGCCTGGTCGTGGGTGCGCCCTTGCGCTCCCCACTGATTCCCGATGTGCCCAGCGCCAATACAGCGGATCTGCCTGGTTTTATTGCTTCTGGGTGGTTTGGAGTGGTGGTGCCTTCAGGTACGCCGCAGCCTATCGTACAGCGCCTGCATCAGGCGATAGAACGCATCGCCACCTCGCAAGACACAGAAAAGATTTTTGCTGAAAACGGCATTACGGTCGAACATAATACGCCGCAGCAGTTTGCCCGATTGATTCAAGATGATCTGCTGCGATGGCAAAAGGTAATCGACACGGCAAAGGTGCCCAAGGTCGGTTATTGATGCGCGCTTCGAGCTACAAGCCATGATGTAACTGGCGCGCGGGCCTGCTGTTAAATGATGAATGTGTTGAAGCATTCTAAACATAGTTGCGACGCCAGATTATTCATTATTATTTAAATCATTACCTTGCCGGGATTACCAACATAAGTAAAACGGATTGAAAGTATGCCTGGCCTTCCGGAACCTTAATGCCATCCTTGCCGAAGCCGGTTGCAGCTTCAGCGATGTGATCGATGTAACGGTGTTCATGGTGGACCCGGACAAGCACTTCGAGCGAGCCTGGGACGTGGCTGCCGAATATTGGGGCGAAGCGCCGTATCCAGCGACAACGGCTGTCGGGATTTCAGTTCGAGATCAAAGTTATCGCCAAGCTGCCCGATGCCGTGAAGTCATAAATAGTGTGAACGTCGCCAAAGCGACTGGCCGCAGGCAACTGATTATCGCAGCCCTGTGCACCGAAACTTGCGTCGCAATACCTGTCATTCAGGCGGTTGGCGACGGCTGGGACATTACCGTGTTCACCGACGCGTCGGGTGCGATTTCGAAGGATCGCGTATCTTGGTAACAGCAGTTGTTCAACACGCTGGCGTTCAAAAACGCGGATTGATTCCCGGGTGCCGACACTTGCCTTGAAGAAAACCTGCCATTGGTCGAGCATGAATAATTTATGCTCGACCAAGTACTATCTGTAAAGCATTACTGATAAAGCATTACACGAAAAAGTCACCACTGCCTATGAGATCCCCAATAATTGGGAGCCCGTCTAAAATGCTAAAAATAGTATCAAGAAGGCCGGAAATCAAATCCATCATTTTCTCCAATCGGTTAGTAGGTATTAAATGGTTAGCAGGTGTTTCTTAATACACCCGGGATAACTTTATGTTACTTGCTTCCGGTTTGTACATTGCAACCAGGTAAGAAATTGTATTTTTTATTTCATTTGAAATAATGACGCAGGCTTATTGGTGAATATTGCAGGTGATAGAAAAAATCAAAAAGCCATATTTTACGGGCTCTATGGGCAAGAAATTCGCAAATTGAAAGTTTAGCTTTGCATGCCACGCAATTAGTTACAAAATTTTCTAATTTTTAATTAGTGACGATTTTATGAATTTTTTTTGCCGGATAATGATGGCCAGAGATGAAATTTTGTAAATGCGTTGTGTAACCGACACCTGTTATTGGCGTCATTCATTTTTGAATCAAAGACAGCGAGTAAGCGAATAAAATCGTGCTCCTGGAACGCGCCGCTTCCCGTACACGAATGAAATATGACTGCCTGATGTATCTGCCGTGAATCTGCAGAGATTGGCAGATCAGCGAGCGCGAATTGCTCACAACGCCATTCATTTGGCACGCACTAAACATACGGAACAAGCCACAATGAAGATCGAGATCGACGACCTTTCACGCGATGAGACTCAGGCCCTTCTCAACGAACACTTGCAGAGCATGTACGAACTCTCACCGCCAGAGAGTGTACACGCATTGGATCTTGACAAACTCCGGCAGCCAGACATCACATTTTGGACAGCCTGGGACGGTCCGCGACTGCTTGGTTGTGGCGCCTTAAAAGAACTGGATAGTAAACATGGCGAGGTCAAGTCCATGCGTACGCCCCAGGCACTTCGTCGCAACGGCGCAGGGCGAGCCATTCTTGCACATGTGATTGACATTGCCAGGTCAAGAGCATACGAACGATTGAGCCTGGAAACTGGCACAATGGGGGAATTTCTGGCAGCCAGAAAGCTATACGAAAGCTTCGGCTTCACGTATTGTGATCCCTTTGGTGAGTACGTCGAAGACCCCCATAGCGTCTTCATGACGCTACATTTATAAATATCGTTATTTGGGATGTAGCAGTCATCTATTTGTTGTCCGCCAACAAGGTGCGTAACAGGCGTGCCCAGCTCGAAACCTTATAATGCCAATCGTAATCAAGCACAACGTGGAAACAGAATGAACGGGGGGCAATTACTACTGGTCGGCGCCGCCTTAGTCATCATCGCTTTGTTGGCGTGGCGTGATATTAAGCGATATCAAGTGCGCAAACGACGGGACACCTCAAGTGCGGTCATCTATACAGGCGCGGTCGGCACCGAGAGCTGGGCTGATGGGGGCACGCATTGCAGCGTCTCGGATGCGGGCGGCGACTGTGGTGGTGGCAGTGGTGGTGATAGTGGCGGCGGCGGGTCAGACTAAACAGCGTACCCAACTCGCAAGTGCGATAGCCCTACCTTTTTCTGCCCAACTTAGTCGAGACCATGAGCAATAACAGCAAGGCAGGCTGTCAAATGGCATGACCATTTTTCTAATTCATATGGCATAATAAGCGCCATCGGCTCTTCCCATGCCAGAGCCTCCTTACCAGGCCGCTTCAATAAAGTCGCTTCACTAAAGTTGCCAATGGTATTGTCAATATCTGCAGGTCTGGTGAGCATGGTACTCGAAGTAGGGACGTACAGAATCCATGCTGACCGATGCCAAACTGCGGAACCTCCAATCAAAGCATAAGCGCGACCAGGCGAATGAGTGCCACGGCATCTGCCTGGCTCTTTGCGTAACCATGACGCCCCGCCGCATCATTAACCCTGCGCCAGACCACGCGATCCGCTGCAAACACAGGACCGTCATCCACGGTCGCATACACAATCGAATCAAGAATATCGCCCGGCAAACAGCGTTGGTCGACGCCATGGCACTTGGGTACCTTCGATACCCTGAGCGCCGCCACTACCCTGCTTTACTCAATCAAACGCCACACAAAAATCAAGGTTATACCCCCTCTCATCCACCTGCAAACTAAGGAGATCCTGGTCATGGCAGAGAACAATGGGCAATTCAATTTCCTGATTATTACCACTGACGAGGAGCGTTACCCTCCGGTCTATGAAGGCGCGAGTATTCGACAATATCGCCAGGAGTATCTGCAAGGCATGGCCGCGCTGCGCGAAAACAGCCTGGAGATGCACCGGCATTACACCGCCAGCACGGCCTGTAGCCCCAGCCGGACAAGTATTTACACCGGCCAGTACCCTTCCCTGCATGGCGTCACGCAAACGTCTGGCATGGCCAAAGAATGGTACGACCCGAGCATGTTCTATCTGGACCCCAACACCGTACCCACCATGGGCGATTATTTTCGCGCCGGCGGCTATCGCACCTTCTACCGCGGCAAATGGCATCTATCGCACCCGGACATCATTCTGCCCGGCAGTGTGGATGTCATGATGAGCACCAATGACGACGGCACATCCATACCGCGCGCGCAGGAACTGTATAAATCAGCAAATAAACTGAATGAATATGGCTTCGAAGGCTGGATCGGCCCCGACCCGCATGGCTCGGCCAAAGCCAACGCGGGCGTTAACCGCGACCCGGGCTTTGCCCAGCAGATTATCAGCCTGCTGGACTCGCTGGAAAACGATGACAGCGATCAACCCTGGCTGACTGTGGCCTCGTTCACCAATCCGCATGACATCGTGTTCTTCGGCACGCCGTGGCTAAAGGGCTTCGGCTACAACTATGATTTTCCGGATTTCATCAAGAACCTGAACCTGCCGCTGCCGCCGACCCGCTGCGAGGATTTGTCCACCAAGCCACGCGCGCAGAAGGATTATGCTGAAAAATACGGTGAAATGTTCTTCCGCAACCCGACCATCCCTCAGTACTTCCAGATGTATTACTACCTGCAGTACGTGGTTGATCAGGAAATCCTTAAGGTTTACCAAAGGCTGCGCAACAGCCGGTTCTTCGAAAACACAATCGTCATCTACACATCCGATCACGGCGATATGCTGGGCGCGCACGGCGGCATGCACCAGAAATGGTATAACGCCTACGAAGAATCCCTGCATATTCCATTCATCATATCCAATCCCACCTTGTTCAGCGGCCAGAAACACAGCCAGGCATTAAGCAGTCATGTAGACATCCTTCCTACCCTCCTGGGCCTGGCCGGCATCAGCCAGGAACAAGCCGCCAGCGAGCTGCAACCCAGCCATTCCGAAGTACATCCGCTGGTGGGTGCAGACCTGTCCGAACTGGTGCGCAGCAGCGGCGCCAGCGGCAACAGTGACGACGCGCTCTATTTCATGACAGATGACGAGGTGAGCGAAGGCCTGAGCGACGTCAATCCACGCGGCAACCCGTATTCGCCCATAGCCGAGCCCAGCCATATAGAAACCGTTATCACACATCTAATCAATGATATCGGCGAAAAACAGCTGTGGAAATACTCGCACTACTACAGCAACCCCAAATTCTGGGGCGGAGCCAGCAACCCGGACCAAAGCATTAGCCCACAGCCTGAAGGCGGCCCGGCCGAATTCGAGCTGTACAACCTGAGCGAAGACCCGTTGGAAACCAACAATCTGGCCGGTAACTGCGGCCAGACACCCGCACCCGACTCCGTGGTCAAGGCGCTGCAGGCCGTGATGCGGGAGCAGCGACGCAAAAAACGGTTGCGGCCGAATGGGCAGGCGACTGATTAATGCAGTCTCGATATCCAGTGAGGAGCCTATCCTGTCTCGATGGCAAATTCACCGCGCGTTCTTGTCATAACTCTCAAACATGTTCATGTTGGATCATCTACGGGAGTGACCCGGGCAAGTGTCGAATCGTACGGGAGCAGAGTGTATTAGAAATTAACATCCGTACCACTGCTTAACTACCTTTTTATTTTTTCTTTTGATCGTTTACTTTATTCAGTGCAAGCTGTACCAAGTCTAGCTTATAGCGATAATATTCATAAACAGGCTTTAAGGCGAGTGAGCCAAGTGATAAGCCCAAAATGAACATAAGAAAGTAGAATAAGGCACCACCCCAAGAGTTCGCAAACAGGTTTTCATTAAATACTCTATCGAACCATCCTAGCGAATCCAGGTCTTTTATTATTGGGATAGTAAGAGCAAGAAGAGAGAGAACAGCTGTCTCCTTTCCCAATATTACAGTTATACGCCCTTCCACACGTCTTAATTTCAAAATCAGGTGTTGTTCTACCATTTGAAGTTCAGATGGGCAAAAACGAACTAAGCGAGCAACATGTTTTTGTTCTTTTTTGACTTCATTCAGGAAAGTCTGCCAACTGATTTTTTTCCATCGGCAAAGACTGAACACTGCACAAATGGGTGAGATCATTATTGCCAACAGCGCTAATATTTGACATAACAAACCGATAGTGATCGCGGTGAACTTCACTCCTGACGAGAGAGGGTGGTACATGTGCCAAAGTGCGAACCCTCCCACAAGTACAAAACACAAGAAACTGAAACCGAGTAGCCAATTGGAGATTTGTTGTGCTTTTCTCATTGGATGAGTCCGATCCCTACCCGAACTTAAGGGTTCAATGTATTGTAATGTCTCCAGTAACGTCAGGGTGCGCTTGGGCTTTTCCGTATTCATTAAACAACTCTCATCGAAATATTAGAATTAAATAACGCTATAACGCACCCAGCTGCGCGGGCTCAACTGAATTACCGATATTCCCTGGTGTGCCACAACCGCAGCACATAGATTGTTTCGCCCTGAATTTCGTAGCGAATTTCATATTGTCCTGCCAGAATGCGTCGCACCTCACGTGGCTCGAACTGAAACAGTTGTTCGCCAATGCGCGGGTTGGTTAGCAAGATAGTTGGAGCTTTGGTCAGTTGTTGCACCGCTCGGGCGGCGGCTGACTTGTTCACTGGGGCTAAAAATTCGTATAAACGCGCCAAATCGGAAAGCGCCTTGCTAGTCCACTTCAAGATCATGAGCGAGGTACCGGCAGTGGTTCCTGGTCGCTCAGGCTGTCAGCCCAAGCTTGCACGGCTTGATGATCAACAAAATGACCATCATCCACTTCGGCCAGCGCCTCCTGTGTCAGGCGGTCGCGCTCTTCCTCCTGGGCGATCCAGGCTGACAGTGCTTGTTTCATAATCCAGCCACGAGAACGTTCAAGTCGATCTGCCAATTGATCCACTTTCTCTGCCAACAGTACGGGGACGTGCGCGGTAAGCACGCGTGTTTCGGCTTTAGGCATAGTATCCACCTCTTGGTATATTTGATTCAAAATCAATCATACTGATTAATATTGACTAGATCAAGCCACAGGCCTCTATCCGAGCAAAGCCTTTATATACTCAATGCAAGAGATGTGCCGAAGTTTTGCCTACGCCTGGACATAGCCACCGTAACAGTTACTCCCCCAACTTGGCCTTCTTCCGCCGTTTCGCAACAAACCGCGCTTTCTTCTCCTTATTCCCGCACGTACCCATATCGCACCATCTGCGCGTACGACTCTGGCTAGTGTCAAAGAACGCGGCCTGGCAGCTTGGTGACGCACACAAAGCCAGTTTGCCGTCCCGTTCGCCTGCCAGGATGCTGATCGCATCGGCAGCAATTACGCCCAAAGCATCTTCCACACTGGATGTCGAGCCAAGCTTCCATTGCCGCTTGCCTTCGGGCGTCAGGAATGCAGCAGCCCTGCCCTGGGCGCTGTAGTAATTGATGACCTGCACCGCAGGCGTAGGCAGCGCGCGCCCGATCGCGGCAGCTGTCGCGGCGGCGTGAATAGCCTCCCTTAGTTCCCGCGCGCGGTTGAACTGGGCCGTCGTACACGTTTTTACCGCCAGGCCATAGACGGCCAGCCAGTCAACAAGCCGCTGCGGCGTAGGAATACGCTCGATAGGATTGCCGCAACGCTCGGAAAGCGTCCCCGTAAAGCTTGTTGCCAGCACATTGCCGAGGCGAAAGTCAGGATATTCAGCACGCATGGAACCACCTTAGCTGGTTGACGTTATTATTGATGACATGTTACAACCATCTTAGCCGGTTCGCAATAGTTTGTGGCCGGATCCACGATCGCAAGGAGATGTCATGCCTAGTCTGACCAGCGAAGTACACGCATTTGAAGCCCACGCAACCGACGCCGACCTGGACGATCTGCGTGCCAGATTAGCCGCAGCGCGGCTGCCAGAGGCCGAGACGGTCTATCGCCCCGCCCCCGACCCGCACCGCTGGGACCAGGGCGTGCCGCTAGCCGACCTTATCGATGTCGTGAACTACTGGCGCACCGAATATGATTGGCGAGCGTTCGAAGCGCGCCTGAATCAGATTGGCCAGTTCCGAACGACTATCGATGGCTTGGGAATTCACTTCCTGCACCGCCGGTCTAAGCGTGCTAACGCCACGCCCCTGATCATGACGCACGGCTGGCCAGGCAGCATTGCCGAATTTGTCGATATCATCGACGAGCTGGCAGACCCCAAAGACGCTGACGCCCCGGCGTTCCATGTTATGGCCCCGTCGCTGCCCGGCTTTGGCTACAGCGACAAGCCGACCACCACCGGCTGGGGAACCGAGAAAATCGCAGCCACCTGGGTGGAACTGATGGGAAGGTTGGGCTACAGCAAGTTTGTCGCGCATGGCGGCGACTGGGGAGGCGTGATCACCACCATCCTGGCCGGCCGGTTCCCTGAACACGTTCTTGGCATCCACTCTACGCTCGCGCAAGCGCCGCCAGGGTTGACAACAGATGGGCTGACGACGGCCGAGCGCCAATGGACCGAGCAAACCCACGATTTCTGGCGCAACCGCGCTGCATACGCCAAGCAACAGGCGACCCGCCCCCAGACCACTGGCTACGTGCTCGTGGACTCCCCAGTCGGGCTGCTGGCCTGGATCATGGACAAATTTTATGAGTGGACAGACAGCGAAGACAGCCCATTCGAGCGGATCTCCCGGGACCGCATTCTTGACAACGTTACCCTGTATTGGCTAACACGCAGCGGCGCATCCGCCGCCCGCATCTATTATGAAAGCCACAACTCGCTTGATCCGGAACTACGGGTGGATGTGCCGGCGGCAATCAGCATTTATCCCAGGGATATTGAGAAGTGTCCGCGCCCCTGGGCGCAGGAGCGGTATCGGAAGATTGTGAGATGGAGAGAGCCTGAAGTTGGGGGGCATTTTCCGTCGCTGGAGGTGCCGGGGGAGTTTGTTAGGGATTTGAGGGAGGGGTTGGGGGTGGTGTTGGACGCTGGGCGATGAATGCGTTATTCGCAGCGCCGTCGATTGCGGCTGGAAATATTGTGTGGATGAGGCTTGGTTTATTCACAGTGGCACGGGCCGGGACATCAGACAATAGAGTTCGGATACTTTTCTTTTAATAATATCATCTGTAATTCCAAGCACAATAACCTGAGCTCGTCGATCCTCGGGCCTGTGTAACATGCTCAGCACCGCGCTAAATGGCAGCGTGAAGTCATGCAAATCTGACAAGGAATCGACCCGGTGCGCTGTAGTCCCTCAAGCGCGCCAATACCAGTGAGAACAACAGGCTCGGCCGATTGCCCAACAATAATAACCGAGCCGAAAATCTAGCTGTTCGCCGACTCGTATCGAGTCGCCGCGCGGCGGCCGTCATTAGTCTGTTCCGGTCAGCCAAAATGAATGGGCACGTTCTGCATACTTAACTGACGGACGTCAGGACGGGCCTGCCGACATCCGAATAGCAGGCACCAAGAATTGGATCCCGTAAAACCGGATATCTGATCTCTAAAAAGACAGTGGTTGCTTGCGCGGCCATGGTAATGCAGGTTTACCGGATGCTTAATAGATACCAAGACCGATGCCTGTTTAATCCAAACCTCCTTAAGGGATTCCCCTGATTGAGACTATTTGAAACTATGGTAACTTATAGTAACAGCCATTTCGAGGACTAACGTGTCAGTACAAAGTTTATCAGACTACTATGGTGTTGACGCGGCTGTTTTTGACGAAACGGGGGCGCTTGATCCAATTCTGGGTATTGATACTCGCCTATTCATCGATCCCCGGCTATTAGATACTACAAAGGCTCCTGAACTGTCGCAGAGCGCTGGAAAAATGTCTGCCCACTTTTGTGACGTGCTAACTGTAGTTGAGAAAATAAAAACAAAAGGCGATGTTTTCTGGCGAACGGCAAACACCCAACTTACTTTTCCTGAGGTCAAAGGCTTAGCCATCGGTTACTCTGGAGCCGGGGTGAACGGGCGGGGAATGGGGCCTAAAATAAGAGCACAACTTCTCGAAACCATACAAGATATTATTGCGGCCGGCAACAGCGACCCCTCGATTTTTGAACTAGTAGGAGTATTTGAGGAAGGAATCGGCCCGGATTTCATAAGCGACATGATCGCCACCATAATCATGCCCGATTTGATTTCCTTTACACAGCGAGTATGCAATGAGACCGAAATACCTATGGAGCAACAAAGGCTCTCTAAAGTATACCCCCGGGCAAATTTGCCAAAGAATCCATTTTCCAATAAGCCAATAGTCCTGATTCCGAAAGATGTATTGCGAGCGCTTCCTGTTGCAGAAAATATGCAAGATGTTTTTTTCATTGCTGAGCAAAATGAAGCACTCAGGAGAGAGCTAAATAAACATATTGGGGAGTCTTGGCGAGAGAGGACCCTATCAGAAAAGAAATATGGTCTTAAACAATCTTTTCTCAATGATCCCCAAACTCTTGCGGATGTCATCGAAGCATACCTCAAATTTGACATCGCCCCTTATGATTTCATCGATGACCCTTTAGGTCAAATTCGATGGTATCAGTCAACAAAAAATTTGCCGCAAGAACACTTGCTTCCTTTATCTCTACCCAGAAGCCCAACAGCAATACAAGTCTTCAAAGTTGTGAAAGCAATATGTGAACAGTTCAAAGATCTTGTCGAGCAAGGTCAACTGTGCAAACTACTCTATGACCGAGACGGCAAAGCCAAACATGAATCTGCAGCACAGTTACTGTTTTTTGGCATGGCATCGGCATACTGCGAAGCCAACAATTTAGACCTCTCTCCAGAGAGTGATGCTGGACGTGGGCCTGTTGACTTCAAAATAAGCTCCGGCTTTAAAGGGAAAGTAGTAGTTGAAATAAAACTAACAAGTAACAAGAGCCTTTTAAGAGGCTTCCAGGTCCAACTTCCTATCTATCAACGGTCAGAAAAGAGTCTGCTAGGGATCTACTTAGTGATCGACAATGGAGGAGCATCCCCTGAACGACTACGCATTTTCAAAGAAGCCATCGCCGAGACAAAAGGACATACTCCAGAACTGTTCTGGGTAGACGGTGAACCCAGAGTGTCGGCAAGCAAAGCATCCGAAGATTATTAGCTCGATCACAAGGAATAACACCTCTCGAGCCATATCCATAGTCAGCATATTGATTTTATCGATCACAAATACCAGGATTAGCTGCGCAATGCCACACACAAATTTGGATTTCTGCGACAGACAACTAATTGACTGATTGTCGACTTTTAATCTTCATTCTAAATACCACCTCCTCTATAGCTCAATAAGAAAGGATATTAAAATTGGCCTACTCCGCTACAGTTTTCAATGTACTAATAGCGTCACCATCAGATGTAAACGAAGAAAGAGAAGAGATTGCACGAACCATTCACGACTGGAATTCTCTAAATTCACAAGAAACGGGAAAAGTTTTGCTACCAGTCAGATGGGAGTCACACAGCGCACCAGCTATGGGTGACCGTCCTCAAGGGATAATAAATAGTCAAATTGTCCGGGACTGTGACATGTTAATTGGGGCATTTTGGACAAGACTGGGATCACCCACTGGAGTCGAAGACAGTGGCACGGTAGAAGAAGTAAAGCTTTTTCTAAAACAACAGAAACCTGTAATGCTCTACTATTCCAAAAAACCAGTTGTGATGGATGACGCCGATCTAGAGCAGGTACAAAAGCTCAAGGATTTTAAAAAATCCATTAGGGACAAAGGCATCCAAGAGGAATATAACAATATTGATGAACTGAAACAGAAATTAATGCGGCAACTAACGATTGTCATGAGAGGAATATCCGTCGGAACCCATGTCAATGCAAAAGTTGTGAAAGAAGCGAAGGCAACACCCCTAGTCGATCCAGCACTAACCAACAAGCCTATAGAAAAAAATACCGACTCAATAAAATTGGTTGAGTATACGGAAAAATCGCTAGTTGTTATTGGCGACACTACTAAGTTCAAGGACAACCTGCTCGCCATCAATGGTAAATGGATAAAATTAAAAGGAGGCGGCTATGGATGGATGTTCTCCAAAAAGCGTCTGAGCGAGGTCGCCAAAATTCTTAACATACCCCCTCGAATGTCCTAAAGCCAATAGTACAGAAGTACGAAGCCTCTACTGTAAGCGGTCGGCGAGGTCACTTGCAGGGTCTTATCTAGGCCGCAAGGATAACTAAGTGCCGGCTGAAGCTTTGCTCCAGAATGAGTACGACTCGCTGGCGTCGTCATTTACCGCGTTGTGTCTACTGTCTGATTTGGTCGTCAAATTGTTTGATAATGCGTGAGAGTCCGGTAAACCCATCTTGAATGTAAGCGGCAGATAGTAGTAGAGGATGGCGGCTCCACAAAATCCGGTTGGCCTCTATAGTACAATATTGACATCGATTGCCGCGATCGCTCTAAGCGACATAGAGAACCGTGGATTCCACGCTGTAGTCCGACTTAAACGTGTTTCAGCCGACGTAACACAATAGCGGCTTATTTCGAGCCTAAAGAGACTCGACCAGTGCTGCCTTGTTTTAAAAAGATGGGAATGAAAGGGTGCCAAAATACTACAAGTTGATAACCGAGAGTACGACCCTCTCCCAACGATCTGGAACCGATGCGGTCATTCCCACAGGCTTCAGGGACCTGAGTACTTCCATAGTCTCATCCTGTACATTCCTGCAAAGTCTTCTGCAGCAGATAATCTACATAACGCACGGAGCTGAACTTCTTACGGCAAAGCGCACACTTAAGGAGTTTCCGAATCCCAAGGCGAGAATAGATTTTCTGTGCTCGTTTCCATACAGCGAGGCTGACCCGGTCATTTTGTCCGTATTTGACTATGCGAGACTTCTGTTCCGGGACCTATACGAACTCAGGAATATCCTGTCACACGAGGTGTGGGCATCTAGCGATGATTATGGCGATGCCGTCCTATTCTCCTGCCTGGACGAAGAAGCCAGACTGCTGATGGTCTCTGGTCGGATCTGGCATACGAAAAATGCGACCTCCCATGAGGTTTTCGACGCCATGGTTCGGTATATTCGGAAAGTGAAAATCGTAGCCATCGCTGACCTCCACGCTGCGATGGGTGATGCCAATTTGTGTTCATGGATTCTCATGCATATCGGCAATGTTCTCAATGAGCAGGATGCTACGAGACAAGCAGAAGCGCGACAGTTTTTCCTACATTACAAGGGAACATCACACCTCTTTGCAGGCACGCCACCGACCACTGGAACCCTAAATTTCAACGCCTCCAGGAGCAGAACCATTCAGGGCTGAATCGGGGGAGCAAGAGTTTTCGCATCCCTCGGTAGGATCGAGAGCGACGGCTGACTGCCCGAAAGCTTGATCGTCAAGGTGTGTCGCCGGACGATAGGATAATGTGTGCGACGAAATGATTATCGTCGACATTGACGGAATCAAGGATACAGAGAAGAAAGTTAAATGAAAGACTTCGCGAAACTGGATTGTTGTCAGTGGCGCAAGTTTAGTCGGCACTCATCAACGATGATCCAAGCCAATATATATCATTGATGTGACCCGGTTCGCTGTACATGCTCAGTCGCGCCTTAAAAAGGCGCACATAATTTGAGGAGCGGAGCTAAGTTGGACTTATTTGCATGCTTCTTCACATTGTGCTCGGCGAGTTCTTCCGTGATTTTTTCTGACGCTCACATCTCCGTACTCCAACAGTTTTTAAACCCGGCGTATCGTAGCCGCCGTGAATCGCACTACCCCTCCCGGCAAGTACATATACGAAACATGATGCTTTTCGTTGCAACCGCAGCCAAAATACTGATATTATATACAGTAGCTAAACCGTACGTTCTGAAGGCTATACTGAGGGGCGCTATTGCTGTTGTCAGGTGATCTACTATACATCTTTGACAGAACCACTACAACTTTGACACCGAAGGCTCTATTCTTTTAGTAACGTAATACGCAGAGCCTCGCACCGTTCAAGTGGTTAACAAGTAATAGTTCGATCAATGCAAAGCTTTTGGAGTACAGTAGAAGCCACAGATTGCGGTTGCATAATTGTTTTTTTGCAACTGCGATGGTACGATGGCCGCGGATTTTCAGAAAGTCCCACATCAGCGAATTTATTATTGTTTACAAAGCGTAATCGGAGCTTGAGCATGACTTCAAATAAGGCAATAGATCTTTTTGCCGGGGCCGGTGGCCTTTCTCTTGGTCTGAAGTTGGCTGGGTGGGATGTACAAATTGCACTTGAAATTGACACCGATGCTGTGACTACTCATCGCGCCAATATGCCTGAAGTTCATCATCTATGCGATGATATTCGAGATGTCGACTTTGCGGAATTCACCGGTTTAGGCTTGGTTGCAGGTGGCCCTCCCTGTCAGCCTTTCTCCGTGAGTGGCAAGCAATTGGGAATACAAGACGTCCGGGATATGGTTCCCCAGTTTGTACGGGCAGTCAAAGAATCGAAGCCAGCGGCCTTTTTAATGGAAAATGTCCATGGATTAACGACAGCAAAATTCCGACCGTACTTAGAAACTCAAATTAAGGCGCTAGCTAGACTTGGTTATGAAGTTCATTGGAAGGTTTTGAACGCAGCAGATTATGGTGTGCCACAAAATCGGAGGCGCCTTTTTATAATTGGGGTTCCAAAAGGAGTTCAATTTCAATTCCCTGAGCCAACGCATGGACCAAACAGCCCGAGACAGACACCGTATGCCAGCGTTCGCCAAGCTATTCACGATGCTCCATACGATGCTCCAAACTCAGCAAAAGTGGTTTATTGTAAGAATCCAATTTTGCGAAAAAGTCCTTACGCTGGGATGCTATTGAATGGAAAGGGGCGCCCACTAAATTTGGATGGTCCCAGCCATACAATCCCAGCTACCGCGGGTGGCAATAGAACCCATATAATAGATATTAAAGGAGTACTCAAGAAATACCATACATTTCTTGCTAATGGTGGCTCACCACGCATAGGTGAGGTCGCTGACTGTCGGCGTTTAACCGTCCGGGAATCTGCTCGGATCCAAACTTTCCCGGATTGGTTCGAGTTTACAGGCCCACGCAGTCGTCAGTACTCCCAAATAGGGAACGCAGTGCCACCACTTCTAGCCAAGGTTGTTGGTGAAGCATTACTGTCCGCGCTAATCACGGTCAACCAGCCAGGAATTGCAGCTTAGTTCCTCGCTGTACCTCCTATTTGCCGCACAGCTTGACTCCAAGCCCACCGATGTCTCGGATCAGCACCTTGTTCTCCCAATGCTTGCCCCACTTGCTGAAGGAGAGACTTCCGTCCTGACTCTCCGAGCAAGGTGCAGCTGAAGCGCAAAAATTCAACTGCCTGTTCAATATATATATTCAAACCAAGCGCAAATTGACTTGATATTATCTCGTCAATTGTCGCTTTGTCTGATTCGGCAATAATACGGCCGCCTGGACGATGGATGAAAAATAAAAGTTCGTAAACATTGGCTAAACGTGCTTTTTCTATACTGTACTCCAGTTCAGCGAGAGTAAGTACACGATCCTTCACCTCAATAGTAAAAACATTTGTACCCTCTATCGAGCACTCAACATCACCTGCACTTTGGGTCGCAGCATCAGCCGCATTAACGTGTCGAGCCCTAATGGTATCGTAGTGTATGCCTTTCGCGCGAAGTGCTAAAACTAGTCCATGTGCAACTGCCTGTAAACGAGTTCCTCCGGAGGATTCGTTTAGATATGTCGTTAAGCAGTTCAATGTATCAACCAAACCAATCCTTTGAGGAACTGGATATTCGAATGACTTGCCTGCCATGTAACGCCTAAGCTGTGCCAGAATAAGCTTCAACTTTTCCTGGACTTGCATAGCTGATGTTGATCGCTGCACGTCATCGAGAATAGACTTAACTAAATCAAACATCACCGGTGAACGCCTTGCCGCTTTCATCTCTTGGTCAAATCTAGGCCTACGAAAAATATTATTTACATATGGATCCCCTGAAGTACCAAGCGGAGCCCCGATGCTAGCGTGCCAAGGAATTATTACTCTTTTAGCAAATTCGCGGGGTTCCCACATACCGGGTTCACCCCCACGTTTCTGAAGGCATAACGCGTCCAGAGCGAAGTCGGCGGCCTTGCCAGCAACTTGGATTAAGATGGAATATTTCCACCCAATCTCATTATGTTCAAATATTTGATAAGCCGCGTCAGAAATATCGCCCTGTGGAAGATCGTCCAGCGGTATCAGTTCCACCTCATTCCATACGGAATTCAGTATGGTACGTGCTGACTCCTCGAATTGAGTGAGAGCCGTGTTTCGTCGTGAATTTTGTCGTCGAGTTGCCATAAGCATTCCATTCAAGACGTAAATAGTAACACTTAGCAACATTGTCGTCACGTACTACTACTAATAACGTAGCGTATGTCATAGAATTGAAGAAGTTCAGTTGAATCAATGCACCTTGAATTTGCCGCTTAATTAATAAATTAAGGAATCTTCGTTAAACTGACACCGAAATATACACTTATGTATGCGTACGGCGTGTAATACATCAGAAAATAATTGTACCGGGCTAAAGAGAATCACAATAAGCCTAATTACAGACTTGATGGGCGCTTCTACCTACTGATCCAAATTCTCCTGCTGACTTTAACTTGCTCCCCAAGACAACTTTGGGGGAATTACATCTTTGGACATTGGACGGACTCACGGGCACACCACTCGTCGTCACACCCGACAGCAACCCGGTGATATTTCACCTACCCTACCAACCCCCACAACGGATCATCCCTCCCCCGCGTCGCTATCTGCATCCCTTCCGCAAACGGCGACTCCGGCGCGTCTTCCAGCAGCAACGACTCATACGCCACCACCCGATTAGCTATCTTCCACGCCCCTTCCCGCTTCTCAAACCTGTCCAGATATCGACACCGCACCTGCGTCTGCTGTCCGCTGCCGCCTACTTTCAATCCAACGTCCGAGGTTGAGGCCCCGTCACCCGGCTTAAGCCGTTGATAAGTCACACAATACGTTTCCACTAATGCAACATCGTCCCCGCGCCAGTCGATCAGGCAGTTGCCCAGCAGGTGCATGGATTGCGCCACGCCTTCATGACGGCGGGTCATCCATTGGATCAGGCCGTCAATGTTGCCGTTGTAGGGGCCGTGGTAGTCCATGGCGTCTGCGTGGTAAACGCCGCGCACCAGGTCAAACTCGCGCCGGTCTACGCCACGGCAATACAGCTGTAATACGCGCTTGATTTCGTCTTCTGCGCTCAGGCGCTGCAGGAATTGGTCATTGTCATTCATGGTTTTTGCTTCACAAATAAGGCCAGGCTGCTTTTCGCCCGGCTATGGTTAGTCTGTCTCATCAAAAAAATCCAAATACATCATCCCGCTGCCGTACTCTGCTCAACATTCTGCGCCGCATCTCTGGCCGCAGACACCCCCGCAATACGCCCAATAGTCAACGCATTCGCGATGGAGTTGCCGCCACCCACGTACCGGTTGCCCAGCACGCCACCGCCTGCTTCGCCTGCCGCATAAAGGCCTTTAATCACCGCGCCCCGTACATCGCATACACGTGCTTCAGTGTCGATGGTCAGGCCCGTGTGTGTGCACACCAGTTCTGCAGGGCATGTCCGGGCCGCGTAGTATGGCGGGTGGGCGATGGGCTCAAGGGGCTTTGTGTCGCCCTTGTTTTGCATGGTCGCCTGGCGCAGGAAGTCCGGGTCTTGGCCATTGGGCAGTTGTTCGTTCCAGCGCGCAACAGCAGCAGTCAAATGGTCTGCCGGTACGTGCATTTTGGCGGCGAGTTCTTCCAGGGTGTCCGCACTTAGCATGTACCCTGCCCTGGCGTCTTGCTCAATGCGTTCTTTGTTCCAGTGGGCGTAGCCGTCGGGCAGCGCGTTGCGCGCTTTTTCATCGAACACGTTCCATACGCTGCCACCGTTGTCACGCACAATGCCGGGCGATACCGCATAGGGAATGTCTTCGTTCATGAACCTGTCGCCCGCCTGATTAATGTAGATCCGCGAGCGTGGCGGAAAGCCAGACTGCCAGTGGTGCAGGCGCTGTATATAAGAGGTCACCATCAAGAGGCCCTGGCCGTGGCCGGTGAGTGCCGCGTTGGACGATTCGGCAAAGCGGATATGGTCGCCCCGGCTGCCGGGCGCGGCAACAATGAACAGGTCTTCGCCCGCTTCCAGCGTTTCGGGGTAATACAGGCGGCGCAGGTGGCTGTTATGCGCAAAGCCGCCACTGGCCACAATCACGGCAGAGGCCTCGATCAACTCACCACCAATCCGGATGCCGCGCACCTGCCCGTCTTCCACCACCAGGTCTTCTACCCGGTTATCCAGGAACAGGTCGATGCCTTTGGCCAGTCGTTGCTGGTTCAGCGCGGTAACCAGGCCATAGCCCTGGTCTTTGGGCACATGGCCACGCCACACGTCTTCCACGCCGGCCTGCATCAGGCCAGGGTCGTGAGCGTTGGTAGAGAACTTGGCGGGGAAATCTACGCCAAGTGTAATCAACCATTCCAGCGTGGGGCCCGATTCATCGCAAAAGCGTTTGATCAGTCCCGGGCGCAGGCGCCACTGATTCAGGTCCATGTAGTGCTGGAAAAACCGCTCGGCAGAATCTTCCACGCCCAGCGCACGCTGCACGCTGGTGTTGGCGGCGGTAAACATGCCAGCAGACAATTGGGTTGATCCGCCGATCTCTTTTTCCGATTCCAGAATGACCACGCGCGCGCCCTGTTCGGCGGCAGAGATCGCGGCGGCCAGGCCCGCGCCCCCAGCGCCGATCACAATCACATCCCAGTTGTTCATAAGTCGCCTCCCTGTGATACTTCGGCTGCCTCGTGATTGATACGCCAGTAGGTGCCGGCAGCAACCAGCGCGCCATCCACTGTTAGTTCACTGCCGCTCATATATGAAGAGGCTTCAGAAATAAGAAAGACCACGGCGGCGCTCACTTCTGAAGGCTGCCCGGCGCGCGCCAGGGGAATGGATTTGAGCGATGACGCAACAAAGGCCGTGGCGCTATTGACCATGGCGGTCTCGATCAGGCCCGGGTGTATGGAGTTGGCACGAATGCCCCAGGGCGCATATTCGGCTGCAGCGGTTTTAGTCAGCCCACGCAAGCCCCATTTGCTGGCCCCGTAGGCCGCGCCGTGGTAACCCAACTGGCCGGAAATGGAAGAAATATTCACGATAGACCCGCCCCCGCTCTCACGCATGAGCGGTGCCATGGTTCTCATGCCATAGAATGGGCCGGTCAGGTTCACAGCCATGACGCGGTCCCAGTTGGCATCGTCCGTGTCGCCCATGCTCTGACGATACGAGACACCGGCGTTATTGACCAACCCCACCAATGGGCCCAGATTATTTCGAATGTCATCGGCCAGCGCCTCCCACGATTTGGAATCGGTCACGTCCAGCACATGGCCGCTGGCAGAGCCGCCGTTCTCGCCAATGGCAGCGACGGTCGCGGCAGTGTCCTTGACGTCTGCCACGCAAACATGCCAACCAGCCTGGGCCAGCGCCTGCGCATGGGATTGGCCCATGCCCTGTGCACCGCCTGTAATGATTACCGCTCCCTTGGGATCAGCCATGGCGCGAGCCCCCGTCTACGCCCAGCGTCTGGCCCGATACATAAGATGCAGAATCGGAGACCAGAAACAGCAATGCGCCCAGTACATGCTCGGGCGTGCCGATATGGCCCAGCGGGATAGAGGCCAGGGCCTTGTCCATGGCGCCCGGTATTTCGCGCACCCAGTTAGTCATTTCCGTATCAATAAACCCTGGCGCCAGGGCGTTGACCCGAATGCCCTTGTCGCCCAGTTCCACCGCCAGCGAGCGGGTCAGGTTGTGTACAGCAGCCTTGGTTGCCGAGTAAATGGCCCGGCCGCGCCGTACCCGGAAGGCCGCCACAGAAGCCATGTTCACAATCACGCCGCCCGGTTGCATCACGTCTGCAGCCGCCTGTGCCCCAAAGAACACTCCGTCTACATTAACGCCGAATGTCTGTCGTACTTGCTCGGCCGTCACCGATCCTATCTCCGATTGCGGGAACACGCCGGCGTTACTGACCCACATATCCAGGCGACCAAACCGTTTGACGGCCTCTTCGGCGATCTGGACCAGGCTCTCGCTGGAGGTCACATCGCCTCTCAGGGAGGTAAGCGTTCCACCGCCTTGCGTCTTGCCATCTGCCGCCTGTGATTTGGCAAACGCCGCCTTCAGTTCTTCTTCATTGATGTCCACGCCAATCACATGCACGCCCTGGCTGGCCAGCCCTGCCGCAAAGCATGCGCCCATTCCTCTTGCCGCGCCGGTTACCACTGCCACGCGCCCGGCCAGTTCCGGATACTGTGCGAGTTTGAATGCCGGCTGTTTGTTATTCGATTGATTTTCCACTTCTACGTCCTTAATAAAAATTCATAAACACCTGTGAACGCGCGTCATCTAGCATCATCGCGTCCTGCAGGCTTGCCAACTGAAATCGGTATGTCGCCCTTAATATGCCGCCACTGCTCCCTCAACCCACCATCAATACGTCACCATGCGACGGCTCACCTGCCACCCTTGTTCCGTCATGGCCAACTGGTCGTCAAGCGTGACAATGCGCAGTATTCGCGTCTCGCCCGCCTCCTTGGTTGCCACAATCGACAAGTAAGCCCGCACCTGGGCACTGGTCGCATCGCATTCAACCACCCAGATGTTGTCAACCAGATGCCGATGGCGTTCGCCGCTCTTTTGCGCAGCCTGGCTAAACGCCTTTGAAATACCTGCCAGTTGCTCGTATCCGATTGCTGGCTGTCCATAAGTAGGCGAGTGAAATTGGCCATCCTGGGTAAAGGTATGCGCCCAGTCATCGTGCTGGCCGCTATCGATCAGATGCGCCTGCCTGGCGTAAAGGTTGCGTACTGTCGCAACGGTACTATCACGCTCGTGATTCATAGTCTGTTCCTGAAAAACGGTAATCTACCCGGGCCGTCCATGGCCCGCGCCTCTGGAATCGGGGCTGCTCCGCTTATGGCAAAACGAAGGTATCCGTATTGATCTTGCTGTAGAGTTCCTGTTCCAGCAATTTGGCCACGGCATTGGCATCCTTGCGATCAACCTTGTCCAGCAGGCCGCTCCACTTGGCTTCCAGCTTGGTGTACTGGTTGATCAGGTTCGTCGGGTCTGCAATCTTGCGTTCTTTCACGGAAGATTTGGCCAGCTCTTTGATATAACTGGTCTGGAACGCCGCCAGGGCGTCAACCAGATCCTGGTCGGGCTTGATTACCTTGATTTTCTCCTGCGCCAGCTTCAATGCTTCGTCTGCCCGGGCCGAATAACCCACCTGCTGGTCCGCCAGGCCTTTGGCCATCAGCGAGACCATAGTTTTCTTGTGCTCGGCAGACAGCTCCTTCCAGAAATCCGGATTCAGCACATAAGTCGCGCCGGGCACGGCGCCCATGTCAAGACGCGTAATGGATTTGGCAACCTCAATGAATTTCGAGTTGATCAGGTTGGGCACTTCGGCCATGGTGCAGTCCACGGAGCCACGCGACAGGCCCGTATACACGTCGCCGATGGGCACCGAAACCGGTACGCCGCCAATGCTGGCGACCCAGTCGGTTTGCGTGCCGCCCGCTGTACGGATTTTTTTACCCTTGGCATCCGCCAAAGACTGAATGGGCTTGGCACACATGAAGTTATAGATCGGCGTTGAATAGCCACCGGCAAAGATCACGCCCTGCTTTTGCCATTCGTTAATCAAATCCTTGTTGGACAGATTGATTTCGGTATAGGCAAAGGCAGCGGCCATAGGGTCCTTGACCAGAAAGCCCAGGTCGACCAGCACGTTATTCAGGGGCAGCTCTGCCGGCGTGTACCCGGCGTACACGATACCCAGTTGCGCCGTACCGTCGCGCAAGGCCTGAATGGTTGCCTTGGCCGGCACCAGCGCGCCCCCGGAATACACCGTAAAGGCAATCTCGTCATTGGTGGCTTTTTTCAGACCCTCGGCAAATTTCTGGTATGGCTCTGCATTCAGTGTATGGATGGGTTGCAGCCAGTTGGTGGCCCGGTAGCTTGCGGCCATTGCGGCGGTTGATGCCAGCAGGCTGGCAATTGCAAGTGTCATTACAGTTTTTTTCATGATTGTGCTCCTCGTTGGGTTGCAGATCGTCTGTGACAACGATCTGTCTTGGAATAATGTTCAATTGTTTATTGCATAAAAGAAGGCAGCCAGAGCGTAAGGATCGGGAAGGCGATCATGCACGCGACCGTGAAAATGTCGGCAACAATAAACCAGGTCACGCCCTTGAAGATGGTGCCCAGGGAGACCGATTTACCCAGGCTTGAGCGAATGACATACACATTTAAGCCCAGCGGCGGCGTGATCAGGCCGATCTCAAGCAATTTGACCACCAGCACGCCAAACCAGATCATATTGATGCCATAGCCATCCAATAGCGGAGACAGCACAGGCAGCGTGAGCAGCATGATGGAAATGCTCTCCATGAAGCAGCCCAGCACCAGATAAACAAGACAGATCAGGATAATGACGGTAATAAAATCAAGGCCACTGAGCGAACTGGTCACCCATACCGGCAGCGTTGAGAGCGCAATAAAGCGCGAGAAGATCGCAGCGCCCACCACAATAATAAATATGGCAGATGTGCTGACTGCCGTATCGAACAGGGCTTTTTCAGCCACCTTCAACGTAAACTGGCGCCGCACAACCGCAATGACAACCGCCAGGAATGCACCGATGGCGCCGGCCTCGGTCGCGGTAAACACACCCGTGAAGATCCCGCCCAGGACGCCGGCAATCAGCAGCGGCAACGGCCAGATGTCCCTGATCGCCTCTTTTTTTTGCTCTGCCGTATAGGTCTCATTGATTCGGGGCGCCAGGGACGGATCCAGCTTGCAGCGAATGGTAATCATGGCGATGTATACAACGGCAGAAAGCAGGCCAGGAATCACCGCCGCCACAAACAGCGTGCCAATCGACAGATCGGTAATTAGCCCATAGATAATCAACAATACACTGGGCGGAATCAGGGAGCCTAATGTGCCTGCCGACGCTACCGAGGCTGTGGCCAAAGATGGCTTATAACCAGCCCTGAGCATTTCAGGAACGGCAATGCGGGAAAAGGCGGCGGCAGTCGCCACGCTGGAGCCGCTGGCCGACGCAAAAAGCGCGCTGGCCAACACGGTCGCTGACGCCAGCCCCCCGGGTACTTTACCCAGGAAGATCCGGGCCGCACTGAACAAGCCGCGCGTTAAGCCTGCAGCCGATGCGAAATACCCCATCAGCAAAAACATGGGCACGGCCGACAGGTTCCAGTCGCCCACCAGTTCATAGGGAACGGCCTTGGCCACGCCAATCGCGGGCGTCACGCCAATAATAAGGATAATGCCCAGAAAACCCACCAGCCCCATGGCGATACCAATGGGAAAGCGTGTGGCAATAAAAGCTAGCAGCAAACAAATGCCGAGTACACCAATTAACAACGGATCCATTGCTGTTCCCTTAAATTTGTTCTGGAAGATCAGTGACATCATCGACAATGCCATGATGCAGTGGTGGGCGTCCGGTCACGATACGAAGCAACTGAAGCAAGGCGACGACGGCGCCCAAGCCCAGACCTAGCGGCAGCAAAAACCGGCTGGGCCAGGTAATCACGTTCCAGGTACTCGAATCGAATTCGCCAATCTGGTACGCATGCATGGCCGGCGCCCACAGAAACCAGGCCAGGAACCCGTAGCAGATCACCGTTGCCGCGGTACCCAGGGCGGCCATGATGACGCGGATGGGTTTTGAGGCAATGTTATAGAGCAGCTCGACCACAATGGATTCGCCGCACACTTCCACCCAGGCCAGCGGCAGGAACACAATGGCCACCATGTAGTAGCTGGCCACAATCGCCTCGCTGCCAGGGATGGGCTGATCGAACAAATACTTGCCGGCCACATCAAACGTGACCTGCAGCATCATCAGGACTAGCGCTGCCGAACACAGCAAAACCAGCGCGCGGCTGGCCAGCACAATTAATCGGTCCATGGCCTGTTCCTCCTGATCGCGGTGTCGTGTTGTGGAAAATATGGCTGCGTGATAGCGGCCCCTGCCTGGAAAACGCCCGAAGTATCAGGCGAACGCGCGGGCCTATCCGCGATGTGGATTTTTTGTCTCATGTATACACAGTTATAAAAATTGGCGGTTTTTTAGGGTAAAACCTTTGAATAAATGCCATTGTGCATACATGAAGGAAGGAAGTTTATTAGTGATTTCCCTAGTTTCGGGAATTTTACGTATACTGGAGTATGAGTCTTTTCTATTTATGTATACATGAAACCAATGAACACCCTGGCTGATCACGTCACCCACACGCTCCGTAGCTGGATCCTGCAAGGCATATTGCAACCCGGCGAGCGCCTGGAAGAAATTCCGCTGGCGGAAAAACTTGGGGTATCGCGCACGCCGGTGCGCGCGGCGCTTGGCAACCTGGGTAATGAAGGCCTATTGGAGCATCGAACCAAGCGCGGCTACACCGTGCGGGTTTATCAATATGAAGACATCATCGGCGCTTATGAAGTGCGTGCGGTGCTCGAAGGGCTGGCCTGTCGTCGCGCTGCGCAAAAAGGGCTGTCCGATCTTGCCATCAGCAAACTCAAGGCATGCCTGGCGCAAGGCGATGCGATTCTGGATAAGGGCGTGCTGTTACCCGAAGATCACGCGCCCTACCAGGAGATGAACGTCACGCTACATGAGACGCTACTGTCTGCGGCGGAAAACTCTTGGGTTACCCGATTCACCACCCAGGCGCAGACCGCGCCCTTTGCCTCGGACCGGATCATGCTGTGGGAAGATCACGGCATAATCAGCCGCTCGCACCAGGACCATCACCGTATCGTCACGGCTGTGATTGAAAAGGATGCTGCGCGGGCCGAACAGCTGATGCGCGAGCATATTTATTTTGCGGGCTTGCTGCTGCGGGATAATTACGAGCGGTTGAGTAAGAAGAATACGTCGGGGAAATAGGATGCCGACCAAGAGATAAGCGGTTGAACTATACGGTCACCCCAACGTTGGACCGGTATCGAGCTGTTGAAACGCAATTGAAATCCAAAGGCCCTAAGCGCCTTTACATGAAAATGTCCGGAATCGTTGAGCCGAGCGCAGCGACTCGGGCACCACTTTACAACAACTTAACGCCCCACTTTTGCCGTAAGCTGAATAGACGCGCCAAAAGCTTTGAGTACTGCGTTAACCGTCTCGAAACGTGGCTTGGTCTTTCCTGAGAACGTTTTATAAAGACTCTCACGACCCAGGCCAGTCGCTTCAGAGATCTGAGCCATTCCTTGCGCTTTCGCGACATCCCCTAGTGCTGCCAAAAACAGCTCGTCGTCGCCCTCTTCAATTGCGGCATTCAGATATGCGACGATATCCTCCGGTGTGGTTAAGTACTCAGAGACGTCAAATTCACTTATGACTACACCACTGACCTTTTTCATAAAATTTACCTCAATAGCACGCATATTAAGACTGAAATATCACAAACAATTGACGATGCCTGGTTTTTCACGCAGCGAGATAAAAGATCCTATCTGGCACAAATTCCTGATTAATGGGTTACGCCGTTTTATTAGCTCGGGCTGTCGTCCTCACGCGCCAGCAATCGCATCAATTCAACATTGATGAATATTTTTTCGCGTCCCAACTGAACTTCTCTCAATACATTTTGCGCAACAAGCGCCTGTAGTATCTTTGACGCCGTTTGGCGTTGGGCAATTCCCTGGTCCACAATATTGGCAATCCTGCAATAGGGCTGTGTAAAGATAAGGTCGACGAGTTCGTAGCTATAAATCTTCGGCAGGGCCTGGCGTAGTTGTTGCCGAATTTGGTCCATCAAGTCACAAATGGCGATGATTTTTTTCGACGTCCATTCAGCGGTGCTATGCGTGGCCTGCAACATATACAAAATCCATGATTCCCACTCCTGCTCTGTTGTCACTCGCAACAGCCGACGATAGTATTCTGATTTATTCTGGATAATGTAGCCGCTCAGGTAAAGAATAGGCGCTTCAAGCAAGTTCTCGGAAATCAAAAAAAGCAGGTTCAGTACACGACCGGTTCTACCGTTGCCATCACTGAAAGGGTGAATCGCTTCAAATTGATAGTGCATAACAGCCATGCGGATAAGAGGGTCAATGTCGGTTTGCGTGTGAATGAACCGTTCCCAATCTGCAAGAAGATCGCGAATTGCCCCTTCCCCGTCCGGTGGCGTATAAACAATCTGCCCTGTGGCCTCGTTCAGCAGTGCCGTACCCGGCACGCGACGGATATCCGTTTCCACCCCTTTGATGGTTCGGCATATCTGAACTGCAGTAGCCGTCGTCAGCGGCCTTGAGTTAAGTGACTGGTATCCGCGGTACAGCGCGGTTCTATAGCGCAAGGCCTCTTTCGTTGCAGGATCGGCCAGAACATTCGACTCGTCGCTCGCATACTGAAAGAGCCGGTCTGTGGTCGTAACGATATTTTCAATTTCAGAACTGGCCTGCGCTTCCAGCATAGGAATAATATTAATCAGCATTTCCTGGTTCGGAATGCGCTTTGCCATGGCCTTCAAACCCGCCAGTGAGGCCTTGGCGTCAATGCACGCTTTTAGAATGG
Organism: Advenella incenata; assembly: GCF_004217095.1. Taxonomy (GTDB): domain Bacteria; phylum Pseudomonadota; class Gammaproteobacteria; order Burkholderiales; family Burkholderiaceae_B; genus Advenella; species Advenella incenata. The sequence continues at coordinate 814,909 of NZ_SHKO01000002.1, read as the reverse complement.
CTTTTGTCTCGATATCCGCTTTTGGCGGCAGACGGGGTAAATCGTTATATGGCAGGTCTGGGTTAAACATACACTGGCCTTTGGAGAAAATATGTCGAATATTTTGATAATTTTAACCATATTTCGCTCATGTGTCGATTTTTTTGAATTTTTTCGACATATACGGTCAATATGTTTACGCCATCGACATATTCGTCTGATATGTCGATAAAAACGATTTATTTCGACATATCAGGATAAATGGCATCCTTGACACAAGCAAGAATTTTGTTATGCCCTTTTCCTATAGCTGAAATTTATCTGAACATCTGGTGCCCGGCAGGGGAATCACTCATCATTTGTCGTTCTCATACAAACAATGACGGAGACGAAAATGCATAAACTATTGTCGCTGGCAGTAGGAATTGGTCTTGCTGCGCAGGTTTTTACTGTTCACGCCAATGCCAGCAAAATTGCCGATACCCAGACTCAGGTTATCCAAACTCAGAAGGGAGCAAAGGTCGAGGTCTTTATCAATGGCATTGGAACGCCCATTGTCCTGCTACCGTCTCGTGGTCGGGGCGCAGAGGATTTTGATCCGCTGGTGCCTTTCCTGCAGCAAAAGGGCTACCAGGTTATTCGCCCGGAGCCGCGCGGGATCGGCAAAAGCCAGGGCCCGACAGAAAATATCACCTTGCATGACCTGGCCGATGATATCAATCAGGTTATCCAGCAAGTTGCCAAAAAGCCCGTCATCATTGCCGGTCATGCTTTCGGCAACTGGGTCGCTCGCATGACGGCAGTCGATCACCCGGACGCAGTACGTGGTGTCGTCATCATTGCAGCAGCGGCCAAAAGTTATCCGGAAGCCATGCCGGAGCTGGTAGAAAAAGTGCGTCATGCCACCGACCAGAGCGTCCCCGAAGCCCAGCGGCTGGCCGCGTTGCAATTCGGTTTTTTTGCCAAAGGGCATGATGCGCGTTCCTGGTTGAGCGGCAGCTATGGCGATGTCGCCAAGAGCCAGCGCGCAGCGGGCAAGGCCACCCCGCAGTCGGAATGGTGGTCTGGGGGACACGCTCCCTTGCTGGAAGTACAGGGCGAACTTGACCCATTCAAACCAGAGTCGACCCGCCAGGAAATGAAAGAAGAGTTCGGCTCTCGGATTAGTACAGTTGTCATCGCCAATGCCAGTCACGCGCTGGTACCGGAGCAGCCACAAGCACTGGCGGACGCGCTTGACAATTGGATCAAAACGCTCAAGCCGTGACCAAACGAACCAAAGAAGCCAGCCGCGCAGGTTGGCTTCTTTCATCACCATCATAAGTTATCTCGGCAATTCTCGACTTTAAAAATTGCGACTTTAACGGGCAGATAGGTCTGTTGGCGTCAGCCGCCCCGCCGAACGACGTCATTCAAAAACGGAGATTTGAGCATACAAAGGCGATAACGGCTGCTGATTAATCTTCCCATGGCAGAACCCGCAAGCAAACCACTATTGAGAGCCAAGGCACGCGACCTATTGACGCTGCGCGCGCTGATGCGCTGTCGACTCCATTCCCACATCCTCACCTCACTGTAGCGATTACCCGCAGCCCGCGGCACGATGTCATTGAGGGGGACATGAATTATTATAATTGGCATATGACCTATGCCTTTGGAGTTATAGCTTGAATCAACCTAGTATGGAACAATGGCGACTATTCGTTCAGATAGCTGACCTTGGTAGCCTTAGTCTTACCGCTACCGTTCGCGATGTAGCGCAGCCTGCATTAAGCCGGCAGCTTGCTGCACTGGAAAAAGCGTGCGGCGGTCGCTTATTTGAGCGTGGTGCTCGGGGAGTCCGCTTAAATGAGGTTGGACAGCGTCTTTATCCTCAAATTGTAGAGTGGCTTGCCAGGGCAGATGAGCTGTTGCTGGAAGCGCGCGGCGAGTCTCGCATCGCGTCGGGACAGGTACGTTTCGGGGTACTGGCATCCATTTCTCCGCAGCTGGTGACAGAGGTATTTAAGACGGTACGGGAAAAATTTCCCAGAATCCAGTTGCAAATTTCATCTGGACTTAGCGGTATGTTGGCCGAAGGTATTGGAAACGGCACGCTGGACCTGGCCCTATTGTCTACGAATACACGTGACTATCGCAGCCAGGAAATTCCTATCGGCAGCGTGCCACACGTATTGGTAGGCGCTCCCGGAGATGTGATCACCAGAGCTAAAACGGTCACGTTCTCGCAGTTGGACAATTTGCCCTTGCTGGTTCCCGGCGGTCGTTATGCGCTGCATGGCCTGCTGTTGCATTGGGCTCATCGAAAAAAAATCAGCCTGAATGTGGTGGCCGAGTGTGATGCATTGGATTTGCAAAAGCAGTTAATCCGTACGGCGGGCGTATATGCCATTATGGCAATCAGTGCGGTTCGCTCGGACGTGGAAAAAGGTTTTTTACAGGCCGCCGAGATTGTCTCGCCGGCGCTGCAGCGTAATCTTGTCTTGCGGGTTTCCTCTGCGAAACCGTTAACACCCGCATGCAGGGAAGTGCTGCGAATTGTCGAGCAATCGGCAATCGGTCTGCTCAAGGCCGATGCCAAACCCGCTGTTCGCAGCAAGAGATAAATAGAGAGAATGAGTATGCGTGATCAACCCAATATCCTATTCGTGATGATGGACCAGTGGCCCGCCAAGGTAATGCGTGCCGCCGGCCATCCCACCATTCTGACGCCAACGCTGGATCAATTGGCACGGCTGGGAACCAGATTTTCGCGTGCCTACTCCGAGTGTCCGATTTGTATTCCCGCCCGGCGGACAGTGATGACAGGGACAACGCCGCGATCCCATGGTGATCGCGAATTTCAGCCGTCCCTGGGCATGCCGGATTTTCCGACAGTAGCGCAATGCTTCAGGGATGCTGGTTACCAGGCGTTTGGTGTTGGCAAAATGCACGTTCACCCGCAACGCGATCGAATGGGCTTTGACGACATCTGGCTTGCGGAAGAAGGACGCCCCCAGCTTGGCGCGATTGATGATTACGACATGTACCTGGCAGATCAGGGACACGCCGGCGCCCAGTTTCTTCACGGCATGAACAACAATGATTATTTGTTCAGACCCTGGCACCTGGACGAGAGGCTGCATGTCACCAACTGGATAACCAGAGAGTCAGCGCGAATGATCAAGCGGCGGGATCCCGGCAAGCCCGCATTTTGGCATGTGTCGTATACGCACCCTCACCCTCCTCTGGTGCCATTGGAAGCCTACATGAACATGTACGAACTGGACCGGGTAGACCTCCCACTTCAAGCAGAATGGGCTGCAGGAGAACTGCCTCCCGCCTTGTCGGCGACCAGGCAGTATTGGCCAACGGAATTCAAAAACCATGAACTACAGGCGATTCGCCGCGCCTATTACGCACTGTGCACTCATATCGACCATCAATTGCGTGTTCTGATCGGCACCTTGCGAGAGGAGCAGGTCCTGGACAATACGGTCATTCTGATCTGCAGTGACCACGGGGATATGTTGGGAGATTTTGGACTTTGGGCAAAACGCGTCTTTTATGAAGCTTCCGCACAAGTGCCTATGCTGGTTGTCGGAGCTTCGGGCAGCAATAGCGTGCAAGCCAATCATGTTGATAACCGGCTGGTGGGGCTTCAAGATGTGATGCCTACCCTGTTATCACTGGCGGGATTGCCCATTCCCTCCACCGTAGATGGCATCTCCATGTTCGGAGATACCCGGCGGAACATCCTGTTCGGCGAGTGTCGGGAGAACGTTCTTGCCACCCGCATGGCGCATGACGGTCGTTTCAAGCTTATTTGGTACCCGGCCGGCAACCATTTGCAGCTGTTTGATCTTGAGACTGACCCGGCTGAACTCGTTAATCTTGCGGGTAAAAATGAATTTACCCAGGTGCAAAGCAGGCTGGAGCGGGCACTCATGGAGCACGCCTGGGGCATTGATAACGAATGGATCGTCGATGGACGACTCGTTGGGTTTTCCCCGCCTGATGCAGCTCGTAACGGTGACCGGCATTTTGGGGGGCAACGCGGCGTTCACTATCCGCCGCCGCCACTTGATGACCCAGCCAGGGCAGTTGGTTCCCCGGGCTAGAGATCCACACCATTGTAATAACAGAAAAACGAAGGAGACAACGTGAAAACAACCAGACGCCACGTCCTGGGATTGATGGCCGCGCTCGCTTGCGCACCAGGAGTGGCCATCAGCGCCGCAAAATGGCCAAATGAAAAACCAATTCGTATCATTGTGCCGTTCCCACCAGGCGGAAATTCAGATTTACTTGCCAGGGCTATCGGACAGCAGTTATCAGAAAAATTGCGGCAGTCCGTAGTCATTGAGAACCGCTCGGGTGCAGGCGGCTCTATTGGCGCCGCCGCGGCCGCGCGCGAGGCCGCGGATGGCTATACGTTCCTGTTGGGAGATATCGCGACCCAGGTCATCAATGAACTTATCCTGCCAAAGCTATCCTATAGCCCCGAAAATGATTTTGTGACTGTTTCCAGGCTGACAAGTGTTTCGCTCTTGTTTGTCGCCAACCCGAAGCTTGGCGTAAAGAGCTTCGCGGATTTTATTAATCAAGCCAAATCCAACCCAGGTAAGCTGACCTATGCTTCCGGTGGAACAGGAACACCTAGTCACTTGGCAATGGCTATGCTGGCTGCAAACGCCGGAATTGAGCTCGTGCACGTTCCGTACCGAGGCAGTGCGCCGGCGCTGAACGATATCATTGCGGGGGAAGTCGATGTCATGCTTGATGGCGCCGCGACGCAACTGGTGCGAACCGGCAGGTTACAGTTGCTTGGTGTTTCAGGTGAAAAATCGCCCGCCTTCCCCGATGCGCCAACCATCGCGCAAGCCGGTGTGGCAAATTACCGGTTTTCTTCCTGGCATGGGATATTTGCTCCAAAATCGACGTCCACAGAGATCGTGAACAGTGTTGCTTCGGCGTTATCAGACATTCTTGGACAACCTGCACTTAAAAAACAGTTTGCTGACCAGAACATCCAGCTTTTAGCGTCAAACCAAAAAGCGTTTAACGATTTCATCAAACAGCAAAAAGAGGAATTTACCAAGCTGGTTCGAGAACAAAATATTAAGGCTCAGTCTTAGACGTGAATTATTACGAGACGAATATATTTAGGTAGGCATGCGGCACTTCATTAACGCCTCACGGGACTGATTGGGCTCTGGGCAACAGCCTTGTGTGCAGCGCATCAACCTGCCCAGTCGTTAATATCCAGCACAGCCGCAGCGAAGGCGTCGGGCGCTTCTTGCGGAAGATTGTGGCCCGCATTGGGGATGATCCGGTTTTCATGACGTCCTGTGAAGCGCATCGGGTTTGCTGGTCCCTCTGCCACAGGCGTCACCCCATCGGCATCCCCCTCCAGGGTAATCGTGGGTACGGAGATGGGCGGCGCACTGGCCAGGCGCCTTTCCATTTCGTCAAACAGAGGGTCGCCATCGACCAGCCCAAATCGGTGTCGATACGAATGGATGACAACGTCGACGAAATCGGGATTGTCGAACGCCGCTGCGGAGCGGGCGTAAGTGTCCTGGTCAAAGCGCCAGGTCGGCGACCATAAGGACCACAAGAGTTTACAGAATGCATGGCGGTTTTCGGTCAGCCCGGCGCGACCGCGTTCGCCATGAAAATAGTATTGATACCAAAGCCGATACTCTTTTTCCGGACTGGCCGGCTGCACGGATGCGGCAATATCCTGTATGTTGTAGCCGTTCACGGAGACCAGACCACGCACCCTTGAAGGATACAACGCGGCCACGATGCAGGCAGCCCGGCCGCCCCAGTCATATCCGCCCAGCACCGCTTGTTCAATCTGCAATGCATCCAGTAACGCCAGCAAGTCTGCCCCCAGCGCGGCCTGCTGTCCCGAGCGACGTATGGTCTCATCAACAAATCGGGTAGGCCCGTATCCCCGAAGAAACGGCGTGATGACGCGTGCTCCCCGCGATTCCAGTTGCGGTGTGACCTCGTCATAGGCATGGATGTCGTAGGGAAAGCCGTGCAGCAGAACAACAGGCCACCCATCGGCGTTGCCCTGTTCGTGGTAGGCGATCTCAAGCTGTGTGGTTGCTATTTTCTTAAGCATGAAGCCATCCTTTCAGTTAATGTCAAAGTCCCAGGCAAACCGCCCCGCCCACGACGATCATACATGCGAGCCAGCGTTTTGCACTCACGGTTTCCTGCAGAAACAGTCGTCCGATAAGCACGGCAAACACCACGCTGGTTTCGCGTAATGCCGAGACTGCACCTATCGCGCCCGACTGCAACGCCCAGATCACGATGCCGTATGCCGCAAGCGAGCCCAGGCCTCCGATCAGCGATATGCCCGTTGTCATTGGCGCCGTGCGTACCGACGTGAGCAGCGCTGCAAGCCCGCGCCTGGCAACGAACAAAACCGGCATCAGCCAATAGAACAGGAACATCCACGCAGTGTACGAAAGCGCCTGCCCGCCCGATAAGCGCACGCCAATGCCGTCGATCACAGTATAGAACGCGATGATCACACCCGTCATCAGCGCAGCCAGTACGCCCTTGGGCGACACCTGGCGCCCCTGCAGCGCGATCGCCATAATGCCACCCGAAATCATCACGATGCCCAAGGCGTGCAAAGGCCCGATGGCCTCATCTGCGAAGATCGCCGCGCCCAGTGTGACAAACAACGGCGAGGAACCGCGTGCAATCGGATACGCTTGCGCCAGGTCGCTGCGACGGTAGGACCGCACAAGGCTTACGTTGTAGACGATGTGTATCAGTCCCGAGGTGATGATGTACGGCCAGGCCGCACGCGCCGGCAATGGAATGAACAAAATCACGACCGTAGAGACTGCCGCGATGGCCACGCTCATCCACGTCATGGACAGCAGGCGATCGCCATTGCCATGCAAAAGCGCGTTCCAGCTCGCATGAAGCAGCGCTGCAAGCAGGACGAAACCACCAATATAAGCATAGCTGAGCATGCGGGGCCCAAAAAAAAAGTGTAGTAAGAAGTATATCTATCTTGTGCCTGGGCAACAAACCAGATAAATTGACACTTCGTATTAGATATACTATTTCGAATGAAACAAAAACTCCCACCACTGAACGCGTTGCGAGCCTTCGAGGCTGCCGGCCGACTGGGCAGCTTTAAGGAAGCGGCTGCGCAACTGCACGTTACCAATGGCGCGATAAGCCAGCAGGTACGCCTGCTTGAAGCATGGCTGGGCGCGCCATTGTTTGAGCGACATAACCGGCGCGTGGTGCTTACGGCAGACGCCAGAGCCTATCTGGCGCAAATTGGCCCGCTGTTCGAACAGTTGGCGCAGGCCACAGCCAGCTATGGTGTGCCCGCAAACATCTCCCGGACGCTGTCGGTGAATGCATCGGCAACGTTCACCTTGCGCTGGCTGGTGCCACGGCTGGAGAAATTCCGTCGCGAACATGCCAACATCGACGTCAGGGTAGAGACGTCGAACGAGCCGGTGGAAAGCATCAAAGAGACCTACGACGTCATCATCCGCGGCGGCCCGGACACGTTCTATGGCTATTGGATGAGACCGTTCCTGGCTGAGGAGCGGCTGCCGGTTTGCAGTCCGGCGCTCCTGGCGCACCTGCCGCTGCGCGAGCCGGATGACTTGCGACAACATACGTTGTTGCACACAACCAGCCTGCCACGCGTGTGGCCGGACTGGCTGGCAAAGGCACAGGTTGATGGCCTGTCCCCGGCCGCCACCCTGACCTTCGATCACTTCTACCTGACGTTGCAGGCAGCCATCGACGGCATGGGCATCGCCATGGGACCCACTTCACTGGTATCAGACGATCTTGCCGCCGGCCGGCTTGTTGCACCGTTTAGCGGCCCACGCCTGCCGTCACGCAGCTATTGCACTTACGTTCCGGATGAGAGATCTGCAGATGACGTTGTCGTGCTGTTCTGCAAATGGCTGGAGCGCGAGGGGAAGTGCAATCCACCGGATGACTGATCGACGGCAGCAAACAACTTGATTGACATCCTTTCCGACCTGAAGGCCATCCCCATCTATTTGGGCAGCCCCAGTCCTTTTTGCGCAATCAGGCTGGGGTAATGACTGGAGCAACAAACCCTTGCGTCCAACATTAATTCAACTGAATGCCCATCTTCTTGACCAAATCTCCATAATGTTGCTCGTCACGTCGCAGCAACTGCTTGGCTTGCTCCGGGGTGCTACCTACCGCTTTGGCGCCGGCCCCTTCCAGGCGCTCACGCACATCATCACGCGCAAGCACCTCGGCCACTGCCTCCTGCAGCTTGGCAATGAGCGCAGCAGGCGTGCCCTTGGGCGCTAGCAGGGCAGCCCAGGAATCAGCGGAAAAATCGGGGAAACCGGATTCGGCTATCGTGGGCACGTTGGGGAACTGGGACAAACGCTTTGGACCGGCCGCGGCCAGAAGCTTGAGCTTGCCGCTCCTGATGTGCGGCAATACTGCGCCCAACGTATCAAAGGTGATGTGGGTGCGCCCCGCAATCAGGTCCGCATGGGCCTCGCTGCTGCCCTTGTACGGCACGTGCAGCATGCCCAATTTGGCCATATCGCTGAACCACTGGCCGAACACATGCACATTGCTGCCGCTGCCGGCAGACGCGAAGACGATCTGCTCTTTGCTGTTGCGGGCATATTCCATGAACTGGGCAAAGGTGCTGACAGGCAGTTCGGCAGAAGCAACCATCACAATGGATGTAGCCGTTACCTGGGTAATCGCCTCGAAATCATCCACCGGATTAAATCGCAGCCGGGGCATCAGCGCGCGGCTGAAAGCGTGCGAACTCACCACCAGCCCCAGCGTGTGACCGTCGGGCTTGGCGCGTGCAACCAGCATGGCGCCGATCGTGCCGTTGGCACCTGGGCGGTTCTCTACCACGACAGTCTGCCCGCCCAGCTTGCCCGGCAGATGTTCGGCCAGCAGGCGCGCGGTGATATCGGCCAGGCCGCCTGCTGGATAAGGCACCACAATGCGAACCGGTTGCGTGGGAAAGTCGATCGCCTGTCCCATGACTGCAGAAGAAGCTCCCAACAAAAGCGTAACGGGTAGCAGGCAGTATTTAAAAAATGTCTTCATGTGTGTTCCTTGTCATCAAGGCCAGGCAGGCAGTGCGTCAGCGGTCAATGACGCCATGCGACAAACCCCGGTCAGGATCGGCAATATTGACGCGAATCATGTCGCGCAGCAACTGCGTGATGCTCATAGAACTTTCCCCCTCTGTTCCGTCAACAATGAAACGCGAGGTACAGTAACGCATTTCCCAACCGCCCGCATCCAGGCAAGCGGTAACGATCTTGCGCTCCAGTTCGGGCGATTGCACCAGATCCTGATTGCGACACAGAAAGCCCAGCATGGCACTGATACCGTAGGCGCCCCAATTGGAAATAGAGGCTGGCAGGAACACATCTGTGGCTACCACCGTGGGCACGCCTACGCCCCCTTCGTACTGGCAGCGACGACCGTAGGGATGAAAGTCCTTCATAAAAGCATGCACACGACCAAAACCGATCTCGTTGGCATTATCGCCAATGCCGATAGAGAACACACCGCGCTCGCTGGCCTGCGCAAAGAGCGGCGCGACATCCACGTAGTTTTTGGGCACCACGCCGGTAGAGTAGTGGATAATCCCCTGCTCGTTCGGCCCCAGCCGCTCAATTGCGATGATGGCCTTCGGTTGGTACTTGTCGAACATGCGGCGTGCCCAGTCGGATACGTCCGCCTGATCGGTGGGCGCGGTCTCTAGGCAGGCGCCCATGCGACGCGTGCGAGCCAATGCAGCATCGCGCACCATGATGCCCGCGGCCTGGCTGGAGGCCACAACTGGCGGCGCATGGCATTCTTCGGTGATGAACACCGGCACAGCCTTCAACCCCCAGAACAAAGCACGGGCGATAGAGGCAGCACCAGGCGGGCCGTCGCTCTCTCCGTTTGGCGCCTCCGGCGCATAGCCGGCGCCGGTCACAATGAAAACGGCATCGCCGGGTGTGACACGCTCGAATAATCCTTCAGCAGCACGGGTGGTGATGGGGCGGCCACCGCCCTCGCGACGAGCCTCGTCATAGATCTGGCGGATGATGTTGTTATTCATTCCGCGATTGCGCATTTCTACGGTGACCAGGCGGTCCACGTACTCGCCCATGATATCTGGCATGGCTTTGCTCCTCAATGTCTGTCAAGTCAGAGGCCAGTATATGAGTGGTTATGGATAAAATCTAATACAATAATCGACGATGTAATAACAAAATATTATCCAAAATACCAGGATTCCAATATGGCTCGATCCTTGAATTTCCGGCAGTTGGAGGCTTTCCGGGCGGTGATGCTCACCGGCGGCATGACGCCAGCGGGCAAGTTGCTGTTTATCTCGCAGCCAGCCGTCACGCGATTGATACGCGACCTTGAGGCCGACCTCGGGCTGGCCCTGTTCGTGCGTCGCCATACCCAATTGGTCGCAACCGAGGAGGCTCACCGGCTCTATCGCGAGGTAGAGCGCTACTTCAGCGGCGGCGATCGCATCCGTGAGGTTGCACGTACATTGCGCGAAACCCGCGATGGGCAGTTGCACATTGGCGCCATGCCCAATCTGGTCGCTACCTGCCTGCCCGGCGTGGTCAGTCGCTTTTTGCTGGACTATCCCAACGTTGTAGTGTCCATTCATTCGGACAGCTCCACTAATTTGATGGCTATGCTACTGCATGGTCAACTGGACCTGGCCTTGGCCATCCCGCCCGACACCCTCCCGGACCTGGAGCATGATGTGTTCGCCCCTATGGAGGCCGTATGTATTATTCCGCCCGCTCATGCGCTGGCACAACATCGCGTCATCAATGTGACCGACTTGCACCAGCAGGATTTCGTGTCGCTGGGCGTGCATAGTACCCTGCGCATGCGACTGAATGCGCTGATGCACGAGTTGAACGTGCAGCCAAGGGTGCGTCTGGAGACCGCGCACTCTTCAACAGTGGCGGCCTATGTCCGCGAAGGCGTCGGCGTGGCCGTGGTGGATTCGTTCGCAGCCATGGGCCCGGGTAGCGAGGGGCTGGTAGTGCGCCCGCTCAAGCCCGACATAGCAGTCCGCTTCTGTGCCCTCTATAGGCACAGCAAGCAGGCCCTGCCTATGGCGCGCGCCTTTGCCGTCACCTTGCGCGATGCGCTCGATGAAGGAAAACACCATCTGTCTCAGGCCATGAGCAGTTAGAAATTAACAGGTACTTGTGTTCTTCTGAATAGCGGTTTCTGACCACGCCCTGCGGCCTGTCGGCAAACGACCAAGCATCATGCTAATGTCAGACGTAATATCCGATTGATCACAACATAGGCGCTCTTTTTTGTACGATGGTCTGTAACACGACTATTGGATGCCGTGGCTCGGTAAGCAGCAAATTACACTTGAAAGGAGTTCGGTTTGAATAACGCTTATCTGTATGAAAGACTCGCGATCCATGATCGCCTGTGCCATTTCCAGAGCGCTTTTGACTTACAGGACTGGCAGTTGATGGACCAATGCCTGTGGCCAGAACTGCATGTCGACTATTCGAGTTTCAGGAACGATGCGCCACGGCTTATGTCCAGCGGCGAGTACATCGCCTTGCGTCAGGCGGCCCTCAGCGAACTGAGAATGCAACATAACTTTTCCAATTTGCTCGTTACCGTGTCCGAAAATGAGGCAAGCGCCAGGTGCAACTACACGATTCTTCGATTCAGAACTGTCGATTGCACTTCAGGAGCTGATTTTTTCCACTCCAGCGGCAGGTATTATTTTGATCTGAAAAAGCACGACGGACAGTGGCGAATTTGCGGTATCAGGCAGGAACTGATTGCTAATCACGGAACACCGAGTCTGCACAAAGGCATCATTCCCAAGTCGGCATAATTAAATATCAATGATAATTTGATATATCCAAAATTCGTTATTTCTTCGACGTCAACGATCGCCCATGGTGGGGAACCGCGAGCGCGATCAACTCCCACAACGGATCATCCCGCCCTCGTGTTGCCACCTGCATCCCTTCCGCAAACTGCGGTCCTTCCGGCACATCCTCCAGCAGTAACGACTCATACGCCACGACCCGATTAGCTATCTTCCACGCCTCTTCCCGCTTTTCAAACCTATCCAGATACCGACACCGCACCTGCGTTTGCTGGCCGCTGCCGCACACTTTCAGCCCGACACTCGAGGCTGACGCACCGTCACCCGGCTTAAGCCGTTGGTATGCCACGCAGTAGGTTTCCACCAAAGCGACATCGTCGCCGCGCCAGTCGATCAGGCAGTTACCCAGCAGGTGCATGGATTGCGCCACGCCTTCGTGGCGGCGGGTTATCCACTGAATCAGGCCGTCAATATTGCCGTTGTAGGTGCCGTGATAGTCCATGGCGTCAGTGTGGTAAACGCCTCGCACCACGTCAAACTCGCGTCGGTCCACGCCGCGACAATACAGTTGCAATACGCGCTTGATTTCGTCTTCGGCGCGCAGGCGCTGCAGGAATTGTTCATTTTCGTTCATGGTTTATGCTTTGCAAATGAGTCCGGTTTTTTTTTGCCCGGCTATGCTTAGTCCGTCATATCAAAAAATATTGAATAAAATCAACTCGCCATTGATGCATCAACCCGCCTTACGTCAACGACCGCCCATGCCGGGACACCGCGAGCACCACCGTCCCCGTCCCGACCAACCTTTCGCTGCTCTCACCTCACGTTTGCAAGACAACCTCTTCGGCAGGCTGCTTGTTATGCCGCAGTGCCAAAATAGCAAGGATTGAAATAGCGCACAGTGCGATCAAATAACCAACAAGATAGGTGGATTGGCCACCAGCCTGTGCAGTAAGCCATGTCGCGATAAAGGGCGTCATTCCGGCTACCGTAGCCCCATTCATTTCCCGCACAAAGGTGATCCCGGTAAAGCGATAGCGGGTCGGGAACAGCCCGGTCAGGAATGCGCCTTGCGACCCTGCAACCGAGCCAAACCCCACACCGTAGCCGATAATCATCGCCAAAGTCGCCAGGATGATATTTTTCGAATCCATCAACCAGAACATGGGCGCCGCATAAAGCAGGATAAACAGGGTCCCTAGTACATACACCCTGGCATGACCGAAACGATCGGATATTTTTCCCATAATGGGCGTACAAACAATGCCGGCGATGGCAGCTAGGATAATGACATTCAGGGCATCGGAATTAGAAAAACCCAAGTTATTTACCATATAACTCAAGGCAAAACTATTGAGCGTATAAGTGGCGGCGTTGGCCCCAGACATGGCCAAAAAGCCGCATAGCAATACCTTGGGCTGCTTGCGGAGCACCTCACCAAGTGGAATGGAGGCTGCGCGTTTCTGCTCGCTGGCATGTTGGACGGCCCTGACATACTCAGGGGTTTCTTCCAGGCTCCTGCGAATATATAGCGCGACAACGACGAGCACAGCTGAGAACAGGAAGGGGATGCGCCACGCCCATGTCAACAGATCTTGTTCAGGCAACTGGGAGATCAGGCGAAAGATGATCGATGCCAGCAGCAAACCAACCACCGTAGCCGACAAGACAAAAGCAGTGTAATACCCCTTCTTCTTGGCTGGAACATATTCCGCCACAAGAATCAGGGCGCCTGCGTACTCCGCGCCGGCCCCGATCCCTTGCAGCAGACGTAACACGACAAGTAACAGGGGCGCCATGATACCGATCTGCGCATAGGTGGGAAGCAGGCCGATAGCGATCGTCGATAGGCCCATCAGGGCGATCGTGAAGACCAGCGCGGGTTTTCGGCCTTTTTTGTCCCCAAAATGAGAAATGATCAGGCCGCCAATCGGACGTGCCAGAAATCCGACAGCCAAGGTCGCAAACGAGGCCAACGTACCGGCTGTCGGCGATAAGGACGGAAAAAATAGTTTGTTGAAGATCAGGCCAGAGGCCACGGCGAACAGCACGAAGTCATACCATTCGATCACTGTGCCTACGATCGCGGCCCACAAGACACGCCTTATTTTTTTGGGCGTGATGTCGGAATGGTCGGCTTGCGTTTGTGGCATCGCCAATTCGTTACGGGTATGGCGGGCTGAGTCGGTTATGGACTCTTTATCCTGGGGCATGATTGTCTCCTTTGTCGTATTGAATGTTTTTTTTGTCAAATTCGCCACATTAGGTATGGTTCAAATTGTTGTTTAAGTCAGGCGCCAGATAGTCATGCAAAACCTTGCCTTGCACTAGCGTGAAGTCCGCGCGCCAATAGAAAGCACTAAGCATTTCCACAACCGGCAATCGGTAAACAGGCGCCTGGATGTTCGGCCGAAGTTCGACAGTGCAATCTCCCTCCCAGCATTCGTGCACAACCACGTCGGTCAGGCTGCGGGAGGTCAGTTGCCGAATGGCGGGTGAACCGTCAATATGATCGATCGCCTTCAGATTGAAGTTCTTGCTGAAGTCCATCAATTTGGAAAGCGTGGCAATGTCGCCTCGTTTTTGCTTATAGGCCATTGTGCCGGTAATGACATCGATGCCATTTCGGGATACTGTGGCTACCCATGCATCGTCCCGAACCTCGAGCCGAGGGAGCCCGAATTTCTTGGGTTGGCCATGGATCTCGCGACCGTGCGCCACGCCTACGTCTGAACTCAGGTAGAGGTATGGCGAGTAGGCACCGCTGACCTGCTTCGAAGGCAGCTGGGCGCCGAACATCACATTGGCTTCTCCATAAGGCCCGAGCCAATCGGTGTCGTTCATTTTGTAAATATGAATCAACACCACGTCCCCAGTCAGTTCGAGAGGCGGTGGAAGCAAGTATCCCATCTTGTCGGGGTCCGAACGATACGCCAGGGTGAGCACCTCAACGTTGCGAAATCCGAAGGGAAAAGGAGGAACCGTGGGCGCATCCAGTGGGGTGGAAAAACCGCTGGTACAAATTTCATCGATCGTGACACGACGCTTGGCACTGGTGTATTGGGGCATGCTGTTCTCCGTTTATCCATACATAATGCTGTTCGATAGGTGCATAGCTAACGCACATTCATCCGGCTAGCGCTCCGTCTGTTGGACCCGAGCGGCAGAGCCAGGTACCGGACGGCGCGGCGCGAGACCAGACAGCAATCGCTCAATATCGATTGCAGCAAGCTCCTGAAGTCTGACAATGGCGGTATCGGAATACCAGGCGGCGTGCGGTGTAAGAATGAGATTCGGAGCGGCTCGAAGCGGTGAGTGCGGCGGCAGTGGCTCTGTCTCAAACACATCAAGGGCAGCGCCGCCGATCAAGCCTGACGTTAATGCCTCGGCCAGCGCCGCTTCATCGATCAGCTGACCGCGCGCGGTGTTGATAATCATGGCGTTGGGTTTCATGGTGCGCAATGAGTGCGCATTGATTACATGCGTCGTCTCGGCTGTGGCGGGCGCATGAAGCGAAAGCACATCGGCCTGTCTGAACAGCGCCTCGCGATCGACTTTGGTCGCTCCCATTTCAGCTGCGCGCGCTGCATTCACCTGCGGGTCCGACACCAGAAACCGAAAGCCGAAGGCCTGCAACCGCGCAAGCACCAGGCTGCCGATGCGCCCCATTCCCAGGAAGCCTATCGTCGTCTCACCTGAGGGCTTGATGGGCTTGGCCACTGCGACTGCGTTCCAGTCGCCCGCCCGCACCGACGTATCCAGCTGCGGCAGCTTACGCAATGAGGCCAACACCAGGCAGGCGGTATGGTCGGCTACCTCATCTGTGCAGTAATCCGGCATGTAGCCTACGGCAAAGCCGCGCCCGAATGCCGACGGCAGATCAATATTGTCGTAGCCGATACCATAGCGGATGATGCCAGCGCCCTCGGCCATGCCTGCGATTGCCTGCTGGGTGAGCGGCGCAAACTGCACAAGCGCTACATCTGCCCCCTGCACCGCCCGCTCGACCTCCTGTGGGCTTTTGCATTGGCAGGCGATAAACTCGGCACCCAGTTTCTCGGCTGCTTCACGCTCGGCCGCCACATCAGGAAAGGTGTAATCGGTCACCACGACTCGGCTTTTTTTCGGCGAGAGGCTCATCTGGATTCCTGTGCGAAGCGTGCAAATTCAGGGTCGCGCACGTCGATTTCGATCTTTGCAATCTGGCTGCGCGCATCGTGCCCACACAACCAGGCAGCAACAGCAGCCGTCACGGTGGGTGGGGTCAAGTCATGCTGGGGGATCTTGCTCAGGTCGTTCATGCCGGAGGCTCGGATAGCGCCCTGCATGGTCGTGTCAGTGGGCGGAATACCAAGAGAAAAAACGCGTATTCCCTTGCTGCTGTATTCAAGATCAATGGCGCGCGAAAGCATCACCAGCGCAGCCTTGCTTGCGCAGTAGGCGCTCCAGCCTTCCAGTGGCCGGTACGCTGCGCCCGAACTCATGTTAATGACGGTGCCGTGGCTCTCCAGCAGCAGTGGCAGGAAAGTCTGGACACAGCGCATAGCGCCGCCGGCATTGACCGCGAGCACCTGATTCCAGGCGTCAGCGTCCAGGTCACCCAGCAGCCCGATGGGGCGAATCACACCGGCGTTGTTCACGAGAACATCGACCCGACCGAATTCACTGCTGGCCACGGTCGCCGCCCGAGCGACGTCTGCCGTGCTGCGAACGTCCACAGCCAGCACCCGCAGTCGTGCACCATCCACTGCCTTCAAGCCATTGAGTTCGGAATCGGCTTCTGTGCCAGGCTCCACTAACGCCAGGACAGATGCATTGGCTCGCAACAGCTGACGCACGACGGCAGCACCAATGCCACGGCCCGCACCAGTTACCACGACAGTAGCGCCATCAAGACGGGGAAGTGTGCTCATCAGGCATCTCCTTGCGTAAATGCGTGTTCAGATTGCCGGATGGCCGCCATCGACTCGCGGGTGGATTCCAGAACGTTGCTCATGTGTTGGCGCATCGCATGCTCGGCGGCTGCGCTATCGTTGGCGCCTAATGCCGCGACAATGACATCATGGTCAAGCAGGCTCTGGGCGATAACCTCCCGTGATTCGGAAGCAGTGGTGCGAAATTCCAGGCCAAGCGTATTGAGACTGCTCGCCGCACGTGACAGAAACGGGTTAGCACCCAGGGCGTGGATGTACTCATGGAACGCAATGTCGAGTTTTCGATATGCTTGTGGGTCGTCGATAGCGGCCCTTTGCTGCTCAATCAGCTGCAGCAGGAAGGCCACGTCGCTGGCCTGTGCGGCCTTGGCTGCCCGTGCGGCGATACCGCCCTCGATCAGTTGGCGCGCGTCGTACAGCGTATCAACCGATGTTTCCTCTAGGGAAAGAAAGAACTGCAACGGCCCCAGGAGCGCCTCAGCACGAAGACTGGATACAAAAATGCCACCGCCATGGCGCGTTTTGAGCACACCCAGTACCACGAGCGCCCGCACCGCCTCGCGGATGGTGGGCCTGCTCACGCCAAAGGACTGCGCCAGCTCGCGTTCCGACGGTAAACGATCATCGGCTTTAAGGTTTCCAGCTCGAACCATCCCGAGCAACTGAGTCACCACCTGTTCGGAAACCGGCTCGCGTTCAACGCTAGTGACTTGAAATTTAGAGGCTGACGGCATACGAATATATCCAAAAATTAAAGAAACCAGTACATGGGCATGTCGGGTACTGCGTGGTTTACAGCAATCTTAAAAGTGGACAGGCCACTTGGTCACTTGACAATATTTTCATTAAACTATAGTCTTTTTTACAAGTCAAGAACCAAATCCACCGGAGACCACTCATATGAAACTTGCCCGTTTGAAGACTTACGTTCTGCGTTATGTTGATCCGAACGACCTGAACCGGGAACGGATGACAGTTCTGGCACGGCTGGAAACAACCGATGGCGTAGTCGGATGGGGCGAGGCGATTGCCATGTGGCCCGAAGCCTGCCGGGCAACGGCGCTTTTGATCGAAGAAGGGTTTGGGCCGTTGCTGTTGCAGACCGGAGAAACCAGCGTGGCGCAGTGCTGGCAGAAAATGCGCGATCATAGTTGGTGGTACGGAGAGGGCGGCATTGCTTCCTTCGCGCTCAGTGCGATCGACATGGCGCTTTGGGACATACACGGAAAAATCCAAGGTCAGCCGCTATCGGCGCTTTGGGGTCAGCATCACGATCGGCTGCCCGCCAACGCAAGTTGCCACGTCAATAAGGAAAGCCTTTCGGCCTGCATCGACGAGGCCATGGGATTCTTCAGCGCCGGCTTTCGCAGCGTAAAACTGGGGCTGGGCAAAAAATCGCTCTCCACTATCGGCCATGATCCCGAAAGTAGTATTGCATTGGTCGCTGGCCTGCGACGCGCGGCGGGGCCACACGTGGAGATCCTGGTGGACGTGGGCAACGGGCTGCGCTGGGACGCCGATACTGCCGTCGACTCCGTGCGCCGCATGTCCGAGCACGACATAGGCTGGGTCGAGGAACCGTTTTATCCCACGCATCTGAAGGACTATCGCCTGCTTAAGGCCGCAGTAGCCGTGCCTATTGCCAGCGGTGAACGCGAATGGACAGTCGCGGGCTACCAACGCCTGATCGACAGTGCCACGGTAGATGTGCTGGGCATAGATCCGGCACGCGCGGAGGGCATTACCGGTTTCCGGAAAATCGATCAATGCGCCGGAGAAGCCGGATTAACAGTGAATGCACATGCCTGGAGCACAGCAATTACCACCGCAGCCAGCCTGCATCTTTCGCTCGCCTCTCCAAATACGCGTTTATTCGAACTCAAGCCATTCCCTGTGGCCGTTCAACAGGAACTGGTCGCCACACCGGTCGCGCAAGTAGACGGATTTGTCACGGGACTGAGCGGTCCGGGGCTGGGCGTAGAGGTAGACGAAGCCGCTGTGCAGCGGCTGAGTTACCAAGGGTGAATAAAGCCAGTAGATTGGCCTCACATAAAGTTGACTCATTAAGTTGGCAGCGAGCGACGGTATGCCACTGGGTTTGCAACTCATCAGAAAGCCGGGAACCGACCGGCAGTTGTTATTGACCGCAGATCAAATACATCAGAACATTGATCATCGAACTGCCAAAATCAGCACCGGGTGATCTGGCACGCAACAACGGGTCGGAAAATCAACCCTTTACGTTCTGATTAATCCAGCCGGCCAGCCACTTTCCGATTTGGATACTATGCTTGTCTTGCATCAGCATATGCGAGGCGCCTGGCATACCGACATCGCTCAACATGACATTTTCAGCCTTGGCACCGGCCTTGTTCGCAGCTGCGACAAATTCCTTACATGCCTTCAAACGTGGCACCCAGCGGGGAGACTGGTTCACATAATCACCCCATAGCACCAGAACCGGCATGCCCTTGAGCGAGGACAAATCACTGTCAGCCGCAGGGCAGGCACCGGGTTCAATGGACACGATGCCGCGGATACCGGCAGGGTTCAGTTTGGCCGTCTCAAAGGGATAGATGCCTGACTGGGAGTGGCTGATCAGCACTGCGCCATTCACTTTTTTAGCCAGTTCCGACAATGCGGGTACGGTGGGATTGGGTTTGGGCAAGGCATTGAGCCAATCGGGCACCATTTGCTTCCAGAACTCTGCCTGTGCGTCTAGCGGGAACTGCATGCCGGTGAAAACCTCTGGGTACTTGGGACCGAAGCGGAAAATTTGCCAGGCGCCCTCTTGCGCTGCGCCAAACACCTGCGGCAGCTTGTCAGCGGACTGGCGCCCGCCCTTGACCGCTACAATGGCCGACGGATCGGCCGCAGACCGGCCCCGCGAGGCTTGATCCACCACGTACGTAGGGAAGCCCTTGCGCACGAACAACTCATCCCAGCCCATACGACCATCCGGCGTCGATTCCCACGTCTTGCCCGTCAGGCAGCAACCATGAATGAAAACCACAGATGTTTTTTCCGCATTCACCGGCTCCTGATAACGCACATACACCTGGTTCACTGTGATAGTGCCTGAAGGCGCGTAGGCAGGCAAATTCGAGAGCGTTTCTGATTTGACATTCTTTCCACCCACAAAGAAACTGCCTTGTTTGGCGATGGTCAATGGGCCGCTGTCACTGCGAGTAGACGCGCAGCCGACCATGCCGGCGGCCATGGCCAAAGTTACCGCTATTGCTTCCCAGTCTCCATTATTTATAAGTATTACGAAAGATTATAGGGCAATCATTCCCGGAAAAGAAATGTGCGGGATCGCCGTAGAACGCGGGGTCAATGCTGAACTCGTTGGTAATCACAATCATGATATGAAGCAGGTACACTTCCGCTGATGTCGTTCACATTGCCAGTGCCCGGCAGGCTGGCCTGGACAGCCAGGACTCGATTGAAATAGCGGGTCTGAGAGACCCTGTACGTCATACTCGCCGCATGGCGGCGGCCTCTTCTCGTATCCAGGACTGGAACAGCCGGACTGCCTCCGGAACAGGACGATCCGACGCATGGGCCATGAAATAAGCGCCGTCTGTCCGCACCCGCAAGGCGAACGGCGCGACCAGCAGACCCGCAGCCAGATCCTGTTCGACAAACGCCTCCAGACCGATCGTTACGCCCAGGCCATTCGCTGCCGCCTGGTATGCCAGCGCGGCATTCTCAAATTTCAGGCCCTGGTTGCCATCAATATGCGTCAGACCAGCCGCCTGCAGCCAGGCGGGCCAGTCGTTGGGACGATTAAGCGAGCATAACAGCACATGGTTCGCCAGATCGGCGAGCAGGCGCAAAGAGGGGTGGCCCTGAAGCAGAGTGGGTGCACACACCGGCACCAGGACTTCGCCAAACAGCTCCTCCTCATCCAGCGCGTCCGACGTGTGCGGCCTGGCCTGAATGCTTATGTCGATGTCTTCCCGATTGAAGTCTGCGTGCTGGTGCGAGGTGGTTATTTGCACGTCCAATTCGGGATGGCGGGCATGAAAGTGTGCCAGCCGGGGCACCAGCCATTTGATGGCGAAAGTGGGTGGCAGCTTGATACGCAGCCGCCTTGCATCGGTGCGCCGCTGCAACTGCCGAGTGCCTTGTTCGATTTGCGCGAGTGAATCGCCAACGATGCGCCGAAAGGTGATGCCGTCGGCTGTCAGCGCAATACCATGGCGCTGACGCACGAATAATTGCAAACCCAACCACTCCTCCAGCAGTTGGACATGCCGGCTGACCGCCCCCTGGCTAATACACAGCTCATGCGCCGCCTGCGTGAGGCTGTCGCAGCGGGCTGCTACGTCAAAAACGCGCAAGGCATTCAAGGGAGGCAGTCGTCTAAGCATGGTCGGCGCCAGGTAAGCCGGGCAATGGAATAAATGGATCGGCCAGTTTAGCACGGTCATTTTAGCCATCTAATAATTAGATGCCAACCATGTCTAAATTGTGATTGAGCTCTGGCGAGTGCATCGCCATAATGGCTAAGAAAATTCAATCTGCTATTAAAAATCATGGGCTACCCAGATTGACGCGGCATTCTAAAACAAGCCCCAGGAGGAGACTAACATGAAAAAAATGCATAGCTTGCTGGCTGCGGCGGTGGCCATTTCCTGTATGGCGGCAGCAGCGCCCGCTGTCGCACAAAGCTATCCCGAACGACCCGTGACGCTGATCGTGCCGTGGCCGGCAGGCGGCGGCGTCGACACCATGGGCAGAGTAAGCGCCGAAATACTACGCAAGAGTCTGGGCCAATCTGTCGTGGTAGAAAACAAAGGCGGTGCGGGCGGCAACATTGGCACCGCCATCGCAGCGCACGCCCGCCCCGACGGTTACACCTTGTTGATGGCCTCCACCACGCCCAATGCCGTTAATGAGCACTTGTATTCCAGACCAGGCTATGATGCGCAGGCCGATTTTGCGCCAATTGCGCTGGTCGGCGCCACGCCCAACATTCTGGTTGTTCCTGCCAATTCGCCCTTTAAAAGCGTATACGAATTGATAGCCTACGCCACAGCCAACCCGGGCAAGCTGACTTTCGGTTCGGGCGGCATCGGTTCCACGCAACATCTGGCCGGTGTCCGTTTCATGCAGGCAGCCAAGATAGATATGCTGCATGTACCATACAAGGGCACCGCGCCGGCCGAAGCCGATCTAATGGCTGGCCATGTATCGGTCATGCTCGATACCGCCCCCAGTATTCAGCTGATCGCCGCCGGCAAGCTGCGCGCCCTGGCGGTTGCTGCAGCCAAGCGCACACCAGTGCTGCCCGATGTGCCGACGCTGGACGAACTGGGGGTGCCCGAGGTTTATATCACCACCTGGTACGGCGTGATGGCGCCCACCGGAACCCCGGCCGAGATTATTCAACGACTTAACAAAGACATCGTACAAGCCCTGGCCACGCCGGAACTACGCAAGAAAATGGCGGAAATGGGCGCCGATACCGTACCGGGCTCTCCCCAAGACTTCGGCCATTTCATTTCCTCCGAAAGTGAACGCTACAAGCACATCGTCAAGGCCTCCGGTGCCAGGCTCGACTGATACGCGCACCGACCCTCCTGTTTACACAAGGTTTTTCCAGCAATGACATCACGAGAAGCATCAGCCGCAGCGCGAACACTGTTTGACAAGATATGGGAGCGTCATCGCATTATGACGCGCGAGGATGGCCAAAGCCTGCTCTTCATTGACCGGCATCTGGTCCAGGATGGCTCGGCTCCAGCCTTTGAAATGCTGCGCCAGCGCGGCCTGACAGTGCGTCGACCCGATCTGGCAGCGGCCACGGCTGATCATTACGTTCCGACAATTAGCCGCCAGTTGGACGACATTGACGATCCCGAGAAACGCGCCATGGCTCTGGCATTGCAACACGATGCCGGCACGGCAGGCATACGCTTCTTCGGTCTGGACGACCCGCGGCAGGGAATTATTCATGTCATGGCACCCGAACAGGGTCTGTCCCTGCCCGGTATGTTGATCGTCTGCGGAGATAGCCATACCTCGACCCACGGCGCACTGGGCGCCCTGGCTTTCGGCATCGGCGCTTCCGAGGTTGCGCACGTGCTGGCCACGCAAACATTATGGCAGCGCCGCCCCAAAACATTGCGGATTCAAATCGATGGCAGCCCGGGCCCGGGCGTCGGCCCCAAGGACATTATCCTGGCAGTGATCGCACGTATCGGTGCCGCCGGCGCCACAGGCCACGTCATCGAATACGCGGGTGAGACGATTCGCGCCATGTCGGTCGAAGGTCGCATGACCATCTGCAATATGAGCATTGAGGCCGGCGCACGGGCTGGCATGATTGCACCGGACGACACCACCTTCGAATGGCTGGCCGGCCGGCCTTTTGCGCAGAACGAACAAGCCTGGGATGAACGCTTGGCGCAGTGGCGCAGTCTGTGCTCCGATGAAGACGCGCATTTCGATCAGGAGGTGCATATTGATGCCAGCACCATCGAACCCATGGTCACCTGGGGCAACAGCCCCCAGGATGCAGCGCCGATCTCTGCTCTGGTGCCCGACCCGGCAAAACTGGCTCAGGCAGAACAGCGCGAAAGCATGGCCGCAACCCTGCACTATATGGGCCTGACACCCAGCATGGCGCTCACGGATATCAGCGTAAACCACGTCTTTATCGGTTCCTGTACAAACGGCAGAATCGAGGACCTGCGCAGCGCCGCACAAGTTATACAAGGCCGGCGCGTGGCCCAGGGCGTGCAGGCCTGGGTGGTGCCTGGTTCAGGCCTGGTGCGCAAGCAGGCCGAACAGGAAGGCCTGCATCGGATATTCATTGAAGCAGGCTTCCAGTGGCGGCACGCCGGTTGTTCAATGTGCCTTGCCACCAATGGCGATGTTGTCCCGCCGGGCCAGCGCTGCGCCTCGACGTCCAACCGCAATTTCGTGGGACGACAGGGGCCGGGCTCGCGCACACACTTGATGAGTCCGGCCATGGCGGCAGCCGCCGCAGTGACTGGGCACCTGTGCGATGTTCGCCAACTGCGACAGGAGCGTTGATCATGCAAGCATTTACGACCCTTAACGCCGTGGCGTTGCCCTTGGCGCGAGCCAATGTCGATACCGATCAGATCGTACCCGCCCGCTATCTGCAAAAACCCCGCTCGGACGATTTCGGCCACTATCTGTTTCGCGACCTGCGCAACCGACCCGCCCGCGATGAGGCCAGCCGCTTCGTGCTGGATCTGCCGGCCTACCACAAGGCGCAGATTATGGTGGCACGCGATAACTTCGGTTGCGGCTCCTCGCGCGAGCATGCGGTGTGGGCCCTGTACGACTATGGTTTCCGTGTGGGCATCGCCCCCAGTTTCGGAGACATCTTCTACGGCAATGCACTGAAAAACGGCTTTTTGCCGATCGTACTGCGCAAAGAGGATGTCGATCATCTGCTGGCTGTGTGCGAGGCCGAACCCGGCCTCAGGCTGCAGGTTGACCTGCAGGCGCAGCATGTCAGGGCGCCAGATGGTTCGTGCTACACGTTCGATATCGACGGATTCGCCAGGCATTGCCTGCTGCAAGGTTTGGACGAGATCGACTACACATTGGCGAGCGCCGACCGCATCGCCGAGTTTGAACACCGGCACCGGACCTGGTAACCCCTTTTTGCGGAGCCCTTTCCGCGGACTTTTGAACAACGGAGAAAAAATGAAGATCGCAGTATTGGCCGGGGACGGCATCGGACCAGAGGTCACCGCCCAGGCCGTCAAGGTGCTGGAGACCGTGCTGGCGGGCCGCGCCGAGCTGGAATTGACGTACGCACCCATCGGCGGGGCAGCCGTTTCTCAGGCCGGCGATCCGTTGCCGGATGACACGCTCAAGATCGCCCAGCATGCCGACGCCATTTTGTTCGGCGCTGCCGGCATGCCCGGCGACGAGAGCCTGCCCTACGCGCAGCGGCCAGGCGCCAGCCTGTTGCGTTTGCGTCAGGCCTTGGGACTGTTTGCCAATTACCGGCCCGCCGTGCTCTTTCCGGCGCTGGCGCAGGCTTCCACGCTCAAGCCGGAGGTAATAGACGGCCTGGACATGATGATTCTGCGTGAGTTATCTAGCGACGTTTATTTTGGCGAACCACGCGGGGAACGCTTGCTGCCCTCTGGAGAACGTGAAGGCTACAACACCATGCGATACTCGGAATCCGAAATCGAGCGTATAGCCCATACCGCTTTTCGCACCGCCCGCCAGCGTCGCAAGCAGGTCTGCTCCGTTGACAAGGCCAATGTTCTGGAAAGCATGCTGCTTTGGCGCGAAGTGGTTACGCGCGTGGGCACCGAATATCCCGATGTTACGCTAAGCCACCTGTTCGTCGATGCCGCCGCAATGGCCATGCTGCGCCGGCCACTGGATTTTGATGTGGTGGTGACCGGCAATCTGTTCGGCGACATCCTGTCCGATATGGCTGCGATGATGACAGGCTCGATAGGTATGCTGCCTTCGGCATCGTTGAACCAGGAAGGCAAGGGGCTGTACGAGCCCGTGCATGGCAGCGCACCCGACATCGCCGGGCGCGATCTGGCCAACCCGATTGCTTCGATTCTGTCGGTGGCGATGATGCTGCGTTATTCGTTCGGCATGACCGACCAGGCGGACCTCATAGAACACGCAGTATCGGCCGTGCTGGAGCAAGGCGTGCGCACGCCGGACATCGCGATCCCGGGCCAGACCAGCGTGGGAACGCGTGCCATGGGCGAAGCGATTGTTCAGGCGATTGCAAACCCTTAAGCCTTAATCGTACGCGGAATAGGAATAATCATGAGAAATTATCCCCTACAGAGAACATAGCCGGAGAATGGACGTAAACGAGCAGCACGTGCTGCTCGCTTCTCTTGCTGGCGTCGGGGCCATGAGCCATTGACTAGCCAAGGCGCTTTCGCATTTCCGGGCAGCCGTTAACCTCGAAACATGCAGCGCTTATTCTACAAATCCCTACGCCGTCCGCCTTCTCACAATCTCATACCCCACATCAATTCTCTGCGGTACATGCCTGGCCACGCCATCCCGATTCAATATCAACTGGGCAGCAAACTCCCCTATTTGAAATCCGGGTACGCGAACCGTAGTCAGATCCAAGCCATATTCATCGGAAAATTCAAAGTCCCCGAACCCGGCCACAGCGATATCTCCCGGTACCGATAAACCCATTCGCTGCGCCTGGCTTAGCGCACCAAGGGCAAGGGTATCCGAAGCACAAAATACTGCATCGGTATCCGGCCATTTGGCTACCAATGCTTCAAACTCCTGGGCGCCCCGTTTTGAGTTATTGGGGCCTTGTTTGTTATCGCTAATCCGCCGAATCTGGCCATTTCCATATTGCCGGCAAGCGGCCTCATACCCATAAAGCCGCTGCAAGGAGCGATTGCTCGTTAACGGGTTGCCGATAAAACCAACGCGCTGATACGACAGTTCGTAGAGATATTTCACCATCGCAAACCCCGCATCATGATTGGAAAACCCCACGGCGTGGTGCGCACTGGTTTCCGGCAACTCCCACACCTCAACTACGGGAATCCCGCAATGGTCCAGCAGGGCTTTAGTTTCCCGCGTGTGCGTGGCACTGGTCAGCACCAGGCCAGCCGGCCTGCGGCGCAGCATGGTAGCGATGAAATCTTCTTCCTTGTCACTGGAATAATCGGTGCAGGCAAACAATAACTGATGCTGCGCCAGCCGCAGTCGCGTAGAAAGGCCGTCGATCGTGGACGTAAACGCGGAGCCGGTCAAGGTCGGGATAAGGGCGCCTACGGTGCGATTTTGCTGGGACGATAAATCACCGGCGCCTTCGTTCGGAACATAACCCAGGTCTTTAATTGCCGATTGCACTCTTGCGCGGGTTTCACTGGCCACTTTATCGGGGGTTCGAATTACCCGCGATACGGTAATCATCGAAACGTTTGCTCGCTCAGCTACGTCGGCCATCGTCACCCAACGTTTGTACTCTTTCATGCGAAACCCCGAATTTTAAAAATGTCCATCTTACCTGCACTGCTGGCTGTCTTCACTGATATTAAAGTGGTACTATACACTTGTATATGTATTGACAATGGTTTTTTCGTCTGTTAATGTTAACGCTAACATTCTAATAGATTTCTGCAAAAAGCAGGAGCAATCGGAGCAGACATGAAAATCACCAAGGTAGAGGCGATACACGCCGGGCAATTCCTTTTCGTCAGAATAGAGACTGACACTGGCATTCACGGCGTGGGAGAAGCGGGCGCCTGGGGACATATCGAAGCGTCCGCAACAGCAATTAAAAAGTTCGCTACCTATCTTGAAGGGAAAGACCCCTACCCTATCGAGCACCATTGGAACGTCATGCACCGCTATTCCTATTTCCAGGGGCACGCCATCAATAGCGCGATCGCAGCCATTGATATCGCCCTTTGGGACATAAAAGGCAAAGCGCTGAACGTGCCTGTGTATGAGCTGCTTGGCGGAGCCGTTCGCCACAGCACACGTGTCTATGGACACGTTTATGAGAAAAATATCGAAGGTGTCCTGCGTGAGCTGCGAACTCGCAAGGAGCAGGGTTTTACAGCGGTGGGCCATATCAATCCGTTTCTTGATGAAGGGGAAGATCAGGTTTACTTCAAACCTCACGTGGCGAAAATGCGTGACGCAATCGACAATGTCGCGCGCATGAGGGAAGTCGCAGGTAACGACATGGACCTGTGCATTGAAATACACAGGCGCCTCACACCCGCTGAGGCCATTGTGTTTGCCCAGGGCATCGAAGAATTCCACCCCATGTTTATCGAAGATCCGATGCGCTATGAAGATGCGGATTCCATGGCGCGAATCGCCGACAAAATCAACATCCCTATTGCTACTGGCGAGCGCTTCTCCAATATCTACGAGTTCAAGGCACTTCTGAACCGCAACGCGATGGAATATGCGAGGGTTGATCTGTGCTTATGCGGAGGAATAACGGGCGCACGCAAAGTTGCCGCCATCGCCGAAGCACATAATGTCATGATTGTGCCGCACAACCCGCTTTCGCCAATCGGTCTGGCGGCCTGCCTGCAACTGGACGCGGCAATCCCTAACTTTGCAATACAGGAATACTCCACCGGCTTTGAAGCGAATGTCATGGTATCTCAAACCAATCATTTGGGCTCTGACATTGTTGATGAGGTTCCTGTGCCGGTAAACGGGTTCGTCCAGATCCCTGATCGTGCTGGCATTGGCATTGATCTTGTTCCTGATCCAGTAAAGATAAGGCCTGCGCTAAGCAAGCCGGTACTCATGCGCATGCACAGAGACGGCTCACCCATCGACCAATAGCGATCCGTCGGCAGCATTTCGTTTCTCTAAAGCAATGGAAATATAAAACGACGAAAGTGGTACGCGAATGGCTTCATCCACGGGAATCCTGTCCGGTTTCAACCGAATCGGTCCGAGTGCAACAGGGGTATTCAATGCAAAACCAAAGCAGGCAATTGACCATCTACCGTATTACCTGGACGCTATTTTTGCTGTCGGTGCTGGGCTTTCTGATCATCTATCCGATCTTCATGCTGGGGGTAGGCGCAGTCTCAACCGGGGGGCCCACCTCAGCAACAAGCACAATCGGCTTCGACGCATTCCTGCGCGTCGTCCACGATCCAAACGTGCTGCGCGTCACATGGAATACATTGGTTGTCTGCACCGGCGGAACGATCATTGCCGTTGTGGTAGGCCTATTCTTCTCCTGGGTAACTGCGCGCACCAACACCCCATTTGCCAAAGCCATTGAAGCCACAAGCATTATGCCGTTGCTGATCCCTCCTCTGGTGGCGGGTGTCGCATGGTCTATTCTGGGCTCGCCTCAAACAGGACTGTTAAATGTGTTGCTCAGCAGCCTGGGCCTGTCATTCAAGGTCAATTTCTACACCCCCCTTGGCATCATTGTCATTTTTGGCATTTATTACGCGCCTTATGTCTATATGTTCACTGCATCAGCAATGAAAAATATGGATCCCTCATTGGAGGAAGCGGCCGCGATCTCCGGCGTGTCAACCTGGAAAACCATCTTCCAGATTACGCTACCCCTTATCATGCCGGCGATCATCGCGGGATCCATGCTGTCCTTTGTTGTTATGCTGGGAATATACGGGATCCCGGCCACGCTGGGTACGCCCGAACGCTATACGGTTCTGACAACCTATATCTATGAACTGCTATCGAGTGCGCCGGCCGACTTCAACCGAGCCGCAGCAACGTCATTAATCCTGATTTTTGTCACCGCGTTGGCTGTGATTGCCCAGCAGCGTGTGCTCAGAGGAAAATCCTATGTGACGGTTGCCGGCAAGGCCTTCAAGCCCAGGCGCATCGATCTGGGGCATTGGAAATACGTAACGCTCGGCATTTCTATTGTCTATCTTTTCGTCGCAGTGGTCCTGCCAATGGGGGCGCTCATTGTTGGATCGCTTAGAAAATTTCTGTACCTGCCCGATGCTGCCGCGCTTTTCGATCTATCGGCCTACTCGCTCGGACACTTCGAGAGATTATTCTCCAACAGCCTGACGATGCTCTCTCTTCTGAATACATTAAAGATAGGGTTTATTACTGCGATTGCCGGCGGGATCCTGTCTTTCATGCTCGCGTATACGATTTACCGGACCAAATTGCCATTTCGCCGCCTGATTGACATCATCTCGACACTGCCCATTGCAATTCCGGGACTGGTCATTGGGGTTGCCTACATTTGGGCGTGGATATCCCTGCCCGGCGGTATCTATGGATCTATCTGGATTCTGGCGCTTGCCTTCGTCGCGCGCTTTATTCCAGACACCGTCAAATCACTATCTACATCGCTACTGCAAATACATACGGAACTGGAGGAAGCATCGCTCATATGCGGTCGGGGCCGCCTGTACACCATTAGAAAAATTATTGTACCGCTCATCGCCCCCGGTCTTGTTTCCTCGATGAGCCTGCTCTTTATTCTGGCCATCAGAGAGCTTGGATCTTCATTGTTTTTGTATTCAAGCAAAAGTCTGCCGATGTCGGTGTTATTGGTCAATCTCTATGAAGGAGGAAATTTTGGCGTCACAGCTGCATTTAGCGTAGTTCAAACCGCGATACTTGTCATGGTCGTCCTTTTCACGACCTGGCTGGGAAGAATGATGAGCATCGCCAAATAAAAGTGAGGAGACACACATGAGGATACTGCAAAAGACAATGAATCGCAGGTTACTGCTGGCTTCATTAATCACGGTATTTTTCACGAGTACAGCATCAGCAAATACTGAAGCTGATTTGGTAAAAGCAGCAGAAAAAGAAGGAAAACTGGTCATTTACACCGCTAACCAACTGGAGTCCGAACAAGACCTGGTTGCGCAGTTCAACAAAAAATTCCCCAACATAAAAGTGGAAATTGTTCGGGCGCCTGGTAGTCGTCTGGCGACACGAATCCAGACGGAAGCGGCCGCCGGCAAACTGGCCGCGGACGTCATCGACATGTCCGACCGCGGCTTGGTGCAAAGCTTCACGCAGGTGTTTGCTAATTATGCACCGCCAAATGCAGATCAGTATCCGGAATCGCTAAAGGATATACCCAATGTATGGCCCAAGACGGTATGGGGTTTCGTTATCGCATACAACGCCGCTTCCGGTGTCGCGCCACCCACCAGTTGGGCTGACCTGACCGATAAGAAATACGCAGGCAAAGTGGGAACCGTGGTTGCCAACTCCGGCGGCTCTACCTGGACACGCGCACTTTTCGAACGGAAAGTCGTGGGCGACGATTACTGGGAAAAACTGGCAGCGAACAAACCCATGCTTTACCCCAGCGGGGCACCGGCGGCCAGCGGCATTGTGCGGGGTGAAGCGTTGCTGGGTGGAGTACAGTCGAACTCGGTCATTCCAATGGTGCGTGACGGCGCACCCATCAAAGTGGTTTACCCCACCGAGGGCGTGCCCGTGACGGCTTCGGTCGCTGGAGTGGTCAAAGATAGCAAGAATCCCAATGCAGCTCGGCTGTTCATGAACTGGGCATTGTCTGCAGAGGGCCAGAGCGCATGGGTCAAAAATGGCGGCGGTTTTTCTGTCATGAAGAATGCGCCCATGCCCGAAGGTGCAGATACTTCCACCAAAATCTGGATTCCCGATAGCAAGGAATTCACTTCACTGCGCAACGAATGGCTGGCGAAGTGGAACCAGGTTTTCGGTGTTCACTGAGGTGCAGCATGTCTTCTGAACTCGTCATCACGAACCTGATGAAAAGCTACGGCGCCGGCATGAAGCCGGCGGTCGATAACGTTTCATTTACGATCGAAGCAGGCAATATCCTGGCGTTGCTGGGGCCGTCCGGATGTGGAAAAACGACCACTTTACGCTCCGTTGCAGGCCTTGACCATCCCACCGGCGGGACCATCAGTATCGGCGGCCGCATTGTGGCTGACCCCGCAAACGGGATTTTCATAGCACCTCAGCATCGCAATCTTGGCATGGTTTTTCAGTCCTATGCGGTATGGCCACATATGTCGGTACGGCAAAACGTTGAGTATCCCTTGCGCAATAAGAAGCTGTCGCGCAAGGATATACGCTCGCAAGCACAGGAAGCGTTGGAGCTGGTCGGGCTGCAGGAATATGCAGACAGGCCGGTTGTCGCACTCAGTGGCGGTCAAATGCAACGGGTTGCGCTGGCGCGCAGCCTCTCCTATAAACCCACCCTGCTTCTTCTGGATGAACCCCTGTCAAACCTGGACGCGAAGTTGCGGATCAGGTTGCGCGACGATCTGCGCAAAATCGTCAAA
Organism: Advenella incenata; assembly: GCF_004217095.1. Lineage (GTDB taxonomy): Bacteria > Pseudomonadota > Gammaproteobacteria > Burkholderiales > Burkholderiaceae_B > Advenella > Advenella incenata. The sequence continues at coordinate 783,323 of NZ_SHKO01000002.1, read as the reverse complement.
GACGCCGGCGTAACGGCATTGTATGTAACACATGACCAAGCCGAAGCGGTTGTTATTGGCGACCGGATAGGCGTCATGAAGGACGGCCAAATGTTGCAGCACGACGTGCCCACGGAAGTCTATAACAATCCGAGAGACTTGTTCGTTGCGAACTTTACCGGTGCCGCGACGGTACTGAATGTGCATCTGCGTGACCTGCCCGGTGGATCTCGTGAAGTCTACATTGATGGGCATGCAGAACGACTCATGGTCCTGCCTGCAGACTTCCGAGTCCAGGCAGGCCAGGCGCAGATGGCGATACGGCCAGAGAATGTAAAAATGTACGACCACGCTTTGGCTCTTCGACCAGGCTTGCATGAAGCACGCGTTCTTCATCGCCAGTATCTCGGCACCCAGACGCTATATACCCTGTCTTTCTTTGGGCAAATCATGGACATCGTCGAACTTGGCACGGTGCCTCGCTTTGCGCAGGCCGAGAACGTGCAAATTGAGTTTCCAATTGAATGCCTGACCATCTTCACCAAACAATAAGGATGCAACGTGAAAATCACAGATATTGAAACAATCGCCCTTGAAATGCCATTGCCCAAAACCTTCAAGGGCAGCTATTACCACATGACTCACCGCTGTACGATTATTACCCGGATATATACCGATGAGGGCATTATTGGTGAATGCTATAACGGTGACGAATTCGAAACGCAGGCCGAGATCCTGAAAATCATTCACGAAGAAATCAAACCCAAAGTTATTGGACTGGACATTTTTTCAAGCGAACAAGTGTGGCAGGCAGCCCTGGCCCCCACCTACAATATCCTGCGCGACCGCAAGCTGGCGACCAATGCGCAGGCATGCATCGATAGCGCCGTTCTGGATGCCTGGGGCAAGGCGCTTAACCAACCTCTCTATAAGCTTTGGGGCGGCTACCGTGACAGTCTGCAGGTCATCGCTATTGCAGGGTACTACGAGGAAGGTAAGCAGCTGGCAGACTTCGGCACCGAAATGGAGGCATTAAGAAAAGACGGGCTAGCAGGGTGCAAATTTAAGGTCGGTGGCAGGAGCCCCGAAGAAGATGCCGCCCGGGTAAAAGCGGCGCGTGCGGCGGTAGGTGATGACTTTATCCTGTGTGTCGATGCAAATCAAGGATTCACCCAGCGGGACGCGATCAAGTTCGGGCTTGCAGTGCAAGATTGTAATATCCGTTGGTTCGAAGAGCCTTGCCGGTGGTATAACGATAGATCATCCATGGCGCTTGTTCGCCAGGTAACCGGTATTCCGGTCGCAGCTGGGCAAAGTGAATACCACCGTGGCGGTTGTCGCGATCTCATGATGGATCGATCGATAGACGTCTGCAACTTTGACGCCAGCTGGAGTGGCGGCCCCACGGAATGGCGCCGCGTTGCGGCCATGGCAATGTCTTTCGAAGTTGAAATGGCCCACCACGAGGAACCCCAAGTATCGGCGCACCTGTTGGCCTCGATCCCAAATGGCACATTCCTGGAAGTTTTCCACCCGGATCGTGACCCTCTATTTTATAGTCTCGTCGAAAATCGAAATCCGTTTATCAATGGCGTATACAAGGTTCCCGAAGGACCGGGATGGGGGTTAAAACTGGATGAGAAAGTCATTGCCAAGTTTCGGGTGAATTAAATTATTTAATGGTTTGACCGGTTGCAGTCGGCTACTCATTTGTCATATCGCAGTCGATCGCACGAACGACTGAAGATGACACAAGCATGCAAGACCGCAAGAATCAGTACTGAACCGTCTTTCCAAAAAAAAATCCGCGCCACATACAAAATGGCGCGGATTATTATCTTGCTCTATTGTCCAACTTACGACTTCGTTGCATCCTGGTCCAGCCGACGCCCAATGCGCATCACAGCTAGCATCATCATCAGGTTTACGAATACCACCAGGAACACCAGCACGCCGATCACAAACGGATTGGCCAGCACAGTCAGTGGCGTGACGCCTTTAATGAGTTTTTCCATTTCGTTGCCCAAGCGGTCATCGGCGTCCGAGGCATTGAGTTTTTCCGAGAATTGCGTTGAGAAAGACGAAATCAATGTGGTGCTAATCTGCACAGCAGGCAGCGCGAACAGGGAATCACGCGGCGTCTTGCCATCCAGATAGCCACTCACACTTTGGTCCAGACCTGCGATAAAGGCTTTGTGCAGGGCGAGCTTGTCTTCGTCGCTGTCCGCAGTGTACAGAACGGTATTCAGATTCTCCACGATTGTGCCGCGCACGGTCGACTTGCCGCAATGCGGGAGCACGTCCACTTCAGTCTGCGCCTCTTCATCCGCGGCTTCCGCTTGCGCGTCAACCGTCGCTGCGGCGTCGGCGGCAACAGCGGCGGCAGCAGCTTCAACGGCGGCAGCCGTTGCATCAGACTCGGGACCACAAAGGGTGGTGTACTTATCAACGGCCTCAAACTCGACCGGAGCCAGCGGCACCGTGCCGTTCTCTAGCGCGGCTGCTTCAATACGTGCGCGCTCTTCGGGCTTGCTATCGGCAAAGGCGTGGATCTGGCGGATGATGTTATCGTAATGCGCAGCGATGTCCTGCGTTTTCATTGCTTCGTGCAGTTTGATCGTGTCTTCGTCCTCGCCGGTCGTACTGGCCTGTGTGCTACGAACCGCATCCTCAAAAGCCTTTGCATCGGGCTTAAAGCCCGCAGCTTTCTGTACGCTGGTCTGGTCATTGTCGGCCAGATACAGCCGCCAGCCGTTAGGCACGCTCAGGACAACCCACCAGATGGCAAACGCCAGGAAGATCACCCCCAGCAAGACCAAGGCAAGCCGGCCAGCGGCCATTATTTTTTGTTCAAGATAGTCAAGTTTTTTCATGTTGTTGTTAATGTTGGCGTTGATGTTATTTTCAGCCCAATTTCAGCCGCGCGCTATTCTATCACTCTGCTGGAGCAGCGCCATGAACTTTGCGCTAAAGCCGTATTTTTAAGTTTGAACAACCTGCAGCGCAACCAGGTTCATCATCACCTATCAGTAAGAGTCTCGACAATTTCACAAAATTCCGCTAACTTACTGACCAATAATTACATTTATCAACGTAGTCTCCACCTGGCTGCCATTATTGCATCCCGAACACGCAGCTCACTTCCCAACCAGAACCCCCAACACTGAACTAAACGCTTTTGAGCAAACCCATGAAAACAAAAATACAGGCCACCATGCCACGCTTTGACTTGTTCACCTTGCAACTGGTACTGGCGGTTAAGGCTACGGGCAGCGTAGCCCGTGCCGCTGAAAGCATGCACCTGACGGCCTCCGCTGTTAGCAAACGAATATTGGAGCTGGAAGATCAACTGGGCACAGCAATACTGGAGCGTCATTCCCAGGGGGCAAGGCTAAACCAGGCAGGCGTTGCGCTTTCACGCCGGGCCCAGTTAATACTGAAAGAGTTTCACAACCTTCAGAATGATATGGCCGACTTTACGGACGGCACGGCCGGAAGCGTGCGCCTGGCTTCCAATACTTCCGGCCTGGCTTGCGGGCTTGCCGATCAGTTGGTGTATTTCAATCGTCAATATCCCGACATCAGGATATCGGTTCGCGAAGCCACAAGCATTGCCGTTGTGCAGGCGGTCGCCGAGGGCTGGGCAGATATTGGAATTGCCAGTGCGCAGACCGAACTGGGTGCGCTCACGGCGCGTCCATATCGGAGCACGCCTTTGGTATTGGCGGTTCCGAAGAACCACCCCTTGGCTGGGCAAGATGCCGTTCAATATGCCGATACGCTTGCTTATCCGCATATTGGCCGAGCAGCCGATAGCGCCCTTGGGCGCCTGGCAGGTGCGCCATCATCTGCGCTATCGGAAGACGTGGCGCTCGACTCGCTGGTTACCAGTTTTTCTGCCGTGTTCTCGCTGGTGCGCGCCGGTGCAGGCATTGCGGTGGTACCCCTGAGTCCGACGCAGCTAATTACTGCGCCGGATATCTCGCTGGTTTCGTTGAAAGACTCCTGGGCAAAATTCGATTTGTGCCTGGTCTGCGACCCGGGTGTCATCTTGTCGCCAGCCGCCTCCCGACTGCTGAGCTTGCTGGGCAGCCAGGATGCGGCAAAGACGGCATGATCAGCCCACGACAACGCCTGCATCGTGAATAACCTTGCTCCACTTCTTGCGGTCATTGGCAATCAAGTCTGAAAATGCGCTGGGTGAATCATATGCCGGTTCAAAACCGCTACCGACAAGCCAGGCATTTGACTCGGCATCTTTGAAAAACTCCCCCATGGCCAAATTCCAGCGGTCAATGGCTGCCGGTGGCGTGCCTGCGGGCGCGGCCACGCCCCACCATTCATCGGCGGAATAACCAGGTAATGCGTCTTCGGCAACCGTGGGCAGATCCGGCAATACGACCGAGCGCTGTTGACCGGTCGTGGCCAGGGCACGCAAAGCGCCTGATTTGATGGCAGGCAACGCGGCGCCAAGAATGGCGAACATCATCGAGATCTGCCCACCCTGCAGATCCACAAGCGCAGGGGAAGTGCCGCGATATGGGATATGTTGGATTTCCACTTCCGCCATTTTCTTGAACAGTTCCGCCGGTAAGTGGCCGGCGGCGCCGTTACCTGCGGTGCCGAAGGTCAAGGCACCTGGTTTGCTTTTGGCCAGGGCGACAAGTTCTTTTATTGATTTCACTTGCAATGACGGGTTGACCACGACGACAAACACGGTCGATGCGACACGGCTGATCGGGCTAAATTGCGTAGCCGGATCATAGGATAGCTTGCTGTAGAGCTCGGGATTAATGGAGCTGACTCCGGCCGTGGTCATCAGCAGCGTGTGGCCATCGGGTTTGGCTGACGCCACCTGGGCTGCGCCAATCCCGCCACCCGCACCGGGCCTGTTTTCCACAACGACGGGCACACCCCATTTTTCCGCGGCAAACCGGGCCAGGCGACGAGCCAGAGTATCGGTGCCGCCACCAGCCGGAAATGGCACAATAAGACTCACCGGACGCGTGGGATAGTTTGAGGCAAAAACAGTCGGGAAAGCGAATGTACCTGCGGCAATTGATCCACTAAGAAGGAATTGGCGGCGATTCATGATGTGACTAGCTCCTGAAAAATAGGTTCCAGCGCTTCGGATACGAGGCTATCCGGGACATAGACGGTCCCTGCGAACAATCGCCTGGCAGTACGCAGCAGACTGACCGCGCGTATGTCCGGATCGCCATCGGCGCCAGCACTATAGCACTGCACATCCACCTCGATACTTCCCTGTGGGTGTTCAATACAGACGGGGCCGGATGTGTGCCGGGCAACGCGTTGGGCGACAGAGCCGCCTAGAAACGCGGCCACCCCCAGGCAAACCGCACCGGTCACGGCAAAGCCGGAATGGCATGTATAGGGCATGAAATAGCGGGCGGCCAGTGTCGCGTCGTTGCCGGCAGGCGCCGCCACCAGCGTCAGCTTGGGCATTTCAGAGCGCGATACGTCGCCCAGGCCCATGGCGCGGCCGGCAATACAGCGCAAATTTTCCACCTTCGCCAGCAAATCGGCGTCGGCATTAATTACCTCGGCAGGCTCATGCCCCGTCAGCCCGAATGCGTCGGCTGCGACAATGGCCATGGGTACCGCGGCATCCACGCAGCTCACCTCGATGCCGTCCATGATATCGACAACGTTTCCGGTTGGCAGCAATTTGCCGGTCTTGGCGCCCGCCATGTCTTCAAAGCGCAACCAGACTGGCGCAGCCTGGCCCGGCACGCCGTCGATCCGCGCATCACCCTGGTACAGAGTACGCCCATTATCGGTCTGTACCGTAGCGACGATGCGCTTGGCGGTGTTGACATTGAATATCCGGACCGTGGTTGCCTGACCTTCAGCTTTCACCAAACCCTGGTCAATGGCGTAGGGACCGACGGCCGCCAGCATATTGCCACAGTTGACGTTGTAATCAATCGTATTTTTGTGAACGCAGACTTGAGCGAACAGGTAATCCACATCAGCATCGGCGCGTTTGGACGGAGAGATAATCGCAATTTTGTTCACCAGCGGGTCCGGCCCGCCAATGCCGTCGATACGCCTGGGCTCAAGCGCGCCCAAAACCCGCAGCAAGATGCGATCGCGCTGCTCGCCCGGCGGGGGCAGATCGGATGCCAGAAAGAACGGGCCCTTGGATGTACCTCCACGCATGACAACGCAGGGCAAACCAAGCTGATCAGAAAATGTGTGCATTGAGTATGCCTCCTATGTAATGCATTCTCGCCCAACTTGCGCTGCCGTGACAAACAATCATTCGGAACGACGGCACTTCCAAAAAGTCACGCCGCGCCCTGCCCGTTTTGCCGCATACTCCAGAGAATGAATGCGACCAATTCCTACGAAGATCTGCGTGATCCCGACATACATAGCCAATTGCTGGACCATATCGGCCGGCACGAACCTACCGTGCAAGCCTGGGCCTGGTTTGAGCGGGACGCTCTGGCCCGTACGCTAAAGGAGCTGAAAGCGCGGGCTCAGGAAGGGTCGCTTTCAGGACTGGCGGTGGGAATCAAGGACATTATCGATGTTGCCGGCATGCCTACCGGCAACGGCGTGACGCAAAATGCGCCATTACCATGCGCAGACGCCGATGCCGATTGCGTAGCGCTTTTACGGGAGGCCGGCGCGATACCTGTGGGTAAAACGGTCACCGCCGAAATGGCATACGCTCACCCCGGACCTACGAGCAACCCGTGGAATCCGGCGCATACGCCTGGCGGATCGTCCAGCGGATCGGCTGCAGCCGTGGCATGCAGGATGGTAGAGGCTGCACTTGGCACCCAGACTGGAGGCTCGATCATCCGCCCTGCCGCGTACTGTGGGACAGTCGGGTTCAAACCCACGTATGGCCTTGTGCCCATGAAAGGCGTGACGGGCGTGAGCCAGCGCCTGGACACGCTGGGCTGGTTTACGACAAATGTGAAACTGGCCGATCGTATTGCCCAGGTCCTGCTGCCACACCAGCCAGCGCCGTCGCCCATCATGATCGACGGTTTGCGGGTGGCTCGCGTAGATGCATTACACGCCGGCCCCAATGCCGAGACAGTAAGCGAAATGGACATGGCATGTACCCGCCTGACAGAAAACAGCGCCAACCTGTCTTTGCTGAGCATCGAAGACGAATGGAACACGCTGACCACTGCGCATAAAATAATCATGTTCTATGAAATGGCGCGCAGCATACAGACAACACATGCGGCGAACTGGAGCCGCTTCAGTACAACACTGCGTGCAACTTGCGAACAGGGCGCTGGTATTTCAACGGCTGACTATCACCTTGCACTCAGCACAGCAAGGTCTTCTGAGGCGCGCTTGCTGCATGCGCTACAGGACACAGATGTGATATTGACGCCCAGCGCAAAAGGTGCTGCACCCCGTGGATTGAAAAGCACAGGCGAATCCACCTTCAATCGAATCTGGACGCTGCTTGGCTGGCCTGCCATACATTTGCCAACCGCCCAGTCACCCGAGGGGCTGCCACTGGGCGTACAACTTATCGGAAAGCCTGGAGCCGACAGGCAGTTGTTATTGAACGCTGATCAAATACACCAATGCATTGATCGTCGAACTGTACAAATCCATGTGATATGAAAGCGCCAGGACATGGTGCACTCATTTATCAGTTTGGCGGTAGCTGTGATGAGCCACTGGTATGTCGAAAAGAGGCACCATTTTAACCACACTCAAAAAACAGGTCGATTCTTTACGGTTTTTTCGACATATCATTGATGACTATACAAGCTCTGCGCTGATCAGTGTTAAACCGTCTTTCCAAAAAAATCCGCGCCACCTACAAAATGGCGCGGATTATTATTCTGCTATCAAGCCTGATTTAAGACTTCGTGCCGTCTTCATGATCCAGCCGACGCCCAATGCGCATCACAGCCAGCATCATCATCAGGTTTACGAATACCACCAGGAACACCAGCACGCCGATCACAAACGGATTGGCCAGCACAGTTAGCGGCGTGACACCTTTAGCAAGTTTGTCCATTTCGCGGCCTATGCTCTCATCGGAGCGAGACTCGCGGAGTTTTTCAGAGAACTGCGTTGTATACGATGAAATCAAAGTAGAGTTAATCTGCATGGCAGGCAGGGCAAAAAGAGAGTCGCGTGGTGTCTTGCCATCCAGATAGCCACTGATACTTTGGTCCAGACCAGCGATGAAGCTTTTGTGCAAGGCGAGCTTTTCGTCGTCATTGTGGGCCCAGTACAGGACAGAGTTGAGGTTTTCCACGATTGCTCCGCGCACCGTGTGTTTGTTGCAATGTGGAAGTTCTTCCTCGCTGGTCGCTGCTGCATCAACTTCTACTGCTTCGGCTCCGGCGTCGCAAAGGGTGTCGTACTTGTCAATAGCTTCGAACCGATCCGGGGCCAGTGGAAGAGTCCCTTTCTCTATCGCCGCGGCTTCAATCTGTGCGCGCTCTGCCGGCTTGCTATCTACAAAGGCGCGGATCTGACGGATGATGCTATCGTAATGCGCGGCAATTTCCGGTGTCTTCATGGCCTCGCGCAGCTTGCGGGCGTCTTCGTCCTCGCCGCTGGCTCTCGCTTGCGAACTGCGAACGGCCTCCTCAAAAGCCTTCGCATCGGGCTTGTAGCCTGCTAACTTTTGTACGCGGCTCTCGGTATTGTCGGCCAGATAAAGCCGCCAGCCGTTGGGCACGCTCAGAACAACCCACCAGATGGCAAACACTAAGAAGATCACTCCCAGCAAGACCAGCGCAAGCCTGCCGGCGAGCATAATTTTTTGTTCAAGATAGTCAAGTTTTTTCATGTTTTGTTGAGATTAGTGTTGATGTTAATTTCAGCCGGATCAAATCGGCGCGCTATTCTATCACTCTGCCGAGGCCCGACAATTAACTTCGCTCAAAAGCGCTGTTTCTGGACACGAGCGCACCGACTATTTTCGTCTACCTCTACGCATCAGTAAGGTGCTCTTTTATTCCATATCTATAATGGAAAAAACCCGCCGCTCGTCTACGCACGTCCTGCGTCCTCCAGCCAAGCAATAAGGCGTTGTATTAATGTCAACATTAACGAATTCGGAAATCTCCCCTGCCCAGGCTCGTCGTATCGCGCTGACGGCGCAGGGATTCAATGGCCTGAGCCGTGATGGCAACATCAGCACCGCGCACCTGCGCAGGTCCATCGGACAGCTGGGCGTGCTCCAGATCGACAGTGTGAACGTCCTTGTGCGTGCCCATTACCTGCCGCTCTTCTCCCGTCTGGGTTCCTACGATCGCACGCTTTTAGACACCGATACAATCGCCAAGTCCAAGCGCTTCTTTGAATATTGGGGACATGCGGCCTCGCTGTTGCCGATGGACTGCCAGCCTTTATTGCGCTGGCGCATGGATCGCGCGCTTCGTGGCGAGGGCGTCTGGACGCAGCTACAACCCTTCGCCAAAGCAAGACGAGCCGAAGCGGATGCCATCCTGCGTCGCATCGGCGCCGAAGGCCCCCTGGCAGCCTCCGATCTGTCGCCCGCCGCCGACAAACCTGCCAAGGGAGCGGCCAAGGAGATGTGGGCGTGGAGCGAAGTAAAGCACGCCATCGAATGGCTGTTCTGGTCGGGCCAGATTGCCTCGACGCATCGCCGCGGCAGTTTCGAGCGCGTCTATGACCTGCCTGAACGCGTCTTGCCTCGCACCGTACTCGAACACCCTACGCCAAATGCCGTGGATGCACAGCGCGCCCTGCTCGCCAGGTCCGCCAAGGCCCTGGGCATTGCCACCGAGGAAGACCTGCGCGATTATTACCGGATTCCCGCTGCGGACGTGCGGCGGCCGCTGGAGCAACTGGTCGAGCAAGGGACCCTCATCCCCGTGCGCGTGCGCGGCTGGCGACAACAAGCCTATCTGCACAAGGACGCGCGCGCCGGCCGCAAGATCGAAGGCGCCGCGCTGCTCTCGCCCTTTGATCCGCTTATCTGGCATCGCGCCCGTACAGAGAGGCTGTTCGACTTTTACTATCGACTGGAAATCTACACGCCCGCGCACAAACGCGAGCACGGCTATTACGTGCTGCCCTTCCTGCTGGATGGCGCGATCGTGGCGCGGGTGGATCTGAAGGCGGAGCGCCAGTCTGCCACACTGATCGTCCAGCGCGCGCATGTCGAGCCCAATGCTCCGCCGCACACGATAGAACGGCTGATCGAAGAACTCAGGCTTTTGGCATCATGGCTCGGCTTGTCGTCCCTGGCCGTTACGCCGGTTGCTGCAATTGACCCGCTGCTTGCTGCTTTTCGCGACGACACGCTGCCAGCGTCTGCCGGGGTGTCATCCGTTTAGCCTCGACCCTACTGTTCTCATCAGCTGTCATTATTTTTGCGCTAATTCGAATCACCCGGCTTCGGCTCAATCTCTGATGAATAAGCCTGGAGAACGCTGGGTTCTTTGAGTCGCAACCCATACCCTCCCTCGTTCATCAATCGTGCTGCACTACTGCAACGATAGCGTTCACATCACATAACTCGCTTCGTCCAGGGAGTTGTGTGGCCAGGTCAGCGCAACTGCGTGGGCAGCAATGTCAACACAAACGCAATACCCTGCCTTTTCCAGTTAAACCGTCACCCCGCGTTGATCGCGCCGCGCTTGGCTCAATGTCATGCTGACAAACCGGTTTGAACGCCTCATCATTAGCACAAATGTGACTTACTATAATTTTCACTTATGGTATGAGCTATATCCTAGGATAAATTTGCTTTGTACCGTATATTGCTAATAAAAAAATGGAGGCAGACATGACCAAGGCCACTTCCTTGGATATTAAGGCATTAAGGATTTTTGAGGTACTGGCAACGCATGGAAATTTTTCTCATGCCGCCAAAGAGCTTGGTATCAGTCAATCAGCGGTATCTCAGGTGGTCTCCAATATTGAGGAGATCCTCAAGACACAAGTGATCGATCGCAAGCGACGCCCGTTCAAACTGACGCCCGCTGGCATTTCCCTCAGTCGCAAGGCCAAGCAGATTGTGGAAGAAATGGATCGGCTGATTGCACAAACACGCGAAGCGGCTTTATTCAACCAGGTGGAGATCCGGTTGGGCATGATCGATTCCTTCTCTGCAACGGTGGGCCCATACGTTCTGAAATCGATGGTGACCAATACCAGCCGCATCCTGGCGTGGTCAGGGCTTTCCCACACCCATTCAAATGGTCTGTTGAACCGCCAACTGGACCTGATTGTGTCGTCTGACCCTGTCGAGGATATGGACGATCTGGTCAGAACCAAGCTTTATCAGGAGCCGTTCCTGATAGTTGTATCGAAAGAAAAGGAAGCCCTGCTCGCAAAACGGGATCTGAATGCGTGCGCACAGGCCATGCCTTTTATTCGCTTTGCGTCACGCTCTCATTACGGCGGACAGATCGAGCGTTATTTGCGTCGATGCAATGTCAGCATTCCCCATTATCTGGAAATTGATTCGGCTGATGTAGTCATGGCGATGGTGGCTTCAGGGCTCGGATGGACAATCACCTCGCCGTTATGTGTCGCCCAGGGGCTGTCGTTCTGGGACAAAGTTGCCGTTCTGCCACTGCCCGGCCCCGCATTGCAGAGAACAGTTTATTTGATCTCCCGAAGAGGAGAAAACGAAGATGCCGCTGAAAAAATCTATCGAAGCAGTCGTCAGGCACTGGAGCAGCATGTTCTGCCCCAATTGCAGACAAAGATTCCATGGTTAAAAAGTACTCAAAATCTATATTGACTAAAGGAGGTCAAAGTGACATCAACTAATCGTCGCGTTTTTCTGAAAAATACCCTCGCCGGTGCTGGCGCTATTGGCCTGGCGGGAACAGGGCTTTTTGCCTCTGCAAAAGAGCTGCAAAAAATGGCATATGGGGGCTCTCCATGGCTTTCGCACTATCCCACGTATCTGGCAATCGAAAATGGCCTGCTCAAGAAAGAAGGCATTGATTTGCGCTGGGAATCGTTTGTAACCGGCTCTGCACGACTCAGCGCAATGATGGCCGGAGACGTCGATTTGGCTGGATTTGGCTCCATTTCAACGATGGCGCTGATGGCGCGCGGTGTGAAGCAATTCTATGTGGTCGGTGTACCGGAAAACTTCGGAAAGGTTGAGGGGCTGTTCGTCAAGGAAGGGATCAACAGCATCGCAGACCTAAAAGGCAAAACGATTGGCACGGCCTTTGCATCCAGCACACATCTTTTGGTGCTGGACTTGATTGCATCCAGCGGCTTGACGCCAGACAAGGATATTAACGTTATCAATATCTCCGGACCCGAGATCATTGCCGCGATGAAGTCCGGTCAGATCGATGCCTGCGCCGCATGGACCCCGCAATTTAACATTCTGTCCTCAATGCCAGGCGTCAAACTGCTGGCCGATGACACAAGTTTCAGTCTGTACAAGGAGTTCGGAACAACGCCGGGCCCCGATCTGTTGGTTGTAAAGAAATCCTATGCCGAGTCAAACCCGGAGGCGGTCAAAAGCTTTATCAAAGCCTATTTCCAATCATGCGAGGTTCTGAAAAACACGCCCGAAAAGGCGGTTCCGATTCTCAAAAAACTGACCAATCTGAGCGATGCAGAGCAGTTGCAAACGATTAAGGGGGCCGAATGGTACACCCTCGAGCAACAAAAGGACTTGATGGCTAAAGACGGGAAATTCGTCACAGGCCTTCAAAAGCTGGCCGAAATGCTGGTTACCTACAAGCAACTGGACAGCGCGCCCAAAGTGAGCGACTGGATCAACCCGAATTTCATTTGAGATCCGTTTTTTCAAAATAACAGGAGTATCCAAGTATGTCTTACGTTTCCAAAAAACGGGAACTCGTCCTGATCAGTTGCATATCGGTCGTCGTTTTCGTTTCAGTTTGGGAAATGGTGTGTCGCTTCGGGCTGGTCGATCCCATCTTTCTTCCTTCCCCGACCGAAGTGGTCTTGCGCGGCATTCGAACCCTGAACGATGGCGTGCTGATATCACATGTGCTGGCATCCACGCGCAGGGTGATGATCGGATTTACGCTTGCAGTAGCGATATCCATCCCGTTGGGGCTGGTGCTGGGCACCTCCCGCCGTTTTTGCGCAGTATTTGATCCGATCATTTCGCTGATACGGCCCTTGCCTTCCATGAGCTGGATTCCGCTATCACTGCTTTGGTTCGGCATTACAGAGACCCAGAAGTACAGCATTGTTTTCATGGGAACCATCGCGCCAGCATTGCTTTACGTGATCGAAGCCACTCGCAATGTTGACCAGGTGCTGGTGCTTGCGGCCCGAAACCTGGGAGCAAGCCGGTTCCAGGTCATGCGGGAAGTCATTTTGCCGGCCAGTCTTGCACAGATCATCAGCGGTTTCAAGATCATCCTGGGTTTGTCCTGGACCTGCGTTATCTCAGCAGAACTTGTTTCAGCCAAAGAGGGACTCGGCTTCATGATCATGAACGGCAAGGAGTTTTTCCAGACTGACACGGTTGTCTTGGGTATGGTCATGATCAGTATCACAGTATTGATTATTGACGTGATTCTGCGCCGTATTGAAAACCGGGTTTTGCGCTGGCAGCGCTAGAGGGAGACTGACATGATAAATATTGAGAATGTGAGCAAGAGTTACGGAACATTGAATGTTCTGGATAAAGTAAATATTGAGGTCAAGAAAGGCGAATTCGTGGTCCTGCTGGGCGCATCCGGTTGCGGCAAGTCCACGTTGATCAACCTGATCGCAGGTTTTGTGCGTCCGTCCACGGGACGGATTGTCGTCAACGGTCACGAGGTCAACGACGTTGATCCTCAGTGTGGCATGGTCTTCCAGCAATATGCACTGTTCCCATGGATGACCGTGTTGGAAAACGTGGCATTCGGGTTAAAGCTCAGGGGCGTTGCCAAGAAAGAGCGGCACGAAGTTGCGCAGAAGTATATCGATATGGTTGGACTGCAATCATTCGAAGACGCCTTTCCCAAAGCCTTGTCCGGAGGCATGCGCCAGCGGGTATCGATTGCACGGGTGCTTGCCAACAACCCAGATGTGATTCTGCTTGATGAACCGTTTGCCGCCCTGGACGCCATGACACGACAAGTGTTGCAAGAGCAACTGATCAGAATTTATGAGCAGAGCGGCAAGACAATTGTGTTCATTACCCATTCGATTGATGAGGCCCTGCTACTGTCGACCCGCGTTATTGTGCTGGGCTCCAAGCCTGGCAAGGTGGTACAGGACATCCCCAATGACCTGCCTCACCCCCGTAATGCGAGTGTTCAACTGTCACCACGGTTCAACGAACTCAAAGCGCAGATCTGGGACACGGTCCAACACGAAGTCCAAAAAAGCCTGGAAGCTCGTGCATAGTTTTCTATAAAAACATCAAGGTTAAACATGTCGTCTAGAACAACTTACCCCGTCTACGAAAGTCGGTCCGGGTGGAACTCTCTGTTGCCTGCGCGAACAGCGAAGACAAATATTTCGATTCAAAGCAAGTACGATTTTATCGTTATCGGGGCCGGATACACCGGATTGGCCGCAGCGCGCAGGCTGGCAGAATTGAATGCGTCCGCCAGTATCCTGGTCCTGGAGGCTGGTGTCGTTGGAGAGGGCTCGTCAGCCCGAAATTCAGGGTTCGTCATCGCCTTGCCTCATAACACCAATATGTCGGGCCATATCAGCCCGGCAGAGGTGGCGCAAAAGCAAATCCGAGTCTATGACGGCGGGTTACGCTGGCTCAAGGGACTGGTGGATTCGTATCAGATTGATTGCGGCTGGAATCCCAAGGGAAAGTACCACGGCGCAGCCACCGCGGAAGGGGCCATCAGCCTGCAAAACACTGCTCGTCAATATGACAAATGGGGTGTGCCATACCAGGAGATCTCTCCGGCCCAATTATCCGAACGTCTGGGCACTCAATATTACCGCTACGCCATTCAAACCAATAGCAATATTTTTATGCAGCCTGCTGCGCTCATTCGCGGCCTGGCCGACAACTTGCCTGCCAATGTCACATTGGTGGAGAACTGCCCCGTTTTGTCGGTCGAGCAGGGTCGGGAACAAGGGGTTCTCACCGCACAAGGCCTGATTCGTGGGGGAAAAATCATTGTTGCCAACAACGGCTTTGCGCGCAAACTGGGTTTTCTGAAAGACCGGATGTTCACGATCTTCACCTACGCAGCGATTACACCCGAGCTGGATGCACAGCAGCTCGCGTTGCACGGAAGCGAGCCCGAATGGGGGCTGATTCCAGCGAACCGTATGGGCACCACGCTACGGAAGATCCAAAACAAACGCTTTATGGTACGAAGCGCCTATTCTTATGAAAAGCCACAGACCGAAAGTACTGTGCTGGAACTGTTGACTGATTGTTATCGCCGACGCTACCCCGCAGCGAAAAGCCATCGATTCGAACACCTGTGGGGTGGCGCAACGGCGCTAACGCGTAACGGCGCGACCTATTTTGGCCAAATGTCGCCAAATCTTTATGCGTCCGTCGGGTGCAATGGCGCCGGCGTACTAAAAGGCACCTGCTACGGAAAATTACTTGCGGAGCTGATAATGGGGCATCACACCCAGGAACTTGTAGATGTTCTGGCCATGGATAAACCGAACTGGCTTCCACCCGAGCCGCTGCGGGGCGCTGCAGTCAAAACCGCCATATATCTGCAAAAGCGCAAGGCAGGAGCAGAAAGATAGGTTCAGGATTAGGGTGTTCATTCATGATGGGCACTTTAACCTTGAACAAAGGCGGGGGTGTATCTGCCGGTAAGCGCTGCAATGGATTCTTATCGGCAGTATCAGCTATCGCACTAACAAAAAGCCGTTGCGGCTGGCGTTATTTAACCTTGTTTGTTTGAGACAAGGAAAATGCTGCCGCCAACTGATCGGCCGCTCTAGCCAGTAACGCAACGTCCATACCCACGGCCGTAAACAGCGACCCGCATTCCATGTAGTGGCGGGCCAATTGCGTGTCCAATGTAAGGATGCCGGGCGCTTTACCAAGCGCCCGAACCTGACGGATCGCATCCTCTATCGCACTTTGCACTTCGTGATGACCAGGGTTGCCCAAATGTCCCATGCTGGCCGATAGATCTGCCGGACCAATAAACACGCCGTCCACGCCATCTACCCGGGCAATGGCCTCCAGATTATCGAGCCCTTCCTGCGTTTCTACCTGCACCAGTAAACAAAGTTGATTTTCGCACTCGTGCATGTATGTCTTTTGCCTGCCGAAATCACTGGCGCGCATGGTCCCGCCCACGCCCCTGTTGCCTCGTGGCGGATAGCGCATGCCGGCCACCGCCCTGGCGGCCTCTTCTGCATTCTGAACATAAGGGATCAACAAGGTCTGCGTACCGATATCAAGAAAGCGCTTTTGCTGGACTGCATCGTTCCATGAGGGCCGCACGGCTGCCGATACGGGATAAGGCGCCGCTGCCTGCAACTGGGCAAGCACACCAGAGACCTCGTTCGGTGAATGTTCGGTATCCAGCAAAAGCCAGTCAAAACCTGCGCCAGCTACAATTTCGGCACTGTACGCGTTACACAAGGACACCCACAACCCCAACTGATGCTGCCCATGGGCCAATGCCTGCTTGAATTTGTTCTTGCCTGCAATCATTGCGACTCTCCCTTGATCAGGTAAAACTAACAGAGATGCTGCCCAGCGTGCCGAAGTCTGCGTGAATCACATCGCCTTTTGCGACAGGAACGGTACGGGTGAAGGATCCGGCCAGTATGATGTGCCCTTTTTCCAGGACACCGCCAAAATCAGCGATTTTGTTCGCCAGCCATACGACCCCCATTGCAGGGTGCCCAAGAACCGCAGCAGATACGCCCGATTCTTCGATGGTGCCATTTTTATACAAAAGCGCACTGGCCCAGCGAAGGTCAATGTCCATGGGCCGCACGACCCGGCCACCCAGCACAACCGCAGCAGAAGCAGCATTGTCCGCGATATTGTCAACAATCCGTCGTGGATACCGGGTACGTCCGTCAACCAGTTCAAGCGCGGGCTGTATAAAGTCGGTCGCTTCCAGAACATCAAATAGCGACACGTTCGGGCCCTTGAGCGCCTTTCCAAGGACAAACGCCAACTCCACTTCAACGCGCGGCACAATAAAGCGGTCTGCGGCAATTCGATCACCGTCGTAATAGAACATGTTATCCAGCAAATGGCCGTAATCAGGCTCATTGATGCCAAGCGTCGATTGCATTGCCCTGGATGTCAGGCCAATCTTGTGTCCGCGCAGGACGGCGCCATGCGCTATCTTGTCAGCAATGACCAGTTTCTGTATCTCGTAGGCGTCGGCGATCTGCAACCCAGGAAAAGTTTCGTCCAGCTGCGCAACGGGTGTTGCATTTTTTTCTGCATCCAGCAACAGGCGCATTGCTTTCTTGTGTATTTGCTTGCTGAGCATCATTCATCCATTTCTGACAGTATTTTTCAGAATGCCGATTGTCGGCACCTCCACTTCCACCACGTCCCCTTCCCGAAGAAACTTTGGCGGATCGTATCGAATCCCGGCGCCCGTCGGCGTGCCGGTAGAGATCACGTCCCCAGGCTCCAGCGTCGTCCACCGGGAAATGTAATGGATCAGATACTCGAAAGAGAACATCAAGTTCGCGGTGGTATCGCGCTGACGTTCTTCGCCATTCACCCGTGTGATCACTTCAAGATTGTCATAACGAGGGAATTGGTCGGCAGTAACCAGCCAGGGCCCGGCAGAGCCACTCTGATCGAAGTTCTTTCCCTGCGTGACATTAAATTTTCCGTGTTTTAACCAGTCGCGCACGCTGCCTTCATTCAGGCAAGTCAGGCCTGCAATATGAGATAGCGCCTGCTGCTGTGGAATGCGCCGGCCGCGCTTTCCGATCACGATTGCAATTTCGCCCTCGTAGTCAAGCTGCTCAGACTCTTCAACCGGGCAAATCAGCGGCTGTCCATGGCCGGTCATGGATGACGCGAACCGTGGGAAGACGCTGGGATAGGCAGGTGCTGCGGTGCCGTCTTTATATTCTTCATTGCGATGGTGATAATTGACCCCCACACAAATGATTTTCCCAGGGTTGGGTATAGGCGGCAGATAATGCAGTTCGTCCAGGGCGTAACGTGGCGCACCATCAGGCAGCGATTGAACGACACTTGCCAACTTGTCGCTGCCCAGCAGTGCATTGACGGTACCGATATCCGGACCGAAAGCGTCGGTCAGATCAACAACCTCATGTTCAATGACCACGCCGAATCGCGCTCTGTTTTGTATCACAAAAGAAACTATCTTCATTTCTCAAATCCAAAGAAGGCGGCTGGATTATCAACCAGTATTTTTTTAAGCAAGGCCTCGGAAGGCGCATAGCGGTACAGTTGTTCGACCAGATCACCCTCGTTTGGCGGCTGCTTGACCGACACCGGGTGCGGCCAGTCGCTCCCCCATACGACCCGATCCGGCGCAGCCTCAATATAGGCCTGTGCAATGGGAATGACATCGTTCCAGGGCGCACCAGCGCGTGATACCTTTTCTGTCAGAGAAAGCATGACCCAGAAGTTGCCTTTTTTGAGTAATTCCAGAACAGCGTTCAGGCTAGGGTCGGCGCTTTCTGAGCGAGGATCGGGACGCCCCATGTGATCCAGCATCACCGGAATGTCCAGCGACTGAAACATGGCAAGTTGATCCATGATGCCGGTCGCTTCAGGCTGAAACTTCGCGTACCAGCCCAGTTCCCGAATGCGTGCGATCGCATGATCAAATTCTTTTTCCGACATACTCACGCCCAGTCCCTGGCGATTGAAGCGGGCTCCTTTTATGCCTGCCGAATCGAGCTTTTCGAGATCACTGTCACTGCCTTCAAGCAGCACCAGTGCATTGGCACAACCTCGGTAGCCCGGTCCGGACGCCTCCAGTGCGTCCAGGACCACTTGATGGTCGGCCCCGTAGGTGGTTGCCTGGACAATCACACCTCTTTGTATTCCCAATGTTCGATGCAATTGCAATGCCACTTCTATCGTGGCCGTGGGCATTTCATAGGCCGCGCCGGCCCTGACGGGATATTTGGTTGCCGGTCCGAATACATGGAACTGACAATCACAACTGTTGGCAGGCGGTTTGGGATTGGGCGAACGTGGGTTTGGGTCAGGGGCAAGATAATCAGGCATTTGCTTCCCCCTTCACGGCAATGAAGTCGCACTCCAGTAATTTGCCACCATCCAGGCTGGCCTGCATGGTGTGCCTGGCCGGCCTTGAATCGGGATCGGGAAAGAGCGCCAGCCATTCTTTGTTCAAGGCTGCGCGTTGCGACCGATCGTTCATCCACACATGCATCTTGATAATGTCCGTGGGTTCCAGACTGGCGGCACTGCAGATACGTTTCACATGATCAAACATAAGCCGGCTTTGCTCCTCTATCGTCGAACCGTATTCACCGGTTGAGGGATCCGTTCCCTGAATGCTGCCCGAAAACACCATGCAGCCAATCTGGCTGGCCGCCGGAATCGGGTTCTTATGACTGAACCCTTGCGCGTAGATGCTCTTTCTTTTTGCCATATTCATTTCTCCTGACATGTTCTGTTCCTAGTTCACACTGATGTTCGCGTTTTTGATAATAGGTACCCACCGCTCGTCTTCTTTCTTCAGATACGCCTTAAAGTCATCAGGCGTCATGCTGTGGGCTTCGGCACCGAGCGTCTCAAAGCGCTGAATAATCGCAGGATCCTTCAAGACCGCAGTCGTTGCAGCGCTTAGTTTGTCGCGAATGTCGTCAGGCGTGCCTTTGGGCGCCATCAAGCCGGTAAAGGTATAGGCAACCGCATCTGCAATACCAGATTCAACCAGGGTCGGCACATTCGGCAGGCTGGCCAGTCGCTTTTCTGATGTGACGGCAAGCGGACGCAGCTTGCCTTCCTTTAAATAGGGCAAGGCTACGGACATCTGGTCAAAGCTGAAGTCAACCTGCCCACCCAGCAAATCGGTTAGGGCAGGTGAATTGCCTTTGTAATGGACCGTCATCCATTTGGCCCCCGTTTTCGCGAGCAGCATTTCGCTCATCAGATGATTGGATGTACCGGCGCCTGGCGAAGCCATATTCAGCTTGCCAGGATGCTGTTTTGCGTAGTCTATGAGTTCAGTGACTGTTTTGATCGGTAGACCGGGGCGTACCTGCAAAACCATCGGGGTCATCGAAACCGTGGTGACTGCCTCGAAATCCCGGTCCCAATGGTAGGAATCACGATTGAAAATAATCGGGCTATAAAGCAGGGGCCCGTTGGCCGCCATGAAGAACGTGTACCCGTCCGGTTTGGACTTTGCCACATACTCTGCCGCAATCATGCCGCCGGCACCAGCCTTGTTTTCCACGATAAATGGCTTGCCAAAAGCTTTCGCCAGTCCGGGTGCAATCAGTCTGGCGGCAACATCTACGTTGCCTCCGGGGGGATAGGGAACAACGATGGAGACTGGCTTTGAAGGCCAGGTGTCGGCATACGCAGTCGAGGTCAAGAGTATGGATAAGGCCGTTACCATTTTTAGTGCTTGCATTTGTCTCTTCCTGTAATCAATGGTGGAACCGTGTAGAAAAAGATAGCAAGGGTTGGCGTCCGGGGACAACATGAGAAACAGCATTACGTCCAAATAGCGGACTAAAAATCAATTCAGCATTCACAGCATCATGCAAATCTGGGGCATCATACCGTTTGCCATGTGTTTTTCCTGGCAATGACGGTTATTATTTGGACATATTTCTAGTGGTGCCATCCTATGAAAATTTTTGCAGACAGCATGGGTCCGGAGCAGACCTATAAGTTATTGACCGGTATCGTCGTGCCACGCCCTATCGCCTGGGTAAGCACGTTGTCCGAGACTGGCCTGACCAATGTAGCGCCATTCAGTTGCTATACCATTGTTTCCAACATGCCGCCCATGATCGGTATAAACATTGGTCGCAAGGCGGGGGTACGCAAAGACACCGCTACAAATATCCTTTTCAACAGCCATTTCGTCGTCAATATTGCAGATGAAACCCTGCTGGAACCATTGCACCAGAGCGCCGGAGAATATCCGCCGCAGATCAGTGAAACGCAGTTGCTTGATCTTGAAACCCTGCCTGGCGAGTCAATGCCGGTGCCTCGTCTGGTGGCCGCCCCGATTAGTATGGAATGCCGGCTGCACAGCGTGACGCCATACGGAGATACGGGTGCGGAGTTTTTTGTTGGAGAGATCCGGGTGTGGCATATCCGAGATGGCTTGCTCAATGATGGGAAAATCGACAGTACGATCTTGCGTCCCATTTGCCGTCTTGGCGGTCCAAACTACGCCACGCTCGGAAAAGTGGTTACCTTGCAGGCGGTGTCACAAACCCCCAAAACAGTGCTTTAACTATCATAAGGACAAATCATGAATGCTGACGATAGCGAAGATGCCGAAACGGCGCAACCAGCAAGTCAGACTGTTTCCCGCGCCATGCAGATTCTGAGACTGGTTGCCTGTGGTCAGGAGCATGGTGTGCGTTTGACCGATATTGTCAATATTTCTGGCCTGAACAGGCCTACCGCACGTCGTATTCTTAAAACGCTGCTTGTGGAACAGGCGGTTGAACAGGATCCGCTAACGCGTCGATACCTGATTGGCAATGAATTGACGTTACTGGGCCTTGCCCGCAGAAAACGGTTCCCCCTGCTATCGGCGGCGCCGACCTGCCTGGGGCATCTGGCGCAAAGCATCGGCGATACGGCATTCCTGAGCATAAGGCATAGACTGGATTCGATTTGTATCGCCCGCCAGACAGGCCATCATCCTATCCAGGTCTTGTCCATTGATGTCGGTGCACGACGACCGCTAGGCGCTGGCGTCTCGGGCGTGGCCATTCTTTCCTGCCTGTCGCAAGATGACTTGCGGCAAATCATTGTTGCCAATGCCAAACGCCTGGCACAGAGCTCACTGACACCAGAGCAACTGATGGACAGAGTGCAATTGGCCAAAGAACGGGGCTATGCCTATGCCCAGAATGGCGTGATGTCCGGTACCAGCGCCGTCGCGGTACCGGTCGTCAATGCCGCAGGACAAGCCCAGGCAGCGCTGACCATCACTGCAATGTCAAATCGACTCGATACATCACGCCTGTCATATGTTGTGGAGCAGATGAAAGAACAGGCCGAGCAACTGAGCCGTCATGCGGATATAAACCGAAATTAATCTGCCTTTTTGATCGCCTCCTCCAGCATATCCAGTCTGTCCTGCCCCCAAAACAGTTCATTCTGAAAGACATAGGAAGGAGACCCGAATACGCCGCAGCCGACAGCTTCGTCGGTATATTGTCGGTAGAGAGAAACGATCTGCGGCGCCTTTGCCAGGTTCGCCAACGCTTGTCCATCCAGCCCTTGCCTGTTCGCAATATCAATCAGGGTTATGTCGGATGAAATATCCTGATCTTCGCACCATTGGGCGCGAAGAATGGATTGATACAGCTGCGCTATATCGATCCCGTTCTGGCTTGCCGCGATAACCATGCATGAGGCCAGATCTGCATTCGGGCACATATATCTGGGCTGCAGGTTAATGTTGATGCCCAATTTTCTGCACCACCGCTTCAATTCAGCGATGCGATAGGCCTGGCGCTCTGGCGAGCGTTGATGCAGGAGCATCCCGCCCGTCCTGGCGTATACATCAGGCAGATCCACGGGTTTGTAGTGAATTGCCACATCATATTTTGCCGCTATGCCTTTCAGCCGATCAGCACCCAAATAGGCCCAGTCGGAGTTCAGCCAAAAATAGTAGTCTACGGTTCTGCCATTCATGACCGGGCCTCTTGAACGCTAGTTGGCGTCGCAAATTTGGCCGGACCATGCATGTAGAATGAGCTGATAATGGCAATAACTCCCAAACCACTTAAGTACCACACGATATAACGGGGATTGCCATCGCCGTAGGCAAGCAGTGACGTTGCGATCAGTGGAGCCAAGCCGCCGCCGATGGCGCCAGATACCTGCACCGCAATCGATATGCCGCTGTATCTCACCTCTGGCGGGAACTGTGCTGAAAAAAGGCTCCCTTCCGGACCGTACAGGCAAGCATAGACCAAGCCGATAGCAATGATCATCGCCATATTGATTGAGGCGACGCTCAGGCTGCCGAGCATGGAAAAGAACACGGGTGCAAACAGCAATATACCGACGGAACCGGCCATGAATACCCATTTAAAACTCAGGCGGTCGCCAAGAATGCCAAACAGCGGCATGGTAAACAGGGCCACCAATGCGCCCCAGATAGTGGCATCCAGCATCACCATCCTGTCAATTCCAAGCGTATTGGTGGCATAGGCCAGCGCAAAGGTAACCACGGTATAAAACCAGGTCACTTCGGCAAGGCGTCCGCCCACAACCACAAGCACTTCTTTCGGATATTTCTTCAGGACGATCATGGCGGGCATCTCTACCTTTTCGCCTGTCTTTTCCATGCGCTCAAAATCCGGTGATTCGGCGACCTTGACGCGGATAAACCAGCCAACAAGCAACAGTAGAACACTTGCCAGGAAAGGAATTCTCCAGCCCCAGGACAGCATGTCCTCGTTGGGCAATGCCGCCACTGCACCCATGGCCAAAGAGGAAAGAATCAAACCCGGCGCAACTCCCGCTTGCGGCAGGCTGCCAAAAAACCCTTTTTTGCCTTCAGGAGCATGTTCCACCGCCATCAATACAGCGCCGCCCCATTCCCCACCCACGGCGATGCCCTGGATAAATCGCATGAGCACCAGCAATACCGCTCCCCAGTAACCGATAGATTCATACGAAGGAATGAGCCCGATCAGGATTGTCGGGATCCCCATCATGAATAATGTGATGAGCAACATGGACTTTCGGCCGATCCTGTCACCGAAGTGGCCGAAAATGACGCCCCCCAGCGGTCGGGCAAAGAATCCCACCGAATAGGTGGCAAACGCCGCCAGCGTCCCCGTCAACGGGTCGAAAGAAGGAAAAAATATCGTATTGAAAACCAGTGCTGCGGCTGTTCCGTATAAGAAAAAGTCGTACCACTCAATGGTTGTCCCCATCATGCTTGCCAAGCCTGCCGTCACATATTGCGAGCGCGAACGGACAGGCCCGGATGTCGTATTATTCGCCATCCTGGTTCCTTTTAATAGTAATGAGCTTTATTGTCTATTTAACGTGTCTGAAAATTACTTCAGATCAAGCGCAGGGATACCATGCGTCTGCCGGCACCAATAATTGAATGTTGCTTTTACGATTGAAGTCTTGAGCAGATAATCGTGAGCTTCAGCAGCAAGCTTGTCGTCCACCGGGGTCAGGTTGCCAAATGCCTGCGCGCGAATCTGCATACGCGCAGCGCGCTCAAGATAAACCGACAGATAGGTCGCCTCTTCACAGGAGGTGCCCGCGGTCAAATACCCATGATGGGCCAGGATAATTGCCTTTTTTTCTCCCAGCGCCTGCGAAATAATCACGCCTTCGTCATCAGCAATTGGTACACCGGGCCATTCACCCAGAAATGCGCAATCGTTATGCAAGGGTGTCATATCCATTTGAGAGATCACCAATGGCTGCCGCGCCGCGGCCAGGGCTGATGCCCAGGGCGAATGGGTATGAATAATGCAATTGACATCGGGACGGGCGTCATAGACCCAAAGATGAAAACGCGTCGCAGGGTTGGCCATCCCTTCCCCGGTCAACGTATTCAAGTCGCGATCAACTTCGATGAAATCTTCAGGCTTCGCTTCATCAAAACCCAGGCCAAAGCGCAGGGTCCAATAAGCGCCCGGGCGCTCCGACCTTACGCTGATCTGCCCTGCCAGGCCCGCTTCCTGTTCGGTCATGGCCAGGATTCGACAGGCGTAGGCCATGGTCTCTTTGGTGTCTCGCTCTACAATTTGCAAGTGCTTTGACATCTCCTGGGTTGCACGTTTATCAAAATAGGATTTTTCTCTTAATGGTGCATTCATGCTGTGGCCTCCTGTACATGATCTGTTTGTAGATGAACTTTTAAGTTCTATGACAGATTCTATTGATCCACATCAAATATAGCTATAAAGCAAACTTCATAGCTGCTATTCCATCTGCTCTTTCATGGTTTTCGACAGTTGTATGATGCATTGCTCCAGGGCAATGGCCAGAGCACTCAGCGGTTTGTCTTGATGCTTGATCAATACCATTCTTCGCCGCAATAAGGGACGATCTATTTTCACCTTCCTCAAACCATAATCAGCCAGTATTTTTGCCGGAATCCTGGATGGCAGAATGCAATCTCCAACCCCTGAAGAAACAAGTCTCAACATCGCATCCACCGTTTCGGCCTCGGTAACAAAATGTGGCTGCAGGCCGCCACTATGTATCATCTTGCGCAGGGCATAGTGTGGAGGAAATCCAACCAGCTGAAGGGATGCCGACGTTAGGTCCTGAGGGCCGATCAACGCGCTGTCCTGCTTTACAACCAGTGCCATGTCTTCTTCAAACAGGGCAGTAGAATCGAGCACATCAGAATTGACTGCAGAATCGTATACCAGCCCTAGCTCTGCATTACCATGTTCAACCAGCGTCACGACCTCCGGCGAGCTTCGCCCCATCAGTGACAGATTGACATGCGGCCGATTGCTGACAAAAGTGGCGATGCAATCTGCCGTGAAATAATAGCTAAGCGTATGCACAGCCGCCAGGCGGACCGTGCCCTGGGTTACACCTTGCTTGCGCACTTGATCCATCGCCCGGTCTATTTCCAGAAAGGCGGGCTTGACTGCATCATAGAGGATCTCCCCTGCTTCAGTAAGCTTTAACCCCCGCCCCGTCCTGACGAACAAGCGCTGGTCTACGTGAGCCTCAAGCAACGCCAGTTGTTTACTAAGCCCGGACTGGGTCTGATCCAGGACCGTTGCCGCCTTTGACAGGGAGCCCAAATCGGCAATAGAAACAAAAAAACGCAATCGGCGGTCTGCTGAATCTAAAGACATATTATTCCCTCGAACAAAAATTGAATGAGCACCATGATTTATTGACTCCAGCGTATTCCTTAAACGAGCGCCCGGGCATAAACCTATACTTGCGACGATGATCAGATGAAATTTTGTCTGAACCGAGCATAGAAGCGTCCAAGCTGCCCGATATTAACCGGGAATACGGCAATCCGATTGGTTTACCGGGTCAGTTTGGCCGAACCAAAAAAGCAACGACGACACTCTTAAGCCGGCAGCTTACGGCAATTGAGTAACAATCGCAGGGTTCAACCCATTGGCAAATACTCAACGGCCACGCCCAACACAGTGATCAGTTGCTCAATATCACGACATACGATTGGCCCGCGCTTCTATCGTCAGTGCAATTAGTCAAAATTTTCCGATTCAGGCTTACAACGCATATATTGAGGTGAGACAATAACGGATGCGATTTGACGTCGCATACGTACGATTCATTTCCATGCTCCTATCCCCCCTTCTATGACATTTGCTATTGTTATTTCGGTTCTTATCTGCGCAGGTATTGTCGCCTATATAGTCTATCTATTTATCCGTGACCATAAAATCCTGTCACAGGGCACAGATGTCCGGGCCTTGGTTGAGGACGTTCGCTACATAAGTTCAAATGATGGCGGATCCATCACCATACGATACCGTCTTTCATGGACTCAGGGAGAAGTCATCAAGCAGGTAGAAGGCAAGGAAACCATTCCGGCATTTTATTCATCGAAGGTACAGAAAGGCTGTGAGGTCAATATCAGGTACCTGGATGATAACCATATCCTGTTTGTTTTTGATAAGTAAATGAACTCCTGTAGTGGGCTCGTTCCCTTCTGAAGGGTAGGTACATTCTATTTTCCTGAAAAGTGGTTTCTTCAGGCATCAACCTAAAACGCCAGACATGGTGATGCACATAAATACACGAATCATTAATGGGCCATTCCGGTACCTTAAGCATGGAGCTGCGCACCATAATCGAGCCTATCGCTTCCCAAATGTGCGATATCTCCCTGTATGAACAGGAAAAAGCTGGCACAAGATTTGCTCATAACTTTATGTATGGTCAATTGCAACAACTTGGGAGCGAAAAATGGATATGCCTTTCTCAACAGAATTTCGGCCCATCGTCGCCCACACCCCGCTCGAAGGGGTCCTGGCCTTCAGGCAAATGTTCGGCACTGAAGGCATATCCAGTCTGTTTGAATTTGAATGCGAACTGGTTGCTGAATCCTACAGCCTTGATTTGCAGCAATTGCTCGGCAAGTCGCTCACGATAGAAATCGAGTCTTCGTGCGGATCGCGGTTTCTGGATGGGCAAATCACAAAGTGCAATTTGGTGGGCAGGGAAAACAATAGCTCACGATATTACATCTATCGCGCAACCGTGCGCCCATGGTTGTGGTACCTGACCCAGACGTCCGATTACAAAATTTTTCAGCAAAAAACCATTCCCGACGTCATCCGCGAAGTGCTGGGCGATTACGATTTCCCGTTTGATATCAAGCTTGGCGGCGCATATCGTAACTGGGAATACTGCGTCCAGTACCAGGAAACGGATTTTGCCTTTATTAGCCGCCTGATGGAACACGAGGGTATTTATTATTACTTTGAACATCAGAAGGGATCGCATACGCTGATCATTACAGATGACATCGCAACGCACAAGGCTCAGGCTGGCTACGCCACGGTGCCGTATTATGGGCCTGATCGCCATGCGCATCCACAAGAAGAATATGTGGCGGCTTGGGAGATTGAAGCGCAAATCACCCCGGATGGCTACGCCACGACCGATTATGATTTCACCAAGCCACGCGCCCGCCTGGATGCCGTGTCGCGTAATTCAGGAGGGTCACAGTCGGGTAATCTGGAAATTTTCGAATGGCAAGGCGGCTACCAGGAGCCCAACCACGGTGAACAATATTCGCGCATACGACTTGAAGAACTGCAAAGCGTACGCGAGCGCATTGGCGGCAGAACCAATGCACGCGGCATCGCCCCCGGGTACACTTTCAGTTTAAAGAATCATCCGCGCCAAAGTGAAAATCGCGAGCACCTGGTTGTCAGCGTCGCCTATCGCATGAGTGTGGCCGGCTATGCGACCGGAACCGGCATGGAAGATTTCTATGAAGAAACCTTTAGCGCGCTGCCGACTACCTTGCAGTATCGCGCCGCACGTCATACTCCCATGCCTCACACATACGGCCCGCAAACAGCGCGCGTCGTTGGTCCCGCAGGAGAACAACTGTGGACCGACCAGTATGGCCGCATCAAGGTGCAATTTCACTGGGATCGCTACGGCAAGAAAAATGAAAATAGCTCATGCTGGGTTCGCGTGTCCAGCCCCTGGGCAGGCGGGGGTTTTGGCGGCCTGCAACTGCCGCGCATCAACGATGAAGTCGTCGTCGATTTCATCGGCGGTTGCCCGGATCGCCCGATCGTACTAGGCAGGGTGTACAACGCCAACAACATGCCCCCGGTGGATCTCCCGGCAAATGCTTCACAAAGCGGTTTTCGCAGCCAATCGGTGCATGGCGACCCGTCGATGGCCAACTGGCTGCTGTTCGAAGACAAGCTTGGCGCCGAGATGGCTCACATGAAAGCCCAACTCAACATGTTGCTTGAAATAAACAACGACTGTGATCATCACATTGGCAATCACCATAAAACGACCGTGGGTGGCTGCCAGCACGTCACCGTCCAGCAGGAAACGCATATTACACGCCAGGGCATAACGAACGAACAGCTTAACGCTGCCGTACGTCGTGAAATCAATGCCAATTACGACACCATTATTAATGGTGTGCTGGCTTCGGAACATACAGGCAATTTGATCGATACACGCACGGGTGAAGTCGTAAAGAACCAGATTGGCTCGATTTCCGATACGGTCGAAGGCAATATCGTGCGCGAACTGACCGGCAACAAGACCTCCGCTCAAACTGGAGACCTGACGTCCACGATCAATGGAATGATCGATGAAAAGCTGACCGGCAATCACAACCGGGTTGTCACTGGAGATACAACCACAACCTACAACGGCAGCACAACGACCACGACTAACGGCGATCGCACTGGAACAGTCCATGGAGTAACCAGGGATACAGTATTCGGCCTGCGCCAAACGTATACCGTTGGTCCCTCAATTACGGGAGCGATCGCCGCAGTGAGTGCATTCGGCATTAATGCCACTATAACCGGAGTCAATGTCGCCGCACACGGGCTTACCGGCATACTGGCCGGCTATGATTGGAAAACCGCCGCAATAGGGTCCCGGGTCACAGGGATAGATGCAGATCTCGCCGGTTCGAAGACCAGCATCAAGGGGATTTTAAGCAGTATTAAAGCCGTTGAAAATGATGTCGGCATGGTACAAAACGATGTCGTTGCAACCAAACAGGAAATCGGCGGGCTGGATAACAAGCTCAAAGGAGCACGCCTGCGGATTGGAGGCATGACTATTCGCGGCACAGGCCTGGACCTGACGGCATGATATCGCATGATTAAATTGACGCCCCGTCGCCAGGGCCTGTGGGAGCTCCTGTTCGTCGGGTTTTGCCAGTTGCTCCCGTTGATATTCGGTATTCCCTTGCTCGCAATGGGCCTTACCTATCTGTATAAGGGTGAACTTGTCGGTTCAATTTTGATCCTGGCCGGTGCGCTCCTGACCCTGCTCGTCTTTTTCATCGGGGTGCTTCCTCAACTGCGAATGGACCTGCGCGCGCGCCGCCTCATGAATACTGGGGATCCGGCGCAGGGCGAAATCGTACACAGTGAGTTTTCGGGGACACTGATCAACAACCTGCCCCAGTACCGCCTGCAAATACGCTACGTCCATCCGAGGACCGGACAGGAACATATAGCCAGGACACTGCAGGTAGTGGATTATTCCGCTGCCCTGTGCCTGACGCCAGGCACAAGCGTCCCGTTAAGGGTCAGTCGTGACCAGCCTGATCATATCGCCATCGAGTAAACCGGGATTTGCCCAATTATGAAGATAATAAAGCCCTTCTATCTGGGAACACTGACGCGTCCCTTCTCTATGCACCGGCAGCATCGCCTGGGCGTCGCGGTTTTCGTCGTCGCCGATTACAGTCGTGATGAGGATCATCCAAGGCTGGATCCGGACCAGCTACTGTGGCGCGACCTGCTCCCCCAGCTCGATTGTCAAGGAATGATCGATCAGTTCATTCCCAAACCCCAAGCCGAATATCTGGTCAGCGGGTTCGCCACAACTGAATTTGCAAAACAGGATAATCAGTGTGCGGTTCGTGTCCAGGTGGGCGGCCTGGAAAAAAGCCTGATGGTCTCTGGCCAGCGTTACTGGTTAAATGGCCGACTGACCGAGCCTGAACCCTTCGAGCGCATGGACGTCACCTGGGAAAACGCTTTCGGAGGCAAGTCTTTTGCCGAAAACACGGCAGGGAAAGGGGCCGATGCCGTCAAGGTGGCTGAAATTCCGACACGGCTTGCGCCGAATATCGAACTGCCCGCGACCCGCATGGAAACACAGGAAAGCACAGTCGAGCCCGCCAGCTTCGGTCCGATTCCACTTATGCGCCCCAGTCGTTTTGCCCTCGGAGGCACTTATTCCGAAAAATGGCTGAAAAAAGATTTCCCCGGGTTCTTTCCGGATTTGAACCCCGCTATCTTCAATGCGGCCAGCCCTGACCAGCGCTGGGCTAAGCGCAATTGCCTGCCTGCGCATGCGCCCTTTACCATCTGGAATATGACACCGGGCCAGCCGTACTGGACGGGTGTGCTGCCTGACTGGAAAGCACGCTGCTTCGTCATCAAGAGCAATCTGTCGCGCGAAGAAGAAATCCGTCAGGGCCATGACCGACGAACCGGAAAAACCCCGGAACACGGCCATGCTCAAGATCTAAATGGATGGCATGCACCCGCGCAAGGCCCTGCCCTGCCCCTTGGGGAACCGTCAGCACCAGAACAGAAACCTGAAAAAGGACCCGGGTCAGAACCCGAGCAGGAGCAATTTATCGAGATCCCGCTGCGCGCCACCACGGCATGGTTTGTGCCTCACGAAAAAAAAGTGATCTTGATTTATCATGGCTCACTGGAAATTGACGAGGACGACGCTGCCGATATCAAATGCATCATGCCGGCGCTGGAAAAACCTGAAGCGCAACGAGAGATATCCTGGTATCAGCGGGTCATGCAACAGCGCCGTGACCCTGAACACGGTGCCATGTATGCCTTTCTCGATAGCGAGCTTGTACCAAAAGACCTGCTGAACCCTCTGGAATTACAGGATATACAGGTCACCCAACTGGCGCGCTGGAAAAAGGCGATTGTTCGCAAAGACCAGACGATTGCCCAGAGACGGGAATTTATTGCCCAATCGGGATATGATCCGGACCAGTACATGCCGATTGTAATGGGGCCGGAGCGACAGTACTCTGTACAGGACGTGCCTGAA
Source organism: Advenella incenata (assembly GCF_004217095.1). Taxonomy (GTDB): domain Bacteria; phylum Pseudomonadota; class Gammaproteobacteria; order Burkholderiales; family Burkholderiaceae_B; genus Advenella; species Advenella incenata. The sequence continues at coordinate 751,984 of NZ_SHKO01000002.1, read as the reverse complement.
CTTATGGAGGCGGTCAAAGCGCTGCCGGCACAAGCCGACAAGATCAAGGCTGAACGCCGGGCAGAGATACGCGAGCATTCTCTCGCTCCTGAGCTGACCGAAGCCATCCTGGATAATCTGATCAAGCCACCACCCGGGCCGCCTCGTACGATTGCGGCACAGATCGATGACCATATGCTGGGCGACCTGGAGCAGATGGCAGACAAGTATAAAGATGTACTGGATGCCTGGCATGAACACCAGCCCACGGCTCTGACGCAGATCAATGAACCGTCGGGCGCCGACGTCCATAGCCGGAAAATGACCTTGGACGAAGCGATAGACACCGATGAGTTTGGCAAAGCCAATCGCCAGTTTCGTGAAAAAACAAAGGAAATTGGTGAAATGCCTGAATTTGCAGCCCTGGATCGGCTCAGGCGCATGGAGCCGCTCAATCGCAAGATGTATCTGTACTCAGTGCAAATGCAGGAAGGGGCCACCCGGGTTTCTGCGCATCGCAACGAGCAGATTCGCGCCAGCGTCCAGCTACGTTACGATGCGGACAAGAATCTGTCTATGATGGACCTGACCGGTGCCGATCTTTCTGGCATTCGGCTACCCGGAGCAGATCTGCACGGCGCCTTCATGGAGGCAGTGGACCTGAGCGGTGCTGACCTGTCGGGCTGTAATTTATCGGAAGCGGTGCTGGCTCGCGCTACGCTGGATGGATGTAATCTGAGCAATGCAAACCTCAATAGCGCCAATCTGTCAGTCATCAATGCCAACCAGGCCAGATTCGAGGGGGCCAGCCTGGATTCGAGCATTATCGAGAAAAGCCGGTTTTTCGAATGTAATTTCTCCCAAGCCAGCATCACACAATTGTTGCTGAACAAGATTGGGTTTGAGAAGTGTACCTTTAAAAATGCAGCACTGCTGCAATGCATTTTTACCGAATGCGAATTTACTGAAAATATGATGGGTGCATGTATGACGCGCACAACCTTCGTGCAATCACAACTCACACGAAACCAATATGCTGGCGCGGTACTGGACAGCAGCCACTTTGTCAAAAGCGCACTGCAAGGCGAAGTTTTCGGATATGGAAAATTCATCAATGTCGCGATGACCTATCACACCACCGTGCAGGACTGCTCGTTCGCTCACTCGCAGTTCACACAATGCAATCTGCGCGGAATGCACCTGGATGGCCAGGACTTTACGCATGCTGATATGAGCATGACGGATTTGTCCGAATGTTCCCTGCAAGGCAGCACGCTGAGCAAAATGACCGCTCGGGATGCACTGTTTGTCCGTACAGACCTGCGACATGCCCGGGGCGCGCACGCCAACCTGATACAGGCAACGCTGACCCAGGCAAACCTGGAGCATGCCGATTTTTCAAAAGCAAATTTTTTCCGCGCCAACCTGGGCGGCGCCCGCCTGGACGAAACAACCGACCTGGACCGGGCCTTCACCACAGAAGCCAACCTGTATCCGCTGCGAAATCTCCAGGAAAATGACTCATGACTACGCTTGCGCAACTTCGTGAACTTTCTCGAATCGGCGATTCACTGAACGATAAGATCATTGACTTTGACCTGAACGGGCAAGACCTCTCGGCCATGACCTTCCAGGAAGTAACCTTCAAACAGGTTTCCATCAAAAGCGCCAACCTGGCCGAAGCAGTTTTTTTTCAATGCCGCTTTGAACAATGCGACCTGAGCTCAAGCAATCTCAAGCTCGCTTTGTTCACCAATTGTCATATGCAAGATTGCAATATTGCAAACGGCATTTTGGATGTCACTCAGTTTAATGAATCCACCCTTATCAACTGCAACTTCGAACACATCACAAGTGAAAACTCGGTTTTTCGCAAATGCAACATGCAGGGCAGCCGCCTTCTTTTCGAGCGCAATGTCATGACGCTTCTGGATGAAAACGATCTGACCGATGCAAATCTAAGCGGAAACGTGCTGGAGCAATTCACATTCGCGCACTGTGACCTGACGCAGTTGGCGTGGGCTGAAACCGATTTTGACCGGGCGGTGTTTTTCGAATGTCATATGGATGGCGTGGACCTGTCCCGCCGGCACTTGCAGGCGTGCCAATTCATTGACTCGTCACTTAGAGCCGCAAGATTTTTCCAGGCCGAACTGCCGCAGTGCAGTTTCAAGGGCTGCCAACTGCAGGAAGCTGACTTCCGGGGCGCCATTGCGCCCAATACGCTTTTCCCCCTGGCTGATCTGACGGGGGCCAACTTTTCCGACGCTCAATTGCACCAGACATTGTGGCCGGAATCGTGCCTTGCCGATTGTAATTTTTCTCGAGCTTTGCTGGATATGAGCGTGTTCCACCAGGCCAATTGCGAGCGTGCCAATTTCAGCCAAAGCGATCTGTCATTTTCAGACTTTACGGGTGCCAACCTCAGTGACATTCTCTGGATCCAAACCACATTGTCACGTACACGGCTGCACCGTGCCCTGGTTACGGACCTATCCCTCAAGAAACAACCTGGTGTTATCGAAAAAGACCCGATGCTTTTTGAGGCAGAACTTTTTAGCGCCCATCTGCAGCCTGGCGCGAACTGGAGTTAAAATGCTTGCAAATACCCAAATGTTCGGACTGGACTTGGCATTTCCCGACGTCTGCCTGACCCCGCCCGCGATTCCCATCCCCTACCCGAATATTGCGATGGGCATGATGGCTATCCCCATCTGCTTCAATATCCTGAAGTGCTTTGCCCCCGCGCACAATATGATGACCTTTACGCCCATCAGCCTGGGCGATATCCCGGGCGTTATCGGTGGTGTGGTGTCCCACACCGTCATGAGCCTTAAGCGCGATCTGACCGGGGCCTTTACTGTATTGCTGCGCGGCCTGCCCGCTACGCGTCTGACCAGCATCACGCTGCAGAACACCTTCAATATGGTAGGTATCCGTGCCGTCCCAAGCCAACCGAAGGTGTATGTGCTGGCCGCCTGACGCGGAACGATCCAGGCTGACAATTTAGGTTTGGGCGCGGGGCACAATGCCACGTCAACGCGCCGCCATTCCACCCGTAATCAACGACGCAAAGACGGCCTCGGCCTCCCGCGCATCCAGCGTCCCGCGCACCAACGCGGACGACAGCGCTTCTCCCGCCCCCACAAAGCCAATGCAGCGCTTTTCCAGCTCGCCCGCGGGCAAATTGTCGAAAGGCTTCAGTACCGCAACGAACATCATGATCACGTTATTGAGCAGCTCCTGGAAAACGGCCGCCTTCTCTTGGCTCCCGGCCAAGGCCGCGCCTACGGTGTGAAAGTCATCGGTAATATCCGTCGCGCAATGGATATAGGTGGTCGCCAGCAGGCGAATGGTCTCCTCCTGGCCTCGCGTTTCTGCAGCCATTGCCGCTTGAAACGCGCTTACCCTCTCGGTATCGATCCACCTGTATAGCTCAATGAGCAAGCCCGAGCGCGTGCCGAAATGTTCGTACACCACAGGCTTGGAGACACCTGCGCGAATGGCAAGATTGCCCAGCGTGAGTCGATCGGCGCCTTCATCACGAATGATCAACAGAGCCGTGGCAAGTAATTGCTGTCTTCGCGCCTCTTTTGGCAGCCGGCTCGCTGCTTTCGTTGAAGGCGTTGCTGTAGCCGTCCTGGCAGGACTCTTTACTGGCGTCTTCGGGGCTTTCTGATTGGAATGAGTAACCACAGTCAAATTTCTCCTTGCGCAACCTACCTTTAGTAGGTTAAGCTACTTTTCGTAGGTTTATCCTACCTTTAGTAGATTCTAACCCTCTTCAAGGACATATGACAATGATTTCAGACGCTATTCTTCTAATGGGCGGCACCGGCGCGATCGGACGCGAGACTGCCCGCGCGCTGCGCGCCATCCACCCCGATGTTCCGTTACTGATCGGGGGTCGCGATTTGGCTAAAACCCGCCAGGCGGCCAGCGAAATCGGCAATGCCGAGGGCGTGGCAATTGATGCGCGTGCCACCGATCTCGGTCTTGGTGACCGTCGGGTCAGCGCTGTTGCGGTCTTCTACGCCGACCACCGCCTGGCCAGTCTGCGCTTCGCGCAAAGTCGTGGGGTCCCACACCTGAGCATCTCTTCCGGCGTATACGAAATTGCCCCTGAAGTGGCAACCTATATGCACTCGCCCGGCACGGCGGCGATCGTCCTGGGCTATGAATGGCTGGTCGGCGCCACCACCATCGCCGCATTAACCTGTGCCAAATCTTTTTCACAGCTGCAGCAAGTCACGATGAACGCGCTGGTTGATGAGCAGGATGCAGGTGGCCCGGCGGTTGCCGAGGATTTTGAACGACTGGGCCGGATGATGCCCGCCGCTCTCACCCGCCGCGACGGCAGCTATATTTGGCGCAGTAACGACGATGCCAAAGCCCAATTTCGTGCAATCGATGGCACCGCAGTGGAAGGCACTGGCTTTTCGTCTATCGATGTTGCTGGCCTGGCGGTCGCCACCGGAGCGCCGGACGTGCAATTTAACCTTGCCATGGGTGTCAGTTCATCCCGACGTCGCGGCGAACCTAAATCCACGGAAATCATTATCGAAATGGCAGGCAAAGACAGCGACGGGCACCCGCTACGCACTCGTCATGCCGTGTTCCATCCGGGCGGCGCCGCGCCATTGACTGCATTGGGGGTCAGCATGATCCTGGAGCGACTGGCCGGGCTGGATGGCAAAGCGCCGACGCCGCCTGGATTGTATTTCCCTTATCAGGTTGTCGATCACGCGAGCTATCTGTCCCGCTTGCAGGCCGAAGGCGGCAGCATCGTGTCGCTGGATGTGGAGTAATGTGAGTGCCGGTCAGGCAGGACAACTGGTCCTGGAGTGAGCAATCCTGGCTTTATCCAGTTTAATGCCATATGGAAGGTGCCTGCTAAAGCCCTGGCCACATTCCCCCATCCAGCCTCACATTTGCTCCGGTGATATAACTGGCTCGGGGACTCACCAGGAACGCAATGACATCTGCAATTTCGTCAAGCGTTCCGACCCGTCCTATGGGCACCTGGGCGAACATCGGCAGCACGCTTTTTTCGATCTCGCTCCACGGGGCATCGACCGACAGTCCGTTTTCGACAGCCGTTTTCCGAAACACCTGATCAAGACTCACACTATGAATGGTTCCCGGCGTAATGGTATTTGCGGTAATCCCTTCCTTGGCAACAGCCTTTGCAAGTGAAGCCGTCATTGCGATCATGGCAGCCTTGGCCGCCGCGTAGTCCGGCCTCATCGGTGGGGGCATCATTCCAGCAATACTGGAGATGTTGATGATCCTGCCCCATTTGGCCTCCCGCATCTGCGGCAATACACTTGTGGTGACCCGAACTGCAGCAAGAACGTTTCGATCATAGCCCGACGCCCATGTTTCAGCGCGCGTGGCCTTCCAGTCTTCTGTCACTCCAGAGCCTCCCGCGTTGTTGACAAGAATCTCGACTGGCTTGACGAAAGCCTGTGCTTGTCCGATAAGCCGCTGCACTTCGTCTTCGTGTGTCAGGTCGCCCACCACCCCATAGGCGCACCCGCCATCAATGGTAATATCGTGTGCAACTTCTTCAACAGCGATCTTGTTGCGGCCATGGATGATCACAGTCGCGCCCTCGCGCGCAAGCCCCTGGGCGACCGCTTTGCCAATCCCTTTGCTGCTCCCGGTAACAAGCGCAATTTTTCCATCAAGTTTCAAATCCACACTGCCGCTCCCATGTTAACGCTAGTGTTCAATACTAGAGGACAGTCAATGAACGAGTCAATTACGCACTTAAAAGTACCTGTGGCACCAGAGCAAAGGGATGCGTGCCTTGGCGTGGACGGATCGGTCGCGCATGTAAGCAACGTCATTCACATGATCAGCGGGCGATGGAAGCTGCCAATTCTGTTTCGTCTGTTCGCAGAGCCGTCTATGAGGACCTTGCAATTATTGCGAGACATCCCGGGCATTTCACAGAAAATGCTAACGCAGCATCTCAGAGAACTTGAAGAAAACGGTCTGATCGCAAGGAGAGACTTCGGCGAGCAGCCGCCCCGTGTCGAGTATAGCCTTACTGACTCGGGGCGTCGCCTCATGCCGGTTCTAATGGCCGCCAGGGAATTCTCCCGTGCCCATTCCGCAAACAAAGATGACTCGGTGAGCGTCTGAAAAGGCCGGTGGCGAAAGAACTAATCCACACATCATATTTTTACCCCCCGGCTAACGACGCATACCCCCCGCTTAACGCGCAGTACCATTAACCTCATCAACGTACTCACATTTTTACGCGGCGCCCAATACGCTGGCGCAGCAAGTTGCTCACAGCATCATGCCTAATGGATAATCTTCCCCAGAAAGTCCTGTGCTCGCCGGGACCGCGGCTCATTAAAGAATGCAGCCTTGTCGCAGTCCTCGACAATGGCGCCGCCATCCATGAAAATAACCCGGTCGGCCACTTTTTTAGCGAAACCCATTTCGTGCGTCACCACCATCATGGTCATGCCGTCACGCGCCAGCCCGACCATGACGTCCAGCACTTCGTTGATCATCTCTGGATCCAATGCAGAGGTAGGTTCATCGAATAGCATCGCGATGGGATCCATTGCCAGCGCCCGCGCAATTGCGACGCGTTGTTGCTGTCCGCCTGAGAGCTGGGCAGGCAATTTGGATGCGTGCCCCGCCAGACCTACCCGATCCAGATATTCAAGTGCCTTGCTGGCGGCCAGTGCGCGATCGCGTTTAAGCACTTTCATCTGACCCAGAAGCATATTGTCAAGAACACTCAGGTGGGGAAATAACTCGAAGCCCTGGAACACCATGCCAATGCGAGCGCGCAGTTGCGGCAGATTCGTATCCTTCGCCGCAACCGAAACGCCATCGATCAAGATGGTGCCCTGATCAATAGGTTCCAAACCGTTTACTGTCTTAATCAGGGTCGATTTGCCCGAGCCGGAAGGCCCGCATACAACCACCACTTCGCCCTTGCTGACGGACGCGCTACATTGATTGAGTACCTGGAAATTGCCGTACCACTTGGAAATATTATTTATTTCGATCATATTTTTTAGCCATTTTGAAATTGACGCATGCGTCTGACAAGGGATGAAAGCGTAAAGCAGATGCAGAAATAGACCACCGCCACGAACAGATACATTTCCAGCAATCGCCCATCGCGCTGTGCAATCGCGGCGGCGGCGCCCACAAAATCGGTGATGGAAACCACGTACACAAGCGAAACCTCTTGCAAAAGAATAATGGATTGCGTTAACAGCAGGGGCAGCATGCTTTTTATTGCCTGCGGAAGAATCACGTATGTCATGGCCATGCGGTGGTTCATGCCCAACGCCTGTGCCGCCTGCACTTGTCCGCGTGAAACACCCAGGATGCCAGCCCGTATGATTTCGCAGTAATATGCAGCCTCGAACATAACGAATGTGACCAGTGCCGAACTGAACGCGCCCACTTCGATAGGCGTGTTCGAACCCATTATCCAGCCTCCGATATACGGCACCAGAAAGAAGAACCAGAAAATTACCAACACCAGCGGGATAGAGCGAATAACGTTGACATAAACGCCGGCGACGGTGCGCAGGGTAGCTGAGTGCGACAGCCTCATGAGCGCCAGCAGCGTTCCCAATATCAACCCACCCACCATCGCCAGGAGCGTCAATTTGACAGTGAAGACCATGCCTACGCCAAATAGAAACGGCAAGGCCTGGACGATCACGCTAAAGTCGAATGAGTCAAGCATGGCGATTCACCCGTCGGTTACGCTGCAGCAGGCTTCTGAACGAGCGCCCAGGTATCACGGCTGACTCGATCAGTCGCATAACCCCTACAGCAGACAGGTTCACCACCAGATAGATCAGCGTTGCAGCGGTGAAAGCCTCAAAGACCTGAAACGAGAACTCCTGCATTGCTCGGGCGGTGGCGGTCAGTTCAATCAGGCCGATGGTCAGCCCCACCGAGGTGTTCTTGATATTGTTCAGAAATTCGTTCGTCAACGGCAACAGCATCCGCCGTCCGGCCACAGGCAAAAGCACATAGCGGTAAATTTGCCATGTCCGCAGTCCAAGCGCTTTGGCTGCCGCCCGCTGACCACGTGGCAAGGCGTCGATACCCGCAGACACCTGGACCGCAACCCGGGCCGACGTAAAGAACCCAAGACACACAACAGCGGCGACAAAGGGACCGTTAGACAAGGTTTTTATCCAGTAACCCATCGCACCAGGCAAGAGCTCGGGAATCACAAAGTACCAGACAAACATCTGGACCAATAGCGGAATATTGCGAAACAGTTCAATGTAGGCAAAGGCCAGTCGACGCGCCGTCGCTGACTCTGTGGTTTTAAGAACGCCTACGATCACGCCCAACACCATTGCAATGGCCCAGGCCAGCAATGCGGTGGTGAGCGTCCAACCCAATCCCGACAACAGGCTGTCCATATAGGTGCCTGTTCCATCCGGTGCGGGGTCTCCAAAAATCATCCAGTTCCAGTGGTAGTTCATTGTCGCCTCTCTAGATGGCCAGACGGTCTTGGCCGCTGTTGTGCCGGTGAGCCTGGACTGCCGCCAGTCCGTTTTGCAACTGGGCAAGCTGCATTGAATTGAGGGGGACCAGAGGCAGTTTCATCGTTGCCCAACTTTCATCTTGGCGCTGCAAGGCCAACGCAGCCTTCACTGCCGGCACCAGGGGGACACTGGTCAAGGCCTTGCGCGCATTGACCATCGGGCTATAGATGTCATCTGGTGTATCCACACCGGACCGATAGGCCGCGCATGCCAGATTCGGGAATACATTCACCGAAGCAGATATGCAGCCGGCAAATTTTTTCCGGGCACCATCCCTGAGCGTCGCTTCATCACTCGGAAACACCGCGAGCTGGCTGAAATTTGTCGCCACGGCCTCGGCATACAGCAAATCGCCTGAGCTATCCTTTATGCCTGCCAGCAATGCGCCAAGACTGCGTGTCAGTTGTTCGATGACCTCCAGCGAGTACTTCAGGCCGGTAAATTGCGGGATGTTGTAGAGATACAATCTGCTGCGCTGCAGGCTCGCCCTCTCTGCCAGGGCCTCAACATACTGCACCAACGCGCTGTCGCCAACACCCTTGTAATAAAAAGGAGGAAGCAAGAGCGCGCCGGCAAAGCCCATCGTGTCGGCCGCTTGGGTCAAGGCAACCGCGTCGGCCAATGCCGCGCCACCGGTGCCGACCATCATCCGCGGCGCCAGGCCGGCCGTTGCCACCGCTTCCATGACCTGCAAACGAGTCGCTTGGTCAAAAGACGTCGCCTCTCCGGTCGTTCCCAGCAAATTCACCCCCTGGCAACCGGCATCGAACAGATCGCCGATGAACGCCACAAGCTTTGCTGTATCCGGCTGGCCATCCGCACCCAATGGCGTCGGTACGGCGGGAATCACGCCATGAAGAATCGGGTTCATAGCACCACCTCCTGCTTACGGGCCGACAAGGGGACGTAAGCCACCACATCGATCTCCACCTGCACACCGTTGAGCGCGCAGCCTACCGTGGTTCGTGCCGGCCGGAAGGTCGGAAAATGGCTGGCGTAAACCTGATCGAAACGAGCGGCATCTGCAAGGTTACTCAGAAAAACGCCAACCTTGACCACATCCTCCAGCGCACCGCCGGCGGCCTCGAGCGTCAGACGTACATTTTCAAGCGTAACTGCTGTTTGTTCTTCAATTGTCTTGCCAACTACAGCACGCAAGTCGTTGCGTGGCGTCTGTCCCGACACAAAGATAAAGTCCCCGGCGCGAACCGCGTGTGAGTAGTGGCCACCGCAAGCCTTATCGCGCGGCGTATGGATCATCTGCAGCATGTTATTTTCCATGTAAAATAGGTTAAATAATTTTGTATCACAAATAGATCTATTTTGTACCGATACAAAATAGATTGTTCCGATAATAGACGGGTACATTTATTCCTGTCAAGCCTCGCGCTAAGGCTTCGAATCGAAAAAAGGCAATATATGCAAAGCTCAAACGACTGGGCACCAGATCTGTCTGCAACCAGTGGACCGATGTATAAGAGAATCGCCCAGGCTCTCATCCAGGACATCCGTAGCGGCAAACTCAAGCCCGGCGACCAGTTGCCGCCCAACCGCCAATTGTCATCCCAGCTTGGCGTGACCGTAGGGACTGTATCTCGCGCATTCGGCGAAGTTGTAAGAGCGAGACTGCTGGAGACCGGCGCGCGCCGCGGAACACGCGTGAAGGATCCGGCCGCAGCAGATGCGGTCGACGCGACAGCAGGTGCAGCCTCCGCAAGACATCGAATAGTGGACCTGCGCGGCCATCAGGCAGCATTGAAAAGCTGGGGAGACGACATTGGGCAGGCGCTATCACAGCTGCACCAATCACCTGCCTTTGGCGAGCTGCTGCGCTACGATGATCCGGCAGGACGCTCCACCCATAGACAGGCCGGCGCCCAGTGGCTCAGTCGCAACACCGAACCCCCCGTTGACCCTGCCCGGGTAGTCGTGACCGATGGCGCACAACACGCGCTTTTGTGCGGTTTGCTGGCATGCAGCAAGGCTGGCGACTATGTCGCCACAGAGCAACTGACCTACACCGGCTTGAGAACCCTGGCGCCTCGGCTCGGACTCAACTTAGTGCCGATCGACATTGACGAGCACGGCCTGGTGCCAGACTCCCTGCGTAAAGCAATCGCAACCCACCCCATCAAAGGCCTTGTCTGCGTGCCCAACATCCACAATCCAACGACGGCAACCATCCCGCCAGACCGGCGCATGGAAATTGCCGACATTGCAAAGCAGGCTGGCATCTTTCTGCTGGAAGATGATGTGTACGGCTGCCTGTCGGAAGTACCACTGCCTACCCTGGCATCCCTGGCTCCGGAATTGACTATCAGGATTACCAGCTTTTCCAAATCCCTTGGCCCTGGATTGCGCGTGGGCTACATGCAAACGCCACGCCAACTGACAGCGGCAGTCATCGAGGCAGTGCGTGCCACGACCTGGATGGCCTCGCCGATCTCAGCCGAGGTGGCAGCCCAGCTTGTCACCTCAGGGAGCGCCGAACGAGTACTGCAAGAGAACCGGCTTGAGCTGGGCGAACGAAACAACGCACTTACTCAGGCACTTGCCGGATTCGATCTGCAGACAAGCACGTTTAGCCCCCACGCTTGGCTGCGACTTCCCGACCCATGGACTGCCGGCCAGTTTTGCCGACGAATAGAAACGATGGGCTATCGGGCTGCTCCCTCAGAAGCCTTTGCCACCAACCCGCCCGGTGTAGATAACGCCGTGCGCATCAGCGTCAGCGCAGCACAGGATACAGCCGAGCTGCGCAATTTTGGAATACTGATTGCAGACATGCTGGCTGAAGAACCACACGCCCCCTCCATTGGTATATTCCCCTAGTTCGCCTGCAATATATACCATTGACTTTCTTTATGTATCGATTGATAATTGGATTTCATTATTTTGTAACGATACAATAAGAAGTCCGTGAGCGATTTACGCTGCGGCACCGGAGAAGACACCCATGAAAACTTCAATGTTTGTCGCAGCCCTTACGCTGGTCGCCAGCACGTGCGCAACCGCCCAGCCAACCGACACACTCAGCAAAATCAAACAAAAGAACGAGATCGCGCTCGGCGTTCGGGAAACCGCACAACCCTTTTCCTATCTCGATGCATCACACCAGTTTGTCGGCTATTCGGTGGATCTCTGCCTTAAAGTCGTGGAAGAAATAAAGACCCACCTCAATCAGCCCGATCTCAAGATCAGGATGGTGCCCATAGCCTCTTCCAACCGTATCCCGCTCATGGCCAATGGCACAATCGACCTGGAGTGCGGCACCACCTCGAATACAGTCGAGCGCCAGAAACAGGTCGCCTTTTCATCCACCATCTTCGTATCCAGCACACGATTTGTCTCCAAGAAAAGCACCAACCTTGCTGATCTGAGTTCACTGGCGAGCAAGTCAGTAGTCGCCACAGCTGGCTCGTCAAATATTCGGCAGATCATGGCACTGAACGTCGCGCACAAATACGGTATGCGTATCGCACCGGCACGCGATTTTGCCGAAGGCTTCCTGATGATGGAAACCGACAGGGCCGCTGCATTCTTCCTGGACGACATTACACTTGCCGGTCTGGTGGCCAACGCAAAAACGCCGGATGCATACGTGATTTCCAAGGCCCCCCTGTCGGTTGAGCCGTACGCCCTGATGATGAGAAAGGGGGACTCCTCCTTCAAGGCACTGGTGGATGGTGCGCTCAAATCCACATTTGCAAGCGGTGCCATCAACGGCATTTACGCCAAATGGTTCGAGTCTGCGATTCCACCCAAATCCATCAATCTGCGGGTTCCCATGAGTCCAGCACTGCGACGCGCCATTGCCAATCCTACCGACAGCACCGACGCTGCCTCATACCAATAAGGAGCGCGGCCAAATGGAATGGAATGCATTTCCCAGAATCAGCTTCACTGAACATGCAACGCCCCTGCAGCCGCTTCTGCGACTGTCGGCCTATCTGGGCGGGCCGAAGATATTCATGAAGCGAGATGACCTCACTGGTCTGGCCGGCGGCGGCAACAAGGCGCGCAAACTGGAGTATCTGGCAGCCGACGCGCTCGCCAAGGGCGCCGATACCTTGATCGCAACGGGCGCGACCCAGTCGAATCATGCCCGGCAAACCGCAGCCGCCGCTGCCCAGTTGGGCCTCAGTTGCGTATTGCTGCTGGAACGACGTCTGGAAGGGCAACCCGCCGAATATTACCGGGCAGGCAACGCGCTCTTGAACCGAGTGCTCGGCGCAACGCTCTGCGAGGCGTTGCCTGCAGGCGCAAACATTGCGGAAGCGGTTGCCGAGCTGGAAACGCAACTGATCCGACAAGGGCGCAAACCCTACATCATCGCCGGTGGAGGCTCAAGTCCACTGGGCGCGATGGGATATGTGGGCTGTGCTCATGAGATCGCCGCCCAGGCCTCTGATCTGGGCATTAAGGTCGACTACATTGTGCATGCGGCCGGAAGCGGCGGAACGCAAGCGGGCCTGGTTGCCGCACTGTCCCGTGGCAAACATACCCGGGTGCGAGGCTATAGCGTGCGGTTCGACTCCAATCGCATGTCAGAAATCGTTCATGCCATCGCCAACCAGACTGCGGGCCTGATGGAGGCCTCCGTACCCGCTGACCAGATAGAGGTCGATGACGCTCATATCGGCGACGGATATGGTATCGCAACCCCAGAAGCCCTGGATGCCATCAAGCTCCTGGGACGACAAGAAGGCATCCTGCTGGATCCTGTGTACACAGGCAAGGCCATGGCAGGCTTGATCGCCGATATTCATTCGGGCAGGTTTGCTGCGGACCAGAACATTGTTTTTCTGCACACCGGTGGCGCAGCAGTACTGTCTGCTTACGCCGCCTTGCTCTAGCTTGTTTTCCATTCTAAAAGGAAAAATCATGAACAAAATAAGTTGCGCGTTTATTGCCGCCTTGGGTGTAATATCAAGCTTGCAATACAGCCACGCTACCGAGACTGCCTGGCCGACAAAGGCGGTCACCATTGTGCTGCCGTCGACACCTGGCGCGGCATCTGACGTATTGACGCGTGCCGTCGCCGCCGAATTGGCCAAAATCACCGGCCAATCTTTTATCATCGAGAATCGGCCGGGTGCCGCAGGCGCGATCGCGCTATCACATTTGAAACGCTCAGCCCTTGATGGCTACACGTTAAGTTATGGAAATATCAATAACCTGGCGATCAATCCCGCGCTGTTCAAGAAACTCGCATACGACGCGAATCGAGACTTTGTCCCCGCTGGCCCGATGTATACCGTACCCAATCTATTAGTGGTGCGAAAAGACTCCCCCTACAAAACGATCGCCGATCTGATTGCCGCCGCAAAAAAATCACCGGGCCAGTTGACATGGGCAGCCTCCAACCTTGGAAGCAGCGGCCATATGGGCGGTGAGCTCTTCAAAGATCTCAGTGGCGTTGATACCCAATTCATTCCGTATAACGGCGATCCGCAATCACTGACAGACCTGGTGGGCGGCCGGCTTGACTATACGTTCACCAATGCCACGGTCGCATACCCAATGATTAAAAGCGGCAAGTTGCGTGCACTGGCAATTACAACCAGCGAGCGCGTGCAGATGGATCCCTCAATACCGACCCTTGCGGAAAGCGGCCTCAAAGATTATGAAAACAGCGCCTGGGGAGGACTGATCGCCCCGGCCGGTACGCCCAAAGACATTATCATGAAAATAAGTGAAACGCTTAACACCGCAATGCGTTCACCCACGGTACAGGCAACGCTCACGCAATCCTTTGCCACGCCCACCCCGGGAACCCAGCAAGAGTACAGCGCGTTGATCGCCCAGGAGCAGCGCAAATGGGCGCAGCTTATCGAAAGCGCCAAAATCGAAAAACAATAATGCGGGCCGCGTACTTGATCGCCCTCACCTAACCCCAAGGTCACCCTCTCAATTATGCACGACTTCATTCTCTCTCACGGTTCAATCATTGATGGCAGCGGCAAGCCGCGCGTGACCGGCGATGTTGCCTTAAAAGACGGTCGTATATCCGCAATCGGCGATTTGACAGACGAATCGGCCGCAAGGCGAATCGACTGCAGTGAGCGGATCATTTCGCCCGGATTCATCGACTGCCACTGCCACTCGGAACTGTCCCTGATTGCCAACCCCGGCGCTGAAAGCAAAGTTCGTCAGGGCGTAACCACAGAGGTGCTAGGAAACTGCGGATGGTCTACTTTTCCATTGGCTGGTGCGAACGCGGCTGCGTTCCGTGAACAGGCTTCACCCATCTTCGGCCACCCCACCATTGAGTGGAACTGGGTGGACCTTAACGGGTACTTCGAGCGCGTATTCAAGCAAGGCGCCGCCGTCAACGTCGCCACGCTGACTGGACACGGCGCACTGCGTGCTGCGGTTATGGGACTGGAGGCGCGAGCGCCAACCCTGGCCGAACTGGAATCCATGAAGACCCTGCTTCATCAGACAATGCAGCAAGGCTCGCTGGGTTTATCATCAGGCCTGTGTTATGTACCCGGCGTCTACGCCGATTCGGACGAACTCGTTGCTCTGGCAGGCATCGTCAATGACTATGGCGGGTTGTACGCAACCCATATGCGGGATCAGGTAGATGGGCTGCTCCAATCCGTAGACGAGTCCCTGGATGTTGCCCTGCGTGCACACATTCCGTTGCTGATCTCTCATCACAAGACCAGCGGTGCGAGAAACTACGGCAAGACACGCCTGTCGCTTGCCAAGCTGGACGAGGCCCGCCAACACGGCCTAACCACCTATTCCGATATGTACCCGTACCTGGCCGGCAGCACTACACTATCCATGCTGTTTCCACCCTGGGTGCTCGATGGCGGGCGGGACGCAATGATGGAAAGACTGGCATCGAACGAATGCCGCGCGCGCATCAGGCACGACTGGACGCATGGCATCCCCGGTTGGGAAAACCGAATTGCGGCCCTGGGCTGGCAGAACATTACCATTTCCTACCTCAAGCATGCCGAACGTCAGGTATATGTCGGCCTGACGGTACTCGAAGCCGCGCAACAGGCAGGCCAGGAGGTCTGTGACTTTGTCTTTGATCTGATGCTGGCAGAACAAGGCGAGGTGGGCCAGATCATGCAGAACTCGTGTGAAGAGGACCTACGCAATGTGCTCACCCATGCACACAGCATGATAGGAAGCGACGGCCTGGACGTGGGAGATCACCCTCATCCGCGCCAATACGGAACGTTCCCGAAAGTTCTGGGGGAACTCGTGCGCGACAAGGGCTGGATGACGCTTGAAGAAAGTATATTCAAAATGACCGGCTACACGGCGCGCACATTCAGGCTCGGTGATATGGGGCTGCTCAAACAAGGTTATCGGGCTAACATCACCGTCTTTGACCCCGCCAACGTACAAGCGAACGCCACTTATGAAAATCCGCGACAATTCGCCAGTGGTATCGAATGGGTATTTGTGAATGGACGTCCCACTTTGGCAGATGGAGTGGCGACTGGCGATCTTGCGGGTACTGCAGTTCGCAGATGCTAAGCCCGAATTGATGTTGAGTCGATCTGCTTTGTGAAGTAGGGCACGGTGCCGGGGCGGTCAATCACCGCCCGGTTCACGAACGCCCTTATGACATTTGTATTTGTCGGGCTATTTTCGTGGTTTGGGAAACAACAAGATCATCTGCATGATTACGAAAGGCGCGCCACTCAGCATTTGCTGCCAGTTTCTGATTAAGCGCTTCTATTGCGGCATAATTGTCGTGAGCTGTGATCTGGATAAATTTGTTCAGGCTCCCGACTTCAGACGTATAAATACCAGCAATGCCGACCCGATTTTTCTGGAGCACCGGTAGCCCCCTCTTCTCATACGCAGAAAGCAGCTCCGACATGCGCCCCCTCTTTACCGTCGACACCTTGATTTGCATGACGGTCAAATCGTCGCGTCGCGTATCGTCGTGGTTTATTTTTATGGGCACCTGCTTCAGAACGGTGTTTTCCTGTCGCTCTATCAGGCCATCGGATTCGCTCAAATAGGTACCCCATTGAGAATCTGCATCTCTAAAAGCCCTTCTGCGTTCCATGTCCGCCAGAGAGTCAAAGCCCCATAAATGCATCACTTCTTCCTGCTGCCCGATTTCGGTCTTGTAAAAGGCCAACGGCTGGCCGAGGTGGCGCGATTGTACCGGCAACATGTGAAGTTTCGCCAAACGAAGAAATTCGTCAACACCACCAGAGCGCATGGTATACACCCGAAAATCCACTATCTTTTTTTCTGTCATTCGAATTGGGTCCGGCAAAAATACACAGCAAAAACGGCGTATAGGCATCGCTATGACGCGCGACACATCGATCAGCCAAAGCATGAAACACCACCACAATTGGCTAACGATGCAGGCCTTTTATTTTACCATGATCAATTTTCACCGACCCGATCGAACGACGCTATCCGGAGACGAACAAGAGCCGTTGGCGCTATGCACCAGTAGCGGTATTGTCCTTTGTTGTCCCCGTCGGGCCGTTGGTTTTGCACGAAGCAATCCCGTTGTCGCGGGCGGTGGCGCTGGAATACATTTCGCTACGCCCGATTACCTGGCCATTGGCACTTGATAATGTAAAAAAAGGCGAGCCATCCTTGGCTGTTTTTCGCTCGTACCTTTCGTCTATCGGAGAATTCTTGCGGACCGATTCGATGCCATCCAACGCACCTGCCTTGGCGGCATATCGCTCGCTGGTCAGAACAGTTTGTCCATTTCCAGCCTTCAGATTGAACATGTACTGCTCGCCACTGCGCTTCAAGTCATAGCTTCCACTCATGTAAATCTCCGATATTCGAGTTATTTGGGAATACAACTGTGATGTCATGTGATGCTAAGCCAGGCGCGGTGTTATGCGCCAGTGGTCATAATACTACTGCAATTTTTATTTTTTGAAAACACGGATGTGATAATCAGGGCCAACCCCTCCTCTACATATACCCCGCCTTCCACTGCCGCGGTGACTGCCCCGCCTGCGCCTTGAACGCACGGGATAGCGCCGCTTCGCTGCCGTAGCCGACCTCGGCCGCAATCATCTTCAAGGGGCGCCCGCGGCGCAGGGCCTTTTGTGCCAGCCGCACGCGCCAGCCCTGCAGATACTGGCCCGGCGTGATACCCACCGTCTCACGAAACGTCGCGGCAAAAACGCTGCGCGACATGCCCGCGACCGTCGCCAGCTCGTCCAGGGTCCACTCCTGCGCCGGCGCCTCATGCATCGCTACCAGCGCATTGCGCAGGCGGGCGTGCGACAGGCCGGACAGCAGGCCGCCATGGATTTGACCGCTTTCCATCAGCTGGCGCAATACCTGGATCATTACCACCTCGAACAGCCGCTCAACCAGCGCGACGCGCCCGCAACGCTGCTCGAACGCTTCTTCGAACAACAGCGCCAATATCGGCTCGGCGCCATCAACATCTGCCAGCGGCAGGCAGACAAGGTCGGGCAGCGCCGAGGCGATCGGATTGCCTGCGCCGCCTTCGAAAGCCAGGTTGGCGCAGACCATGTCCGCCCCCAGCTCGGAGTCGGTCACAAAGTGATGGGTCATCGGCCTTGGGAACAGCAACAGGCTGGGGCGATCTACCTGCAGCACTTGGCTGCCGTATTGCACCTGGACCGTACCACTGCGCACCAAATGCAATTGTCCGTTGGCGCCATCGCTTTGCACCGTATTAATGCCACACAGCGCGCTGGTATTGAAAACCTGCGCGGTTACAGGGAAATGCGCCATCAGCGCGGCAAGCCTGTCAGCCATTTTAATACTCCTAGTCAAGTTTTCAGGATTTTACATCACCCAACGTCCTTCCGGTGCGGGCAGAATACGTCTTACGGGATAACACTTTCCCCAACCAAGCAACTCACTTACCAGGACCCCTCATTATGTCTATCGAAAAAGTTCTCTACACCGCCACTGCAACTGCCACAGGAGGCAGGGAAGGTCGCGCCACTTCCTCCGACAACGTGCTTGACGTGCAATTGTCCACTCCACGCGAGCTGGGCGGCGCCGGCGGCCCCGGCACCAATCCGGAACAATTGTTTGCCGCCGGTTATTCGGCCTGCTTTCTGGGTGCGCTCAAATTCGTCGCCGCCAAACAAAAGGTTGCCCTGCCCGCAGACACAACCGTAACTGGCCAGGTTGGTATCGGCCAGATCCCCACCGGCTTCGGCATCCAGGCACAACTGACCATTGCCGCCCCCGGGATCGACCGCGACACGCTGCAGGCGCTGGTCGACCAGGCCCATGTTGTCTGCCCGTATTCCAATGCGACGCGCGGCAACATCGACGTAACGCTGGTGCTCGGCAACTGATATCGCGCTTTTGTATTTCGCCGCTTTTTATTTCATTTGTCCTTTTTCTTTTGTCTGACTTTTTATTTCATCTGACTCAATCCAGGAGTATGACCATGAACAAGACTTCCCGTGCAATCGCTACCGGCCTGCTGGCCGCCTCTCTGCAAGCTGGCGTCGCCGCCCATGCAGCACAACCTGCCACTGCCGCGCAAGCGGCAACCCATGCCACAGTAGACGGCAACTACATCACCACGACCGACGGCGTGCGCTTGTACTACAAAGACTGGGGGCCAAAGGACGGCCCGGTCGTGACCTTAAGCCATGGCTGGCCGCTTAGTTCGGACAGCTGGGAATCGCAGATGATTTTCCTGGCCGACCATGGATACCGGGTGATCGCCCACGACCGTCGCGGTCATGGCCGCTCCAGCCAGCCCTGGGACGGCAATAATATGAACCACTACGCTGACGATCTGGCCGCTGTGATTGACACACTTGATCTGAAAGACGTGATCGCGGTGGGCTTTTCCACGGGCGGCGGCGAAGTGGCGCGCTATATCGGTCGCCATGGCACCAGCCGCATCAAGAAAGCCGTACTGGTGAGCGCGGTGCCGCCGCTGATGCTGCAAACGGCAGATAATCCGCAAGGTGTGCCGCTGGAGGTTTTCGATGGCTTGCGCAAGGCATCGCTGGAGAACCGCTCGCAGTTATATCTTGATCTGGCATCCGGTCCCTTCTACGGTTTTAACCGTAAAGGCGCCAAGGTATCGCAAGGCCTGATCAATAGCTGGTGGGCGCAGGGCATGCAGGCTGGACACAAGAACACCTACGACTCAATCGCGGCCTTCTCGGCCACGGATTTTCGTGAGGATCTGAAAAAATTCGATGTGCCTACTTTGGTGATTCATGGAGATGACGACCAGATTGTGCCGATAGACACCGCCGGCAAGGCATCGGCCGCGCAAATCAAAGGGGCCAAGCTTATCGTTTATTCCGGTGCACCGCACGGTCTGACCGATACTCATAAAGAACGCTTTAACCAGGATCTGCTGCAATTTCTGCAGAACTAAGGGGATCGCAACAAAACGCCGACCGTGGGCAGTCCCAGTGGTCGGCGTTTTTTCGTCTGCCTCTCGGCACGAAAGCAAGCTTGCTATATTCAGTATTTGAAATCAGATATTCGATCTTCGATCTAAATCTGCGCCGAAGGGCCATTATCCGCTTCAGATCTCTCAGCCGCCTCGGACAGGTTGACATGGGTTGCCTTATATCGACAGCCGTCACCGATTCCGCATAAACCGATATTCTTTGGCAAAGCCCTGCGGCTTGAAAATCAGCAACAGAATCAGGATCAGCCCGATCAGAATCAATCTGAGGGCAGCCAATTGATGCGGCGCCAGCCAGGAAATGTAATCGTCCAGAAAACGCGTGCCTTCCAGCAATAACACAACCGTCAGGCTGCTCAGGAGCACGCCGCGATGGCTGCCGCGCCCGGCCAGAATGACCAGCATGAACGCAGAAGCCGTCATGGCAACACTGAATTGCGACGGATCAATATATCGATAATAAAAAGCGTGCAAGCAGCCGGCAAGGCCAAGTGCTGCGCCGCCCAGGGCGAAAAAACGCAACCGCACGCCCAGGACGTTTTTGCCGACACTTTGCGCCACCAGCGGATCATCGCGCAACGCGCGGGCAGTGCGGCCCAGTGGTGAGCGGGTGATAATCTCAAAAACGACAAAAACCACCAGCAGCATCACCGCAGCCAGCACCAACAAGCCGGTATCGCTGGCAACGGGTCGGGGAATATTCGGGATGCCAATGCTGCCCCGAGTCAGCCATTCTTCATTGTTGATCAGCAGCTTGACGCTTTCTGCGAAGGCCAGCGTCACGATGGCAAAATAGTCATCCGCCAGGCGCACAGAGATCAGGCACACCAGGGCGCTTACCGCGACAGTCAGAATAACCGTGACCGGCATGGCCAGCCAGGGAGACCATCCCAGTTGGGTGGTGAGCAGCGCGCACGCATACGCGCCAATCATATAGAACCCGAAAAGCCCGAAGTTGACCAGGCCAGCCATGCCCCATTGTATGTTGAGTGCCAGGCCGGTAATGCCGGCCATCATCGCCAATGCGAGCAGCGAGAGTAGGTATGCTGTCATGAAATCATTTTCCTATCGGGTGAGCCAGCGCTTGCCAAACAATCCTGCCGGGCGCAATGCCAGCAACACACTCATGACGACAAAGGCCACCAGGGAACGATAGTGCGAAGGCAGCACCAGCGTGGCCGCTTCGGATAACACGCCCATCACCAGCGCCCCCGGAATCGCGGCCAACGGATGCGTCAGCCCGCCCAGGATCGCGGCAGCAAACGCAGGCAAGGCATAAGTCCAGCCCATTTGCGGATCCACTGTGGCGTCCAGCCCGATCAACATGCCCGACAGGGCAGCCAGCCCGCCGGCCAGGGCCCAGGTAATGGAAATAACATACTGCTGCGAGACGCCGCGGGAAGCCGCCAGCGCCGCATTATCGGCCACCGCGCGCATCGCCCGGCCCAGCCGGGACCATCGAAAAAGCGCCCAGACAGACAGCAGCACCAGCAGGCAGATGACCAGCGCCTGCACCTGTTCGACATTGATGCGCAGCCCCGCCCATCGCCACGGACGCGACAATGCCACGTCATAGCCGACCGAAGTATTGCCGGCAACGAACCGAATGATATTTTCCAGAATAAATGAGACACCCATGGACGCGACCATGAGGGTAACCGCCGAACGATTTCTTAAAGGGCGAAACGCCAGCAGGTCCACCAAGACTGCCAGGGCTGCGGACAGCGCCACGGCGATGATGCCCGATAGCCAAAGTGGCAAGCCCAGCACCACATTAAATGCATATGCCAGATAAGCGCCACTGGTGATCATGGCGCCAATGGCGAAGTTGGCAAACCGCAAGACACTGAAGGTCAACGCGACCGCCAGGGCAGGCAAAGCAACCAGCATGCCGGTAATCAGTCCATTAAATAGAATTTGCATGGTCACTCAATCAAAAAACGTCGGGGGAATGCGCATCATGGGAACCGGATGCGCCCAGGAAAAGCGCCGCCAGCGATTTATCCTGCGCCAGTTCGCTTGCCGGCGCACGATGCCGAACACGCCCCATGACCAGAACCAGCCCCTGCTCTGCCACCGACAGGCCCAGCTGTACGTTTTGCTCGATCATCAGCAGCGTCAGGCCGGTCTGGCGAATACGGTCGATAATGTCAAACAGCAGTTGTGCGTTGCGCGGCGATAACCCGGCCGAAGGCTCATCCAGCACCAGGACGCGTGGGTCAAGCATCATGGCGCTAGCCACAGCCACCATCTGGCGCTGCCCACCGCTGAGCAACCCTGCCGACGTGTGCAGATGGGGCTTGATCTCGGGGAATAACTGCAAGACTTCGTCCAGTTTTGGCGCCAATCTGCCCGCTGGCCCATGATGATGAAAATCCCAGCCAAGACGCAAATTTTCCCGGACGGTCATATTTCGGAAAACGTTCCCTTCCTGCGGCACAAAGACCAGGCCCGTGCGCGTGCGCGCCTGCGCGCTCATTCGCGTCAGGTCAACCTCACCCATTTTTATCGTGCCTGCCTGCGCCGGAATCTGACCGGCGATGGCTTTGAGCAAAGTGGATTTACCCGATCCATTGGGCCCCACAATCGTCAGCGCACTGCCCTGGGCTACGGTCAGATCCACACCATGCAGAACAGGTTTGCCGCCATACCCCGCCTGCAATCCCGACACTGTCAGCGCGGCGGTCATAGTGTCACTCCAAGGTAAGCATCCTGGACCCGGCTGTCGGCAACGACCTGGGCAAAGGTGCCTTGGGTCAGCACCGCACCGTCAGCCAGCACATACACGGTATCGCACAGCGCGGCAATCAGATCCATATTATGTTCAACAATAGCAAACGTCTTGCCCTCATTGCGCAATTCGCTGATAAACCCGGCCAGCTCGTCCATCAAGGCCGGGTTTACGCCAGCCGCGGGTTCATCCAGCAGGATAATGGGCGCGTTCAGCATGAGCGCGCGGCACAGTTCGAGCAGCTTTTTCTGACCACCGGACAGGCCCCCTGCCTGGCTATCGGCTAACCGCGTCAGCCGCGTGCGCTCTAGCAGGGCCAGTGCATGTTCGACGGCCTGTTCCTGCGTTTTCCGGATGCCATCGCGCTGCAAAAAAATGCGCCATAACGTATCGCCCGCCTGGTCGGGCCAGGCCAGCAGCAGGTTTTCAAGTACCGTCAGGCTGTCGAGTTCGCGCGCCAGCTGAAAGGTGCGTGCAATGCCGGCACGGGCGCGATCATGCACGGCAAGCCGGGTAATGTCTTGCGAGCCAAGGCAGACACGACCGTGATCCGGTGCGGCGTTGCCCGCCAGCACATTGAACAGCGAAGATTTTCCAGCGCCATTTGGCCCGACGATACCAGTAATCTGACCGCGCTCGATACTGATAGAGACGCCCTTCAATACCTTCAAGCCACCATAGGACAGCTGGATATCTCTGGCGTACAGGCCTGTATCAGCTTGCGTTCCCGCACTTGCGGTCGCATTCACTCTATCAATCCCTGCTGATGGTTGGCGCCGTCCTTGATAATGAAACGGCCGTAGGAACGATGCAACTGGTCTCCCGTTGGCGTGAACTTAAATTGCGCTCCTGCCCCGCTGTAGGAAATTGGCTTGCCAGCGCGAAGGGCTTTGAGTCCGTCAACCGGGTTTTCGACTACCGTGCCCGGGCCGTTAACGACATCCAAAATGGATTTGCTGAAAACGGCGGGGTCGGCGCTGCCGGACTTTTCCATGGCCAGCGCAAGCACTGAGACCTCATCCCACATATTGGACGGGAATATGGCCAGCGTATTCTCGGGCGTTTTGGTATGCTGGGAAAAGGTTTTGTAAGCGGTTGATTCTGCTGGTGGAATCGACTGGATATGATTAATACCCTCGGCAACCTCGGCGCCTACATTTTTGATGAACGCCCCTTCGGCATCCGCAGCCGATGAGTTTGAATAGATTTTGCTGGTAAAGCCACTGCGGAAAACCTCGCGCGCAATCGCGGACAGTTCAGGCAGATAACTTGGCAGAAACACGGCATCGGGTTCTTTGGCAAAAACCTTTTCCACTTCGGCACGATAGGAAGACTGGCCCGGATTGTAATAAACAACATCTACGATCTTGCCGCCCAGTTTACGAAACTCGGTGACAAAGGGATCTACCATAATCGTCCAGGCTGGCGCCTGCTGGACCATGACCGAGGCCGTACGAGCCCCGTCGTGATAGGCAGCGCGGGCAAAAACCCTACCCCAATCGCTGCCACGGGCCTGGAATCGCCATACCAGTCCTTTGTTGTCGCCCTGGGTGACTTCGTCACCCGTACCGGTCACCAGCAACGGAATGCCCCGCTCCAGCGTTAGCGGCTTGACGGCCAGAGCCACGGAACTGCTCCACAACCCGGCAATCGCAGACACCTTGCTGACATCCAACAGCTTGCGGGCAGCGGCCACACCCGCAGTCGGGTTCGTTTCGCTATCGGCAACAACAATCTCCAGCTTGCGCCCGTTGAGCACACCACCGGCTTCGCTGTTAATGAACTCGGCTGCGCGCTTTGCCGCATCCGCCATGCCCGGCCCGTACGCGCCACCGGCACCGCTTAGCGGAACAAGAACGCCAATGCGTATGGGCGCCAGCGCCTCCTGCGCAACAGCTGGCGCAATGGACGAGATAGCAGCGGCACCCGTGATCGATGCCAATACGAAACGGGACAAAAGCCGGCGGCCGGGGCCGATAATACGAGACATAAGAGGTGCCATGATGTGCAAATTACAATTGAAATGGATCAGACCGGGTGTGCCGCTGTGCTGCTTTCGCCAATCTGCAACGCCTGGTTGAAACGATTAAAGAAACCGCAAAGGGAGATGCGCAAGGTCAATTCAACAATCTGGGCTTCGGTAAACACCTGGCGCAGACGGTCAAACAACGCCTCGGGAATGCGTTCTGCCGCCTGTGTGACGGCAATCGCATAATCGACCACCAGTTGATCCGTGTCGGTCAGCTGGCCCTTGGCAGTGCCATCGATCAGTGCTTGCGGGTCATCCACGGCCAGTCCCTCGACTTGCAAGCGCGGATTGTGATTTTCCACGCAGTAAAGACAACGATTCAGTTGCGATACCACTACGATGGCCAGCTCAATATATCGGGATGGGACATTCTGTTGCTGCTTGAGCGTTAGCAGCATGTCAAACAGATGTTCGGCTGCGGGCTGCACGTGGGACAGCACCTGGAATTGGTCCGCAAAATGCGAGCCGTTGCCGGTATAGCGCGGGAAAAGCGCCTGCAGCGCGGGGCTCAGGCTATCGACAGGGAGTTCTGAAATACGGGGCATAGCGTTCTCTTCTTCCAAAAAACTAAGGGGAAACCGTGGTGCGGTACGGGCCAGCCGAGAGCAACTTCTCGCGAAGCACGCCGTCGGCATATTGGCGCTTGTACGCGCCACGACGCTGTAATTCGGGCACCAGATAATCAACAATATTGCGAAACGTGCGCGGCATCTCTATATAGGCCAGATTGAATCCGTCAATGCCAGTGTCGTTGACCCAGCCCTGCAGTTCGTCCGCCACTTCACGGGCGTCGCCGACCACCACCGGCCCTCTGCCGCCAAGGGCAACAAATTCAAGCGCGTCGCGCAAGGTCCAGGTTCGTGACGGATCCAGCTTGCTGAACGACGCCAGCGCCGATTGCCCGGCATTCGTATCCACATAGACCAACTCATCGTCCAGGCTATAGCGAGACAGATCAATACCAGTCCATCCGGAAAGCAGTGCACGGGCGCCATCCAGGTTGGCACGAGCCAGGTACTCCTGATGTCGCTGGCGAGCCAGCGCCGCGGTTTCTTCAACAATCACGGTGAACATGGCGAATATCCGGACATCGTCCCGCTTGCGCCCTGCCGCATGCAACTGATCTTGCAATTGCGCAACACTGCGCCTGACGCCCTCGCGCGTTGGCGCACCAACGAATACGCATTCGGCATGGCGCGCCGCAAACTGGCCACCGCGCTGCGACCCGCCCGCCTGGAAAATAAGCGGTGTGCGCTGTGGCGACGGCTCACATTGGAAAATACCGTGAGATCGAAAATAGCGCCCCTCGTGATTAACGGCGTGTATACCGGCAGGGTCGACATACTTGCCCGCCTGAGCATCACGCGAGACGGCGCCGTCATCCCAGCTGTCTTCCCAGAACCGATAACATAAGTCCAGGTATTCGTCGGCGCGATCATAGCGTTCATCATGACCAAGCAGGTTTTCCTGCCCCAGGCTGCGGGCGCCGCTCTCAAGATAGGACGTGACAATGTTCCAGGCCACTCGGCCTTTTGTCAGGTGATCCAGCGTGGTAAACCGGCGCGCCAACAGGTACGGCGGATCGTAGGCGACAGACGCCGTCACGCCAAAACCCAGGTGTCGGGTTGCATGCGCCATAAGCGAAATCAGAGGAAACGGGTCATTCATGGGGGTCTGCGCGGCGTTTGTCAACGCGTTTTCAGCCGTGCCGCCGTCCACATCGTACACACCGGTAACATCACCTAGAAACAGCGTATCGAACAACCCCCGCTCCAGCAGCTCGGCCAGATCAACCCAGTACTGGGCATTCAGATAGTCGGAGGATGTATCTTCAGGATTCGTCCACTGGCCAGGCGCCAGATGACCGACGCAGTTCATCAGGAACGCATTAAGGCGTATTTCTTTTGTCATTACATAGCCAGAATTCAGGTGCAGCAAACCGGGTAGTCTATGCCGTGCCGCCTTAGGCTACCAATACACTCTGACTATATTGTTATTACTGTTAGATCTGTAAAGCAATTTTCAAATGACTATTGGTCTTGGCGTTGTACGCTCTTGCCATCGTCACCGACAGCTCCCGCAAGCCCTGCTACGGCAAGTCCCGCGAGCGAACTCACCGTCGCCAAGATCTTTTCCAATATCAATTTCGGATTCTCCGTTGCTTGGACGTTTTAATTTATCAGGCTGATAAAAGGGTAGTGAAAAGACTAAAGAGGTTTAGGATCGTAATTATCAATAAAAGTCATCGTCTAATTGACCTTCAGCGTTTAATATATCTAAAAACCTTTTATAGGCAGTTTCATCTAATTCAAGTAAGCCATCTAATAATGACTCTTCGATTAGGGCCCAATGATATACACCAGAACCAGCTCCTTCATTTTGGAAGTAGATCAGCTTGCCATTCAGTTCTGACTCTATTAAATCGACTTCCGATAGGTCATAAACAGATAGGCCTCCATATCCTTTAGGCAACCCAAGGCATAGCGATTTATTATTTATCCAATAAATAGCAAATACATCAATAGATTCACCATTCGATTCTTTTATTCTCATTTAACTTTATCCTTTATTGTGTCTACAACTTTTTTCGGATCTTGTTGAACCCTTTGTGGTGTAGCAATTTTCATATCATAAACTTTACCAGTAGTTGAATTGTACTGATAATGTATGGTTATAGTTTGACCATCTGGAAGTCTGTGTTTTGCTTCCATCTTTTGAAAGCCTGCTGATGTCGGAAAACGAGGATCATTATTTAATCCAGGCAACTCTTTACCTTGTAATGGTTTAGATTGAACGGACTGCCAGAACATTTGTTCATTAAGATCTCTCGGTACAACTGCTTGTTTCCCTGGTTTAGCCGTTGAAATTTTTTCTGCATCCTTAATCAGTTGCTGGTTATAAATTGAGTTAACTTCGTTTTGGCTGAGATTTTTTGTCTTTTTAGAGTTTGCACTTAATTTATTTGATTCTTTTTGCTCGCCTTCAAATCCAGCAATTTTTGTTTTTTTATCTGTGATTACCTTACCACCTTTACTACCTTTTCCACGTCCTTCATTTAGTATTGCCGGAAGAGTTACTGCCATCATTTCAGCCGTTTCCCTATCAAGCCCCATCGTCTCAAAGCGCTTAGTCCAGCCATACTGAACCGCAATACCTTGCGCTTCAGTATCCATCATATAAACAGCAGGCATATAGTCTCGGAACCCACCTGGCAATGTTTTATCCGCTGCTAGTTTCTTTATCGCTTTATCAAAAACATCCCACTGTTCAATCAAATAACCATATTTTTGCTGGCACTGCTCAGGCGATGCTGAGCACACGGCTTTAATTTCCTCCTGCTGTTGAACATTGGTATCCACCATGTCCTGAATGACTTTCTTGCATGACGCTCCAGAACAATTCTTCGCCCGTTGCGCAAAATTATCCAGCTGCTCGGCAGTCAGATAGTTATTCTCCACCGACGTACGCCCCGCCACACTGCCGCTGACTAGACTTCTACCGTCCCCGCCCGCGGCTCCGGACAGTCTAGCCCCAGCCAGACCCGCAATCGAGCTCACCGTCGCTTTCTCATCCGGTGTCAACTGGCTCACGTCTTTACCGAAGATCAGGTTGGCTGCCACGGGTGCCGTCGCTTCGGAACCCGCTGCGGCAAGTGCGTTGCCGGCGATGCTGTTCCCCGTCGCAGCAGCTACCAGCGCACCAAGCCCCGCATGCGCCAGATAATGTCCGGTTGAGCCTTCCTGACCAGTCTGCTTGAACTGCTGGCCTATTTCCTTGGCAATGGTTGGGCTGGCGGCTGCCACCAGCGAGCCGGTCAGGCTGTCGGATGGAGTTGCCAGACCCGCAGCCACCGTTTCCAGTATCCAGGCATAGTTGCGCAGCGAGGCGTTGCGCGTATCGCGCTCTTGTTCGCTGATCAGCCCAACCTCGAACAGGGCATCGTTGCTGGCGATGCGTTTTTTCAGTTCGGCGGATGCCTCCTGGCTGTTTTTGCTGAAGGCCTGCGACACGTCGCGTTGCAGATCGATTTCGTTTTGTACCGCTTCTTTGTCGAAACTGTTTCCCAGACCCGCATACGTCAGCGCCTCGTCGCTCGTGAGCGGGTTGTTAATGGCGACGATAGTCTCGGCAACGGATTTTCCAGTCTTCTCCTGCTGCGCTTTTGGCCGAGTGATGTTGATATTGGCGGTATTGATGCCGCTTTTCGTTACGCTGCTCTCATTGCTGCTGACCGAGCCGAAGCCCATGCTTGCCTGCAGGCCTTTTGCTCCGCCCAGTCCCGAACCGCCCATGAAGCCACCATCCCCGCCAATGCCTACGCTACTGGCCTTGACGCGACTGTAGTTTTTGATGTCGCGTGCGGCCAGCGTACCAGTGGTCAGGCGATTTCGGCCTGCTGCCTCAGCCTGGGCACTGGAGGTAATGACTGCCCCCGTCAGATCGGTATGGCCATCAACGTCGATCTGGTAACCCAGATCCTGCGCAAAAATGCCCGATAGTTCATTGACGCTGGCGTAGTCGGCCGAGATTTTGGATTTGGACGCGCTGCCCGATCCGGATGCCCCGTAACCAATGGTGACTTCGCCCTGGGCGTTCAACTGCTTGCCCTTGTAGGTCGAGGTATCTTGCAGACTTTCGATGGACAGATCCGATGCCTGCAGCACCACCTGCGAGCCGGCCACCTGTGCGCCTTTCAGGGTGGTGCCACCGCCGCTGTGCAGCACGGTCCGGCTATTGCGATCGCCCACATGGGTATATTCATAGCGGGTTTCATCGCCCTTGCCATGACCCTTGCCAACATTCGCGCCCACCGTAATGCCTATTGCCGCAGAGCCATTTTCGTAGCCGGCAGACACGCCAATTTTGCCGCCAGCTGAGCTGTTTTTGCTGCGCTCTTTATAGGTTTGTGCTGCAGCAGCAAGGCTGATGGCATCATCCGCTATCAGAATGGTGCCTTTTTTGCCGGCAATGTCGGAACCGGTGACTGTAATGTCAGAGTCTGCACCCCCACCCGCTGCCAGCACGGTGACAGTGTTCTGTGCCAGCACCTGACTGCCGCTGGTCTGTGTCTGCTGCACCTCGGTACTGCTGCGGCTGCGTTGGTTGCCATAGGTGATGGACACTTTAATACCAGAGGTGCTGGCGGCGCCCTTGGCGTCCCCGGCCTGTAGCTGAGCCATGGCCTGCCCCATATTGCCCATTTGCTGCGCGGCCTTGTAGCTAGACCATCCGGTATTGGCCGCCGCCATCGCATTGACGCGTGCATTTTTGCTTTTGCCATTCTGCTCGGCTGCACGCACCGCCGCCTGCACAGCCTCAACAACCGGCACTTCTACGCCAATAGTCAGGCCGCTTTTCTGGAACTCATGTACTTCTTTACTCTGCCGCTGGTCTGTGCCCGGGTCTATGACCACGGCCTTGCCTTTGAGCAGTACATCGCCCTGGGCCAATACGTCTGAACCGCGAACCGTGAGCTGTTCTCCCGCAAACAGCCTGGTATCGCCGTTGAGGCTGCCCACGCTGCTGCGCGCCTGACTTTGCATGGCGCCCTCGGCATCCATCCGGTAGGTGCTGCTTTGCGAGCCGATGGTAAAGCCCAGTGTGCCACCGCTTAATATTCCCGATTTAGTAGTCTTGCGGTAATCGTGCTCGCGGCTTCTCTCGGTCCCAGCTTCAACCCGAACGTTGTTTTTGGCGGCCAGAGTGGTGTTATTATCCGAGACCACATCGCTGGCAACAATGCTCAGGTCGCGCCCGGCCAGCAGGCTTACTGTGTCGCCGCTGACAGCGCTGCCCTGCAACGTTTGCCGCTGTACGTCGCTCTTGATGACCGATGATTTGGTGGCCAGACCGCTACGCTTACTCTCGTAATTTTGCAAGGTTCCGGAAAGCTCAAACGAACCGGCCTGGATACCAATGTCGCGCCCTGCCTGAACCACCACAGCGCCCTGCTGGCTGGTGACATCGGCCGCCCTAAGCGTGACGTCATTGGCCGACTGCAGCCGGATGTCGCCCTCGCTGGCGATCTGCGTGCCCACCTCTTGTGAAGACGCGCTTTTGACAAAGTTCCTGGCATCGCTCACCACCAGGTCGCTTTTACTCGTGGTCAGGGTCTTCAATGCAAGGTCATTGCCGGCTTGCAAGGTGGTACTGCTCTCATCAGCCTTGCCGGCATTCGCAACAGCAACGGCGGTCAGTGTCAGATTGCGCCCCGCCTGCACATGCAGTTGACCGGGTTGCTGCGCTCCGGTTACGTATAGGCCGGCCAGGCGATCAATGCCCGTATATTGGTACCGGTCCTGGCCGGAACGGCTGTCCGAATGGGTCAGCGTACTGGCAATATCAATATCGCGACCTGCCTGCAGCTTGAGTGCCTGTTCTGCCGTGATCGCCCCACCGATAATGGGTTCGAACTCTACGACCTTTTGAATGGGACCCACCTGCTGCAATTGAGTCCGATAATCCGCATTCACATTGTTCAGTTTCTCGGTATGAACCGTCGCGGAGCCCGCAATTTCAATGATCGAACCGTTATTGACGATCGAAGAGGCTGTACCCGTCGCATGGTTGTCGGCATCCAGGCTGCCCCCGAAAAACGAATCTCATGGACTCGCCCTGGGATAAGCGACAGTGCCAGATGTCCGGCGCCGATATTCTGGGGCTCGACCATCACACGGCTGGTAATATACCCAGCAGCCATGATTGAGTTCTGCACCTGGCTGGCCAACAATTCAATGCCCTGCGCGCCAAGGCACTGCCCTATGGGCGACGGTAAATGGCCCGTCGTGTTCCTGGGAGCAAGGGCCGCATCCAGCGCCCATGCAAAACGCGTGGCCGAATCGCCATTCAAGGTAACATGCGTGATTGGAAAGCAAGGTGTCTCGGCGGGATAATGCGTGCGATCGATAGGGGAAATGGTGGGAATGAACGGGGTGACGTCTGCCGATGGCAAGCGGCTTTTAAGGGATTGTTGCTGTTGTTGCTGCCGTTGAATGTGCTGGGCATCCAGCAAGTCTGCACGAAGCGTTTGCGCGCTGATGTTGGCTGCTGCAAGCACGCTGAGCATTGGCATGATGCAGACAAGCCGCAACCTATAATGCCTATGGCGTGTACGAAGTGAAGAAAAGGGACGTTCCCGCTTTCCTGGCGGCTGCCAATTATGAAGCCTGAGAATTGACCAATACACCATCGCTGCCTGCAAACGTGACGACTATTTGCGAGCATTCTAAGAGTACAGCGGTCAAAAGTAATTTACATAGATCAAAAAAATCACGCAGAAAGCTGGCTTCAAGCGTGATATTTGCAGTACGGTTATGTTTGGCGTTCTCAGGACAATATCCGATAAACAGTGACCGACAGCAAGTTGGCCAAAAAAAAAACCAATACTACAACCATTAGCACCGAATAAGCGATATCGGCAATAGTCTTGCGATAAAGAGCTATCGCAATTGCGACGACAATCAAGAGAGCCAGCCGCGCTAGAAAAAAAGATAGGTCCGTATTCAGAAACAGCGCTTACATAGCTAGCATATCAGGCTGGTCCCCATCTATCAGGACATGGGCGCGATATTGCACCGCCCGAGTCTGTAAATAAAACTGTGTAAACCGTCTATTATTACACCCAGACCGGGTAAAGATTGGAAGCCTGCACTGAATCGGTTTATCATTGAATTCGAAGATCGCATCAGCGATCATGTATAACTCAGGCGGTTACACAGAATTATTTACACCCTCCAGAACTGTAATCAGGGTAAATACCCTATTTATAGTGATCTATATCAATATACGCATTCAGAGTCGCCGCAGCGAATGCC
The DNA here is from genome assembly GCF_004217095.1 of Advenella incenata. Taxonomy (GTDB): domain Bacteria; phylum Pseudomonadota; class Gammaproteobacteria; order Burkholderiales; family Burkholderiaceae_B; genus Advenella; species Advenella incenata. The sequence continues at coordinate 719,487 of NZ_SHKO01000002.1, read as the reverse complement.
ATGTTTGGAGGAATCATGATTGATGGAATATATTCATCTACATTAACAATAATAGTAATCTTTACATCACCGCGTTTTGAAACATCAACGAACTGATCCCATTTATTTCCCAATCTCTGAATAATGGAATACCACTGCTTCTCAACGCTATCTCCATTTGGATCCGAACGTAAAGACCAAAGGTTTTGGCGTGGCAGATCACGTTCTTTGTTTCTCTCTCCTTTCAATAATGCCGTATCTGGTTCGACTCCGAGCATATCCGTTATTTCTTTCGGCGGTATCGAATTTCCATATAAGCATAAATCTATTTGCATCTTATAATCCATTAATATTTATTCCTAGTCGTTGAGGCGTTCCGGTTCCTTGTCTCGGTCCCGCATACATGTTACCTTGCTTATCAACAAAAATATCGCTTCTGGAATCCAGGCCATAATCTCGTTTCAAGGCATGGGCATCTTCATAACCATTCTTCTTAGCTGCGCTTTCCAGCTCTTTTTTCGACATTCTTTTGGAATCTTTGGCCGCTTGCTCGTCCTCATCATCTGGGGGCTCGCATGTTGAGCATGCATCGATAACAGTACCTGGCAGTGAATCGTCTTCTGCCCCCTCATCCGCTTGCTCCATCTGCGTGGCGTTACTCCCAAAGATAGCACCACCGAGATTTTCCAAATCGTGTTCTCGCTGTTCCTTGCCAGGTGTAAGTTCATGAGCGGCACCGCCCAAAAGAAGGCCGCCGATCCCCCAGATCACCAATGGAATGGCAGGAGCTGGCATATCAAACTCCCTTCAAATATTTAATAGTTTCTCGCATCAGAATCCTTACCCTTTCGTTCGGGTCGGAAGTCAGCTCAGCCGAAATCATAAAATCGCTCAGTCCTGGAGCCACTTCCAATCTTCCTCCCGTAACAACCTGCAAATAAGCCCATCTTCTAAAGGCGGACTCTTGATTCACCCCATGCGCAGCAGCTGCTTTTAGCCATTTGTGCACGTCTGTCCTCAACATCTCGTCTGATATACCCCTAACGCGCTGGTCCGCTACTTTGTGCAGGTATTTCATGGTTCGTGTTGTAAGCCAGTTAAAACGCATACCTTCTATCGCGCATATAGTTTGATGCGTCCACCGCAATGGCCCGCCAGGTGGCTCAGGTAGATCATCTGGCCTTACCATACGCATGGCGCTTTTACTCCAGTCCGGTTCAGGCTTAAAAAAAATCTGTCGACACGAGCCAAACAACCGGGATAGTTGACTGGCATCCAGGGAAGGCAACACTTGCGCCATCACATTGGCATCCGCATGCCGAAATGTCACGAGTTCATAGCCGCCTGAATTTGCTGACTCGTTGCTCTCAGAAGAACTCTTTGGGACTTCTATCTGATTGAGTCTGCGCAAATGGTCATAAAGAGCAGCTTCCGTGAGCGATGCGTCTCCAACCCAAAACACCAGGCCAGATGTATCTGCGGCAAGCTGCAGTATGGCTTCGAATCGTGAGGTGATCTCAGTAATTCTTTGTTCGTTTGACACATTTCCTGTTTCAATGGAGAGATTGCCCGAATTCTCTTGCTGGTAAGGATCAATTAACCACGGTCCACCCATAACGACTGAATAATCACCACCATAGCGATAGAGCGACCGACGCGCCAATCCGGCATCCCGTAGTTTTGCTGCGATGTTCTGAAAAAAAGCACCATCCATGACGGCATACACCCGGGTATCTGGATCCGCTATTAGCGCAAAAAGGTAATCACGCAACCGTGGATACTCATCCGGCAAATAATCAACTACCGCCGAATCTTGCATATTGACTAACCTTTTGTCGCGGGCGAAGCTTGCTTGGCCTGTTTCATCTGACATTCGGTTCCGCCTGGCCCTTCATCGCCGATGAACACATCCGAGGAACCCGTTTGCGCGGCACCGCCGCAATCAATAGCATCTCCCACTCTTCCAGCAGGCCGGCCCTCGATGAATACACTCGCTGACCCTTCGCTTAAGGCACGCTCGTGTGAGCCAGCATGTCCCGCAGAGCAGGCATGAGACTCGTAACTATCGCCCAAACGCATTATTGGTTTGCCATTGATAAAAACTGTCGGGCTACCCCCGCTTGCATTGGTTGCAGGAAAATGACAACCGTGACCGGAACCGACATCTCCTTGACGTGTTGCTGCTGGCATTTTTATATTCCTCCGAGTCAGCTATGGTGTTTATTGGGGATTAGGCGCAGTTTTAGAATCAAAACCGCGCAGTAATTTCTGACCTAATCCGTCGTCAATGCTTTGATCTTTGATCTTGGCGGCAACAACCGCACGCCCGGTTTCTCCCGTCATGACAAGGGCTTGTATCGCTACCTTACTCAAGTTGTCATTGTCCGATCTGTTCAGGAGTGTCAGATAAGCCTGCGGCAGGCGAACATCATCCTTCAAGCGGCTGTTCGTACTCATCATCAGATCGCGGACAATTTCAGAATCGCTGGCCGCTTCAATAAGCTCGAACACTTTGCGCTTTCCCGGCTCTCCTGTCGCAATTAACGCATCGATGATTGTCATCCGCTCTTCCATTCGATTTGCCCGACCAAAAGCCTCTGCGAGCGCCTGGGCAACTTGCACGCTGCCATCCGTATATTTTTTCACAGCCCCGGCGGCCACATTCAGATCCATCCCCTTCTTCGCAGAAGCGAGATCAAGCAGTGCGGCCTGCAGCAGTCCCTCGGTTTTACCAGCGCGCCCAAGCGTGCGAGCCGCATTTTTTCGACCAGAGGCAATGTCAGATTTCAGCAAAGATTGCAGTTTGACGATCACGTTTTCCGGCAGTTCCGTATCGTAAAGAATCCATGCAAGGTCGCCGGCGAACCTGTCATTATCGGTGTTCAACAGCGCCTGTCGCACCAGCGGCAGCATGCCATCACCTTGTGAGCCAATGGCTACCGAGGTTGTCGCTCCCAGCCCTTCGTTTTCAGTTCGTTCCAGCAGGGCAAGCAATCCCGGGACAAGTTCGGCCGGGTGAGGGGCGATAGACACGGCCAGATTCGCCAGATTGGCTTCGAATGCCAGTTCCTGCGACGCCAGCAACGCCTGGCCCGTATACTCAACCAGTTCAGCAGGCACGTTCACCGTTTCGCGCTTGAACTTCGCCTGACCCAGGATTGTTCCGAGTACATAGCTAATCTGTACCCGCTGCTCATCGTCTGCGGCGGCAATCAAGCGTTTTGTCAGCACAGGAACAGCATCGTTTCCAAGTGCAGCTATACTGCGTACCGCAGCGTAGAAATCATTCTGGTTTTCTGTTGACGCCATCGTGTCGAAAGCGGTTTGGATTTTTTCGTCAACTGTGGCTGCGAAGCAGATAGTATTGCCTGCCAATAAAATCACAAAAAGGCATTTGAGTAGCACGGGAAGTTTGATCAACGCTTTGAATCCTCTGGAAATGGCCATAGTTTTTGTCATGCAGATTTATCCGTCTAATCGTTTTGGCGACGCTTCACTGGCCGTGGTGAGCGGAGAGCGATCCTGATCAAACGCCATATCCTTTAACCTCACGGTTTTTGGCATTGCTTTATCTCCGTCAGACACCTGAACGCCTCCACCAAAGGTGAGGCTTACACTGAAACAATCATACCCGCCCAACAATGTTCACGGCCGGGTGGGCCAGGAAATCGGCCAGCTCTCGCGGAAGCGAACTCAATTGCGCGGGCGTCATGTTGCACTCAATCTCATTTGGGTGTGCAGCCAAAGAGACATACATTTTCAGTCTGTCGGCGTAGTAATGAGACACATAAGCAGACAATTTTCTCTCGACGAACAAAAACTCTTGATTCATATTGCGCGCTGCCAAAAAGAAGATCTCGTCGAAAGGCATCGAGCGTTCCAGCTCTTTCCAAGCCGCCCAAACCTGGGCAGGGGTCGCGTTCATGCACCATGAGACCATGGCGGCACCGATCTGAGTATTTCCTGCCGCTGTGCAGAGCTTTATCCAGGCCTGCGCCTCGAGGCTTTGAAATTGACTCCTGATTTTATCTTGTGCTTCCCCTATCAGCTCGGCAATGGTTACTTCTCGATTCGTACGGCCACTCTTGATGAATCGCACACAAAGATTGGCGTTTGAATGGACGATACGCCACAAATCGGGCATGCTTTGACCACCCTCAGAAAGGATGGCGCCTGCTAAAGCGGGAGCGTTAGGGTGAGAATCACGGCTGGAAGTCATCGTTTAATCAAAAGGCTGAGGAATCATTCTCGATGGACTGAAATGCGTGTCCAAAGGAGAGCAACCCGCCGGCGGCAGCGATTGCAAGTACGGGTGAAGGTTAGGAATTTGCAGATAGGGTTGATCGTAGCCGGGCGAGGAGTTTTCAACGATACAACGCGCCTGCGCCGCTCTGCCCAGCTCCCAGTAAAGATTATGACTGGACTCGAGACTCCATACCCCAACAGCGAGACTGACTCCTGCGGAAACCAGGCCAGTACCGGCATTAGCAACATGAACCGGGCCGAAGATGAATTCGCTGTTCAGCGCTCCCCTTACACTGTCATAGCCTTCAATCCTGTATATGCTCGCTGCGCCAACTACCTCCACCTCGGCACCAGCAATCCCCCCGGGCATTCCGGCCAGGTCTTCCAATGAGAACGGAACAACAGATCGCATGTACTGCGGGATGGCCTTCTTCATTCTTTCGTAAAGCGCCATGCCGGAAGTCACATTACTCTGTTCGCTCTCCATTTTGGCGGCATCGTATGACTTTTTGCCATTACCAACCAGATCATTTGCTTTATCGAGCGCAAGCGCCTCCCTGGCACCACCTCCCACTGCTTTGAAAAGCTTGCCAATGGGCAGACTGGCCGATAGCCCGCAATTCAAAATATTCGCAATTCCAATGCTCATGCTATCGAGCCCGAGGAAAATGAAGCTGTGGTATCCACAACCTATCGCAAAACTGCCTTCATATGAAACAAGCCATCTTTGCGATTTGGTGGCCATATTGCCAACCCATTGATCAGGCTTGGTTATGTCATTGCCAAAAGGGAACTTGTTATCGCTCATGTTATTGACCGGCGGGAGCTAAAAAACAATATTTTTTCTCTCTGAACTGCATTCCCACATAAGGACAATCATTCCAATGTGCTTTCAGGCACGCCTGTTCAGGTTGTGCCATTTCGTTCAGTGTGCATTTTTCGCTTTCGCACGTCGTTGTATAAACTTTCCCACTCTCGGTGTGACCCGCAGCAATGACCGTTTTATCCTTGGGCAGCGACATGGCAGCAAAAGCATCAATCAGCTTTTGCTGCTGCGCCAGAGTGCCGGAGTCCGGCTGTTGGGAAAGCGTCATTTCGCCTGCCAGAAGCATATTCTTGGTGTAGTCGTCAAATTGCTCTTTGGAGCAGGAAAGCTGACCATTTTCCGACACAAGGGCGGCTTCGCTCTTTTTTCCTGCCAAAAGTGCCGTGCCCAATAGTACGGCAAACAATAAAAATATTATTCCGGTTGAAATAAGGCGTTGGCTTACTTTCATAATTTAAATTCAGTTGAGGTTAATTTTCGCGGATGACATCGCGATTTCGTTCTTGGCTTGCATCTCAATGCCATTCTCGAAATTCAAAAAGAGAGTATCTCCACTCAACCTGATGAATCCATCGGAAGTTAAGCGCAATTCCGATTTTCCGACTTGAACATGAAACTCGCCGTTAGACGTAAAAGCCACTGTATCACCCGCATCCCCTGACAAGTGCGAACCGGAAACAAGTTGAATAGAATGTCCGGCCTGCTCAACGATGGTGCTGCCGACCGATACCGTTTTTGATATCCCGACAAATTGCGTTTTCACGCCGGCTGTCGCCTCGTTGATCGCCTGATCCGCAAAAAGCGAGTACACCCCGCGCCCCAGTTGATTGATGCCGGGAATGGGCAACGATTTTGCGATGTCGGAGATACCTTCTACCAGCTTTCGGAACGATTTGGAGAGCACTCGACCGATTCCGCTGGGCCCCACGTGCAAGGTCATGTTCCCATGCACGGATTCACTGTGGTTTCCATCAACTTCGATGACCTTATGATGCCCCACTGATTGAACCCAGTTATTGTCAATTCTCTCGGTATGGTTGTTTTTGGTCTTCTCGTTTCGATCCTTCTGCGCGTGTATATAAATCTCTTCACGTCCTGTTTTGTCTTCGAACCGGAAGGCATTGGCAGTGTAATAGTGGCCGCCAGGACTGGAGCGTGAATAAATCCCCATCTGGGTCTCGTTCTCCGGCAGTTTCCACGGCGGCATCATCGCCGCGTTGTACACCCGGCCTGTAATAATCGGCGCATCAGGATCCCCGTTCAGGAAATCTACAATGACTTCATCACCAATGCGCGGTACCTGGATCGCCCCGAAGTTACTACTGGCCCAACTGCTCGAAACCCGAATCCAGCATGAACTGTTCTCGTCTTTTTTGTCGTATCGGTCCCAATGAAAGTGCACCTTGACCTGGCCATATTCATTGGTCCAGATCTCTTTACCCTGGGGGCCGACGACCACCGCCGTCTGCGGGCCCTGGGTACGAGGCTTGCGCGTAATACGCGGTGGCCTGAACGGCAAGGTAGCGCATTGCACGGTCAGATCGAACACGCAACGACGGCCGTTTTGGGCAGCCTCCTCTGGCGAGCCGACTGAATGGTAGTTGTTCTCTTTCAGATTATAACTGGTGCCCAGCACCACGTATTCGCGGTTTTCTTCTGTACGGGGGCAGCGAACCAGGTTGAACAACGAACCGGTGGCTACGCCCCGCGCCGTGCTGCGCAGCGTCCTGGTATCTCGAACATGGTGTTGTTCCTGCATGCGCTGGCGCGCATAACGCTCGCCCAGCGGATCATCCCCGTAATTGCCTGGCCATTCATACACTTCCGCTTCATTGTGCGCGTGATCCAGCTTGATTTGCTGGCGCGCCGCCAGGTCTGCGCGGGGTGTGGTGAAGTTATAGTCGTTGGTGGTGTATTGCCCTGGCCTCAGGTCCTGAAACACCGCCACATGTGTCATATAGTCCTGCTGTGGCAGCGTCAGTTTGTCTTCAGTGAAATACGGTACGTGTTCGTAACCGTCTACCGGCTTGTGGCTCTGGATTTCGTCGCTCATGACCAGCGTGTGCTTTTCCTGCTCATGACGAAAGTAATAATGAATGCCTTCGGCCTCCAGCAGCCTGCTCACAAACTGAAAATCAGTTTCGTCATATTGCACGCAATAGACACGCGGCGTGTAACTTTCTACCAAGTCGAACTCAAACGCATAGCCATAGGGCGCCAGCACCTGTTTGATGGTCTCTGGCACAGACTGGTTCTGGTAGATGCGGAATTCTTTTTTGTGTGTCGCCAGCCAGAACCAGGGCACTACGCGCGCTTCGTAAACAAAGTAACGATCTACGTCGCCTTCCTGCCCTACCAGCGCAAAACTGGCGATCACGCCATTGATATGCCGGGGCGCTGCCGCCGTGTTGATGGTCAGCGTGAGAGACTTGCCAAGCAATGCCCGCACATCGACCTGCATCGAGCGATGCAGCAGGCGTACGGTATAGTCGGAAAGAGTAGACATCCCGTCGGTGCCTTGCATGGCGTCAAACAGGAATTCGGCATTATCCGCCGCAATGGAGACCCTGATCAACCGGTCAGGGTTGATTATGTTCGATATATTTATATTCGCAGACATCTAGCGTGGCGGGCCTGCGTTGCACCCACCCCTTTTTATGTAGAAATGTTCTTATTTATTTAGAAACAGCCACTTACAGCCATTATAAAGAACCGCGGCAGCCAGCGATATACTTTTTTACAATCGCTTTCAAACTCAATATGCAACGTATTTGCTTGCTCCCTGGCCGACACCGTTGGCGTTATGATCATCAATGTGGTCAAATCCATACTCATTAACAAGCAACCTCCAAAGACAAGACAATGACTTCCTCTTGCAGGCTGGACCAGGCTTACAGCGCCTTTGATGCTGTCAACAGAACCGACCCCAATATTTTCAACTGGCAGGGGAAAGACTGGCCACGTGAGTTGTTCCTGGCCACGAAACTGACCGAGTGGGTCCAAAAACTGGCCCCAAATGCGTCCGAACCCCTGCAACTGGCCGCGCGCTGCCAGCATATCGGTCGCTGGCAGATCCCCCGCCGTGAGTATCCGGAAGGACGTAATGGTTACCTGACCTGGCGCAAGGCCCTGGCCCAGCACCATGCCGACATGGCAGCGCGTATGCTAAGTGAATTAGCATACGATGCTCCAACGATCGAGCGGGTAAAAGCGATTGTTCTCAAACGCGGTATCAAGCAGGATGCCGATGTACAGGTCATGGAAAATGCCTTGTGCCTGGTCTTTCTGCAATATCAGTTCGAAGCATTCCGGCTGGAAAATGAAAAGAAAATCGTGAGCATCATTCAGAAGTCATTGCTCAAGATGGATGACGCAGGACGCCAGCAGGCACTGACGCTGGATTACAGTCCTGCCGGGCTTGCGGTGATTAACGAGGCGTTGTCGGGGCTGTAGTTAATGAACTCAGCACCTCTTCATTGTGCTCGCCCAGTACAGGCGGCGGTATAACCTCGGTGCTTCTTTGCCCATCGAACGAAACCGGCGGACGCACAGTATGAAAGTCACCCATAGTCTTGTGTCTGGCAGAAACCAGGATTTGCAGATGCCGGGCCTGCGGATCTTCCAGCGCCTCGCTGGTGTCGTACATGGGCGCATGCGGCACATCTTCAGACTCCAGGCGGCGGCACCACTCATCGCGTGAGTGCTTCACGAAGATCCCCCCCAGAATCTGGATCAGTGCTTCCTGATTCTGGATACGTCCGTTACGGTCGGAAAAGCGCGGATCGTCAAAGAGCAAGGGTTGTTCAATCGCTCTTGCCAGGCCTTGCCAGAATTTCTCGGGCGAGGACATATGCAGGGCGATCCACTTTTGGTCGGCGCATTTCAAGACATAAGACTGGGATACGCTCGGGCGGCTATAGGGCCCCATGATTTCGCCCGCCGAATAATAATGCGTAAAAGCATCCAGGTTGAAGTGACTCATGGCTTCCAGCATGGACACCTCTACTTTGCGACCCACTCCCGTGCTATTGCGCTCATGCAAGGCGCCTAGAATGCCGTATGCGGCGTAGAAACCAGTAATGGAATCGGCCAGCGCCGGACCTACAACGCGGGGGTTCTCTGGGTTGATCAGCAGCCCCAGGAAGCCACTGGCGGCTTGCGCTACCGAATCATAGGCAGGCCGTCCTGCTGCCGGGCCGGTTGGTCCGAACCCACTAATTGAGCAGTAGATCAGCCTCGGGTTGATTTTACGCAGCCGCTCTTCACCTACATTTAGCCGTTCGGCCGCGCCCGGCCGAAAGTTCTGAATATATACATCTGCTGTACTAATCAGTTCATCGAAAGTGGCCAGATCGGCGGCGTCCTTGGTATTGAGTGTGACACTGCGCTTGTTCCGGTTATATGTCTGAAAGTGCGGGCTGTACAGGCCGCCTTTAAAGGCGCGAAACGGATCGCCCGTACCCGGCTGCTCAATCTTGATCACATCGGCCCCCAGGTCTCCCAACAGCATGCCCGCTGCGGGACCCGTAATGAACGTACCTTGCTCCAGTACACGGATGCCATTAAGTACTTTAATCATGATAAAACTCCATCAGGGGGTCTCGGCGTGATCGGGGGTAAAGTTGTCGGGCAACTCACCGTCGTAGACGTAATTGCGTGTCGCCTGATACGACAAGGCAAAGCCGATGGGTTTTTGGAACTCCTCTGTCAGATGGCCGATAAGACCCGCAGTACGAGCAAGAATCGGCACGCCTCGCAAGGCAGTCATGGGAAAACCTACGCCCAGCAGTACGGCTGGAATGGCTGCAGATACATTGAGCATAAGAGGCTTGCCGACAACCTCTGGGATCACTTTTTCTACCGCATCAGCAATGTGCACATAAGTCATATCCGCCGCGGCGCGCTCGGCGACTGCAAACAGCGCGGTCACGCGCGGATCACGCGCTTTATGCAGGGGGTGCCCGTAACCGGGTATGGCGCGTCTGGCGGCACGGTACTCGCCGACCACTTGCCTGGCTGCTTCAACATAGTCTTTCCCGTCGCCGGCACGTACACGAATCTCCTCAAGAAAAATACCGCTGGTTTCAGAGGCTCCCAGAATGACCGAACCGCAACCCAGGATGCCTGCCGCGACCGCGCCCTGCAAGGCGTCGGGCGCTGCCGCCAGTGTCATGCGACTGGCCTGCACGCTAGGGACCAGGCCGTGTTCCGCAATGGCCACCAATGTGGCATTTAATACCGCTGTTGCTGCCGGGGTAGGTGGCTGCCCTGTCACCAGCAAGTGAAAATAGTCTGTGAAAGACATATTGCCGATCAGTTCGACCGCAAGATCTTTGCCTCTAACGACAATGGTCTCGCTGTTAGATGTACAGATGGCTGAGTGAGGAATGGTTTCTTTACCGATTTTCATAACGTTCCAATGAGAAGCATTCACGCAGTTACGCATGCAGGTACGCACCTATAACCGGATGAATGCATTGAATAAATTAGAGCTTGTTGAAAAATTCATCGTGATCGATGTCTCGAACAGAACCGCTTATGTGGGCCGATACCCTTCAAATGCAGCTTGAAGCAACATGCGTATGCCGTGATGCGCTATAGGACGAGGGTTCCAATACGGTGTGGCAATTGCGATATCGGCCGCCCTGTCCAGATCACTCTCACGCATCCCGATGTCTTGCAATGCCATTGACACGCCAAGCGACTGGGCCAGATCGTACAAGGCACGGGCAGCGGGAACCGTTTCCTGACCAAGGGCGCGGGCTATCCGTTGCATGGCCTCTGGTGCAGCACTCGCGTTGTAGGCCATCGCATGCGGCAAGATAATGGAGTGGGTCTGCGCATGCGGCAGATCAAAGCTGCCGGCCACGGTATGGCAAAGCTTGTGATGCAAAGCCATGCCCGCACCGGCAAGCACCATGCCGCAAAGCCAGGCGCCGTACAGGCATTCAGACCGCGCGGCAAGCGAGTTGGCGTTCTGACCGAGTTGACGCAAACCGTTAGACATGGCGCGTATGCCCTCTTCTGCCATTAGTGCCAGCACCGGATTTCCCTCTTGGGCATACAGTCCTTCTGCGGCATGTGCAATGGCATTCATGCCGCTCACGACAGAAATATCAAAAGGCAACTTCAAGGTAAGCGATGGATCGTAGATGACGGTGCGCGGTAATGCTCGCGCATCTTTACCGGTTTTCTTTAAACCATCCGCGGTGATGCCATAAATGCTGGTCATCTCCGATCCCGAATAGGTGCTAGGCACTGCCAGTATGGGCAGGCCACTTTCAATAGCCAATGCCTTGGCTAGTCCTATGGTAGAACCGCCACCCAGTGCCACAATACAATCGGCATTCTCCCTGCGCACGGCCTCCTGCGCATTGCGTACTGTGGCAACGGGCACATGCATGACTGCCTGGTCATAGATACCGACGCCGCGCTCGGCAAGCGCATCCACAGCCTGGTGCGCCAGCGCACGCTGACGCGGAGTGCAGAGCACCAGTACTTTGCGAACACCAAGCAGACCGGCCTCATCCTTCAGCGTGCTCCAGGCATCCGTACCAAATACCACTCGTACTGGCTGCGCGGTATATATGAACGTTTGCATCACGTCAGTTGACCTTTGCACCGGATTTTTTCACCAGCTCAGCCCACTTGTCGATTTCAGCCGCTTCGAACCTGGCCAAATCCCGGGTTGACTCTCCGCCTGGCTCAACGCCCTGTGTCTTGAGCTTTGCCGCCAGATCGGGATCAGCCAGCGCTACGTCAGCGGCCTCTTTCAGCTTGGCCATGACCGGCGCTGGCGTACCTGCCGGAGCGTACATCATGAACCACGCCACCAGATCGAACTCGCTTTTGGTCTGCTCTGCAATACTGGCTACATCAGGGGCTGCGCTGCTGCGCTGGCTGCTTGAGACGCCAATAGCGCGCAACTTGCCTGCCTTCACATGTGACAATACCGCGGCGGGGTGATAGAACATGAACTGCACTTGTCCGGACATCACATCCTGCAAAGCCATACTCCCTTCCTTGTAGGGCACATGCAGCATCGTGCCGCCCAACCGGTCTTTCAGCAATTCACCGGCAAGATGTCCCGACGTACCACTGCCCGCCGAAGAAAACGTTATCCCCGGAGGCGTTGCCGCTGCCTTTCCCAGATCTTCGACCGAGTGATACGGAGATTTTCCACCTACCACCAGAATGGTAGGGGTTTGTCCAACAAAAGCGATGGGCTCGAAATCCTTCTCGGGATCGTAGCCACGCTTTGAGTACAGTTCTTTGTTGATCGCGTGCGTGCCTACCGTACCCATGATGATCGTATAGCCATCTGGCGCACTTCGGCTCACCTGCGCGGTCCCGATCGTTCCGCCCGCACCGGCCTTGTTCTCGATAATGATCGACTGCCCCAGTGCTTTGGACATTCTGTCGGAAACCAGCCTGGCAATCGTGTCGGTCGTTGTGCCCGGGCCAAATGGCACGACCATGCGTACCGCTTTGGAGGGGTATTCCTCGGACTGGGCTGTGGCCACCGCACATAACAAGGGCACACAAACCAGTGTGACAAGCAGGCGTCGCACAGCGCGACTATCTCGCGCATTCTTAAAAAAATTTATCATTGTCTCGTCCTGTGTAGTGCTTTTCGCACTGTATTGATTATTGGTATATGACTTATTGCACGATCAAGTCTAGCTGACCTGATGAAAAGATAGAAATGATTGTTTTCGTCTGATATGATCGATGTTATCGATAGATAGAATACCTATGGAACTCAGACACTTACGATATTTCATCGCCCTGGCAAGCTCGCTGAACTTCACGCGTGCGGCTGAACGCGTTCATGTGACCCAGTCCACGCTGTCGCACCAGATCCGCCAGTTGGAGGAAGAAATTGGCCAGCATTTGTTCGATCGCAGTAGCAAGCGCGTGGTACTGACCGAAGCTGGTGAATCGTTCCTGATCTATGCTGCTCGCGCCCTGACTGTCATTGACCAGGGCCTGAGTGAGTTAAAGCAAACGGTTGCCCCCATGACCGGTACGGTGCGTATAGGCACAACACATACATTCAACCTGGGGTTCCTGCCAGACTGCATTGCCCTGTTTCTGAAGCACAATCCGACGGTCAAGATCGTCATTGAGGAATTATCGGGGGACGCCATCACGGATGGCCTGAAGGCAGAACAACTGGATGTGGGTATCGGCTATCGCCCTGAACTGCAAAAGGAGATACGCTTTGAGCCGTTGTTTAATGAGGAGCTGGCCCTGATCGTGGCAAAGACCCATCCGCTGGCCAAGCGCAAGCGCTTGCGTATTGCTGAGCTGCATCGAGAATCGCTGGTTTTATTACCATCAAGCTTTTCAACGCGCCGCCTGCTTGATGAGTGTTTTAACGCCGCTGGCGCCCAACCCAATATTGTTGCCGAAATGAATACGATCCCGGCCATGCTGGGCCTGGTTATGCGTGACAACGTCGGCTTTATCGCCGCGCCTAGCGCCGTGGCGGAACATAATAAGCCCCTGCGCGTCATTCCGCTAGAGGGGCCGACACCCATCCGTACCCATGGCCTGCTGTTTATGGACAGGCACGTTCAGACGCCAGCCAGCATGGCCCTGATCTCCCTGATCCGCAAGCAGACCAAGGCCAAAGCCAGCGAACTGGGGGCCACGCCCGCGTAACAGCCATGCCGGTATGGCGCAATCGTAAGACCATGAGCAACATGGCAAAAATCGCCACTCTATCGCCACTGGCATGCAAAGCGGTGATGAAAAAGATGCGAGCGAAGTGCTTGATCGCCTTGAGGCCAAGTACAGAAATCAATCAAGCTCCTGATCTTCAAGTGCATAACGTGTGTTTCTCTTCGGCAACTTACTCTTGGATCATCGGAATAATCGGCACAACCCCCTTGTGTATATAATCGCCCGTACTATCTATGGCAACCGTCGCCGGAAAGTCGCGGACTTCAAACTCATAAATGGCTTCCATGCCAAGGTCCTCGAAAGCAACAACACGAGAACGTGTAATGGTTTTGGCGATCAGGTACGCTGCGCCGCCTACCGCGCTCAAATAAGCAGTGCCAGTCTTTTTGATCACGTCAATGGCCTGCCTGCTACGTTCGGCCTTGCCAATTGAAATGAGCAGCCCCGCCTTTTCGATGAAGTCTTCCAGATAGGCATCCATGCGGTTGGACGTCGTCGGGCCGGCCGGTCCCACCACTTCATCGCCGGTGGCATCTACGGGCCCCACATAGTAAACAGCACGCCCGCTCAATGACACAGGCAGAGGCTGGTTGTGATGCAGCAAATTCGCAATACGTTTATGCGCAGCATCGCGCGCCGTGAGCATTTTGCCCGATAGCAGCAACATGTCCCCTGCCCTCCAGCTTCTCACCTCTTCTTTGGTCAGCGTATCCAGATTGACAGCAATAGACTCGGCGACATTGACCGTATCCGGAATATCCGCCCACAGGCTTTCGTCATGAACCGGCAGACACGCCGCCCCGCTTCCATCCAATTCAAATGTCATATAGCGAGTGGCGGCGCAATTGGGAACAATGGCAACGGGAAGCATGGCGGCATGGCACGGTGCATGGCGCAGTTTGATATCCAGCACCGTGGACTTGCCACCTAACCCCTGGGCACCGATATTCAGTTCGTTATTGATACGCTCGTATAGCGAGAGCCGCAAGCGTTCGTAATCATCAAGCGTGCTCTTGTGCTTCAGTTGCTGAATATCAATGGGCTGGTGCAGCGACTCCTTGGCCATTTGCATCGCCTGCTCAGGGCTGCCGCCCAGGCCAATGCCCAATACGCCGGGCGGGCACCAGCCCGCGCCCAGTGTCGGCATTTGTTCCAGCACCCAGTCCTCTACGGATTCGTTCGGGTTCAACATGGCAAACCGGGCCTTGACGTCGCCCCCGCCCCCCTTGGCGCTCACGGTAACGCGCAAGGCGTCGCCCCGACACATGGTGATATGCAGCACTGCCGGCGCGTTATTGCCCGTATTTTTGCGCGCACCCAGCGGCTCGCCCACCGTGGTCGCCCGCAAGGGATTGTCTGGGTGGGTGTAAGCTGCAATAACCGCATTGTCGGCCACTTCCTGCAATGACGGCATGGGCTGCGCGTCGGATGAAAAACGCACATCCATGCCGATTTGCAGGAATACATGTGCAATACCCGTGTCCTGGCAGATCGGCCGCCTGGCCGACGCACTCAGCTTGCTATTGATCAGAATCTGCAAAATGGCGTTTTTTGCATAGCGGTTGTCTTCTTCAATATAGGCCTGCTTCAGGGCACGAACGTAGTCAGGCGGATGATGATGACTGACATATTGCAATGCGCTGGCAATACTTTTTTCCAGGTCTTCCAGGCGTATGGTATTCATTTTTTTACTGAGGCTCGATGCCGGCTTGCTTGATAACGTCTGCCCATTTGCCGATTTCCGACTGGGTGAACTTCTGGAACGCATCCGGCGCGTAATCGTCCTCTGGCAACAGGAAGATTCCCTGTTGTTCCATTTTGTCGGTGAAGGCCTTGTTCTGCATGACCTTCTGATAGGCCTTATACGTGGTATCGATCATGGCGCGCGGCGTGCCCTTTGGTGCATAAATACCATACCAGGTTGACGCTTCAAGACCCGGCATCGTGCTTGAAATTGTGGGCACATTGGGAAATTGCGGCATGATTCGCGAGGCAGTCAAAGCCAGCGCCCGGATCTTGTCTCCTTTGGTCTGGGGCAAGGCGGTATTGGTTTGATCGAACATGGCGTCAACCTGCCCACCCATCACATCGTTCAGCGCGGGCCCCGCTCCCTTGTACGAAATCTGCATGATCTTGATTTTTGCCTTGGCGGCAAACAATTCGGCCACCAGGTGAGAGCTGGAGCCAACACCGGCATTGCCAAAATTGATCTTGCCCGGGTTGGCCTTGGCAAACGCGATCATCTCGTCCACCGTCTTGTATTTCGAACCCGCGCCAACCAGCAACACCAGTGGCGTGTCGGGAAAGCGAAAGACCGCGTCAAAATCCTTGATAGGGTCATACTTCATTGTTTTGTACAACGAAGGGGCTGCGGCCATATAACCGAAATGGCCCACCAAAAAGGTATAACCGTCCGGCTTGGCGTTCGAGGCCTTCGCTGCACCAATTTGCCCGCCGGCACCACCGACGTTCTCAACCACGATGGGCTGCTTCAGCTCTTTTGATACTTCAGCAGCAACCATCCGCGCCATGCCATCGGTCGGGCCGCCTGCGGCAAAGGGGACAATCCACGTTACTGGCCGCTCCGGATAGGACTGGGCAAAAGAGGGGTTGGCGCAAGTCAATGCTGCCACAGTTGTGATTAATAGATAGGTAGTTTTCATAAAGGATTCCTAGTTGGCATTCAGATACGTGCTGAAGCGTTCAGGGCTTGGGCGACCATTTCCGGTGCCTTGCCCAGGTAATTGGCGGGGTTGGTCAATGCCTGGATTTGCTCGTCAGATAAGTGCTGCGTGACGGCCGGTGTTTGCATGAGTACGTCGGCCAGCGTCTGGCTGCCGCTGTTGACCTTGCGGCAGGCGTCGTACACA
Source organism: Advenella incenata (assembly GCF_004217095.1). Taxonomy (GTDB): domain Bacteria; phylum Pseudomonadota; class Gammaproteobacteria; order Burkholderiales; family Burkholderiaceae_B; genus Advenella; species Advenella incenata. The sequence continues at coordinate 702,879 of NZ_SHKO01000002.1, read as the reverse complement.
ACCTCATGGGCCTGGTGTTTTCCTACATGGGCAGCCAAGGCCATCATGACTGACTCGGCCACGATCAGGCCTTTGGAAATACCCAGGTTCTTCTGCATTTGCGCCGCATCCACTTCCAACCCGCCCAGCGCGAAACGGGCCTGGGCAAGCGCACTTGCCGTCAGCAAAAAGCTCTCAGGAATGGCGATCCACTCTGCATGCCAGGGGCCGGTAGCCCGTTCAAAATCCTGGACCATGGCATCGAGCATCAGCCCGGCATGCTGTCGCACACCCTTGGCGCAGGCCAGCATAATTTCACTTGAAATCGGGTTTCTTTTCTGCGGCATGGTGCTGCTTGCCCCGCGTCCTTTAACAAAGGGCTCATACACTTCTGCATACTCGGTCGATGCCATCAGCATGATGTCCAGGGCGATCTTGCCCAAAGAGCCAGTGACCAGGGCAAGAAAATTAAGCGCTTCTGCAAAATTGTCTCGTGCCACATGCCAGGTTGTTACCGGGATGCCCAGGCCAAGCTCCCGCATCATTTCAGCCTGCACCTCCAGACCCATATCGCCGAGCGAAGCAAGCGTACCGGCAGCCCCGGCAAGCTGGCCAACCTCTACACGCGGTTTCAGTTCGCGCAAACGCTGCTCGTGCCGGTCAAACATGCCTAGCCAGATCGCACACTTATAGCCGAACGTAATGGGAAGCGCCTGTTGCAAGTGCGTGCGCCCTGCCATCGGGGTGTCTTTATACGTTGATGCCAATTCTTGCAGGATTTTCCTGAGCGCGCGAATATCCGCCTCCACCAAAGCCAGCGCCTCCTTGATCTGCAGCGCATTAGCGGTATCCATAATGTCCTGGGTGGTCGCTCCCCAGTGGATGTACTTGCCCGCTTCTTCGCATTGCTCTGCAAGCTGGGTCACCAGCGGCAGTATGGGATAGCCCACATTTTCCGTTTCGTGCTTAAGTCGTTCAAAATCGAGTTGCTCAAACTTTATTTGGCCCTCGATTTCGGCCGCGGCCGTTGCCGGAATCACATTCAGGCGCGATTGGGCCTTTGCCAGGGCTATTTCAACTGTAATGTACTTGCGGATAAGGCTGGCATCCGAGAACACATTGCGCATGGCGGGTGTACCAAACGTATCGCGAAACAGCAGGGAATCAAAAACAGTGGATGCAGAGGCAGACAGCATGAGGTCATTTCCATTATGTACGAACATATTAATATAATATATTATGTACGTACATATTAAATATCGGTAATAACCCTCATCTGGTGAATTGCCCGTATAATTTCCAGCATGAAAAAACTGACCAAATACAACGAAATTGCGCTGAGCCTGAAAGACGACATTGCCTCCGGAAAATACGGAATTGGCAGTCTGTTGCCGACGGAATTCGAGCTATCGGCTATGTACAGTGCAAGCCGGCAAACCATCAGATCGGCCATTGCGGAACTGGCTCGCCAGGGATTTGTCAGTCGCACCAAAAAACTGGGCACACGCGTAGAATCTGCGCTGCCGCAAAACATGTATCTGCACCGGCTTGACTCAATCAACGATCTGGTGCAGTTTAGCAATGAGAATAAAAAAGTGGTGCAGGCGATAGAACAGATTGTGCTGGACAAACAACTGGCCGCAACGCTGGGGCTGGAGCCGGGGCTGCATGCATTGAAAATATCCACAATGCGCTATGGCAAGGCCGGGGACAAATTGCCGATCGGGTGGACCGATATTTATGTTGTGTTAACCGGTCTTGATCTGGCATTACTGGCCGACAGGGTCAAAGCAAAGCCGGATGTATTGGTCAGCGCAATACTGGAGGAAGAATTTAACGTGACGCTCAAGGCGGTGAGTCAGGAGATAGACTCTATCCTTTTGCCGGAAGCGCTGGAGGCCGTGCTGCAAGCGCCCTCTCCTGCCCCGGCCCTGAAAGTGATTAGACGGTATATAGACAATAACGACGAAGTGGTGGAGATCAGCATCACTTTGCATCCAAGCGGCCGGTTTTCATTGCTGCTGGATGCAAAGCGGGAGATGTAGGTCTGCGTTCATTAGCCAGACAATGGTACTGTCTATGCACACTCCGACTGCAACGCACCCGCCACTTTCACGGTCTGCCTACCAGCCTTTTCTTTCAGCACCAATGGCACCACACTCAGCACTCCGACCACCGCCAGCGCCGCACCTACCCACAGCGGGGCACGCATGCCAAAGTCCAGGCTGATGCCCAATCCACCCAGCGCCGAGCCCGCAAACAAGCCGATATTAATCACAGAAGCGTGGACGGTATTCACCAGCGGGCTTGCATTTGCGGTCTTGATCACGCGTGCCACCATGGCCGGGTTCAGTGCAACACCAGTCAGCCCGATCAGTATCAGGGCGCCCAGAGCGACAGGCTGCAGTTGTCCGAAAAGCGCGAATGCAATGAGCGCTGCTGTCAGGACAATCTGGCCCCAGAACAGAACCTGCATAGCATGACGATCGGCAAGTCGTCCCACAATGAAATTGCCAATAACGGTTGCTGCACCATAAAGCATGAGCAACAAGGGAATGGTTGAAGCGTCATACCCACTCACGTTGAGCAGAATAGGGGAAAAATAGCTGAACGCGGCAAAGGTTGCACCAATAATCAAAGCGCTGGTGCCGTATGCGGCCCATAGGCGGCCATTATTGAGCGAGACCAATTCTGCCAGCGCACTGGTGCGCTGTTCAATTCGCGAGGCTGGTAACGTAAAGGCAAGCAAGACGCCCGATGCTGCCGTCATTGCGGCCACCAGCCAGAATACGAAGCGCCAGCCGAACGCCTGTTCCAGCGCAGTGGCTGCCGGCACGCCGAACACAGTTGCAAACATCAGGCCGCTGATAACGATAGCGGCCGAGCGGGCCACCTTGCCGGGCGCAACCATTTGGGCGCAAATTGCCAGCGCCAGGCCGAAACAGGCCGATGCAGCAACGCCGCACAATATGCGCCCCACGACCATGATTTCATATGTGGTTGCCGCAGCAGCAACCGACTGTCCAATCGTATAGACCCCGATAAGTACAAGCAGTGCACGCTTGCGCGGCACGTTCAGCAGCGCCAGCATCAAGACCGGCCCGCCAATGACCATGCCCGCCGCGTAATAGGAAATCAGATAGCCAACTTCAGGAACCGAAACATTCAGCGCCTGTGCAAGCGAAGGCATCATGCCCGCCACCATGAACTCGGAGGTGGTCAGGGCAAAAACAGCGAGCGCCAGGAAGTAGACAATCACAGGCATGGTTTGTTGCTCTTGAATCTTAGACATTTGCGCCGCCATCAATCAACAGGCTGGCGCCGGTAATCGAGCGTGCCGCATCGCTGGCCAGATACACAGCCATGGCGGCAATCTCGTCCGGTGTGTTGTAACTGGAGATGGCGCGCAGGCTGCGTTGACCGTCAGCATGCGGGCTGTTGGCCGGGTTCATGTCGGTGTCGGTCGAACCCGGCTGGATAATGTTGACCGTGATGCCACGCGGCCCCAGGTCGCGCGCGGCGCCTTTGGTCAGCCCCCACACTGCCGCCTTGCTCATGGCATAGAGCGACATATCCGGGCTGGGTACCCGTTCGGCCAGGCTGCTGCCGATATTGATGATGCGCCCACCGTCGGTCATGACCTGCGCGGCGCGCTGAATGGCGGCAAAGACTGCACGGGCATTCACGCCCATCTGGCGTTCGTAATCGTCCAGCGTGAATTCCCCAGTTGGCTTCAATTCAAAGATTCCCGCGTTATTGACCAGAATATCCAGCTTGCCGAAATGCTTAAAGACCGTAGAAACAGCCTCTTGCACTGCGATGGGGTCAAGGCTGTCCACTTGCAAGGCCAGCGTTACAGGCGCGGCTGGGGACGCCTCGCCAGAGGTGCTTTTCAGCGATTCAATCTCTGCGACCAATTTTTGCGCCGCCTCGCTCGAGCTGGAATAGGTAAAGGCAACATTCGCGCCCTCCTTTGCCAGGTGACGCACAATGGCTGCGCCAATACCACGGGAGCCGCCGGTGACCAGGGCTGTTTTTCCTGTAAGCTGCAACATATCAATTTCCTTTTTGAATGATCGTTATATAATCCTAAATTGAAGTGTCACACGCCGTCAACATATTTTTTGAGTAATCGTTATATAATTTAGTTATGGTAACCAGAGGCCGACCTCGCTCCTTCGACAGAGATGCTGTGCTGCGCGCCGCCATGCAGCTGTTTCAGGCTCACGGCTACGAAGGCACGTCCATGGCCGATCTGACTGCGGCCATGGGTATTCCTGCGCCCAGCCTGTACAACGCATTCGGCAACAAGGAAGGATTATTTAAGGAAACGGTGCAGTACTACGTCACACATGACGGCAGTGCGACCGCCCGTGCCCTGCGCGAGCAACCAACAGCACGCAAGGCAATTGAAATCATGCTGCATGAGGCGCTGGGGCCAGTTGCAAACACGAACAAAACCCACGGCTGCCTGGTGGTGCTGGGTGCCACCAATTGTGCCGAGGAACACCGCGAGGTCGATGATTTTCTGAAGGGACTGCGCCAGGGCAACTACGAAGCCGTGCATCAGCGTTTGCGCAAGGCCCAGGCCGAAAAGGAATTGTCGGACACCGTTGACACGGCTGCGCTGGCCAGTTTTTATGCAACGCTGATGAACGGCCTTGCCATTCAGATGCGGGACGGCGTGCCGCGCGCAGTACTGGAAAAAGTGGTGCAAACGGCCATGGCGGCCTGGCCTGATCAGGCGGGATGATTATTGGCTGGCTCAGCTAGCGATTGATTCTTGTCATACCGATATTCAATAAACTCGTTATGCAACCTCGTTTCCCCCAGCAGTAGCCAATCTCGATCGTCTGGTCATGGCATAACCATCAAAAATTGACGATCACATGAGAACGCCACATAATCACCGCAAAAACTGCGGTGATTACATCTGGCAATCTCCGCATAAACCTGACCGAAAATATGATTCCACAGCGCCGCTGGCTGTCGTCAGTCACGCACAGAAGCCGCTACTGGGGCACGAAGCACAAGCTTTGGCCGCTCCATTCTGGACTGTCCTTCAAACCGGGTCGCGCTAGACGAAGCGTCAGTCTTATCGATATTAAAATCCAGGCGCCTATGCCCGCTTTTTCCTGCCCGATTATCCGGCAGCGGAATCACAAGGCCGATCTCCCGGCGGCACTTGCCGCACCCGTCCAAGAAACGCCCATTGATACCGTGCCACTTCGCTTCCCTGGGCAAGCGCCCGCCCAATCCATTGCCCGGCCTCGCACCGATCCGCTTTAACCGCATCGCCATAAAGCGTTGGTCCAACCAAAAGCGCCATGCCAAGCATTTCCTGCGCCGCCAAATGATCGGCCTCTCCTGCGGATCGCAATAACGTCAGCATCTGCTCATAATGACCTGCGGTCTGGGCTTCGAGCGCCAACTGAAACGTCTGCCCGGGTGAAATGGCCCCGTTGGCCAGCGCCGATATTGGTGTTGCATAAGTCGCAAACGCAAGCACCACCGTGGTCCAACCTTTGCGAGATACCGAGACAAGATTGGCTCGCGTATCTAATGAATGTGTTGATGCCATATTTATCTCCCGTTGGTTTGTACGAGAGTCATTCTGGCGTATCAAGGCATTCAAGGAAAGACGGATTATCCGTAGAATGCCTAAGGCAAATCCTGAGACCAATCCGAAAGTTTGCGTGCACTCACACCAGGTTGGTTGGTTCGCCCGCAAAAAAGTGATTGATATTATCAAACGCAGTTGCGAAATAACTTTCGTAATTATCTCGTTCTACATACCCCAGGTGCGGGGTGCATAATACATTTGGCATATCAAGCAGCGGCGAGGCGGTAGCCGGTTCCTCCTCATAGACGTCAACGGCTGCAAAGCCGGGAGCGCCGTTAGCCAGCGCATTCTGCAGCGCGCCGGTTTCAATCAGCTCTGCCCTGCTGGTGTTGACGATCAACGCGTGGGCACCCATTCTGGCCAGATCGGCTTCTTTTACAATGCCCTGCGTCTCATCATTAAGACGGATATGCAGGGAAACGATATCGCTTTGTGCAAAAAAGTCTTCCCGGGATGACGCCACTTCAAAACCGTCGGATCGGGCTTTATCCGTCGATCCCGACCTGCCCCACACCCAGACATTCATGCCGAAGGCACGACCATATCGCGCAACCTGCTCGCCGATTCTGCCATAGCTCCATATGCCCAACCTGTGGCCCTGTAATTTCTGACCAAGACTTCCCTGCCACAAGCCCTGCTTAAGACGATTGGCCTCGGCCACGATATGCCGGCGGCTGGCCAGAATCAACGCCCAGGTAAGTTCTGCGGTCGCGGTGCCTGACCCGGCTCCCTGAGCCACAGCGATGTCCAGGCGACGGCAGGCCGCAAGATCAATGTGCCCTGCCACCTTGCCTATTTGACTGATGAGCTTTAACCGGGGCAACTGCCTGAGCATATCTTCTGTCAACACCGTTCTTTCCCTGGTCAGCACCAGCGCATCGGCTTGCGCAAAACGTCGCACCAGTTCATCCGGATCTTTACAACTGTCATTGTAGACAGTCACTTCATGCGATTGTAGTTTCGTGAAACAGTCCAGATCACGAACGCAATCTTGGTAATCTTCAGGAATGATGATGTGCATAATAGGTCTATTGAATTTTCAGATTAAGCTTTTTGGCAATACCATCCCAGGTTTTCAGATCTTCCCTGATGACTTGATTGAACTCCTCTACACTATTGCCGCCCGACTCGATACCCATCGATTTAAATGTCTCTGCCACTCGGGTGTCGGCCAGCGCTTTTTTTACATGCTCATTCAGCTTGCTGATGATGGCCGGATCAGTTCCAGCCCGGGCCAGCAAGCCATACCAGGGATGAATCTCAAATCCGGGAAAACCTTGCTCGGCAATCGTGGGCACATCGGGCACCACTGGTGACCGTTTTGCCGTAGGCACGGCCAACGCCTTGATTTTATTGTCTTTCAACAAGGGCAAGGCAACCGTGGTATCCAGGAAAATGGCGTGGATCCTGCCCGACAGAAGGTCCTGGATAGCGGGAGCAGCGCCCTTATACGGCGTGTGCTCCAGTGCGATACCCGCCCGGTCCTTGAGCATTTCCATTGCCAGATGCCCAGACGATCCATTGCCCGAAGAGCCATAGAAATAGGCAGAGGGCTTGGCCTTGACCATGTCAATGAATTCGCCCAAGGTGTTTACCGGCGTTTTTACATTGATCACCAACAGATGCGAGATATAACCCACCACAGAGACGCCGGTAAAGTCAGTGGTCATATCAAATGGGAAATCAGAACGCAGCGCCGGCGTCGTCACGGCCTGGATAGAGGGAAAAGCCAGGGTATAACCATCGGCAGGTGCGTTGCGCACTTCGCTCAACGCAATCACACCAGTGCCGCCCGGCTTATTGATGACCACAATGGTCTGCCCCAAGCTCTCGCTCATGGGCCTGGAAATCGCCCGGGCCATCAAATCAGTCGGGCCACCGGGCGCAAATGGCACCACGATCTTTATCGGTTTTTCAGGATAGCTGCCTGCCTCAGGCGTGGCGGCAAGTACCCGTGCAGCGAAAGGCAGGCCGGCCATTGCCGCCGCGCCTTGAATCAGCATTGCTCTACGCTTATCATTCACCTTCATTGTTGTCTCCTTGTCATTGTCGTCTAATTATTCAAGGATTCTACCTTCCACCTGACTGACAATTACAAGTGCAATTTCACTGAATGGAATTGCAGGGGTAATACCAGAAAAATCGGGGCTGATATGGTTAGATATGAACTCGCAGCAACAACATGTCGTCCGAGCAAACATGTGCGCACATACTTACCCTGCTTCTAACGCACGCGCCAGCAAATCGAGCCTATCCTGCCCCCAAAAAATTTCTTCTTCAAGCACATAACTCGGGACACCAAATACGCCTGCCTCTATGGCATCGTCCGTGTGTCGCTCCAGTAGATGCTGGCATGCTGGTTGCCGGGTCTCAGCAAGAATAGCATCGGCATCAAGGCCCTCATTGTTTAGCAAACTGGTTAGCACTTGCCAATTTGAAATATCAAGGTTGTCACGCCAAATTGACGCTAGGATCGCTTGCAGTAAACCAAAGCGTGTTTGCTGAGGCAAATGTCTGCAAGCTACCATCAACAAACCGGCTGGCGTCCTGTCTACGGGATAATACGCAGGCTCAAGCGTCAGCGCAATATCCAGATAATGGCGCCAGCGGTCCAGCTCTACCTGCCGATACCGTCTGCGCTGCTCGGAGCGATGTTGATACAGCAAGCCCCCCGACGCATGAAGTACACGCGTAAAATCCACCGGCCGAAAAGACACATCAAGATCATGTCTCTCGGCCAGCTTACTGAACCGCTCATGGCCAAGATACGTCCACGGACTGGCGACACTGAAATAGTAGTCGACATGGCTCGTCATTGATAGGCGCCCCCTTATTGCACGACATCTTCAGCATGCAACGGCATGTCCATCTTCGACAAGATCGATTGGACCTTGGTTACATCCACTTTACGAACCGACACGCCATCATCAATCGCCACCGATGCCGCAATCCCCGCCGCCTGGCCCATCGCCATACATGCCGGCATATTTCTGGAGCGGGCATGTGCATCATGGTCGGCCGAGATCGCCCGGCCCGCCACCAGCAACTGCTCGATACCTAACGGGATCAGACTTCGGTATGGAATTTCGTAAGGCTTCATCCCCTGGAAGTCGACGTCTCCGCCTTTGGGGTCGTGGATATCCAGAGCGGATACGTCTGCTGCGATGCTGTCCTCAAAGCGCGTGCCTTCAATAGAATCTTTCCCGGTCAGCGTGTATTCGCCTTGGATGTGACGCGTTTCCCTCACGCCAAGGACCGGTGCAATCTGTCCGATGCCAGCCTGTTCAAACCCTGGAATTCTATCTTTCAGAAACTTGGCTACGCCTTCAATCTGCCGATAGCATTCGATCAGCGCATCACTAAATTCCTTAGGCGAAAACACATCGACACCCAGCACGCGTGTACCGTTAACATACAAGACACCGTTGGCCGTCTTCAGCGTAATATTGTCGCGCTGAAGGACAATGCCTTCTTCGTCCTGGAATTTCTTCAGTAATTTGTTAAAACCCGTCAGCCAAAGTCCATACTCCAGACCCTCATCAGTATCAGGAATAGCCTGCGCCGGTACATCGTCTGTTGTCTTAGCCCACTGAGCCAGGCGGCGCAAGTCTACATTTGACATTGTGAAGTACATTGAGACTGGCTGCATTTTTTCTTCTTTACCGCCGGAGCCCATTACAAATGGCGCACCCGCTTTATAAGCCATGTCCGCATCGGCCGAGCAGTCAATCACGATCTTGGACCGTATGCATTGGCGACCTGCCTTACTTTCAATAACTACCCCTTCAACGGCATCTCCATTGATGATCGGTGCAGAAACGAAAGTCTCGAACAGAATCTGTACCCCGGCATCAACACACAATCGTGTGAGCAGTATTTTCATTATCTCCGGATCGCACGGCGAGGCTATTTTCATGCCTCCGGTCTTGGTTAGTGCCATGTAATCGTCACCCGCACCCCCTTCAGTACGGGCCAGATTCCACACTTCCAGAGGCAGTCCTCCTATGAGCGCCCCCGAAGGTTTGGTATTTAACCCCAAGGTAAGATTTCCACCGAGCGATCCAAACCTTTCTATCAGTGCGACCGTTTTACCCTGCCGTGCCGCACTGATGGCAGCAAAGGGGCCGGTCGTACCGCCACCGACCACCACTACGTCAACCTGCATCAACGTGGGGATCCGCTTGGCGGGTTCGACATAATCTTCTTGAACATCCTTGATACTCATACAAACCTCATCTCTCATTGTTTTTTAATTAAATTCTGGCTAATAACAAGGCGACTGTAGCTACTGAACCGTCACATTTGCCTGCTTGATGACCTTTGCCCACTTTGTAATTTCATTGTCAATAAAGGCATCGAGCTCGGCAGGCGTACCCGGTTCGGCCTCAGCCCCAAAAGTAGTCATTTTTTCCTGCACTTTGGGATCGTTAAGAACCGCTACAGCATCTCGATTGATTTTTTCAACGATATCCACGGGCGTTCCGTGAGGTACCACCATCGCCAGCCACGACACAGCCTCAAAGCCCGGGTAGCCCGATTCATTCATGGTCGGCACATTGGGCAACTGAGGACTGCGATCAAGGCTGGCCACAGCCAGTGGCTTAAGCTTGCCGGTCTTGATCTGCACCATCGCAGGTACAATATTGTCGAACATTACCGATATTCGATCAGCAATCAAATCAGAATAGGCATTGGGCGTTCCCTTATAAGGAACATGCACCATCTCGGTCCCACTTAGCGCATTCAACATCTCACCAGCCAGGTGATTACTCGTGCCCACACCGCCCGAGCCAAAAGTTAGCGCTTCCTTATGCCCTTTGGAGAACTCGACCATGTCCGGTACCGTTCCATAGTTGCGGCTCTGGTTAGTGACCAAGACTAGCGGCAGCTTTGTCACTAAAGTTACCGCATCAAAATCGTCACGAAAGTTGTATTGGAGATTTTTATACAGTGTCGTGCTTATGGAGTTGGCCACCGTAGCCCACAGAACCGTATATCCATCGGCCTTCGCCTTGGCGGCTGATTCGCTGCCGATATTGCCACCGGCTCCCGGCCGGTTATCCACAACAACGCTTTGTCCCCATTTATTGCTAAGTTCGTTGCCAACGATTCGTGCAATCACATCAGTTGCTGTCCCTGCAGGGAAAGGCACAAGAAATGTCACGGGACGTTTTGGAAACTCCTCGCTCCAGGCTGGCGTCTGAACCAACAGTGTCGCCAGAAGTATTCCCATACTATGTCTTAGTCTAATCATGGCTTGTCTCCTTGATTTTTTTATGTTTGCAAGTTATTGCTCCAAATACTCCCGCAATACTTTCTTGGCTTCGCACAAGTGCCGTTTGAGCAGATCCAATGCCTGATCAATGGCACCTTGCTCAATGAATTGCACTAATTGGATATGCTCCTCATCGCCTGTCACTGCCCAACTGTCACTTTCCAAAGTTTGTCGTCGATACAGCGTAATCAAATTGTGTATCGTCTTAAATTGCGCGCTGATGCGCTGATTCCTTAGAGCAGAAATAAGCACTCCATGGAATTTTTCGTTCGCTGTCGCCAATTGCATGACGTTCTTGTTATCCAGTGCCTGACGCGCCTGCTCAAGACATACTCTGAGCTCCCCCGACACTTTCTTGGCGAGCACGGGATTTTGACCCAACTCATGCAATGCTGCTGACTCCAGGATCCAGCGTATTTGGTAGATTTCGGTGATATCTTCCAGGCGTGGGATAATCACTCTGACCTTGCGCCCGGCCAGCATTTCGACCAAGCCCTCTTCCATGAGCAGACGCAACGCTTCCCGTACCGGGGTTCGGCTTACATCGAACTCACTGGCAAGCTTGTTTTCGGAAAGCAACTCTCCGTGCTTAATGTGACCCTGCAGGATTTGATCTCGCAAGGCATTAGCAACCTTGACCCAAAGGGGATCAAAAGCGTGTTCCAGATAAACGACCATCTTTCTTCCTTTTTGTATACCTGTATACAAGTATATGTGTATTTTTCCTACGTAGCAATGGATATTCAGGTCGTTTTTTACAGGGTAATCCCTTGTATTCTCTATTTGGCAGGTGAATATCTGTGAATTACCCGCTCATCGCAACCGGGAGTACGGCAAGGAGCCGCAACGACTCATCCCACTACGCCAAGGAGTTATTGCGAATGTAGCGTTGCATTAAGCGAATGCATTTTTCTTAATCGTTGCAGACGATTCAAAAAACGAACTTGGATGTAACTATATAAACAAAAGACGCAGAAGCCGGGCACTTAGCCTTGCAACTGCGTCTTTTTCGGCTCTTCTGGAATATCTCAGCGAAACCGCCAGCCCAATCCCTTTAGTCTATTTTCAGGTTTGTCGCCTTGACGACCTCGCCCCATTTGCTCACTTCGCTCTCGACAAATGCCCTGAACGAAGCCGTTGTGTTGGGCGCTGTAGGCATCAAAAAGCCATTCGCGCTGTAATTTTTAATCAATGCCGGGTCAGCAAGCGCCTTATTGAGCGCCACATTCACTTTCTCGATAATCGCAGGTGGCGTTTCTGCCGGTGCGAACACACCGAACCAGGCAGCCACGTCAAAGCCCTCGACTCCAGACTCGGCGATCGTAGGAATGTCAGGAGCAAATGGCACGCGCTCGGCTGTCGTGACCGCCAGTCCCGTCAATTTGCCTGAGCGGACATGGGGCAGTAAAGGCGGCAGATTATCAAAAATGGAAGACACCTGCCCGCCCAGCAGATCGGCTACTGCAGGGCCACTTCCACGATAGGGTACATGCAGAATGGAAATGCCTGACTTGATTTTGAACAATTCGCAACCAAGATGAGCAGAGGAGCCGTTACCCGGCGAGGCACACGTCAGCGCATCGGGGTTCTTTTTCGCATATTCAATATACTCTTTTACTGTCTTGACCGGCACCTTGGGATTGACGGCCATGATATTGGGCACAATATTGAGCAGTCCGACCGCTGCAAAATCCTTCAATGGGTCATACCCCAGCTTGGAATACAGGGAGGCATTAATTGCAGTTGAAATTGACCCAACCAGCAGCGTATAGCCGTCAGCCTTGGACTTTGCAACATACTCGGCCCCAATATTACTGTTTGCACCGGGCTTGTTTTCCACGATGAACGGCTGACCCAGTTCTTTGGAAAGCATATCGGCCATTAATCGCGCGCTGATATCCGTCGTGCCACCTGGCGCGTAGCCGACAACCAGCTTGACAGGTTTGGTCGGATAATTAGTCGCAGCGTCCGCCGCATAGGACAATGGCGCGGCCAACAGTCCCAATATGGCAGCCAGGTGCGTGAGTTGGTGTTGTAATTTCTTCATGGTTCCATCCAATAAAGTATCATCGCCCGACAGCGCCGGGGCCGTATTATTTTCGTGCTCTATTTAGCGTTTGATCACAATCGTTATAGCCGTGGGGCATCGATCTTCTGCAGGCAATCGGATGTCAGCTCTGGCAGACGGCTGCAGCCTAGCAAAGCCATATTGGTATCAATTTCAGAAAGAAAAATATCGACCACTTTACGAATGCCTGTTGTACCAGCCACGGCTGCTCCGTATAACTGTGGCCTGCCCGTAAATACCATACTGGCGCCCAGCGCAACTGCCTTAAGTACGTCGGCACCACGTCTGAATCCACCATCGATCATGACCGGCATCGTGCCTGAAACAGCATCGACAATATCAGGCAACGCCTGCAACGGTGAGATAGATCCGTCCAATTGCCTTCCGCCGTGGTTCGATACAATCAGCCCGTCAACACCTGCCGCTACTGCCGCCCGGGCATCTTCCGGATGCATCACGCCTTTGAGCACCAGCTTGCCATCCCAGTTTTCCCGTATCCAGCGTATGTGCTCCCAGGACAGCTTATCGCGGCCGCCACGAAATCCGTTAGGCGGATCTTCCGTAATGGGCGGGCCAATTTCCTCGTAAAGATTGGAGAATCTGGGAACACCGCTTTTGATCAGCGTTCGCATGAAAACATTCACACTCCATTGCGGATGCAATATCCCGTCCAGGATCAGTCTGGGACTTATCTTGAAGGGCACGGTAAAATCCAGTCGCTTGATGTTCTCGCGATTGCCGGCAACGCAGGTGTCGACGGTCACAACTAGCACCGGAATTTGTGCCCGCTTCAACCGTGTCAGCAGTTTGTCGATACGCGGAGTATCACCAGGAAGATATGCCTGATACCAGCACCGATTCCCGGTGGCCTGTTGCAATTGTTCCAGCGGCACGTTCGACGCTCCGCTGATCACAAACGGAATCCGGGCCTGCATTGCCACTGTGGCAAGCGCCAGATCACATTCATGCATCACGATAGCGGAAAAGCCTGTAGGAGCAAATCCCACGGGCATTGCATAGGTATGCCCGAAAATGGATATCTCGCTCGAACGCTGCTCGACCGGCTGCAGGCCTCGATGCCTGAACCCGATGCGCTTCATGACAGACAGACTCTCGGATAAAGAGGCTTCATCCTCGGTGCCGCCACACACGTAACCCGCCACGCAACGAGGCAAACGTTTCCTGGCTTTCTTTTCAAAGTCGGATATGGAATAGTAGCGATCAACGTTCTTCATATGCTTCTCTGCTGTTATGACTTCTGAAATCTCACTCACACGGTATGCAGGACACCGGGATTACAAAGGTGAGAATATCCGGAACAGCAGGTGCAAACCCTTTGGGTGCTTTGACCGCGCTGACCGGGTGCCGTTTCCCCGGGTCAACCCGGAAGGCAAGCAACAAAGACAGCCATTAAAGCACGTTCGATAGTGTCAGCCAAATGAAAAAATATGACCCCATCATTCCTTTTTTTCATGAACCCGTGCGCTTGCACTTACAGGCCACTGGCGACCTCTGATTGGACAAATGCCACAAAGGCTTTGATTTTCGGCACTTCTGCAGAGTGCTCCGAATAGGCAACAAAGTACGATCCATCACTGGGCTGTTCATAATGCCAGGGAATAATCAATTTGCCATCACGCAATTCTTCGTCAACCAGCAAGCGCGGTACCATGGCAATGCCGCAACCGGCCTGCGCTGCCCTCATGCACATATAGAACGTGTCGAATCTGGGGCCGTTATAGCTACTGTTTGTATGAAAATTCTGATGAAAAAACCAATCGTGCCATGCCTCCGGACGCGACGCGCATTGAATCAGACTCATATCTGCCAGACTGGCCAGTTCGCCGATACCTTCTTGCGGCATCAGATCAGGATGGCACACCGGTACCATCCCCGCTTCGAACATCTCCTTGCATTCCGCCCCGGGCAATGTTCCCCGTCCGTAAAAAAAAGCGATATCAATATTGGCCTGCACGAGATCAAATGGCTTGAGCTCGCTTTGTACCTTGATATGAATACTCGGATTTTCTTTCATGAACCGATTCAGGCGTGGTATGAGCCAGCGCGCGCCGAACGTCGGCTGCGTACCGATCGTCAGAACCTCGGTTTCGCTGCCATAAGAGAGGATATAGCGTGAGGACATATCAATTCGTGTCAGTATTTCTTTGACTTCAGACTGATACAGCAGTCCGGCAGGCGTCAACTGTAAGCGCTGTCTGACGCGGCGAAACAATGGGTGTTTCAGGATTGATTCGAGCTGTGCGATCTGCTTGCTGACCGCACTTTGCGTCAAGTGCATTTCTTCGGCGGCACGCGTAAAGCTCATATGTCGCGCTACCGCTTCAAAACACTGTAAAGCAGTGATGGAAGGCGTCAAACGTTTTTGCATAAGTCAATCATTCGCGTTTTTAGATTTCATTGTTCGCGCACTGCCGAAAATGGATGAGGTAAGGAACGGACCATTATATCCAGAGTACGGCGCCAGCCCCTTATATGTTCAGTTGCTGAAGCGGCAGGCATGCCAGATTCATTAAGCCTGACATTCACGCAGTTCTTGCCCAAGCCCATGGCAAGGGCAGTATGAACCACTATCGGCTTCATTGCTCGGCTTCCTGTGCAAACACTTCCTTTGCGACTGCCAGTCCATTGAGCGCTGCAGGAAATCCGGCGTAGACTGCCATCTGCATAATGGTTTCGACAATTTCCGTCCTTGTCACGCCCACATTGAGTGCGGCCTGAATATGCACCTTGAGCTGAGGCGCTGCATTGCCCAGCGCGGTAAGCGCGGCCACGACCGCAATCTCCCGGCTTTTGAGGTCCAGACCAGGCCGGCTATAAATATCCCCGAAGGGGAATTCGATCAGATATCGCGCAAAGTCCGGGGCAATCCCATCGAGACTTTCCAGGACGTGCTCACCGGCCTTCCCATCAATCTCCCGCAGCTTTGCGAGACCTCGTTCGTAGCGGCTTTCGTTCTTCATTACCATGTCCTTCATCAGAGGGTGAATCCGGCGCCGAGGGATGCTCAAGTGAGCGGTAATAGTCGATTTTTGCCTGCAAAGCATCTGCCGATTGGCGCAATGCCTCGATTTCCGAAAGAACGTCTGTCAAGTGTTCTTCCAGCATCTGGCGACGATCCGATACCGTAGAGTCCCCAACGCCACGCAGTCTTGCGAACGTCTGCATCTTGCCGATTGGCATATTCGTCGTCCGCAACCGTAGCAGAAATTCAATCCAGGCCATGTCCGATGCCGCATAGCGCCGTTGCCCGCCCGTTGTTCGGGCGATTGAAGCAATCAGGCCGATGCGCTCGTAGTAGCGCAAGGTGTAGGCCGTCAGGCCCGTGCGCTTGGCGACTTCGTCGATGGTCAGATAGGATTCCATGGCGTAATGGTAGAAGTTAGAGTGCGCTCTAAGTCAAGCACTTTTTATTTGCAGGAACTGGAGTGCAAGAGCCCGCAGCGCACCCGCCTGCCGGCCCTCAGGATACCCTTATCGCAGCTTGAACCCCAGATTATTCAGCGCCTCAACCAGCCGATGGCGGCCGGTCAGCGCTTCCGGTCCGCGGATCCGGTTCAGAGAATGCAGATCCCACGGCCCGTTGTTCTTCATGCCCTGCGCCTTATAGAACTCATCCATGGTCGCGTTATAACTTTGCGCCGACGCCTCCAGGGCAGAGGCATCGTATTGCTCTTTGTGCAGTACCGCCGCCTGAGGAAGGCGTGGTTTGACCGACGCTGGTTTAAGCGGATCCGGATAGCCAATGCACATACCGAAAGTCGCGAATGCATACTCGGGCAAACCAAGCTCTTTGGCCACTTGCTCGGGATGATTGCGCATCCCACCGATATAGACCACGCCCAACCCCATTGATTCGGCAGCAACCGCCGCATTCTGCGCCGCCAGCGCCGAATCGATGGCGGCAACAAGGAACGCCTCCATATACGTCAGGCCATCATGCGCCACGCCGCGCTTGACGCCTAGCATCTTCAGGCGCGACAGGTCGGCCACCCAGACCAGAAATAGCGGGCAGCGTCGTATGTGCTCCTGGTTGCCGGCCAGTTGCGCCAACCGGTCCTTGCGTGCGGCATCCTGAACTGCGACCACGCTCCAGGTCTGCAAATTGGACGAGGTGGAGGCTGACTGCGCAGCCGCAACCAGCAACTCCAGGGTGCCTGGCTTGAGCGCCTCGTCCGTATAGGCGCGCACCGAACGATGGTTAAACAGCGTCTCTATGGTTGCATTGACTTCGTCTGGAATGAATGCAGCCTGCTGATAACGTGCCTGCACAAGATCTTGTGCAGCGCCGGGGGCCGATGCATGAATTGAAGAATCTTTACTCATAGTTTGAATACAACTCCAAATAGGGATGACTGGCTACACCACGCTCACCGTGGCGCTCATCATCAATATCGATATTGACATAATGATAAACGCATCATCATTATTAAAGTGATAACGCCTTGGTCTTTAGATATTCGAGTATCTGTCCGGCGCCGGTTTGTGACCGGCTGTAGCACCCGACGCGCGGCTACAGCAATAGCAGCCATCATCACTATCTACCCGGCCAGCATTCAGCGATGATGCGCGGTGGCCTGCTCCTCCACCATGGCTTTGATTTCCCGCGCCATGGGATCACGCAGCTCTTCCAGGACATGTGCCACCAACCCAATTGCGCGAGCCATCACGCCAATTCCCCGAACAATATTCCACGGAATCTGCAGTTCACTGGCCACAGCGGCAATCGCCCCTGTCGCATTCACGGGCAGGCTCTTGCCCAGTTGCCTGCCGGCTTCATCGGCCACCGCCTTCATTAACGCGACATACGGCCCCGAAAAACCATTTTCTTGGGCTATGTCGAATAAGCGCGGTGCACGCGGATCCACAGGTTTATGAATGTGATGGCCGATCCCGGGAATGGTTCTGCCATTACTGCGCTCCTGCTCAACAATCTGCCTGGCAAGCGCAGCAATATCTACCTCTGCGGCCGGATCCGGCAACGCGGTTTGCAGCAATCGCGCCGCATTCTCCATACTGCCAACAAACACACTGCCAAGTCCATTCAAGCCGGCAGCCACTGCGGCCTGCATGGCCTCAGGTGCACCGCAAATGGTCATGCGGGTCACGATTGCACTAGGCGTCATGCCATGCTCCACCAAAATGACAGCCAGCGCATTGAATACCCGGGACTCCCGTTCGTCGGGCAGGCGATCGGTCAATTCCAGAAAGGCCATATCGCCCAGCGAGACCTTGCCCATGATGTCCCGGCAAAGGTCCAGGCCCTTGATGGTGATCGTATCTTCGGTACTCCAACTGATATCGGTTCTAAGCTGTTTGCGTTTAGCCATGTGTCATTGTCCTTTGCGCTGATAGATTAGGGGGCGCAGCATGCGCCAGTCCAGTTGCACTTAACCGGCAAGCAAGCTGCCAGCGAGGTTTTCATCCTTGCAAATCCACCGCCCTGGCGCGTATTTGCGCATCGTTACGCAACACTGCCTTGGCGATTTTGTGAGTGGGAGTAAGCGGCAAGGTTTCAAGTAAAACAACATAACGCGGCACCTTGATAGCGGCAAGCCGGTCCGCGCACCAAGCAGCCACCTCAGATTCGCTTAGCGCCAGGCCCGGCTTGGCAACCACGGCCACAAAGATATCGTCCTCGCCCATTTCAGAAGGCACCGCCAACGCAGCGACCTGAAAGACGTTCGGATGTTCGCCAATCACCATTTCAAGTTCGGCTGCAGCGATGTTCTCACCGCGCCGTCTGATAATGTCTTTCTTGCGGGAGATGTGAAAATAAAAGCCTTCGGCATCACGCCGCACCAAATCGCCTGTCTTGAGCCAGCCGTCATGAAAGGCCAGCTCGGTCTGCTCGGGATCGCGAAAATATCCTTGCATGACAATGGGCGATTTCACCCACAACTCACCAGCCTGGTCCGTGCCGACATCACAACCGTCATCATCAACCACCCGGCATACGGCCCACGGCCTGTCCGGATCCGGATGGGCGCCGATCACCCCCATGCTGCCGGCTTTATCCGGCCCATCGTAGGGATTGCAGGTTACCCCCGGGATTTCAGTCATCCCAAAACCCGAGAACAAATGATCGATGCCAAATTCGCGTCGGAATACTTCGGCCGCCTTCTTGCGCACGCCATACACAACCCGCAAACGATGGTCCGGGCGATATTCAGACCGGTCGCGCGCGCACAGGATCGTGCCAATCGCTTCGATAATATTGACGATGGTCGCGCCTTGATCGGCTGCCGTATTCCAAAAGTGCGTAGCCGAAAACCGCGGTTCGATGATCATACTGGCGCCTGCAGCCAGCACGCCGCACATGGAATAAAACAAGGCATTGACATGGAAAAAGGGAAGAATAATCATCACCCGATCATCCGGCTGCATATGCAAACGCGCCACATTCGCTTCTCCTGCCAGCAATAAATTATGCTGGCTGTGCATCACACCTTTCGGATATCCGGTAGTGCCCGAGGTATAGATAATGACGCAGGTGTCGGTGGCTCTCCCCTCGTCCGAAAGAGGAAGATCTGGCGCATTATCAATAGCCTGTTCGACAGAGGCGGCGTTGCCGGCCGGACTTTGCCCCCACAGCAATGTCCATGGCTTTTGCACCATCGCCTGCGTGGCCTGCTCAATCGATTGCAGAAGTTCGGCCTGAGCGATAATGCCTTTGACGTCGGCATGGTTAAAGGCATAGGTTAATTCGCGCGTACTGTAATCCGGATTCATCGGCACCATGACCGCGCCCAGACGAGCCAGGGCAAATAGCGCCAGCAGATGAGTCATGTCATTGCGCCCCACGACGGCAACCCGATCGCCCCGGCCAACGCCTCGCGCCTTCAACGCACGTGCCAGCCTGTCATAGCGCGCCCCGAATTGCCCCCAGGTAAGCGATGCGCCCGACTGGATAATAAAGACATCGTCTGTCCGGTGCTGGCAGCGACTGGAAAACGCGTCATTAAGCGTCCCGTTGTGAGGGCGATAGCTGCGCAAAACGTCAATCGGACTTTTCATGAAACTACCCCTCAGCATGGGAGAATACCCGCAGTTTACTTTAAATACACATTAGTGCACAATAGTATACTGTTGGATCCTTTAAGTTTGATCACTCTACAAGAAATGACAATTCCAATCCATTCAATGGAGAGAGACATGATGAAACATCTGATCAAAGCTGCACTGTTGGCAAGCGCTCTGGCCGCCGCCCCAAGTTATGCGGCCAGCGCAGGCGACTACCCCAATAAGCCAATACGTATTATCGTTCCGTTTGCTGCCGGCGGCGGTGGCGACTTTATCGTGCGCGCGTGGGCTGATAAATTCTCCGCCATGGTCAAGCAACCGGTTATTGTCGACAATCGCGGTGGCGGCAATACCGTGATCGGAACCGAAGCCGTCGCCAAAGCAGCCCCTGACGGCTATACCCTGCTCATCGTTAGCCCAAGCTTTGCGACCAACCCCACCCTGTTGCCCACTCTGCCCTACAAAACCCCAGAAGATTTTACGCCGGTAGGATTGGTCATTACCTATGCCATGGGACTGGCTGCGCGCTCAACCCTGCAAGCCGACAATATTCAAGCCCTTCTTGCCAACGCCAAAACGAGCCCCAAACAATTGACGATTGCGACATCGGGAGCGGGCTCGGCGAGCGACCTGGCTGCAGAGCTCTTTCGTGAAGCCACACAATTGAATTTGCTGAAAGTGCCCTATCGTGGGGCCGGGCCGGCCTTGCTGGATGTAGCAAGCGGGCATGTAGACATGACGTTTACCGGTTTGTCGCAAATCAAGGCGCAACTGGATGACAAACGAGTCAAGCTGCTGGGTACCTCGGGACGAGCGCGACTACACTCTGCTCCCGACACACCGACCATTGCGGAGCAGGGACTGGACAACTTCGAGGCCCTGGTGTGGTGGGGTATCCTGGCACCCGCAGGCACGCCGCCAGATATTGTTCTGAAAGTAAACCGCGCGCTCAAACAAAGCCTCGCCGATCCGGAAGTGACCAGGCGACTGGCCGTTATCGACGGCGAAGTCAAAGTCTCTTCGCCCCAAGCGTTTTCAGAGCTGATCAAAACCGAGATCGCCCGCTGGCGAGCGATATTGAAGCCCGACGCCAAAAACACAGCAAAACGCTGATCACATTGGCAGACATAAGCACGCTGGCCGTCGCCACCGCCGCGTCCCTGATCCGGCATTCAGAATCGCCAGCTTAATCCGCCCCGAATGCCCTGGTTCACTGAACGCCGCGCGATCTGTCCCGTGTAACTCACATTGATACTCAGATTCGACGCAGTCTGCAGGGTCAGCCCCACATCCAGTACCAGCGCGTCCCGGGCCAGCGGCACGCCTTCGATCGTAAACGGGTTGCCGCCCTCAAAAGAAAAACGTGTCTGGGGAGAGACACGACCAAAGGCGTGCTGCCAGCCAACTGTGGCGCGCGCGATCAACTGGCTTGTGTTGGTGTTGCCCAAAACGGCTTCGCCGCGCATGCCAAGCGTGCTGAAAGTGTTGCCCTGGCTACCACTGCGCGCAACCAGACCTGCCGCCCCGCCCTCGCTAAAGCCATCAGTATGCAAGCGTACATAAGCCAGTTGCGCGAAGGGCTCGATCGTGGCGCCATTAATATCGAAACGGTAGCTTGTTTCCCCAAACAGCTGTGCCGTGCGGGCGCGATAATCACTTGTGGCGGTTCGTGCGAACAACGGGATCGCTCGCTTAGTATCAATTTTATGCCAGGTGTGTGCCGCGCCCAGGCGCAGTGCTGCCGCGCCTTGCTCAGTGCCAGCATACGCAGCCAGCGTGTAGCTGTCGACCGATGCCGATGAACTACGCTCGTCAACACGCAGCGAACTGGATCCATACCCGCCCATCAGACCGGCCCGCCAGGTGTCGCCCAGCTTGCCGTCGGCACCCACGAAGAAACCGCTACTGGAGCGATTTAAGCGCGCCGTGCCGCCAGAAGACGATAGATGTCCCCAGGCGCCAAACGCCTGCGCCCAGGCAGCAGACGAGGCGGTAACGGGCACGCCGTCTGTCGATGGAGCAGCCCCGGCAACCGATGCCGCCTGAACGACACTGAACGCCGCGCGCAAACGGTTGCTTATGGCATCACGCGCGTAACGACTATCATCAATCAGGGAAGAAGCTACGCTTGCATGCATTTCGCCCGACAAGCTGTCAAACGTGTTGCGGGCAGCGCCTGCGTCCATCAGAATAACTCGATCGTAAAGACCCGTGCCATTGCTGTCGCTGATCACATCTGTCATGACCGCTGCAGGCCCGGCAGCCGGCAGGCCCAGGCTTTCAATGCCCGCGCCCACGGCCCGCTGGTTGCCTGTTGCCCCCACATCGGCAAAGGCAGTCGCGTTGCGGTTGATATCCAGATAGATATGTTTCGGATCATACGCAAGGGACAGATCCAGAAATGCGTAGCGCTCACTCAGTGCATCGTACCGGCCCGAAACGCCGGTCGCGGCCGATACGATCGTGTGACGTTGGTCGCCACGATACCGGCCAGGCGCCAGCTCAACCGTTACCGCGCCACCTTCAATTTGCGCCGTACCGGTAATATCAAGGCGGCTGGTGCCTTCGGGCGCCCAGGCTTGCACAAACAGAGACCCGTTTTTGCGCTGTATATAATCGCCTTCGATCGTCAAGGCACCACCGTCCTGGGGGCTGCCGGCTGCAACCATACCCCGGTTATCCACCGTGCCGATGATAGTGCCATTGCCCGCGAGCATGCCCTCGGTATTGACCACTGTATCGGACGCAATGCTTCCATCAATAGCAAGTACACCACCATTGACTTGTGTAGCTCCGCGATAGTTGCTGTTGCCCTCAAGAACCAGCACACCGTTGCCCGACTTGACCAACCCGCCGGCGCCCGTGATATCGTTTGACCAGGTGCTGCTGCCCTGGGAAATAGCCGCACTGAAATCGCCCCAATCGAACTTGCCGGGGCCTCGCACAGCTGCCCCGACATCAAGCAGACCATAGCCAAAAATCTCGTCCACGCCCTCGTCGCCCACATCTTTAGCCGTCCCCAGCAATACCTGTCGCACCTGGGCCATGCTCATGTAGGGAAATCGCTGCGCGACCAGCGCTGCGGCGCCGGCAACATGCGGAGCCGCCAACGAAGTGCCCCATTGCCTGCTATACCCACCACCAGGATACGCAACCATAATATCGTCACGGTCATCGATCCATACCCATTGCCCGCTATCATCCGGAGCCCAACCGTCACTTCCACCCGGCGCGGACAGACACCAGGCCATGGCAACGCCGCAACGATTCGACCATTCGGGCATGTGGCCTGGTGCCAGCGCGGCGACGGCCAGCCAGCCGGATGCCAGCTCCGGGAGATAATAAGGCAAGCCAGCTGGGTAGGCGGGATCCATGCCACCGTCATTGCCAGCGCCAAAGATCATCAGGGCACCGCCGTCAACTGCACGGCGCGCTGCAGCCACCAGATTCGGCTGGGTCTCGATCCAAAATTTTGCCGGCTCATCAACAATCGTCCTGCCAGCATTGCCCCAACTGTTATTGATGATACGCACGCCTTGCTCCCGCAGGCCGTCCCAGGCAGCGCCGATCTGGCCATCAAATACGCTATTGCTCGCGTCGTTGTGGCCGAGCATGATAGCGCTGTAGATTGTCGCTGCCGGCGCGACGCCGTGCATGCCCACACCGTCGCGGTTGGCCGCCACGACTGAAGCCACCATCGTACCGTGACCACCATAGTCGACCAGGTTGGAAGAGTGACCGACATAATCGTATCCGCCACCAATACGGCCGGCAAATTCGGAGTGATTCACATCGATTCCGGAATCGACCACACCCACTTTAACGCCGCTGCCATCCAGCCCCAGTGCATAAGCATCTGCAGCACCAATGAAATCCAGACCCCACTGGGCCTGATATTCGCTGGTACGCCACATTTGCGGATCGCCCAAGCGATTTGCCATCTGTGCATGAACCGTGCCGGCCAGCATGTCGGCGGTGACGGCCAATAAAAACAATGTATGCAATCTGCCAGTTCTTGCCATAGTCATCCAAAAGGTCTGCTGTACGGACCGCTGCGAAGCCTCGCATTGGTAATGGGTGGCCCAGCTTCCTGTCGGACACCGGCGCAATGTTACTTAAAAATTCTAAACGTTACGCAATCATACATGAACAGTGTTGGTTTGGCGCGGCAAAATTTGCATCGAAAACGGTTGCTAACCTCCGGGAGCAAACCGCTTTGGGTGCGCATATTCTCACCGGCATTCGATAGTCGCTTTTTGTTTTGTCGTGGCTTGCACAGGCTTTTTGCCTTGGCCTACTCGCGCTGAAAAAGTCATGTCTGAAAATACCTATATATCTTATTAATGACATAATGCATGCATATTATTTATTTAATAATTAATAAGTTATAAAATGCATGCAATTATTCATAACTATGATTCAGGAGACAGCATGGACACAGCATCGAATAGACAGCAAGGCGTTCCCCGTTATGACAGTCCTCCATTAAAAGGCAAACGTCCGCCGCGTTGCCCACCGTTTGTAGAGATCAGTCACGAAGACCAGTTGCTGCCTTATCTGGAGCACGTCGCACAGCGTCCCTATAACCACGGGTTGAATGCCTGCTGGGATCTGAAAGAAGGCGAACGGGTCTTACTCAGAGTGGACAATTGGCATAGTGAATTGACCATCAAGGCATGCGAGAAGATATTGCAAAAGTACAAGGTGAAATACGACATCAAGTACATTGACCGCGGACCGATCCGGCAGTGGGTTGGTGCCGATGAGGTTGAATACTACCTGTTTCGCACCAAGGAACTGGCTGAATGGATGGACATGTGGGAGGAAGAAGAGAAACGGCAAATTTACGACAAGATCCTGATGGGTTATGGCGGACCCGTACTGGCCGAGCGTCTGGTAAAAATCCAGCGCATGCCTTTTATTACACCTGAAATTCTGGCCTCACCAGCTCATGCGATGCCGATAGAAGTTATTAATGCCATCGACAAATGGACCTGGGATCGGGTCCGGAGCGCCAGGCGAGTCAGGATTACCGATCCCGAAGGAACCGATATTTCCTTCACCAACCACGATGAATACTGGGATGAGAAGCGAGAGTTCTATGCGCCGGACTTGGTAACCAAAACCTGGAGGGGAAATGAACACTTCGGCAAGACCTATTTACCGGGGCATATCACAGGCCGTCCCTGGATGTTCCACCCCACCAAGGAGGATGCATGCGGCGTCATTGCCGGAACAACCAATCACATAGCGCCCTGCGACTGGACCCAGTTAATCGTAGAGAATTCCAAAATCGTGCAGATCAATGAAGGCGGCGAGTTCGGGAACCGATTGCGTGACGTCATGGAAAAAACCAAGGATATCCAGTATCCGGGTTTCCCTGACAAGGGCATTATGCACTGGTGGGAAGCGTCCATCGGCACCAATCCCCACATTCACCGACCCCGTAAGGACTTCCCTTCGGGATTTGTGAACTGCCTTTATGAAAGAGTGCGTTCGGGCGTGATCCATATGGGGTTTGGCACCATCATTTCATCCATGGCAGAGCGTGAAGCAGCCAGAGCCGGACATTTGGTCGGACACTGGCACCTTCACCTCTATTTCCCGAACTACACGACCGAGCGCTCGGGCGACAATGAAAATGTTATTGAAAACGGGCGTCTGCAGGCCCTGGATGATCCTGCCATACGCAAGCTGTGCTCAAAGTATGGCGACCCGGACCTCTGGCTGGACGAAAGCTGGAACCCCGCCGTGCCAGGCATCAACATGCAGGGTGATTATTGGGATCACTATGCAAGGGACCCGCTGCATTGGGTCAAAACTGAACTGGAAGTATGCCGTAACTATCATCCCATGTTCATGACGATGGTCGGCGCAGACGGCAAGTATTGTTCTGGTGAAGGCGCCGACTGGTGGAAAGGCGGGTGCTGTAATCACAGCGGCGTCTCCGCCAGCCCTCTTAAGGGCAATTGCTGCGGCGACTGAACCATGAGCGCGCTTGGTGCCGGCGTATGGTTGCTCGGGTGCTGGCTTGTTGCCGGCATGGATGCGCGCAATATCAATGCCACGCTGTGGCTTGCACAATGCACGCAAGCGGATCTGCTCAGTAAGTTTACGTCTGTCTATTCCCTGGCGCATGGCCTGGCCTTTCCTTGTTCGTTCTTGCTGATGATGCTCATGTCGGCCTGGCACATAGGAAAGCGGCCACAACGCGGACCGCGAACAGGCGCGGTTATTAGCACGGGACTGATGTGGTTAAGCATGTATCCGGTTTGCCTGATCAGTGAGCCCATCGCCCTGATGATGCCTGGTACGGCTGGTGTACAAATCTATGCGTTTTTGATGTTGGCCGTGGGCAGTGCAACGATGCAGTTATTCAACGATAAAAATTTACTCCTTAAGCGAGGACACAGATGAGACAAACAAAAGCAACAATGCTGGCTGTGGGCATCACAGCAATGATGGCCGGATCCGCCGCCTTTGGCGCCCAGACGGATACAAACTGGCCGGACCGCCCTATTACCCTTATCGTCCCCTTCGCGGCAGGAGGAGGAGGAGATACATTGGCCAGACTGGTTGCAGACCCGCTTGCAAAAACAGTCGGGCAAAGTATTGTGGTAGAAAACCATCCCGGCGCTGGGGGCAATATCGGCAGTGCTGCAGCTGCGCGCGCCAAGGCTGAAGGATATACATTCCTGTATGGCACCAACGGCACCCAGGCGATCAACCATGCCCTGTATAAATCGGTAGGCTATAAGCCAGAGCAATTGAAAGCAGTGGGGCGCTTTTCAACAATCGAACTTACCCTGGTCGTTGCACAGGATAATGCAAAGGGAATCGGCACCATTGCCGATATGCTGAAGTATCGCACTGCGACGGACAAGCCCTTGACCTGTGGGTCCGCTGGAAATGGAACATCATCACATTTGGCTTGCGAAATGTTCAGAAAGCAAACGGGCATGCCTGTCACTCACGTACCCTACAAAGGCAACGCGGCTGCCGTAACCGATATTATTGGCGGCCGGATTGATTTCATTATCGATGTCACGCCCAATGTTATTTCACAGATCAAAGCGGGAAGACTCAAAGCGCTCGCGGTCACGAGCAAGACCCCCAGCCCATCATTGCCCGGGGTACCCACTTTGGACGCCTCGGGGCTGAAAGGATTTGAATTTTATGCCTGGGATGGATTATACGCACCGGCTGACACGCCACCGGAGGTCATTAATAAAATGAACGCGGCTATTGATCAAACACTCAAGCTTAAGGAAACCGATCAGCGCCTGCGTGGCCGGGGCGCAGTCCCCTCTCCCATGACGCCGGAGCAGTTTCAGACATTCACTGAACAGGAAAAGCAGCGATTGGGCGCCATTGTCCGGGATATCGGCGCGACCGTGGATTGAATCAGCCATGCCAGACATAACGGCGTCGGCGTTTCTGGCTATAATCTGGACTTACGTGGGCCGATTCCGCATGGCTGGCGCCGCCCTTATTTCATTTGCATGTCCACACTAATAAAAACCGTCACAGAAGAATTACGCAGGCGAATCCTCAAAGGATCATTGCCAGCGGGTTCACGCATCAAGGAAATCGAGTTTTCTGCTGAACTCAATGTTTCCCGTACGCCCTTGCGTCTTGCCCTGGGCGAACTGGAACGCCTGGGTTATGTTGAAAAATCTGGCCGCCAGGGGTTTCGGGTGCGCGAGATCAACATGGATGAAGTGGCCGAAGCACTGGAGCTGCGAGGTGTGCTGGAAGGCTACGCGGCGCGGCGGATCGCTGAAACGGTAATCTCTGATAAAGACAGTGCCTGGCTGCGCATGCTTGTGGACAAGGGCCGCGAGCTGATATGCTCGTGGACACGGGAAACGCGCCAGCTGTTTGTCGAGTCCTGGGCAGACAATAACAAGCAATTTCATGATGCCCTGATCACAGTGGCACGCAATACCCATCTTGCCGAATCAATGCAGACGGTATCGCGAACCGTCTTTGCACGCGCCAGCAATCTGGGGTCAATTGGCGACTATCCGGAGATAGAACTGGAGTTTTTTACTCGTGCTCAGGAAGATCACGAAGCGATCTTTGAGGCCATCATTCAACGGGAAGGAACGCGCGCCGAAGCGCTGTGCCGTGAACATGCGCGGCGAAGCATCGAAAATAAGAAAAAACTCAGTCGGCTTTCCGATTGCCGTTGATTCTGCCGGCGTAGCAATCAATGACCACTGCCATGGATTGGCCAATTCGGCTATAACCGCTAGATTTGCACAGGAATTGCGCATGTAGTAACATATCTACAATGTTCACATTCAAATAGGTGCCACGATGACCTTTACCAGCATGACCAGTCGCGAGTTCAACCAAGGGGCGAGTGAAGCAAAACGCGCCGCAAACAATGGGCCGGTATTTATTACAGACCGAGGCCGCCCGGCTCATGTGCTAATGAGCATCGAATTGTATCGACGCATTACCGGAAGCCAAAGAAAGATTGCCGATTTGCTGGCTATGCCGGGCATTGCTGACGGTGATTTTGAAACACCACGTTCGCCAGACCTGGCAAAATCTGCGGATTTTTCCTGATGTTCCTGCTTGATACCAATGTGATCTCAGAATTGCGAAAAGTTCGCCTGGGTCGCGCCGACAAAAATGTAGCGCAGTGGGCAGACAGCGTGGATGCCATCGACCTTTACTTGTCTGCGATCACCATACAGGAACTGGAACTGGGCGTGTTACTGGTCGAGCGTCGCGAACCGACACAAGGCGCTATTTTCCGCACATGGCTGGAGAACCATGTTTTGCCTGCTTTCTCCGGACGCATTCTACCTGTGGACATCGCAGTCGCTCAGCGTTGTGCACTGCTTCATGTACCAGATCCAAGACCAGCCATGGACAGCCTGATCGCGGCAACAGCACTTGTTCATGGCCTGACCTTAGTGACACGAAATGTGGCGGATTTTCAATCCTCTGGCGTGGTGATGCTCAATCCATGGGAAGCCCGGTAATCAACAGCAAAGGTAGGGAAATATTTCCCGAACTGCCCGTCAGCATCAACCTGTTTCATTCGAATACCATAAGCCATATGTGATGCACACGGCCCTGCACAAGCTTTAACCACAGCTGACACGCCTGTTATACTAATCTGGTCATTCTCATCTTAGATTCGTAATAGATCGCCCTGCTTCGATTGACCCAAACATCCAAGTCCAACATCCTTCCGCCCGTACTCGCCGGCCCGATCCTGCGCCGCCTGGAACCCAGCCGCCTCGTGCTTTGGCTGGTCGGCAGCGTACCGCTTAATTTTACGCTGCTGCTCGCCCCAGTCGGCGAATCGCCCAGGCGAGTGACGCTTGATGCGACAAGCTGTCGCGTCATTCCCTTTGGCCGTCATGCCTTTTTGCATCTGATCGATGTCGCCCTGTCCGAGCAGCTACCGCAGGACACGGTCATTGCCTATGATCTGGTCGCGACCCTGGCCAACGGGGTTGAAGCGAACATTGCACAATGGGCGCCGCATCTGCTGCATGAAGGCGCCACTCAACCTACCCTGGTGCTGCGCAGTCGTGCCGACGACATTCTCTTTGGCTCATGTCGCAAGCCGCATCACCCAGCGCGCGATGGGCTGGCGCGAGCCGACGAGCTGTTGGCCGGGCACATCGGGCAGACCGACACACGACCGGCCATGCTCATGTTATGTGGCGACCAGATTTATGCTGATGACGTGGCCGGCCCCATGCTGGCGGCCATCCACGCACTGATTGATCGCCTGGGCCTGTACGGCGAATATCTTGAGGGCGCCGTTGTAGCCGACAGCGAAGCGCTGTACGCTCACCCGGCAGGCTATTACCGCCGCGAAGACCTGCTGCCCGCATTCAAATCGAACGAGGCGCTGCGTGAACGCTTCTTTGGCGGCGTGGAAAAACCGATTTTTACGACTACCAGCGCACACAACCACCTGGTGACCCTGGCCGAAGTCATGGCCATGTATCTGCTGGTCTGGTCGCCTGTACCGTGGCAACTCGTGCCCGAGCCACCCATGCCCGCGCTTGATGTCGAACACGCACGCCAATGGCGAAGCGAGATCGGTATACTGCAGGGCTTCCGTCGCGACCTGCCCAAGGCTTCCCGCTTGCTCGCGCATGTGCAGACCCTGATGATCTTTGATGATCACGACATCACCGATGACTGGAATTTGTCGGCCAAGTGGGCCACCACCGCCTATGAACATCCATTCTCGCGACGCATCGTCGGCAACGCGCTGGTGGCCTACATGCTATGCCAGGGCTGGGGTAATCGTCCCGATGCGTTCGACGCGGTGCTGGATGACATGAGCGCCCTTGCCGCCACACCAGACGCCACAGGTCACCTGAACGCCGCCGCGCAGGATGCGCTGATCACCCGCCTGCTTTCATTCAATCAATGGGACTATGTGCTACGCACACACCCGACCGTGATCGTTCTTGATACGCGTACACGCCGCTGGCACAGCAGGAGATTGCCCAGCCGCCCGTCCGGACTGATGGACTGGGAGTCTTTGACCGACTTGCAGCATGAATTGCTTGATGAAACGGCCGCCGTGATCGTCTCACCCACGCCCATGTTTGGTGTCAAGCTGATTGAAGTGGTGCAACGCCTATGCACCTTCGCCGGCCACGCGCTAACGGTTGACGCAGAAAACTGGATGACCCATCGCGGTTCAGCCAGTGTCATGCTGAGCATCTTCCGCCATTCGCGCACACCGGGCAATTACGTTATCCTGTCGGGCGATGTGCACTATTCCTTTGCGTACGATGTGCAGGTCCGCGACCGTGATCGCACACCGCACATCTGGCAGATCACCAGCAGCGGCATCAAGAATGAATTTCCACGACGGCTGCTGGACTGGCTGGATCGCCTTAACCGCTGGCTTTATTCACCACGCTCGCCACTGAACTGGTTTACGCAACGGCGACATCTGCAAATACAGCCGCGCCTGCCGGATCAACGCCGCAGCGGCGAACGCTTATGGAACAGCGCGGGCATTGGCCAAATAATGCTCGACGCGCAGGGTCGACCCGCACGCATTCTGCAACACAACTCCGACGGCCGCCCTTCCACCGAGTTTCTTGCGCCAGAACAGCCCATATCCACTGCAACGGTTGCAGAACAACCAGGCGCGGGGGAGTAGTTCAAGCGAATGCGTTGGCCGGGCAGATTGCCATTACCGCAAGTCAATGTTCCGGCCGCGCTGTCTTGATTGCGCGGCGCTTGCGGGCCTTGCGCCCTACAGTATCAGCGGTGCCAGCGCCCGCGTGCCGCTCAGACTCAGTACTGCGCCAGGATATTGAATAACGCCTGGCCGATCTGCGGCAGAAAGGTGATGTCTTCAGACACTGCCTTGCCATGGGAAAAAACCACAATCGTAATGGCACCATACGCCTTGCATTGGTCCTGCGGTAGCAGAAAATGCGCACTGTCGTGCCTGTTGTAGCTGGACAGCGCATCGCCGGTCCAGCCATTCCACCCTGCCTTGGAATAGTATTCCAGGTTTTGCGGCAGATGCTCTCCCAGGAATCCGTTTACCTGCGAATGCGGCAGAACCTTGAAGTCTGGCGCCAAAGAGCGCTTCAGATACCTTGCCGCCCCCTGGCTCATCGCAGCATCCAGGAATGTCCCGCTGCAGATTTCACTGAGCAGGCGCGCCACAAAATCACTGCTAAGGCAGTTGTGATTATTTTTGCCGTCCAAAGTGACAAACAGTCTTTCCCGCCCGTAGCGATCATCATCCATGAGTTTCTGGCAAACATTAATGCCCTCCGCCTCCGGCCAGCCCAGACCACCAAAGAATCGGTTCACGCCCTGGCGCTGTTCAAACCATTGCTTCATTTCTGCCTCGGGCAACAGCGTATCGCCGGTGGTACCCGATAGCATGTCAATGACATAATTGGTCGCGTTATTGCTTGACCACAAAATCATGTCTGTGATGGCGCGGTCCAATTCATCATGCGGCATCATCTTCCCATCGCGCAAAGCCGCCTGCGCGGCCGCCAGATAGGCTACCTTGACAACACTGGCCGGATAAAACTGCTGCTGGCCTTGCCAGGAAAACCCTTCAAGGCTGCCGGCATTGCCACCTGTGTTTGCTCTCGGAAACAAATGCAAGCTAATGCTCGAATCGGCCAGGTCATGACCCAGCGGTGCAAATATCTGCCGCACAGACGACAGCAGGCGCTGCCCGATTTGGCTCGATTGTTCTGTTTGTTGGTAATACATAGAAAATTTCCTAGATTTCTGCCAATCGTATGCATCTGGCGCGTTGCGTACCAGAAACGGGTATCAGGTCTGGCTGGCTTTGCCTGCAGCGTTCGGTCACGTAAGGACAACGGCTCGAAAACGCGCAGCCTGCAATGATTTCGTGTGGATCGGGCAGTTCGCCTTCCAGAATCGCAGATGGATTCTTGATCGAGGGGTCGGCAATCGGAATGGCAGAAAGCAATGCCCGCGTATAGGGATGCCGGGGCCGGGAAAAGATATCATCCTTGGTACCCTCCTCTACAATTTCGCCCAGGTACATCACCAGGACACGATCGCTCACGCGCTTGACCACGTTCAGGTCATGTGCGACGAACAGAAACGCGACCCGCAGCTTTTGCCGGATCTCCTCGAACAGATTGATAATCTGCGCCTGCACCGACGCATCCAGCGCGGACACAGGTTCGTCCGCAATAATCAGTTGCGGGTTGACGGCCAGCGCCCGTGCAATGGATACGCGTTGGCGCTGACCACCACTTAAGGCATATGGAAACTTCTGTTTCAGTGACAGCGGCAAGCCGACAATACCAAGTAACCGGTCCACCTCAGTGGCCAGATCGCCCTTGCTGCGCGCTGCGCCATGCGTGGCCAGTGCCTCTTTGAGCAAGCGCCCGATGGTAAATCGCGGATTCAGCGACGAATACGGATCCTGGAACACCATCTGAATCCGGGTGCTTCGTTCGAATCGGGTAAACCGGTCCATTGATCTACCGTCTGACCAGGTTACCGTTCCACCCGAGGGACTTTGCAATCCGACGATGCATTTTCCCAGCGTGCTTTTGCCGCAACCGGATTCGCCCACCACACCAACGATCTCGCCTTCGTTCACGTGCAGCGACACGCCTTTGAGCGCGTGCAGAAAGCCCGCCTGTTTGCCACTGAGAAAATCGCTCAGGCCTCGTCGGCTGCCATAGCGCTTTTCCAGATTCTCCACGGTCAGCAGAGCCGGCGCATGTGATTCACTTACCACAACGCTTCCTCCTTGCGATGACAGGCACACGCATGTGCCGGAGTCAGTTGTTCACTCTCCGGGCTCTCGATACGACATCGTTCGATCGCAAACTTGCAGCGTGGATGAAAACGGCAACCAGCAGGATAGTTGCCCGCGGCGGGCGGCTCTCCGGCAATCGGCTCCAGCTTGTGCAGCGGATCGACATGCGCCGGCAATGCATTGAGCAGCGCCCGCGTGTAGGGATGGCGTGGATTGGCAAAGATTTCGGCCACGCTGCCGCTTTCTACAATTTTGCCGGCATACATGACTGCCATATCATCGCAATGCTGGGCAACGACACCCAGGTCGTGCGTGACCAGCAATACCGACATCCCCACGCGCTCGCGCAGCTCGTGCAGCAGACGCAAAACCTGGGCCTGAATGGTCACATCCAGCGCCGTGGTAGGCTCATCGGCAATCAGCAGCTCGGGCGCACAGGACAGCGCCATGGCAATCAGCACCCGCTGGCGCAGCCCGCCGCTCAATTCATGCGGCCAGGCATTGAACCGTCGCTCTGCAGAGGTAATGCCCACTTCGCGCAGCAGCCCCACCACTTTTTCCCGGACCTGGGCTGACGACAAGCCTGCATGATTGCGCCGTACAATTTCTGCCACCTGATCGCCAACCCGCATGGTCGGATTCAATGCGGTCATGGGGTCCTGGAAAATCATGGAAATCTTCCGACCGCGCACTTGCGTCAACTGCTGCTCGTCCATTGCAGCCAGGTCCTTGCCGTCAAACAGGATCCGCCCCTGTTCAATCACAAAGGGCGAGCCGCCGAACAAGCGAATAATCGAACGGCAGGTGGTACTTTTTCCGCATCCGGACTCGCCCACCAGGCCAAATACCCGGCCTTTTTTGACCTGGAACGTCACGCCTTCGATGGCCATCTGCGCGCGACCACGCTGACCAAAGCCCGCATGCAGATTCTCTACCTGAAGTACATGATCCGTTGCCACATTCATGATTTCACCCTGAGTTGATTATCAATCCCGTCACCCAGCAGGGAGAACGTCACGCCGATATAGATGATCATGATTCCCGGAAACACGGAGATCCACCACGCATCGAATATGTAATTGCGCCCTTCGGCGATCATAACCCCCAGCTCAGGCGTGGGTGGCTGTATGCCCAGGCCCAGAAACCCCAGGGAGGTCACCGCCAGAATGGTCAGGACGACGTCGGCCATCATGAACACAATGGCAGGTGTAATAACATTAGGCAGAATATGCAGAAATAGAATCCGCAAGTGGCTGTAGCCCATGACCCGTGCCGATTGAACGTATTCGGTCGTCTTGACCAGCAGCACTTCGCCGCGCACGATTCGCGCAAAGGAAATCCAGACCACCAGCGTAAAGGCCAGGTACATGTTCTGCGTGCTTGGGCCCAGCGAACCAACAATGGCAATGACCAGCACATAAAACGGAAACGCCCAGACAATATCGACGATGCGCATGATCAGCGTATCCAGCCACCCGCCAACATAGCCCGATATCAGGCCGATCAGCGAGCCGGTTACGAATGGAATCAGCACGCAGACCGCCACGATTTCCAGGTCGGTCTTAAGCGCTTCGATCGAGCGCCACAATACCTGCCGTCCCAGGTCGTCGGTGCCAAAGAGGTACTGCAGATTCGGCCCCTGAAGACTGCTGTCAAAATTGATCTCGGACGTATCTATCTGGAATACCGCCGGCACCACATAAGCCAACAGAATCAGGAGCATGAACAGGGCCAGGCCCGCCCACAATGAATAATTCTGCGCAAGCCGACCGCTGCGCCATCCGCTCAATATCGTATTCATGAAATTTCCACCCTGGGGTCGGCAACCACATAGGCCAGATCAGCCGCCAGGTTGATCAATACAACCAGCACAGCAAAGGTCACAGTCAGCCCCTGCACCATGGGATAATCACGCGCCGCAATGGACGAGACCATTAGTCCACCCAGGCCCGGCAGGGCAAACACGGCTTCAATCACCACCGTGCCCCCGATGACCCAACTGGTATGCACGCCCAGTACCGAGATTGTGGAGAGCAATGAGTTACGGAACACATGTCGCCGCAGAATCTGCATTCGAGTCATGCCCTTGGCATAGGCGGTATCAATATAATCGGCATTGAGCACCGCGATAATCGAGCTTCTCAGGGAACGCACGGTCAGGGCCGCAGTACTTAACGCGATGACCAGGGCCGGGAGAAACAACGAATGTAAGAGGCCGAAAAAGCCGCCATTGAGCCCGGACACCGGAAAGATCGGAATATAGACCGAAAACACCAGAACCAGCAGAATGCCCAGCCAGAACGCAGGCATCGACATAAAGCAGATAAACAGGAACTTGATCAGGTTATCGGTTGCCTGGTTCTTGCGCAATGCGGCCAGGAAAGCCAGCGGAATGGTCAACACGATTGCAATAACCGTACTGTAGGCAACAAGCGCCAGCGTCACCCACAGCCGATCAAAAATCAATGGCCCTACCGAGGTCCGGAAGGCAATCGACGTGCCGAAATCGCCCTTGAGGCAGTCCAGCAAAAACTGAAAGTACTGAACCACCAGTGGTTTATCCAGGCCCAGCTGATGCTGCAGTTTGGCGATATCCTCGGCCGTGCCCCGGCTTCCCAGCAACAGTGTTGCCGGATCCCCGGGCATGACCCGCAAAAGCAGAAAGGCCAGAATCGTGATGCCCAGCAATACCGGGATCAACTGCACCAACCGCAAGACAATAAAACGCAATATCACGAGCTACCCCTGTTGTATCCTGATTCTGGCGCTTACTTCACCCGGACTTCTTCAAGCCTGTAATTTGAGGTGGGCAGAACACGGAAGCCTTCGATATTGGAGCGATAGGCATAAGGGACACCCTGGTGATAAAGAAAGATAAACGGCGCTTCCTTGTTTACGATTGCTTCGATTTCCTTGAACATCCGTCCGCGTTCGGCGCCTTCAGGCGTTTTGCGTTCCTCTGCATACAAAGCGTTGACGCGTTCGCTTTTCCAGTTCGTATGCAAGGCATTGGCCCGCTCCGGGTTAACAGCAGTAAAGCCGATCAATTGGTCGGGGTCGATCGTATCGCTGGTCGTATAAGTCAGCGACATTTCATAATTGCCGGCTTTGGTCGTCGTAAACTGGGATCCGCTCTCGATTGTCTGTACCTGAATAGTCACGCCGATCTTGCTCAGGGCATTCTGAATGACCAGGCCGACCTGTCGTGAAGTCACGTCTCCAGACGGGATGAGCAGAGTCGCCTTGAAACCGTCCGCAAGTCCGGCCTCGGCAAGAAGCTGCTTGGCCTTGGCAGGATCAAAGGGATACGGCTTGATATCAGTATTGTGATGCGCCATGATCGGCAACGAGGAAGACGCCGGTTCGCCGTTGCCCTTTAAGACGCCCTGGATAATGGTTTGCTTGTTAATCGCATAGTTCAAAGCCTGTCGAACACGAATGTCATCAAAGGGCTTTTTGCTGGCATTCATCTGCACCAGATCGGTGCGAAACACTTTAGCCACGGCTGTCTTGATATTCGGATCATTCTTGAGCATGGCGACCTGGTTAAATGGAATGTCCATCGCCGCATCCAGCTCACTGGCCTTCAACTTCAGGATACGCGCATTGTCATCGCCGATGATTTCCAGCGTAGCCTGGTCCACAGCGGGCTTTCCTTCTTGCCAGTAGTTGGGGTTCTTGTCCAGTGAGACGCGCTGGCCCTTCTGCCAGGCTTTGAGCGAAAAGGGACCGCTGCCTATCGGTGCATTGAAAAATTCGTCGCCCTTTTGTTCCAGTAGCGCTGCCGGCAATATGGAGGCGGAGAACAAGGCCAGATTATTGAGCATCGGCGTAAAAGGCGCGTCCAGGCTAAGTTTTACCGTCCTGTCGTCTACCTTCTCATAGCCTGTAATAGGCTTGAAGAACCGGGCCCAGCCGGATTTTTCTCCCGCTGCCCGCTTCAGGGAAAAAATCACATCGTCAGCCGTTACCGGTTTGCCGTCGCTAAATTTCGCGTTTTCCCTCAGATGAAAGGTATAGGTTTTTCCATCCGGGCTAATCTCCCACTTGTCGGACAGCCCGGGTTCTATCTTGGTTCCATCCGCAGAGGGCTTGACCAATTGATCATAGATCAGCAACTGTGTCCAGATAGACGGGTTGTCGCTAGAAGCAATGGGATCGAGCGTGAGCAAATCCTTTGCGATGCCCAATCGGAACTGGCTGGCCGCGGCCTGAGCGACATTGAGCGCACAGGCAACAGCAATTCCGATTTTCAATAGTGAATGAAATCTGATCATAACGGCTCTCCGGGTGACACACTTTAAAAATGGCAA
The DNA here is from genome assembly GCF_004217095.1 of Advenella incenata. Classification (GTDB taxonomy): domain Bacteria; phylum Pseudomonadota; class Gammaproteobacteria; order Burkholderiales; family Burkholderiaceae_B; genus Advenella; species Advenella incenata. Next base: position 665,304 of record NZ_SHKO01000002.1, on the reverse strand, counting down.
ATGGGAAGATCCTGCTTTCCCGGGCTATTTTGCAGGCAATAGGTATAGTATGCAAAGGAAAAAAGTTATATCATCCATGACTAAAACTCATACCATGGAGTGCCGGTGAAAATCAGACATATCGAAATTTTTCACGCCATTCGCACGACCGGTTCGGTCAGCCGGGCGGCGCGTTTGCTTAATATTTCCCAATCCGCAGTCAGCAAGACCCTGGGGCATGCGGAACTGCAGCTGGGCTTCCAGCTTTTCGAGCGTGTCAAAGGCAGGCTGAAACTGACGCCGGAAGCGCAGTCGCTGGCGCCGGAAATTGAAAAAATGATGAACCAGCTGGAGCACATCCGCTCGCTGGCGTCCAATATCCACCAGCATCCCGCAGGGTCGCTCAAACTGGGCTGCCTGCCAAGCCTGGGCCTGCACCTGATGCCCCAGGCGGTGTCGCTCATCAGGCAACGGTATCCAGACATCAATATTGAAATTACCACGGGGCATGAGTCGGAGCTGATCAGAAAACTGCGCTCGCGCGAGATCAATATCGCTTTCACATTCAAGCCGGACGAGTATCCGGACTGTTCAGCCTCCACCATTGCCAAAGTGAACATGGTGCTGGCCGGGCCGCGCAACGGCCAGGTGGAAGACCCTCGCCAGGTAGACTTCACAAAGCTGATCACCTATTCTGCGGGAGACCCTGTCACTCGCATCATAGAATCCATGGCTATTCCGTACCAATTTACCAACCAGGTCAAGGTTGAGACGTATTACGTCGCCGCCGCCATTGCCGAGTACGAAGATCGGCTTGCGATTGTGGATGAATTCACCGCAAAATTTGTCCTGCGAGACAAATCCAGGTACATCCATTTTGACCCGCCGATCACCCTTGATCTGGTGGCCATCTACCGCGAACAGGGGCCACCCAGTACATTAGAAAAACAATTTATAGGTGGCGTACGCCGTCTGGTCAGGCAGGAACAGGCAAACGAGATGCAGGCGCACTAACCGGGTGGCTGCATTTTTTTTGGAAAACTGGTGCAAGTGGTGATCCAGGCAGAATTGCTGGAGGCAGTCTACTGCAAGCGCCTCCCCCCTGTCGGGCGTTCTTTTTCAACAAAATCCCCATCCACATAAACCCACCGCCCGTCTTCACGCACAAAGCGACTTACTTCATGCAGGCGTGCCGCGCGTCCGTTCTGGCGAGACCGGGCAACAAACTCTACCGTAGCATGATCGTCGTCCTGCTGAGCGTGGCGTCGCACATCCAGCCCCAGCCACTTGGTGCCCGGTGCATTGGGTTCCAGCGACACCGGACGGGTGCTGCTGTGCCAGGTCTCTAGCAGGTAATCGAGCTTATCCAATACGAAAGCGGTATATCGGGAACGCATCAGGGTTTGCGCATCGGGGGCCATCAAGCGCAGCGCGCCTTGGTGCCAACGACCGCAGCAAGCCTCATAGCTTGACATGCTGCCGCAAGGACAAGGCGACTGCTGCGGGAACGAATGGTGTTGTTTCACGGAAAAATTGCAGAAGTAGTATCGGTAAAGAAGTATACCGCCGTCACGCACGCGCCCCGGCGCTTTGTGCAGTCTGTCCGAACAGAATCTTCTTGCCCTCCTCGGTTACCGTCGGCCGACTCGAAAACGGCTCTCCCTTGGCATAGGCGCGTACAGTAGCGGGCCGCTCACGAATTTGCTCGAACCATCGATGCAGATTCGGAAAGGCGTGCAGGTCTTGTTGCTGGCGTTCGTACGGCACGATCCATGGGTAGGAGGCCATGTCGGCGATGGAGTACTGCTCGCCCGCGATAAAAGAGCGACCCTCCAGGCGACGGTTAAGCACGCCGTACAAACGGTTGGTCTCTTTAACATAACGGTCAATCGCATACTGGATTTTCTCGGGAGCATAGACGCCGAAGTGGTGATTCTGACCCGCCATGGGTCCCAGTCCGCCCATTTGCCAGAAGACCCATTCCATCACCGTTTTGCGCGCGCGCACATTGGCAGGTAAAAATTGACCGGTTTTTTCGGCCAGATATTGCAAAATGGCGCCCGATTCGAACACTGTGATTGGCTCACCACCGTCAGTGGGAGCCGTGTCGATGATCGCCGGCATCCGGTTGTTGGGAGAAAAAGCAAGGAACTCTGGTTTGAACTGGTCGCCAGCGCTGATGTCTACCGGATGAATTTGGTAGTCCAGTCCGGCTTCTTCCAGAAACAGGGTAATTTTGTGGCCGTTGGGCGTGGGCCAGTAATATAGGTCAATCATCTTTTTTCCTTTTTGCATGAGGCGGGTCAGAAGTAAGTAACGTTAATGCGGGGCGAATCATTCCCTCGAGCAGGGCGCGTTCCGGTCGGGTTCTGGCGAGCACGCGCATACCGATGTGGATTCCAAGCAGCATTTGCGCAAGCTCAGTGGCGCCAATACTGTTCGTAATGGTGCCATCGCGCTGGCCGGTGCAGATGCAGCGTTGGAAGAACGCCTCTACATGTCCGAGTACCTCAGTAACGATCTGCCGGAACTCGGGATCATGCGGAGCCACTTCCAGTGCCGAGTTCACAATCAGGCAGCCTCGTCGCTGCTTGTCATCCAGCGAGCGCTCAATGGTATCTGTGAAAAAGGCGCCTATCGCCTCTGGTGCAGACAGGGTTGCTTCCAGCCGATGCGCACGAGCGGCAAAGCTGGTTTGCACGTAATAGTGCAGCGCCCGCCGGTACAGGGTTCGTTTGTCGCCGAAGGCGTTGTACAGGCTCGCGCCGGTGAGCCCCATTCTGCAGGCCAGTTCCCGGACCGACGTGGCTTCGTACCCGTGCTGCCAAAAGCAGTCTATCGCTGCGGCCAGCACTGCGTCTTCATCAAACTCTCTGGGTCGGCCCATCGTCACGATCACTCAAAATAGTCTCGCCTTAAGGCAGTTAATTGCCTGTTATTGTGGCCATTCTAAAACGGTCGATCTAAAACAGTCAAACATATGCTTATAACAAAAAGCGTACGTGCATTGCTGTTAGTGCTCCCCAACTATAAATGCGAAGGACTGGATATTTATGCAGTCATCCCAAGCAAGCGTTACCTGCCCTACAAAGTGCGTCTGTTCATTGACCACCTGCGTGGATATTTTCATGATATGAACTGGACAAGTGCGTCAGGTAGATTGTGAATGCACGGTTCCGTAACGGCCTATTGGGAAGGCGTAAAACGATGGACAGGAGAAGAACACCTGAAGCTGGGTGGTAAACAACCAGAACTGGCTGCACTTTGCTACTGAGGGATTGTCGCCTCGTGCGTCGAGCCAGCCTCTTTATCGTTCGTTTGTTCGGCCATTACTTGCAAAGCGATATTCGCCGCCTTTCCCACGTGCTCAGCGCAAAGCTGCGAGGCCAACTGCGCATCACGGTTGCCAATTGCCTCTATGATCGCCTGCAGCTCCTGAACCGTGTCGGTCAGTCTTCCGGGTTGGCCCATCGACAGCCTGCGCAGCGAATTGATCCGGTTATTCAACCCGGTTAGTATTTCTTTCACCACCGGGTTGCCACATGCGTTTAACAAGACGTTGTAAAACTCGTTCTTTGCGTTCACGAGCGTCTTATGGTCCGTGCCGTCCTTGCATTGGGCAATCAGAGCGAGATTGGCTTGCAGCGCCGCAATGTCGCTTTCGGATGCGAACTGGGCGCACCCTGCCCCTGCCAGCGCTTCCAATGCCTGCCGAACAGCATAGATGGATTTGGCTTCATCCAGCTGGATTTCAGAGACCATCGGCCCGCGAAACGGGACGATCGTAATCAGTGCTTCAGCTTCAAGTTGCTGAAGCACTTCACGCATCAATGATCGGCTGACATCGAACCACTGGCACAACTCTCTTTCCACCAGTTTTTGACCAGGTACAAATGAGCCCTCGACGATCGCTTTTCGCATGGCATCGATGACTTGTTTTTTGAGTGATACATCAACGCGTTCGAATTTAATGCTCATGGGTAGACCCGTAATATGGACGTTCGGCCTGTATTTACGTTAATGGTACTCCGATGCGTTGCGACACATGCCTGGCCAGTTCTGTATGATCGGCCCCTTTGCCAAGCGTGTCATTGGCCGCATTCCAGATCTCAAGGCAGCGCTGCGAGAACTGCGCCTTATGCCCTTCATCCAGGCCTAATGCAATGCCCAGATCCTTGACCATCAACTCCAAGCCAAAACCAGCATTATACTTTCCAGACAGGACAAATTGCTTGAATTTCTTCTGTGTGGAATTGTTCATTCCCGTGGACGCATTCAGAATATCGACCATCACCTCCGGATCCAGACCGCACTGCTTGCCAAGCAGGAGCGCTTCGATGCCAATTAGAAAACCGCCCGCAGAGACCAGATTATTGAGCGCTTTCATGGCATGAGCAGTACCCACCTCGCCGGTGCGCGCCACGCTCGAACCCATGGCCTGCAAGATGGTTTCGATCTGCTTCAGTGTTTCGTCACTGCCGCCATACATGATGGAAAGCTCCCCAGACTGCGCCCGGGTCACACCACCAGACACCGGCGCATCCACCAACTGCGCGCCACGCGCTTGCGCCTTGGCGGCCAGAGCCTTGGTCATGGCCGGTACACCCGAACTCATCTCAATGATGATCGTGCCCGGTTGCATGGCAGCAAAGACTCCATCAGGGCCCGTAAGAACTTGTTCGACGATGGCGCTTGTGGGCAACATCGTGATAATGATCGAAGCATGCGCTGCCACCAACGCAGGTGTCGTCATCACGCGAATGTGCTCATCGGTCATCTGCGCCGCCGCTTGCGCATTTGCATCGTGGACAGCAACAGCATAGCCAGCCCGCACCAGATTCTGCACCATCGGCTTGCCCATGCTGCCCAGGCCGATAAATCCTAGTTGTTCTTTAGTCATGTTTAATGCCCTTTATATGATGTTGGTTTTCGCAAAGGTTAGTGATGAAAGCCAACCATGCTTTTGAGTTCCAGATATTCCATCAATCCCGCCTTGCCCCATTCCCTGCCGTTGCCAGATTGCTTGTAACCGCCAAAAGCGGCGCTGAAGTCGGCAGCCGGATAGTTCAGGTGAATGGTGCCGGCCTGTAACCTGCGGGCTACATCGTGTACGCGCCCAAGATCCTTGCCCTGGACGTAACCAGCCAGTCCATATTGCGTTCCGTTAGCAATTTCCACAGCGTGATCGATCGAGTCATAGGCAATCATTACAAGTACGGGTCCAAAGATCTCCTCACGGGCGACACGCATGTCCGGCGTTACATCAGAAAAGACAGTGGGCCTTATATAATAGCCTTTGTCATACGGTGCTGCCCTGCCCGGCCCGCCGGCAACCAGGGTTGCACCTTCCTCAATTGCGCCGGATATGAACCCCTGGATGCTCTCGAACTGGCGTTTATTGACGACAGGTCCAAGGCTCGACTTCGGATCATCAGCTGGCCCCACAATATATTCTGACGCAGCCTTTGCTGCCATATCCGCAGCGCGGGCCATTAGCGATCTTGGCACCAGCATGCGTGTCGGAATAGAGCATGATTGGCCTGCGTTTGTAAAGCATCCGGCAACGCCTTTCGTAACAGCCTGCTCAAGATCGACGTCAGCAAGAAGAATGTTGGCCGATTTGCCTCCCAGTTCCTGAGCCACCCGCTTGACGGTGGGGGCCGCACAGCGGGCGACCTCGATACCCGCGCTGGTCGAGCCTGTAAACGAGACCATGGCCACATCAGGATGTTCGGCCAGGCGAGCGCCGGCATTCTGACCATCACCTAATATAAGATTAAACACCCCGGCCGGTGCCCCCGCCTCATCCATAATCCTGGCAAAGAGCATGCTGCTTAATGGCGAATACTCGCTCGGCTTCAGAACCGTGGTGCACCCTGCTGCGATGGCTGGCGCCAGCTTGACGACAATCTGGTTCACAGGCCAGTTCCAGGGCGTAATCAGGCCGCATACTCCGATCGGTTCCAGGCGCATTCGTGTCGCGCCTTCGCTCCACTCAAAATCGAACTTCTCAAGAACGGAAATGGCCTCTGTCAGGTGCACCACACCTCTCATTGCCTGGGCCTCGCGTGCAAAAGTAATCGGCGTTCCCATCTCCAGACTCATGAGCTGCGCAAATTCTTCATAATGATTGCGATAAGCCGCCAGAATGCTTCTCAACAAATCAAGCCGCTGTGCTTTACTGGTAGCCATGAATGCGGGCAAGGCGCGCTTTGCCGCTTCAACAGCACGATCAACGTCTGTCGCATCACCCATTGCAATGGTGGCGCACGCCATTTCTGTCGACGGGTTTATAACCGTATAGGTCTCTGTGCCATGGGGTGCTACCCAATGTCCGTCGATATAAAACTTGTCATGCACAATCACGCTTCAAGCTCCCAGTGAAGATGCAATGCCCGATCCGGGCTTGCATTGAAAAATACCTGTTTCCCGGAGGAATTTATTTATTGATCGGAATGTTTGCGTCGTGAATCAATTTTGCAAAACGATCCAAGTCGCGCTGCGTAAGCCTGTGCATTTCCTCGGGGCCGCGGCGCTTTCCTTGAGGCGCGATCGCTCCCAGGGAGTCAAGGGCAGCTTTCACCTTCGGATCATCCAGCGCTTCGTTCAACGCTTTTACGAGTTTATCTGCACGATCACGGGGAATGCCCTTGGGTGCGGCAATTGCGTTCCAGACAGACATGTCGAACTCGGGAACCCCGCCCTCGGCAAAGGTTGGTGTATCGGGCATTTGGGGAATACGCTCGGGGCTTGCAACAGCCAATGGGAGAATGCGGTTTCCCTTGCTTGCGGGAATCATTGCGACTGTCTGATCAATCACCACGTCTACCGTGCCGGCCATTAAATCCACCAACGCCGGACCGGTGCCGCGATAGGGAATCATTTCACTTGTGGTTTTTGTTAAATATAAAAAGTATTCTGCGCCAATATGTCCCGTACCGCCAGGTCCGCCGTTACCCAGATTGATGCGCGGTTGCGAAGAATCACGCATGCGTTGGAGCAATGTTGGTAAGTCCTTGATACCACTTGCAGCACTTACTGACAGCACCATCGGCACTTCAGCAACGAGACCCAACGGCTCCATCTCGCTCTTGGGATCAAACTTCATATGCGGATATAGCGTTGGCGCAATGGCAAAAGAACCCATGTTGCTAAGCATGATGGTATAACCATCTTGTTTGGCGCGCAGGAACTTCTGAACGCCCGGTACGCCACCCACGCCACCGATGTTCTCCACGATGATCGAGGCACCAATGGACTTGGCCATCGAGTCTGCCACAATGCGCGCCAATCCATCTGTGGACCCGCCTGGTGCATAAGGCACGATCATAGTGATGGCTTTATCCGGATAGGCGTTGGCAATGCCCGCAACGGCAATAAGCGCCGCTCCCAGCCAATGACGAGTGTGCTTTAACATAAATGTCTCCTCCCACTTTGTTTTCTGTGGGGTATTTTGTTGAGCCAGGGCACCGCACTGAAATTAAATCGCGGCAGGCCCTGCGTGAACGGAAGTTATTTGTCGGATTGCTCCGCTTGCTCGTCGCGGAATTCCTTGATCGCCTGTGAAGCAATACGAAAAGAATCCATACCGGCAGGAATGCCGCCATAAATGGCCACGTGCGTCAATGCGCCGCGAATTTCTGTTTCTGTCAGGCCATTTCGCAACGCGCCCTTGACGTGAAGCGAGAGTTCGTGCGGCCGGTTCAAAACTGAGATCATGGCCAGATTCACCAGACTGCGCTCCCGGCGCGTCAAATCGTCATTGCCCCAGCACAATCCCCAGCAAGCCGTGGTCGTGATTTCCTGAGCGATCCGATTAAAATCGGTAGCGTTTGCAATCGACTTGTCGACAAATTCAGCGCCGAGCACTTCACGGCGTACCTTCAGGCCTTTTTCATACAGTTCATTGTTCATGTTGGTTCCTTTACAGTGATGGAATGGTTGATAAGAGGTTGAGATCGCTTAGGCAGCTTTGTCTTCTATGGTGATGCCCGACCACTGCTCCAGCACGCGGGCAACATCCGATATGTCGGCGCTATCGCCAAAAGTGGCGGTGGTGATGGACAGCATTTCCCTGATGGCTACGCTGACTGGCATGGGTATTCCCATTGAGGCGGCCTCTTCTATACACAGCGTGACGTCTTTATGCGAGAGCTTGTTGGCAAATCCAACCTGGAAGCGGCGGCTGACCACCTCGTTGGGAATCTTGTGAGTGGTTGCGGTATTGCGACCACTGCTTGAATTAATAATTCCAAGCAGCGCCGTAGGCTCCACGCCTGCCTTGACTGCCATACAGATGGCCTCTGAAGAGGCCACCAGCGCGGCTGCCGATAACATATTGTTGGCCAGCTTGGCGGCCTGCGCCAGACCAGGCGCCTCACCAGCATATAGAACCGTTCCCAGCACCTGAATAAGGGGTTCAATTTCCTCGCGCAGCGCGGTCGGGCACGAAACCATCAGGGTCAGCGTGCCGGCAGACGCGCCAGTCACGCCACCACTGACCGGTGCTTCGACCCATTGAATATCGCGCTTGCTGACAATCTCATGCGCACGCCTGGCCGCCCGGATTCCTATTGTGGACAAATCGACCACGCGGCTTATCTGCTTGCCGGCAACCAACTGGGACAACACCAATTCAACAATCGCTGGCGTAGGCAAGCTCAGGAAAACCGTGGCTGCACGATCAGCCACAGCCTGGACGCTTGGCTCGATGGTCGCCCCCAAAGCTTGGGCTGCCGACAGCGCATCTGCAGATGTGTCAAAAACATGGACCTGCCTACCTGACTTAAGCAGGTTGGCCATCATGGGAAGCCCCATTCGCCCCAGGCCAATAAAACCAATTTTCTGGCTATTCAAACTCATCTCCATATGTCTGATTGTCATACAATATGGCGATCATACGTTTTATTAACAAAACATGAATATAGGGATTAACCCTTGTCTGGTAGGGTTGAAAGGCAGTTGTTTTTTCGCCCGGCGTGTATTGCGGGCTTGTCGTTGGGTGTGGTTTTTGGGAGGATTTGAGGGAAATCGTTGTGTCGCGGTTCTTCGCTCATCTGATGGCAGTGCTCGGAAACTACGAATTGATTTTATCCACGATCTTGATACTATCTGTTTGCGTTACTAACGCTTTACGTTACTATATGATCAAGTCCTTTGCTTGCCAGGACACCGAAACCATGTACAACGGCATCCGTGTTGCTCGTTTCGTCAATATTGAAAAGGTAGCCATGCGCAAATTGGCCATGCTTGAAAGGGCCGCCAACATTGCAGACCTGCGCGCCCCACCGAATAATCGGCTGGAACGTCTAAAAGGCAATCGACAAGGACAATACAGCATCCGTATCAATGATCAATGGCGCATCTGCTTTGTCTGGACCGGGCATGACGCCGAGCGCGTCGAAATTGTGAACTATCACTAGGAGGTGACTATGCATACCGTACCATACCCAACGCCTGGCGAGATCTTGCTGGAAGAGTTTCTGAAACCGATGAATATCAGCCAGTATCGGCTGGCAAAAGAGATTGGCGTATCACAAAGACGCATCGGTGAGATTATCGCCGGCAATCGCGCCGTGACGGTAGACACCGGCCTGCGTTTGTCGCGCTATTTTGGTACCTCTGATGAGTTTTGGACAGGTTTGCAATTGAGCTACGATCAGGCGCGAGCAAAAGATGCGCTGGCCGATGTACTGGCTAAAATCAAACCTCTGGAGCAGAAGCGGATAGAGGGTCCACCGCCAAAATAAACCAATAGGATTTTATTCCGGCAGTGACATCCCTGCAGCCACCTCGCAATCAATTACGCCGTCTCGGCAGCTTCCCTCAATTGCGCAGCCGCCTGCTGATCTCGGAGCCAATCGCCACTTTTCGGGTAAGGCAGGCCAAGGTTCTCGCGCAAGGTATCTCCCTGATAATCCTTGCGAAATACACCCCGACGTTGCAGTTCCGGCACCACCATACGCACGAAATCTTCATAGCTGCCCGGCGTATGCGTCGGCGAAATGACAAAGCCATCACATCCGCCTTCGACAAACCATTTTTCCATCTCATCGGCAACGGTTGTCGGCGACCCCACAAATACATTGAACTCCTTGAGCTTGGCGCGCTTGGAAAAATCAATAAAATCACGTACCGACGGGTTTGATTTGCCACTGAGCATCACGACCCGGTCGCGGAAAGCACGCCAGCCCGATACGGCTTTCATGTCTTCATCGTTGATGGGTTCATCTATATCACGGCCCGCAAAATCGTGGTTGAGCACTTCGCAAATCAGAGCCAGGGCGTCTTCATCTTTGGCAAGCGCATCGGCATACGCCATTTTCTGGCGGGCGATCTCATCAGTTTCCCCCACCACGACATAACATGCCGTTGCGATCTGCACCTTGTTCGGGTCTCGCCCTTCGCTGGCAATCACAGATTTCATTTCGGCATACTGCTTTTTGGCCATATCCAGATTGGGATATACCACAAAGATAAATTCTGCCCAGCGGGCTGCAAAGGCTTTGCCACGGCCACTCTGCCCGGCCTGAATCAACACAGGCTGGCCTTGCGGGGATCTGGGCACGGTGAACGGGCCACGGGAATTGAAGTACGTGCCGCGATGATCCAGTCGTTTTACTTTTTCCGGGTGGGCAAATAGCCCCTTGTCCTTGTCTATCACCAGCGCCTCTTCCTGCCAGGTATCCCAATGGCCAAGCGTCGCCTCCAGAAATTCGTCGGCACGCTCATAGCGCTGGTCATGCTCCAGATGCTTGCTGCTGCCGAAATTGGCTGCTTCGGAATCATTCAGGGACGTCACCACATTCCACGCTGCCCGACCTTTGGTCATAAGATCAAGGGTGGCAAAGGTGCGTGCCACGTGATAGGGTTCATAGTAGGTCGTCGAGTAAGTGGCGCCCAATCCCAGTTTTGTGGTGACCGCAGCCATGGCTGAAAGCACCACCACCGGATCCATTTTCACCGCCCGAATGCCATGTTTGACGGTGTCCGTATGATCTCCCGAATAGATGTCGGGCATGGCCAGCCGGTCGTCAAAAAATGCCATATGAAATTTGCCTTCTTCAAGCACCCGGGCAATGCGTTGATAATACTCGGGCGTCAGAAAATCCGGTGTCGTGGCGGCATGGCGCCAGCTTCCCGGATAGGTAGAACAGTTCTGAGCCTGCATGAAGCCGATAAGGCTCATTTGACGTTTTTTCTGCTGCATAATCAATGCCTCCAGTCTGATATAAAGAATTTTCTATAGTGAACTCTTCCCTATACGGGAATGTCCACCTCCAGCAGCGGTCCGTGCTGCTGGGCGCCATACACATCGCTATCGCCAAAGGCGCCGGCCGGGATCAGACGCGGAAACGTCGCCTTGAAGGCGCGGGCCGCGCGGTAAGGCGTAAACAAAACGTCTTGCTCAGGGACCTGGTATAGCTTTGCAAACAAGGCAGCATTGAGCACACCGGTTCTTTCAACGCGGTCGAACATCTCTTCCGAATCAAACATGACATCAATAGTCAAATCAAACGGCCCGGCATTCTTGCTTTTGCAAATGCTGGCCAGTTCACGAATTTTTGTCATTGCTCGCTCCAATATGCACGTACTCGACAGGAAATAACTGGTTCGGATCGTCTACTTCAACGATATGAAAAACACTGAATTCGTACGCCAGGCCAAGTGAAATATCCGAAGGCGAGAATGGAATTGCCATATTTCCTTCCCGACACATCCGACCTGGAAAATCGGAATGCAGCATGGACAGTCGCGCAATACCGATCACGGCGTTCGCCAAATCCTGCGTGTCGGCCTGTACTTCAACTACAAATGCCATTTCATGAGGCACGGCAAACGATGCCGTCTCACGCACGCCCATCACTCCATTTCGACCGTAGCTGCGAATTGCAATGCGGTACTGCGCTGGCTGCACGCCAAAGGCGATGGTTTTTTCTTCGATATTGGCATTCACAATATCAAGATATTGTTCGACGTCACGAATCAGAATCGGGTCCCGTGAAGCGCAAATCGTGATGGCGCGGTACCCGGTGCAATGCACCCCTTCGATCTTTACGGTATACGGGGTGTGGTTTTGCCAGCGCATCCCGCTGACTCTGACAACCCTGTCCGAAATCTGCTCAAACTTGCAGTCAGACGTATCCAGCATACCGCCCGGCTCCAGATGATGAATCGGGCTTTTATTTTCATGCAGCGCAAAATTAGCGACCGACAGCGTGGTGCAGCGCTGGTTCGGGTTGGTCGGTTCCAGGTCGACGTGCTCGGCGGTAATCCGCGCCAGCAGACAACCTTCGCGCTTTGGCACAGCGGGCTCTGAACCGCATTCGAGCATTTTTCCTGCATACCAGGCCTGTGCTGGCGGCAAACCGGCACGAATCGCGACCGCGGCCCAGGGAGCCGGATCCGTACTTCGGCCGGCCAGAATCACTTGGGCGCCTTCATCCAATGCACGAATGTAAGGTTCCGGCCCCATCAGGCCGACGATGCGCGTAGCATCGCGGATCGTCTCTTCAGAAAGTGGCGTCTGTCTTGAAACCGCATGTACCTTGTCAGCAGCAACACGCTGAATCAAAAAATCCTCATCCAGCTCCGAGCGGATCAGCGCCAGTTTGAACTCAAGCTGCTCCTCGGCGGCAATTTCCCGGACAATGTCCGCCATCATTTGCAGATGCGGCTCTCCCCCCGCGCCTCCCGAGGTACTCACAACAACAGGAATACCGCGAGGTACGCCCCCTCTGATCATGATACGCAGATCCCGCTTCATGGAGACGCGAGAACAAAATGCCTTGCCTGATCCGAGGTAATAAGGGCCAGGATCAGTGCTCCCGCCATCCGCGCCGATCATGTGTGGCTCCTGCGCCAGCCCTGCTTCGAACGCGGATTCGGGAAAGCCATAACCCAGTATGGGCGTGGCCGAGAGCAGTCTTATCTCACTCATGATGGATTCCTTTCTCTTGTCGTTCCTGCTACCTGCATATCCTTCTCCTTTAATCCACTATGGCAATACCTAGCATTGGCATACATATAACTATCTCCTGCGGCGATCCGCGTCTATTCAGGCGTGATATTGAATTTGGCGGCCAGCGCCTTGATCCGCTGGAAGTACTCCGCCTGATCCGCGTTAAATTCGTCAACGCCATTGGCAACGGGCTCTGCAGCCTGGGAAGCCAGTGCGGTCTTCATCTCTGGATCAGATGTCACGGCCTTGACTTCCTGGCGCATGCGCTCAAGCGCGGCCCGCGGGGTGTTGGCAGGGGCATACAAGCCGTAGGTGACGTAATAGTCAAAATCTCCCAAGCCCAACTCCTTCAACGTCGGGACCTCGGGCAACGCGGATGAGCGCTCCAATCCGGTCACCGCCAGTGGATGTAGCCGTTTTGATTTCAGATAAGGAATAGCGGCCGCAATGCTTGAAGACGCAATAGACACGGCGCCGCCGGCAGCATCGACCAGAAGTGGACCGCTCCCTTTGTAAGGCACGTGCACGATGTCCATTTTCTGGCTGTCCGCCAGCATTTTCACCAACATCATGGTGAATTTTTCGGAATTGGCTATGGAGTATTTGCCCGGATTGGCGCGTGAGAGCGCAACAAAATCCTTCATATCTTTGGCCGCAATGGCCTCGTTGGCAGAAAAGAGCAAGGGGGAACGCGCGATTAACGTCACTCCCGTCAGATCGGTGAACGTGTCATAGGGCAAATTCTTGTGCACGAGTGGATTAAGCAGATGTGTTCCCACCGCGACAAGATAGGTGTACCCGTCAGGTGCCGCGCGCGCAACCATATTAGTGCCGATAATGCCATCGGCACCTGGCCTGTTTTCAACAATCACGGTCTGTCCCAGCCGCTGGGAAAGCTTATCGGACAATTTGCGTACAAGATAATCGGAACCACCGCCGGCGCCATAAGGCACAATAATACGAATTGGCTTGCTGGGAAACTTCTCTGCCTGGGCGGTTGTCGTGACGCCCGCCAGCGCCACAGAAGCAACCGCGGCGACAGAAATGAGCAATTTATTGAATGGCCACACTTTCATTTTCCTTGTCTCCAATGTCATTTATGTATTTTTGGATATGGGACTGCCTCCCCCACCGTGCCAACAAGGCACCGGGAATCCGGCAGTGTTATTACAACTGAACAACTGAAATTGCAACTATGATCATCTTCAAGACAGAGACGCCCTTTTCAGACTGACAAGGGCGCCATCAGCTTTGCCTGAGAAACATAATCAAGATAGTGGCTTACTGCGTTTTCCACCGCGGTCTTGTCCCGGCCTTTCAGGGCAGCCAGCATCTCCCACCTTAACGGGTCGAGCTCCGGGCGGTACAGCGTGCCCACCTTATCGGACTTGTGATATTCATTGACGCTCAATTGCAGCAGCGTGGTCAGTGACTGCGCCACCACTGCTATGACCTCGTTATGTGCCGCCGCGGCGATCTGGTCGAAAAACCGGATAGCCAGCCGGGCTCGCTGCAGCATATTACCGGCATCAATCTGGTCCTGCATTTGCTGCAAAGTAAGTTCAATGGCCGCAAAATCCTCGTTTGCCGCATTGGTGCAGGCAAGCCGGGCCATGCCGATATATACCAACCGTCTTGCCTCGAGCAGTTTGGCCGGTCCGATCGTCCCTTTAGCGGCAAGTTCTCGCAAGGATTGGGTCACCATCATGTACGCGCCTTTGCAAAATACCAGCGGGTCGTCTTCACGCACCCGTTCAAAGCGCTCGACCCGTCCGATAAAGATAATGTGATCACCTGCGTCATGCTGTTGATGCATGCTGCAGTGAAACCGGGCAACACAATCGTCAATCAACGGCACACCTGCATAACCGCTGCTAAACGCCATCCCCTCGAACTTATCGGTGATGGCCGAAGTGGCGAACCGTCCGGACAACGCGCCCTGATCGCCTGCCAGGACATTAATCGCGAACGCGCCGGTATTGCGAAAGACATCGATCGAGCTGCTTTTTTTGCGCAGGCTCCACAGCACCAGAGGCGGATCCAGCGATACGGAACTGAATGAATTACAAGTCAGTCCGCAAGCTTTTCCCTTTCCATCGAGCGTGGAAATAATGGCCACTCCTGTAGGAAAGCACCCGAGGGCATGGCGAAATTCCTTATGATCAAATTCCGTCGCTTGAGCTGGCTGTGCAGCAGGCGCTCCTGCCTGGGCTTTAGATGCAGATTCGTAAGTGTTCAAGCCAGTTTCTCCTGTGATGCATATACAGACAGATTCAGTCTATAGCGCACACCACCGGAGAACAATTTCTAATTATTAATACATTTATAAGCCATATGAAATAATCATCCGGCTCTCATTTGGCCCCGGATGGTGGACCAAGCGTGGCGGCAAAATCTTCTCGCAGTTGATCGCAAAAGTGCTGGGCGCACATGGTGGGCATATGTTTTCGAGAAAGCAGAATACCGAAACAGCGGGTCAGATGCAGCTCTGGCAAAGATAGAATGGTGCGCGGACGCTGTACATTGGTTTGCGCCATTGAGCGGGGTAACAACGCGACGCCATGGCCCGAGTCCAGCATCGCAAGCAACGTTGTCAGATTTGTCAAACGCGGCGCGAACCGGCCTCTCAATCCCTGCTCACGCATGGCGTTTGCAATTTGGCTTTGAATGCGATCGTATTGCTGCAGCAACAGCAAGGGGTAACCACTCAGCGAGGCCAGCGTCGCCGGTTGTGATAACGCCAACGGATGATCCGTCGGGACCACAACAACCATTTCGTCCTCTCCCAGGGGTTCAAAGGTAAACATGGCAGGATCACCTTCAAACGCCACCACGCCCAGATCCGCATCTGCGCTATGGATGGCGGCAAGAATTTCGTCATGCTGCATGTCTTTGATGTGCACATCTACATGGGCATGCCGGCGGGTAAATCGCTGGATGATCGACGGCAGCGATTGCGCTGCGATAATAGGCGATGCAGCAACGACCAGGCGTCGCTTGCCCTGCTCTGCTTCGGCTTGAAAATCGTCCAGCAGATTGCGCAAATCGTGCAAAGCGATGGTGGCCTTTTCATAGAGTTTTTTTCCTGCTTCAGTGGGCTCCATGCGCCGCGTCGTGCGCGTGAGCAGGCGGGTGTGTAAAACGGCTTCCAATCGCTGCACTCGCTGCGTCACCGCCGGCTGAGAGATATGCAATCTGGTTGCAGCGGCATTGAAACTGCCACAATCGACAACGGCCAGGAAGGTCTCGAGCTCCAGCAAGTCAAAGCGCAAAGTACTGGATCGGTTTGATTTGCTTGCCGGCATCATGTTAGGACCCTTTTTATTGCCAATAGCCGGTTACCGGCAGCACACACCGAAAATGGGATACGGCAGCGTTGCCGAACGGCATAATGCGAACTCCACATGTTGTCTCCGAATCACCTGTCATATTAAAAGAATATTTTTTTACAGTATAGGTGAATATATGACGAACCATTCTGTTACCAGAAGATAGTCAGAGTGATATAGACCCCGCCCTAATGCACCAGCAAAACAGGCCATACACACCATGACAGGTCCAGCAATTGGATATGTGCAACATGGGCGCTACCCTAAAAAGTGAAATATTACTTCCTGCGCTCTTCCAGTTTATATTTCACTTGTATTGTCATCAGTACATCTATATGATTTAATACGTTCTTTACATGCATATAATTAGAGGAGACTTTGCATGCACCAATCCTATTTACGTGCTGGCCTGCTCGCCGTCGTACTTGGCTGCACGACCGGCTTTGCCGCCTACGCCGCAGACAAACCGCCGCTTAAACTGGTCGTGGGCGCAACGCCCGGGGGTACCACCGACCGCGTTGCCCGCGGGATTGCCCAGGAAATGAGCGGTATTCTTGGACAAACCGTGATCGTCGAGAACCGGCCAGGCGCCGGCGGAAATATCGCCGCCGATGCCGTTGCCCGCGCTCCCAAGGATGGCAATACGCTTTTGATCAGCTTCACCAGTTTTACGGTTAATGCGACGCTTTACAGAAAGCTGCCGTTCGACCCGGAAAAAGATTTCACGCCCATCACCATGCTCGCCGAAGTGCCCAGCGTACTGATCGCCCGCAAAAATTTCCCGGCATCGGATGTGGCCTCACTGATCGACATGGCCAAAAAAGAGCCAGGCAAATACTCTTTTGCGATAGGCGGCATGGGCTCTTCCCTGCATATGGCCACGGCCAGCTTCGAGATGGGCGCCAAGATCAAAGGCCTGACCGTACCATACAAAGGTACATCGCCCGCCATACAGGATGTAGTGGGTGAACAGGTGGATCTGATGTTTGCCAGTGCTGTCAACGTAATGCCGCTGGCCGGCGGCGAGCGCATCAAGATTCTCGGCGTAACCAGTCCTGAACCAATGAAACAGTTCCCGTCAGCACCGCCTATCGGTGACACAGTCAAAGGATTTTCTTCCAAAGCCTGGTTCGGCATGTTCGGGCCAGCCGGCATGTCCAAAGAGCGCCTGACGCAGTTGAATAAGGCCGCTGTAGAAGGTGCACAGCACGAGAATTTTGTGAAAATGATTGAGCCCGAAGGCGGTACCGTGGTTACCAGCACGCCAGAGGAATTTGCCCGGTTTGTGTCCGAGGACATTAAACGCTACGCCGACGTCGTAAAATTCACCGGAGTAACTGCCGACTGACTGCCCCTATGATTGATAATCCCACGCCTCGCTACTACAAAATATACCGCCTGCTCAAACAGGCGATAGAAAATGGTCAGTATGACCATCAGGAGGCGATGCCGGGAGAAAACGTACTGGCAGAGACCTACCAGGTGTCGCGCCTGACCATCCGCCGCTCCCTGGACCTGCTGCAAAGCGAAGGCCTGGTAGAGCGACGCCAGGGTTCAGGAACCTTTCCCCTGCCGCGCAATGTTGCCACACAGCCTCTGTCGGCAGATATCAACAAGCTGGTCGCCCATTTGAATAAAATGGGTTCGGGCACCCAGGTGCGCCTGCTCAGTTTTGAATATGAAACTGCCAGCCAGTTGGCCGCACATCAACTGGAATTGCCCGCCAATAGCAAAGTGCAAAAAGCCATCCGCGTGCGCTATCACGACGACAAGCCCTTTTCCTATCTGATCACCTATGTACCCGAGGATATCGGGCGGCGCTATACCAAAGACGATATGACTCAGCAGCCCTTGCAGGCGCTCTTGAAAGGATTGGGTATCAAGCTTGGTTCGGCCGAACAGTCCTTTACCGCAACGGCGGCCGACGCCCATCACGCAGATGCGCTGGATGTGGGTATCTCATCGCCGCTGCTATGCATCAAACGGTTAACCCGCGATACACAGGGACGCCCGGTTGAATATCTGATTGCAGTCTATAACCCGGAACGCTTCGAGTATCGCATGGCGCTATCGAATAAACGCTCCAAGGGAATCGACGGCTGGATTGTGAACGACACGCAGGCGTAGTTGGATTATTGCCCCCTTCATGCGCAACCGCTTTCGTATAAATGCGCACCACCTCGTACTTCTATTGCTTACTCGTAACGCGCAGCCTGCTCCAGCAATGACGGTGTACCAATCAAATCGTTAAGCTGATCAAAATTGAGCATCGCATCCGCCGACCCGTTGGTCGAACCGTTCTGGTACAACTGGCCGTAAAAGCGCTCAAGCGCATGCGCAACCGCGCGCGCCGCAGCGCCGGGGAAAATCACAATGCTAAAGCCGATTTTTCCCAGATCGCTCGCCGAATGAATAGGCGTCATGCCACCCTCCACCATATTGGCCAGCAATGGCACCCGCCCATTGAACCGCGCACAAGTCTGGCTCATCTGTTCTTCGGAGCGCACCGCTTCTATGAAAAGAACATCCGCCCCACATTCCAGATAGGCTTCGGCCCGTTCCAGCGCTGCGTCCAGTCCTTCCACTGCCACGGCATCGGTTCTGGCCAGAATTAGCGTGTCTTGGCTGTGCCGCGAATCCAGCGCAGCCTTGAGCTTGCCACACATTTCGGAAACAGGAATCACCGATTTTCCTGCCAGATGACCGCAACGTTTCGGAAATGTCTGGTCTTCAAGCTGAATCATGGATGCGCCGGCCTTCTCGAAACCCCGTACCGTGCGCATGACATTCATCGCATTACCAAAGCCGGTGTCACCGTCCACAATAACCGGCAGACTGATGCGATCGGCAATGCGCGAGAGCGTCTGCTCCACTTCCGTATAAGTGGTCAGGCCTACATCGGAGCGACCCAGCCGGGTGTAGGCAATTGAGGCACCGGAAAGATACACAGCCTGAAAACCGGACTGTTCTGCAATCAGGGCAGACAACGAATCATAAACGCCTGGCACAAGCAGGCAGGACGACGATTTCAGAAGGGATTTGAGTGATTTCATTTGTATTCAAGTGTTCGGTTCTGCCCCGCATGTCGGGCAAGAAAGGTTATTGACGAACGGACACCCGCCAATGCATATCAGAAGAACGAGCGAATCAAGCGGACGAAAACACAGGCCCAGCGAGCGGCGAGCGTCGCCATCACAAGCGTCATAGCGCGTGGTATCAGCGCGACACACAAACGCCGCCTTTGTCACTGTGCGCCAGTTAGTTTGCGTTCCAGCTGGGCCAGCAAACCGCCAGCTGCAGCCATCTGAACCAGAAATGGCGGAATCGTCTGACAGGCAAACATGTGCACCGGCTCGCTGCCGGTCTCTGCATCCGCATAGACGCGCAGTACTGATCGCTCCGTATCAATTTCAATATAACTGCCCTCGTCAATAGCTTCGGCCTGGGGGCATACGATGGCCAGCAAACCCAGATTGAAAGCATTACGAAAGTACAAGCCGCTGAAGGACGGTGCAATCACGGCTTTAACACCCAACTGGACCAGCACGCCGACTGCCTGTTCGCGCGACGAGCCAATCCCAAAGCCAGGGCCGGCAACAAGCACGTCTGCAGGCCGCAGCGCAGCGGCAAGATCCGGGTAGCGGGCTTCCAGGCAATGCGTAGCCAGCTCCGGCAAATCCAGTTTCATATAGGCCCCAGGCGCCAATGCATCGGTATCTATATTCTCGCCAACACGCCAAACGCGATATCTGCTCATTGTTTACCCTCCGTCAGCACGATCCGTGGATCTGAAATACGTCCCGTCAGTGCCGATGCGGCAACCGTGTAGGGCGAGGCCAGATACACTTGGGTGTCAGCCGATCCCATGCGCCCCTTGAAATTGCGCGCCGTACTGGAGATCACATTGGCGGCCCCCTTCAGCGCATTGCCATAGCCCGAACAGGCACCACAGGAAGTGGCAAATACCTGCGCGCCCGCATTAACCAGAATATCCATTATTCCTTCATCCTGCGCTTCCTGCTGGTCACGCAAGGTGGCCGGCGCCACCATCAGGCGAACGCCGGAATCGACACGCTGGC
This sequence comes from Advenella incenata, assembly GCF_004217095.1. GTDB lineage: Bacteria > Pseudomonadota > Gammaproteobacteria > Burkholderiales > Burkholderiaceae_B > Advenella > Advenella incenata. The sequence continues at coordinate 644,956 of NZ_SHKO01000002.1, read as the reverse complement.
CTTTGAGCACCGTTGCGGCGGCACGCAAATCTTCCAGCTTGGCGCCGGTACAGGCGCCAATGTAGGCCACCTGCACCGGTATATCACGCATGTGATCGACAGGATGAACATTGTCCGGACTGTGCGGCGCCGCGACCATGGGCGATAGCGTGCTGGCGTCAAAAGAGCGTACCTCGCGCTGAGCGGCGTCATCGCTGCGCCAATAATCCAGTTCTACGTCTGCATTTACGCCCACCGACTCCAGATAATCCAGCGTGGTCTGGTCCGGCGCAATCAGGCCCACCTGCGCACCCAGCTCGGCACTCATATTCGATAGCGTCATGCGTTCCTGCATGGAGAGCGCCGACACCGCGCTACCGGTATATTCGACGGCCGCATAATTAGCGCCATTGGTACCATACAACCCAATCATATGCAGCATCATGTCCTTGGCCGTCACGCCGGCCGGCAGTAGCCCGGACCAATCCATGGCAATGGTCGGCGGCGTGCGTACCCATATTTCACCAGTTACCACCACGCCCAGCATCTCGGTGCTGCCGATGCCGAACATATACGCGCCAAATGCCCCACCCGTGGGCGAGTGCGAGTCGCCACCGACGCAAAACATGCCCGGACGTAAATGACCTTTCTGCGGCAGCACCACATGGCAGATGCCAATAGAGTCATATACATTGGGAAGCTGTTGCTCGCTGGCCCAGTCGCGTGCGATTTTCAGGATCCGGCGTGAGTCGTCATCTTCTTCGGGGACGTAGTGATCCATCACCAGGACCACCTTGGATTTATCCCAGATTTGCGCCCCGAGCTTTTCAAGCATGGGTTTGAGCCGGCGCGGACCGCTGGAATCGTGAAACATGGCCAGGTCCACTGCACATGTCACGATCTCGTTCACCGCCACCTCCTGCCGGTGGCTGGCCCGGGCGATCAGTTTCTGTGCAAGCGTCTGCGCCGCCATAGCAAGGTCCTTTTTGGGAAAAATATACGAAGTTTGCCTTATTATAAAGATGTACTTACAACAATACAAGTAATGCATGTACACACCAACACTCATCGCGCCCACCGGCCGGGACCGGCTCCAGCCACATCGCAATGTCCGGGTCTGCCAAACGATCTGAATAGGCAGGCACACTGACCCATGGCGCCGATTTTATAATTAGCAAATGAAACAAATTACATTATCGCTACAGAAATACTAATGTTTTGTTACGTATATGGTAGATACGCCAGTTGTAATTTATACCCAGATTGCGTACATTCGTTTGAGTAGTAATGTTAATGAAACAAGACTCAAAAAAATCATTAACTATCTGTAAATAAACAACATTCCAACATTTTTCCGGCAACGCACGCATCCTTTGACCTAAGGACATCTCCGTGGATATTCCAAATTCGATCCAGTTTCGCTCCATTGTTGCACACACGCCACTCGGAGGTAGTCTGGGCTTTCGCCAGATGAACGGCTCCGAAGGCCTGTCGCAATTATTTGAATTCGACGTCGAACTGGTCGCCGACAATTTCAGTCTGGACCTCAAGAGCCTGCTTGGCAAACCGCTCACGCTTGAAATCGAAACAGTGGCCGGATCCCGCTTTCTGAATGGGCAGGTAACACGATTTCAGCTGATTGGCCGGGAAAACGCCGTATCCCGCTATTACATCTATAAGGCGAGTGTACGGCCCTGGCTTTGGTATCTGACCCAGACCTCCGACAATAAGATCTTCCAGCAAAAAACCGTGCCGGATGTAATCAAGGAGGTCCTGGGCGAGTATGGATACCCATTTGAAATGAAGCTCAGCGGCTCCTATCGCAACTGGGAATATTGCGTCCAGTACCAGGAGACGGATTTCGCGTTTATCAGCCGTCTGATGGAACACGAAGGTATTTACTATTACTTCAAGCATGAAAACGGCCAGCACACCCTGGTTATGACAGACGACATTTCGTCGCACAAGGCCACGCCGGGATACGAATCAATCCCCTATTACGGTCCGGATCGCCATGGCAAGCCCCAGGAAGAGTACGTTTCCATGTGGGAAGTAGTAGCCCAGATCACACCAGACGGTTACGCGACCACTGATTACGATTTCACCAAGCCTGGCGCAAGCCTGGATTCCGTATCGAAGCGTTCCGGCGGATCGCAAAACGGCAACCTGGAAATGTTTGAATGGCAGGGTGGCTTTCAGGAGGCGGATCATGGTGAGCAATATTCACGTGTACGGTTGCAGGAACTGCAAAGCCTCCAGGAACAGGTACGAGGCATCGCCAATGCCCGCGGCATCGCCGCTGGCTTTACCTTCAACCTGAGAAACCACCCCAGGTCTGCAGAGAACAAGGAGTACCTGGTCGTCTCGGTCAATTACCGGATGAGCGTTGCAGGCTATGCCACCGGCACCAACTCAGAGGATTTCTATGAAGAATCCTTTATCGCCCTGCCCGCCTCTATCCAGTATCGTGCACCCCGTATCACGCCTATTCCTCGCACCCACGGTCCGCAAACTGCGCGCGTAGTGGGCCCTGAGGGAGAGGAAATATGGACAGACAAGTACGGTCGCATCAAGGTCCAGTTTCACTGGGACCGCTACGGCAAAAAAAATGAAAACAGCTCCTGCTGGGTTCGCGTATCCAGCCCTTGGGCCGGCGGCGGCTTCGGCGGCCTGCAGCTGCCTCGGATCAAGGACGAGGTTGTCGTCGACTTTATTGGTGGATGCCCGGACAGACCCATCGTATTGGGACGGGTTTATAACGCCAGTAATATGCCGCCGGTGGAGCTGCCAGCGAAAGCAACAATTAGCGGCTTCAGAAGCCAGTCGGTATTCGGGGATCTGGGCACCACGAACATGATGCTTTTTGACGATACTTTGGGTGCAGAGCTGATCACGCTAAAAACGCAAATGGATATGGTGATTAGAAGCCTGAGGGATATGGAGGTTGTCGTAGGCAACGACTTGCGAGCATCGGTCAATTGCAACGCTCATACCACAATCGGTGCCAACGAGTACAAAGCAACGGGAGGCGCACGCCATGATCATGTGGAGAGTGACACCAAACAGAAATACAAAGGCGGACTTGAGAGAAAAGTTGAAACCGGCACAAAAGAAGAATATTTAACTACCCGAGAAGTAACCACTACGGGCGTATACAAGGAAAAACAACCGGATTATCACCTCACCAGGGATGGCAGCAGTACTGTATCCATTAAAGGAGATGCTCACAATTATTATATTGAAGGGCCGACCAATCTGACAATCAAGGGAAATGTAAATCTGGTTGTCGATGGAGAATGGACTGCAAATGAGCCGACGGCGGTGAGTCCAGAGGCCCCCGCAGAAATTGGCAGCGAACCAACAGCGCCAACAAAACCGTATATATGCCACCCACAATAGGAACGCTTGGTTATGGCTCGATATAAAGGAAATTACAAAGATCTTTTTAAAGATACGGCGACATATACCGTAGACGGAAAAGAGACCAAAACCGTCAAAGGAGAATCCAATAGCACTTTCGAAGCGGGTATGGGTCTGACCGTTACTAATGGAAAACTGACGATCAAAGCGGACACGCTTGATGAAACGACGACCCAGTGGCTTGAATGTAAGGGCAATTGGAAAAAATGGGAAACCGGTTGGTCATATACAAAGACATATTTGGCTGGGAATATTAATCTGTATGGTGTTTTTTTGCTATCCACAGTCGATACGAATTCAATCGCGGGGGTGATTGTTAGCAATGGAAAAACCAACTGGCGCAATGTAAATCTAGTTCAGCTTCTCTTTACTGTAACTGCAAAGGAGGGGATTCATGAAAATAAAACACAAACAAAACTAAAAAATACCAAAGCTGGGCTTTTTGTTGGCAAGATTGGAACAGCGGTCTGGCGAAATAAGATAACGCGGCTTATATAAATAATATTTGTCTTACGAGTATTGAGAAAAGAATCATGACTGTGTATCTAAAGAAATTCGAAAATGTATATGAGAAAGATCTAACATCTGATATTGATGGCATAGAAACTGTTTATGTAAAAGACAAAACGACGTTTAACTACACGAATGGACTCACTATTGATGCCACAGGGAAAACGTTCTATCGAAAAGCTAATACAGTCGATATTCAAACACCAAAACATACACTGGATTATCAGACATCTGAAACTCATGGATACGCTCAAGCTGGATTTGCAGCGGTCAACATTCAGGTAAATATAGTAAATACCGCAATCGCTGGCTGGAAAACGGAAACCTCCACTTCTTATAATCTGGCCGGAGGGTTATTTATTAATCCGTCACCCATTAAAATTTCTCGGAAGGGATCCCAAAGAAGAGAGCATCGCCGCGTTCACGAGTTCCATATGCTATGGCGAACAAACAAGGTTAAGGAGAGTGTAATAATAGACAAGACGTGTACTCTGCTCTATCAATTACATATGTGGGGGATATAAAAATGGCTAGATTCAAAGGGAACGCCCACGACGTCTATGAACAAAATGCGGACTTTATTCATGAAAAAAGCACGCTGAAAAAAACCGTGGACAAATCTTCGGAACATTTTCACAAGAGTAATATTAGCTGGACTTCCGATGCGGATATTACGCTTAATAGCCCAGAAGTAGAAGAGACGTACAATACTGCAATCTATCGGAAAAATTTCTCGTTATACGCCTACGCTCTCAAAGGATTGATAAATACTAACAACCTGAGTTTTTACGGCTATAGCAAAAACAAATCGTATTTTTATCTGAATCTATCGGGAGTAACAACCAATACCGGAGCCTTTTTTATTTTACCTGGCCCCAATTTGTTTTACTCTGGGGCTATACAAATCAAAGTAAGTGTCTGCACAATAGAAGCTAACCCGGTAGGTAAAGAACTTGAGAATTCACAGGGTAGGTCGTTCATAGTTGATCCAAAAGGAAGTATAGTTATGAATAAGAAAACTACTGTAGATGACGGTACTACTACCACCACAAAAAATTCAAGCAATAAGTATTTACGCTCTAAAAAATGGAAACATTTTGGCGGGGTATACATTAGACGTGTAACAATCCAGAACAACTCCTAATGCAAACAATTGAACCAGCCAGGCTGACTATTCTAACTAGACCTTATCAATGGAGAGGCAGTGTACGGTTAGGGATCGGGATTTATGTTCTAGCACAACAAAATTCCGACGTATGGCATCTGCTTGACGATCAGGAGTTATGGTCGAATGTATTACCAGAGCTTGATAGTAATGGCATTCTGGATCAGATTATGCCGAAATCCAATCCTGAATATTTGATCAGCGGATTCGCATACACCAACAACCAAAATACAAAAGACGTGTGCATCGTAAAAGCAGAAGTTGGAGAGTTGCAAAAAAGCTTGCTGGTAATCGGAGACAGATATTGGATTGGCAATGAGCCAACGAAACCCCAGCCCTTCTCTCGATTACCGATTACCTGGAACAATGCCTTTGGCGGCGACGGACATGAGAAAAACCCTGCAGGAAAAGGTGTTACCGAAGTCGAGCTTGGCAAAGAAAAAGCGATTCCACTTCCAAACATAGAAAACCCTACACATCGAATTTCGAAGAAAGAAGACAAACCAGAACCTGTATCTTTTGGGCCGATAGGATCCACCCATCCGGATCGATTGAGTATGTTGGGTACCTATAGCGAAGAGTGGTTCAAATATGACTTCCCTGGATTCCTGCCAGACATGAAACCCGGAATTTTTAATATGGCGTCCGATGACCAACAATGGCAATCGGTTCAGTCCATACCAGACAGGACCTCATTTAAAATCTGGAATATGCACCCTGGAAAAGCGTGCTGGGACGGCACTTTACCGTCACTTACTGCCCGTGCATTTATAAAGAAAGAAAAAAATGGCGCTTCATTGCAAGAAGTTGATAACATAACGCTTTCAACGGCATGGTTCCTGCCTGAACGTGATTCCGTTATATTGATGTTTCATGGATCGACGGAGATAGAAGATGAAGATGCCGATGACATTGCTGTTGTTATGGGAGCTATAGAATCCGAAAAGGATCGTCGTCCCTTGACACATTATCAAGACGTCTGCGCCCTTCGTTTGGACCCAGAATCCTCATTAGATTATGTGTCAGATGACTCGCAATTAGTGTCAAAAACGTTGATAAATTCGCCAAAAGAATCGATAGACTATTCGCCAGATAAGAATAAATTATCAATTCGCATCGATAAGTTTCTCCAAACACAAGAACAGGAAACGACTAGAACGCTGGAACAACATGGCATAAAAGAAGATGATTTATATGGGCAGTTTGTTGGTCCGGAAATAAATTTCAGTTCGATGACCGATCAAGAACAGAAAGAATATTTCCAAAAGTCGGATCAGGCCGCTAATGATCAGCTCAAGGAAATTATCAATCAATTCAAAGCAGAAAACCCTCGTGGCGCTGTTCTTTTAAACGATATCGAGAAATCTTTGAATTCAAACACAGATACCGAGACATTAGAAATTCCTGTTTCAGGGCCGCCTGATTTGAGCCATTTCGATATGCCGGCAAGTTCAGTAATGGGCACGCCTGAAGAGCAAGCCAAATTTGACGAGCAAAAACAGAGACTTAAAGGCTATGCACGCAAGTCCTATTTATACACAGCCCAGTATCAGACTGCTGCCACTCGGCCTATACCAGAGCAAGATCAATTATTAAGACAGGCGCTTTTAACACGCTACTCGCAAAGCAAAGATCTGACAAAAATGGATATGACGGGCGTGAAGCTCAACGGATTAACATTCGAAGATGCTGATTTCTCCGAGTCTTTTTTTGAAAATTCCATATTTTCAAACTGTACTTTCAAAAATGTTAATTTCTCAGAAGCGGTATTGACAAGAGGACACTTTACCAACTGTTCCTTTGAAAGCGGCAATTTTGCACGCACCAACCTGGCCAAAGCAAAATTGGAGAAATGTAAACTATTGCACTGTTCATTTCTTGAGACTGAAATCGAAAACAGTCAGATGAGTGATTCAGCATTTAAAAAATGCAAATTTGAAATGTTGACACCAACGGGTTTCCAGTGGACTGAAATCGAGTTTACGGGTTGTGATTTCGTGATGTGCATTCTGGACGAAGGCAAGATGGAACGTTCGAATTTTTTCACCTCTGATATCTTTAAAACCATATTTGAAAATAGTACTCTTGAAAAAATAGAATTCAATAAATCAACGTTGAAAGACAGCACATTTTCCAGCTCCACATGCAATGAATGCAGCTTTAATGAATGCACATTGAACAATGTCATGTTTGAAGAAGACTCGCCTGTTTTAGCTAGTCGATTCTTGAATTCCTATCTTCAGGAGTGCAATTTCATGGAAACAAAATTGCACTCGATTCAGTTCTACAAATGCAATTTAACTGGCTCAGATTTCACAAAATCTCAACTACAGAACTGTAACTTTGATCATGTCGTCGCGCGTGATACGATTTTCTATAAATCAGATCTCACTGGAAGCAGTTTTCGCTATGCAAATCTTATTCAAGCAACGCTTGAGAAAGCGAATCTGGCTGGTTGCGATTTTACTGGGGCCACCTTGTTTAGAACAAACGTCTCTAAGGTTAAGCTAAGCCCGGAAACAAAATTTGATGGCGCTTTTAGAGATCAACTGGAGGTGTACCCAATACATCGAGATCAATTGAACGTTAATGCATTATTTACGAATGAATAGAGATAAATTATTGGGGTATTTAGAGCGATCCGAACCGTGCAACGGGGAAACGTTCAGTGATTTGGAACTAAAAGGCCTGGATTTTTCTGGAATGGCGTTTGACGAAGTTGCTTTTGATCGTTGCGATTTCACTAGCTCTGATTTAGATGAATGTATTTTCAATGGATGTACGTTTCATCAAGCTGTTTTTGACCAGTGTAGTTTAAACAACACGTTATTTAGTTCATGTGTGCTGACGGAAACCAGCATGATAGAAGCAACGCTGGATGATACTACCTTTAGCAGCACTGACCTTTCTTCATCAATATTCAACAATGCGAGAGTAGACGGTGTAGTGTTTCAAAACTCTGATCTGTCTTCTGTAAAGTTTAATGTCGAGCTTTTTCTCAGAACCATTTTTCAAGACGTGACTGCTACCGGCCTGGAGATTGGTGAAGTTGATATCGAAAGATCAGTATTTTATGAAATGGATATGAGGCAAGTGCATATTCAAAGTCGACTATTTAGTCAAGTCGTATTTATCGCTTGCGATCTTCGCGGAATAGATTTAACCAACCGAAAATTTGTTTCTTGCCAGTTCACGGAGGCAAAGATGGACGAGAGCAATTTACAAGGATCAAATTTGGTTCAATCTGTATTCTCAAACACGACACTCTCAAATGCCTGCCTTGATCAGACAAATGGCTCATTGACCTTATTCTCACAAGCCAACGCTTCCAATGCAACGATTAGAGACGCGACATTTGATCGTTCAGTGTGGACGGATGCCATTGTTGAAGGAGCTGATTTTAGCAACTCAACGCTAACATATACATCCTTTACCCGTGCACATTGCAAAGGCGCCGTATACGATGGTTGTGCATTGAATTTTTCAAATTTTGATTATGCAGATTTAAGAAATTCCAGTTTTAAGAACGCTCAGTTTGAGCATACCTCTTTGCACGCCGCTTTAACTACCGACCCTTTCCTTCTGGGAAAGAGTGGAATAGCAAAAAAGGATGTCGCATTGCTAAGAGCAGAGCTACACAGTATTTCCAAAACTTTTTGACTCAGGAGCTAATTATGTGGAACACAACTCAATTCGGGGGCGGCTATTTAGGATTTCCTGATATATGCAGAACCCCAATGCTTGGTAACGCGCCATTTCCTTATCCAAATTTCGGAACGCATGCCCTTGGCGTCAATCCTTGCCCACGCGTATTATTTTGTATTGCCCCGGTCCACAACAAAGGGACAAAAAAGGCCATCTCCTTTGGGGATCAGCCTGGAGCAACAGGTGGCATGGCATCTCAGGTATTTATGAACCAAACATCTCACCTTGCAAATTACTCAAGAAAATACAAAATATGCAACAAACCTGCAGTACGGCTGACAGGTATTGAAAAAAGCAATCGCAGAAATGTAGTTGTGATTGGTGTCGCCCCAAGCATACAGCCCGTTACGAGGACCTATGGATAAAATTATAATTATAATTTGTTGGTCAGAATAATTGCCTCCATCGTATCAGGTAGATAACGGACGGGAATTGTAGATAAGTTACTAATACATACCTGCGAATCCAAAATTTCTTCTTCTATGACTAATTCGACTGGGGGCGCTTCAAGCACTACCGTAAAAATATAATATGCCCCAGACTCAGTCACTCTACCCGTACCTTCGACTTTAATTACAGACGCTATTGCGTCTGTCCCATTCTCATAAATATTTTGATACCTGATAACGGACGCCGGTAAGGTAATCAATCCGTCTTCTAGCTTGCTGACTGCATACAACTCTATAAAAAAAACGACCACGAAAGAATAATCTGATCGCAAGTACCAAAATCCAACTAATAACACCAATGCAACGACGACCTGCCAGATCAAGAATCTTTTTATAGCTGATTTTTTTGAAGATTTATCCATTCCCATACTTTTGTGTGATGATCGTAAGCATCTGCGCTAAACAGACTAAACCCAACGGTCGATGTTTATCGGGGATTAAACTTTACTTATGTAGCTCTCTCATATTGTCTATTTGATGCAAACGCCTCACTGTGATCAATTGATTCCCACACAGGCATCTCCGCCGGTCACCCTTTTGAGCACCCATGTGATCCTAACCAAATACCATCGTCTCGGGCGTTTCAAACCGCAGCAACGTCCCCTTACTCTCAGCAACCAATTCCCACGCATCCATATCAAAATCCATCACCGTCAGTGACGCAGGAGGAAACCCCATTTCCAACCGATCCAGGGCATCATCTTCGCCGTCGCGCGATAAATATTGTGTCGTCAGATACAGTCCCGGATTATGTCCAACCACCAGTACCACACGCGGCCCCGGCTCAATATTGCGTATGACATGAACAATATTGGCTACCGATGCTTCGTAGATCCGCTCTTCTGTTATTTTCTTTACCGACGTATCGAAAGCGGCCGATAGATGGGTCCAGGTTTGTTGCGTACGCGTAGCGCTCGACACGATGGCCAGCTCTGGCTTGAGCTGCTGCGCCACCAGATACTGTCCGACAAGTTCGGCTTCACGGTATCCACGTTCGGCAAGGGGTCGCTGCAAGTCTGCAACACCAGGAATCGAGTTGGATTTTGCGTGACGAAGCAACATGAGTCTGAGCATAAACGACCTTTGTATGGCTGGTGCCCCGGCTGGCACACTTTTTTCTGTCCAGTGAAGAATCTATCATATGATACCGCCATGCGCGGCGGTATGACAAAATCACTACAAGATCGTTGTGTTAATCAGGCGGCGGAGCCGCCCATCTCGACCTCTGCCTCTTCGGTGGCCAGCAAGTAACCCTGTCCCCGCAGATTTCGGATAAGAAGCCTGGAGCTTTGTGAACTGACCCCCAGCTTTCTGCGCAGGCTGCTGATATGCGTGTCAATACTGCGGTCATAAGACGAAGGGATGCGGCCCAGCGCGAATGCACCGATATTGTGCCGCTGAACCACGCGACCGGCAGAGCGCATCAATACCTCAAGAATGCGTTGTTCCGCGCCAGTCAGAACTATCGCGCTGCCATGCAACGTGGTCGCACCGGTGGCCGGATTCAGCGAAATCGGACCGGCGACAAGTACGCCGCCGGCGTCAGCGCCGGCTGATCCTATCGTGACGGGTTCATCAAACCTTGAGCCGCGATACGAAACAGTCCTATAGCATGCGGCGCGATATGAACCGCTATGCTGGAAGTGGCGCAATGGCGGTGGCGGCGGCCGTACCTCATCAGTTCCGTGACGTCTTAACAAGGCATGCATGCGCGCCTTCAATTCGGCCATGCGCAGCGGTTTGGCCAGGCAATCATCAGCACCCGAGTCCAGGCCGGTCACGCAATCGGTATCCGGGCCGGTCAGCAAAATCAGAGGATTGTTCGATTGCTGGCGATATCCCTTGAGCCACTCCAGACTGGCAACATCCGGTATATCTGCATCCAACACAGCAAGGTGATGGTGGCGCCGACGCATCAACCTGTCGGCCTGGTAGGCCGAATGCGCCAGTAGAACGCAATATCCCTGGGATTCCAGATATTCACAAAGCATTTTGGACAGCGCCACGTCGTTTTCAATCAAGAGAACCCGCAGCGCATTCGGCTTTTCAGTGCGCATGTTTGGTGTGAGTGCCCCTTCTCTCATCACATATGGCATGCCCGGCAGGCAAAGTGTATGTCAAGAAGTGCAAAGATATCAAAAGTTATGGAAAGAACATTGCTGAAGAACAGCTGACAATATCTAATAGCTAATAATTCTCATTTAGAACTTCATATAGAGAATAAGTCTCATTCTATCATTGCCAGAGAGGAAATTTTCTGATGTTGCCTGTTACTCCGGTATCAAAGCGAGAACCGGCTCGTAATACCCCTGCCCGCCAGATGGCTGCATTATGTGCACTTAGTCTGGGCGCTACCCTGTTTCAAGTGGCCTACGCACAGTCGGCGAGCGACGACACAGCTGTTGCGTCACTAAATCCCATTGTGGTTACAGCCAGCGGTTTTGAACAGGACATCATTGATGCCCCGGCCTCTATCAGCGTAATTCCACGCGAAAAGCTGGAAAAAGGCGCCTATCGCGACCTGACCGATGCGCTGCGCGACGTTCCGGGGGTCATCATGACGCCGTCGGACAACAACACATCTGACATAACCCTGCGTGGCATGAGCGCCAACTACACCTTGCTTCTGGTCGATGGCAAACGCATGAGCACCCGCGAAACCCAGACCAATGGCAGTACCGGTACCGACCAGAGCTGGGTCCCTCCGCTGGAGGCCATTGAGCGGATCGAAGTGGTGCGTGGCCCGATGTCCTCGCTTTATGGCTCGGACGCCATGGGCGGTGTGATAAACGTGATTACGCGCAAGATCCCGAAAAAATGGGGTGGCTCGATCCGGCTCGATTCCACCCTGCAGCAGCACTCGGCCTCGGGCAATAATTTCCAGGGTAATTTTTTTATTGCCGGCCCTATCAAAGAAGACCTGCTCGGTTTCAGTCTTTATGGCATCTACTCGCATCGCAGCGAGGACGACATCGTCGAGGGTTATAACCGGCATACCAATCGCGGCGTGACCGCCAAATTGGCCCTGACGCCCAATCGTGATCACGATATCGTACTTGAAGCCGGCGCCTCCAGGCAGAACTATCGTTCAACGCCGGGCAAAACCCTGGCGGCGACAGAAGAAGAAAGCCGCCGCCAATTTAACCGCAAGCATTTTTCCCTGACGCACGACGGACGCTGGTCTTTTGGCACCTCAAATACCTATATTCAGCGCGAAGAAACTGAGAATCTTTTCCGCGAAATGACCATCCGCAACACAACGGCCAGCACCAAATGGAGCATGCCGCTGTTCGAGCGTCATATCGCCACGGTCGGCGCCTTCTATAGCATGGAAGATCTTAAAGACACCACCACCAACCAAATGTCCGACCGCTCTGCCGTAGACCGCTGGCAATATGCCTTTTTTGTCGAAGATGAGTGGCAGATTACCGATTCGTTTGCCCTGACTGGCGGGCTGCGTATGGACAACGAGAAAACCTCCGGGATCCACTGGAGCCCCAGGTTGTATGGAGTTTGGCATCTGAACGACAACTGGACGATCAAAGGCGGCGTTTCCACAGGATTTCGTGCCCCATCCCTACGGCAAACACTGCCAGACTGGGGCGCTTCCAGCCGCGGCGGCAATATGTATGGCAATCCTGATCTGAAACCGGAAAAAACACTGACCAAAGAAATTGGGCTGATCTATAACGATGATAGCGGCCTGATGGCGGGCATCACGCTGTTTGACAACGAGTTCACCGACAAAATCACTCGCGTGCCCTGCCCGGAGTGCGGACCGGTGAATGCACAGGGACGCTCGGCCACCACCTATGTGAACGTGGACGATGCCATCACCCGTGGGGTGGAGGCAACCCTGACAGCACCGCTGAGCGAGAAGCTGTCGCTGACATCCAGCTACACCTACACCTATTCCAAACAGAAAAGCGGCCAGTACGCCGGTAACCCGCTAAATCAAATGCCCGAACATATGTTCAATCTCGGGCTGGACTGGAAACCCACAGACAAACTCAATGGGTGGATGAAAGTCACTTACCGTGGCAAGGAAAGCGATCCGACCCAGGGCCTCTCGGCCAGTACGACCATGGCGCCTTCTGCGACTTACGTGGATCTGGGCGGCTCTTATGACGTCAATAAGAACGTCACCGTGTATGCAGGCATCTACAACATCTTCGACAAGCAGGTCCGCTATGACGATTTTGGTTACGTGGAAGATGGCCGCCGCTACTGGCTTGGCATGAACGTCAAATTCTGATTGAAATAACAACCGCAGCGCTGCCGTTGCGGTTCATCATAACAAAGGCATACAAATGAAAACTACGCGACAAACAAAAAAATGGCTGATCATGATGCAAACCGCAGTGGCCATTGGTGTGACTTCACTGGCAGGCCAGGCCATGGCCCAAACTGATCAGGTATCGGTGCAGCATGCAAAAGGTCCGGCCACAGTCAAATTGCAACCGGCAAAAACGGTCGTATTCGATCTGCCCACGCTGGATATTATGCAGGTGTTGGGTGTTCAGGCTGCAGGCGTACCCAAAGCGCACTTTCCGGATTCATTATCTGCATATAACGCTGATAGCACGCCCAAAGTGGGTACGCTGTTTGAACCCGACCAGGATGCCGTTAAAAAGGTATCGCCGGATCTGATCATCGTAGGTGGTCGTTCGCGTGCCAAATTTGATGATATGGCCAAACTTGCCCCCACACTGGACTTGAGCGTGGATACACAAGCGCCTCTCAAGAGTATCGAACGCAATACACAGACGCTGGCTGCCATTTACAAAAAAGAGGCCGAAGCGCAGACTGCTTTGAAAAAACTCAATGATGCCGTTACGGGTCTGCAAGGCAAGACAGCGACAGCGGGCAACGCCATGCTCATTCTTGCTGTTGGCGAAAAAACAAGCACATTTGGCCCAGGCTCTCGCTTTGGCATGATCTATGACGTTTTCGGTTTTACTCCAAACGATGCAGTAAAGAGCCTCTCGGCAAAAGATCGCCACCCGGTCAAACTGGAGGATATTGCAAAAGCCAATCCTGACTGGCTATTCGTGATTGATCGCAATGCCGCGACCGGCAAGCAGAGTAAGTCAGCCCGCGAGGTGCTGGAAAACTCCGTCATTCGTGACACTGCAGCAGCAAAAAACAATCGCATCGTCTATCTGGACCCTTACAACTGGTACATCATGGGCAGCGCCGGCCTGACATCCATGCAACAGAATATTGATCAGATTGCTGCGGCATTAAACGCAAAATAATCTATAGCATATAGCAATATTCCAATTGTGATACCTATTCGGGAAGAGGATGCGCTGGCATCTCTTCCCGAAATGTTTACCATTATTACAAAACAGCTGTCCCGCTCGCTGGGCGACAAATGTGCACACGCCGTCACCTGCATTATTGCTTTATGGCCTGTGCAGTTAAAGCGTTAGACACTCACCCCGCGGCAAAGCTCTCTGCGAAGCGCCCCCAGATCATCTTATACAGGTAGGTGCCCCTCAAGTGCCTGGGGCAGTCACCGTTGCTCACCATCGGCTTTGACAAAATCAATGAATGCGCGAAGCGGAGCGGGCACCAGCCTGCGTCCTGGATAATACAGAAACGGTCCCGAAAAGCTCACCCACCACGACTTGAGTACTGGCACCAGCGCACCACTTTGCAGATGCGGCCGCAGCCAGTCTTCGAAAAGAAAAATAATCCCGCTACCGGCGATCGCGGCATCCACAGCCAGATCCGTGCCGCCGCCTGCCTGTACGATGAGCGGCCCGGTTGGATCCACCCGTAATTTCTCACCGTCGCGTTCAAACTCCCATGGCGGCATTGAACCGCTGGAAAATCGCATACGCAAGCAAGCGTGGTTAAGCAAATCACGCGGATGCTGCGGGCGGCCGCAGCGCTCAAGATAAGCAGGTGCGGCGGCAGCAGCAAAACGCTGAGTTCGAGGGCCGATTGGCACCGCGATCATATCCTGCTCCAGGCGCTCCTCATAGCGAATGCCCGCATCGCATCCGGCGGCAATCACATCGACAAAGCTTTCCTCGGAAAATATTTCCAGTTGAATATCTGGAAAAGCCGCCAGAAAGCCCGGCACGATATCAGCCAATACCAGCCGCGAAGCGCTTACCGGAACATTGAGTCGAAGCGTACCGGCGGGTCGCTCCCGAAATACATTGACGACATCCAGCGCCGCTTCCATTTCAGCCAGGACCGGGCCAAGTCGTGCGAGCAGGCTCTGCCCTGCTTCGGTTGGCACCACACTGCGCGTTGTCCGATTAAGCAACCTGACTCCAAGCTGCGCCTCCAGGCGACGCACCGCTTCGCTGTAAGCAGAGGCGCTGCTGCCACTCTTGCGTGCGCCACTGCGAAACCCTTTGGCCCGCGCCACCGCAACGAATGCATTCAAATCCCCAGGATCAACCTTCATCACGCCTCCGCATTGTGCGTAAATCCGCACACGCTGTGTGGATTGCACCCGATTATCATAACAATATTAAAAGCTTAATATGACATATCGGCATCGATTATGCTAACTGTCATCCAAGGAACCACATGACTTTCCCCGAACAATCAAACACATACTCATTGGGCGAGCTCACAATAAACCGGCTTGGCTATGGCGCCATGCAACTGGCCGGGCCCGGCGTATTCGGGCCGCCCAAGGATCACCAGGCAGCCATCGGCGTGTTGCAACACGCCGTGGCAAGCGGTGTCAATCATATAGACACCAGTGACTTCTATGGCCCGCACATCACCAATCAGCTTATTCGCGAGGCATTGTTCCCCTATCAGGACGATCTGGTGATTGTGACCAAAATCGGCGCCGTTCGTGGCGACGATGCCTCATGGAATCCGGCCATATCGCGCGAAGCCCTCACGCAGGCCGTTCATGACAATCTGCGCAATCTCGGTTTGAATGTGCTAGATGTGGTCAACTTTCGTTGCATGATCTCACCCCACAGCGCGGCCGAGGGTTCAATCGAGGCGCCGTTGACGGCCCTGGCCGAATTGCAGCAACAAGGTCTGGTGCGC
The DNA here is from genome assembly GCF_004217095.1 of Advenella incenata. Classification (GTDB taxonomy): domain Bacteria; phylum Pseudomonadota; class Gammaproteobacteria; order Burkholderiales; family Burkholderiaceae_B; genus Advenella; species Advenella incenata. Next base: position 628,696 of record NZ_SHKO01000002.1, on the reverse strand, counting down.
CACATCGGCCTGAGCAATGTGACACCAACCCAGATCGCCGAAGGACGCAGGATATGCGACATCGTGTGCGTACAGAATCACTACAATCTGGCGCATCGCGACGACGACACGCTCGTTGACGAGCTGGCTCAGGCCAATATTGCCTATGTTCCCTACTTCCCACTGGGCGGATTCTCCCCTTTGCAGTCGGCTACGCTATCTGACGTAGCAGCACGTCTGAATGCGACGCCCATGCAGGTGGCGCTTGCCTGGTTGCTACAACGATCGCCCAATATCCTGCTTATTCCAGGCACCTCATCGATCGCGCACTTACAGGAAAATCTCGCCGCAGGCCAGCTTGTTCTTTCGGAAGAGGCGATCGGGGAGCTGGATAAAATGACGGGCGACTGACAATTGTCTGTCGAGATATTAGTGCTTTTCAAAGATACCCATATTGGGTATAATAATGCCCAATATGGGTATTTCAACATCATCTTCTCAACCGTCAGTCAGTCTGGCGAATGCATTGTTTTCCAGCACCAAGCAACAGGTGCTGCGAATCCTGTTTGGCCAGCCAGACCGTAGCTTTTATGCCAATGAAATCATTGGTCTAGCCAGCAGCGGCTCCGGTGCCGTACAGCGCGAATTGGCTACGCTGGCTGACAGCGGGCTGGTCACTGCAACACGCCGAGGTAATCAGAAACACTATCAGGCAAACCAGCACTCACCCATTTTTGGCGAGCTGCGCGCCATCGTACAAAAAACCATCGGGGTGGCCGAACCCATTCGCAACGCACTCGCGCCGCTGGCGCCGCACATTACAGCAGCGTTTATTTATGGCTCAATAGCCAAGAAAACGGACACGGCGACCAGCGATGTCGATCTCATGCTGCTTTCAGACTCAATCAGCTATGGTGAGGCCTACGCCGCGCTTGAAGAGGCCAGCCACGCAATCGGCCGCCCCGTCAATCCAACGATTCTGACACAGGCTGAATTTGCAAAAAGAATTGCCGCAAAGGAGTCCTTTCTGACTCGTGTCCTGGCTCAGCCAAAAATCTGGATTATCGGAGACGATGATGCCCTCCCCGTTTGACAAACTTACCAGTCCGGGCAAGATAAGCTCAAGGCCTCGGGTCAATTGACCAGCACAGGACGACTCAACTCAGAAGTTGCTCCATTGAGATCCGTCACAGTAGCTGTGATTGAGCCATCGACCCTCGCTTCGGGTTCCCATATCAACCTCGCGATCCCTTGCTCGTCGGAATGGGTGACTACGGAACCCAGATATCGTTCTGCCTCATTGGACTTTCGGTCACGATTACCAAAAAATTCAACCTGATAGCGCTGGCTCCTTGCTCCTTTTATTTCAACCGTAATTTTGCCGTTTTTCGCTGTCAGAACCGGCGCGACGATACCCTGATTCGGAGATGCGTTGCATCCCTGTTCCTCTGGGACTTTGCAGGTTTTTTGCAACTTTGCCGGTTCGATCATCACGCCACCACCACGCGAGCCGACAAAGCCATCATGTTCCAGCGCCGGAACGCCAAACACAATCACCCCCAGGCGTTGATCCGGCACGCAGGAGCCTCCCGCCTCGCATCTTTTGATATCCTTGCCGTTATTCCATATCTGATTTCTGGTCAGCGTCGTATGCGCATTGGCGTCCTTTTCAGACCGAATAGCCACGCCAATACGATTGGCATGGACTTTATTACTGTCAAAAATATTGCCGTCGCCGGTCAGATTGAACCCAATCGAGTTATTGACCAATTCGTTATATGCAATGTAATTACGTTTTCCCCAGTTTATCTGCAGTCCATCAGAGTAGTTCTCGAATTTATTCCCAACGACAGTATTGTCATTGCCCCACAGAATCTCAATGCCCTGCGATGGCTCCGGATTGGCCACTGTGGATACAAAATGGTTATTGGCAATCAGGTTAAAGGCGGCGCCTCGGGTCAACTCCAGACCGTCGCCGTTGTCCTGAAAGACATTATTCAACACCTTATTGTTATTAGTGGTTGTCGCGGTCGGATTACCCTTGCCGTCATCCCCGGTAATCATGATGCCCGCCCCGCCGTAATTGTGACTCAGGCGGTTGTGTTGGATCAGATTGTTGCTGGAACGGTTGATCAATACGCCAATGCAAAATCGGCGTACATCCAGCCCTTTTATCGTCACATTATTCACATCTTGCAGCACCAGGCCGGGAAGGCTCATGGTGCGCACGTTCGTTCCATACTGCTTTGGATCTGCACCCGGGCACGCCTTAGCACCTTCGCCTTTAATGTAATTGGACCCATCTATGGCGATATATTCGCCGGTTCTTGCCCATTGCGTGCCGATCAGGCTCACAGACGACTTGATGACAGGCAGCGCGCTATTGAGCTTGATGACATAAGGGGCGTTGCCCACCGCCTGGATCAGAATGTCGTTTTGCTCGTCGGAACTGGCATTGACCTGTTCGATTGCCCAACGCAGTGAGCCTTTACCTGCGTCATCGTCATAGCGATCCACTGTATACGTACCGGCAACAGCTACGCCCGAGAAAGCCAGTCCCGCTGCTATTGCGTATAAAAAAGCTGATCTGGTCACCTCATTCTCCATGAAAAAGTATCAATTGGGCCGTACCGTATTCAGAAACTGTCCGGTTACATCGACCTGATCTTATGCTTGTAACTGATGTCCTCTGTGTAACCAAAGGGCTGTGCATGACACAGCCCTGCGTATCAGATATCGAAGAACACCGTTTCGTCGTCACCCTGAATATGGATATCAAAACGATATACCACCTGGTCGTCGCGCTCTTGACGTCTGGCAATTAGCGTCTCACGACGCTTTACCCATTCAATACTGTTCAGAATGGGATCGTTGGCGTTCGCTTCGGCTTCATCATCAAAATAAACACGCGTGTGCAAACCAATATTAATGCCACGGGCGAACAGGGCCAGCGCAATATGGGGAGCCTGTGTCGAGCCCTTGCGTCCGGGTACGGCTCCTGGTTTGATCGTATCGAAATGCCAGAACCCGGTATCGAAATCGGCACCGGTACGGCCCCAGCCCAAAAATGCCCCATCGGCTTTTTTGCCCTGAGTATCGGCTTTGCTTGGGTAGACACCGTTGGCATCGGCCTGCCATATTTCTATCAACACGTCGCGCACAGGAATTCCCAGCCCGTCAAACACCTGGCCTTCAAGCCGGATGCGCTGGCCCTGAGTTTTATCAGTCACCAGTTGGTTATCAAAGTTGTACTTGAAGACATCAATATTGGCCTGTTTTGGCAGCAAGCCAATATGTACATAAGGGCCACCCGTCTGTGACGGCGTCTCGTGCAACTGTGTAAAAATCCGATTATTCATACTGCTTTCATCCTTTATCAAGTCAAATCGTTTTCGAAATACGTGGCCCTACGTCCCCGTAAATGAATGTCGAAACGGTAGCAACGGCTATCAGCCTCGATAAAATTACTTTTATCTTCAAGCGCAATCAAGGCTCGGCGTTGTTCATCGGACGGCACAGTTTTGAGAATCGGGCACGAATCAATCAGCGTGTCGCCTTCGAAATACAGCTGCGAAATCAGTCGCTGTGCCCAGCCATCGGCGATCAGTGAAAAGTGAATATGTGCAGGACGCCACTCATTGATCCGATTGCGCCATGGGTAGGGGCCTGGTTTGATTGTTCGAAAAACATAGAATCCGTTTTCATCGGTCAGCATACGGCCACACCCGCCAAAGTTCGGATCAAGCGTGCCTATATACTGGTCGTTGGGATGTCGATAGCGGCCAGAAGCATTTGCCTGCCACACTTCAAGCAGTGCATTTTTTACAGGATGGCCAAACTGATCACGGACATAACCATGAATAATGATTCGTTCGCCAATCGGCAGGCCATCTTTTGCGCAATTCAAAATCAGATCATTATCTTTCGGACCGAACTGATCTTCTCTGAAGTGAGGTGCGGTCACTTCTGTCAGCGTTTGCGCAATGGAAATCAATGCATTTTTGGGTGAACGTAATACACTGGTTTTGTAACCTGGCGTATACGCCGGGGGGTGATCGTCGGTATTGCGCTGGGCATACGCGCCCTGAATAATTTGAGCCATATTTCTCTCCTTTTAAATACGGAATCCAATCCGTTGATTCTGTGATCTACACCGGCGCGACTTCGCCATGCCTGCCGCGCCGTGCGGGTCATGGTGCATCGGTATGTGAAACAAGTGATTTCAAAAAGACGGCTGCAGCGGCCGCTGTTGCAGGTATCAGCAACATGTTCAGAATGTCCGTAAAGGTCCAGTTATTCCCCAGCAATACTGCACCAATCCATGCACCAAAGACCGCACCAAACCTGCCAATGCCGGACATCCACGCAACTCCGGTTGCGCGACACTGTGTCTGATAGAACCGGGCGCTCAATGCTGGCATGGCAGATTGCGCACCATTGATGGCGATGCCGGCGCACAGGATCAGGACCGCCAGCAGGGTTGGATTGCCCAGGCTTTGCCCGACGGTGAAGGCAAACACACCGGCTACGAAGTAGAAGCCGGCAATTACACGGTGAGGATTAAACCGGTCCATCGCCCAGCCTACAAACAGGGCGCTGACGACACCGCCGAATTGAAACAGGCCACCGATAAATGCTGCACGCTCCATGGAGGCACCTGTTTCACGCATCAACGTCGGTAACCAACTGGTCAGCAGATAAATAACAACCAATCCCATGAAATAGGTTAACCAAAGCAGTAATGTCCCCTTGGCGTACTTGACCGAAAACAGCATGGCCAGCGAATTTTTACTTGCTCCTTGTGTCTTTTCTTCGGGTACGTGGAAATGAGTTACCCCTTGAACGCGCTCAGGGGCAATATGACTCAGAATGCGCCGCACCTTTTCAGTATCCCCCCCTCTGACGATCAAAAATCGGTAGGACTCCGGCAGGACAAAGATGACAAGCACTGTCAGAGCCAATGGTGCCCATCCTCCCAGCAGGAACAGACTATGCCAGCCATACGCGGGAATCATCCAGCCACTGATGAACCCACCTGTGGCCATGCCAAGGTTGTACCCACAGAACATGCAAGTGACCAGCAACGAGCGGATACGGTCAGGACAGTACTCTGAAAATAGCGTTGTCGCATTGGGCATGGCGGCCCCAAGACCAATACCGGTCAAAAAGCGCAGTATTACAAGTGTGTCCAGGTTGCCGGCATAGGCCGAAGCCAGGCTGAAGCCGCCAAATACCAGCATGGACAAAATCAGTACCACCTTGCGCCCGAAACGGTCAGCTGCAGGACCCGAGAGCAATGCGCCGAAAATCATTCCACCCAGTGCGGCGCTCATGACCGGGCCCAATTGCGAGCGATCCACCCCCCAATCCTGGGCCAGGGCCGGAGCAATAAAGCCCATTGCTGCAGTGTCGATCCCATCAACAAAAACAATGAGAAAACAGATGATGGCAATTAACCACTGATATCTGCTCAGCGGAGCATCGTTAATCAGCGTCTGTGCATCAATACTCGAATTTTGAATCACATTACCCGGTAACGGCATGACTCCTCCTTTGTAAAAACATTTGAAATTGCTTATCTACTGCCGATGTGTTTATTTGACAGCCTCGGTAAAGCGTTCTAGTTCGCTGGCAAAGACCCCAGGACCGTCCGATATTGGAATAATGAGCTGCTATGACCGCAGACATGCGACAGTCTCGTATCCAGGGAATTGGCAAGCAGGATGGCGGGCGCGCTCAGTTGTACAGACGGGCCTTTCCCTGGGTAGATTTCAATTGAAATAGTCATTATTCAATTTGCCCGTCGGCTTCGTCCAACACCGCGTCTATCTGATCCTGAATATTGCCAATATATGATTCCGGCCTGAACATGGCATCTATTTGCTCACTGGTGAAATGATGTTTGACTTCATCCAGTTCGATGATGACCTCTTTCAGATGGCGCTGTTCGGCAACGGCTTTTTTACAGGCAGACTCAACCAAATGATGGGCATTCAGACGCCCCAAGACGGGTGCCAACGCCATCATGACCGCCTCGGCCATCACCAGCCCGTTTGTGCTTTCAAGATTACGCTGCATTCGTTCAGGGCTCACCTGCATTCCCTGCAGCATATCCAGCGTGCGCTCCAGCGCCCCCGAACATAATTGGAAAATTTCCGGCAGTGAAAGCCATTCGGCATGCCAGCCACCCAGGCTGCGCTCGTGCTCCTGAACCATGCTTTGGTATAGGCTGGACATCAGAACAGGCACCCGGTTTGCCGCTGCCAGAACAGCGGCGGCCCCGACCGGGTTGCGCTTGTGCGGCATGGTTGAAGAGCCGCCCCGCCCTTTTCCCGATGGCTCAGCCATCTCCGCAACCTCGGTCTGCATCATCAGTGACCAGTCACGCGCCATTTTCCCCAGGTTACCCACGACCAGTCCCAATACACCAGCCATTTCGACCATGCGATCACGTTCCCCATGCCAGGTACATATTGGCGCAGTCAGATTCAACTGCTTGGCAAAAGCGGTGACCACAGCAGAGCCCTGATCATTTAATGACGCCAGCGAACCCACGGCACCACCCAGTTGCGCCGTCAGCGCTCGTGCCCTCATGTTTTCGATTCGGGTCAAATCACGTTTGAATACCGACGCCCAGCGTGCGAGTTTATGACCAAAGGTAATGGGTAAAGCCTGTTGCAGCCAGGTGCGTCCCATCATCACCTGATGGCGATAGGCCTTTGCCTGTGCAAGAGCCGTAGCATAGGCCTGCTCGAGCTGTGCCTGGATAATATCCAAGGCATCACGACATTGCAAAATACAGGCGGTATCCAGGATATCCTGGCTGGTTGCGCCCCAATGGACATACCGCGAGGCTTCCTCATCACTTTCCCTGACAAGGGCGGTCAACTGTTTCACAAACGGAATAGCAATATTGCCTGCCAGTCCACTGGCGGATGCCAGTGCATCCATATCCAGTTTTTCAAAGCCTTGCGTCGTGCAGATTCTCTCGATGTGTTGCGCGGCCGCCTGCGGAATCACACCCACTGATGCCTGCGCTTTTGCAAGTGCCACTTCAGTCGCCATCAGATACTGCAACAGCGAGCTGTCGCTGAAAATATCGGTCACTTCTTTCTGGTAAAACAGGCTGGCGTATAAGCGACTCATGACTACGCTCCTGTAAGCGCGCGTGGCGTCAATGATGCGCAGTCCAGATCAATCAGACCACCCATCAATTCGGCTGGCTGCCCGGCGGCCCCGAAGCCGCCGATCATAATGGCAGCGCCGTCGCGGATCTGCGAAAGCACCTCCGCCAGTGATACGGCGGTTTTATCAATCATCACATGTCTCCAATGTGTTGAGTAACTGATTCAGCCCTGACCTCGAGCAATGCGCCTCGTGTTCAAGTACAGCGCAACCAAGTATTGGTGAACTAGCCGATCAGTTTCATTTAATTTATGTACCCTCTCATTTTTTATATTTTCGGGTTGAATTTCCAGTCGTTTTTCTCAGTTAATGTTCGATAATCGAACAAAATATATTATTATCGAACAAATCTAGGGCATACCCTAAGAGAGAGAGCAAACTGACTAATCCAAATGAAACGGCCGATCGCAAGAGCCGGCTCATCGAGAATCCTCAAAATAAAAAGATCATTCGACACGAAGATTTTGTCGCGGGCATCAGCAAAGGCATGGCACTGCTGGACAGTTTCGGGTCAGAGCGCCATCGTCTGAACATTTCAATGGCGGCGGAAAAAACAGGTATGACGCGCGCGGCCGCACGCCGTCATTTACTGACACTGGAATATTTGGGATACCTGGAGTCTGACGGGCACTACTTTTACCTGACCCCAAAAGTGTTGCGATTCTCGGGCTCTTATATCGGCGGCGCTACGCTGCCCAAAGTCTCGCAACCGCTGCTGAATCTACTCACCAACCGAACTTCGTTAATCTATTCGGTCATGGTGCTCGATGGCTATGAAGCCATCACCATTGCGCGAAGTGCCGCCTCGCAGCAAGAAGACCGGGTCAATCCCTATGGCCTGACCCTGGGCAACCGCCTGCCCGCCCATGCAACGTCTGCCGGAAAAACCTTGCTGGCCCATCTGAATCCGGATGAACAACGGCAGTGGCTGGAACATTACCCGCTGCAACGAATCACCAAATTTACCCTGAAGGACAACGCCGCTTTCTTGAAATTGTTGCACACTATCAAGGAGCAGGATTGGTGTTATTCCTGCGAAGAGCACGAATTGGGAGTGCATGCCCTGGCGGTGCCCATTTATGGACAACAGGCAAAAGTCGTTGCTGCGATTAATATCGTCTCGCCGACAGCCAAGACCACAAAGAAATATTTGATTCAGCATATTCTGCCGCTGCTGCAGGACACGGCAAGGGAAATCAGGAATGTGATTTGATAATGAATTGAAACAGTCCTGGGTTCCTGATATCGCACTGTGCCGTTCGAACAGTGCCCGTATTTCTACACTGCCAACACATCCGCCACAATCTTCAAAAAACGCGTTGTGACAGCTGACTCCGCACGCGACTTTACCGTTACCAGGTTCAATTGGCTGGTCAACCGTGGCTGCAGCAACTCAATGAACTTCACACGGCGTCCGGTAAATATTTTTTCAAACATTTTTGGCGCAAAGCCAATGCCAATGCCGCGTTCAATCATCATCAGCATGGGCAATGTCTCGTTTCCGGAATAAATAATTTTTGGATTAAAGCCCGCTGTGCTGCAAGCTTCCAGAATATGCTCGCGTATGCCATTGCTGTCGGTGCTGGAATGTAGAAGGAATTTCTCCTGCGCCAGATCCAAAAGTGTCACGTCCTGCCTGGTTGCCAAAGGATGATCTTGAGCAACCGTGAGCATCAGCGGTTCCGTAATCAGGGTACGCATCACCAGATCTTCTGATTGAAAACGGGTCCTGATAATTCCTACATCAAGCTCATTACCACGCAGGCAATTCAAAATATAGGAGCTTGCTCCTTCCCGGACATTCACCGTGATATTGAGTTTTTCCTGCTGGATACGCTGCATCACCAGTGGCAGAATAAAAAGACTCGCCGCCGTCGAGCAACCGATGGATACATTGCCTTCTGTGCCGGCGGCGTTATTCTTTACGTCGTGCCGCAGGGTCTTGAAGGAGGCCAGGATATCTTTGGCCCTGATATAAAAAAGCCTGCCGGGCTCACTCAATACAAGCCGGTTCTTCTGCCGGTTAAACAGCGTGACGTCCAGAGACTGCTCCAGCTTTTGAATCAATATGCTCAGCGGCGGTTGAGTCATATTCAAAAACCTGGCCGCCTTCGACAGGTTGCCGGTTTCCACTACCGTCACAAAGCAGCGCAGCTGATGCTCATCCATGATAACCATATATAAAATAAATAAATATTAGATAAATTATATATTAGACATATCTAAATACTGAATTTAAACTATAAATTCCAGTTTATTAAATAATTCGTTCCACAAACGGAGACAAAATGAGATTGCTCAAATCCCTGCTATACGCATCGGTATCCCTGGCAGCACTCACCAGTTCGCCGGCCTATGCTGCCGATTCAGACTGGCCCAATGCCAAACCATTTCGCGTCGTCGTTCCCTATCCGGCCGGCGGCTCGGCCGACATTCTTGGTCGCCTGGTTGCCAAGAAGCTTTCTGAAAACCTGGGTAACAACGCTGTCGTAGAAAATATTGCGGGCGGCGGCACAATTCCGGCGGCGCTATCGGTCCTGAAGGACAAGGCCGACGGTTACACATTGTTTGTAGCCAGTGACAACACATTGAATATCAATAACTTTCTATTGAAGGAACCACGCTATGACGGTGACAAGGATTTCACCAGCGTTACGGTGCTCAATACCTACGCCCACTGGCTTATCGTAAACAAAGACAGTCCGTTCAATTCAATGGAAGACCTGAAAAAGTTCATTATTGAAAATCCGAACAAGGCTTCCATCAGCGTGAACACCATTGGCGGCTCGGCTTACCTGGCGCTGGATAAATGGAAAAAAGAAAACAAGCTTGATTTCGAAATCATTCCATACCGCGGCTCACCACCGGCCGTCTCCGATCTGATTGGCGGCGTCACCACGGCTCATATTGATGTCGCGGGCTCTTCCATGTCCTATTACGAAGGTGGCAAAGTCAAGCCGCTGGCCGTTCTGCAGTCGCAACCGTTGAAGAAAATCCCTTCCATTCAGACACAATCCTATGACGATCCCAAAGCGCTGACCGTCAAAGCGAATCTTTCAGTCGTGGTCAAAAACAGCACGCCGCCAGAGGTACTCGACAAGCTGTATCAGGCGCTGAAAAAGGGAGAAGATGACAAGGATTTTACAGACGCATTGAATCTGTTTGCCTATGAGGCCGTATTGACGCCGCCGGCTGAAAGCCGCAAGTTCATTCTTGAAGAAACCCAGCGATACAAGAAACTGGTTGAAGCCTCCGGCCTGGAAAAACAGTAATAACCTCAAGTAAACAGGGTAACAGCATGAAAGTGGTCGTAGCATTGGTCCGACACGAGACAAATACTTTTTCACCTATCCAGACACAATTGCATTCGTTCTGTCGCGGAACAAAAACGGATGGCCCCGCTTATGGCGAGCCTGCAAGACAATTGTGTGAGAACACAAATAGCGCAGCAGCGGCCTATCTGGATCTGGCCGCCTCACTCGATGCCGAAGTGGCCTTCTCCATCCTTGCCAACTCGGTACCCAGCGGCACCGTTCAGAAAGCAGCGTTTGAACATATCGCCGATACCGTAATTGCTACTGTAAAACAAGGCTGTGATGCCGTATTGCTGGATCTGCACGGTGCCATGGTGGCTGAAGGTTACCCCGATGCCGAAGGTGAATTACTGCGCCGCATCAGGCAGGTGGTCCCTGAACAGGTACCGGTCGTTGTTGCCCTAGACTTTCATGCGAACTTCAGTGAGGCGCTCATTCGTAATGCAACTGTGATTACGGGTTACTGCACCTATCCTCATGTAGACATCTATGAGACTGGGGAAAGAGCAGGACGCACGCTCAAAAGAATCCTGTCTGAGCAATTGGAAACCACCATTCTGTGGCGCCGTCTGCCGATGCTAACGCACATGCTCAAGCAAACGCCGTCCGGTCAACCCATGAAAGACATCATGGACAAGGCCATGCAGGCCGAGGCTGATGGCGTAGTGCTAAATGCTTCCGTTTTCGGTGGATTCCCGCTGGCCGATATCCCCCATGTAGGCCTATCAGTGGTGATCGTCGCGGAGAAAAACAAAACTGCTCAGGCGCAGCTGTTGCTCGATGAATTGTGCGATATGGCATGGTCCAGGAAACAGGATTTTGTCTATGACGTAGAGCCCCTGTCAACATCCATTGCCAAGGCAAAGCAGCTGGAAGAAGGCCCGGTCATTCTTGTCGATCATGGCGACAACTGTGGTGCGGGCGGCGTCACAGATGTCATGGCCGTTCTGGAAGAAGTCATGAAACAGGAACTGACAGATGTGGTTGCCGGACCGATCTGGGATCCGCAGGCTGTGGATACGCTCATCAAGTCGGGAATTGGGGAAACAGTAACGATTGATTTGGGCGGCAAAACGGACATGCCCGAACTCGAACTCAAAGGTCAGCCGCTTCGGATTACCGGCAAAATCGTCAATATTACAGATGGCAATTTTCAGATTACCGGCCCCATGTTTACCGGGATGTGGCTCAGCCTGGGCCGCACCGTGGTTCTGCAGAGCAATGGCGTGACTATATTTGTATCGGAAAAGCCCCAAGAACCGTACGATGTGGGCGTATTTACCCACGCCGGCATTGACCCTTTCAGCAAGAAATATGTGTTGATTAAATCGCGCCAGCATTTCAGAGCGGGATTTGAACAAGACGCAAAACATATCGTCCTGATTGCTGGCCCGGGCGTATGTAGTTCGGACTATGACATTTTCCCGTTCCGGCATCTGTCTCGCCCCATTTATCCACTGGATAGTGAAGCGACCCTGGCACACGCTGAAGCCATACAGTAGTCGTAGACCAGCGGTTTGAAGATGCAAACCAGACAAAAAAACCGTGACCGTTCCGGGCAGCCTGTTGCTTGCGGGTTCGCCGCCAAGGCTTGGGGGCTGCGCAGCATGAAGGATTTTGCCTGGCACGCTTTGGTTCGTGGGCTTGGTCTATAAGATCATGGTGATTGCATGCATCAAGTCAAGCCGCCAACGCTTGCTTCGCGCAAACAAAAAGGGAGCTAGCCCGATCAGGTTTTGCCCGTCTTGGCTGTCTTGGCTGTCTTGGCTGTCTTGGCTGTCTTGGCTGTCTTGGCTGTCTTGGCTGTCTTGGCTGTCTTGGACGTTTTGGGCACCGCTACGACATCCCTGTTGGTTATGCCAAATGGAATATGCACCGACGGAACAAGCGAGCTGGTCATCTCCAGATGCGCCGATTGATCATCAAAAAAGATATGTGGCTTTAGAACACCCAACACATGTTTTTTCGCAATGCCGCCAAGAAAGAAAGCATCATTGGTCATCACGCCCCAGGCTTTCAGGGTATTAAGTGCCCGCTCGTGCGACGGCGCATTTCTGGCGGTAACCAGTGATACTCTTAGCCGGTTCTCGTAATCAGGGTTCTGCTTTTTGAATTGCTCTTCAATGGATTGAATCTTTGCTATCTTAATCAAAAAATCCCGTAATGGACCTGGGCCATGCGAGTTCATGACGTTTGCCACTTCATGGGCATGAAAATCGCTCAATCCCGAGGCTTGCATAATGCTTTCAGACTCATCGCTGGCCAGTACGCCATCAAAGTCAAATGCAATACGCAAGGCGTGATCCTGTTCATCATCATCAAATTTTGAATCCAAAACATGTCCGGCAGGATATCCCGCGCGAATTGCCGCGTCTACATCAGACTTGTTACCGGACAAAAACAACGATATGTTCAGCGCAGGAATATACTCATAGGGCGAGCGTCCCTGCATGAAAATGGCACGCGTGATACCAAGCCCATAATGTTCGATCGTCTTCATCACCCGCAATCCCGTATCCGGATCGTTTCGTGACAGCAATATCACTTCGACCAACGGATCTTCGGGATCGGGCCGCATATGATTAAGCGAGAGCAGCCTTTTTACAAAAGGGAAAGCAATCCCCTTGGGCAGCGGATTATTAAGATTGTGTTCCTGGAATTTGCGATAGGCTTCCTCGCCTTCGCGTTTGAAGACCGAATCGGAATCGCTCAGGTCAAATACGGCACTGGAGGCCACGCCAATAACCAGGCGATCTGCTAGATCGTAGGGCATGGCATCCTGCCCGTTTCATGTCCACGGGAAGTGGTATTTACTGGTTTGTATTGTGCTGTCATTTTCGGCATCTTAGAACTGCAGGCAAGGTAATGCCCTGTATTTTATAGAATAACTCGCTGTATTTCTTTACTTGTGCCCGCCCATCAAAATGCGTCATGAGCGTCAGGCAGCCAGAGCTGCCTGACATACTGCCTCCTTTTCGCGCCAGCTATTTCGGCAGGCATGTAATAAAGAAACCGGTTAAAGCGATTTTTTGTCGTTGGCCGTTTCAAAACCGCGTGCCCTGTGGCTCAAACCATTCCACAAGTGCATTTACAAAGGCCCGGGTGCGGGCAGACAGGTTCTGCCGGGTGGGATAGACCGCCATGACATTGGCTGGTGGCAGGCTCCACTCTTGCAGTACCCGCCGCAAACGCCCAGATTCAAGATAAGGTTTCGCATCCCATTCAGAGCGCATCAAAATGCCATGGCCGTCCAGCGCCCAGGCCAGTGCCGATTCGCCGTCGTTGGTGCTAAGCAATCCGCGCACTTTGACGGTTTCGCTGCGATTGCCCATGCTCAGGCGCCAGGTGCCGAAAGTCTCGTCGTTTTCCCGGATGACAATGCACCGATGTGTACGCAGCTCCGACGGATGGGCCGGCGTGCCCGCGCTCTCAAGATATCTGGGAGAGGCGCAAAGTACACGACTATTCTGGGCAATGGTTCTTGCTGTCAGGCTTGAGTCCCGCTGTTCGCCAAAGCAAATCGCCACATCAAAACCATCCTGGACCAGATTGACCGGGCGATCGCTCAATTGCATTTGTATTTCCACTTCGGGGTTGTCACGCTGGAACTGCGACACCAGGGGGACAATATAGCGCCGTCCAAAGCCCAGGGTGGCGTGAACACGCAGCAGGCCGCGCGGAGCGGCACGGCTGCCCACCAGCGTCTGCTCAAGCATTTTCAGTTCGTTGAGCAGATGATTGCCCTGCGCCAGATAGGATTCGCCTTCCACTGTAAAACTGATCCGGCGCGTAGTACGGTTCATGAGGCGGACACCCAGGCGTTGCTCCAGCGCTGCAAGACGCTTGCTTACAGTGGAAGGGGTAACGCCCAGCTCCTGCGCAGCACGCGCCAGCGTCGCATGTCTTGCCAGCAAAACGAAAAAGCCGAGATCAGAATAGGAATCCATGTAATTGCGGTATTCAGGTGTCGATTTCAATTGAAATTTATACCTCATTATATCTCTGAGGGAAATAATAAATTGAATACAGTGACATTATGTCTGCAATGAAGCGAATTAGAATATACCTTCGTGTCAAACTAATGCTGAGACGGCACTACCACATACAAAATAATTCCAGGAGACAAACAATGCGCACGATTACCCCCTTTCGCCAAATACTTATAGGCATGGCATTTGTTTTGCCCACAGCCTGTCTGGCCCAGTCCTTTCCGGAAAAGCCGGTCAGGCTTATCGTCCCTTACGCGCCCGGCGGCAGCGCCGATATCGCTGCCCGCCTGATTTCCGATGATTGGGCCAAAGCCCTGGGTCAGCCCGTCGTCATTGAAAACAAAGCAGGAGCTGGCGGCAATATTGGCGTTGACCTGGTCAGCAAGGCCAAGCCCGACGGGTACACCATTGGTTTGCAGACAGTGTCACTGGCAATCAACCCTGCGCTCTATCAGCGCATGCCCTATGACACGCTCGCCGATCTGGATACGATTGGTATGGTTGCCACCTCCCAGCATGTGCTGGTCGTGAACAATCAACTATCAGCCAAAACCGTCAAAGACCTGATCCGTGATGCCAAAGCCGCGCCAGGAAAGCTGCAATATGGCTCAGCCGGCACAGGCAGCACTTTTCATATGGCCGCCGAGCTGTTCAAGTCGGTCTCGCAAACCAATATCACTCACGTTCCCTACCGAGGCGGCGGTCCGGCTTTACTGGACACAATTGGCGGCCATGTGCAATTGAGTTTCCCCGTGCTATCAGCTGCTTTGCCACAAGTTCAGGGGGGCAAATTGCGACCCCTGGGCGTGACCGGCCCCAAACGCTCCCCGCTGATGCCCGACGTGCCCACCATTGCCGAAGCCGGTTTGCCCGACTACAGTTTCGAGACCTGGTTCATGGTGTTTGCGCCTGCTGGCACACCCAAACCCCTGATCGAAAAACTGAATGCCACACTCAATGCGACATTGAACAAACCTGAACTGAAGCAACGCATGACCAAGGAGGCATTTGATCCCGCACCATCAACCACCGCCGAGGCGCGCCAGCTTCTGACCAGCGACATGAAAAAATGGGCATCGCTGATCAAGGCCAGCGGCATCAAAGCCGATTAAACCGGCGTTCTGTCTGAAGAAATAAAATGACTGCAAAAACCCTTTACCAAAAACTGCTCGACTCGCATACCGTAGCCACATTGGATGAGCAGAACGTTCTGCTCTACACCGACCTGCACCTGATGAATGAATACACCAGCCCACAAGCCTTCTCAGGCTTGAATGACAAAGGCCTGCCCGTGCCTTTGCCGGGGCAGAACGTCGCCGTCGTCAGCCACATTATTCCCACTCACTCGGTCAAGAACCGGATCATCGCAGATCCGGCCTCTGCCTTGCAGGCCAGCAACCTCAAACGCAATTGTGATATGCACGGCATCCCCCTGTTTGACACCAATGATCCATTGCAGGGAATCGAGCATGTTGTCAGTCCCGAACACGGCATGATACGTCCGGGCATGGTGGTTATTTGCGGCGACAGCCATACCACCACCTATGGGGCGCTGGGGGCACTGGGCTTTGGCATTGGCACCTCTGAAGTGGAACATGTGCTTGCGACGCAAACGCTGGTGTATCGCCTGGCCGGCAATATGCGAATAGAGGTCCAGGGTAAGTTACCCATTGGCTGCACCGCCAAGGATTTGATTTTGATGATCATCCGACATATCGGCGCCCAGGGCGCCCGCGGATACGTGATCGAGTTCTGCGGTACGGCCATCAACGCGCTGTCCATCGAAGCACGCTTCACCTTGTGCAATATGGCCGTAGAGGCGGGAGCGCGCGGAGCGCTGATCGCCCCCGATGAGCGGGCCATTGATTACGTACTGGAGCGCGCCACTGATATTTCAATCGACATGCGCGAACAGGCCCTGGCGCACTGGGCGACCTTGTTCAGCGATGACAACGCTGTATTTGACATCACACATCACTTTGACGCGAGCGAGGTCGCACCTTACGTGACGTGGGGGATCAGCCCTGATCAGGCCATTTCCATAGAAGAGCTGATCCCTGAAGACGATCGGCATGGCCATTCAGAGACAGGCGCCCGATCATACACCGCACAAGCGCTTGACTACACTGGCCTGGCCTCCGGCACATCGCTGCTTGGTACGCCGATACAGCACGTTTTTATCGGGTCCTGTACCAATGCCCGCATCGAGGATCTGCGGGAAGTGGCGCAGATTGTACGGCAACGTCACGTTGCAGATGGCGTTCGCGCCATGGTCGTACCAGGCTCCGGCGCCGTGCGCCAACAGGCAGAGGCCGAGGGCGTTGCGCAGATACTGATCGATGCCGGTTTCGAATGGCGTCAGCCCGGTTGTTCCATGTGTCTTGCCATGAATGATGACGTGCTCAGCTTCGGACAGCGCTGCGCCTCTACCACCAATCGCAATTTTGAAGGACGGCAGGGTCGCGGTGCCATCACCCATCTGATGAGCCCGGCCATGGCCGCTGCTGCTGCAATCACAGGCGTCATTACCGATGTACGCAAGCTGAATCAACCGGAGAATCTGCATGACTGAACAACATGTCATCTCGGGCGTGGCTGCCCCAATCCCCCAGCCCAATCTGGACACCGATCAGATCATGCCCAAGCAGTTTTTGCGCGGTATAGACAAAAAAGGGCTGGATAAGGGTCTGCTATACGACATGCGATTTGACCGGCAGGGTCAGCGAATTGATCATTTTGTTCTGAACCGCAATGAGTACGCCAAAGCCAATATCCTGGTGGGCGGTGCCAATTTCGGTTGTGGTTCGAGCCGGGAGCATGCCGTATGGGGCCTGAGCCAATTCGGCATACAGGCCGTTGTTGCATCCAGCTTTGCAGAGATTTTTTACTCCAATGCAATGAATAACCGCCTGCTGCTAGTTGTTCTGTCCGAAGATGAGATAAAGAACATTCTGGCAGACGTCGAGAATCCACAGACTGCGCATGTGGCGATCGACCTGATCAATATGACGGTCCAGAGCCATACCATCCGGGCCAGCTTCAAACTGCATGAACGCCATCGACGCATGTTCCTGGAGAACCTGGATCTTGTCGATGCAACACTCACCCGAAAATCACAGATTGATGATTTCGTGACGCAGTATCACAAGCGCTATCCGTGGCAGGCGAACGTGGCAAGCAAAACAGTCGCCCGACTACGGGGCTGAAATCCCCGGTACTTACAATGAAAACCCAAACGCTCGCCCTCTCTGGGCAAGCGTTTGCACATGCAACGAATAACGATCCGGTTATGGTGTGACTATGCCAAGTGTTGTATCAGTCAAGTATTCGATCCAGATCAAACATTCCTTTGAGCAAGCGTCATAAAATAAATAACGAACAGCGCCACTATCGTGCCTGAAGTTAGTTATATAAAGCATCAAAGGCCTTGTCGTGAAAAAATATCAATCCAAAGAAGCGTTTAAAAATGAGCTTGTCAAACAAGCCAACTTATTCATTTCGGAATTTAATGATGTTGCGGAATCCGAGCGAGATCTAATGAAAACCGGTGTAGATCGTAGCCCTGCGCAAATGCTTGCTTATCAGCTTGGATGGATGGACCTGTTGCTCGACTGGGAGCGGGAAGAGAAAAACGGCATTGAAGTGATTACACCGGCACCTGGTTTTCAGTGGAACAAGCTTGGCAGCCTCTATGAATCGTTCTACCAAAAATGGAACGGTATTTCCATACAGCGATTACAGATCGAATTTGCTCATCGCCTCGTTGGTATTATCTGTCTTGTGGATTCACTCTCTGACCAGGACTTCTTCGAATCCGGCCGCCGTAAGTGGGCGTCTTCAACCCCTTCCGCCTGGCCCGTATACTACTGGCTGCATATCAATACGGTTGCGCCGTTCACGACGTTTCGCAAAAAGATCCGCAAATGGAAGCAGTTGTAGTCGTGTACCAAGCAGCTGCCATACTTAGCGCGGAACATAGCGCAGAACATAACGCAGTTAGTTCCGCATGGTTCATGGCGGTTCTGTCTGCCCCGGTCTACTCAGGCCCAGAATTCGCTTGAATCAGTCCCGCACTCGCTCATAAGCGTTCCTGCACGGCCTGCCGCCCGATCAGTCAATCAACGCCCCATTCTCATGAAATGGATAAGGCCCTTCAAACTGCCCGGATGCGGCCAGGTGAGTGACCAGCCTGTTATTGACGTCGTCCCAGGCATGCACCCGAAATCCTGGCGGCTCCAGCATCCATGATGATTCGGCGTCAGCAGCCAGATCCAGCGTCACTTGATGGGCCGGTGCAGGAGCGGTAGATGCAATGGTTCCGCCAAAACGGACATCGATCGCCCGGTGCAGATGCCCGCAAATAATACGTTCAATATTGTCGTACCGGGAAATAATGTCTCGCAAGGCTTGCTCGCCTGCCTGCAACCCAATTTCGTCCATATGTCCGATCAGGGTGCGAAATGGCGGATGGTGCATGGCAATGACTACCGGTCGTCCCTGGCTTTCGGCCAAGGTCTCACGCAGCCATTGCAGCCGCAAGTCACACAGCTGCCCCCCGCTTTGCCCGGGAATCATGGTGTCCAGCGCAATAAGCCGCAAGGGTCCAATATCGACAACATACTGGATGAACTCGCCTTGCGCCATGTAGCGATGTTCGGGGAAGGCCGCACGCAAATTGGTCCGATCATCGTGGTTGCCCGGCAAAAGGTAAAGCGGAATTTCCAGCGGAGCAAGCAGTTGACGCAGATGCGCGTATTCGGCCGGTCTGCCAAAATCGGTCAGATCGCCTGTCAGGACGACTGCGTCCGGCTTCTGGCGCAGCCTGAGCACTGATTCTACACAGGTGCGCAAATACGGTGCCGTGTCCAGGCGACCGTAGGCCAGTTTGTTGGGTTCCCGAATATGCAGGTCGGTCAGTTGTACAAGAATTGTCATGGTTTCAGTTGTCATAAGCAGGAAGGAAGCGCGCCGTGTCGATATTCAACCCAATCACTTCGCCCTCCCGGAAAAGGGTATCGCCCGGTTGTTCAGCCATCAAGATCTGCCGATTTGACAATCTCAATTGCAATTGCACACGGTCTCCCAGGAATACGCGACGCTCTATCGTCGCCTGCGGGTGTCCTTGTACAACAGCGCCTATACGGATATCTTCGGGTCGCAGCAAAACGGCCGGATGGGATTTCAGATGTTCAGGACACATAAGTGCAGTATCGCCAAATGAAATAATGCCGCTAGTGATGGCACGATCATCACGCTCCACGCGGTTGACACGACCAAGAAACTGAGCGACGAAAGGATGTGCAGGTTTTCTGTACAAAGACTCACCATCGCCAACCTGCATAATCTGGCCAGCACTCATGATAGCCAGACGATCGGCAATGGCCAAGGCCTCGTGCTGGTCGTGCGTGACATGCACCGTGGTAATCCCCAGTCGGCGCAGCAACTGCGCCAGTTCATCGCGCAACGTCTCTTTGAGCTTGGCATCCAGCGCGGCCAGCGGTTCGTCCAACAGCAATACCCGCGGCTTGACAGCAACGGCACGGGCCAGCGCAACACGCTGCCGCTGACCGCCTGACAGTTCAGCGGGCCGTTTCTTTTCCAGGCCATTGAGTCGGACCAGATCAACAAGTTCTGCTATGGTCTGCCGCTGCTCCTGCGCCGACACCCCCCGAACCTTCAAGCCATAGGCAATATTGGCCTGCACCGTCATTTGCGGAAACAGCGCATAGCTCTGAAACACCATGCCAATCCCCCGTTTTTCAACAGACAAATGCGTGACGTCCTGATCAGCAAACACAATCCGGCTGCCGGGGTCGGCGGTCTCCAGCCCCGCCAACAGACGTAGCAATGTTGTCTTGCCACAACCGGACGGGCCAAGCAGCGCGATCACCTCGCCCGGCTCGATGGTTAAACTGACCGGTTGCAGGCCGCGAGTGCCGTCCGGATAAGTTTTGGCACAATCAATAATGTTGATGCGGGTTTTTTCAATGTTCATAATGATAATAATTCAGTTGCCATAACGTTTTTGCACCCAGTTGGCCACGCCTTGCAGCAACCAGAGGATGGGCAAAATGACCAGAATAAAAACCAGGGTATAGGCAGAACCCACTTCAATACGCATGGAGGCGTAGCTGTCGGCCAGCCCGACCGGAAGCGTCCTTGTCATGGGGGTATGCAACATCCAGGTCAGATTAAACTCGCCAATAGATAGCGTAAAGACCATCAACATGCCTGCCAGAATTGCCGGAAACACGGCCGGCACCAACACGCCCAGAAAGCGCTGGGCAAAGGAAGCACCCAGCGTTCTGGCGGCTTCCTCAATTGCCAGCAGATCCGGTCGTTGAAATGCAGACGAGACCGTACGCACCATGAAGGGCAGCGTAAACAGAATATGCCCGATCAGAATAAAGCCGAAACTTTGCCGCAGAAGATTGATTTCACCGTAGGCAAGGATCAGCGCCAGCGCCGTGGCCAGCCCCGGCACGGCCACCGGCAGTGTTAGAATTTCTTCAAAAGCACGTGCAAAACGCGAACGACTGCGCGCCAGTGCGTAGGCGCAGGGCACGCCAAGCAATAGTGTGCAGGTCACGCACACCAGCGCCAATATCACAGATGCGCTCACTGTTGAACCGTACACTGACCAGACTTCTTCAATCCAGCGCAATGTAAGACCGCTTTTTAGACCGGCGCGATAGTTGTCCACCAGGCCAGCCATCACGGAAATGATGACTGGTATGAACATGAACAGACAAACTGCAAATGTGATGAGAAACAAAAAAGGCGCAGATTTTTGAGAGTGGGTCGTCATGGCAAACTCTTACGCCGCAGGCGAGGATGTACCGGCCACGCGCGCAATAAACAGGACAGCCCAGGTCACAATTCCCAGGGCAATCGACAGCGAAGCAGCAAGTGCAAAATTGGCATAGTTGGTAAATTCGTTATAGATGGTAATGGGTACCACTTCAAATTTACTGGCCAGTGTAAAAGCAGTCCCAAACGCCCCCATTGCCGTGGCAAAAACGATCGCACCACAGGCGATGGTCGTTGGCGCCAGCTGTGGCAACCAGACATCCCGCGTAATGTCCCAGCGTGATGCCCCCAGCACCCTGGCAGCTTCTTCCAAT
Source organism: Advenella incenata (assembly GCF_004217095.1). Classification (GTDB taxonomy): domain Bacteria; phylum Pseudomonadota; class Gammaproteobacteria; order Burkholderiales; family Burkholderiaceae_B; genus Advenella; species Advenella incenata. The sequence goes on along the minus strand of NZ_SHKO01000002.1, from coordinate 607,105 downwards.
TGGCCGTCCATAGCCTCGGCAGCGGCAGTATACGAAGCAATGGCGCGAGGCAGCGAGAAATACAAATAGCCAAGAAACAGGCCGACCACCCCATAGGCAAAAGTGACGCGCCCCATTCCCAGCATACTGCCAATATCGGCAAACCAGCCTTGTCGTCCACCCAGCAGGATGATAAAGAAACCGACAATGACGCCGGGGAAGGCCAGCGGTGCCGTCAGTAACGAAAGCAGCACCTGGCGACCGGCAAAACGCCGACGTGCCAGATAAACCCCCACCGCACCGCCAACCACCAGCGTAACCAGCGTTGTGGCAAGCGAGAGCAGTACCGTATTGATCATGCTCCACATATACCGGGAATCGGTCAGGACAAGAAAATAAGTCTGCCAGCCCTTCTGCGCAGGAAGCGCGATAAGACGTACCACCGGCAGTATCCAGAAGGCAATAAAGAATACGGTCACGGGTGCAAGGCACGCGAGCATTATCGGACTGCGTTGGCGGCCAGCAGAAACATGGGCGGACATACTTTTTTCCCTGTCTTGTCTATTTCATGTGTAATGGCTGTCGATGGGACGCTGAAGACCCAGTCGCCAGATCATTAGCGCACTTCCTTCATATAGCGCTCGGAAAAATCCCGTTGTACTTCGGCCATGCGTCCATAGTCGACGGCCTTGACTCGCGCATAATCGGCAGCAGGCAAAAACTTGGCTTGCACATCGGCAGGCATGGCACTGGCGCGCACCGGGCGCAGGAACGCGCGCGCCCAGATAGCCTGGCCTTCATCTGACATGACAAAATCCAGCGCCTTGCGCGCATTGTCGGCATGTGGTGCATTGGCAACCAGGCTCATCACGTAAGGCACTGCGACCGTACCCTCGGCAGGGATCACGAACGCCACGTTGGCGTTATCCTTGTATTTCGCGCGATAAGCATTGAAGTCATAGTCCAGCAGAATGCCGATCTCACCAGACAGCAAGCGCGCATAGGAGGTCTGCTTGGGCACAATGGGTTCGTTAGCCTGCAGGGCTTTGAAATACTCGATACCCGGCTTGAAATTATCCAGTGTGCCACCCAGCGCTGCATTTGCGGCAACCGCTCCGACGTAGCCTACAAAAGCTGAAGAAGGATCAAGATAACCGATCAATCCCTTGTATTCCGGCTTGAGCAGGTCTTTCCAGGAACGCGGCACAGGCTTGCCTTCCAGCGCATCCACATTGACCATAAAACCCATGGTTCCACTGTGCGTCGTGAACCAATGACCCGCGGGATCTTTCAGGTCGGCAGGAATATCTTCCCAATGTGCCGGTTTATATGTAGCCAGCACGCCCTCTTTCTGCGCCTGAACTGCAAATGAAATACCCAGATAGGTGATGTCTGCAACAGGATTGGCTTTTTCTGCCACCATCTGGGCCAACGATTGCCCGGAGTTTTTATTGTCCGGCGGAATGGTAACGCCGGTCTTATCCTTGATGGCTTTGAGCTGGGTACCCCAGTCGGCCCATTCCGTAGGGCAGTTATAACAGATGGCGTTTTGTGCAGATGCAGTAGCGGCGGCCGCCAGCCCAAGGCTTAGCAGACCCGCCTGGGCGAAACGTTTCAGAATGCGTGACATCCTAATCTCCAGATTAAAATAAGCAGTGGTTTATGTCAGGAATTGGCGCAGTAATGGATTGGGGCCTGCGCGCAGGACTCACCCCGATGAAATTCATAGTCAAGCGTGATGCTGTCGTCGGCTACGGGCACCCGGCCCTCTTCAATGGATCGGACAAGCAGTTGCACGCCTTCATGGCCCATTTCGGCATTGGGCTGTGCGATCGTCGACAAGGCCGGTGTCAGATCCTGGCCAAGACCAATTCCGTCAAAGCCAGTCACACTGATATCCTGCGGCACCCGCAAGCGGCATTGATATGCTGCACGCATGGCGCGTACTGCCAGCAGATCGTTGGAGCAGATCAATGCGGTAGGACGGGAATCGGTATTTAATACGCTTGAAATATTGTCGATAGCCGTTTCGACAAACGGCACTTCTATCAATGCGGCGGGCTGGATGCCTGCTTTTTTCATGCCAGCCACGAAACCTGCATAGCGCTGCTGCGCCCGGTCAGAGGCCTGCAACTGGCCACACACCATGGCGAATCTTGTATGCCCAAGCTGCACCAGGTTCTGCACCAGATCATGTACAGCGCGCTCGCCTTCAACCGACACACACGGGTGAGCAGGATGACGGTTGTACACCAGCACATAGGGCGTTTCTTGCGCCCGCAAATTTGCCACGGCTTGTGACGTTTGTGCATCGGATACCACCAAAAGCACACCGTCCACACCGAAGGCTTGCAACTGTGCGACCGCTTCGATTTCATTTGCAATTTTGTATTCTGTCGTTGCCGGCATGATGGCGTAGCCATGCGCTGCCGTCGCCTGCGCAATGCCCTGCAGGCATTCAGCAAAGACAGGGTTGGTCAGTGTTGGCAAGACGACACCGATCACATGACTGCGCTGCGTTCGCAACGTCCGTGCCGACGCATTCGGACGATAACCGTGCTCCAGTGCAACTGCCAAAATCTGCTGGCGCGTTCGTTCATTAACCAATTGCGGTGCATTGAAGACGCGCGACACCGTCGCAGGCGAGACGCCCGCCTGGGTGGCGATATCAAGAATCGAAATCCGGTCGCTGCGGTTTTTCATGGCATTGAAAACAGGTTATGAAAACGATTTCATTTTAGGTTAGCACTGTTACGCCGATGTGACAATCGTGCACCGCGGCATGCGTTGGGGACAGTGAAGACCATCTGCAAGTCGTGGCCCAGGCGGTTCAGGATATGCAGCGCAACGGCGAAGTCGTCCCGTCGCCAATTGCAGATAAACGGTATAGTGGGTAATTCCGGGTGCGGGTACCACCCTTGATACATCGCAACCTTGCCATTGCCGCAGCAGAGCAGGGAGTAAGTATGAATCGATTCGTAAGCGCCAAACTGGCAGGCTAGCCCAATCCTGGACAATCGCATCAAGCAGCACTTGCAATTATCCATATCGACGGCCTGATTGAAGCCATTCCAGGCGCTCGTCTCTTCGGTTAACCGCCTTGGTTTACCTCAGCACGGGGCGCATCTTCGCGCAATCGCTAGTGGTGTTTGAGCATCGCTCTGCTTAAGAAAAATTCGATTCATGCGCAGCACTTTTCCCCTGCGGCATCTGCCAGGGTCACCTGCAATCTGCACCCAAGCCACCCCCTTATCTATTCAAGCACTGTGTGGTCATCTTGCCACGCAAAAGAATTCGCCTGCTCGACAGACGCCCGCGACAGCCTGTTTCCTGCACTCGAAAAGCACTTTCTGCACCACCGTAGGATAATTTCGCACTGCTATCTATCATCTTGTATTTATTAAATAAAATTTCATTATTTATTTGTTAACTTTAGTGTTAACACCTATTTCAACAATAAATAACAAACGCTAAAGTACCTGTCAGAAAGAGGTCCCTATTAGCCCGACTATCGGAGAAACTCATGGCAGGCATACCCGCTTCCGCGTTGAACGCGGTCAACAGTGATGCGAAACCTACAAAAGTAAGGTGGCGCATATTTTTAATGATGTTGTTCCTTATCTCGATCAACTATATTGATCGCGCCTCGCTTTCCGTGGCCATGCCGCTGATCTCCAAAGAATTTGAAATCAGTCCCACCGTACAGGGAATTTTGCTCAGCTCGTTTTTCTGGACCTACGCGTTCATGCAAATTCCAGGCGGCATGCTGGCTGATCGCTTCGGCCCACGAAAAGTCATTGTTGCCTCAACCATTGGCTGGGGCTTTTTCCAAGGAATTGCCGCACTTTGCACAGGTTGGTTCAGCCTGCTGCTGACCCGCCTCGGACTGGGAGCCGCTGAAGCGCCCATTTACCCGGCCGGAGGCAAACTCAACAGCATATGGATGACCCAAACAGAACGGGGGCGTGGAGCAACATTGCTTGACGGCGGAGCGCCGCTGGGCGCGGCACTGGGCGCCATTCTTATTTCCGGCCTGATTGCTGCATTCGATTCATGGCGCCTGGCTTTTGCCGTCGCAGGTATCGGCACGATGATTTGCGGATGGTTTGCCTGGCGCATCATTCGCGATCACCCGCGCGATCATCCCGCCGTCAATAACGCCGAGGCTGAATACATCGAAGCGGCGCATGCACAGGATCTGGCCAACGAGCCCGCCACTACCAGCGGGCGTGTCCTGGACTTTCTGCGCTACCGCTCGGTCTGGGGCATGTTTTTCGGATGGATGTGTTTCAACGCCCTCTTCTACGGCTTGCTGACCTGGATGCCCAACTATCTGGCGGCCGTACACGGCTTTAACATCAAGGAAATGGGCGGCGCGGTATTTCTTATGTTTTTCGCCGGTTTCGTAGGCGAGATCGCAGGAGGCTGGATCGCAGATAAATGGATTGCATCCGGCACCGCGCAAGGCACCGTGCTGCGAATCGTTTTTGCCATTGCCTCGATCATCGCCACGATTGCAATTTATAGCGTGTCGGTCATCAAAGATCCCATCGCCGTCGTTATCCTGCTTTCTGTAACGCTCTTTTTCCTGCGCTGGTGTGGCTTGTTCTGGTGCATTCCCTCTATCCTTGGCACCCGCAATCGCGTGGGCATTCTGGGGGGCATCATGAATCTTGGCGGCAATGTAGCCGGAATTGGCGTGCCCATCTGCGTGGGAATGATTGTGCAGGCAACAGGATCCTATTTCTATGCGCTCATGTTGTTCACCGCCGCCGGCATTGGCCTGTTCATCTGTTCTACGCTGTTGATCAAATATGAAGAGAAGGTTCCGGTCTAGTTCAATCGGCAAGTTCAACACAATCCGGGTTCTCTGGCTTGACGGCCACGGAACCTGTTTTTGCCACAAGGTAATTCAATGATGGAAAGAAAATTTATAGGTGTGCTCACCCCTTCGTCCAATACGGCACTGGAGCCGTTGACCAGTGCCATTGTCGCCGACGTCCCGCAAGTTTCTGCACACTTCTCGCGATTTCCGGTTACAGAGATATCCATGCGCGAGCAATCGGTTAACCAGTTTGATCCAGCCGTCATTCTTGAAGCGGCACAGTTGCTGGCCGACGCTCATGTAGACGTTATTTGCTGGAGTGGCACATCGGCCGGCTGGCTTGGTATTGAGCGCGATGAGACATTGTGTCGTCAAATTACCGAACGTACCGGCATTCCTGCGACCACAGCAGTACTGGCGCTGCATGAACTGATGCAACGCAATCACATTCGCAATCTCGGTCTGGTCACACCGTACATTGCTGAAGTACAGGATCTGATTATCGATAACTACCGCAAAGCCGGCATCAATTGCATTGCGCAGGCTCACCTGGGTCTTACCGTGAACCATGAGTTCGGTTGCGTCCAGCCCGAAACACTGGCCACCATGATTCGTCAGGTCGCAGAAAAACAGCCGGATGCCATTACCGTGTTATGTACTAACCTTAGGGCGGCCCATATCGTCAAGGAACTTGAAGCGGAGCTTGACATTCCGATCTACGACTCGGTCGCTGCCGTGGTCTGGAAAGCGTTTGAGATGCTCAAGATAAATCCGCATAACCTCAAGGGCTGGGGTCGGATGTTCTGTGAAGCCCAAGTGTAAAAAGGTAAATCATGACGACACATACTTTCGATCTTGTTATACGCAATGCGCATGCAGCGACGGCAAGCGATACTTTCAAATGTGATATTGGAATACAGGATGGAAGGATCGCCCAGCTTGGATTGGGCATTGCTTCTGGTTCAAAAGAAATAGACGCGCAAGGCGCCTGGGTCACGCCCGGGGGGATTGACGGACATTGCCATTTGGATGAACCCATCCCGCCCCCTTTACGTATGGCGGACAATTTTGAAACGGGTACCCGCTCGGCTGCTTGCGGCGGAACCACTACGATCATTCCCTTTGCGGTACAGCGCAAGGGCCAGTCCCTGCGCGAAGCGGTGAGCAACTACCATGACCGCGCTCAGGATCTTGCCTGCATCGACTACGGTTTTCATATGATCATCACCGACCCGTCAGAACAGGTGCTGCAAGAGTTGCCCGGCCTGATCGACGAGGGGTATACGTCATTCAAGATGTATATGACATACGAAGATATGAAGTTAAATGATCATCAGATACTGGATCTGCTGGACATTGCACGCACGAAAAACGCCATGGCCATGGTCCACGCGGAAAATGCTGACTGTATTGAATGGCTTACCCGGCGCCTGGAGCAACAGGAGCGCACCAGCCCCCGCTACCACGCTCACTCTCGTCCGATGCTGGTGGAGCGCGAGGCCACACACAGGGCAATTTCACTTTCCGAGCTTGCCGGCGCACCAATCATGATCGTTCACGTTTCGGGTAAAGAGGCCATGGACCAGATCCGTTGGGCTCGCAACCAGGGCATCACCATCTACGCAGAAACCTGCCCGCAGTATTTATTTCTCACGGAACAGGACCTGGGATGCGATGACCGTTATGAAGGCGCCCGATGTGTCTGCAGCCCGCCACCGCGCGACAAAAACAATCAGCAATTTGTATGGCAAGGATTATCGGACGGACTGTTCACAATATTTTCATCCGATCACGCACCATTCTCATATGATTCGCCGGAAGGTAAAAAACCGGGGGGCAAACAGGTACCGTTCCGCCGTATTCCTAATGGCATCCCCGGCCTGGAAACGCGGCTTGCACTGCTGTTTTCCTATGGCGTGCTGGATGGCAAACTGTCCATCAACCGCTTTGTTGAGCTGACCTCAACTAATCCGGCCAAAGCATATGGACTGCATCCGAGAAAAGGCACGATCGCCATTGGTGCCGACGCGGATCTTGTCATCTGGTCCGAAGATCCGCAGACGATCCAGAACATTAACTTGCATCACGCCGTAGACTACACCCCCTATGAGGGCATCGGCTTGCGAGCTGCCCCGGGCCTGACGCTGTCCCGTGGACAGATCGTCTATGATCATGGAACGTTCAAAGGTGCGGCGGGCCAGGGACAGTTCTTGCGAAGAACCGCCCCTACCCTGCAACCCATTCATTCTCCAGGTAGCGAAAATCAATGAAATTACTGATTATCAATCCAAACATATCGACCAGCGTCAGCGACCTGATTGAAGCCGAAGCCCGTCGCGCTGCCAATACCGAAACACAAATCACCATGTGCACCGCCGAACTGGGTGTCGCCTATATAGAAACCCGTTTCGAAGCCCTGATAGGCGGCTACGCTGCAGCGATACTGGCCGCCGAACAGGCCCACTTGCATGATGCAGTGATCATTGCCGCGTTCGGAGACCCTGGAATTGACGGGTTGCGCGAAGCCATGAACATACCCGTAGTGGGATTGACCGAAGCCGCGCTGGCAAGCGCCTGCCTGCTGGGTCAGCGTTTTTCCATAATTGCCATTTCGCCGCGTATTACAGCCTGGTACCGTGAATGCGTGGAACGCAACGGCCTGATCTCGCGCCTGGCAAGCATTCGCAGCCTGGAGGAACCGTTGCGCGATATCGGAACCGTACAGACCGACCATGCCGAGCGCCTGGTGCAATTGTGCGAAGCGGCCATTGAACACGATCGGGCTGACGTTATCATTCTGGCGGGCGCACCGCTCGCAGGATTGGCCAGGCAGGTCAAAGACCGCATTCCTGTCCCCGTCGTCGATGGGGTGTCCAGCGCTGTGTGCCACGCACAAAGCCTGGCAATCCTGGCGCCTCACGGCGCTAGCAAGGGCAGCTTTGCTGCACCACCGATCAAACCGAATAAAGGCTTGCCCGATGCACTGTCGCGGTTGCTTGCCAGAGACCGGTCGGAATCATGATTATGTGATCAAAGATCGGGCGGCGCGCAGCCTGCACGTGGAAATTGCTAGAATAGCGCCTATGCGTACGAAATCTGTAGACAAGGATGTCAGCAACAGTGTGAACACCAAGCGAAAGGGGCGTGAGCTTAGCGTGGGGGATATCACCAGCAGACTATACTCGGCCATTCTGGAACACCGAATTCCTCCAGGCACAAAACTGGGGGAGGACCGGCTTGCGGTCATTTTCTCTGTCAATCGCGCACGTATTCGCGAGGTGTTGGCCAAGCTTGCCCATGAGCGCGTGGTAGACCTGATCCCCCAAAAGGGTGCATTTGTCGCCAAACCAACCGTGGAAGAAGCCAGGGATGTGTTCGAAGCGCGGCAATTGATTGAGCCTTTTGCAGTGCGTAAACTTGTTGCAACACTGGACAAGGCCAAAATTGCCCAGTTGCGTGAACATCTTGAACTGGAAGACCAGGCCAGACTCCAGCAAGATCAGCCCAGCATCATCAGGCTTTCCGGCGAATTCCATATACTGCTGGCCGAGCTTGCCGGCAATTCGTCTTTACTGCGCAGCACCCGCGAACTGGCCACGCTCACCTGCCTGATTATTTCCCTTTACGATGCCCCGACCGCCTTCAGTTGCCGAGCCGACGAACATTCGGAAATTGTGCAGGCCATCATCAACAAAGATAGCGAAACCGCCGTTCAACTGATGCTGGCACATCTGGATCATATATTGAACAGCCTGAAGCTGCGGGAAACATCGGATGATATTGATCTTGAACGCATTTTCGGCGCCCTGACGCCCTGATAGCCGGTTCCGGATCAGGCTTCAGGATATACAGGAAAATGTATGGCCCGATTTGCTGGCTGGGGTCCCAACAATGGGCCCAGCCAAACAGACCAATTACCTACCCTTATTACATGCGCAATTATTTCTTCAAACAATCGGCCATGCACCTTTCGTTCTTGGTGTCTGGTCGATCATCGACATAGAAATTATCACGATTGGGCATCTTGACCGCTGCCAGCGACTTGGCATCCAGTGTTGCGTCTGCAGGCACAATGTTATTTTTGCTTAACAAATAGGCCGTCACGCTGTACACGTCTTCGTTGCTCAGCGACTGCGGGCTCTGGAACGGCATAGAGCGTCGCACGTAATCGAATATCGTCGTGGCGTAAGGCCAGTAACTGCCGATCGTCTTGACCGGTTTATCGGTGGTCAGGCTGCCCTGCCCTCCCACCAGTTTTGGCCCCAGGCCGCCTTCCAGATTAACGCCATGGCAGCTCATGCACTGGGTTTTATATACTTTCTCGCCCAGCGCAACCGTTCCCTGTCCATCAGGCAGTCCGGTGCCGTCCGGAAAGACATCTATATTCCAGCCAGCGATCTGTTCATGGCCTGCCGGCGAACCCAGCTCCTTGAAATCATGGGCCTGCTGGGCATGTATGACAGATGACATTGCCATAATACAGGCGCCGAGCATGATTTGTTTAAACCCGTCCATTGGTCACCTCTCCGGTCGTGGCGATTTTCCATGGCTGAATCGCATTGTTATGATAAAAAGAGACCTTGCCGCGTGCTTCAATCAGTTGGTCTAGCGTTGGCTGTACATAGCCGGTTTCATCGACAGCCCGGCTCATAATGACCTTTTCCTCGCCATTCCAGTCAAACAAAAAGCGAAACGCCGTAAGGGCTTTACTTATCACCGGTTCCTGCAATGCGGCCGGCTGCCAGGTATTGCCACCGTCTGTTGAAATATCAACAGACGTGATTTTGCCGTGTCCGCTCCAGGCAATGCCGCGAATTTCATGCGTTCCCTTGCGCGTGAGCTTATGCGTGCCCGATGGCTGGGTAATAAGGGACTTGCACTCCATCACAAATGAAAATTTGCGCGCACGCCCGTCGGCCATCAGGTCTGTGTATTTGCCCGTTTCCTCTCTGGTGTAGCCTGGCTGGTCGGTCACATGCAGCCGGCGCAGCCACTTGATGCTCATATTGCCTTCAAACCCTGGAACAAACAGCCGGATCGGGTAACCTTGTTCCGGCCGTAAGCGCTCTCCGTTCTGGCTATAGGCAACCAGCACGTCATCAAGACACTTTTCAATTGGAATACTGCGTGTCATGGCCGCACCGTCCGCCCCTTCGGCGACAATCCATTTCGCTTCTTTTTTCAAGCCTGCGTGTTCCAGCAGCGTTTTCAAGGGAACGCCCGTCCACTGCGCACAACTGACCAGCCCTGCGACCTCGGCGGCAGTCTTTCCGTAAGGTGGTAAAAAGGACGGATTACCCGAACATTCCAGAAAATAAATAGGTGAAACGCAGGGAAACTGCCTGATCTCATCCATCGTAAATACCAGCGGCCGATCAACCAGCCCATGCAGCATCAGGCGGTGTTCCGCGGGATCTATCTGCGGAACGCCGGCATGATGCCGTTCATAAAACAGGCCATTGGGTGTAATCGTGCCATCGAGTTCCTGCAACGGCGTGGTGCTGTAGGCAGACATCGGCTCTTTGAGGCCGGGGTACATATTTCTGATCGCCTTTTTTTCAAAGGTAGATGGCTTGCCATAAGGGCTTGCCGTCGGGCTGCCCAGGGAGCGGGTCCACTTGGGAATATTCGGCGGCAGATTGGCCGCAGCATCAGCCGCTGTCTCTTTGGCCGCGTCGGCTGCAAGCGCTTCGCGCGCCACGCCAGCCGTAGCCACCGCCGTCACCACAGCGCTGCTGTGCAAAAGAAAATTACGTCGGCCGGCCCGTGCCCCCGCAGGCACAGACTTGATCTGCGACGTCGCAGGCCCGGCAACGGCCGGTGTTGATGCATCATTTTCGTTCATATTATCTCCCCACATTGCCCATGTCATAAAACACACCGACCGACCGATCGGTTTTATGCATGATAGCGACATCTACATCCCTTTGCAAGTTCAACTTGCTGCTAAAATTGAGGCGTTAACATCACATGACACGCCACCATGGCAATAACCGAAGTCATCGCTGCGGACCTGTCCGGGCAAACCCTGCAGCAACGCATCCTGAGAACAGCGGCGCAACTTTTCGCCGCCCACGGTTTTCATGCCGTTGGCATGCAGACGCTGTGCGAGGCACTGCAGATCAGTCGCGGCGCGTTTTACCATCACTTCCGCAGCAAGGACGACGTCCTGGACGATATCTGCACCCGTTATATGACAGAGTTGGTGCACAAGGGCGAGCAAACATTAAGGGATGAAGCAGATCCCGAGCGTTGTCTGCAGCGCCTCGGACAGGATCTGCTGCAGGTGATTGCAGCAAATCTTCCGGAGCTGACTGTGTGCTTTCGCGAAATACAGAGCCTGGGCAACGAGCGCCGCCAAAAGGTCATCGACCTGCATCGCAAATACGAATCGCTCTGGAAAGAAACAGTCGAACGCGGTGCGCAGACCGGGGCGCTGCTGCCCTATTCGCGCGTGCGCATGAAAGCCGTGCTGGGAATGTATTATTACAGTTATATCTGGCTCAATCCCGCACGGGCCGAAGAGCTGGCTGGCGCAATTGCGTCCTTCAATGACATCGCATTAAAAGGCCTGCGAAAATAATCCAGCCGTACGTCGCTGGCACGTTGTTTCAAGATGCCTATTGCTTGACTAAAGATCTCAAAAGTATCCAACCGGGTACGTACAAAGGAGAACGGTTATGATCAGCGACAGTACTGCGCCAGGCATGCATACATTTTTGATTTAACCACGGTTTATTCAACGGTGCTCAGTTGCAATCACCTGCACGACACCCGTTTTTACTATACTGAGCGCATCGCATTTTGTTCCTACCCGGCAAGCATTCGCCAGCCGGTTCATTTACCAATGACAGGAGTTTTTGCATGACAAAGATACTTGTACTTTACTACTCCATGTATGGTCATATCGAGACCATGGCAAACAGCGTTGCAGACGGTGCCCGCCTTGTACAAGGCACCGAGGTCACTGTCAAGCGCGTGCCCGAAACGATGAATGATGAAGCCTTTCGCAACGCGGGCGGCAAAGCGGACCAGGCTGCGCCTGTCGCGACTGTCCAGGAGCTGGCCGACTACGACGCCATTATTATTGGTACGCCCACTCGCTTTGGCAACATGGCAGGCCAGATGCGTACCTTCCTGGATCAAACCGGTGGCCTGTGGGCCAAAGGCGCCCTTGCCGGAAAAATTGCAAGTGTCTTTACTTCCACCGGCACCGGTGGTGGCCAGGAAATGACCATTACTTCTACCTGGACCACCCTTGCCCACCATGGCATGATTATCGTACCCATAGGTTACACAAACCCGGCCCTGTTCGACATATCGCAAGTTGGTGGCGGAACCCCTTATGGCGCCTCTACCATTGCCGGCGGAGATGGTTCACGCCAGCCCGACGAGCGTGAGCTTGGCATCGCCAAGCATCAAGGAGAGTACGTCGCAAAAGTGGCGGTTAAATTGAAGGGATGATATACAGGCATCGGTGCGGGCCTGATGGGCATGCACCGGCCTTGCCATGAAATAAGAGGCGCCTGCCTTTATCTCAGAACGATGTTTTCAGCATTTGCATCCGCTCCAGCGCGCGCTGCGTTACCTCAGGATTGACCAATGGCGTTGGCAATTTTCCGGCAAGCAGTTCCAGCGTCTGATTCACGGACAATTGACTGATGCGGCGCATGCTTTCCAGGGTAATGCCCGCGATATGGCTGCTGAGAATGACATTTGGCATTGTACGTAATGGCGAATCATCAGGCAGCGGCTGCGATTCAAAAACATCCAGAGCAGCGCTTATTTTCTGCTGTGCCAGCACGTCAGCAAGATCGGCCTGGTTAATCACCGCACCACGCGCTACGTTGATGATACTGGCACCCTGCCTCATCAAACCCAATGTTCGCTGGTTGGCCATGCCTTTGGTTTCTGCAGTCAATGGGCAGGCAAGCACCACAAAATCGGCCGTTCGAAAAACCTCATCACTGGATACGGCACGGATATAGTCGGGCATTTTGCTCGGGTCTCGTCGATAGCCGATAACGGACATACCGAACCCATAATGACAGATGCGGGCCAGCGCCTGGCCAATGGCGCCCACGCCAATAATACCGACTGTTTTTCCACGAAGCTCAACGGCACCATCAGACAGCACACGGGACGCACCCCACCCGTCGCTGCGAAGCAGCGAATCTACCGCATGCAGACGACGTGAAAGCAGCAGCATTTGCCCCACTACATACTCTGCCACGGCAACAGCATTTGCACCGGGTGCATTGCTCACCGGGATTGCCCTGGCGGTCGCTTCCGCAACCGGAACGATATCAACCCCAGCCCCGTGCCTGACAATACCGCGAAGACGATCGGCATGCGCCAGAACCGCAGCAGCAACTGGCGAGCGCACAATCAGCACGTCGGCCTCGCGTATCTCTTTGGCAAGCACCTGCTGGTCCTGCGACGAAGCAACGCGCACTTGCGCATGTTCACGCAGGCGTGCTGTTTCGTTGGGATCAATCGGGTTGGTCAGCAGAACAATCGCACTCAAGGGCGCTCCCTGGTCTTGGTTGATACGTTAATGACGAACAGCGACGCATCTGCTGAGTCCGCAACAGATGGCTTGCACTGCCGAAGCATTTTTGCAAATGCGCAGTGTACCTTGGAATCGTGCAGTACGCGCCATCAGGGAAAACCCACAGCGAGCGATCTTTAGCTATGACGCTTGTGATATCGCTGCCTCAGATAAACGGTGGCACACACACCCTTTGCATACTTAGCATCGTTATTTCATATGAAAATATTTCTTGAAAGAGCTTTTCATTCCCTGAGATTTGTTTTAGTATTCCCAAAACTTCCTATTTTTAAGAACATCAGTCCTAATAATTAGGATTTATAAATTAATACCCTCCAGTTTATAAACCGGAGTCAAAGGAGCCAAAGTTGAATATCACAGATGTCCAGACACTGTCCTGCGACGCCGGCTGGCGTAATTACTATTTCGTCAAGATTTCGACCGACGCAGGTATTTGCGGATGGGCGGAGTTTGACGAAGGGTTCGGCTCCCCCGGCGTTACCGCGGTCATTCAGAAGCTGAGCGAAATGCTTATCGGCAATCCGGCACCCAGCCAGGAACGCTTTTACGCCGAAGCCTACAGCCGTACCCGACCCGCAGCCGGCGGCGTGGTTGCCGAAGGCATTGGCGCCCTGGAAAATGCGTTGCTGGATGTGCGCGCCAAATCACTGGGCGTACCCTGCTATGAATTGCTGGGTGGAAAGGTACGCGATAAGCTACGTGTTTACTGGTCCCATTGCCCGGCCTGGCGCATCAATCATCCAAAGTATTTCGGACCTGCCGTCACCGATCTGGACGGGGTCAGGGCCATGGGGGCCGAGGCGCGTGAACGCGGTTTTACGGCACTCAAATCCAACACCTTCATTTTTGATGAAGGCCCGGCCTACGCCTGGCGCCCTGGGTTTGCCGCTCCGTTCCATCCTGAACTGAATGCCGATCGCCGGATCATCCGCAACCTGCGCGATTGCCTGGACGCATTGCGTGACGGCGCCGGTGAGGACATGGAGATCCTGCTGGATCTGAACTTCAATTTCAAGACAGAGGGCTACCTGAAGATTCTGCGCGCAATTGCCGATCATGACATTTTCTGGGTGGAAATTGACAGCTATAGTCCCGATGCGCTGGCATATATACGGAATCACAGTCCGCATCCGATCAGTTCATGCGAGACCCTGTTCGGTGCTCGGGAGTTCCTGCCTTATTTTCAGAAGAATGCCGTTGACGTGGCGATTGTCGATGTGGTCTGGAATGGCGCATGGCAGTCGATGAAGATCGCCAACCTGGCAGATATTCACGAAGTGAATGTCGCTCCGCATAATTTTTACGGCCATCTGTGCACCATGATGAACGCCCATTTCGCAAGCGCCGTTCCTAATTTTCGCATCATGGAAACAGACATAGACCGGCTTTCCTGGGACAGGGAATTGTTCACCTACGTTCCCGAGTATGTTGACGGGCACCTGATCGTTCCTGACCGTCCAGGGTGGGGAACAGAACCCGTAGAAGAAGCCATCAGAGCGCACCCACCAAAACCAGGCGGCGGACTTATCCGGCCGCGCCAGTCCCGATAACTTACCAACGGCCAACTTTTTCAACCATGCAGTGACGACTCGTCTACCAAGGAGACAACCACATGATTAATGACTGGAACGCAACACTGAGCAATCTTCGCAAGGGCGGCGCCGCTTTTGCCAAACACAACCCTGCGGTAGTAATGGCCTATCGTGGCCTGAACGAGGCGCTTGGGCAGGCCAAACATCTGGACGACAAGACGCGTGAATTGATCGCTCTGGCGGTGGCCGTCACCACGCGATGCGACGGCTGCATTTCATCACACGCTGCCGCAGCCCAGAAGGCCGGTGCAACCGTGGAAGAAGTCAGCGAGGCCCTTGGCACTGCAGTAGCGCTCAATGCCGGCGCAGCCTATGTGTATTCTGTACGCGCAATTGAAGCATTTGAGCAAATGGACAAATGAAATCTCTCCCGGCGGAAAGCAATTTCCACCGGGCGCAGTTTGCGGGGGCGTGGCAACAATAATTCCAAGCCACGGGTAACAGTTATCACTTTCAGATCAGGAAGTACCCAAAGGAGAAATAAAATGAGCAGACAAGCAAAACAAGCAGTTCGATTGGGAACATCAATGGCGCTGGCCGCTGCGTGCATACTGGCATCTGCCAGTGCTTATGCCGCCTGGCCTGCTGATAAACCAATACGCCTGATTGTGCCCTACGCCGCAGGAGGCGCCACCGATATCCTGGGTCGCGCAGTTGGAAACCAAATGGCCAAGGAGCTGAAACAAACGATTGTTGTGGAAAATAAGCCTGGCGCCGGCAGTATGCTGGGCTCACAACAGGTGGTGCGTTCAGAGCCGGACGGCTATACGATTTTGCTGGGAAGTATTTCAAATGTACTGAACATGTATTTCTACAAGGACCCGCTTTATGATCTGCGCAAAGATCTCAAGCCGGTCGCACAAATTGTGTCCGTGCCCAATTTTCTGGCCGTGAGCAAATCGGTACCAGCAAAGAATGTTGCCGAACTGATCGCGCTTGCCAAGCAAAAACCCGGGGAACTCAGCTGCGCGACATCTGGTGTTGGCTCCTCGCCCTATCTGTCATGCGAACTGTTCAAGGTCATGGCTGGCATTGATCTTATCAACACACCATTCAAGGGCGGGGCGCCCGCCATTCAGTCGGCGATAGGCAACCAGACGACAATGGTATTTGCCAACGAAGCCTGGCCATACATAGATTCGGGCCAGTTGCGTGGCCTGGGCGTGACTACGGCCGAGAGATCTCCTTATTCCAAAGACATCCCTGCCATATCAGAAACATTGCCAAAATATGACGTCACGGCATGGTATGGATTCTGGGTACCGGCCAGGACACCTGACAAAATCGCCAGTGCGTTAAGCAAGGCAGCAGCAGATGCGCTGCAAAGCCAGGGAGTATTAAATACCCTGAAGCAACTGGGTGCCACGCCCAAGCCGTCAGATCCGCAGCAATTTGCAGATTACGTCAATACCGAAATTGAACGCTGGGCCGCAATTACCAAAGAGATGAATGTGCAGGCCAAATGACACAGCACGAGATTGCAATACGCATACAACAGGAACCGTGATGCGACGACTAGGTGATGTACTGAAACATTGGGCAGAACATACCCCGAACAATCCGGCAATTTCGGATGAACTCCGCTCGCTCAGTTATGGGCAATTGAACCAGGCCGTGGCCAATTGCCGGCGCTTTCTGGCCGATTGCGGCCTTCGACCCGGCGATCGCGCCGCGTTGGTTGGCGAAAACAGCACCGTGCTGGCAACACTCATTCTTGCCGCCGGGCTTGATGACATCTGGGTTGTCCTGGAAAATGCCCGGCGTGCGCCGCTAGAAACCGATGCCGTATGCAGCCACGCCCAGCCTCGACGTATTCTTTACCTGACCGAGAACTCGCCTTCGGCCAGCGAACATGCCAGTCGTCATAAAGCGCAAGCAGTAGCGACGCCTTTCGGGGCGCTGGCAATGGGCCCGTTAATGGAGACGTTGCCAGAGCCGTGTTACGGATCGGCGCAGGACCAGGTGGCTGCGCTGATCTACACCACTGGCAGCACCGGCACCCCCAAAGGAGTGATGCTCACACACGGCAACCTGCTTTATATTGGTTCGTTGATGCAGCAGCAGCGGCACCTGATACCCGAGGATCGGGTGTACGGTATCCTGCCTATTACACATGTCATGGGCTTGTCTTCTGGCCTGCTTGGCACACTGGCCTCTGGTGCTCATGTGCAACTGGTGCCGCGTTTTGCCATTGCCCATTGCGTAAATAGTCTGAACCGCGAGGGTATCTCTGTTTTGCAGGGTGCCCCCGCCATGTTTTCCCGGCTGGTCAAATCGGAACAAATACAGGATTTGCGGTCTGCGACGCTAAGAGTCATTGCGGCAGGAGGCGCGCCGCTGGATCCCACTCTCAAGCGGGAGGTGGAACAGACTTTCGGCCTGACATTGCATAATGGTTACGGCCTGACCGAAGGATCAGCCATCTGCTGGACCAGGCTGGAATCTGCCAATCCTGATTGTGCTGTAGGCCCGCCCAACCCTGGCGTAGAGATTGCAATCCTGGATGCTGAACGCAAGCCGGTGAAACAGGGAGAACAGGGTTCACTGTGGGCCAAAGGTCCCAATATCATGAAAGGCTATTTTCGCGACCCGCAACGAACCGCGACAGTCCTGACATCCGATGGCTGGTTCAATACAGAAGACCTGGCCAGGCAATTGCCAGATGGCCGCATCAACATTGAAGGACGCACCAAGGATCTGATTATCCGTTCAGGCTTCAATGTTTCGCCACTTGAGGTTGAAACTGCACTGAATGCCCATGAGCAGATTCAGCATTCGGCGGTGCTGGGACACACCATCTGTGGCAACGAGCAGATTGTGGCGATGATCGAACTCATCCCAGGCGCCAGCCTGAAAGAAGAAGACGTACGCCTGTTTTTGCGGGATCGCCTCTCTCCCTACAAACGGCCCGGACGAATCCTCTTTGTCGATAACCTGCCTGTTGCCCCCAATGGCAAGGTACTCAAACACCAACTGAAACAAACTCTGAAGGAGCTCACATGACCGATGCCGTGACCTATGAATCCCGTGATGGTATTGCCATTATCACCATCAATCGCGAAGACCGCATGAATGCCATCGGCCCTGAGGTGGAAGCCGGCCTGGCCGTGGCATGGAAACGTCTGAATGACAGCCAGCAGGACCGCGTCGGCATTCTTACCGGTGCAGGCACCAAGGCCTTTTCTGCTGGCAAGGACATGGCCTCTACTGCACCGCCCGACTACCGCAGCTTTACGCCCAATGTCGGCGTTCTGCTGGAAAAGCCGCTCATCGCGGCGATCAGCGGCTGGTGCATTGGCGGCTCGATTGTCCTGACACTCATGTGCGATCTGTGCGTGGCTACCGAAGACGCCAAATTCATGTACCCGGAAGCCAAGATGGGCTTTGCCGGTGGCATGATTGCATCGGCAGCAGCCAGAATTCCTCATAAGGTGGCAATGGAATTAATGTTGCTTGGAGAGCCAATTACCGCCCAGCGCGCTTATGATGTTGGTATGGTTAACCGTGTGGTTCCGGCGGGTCAGCACATGGTTGAAGCCATGAAACTGGCGCAACGCCTGGCTGCCAATGCGCCATTGGTGATGAATATGCTCAAGCGCCTGGCCGCCCAGACCACGCCCATGAGCCCGGTGGAAATCGCCGGCCACGCCTGGCGGGAAAACCAGCGGGTGTTTGAGAGCGCCGACTTTGCCGAAGGATTGGCAAGCTTTGTAGAAAAACGCCCGCCCGCTTTCAAAGGACAGTAAAACCGAGCATGATTCTATAAACATGAAGCGTTCTCGCCGCCGCCTGCAAAACAGTGCAAATGATTGAAACAAACATAGAGACAAATGACAATGAATACGCCGAACCGGAACCGCCTGAGCGATTTTATTCAAGCAGCCACCAGACTCATGGACGGCCATGATGACAATCAGCGACCACCGGCAGGCATGAAGTCCTTGCTGGCAGATCTTGTTGCCCAGGACGACTGGCTGCCAGAATTTTGCACCGTGCCACACCCCACTTTTTATCAGCAATTTCTCCTGCACTGTGATCCTCTGGAGCGCTTTTCACTGGTCAGTTTTGTTTGGGGACCCGGGCAACAGACGCCGGTTCACGACCATATGGTGTGGGGGTTTATTGGCATGTTACGCGGCGCAGAACTCAGTCAGCGCTATCGCACCGATCCGGATGGCTCGCTCACTGCAGACGGGGAACCGGACCGGCTCGAACCCGGCATGATCGACGTGCTGTTGCCGTCCGAAGGCGATATACACCAGGTGTTCAATGCATACGACGATAAGCCGTCCATCAGCATTCATCTTTATGGCGGCAACATCGGCGCGGTCAGTCGGCATGTTTTCGACCTTGCAAGCGGCCAGCCAAAAACGTTTATCTCCGGCTATTCTTCCGACCTGATTCCCAACGTCTGGGATCGTTCTGCGAGCCGAAAAACCTGATGTCGCCAGTATGACGAACACGTTCTTTCCCCCTCCTCTGATGTATTCTGTCGCCTTATCACTTAGCGTACAGGGAAGGATATATAACGTCATGGATAAAACACTCATCAAAGGCCTGAAGGTCCTGGAAGTCGTTACGGGCTCTACCGAGAGAATCCGGACCATCGAGGAACTGGCCGATAAAGTTGGTCTGACACGCAGCAATACGCACCGCACTTTGCAAACTCTTATTCATGCTGGTTTTGTGGCGCGCGATGACCAGGACAACTACATAGGGGGGATCCGGCTGTTTGAACTGGCAGCAAACCAGCTGGCGCAACTGGATCTGCGACGCATCGCCTCTGGTCCCATGCACGTGCTGGCAGAAAGCACCGGAGAAACCATCCACCTGTCGATACTGGACGGGTTCGATGTCGTGTATGTAGACAAGATAGACAGCCCGCAACCAATTCGCGCATACTCCATGATTGGCGGTCGGGCACCTGCCTATGCTGTCGCCACGGGCAAGGCCATTCTGGCCTATCAGACCGACAGTTTTCTTGAAAGTCATGCCGGGCAATTGCAAAAGCATACAGACGCAACCATGACTGATCTGGAGACACTGCGACGCGCGCTGGCCCGAACAGTCAAACAGGGCTATGCCGTCAATCGCGGCGAATGGCGCGACGGCGTTGGCGGAATCGCAGTTCCCATTTTTAACGGACTGGGACAAATCATGGGGGCCATTGGCATTTCGGCGCCCCTGGATCGACTGACACCCGCACGCATACGCCTGCTGGTTCCCGAAGTCATCCAATGCGCCAACGCAATTTCGCAGCAACTGGGCTACACAGCAAAGGCAGGCAAGCCTGATGCGTAGCACGCGCTTTTATCTCAACTGAAATGGAATGTGCTGTATGAGACATAAATCAGCCACACTTTACATAGGGCAGATCAGTCGCCAACCAAGGTAACCCGCAGCGCGCGCCAGCCCAATAGGCTCACTGCTTGTGCTGCCATCAGCTCAACCGACTCACTTGCTAAGCAACCAGTCATTCACCCAATTGGAGGAAATACAAAATGTTTAACGCCATACTGATTGAAAAAGACGATGCCGGATACCGTGCCACAGCAACGTCCGTGGACGAGGCGCAGTTGCCCCAAGGAGACGTTCTTGTCGATGTGCAATATTCAACCATCAATTATAAGGACGGCCTGGCCATCACAGGGAAGTCACCAGTGGTCCGCCAGTTCCCCATGGTTCCGGGGATTGACTTTTGCGGTACCGTCAGGCAAAGCCAGCACCCGGATTTTAAAGCCGGAGACGCCGTGATCCTCAATGGCTGGGGCGTAGGCGAAACCCATTGGGGCGGCCTGGCTCAGCAGGCCAGCGTCAATGGCAAATGGCTGATCCGCCTGCCCTCGGGCATGAAACCGGAGCAGGCCATGTCCATCGGCACAGCCGGCTACACTGCCATGCTTTGTGTCATGGCGCTGCAACGCAACGGCCTGACGCCCGAATCAGGAGACATCCTCGTGACCGGCGCGGCAGGTGGCGTCGGCAGCGTAGCCGTCGCGCTGCTTTCATCCCTGGGATTTCGCGTGATCGCATCCACCGGCAGGCAGCAGGAGCAAGAGTATCTGAGAAAACTGGGTGCCGCCGAAATTATTGATCGCAATACCCTGAGTGAGCCCGGCAAACCGCTGGGCAAAGAACGCTGGGCTGGCGCCGTGGACAGCGTCGGCAGCCACACGCTGGCCAATGTTTGTGCGGGCACCAAGTATCGCGGCGCGATTGCCGCGTGTGGTCTGGCGCAGGGCCTGGATTTTCCTGCATCTGTTGCGCCATTCATTCTGCGCGGCATTACGCTGGTCGGGATCGACAGCGTGCATTGTCCGGTCAAGGAACGCCAGCAGGCCTGGGACAGGTTGAGCCATGAACTGGACCCGGCCAAGCTGGCATTGATTGGCTCCCGGACGGTCGGTTTAAATGAAGTCATTGCCCTGGCTGGCCAGATTCTGGAAGGACAAGTGCGCGGGCGGATTGTCGTGGATGTGAATCGTTAGACAATATTCGCAAACCGGTAGTCGGACAGATGGCCAGGTCGCGAACCTTCTTGCACCCTGGCCATCATTTTTTTAATAACACATACGTAATGAACGCCGATCAACCACGCGCCTTCCGTACCGCCTGCGCCAATTCACTACAAAGCTCCAGCACATCGACCCTGGCCTGCTCACCACTGTTTGCCTGCGCAATCTTCTGCACCAGCGCCGAGCCGACAACAACGCCATCGGCCACCCTGGCAATATTGGCCGCCTGTTCCGGTGTACGGATCCCGAAACCCACGCTTACCGGCAGATCGGTATGCCTGCGAATCCGCGTGACAGCTTGCTGAACATGTTCTATGGTCGCTGAACCGGCACCGGTGGTGCCCGCAACAGAAACGTAATAGACAAAGCCGCCGGCATTACCCAGGATCTGCTGCAAACGGGCGTCATCGCTTGTGGGTGTGGTCAGGCGTACGAAGTCAATGCCAGCAGCCTGCGCCGGAAGGCAAAGATCACGATCGTGTTCAGCCGGCAGATCCACCACGATCAGCCCATCCACCCCCGCCTTGCCTGCGTCGGCAATAAACCGATCCACGCCATAGCGGTGAATAGGATTGAAATACCCCATCAGCACAATCGGCGTTTCGTTATCGTGCTGCCGAAACTCACCGATCATTTTCAGGGTGGCGGCAACATTCTGACCCTGCGCCAGTGCGCGAAGGCTGGAAAGCTGAATGGCAGGACCGTCGGCCATCGGATCGGTAAACGGCATGCCAAGTTCGATAATATCGGCGCCCGCTTGCGGCAATCCGTTAAGAATTGCGGCGGCAGTATCATAGTCCGGATCACCGGCAGTCAGAAACGTGACCAGGGCCGCGCGATTCTCGCTCTTCAGTTGTGCAAAACGCTGTTGCAGGCGACTCATGCTTGTTGCTCCTTCTCTTTGCTATGTTGCATCACAGTTTGCATATCCTTGTCTCCACGCCCGGACAGGTTCACGACCATCAGGTGATCCCTGGGCAGCGATGGTGCCTGCTTGAACGCTTCGGCCAGTGCATGAGCGCTTTCCAGCGCGGGAATAATCCCTTCCAGGCGACAGCATTGATGCAGAGCGTCAAGCGCTTCATCGTCTGTGATTGCCGTGTATTGCACCCGCCCGATGCTGTGCAGCCAGGCATGCTCAGGACCAATGCCCGGGTAATCCAGGCCGGCAGATATCGAATGGGCATCAATAATCTGCCCATCATCATCCTGCAGCAGGAACGTGCGATTACCATGCAATACGCCAGGCACGCCCCCGTTCAGACTCGCGGCATGCTTGCCGCTTTCAATGCCATGGCCCGCCGCTTCCACGCCGATAATATTCACATCCTTGTCATCCAGGAAATCATGGAACAGGCCAATGGCGTTGGAACCGCCCCCTACGCAGGCGACAAGCGAGTCGGGCAAGCGGCCTTCCTGGGCCAGCATCTGCTCGCGGGTTTCCCGGCCGATCACTGCCTGAAAATCCCGGACCATAGTGGGATAGGGATGAGGACCAGCCACCGTACCAATCAGATAATAGGTGGTGTCGACATTGGTGACCCAATCACGCAAGGCCTCGTTCATGGCGTCCTTTAACGTGCCAGTGCCTGCTGTGACAGGCAAAACCTGCGCGCCCAGCAATTTCATACGAAATACGTTGGCCTGCTGGCGATCAATATCGGTGCTACCCATGTAAATGACGCATTGCAAACCAAAGCGGGCAGCAACAGTGGCTGTTGCGACCCCATGCATCCCGGCACCGGTCTCGGCAATAATTCTTTTCTTGCCCATGCGTCGCGCCAGCAGAATCTGGCCGATACAGTTATTGATTTTGTGCGCCCCGGTATGATTGAGCTCCTCACGCTTGAGGTAAATTTTCGCTCCGCCCAGGTGTTCGGTCAGCCGCTCTGCATAGTAAAGCGGGCTGGGTCGTCCCACATAATCTCGCTGAAAATAGGCCAATTCCTTTTGGAAGCTTTCATCTGTCTCGGCTTTTTCGTATTCGGCAGCCAGTTCGTGAATCAGCGGCATGAGCGTTTCGGCAACGTATTGCCCGCCAAATTCGCCAAACATCCCCGCCACGCGCGTATCTGTGTTCAATGAAACCATGGGTGTCCATTCTCCTGTCATGTGCTTTCCGCCTGTGTCGATCGCAAAGCCTGTTTTCATGAATACAGCATAAGCCAGCTGCCGCTATAAAAAAAGCGATAAAATAGCCCTGATATGTCAAATAAACTCACACATTATGCCAAGAGATATCCCACCCCTTAATGCCTTGCTTGCATTCGAGGCCGCAGCGCGCCTGCTCAGCGTGAGCAAAGCAGGAAACGAACTGCACGTTACGCACGGGGCGATCAGCCGGCAGATCCGGGTGCTTGAGTCGTCCCTTGGCGTCGCGCTGTTCGAGAAAGAAGGGCGTGGTATAAAACTCACAGATTCCGGCCTGTTGCTGCGCGACGCCAGTGCCGCGGCCTTTGACCGGGTACGCAGCGCCTGCGCCGAGATCCGCCATCGTAGCGGTAACCTGCCTTTTGTGCTTGCCTGTCCGGGCAGTCTGTTGGCGCGCTGGTTCATCCCCAGGCTGGACAAACTTAACCAGGACCTGCCCCAATTGCGCTTGCAATTGACCGCGGGAGAAGGAGAACTGGACCCGCGCAATCCCAATGTCGATGCAACCCTTTGCTTTGCAGCCCCTCCCTGGCCCGATGACATGCTTGTGCACGACCTGGGCGCGGAATATATTGGTGCCGTGCTCAGTCCGAGATATGCCAACTATGCCTCACTGGTAGATGCACCGATAAGCTCGCTATTGCATGAACCGCTTATGTATCCGGCGTCCCGGCCGCAGGCCTGGGCACAATGGGCGCAGGCAAACCAATTGCCGGGCGACAGCCTGCAATTGGGCACCGCGTTCGAGCATCTTTATTACCTTCTGGAAGCGGCTACGGCAGGCCTGGGCGTGGCCATCGCTCCCAAACAGGTCGTTGCCGATGACCTTGCCGCCCGGCGGCTGGAAGCGCCCTGGGGCTTTGTGCAAACGAATGCACGCTTAAGTCTTTGGGTGCCGCGAGCCCGTGCGGATCAACGCTGCGCCTTGCTGGCAGACTGGCTGGGCAAGGCGCTGGATGTCGCGATCCAGCCCAAATCCTAGTATTTATACATTTGTGATAAATCGGCTGCGGCCCTAAAATATGCACAGGGCTCGCCGTTCATACCGGGCCAGTGCCACGCCGGTACGCCATACACACTCACAGCATTGCAAGCACGCCACGGTGAACAGATGCGGGCGGCGTTTTAAATGACTGGCGCAGCGTGCATGGCCCGGGCAATGATCATGCTACTTCCTGCCAATAGAGCCAAAAGGAAAACCATGCTTTATCGTGTGCTTGCCGACCTGGTTCTGGTTGCGCATTTTGCCTTTATTCTGTTTGCCATATTTGGCGGACTGCTTGTTTTGCTGCGCTTTAACGTCATCTGGCTGCATGTGCCGGCGCTGGTCTGGGGTGCTGCCATCGTCGGGCTGGGCGCCATCTGCCCGTTGACACCACTGGAGAACACATTGCGGGACATGGCCGGCCAACAAGCCTATACCGGTGGTTTTCTGGAGCATTACCTGCTATTGGCCATTTATCCGCCGGGGCTTACCCGCGAAGTACAGGTGCTGCTGGCGACTGGTCTGATTATTCTGAATGTCATTATTTACATCCTGGTATGGCAGCGCTATGGCGGACAGAAAACGGCCGACAGAAAAAAATGAGGGGCACCCGCGAGTGCTCCTCATTTTACCAACACGGGTTGGGGCTGGACACCAGCGCGATGGGCAGGGCGCCCATCGCTTTAACAACAACACGACTGCTATGCTGAAACTTCAGCCATCTGGCCAAAACGACCGCTATTGAAGTCGCTGATGGCCTGGGCGATCTGGTCCTGGCTATTCATGACAAACGGACCGTAACCGACAATCGGCTCATCAATGGGCTCGCCGCAGAGCAACAGCACAACAGCATCGCTGTTTGCCTCGATAGCCATATGACGATCGGCTTTGTCCAGCACAACCAGTTGCGCCTCGCGTGCTACCGTATCGCCGTTGACCAGCACGGTTCCACGCAACACCACCAACGCAGTGCTCCAGCCTTCCGGGACCTCAAACTCGGTAATGCCGCCTTGCCTGATGCGCATATCCCAGACATGCATTGGCGTAAACGTGTGTGCAGGTCCTTTCTGTTGCCCATACTCACCTGCAATCACGCGTACCGTGCCTGCTTCGTTCGGCAGCGCAACCACGGGTATATCGCTATCGAGCACTGCCTGATAACCCGGCGTGGTCATTTTGTCTTTGGCCGGCAAATTGACCCACAGTTGCACCATCTCCAGCGCACCACCCTGGCTGGTGAACGCTTCTGAGTGAAATTCCTCATGCAATATGCCGCCGCCCGCAGTCATCCATTGCACATCGCCGGGGCCGATTGTGCCGCCCTGCCCGGTTGAATCGCGATGGCTTACTTCACCCTTATAGACGATTGTCACCGTCTCGAAACCCCGGTGAGGATGCTGGCCCACTCCCCGTTTATGCTGAACTGGTGCAAAATCGGCCGGACCGGCATAGTCCAGCAGCAGGAAGGGGCTCAGTTGCTTGCCATGGCTTTGATACGAAAACATGGACCTGACCGGAAAACCATCTCCTACCCAATGAGGGCGGGGGGCGCTATAGATTCCAAGTACTTTTTTCATTTGTCATCTCCTTGTAGTGACGATATAGATAGCATAAACTTGGAACGAGTTTTCCGGTAGATCTAAAAATTGGAGACATCGTTCCAGATATGGAACGATAAATACGATGCAAGACCTTAATAATCTTTATTATTTCGTGCAGATTGTGGATCACAAGGGCTTGGCGCCTGCAGGCAGGGCGCTGGGCATCCCCAAATCTACGCTCAGCCGCAAGCTCCGAATGCTGGAAGAGCAATTAGGCGTACGCCTGATACACCGCTCCACCCGCCAATTTGGCGTGACCGACGTGGGCCTGGCCTATTACGAACACTGTAAAGCCATGCTGATCGAGGCAGAAGCGGCCCAGGCCATCATCGACATGACCCGGGCCGAGCCGCGTGGCGTCATACGCATCAGTTGCCCCATCGCCCTGCTTCAAACAAATGTGGGGTGCATGCTTGCCGACTTCATGATGCTGTACCC
The DNA here is from genome assembly GCF_004217095.1 of Advenella incenata. GTDB lineage: Bacteria > Pseudomonadota > Gammaproteobacteria > Burkholderiales > Burkholderiaceae_B > Advenella > Advenella incenata. Next base: position 580,447 of record NZ_SHKO01000002.1, on the reverse strand, counting down.
GCAAGTCACCATACAGATCGACGCCACCAATCGGCGGGTCGATCCTGTGGCAGAGGCCATTGATATTGCACTTCGGGTCCGCCCGCCACCGATACAGGACAGCAATTTGGTCATGCGTACCCTGTCTGACCGCAGTCAGTGCCTGGTCGCCAGCCCTGCGCTGATGGAACGCTGTGGTGTCCCAACCGCACCGGCCGACCTGGCGGACTGGCCCAGCCTTGGTCTGGGTCAGCCACAACAGCAGTTTTCCTGGACATTATTCGGGCCGGACTCTGCCCAGGCCGTGATCCATCACTTTCCCCGCCTGATCACAACCGACATGATCAGCTTGCGTATTGCAGCCCTGGCCGGCGTAGGTATTGTGCAGTTGCCAACCCTGATGGTCTGTGATCAACTTGAACAAGGCACCCTGGTCAGGCCGCTCCCCGATTGGCGACCGCGGCGCGAAATTATCCATGCGGTGTTTTCATCGCGACGTGGCCAGATGCCAGCCGTACGTGCGTTGATTGACTACCTGGTCCAGCGCTTTGATGCACTGGAGGAAGATTGAAACGCCGCCGGCACGCTGGCTTGATATGATAGCGGTCAGTTCACTTTATATCAAACAGGGAATATGACATGAATAACAAGGCGCTTGTCCTTTTTTCCGGTGGCCAGGATTCCACCACCTGCCTGGCCTGGGCACTGGACCGGTACCAATATGTCGAAACCATTGGCTTTTCCTATGGGCAACGGCACGCCATTGAATTGACGTGTCGCGATCAGGTCATCGAACAGTTGCGCGTGCACTTTCCCGCCTGGAGCGCCAGGCTTGGCAATGATCATATGCTTGATCTTTCAGTACTGGGGCAGATCAGCGATACGGCGCTGACGCAGGACAAAGCTATCGAGTTCGAACAAAGCGGCCTGCCCAACACCTTTGTACCAGGGCGCAACCTGTTGTTCTTCAATTTTGCAGCTGCGCTGGCGTACCGGCGCGGGCTGGAAGTGTTGGTTGGCGGCATGTGCGAAACCGACTATTCGGGCTATCCCGATTGTCGCGACAATACACTCAAATCGCTGCAGGTCTCACTCAGTCTGGGCCTGGACCGGCCCATGGTGATTGAAACCCCGTTGATGTGGATCGATAAGGAAAAAACCTGGCACATGGCAAGCACACTGGGCGGACAACCACTGGTGCAACTCATTGAAGAACATACCCATACCTGCTACCTGGGAGACCGGCAACATCGCCATCCCTGGGGTTACGGCTGCAATCAATGCCCGGCGTGTGACTTGCGGCGCAAGGGCTATGAACTGTACAAGAGCGCGCACGAAAATCATTGAACCATGCCGCCCACGGGGCGGCTGCTACACCGTTACGTGATGCCCTGCTCTTTTTTCCTTGAATTGCGAAGGTGATACGCCCGTAAGCTGCTTGAACTGACGACTGAATGCGCTGTGGTCCGTATAGCCGCAACGGGCAGAGATCTCGGTAATGGTCATATTCTGATCCAGCAGACGCAGTGCATGCTCCAGGCGGGTTTTCTGAATGAATTGCAGCGGGGTCATATGAAATATTTTCTTGAAGTTGCGCTCCAGCTGTGACATCGATAACCCTGAAATATCGGCCAGCGTTTCCATGCGGATCACCTGATCAAAATGCGTACGCACATAACTTTCTACTTTCTCCAGTCTTTCATTGGTGCCGGGCTGATTCAGCTCGTCCGACTGAATATCGACGGACACGCCCGCCATTGCAATAATCTGGCCGCAAGCACCGTATATAGGCATTTTGTGCGTCAGGCACCAGCCAAGCTCACCTGAACTGTAAAAGTGCAGTTCAAGCTTGTCGGCAATGCAATCGCCGGTATGCAGCACACGATAATCCTGCTCCGTATATTCGTTACCCTGTCGCGTATTGAACACCTCACGCGATGGCTTGCCCAGCACATCTGCCACACACTCAAGACCGCAGCGCTTGGCCAAAGTCTGATTGACCAGAACATACTCTGCGCGCGTGTTCTTGATAAAGAATACAACATTGGGTAATGCATCGAAAATCGGCGCGAGAATCGACAGATGACACAACAGCGCTTCCAGGTTCTGCGGCCGAAAGTTTTCAGCCACCGCAGTGACCAGCGCTGAAATGGGTGCAGCGTCAGAGGGCCCGCCTGACAGCTGCGGATCGCGTCTCGATAAGGAAAGTTCATTTGCCATTTGCATTTTTCATTCTGTCCGCGTTGCAGCCGCAAGCAGATTCGGATTCGGGAAAATCCTGATCATTTTCCGCAAGCGGTGCATATTGCCGATGTTACCACCGCCCTGCAAACCCGGCTATGCAGTTTTCGACAGAGAAATGGAGAAAACGGTCAAGACAGGTATTGCTATTTCGATCAAGCTAATAAGAACTCGATGAACATTCATCCCTTTTCTGTTTAAGCGAATACACCATTTATGCATGATCGATATACAAAACTACACGTCATCGATTCCCATACTGAAGGAGAACCGACCCGATTGGTCTACCAAGGATTTCCCGGTCTGGGTAACGGCTCCATGGCAGATAAGCTGGATCTATTCAAAGAAAAATACGATATGCTGCGCCGGGCAATTATCCTGGAGCCGCGCGGCAACGACATACTGGTCGGCGCATTGCTGTGTGAACCGGTAGATGCGCAAGCGACTGCCGGGGTCATTTTCTTCAATAACAGCGGGTATCTGGGCATGTGCGGACATGGCACCATTGGTCTGATCGCATCGCTCGCGTATCTGGGACGCATTCAGGCCGGGGAGCACACGATCGAGACACCGGTAGGCAATGTCCATTGCACCCTGCATGAGGACGGCAGTGTATCGGTGCGCAATGTGCGATCCTGGCGCTATCGCAAGGACGTCACGGTACAGGTGCCGGGAATCGGCCCGGTCACAGGCGATATAGCCTGGGGCGGCAACTGGTTTTTCCTGGTGAACCAGGCGCTTGCCAATATTCATATTGACAATGTCGATCAGCTGACCCACGTCAGTTGGGCCATTCGACAGGCGCTTACCGCCTCTGGCATTACCGGAGAAAATGGCGGTGATATCGATCATATCGAACTGTTCGGCCAGACCGCATCGGCCGATAGCCAGAGTTTTGTTCTGTGCCCGGGCAAGGCCTATGATCGCTCACCTTGCGGAACGGGAACAAGTGCCAAACTCGCGTGTCTGGCAGCAGACAGGTTGCTTGAACCTGGGCAAAGCTGGCGCCAGGCCAGTGTGATCGGCAGCCATTTCACTGCCTATTATCGCCCGGACGTCAGCGGCGACGGCATCGTGCCGGTGATCCGTGGCAATGCCTATATGTGCGCCGAAAATTGCCTGATTCTCGATGACCATGATCCTTTCAAATGGGGAATCGCTGCAGCATGAACACCGCTCTCCCTCTCACTGCGGCCTTACCACGCTCCGGGTATTTTCGGACATGACCGGCACGTCGTCTTGCACTCGCGTAATTATCATTGGCGCGGGCATCATCGGCCTGAGCATTGCAGTGAGTCTGCAACGCGCAGGCGTGCAAGTGGTGTTGCTGGAGGCAGACAAAGCCGGTGGCGGCGCCTCTTGTGGCAATGCTGGCCATATTGCCATTGAGCAGGTTTTCCCCATTGCCGATCTGGCTATTGTCCGGCAATTGCCACGCATGCTGCTGGACCCCATGGGTCCGTTGCGACTGGACTGGCGCTATCTTGCGCAGATCATGCCGTGGTTTTTCAAATTGCTGGCAAATATGCGTCCCGCGCGCGCCGAGCAGATCCATCAGGCCTTGCTGGCGCTGAACCAACAGAGCCTGAACGCATGGCAAACGTTCTCAGATGAATGGGAGTTGTCGCAATGGATACGAATTCAGGGATCTTTGTTGGTGGCAGAAAACCCGAAGAGCATCGCCGGATTACAGCAGCATGGTGCACGCCTTAGCGCCATGGGCATTGCCAATAACTGGCTGGATACGAACGCATTGCGCGAACGCGAGCCCGCACTGGCAGCAAATCAGCTGGGCGCGCTTTTCTACCCTCAGACCGGCCATGTGACAAACCTGAATGCGGTGACCGGACAGCTCAAGACTGCATTCATGCAAATGGGCGGACAGCTACACGAAGGCTGCAAGGTTTTGCAGGCAGCCGTTCAGGATGATCACTCCGTGCGATTGCATACGTCATCAGGCCAGTGGTGTGCAAAGCATGTTGTCGTTTGTGCAGGTGCCCATTCCAGACCGCTGGTGCGCCAGCTCACAGGCGTAGATGTGCCACTGGACACCGAGCGTGGCTATCACCTGATGCTGCCGAACGAAACAGCTCGATTGTCTGTCCCGGTATCGAGCATTGACCGGCATTTCATCATGACGCCAATGCAAGAGGGGCTGAGGCTGGCCGGGACCGTGGAGTTTGCCGGTTTGCAGGCACCACCCAACATGCAGCGCGCGCAGCAATTGCTGCAACTGGCTCAGCCGATGATGAACGCCCCGCTGGATGATTCGGACGCAACATCCTGGATGGGCTTTCGTCCTTCTATTGCCGATTCGCTACCGGTCATCGATCGGCAGGGGCCGGTGCTGCTGGCGTTTGGTCATCAACACCTGGGACTGACCCAGGCTGCCGTTACGGCTGAACTGATCCAGGCACTGTACTTCAATACCGAGCCGGGCATTGACATACGCCCCTATCGCTTACACCGTTTTAGCTGCGCAGAAACTTCGTTTTAGCTGCGCAAAAACTCCGTTTTCACGCATCTCATCAAAAAGGAGCAACACAATGAATCTGAACGGCATTCTGGTACCCATGGTTACACCGTTTGACTCGAATAACAAAGTCGATACCGCCCGTCTGCAAGAACTGGCACTGGCCTATATCGACAAAGGAGTGACCGGCCTGGTGGCCTGCGGCACCACCGGGGAATATTACACTTTTTCGGAAGAGGAACGCGCCGCGGTCTTGCAGACAATCGCCCAGGCAGGCAAAGGCAAGGCGACATTAATCGCAGGAATCAGCGACCTGTCCGCCGAGGTAGCGATACGCCGTGCACATGAGGCCAAGCGCCTGGGCTACGATGGTCTGATGCTGTCGGTACCGCCCTATAGCCTGCCCAGCCAGGAGGGAATCATTGCATTTTTTGAATATGTCGCGTCAGCCACAGACTTGCCTATCATCATGTACAACTTCCCTGCGCGTGTCGGCGTCGAAATCGAGTTCGAGACGGTAGCGCGCCTGGCACGCCATCCCAACATCAAGGCAATCAAAGAAAGCAGCGGCAATTTCAGTCAGGCATTACGCATGATCCAGGCCAATTTCGATGATTTCCAGGTGATTTGCGGTTGTGATGATCAGCCAGTCGACTATTTTTTCTGGGGCGCCACCAGCTGGATTGCAGGTGCCGCGAATGTTTTCCCCGACGAACAAATTGCCTTGTTCAACGCAGCCGCCAGCAAGGATTGGGACACGGCAAAAAAAATCATGACCGATATGTATCCGGCCATCCACTCCATGGAATCTGGCAACTACAACCAGAAGGCCAAGATCGGCTGCCTGCGCGGCACCTTCGATGCCGGCAATGTCCGTCTGCCGCTGGTCAATCTGTCAGACAGCGAGAAGCAGGAATTTCTTGCGCTGCTCAAATAAACCGGAGCGAGAGATGACATTGAGCAAAGACACCATTTTTGAACAGGCGGCCCGGGCAGAACTCTGGGCCGGCCACCTGATCCCGAATTACACCAGTACAGGTGGCAAACTGGAGAACCGCAGTCCGATCGACAATACGGTGATCGGCCATATTGCCGACGGTGAGGCTCACGACATGGATGCGGCAGTAGCCGCTGCGCGCGCTTCGTTTGTGTCGGGTGAGTGGTCGCAGCTTGCGCCGGCAGAACGAAAGCAAATCATGTTGCGCTGGGCCGCCCTGCTCCAGGAAAATCTGGAAGAACTGGCGGCGCTCGATTGTATCGATGCAGGCAAGCCGATTACTGAATGCCTTAACACCGATATGCCGGCCACTATCGAGACATTTTACTGGTACGCAGAAATCATCGACAAACTGTTCGACAAGGTTGCACCTACCGGAAAAGAGGCATTGGGCCTGGTTGTCAGGGAACCCATGGGCGTCGTGGGCGTTGTCCTGCCATGGAATTTTCCTGCCCAGATGTTCGCCTGGAAAGTGGCGCCCGCACTGGCTGCAGGCAATTCAGTTGTGGTCAAGCCGGCAGAACTGACCTCGCTCAGCGCCTATCGCATGGTGCAACTGGGGCATCAGGCAGGCGTGCCGCCGGGTGCGCTCACACTGGTTTGCGGCCTGGGGGAAAAGGTAGGCGAAGCACTGGGCCGACATGATGACGTCGACATGGTCTCCTTTACCGGCTCCACTGAAGTGGGTCGTTATTTTCTGCACTATTCAGCCCAAAGCAATTTGAAGGAAATCGTGCTCGAGTGCGGCGGCAAAAGCCCGCAGATCGTTTTCGAAGATGCCGATCTGGATGCCGCCGTGCCATCCATCCTTGCTGCCGCGTTCTGGAACATGAGTGAGAATTGCAGTTGTGGATCCCGGCTGATTGTACACGCGTCTATTAAAGATGCCCTTCTGGCCAGACTCAAGGCGGGACTGGCCGACTGGAAAGTGGGCGATCCGCGCGATGCGACAGTTGCCATCGGTCCAATGATCGAACAGGCCCATTTCGATAAGGTCAAAGCCTATCTGGACAAAACGCTGGCCCAGGGAGGCTCGCTGGTTGCAGGCGGCACTATTTACGAAGACCAGGGAAGCGGATGGTATATCGAACCGACCATTTTCGACAATATCACACCTGAAATGGCCCTTTTCCAGGAGGAAGTATTTGGCCCATTGCTGGCAGTGACCAGTTTCAGCACGGACCAGCAGGCCATTGAGCTTGCCAACAACTCCAGCTACGGACTGGCCGCCTCTTTTTACACGCGCAGCCTAAGCCGCGCCCATCACGTTACCCGGGCAATCAAGGCCGGCACAGTGTCGGTTAACGGCTTCTCGGAAGGCAGCATTGCAACGCCTTTTGGCGGCTATAAGCAGTCCGGTTTCGGTGGTCGGGACAAGGGTGTAGAGGCGCTTGACCAGTATTTGCAGACCAAAACTATCTGGTATGTGAACTGACTGCATGACACGGCAAACCGGTTAGTCCGGTCTGCCTTTTTTTTACCCACTTAATTACAAAAACTACGCTGGCAGAACGTGCCGCGAACGCTTGCAAAGGAGAATTCAATTATGGAGCAACTCGTCAATACCCTGGTCGGGTATATCTGGGGGGATACCCTCGTGTATCTTGCATTGGGTGTGGGTCTTTACTTTACTATCATCACCCGCGCCGTTCAGTTCAGATATTTTTTCGAAATGATGCGATTGTTGCGCGAGCGCAAGGAATCTGCCGATGGCATCTCGTCCTTTCAGGCATTTTGCATGGCCCTATCGGGCCGCGTAGGTGTGGGCAATATTGCAGGGGTAGCCACTGCCATTGCGGCAGGCGGGCCGGGCGCCGTGTTCTGGATGATTGTGATGGCATTGCTGGGCGGCGCCAGTGCATTTATTGAATCGACCCTGGCTCAAGTGTACAAGGAGCGCGCAGACGATCAATATCGTGGCGGCTCACCCTACTATATCGAAAAAGGCCTGGGGCTAAAGGCTTTCGCAGTGGTGGCGGCCACGGTCATTTGCCTTTCCTATGGCGTGCTGGTGCCTGGCATCCAGGCCAACACCATTGCCGAGTCCTTTTCCACCGCCTTCGGACTGCCTTCGTACATCACAGGCGCCATTGTGACTGCGTTACTCGGCTTGATCATCTTTGGAGGCATCAAACGTATTGCCCGGGTTGCCGATAAGGTCGTACCGGTCATGGCGATTGCCTATGTCATATTAATGGCGATCATTCTGGGGTCGAATGCCGAAAAGATTCCCGCACTGCTGCAGCTTATTGTCAGCAGCGCTTTTGGCGCTGATGCCGTTTTCGGCGGCATTGTCGGCACGGCCATTGCATGGGGCGTACGCCGGGCGGTATTTTCCAACGTCGCCGGCGCAGGTGAAGCCACCTTCAGCTCGGCTGCTGCGGAAGTCTCGCATCCGGCCAAACAAGGACTGGTACAGGGCTTTTCAGTCTATATCGACACGGTCATCGTATGCACCGCTACGGCATTGATGATCCTGATTACGGAGTCATACAATGTCCTGCCGCCCGGTGCGACATCGCCGCTGGTTGAACATGTACCAGGACTGGTTGCCGGCACTGCGTATACCCAGGCGGCGGTATCCACCGTATTTGCAGATTATGGCAGCAGTTTTGTCGCCATTGCGATCTTCCTGTTTGCCTTTACCACGCTGATGGCTTACTACTACATCGCAGAAACCACCATGGTGTACCTGGACAGTAAACTGCGCTATCCGATCCTGAAAGTCGTATTGAAAATTGTGTTTCTCGTAGTCGTTTATTTGGGCAGCGTCCAGTCGGTCAGCCTGATGTGGGGCCTGGGTGATATCGGGTTTGGCAGCATGTGTTACCTGAACTTTGTAGCCATTGTCCTGTTGAGCAAACCGGCAATCAAGGTGCTCAAGGATTATGATCGTCAGAAAAAAGCCGGCCTGGATCCCGTATTTGACCCTCGGGTAGCTGGTGTAGACAATGCAGATTTCTGGATTGAGTATAGTGAAAAAGCCAATAAATCCCGTTAACCGGGTCTTCCTGGCAAGGGCAGCGGCGCGCACTGATGGCCTGCACAGCAATAGGAGCAGATTGCTGATGGAACAGGCAAACAGGCCCGCCACGCCTGCTTTTGCAGCGAATCAAAACGTTACATCTACTCATTATTCCAAATGAAATAGCCGATTGAATGGTGTTAGTATAAAAAGTCGATTTGGTGCTGCAGGAGCCTGTCGTTCACCACAAACCTGTCGCAACGGGCATTTACAGGTATCTTTTTGCCTGTCGCCGTTAAAGAAAGGAGTTTCATATATGAGTAACACATTATTGAGAAGCAAAACTGCCGCCGCTTTTTTCGCAGTCAGTGCCGGTCTTGGCTCTGCCATGTTTCTCGCCAATAGCGCCGCGGCCCAGACAACGAATCAGGGTACCGGCCAGACCATGGAACAACCATCAGGACAGGCAGCACCGTCCGCAGGCGGCCAGGGCATGCCGTCGGCCGCCATGCCATCGGCTGGTGGAGAAATCCCGCAAGATCAACTGGTCAAGCTCGATCTGAACAAAGATGGCGCTGTTGCCAGAGAAGAATACAATCAGGCCATGGCTGCCGCATTCAAAAACCTGGACAAAAACAGCGACAACGCGCTGACGCCTGAAGAAGTCGGAACCATTCTGACGCCGGAGCAGTTTGCCGCAGTTGATGCCAACAAGGATGGCAAGATCAGTAATGAAGAAATGGTCACACAGGTCACCAGTGATTTTGATGCTGCTGACACCAATAAAGACGGCCAGCTCAAATAACAGACGCCCGGGCAAACCGGGCTTCACTCATAAAGGCCACGGCTGACAACACTGACGCGGCCGAAAGAACCCCACCGTGCTGACAGTACGGTGGGGTTCTTTTTTAGGCCGGGGTCCAGGAAGGTGCAGGCAACGGTGACTGAGGCCCGCCATTTCCATGGTTGCTCACGACAGGCCTGCAAGCAGCACATAGCCGATCGCCAGCAACCCCGTCCCGCACATAGCGCCCGAATCGCTTGTCTTTAAAGAACCATCAAATTACTGTAATATGGTTCACCTTTGTTTTCTCTGGCAATTATCACAATGATAATAACGTTGGCTGTCATTGTCATCGCCGTTTTTATCTGGGGCGCGCTGGCGTTATGGGTGCAATTTACCCGCCAGAAAACGCGCCGCGGATTGCTGATCGCTCTGTGGGCACTGGTCAGCGCGCTCTTTGTAGCTGCCCTGCTCAAGCCAGCCATCGAACCCCTGCAAACCATCGCCGGCATCACCTATACCCTGTCGATACTGGCGCTGGTGTACTGGTGGCGAAGTATTCGTGCCTCCAACGATCGCAACTGGATACCCGATGTATCCCGCCAGGTGCACGGCTCGCTAGCCGGCAATACCATGACCATTGAAAACGTACGCAATTTCATCTGGCATTCTCCCGAGCACTTTACCGAACAATGGGAGACCAGGCAGTACGACTTGAGCAAACTGGCATCGGTGGATCTTGCCCTGTCCTACTGGAGCGGCCCGGCCATTGCGCATGCACTGGTTTCTTTCGGTTTCAGCGATGACCAGTATCTGGTTTTTTCAGTCGAGATCCGCCGGAAAGTCGGCGATGCTTTCTCCGAGCTGGGCGGCTTTTTCAAAATGTACGAATTGAGCATTGTCGCCGCCGATGAAAAGGATGTGCTTTTCGTGCGCAGCAATATCCGTCAGGAAGACGGTTATTTATATCGTGTGCATATGGCGCCGGCGGCACGGCAATCGCTGCTGCTGGCGTATCTGGACGAAGCCAACCGGCTGGTTCACACGCCACGCTTTTATCACACCATCACGGGCAATTGTACGACGTTGATATTCCGGATGATGGATCGCATTGTGCCCGGGCTGCCACTGAACTGGCGACTGCTGGCTTCTGGCTACCTGCCAGAGTATCTGTACAAGGTCGGCGCCTTGCAGGGTGCCGATTCGATCAAGGAATATCGTAGCCGCGGACGCTATACAGATCGGGCGCGTGCCATGCCGGATAGCAGCAACTACTCTGGCGTCATCCGCGACGGTGTGCCAGGCATCTGAATCGCAGCGTGAAACGGCTCGGCGCGGTCACGATGAAGCACAAGGCAGCAGGCAGGATCGGCTATGAAGAGCAGCGATGAGGATCGTAAATGACAATTCTCAATATGATCAGACAGGGCCGCCATGGACCGGGGTATTTTCCAGCGCATGGCCCAGCGTGCAGATCGGCTTACCCCGAAATAGAGATATTCGAGGCCTTGCTCATCCGCAGCAAACGGGCAAACCACGGTGTGCTGACCGGGTGCACCACAGCACGCAATGCCCGTGCGTAGTCCAGCGTCAGGCCTGGCGTCCATGCCATGGTGGTCGCGCGTTTCCTGATCTGGGCCGCAATCCATAATTCGGGCATGACCATGACCCGTAACACCTCTTGCCAGGAGCGCGAGGCCCTGTCATGCAGTGCACCGTCCAGCGCAGCCTCCAGCGCATAACTGACTGAACTGGAACAATTGCGGTAAGTCAGATTGTAAATTTCATGCTGCCTATACTCCTGCCAGAACCGCTGCAAGCCGTCCGGATTGTAGGCATTGAATTTTACCTGCCAGTTTGATGGGCACCACGCCTGTGATTCCGTGCTGTAATCAGGCTGGAATTGTCCCGGAACATCGTTATCGCGGGTCGCCTTCAGAATGCGAAAGAACTCGGAGGGTGAGCGGTCAATATCGGTACCGGGATAAAGGCTGATATAGGTATCGGGCAACATCTCCAGCGCCGCATGCCCCGTAGAGATCACGCCATTGATATCCACTGCCGCTATATACCGGTTAATGACCGGACGCGGCACAGGCGCGCCTTTGGATGAGCCTTCGGGGGTCCAGACATGCACCGTCAAGGGTTCGTTCTGGGTCTGCCCGGACGGCGCGCTGTCATTGACAGGCCGGGACAACTGCGATTTGCGGATTTTGGGCAGCACGTCCGAAGGCAGGAACAGATCAAATACGGATGTACCGTCCTTCAACTGACGCGCCCTTAAGAACACATTCAGCGTAACAATACCGCCCATCATGAGAGTAATACCGATGAAGACGGAAATGGTTGCCGAATAATGACTGGGATAGGGGCCGAACATAAATAGGGCAAAACCGATTTTTGCCAGACCGAACCCGAATGCGGTACGCCAATTGGGAAACCGAACCACCCATGCCGATGCCATCTGTAATAGGCCCATCACAAAATAAGCCATGCCCAGGATAATGGAAAGCAGCATATTGCTAATGGTTTCATTGGCAAGGATCAGCAGCGAAATCAGGAAAAAACCGCCACCCTTGAAATACAAGACCGCTTTTTGCGCGCCAATACCACTGGAGGCCACGCTCAGCGTAATCACGCTTTCGATCAGTAGCAGCACACCGAAAAGCCTCAGTGGGAAGTAACGCACGCCATCGAACGCATCCACGAAAATCACCAGCCCGACCACAAGCCATAATAAACCCATGATGCCCAGCAAGTATGCATTACGGCGAACGAAATTGGCGCCAAACAACAGCAGAGCAATTTGTATCATGACACGCTCCAGCCAACCACAACACAAGCACTGGATTTTCTCATCATGATTGTCCCCCTTGTCCAACAAGCCAGGTTCCAACCAGAATGGCTTTGTCCGGCTCACTGATAAGCACGGGCGCGGTCGCGCGGATCCGCACCCAGTCGCTTGCCGACGATTTCAATCGAAATTCGGCTGCCTGCTCAATACCAGATTTGTCGCTACCGGTTGCCAGCATGCTCGCCAGTGCAGCGCGGTCATCGGGGTGCGCCATGGCCAGGATCTGTGTTACGCTGCCCATCGTTTCCTGGTCCGTGCCCAGCGCCTCGTGGATGCGGCCGTCCCAGTCCATATGCCCGCTGACGGCATCCAGGCGGTACATGAAAGCCGTTTCCTGGCGCTGCTCCTGAACCGCGCCATAACGCTTGACTGTCTGAGTAAAGACGCGCAGAAAAACGATTAGCAGTGCGGTGCCCACCAAATAACACTGCGCCAGCAAAAGCGACTCGCCCGGACGCAGCGATTTGAGGAAAAACGGTCCCGTGCCTTGCGAAGAATGGTAGATAACGATAGCGCCCAGCAATAGCAGCGCCAGCGAGCCCATGCGGTTACCGCAGGAAATGGCTGCGACCACCGCCAGAACGATCGGGATTCCGGTTAGCGCAAATATCAGCGTGGCTCGCCAGGGTGCCTGCCCGCGTGCCATGTTCAACTGCTCGGCATCGAATATGTACCATGCACAAATTACCATCAATACCAGGGCCGCCGTTCCCACCACGATCGCTTTGGCTCCGGGAATTGTATTGCCAAGCTGATAGCCGCGCAGCCCCATCACGACAGCGGTCAGGTATAGCACGCCCGAGGCATGTGCACCCCACCAGACCCAGACCAGTTCGTCAAACGGCGCATTGTCAAACAATGTCAGCCAGCCGGCACTAAGGACCGCGGCAATTGCACTGATGACAAAAGTGGCGACAATCCAGCGCAGAACAATCTGCAGGCCATCTTTGTTGTGTGCATACCGGCACACGATCCAGGCGGTGATCAAGTCCGAGGCCAGCGTGATGATCGCAAGCGCCACGGCGATAGGGATATCATGGTCGAAATTGACGTCTGCGGTCAGTTGGGCAATAAAAAACGCCGCTGCCAGCCAGGGCCAGCGACGATAATCGCTGACCAGAAAAGCGGCCACGCCAATGCCTGCGGGAAACCAGACAAAACCCACGTGCGAGAGCGGATCGTCCAGCATCAGGGAAATATAAGCCGCTACCCAGTACAAGAGACCCCATCCAAGGACAGAGGCGGCAGCGCGGCTTTTTGACTCGAACACAGGCATACGTTCCCGTTATATTTTGATCACATTTTGCAATGCATGCAATATATCACGGACGTGATGGTAAGAGAATGGGCAACTTCCTTGCGCGCCCTGCTATTGCGGTACCAGGCGCTGCGCCGCCTTGCTTATCCGCGATCGGCGATTCGCCATACTGGGCGACATGCGCCGGGTTACTTCATCCAGAACCACGGCGGGCGCCCGTTCCGGTCTGCCAGCGTCAAACGGCGGCTGCGGCGCGTACTCCAGCCCCAACTGAATCATTTGCGCGGTGCGCTCGTCAAATAATTCACTGATCACCGTAAGCGCAAAATCAATACCGGCGGTCACACCGCCTCCCGTAATGATATTACCGTCCTGAACTACCCTGCCTTCATCGGCAATGGCACCAAAGGCCGGCAACTGGTCACGCCATGCCCAGTGACATGCAGCACGCCTGCCCTTGAGCAAACCAGCAGCGCCCAGTATCAGCGAACCCGTGCACACCGAGGTCACATATGTGGCTGCCTGCGCCAGACGCCTGATGCAGGCCATATATTCATCTGATTCCATCGCCTCGGCGCACCCGACGCCACCAGGTACACACAGGACATCGCAGCGACTCACCTGTTCCAGGTCATGCAATCCGGAAAAAACAAGCCCGTCGGCGCTGACAGGCTGGGCGTCGATTGACGCCACAATCACCTCGGTGTCGGGCAAGCGGGAAAAGAATTGATGTGGGCCTGTGAAGTCCAGTTGGGTGACGCCCTGGTAGAGCGGTATGACAATGGTAATGGGTTTGACATCAGGTTCAGCCATGACGTTCTCCAAAAAAGTAATGGTTCGTGATCAATGCAGTCTAACGCAGCTATACTTGTCCTGAATGACGTATTACCAACCTTTTCAGCCAATATGAAGATCGCCTTCTACATATTTCCAGACTTTCAGCTGCTTGATCTGTCCGGTCCGCACACCGCGTTCCAGATCGCCAGTACGCGCCAGGCACCTTCGCCCTACACGATTTCATTGCTGTCGGCGACCGGTGGGGCCATTACCAGTTCCGGCGGTGTGAGCGTCTTGTCTGAAAAACTTGAAAACCAGGCACCCGATACACTGATTGTCTGCGGCGGTCAGGGCGTTGGCGCATTACTTGAAGATGAAACCGCGATGCAGCGGCTTGACGATGCGGCAGCAAAATCGCGGCGTATTGCGAGTGTCTGCACCGGCGCGTTCATTCTTGCGCACCTGGGGCTGCTCAATCAGAAGCGAGCGACGACACACTGGCAGCAAGTGGCGCGCATGCAGAAAACATATCCGCATGTCCGCATGGATGGCGACCGGATTTTCGTGCGCGACGGCAATATCTGGACCTCCGCAGGCATCACCAGCGGCATCGACCTGGCGTTGGCGCTGATCGAACAAGACTGCGGCAGTATCATGTCACGTGATGTGGCGCAGCATATGGTGGTATCCCAAAGGCGAGCTGGCGGCCAGTCGCAGTTTTCGCCCATTTTGCAGATGGAGCCGGAAACGGCACGTATCAGGAAGGCAATGGATTATGCACAACAGCATCTGCGCGAGATAAGGGATATGGAGCAGCTGGCCGCAATTGCATGTTTGAGTGTGCGTCAGTTCAGCAGAATGTTCAAGGCTGAGACGGGAGAGACGCCGGCACGGGCGATCGAACGATTAAGAATAGAAGCGGCCCGCAGCCGACTTGAGTCGGGCACCGGCAATATCCAGCAGATCGCAGCAGCCGTCGGCTTTGGGACCCAGGAGCGCATGCGCCGTGCTTTCATCCGCTGGACGGGTCATCCCCCGCAGGTCATCAGAAGACGCATGCTTGCAGCTGAGCGGCGCTGATTAGAGACGGGGCGCCCCTGAGCTTGACGGCGACCGCGCTTGCATTGACTTGGCGCCCGTGCAGCTGTTGCCATCACAAAAAAATTAACCCGATTGCTTTTTGACCATCTCGCGAATTTCCTGCAAATTCTGGGTCGCCCTTTCACTGATGCTGGCCATTGCTTCGGTCTGCGATTGACGCGCTATCTCGGCCAGCTCTTTCATATCAACCAGTGCTTTTTCATAGGCCTTGCGCGCCAGTTCGGTTTGCGCAGCAGGGTTGGTGCCGGCCGTGCCGACTGAGCCCTGAATATCGGCCATCGCCTGGCGAAACATCTCGGCCTGCTTGGCGGCAAGCGCCTGCATGCCTTCATACACAGCCTTGTTGGCCTGCACCAGCGCTTCCACATCTTTGCGGCGTGCATCTGCGATCGCAGAAAGATCCAGTCCCGGAACCTGAAACTGTTCATACATTTTGCTCAGTTCAGCAAAAGGGTTAGCTGCGCTCTGGTTTGCGTCGTCTTTCGTACTTTTAGCCATGGCACGTCTCCTTGTATATAGAAATATAGCAATGAACTTCACACTAAATTAACATGAAACGCGCGTACGCGGGAAAATGATGCCTGTCATACGGGTCAACCCGCTTTGCCTAGCGCTCGAACTGGTCTTTCAATCCCGTCCAGCAATCAATATAGTTTTTATCCAGCTCGGGCCCCTGCATTGCAAACTGGGTGGGCACAAAACGGTACCGGCTTTCAAACATGAATGCCAATGTGTTATCCAGCTTCTGCGGCTTGAGCTCGGCAGTGGTTGCCTTGCCATAGGACTCCTCATCCGGACCGTGAGGCACCATGCAGTTGTGCAAACTGGCGCCGCCCGGCTTGAATCCGCCCGGCTTGGCATCATATTGGCCATACACCAGTCCCATGAATTCGCTCATGAAGTTGCGATGAAACCATGGCGGACGGAAAGTGTCTTCCATCACCAGCCAGCGCGGCGGAAAAATCACAAAATCGCAGTTGGCGGTGCCCGGCGTGTCACTGGGCGAAGTCAGGACAGTGAAAATGGATGGATCAGGGTGATCGTAACTGATGGAACCGATCGTCATGAAGTGCGCCGTGTCGTACTTTACCGGGCTCAGATTGCCATGCCAGGCCACGACATTGAAAGGCGAGCTGTGCAGAGGCACACGCCAGAGACGACCACCGAATTTTCGGATCAGTTCATACTCGCCTGCCGTATCTTCAAAAGCAGCAACCGGCGCCAGAAAGTCGCGCGCATTGGCCAGGCCGTTGGAGCCGATGGGCCCCAACTCCGGCAAACGGAACTGGGCCCCGTAATTCTCGCAGACATAGCCCCGGGCCGGCTGCCCGGCTCCCTCGATTGGCTCGACTTTGAACGCAACCCCGCGTGGAATAATGACAATTTCCCGTGGCTGAACCTGCAGCAGACCCATTTCGGTTGTGATCAGCAATGTTCCCTGTTGCGGCACGATCAGCATCTCACCGTCTGCATTGACCAACGCTCGTCGGGCCATCGGGCGATCGGCAATATAGATATGGATCGCCACACCGCTTTGCGCATCGGCCCCCCCATTGGCCGCAATGGTTCGCATGCCGTCAATAAAGTCAGCCTGGGGATTGTCGTTGTTCCAGGGTGCCCAGCGCAATGGCTCGGGAGGCAGGGCAATCGTGGGATCAGCCCCCGTTTGCCAATATGGCTGCTCGAAGGGTTGATAATGCCCGGCAACAACGGAAGGCTGACGGCGATACATCCAGGTGCGCCGGTTTTCATGGCGCGGCGCGGTAAATGCGGTCCCTGAAATGAGTTCGGTGTACAGGCCCCGCGGGCCATGCTGGGGGCTGTTCCTGCCCTGCGGCAACGCACCGGCAATGGCCTGACTGGCATACTCATTGCCAAAGCCGCTCTGGTAGGCAAGATCGTGGCCACCGCTGCAAGACACATCCTGCCGGGTGCCGGCATCAATCTGGCTGTTATGGTTCATTCGGTATGCTCCTGTAGACGGGTTATTCCACTTGTGATCATTGCGCCTGGCATGATCATCGATACTGAAAGTATAGCCCAGCGGCCACATGGCGTGATTTCTTTTGCGATAGTCTACAGCCGGCAAAGGCATGGGAAAAACCGCCTGATTCAAGCGCAAGAGGCGGAGTGTCACCAAGGCCGGATCGCAGTATAGTGACACCATTGTTTTCAAACCGGGCTCTCGAATATCATGCCCAGGCCGCCCATCTCAAGGCATCGTTATACTAGCCTGTAATATTGAAAAATCGGCCCGTAACCGGAGAAATCAGAATGACCTATTCCTATACCACCATGCCCTCTCCCCTGGGCGAGCTGACACTGGTTGCCAAAGACAACGCCCTGGCCGCCATATTATGGGAGAACGACAGGCCCGGCCGTGTGAAGCTGGGCAGCCTGCAGCGTGACAACACTCATCCCGTATTGCAGAAAACGCAAGCGCAACTAAAGGAATATTTTGCAGGCAAGCGTGATCGCTTTGAACTGGATCTGGATATGCAAGGCACGCCGTTTCAGAAAAAAGTATGGGCGCTGTTGCTGGCCATTCCTTTTGGGCAGACCCGCAGCTATGGGCAACTTGCCCAACTGGCGGGAAACCCTGCCGCCTCCCGTGCCGTTGGCGCGGCGGTCGGCCGCAATCCCGTATCCATTGTCACGCCTTGTCATCGCGTGGTGGGCAGTTCAGGCAAACTGACCGGATTTGCCGGCGGCCTGGATGCCAAGCGCACACTGTTGCAGCTGGAAAGCCAGTCAATGCCGGCGCAGTAGTCATCGGGTCATGAGCGGTGATCAGCCCCCCAACAAGCTGGATATCAATCCAACCTTCGGGGGGCGGTACAGTGCCATCTGGGTCTGACCAGTGCGCCAAAGAACAGTGCTGCGCGGCACCAGTTGAACAATCCGGTTGCGCTGTCTTCATACCGATCAACCGGTATCAGGGCGTCATTTTTCCTTCGGATATGTCCATGATCATACGCGTGGCCAGATACAAACGTGGCACGATGGTTGGAATCTGCACATATTCGGCGTTGTTCGAATGTGCGCCAAATCCGCTCAGGCCGAAGCCTTCAACCACGCCCCCGCGGCTTTTCACGGCAGCAAACGCCGCATCGGTGCCGCCACCGGTCGCTTTGTCGGCCACACTCATGTCCAGATCCAGCTCATTCTTATAAATGCCCTGGGCATGCGCGGCCAGTTTGCGACCAATCTCGCTGGCTTCAAGCGGAGGGCGTCGCACTTCGAATTTAAGCTCTACCTTGGTCTCCGGCAATAATTTGTTCTTGATTTTTTCCTGCATGGCTTTTTCCAGCGCGTCAAAATCCTGCACCTTCAATGCCCGCGCATCGGCTTGCGCGGTTGCTTCCGGTGGAATCATGTTCCGTACTGTACCCACTTTGGCCAGCGTCCAGTTTAACTTGAGGCCTTCTTCGGGTTTGGACAAGTCTTTCATTTGCAATACCTGATGCGCCAGCTCGTACAATGAATTGACACCGCCTTCGGGCCGGGCGCCTGCATGAGACGACTTGCCGTGAACTTTCAGATACGCGGCACCGATACCACTGGTTGCCAGACGCACGCCCCCGTCTTTGCCACCCCCTTCAAATGAGAATACGGCATCCTGGTCTTCTGCAAATTTCGTGATCAGCGCACGTGCGCCTGGCGAACTGATTTCCTCATCGGAGTTCAAGACCACAGTCACCGTCCCAAACTGCTTGTAGTCCAGTTTTTTCAACATATCAACCACGTGCAGGATGGCGGCCACACCTTGTTTGTCATC
This sequence comes from Advenella incenata, assembly GCF_004217095.1. Taxonomy (GTDB): domain Bacteria; phylum Pseudomonadota; class Gammaproteobacteria; order Burkholderiales; family Burkholderiaceae_B; genus Advenella; species Advenella incenata. The sequence continues at coordinate 561,240 of NZ_SHKO01000002.1, read as the reverse complement.
AGCAATACCCAGCCCATAAGCCTTGTCGCCATCAACACGAAACGGCTGGTCTTTCAGGTCGCCTTTTTGATACACAGTATCCATATGCGCAATCATCATGATTTTTGATTGCCCAGTCCCTTTGATGGTTGCATGTACTACCGGCCCGGTTTTCTCGGGCGTGTCGTCCATGCGATAGACATCCTTGGGTTCGATGATTTCGGTTTCTGCACCCAGTTGCTTAAGGCGATCAGCAGCAAACCCCGCTATTTTGGTAACCCCTTCAATATCCCGGCTGCCGGACTCAATGTGCACCAAGTCACGCAACGTATCCAGATACGCCTGCTGTTCACTCTTGGCCAGGTCATGTACTTTGGCCACGGGTGCAGCCAGGACGATGCCTGCAGCCAGGGCCAGGGCGGTGCCTGTGGCCAATTGCCATCCAGTTATGCGTGACTGTCTGGGTTTGTGTTTCATATTGTCTCCTTGAAAAACACGTTGTTAAATTTTCTTTTTTTACCGGCTTCTTTTTTACCGGCGCCTGCAGCAACGCAAGCCTGCGCGCGCTACCTTAGCGGCACTGCAAAACCGGACGGCGTGTGAGCTATACCGGCAGCGATGCGCCCGGAAGAACCAACCCGCGATGCCTTATGGATTGTTCTCTTGCAACTGTTTGATCACCGCATCGGCGACACCAACCGAAGAGGCCGGATTCTGTCCTGTAATCAGCCTGCCGTCGACAACGATATGCGGCTGCCAATCATCTGCGCTGGTATAGCGGGCCCCATGGTCTTTGAGCATATCCTCAACCAGAAAGGGAACCACATCGGTCAATCCCACTGCCTCTTCTTCTGCATTACTGAACCCAGTCACGTTTCTATCGTTAACCAGAAACCGACCCTCGGCCGTTTTCACGTGACGAAACACAGCGGGCGCATGACAAACAGCTGACACGATTTTGCCGTTTGAATAAAAGTCTTTGACCAACGCCATGACATAGCCATTTTCCGCCAGATCCCACAGGGGCCCATGCCCCCCAGGGAAAAATACGGCGTCAAACGCGCCGGCCTTCACATCGGCCAGACGTTGTGTACTTGCCAGCACTGCCTGTGCCTGCGGATCTTTCTTGAAGCGTTGGGTCGCTTCGGTCTGGGCGTCTGGCTCATCGCTTTTCGGATCCAGCGGCGGCTGCCCGCCCAGTGGAGACGCCAGCGTGATGTCGGCTCCGCTATCGAGGAACGCATAATAAGGCGCCGCAAATTCTTCCAGCCAGAAGCCGGTTGGTTTGCCAGTGGCACCCAGTTTGTCATGTGAGGTGAGGATCATCAAAATCTTCATCATATTCTCCTGTTATACCATTCAATAGTAGCATTGCGAAAAACCAGAGCCAACGAACAATCTATTATCACACGCGCCGCAAGAGCGCATTGTCAAATTGCTGAAAGATGTGCCGCCTACAATGCCACCAGCTGCACAGAACGCCTTACGCACAGACTGGAGCCATCATGAATACGCAATCGACCAATCGCAGACGCGATGCATGCAGTCTACGGATCAACAATGACGATATTGTGCTGATCGATCGCGCTGCCAGCGCTCGTGGCATGACACGCGCTGATTTTATCGTCGTTGCGGCAAGGGAAGCAGCCCGTAGCGCCTTGCATCCAGCCACCCCAGCTGCACTCACGCGCCAAGCCAATCACGAGCGTACCGGTTGATCGATTGTTTCCGTTTCACAGGTCCCGGTCAACGCCAACCGGAGCCTTTGAGTGCGGCCTGCTCTGCTGCGCGTAGCTCCACCACCGCTAGCGCACTCATTGACGTGGACGATAGGAATCCGATATCTGCCAGTAGCAGCTGCCGACCCGTCAATTTTTTGAAGCGTATGATTTTTTTTGCTGACATTTAGCTTAAAAGCGCGACCTGGCAGACCGCGTGATATCGGCGCCTGCGCCTGTTTTGCCTGCTTTTGGTGCATGTCGAAACGAATGACACAAGTTGCACTTTTTATTACACATTTTCCTGTTTTTAAGCCCTCAAGAATCTTTCTTACGGTTACGGTCTATCGGCTGCCCAACAGGGCGAGAGTATGCTTTGTGCCATGCACAATCATCCCTCACGCTGATCGTGGATCCTAGCCAGTCGGGACCCTCCACCAGGCAATTTTTCCAGGTCAACCGGGAACACCAGCCAACACATGAAAATACTGTATACCAACTTTCACACCAGCCCCGGCATCGGGGGCCATACCTCGTACATAAGCAGGCTGATCGCCGGGCTCAATCGCGATCACGATATCGCCGTTGCCGTACCGGCACAAAGCGCTCTCCACCGTATTGCAGGCACCATTGCAGAGGTCCAGGTATACGCACAAGATTACCCCAGCAAACTGCAACGCTTGCCAGCTGCAGCCGCCCACCTGCGCAATATTTTGCGTAAAGGTCGATACGATGTAGTACACGTCAACGGGACCGCCGATCATCGTCTGGTCATGCTTGCCATGTTGGGACTGCGTCGCAAGCCTGCGATCGTTTTCACCAAGCATAATGATCATGCAACAGACTCTTTCGGTTCACGGTTGCGTGCCCGCTTCGGGACTGATCACTGCATTGCCGTATGTGATTTTGTCGCCGATCGACTGGCTGGCGGCCCCTATGATCGGGCTGGCGTCACTACCGTTCACAACGGTATCAATACCGACTATTTCAGCGCCCGCAACGGCGGCGATAGCCGCTCAATGCGCCAGTCCATTCTCGGCTCGGCCGACGATTCGCGCATTCTGCTGGGTAGCAATGCCGGCACGACAGAGTACAAGGGCTGGATAGACATGGTACGGGCGCTGGCACAACTGGACCCGCGCCAGATCGATCGCCTGCATATTGCGATCGCCGGCCCGCGCGCGCCGCAAAAGCTGCTGGATGAAGTGCAACAACTTGGCATGACCAGACACATCAGTTTCGTGGGCGATCTGGACGATGTCAGATCCTTTGTCGGTGCCATCGATGTCGGGTTTGTTCTATCCTATCGTGTTGAAACAATATCGTTCGCCTGCCGTGAAATGATGGCCATGGGCAAACCAGTCATCGTGACCATGCAAGGGGGACTTCCCGAAAATATTGACGCTGAAAAGGACGGCTGGGTGATCCCGCCGCGTGATCCGCAAGCGTTGGCCGCCCTGCTGGAGAAAATCGTTCAGGGTCATTACGACCTGGGCGATATGGGGCGCGCTGCCCGCAGCAAAAGTGAACAACGTTTCGGCCAGGAAAAATTCGTCAACGCAACAGAAAACGTGTATCGCAAAGCCCTGCAAAGCCACGCACGTCCTCAGGCCGCAACCATTAGCTAGCGTTGTTTCAGGCGCCGCCACTGCCAAGGCGGCACAGGTTTTTTTTCGGCCCACAAGCCCCGACGCAAACGTCGGGCCCGATCTTCTGCATCGAGATAGGCAGTGTCTGTGACATAGTTGCGATAGGCCCATGCGTAGCCACTGGCAACCATCTGCAAATTAATATTTTTCTTGTTCAGAAAAACAGTGCCAACCACCCGCCCATATCGGTCGCGTTCGCCTGCCTGCACCATCACGGTCTTGCGATAGACTGCATCAGACAAAAACTTTTTGGCGACCCGCCCGTATGGCATACCAGATTCAGGAGCGTCAATCTGGGCCAGCCGGATTTTGTGCTGCCGCCGGGCCTTGTCCAGGATGGTCAGCGTGTCTCCGTCCGCAATCCCCACTACCCAGCCTTCAAGCCAGGTTGCCGCAAACACCGGCTGCACCGGTGCGATCACGATGATCGCGATCAGGCAACGCAATACTACAGATGTCATCGCATTAAATCCTGTCGCATGATTCACTCAAACGACAGACTCGCGCCGCGAACACAGGCGCATCCGTTCTGCGGTATTGCCGGCAGCAGCCCATGATCTGCCAGCCCTGTTGCGCATTGTACAGGCCGTTTCGGGTAAAGAAGTCACGCGCAGCTCACTCACCACTGCCCGTAGAACACACCGGCCTGCTTGTATTTATTCGTCTGTTTGTCCACTTCCTCTTCGGTCACGGTCGTGCGCCGTTTAAGGCCGGCAAACCAGTCCAGCAGCCGCTGTTTCATTTGACGCCTGATCGACTCGTACTCAGGGTGATCCCCCAAATCATTGAATTCGTCCGGATCGTTCTGCAAGTCAAACAACTGGGGTCTCTCGGTACTCCAGTAAACATAACGCCACCGGTCTGTACGCACCGACCACGCCCGGCATTCGCTTGTCGATTTGCCCAAGGTCAGTCTGGCCTCACGATAACTGTAATCCAGTTCCGAAAAGACGCAATCGCGCCAATCTACCGATTCATCATATACGAGAGGCTGAAGCTGGCGCCCCTCAACCCGATGGGACGGGATGTGCATATCGAGCGCCGCCAATATGGTCGGCACGATATCCACGCTTTCCACCAGCCTTGATTCGCGTCGGCCGCGAGTCGCATCGGCCTGCTCTGAAGGGTCATAGATGATCAGCGGAACCCGCTGCACGACATCGTAGAACAGTTCCTTCTCGCCAAGCCAGTGATCGCCCAGCAAATCGCCATGATCGGCAGTAATGATGACAAGTGTATTGTCCATCAGACCCGCGGATTCCATGTAATTGAAAAGCCTGCCCAAATGGTCGTCCAGCTGTTTGATCAGTCCCTGGTAAGCCGGACGTACCCGTGCCACGCATTCATCGCTGGAGAAACTGCGACTTTCCTCTTGCTGGCGATAGGCTTGCACCACCGGGTGCGCGTGTTCTTTTTCGTGCTCGTTCCGCCGCACGGGCAGACATTGCTGCGGCGAGTACATCGCATGATACGGAGCCGGCGCCACATAAGGCCAATGCGGCTTGACGTAACTCAAGTGCATTACCCAAGGTTTATCGCCGGCCGATTGCATATACGATATGGCGCAGTTGGTCATATAGGCCGTTTCGGAATGTTCTTCTTTTACCCGGGCAGGAAAATTAACATTGCGCATATGCCAGCCACTTTGCACCTGGCCCTGGTCATCTTCTACCGCAATGACATAGTCGGTCCACGGATCCGGGCTATCGTAGCCCTGCGCTTTCAGATAGGCGGGATAACCGCTTTCTGCCCCAGGTTCATGATGACCGTCATAGCGGTCAAGCTGTACGAAACCGCCTTGCCTCAGAAGCACGCCAAGTTCGCTCTGACCATCTATGCTCAATCGCTCCAGCCCATGGTTATCCGGCATCACGTGGGTCTTTCCTGCCAGCACCAGATCAATGTCGCGTGCCTTCAGATACTCACCCAGGGTCACTTCGTTAATGGACAGCGGCACACGATTCCATGTTGCGCCGTGCGTGGACGGATAGCGACCAGTGTAATAGCTCATCCGCGACGGCCCGCACACCCCCGAATTGACGAAGGCCTGCTCGAACAGGACGCCCCGCCTGGCGAGCTCGTCAATGTGCGTCGTCTGAAGATGGGGATGACCATAACAACTCAGATGATCGGCACGCAGCTGATCTGCCATAATGAACAATACGTTTTTTACTTTTGCCATTTCTTGTTTACTTGCCTACCTTGAAGCCGGAATCACGAACAACCGGTTCCCATTGCTGTCTGAATGCATCAATCGCCTTGCGTGTCTGTGCGGCATTGGCCTGCACCGGAACAAGATTGACCGAACGAATCTCTTTCTGAACCGTTGCGTCACCCATCGCTTTGCTGATGGCATCGCCCAGATAGGTCACCACCTCGTCGTCCATGGAGGACGGCGCAAATACGGCGTTCCAGCCGATAGCCCGGATATCGATCCCGGCCTCGTGAAAAGGCGCCACATCGGGCAAGCTCGCATCCCGCTTTTCGCTGGAAACACCCAGCACCTTCACCTTGCCGCTTTTGGCCATGGGAATGAAGGTATCCAGCGTGTCGATGGCAACCGGAATATTGGCGCCCGCCAGGTCGGTGAGCAATTGCGATGACCCTTTATAGCCGACAATTTCCGGCTTCAGCCCGAGTTTGTCGGCCAGCATGAGGCCAAAAAAGTGCGGCAGGCTGCCAGTTGCCGGCACACCGATATTGAGCTGCTGCGGATTGGCTTTGGCCCATTGCACGAACTGCTCAACTGAATTGATCTTGCTCGATGCCGGCACGCCAAGCGCAAAACTATATTCGGTGACAAGAGAAACCGGCTTGAAATCCGCTTGCGGGTTGTAATTGAGATCAGAAAAAACAATCGGCGCAATCACTGTCACTGCCGGGTTGCCCAGCATCAGAACGTTTGCGCCTTTCTTGGTTTTTTTCAGGTCAGCCGCAGCAATCCTGCCGCCGCCGCCCGGTTTGTTTTCCACGATGACGGGAACGCCAATTTCCTTGGCCAGCGCCCTGGCAACAATTCGCGCAGCGTTATCACTTGCCCCTCCGGGAACATACCCAACCGTTAATGTGACCGGTTCCGTAAACTTGGGAGTTTGCGCCCATGCTGTCATCGCTGCCGGCAGCAGCCCGACAGCCAGAAACCACGGCTTGAAGCGTACCATCATCATCTGAGTCTCCCGATTTTCGTTATGGCCCATGCCGCAGCAACAAAAGGCGCGCGGCAACAGGGTAAGGTAAGGCCATTATTCTAGCGGAATTGCAGGCCGATAGCGCGTACAGCGCGGGATGATCGACGAAGGGAATGCAATAGGGACTCCGGATGCACCCCAGGCGCTATGTGACCTGCAGTTGCGGGTTGCGGGTTGCGGGTTGCGGGTTGCGGGTTGCGGGTTGCGGGTTGCCAGCGATTTTAGTGAATGCCTGGCCCTGGCACTCGCCTTAACGGTTGTTCCGCTGTCGACAAATTCAGCACTTCGCGCAGCTCGTTACGCTGGCCCAGCAAGTCGTGCAATGTGTATTTATCCAGTACGGCCAGAAATGCCCGGGTTGCTTCACGAAACACCGACGGCAGTTTACAGGGGCCCGCGATAGCGCAGGAGGAACAATCGACCAGATCGATATCGCCTTCGGTATGACGTACCAGCTGGCCTATGACGATTTGCTCTACCGGCAATCCCAGCCTGATGCCCCCGTTGCGACCGCGCAGCGTTTCGATATAGCCCAATTGCCCCAAATGCTGCACCACCTTCATCAGGTGATTCTGCGAAATATCATAGGCACGCGCAATTTCGGCGATGGACGAAAGTCCATCGTCGCGCGAGCCCAGAAAAATCAGTACTCGCAGTGCGTAATCTGTGTATTGAGTCAGTCTCATATAGACCTCGGCATGCGCTTTGACTGTTGCAATAAATACGCAATATAACATTCATCTTACTTGCATATTAAAATTATTTGCAATAAGATGCATTTTAAATGAATGTTATAAAGACGATGCGGGCGCTCAGTTCCAAGCACGCGCCGCCCAACACATTTGAAATGTGCCTTATCGGAAATGTGCCTCTTCGGAAGTCACATCTGAAATTTCACATCTGTCATTGTCCCTTGCATACCCTATTTTCATTAATCGACTGGTAGCAACTTGCGCCAGGCTGACCCACACCCCAACCGACTACAGGAGCTCCCGCTATGTCGCAACCCGCCGTCACCTCTTTGACTCCCGACACCATCCGCATCGTAAAGGCAACCGTGCCCGCCTTGCAGACTCATGGCGCGGCCATTACTGCAAAAATGTATGACCGCCTTTTCAAGGATGAACATATCCGTAACCTGTTCAATCACGCGAACCAGGCCAATGGTCAACAGATCAATGCACTGGCGGGGGCCATTCTGGCTTATGCGGAAAATATCGACAATCTGGGCGCGTTGCTGCCGGCAGTCGAGCGAATTGCACAGAAACATGTCGGGTTTCATATCTTGCCGGAGCACTATCCGTACGTGGCCACGGCGCTGCTGGGTGCGATCCAGGATGTCCTGGGCGATGCCGCGACCGATGAGATACTCCAGGCCTGGGGGCAGGCATACTGGTTCCTGGCAGGTATTTTGCAAAACCGGGAAAGCGCGCTGCGCGAGGTCATCGAGCAGGCGCCCGGCGGCTGGACCGGCTGGCGCGACTTTGTGGTCAGCGAAAAAATTCGTGAAAGCAGCGCCATTACTTCATTCATTTTGCGTCCGGTCGACGGCGGGCAGGTCATTCGTCACAAACCCGGTCAATACATCACATTCCGCTTTAACGCACCGGAACAAACCGGCATCAAACGCAACTATTCCATTTCCTGCGCGCCCAATGGCCAGTACTATCGCATCTCGGTCAAACGCGCACAGGACAGCCAAGGCGGTTCGCGCTTCATGCACGATCACGTCGGGGTTGGCACTACACTTGAAATAACACCACCGGCAGGCGACTTTTATCTGCCTGACAGCCCCGAACGTCCGGTTGTCCTGCTGTCTGGCGGCGTTGGCCTGACACCAATGGTCAGCATGCTTGAGACCATTTATCAACAGCACCCGCAATTGCCCGTGCATTACGTACACAGCACAATGAGCAGCCAGACCCATGCCATGGGTCAGCATGTGCAAACGCTTGCCCACCAACTGGCCCACACAAAAGTCTCGACCTTTTATAGTGAGCCCACGGCTGCCGACCAGGCGGGAGAAAACCACGATGTATCGGGCATGATTTCGCTTGACTGGCTGACCCGCAATACACCGGTGCAGGATGCGGATTATTACATCTGTGGACCCAAGGAATTCATGCGAGTGTTTGTCAATGGGCTGGCCGCCAGCGGCGTCCCTGCCGAGCGCATTCATTACGAATTCTTCGGCCCGACCGACGAACTGCTTGCCGCGTAAGTTGCCATTGCCCGGGAAAATTCGCACGGCGATGATTCGCAGCCGCTGCATTTGCCCGGCTGCTGCAGTCGGCTTCTGCGGCTGACCACAAGGTCTGCGGCGTGCCAAAGCACAACTGCTTTGTTCAGGAAAGCGTGAACGCACACGAAGTATCCGCTGCAAATCAGACTGTATGGCGAGTGCAATACCGGCACTTGCTGCATATCGCAGCGGCTCGCGCATCCCGGGATATAATCGGATAACGTAATCTACAGGCCAGGGCACAATATGCCCTGGCTGCGCATCCGGGTCATATGATTATTCTGTCCGTACTTTATGTCGTTGCTATCGTTGCCGAATCCATGACCGCAGCGCTGGCTGCCGGTCGTCGCAGCATGGACTGGGTTGGCGTTTGCCTGCTCGGATGCATTACCGCGCTAGGCGGAGGCTCGGTCAGGGATATTCTTCTGGACCATCATCCATTGACCTGGGTTGCCCATCCGCATTATCTTGTCATCACAACTGTGGCCGCCCTGGCCACTATCGCGCTTGCTCGCGTCATGCACCGCCTGCACCACCTCTTTCTGTTTCTGGATGCAGTAGGTCTGGTGGTGTTTACTATCATTGGCTGCAATGTGGCGCTGGAATTGAATCTGCCTTTAATGATCGTCATCATTTCGGGGATGATCACCGGCTGTGTAGGCGGTGTCCTGCGCGATATTCTGTGCAACGATATCCCGCTGCTCTTTCGCAGCGAACTGTACGCAAGCGTATCGATCGTGACAGGCCTGCTGTATGTTGCCGGCCTGCATTTTGGCCTTAATCACGAGCTGGTCATGAGCATCGCGCTACTGTCCGGCCTGACCCTGCGTATGCTGGCCTTGCGGTTTAAGTGGAATATGCCCAAATTCATTTATAACCGCGATGAACACTGATCGGTCAGGTGCACGGCCGACATCACAATAGCCAGACCACACCGTGGCCGCAGTCAGATTTGCGGACCTATTCCCCATTAGTAAATACCCCTACTTCGCACTAGCAAATCCGCCGCGTGGACCCATAGATGACGACCATCTGGCTCTGTATCTAGTGCTTTATTGCCTGTACATTCGTCTCCCAAAGCAAAAATAATAAAAATGTGTATACAGGAGATAATTGATGAATATCGATAGTAAAAACCAGCTGCAGCACTCATTAAAGCCGCGGCATATGTCAATGATTGCACTTGGTGGTGTAATCGGAGCAGGGCTGTTTGTTGGCAGTTCGGTCGTGGTAAAAAACGCTGGCCCGGCCGCCCTTATTTCATTCTTGATCACCGGCATCCTGATTATTCTGGTCATGCGTATGCTCGGCGAAATGGCTTCTTCGCTGCCGGTTGTGGGCTCGTTCTACGAATACGCCCGCAGCGCTTTCCGCGAGCAACCTGGCAAGGCTGAATTTGCCGGCTTCATGACCGGCTGGATGTACTGGTACTTCTGGGTCATTGTGGTAGCGATCGAAGCGATTGCCGGCGCCAAGCTCATCCAGTTCTGGCTGCCCAATATTCCTTCATGGGAAATCAGTCTCACGCTGATGGCCGTCCTGACGGTCACCAATCTTTTTTCGGTCAAATCCTATGGAGAATTCGAATTCTGGTTCTCCTCGATCAAGGTGGCCGCGATTGTGGTGTTTCTGTTTCTGAGCGGGCTGTTCCTGCTGGGCATGTGGCCCAACCATCAGGCGATTGGCCTGGGAGAAATGCTCAACCATGGCGGCTTCATGCCCAATGGCTGGGGACCGGTCCTGTCAGGCGCCGTAGCGGCAACAGGTTTTTATTTCGGCGCAGAAATTGTCACCATTGCCGCTGCAGAAACGGCCGACCCGGCCAAGTCTGTGGCAAAGGCGACCAATTCGGTTATCAGTCGGGTGCTGTTCTTTTATGTCGGTTCGGTATTTTTCGTCGTCTGCCTGGTGCCCTGGAACTCCGAAGCCATCTCCACGCCTTATGTAAGTGCATTGCAGGTCATGCAGATTCCCTACGCGCCGCACATCATGAACGCCGTCATTTTGGTGGCGGTACTCTCATGCCTGAACTCGGGCCTTTACGCGGCATCACGCATGATATTCGCACTGACCCGCAACGGCGATGCGCCACAGGCGCTGGCCCGTGTGTCCGAAAACGGCGTGCCGATACGAGCCATTATTTTTTCCACTCTGTTTGGCTATGCGGCCATTGTCGTGTCTTACTACTCGCCCGACGGGATCTTCCCGTTTCTTGTGGAGTCTTATGGCACGGTCGCATTGGTGGTCTATCTTCTGATTGCCGTATCCCATATCAGGTTGCGCAGAAGAATGGAGCAGAACTGTCCCGAACGCATCCGGGTTCGCATGTGGTGCTTCCCTTATCTGAGCTATCTGGCTATCGCCGGTATGCTCACCATCCTGGGCGCTATGGCGTTTTTGCCTGAGCAGAAAAAAGCGTTCTGGTTCGGTCTGGTCAGCCTTTTCATTTGCGCACTGGCCTTTCTGCTGTCCAGATACTGGCGCAAAGAAAAGACATTTGAACCGGATGTCACTCGCAGTGTGCTGGAGCGATAGCACAAGCGGATCAGGCACAGGACCGCTATCTGACGCGTCCTTTTACTTACGCAGTCCTGCCCGATACCGGGGTCGGGCTGCGTAGACCGTGATCCATCTGGCCGTTGTTGAAACCCCAACCCTGGCAGATTGCTGAAAGCGGCGAGCGATAACTTTGCTCTACCCGCAATATGTTGAACTGTCTTGCTTCAATCTCGCAGATCGTGCCGCTGCGACCCGTTACACCATCCCGGAAATTCCGCCGCCGCAACGGACCGCATAACCACAGCGAGTCCCCCTGACGCATGGACCAGGCCACCTGCTCAGCCTGAAGTCCATACAATACGGCGTCATGATGTTCGCTGCACACGATTATTTCATTTGTATATGCGTCACGCTGCTCGCTGCGGGTTTCAAGTGTGATGCGCAACACGGCCGTGCCGTCGGGAAAATAGCGCAGGCACGGATCAGCAAGCAGATCACCCAGCACTGTCATTTCATTAAGATATCGTTGCATTGCGCGCTCCATATCGTCAAAAGCAAAAAGGGCGACCCTGCGCCGCCCCTGTTTTACTGCCGGTCCCAGACCCGCCAGACGTGCACCGAACAGCACCCCACCCGGCAGCGGCAACGCTATTTCTTCAGAATTGCCTTGGTAATGGTGTCGGCGTTGTATTGCATCATCTTCAGATATGTGGAGGCAGGCTCATCCGGGCCGGACAGCGCATCCGAATACAGCTTGCCGCCCACAGCTACGTTGCCTTCTGCGGCAATCTGTTTGATCAGGGCCGGATTGCTGATATTTTCCATGAACACTGCAGACCCTTTGTCTTCCCGAATCTGGCGGATAATCGCAGCAACATCCGCTGCAGTCGCTTCGGTCGCCGAGGAAGTCCCCTCTGGTGCCAGTAAAGTCAGGCCATAGGCAGCGCCCAGATAGCCGAAGGCATCATGCGAGGTAATGAGCGTGCGTTTATCTTTGGGCAATGCGGAGAACGCCGCTTTGACAGACTCATGCAGCGCCTGCAGCTTTTGCGTATAAGCACTGGCGTTGGCCTTGTAAGACTCGCATCCTTCGCTGTCGGCCTTGCACAAAGCATCGGCAATGTTTTTCACATAAACCATGGCGTTGGGCACAGACTGCCAGGCATGGGGGTCGTACTCGCCATGATCATGTTCATGACCATGACCATGGTCGTGATCGTGATCGTGATCGTGATCGTGATCGTGATCGTGCTCATCATGAGCCGGCTCTGCCCCATGTCCATGTTTATCTTCAGTATTTTTCAAGGGTTCAATACCCTTGGTCACCTCTACCACCGGCGCCTTGGTTTCGCTGGATTTTGCCAGCCGCTGCATAAACGTATCGAACTGCAAGCCATTGACCAGCACCAGGTCGGCACGCTTGAACGCGATCACGTCCGCCGGCTTGGGTTCGTAGGCATGGGCATCGCCATTGGCAGGAACAATGGACTTGACCACGACACGGTCTCCACCCACCTGGCGCGCAAAGTCATCAATAATGGAAAAGCTGGTCACGACATTGACCGGTGCGGCGCTGGCGCCACTCATGAAAGCCATGCCAATGGCGCCGGAAATAAAAAGCTGCTTGAACACAATGTACACGTGAAACCTCTGGGTAAGAATGGGGCGCGCCCTCGCGCGGCGCGCAGATGTATAGGGAATTCAATTTCAGTTATGTTATAACATAACACTAAAATCGTCAATAAATTCTGTACTTCCCGTCACCATTATTAGCCTGCCCAGTCCTTTTCCGCAGAAAAAGAATCGGGTATTCTTGAGCCTGCGAAGGTGGGGAGAAGCCTTCAATTTAAAATCATTTCAATATAGAGGAGTAAAGTACGATGCAGTATTTGGACGTACTGAAAACATTTTTTGATACTGTAGGCGGTTGGGTGTGGGGGCCTGTCATGCTCGTGTTCCTGGTGGGAACCGGTGTTTATCTGACCCTGCGACTGGCGTTTCTGCAATTTACCATGTTGCCTTTCGCGCTCAAACAGGCGTTTTCGCGCCATCCCAAAAAGAGCGATGGCAGCGATGACCAGGGAGATATTTCTCATTTCGGCGCCCTCATGACCGCGCTTTCTGCCACCATCGGTACCGGCAATATCGCCGGCGTGGCTACAGCGGTGGTTTTGGGCGGTCCTGGCGCCGTTTTCTGGATGTGGATCACCGCCATTTTCGGCATGGCAACCAAGTTTGGGGAAGGCGTGCTGGCGGTCAAATACCGGATAGTCAATGAGCGCGGCCAGATGTCCGGCGGACCGATGTATTACATTGAACGCGGCCTGAAATGGAAATGGCTGGCCATTCTGTTCGCGCTGTTTGGTACCCTGGCTTCCTTCGGCATCGGCAGCTCCGTGCAATCGAACTCAGTCGCGCACTCCATTCAGGAAAGCTTCGGCATTGATCCCATGATGACCGGCATCGTGCTGACCGTCTTTACTGCTATTGTTATTCTGGGTGGCATCAAAAGTATTGCCACTGCGTCGTCGTTCATCGTCCCGTTCATGGCCATTTTCTATGTCGCCGGTGGACTCATTATTATTTTCATGCACCTGGATCTGCTGGGCCCAGCCTTTGCCACGATCTTTCGTGATGCGTTCAGTGGTGAAGCGGTCGCAGGTGGCGCCATTGGCACTGTCATCCGGTATGGCGTGGCGCGGGGCGTATTTTCAAATGAAGCCGGGATGGGTAGCGCGCCCATTGCCGCTGCTGCCGCAAAAACCGATCACCCGGTCCGTCAGGCGCTGGTGTCCATGACAGGCACTTTCCTTGACACCATAGTCGTGTGCAGCATAACCGGACTGGTACTGGTCATGGGCGGCATTTACACGAATGGCGAGACCGGCGCTGCGCTGACCACCCAGACATTTAACCTGTTGCTGCCAGGTCCCGGCGGCTGGATCGTCACCATTGGCCTGGTCTTCTTTGCCTATTCCACGATTCTGGGTTGGTGCTATTACGGCGAAAAATGTGCGTCCTATCTGCTGGGCGAGTGGTTTGTACTGCCCTATCGCATTATTTATGTCGCCAGTGTGATGGTTGGCACGATTGCCAGCCTGGACCTGGTCTGGGCCGCTGCCGACACCTTCAATGGCCTGATGGCGGTACCCAACCTGATTGCACTGGTATTACTGTCAGGGGTGATTGTCAAGGAAACCCGCGACTTTATCGCCAAACGCAAAAGTGGCGAACTGCCATAATTGAGCACCAGAGGCACCGCAGCAGTATCAATTATGACTGCTGCGGTGCCTTGGCGCTTTGCCACGACACAAGTTACACAAGTGCCTGCCAAAATCAGCACAACAACGGCGTACCTATCGCACTAAGTAAGCAGCAGGGCCGGTCTCCACCGGCCCTGCTCTATGTTGTAAGCACCGTTTTGGCGTCACGACCAGATAAGTCTATGTCCGGGCCCGGGCAGGCGATCATCGATACTGGTCGATATTTTTCTCGTTCAGCGCAACCGCGCCCTCAGACTGGTTCATCGGATCAAAAACAAACGCCTTTCCAAAACCCTGTACCAGCGTTGCACGTACCGGCGTCAGACGATACATGGTGAAATCATCCAGGCCATCGAGCAATGCGACCGTCTTGCCCGCCCTCTGGCCAAGCAGCGTAACCGCCCGGACATGCTCGGCAGAACCCTTTTCTACCGGCGACGCAGTCACTTGATAATTGACGCGCAGGCGCGCGTAAATGTTGCGTGCCCTGCTCTCATCTTCGATCAGAAGGATGTCCAGATCAGGCTGCGTCTTCAGGTTCTGACCGTGAGTAGCCAGGGCTGAAACCAGAATATAAAACCGGTTATCCATATACGCAAAGGGCGTATAGCTGGCGCAGGGGGCATGCGCTGCATTGGTCGTTGCCATGATCAGGCTAAGGCACTCCCGATGCAGCCGATCAATCTCGGGCGCCAGCGTGAGCATGTCGATATTGTTACTCATATGAACGTCTTCCATACTGTTTGAAAGGCGCCGCTGCTGGCGGCTGCATGCGACACCAAAGCGCCTGACACAGGAAAGTTTACCAGATCCCTGTCGTACGGCAGTTGCTGCTGATGGCCCGGATCGCTGCTGCGTTGGCGCATGTCCAACGCCTGCGTCACGCTCCCTCAACCCGCTGGCGTAGCCAGGCGCCCCGCATCCATCGAAACCGGCAATAAAAAACCCTGATCTGTTGCACAGGCAATAGATCAGGGTGCTACCCTTTTTTTCCAGAGTTTTATAAACCGCGATCAAACGCCACGATCACGGTCCTTGTCTCGCTCTTAATCCCAGTAAGTTTCCCTTTGGCCGCTCTTCATGGTCCCCAGCAGGGTGACTGCGTAGCAGATTTTGTCCAGGACAGAATCGAACATATCGCTGTAGAAATGATGGCGGTGCATAGTAATACCCCTTTACAAGAAAAAAATACACAGATTCGAGCTGTTGCGGCGAGAAAAGAAAAAACATCCTGTCGAAACCTCTCACAGGATATAAAGCAAGTTACATGCCAGCTTTTTGCGGCCGCTATCCGCATCAATCTGCCGGTAATCGGGTAAGAAACGCCCCATATTAGTACAAACCCTTGGAAACCGCCCGAATGACTGGCATCGTGCGCCGCGCTGTCGCATCGCGGCGCAGACCCAGGCGTACATCCCGCCCTGCATGCATTGCGCACAGTGGCGTCCGCATTTGCGCTGTCCGTTGTGTGAACACTGCTCGCCCGGTTATGATGACGAAAACCCCAATGGACTCACAAGGACAGAATCATGATTCAGGCTTTTCTTCGACCCTTGCTGGCTATAACATGTGTGATCGGCTCATATGCACAGGCAGCAACGCTCCAGGGCACGGCAATCTATCGCGAACGCATTGCCGCACCGGCCGATGCCATATTCGAAGCAAGCCTGCAGAAAATTCAGACCGACGGCACAGCAGGACCAGTGGTAGGTCACGCAGCACTGAATCCTGCCGGTCAGACACCCTTCAAGTTTGAAATTGTCTACGACGCCGCTATCCAGCCCGGACAGCAATATCGTGTCAGCACGGTTCTATCGGCGCAGGGTCGCGTCCTTTTTTCGGGTGCCACACCGGTGACACTGCCTCAGGCGGACAGCAAGCCAATCATGATTTTGATGAGAAAAGGCGCGCCGGAACACGTGGGGGCGCCAGCAGCTTCGTCCGTTGCACCTGCGGCGAGCCAGGACCCGGCCAAGGCAACAGCCAAACCCGACAGCCCTTTGCGCAATACCTACTGGAAACTGGTGACCCTGCACGGCAAGGCCGTCACGGTGCACGAGCAGCAACGTGAAGCACATATCGTGTTTTCGGCCAGCGACGATCGGCTCTCCGGGAGCAGCGGCTGCAATCGTATGATGGGCGGGTTCGAAGAGAAAGGCGATCAATTGAAGCTGAAACAGGTGGCCGGCACCATGATGGCCTGCCCGCAAGGGATGGCAGTGGAAACCGCATTTCTGAATGCCCTGCTTACGGTGGCACGCTATAAGATCAGCGCAGAGCATCTGGATATGCTGGACGCCAGCGGCAATATTGTGGCCGGTTTCGACGCCGTCGCCCTGCAATAAGCGCGCCAGGCATACACGTCGGCCTGCGCCTGTCTGTGGCGGCCGGGCGCGCGCCAACACCCTCTGACCCATTCTTTTTTAATTAACGGCGGCAACCATTTCCATGTACAGCATACCCACCCTCTTTTTGCACGGCATCATTATCGGCATTGCCGCAACTGTTATCCTGGACATCTGGGCCCTTGTGGCAAAACGCGCCTACGATGCAGCCCCGGCCAATTGGGCACTGGCCGGACGCTGGTTTGCCCATATGAAAGATGGCGTCTTCCGCCACGACAGTATTGCACAGGCCATGCCTGTTCGCGGCGAACTGGCTATCGGCTGGATCGCCCATTACGTGATCGGTATTGTGTACGGCATACTGGTCGTGGCGATCTGGTTCTTCCAGGATGCCAGTTACCCGACCCTGTATGCACCGTTGCTGGTTGGACTGGTGTTGGCAACCTGCGCCGCCTGGTTCCTGATGCAACCCGGCCTGGGCCTGGGCGTGGCCGCCCGCAAGAGCCCTGATCCGCTGCGCATGCGTCTGCGCACCATCGTCAACCATGTGATATTTACGCTTGCCTTATACCTGAGCGCGCTTGCCCTGTCTGGCTATCTGGTCTGAATACGGGCCTGACGCCGGCGCTGTTCGCGCAACTGCACTTCATGGCCATCCAGGCTGAACTGCACGCGATACTGCACCAGCTTTACGGCCAGCGCTCGGTACTTGAACATATACCGCAGTCCGATCAACATGGCCAGAGTTCCGGCCACCGCGCCCACACCCAATGACCAGCGGGGGCCAAAAGCGTCGGCAACCCAACCCACGAACGGCGCACCAACCAGCGTACCACCCAGCGCAATGGCCATATAAATGGCCATGACCCGCCCGCGCATGGCGGCATCGGTCGACATCTGCACAGTGCTATTGACGGTAGTGTTAAAGGTCTGGGCTGCGATACCCAGGACAACCAGGACGACGCCGAACACCCAATAATTGGGAGACACGGCAGCCAGCGTGCAACCGATACCGAAAATCCCAGCGCCTGTCAGAACATAGGCAATCCGCGGACGGGCCCGCTTTGCTGCCAGCAACGCACCGCTGACCGAGCCAATGGCCATGGTTGAGGAAAGCAGGCCATATTCGTTTGCACCGACGTGAAAAACCGTGACGGACATAGTAGAAATATAAATGGGAAAGTTAAGCCCGAATGTACCGATCAGAAACAGCATCATGAACAGCGCTTTGAGGTCTGGGCGACTCCATACATACCGGAATCCCTCGACCAGGCTGCCGCGCGTACGCGGTGCTCGTTTGCTGCGGTTAAGGTCCTCTACCCTTAGGTGAAGCAGCGAGGCGATCACGGCAAGATACGTGACCGCATTAATCACAAATACCCAGCCAATCCCTACCCCGGCAATAAGCAAACCGGCAACGGCCGGACCGATCATGCGCGCGGCATTGAACGAGGCAGAATTGAGCGCAACCGCGTTAGACAGATCTGTATCGCCAACCAGCTCGGATACGAATGTCTGTCGTGCCGGTGCATCAAAGGCGGTAATGCACCCCAGCAGTAGTGCGAAAACATATACTTGCCACAATTGCACCAGGCCGGTAAGCGTCAGCAGGCCGAGTCCCAGGGCGAGCACGCCCATGACCGCCTGCGTGGCGATCAACAATTTGCGCCTGTCAAGATAGTCGGCAGCCATGCCGGTGAACGGAAGCAAAAAGATCTGGGGACCGAACTGCAACGCCATGACAATACCGACTGCAGTCGCATTGTTATGAGTAAGATAGACAAGCACCAGCCAGTCTTGGGCAGTACGCTGCATCCAGGTGCCAACGTTGGACACAATGGCGCCCCCCGCCCAGATTCGATAATTTCGAATGGCAAGAGATCTGAATGTGCCGCTTTTGATGGTACCCACAACTTCCCCCGGCTATGCCGAAAAATGGTTCTGAAGGTCAACGAGACGCGAGGTCGTCGGCGATGGTGCTGCGCGGTTTATACCGCCGCAGTTGCGGTCAGTGACTGACGAGTCGCTTGAGCAGCTCTATGGCTTTGGCCAGCGATTCCTGTTCTTTGGTGTTGTAGCAGGCGTAAATTTCCCGCACCAGCCAATCTTCCCTGGCGGTGCGACTGGCCTGGATCATCGTGAGAAACCGCGGTGTCAGTGACAGAATGGTCTGGCGACCATCGGCCGGATCGGGCGTACCATTGATATGGCCCGCAGCTTCCAGACCGGATACCGTTGCGCCCATCGATTGCGGCCTGACACCTTCGGCGCGCGCCAAGGCGGTCACTGTGGTGGGCCCGTCGCGCTCCAGTCGTAACAAGACCGACCGCTGCGAAGGGGTGAAATCCCCTGCGCTGGCCTGGGCACGCAGCTTGCGTGTAAACGAGGAAATCAGAATGCGCAGTTCTGCAGCCAGCTCTGATACCCGCGCCTGTTCGGGGCTCAACGGTTTCTTATCCATAGCGCCATGGTAGCAGACTAAAAGGAAAACTACAAAGGTAACCTTCTTTTCTGACGGGCTTTTATCTTTCTATGCATTTCAGGTCCTGGATATGACCGGCAAGCCAGCATCCGGCCATTGCAGGCAGAGGTCGCGCACGCCCGCTCGTGTGCTGAGCAGGCATGGCGGGCACGGATTGACAGGACGGCCCATAGAGTGGGCAGCCCTGCCGTGCTAACGATCAGGCGAGGTGGCTGTCCAGTCGCTCGCGGATCTGTGACAACTCCTGGGGCAAACGCTGTTGGAGTTTGTTGAACAGTTCCTCGTGCAGACCCAGTTCACGGCGCCATTGTTCCTGCTCGATGGTGGTAATGCGCTTAAATTGTGCAGCGTCAAAAGACAGGCCATCCCAGGTAATATCTTCAAACCGCGGTGATACGCCGAACAGGTTTTCCTCTCCCTGGGCCGTACCGTCGATGCGCTCCAGCATCCACTTGAGCACACGCATATTCTCGCCAAAGCCGGGCCAGATGAACTTGCCGTTATCGTCAGTCTGGAACCAGTTGACGCAGAAAATATGAGGCAGCGTCGCTCCGGACTGCTCCAGCCTGCGCCCCAGATTGAGCCAGTGCTGGAAGTAGGAGCTCATGTTGTAACCACAAAATGGCAACATGGCAAACGGGTCGCGACGCACAACGCCCTGCGCGCCGGCCGCAGCGGCAGTCGTTTCCGAGCCCATCGTGGCCGCCATGTAGACGCCCTCTACCCAGTTACGTGCCTCTGTCACCAGCGGCACAGTGTCGGATCGGCGACCGCCGAACAGGAAGGCATCAATGGCCACCCCTGCCGGATTGTCCCATTCCGGATCAATCACCGGATTCTGGGTTGCCGCTACGGTAAACCGGGCATTGGGATGGGCGGCTTTGCGTCCTGAATCTGGGGTCCAGTCCTTGCCCTGCCAGTCAATCAGGTGCTCGGGCGCGGGGCCCATGCCTTCCCACCAAACATCGCCATCATCGGTGAGCGCAACATTGGTAAACAGCACGTTTTCCCGCAACGAGGCCATGCAGTTGAAGTTGGTTTTCTCGTTGGTGCCAGGCGCAACGCCAAAATAGCCAGCTTCTGGATTGATTGCGTAAAGGCGACCGTCCGCGCCGGGTTTGATCCAGGCAATATCGTCGCCTACCGTGGTGATTTTCCAGCCCGGCAACGAAGCCGGCGGAATCATCATCGAGAAATTGGTTTTACCGCAGGCCGAAGGGAACGCCGCAGCGACGTGCATCTTTTTACCTTCCGGCGAGGTAACACCCAGAATCAACATATGCTCGGCCATCCAGCCTTCGTCACGCCCCATGTTCGAGGCAATGCGCAAGGCAAAGCATTTCTTGCCCAGCAACGCATTGCCGCCGTAGCCGGAACCATAAGACCAGATTTCACGGGTCTCGGGATAGTGCACGATATATTTGGTCTTGTTGCAGGGCCAGGAAACATCGGCCTGGTTCGGTGCCAGCGGGCTGCCCACCGAATGTACGCAAGGGACAAACTCGCCATCGCTGCCCAGAATGTCGTACACCTTGCGACCCATTCGGGTCATCAGCCGCATATTGACCGCCACATAAGGAGAATCGGACAACTCGACACCAATGTGGGCAATGGGAGAGCCCAGCGGCCCCATGGAAAACGGAATCACATACATGGTACGGCCACGCATACAGCCATCGAACAGGCCGTCGAGCGTATCGCGCATTTGCTCAGGTGCTTTCCAATTGTTGGTCGGACCTGCGTCTTCCTCTTTTTCAGAACAGATATACGTGCGGTCTTCCACACGCGCCACGTCATCGGGATCAGACCAGGCCAGATACGAGTTGGGACGCTTCTGAGGGTTCAGTTTACGCAACGTACCGGCTTGAACCATCAACGCACACAGGCGATCATATTCTTCCTCGGAACCATCGCACCATTCGATACGGTCAGGCTGAGTCAGCGCGGCAATTTGCGCCACCCAGGCTTTCAGGCCGGCGTGCTGCACCCATTCGGGCGCATTGATTTGAAGTGAAGGTTCGGGACGAGCAGCATTCATGGGGTTTGGATCTCCGTATTCTGGCAAATGCAAAAACGCCTCCTTTGAAGGCGTCTGTTGAAACGATGCCGTATGGCACCGGACCGGGCCCGCCCGTGTGCAGGCATGCAAAACAGTCCGGAATGACGCCTCATTCTAATACCGCATGACGATTATGTGTACGCTTTCTCCTTTCTGCGTTTCAACTTGTTGCCTGTGTTACGTTCCAGACAGCATGCCGTCGCAAGGCGGCCATGGCGGTCGTGAACGTTGTTTTCCGCAGTCGCACATAGTCACATCACAGTTGAAATAGAACGGATTGGTTATTTAATGATGCATTGCACCATTAAATTTAAGGCCCGCAGGCAGGCCGTTTTGCCAGTCTGCGGGCCTGTGGCATGAAAATCACCGATCAGCGTGCAGTCGCGCCAGCGGCAACTGCAGTGCGCGCCTCGCTACCCTTGCTGTCCTTGCGGACTGTTTTGATGGATGCTGCGCTCAGGGCGGAGATAATGCCTACAATGACGGTATAGGCCACCACCAACCAGGGCTGACCGTTATTCTCGCGCAATAGCGCAGTTGCTATTAACGGCGTGATGCCCGAGGCAAAGATGCCGGAAAACTGATACACAAATGAAATACCCGTGTACCTCACCCGCGTGTCAAACAATTCGCAGAACAAGGCCGCTTCCGGACCGTACACCATGGCATACAGAATGCCGAAAGGAATCACGATCGAGAGCCAGACAACAAACACGTTGTCAGAGAAGGTGGTCATAAGCCAGAATGCCGGAATAGCGGAAAAGCCGGTAATCAGAGAGCCCCAGAAGTAAGTACGGGTACGTCCCAAGCGGTCGGACATCGCTCCAAAATAAGGAATGAAAGCGCACATGACGATAGCGGCAATCATTACGCCGGTCAGCGCGTCGGTTCGCGACATCTCCAGGTTCTTGGTCAGATAACTGATAATGAAGACGCCGAAAATATTGAAAAACACGCCGTCAATATAGCGCGCACCCATGCCCTTGAGAATGTTCATTGGATAGTTCTTGATCATCTCCACAAACGGAATCTTGCTTTCTGCATTTTGCGCCTTAATCTGCTCAAACTCCGGGCTTTCCTTTACAGCCAGCCGGATGTACATCCCGACAAAGACCAGCAGCGAGGACAACAGAAAGGCGATGCGCCAGCCCCAGCTCAGGAACTGCGCATCGGTCAGCAGCGACGACAACAGCGCGACCACGCCAGAAGCCAGGCACAATCCCAGAGAAAGGCCAATTTGCGGCAGGGACGCATAAAGCCCTTTTTTCTCCGGCGGCGCATACTCATAAGTCATGAGCACGGCACCACCCCATTCGCCCCCCAGACCGATACCCTGCAGAACACGGCAAAACAACAGCAATGCAGGCGCCCAGATACCAATACTCTCGTACGAAGGAATCAGCCCGATGGCCACAGTGGAAACGCCCATGATCATCAGCGTCATGATCAATGCGCTTTTGCGCCCGACCTTATCGCCCAGATGACCGAAAATGATTCCGCCCAGCGGGCGCGCGAGAAAGCCTACCGCAAATGTGGCATATGCCAGCAGCGTACCGATATATGGGTCTTCACCCGGAAAATACAGTTGATTGAACACTAGGCCGGCAATCACGCCGTATAGAAAAAAGTCGTACCATTCAATCGTTGCACCTACCAGCGAGGCAGCTACGACCCTGCGCAATCCTTTCTTATCACTCATTGTTGTCTCCATATATTGATTTATGTACAGCTTTCATTTCGAACCGACATATTTCATTTGCAATTGCACGTCGCCTCGTCGCTTCTGCCGCCTGCTAACTTTGCTGCAGGCTTTCTACTGCCGTGGGTTCGGCCGGCACCCGGCTCTCGCCTGACGCCGGCACAGCCCGAACCTCAATGGCCTGATCACCGGCCACCGCATCCTCAAGCACAAAAACAGCAGCCCGCTCGGCAACCATGACAACCGGCACGTTGGTATTTCCCGACACGAGCGTTGGCATAATCGAAGCATCAACCACACGTAGTCCCTGCAGGCCTCTGACGGCCAGCCGGTGATCGACAACCGCCATCGGATCCTCTGTTGGCCCCATCTTCGCGGTGCCCGACGGGTGAAAAATCGTGGCGCCGTTCTCGCGACAAAAATGCAGAATCTCATCGTCACTTTGCACATCGCGTCCAGGCTTGACCTCGCCCTTCATCAGGGACTGCATTGGCTGAGCGTCTGCAAGCTTTCTGGTTAACCGAACGCCGGCAACCGCCGTGCGGCGATCCAGGTCGGTTGCCAGGTAATTGGGCTGCATCGCCGGTGCCTCGAACGGGTCGGTCGAACGAATGCGCAGATAGCCCCGCGATTCGGGACGCAACTGACACACGGAAAAGGTGCAGCCTGAAAAGTCATGGACCTTGCCACCGGCCATATCGGCCGACAGCGTGCCAAAATGAAATTGCACATCGGGACGCGCATCGGTCTCAGACAGGGCGTTGCAGAACAACGCGCCCTGGTTGATGCCAATGGCCAGCGGGCCGCCGCGCAACAGCGCCCATTGCAGGCCCATCTTTACCTTGCCGCTCCAGCTGCGCAACAGATCGTTGGTGGTAATGGGCTTGTTCACTTCGTAGATCAGCCGAAACTGCAAATGATCCTGAAGATTCTCACCCACGCCATTGAGCGCGTGCACCATGGGAATACCCAGCGGATTCAGGTGCACGGGATTGCCCACCCCCGACAGTTGCAATAGCTGCGGCGACTGCAGGGCGCCAGCGCACAGGATCACTTCCCGGTTGACATTCAATATCTTGATTTTCCCGTGCTGGCGATACTGGATCCCCGCCGCTTTTTTTCCACGGAACAGAATTTTCATGGCCTGTGCTTCGGTTTCGATACGCAGGTTCGCGCGACGCCTTGCCGGGTTCAGATAAGCGACTGCCGTAGAACAGCGTCGGCCATTGCGGGTCGTCAACTGATAGTACCCGGCCCCGCGCTGATCGCCCGTATTGAAATCCTTGCGAGATGGGATGCCAAGGCTGTTGGCTGCACCGATCAGCGCATCGACCAATTCATGCCGGGTCGGGATTGACGTGGCATTGAGCGGACCCTCTGTCCCATGGGTCGGACCGGGCCCGAGATCATTGTTTTCAAGTTTACGAAAGTACGGCAGGCAGGCGTCCCAGCTCCATCCGTGGTTGCCCAGCGCTTCCCAGTGGTCATAATCTTCCTTCTGTCCCCGTATGTAGATCAGGCCGTTGATGGAACTGCTGCCACCCAGCGTTTTGCCACGCGGCCAGTAAATCCGGCGATCCAGCATATTGTGATCGGGATCGGTATAAAAGCCCCAGTTCAATCGCGGATTGAACATGGTCTTGCCATAACCGATAGGAATATGAATCCACATATTGCGATCAGCCGGTCCTGCCTCGAGCAGACACACTGAATATTTGCCGTTCTCGCTCAACCTGTTGGCCATCACGCACCCGGCCGAGCCGCCGCCCACCACTACATAATCCACACACTCTTGCATAGTCTTGTCTGCCTGCCAGTTCTGATTTAGTGGGTCAAGTGTGCGTCTGGCGCGCCGCTATTGGTTAGGGGTATACACCAATCATTTCAATTTTGAAACGATAACCGCCATTTTCATTTCATTTACCGGAACGTATAGTTTCAAATTATTGGATATTTAATCTTTTTTATTCCACAATAAATATAGAGACAACTATGACCATGACAAATCAAGATTCAAAACATCTGCGTATTCTGACTGTGATAGAGCACCTGGCTTGCGCCAGTTATCCGCTGTCACTGGCCCAGATCGCCCAGCGTACCGCATTGCCCAAGGCCAGTGTCCTGCGCCTTTTGCAGCAATTGCAGGATGCTGCCTATGTCACGCGACTTCCCGACGATCGTGGCTACGTGCTAGGCGCCAGCTCGCATCAATTGGCGCTGTCGGTGCTCAGATCCACGCACTTTGATCGCATGTGCCGGCAATTGCTGGGAAAGCTGGTCGCTGCCACCGGCGAAACATGCAATCTGACCGCGCTGATCGACAACCAGGTGCATTATCTGGCGCGTGTCGAACCCGAGAGCGACATGCGCCTGCAACTGCATCTGCGCACCGGTGCTCATGTGCCATTGCATTGCACCGCCAGCGGCAAACTGTTTCTGGCGATGATGCCCGATGTGCAGCGCAGGTGCCTGCTCGATACCCTACCGCTACCGGCCATGACGCCCAAAACCATTACAGACCGTCAGCGTCTTGCGCATGAGCTGGGACTGATCGCGCAACAGAGAATCGGCACCGACAACGAAGAGTTCGTCAAAGGCATGGTTGCCATTGCCGTGCCGGTTCAGGACGAGCGCGGCCGCATGATCGCGGCTGTCGCCTGCCACGCCCCAACCGCCACGCATTCATTTTCCGACCTGTTCACTTTCTCCAGCATGATGAAGGACACGGCCCTGGCACTGGGCCAGGTGCTGGCCGGCAATGCAAAGCCCGGCGACAGACAAGATATCGAAAGCCCATGACAACCCATTTTCTGCCTTCCACCCACAGCCGTATTCAACAGCCTTAAACAACTGATCTAAAGGTGATCTCATGAACAAACGTACTTTTTTGCGTTCTCTGGCTCTGTCCGCTATCGCACTTGCCCCGGGCCTGCCTTCCCAGGCGTGGGCTCAAAACGACACGATTAAAATTGTAGTCGGTTATCCGGCAGGTGGAATTCTTGATGCGCTGGCACGTGCTGTGGCCGAAGAATACAGGAAAACCGGCAGCGGCCAGGCTTATGTCGAAAACAAGCCAGGCGCCTCTACCATGATGGCGGCAACCGAAGTGGCACGAGCCAAACCGGACGGACGCACTGTCCTGCTCTCACACTCAATGCCTTTCACCAGTTATCCCTACACCTATGCCAAGCTCAATTACTCACCCAGTGATCTGACACCCGTGGCCAACCTGGCCAACGTGCCAATTGTGGTGTCCACCGGCAGCGTCCAGCCATACAAGACGATTCAGGAATATATGGCCGCAGTCAAGGCTGACCCCGCGCGTGGCGCGGTCGGCCTGGCAGGACTGGGCGGCCCCACGCACTTTGGCGTGCTGCAGATGGCCAAGCATCAGAACGTCAAGCTCGAACCGGCCTCCTATTCCGGCGGTCCACAACTGGTTAATGATGAAATGGGCGGCCATGTGCCGTTGGGCGTGGACGCAGCCGGCGCGCAGATGGAACTGTATCGCGCCGGAAAAATCCGCTTTCTGGGATTGGCCGGCACCCAGCCGGTCAGCTTTTTGCCGGGTGTCAAAACGTTGCATGAACAGGGTATCGAAGGGTTCGAGCACGTAAAAATATGGTATGGCGCCTATGTGCCAAAAGGCACGCCACCGGAAACCGTTGCCCGTCTGGAAAAAGCGTTTATCGCCATTGCCAAAAACGCAGAATTGCGCAAGAACTTCGAAAAACTGGGCCTGGAGCTGACCGGCGAATCGGCAGCCAGCATGAAGGCGTTACTGGAGAGCGAAAATAAAGTCTGGGGGCCGATTATCAAGGAATCGGGCTTCAAGGCAAATTGAGTCGATGCGACAGTTGATACATTGCAATCGGGGAGCGCCTGGCACGGGCGCTCCCCGCCGGTAAAGAAAACAGGGTAACAAGCGCGTCATGCACGCCCTGGGGCCACGCCGAATGACTTGAGAGGTTCAGGCCAGCACTGCCTGCCTGAGTGCGTCTTGCAGCGCCACCTTGTCCAGCTCTGTTGTGCCGACAAAAACCAGCGGCCCGGCGGCGATCGTCGGCATTGCCGGTTCAAGGCTCACGCGCTGGCCTCGCACATAATGCAACACGCAGCTTTTTTTTTCCGGTCCCAGCAAAACGATGCCCTTGGCGCGCAGAACCGGCGCCGGCATTTGGCTGAAAGCAGCACGTAACCGCTGCTCATCAAATGCACCGGCATTGTCAAAACTGTACGACTCAAAGGAGTACGCGGCAGGCGCCGTTGCCTGCCGGCCAGCAAACAGCCCGGTATCAGCGCCGCCGGCCGATGGCGATTGTGATTGTGATGGGAAGGCATGCTGCCCTTTGCGAGACAACAGCAGTGTCCAGTCAAACTGCCCGTTGCTGCCGGCAAACACCGGAACACCCGGCGCCGTCTCATGCAGCCACGCCAGCACCTGCTTGCGTCGCGCCTCATCCACCAGATCAATTTTATTGAGCAGAATCATATGCGCTGCGGCAATCTGCGTTTTCACCATATCGCCGGTATGTCGATCCTCACACTGTTCAAGCACGGCGGCGGCATCCACTATGGTGATAATGGACTGCAAGGCAAACCCCTGACCAAGCGCGCCGATCTGCGCAATTTTGTTGGGATCACTGACTCCGCTGCCTTCAATAATCAGCCCATCCAGATTGGTCGCCTGCTTTTCAATTGCCATCAGCGCGTTCATCAGCTCGCCCCCCATGGAGCAGCACACACACCCATTGCGCAGCGAGATGACGCCATCCCCACTGACCGATTGAATCAATGAAGCATCAATATTGACGGCGCCAAAATCATTGACCAGCACCATCAAGCGCAAGCCATGAGGCGCCTGCAACAGGTGATTGAGGACCGTGGTTTTGCCGGCCCCCAGAAAGCCCCCCAGCACCGTCAGCGCAATGGCCTGGCTCATGCTTCTATCTGCGGGCAGGGAAAAATCGTGCCGCCCAGGACGGTGCCCCAGATCCTGATGTCCTTGAGTCGGGTCGGATCGACCGTCAGCGGATCTTCTTCAAGGATGGCAAAATCGGCCTGTTTGCCGGTCTCGATACTGCCGATCCGGTCATCCAACTTGAGCGTATAGGCAGCACCCAACGTCATGGCATGCAAAGCCTGCTGCACCGAAATCCTGTTTTCCTCGCCCAGCACGCGACCTGACGCCGTCATTCTGTTAACGGCGCACCAGGCCGTAAACAACGGCGCAATGGGGGTGACAGGCGCATCCGAATGCAATGAAATCGGCACGCCGGCAGCCAGCGCCGTGGCCGCGGCATTCAAGCGGTTGGCGCGCTCGGGACCCATGGTCATTTCATAATGGGCATCGCCCCAATAGTACAGATGGTTGGCAAACAGATTGGCGCACACTCCCAGGCTGGCCATGCGCCGGAACTGCGCTGTGCTGGCCATCTGGCAATGCTGCAGGGTGTGCCTGTGGTCGCGACGCGGACTGGCAGCGAGTACCGCTTCCAGGGCATCCAGCGCCACATCGGTCGCCTCGTCGCCATTGGTATGGATATGCACGGTCAGCCCGGCGTCGTGATAGGTCTGGAGCAGCTCGCGCAACTGCTGCGGCGGAATCACCCAGATGCCGTTCTCCTGCGCACCTGCCGGTGGCTTGTAATAATGCGGCCAACGCAGCCTGGCGGTAAAGCCCTGAATGGAGCCGTCCACGATCAGTTTGACAATGCCAAAACTGAGTTTATCCGTGTTGCGCGCAATGCTAGGCAGAACCCGATCCAGTCCCTTGCCTTCCGGATCACGCAAGGGCGCATAAGCCGGCACCAGGCGCAACGGAAACGTATCGCCGCCGGTTGTCTCTGCCAGGCTGGCCAGGGTGTCCTCGCTCAGGTCATTAACCAGGTCAGTCGCTGTCGTGACGCCAGCCAGTTGCGCAACCCGGGCAAAGTTCCAGATGCCATGGGAAGTTTGTCCCTCATCAAAATAGACATTGCCGATCTTGCGAAACACCAGATACATGGCGGCAAATTCCTGCAATTGGCCGGTCAACTTGCCCGAGGCGTCACACTCGACGCCATCGATACCTGAATCAGCAGTGATCCCGGCCATCTGCAGCATGGCTGTGTTTACGTTCATCAAATGAATACTGGCATGAAGCACCACGACCGGCCGACTGGATGACACTTGGTCCAGGTGTTTGGTGGTTATCCTCTCACCCTGGAAATAAATCGGGTCAAACCCCCACGCGCAGAGCGTTTTGGCAGGATCCGGCATGGCCTGCTCGGCCTCCTGCAATCGCGCAACAACCGCTTGCAGCGTTTTCAGACCTTTCCACAGGCGCCCGTCAGGACCGCGCCTGTCATAAAACCCCACATAGACAAAACTCCACATGCCGCCTTCAAGCAGATGGCTATGCCCTTCGATCATACCGGGCATGATGAACTTGTCTGCAAATCGGTCGTCCATAACCGCCTTGCCCCAGCCCTGCAATGAAGCCAGATCGCCGGCGCCCAGAATGCGGCCATCCCTGACCGCTACATGCGTGGCCCGCGGCTGTGCGGGA
Organism: Advenella incenata; assembly: GCF_004217095.1. Classification (GTDB taxonomy): domain Bacteria; phylum Pseudomonadota; class Gammaproteobacteria; order Burkholderiales; family Burkholderiaceae_B; genus Advenella; species Advenella incenata. Next base: position 531,567 of record NZ_SHKO01000002.1, on the reverse strand, counting down.
TTCATGGTGATAATACTGCGCGCACGATAGATGCGTATCTCAGCCTTGTCCGATATAGATTGCGACATGTTTACTCCTCCTTTGACCTTCCACATATTACTATAGGCAGATATAAAAATTCTATATTACGAGATTATTTATCTCGTTTTTTAAAATTTATATTGACCAAACCCCACATTGCCTCGTATCATTAACAAAAATCGGAATTTTTCATACCGAATATTCATATTTAAACGAACAAAGTGAGGATACGTCAATCATGAACACGTCAACACCCCAGCAATCCCCCCAGAAAGCCGTTACCGGCGTCCAGAAAATGACACCATCGGAGGCCTTTGTTGAAACCATGGTCGCCAATGGCGTCACCAATATCTTTGGCATCATGGGCTCGGCCTTTATGGATGCCATGGATATCTTCGCGCCGGCGGGCATCCGGCTGATTCCCGTGGTTCACGAACAAGGCGGCGCGCACATGGCAGATGGCTATGCGCGGGTCAGCGGCCGTCATGGCGTGGTAATCGGCCAGAATGGCCCTGGTATCAGTAACTGTGTGACAGCGATTGCCGCAGCCTACTGGGCCCACTCTCCGGTCGTGATGATTACACCGGAAACCGGCACCATGGGTATGGGACTGGGCGGCTTCCAGGAAGCCAACCAGTTGCCCATGTTCCAGGAATTCACCAAATACCAGGGACATGTCAATAATCCGAAACGCATGGCCGAATATACCGCCCGCTGCTTTGATCGTGCCCTGTCCGAAATCGGCCCAACCCAGTTGAATATCCCACGAGATTATTTCTACGGTGAAATCGAAACCGAAATTCCACAACCGCAGCGCCTGGATCGTGGCGCCGGTGGTGAAAAAAGTCTGAACGAAGCAGCCGAACTGCTGGCTACCGCCAAATTCCCCGTTATCCTTTCCGGCGGTGGCGTTGTCATGGCCGACGCCGTCGAAGAATGTAAAGCACTGGCCGAGCGCCTGGGCGCACCAGTAGTCAACAGCTATCTGCACAATGACTCGTTCCCCGCCAGCCATCCGCTTTGGGCCGGTCCGCTGGGCTACCAGGGCTCCAAGGCAGCGATGAAGCTGATCGCACAGGCCGATGTCGTGGTGGCACTGGGTTCACGCCTGGGGCCATTTGGCACCCTGCCACAACATGGCATGGATTACTGGCCCAAGGAAGCAAAAATCATTCAGATTGATGCCGACAACAAAATGCTCGGCCTGGTGAAGAAAATTTCAGTTGGCATTTGTGGCGATGCCAAGGCAGCGGCTGTCGCTTTACTTGAGCGCCTGCAGGACAAGAAGCTGGCTTCAGATGCAACCAAAGAAGCACGCGCCAAAACCATTGCCGATGAAAAGGCGGCATGGGAAAAAGAGCTGGATGAATGGACGCACGAGAAAGATGCGTACAGCCTGGACATGATTGAAGAGGCCAAGAAAGAAGGCGGCAAATATCTGCATCCACGTCAGGTGTTGCGTGAACTGGAAAAAGCCATGCCCAAAGACGTCATGGTCTCCACAGACATCGGCAATATCAACTCTGTGGCCAATAGCTACTTGCGTTTCGAAAAACCGCGCAGCTTCTTTGCTCCCATGAGTTTCGGTAACTGCGGTTATGCCCTGCCCACCATTATCGGCGCCAAAGTGGCCGCTCCGGATCGTCCAGCCATCGCCTATGCCGGAGACGGCGCCTGGGGCATGAGCATGGTCGAAATCATGACCTGCGTGCGTCATGACATTCCGGTAACCGCAGTGGTCTTCCATAACCGTCAATGGGGTGCAGAGAAGAAAAACCAGGTGGATTTCTATAACCGCCGCTTTGTTGCCGGCGAACTGGATAACCAGAGCTTTGCAGAAATTGCGCAAGCCATGGGTGCAACCGGTTTCGTGGTCGACAAACTGGAAGACGTGGGCCCAACCCTGAAAAAAGCCGTGGACATGCAGATGAACGAAGGCAAAACCTGCGTCATTGAAATCATGTGCACCCGTGAACTCGGGGATCCGTTCCGCCGCGATGCATTGGCCAAACCTGTACGGTTCCTGGACAAATACAAAGACTACGTCTAATCCACTAGCGCAACCTGAGGAGCACATCATGGGCGTTTTGCAACGCATCGTCGAAACGGCGAAAGCCGACCCGAAACGCATCGTGTTGTGCGAAGCCCAGGATCCGCGCGTGCTTGAAGCAGCAATACGGGCCCAGCGGGACAGTATTGCAGATGTCATCATGGTGGGCGATCCGGTGCAAACCGCCGCGATCGCCAGCCAGCATGGCCTGGATATCTCGGGCATGACCTTTACCGACCCGGCAACCAGCCAAGCGCGTGAACGTTATGCGCAACAGCTGTACCGCTTGCGCGAGAAAAAAGGCATGACACTGCAACAGGCACAGCAAGCCATTACACAACCGCTGTGCTTTGCCAATCTCATGCTACAGATGGGTGACGCCGACGGCTCCGTCGCCGGTGCTGTTCATACGACAGCAGATGTGGTCCGCACTGCACTTCAGGTGGTGGGCGCCAAAGCCTCTGCCGGCAGTATCGTGTCCAGTTTCTTTCTGATGATTTTTGAACACGAGCACCACCCAACCAAGGGTGGCATGATTTTTTCCGATTGCGGGCTAGTCATTGATCCGGATGCACAACAACTGGCACGTATTGCCCTTGACTCGGCAAAAAGCGCAAGCGCGCTGCTGGGCGAGGCGCCACGCATTGCCATGTTATCGTTCTCGACCCTGGGAAGTGCGCAACATATCAACGTGACCAAGGTCCAGCAGGCCACCAGCCTGGTCAAGCAAGCGCAGCCGGATCTGCTGATCGACGGCGAAGTGCAGCTGGATGCCGCCATTATTCCCGACATCGCGTCGCGCAAGCTCAGTGATTCGCAGATTCATGGACGAGCCAATGTGTTGATTTTTCCGGATCTGAATGCCGGCAATATCGGCTACAAGCTTGCAGAAAGACTGGGGGGCGCCATCGCTATCGGCCCGTTGTTGCAAGGGCTGAACAAACCAGCAAATGACCTGTCGCGGGGCTGTAGTGCCGACGACGTTTACAATGTCATTGCCGTCACTTGCGTACAGGCACAACAGCAGCAACTGCAAGCCCGCGCCGGTGAATTATCGTCGGTGTCCGCCGGACAGTAATCGTGCAATATCGTAAAACACAGCAGGCGTCAGTGCCTGCTGCAGATCTACCGCCAGGCTTCTTGGATAATACGAACTCAGATCCAGCCCGACACCCAGTCCGACAACGTCAATACCCTGGCTGATGGTTTGCCGCACAACCTGTTGCAGGTGGCTGGCCAGATAATAATCATCGTTGACATATTGCGTGGCGCTGTCCATCGGGCAACCGTCAGAAACCACAATCAGAGTGCGCCGCCTGACCTGCTGCTCCTGCAGCCGCTGTGAGGCCCAGAGGACCGCCTCACCGTCGACCCCTTCCCGATACAGATCATGCTTGAGCAAAGCCGCGATATCCAGGCGCGCGCGCGACCAGCTCGTATCGGCCTGCTTAAATAGCAAATGACATAGCTCATTAAGGCGTCCGGGATGAGCTGGCTTGCCTTGACGCTGCCAGTCTTTCAAGGCACGACCGCCATTCCAGGCACCGGTCGTAAAGCCCAGCAATTCGGTTTGCACGCCAGCCATTCCCAAAGCCCGCAACAAGGTATCGAGCAGTACAGACAAGCGGCGCGCATGCGTGCGCATGGAACCGGAGCAATCGAGCAAAATAGTGACGGCCTGGTCGACCCGTTCAATCACCTGGTCCTGGCGAAATATCCGTGTTTCGGCAGGACTGGCAACCAACTGGCTAAGCGTACGGCCGTCAAGAATGCCCTCTTCCTGGCCAAAGATCCAGCCGTCATCCTGCGGCATGCGAAAGATGCGGCGAAACAGCCTGGCCAACTGAGCCACCCCGATCGACAATGCAGCACGATCTTCGTCCATTTGCTGGCGAAACTGCTTGAGCTCTGCCCGCCTTACTCGCGAGGCCGCCAGTTCAACACGGTCGTAGCGACGAGTAAATACACGGTAGCTGGCCTGGTGCTGATCGAATACCCGGCTTTGGCCGAACGGTGCAACATCAAACCCATCCTCGGGCTGCGTGTCTGGTGTGAGCAGCAGGGAAAACAGCGATCGGCTGCTCTTTTCCGAATCCTTCTGCCGGCGATCCAGCGCCATTTCCGAGGCCAGATTCAAGCTAATCTTTTCGGCAAGCCGTGCCGCTGTCACAGCATAGGCTGCCTGATCATTGCGCAGACGGCGCAATGCATACAACTCCTGGCCTATTTCACCTGCCATACCGGCGCGCGTGGCTTCCAGCAGATCCTGCTGGGCTTCGCTGAGCACGTGCCCGGTCACTCGTGACCACACGGTCAGCATGACTGTAAACAGCAAAATGCCCAGGCTGGACTCGATCAAGGGCGAATGTTCAAACGCCTCGGCCCAGGCACGAAAGCGCGTCTGCACATTAGCCTGCACCCCTGGCCATTCTGACGCGACCGTCGCCTCCAGGCGCACCTGTTCGAAAAAATCATAGAGAAGCCGGGCGGTCTCATCTTGCGGACATGCCTGTTCATAGATAATCGGATCGCAGGCAAGCAGACGCAACGCCAGACCATCGGCCACGGCACGAAAATCCCTGAAGGTCTGATTATCTGGGTCCAGCCGCAGATGTGGCGCCAGCACCGGCACCAGACTGTCATCCAGATACAGCCTGCCCTTTCTGAAATGCGCATTGATGCGCCCGCTGATGGCACGCACGGCAGCGCCGCACAACTCGTCGGTATGTTGCTGGAATATGCTGTGCGCAATATCGTTCACGTAAGCATAGTACCCATAAATGCTTCGGGCAGCTCTTGCTCGAAACAGCGCTGGTAATATTCGGCAATCAGTTCTTTCTCGGCGTCATCACATTTGTTCAGGAATGACAATCGAAATGCCAGACCAGTATCGCCGAAGATTTGCCGGTTCTCTGCCCAGGTAATGACTGTGCGAGGCGACATGAGTACGGAAATATCGCCTGCCTCGAACCCCTTGCGCGTGAGATTAGCCAGATCCACCATTTTGCGAATTGTCTGGCGCCCTTGTGCATCGTCCATCTGTGGCACGCGGGCTGCAGTAATCTGCACTTCATCTTCGGGCTGTAGATAATTGAGGGCAGCGACAATATTCCAGCGATCCAGCTGCGCATGATTGAGCGATTGGGTGCCATGATACAGGCCGTTCAGATTGCCCAGCCCCAGCGTATTGGCGGTAGCAAACAGCCTGAAATCGGCATGCGGGGCGATGCTGCGGTTCTGGTCCAGCAACATAAAATGACCGTTGCGCTCCAGAATCCGCTGAATGACAAACATGACATCGGGGCGACCGGCATCGTATTCGTCAAAGATCAGCGCCATGGGTTGCTGCAACGCCCAGGGCAGGATACCTTCCTGGAACTCGGTGACCTGGCGCCCTTCGCGCAACACGATGGTGTCCTTGCCGACCAGATCCAGGCGGCTGATATGACCATCCAGATTGACCCGCACGCAAGGCCAGTTCAGCCGGGCGGCCACCTGTTCGATATGAGTGGACTTGCCGGTGCCGTGCAGGCCCTGGATCAAGACCCGCCGGTTTTGGATGAAGCCGGCCAGGATGGCCAGCGTGACATCATGATTGAAATGATAGGCGGTGTCAATCTGCGGCACATGTTCCGTAGGCTCGCAAAACGCGGGCACAGTCAGGTCGGTATCAAGCCCGAAGACTTGCCTGACGGAAATCTCGCGAACAGCGCGGGGGGAGTGTTGCGGGGTGGTCATGAGGATCTGCCTCCGTTGCGAAACGCAATGGCGGACCACTGCGCATGAATGGTTTACGCTGCCGCGTTGGCTTTTTCAATTTCTGCCAGTGAGTCGGCTGCACGACGCAATACCGGCAAAAATCCCAATGCCTTTTCGCGGGTAATGCGCATGATGGGGGACTGCGCCGCGATGCCCATGTTTGACTTGCCGTTGTCTCCCGGAACCAGCACGGCAATACAAATGAGGCCGGGCAAAAATTCTTCGTTGTCCATGGCATAGCCCTGCCGGCGAACCTGTTCTATTTCCTGTTCGATCGCGTCATAGCGCGTCAGGGTATTCGGGGTATACTGTTCCAGCGGGGCTGCTTCCAGCAAACGACGACACTGTGACGGCGACATTTGCGCAAGAAACAGTTTGCCGCTGGCCGAGCAATGCAGCGGCACGCGCGAGCCCGGGTGTAGATAGAACCGAAGCGGCGCGACCGTTTCCACGCGGTCCAGATACAGCACCTCATTGCCGGTGCAGGCGGTAATGTTGCAGCTTTCACCGATTTCCTCTACCAGGTGCCGCAATACGGCGCGTCTTGAGCCGTGAATGGTGTTGTTCAGCAGCAGCTTTTCGGCCATCTGGTGCAAGCGACGGCCGGTACTGTACTGCCTGCCGTCGCCGTCGCGGATAATCAGCCTTGCGCTTTCCAGTTGCTGTAGCATACGGTGCAGGGTTGGCTTGGGAATACCCAGTTCTTCACTCAGGCTTTGCAGCGAAAAATAGCTGTCTTTTTCTGCAATGACCTCAAGAAGCGCAAACAGCCGTAGCGTTGGGGTATTGCCTTCGACACGTTCAGTTTCGATCATATCCATAGAAATCGCCATTTATTTCAAATATTGAAATAAATTATACCAATAACCGGAATATTGATCAACGTTTTCTTGAAACTACCGGAAAATGCTGCGCAACCAGTTCAGCCAGGGTTTTAATGCCAACTGCAATTTTCGGCTCGTCAATGGAACCATAGCCAAAACGAATGTAGCGTCGGGCGCCTTTAGATACCCGGCTGAAGAATACCTCGCCCGGTTCAAGGACAATCCCGTTTTGCAATGCCACTGCCGTCAGCGCAGTGGTGTCGATATGCTCCGGCGCCCTTACCCAGCAAAATGACCCGCCTGGCGAGGAGATGATCTGAAACGTCGGCAGATACTCCTTTAGCGCATCACGCAGTACCCGTTCGCGCTGACCATAGATTTGCGATTGCTTGCGCAGAAAAGACTGGTAGTGGCCCAGCGAGACGAACAGGGCAAAGGCCCGTTGCAGAAAAGAAGGGGCATGTCGCAACATCAGTCGTTTCAGTGCACGCAGCTCGTCGACCAGCGGCTTTGGACCAACGATGAACCCCAGCCGTAGCCCGGGTGCAAATGTCTTTGACAAACTGCCGACATAAATCACACGCCCGTTCTGGTCCAGGCTCTTGAGCGCCGGAAAGGGTTTATCAATAAAGCTGTTTTCAAATTCAAAATCGTCTTCGACAATCACCGTATTGCAGGCATTGGCTTTTTCAAGAAGCGCCTGGCGCCGCGCCATGGACATCGTGACCCCGGTTGGGCATTGGTGGCTTGGCGTGACAAAAATCATGTCCATATCAACAGTAATGCCCTCGACATCAACGCCCTCTTCGTTGACCGGTACCGGCACCACGTGACGGGTGCGGCTGGAAAAAATATTACGCGCGTCCGGATAGCCGGGCTCTTCCATGCCCACTTTGTTGCCCGGCCTGACCAATAGATCTGCCAGCAGATACAGCGCGTGCTGCGCCCCCACCGTCACCATGATTTCATCCTTGGTCGCAGAAAAACCCCGTCGCGGGAGCACCTGGTTCTGGATGGCGGCAATAATCTCCGGGTCATCCATCATGATCAGGTCTTGGGCCCAACTGCGAATGTCGACAATGGACAACGCCTTCATGCAGCATTCACGCCATTCGGAAGTGGGGAACAAAGCAGGATCAAACTGACCGTACACAAAGGGATAGGGCTGAGTCTGCCAGTTGGCCGGCTTACGGATGTTGCGTTGCTGGCTGGGCCGTGCGTGGATGCGTCCGTGCCAGAAATCAGTTTCGTCATCGCCACCGGCGCTGGCGATAATATCGAGCATATTGCGCTGCTGCGCCGCCTGCCCCACGAAATGACCGCTGCGGTTGCGCGTTACCAGATAGCCTTCGCTGACCAGTTCCTGGTAGGCAAACACAACCGTATTGCGCGCCACCTTGAGCGTGTCCGACAGGAAACGGCTGGAAGGCACCGGCGCATCCGGCGTCAGGTGCCCCTGCGTAATGGCGGCCACCAGCATCTGCCGGATCCGGCCCTGCAACCCCAGCGATTCGCTGGTTTCACGAAACAGTTTCTCCCAAAGCAGCGCACTTAAGGCTGCCCGACTGGGTGTGCTGACTTTGTCTGATCCCGGGCTGACACGTTTTCTGTGGTTACTCATTGCTTTTTTCTTGTAACAGGCCAATGAAGGCGTGATCCGGCACGCGACAGGAGTGTCTGTGTGCTGGCTCACGATAATTTCAAATGCAATAGAAGCTTGCGATTATCCCTGAAACGAACATGGTCACCATGCAACGGCGACCCATGTCGGCAAATCTGCGGCATGTACAGGGTTCGATCTATACTTTGCCCTTCCAGGGCACCATGGCCTTCTCTATATAGCGGATCAGGGCATCAAAGATAAACGCAAAAAACCCGATAATAATGATGCCCATAATGACGGTGTCACTGGCCAGATACTGCGCTGCATTCAATACCATGAAACCCAGGCCGCGATCGGCCGCCACCATCTCGGCAGCAACCAGTGTACTCCAGCCCACCCCGATACCAATGCGCATGCCTGTGAATATTTCCGGCAGGGCCGACTTCAATATCACATACCAGACAATCTGCCTGTTTGATCCGCCCATGGAGTAGGCAGCATGAATCTGCTCCATTGACACCGACTTGACGCCGGCCCTGGCAGCAATTGCCATGGGGGCAAAAATAGCCAGATAGATCAGGAAAACCTTGGGAAACTCGCCAATACCGAACCAGATAATGACCAGCGGCAGATAGGCCAGCGGCGGCAAGGGCCGGTAGAACTCGATGATCGGATCGAACAGCCCACGCGCGACGCGATTGACACCCATCATAATGCCCACAGGCACGGCCGTTAGCAGCGCCAGAAAGAACGCTGAAAACACCCGGGTCAGGCTGGCCACGGTATGCTCGATAAGCGTCGCATTGGCAATGCCATCTGTCATACCGACGATGAACTTGTTATACACCGCCACAGGCGACGGCAAAAACAGCGGCTTGACCCAACCAAAATACGTAATAATGGACCAGAATATCAGCAAGGAAATCGCCGTTGCGATGCTGATGAACACGCTGGCACCGGCCCCCGGGGCTCCATAGACCTGGCCCGGTACGGCAGCTGATCTGCCGAACAGTTTATTAAGCATGGTGGCCTCCTTCCCGCTCGTCGCTGTAGATGATATTGAGCACCGTCTCGCGCATTTCAATGAACTCGGGACTGGATTTGATTTGCCTTGCGCTTTTTCCTGCCAGGAATTGCCGATTGAACGAAAGCTCGTAGGTATTGGTGATCCGGCCCGGCCGCGGTGACATCACGATCAGTTTGGATCCCAGAAACAGGGCTTCTTCCACACTGTGCGTGATAAAGAAAAACATTTTGTCCGTCACTTCCCACACCTTGAGCAACAGTTCCTGAATGGTTTCGCGGGTCAGTGCGTCCAGCGCGGCCATGGGCTCGTCCATCAGCAGCATGGCCGGATTGCAGGTCAAAATGCGGGCGATACCCACCCGCTGCTGCATCCCACCGGAAAGCTGGTAGATCATATGCTGATGAAAATCTTTCAACCCGACCAACTCCAGGTTGCGGGCAGCGATTTCATACCTTTTGGCTTTCGACACACCCTGCAGCTTCAGTCCGAACTCGGTATTGTCAATAACGTTAAGCCAGGGCAGCAACGCATGCTTCTGAAACACCACGCCCCGATCCGCGCTGGGGCCTGATATCGGTTGGTTGCCCAGCATGATCGTGCCGGAAGAAGGCGACATGAAGCCGGCCAACAGGTTCAGGAAGGTCGTCTTGCCACAGCCGGAAGCGCCGAGCGCGACCACGAACTGGCCGCGGTCGATTGTGAGGTTGACATCCTTGAGCGCAACAACACGATCATTCTGGCGTATCCCCGGGTACACGACATTGACATCTTTTACATACAGATTCTCGGCTACAGTTTGCATTGCGATGGTCTCCAACTACTTTCGTTCAGTGACAGGCGGACATCGTCCTCCTGCCACGGTTATTGCATCTGCAATTATTTTTACTTTGCGGCCTGCTCTGCCCAACTGGCATTCACAAATCCACTATAGTCAGGCAGCACAGAGTCAATCTGCTTTTGCTCCTTGAGGAACGCAGCGCTTTCGGTCAGCGCCTTGACGGCACCAGAACCGGCCCCACCGCCCAGCCAGGTTTTCGAAGCCATCTCTTGCGCTGAAGGGAAGACCAGCATTTTCATCGCTTCCAGAATATCCTTTGCATTGCCGCCGATCATCTGGGTAATACCCTTGACTTCAGGACTGCTTTCGGTCCACTTGGCACTATTCTGGTTATAGTCGCGGTAAGCATCGGCCATGACTTTAGTATAGGCCTGCATGAATTTCGGATTTTTCTCTGCCCAGGCCTTGTCGACCACAATGCCATCAAATGTCGGCACGCTGGCCTTGCCCACTTCCTCGGAATCAGTCAGCACCGTTCCGTCTTTAAGCAGCGTCGTCAGCGCAGGGGGCCACACATAGGCCGCATCGATATCGCCGCGCTGCCAGGCTGCCACGATCTGCGGCGGCTGCATGTTCAGAATACGCACATCACGCGGATTCATTTTCCACACTTTGCTCAGTGCGACCAGTAAATGAAAGTGCGATGTGGAAACAAACGGCACGCCAATACGCTTACCCTTGAGGTCTTCCGGTTTGCTGATGCCCGACTCCTTGCGAACCACCAGCGCTTCGGAATGGCCAATGTTGTCAAGAATCCAGAACAACTGCATATTCACGCCCCGCGTTGCAGCGGCCGCAATCCCGGTAGAACCAAGAACCCCGATAGGGATGCCGCCGGAGGCCAAAGCGCTGGAAATATCGCCTGCCGAGCTGAACTGGCGCCACTTGACGGTGTAGCCCGCCGCTTTTAGCGGCTCGTCGAATTTCTTCATCGCGATGGCGGACACATAAGGTCCGACGATCTGTTGATATCCAACGGTCACTTCCTCTTCTGCCACTGCGTGGGCAGACCAGAGAAGCGCCGTCGCGGTTGCTGAGGTACACAGCAATGTTTTCAGGAACGTTTTTTTCATGTTTGACTCCATGAATGGTGGTTTACAACGTTGTAGTAAATGCGCTTGGTCCACGCGATGTTTTTTTCTATTCAATTATTAATACTGCCATTGCTGCCTGTCTTCCTCCTGTACCACTTACCCCTTTACAGGGCCTCCTCTTATTGCCGCACGAACCCTCGCCGGTCCGGCTTTTTAATGGATTATCAATCTGTCGGGGTCGGGTGCCACGCCGAACCATTTGCGATAGATATCGGCATACTGTCCCGACTGTATCGTCTCGCGCAGCGCCGCATTCACCCGCTGCGTCAGCGCACTGTGCTTGGGAAACGCCATAGCATAAAAATTGTTTCCAGTAACAACGGTATCGACCACTTTGACCAGCCCTTTACCCTTATTGGCCGTGTAATACCGCACATTTGCCGTGTCATGCACCAGTGCATCCAAACGACCGGCGGCCAGCTCAAGATACGGAAAACCGCCATCCATGTTCTGGAAATAGCTTGTCCTTGCCGTTGGCACGGTGCGGCTGACATATTCCACCGCATCGGTACCGCGCTTGAGCCCTATCCGCTTGCCCGCCAGGTCGCCAAAGCGCTGAATATCGGTATTGTCCTGAGCCACGACCAATGAAATATCGCTGCGGAAATACGGATCGGAAAAATCCATGCTCCGTTCCCTATCCTGCGTAATGGAAATACCCGCGATGGCCATGTCCACTTTGCCGGCCGTCAGATTTGCGAAGATATTGGAAAAATCCATGGGTAGCAAAGAATAGGATACGCCCATTCGCTTGGTGACAAGATCGAGCAGATCCATGTCAAAGCCAGCATATTTACCGTTCTCCTTGAATTCAAACGGCAAAAAGGCGGTATCTGTAGCCACGACAAGTGTTTCTGCCCGCGCCGCGCGGGCGCCTGGCGGCATCACTGAATACAGCATCAGAAAAGCGAATGCTGCCAGAGCCAGGCCAATAGACGTGCGACGTGAGCAGTGCCGTCGGTTCATCAGATCACCTCATCTCTCAGGTAATACCAGTGATAGAGCATGGCCTGTCCGAGACGCCGGAAAGGAGAAAACAGATGGCCGGGCAGCGGCGAGTTGTAGATGGGCAGATCCCATTGTGCCCCGTCCTGCCCCACAATGCGCTGCGCCAGCCGTCGCCCCGCCCATGCAGAGGAAGACACGCCGTTACCACCATAGCCAAACGAATAGTACAGCGACAACGAGGGATCGGGCTGAACAATACGCGGCATCATATCGTGGCTGACATCAACCCACCCGCTCCAGTTATACGCAATGGGCACCCCTTCGAGCGATGGGAATTTGCGGTAAAGACCTTTTTTGAGCAAAGCCAGATGCTTGGGATTGGCTGCATCCTTGCCGGTAATTGCACTGCGGCTGCCAATTTGCACGGAGCCATCAGGCAACAGCCGATAGTAAAAGCGCAGCGTACGAGTGTCGGTAATGAACACGGTTGATTTGAGTCCGGCCTCGGCCAGCTCCTGCTTGGTCAGCGGACGGGTCACCATGGAATTGGACTGGATCGGCATCAACTTGGAACGCGTTGTGGTATGTACGCCTTGCGTTGTATAACCACCTGTGGCGAAAGCCACCTTGCGCGCCTTGACGATACCGCCGGGGGTGTGCAAATAATGCAGGCCATCGCGTGTTTCCACTTTCATGACCGGGCTTGACGTATGCACCTTGACTCCAAGCTGCCGTGCGCGTCGCAGATAACCGAAGGCCAGCTTCAGCGGGTGCACGCCGACGCCCTGGGGCTCCCACAAGGCCGCCTTCGCTTCCTGATCGTTCACATATTCTTCGCGCAGTTCTTCCCGACTGAGCATGCGCGTCTTGTAGCCGAAGACGTCATTCATCACCCGGCTTTCATTACGCAGAAAATCAATTTTCTTGTCACGGTGCGCAGTGTAAAGATGGCCACCTGTTTGCGCATCACAATCGAATTGCGCGACCAGCGACTCCCAGTATTCGAAACCGGAGCGTATTTCTGCATCCAGCCGTTTGGCCGTCTGCTCACCCCATTTGGCAATCCACTGGGAGCGGTACAGTCGACCCATGGCATTCTGTCCCTGCCCGCCGTTTCGGCTGGTGCAACCCCAGGCAGCAGCATTGGCCTCCAGCACCACAACCTGAGCCTGATGATCCTGAGCCAGATGCAGCGCAGTAGACAGCCCGGTAAAGCCGGAACCGACCACAACCACATCGGCAATCAGCCCGTCCGGGGCCGGACCGTCATCGGGCGGCGGTTCACCAGCAGTGGCAACCCAGTATGTCGGAGCATACTGCTGGCCTTGCGTCGGAGTATCGGTAAGCGGATCAAACAGCGGATCGTATGCGCGCATCAAAGTTGCCATGACGATGCTCCCGCCTATTTTCCGGCCGCAATTGCAGGACGGTTCTTGCGAAATGCATTCTTCACAAGAATCTTTCCGTCTTTGAATGTGAACAGGTCCACCATATTGGCCTCAATGCGAGTGCCATCTTTCTGAGTGCCGGTAAACGTCGTTTCCGATACCCCACGATCGCCACTGATCCAGTGCTTGCCATTGCGCCATTGCGCGTCTGGAATGTTTTCCCAGGCAGCCTGAAAAGCCTTTCTTACAGCGTCGCGTCCTTCGATCCGGTTGCCGCAAACCTGGTCGCCGGCCACAGTTTCGAAAACACAGTCGTCATGCATGAACGACATCAGGGCTTCAATGTCATGGTCGTTCCACGCCTGGGAAAAGGCCTCAAGGGTCTGGATATTTACCGCGTTACTCATTTTGCATTCTCCTGCTTTGATATTTCAATCAAAGATAGAAGAAGTTTGCCTGGCGGTCTAGGTCCAGTTTCCGCACTTCGTTGAGTCCAGATCCAGGGGCCTATAATGAGCCACAATTGCACAGTTGTGCGCCAGCACCAAGCAACCGGGCATTGCAGCGTATCAGCTCGCCCGCTGGTAGTGCATGGGGTGCACGCCAATTGTGCGCTGAGTTATTCCGGGGCAGGGCCAGCAGACAGAAACAACGGCATAAACGCACATAAGTCCAGTCAGTCCAGCGTGTCGCTCCAGATATTTTTAGCCCAGGAACGTGCATCGACGCCCTCATTTTCGGAAGGATACGCCGACAGGCCGCCACCTTCGGCCGAGACCATATCCATTTTTTCCGGGTCATAACGGTAGACATTGGCCACATGCATGGCCGATATCTCGTCTACGTAGCTGTAGCAGGTATTGGCAAAGACCGGAAGCGGATCTGGTTGAACGTCGGCCAGTCGCGCAATGATGCTGCTGGCGCATACCTTGGCCTGGGAGTTGGCGATATGAGCCGACTTGGGCAGACCCGAATCGACGGAATCGCCCAGCAAATGCACACCAGGCACCTTGCGTGACTCATACGTCACAAAATCGACATCGCACCAGCGGCCCTCGCCATTGGATAACCCGGTATCGAGCGCCAGCCGACCTGCAGCCTGGGGCGGAATCACATTCAATACATCAGTCTTCCAGGTATCGAAGACCGTTTTGACGGTCCTGCTGTCAACATCTATGGCGGACAGCTCGCTGCCGGGCTGGTAGTCTATCAGCCCCGCGTACTGCTCGGCCCAATTGCGCTCAAACAACGCGCGCTTGGAAGTAATGCCGGGATTGGCATCCAGGACCAGCACCTTGCCTGTTGGGTTATGCTGTTTGAGATACCACGCCACCTGACAAGCCCGTTCGTAAGGTCCGGGAGGACAGCGATACGGTAGCGGCGGCACCGTGATGGCAAAAACGCCTCCCTTGCGCATATGCTGCAATTGCCGGGCCAGTGCCTGCGTTTGCGGACCGGCTTTCCAGGCATGAGGCACACGCGCTTTTGCGGCGTCGGTCTGCGTCATAGGTAACTGCGAATAGTCAAAACTGATGCCCGGCGCCATAATCAGAAAATCATAGGACACTGAACCGGTAGCAGTACGCACCTGCTTGCGGTCCGCGTCTATTGCCAGCACCGTTTCCTGGCGCACGTTCACACCATGCTTGCGAATCAGGTTGTCATAGGAGCGGGTAATCGCCGACAGCGAAACAGAACCGCCCAGCACCAGATTGCTGGTCGGACAGGAAACAAACTGCGCATTTTGTTCAATCAGCGTGACCGGCAGTTGATATTCGCTCCACATGCGCAGGTATTTTGCCACCGTCGCACCTGCAAAACCCGCCCCCACAATGACTACACGCGCCTGCCGCAGGCTGCGCGCAGCGCTCGCGCTCAACGGCCAAACTGCGGCACCAAGCCAGGCTGCCCCCAAGGTATTAATAAATTCCCTGCGCTTCATCGTTTATGTTCCGTCTGTAAACTGAAATGCCACAAGTCATGATGCAGCCCGATCTCTATTGCAATTGAAACAAACTGAGGACAGGCATTGCTCATCGAGGTGCAGGTAAAGCTGCGAAATAGATGGCCAGGCGGTCAATTTCATCTGCAGTCAAGCCGCGGGCATGTTGCGTCATGACATCTGTGCCTGTCTTGCTGGTGCGAAACGCCATCATGCTTGACAGAAATTGCGTAGAAGACATCCCCGCCAAACTTGGTGTCCCCGATGCGCTGACTCCGTTCGTCCCATGGCATGCAGCGCAGGACGCGGCCAGGACACGAATGTGCAGATCAGGTTGTGGCGCCTGTGCCATGGCATGCGTGGTGCCCAACAGCAAAGCCAGGGGCCATAAGCGCGTGGTAATTCTGGTTCCTGTGATCATGCTCGGCCCTACTGCCATTCCATTTTCGGAAACAACACATTCACATTGCGCGGATTGATAACATCAAAAAGCTGCCATTTATCCTTTTCCTGGGCGGCCGCGTGTTGCATAACTTCGCTCATATCCTGACCCTTATCGATGCCCTGAGCAATATCTGACTGCAGTGTCAGCAAATAGCGTCGCTGCGCATCCCAGGCCGCGGCCTGGTCTTTCGGACTGGGACCATGCCCGGGCACCAGTCGTGCTACCGGCTTCTGTTGGATGGTCTGTATAGCCTGGATCCAGCCCTTGACATCGCCATCAACGGAAGGCGTGCGTTCTGTGAACAGCAGATCTCCGGTCCATAGCGTTTCTGTCTGTTCGTCAAGAACAGTCAGATCTGTAGTGCTGTGCGCAGGACCCCAGCTTTGCAGCAACAGGGTTCGCCCGCCCAGGTCCAGCCGTTGCGGTTCGGAGACCTTGAAGGTTGGCAGGACAAGCGAGTTCTTGCCCCCGTCTGCGCGGGCTGGTGCCTCGCGCAGATAGGTGTCCTGGCTTTCATACATGACTGCCGCCAGTTGGGCATGCCCGACAAACTGGACATTGTCGTCGGCAAACGCCGCATTTCCCAGAATATGATCGGGGTGAACATGGGTATTGATGACATAGCGGATCGGCAATTCGGTGGTCTTTGCCACGGCCTGCGCTAGCGCACTGCCAATATCGAAAGAGCCACCCGTATCGATCACTGCCACAGCCTGTTTGCCAACCACGAACCCGATATTGGCAATATCACCATCGTAATTGGCATCATCAAAATCCTGATGCGCACCCTGATGCACATAGACCCCCGGCGCTATTTCATACATTTGCAGCGGTGCTGCGGTGGCCACAGCGCAGGCCACGGTCATCGCCCATGGCAACGCGAACCGAAAAAAAACGGAACGCATTACTGCACCTTCACATCTGTTTCATGACGAAAGTGTTTACCTTCGTTGTCCTCTGCTAACACCGTGAGTTTCCCGCTTTTATCAGGTACGAAGAAAAACCGGAAATTCGGATCTTCGCTGATACCGATATACGTGTCCGCCTGCATTATCGGTTTATCGTTATAGCGGATGTCTATCTTCTTGATGAAATAGGCCGGACGAAAACCCTGAGTCATCAGTTCGCGCTGCAAACCGGTGTTCATGGGATGACGTATCATCAACCGTCCCTGCGCCGGTTTGCCGGCAGCAATGGGATCGACAGCGGCCAGCTTCATTTGTCCGGCAGTTTGCCTGGCGGCATCAGCATCGCCACCGACCGTGCCGCCACAGCCGCCCGATGCCTTGACCGGCACCGCGTTGCGAAAATAGCGACCATCGCTGGTTTCTGCGACAACGTGAACGTAGTCATCTACTTCAAGCCGAATGCGGGTAGCAATATCGACCTTGCCGCTTTCCGGCGTAAAGTGAAAGACAGCGGTCAACGGCACAGGATTTTCCGGGACAACCAGTGTCACATTCTTGATGTAGTCATCCTTGGTTGACGGATAGTCTATGGAAAACGCAAACGGCACCTGCGCGCCGCTGGCCGCCCTTTTGGGCGCGGCAATATGAATAAAGGGGCCGTCCTCAAGCTTTTTTCCGGAAAAAAAACTGCTGTTTACTTTGTCCCAGGCAGGCGCATCGACCCCAGCCAGCGAGTGCGAGGGCAGCGATATGATCATGGCAGAACTGATCAGCATGACTGATTTGCGTAACATGTGAACCTCCTCAATGAACATGTTCCGTTCTCTGTACTTTACCGCATCGTGATTGGCGCGCGGGGCATTTTTTATACTGTGATTTTGCTGTGGTTCTAAACGACCCTGGCAGACATGACTATAACAATATACATCGAATTGCCTGGCTGATACAGGAACGCACAGATTGCAGGAAAAAGAGGAAAAGCAGCGGATATTCGCCCGGTGCGCTATTGCAGCGCACGCTGGCCGGCGGTTGGCTAAATAGCAGGTTTGCCCGGCACAGGCTGCTATTTAAGATTGACGTTGTTGCCTTCACGCATGCAGGCACAGGTCGCAATGCGTACCGGATAAATCAGGTCCGGTTATTGCATGACCTGGGTGCATGACCTGGACGCATGGCCTATCAATGCAACGATCCCCAGCGCTTGACCGATGGTTCTGCCTGCGCCCATACCCAATACTGTCCGCTTTTGCAGACATCCAGCGTGTACCAGTGCTCGGCTGGCTTGCCATCTATCGTGTCCTCTACCGAGAACAGGGCTTTTTTGCAGGTTGTCAGCGCATTGACTGATTCGCTCACCACGATTGTGCGACCCTTGTTGTTTCCGTATGGCACAGGTTGTTCCACCTGCCAGCGTCGCTCTTCTCCAGGTACGCTCTGCGCAATTGCATTTGCAATTTCCTGCTGCTCTGCTGCACTGAACCGCTTCATTACATATTTGACGCCGGCATCCACTGCGGCGTTGGTGGCAATCGCTACAGTCAGGCCCAGCGCAGGATTGCCCGTTACCGATGATGTCGCCGCACCGGCAGTAAGGCCCGGCAGCGTTGCAATCACCGAACAACCGGCCAGACTGGCAGCGGCACAAACGCCAAGTGTGATTATTGCAAGATTGGCACGTAACCGCATTACTGCAAAGCTCCCCAGCGGCTGACTGCAGGCTCTGCCGTGGCCCACGCCCAGCGTGGCCCATCCTTGCAGATCGATGCGACATAAAATTCGTTGCGGGGCATAGAATTTTCTTCACTGTCGACCGAATAAACAATTTCCTTGCATTCGAGCAGACCCTGGCTGATGGCACGACTGACCGTCACCCGGCCCTGCTCATTGGGTTCCATGGGGATGGAATGAATCGACTTCCAGTTGGCCACCTCACCTTCTTTGAGCTTGCCGGCCGCAGTGGCGATCACTTCCTGGGTATAGCCATGCATTTCTCGCTGCACGTATTGCACGGCAGAGCGGGTGGCCGCCTGAACGCCCACGCCGATACCGGTGGTAACCGCCGCGTTGTCTGTGACTTTTTGGGCAAGCGCGGCGCCGGCAATCCCGGCACCAGCCGAAGAGCCCTCCAGCACCAGCGACTGGCAGCCCGCCAGCCCCATCACACATGACATACCCAGCAGCTTGAGCGCGATACAGTGGCGACGCAGGAAACCCGCGCGACCAGGATGTGGCCCGACACGGCGGGGTGCACAAAACGAAAACATGTATAAAATATTTAATCTGCGCAAAATCATGCACTTATGTTGATTTGTTGATAAAGTGCATTATATTGGTATCAGACACCGATTGAACATCAAGAACCGTCAGGAAGTTGTAATCAGATGTTGGCCGGGCGCCCCGCTGCCATGATCGGTTGGCGAACGGGGCTGGCAGGCCTGGTTTTGGATGGCGCATCGCTTGTGGCCCGTTTCAAAGAAAAACCTGAACCAATGGCAGCACGGGCGTATGATCCAACGCGCCCGCCTAGGTACGCTTGCAGATATATCAATATCTGCATAAAGTGTGCCGGCTATTTTTTCATGTCCACCGTCGCAATAAGTCCCTTGAAATAATCGGACTGCTGTGCCATGAATTTAGCGAACGCGGGACCTTCCTGATATGAGACGGCCAGATTGGCGTGTGCCATCCCTTCTTTGAATTTAGGATCTTCGACAATTTTCCTGCTGACATCGCGCAATCGCGCCACAACATTTTCAGGCGTATTCTTGGGCACCCCCAAACCGCGCCATGTGCCTACAGTCACATTGATCCCGCCTTCCTTCAATGTCGGCACTTTCGCGTATTCTCCGGCAAGGCGCGCGTCTGTCATGACCCCCAGCATTCTCAGTTGGCCCGATCGTATATAGGAATTGACTTCCACCGGGCTGACGACAATGGCCTGAACATGCCCACCAAGCAATGCGGTCACGCTGGGAGCAGCCCCCTGGAAAGAAATATTATTGAAGATAACATGCTGGTCACGTTCGATCGCTGCGGCCGCCAGATGCCAGATTGTTCCGACCCCGGCATTGCCCAGGGAGACACCACCAGGATTCTGCCTGGCAGCTCCAATCAGGTCCTGAACATTTTTCCACGGGGCATCCGATTTCACAACAATCGTGCCCGGATCCCCGTTAAGGCGCGCAATCGGCACAAAATCCTGTTCTGTAAAAGGGATCATCTTCAAATGAGGCAAAATCGCCAACTCTGAAATAAGCACGGCAACCTTGTACCCATCCGGCTTTGCACGCCGGACCTCTCCCATGCCGATACCGCCGCCGGCACCGGGCTTGTTGCTGACGACAAACGGCTGTTTCATATATTTGGCTGACACCTCGGCGATCACCCTCGCCATCAAATCGGTACCGCCTCCCGGTGACGACGGCACGATCAGTTCCACCGGATGATCTGGATAGTCGGCCTGCGCCTGCCCGCCCGTCATGCCGGCCACAGCGAGAATCACCAGCGTTATTGCATTTGTCCATTTCATTATTGTCTCCTTCGTGTTCGGGATGCGACGCGCCAAAACCCGTTTTCTCCTGTGACCTGGCCCGCCATTGAACTCACCAACCCAAGTTGATACTTCCATTGGACTGAGATAACAAAACCCTTACAGGACGGCCAGCATGCCGCCGTCCACGTAAATGATCTGACCGTTCACGTAGTCGGAAGCGCGTGAGGCCAGAAAAATCGCAGCGCCAGCCAGCTCTTCCGGTAATCCCCAACGACCGGCCGGCGTTCGGCTCTTCACCCAGCCATCAAATTGCGGATTGTTCAACAGCGCTTCGTTCATATCGGTTGCCATATATCCAGGGCCGATGGCATTGATCTGAATCTTGTGCGCGGCCCATTCGGCCGTCATCGCGCGCGTCAGCATTTTGATGCCACCCTTGGAAACGGTGTAGGGCGCGACCGTCGCACGGGCGCACTCACTGGTCAGCGAACCAATATTGATGATTTTGCCGCCATTGCCACGGGCAATCATGCGTTTTGCCGCTTCACGCCCCACCAGAAAGGCACTGGTCAGATTGGTGTCGAGCACACGATGCCATTCGGCCACCGCCAGCTCGGTCAACGGCTTCCTGAGCTGAATGCCGGCATTATTAATGAGGATATCTACTTGCCTGTTCTGACGATCCAGCGACTCAAATGCGGCGACCACCGCATGTTCATCGGCCACATCGAAGGCCAGTGTGTCGGCGCGGAAGCCCCGGTCGGTGATCAGCTGCGCCGCCTGTTCAAGGCGATCTACGCGGGTGCCATTAAGGATGACATCGGCCCCATGTTCAGCTAAGGCCTGGACAAAGGCAAATCCCAGCCCGCGCGAAGAGCCGGTGACAAGCGCTGTCTTTCCGTTTAAATTGAATAATTCAGACATGATTTCTTCTTCTCTATCCTTATAGTGATTCCGGGGTGCTGACGCGAATCGTCAAGTCTTCCCGCTCGAATACTTCGTCGCGTAACTCCACGCCCAGGCCAGGTCCCTCCATCGGAAAAACATAGCCGTTTTCAATGCGCGGTACGGCGGTCACCAGTTCGTTGTACCAACCCTTGTAAAAGGCGCGTACCGACTCCTGGATCAGCGTGTTGGGCTGACTGAACGAACAATGCACCGCGGCCGCAAAGCCCACTGGCCCGATGCAATCGTGCGGAGCAAAAGGCCTATGCCAGGTCTCGGCAAGCGCAGCTATTTTGCGGCCCTCAGTCAATCCACCACTCCAGCACAGGTCAACCATCACCACATGCACGGCATCGCGCTCCAGCATATCCTTGTATGGGTAACGGGAGCCCAGGGTTTCGCTCGCGCACACCCAGACTGGCGTAGACCTTGCGTATTCGGCCAATGCCTGTGGTGAATTCATGCGAATGGGATCTTCATACCAACGTGGCGCATACGGCTCTATGGCGCGTGCGATTTCCTTGGCGGCGGGCAAATTCCACAAGGAATGAAACTCCACCATAATGTCCATTTTGTCGCCGACCGCCTTGCGAATTTTTTCAAACGGCTCCAGCGATTTTTTCATCTGCCGGGCATCAATGAACAAACCCTTGTTCTCAATGGCCGGCGGATCGAACGGCCAGATTTTCATGGCGGTGATGCCCTGCTCAAGCAGGTCCAGCGCCAGTTCATCGGCACGGTTCATGAAACCATCCAGATCTTCATAAGGACCTTCCTGCCCTTTGTTGATCTGCCAGTTGGACACCGGTTTGATATTTTTCGATCTCACATAGTTGTAGCCGGCACACGTGTTGTACACCCTGATTTTGTCGTGGCATAGCCCGCCGAGCATTTGATGCACAGGCTGGTTACAGACTTTGCCAAACAGATCCCAAAGCGCTATATCAATGGCCGACGCCGCTCGGTATTCCGCCCCGGTAGACGATTGCGCCATGGGCAGGTTCAGCATTTCCTTATGCAAGGCTTCAATGTGCAATGGGTTTTGGCCCAGCAAACGGATGGCCAGGGTCTCATGTATATGCGCCTCCACGGCCCCGGCACCATAGAAGGTTTCGCCCAGCCCCACCACGCCGCTGTCGGTATGAATGCGCACCCAAATGACGTTGAAAAATTCCTGGGTACGCAGCGTTTCAATTTTGGTTATTTTCATGAGAATTGATCACCATTGATTTATTTACACTGGCATGCAAATCGTTTTCCGCACGCTCGATAATTTCCAGCACGGCCTGTTCCGCCTGCACAGGGTCGCGTGCAGCAATAGCGCTAAGCAGTGCCTCGTGCAAAGGTTGGGAACGCGCCGGTCCGTCCGGCACCTGTATGCATAAATCAAAGCTGACTTCAAGAATCACATTGATTGCCTGCTGCATTTGACGCAGGAACTGGTTATGGCAAGCATCCAGAATGGCGCCATGGAAAGCCAGATCTGCCGGCACATACTCGCCCTTGCCATTAATTGCATTTGCCATGGCATCCAAATGATGGCGCATCAGCGCAAGATCTTCGGCGCTGGCCCGTTGTGCCGCGTACCGAACGGCGGCCGGTTCAATCACGCGCCGCAGCTCCATGAGATCGGCAATATACTTTTCATCGATCATGCCCGTGCTGGCGCGCCAGACGACAACCTTGGGATCAAAAAGCTGCCAGTTTTCCGATGATTGCACCAGTGTGCCAGTACGGCGACGCACCGTAACCAGGCCGCGCGCGCTGAGCGACTTGACCGCTTCCCGCACGACAATGCGGCTTACGCCCAGCAGATCGCACAGGTCCGGCTCCGGCGGCAGCACTGTCCCGGCGGGATATACCCCGGTGCAGATATCTGCGCCCAGGCGGTTTAGAACGTCATCATGTATTGTTTGTCGAGGTATCATGATCACAATCATAATACGTATGATGATTGAAATATAATAGTAGTTACCCTTATCCAAACGGAACTGCCAGTCCAGCGGTGGCTCTGTTTGTCACACGAAAGGGTTGCTGGTTTTAGCTGTCGGCTTATCTTGACCGCCGGTGGAATGCCCGCGCAAAGACGGACCAGGCCCGGTCAATGCAGGAACATCAGTATTGGCAAACGCTTTTCAAAATTTGAACTGCCACCCTGGCGCATTCAATACAGCGTATCGCGCTGGCGTTGCGGCAGCTCACGATCATATTTTTCACCGTCAATCTGCGCGTGGGTCAGGCCCGCCAGAATCGTGCCCGCTGTTGGCACATTCAATTGGTCACGTGCAGGCGCCGGATTCCACAAACCGGAGCGCTGAATGGCGCGGGCACACTGAAAAAAGACCCGCTCCACTTTCATGACAATCACGCATTGCGGCGGCTTGTCGTGCATGGCCAGGCGTTGCAGCAATGGCGGCGCGACGCTGATGTGCGCGGTACCGTTGACGCGCAGCATTTCTCCCATGCCGGGAACCAGGAACAGGACGGCCAAACGGGGATCAGCGAGCAAATTGCGCAAGCTGTCGATGCGATTGTTACCCCGCCGTTCAGGCAGCAACAGCGTGTGTTCGTCTTCAATGTGGATAAACCCGGCAGGATCACCACGCGGAGACGCATCCAGCCCGTCGGGGCCACTGGTGGCCAGAATAGCAAATGGAGATGCCTCGATCAGTGGCCGGTATAATGGATGGATATGGTCCACCTCCTTTTTCAGTGACGCCTCGCCAGGCGTACCAAACAAAGTGGTCAATTGTTCTATGGTGCCAATGTGGTGGGGATCATTGAAGGTCATCGGCAGGTTCTCCGGAAAAACGATATGCAAAAGGAAATAAGGCCCTACTATACTACGCCTTTACCGTTGCCTTACTGTGACCAAATCCAGAGCAGATCGCCATGGCCGCAAAGACAATCATTTATCTATAAAAATAGCAATTGAGATAAAGGCATACACTTGTCACAGTGCGAGCTGCTGGCGGCAAAAAAAATCCGCCATGCCCTTACCATGCCATATGCAATTAATCCGATAAGGCGTATCCTTTGCTATGTATCGCCGGCGGCGGCGATCATCTTCAAGGAGACTCTCATGAACAAAGCACTACTGTCCTGCATATTGGCCCTGGCCGGTGCGGGTTTTGTCGGCAGCGCAGCCCAGGCGGGCGAACCACCGGTCAAAACTGAAAATGGCGTACTGGTCGACAGCAAAGGCATGACGTTGTACACCTTTGACAAGGACAAAGAAACCCCGGGGAAAAGTGCATGCTCGGGACAATGCGCAGAGAACTGGCCTCCATTGATGGCCACAGCGGAAGATAAAAAATCCGGCGATTACGATGTAGTCAAACGTGATGGCGACCAGTCACAATGGGCATACAAGGGACAGCCGCTATACCTGTTCAAGAAAGACAGCAAACCGGGCGACATGACCGGCGATGGCGTCAAGGACGTCTGGCACGTCATCAAACCGTAGTTGTGATCAATGGGTACCGGCACAGCTGATCAGCCCAACGCGGTATCCAAAAACATCATGACGGCAAACCCCGCCATCAGCCCGATGGTGGCAAAAGTCTGGTGGCCATTGCGATGCGTTTCCGGTATGACCTCATGGGATACCACAAATATCATTGCACCGGCTGCCAGCCCAAGACTCATTGGATAGGCCACAGCCATACCGCTGGACATCCCCACCCCCACAATGGCACCGAGCGGTTCCATCACGCCGGACGCGGCGGCAAGCAACACTGCCCGCCCTACCGGCATCCCGATAGCCCGCAGGGCAAGTGCCACGGCCAGGCCTTCCGGAATGTCCTGAATGGCAATCGCCGTTGTCAGCGGCAACCCAACCGTCATATCGGATTTGGAAAAACTGACCCCGATGGCCATGCCCTCGGGTAAATTGTGCAAAACAATGGCCAGCACGAAGAGCCAAACGCCGTTAAGACGTTTGTACTCGGGTCCCTGGGTGCCCAGCTCCTGGTGCATATGCGGCGTGAAATAATCCAGCCCCAGCATCAGCAACACGCCAAACGCCAGCCCCAGCACCACCACAGCAGAACCCAGCAGCGCACTGCCCGTGATTTCCTGGGCCGCCTCCAATCCAGGCAACAACAGGGAAAATGAACTGGCCGCCAGCATCATGCCTGCGGCGAACCCCAGCATCGTATCCTGGGTACGCACCGGGATGCTGCGCAAACCGAATGCAGCCAGCGCACCCAGCGCGGTGGCACCGAATCCGGCAAAACCGCCGACTAGCGCATATTCAAAGGCGGTATCGTCAACCGAAGTCAGGGCCCGATAGGTGCCGGCCAGCAGCAATATCAACAGGCATGCTCCCGCGAGCAGCAGACCTGTCGTGACTCGCGGATTATTACGGGCCTGGAGTATCCAGGCCTGCCATAAAGACTGTTGTGCGACATCATTCGTATTCATTTTTACCTTAATACCTGGAAAATCGGATGCAGACAATCAAACACATAGTAACAAACTGGTATCTGCTATTTAAATTTATCGCAACGACTGCGTGCGAAACTCTGGCAATCACGAACTCACGCCGGCCGAAAACTGCCCGATGGCCACCAGACCAAATTTATCCATACATGGAACACCTTTGCGCACATAAACAAACCAGTCAACATGGTGGGTGAGAAGCCCGACAGCGTGACAAGGTTCATGCCACTGGTCAAAGACAACAAGCTCAAAAAAGTGGTTGCCGACGAACACCTATTGTGGCTTAAGACGGTGACGAACGCCCGCATTGGCATTCCGGCACAATAGCGCGGCGTTTGCATTTTCCCATCCTGAACGCCCGGGCCCAGATAGCGGCTCTGTCACCCGCGCGATCAGGAGCAATAGGCAATATACCTGGCACCGCGACACAAAGCAGACTGCTGTGCCATGCCCCTGAATCGAACTTACACACACCTGTCATACTGCTCCTATATTCTTGCGGCTTTCCAACTTCATGCAGGAAGCATTCCATGACATTCCGATATCGTTTTTCGGCGCTGGCACTGGCGCTCGGTCTGGCCGCAGTCAGCAGCATCGCACAGGCGCAGACCGAAGTGCCTGCCGTTCTCGAAGGGCACGCCATCTTGCCGGCCAACAGCACCATTGCGGCGCCGGATAATGCCCCGGAAGATCTCAAGTCAGCTGGCAAATACACCACGCGCAAACGCGTTGACAAGCCGGCGTCCGTCATGGGCACGTCAAATGGTCGCGAGACCGGCATCAGCCTGCCGATCTCCGGCCAGCCCCTGCAGGGCCACTCCGGCATTCAGGTAATGAAAGACGGTAGTGTCTGGATCCTGACCGATAACGGCTCCGGCAACAAAGCGAACTCGCCAGACTCCATGTTGTATCTGAATCAATACACTATCGATTGGAAATCTGGAGAATTTAAGCACCTAAAATCCGTGTTTCTGAGTGACCCTGACAAGAAAGTACCCTTTCGCATTGTGAACGAAGGTACGACGCAACGCTATCTGACCGGTTCCGACTTTGATACGGAAAGCTTTCAGATTATCGACAATACGTTGTGGATGGGCGAGGAATTCGGTCCATTTCTCATTAAGGCGGATCTTGACGGCAAGGTTCAGGCTGTCTTCGAAACAGAAGTTGACGGTCGTAAAATTCAATCGCCCGACAATTATCTGGTTGCTACGCCCGGCGCGCCCGGGGAAAGTTATAAAGACGTCAATCTGAAACGCTCCAAGGGATTCGAGGGGATGGCAGCCTCGTCCGATGGCAAATATCTGTATCCCTTGCTGGAAGGCCCGGTCTGGGATGAAGGCCAGAAAGCCTGGGAATCATCCGATGGCAAGACTGTACTGCGCGTACTGGAGTTTGATGTTGCTGCAGAAAAATGGACCGGCCGCTCCTGGTTATATCCTTTGGAGGCGGCACATCACGCCATTGGCGACTTCAATATGATCGACGCCACGACGGGCCTGATCATCGAACGGGACAATGGCGAAGGCACACCGGACAAAGCTTGCAAGCAAGGCGACGATCCTCGGACCTGCTTTGCCGATCTGCCCAAATTCAAACGTGTTTACAAAGTCCAGTTCGGGCCTGAGAATGCAGGCAAGCCGGTACGCAAAGTCGCGTACATTGATCTGCTGAACATTGCAGATCCATCCAAGGTGGCGCGCAAGCCCCTGACTAACGGCGTGCTGCAATTCCCGTTCTTTACCATCGAGAATGTCGATATTGTTGACAGCGAACATATCGTTGTGGGTAACGATAACAACTTCCCTTTTTCGTCCAGCAGGGAGCCCAACAAGCAGGACGACAATGAGCTCATCCTGCTGAAAACACCCGAACTGTTGCAGGCCAAATAACTGGTCCGCTCCAGGCATAGCCAGGCCGGCCTTCACACAAGAAGGCCGGCTTTTATCTGCCTGTCCTGGCGTTTTTCTACTAGAATGAAACAAGTCCATTCTATTTCAACTGAAACATCAGGAAATTACGATGCAAATACCGGAACACAGGATCATCATAGTCGGTGGTGGCGCGGGCGGCCTGGAACTGGCTGCCAAACTTGGACGCAAGTTCGGTCCTCGACACATTTTTCTGGTAGATGCAGGCGTGTTCCATATATGGAAGCCGTCGCTGCATGAAGTGGCATCAGGTACGCTGGATATTCATCGTGAAGGGCTGTCTTATGCCATGCTGGCCAAAGACCACGGATTCACGTTCGTGCCTGGCGAAATGGACGCCATCGACCGGCAGGCCCGCAGCATTCACGTCAAAGCAGTCTATAACGAAGGGGAAGAAGTATTTGCAGCCAGAGACCTGCCGTATGACACCCTCGTGCTCGCCGTCGGCAGTCGCTCGAATTTCTTTAATACGCCGGGCGCCGAAGAATACGCTACCGCGCTGGACTCCACGGAACAGGCCGAAAAATTTCGCCTGAAATTTCTGCGTGAGCTGGTTGCCGCCGATCAGCGTAAAACAACCGACCCCGGGCACTCTCTGAATATTGCCATTGTTGGTGGCGGAGCAACCGGCGTCGAGCTGGCAGCAGAACTGCTGGAAGCAGGAAAGAATCTGGGCTTCTATGGCATCAACGAACTCAATCCTGAAGAAGATATTCACATCACGCTGCTCGAAGGCAGCCCTCGCATACTTGCGGCCCTTCCCGAAAAAACATCGGCAGCAGCCACAAAACTACTCAAGCAACGCGGCATCACCGTCAAGACATCGGTGCTGGTGGCGGCCGTACAGGAAAAAAGCCTGACCGACTCCAACGACAACCGGTATCCGGCCGACCTGACGGTATGGGCAGCAGGCATCAAGGCGCCGGCCTTTCTGACGGAACTGGGCCTGCAAACCAATAAAATCAACCAGGTTATTGCCGACAAAACCCTGCGCACCAGCGACCCGGCAATCTATGCCATGGGCGACTGTGCCCAGGTTGAATGGGAAGAGGGTCGCTATCTGCCTGCCCGGGCACAGGTGGCCCATCAGCAGGCAAACTATCTGATCGGCGAACTGTCGGCCCGCATCAACGGCACGGCAAGCAGCGGCAAGCCGTTTATGTTCAAGGATTACGGATCGCTGGTTTCCGTGGGTCATAACAAGGGTGTAGGCAGCCTGATGGGCGTGCTGACCGGCAAAAGCCTTTTTGTCGAGGGCCTGCTGGCACGCCTGATGTACATGAGCCTGCATTTGATGCATCACATGGCGATTCTGGGTATTGCCCGTACTGGTGCGGTCGCCCTGGGTCGCCTGCTGCTAAAACGCAGCACACCCAAAGTCAAGCTGCATTAACTGTTTCGCGGGGGCAGCCATAACGGCCCCCGTTTATGCCGGACGATAAGCCCGCTCCAGTATCGCGGCCGCATCTGTATAGATGGAAGCACCGAACACACCAGCGCTTTCTTCAAAACGTGCGCGTACAAACGCCTCTGCCAGCCATGCAGGTGCATGCCGATAAAGCAGTGTGGCCTGCACCAGCAGCACCAGGCGTTGCGTGATCTCGCGTGCCCTCGATTGCCGCACGTCCGCCGATGCCGACAGCCATTGTTTCAGCTGTGCCATGGCCTGTGACAGCACCGGGTCGGCGCGACAATCGTCGGCAAGGTATTCCAGCAACAGCGCCGCCCCCTCAGGGTCCCGCGAGAGCGCCCGCAAGACATCAAGGCACATCACATTGCCAGAGCCCTCCCAGATGGAATTGACGGGTGCTTCGCGCAGCAGCCGCGCCAGCGGCGCATCTTCGATGTAGCCGTTGCCGCCCCATACTTCCATGCATTCGGCAATAGCCGCGATACTGCGCTTGCAAACCCAGAACTTGGCCGCGGGCGCAACGATGCGCAAGAATGCTTTCTGTACAGGGTCATTCTGTTGTGTCACCGCATGGGCCAACGCCATGCCGAGCCATAACGCAGCCTCGCTCTCGACGGCCAGATCGCACAGCACAGACTGCATCAGCGGCTGATCTGCCAGCCGCTTGCCAAATGCCATGCGATAGCGGGTGTGATGCATGGCCTGTACCAGCCCCTGGCGCAACAGCCCCGCACTACCAAGCACGCAATCGAGCCGCGTCTGATTGACCATGCGCAAGATGGTGGGGATGCCCGCCCCCTGCTCGCCTACCCGTAGCGCCCAGGCGCCATCAAACGTCACTTCCGCGCTGGCGTTGGAACGGTTGCCCAGCTTGTTCTTCAGCCTCTGAATATGCACTGTATTCATGCTGCCATCCGGTCGCCAGCGCGGCAGATAAAAGCAGCTCAGTTGCTCCTGTTCATAGGCCAGCACCAGATGCGCATCCGACATGGGAGAGGAAAAAAACCATTTGTGCCCGTGCAGTTCATAGACCGGCTCTGAGTGACCGATGGCCACGGCACGCGTGGTATTGCTGCGCACATCAGATCCGCCCTGCCTCTCGGTCATGCCCATGCCGATCATCATGCTGCGCTTTTGGGAAACAGGGGCATTGGCCCCGTCATAATCACGACTGTACAGCAGCGGCGCCAGTTGGTCGAACAAGGGTTGATCCTGCAACGCCGCAACCGCGGCAAAAGTCATGGTGACCGGACACAGGCTGCCGGCTTCGGTTTGCGCATGCAAATAAAAAAGTGCCGCACGGCGCACATGCTGGCCATCCTGCCAGGCGGCAGAATGCACGCCCATATCGAACAGCATCGTCAGCAGTGAATGCCAGGCGGGATCGAACGTAACCACATCCTGTCGCTCGCCCGTGCGGGTATAGATGGCCGCCTGTGGTTCGTTTATATTGGCACGCTGCGCCAGTTGCAAAACGTGCTTTGAGCCCAGCCGCTCGCCATAGCTCTGGCATGCTTGTTGCGCGTCTGCAGCAGAGAAAGCATCCAGCGCCTCGCCCAGCGCCGAATCACAATTGAATAGATTATAGTCTTCGAGATCCGGAACCTGATTGTCCGTCGTAGTGAATGTCGTGGTGACCATGTGAGCCTCCGTAAGCAAGTGGATCACAATACACAGCCTGCTTGTCACTGCTGTCGCGGCCTGATACTACGGCCAGGTATTACCGCCAGGCATTACGGCGTTAGTACGGCTTGGCATTACCGTCTGGTATCGTGCCCTGTATTACGGCCTGGTACCATGGCTTGCTATCACCACTCGCTAATGTGGTCTGATATCGCGCAACAGCCAGAGATCAGGTGCAGATGCACCTGCAGATTTACTGTAGCACACCTGGCCAGCGCGGGGAATACATTAAGGTCAGCTCCCCTGCGCCAGCCTTTCAATAATGGGGCAATCAGGCCGGTTGTCTCCGTGGCAATGGTCCGCCAGATAGGCCAGCTCATCGCGTATGGAATGCAATTTGGCAATGTCTTCATCCAGCTCGTCAATATACTGGCGCGCCAGTTGCCGTACATCGGCGCTGTGTCGCGAGGTGTCCTCCCACAGGCCAATCAGGGTTTTGATGCGTTCAAGTGAAAACCCCAGTTCACGGGCCCGCCGAATGAAGGCGAGCTTGCGCTGGTCCTGGGCCGTGTATTGCCTGTAACCCCCATCGCTGCGGTTGACTGCATGAATCAAGCCGACTTTTTCATAATAGCGAATCATCTTGGCGCTCACTCCGGTGGCAGCCGACACTTCTCCGATATTCATTTCATTCTCCCTGATCATCTACATTCAGGTGGCAAAACGGCGCAGCCGCAATGCATTGGTGATCACGAACACGCTGGAAAGCGCCATGGCGCCCGCAGCAAATATGGGCGATAACAGCACCCCATTGAATGGATACAACAAACCTGCCGCGACCGGGATCAACGCCGCATTGTAGGCAAACGCCCAGAACAGGTTCTGCCGGATATTGCGCATGGTCGCCCGCGACATGGCAATCGCTTTAGACACGTGAGTCAGGTCGCCAGACATCAGCACCACATCGGCCGACTCCATCGCAATATCGGTCCCTGACCCAATGGCGATCCCAACGTCGGCAACTGCCAGTGCAGGTGCATCGTTAATGCCGTCACCGACAAAGGCGACCGGCCCGTAGGTTTGCTGCAGCCGCCTGACGGTATCGGCCTTGGCGTCGGGCATCACCTCTGCGACCACTTCATCGATATTCAACTGTCGCGCAATCGCCTGCGCCGTACGCTGGTTATCGCCACTGACCATGACCACTTTGAGCCCCTGTTCATGCAAGGCCGCAATCGCTTCAGGTGTCGTATCGCGAATACTGTCGGCAACCGTGATGACGGCAGCCAGCTTGTCGTCAATCGCAACATACAGCGGCGTCTTGCCCTCATCGGCCAGCTTGCTGGCAATTGACGAAAAGACCGCCGGATCCAGCTTGTGCTGAGTCATCAGCCGGTCCGAGCCGATCAGAATCTGTCTTGCATCTACCTGGGCACGAAGGCCAAGCCCGGTCAGGGACTCGAAATTGTGGACCGGCGCAATGGCCAGATTCTGTTTCTGTGCAGCCGCGACAATGGCGCGCGCAATGGGATGCTCGGAACGGCTTTCGGCAGCAGCCACCAGTGCCAGTACCTGGTCACGATCAAACCCTTCGGCCACGGTCAGATCGTTCAGTTCCGGATAACCCCGGGTTAGCGTGCCGGTTTTATCGACTGCAACCACGCGCACATCCATCAACGTTTGCAGCGCTTCTCCTTGTCGGAAAAGAATACCCAGTTGCGCTGCGCGGCCGGTACCCACCATGATAGAGGTAGGCGTTGCCAGGCCCATCGCGCAAGGGCAGGCAATGATCAGCACGGCGACCGCATTGACCAGGGCAAACCCAAGCGCCGGTTGCGGTCCGAATATCAGCCATATTGCAAATGTGATCAACGCAATCAGCATGACCGCCGGAACAAACCACATGGTAATGCGATCGACCATGGTCTGGATCGGCAGTTTTGCGCCCTGCGCCTGTTCAACCATGCGGATAATCTGCGACAGCACGGTGTCGGCACCGACACCAGTGGCGCGCAAACTCAAGGCGCCATTCTGATTCACCGTGCCCGCCACAACCGTTGCGCCGGCTGTTTTTTCAACCGGCATCGGCTCGCCACTGATCATGGATTCGTCTACAAAACTATTGCCGTCTGTCACTTGTCCGTCTACAGGAATACGCTCGCCGGGACGCAGTTGGATCAGATCGCCCACCATCACCTGTTCGATGGCGATTTCACTCACCTGCTCGCCGCGCTGTACCCGGGCCGTTTTTGCCCGCAACCCGGCCAGCCTTTTGATGGCCTCCGATGTATTGCCCTTGGCCCTTGCCTCAAGATAACGCCCAAGCAGCACCAGCGCGACAATCACCGCCGCCGCTTCGTAGTAGACATTCACGGTGCCGCTTGGCAGCCAGGCAGGAACGAACGTGGCCACCACCGAATACAGATAGGCAGCGCTCGTGCCAACGGCGACCAGAGAATTCATGTCGGGCGTCAAGCGCAGCAGAGCTGGTATCCCTTTGACGAAGAAACGACGTCCCGGGCCCGCCAGAACAGCGCTGGTCAGGATGAACTGCAGATACCAGCTGTTCTGCGTACCAATGGTTTCTGCCACAAAATGATGGAATGCCGGTATTGCGTGGGCACCCATTTCAAGAATAAACACCGGCAGTGCCAGTAGCACCGCCAACAGCAGATCGCGCTTGAGCCCAAGCCTGTCGGCTTCGCGCCGGGATGCCTCGGTATCGCTGCTTTGCTGGGGATTGCTGACCACCTGCGCCTCGTAGCCGGCACGCACCACGGCCTGGGTCAGCAACGTGCTGTCCAGGTCCAGCGGCGCACGCACTTGCGCCCTTTCGGTCGCCAGGTTGACACTGGCTGACTGTACGCCCTGTACGGAGGACAGGGCGTTCTCAACATGCCGTACGCAGGAAGCGCAGGTCATGCCGGCCACCGACAATTCTATCAGCCGACTTTCTTTATCTGCCCTGGGGGCAGGCTGGCCCACCACACTGCGCGATAGGGTTGTAGAGTTCATGATTTGCGTCCTTTCGAAGAAAAACCGCCGCTTTTGGTGCATTCAGGCCGATAGTGGCATCGACCAGGCCAGCGCGGCACGGGTCTGTCAACGCGGTCGGCCACACAAGGATGACGGCGCAAACAGTTTATATTCTTCAATGTAAAGCTTACCATGATGAGAAGGTCAAGCGCCTGATGATCATGTCGGTCCCAGGGTCAAATCCAGTACCAGCGCAGTCTGAGCAGACAATCATCACGTCCATATGGCGCCGGCCCGGCAATATGGGTAAACTGACGCCTTCCCTACTTTTACCGGACCTCACCGCCATGGATCTGCCTAATCACCAACTTACCATGACAGTATTGATGACACCTGACATGGCCAATTTCTCGGGCAATGTCCACGGCGGTACCATTCTGAAGCTGCTTGACCAGGCCGCGTATGCCTGTGCCAGCCGGTATGCCGGCCGCTATGTCGTCACGCTGTCAGTCGATCAGGTCATGTTCCGCCAGCCTATCCACGTTGGGGAACTGGTCACTTTTCTGGCTTCAGTGAACTATACTGGCAACACCTCAATGGAAATCGGCATCAAGGTGGTGACCGAAAATATTCGCAGCAAGCAGATTCGCCACGCCAATAGCTGTTTTTTTACCATGGTCGCCGTTGATGACAACGGCAATCCCGTGCAGATTCCGGCGCTGACCCCCGACAATGACCTGGATCGTTGTCGTTATGAAGCGGCAAAAATGCGGCGTTCGCTGCGCCAGGAACTCGAAGCGCGCTATGGGGAAATCCGGGCTACCGCCGGCGCCTGATAAAATAATGAAATATATCAACAATTTAGCTTGACACGCTCAGAAAGCACTGCTAATATAGCAGGCTACCATGACGTATTTGTATTGGTAATTTGAACAGTAGTATTTGAACAGAAGCATTTTTTGCAAATTATTTTTGGCAATCATTCTGTTACTCGTCATTTGAAATATCAGTCGTTTGAAATTCTGGCGGCCTGCAAACAATAACCCGCGTATAAAAAAACCGGGCATAACTCAGCAGGCCGGAACCCCCACCGGTACCGCAATTTCACTAGCGACATTCACGCGACCCGTAATCCTGATGCCAGATTCATACTGAATAATTATTCTTACTAAGTTTGCGGGTCTTTCTCACGACACCGCAACGCGAGACAGAACTCCATATCGTCATTGTTAAATTGCTTGTGTCATCGGCCTCGCCATACCAATTGCGGCTGCCGCCACATGCACACCCTTAACAAATTGATGCGCCTGCATTCTCATACTTACAACGAAACGCCGGCGCAATCATGATTCTGCAATAAATTTCGGCTACGCTATGCATAGCTGAACCGGATTGTCTCCGGCGCAGAAAATTAAAAACAATAATCTCATAATAAAGGAAACTACAATGAAATTACTAACACGCTTCCGCCAGGAATTTGGCACACAGAACAATAACAACAATCAGCAACACCCTGCTGTCAACACACCGGTTAAACCCACCGGCTTTAAGCTGGGTATGGCAATGAACCAGTCGCAATTTCGCATGCACTCTGAAAAATAATCTCTGCGGCTGCCGCCCAACACGGCGCCAGCAGTTGATCTGAAACTCAAAACCCGCTTCCGGTAATAAAACCGGACAGCGGGTTTTTTTAAGAACTGCCGTCTTTACGGCAACAAGACTTATTTAACCGCGTACAGGTACAGCTCTACGCGACGGTTCTGGGCCCGGCCCTGCGCGGTCGCATTGTCTGCGATCGGATCGTTGGGACCACGACCTTCAATGCTCATGCGGCTGGTATTGACGCCTTTGCCACCCAGATAATTGACCACGCTTTGCGCGCGATTCACAGAAAGCTGTTGATTGAATGCCATTTTGCCGGTGCTGTCGGTATGGCCGACAGATTTAAGACGCAGTTGCTGGCTTTCATTCATTGATTGGGCCAGGGCATCAAGCACAGGGAACAGCGCAGGTTTCAGATCGTACTTCGCCGTATCGAAGGTTGCCCCTTCAGGAATATTAACTTTGAGGCTGCCGTCGGGCATTTTGGTGGTGGAAATGCCCAGCTCTTTGCCGCCGGCGTCATTTACGCGACCTACGATGCGGTCCCAGTTATAGCCAACAATGGCGCCACCGATAGCACCAATACCGGCGCCGATACCCGCGCTTTTGGAAGAATCCCCTATCAGCGCGCCCAGACCGGCACCCAATGCTGCGCCAACGCCAGTGCCTGCTGCCGTATTGCCGCCTTGCGTAGCACATCCGGCCAGCATTGCGCCAGCTACCAGCACTGCCGCGATTCGAGTTTGACGAATAATCATTGACTTCTCCTTGTTGGATTTGTTTGCTGTACTAAAAAATCTGAATAACCAGGTTGAAAATCAGCCACACCACATATCCTGCGCCACATTCAGAGCGGACCGCAGCCCGGGCGAATTCTGTCCAAGGACAGCCGCGATTATCACGATCTGCCCCTGAAGCGGGGCTGAAAAACCGTAACAACCTTGATGGTGTCAATACAATAACCGAGCAATCGCCAAAGCGCAAGTAATCATCAGAGCGTTGTTATATCCGGGCAAACCCCTTGACGCAGCAGCATTACCAGCTTGCAATCGGGTTGGGTGGCCAGGCGAAATGTGATCTGTTCGAATTGCCGGATACCCAATTGCGGGTGATTAAATTCCCTTAAGCCGCCTTCGCGCTCGACAACCACCTGGCGCGCCCACCAATGGCTGAACACAGAACTGCCGGCCAGCAGATCATCAATCAGGCTGGAGGTCTCCCCGTCATCCAGATAAGCGCCGATATCTGCGCGAAACTCCGCTACCACCCGATTGGCGCGCGTTTCCCAGTCCACGACAATGTCTGGCGCCTGTGCATCCAGGAAAATAAAACGTAATAGATTGGGCTGCGCCTGTGCACTCATCCATCCGGCAAACACCTGATCCAGCGCAGCGTTAAAAGCCAACACGTCCCAGTGCCGGTCCAGAATGTACGCTGGCGCATTGATACTATCGACGCAGGCCTGCAGCGAAGCCGTCGGTGCCGAGACAACAGCGCTGTCGTGATCCGGATCACTGACATCGGCCAGTTCAAACAGATAGGCACGCTCTGCCCTGGTCATTTGCAATACGGTAGCCAGCCGCGCCCATACGGTGGCCGACACAGACACATCGCGCCCCTGTTCAATCCAGGTGTACCAGGTAACGCTAATGTCACAAAGCTGGGCCACTTCTTCGCGCCGCAGGCCTGGGGTGCGGCGACGCTGTCCACCGGCAATACCAGCCTGTTGCGGAGTTACGCGATCACGAACGCTGCGTACAAATGCACCCAGTGCCTGCTTGCGAAATGCTCCGTGTTTGTCGGCCATACCACTCCTGCCCGGTGATGCGTTCAGCGCTACGCTTACCCAAGTACGCTCATGAGCGAACGACGTACCTCTTCTTCAGACAGACCACTGCGCGCAATATAGTCCTGCAACTGATCCTGGCCTATCGTCCCCACATTGAAATAGCTCGAATCCGGATGGCTCAGATAAAAACCGGACACACTGGATGCCGGGAACATGGCCATGCCATCGGTCAGATACATGCCAATGTCTTCGGTCTGCAAGACGTTGAACATATCCACTTTCACACGATGCTCGGGGCAGGCGGGATAGCCTGGCGCAGGACGGATGCCCTGATATTTTTCATCAATGAGCGCCTGACTATCCAGGCTCTCATCGGCGACATAACCCCATAGATCGCGACGCACCCGGGCATGCATGCATTCGGCAAAACCTTCGGCAAACCGGTCGGCCAGGGCCTTGAGCAGAATCGACGAGTAGTCATCCATATCCGCTTCAAAGCGTTGCTCGTGCTTCTCAATGCCAATACCGCCGGTAACGGCAAACAGACCGATATAATCATTCACCCCAGTTTCCTTGGGCGCGATGTAGTCGGCCAGGCACTTGTTGGCCACGCCTTCACGTTTGGCATTTTGTTGCCGCAAGTTGCGCCAGGTGAACAGCACCTTTTCACGCGATTCATCGGCATAAACTTCGATATCTTCATGGTTAACGCTATTGGCGGGGTAAAACGCAATAACACCGCCCGCACTCAGCCAACGCTGCTCCACCACTTTTTTGAGCATCGCCTGCGCATCCTCGAACAGTTTACGTGCCTGCTCTCCCACCACCTTGTCATCCAGAATCTTCGGATACTGACCGAACAGACTCCAGGTCTGGAAAAACGGCGTCCAGTCGATGAACGGCACAATTTGCGCCAGATCGAAATTTTTGAATTCACGACGACCCAGGAACTTCGGACGTGGCGGCGTGTAGTTGCTCCAGTCGATGGCCGGTGCGCCCTTGCGGGCCTCGTCCAGCGGAATGATTGGCGTGGCTTTGCGATTGGCATGACGCTCGCGCACCAGTTCATATTCTTCGCGCACCTGCGCAAGATAATTCTCGACCTGATCCGAGACCAGGTTGGTCGCCACGCCCACCGAACGGCTGGCATCAGGAACATAAATGACCGGACCGTCATAGTGCGGCGCGATCTTGACTGCCGTGTGTACGCGGCTGGTGGTCGCCCCGCCGATCAACAATGGAATCTTGTTGTCACGGAAATAAGGATCGCGCTGCATCTCGGATGCCACATACGCCATCTCTTCCAGGCTCGGCGTGATCAGGCCGGACAGCCCCACAATATCGGCCTTTTCCTCTTTGGCCTTGGCAAGGATCTGCGCGCACGGCACCATGACCCCCATATTGACGACCTCGAAGTTATTACATTGCAACACCACGGTGACGATATTTTTACCGATATCATGCACGTCGCCTTTTACCGTTGCAATGACAACCTTGCCTTTGGCACGAACATCGCCACCGGCCGCTTCGATCTGGCGTTTTTCCTCTTCAATGAAGGGAATAAGGTGCGCCACTGCATGCTTCATGACCCGGGCAGACTTGACCACCTGGGGCAGGAACATCTTGCCCGCGCCAAACAGATCACCCACCACGTTCATGCCGTCCATCAACGGCCCTTCAATCACCTCGATGGGACGCCCGCCGCGATCGGCGATCTTTTGTCGCACTTCTTCGGTATCTTCAACAATGAACTGGGTGATCCCGTGCACCAAGGCGTGCGACAGGCGTTTTTCCACTTCCTGTTCGCGCCAGGTCAGATCGGCCTCTTTTTTCGTTCCGCTACCTTTGACTTCATCGGCGTACTCCACCAGCCGCTCGGTTGGCGTGCGCTCGTCGGCACTATCGGTTTTGCCCACCGGCTCCTGTCGATCCAGTATTACATCCTCGACCAGGTCGCGCGTCTTCGGATCCATATCCGCGTACACACCCAGCATGCCGGCGTTCACAATCCCCATGGTCATGCCTTCCTGAATGGCGTAATACAGGAATACGGTATGAATCGCTTCGCGCATGGCCTCGTTGCCACGGAACGAAAAGCTTACGTTGGAGACACCGCCGGAGATCCGCGCGTGCGGCAGATTGTCATGAATCCAGCGGGTGCCTTCGATAAAGTCAACGGCGTAATGATTGTGTTCCTCTATTCCGGTGGCCACTGCAAACACATTGGGGTCGAAAATAATATCTTCCGGCGGGAAATCCAGTTCATCCACCAGCAAATGATAGGCCTTGCCACAAATATCTTTGCGACGCTGCAGCGTATCGGCCTGGCCGTCTTCGTCAAACGCCATGACGACCACGGCCGCACCGTATTTACGGCACAGGCGGGCATGCGCCAGAAACGGCTCCACGCCTTCCTTCATGGAAATCGAGTTGACGATCGGCTTGCCCTGCACACACTTGAGGCCCTCTTCAATCACTTCCCACTTGGAACTGTCGATCATGATGGGTACCCGGGCAATGTCGGGTTCGGAAGCGATCAGATTCAGAAAGCGGCGCATATTCGCTTTCGAATCGAGCATGGCCTCATCCATATTGATGTCGATGATCTGTGCGCCGTTTTCTACCTGCTGGCGCGCCACTGTCAGCGCTTCATCGAATTTTTCTTCGCGGATCAGGCGCAGGAACATCTTGCTGCCGGTCACGTTGGTGCGTTCGCCCACGTTCACAAACAGCGATTCATCATCAATATTGAGGGCTTCCAGGCCAGACAGGCGGGTCTTGACTGGCACATCGGGCACCGTGCGTGCCGGCAGCTGCTGCACCTTGCGAACAATGGCGGCAATATGCTCGGGCGTCGTACCGCAACAGCCGCCAACCATATTTACGAAACCAGCGTTTGCAAACTCCTCCAGCAAACTCGAGGTATCGTCCGGCGTTTCATCGAATCCGGTGTCGCTCATGGGATTGGGCAGACCGGCGTTGGGATACACGCAAAGCCAGGTATCACAGATCTTGGATAGTTCGGCAATATATGGGCGCATCAGGGCGGCACCCAGGGCACAGTTCAGGCCAATGGTAACCGGTCGGGCATGCCGCACCGAGTTCCAGAAGGCTTCCACCGTCTGGCCCGACAGAATACGTCCGGACGCATCAGTTACCGTACCGGAAATCATCACCGGCAAACGGATCCCGCGCTGCTCAAACACCGTTTCCACCGCAAAAATCGCAGCCTTGGCGTTCAGCGTATCGAAAATGGTCTCGATCAGCACAATATCAATGCCACCATCGAGCAGACCGGCAAGCTGTTCTTCATAGGCCGCCTGCAATTGTTCGAAGGTAATATTGCGCGCCCCCGGATCGTTCACGTCCGGTGAAATGGAGGCCGTCTTCGGTTGCGGGCCGAGGGCGCCGGCGACAAAACGCGGACGATCGGGCGTACTGTAGGCATCACAGGCCGTGCGCGCAAGCCGGGCCGATTGCAGATTCAGTTCGTAGGCCAGGCCGAGCAGATCGTAATCGCCCTGGGCTACCGAGGTTGCGCCAAAGGTGTTGGTTTCAATAACATCAGCCCCGGCCTGCAGATACTGCTCATGGATTTGGCTGATGACATCGGGACGCACCAGCGAGAGCAGCTCATTATTGCCTTTGACGTCCTGGTGATGTTCAGCGAAACGCTCGCCACGAAAATCGGCCTCGGTCAGCTTATAGCGCTGAATCATGGTTCCCATGGCCCCATCCAGCACCAGGATCCGCCCCTTTTGCAGTTCCTGCACAAAACGGGCACCAGAGGTATAGGAGTCAACGGGATAAGGCAGGGCAGGATAAGACACGTTCAGGCTCGATCTAATTAGTTGAATTTAATACAAAATTGTAGCGGATTTGCAACCGTTGCACCGGCAAACCCCTGCAAACGGCAGGCAAATAGCAGCTGCAGGCCGTCCAAATGGCCTGACAACTGTCATGATCTGTACCAATCAATTACAATCGCGCATTCAGGGTGCATTCACCGTGCAGTGCATGGAGTGAATGGTAAACGGGAAACAGAACACGCCATATGGCGTGCCAACCTGTGCTGCCCCCGCAACGGTAATCAGGCCTTCGGCCTGCAGCCCGACATCGGCCCTGAAACTGCCGCTGCTCTGTTTATCCAGACAGCATTTATTCGAACCTGATGTGCGGGGTCGCGCATCTTTACCGGTATACCCATATGAAGTTCTCCCTTACCCCCATGGCGCTTGCCCTGGCGGTTCTGCCTGCAGCCGTCGTGGCGCAAACCTCCACAGCCGTCTCCCCTGACGCCTCGGTCACCCGTCTTGAAACCATTGTTGCCACGCCTGCACGCGCCAACCAGGCGCTTTCCGACGTGTACGGCGATGTCAGCGTCATCACAAGCGAAACGTTGCGCAATGCAGGCGCCACATCCCTGACCGAACTGCTTGCCCGCCAGCCGCAAATTCAAACCTATCAACTCGGTGGCCCGCAAACGCTGTCCGGGCTGTTCGTGCGTGGCGCCGGCCCCCAGCAGACGCTGGTGATGGTTGATGGCCAGCGCATCAATGACCCGGCAACCGGCAGTACCTACCTGAGCGCCATGGATCCTGCCACCATCGAACGTGTAGAAATTGTGCGCGGAGCAGCCAGCAGCCTGTATGGTTCTGATGCCATGGGCGGGGTCATCAATATTATTACGCGCAGCGATGGCCAGGACAAACCACTAAGCGTGTTCGGCAACATTGGCGTGGGTACCCATAGCCTGTTCAAAGCCAGCGTGGGTGTCTCCGGCGCCAGCAACGGCTGGGACTATCGCCTGGCAGGCAGCTATGCCAGCAGCGATGGCTTTAATGCCACCCGTGAAAAACTGGGCGCAATAACCTACAACCGGGATCGGGACGGCTACGAGCAGGCCTCGTTATCCGGTGCACTGGGCTACACCTGGAAACCTGGCAACCGCCTGGGTATTTCTTTCTATAACGGCTACACCCATGGCGACTTCGATAGCGGCGCCTACGACACCAATACCTTTGGCATCATGCGCCAGCAATCGGTCGCCGTTACCAGCAATAACCAGTTGACCGACTGGTGGGAAAGCGTGCTGCAGGTCAGCGTCAACCGCAATCTGTATGACTCGCGCGCCTCATATGGCGACTCAGTGCTTGGCAGCATACAGCGCACCTACTCCTGGCAGAACAATTTCTCCCTCAACCGTCAGAACAAGCTGTCACTGGTGCTGGAGCGCAAAGACGAAAGCATCTTTGGCACCACCACCTACGAACAGGACAAGCGTCATACCAATGCCGTCGGGCTGATTTACCGTGGCGACTTTAATCGTCATCACATCCAGGCCAGCCTGCGCAACGACAATGTCTCCGGCTATAACAGCAAAACAACCGGTAGCCTGGGCTACGATTTCGATATCACGCCAGAATGGTCCGTCGGGCTGGCGGGCAATACCGGCTATCGCGTGCCCACCTTTGCCGATCTGTACACCCCGCTGAGCTTTGGCTATCAGGGTAATCCAAATCTGAAACCGGAAACCTCACGCAACATTGAATTGCGCACCGCGTGGCGAACAGAGTCCAGCTCGTTGTCGATCAACGCCTGGCAGACCCGGTATCGCGATCTGATCAATGGCTACGTCTGTGACGAGACATTCAACTGCACCGCCGAAAACGTCGACAGGGCCACGGTTCGCGGCATTTCCGTCAATGCCGAACACCGTTTTGACAATACGCGCATCTACGCCGGCGCAGATTTCATGAACCCGAAAGATGATGAAAGCGGCAAACGGCTGATCCGTCGTGCCAAACAAGTCTATCGAATCGGGGCGAGCCATACTTTCGGACAGGCGACAGTGGGTGCAGACTTCACCCACACCAGCGCACGCTATGACGACAAGCAAAATACAGAGGCCAAACGGCTGGGCAGCTATGGCGTGCTGAACCTGCATGCCAGCTACGCCTTCAGCAAGAACCTGGAAGCCCAGGTGTACTGGAACAACGCGTTGAACAAGAAATATGAGACTTCATATGGCTATAACTCCGCCGGTTCCAATGTCTTTCTGAATCTTGCATTCCGGATGTAAACCATGCCCTGCCGCAAGCACCCCTCTTTTCTGTCCATGACAGTTGCAATAAAAGGAACAATGCTTGCGGCACTCTCATGCTCGTTCGTGCTTGCAGCGCCTGCGATAAAGGCAACAGAAAAAAAAGCCGTCAGCTTATCGCCACACCTGACAGAACTTGTCTATGCTGCGGGTGCCGGCGACCATTTGCTGGGCGTGTCCGAACACAGCAACTACCCGCCCGCTGTCGGCACCTTGCCGAAAGTGGGTAGTGGCGTTACCCCCAACGTAGAACGGATCGCGCTTCTTGGGCCGGATATGATTCTGGCCTGGGGTTATAAGAATAGCAAGGACCTGTACCCGGCCCTGCGCAAACTGAATATACCCGTGCATTATCAGGCGCCTGCGAGCCTGGATCGTATCATTGACGATATTGGGGAACTGGGCGCGCTGTTCGGCACCCAGGCCGCTGCCGACGCCACTGCGCGGGAACTGCGGGAAATCCTGAGATCCACGCGCCAGCGCTACCAAAACGCGGCGAAGATCAAAACCTTCATTCTGGTCAGCCAGGAGCCGCTCTATACGCTGGGCGCGGGTTCATTCGTTATTGATGCCCTGCACGCCTGCGGCGCCGAATCGGCCTTTGCAACCTTGTCAGCGCCTGCGCCGATTGTCAGCAAG
The DNA here is from genome assembly GCF_004217095.1 of Advenella incenata. Classification (GTDB taxonomy): domain Bacteria; phylum Pseudomonadota; class Gammaproteobacteria; order Burkholderiales; family Burkholderiaceae_B; genus Advenella; species Advenella incenata. Next base: position 487,765 of record NZ_SHKO01000002.1, on the reverse strand, counting down.
GAACAACTGCTATTTGCGCAGCCGCAGGCGGTGCTCTTTGGCGCAAAAAACATCAGCAGGCAAAGCAACATCCTTGGCCGCTATTTTTCTTCAATGGGCTTGCCGCTACAGCCCGATCAACTGTTGGGCATGGATCCGGATATTGTCTTTCGCCCTGCCGAAAGGCTGATCCGCAAACTGCCCGAGTTGTGCGGCGATATTGACCGGATCAGGCGACGCCTTGCTCCAGCTGCTTCTGAATCGCCTTTGCCGCCACCACGCCATCTGCCATCGATGTCACCACGCAAGGATGCTGCCGGTGCGTGACTTCGCCAATCGCGTAAATGCCCGGCAGATTGGTTTGCGTCGTTTTAAAATCGGTACGCACATAACCGAGTTCATCACAATCGAGCCCAAGATCCTGCATGCCCTGCAAGCGGGCGCGAAAACCGTAAAGCACCAGCACAGCATCGTAGGTTCGGTCATTAACCTGACGGGTGGCCGGGTCAAAGGTGTAGGCGCCGGTGGTGATGTCCGATTCATTGAGAAACTTCATCCAGTGGCGCTGGCACCGTAGCGTACGCGCATAGATATGCACAGACTTGGCGCCTCGTTCTTTCAGAAACAGGGCGTTTTCAAAGGCATTATCGCCCCCGCCCAGAATGGCCACATCCTTGAGGGCAAATTCATAATTGGCCACATGCTTGCCGGGGCCAACAAGAACGTCATCATAGTGCTCACGCTCCCACTCCGGCGGCTTCCTGGGCTCTACCCCACTTGCAATAACGACAAAGCGTGCGAGCAACGGCAGGTCTGCACCGAAGTACACCTTGAAATGCGCCTGGCCGCCCTGGCCCGCCTGCTCGCGTTCGATACGGGTAACGTGTGAATTGAGCAGCACCGGCACGCGGGCGCTATCCAGGCTCAGTTTGATTCTGGCGGCCACCTCTTCGCCGGTCAATCCGGGCGCCGTCACATTCCAGGTATCCTCGAACGGATTGCTGGCGCTTAAACCGCCGGCGCGTCCGTTGGACTCGATAATCAGGGGAGAAAACCCCATATGGGCCAGCCACACCGCACAGGACGCACCCGCCGGGCCTGCGCCAATCACAATGGCATCATAGACAGCCTGCTGCATTTTTAGGAAAAATCCTCGTTTAATCATGAATTTATCTAAACAAAGCGTATTGTACCCCCGGCTGCTACCCTAAAACACTACAATAGCATCCTGAATAAAAACCGGACTTTTCCGGTGCCTCTTTGACCGATTTCACATGACCACTCGCCGTATTTTTTTCACCCGGCTCGCGCTGGATGCCCGCATTGGCATCCTGGAGCACGAACTGCGCGCCACCCAACCCCTGCATATTGATGCCGATATCGACATGCAAGTTAACCAGCAGGTCAATGATCATGATATTCGCAGCGTGCTGGACTACCGCAAGCTGCGCGAAGCGATTATTGAAGAATGCACGCGCGCGCATGTTCATCTGGTGGAAACGCTGGGCGACATGGTTATACAGCGCATTTTGAATGATTTTCCCGAGGTTTTCCGCGTACGCCTGCGTATCGGCAAGCCCCTGGCTTTCTCCGATTGCGCCGCCGTTGGCATTGAAGTTGAAGCGACCCGCTAGCGACGCGCGGACCTTTCCTATTTTGGACATGAATACGTCACCATCATGACTTCTGTTGCCCCTTCCAGCCATCAGGCTGCCCAGAAACAGCGCCAGCACGACAACAAGCTGACCAAACGCATCATGCGTGAGGCCGGCACCGCTATCGTCGACTACAACATGATAGAAGACGGCGACAAAGTGATGGTCTGCCTCTCAGGCGGCAAAGACTCGTACAGCATGCTGGATATCCTGCTGGCCCTGCAAAAACGCGCGCCCATTCATTTCGATATTATCGCGGTGAATCTGGACCAGAAGCAGCCCGGCTTTCCTGCACATGTCCTGCCCGACTATCTCACCGAACTGGGTGTACCGTTTCATATCGAAAATCAGGATACCTATTCGATTGTCAAACGCCTGATTCCGGAAGGCAAGACAACCTGTTCGCTGTGCTCCCGCCTGCGCCGCGGCATTCTGTATCGTGTCGCCGCCGAACTGGGCGCCACCAAGATTGCGCTAGGCCACCACCGCGATGATATTCTGGCAACCTTTTTCCTGAACCTGTTTTATGCGGCAAAACTCAAGTCCATGCCGCCGAAGCTGGTTTCCGATGACGGCCGGCATACCGTGATCCGTCCGCTGGCCTATATCGCGGAAAAGGACCTGATCGCCTACTCCGAACTCAAGCAGTTCCCCATCATTCCCTGTAATCTTTGTGGTTCCCAGGAAAACCTGAAACGCCAGGAAGTGGGTCGCATGATTGCCGCATGGGAAAAGGAAAGCCCCAAGAAAGTATGGAACACCTTCAAGGCTCTGTCGGCAATTACGCCATCGCACCTGATGGACCGCAATCTGTTTGACTTTGCCGGCCTGCGACCGACCGGTGTTGCCGACGAAAACGGCGACAAAGCCTTCGACGCCGACACCTTTGCCGATGCCGCCGACACAACCGTGGACACTGGCTTTGCGCAAGCGGATGACGATCATGACAATCGTCATCGCCAGCCATCCACCCACAGCGCCAACACACAGGCGGCAGGCAAGCTCACTTCCGGGAATCCAGCGCGCGCACGCACGATCCGCATTCAATCACTGTGAGGCATTCCATGTCAGACTCCACTTTGCTGCATGCACCGCTGGGAAAAGAAACCCAGTATCCCGAACACTATGATCCGTCGTTGCTGTTTCCCATTGCCCGTGATGCCGGGCGTGCGCACCTTAGCCTGCAGCCGCACCCGGCCTGGCACGGCGCCGATATCTGGAATGCCTACGAACTGTCCTGGCTGGATCCCAAAGGCAAACCGCAAGTGGCCCTCGCGCGTTTTTTCTTTCCTGCCAGCAGTACGCACATTATCGAATCCAAGTCGTTCAAGCTGTATCTGAACTCATTCAACCAGACCGCCATGCCCGACGGCGATGCCGTCCTTGCCCGCATGCAGCAGGATCTGAGCGCCGCCGCCGGCGCCCCGGTCGGCGTCACGCTGTTTACTCCGGCAGATTTTGCGATCCAGACACTGGGCGAGCTTGAAGGGACCCTGCTTGACACCCTGGACATCGACGTCTCGGCTTACATGCCTGACGCCGGATTGCTGCAGGCTGATGCCACGCAATCCAGACACGAGACGCTGCGCACGAATCTGCTCAAATCCAACTGTCCCGTCACCGGTCAGCCGGACTGGGGCAGTCTGCAAATCGAATATACCGGCGCTGCCATCGATCATGCCTCGCTCCTGAAGTATATTGTTTCCTATCGGGGACATAACGGGTTTCATGAACAATGCGCAGAGCAGATTTTTTGCGATATCATGCATACCTGCGCGCCAGAGGCCCTGACCGTCTATGCCCGCTATACTCGGCGTGGCGGCCTGGATATCAACCCCTGGCGCAGTACGCAGCCGGATTTCATCCCGGCTGATGCCCGCAATGCGCGTCAATAATCTCAGTTCTCACAAAAGCTGGTCGTACCCATGAAACAACCGCCCTATGTCAGTGTCGCCGCCGCGTTCAGCAAAGGACTCGCCACGCAAATGCGCCCTTCCATGCTGTTTGCTGTTGTATTGCCGTTTGTCATCGCCCTGATCACAGCTGTGATACTGCTGGTGTTCGCCTGGGGGCCCCTGGATAACTGGCTGGACAATACCGCCATGCACTGGGGCTGGTTCCAGTCAGTATCAACGCGACTGTCTGGCTGGGGATTTGTCACCATGAGCGACTGGCTCACCGGTGTGCTGACCTTTGTCGCCCTGCTCGCGGTCAGCGGCATCGCGGGACTGGCGGCCGCAGCCATTCTGGTCATGCCGTTGGCATTGAAAGTGATCGGCGATGGAAGCTACCCGGATGTCCAGAAAAAAGGCGAAAATGCCACGGTAACCAGCCTGGCCAATACGGTCAAGGTGAGTACGATTTTCGTGGTCGGCTGGCTAATTACATTGCCGCTCTGGCTGATTCCCTTTGCGGGGATCGCGCTATCGTTATTCTGGGGCGCGTATGCGTTCTCGCACATGACCCGGCTTGACGCCATTGTCGAACATGCGACCCTTGAAGAACGGGTCTATGTGCTCCGCCATTACAGTCGTGGTTTCTGGCTGATCGGGCTGATCTGCGCAGCCATTGCCCTGATCCCGTTTGCCGGCTTTGTCATGCCCGTATTTTCAATCCTGGTATGCACCCATTATGGATTGATGGCAGTCAAAGCGGTACGGGCGCAACAGCTCGTGGCGCCGGTAGAGAACAGCCCTGCGCAGGCAAAACGCCTGCCCTGACTGCGTCCGCATTCAGGATTAGAACGCGCCAGCCTGCTGCAGCACAGATTTGAGCTCGCCGCTTGCGTGCATTTCGCTCACGATATCCGAACCGCCAATGAACTCACCCTTAACATAAAGCTGAGGGATAGTAGGCCAGTTCGAAAACCGCTTGATGCCTTCACGCACTTCCTGGTCGTCCAGCACATTAATAGTAACCAGTTTTTTTACACCTGATTCACGCAGAATCTGGATGGTCTTGCCAGAGAAGCCGCATTGTGGAAACTGAGCCGTGCCCTTCATAAACAACACAACGGGGTGTTCTTTAACGGTCTCTCGGATAAAATTCTCTACTTCGCTCATTGTATTCACCTGTGTCAGCATTGAAAGAAACCAGTTCCATCATCTGGCCATCTCTCAAAAGAGTTTAACGCTAAATAGTAAAGCAACCACCGGAAATGCGCTCAATACCGGATAAATCATTGCGAGATTCAATATTTTTGAAGCCAACCTTGCCCAGCATATAGCGAACGTGCTCGGCCTGATCCCATCCGTGCTCAATCCACATCCAGCCTCCATTTGACAGGTAAGCCCGGGCGCCGGCGATAATGCGCCGGATGGCAGCAAACCCGTCGGAGTAATCAGTCAGCGCCATGGGCGGCTCAAAACGCAGATCACCCTGCTGCAAATGGGGATCATGACGCCGTATATAAGGCGGGTTGGACACGATCAGATCGAAAGCCTGTTGTGGAATACCATCAAACCAGTCGCTTTCCAGAAAACGCACGTGCGCGGTACGATGTTTTTCCGCATTGCGTCGCGCCAGCGCCAGGGCATCGGGGCTCTTATCTGTTGCCAGCACCAACGCGCCAGGGCAGAACCGAGCGATGGATACGGCAATGACGCCTGTTCCGGTGCCCAGGTCCAGCACATTGGCCCTGGGGTGTTCGCGCACATAATCGATCGCGGTTTCTACCAGCAGCTCCGTTTCCGGACGGGGAATGAGCGCCGCAGCAGACGTCTCAAATGTCAGGCCCATGAATTCGCGCTCGCCCATGATATAGGCCATGGGCTCTCCGCTTACGCGCCGTTCGATCAGGGCGCGAATCTGTACAACCTGCTCATTGCTCAAGGGATCACGGTCGTGTGCAATCATCCAGGAACGCGAGACGCCCAGCGTGCGACCAATCAGCATCCGGGTCTCAAGTGGCGGAAGGCCACTGGTTCGCGTCAAAGATTCAATCGTGATGGCCAGCGCCATTCCTGCTCCTTCTACTACTGCCGGTATCGCGCCGGCCGAATGATGTAATCGATATTCAATATTGCAAGATGCTTACAGAGAGTCGTCACCCAGGGCTGCCAGCAGCTCGGCCTGTCTTTCTGCAATGAGTGCACCCGTCAGCTCGTCCAGCGAGCCTTCCATGATTTGTGCCAGTTTATACAAAGTCAGGTTGATTCGGTGATCCGTGACCCGGCCCTGGGGATAATTGTAAGTGCGGATGCGCTCGGAACGGTCACCCGTTCCCACCAGGCTCTTGCGTTCAGCCGCTTCTTTCTGCTGCTGCTTCTGGCGTTCAATATCATTGATGCGGGCCGCCAGCACACTCATGGCACGCGCTTTGTTCTTGTGTTGTGAACGGTCGTCCTGACACTCGGCAACGATGCCGGTTGGAATATGCGTAATGCGCACAGCCGAATCGGTTTTATTGATATGCTGACCGCCCGCACCGCTGGCCCGGTACGTGTCGATGCGCAGATCGGCCGGGTTCAGCGCCACTTCCGATATTTCATCGGCCTCGGGCAAAACGGCGACCGTGCAGGCCGAGGTATGCACCCGGCCCTGCGATTCGGTTTCGGGCACCCGTTGCACACGATGCGCGCCGGACTCGTACTTCAGTCTTCCATACACCCCATCGCCATCGACCCGCGCAATAATCTCGCGATAACCGCCCATTTCCGATTCGTTCTCGGAAATCACTTCTACTTTCCAGCCTTTCTGCTCGGCATAGCGGCTGTACATGCGAAACAGGTCGCCGCTGAAAATAGCGCTTTCATCGCCGCCGGTACCGGCCCGCACTTCCAGAAAAACGCTGCGGCCATCGTCGGGATCCCGCGGCAGCAATTGCACCTGCAATTGCTCTTGCAGCTCTTCCAGGCGCGCTTTGGCCAGTTTCAGCTCTTCCTCGGCCATTTCGCGCAGTTCCGGATCCGAGGACATGTCCATCGCGGCCTGCAGATCGGCTTCGGTTGACTCGTAGCTGCGAAACAGCATTACCACCGGATCAATTTCCGCGCGCTCACGCGACAACTTGCGAAACCGGTCCATATCGTTGGCGGCATCGGGTTCGGCAAGCAGTGCGTCCACCTCAATCAGGCGATGCGAGATTTGCTCCAGACGGGAGCGCATTGATGATTTCATAACGAATATTGGAAGAAAACGGCGTGTTCAGGAAAAGGGCGACGCCAGCTTAGCGCCGCCGCCAATGATAGCGGGCCAGAGCACCGCTAATGGCTGGAATCCTGATACGGAAAGAGACGAGGCAGCATATCCATGAGCGCAGCACGATCGTCGCCCTGGCTACGGTTGAGCGCGACCATAGGGGCATGCAGATACTTCTGGGTAAGACTGCGGGCAAACTGTTCAAGAACCTGGTCGGCGTTTTCACCCTTGGCCAGCAGGCGGCGAGCCCGGTCCAATTCGGCCTGCACGATGGCATCGGCGCCCTGGTTCAGGTTGCGAATAACCGGCACCACCGCGCGCGAGTCCATCCAATGCATGAAATTCTGGACACGGCTGTCGATAATGGCCTCTGCCTGAACCACAGCAGCCTGGCGCGAATCACTAGCCAGTTGCACATAACGGCCCAGATCATCGACCGAGTACAGATAGACGTCATCCAGCTGCGACACTTCGGGCTCGATATCGCGCGGCACGGCCAGATCGATCATGACCATGGGCATATGGCGACGCGCCTTGGAAGCTTTTTGCACCAGCCCAAGACCCAATATGGGCAGGGAACTGGCCGTACAGGACACCACTATGTCAAATTCAGCCAAACGCTCGGGCAGGTCTGCCAGTTTCATGGTTTTGCCATCAAACTGCGAAGCAAGCGTTTCAGCACGCTCGCGCGTGCGGTTGGCCACGACCATACAGGAGGGCTTTTGCGCAGCAAAATGGGTAGAGCACAGCTCAATCATCTCACCGGCACCAATAAATAACACCCTGGTTTTGGACAGATCACCAAACACCCGCTGGGCCAGCCGAACCGAGGCCGCAGCCATGGACACAGACTGCGCACCGATAGCCGTTTGCGTGCGAACTTCCTTGGCCACCGAAAAGGTTTTCTGAAACAGCTGATGCAGCAAGGTGCCCAGGGACCCGGCGTCGCTGGCCGCGCGTACGGCGGTTTTCATTTGGCCCAGAATCTGCGGCTCACCCAGCACCATGGAATCGAGCCCGCTGGCAACACGAAAGGCGTGGCGTACGGCCAGATCCTTGTTGTACTGATACAGGTGCGGACGCAGCTCGTTGGCTTCAAGCGAATTGAACTCGGCCAACCATGAGGGGATGTGCTCAGCCACTTCAGGCTGGGCTGCACAGTAGATCTCGGTGCGATTACAGGTAGACAGAATCGTGGCTTCCTGCACCCTGGCGCCAAACGCCGAGCGCAAGCCGTCAAGCGCCGGGCGCAGCAGCTGTTCGGGCATGGAAACCCGTTCGCGCACTGACACCGGCGCCGAATGATGATTCAAACCGAAGGTAAGAACGTCAAGTGACATGGCCGTAATATCTTGAATTTTCTTTTATGATCTGGTATTAGGTTGATTATAGACCTTCCGGCGGCTCTTTTTAAATATTTATGCCACGCAGGCTGCAAAATATATACACAAGCCAAAAACTAGTGTATTATTTCGTTCTTTGTTGGCCAGGTAGCTCAGTCGGTAGAGCAGAGGATTGAAAATCCTTGTGTCGGCAGTTCGATTCTGCCCCAGGCCACCATCAAGATCAAGCACTTACGCCAGCCGTTATCGGTTGGCGTTTTTGTTTTTGGCTGGCGCTTTTGGTTCGCAATTTCGTTTTTAGTTCGCGACTCCGTGTCTGATTCGCGTTTTTGGCAACAAAGCCGCAGCCGAATCTGTTGGCGCACCCCCTGCTTGGTGCTTGCCTCCCGGAATAAAAAAACCATTACATTTGAGGTAAAAGTTCCAGGATCGTGATCTAATAACTTAACCACAAACAACGCAAAAAACGATCGAATATAAATTAAGCGTTCGCCCTATTCCATTATTAGTTGGGCGCATATTGACACTGTCACGTCACTTTTTGAAAGCGACACAAACCTCAACGTTACCCCAATTGAGTGCATCGGTGCGAAAAACGCTCCGTGATCTGAAGTCCGGTATGCGCGGCGGACAATCGGCGATCCAGGCTTGCATTTAAATCGCCGATCTGCCACATAAGATTATGATTCTGAGCAAATAGATATTCATTTACGATTTTCTGCCTGCAAGCTGCGACCAAAATTCGCGCCTGTGCCGAAAATATGGGAAGATAGGTCGTTACCTGTTGCGTCAATTAAAAATTAAATTAACTCTGCCGGCCCTCTCATGAACTCATCATCACAACAAGCCTTTATAAAAAAGGCGGCCACGCTGATCAGTGAAGCCGACGGGCTGCTTGTGACTGCCGGTGCCGGTATGGGTGTGGATTCCGGGCTGCCCGATTTTCGCGGCGCTGAAGGCTTCTGGCAACATTATCCGGCACTGCGCGCCTCGGGTATTTGTTTCGAGGATATCGCCTCTCCCGTTTATTTTCCCGAGCACCCCGAGCTTGCCTGGGGGTTTTATGGACATCGCCTGGCCCTATATCGGGAGACAACCCCTCACGCGGGATTTCAGATCCTGCGGCAAATAGCATCACAAATGCCAAATAATGCATTTGTGTTTACCAGCAATGTCGACGGCCAGTTCCAGAAAGCAGGCTTTGCACCAGAGCAGATCGTTGAATGCCACGGCTCAATTCACTATTTGCAATGCATAGACGTTTGCGAACAGGACATCTGGCCAGCTGACGGCTTTGAGCCGCAAGTAGATACCCAACGGTGCCAGTTGCTGAATCTGCCCCCGCGCTGCCCGCACTGTGGCTCACTTGCCCGACCCAACATCATGATGTTCAACGACTGGCATTGGGTGGACACCCGTAGCCGCCAGCAGCACCAGTATCTGCAGGCCTGGCTGAAAAAGACCCGGCGCCCCGTTATTGTCGAACTGGGTGCGGGCACCGCCATTGCCACCGTACGCTACTTTGGCGAGCGCCAGAAGGCACCGATTGTTCGCATCAATATGCACGAAGCAGATATAAAAAGAACAACAAAGAGTGTTTCACTGGCCATGGGCGCGCAGCAGGCCTTATCCCAAATCCAAAGCACTTTAGACCAAATGGGTTATTTCGGCAAACCACAGCACTGATTTGTCTTGAGCCCATAGCCAGGCTGGCATTGCACCTATCTGCACGCGCCGCACCCCTGCTGGTTTGCGCGCGTGACTTGCCGCTCAACCTGCGTTACATTCATGGTTGAAATGCCTTTAAACGACCCGCCCTGCGTCCGTCTTCCCCCATCACAGGAGGCCGCCATGCCATTTGCTTACCAGCCGTTATATCGCTTTACTTGCAGACAGCGCCCATTGTCGCTGCTGCTTACCGGTTTGGCTGCTGCCACGTTCAATGTGACCGCCCAAGCCAAACCGCCGCTAACACTGGCCGCTGCGAACTTCGCCTTTAAAGATACCTCCGGCGAAGTCAAAGACCAGACAGCCGACCATGCCCGGCGTTTACAGGCACTGAGCAAGGCAATTGGCCATGGCCTGGCGCAAAACACAAAGATAAAAACAGTGCCGCTAGCCTGTCAAAATGACACATGTAATGCCGCGGAACCGGGACTTGAAGCATTGGCAGCCGACGCGAAAAAGGCCGGGGCAAGTCACCTGCTTTTTGGCGAAGTGCACAAGATGAGTACGCTGGTGGGCTGGATCAAATATGCCATGGTAGATCTGAACCAAAACGCCTCTGTATGCGAGCGCACGCTATCTTATCGCGGCGATAATGATCAGGCCTGGCAGCGTGCAGCAAAGTTTGCAGTGCGTGATATTGAGAGCAACTGTATTGACTCGCAATAAGTAGGCGTGCCAGTGAGCACGCCACGCATCTGAACTACTTGATTGATCGCTGAAAATCCTTGACCTGGATATTATTGTCCAGCGAGGCGTCCACCGCGATATCAAAGACGACACGGTCGGCCCGATGCCAGGCAGTGAACCACTCCAGCGGCAATCCATGCTGATCGTAATAACACGCCTGCAATTGCAGCAGCGCATCGCTTTTTTTCACTTTAAGATAGTTGGCCAGCATCTTGTCGCTGGGAACCGTCTGAATCTGATTGCGCCCCTGCTGCGGCTCACGATTAAAGCGCTCCAGCAACTGACGGTGTAGCGATTTATCGATCAGATCCTCGCTATTCAGGGAGGCAAATTCCTTGGGCAGCCAGGTCTTCACATACGAAATAGGCTCATCGTCAATATACCGCACGCGTTCCAGCAGCAGACCATCGACGTCGCCATAGAACGCCGCAACCTCTGCGGGAAAGGCGGCCTCTTCCAGTCGGATCACCGACGTCTGCAGGTGCGTTCCCTCGCGTTCGAGCTGCGCATGCAAGCTGAGCGAGTTTTGCAGATTGCGCCGGTGTTTCATGCGGGGAGCAACCACGGAAGAGCGGCCAGCCTGTTTCAGAATATATCCATCGTCAACCAGCAGCGCCAGGGCCTGGCGCACGACGCTGCGTGCCACATTGAAGTGTCCGCACAGCGCGTTCTCGCTTGGAATCGGACTGCCCGGAGGCAGCCGATTTTCAGAGATGGCGGTTTTCAGGCTGTCGGCAACCTGCCTGTACAACGCCTCTTTACCTTTGTTTTTTACGTCGATTTTTTTCAGATAAAGCACGATATCCCCGCCAAAATAAAACTATACCCCTTCCGATTTTGAAGCTGCTTCCCATACTGAAGACCAGCCAAGGGAGAGGCTGGCTGCACGCTCGGCAGCCAGAATCAGGCTTTCTTCACGTGCGATGTTCTGACCAGCAATATCAAACGCGGTGCCATGATCCACAGAGACGCGCACAACCGGCAAGCCAACTGTGATATTTACACCATCATCGCCGTATACTGCCTTAAATGGCGCATGTCCCTGATCGTGATAGCACGCAACCAGAAATTTCCATTTGCCTCGCACAGCCTGCGGCCAGAGGGCATCTGCCGGAATGGGTCCCACAGCATTGATACCCGCCGCTTTGGCCCGTTCGATGGCAGGCGTTAATATAGCACTGTCTTCCGTACCGAAGATATTGTTCTCGCCAGCGTGCGGATTCAGGCCAGAAACGGCAATCGGCTCGTCCTGGCGATTAAGGGCTTTGGAAAAAGCATGAACCAGCTGCAAAATATCGTCCATGCGCTTGGGGTTCACATCGTCGATGGCCTGGCGCAACGACACATGCGTGGTCGCGTGAAATACATACAGATCACCGGCCGAGAGCACCAGAGAATAATTTTTGACACCGAATTCATGGGCCAGCAGTTCGGTATGACCGGGCCACTTATGCCCACCCAGATGCATGGCTGCTTTGTTCAACGGCGCGGTGACGATGCCGTCAACCTCACCCTTGCGGGCCAGATCACAGGCTTTCATGACAAACAGCGCAGAGCCGGCGCCGGCACGTGCGTCCAGCTTGCCCAGCTCGACGTCCTCAAGAGACGGTCCCACCTGGATGATCTCGATGGTGCCCGCTTCGTTGGTCGCTTGCCCCGGTGCCGAAATTTCCCGCACCTTGCTCACGTCTCCGTTCAGGTTCAACACCGCCTTGCGCAGTGCAGCCACATCACCGATGACGACAAATTTGGCAATATCGCGCAGGCCAGGATGGTTCAACAGCATTTTGGCTGTAATTTCAGGACCAATGCCGGCGACGTCGCCAACGGTTACCGCCAATACGGGCAATTTTTTCGTGCTCATTTGAATTTCCTTTCCGTCAGGGTTTCTGCAGCCTGAATCAAAACATTTTCCGAACCAAAGCCACCTGCCTTGGTCACAATCGGCATACCGGCATATTCGCCGCCAATCAGCGTGCCCAAAGGAACCCCTCCGGACACTTCATCTATCAGGCGGATACCGGTCGCCTGCAAAGCCGACATCACCTGCTCGGCACCGTCGCCGCCGGTAGCGATCAGGCCGCGGACCTTGCCGGCACGCACAATCGCCAGCGCCAGTTGGCCAAGACGACGGGCAACCAGAGCCGAGGTCAGCCCGGGCACCTGGCGGGCAGGCGCCAGCAGCACCAGAATCCGGCTGGCATCGTCGCCGCCGGCGACACGTGCAAGCATCTGCTGCTGCCATGACTGCCACAGGGCATCATCACCCAGCACTTGCGGCTCGGCAGTCAATATCGTCGCACCGTGCTCTTGCAGCGCAGTCACCTGCGCACGCGTGGCACTGTGCTGCGAGGTCACCACGGCCAAAACGATGTCACCTGAATCAGGGTCACTGGCCCACGCGGCAGCCATCGCCATTGCCAGTCCGCCAGCGCCCACCGGCAACGCACGCTCGCCAAGCATCACAATGGCCTGTGCCAGCCGTTTCAGATCGGCGTCTGTACGGGCATCCACCACCACGATCGGTCCGCCACTGCCGATTTTCTGCGCAAGCGTGGCTGGCGTATCCTCTAGCGTCGGGCTGACCAGATTGCAGTCGAGCATTACCGGCACGGAACTTTCCGTGACGGGAGTGACCGGATCGGTCCCCGCCGAGGTTTCTGTCACCGGAATGCCATTGACCAACAACACGCCATTTTCCAATGTTCTGCCGGTGGCGGGATAGGCCGGGCATACCACGGCGATCGCATTCTCATGCCATTGCTGGCGGGCCGCTTCAATCTCCGCTGCGAATGCCCCACGCAAGGTGGAATCTACCTTCTTGAATACATGGCGCACGTCATGCTGGCGAAAAGTCTGCATTTCGCGGGCAACCGCCTGGGCTGCCGCCTGCGGTGCCATGGCCCGGCTGTTGCTGTTGACCGAAACCACTTGCGCCTGCATATCGCCCAACGCAAAAGCCTCTTCGGAACCACCCACATACAACTGTGTTTCCCAGCCACAGCGAACGAACTGCACGGCCGAATCTCCGGCGCCAGTCAGATCATCCGCAATGATTGCTATCTGCGGCTTCATAACTTCGCCGGTTCCCCGGCAGTCGCAGCAACGCCCGAGATACCGTCATCTACCGGTTTTAATTCACCAGATTTTTTCAGGAAATAAGAAGCCAGCAGCGGCGCCATGATTGAACTGATCAGCACGCATGCCGCGACCTGCGCGGTCGCAGTTTCAACATAGACCTGAAAGCGTGGATCGGCAGCAGCCACAATGGCCGGTGTCGCAATGGCATTGCCTGCGGTCGTACCAGCGGCAAAGCCGATGCCGCTTTTACCGCCGCGCCGCAGGATGATTTTGTACCCCATATAAACCAGGAAACCGGTAATGGGGCTAATCAGAAAGCCCAGGATGATGCCGGTCGTGCCACCACTGACGATCGCCGACAGATTGATGCCGGTACCCAGCGCAAATGCAAAAAATGGAATCACGATATTGGGCACGGGATCGAGCACCTTGCGCCATTGCAGGTCCAGATTACCAACCAGGACGCCCAGCAGGAAAGGCACCAATGCCGCGACAAGCGCGATTAACGGAATATCACCCAGGCCCGAAGCGCCCAGAAACAGCAGACTGAAAAATGGTCCGTCATTCACGGCGCTGGCCACATAAGCGCCCCGGTCCCGGGCGTCGCCATACTGGCCGGTAAAAGCGAGCCACAGACCGCCGTTACTGTTGTCGAATGCAGCCAGCAGCGCCAGGATAGAGACACCCCATACGCCGTCAATACCAACAAAGCTGCCCAGCAGCACAATCAGGCTGGCCGGAATAATCGTTTTACAGAGAAGAATGGTGCCTGCCGTTGCCAGGATCGGGCCGCCGGTGCGCATATTGACCTGCGTACCGGTAGCGAAAATCAGCAATGCAATTAGCGGCATGGCACTGTTTTGAAACAGCGCTGTAGTAAAGCTGCCAATTCCAAGGGCTTCGGGGGCGAATGTCCCCAGTATCGAGCCCAGAATCAGGGGAATAAGCATCAATCCACCAGGGATTTTCTGCATGGTTTGGAACATGGGAAATATTGAACGCTCTTGTGTCATCATCCGACCCAGCCTTTTGTCAAAGGGGAAGTATTAAAGAAAATGAATAGTCTGGTGCATGGCTGTGGATCGTGCTTCTTATCTTTGCCATGACTCTGTACGTACAACCTGTACGTACAGGTGCGATTATTGTCTTTTCAAATCTTCTTGTCAATCCAATGCGTATCTCTGGGGTAATTTTTTTCGTACGCAGATCGCCGTTTTTTGTGCTTAATGCAAGTGAAATAGTTTGCAAGGTGCGGACCGCGGTCGTGACCCCGACCGTGGCCGGCTCGATCACCGTTTGCCGGAAGATGGCCACAGAACTGAACTTGGAATCGGTTCATGGCTTGACCCGGGTTGGGCCGGGCGCGAGCACTCGCTCAGGCGTCAATATCGAGCAAGCGCAGCTTCTGGGACAGGACTTTACACGCATCCATGAGCGGTTCAATATATGTTTTGCGACGATCGGCAGCAATGCGAAACAGAGGGATACTGATGCTGATACATGCTACCGGACGGGCATGCTGATCTACAATGGCGCAGCCATAACAAAAAATATCGAGCTCGTTCTCTTCACGATCTTCTGAATACCCCTGTTGTTCGATATCGCGAATTTCCTGATACAGCGCATCGGGGCCAGACAATGTATTGTCTGTGAATTTTTCAAATGTGATCGCGCCGACAAGCCTGCGCCGGTGCGCATCATCCTTGAGCGCAGCAAGATACGCCTTGCCGACTGAACTTGAATAGAAGGTGACCTGGCTGCCCAGCCGCGAGTTCATGCGCACCGCCTGCGGGCTTTCCAGTTTATCGATGTAGGTCATCGCGCCATTGACCGGTACGGCCAGATGAACGGTCTCACTGGTCAGATCGCGCAGCGCCATCAACTGCTCCCGGCACACCTTGCGAAGATCGGAGGTCTCCAGCGCCTGGCTGGCCAGACTGATCAGGCGCGGTCCCAGACCAAACAACTGTCCGCCTTTATTGATGATCAGGCCTTCGGCCAGCAAGGCATCCACGATCCGGTATAGCGTCGGTTTGGGATAGCCCACCGACACGCTCAGATCCTGGATCGTGACGCCCGGCCCTGCGTTGCCAGCGATCGCATCCAGTACGCGCATGAATTTGGAGAAGGAAGCGGTGCCGGCCACCGGCTGACCAGTCTTGTCCTGCGGGAAAGTCGATATTGTCATGATGAAAATTCAAGTTACCATATAGCCACCATCAACCGGCATGATAACACCCGTCATGAATGAAGACGCATCCGAACACAGAAAGATGACTGCACGCGCCACGTCTTCGGGGGTTCCCCAGCGCTTGAGGGGCGTGCGGTCCAGAATGGGCCGGGCCCGGCTCTCATCCTTCTGCAGCGCTTCAGTCAGGGGTGTGGCGATCCAGCCCGGAGCGACTGCATTGACGCGAATGCCGTCTGCCGCGTAAGCAATGGCCAGCGATTTGGTCAGTTGCGCAATGCCTCCCTTGCTGGCGCTGTAACCAGGCACCAGTCCGCCCCCAAAAAAGCTGAGCATGGAGGCCATGTTCACAATACAACCGGTAGATGCAGCAAGCAAGGGACGCAAGGCCTCGCACAAACGCATGGTACCCACCAGATTGACATCAATCACCCGCTCGAACACGGGTAGTTTGAACTCCTCGACTCGGGCGATGATGCCCGCGCAATTGATCAACACATCCACTTTGTCCAGGGACGCTGCGAACGCCGCCACGTCCTTGTCACTGGTCACGTCAACGATGACCTCTGTCACTGTCGCGTGGCGGTACGATTCCTGGCTGGCAGATGGCAGGCCGGCGGCATAAACCCGCGCGCCCAACGCGGCCAGTTCCTCTGTGATGGCGCGTCCTATACCCTGGGTGCCGCCGGTAACCACCGCGGTTTTTCCTTCAAGCAAATCTTGTCTGAAACTCATGAGTTTTCCAATATGATCAATAGGTGGCGCGACCGCCGGAAAGGTCAAACACCGCGCCCGTGCTGAACGAGCATGAGGCGGACAGCAGCCATAGAGTTAGTTCGGACACTTCTTCACATTCGCCCAGCCGCTTCATCGGGCTTTTGTCTATCATCGTCTGCACATGTGCCGGCGACATCTGCTGCAACAGCGTCGTGTTAATCGCGGCAGGCGCAATGGCATTCACACGGACCTGGGTTTGCGCCAGTTCCTTGCCCAGTGATTTGGTCAGCGCCAGCACCGCCGCTTTGGCCGCGCTATAGGCCGAGGCGTTTGGCGTGCCTTCCTTGCCTGCCAGCGAAGCGATATTGACGATACGCGCTGCCTGTGCCTGCTTCATCACAGGAACAGCCGCCCGACAGGTGTTGTATACCCCCAGCAGATTGACGGCAATCACTCGCTGCCATTCCTGCGGATCGCTCTCTTCCAGCGGCAATGTAGAACCGGCGAAGCCAGCACAATTGACCAGCATATCGATCTGCCCGCAATTGGCTACGACGGCATTGCAAGCGGCTTGTACAGAGCGGTCATCACAAACGTCAACCGGATCAAACCGCACACCCTGCTGCTGCAACGCCTGCGGCGGCGCCTTCAAGTCCCAGACTGTCACATTGGCCCCGGCAGCCAGCAGGCGCTGCGCAATATCCAGGCCGATCCCGCTACTGGCACCGGTCACCACGGCAGTGCGGTGCGAAAAATCATAATTGGCTTTGCTGCTCATGATCAGCGTACGAACTGGTCAACATAGTCGACGCCCAGGCCGACGCTTTCATAATGCTTGCGACACATGTCCAGCTTGGTGAAGACATCCTCGTAGCCGGTGTGATTGCCTTCGCTGTCCACGTAGTACATAATGCCATTGACCTGGAACATGGTAATCATCTCTTCCACGTCTTCGGGCACATACAGCGTATGGGTTTCACCGGGCGGTTCAAAAACATAACTGCCTTCGGTAGCCACCCAGTCATGCTCCAGATAACGCCAGGTGCCTTTGATCACATAACCGTGTACTGGCTGGGGATGCCGATGACAGCTGAGTACGCCGGATTTTCTAACACGCAAAAGGTTCATCCAGTATCCCTGCGAGACGTTCAGGCAGAGTGGACGAAACCATACATTGGGCGCCTGCGGGACCCAGATGCGTTCGTCTTCGGGCACGGCGTTGGGCACGACAATGTCTTTCAACGCTTCTTTCGGATTGGGGTAACGATAGGGGGTGGGTTCGGTCATAACAATTCCTTGGCCCCGTCCATATGGGGCAATATGTCAAATGTGAGTTCTGAAAACGGGCTTGATTACTTGATATCCAGTTCTTTGAGAACCTTGCTGTATCCTTCTGTTTCCAGAGCCATCTTCTGTGCAAATGCCTCACCATCAGCATACACATAGCCCAGGTTCTGCTGTTTGATCGATTTGATCAATTCAGGATCCTGCGCCACTTTCTCAAATGCCGCCTTGAGCACCCTGACCGCTTCGGCCGGCATATTTTTTGGGCCGGCAACCCCGCGCCAGGTGCCATAAGAGACATCAATACCCTTTTCTTTTGCTGTCGGTACGTCCTTGAACTCTGGCACGCGCTCCTCATTCATGACGACCAGCAGGCGCATTTTGCCGCTGCGCACATATTCAGCCGCCTCGGCGGGACTGGTGGCCACCGCGTCTACCTGTTTACCCAGCAAAGCCAGCAGAGACGGCCCCGATCCGGGATAGGGAACATGCGTCACCTTGGTGCCTGACTTGACCTCGAACGCACTGAGCGCGACATCGTAAACGGCACCCGTGCCCGGCGTACCCACATTCATGCCATCAGGATTTTTTTTGGCGGCAGCCAGAAAATCCTCTACAGATTTATAGGGCGAATCATTGTGCACCACCAGTGTTGTCGGATCGGCATTCAACTGAACCAGCGGCGTGAAATCCTTGTAAGAACGGTCAAACAGATTGAGCAGGGGCAATGTCACAAACTCACCGGTCACCACGGCCAGGGTATAGCCATCCGGCTTCTGATTGAGCACATACTTCCACCCCACCGCACCGCCCGCGCCAGACTTGTTAAGTACGATCATGCCTTTGGGAAAGTGCTTTTCCGCGGCCTTGGCAAAACTGCGGGCAACGGCATCGGTGCCGCCGCCAGGCTGAAACGGAACCACAAGTGTAATGGGCTGGGCAGGATAGGCATCTGCCGCAAGGGCCAGGGCAGGAACGGTGGCCAGGCCGGCACAGGCAATCAGTGAGGCCAGCAAGGCACGACGATGGTAGATCATGACAGATTTGTCTCCGAAGATATTCAATAAGGGAAATTGGCTTGGCGCGCTCGGCCACGAAACCGGCCAGAGCGCTTTGTTGTACCCATAAATCCATAATATGGATTTATTTCTATATTATGGATACAGTGTATAGAACTTGTGTTCACCAGCCATCTGGGGAAAACCCTTAATCACGGGTGAAATGATCACAAATGAGTTACGACTGCCTCCCGGCCCGCCTGGCCAGACATTGTGGAAAGACATAAAAAATCCGGCTGCAGGTTTCCTTGGTGGAAACTTACAGCCGGAGCTTATGTCTTTATCCGATGCCGCTACCGCTGAACGCTTATGCAGTAGTCTAGGCAGACTCGTGCAACTTCCAGTACAGGAAATTATGCTGCGGGCTGAACACACGCCGATAGACCAGCAAAATAGCCAGCACGCATGCAATAGCCGAAGAAGCGGTCAGCAGGAACATCAGCAGAATCTGATAACGGATGGCCTGCTCGGGGTCCTGGCCCGCCAGGATCTGACCGGTCATCATGCCCGGCAGGCTGACCAGACCGATAACCATCATGCTGTTGATGGTCGGCATCATCCCGGCCCGCACTGCCGTCTGCGCCGCTTCGCGATAGGCTTCCCAGCCGCTGGCGCCGAGCGAGAGCATCATCTCGACGTGATCACGCCGCTGGGTCAGTTCGCTGGTAATGCGATCGAGCCCCAGTGACACGCCGGTCAGGGTATTGCCCATGATCATACCCAGCACCGGAATCACATATTGAGGGGAATACCAAGGCTGTATACGCATGATCAATACCAGACCAATAGCCATGGTCAACCACGATGGTATCCAGATCGAAAACAGTGCATCGAACTGCATGCCCCGGTAACGAATGCGGCTGCGGTTTCTGGCGGCAAGCCCGGCAATGATAGTCATGATAGTCATGATCGCCAGCACGATATACCATTTATCAGCAGCAAATACCCATTTGAGAATCAGGCCGATGGCAAACAACTGCACCACCATCCTCACAGAGGCAATCAGCAATTGTCTTTCCAGCTTTAGCCGCAGCAGCACTGAAATCAGCCCATTGGCCAGGATCAGCAACGCAGCCAGGCCGATTTCCCCAATCGATATTTCCATATATTCAAGGTTCATGCTTGCCTTCCCGCTATTTCATCGGTCGTGAGGCGACCACTTTTCATTTGCCATAAACGATTGCCCACACGGGCCTTTTGCTGTTCATCGTGGCTGATCCATAGCGTGGCCGTCTGCTGTTTGTTCACGTGCATCCAGTGCTCAATCAGCTTTTCAACCAGTTGCGCCGTAGACTCATCCAGCGCCGAGGTAGGCTCGTCCAGCAGCAAAAGACAGGGATCCAGCTGCAATACGCGCAACAGGCAGACCAATTGTTTCTCGCCGCCGGACAGCGTGCCCGAATCCTTGTCCAGAAAAGCGCTGGGGCGGTCAATGGCTTGCAAAAACCGTTCAATTTTTTGCCTGTCGTACTTTTTATCCCGGTTCACGGCAAGTCCGAAAGGAAAGGTCAGATTGCCTTGGACGCTGGTATGCAATAACACCGGGCTTTGCCGGATATAGGCGACCTGGGCCCGGTAGCGACAAGCGTCGCCCGGTTGCACCGGCTTGCCGTGCAGGAACAGTTGGCCGGCATCGGGCTTGTCCAGCAGGGCCAGGGTTCGTACGAATACACTTTTGCCAGACCCCGAAGCGCCGGACAGCACGATGCGGTCACCACGCTTAACGGTGCAGTCTGCCGGATGCAGCAATATATGACCATTTAAAGGGTCTTTGCGACTGAGATTTCTTGCCTGCAGCAGCGCGGGCGTTTCTACTTCTGAATTATCGGTTACCACAACTTATGCTTACCATCGTTGACGACGGCGTCGCAGGACAACCGTCAAAAGGCTGCTGACCACGCAGCGGCACGGTCGGGCCACAGTAGGGCAGGCACTGCGCCCCTCACTGGGAACTCGCACAATATACACCGAAAGCGCGGCCCGGGCGCGCCAAAAACACGCTCAGACAGACGGTTTGTTGCCATTGCGTCGCGCAAGATGGGGAATGCGCAATACAACGTCTCGATCCTTTTGTTTTTCGGCCTCGGGAAGCATCACCCAGTCCACCAGCGAAGGATGCAAACGCCGCTGGTCATCACGCTGGGCACCGTAGCGCCAGCCCGCAAGGTAGCGTTGGGCCATCCAGCGCGTATGCTCCACCTGCGCCAGCATCTCTACCTCCTCGGCAGTAAATGACAGCGCCTCCTGCACGCCGGCATCCTGCTCCTGTGTCTCCACCAGTTTCCCGCACATAGCCAGTTTGTAGGCAATATGATCCGCCTGCGCACGGTTCGCGTCCTTGGCCTGTTCATTCAACCGATCCCATGATTGCTTGTAGGCGTCACTCTCGCTGACCGAACCTTGCTGCGGCGCAAGTTGCTGCAGATAGTCTTCGTGAATGCTGCGCGCCGTCATATCCAGGCGCTCCTGAGTAATCAGTTCCACCTGACACACCGACTCCAGACTGCCAAAAAAGGTCAGGCGGTTCAATCGACGCTGCCGGGACTTGAGCAGCGCATTCAGACCATCATTGTGATAGTTCAAGGCGTACACGCGAAACGCGGCGGCGGGTGTCGCATGCAATATTTCAAGCGACAGTTTCAAATTGGCCGAATCGTCATCAAATGCAACAATCACCACAGGAACAAGATGGGCCGGTGGATCAATAACAAACTCATTCAAAATATGATCATAGGCGCCATCGAATGTCATATATTTGATGGACGCCACCATTGCGGCCCCAGGATACTCGGCAGCCAGTTGCCTGCCAGCCAGCTCAGCATCGGCGCCACACACGATTATGTCGGGCGAGGCTGGGTTGATTGTATGCATCACCTGCAGCGCCTGCACCAGCAAGGCTTTGGCGGTTTCTCCCGAGCCAAAGACAACCAGCCGGAACGCTGCATCGGGATCGCGCATCTGCTGTGCATAATCATAAGGGATCCGTGCAAAGAACTGCCTTGCAATCATCTGATGGTGATTGAAAAAGCGCAGGTCAATGCCGTTTTTCTTTTCATCTTCGAAATAGTCCGATTGCTGCAGCATGGCGCTTACCTTTGCGTTGCCTATATGCAGAAAACAGCGTACCTGGTATTTCTCCGGATGCTTTTGCGTGATCTGGTGCAGCGCCCGCACCACATTGATGGTGGTCTGCTCTTTATCCAGAAAACAAATCATGAATCGCGCACTGCGAATACCTGCATCCTGAAGCACCGCGCTTTGCGTACCATCACCAAAATAAACCAGATGACCTTCACGCCGCAACGCCCCTGCATTACTGTGATCAGCGTCCAGCTCGATGGCCACCCCCGTTGTATCGTGAGTGCGCTTCAGATCGCCCAGCAATGCCTGACCCTTTTGATTAATGCCAATGACCAGTATCTGGTTGCGCCTGAACAGCAGTCGAAATTGGGTGTAGTACTCAACAAAGAGCTTCTGGGCGATCCGATACATCCCGGCCAGCAGCGCCAGCGTCACCACAATTTTGACCAATGTCAGTTGCCATGGCAGATTTTCCGGCGGCAATGACGACGACACCGGGTCCGACCCCATCAACGTTCGCAAGGTACGATACAGCCTTTCGGGCAGATAGAGCCACTCATTGATCTGTGGGTAATGCTGCCCCAGGCCGTTCCAGGTCAGCACGATGACAGCGAGCCCACCCAGTATGACCAGAATGCTTTTTGTACGGCGCGATAGTTTCATTTATGGATGCTCCTGCACATTTTCCTGCGCCTGTCCAAGTAGCGCCATGGTTTTCTGCCTGACACTTTCATCCTTTACCCTGAACAGTTGTAATTTGGTCATGCGTATCAGGCTATTGGCTACAAATGCGGTGTCCTTATTCTGACTGAAATACACGGCAAGCGCAGCCCGCGCCAGCGGATGAAAGCGCCAATAGTTGTAGATCAGGCGCAACTGGTCCGCATTGCGTATGGGAAGTTGTTTTTCGATATAAGCCGTCAACGGCACCGTGGAATCGGGCACTAAAGGACGAATGTACGGGTCCTGAAAGAACCATGATTCAGGGCGCTGCGCCACCCTGGGCGCATCGACCACCGCCGCTGCGTCGTTGTCATACTTCTTGCCAAAGTAGATTTCACTTTGATCGGCCAGCTCCTGAACCGGGCCAAGCAACGCATCGGGCACCGCCCACACATTCAGTATTGACTGTCTGCTGCGCGTATCCAGCGTGAGGATGTCCTTGCCGTTTGGCAACAACACCACGTCGTCTATTCGACTGATCGCAAATGGCATCACAACCGGCATCCCGGATTTGGTGTCATACATGGCAATGCCTTTGACATTGCGCAGGTCAAGCGGATCGGACGCGAAAAGCACCTGGCCGTCCCTGGAAAATTTCAAATAGCCGCCCGCTGCATCATTTCTGATTTTCTGCCCGACAGCCTGTTTGCGCTCCAGGTTCCACAAGCGGATATATTTATTGTCTTCGGCCATGGCAAGCATATTTCCGTCCGGACTCAATTCCGCCTTCGGCGTATCGCCTGCAGTAGGCAGCGTGAGCCGGCTGACAAAATCTTTCATATCATACAGCTGGGCTTTGCTGTTGAAAAAAGCCAGCAGGTATTTATTGTCTGGCGTGAAATAGGCACCCTTGAGTTCGGTCTGTTCCTGGTGCAGCACCTGGCCGGTGGCAACATGCTGCACCCGCCACTTGTTTGGCGATTCAAGAACCAGGATGGTCGACAAGTCGGCCGACAGTTTATATTTCTCGTTTTTACGCAATCCAAAAGTCTGCGAACGTTTACCCGTCTCTATTTCCCAGATCGCCATCTTATTGTCATCGATTCTGGAGGATACCGTGCGGCCATCATGGCTGAACGATATTACACCTCTGACTGATAAAGGCTTTCCCAGCGGTTTACCTGTTGTGGCACGATAAAATCGCAATGTACTCATATCCTGCTTGGGAACAGAAATGGTGTAGATATAGTCCTGTTCGTTGGCAACGCCAAAGCGGTCCATTTGCTCCGGGGTGCGTATAAAGTCGGTGAGTTTGCCGTTGCCAGCCAGCGCTGCGTACTGCAGGCTATGGCTATTTTTTTTCAAAAGCGCAACACCTTTACCATCTGGCATGGCGCGAAACGACACCAGATCCGGCCCCAGATTCAATTGCGAGCGCAATAATGGCGGTGCCAGATCAGTGACCAGAAAAAACATCCCTTCCTGGTTCTCCACTCGTTGTGTGAGATCGGGAGACACATTGGCCACGTCATCACGCAGCATGGCTGAAATACTGACTTCGGCGTTACCAGAGGAAACCGGCGTATTGCTGTCCATATCGTATACAGCATAATTACTTTGCCAGACCAGGACAAAAGTCTTGCCATCATCGTTAAAGTAAATTTCTTCGGCACTCAGTTGGCCAGCAACTTTGGCAATCTGACTATCGTTGCGCCGCAAGTCAATGTGATACAAACCGTTGTTCGCACGAACAAACAAATGGCGTGCATCAGGACTGAACCTTGCCCAGATAATCCCGCCCGGCACCACATAATCCCTTGCCTGCTGCAGTTTTCCGTCAGCATCCATGGGATATACGCGCACACGGTTGTCATTGTCCTCGGTCTCGTGAAATGCAATGGCGTTGCCCTGCGCTGCGAACAGGTAGCGTTGGGTATTACCGCCTTCGCGTTGTCGCACCGGTACCTGGTCAATCACCGTCTGCCCGTCGTGCATATTGAACAGCAGTGATTTGATGTACTGCATCTTGCCGTCGGCGACATGCCAGCCCTGTATAACTAGCCATCTGCCATCTGCACCCGGCGCAAAAGAGACGATACGCAAATCGTCGGGCGCCTCATAAACCGTCTCTTGCGGCTTGCCGTCCTGCCACTTTTCTATCGTGTTGTCGGCCGTCATAAAATACAGCGCGTTCTGACCATCAAAAGCCAGCTTCGAAAAAGTGTTGGCCTTGGCATCGGTCAATAGGGTATGCACCTTCTGCGTGTATGCATCCCATATTTGCAGGCCCCGCTGCTCGTTAGATGTCGCATTGAGCGCGGCAATCCAATGCCCGTCGGGGCTGAACTCGGGTGTTGAATCCAGCCTGGGCATCGGCGTCATCCCGTTCTGGCGCATCAGCATCGATTGCAGGTATAACGCAGTCCGTTCGTTGCCGTAGCGGGCAGCAGCTGCCATATAGGCCGCGCCTTCTCCCTCTTCACGCTGATCAATCTTATTGAGCCCAGACAGAAACAATGAACGTGACAGCATGGTTTGCGCAGTATTGCGCTCTGTCCAGGCATATACACCCAGCGCCATCGCCATCACAGCCAGTACCCCGATCACAACCGCAATCCGCTTGACGATCTTCGTGCGCTGCCTGGCCTTGGCCAGTTGATAGGCCTGATCACGCTGCGTCAGGTCACCCAGCGGCACATCAAGCACACCTGCAATAATCTTGAGTTTGGCCAGATCAAGCCGATCTTTGTAGGACTGAACGCGCCGCTCCACCTCCTTTCGGGAAAGTGTGCGATCGCCCTGTAAAGATTGTCGGTACGCCTCTGGTGTCGTAAAGCCCTGTTCTTGCGTGCCGGGCAGACGGACGTCTGCAGCAATGGGCTCCTGGCTCACGCTGTGATCGATATTGCCCGACTCGTCCACACGAAAACGCAGCACCTCGGGAAAACACTGCTGCGCGGACGACTCGGCACCGTATTCCGGTTCGCCGGCTAGAATCAACGCGATAATCCGATCACCCTTGCCGGTCTGCTTAAAGCGGCGCAATTCTTCGCTTACATAGACAGATCGGGCCGATTGCGGCGAGCTCAGGTAGACAAGGTAAGCAGAAGCGTCAAGTGCTGCGGTCAGAGCAGAAGTCAAGCTGGCGCTGGCCGATAGCTCCTTTTCATCCTGAAAAACAGGGTAGATTTGTGCCGCAATTGGCTTGCCGGCACGATTGGGTCTGCCCACCAGATCGGCAGGCACCTCGTAGGTTTCCAGTTCGTGATGCAGCCAGTCTGCCCATTTGCGCCCCTCCTGTCGGTTATCAGCGTGGCTGTAACTGATAAACGCCGCATAGGTCAGCCGGTTGTCTGCCGTTTCTTCGGTCATATTATCTTTATGCTGACAGGCTCCCAAGCCATGGTTTTACTGTAGATCAGCGCCATAGACAATAGCCGGCCACCCGGTTTATCGGAAAATGATGTATCGGATTGTGAGTTCCTTATGGCGCTTGTGTTAGTGCTGCACAGTCACGGCGTCTGCCACGGATCATAACTGGTGAAATTCCAGATATTTCCTTCCATGTCTTTGGCATCATAAGAACGCCCCGGATAGCCCTGGTTATCATAAGGCGGCTGGATAATAATGGCGCCGCACTTGGCTGCATGCTCAGCGTGGGCATCGGGGTCATCAACGTGCATGCAAATGCACATGGTGATTCCGCGGGCCTCGTCGGGGGTCAGCCAGTGGTACAAATCCTTGGCCGGCGACTCCCGATCGCTGCCCAGCATGATCATATTGTTACCAATAACCAGTTGGGCATGATGAATAATATTCGGGTCTTTTTCGTCCGCGTAGATTGCGTGGTGGGTAAATCCAAATGCCTCGCACAGAAAACGAATCGCTGCGGGCGCATCCTTGTAACGCAGACAGGGAATAATTGCGCTTTTTTCCAACATGATGATTCTCCTGATCCAGTCAGAACGGCAAGAGCAATCGGCATCTGCATTTGTGTCTGAACACGCAAAACCAGCAAACGCGTACGTTGTCCGGCCCGGATTGCCCGTTACCTAAATAGTCTATTTGCGGCATGGTGCCTGTGCACGATGCGCACACGCACGCCATGACCTTGGCGCCGTTTCAATTGCTATTACTGGCCCACCGCAGACAAAAATCACAGCCAGCATACCAACAGCAGACCAGTGAACGTCATCTGATCAAAACCGACGGCAACAACGCTATACGGTCATTGGTGCTTTATAGTTTACTGGGTTTGACGCCGGATGCCTTTGCTGCCTCACCCCAGAATTTAATTTCTTTTTCAATAAATGCCTGACTGTCTTGCGGCGAGGCAATGAATACTTCATTGCCTATTGTCGCCAGTTTGCTCTTCAATTGCGGATCCTGCAGGATTTTTTGCATGGCGTCGTTCAGAACCCGCACCGTATCGTCCGGGGTACCGGCAGGAGCAAGCAGCGCGATCCAGGCCGTTGCATCAAAACCAGGCACGCCCAATTCCGCCAGCGGCTTTACGCCGGCAAATGCCTGGGACCCGCTTTTATTGGCTACGCCAAATACCTTCAGACGGCCATCCTGGACCAGGGGCTTGATCGCTGGCGCCGCTTCAAACATGACCGAGGTGTCGCCCCCGACCAGACCAGCAACGGCTGCGGTCGCGCCGCGATAAGGCACATGCAACAGGTTCAATGCAGTCTGGTGCTTGAACATTTCCATTGTCAGATGATTGGTCAAGCCAACGCCCCCGGAACCATAATTGATCTTGCCGTCATTTTGCTTCAGATAACTGATCAATTCCGGTACCGTATCGGCCGGGAAATCCTTGCGCGCCACCAGAAAGAGCGGCACTTTGGAAACCAGCCCCACCGCTTTGAAGTCTTTTAGCGTGTCGTACGGCAGGTTGGTGTACAACGAGGGGTTGATGGCCAGCGGCCCGGAGGCCCCCACCAGCAAACGATAGCCGTCCGGCTTTTCGCGTTTGGCCGCCTCCAGACCGATGATGCCACCCGCACCACCTTTGTTTTCCACCACAAACGGCTGCTTCAGATGCTTCGATAGCTGCTCGGCCAGCAGTCGCCCAATAATATCCGTCGTCTGGCCACTCGGATAGGGAATCGTGATATGCACGCTTTTTTCCGGGTACGCCGCATAAGCAGCCAGGGGCGACAAGGCAAGCAGGATCAGGAACAGCGCGGGCAGTTTTCTCATTTGTGTCTCCGTTTATAATATTGTTGTCTCAGGTGCTTATTGTCTTAGCACTTCAAAAGCGTCAGGTAAGGCATCCTGCTTCAAGGCCGCTCCCAGGTGGCCATCAAGCTGAACCGGTCTGGTATATAAAAATTATCTGAAGCAGTCAAAAGCCGGCCGGCATTATCAAAATATACTCTTAGTATTCCAAGCGCCATATCTCCCGGCTTGCAATCGACCAGACCTGTCGCTGACTCCGGCACCCTTTCGGCAACCACTTGCTGGCTCACTTTATGTATTTGCTGACCATATTCGGACTGCAGAATACTGAACACGCTGGGATGATTGCCTGTTAGCTTGTCCCGCACGCCGGCAAACTCCGGTGGCAAATAGACGCGGGTATACGAAATTACGGTGCCATCCCGTACCAGACGGCGATTGGTATGCAGCATGAGCAGTTCCACCCCAGCGGGCACGTGCAACCTCGCCGCTTCGCACGGATCCAGCGTAATAAACTGTTCACCCAAAACTTCCAGTCGGGTCTGTTGTGTATATCGCATCAAGTCTTGCAAAGAGCCAAAGGCAGATACAAAGACAGGCTCTACAGCAACGGGGCTACTGGCAATGACCACAGTACCGGAACCTGCAGTTCGCGTGATCAGCCCGGCCTGCGCCAGACGGCGGGTTGCCTCGCGCACCGTATGCCGGCTCACGCCATAAATATGACAAAGCTGATGTTCCGTTGGCAACTGCGTGCCCACGCCATACCGCCCGCTCTCAATATCATTGAGCAACGTCTGATGAAGCCAGGCATAGCGCGGAAGGCGTTTTGTCATCGGATCCTGTCTGGGTTGACGTTCCTGCCCCGCACGGCTGCCGCTACATGGAAGAAATCTATCTCCCGATACAGCACAGCCGTGCCTGCATTGAGCAGGCAACGCGCAAATTTAATGTACGTACAATTATATCTTTAATATCAGAATTGTCTATTGCAATTGAAATTGGATTATTTACAATGTACGTACAATTACTATTTCTATTTTATTGATAACAAGCCGACCAACAGGAGATAACCCGATGTTCGCGCTGCCCGAATATGCCACGATCACGACCGCAATCAAATCTGATCACATTCTGCTAATCACACTGAACCGGCCCGAGGTGGCCAATGCCCTGAATACCCAAATGGGAGAAGAACTGCTTGATCTTTGGAATCGCCTGATCGCAGATCCGGGGCCTGTACGCTGTGTCGTCCTCACCGGAGCGGGAGACAAGATTTTCTGCGCGGGCGGAGATCTGAAGGAGCGCAATGGCATGAGCAAGGCGCAATGGCAACAACAGCATGAGTTGTTCGAGCGCATGTACTGGACCCTGGTTGACCTTCCCTATCCGGTGATTGCCGCGGTCAATGGTCATGCGTATGCCGGTGGCCTGGAAATGGCCATGTGCTGCGACTTCATCTATGCCAGCAAGACGGCGCGCTTTGCCCTGACCGAAGTCACGCTTGGCATCATGCCTGGCGCCGGCGGCACCCAGAATCTGCCTCGTGCCGTGGGCGATCGCAGAGCCAAAGAGATCCTGATGACCGGCCGCCCTTTTGATTGCAATGATGCGCTGCAGTGGGGGCTGGTCAATAAAGTATGCGAGTCGGAGCAAACGCTGGAGCAAGCCCTGGAAACCGCCGCATGCATAGCCGGCAATGCACCGCTTTCGGTACGCCAGATCAAAAAATCGGTCCGTTACGGCGGGCAAATGGAATTGCGTACGGCATATCGTTTTGAAGTCGAAGCCTATAATCACCTTATCGACACCGAAGACCGGCATGAAGGGGTCAAGGCATTCAATGAGAAACGCAAGCCCGTTTTCAGGGGAAAATAATTGAACACGCTGACGCACGACATCGCTCGCTTCATTCACACTTTTGACCAAAGCACGGTACCGGAGCATGCCTATCAGCTGGCAACGACGGGGATCATTGATTGCATGGGCTGCATGTTTGCCGGCGCCCATGAGCCGCTGGTAGATATTCTGGGTCGGCACTTTACAGGAAC
Source organism: Advenella incenata (assembly GCF_004217095.1). Classification (GTDB taxonomy): domain Bacteria; phylum Pseudomonadota; class Gammaproteobacteria; order Burkholderiales; family Burkholderiaceae_B; genus Advenella; species Advenella incenata. The sequence continues at coordinate 457,924 of NZ_SHKO01000002.1, read as the reverse complement.
CACGAGTGCGCAGGTCGACTCGCCGATTCCGGTCCCATTTCTAGGCGCCTATTTTCGACATACTGATGCCGCCTGTCTTTGGGCTGCAGCCAGCCATGCCCTCGATTATGATGACGTGGCCATGTCGGCTCACCCAAGCACCGTACTTATGCCAAGTGTCATTACCGCTGCCTGGGAATTGTCCAGCAGCGGCAAAGAGGTGCTCAACGCCTATATTATCGGTTACGAGATCTGGGCAGAACTGTTTGGCCGTGAGGCTGATCCTTATCACCTCAAAGGCTGGCACCCCACCGCCGTTTTCGGGACCGTCGCCGCCGCTGGCGCGCTGTCCTATTTGTACCGACTGGATCAGCACACCACGACCATGGCGCTGGGCCTTGCCGCCAGCATGGCCAGTGGTCTGGTTGCCAATTTCGGCACCATGACCAAGCCTTATCACGCAGGCCGCGCCGCTGCCAATGCGGTGGAGGCAGTGCAACTGGCCAGGCTGGGCATGACCGCCTGCGCAGACGTTTTTGAGCACAAAGCGGGGTTTCTGAACGCCATATCGCCTGGCGGCCGCGTTGATGTAAACGAAGCGGTTAAGCTGGGCCGGGCGTTATACATTACCGAGTCCGGCGTCAATATCAAGCGCTATCCCGTTTGCTATTCCAGCCATCGCATTATCGACGGCATGCTCGCACTGGCGCAGCAGCACGACCTGACACCGGACACCATCGCGTCGATCGATGCCACTATCGGACGCCCACAAGCATCCATGTTGCGCAACCGGCGGCCGGAGACCAAACTGGAAGCCAAGTTCAGCCTGGAATTTGCGATTGCCGCCGCGCTGCTGGCGGGCAAAGTGGGCCTGGCTGAACTGTCGGACGCATTTGTGAATCGTACACAATTGCAGACTATCTATCCGAAAATCCAGGTCCATGCCATTGATGACCCGGATCCTGCAGATCCCGCCTTCTCCATGACGGATCGGCTTTGCGTGACATTGAGAAACGGCACTGTTCTGGATTCCGGGCAGATACGTTATCCAAGCGGCCATGCACGTCTGCCTTTGACGCAACAGCAGTTACAAGAAAAATTCATGGATTGCGTGGCAAGTGGGCTCGCAGATGGACACGCACACGGCAACGCGGCGTCAACAGCGCAGCAGGCAGGCCTGGACCCGCATCGTGCCGGGCAACTTTACCAGGCACTGGATCGCCTGCCGGACGTTGCCAATATCAGAACATTGTTTACGCCATGAGCGACAGTCAAAGCGTCACGGCCAGCTTAGAGCCCATATTGGACAATCAATTGGACAACCACACACCCAACGGCCCGCTCAAGGGTATTCGCATTGCCGACCTGACTTCCGTTGTCATGGGTCCCTTTGCCACCCAATTGCTGGCAGACCTGGGAGCGGATGTCATCAAGATAGAATCCCCAGCGGGCGACACCACCCGGAACATGGGTCACAGAAACAATAAAGGCATGGGCGCCAATTTCCTGCAGTTGAACCGGAACAAGCGCTCGATCGTACTGGACCTGAAAACCGATGACGGCCGTCAGGCATGCCTGGACATTGCCGCCACTGCAGACGTTTTCCTGTATAACGTTCGTCCGCAGGCAATGGCCAGGCTGGGCCTGTCATACGACGCGGTCCGCGCCGTCAATCCGCAAATAGTCTACGCAGGAACCTATGGTTTTGGCAACGCCGGTCCCTATGCCGGCAAACCGGCATACGACGACCTGATCCAGGGAATGACGGGCATTGCGGCACTATACCAGCAACACACCGGCCAGCCGCCACGCTATGTACCGCTGACGATGGCCGACAAAATTATCGGCATGCAGGTGGCAATTGCCTGCCTGGCCGGTGTCCTGGAAAGCAGACACTCCGGGCAAGGACAATCGATAGAAATCCCCATGTTCGAGGGGATGGCCCAATTCGTATTGGGCGACCATTTCGGCGGCGCCACTTTCGTGCCGCCAAAAGGCGACATGGGATACACGCGGCTTCTGACCGAATCGCGCAAACCCTATATGACACTTGACGGCTATATCTGCACCGTGATCCATACCGATAGGCACTGGCAGAATTTTCTGGGCCTGCTCAACCGCCAGGACCTGCTGCAGGCAGACTCGCCCTTTGCCACCATCGCCTCACGCGGCGTGCATGTCAATCAGGTATACGGCTTTATTGAAGACACCTTGCGCACCCGCAGTTCGGCCCACTGGCTTGAAGCGCTGGGACAGGCTGATATTCCGGTGGCGCCGCTATACGCAGTTGGCGATCTGCTGGACGACCCGCACCTGAAGGCCGTACAGCAGATTGTCGAGCTTGACCATCCCACGGAAGGCCGCTTGCGAACGGTTGCACCATTGGGCACCTATTCGCGCACTCAGCCTTCCATTTACCGGCATGCCCCCAATCTGGGGGAACACACAGATGAAATATTGCAGGAGACGGCCAGGGCGATCAACTCTCGACGCGATTCGCGTCAATAACGGTCAGCGCAGCCATATTGACGATGCGCCGTACAGTAGAACTTGAGGTCAGGATATGCACAGGTGCGTTCACACCCAGCAGGAACGGCCCGACCGCCACGTTGCCCCCAGCCACGGTTTTGAGCAGGTTATAGGCAATATTGCCTGAGTCGACATTGGGGCAGACCAGCAGGTTGGCTGGTCCCTTCAATGTCGATGAAGGCAGAATGCGCTCGCGCAGCACTTCATTCAATGCGCAGTCGCCATGCATTTCACCATCGATTTCCAGGTCCGGATCCTGTGCCCGCACCAGCTCCAGTGCACGCCGCATCTTGTCGCCAGAAGCTGAACTGCCCGAGCCGAAATTGGAACGCGACAGCAATGCCACCTTGGGCACAACGTCCATCTGTGCCAGCACCTTCGCCGCAGCCAGGGTATACTCGGCAATCTGTTCGGCGGTAGGATCATCATTGATGTGGGTATCGACCAGCGCCACCATGCGCTGATCCAGCAGCAGAATATTCATGGCTGCATACGACGTTGTGCCTGGTTTTTTACCGATCATCTGGTCAACGAAACGCAAATGCTCGTGATAGGCCCCCACCGTGCCGCAGATCATGCCATCGGCATCGCCGACATGAACCATCATGGCGCCGATCAGCGTCAGGCGGCGACGCATTTCCACGCGCGCCATTTCCTTTGTGATACCGCGACGGCACATCACTTCCCAGTAATTGGTCCAGTACTGATGAAAACGCGAGTCAAATTCCGGGTTGGTCACTTCCACGTCCTCGCCCAGTTTCAGACGCAGCCCATATTTTTCAATACGCGCCAACAACACAGAAGGACGCCCCACCAGGATCGGACGCGCCAGCTTTTCATCAACCACGACCTGCACCGCGCGCAATACGCGCTCGTCTTCACCTTCGGTAAAGACAATGCGTGCCTTGCCGCCGTCGCGAACAATCTGTTTGGCCGAAGCAAACAGCGGCTTCATGAAAGCGCCTGAGTGATACACGAACTGCTGCAGTTTTGCGGCATAGGCCTCCAGATCATCCAGCGGGCGCGTTGCCACGCCGCTTTCCATGGCCGCCTTGGCCACAGCAGGCGCCACCCGGACAATCAGGCGAGGATCGAAAGGCTTGGGGATCAGATACTCTGGTCCAAATGACAGGTCATAGCCACCATAGGCGGTTGCGACCACATCGCTGATTTCCTCTTTGGCCAGCCCGGCGATCGCGTAGACCGCGGCTTTTTCCATTTCACGTGTGATCGTGGTGGCGCCCACATCCAGTGCGCCGCGAAAAATATACGGGAAGCACAGTACGTTATTGACCTGATTCGGGAAATCAGAACGGCCAGTTGCCATGACCACGTCGTCGCGCACAGCCAATGCCACTTCCGGCATGATTTCCGGGTTCGGATTGGCCAGCGCCAGGATCAGCGGGCGTGCTGCCATGGATTTGACCATCTCGGGCTTAAGGACGCCACCGGCGGACAGGCCCAGGAATACATCGGCGCCATCGATTACATCAGCCAGCGTGCGGTGCTCGGTTTTCTGCGCGAAGCGCAGCATTTCAGGTCCCATGGGCGTATTGCGCCCCTCATAGACCACGCCGTCGATGTCCGTCACGAATACATTTTCCAGCGGCAGGCCCAGATCCACCATCAGATCCAGACACGCCAGCGCTGCTGCGCCGGCCCCGGACGACACCACCTTCACGTTTGTAATATCTTTGCCGACCACGATCAGGCCATTGATAAAGGCAGCCGCAACGGTAATCGCGGTGCCATGCTGATCGTCATGGAAAACAGGAATACTCATGCGCTCGCGCAGTTTGCGTTCCACTTCGAAACACTCGGGCGCCTTGATGTCTTCCAGGTTGATACCGCCAAAGGTGGCCTCGAGCCCGGCAATAATCTCTACCAGCTTGTCCGGATCCGTTTCATTGATCTCGATATCAAAAACATCCAGACCGGCAAATTTCTTGAACAGGACGGCCTTGCCTTCCATGACCGGCTTGGAGGCCAGCGCACCAATATTTCCCAGGCCAAGCACAGCAGTGCCGTTACTGATAACGCCCACCAGGTTGCCTCGTGCGGTGTAGCGAAATGCATTAAGCGGGTCAGCCACGATTTCTTCACAGGCAGCCGCGACACCGGGCGTATACGCCAGCCCCAGATCCCGCTGGGTGACCAGCGGCTTGGTAGCGGTAACGGAAATTTTGCCAGGCACGGGAAATTCGTGATAATCCAGCGCTGATTGACGATCGATGGTACTCATGGGCGGTAGCCTCCTGAAGAATTGATTTTGAATCCAGTTTATGCTTTCTTCATAAGCAAATTATTTTCAATTATGATAATGATATATCAATTACCTTATAGCTGCTTAAAAATTGAACACCCCTACTGCCGACACGCTTGAACACAGACTCGCAGGTCGCCTGAAAATGCGCCATCTCACCTTGCTGCTTCACATTGGCGAACTGGGTGCGCTGACCCGTGTTGCCCAGCAAATGGGCACCAGCCAGCCTGCCGTCACCCACGCATTGGCTGAGCTGGAAGATATGTTCGGCGTGCCCCTGTTTGAGCGCACCGGACGCGGCATGACACCGACAGCGGCAGGCAAGGTTCTGCTGACGCGTGCCCGCAGCATGTTGCACGATGTCAGCGCGCTCTCGCGTGAAATGACAGCGGTCAATGCCGGCCGCGTTGCCCATCTGCATGTGGGCGCCATCCCGTTCATTCCCGGGCAAATGCTGTCTGCAGCGCTCGAGCGCACCCTGCCCGATCGCCAGCGGATGACCGTTACCATACACGACGGCACCAGCCGCAGCCTGATGACGATGCTCAGGGAGCACGCACTGGATTTTGTCATTGGCCGGGCTTCGGCATCCCTGGACATGACCGGACTGCAGCAGGAAGTGCTCTATTACCAGTCACCGCGCCTGATTACCAACCGGGAACTGGCAGCGCGACTCGGCCAGCGTCGTGCCGACTGGCGACATCTGGCAGAACTGGACTGGATTCTTGAACCGGCCCCGGCGCCCTTGCGCGAGCAGGTGGCCGATATGTTTCTGAGCGCCGGCGTAGTACCCCCGCAGCCGCTCATCGAAAGCCTGTCTGCAAAACTGACCGGTGAAATCATTGCTGCGCGAGATCATGTGGTCTCTATCGTACCCAATGATATTGCAGAAGAGCTAGTGCGCATTGCCGGCGTGGCCGTGGTTCCCTGGTCGCTGCAGTGGACACTGTCGCCCATTGCCCTGTTCAGCCTGAAGGACAGGCACAAACGTGATGTAGATACGAGATTTATCCAATCGCTCAAGGACTATTGCGTAAAACATCGCTCCGCCTATTCCCAGGAGCGGTATCAATACTAAACACAGCGCGGCCCGACCATCGCCGCGTCTTGTTCACATTGCAGTTGTGGTTACTTTGGCTGGCGACTGCGTCTGGCAGCCGGCTGCAACGCCTGCAATTCGGATTCCAGCGCATCCACCCGACGCAGCAAATTGAGCACCAGCGCGACAGCGTCGGCATTCAGATCAAAGTCATCGCGCAGCCGTCGCGCCTTGCGCGCCACCACAATACATTCAGAATAAAACATGCCAGAGCCGGTATGCTCGCTCACAGGCGAGAGCACGCCGGTCTCGACCAGATCCATTATGTCGGCTTCGCTCAAGCCAGAAACGGCCGCCACATGCTGCAGCGAACACACTTCGTCCTGGTTCAGCCAGATGGTTTCAGTAATCTGCACGCTCATGATTGACCTCCTGCAAAACGCTGCCTGCGTGGCTCAAAGCCCGATGACGCAGCAGCCAATTCGGTGTACAACGCCTTCTCACGTTCGCTCACCGAACTGGGTACTTCAATTGTGATAATGGCATACAAGTCGCCCTGTACGTTGCCATTGCCCGGCAGACCTCTTTTGGAAAGGCGCATTTTGCGGCCAGCGACCGTACCGGGCGGGATGGTCAGCGCCACCGGACCGCCCAGCGTGGGAATTTCCACGCTCGCCCCCAGCACCGCCTCCCATGGAGCCAACGGCACCTCAAGCGTCAGATCATTGCCGTTCACCTGAAAATACTTATGCGGCTGCAACTTCATGACGACGAACAAGTCTCCAGGCGAGCCGCCATTCATGCCCTGCCCACCTTTGCCCGCCAGCCGCAAACGCTGACCATCGGCCGCGCCCTTGGGAATGCGAATGCGAAAGGTTTTCGGCACACGATGCAGCAGGCCCTGGCTGTCATAATCGGGGACCGCAACGGAAATCTCGGTTTCAGCGCCGTTATAAATTTGCTCCAGCGTAACCGGCATGGTGAATTCAAAAGTTTCTCCGTGGCGCGCACGATTGGCATATTTGGTCGCCCCTTCGCGCTGCGCCTCGGCAAACGCCTTTAGCAGATCGGACAGGTCCACATCCGAAAAGTCTTCTGATGATTCATGAAAATGCTGTTGCCATTGATGCGGTGGTACAAAATCGTCGCCCGGCCGGTGCTGACCAAGATTATCATAGGCTGCACGTTTTTCCGGGTCTTTCAGCGTAGCGTAGGCTTCGGCCACTTCCTTGAATTTAGTCTCGGCATCGGGCTCCTTGGATATATCGGGATGATATTTGTGAGCCAGGCTGCGATAGGCCTTCTTGATCTGTGCCTCGGTCGCATTGCGCTCTACACCAAGGGTTTTGTAATAATCAACGTATTTCATTTGCACCTGCCGGTTTCAATGTCATTACGGGTTCTATTGCAGTGATTTTAACAAGTATTTGCCGCTGCACCATCGCTGGCGACGACGATTGCCAGCAAGGGCTTCACAATTGTCATAGCGGGAATGGGCAAACTGGTTGCTGTTACGGGTGCCAGGTGGTCCGCTGTGGGTTGGGTGGCAGGCCCTTGTGCTTGCCGCCCAGGGCCAGGGACAATCGGTTGGCCTTGGTGATCAGGGTTTCGGCATACCCCTTGAGAATGACACGGGACAATCTGCTGGAAGGTCCGGAAATACTGATCGCCCCCAGCAGTTTCCAATTGACGCCGTAAACCGGAGCAGAAATGCTGGCCACATCCTGATCTCGCTCGCCAATGGAAATATAGTAACCCTGGCGGCGAATGGCATCGTATTGTCGGCCAGGCTTGCCGGAAAAGGCAAGAATGACCTTGCCAGGAGACCCCTTGTCCAGTGGCAGCACCTGACCGACGCTGATATGAAACCGTATCGCCTGGGGACCTTCGATGCGATACAGGCAAATTCGTGCCTCACCTTCCTGCACAAAAAAGGTGGAACTCTCCGAGGACAAGGCCGACAACTCCTGCAAGACCGGCTCTACGGCGGCCGAAACATCAAACGACGAGCGGTATCTGGCACCAAGCCAGCCAGCCGCCGGCCCAAGGCGCCATGCGCCATCCTCGCGCTGCACAAGATAGCGGTGATGCGCCAGAGTGCGCGCAATGCGCAACACTGTGGACTTGTGCAACTGAGTTCTGGTGCTCAGTTGCAGCAGTGAAAGATACTCGTCATCCGGTAGGAAACTTTCAAGCAGGCCGATGGCACGCGACACTGCAATCACGTTCTCGCCATCTTTTTCCTGATCTTTTTTGTTCTTCAAGTCGCCAACCCTCGTGTCAATCAACTATACAGATACAGGCACCGGCCGGCTGCCCGTTCATCCCATGCAATGTTACTGCGTGACCAGGACGCACAGACACCATCCAAAAAAAAAGCTGCGACTTGCGCCAGGTACATCCCTGCATCAGTTTATATACATTTGATGGTGTCATGCGAATGGGACGCTAGGCAGTCTGTGCTTTCTGACTCTGAATGCCACTATCGACAAGACTGCGCAACAGGTTTTCTGCAGCAGCCACGCCCATGTCGATATACGCCTGACCGGTCACCCCGCCTACATGCGGGCTCAGAATAATTTGCGGCTCGCCAAAGAAGACATGATCCTTGGCAGGCGGCTCCTGAGCGAAACTGTCGAGCCCGGCAGCAAACACCTGACCGGACTGCACAGCAGCCAGCAGTGCCACTTCATCAACCAGTCCGCCACGGGCCGTGTTGATCAATATGACTCCCTTGCGGCATGCGGCCAGTGTGCCCGCATTGATTAAATGACGATTCTCTTCGGACAGCGGACAGTGCAGCGAAATGAAATCCGCTTCGGACCAGATTTGCTCCAGTGGCACCAAGGCAAGATTGTCGTCATGCGTCACAAAGGGGTCATAGGCAATCACATTGAGCTGCATGGCCCGGCACATCGCGGCCATTTTGCGCCCAATGCTGCCCAACCCGATCAACCCGATTGTTTTGGTTCGCAGCTCAATACTCTTGTGCCTGGCTTTATCCCAGTGGCCGTCATGCATGCGTGCATTCTGTTGCGCAATGGATTTTGCACACGCCAGCAGCAGACCCAGTGCATGCTCGGCAACTGCAGCAGCATTGGCGCCCGCAGCTGCACGCACAACAACACCATTGTCTTTGGCCGCGGCCACGTCAATCGTATCAATGCCGCTACCATGCTTGGAGATGACCTTCAGACTGCGTGCGTGCTCTATGACGCTTCTGGTAATCCTGCCGTATCGCACAATGATACCGATGGGATCATGCGCTTTCACAAGTGCAATAAGTTGCGCCTCGGTCGGCAAAGCGCCGGTATAAATCACTTCATAGTCCTGCAGCGCTTGCAGTGCCTGGGCGGCAAGGTCGGCGCCCGTGACCAGAATCTTGTGGCGGGCCGCAGTCACAACGCTTCTCCCTGGCGCAATACACCGGCCTGCACAAGCGCATTCTCAAGCCAGGGCGCCCCGAGATTCCCGTCCAGGATTTGCGCAATCCTTTTGGCTTCGGCTTGCACTTTCTGTTCTGCCAGAATCAGTATTTCTTCGATATTTTCCTGGGGAACCACAACCACACCGTCATCATCGCCCACGATCAGATCGCCCGGATTGACGGTCGTACCGGCCAGCGTAACCGGCCAGTTAATACGACCGCCAAGCGATTTGGTGGGGCCGTTGGGATTGGTTCCTGCAGAAAATACGGCAAACTTGCCCGCAGCAATTTCTTCAGTGTCGCGGGTCGCCCCATCGACGACGAAGCCGGCCAGGCCTGCTGCCTGCGCCTGGGTAACCATAATGGTTCCACACAATGCCGCAGTCAGGTCGCCCTTGCCTTCAACCACAATGACATCTCCCGGCTGCGCCATGGCCAGTGCTGCATGAAACATCAGATTATCGCCCGGGCGCACTTCTACCGTAAATGCCGGTCCGGCAACTTTCATTCCCGGGACCCGCGACTGTATGCTGCCGCCGAGTGTACCGCGACGCCCGCCCACGTCTGCCAGTATGGCTGCCTGAAACCGGGCAGCACGCCTAACCAGATTCGGATCCGGCCGTCGAATGTCCTTGCGGATAAATGGTAAATTCGTCATAACGCTTGCCTGGTCCTGTCTATTTGAGCGAGATATTTGCGGTCTTGATGACATCGGCCCACATCGCGGTATCGGTTTTTATTCTTTCAGCAAATGAGCGCTGATCGCCATCGACAACCATCGCTCCAGAGTTCTCGATCTGCTCCTGGAATTTTTTATCGTCCATCGCGGTCCGGATGGCCTCACCCAATACATCCACGATTTCACGGGGCGTTGCCGCGGGAACCAGAATGCCAAACCAGGTGGTCGCGTTAAACCCCTTGAAGCCGGATTCGTCCAGTGTCGGCACATCGGGCAAGGTCTTCATACGGATCAGGGAGGTGACACCCAGCGGCTTGATCTGCTTATCTTCAATCGCGCCAGTCAGGGTAGACGCCGATGACATATACGCCTGAATCTGATTGCCGATCAGCGAAGGAATGCCGTCGGCCGCGCCTTTGTAGGGAATATTTTCAATCTTGATACCTGATTTCTGCTGAAACAGCACGGAGGTCAAATGAGCCACCGTGCCGATGCCCGGGATGCCGAAATTCATGCTATTTGGCGGCGCTGCCTTAACTTGTTCGATAAATTGCTGAGCATTCGAATAAGTAGCCTGTTTGGGGCCGACAAATACCAGCGGGGCTTCGGCGACCAGCGCAACTGGAGTAAAACTGCTAACCGGGTCATACTGGATCTTGGGTTGCAGCGTAGGCAAAATGGCCAGATTGCTGGTCTGCCCCAATACGATGGTGTATCCATCGGGCTTTGCATTGGCTGCCGATCCCAGTCCCACGCTTCCACCCGCCCCCGGCCGGTTCTCTACCACCACATTCCAGTTCTTCTGTTTACCCATATGCAAGGCCAGCTCGCGGGCAATATAATCCGTTCCCCCGCCTGGCGGAAATGGCACGATAAGCTTGACCGCTCTGGTCGGATAAGCCTGCGCATGAGCGGCTGGTACCGCAAGCAGGCACGCGAGTGCCAAGATCAGCTTTGAACCTGTTTTCATCATTGTCTCCGTTATTTTCTGATTATTACGATCGCATTGAAGCTGAACGAATCCTATCCATGCGATTCGTTGTTTGCAATGGCGTTTTGTACAATGCAACGCATACTGGACAATGCAATCGCAATACGCGTGATCACTTGTTCGGCTGGATTACACATGCAATCGCAGGCTGGCAGCAGAAAAATGCAGCAGCGACTGCCGCTGGAACAACAGGAGCGAAGCGAGTAAAAGGAGTAAAAGGAGTAAAAGGAGTACAGGGAATAAGGGCCGGCCTTTGGCAGCGCACAATCTGTTCAACCAGACAGCAGCTATGGCGCCATAACCGAAAAGCACGGCCACCTGGCATGACGGGCCGCTGCCGTGCAGATTGCAGCGCTTGCCCGCCCAATGCAGAGACTACAGAAAAGATTGTTCCCGAAACGATGCTTTCAGGTAATCCACCAGCAGGCGGATAATGCCCGGCACATGCGGGCTGTAAGGACGCAGCGCATAAATATGGTCGCCAAAGACACTGACCGACTGCCATTGCGGCAGCAGTTCAACCAGCGTGCCCCGGTCCAATTCTCTTGCCACCGAAAAATCGGGCACCAGCGCAATACCCTGGTGTGCCAGCACCATTTCCCTGAGCGTTTCGCTGTTGTTGGCAGCAAATGAACCGTTGACCTGTACGCTTACCCTTCGCGACGATGATCTGCGGCTCTCAAAATGCCAGGCCGGCTGCCCTCCTGAACGCAAATAGGTAAGACAGTTGTGATCAACCAGATCCTGCGGCCGCACCGGCCGGGGGTGCGTTTTCAGATACTCCCGGCTGGCAAGCAGCAGCGTTCTGGTGGTGCAAAGCTTCCAGGCAACATAGGTTTCGGGCACCGTGGAAGAATGACGAATGGCAAGATCAAAACCTTCCTGCGCCAGCGGGCTGATATGGTCGGACAGCTCAATGTCGATGCGGATTTTCGGGTATTGACGCATGAAAGCAGGAAGCCGCGGAATAATCTGTTGGCGGGCCAGCGCCACCGGTGCAGTCAGGCGAATAATGCCCTGGGGCGTATCGGCCAGTTCGCGAATGCGGGCGCATCCGGTTTCAATGCTGCTGAATGCCGGTCTGGTTTCGGCAACCAGTTCGCGCCCGGCTTCAGTCAGCCTCACGCTGCGCGTCGTGCGCTGGACCAGCGCAATCCCCAGGGCGCTTTCCAGTTCCTGTATGCGCTGGCTCATGGCCGCCTTGCTGACCCCCAGCCGCTGGGCCGCCGCGGTATAGCTGCCGGCAACCTCCAGCATCCCCAGCCAGTAGATATGAGACCACAACGGTTCATTTTTCAAATTTTTCATACCTGCATTGTCCATTATTTTGAACAATTAATCCACAACTGGCCTATTGATCGCGTCGCTTTGCCGTGTCTATACTGGTGCCATCATCAGCAAGGAGCCAAATATGAATTCCCCGTCCACAGCCGCTTTCACAGATAGCACCGATGTCGTCAACTATATCAATGGCAGCACCGTTACACCCCAGTCAACGGAAAAACAGGCCGTGTTCAATCCGGCCACCGGTCAGACCGCACGCCATGTTGTGCTCTCGGGCGCAAACGAGGTAAACCTTGCGGTCAGCGCAGCCAAGGCAGCGGCCGCAGGATGGGCCGATGTTCCCCCCATTCGCAGGGCGCGCATTATGAACCGGTTTCTCGGTTTAATGCATGAACACGCCGACACGCTGGCAGCCATTATTACAGCCGAACACGGTAAAGTTTTCAGCGATGCCCAGGGCGAAGTTGCACGCGGTATCGATGTCATCGAATTTGCCTGCGGCATTCCTCAACTGCTCAAAGGCGACTTCACGGATCAGGTATCTACGGGTATCGACAACTGGACCATGCGCCAGCCCCTGGGTGTCGTTGCCGGCATTACACCATTTAACTTTCCCTGCATGGTACCGTGCTGGATGTTCCCGGTAGCCATCGCCGCCGGCAATACCTTTATCCTTAAACCCAGCGAGCGTGATCCCAGCGCCTCCCTGTTCATGGCGCGCCTGTTCAAGGAAGCCGGCCTGCCCGACGGGGTCTTCAACGTGGTCCAGGGCGGCAAACCAGCAGTAGATGCCATTCTGGAGCACCCGGACGTCTCTGCCGTCAGTTTTGTTGGCTCCACGCCGATTGCACACTACATCAGCGAGCGCGCGGCTCATTTTGGCAAACGGGTACAGGCATTGGGCGGCGCCAAAAACCACATGGTCGTCATGCCTGACGCAGATATCGACCGGACCGTCGACGCCTTGATCGGCGCCGCTTACGGATCTGCAGGCGAGCGCTGCATGGCGATTTCGGTTGCCGTGCTGGTTGGCGACATTGCCGATACGATTGTCGAACGAGTTGCCGAAAGAGCCAAACAGCTTGTTATTGCAGATGGCATGAACCCGAAAGCCGAAATGGGCCCCATCGTTACCCGCCAGTCGCTGGAAAAAATCGAATCGTACATTGAGATTGGCGTAAAAGAAGGGGCCAAGCTTGTCGTTGATGGACGCGGCCATAAAGTACAAGGCAATGAGGAAGGCTTTTTCACCGGCGGCACGCTGTTTGACAATGTGACGGCGGACATGCGAATCTACAGGGAAGAAATCTTTGGCCCTGTACTTGCATGCATCCGGGTCAAAGACCTGGGCGAAGCGATCAATCTGATCAATGACCACGAATTTGGCAATGGCGTATCGTGCTTTACCAGCGACGGGCATACCGCCCGAGAGTTTTCACGCCGCATTCTGGTTGGCATGGTCGGCATTAACGTGCCTATTCCGGTGCCGATGGCATGGCACGGGTTCGGCGGCTGGAAAAAAAGCCTGTTCGGCGATATGCATGCCTACGGCGAGGAAGGCGTGCGCTTTTATACACGTCAGAAGTCCATCATGCAACGCTGGCCGCAAAGCATTGACAAAGGCGCGGAATTTGCAATGCCAACGGCAAAATAATTTCACTTTGTTATTTCACTTTGTATAGGGGACCGGTAAACTGGCGTTCATGCATACGCCCGTCCAACCCGGTATCCCTCGTTTTCTGCAGGATGGTGTTTTCTATCAGGAACACCATCCTGATTCTGTATTCCAAGACCAGATATATTGTCTCTGGCAATTGCGTTCCACCTGTACGCTACCCAGCGATTGCCACTACCTGGTGGTACCAGACGCGTGCATTGATCTGGTCTTTGATCTGTCCGGGCAGGCAGAAGGTGTTCTGGTCATGTCACCGGGCATACGGGCACTTGATCTGAATCTGGGACGACAGTTTGATTATTGCGGCATTCGACTTTACCCCGGTGTCTGGTGCGGATCGCAGCCTATTATCGCGCAACCACAGACCTTTTGCTCGCTGGGCGGCCTCGACATGCCTGCCTTCATCCGTCAGTTGAGCGCATGTTCACAGTCGGACCAGCAACAACAACTGCAATATTTCGTGCGCCAGCTCACTGAGCTCGGCGTTCTCAACGACGCGGCCTGGATGCCACAATTGCTGGCGCAAGCGGACCGTTTGACGTGTGTGAACGACCTGGCCCGAATATCCGGCTACAGCCGCAGGCAGTTACAACGGCTCTTTCCGGAAAAAACCGGGTTCTCGGCCCACGATTTTCTGAAGATACTTCGCTTTCACCAGGCACTAGCCACCCAGCGCATAGATGCCTATACCGATCAGTCGCATTACATCCGTGAGTTCAAGCGCATCACGGGTATTACACCCGTGGCATTCCGACAGCAATACCGCTAGAAAAAGAATAGTCTCACTAAAAGCCAGGCCGGCACGCCTGACCAACTATGGCCGAAATATACAATACAGGCGATGCCAGACGGCCTATGATCGGGCCTGCGATCCAGGAGCCCATAATGAAAAAAGTCTATTCAATTGTGATTACCGAAAAACTGCAGTCTTGTGCCGATTTTTACACGCGCCATTTTGCTTTTAGCGTCGTCTTCCAGGAAGATTGGTATGTTCATCTTGTGCATGAAACAAGCGGCGCCGAACTGGCTTTCATGGCTCCGAACAGCGCCAATCAGCCGCCGCAATTGCACGCAGCCTACCAGGGCGCAGGTATGGTGTTGAGTATTGAAGTTGACAATGCCGAACAGGAATATCGCAGGCTGACACAAAGCCGGGACTGCGACATCTTCCTGCCCTTGAAGGATGAACCCTGGGGTCAGCGTCATTTCATGTTGCTGGACCCGGCCGGTGTCTGCATAGACGTCGTTGAGCAGCGCGATAGCGGCGGGCAAGCGGCATAATCGGCGTTGCGAACGAAGTTAGGCCCCGGAACCAGCTGGCTCTGGCAGCACGACAATCGTGCCCTGGGCTGTGGCGCACAGTTTTTCCTCGCCTTCCTTTACAACAAACAAATCGCAGCGTGTGACGGCCTGGGTGCGCCCCTTATAGACGACGTGTCCTTTGGCCACGAGTACCTCTCCGACGACAGGTCGCAAGAAATTGATCTTGAATTCAGATGTGATCACTGGAATTCCATAGGCAATGCCAGCAGCAAAGGTAAGCGCGGTATCGGCGGCATAGCCGAGCACGCCGCCATGCACCGTGCCCAGATGCTGCATGAGATTGTCATCAATAGAAATCCGAAACTCACACGTGCCATCTGCCGACGCTTGCGTGGCCTCGGTTTTCAATAGCGTACTGAACGGTTGCCGGGCCAGAATGCCCCGTACCCTTTTCAACACATCGTCGTTGCTGACAGTCTGATTCATGATCTCATTTCCCAATGTTAGGTAAGGCTTCAGATACGGTCATCGCATGTCTATGACCGCCACCCCCTGCCCTATTGCTGCGTCTTAACGCTGAGCCTGATGCTCCATCTGACGTACATAATAATAAAACCGTCGCCAGAGCAACAGCGCAGTAGCGCTCAGCCCGATGAAAAATCCCAGCCAGATACCATTGACGCCCATATGAAAGATAAAGGTAAATACCAGTACGACAGGTACACCAATCAACCAATACCCCACCATGGTCAGCACGAATGTATCACGGGCCTTGAGAATGCCGCGCATGGCGCCCACTGCCAGATTTTGCTGACAATCGGCAAATTGCAGTAGCGCAGCCAGAGCCAGCAGGGGAACGGCAATCTGCAGAACACTGCCGACATTTTTCGTATTCTCTTGCAGAAACAGGCCGATCAGGGTTTGGGGTATGGTCACATAAATAATGGCTACCACGCCCATCGCCACAAAACCCATCCGGATAATCGCCTTGGCCAGCAATCGCAAGCGCAATGTATCGCGCTGTGGCAAAGCATGACTCATATGAATGGATACCGCATGGGACAAGCCGATGGAAACCATGAATGCAATATTCACATACTGGAATGCAAGGGTATGGGCCGCCAGACTGGCCGCGCCAAGGGTCCCCGCGACCAGGGTCAGCACCGAAACAAACCCCGCTTCGCTGGCATAGGCCGCACCGGTGGGCAACCCCAGCCTGAAGGTGTCACGAATAAACAGTCGGGATTGGGTCGAGCGCAACGAGACAGTGCCGGGCGTAGGCAACCGCAGCACGGGCGCCAGCAGCCTGTCGCGACGAACCAAGGCGTAAAACCCCACCGCCATCAGCGTTTGAGTCAGCAACGTTGCCAGGCCCACACCGGGCAACCCGAGTCCTGTCCAGGCGCCAACGCCAAACACAAACAGCAGATTCAGGCCAATATTGACCAGAACAGCGAACAACGTAATCAGCAATAAAGGACCTGGACGCTTGAGCGCCACCGCCGCATTGCGCAACACCTGCAGCCACAGCAGCGGAATAAGGCTGGGCGCCAGAAAAACCAAAAGCGAATATCCCAGTGACAACAATTGCGGGTCCTGGCCCAGATAGCGCAATAAAGGAAAGGCGAGCAGCATAAAGGCGACCATCACTGCGCCGCACGCCGTTGCCAGCAGCAGGCACAGGCGTACCTGGGAAGCCAGCCGGGATCTGACACTAATGCCACCCCTGGCCCAGGTCTGTGCAAACAGATTGCCCACCGGGGTGACCAGCCCAACACTGGACGTTCTGAGCAGCCCGAACAGCGTAATGGCAATGCCTCCGGCCGCAATCTCTGTCGGGCCGAGCATACCCATCATAATCAGGTCGGTGGTGGTCAGGGCGATCGAAGCCAGTTGCATCAGGACCAGAGGCCAGGCAAGAAAAGCAATCTCTTTGACAGTCGTACCAGCTTTCACAACACACCAAATGCAAACAGCGCAAAAAATTTGAACCAGTACATGATATCTCAAATTATTTTTTTTCAGCCTGCAATGCGACGAGACGGCACGCTATAGGCCGGTCTTGAATACTAACCGTCTACATATTCGAACTGGGCGCGCAGCATTTCATAGATATGCAGCGTCAGCGGACTGATGGTGTCCTTGCGAGTAAGCAAGCGATAGGTCACAAATGGCAGGGGCGGCAAACCCTCGGCCTGGCCGAGCACACGCATATCCGGCCCCAGAAACTCAACACTGCGGACCGTTACCCCCAGCCCGGCACGCACCGCCGCCTTGATGCCCACCAGCGACGGAGCCAGGTAATTGATATGCCACTTTATCTGTGTACCTTCCAGTGCAGACAGCGCCAGGCGACGAAAAATACTGGGTTCGTCGGCCAGGATCAGGGGCAATGGCGCCCGGCGGTTGTACGGAAAATCTGCAGCACACACCCAGGCTGTCGGCGAAGTACGCAACACAAAGCCATTTAAGGCCGGATCATCGCGGGTTGAAATGGTCAGATCAATATCACCGGCCTGCAGCGAAGCCATGAGCGAAGGGCTGCGATCGACCTGGATCTCCAGTTTTACCCTGGGCGCTTGCCGGGCGATATAAGTCAGCATGAGCGGCAAAATAGTGTCAGCCACATCGAGCGTCGCCCCCAGGCGGATTTGTCCTTCCATTTGCTGCTGGCCAACGGTACGCAGCACTTCATCATTGATCGCCAGCAAACGCCTGCCGTATTCGGCCAATTGCTTGCCCTGCATGGTCAGCACCAGCCGCCGGCCTTTTTTCTGGAACAAGGGATAACCCATTTGCTGTTCCAGCTTTTGCATCTGCTGACTGATGGCCGACTGCGTTTTGAACAGCACCTGCGCTGCACCCGAGAATGTATTAGTTTTCTCGACAGTTACCAGCGTTCTCAGCAAGCCGAGATCCAGATTATTCATAGGGAATACCCTTAAAAACAAGCCCTTGAAAGCATACCGCTCATAGACGACATATTAGCACTGCTTATATGATTTCAAAAAATTCTAATTAGTAAATACAGGTTGAACTATCTATACTCTGAAAAAATCACAGGAGAAATAAATGAACGCAAAGCAAGACAAGCAGGTTGCCATCCGGCAATTTATCGACATCGCCAAAGACAACGGCCAGGATCAACTGGACCGGGAAAAGCTCGCCAGAATACGCGATGCGCTGATTGAAATTGCCGCTCGTAAAGAGTGGTGGGGACAGGACACCTATCCGGCTCCCACCGGCGACGATCTGCAAGCGCGCTATCTCATTCATTCGGAGCCAGATAACAGCTATGCGCTTTATCTGAACGTCATGAAGCCGGGGAAAAAAATTGTTCCGCATAATCACACCACCTGGGCCTGTATTGCTGCAGTCGAGGGCGTGGAAAGCAATTATCTGTATGAACGCACCGACGATGGCAGCGTGCCGGGCCATGCAACCGTTGTACAAACGGGCATGCAGGCTGTAGAGCCCGGCCATGGCATCGCCTTGATGCCCGACGATATTCATGCCGTGCGTATAGAAGACGACAATATCCGCCACCTGCATATGTATGGGCGAGCGCTGGAAACCTTGACCGAGCGAATGGCCTTCGACACCACAAATAACACCTGCAAGATCATGGACGTCGGCGTCAAAACCCAGCGGAGCCAGGGCTGATGTCAACCGTCTCCAGAGCAACCCAACTGGCCTCGCTGGGGCGACCGGAATCTGGATGGGCCAATACGCCTATTGTCAAAGGCAGCACCTACCTTTTCGACAGCCTGGGTCAATGGCGCGCCGCTCGTGCGCAACGCGACACCGAAAGGGTACTGTCGTACGGCGCCCGCGGTAACGAAACGGTTTATGCGCTGGAAGATGCCATCACCGCCATTGAAGGCGGGTATCGCAGCAAGCTTTTTCCTACAGGCCTGGCCGCTATTGCCACCACCCTGTTTGCATGCCTGAAGTCGGGCGATCATCTGTTGATTTCAGACGGCGTCTATGAGCCAATGCGCCAGCTGTGCGAGACTCAGTTGGCCAAGTTTGGCGTCACATACAGTGATTTTTCGCCGACGGACCCCCACTGGGATCGCCAGTTGCGGCCAGCGACAAAAATGGTCTATGTTGAATCTCCGGGATCGCTGCTTTATGACATGCTCGATTTACCGGCATTGTCTCAGGTGTGTAAACAACGCGATATCCTGCTTTGCGCAGACAACACATGGGGCTCCGGCATTAACTACCAGCCAATCAATTTAGGTTGCGATATTTCAATCGTGGCAGCAACCAAATACCTGAGCGGTCATTCAGATGTGATGATGGGTTCTGTCACAGCCAGCAAGGCCTGCTTTGCCCAAATAGAACAGGCCAGCAACAATCTTGGACAGACGGTCTCAGCCGAAGATGCCTTCCTGGTGCTGCGTGGGCTTCGCACGCTGGAACTGCGACTGCAACGTCATGCCAGCAGCGCCCTGCACATTGCCCAGTGGTTGAGTACGCATCAAGCGGTACGCAGCGTGCTTCACCCCGCACTGCAAGGGGATGCAAACCATGAACTGTGGCAACGAGACGCCACAGGCTCCAATGGGTTATTGACCATTGAGTTTAATCCTGACCTGGCATCGGAAAAAATAGAACAAGCGATAGATGGACTGCAACTGTTTGGCATCGGTTCATCCTGGGGAGGCTATGAAAGTCTGGTCCTTCCCGTCGACCCGCTTCGCACCAGGCTGCGCAATAGCAAACATGGCTACCTCCTGCGCCTGCACATCGGTCTGGAGGATCCCGCAGACCTCATGCGCGATCTTGACACCATGTTCGACCGCATGACATAAGCTGACGCGTGGTCCGTCGCAATTCCAAATACTTATAAACCCTTTTCGAGCAAGGCACGAGAACTGACAATGAAATATATCAACGCCCACGCGCTGAAAAAACAAATCCATGACGCCGATGAAATCGCAGTCCTGGACATACGTGAGCATGGCCAGTATGGAGAGAACCATCTTTTCTTTGCGGTCTCTTTACCCTATAGCGCACTGGAACTGGACATCGCAAGGCTGGTTCCCAGAAAAAACACCCGAATTGTGATGTATGGCAATAAGCATGACGACGAGGTTGTCAAACGCGCGTCTCTTGCCGCAACCGCGCTGGGCTATACCGACATCAGCATCCTGCAAGACGGCGTACAGGGATGGCAAGCCGAAGGATACGCGACGTTCTCGGGCGTAAACCTGCCCAGCAAGACATTTGGCGAACTGGCAGAACGCGTTTATGACACGCCAAGAATATCTGCACTGCAATTGCAGGCATTGCTCACGGACGATAGCAATAAAATCATTGTGCTCGATGGCCGTCCCGTACCCGAATACAAGAAAATGAATATCCCGGGATCAGTATGCTGTCCGAACGGTGAACTGGCGCTGCGTGCAGGTGAACTGGCGCCGGACCCCGAAACCACAATCGTCATCAATTGTGCGGGCCGTACACGCAGCATCGTGGGCGCACAGACCCTGATTAATTTAGGCATTCCCAACAAAGTATACGCACTGGAGAATGGCACACAAGGCTGGTACCTGGCCGACCTTCCGCTGGAGCATCAGTCGGACAGAATATACCCACGATCCATACAGGACAAAAATCTGCCGATATTGCAAAAGCGCTCGGCAGCGATTGCCACTCGCTACAACGTGCTAACAATCAACGCTGCGCAGGTTGAACAATGGCTGGCTCAAACGGATCGCACAACATTCGTGTGCGATGTCAGAACACCCGAAGAGTTTGCCCAAGGCAACCTTCCTGCCTGCGTCCAGCACACCCCGGGCGGCCAACTTATCCAGGCGACCGACGAGTATGTGGGCGTAAGAAAATCACGGCTGGTGCTGTTGGATTTTGACGGCGTGCGCGCACCGGTTATTGCAAGCTGGCTCAGGCAACTGGGCTGGGAAGTCTATCTCCTGAAGAATCCGGAAAGCCTGCAGGTTGTAGGTTCAGCTGCAATGCACCGTCCGGCTCTGTGCCACACAACTATTTTTGCCGGCGATCAGATCGCATCGTTTATCAAGACCCATCCGCAGGTAAAGATCATCGATACACGCCCCAGCATGCAGTTTCGGAAACTGCGGCTGCAGGATGCAACATGGGCAATTCGTCCGACAATGGCCGCAGCTGTTCCCAAGGATAAAGAGACAGCGATCCTGCTGATTGGCGAGCAACCTGAAAAACTGCAAATCCTGGCGGCCGATCTTGAGCGCGCAGGACACACCGAAATTTATTCTGCCTGCATGGACACGGAGCAGATCAGACACAGCGGACTTGCGGTGAGCGCCGACGAGACCGTACTGCCGGATGAAAAATGTATTGATTTTTTATTCTTTGTTCACGACCGCCATCAGGGAAACAAGGAAGCAGCAAGAAAATATCTCGAATGGGAAACCAATCTCATATCGCAGATCGACGATCTGGAACGCCAGACATTCTCATTTAATTAAAACACCCCCGGAGCGAACGATGAAGAGACAACACTGCAGCACCCTGACAACCCCCACTTTAGGCAGCAAGAGCGCATGGCTGCTGATTGCCTTGCTGGCATCAACATGGAGCACCGGCGCCTTTGCAAACCGCCTTGCCGATATCAAAAACCGTGGCACCTTGATCTGCGGCACTCAAAATGCCAGTTCTCCCTACGGCTATCAGGACCCGAAGCAACGTAAGTATGTCGGGTACGACGTCGATATCTGCCAGGCGCTTGCCAGCGAGCTTGGCGTCAAACTGCAGCATAAGCCATTGTCCACCGAGGCCCGCATCCCCGAAGTAAAGATGGGACGTGTAGACATTGTGGCCGGATCAGTGGCCTGGCTGCCCAAACGCGCCGAAGAAGTTGACTTCAGCTTGCAGTATCTTCAGGGAAATATCAAGGTACTGGTCAAGAAAGAATCCGGCATCAAAACGCTGGCTGACCTGGCGGGAAAAAAAGTCTGCGCTTCATCGGGCTCCAGCTCGGCGGCCATTGCGCAAAAAACCTTGCCCAGGGCAGACGTTCTTACTTACCAGAACATCTCCCAATGTTATCTGGGCTTGCAGAATGACAAAGTACAGGCCATGAGCGCCGGAGAACTGGTATTACTGCGGTTTGCAAATGACTCCCAGAAAACCGATACCCCAGCCGTGCTGCTGGATGAGCCCACGGCCACAGAGCATATCGGCATTATCATGAACAAGGGAGAGCCCGAACTTAAAGCCGCAGTGGATAACGCCCTGGCTGCCATGGAAAAATCTGGCGAGCTGGACACCATATTCAATAAATGGCTCGGCAATGACTCCATCTACAAGCTGACTCGTTCGTTCAAAGTGGTGCCCGTTGCCCAACTGGATAGCAGCGCGAAGCAATAGCATCAACCTGATGATATTCGCACGACCGGTGCGTGGCGGTGTCCACGCAGGCTATACACCCACCAGGAGGACCCGGGAACGACCATTCCCTGGCTTACCATGAATTTTTCGCTTTCCTTGCTCTCCGATCCTGAAACCGTTCACTTATTGTTAACGGGCCTGTCAGTGACGTTGCGCCTTTTTTTCGGGGCACTCGTCTGCGGCTTCGGTGTCGCCTTGCTGCTGACCGCAGCCAACCTGATCCCATTGCGCATCGTGCGGGCCATCATCGGCCTGTACGTGGAATATCACAGAAACGTGCCTACTGTCGTGCAAATCATGGTGTGGTATTTCGGTATGCCCGAAGTTTTGCCCAAAGCACTGAAAATATGGATCAACCAGGGAAATTCAGAATTTTCCTTTGCGCTGATTGCTTTGTCCCTGAATGTAAGTGCCTATTATTACGAGGACATCCGCTCGGGAATCAAAGCCATCGCCGGTACGCAACTTGAGGCGGCCAGGGCGGTTGGCTTGAGTTCGGTACAGGCGCTGCAGTGCGTCGTGTTGCCGCAGGCGGTACGTATCGCCGTGCCCCCCATCATCAACCGCTCCCTGATTTTGTTCAAGGACACAAGCCTGGCCATGGTCATCGGCGTGACCGAATTGACGTATCAGGTCAAGCGCATTGAAAACATTACCTTCCAGACTTTCCAGATCTTTCTGATTTCGACAGTCCTTTACCTGGCCATTTCCTTGCTGATTGCCCTGCTCGGCGCGCAGATCGCCCGCCGCTACCCGGCAAATTTCAGAAGATAGGAGCACGTTTATATGTATGATTTTATTGATACCTACGGCATGATGTTCCTGGTGGGATCCTGGCCAGGTGGCCCCATTGGTGGCTTTGCCGGAACGCTCATTCTGGCAGCGCTCAGCCTGGCTGCCGCATTTCCGATCGCGCTGCTGATCGGCACCGGCAGGACCTGCGAAATAAAGATTATTCGTGCCCTATCCACGATATGGGTCTATGTGTTTCGTTCCATTCCCCTGATCATGATCATCTTCTGGGCCTATTTTCTGCTGCCCACCATCATGAAGACGGAAATCCCTCCGTTCTGGACTGCCGTATCGGCCATTGTCATCTATGAATCGGCGTTCCTGGCCGAAATCATCCGCGGCGGATTGCAGGCACTGCCTGCCGGCCAGGTAGAGGCAGCAAGAGCCATGGGGCTTGGTTATTTTCAGACCCTATTTACCGTGCAGATGCCGCAGGCCTTGGCCAATATGATCCCATCCCTTTTGAATCAATTTGTCTCAACGATCAAGGCCACCTCTATCGTTTATATCATCGGCGTCAACGAAGCCGCTTTCTCGGCGCAACAAATCAACAGTATTGAATTGACCGGGACGCTGCGCACCTATCTTGTGCTGGCGCTGTTTTACTTTCTTATTTGCGCGCTGCTGTCCAGACTGGCAAAAATTCTGGAAGCCCATCTGAATGCCAAGCGCCTGGGCACGGCCACCTAACCCATACTTACGGAGACAATTATGATCAAGTTCGAAAACGTCAACAAATGGTATAAAAAATACCATGCCTTGCGTGATATCAACGGGCAAATCAACGCAGGCGAAGTGGTGGTGGTTTGTGGACCATCCGGCTCCGGAAAATCGACCATGATCCGCACGATCAACAAGCTTGAAGACATTGCAAGTGGCTCGATCAGCATCGAGGGCCAATGCATCAATGACAAAAGCGTCAATATTAATCAGCTGCGCGCCAAGATCGGTTTTGTCTTCCAACATTTCAATCTTTTCCCGCATCTGTCGGTAAAGGACAACGTCGCCTTATCTCCGATCAAAGTCGCGGGTCAATCCAGGCAGCAGGCCTATGAGATTGCCGAGGCATTACTGGACAAAGTGGGTCTTTATGCCAAAAAAGATGAAATGCCGGCCAATCTTTCGGGCGGACAACAACAGCGAGTGGCCATTGCCCGGGCGCTTGCACAACAGCCGCCTGTCATTTTGTTTGACGAACCGACCAGTGCACTGGACCCTGAAATGGTGGGCGAAGTATTGAACGTGATGAAAAAACTGGCTGCCGATGGCATGACAATGGTCTGTGTAACCCACGAGATGAATTTTGCCCGGGAGGTGGCCGATCGCATCTGGTTTATGGATCAGGGGCAGCTTCTGGAGGACGCAACTTCAGACGCTTTCTTCTCCCAGGCCACGCACGAGCGCGCCCGCAAGTTCATGGCCGACATTTTGCATTGAGCGTTTTTTTGAATCACTCCATGACCGCCTATAAAAACCACTTGCTTCTTGCCGGCATGCAGAGCATTATCCCTGGCGGTTCAACGACTGATACGCCGTCAGGGCTGCCTCGCGAAACGCCTGCACCAGCCTGATGCGCGCCGACTTTCGCGACCAGACCAGGCCGAAGCGGCGCGGGGCGCTCACTTCCGGCAAGGGTAATTTGATAATTTTCAGATCCCGTTTGTACAGATTGGCCGAATCCGGAATGATGGCAACGCCCAGATTCTGATTGACCATCAGGGCGATCGATTCAATCGCGTTCAACTCGAAGCGCTCAGTCGGCACGATCGCCACGGCGCGCAAATACTGTTCGATCAGCTTGCCGCTCCAGCTGTTGTGGTCATAGCGAATGAAGGGCTCGGCGCGCAGCAACTGTGCCGGCTTTTTCCCGCGATGCACTTCGGACGCCAGCAACACAAATGGCTCTTCGCGCAACAAAAGCCACTCCTGGGTTTTGGGCAAGGTATAAGGCGGCTCAATCGCGATAGCCGCGTCCAGATTACCGCTTTCAATGTCACGATAAAAATCTGGCGACACACCGGGCTGCACCACCACATTCACTTCGGGATAACGTCGCACCAGCAGACTCAGGATATCGGGCAGGATACTGTTGAGCACGCTATTGCCGGCGCCGATTCTGAGTTCACCGCGTATTTCGTTTGAATTGGCCAAGCCTGGCAATGCATCGATTTCATTGATGA
The DNA here is from genome assembly GCF_004217095.1 of Advenella incenata. Classification (GTDB taxonomy): domain Bacteria; phylum Pseudomonadota; class Gammaproteobacteria; order Burkholderiales; family Burkholderiaceae_B; genus Advenella; species Advenella incenata. The sequence goes on along the minus strand of NZ_SHKO01000002.1, from coordinate 432,425 downwards.
TCAGCATCAGTCTGTCGAGCAGACGCAGGCCCGCTTCGGTCACATGCACGGTTTTCCCGGCGCGCGCCACCAATGTCACGCCGATCTCTTTTTCCAGCGACGCAATTTGCTGCGCCACCGTCCCGTGCGTCACATTCAGTTTTCTGGCTGCCTGGGCCATGGAGCCAAGCTGATGAACCAGAAGAAAGGTGCGGATAAAGTTTGTATTCATCATTGTTCCGCGCATCGTTGTTTGGCGATCGGGGCGGTTAATACCGGCAGACTGCTTTGGGCCTGCGCGGTGCTGGTTTAACAAAACGACGCCGGACCTGGCGCCGAAGATCCATAGATCATACCCTGCCCATCATGCGCTGCGCGCGTATGTCCTACCAGGAACGCCAAAGACTGGCAGAAACGGACGGCCTTATTTCTTTTGCTTCTTGTATTGCTCAATCCACTGATCAAACTGGGCAATTTCTTTTTTCTGAGCAGCAATGATCTCTTTGGCCATGGCCTGCAGTTGCGGGTCTTTGCCTTTGTCCAGTTCCATCTGTGCCATATCTACTGCGCCCTGATGATGAATCCGCATCATCACAGCAAAATCATAATCGGTATCGCCCGAGGCCTTTACTGAATCCATTTGCTGCTGCATGTTCATCATGGAGGCGTGCATATCCTTGGGCGTTTGGCCGGTATTCATATGCGCATGTCCACCAGCCTGGGCCTGAGCGACCATCGGCACGGCAAAACCGCTTATGGCAAGCGCTGCGACAACCAGGCCGCGAACCGCGAAGGTTCGGGCAAAACAAGAGAGTGGGTATTGGTGCATGATCATTCCTTGGAAACGGTTAAAAAATGTTCAACGTATAGACGGTATTGCGAAGCAGCACATGTGAAAATGCCCCGCTTTCACCCGACTAGTCTCGGGAGAAAGGTTGTCCGGAAAAATCCACGGTGACCAGATTGCCGTCCATGGGTCCCATACCTGGAGAGTTGGCAGGCATGCCGGGTGCGGCTACACCCGGGACGGAGCGTGTGGCAACCAGTTTGTCGACTACTGTTGCCGGCACATGCCCTTCGACGATCTGTCCGGTGGCCTCGAGCACTGCAGTATGGCAGGATTCAAGTGCAGCGGGCACCTTGAGTTTTTGCTTGATTGCAGACATATCTGCGGTTTTGATCGCGTTCACTGTATAGCCGGAATCGCGCATGTGTTGCACCCAGCCAGTACAACAGCCACAATTGGGATCGTGATACACAGTGACCGATTTTTCCGAAGCATAGGCGCTACAGGCTGCGGTTAATAGCCCCACTGAAAATATGAACGTTTTCATTTAAAAACTCTGCAAAAGTGAATGAGTGTTTGTCTGCCCATGGCCCGGTAGGTTCCCTTTTCAATAAAAAGCGATAAAACGCGCTTGCCACGCGCGTTTTATCATTCAAACCCCTCGGATAGCCGGCATCTGCCTATACCACCGGTTTGGCAGGATAGCCGGCATTTTCCAGCGCAGCAATAAGCGTTTGCTCGGCACTGCTCGACTGGATGTCTACGCGGCGTTCGGCCACATTGGCGGTGACCGTGGCAGCTGAGTCAGCAGACTGGATTGCCGCCGTTACCCGGCGAACGCATCCGCCGCAGGTCATGTTGTCAATTTGAAATTGCATACGATTAATTCCCGTGTGATTGGTCGTTATCAAAGCTTAAACATTGCCACAGTGGGAAGGTCAAGCACTATTTCAGTCGTCATGGCTTTTGGTCGGGTTCCGCCAACTCAAAAGACATAATTTATATCTTTTTAAGATAAAAATACAGGCGTTTTTTCTATCTTTCATCCCTTATTATCTGCGCATACTGAAGGAGGAGAAGATGAAAAGCAAATTATTCGTGCCGGCATCACGACCGGAATTGTTCGAAAAAGCCTTCAATAGCCAGGCCGACGGCATTTCCTTTGATCTGGAAGACGCCGTACTGGCGCCGCACAAGGACAAGGCCCGACAGCAATTGAACGATTTTCTGCAATCGCTACAACCAGGGTCACAGAAAAAGACCATCATCGTGCGCATCAACGATATGGGCACCGCCTGGTTCGACGAAGATTTGCTGGCGTGCATGGTAGATACGGTGGATATGATCAATATCCCGAAAATCGAGTCATCCGAGCAAATGCGGGATTTTTTCCTGGCGTTCGACAAAGCCGCCAGTGCCCTGGACAAACCGCCAGCGATCCTGGTCAACATTGAAACCGCCCTGGCCCTGGTCAATGCAGCAGATATTGCGGCGACGGACAAGCGTATTGCCGGCCTGCAACTGGGCCTTGGCGATTTGTTCGAACCGCTGGGCATCCATCGCTACGAACCGGCCACTGTGCATCATGTCATGATGAGCTTGCGATTGGCAGCAGGCAGCGCAGGCATCTACGCCTATGACAGCGCATATACCAATATCGGCAACAGCGAAGGCTATCGGCAGGAAGCGCTGCTGGCCAAATCTGTCGGATTTCTGGGAAAAACATGTATTCATCCATCCCAGATTGCTATTGCGAATGAAGTATTTACGCCCACCCGGGAAGAAATTGACTGGGCGCGAAAAATTGTCTCGTCGGCGGACCAGGCCAACCATGGCGCCTATGTTCTTGACGGCCAGATGATCGATGTCCCATTTATCAACAAAGCAAAAATGATTCTGCGCCAGATCGGCCAGTAATCGATAATTCCCAGGAGACAAAAGTGAGAAAAAATCCGTTGAACCATACGCACGTTCTGAGAACCGCCAGCGCCGCATTGCTCGCCGCGGTGATGGCACTGCCGGCGGCCGCCGTTGCGGCCGACCCCGCCTCCTTTCCGGGCGATCGGCCCATCACACTTGTCGTGCCTTATCCACCCGGCGGTTCCAATGACACGTTCGCGCGTGCCGTGGGCATGAAGCTGGGCACGCTACTCAAAACGACAGTTGTGATTGAAAACAAAGGCGGCGCCGGCGGCTCTATCGGCACCATGCAGGTGGCTCGTGCCAAACCGGACGGCTACACGCTTGCGGCTGTATCCTCCAGCTTTACAACCAATGCCGCGATACAGCCATCCCTGCCCTTTGATCCCATTGGCGATCTGCGCGGCGTGGGCCTGATGGCCGAAGGCCCGTTTATTCTTGCCGTACGCAAAACGCTTGGGTTCACCAAGGTAAGCGAGCTGCTTGACTATGCCAAAGCCAATCCCGGCAAACTCAATTATTCATCATCCGGCCCGGGCAGCAGCAACCAGTTTGCGACCGAAATGATGAACTCGCTGGCCAAAATACAAATGACGCATGTGCCATTCAAAGGCATGGGTCCGGCAACAAACGCGCTGATAGGCGATCAGGTGGACGTATTGATCGCCAGTGGCCCGTCACTATTGCCGGCAGTGGGCACCGGCAAAGCCACCGCCCTGGGTGTGACCAGCAGCCAGAAAAGCGCGGTGGCGCCTGATCTGCCTCCTATCGCTGCCGACGTCCCTAACTACAACTTCAAGATTTGGTGGGGCATTCTGGCGCCCAAAGGCACGCCCGATGCCATCGTCGCAAAACTGAATGACGCACTCAAACAAGTTACGTCCGACGAGGAATTGAAAAAATTCTTTATTAAGGAAGGCGCCGAAGCCGCCTATATGACGCCCGCCGATTTTGACAAGGAAATCAGCGACAACATCGCCCTTTGGAAAAAAGTTGCCAAGGATAGCGATATTCACGTACAGAAATAAACACGGATCAGCCTTATGACATCAACAGTTTCAGGAAACAATGCATTGCCCCTGGCCGGAATCCAGGTGCTGGATCTGAGCGCCTATATTGCCGGACCTTACGGTTGCACGCTGCTGTCCGATCTGGGCGCGCAGGTGATCAAGATCGAGCCCCCAGAAGGGGATAATTTGCGCAAATATCCTTCAACACTGCAGGCCGAGAGTCGGGCATTCATCGGCGTCAATCGGGGCAAACGCGGAATCAGCCTGGATTTGAAGAGCGCCGAAGGCTATGAAATATTCCTGAAACTGCTGCTTAAGGCTGATGTACTGGTGCACAACTTTCGCCCCACTGTGCCGCCGCGTCTTAAGATTGATTTTCCGACCTTATCACAACTGAATCCAAAGCTGGTCTACTGCGCCATGACCGGTTATGGCTCGAGCGGCCCCATGGCCAACAACGCCGGATACGACCAGGTGCTGCAAGCCATGTCGGGCATTTGCGACTCACAGGGCATGGGCAAAGCTGAACCGGAAATTGTCTATGGGTCTGTTGTAGACTTCTACGCCAGTGCGATGATCGCCAACAGCGTCAATGCAGCGCTGTTCAAGCGGGAACGCACCGGCCAGGGCTCGTATGTGGAAGTCTCGCTGCTGGCCAGCGCGCTGACCATGCAGTCCACGCGCCTGGTCTGGGCAGAAGGCGAACCCAAAAACATTGAACGCGATATGCGCTCGGGCGGCATCACCGGCATTCACCCCACAAAGGACGGGTTCATTTACCTCTCTGCCAATACATCGCACTTCTGGGAAGCGCTGTGTACCTTGCTGGGGCTGCAGGCGCTGGCTACCGACGAACGGTACGACACGGTACGCAAACGCGCCGAAAACGCCAGCATTATCGTGCCAATCATCCGCGAGGCCTTGCAGCAGCGCAGCGCGCAAGAATGGGAAGCGCATTTTGGGACCCAGGTGCCCTGCGCCATGGTCCGGCCGGTGCATGACATGTTTGAACATCCGCAAGTTCAGGCCGAAGGCCTGATCCGCGAGTTTTCACACAGCAAGATCGGCAAATACAAGAGTATTACCGGCCTGATCAAAATGGACCATGCGGCCTGCGCCACGGAACGGGCCGCGCCCGATTTCGGGGAGCACACGAGCGAACTGCTCACCGAATATGGATACTCCGAGCAGCAAATCGATCAATTCAGACAGCGCGGCATCGTCCGTTAACAGGGAACACTCATGTCCACAACTGCCCACTGGAAACAGCGCCCGGCCGGAGCAAACTGGGGCGACTTCGGCCCCGACGACCAACTGGGCCGATTGAACTGGGTTGATGCCCAGGCACGCGTGCGTGCGGCCCGTGAAATACAGCGAGGGCTCAGCTTTTCCTTGAGCCTGCCGCTGGATGTTCCCAGGCAACCGGTTCTCAATCCACGCCGCGCCGGTCCTGTGATACGCCCGTCAATGAAAAACGGCATGCCCATTTTCAACTTCCCATTGGGCAACGATACGCCCGGCGCCACCGATGTGGTGAGCGACGATGTGGTGACCATGTCGCCGCAATATTCAACACAATGGGATGCACTCGGACATGTCTGCTCTTGTTTTGATGCACAGGGATCAGGCACAGCAGCGCCGGTTGGCTACAACGGCTTTCGTGTCGTTGGCCATCAACACGCCGTCACCGACAATTTCAATGGCGCTGCCGCGCTATCCATTGATCCCATGGCGCAACACGGGATTCAGGGGCGCGGCGTACTGATCGATTTGCGCCATCACTTTGGCGACCAAGCGCGGCTGGTCAGTTTCGCCGATATCGAGGCGGTCATGAAGGCCGACCGGATTGAACTGCACAAAGGCGACATCGTATGCTTTCACACCGGCCTTGCCGACATTGCGCTGAACCTGAATGCCGAAGACGACCATGAGATTCTGAAAACCAGTTGCTGCGCGCTGGACGGCAACGATCCGAAGTTGCTTGAGTGGATTACGCAATCACAAGTGTCTGCACTTGCGGCCGATAACCATGCGGTGGAAAAACGCAACTACACGCTGAAAAAAAGCCAGGGGCCACTGTTGCCACTGCACGAACACTGCCTGGTCAAACTGGGCATGCCATTGGGGGAGCTGTGGCATCTATCAATCCTGGCCAAATGGTTGCGCGAACACGAGCGCCATGCCTTCTTTCTGACCGCGCCGCCCATTTATTTGCGCGGCATGGTCGGGGCACCGGTCAACCCTGTGGCAACCGTATAATGACGTCCGGCCACACTATGACAACAACACAGCTACATAATCATAATTATCACGGAGGACATAATGCATATGTCATCGAATAAAACCCTTATCTCTTTTGTCCTGGGCTGCGGCGTACTGGCCAGCGGCACAGCCTGGTCTGCAGATTACCCAAGCAAAGCCATCCGCCTGATCGTGCCCTATTCTGCCGGCGGCGGCGCCGACAATGCCGCACGCATTATTGCCAAAGCGCTGGGCGACACCCTGAAGCAACCGATTGTGATAGAGAATAAGGCAGGAGCCAGTGGCTCTATCGGCGCCACGCAGGTCGCACGTGCGCCGGCCGATGGTTACACCCTGCTGTACGATGCCTCCTCATTTTCCATCAACCCGGTGTTGCGCAAACTGCCCTATGATCCGCTGAAGGACTTTATTGCCGTCTCCAAGGTTGTGAGCTCTCCGTATCTGATGGTCGTGCCGACCAACTCTCCCTATGACAGCGTCAAATCCTATGTCGATGCCGCCAAGGCCTCGCCCGGAAAACTGACGTTTGCCTCCTACGGTATTGGCAGCCCGGTTCACATTGTGGGCGAATTGCTCAAGCAGGAAACCGGCGTTGATATCGTGCACGTACCCTACAAGGGCGGCGCGCCAGCCCTGGTCGATGTCATGGGCGGCGTCGTGGATACCTATTTTGCCAATGCCGCCTCGGCCATGTCGTATATCCGCGGCAAGAAACTGAAAGCGCTGGCCACCACCGCCGCCAAACGCAGCAGTGATCTGCCTGATGTAGCGACCATGGAAGAACAAGGCGTAAAAATGGACGTGAGCGAGTGGAACGGTATTTTCGCACCAGCCGGCACGCCCGCGCCGGTTATCAGCACACTGTCCGAGGCCATCAGCACCGCCCTCAAAGACCCTGCAACCATCAAGCAATTGAACAATCTGGGAATGCAGGTTGAAGGCAGCTCACCCGAGGCATTCCAATCGTTTATTGCAAACGAATTGACACGCTGGGACGCTGTAGCCAAAAAGAACAATATCAGGCTCGATTAGTGTTCGTTATGCGGCTGGCATCGCCACGCCGCCATGATAAACAAAAACTGCCGGGATAACCCCGGCAGTGGCGCTTCTACTTTACGGTAATACCTGCCGCCATATCCCATTCAATTGATTTTAATGTTCGCGTCTTTGGCCAATGCTTTCCAGGCGGGAATTTCCTTTTTTACCACCGCTTCGAGCGCTTCCGGTGTTCCCCCCACAGCAACCGCACCCTGAGCCAGGAAAGCCTGCTGTATGGTTTTATTGCCAGCGGCGTCTGCCAGCACTTTCTGGATTTTGTCGATGATCGGTCGCGGTGTGCCCGCCGGTGCGAACATGGCGTACCAGGAATCCACATTGAAGCCGTCAATGGTTTCAGCCATTGATGGCACATCCGGGACCACAGGCGTGCGCTCTTTGGTGGATACGGCAAGCGCCTTGAGTTTGCCATTGCGAATGTACTGGGTGACTGCTGGCAGCGATACCCACAAGAGCGGTATCTGCCCGCCCAGCACGTCCACTGTTGCCGGACCGCCGCCGCGATACGGCGCATGCGTCAACTGAACCTGTGCCAGCTTCTTGAATAATTCACCTGCAATATGACTGGGCGAGCCGACACCTGCTGAACCGTAGATCACCGGCTTGTCTGCAGCCTTGGCGTACTCGATGAGCTCGGCAACCGTTGAGGGTTTAAACGAGGGATGCGCCACCAGCACCTGGGGCGCTGATGCAACCATGGACACAGGATCCAGATCCTTTTCTGTGTCGAAGGGCAATTGCGCATAAATGGCAGGATTGATCGTGTGCGACGATAGCGTCAACAGCAGCGTATAGCCATCGGGCGCCGCTTTGGCTACCTGTGCAGTACCAATGGTGCCTCCGGCGCCACCTTTATTTTCGATCACCACACTTTGCCCCAGTCCCTGGGTCAGCGGTTCCTGGAGAATGCGAGCAGCAACGTCGACACTACCACCGGCAGGGTAGGACACGATCAATCGAATCGGCTTATTGGGGTAATCCTGGTCAGCGGTGGCGGCAACGGCCACCGAAGTGCCGCTCAGTACGCAAATGGCACAGACGGCATTAAGCCATCGCCCAGTCATTTGTCTTAAAAGTGTCATGGCAGTTTCTCTCAATTAGAATATGGTTTATACAGACAAACAGCGATTTAATAAAATAGCTTTTAGCTCTATTCTTATTGCTACTGATTTTTGCTCATTGATATTCGCTTATTGCTTCTGCTTATTGCTTCTGCTTATTGGTTCTGCTTATTGGTTCTGCTTACTGATTCTTCGTTGACTGCGTTTTACTTCCTGATGCGTGCTGACAACTTATTATTTATTAAACCTGTGTAGCAACGTCTTTACTTGCCGACACGCCTGTTACCTCATCCAGAGGCTGCCGGCATAGCTTGCGTACAAGGCGTGCTGCCTGCTCATTGGCCAGCCGGGCATTCACATCCATGGAAACCGTCCAGAAATAGGTGCCGCAAGCCAGGCTACCCAGCACCGTCATGTCATGTGCAATAGTGCCATTCGCGCTAACCAGGCACCCCGTTTCAAAATCCAGCTCCAGGCCACCATACTCGCTGGCGCGCGCCAGGCCCGATTGCAGCAATTGCGTGACAAGCGGGTCCGACGACTGCCGTACGTCCTGGGAAAACCCCGTGGCATTGATCACGACATCGCATGTCTGCTGGCGTAATGCGCCTGCGGTATCACGACAATGCAACACAAAGCCCTGTCCATCCGCAAGCGGTTCACACGCCTGGAAGCCGCCATGGATATGCAACTGCCCTGTCTCGATCAGGCTTTGCAATTGACGAGCATTTTGCACCGGAAACATCGCCCGGCGCGACATCCACTGCGAGCGCCAGCGCGACTGAAACTGCCGTCTGGCTGGCTGATCCAGATAAAACCAAAGTAAATCTATCACTTCATTGGCTGCCGCCAGCACTGCCTGCCAGGGGCGCGGTCCGCTACATGCTGCCTGCAATTCGCGATTGAGCAGGCTCGCTGCATCTCCACCATCGCCGGTAATATCACGAATATCAAAGCTCGGATCGATCGCCAGCATATGCTTGCGCAACATCCCGACCACATCGTCCAGGCCCAGTCGTCCTCCTTTGGCACGCGCCATGGCGTGTACGTCTGCGCGCGATGGCCGGCAGCTAATATGGGTCGGATGAACACTTCGTACTGCAGGCAACACACCCTGCCGGGAAAAACAATGAATCTGCCCACCGTGCCCGTGTGCCTTCAATGCGACAACGGCATCAATGGCGCTCAGATTGGCCCCCAGAATTGCTACGGTAGCGTCGGCGGCAATGGCTTGTGACAAGGCGCTGACCGGATAGGGACTATTCATGAACCCCACACATGACACCAGCGCATCGAACTTGTCAGAGGCCAGGTTGCCATTACACAAGACCAGTTGGTCAACAACATAGCGTGTACCAGCATGATCTGTCAGTTGAATCTGCGATTGTGCCTCTTGCCCTTGCTCAGACTCAGGGACCTGCCCTTGTTCGGCCGCGTGGCGGGCAATCGCCACCACCGCGTTGCGCACCACCTGCACCTGTATACCGAGCGATGCAGCCTGGGCAACGATGCGGTCGAACTGCTCATGAACATATCGGCCAAACAGCGGACGCGGATAAAATGCGGCAGGATCAATATCGCGGATGCCATACGATTGCAAAAGCGCTTCGGGCTGGGCCGCCACCCATTGCACAAAGTGAGCGCGATGCTTATCGTACAGCGACATATTGCCCGCTGGCACATTGAGCAGATTGGTATTCAGATCATGCTGGTAGGCGGTGCCATGCCCGATTTTTTCGGCTGGCTCGAACAACGTAATGTGACAGCCAGGTACATTGGCTGCACTGTTCGCAGTGTTTTCAAGATGCACAAGCAACTGCGCCAAAAATGAAATGCCGACCGATCCTCCGCCAACAATGCCTACCCGACACATTGCACTCATGGTGTCACTCCGATGTCATTCAACGATATCATTCAACTTTAGCGCGGGTGGCAACATCGGACCATTTTTTTACTTCATCCAGCAGCAGTTGCTCTGTTTGCTGCGGCGTGGTTGCATAGGCTTTGGCGCCCGAAGCAATCAACTTGTCCTGTACTTCTTTTTGGGCAGCCACGGCCTGCATTGCCTCTGACATTTTCTGCACGATGTCTTTGGGTGTGCCGGCCGGTGCCAGCAAGCCGTAATTGGTTGTCAGCACATAATCCTTGACGTTAAGTTCGTTCAATGTCGGCACATCCGGAATGGTCGGGACACGATCGGCGGTCGTGACAGCGAGGAATTTGATTTTTCCGCTCTTGATCTGCGGATAGAGCGTGGTCAGGGTATCGATCACCATATCAATCTGTCCGCCCAGCAAGTCTGTCACCGCTGGGCCACTGCCTTTGTATGGCACATGCAATAGCTTGGTGCCGGTTGCCAATTGAAATTTTTCAGCGGCCATATGCTGGGATGATCCCACGCCGGCAGAACCATACGTTATCTTGCCCGGCGTTTCCTTTATTTTGCTCACCAGTTCGTCCAGCGTATTGACGCCCAAGCCGTTGCGCACTGCAACCACCAGTGGCACGGCCGTGCCAAACGAAACGCCTTCGAAAGCATCGGGAAATTTATAGGTTTTTGGCTTAGACGGCAATACCGAATTGATTGCATGACTGCCTATCGCACCAAAAAGCATGGTGTAACCATCGGGTGCCGCCCGGGATACGGCTTCCGCGCCAATTTCTCCGCCCGCGCCGGCACGATTTTCCACCACCACTGTGGTGCCCAGAAGCTTGGGCAGATATTGCGCATATATCCGGGCCGAAAAATCTGTTGCGCCTCCCGGGGGATACGGCACCACCAGGGTAATCGGCTTGGCCGGCCAGCTTGCGGCAAGCGCCAGCGTACTGGAGAAGATCAGGCACAGCGCCCCGCTTGTCTTCAAAAACCATTTCATTGTCTCGCTCCTTTTTATTAAATCCCAACATTTGGAATTTGAATTCTATTTCTTGTATAAAAAAGAGAATCGCATATAATAAAAATGTGGTCAACGAATTAATGGTTCTATGTTTAGATATTTAAAATATAGGATTTTAAGTATCAATATTTGAGATTTATATGGATAAAACCTTGCTAAAAGGTCTACGGCTGTTTGAAATCATTTGCGCCCAGGAAGATCAGCCCAATACGATTGATGATCTTGCGGTGGCATCCGGCCTGACCAAAAGCAATACCCACCGCACCCTGCAGACACTGATCGCAGCCGGCTACGTGGAAAAAAGCAGTCATTCGGGCGGCTACAAGCCCACATTGAAGGTTTTTGAATTGGCGGCGCAACGGCTTGCCCGCCTGGATGTGCGCAAGATCGCAACGCCGCTGATGCGCCGCGTCGCGCTACAAACGCAGGAAACAGTACACCTTTCCGTACTGGACCAGCTCGATGTCATTTACATCGACAAAATCGACAGCCCCAATCCGGTGCGCGCCTATTCCATTATTGGCGGCCGCGCACCCGCCTATGCAGTGGCGACCGGCAAGGCCATGCTGGCCTTCCAGAATGATGAATATCTCAACCGTCATTCAGCCGATCTGATCCGACACACCGAAAACACCCTCACGTCGCTGGCGGCGCTCAAAGACGAGCTGGCCAACATCGCGCGCATTGGTTACGCTATCAACAGGGGCGAGTGGCGCAGTAACGTCGGCGGTATCGCCGCACCGATCTTTGACGGCCACAACAAGGTCATTGCCGCCCTGGGCATCTCGGGACCACTGGAAAGACTGACCATTGAAAACATGAAACGCTGGTCGCCGCTGGTACTGGATGCCGCCCGCGACATTTCCCGGGAGTCGGGATACCGGCGAGGCTATTTTGGTGAATCAAACTAATTCAAACTATTCTGTGAGCAACTAAACATGAAGCAAGAAGCCACGCTGCAAGGCGTAAAAGTCATCGAAATCTGCAACGTTGCTGCGGGACCCTTCTGCAGTATGCTGCTGGCCGATATGGGTGCCGACGTGATCAAGATTGAGCATCCGGATGGGGGTGACACCCTCAGAAGCTGGCCCCCCATCAGCGATGGATACAGCGAGAATTTCGCTTCGCTGAACCGGAACAAAAAATCGGTCACGCTCAATCTGAAGAACCCGACTGACGTGCAGGCCGCCCGTCAGCTCATGCGCTCGGCCGATATTGTGCTGGAGAACAATCGTCCTGGCGTGATGGACCGACTCGGCCTGGGCTATGCCGATATCAGGCAACTGAATCCGCAAATCGTGTACTGTTCCATTTCAGCCTACGGCCAGAGCGGCCCGCGCAGCCAGGAAGGCGGGTTCGATCTGACCGTACAGGCCATGAGCGGGCTCATGAGCGTAACCGGCGAAGCCGACGGGCCGCCGGTCAAGTGTGGTGTACCCGTGTGTGATTTTTCAGCCGGACTGTATGCCGCCTTTTCCATCGTGTCCGCCCTGCGAATGGCCGAGCGCAATGGGGAAGGCACCCATATTGATATTTCCATGCTGGGCGCAACACTTGGCATCGCAGCGTTGCAGACATCCGAGTATTTCGGCAGCGGCAACAATCCGCGCAAGCTGGGGTCGGCACATCCGCGCAACGCCCCCTATCAGGTCTTTCGCTGCAGGCAGGGTTACTTCGGGATGGCCGCCGGCAACAACTCGCTGTGGAAATCGGTATGCCAGGTAGTCGGACGCCCTGAACTGTTTGATGATGAAAGATTCACCAGCACGTCGCTACGCGCGCAACACCAGCAGGCCCTGCTGGAAATCATGGAATCCATTTTTGCATCTGAAGATGCGCAATACTGGCTAGAACAGTTCCGTGCGGCCGGCGTGCCCTGCGCGCCAATCAATCAATATTCGGATGTACTGGCCGATGAACAGGTGGCACATATGAACTGGGTGCAAAACATTCCCCTGCCCAACGGGCTGACCGCCAGAACCTTTGCCTCGCCGATCCGTTTTGATGGGCAGACCAGCCGGATCGCGGTGGGGCCGCCAGCGCTAGGGGAACACAACGATGAAATTTTGTCGACCATTACAACGCAGGGAGAAGGCGCGTGAGCGAACCATTGATTATTGAACGAGGCGAACAGTCGTGGATCTTCACCCTGAACCGGCCAGAGAAAATGAACGCCCTGTCGCCCGCCCTGGTACAAGCGCTCACAGACGGCATACAACAGGCCCATGAGGAAAATATTTCACTTCTGATATTTAAGGGTAATGGCAAGAACTTCTGCGCCGGGTTCGACTTTACCGACCTGGAAACGGCAAGCGAGGGCGATCTGCTGCAACGAATTGTGCAGATCGAAATCATGCTGGACCTGCTGGCAACTTCGCCTGCCATGACATTGGCCTTATGCCATGGACGCAATTTTGGCGCCGGCGCCGATATTATCGCCTCATGCAAACGTCGCGTTGCCGCCAACGGCACCACCTTTCGCTTTCCCGGTATCAAGTTCGGCCTTATTCTGGGTACCCGTCGCTTTCAAAATATAGTCGGCACCCAGAACGCGCTGGATATCCTGTCCAGTACACGCACCTTCGACGCCAGCGAAGCTCTGAGCATTGGTTTCATGCAGGCGTTGCAGGACCAGCCGCAGTGGCAGGACGTGATTGAACAGGCGCAGGCCAACAACGCCATTTTGTCTGATATCACCCGCCGCAACATGTACAAGGTCCTATACGCCAATGCGGAATCGGACCAGAACCTGGCTGCCCTGGTGCGCTCTGCGGCGGTGCCCGGCCTTAAGGACCGGATCCGGTCCTACCTGAAACCCAATCAATAATCTGGAGACCATCATGACATCAGGATTTAACCAGGCTGATAAATGCGTATCGCTGCAAGACCTGGTCAGTCGCGTGCCCAATGGCGCCTCGCTGGCGCTGGGCGGCAGCTTTCTGCACCGCGGCCCCTTTTCATTTGTGCGTGAACTCATTCGACAAAACAAGCAGGACCTGGAGATTATCAAACAGTCTCCCGGCTATGACATTGATATTTTATGCCGCACCGGTAACGCCACCAAAGCGCGTGCCGGCATTGTGGCCATGGAGGGTAACTTCGGCTTGGCGCAGTATTACCGCAAGGCCGTCGAGCAGCAGCGACTGGCGCTCGAAGAGCACGCCTGCGCGACGCTGACAGCAGGTTTGCGCGCGGCCGCCTTTGGCATCCCGTTTCAACCCTGCGGCGGCATCGAAGGCAGCGAACTGGCCCAACTGAACAACTGGGTAAAAATTGCCGATCCCTATGGTTCCGGAAAACAGGTGTGGGTGATTCCGGCAATACAGCCCGATTACGCCGTAATACACGCCAATGAAGTGGACCGCAAGGGCAATGTGCGCGTGCTGGGCACCTATCACTGGGACCGTATCATGTCGCGTTCGGCCAAAAGCGTGCTGGTCGTTGCCGAGAAAATGGTGGAAGACGCCGTCTTTACAGATAATCCGGAAACCACCCTCATTCCGTATTTCATGGTCGAAGCCTTCAGCATTGTTCCCAACGGCGCCTGGCCCGGTTCATGCTGGCCCGATTACGAAATAGATTATCCGGCAGTGCAGGCCTATCTGGATCCGGACCAGGCCGCTTTCAACCAGCACATGGATGCCGCACCCGAATTACAGGAACATGCATAATGCAAAATAATTGGTCACCTTTCTCTTACATCGTTACCAACCTGGCCCGCTTTATCCGCCCCAACGAAATCACGTTCAGCGGCGTCAACTCCACCATGCCCATGCTGGCCTGCCTGATGGCAAAAAAAGCCTATGAGTGGGATTTCATTTACATAAACGTGGCTGGCGGCGTGGACCCGACACCTTCGATGATCCCCTTGTCCAGTTCCGACCCAGTGCTGGCACAGCAATCGGCCTCCATCTTTGCCAATGAAGATTTCTATGACCTGTGCACCCGCGGCAAAATGGACCTGACTTATCTTGGCGCAGCCCAGATCGATGGCGAGGGCAACGCGAATAACTCGGTCATCGGCGACTGGCATTCGCCCAAGGTGCGCTTACCCGGCGGCGGTGGCGGCGCCGTCATGTTGCCCACAGCCAAGCGCGCTTGCACCTGGCGCACTGAACATTCGACGCGCACCTTTGTGGAAAAACTGGATTTTCGTACTTCCTGGGGCGGCTTTCATGGCGTAGTTACACCCATTGCAGTCTTCATAAAAAAAGACAATCGACTGGCGCTGCAATCATTTCATCCGGAATCATCCATAGACGAAGTGGTGAGCCGGACCGGATTTACTTTTGACCACAACGATGCAAAACCCACCGCAGCGCCAACAGACGCGGAAATCTCGGCCTTGCAGTCGCTGGACCCGGACGGGCAATTCGAAAAAGACGCCGCAGTCACGCTGCGCTAGGAGACCACTGATGGCGCTAACCGCAAGCATTCTGAATGACTGGCAATTAATCTGGCGCACCGCGTCGATTGAAAACCGCATTGCCCTGCAGGACGACAGCACACACATCAGCTACGGCCAGCTTTACACTTTGGTATCGCAACTGGCCGGTCGCCTACGGGCCGCCGGGATGGGCGAACAAATGCGCGTTGCCATCAATATGGAACGCGGGCTGGACGCCGTGATAACGCTGCTGGCAGTGATGGTTGCGGGCGCCTGCCCCTGCCCGCTGGAGCCCGGGTTGGGCCCCACAGAACGGGCGCAGCGCCTGCAAAGCGGCGGGCTCACCTGGCTGCTCTCGGACGATTTGGCGCGCGATGCAGATGCAAGTAGCGGTGCCGATGAAATTCGCGTCATGAACCCACTGACCCTGGCCGATGCGCACCCGTACTGGCCAACCAACGTATCGCCATCGAGCCCTGCGCTCATGCTCTTTACATCGGGCAGCACTGGCAAACCAAAGGGCGTACTGGAAAGCCATCGCGGCGTACTGAACAACGCCCGTGGCGTGATCGACATGACCGAACTGACGGCAGACGACATACTGCTGCATGTTATGCCTATTTACCACACCAATGGCTTGAACAATCAGCTATTTAGCCCGCTGGCCGTTGGCGCGCGCATTTATTTTGCACCGCGTTTTTCTGCGCAGGCCATGCCGCAACTGATGACAACCGTTGGCCCGACCATCATTACCGGCGTGCCCACCATGTATTCACGCTTGCTGTCGCATCCCTTGCCCGCAGATGCGGTCCGAAACTTGCGGCTGGCCCGCTGCGGCTCCGCCCCCATCACAACTGAATTACACAAGAAAATTGAAAACTATCTTGGGCAGCCACTGGTGATTTCCTATGGCCTGTCCGAGGCCACCTGCACCTCTACCATGAACCCGCCAGCCCAACGAAAAATCGGCTCTATCGGCAAGCCACTAAGTAACCAGGATATCTTCCTGCTTTCGGCAGATGGTGAACGCATTACTGCTGCCCATACCAATGGCGAGATCTGTATAGATGGCGATAGCCTGATGCTGGGTTATGTGGGTGTATCTGCGCCTGGCCAACTGGATCCGCAGGTGGGGCCGCTGCGCACAGGCGATATCGGATATGCCGACGAAGACGGCTTTCTGTACATTACAGGCCGTATCAAGGATGTCATTATTCGTGGCGGAGAAAATATTTCGCCATCACAGATTGAGCATGTGATTGCCATGCATGCAGACGTGGCCAATTGCTGCGTGATCGGTCAACCTGATGAAGACCTGGGCGAAGTGCCTGTCGCCTTTATCACAGCAAGACACGGCGACATCAACATCGATGAAGTTCACGCGCTGCTCAAAACACACCTGGCCCGAATCTATCAGCCTGCCGCTATTTTTGTTCTTGATGCTCTTCCGGAAAATGCAGTCGGCAAAGTGGACCGCAAGGCGCTTGCGACGCAGCTGGCGCAACGGACACAAACGACGGTCAGCTCATCGTAAGGTCGTGCGCGTGCCGGCGTGCGCACATGCTAATCATTTATTGATTATTGATCGGACATCCGAAGACAACAAGCGTTGCTCAGTCTCAAGCAAGTGGGACCAGAGCAGAACAAATCCATATATTCAGAAACCGTTTTTTGTTTGTGGCTTGTCATGTACAGCACTCGCGTTCAATGGCGCAGCGTTTGAGCTGCCAAGCGCACCTGCACGCGTATCAGAACAAAAAAATACCCTGGCTCTTGTGAGCCAGGGTGCAAAAGTACGATGGATAGGTGAATATCATTCGTACGGAGCGTATTCTATATAAAACCTCGCTTATTGCCACCGTCTTGAAACACCTATTTTGTATTTTTTGTAAAAAAATAACGATGAAACCCCAATATATACACCGCAAGTCATGTTTTGAAATGAGTGCTTACGATAACAGCTCAACTATGTACAGTTGACGGGCGTATTGCCAGAACAGAGAACTCTTGCATGCGCGATTCATGTTGCAATGATTAATGAGTGGTTCAACACGCGGCTGCGACAATCGCAGATACCTTGAGGAATTTTCACTTGTCATCGCACCGCCCGTGTTGTCTGAACCTGAATGCAAGCGCACGCTTATTATTCAGCATCCAACTTAGGGACAACACGATCCTGGAGATGGGAAGTCAGACCACAACACCAAGCCAATGTCTTGTCAATCTTCACGCACGACGACACGATGAACCAGACTGGCAGCCAGACCACCGCCTTCGCCGACAACAGCCCAAGCCTTGTCAGTCTTTGGCAATGTACTCGTACTTGGCGGTATTGACGCGCGTCTGGCGCCACTCCACCGGGCGATCCTGATAAGTATACGCAGTGCGGTCAATCAACAACAACGGCGTCGCTTCGGCTACAGCCAGCCAGCCAGCCACGGCGCTGTCAGCCTGGCAAACGCTGAGCTTTTCGCGGGTATCGACAATATTGATGCCGAAATTATTCTGATAAAAGTTATAGAGCGTACTTGAACGCTCGTGCAGGCTCTGCTCATTCAATGTAGCAAAAAGAATTTCCGGTACCTGGATTTCGTCAACCATGACCAGATCACTGTTCAGACTCAGCAGATTGAAAAAATGAAATACGTTGGCGTCTTTGGGCAATTGCAAGCGCTCGCTGGCCTCGCGCGTCGCTTTCTTGCGACGAAATTTCAGCAGACGCGTCGTTGGATACGCCTTGAAGCCATCTCGGCGCTGGATCCGGAAAAACTTGAAAAAATGCTGATCGCTCTCGTGCGTGGCAACGAACGTGCCGCGCCCCTGATGGCGAATCAGAATATGTTCGCTAACCAGTTCATCGACCGCCTTGCGCAACGTACCAATAGACACGCCAAATTTTTCCGCCAGCTGATTCTCTGGCGGAATGGCCTGACCGCGAAGCCACTCGCCACGTGCGAGCGCTGCCAGCAGCGACTGCTTGACAGCAAAATAAAGGGGCGTGCCCGGTAAAAAGAAATCTTTGTTGTTCATAGGTGGCAGATTTTAAATGACTTGCAGCAATGATGCCACGGCTTGCGCTCTCAGCGCCAGCGGAATTCGCTTGTGATGATTTTTCGCATAATTCATATATATGATCTAGTTGACTTGGATGAATATTGCAATTATCATGCATTAAATCTGCTATGCAATCAAACACATCCAAATTGTCAATCAAAGGAGAAAACGATGATCCATGCCGTACTGCATGATTCAAAGGACACCGTTGCCGTTGCCGTCGTCGAAGGCATTACGGCCGGAATGGAACTGTCCTGCTGGAATATGGAAGAAGACAAAATCATTACTGTCAAAGCCACCCAGGACATTCCCATTGGCCACAAGGTAGCCCTGGTGGACATGAAAGATGGGGACACCGTCTTCAAATACAGTGTCGATATCGGCAAAGTAGTCGCGCCCATCAGCGCGGGTGATCACGCCCACGTGCACAACATCAAAACCAAGCGCTGGTAAGCACTGCGAACGCACTGCCACAACCGCTATCGACAGAAATTTAAGCAAGGATTTTCCTCATGGCCATTATTGATTCGAACACCACATTCCGCGGCTACAGAAGAGACAACGGGCGCGTAGGCATACGCAATCACGTTGTGATTCTGCCTGTAGACGATATTTCAAACGCAGCAGTTGAAGCTGTTGCCAACAACATCAAGGGCACTATCGGCATCCCTCACCCTTACGGACGCCTGCAATTTGGCGCCGACCTTGACCTGCACTTTCGCACGCTGATCGGCACGGGCTGCAACCCCAACGTCGCCGCCGTGGTAGTGATCGGCATTGAAGAAGGCTGGACCAAGAAAGTGGTGGACGCCATCGCACAGACCGGCAAACCGGTAGCAGGCTTTTCCATCGAACTGCACGGCGATCACGACACCATTATGCGCGCTTCTAAAAAGGCCAAGGAATTTGTGCATTACGCCACCGCACTGGAACGGGTTGAGTGCCCCATTTCCGAGCTTTGGGTCTCCACAAAATGCGGCGAATCCGATACCACATCGGGCTGCGGCGCCAATCCGACCGTAGGCGATGCCTTTGACAAACTGTATGCCACGGGCAATACACTTGTGTTTGGCGAAACCTCGGAGCTGACCGGCGGCGAACAGATCGTGGCCGCTCGCTGCGCCAACGACAAAGTGCGCGAAGACTTCATGTTCATGTTCAATCGCTATCAGGACATGATCAATCGCTGGAAAACGTCCGATTTGTCCGAATCACAGCCGACCAAAGGCAATATTGCCGGTGGCCTGACGACGATTGAAGAAAAGGCACTGGGCAATATCCAGAAGATCGGCAAAAAATGCATGGTCGATGGCGTGCTGGACAAGGCCGAAGCGCCTACAGGCAAAGGGCTGTGGTTCATGGATTCGTCTTCGGCTGCTGCAGAAATGGTCACGCTTTGCGCGGCCTCTGGCTATGCCGTGCACTTTTTCCCCACCGGCCAGGGCAATGTGATCGGCAACCCGATCCTGCCGGTAATCAAGATTTGCGCCAATCCGCGTACGGTAAGAACCATGTCGGAACACGTGGACGTGGACACCTCCGGTCTGCTGCAGCGTGAAATCAATCTGGACCAGGCAGGAGACAAACTGCTCGAATGCATGCTGGCAACCGCCAATGGTCGCTGGACATCTGCCGAAGCACTGGGCCATCGCGAATTTGTCCTGACACGACTGTTCGAGAGCGCCTGACCCCTGGCGGCCGGTATAAAAAACCAGGCCGGCCGCCACTCACAATCGTGGAGGAGACACCCCATGAAACATCGTCACACCGCAACAAAACGCAGCATAATCAAATTCGGACTGTTGTCATTGTTATGTGCAGGCACCACGATTGTGGCCCCCGCGGCGCAAGCTGAGTTCAAGCCCAATCAATATATTACCTACATTGTTCCATTTGCCCCCGGCGGGCTGACCGACGTGGCTGCCCGCATGGTTGCCAAGGGCGTAGGCGACAAAACCGGCTGGAATATCGTGGTCAACAACAAGGCTGGCGCCAACGGCAACCTGGGACCTACCGAAGCGGCCCGCGCCAAACCGGATGGCAACACCTGGCTGGCCATTACCATGACCCATGCCGTCAATAAAACGCTGTTTGGACCAAAAGCCGGCTACGACATCGAAAAAGACTTTGTTCCCGTTGCCAAAATCGCCTCATCTGCCATCATGGTGGTTGTGCCGCAGAACAGCCCCATCAAAACACTAAAAGACCTGATCGACACCGCCAAGAAGAAAACCCTGAACGTTGGCAGCAGCGGCACCGGCACGCCACCGCACATTGCCATGGCGCTGTTTCAGGATCTGACCAAAACCAAAATGACGCATGTCCCATATAAAGGGGGCGCGCCATCCATGGTGGACCTGATCGGCGGGCAGATTGACGTGGTGTTCTCCAATTATCCGGAATCGCTGGCCTATGTACAACAAGGCAAGTTGCGGGCGCTGGCCATCACATCTGAAAAACGCGCAGCTGCCGTGCCGGACGTGCCCACCACAGCAGAAGCCGGCCTGCCCGGGCTGATGGTTGACAACTTCACAGGCCTGATGGCGCCCAAGGGTACCGACCCTGCGCTGGTCAAGGAAATCAGCGACAA
Organism: Advenella incenata; assembly: GCF_004217095.1. Taxonomy (GTDB): domain Bacteria; phylum Pseudomonadota; class Gammaproteobacteria; order Burkholderiales; family Burkholderiaceae_B; genus Advenella; species Advenella incenata. The sequence goes on along the minus strand of NZ_SHKO01000002.1, from coordinate 411,422 downwards.
GGTCACCGCCGTTGTTGGAAATAAGGCCATGGGTGACCAGTTGATCAAGCTCGGATTCATCCCCGATCCGATGGGACCAGACCAGTTCAAAACCTATCTGCATGACCAGATCGAAAAACTGGCCAAAACGATCAAAGATGCCAACATCAAAGTCAACTGAATCACATCTGGAATCTGACATTTAACATGACCAACACTATTGTCATCTCTGAATTTATGGACGAACCGGCAGTAGATCGCCTGCGCCAGATAGCGCAAGTGGACTATCGACCGGCGCTTGTTGATAACCAGGAAGCGCTGTTTGAAGGGCTGGCTAATGCCAATGCCCTGATCGTACGCAATCGCACCCAGGTCAATGCCCAGTTGCTGACGCACGCCCCCAACCTACGTGTGGTAGGCCGACTGGGCGTGGGCCTGGACAATATAGACATGGATCTGTGCGCAGACAAAGGCATCACCGTTTACCCGGCTGTCGGCGCCAACGCACAGGCCGTTGCCGAATATGTGATTGCGACCACATTCTTGCTGCTGCGAGGCGCTTACCTGGCCAGCGCCCAGGTGATTGCAGGACAATGGCCACGCCCCCAGCTCAGTAATGGTCTGGAGGTAGCTGGACGTACACTTGGTCTGGTGGGCTTCGGCGGCATAGGCAGGCTCACAGCCAGGCTGGCAAGCGCACTGGGAATGAAGATTGCAGCGTACGACCCCATGCTCAGCTCAGACAGCGCCATCTGGGCCGAAACCGGCGCAATGCAAATGTCATTGGACGAACTGCTGCAACACTGTGACGTTGTAAGCCTGCACACCCCTTTGACAAAGGAGACCCGCCATCTGATCAATGCCGAACGCATTGCCAGGATGAAAGCGCAAGCCATCCTGATCAACACCTCGCGCGGCGGGATTGTAGATGAACAGGCGTTGGTAGCCGCCCTGCAGGCCGGCAAACTGCGCGGCGCAGCGCTGGATGTTTTTGAGGACGAACCGGTAAAGACGGAAAACCGCCTGCCGGATATGCCAAACCTGATATTGACGCCGCATATTGCGGGACTGACGCAGGAGGCGAATGAGCGGGTGTCGGGGGTGATTGCGGAGAAGGTGATGGGGTATTTGAAGGGGGAATGATAGAAACAGTTGCACTTTGGGCCTATTATGCATCCGGAAGGGTGGCCGCATAATAGGCAAAAAAAAACCGTAAATTACAGCAGAAACACTAATAACTCAAATGCCAATCAAGCCGCTATAATGACATAAATACTAAAAATACAATAAGTTATAACGGAGACGATATGAAGATGTTTTCTATCTACTCAGGCCAGGAGCCCGAGGACCTCAATGCCGTACATACAAATGTCCTTGTGTGCAATGCCTGCGCGGCCTCTGAAACGAGCGCATTCGAAGATGCCGATGAAATGATCGAAGTCTCCTGCGATCCGGGCTATGAGGATCGTTGCAAACTCTGCGGCAAAACCTTCGAGCAGGAAATAGAAGAACACGCAGCATTGCGAACCCGCTGAATACAGGATGACCCTCGCTTGTCGGGGGCGTTTATCTGGGACATGGTGGTCATGATCGACCCGTTGGCTTGGCCACTAGCGTTTTCCGCGAAGCCGGGCGATCAATCCCAACGCAGGGCGTATCGCCTTGCGCCATGGGGGCATTGCGCTTACGCCCGCTGCCTTCCAGTCCAGTAACTCATCTAGGGCGCTTTCCGGCGTGGTGTAGCGACCAGAGCGCCGGCTCACGTAGGACGGGTATAAAATCAACACGCCGGCGACCAGCTCATCCAGGGATAGCTGGCGATCACGCCGTGCGACGGGATTCTTGTCATCCGTCAGCCCCCATCCGGCATAAAAAGGCTGCCCGAACGTGACCACCTTGCGGCCACGCAATAGCGCTTCAAAGCCGGCCAGCGATGTCAACACATGCACTTCATCAACCGACGCAAACAGCTCGCCTATCGGATAATCCACCACCACTTCATTACACCAATCCAATGCCTGCTGCTCATTTTGTCCGGCGTCGCGCAGGCCCGCCACCACATCGGGGTGGGGCTTATAAACAACGTAGGCGTGCGGGTTAGCAGTACGCACCGCCTTGAGCAGATCCATATTGCGGCGAACCACGGGCGACCCATACTTGATAGACGCGTCCGTTTCCACCTGCCCGGGCACCAGTATCACACTTGTGGCCCCGGCCGGACGCTGCCATCTTCCCGACCCCACGTTATATTTGGTCAGGTTCGCGGCCACAATCCGCTCGCGTAGCGCCGCGGCGCGCCGACGCAGCGTATCGTCAAATACTGCCGTTCGCAAAATATTTTCGAGATCCGAGACGCTACTGGAATCGTAATAAATGCCGGTGCGGTCAATCACCCAGGATAAGGGCTGCACCAGATCAGCGCCCAGGCCCACCGAGCGCAGGAAACCGCCTTCCAGAAACACGCGTTGGTCGGCAAATTGAGCCACATCCGCAGCTCGCCCCCAGACCGCCAGGGTACCCTCTCCAGGAAAATCCGCGGCTTTTTCCAAAAACCGGACCTCTGAGCCCTGGAAGAACCGCTGCACAATGGGCTTTTTCCAGCGGGAAAAGTTGGGCGCATAAACGGGCGAAGCAAAACGGTTGCGCATACGGCGTTGCAGTCCCATCCACTTAATCAGTCTTTCAGGCTCGCAGCGCGCGCCAGTTTCCGGATCCAGGTAGCGCGCATAGCGAACCAATGCTGCATGCACCAACTGCTCCAGCGAGGCCGGCTGGCGACGCGAGGGCGCGGGCTGGGCATCGGTGGTCAGGCCATACCCCGCATAAAACGGCATGCCAAATGTGAAGACGGGCTTGCCCCACAGCAGCGCCTCAAACCCGATTTGCGAGGTCACGGTATACACAGCGTGCGCCTGCTCTATAAGGCGAACCGGATGAACATTGTCAGCCAGAACCCGCACGCGCGGGTTATTCTGCAGCTCAGCCAGATCAAAATGCCCTTTTTTGTGGCCAGCAAAGACATCCGGGTGAATCTTGATCAACACGTCGCAATCGGCATGATGCCGCAGCGCGCTATCGAGCATGACCCCAAAGTCCTTTACCGAGGCCTGGCCGTAGCGCAGGGACGCATCGCCAAAGGTCTGGTCGGCCAGCAGCACATACCGGGCGGGCAGCGAGCCGGTAAATTCGGGCAAATGGTTATATTTGGACACGCAATTCTGGCGCCAGAGCGAGATCAGCGCTTGTGCCCGGGCAGCGGCGGCAGGATCCAGCGGCTGCGCAATCAAGTGCTCCAGCCATGACGGACTACCGGCATCATAATAAATTCCCTGATGATCAAACAGCACGGACAATGGCGGTTCGTCTACTCCCAGGCCAACCGATCGCAAAAAGCCGTCTTCCAGCAAACAAAAACTTCCGCCGGCAGAGGCGGCTAACCGGACCGCGCGCAAGCCGCTCTTTTTACGGCCCCAGCCCAGACGTACTGCATCTCTGGGGGTGCCAAAGCAACTGACTTTAAGCGGCGCATCCAGAAATGAGGGCAGTGTGCTGTTGCGCCAAAGACCGATATCCAGAGGGCTGACAACATACGATGAAACCTGCGGATCAACCATCGCCTGCTGCCTGCCGGTCATGCATTCAGCCCCAGCGTTTCAACCACCTGTCGCAAACGATCTTCCCAGGTGTGATTAGCCAATACAAACTCTGCACCCGCACGAGCACGCGCCAGGTCATCTTCAGAAGGACCGTGTTTGAGCCGTTCGAATGTTGCCATCATCTCCTCCCGGGTGCTGACCACATGGCAAAACTCGCTAAACATGCGTTCCATTGAAAGACTCGGATTAGACACAATGACGGCACCGCAGGCCAGCGCCTCGATAAGGCGGCGTGAATACATGCTTGGTGAATCCACAATCGTATTGACGTTCAGCGTTACCAGATTGTCTTTATACACCATCGCGGTTGCCTCATGCTTGATGACATGCCGCACCTGCACAGAAGGCAAGGCCGGATAACGATAGTGGGGCGCTTTCCGATCGGAATTACGATCGTAAACAATCAGCCCCAGCCCGGAATCTGAACAGGCCTGGAAAGCCGCATCCTGCCAATACCGGCGGACATCATGCATATGCCGGCTGTAACTGCCCACAAAATTGGCAGTATGATATTTGAAATCAAACCCGGTAAAGCGATGAAAAAGCGGTTGCACCGGGAATGGCAATGTTCCTACGTGCACATTCTCGGCTACATGCTGCCGGTAACGGGGAATGCAGGTTTCATCTACTGTGAAAATGTAATCAAATAAGCGGGCTGAATCAATAAACCGCTCAAAATGTACCCCATCTTCCTTGTTCCAGAAAACAGTCGGAATACCCAGCTTTCTGGAATATTTCACCAGCTTTTTCAAAGCCTTATTGTTGCGATCCGGGTGATCCGGATAAGCGGCCACCTGAAATTTCCAGGACTCGTCAATACCCTTCCAGGCAGACTCCACAAAAACCAGGTCGGGCTTCCAGAATTTAAGCAAATGCTTGTAGTTCAAGGGCGACAGATTTTTGACCCTGGCATTCTGACTGATACAGACACGCGTGAATTCATCAGAGATCAGCGCGATTTTCAAGTGGGCAAAAAGACCACCGGGAAGGATGGGCGCTCCTCCCAAAGGGGACTTCAGAGAGTTAAGAAAACTTATCACGAATTATTGTGTTTAAAAGACCATGCTACTTATAAGGCGAAACACCCGTTCCGCCTGTTATTATGCGTGTCATAATTGTAACGCTTATTCAGAGCGGAAAGCGACAATCAATGTAAAGCTTCTCCATAGCACAACACAAATAACAAATGGGTAAGCAGACAGATCTGCTTACCCATTTTTCTACTTACCAACTGCGGGCCTGATATTGAATACTCAAACCCACGTGTCAGTTGACTAACTTACGTGCATTACGCAGCTTTAACAGCTTTCTCTGTAGCTGTCTCGAGCCAGTACGAGTATGTACGCAGCACAGTCAGCTCCAGTGTAGCTTTGCCGGCAGACTGGATAACGCCAGCTGGAATCACTGCAGAACCCGTTGTCCAGCGCATGGCAGTCCCTTTAACGTCCTGGGGCTGGTTCATGCCGCTGATACGGCTGTCCATCAGGTCAATATCGTGGCGGCCTGTACTGTCTGTGAAGGCAATTGCCGACAAACCAACACCGACGCGACGGATATCACGGCGAGCCAGATGCGTTACGTCACGCACCAGGGAAGAGCGCGATACGATACGTACGTCACCGGCATTTGCAGGCAGTTCAAAGCGGTAAACACCTTCTTTGACAAACTCTGGTGTTGCCTGAATAACACGACCGTTCACTTCAACGCACAGGGCTGCGTCTTTAGTGCGCTGTGCACCTGTCAGCAGCTCTGCACGAGCCAGCAACTGCTTGCGAATGGCTTCAACAATGGCGCCGTCACGTGCAATCACAAGGCCCTCGACGTTCGGACGGCCTTCTGAAGGGCCAAAATCTGGATTCATAGCAACTTCGTCTGCATTCTGGAACATAGAACGGTTACCCATATCTACGTAAGATTCTGCAGGCACGCCTTCGGCCAGGATAATGTCGAACTGCTCCAGCTCAACGTGGAAGTATTCGAACGAGCGACGCTCAAACTGCTGAACGATAGTCTGACCATTGACCAACATCATTGCTGGAACCAGGGCGCCGTTGAATTCCAGGTGGTGACCAGGAGAAACAATAAGATCGGCGTGTGGCACATTGTCTGCAATGGCGTCTTTTTTGATCAGGATAGGGAATGCGCGTACTGCATCCTTGGCAGGAATACGGCTTTTGTACAGCGTCCGATGACCCAGCCATTTAACCGTCGCAACACCACCAGAGGCAGTGATGACTTTATCGCCAGCAACCAGAGACTCAACAGTTTTTTCGCCTTCCAGTGTAGCAATATGCGTGCCTTTGAGGAAGCAAGCGTATGTCATGGAGCCACCATCAAAAGTGACTTGCGTTGGATCCAGACCATCAGCATTGAAACGGCCAACAGTGATACCCAGATCATTTTTAAAGATCAGATCGCCATTCTCGTAAGAGCCGCTAGTCGCATTGGCTACGTTGATCTGGTCGCCTGCGGAAATATTAGTAATCGTCGGGAAAGCAGACAGATCCAGATTGACGCCTGTAGAGTCATATGTAAACGTCGAAGTCCCGGAGTCGCCCATATCGATGTTGACGGTGTTCAAGGCGCCGATATTGACTGTAGCGGGATTCATTGTGAACGAAGAATTGGCGCTCAGATTGTAATTGAACGTATTGCCAATATTCACGCCGGCAAGGCCGCCCTGGACCAGGTCAACATTTTCGCCAATGTTGATGTTCTGAGTGCTTAGCAGACCAGCAGAAACCGTCTGGTTCAATGTCAGCGGCCCTTCTACGTTGTCTACGTTTGTAATGTTCACATTCTTGGTGCCCACAGCACCAATTCCAATGTTTACATTCAATACTGAATCGTCAGGATTCTGACCTTGATCGTAGCTTTGGGTACTCGTTCCCAAAGCTGTAAAGTTAATAGTAGCCATTATTCACCTATCCATAAAAGTTGAATTTAATAATTTTGGTTGCATAAATTGCAACTCGAAGCACATCAACCAGCACATACAGATATATCTCGACACAAATGCGTGAAAACATGCGTTAAAACACATCATTTTCTCAGTATGTCGTTAAAAACAGAAACATTTCACCAACAAAATTATAGTCATTTGAAATATTTCGTATGTGATTATTACATGAGAAATCTGATGAAACAAGTTCGTATAGTCATCATTTTTGTTTATTACGACAATTGTTTCTGTTTGCTCTTGATTTTAGGGTAAACACCTAGATAAATTGTCTTTTTTAAATTAAAAATATGACTATTTGAGAATATACGCTCTAAAGAACTGTAAATTGGCGGAGATTTTTTGCAAACATATATATCTGTAAGTTAACGCAACCGGACACTTACACCTCATTGGGGACCCGACCATAGTCATCGTCGAACCGAATGATGTCATCTTCTTCCAGATACGCGCCTGATTGCACTTCAATGACCTCTAGCGGAGAGTCTCCAATATTGGCCAAACGGTGGCGTACACCCACCGGAATATATAAGCTCTCGTTCGCATTTAACACTTGCACCGTCTCATCCTTAGTGATTTGTGCCTTGCCAACGACAACAACCCAGTGCTCTGAACGATGCTGATGCATCTGCATACTGAGCGAGGCGCCCGGCTTGACCATGATTTTCTTTACGATAAAGTTTGAACCCTTCGTAATAAGCTCATACGTTCCCCAAGGGCGATATACTTTACGGTGATCTGTGGACTCGGCATGTCCACATTTTTTCAAGTCGGCAACAATCTGCTTTATATCTTGTGATCTGCTGCGATGTGCAACCAATAAGGCGTCAACCGTATCTACAACAATAATGTCGTCCAGACCAAGCGTTGCCACAAGTCGCGATTCAGAGAGGGTCAACATATTTGTACAGTCTTTGGAAATGACTTCACCAATATTAACGTTCCCATCAGCATCCGGATGCGACTTTTCCCACAATGAATCCCAGGAACCAATATCGCTCCATCCGGCGTCAATATCCAGCACCACAGCCTTAGCCGTTTTCTCCATCACTGCATAATCGACTGATATAGCAGGGATTTTTTTAAATAATTCGCGATCCAACCTTATAAAATCCAGATCTACGCTGGACTGTTTCAATGCCTCATAACAAAGCGCCAAAACATTCGGGCAATATTTTCTTAACTCCGCCAAATAAGCACTGGCCTTGAACAGAAATATCCCGCTATTCCAAACGTAGCATCCACTATTTACATAGTCTTGCGCAACCGCAAAGCTGGGCTTTTCAACAAACTGCTCTACCGCCTGAATACCGTCACCAAGATGCCGCTTGATATATCCATAACCCGTTTCCGGATGAGTGGGCTTGACACCGAACGTAACGAGTTTGCCCTCTTCGGCCGCGTCAGCTGCAAGCTTTACCGCTTCTGCAAACTGATAGGTATCTTCAATAAGATGGTCGGATGGCAAAACAAGTAAGAGCGGATCCAGGCCCATTTCAAAAGCCTGCAGCGCGGCCACGGCGACGGCTGGCGCCGTATTACGACCGCTAGGCTCCAGCAACAATGCCGATGGCGTTACGTTTACCTGGCGCAAGTGCTCTGAGACGATAAAACGGTGGGCTTCGCTCGCAACAACGATTGGCGGTCGATCAGCAAGCTCCGCAATGCGCAACCAGGTTTGTTGCAACAATGAATGTTCGCCCGCCAGGGTCAAGAACTGCTTTGGATATGCCTCCCGGGACAGCGGCCATAATCTCGTCCCAGCCCCACCTGCCAATATCACTGGTATTATTAGACTCATTATTCTTTTTCCAGATCGATCACTTTAGAGCGTATTGATTTGCACAGCCAGATATACCTGATAGCCAGATAAAAACAACCCATCGACCAATTAACTGAACCGCAGTCTGACCAAGCAAAAAAACCATGTTAGAAGTAACGGCTAGCATCAGCGATATCGACTTCAATCCGTCTCTCACATCATCCCAATTTATTCGTGTGCAGTATAGCATTTAGCTAAGAAAAAAACATACGCTAAAAATAGCGGGTGATCGATTCTCAAATCCGTCCTTTCATATATTCTCCCGTTCACCTATTACACAACATTTTCATTCCTATTAAACACTTTTACAATATACTTCAACCCTTATATTTTTATGTACCCGATGCTTGAGACACACGACGGGTTCTGCTTTCAACCATGTTCTTAAACGGTACAAACTTTTAGTGTAAAGTTGCTTAGGATCGCGAAACTTTCCGATCAGAATTGTTAGCTACGAGTTCTCCCCGACTCCAGTTACAATGCACAGGCAGAGTTTGCCGCGCCCGCCCCCTGTCGTTTTGGCAGTTCGATGAACAAATAGTTATAAGCTTGAAGATATACTTCTTGGTACTCATTCCGTTGGGAGTCAGGAGGCGAGACAGTGGAGCCATTTAATTCAAGAGCCGGAATTACAAAAATTTTCTCAGAGTCAATCTCATTCGATGATAAACAACGCTTCAGTCCCTCAGATTTAGTAATGATCACATCTGCCGCTGCAGCACAAACAAATTGTCGGGTTACGATAGCATCGGCTATCTTGGAGCCGTCATTTTGCTCTGACGCACCATCAGAGATGTAGGTATCTAAAAACTCTAGCACAAGAGGAACCGAGAGACTCCGAGCGACTGCTAGAGCAACGGTTACAGTGCAGTAGTCCTCACCACGAATAACGCAATGGATAACAGTCGGCCTCTCAATTTTCAAAATTTCCCTACAAAGCAACACCGAAAAATCAATCTGATTAACTTTCGTGATGGTGACAAGATCCGTAGATGAAATGCAGTTGAGGAGATAATGCTTAAAGCCGTTAGAACTACGCACTTCCCAAGGATCACCCGTCTCGCCTCTTCCAGGGAAGCCCAATGGCGTTATCACAAGTCCTTTTTTTTGAGATAATACGCGGCTAGGATAGCGCGCAGATAAATAGCTAAACGGGTCTAATGTGGAGCTATCTAATATACCTCCACCGATGAGGAGCGCTATCGTTAAATTATCTGAGTATTCACGGACCAAGTTCTTTTCTTGATAGGTGAAGTTTTCTCGTGCGGATACAAAAGAGTTCCGGAGCAAGTTGACTTCAGACGAAATAAGCCGCGCTTGGTAACGCAGCGCAGCAGGGCTTACGTCGTTCAAAATATGCGATGCCACATTATTAGCGGCTCCGAGATCCCCTAGTTCATAATATTTATTCATAGCGAATCCAAGCATTGATGGATCCTGAGGGAACTCAGCCACTAAGCCCTTGAGAAGGGCTTTAACAGCGTATTCTGGCATATTTTTGTTATGTTCAATCAGACGATAGGAATCAGACACAAGGCGAGGAACAATAAGTTGGTCAAAAGCCGAAATTTTCGCCGAAATTTTTATTTGGGAATCATTGGCTTGAATATTGACATTAATGGTCAAGCGTACAGCTTTTCGCGGCGGGGTAAGTTGAGCAATGAATCTAGTGGTTTTGTCTTTTGTCTTGTTAATGTTGTCTAAGCATAAGAATAATCTACAAGTGCTTTCATTAAATTGACTAATCTGTCCGAAAATTACTTTTTGATCTTCAAACGATACGGGTACGAGTCCGCCGTTACTGTCGTAGAAGGATAAGCTGGCTTCTCCGCAAGAATGCTCAGACGAATTGGTTCCCGATCGAATCGACAACACCAACAATGAACTCCAAAGTTCATTGAGTTCTAAATTTAACGATTGACTTCCTACCGACCTTGCTAATACATACCTATGTGAGGATTTGTCCGTGTTTCTTCGCAGATCCACATCCGAATGTAAATAAAGTACTGAATTGTTTGATACTCTGAAATGCAATTGAACGTACTTTGCCGAAGCTGGCACGAAAAAATTAACCGCATGGGAATTTATCTTATTATCGGTGCTAGATAAGTATTGAAATGATCCACTCACACCAGAGGGACTAGCGTTGATGACCGGCTGTCTACGTTCACACAAGAATCGGCACTCGAAGCCTGTCGCGTTGTCTTTACTATGCGCGATATACGTCAATAGCAGTTTGCAAATTTTTACTTGTTCCTTGTTATACGGAAGCGGAAGTTCGATCATCTCACTATCATGTATGCGACGCCAGCTTACGTCATTGACTGCTCTTTTATATGACAAATACACTTCTAATTTCGGACTTCCAACACAGTCTATAGTACTCCCACCTTTTATCGGATGAACTCTAATTTGTACAAAACGAGTCCGTGCTGGTGCATAAAGACAAATCTCAAAAATATTGGATAAGAAGGTTCGGTGAATATACTTAAAATATCCGTACCTTCGTGAAAATGCAAAGCCTGAATATGGGCCAGCGATTTCACACTCATCCTCGTCTAGATAGCTAACAGATAGCAGCACGGTATCTTTATCCAAGACCTTTTCCGTGAACCGTAAAGTCAACTTCGTTGGTAGTTGCTCCGCAATCGGTAATTTCGACTCCAAAATAGGTAGGTGACCACTAACGCATTGGATGTCCGTTATCTTCTCGATTTCGTCGAGGCGCGCTTCGCCTTCAAGAATAACGAGCCGAACCTTCTCTGCAAGAGGTGGGGCTACGATTGCTCTTTTCGCCCAGTCTCCGCATTTTGAGGTTGCAGTGGAAGCAATATAAATGAATTGGCCATACACCGCAGATGAAAAAGTGCCTTCATAATTACTTCTGATTAATTCTGATTTTTCATCAAAAAAAAGAATGCGACACAAAAGCCCACGCTGACTTGAAATTGCTTTTTTTGAAATAGCGGTCACGCGAATCCTAAGCCTGTCGCCTTGACAGACAGAAAATTCTTTACTTGCTAAAGGATTATCCAAACGCTGTTGAGCTCTAGTATTCATAAGCATATTCTCTTAGACAGAATTTTCTCCATCAGTCTTCAGTACATAAGTCGTGATTGCATCGAAAAACTTTTTTGAAACAACATTCGGATTATGAAGTTTTAATATTTCTGAAAATTTCACAGATGAAATTTTGTAATTAATCGATCTCCTAAGTGAATCTACCAATTGATCACCCGGCTTACCGGTATATAACAACGTAGTATCTGCTGCGTAAGTTTGAGTTATCCCTGGTGAATATGGCGCTACCAACTCTTTCATAAAAGTAGCCGCTAATAACGAGATTCCAGAGTTAAGTGTCTTTGAATAGGGAGCGACCACCACGTCGGCAGCGTTAAACAAGACTTGTATATCCCTATCCTCAAGCGCATTCGGGATAAGATTTATGTTCGAACCGGCTCCAATCGACTCAATGATCTCATTCATATAATTGGCGTCAGCAGGTTTTCCTGAAATTATCAATCGCAGCGAACGATCTCGGTTTTCGCGCTCAAGAATCTTAAAAGCTTCGATTAGTTCCACAATACCTTTGTATCTTTGAATGGAACCAAATGCGAGAAATACGAATTCTTTAAAATTTAGGTCCAAATATTGACGAGCGGTAGCAAGATCTACAATATTTGGATACCAACCTTCATAAGAAGGATGTGGCACGTGAAATGTTTTATGTTCCGGCACATAATATATGTCGTTCGCGAGCTCCACCGAATCCTTGGATAACACATGAATGGCATTAGAATGCCGAATGGTCACTTCGCGCAAACTAATTTCTGCGTCAGTAAAAGAATGATCATGTGGTAGCAAATTATGCATAGTCCATAGTAGTTTATGCCCACGAGAGCGCCATTCCACCAACAACTTTTCAAATTCGCGCACACAAAATTCAGCATGTTCGCTGCTCTTACAATTTTTCAGAACGGAAGCAAGCCAATGCAAATGTATTACCGAACGATTCTTCCAGTTAACAATACCTAAATCATGAAATTTTGCCGTAGGCACAATTGCGTACCCAGCCTCTGTCGCGCTGCAATATAGCAGTTTTTGGAAAGGATTAAGAATCGACACTGGAGAATAGGACAGAACATACGGCAGATTGAGATCCTTCATCCCTTGGGCACACACCGTACCTATAAAAAGATCAGCAGGACTTCGTGCGCCGTTTAGTAGATCTTGATTTTTCATTATTGAAGAAATGCCAGAGACAAACCATGTTTGATATATTGCTCAGTTCCTTAATGAAGGAAGCCTAAGCAGAAAACTTCGGTTGATATAATATCGTGTTTTACCGGGCTCAATTAATTCGGTCGGGCTACTACTTCAATCATTACACATTAGACGCCCCGCGTTAGGCCTACGGCGTACTACTTTGTATCGGATTTGGTCCTTGCAAATCCTGACGGAACAAAGACTAACATATCTAACCCCCTCTATTAACCAGACTGCTTCCTCAGCAAAGTACCCTTAAATTTGAAAGGACCATCTAAGTTCATAAATGATTAGGCCGATCTTTGTGAATTTCATTTTCCCTTTTATATATTTCTTCTATATTCGTCCCAATGTAGAGGCTCTATCATCGAATAAATTATCGTTGAAGAACCGTGATGCCTTGAGATGGATTTTAGTTTGAATTTCGGTTAAATCAGGTGCGAATCGCATAACAAGCGCATTAATTGGCTTTTTTTTCTTATACGCCCTACTACTCCAACCCAGAATTGGATTTTCCGAACCGCTATATATTTCGTATTGCAAAAGCCTCGAGTCAGGCTCGATTGAAGCGATAATTTTATTGTCAAACAAAGCAACCAAACGCGAATTAATTTCTTGCAAAGATATATCAATGCCAAAATGAAGCCTGACCTCAATATCGCCCACACCCTCACATTTATGAATAATGTGATCCACAATATTTAAATATTCGTCGGGTTTGAAACTTAGTATCCGTTTATGTTCGAAAAGCACATCTTTCTTTTTAGTTTCCCCGGAAAGATAATAAGTTCCATTATCGAAGTTGCATTCAAAAATATGAGAATCACCCAAATTGGTATCCGTCGGCATAAATACTTTGTTCGTAAACCCAACGGTGTTGTGCGCACGATCACTAACAAAATATTTCCTCCATTTGTCGTTCTCATAACTATACTTTCCCGAATCAGAAATCAGTTCAATGCCTTTATGTATAAAGACAAAGCTTAATTTATCTGAATGAGCATGAGAATATGAAGCAGACGTCGCGTGAAAGATGAGCGCAGCATTGTCATCCGTCGGAGTATCTGGGTGAGTTCTAACAATCGCGTACCCAGAGCCGAGGTAGGCTTTTGAAATATAACAGATATCATCTTGCACAAAGTCACAAGAGATTTTTGATTTTAACAGCATTCCTTTGTCATCGGAATCGCCGATGAGATAAAAATAACCGCTTGGGCTCGTTAACCAAGCTGAAATTTCGTCCTTTTTGTCTTGAATAGCAGTTATTCTAGCTTGGGTTTGTGCAAATAGCTGTGTCGGTATTTGGCAAATCAAATCTGCAGTATATTTATGATAAAAAGGAGAATTTTCTGAACTAACATTTTCTTCAGTAAAGTTCAAATCAATCAACTTAGACAATTGATACTCACAAAAATCTATTTTTTCCTGAGATGTTTCATTCCGAGACCAATATAGCAATCGGAGGCCTAATATTTGCCATACTCCATGATTATTATATTTTAAATTTTTTTCGTTTTCCAAGTATTCAATATGACGGTTAATGATATCACCAAGAATTCGACTATCTCTTGTGGAAAGCTCAATTTTTTCTTCATTTAACACGTATAAAAATAAAGCCAAATGCATCGCTCGTGTTCCGACTGCCATATCATACCAAGCAAAAGAATTTTTCCCATTACTTATTTCTAAAGACTGATTCCAATCTAGAAAAAAAGTATAAAGCTCCTTGAGATATTTATACTTTTTCGATGAGAAATAAACCTTCCAAATAGGTGCTAAAAATTTCCAAGAGCTTAAGGCGAACTCAATATTTCTGTCGTTACGAGGCCCATAGTTCATTGGGACAAGAAGCGGAATAGGAGCAGCTCCGACTCTCGGAATATATCCTAGTCGTTTCTGAGATTCATAATCTCCAAAAATCACTCGCCTGAAATATATCAACTGTTTGTAGCGACCGATGGCAACAGCTTGAGGAATCTTCCACCTGATCGCGGGCGTGACTGATATACGATTCGAGTTTGCTCTCGATTTTTCTGATCGCTTCACATTGCGGTGGAAACAAAGCACATGATATTGCCCTGCCTTATCCGGCAAAGGGAATTGTATATGCCGATGACTAGAATACCAAAACTCGTTGACCTTCTCATTATGAAGCATCAGATAAAATGCATATTCATCTCCATCATTGCTAATGGGATTATCCACAATAGCGTCTAACACTAAATCGTTATTTATTAACCTGACTTCCATGCTTAATCCATTTCCCTGTGATTTTCTTGTACTTCGACGTATGCGTATTTATCTTAGACCCGCTTTTTGCTTCCACTCGATCCAGGTTTTCGAGATCCACCGACATATCAATTAAAAAATCAGCGGTGCCTATTACGGGCATTTTCGGTTTATTTCTAATTTTCTTCGAAAGATACGCAAATTGCAATTGACTTGCAACATATCCCCCCCGATCCTTAGGTCGCAAAGCAACTACCGCGGCGGTCCCCCCTTCAATCTTGCATCGTTCCATCCTTATGTTAGTAAAAAGTACAGTGTCCGCCTCGAACGAAACAACAGAACTATTTGATGTTTCAGTATTAGTTAAAACAGCATCCGAAATCAATATATTTTCTAAACGAGGTGCAAAATCCTTTTCATTTCCTGTATATATCCGCAAAGCATGTTTTACGCAATCCAGCACCTGAGAATTACCAATGTTAATGTTGCTGGAACTTAATACGGATATTCCATACTGTCCTGAAAACGAATTTTTATCCCTTTTAATTCTCAGTCTATCCACATTGACCTGATCGCATAATGCGATAAACAGCGATGAAAAATTCGCCCCCTTGTCGCGACAGTCATAAATATCTATGCTGGTCAAATTTATATTAGTATGGAGTGTTTTTTTTGGGTTAAACCCCCTTATTTTTATTCCACATCCCCCTCCAGATTGATATCCGACACCTGGGCGATATACTTTAATTCCAGTAAATGTTACAGCATCGATCTGGTATGCTCCACCCAAACGAATACCATGTTCACCAGAATCAGAAATCCGCCAATTAGAAAACCGTAGATCTCGAGCACTCTTGTGGCCAATCACACTTTCTACCAGCAACCCATTATCTCCGGGAGAACCTTTTGAGTTCCGTGATAAGCCTTGCAAAGTTGCATTATCAAACTGACAATTAACACAATCCCGGACATAGACACCACGACGATAATTAAGTATGTCGATCTTCTTGATACTCGAATCCTTCAACAACACGCAGGCGACCGGATAGTCCCAATTTTTAATCAAAACCTCCGCTACAACAATATTTGAACATGTTGCATTTTCGGTACCAACGGTGAGGGCCACGTACTTAGATTTTGATTTACTGCCAGTGATTTCTGAATTCACAGAAACTCTATTTATCGAAATTGAGGAGCCTTGAAGATGGATGCCACGCTGGTTTGTATTGTTTTTTACTAATAACGTAATGTCGTCTATACGAACATCGCTATTTATTTCAATGGCGTATTCATCATTATTTGTGGGAATTTTTTTAAACACCGAACCCTGAGTTTCCACGTTGATTCCCTGGGGAATAATCAATGGCCCTTTAATCGCAAATATTTTTTTAGGATTCAGGCGCACTGTTTCCCCTGCGTTAGCCTTGGAAAAAAGGTAATTTAGTGCTTCCGTGTCATCAGTAGTTCCATCGCCGGCTGGATCAACTATAGTTGCCGCCAAATTGTGAGAACTATTCTGTTTCGAAAGTACTTGGGGCGGAGCCACGTATTCGAAAAGGATCAAAGCGAGTGATCGAGTTATAAATCTTCGTCTGCCGTCCATATTCCTCAACTCAATGGTTCTTTAGCAATATTGATACACGTTTTCTATTCACATCAAATCCATTTGCTTCCCAATAGGAAGCATTTTCCTCCAGCTCATTAATTAAACCAATAATCAACTCTTTTGGGGGAGCCACGTGACCATCACCCCAGTTTGGACTAACTAAAGTGTACAAATTGCTTTCATATAAACCCACCCCTTTTAGATCACACTCATCGGATACGCCGAGCGATCTTAGAAAATACATTAGATGCTCCTCGTAATGCCAATCATTCCGATTTTGCAAATAAAAGGTTTTGGGTAAAAACTTGAGCCTCTTAAAGAGAGGCACTATATTATGTTCAATACCACAAGCTTGCAGTGCAGAGTCCAGAGGCACTTCCAAATTATTATGATTAAAAGCTGCCTTCAAATAATCGCGTACTAAATGCGCGTGAAAACGAGCGATGTCCACCTGAGGATTTACCGAGATACCAATACAATTAATCAATCTATTTGAATAGAATAGCGTCGCAAACCCTCCCCCCGAAGATCCAAAGAGTATCGTGCGACAGGCCCCGATCGCGTAAACAATATGGTTCACGAATCTTGGTAAATCAACTTGTAATCTTAAATTCTTATTTCCAGCATACCAAGCTAGCGTCAAAGTTGGATCAGAATGCAAGCTCGGATCACTGACCAGAATCGAACTCGATTTCATTTTTCGTGACAGCCCAAGGCCGGTAAATATTGGCTCGTTTCCTCCGTCACGCTTTGCTGCAGCGGCAAGTGACACAAAGCATGTATCAGTTTTTTTATTCACCACTTTAAAAGCTAGAGTAGCTGTTTCTCGAGTAACGTAATGCGTACCACTTTCGAAAATCTCTGTAGCGAAAAATTGCTCTTCATTGGAATAGAAAAAAATACCATCCGCTTTCGTATAATCAGAGAAATTTTCTACATGAACAACCTCTGATACCACTCTTTGCTGCCCAGATCTCGCGCTTTCCTTTCTAAAACAAATAATGTAATAGTGTCCTTTCAGCGCCGGAAGTACAAATGTATGAGATATTTTGCACGAATACCAACTGACGGCAACTTTTACTGGTGGTAAGGAGCCTCCCTTTCGCATTAAGTAAAAAGCATACTCATCGTTTTCTGAACCGCTCTCATCATGGACATTTGCCGTAAAATTTGCGGATCCCCGCTTATAATCAATGCTTATTTTCATAAAAAATTGAACGACTTCTCAAAAGTAAATTTAATATAATAAATTTTACATATTTATTCTTGATTTTCCAGAGAAGATCCAAGAAAAAAATGATCGTAACGTTGCTGCCTAGTTAATTTATAGCCCGGATATAAATGAAATAACAAATGCAATTTAACATTTTTATTGCGCCATTGGTTCAAGCTCGAGTTTGAACCAACTATTCGAATTCTACCGTTTATTGCATTGACTTGTTCAAAGAAACGGTGAAATTGTCCCTATTCTCAATATCTGAATTAGTCAACAGTTACCTATAATAAGCTTAGTTTATGAATATAATTAACCTTTTAAACGCGCCAAATATAGACACGGCCAAGCGTAAATATATTCTTGACACTAATTCTCGTATTTCACGAGCTGTAGTCGCTAAAGTGTAAAGGTTCTAGCCCGTGACACGAGCCATATGCCTAAGAGTGTAGAATACGATGTTTATATTGACACACGCGTTTCGCATTAGATGGAATTGAGAAATATTTGGGTAACTGCAGCTTATGACTAACAACAAATGGAACACTACTTCTTCAATATATAATTCACTCAGCGATTTTTGCATTACTCCCGCTCAATCATCGCTCGTCAGTTTTCCGGATCAGAAAGGACAGTATGACTTTCTATTAAAAATAATGGATAACAGGCCATTAATAGTTTTTTTTAACGCTGCATTTACCGGCGCACAAAAACAGAACGGGACGAATCAGAATCCAACTGCCGACTCCTCTGCTTCCAATTCAATACGTAAAGGACTTCGACTACCTTCTTTCAGTGGCTACAATTTGTTGGAGCAAGTAGATGCATCTTATGTTTGCATCAACGATCCCAGTCTTTACCTCTCCGATAAGCTGAACCTCGCATGGTACTTAGGTGCTAACGATATACACGCGCAGACGGTAATTGTTCAGGTGTTGAAAAAAATCATAGATCAACTGAAGCCCAGTCGGCTAATTTTCGTAGGAGGGTCCGGTGGCGGTTATGCCGCAATGTATTACTCCTCTTTTTTCTCGGAATCATTAGCTCTACCTTGGAATCCACAAACTGACATTTTTAAGTTCATTCCTGATTCGGTGACGACTTACCTTCGACATGCTTGGAATTTCGACGGTAGCATCGAGGAAGGGAAAGATTATTTGCAAGGAATAATAGAGACTGATTTGTTCTCAAGGTACACCAAAGAAAATCCGTCCTCTTCTAATTATTTAATTTATCTTCAGAACGCATCTGATCACCACCATATTGATGCGCATTTAAAACCATTCCTCAGCAACTTAGGAATTAGCCAACCTACGGAATTGACGAGGGTGGGGGGAGATTTTAGCCCGAGAAGACATCTAAAAATCATGAATACAGGTAGCGGCCATGCCGCGCCCTCTTTCGCTTCGCTAGTAGAAACACTCAACAATCTTGCAACCACTGATTTGACCTGGCATGAAATGTTTGCTTCAAATAAGATTAACGAGATTATCTCAATAAGAGGAAGATAATGCGAAATTTTTTTATTATTCTCGGCATAGCCTTCGCTCTTTATGTATTTTTAATCGCACGAATTAGTATTCGTAGAAAAATATCTGAGCGCCAAACCGACCCACAGCCGACGCGTTCAGCAGACTTCCATTTAGAGAAAAACAACTTATCTGATTGCCCAATAGATCCTTTACCAGTCATTAACGCACGAACGCTCGATGATAATGGGGAAACGTTGCTAAAATGGAGAAGCCCGCCTGTAAACGGAGTAGACACTGTCAATATATACGGGCGAGTGAGTGATGATCCCATAAACGCAGTCTTACTCGCAACAGTTAGCGCAGAAAGCAATACTGAAGGATTCTATTACCATAATAGACGTGGCAAACCGTGCTGGTACTGGATTAGCGTAGTGTATTCAGACGGTCAAGAATCTGAAAAATTGTTTGCTGGCTCTCAGGGAATGGTAAGATAGTTCAAGCGAGCTTTCTTATCTATACAAACAGCTTAATCGTACTACTATAGATAGGAGTCCCCGGCCGTGGCAGCTTACTTCACAGTTTGCTTACATTGACGTAGCATAAGTCGAGAATCGATGCATGGCGGCGCTAAGCCTTAATGCCCTCTTACAGACAATTCAACTATGAAAGAATAAAGTAAGCTGTACGTCGGATATTTTTATATCCGACCGTCTTTTCCACAAGCCAATCCCAACTCTCAATTCTCTACAAGAGTGCGGAATGGAAAACTGTTGTGCCCCACTTAACGCAAGACCCGCCCCTGTTTGCAGATAGCTAAAGAATCCGACCGTATCCGAATATTTCAACCCGACTTCGGCTCTATCGCATTCGATTCCACCAAAGTCCACACAAAATAAAGCATTATTTTCGATTACATCTGAACCACATTCAACTTGATATTCGATGATCGCATGAGAGAATCCGGCCATATTCTCGGGCATTATCATCGAGCTGGACCACAATACATCGGTACTCAGTCTTTGTGCATGATCAAGGCAACGATATACTTGGATTCTTGCGTTCCCGTCCGTACGTTTGACATATTTTTTTAGTCTGGGAACAATAATATTAGCAACCACGCTAGATCCGATCGCGTTGGTATGAACGTCATCAAAAAATAATTCTTTGTTCTCATTCATTGCTAAATGCAAATCTAGCGAATCAAAATCTTGCCGTTTAAATAAACCAAATAGTGCACCGTAAATCCGTTCCCGCCTAGCAACCATCCTTGCATAGTAGCTATGATCCAGTTTGTAAAAATTGTCGTCAATAATGCTTATATATGGGGTATTTGCTATCAATAAATTAATGTTAAATAATTCACAAAACATCTTCAATGACATATATAGCTTCGTCAGGTCAGCAATATTCTTTTCAGAGATATTTTGACGGGCGCGCTCCAAGTCAGTTGTTTGATCTAGCGTAGAAAATAATCTATATTTATTCCAAAACCCGCTATCAAAACTGAGGGCATGAACGTCATTAATAGAAATTACGAATACAATCGTGCAAGGCGCATAGGGTGCAATTTTATTGATCACCACATTGAACAAATTAAGCGAAGTCGACCCCGATACACCACTATTGAGTACCTCCACGTAGTACCCTTGCGCAATTAACTGCCTTTCTATTTGGCTGTGTATACGATGATTTTGCGAAGTATACATATTCTCAACAAAAGACCCTCCTAACAAGAATATTTTTTGTGGGGCTTTTACATAGTTTCCAGTTATCATAAAACCGTCATCGTTCACGGTAGTCAAATAGGAAAGTTTACGATCCAAGGTAGGTCGGATTTTCCTGTAGTCATCCGACGGTGTGTAGACCCTAACTGTGTCAGGCTCTTGTTCTTTCAATCGAATTATTCGTTTCTTCATATTCTAATAATCAATTTAAGATGAAATACAAATAATTATAACGGACACTATTTAGAAATGTATCCGATTTAAAAAACTCGGAAATTACAGGTGCAATATTAAATTTGCAATTGACCTCAGTTGGAGGTTGTACGAAATTCATGCACTGAGTCAACATCAAAAAAAATAGTCTTGCCGAAATCTTTGGCGATAGTCTGCAATTCCATTTTGGTTTTCTTCATATTCTTTCTCCCAATCACTGTTTATTATGCAATTGGTCATTGTTGCCACCGCCCCAGGCTCAATTAACTGGATACTAAACGCATATTGCATGTGCTCTTCTAGCGCATCGAGCCGGTATGCAATGACAGGAAGTCCAGTTAATGCCGCTTCCAACACGCCATAACCGAAAGATTCCGCAAGAGAAGTACTACAAAAATATCCCCTGCTATTTACCGTAGCACGGTATAACGTTGCCATATCATGTTGGGTTAGATTGAAAAATATCTTGAGCCGTTGTTCGACTTTTTTCTGCCGTACTTGATACATAACTTCGGCTAGCCGCGTTACACTATCTTCCAGACTTACAACCATAATTCCAAAAAAAATGCAAGGTAGCTTGGAAACGAGCTCTATAAAATCTTTAAAATTTTTACTTTTATCAAATCTTCCAACCCAGACTATCGGGCGAGACTCTGAAGGTATATCGCATAACAAGAAGGATTTCCCAAGGGGGGTAAAAATCGAGGTGTCTACTAAATTAGGTACAATTTTTAGGGTCGTCAAGTTAATAAATGGGGATATCAAATCATACGAAAATTTGCTCGGAACCCATACTTCGTCTAATATAGATAGGTCCAAATTGTCTAACTCGTTAAGTATTACTCCAATATCTGAGGAATGAAACTCATAAATTAGCTTGCGAGTCCGATGTGCTGTTATCTTTACTAGCTCCGCCAAAGTAGTAATCCTAACTTCGTCATATTTAGACCTACTTAACTCCCCAGGCAACATTGTCAAGATATCTGCTTTATCAACGATCTTTACCCTTACATTTGGTAGGGCTGCCAGTGCAGACATGCCTCCGAAATTATTAAAAAAAATAAAATCGAAAGCGACGTTTTTCTCTGAAGTTGCCCGGCTTTTATACACAGTAGCCATACCACCACGGCTACAGTTTGGGTAAATCGTCAAAACACGTTTATTCAAAATTTTCATTTACACATTTCATGAACGAGAGTGCGCTAGTTTGCCAATTAAAACGGGTAAGAAAGTCGATAAGACTTGCTCTATCTGAATAGCTCACTCTGCGAGTTAGCACCGTTGTCAAGCACCGACAAAATTCGTCTTCATTGGAATACTCGTATATATACGGGTTATTATGACGACATCCTAAAGGGGAGGTAATTGCCGTGACTCCCATCCATAAGTATGAATGTAATATCAAAGGATTTATCGACAGACTTGCAGGGCTCTTTCTCCATGCTATAAGTCCAATTTGCCATTTACTGATTATTGATTGATAGTCGCCAGCAACTCGATCAATGCACTCTATCGTAAGATTAGCTGGTATTTTCAATCGGCATGGGACGTTATAACCAATGAAGTGAAAATTTAATTTTGGAAATTTATTGATAATTGACAAGACAAGTGGCCAATCGAACCAAGCCGGATCTAGGCTGCCCAAATATCCCACCACGCTGTTAGCAGCATGACTTGCGTGTACTTTCCCTTCGATCTGTTCCATCTCTAACTGGTAGGAACCATTAATGTTTGAGTTTGGAATAAGAGAAAATTTGGATGGATTTACGCCAAAGCAGATTGCTTTATTTAATAGTCTATGACTGGAAGCCGTAACTCTATCCACCAACTTAACAATCATCGATTCCACTTCAAAGTGATATGAGGAAATCAACTTTAATCTATGCATATCTTCTACATCGTATTCGATATCATAGACAGTTTTCCAACCCGATGATTTCAGGCGATGGACAGCGCCAAAGACATCTATATTTGCCGCCGAGCAAGATACAAAAATATTATGAGGACCCTCAAGTCTCGCGAGCATGGTAAGCAAATCTGCGAAATGCGCAAAAGCTGTACTACGACATAATTGTCCATCTGTCAGGCATAACTCAACTTGATTTCTCGCCGCAGGGAAAATCAACGCAACTCGCACTCCGGTCGCAGAGAGCGCAGACGCCAGGAGCATGCCTCTTACACCGAACAGTTTTCTATCAGATGAAGCATCTGGCACATAAAAAACAATAAGCGGCGTCGACGCGGTCCCGGCATATAACATATTTACTCGTAGCTCAAAACTACTATACAACGAGTTACGTTACCCAAAGCTGACATAATCGATCTCCCCAACTCGGCCCGAAAAGCAAAATTACAACTCACTCATTCAAAAACTGCACCAATCAATTTCTGATCTAAAAGATTACGCCTAACCGCTTCAAAAGTAAATGTTTCACTAACACTCAACACTTGCGAAGCAATACGTTCCAATCGCTTTTTATCTTCTGAATAGTAGCTAATTAAATGAATGGCTTCATCAAGAGATTCTACAAATAATGGATATTCTTTACCGAATACTTGTTCGTTGATTTCGTTTCTTGACAGAATAACAGGCACTCCCATGGATGCATATTCAAGTATTTTTGTAGAAAGCTCTCTTGTATTAGCTTCAAGCTCTTGATGCCTATAAGCCCATCCAATATGCATCGCCGGCAACGCCGACAAAAGTGTATCCCGGCTCACCGCTTTATGCCACACGACACCGACGTCATTGGTCAGATGGTTGATCACTTCTGGCTTAAATGACGGGTCGTCTTGCGGATTATGTATTTTGTCCCCAAAAATTTGAAGCTCAACATTCTTCCCTTGAGTACGCAACGCGGAAAACACGTCAAACAATTCTCGAATGCCCCACATTGGGGCGAATTTACCAGCATATACTAACCGTAGCGGCTCCGCGCCACCATCAGATTTGCTTTTTGCGCCGCTAATTACACTCCCCTTTCTATTAGGAATCATCGGAGAAAGAATTGCAGTCTTTCCTATAGATTGTGGAAATAATTCTTCTACATACATTTTAAACTGTTTAGTCTGACACAGCACCCTGTATGAATAATTGAATATTCGATCCATTACCTCAAACTGTGGCTTAGAAAACTGCTCGCGTTGTTGTGGCAAATCGGTAATATATGTCCATAATTTATTTTTCAAAAAAGCAAATTCAGTGGATGTATTACAAAGATCCATACCTCGAAGAATCACACTGTCATAACCGTTATAAGAGTCCTCTCTCTCAATCGCTTCCAAAGCCTCGCTCGGTGTTAATACTTTATTTTCTGGCAACTTAGGCTCGACCAGCCGCACTTTACTGGAAAGATTAAGCAGCGGAGAAATAATATGAATATTCTTGATTCTCGATTTTAAAAATAGAGTCACATAGACATTTTCAATACCAGCTAAAGTTTCTGCGAGAGATACAGCCCAAATGGCAGATCCATCAGTAAGATTTAGATTGACATCACCATAAATTGCCACTCTGTATGTTTTGGAAATTGTATTATCCTCATCCAATGAGGCAGTCGAACCACTTTCAATCAGCTCAATCTCACGCTTGATTGTTTTATCAAATCCTGAAATTGCTCTGACTTTCTCTGAGGCTAATTTCGACATGTTCAAAAATAGATCGGGCTCAAGAAACAATTTTTTTATTCCGTCGGCCAACGTCTTAGCGTTTTCTGGAGGTGCTAAAACGGCGCAACTTTCATCAACGAACTCAGGAATGGCAGCAATCCTGGTCGTGATGGGCACGAGTCCGGAGGACATAGCCTCGTCCCTGGATACGCCTTGTGTGTCCATTCGAGAAGGCACAAGAAATAAACCGTAGTCTTTGTGAAGTGACGCAATGTCACTTTGCGTGATGAAACCC
The DNA here is from genome assembly GCF_004217095.1 of Advenella incenata. Lineage (GTDB taxonomy): Bacteria > Pseudomonadota > Gammaproteobacteria > Burkholderiales > Burkholderiaceae_B > Advenella > Advenella incenata. The sequence goes on along the minus strand of NZ_SHKO01000002.1, from coordinate 386,379 downwards.
TTATGCACCGAGACATTCGCAAAATCCCGAATCGGTGCCAGCGTGCTATCAAACAATGGACCGTCCCCAACAAATTTAAACGTCAACTCGTTGAAAAACGGCTCATGAGAGAGCATCTGAACTGCTTCAACCGAAAGATCGTTGCCATATATAGCAGAGGCATATGGGCGAACCGACAGGATTTTGGCTCTTGCTTCTGGTTTTTTTTCTGAATAAGCAAAAAAGGTGTTGTCCACGTAATTATGGATCACGGTGTAGTCGGATTTTTCAAACTGGCACCCAAAGTCATTTTGAACTTCGTTTACTAAGTACTCAGAAACAAAAACCAAATGCAACTTATCGCCTAAATGGCCAAAGATGTCTAACCACATTTCCTGCGAAACATCACTCGCCAATTTCGCCTTTTGAAGAGCTCCAGCGTTATCAAATCGCACCGCGCGACGATACCAAGGCTGGATATCGGCTCCATGCACCCAAATGAAAATATTGATTTTTCCAGCATACTTTTTGAGTACGTTCCATATCTTATGATCGATAAAATGAACAATAATCTTTGTGACAGTACCCTGGCGTAACAAATTATCCAAGAATTGATAATCGGAGCTTAGTATATCGATACCTTCAAATTCACGATATTCAATATTCACGTGTTCCGAAACGCGGAATACTTCGAAATCAAGATTTTGCTTTTTGTACTCTTTAATGCGGGAATGTAAAAATCCGTATTTATAAAGATCGCTATAATCAGGATACTGTTTTGTTAATACTAAATTTTTAGAGTTCGATAACAAAACGCTCGGCTTTTCGCGAAGGTCTCCCAAGATCAGGCGTTCGAATCTCGATTCTCCTGGCCCTTGAAAACGAAAGCCTAGTTTTATAGATTTACAGTTTTTGGGAATTGTGATGGAGTAAGCAGCACCCACTTTATTCATTGCGTGCTCTATTTTCTCACCCTTATCATCAAGGAAGACGTAAATTGTTCTTGCATCACCTACAACGTCTCCGTCACATAACAATTGGAACCTATTATTGGCCTCGAAATTTAGCTCTGCCCTAGTAAAAAGCTTGGTGAGATAAATATATTTATGTTGATCCGCCGCCAATGTAGATTTGACCGCCAGCTTTGAGTCAATGAGAGAAAACTTCAACGTATTGGCTATCTTCTTGGGTAAATAAGAGTGGAGCTCTTTTGCTGAAATGCCAGGCAGTTTTTCTGCCGAGTCGACTGATGCCGCTCGAGAACTCGGAGCTATTGTATCCACAATTCGATAAACCGTATTTTCCAGATCCAAGCCCGTATTATCGATGTCTATATCGTCTACGATTGTACTGATACGGGATGGATCTAATGACTCCATACCCATACAATAGTTAAATTCGTCGATACTAAAAAAGCTCCCTTTAATCGTACCATTATTTATATCTGCTTTCGACTGCAAATTCATTGCTTCGAAAGCCGCAACATTGAATAATGAAGACCGCGCGCATAACGAATCAGCGCTTTTATATTGCGCACCATCGTTGGCTAAACTGATAGCTCCTTCCTTGGCACAAATATAGTGTGCCGCCTTCCCCACTACTGCAAACTGGCCGTAAGACTTTGCTAATGTCAAATCTGTTAGATAATTAGGCCCATAATAATCGTTCTCGCTCAATGGCGCTACATACTCTGTTAAGCCGTTCTTAATTGCAGGGACCAACAGCTTAGGGTCGCTCAAGATCACTATCGAGTCGTCGACTCCACTATATGAGACCCCCTTAGAAACTACAATATACAATTTTTTGGATGCATAGGTTTGCCGCCCGTAATTCGATACCAAGATGTCAAGTGAATTAGTATCATCTGCAAATCCCACCATTGCGATATTCGGCTGTGGCAGAGAAAGCTTTTGATCAGTTATCTTTGATATTACAAAAGCTAACCGATGGCTATACGTATGCTCACCTAACACTTTCCTCAGACCCGCCAGCCTGAACTTTCTATAATAGACCTCATCTTCACAAAGTTCTTTTAGACGTTGGAAAAGTTCTGATTTAGCATCTGATGACACAACCAAATCACCGAATAGGGTTCTCAGACCTCTTGAGAAATTACTCACCACGATTGTGTTCGACGCCATTAATTCAAATACTCGCCGAGCAAACATCGTTTGCGAGTACTTAATTGTATTCATGTTAATCCCAAACTTATAGCCTTTATATGCCTTGTCGATCTCCTCAACAGGTAAGCATCCGACGATACTTGCATCATATTTTTCTGGAAATTTCAGATGAGGATGTGGATTATCGAAATTTCGATCGTAAATATCTACGGACTTAAGCTCTTGCCCAACATCATAAATATTGTCGAAATCTCGCTGACGTTCGGGATAACGTAGGTAGAACGAACCAGCAAAGCTGAACGCGTCTTTACGTTCAAAATGCTCTATAGGATTATGACTTGTGGGCTGTGCCGCGAATGGTAAAAGATATACGTTATCGTGCCCGACCTCATATTTATATTTTTCTATACAATCTACATCAGTAGTAAAAACTATATTTACACGTTTGGCGATAGGTAGAAATCGTCCAAAATGAAAAGGATCTTCCTTATTCCAGAAAACAACAGGTATCTCACTATTCTTGCAATAGTCAATCAGCTCAAATACCTCGGATGATGCATCGCTTACTTTCTTAGCCCAAGCCTCATCTGCCCCCTTCCATGCTGATTCCAAAAACAGGATATCTGGCTTCGATTCCAGAATTTGTGCTTTCCATGATTCCGGTTTCAATTGAAACAAATTACATTCGCTTTTAAACGAATGATATGTAAACTCATCCATTATGCAAGCAATGCGGAGTTCTTTTAAGTTTGAAACCAGAGAAGCCAAATCAGAAGGCCGCTGGGATTGCACCGCAGTGTTTTCGGCCATTTCTGAATCATCAAAAAAAACAACTTTTTGATCTGGCCTCATGAAATTATCGCCTACCGCGGTGCTGGCTCCAAGCAGCTCCTGTCGATCCGAAGCTGAAGTTTGAATTGAGGGATTGTCCTGCAAACTATTAGGGCGTGGTTCAATCCTTTTAGCGTCCACTTGGCGCGCCCGAGCAGGAGTAGTCTGCGACTGAAACTCACTAAGTTGATCTTCTGAATCCCCTGCACCAATTGCAGCCTTAGACACCGCCGAAATTTCCAGTTTAGCATCTTGCCTACGAGCTCTTGAATCGCGCCGGATTTCAATTAAAGTACCGGGCAACTTTAAAAACCCGCTCCATGATTTAAAGCCATGAATTAAAGCAAATCCCAATCTAAAGGACAAAGTACCCCTGACAGATTCGACCTGATTTTGAAGGTTAATTGCCTTTTTTTCTAGCGATTCAATCCTGATCTTTTGTTTTCTTAATAACTCTTCGGCCTTGTTACGAGCACTTCGTCTTTCAGCTATTTCCGATTTCAATCGATTAACTTTCCCGCGCACCAAGCGACCATATTCTAACTCTTTCGCCAACTGAGCTTCAACGCCAAGATACCTATCAAGTAGCAATGTATATTGCTCTTTTTCCGATAAGCTTTCATTTTTTTCAATCGCGCTATCGTCGATAGTGCGAGATGTGTGATTCGATTCTGGCGTATTCATGCGCTATCTTTCCCAACGAGCTAAATATTTAATTTCAGCGATACGATCTATCAAACAATAGAAAACTAAACTACTTCCAATACAACTCAGTAGTTAACGTTTCTTCGGATATAGCATATATGTGCTTTATAACCATATCCAATCGAGATCGTTCCGTACTCATCCGCACGGAACGATCTTAATGCACCGATCATTTACATTTTTCTACCAGATCCCTTTGGTGTCGACCAATCGCTGCATTGATTCAAGAACTGGTTTTCTATCTACGAACTCCTTGTGATCGACAAGTATCACCAATATATCGGAGCTTTTTACTACTTCGTCCAAATTATGGCTCAACGCAATCTTGACCGATTGCAATGATGATGGTAACGCCTCAATATTCGGCTCTACTGCAGTAACCTGTCCAGGATACGATTTGCCCAATGCCAAAGTGATTTCGAGAGCAGGGCTCTCACGAAGATCATCAATATTCGGTTTAAAAGCCAGTCCCATGCAGCCTATCTTGATTTCCGCAGTTTTTTTCCCAGCATTCACTAAATCTTGTACCGCCAAATGTACTTTTTCCTGCACCCACTCAGGCTTGTGATCGTTGACCTCTCGAGCCATTCTAACCATCCGAGCTTCGTCAGGGGTTTTATTAACAATAAACCATGGATCTACGGCTATGCAATGCCCCCCCACTCCGCACCCGGGTTGCAATATGTTCACACGCGGATGGTGATTAGCTAATTTGATTAGTTCCCATACGTTAATCCCAAGCTTGTCGCAAATAAGAGAAAGCTCATTCGCAAATGCTATATTGACGTCTCGAAACGAGTTCTCTGTCAATTTACTCATCTCAGCCGTTCGAGCATCAGTTACTAGCAACTCGCCCTCGACGAAAATGCGATATACATCAATTGCCTTTTGAGAACATGCCTTCGTGATCCCACCAATGATACGATCATTTTGAACCAATTCGCGAACGACATGACCTGGTAAAACACGCTCTGGGCAATAAGCCACATGCACATCCATATCTTTACTTTCACCACTGCTTGGAAACTTCAAATCAGGTCTTGCCTCGGCCAGTATTTCGATCATCTTCTCCGTAGTTCCAACCGGCGACGTCGATTCCAATATCACTACATCGCCCTTTTTCAAGACTGGCGCGATCGATTTAGACGCAGCTAAAACATACGATAAATCTGGCTCGTAATTATCTTTAAATGGAGTTGGAACAGCTATTAAAAACGCATCAGCCGGCTCGGGGCTATTTGTCGCTTTTAAATACCCGCCCAAAACCGCAGCTTGAACGATCATATCGAGCTCAGGCTCGACAATATGGATTTTCCCTTGATTTATGGTATCAATCGCATGTTGATTGACGTCCACTCCGATAACTTGCACCTTTCTGGATGCAAACATTGCCGCTGCCGGCAAACCGATGTAACCTAGCCCGATAACAGAAACCACGGTTGATGCTGATTGAATTGTCATTTACTTTCCTATTAATTTTTCGGCTGGATTCACGAACGATTGCGGATTGCATCCACAATCCGTTCACATGCTTTACCATCTCCGTACGGATTATGAGCGAAGCTCATTTGGCGGTACGCATCGTCGTCACATAACAAAATGGCAACTTGACTTTCAATGTGCTCCGCATCCGTCCCAACTAGCTTAACGGTCCCTGCCGATACTGCCTCTGGTCGCTCTGTTGTGTCACGCATTACCAGCACCGGCTTACCTAAAGACGGAGCCTCTTCTTGAATACCACCCGAATCGGTAAGTATTATTGAAGCACGACTCATTAAATACACGAATGGCTGGTAATCTTGAGGTTCGATCAGATGAACATTGAATACCCCCCCAAGAATTCGGTTCACTGGCTCGCGAACGTTCGGATTCAGATGGACCGGATATAAAAAATCAGTCTCTGGAAAACGTACCGCCAGCGATTTTATTGCTGTGCAAATATTTATAAATCCACTACCAAAATTTTCCCGCCGATGCCCAGTAATTAAGACTAATTTGCTACTAGCTCGTAAGAACGGGAACTGATTCGCAATACGAGCTGAGAGGGATTCATCAATAGCCAGTTTTTCTTTTACCCACAAGAGCGCGTCTATGACGGTATTCCCTGTCACAAAAACGTTCTTTTTGTCGACACCCTCATTGATCAGATTTTCCTCTGCTTGAGTTGTCGGAGCGAAATGAAATTTCGCAAGTGCACCGGTGAGTTTACGGTTTGCTTCCTCAGGCCACGGCGAATATATATCGCCAGTTCGCAAGCCAGCCTCAATGTGGGCCACCGGGATTTTGTGATAATAAGCAGCTAAACTAGCAGCAAAAGTAGTGGATGTATCTCCATGTACTAGCAAGAGATCCGGCTTACTTTCAGCCAATACAGCTTCAAGCCGATTTAATATTTCAGTCGTAATCCCAGCCAGAGTTTGACCAGGCTTCATAATATTCAGATCGTAATCTGGAACAATATCGAATAAATTTAACACCTGATCCAACATCTGGCGGTGCTGGGCAGTTACACACACCATACTTTCAAAAAAGTCGTCAATTTCGAGCAATTTGACCAATGGAGCCATTTTAATGGCCTCCGGTCGTGTACCAAACACGGTTAGAACTTTCATTTAATCCTCTTAATTTAGATGCCTCTAATTATAATTGTAATTATGGCGAGTGGCATCTTTATGAAACCAACATAGCATTCAATTAACATGTTGTTTCGTACATTCGCACACCTTCCTCTACGTCCTCAAATGGGATTACTTTTCCGTCTTGAATTAATAAGACATAGTCACACATCAGTCTTACTTGAGACATACTGTGCGAGACCATGATAATGTTAGACCGACTTATTCTTTCCTTAAATGCAGCTTGTGCTTTATTTTTGAAATGAGCATCACCCGTCGACATTGCCTCATCAATTAAATAATAATCAAAATCAAAGGCAAGACTGAGCCCAAAAGCTACACGTGAACGCATACCTGAGGAAAAGGTTTTTACAGGCCGATCAAAATAGTCGCCAATTTCTGCAAATTCTTCTACGTACTGTACGACTTGGCGTAGCTTATCTCCATACGCTCCGTACACTCGGGCTACAAATTTAACATTATCTCTAGCTGTCAACGATCCTTGAAATCCACCTGACAAGCCAACTGGCCACGAAATAGAGCCTGTAGTGAGAATTCGACCGCGATCAGGCATATCCAAGCCGGCAATCATGCGCATAAGCGTCGATTTCCCCGCACCATTACGGCCAATCAGTGCAATATTTCTCCCAAACGGAACGCTAAAGGACAAATCACGGAAAATCACCACTCGCCCCGTAGTAGTCATATAGGACTTTGTGATATTACGGACCTCGATCATGAAGCCACCAATTTCAATCGACGTATGCGATAAAGCCCCATTGAAATCAATAACAAGAAAACTGTCACTTTAAATGGGTAGAAAAGATTCACTCCCTCGTGATCCGGGTAATGCGGGAACGTAGCTAGTCGGAGTTCATCAATAATATGCACGTACGGAATCCACAATAACCAGTCCATCGCTGCCTTTGGCAGAAGCCATATCGGATATAAAACTCCAGAGAGGATATATACAGGAAAGAACAATAATCTCACAAAGCTTTTAACATCTGGCAGGGCCTCCACAAGCATACACAATAGCAAACCGAGGGCAAAAGAGAATGTCAAGCCGGTCGCCAACACCGCGACCCAGCGCAAGGGGTCGATCATAGTTACTTCGTACTGGAACACGATACCGAGGACAAGCATGAATATGAGGTACACGGTAAGATAAATAATAATCTCTATCATAGCGCGAGCAATCAAAGTATCGAGAGGCTTAATTTGTTTATAAGCAAACAAAGCTTTATTTGCGTCTACCGCGGACATCGATTGAAGCGCAATATTCCTCATCATGAAGAATGGAATCATTCCCGTCACCAAAAACAATGGAAAATCTATCCCACTTCTAACCGTCACATTCTTGAAAGAGAACACCATCATATACAACGCTATTTGTGCTGCGGGCTCAAAAAAAACCCAAAACACGCCGAACCGTCTCGCACCAAATCGCCCGCGCAATTCGCGAAGTGTTAGCGCAAACAATACCGATTTTACGATTTGAAAGGAAGACCGTTTTTCAAGTGTCATAATTCTGCGTGTGATTACAATCTAGACAAGGTTCTACCTAAAACCAATGTTTGAACTATCGGAGAAATAATTTTTTGCCACTCGTATATCGGAGCGTTTGTTACGTAAATGGCATCTTCAGGTAAGACCCGGAATGCTCGAGCAAGAAAGATTGCCTCTGGTTTACGCATATCCAACCGAAATACTTCTGCTGCGGGCTCACCTTCGACTGGCGATTCGTTAATTCTAAATACAAATACGCCTTGAGGGTCTGCTGACCGCTCATCTAAACCGCCCACAGCCCCCAATACCTCGAGCAAACTTGGGTTGCGGCTCGGTAAATCCTTTAATCCTGGCTCTTTCACGGCACCCATAGCAACGAAACGCTGCCGCGCTCTCTCGAGAATAATTTCAGATCGAGGTGAGACTTGACGATTTTTCCCACTCAGCACTTCGTCGTAATTTATAGTGTAAGCCTTCTTCCCGTTTCGAACGATAACGTTAATCAGGTGCGGCTCAAGAATAGGACCACCAGCCATATTAACGGCATCGAGAATTGTTAATGGGCCCTGTAAACTTGAAAAACGACCCGGCGTTTTTACTGCTCCAGCAACAAGAATAGAGCCCGATAAATCCCCAACCAACTCACTATGAACCTGGGGATCGGTGGCGGCAGCACCTTTTAGTTTTTTGCGAACGGCATTGTCTAATTGAGTTAACGTATAACCGTTAACATTAATTGCTCCAGCATATGGTAACGAGATTGTGCCGTCAGTCCCCACTCGAACATTATTGAATACTGTACCGCCTGCAGATAAAGGCGCAAAAACACCTCCCTCCGCGGAGTCGGAAATCATTATTTTAATCACGTCGCCAGGAACCAACTGAATTTTAGTCGAGCCAGTTTTTGAAACATTCGCAGACGCCGGCGGGGTGGACTGTCTTGCATACTCCGACAGATTACTTGGTGATAAATCCACTAATTTATATGGCAGATCTTTGTCCTTCCCCGATGAGGTCGAAGTTATCGAGCTACTATATGGTCCAGCACCAGACAAAATGGAACCGCATCCCGATAGAACTAGGAGAATACTCAACACTCCTAACAATTTACCGGCGGAACTCCAGGGAGCACGAACAAGACTGAAAGGTTGTATTTGCATGTTATTCATTTGTGAAAAATCTGATTGTTAATAATATTCGCCAATCAACCAACCTAATCAACGTGATCTTCTATCGTGGCGATCGTAAATCTTACGACTCCCAATAGCGCCAACAGCCCCATGAAAATAATAAGCAAATTGTAAAGCCGTTCCGGATATACTGCGCTATCAGGCAAATTCGGACTCACGACCACTGCGAGACTACGGAATTTTTTATTTATTTCAATTTTAGTATTTTCAAGTGACGCTAAACTAATCTTGTACGCCTCTTCTGCAATTGTAGACTGGATCGCCAAATCCCGATATTTCGCTGCAACCGTGTTGAGCTTCGACCCCCCTTCCTGTGCAATCAATCGCTGTGTTTCATTGTTTAATTGCTTTTCTATTGCCGCTATTTTTCGCCGCTGCTGTTGAACTTGCGGGGCGTCAGAATTCAACGAAGACATCAATGCTATCAAATTCGCCTTTTCCGTAACCAGCTGACCTTCCATCGTCGAAATCATCGTCGACCGCGAGGTAATGGTTGCTTCGGCATCTACCAGATTATTTTTCGCTTGAAATCTAAGTAAATCGTCTTTTCTCTTTTCATAATTGGCACGAGCAGTCACTAACTCCCGCTCAACAAAAGCCAATTGATCACGAGTGAGTTTGTGTGATAATTCATTAACAAAACGCTCGCTTTCGGATAAAATAATTTTTAAAACCGCTTGCGAAAATTCTGGGTCGAATGCACTTACCTCTACTTCCAATAGCCCAGTTTCGTCATCAAAGTGCACTTGGACGACTCTTTGATAAAATGCGAGCGTGTCGGCCTGGCTTGCGTCACTATTCAACCAATAAACTGGATCGCTATAAATTGCCGAATAGTGCTCTTTCCATTTTAATTTTTCTTGCAACACTTGTAACATATCATTTGACAAGATGTATTGCCGTAGAAATAGCGTTTCTTCGCGAGAAGTCGGGTTAGTTGCTCCTAGTAATAATGCTAGTCCGGGGGCGTTACTGATCGCAGGGTTAGCATTATCTGTCTGTCGAACAGCAATTTCGGCCGTACTCACATACCTATTAGTTGCGAACGCGACATAATAGACAACTGCAATTATCATAGGAATGAGAACAATTCCCATGAACAAGAACCGGCTTTTATTTGACGAATTTGACATCTAATGCCCACGCGTAGGTTGAAACGTGAAAGAATTGTAGATTAAAAAGTTGAGGTAGGCCGCGTTTTTGCATAGAACTCATAGTTTTTTACTTGATATGATGTTTTTATATCACATCTATACTAATGATATTTAAGAGTTTTTTAAAACCAACCGAAACATACGATAATGTCTATTACCAAAAGATACAATACAATTGCCTGAAATTTGAGATATTCTGGGCGCATATCGCGGCATTCCGCCGAGGACATGTTTTACTTTAATTTGGAATCGTAAGTCGTCGTGATAATTGACGGAATAGAAGCCTTCAACGGCAAGAACGTTCTTCTTTTACAAGGGCCTGTCGGTCCTTTTTTTCGACGCTTTGCGTTGGATCTGAAGCAACAGGGCGCAACAGTACATGCCATCAATTTCAATGGTGGCGATTGGCTTTTCAACAAGAAACATGCGATTAATTTTAGAAGCCATCCACGAGAATGGCGTAGTACATTTGAAAACCTTTTGAATGATTTAGATATTGATTTGGTCTTCTTATTTGGAGATTGCCGCCCCATTCATATCGTAGCCCACCAAATCGCAGTGCAATATGGCGTGCAAATCGGCGTTTTTGAAGAAGGCTACATAAGGCCTAATTTTATTACCTTAGAGAAAAACGGAGTTAATGATCATTCAAGTGCAGCCAGAGAGGCTCAATTTTATTTTAATCAAGACATCGTTGCGCCACGCGTAGAAAAACAAGTAGGGTATGCCTTTCTGCACATGATGTTTTGGGCGATCCTATACTATAGTTTCAGTCTTTTACTCAAACCTTTTTTCTGGCATTACCGACATCATCGAAGAATGCACATAGTAGAAGGATATGTTTGGATCCGTAGTTTTGTACGAAAGGCGTACTATCGCATCACCGAACGGAGTATGGAAAAAACACTATCCACAACTCTGTCAAAACGGTATTTTTTGCTACCACTGCAAGTGTACAATGACGCACAGATTCATACACATTCTGACTTCGCAACAGTCGAGACATTTATTCGCCATGTTGTCACATCGTTTTCGAAATATGCTCCTGCTGGGACTCATTTAGTGATCAAACATCACCCCATGGATCGGGGCTATAACGACTATTCGAACTGGCTTCAGCAATTAGAGTTTCTTTATGATCTTTCAGGGCGGGTACATTACATACACGACCAACATTTACCAACCTTGTTGGATCACGCAATAGGCACCGTAGTGGTCAACAGCACAGTAGGTCTTTCTGCTTTGCTACATGGCTCGCCTTTGAAAGTTTGTGGACGCGCAATGTATGACTTCAAAGGCCTAACGTTCCAGGGAGATCTAGACGAATTTTGGATGGAGGCCGCAGATCAAATTGTTGATAAGAAACTGTTCAGCGCTTTTCGCAGTTATCTAATTGCTACAACGCAGATTAATGGCAACTTCTACAAACGTATCCGCGGTGAAAAATCAGCAACAGGACTAGCCTGGCAGGGACTCGACAAAGAGACTACATTGGTTCCACTAAAGAAATTCCGTAACGATAGTCATATACATGGCTAATGTCATATTTAAGTACAAAACCAAAAGAGACGTTGTAGGGGAATAATCCTATTCATCAGAATCTATCAATTGTGCTCGTCGCTTTAATACCCCTAGTGTAGCAAACGCTTGCTCATTTATATCGCCTCGACTAAAAGCTCGTTCGATGAATTCAATAGCCATTGTTTTGTTCTTTTGCGCAATATAATACCTAGCTCTTCCAATATCGGTAAATTCGGTTTCTGTTGAGGTATCAATTGTTATCCTACCCTGCATATTGACAATCCGAGTAATAATGCTATGTAGTTGTCCAGCGCCTTTAACATGCATTAATACTTCGTGACCAGCAAATGGAAACTCCAGTCTCTGCGCTTTACGATAGGTAGGAGCAATAAATCTTTTGTAGAAAAACACATCTGAGTTATAGGTTGGATCAATAAATATATATACGGGATTTATCGTACGTTTATTTTCCGAAATTGCTGGATGCTTAAAATTATCAGCGTTAAATTTTGACCTGCCTCTCGATCGCCGAATCAATTCGGGATGGCCAGAATTTCTCGGAGCCGATGCAATCACGGTTCCATCCACTGCTCCTGCATAATAAACAGCACAATATCCACCCAACGAACTTCCATAAAGGAATGTTTTTTTCCCGCTTACGATTGGCTTAACCAAACGCTCAAAGTCTTCAAAAGAAAGCCCTTGGTATTGGTTTTTATTCTGCAAACACGCAACAACGTTATAGCCGTTTTTCATCAAATAGTTGAGTCCAAACGGCACAGCATGTAATCCGGATCCTGTGCCATTGAACACAATGAATGTTATGTCGGAACCTGCGTCATAATAATCAATCCTATATTCATTGGTTGAAGCGATCTCGGTTTTAACATAGTTTTTTCTTTCTTCGATGATTATATGTTTGTCAGAATCGATCGAAAAAAAAGTTCGTATCGCTTTAATTTCATTATTTTTTTTATAAAAAAAGGACGCAATGTAATCGCCCGCGACGGGTTCTATATCAAATAGTACTGAAGCATCCTCGGTATAGTAGTTTCTATGAACTTCTTTTGCTTTTTTTAAATAAAATGCATACTGAATGTCGGGATCAGGTTGAGTAGATAGAAGTATGCCACCATCTGTTATTTTTATTTCCCGCTTAAAACCATTTACTTCGTCTAGTGTATTATCTGACATAGGTGTATTATTTGACATGGAAGTTTATCAATTTACTAATGAAACCGTCGGCTCCAGTGTCTGGAGGAAAATTCATATATAAGTTTCTCTCAAACTCAAGCTAGGCGTAAACGACAAACAATAAATCCCAAAGAAGCAATTAGGACTATATATTCTCTGCCTTCGGACATAAGTATAAGGGAGAAACTGATCACATTGAAGCGGTTTGGGCAACCTACTCAGGAAAACGGATAGTGATTAATTAGTAATCCCGCTTAGTTGTGGCTTTCTAACCAAACTCCAAACCGCGATAGTCTGCGTTCTGAACGTTTGGAATTACAATACACTTTAGCTGTAATTTTTGCTCGCTGCAACAACGAGACCTTGCTCTCCAATTCAACGGCGCTGAAAGAAATGGATGATAAAAAAAAATCGCACGAGGAATCCCAACTTAGGCGTTTGTGCATATGGGGTAGCAGCAGTGCATACCTTGTTGGCCCATTCATCGAAGCAATAGCTAAAAGCCACCAATATAAGTATATTGGTGGCGGCCAAAATGGCGAATGGGGTAATCATACGATCGCCCGACTTGGAGCACGCCCATTCAATATTAGGATTCCTGCCAAAATCATTCCTGCCGACGCTCAAGAATCAATAATGGTAAAGGTCACGAACTCTTTTCCACGTGCAGCCATGCGGAAATTCAGCGGCGAGTTAAATGGAGTCCACGGGATGTTAACCTCGTCGCCCACCTCTTTCACCTTTACTCGAAGCAAATCTGGGACTGACACCCTGAGCGCAAGCGAATATAATTTTATACCTGATATAGAGCCAATCAGCGAATCAGATATTGTTTTGCTGTGGATCGGAAAGAATGATCTTAATGCAAAAAACCCAGTAATCAATAATCAGGATATCATTGTAAAACTTGCTGTCACGGCTTCTGAGTGGTTATCTACAGCTACCGCTCGAGTAGCAGTACTAGGGCATTTCGCTAATTTTGAGGCCTACAAAACATCGCCTGAATTGTTTGCTAAAATAGAACATATTAACACTGAATATGCCCGTGTTTTCGGCAAACAGTATTTTGACGTCCCCAGCTATTTGTATTCTCCTGAAGTTTGGTTTGATACTGAAATCTCGCCGACACCGGCTGATCTGAGCAATCAATCTCATCGCTGTCTGCCTGTTAGCCTAGCTCGTGATCACGGAGCACATTTAAATGATAAGGCGAACATAGCTCTTGCTTGCTTTCTGGAAAAAAAAATGAAAAACTTGGGCTGGATATAGAAACTATTTTCGCTCCCGATTTCAACAAATAGGTGACGATAGCGCTCGTAATGTCACCAATATAAAAGCAATGAATTTATAACTTCAAAGTGCCTAGAGATCGGAATTACTTTCGCTTCGTTTCGTGTGTGATAGATCTGCCTATCTCCATCAACATAGGGATATAGAGCATGCAGGATCCGAACTCTCTTTACCAGTCCCTATTACTAGCTAATTCGGGAACCTATTAAGGCTATTATTTTGTTCAAGTCACTCTGTTTTTTTGTATATCACAATTGGTGAATATATCAAATCGCTAATATCGATTTGCACTCTATTGAATAGTACTAAAAGGTCCAAATCCAAGGCGAGTTTCCGATGAGAAAAGAAAACCTCCCTCGGCACCTCGCCCAAAAAATCGGGCTGGACAGGCAAGGGGTGGTTTACGGGCTGCAACTGGCATTCAGTGCCTGGCTGGCGTTTGCCATTGCTTCTTTTCTGCATATTCCCAATCCGTTCTGGGCGGCCATGCCGGTGTTCGTTGTCGCCCAGGCGACCCGCGGGCTGGCGTTCGAACGCGGGCTGTATCGGGTCGTAGGCACGGCGCTGGGCGCATTGGCCGGTTTTGGCATGATTCATTTCATTCAGGACACCCCCATTGCTGCGCTGTTGATGCTGGCGCTGTGGGTGGCGGTGTTTGGTGCCCTGACCCACCTGCTTTATGGGGTTCAATCGTATGCGGCGCTGATGGCCGGGATTACAGCTGTGGTTGTGGTCATTCCATGCATGTTCACGCCCGAGAACTATATGCAACTGGCGCTGGCCCGGGTGGAGTGTACGTTTATCGGTGTGCTGATGATCACCCTATCGTCCGCCTTGCTCACGCCCAATGCCGATCGTGATCGGTTCTACCTGTCTGCATGCGAAGTGGCGGCAAGCGCCTGCTATCTTCTGGGAACCACGCTTAACGGAACAACAAAAGACGGCGCCGCACAAGAGGCGGAGATTCTGCAAAAGATCAGTCGGCTGGAAGCATCCGGCATCGCAATCCTGGCCGGGTCGCCCGCTGCCGCACAAAACAAGCGGGTGATCAATGCCATGATCGTCTCTACGATCGGCCTGTTGGCGACATCGCGCCGGTTGCATACGCACAACCGGCCGGGCCGTCCCGTGGCGCCGCAGTTGGGCAATGCGCTGTTGGCTATTGCCACGCTGACCAAAGACAATGCCGATCAAACCCTGAGCACACAACATATAGACGAGGCGCTGGCCTTGGCCCAGGCCACAGACTCAACCCTCGCTCAGCATCTGCAACGTCTGTTAAAGGGCGCCAAATGGCTGTTAACATCGGACCAGGAGTCGGCGCGGTTTGTGTTCAGGCCGGATACGCCCATGCTGGCCCCCGCCACCAACTGGGGGCTGGCCCGTCAGACCGGCCTGTTGTGTGGCCTGATCACACTGGTGTCTGCGTCGCTCGCCTATGTGGGCGGTTCTTTTATTGGCGAAATGACCGCACTGGCAACGGCCATGTTCTCATTGGTGCTCGGCTCCATGGTCAAACCGCAAATCGTGGCGCCTTTCCTGCTCAAGGGTATTATCGTGGGGTCCATAATCGCAATTGGCTACCGGCTTGCGATTTTTCCGCATATCCACAGCACAGGGCTGGTTGTGGCCTCTATCCTGCCGTTCCTGCTTGTAGGCGGTATGGCGCGGGCCAGCACGATGTTCGGGTTTCCTGCACTGGATGCCACGATGGCGTTTTTGCTGGGCAGCCAGGCCATGTTGCCCGCCCGTGTGGTCACGCCAATGGATGTTATGGCCGAGTCCGGCTCAATGATTGTGGCGGCATGTATTGTGGCCGGCGGCTTCATTCTGTTGCCCCGGCGCAGCGACCGTCATGTGCATGAGGCCACCCGTACCATCAACCGCGATTTGTTCAGGCTGATCAATAACGGCGATAAACTGGGGGCCGGTCAATGGATGGCACGGTCGGTTCGCCAGACGCTGCGCCTGACCGCCCATCTGGCGCAATCGGGCCAGCGACATAGCCTGGCGCCGGCCCATCTGATATCAGCACTGAATTTCGGGCACAGTATTGCGCAATTGCACAGCTTGCAAGATAGTTGGACGCCGCAGACCCGTGCAATCCTGCAGGATCTGAACGCACAGTTGAATACGTTTACCGACGAACCCAGTACGCTGGCTGCCACACTTATGCAATACGCCAGGGATGTTCAGCAGCAAGACGTAACAGCCGCGCTGTGGTCAGCTTCCGAGGCACTGGTGGCCGGACAGGACTTTTTCGCGTACCGCCCGGGCATCAGCCGCAATCACGAGTGACTGGTCAGAACGAACCGAACATGGTGCCCAGCGTAATCACCGTAGCCACAGCGATCAGCGGTATCACAATTGTCACGGCGGCAATATTCAGGTAAGACTGGCGATGAGTCAGTCCGCAGATGGCCAGCAGCGTGATAATCGCGCCGCAATGCGGCAGCGTATCAAACCCGCCGGCCGACATCACCGCTACGCGATGCAGCAGTTCGGGGCTGATATTGTTTTCCTGGGCCAGACGCAGGTAGTCCGCTCCCAGTGTTTGCAGGGCAATACTCAGGCCGCCCGATGAGGAACCGGTAATGCCGGCCAGCGAGGTCATGGCAATACTCTCGGAAATAAGCGGATTGCCGGGTGCAACGCCCAGTACGAATTCCTTGATAATGGCAAAGCCGGCCAGACTGGCGATCACGGCACCATAACCCACTTCGGAGGCGGTATTGAAAATGGGCAGCATAGAGCCGTAGGCGCCCTTGTTGATGGTGTCCTGCAGATTTGTCCAGTGACGCAGCCGGGTAATAATGAGCCACAGGCACGCAATAACAAGCGAAATAATGATGGCCCACAGGCCCAGCGCGCCTTTCACATTCAATGCCGGGAATTTTTCCTTAAGGAAGGTCAGATCCATGCCCTCGAAAATGCCATAGGTAAACAGGGCATTAATGCCGATCACCAGGATCAGCGGAATGATGCTGCTGACAAAAGAAATATTGTGGTCCGTGCTGATGACCTCGTTGGCAACGCCATCGTTATGGTCCCCATAGCCTTCACCGGCGGCTTTTGCCTTGCGGGCGCGACTCATGAGCCACAACATGCCCAGGCCGAACATGATCACACCACCAATAATGCCCAGTCCAGGCGCAGCAAAAGCGTTGGTGCCATAGTAGGGAATGGGGATGGTGTTCTGGATGGCCGGCGTGCCGGGCAGCGCCGTCATGGTAAAGGTAAAGGCGCCCAGGGCGATGGCGGCCGGCACCAGGCGCTTGGGGATATCTGCCATGTAGAACATGACTTTTGAAATAGGGTAGATGGCAAACGCAACCACGAACAGCGAGACGCCGCCGTAAGTCAGAATACCGCAAGCCAGAACAACAGTAAGAATGGCATGGCGGGGCCCAAGCACGCGCATGATCCAGTTGGCGATAGATGCAGCCGCGCCTGAGTCTGCCATAAGCTGGCCAAACAGCGCGCCCAGCAGAAAGACGGGAAAGAACTGCAGCAGGTATTTACCCAGCGCCGGCATGAAGGTTTCTGTGTATATCGGCAAAAGCTGGGCAACATCACCAGAGAGCAGAACGGCCAGCGCGGCCATCAGCGGCGCCAGGATCAGAACGGAATATCCGCGGTACGCCAGATACATCAGCAGAACCAGAGATATCACAATAGATATCATGCTTAACAAAATAATCCCCTTGATTACAGGATAAAGCGACAGTTTTTTGGAAACGGGAAAAAGGCCAGCAGGTGCTGTTTCCCAGTACCAAGTCAGCCATAAATAGTTGATTTTTCCAGCTTATTGGAATATTGGCTGCCATTATAGGGATTTAATGTTGCAGGACTGGGCAAGGGTTAACTATATTAGCGTTATCCCTTAGTTAATATGCGAGGAATGCAGGTGTCAGTTGGTCAGATCGCCAACTGCGAGATGGATGGCGGCGCGCCTTTGAATATAAACGGATTAAGAAATACCCTGCGCCAATGTTCTAAACAGGGCGTATATGCAAGATATGCATCATTAATGGAACGAAACGACATCATAACGGCGGCACATAGCGACAACCAGACTCCGAACCAGCCAATCCGGAAAAGCCACGTTGTCTGACTACAAGCGATTAATGATCATTAGGGGCGGCGAGCCCCACCCGCTTATTGCGCCAGAAGCGTCATGGGTGGCCCGTTACTGGCGCGCACACTCAAATGAAGCTGCCTGGTTAACATCGCCACTACCCGTGTATCTTGGCCAGGCCGGATATTCACAAAGCGGACGGGTTCTGCCGGGTACGCCGGCAGTGTCTGCCACCACCTGCGGCCCAGGTTCAGCGCCCTTCTCCACCCAATTTTCCAATACGCCCAGGGAATCCCAACCGGCATTAAATACCGTGCTAACCGCATGGCCATAGCCGGGAATTTCGTAGTATCGAAGGAACTGATCGGCTTTCTGTTTACCCATGGTTGCCCGCACCCTCCGTACATAATTTTCGGTCGCCCGTGTTGGCACCAGGCCGTCGGCAACCCCATGGGCAATAAGCAGTTTGCCGCCATGATCGGCAAAGGCAGACAAGTCGGTCTGGTTGATATCCTGTAACCGGGTGAGCTCATTAATGCGCTTGCGCCATTTGCCGGGTCGGGTCGGATCCAGCGACAAACTATTGAAAGCAGGGTCCTGCGTGATGAAATACTTGGCCCATTGATCCCAGAACCCGGCATGGTAGGGCACGCTCTGACTGCCCGCCGGGTTGGGCGGCATGGGATACGCCGGCGCAATCGAGCCCAGGTTCAGGTAATTGACGGTGGCCTGCAGTTTACTGTCGCCCGCCGGGCGCCCCAGATCTACTCCCCAGGTGTTGAATCCGGCATGGCGCACTTCGCCACTACCGAGCGGCGGATTAAACACGATGTCCGACGCAAATACTTTCATTGCCCTGATCTGCGCATCCGACAGGCATTGGTTGCCCGTGTCCGCACCGCCCTCGCAGCGCAGGGGACGTCCATCCACGGTTGCCCTGGCAGGATCAAAAGTCCGGTTGCATTGGCGCTGGTTGCTGATCAATCCGTCGCGCACGCCATCCAGCTCATCGCATGCCTGCATACCGGCCTTGTACAGCACTTCCCGTTTTTGCTGATTGGGGTAGGCGCCGGGCTGAGCGAGTGCACGCGTAATCCGGCCAAACTGCAAATCCAGCGCGGCTGCCGCAAAAGCCGGGTAAAGGGCAATGACACCATTAAAGTCGCGTGGCCACTTCTGGATCACGGCAAGCGCCTCGCGACCGCCGGTAGAGCCGCCAGCAAAATATTTCAATTGTGCACTCTTGCCATAATGGCCGGCAATCAGGTACTGGGCTGTGTCATGGGTTTTCTTGAGCGCTTCATAGGCAAAGTTTCTCAGCGCTTCCTGGTTGAGCGCAAACTTGCCGGGATTGGCAGGATCGTCTGCCAATTGATGGCCAGAATCACTGCCGTAGGTGGCGTAACCCAGCCCGATAGGATCCGGTTTGTCCACCGGACCTGCGGGCAGCAGATCTGTGGTTTTTGCAGGCACACCGTTGTAACCGCCGCCACCAATCATGAGCGACTTGCCGTTCCAGTGCGCAGGCAGATTCAGTTGAAATTTGATGGCAGGCGCCTGGGGATCCACCGGAGCAATGTCGCCCAGCACCTTGCAATAACCCTGATGGGATTTGGGCGAGGCAGAGACCGGTGGCTGGTATTGCGTTGCCGTGACCGTCGCACCGCGCGTGGCCAGGCCAATGGAAGCAGCAGGCACGGTGGTGCCGTTGAGCTCGCTGCAGGACCGGGCGGCCTGACCATCCTGGCCTGTTGCGGCGCAACCGGCGACCATAGCCAGACCGCAAACGACACCCAACGTAGTGACAAACCGCGATGACACAACAGGCATGGCCTCTCCTCGTTCTTCAATTGCATTTGTGTAAGTTTTTATCAGATACTAAATGCTTTTGATGAAAATGGAAAGGACCGCGCCAGACGTGATCAGTGGCGCTGGGACTGCAACGGGAAAGACAGGCACGCCGCGCATCGCTTTATCTTATCCGGCGAACCTCATCTGGTCCGCCTTGATCGATGTGCCTTGTCCAGTGAACTTTATCCAGCGCACTTTTCCTGACGTGCTGTCCTCAGGTCACGCTGGCCACCGCAGCTTATGCCATGTGCCCTGCCCGGCCTGCCTTGTCTCGGCTGTCTTATCGTTCGATCTGTTCTTTCCAGTCGCGATTCAGTTTCGGGCGAACTTTATTGATGCTGTCCCAATCGACCACGACCACGTGCTTCATATATTTCTCAAAGTCGCCCAGCAGTTCCTTGTGCTCGGTTTTGGCGGCCACATTTTTGTTGGATGGATACTGTCCGAATTTGAGCGCACCTTCCTGAGCTGGCACCGACAGCAGATAAGAGGCCAGCTTTTGCGCCAGTTCAGGCTCGCTGTTGTTGGCGATGACGCATTGGGCGACCGCCAGCAGCACAGAGCCTTCTTTCGGATCCACATATTCCACCGGCAGGTTCTTCTCTTTCAGCGAATAGATGGCGGTGGGCGTAAGCGGAAACAGGGCCGCCTCGCCGGTTTGCGTCATCTCTGAAATCTTGGCAGAACTCGGAATATAGGCAACCACGTTTTTGGCAACGGTGTCTTTGAACTTGGTCAGCGCATCCTGATAATTGCTGTCGTCGCCACCATCAATGCGGTTGAGCATCATGAAGGCATGCAGACCATAGGTGCTGCTGGCCACAGACTGAAATACCACTTTGCCCTTGTACTTGGGATCGGCCAGGTCTTTCCAGGAGGTCGGCGGTGCCCAGTTGTTTTCCTTGAACAGTTTGGTGTTGTATGACAGGCCGGTCATGGTCGTGACCACGCCGGCTGCCATGTTTTTGCCGATTAACGTTTCCGGATACAACTCGGACAGGGCCTTGTCATCCTTGATGGGCTCACACAGCCCCATCTTGGTGGCGCGATTCATGATGCCATCATCCAGAAACATGATATGCATTTGCGGCTTGTCCTTGAATGCCTGCGCCTTGGCCAGAACATCTGTTGATGTGCCTGGCACCACCACAATCTTCACATTGTTGGCTTTTTCGAAAGCGGGAAAAACATGTTCCTCAAACCCGCGCTGCATATCGCCGCCATTCATGCCAAGATAAAGCGTTTTGGGTTCCGCATTCGCGTTTGCGCCCGTCAGCATTCCGGCCACAGCCAGCATGCAAGCCGCAACGACCGGACGTTTTTTTACTGATACTGATTTCATCTGTGTTCCTTTTGCCGGCATTGCATGAAGAGACCTACAGCTTGCCGGAATCAGCTGTAAATCTGTCAATTCGAAAGTCATCTATCGGGATATGGCTGGTGCCGGTCGCAATAAGCTGCGCCAGCACTTCTCCCGATGCAAGGCCAACCTGGAACCCCGCGCCGCTGTAGCCAAAGCCATGGAAAAGTCCTGGCGTCTTGCTGCTAGGGCCAAGATAAGGGTTCAGGTCTGGCGTAGCGCCTTCGACGCCGCTCCAGAACCTGATGACATGTGCATTTGCAATGCCGGGAATCAGCCCTGCCAGTCGCGCAAGCAACATGCTCACACTATGATGCGACGGACGGGCATAACCGGCCGCCAACGAGAGCGCCCGGCTGCCGCCGAAAACAATATTGCCGCGGGCAACCTGCCTGGCATAGATGCCGCCACCCTGTACGCCAAGCACCACATTCATGGTGGGCGGCAGCGGTTCGGTTACGCCCATCTGCGGATAAATCTCGGTCAGCGGCACCGGTTCACCGAACATGGCTGCGATGTTCCCCGCCCAGGCGCCTGCCGTATTGACAACAAAGCGAGACTGGATACGCTGGTGGTCTGCTGTTTCCGACTGAAAATGACGACCGTCATAATGGCTATCGATTATCCGGCAATGCTCCATAAGCCTTGTCCCGGCCTGCTGCGCCGCCCAGGACAGGGCCGGCGACACCAGTCGCGGGTTGGCGTGGCCGTCTGCCGGACACAGCGATGCTCCGGCAATATCCGTGCTTAACCATGGGTAACGGCTATGCACCTGCCCGGCATCCAGCCATTGCAGATCCAGACCGCAGGATGCCACGCTATGGTTATATGCCTGCAGACGATCCAGATCCTGCTGGGTAAATGCGACTTTAAGATGACCGCAGCGAATATATTCGCCGTCTATGCCAATCAACTCGGACAGTTGCCCCCATAGTTGGTGCGATCGTGCCGCCAGCGGCATTTGCGACAACGGCCGACCCTGGCGCCTGACGCCGCCGAAGTTGACGCCACTGGCCTTGGTGCCGCTTTGTCCGGCATCGCACAGCAAGACCTGCAAGCCCTGTTTTGACAGGAAATAAGCCGTGCTTGCGCCAATGATGCCCGCGCCGATAATCAGGACATCGGCATTTACGGTTTGCATGCGGCTCCGCCTATCGGAATCGGCTTGACCGGCGGTTGATTGCGCAATCGCTCTACGCCGGACAGGGCAATCCCCTGTTCATGCGCCAACAGCATTGAGGCGCCCGCCACACACATTCTGCCCTGGCAACGTCCCATACCCACGCGAGACAGGGCTTTCATTCTGTTCAGGCCTGAATGTGGATCGTCACGCAGCATCTGTCGGATTTCGCCCACGCAAATTTCCTCGCAACGACACACCATCAGCGTATCGTCCGCCGCATCCAGCCAGTGAGCCGGCGGCGCAAACATGCGATCAATACACTGCCGCGTTTTCCGGCCACGGACAATACGGCGGGCCAGTTGCGCCACCTGCTTTTTATCGCAATGGATACCCAAATCCTGCAACACGCTATAGGCACACTGCTGGCCGGTCAGTTCGGCCATATCGGCACCGCCAATGCGCATGCCATCGCCGGCCAAATACACATTTGCGAGGCTGCTCTGCCCGCCAGGCTGCACCTGCGGTTGCCAGCTGCAATCCTGTTCGTCAAACACAAAATCGCAGCCCAGCAGACTGGCCAACTGGTTTTCGGAACGCAAGCCAAAGCCGCAGGCCAGAGCATCGCAGGGCAAGGTCTGCATTGCCGACGCGGCGTTTATTCGCCAGCGGACCGATTCGACCCTGCCCACACCATCTGCTTCAAAACCTGCGACCCCATGCACCATCGCCACACCGCGGGCCCGCAGCCAGGCCATGTAATAGACCCCCTTTGCCATCAGCGCTGCGTCGGCGGCAAAGGCCTGCACACCCTGGCGCAACGAGGGAAAAGGACTGGTATCGAGCACCGCCGACACCCGCACGCCCGCCTTGCAATATTGATAGGCAACCAGATACAACAGCGGCCCGGTACCGGCAAGCACGACTCGCTTGCCGATCGCGCAACCTTGATACTTCAGGGCGATTTGCGCGCCGCCCAGCGTGTAAACGCCGGGCAGTGTCCAGCCGGCAAAAGGAAATACGCGGTCGGTGGCCCCGGTCGCCAGGATGACGCGTTCGTAAGCGATTGCATCATGCTTGCCATCACAGGTGACATACAACTGCCGGGCATCCGCGTCCCACACCAGGGTGTTAGGGCGATAATCAATCTGCCCAGACGCGATCATTTGCCTTGCCGTCTCGTGCAGTGCAGTGGCTTTGCTGTGTTCGAAACCATAAAGCTGGCGGGCGCCCCGGGTAAACCCGTCAGGTTGCTGGCGGTAAATTTGTCCGCCGGGTTTGGGGGCTTCGTCAATCACAATGGGCCGCAGCCCGGCCTGCACCAGCACCTGGGCCGCACGCACGCCTGCCGGGCCCGCACCCACGATAACCGGCACCGGCGCCTGCGCCCTCACCGGTTTTGCTCCGGTATTACAAATCGCATATTTTCCTGCAGCAGCGTAGAACAGGCGCGCACGCGCTCGCCGTTTTCCTGCAACACCAGACAATCCTGGCACGCCCCCATCAAACAGAAACCCGCACGCGGCGAACCGGTGAACTCGGTCAGACGCAGATGCCCATTGAGGGTCAGCAGCGCCGTCATGACCGTGTCGCCCATGCGTGCCGTACACGCCGTACCATTCACAAAAAACTGACATGGCTTGCGCTGCTGATCAACCAGTCGCGTAAAGAGCCCGGACATCAGCTTGCCTTTTTCTGCATGATTGCATTTGCCATGATCACTGCTTTCCGATCAGGATTTTATCCAGTCCGTACACGCGATCCAGTACGAACATGGTGATCGCAGTCAGCACAATGATGAGCGCCGATACGGCAGACAGCATCGGGTTGATCGATTCGGTCGCATACATGTACATTTTTACGGGCAACGTAATGGTGGTGGGCGAGGTCAGAAAGACGGACATGGTCAGCTCATCAAAACTGTTGATGAAGGCCAGGATCCACCCGCCGAAAATACCCGGCATGATCAGGGGAAAGGTAATGCGCCTGAACACCGTCCACTTGCCCGCGCCCAGCGACTCGGCCGCATGCTCAATACTTTTGTCAAAACCCACCAGGGACCCGAGCACCAGCCGTATCACATACGGGGTCACGATGATGACATGGCCGAGTATGAGCCATAACAGGCTGCCACGAACACCCAGCATCGCAAACAGGCGCAACAGAGCAACGCCCATGACCAGGCTGGGAATCATCAAGGGCGATAGAAACAGGCCATTGACCACATGCCGGAAACGAAATTGTCCGCGGGCAATGGCAAATGCGGCGGGCAGCGCCAATGCTGCGCTGATTGAAGCGCTGGCAAAGGCGACCCAAAGGCTGGTCTGGAATGCCGCAATGAAACCTGATTCGTTAAAGACGGCCCGGAACCAGCGCAGTGAAAAACTGGTGGTTGGAATGGACAGCACATCTTGCGGTGTGAAGGCGACCAGGCAAACAATAACCAGCGGCGCAAGAATGAAGATCGTGACAAGCGTGTTAAATAGCAGAGAAAGGGGTCCGTTTTTCATTGTTTACCCCAAACTGCGCTTATAGGAGCGCTCGAGAATTTGATTGTAGGACATCATAATGACCAGATTCATGATCAGCAGCAGCATGGCCAGCGCCGCGCCCATGGGCCAGTTCAAATCAATCATGAATTGCTCATAGATGCTGTTGGACACCATGCGAGACCGACCGCCTCCCAGCAGCACGGGAATTGCAAACGCGCTGGTGGACAGGCCAAAGACAATCAGGCTGCCCGACAGAATGCCTGGCGTGGCCTGCGGCAGAATGACCCGCTTGATGGTCTGCCATTTGGAGGCATTAAGCGAGTATGCTGCCTTGATGGTTTGCGGATCGATTTTGTTGAGTGAAGTCCACACAGGAATGATCATGAACGGCAGCATGACATGCACCAGGCCGATCACCACGGCCGAGGAGGTGTATAGCAGCGACCCCAGGCCCATCATCTGGGTAAGCTTGCCAATGGGCGACATGGGGTTGAGCAGCATGCTCCAGCCGAAAGCCCGTACTACAAGTGAAATAAGCAGAGGCGACAGAATGACCAGCAGGAAAACAGAATTCCACGGCGCTTTCATGCGACTTAGGATATACGATTCGGGCACGCCGATCAGTACGCAGATAATGGTGACCAGGCCCGATATCCAGAGCGTGCGCCAAAATACCGTGAGCGTATAGTTGCTGGTGAATATTTCAATGTACTGTTCGAGCGTCCAGCCCGCTTGCACGCCCAGGTCGTAATCGTAAGGCCTGAATGAGAGCACGATGGTAAGCATCAGCGGCACAATCAGCAGGCCGATAAAAAGCAGGGTCAGCGGCATGGCGCCCAGAAAGCTCAGACGCGACTTACGCGCCGTTACTGCGGTAGGATCCGGACGAGTCATGGTCACAGATCTCCGGCAGGCTCGCCCGCCAGTACCTTGAGTGCATTTTCATGCCAGTCCAGGCTGACGTTCTCGCCGATCTTATAAACCTGCTGGTGGTTATTGATGACTGACACGATGAGCAGCCCGAAAGTCGTCTGCACCTCGTACATCCACAAATTGCCAAGAAAAAAACTGTTTTTGACCGAACCGGCAAAGCGCCCCTGGCCTTGTCGGCCAATCTCGATCTTTTCGGGACGCAATGACATGAGAGCCTCACAGGTGCCTGCATTTGGCGCGATGTCCGACTCGTTTTTCAGGGTAATCCGATGACCATCCAGATCGAACTGGCGGCCCTGCTCTGTCGCCGTAAGCGTGACGGCAAAGGTATTGGTCTTGCCAACAAAGCGGGAAATAAAGGGTGTGGCCGGATTCTCGTACATGACATAAGGCTCATCAATCTGTATGACTTTGCCTTCGCGCATGACGACCACCCGATCGCTGACTGACAGCGCTTCGGCCTGATCGTGCGTCACCATGATAGTGGTGGTGCCGGCCTGTTGCTGAATCCGGCGCAGCTCGAACTGCATCTCTTCACGCAGGTTGGCATCCAGATTCGACAAGGGTTCATCCAGCAACAGCACTGGCGGCTGGATGACCAGAGCGCGCGCCAGAGCCACGCGCTGGCGCTGGCCGCCCGACAGTTCGCGCGGATAACGCTGTGCAAATTTTTCCAGTTGCGCCATGACCAGTGCATCCTTGACGCGCTTGGCAATATCGCTGCCGGATAGCTTGCGCATTTCCAGACCAAAGGCCACGTTCTTTTCCACCGTCATATGCGGAAAAAGCGCATACGTCTGGAAAACAATCCCCAGCCCTCTTTCGTTGGGCTTTGCAAACGTGATGTCCTTGCCATCAAGAATGATGCTGCCAGCGGTCACGTCAACGAATCCGGCAATCATCTGCAGGGTCGTGGTCTTGCCACAGCCAGACGGACCAAGCAGCGAAACGAATTCCCCTTTTGCAACATCAAGAGACAGGTTATCGACTGCGGTGGTGTCCGCAAATTTTTTGGTCAGGCCGTGCAACTTCAAAAAAGACATACGTCCTCACTTCGTTCATTTTGATAGGTTCCGCAGACTGCACTGTTTTTCGTACATGCAGCATCGTATGAGGTGATACGGCAGTAAACAACGTGAATGCATCAGGGGTAATGCACAACTGTCACGCTGTTTATGACAGTTGTATTCAAGCCCGATAATTGTCCCTTGCATGGCTCAATTTATATATTGGTATTTCTACCAATAAAATTATTTTTATTTATATTTCATTTAACGGAAAAATATATATAATATTTAATTATTAATTTCATTTAACAAAATATCATCATGGACCAGCAATCAGCAGGCGCACAAGGGGTGCTTACCAAAGGCTTGGCTATTTTGCGTTTGCTCAGTGACGCAGGGCCGCAAGGGTTGCGCGTGACCGACATTGCCCGCCAGCTTGAACTTTCCCAGGCGACAGTGCACCGGCTGTTGCAAACGCTCATTGCCGAAGGCTTTGTCGTGCAACGCACGGGCAGCAAATCCTATGCGCTGACGCTGGAGCTGTTTTCCCTGGTGGCCCGGGCGCACCATCAGGAATCGTCGCTGCGCGCCATCTGCCGCAGCTCCATTCTCAGAATTGTGGGAACACTGCAGGATTCGGCGTTTGTGCTTTTGCGAGACCGCTATGACGTGGTGTGTATCGATAAAATGGAAGGCAGCTATATTACGCAATCGCTGACCGGCGGCATCGGTGGACGCATTCCCATCGGTCTGGGCCAGGGAAGCATTGCCATTCTGGCTGCCTTGCCGGAAAGCGAGCGCAATGCCATCCTGGCTTTCAACATCCCACGCTTTTACCAGGACGACGGGATCGATGAGCCGCAGTTGCGCGCGAGAATCCAGCAGACGCAGCAGAACGGTTATGTGCTGAACACAGGCCCCGGCAAACTGACCGGGATTGGCGGTATTGCTGTGGCGTTTACCGATACCACAGGCTATCCGGTAGGGGCCATCGGGCTGAGCGTGCTTACCGAGAGGCTGACTCAGGAACGCCTGCCCTTTATTGTCGATATTCTGAAACGTGAAGCAGCAGCGATCAGCAGCAATCTGAATCCCTTTGATCCTGCGCTGGGCAGCCCGCACATGGCGCTGTCGAACTAAGCGACTCGCATTTAATCCACATCTATTACGATCGCAATATGCTGCGCAGTAGCCGGGGCGCAGCATCTACCTGCGTTGTTAACGCTCGGCGCTGGCCCTGATCCCCTGATAAAAGATTGCGCTTTTGACACCCAGCGCCCGTAACGGCTCTGGCGGTAGCCAGGACGGACCGCCCAGCCCCAGTACCGCATCCAGCGCTTCTGACCGATGGTCCAGCATAAGTTCGGCCAACAGGCGCCCGTTTACCGTGCCACGCAGCACTCCCGAGCCATTGCACCCGAGCGAGCCGTAGATACCATCGGCCAGCTTGCCGAAAAAGACACCGCCATTACGCGTAAGCGCGGTGGTTCCTCCCCAGACAAATTCAAACTCATGCGATGCCATTTGCGGAAAGCGCCGTTTGTAATAATGCGTCAGCATGGTGGTATAGGCAGCAACACTACGCTCTGATTCATAGGAATAGGCGCTACGCACCATGAAACGGTTGCCCGACACCTTGCGCAGCGTCGTGCCAAGGCGGTGAGCCGGCAGCAAGCCCCATTGCCTGGCCGGCCCCAGGGCAGCGGCCTGTTCATCCGAGAGCGCCGGGGTCAGCCCGGCATACGTGTAGATCGCAATCAGGCGGTCTTTCAGGAAACCCAGTTTGCGGGCAAAGGCGTTATTGGCAATCACCAACTGACCGGCAGAAAAATCGCCCTTGCTGGTCGATACTGTGTAGCGGCCTGCGCTGCCGGCAATACGATTAGCAAAGGTTTCTTCCAGCAAAGTGACATTTTCCGGCAAGGTATCGGCCAGCCCCCGATGCATGGCCGCAGGCTGGACAAAAACATTATTGCGCGTGTAATAACCAAAATCGTAATAACGCGTGCCCAGTCGCTGTGCCAGTTGGTCCTGGCTCAGCACTTCGCTATCGATGCCCAGCCGATTGTTTTTGTCGATGCCCGACAGCAGGGATGCCTTGCCGGCCGGTGTGGCCGACGCATTGTATTTGCCGCTATTTTCATCCCAGTCGCATTCAATCCTGTGCTCCTGCAAGGTGTGCTTGAGCCACTGCAGCCCCTGTTCATAAACACGGATTTGCATGCGCCCCAGAAGATCATCCTGCGCTGGATCCTTCGCGATGCCCGAACGGGGAAACGTCGACATGAATCCTGAATTGCGGCTGGATGAACCTTCGCCGATGACACTGCCTTCCAGAAGGAGCACTGATTTTTCCGGCGCCAGTTGCGCCAGGCGGCGGGCGGCCGACAGGCCGGTAAAGCCGGCCCCGATAACGATGAAGTCAAAGGCTCGCGGGCCTTGCGGCTCTGTGGCGGCCGTGCGCGCAGGCAGCAGCGCGTTCCAGCCGGAATGGTTGTTATAGTGGGGCAAATAGGGATTTTTCACGCGTATCGACTTCGGGCAGAAAGAACTGAAGAGTTTTCCATCATAAGTGGCCGGCAGTAATTTTCAATCGTTTTGTCATATCCGAATGAAAACCGCGGCAAATGTGTAATCTATCTGCAACATGATGCGCCGATGGCGCCTGATCACTCACGGTATCAACCGTGCTGGAAACAGTCGCAAAACAATTCGTTGAGCACGGACCCTGGCCAGCGGTGAAACCGAGCCAGGCACGCCCGGCTAAACGATAGCATGACGATTTATTTGATGGCGATATGCACGCTGACTTCGATCGCCGTTTCTTCGCGCCCCCGGTATACTTCGAAATCGGCGGTGTAGGCTCGCTGATGAGGCGTATCTTCACGTTTGAAATAATCCCAGATATCCAGCCATACCCGGATGACCGTTTCGGGCATTTTCCCCTTGCCGCTAAAAACCAGATACTGTCCCGGGGGGACGGTGACCTCGACCAGATCCAGATTGCATTTTTTGGGTTTCTGGTCGGCCCCTGCCGTCACGGTATACCGGCCATCCTGATCCGATTCGTAGCCCCCATAGACACCATAGACTGGCGCATCTGCAGGCAACTCAGGAACCAGTTCGGTATACACATCATGCCAGAGCAGGGGAAGCCGTGCCGTCTTCAATGTTTCTTCGTCGGCATTGCAGGTGCGGGTCTGAACGCCAAATATACGGAACGATGGCAGGTTAACAGTGTGCATAGCAGGTCTCTTTCAATACCATGCAACGGTTGCGTAACACGGCGACATTGTGGCTTAAAGCTGGCGCGCCGAGGCGATTTTTTTATCGGTAGTGTATTGGCTTAGGGCGTAGACAGCCCACAAAGCGGCGGGCAGCCAGCCGATGAGCGTGATTTGCAAAATAAGGCAGATGATGCCGGCGATTGGACGTCCAATCGTAAAAAATGCAACAAAAGGCAGAAAAATGGCGAGCAGTAATCTCATGAAAAATCCCGTAATACGATGCAGTTATTGTGAGGTGATATAAAGTCGCAAATGGCGACGAATCACGTAATATCAAGGCTGTATTATAACGGTCGGCCGCACCCTTGACAGGGTACTGACGCCCAGATGCAGTTCAGGCAGCTAACACAGCCCTGTTGTTTACTGTCTGCCGTCGCCGACGCTTTTGATTCATCTTCACCCTTTCGCTTTATTTTGGGCTTTATTTCTATAAAAGGATCGTGTATGTCTCCACAGGATATTCTTGACTTCTGGTTTGAACAAACCCCTTCCGAGCAATGGTTCACCAACGATCCGCAATTTGATGCAACGATTCGCGAGCGCTTTAGCGACGTATGGCAGCAGGCCACGCGCGCCGAGCTAAGCGGCTGGCGCAGCTCTATTCGCGGACGCCTGGCCGAGATCATTGTATTGGATCAGTTCTCGCGCAACATCGGCCGCGGCACGCCCTTAGCCTTTGCTTACGACACGATGGCGCTGGTGCTGTCCCAGGAAGCATCGCGTACCACCGAATTTGCCGACCTGACGCAACAGGAAAACAATTTTTTGCTGATGCCCATGATGCATTCGGAATCGCCAGCGATTCACCAGGCAGCCGAATGCCTGTTTCGCAAATATGGTTCAGATGAATCATATCAATTCGAACTGAAACACAAGGCCATTATTGACGCTTTCGGCCGTTATCCGCATCGCAACGACATTCTGGGGCGCGAATCCACACCCGAGGAAGTTGCCTTCCTGCAGCAACCAGGCTCATCGTTTTGATGCCTACCGTCCTTTTCCGCCTGATCCCGCCCCTTGCCAGGCCCTTGCAGACCCTCGAGCCACGTCTGCCGGGATAACTGCTGCCTGTCAGATTCACTCGTGTTGTTAGTGTCATTAGGTGCCATTGAGTGCGCCCTCTCGCTTGTCTGAGCGTGTCGAAAAACTGCTCATGCTACACGAGGTGCACTCGCGCACCTATACCGCCAAGGCTTACGCAAGACTGAATTTTCCGAACTTTCACAACAGAATCAGGCCGATTGCACGCTCGATTTCAGAAAATATTTGACCGTGATTTTTTCTGTGATTATTATTAATTGACCAAGCAATTATTGCTTACCCAATTAATTGAACCTACATTATTCCAGCCAATCGGGAAACTGGGCGTTGCCGCTGGCATTGCCTGACCCCGCATCTGCCCGGCTGATCATCACGGCTATCATCTTTCATGAGCTCCAATTCAAATACAACGACGGCCACCCCCGACGCACCGTCCGCCGTTCCTGCTTCCTCCGCCCAAGGAGCAAAAGAAAAACAAAAGAAAAAACCTGCCGGCAACAAACGCAGTTTTCTGTTCAAATTGTTGTTCCTGGCGGTTGTGATCATCGCCATTATTGCGGGTGTCATGTATTTCCTGAACGGCCGCTGGTATGAAAGCACCGACGACGCCTATGTACAGGGCAATATCATTCAGATCACCCCGCAGGTTGAAGGCACCGTGGTGGGCATTTTTGCCGACGATGGCGACTTTGTACATGCCGGCGATACGCTGATCCGCCTGGACCAGACCGAGGCCGAAGTGGCCCTGAACCAGGCCAAGGCCACGTTGGCCAAAACTGTAAGAGAAGTGCGCAGCCTGTACAGCCAGGCCAGCGGCGCCAAGGCCACATCGGGCGCGCAACAGGCATTGGTGCAGGCTCAGGAATCTGCCGTCAAGGGAGCCAAAACAGCGCTGGACAAGGCAAAGGCCGACTACAGCCGTAGACAGAAGCTGGTCAAGTCCGGCGCCATTTCCGAAGAGGAAAGCGCACATGCCAGAGATGTATTTCTGCAGGCTCAAAGCCAGTATCAGTCTGCCATCAGCCAGCTTGAAGCCACGCGCAGCCAATTGACGGCATCCGAGCAGAACGCCGAGGTGAGTAACGCGCTGGTAGCCGGCATGCTGATCAACCAGCATCCCGATATCCTGGTTGCCGAATCCAAATTGAAAGCCGCCTATCTGACCTATGTGCGCAGCACGATCACGGCCCCGGCCGATGGCTATGTCGCCAAGCGTGCAGCGCAGGTCGGCCAGCGCGTCGCTGCGGGCAGCGCCATGATGGCCGTAGTCCCACTGAAAAACGCATGGATTTACGCCAACTTCAAAGAAACACAAATGAAAGACATGCGTATCGGCCAGCCGGTAAGCATTACCTCCGACCTGTACGGCGACGATGTGGTCTATGACGGCGTGATCAGCAGCCTGGGCATTGGTACGGGCAGCGCCTTCGCCCTGCTGCCGGCCCAAAACGCCACCGGCAACTGGATCAAAATCGTGCAACGAATCCCGGTACGCGTGGAGTTTGCCAAACCCGAGCAACTGGAAAAACACCCCCTGCGCATTGGCATGTCCATGTTTGTCGAAGCCGATCTGCACAACACCGAGGGCGCCGTGCTTGCCAGCGGAATCAATCCGAACAGCAAGCTGCTGACCACGATTTACGATCAGCAGGTGGCTGCGGCGGACCGATTGATATCTGACATCGTGCAGCAGAACCTGGCGACCAACGCCCCCGATAATACAAGCGCCGATGAGTAACGAAAAATCCAAGGCGACGCCGCCTGGCACGCCCGCGCAGCCGTTCGCCCCGGCCAGCCTGTGGCTGACGACCCTGGGCCTGTGCCTGGCCACCTTCATGCAGGTCCTGGATACCACGATTGCCAATGTGTCGTTGCCGACCATCGCCGGCAACCTGGGCGTCAGTTCCTCGCAGAGCACCTGGATCATTACCTCCTTTGCCGTGAGCAATGCCATCACCCTGCCGCTGACTGGCTTTCTGAGTCGGCGCTTCGGTGAGGTGCGCCTGTTCAATATCTGCACTATCCTGTTTGTGATTACGTCGTTTCTTTGCGGCATATCCACCAATATGACAGAGCTGATTGTGTTTCGTGCCTTGCAGGGTGCGGTGGCAGGCCCGATGTATCCGATCACGCAAAGCCTGCTGATTTCCATTTACCCTGCTGCCCGCCGTGGCATGGCGCTGTCCATCCTGTCCATGGTCACGGTGGTCGCGCCAGTCGCCGGTCCCATCCTGGGCGGCTGGATTACCAGCAGCTACTCGTGGGAATGGATTTTCTTTATCAATATTCCAGTGGGGCTGTTTGCCAGCTTTATTGTCTTTGTCCAGATGCGAGGCCGTCCGGTTTCGATTATTAAATCCGGCGTGGACTATATGGGCCTGATTCTGCTGATTGTGGCGGTAGGTTCGCTGCAGGTGGTGCTGGACCTGGGTAACGAGAAAGACTGGTTCGGTTCGAGCTTTATCGTGGTACTGACGATCGTGGCGGTTATTGGCACGATTGCGTTCCTGATCTGGGAGCTGACCCATCCCAATCCGATTGTGAATCTGACGCTATTTCGGCATCGCAATTTCGCCTTCGGCACCATTTCCCTTGTTTTCGGCTACTCCGCCTTCTTTGCGATCAGCTTGCTAATCCCCTTGTGGTTGCAACGCACCCTGAACTATGACTCGATGTGGTCGGGGATCGTGTCGGCGCCTATCGGTATCCTGCCGATCTTTCTGGCGCCGATCGTGGGAAAATATGCCAATCATATTGATCTGCGCGTGCTGGCGTCCCTGTCGTTCGTTGTGATGTCTTTCACCTCGTTCTGGCGCGCCGACTTCACCACCGATCTGGATTACATGCATATTGCCATGACCCAGCTGGTACTGGGCTTGGGTGTGGCGTTTTTCTTCATGCCGGTGCTGACCATTCTGCTGTCTGATCTGCGCCCCGATGAGATCGCTGCCGGCTCCGGCCTGGCGGCCTTTTTGCGGGTGCTGGGAGGCAGTTTCTCGGCGTCGATTACCACGTTCCTGTGGGACCATCGCGCTGTTATTCATCATGCCCAGCTAAACGAAAATATTAATGTCTATAATCCGACAGCGGTAGAAGCGTTAAAGCAGTATGGCGAGACCACCGAGATTGCCGCCTACAATATCAATAACCTGATTAATCAGCAAGCATTGCAGATATCATTCAACGAAGTCTTCTGGGGACTGGGCTGGCTGTTTGTACTGCTGGTCGGACTGGTCTGGCTGGCTAAACCGCCGTTCATGGCCAAGCCCGGTGCTGCCTCGGGCGCCCATTAAGGCGACCTGGCAACAACGCGGGGCGGCCATCGGCGCGCGCCCCGGATCAGCCCATATGGATCTGTTTGCCATCGACCTTGACCAGGTCCTTGGCCGTGACCACGGTGTATTTGGAATGCAGGCGGGCAGATTGTTCCGCCTGGTAATCGATGGTGCCGGCCCGCAAGTGTTCAACCTCTTCGGTCAGTTTGAATGACGTGCGGCTCATGAATGACAGACGGTCCATGATCGACTCGTAAACCTTGCCGATGACCCGCATCATGCCAACCGTGGTTTTCAGTTCACGACCGACGTATTGCATCTCGTCGATGACACACTGGCCTTTTTCCGCGCTCAGCTTCAATTGCGCCGTGTTGATATCCAGCGCAGTGCCACCGCGCAACTGCATGGCAGCGGCACTGTGGATATTGACCGAGTCGGCCGAGATATTGAGCCTGCCCGGTACACTGACCGTGGATTCATTCTGCTGCGCCTGTTCGATCACCGCAATCAGGTACACGCGCTCCCGTTCCGGGCCGCTGATAAGCACGGTGTCATCCACCTGTGGCTGCAACAGGCAACTGGCCGCGCGGCGGCAGACCCATTCATGGCCATCGCATTCAACAACAAACTCCTGCTCATCCTGCTTTTTTACAACGCCGATCAAATGCACCGGATCATAGACGGGGTAGGTTTTAGGCTGGGCAACTGAAGACATTTTTTTTCCTTTGGCGGTTGATCGTCAACGTACAGCAATTCAGACGGCAGGCCGGGTGCCCATACGGGGCTTCCAGCGGGCCAGCTCGCCGTGCTGCATGGTGGACAGCACGAGCTCGGACATCATATTGATGGAGACATGCCGGGCAAAAAACTGCTCGAGCACGGCCCCGAACAAATAGGGGCTGACACCGGAAAACGCCCCTTCATCCACTTCCAGATGAATGCGCGCACCCCTGCCAAACACAATTGGGCCCGGCACGGGCAGGCGATGATGGACGGCCTCTACCCGTACATGCCGTACGCCATTGATCTGCTTGGCAATGGCCGGATCGGCGATATTTGCATATATTTTTAACATCTCACGCAGGGTTTGTGCGCCTTTTTCTGTATCCAAATCAATCAGACTCAAATAATTGAGGCCCAGATGGCTGATCAGATGCCAGGCATAGGCGCCCTGGGCCAGTGCCGGCCGGGGGCGTGATGGCCCCCGCAGGATCTTAATGCCTTCGATGGGCGCCGACACGCGTAAGGCCAAATCGTTCTTCTGGCCAATCGGCATCAGCATGGGCAAATCGCGATTGGTGCACAGCACATCCATGCTCAGGTGCCGCAAATCCTCGGAAAACGGCGCCTGGTGTTTGTCCACAAGTGAAATAAAGACCTCGCTGCCGATATAACCGGTACGCGCGCCATTGCGTGCGGCGGTGTCTGACAACAAGCGCGGTTCCCGCCGCATGGAGTAGTAAGCACCATAATCGTCGGTATCGCTGCCCAGCGACCCGAAAAAAGGTCGAAATTCTTTTTCTGTCAGGTCGGACACGTTCGAGTAGCCCGCCACCCGCGCCGTGCTGTAAACCTCAAAATCGAGCGGTCGTGTACGATCAACGACCAGATGGTATTCGTGGGTAGTGGGCGAGATCGTGATCCGGTCGGCCTTTTTCTGGAAAAGATTAACGACCGGCGTGCAGTGCAGCGCCAGATTCTCTGCGGTCACATTGCCTTGCAGCTCGGGGATGTCTTTGTCAAACAGGAAAGTCAGCTCAAAGCTGCGGCTTTCCTGGCCGCCCGCTGCGTTGGCACTGCCTGTGGCAATGGCCGTCGGCAGCTTGAGCGCCTTTTGCATATTGTTGACGCTGAAGAACATGAAGCGCGTAGGAAAGGCAAAGTATTCCTGGATAATGCGATAGCCCTGAAAGATCCGGGCCTCGGCAGGCAGCAACGCCTGGTCGCTCTCGAAGCCTTCATGACGCACATCATTGACATTGATGCGGTTGATCCACTTGACCGGCTTTTCGGCATCATGGCACAGCACCGTAATGGTGTGTCCCATAATGAGTTCCAGCAGCCGCTGCATATGAATGTCCTGACCATTCAAATGAAATACCAACTGATCCAGTTTGAACTCGTGCAGCTTGACGCCACCCTTGATTTCCAGCCGGATGCGCAGCGAGCTGCGCACAGGCTGGTTCCGGTTATTCAGATTCATCCGCTTCAGGGGCAGATCGGGGGGAACACCTGAGAGCTCGGCAGCCGTCACCTGCAATGGCCACAGGGTCAGTGCATGACCTGTCACAAATTCGCAGGGTGTCTGCTCCGTTTTGGGAATACGGCCACGCATGACCGTACCCTTGGGCAGGACAAACCCCTTGGCCAGGCTGCCCTCGTTCATGCTGGGAGACACCTGCACCACGGCCATGGATGGAGTCGGCGCCAAATAATTCGGATAGACCACTTCGAGCAGCCGCTGGGAAAACTGCGGGAACTCGGCGTCCATTTTCATATGGATGCGCGCGGTCAGGAAACTGAAGCCTTCAAGCAAGCGTTCGACATACGGGTCTGCGACCTCGATGCCATTCATGCCCAGGCGACCCGCTATCTTGGGGTAATGATCAGCGAACTCCTTGCCCATCTCGCGGATGTAGGCAAGTTCACGGTTGTAATAATCCAGGAAGCGCTGTTCCATCAGGCAGCTCCCTGTTCCTGCAGATCCATATGGCCGCTTTCCAGATCAATATCGGTGCGGAACAGAAATTCGCGCGGATAGGGATTGCACCAAAGTTTGCCGCGAATCTCCAGACTGAGCACATTGTGATGCTCTAGCGAGGTCACTTCGCTGACACAGGCCACTTCCAGCGAGTCGGCCAGAATACGCGGTTCGAAGTGAATAATGGCTGTCTTGATGGACTGCTCCATATCAACCCAGTCGATCTCGGACATGCGTCTGCCGGCCAGCGCTTCAACACCGAAATTGACAGTTGAACTACGCACCTGGGCAAAGGCATCCAGGTCATCTACGGTTTCAATATTGACCGTGTTCAGCACCCAGCGCAAATCCCGCAGCACGGCATGGCGCAGCGTATCGTAAGTGATCATGACGCTGTCGCGGCTTTCCTTTTTCTTCAGCGGTTCGTTGTCCGTGAGGCGATCCAGCAATGCCGGCTGCAAACGGTCTTTGGCAGCGCGACGCTCGCGCATGCCGAATGCCGTCCGTTTACCTGAAATATCTTCCATATCCATATGCGACACACCTGTGACTATCTTGCTTTTGTTCTATTTCTGTTCCCGATACAGGCTGGAGGATCAGTTCAACTGTCCGTGATGAAAGGTGATGCTGCGCATATCCAACAACGCATACTCGCCCGCATCGCTCATCCACATTTTCTGACCCGTTCCGAAATAGATGTCCTGGCCGATCTGCTGCCAGTCTGTGCGACGCGAAAGATTGCTTGCGTCGTCCAGATCGGCATAATTTTTATCGGTGGGCGCCGGGTACCGCGCCGGGATCAGGCCGATCTGAGAGCGGCCACTCACAAGCGTGATTTCGGCCTGGACCCAGATCAGATCAGTCAGGCCTTCCGGTGGGATCAGGCGCAGCGACTGAATCATATCCATGGGAACCCAACCATAGCGGCCATTGGCAATGACCTCGCATACCGGGCCGAGCCGGCTGTCTCCATCGCACAGCCATTCAAATGCCACCCCCTGCTCTTGACCATTGACCACAATCGTGCCAGAGACAGCCGGCGCTACTTCCAGCGCCTGTTCACGCAGGGCCTGCGCCGTCTCGGCGTCACTGCGCAATGCCTCAAGCAACATCGCCATCCACTCAGGTGGCTGTTCAAACACCGCCGGCGTTTTCTCGCCACGAAAGACGGCTTCGCGCTCCTGTTCTGCCGTGATGGCGCCCGTATACAACACGGCCACCGGCTGGGCTTGCGCGTTCATTTCAGAGCTCAGCTTCAATTGCTCAAATGCCTTATCCCACAAACCCTTGACGGCGAGCAACTGGAACAGCCGGGCACGCAGATCGGCATCAGCCGGTTTTTTTCTTATTTGCGCCTTCACCTGATCGAGCTGCTCATCAACGCTCTTGCCATCCAGTGCCTTTATGATGCCTGTCATATCCGTTCCGTATTAAAAAATGCAATGAGCTAACAGATACCCTAGGGGGCATACCTGTTAGCTCCATTGGAGCCTGAGAAAGGCCCCCTTACTGCCAACGCGACAAAAGCGGATTAACCGACGATTTTGTTTTGTTTAACGTCATAAGCAATAACAGACTCAGCACCTTTGCCGCCCTGTTCTGTTTGCTCCCAGTACTGTTTCTTGATCCTTGCTGCCTGGAAGGCATAGTTTACCAACAGCCCTTCACCATCATGCGCACCTGTGTACTGAACAGAAGTGACCAGAACATCTTCAAGCGTAATTCTGGAGTACTCAACTTGAGTACCACCCGCTTTGCAGACGGATACTTGCACACTTGCCAGATGTTTACCGGTAGAGCAATGTTGCATTACTGCAGGTGCAGAACGGTCAACGTGAGCAACAACGTTCAGGTCGTTGAAGCTGGCTTTGCCTGTACCACCACCACCGCCGGTAGACATTGAGCCCGGTTGTGTTGCGCCCCATGCGAAAGAGCGAATGTCGCTCCAGTCTTTGTGATTGGAATCCTTGGATTCACCGGTTGTACCTTCAATTTTCATAAACATATCAACAGCCACAATTTTCTCCTAGTGAGCTAATTAATTTGATTTGCGATCAGGCAAAAAGCCTGTCTTTGCTTCACATACTACTTACTTCAAAGGCATCCTGTAATACCAGGATATCCCTTTTTGCCCGGGGTATCGCTTCGACGCCCCGGCAACCCTTTACCTGGCCATGAAGGGCCAGCGATGTTCGAAAAAATCAATTCTCATTCTGTTTCAAAGATGGCAATTTGGAAACCAGACGCAGTGACACCGTCAGGCCTTCAAGCTGGTAATGCGGGCGCAGGAAAAACTTGGCTGCATAATACCCAGGATTGTCTTCGATTTCGGTGACCTGGACTTCGGCAGCTGCCAGCGGCTTACGGGCCTTGGTTTCCTGGGACGAGTTGGCTGGATCACCATCGACATAATTCATGATCCAGTCATTGAGCCAACGTTCCATATCATCACGCTCATGGAAGGAACCAATTTTGTCGCGCACAATACACTTGAGATAATGCGCAAAGCGGCAGCAAGCAAACAGATACGGCAGGCGGGCCGACAAGCGGGCATTGGCTGTGGCATCCGGATCGTTATACTCATGAGGCTTTTGCAGCGACTGTGCGCCGATGAAGGCAGCAAAGTCAGAGTTCTTGCGATGCACCAGCGGCATGAAACCGTTTTTGGCCAGCTCGGCCTCACGACGGTCACTAATGGCGATTTCCGTCGGACATTTCATATCGACGCCACCATCGTCCGTTGGGAAGGTGTGGCAAGGCAGATCCTCGACGGCACCGCCGGACTCGACCCCGCGAATGGAAGTGCACCAGCCGTATTCCTTGAAGGAACGGTTAATGTTTGAAGCCATGGCGTAGGCCGAATTGGCCCAGGTGTAACGCTCATGCGTTGCACCGTCGGTTTCTTCCTCAAAATCAAATTCGTCGACTGGGTTGGTACGTGACCCATAAGGCAGGCGTGCCAGAAAACGCGGCATGGCCAAGCCGATGTAACGGGAGTCTTCGGACTCGCGCAAACTGCGCCAGGCAGCATATTCGGAGTTGGAGAAAATCTTGGTCAGATCACGTGGGTTGGCCAGTTCCTGCCAGGAGTCCATTTGCATGACTTCGGGCGAGGCGCCGGAGATAAACGGGCAATGTGCCGCAGCAGAGACGCGGGCCATTTCGCCCAGTAGCTCGACATCCGGAGGGCTATGATCAAAGTGATAATCACCAACTATACAACCCATAGGTTCACCACCGAACTGACCGTATTCTTCTTCGTAAATCCGTTTGAAAATCGGACTCTGGTCCCAGCCGACGCCTTTGTAGCGCTTGAGGGTGCGACCCAATTCTTTCTTGGTGATACACATAACCCGGATTTTCAGCAGCTCGTCGGTTTCCGAATTATTCACCAGATAATGCAGACCACGCCAGGCGCCTTCAAGCTTCTGGAACTCCTCATTGTGCATGATCAGGTTGATCTGCTCGGACAGCTTGTGATCAATCTCCGCAATAATCGCCTGGATGGTCGAATAGGCATCGGAAGACATCGTGACAGTGTTGGCCAGTGCCTGTTCGGCCAGCGTGCGCACCGCGTTTTCGACCGCTTCGCGGGCCTGATCAGTCTTGGGCTTGAATTCTCTTTTCAGTAATGAAGCGAGACCATCGGACTGCATTCCTTCCAACTGTACCGCTTCTTTCTGTACGCTCGTGCTCATTTGGCTCTTCCTGTTACTTGCTGGTATCGTCTGCGTCGGATGCAGGCTTGTCGGCCTCAGGGGCAGATGTATCCTTGTTCGGTGCAGCAGCCAGCGTTTTCATCAAGGCAGGATTCTTCAGCACTTTGCTGATAAGTTCTTCTGCACCGGTCTTGCCGTCCATATAGGTCAGCAGGTTGGCCAGCTCAGTACGCGCCTGCAGCAGTTCATTAAGTGCGTCCACCTTGCGCGCCACTTGTGCCGGTGAAAAATCGTCGATGCTGTCAAAGCTCATATCCACACTGAGCACACCGTCGCCCGTCAGGGTGTTGGGCACCTGAAACGTCACGCGCGGCTTGATGCCCTTCATGCGTTCATCGAAATTATCGATGTCTACGTCAAGGAATTTGCGGTCATTGATATCGGCCTGCGGCACTTCGGATTTACCGGCAAGATCAGCCATCACGCCCATGACAAATGGCAACTGAATGGTTCTTTCAGCACCATAGATTTCAACGTCATACTCAATCTGCACACGAGGAGCGCGGTTTCGTGCAATGAACTTCTGGCCGCTTCTGCGTGACGACATTCGTGTAGCCATTCTTTTACTCTCCAACTCTTGGCCGGCTGAACCGGCGGATCATATTTATCTAAATCTGTCTACTCTTCGCGAGGCAGCCAGTTTTCAAACTGCTCGGCATTACCAGGGGTGAGGTTTTTCAGCATTTCATGAAAATTAAGGGGAATGGTCTGCTGAACCCGTCGAATCAGGAACGGAGCTGGGTGGCTCGGTTCATGAATTTCAAAATAACTGCTGACTTTTTCCAGTGCAACCATTGCCTCGTCGCGCGTTTTGATTTGTACTTCCGTCCATGACACCGACCTTTCTACCGTTTGCTGTGGTGCGGTTGCGATATCACCGGCGACCGGTTCAACCATACCTTGCCCGCCATTGTTGTCTGAACCCGTGTTATCGGACTGTTCCGCTTGCAAAGTTGCCGAAGCACCTAATGCATTTGTAATCAGCTCAAAACTTCGCAACAGCGTTTGCACGGACGGCGCCCACTCTGTGCCAAGCTTTTCGGTGACCAGCTCTACGATACTCTGCAGGCTAGTTGCTGCACTTGCCAATCCGACCATTTCCGGTGCACCCGCAATGGTGGCCTGGTTCAGCGTTTCCACCAAGCGAGCCCGGCCACCAGGAAACAGATCGGCGCGCGACCCTTCCATGATGGATTCAGCATCGCGCAACGACAACTGGCCGTGCGCGCCGGTGAGCAGGTTGGCGCTGCGTACGCTTCGTCCCACACCTTGCATGTCTGCCAGGGAGTTCAAGGCGTTGATGCGTGGCAACGGATCTTCGTAATCATCTTCGACCAGCAGCGGATAAACGCCCGCCCAGCATTTTTGCAGGGCATTGTGCGCCAACCGGACACCGCTGGCATAACCGACGAGACCATTTTGTGACGTCCATACGCAGGTCAGCGCGTGGATCACGCGCAAATCGCAGGTTCTGTCACAAAGCGCAAGCGCTTGCTTTTCAACCTGGTTCCAATCCGGAGCCTGAGCATCAATAATCGTATCGCCAAACTGTTGTTCGGGCTTTTCTACAACTGCCTGCTGCAATGCCAGGAAAGCGGCATCGTACTCCAGATTTTCACCACCGTTGTCTTCGCTAAACGCAGAGAACAATTCATCAAATGTTTTCATGTACCCCGGCTATCCTAAACATGCATTATGAAACGTGTGTGACGTTTGCTCTTCACACAAGTTGCGCATTTCGCTACACGTTACACATTAAAATTCATATTGAGAGTAGTGGAAACCCTAGCGATTCGTTTAAATGCCAGTTGAAATCTTACAAAAGTTATCTTTCATCAACAGATTTCAGTCTTAATACAATTACGCCCATTAAACTTAAAAACACTTTATTACATATGCACACAAAGTATTTTTGAGCTTTTTCGATTTACTTTGGCGATGATCCTGCATTTTGCGCCGCATTTGCCACACTCAGCCATGTACTATTGCAACATTTACATTACGCAACACGCGCGTGGCCTGTTGCGCTGCCCCCTCCTAGCGTACGTTCTGTGGCAGCCACAGCACCAGGTCCGGAAGCCAGTAAATAATCATCACGCCCACGATCATCAGAAAGAACATTGGCATTGATACTCTGGCGATATAGGGCAGTTCCTTTTTGGTCATACCCGACAAAACGAAGAGGTTAAATCCCACTGGCGGCGTTATCTGTGCCATTTCAATAACGAAAATCAGGAAGATACCGAACCACACCAGATCAATACCTGCCGCCTGCACAGTCGGCAACAACACGCCGATGGTGAGGACCACCATTGAGATCCCATCCAGAAAGCAGCCCAATATAATAAAGAACACCATAAGGGCCATCACCAGGCCAAACTGCGACAACCCCAGGGAGGCAATCCATTCGGCCAGCGCGCGTGGTAGCCCGATGTAGCCCATTGCCAGCGTGAGGAACTGCGCGCCCGCCAGAATCAGCGCGATCATGCAATACAGTCGTGTGGCGCCCAGCAGCGATTCCTTGAATGTTGCCCAGCTCATGGAACCCTGGACACTCGATAGAATGAGGGAGCCCACAACGCCCACAGCGGCCGCTTCCGTGGCGGTCGCAATCCCGGTATAGATGGAGCCGAGCACGGCCACAATCAGCAGCACTACCGGTATCAGATAACGGGACTCGGCGATTTTCTGCCGAAATGTCATTGTGTTCTGCTCAGACGGAATGGCCCCGGGATGAAGCAATGACCACACAATGATGTAACCCATGAACAAACCAGCCAGCAAAATGCCGGGCACCACACCTGCAATAAACAGCCGGGAGATGGACACGTTGGCGGCAACGCCATACACAATCATAATAATGGAGGGCGGAATAAGCAGACCGAGCGTACCGGCGCCCGCCAGCGTACCCAGCACCTGATCATCGGGATAACCACGACGCTTGAGCTCAGGAATTGTCATTTTGCCGATAGTGGCACAGGTCGCTGCCGATGACCCCGAGACGGCGGCGAAAATGGCGCAGCCAATAATATTGGTATGCAGCAGTTTGCCCGGCAACCGGTTCAGCCACGGAGCCAGGCCCCGAAACAGATCGGTAGAGAGCCGGGAACGAAACAGAATCTCACCCATCCATAAAAACAGCGGCAACGCTGTGAGCGTCCAGCTTGAGGAAGCGCCCCAGATAGTGAGCGACATGGCATCGCCTGCCGGCCTTGATGAGAACAGCGCCATGGTCAGCCAGGCGCAACCGGACAAAGTCAGGCCGACCCAGACCCCCGCCCCCAGAAAGCCGAAGATGGAAACCAGCAGGACAATAATGACAAGTGACTCATTCATAATGCTTTCCGCGCAGTATGCGCATGATTGGCCGGCGATGTTGCCCGGCACGGATTACCGAAAGAAAGAGGTCCTGACCAGGGATCAGGTCTGCATCGACACAGGTTCTTCCTCTGTGCGCGAGTAGCCTTTTTTGAGCGAACAGATGAACTCATCCACAATCGCAATACAAAATAGCAGGCAGCCAGCGGCCATACCCAATTGCGGTATCCACAAGGGTGTAGCATCTTCTCCGGTAGACAGGTCGTGATAGCTATAGGAATCCATGACCAGCTTGATACTGAACCAGGCCAGCGCACCCGATAGCACGATCGCAACCACAAGTGTGAACAGGTTCAGATAGTGCCGCGCGCGCGGCTTGAGCGCAGCCAAAACCAGCGTGACGCGGATATGTTCATTATTGCGAAAAGTACTGGCCAGCGCCAAAAATCCTGCCGCAGCCATGGAGTAACCGGCATAGGCATCAAGCCCCGGGAAATTGGTTCCCATTTGCCGGATGATGATAGACCAGAGCACAAATACCAGGATGCCGATCATGAACAGCCCGGCAAGCCAGGCGGCGCCTTCATAGACACAGTTGAGCAAACGTCTCATTTTGATTTGTAGTCGTTTAGCAGTTTCTCACCGTC
Organism: Advenella incenata; assembly: GCF_004217095.1. GTDB lineage: Bacteria > Pseudomonadota > Gammaproteobacteria > Burkholderiales > Burkholderiaceae_B > Advenella > Advenella incenata. Next base: position 341,439 of record NZ_SHKO01000002.1, on the reverse strand, counting down.
TGCACCCGCTTTCTTGGTCCAATCGGCAATCATGCCCTCGCCGATTTTGGTCAGACCGGCAATCAGCTCACTGGAGGGTTTGACAATTTCCACGCCGTTCTTGACCAACTGCTCGTTGTACCATTTGGTTTTTTCCTGCGACAATGCCCAGCCGGTTTTTTCAGCTTCGGCCGCGGCATCCAGCAATGCCTTGCGCTCTTTGTCATCCAGTGCATCAAAGGCCCTTTTATTGACGATCAACGCATTTTTGGGTAACCAGGCCTGCGTATCGTAGAGCTTTTTCAGGTACTCATAGGTCTTGGTATCGTAACCCGTAGAGCCCGATGACATATATGAATCGACCACGCCGGTGGCCAGTGCCTGGGACAGTTCCGCTTGCTGAATAGTAACCGGATGGGCGCCCACTTCCTGTGCAATTTTGGAAGTAACCGGGCTGTACGCACGCCATTTCAGACCTTTCATGTCTTCAATCGAATTGAGCGCCTTATTGGTATAGATCCCTTGCGGTGGCCAGGCCACGGAATACAACAGCTTCATACCCTGGGATTCCAGTTTCTTTTCCAGATAAGGCTTCTGGGCCTGGTATAGTTTCCAGGCCTGTTCATAGCCTGTGGCCAAAAACGGCAGGCCATCCAATTCATAAATAGGATCTTCGTTGGCGAAGTTGCTAAGCAGGATTTCACCGGCCTGAGCCTGGTTACCTTGCACTGCCCGCTTGATTTCCGGCGCCTTGAACAATGATGCGTTGGAGTGAACATTAATTTTGAATTCGCCGCCCGTGGCATCGGACACGGCCTTGACAAATTTCATGGTAATTTCAGTATGGAAATTGGAATCCGGGTAAGCCGTGGGCAGGTCCCATTGCGTGGCAGCTGAAGCATTCACACTGAACAGAGCGGCAGCAAGCGCGGTCAGAACCAGAGCATTATTTTTCATGGGTGCATCCTTCAATGGCAGAATTACGCGGCCGCAGATGCAATCGACTCATCGACAAAATCTGGCGGACTGGCAGTTACGGTTATATCAGCCTCATGGCTGTCATATTTCAGAGAATATAAGATTTTTGCCGCAAGGGCACGAGAAGATTTTCAGGCAAAGGGAAAACACTGATAGAGTCTGCACCGAAATCGGGCGCTATTCGGGCATGCATGCCCGAAGCCCGTGCGGCATATTGACCGGCTCACGGGCAATTTACCGAAACGATCATCCCATGCAACCCGTGCATCTTGGCTTCATCCGCATTTCTGTTTAAGCCCGCTTCATGTTTTGCCGCACCCGCGACTTGCTGCATCGCTTCATGTGCGGCCTGATATGCCCGTTCGGGACGACAGTGCCCTTTGCTGCAGTGATACGCGCCACCATGCAGGCAGGTTTCTGAAGTGAGCGAGGCATGCATTGGTTTATGCAGTTCAAACGTGACCGGCAAAATCACTGGCATGATTTGTGCTGATACACTTGCATGACGCCCGTTTAGAAAAATGACGCGCGCAATTTTCAGAACCCGTATTTTTATCAGAGACAGGCAGGACGTAAAACATGAGCAAGTGGCAATTCTGGGTAGACCGTGGAGGCACCTTCACCGACATCGTCGCAATCACTCCGCAAAAAACCTTACTGACCAGAAAATTGCTCTCGGACAATCCCGATCATTATGAAGATGCAGCGATTGAGGCAATACGCGATCTTCTTGGCGTTACCAAGGGCGATCCGATCCCGGTGCAAAACATCGACTGCGTCAAAATGGGGACCACGGTTGCCACCAATGCACTACTGGAGCGCAAAGGCGAACGTGTTGTTTTTTTGACAACCGGTGGCTTTGCCGATGCCCTGCGGATTGCGTATCAGAATCGCCCGCGATTGTTCGACCGTCATGTCGTGCTGCCCGAGATGCTTTATGAGCTGGTGCTGGAAGCCGACGAACGGATCGACGCAGCCGGCCAAGTGATCACAGCAATGGACCAACAGGCGCTGCGCGCGCAACTGCAGGCCGCATACGAAAAGGGCTTGCGCAGTATTGCAATTGTATTTATGCATGCCTGGCGCAACCCGGCTCACGAGCAGCAGGCTGCACAACTGGCCCAGGAGATTGGATTCACGCAGATCTCTGCCTCGCACGACGTCAGTCCGCTGATTAAGTTTGTGTCGCGCGGAGACACTACGGTAGTGGATGCCTATCTGTCGCCAATCCTGCGGCGCTACGTGGATCGCGTCGCCACGCAATTGCCTGGCGTCAATCTGATGTTCATGCAGTCTTCGGGCGGCCTGTCGGACGCGCATCGCTTCCGCGGCAAAGACGCCATTTTGTCAGGCCCGGCCGGCGGCATCGTGGGGATGGCGCGCAGCAGCCAACAAGCGGGTTACAAGAAAATAATCGGCTTTGACATGGGTGGCACCTCGACCGATGTGTCGCATTTTTCCGGCGTTTACGAACGCGACTACGAAACCTCTGTGGCCGGCGTGCGCATGCGCACGCCCATGATGCGTATCCATACGGTGGCCGCAGGCGGCGGCTCCATTCTGCATTTTGACGGCGCGCGCTTGCGTGTCGGGCCGGATTCGGCAGGCGCCAACCCCGGCCCCGCTTCTTATCGCAAGCAGGGGCCCCTGACCATTACCGATTGCAATGTCATGCTGGGCAAAATCCAGCCGGATTACTTTCCAGCGGTATTCGGCGCGAACGGCAATGAGCCGCTGGATGCACAGGTTGTGACCGAAAAGTTCGGTTTGCTAAGCATTCAGGTTAGCCAGGCTACCGGCCGGCAGGTGAGCGCCGAGGAGATGGCCGCAGGCTTTCTGGCCATTGGCGTACAAAACATGGCCGAAGCAATCAAACGAATTTCCGTACAGCAAGGCCATGATGTCACGCGCTATACGCTCACCACGTTCGGCGGCGCTGGTGGCCAGCACGCCTGCCTGGTTGCCGATGCGCTTGGCATGACAACTGTGTTCGCCCATCCATTGGGTGGCGTGCTGTCAGCCTACGGCATGGGTTTGGCCGATCAGGTGGCCATTCGCCAGCAGACCGTGGAAAAGCCGTTACAAGACAGCCTGATCCCGGAACTGGAGCAATTACGCGGCCAGTTAGGCGAGACGGCCAGCGCAGAATTGTTGACACGGCTGACCACCGGCATGCAGATCGTGCTGAACACCCGCGCGCAATTGAAATACCAAGGCACCGACAGCGCCCTGGAAGTGGACTTTGCCAATGCCCAAGAGATGCTTGCTGCATTCAATGAACAATACCGCCAGCGGTATTCGTTTCTGATCGAAGATCGCCCATTGGTTGTCGAATCCTTGCTGGTTGAAGCGGTGATTGCCGGCACCCGGATTGATGAGGCGATTATTACCAGGCGCGATGACAGTGCGCCTGTGGCGGATGCACGTCGTCAAATGTACAGCAACGGCGCCTGGCATGACACACCGGTATTTCGGCGGCAAGCGCTGCAGGCAGGTGACGTTGTCGCCGGCCCGGCGATTATTTCCGAAGCTAACCAGACCACGATTGTTGAAGCGGGTTGGTCAGCAACCCTCAATAGCAAGGATCATCTGATTCTGACGCGTACCGTCCCCCTGCGCAATGCGCTGGCGGTCTCCACGGATGCCGACCCGGTGATGCTTGAAGTATTCAATAATCTGTTTATGTCGATTGCCGACCAGATGGGCTTGAGTCTGCAGAATACTGCCTATTCGGTCAATATCAAGGAACGGCTGGATTTTTCCTGCGCCATTTTCGATGACCAGGGCAATCTGATTGCCAATGCGCCGCATATGCCGGTCCATCTGGGCTCCATGAGCGAATCGATCAAGACGGTCATGCGGGAAAATGCCGGAAATATGCACCCGGGCGATGCCTATGTGGTGAACGACCCCTATCACGGCGGCACTCATTTGCCGGATATCACGGTTATCACACCCGTGTTTGATCGCGACCAAAAGCAGATCATTTTTTATGTCGGTTCGCGCGGTCACCACGCCGATGTCGGCGGGCTCACGCCCGGCTCAATGCCGCCGGATTCGACGACCATTGACGAAGAAGGCGTGCTTTTCACCAATTTCCAGCTGGTGCGCAACGGTCGGTTCCGTGAACGGGAAGCGCGAGACATTCTGATGTCAGGTAAGTATCCGGCTCGCAACCCCGACCAGAACCTGGCCGATCTGCAGGCACAGATCGCTGCCAATCAAAAGGGCGTCAGGGAACTGCATGCCATGTGCGAGACGTTTGGACTGGAGGTAGTGCAAGCCTATATGCAGCATGTCCAGGATAATGCCGAGGCGTCGGTGCGGCGCGTGATCCCTTTGCTGCGTGACGGCAGCTACACCTACAAGCTGGACAATGGCGCAGTAATACAGGTAGCGATCAGGATTCATGACGATCGTCAATCGGTGACTGTGGACTTTACCGGCTCATCTGCACAACTGACCAATAACTTCAATGCACCGGCCTCCATCGCCGTGGCCGCCGTGCTTTATGTCTTCCGTACGCTGGTAAACGATGAGATCCCGCTCAATGCCGGTTGCCTTAAGCCTATCAATATTGTGATACCGCCGGCGTCCATGCTCAACCCCGAGCCGCCCGCTTCCGTGGTGGCCGGCAATGTGGAAACATCCATGTGCATCGTCAACGCCCTGTATGGCGCACTGGGAGTGCTGGCGGCCAGCCAGGGCACCATGAACAACTTCACTTTTGGCAATGCACGCTACCAGTATTACGAAACCGTCTCTGGCGGCACCGGCGCCGGCCCCGTGAACCTGGACTCGGATGACGAAGGCTTTGACGGTACATCGCTGGTGCAGGCGCATATGACCAACTCCCGGCTCACCGACCCCGAAGTGCTGGAGCTGCGTTTTCCGGTACGTCTTGAATCCTATGCCATTCGTCACGGTTCTGGCGGTAAGGGCAAATGGCACGGAGGCGATGGCGGCGTCAGGCGCATGCGTTTTCTGGAATCGATGACCGCCGCCATTCTTTCCAATAATCGCAAATACGCGCCCTTCGGCCTCAAGGGTGGAGAGCCTGGCCAGACAGGCCGGAACTATATCGAGCGGGCCGATGGTTCTGTGACGGAACTGGGCCCGCAGGATAGCGCCAATCTGCTGCCGGGAGATATATTCGTGATTGAAACACCGGGCGGCGGTGGCTACGGTCAGGCACAATGATGGTCCTGATGCTGTCCTAATGCAGCCCGACGCAAGCCCAAGAACCCGGCACGGTTGTGCCGGCCGCCAATGGGCTGCTGCGGCTGCACAAAAGACCGGTTATTCAACTTGCCCAACCGACACTGGGCAACAGTACCGCTCGCGCGTTCAAATGATCTTAGCGCCACAATCAGCCATTCCGCCGTGCAAAACGCCCAACGAACCAACATCGGGCAGATGAAACCAGTTCATTCATATTTCATTTGTATTGGTCCTGGAAGCGGATACACTATGCGGAAGGGGTGTCCACCCGGACACCCGACAGTAATACGACATAACGATAAAAACACGCATCCAAAGGAGACATGCTATGACATCCACTTCCCATACGGTCACACCGATCCGGTCCCTGGCGCTGGCGACCCTTGCTGCCTGCTGTGTCGCCAGCGCAGCGCACGCAGCCGGTTATCCCGAACGCCCTGTTACCCTGATTGTGCCCTTCCCGCCTGCCGGCACGACCGATCTGATCGCCCGGCATGTTGCCCAGGCACTGGAAAAGGAGCTGGGCCAGACCATTGTGGTTGAGAACCGGGCCGGCGCCGGCGGCAATGTAGGCATGGGTGCGCTGGCACGTGCGAAGGCTGATGGCTATACGATAGGTTTGGGAACCGTGGGCACGCAAACCATCAATCAGTTTCTTTACAAGGATATGCCTTTTGATCCGCAAAAGGATTTTCTACCCATCGCACTGGCGGGAACCACGCCCAATGTGATTGCTGTGAATGCCAAATCAGATATTAAATCGCTGAAGGACCTGATCGCCAAGGCCAAAGCAGCCAAGGACAAGCCGCTGAGTTATGCATCGCCTGGCGTGGGTTCTTCCGTACATCTGACTGGCGCGTATCTTGAGGATGCCGCTGGCATCAGTATGCTTCACGTGCCTTTCAAGGGCGTTTCAGGCTCCATGCCGGCGCTCATCGGTGGGCAAGTGGATATACTTATGGACAATCTTCCCAGCACACTTTCGCAGGTAAAAGATGGTAAAAATGTGCGGGGCATTGCGGTGACCGGCGCACAGCGAGATCCATCGGTGCCGGATATTCCAACAGTGGCCGAATCTGGTCTTCCTGGGTTTGACGTAAGCGCGTGGTTTGCCCTTTACGCGCCTGCCGGCACGCCGCCCGGAGCAATGGAAACACTGACGGCGGCGGCAAAAAAAGTGCTGGCTTCAGACGATCTGAAGCAAAAGCTGCAACAGACCAGCACACGGCCGGGTACGCTTTTCGGTAACGATCTGGTTGCCTTCGAGAAGAAGGAACGCGAGCGCTGGAGCAAGCTGATCAACGACAAGCATATTCAATCTAAATAAATATCCAGTCCAAATAATTTTATTGTTAACCCGTTCCGTGCGCGGAACATAGTTGAAAAAGGTTTATAGATTCATGAACGGAGCAGACAGTCTTTGCGATACCTTGCTGGAAAACGATATTGATGTATGTTTTGCCAACCCCGGCACCTCGGAAATGCATTTTGTAGCAGCGCTGGATCGCAAACCGCAGATGCGCTGCGTACTGGGTGTGTTCGAAGGCGTGGTGACAGGCGCCGCCGACGGTTATGCACGGATGGCTGACAAGCCAGCAGCGACGCTGCTGCATTGCGGGCCGGGCATGGCCAACGGCCTGGCCAACATGCACAATGCCAGGCGCGCCCATACCCCCATGATCAATGTCGTGGGCGATCACGCCAGTTATCATTTGCAATATGACGCACCGCTGACCAGTGATATTGAAAGCCTGGCCACACCGATGTCCGATTGGGTAAGGCGTATTGCGTCGGCCGACGATGTATCGGGCGCAGCTGCGGCGGCCATCAGTGCGGCAAACAGCGGCTATGGTGCAGTTACCACGCTGATTCTACCGGCCGATGCCGCATGGACGGAAACATCGACGCCCATACAAAAGGCGACACCGGCCAAGCGCACTCAAGTTAGTCCCCAGGCCCTGCAAGCAGCAACCGAAGCGCTCAATAACGGTCGTAATACAGTGATCCTGCTGTCTGGCAAAGCACTGCGCAGCAAAGCGCTGGAGACCGCGGCCCGGATTGCCGAGCGTACCGGCGCGCGGCTGATGGCGCAGCAGTCCAACGGTCGTATTGAGCGGGGCGCAGGGCGTGTGAAGATAGAACGTGTGCCGTTCAGCGTTGATCTTGCTCTCAAAGCGCTACAAGATACCGAACAGTTGATTCTGGTGGGCGCGAAAACGCCCGTTGCCTTTTTTGCATACCCGGGCAAGCCTGGCGAACTGGTTCCGGAAAATTGCAAACGTATTGAACTGACGCAGCCGGACGATGATCTGCCCGACGCTCTGGAAGCCCTGGCTGATGCCGTAGGCGCAACCAACACGCCCATCAGCCTGCTGGCAGAGCGAATCGATATCGGCCTGCCGACCGGGACGCTGGACGCGGCTGCCGTGATTCAGGCGATTGGCAGCCTGCTGCCCGAGAACGCGATTATTTGCGATGAGTCTGTTACCTCGGGAAGAGATTCGTTCAAATCAACCTTTGGCTCGGCGCCACACGATTTTCTGCAGATCACAGGCGGTGCCATCGGGATCGGAATTCCTATGGCCACCGGCGCAGCTGTTGCCTGCCCGGATCGCAAAGTCGTGCTGATGCAGGCTGACGGCAGTGGCATGTATACCCTGCAGGCCCTGTGGACACAGGCCCGCGAACAACTGGATGTGGTCACTGTTATTTTTGCAAATCGCAGTTATGCGATATTGCATAATGAATTCAAACAGGTTGGCGCCGGCGCGCCCGGCCGCAATGCTCATCGCATGCTGGATCTGGACAATCCCGCATTTGATTGGGTGCACATGGCCAACGCGGCCGGCGTTGAAGCTGCCCGGGTGACCACGACGGCAGCCTTATCCGATGTGCTGCGCAGCGCCATGGCGCGCAAGGGGCCGTTTCTGATTGAAGCGGTTATCTGATCCAGAGCCCGGTGAGCGCAGCTGGGATGCTGCTGCGCTCACCACATATGTGTATTGCCTTTACTGTGATTTTCGGCCTGAGGATTTAGCCGGTAAGGCACCCAGCAGATCATCTATCTGTGTTTGCACTTCACTCATTTGAATACGCATGAATTTAAGAAACTGCTTGGAACTTTCCGAAAATAGTTTATCTGTACGAAACAGCAGGATCGCGCGAAACTCAACATCGAATGCGGCTCGTTTGATGACCAACCCGCTGTCGGCATAGCCTATCGCGGTGACCGGATTGGCAACGCCGATGCCCACCCCTTGCCTGGCCAGTTCACATACGGTTTGCGAATAAGGCGTTTCAATAATACGCCTGGGCACCACGTTGGCGTTCTGTAGCAGGGCATCCAGGCGAATGCGACTACTGTCTTCGGCGTTGAGTGCGATGAAATCCATATCCTGAAGATCGGTAAGCGCAATGACCTGCTTATTGTTCAGCGGATGGTCTTTGCGCATGACGACCACGGATTGGGTTCTGTAGAACAGCGAGTGCTCCAGGCCGGCCAGCGACATTTCATCTGCCATTAAACCAAAATCGGCCTGCCCTGAAGTCACATGCGCATGCACATCTTTGGAACTCATGATTTGCAATGAGATAAAAGTCTCGGGAAAGCGATGACGAAAGGACGCGACAACGTGCGGCAGAAAGCTAAAGCCCAGTGCAGGGTACACGGCAGCGATCAGCCGGTCGGCGCCACCGGACTTCAGGCTGCGAACGCGATGTTCTATTGCCTGCATTCCGATAAAATGCCGCTCTATGTCATTGAGCAGTATTTGGGCTTCGCGGGTGGGCACCAGGCGTCCGCGGATTCGTTCGAACAAGCACAGATCTGCAGAGGTTTCCAGCTTACGCAGTGATTGGCTGACTGCCGATTGCGAAATGCCCAGCAAAGCAGCGGTCTTGCTGGCCGTCCCGGACACCATGACCGAGCGGAAAATTTCGATGTCCCGGGCGTTCATACGCAGCTCCTGGAAGGAAAATGATCGCTGCCGGCAGTATGCACACAGACGTGAGCGGCCAGCTCAAACAGGCTAGGCCAGCCGCCCCACTACGAATTGCTAATGGTCAGGCTAGTCCACCTGTCCAAGAAACTGGGTAATGCGCGAATTGCCCAGATCGCTGAAAAAGCGTTTGGCCGGGCAGTTTTCCAGTATGGAACCCTGCTCCATGAAGATTATACGGTTTGCGACACTTTTGGCAAACCTGACCTCATGGGTGACAACAATCATGGTCATGCCATCATGGGCCAATGCCCGCATGACCTGAAGCACGTCGTCACGCAATTCGGGATCAAGCGCAGAAGTCGGCTCATCAAACAGGATAACCTCGGGATCCATCGCCAACCCCCTGGCAATGGCAACCCGCTGCTTTTGCCCGCCCGACAAATGGGCCGGATATTCATTTGCCTTTTGCGCCAGACCGACGCGCTCGAGCAGTTGCATGCCTTTGGCCGTTGCCGGCGCTTTGGCCATGCCCTGAACACTGATCAGGCCCTCGATGACGTTTGCAATTGCCGTCATGTGTGGGAACAGATTGAAAGACTGAAAGACCATGGCCGATTTTCTGCGTATCTGCTGGATCTCATGCTTTTGCCTGCCTGTATAGTGCTGTTTGGGCTCCACTGTTACGCGAATCCCAGCGATCTGGACCATGCCACTGTCCGGTTGCTCCAGAAAGTTCAGGGATCGCAACAACGTGGTCTTGCCTGAACCCGAGGGCCCCATGATAACGACCACCTCTCCCTTATCGACGTCCAGATCAACACTATGCAAAACTCGCGTCCCCGCGTAACTTTTGCAAATGGCGCGTGCCCGTACTGCGTTTGTAAGTTCTGATGTCATCGAATATGCCTCGCACACCGTTGCTCCAGATAAGTCTGAAGGATTGTCAATATTTGGTTGATGATCCAGTAAATGGCGCCAACCATCAAAAACATCTCCATGTAGCGGAACGTAGCCGCGCCTACCTGGTCAGCCACCCTGGTCAACTCCACCACCGTGACCGTAGATGCAAGCGAAGTGTCCTTGACCAGCGCGATCAGGCGACTGCCTACCGTGGGAATGGCAATAACCAGGCCTTGCGGCAAGATAATCCGCTGCATCAGCTTGCGATAACTCAATCCCATGGACAGCCCTGCCTCCCACTGCCCCTTGTCCACGGCATTGATACCGGAGCGAAAGTTTTCACTCAGATAGGAAGCGGAAAACAGCGTCAGGGCAATAATGGCGGAGGGCACAGGTTCAAGAACAATACCTATGCGCGGCAGACCAAAATAGATGAGCAGCAGTTGCACCAATAACGGCGTCCCGCGAAAAATGGACACATAAACGAATGCCGCATAGCGCAGTACTCTGAATGACGAGATCCGTGCCAGCGCAATAAACAGACCGAGTATGCAACCCAGGATGAAAGAGCTGGCCGATAGCAACAATGTCAAAAGCAGTGCGTTTTGCAGGAGCGGCAAGGCTCGCATGAACAGCTCTAGCATGGTTATTTCCCCTTTGCTGCAATTTCTTCTTTGGCCGCCGCTATTGAGCCCAGCATGTGGTAGTCCTTGCCGACAAACTCGTTGCTTATGCGTTCGACGGTGCCGTCCTTGAGCATGCTGTCCAATGCACTGTTGACGGCTTCACGCAAGCCATCCTGTCCTTTTGGCAGCGCCGCAGCGGCCAGTTGGTATGTCAGGGGTTCGCCAACCTCCTTGACCGGAATCCCTTTGGCATGCGCGTACTTCATACCACCGAAATGCGAAATGATGACGGCATCAATCCTGCCATTGGCGATATCATTGAAGATCAGCGCGCCATTATCGTAGCCTCTTATATCCGAATCGGTCAGATTCTCACGGGCCCAGCTTTCGTTGGATGATCCGGTCGAAACCCCGACCTTTTTGCCGGCAAGCGTTGCCTTGTCTGTAATATCAGTATTGTCGTTACGAACGAAAATGCGAAACACTTCGACCCCATAAGGGATGGAAAAATCAACCTGTTTGCGACGCATCTCGGTGGGCGTCATATCGTTCATGACCAGATCGTATTTATCGGTCTTCAACCCTTCTACAAAATTCTTGTAGGTATCGCCAACAAATTTTATTTTGGGCGTTCCCATGCGTTGTGCCATCTCCTTGGCAATGGCAACATCGTACCCGGTCAGCTGATTTTTTTCGTCGAGCATGCTCCAGGGTGGGCTGGCCTGAGTATTGGCAATGCGTATGACGCCTGTGCTTTTGATTCTTTCCAGCAAATCTGTTTGCTCTGCATGTGCGGGCGCAGTAGCGCTGGCTCCCCCTATGGCCAAGACCAGGATGGTTGCCAATTGCCGTGATCCACGTACCCATGTCGTTGTTTTCATATCATGTCTCCACATTGATTTGATGTTGCGTTCGATCGGCATCCGATGTCGCAGTTGCTGGCATATACCGGATGTGAGCTTCTTTGTTTTCAGCAGATTGATCTATTGACGCCTGCCGCCCACGCATTTTCTATGCGCAGGCCCGGGCATAGGCGCTGAGGGCCTTTTTTAAATCCTGGATAATCAGGTCCGGGTCTTCCAATCCTGCCGATAATCGGATGATGGCCTGGTCCGTTCTCGGAAACACCCTGTCGCGCTGCATTTGCGCCGGATAGAATGCGATCAGACTGTGCACGCCGCCCCAACTGGCGCCAAGTACAAGATGCTCCAGTGCAGCGAAAAATGCGCGATACGCCTGTTCATTGTCCTGGTTGAGCGTAAATGAAAACAGGCAGCCGCCCGGCCCGAAATCACGCTTCCATACTTCATGCCCCTTGTCACCGGGCAGGCAGGGAAACAGCATATCCCTGACTTCGGGCTGTTGCTGCAGCCATGTCGCAATTGTCATGGCATTCTCACTCTGCCGGCGGTATCTGATCTCGAAGGTTTCCAGCCCGCGCAATACCAGAAAACAATCGTCGGGGCTGGTCTGCAGACCCATAATGCTCTGCGTCTCACGTAACTGTGCGAACTGCTGGGCGTCATTGGTAGCGACAGCGCCAACAAGCAAGTCGGAATGGCCACCGAAAAACTTGGTTGCGGCCTCAACACATAAATCAACGCCGTGCTCCAGCGGGCGAAAGCCCAGTGGCGAGGCCCAGGTATTGTCCATCATGGTCATCACACCGTGCTTTTTGGCTGCAGCCACAATTGCCGGAATGTCGGGCATTTCCATGGTGACCGTTCCTGGCGCCTCGGTACAGATCATCTTCGTATTGGGCCTGATAAAGCGCGCTATTTCATGTCCAATAGCGGGCGGATAATATTCAACCTCGACCCCCAGGCGGGCCAGCCATTTTTCTGCATAGGTTTTCAGGGCACCATAGCTTGCTGCCGATATAAGCAAATGGTCTCCACCCTGAACAAATGCCATCACGGCAAGACATAATGCGGCCTGTCCGGATGGCGTCACCGCGCAGTGGCGGCCACCTTCAAGGCGCGCGATATCCTGTTCCAGCAAACGGGCGGTTGGCGTGCCCGTGATGCCATAGCTAAAGCCGTCAGGTTGCCGCGCCTTTCTGTGTATGAAGGATTCAACATCGTCAAAAACAACAGTGGAGGCGCGCCAGACCGGGGCCGACAGGCTTGCAAATGCTTCGTTCGCTTGGTAATACTTCTTCATGGTAGTCAGAACTCAAATGGGGAAAGTCTGGTCAGTGTTGCAGAAGTTGGTACCAGCGGCTACGCCTATAATTATTGACTCTATAAGTAAAACTTAAGTACTGCCGGGAAGCTGTCTTTGTTGCCCGCCAAAAACCGGCAATGCCCTGCACCTGACAATCACCACGTGGCCGGGCCCATTCCCTCTAGTTTTTTCTATAAAAACCGCATAAGCAGCGATCAAGTATCCATGTCACCCATAAGACATGACGCAATGCCTGACCCGCTCCAATGCCAACTGTAATACGTCCAGCGTGACCGACCCAAGCGCCAGGCGAATTGCATGCGGCACATGGACGGTGGTCGCAAATGGCTCTGCAGTTGAAACGGAAATCTGTTCGCGCATGAGGGCCATCGCGATCTGGTCAGCCCGCACCTCTTCGGCCAGAGGGATCCAGAGAAAATAGGATGAGGGGTGGCCAACGCACGCTATACCTGCCAGTATTTTTCGGGCCATTACCTGGCGGTATTGTGCGTCTTCGCGTTTTTCGCGTTCAAGCTGCAAAACGGTGCCGTCGCGAATCCATTCAATTGTCATGGCAGTCATCACGCCCGGCGTACTCCAGGTTGTGGCGCGTATAGCCCGTTCCAGCGATGAAACATGCGCAAGCGGCGCCGCCACCAGGCCCACGCGCAAACCAGCAGCAACATTTTTTGAAAACCCGGTGATGTAGATCGTAATATCCGGCGCCAGTTGGGCAATAGGCGCAGGCGCGTCGTCCACCAGAAAAGCGTAGGCGGCATCTTCGATGATCAGCAGGCTGTATTTGCGTGCGACCACCACCAGTTGCTCTCTGCGGGCCTCGCTCATGACCCAGCCCAGCGGGTTGTTCATGGTGGGCATGGTATAGATCGCCTTTATGCGACGCGAACGACACAGCTTTTCCAGCGCGGCAATATCGGGGCCATGATTGTCTGCCGGGATGGGCACCAGTTCCAGATGCAGCATCTGTGCCAGTACCCGAAAGCCGGGATAGGTCAACGCATCTACTGCAACCACGTCGCCTGGGTTCAGGCGTGCCATCACCGTGATGGCCAGGCCATCTTGCGCGCCGTTCACGATCAGAATCTGCCCGGCATCCACGGTAAGCCCGCGATGCGCCAGATACTGCGCCATCACGGCCCGGTCGTGTGCTCTTCCACCATAGGGCTGATAGCGCAACAGCGAAGCCAGGTCGCCCGAAGTGGACAACTGCCTGAGCGCGTTGCGCAGCAGTTCAGCCTGCTGTGGCAGCGAAGGGTAATTGAAATTGAGATCTATCATGTCGGCAGCAACCACGTGCTGATCCGTTCCCTGACCCGGCGTGAGGGTGATGGCACGCACATAGGTGCCGCGCCCGGTTTCGCCGCTGACCAGCCCCATGGCTTGCAGCTCTGCGTAGACGCGGGTTGCGGTTACCAGAGACATGCCTTCGCGCGCAGCCAGTTGCCGGTGGGTCGGCAGCCGGGTTCCGGGCGCTAACTGGCCTGCCTGAATTTGCTGCGCAAACCGATCGACTACTGTTTTGTATCGCAGGCGGGCCATAGGAAGATGTATCCATGACAATAATTTGATTGTCATGATTATAAGTTCTAAGATTGCATTTTGCCATTGCTGTTTCACGAATACGGGCGCAATTGCAGGTGTGATAGATGACGGATGTTCAATCGGGTGAATACATGAAACACGGAAATGGGCAGGCAAATACAGCAGGCGGCTGGCTCAATGGATTTCTGGGCGTGCTGATTTTCAGTGGTTCGCTGCCGGCAACGCGCGTGGCGGTGCTGCAATTTGATCCGATATTTTTAACGGTCGCCCGTGCAACCATTGCCGGCGTGCTGGCACTGATCCTGTTGCTGGTGTTCAGGCAAAAACGCCCCACCCGGGCCCAGTTGGCTCCACTGTTCATTGTGGCCCTGGGGGTGGTGGTGGGGTTTCCGCTGCTGACAGCGCTGGCGCTGCAGCATGTCACGTCAGCGCATTCCATTGTATTTATCGGTCTGTTGCCGCTGGCCACAGCAGTATTCGGCGTATTGCGGGGTGGCGAGCAGCCGCGCCCTGCCTTCTGGTTTTTCTCTGTCACCGGCAGCCTGCTGGTGGCAGGATTTGCCCTGTCGCAGGGCCTGAGCGCTTCTCTGACCGGCGATCTGTTGATGCTTGCCGCCGTGCTTGTCTGCGGACTGGGCTATGCCGAGGGCGCGGCGCTGTCACGCAAGCTGGGCGGCTGGCAGGTGATCTGCTGGGCTTTATTGCTATCTTTACCTGCCATGCTGGTTCTGTCGCTACTGACCATGCCGGCTTCATTCGCAGGTATCGGCACTCCCGCCTGGGCAGGGTTGGCTTATGTGTCGCTGTTCAGCATGCTGATCGGTTTTGTGTTCTGGTATCGCGGCCTGGCTCAGGGTGGCATTGCTGCTGTGGGCCAGTTGCAATTGCTGCAACCTTTCTTTGGCCTGGCGCTGGCCGCAACGCTACTGCATGAACCGGTCAGCATGCTGATGGTCGGCGTTACAGTGGCGGTTATTGCATGCGTCGCAGGGTCCAAGCGTTTTGCCTGAGGCAAGTGCAATAGCACCCTATGGTACAACTGTCACCGCAGTTGACCTACTCCTGTGGACTGCCCTGCTTCCAGTAATTGCTGATACGCATCCGTGATTTATCAATGCCCTTTTCTTCAAGCAGGTACTGGCTGATGGTCCGCATTTGAGCGGCCTGGCCACCGCCCCAGATATAGCCTTCGCCCGCCGGCAGCGTAAAGGCGCGCACGGCGTCAGCCAAAGTTTGCTCAGGCTGCTGCTGCCGATGCAGCCAAGTCGTCTGCACATCGGCCTGCGTCTGAAAGTGCTGTTCTTCGGCGGCGTTTTCCACCAGTGCAATCACGTGGACTTTGGCGCCTTTGGGTAACTCTTCAAGACGCCGACCGATAGCCGGCAAGGCGGTTTCGTCGCCGATCATCAATTGCCAGTCGAAGTCTGGCGCCGTGACAAATGAGCCGCGAGGGCCGGCAACAACCAGTTGATCGCCCGCAGTTGCGCCGGCGACCCAGGTTGAAGCCGGCCCATCACCGTGCAGGACAAAATCAATATCCAGTTCGTTATCCGCGGGACGGTAGCGTCGTGGTGTGTAATCGCGCGCCGGCGGACGCGCTGCTCCTTCAGGAAACTGCGGCCCGGCTTCGGTGTTTGTCGGAACGACAGGCTGGCCATCGGCAGGGAAAAACAGTTTCATATGGTCGTCAAACGAGGCGGAGATAAAATCGCCAAGATCGGGACCATGAAATGTGACGCGCACCATGCGCGGCGTCAGGCGGGTGACCTGCCTCACTTGCAACAGGCGGGCCTTGAGCGGGTGGCGCACGCGCTGGGGCATGTGTTCGGTGGAAATCGGGGTTTGCATCATTGTGAGGGTACTCATATTTTGAATCCGTTGAAAATGCCATCGATCAACAGATAAACAGGGTTGGGCGGCGCCTTCAGAGGCGCACATCTTAACGGCCCGCAGCTTCGGGCAGGCGCAGCGCCGCACAGGTGTTCACCCGTTTATCCTATCGTGGCGGTGTACAGGGCTGGTTAATTTGCGCAATGGCCTCTTGCAGAATTGAGGTAATGCGTTTTTGCTCCTGTGGATCGGCGGCGCTTTTAAGCAGCAATGCGCGCTTCAGGGCCAGGCGCGCTGCCAGAAACTCAGGGAGCCATCCGTCATTGCCAGTGGCATCGCTATCAGCGGCCATCGCTCCCTGGATGTACTTCATTTTGTTGGCCAAATGCACCAGCATGGCCAGCAGCTCCTCTGCCTGATCGCGGTGTTCATTCAGGAATGCCAAACCCTCAGGCAACAATGCATAGGATTTTTTATTGCTGCTGACCGACACCGAAGCGTAACCAATTTCCTGGATGTAGGTGAGCGCCGGATACACCATGCCAGGGCTGGGCTTCCAGTATCCGCCGGAACGGCTGTCCAGTTCCTTGACCAGTTCATAACCGTGACTGGGCTGTTTTTCAAGCAAGGCCAGCAACATAAGTTGCAGATCGTCAGAGGAAAATTTGCGGCCGCGAGTAAAATTGGCTTCCTGGCGATGCCGACCGTGTTCGCGCAAGCGGTGACCTGGCTGCTTGTCTTTTCTCATTTCATTTCCTTGTAAATATATATCTTACGATATATTTTATGATCTTAATAGTCAAGTGAAATAGCAGCATTACCAATTATTTTCATGATAATTTTTAGCTAATATTCTACGGAAAAGCCATTAACAGGGAATGGATACGTGGCAATTTATTCCATAATTCACTGATTTTTAATGATAAATTAAATATTCACATTACTCGCAGGATGGCCATAATTGATATATATAATAAAAATCATTACTATTTGCATAAGCGATACAAAATAGTGCGATGGAGGCTTTATGCTGAATGAAATAATGACCGAAGCGTGTGCTGTAAACGGCCAGGATTATCTTGTGCGCTGGCGTCAGGCTACGACAGATGGCAATGATGCGTTCAGCAGCGGCAGCTACAGGGAAGCGATCGGACACTATGATCTTGCCCTGACGATCGCTACGGATTTCTTTGGCCAGGTTGATGACGCCGATACCGTCGTTGCCGCCTATGTGATTGCCCATCACAATCTGGCCGACACTTACGAACGTCTTGGCAGCGTGGCGCTACAACGCCTGCACTTGTGCCTGGCACACGAGAAACTGTGCACGGCAATGAATGATCGCGCCCTGCCCCAAGCGTGGCAAATGGCGGCCATGAGTCACAGCCGGCGCACCTATGGCGAACTTACCCGTTTTCTGGGCTTGCACCCGGACGATAAGCAGGCGCAACTGGTGGCCAGCCAGGGCGCGGCAGGTATCACACTTGAGATAGCCGTTCATTGACGGGTTTTCTCTTGCATTCACGATCCGTAGGTTGAGCGTCTTGCATTGGATCAACATCGCCAGCCGGTGACTCATCCTGCTGATTCCTTTATCACTGAATTACATCAGGAGCAGTTCATGTCTTATACCCTTCCCGCTTTACCTTACGCTTACGATGCGCTCGAACCCAATATCGATGCGCAGACGATGGAAATCCACTACACCAAGCACCACCAGACGTATATCAACAACCTGAATGCGGCGCTGGAGGGCGCAAACCTGCCCAAGCCGGCTGTCGAAGAGTTGATTGCCGATATCGATAAACTGCCCGAATCCGTGCGCGCCGCGGTACGCAATAACGGCGGCGGCCATGCCAATCACAGCCTGTTCTGGCAAGTGATGTCGGCACAAGGCGGCGGCCAGCCCGATGGCAGTCTTGCCGCAGCCATTGACACGGACCTGGGCGGTCTGGACAAATTCAAGGAAGCCTTCACCAAAGCAGCCATTTCCCGCTTCGGCAGCGGCTGGGCCTGGCTGAGCGTTACGCCCGAAAAGAAACTGGTTGTTGAAAGCACAGCAAACCAGGACAGCCCGCTGATGACCGGTAACACACCGATTCTGGGCCTTGATGTGTGGGAGCATGCTTACTATCTGAAGTACCAAAACCGCCGGCCCGAGTATATTGCGGCGTTCTACAATGTGGTCAACTGGCCAGAGGTAGCACGCCGCTACGAAGCGGCAATAGGCTGATAGTATGTACCAGAGCGCTTTCACCTGATTGCGCCCGTCCGATCGCACTCATGTGAACCGGAAGGCAGGCCTGGCCTGCCTTTTAGAACACTGAGCACAGCGCAGGCCTGCCATGACACCAACGTAGGAAATCTGCGCGGCCGGCAGCGCGCTCATCAGCAAAACAATAACAGACCCGCTGACTTATTTTGCGCTGGCGTATTTGGCCGCCGCATTTCGCTGACGCGTTCAGTTTACGCGCGACGAGGTCGCGGAATATGACTCATGAGCGACTGCGTAAAGCCTCCATCCACCACTATTTCTGCACCATTGACGTAGGCCGAACGATTGCTTACAAGAAAGACGGCCACATTGGCGATATCCTCCGACATGCCGATGCGACGTTGAGGCACGGCATTTTCCCGTTGCTCGCGCACCTGCGGATCAACATAATAGGGTTCGCTCAGGGGTGTGCGGATCAGCCCGGGACTGATCGCATTGCTGCGCACCCCCTGTGGCCCCCATTCAACCGCCAGTTGCCTGGAGAGCATCAGAATTGCCGCTTTGGTGGTGCTGTAAGCGCCGCTGAACGGCTGAGGATTTGAACCGGCGATGGATGCGATATGAACGATAGCGCCTTCGCCCCGGGCCTGCATTGACTGGCCAAAGGCGCGGGCACAGCGCAAATAGCCTGTCAGATTAACGTCAATCTGGCGCTGCCAGTCTGCAATATCAATCGCATCAAGATGCCCCTGTACGGAAACCGCCGCATTATTGACCAGTGCAAAACAGTTGCCCAGTTGCCTGGTCACGATTTCTGCAGTCGCAGCGACCTGGTCATCGTTGGCAACGTCGCAGGCCAGTGACAGACATTCTCCCTTGGCATTGGCACGCAGCTGGGCCACCTCGCCAGGCGATAATGCCTGACGATCCAGCATGGCGACATGTGCGCCATTTTCAAGCAGTGCACGCACCGTTGCGCGTCCGATGCCGCCGTTTGCCCCCGTGACCGCCACGACCCGTCCCGCAATGCCCAACCACGTATCATTCATCCTGACTCCTTTGCTCCGTCTGGTTTATGTTGATTCTGTGTGCAGATCTGCCGTTGCTGCGTATAGCGGATCTGCGCCTGTCTGCCATGGGCTTTGCCGATCAAACGCGCCCAGGATAGCCACGACCGCGGTGTGCAGCCCGCTGAACCTGTAGACTGTCACCTGCCCGGGGCGTGCCACAGCCAGCCTGTTTTCATCTTATCCGGCATGCGCTGCGCGCACTAGCCGCAAATCATGCAAAACACAATCGAGCTTTTGGCGAGCAATAGTAGTGCAAGCAGCAAGCCGATGCGCGAATCACTATTGTCATCACTTTACCGCAGCCGCTTGATAACGACTGTGATAAAAATTGACCACAGGTCATTGCTCCTGAATTTGCAGTATTGTTCTGCGCCTGTGCCCCTTATCGCTCAAAAGCAGTCAGTGTATAAAAAGCTTTTGCCACAAAGATGGCAATGTAATTGAAGACAAAGTTTCCAACTGGAGCGAGACCAAGCATGAATTTTTTTCCAAGCGCCGTCCTGATCGGCGCATCTGTACTGGCTTTTACTGCCACCACGGCACATTCGCAAACCGCAGAACACTACCCGGATAAACCGATCAAGATCGTGGTGCCCTATTCGCCTGGTGGCTTTACCGATATTCTGGCGCGTCTGTTATCGCAGAAGCTGTCCGAAAAATTGTCGCAACCGGTAGTGGTGGAAAACAAACCGGGCGCCTCGACCATCATTGGCGCAGAAGCGGTCGCCCGAGCCCGGCCAGATGGATATACGCTATTGATGGCCGTTACCACAACACTGTCGACCAATCCACACCTGTTCAGCAAGCTGCCGTATAAAGTGTCTGACTTCAAGCCGGTCGCGCTTGCCGGCCTGACGCCATTTGTGCTGGTTGCCAATCCAGCCGTGCCGGCCAACAATGTGCGCGAGCTTATTGATCTGGCAAAAAAAGAGCCGGGAAAACTGTCGGCGGCGACGCTGGGCAATGGCTCTTCGACCCATCTGGTCCTGTCCATGTTACGCGGTGCCACGGGTGCCGATATTCTGGACGTTCCCTATAAGGGCTCATCGCCAGCCATGTCCGATCTGGTGGCCGGGCATGTCGATCTGTTCTTCGATGCCATTACTACCTCGCTGCCGCATATTCAGGCCGGCCGATTAAAGGCCATTGCAATGACATCTGAAAAGCGTTCGCAGGCAGCGCCATCCATTCCGACTTTTGCAGAAGCGGGTACGCCAAACATGCTGGCCTATTCCTGGTACGGTTTGCTGGCGCCTGCCGGAACACCGGACACCATTACGGATAAACTAAATGCGGCCGTCAATGAAGCCCTTGCTTCTGAAGAGATCAGGAAGAAGTTTTTGACAGAGGGCGCCGAGGCGCGCATGATCAGCGCCACGGCATTCGGCGATCTGATTGCAGCGCATTCGAAAACCTGGGGCGCCGTTATCAAGTCACTGGGTATTCGCCTGGACTGAACGATTCATTGCTACGTCATGCTCAGGCAGGCGCAACGCAAACGGATACTTTGCTGCCATCCTGAATGGTAGTGAGCGCAAGTTTGTTGGCTTATTCATTCCCGGATCAGGGTGGATTGGGTCTGGAGCACCAATCGGCCCGTGTCAGTCGTAATATCGCAGGTGACATGAGCAAGGTTGCGTCCCTGGTTAACGATACGACTGCTTGCTTTCAATATGCCTTCGGTTCCTGGACGAATGAAGTTGGCGCTTATCTCAAGCATGCGCCAGCCGTGCTCTACAGTAGCAAGGCTGGTGCTGATCGCAAGCCCCAGCAGTATCCCGCCCTGTACATGACCGACCCGATTGCCAATATGAAGGCCGCATTCGATCTCGCATGTGGCTGCCTTGCCGTGCGCTTGCGGCATCAACCCCCAGAACCTTTCTGTAAAAGTCACAGTTGTATCGCGATCGCCCGCGCTGTCTCCATCTTGATGTCTGCCGTCGACACTGGCTTTCTGTGCTTTGAGATAAACGCGTCTTTCCTGATCGGTAAGATCATTGATACCAAGTTGCTCAACTTGTTCCAATGACTCAGGACTTGGCAGCGCTTGTGCAGGTTTATCTGCCGGACGATTCAGAACGGCAAAATTGGCTTCCGCAAAACATATTTCCGTATCCCCGGAAAGAACCGCCACACTGCTGTTGCGGATTGCAATTGTGTTTGCGTCCGAGCGAAACCGGGTATGGCTTCTGGCAGAAAGCCGCTGTGTTCCGGATCTACCGGTAAACGTGAGTCTGGCGCTGACCGTCGCCAGCCGGGTAGCAAATCCCACTTCTCCGCGAATGGCGGCCGCCAGCGCAACATCGGCAAGTATGCACAGGGCAACCGGTAGCGGCTGGCCGTTGCGGTCTACATTGCTATCCAGATCCATTGTCAGCGTTGCCGCGTCAAGACCCACCGATTCATATGTAATACCCAGATAGTAGCCGGGAAGATGCCATCCGCTGATGCGCTGCAGACTCAAGGCCTGCAAAACACGCAATACATCCGCGTCAGGCGTGGCGGCAACGCTGGAGGAATAAGTTTGGGTTTGAGTCGGGTGCATATGTCAATTGAATTGAACAGAAAAGTATTGGCGGGCGCATTGTCTTTGCATAGACGGCCATTTTACACGGCTTGCCCAACGTGCCCGTTAGCCCCTGCCAAAGCCGGTTAAAGCCCGCCAATGCCTGGCCAACGGGGCTTTACGCGGCCGAGTTTGACTGGCGCCCCCTTGCGCAGCCAAGTACTTGAGCGGTAATGCACTTCATTTTTCTGCAGAATTGTCCGGCACACCAGACCGAACGCTCTCTTCGAATGTATTGGCTCCCAGCGCGGTACCGTGAATGGATAAATGCGCCCCAAGCTGAATGGCTTGCAGCAGTTCCGCCTGGCTGATATTCATTTTCAGCGCCCCCCGGATGCGAATGCGCAACATTGTTTCATTGAAACCGGTAAAGCAGGCAGCCAGGGCAACTTCAATAAGCCTGCGTTCGGCGGGCGCCAGACCGCCGGGCGCTGACTGACCGTTTTGCTCTTCAAGAAAATCGAGCACTACGTCCAGATAGCCCGGATCCAGTTGCGCCAATGTCTCCATGAAAGCAGGCGTTTCCTGAAAGTGCTGCAGCACGCGCTCGCGCTGTTGCACGGACATCGCCGCGCGGGATTCAAGGCCGGTTTCTTCCGCAAGAATGCTCACGGCGTCATAGACGTGGCTGAGGCCCTGGGAGGCCACAATATGCAGCACATCAAAAACGTCTGCCGCGCTCACTCCTGCCGCGCGGGCAAAATCCAGATGGGTTCTCAGACCTGTCGGGTACAGATGGGTCGCGGAGCTATCGAGCGCGATGTAGATCAGTTCCACCAGGCGCTCGGACAACGGACCCTGCCGTGCCGGATAACCGGCATAGGATGCATAACCGTTCAGAAATTGCGGTTTGTGGCACAAGATGGCCTGTGTCCAGGGTCTCCAGTAGCCGCGCTCGGCAATGAAATGCGCTTTAATCTGTTCCTGCTCAAGGGTATGGTCGGTCATGATGCGTTGCTCGTGTTCGTATTCGTGGCGATGGGGCAAGGGCGACCACCATCAGGTGGCATGCGCCCGAATGGTCTGCCCCGTCAGAAACTGGGCGCGGGCGCCCGCCACAAACAGCAGTAGCGGAGCCAGTTCAGAGGGACAAACAGCCGGATCCATTTCAATGGCATTGACGCGCATGGCACGTGGACCCAGTTCACACGCCAGGGTGGCGATCAGCATGCGCGCAGCGGCCATGTCCCCTGCCTGCTGCCAACTGACAGCCTGATCTTGTGCAGGCAGGAGCACGGTCAGGCTGCTATGCGCTACGTTCTGGCTGGCATAGCGCCGTGCCGCTTCATGAACGGTGTGCAGCATCTGGCCAGCTTGGGCGTGCAGGCAAGAAAAATCAAGGGTGGCGGTGTATTGCCCTGGTGCACTGGTCGCGTCATCAACAGCCAGTGCCGCGGTCCAGGGCGCAGCCGGGTTGCCGGCAAGCCGAAACGCCACAGGGCTATCGGACGGCAGCGGGAGGCGCTCGGCGGCTTTGAAAGGCGTGCTGCCACCGAATACGGATGAACCGCCATCCAGGCTGAATCGCTCTCCGCTAAGCGGGGCTGCCGCTTCCGATGCGAGGAAAAACAGGGCTTCGGCCATTTCCTGTGGGTCTGCCATGCGGCCCAGCGGAATTTTTGCCACGATGTCGGCCGGCTGAAGACGACCGATGTCGATCAGTTCAGCCACCAATTCGGTGCGTACAAACCCCGGGCACAGCACACTGACGGCAAGATCAGGTCGGGCAGCAGCCAGCGCCTGTGTTTGTGCAAGCAAGCCGGCTTTGGTGGCGCTGTACGCGCCGCGCCAGGGAATGGCGCGCAATGCGGCGCCTGAAGCCACATTGACGACACGGGCGCCCGACGCAAGTTGCGGGAGTAATGCCTGGACCACCAGGGCGGGCGCACGCAGGTTCAGTGCGGCCAGACGGTCCAGTTGTGTCGCATCCTGATCGACCAGTGGCAGACCGCTGGTATCGGACATGCCGGCGTTATTGATAATGGCATCCAGGACAAGGGAGGCGTCTGCCAGGGACTGTATCTGCGTTGCCTGCGTCAGATCGACCGTGCGCACCAGATGCTGGACACCCGCAACGCCTTTTGCCGCGCTAAGCATTTGCATCAATTGGGCAAGTGCCGTAGCATTGCAATCGACCAGCACGCAGCGCCAGCCCCGGCTGGCAAACAGCATCGCGCTGGCCCGGCCAATGCCGGAAGCGGCGCCGGTAATGAGTATGGTGGGCATTGCGTTCGCTTGCTGGTCAGATATTCGTAAAGGTGATGCCGCCGTCGACAACCAGCGCCTGCCCTGTGATGAAACCGGCTTCTTCGCTGGCCAGAAAGCAAATTCCCCTGGCAATGTCGGTCACCGTGCCCAGTCGCCCCAGCGGGGTACGTGCGACGCGATTGGCATCCCGTTCTGCGTTGCGGTTGCGTTGCGTGCCTTCCGTGGGTACCGCCGAAGGGCAGACGGCGTTCACGCGGATATGACGCGCTCCCAGTTCTGCCGCCGCTGCACGAGTGATACCCAGAACGCCGGACTTGATGCCGGAATACACCACTGAATTGGCGGCCGAGCGCAGGGCCGCGGTAGAGGCCACATTGACGATCACGCCTCCCCTGTCGGGATCCATGACCTCGACGGCCGCCTGCAGCCCCCAAATCACGGATTTGAAACCGATGTCAATCATGCGATCCACGGTTTCCGGCATGATATCGGGCACCGCCTGATAGCGCACCCAGGCGGCGTTGTTCACCATGATATCCAGGCGACCCATATGCCGATGCGCCTGGGCGACGGCAGCGGCCACCCCTTCGCGGGTGGCCATGTTCTGCACCACGTCAAAGGCCTTGCCGCCCGCCTGCGTGATCTCCTGCACAGTGGCGCTGACAAATTCTTCCTTCAGATCGTTGACACCGACAATAGCGCCCCGGGCAGCCATCTGTTTCGCCGTTTCCTTGCCGATGCCGTTACCCGCGCCGGTGATCAGGGCCACGCGGCCCGCCATATCCTGTTGCATTGCTTTGATTCCTTATACCGTTGCGATGAACTGTGCACCCAGACTTTCCAGTCTGCGCCCGTTATTGAAAGCGGCTTCGATCTTGCGCACTTCCCTGAGGGAGTAATGCAAGGGAAGCTCCCAGGTGAACCCCATGCCACCGTGCAGGTGAATGGCTTTTTCGATAATAAAAACGGCATTGCCCAACGCGCCCGAAAATGCCGGGGCCACATCGCGTGACGCACCGAATTCATTGGTGAGCAATGCGCGGCGCAGTGCGGCTGTCGACGTCTCGTGCAGCAGTTGCATGCGCGCCAGGGTATGGCGCACTACCTGTTTGGCCGACAGCGGGCGTGCAAACTGTACCCGCGTGGACGTATATTGCGCTGTTCGCGTCAAGGCCTCGGCGCTCAGACCGTTGATAAAACCGGCACTCAGGACCAGTGCATCATCCTTCAATGTAGCAAACGCGTCTGCCGACAGGCGCGCCTTGACTACGGCGCTCGCCAGATCAACGTCAAATTGCGGGTACTCGGGATCCATCGTACCGTTAGCCTGCAAACGCAGCGAGGCGGTTTCGAGCAGGCTTGCGCCCGTTTCATCGGCCACCAGAATCCAGTCGCACGCGTCAGCATAACTGGCATGGCTTGCGGATTTTTCTGTCAGACTGCCTTGCCAGGCAATGGTGGCGATTTTCTCGCCGGCCACCAGAGCCTGTGCAATGTCGCTATCGCCAAATGCCTTTGCCAGCACCATCTGCTGCACCAAAGGAAAATGCAATTGCAGGGAGCCGGCAGCCTCGCATACCGGTACGCCGAATGCCAGACCCAGGCCCAGGCCACCTCGGTTTTCCTGGGCGCACACACCGAACAAGCCGGCAGCAGCCAGTACGGTGGCTGTGTCGCGCACCTCGCGACCCAGCACGTCACTGACTGCAGCGGCGGCCGCTTCTGCGAATTCTTCGGGGCGCAAACTTTCTTCCTGATGACTCATGATCAGATATCCTTTGGCAGTTGCATAATACGCTGGGCGATGATGTCCAGTTGCACTTCGGTGGTGCCCGCGTAGATGGTCTCGGCATGTGAGAACAGATAGGCAGTGCAAAAATGCTGGCGTGCGCGCTGCGCCAGCGGGCTTGAAGACGGCCCAACCTGGGAGACGATTTCCTGCGCCAGTGCCATGAATGCCTGGTGGCATTCCGACCAGAACAGTTTGGTCAGCGAACCTCGCGCACCAATAGCCGCTCCGGCAAGCAACTGGTCGACCGATTGCTCCACCAGCCCCTTGAGCGCGTCGATTTCACACACAAGTTGGCCAATGCGGCGCTGATAGTAGCTCTCTGCTAATCGCCCGCAAAGGTGCGCATCTGATTGACACGCCTGAACCAGTTGGCGCAACTCACACTCGAACCGCCACGGACGGTACATGCGATTGGTGGCGCGTTCAATGGACAACACGCGAATGGCGGCGTTCCAGCCTTCATCGGGTGCACCCAGGCGAGCACTGTCGGGAACCATGACATCATCGAAAAAAACCTCAGCGAACGATTCTTTGTTGTCAATGGAGCGGATTGGCACGACACGAATACCTGGCGTATCCATGGGCACAGCAAACATGAGCAGGCCACGATGTTTGTCAGCCACCGTGCCGGTGCGCGTCAGCAAAAGGCAGTAATGCGCCTTGGCCGCGCCGCTGGTCCAGATTTTCTGGCCGTTGATCCGCCATTGGTCGCCCTCTTGCGTGGCGCGGGTCCGTAACCGCACCAGGTCGGAACCGGCATCGGGTTCCGAAAAGCCCTGGCACCAGTAGTTCTGCATTTGCAAAATTGCGGGCAGGAACGTCTGTTTCTGGTCTTCTGTACCAACAGTCATAATGATCGGGCCAGCCAGTTCCTTGCCGATAGAGCTGACGCTCTCGGGCATGGCCAGCGCGCCGATTTCCTTGTTGACCGCCAGGTGTTCACGCAGGGTGAGCCCATGGCCGCCGTACTCCACCGGCCAGGTCATCCCGGCCAGGCCGGCGCGATACATGGCGGCTTCCCATTGGCTCGATTCCTCCAGCGTCGGGCTGCGGTAATCCAGGCTGTCCGCCCGCATATGCGCGGGCAGGTTATTTTTCAGCCAGTCGCGGGCATGTGCACGATAGGCGTCAGGTGCGATAGCAGGCTGAGTGGTCAGCGGGTTGGCGTGAAAATCCATGCTTGATCTCGAAAGTGTCATACTGCGTGGTTGGTCGGAATCAGAAGTGCATCGAGCACGACCGCCCCCTGCCCTTCGGGAAGGATGCGTACCGGGTTCATATCGATCTCGGCCACATTGCGTGCGTAGCGGCAGGCAAACTGTGACAGCCGTGCCAGCGTCTGCGCCGCCGCCGGTACATCGGCCTTCGGTTGTCCACGGGCGCCATCCAGGATCGGGAACAGTTTGAGTGATCGTATCATTGCGTGTGCTTCGTCTTCGGAAATCGGGGCGGTCTGCACGGCAACGTCCTGCAAGATTTCAGCATAGATGCCGCCTGTGCCCACCATCACGACCGGGCCAAAAACCGGATCTCTTGAAACGCCCATGATCAGTTCGATGCCGTCTTTGGCCATCGGCGTGACCAGAATGCCGTCGAGTCTGGCTGCAGGCGCATGTGTGGCCGCTGCCTGCATGATTTGTCCGTAGGCGGCGCGCACCGCCTGCTCATCGCCAAGATTGAGGACGACGCCGCCGATCTCGGTTTTGTGGGCGATATCTGCGGAGGCAATTTTAAGGACAACTGGAAAACCCATGCGGCACGCCGCTAGTACCGCTTCGTCTGCACTGGCAGCCACGGTTTCATCCTGCACGGCAATGCCGGCCGCGGCCAGGGCTTTCTTGGCGGTATATTCGTTGCGAAAGGCACCCTCTTCCAGCGACTCGACAATATCCTGGTAACGCGGTGCCGCACCCAGGCGGGCCAGTTGCGCCATGCGGATCAGACCGGCCAGTCCGTGGGCCGTCGCGTCAATGCCCGCAAATACAGGAATGCCCAGCGCATTAATTTCCTTGACTGCGTCAGCGGGGCCCTGGCTGGTAACGACCAGCAGACGGTCCGGGTAGGATGCGCGGATGTTGCGCAGCGCTTCCATGTACACACTGCGCAAACGGGGGTTGTAAAGCGCCAGCGACAGAAAGATCTGGGTAACGTCAGCGCTGTCATCTTCCATCAGCGCCGACAACATGCCAAACAGGACTTCGGGGCGCGCCGATACCTGGGCGGTGGCGTCAACGGGATTGTTGACGCCGGCCAGCGGCAGCACCTGCCGGATCCGGTCCTTGGTAGATTGCTCCAGCGTGCTCAGCGCGAGCCCGGCTTTGACGGTGGCATCGGCCATCATGATGCCAAATCCGCCAGAGGCCGCCAGCACGGTAATCCGGTTTCCTTTTGGCAGGCCGCCCGGCAGCAGAATGGAGGCGGCGTGTCCCAGTTCCATCAATGCTTCGATGGAGTCGACCCGCAAGGCGCCGTAGCGCCGGAACACGGCGTCAATGACCGCATCTGAACTGGCCAGCGCGCCGGTATGCGATGCGGCAGCCGCCTGCCCCTGCTCAGTGGAGCCAATTTTCAGCACCACCACCGGTTTGTTCTTTTGCCGTGCCAGGTCCAGCGCCCGGGTCAATCTGCCGGCATCGCGGCAGGTTTCCATGCAGCACAGTATCAAGCGGGTCTGTGCATCTTCAGCCAGTGCGGCAATGCCATCGGCAACGTCAATGTCCGCCTCGTTGCCGGTAGCGATAAAGTGACTCACCCCCAGGCCTTTGCGGGCGACGTTCTGGACGACATAGCTGCCGATATTTCCGGACTGGGACACGATGCCCATATGGCCGGCGCAAGGCATGCTCTGTTCAAGAATAATAGAGAATGAGCCGATCACCCCTTGAGCCACACTGATTATGCCCAGGCAGTTGGGGCCCAGCAAACGCATGCCATGCTTTCGGGCAATGGCAACCATTTGCGCCTGCAGCACGGCGCCTTCGGGCCCCGCTTCTGCAAACCCGGACGACAACACAACCACTCCCCTCACCCCACGGTCGGCACAGTCCTGCAACGCCTGCACGGCTGCCGAGGCGGGAACGGCCAGCACCGCCATGTCTGGCGCCTGCGGCACATCGGCCAGGCAAGCATAGGCGGGCAGGCCCTGGATGGTGCCACCTCGCGGATTGACTGGATAGATTGTTCCCCCGTAGCCGTACTTGCGCAAAAAATAAATGGGACGCCCACCGATCTTGGTAATGTCGTTGGACGCTCCAACAATGGCGATCCCCTTGGCCATGAAGAACGCATTCATTCCGGCGCCCGGCTCAGGTGCAATGCATGTATCCATTTTTCAGCAGCCTTTGAACTTGGGTTCGCGTTTTTCCAGAAAGGCCATGCGCGCTTCGCGTGCATCTTCTGTCTTGGCCAGCAGCATGGTGAACTCTTGCTCAAAACGGTAGGCGTCACGCTGCGGCATCACATCGACCATATTGGCGGCGCGCTTGGCGTAAATGGTAGCCAGCGGCGCCTTGGCGGCAATTTCATGCGCCAGCGCCATGGTGACCGGGAGCAGTTCTTCCGGCTTGAGCACATCTTCCAGGACATTGCGACGCAGCAGTTCATGCGCGGTCAATCGCTGGCCGGTATAGAACATGCGGCGCAGCGTGGAACGGCCAAATAGCGTACGCAGCATGGAGGCGCCCCCTGCCAGCCCTACATTGATTTCGGGCATACCGAAAGTTGCGTTTTCAGAGGCATAAAGGATGTCGCAGGCCGCTGCCAGGCCCAGGCCAGCCCCCAGCGCTGTCCCATTGACGGCGGCGATTACCGGTTTGGCGCACTCGCGTATCGCGTTGCCGGTTTCCCGGGTAATGCGGTTGTGTTCCAGGAAGTCGCCGGCAATGTTTTCATCGGGACGATCTTTGAGGTCTGCACCGGCGCAGAAAACCGTGCCCGTAGCCGTCAGAACGGCGCAACGCACATCGCTGCGGGCCGATATCTCATCAAAAGCCGACACGAGCTGGCGTCGCATCTCGCGGTTCAGCGCATTGACCGGCTTGCGATCCATGGTAACCAGCGCAACATAATCGGATACGTCGATATGAACAAATTTTTCAGTCATGGTGTTTTGTCTCGAAAGGGTGTTGCGTGCCGGACAAGTGCGCCAGGCCGCTTTGCCTGGTCAATCCGGCAACAATGGATTAGCTAGAGCGGTAGCGGCTCCAGTCGGTGCGTGCCGGCATTGAAGTTGATCATCGGGCTGGCTTGCCGGCTGACCGAGCGGCGGATTTTGCCCACGATCATCCGATGGGTGCCCAGCGCCTGGGTGTTGACAATGTCGCACTCCACGCTGGCCAGCGCATCGTTCAGGACCGGCTGGTCATGCAGGCCGCTGCCCCAGTCGCCCTTGGAAAATCGGGCGGGACCTTGCTTTTCGCACAGAAAAGCCGACATTACATCGCGATGCGCCTCGCCCAGCACATTGGCGACAAAACGGCCATTGGCCAGCAACGCCGGCACAATCGATGAACTTTCATTGATAAAGAAACCCACCAGTGGCGGTTCGGCCGAAATCGAAGTCAGACTCGATACGATGATCCCGGCCACCTGTTGCCCGCTGCCGGTTGTCACGGCGCTGATGCCCGCAGGCAGCGCACGCATGGCGGCTTTGAATTCAACTTCGGTCACGACCTCGTCAATTTCGTTGCGTTCGATATGCACGCGCACGTCGCCGTGTTCATCCACCCAACCGGCCTTGGTTGCATAAGCCATCATTTGTGCAAACCCGGACTCCCATTGCGCATCGCCGGCCCGATCCGCCAGAAACCGCAGTACCGCCGGTGACAGCCGGATATGATTGTCATCTTCTCGTCGACCGATTTTCAAAATCGCTTGTTCCAGCTTTTCGGGCGCAAGCGGGTCGACCAGAACGTCAAGCTTGCGAAACTCGGCAGCATCAAGCACGGTGATGGCACCGGTATTTGTCAAATGAATGCGCATGGTGGTCCCCTGCGGGTCGGTCAGGCAGCAGCCCGAAGACCCAGTTCCTTGTTGATGGCCGGGATGATTCTGTCACCCCACAGTTCAATTTGCTTGAGCATGGTTTTTTGATCGAAGTCGCCCAACTGCGTTTGCAAGGCAATATGGTTCGGCTTAAGGATGCTGATTTCTTCCAGCAGCTTGTCGATAACCTGGTTGACCGAACCCACTGGCAGATTCTTGCGCAACTCGTCAAAAGTGACGTCTGTCTGTGAAGGCACTTCCTTGATCATATAACCGTCTTCGGACTGGGCGCGACGAAATTTCAGGCTCTCGGAAATACGGCGCTGGAACCGCGCACTGTCCAGATAGGCATCAATTTCCGCCTTGTTATCCGACGCGTAACCACAGCGCAAAAAGCCGAACTTGACGTCACGATCCAGATCGCGACCATTATCATCAGCCACCTTCTCCAGGCGCTCGCGCAGCTCTCTGATGCCATCGTTACCCTTGAGCAATGCGGTGACAAACAGATTGTGATTCTCGCGTACGCCGCGGCCAAGGGCTACCGGATTGCCCGAAGTAATCCACAGTGGCGGCATGGGCTCCTGCAGACAGCGTACGGCAATGGAGCTGGGCGGCATGGACAGGAACTGGCCGTGATATTCGAAGGTCTGTTGGGTCAGCCCCATGGGAATCATGTCCAGGAATTCGTTGTATATCTTGGAGGCGTCTTCCATCTTCACGCCGAACCGTTCGAATTCGAAAGCCTGATAGCCCGAGCCGATGCCCAGGTCAAGACGACCGTCCGAGACGGTGTCGACAAAGCCGACTTCAGCCAGGAAACGGGCTGGATGATACAGCGGCAGGATGCAGACAGCGGTTCCCAGACGAATCCGCTTGGTCGCGCCCGCACAATGGGCCACCATCATCAGCGGCGAAGGCGACAGCGAGTAGTTGTTGAAGTGATGCTCTGCATACCAGGCATTATTGAATCCGGCCTGTTCTGCCGCGATGGTCTGCTCGACCGAATTGCTGATGACTTGCTTGGACGTCTGGTGGTAGCCACGTTGTTGCGCAAGAATAAATACACCGAATTCCATAAGGATTCCTCTTTAATATGTATTGATTGACTTGCTGCAATCTTAAATTATAATTACCAGGTGATGGAATAGACAAAAATCGCTTGTCTGTCCTGCATATTCTGAGGTAATCAATGGATCGTCTTAAAGCAATGGAGCTTTTCCTGTCGGTGTCCCGCAGCGGCAGTTTCACCGAAACAGCAAGGCAATTCGGTATTTCTCCAACGTCCGTGTCCCGAATGATTACCGAACTGGAGCAGGCGCTGAACGTCAGATTGCTGCTGCGCTCAACGCGCCAGGTCATGCTGACAGAAGCCGGCCAGGAATATGCCCATCAGTTGGAGGGCATCCTGTGGAGTATCAACCACGCGCACGACAGCATTACGGCCATCAGCACCTCGCCTCAGGGGTTGTTGCGGGTCCATTCCCGGGTCATGTTCGGGCTGGGCGTGCTCACACCGCTCGTAGCGCGCTTTCGTACCCTGTACCCCGACATTCACGTCGAACTTATTCTGGCCGAAGCACAGGCTGATCTGCGCCTTGCGCAAATAGATATCGATTTTCGCATCGCCCCGCCGGTGGAAGCCGGATTAAAACGCAGGATTCTGTTCAAAAGCGAACGCCATCTTGTGGCATCCCCGGACTATATTGCGTCGATGCCCGCGCTTACAGCGCCGCCGCAACTGGCTGACCATGCCTTGATATGCTATTTGAAACCGGGTGAGGGCTATGTTTTCCGCTTTCTGTCGGATAAGGGCATTGACGAAGTGGCCCTGCACCCGCGCCATGTCACCAACAATGGTATTGCCCAGCTGGAACTGGCCAGGCTGGGAGAAGGCATTGCCCTACTTGACGACTATACGGTAGCCAACGATATTGCCCAGGGTCGCCTGGTACGCCTGCTGCCTGATTTTCGGGTAACCAATTCCTCTTTCGAAGACGGTATCTATGCCACGATTCTGGACACGCCCATGATCCCGGCCAAAATCCGGGTCTTCCTGGATTTCGTGGCCTCCGAAGTCTCGGGCAGCGACCGCCGGTTCCTGGCATACCGCCAGCTTGGCGGATAGGCGGTTATCACGCAAGACCGATACGGGTGCGGGCCGGTGCCCGTCCCTGCGCACCCATGCCACGAACACGCAGCACGGCTCCGTCCAGCGGCTTGTCACCCCTCAGACGGCCGCTATCGCGGATTGAAGTGACGAACAGTTCATCCAGGTTTTCACCGCCGAAGCACAGTGACGCAGGGTGAGTCAATGGCAGCTCAATTTTGTTTGTCAGGGCGCCGTCCGGCCCAAAACGGGCGATGGCGCCGGCATGCACCAAGGCAGTCCACAGCCCGCCGGCCGAATCAAAACAGCAACCATCAGGGCCGGACACATATACCTGGGTGTTGACAAACAGGCGCCGGTCGGCAAGCGTGCCATCACCTGCAATGGCATAGGAATAAATGGTGCGAACGCTGCTGTCGCTCACATAGAACCGCCCGTCCACTGGACTGACGCAGGGCCCGTTGGTTATACCGATGTTGCTGGCCAGCTTGATGAACCCGCCATGTGGATAAAGCCGGTAAAGACCGCCCAGGGGCGGCTCGCCTTCGTTGCGCAGCACGTGCATGGTGCCGACGATAAAGGAACCATCGGCCAGGGCCTCGCCATCATTCAGGCGCAAGTTGGGATGGCTATCTTCAATCTGCGCGATTGTCTGCCACACTTCGGTGGCCGGGTCATAAAGCGCGATGGCTTCTTTTAACGCCACCACCAGACGACCATCTGCGTTCAGGGCAAAGGAGCCGGCCGGCGCCGGCACCTCGCTGGTCGCAACAGTCCGGCCCGTTGCCGGATCAATCTGATGAATAAGGCCGGCGCGACAGTCCATGAACCAGAGTCGCTGATTTTCCATATCCCAGATAGGGCACTCGCCAAGCGCAGCGCGGACCGAGCCTAGCGGTTCAATATCAATAGTCATAAGCAACGCAAGAGAGAACGTAAAACGTTAGTTGATGATGATTTTGTTGTCGCGGATCACTTTACCCCAGTGCTCACGGTCAGCCTGCAGTTGCGCATCCAGCGCGTCGGGGCCTCCCGCTTTTTCAGTTTGGCCATTGTCCCGAAGCAGTTTGCGGAATCTGTCGCTCTGTACGGTTTTGACTGCAGCGGCCGCAATCTGGTCGATGATTTTGCGTGGCGTCCCCTTAGGCGCATGCAGGGAAGTCCAGTAGGACGACTTTAACTGCGGATAACCCAGTTCAGTAACCGTAGGGATATCGGGAAACGCTGGATCGCGTTTATCGGTTGTGAGCGCCAGGATTTTCAGATCGCCGGCGCTCTGGTGTTGAATAAGGGAAATCGGTGTGGCAAATGAGAGATCGCCTCGCCCTGCCATCAGGTCAATCAACGATGCCGTATTGTTTTTATACGAAACCGCCGTGGTAGGCGCGTTGAGGGTTTTGGTGAGAATCCACCCAAAAAGATCGGTTACGCTACCCGGACCCATCGTCCCATATAGTAGCGGCCTATCGGATTTTTTCGCATAGGCAACCAGTTCGTCCATCGAGTTGACGCCAAGCGACGTTGGAACGGTAATGGTCAGCGGGCCATCGAACAGCATGGCTACGGATTCAAAACTATCGAAACCGTACTGTAAATTGGGACGCAACATGATGTTCAGGGAAACAGGTCCGGTCCCACCCAAAAGCAGCGTATTGCCGTCAGGGCGAGCGCGAGCCACATAGGACGAACCGATAATGCCATTGGCGCCGCCCTTGTTCTCCACAATCACGGGGCGCGCCAACTCCTTGCTCATTCCCTCAGCCATCAGCCGGGCCAGACTATCGTTGGCTCCCCCTCCCGCGTATGGCACAACAATCGTAATGGGTTTGCTACCATCGATGGCAAACGCAGGCGCTGCCCAGGCCAAAACCGTACTTATTACCGCGACAATCAAGCCGCGCCGCATATGATTGCACATTCGTGCTCCTCCTGAAATCCTGCTGCCTGACCGCACCCGGCTGTAGCCGCCGGTGAACCGGACGCCATGCTCCCGCCGCAACCGTTATCGTTTCCGACGGCACGGCCCGCTGTAACAACAGCATTGGCTGCTAGTTGATGACGATTTTGTTTTCGTTGATGACTTTGCCCCAGTTTTCGCGATCGGCCTGCAATTGCGCGTCCAGCACTTGCGGACCACCGGCCTTCTCGATCTGCCCGTTGTCTATGAGCACCTGCTGGAACGCTTTGGTTTTAACTGTTTTCATGGCTGCGGCGGCCACCTCATTGGTGATCGCCGCCGGTGTGCCTTTTGGCGCCAGCAAGGCTGTCCAGTAGGATGTTTTCAATTGGGGATAGCCCAGTTCGGCCACCGAAGGAATGTTTGGAAAATGCGATGATCGTTTCTCGGTACTCAGGGCCAGCACTTTCAGGTTTTTGGCATTCTGGATCATGGGAACCGGCGTGGCATAATTCATGTCGCCGCGCCCTGCCATCAGATCGATCAGTGCCGAGTTATTGTTCTTATAGGCCACGGCTGTTAACGGGATACCGAAGGTTTTGGAAACGATCCGGCCATACAGATCCGAGACGCTGCCCGGACCCATTGTGCCGTACAACAGCGGCTGTCCGGTCTTTTTACCGTAGGCAACCAGCTCGTCGACAGAATTGACGCCCAGCGACGTTGGCACCGTGATGGTTAGTGGCCCGTCAAACAGCATGGCCACCGAATCAAAACTGTCAAAACCGTAGGGCAGCGACGGGCGCAGCAGAATGTTCAATGAAACCGGTCCCGAGCCGCCCAGCAGGAAGGTGGTCCCGTCCGGCCGCGCACGGGCAACGTACGATGCGCCGATAATGCCATTGGCACCCGGCTTGTTTTCGACGATCACATGGCGGCCCAGTTCCTTGCCAATACCGTCGGCCAGCAGGCGGGCGAAGTTATCATTCGTACCCCCGGCAGCATAAGGCACGACGATTGTGATCGGCTTGCCATCGCCCTGCGCGTACGCGGGCAGCCCGATTGCGATTGACATGACGACACTCAGTGCAGCAG
Source organism: Advenella incenata (assembly GCF_004217095.1). GTDB lineage: Bacteria > Pseudomonadota > Gammaproteobacteria > Burkholderiales > Burkholderiaceae_B > Advenella > Advenella incenata. The sequence continues at coordinate 305,299 of NZ_SHKO01000002.1, read as the reverse complement.
CAATTAATGTGCGTCGCTTGATATGGCGCATTGATGTTCCTCCAAAACGATTGCAGTGCCGGGCCTGACGAGGTCGCTGCGATTGCGGTAAATGAATCGGCATCCAATCCCTTGGTATTTACCCTGATACAGTGGCAGCAGACCGTCACGTCGGCTTGTGGCTTGTTGTGAGGAGTCAATCATATATTTGATTTGAATCAAGTATTACCCCGCGCAATTGCAGAACTGTTTTACATTGCAGCGATAAATCCCCCCGCCCCCGGCTGCACCGCAGCCGCACGCAAGTTTGGAAATCCTGTCGGCCCGTCAGTTTGCGAGTGACATCCATGACCTATCTGTCGCAGAAAATCGGTCGGCAATTTGTGGATGTGTTTATGATTGTGATTGCCGGCCGAGCACATATGACGCTGGTAAAAAACGCCATGATGCTGAAACACGCGCAATGGCATCCGAGGCCAGGGCGCGTTCCCTGCGCTTTCAGTCCAGCGAAATCCGGTTGTTTTCTATCACTGTTTTCCACTTGGCACGATCCTCGTCAACAAACCGATCGACCTGTTTCTGCTCGCGTGGTTGCTGTATATAAAGACCCAGCGTCTCGAACCGCTTCTGGAATGCTTCATTCTTTAGCGTGGTATCGATCGCCGTCCTGAGCGCGTTCACCACAGCATCGGGCGTACTTTTGGGCACGGCAATACCGAACCAGGTCGATGCCTGATAGTTGGTCTTGCCTATTTCCGATACGCTTGGCACATTGGGCAGAACATCCAGGCGCTTGGGCGACGTGACGGCCAGCGCCTTGATTTTTTTATCCTTGATGAGCGGTAGCGAAGTACTGACAACATCGATCATCAATTGCGTATCATTGCTCATGAGTGAAGTCAACGCCGGCGCACTGCCATTGTATGGAACGTGGGTTGCCTTAATGCCATATTGGCCGAGCAATAATTCGGTGGCCAGATGCAAGGGGTTGCCGTTTCCCACGGAAGCATAGTTTAGTTTTCCTGGATGCTGCTTGGCGTAGTCTACAAACTTCTGCATGCTATCCAGGCCGGATTTTTCATTTGTGATTACAACAAGCGGAATGTCGGCGACGATAGAAACGATACGGTAATCGCGTTCGGGATCATAGGGAAAATTTTTGTATAACAGAGGGTTGAGCACCATGCTGGAATTGCTTGCTAAAAAAAGGGTATAGCCATCGGCGGGTGAGCGCGCCACCTGGGTTGCGCCTATTTTGGTGCTGGCCCCGGGCTTATTTTCCACCACTACCGCTTGTCCTAGCGCCTGACCCATGTTTTGCGCCAGCGCCCGCGCCAGTTGATCTGCCGCGCCTGCCGGCGTATACGGTACGACCAGTTTGATGGGCTTTTCTGGATAGGCGGCGCAGGCCGGCGCAGCCACTCCCAGGCCCAATGTAGCAGCAATAATGATGTTTGCAATGCGTTGTTTCATGATCAGTCTCCTTGGTTATTTGTTTTGCCACTCAACGGGCTTTTTTTCAATGCGCGATGACACTTGTATTAGACTTTCCGGCTGTGGCCAGCCCAGTATTTATCGCGTAGCAAGCGCTTATATATTTTCCCGGAGTCATCCCTGGGCAGGGCCGCATCGATAATGAACTGGCCCGGAATCTTGAATTTAGCCATGCGCGACTGCAACCAGCATCCGATCTCCTGGGTGTCCAGGGTTTGACCGGTTTGCGGTTGTACAAATGCAAGAAGCGATTCGCCGAACTCGGCATCGGGGATTCCGATAACCGCGCAATCGGCGATGCCTTCATATTGCAAGAGCTGGTGTTCGACCTCGGCAGGATAGATATTGACCCCACCGGAGATCACCATGTCGGATTTGCGGTCGCAAACAAATAAAAAGCCATCTTCGTCCAGGTAGCCGATATCACCCAGGCTGATGAGTCCCTCTTTATCGATGTCGTTACGCGCCTGCGGATTATTGCGGTAGTGAAAATCAGCATACGCCGGTTGCCGGACATAGATATAACCGGCAACACCAGGTGCGCACTCGACCCCATCTTCGTCATAGATTCTGATCACGGCTTCGCCCACCGGTTTGCCCGCGCTGCCCGGCTTTGCCAGTGCCTGATGTGAGTCCAGCAATGTGATTAAGCCAGCCTCGCTGGAGGCATAGGTTTCATAGACAATGGGACCTAACCAATCGATCATCGCCCGCTTGACGTCCGGTGCACAAGGGGCGCCCGTAGAAGCGATAAATCGCAGGGAACTGAGGTCATAGCGTTGGCGCGACTGCTGGTCGAGCTTGAGCATGCGCACATACATGATCGGCACAAGGTACAGGACTTCAATGCGGTAAGCCTGCACCAGTTGCAGCACTTCCAAAGGATCGAAGCGGTCTGTCAATACAAAGGTATCGCACATTTGCAACGCATTCTGGGCAAACAGACTGGGCGCGCTGTGATAAATGGGCGCCGGCAGCAATGCCCTGCACCCCTGAACCAGGCCGAACGTTTGTTGCAGCAATTGTTGCGCCGCCCGCTTGCGCTCGGCGGCAATCTCCGGCGGGAACACATGCCGTACCACACCTTTTGGCTTACCGGTCGTGCCAGACGTATAGGCCATGTGCCCGCGCGGCGCGGCAGCGTATTGGACACTTTCGGGGAAGCCATCGCGCCAGCTTGCATAGGACAATGGCGCGTTCTCCTCACCATTGCAGGCGGCGTGTTCACCTACAATCAACACGGGCATGGAAGGTGGCACCACCGCTTGTATGCGGTCCCAGAAATCGGCATGCACGATGAGCACTCGCGCACCGCTATCGTTAAGCAAAAAGCCGACTTCCGCTGCGGCAAAATGCCAATTGATGGGGCAATATGTCGTGCCGATCTGCCGGCTGGCGTCGATGGCTTCAAGAAAGGCTTCGCTATTGCGCAACATGATCGCAAACGTGTCGCCTGGTTTGAGGCCAAGTGCACGCAGGCCGAACGCCAGGCGGCGGGCTCGTGACTGATGCATTGCCTTGCTGGTTTTTCTGTCCTGGACAACAATCATCGGTTCCATTGTTGCTCCTTATCCTTAGCTTTGCGTATCTGGGGCCGTTCGCGCCTGTATGCGTTCACGGGCAACCTGCCAGTCGTTTTTATCCCATTCGAAATACTGCTTGAAGTACGCACCGTTCGCCAGCCAGTCACCACCGTCCAGGGCGATAGTCTGGCCGTTGAGCCAGCTGTTTTCCGGGCATAGTAAAAAGGTGGCCAGATTGGCAATGTCGCTGAACTGGCCCAGCCGTTGCATGGGATTCTGGCTGACCAGCGCGTCAGTGTTGCTCTCGGTAGGACGCAACCTTGCCGATGCCCCCTCGGTTGGAATGACTCCCGGGGCGATGGCATTGAATCGAATACCGTGACGCCCCCATTCGATGGCCAGCGATTTGGTCATGGTATCGATGGCAGATTTGGACATGGCCGAAGGCACGACAAAGGGTGACCCGGTCCAGACCCAGGTGACAACGATGGATACTACGGAGCCGGGATGCTGTGTGGCAATCCAGCGTTTACCAACCGCCTGGGTGACATAAAATGTGCCATTGAGCACCGTTTCGGTAATCGCCTTGAAACCATTGACCGAAATATCCTCGGTCGGACAGATGAAGTTCCCTGCCGCATTGTTGATCAAGGCATCCACGCCACCATGCTCGTCCCAGATATGCTGAACCATTTGATCAACTTTATCTGAATCCCTGATATCGACCGAATGCACGAAAACACGACTGTCCGCAAAGCGCGTCTGCAAATTGGCAGCGGCCTGCTCCAGCACGTGCTGCCGGCGTCCGCAAAGATGTACTTGTGCGCCAAGACTGACCAGCTTTTCGGCCATGGCCAGCCCCAGACCGGTTCCGCCTCCGGTTACCAGCACACGCTGACCCTGAAATAGATTTTCTGAAAAAATTTGGTTTTGCATGGGTTGCCTCCTGTGCAGACGAGTGTAGCAACGCCATCTGCTGGCAACAATACGGATAAATAGCTAATATATGTTTCCTGCCAGTTGACAATAAAAACACGGAGATTTCCGCCTGAAATTCGACCAACCAGGAAAAGGAGCATGATGGACAACTACAGTGAGCTGGACCTGAACCTGATCCGCTTGTTCGTGACGATCATAGACACCGGCACGCTTAGCGAGGCGGCAAAACGCCACCACATTACCAAGTCACACGTGAGCAAGAGCCTGAAGCGACTGGAAGCGCAGTTAAATACCCAACTGATTCGCCGGTCAACCCGACGTCTGGAACTTACCCAACAGGGGGAGGTGCTGTACCAGCACGGGCTGGGCATATTGCGTGAACTGGAAGCCGCAACCAACCAAATGTTACTGCTGGGCGCAGAGCCGACCGGTACAGTCAGACTGAGCGTTCCAACCGGACTGGGGGAACTGATCTTGCAGCCGATTTTGATTGATTTTAAGAAAGCCTATCCGCGACTTAATCTGCACATCATGTTTTCGAATCGCGTAAATGATCTGATTGAATCCCGGGTAGATATCGCCTTGCGCGTCGTGGCCGAACCGCCCCAGGATTATGTCGCAAAGAAAGTGTGCGATGTGCAGTGGCGCCTTTGCGCCTCCCCCGGCTATCTGGCTGCGCATAGCACCGCAGCGCAGGACCCGCAGCAGATAGCACAACTGCAATTCATTTGCTCATCGAACCGGCGTTTCCACGAGCAGATCATGCTGGAAAACGGCAAGACTTCAACAAGGCTGAAGCTCAACCCTGGCCTGCAGTCGGAGAACTTCCGCTTTTTGCTCACGGCCGCCAAAAACGATCTTGGCGTAGCGCTGTTGCCCAGTTACGTTGTTGCACGTGATGTGGCTGACGGCAACCTTCAGTTGGTATTGCCACACTATCGGATCGCCGGCATTGACGCGACACTTTATATCCTGACAACGGCCAGACCACACTTGGCATCGGCTGCCATTAAGACACTCACGCAATACCTGCAGGCCCAGCTCAAAACAGTGTTCGGTGAATGACGGCAGGCAGGCGCAGTGCAAAAGCGATCCGCGTTACGCCACGCTCAGGCCGCCATCGACCGCCAGCACCTGCCCGGTGACCCAGCCGGACTCGGCAGAAGCAAGCGCAACAATCCAGCCGGCCACATCTGTGGGTAGCCCGCGCCTGCCCAACGGAATGCGGGCACGCTCATCCGCTTTGACGCTCTCTATCTGCTCGGCCGACAGCTGCATTCTTTCGGACAGAAAATCCGTTTCCGTCGGCCCTGCGGCGACGGCGTTCACGCGTATACCATCAGGCGCCAGCTCAAGCGCCCAGCAGCGGGTCAAATGTTCAAGCGCTGCCTTGCTGGCGGCGTAGTGCGACAACGCCGCGGCGGCCTTGTGGCCAAAGGTACTCGACACATTGATGATATTGCCCGCCGACTGTTTCAGGTACGGCAATGCGGCAGTCACCAGCAAAGACGGACCGATAACGTTGACAGAAAAGATGTCGTTAATCTGCTCAGCTCCGGCTTCTGCTAGCGGCAGAATGGCGCCTGCGCCTGCATTGTTGACCAGCACATCCAGACGCCCATGGCGACGTATGACCTCATCGATGGTTCGCACGGCATCGCCGGGCTTGCCGGCATCTGCCACCAGATGATCGATGCCCGGGACGGTCTGTGCAGACTGCGCCAGGGCAGCTTGCCTGCGTCCGGTAATAATTACCTGGGCACCGCCAGCGACAAACTTTGCGGCGGCTGCAAGACCGATGCCAGCGCCGCCGCCGGTGATCAGTACAACCTTGTTTTCGAATAGATTCATCGTTTTACTCAAAATAAAAAAGAGGTGAATGGACTGGTCGGGCAGGCGAACTCCGGCACTAGCGCTTGTCTGTCTCGTCCAGGCAAGCCAGCGCGACAGTATTGGTGATGCCTTGCCGCGCCATTTTTGTATAGGGGCAGAAGCGTTCTGTATTGCGCACCAGTTCCTGCGCAAGGGTACGCTCCACACCCGGCAGGCGAATATGGGTGCACGCAATCAGCATAAACAGACCATCGACTGGATCGCGACAGAAGTCGACCGTGACCTGCACAGAACTGCCGGCAATAGGAATGCCCGCGCGCGCGGCCAGCAGGCTCAGCGCACCATGAAAACAGGCGGCATAGCCAGCCGCGAATAACTGCTCCGGATTGGTTCCCCCGCCCGGCCCACCAAGCGCGACAGGCAGGCGTAAATCCAGGTCCAGATAGCCGTCATCAGAACGGGCAATGCCCGAGGCGCGCCCGTGCCCGGCATCACCACCCGTTACGGTCACGCAGGTGGAATACAGCGTCCTGGCTTCGCGCCCATAATAGGCGTCAAGCCACGACAAAGACGGCGGTTGCAGATCAGCCATGCGATGTGGTGCTCTTCTTATGTCGACAACTGTGATTGAGCGAACCAGGTATCAAAATTTACCACGCCAAGGCGCGGATTGGCCGTGCCTGGAATAAGCGAATTTTCGCTGAGCCGGGCGCCGAAATACAGGGCCTGCACATCTTCCACCACCGTGCGCGAATCGGCGCTTGCCTGCAGGTAGCGTTGCACCATGTCCGAAAATTTCATGCATTCCGGACCGGCAATTTCCACGCTCCCATTGCATGGCGCGCCCAGCGCATAATCCACCACTGCCGCAGCCACGTCATCCGAAGCGATAGGCTGGAACAGCGCGGGGGAAATACGCACGGTCTGGCCCTCGCCACCAGCTTGCGCAATACTGCGCAGGAATTCAAAAAATTGTGTTGACTGCACAATGGTATAAGGGATACCTGATTCGCGTATCAGTTTTTCCTGCACCAGCTTGCCGCGAAAATAGCCGCTTTGTGTCAAGTTCTCGGTGCCCACAACAGATAATGCCACGTGGTGCTGTACGCCTGCGGCGCGCTCGGCAGCAAGCAGATTACGTCCGGACGTTTCAAAGAACGCGAGCACATCCTGATCAGCAAACGATGGGGAATTGGCAAGGTCGATAACGATATTGGTATCTTGCATGGCTTGCGCCAGGCCTTCACCCGTGATGGTATTGATTCCTGTTGAAGGTGCTGCCGCAATGACCTGATGTCCTTGTGCTTGCAGCGTATTTACTACTTTGCTACCGATAAGGCCGGTGCCGCCGACGACGACGATTTTCATGGAATGCTCCTGGCGTTGATGTATACAGCAAATTCTAGGGTGAAGTGCAATATCGCGGTAGCGCCGCAAAGGGCCTCACGGTGTTGCACCAGGCGCATCAATGACAATGGACCGCGACGAGCTCGGGATTGGCAACGCATCCATGCAATTGAGGTCAAGTGCACGCGTGTGCTCGGCAATATGGTCGACAAATACGCGAATTCTGGCCGGCAGTTGCTTGCGGCTTAAATAACAGACATAGTGACCGCCGTCATCGGGTGCATGCTGGGCCAGACAGTTCAGCAGTTGGTGCCGCCTGAACAAATCGCACACCAGATACCCGGGAAGCTGGGCGATACCCTGCCCTTGCAGCACTGCCTGCAGCATCAGATCAAGATCATTGAATGTATGCTGGCCTGGCAGCATACACCGGTGAGCCAGGCCATCTATCTTGAATTCCCATTCCCTGATGCGGCCCAGCGCGTTACGAAAATTGATGCAGCGATGACTGGCCAGCTCGTCAACATGGCGCGGCAGACCGTAAGCCTGAGCATAGGCGGGCGAAGCGCAAACGAACATTTGCATCGGGACAAGTTGTCGTGCAACGATGTCGCTGTCCTGCATCCGACCATCGCGAAATGAAACGTCTATGCGATCGGCCGTGAAGTCAGCAGGGCGAACATCGAGCAGTAATTCAAGTGTGATAGCAGGATATTGCGCATGAAAACTTTGTAGCAGTGGCGCGATTACCTTGCGTCCGAACCCGGGACTCGCATGGATGCGCAGATGGCCTTGTGCCGGCCCATTGCGCAATTCGCGCATCTCTTGCAGCGCATGAACGATCCGCTCCACGCCAGGCTGGCAGTTCTCATAAAACAATTCGCCTTCGCGGGTCAGCGATGTGCTGCGTGTCGTGCGTTGAAACAGGCGTGTATCGAGCTGTGCTTCCAGCTTTTGTACACTGCGGCTGACAGCCGAGCGACCGATGCCCAGCCGGTCTGCCGCTCGGGAAAAACTGCCTTCGTTGGCAACAGCCAGAAAAGCCACTACCCCAGCGTAACTGGTGACAAAGCTGCTCGCAAGCGCGTCCGCGCCCGGGCCGATCTGGCGTGCTTGTTCGATCTGCACTGAAGGAAAAGTCGTAGTATCCATACTGAACCAGACGTATGAGCACCATGGTTTGTGACAGCAATTGCCACCTTTGCTCCATTATTACAATTGCTTGCAACAGACTGGCTAATGCGCCGGGATAAAGAATGGAACGTTCTGGTCCTTCAATAACAGCACGACGAATTTTGCCGGCTCGGTCTGGCTCGCATTGCGCCCGACGGTATGGATGTCGTTTGGTCCTTCATAAAAGCTTTGGCCCGGACCCAGCGTCACTGCCTTGCCTCCCTTGATCTGCATGACAATAGTGCCCTCTTGCACATAGACAAAGCTGTGAGCGTTATGCCGATGCACCGGATCTACCGCGCCCGGCGGGTAGTCAACCGTAATCATCAGCATTTCCTTGCCGGGATAATCGGCCAGAGGTTGGGTCATGACCTTGTTGACCACCGCTGCGGGTGGCGCTGCCTGGGCACTGCCCGTATAGGTCAGCGGGATCATGACCAGAGTAAGTGCGACATGTTTCAGATTAAGCATATAAGCGTTCCAAAAAACGGCCCGGGCATACAACCCTAATGCCGATCGGGTGAATGAAAAGGGGCCGGCTCAGGAGAGATTGGCCTTGTCCAGGCCAAACGCCTTGTCGGCAGAGCCGGGGACCGTCTTGAACGCGACATTGGCGCGATTCCATGCATTGATGGCCATCACATCGAAAGTCAGGTCAGACAGTTCTTTTTCACTCAGGTGTTCCCGCACCCGCTCGTATATATCGTCCGCGACGCCATGCTCGGGCAACCTGGTCAGCACTTCGGTCCAGGCGAGCGCTGCCCGCTCGCGCGGCGCAAAAAGCGTTGACTCGCGCCACGTTGCCAAGTGATAAATACGCAGTTCCCGTTCACCATGGATGCGCGCCTCTTTGACATGCATATCAAGGCAAAATCCGCAACCATTGAGCTGGGAAGCACGAATCGAAACAAGGTCGCGAATCGAGGTTTCTATGGCACTGCTTGCCAAGGCGGTGCTAAATGCCATGAATGTCTTGAACAGTTCAGGCGATTGCTGAATATAGTTGATGCGCTGTGTCATGATTGCTCCAAAGGATGAAGGCAGCGCCGCGGATAATCGGGCGCTGAATACGGCAGGAGGCCGCATTCCATCATCGTAGGCAACAAGCGGGCGAGGCGGTAGGTAGGCAGAAGGGATCACCGTGTTGTCCGGCAGGCACCAAACACCCAGGGTGATGGCTGCGCTGGGACCGCAGGCGCGAATCAGCGTTGCGTCACTGCTGTAGCAATGCGAACGAGCTTGTCAGGATTGCGCTGAACATAAATGCGGTTGATGTGCTCACCATCCACTTCAAACATTAACGCCGATTCAAGCTGACCCTGGATGTAACGCAACAAGGCCCATTGCTCATTGAGCACAACCATCTGAATATGAAGCCCGGTTTTGTAACGTAGCGATGCGGCCATGAATAGCTGTGCAATACGCCGTCCGCCAACCATGGGTTTGGGAAAACTGGTCACTTTGCCGCCACCGTCGCCCATCAGCACGGCATCTTCGGCCAGCAGTGCGTTGATTCCGGCAAAATCGCCACGCTCGAGCACCTGTGCGAAGGTTTGCAGCAGGCGATGATGCGTTTCAGGCGGCACGGTAAACCGCGGCTGCTCATTGCGTAACTGCGTACGCGCCCTGCTCACCAGCTGTCGACAGGCTGCCTGTGTTTTTCCAAGAATTTCCGCGATCTGGTCATAGTCCGCGTCAAAAACCTCATGCAAAAGAAAGGCCGCACGCGCTTCAGGTGTCAGGCGTTCGAGCAGCATCAGATAAGCCATGGACACGTCGTCCGCGCGTTCGCTGATCTGTTCAGGTGTGGGCGGCGATTCCATCATGAATGGCTCGGGCAGCCAAATGCCTGCGTAATGCTCGCGCTGCGACTTGGCTGCGCGCAGCCGATCGATCGACAACCGTGTCGTCACCGCCACGAGCCAGGCTTCGACATTTTCGATGTGATCCTGCACGGCGCCATGCCAGCGCAGCCAGGCATCCTGCACGACATCTTCTGCTTCGGCTACCGATCCCAGCATGCGATAGGCGATTTTCTGCAATCGTGGGCGTAGCTCATTGAAAGTGCGCGCAATATCGTCCATGGATCATTAACCGTGGTGGTGGCCGCTTCTGGGGTGAACGGGTCTCAATAATATCCGTGCAAGGTGATTTTGTCCATGAATGTGCTTGCGTTGGGGGCTGCACCAATATCCGCTAGCGCTTCCGACGTCATCGGCGCTCAATGGCAACCAGTGCATCAAGAGAGCACCCAGGGCTTTGGAGTAGACAGCAAAAAGCCTTCAACAACTGACCGTCATTGAAGGCTTTTCGGGATCAAGCTGATATTAAATCAACCGCGCACTTGCGCGATCAAAATGATTATGTGTACAAAAAAATGTAAATATCATCTGATATGCAGTAATTTCAAAAAAATAGCTAATTTTTCGATTTCTATTTGTCAATATCTATATTGAATTTGGGTTATTTGTTTACATTTGCCCATAGTGACCGCGCATTACCGTCTAACAAACGATTTGCCGAAACTCCGTTTGTCTAAAATATATATCGTGTCCGTAACTGAGCTGCAAAAATTTACTCTCATCACAAATCCCCGGAATCGCTTGCGCCTAGCGGCTACTCGCTGATGAATGATGATGTGAGACGGTCGCAGCGGCTTAGCAAACCTACCTATCAGAACTGGGCACACGGACCCGGCCGCAGGTGGGGCACCATTCATATCCATGTCTTCTATGTAATGGCTAAGAGAAAAACAGCTCATGTGATCATAGGAGAAAATCACAGATGAATAGGATCATGGAAGACGAACTCAAACGTTGGACATCTTAGCCCTGAACTGGTCATGAGGAATGAAAGCCTGTCGATCATCGACTGCTTCTTGGACTGTAGATACGACAATGATAGGGCTTGACGTAATAGTTACTATTTAAATTTTAATATTATGCTTAAATTTGACGACGAGACTTTGCAAACCGGAGTTTCCAATCCTATGGTTGCTGCTGATTTAAAACCGTACTATAAATGGAAGGAGAGCGTTACTGTCAAACCATTGATAAACTACACTATCGGCGGCAGCTGCTTATTTGTAGTATTTAAGCAAGTGGTCCATATCAGCAGACCTGTTTTTAACCAGAACAGGCACACATTCTGATTTGTTCGATGATTACTTAAATATATTTTCTCAAAGATCAGTTAAGGAGTGGAGTATGGCCCAAATTGACATCCAACTAATTCGAATAGCACCTCGACTACTTTGCATTGTCGCTATAGTGATATTTATCATTCAGGCCCTGGGCGTGGTCATGGGAATTATTGAAATGCTGAACTCTGGGCCAGGATCTGGAGTCATGCTTTGGCTCGGCCTCTTCGGTGGGATCGCCTCAGCCGCCTTTCAGCCAGCAATCTTAATAGCCGTTGCCGCAGCAGTTACGCATCTTGAGAGAATAGCTAATCTGCCTAATTTAGAAAAATAAATTGTCTCATCTAGGCATTGAGCAGGATCGGCTTTGCCGCGAAGCGCCTTCGACTTGAATGAACTGTTAGACCTCCGTCTACTCTGGCAACACAGGCATGAGTAATCAACCTTCTGATGCTTGCTCTTCTTTCTCTTCGCGCAACACTCTATATTTTACACCCCACCCTTCGGGCACCATTACTACTACAGGAACAGTTCTATTTAAATGAATGACGTCTTTTTTTGCCCTCACATCCACTCTTCTTTTCCAATCATCGCCGCACTTACCCTGTTCTCCATATAATATATTATTAGTGTCCAACTCCCAATACATCAGCCCCCTACCCGGTACTAGCTTAGGATTGAATTCTCCACCTATTTTATTTTTTCGGCAATTTACCTCAATATTTTTGAACGCCCACACCTCGATCTTTTGCACATCTTTTTCTATTATTTTTTGACTATTTATTATGTATCTAATATACCCTTCTTTGGCATCTGGGTATTGCCTTAATATGTCATTCCCCTCTTTTGCCTCATCGGCATAAGCCGCCTCGGCAGGTAACAACAATACCATTGCTATCAGCGACAGTGCACAAGCAACCCTAATCATTTTATTCCTCTTCATAAATAAAATGCACCCGAGCCACAATAATGGCTGGGCGCACTATTTCCCCTGAAACATCAATGCACTGTTTCATCCTTGACTTCTTTACCGCCACTTTCCCTTATAGCATCCGCAGTCCCCTGTATATATGCTTTTATGGCGCTAACATCATCTTGCGACAGCTTGTCAGTAAAATCCGGCATCCCTAAGCTATAGAATGGTCCTTTGAATACAAAAATTCCCAGATTCTCCAATATATTTTTATCCACGTACGCCAGATTTGGCAACGCTCCGCCTTTTGTAGCCCCTGGGGCTCCATGACAAGTTGCACAGGAACTCGTATAGAGCTTCTCTCCAAGTTCTATTTTCGACGGGTCATAATCAACGCCTTCAACTAATTTTCCTGTTCCTTCCTGCAAACTTCCCGGAGAAACGGCATCACCGCCCAGCTTAAACGTATATACAGTGCCGGATCCATGCTGTTCAGCCACCCTTCTCGGCAATCCATATGCACCACCCCAGCCTACTGGTATTGAAATATATTGCTCTCCATCAATTTCATATGTTGCTGCTCCAGCTCCTGCCCCACCATTCAAATCAAACTGCCATAATTTATCGCCGGTCTCTGCAGCATACGCTATAAATTTCCCATCAGACGTTCCTTGGAATACCAAATCCCCACCGGTAGACAACACACCTCCATTCCAAGGGGCATCATATCTAACCCTCCAACGCGATTTTTTTGATACTGGATCCCATGCCACTAGCTCACCAAACTCGCTAACAGCGTCGCTACTCCCCATTGTTTTTGCTTCGTCCCTACCAATAAACGAGCCTCTCACCCCGGGTTTCGGATCTTTGAAGCGCCAATCCATTTGATCCTTATATGTTACTGGTATTTGCTGAGCCGGTATATAAACAAGCCCCGTATCTTTGCTATATGACATAGGCTGCCAATTATGTGCGCCCAACGGTCCAGGTATCTGCAAATATTCATTTTTTGTGTCTCTTGCTGCCGCAAATTCTATTGGCCTTCCATCCTGACCATAGCCTTTCGCCCAAGTGACGTCCATATAATTTTTAGCGGATATAAACTCCCCTGTCTCTCTATCGATCACATAGAAGAATCCATTCTTCGGAGCATGCAATAATACTTTTCTTAATTTTCCATCTATTTTTATATCAGCCATAATTATTGGCTGTACCGATGTATAGTCCCAATTATCGCCTGGCGTCTCTTGATAATGCCACTTATATTCCCCGCTGTTAGGGTCTATAGCAACGATAGACCCTAGATATAGATTGTCTCCGCCCGCTGGGCTCCGAACTGCTGCCGCCCATGGACTTCCATTGCCTGTGCCAATATATAACGTATCAAGCTCTGGGTCATATACCATAGAATCCCAGACAGTTCCACCGCCACCGTTCTTCCACCACTCCCCAGCTGGGTCCCAAGTCTCAGCCGCCTTCTTCATCGCTTCATTCTCAAAGGGCTCTTTTGGGTTTCCAGGAACGGTGTACCATCTCCATTCCTTTTCTCCAGTATCTACATTGTAAGATGTAATATACCCACGTCCAGAATAATCCGCTCCTCCGTTACCTATAACTACATGACTTCCCGCTATTCTTGGCGCACCAGTTATCGTATAGTACCCCTCTTCTCCATCGAATGTATCTTTCTCCCAAACGAGCTTCCCGGTAGATGCATTCAGAGCGATCAGCCTCCCATCAAATGCAGCTACATAAACCTTATCTCCAGATAAGGCAACGCCTCTATTTACCGCATCACAGCATGCTTTGACGCCCCATTTCCCCTTATCCACCTCTGGATCATACTTCCATATGCTTTCTCCAGATTTAGCATCAATGGCATGAACGACCCCCCAGTTAGAGGTTACATACATTATGCCATTCGCGACTACTGGGGTTGATTCTATTCCTCGGCTACTTTTTAAATCATAAGACCAAGCTAGACCCAAATCTTTAATGTTAGATTTATTTATCTTATTCAATGGACTATAATGCGTCTCATAATAGTCCATTCCAGTTGTTAGCCATTCCGCACCTTTTGTTGAATTTTCTATTATTCTATCCTCTGTGACTGGCTTATATTTAGGTCCGCTATTTTCCGCATGAGCGCCGGTAATTGCCATACCGAACACCATAGACGACATAATAACTACAGCTGTTCGCGAATTCATTTTATCTCCTCAGTTATAAATACCATTTATTAAATCTTCTAATTTAGCCTTGACGCGCTCGGGCGTGAATGGGATCTGGCGCAGGCGCACACCGGTGTGCGTCAAAGACGGCGTTGCTGATGACAGCGGCCGGTGGGGTTGGTGGAGGGCTCGCCACCACCAGTAGACTTGTGTTCGGGGTCGTTGTTGACGAGCACCATCTCTATGTCGTCGGGGATCTCGGAGAAGTGCAGGATGGGGTAGGCGGTCCACTCCAGGCTGGTGACGCGGCTGTGGTCGAAGGTGACTTCCTCGTGCAGCTGAGCGACTGGATGATGTTGCCCTCTATCTGGTTGTGCAGGCCGTCGGGGCTGATGACAAGGCTGCAGCCAAACTTGGGGCGGTGCAGTTCCATCGCATCGCGCAGGACGTAGAGCAGCATGGTGTTCGCCTCAACGTTGACATCCTGCGTGCTGCCGTTAACTTTCAGCTTCAATTTACTTGTCATTTCCTCAACTTTCACTCATCCATGGCAATCTAGGCTAGATAACAATTAAATCCACAACACTATAAGTTTTAAAATCAATTGAATTGACAAGAAGCAAAAACTAATTACACACAAGATCGCCTCAAGGCACCTTATAGTCGTCCCTTTATTCATGGTGCAACACGCTATGGAGGGTGGCATACACAAGCTATACGAGCGCGCATACACACTCCTTTCCATCGTGTTGTTTAGATCGTTTAGATTAAACACGTGAATTAGTAGACTTGTCAAGGAATCCATCTACGCTAGGCGCAGCCTCCTTAATCTAGAATTATTGGTATTTGTTCAGCTGATTTGTGTGTAATTATCACTATTCTCATAACACCACCAAAAGGTTTACGAAATTAGAATAGCCAAAATTTTTTAAATTGACAAATACACTCAATATACGATTTATGAAAAGTACAAATCTTATGCAAAGAGAAAAGCCTTCGAGTTGTTTACACAATTCGAAGGCTTTAAATTTTAATTTTCTTATTTAATTCAAGGAATTACTATAAGATATATCCAGAATAATTTAACACTAATTACTTTATGTCATTCAGAACGGAATATCGTCGTCCATATCCATGATATTGGCTGCAGGCTTTTGCGCGGGGCGCTGCTGTTGCGGTGCCTGGCTGCGCTGCTGGGGTGCCTGGCGTTGTTGCGGAGCGGAATAAGACTCATCGCCACCAAAACCGCCATCGTCCATGCCGCCAGTACCTGTACTTTCGCGACCACCCAGCATTTGCATCTGGTCTGCCACGATTTCAGTTGAGAAACGGTCTGCGCCCGTGTCCTTGTCCTGCCACTTGCGGGTTTTCAGACGGCCTTCGACATAAACCGGGCGGCCTTTCTTGAGGTATTCACCGGCGATTTCCGCCAGGCGGTTATAAAACACCACGCGATGCCATTCGGTTTCCTCACGGCGCTCGCCCGAACTCTTGTCTTTCCAGTTTGAGGTAGTGGCAATGGAGACGTTGCAGATGGCCGCGCCATCTGGTGAATAGCGAATTTCCGGGTCGCGTCCCAGATTGCCGACGAGTATGACTTTATTGACTGATGCCATGGTTAAATCCTGACTGTAGATGGTAATCAGGACAGTATATTAACTGCCCTTACCGGCTTGCACAATTGGGTCATTATAGCCACCGCGGGCTTTACGTAGGAGATTTGAAGCTTCTGGCGGTAAAGAACCAGACGGCAGCCAGTGCCGCGCCCATGAGAAAAACCGCCGGTACGCCCGTGTAGCGGGCCAGCAGGCCGCCTACCGCGCCCCCGGCGGCAACACCCAACGCCTGAGACATATTATAGAACCCAAGGGCCAGCCCCTTGTGCTCTGCCGGGGCTACGCGCGATACCAGAGACGGCTGCAACGCTTCCAGAATATTGAATGCCACGAAATAACCCACGAAGAGCACCACAATGGCGGCAAACGAATGGGTCGCAAAAGCCATGATGGCCATGACGATTGCCAGGCCGGCTACGCTCCACTCCAGGCTCTGCTTGTGCACGTGCCGCGTTTCCGTGTAGAAAACGACCGGCACCATGGCCACAAATGAGGCCAGAATCACGGGCAGGTAGACTTTCCAGAGCGTACCGGTAGTCAACCCACCTAACCCGATCAGCAGTGGCGGCGCCACCACGAAAATGGACATCAGGATGCAGTGCAGGCAGAACACGCCAAAATTCAGTCGCAAGAGATCGCCATTTTTCAGGACATCTTGCGCACGTGACTGGATGGCGGGCGTCTGCAAGGGGACGACCGGTACAATAAAAGTGGCCAGCAGCAGGCTGACAAAGCCCAGCAGGGAAATAACCCAGAACAAGCCCGACAGGCCGCTATATTCGACCAGCAGGGGCGCGAGCACCAGCGCCAGGGCAAACGAAATGCCAATGGAGCCGCCCACCATGGCCATGGCACGGGTGCGCACTTCCGGGCGCGTCGCGTCTGCAACCCAGGCGGTAATGGCCGCGGAAATCGCGCCCAGCCCCTGGATGGAACGGCCTATCACAACGCCGGTCACCGAATCACTAACCGCGCAGACGATACCGCCGATAATGAACAGCACCATACCGGCAATAATCACGGGGCGGCGTCCGAACCGGTCCGAAGCCATGCCCAGCGGAATCTGCAAAATGGCCTGAGTCAGGCCATACGCACCAATGGCTGCCCCCACGAGGACTGCATTGCTGCCACCGCTCAGGCTTTTGGCAGCATCGGCGAAAACCGGTGTCAGCAGAAACAGGCCCAGCATGCGAACTGCAAAAAGCAACGCCAGCGTCGTGCTGGCACGGCGTTCAGTGGGCGTAAGTTTGAGTTTAGCCGGTTTGGCAGCATCTGCTTGAGCGGGTTGACTTGGCGCAGCGGAATTCATTCAGCAAATAAAAAGACAAAGTGGGAGGAAGGTATAACTGGGATTGACACCTGCGTTATAGTAATGGATTAGTCCGAGAAAAACCCAGTTCGTTCAACAGGAAAAGATAATTTCATGGATGCCATCCGCATTCGCGGTGCCCGTACGCATAATTTAAAAAATGTGTCGCTCGACCTCCCCCGTCATAAACTGGTCGTTTTGACCGGTTTATCCGGTTCAGGCAAGTCTTCGCTTGCCTTTGACACATTGTACGCAGAAGGGCAGCGCCGCTATGTGGAAAGCCTGTCGGCCTATGCCCGGCAGTTCCTGCAACTGATGGACAAGCCCGACGTGGACCTGATCGAAGGCCTGTCGCCGGCGATCTCCATTGAACAGAAGGCGGCGGGCCATAACCCCCGCTCCACTGTCGGCACTATTACCGAGATTCACGATTATTTGCGGCTGCTGTACGCCCGCGTAGGCACGCCCTACTGTCCCGTACATGGCGAACCCCTGCAGGCGCAGTCGGTTGCGCATATGGTGGACCACATTCTGGCCATGACTGCCGACACGCGCATTGCCATCCTGGCCCCCATCGCGCGGGAACGCAAGGGCAGCTATGAAGACGATTTTGCCCAGTTGCAGGCCCAGGGCTTTGTACGGGTGCGCATCAATGGCCAGATGACCGAGCTGGAGCCGCGTCCGGTTCTGAACAAAAATGAAAAGCACTCGATCGATGTGGTCATTGACCGCCTGCGAGTGCGTGAAGAAAGCAAGCAGCGCCTGGCCGAAAGCATAGAAACCGCGCTCAAGCTGGCAGATGGTCGCGTGCTGGTGCTGGATATGGACAATGAACGCGAACAGCCGTTTTCCATTCGCTATGCCTGTCCGATCTGCAACCATGCCCTGGCAGAGCTGGAACCACGTCTGTTCAGCTTTAACAACCCGGTGGGCGCCTGTCCGACATGCGACGGCCTGGGGCATACCTGGTTCTTTGATCCGAAACGGGTCGTGGCCTTCCCTACTCTGAGTTTGTCCAGCGGCGCCATCAAGGGATGGGACAAGCGCAACGCGTTTACCCACTCGCTGCTGACCAGTCTGGCGGCGCATTACGAATTCGATATGGATGTGCCTTTTGAAGAGCTGCCGCCCGCGATCCAGAAGACGGTGCTGTATGGCTCGGGCAGCGAAGAAATTTCATTTGTGTACCTGAACGACAAGGGCCGCGGCTCGGTCAAAAAGCATGCGTTCGAAGGCATTATTCCCAATCTGGAGCGTCGCTGGAAGGAAACCGATTCCAATACCGTGCGCGAAGAACTGGGCAAGTACCGCAGCCTGCAAGTCTGCCCCGATTGCGGCGGCTCGCGCTTGCGCGAAGACGCCCGGCATGTGCTGATCGGCAATGAACCTCGTGGCGGTTCGCGAGTGGGCATGGCGATCTATGAAGTGGAAGCAATGGCGCTGTCCGAATGCCTGCACTGGTTTGAAAACCTGAACCTGACTGGATCCAAGCAGGAAATTGCCGACAGAATTGTGCGGGAAATCCGTGCCAGACTTGAGTTTCTGAATAATGTCGGGCTCAATTACCTGTCGCTGGACCGCAGCGCGGACACCATTTCCGGCGGCGAGGCGCAGCGTATCCGGCTGGCCAGCCAGATCGGATCAGGACTGACGGGCGTCATGTATGTACTGGACGAACCCTCTATCGGGCTGCACCAGCGCGATAATGACCGGCTGATCAAGACTCTTGCGCATTTGCGCGATTTGGGCAACAGCGTCATTGTGGTCGAACATGATGAAGACATGATCCGCTCTGCAGACTGGGTGGTGGACATGGGCCCGGGCGCGGGAGAGCACGGCGGCCAGATTATTGCCGAGGGCACCCCGGACCAGATTGCCAATGATCAAGCGTCGCTGACCGGGGCTTACTTGAGCGGGCGCATGCGCATCAAGGCGCATAACCCGCGCAAGCTGGATAAGGAGCAGGCATGGCTGAAAATACGTGGCTGCTCGGGCAACAATCTGAAAAACGTCGAACTGCAGGTGCCTGCAGGCAAACTGGTGTGCGTCACGGGTGTATCCGGTTCAGGTAAATCCACCCTGATCAACGACACGCTGGCAACGCTGATGGCGCACGAATTACATCGTGCCCAGACCGAGCCCGCCCCCTTTACGTCGGTAGAGGGGCTGGATCACTTTGACAAGATCATCAATGTGGATCAAAGTCCTATCGGTCGCACGCCGCGCAGCAATCCAGCCACGTATACCGGGCTGTTCACGCCAATCCGCGAGCTGTTTGCCGGTACGCCAGAATCGCGCACCCGCGGCTACGATCCCGGGCGATTTTCCTTTAACGTCAAGGGCGGCCGCTGCGAGAGTTGCCAGGGCGATGGCGTTATCAAGGTTGAAATGCATTTTCTGCCCGATATGTATGTCCCTTGCGATACCTGTCATGGCAAACGCTATAACCGCGAAACGCTGGAAATCCGCTATCGGGGCCGCACCATTAGCGATGTGCTGGATCTGACGGTGGAACAGGCGCTGGAATATTTCAGCGCGGTGCCGGTGATCAATCGCAAACTGCAGACCCTGATGGATGTGGGCTTAAGCTATATCCGGCTGGGCCAGTCTGCCACCACGCTCTCGGGCGGTGAAGCGCAGCGCATCAAGC
Organism: Advenella incenata; assembly: GCF_004217095.1. Taxonomy (GTDB): domain Bacteria; phylum Pseudomonadota; class Gammaproteobacteria; order Burkholderiales; family Burkholderiaceae_B; genus Advenella; species Advenella incenata. Next base: position 285,213 of record NZ_SHKO01000002.1, on the reverse strand, counting down.
TCTCGCTGGAACTATCCAAGCGCAGCACAGGCAAGACCATGTACATTCTGGATGAGCCCACGACCGGTCTGCACTTTGCCGATATCGCACTATTGCTCACCGTGATCAACCAACTGGTAGATTCGGGCAATACCGTTGTGGTCATTGAGCATAATCTGGATGTGATCAAGACCGCCGACTGGGTGATTGATATGGGTCCCGAAGGTGGCCAGGGTGGCGGACAGATCGTGGCAACAGGAACACCGGCCGATATTGCCGCCAGCCCGAAGAGCCATACGGGACGTTACCTGAAGCCGCTACTGGAAAGAGAAAAGGCCTGATCGATCGCTCCTGATCAATAGCTGGTCATGCCTGAGCAGCGCTATTGGCCACAGACCCGCTACGGCCCTGCGCAGCCATGCCTGTCGCTACCGGGCTGCCTCGGTGTAGTTGCGCAGCTCCTTGCGGATGATTTTTCCGGTTGTGGTCATGGGCAGCGCGTCGACAAAATAAACGCGGCGCGGGTACTCGTGCGCAGCCACGCGCGTTTTGACATGATCCTGGATTTCTTTCTTGATGGCCTCCGATGGCGCCACGCCTTCGTTCAGCACGACAAAAGCGGTGACCGCTTCGGTGCGCTCGTCATCGGGCAGCCCCACCACGGCAACCATGCTCACCAGCGGATGTCCAAGAATGCAATCTTCGATGGGGCCAGGGCCAATGCGATATCCCGCACTGGTGATCACGTCGTCATTGCGCCCGACAAAGCGGAAAAAACCCTCTTCATCCCGAACGCCCATATCTCCCGTTACCAGGAAGTCGCCGGCAAATTTTTCCCGGGTGGCTTCCGGGTTGTTCCAGTAGCCCAGAAACATAACCGGATCGGGACGTCTGACGCCGATATTACCCTCGGCACCGTCGGGCAGCACCTGTCCCTGGTCGTTGACAATCTGCACATCATGGCCTGGCGCGGCCTTGCCCATGCTGCCTATTTTAGGCTCGAACAGATCGGCGCAGGACGACACCAGCATGTTGCATTCGGTCTGCCCATAAAATTCGTTGATGGTAATGTCCAGATTGCGCTGCCCCCAATCGATCAGCTCCAGCCCCAGACTTTCACCCCCGCTTGCGATGGAGCGAAGCGCCAGCGGCCAGCGGTCACGCGGATTCTCCAGCCGGCGCAGCATTTTGAGTGCCGTTGGCGGCAAAAAGGTGTGGGTGACCTGGTGCCGCGACATGATATCGAACGCGGCTTCGGCAGTAAATTTGGAAAAACGGCAGGCCAGTACGGGAATGCCGTGATGCAATGACGGCATAAGGACATCAAACAGACCACCGATCCACGCCCAGTCGGCAGGCGTCCACATGACCTTGGCGTTTTCGGGAAAGAAATTGTGGGAAATTTCAACGCCGGGCAAATGCCCCGGTAGAATCCGGTGCGCATGCAGGGCCCCTTTGGGCTTGCCGGTTGTGCCCGAGGTATAAATGATGACCGCAGGGTCATCGGCCAGGGTGCGAACCGGCTCAAAGCTATCGGGCTGCTGTTGCAGCGATGGCCAGAACGCCAGCGTTGCCGGTGTATTTTGCGTGGCGTCGATATCCACGATGGTTTTCAGTTCAAGCAAGGGCGTTGCAATAGACCCCAGCTTGGCTACCCCTTCTGTATTGGTTACCAGGACCCGTGCGCCTGAATTGGACAGACGGTAGGCCAGCGCATCGGAACCGAACAGTGAAAAAAGGGGAATGGCAATGAGCCCCAACTTGTAGCAGGCAATATGCGCAATGGCTGTTTCAATGCCCTGGGCCAGCAAAATACCCACCCGATCGCCTCGCGCCACCCCAGCCTGTTGCAATACATGCGCGAACTGGTTGGAATAGGCTTTCAACTGGTCAAAGGTGTAGTACTGGATATCTGCAGGCGACTTCTCGTGAATGATGGCAAGACGACCGGTCCCGTCGGCCCATTTATCACAAACGTCAACGCCGATATTGTAGTGTTGCGGCACATTCCAGTGGGTAGCCGATACTGTTGCGGCATAGGTTGCATGGCGTGTAAGCAAGACAGGTCTCCTTTTCTTTTAATTGTATATCGGTTCACTGTCATCGCTTATACGTCATTGGTGTTTTTCATACTCTCGGAAACCCGTAATTGCTTTGTGGTCCGCCGGTACTCCGACGGCGTCATGCCCTGCATATTCAAAAATGCCGTGGCGAAATTGGCGGCGTTGGAAAACCCCACCTCTTCGGCAATGGTCAGTGTGCGCAACGACGTGGTAGCCAGCAGGTGCTTAGCAGTGCGCATACGTAAATCACGAATGTACTCAAAGGCGCTGCAACCGCAAACATTGCAGAAAGCGCGATTCAAGCGCTTTTTATTCATGGATACCAGCGCTGACAATTTGGGCAGACTCAGATCTTCCGACAGATTGTCCTGCGCATATTGCATGACGATGCGCACGGCGACTTCATCATCGCTGTCAATGGTGCCGGTATGCTGGTCCTGACCTGGGGACAAGAGCATAGACGCCCGCTGTTGCCGTACGCTGTGCAATCGTTGCGAGATATTGGCATGAATGCGGATTCGCGCCACCACTTCGTCATACGGATGGGCTTTGGATATGAAATCGGAAGCGCCATATTCCAGGGCCTGGATGCGTGATTGCGGATCATCCAGATCGCTGTAAAAGAGCACGGGAATATCTGTAGTGAGTGTGTTCGCCTTGAGCCGACGACATAGCGGAATACCTTCAAGCCGGGGCAGATGCAACTCCGAAACAATGACATCGGGCTGCAGCGTAATGGCTTTTTCGTATCCCTGCAGCCCGTCAAATGCAACTGTGATACGGAAGGCAGCACTTCGCATGGCGGCAAGCACGCCATGCAAACTCTGCATATTGCCATCGACAAACAGAGCATGGGGGCTGCGCAATGGTGGGGCCGGACTGTCCATAGGATTTCGCTTGACTATCTAAATTGAAAATGCGAAATCATTTTCCAACAAGATGCGAAGTTCCTATTTTGAAAAGACTCTTGATGCTTTTTGAAAAAAGAATGAATTGTGCTTTTATGAATAATTCTTAACGTCAGTCAATCCAGTTTGCCATGCAATACCTCGGCTTATACGACAAACAGACGCTTGTATTCTTTGATCGCGTAACGATCGGTCATCCCGGCAATATAGTCGGCAATGGCGCGCGCCTGCCTGCGCTCATCCTCGTGCCGGTAGTCTGCCGGCATCAGCCGCGGATCGTCCACAAAGGCCTTGAACAGCGATTGGACAATGGTGCTGGCCTTGTTGGCCATGCGCATCACCTTGTAGTGGCGATACAGATTATGCATCAGAAAGGATTTGAGCTCGTCGGCCTGCCTGCGCATGGTGTCGGAAAACTGCAGCAACGCCGGGGCTTCCGTCACATCTTCACGTGTCTGAATTTTATGAATGCGCAGATTGTCCCGGGTCGTGTGGGTCAGGTCGACGATCAGGGCGTTGATCATGCGCCGGATAATCTCGGCAATGAGCCGGCGCCCAGTGACATCAGGAAACAGACGGCTCACTTCATCATGGTAGGTGGCAAACAATTGCACCTGGCGCATTTGTTCAATTGTGATAAGACCCGAACGCAGGCCGTCATCAATATCATGATTGTTATAAGCGATTTCATCGGCAAGATTGGCCAGTTGCGCTTCCAGGCCCGGGCGCTTTCTGTCGATAAAGCGCTGCCCCACGTCGCCCAGCTGGCGCGCGTGTGACAGTGAACAATGCTTGAGAATTCCCTCGCGGGTTTCAAAGGTAAGGTTCAGGCCGTTGAACGAGGCATAGCGCTCCTCCAGCTCATCGACCACCCGCAGGCTTTGCAGATTGTGCTCGAAGCCACCAGCCCCCGGACGCAGGGTCTGCATGGATTCGTGAAGTGCATCCTGTCCGGCGTGGCCAAATGGCGTGTGACCCAGGTCATGGGCAAGCGAGATCGCTTCGGTCAGGTCTTCGTGCAGTTCCAGATTGCGGGCCACAGCCCGCGCAATTTGCGCCACTTCCAGGCTGTGAGTCAGCCGGGTGCGGAATAAATCACCTTCGTGATTAACAAAAACCTGTGTTTTATATTCGAGCCGGCGAAAGGCCCCGCTATGGATGATGCGGTCACGGTCGCGCTGGAAAGGGTCGCGCGCCGGGTCGGCATCTTCCTGATGCTGGCGCCCTCTGGAGAGGGCCGGATGGGTCGCGTAAGGCGCTAGCATGGTGACTGTCATGTTTTACGCCCGGGCGCCGGACAGATCAGCAAGCTGGGCCGCGCGGCGATCGATGGCAACATCGCCGACCGTGGCGCTGAGCGTTTCCTGCACCTGCTGCAATGGGGCGGCCTGCACCACTGCCTGACCAATGGCCGGCATGAGTACATAACGTATTTCGCCGCCTTCGGTTTTTTTATCGCCCTGCATCAGGTCAAGCCAGGTGCTCTCACCCAGATCCGGCGCAATATCCGGACAGCCGATGGCGCGCACCAGCGCACGCACCCTTGCGATGTCCGTTTCAGGCATACCCAGCACCTTACCCGAGAGCACGGCGGCCTGAACCAGCCCGCAAGCAACCGCCTCGCCATGCAGCCAGGTGCCAAAACCCAGGCCCGCCTCGATCGCATGACCGAAGGTGTGGCCCAGGTTAAGGATGGCGCGCAGACCGGTTTCCTTTTCATCTTCCGAGACGACCTGCGCCTTCAGTTCACAGCAGCGTGCAATGGCGTAGGCCAGCGCGTCTGCGTCAAGGGCCACCAGTTGCGCAACATTGCTTTCGCACCATTCAAAAAACGCACGATCCAGAATCAGGCCGTATTTAATGACTTCGGCCAGCCCGGCCGACACTTCACGGGCAGGCAGGGTGCGCAGGACATTGATGTCGATATCGACACTGACCGGCTGATAGAACGCGCCGATCATGTTTTTGCCCAGCGGGTGATTGACTGCCGTTTTGCCGCCTACCGAGGAATCGACCTGGGCCAGCAACGTGGTAGGAATCTGCATATAGCGGATGCCACGCATGTAGGTCGCTGCCGCAAACCCGGCCATGTCGCCGATGACGCCGCCGCCAAGCGCCAGAACGACGGCACGGCGATCCAGTTTTTCGGTCAGCATGCGATCGTAAATGGTATTGAGGGTATCGAGCGACTTGAAGGCTTCGCCATCGGGCACGATGATGGTGAGCACCGGTTTGTTCAGGCCGGCCAGTGCCTGGCGCAGCACCTCTCCGTACAGCCCGTCCACGACAGGGTTGCTGATGACGACCAGCCGCGTTGCATTGGCGGGGACCGATTCGGCAATGTGCTGCAGGCGCCCCGGCGCAATGTGAATGGGGTATTGTCCGGCAGATGTAGCGACGTTGACTGGGGCCATCAGATTCTTTCACCTCGTTGTTGGTAATCTTTCAATAGACGGTCAATAGCGTCGAGCACCGTATTGATGGAGCCATGGCTGGTTTCGACCGTGAAATCGGCCAGACTCTCGTAAATGGGTTCGCGCTGTTTTAACAGTTCCACGATACGCGCTTTGGGGTTGGCCGTCAGCAGCATGGGGCGGTTTTTATCCTTTGCGACTCTCCGAAAGAGTTCATCGCTGCCCGCCTTCAGATACAGCACGATACCGCGTGTGCGCAGCAGTTCCTGATTCTCGGGCGCCACGACGGCGCCGCCGCCGGTGGCCAGGACCACATCGCGACGCAAGGTGATATCCTGCAGCACCTGGGTTTCACGACGCCGAAAGCCGGCTTCGCCCTCAATATCGAAGATGGTTGGAATACTGACCCCGCAACGAGCTTCTAGCTCGTGATCAAGATCGAGAAACTCCCGACCCAGCGAGCGGGCCAGGCCTCGGCCGATGGTCGTTTTGCCGGCGCCCATCATGCCGATGAGGAAAATGGGCGCCTGACCGGTGTGGCGGACATGGGAATTGTCCTGTTCTGTATGCTGCATGTACGTAAAAAGGTTTTTCTCCCGGTTACGCCGGGGCGTGAAAATACAGACGTTCTGTGACCGTTGTCAAAGAAATGACACCATGTTTTCAAGGATTTGTCGTTTATTTGTTGCAACATAGCACATGTACACCACACAGCACAATTCAGTTACAGAAAGAGCCGAAAATTTCAGCTTTTCCCGCTAGAAGGTATTAAAATTGCCTGCGATGAGTACACGTAAACCCAACTCCCCTCGTAAAACTGTGCAGCGCCCGAGCGCAGGCTCGCGCATAGGCCGGTTCCTTTTTCAATCCGTCATCTTCTGCATTGGCCTTGGGCTTTGCGGTTTGTTGCTGGGTACCCTTGCCGTCGCGCTGACCTGGCCGAACCTGCCGGATCTGAAGGCGATGACCGATTATCGCCCTCGGGTACCGTTGCGCGTGTACACAGCAGACAAAGTCCTGCTGGCCGAATACGGCGAAGAACGGCGTAACGTCTTGCGCTTCAACGAAATTCCGGATGTCATGAAACAGGCCCTGCTGGCCGCAGAAGATGATAACTTCTACAGCCATGGCGGTGTCGACTGGTCGGGCGTAGGCCGTGCGGTGATTGCTAACGTGGTTTCCGGCGCAAAGGCGCAGGGCGCCAGCACCATTACCATGCAGGTTGCACGAAACTTCTACCTGTCCTCGGAAAAGTCCTTTATTCGCAAGTTCTATGAACTGATGCTCACCTACAAGATCGAGCAGAACCTGAGCAAGGACCAGATTCTTGAGCTGTATCTGAACCAGATCTACCTGGGGCATCGTTCTTACGGTTTTGCCGCCGCTTCCCGCACATATTACGGCAAGCCGCTGTCGGAAGTAACTGTTGCCGAAGCCGCCTTGCTGGCCGGCATTCCCAAGGCGCCTTCCCGCTTCAATCCACGCGCCAACATGAAACGTGCTGTCGCGCGTCAGCATTACGTGCTCGATCGCATGGAAAAGCTAGGATACATTACGCCCGAACAGCACCAGCAGGCCATGGCCCAGAAAATCGTCCTGCGTGACAATACGCAGGAAACACCGGAAACTAACGTTGCCCGTCATGGTCAGTACGTCGCCGAACTGGCCAGGCAGCTCATGTACAACGTGTACAAAGACAATGTGTACGGACGTGGCCTGAGCGTTTACACGACCATCCGCTCGGAAGACCAGGAAGTGGCCTATCATGCGGTGCGCGAAGGCATTATGTCGTATACGCGAAGAAAGCCCTATCCGGGACCCGCAGCCCAGGTTGACCTGCCCGACGGGATCGAGAACGATACGGAACGGTTTGATCTTGCCCTTGAAGAGATTCGCAATAAGCACCGCGACAGCGATGACCTGGTCACGGCCGTGGTGCTCTCGGCCAGCGCCAACAAAGTGGTTGCAGCGCGCACGCCCGAGCAGATCTACGAATTGAGCGGCAAGTCGTTGGGCTATGTAAAACGGGCCCTGGTCAAGAGCGGGCCGGTGTCCCGCCGGATCCAGCGTGGTTCAGTCATTTATCTGCAAAAAGTGGACAACGCCTGGACGATTATCAATATGCCAACGGTCGAAGGCGCGTTCATTTCCCTGAATCCGCAAAACGGCGCGATCGAATCGATGATCGGCGGGTTCGACTTCAACCGCGGCGATTTCAATCGTGTTACCCAGGCCTGGCGCCAGCCCGGTTCTACCTTCAAGCCCTTCGTGTATGCAGCAGGCCTTGAACGCGGTATTACGCCGGGCACCAATATTTCGGATCAGCCCTTTCATCTGAGTGCAGCCCAGACGCGCAGCAAGCCCTGGAGCCCGAAGAACTACGGTAATTCGTACACCTACAGCCAGACAATGCGCCAGGGTTTGTACAAATCCAAAAACATGGTCTCCATCCGCATTCTGCAAACGGTGGGCCCGGAGTTTGCCAGCGAGTTCATCTCCCGCTTTGGCTTTGATCCCGCACGTCAGCCGCCCAAAAGCGCATACCTGACCATGGCGTTGGGCGCCGGCAGCGTGACGCCGCTGCAAATGGCCAGCGCCTACTCGGTTTTTGCCAACGGCGGTTATCGCGTCAATCCTTACATTATTGATTCTGTGGTGGATATTGCCACAGGACGCGTCATCATGAAGGCCCAGCCAGCCGTGGCTGGCGATGAAACCAAGCGCGTACTGGATCCCCGTACGGCCTATGTAATGAATGAACTGCTGCGTGGCGTGGCTAAATCGGGCACCGCTGCCAGAACTCAGGCCACGCTCAAACGCAATGACATTGCGGGTAAGACCGGCACCACCAACCAGTCATTCGATGCCTGGTTTGCCGGATTCACCCCCAAGCTGGTAGGCATTTCCTGGCTGGGCTTCGATCAGCCCAAATCACTGGGTGACAAGGAAACCGGGGGCGGTGCGGCTATGCCGATCTGGCTCACATACATGCAAACAGCCCTCAAAAAAGTACCTGTGACCGCGCCAGGCCCGATGCCTGAAGGGCTGGCCAAGGTGGGTGACAACTATTATTTCTCTGAATTCCCACTGGGCAAGGCATTGGCCAACATCGGTGTGTCGGGCAGCGGCGCTCGGGACCCGAATGCTGCCAAACCGGCCGGCTCTCAATCGGGTGACGCCATCGGCAAAGCCCTAGAGTCGTTCAATCCCATGGGCGGCCCGCCTATACGGTTTTAAACGGCCTTAAGACGGTCTCCGGCTGCACTGGACGGATCTGAGGATCTGAAGGAGCGAGCCCACGGTTTGACCAGAAATATGAAAAGGACTCATGCACATCCCATGCATGAGTCCTTTTTATTTCCATTTTTACTTCGGCATGGCCGGACACGATTCAAAGCGCTGCAAACCCGGCGCAATAGCTCGGATCCAGGGCAACACGGCTCAAAATACGATTCAGGGGACGCGTGCCCCACGCCTGGCCCACGCATCTGACTGGAAATGGCAAGAGCTTCGTATGGCGCCTGGTGCGGTGCGCCACTGGGTGCGGCACATGGCACACAGGCCGGATACCACCACGATTGTTATCGCGGCGACATCCGGCCTGCATTATAGCGGTTTTGCCGCGCAGCCCTCAGAGGGTAATGGTGAGCGCGCGACTGGTAATGTCGGAAAAAATGCTGCTCAGGTTATCCTGCAGCGTCGTTCCTGACCGGGTGTCTACCCAGTTGGTGTTATCGAACTTGTAATGAAATCCACCGGAAGGCGCAGCTACCCACATTTCCTGGAGCGGCGCCTGACTGTTGACCACCACGTGGGTTTTCTGATTGAATACGATAGTGAGTACCTGACCGCTGCGGCTGGCATCCAGATCAATATCCAGCGTTTCAAACCAGTCGTCGACCTGTTCATGGATCTTGTCAAGGAGGGCATCTGCGCGTGCAAGAAATTCTGATTCAGTCATAATATGGTTCTGTAAAAAATTTAAAGGGTGTGCCGTGTCTGCGCCAAGTATAAAACGCCTTGTAGCCATTATTGTAACCCTCCTTGTCGGGAGTGTGGGTTTAACGGCTTGCGGCTATAAAGCGCCACTGTATCTTCCCACAGCCGAGCAAAAGCAGAAGTTGCAAGAGCGCGAAGAACGCATCAAGGCGCGCAAGGCGAAGGCCGAAGCAGAGAAAAAGGCCAAGCAACAAGCCGCCAGTGATGCCGCCGCCAGGCAGCCCGCTAGCGGCACCAGCACAACTGCCGCACCGTGATGGCCCATTGCTGGCGCGCCGCAAAGCGCTTGCGTTGTGATCCTTGGCGGCGTGACCTGCCTCAGCCTGATCCTTATTGCAGCATGGGACAGGTCACAACAGCCAGCTCAATGAAAGCGGGCAAGCGCCCGGCCAGCAGCGCCTGACACCGTGATGTCATTTCTACTTTCATAACTATGGCATTATCTGTGCTTACCCCATTTTTCTGTCATCTTCGTATGGCATCACCCTTTTAATTGTTTCATTAACTACTGTTTATCATGTCTGAACTGAATGCCCCGGCGGGTGCACCCTTTTTTCATTACGACGGCTCGCAACTCATGGCAGAGTCTGTCTCTGTGTCCGAGCTGGCAGCACGCTACGGCACACCACTGTACGTTTATTCCCGCGCGGCGCTCAAAGCGGCCTGGGAGTCTTACGCACAGCCGCTGGTCAATCGCAACGCACTGGTCTGTTTCGGCATGAAAGCCAACTCCAACCTGGCCGTATTGCAGCAATTTGCGCAATGGGGCAGCGGTTTCGATATCGTTTCCGGCGGCGAACTGGCCCGCGCCCTCAAAGCAGGCGCCCGGCCCGACACCATTGTTTTTTCAGGTGTAGGCAAGCAGGATTGGGAAATAAAAGCCGCGCTGCAAGCGGGTGTCAAATGCTTCAATGTGGAGTCTACCGACGAGCTGGAACGCATTTCCCTGATTGCAAGCCAGCTTGAATGCACCGCGCCGGTCTCCCTGCGCGTGAACCCGGACGTGGACGCCAAGACCCACCCTTATATCTCCACCGGCCTGAAAGACAACAAGTTTGGAATTGCAATTGAAATAGCAGCGCAGGTATACCAGCGCGCAGCCGTACTGCCTGGCATCCGGATCGTCGGCGTCGATTGTCATATCGGCTCGCAGATCACACAGATCGAGCCCTATCTGGATGCGCTGGAGCGCCTGCTGAATCTGCTCGATACCCTGGCTGGTCTGGACATCAGACTGGAACACCTGGATATTGGCGGCGGCCTTGGCATCCGCTATCAGGACGAAACCCCCATTGCCCCGGCCTTGCTGCTGGACAAGGTGTTCGCGAGGCTTGAAGACCGAGGTTATGGGTATCTACAATTGATCATGGAGCCCGGACGTTCGCTGGTTGGTAATGCCGGCATCCTGGTGACCCGGGTACAGTACCTGAAACATCACGAAAGCAAGAATTTTGCCATCGTGGATGCTGCCATGAACGATCTGCTGCGTCCCACCCTGTACGATGCCTGGCATGGCGTGTTGCCTGTTGCCCGCCCGTCGGACACGAGCGAGGCGAACGACACGACACAAGCCCGCGTATACGACATTGTTGGTCCAATCTGTGAAAGCGGCGACTGGCTGGCGCGCGACCGCCAGTTGCTGTTGCAGCAAAATGACTTGCTGGCGATCGAATCGGCCGGCGCTTATGGCTTTGTCATGTCAGGCCAGTACAACACGCGGCCACGCTGCGCAGAAGTGATGGTCGACGCTGATCAGAGCTATCTGATCCGCCCCCGCGAAACCGTCGAAGAGCTGTTCGCTTCGGAGCAGATGCTGCCTGATTGATACCGCCAGATACGGGCTATTGCCCGGTGAATAATGCAAAGCGAGTGCCACAGTTCGGCATTCGCTTTTTTCATTATGGCAGGTGAAAGAAGGCCCTCGGTAAAGGACCATGGCGCGCCTGGCGCGAACGCAGCCCAACTGCTGGACTGTCTGTGGCCCAGCCCCCACTCATGCAGCGCGATCACGCCTGTCAAACAGGATAAGAGTGCCATCGGCAAGGACAGGGGGCGAGGCGCCAGGCGTCTGCGCCGCGCTATATTGATTCGGGTTACGTTCTTATATCCGAATATATAAATAAGTATTATCTATTTTACGTATAAGCATTCCTTATATAGAGTGGTCATATCTGATCCCCTATTTCCGACTTTGGTCATCTATGTCTGCCGTCTACGCCTCAATCCCCTCATCCCCAACGCCCGTTGGCCAGTCCGCGTCGTCTGAATCGTCTTTCGTGATCCGCCCTCTGGCCGCGCCACTTGGCGCAGAGGTGCTGAATCTGAACCTTGATCAACCGCTGCCCGACGAGGCATTCGCACGCATCAGACAAGCCTTTTCCGATCACCATGTGCTGGTGTTTCGCAAACAGGACATTACGCCGACGCAGCATGTGCAATTTAGTCGTCGCTTTGGACCGCTGCAGATCCATGTATTGAGGCAGTTCCAACTGCCTGGCCATGAGGAAATCCTGCAAATATCCAATATCCGGGAAAACGGCAAGCCGATCGGCCTGGGCGATGCCGGTGCTTTCTGGCATTCCGATCTGTCTTACAAGGCGGTGCCCAGCCTGGGTTCGCTGCTGCATGCCCGCGAGCTGCCCGACACCGGCGGCGATACCCATTTTGCAAATATGCATCTGGCCTGGGAAACCCTGCCTGCATCGCTGCAGAAGGTATTGCTGCCTCTTAAGGCAGAGCATAGCTACGTCAAGCGCTACGCAGAACAGCGCGCCAAGGCGCCATGGCGCCCGGCACTGACGCAGGCGCAGCTGGATGAAGTGCGGCCGGTGGTGCATCCGGTGGTCACAACCCATCCTGAAAATGGTCGCAAGACCCTGTTCGTAAACGAACACTTTACCTCGCGTATCGTCGGTCTGCCGCAGGACGAGAGCGAGGATATTCTGCAGCAACTGTTTGCGCATAGTGTCCGCCCCGAATTCATTTACACCCATCAATGGCAGAAAGACGATATGGTTTTCTGGGATAACCGGTCGGTCATCCATCTGGCCGGCGGCACCCCCGACGATCAACGGCGCCGTCTGAACCGGACCACAGTGGAAGGGGCCGTGCCAGTTTGATCACAAATGTGTTGATCCCCGGCGCAGCCTGTTTGGCCGGGCCCGGCCCATGCGCCTGAACTGGCCGCGGCATCGCTGCGGGACAGTCTGAATCGCCGGTGCAACACTGCCCGTACCTTGTTCTGATTCTGCCCATCGACATGCCGCATGCCCGGCGGCCAATAACAATATTTCAATCGTCACCTTAGCCAGAGAGCCCATCATGATTACCAATCCTGCCAAACGCCCGCTTCGTTTTCTGTCAATACGTACCGCAGCGCTTCTACTATCGGCCTGCGCGCTTGTCAGCACCACGGCGCATGCTGAAGGCCAGTTGCGCATCGCTGAACAGCATGGCATCGTGTATCTGTTGCTGCAGGTTGTGCAGGATCAGAAACTGATCGAAAAACACGGCAAAACTGCAGGCCTTGAGATCAAGCCTCAATGGGTCAAACTGTCTGGGGGCGCCGCAATTAACGATGCCCTGCTATCTGGCTCGATCGATATCGCAGGCGCCGGTGTCGGCCCACTACTGACGATCTGGGATAAAACGCGCGGCAAATACAATGTCAAAGGCGTCGCCTCTTTGGGCAACTTCCCCTATTATCTGATCAGCAATAATCCAGACGTTAAAACCATTGCCGACTTCGGCGATAAGGATCGCATTGCGTTGCCGGCAACAACCGTATCGGTCCAGGCACGCATCTTGCAACTGGCCGCGTCCAAACAATGGGGCAAGGAAGCGTTCAAACAGCTGGATCGGCTGACGGTAACGTTGCCCCATCCCGAAGCGACCGCCAGCATCATCAAGGGCGGTACGGAAATCAACGCTCATTTTGCCACGCCCCCCTATCAGGAGCAGGAACTCAAAGGCAACAAGAACGCACATATCGTTTTGAAATCCTATGACGTGCTGGGCGGACCGTCGACCTCAACGGTGCTGTATGCCACAGAAAAGTTTCGCCAGGACAACCCCAAGACCTATGGCGCCTTTGTCGAGTCGTTAAAAGAAGCCGCGGCGTTTATCAAGGCCGATCCTGAAGGCGCGGCCGATGCGTATATTCGAACGGCTAAAAGCAATATCGATCGCAACCTGCTGATTGAAATCATCAAAAATCCCGATATCCAGGTCAAGCTGGCGCCGGAAAATACCTTCCCGCTGGCTCAGTTCATGGGCGATGTCGGCGCCATCAAGAATCGCCCGGCGTCCTATCAGGATTACTTTTTTGACGACGAACACAACCACAATGGCAGTTGAAATATGGCCCATGCACTGAAAAACACCGCATTGCGACTGGCTGCCGCGTCTGAGCAAACGCTGTCAAAACCCCAGAGCGCTGGCCACAGCGCGTCCATCCATCCGGCAGACCAGGACGCTTTGCAGCATGATCATGCTTCGCGGCAAGTCAGCCTGCCAGAGGCCCTGTTCCGTGCAGAGCGGGTAAGCCTGCAGTACGAGACAGGCAATGCCATCGTACAGGCCACGCGCGAGGTCAGTTTCTCCATCTACAAAGGCGACCGGTTCATTTTGCTGGGCCCGTCCGGCTGCGGCAAATCCAGTCTGCTCAAAGCGGCGGCCGGATTTATCAAGCCCAAATCGGGCGCCTTTACCCTGAATGGCCAAGCCATTTCCGGGCCAGGGCCCGACCGTGTGGTGGTGTTTCAGGAATTTGATCAGCTCGCCCCGTGGAAGACGGTGCTGCAAAATGTCGTTTTTGCCCTGCGCGCGTCGCGTACGCTGGATAAGGTACAGGCAAGGGAACGCGCCGAGCATTATTTGCACCGGGTCGGGCTGGGTAGCTTCCTGCATGCCTACCCGCATACGCTCTCGGGGGGCATGAAGCAGCGCGTTGCGATTGCGCGTGCATTGGCGATGGAACCGGCCGTGCTGCTGATGGACGAGCCGTTTGCCGCGCTGGATGCGCTCACCCGGCGCAAAATGCAGGAAGAATTATTGCAATTGTGGGACGAAACCCGGGTCACATTGATGTTCGTGACCCATTCCATAGAAGAAGCCCTGGTGGTCGGCAACCGGATTTTGCTGCTGTCGCCGCATCCGGGCCGAGTGCGTGCAGAGATCAACAGCCATCAATTCAGTATGGATAGTGCGGGCAGCGAGCAGTTTCAGGCGGCAACCAGCCGTATTCACCGCCTTCTGTTCGAGCAGCTGCCTGCGGCCGAATCGGATTCCACCCTTGCCGAGCGTTCCCATGAACCAGCCTAGCATGCGCATTGAACCGCCCTACCGACCAGAGTTCGAGTATCCACTGTCGGCACTGGCGCCGACGGCACAGGCCGAGTCGGTTCGCGAACCCCTGAGCCTGGCACATCGCCTGCTCAATCATGACGGCATACGTAAAATCCTGATCCTGGCAGTGCTGGCGGTGATCTGGGAAATAGTCGGTCGCTGGCAGGACAATGAGCTGCTTCTGCCGACATTTACCGCCACCATTGGCGCCATGTGGGCTGATCTGGTCAATGGCGAGTTGCCGGCCCGCATGGCGATCTCGCTGTCGGTGCTGCTGCAAGGCTATGCATTGGGTGTGATACTGGCCTTTTTTCTGACCACGTTTGCCATTTCCACCCGCCTTGGCCGGGATGTCCTGTCCACCCTTACATCCATGTTCAACCCATTACCGGCCATTGCCTTGCTGCCGCTGGCGCTCATGTGGTTCGGGCTGGGCACAACCAGCTTGTTGTTTGTACTGGTCCATTCAGTTATGTGGCCGCTGGCCCTCAACACCTTCGCCGGGTTTCAGAGCGTGCCGCAAACGCTGCGCATGGCAGGACAGAACTACGGGCTGCGCGGACTCAGGTTTGTCTGGCAGATCCTGATTCCGGCCGCGCTGCCGTCCATCGTGTCCGGCCTGAAGGTTGGCTGGGCCTTTGCCTGGCGTACGCTGATCGCGGCAGAAATGGTCTTTGGCGCATCATCCGGCCAGGGCGGCCTGGGCTGGTATGTGTTCCAGCACCGGAATGAACTGGAAACCGCGCAAGTGTTTGCCGGACTGGTCATGGTTGTGATCCTGGGCCTGGTGGTTGAAAACCTGGTCTTTACGACCCTGGAGAAAATGACGGTGCGCCGCTGGGGCACGCAGCAGTAACCTGCGCAAGCGCCCGCCGGCGCGGCGCATAGAAATGAATTGATGATTTTCCCTGTTGGGATACCCGGTTGCCGTATAACTGGGTATCCCTTTTTTTTGGCTGGTCGGCGCTGGCCGCCAGCAGCGGCTTACAGCTCTCCGTAAGAGTGCAGGCCCGACAGGAAGATATTGACGCCCAGGAAGGCAAAGCTGGTAATAACCAGACCAACCAGCGCCCAGTAGGCCGCAAAGGTGCCGCGCATGCCTTTCATCAGGCGCAGGTGCAGCCAGGCCGCATAATTGAGCCAGACGATGAAGGCCCAGGTTTCTTTCGGGTCCCATTGCCAATATGTTCCCCAGGCATCGGCAGCCCAGAATGCACCCAGGATGGTGGCCACAGTGAAAAAAGCAAAGCCGATGGAGATGGACCGGTACATGATATCGTCCAGCACTTCCAGCGGCGGCAATTTAGCGGCAATAACGCGACGCCCAAGCAAAATGGCAGCAACGATGGCCAGACTACCCAGAAAGTAGACAAACCAGAAGCCCATATTGTCTTTGTCACGGAAAATGAACAGCTCCGACACCATGGCGCCACCCACAACCAGCAGCGGAATCATGGGTTTCCAACTGGTGGTGGCACCATGCTGCTTGACCAGATAGGCAAAACCGACCATCGCGGACAGTGCAAAGGAACCATATCCAATGAAATTGGCCGGCACGTGCAGTTTCATCCACCAACTGCGCAAGGCGTTATTCAATGGCGTAATCACTGCCGCGTCACGCTCGAATGTGTACCAGAGCAGGAAAATGACCGCAGACGAGATGACCAGCAACACAAAGCCGCCCAGGGCGCGCGTGTTGTAGCGTCTCTCGTAATACAGGTAGAACAGGGCCGTGATCAGGCAGAACAGCACAAAGACTTCGTACAGGTTGCTGACAGGAATGTGCCCCATGTCGGGCGCGATCAGATGGCCCTCGCGCCAGCGCACCAGCAGGCCGGTAAAGCCGGCAAAAACGCCGGTCCAGGTCAAGGCTGATCCCATCCAGGCGCCGGTCGTACTGACAAATCCGATCCAGTAGCACACGGTGGCCATGAAAAACAGTGCGCACATCCACAAAATGGCCGATTGTGAAGAGAGCAGGTATTTGAGCAGGAAATTGCTTTCCGCATGTGCCAATTGGCCGTCATACAGCCATATGGCCAGACCGGCAGCCAGGGCACAGGCGATCATCAGCTTGCGCGCGGGCCGCCACAACCAGCCAATCCAGGTGGCCGCAAATGTCATGCCGACCAGAATGGCTTTCTCGTAGTAATCCATCGAGTCGGGGTACTGAATGATGGCGTAGATGGCCCCTGCCAGCAACACCAGCAGGAATAATATGTCGGAAAAGTCCGGTTTGCCGCGCAGCACGCGGCTGTCACCGGACTCGGTAATATTCTTTTCCCAATCGACCAGCTGGTCGGCGGCTCCTGATGCGGTCACAACGGTATTTGACATATTTGCCCCTAGGCTTTTTCGTTGCCGGTAAAGTAATGGCGGAAGCGCTCGAATTCACGATTGAAGTCGAGGGTGCGTTTTTGCGAGGTCATGGCTGCCATCATACGGCTATCCTGATCGTCCTGACCGGGCTTGACCCAGATCCAGATTCGGCGATCACGGATGTAGAACATGGAAAACACACCCAGTATCAGCAGGATTGATCCCCCATAGACCATTAGTTTACCCGGGGAACGCGTAGCCTGCAAAACAGTGGCCTGAATGTGCTGAAAGGTTTTCAACTGAAGAAACATGGGCGCCGGGTAGTTTGCCAGGTCAGAGACTGCGCGCAAGGAGAGGTCAAACCAGCGCGCCTGTGCCTGGGCATCTGGCCCCTCGAAAACGATGGGTGCAAGGCCTGCCTGTTCACGTGCCAGGTTGCGCAGCTCAATGGCACTGAATAACAGATACTCGCGCAGAATTTTCTTCATGGGTTCGCGCAACTGGGCAGGGACCCTGTCGCTTTCAGGCACACCCTCGCCTTCAACATATTTGTCGATACCGGTAAAGCCATCAGCCGCAAAGACACTGAGCGCGCGCTCGGCCAGCTGGATGATGACCGCTTTATCGATACGGCCATCCTGATTCTTTTCTGCATATGCCGTCGCCGCTTTCAGGCGCATCGTTTTGTCACTGAATGCTGCGCGCATGGCCAGAAATTCGTTGACAGTACTTTTACCATCGGCAGGAATTCGGACATAACGGAACATCGAGTCGCCGGGCAACTGCATGCCTATGAGGAAAACCGGTGAGTCTTCAAGCATGACCGGCAACATGTAGTTATTGAACTTGATGGACTGGTTGCGATCATCGGTCAGCGTATAGGACACGCTGGGACCAATGTTGCGCAATTTCTTTTCATTCCTGCCGGCAGCGCTGCCGGTCACCGCCAGAATGTCTTCCTGGAACGTTTTGGGCTGGGCCGCGCCCGGATTCGGAGCGGACAGATCTTCGACGTTGATGGGTTTGAAATCATCAAAGATCACACTGTAGTTTTTGCTCTGGCCATTGAGCGTTGTGGTCACGCGCGTCTGCTCGCCGACAACGCCCGACAATTCAAACGGCGCGCTGTGGTTGCCCGCCAGTGGATAGCCGGTCACGGAAACCTTCGAGCCGCCGTCATGAAAGCTTGACTGATACAGCGTAATGCCGTGCATCTGGAACGGATGATTGACTTCGATGGTTTCATTGGAGACCTGGCCGGTTTCCTTGTCTGTAATCGTCACTTCGCTGGCAAAGCGCTTGGGCATGCCATTGGTTTCGTAGTACTCGATGATAAATTTATTGAGCTTGATATCGAAGGGCAGCATTTGCAAATACTGCCCGCCGCTGAGCGCCAGAATCCCGGTGTTGGACGAATTGCCCTCGGCGATGGAGACATTGCCGCGAAAACTGGGGTTGCCCGGCGAAAAACGTGCCGCCTCGGGCACATCGGAAACGAAGCGGGCGGTGTCGGGAATGGGTTGCTTGCTGCCCAGCCAGATTTGCAGACGGTTGGGCAGCTCGCTGTCGAGCAGCCCGCCGATACAGACGATCACAATGGCCGAATGCGCAAAAATATAGCCCAGCCGATTGGCACTGCCCTTTTTGGCCGCCAGCAGCGTGCCGCTGGCGTCGGTTTTTTCCTTGACCGCATACCCTTCTTTTTTCAGCCACTTGCGGACCCGCGCGAGTGAGGCAGCCGAGGTAAGACCGGTTTGAATATCGATGCGGTGCGGAAAGGCACGCAAGCTGCCTTCGCGGATGTACTCGCGAAACGAACGCATGTCCTTGAGCATTTTGGGCGCATTGCGAATCAGACAGATGCTGGTGGAGACCACCAGGAAAGTCATGATGAGCAGAAACCACCACGTGTTGTAGACTTGCGCCACGCCGAATTTGCTGAAAACCGCATACCAGTACATGCCGAACTGGTCGGTGTAAGTCAGGTCAGGCTGATTTTGCTGCAAAACCGTGCCAATAATGCTGGCCACGCAGATAAACATGAGCAGGCTCACAGCAAAACGCATGGAGCCAAGCAATTCAACGAGCTGGGCGCCCCAGGCTCTGGTAGTTGGTCTAGATACTGAGTTTGTCATAAGAAAAAGGGGCACACGATGCGCGTTACCCCTTCTTTGACCCGTTGTTACGGAAAAGTTCCATAACGCGGGTCAGAAATTGTTGGTCGCGGCCAATTGCCAGGCTGCCGCTGACCGTAAGGCTGTTGATCAGCGAATGCCGGCTGCGTAATCAGCAACGGCCTGGATGTCTGCCTTGTTCATGCGGTTGGCAATTTTACCCATCATGTTTTCTGCACCGCCCTGCGTGCGATAGCCGTCAGCAAAGGCATGCAACTGGGCTTCCAGATATTCCGGATGCTGACCGGACAGACGTGGGAAGGCCGATGGGATACCCTGGCCGGTCGCGCCGTGGCACGATGCACAGGCAGGAACGCTACGCTCGGGGATACCGGCACGCCAGATCTGGCGACCACGTTCGACCACTTTCCGGTTCTCGCCCTGCTTGGCCTTGGCAGGCTGGGTCAGTTGCTGTTTGCTCAGGAAGACTGACAGATTCTGCATGTCTTCCTTGGTCATTTGTGCCACGATAGGTGCCATGGCCGTAGGTTTGCCGTCTGGTGTGCCGCGGATAACCTTGTCGGCGGGTGCTTTGAAGTGTTCAAGCTGAAGCGTGAGGTATTCATGAGGCATGCCGGCCAGATTCGGGTACATGGCAACGCCACTGTTGCCGTTGGCGCCATGACAGGCGACACAGGCAAGAATGCCGCGAGCAGTATCACCCTTTGTATAGAGGGCCGCGCCTTTCTCGGCGTCAGGAACAGCGGATGCAGCAGCGGCCTCTGCGCCGAAAGCTGCCGTACCGAAGGCCATACTAGCCAGAACGCTGCCGGCTACAAGAATGTTTGTTAAAACTCGCTTCATGAATATCCTCTGTGATCCCATGGATCTGGGGCGCACTTTAGCAGCCACGGCCCGTATTTTAAAAGACAAATGCGTATAAACACGGAAGTATAAACCTCAAACATGAATTTAGGCATTTTTTGGCCTAGCAATTATACAATAGAGGACGAATCTTTTTTTGCCGGAACCCTTTGTGTCAATATTACATCGCGCCTCGTTTTACACTTCAGCCGCCCGGCTCGACCAGTTGCCGCCGCCAGGGGCGCCTGAAGTCTGTTTTGTGGGCCGCTCCAACGCCGGCAAATCCTCAGCTATCAATGTGCTGGCCAACCAGAGAAAGCTGGCGTTTTCAAGCAAAACACCAGGACGCACCCGGCTGATCAACCTGTTTGGCATTCCCGATCCGCTGGATCCGGAGCAGCCGCTTGGCTTTCTGACCGACTTGCCCGGTTACGGGTATGCTTCTGTCGCCCGCGACGCCCGCGAAGAATGGGCTGAAGTGCTGGGCGCCTATCTGCGCCAGCGCACCTCGCTGGCTGGCGTCGTGCTGCTGATTGACATCCGCCGTGGCGTGACCGATCTGGACAGACGCCTGGCCAACTGGATCGCGCCTACCGGCAAACCCGTGCTGGCGCTGTTGACCAAGGCAGACAAACTGCCCTACGGACAACGCATCAAGGCGGTCTTTGCCGTAAAAAAGGAGCTGGCCGATATCGGCGCCCTGAATGCGGTGCCGTTTTCCGCCACGCAACGCATCGGGCTGGAAGAGGCCGACCACAGCATCGTCAACTGGATTTCTCCGCAGGTCGTCCCCTGATTGCCAGGCTTTCCGTAAACAGGCAGCCAACCGGGCTGAACTTTTCGGACGTCGGACACTCTGATGACACATCTGACGTCAGCGGATTTGTAGCCGGACGTCTGTTTCAGGGCATCCACTTGCCACGCGATGGGCGCAAGCACCGGGCCACCAAGCGGCCTGTGCCGACGACTGGCTTGGCCTGTGTGCCACCACCCCTTGTCTGCCTGCTTACCCTGGACCTGCACAAACCTGTGGATGATTTCTAATCACCTTTTTTGCTTCACCTTTTTATTGCACCCCTGCGGTGCCGACTGCAATACGGATAACACCATGACTTCAATTATCACTGCCGATTTTCCCGCATCCCGCCCCCGTCGCAACCGTCGCGACGACTTTTCGCGCCGGCTGGTTCAGGAAAATGTCCTGACCGTCAATGATCTGATTTACCCGGTATTCATCAAGGAAGGCACCGGCGTGACCGAGGCGGTGGCGTCCATGCCAGGTGTAAACCGATACAGCCCCGATACGCTGCTGGCAGTGGCCGAGACCTGTGTTTCGCTGGGCATTCCGGTAATGGCGTTGTTCCCCTCTATCGACCCGGCACTGAAAACGCCCGACGGCATTGCTGCCACGTATGAAGACGGCCTGATTCCACGCACCATTGCCATGCTCAAGAAAGCATTCCCCGAGCTGGGTATTTTGTGCGATGTGGCGCTGGATCCGTACACCAGCCACGGGCAGGATGGCGTGCTGGATGAAAACGGTTACGTACTGAATGACGAGACCACCGACATCCTGGTGCAGCAGGCATTGACCCAGGCTCGGGCCGGCGCCGACTATGTCGCGCCCAGCGATATGATGGACGGCCGTATCGGTGCCATCCGGCAGGCCCTGGAAAAGGAAAAGCTGATCTACACTCGCATCATGGCCTATTCAGCCAAGTACGCCAGCGCCTTCTACGGGCCGTTTCGCGATGCGGTGGGCTCGGCCACCAATCTGGGCAAATCCAACAAAATGACTTACCAAATGGATCCGGCCAATCGAAACGAAGCGCTGCGGGAAATTGCAGCGGATATCCGCGAGGGCGCCGATATGGTGATGGTCAAGCCTGGCATGCCCTATCTGGACATCGTGCGGGAAATCAAGGATAACTTCCGCGTGCCCACCTACGCCTATCAGGTTAGCGGCGAATACGCCATGATCAAGGCGGCCGCGCAAAACGGCTGGCTGGACCACGACAAAGTCATGATGGAATCGCTGATGTGTTTCAAGCGCGCTGGCGCCGACGGCATCCTGACGTACTTCTCAATTGACGCGGCACGTATTCTGACCGGCCGTCAGTAAACGTCAGTAAACCACTTGCCGCCTGCCATCGGGCGCATACGCGCCCGAGATGTGCGATCCGTGGCCGGTTCATTGACAGACAATCACGGGAAACGGGATTTCCTGCCCGCCGCGATTGCCTTGCCAGCAATGAATTACAGCTTGAAGCCGTGATATTTCTGGCCCAGCGCTACCGTGGCGGCAAAAAACCCAGCCTTGCTGCCGCAATCGTAGCGCGTGCCTTCGTAGGCAAACCCAAATACATTACGGCTTTTGAGCAAGGCAGCAATGCCGTCAGTAAGCTGGATCTCGCCACCGGCGCCTTTGCCGATGTGACGCAGGTATTCAAAAATTTCCGGTTCCAGAATATAGCGACCCACCACGGCCTTGTCTGAAGGAGCATCGGCCGGTGCAGGTTTTTCAACGATCTGGTTCACCTGGATCGTATTGGATGAGACCGATTTGCCCGCGATAATCCCGTATTTATTGGCGTCTTCGCGAGCGATGGTCTGAATGCCAAGCACGCTGCCGTTATTGGCATGTGCGGCCTGAATCAACTGCTGGGTAACCGGCACGTTCGAATCGATCAGGTCATCAGCCAGCAACACTGCGAATGGCTCATTGCCCACCACCGGTTCGGCGCACAGCACGGCGTGCCCCAGGCCCAGCGGAGCCGACTGGCGGATGTAAATACAATTGACATTGGATGGAATGACCTGCCGCACCTGCGCCAGCATTTCCTGCTTGCCCTTCTCTTCCAGCTCGGATTCCAGCTCGGATTCCAGCTCGGGCATGGAGTCAAAATGATCCTCGATCGCGCGCTTATGCCGCCCGGTAATGAAAATCAGATCGGTAATGCCTGCCTTGACGGCCTCTTCCACTGCGTATTGGATAAGTGGCTTATCCACAATGGGCAGCATCTCTTTAGGCATGGCCTTGGTCGCCGGCAAAAAGCGGGTGCCCAGGCCTGCGACGGGAAATACAGCTTTACGGATCGGATTCATTTAAACCTCGTTGATATATCGAATAACATCATTTTATGATAAAACCCTTTGTGCTCAGGGGTATAAGTCCTGCAGACCGGCAAACACAGGAAAACGGCAATCCCTGTCAGACAGTATCATATGTTCGCGCGGCACCTGCCAGTTAATGTTCAGTTGCGGGTCATCAAAGGCCAGGCCACGCTCGTAATCTGGCGCATAGGCCGCATCGGTTTTGTAGGTAAATATCGCCTGTTCGCTGAGCACGGCAAAACCGTGCGCAAACCCTGCCGGGATAAACAGCGATTGCTTGCGCACCGCATCCAGTTCAATTTGCAGGGACTGTCCAAAGGTCGCGCTGCTCTTGCGCAAATCCACAATGACATCGAGTACGCGCCCGGCCACCACACGCACCAGCTTGTTCTGGGCATAGGGCGGCAACTGGTAATGCAGGCCCCGCACCACGCCATAAGACGACTGTGATTCGTTGTCCTGGATAAAGCGCAGCGCGCGGCCCAAGGCTTCATCGAGCACCTGCTGCCGGTAGGCCTCCAGAAAATAGCCGCGTTCGTCGCGATGCACTTTGGGAGTAAACAGCAGGACATCGGGAATAACCAGGCGTTCTGTTTTCATGCGTATCAGGCAAAGCCCCAATGGTTGGCATCAGCGCAGATTATAACGGATCGGTCATCACCATCGCCCTGGACAGACTTCGCTGTTTACACCCGTCCTGTTATCATGAGCCATTGCAACTTTCACATGACGGTCCCGAACGCGATGGCATCTTTGCTTGTTACCGGTGGCGCCGGATTTATCGGCGCCAACTTTGTTCATTACTGGCTCAGACAGCATCCAGACGATACGCTGGTGGTGCTGGATGCGCTGACCTACGCGGGCAACCGCAGCAGCCTTGCCGGGCTTGAATGCCACGCCAACTTCACATTTGTACACGGCAATATCTGCAATACGGACAAAGTAATCGCATTGCTGCAACAACACCGCGTCGATACCATCGTACATTTTGCGGCCGAAAGCCATGTGGATCGATCCATCCAGGGGCCCGACACATTTATCCAGACCAATATCACCGGCACCCACAGCCTGCTCAAAGCGGCACGCCAGGTATGGATAGAGGTGCCAGCGCTGCACAAAAAAGCCGCCCTGCCACACCGCTTTCATCACGTCAGTACCGACGAAGTTTTCGGCAGCCTGGCGGCCGACCAGCCTGCGTTCACCGAAGACACGCCCTATGCACCGAATTCACCGTACTCGGCCAGCAAGGCCGCCGCTGACCATCTGGTGCGGGCCTACCACCAGACTTACGGCCTGGCCACCACCCTCAGCCGATGTTCGAACAATTACGGGCCCTATCACTACCCCGAAAAGCTTATCCCACTGACGCTGACGAACATCCTGCACAATAGGCCCATTCCGGTTTTTGGTGATGGCCTGCAGGTCCGTGACTGGCTTTACGTACTGGATCACGTGCGCGCGATCGAGGCGATCCTGACGCAAGACCAGACGGGCGACACCTGGAATGTCGGCGCTCGTTGCGAGCTGACCAACTTGCAGCTCATCCACAAATTATGTCAGATCATGGACCACGCCTTTGCGACGCGACCGCCGTTGCGGCAGCAGTTTGCACAGGCAACGGCAGCGCGGGCGGGCAATAGCGCATCGCTGATCCGCTACGTGCAGGACCGCCCTGGACATGACCGGCGCTACGCCATGGATCCGACAAAAATTGAACAGCAACTGGGCTTTGTAGCAAGCGAGCCGTTTGACGCCGGCATCGCCAAAACGGTTGACTGGTTCCTGGACAATGAACCGTGGTGGCGCTCGGCCGCATCACAATTGGCATAAATTTGCAGGAGTCGATCTCACCGTTTTGATCTGCACAAATCAGTTACCCGGCGCAAACATGCGCCGTTCTGTACGACACGGTGAGCGCCTTTTGACAATCAATAAAGATTACCCGGCCGTCACGCGCCCGCAGCGATACGAATCACACCGGAGCCAGGCCGTATAAACGCAATTGCTCCAAATCCAGAATCCGAATTTTGCTGTAAGCCTGAATTAATATTTTATGCTGCTGCAAGGTCTGCAAAGCGCGGTTAACGCGCTGGCGTGACAACCCCGTCAAATAGCCCAATTCTTCCTGTGATATATCTAATGCCAAATCGGTTGAAGGATACAGTTTTGGATTGAACAATTGCGCCAGTGATTGCGCCACGCGCGCATCTGCGCGCAGCAGACGCTGGTTCTGGATCGAGGCGATGAACTCGCCCATGCGCTCGTTCAACTGGCCAATCACAAAATGCGAAAATGACAGGCTGCTTGACAACAACGTTTCGAAGGTTTCCGCCGGCACGTACAACACCAGTGACGGCTGGATGGCCACCACATCATATTTACGCCGCTCGCGTTTGATGACACTGCCTTCACCAAACCAGCCTCCCGGCGGGACGCCGGAAAAAGTACAGCTTTTGCCGGACTCGTCGTAGATGGCAAGCTTGAGCAGCCCGTTGTGTACGCCAAACCAGTGATCGGACGGCTCGCCCCGGCGCGCCAGCCATGCGTCATGCGGGACAGATTCGGCTCTGGAGGTGGCAATAACCAGCCGCCGATGATCCTTGTCCAGTGCCTGAAACCAGGAATAAAAACTGAACAATTCGAGCAATTTCTTCTCATTATGGATAGCAGTATCATTCATGATATATCCTGAACATATCTAGCGAAGATATGACGCATATGCTTAACTGTCACCCAGGTGACAGATTCCTTGTTTAATCAGCTTCTACACTAAACCAGATTAATCTGATGCGCGCTATAGGTTATCACCAATGTTCAAACCTCTTATCTGAAAGAACAAGGCGCGCGCTTTTCAGGAGACAGAATAATGAGCAGTATCTTTGACCATGGCCTGGGTCGCAATGATGCCAATTACGAGGCGCTGACGCCCATCGATTTCATCGCGCGCGCAGCCCAGGTGTATCCAGACCGGCTGGCGATCGTACACGGCGACGTGCGCAGGAACTGGGGCCAGACTTATGAGCGCGTACAACGGCTTGCCAGCGCACTCGCACATGCTGGTGTGCAGCGCGGCGACACCGTTGCCGTCATGTTGCCCAATATTCCCGCCATGATCGAAGCGCATTTTGGTGTGCCCATGACAGGGGCGGTACTGAACACATTGAATACACGCCTGGATGAATCAAGCATTCTTTTCATGCTGGAACATGGCGAGGCTAAAATTCTGATCATCGACACCGAATACCGGACCGTCGCAGAAAATGCCCTGGCCAGGTTTCCGAGCCTGCAGGTGATCTTCGTGCACGATCTGGAGAGCACATCAGGAACCATCGCCGGCGCTGTAGACTACGAAGATTTCCTGGCAGCAGCCAGCCCAGTTTACAACTGGCTGCCGCCAGCTGATGAGTGGGATGCCATTGCGTTAAATTATACGTCCGGCACGACAGGCGATCCCAAGGGAGTGGTCTATCACCATCGCGGTGCTTATATGAACGCCATCAGCAATATTCTTGAATGGGACATGCCCAAACACCCGGTCTACCTGTGGACGCTGCCCTTGTTTCACTGCAATGGCTGGTGTTTTGCATGGACAGTGGCGGCGCGCGCCGGGGTCAACGTCTGCCTGCGCAAATTCGACCCCGAAACGGTGTTCGATTTGATCCGCCAGGAGGGAGTCACCCACTATTGCGGCGCACCAATAGTACAAAGTGCGCTGGCCAATGCCCCGGTACAAATGCGCGAAGGCATTGATCACAAGGTCCACACCATGGTGGCCGGCGCATCGCCCGCTCCGGCGGTGATTGCAAAAATGCGAGAGATGGGTTTCGATCTGACCCATGCCTATGGTCTGACCGAGGTCTACGGACCTGCGGCAGTGTGTGCGTACCAGCAGGCGTGGGACGAACTGGACGACGATAGCCGGGCAACGCATATGGCACGACAAGGTGTGCGATATCACTTGCAGGCAGGGCTATCTGTGCGTAATCCGGACACCATGGAGCCGGTAGCGCCTGACGCGGCCCAGATTGGCGAAATCATGTTCCGCGGCAACATCTGTATGAAGGGCTACCTGAAAAATGAAAGCGCTACCCGTGAAGCGTTTCGCGACGGCTGGTTTCACACGGGCGACCTGGGTGTACTCACAGCCGATGGATACGTGCGCATCAAAGATCGCAGCAAGGATATTATTATATCGGGCGGCGAGAATATATCCAGCATTGAAGTTGAAGACGCGCTATACCGTCACCCGGCAGTGGCTGCTGCAGCGGTGGTCGCGATGCCCGACCCCAAGTGGGGAGAAACACCCTGCGCGTACGTAGAACTCAAGCCCGATGTCAATGTCACAGAGCAGGAAATAATCAATCATTGCCGCTTGCTGCTGGCCGGTTTCAAAGTGCCAAAAGTGATCCGTTTTGGACCACTGCCAAAGACGTCTACCGGAAAGATTCAAAAATTTGAACTGCGCAAGAAGGTGGAATCGGTCGGCAATTAAGCGCTATGGGCACCCAGGTAGAAGTCGATGTGCCAGTTAGCCCGCGCAAAAGCGCAGACGCTATCGACCCGGCCTCGCGTGCCTGTGGCAATGGCCCTGTCAGCCATGCTGCTTCAACTGCCATGGCTGGAACACGCAGCCAGCCTCTCGCAGCGGTTCCGGAATGATAGAATTCGTGCACGAACTTCACGGGCATCGCCAATACAACAATGTATTCATCTACCTTTATTTTCGCAAAGAAACAGTTTGACGACGAGTTTTACAGCCTGGACAAAACCATTGCTGAAATAGCACGCAATATAGATGGTTATTTAGGTGAGGAGACTTGGGAGAATCCTGCTACCGGCCTGGTGTCCAACGTGTATTACTGGGCGTCGCTGCAGGCGCTGGAAAAACTCATTCATGATCCCGTACATCGCCAGGCAAAAGCCGCCCAGGCCAAATGGCTAAACGGGTATAAAGTCGTGATTGCCCAGGTAAAAGACATTTACGGTGACGAGCGCCTGGGCATCATTTCCGGCTAAGCAAAACCGACAGTAGGCCTACCGACCAAGCTGCTTTTCAAAGGCAAGCGACACTGGAAAACGCTGTGTTCCTACACCCGCTCCAGCGGCAGGTAGGGAGGCATGGGATACTGAACATGAATCGGGTCTCCTGCGCGAACCGTTCCCCCCGCTATCACAATCGTCATAATACCGGCTTTGCGGATCAAATCCCTATTGGGCTGACGCAGCAACACCGCCTTGAGCAGACCCATCTGGAACCGGTCTATTTGCGCGCAAGGATTACGAAGGCCCGTTACCTGCAAAAGGGCATCGTCTCCAATCCTGAGCAAGGTGTCCCTGGGTAAAGACAGCAGATCAACGCCCTCAGTGGTGATGTTTTCGCCCAGGTCAGCAGGCCCCACATTAAAGCCTTTGCCTTGGAGCTCCTCAAAGAGTTCGGCGTGCATCAGATGAACTTGTCGCAAGTTCGGCTGCGTCGGATCTACAGCGACCCTGGAGCGATGCTTGACGGTTACGCCTGCATGCGCATCGCCCTGGACGCCAAGGCCAGCCACAATGCATATTTCTGATGTGGGGATTTTGGAAAAGCGATGTGTATCGTCTTTGGCCACGGACAGCACGCGTCCGCAAGTTGACATGGTCATTGAAATTTCCGCGATGATTTTTTTATTATATGGCGCTGGTATTTCAACTCTGTGTACAGCAACATATGCGCGGACAACAACCCGGGCAATCCCTGAGCCGTCAGCCCTGCGCCGCAACTATCTGGCCCATTGTCGCGGATTTGTATTACTATATCGGGAATGGTTTTTCATAGTCAGGGGAAATGAGATGAAAGTGCTGATCACGTATGACCGCCGTCTACTGGGTACCCGATTTACCAAGTTAAAACAGCTCATAGATGAACATTTCCCCAGCCGCTGGCATTGCTACGATTCGAGCTATATCGTGGCGACCAATCTGGGGGTCACACAGGTACGCGAGCTTTTGCTGCCTGCCCTTGATACCAACGACAGTCTCCTGGTGATCGAACTGGGAAATAAATGGGCTGGCATCGGTCTTTCGGAAAAGAACCGCAGCTGGCTCGATCTGGACTGAATCCTCTCCTCTTGCTGCATCCACATCCGGCGTGTTGTCACACCCGGATAGCAATATCATTAGCGTCTTCTCCCGCAACCGGTCACTTGCCAGGGCATGACTGTCGCTTACTGAAAGAAACGGCAGGGCCATCGCTGCAACCGGCGATAGCAGACTTCAGGCTTTGACGGCAAGCGCCGCTGCGCGCGGCCCGCCAATCTGTCGGGGAAGATCACTGTCAAAGACTGTGTTCATTATCGGAACAGACCCATGCGGGTCGCATCCCCTTTATTTCCCTCTGACATCCCACGCTCAACCGGCCGGCAGTCCCGTTTGGGCCATGACCTTTTGCCCACACAGCCTGGTCAACAAAAGGATGACCACCGCTGCATCGTTAGCGCTGCGCCAGCTGCAATTTTTCCAGAAATTTGTCCGCCTTCTGGAAACCGACCACACGGTTGTCCTTCATTTCCTGGCCATTGCGGTCAAAGAAGATAATGCCCGGCGGGCCGAACAGGCGAAAGCGCTTGAGCAGTTCGCGATCCTGTTCATTGTTGCCGGTTACATCGGCCTGCAATACAAGTATGGCGCTCATGGCACTGGCCACCCGGCTATCGGAAAAGGTGAATTTTTCCATTTCGTGACAGGAAATGCACCAATCGGCGTAAAAGTCCAACATGACAGGTTTACCGGCCGCCGCAATGCGTGCCTCGAGCTCTGCCAGCGACCGCACCCTTTCGAACTGCACTTTGGCAACGCTCGATTGCGCGGCTCCGTTTACCTGTGCGATCCCTTTGAGGGGCGCGAGCGGATCCCGGCTGCCAGTTGCCAGGCCCACCAGCAACAGCAATGCCCACGCGGCAGCCAGCAGGCCAAGCGCACGCAATATAAGCCGCAACGGGCCGGCGCTGGCGACAGGACCGGTGTCACTGCGGAAGGCGCCCAGCAGCACCGCCAGACACATACTCAGAAACGCCCAGCCCAGCATTTGAGCCCACAGGGGCAAAACGGGCATCAGCATCCACAGCGCCGTTGCCAGAAGCAACAAGCCGCAGAAATACTTGATCGCTTCCATCCAGGGGCCCGCCTTGGGCATGAGCGCACCGGAAGTGGCGCCAAGGATCAGCAGCGAGAAGCCCTGCCCCCAGGCCAGCACAAACAGCGCCAGGCCACCCAGCACCAGGTTGCCGGTCTGGGAGATGAACAGCAGAATACCGGCTAGCGGCGCGGCCACGCAGGGGCCACAAATAAGCGCCGACAGCATGCCCATGCCGAAAGCGCCACCATAGCGCCCGCCGGGCATCCGCGATACTTTGCTGTTCAGTGAGGTTTGCAGCGATACCGGCACCTGTATGGTAAAAGCGCCGAACATGCCAATGGCAAGAATAATGAGCACCACCGCGAACGCCGAGAGCACCCAGGGGTTCTGGATCCAGGCTGCCAGCACGGAACCGACAGAGGCGGCCGCAATGCCCAGCAACGTGTACACAATGGCCGTGCCCAGCACGTACATGAGCGTGAGCGCAAAACCGCGCCCTTTGGATGGGACACCCCCGCGCGCCTTCTGGTCTCCCACAATAACCGACAACAAGATAGGCAGCATGGGCAAGACGCAGGGCGTAAACGAAAGCACCACGCCCAGCGCGAAACAGATCAGCAGTATGCGCGCCAGGCCCGCCTCTGACAGCCATTGGGCAATAGTGGTATCGCCGGCATCAAACAGCGAGGCATTACCGGAATCTGCAGAAACCGCCGTAGAGGCAGGGCCAGAGGCCTGCTGCCCGGCCTGATCTGCGCTTTGCTCCGAGCCAGACGCGTTATTGTCTACCAGTGGCGTGCTGACTGCACCAGCCGGCGCACTCCCTTTTTTGACGCCAGGCGTGCCGCCGGTAATACTCATGCCGCCGCCGGGCGCGGGCTCCAGGACGATATCATAGGTGATCGGGGGATAGCACAGGCCGGCATCGGCGCACCCCTGCCCTACCACCTGCACAGTGCGGGGCGTTGTCTGCTTGAGCAGTGGCAGACGAATACTTACCTGGTTATGATAGACCTCCATGTTTTTGTCGAAGGTCGGGTCGTACTTTACCTCCCCCTTGGGAAGCACCGGTGCGCCCAGCAGGGCCGCGACCTGGGATTTGTCCGCATCATCTTTAATATGAAATTCGAAGCGCTCACGATACATATAGTATTTGGGCGCGATGCGATAATCTATGCGCAACTCGGATGGCGTCTGCATTTGCGCAGAAAAGACAAAGGCCTGCTCCGGATCAAGAAACTCTTCTTCCGCATGAACAGCAGGGGCTGCCAGCAGCAACAGCATGGCCATAAGCCCCAACAGCCACATAATGCGGCCCTTCAAATCCGACGACGTGAACACGCGACCTCTCTATACCGATGTTTGCGCCCGCACCCAGTCCAGATACGGCACATGCCCGCCAATGACGGGCAAAATAATAATTTCAGGAACGTCGTAGGGGTGCAACTGCACAATTCGCTCCTGGCAGCGCAGACTGGCCCGGCTGGAGGTCTTGATGGTAAGGGTGATTTCCTCGGTCCCTTCGACGTTCTCTTCCCATAAATAAATAGACAGACCGGCAGGGCTTAAGTTCACACAGGCAGCCAGATGCTCTTCTACCAGCAGATGCGCGATGCGTTTTGCCAGCAGCGTATCGGGAACGGTGGTGTACATGACCACGCAGTCAGTTGTCATTGGAAACACTCCTGAGTAGGTGAAATTACTCCAGTTCCATCCCCTTGCGTTCAGGAATCAGGAACAGGGTCGCGATAATGTCCAGTATATAAAGGGACGCCAGCAACGCCAGGGCCACTTCAAAGGAATACGCTGCCGCCAGCGCACCGACCACCACCGGTCCGAAACCGCCGATGGCCCGGCCGATATTGAACAGCACATTTTGCGCGGTGGCTCTGGCTGCCCGGGGATATAGCTCCGAAATCAGCGCCCCGTACCCGCCAATCATACCATTGACAAAAACGCCCATCAGCGCCCCACCCCACAATAGCGCGGTGGGGGTCGTGAGCTGGGAATAGACGTAAACCATGACAACGGCGCCGACCTGATAGAGCAGAAAACTGGGGCGACGGCCAATGCGATCTGCCAGTTGCCCGAACAGCCAGATGCCCAGGCTCATGCCCAGCACGGTCATGGCCGTCCAACTGGCTGATTTGGTGAGCGAATAGCCGAACTGGGTGGACAGGTACGAAGGCATCCAGATCATCAGGCCGTAATAACCGAAGTTTTGCACCGAGCACAGGATAATCACCCCGATGCTGCGTCTTACGGTTTCCGCATCGGCTACCAACAATCGTAGTGGCGCAAACGTAAATGACTTCGCTACCGGGGCGGATTTGACAAAGTGTTCGGGCTCACCAATGTAGGAGCGCACAAAAAACGAAACAATGGCCGGCAACACGCCAACGGCGAACATGCCGCGCCAGCCGATAATGGGCAGCAATAGCGGCGTCAGCAGCGCTGCAGCCAGTACACCGGCCTGCCAGCCGAGGCCGACATACGAAGACACCCGGGCACGCTGCGAAGGACGACAGGCTTCAGTGGCCAGCGCCATACCAATGCCAAATTCACCACCCAGCCCCAGCCCGGCGATAGTGCGATACACCAGCAGGTCCCAATAGCCCTGCGCCAGGGCGCACATTCCCGTGAAGATCGCAAACAGGAGGATAGTCCAGGTCAGCACCCGGACCCGGCCGTAGATATCGCTAAGCAGGCCAAAGCCGACGCCACCGATCACCGCGCCCACCAGGGTCCAGGTTACCAGCGAGCCCGCTTCGGTGCTGGTCAGGCCCAGGCCCGCACTGACGGCCGACAAAATAAAGCCCAGGATCAACAGATCAAATCCGTCCAGGGCATAACCGATTGATGAAGCCCAGATGGCTTTTCTTGCATTTTTTTGGTAGTCACGTTCTGCGGGCGCAGCAAGACCTGACACAGACGAAGCACGCATTGTTCGTTCCTGTTGGGGGGAAAAGAAGGGGGGAATTTTTGCAGGCCTTATTGTAGCGCGGGTGCGACTGTCATGAATCTGAAAAAATGCAGCCGTAATAAAAAGTGCCCAATGCGGCATCAGCAAAGGGCTGCCCCCACTGCGGCATATCTATGCGAATTCCGCCCGGAACCA
The DNA here is from genome assembly GCF_004217095.1 of Advenella incenata. Taxonomy (GTDB): domain Bacteria; phylum Pseudomonadota; class Gammaproteobacteria; order Burkholderiales; family Burkholderiaceae_B; genus Advenella; species Advenella incenata. The sequence goes on along the minus strand of NZ_SHKO01000002.1, from coordinate 251,861 downwards.
TGGCGTGCATGGCCGGTAGCCGATTGCGCTCTGTTGCACGCACGGCAAAGATATCAACTAAGCCCGGTCGCCTTGGGCAGCAGCCACTAGGGCATGCTGTTGGTCCGGCGTGGCTGCATGCACCTGTCCTGACACGGGAAAATATTGTTCGGCCCAGTGCGCGAGCGCCTCTATGGGCTCTCGCAAGGTCCGACCAAAATCGGTCACAAGGTACTCTACACGCGGCGGAACTTCTGCATACACCTGCCGCGTGACCATGCCCAGCGCTTCGAAGTGTCGCAGGTGCCGACTGAGCTCCTTTTGCGAGATGGGTCGCAATGTCCGCTGCAAGGTGTTAAAGCGCACTGGTCCGTCAGCCAATATCAAGCGATAAATCACCGGAGTTGCCCATTTGCCGGCAAGTATTTCGCCAAACCGTGCGACCGGACATAGATTGCTACGAGCGGGAACGGAAACATTTTTTTTCATCTGTGCCAAGCCTGATAGTGACGCAAGCGTATTATTTTTGTCCATTAGTAACCTTTTGGTACCTACTATCTATAGTATACCCAGCCAATTACACTGGCCACTGGCAATTGAAACCGGAACGTGAAAATGAACAGATTAACGAACAAACGGATTTTGATCACAGGCGGCACTTCAGGTATCGGGCTGGCCGCCGCGCGCCACGCCCTGCGGGAAGGCGCCAGTGTGATGGTCACCGGCCGTCGCCAGCATACGCTGGATCAGGTGGCCGAAGAATCGAACGGGGCTATTCTGACTGTGCAGTCGGACATATCAGACATCAATGCCCTATCAGTTGTCAGCGAGCGCATCGCCCACCACTGGGGAAGCCTGGACGCCGCTTTTCTGTGTGCTGCCGATGTCACGCACATGCCGCTATCCCGGTGGCAGCAACAAGACTATGACCGGCTTATGGACACCAACCTCAAAGGACCATTCTTTTTATTGCAGACCCTCGTTCCCTTGTTGGAAAATCCGAGCTCTGTGGTGCTTTGCGGATCGGTGTCCGCCCATATTGGATTTCCGGACAGCTCAGCTTATGCGGCAAGCAAGGCGGCCCTGCTTTCGCTGGCGCGCACCCTGTCTCGTGAATTTATCGAGCAGGGCATACGCGTGAACAGTGTCTCGCCGGGGCCGACCGAGACACCTGCCGTGGAACAGCTCAAAGCCGGCAACCCGAACTTCATGCAGCATTTGACGTCCATCGTGCCTGCAGGGCGCATCGGAACACCTGCGGAAATAGCCAATGCCGTTATTTTTCTGCTATCGGATGAATCGCAATATATGCGAGGCAGTGAAATTATCGTCGATGGAGGTGTCGTCGGCCTTTAAACGGTAAAACGGACAGATACGAAACGTTGCCTCCAAACGGCAAAGCGCGATCAGAGGCCGTTGATATAAATGATGTCTGAGTCACAGGCTGTATAAAAGCAAAAGGCACCTGCCTAAACAGGTGCCTTTTGCCGCCAGAGCAGTATATCCGCACTGGCAAAGAAATACTGCGACGCCCGCCGGTGCATACACACCGGCTGTCGACTATCGGATGTCAGCCTTACTCGGCGTCAACCACTTCGTCGGCAACTTCAGGACGGTCAACCAGTTCCATGAATGCCATTGGTGCGTTATCGCCTTGACGGAAGCCCATTTTCAGAACGCGGGTGTAACCACCGTTACGCTCTTTATAGCGAGGACCGATTTCGGCAAACAGTTTAACCACAGCATCGCGGTCGCGCAGACGGGCGAATGCCAGGCGTTTGTTAGCCAGGGTCGGCTCTTTGGCCAGGGTGATAAGGGGCTCGATGACACGGCGCAGCTCTTTGGCTTTTGGCAATGTTGTTTTGATCGCTTCGTGCTGAATCAGAGATACAGACATGTTGCGAAACATCGCCAGGCGATGGCTGCTGGTACGGTTCAGCTTACGTAGACCACTACGGTGACGCATAATAATTTCCTTTGAATCTAAGTTAAAGACAGCTTATGCCGTCTGTTTGACCGGTTCTTCTATCCTGTTATGACGGCTGTCATAACTGGCGGTCCGGTTGGTATAGGAACAGAATCAGGAGATCATATATGAAATACCCGAAACTATCCGGTTCTTTTGGCCCCTTGCGGGAACCTGCAATTTTACAGCAAATATGAGCCAGGGCTCATGCTGGCGGCAGGCTTTGAGGCCTGCTGCCAACACTATTGAACCTTAAGGACGCTCAAGACCCAGTGGCGGCCAGCTTTCCAGCTTCATGCCCAGGGTCAGGCCACGTGCAGCCAGTACTTCCTTGATTTCATTCAAAGATTTACGGCCCAGGTTCGGTGTTTTGAGCAGCTCGTTTTCAGTACGCTGGATCAGATCACCAATGTAATAGATGTTTTCTGCTTTGAGGCAGTTGGCCGAACGAACGGTCAGTTCGAGATCGTCAACAGGACGCAGCAGGACCGGATCAATTTGCGGTACGCCGCGGACCGGTGTTTCGAATGTATCGCTGGCGCCTTCCAGGGCTGCAAATACGGAAATCTGGTCCATCAGGATACGGGCAGACTGACGCACGGCTTCTTCAGGAGAAATCACGCCGTTTGTTTCAATATCCAGAATCAGCTTGTCCAGGTCGGTACGCTGTTCAACACGGGCGCTTTCGACAGCATAGCTGACGCGGCGCACGGGGCTGAAAGAGGCGTCCATCTGGATACGGCCGATGGTGTGCGAACGCTCGTCGGTCAGTGCGCGCATATTGCCAGCTACATAACCACGACCCTGCTCGATCTTGATTTGCATTTCGAGCTTGCCGTTGTCTGTCAGCGTCGCAATCACGTGATTCGGATTGATAATTTCTACGTCGTGAGGCAGATCGATATCGCTGGCCAATACCGGGCCGGAGCCTGATTTGCGCAGCGTAACGGTCACTTCTTCACGATTGTTCAGTTTGAATACAATGCCCTTCAGGTTCAGAACGATGTCAACGACATCTTCACGCACGCCTGTCAGCGTAGAGTACTCATGAACCACACCTGTAATCTGCACTTCTGTAGGCGCAAAACCTGTCATGGAAGACAGCAAAATGCGACGCAGCGCGTTACCCAGCGTGTGGCCATAACCACGTTCAAACGGTTCCATAACCACTTTAGCGTGGTTCTCGGTAACCGGTGTGACTTCAATGGAACGGGGTTTCAAAAAACCTTGAGACATAACTCTGTGTCCTTTTCAATACCCTCGGCTCGTTACACCGATAAGGCTGATGGATAAGATAAATACTACTTGGATAAAATCTGAAACTGCAAAAAACAGGAAACCGTATTGGTTCCCTGTTTTTCTTGATGCATTAACGTGAGTACAGCTCGACGATCATGGATTCGTTGATATCACGAGCGACATCAGCGCGATCCGGCGCCTGTTTGAAGGTACCAGTCAGTTTGCTGGTGTCTACTTCAACCCACTGTGGCAGACCGTTGCCGGATGCCAGATCCATAGACTCTTTGATACGAGCCTGTGTTTTGGACTTTTCACGAACAGAAACAACATCACCGCTGCTGACCAGCATTGATGGAATGTCTGCTTTGTGACCGTTCAGCTCGATTGCACCATGGGCAACCAGTTGACGGGCTTCTGCACGTGTTGAACCGTAACCCATACGGTATACAACGTTGTCCAGACGTGATTCGAGCAACTGAATCAGGGTCTCGCCAGTGTTGCCACGGCGACGCTCAGCTTCAGCGAAGTATTTACGGAATTGCTTTTCAAGCACACCGTACATACGTTTCAGTTTTTGCTTTTCACGCAGTTGCAGGCCGTAGTCGGACGTACGGGCACCAGAGGTGCGGCCGTGCTGACCGGGTTTGGAGTCAAGCTTGCATTTGGAGTCGAGTGAACGACGTGCGCTCTTCAGGAACAGATCAATGCCTTCGCGACGCGAAAGTTTGCATTTTGGTCCAGTATATCGTGCCATTATTTTCCCTTGCTAAATTAAATACGACGGCGTTTAGGAGGGCGGCAACCGTTATGCGGGACTGGCGTGATGTCTGAGATACTGGAAATTTTGATACCCAGTGCATTCAATGCACGCACTGAAGATTCACGACCAGGACCAGGGCCCTTGATACGTACTTCCAGTGTTTTGATACCATATTCCAATGCTACACGGCCCGCTGACTCGGCTGCAACCTGCGCTGCAAAAGGCGTCGATTTACGTGAGCCTTTAAAGCCCGCGCCACCCGACGTCGCCCATGACAAGGCATTGCCTTGACGGTCAGTAATTGTGATGATTGTGTTGTTGAAAGATGCATGAACGTGTGCAATACCGTCCGATACAACCTTTCTAATTTTTTTGCGTGCGCGTGCAGCGCCGCCAGAAGCTTTCGCCATAATCTACCCCGATTATTTCTTCAGTGATTGTGCTGAACGACGTGGGCCCTTGCGTGTACGTGCGTTTGTACGTGTGCGCTGACCGCGAACGGGCAGACCACGTTTATGACGCAGACCACGGTAGGTACCCAGGTCAATCAGACGTTTAATCGAAAGTTGTACTTCACGACGCAAATCACCCTCGACTGTGAACTGACCAATCTGTTCACGGATTTTCTCGAGTTCTGCATCTGTCAGATCTTTCACTTTCTTGTCAAAGGCCACACCGGCTGTTTCGCAAATTTTGCGAGAGCGAGTGCGTCCGATGCCAAAAATAGCGGTCAGACCGATTTCAGCATGCTGATGCGGCGGAATGTTAATGCCAGCTATACGGGCCATGTCTGTTCCTCGTTAAATCGATGCGCCAGGATTAACCCTGACGCTGCTTGTGACGTGGATCTGTACAAATTACTCGTACAACTCCGTGTCGTTTAATGATCTTGCAATGACGGCAGATCTTTTTTACCGATGCCATTACCTTCATGGTTGACTCCTAGTTTTGTTTCCGCTTATTTAGAGCGGAAGACGATTCTTGCACGTGAAAGGTCATAGGGCGTGAGTTCCACGGTTACCTTGTCACCCGGAAGAATCCGAATATAGTGCATTCGCATCTTGCCGGAAATGTGGCCAAGAACCACATGTCCGTTTTCGAGCTTTACACGAAATGTTGCGTTCGGGAGGTTCTCGACAACCTCACCCTGCATTTGTATGACGTCATCCTTGGCCATGATCTATCTCATAGGTAAGCTCGAACCCTTAAAACTTGTCTTCTTGAGCAGCGAATCATACTGGTGGGACATCATATAGGCCTGTACCTGCGCCATGAAATCCATTGTTACCACCACGATAATCAACAGCGAGGTGCCGCCAAAATAAAACGGTACATTCTGCCACTGCATCCGGAGAAACTCGGGAACCAGGCACACCAGAGTGATGTAAATGGCACCGATCAGTGTCAGGCGCATCAAAATTTTGTCGATATATTTTGATGTCTGCAGCCCCGGACGAATACCCGGAACAAATGCGCCGCTTTTCTTCAGATTGTCTGCAGTTTCCCGGCTGTTAAATACCAGCGCGGTATAGAAAAAGCAGAAGAACACAACCAAAGCGGTGAATACTGTCACATACAGGGGTTGACCAGGCTGCAGCGCCGCTGCAGTGTCGCTTAACCAGCGCATGTTACTTGACTGCGAAAACCAGCTGGCAATGGTCGCCGGAAACAGGATGATGGACGAAGCGAAGATGGGAGGAATCACACCTGCCATATTCAGCTTCAGGGGCAGATGCGAACTCTGACCGCCATAAACCTTGTTGCCGACTTGACGCTTGGCGTAGTTCACCGTAATCCGGCGTTGACCACGCTCAACAAACACCACCAATGCAGTAATCGCAACCACCAGGACCAGAATAAACAGTGCGGACACCGTTCCGATCTGATTCTGACTGACCAGCTCGAACATGCTTGCCAGAGCGGTTGGCAGGCCGGCCACAATACCTGCAAAAATCAGGATTGAAATACCATTGCCAAGACCGCGCTCGGTAATTTGCTCTCCAAGCCACATCACGAACATGGTTCCGGTTACCAGGGTGACCACTGTCGTAAAGACAAACATGGGCCCCGGTGCATTGACCAGATCCGGCTGAGCCTGCAGCGTGGCAGCAATACCAAAGGATTGCACCAGCGCGAGCAACACCGTGCCGTAGCGTGTGTATTGGGTTATCTTGCGACGACCAGCCTCGCCTTCTTTCTTGATTGCCTCAAGAGAAGGCACGACGGAGCTGACCAGCTGCATGATAATCGATGCCGAAATATACGGCATGATACCCAGAGCAAATACCGAGAAGCGCGACAGCGCGCCGCCCGAGAACATGTTAAAGAGGCCCAGAATCCCGCCCGATTGCGAATTGAACAGCTGGCGCATGGCATCGGGATTAATACCCGGCACCGGAATATGCGTACCCAGCCGATACACGATCAGCGCGAGAATCAGGAACACAAGACGCTGCCTGAGGTCGCCGTATTTCTTACCGCTACCTGCTTTTCCTGCTGCCTGTGCTTTAGCCACTTTGACCCCTTTTACTCAGCGAATGAACCACCAGCGGCTTCGATCGCTGCGCGGGCACCGGCTGTTGCTGTCAGCCCTTTGAGGGATACTTTACGGGAAAGATCACCAGACTTGATGACTTTCACATAACGTACTTGCTGACCAATAAAACCTTGCTGCTTGAGCACCTGAACATCGATTTCGTCGCCAGTTACCTTCTGCAGTTCAGACAAACGTACTTCTGCGTACAGGTGCTGACCCAAAGGTGTAAAGCCACGTTTTGGCAAACGACGTTGCAGGGGCATCTGACCACCCTCGAAGCCGACTTTATGAAAGCCGCCTGAGCGTGATTTCTGACCTTTGTGTCCACGACCGGCTGTTTTACCGAAGCCTGAACCAATGCCGCGACCAACACGGCGCCGGGCATGCTTGCTGCCTTCAGCGGGGGACAATGAGTTGAGTTGCATTTCGGACATCTCTATTCCTTTACGATAAGGCTTCAGGCTTCCGAAACGGACACGAGATAATCGACTGTGCGAATCATCCCGCGAACTTCCGGTGTATCCACCAGCACACGGCTGCTGTTTACTTTACCCAAACCCAACCCGCGAACTGTATCGCGGTGACTTTGTTTGGTGCCGATAACGGACCGAACAAGCGTGACTTTAATTTGCTTCTTCTGTGCCATCATTTACCCCAGAATCTCTTCGACCGATTTGCCGCGCTTGGCTGCCACCTCGGAAGGTGTCAGGCAGGCGTTCAGACCGTTCAATGTTGCGCGTACCAGGTTGTACGGATTGCTTGAGCCCAGGCTCTTGGCAACCACGTTGCGTACACCCATCACTTCGAAGATGGCGCGCATTGGACCGCCGGCGATCACTCCGGTACCTTCGGCAGCCGGTGAAATCAAAACGGTAGATGCGCCATGTTTACCCACGACGGTATGATGCAGGGTACCCTCTTTCAGAGCTATACGAACCATGCCACGACGGGCCTGTTCCATTGCTTTCTGAACTGCGACGGGCACCTCACGTGCTTTACCTTTACCCATACCGATGCGGCCATCGCCATCACCGACTACTGTCAGGGCTGCGAAGCTCATTGTGCGACCACCTTTAACTACCTTGGTCACACGGTTGACCGCAATCATCTTCTCGCGAAAACCGTCATCGCGTTCTTGCTCAGGGGCGTTCTTGCCTTGTGCTTTTGCCATTTGACAATTCCTCGATTAGATCTTGAGGCCGGCTTCACGCGCGGCTTCGGCCAGCGCCTTGACGCGGCCATGGTAACGGAAACCGGCACGGTCGAATGCTACAGACTCGATACCCGCTGCCTTGGCTTTCTCGGCAACCCGTTTTCCAACGATGACGGCTGCCTCAACGTTGCCACCATTTTTCTTGCCTTCGGCCAGTTCCTTGCGGACTTCTGGCTCGAGCGTAGAAGCGGTTAACAACACCTTGTCGCCTTCCGGCGAAATAACGTTTGCGTAAATGTGAAGATTCGAACGGTGAACTGCCAGACGGTATGTACCGAGCTCTGCAATTTTCCGGCGAGTCGCCACTGCACGACGCAAACGGGATAATTTTTTGTCCATGATATATCCTTGCCTGCGCTATTATTTCTTCTTGGTTTCTTTGATGATGACGCGTTCGTCAGCATAACGAACACCTTTGCCTTTGTAGGGCTCTGGTGGACGATAGGCGCGGACTTTCGCGGCAACCTGGCCAACAGCCTGTTTGTCGAAGCTCTTCAGAACGATTTCGGTCTGAGTGGGGCATTCGGCTTTCACGCTTTTTGGCAGCGGGTGCACGATGTCATGCGAGAAACCAAGTTGAAGCTTGAGTGAATCTCCCTGAACCTGGGCACGGTAACCCACGCCAACCAGATTCAGACGACGTTCGAAACCCTTGCTGACGCCGGTAACCATATTGTTTACCAGGGCGCGCAGAGTGCCGGACATTTCTTTTGCATGGCGTGAATCATCAGCCACGGTAAAAGAGATTTTGCCGTCGTCCAGCTTGAGAGCGACTTCGCCGCCCAATTGCTGGTTCAGTTCACCCAAAGGGCCTTTAACATGAATGTTGCTGTCCGTGATGCTAACTTCAACACCTTTAGGGACTTCAACAGGATATTTTGCTATACGTGACATATTCTTCTCCTTATGCCACGTAACACAGAACTTCGCCGCCCACGCCTTCATGACGGGCCTTGCGGTCTGTCATGACGCCACGTGAAGTGGAGACGATGGCTACGCCCAGACCGTTCATCACCTGAGGGATGGCAGCACGGCCTTTGTAGATGCGCAGTCCAGGACGTGATACGCGGTCAATGCGTTCGATCACGGGACGTCCCGCGTAGTATTTCAGTGAAATTTCAAGCTCGGGCTTGGCTTTTTCACCTTTGATTTCAAAGCTCTCGATATAACCTTCTTCTTTCAGCACGGTGGCAATAGCCACTTTCAGCTTAGAGGAGGGCATCGATACCGAGACTTTCTCGACTTGCTGCGCGTTACGGATACGCGTCAGCATATCGGCGATTGGATCGCTCATGCTCATAATTTATTCTCCTACCAGCTAGCCTTGGTCATACCGGGCACTTCTCCGCGCATTGCCATCTCGCGCAGTTTGTGACGGGTCAAACCAAATTTGCTGAACACGCCACGTGGGCGTCCGGTGATAACGCAACGGTTACGCATACGAGTTGGGTTTGCATTACGCGGTAATTGCTGTAATTTCAAACGTGCGTCGTAGCGCTCTTCGTCGGATTTCGATGTGTCGTTAATGATCGCTGTCAGTGCTGCACGTTTGGCTGCGAATTTCTCAACCAGTTTGGCGCGTTTGATATCGCGATTGATGAGTGAAAGTTTTGCCACGTCATCGCCCCTTAGTTACGAAACGGGAAGCTGAAGGCTGTTAGCAGCGCTTTGGCTTCTTCGTCTGTCTTAGCTGTCGTTGTGATACTGATATTCAGGCCACGCAGTGCGTCGATTTTGTCGTATTCAATTTCAGGGAAAATGATTTGCTCTTTCACCCCAACGTTGTAGTTACCACGACCATCGAACGCGCGACCGGAGATACCACGGAAGTCGCGCACACGAGGCAATGCGATCGTAACCAGACGATCCAGAAACTCGTACATACGCTGACCGCGCAATGTCACCATGCAGCCGATAGGATAGTTTTCACGGATTTTAAAACCGGCAATCGCCTTTTTGGTTTTAGTCACCACGGGTTTCTGACCGGCAATTTTTGTCAGGTCTGAAACAGCGTGTTCGATCACTTTTTTGTCAGCAACGGCTTCAGAAACGCCCATGTTCAGTGTGATCTTGGTAATGCGAGGCACTTCCATGTCACTTTCGTAACCGAACTGTTTCTTCATTTCGCCAGCAATCTTGCTGTTGTATAAGTCTTGCAAACGAGCCATGATTACGCCCCTTTCGCTTTCGCGCCAACGACTTCGCCGTTAGAACGGTAAATACGGACGTTACGTCCATCGACTTCTTTGACGCCTACACGATCGCCCTTGCCCGTTGCAGGATTGAACAATGCCACGTTAGAAACGTGAATAGGCATTGTTTTATCAATGATGCCGCCGGGATTGTTGCTCATCGGATTAGGTTTAGTGTGTTTTTTGACAACGTTCACGCCTTCAACCAGGACGTAATTAGCGTCAACACGGGCCAATACGACACCGCGGCGCTTTTTATCACGACCGGTAAGGACGATAACCTCGTCACCTTTACGAATGTTTTCCATCTATCTGCCCCTTACAGCACTTCAGGTGCCAGTGACACGATTTTCATGAAGCGCTCGGTACGCAGTTCACGCGTAACAGGCCCGAAAATACGTGTACCGATAGGTTCAAGTTTGGCGTTCAGCAGTACAGCTGCGTTTCCACCAAAACGAATCAGCGAACCGTCTTTACGACGAACGCCCTTGGCGGTACGTACAACGACCGCGTTATAGATTTCGCCTTTTTTGACGCGTCCGCGCGGAGCTGCATCCTTGACAGTCACTTTAATGATGTCACCGATGGCTGCGTAACGGCGCTTTGAGCCGCCCAACACCTTGATGCACATAATACGGCGCGCACCGGTGTTATCAGCCACGTCTAGCGTGCTTTGCATTTGGATCATGATTATTCCTGTTCCAACTTAGTTACATACACTGCCGGTCTCCCGACAGCCCGTTTGCCATTTCTGGTATTTCGACCCACTTCGTTTTCGATTTACCTGTGATAAACACCAGGGTAAATCAAGCACGTCAGGCAGGCCAGCAAGCACCAGATGCTATTCATATAACCAGTTTTGGTCCCGTCAGGCCGCGCCCGTTAGTTTGCGTGCGCCACCCTGGGTTGAAATCTGTTTAAATAGTTTCCTCGCCCGTAAACGAACGAAGTCCTCTAATATATCCTATCTGCATACCAGATGCAAGTGCAAAACACCTTAAAAAGACCAATTACTACTTGAAAAACAACAACTTTTTTGGCAGAAGGGCCTGCGAGCGCGGCAAAAAGGAATGTGACAGGTTTAATCGACCATAGCGTCAACGAAAACCGGCGCGCCATCATTGACGACGGCCCGCCCAGGCTCGCCTGCCCTTTTGTAGGGTTACCTCGATAGCGTTCCTCTGTAGCGTTCCTCTGTAGGATCTTCAATGTACTGCCTTCGCGCAGCCGTCCAAGTGTCGCCGCCAATCGGCCGCCATCAGATCACCACCACCTCCCGACCTCTGAAGCCAACGGCGATCTATATATAGATACAGCGCATTTCCCGCAACATAGCAGACTCCCTCCAGCCCCGGCCAATGCGCCGTCCGGCATCTTTTTCATTCAAAAATAAGATACATTGACGTACTTTGACAAGCCCAGGGATTGTCTTTAAGATTCTTTCACGAACCTTAAACCGAAGTTCCTTCCTCTGGAGCCAGCATGAAGCATGCCGTTTCAACCCCTCGATCTGCACAAGCCCTTTTACCCCCGACTATCCCGTCCCGACTCCTATTGGCTCTATTGAGCCTGACAGCCGCGGCCGCTCACGCCGCAGATGGCGATCATCTGAAACTCGGCCTGGGCGCAGCCATAGCCCCGCGCTATGAAGGCGCCGATGAATATCGGCTGCAGCCCTTTCCCGTGGTGGACGCCCAGTACGGGCGTTTTTTTGCCCGCTCGGGCGATGGTCTGGGCTTGAATATCTGGCAGTCTGCGCAACTGACTATCGGAGCTGGCGTGAACATGATGGAGGGATATAGCAAAAGCGACGCGCCTGAGGGCATCGGCAAGCTGTCCAATGCCCTGGGCGCACGTATTTTTGTATCAACGAGCGCCTGGGGAGCGATCTTCACGGTGTCGGCAACGCAGGCAATCAGCAAAAGCGAGCGCGGACTCATTGCGAATGCACGCGTCTCTTATCCGTATTCAATATCGGAACGATTTAAAGTCATCCCCAGTGTGTCGCTCAATTGGGCCAACGCCAAGTATATGGACAGTTATTTCGGCATCAATGCGCAGCAGGCGGCTCGCTCCGGCTTGTCCGAATACCGGCCGTCTGCCGGATTCAAGGATGTTTCCCTGCGGCTTGGCTTCAGTTATGACCTGACCAAGACATGGAGCATCACCGGCGCTGCCGGTGTCAGCCGGCTCATGGGGAACGCGGCTGACAGCCCGCTGGTCCGGCGCAAATCGCAGGCAGTGGGCGCCCTTGGTGTTGCCTATCGCTTCTAGTGACCGGGCAATGCAGGCCAATGGCCTCGAGCTCAGGCTCAGGGGCGTCGCACCAGCGGAAGAAAAATTGAATCGACCCAGGCGGCGCACAATTGTTCGGACGGCGCGACCCGGTGCATCATGACATGGTGGCGCAACAGATCCCGGACAACAGTCTTGACGGGCGGAATCAACTTGTCCGGATCGATTTCGTCGCGTGCCACAGCACGGTCCAGAATCACACTCAGATTATCCGTCCTGCCCGCACTCAGCGCCCGCCTGACCTCTTCCGGCGTCGCAAAGGCCTTGCGAAACATGTCGTTCGACAGCAAGGCATTAATCGTTGCGAAGATGGGCGCAAATTGGCCAAGACGCTGCAAATACTCCAGCAGCTCAGCGCGCACATCGCCCTGATCGCGTACTTGCGGCGGATGCCTGGAAAGCTGGTATTCAATGGCCGCCAGCACCAGGGCTGCTTTACTGTTCCAGCGCCGCGCAAGCACCGAGCGACTGGTGTGGGCTGCGCTGGCAACCATTTCCATGGTCAGAGACGTGTACCCATGCTCAACCAGCCTGTCCCAGGCTACCTCAATAATAGCCTGCTCAAGCCTGGCACCACGCCGCCGTGTTTTTACAGATTTCGCTATGGCCATATTTTCTGGGGTACCCGTCGAAGTCGGATTAGCATTTTGTTATCACTATTTAAGAGAATATCACGTATCTTATTATGGCATTGGATGCCTACATGCAATAGTGCCATGAGCGGTGAAATCAAACCGATTTTTGCGTAAATCAATTCATTTTCCTCAGACAACTTCCGTAATTCGCTGCTGGAAACCGGCTTGCCTTGTCACACGCTCTAGTCAATGCCTACCCAGCCGTAGACATCATTAAAACAACATTTTCATGCAATTTTCTCCCGTGGCTAAACGGTTTATGAGCATAATTTCAACCTCACAGTTGAAATGCGAATCATTTACATTACAATTCAACGTCTCGTAATCATTTGAAATACTAAAACAATCCAGGAGAATATGTCATGCGCCAGCATTTGGGTCCTTGCCCGGTTACTCGTCAGCGCGATAACGCTTTACCCATCTCGCGTCTGACTCAATTGGTGCTAGGCACGCTGACGATGACAATGTATAGCGCTTCATTTGCACAGGTTCCGGCAAGCGCGTCCGACAACAGCGACGCTGCAGCGCCAGTCACCACGCTGCAGGCTATTGCCGCCCGCGCCGCAGAAGATGTAACTACCGAAGGCACGCGCTCATACACGCCTCGTGCAACCCGCGCCAGTACCGGTTTGTCGCTGTCTCTGCGCGAGACACCGCAGTCCGTGACCGTGGTTACCCGCCAGCGCATTGAGGACCAGACTATGCAGTCTGTAAAAGATGTACTGGCAAGTACGCCCGGTATCTCAGTCCAGAATTACGACACCGAGCGCTACAGTTTCAATTCACGCGGCTTTTCCATCGATACCTACTTGTATGACGGCATTCCGACTGCCGTGACAGGCGGCACTGGATGGGCGGCTGGCGAATCGGCCATTGATCCAATCATTTATGACCGTATTGAGGTGGTGCGAGGCGCTACGGGGTTGATGACCGGAGCCGGCAACCCCTCTGCGGCCGTCAATTTCGTACGCAAGCGCGCGACCAGCAGGCAGTTTGCGGCCGACCTTTCCCTGGGCGCCGGTTCCCACGATACTTACCGGGCATCCGCAGATTTGCAGACGCCCTTGACGGCAGACGGCCGCGTCCGTGGCCGCATCGTGGGCGCGCACCAGCAGGGTCACTCCTATCTGGACCGCTACAGCACACGCAAATCGATTTTCTACGGGACCATCGAAGCGGATCTGACCGATAGCACGGTGCTGCGCCTGGGCTATCACTACCAGGACAATGCGCCCAAAGCAAGTGCATGGGGTGGTTTCCCCCTATGGTATGCGGACGGCAGCCGTACAGACTGGGATCGCGGACTGAATATCGGCACGGACTGGAGTAAATGGGCCAGCACAACGCAGGGCGCATTTTTGAATCTTGAGCATGAGTTCGACAATGGCTGGCGGGTGGATGCGCTGCTCAATTACAGCAAAAACGAATCCGATGAAAAGCTGTTGTTCACCAGCGGCTGGCCCGACCGGGAGACCGGGCTGGGAATGGCTGCCAGCCCGGCTCGTTATTACGGCGACCGCACGCAAAAGAGCGCAGATATCAAAGTGTCCGGGCCTATCGAGCTGTTCGGGCGCCAGCATGAGCTTGTTTTCGGCGCCAGTCACAGCCGACAAAAAGAGCTGTTTCACGGGCGCTCGCCCATGAATGTCGCCCCCATAGGCAACTTCCTTGAGTGGGACGGGTCGTATGCGCAGCCGCAATGGGCAGAGGAATCGGTCTCGCTGGATGGCAGGACCCGGCAGACCGGGCTCTACGCCGCTGCCCGTGTGAACCTGACTGACTCGCTCAAGGTGATCCTGGGTGGTCGCTATAGCGAATGGAAGACGGACCAAAAGGGAACGTCTCCGTACAAATTCAGCAAATCCGCCTTTACGCCATACGCAGGTATTCTTTATGATCTGAATGACAATCTGACTGCCTACGTGAGCTATACCAGCATTTTCAATCCCCAGGACTACCAGGATCGGGATGGACGCTGGCTGGATCCGCTGGAAGGCGAAGCCTATGAAGTGGGCATCAAAGGCAGTTTTCTGGAGGGGCGACTGAATGCAAGCGCAGCGCTGTTTCAGATTGACCAGGACAACCTGGCTCAGACCGACGTGGGCTACCTGATTCCTGGCACAGTGAACCAAGCCTATTATGCAGCAAAAGGAACGCGCAGCCGGGGCTACGACCTGGAAATTTCGGGCGAGCCACTGGAGGGATGGAACCTGGCTGCCGGCCTTACCCACTGGACTGCGCATGATGCAGAGCGAAACGCAATCCAGACCAATCAGCCAAGAACATTATTCAAATTGTTTACGACCTATCGGTTATCTGGCATGCTCCACGGCCTGACCGTAGGCGGCGGCGTCAATTGGCAAAGCAAGCTGTATGCGAAGGCCAATGGCCCTGACGGCCAGGAACGGGTCTCGCAGGGATCCTATGCCCTGGTCGATTTAATGGCCCGCTATCAGGTCAATGATCGGGTGTCGGTGCAGTTGAATCTGAACAATATTTTGAACAAAAAATATTATCAGCAAGTTGGCTTCTACAGTCAGGGCGCGTGGGGCGAAGGGCGCAACTTTATGGCAACGCTAAATTACAAATACTAAAAATATCAAGCGCTCGGCTGCAATGTCGTTTTATGCCTGGGGCATCGCCATGCGCAGCTTTTCTGCCCGGCGCCGCAGCCATTCCAGCGTCAGCAGCATGGCGACCGAAAACAGAATCAGCAATGTCGCTGCGGCAGCGATCGTCGGATTCAGATTCTCGCGGATCCCGCTGAACATGACGCGCGGCAAGGTGTACTGGTCAGGGCCCGCAATGAACAGCGTCATGACCACTTCATCGAAAGAGGTGCCAAAAGCGAACAGCGCCCCCGAGATCACGCCAGGCGCAATCAGCGGCAGCGTGACCCGACGGAACACATACAAGGGAGGGGCACCCAGGCTGGCCGCCGCCCTTGCAAGATTGGTATCGTAACCCTCGAGCGTGGCCATCACGGTGATCAGCACAAAGGGCGCACCCAGCACCGCATGCATGACCACCAGCAAGCCCAGATTATTGGCCAGGCCCATTGGTGCGAAAAACAGATAGGCAGCTACACCCAGGATGACAACCGGCACGACCATGGGAGAAATCAGCAACGCCAGCAATAGCCCCTTGCCCGGAAAACGCGCCCGGTACAGCGCCAGCGCGGCCGCCGTTCCCAATACCGTGGCAATCACCGTCGCCAGCGGCGCGACAATCAGCGTATTTTTCAGGCCAAGCATCCATTCAGGCGACTGGAAAAAATTCTCATACCAGCGCAGGGAAAAACCACTGAGCGGATACACCAGAAAGGAACTGTCGTTGAAGGACAACGGGACAATGACCAGCACCGGCACAATCAGAAACAGCAACACCAGGATGGCCAGCAGCCAGTGCAGTACGCGCCAGATGCGCTCGGACGGCGTGCGAATGGTATTTTCCTGCGCCATTTAGGCCACCCCCAGGCGGGTCGAGCCGCTTAACCGGCTGTAGACCGCATACAGTATCAATGTCGCCAGCAGCAGCATGGCCGCCAACGCCCCGGCCAGGCCCCAATTGATGGTGCCGTTGGTATAGAAGGCAATAAAGTAGCTGATCATCTGATCTTTCGGTCCGCCCAGCAGTGCGGGTGTAATGTAATAGCCAATTGCCGTAATGAAGACCAGCAGACAGCCTGCGCCAATGCCGGGCAGCGTCTGCGGAAAGTACACCGCCCAGAAACTGCGCAAGGGATGGCAGCCGAGAGACACGGCCGCACGCATATAGGTAGGAGAAATGCCTTTCATCACACTATATAAAGGCAGGATCATGAACGGAAGCATGATGTGTACCATGGCAATATAGACGCCCAGACGGTTGAACACCAATTGCATCGGCGCATCGATGAGCCCGATCTGTATCAGTAGGCGATTGATCAGGCCGCCATTTTGCAATAGCACGATCCATGCCGCCGTACGCACCAACAACGAGGTCCAGAACGGCAGCAACACCAGAATCATCAACAGGTTGCTGGTGCGCGCCGGCAAGCGCGCCAGCAGATAGGCCAGCGGATAAGCCAGCACCAGCGCCACCAGCGTGACCACGGCAGCCATCCAGAACGTGCGCAAATAAATGGCCTTGAAAATGCCCTGGTCCGGCGGTGCCGCCTGGATGCTGCCATCGGGAGCCTGTCTGAGATCCAGGGCGGTCAGCAGATAGTATGGCGTTTGCGCGCGGGCATTGTTTTTCAATATGCCCCAATAATCCTGATCCGACCAACGCGGGTCAATCTCTTCAAACGCTTTCTGGAAACTGGGCGGATCTATCTTGAAAGGCAGCCTGCGTGCTGTTTTGGCAATCAGCGTGCGAAACCCCGCCTGCTCGAAATTGAGCCGCTGCATCAGCGGGCCCATGGCCTGCTCGGCCCGCGCCCGGGCCAGATCATCGGCCAGGGCACGGTACATATCTTCATCTACCGGCGTACCCGGCTCCCACTTGTTAAGTGCTTTGACGGTGGCCGGCAGGACCGTGACCACCTCGGGATTGGCCACGCTTTTGCCCAGAAACGAAGCGATCGGCGCCACAAAGGTCAGCAGCAGAAACAGCAGCAGCGGCATAACCAGCCAGAGCGCCTTGCGTGGCCCAGCCATTATTTGGCAACCCAGGCGTTATAACGCTGCTCCAGAGAAACACCGTTATCGATCCAGAAGTTCACATCCAGTGCAATGGCATTCTTTTCATTATCCGGGGCAGTCGGCATATCGGCCAGGTATTTCTTGTCGATCAGCCCGATTGCGTTTTTATTGACGGCGCCATAAGCGATATTTTCAGCATACACTTTCTGTGTTTCAGGCTTGCTGGCAAAGGCGATAAATTTCATTGTCTCTGCCTTGTTGGCGCCGCCTTTGGGAATCGCCCAATAGTCCAGGTCGTAGACGCTGCCATCCCAGACCACTTTTAGATTTTTACCTTCGCGGGTCGCCTGCGAGATCCTGCCGTTATAGGCAGAGGTCATGACTACATCGCCGGACACCAGATACTGTGCAGGCTGCGCACCGGATTCCCACCACTGGATATTGGGCTTGAGCTGATCGAGCTTGGCAAAGGCGCGATCCACGCCTTCCGGCGTCGCCAGCACTTTGTACACTTCTTTGGGCGGTACGCCATCGGCCATCAGGGCAATTTCAAGTGTGTACTTGGCGCCCTTGCGCAAGCCCCGCTTGCCGGGATATTTTTTCACGTCCCAGAAGTCGGCCCAGCTTTTGGGGGCATTGTCCTTGAATTTGTCGGCATTGTAGGACAGTGCGACCGACCACACAAACATGCCCACGCCGCAGTCCTTGTCGGTCGCCGCCTCGATAAAATCGGCCTTGTTGCCGATCACACCCCAGTCGATGGGTTCGAACAGCCCCTCTTCGCAACCGCGCACCAGCTCGGGGCTTTCCACTTCCACCGCATCCCAGCTGACGCTGTTGGTATCTACCATGGCCTTGATCTTGGCTTGCTCTCCGTTGTATTCAGCAGCCGTTATCTTGGTGCCCGTCGCCTTTTCATACGGTCCGTAATAGGCTTTTTCCTGCGCGGTTTTATTATCCCCGCCAAAGGAGACCAGTGTCAGGCTATCGGCCGCATACACGCCGCTCATGCCCAACCCCAGACAGGCCATGGCCGCCGTGCGCAACACTGCAGCTTTGATTGTTGTCTTTTTCATTTTGTCCGCTCCACATAAAAGGTTGTTATACCGCTGCCGTCTTCTCGATGGGATCCAGAAGCCGCACAAACTCGTGATTCCAGCCCAGATCAACTGTATCGCCTACCGTTATTTTCTGCCGCACCTGTGACACCGGCTGTTTCACCACAAAATCAGGATCGCCGTTGATCACCAGTCGAACACGAACGTGATCTCCCAGATAAATGACTTCCCGTACCTTGCCCTGACAACGCACATCGGTGGAATTTTCCGCCGGATTGAGCGCAATTCGTTCGGGACGAATGGAGACTGAAACACGGTCACCGACCTTCATTCCCAATTGTTGCGTGCCCTGCAGTTGCATGCCGCTATCGAGGTTGACCGTGGCCTGGCGCACGCCGGCCTGCGTAATGGTGCCATGGGTGCGATTGTTCTCGCCGATAAAACCGGCGACAAAGGCGGTGTCAGGCGTTTCGTATATATCCTGGGGAGAGCCAATTTGCTGGACCATGCCGTCATGGAAAACGGCAACGCGATCCGACATGGTCAACGCCTCGTCCTGATCATGCGTCACATAAACGACCGTGACACCCAGTTCGCCATGCAGCCGTTTGATTTCCAGTTGCATGTGTTCGCGCAACTGTTTGTCCAGCGCCCCCAGCGGTTCGTCCATCAGCACCAGCTCTGGCTCAAAGACCAGTGCCCGGGCCAGCGCCACACGTTGCTGCTGCCCGCCAGACAATTGCGCGGGATAACGCTTTTCCATCCCATCGAGCTGCACCATGGCCAACGCCGTTTTGACTTTCTTTTGCTGCGCGTCGGCATCAAATTTGCGCACTTTGAGGGGAAAGGCCACATTTTCCTGAACCGTCATATGCGGAAACAGGGCGTAATTCTGAAAGACCATGCCGATATTACGTTTGTGAGGCGGCAGGTTATCTATTTGCTCGCCGGCCAGTTCAATGGTGCCGGAGGTCGGCGTCTCGAAACCGGCCAGCATCATGAGCGTGGTGGTTTTACCCGATCCTGAAGGACCCAGCAGCGTCAGAAACTCGCCTTGCCGGATATCCAGGTTCAGGTGCCTGACAACCTGGTTTTTGCCATCGTAACTCTTGCGCACGTTCTTAAAACGCACCAGAGGATTGTTGTTATTCGCAATTGCTGCAGACATAAGCCTTGCTTCTCCCAGTATCACTCATGCAGCGACAGGTCCCGCCTACGACGACCCCGCCACCAACCGGCGCATATCATTGTATTGCACATGGCAAACACATCTGAAATATTTCAAATGTGTTTGCCTGGCTGCGCCCCGTCAGGTTTGCAGCCCGGGTGGATCAGGTTCAGGACCTGAGCGACTGCTGGGTGGCATCCAGCGCCTGCGTGACCGCGTCGACCAGGGTATCCACCTGCTCGGCAGTAATAATCAACGGCGGGCAAAACGCCAGGGTATCGCCGATATTGCGCGTAATCACACCCAGTTCCTGCAGCTTGCGGCCAACGGCGGTGCCCAGTTGCCCGGGACTGGCCAATGCCGTTTTGGCCGCTTTGTCCGTCACCAGCTCTACGCCCGCGATCAGCCCCACTCCGCGCACCTCGCCCACCAGCGGATGATCACTCAGGCCGGCAAGCCGTTGCTGCAGATGCGCACCTGTCACAGATGCATTTTGTACAAGATTTCTCTCGCGAATGATATTCACGTTTTCCTGGCCCACGGCAACCGCGACCGGATGGCCGCCGGCTGTAAAACCATGCCCCAGCACGCCAAGCTTGTTGCTTTCGTCTGCAATCGGATCAAACATGCGGCTGTTGAGCAATATGGCTGACAGCGGCTGATACGAAGAGGAAATCTGTTTGGACAGCACCATCACATCAGGTTTGATGTCATAGGTTTCACTGGCAAACATTTTGCCGGTGCGTCCGAACCCGCAAATGACCTCGTCGGCCACCAGCAGCACGTCATATTTGTTCAGCACGGCCTGGATTTTTTCCCAATAGGTTTTCGGCGGCACAATGACCCCGCCCGCGCCCATGACCGGTTCGGCAAAGAAGGCAGCGATGGTATCGGGACCTTCTTTCTGGATCAGCGCCTCCAGGTCTGCCGCCATGCGGGTGGCAAATTCCTCTTCGGTTTCGCCGTCCCGCCCTTCGCGCCAGTAGTGAGGACATGTCGTATGCAATACGCGTTCAATGGGCAGGTCAAAGCCTTTGTGATTGCCCGGCAGGCCGGTCAGGCTGGCCGATGCGATGGTGACACCGTGGTAGCCCTTATGACGGGCGATGAGTTTTTTCTTGTTCGGCTGGCCCAATGCATTGGAGCGATACCACAGAAGTTTCATGACCGTATCGTTGGCTTCTGAGCCGGAATTGGTAAAGAACACCTTGCTCATCGGCACCGGCGCCAGGTCAATCAGGGTTTTGGCAAAACGGACAGCGGCTTCATGCGTTTTGTGCGTAAACAAATGATAGAACGGCAGCGTCTGCATCTGGCGCATGGCGGCATCTACCAGTCGCTGCTCACTGAAACCGACCGCAACGCTCCACAAGCCAGCCATGGCTTCGATGTATTTTTTGCCGTTTTCATCTTCCACATAAATGCCATCACCGCGGGTGATAACCAATGGCCCCTGTGACGCATGCGTGATCGCATTGGTGTAGGGATGCATGTGAAAGGCGATGTCGTCACTGCCCTGCTGTGAAATTGAATTGCTCATTGTGTCTCCAATATCGGTTGCGTCTGGTTCATAGTTATTATCCATGCTATCTGCCCGCTTGGCGAGCGCGCCGGCTTTTGTCCGGGAAATCACCAAAGGAATTGTCGCAGAGCAGGCACAGGCTAGCGCCTGAGCGCGTGCGAGTGGGCCGGCAAAGTAGCCAGGCCGCTCACGCAAATGCGGGGGCCCGCTGCGTCCTGCCGGTTGTGCATTGATAATAAGCTATGATTATCATGTTCATTATGAAATAACACAAATGGCATCGCTTTTGAGCGCTGCTTCCCTCCATTCAACAGAAGTGAAATATTTCCCATGTCCGATTTAAACTGGTCCTTCCCTTACCGTTCACAGAAAATGCCCGTTTTTGCTCGCAATGTTGTCAGCACTTCGCAACCGCTGGCCGCGCAGGCCGGGCTGTCCATGCTTTACCGCGGCGGCAACGCGGTCGACAGCGCGCTGGCTACCGCGATCGCCCTGACAGTGGTGGAACCGGTCATGAACGGTATTGGCGGCGATCTGTTCGTGCAGATCTGGCATGAAGGCAAACTGTACGGACTGAGCGCGTGTGGCCGCTCTCCCGAAAAATGGACGTATGACCTGTTCAAGGACCAGCCGACGATGCCCGGCAAGGGGTGGGGCACCGTCACCGTACCTACGCAGGTGGCCGGCTGGCGTGCCCTGTCGGAACGATTCGGCAAATTGCCCTTTGAAGCGCTGTTTGAACCAGCCATCCGCTATGCGGAACAGGGCTTTATGGTTTCACCGACCATTGCACGCATCTGGGCTGCACAGGGCGAGACCTGCAAGGACCAGCCCGGTTTTGCCCAGGCATTTATGCCTGAGGGCGGGTTTCCCACGGCCGGCCAGTTATGGACGTTTCCTGAACAGGCCGCGACCCTGAAGGACATTGCCCAGACCCGCGGCGAAAGCTTCTACCGCGGCGCACTTGCCGAAAAAATCATTGCCTTTGCCGAGCAGACCGGCGGCTATCTGACTGCGGCCGACATGGACAGCGCTGCGGCAGAATGGGTTGAGCCCATCAGTGCCAACTTTCGTGACCTGACGCTGCACGAGATTCCGCCCAATGGCCAGGGTATTGCCGCCCTGATGGGTGTCGGCATCCTGGATCAGTTCGATCTTGAATCCATGGGCGTAGACAGCCCCGACTTTTATCATGTGGGCGTTGAGGCCATGAAACTGGCGTTTGCCGATCTGCATGAACATATTGCCGATCCTGCCCATATGACAATGACCACGGCAGACCTGTTGTCGCCTGCCTATCTGAAGGAACGCGCCCGCCTTATTAATATGGACAAAGCGTCGACGCCGGCGGCCGGCATGCCTGCCAGTGGCGGTACGGTTTATCTGACCGCCGCTGATCAGGACGGCACGATGGTGTCGTTCATCCAGTCCAATTATCACGGCTTTGGCTCCGGCGTGGTTGTCCCGGGCACCGGCATTGCATTGCATAACCGCGGCTGCGGCTTCAATGTTCGTCAGGGGCATGCCAACTGTGTCGGACCAAAGAAAAAACCCATGCACACCATTATCCCCGGCTTTATCACCCGCCAGGGCAAGCCGCTGATGTCATTTGGCGTCATGGGCGGCAGCATGCAGGCGCAGGGACATGCGCAAATGGTGGCGCGCCTGGGGGCATTCGCACAAAACCCGCAAGCCATGAGCGATGCGCCGCGCTTTCGCGTGGAAAACGGTCCTATCGTGTATCTGGAAGCCCATACGCCTGAGGCCGTGATCCAGAGCCTGAAGGCGCGTGGGCACCGGGTAGACGTCGCAGCTGCCGACAGCCTTGAGTTTGGCTCCGCACAGCTTATTTATAAAGCAGAGCATGGCTATTACGCAGCGTCCGACTCCCGCCGCGATGGTCAGGCCGTCGGTTTCTGAAGCCACGTTGAACGACCCAACGGAGTAACCATGTCGGAACCCATTTTTTCCCTGCAGCAAGGCGCTATCCCCCTGCTCATTTCCATTCCCCACATGGGGACCAGGCTGGATCCGCAGATTGCCACGAACTTCACGCAAGTGGCCGGATTCGTGGATGATACCGACTGGCATCTGGACCGGCTTTACGGATTCGCCAGGGATGGCGGCGCCTCTTTTCTGACGCCGGTCTATTCGCGCTATATTATTGATCTGAACCGCCCGCACGATGACGAGAACCTGTATCCGGGCCAGGACACCACCGGCTTGTGTCCCGTAGACACCTTTGACAAGGAACCACTTTATCTGGCGGGGCGCGAACCGTCAGAGCAGGAAAAAATCCGGCGTCGGCAATTGTTCTGGGAGCCGTATCACACGGCGCTGCAAACAGAGCTGCAGCGTATCAAGCAGGAACACGGGTTTGCGGTTCTGTGGGAAGCGCATTCCATCCGTTCCGAGATCAGCCGTTTTTTTCCCGGCAAACTGACAGACTTCAATTTCGGCACCGCCAATAATCAAAGCGCGCATCCACAACTGTGCTCGGTGCTCGCGCAACAGATCGAACAGGATGGACAGTTTACCGCTGCGGCCAATGGTCGCTTCAAGGGCGGCTATATCACCCGCCAGTATGGCAACCCGGCCGAGCGCATTCACGCAGTACAACTGGAACTGACCCAGATTGCCTATATGCAGGAGTCCCGGCCCTTTGCCTACGATCAGGCCAAGGCAGCCAGGGTTACCCCATTGCTGCAGCAGGCGCTGGAAACCACGTTGCGCTACGCACAAATGTGATTGGCTCCGTGTTGCGCAGTCCGTCACCCTATGACGTATGAAATAACCCACGGCCATCACGCTTTACTTGCTCAAACAAAAAGGGGCGCCCCACCGGGCACCCCTTTTTGATACTGCGGCACAGTACGATCAGTACCGCTTACTCACCGTCGTCTGCGGCTTGCGCCAACAGCTTTTTGCCTTTGCGACTGAACTTGCGCAACAGCAACGGC
Organism: Advenella incenata; assembly: GCF_004217095.1. Taxonomy (GTDB): domain Bacteria; phylum Pseudomonadota; class Gammaproteobacteria; order Burkholderiales; family Burkholderiaceae_B; genus Advenella; species Advenella incenata. The sequence goes on along the minus strand of NZ_SHKO01000002.1, from coordinate 227,713 downwards.
ACTACCACAACCGCCGCCGACGCGATCCACAGGCCGATGGAGATATTGCTCTGAACCAGGATCGTGGCGTCGCCATTGGTAATGGACAGGGCGCGGCGCAGGTTTTGCTCCATCATGTCGCCCAGCACCACCCCAAGCACCAGCGGCGCCATGGGAATTTCCATCTTGCGCAACCAGTAACCGATCACGCCGACTATCACAACCATCATCAGATCAAAACTGCCTGCATTGATCGCATACACACCGATAAAGCTGATGCACAAAATGCCCGGGACCAGTAGCCAGCCAGGAACGGCAAGCACTTTGGAGAACACCCGCACCATCGGTACGTTCATGATAAACAGCATGACGTTGGCAATAAACAGCGATGCGATCAGCCCCCACACCAGTTCGGGTTTGGATTCAAACAGCACCGGACCGGGCGTAATGTTATACAGCGTGAGCGCACCCATCATCACCGCCGTGGTGCCCGAACCAGGTACCCCCAGGGTCAGCATGGGCACAAAGGAGCCGATGGCAGAGCCGGTCGCTGCCGCTTCCGGTGCAACCAGGCCACGCATATCGCCCTTACCAAACTTGGCATTGGGATCCTTGCCCTCGATGATGCGCTTTTCCTGTGAATAGGCCACCGCTGCGGCCACACTGGCACCGGCACCCGGCAGTACGCCCACGACAAAGCCGACAAAGGAGCTGCGCACGACACTCCACCAGGTAAAGGCCAGCTCTTTCAGATTGAACATTTTACGGCCACTGGAATCGACTTCCACGTGCTGTCCGCCCATGACCTTCTCAAGCATTTCAAGTAGCTCGGCCACTGCAAACAGCGCAATCACGACGACCACGAACTCGATGCCATCGGCCAGATGCACCGAGTCAAACGTATAGCGATAGACCCCGGAGTTGGCATCCACGCCAACCACAGAAATGGCCAGACCCAGCATGGCCGCCAGCGTTCCCTTGACCGGTTTTTTACCCAGCAGGCTGGTCAGGCAGCAAAACGAAAAAATCATCAGGACAAAATACTCGGGCGGGCCAAAAGCCAGGGCCCAGCGCGCCAGCATCGGCGCCAGCAGCATAATGCCGACCACCGAAACCATGGCGCCGAAGAAAGCAGACCAGGCAGACAACGACAGCGCGACATTGGCCAGGCCCTGGCGCGCCAGCGGATAGCCATCAAGCGTGGTCATGATCGCACTGGCTTCACCAGGTACGTTGAGCAGAATCGATGTAATCCGCCCGCCATATTCAGCGCCTACATAGACGGCCGCCAGCAGAATCAGGGCAGATTCAGGCGGAAAGTTCATGGCAAATGCCAACGGAATCAACATGGCTACGCCATTGATGGGTCCCAGGCCGGGCAGCACGCCCACCAGCGTACCAAGGAAAGCGCCGACCGCCGCAATGAGCAGATTACTCCAGGTCAGTGCAACACCGAAACCGATAGATAAATGATCGAGTAAGCCGCTCATAGCAAGCCCTCCAGAATACCTGTTGGCAGCACGACATCAAGCGCGCGATCAAACAGCAGGAAAAACAAAATACCCATGACAACGCCGCCGATCAGACACTTGATCCAGGCACCGCCGAACAGGCGACCGACCAGCACAGTCATGAGCGCGGTAGCAATAATGAAGCCGAGCCATTGAAACAGGAATGCGTAACCCATGGCAACCAGCACCATCAGGAAAATGCGGCTATTGGCGCCGGGCGGATTGGCCTCGGCGGTAAATTCGTTTTTGTAAATAAGCCACAGCCCGCACAGGCCGATGACCAGCGCAATGAGCAACGGAAAGGCGCGCGGGCCCACGGGCTCGTAGGAAACGGGTGCATGCAGGTTCCAGCCGAAGATGGTCAGGAATATGGCAAGCCCCAGGGATACAATCCCCAATATGCGATCATTCATGGTGGTAGTTCCAGACAGAGATTGTCACAGCGCGTCAGCGCCGGCCGCTGCCCGCGTGTACTGGCGGCAGCGGTCAGGCGGCACTGTTATTTTTTCATCAGGCCAAAGGAATCGGCCAGTTTCCGGTACTCGGCAACCTGTTGCTTAACGTAGGCGTCCAGCTCGGGACCGGTTTTGTCAAAGGGAAACAGGCCCTGCTGTTCGCGCAGTTTGGCAAAGCCCGGATCGCCAGTCATCTTCTTGAAAGCATCAAGCCAGAAGGTGTAATCTGCGTCGGACACTTTGGGGCCGACATAGTAACCGCGAATAATCGGCCACTGAATATCAAAGCCCTGTTCCTTGGCGGTGGGTACGTCCTTGAACTTGCCTTCCAGACGCTTGTCGTTGAATACGGCCAGCACTCTGATGGGCGCGCCGCCTTCGAGCATGGTGAAGGCTTCTGCCGCATCACCCATATAGGCTTGAATATGGCCGCCACGCAGTGCGGTGACAGACTCGCCGCCCCCTTCAAAGGCGACAAAACGCATCTTCTTGTAATCCACGCCCGCTGCCTTGGCCGTGAGCGCCGCCTTCATCCAGTCCTGACTGCCTACGGTGCCACCGGCGCCAAGCACGATCTTGGTCGGATCATCCTTGAACGCCTGCATTAGCGATTTCAGATCTTTATAGGGAGAATCATCGCGTACGACAGCCACGCCGTAATCGGTACCCACGGCGGCAAGCCAGCGGACATCGTTTTCGTTGTACTTGCCGAACTTGCCCTGGGCCAGATTGAGCAATGAGCCGCCCGAAAACGCCACAATATTGCCGCCTTCAGACGGTTTTTGTGCAACCACGTTATTGTAGGCAACAGCGCCAATGCCACCGGGCATATACACGATGCGCATCGCGGACTTGAGGGCGCCACTCTGTTTGAGGCCTTCCTGCGCCAGACGGCAGGTCAGGTCAAAACCACCACCCGGCTGGGCCGGTGCAATACATTCAGGACGACGGGGTTCGTCGGCAAACGCGGCCGGTGCAATCGCAAGCTGAGCAGCAATGACAGAAGCACCGAAGGCTCGGGACAGGAAAGAAGAACGCATGGTTAGTCTCATCTTTATAATTAAATGGTAGGAATTGGCCGGGCCTGCAGCCTGACCAGCCGTTCGGTTCTGCCTGTTGCTCTGGCGCACATGCGCGCACCAAATCCTGGCAAAACCCGCCCTGCGCGTTGCGCAACCGCCGCGACGCACGGGACCAATGAACTTTGCGTACCTTACAGATGGAACCTTTCGATTGCCTTTCAAAAACGGCGGCAATGCCGTTTAAGGCGTCAAATTAAGGGTAAACACTAGGCGCACACGCAAGCCCTTGAGCCGCTCGCCAGGCTCGAGAACCATCCGGGCCTGATGCATTTGCAAGATGGTGCTGACAATGGCCAGCCCCAGGCCGGCTCCGGGCAAATGTTTGCCCGCCTTGCCCCGCCGGAAGCGGGTGCCGGCTTTCTGCCTGTCCTCTTCGGACATCCCCGGGCCATTATCTTCGACCACGACCTGGGCCGTCGTATCGTCCAGGCGCACCAGCGAAATTGCGACCGTCCCCTGTTGCGGACAATAGCGAATGGCATTATCCAGCACGTTACGCAACGCTTCCTGCAACAACCAGGCAACCCCGCGCACGTACAGCGGGGTATCGGGCGGCATGACTTCCAGGTCAATGCGTCGCTCGCGTATGACCGGCCACAGATCGCGCACCAGTTCATTGACCACTGCACCCAGATCAACCGGGGCGCTATCTTGCCAGACCTGGGTATCCAGCGAATCGCGCACGCGCGCCAACGCCAGCATCTGGCTGGTCATGCGGATGGCTCGATCCACCCCTTCATGCATGGACAGCAGCACCTCGCGCACTTCCTGCGGGTCCGATTCACGCAAGGCGTAATCCAGCTGTGTCTTGAGCACAGCCAACGGAGTTTTCAGCTGATGCGAAGCGTCATCCAGAAACTGGCGCTGGCGGCCCGCCTGCTCGGTATAGCGCTGCATGTGCTGGTTGATCGCATTGACCAGCGGCTTGACCTCTTTGGGCATCCCCTCTGTGCTTACCGGCCGCAGATCATTGAGGGTGCGCGAGCGCATCTCGTAGCGCAGGCGCTCCAGCGGCCGTACGGCGAAAACAATACCGACGATCACAATGATCATCACAACGGCAATGAGCAGCAGATCCCGCCCTACCGAGCGCCATAACATGCGGTTGATAAAGGATTCCCTATCGCCAATGCCTTCGGCAACCTGAATGATGATGCGTACGCTTTTATCGCCGTACAGGGGCGGCACGGCTTCGCGCGCCATGACCACCGAGCGCACCGGCTCGCCCAGATAAACAGTATCGAAAAAATAGGCTTTGCCCGACTCCAGAGCCATTTCCGGCATCGGCAGATCGGCATTGCCAATAACCGACAGGCCGTCGTCGGCGGCAATCTTGAAAAATACGTCGGCATTGGCCGTCAGCTCGTAAAACTCCAGCAGAGTGTAGGGCTGCTCCAGCGAGAGCCCGCCACTTTGGGTAGAGATGTTATGGTTCAGTGAATTGAGCGCGCCGACCAGGGAGCGATCGTAGGCCACTGTAATTTGCTTGCGCAGGTCCTTGCTCGACAATCCCAGGGCGGTCAGCATGGTAAGCAAAAGCGCCGGCACCAGCAGCCATAGCAAAATGGATTTGAGGCTGCGCGAAAACAGCTTCATGCCTGCGCCGCCAATGCTTCCAGGCTGTAACCCACGCCACGCACCGTGACAATTTGCGTGCCGCTATCGGCCAGTTTCTTGCGCAGGCGATGCACGATCACTTCAATGGCTTCCAGATTGACTTCCTTATCGTCGGCCACGACCCGGTCCAGAATGGATTGCTTGCTCACCGGTTCGCCACTACGTTGCATCAGCACACGCAATACGGCGGTTTCCCGGGGCGACAGCGCCAGCGGCTGGTCGGCCAGATAAAACTGCTGCAGGCCCGCGTCCAGGGACAGGTTGCCCAATAGCAACCGCGGACGGCTTTTGCCACGACTGCGCCGGATCAGCGCCGTCAGGCGCGCTTCCAGCTCGCCCATTTCAAAAGGCTTGGCCAGAAAATCATCGGCGCCCTGATGCAGCAGATCAATGCGCTGGTTCAGGGAGTCGCGCGCAGTCAAAACCAGCACGGGCGTGCGATCGTCGCGTGCCCGCATGCGCGCCAGCACGCCGGCGCCGTCCAGCCCCGGCAGGCCCAGGTCCAGAATCACCGCATCATACTCCTCAAGCTCCAGACGTCGCACCGCCAACAGCCCATCGTCAGCCCATTCGACGATAAAACCTGCATAGCGCGCCAGGCTTTTGGCAAGCCATTTGGCCAGGGACGGTTCGTCTTCTACAAGTAATATTCTCATTGTTACGATACAGCACAGGCATACGCCCGGGAGGCAGAAGGAGATTGGATGGGGCGATTATGAACCCTGGAGCCATGAACTGCAACTGTCTTGCACGGTCTGGCAACGGACCCGGGCAAGTGCAAAAGGCGGCCTTTTTGGGTTTGCCCGCAAGCCGGTCGGTGGAAGATCGGATGAAAAATATTTCATTACCACGTGCTGCGCATGCAAAATTGCGCCAGTCCGTTTATTATCGGGATAGGCACAAGAATATAAAAAACCAACCTTATGCGGTACCGTCGCTTGCGATGGTGCGGCGCATTTTTATATAAATACCATAGACACAGAAAGGATAAGCAATGAGCCAGTATGAAGCACTCAGTCTTTACATTGATGGTGAGTTTCTTTCAGGAGACGGTCGTACCACGCAGGATGTCGTCAACCCCGCTACCGGCGAGGTACTGGCGCAATTGCCGCACGCCAGCGAAGCAGACCTGGATCGCGCCCTCAAAGCAGCAGATCGCGCCTTCCAGACCTGGCGGCACAGCTCTCCCATGGATCGTTCGGCCATTTTGCGCAAGGCAGCTGAACTTGCGCGTGAACGGGCCCAGGATATCGGCCTGAATCTGACACGTGACCAGGGCAAGCCACTGGCCGAGGCCGTCGGCGAGATCGTCAGTTGCGCCGATCATTGCGACTGGCATGCCGAGGAATGCCGCCGCATTTATGGCCGTATCGTACCGCCACGCAACCCGGCAGTACGCCAGCTGGTCGTGCGCGAACCCATTGGTGTATGCGCTGCCTTCACGCCATGGAACTTTCCATTCAATCAGGCGATCCGCAAAATTTCCGCTGCTATCGGCGCAGGTTGCACCATCATCCTGAAGGGTCCGGAAGACGCACCCAGTGCCGTGATGGCCATCGCCCGCATTTTCCATGACGCCGGCCTGCCCAAAGGCATTTTGAACATTGTCTGGGGCGATCCGCCAAAAGTATCCGATTACCTGATCCGCTCACCGATCGTGCGCAAAGTATCATTCACCGGTTCTGTTCCTGTGGGCAAGCAACTGGCCGCGCTGGCCGGCGCTCACATGAAACGCATCACAATGGAACTGGGCGGACACTCTCCGGTGCTGGTGTTTGACGATGCGGATATTCCAAAAGCAGCCAAAATGCTGGCCAAATTCAAGATCCGCAACGCCGGCCAGGTGTGCATCTCCCCGACTCGTTTCTACGTTCAGGAAAAGGCCTATGACCAGTTCCTTTCGGTATTTGTCGAGACGCTCAAGGGTGTCAAGGTAGGTGATGGCACGGCCAAGGACACGGAAATGGGACCGCTGGCGCATGAGCGTCGTGTGGGCGCCATTTCCTCTTTCGTCGAAGATGCCCGCAAGGGGGGCGCGACCATTGAACTGGGCGGCGATCCGCTGGGCGGGCAGGGATACTTCTTCCCACCGACTGTTGTCACCAATATCAGTGACGAGTCCCGCCTGATGACCGAAGAGCCGTTTGGCCCGATCGCGCCGGTGGTGCGTTTTTCCGATACGGAGGAAGTAATCAAGCGTGCCAACAGCCTGCCTTTCGGCCTTTCTTCATATGTGTTCACCACATCATTGCAGACCGCCACCAAGGCATCCAATGAAATCGAAGCGGGCATGGTCAACATCAACCACTTCGGCGTCGCTCTGCCCGAAACGCCGTTTGGTGGCGTCAAGGACAGCGGCATCGGCAGCGAAGGCGGTACTGAAACCTTTGACGGTTATCTGGTAACCAAATTCATTACCCAGATCTGATGAGTGCTGACCCGGCTCTTGCAGCCTGGTCAAAATGATGTCGTGCATTTGCTGTTGGTATATGACCGGCGCTCCCGCAAGGGGCGCCGGTTTTTTATGGCCGGCCGTTGTGGCCCACGCCAATTAACATATGGGAACGAATGTCCGCGCTCACGACCCGGTTATTTGACTTACAGCAGTGCTAGAATGACAAAATCGCATCTGACACAGTGCTGGCCATGCCTGCTGCTTTGTTTTCAGGACATGTTGTAAGTGAGCATAGTGTCTATGACAAATGTATTATCAACAAACGGAGCAGATCATGAACGCCATCGCGGCATTACTCACGCTACTATCCGGCCTGGCACTTGCCGCCGGAGGCGGCTGGCTGTTGTCACTTGGGGGCAGCATCTATTATGTGTCTGCGGGTATTGTCCTGCTGATCACGGCATTTCTTCTGTTCAAGCGCCGCCCTTTCGCACTCGTGCTATACGCTGCCTTTCTGATCGGCACCGCCGTATGGGCGTTTTTCGAATCCGGCTATGACTGGTGGCCGTTGGCTGCCCGTCTGGGTTTTTTCCTGATTCTCGGCCTTATCCTGCTGTTGCCCGGTGTTGCGCGTCCGCTGCGCAGCCGTCTTGAGTCCGATCGTCGCATGGCCGCCAACGAGGCCACCAACTCCAAGGCCGTGCTCGCTGTTATCACAGTCGTGATTGCGATCGGCACGCTGGGCAGTATCGCCAACCCAACGCATGAAATCGACGGGCAACTGCCTGATGCCGTAGTAAGTGCTGAGCCGGACATGGGCAACAACGCCCAAACCGGTGATAAAGACTGGCACGCCTATGGCCGCACGGGTTATGGCCAGCGCTATTCGCCGCTGGACCAGATAACGCCGGACAACGTGAGCAAGCTGAAGCTGGCCTGGTCCTATCAGACGGGAGACGTCAAGCTTGAAGGCGATACCAATGAGTTCACCTACCAGGCAACGCCAATCAAGATAGGCAATACGCTTTATCTATGCACACCGCATAACTGGGCGATTGCACTGGATGCCGATACCGGCGAGAAAAAATGGGAATACAAGGCCGATGTGGTGGCCGATGGCCAGCGCCAGCACCAGACCTGCCGCGGCCTGTCCTACTGGGCCGGTGACGGCGCCGCAACGGACGCTGCAGCGCCTACAGCAGGCGAGACCACAACGGCAACGGCCGACAATGGCCAGGCTGCCGCGACAGGTGCCACACCTGCACCCGCCACCGCTACGCCTGCAACAACTGCCGACTCCGGCGCCGCTTGCAGCACCCGCCTGTTTCTGCCAACAGCCACAGCCAAGCTGATCGCGCTGGATCCGCAAACTGGCGAAGTCTGCAAGGATTTTGCCGATAACGGTGAACTTGATTTGACCCACAATATGCCGTTCAAGCAGCACGGGTATTATTATTCCACCTCCCCACCGGTGGTTGCCGATGGCAAAATCGTGGTGGCCGGTGCAGTCAATGATAACTATGATATCAACTCGCCCTCCGGCGTAATCCGGGCCTATGACGCTCGCACCGGCAAGCTGTTGTGGAACTGGGACTCGGGCAACCCCGACGATACGGCACCATTTGATCCGAACAATCCGGATCAGAAATACACGGTCAGCTCGCCCAACAGCTGGTCTGTCGGCAGTGTCGACGAGAAACTGGGTTTGGTGTATTTCCCCATGGGTAACCGCACGCCCGATCAACTGGGCCAATACCGCAACGAGCATGAGGAAAAATATGCAACGTCGGTGGTCGCACTGGACCTGAACAACGGCCAGGCAAAATGGGTTCACCAGTTCATTCACCACGACCTGTGGGACATGGATTCACCCGCGCAGCCCAGCCTGATGGACATCAGCACCGCCGGCGGCGTGGTGCCGTCCATGGTTGTGCCCACCAAACAGGGTGATATTTTCGTGCTGGACCGTCGTACCGGCGAGGCCGTGTTGCCGGTACGCGAAGTGCAGGCGCCACAAGGCACGATTAAAGGCGAGCATAGCGCGCCAACACAACCGGAATCGGCATTGAACTTCAAGCCCGATCCCCTGACCGAAGGCAAAATGTGGGGTGGTACACCGTTTGATCAGCTGTGGTGCCGCATTCAGTTCAAGTCCCTGCGCTACGAAGGCCAGTACACGCCGCCCTCACTGCAGGGAACGATTGTGTATCCGGGCAACTTCGGCGCCTTTAACTGGGGCGGGATCGCGGTCGATCCAAAACGCCAGGTCATGTTCGGCATGCCGCTGCACCTGGCGTTCGTGTCACAGCTTGTGCCCAAGGAAGAACTGGGTAAAGATGTGCAGATGAACGTGGGTGAACAGGGCGTCAATAGCAATGAGGGCGCGCCGTATGCTGTCAATATGCATCCGTTCCTGTCGCCACTTGGCGTACCTTGCCAGCAACCGCCCTGGGGCTATGTGGCCGGGGTAGACTTGCGCACCGGCCAAACGGCATGGCAACACAAAAACGGTACCATTCGCGACCTGTCACCACTGCCACTGCCCATAACCATGGGCGTACCGGGCATTGGCGGCCCGATGATCACCGGCTCCGGCGTGGTCTTCATGGGCGCTGCCGTGGATGATTATCTGCGGGCCTACGATCTGACGACCGGCAAGGTACTGTGGAACGCCCGGCTGCCCGCTGGCGGACAGGCAACTCCCATGACCTATCTGAACAGTAAAAATGAGCAGATGGTCGTACTGGTTGCTGGCGGCCATGGGTCGGTCGGCACCAAACTGGGTGACTACGTCATGGCCTACAAACTGGCGCAGTAACCGGCCGGTGCATCAGGGACTCTGCCGCAGCGAACATGGCTGGCGACAGAGTCCCTTTCTTTACTTACCGATACATACAGTCCGTACCCCCCCCCTGTTCGCGTTATTCATGCCCCAGCCGGCGCGAGATGCGTTCTGCGGTATCCAGTAGCATCGGACGGATGGCGTCTGCCGAGGGCGTATGCAGGGCATCGATACGCGCAATATGCGGCACATTGATGGCAGCAATAACCTGCCCGTGCTCATTGCGCACAGGCGCTGCCACATTGGTCACGCCCTGGATTTGCCGGCTTTTCATGACCGAGTATCCCGTTTTCCTGACCTTGGCCAGTTGCCGGCGTAATTGCTCCTCGGGCAGGATGAGTTCGCCGTCTGTCGGAACATGATTCTGCAGCATGCGCGCGCGTTCCTCGTCATCGCAAAACGCCAGCAGCACCTGTCCTGAAGAGGTATCGCCCAACCCCATTTCAGTTCCCAGTTTAAGACTGAGCGACCACCTGGCCGGGCTATCCACTTGGGCGATGATCACCAGTCGGCCCTGGCGGTAAATGCTCAGATGACAGGACTGCTGGCAGCGCACCGCCAGCTCCTGCAACAGCGGCAGAGCGCATTCGGTTAACTGGCGAACCGGATAATGCCGGTGGGCCAGATGAAACAGCCGCAATGTCAGCGCGTAACGATCGCTTGTATCGGCGGCAATATAGCCGAGCTTTTCCAGCACAATCACCATGCGGAAAATCTCACTGACCGAGCGTCCAAGCCTGGCACTCAGTTCATTCATGGTGCAGCCGTGGGTGCTCTCGCTCAGCACTTCAAGAATGGCCATTCCTTTTTCCAGCGCGGGCGCCGAATAACGCGATGGGTTGGTGGCGGGCGTCTTTCCAGTCATAAAAATAATGTTTTACTAATAAAAGTGATGCCAGAGTATACGAGGTTTTGCCAAGGGCCGACCGGGCGTTGGGGTAAATCCTCAGTGACAGATAGACGACGAAGATTGAAGCGCTCCAACTATTCCGGTAAGATAACTTTGTTTATATATCAAAACAACTTTTATTAATGAAAACGAAAGGAGGATCCCCCATGGGACAGCGTCTGGCAGGAAAAACCGTACTTATCACAGCAGCAGGCCAGGGCATCGGCAGGGCGACAGCGGAACTGTTCGTCAGCGAAGGCGCCAAAGTGTATGCCACCGATATCAACGAGGCACTGCTGGCCGAACTCAAAGGTTGCGAAACGCGCAAGCTGGACGTCACCAAGCCCGAGCAGATTGCAGCGCTGCACAAGGAAATCGGCGCCGTGGATGCCCTGTTCAATTGCGCCGGGTATGTGCATGATGGCAATATTCTGGGATGCGAACCCAAGGACTGGAACTTTTCCTTTGATCTGAATGTGACCTCCATGTATCACATGATTCGCACCTTCCTGCCCGGCATGCTTGAGAAAAAACAGGGATCCATCATCAATATGGCCTCTGCCGCATCAAGTGTCAAAGGCGTGCCTAACCGCTTTGTCTACGGCACCACCAAGGCGGCAGTGATCGGGCTGACCAAGGCGGTAGCAGCCGACTACGTCGGCCAGGGTATTCGTTGCAATGCAATCTGCCCGGGCACCGTGGAATCTCCGTCGCTCAAGGACCGGATTGCCGGCCAGGCCAAAAAATACGGCACATCTGAAGATGAGATGCGTGCCAACTTTGTATCGCGCCAGCCTATCGGCCGCGTCGGCCGTCCTGAAGAGATTGCTTATCTGGCCTTGTACCTGGCGTCCGATGAATCCATTTACACCACCGGCACCACACAGATTATCGATGGCGGCTGGTCACTGTAATTATTTATGCCGGATCTTCAGAACCGGCAACTATTGAGAACGATCACCAGTCCAAGAGAACCCTTTGCTGTCCACCACACAGCAGTAACGCCCGGGCTGTACATTACATAGACAGACGGGCAACTGCCTTGCAAGTGACGCTCGTTTAAAAAACAATAAAGCGTGCCAACCGTCAGGTGAGCACGCTTTATTGTTTTTATTGCTTCAGGCCATTGGCGTTATTGTCCAGGCCATTTTCAAACACCAATAAAAAATCCCCGCCTGATCGGATCCTGTTGTTTTTAACGACAGGCCCGGGCGGGGATTATTCTTTCAGAATGCGGGGTTAGTCTTCTTCGACGAAGGTTTCCTCGCGTTTCTTACGGATCGATGGGATGGCAACGATCACCACAAGAATGGCAGCTGCAATAAGCAGTGACATGGACAGCGGTCGTGTGACAAAGGTAGTGAAATCACCCCTTGACAGCAGCAGGGCACGACGGAAGTTCTCTTCCATCATCGGGCCCAATACCAGTCCCAGCAACAACGGCGCGCCCTCGCATTTGAGCTTGGTCCAGAAATAGCCGATGATGCCGAAGATAGCCATGATGTAGATATCGAACACGTTGTAGTTCAACGAGTACACACCAATCGAGCAGAACAGCACAATGGCCGGGAACAGCATGCGGTAAGGCACTTTGAGCAGTTTGACCCACAGACCAACCAGCGGCAGGTTCAGGATCACCAGCATCATGTTACCGATCCACATGGACACGATCAGACCCCAGAACAGATCGGGGTTGCTGCTCATGACCTGCGGGCCAGGCTGAATATTGTGAATGGTCATCGCACCCACCATCAGCGCCGTTACCGCGTTACCCGGAATACCCAATGTGAGTAGCGGAATGAACGAGGTTTGCGCAGCGGCGTTGTTGGCAGACTCAGGGCCGGCCAGACCGGCGGGGTGGCCCTTGCCAAAGCGTTCCGGATTTTTGGAAAGCTTTTTCTCCATCGTATAGGAGGCAAAGGACGACAATACGGCGCCGCCCCCAGGCAGAATACCCAGCGCTGAACCCAGCAGCGTACCGCGCAGGACGGCTGGCGCCGCTTCCTTGAATTCCTGCTTGTTCGGATACAGGCTGCCGATTTTGTCGGTAATGTTGACGCGATTTTCCTTTTGCGCCAAGTTGTTCATGATTTCGGCCAGACCGAAAACACCCATGGCAACCACAGCAAAGTCAATGCCGTCCTGCAGTTCGGGAATGCCGAAGTCAAAGCGGGCCACGCCCGAGTTCACATCGGTCCCTACCATACCCAGCAGCAGACCCAACAGAATCATACAGATGGCTTTGGGCAGCGAACCAGAAGCGAGCACCACAGCGCCGATCAGACCCAGTACCATGAGCGAGAAATACTCCGCAGGCCCGAACTTGAAGGCGACTTCAGCCAGTGGTGGCGCGAACGCGGCCAGCAGGACCGTTGCAAAGCAGCCGGCAAAGAAAGAGCCCAGCGCAGCGATCGACAGCGCCGCCCCCGCTCGCCCGTTCTTGGCCATCTGGTGACCATCGAGCACCGTGACCACCGCCGAGGTTTCCCCCGGTAGCGCCACCAGAATAGCCGTGGTTGACCCCCCGTACTGGGAGCCGTAGTAAATACCGGCAAGCATAATCAAACCGGCAACAGGAGGCAGAACATAGGTAAGCGGCAGCAGCATCGCAATGGTAGGCACAGGGCCGATACCGGGCAATACGCCGATCAATGTTCCGAGAATACATCCGAGCAGCGCATAAAGCAGATTTTCAGGCGTAAACGCGACCGAAAACCCCAGCGCCAAGTGTTCAAGTAGTTCCATAATGTTATTTTCCTTTGAGACGACGTGCCAGCGTCACAACAGCAATAATGAGTGACAGAGGGACGAAGATCTGCGCGAGCAGAGACCATTCGCCGAAAGGGACTGGCAGCAAGGGGAAAATCAGGCCAAGCCCCTTGATGAACGCCAGCCAGGTGAACAGCGTGAGGAAAATGGCATTGAAGATCGCGATTTTGATACTGAATTCATGACTGGCCAGGCTGCTGAAGATGATCAGCAATGGAACCGAAATGTACAGTCCCAGATGGTCCAGCATGAGCGCGAAAATGGAAATCGAACCAATGATCAGAAAAAGGATGTCCCAGTCGAAATGACCGATATCGGTGTCTTCTTTAGCTTCGCCTCGCAGCGAGCTCATAAAGACGATAGCGCCAAGCAGAGCCAGGCAGACGCCCAGCCAGAAAGGGAAATAACCCGGACCCATGCGGGCTGGAGTACCCATGTCATACGATTCGGAGAACAGGGCAAAGCCCACTCCGATAACGACGAACATGATTCCTGCCCAGAAATCCTGTTGACTTTTGATGTGCATATACTAAACCTTCGTTTTTAATTTACTTTGCGCAAGGAAATGCTGCGGTCACGGTGCAGCCGGGATGCCCAGTCCCCACTGCACTTGACGGTCAGCCTGATGCGTCAGTCGAGCTTGATATTGCCTTTCTTGACGACTTCCTTGGCCCAATCGAATTGTTGCTGGATTTCCTTGCCAAATTCTTCTGGCGAGTTACCGGAAGCAAATGCACCCTGTTTCTCCAGTGCTTCAACAACTTTGGGATCTTTCAGTGCTTCTACAGCCGCACTGTTGAGTTTATCGATCACTTCCTTGGGTGTGCCGGCAGGGGCCAGAAGGCCATACCAGACGGGCTGATTCAGGTTTTCGTAACCAAGTTCAGCGAAAGTGGGTACATCTTTGAGGGCAGGCAAACGCTCTTTCCAGGCGATTGCCATTGGCCGCAGGTTGCCACCTTGGATCTGGGGTAATGATGAAGGCAGATTGTCGAACAGGATTTGTATCTGTCCGCCGACAGCGTCGGTTACGGCAGGGCCCGAGCCACGGTAAGGCACGTGCACAATATCGGTTTGGGTGGTTTGCTTGAAGGCTTCTCCGAACAGGTGCAGTACGCCGCAGGTGCCTGAAGAACCATAGGAAAATTTGCCAGGATTGGCCTTGACTTCTTCAAGAAAAGCCTTGAAGTCTTTGGAAGGAAACTTGGGGTTCACTTCCAGGATGTTGGGTACATTGGCGAAGTTGACCACGGGTGCGAAATCTTTGAGCGCATCGTAGCCCAGGCCGGTGGGTTTGCACGCAGGATTGACCGCCATGGTAGAGACGGTGGCAATGGACAGCGTGTAGCCATCTGGTTTGGCGCGGGCCGCTTCAGTTGCGCCCAGTGCACCGCCTGCGCCACCTTTGTTTTCGATGACCATGGGTTTGCCCAGGATATCACTCATTTTTGCGCTAACAACGCGAGCAACGATATCGGTAGAGCCGCCTGGTGCAAACGGCACAATGACGCGTATAGGTTTACTTGGATAATCCGCAGCCTGTGCAGAGCCTACAGCTACGGCACTCAGGCAAAGGGCGGATGCAACAACTGAAAAAAGGGTACGCTTTTTCATTGACATTCCTTAGTTATAGAATTCTCGGAGATGGCATCATTACAGATGAAATCCTGGCGGATTTAATTCAAACACAGTGGCGGATTGCGCGCACTTGGCTTCAATTAAAACAAGATAGTATTAAGGAACATGCACCGGAAGCAAGCCCTAATATTTGAACCTAGGGTAATTGCGGAGACATTGATGCCATGTAACCGTGCAGTAATGTGATGCCTTGGTGCTTCCTATTTGCGCAGGCATCCGGCGTACGACATGCGTGATATTACAACTCATATGGATACTCTTTCCGTGATTGGCCGCAATTGCACGGTAAATGCTGGAAAACTTGCACGTATGTGAAATGATCGGCCAATGCGCATCGTGACGGCCCGCGGCAATTGTCTGATATCCGATCTTGCCATACAACCTTATCTTGCCATGTCCGCCTTTAATGCACCATCCGGCAATTTATTGCGCCATCTCGCTCGCGACGGCTTCCTGATTTTTCCATTCTGCATGCACAACACAAAACAGGCGGGCGGCCAATTACGGTCAAGCAGTGCACCTGGCTGCATCCGCAGGTCACTAGGGTTATGCACGCAATCGCCAGTCATCAGGGTCGGGATCACCTGAGCCCCTCTCCTGCAAAGAGCATTGCAAATAAAACAGCCCGCTGAGGCGATTTCAGACGGGCTGCAGGCATTTGCGCCCGCGCCGCAGGGGGTGGCTAGTGCTTCTTGCGATTTGCCGGCAGCAGGGCCAGCAACTCACCTACAATACCCTTGCGGAAAGCCATGACACACAGAATGAAAATCAACCCCATGACAATGGTGACCGACTCGCCCAGCGTCTGAAACCACTGAATACCGGTGGAGTTGGCCAGCATGCGTCCGATATCTCCGATTTTGTTCTCAATAAACACCACGATCAGCGCGCCGATCACGGGTCCGGTAAAGGTGCCTACGCCGCCGATCAGGGTCATCAGAACAACCGTGCCCGACATCTGCCACATGGCGTCAGACAGCGTTGCAGAAACAAATACCAGGGTCTTGGTGGCGCCCGCCAGGCCTGCCAGGCCTGCAGATAACACAAAGGCCAGCAGTTTGAACTTGTCGACGTCATATCCCAGCGAAACGGTGCGTGGTTCATTTTCCTTGATCGCATGCAACACCTGGCCAAAGGGCGACTTCACGGTGCGCCAGCAGATGTAATAGCCGATCAGGAAAATGACAATCACCAAATAGTACAGATTCAGATCGTTGCTCAGGTCTATTATGCCGAACAGCTTGCCGCGCGGTACGCCTTGCAGGCCGTCTTCGCCGCCGGTAAAGGGCGCTTGCAGAAAATAGAAGAAGACCATCTGCGACATGGCAAGCGTAATCATGGTGAAATAAATGCCGCTGCGCCGGATGGCCAGCCAGCCCACGATCAATCCCAGCAGGGCTGCGATGACAACGCCAAAAATAATACCCAGTTCCGGCGTCAGCCCCCAGACCTTGATGGCGTGGCCGGCGGCGTAGGCCGCCCCGCCAAAGAAGGCGGCATGACCAAAGGACAGCAAGCCCACATAGCCCAACAGCAGATTGAAGGCGCAGGCAAATAGCGCATAACACAGGATTTTCATGACGAAAATCGGATAGACACCCAAAGCAGGCAGAAAGGCCAGTGCCAGGGCAAAAACCAGCATGGCAAGCAGTTGGCGGTTCATTTCACTTTCCCGAAAAGTCCGGCAGGACGCAATAACAAGACAATTGCCATAATAATGAAGACGACCGTACTGGACGCTTCCGGCCAGAATACTTTGGTCAACCCTTCAATAACGCCCAGTCCGAGACCGGTGACAATAGAGCCCATGATGGACCCCATGCCGCCAATCACCACGACGGCGAACACGACAATAATAAGATTCGATCCCATCAGCGGGGATACCTGCAGCACTGGTGCGGCCAGCACGCCGGCAAAACCGGCCAGGGCAACGCCAAAGCCATAGGTCAGGGTCACCATGAGCGGCACATTGATGCCGAATGCTTCCACCAGCTTGGAGTTTTCGGTGCCGGCGCGCAGCAACGCACCCAGGCGGGTACGTTCAATCACATACCAGGTCACCAGGCAGGCGATAATCGAGGCGACGACCACCCAGCCGCGATAGATAGGCAATACCATGAACCCCAGGTTGACTGCGCCACGCAATGATTCGGGGGTGGGATAGGGTTGTCCGGAGACGCCGTACATGCTGCGGAAAATGCCTTCGATGAGCAAAGTCAGGCCGAAAGTAAGCAGCAGGCCATATAAATGATCCAGCTTGTACAGATGACGCAACAGCAGCCGTTCGATAATAATGCCGAGCAGGCCTACAACCAGCGGGGCGACAATCAGCATGACCCAATAGTTCAGGCCCAGAAATTGCAGGCCCATCCACGCCACGAATGCGCCAAGCATATACAGTGCGCCGTGAGCGAAGTTGATCACATTGAGCAGGCCGAAGATCACGGCAAGGCCAAGCGATAGCACTGCATAAAAAGAGCCGTTGACCAGGCCCAGAAGAATCTGGCCCAGAAAAGCAGCAAGGGGTATGCCAAAAATGGTAATCATATTTCAACGACTGCGTCAGTTTAAATAACACTCATGAATCCGGCAGACGCCCAATTGGCGCGCCTGCCAGGATAGGCCTGCAGTATCAGAGCTTGCAGGTTGATTCGCTTTCAGGCCCGTAGGCTACGTCGCCCGGCACTTTTTCCACAACCTTGTAATAATCCCAAGGCCCTTTGGATTCTTCCGGCGTTTTCACCTGCATCAGATACATGTCATGCACCACCAGGCCGTCTTTGCGGGTGACGCCGTTTTTCATGAACATGTTGTTGATCTTGTTGGACTTGAACCACTTGATGATCTCATCACCGTTATCGGTCTTGGTTTCCGCCACGGCTTTCAGATAAGTGCCCACCGCTGCATAGTCACCGGCCTGAAGGAAAGAAGGCTTGCGTTTGACGCGGTCCTCGAATTTCTTGGACCAGGCGCGCGACTCATCATCCTGATCCCAGTACCAGGAGGAAGTCAGGTACAGGCCCTGTGTGGTTTTCAGACCCAGCGAGTGAACATCGTTGATGAACACGAGCAGCCCGGCCGGCTTGATGGCGGGAAAAACACCGAATTCACTGCCGGCTTTCATGGAGTTGATGAAGTCGCCACCGGCATTGGCCAGGCCCATGATCTGTGCGCCCGAAGACTGCGCCTGCAGCATGTAGGAAGAAAAGTCCGTTGTGCCAAGCGGCACCTTGACCGAACCCACGACTTCACCCTTGTTGGCCTTGACTACCGTGGTGGTGTCGGCTTCAAGCGCGTGACCGAAAGCGTAATCAGCGGTCAGAAAGAACCATTTGGTACCACCCTGCTTGACCACGGCGCCACCGGTTACATTGGCCAGCGCCTTGGTGTTGTAGGCGTAGTGAATCGTGTAGGGCGTACAGTTGGCATTGGTCAGTGCGGTGGTGCCGGGGCCAATGGCGATATAGGGCACTTTCTTGCCGGCAGCAACGGCTGCCGAAGCCAGCGCCGTGGCCGAATTGGTGCCGCCGACAATCATGTCTACCTGGTTCTGGTCAATCCATTGCCGTACCCGGGCCGAAGCCACATCGGCCTTGTTCTGGTGATCGGCGGTGAGCAGTTCGATTTTCTTGCCGTCGATCGCGCCGCCCGCGTCTTCAATGGCCATCTTGATGGCTTCTATACCGGCCTTGCCGTCGATATCGGAATAGACGCCCGACATATCGGTAATGAAACCAATACGGATGACGTCATCAGAAATGCCCGCAGCCATGGCGTGGGTGCCCAACGAAGCCAGAGCAAGCGCACAAAGTGTTTTTGTGAGTCTCATCGTTACTCTCCAATAGATATGATAATTGTTGTTAATTGAAACGTTAAACGCCAAGCAGCTCGTTTAACGTATCCTGTTTTGCAGTCAGTTGTGCAGCCGGAAAAGATTCTACGATTTCGCCATGTTCCATGACATAGAAATGATCTGCCAGGGGCGCGGCAAAGTGAAAATTCTGTTCGACCATGATGATGGTCAACCCCTTTTGCTTGAGCGTGGTAATCATGCGGGCCAACGCCTGCACAATGACCGGAGCCAGCCCTTCGGAAATTTCATCCAGCAACAGAATATCGGCACCGGTGCGCAGGATACGCGCCACCGCCAGCATCTGCTGCTCTCCGCCAGACAAGCGGGTGCCGGGCGAATTGCGACGTTCCTTCAGATTCGGGAACATGGCGTAGATTTCATCGAGCGACATGGCGTTGGCCGCGGCCTTGTCGTTTTTCAGCGGCGGCGGCAGCAACAGGTTTTCTTCACAGCTTAAGCTGGCGAAAATACCGCGCTCTTCCGGGCAATATCCAACGCCCAGGTGGGCAATGCGGTGGGTCGGCAGGCTGATGGCCTCCTCGCCGTGAATCCGCACCGAACCCTTGCGGCTGCCGGTCAGGCCCAGCATGGCGCGCATGGTCGTGGTGCGACCGGCGCCGTTACGGCCCAGCAGGGTCACGACACTGCCTTTGGGCACGGTCATGTTTACGCCGTGCAAAATATGCGACTCGCCATACCAGGCGTGCAGGTCTTTTATTTCAAGGGCAAGGGCGCTCATGCGTGAGCTCCCTGCAAAGCGGCGTCGGCGGTGCCCATATAGGCTTCCATGACGGCAGGGTTGGTTGAAACCGTTGCGTAGTCGCCTTCGGCCAGCACGGTTCCGCGCGCCAGCACCGTAATACGATCGGCAATAGAGGAGATCACATTCATGTTGTGCTCGACCATCAGAATGGTGCGCCCGGCACTGACTTTCTTGATCAATTGCGTGACGCGGTCTACGTCTTCGTGTCCCATTCCCTGGGTAGGTTCGTCCAGCAGCATCAGTTCGGGTTCCATCGCCAGCGTTGTGGCGATTTCCAGCGCGCGCTTGCGGCCATAGGGCAGGCTGGAAGTAATGTGATCCTGGAAATCCAGCAGATCGACTTCTGCCAGAAGTGCGCGGGCCCGATCATTGAGCAGGTTCAGCGACGTGTCGCTTTTCCAGAAATGAAACGAGGTGCCTTCTTCGCGCTGCAGCCCGATACGTACATTTTCAAGTACAGTCATATTCGGAAACACGGCGGAAATCTGAAAGGAACGGATAATACCCTTGCGTGCAATTTGTGCAGGCTTTTCAGATGTAATATTCTGGCCGTTGAAAAAAATCTCGCCCGATGTTGGCGTGATAAATTTTGTCAGCAGGTTAAAGCACGTTGTTTTGCCCGCACCGTTAGGGCCGATAAGCGCATGGATGGACCCTCTTTCCACCTGCAGATCAACAGCATTTACCGCCACAAAACCAAGGAATTCCTTGGTCAGTTTTTTTGTCTCTAATATTAGATCTGTCATATTCTTGTCTTGTGAAACCCGCAAGAAAGCAGGTAGTTCACCCGCTGCCGTTTGTAGCAGACAGTATGCTTACGAACACGTCAATTTGCTATTAGTGCTAACCATAGGTGAATTGCCGAAGACGATAATTGAAGACACAATACGGAAGATTCAGAGACGATTGGATAAAAAAAGCCCATTTTAGAAACATAGTCTGTCGCATAGGCGACAATTGTTTGCACCAAATCAGAATAAATGTCGACCCCGCTGATTCATTACCATACCGGTCTGTCCCCCAGGCCGAGTCCTTTTCGCGGCCCGGCTGGCCGTTTTTGATAAGGGGATCGACTTTAATGGTCGCCAATTATTTCAATTGTCATATTCGATGCGGCGTGCATTGCCAGGCTGACAGATAGCCTGCGCTGACCTTTTCTGCAGCGTGCCACATGTGCATCAATGGCAGTTTTTTACATATCCGTCTCTACCATGTGTCGCAGGCGTTCGAGCGCGCGATCCCAGCCGGCCGAGATGCCGTGCAGAAAGGCTTGTGCTTCTTCCAGCCGTTGTGGTTGCAGCGCGTAGCGTACTTCGCGACCATGCCTTTGGTGCTGCACCAGCCCGACCCCCTCGAGCACCTGCAAATGCTTGATGATGGCCTGGCGCGAGACAGGCGCGTTCACCGAAAGGCGCGAGGCCGATTGCGCGCCTTGTTCAACCAGCCGCTGCACAAGAGCAAGCCGGGTGCCATCGCCAAGCGCAGAGAACACATCTGCAATGTGCTGGCCATCGGCAACGGTTTGATCAATCTCGCTCGACATATTGCTTCACATTACGAATCTGCTCCTCCCAGCCGCCCGTGTTCATCAGGAAGGCGCGAGCGCGGCGATGTGCCGGTACGGTATCGAACCCGGATTCGGTAATCGTAAGCTGCGTGCCGTCTGCAACAGGTTCCAGGCGGAACTCAACCAGGGTGGTGGGCTCGTTATGGGGATCGGCCTGGGCATCGATACCGAAAGGGATCCAGCGAAAGCTGAAGTATCGCTCGGGCTCAATCGTTTGCACCGTGCAGAACGTCGTACTCTCTTGCGGCAGATTGACCGGTCCTGGCGTGACGCCGGCCTGACGTTGATATTGCTGGATCACGGCCTCGTCCAATGGCCCGATATATTTGCCCCGGACCGTCTCGGCCTCAATAAAGGGCCCTTCCAGCGCGACCCCGAACCACTGCCCGAACTGCTGCGCATCGGTCACGGCTTGCCACACCCGGGAGACAGGCGCGGCAAGCGTGACGCTTTTTTCGATCTGATTTGAAGACATTTACTCCTCCTGTTTATGTGCAACCATATGGTTGCACTAAGTGTAGAACAGAAAAACCCGACAGGCAACTGTTTTTTGTTGCACCGATCGGGTGCGCGCCCCCCCGATCAGGCCCACCAGCAATGCGTGTAACAGGTTTGTTCCTGGCCGATCCACGTTTACGCAAAAGACAATGGCCGATAGGTTTGCCCATCCCCCTTTGCACTGCCCTCTTATCGCCGTTTGCCACAGGGGGTTATCAAAATGAAAAAGCCTGCCTTTCGGATTTAACGATAGGCATTCATGGCGTTTGCCGACATACTACCGGGCACACCGATCCGCATGCCCCATTGTGCGCCCACGCCCCCATAAGGAGACACTCATATGAAAATGACACCCCTAAGCCTTGCAGCTACGATGGCCCTGCTGATTACCCCCGCCCTGGCCGCAGCTGCCGATTATCCACAACGTCCCATTTCATTGATTGTGCCTTTTGCCGCCGGCGGCCCGACCGATGTTGTCGCCCGCTCCCTTGCCAACGAAATGGGCAAGGTGCTCAAGCAGACCGTGGTGGTGGAAAACAGGACCGGCGCCGGTGGCACACTGGCGGCCGGCTACGTGGCTGCTGCCAAGCCTGATGGTCACACCATTTTCCTGCACCACACCGGCATGGCAACAGCCCCCGCCATGTACAGCAAACTGCGCTATGACCCGCTCAAAAGCTTTGAATATATTGGCGAAGTTGTCGATGTCCCCATGACGTTGATGGCGCGTGCCGATCTGCCACCGAACAATTTCAAGGAGTTTGTTGATTACGCCAAAGCCAATGGCGACAAAATCAATCTGGCCAATGCAGGCCCAGGTGCGGTCTCCCAGCTATGTGGTTCGCTACTGCAACAAGCCATGGGCGTGAAATTTACCACCGTACCCTTCCAGGGTACCGGGCCTGCCATGACGGCGCTGATGGGCAAGCAGGTTGATGTGCTGTGTGACCAGACCACACAAACCCTGCCGCATATCAAGGCAAAAGATCTGAAGTTCTACGGCGTGACAACACCCGAGCGGATCAAGCAGCTACCCGATGCGCCGACATTGGCCGAACAGGGACTCAAGGGATTTGACGTCAAAGTGTGGCATGGCCTGTACGCACCTAAAGGCACGCCCAAACAAGCCGTAGACAAATTGAACGAGTCTCTGAAGGTGGCCCTCAAAGCGCCCGCTTTTGTGCAACGCATGGAGCAACTAGGCGCCCAGATCGTCAGCGAAGAGCGTCAGACCCCCGAGTCGCTGCAAAAATGGCTGGCCGCCGAAGTGGCCAAATGGGGCCCTATCCTGAAAGCGGAAAACATCAGCGTCAACTAAATCGCATTGATACTTAAGGTCGGCGGCATTGCCCGCCGCGATTGCGCCTGTGAAGCTCGATCCTCACAGGCTTTTTTTCGCGTTACAGACGCCGGCTTGCGCTGCCTTGGGCAGTATTAGTCACTGAAGGCAACATCAAATGTCATCACCGAAGTAAGCGATTGCCCCGGCTCCAGCGGTTGCCCACCGACCTGTGTCGGGCCGTAGGTAGCGTTCAGATTAAACGCATCGGACGTATTGCTGACCGGCTCGGCGCAGAACCAGTCTTTGCCTGGCGGGCTGTAGACCACCAGGAAATCCAGCGGCTGGGTCGCCGTCATGCGTAGCGTGCGGCGCTCATCCGGCCAGTGGATGTCGGCCACGTGATCCCAGGCAGTGAAAGGATGATCGAAAACATGCCGATCGATCGCAATACCCTGTTTGAGCGCATCGGTGTCCGGATGCATGGCCAGATTCAGCGGCATGACCTCCTCGTCGCTGATCCAGGCCTGGCCCACGCCTGCTGTCAGAGTTGTATTGGGATGACGCACGAAGTAGGGATGATGCCCCATGCCCACCGGCATGACGCGGTGGCCGGTATTGGTCACCGTCAAGTGCACCTTCAGTCTTAGCGGCTCCAGTACGAAACGCTGCTCGGCAACAAACGCGTAGGGCCAGGCATCCGGCGTGTGCGCATAATGCAAGAGCAGCTCGTTTTCCTGCGCTGACTCTACGGTCCAGGGTTTGTTACGCACAATGCCATGGATGCTGTGTGGTGAGTCGGGCTTGGCCGAAGGGTAGGTCACGCGCTGGCCTTCGAACTCGAAGGTGCCGTTGCGCAGCCGTCCGAACCAGGGCAACAGCGGAAAGCTGGACATCTCGGAGACCAGACCTTCCTCGATCGCCTGCGCAGAAGCGTCGCGCAACCAAGGGCATATGACGTTATCAATGCGATGCCGGTAACCGCAAATGGCGCCGCCGATATGAGGCGCAACAATCAATTCGGCCTGGTCGGCACGCAGGGTAATCAATTTCGTTTTACTCATTCGGTGTCCTTTTTTGTGCAATGTATATGTCAGGTTCAGGCTGCCGGCGCCACCGCTGCGGCAGATGCCCAATAGCGTTGCAGCCAGCCGAGCCCGTCTCGGGTGCCACGGGCCGGCCGATACTCGCAGCCGATCCAGCCGTCGTAGCCCAGCGCCTCGAGTTGCCCGAACACATACGAATAATTCAGTTCTCCCGTATCGGGTTCGTGCCGGTCCGGTGCGCCGGCAATCTGCATATGGCCCAGCTGCCCGGCGCCAAGCGATTGGCCAATATGACGCGTGACATCGCCTTCGGTTCGCTGGCAATGGTAAAGATCCATCTGGATACGCAGGTTATCCATATTGACCTGCGCCAGCACATCGCGCGCCTGCGCCTGGCGGGACAGAAAATAGCCGGGCATATCAATCGGATTGATCGGTTCGATCATCAGCTCCAGATCGGCGCCCTGCAGCAGCGCAGCCGCTTTGGACAGCGTATCCAGATATTGCTCGTGCGCAGCAGCATACGCGCCCTGGTCGGGTACGATTCCGGCCATGACATGGATGCGCGGCACACCCAGAATCAATGCGTAATCAATGGCTTTTTTCACGCCATCCAGGCATTCGGCCTGGCGGCCCGGCAGACAGGCCAGCCCTTTTTCGCCGGCCGCCGCAACGCCCGGTGGCGCATTAATCAGCACTTGCTGCAAGCCGTGATCCTGCAGCCGACTGCCGATCGCATGCGCCTGTTCATCATAAGGGAACAGACATTCGACCCCTTTGAAACCATCCTGCGCCGCCAGCGCGTAACGATCCAGGAAAGGCACCTCGGTGTACAGCAAGGACAGGTTTGCAGCGAACTTCAACATTATTGATATCCCATTTGCGCCAGCAGGCTGTCGGGCACCGTGATGCCCTCTTCTTGCGCCGTATTGGCCAGATCATGACGGCGCGCGCCGGGCAGGCGAACCCCGTCATCTTCCAGCATGGCGGCAATCAGATCTTCAAGACGATTGAAATACGTCTGCTGGCCGGCCAGGGCCTGTGGATCGATCAGAATAAATACCTGACCCAGTCTGGGTTCGTTGCCGGTATCATCATAAAGCGGATCGGCCTCATAGCCGAAATTGGCCCCGGTAAGCGCCACGCAGAGCACTTCAACCATCAGGGCCAGCATGGATCCCTTGACGCCGCCAGCGGCCTGCATACTGCCTTTGAGGGCGGCCTTGGCATCATTGGTGGGCCGGCCTTCGCTATCGAGCGCCCAGCCATCGGGAATGGGTTTATCATCACGTGCGGCCAGAATGACTTTACCCCGGGCTACCTGCGATAAAGACAAGTCAATCACTACCGGCTCGGCCTGCTCGCGCGGAAAAGCCGCTGCGATGGGATTGGTGCCAAACAACGGTCGCTTACCGCCCCAAGCTGTGATGGCCGATGGCGAGTTGCTGAAAGCCAGACCGATCAGTCCGGCATGGGCTACCGGCTCCAGATGGTAGGCCGCCATGCCGAAATGATGGCTGTTGGTCACCCCGGCAATGCAAATACCGGTCTGTTTGGCCTTTTCTATCGCCGTGGTAATGGCCAGTTCGCAGGCCGGAAAGGCCAGCCCGGTACGCGCATCCACCAGCAGCGCCGATGCTTTTTCCTGCACAATTTCCGGTTCTGCGCCCCCGTCGGCCCGTCCTGAAGACAGATGCAGCGCGTAACTGGGTACACGCGATACGCCATGCGTGGCAATGCCGTGCGCATCGGCAAAGACCAGCGCCTTGGCGGTAGTCTCGGCCATGGCCGGATTAGCCCCGGCGGCGGCCAGTGTGTCCTGCGCCAGGGTAATCAGGGAAGAAAGTGAAATTGTGCTCATGCTGCCTCGTCCATATTGTTGTGTGTAATCCGTGGCTGTGCTGCGAGATATCCGCAACACGGCCTGTATCAACCTAATGATAATTCAGGAAGGTCCAGCACTGCCGCAGATCGCCGGGAACACCGCCAATTTGTCGGTGCACCCGTGCAATTTGATGGAGCGTAGCGACAACAAGCAGCCGCACACCGGGCAGGCTGCTTGTTTTTCGGAAAACGAAAGAGAATCAGTAAAGAAAGAGGATCAGTAAAAAGACCAGCGTGGGCCACCGATGAACGGCAGACCGGTGAGCAGGCCCCGCCGCCGGGTGGCCACCTGTAATACGGCCAGGATCAGGCCTGGCGCGCCTGTGCCAATGCGGTGGCGGCCAGCGCCGTGATTGCTTGCCAATCGCCAGCCAGCACCAGATCTGCGGGCGCCAGCCAGGAGCCACCTACGCAGGCGACGTTGGGCAGCGCCAGATAAGCAGCTGCATTTGCCGCATGAATCCCGCCGGTAGGACAAAAAACAATATCAGGCAAGGGGCTATACAGCGATTTGATCAACGGCACCCCGCCTACGGCTTCTGCCGGGAAAAGCTTTTGGGCGGTAAAGCCGGCATCAAAGGCGTTCATGGCCTCGGTGGGCGTGGCAACGCCTGGCAGGAAAGGCATGCGGTTGGCGGCCAGGGCCGGCAGCAGCGCTGCGGGCAGGCCAGGCGAGACCGCAAAGCGTGCACCTGCCTGCAGCGCCGCTTCCAGTTGGCCTGCATCCCGTACCGTGCCGACACCGATCAATGCTTGCGGAAATGCGTTAACCAGTTCGCGCACACCATCGAGTGCGGCGGGGGTGCGCAGCGTGATTTCAAATGTGTCAATGCCCCCGTCCAGCAACGCACGGGTAACTTGCAGGGCCTCGTCGACCGATTGAATGACCATGACCGGCATGACCGGGCCCCGCTTAAGAATGGCAAGTGTATCCACGACAGTATTTCCTTTGTAATTAATCTCACCCGGCGCAGGCTCGCTTCCAAGAGAAGGCGCGTCACGGAATTGGTTTTGAGCCAGGCACGGGCAGCAACTGCATAGCAACCACCCGCGCCATCAGTTCAACTGTGATTTACGCATCCCAGGAAACCAGTTTACCCGGATTGAAAATATTGTTGGGATCATAAGCATGCTTGATCAGCCGCATCAATTGCAGTGCGTCCTCACCATGCTCTTCTTTGAGGAACTCCATTTTATGAATGCCCACCCCGTGCTCGCCCGAGCAGGTACCGTCCATGCGAATGGCGCGCGATACCAGCCGGCGATTGATGCCTTCGGACATATCCCATTCTTCGCGGCTGTCAGGATCGATCAGCATTTGCACATGGAAGTTGCCATCACCCACGTGCCCAACGATGGTGTACGGAAAGGGCATGTCCTCGAGTTCCTGGGCTGTCTCGCTGACACACTCGGCCAGCCGCGAAATCGGCACGCAAACATCGGTCGCCACCGAACGCGAGCCAGGACGCAATTGCAGGCCGGAATAGTGTGAATTATGACGGGCCGTCCACAGACGTTTGCGATCTTCGGGCTTTTCTGCCCATTCAAAGTCCATGCCGCCGTTATCCTTGGCTATTTCCTGCACGATCTCGGCCTGCTCGCGCACGCCGGTTTCGCTGCCATGAAATTCAAACAGCAACAGCGGTGTTTCCTTGAGCGTGAGCTTGCTGTAGGCATTGACGGCCTTGACCGCCCGGGTGTCCATGAATTCGACCCGGGCAATGGCCACGCCCGACTGCATGATTTCAATCACCGACTGCACCGCAGACTCCAGCGTGGGGAAATTGCAGATGGCTGCGGTCACCGCCTCGGGTTGCGGATAGACGCGTACGGTCACCTCGACAATGATGCCCAGTGTGCCTTCGCTGCCAACAAACAGACGGGTCAGGTCGTAACCTGATGAAGATTTGCGGGCCCGACTGCTGGTGCGAATCACCTTGCCGGTCGCCGTCACCACTTTCATGGAGACCACATTCTCGCGCATGGTGCCGTAGCGCACGGCATTGGTGCCCGAGGCGCGCGTGCTGGTCATGCCCCCGATGGATGCATGGGCTCCAGGATCGATGGGAAAGAACAGACCCGTGTGCCGGATCTCGTCATTGAGCTGCGTGCGGATCACGCCCGGCTGCACAGTCACGGTGAAGTCTTCGGCATTGATGGCCAGCACCTTGTTCATCTCGTTAAAGTCCAGCGTGACGCCACCCTCGATGGGCAACACATGCCCTTCCAGCGATGAACCAATGCCGAAAGGAATGACCGGTACTTTGTACTGGTTGCAGATTTTGACAGCGTCGACCACTTCATCGGTGTCGCGCGGAAAGATGACTGCTTCGGGTGGACACACCGGATAGGGAGATTCGTCGGTACCGTGGTGCTCGCGCACGGCCATGGAGGTAATGAAACGCTCACCGAAGCGCTGGCGAAAAGCGGCAATGGCGGCTTCGGGAAGGGTACGAATGGCTTTCTTGTCCAGAACTGTCATAGTATGCTCGCTGCCCTGCTGTTGGCTATGTTGTATGACACAGGCAAGGCGTCAATAATGAATGAAAAAGTGACAGACATGATTCATGCCTGCCTGTAGCGGCGCTACCGCGCACTGCGCCCCGCGTTGGCACGAGACCTGGGCGCTGTGACATTGCTGCAGCCCGCTGCAATTGGGTTGCAATTTGTGTGCCATTTGCTCGCCATTTCGCTGCCAATATAGCAGACGAAACGGCAAACAAAATAGCCACGATAAATGACATTAATGATTATCGCGCGATTCGCCCCGTGTCTGGATAATATCCACATAGGCGGTAGCCGCTTCCAGACATGCACCATCGCCCTGCTGGCCCACCATACCACGGTAAATTTCTTCCCACGGCGTCATGTTCAACAGCTCCGGTTTGACCCATGCCGCACGCCGAGCCTGTAGTTCCTCTTCAGGCAGCAGGACATCTACGCGACAGGTGTTCAGATCAACCCGAACGATATCACCGGTGCGCAGCAAGGCAAGGCCCCCGCCGACCGCCGATTCGGGCGAGACGTTCAGAATGGATGGGCTGGCCGAGGTACCACTCTGACGGCCATCGCCCATGGTAGGCAGCGTATCGATTCCCTTGTTGAGCAGGTAAGCCGGCGGCTGCATATTGACCACTTCTGCGCCGCCAGGGTAGCCTACCGGGCCGCTGTTGCGAATAACAAGAATGGATTTGTCGTCAATCCCCAGTGCCGGATCTTCAATACGATCGTGATAGTCTTCCGGCCCTTCAAAAACCACCGCCTTTAGCTCCATCACATTGGGGCGCGCCGGGTCAGACAGGAAACGAGCCCTGAATTTATCATCGATCACGCTGGTCTTGATCACCGCGTTGTCAAACAGATTGCCGGTAAGGACAACGTAGCCTGCAGCTTCTCGCAACGGTGTGTCGTAGGCGCGAATGACTTCGCGATCCGGAGTTGGCACCGCTGCCAGATTGTCGGCCAGCGTTTTGCCGGTCACGGTCATGGCAGCACCATCAATTTTGCCTGCATCCAGCAGCTCTTTCATCACTGCCGGTACGCCCCCGGCACGGTGGAACGCTTCCCCAAGGAAACGCCCCGCAGGCTGACAGTCTACCAACAATGGAATGTCTGGCCCCAGACGCTGCCAGTCTGCCAATGTGTGATCGACGCCCATATGGCGGGCAATGGCCACCATATGAATCGGGCAGTTGGATGAGCCGCCCAGCGCAGCGGCTGCGACCACCGCGTTTTCAAAGGCGGCGCGGGTCATGATATCGGAGGGGCGCAGATTTTCCCGAACCATATCGACAATGCGACGCCCTGTTTCATAGGCCATCCAGCCCCGCTCGCGATGCGGCCCTGGAATGGCAGCGCAGCCCGGCAGAGACATGCCCAGAGCTTCAGCCAGGGAGTTCATCGACAGTGCGGTGCCCATGGTATTGCAGTGACCCACCGAGGGGGCGGACGAGGCCACATTGTTCATGAATTCGTCATAGCCGATCTCACCGGCAGACAGGCGCTTGCGCGCGTCCCAGACAACAGTGCCGGAGCCGGCCAGCTTGCCTTTCCACCAGCCATCGAGCATGGGTCCGCCCGACAGCACAATGGCAGGAATATTGACGGTGGCTGCCGCCATCAGGCATGCCGGCGTGGTTTTGTCGCAGCCTGTGGTCAGCACCACGCCATCCAGCGGATAGCCGTGCAGGATTTCAACCAGGCCCAGATAGGCCAGGTTGCGATCGAGGGCCGCGGTCGGGCGTTTGCCGGTTTCCTGAATGGGATGGACCGGGAACTCCAGCGGAATCCCGCCCATATCACGAATGCCATCACGCACCCGTGTAGCCAATTCTATGTGATGCCGGTTACATGGAGATAGATCGGAACCCGTTTGGGCAATGCCGATAATAGGCTTGCCCGACTGCAGTTCTTCCCTGGTGATACCGTAATTCATGTAGCGTTCGATATACAGGGCGGTCATGCCTGGATTGGCCGGATTATCAAACCACCGGCGGCTGCGCAAAGGCGTTTTTTCTGACGTAGACATAACGGGTTCCTTCTATTTCAATTGTAATAATACTTAAGCGCCGGAAGCCTTTTTGGCCGCTTCCAGTACACCTTCGACTGTTTCCTTGCCAATCTTGGCTTTCAGGCCTTCCACAATCGGTGCCACTTTTTCACGAATTTTCTCTTTTTCCTCGGTAGAAAATTCGGCCACCTTGACGTTGTGCTCTTTCAGGTACTTGAGTGCGTCCTCATTGCCCTGACGGCTGGCTTTGCGCTGAAATTCCTGGCTGTCTTTGGCCGCTTGCACAATGACGTCTTTTTCATCCTGGGACAGTTGATCAAACCATTTCTTGGATGCCAGGAATACAAACGGCGTATACACGTGGTTGGACAGCGTCAGGTAGGGCTGGACCTCATAGAATTTGCTGGTCTGGATCGTGGACAGCGGGTTCTCCTGGCCATCTACCGTTTTGGTTTCCAGCGCAGTAAACAGTTCCGTAAACGGCATAGGGATGGCATTGGCGCCCAGGCCCTTGAACACGCTCAAGGCCACCTGGTTCTGCATCACGCGCAGCTTGATGCCACCGATATCATCCAGCTTGGAGATCTCATGACGGGAGTTAGTGATATTGCGAAAGCCGTTTTCCCAGTAGTTCAGTCCGATCAACCCCTTGGCCGGCAGCTTGTCCAGCAGTTTCTTGCCTTCTGGGCCGTCCAGTACTGCGTCTGCTACTTTTTCATTGTCGAACAGAAACGGCAAGTCAAATACCCCGAACTCGGGAATCAAACTGGCAATCGGTGCGGTCGACACAAATGTGATTTCTCCGGAACCGCTGATCAGAGAATTGATCAATTGTTCATCAGGGCCCAGGGCGCCATTGCCGAAAGTCTTGACCTTCATTTTGCCATCGCTCAGCTTGCTGACCACTTCGGCAAAGTGCGCCGACGCCTTGCCGGTCGGACTGTCATCGGCCAGGCCATAGCCAAAGCGGATAATGCGTGGCTTGATGTCCTTGGCCCATACGGCCGCCGATCCCATGCCCAGCAGCGCTACTGCTGTCAAGCCCACAACGGTCTTTTTCAATGTCTTCATTTTCATCTCCAGGATATAGGTATAGTTGCAGATCAATAGAACCAGTTCATCGGTACCGTGACAATCTGCGGGAAAATCACAAGCAGCAGAATCAGCAGAGTGTAGGCGGCCACGTACGGCCATACACCCTTGATGATGTCTTCCATGCGAATGCGGGCGACGCCGCAGACCACATTCAGCACGGTTCCTACGGGTGGCGTCAACAGGCCGGCGCAACCGACCATGATGAAGATCACTCCGAAGTAAGTGGGATCAATCCCGGCTTCTTTGACCACCGGCATCAGCACCGGCGCCAGAATCAGGATCGTCGGCGTCAGATCCATGGCCGTTCCAACCAGCGTGAGCAGAATCACCAATACGATCATCAGCAAGGTGGGCGAGTCAACCAGCGGACCCAGCAGGGAAATCAGTTCCTTGGGCAGATCGGCCAGTGTGATCATATAGGATGTCACCAGGGCCGCCGCCACCAGGAACATCACCACGCTGGTGGTAGTAGCCGCGTTGACCAGCAGCTTCATCAAGTCGCGTGGCTTGATTTCGCGATATATCACCATACCCACGAACAGCGCGTAGACCGCCGCCACAGCGGCCGCCTCTGTTGGCGTAAAAATACCGAAGCGCAGACCGCCGATAATGATGACCGGCAGCACCAGCGCCCAGCCCGAATCACGCAGCGCCTTGGCCCTGACGGACCAGGGCTCTTTTGGAAAGGGCTTGAAGCTGGTGGAGCGGCGCGCTACGAACGTCCATACCAAAACCAGTGTCAGGCCCATCAGCAGCCCGGGCACAATGCCGGCCATGAACAGTTTAGTCACTGAAATATTGGTAGCCACGCCAAAAATAATGAACGAGATGGACGGTGGAATGATGGGTGCAATAATGCCGCCAGCAGCGATCAGGCCGCAGGACTGCTTCAGATCATAGCCACGATTGCGCAGCATGGGCACCAGCATGGCAGCCAGCGCGGCCGAATCGGCAACCGCCGAGCCAGAGAGCGCGGCCAGCAACACGCTTGCCATAATGGCAACATAGCCCAGCCCGCCATGCACGTGGCCCACCAAAGAACTGGCAAGGGCCACCATGCGGCGGGACATACCGCCGGCATTCATAGCTTCGCCGGCCAGCATGAAAAGCGGGACAGCCATCAGGGAGAAGTTGTCGGCACCGGCCAGCATGTTCTGGGCCAGAATCTGCACATCAAAGAAGTCCAGATAGAACATCAGGCCAATGGCAGAGAGCAACAGTGCAAAGGCGATTGGCATGCCAAATGCCATAAAGCCAAGCAGCACGGAAAGAAATATGGTTACGGTCATTCTGGTTTCCTGTTACTCGTGTTATTCCATGTCATCGACAGTGTCGACCGCGGTTCTGAAACGGTGCTGATAGCTGCGCTCTGCCGGCGTCATGATTGAAATGGCAATGTCGCCGATGGCCAGGACAAACATGGCCACCGCACTGAACCACACCATGCCGCTGAACAGGGCCTGCGACCAGCCGGTAACCGGCAAGGCCGTATTCATGCCAATCACCATCTGATCCCAGCCACCCTGCATCAGCAGCCAGAGGATCCACATGATGATGAGTTGACGCAGGATATGGATGATTTTCTGCAACATGACCGGCAGGCGGTCCAGCAGCATGTTCACGCCAAGATGTTGCTTGGTGCGAAACGCGATGACAGTGCCCAGAAAAATCAGCCACACGAAGGACATCCGGGCGACCTCCTCGGAAATGGTGATGCCCGAGTTAAAGCCGTACCTGAGTACGACGTTGCCGAACACCAGCAGCAGCATCACCAGTACGCAAAGCCCCAGTACATAGGTCAGTGTTTTTTCCACCGTTCGCGTAATCGCTGCCACCGATTGGAAAACAGGACTTTCCAATATCGTCATGAATATCTCCTTTTGCTAAGATGCCATGCGGCTTCTGGCTGCATGTATCATTTTTTTTGCATTGCATCCCATGTATGGCACACAATCGCGCGGGTTTGTGACGCTATGGTGTCGTCAATAGGTTGCCCGCCCGCCTGACAGATCGAATACGGCGCCTGTACTGAATGCACATTCTTCCGAGGCCAGCCAGCAGATCATAGAGGCGGCCTCGTCCACGGCAAGAAACCGCTTCATGGGAATCCGGGACAACATATAGTCAATATGTTCCTGCGACATCGAATCGAAAATTTCAGTCTTTGCCGCTGCCGGGGTAATGGCGTTGACCAGAATATTGCGCTCGGCCAGTTCCTTGCCCAGCGATTTGGTCAGCCCGATCAGCCCGGCCTTGGAGGCACTGTAATGCGATGCATTCGGATTGCCCTCTTTACCGGCAATCGAGGCGATATTGACGATGCGGCCATAGCCGTTTTTCAACATGGCAGGCACCAGCACGCGGCAGGTATAGTACGGGGCCATCAAATTGGTCTGCACCACCTGCTGCCATACGGCCGGATCCAGCTCCCAGGTCACGCCGTTGCCACCGGTAATGCCGGCGTTGTTCACCAGAATATCGACCTTGCCATGTTGCTGCAACGTCTCGGTCGCTGCGTTTTCCACCGCGGCCAGATCGGTCAGGTCCAGCGCATGCGCAGTCACCTTGCCCAGTGCGTCCAGTTGCTGGCGCGATTGCGCCAGCCGATCGGCATCAAGGTCCCATAGCGCGACCGACGCACCCGATTCGAGCATGCGTTTTGCGGCAGCCAGGCCAATACCGCGTGCACCGCCTGTAATGACGGCTACCCGGTTCTGTAAACTGTTCTGACTCATTGTCTATCCTTGTCGTAAATTAAAGTGTGGCCGGCATGCCGATGCCATAGGTTTGCGCCGATTCCTGCAGCAGCGGCGCAATGGATGGGTGCAAGAGCACGCCGTTTTTCTTCTGCTGCTCATACAATGCCAGGCCGCGATCCCCGGGCATGCGCACATTGTCAAAGCCTTCGCGAGGGGGATTGTTGCGGCAGGCGTCGGCAATCCAGTCCATCTGGCGCAGAAACGCGTCGCTACCACCGAAAGCGGCCGGATCATACAGACTGACGAAAACCGTCGCGCCCCAGCCCTGAACGTTGTCGGCTCGGCCATGGCCGGCCAGACCGCCGGTCAGCGCTTCAATCAGCAGCGCCAGCCCAAAGCCCTTGTGTCCCACCGACAGGCCGCCCAGCGGCAAGATGGTGCCTGGCGGCTCTTGCGACAGCACAGCGGGATCACGTGTCGGCTTGCCGGCGCTGTCGATCAGCCATTCTTCCTCGAATTGCTTACCTTCCTTGGCCAGGCGACCGCTCATACCATTCGTGGTAATCGATGCCGAAATATCAACCAGAAAGGGCGATGCCGACGGTATGCCAACGGCAATCGGATTGGGCGTGAACACGGCGCGGGTACCACCAAACGGTGCAACGCTCTGGCCCGAAGGATCGGAGCAGCTAAGCACAATCAGCATGTTTTCACGCACCGCCCGCAGCAGATAACTGGCCAGGCAGGCAATGTGATGGCTTTGGCGGATCACTGCCGTGGCGTTGCCGTATTGCCGCGCACGCGGCAGCAGCATGTCTATAGCCTGATTCACCAGCCACGGTCCCGGCAGGCGCCGCCCGTCCAGCAGCAGCGATGCCCCTTTGTCGGAGACAATATCGGCGCTGCCTTGCGTGCTCATCTTGCCCTGTTCGATCTGCTGCAGGTAGGGATTGAGCAGCGCCAGGCCGTGTGTGGTATGGCCCAGCAGATCCCCGTCGAGCAGCACATCCGATACATTGCGTGCAATGTCGTCCGAGGTGCCTGCGGCCACCAGCAGCGCACGCGCAAACTCGCGCAATGCCTCGGCGTCATATCGCTCGCCGGTCGGTTGCACAGCGAGGTTGGCAGTCTGGTTCATGTCGTGATTCCTGGTTTGGTCACCGGATCCCCGTTGCCGCCGGCTGGTGGCTTGGGTTTACCGAAGAACAGTTTGATAATGGGAATAGTCCAGATCAGGATGGCCACCACGCCCAGAATGGCGGCAATGGGCCGGCTGAAGAACATGGAGAAGTCGCCGTCAGCCTTGATCATGGATGAAATAAAGTTTTCTTCGAGCATGCCGCCCAGCACCACGCCCAGCACCGCCGGCGCGATGGGAAATTCATTTTCTTCCATGACATAGGCCAGCAGACCCATAAGCATCATGATGATCACGTCGAACGGGCTGTTGTTGATAGCGAACGTGCCAACAATACTGAACAGTAATATGATAGGCATCAGCAAGGAACGCGGCACCTGCAGCACGTTTCTGGCAATTTTTACCAACGCATAGCCCAGCGGCAGCATCAGGATATTGGCAATAATGAACACCAGGAAAATGGAGTACATTTCAACTGCATTATTGGTAAAAATCATGGGCCCCGGGGTGAGGTTTTTCATGTACAGCACACCTACCACGATTGCGGTAATAGAATCGCCCGGAATCCCGAAAACCAGCGCCGGAATCCAGGCGCCAGCCAACGCCGAATTATTCGATGCACCAGCCTCTACAATGCCTTCCACATGCCCTGTGCCAAATTTTTCCGGCTCTTTGGAAAACTTCTTGCTCATACCATAGGACATCCAGGCCGCAATATCGGCGCCGGCACCCGGCAATGCACCCACAATCGTACCCAGCACGCTTCCGCGCAAAATGGATATCGGGTATTTTTTGGTCAGCGTCCACATGCCGGTAAAAATATTGCCGATCTGCGCTTTGACTTCGCCCAGCTTGTCTTCGGAATTGACGGCATAACGCAGCACTTCGGCAATGGCGAACATGCCCACCATCATCGGCAGCAGTGTTACGCCATTCATCAGGTCTTCATTACCGAAGGTAAACCGCGGATAGGCGGCCGGGTTGTTCATACCCACGCAGGCCAGCAACAGGCCGATAAGCAGAGAGACGAAACCCTTGAGCTGGCTGGCTGGCGTAATCACAATGGAGCAGGACAGACCCAGCACAACCAGCCAGAAAAATTCATACGAAGAAAAATTCAATGCAAAGTTGGCCAGCATGGGAGCGCAGGTAATCAGCACAATTGTGCCAAACAGACCACCCACAAAAGAGAACACGATGCTGGCGCCCAGTGCCTGATCCGCCAGGCCCTTGCGAGTCATATTGTAGGCTTCGTCCGTGTAGGCCGCCGACGATGGCGTACCGGGAATCCGCAGCAGACATCCAGGCACATCGCCCGATGTAATGGCCATGGCGGTCGAAGTGACCATCATGGCAATGGCAGGGACGGCATCCATGAAAAAGGTCACCGGCACCAGCAGGGCAACGGCCATGGTGGCGCTCAGGCCCGGGATAGCACCTACGAAAAGGCCGAAAATGGCGGCGACCAGAATAACGCCCAGCACAAACGGATCGGTCACCTGACCCAGTGCAGCAGTAAAATTGCTCATGAACATAGGGTCACCACGCGAAGGTTTCGAGCAATCCCCAGGGCAGCGGGACTTGCAGAATATTGTAGAAGGAGAAGTGGATGACCAGCACGCTTATCACGGTCAGAATCAGGCCGCGCACGGGTTTGACGCCAAACACCAGGAACGTGATCATCAGAATAATGCCGGATGAAATAAAGAATCCCAGGAAGTCTGCAGTCAGAAAATAGAAAATGAGAACAGCCGGAATCATGCAAAAACGCAAGAGCGCAACGGTGTTCAGGCCGGGCCAGGCCAGCCACTGCTGGTTGTCCCTGCGTCGTCTGCTTTGCACGATGAGAAAGACGCCGCAAATAAGCAGGCCGACCGCAATGAGCCGGGGAAATAGCCCCGAGCCATATTCCTGGCCGGGTGTAGGGGGAAACGACAGCGCCATTACGAAAACAATAATGGCAAAAATGCCGATGATAATGCCGGAAAGGGTATCACTGATCTTCATGGGAATTGTCCACAGGGTCGGCAGTGCGGTCCGGTGCGCACAAGGCGCAAGGGGCCGACCACCCGGTTCATATCAGTTTATTTGGCCATCCCGATGGCTTTGAGCACCTCGCCGAAATCAGCGGTGGACTTGGCCATGTAATCGCCATATTCCTTGCCGCTGGCATAGGCAACACCAAAACCGCGCTTGGCCATGAAATCACGAAATTCCTTGCTCTCGTTGACTTTCTTGAGTGCGGCTTCCAGCTTGGCGGTCACATCATCTGGCAGCCCCTTGGGACCGGCAATGCCACGCCATACGCCCACGGTCCAGTCATTGCCGGTGGTTTCCTTCAACGTTGGCACATCCGGGTACATGGGTGAACGCTCTTTGGCCATGATGGCCAGCGGCTTGGCTTTTTCGGCGTCAATCATCGCGCGGGCTTCGGGCAAGGATGTCGGAACAATGTCAATCCCGCCGGCAACAAGTTCCAGCATGGCAGGCGCCGAGCCGTTGGAGGGAACAAAAGGAACCGAGTTGGCTGGCAGGCCGGCTTTATTGACCAGACCGGCAATAGCGATATGCCAGATGCCGCCCTGGCCGGTGCCAGAGGCTTTGAGCTTGCCGGGATTGGCCTTGATGGCCTCCATCAGCCCTTTCATGTCTTTATATTCGGATGTAGCACTGACGGTCACACCGGCCGGGTCCTCGTTCATCAGGGCCAGAGGCGTGTAGTCGGAAGTGGTAATGGTGGTCAGGCCCAGATGCTTCATGGTGGCAATTTCTACCGTGAGCATGCCCAGCGTGTATCCATCAGGCTTGCCTTTGGAGATGGCCATATGCCCCACCACGCCATTGCCGCCTGTGCGGTTGACCACATTGACCGGGTTGTCCAGTTCTTTTTCCAGCAGGGTCGCGATCATGCGGGCCGTGGCGTCTGTGCCGCCGCCTGCGCCCCACGGCACGATCATGGTGATGGGACGCTCGGGGTAAGCGGCGTGAGCCATGCCTGCGCCCACTGTCAACGTCAATCCCAGCAACCCTTTGAGCATATTGCGTTTGTTCATGTCTGTCTCCGTTTACAGGCAGCCCCGGCGCAGCCGGGCTCCTGAGATGTGGTGTCCGTACACACGGATTGCGCGACGGACGGTTCTATTTTTATACATCTACAACCACTGTCTGGCATCGCACCAACCTTGTTCCGGTGATCGCACGCCCGACTTCATCAACAACCTGAATAACACAAGCGGCATTCAGGGTTAAAGCAACGCGGCGCCTCCTTCGCGCCGCGCTTGTGCCAGCCTTAGGCCTGCACCACTTTCTGTGTCTGTTCACCCAGGCCTTCGATGCCCAGACGCATGGTCTGGCCGGCCTTCAGGTAAACAGGTTCAGGCTTGACACCCATGCCAACGCCGGGTGGCGTGCCTGTGGAAATCACATCGCCTGGCTGCAGACTCATGAAATTGCTCAGATACGAAATGATCGTGGCAACATCAAAAATCATTTTGGCAGTGGTGCCGTCCTGATAGCGTTTGCCATCTACTTCCAGCCACAGATTCAGTGCCTGCGGATCAGGCACCTCGTCTGCCGTCACCAGCCAGGGGCCAATAGGACCAAATGTGTCGCAGCCCTTGCCCTTGTCCCATGTGCCGCCACGCTCGGTCTGGTACTCGCGTTCCGACACGTCATTGATCACGCAATAGCCGGCCACATGCGAGAGTGCGTCTTCCTTGCTGATGTAACGTGCTTCCTTGCCGATCACCACGCCCAGCTCTACTTCCCAGTCGGTCTTCTTCGAACCGCGGGGAATGGCCACGTCGTCATTGGGTCCAACAATGGCGCTGGTCCACTTATTAAAGACCACAGGCTCCGAAGGCTCAGGCAGACCAGACTCAGCAGCATGATCCGAATAGTTCAGTCCGATACAAACGAATTTGCCGATGTTGCCAACGCAGGGGCCAACACGCGGATTGCCTTCGACAACAGGCAGGGTCGAGATATCCAGACCGCGCAGGCGCGCCAGGCCGCTTTCTGTGATGGTGCTGCCGTCGACATCGCTGATGACGCCGGACAGATCACGGATACGGCCGTCGCTATCGACGATGCCCGGTTTTTCCTGCTTGCTTTCCCCATAACGAATGAGTTTCATACTGACTCCTGTTGGTTTGTATGTGCCGGTGTCGTTGCGCCGGCTTGCTGATAGTCGTTGTAGTGCTTCTGCACATGATCCAGGTGCCGGTACATGGCTTCGGAAGCCTTGGCCGGATTGCGTTCGGCCAGCGCCCGCACAATATGTTCGTGGTCATCAAAGGTCGATTGCAGGATCGACGGAATGACGGTTGTGATCGTACGGCTCTTGCGGCTGAGCAAACTGATGCTTTGCGCCACCCGTTGCAGGTAAACATTGCCACAGGCGTTGATGATGGTCTGATGCAGTTCGATATCCAGATGGCGAATGGCTGCGTGGTCATTGCGGGCCAGCGCGGCGCGCGCTTCCTCTACATTGACTCGCAGACGGTCGATTTCGGCTTCAGTCAGCCGCTCGCAAGCCAGACGTGTAATACCACCTTCGATAATCTTGCGCGCATCGAACAGTTCGTTGATCTGGTCAAAATGCAGGTCAATCAGCAGGCTGAGCGGCTCGATCAGGTCTTCCACATTCAGTGAGCTGATGAAATTGCCTTCACCCTGCTGGATCTTGACCAGCCCCAGCAGCGACAGGCCCCGGATAGCTTCCCGGACGGCGGGCCTGCCCACATCGAACAATACCGCCAGCTCCCGCTCTGGCGGCAGTTGCTGGCCAGCCACCAGTTGCCCCTTGCGGATCATATCGATCAACCGCTGGGCAACCAGTTCCGACACGGAGCGGGATTTGATGGCTTCGAACTTCACTTGTCTCTTTTCGCTTTTTCTGTTTTTGGCTGGGCCGTTTATCTGAAATAACCCGGTAAACCGTGGATTTCAAATTAGCGTTCAATGGTAAGACCACTGAATGACATGCCGCAACTGTAGAAAACCCTAGGTAGGACAAAAAAGCCCTGATTTTCAGGACGGCCAGTGATTTGCGAAGTCGAAAGACAGTTGGCGTTGATGCCGGATGGAGAGCAAGTAGACGGTCGTATTGATTGTTGCATACAGTAGCAAATAGTTCGACATCACATATTCGCGCAACTGATCGCCTGAATTGGCAATGACGTCAAATTGTGCGCCCAGACGTTCAATACCATTAGCAACTTCGACCGAGCGTGCGGGTCGGGCCGAGAACACACGGCCCATATGCGGAAAACGCGCAAGATTCGGAATGATGGTGTCTGTCAGTTCATCCAAAAGCGCGTCAAACGTCTGAGGCGCTTCGGTCTCCCACAGGAACCCTTCAATTTGTTCGAGGTTGCGTTCAAAGTGGGCTGTCAGCCTGACGGTATAGCGAGCTGTTTCTGCCATATGCACCGTCAGCCTGCTGCTGCGGCGCGACGGCGTTTGATTGCCGCCAGGGTAGACTGAGCATCTTTCACTTTCCCAGTGGCGACATCGACCAGCCCCTTGCTGGCATCATCAATGAGCAGCAAGTGGATGCGCTCGCGTTCCAGTTGATGATAGTAATCCAGTCGCTGGGCATCAATGATAGCCACATAGCTTTCGCCATTTTTGGTGATGATTTTCTCAGCGCCCCCTTTGACCTGATCGGCCAGTTCGGACAAATTTGCCCGGGCCTGGGATAGCGAAATAACATCACCGGAGGTGATTCCCATGGTATTGCTCCCATTCATACAACTATTTGTACATAATAATGTACATTATATCAGTGCAAAAAAAGAAGCGGAATCAGGAGATTCCGTAATGTGTAGAATGCCTTAACCCCCATCCAGCTGCGCCAGCCTGGCACGGTCGGGGTAGCCTTCGGTATCGCCTGCGACCTGTACGGCACAGGCCCCGATGATGGTAGCGCGGCGTACGCTGGCCTGCCAGTCCAGCCCTTCGAGCCGGCCGCTGATCAGCCCGGCGGCAAACCCGTCCCCGGCGCCGACGGTATCCACGACTTTTTCCACGGGATAGCCTGGCACCCGGAACTGCAGGTCTCCGGCCTGTCCAAACGCGCCGCGGGCGCCCAGCTTGACGATAACGGCCTGTGCGCCCAGGCCCTGATAAAACGCCGCGATCCCCTCTTCACTGTCGGCGCCGGTGAGGATACGACCCTCTTCCAGGCCGGGCAGGACCCAGTCGGCCAGACCGGCCAGCTCATTCAGGCGCGAGCGCATCAGTTCGGCGGACCCCCACAGAGCCGGGCGCAGATTGGGATCAAAGGAAACCGTTCCCCCCGCGCGGCGCATATGCTGCATGGCGGCGATGGTCAGTGCATAGGTGCCGGCATTGAGGGCCGGGAAAATGCCGGTGACATGCAAATGGCGGGCCTGGCCCAGCCAGTCCGGATCCAGATCATCTGCCGTCATGGCGCTGGCGGCCGAACCCGAGCGATAATATTCAATTGGCGGGTCGCCCTCGATCACTTTGCCTTTGAGCATAAAGCCGGTGCGTTCACGCGGCATCATCAGCACCCGCGAGCAATCGATCGCTTCCCGCTGCATGATATTTTTCAGATACATGCCCATGGTATCGTCACCCAGCCGGCTGGCCCAGGCGACTTTTGCGCCCAGGCGGGCCAGCGCAATGCCCACATTGGTTTCGGCGCCCGCCGTCATTTTGTGAAAGGTATGCACCTGTTCCAGCGGACCCGGTTCTGCGGCCACCAGCAGTACCATCATTTCCCCAAACAGCGCCACATCAAATGTCGCCATGTCTCTATTCTCCCGTCATTGTCTGTGTTTTCTGATTCTGTACCGGCCCGGACAGCACTCGCTGCCGGACAATATCAAAACGCTTGTTATTCCCGGGCGCCCGCCACGGTCCCGGTTTGATGTACCTGCGGATTCTTTCGGTATCTCGTCGCCAACGTTGCCAACATTGCTAACGGCCAACGATCGCAACGTGCATACCTTTGCAATGACTGCGCTAAGCCCAACAGCGATGGTTGGACGACCCCTGGTTCTGATACAAAAGGCCGTCACCGCGCTCACAACCTTGGGCGCAGGCAACATTCAAT
This sequence comes from Advenella incenata, assembly GCF_004217095.1. Classification (GTDB taxonomy): domain Bacteria; phylum Pseudomonadota; class Gammaproteobacteria; order Burkholderiales; family Burkholderiaceae_B; genus Advenella; species Advenella incenata. Next base: position 185,120 of record NZ_SHKO01000002.1, on the reverse strand, counting down.
GCGCCTGCACTCGTGCAGCCTGCCATGCTTGTACAAAGCGCTGTGCACGTTCACGCGTCACCGCCACCTGCTGTCCAGGCCGATACAGATCGGACCCCAGTCCGGCACCAGCGCAACCGGCGTCCAGATAGCTGGCCAGGTTCCCGGGATTGATGCCACCAACCGCGTACAGCGGCACGTGTGCCGGCAAAACAGCCTTGAGCGCCTTGACGTAATCCGGTCCGAATACGCTGGACGGAAACAGCTTGAGCGCCTGAGCGCCTGCCTGCAAGGCGGCAAAAGCCTCGCTGGCGGTGGCAAACCCGGCGCAGACTTGAAAACCGTAGGTGCTGACTGCCTCGGTGATTAGCGTCGGATTGGTATTGGGCGTTACCATCAGCCTGCCGCCGGCCGCGGACAGCTGCGCCAGATGTTCCGATGTCAGGACCGTTCCGGCCCCGGTCATCAGGCTCGCGCCAAAGGTTTGGCTCACCCGCTGCACACTCACCTGCCAGTCTGGCGAATTGGTAGGGATTTCAATGGCGTCAAACCCGGCCTCATGCAGCGCCTGCACGTGATCGAGCACTTCATCGGGACCGATGCCGCGCAAAATGGCGATCAGCGGCAACTCAGGTGTCCAGGGAGTCATGTATTTTCCTTATTCCGTTCAAAATGGCCGTATCGGCATCCTGGGTAGTAAACGCAATACCGGCCAGATGCAGGGCGCGATCATAACGTGTGAAAAGCGAGCCGCTACCCACCAGGGTGACCGGCGTATCGGTCGATAGCTCGAAACGCTGGCGCATATCGCGCACTTCGGAGCCGATCAGCAGCCCCGAGAGGTAGTCATCAACCTGCTGGGCAGGCAGATGACCCAAAATATACCGCGCCCGGACGCTGAACAGTTCGGTCATGGTATCGCTGGCAGCCAACCCGGCCGTGACGCCGTGATCAAAGGATTCGGGGTGTGGCGTCGCCGCCGGCAGACCACGACCTAGCAGGGAATGGTGCCGCAGTACATCGAACAGCTCCCCGGTCATAACCGTCGTGAAGCTATCGATGACATCGTGGCGAACGCGCGCCCATTTGCTGTGGGTGCCTGGCAGTATGAACAGGGCCGATGCCGTGTCTTGCAGCGCGCCCAGCAACTGGGTTTCCTCGCCACGCATCACGTCGGCGCCATCCGGGCCGGGCACGCATACGCCGGGAATAATGCCGGCCTGGGCCGGCCAGCCAGGATCCACCGCAGTCAGGCTTGTGCCCAGGGTATTGAGCGATACCGGGCAGGGCAGATAGTTTGCCTGTTGCCAACCCACGTTGCTGCCCGCCATGCCGGCAATGTAGACGCGCGAAACGTCGGCTTGCGCAATCTGCATTTGCTGCAGCAGGCCCTGTAGCACAGCGGGGAACGACTGGTTCTGCATCCGCGTAATCCCGAAAGGCGATGCCGCATTTTTCACGGCAATGCCGTCCTCAACCAGCCACAAACGCAGATTGGTGGAACCCCAGTCTGCTGCGAGATAACGCGAAACCATTTGTCTTCTTCTCCTTTTATTGCGCCCACGCATGTGCGGTTCTGTCGGGTGCCTGCAGCACTTTCGGCGCATGACACCATGTGAGTGGCGGCGATCAGCTTATCACAAATGAACAGAAAACCAGATTACTGCATACCTTTGTTTCGTTGCTGCGTCACTTGCACTTGCTCGCCTGGCACGGCGCGTGCGATCACATTCGTCATTGTCCCGCTGGCGCCGACCAACTGACGATTTTGCCCGGATTGAAGATATTGTTGGGGTCATAAGCATGCTTGATGTTGCGCATCAATTGCAGCGCGACTTCGCCATGTTCTGCTTTCAGAAAACCCATCTTGTGAATGCCCACGCCGTGCTCACCGGTGCAGGTGCCATCCATCTGTATGGCACGCAGCACCAGGCGATTGTTGATGTCTTCTGCCTGATGCCATTCCTGTTCATCATCTGCATCAATCATCATGACCACATGGAAATTGCCATCACCGACATGGCCGACAATAGACCACGGAAAGGCCAGCTTTTGCAGATCAGCGGCGGTGTCGGTAACGCAATCGGCCAGGCGGGATATAGGTACGCACACATCAGTGGTAATGGCGCGTCCACCAGGCCGTTGCTGCAGGCAGGCAAAATAGTAATTGTGGCGGGCAGTCCACAGCACAGTGCGCTCCTCGGGTTTTTCAGCCCACTGGAACGCCGTGCCACCCTGCCCGGCGGTCAGTTCCTGCACGATCACGGCCTGTTCGGCAATGCCTGCGGGCGATCCGTGAAACTCGAACAGCAGCAGCGGCTGTTCCGCCAGTGTGGTTTTACTGTAGGCGTTGACAGCGCGCACGGCACGCTCATCCATGAACTCGACGCGGGCAATGGGCACACCGCTTTGCATAATCTCGGTCACGGCCTGTACCGCATGGCGCAGGGTCGGGAACGAGCACACCGCGGCAGTCACCGCCTCTGGTAGCGGATACACACGCAAGGTAATTTCCACAATCACGCCCAGCGTACCTTCACTGCCCACATATAAATGCGTCAGATCATAGCCCGCCGACGATTTGCGGGCGCGACTGCTGGTACGAATAACCTCGCCGGTTGCCGTGACCACTTTGAGCGACAGTACATTGTCGCGCATGGTGCCGTAGCGGACCGCGTTGGTTCCGGAAGCGCGGGTCGCTGTCATGCCGCCGATAGATGCATGCGCACCCGGGTCGATGGGAAAGAACAGGCCGGTATGGCGAATCTCTTCATTTAACTGTGTGCGAATCACCCCCGGCTGCACCGTTACGGTGAAATCTTCCGGCTGGATGGCCAGCACCTGATTCATGTCGCGAAAATCGATCGTGATACCGCCTTCAATGGGCAGCACATGGCCCTCGATGGATGAACCAATGCCAAATGGCACAAGCGGCACATTGTATTGGGTGCATAGTTTGACTGCAGCGACCACATCGTCGGTGTCCCTGGCAAACAATACACCATCGGGCTGCACGGGCGGGTACGCCGATTCATCACGCGCGTGATGATCGCGAACGGCTGCGCCGGTGGAGAAGCGCTCGCCGAAATGGGCAACAAAAGCGGCGCGCGCTGCCTCACAAAGATGCCGGGGCGCGACGCTAGAAACGGGGGTGGCTGGGCTATATGCCATGACGTGTGGCCTTTTTAAGATAGCAAAAAATATCAATCAAGAATGCGTGCCGCGTTCAATACACCTTGCGGATTAAGTGCGTCACGGATACGGCGCATGACCTGCTGCTGGGTATCATCACGACTGTAATGAAGAAACGGTTTCTTTAAACGGCCAATGCCATGCTCGGCCGAAATGCTGCCATTGAACCTGCCGGTAAGTGCATATACCGCCTCTTCCACCGGCACAATATCATCCGGTTGCAGATGGCCGGTCGTCAGATGCAAATTACCATCGCCAAGATGGCCGAAAAGCAGGTTGGAGGCCTGCGGCCAGCGTTGGCTGATCTCAGCCATGGCCTGCTCTATGAAGGCGCCCATATCTTTTAAGGGGATACCTATATCGAAGGCCACGAATGGCCGCAGCGACGTGAACAGCTCGCCAATGCCATCGCGGATCGCCCACAGATCTGCTGCGTGTTCCAGGTTTTGCGGCACGATGGCATCCTGCACGGCGTCGTTCTCAAGCATGGATTCCAGGAAGGCATCGAAACCGGCATGAAACATGGGCGTGTCGGCGCCTTCGGTTTCGAGCAGCACGGTAAGTGGCCATGCGCCGTCAAAGGGAATAGCCCTGCCAGTGACCCGTGCAGCCTGGGCCACATAGTCGGCCCACATCACTTCAAAACTGGACAACTCGGGCAGCGCGCTGCGCGCTGCCTTCAGCAAGGGCGCGATCTGCGTGAACGAGCCCAGCCCCACCAGGGCCGAGCGCCTTGTCTGCGGACGTGGGAACAGGCGCACAACCACACGTGTGATAATGCCCAGCGTGCCCTCGGTGCCAATGAAAAGCTGCTTCAAATCCAGGCCAGTATTGTTTTTAAGGGTACGATCCAGCATGGTCATGATGGTGCCATCTGGCAGCACGACCTCCAGGCCCAGCACCAGTTGCCGGGTGGTGCCATAACGCAGAACCCGATTGCCACCGGCATTGGTAGCCACGTTGCCCCCGATCTGACAGGAGCCGCGCGCGCCAAGGTCCAGCGGAAAGTACCAGCCCTTTTCTTCCACCGCCGCACACAGGGTTTCCAGCACGACGCCGGCCTGCACCAGTGCTGTACCGCCCGCTTCATCGATGTCTTCAATCCGGTTCAGCAGTTCGAGCGAAATGACGACGTCGCCTTCGTCGGGCGCTGCCCCACCGGCCAATCCACTGCCGCCGCCGGCGATTGTGATTTTCCTATTGTGCCTGGCGCACAGGGCAACCAGTGCGCCCACCTGCTCGACCGTGGCAGGTCGCGCCACCAGTAGCGGGACGCCGGCGCACAAACCACTGGCGTCGCTGCCGTATCGTACGAGCGAAGCCGGGTCCGTCAAAACGTTCAGTTCTGCCGGTAATTGGGAGAGAAAGGAATCAGACATGAAAAAGAGGGAATCGCAGAAAATGACAGAAGATTTATTCTATACGATTGACCACCCTGCAACCGCCAGCTGTCGCCGATTGCCGCTTATATGTCGGCCCAGCGGCGCACCAGATTGTGATCAAGACGGCTTGCCGCCAAGCGCCATGACTGGCGACAAGCCGTTGGCTCGATTTGCCGATTCGACCATCAGGTCAGGACGGCCATATCAGACAAGCAGTTGCGCGGCTTCACCTTTTTCCGTCAACAGTTTGACGGCATGTTTATCGAATGACACGAACGTTTCACCTCCCAGCCAATTGCCCTCATAGGCAATAACGCCATCTGCAAAATCGCCACCCGCTTCAAGTATTGACAGCCCGGCCTCGACTGCCGGCCGGTTCATTACGACATTCCCCGCATTCAATAAATCGCGGATGGTCTGAGCGACGTCTTCCTGGGACAGTTTGGCGCCTCTTCGCAAAATCCAGACCAGTTCGCACAGACAGGGCAATGGAATGGCAATCAATGAGGCATTTTTCAATACATTCGCTGCCGCCCTGCCCTGATCTTCGTCATCCTGCAAAACCGCGCGAACAAGTATGTTTGTATCGACAGCAATCTTCACTTATCACCCGCCCAACCAGCAGCGGCAAGCTCGTTCATTTCCTCGATAGTCATTGGCTTTTTGACTTTTCCGGCATGCCGCCCAATAAAATTTTCAATCGTGCCTGCAGGACGCGCTGCTTTGACCCGCAGCTCACCACCGGGCATCTTGTCAAAGTCGATCCGTTCGCCCGGCTTAATACCCAGATGTACCAGCAAGTCCCGCTTTAGGGTGACCTGCCCTTTCATCGTTACCGTCACTGACGTCATGGAAAATCCTTTGTGGTTGAACTTATCAATATAGTAATGGATTTTTACATTACTTTCAATGGATCGCATTGTCGCATGCCCTAGCGGACCATCTCTCAACCGGCAACGACGTTAATGCGTCATTATTGATGGCGATGTTGGCCAGCAACCTGCTGGACAGCATCATGGATGAATGAAAACGCCACACCCGCAAAAGGTGTGGCGTGATGGACCAAAGAAGAGGTTGTTCAGCCCGGGTTGCAATCGCTGGCGACGGCAGTCGCCCTGCCGTTGCGCCCTACCTTAAGCAGACGGCTGCCCTGATGGGTATTGACTGACTGCTCGGTGACCTCGCCACTGGCAATCCACGTAACCGTCCCGTTGGTAAATGCCGTAGCGTCGCCATCAGTCTGATCTGCACGTGTCAGTTCATATGTCCTGCGCTTGTCGCTGACAATCACTTTGGTTGCCTTGTCATTGACAAACACATAGGCCACGCCCAATTGCCGTTTACCCTTGCAGATATAAACAGACTGCTGAGTGCGGCTAAGATTGTTGCCATCTTTGTTGCCGTCCGCTGAACCGGTAGCACAACCTGCCAGAACCATGCTGGCCAGAGCCGCCGGAAGTAGAATCAGACGCATGCCATCTCCTTTGATAAAAATAGATTGATTGTAGTCAAACAACGCCACCAGCAACACGATAAATCGACATGCAGGCCCGGTACCCTGCGCCAAGGGCGGGGTTTACCCCGATAAAACACGTTGACCCTGGCATGATCTGTTGGCTATGCGCACAAAAAAGCCACCCTTCAAAAGGGTGGCTTTGGTACTTCTTCTTCGCATGCCGGCAATCGGTGCCGTCTCAAGCCTGCAAAATGCACAGGCTCGTGACTTGGCTAACGCCGGCGAAGCATCAGATGACGCGTGCTGCCTCAATAAGACGAACGACACTCCACGATTTGCTGCGTGAAATAGGACGACCTTCAGCAATTTCTACTGTGTCGCCTTCGTTGATCTCATTAGATTCGTCATGCGCTTTGTACTTGTTTGAACGGACCACGATTTTGCCGTAGATGGGGTGCTTCACGCGACGTTCTACCAGAACGACAACGGATTTGTCCATCTTGTTGCTAACCACTTTACCGATCAGGGTACGCTGACGCTTTGCGGGTGTCGTTTGCGTTGTTTCGCTCATATTACTTACCTGCAGCTTTTTCAGTCATGACAGTGCGTACACGCGCGATGTCGCGACGTACTTTCATTAACTGACTAGTGTTGGACAGCTGCTGAGTGGCGCGCTGCATACGCAGGCTAAATTGTGCCCTCAACAGGCTTTCGAGCTCTGTGGACAGCTCTGTCGTCTCTTTCGAACGGAGTTCACTTGCTTTCATGAATCTCTCCTTAAGCGCCGAAGTGACGTGTGACAAACGTTGTCGCGATTGGCAGCTTGGCAGCTGCCAGACGGAACGCCTCACGTGCCAGCTCTTCGCTGACGCCGTCCATTTCGTACAATACTTTACCAGGCTGGATCTCGGCTACCCAATACTCCGGGTTACCTTTACCATTACCCATACGGACCTCAGCAGGTTTCTGAGAGATCGGCTTGTCTGGGAAAATTCGGATCCAGATACGACCGCCACGTTTAATGTGACGGGTCATGGCACGACGGGCTGCCTCAATCTGGCGAGCAGTCAGACGACCACGACCAGTAGCTTTCAGACCGAAGTCGCCAAAGTTTACATTGGTACCGCGAGTAGCCAGACCGGTATTGCGGCCTTTCTGCTCTTTACGGTATTTCCTGCGTGCTGGTGACAACATAATTATTCTCCTTCTGTCGCAGTTGCTGCGGCTGGCGCTGCAGCATCACCTGCTTTGCGACCACTGCTGCGACCACGGCCGCCTGGACGACGCTGTCCATCAGGACGGTCACCACGAGGACGACGTGGACGACGCTCATCTTCACGAGGAGCAGCAGCCACTTCAGCGGGCATTTCGCCATTTGGCAGCAGATCGCCTTTGTAGACCCAGACTTTGATACCAATAATACCGTAGGTAGTCTGTGCTTCAGAGGTGCCATAATCGATGATGGCGCGCAGGGTGTGTAGAGGCACACGACCTTCACGATACCATTCGGTACGGGCAATTTCGATACCATTCAGACGGCCGGCGGACATGATCTTGATACCCTGCGCACCCAGGCGCATGGCGTTCTGCATCGCGCGTTTCATGGCGCGACGGAACATGATCCGTTTTTCCAGCTGCTGAGCGATAGAATCAGCGATCAGCTGAGCATCGGTTTCAGGCTTGCGAATTTCTTCGATATTAACGTGAACCGGCACGCCCATCAGGCGTTGCAGGTCTGACTTCAGGCTCTCGATATCTTCGCCGCGTTTGCCGATGACAACACCGGGACGCGCAGAAAATACAGTGATCCGTGCATTTTTTGCAGGACGCTCGATAAGGACGCGACCGACGGATGCGTTTTTCAGTTTCCGTTTCAGGTACTCGCGAACGCGGACGTCTTCGGCCAGCATGGCGCCGTAGTCTTTATCGTCAGCGTACCAGCGTGAGCTCCAGTTACGGTTAACTGCGAGACGGAACCCGGTAGGGTGAATTTTCTGACCCATTGTGACTCCTTATGCGCCGACTTTGACCACAATGTGGCAAGTCTGCTTCTCGATACGGTTACCGCGGCCCTTGGCCCTTGCGGAGAATCGCTTCATTGACTGAGCTTTGTCGACATAGATTGTCGTCACTTTCAGTTCGTCAATATCAGCACCATCATTGTGCTCGGCATTCGCAATTGCGGATTCCAGAGCTTTCTTGACGATACCAGCGGCTTTTTTTGGTGTGAATGTAAGGATATTCAACGCATGTGCCACAGACTTGCCACGGATCATGTCCGCAACCAGACGGGTTTTTTGCGCAGAGATATGTACACCACGAATAACGGCTGTAGTTTCCATCGCTTACCTCTTAGACTTTTTGTCTGCAGCATGGCCCTTGTATGTACGGGTATGAGCAAACTCGCCAAGCTTGTGACCAACCATATTTTCGTTCACATACACAGGCACGTGCTGACGGCCATTGTGAACAGCAATTGTCAAGCCGATGAAATCAGGCAGGATGGTTGAACGACGCGACCAGGTTTTGATCGGTTTTTTCTCTTTCCCATCGACAGCGGCATCCACTTTTTTCAGCAAGTGGGCGTCTACGAAAGGACCTTTTTTGATAGAACGTGACATTTAGTTCGCCCCTTATTTACGCTTGCGACGTGACACAATCATTGAGTCAGTACGCTTGTTGCGGCGGGTTTTGAAGCCTTTGGATGGTGTACCCCATGGGCTGACTGGCTCACGAGCTTCACCTGTACGGCCTTCACCACCACCGTGTGGGTGATCAACCGGGTTCATGGCAACACCACGAACGGTCGGACGAATACCACGCCAACGCATCGCACCGGCTTTACCGTATTGACGCAGGCTGTGTTCTTCATTACCGACTTCACCGATTGTCGCGCGGCAATCAATATGCACGCGGCGAACTTCACCGGAACGCAGACGGACCTGGGCGTAAATGCCTTCACGGGCCATCAGTACAGCGGATGCACCGGCGGAACGGGCGATTTGCGCGCCTTTGCCTGGCTGCATTTCGATGCAGTGGATGGTTGAACCGATAGGGATGTTGCGGATCGGCATGGTGTTACCCACGCGGATAGGCACTTCCTTGCCGGACAACAGTGATGCGCCGACTTCCAGACCACGAGGAGCGATGATGTAACGACGCTCGCCGTCTGCATAGCAAAGCAGGGCAATGTGTGCAGTACGGTTAGGATCGTATTCCAGACGCTCTACTTTTGCAGGGATACCATCTTTGTTACGACGGAAATCGACCAAACGGTAATGGCTTTTATGACCACCGCCACGATGGCGAATAGTGATATGACCATTGTTGTTACGACCGGAGCCACGTTTCTGATGTTCTGTCAGGGCTGCAAACGGAGCACCTTTGTGCAGGTTCGCATGCACAACCTTGATCATGCCGCGACGGCCGGCAGAGGTTGGTTTTGTTTTAACTAAGGCCATCTCAGTTTACCTCCGTAAAGTCGAGTTCCTGACCTTGCTTCAGTGAAACGTAGGCAATACGGTTGGCTTTGCGGCGACCGACGAAACGGCCTGAGCGCTTGACCTTACCCTTACGGTTCAGTACAGAGACGGAATCAACTTCAACTTTAAACAGCAATTCAACAGCTGCTTTCACTTCGGGCTTGGTTGCATCGGGTGCAACACGCAGCGCGATTTGGGGTTTCGCACCAGATTCTGCGATGAAAGTCGCTTTCTCGGTGATGACGGGTGCCAAAATCACTTGCAATAAACGTTCTGCTTTCATCCCAGCATCTCCTCGAATTGAGCGATAGCTGCTTTGGTGATCAGCACTTTTTTGTAGTGGACCAGAGACAGCGGATCAGCGTAACGCGGTTCTACAACAGCTACGTTTGGCAGGTTGCGAGTTGCCAGGTAGGTGTTTTCATCAACAGTGTCGGTGATGATCAGAACAGAATCCAGACCCATGGCTTTCAGTTTTGACGCAGCCAGTTTTGTTTTTGGCGTGTCGAAGGTGAAAGCGTCAACAACGGCGATGCGACCTTCGCGAGCCAGTTGAGACAGGATCGAACGGATACCCGCGCGATACATTTTTTTGTTGACTTTCTGGCTGAAATTTTCTTCAGGAGAGTTCGGGAATGCACGACCACCTCCACGCCAGATTGGGGAAGATGTCATACCGGCACGAGCGCGCCCGGTGCCTTTCTGGCGCCATGGTTTTTTCGTGCTGTGCTTGACCTGTTCGCGATCTTTCTGGGCACGATTACCGGCACGTGCGTTTGCCTGATAGGCAATCACGACCTGGTGAACCAGTGCTTCGTTAAAATCACGGCCAAAGATTGTGTCAGGTGCGCTGACGGTTGCGTCAGACTGGCCCTGATCGTTCAGGAGCTTAAGATCCATTATTTGGCTCCTTTCGCAGACATTTTGATGGCCGGCAGAACCACGACGTCGCCATTCTTGTGACCGGGTACTGCACCACGGACCATCAGAAGACCACGTTCGGCGTCAACACGGATGACATCAAGATTTTGAACGGTACGGGTTACATCACCCAGGTGACCGGACATGCGTTTACCAGGAAAAATACGACCTGGATCCTGTGCCTGACCGATAGAACCAGGTACGCGATGCGACCTGGAGTTACCGTGAGAAGCGCGCTGGGAACCAAAATGGTGACGCTTGATGGTACCTGCGAAGCCTTTACCGATCGTTGTGCCTTGCACGTCGACTTTCTGGCCGGCTTCGAATACGCTTTCGACAGCAACAACGGCGCCGGCTGTAAATTCAGCGGCTTTTGCAGGATCGAGACGGAATTCTTTAAGGATGGAACCGGCTTCTGTACCGGCTTTTGCGTAGTGACCTGCTTGCGCCTTGACCACACGGCTTGCACGGCGTTCGCCGTAGGCTACCTGAACGGCAGCATAGCCGTCTGTGTCCAGAGACTTGACCTGGGTAACACGGTTGTTGGATACGTCCAGCACGGTGACAGGGATTGACTCGCCTTCTTCCGTGAAGATACGCATCATGCCAACCTTGCGACCAACCAGTCCCAGCCGATAAGCGGCAGGCGTAGGTGTCGTATTCGACATCATTTTCTCCAATTCCCAGCTACGATTGGCTGGGGCTAAATTTAATATGATTCATCCGGTAAACTCAAGGCTGCAACGCATTGCCTTCCCGGACAACAATACCCATGCAGGTTCAATTCAAAGTGCTGCCAGCGGCATTGCGGCACCCCAAAAAACGGCGTCGCAAAACCAGCAACTGACCAAACAGATTAAGGCGCACAACAGGTATTGGAGGCATAAAGATTACGTCGCGCTGCACCTTCCGTGCCCGCTCGCGTGAATCTTTAAAATCTGTCTTTGATACCTGTTTAGCGCCTGAAACCAGTTCAAAAGCCGGTCAATCAGTGAACCCAACTACAGTGGTTAGCCTGTGACTATAGCATTGCGCGAGCCGTTTGGCAAGAAAACTTACCGGCAATGAACAAAAAAGCCACGCCGAATCAACCATTTATGTCAGAAATTTGCGACAGGGGCATCTGCAAAGCAAGGTTCGCCCCAAATTGGGCACAGCCTCGTGATTGCGCCTTGCGTCCACCCTGCATATTTTAAGCGCCTCTTGTAGCAATTCACTCTACCCTCACCCCGCGCCCCGCATCGTCGCCAGCGCATGCATGGACGATTTCATGGCCGGATACAGCCCTTCGTATACGGCAAACAGCTGCTGATACGTCTGATGCGCCCGCTCGTTTGGGGTGGCGCGGCACACCACATGGGTCCAGCCCTGCTCCACTTCGGCTTCACTGACCAGGCCAAGCCCGACCGCACCCAGCAGCGCCGCCCCCATTGCCGCTTCAACTGCCTCTTCAATGGTGTATACCGGATATCCGGTGACATCGGCAATAATCTGCATCCACAGATCTGAGTTGACGGCACCGCCGACCACCACCAGACGCTGATCCAGATCGTGACGGCGGTCCCCAACGGCCCGCATGTTGTGCCACAAGGCAAAGGCGATGCCCTCGATGACCGCGCGGTACAAATGGGACCGGGTATGGGTCAGATTCAGGCCGGCAAACGTCCCACTGGCGCGCGCGTCCCATACCGGGCTGCGCTCACCCATCAGGTACGGCAGGAACACCAACCCATGCGCGCCGGGCGGCAGCGGCGCCGCCTGCTGCTCCAGAAGCGTATAAACCGAAATGCCCTGCTGCTTGGCCTGGGCCAGTTCGGCCTGACAAAACTGTTCCACAAACCAGGTCACGGCGCCACCGGCCGTGGCCGCGCCACCAAACACATAGCGCTGCGTCAACCCCTTGTAGACGTAAGGCATACATACCAGATCACGACCACTTTCCGTTTCTGTCTGCAAATAGCCCCAGCACATGCTGGTGCCGAGCATGGCCACATGATTCCCGGGCTTGCGCACCCCGCCAGCGAATGTGGCAATGGCTGCGTCAATGCCGCCCAGCACAATAGGAATGCCATGCGCCAGCCCAAGCTGCGCAGCCTTGTCGGCTGTCACCGAGCCGACCACATCGGTGCTCTCAAGCAGCACGGGCGGCATTTTTGCAGGATCAAGCCCGACCATGCGCATGGCTTCGTCGGACCAGATATGGCGCTGCATGTCATAGACACCGCCGATATTGCCCGCAGAACTGTGATCCACGGCCAGTTTGCCCGTCAGATAATGAGCAATCCAGGTATTGGGGGGCAGAAACCACGCTGTTTTTTCCCAGATTTGCGGTTCGTGATGCTTAATCCACAACATTTTGGTGAAGCCATAATAACTGTCCACACCGTTGCCGGTAATTTCAAACAGGCGCTCCAGGTCCACCTGTTCTCGAATCGCATCGGTTTGCGCCGTCGCCCGCCGGTCCATCCAGATCAGGCACGGGTACAGGGGCTGGCAACTGGCATCGACAGGAATCCCGGCGCCACCGTACAGGCTACTGATACACAGGCCGGCGATCTGTTCCTGCTGAACGCCTTTTTGCAGCGCATGCGCAACGCATTCGCGCACACTGCGCAGGAACGCATCCAGCCAGACCCTTGCATCCTGTTGCGCCCATAGCGGCTCAGGTGTATCCGGGTGGTACGCGACACTGGCCTGGGCAAGGACACTGCCGTCGGTTCCGGCGATAAGCGCCTTGGTGCTCTGCGTGCCAATGTCTACGCCAATAATGTATTTGTCCATGGTCCTGCCTTTCGCGTCCTATCTTTCGTGTGTAAGCCAATATGCGGTATCGTTCAAGGGTATGCCGTAAGCAGCTGAAAATATTGGTTGTTATAAAATTAACATTATTGTTAGAATATTAACAATATCGTCATGCAACTACGCCTCTTTCAAGGAGGAGACACTTCGTGAGTCCCCCAAAAAATCCTGCCACCCACCCTGGTCAGTGGCAACCGGTTGCCCGCAACCAGATTATGCCATTGGATCTGGCGCTGATTGAAGCACAGCGCGCCAATCTGAGTGCTATTGAGCGACGCATCGCTTCCCTGCCTGGCCGCCGCACTGTCAAGAAGCAGGCGCAGGCTGCCTGGCTGCTCAAGGCGGTCAGTTGCATCGATCTGACCACACTCAACGGCGATGATACACCGGAGCGGGTACGCCGTTTGTGCGCAAAGGCTGCCCAGCCCGTTCGTCAGGATCTACTTGATGCCATGGGGTTTACCCTGCCACTGACCACGGGCGCCGTCTGCGTATACCATCGCTATGTGAGCACCGCCGTGAGCGCCCTGGCCCACACCAATATTGCAGTTGCCGCCGTATCTACCGGCTTTCCGGCGGGGCTCTCGCCGCACGAACTGAAGCTACAGGAAATTGCCGCCTCGGTTGCTGCCGGCGCCAGGGAAATAGATATTGTCATTACCCGCGAACACGTACTTACCGGAAATTGGGCCGCGTTGTATCAGGAAATGTGCGAGTACCGCCAGGCCTGTGGCGACGCGCATGTGAAGGCCATACTGGCAACCGGGGACATCAGGACCCTGCGCAATGTTGCCAAAGCGTCCATGGTGTGCATGATGGCCGGCGCCGATTTCATCAAAACATCCACCGGTAAGGAAAGCGTCAACGCCACCCTGCCGGTTTCGCTGGTCATGTTGCGTGCCATCCGCGCCTTCCATGAGCTTACCGGTTTTCAGGTGGGCTACAAACCGGCTGGCGGCGTGTCCACAGCCAAGGACGCCATCAACTACCTCATTCTGGTCAACGAAGAGCTGGGCCGGCGCTGGCTGGAGCCCGATCTGTTCCGCTTTGGCGCGTCGAGCCTGCTGGCCGATATCGAACGTCAGCTCGAGCACTTCGTGACCGGCCGTTATTCGGCCACCAACCGCCACCCGATGGGTTAACGCCATGACTGTCAACGATTACTTTATGACCATGCAATACGGTACCGCTCCTGAAAGCGACAATGCCGCCCGCCAATGGCTGGCCGGCCACCAGTCGCGTTTTACCCATTTCATTGCCGGACGCTTTACCAAGGCAAACGACAATGCGACGTTCGAAACGCTGGAACCGGCCACCGGCAAGGTGCTGGCCACCCTCAGTCAGGCCAGCCAGAGCGATGTGGACGCCGCCGTCAAAGCAGCGCGCAAGGCACAGAAAGGCTGGCAGGCCATGGGCGGTCACGCTCGTGCAAGACACCTGTACAGCCTGGCCCGCATGCTTCAAAAGCACAGCCGCCTGTTTGCCATACTCGAGTCACTGGACAACGGCAAGCCCATTCGCGAATCGCGCGATCTGGACGTGCCACTGGCTGCCCGCCATTTTCTGTATCACGCCGGCATCGCCCAGTTACAGGAAACAGAGCTGTCGCAGTGGCAGCCTTACGGGGTAGTGGGCCAGATTATCCCCTGGAATTTCCCGTTGCTCATGCTGGCCTGGAAAGTAGCCCCGGCACTGGCCAGCGGCAACACTGTGGTGCTCAAACCCGCCGAATTTACTTCGCTTACCGCCCTGCTGTTTGCTGAACTGGCCGCCGAGTCCCTGCCCGCCGGCGTGCTCAATATAGTAACCGGTGATGGTGCAGTCGGAGAATATCTGGTTGCCCACACCGGCGTCGATAAAATCGCCTTTACCGGATCCACCGAAGTGGGCCGCCTGATCCGCAGCCAGACCGCCGGCTCCGGTAAAGGATTGACGCTGGAGCTGGGTGGCAAATCCCCCTTTATTATTTTTGATGATGCCGATATCGACAGCGCAATTGAAGGCATTGTCGACGCGATCTGGTTCAACCAGGGACAAGTGTGCTGCGCAGGCTCTCGCCTGCTGGTGCAGGAAAGTATAGCGGAGCAGGTCTACACCAGACTGCGCGCGCGTATGAAAACACTGCGCGTGGGGTCCTCTCTGGACAAAAACATCGACATGTCTGCCATCATCGACGAGTCGCAATTGCAACGCATCCACAAGCTGGTCACCGATGGCGTCAGCCTGGGTGGCGAACTATGGCAGGCGTCGGAAACCACCCTGCCCGGCAAGGGCGCCTATTACCCACCCACATTGATCACCGGTGTACAGCCGGCCTCTACGCTGGCGCAAGAAGAAATATTCGGTCCGGTCCTGGTCAGCATGACGTTTCGCACCCCCCAGGAAGCCGTGGAACTGGCCAACAACACCCGTTATGGCCTGGCCGCCAGTGTCTGGAGCGAGAACATCAATCTGGCGCTGGATATCGCTCCGAAACTGCGTTGCGGCGTGGTGTGGATCAACGCCAGCAATCTGTTTGACGCCGCGGTAGGCTTCGGTGGTGTGCGCGAATCCGGTTACGGTCGAGAAGGCGGACTCGAAGGCATCTATGAATACCTCAAACCGATATCCTGGGCCAAAGCATCGCCACTGAAGACTGCCACCAGCAGCAGCGTGGCACCGGCCACCTCGGCCCGCGACAGCTTCGATCTGCCCGGCATCGACCGTACTGCCAAACTATATATCGGCGGCAAACAGACACGTCCCGACGGTGGCACCAGCAGCGCCATCACCTATAGCGATGGCAGGATCGCCGGCCACATCGCCCAGGGCAGTCGCAAAGACATCCGCAATGCGGTCTCGGCGGCGCGCAAGGCGGCAGGCTGGCAGAATGCCACTACCTTCAACCGCTCCCAGGTGCTGTACTACCTGGCGGAAAACCTGTCGTACCGGGCCGATGAGCTCGCGCAGCGTCTGGCCAGCCTGACGGGCTGCAGTAAAAAGGAAGCCGCACGCGAATTCGAACTGGGACTGGAACGACTGTTCACCTTTGCAGCCTGGGCGGACAAATACGATGGTCGCGTGCACACACCACCGATGCGTGGTGTGGCACTCGCCGTAAATGAAGCGATCGGTGTCATTGGCATCATCTGCCCCGACGAATCCCCCTGGCTCTCCATGATTTCCCTGATTGCCGCCGGCATGGCAATGGGCAATAGTCTTGTTGTTGTGCCTGGCGCTCGCAGCGCCCTGTTGGCGACTGACTTGTACCAGGTGCTGGAGACATCCGACGTGCCGGCCGGCGTGGTCAATATTGTGACCGGCGATAGCCTGGAGCTGGCCACCGTCCTGGCTGATCATGATGACGTAGACAGCGTATGGGCTTTCGGTAACGCCGGGTTGTCACAAACTGTGCAGCAACACTCGATCGGCAACCTGAAACGCACCTTTGGCAACGAGGGCAAGGCTATCGACTGGCACCAGTGGTCAAGCGCCGACATCCAGCTGTTCCTGCGCCAAGCGACGCAGGTCAAGAATATCTGGATTCCGTACGGTGACTGATTATAATACCCGCCTGAACAAGGACAGTTAATGCTCAAGAACATTGATCCACTGCTGAATGCGGACGTACTGCATGCCCTGCGCTCCATGGGCCATGGCGACGAACTGATTATCAGCGACGCTCATTTTCCCTCGGACTCTATTGCCCGCCACACCAGCATCGGCAAACTGCTGCGCATTGACGCCAGCGCCGACAGAGTGGCCCAGGCGGTGCTATCGGTCATGGCGCTGGACAGTTTCGTGCCCGAGCCGGCCTTGCGCATGCAAGTGGTAGACGACCCGGCACACATTCCCGAAGTGCAGCAGGATGTCCAGGCTTTGCTGGAAGATCCGTTGCGGCTGGCCCCCATAGAACGCCACGCTTTCTACGAACGGGCACGTCGTGCCTACTGTGTCATTGCGACCGCCGATACCCGCAGCTACGGCTGCTTTATCTTCAAAAAAGGCGTTCTCAATCCCACCCAGACCAACCGTCATCCTGCCTGATGCTTTAGCCGAGTTTCCGTTCATATGAGCCAATCACGTCCACGTATCGTTATTGTCGGCATCTATGTTGCCGATCTGCTGTTCAAAGCAACCCGCATGCCGGTTATTGGGGAAACCCTGCTGGGCAGCCACTTTGCCATGGGTCCGGGCGGCAAGGGCTCCAACCAGGCGGTGGCAGCCGCCAGGGCCGGTGCCGAGGTGTTTTTTTACACCCGGCTGGGCAACGACGCTTTTGCCGCAAACGCCCGGCAGACCTGGCAGGATGCCGGCGTGACTTCGCGCGCCACCCTGCATGATGATCTGACCACCGGCGCCGCCCATATATTCGTGGAGGACGATACCGGCCGCAATGCCATCATTGTTTACGCCGGCGCCGCAGCCCATATGGTACCGGCTGACCTGGACGCCATCGAACAGGATATTGCCGGCGCACATATTTTTGTCACGCAACTGGAGCAGCCACTGGAAGTCGCGCTGCATGGCTTGCGCCTGGCTCGCAAGCATGGCGTGACCACCATCTTTAATCCCGCACCGGCAAGGCAACTGCCCGATGAAGTTTTCCCGCTATGCGACTGGATCACGCCCAATGAAACCGAGGCCAGTCTGCTGACCGGGCTGCCGGTCGCAGATCTTGAACAGGCGCGACGCGCCGCCGACCTGTTGCTGGCCAAAGGCGTCCGTAATGTCGTGGTCACACTGGGCGAGCAGGGATCGCTGCTGCATACCGCAAGCGACAGCATTCATATTCCCGCCATCCGGGCGGGTAAATGCATTGATACGGCAGGCGCCGGCGACGGCTTTACCGCCGGACTGGCAACCGCGCTTGCAGAAGGCAAGTCGCCCGAGGCAGCCTTGCGATTTGCCTCGGCCCTTGCCGGTATTTCCGTCACCCGCAGTGGTACCGCGGCCTCTATGCCCGATCGCGGGCAAATTGACTCTCTGCTTTGCACGGGCGCGTAAATCATGACAACCCACCTATCCCCCTTCAAAGACCGGCAACTGACATTCCTTCTGGCGATCAATATCGTCATTGTGATGGCTGGCTATTTTCTGTCTTCGGGCGGTGACTTTGTCAGCGTGTTCAACCTGCAGTCCATGGCCATGCAATTGCCGCAAATGGGCTTGCTGGCCATGGCCATGATGCTCTCCATGATTTCGGGCAATGGCGGCATCGACCTGTCGGGCATTGCGCTGGCTAACCTGGCCGGGGTAATCGGAGCACTGCTGTTGCCGCAATGGATTGACGCCGAAGCCGCGCCCTGGCTGTTCACTTTTTCCTTTGTGGGGCTTATGCTGTGCGTCGGGCTGCTGGGCGGGATGCTCAACGGCATTATCATTGCACGCTTTAACCTGACTCCGATTCTGACCACGCTGGGCACCCAACTGGTGTTCACCGGCATTGCCACCGTGTTGTCCAATGGCTCTTCAGTCAATCTGCCCTATATTGAACCGCTATCGGCCATCGGCAACGACAACATCCTGGGCATTCCCATTGCTTTTTATCTTTTTGTCGCCGTGGTTCTTTTTCTGGGCTGGCTGCTCAAGCGTACGCCTTTTGGTCTGCGCCTGTATATGCAGGGCACCAATCCCAAAGCGGCTTTCTACGCCGGTATTCCCCGTAACACCATGCTGATCTGCACCTACACCATGTGCGGCTTGCTGGCCGCCTGCTCGGGGCTGATCTCGGCCAGTCAGGCTGCCAGCGCAAGTGCCAAGTATGGCGATTCGTATCTGCTGATTGCCATCCTGATCGCAGTCATGGGTGGTGTCAATCCTGCCGGCGGTTATGGGCGCGTGGTCTGCGTCTTTTTTGCGGCCACGGCACTGCAACTGTTATCGAGCATGTTCAATCTGATCGGCGTATCCGAGTTTGCCGGCAACTGCATCTGGGGCCTGCTGCTCTTGTTCTTCCTGGCCTATTCCAGACAGGAGCTGAAGCTGAAAATTAAACGGCGTCAGGCCCTGAAGGCCTGAGGCACTATTGAAACGATTGATCTGCGCCGCCCCATCCGGTTCCGATCACTGTCCGTTGATGGGATTTTGGAGACACGTATGAAACTAAAGACACTGCCAATGTGCCTGCTGGCTTGCGCAATCAGCACGGTGTTTGCTGCGGGCGCGCAGGCCGAAGAGAAAAAATCTATCGTAACGGTGGTCAAAGTCACGGGGATCAATTGGTTTACCCGCATGGAAGAAGGCGTCAAGGAATTTGCCAAGGCCAATCCCGATATCAATGCTTCGCAAACCGGCCCTGGCCGTGCCGATGCCGCCCAGCAACTGAAAATCGTTCAGGACCTGGTTGCCAAGAACGTAAGCGCACTGGCCATCGTGCCATTTGACCCGCCCACGCTGGAACCGATTCTGGCCCGCGCCAAAAGCCGTGGCATCAAAATCGTGACCCACGAAGCGGACAATCTGAAAAACACCGATTACGACCTGGAAGCGTTCAAGAATAATGAATATGGTGCCGACCTGAACGAGCGCCTGGCCAAATGCATGGCGAACAAGGGCGAATGGGCCGTACTGGTGGGTTCACTGGGCAGCCGCTCGCAAGTACAGTGGGCACAGGGCGGTGTTGACAACGCCAAAGCCAAGTATCCAGACTTAAAACTGGTCACGACCATGCAGGAAACCAATAACGATGGCGAGAAAGCCTATCAGGTGGCCCAGCAGTTGCTGCGCAAATACCCGAATCTGGCTGGCTTTCAGGGCTCCTCGTCTCTGGACGTCATTGGTATTGGCCGAGCCGTGGAAGAAGCCGGCAAAGCAGGTAAAATATGCGTATTCGGTACAGGCCTGCCCGGCGAGGCTGGCCCTTACATGGAAAAAGATGCCATTACCGGCATCGCATTCTGGGATCCGAAAGATGCCGGTCTGGCCATGAACAATGTGGCAAAAATGCTGCTTGAAGGCAAAACCATTGAAAACGGTACAGACCTGGGTGTACCCGGCTACGACAAGGTTACTGTCGAAAAAGGCCCTGGCAAAGGCATGATTATTCGTGGCGCCGGCTGGGTTCGCGTAGACAAGAGCAACTACAAGCAATATAACTTCTGATCGGTCGCCTCGACCACTACCGGGCCGCGCACTTGCGGCCCGCCATGGGATATCCGCCCGGACGATTATGACAACTACGACTAGCCCAACGCACAGCAACGCGCCCGTGCCGCCCACGCCAGGCGACAATGCCTTCCTGTCGCTTCGCCAGATCCATAAGCGCTTTACCGGTGTACATGCGCTGCGTGGCGTCAGCCTGGATATCCATCCTGGCCAGATTTATCACTTGCTGGGGGAAAACGGCTGCGGTAAAAGCACGCTGATCAAGATCATTTCCGGTGCCCAGCCGCCCGACGAAGGCGATCTGATCCTGGACGGAGAACGCTTCGAGCAATTTTCCGCCTTAAGCGCTCTGGGCGCCGGCATTGAAACGGTGTACCAGGACCTGTCCCTGATTCCCAATCTGAGTGTTATGGACAACATTTCCCTGACGGTGGAACTGGCTGAACATCAGGGCCGACTGGCGCGAGTGATCAGTCACCAGGTGCTGCGTGATCGCGCAGTGGGCGCATTGCGCCAACTACAGTTGCCGGATGACCGCTATTTTCTTCAGACAAAGATCGAAGATCTGCCGTTGGCCACCCGCCAACTGGTTGCCATCGCGCGCGCCGTAGCCAGCGATGCGCGTTTCATCATCATGGACGAACCCACGACCTCGCTGACCCAGAAAGAAGTGGATAACCTGATTCGCATCGTCAAGGGCCTGTGCGCGCGTGGCGTCGCGGTACTGTTTGTGAGTCACAAGCTGGACGAATGCTATGCCATCGGCGGCAATGTGATTGTGATGCGTGACGGGCAGGTTATCACCCAGGGCGAAATCAATCACTTCACCAAACACCAGATCAGCGAACTGATGACCGGCCGGGTACTGAGCGATCAGCGCTATCGCCGCAATACACCCCAGGCCGAAGTCATGCTGGGCGTGCACAATATTGGTCGCGACCAGGGGTTTGACGAGGTGTCCTTTGAGTTGCACAAGGGTGAAATTATCGGCATTACCGGCCTGCTTGACTCAGGCAGGAATGAGCTGGCGCGCGCCCTTGCCGGGGTAGCACCGCTGCAGCGCGGCAGCCTCACGCTCAATGGTAAGCCGATAGCCGTGAACAGCCCGGCGCAGGCCGCCGACCATCGCATCGCTTATGTCCCCGAAGACCGCCTGGTCGAAGGCCTGTTTCTGACCCGCTCGATCAGCGACAACACCATTACTGCCGTGCTGCCGCAAATGTGCGACACACTGGGACAGATTCAGAAAGACAAGGCGGCGCGTTTTTCGCAAGAGATGACCAACAGGCTGAAAATTGCCACGCCCAACGTTCAGAACCCAGTGCAAAGCCTGTCTGGTGGCAACCAGCAGCGCGTGCTCATCGGTCGCTGGCTGGCCATCAATCCGCTGTTGCTGATTCTGCACGGCCCGACCGTTGGCGTGGATGTCGGCTCCAAAGACACGATCTACCAAATCATTCAATCCCTGACAGATCAGGGCATGAGCATCATCATTATCAGTGACGATCTTCCCGAGCTGCTGGCCAACTGTGACCGCATTCTGCTGATGAAAAAAGGCCGGATCAGCGATGAGTTCCGGGCCGAAGGCCTGCAAGAAAATGCGCTTTACCATGCCTTATTGTCCTGAACCCTTTTGATTCTATCCCGCCTACCATGACCACAATGACTTCAGCCAGCCCGGCCGTACAGGACAGTACCACACCCAAGCGCCCACCGTATCTGATCAGGCACCCCGAGTTTTTTACACTCGGCCTTATTGTCGTTCTGTTCGCGGTAGTGGCTGTCATCAATCCCATGTTTTTCCAACCGGGTTCGCTGTTTGATGTACTTCGGGCGGCAACCAGATCGGCAATTTTCGCGCTGGGCATTCTGGTGGTGCTCGCCTCCGGCGGGCTGGACGTTTCCTTCACCGCGATCGCGGCGCTGGTCATGTACGGCCTGACCAAGCTCGTGCTGCTGTATTTCCCTGAGGCGCCTTTTGTGCTGATCCTGCTGGCCGGCGCCATGGGAGGATTGGCGCTGGGACTGCTCAACGGCTGGCTGGTCAAAAAACTGGCAGCCCCTTCCCTGGTTGTCACCATCGGCACGCAATTTCTGATCCGCGGCTTTCTGCTGGCGTTTATCGGGACCGAGTTTTTCATGAACATCCCTCCCTCCATGCTGGCAGTGGGGCAGGCAAATATTGTCAGTTTCCAGAACAACCAGGGGTTGCAAACTGCGCTGCCGTATACCACGCTGGCGATCCCCATTCTGGCGCTGCTCACCTGGTGGCTATTGAACAAGACGATGATGGGACGTGCGGTCTACGCCATGGGAGGCAGCCCTGCCATAGCCGAGCGTCTTGGCTATAACCTGACACGGGTCTATCTCTTTGTTTTCGGTTACGCCGGCCTGCTGGCGGGTATCGCCGGCATTATTCACGTTTCCAGTACGCGCATTGCCAACCCCTTCGATATTGTCGGCACCGAACTGGATGTGATTGCTGCCGTGATTCTGGGTGGCGCCCGCATTACCGGGGGCAGCGGAACCGTAACCGGGACACTGCTGGGCGTGCTGCTGGTCACGCTGATCAACAGCGTACTGATTACGCTGGGTATCCCAACAACCTGGCAAAAAGTAATCGTCGGCGCGTTTATCCTGGTGGCCGGCCTGCTGTTTTCGTTGCGCAGCAGGCAATAAATAGCCCCCTAACAGGCAGAGCACGATCTGAGAGGACTGCCACACAGTCCTCATGACATGCCAAATGGCGTCAGGCTGGATGGATGGATAGATAGGCCCGTCAAGCAGGCCTGTGGTATCAGCCTTGCTCCGTGAGTAAGGCGTCAAACTCGTTCAGGTCTGCAAAACGGATGTGTCTGCGCACGCCCAGCTTGCTGGAATCGACCACCAGATAACGTCGTTTTGCGCGCTGCATGGCGCGGCGCTTGATGTCTTTTTCATGCAGATTCCAGCAACTGACGCCGGTATGATCATCTACGCCCCCGGCCGACATAAAGGCCGTGTCAAAACTGAGCTGATCCAGAGCATTGAGCGCTTCCTGGCCGGAAAAAGAATCGGAAGACGGCATGTAGGTGCCGCCAAGCACAATCAGGCGCACAGCGGGCTTGTCTTTGAGAATTTCGGCCGTATTCAATGAATAACAGACCACAGTCACGGCCAAACCCTCAGGAATCAGCCTGGCCAGATGCAGCAGCGTGGTTCCGCAATCGATAAAAATAACATCATGCGGTTCGATTAACGCCAGCGCTTTTTGCGATGCACGTTTTTTTGACTGGGCAAAATGATCTTTTTCCTGGGCTACCGAATACTGAGCTGCGTTCTGAAGCGAATGCGCCGATACGATATGACCGCCCAGATAAGACAGATTGCCCTTGTGGCGCGCCAGATCCCGTCGCACCGTCATTTCAGAGACGCCCAGCAAGGCGGCGGCGTCCCGTAGTCGCAATGACCCCGACTGCTGCAGCGCCTGCTCCAGCTTGTGTAAACGCTCTGCTGGCGTCATTACCTGTTCCTGCCGTTAAATTGGAATATTATAAACTGTGGTGCCCTCAGGCGCTGCACCCACTCATGCCGCGCACGTGCTTATATCCCCGCTGCGGCCCTTGCGCAACGCGCTGCCGCCAGATCCCAGGCGGCGCAGCCGACGGTCTTGAACATGATGGGACGGGAATAGTCGATATCGCTTTCAATGGCTTGGGCCAGGGTGGTCACCTCGCTCCAGTCCTTTTTCGCCTGAATGTAATCGCCGGCTTCATGCTGTGCCCCGACCAGGTCGTCGACATAGCACACGCTGTTCATTACCGTTTCCGCTGCGACTTCCACCATGTGCGATCGAAAAGCGCCCACGCCGATAATCAGGCGTCCGGCCAGCGGTGGCGCATGATAAACCGGTTCAACAGCCGTGGTCAGCGTAATGACCGCGTCAAACTGTTCCGGCAACTGGTTCAGATCGGTCACTTGCAAGCGAAGGCCGAGGGCTGCGTGGCGTTCACAAAAGGCCTGTGCCTTTGCCCAAGATTGCTCGCGTGCGGCAATATGCACCGTGGCTTCAGGATACAGCTCGGCTATGGCCTGCACGTGCCCATCGGCCTGGCTCCCGGCACCAATGATCACAATGGTGCGCGGCTCATGTTCCAGAAAAAGCTGCAAACCGGCCATGGACAGTGCTGCCGTACGCCTTGCCGTCACGGTGGGGCCGTCCAGGACGAACAGCGGGACACCGGTGGCGCTATCGAGCACCGATACCATGCCCTGTATGGTGGGCCGATCCTGCGCAGGATTGTCCGGCAGCAGCGAAATCAGTTTGTGCGCGCAAATGTCCTGGGCAGTGCACGGCATGGACAGCAGCACACCATCCTTGCTGCCAGGCACTGTCAGCACCTGGCGATCGGGGCTGTGGATCTGGCCTGCCGCGTATTGCACGGCGGCATCCAGAATATGCTGGCGCAACGGTCCGAAAGCGATCAACTGGCGCGTTTCTTCGGCACTGAACACACGTGGCACCGGACTACTCATTTACTTCTCCTGATTCTGCCTCGGGGCGCTGGGTCGCCATCCAGAGCACTTGTGCATCTTCCTGGCTGACGCTGATGCAGCGATGCCCCATACGGCTGTCAATGTAAAAACTGTCGCCCGGCCCCAGCGTTGCCTCGGAATAAAATTCCGTATGCAATTGGATCTGGCCACTGATCACATAAACGAATTCTTCGCCTTCATGGCGATTCCAGTCACTGAATGCGGTCAGGTCCCGGGCTGTAATTCTTGTGAGAAACGGCAATATCCGCTTGTGCGAGAGCTGCGAGCACAGCAGCAAATGCTCATAGTACCGCGTCTTGTGGACTTTTCCCTGTCCGGCGCGGTCTACCACGCAACGACCTGCCCCCATCGGTTCGCGAGCCGGCGTAAACAGCTCGGAGACATCCAGCGACAGGCCGATGGCCAGCTTCTGCAGCACATCGTAGGTGGGCGACATCAGCCCGTTCTCGATTTTCGAGAGCGTCGAGGCAGCAATGCCACAGGCCCGTCCGGCCTGCTCCAGCGTCAGGTCATTGGCCTGGCGCACGGCACGCAGACGCTGCATCAGCGGCGTTTCCTCGCGGGCAGCCATCCTAATGGCTTCCCAGATAAGCGTCGCGAATTTCCGGATTGGCCAGCAGCTCTGCGCCGGTGCCCGTCATCCTGATCTCTCCGGTCACCATGACATAAGCCCGATCGGCCAGCTTGAGCGCGTGGTTGGCATTTTGCTCAACCAGGAAAATGGTTTTACCGCTTTTGCCCAGTTCACGGAGCACCGAAAATATCTGGCGCACGATCAGCGGCGCCAGCCCCAGGCTGGGTTCGTCCAGCAAAATCATATCGGGCCGGCTCATGAGTGCGCGGGCGATGGCCAGCATCTGCTGCTCTCCGCCCGATAAGGTCCCGGCACGCTGATTGCGCCGCTCTTTCAGACGCGGAAACAAATCAAACATATGCTGCCGGTCTTCGTCCAGATGCGCGTCGCCAATGGGCAGGGTCCCGATCATGATATTCTCTTCCACGGTCATCTTCGGGAAGATGCGGCGGCCTTCCGGCACCTGGGCAATGCCCTGGGTGGCGATCTTGTGCGGCGGCAGCCGCAGCAGGTTATTGCCTTTGTACAGGATCTGCCCGGTGCGCGCCCGCGGCGTGCCGAAAATGGTCATGAGCAGCGTGCTTTTGCCGGCGCCATTGGCGCCGATCAGCGTGACAATTTCACCCGGATTGATATGCAGGGACACGTTTTTGAGTGCCTGAATCTGTCCGTAGTAGGAGCTCACATCCTTGATCTCAAGAATTGGGGTGTCTGCCATGCTTAGTCCTCCACTTCGGTGCCCAGATAGGCAGCGATCACCACGTCGGAATTGCGAATGTGTTCCGGCGTGCCGGCGTCGATCACCTTGCCCTGATCCATCACAATGATATGCTCGGAAATTTCCATGACCAGGCCCATGTCGTGCTCAATCAGCAGAACGGTCACGCCATGCTCGTTGCGCAGCTTGCGAATGAGCGCTGAAAGCTCCCGGGTTTCACGCGGATTCAGGCCAGCGGCCGGCTCATCCAGGCAGATGATTGCCGGATCGGTACACATGGCCCGCGCAATTTCCAGGCGGCGCTGGCGCCCATAAGAGAGTTCGCCGGCCAGCCGATTGGCGTCTTCGGACAAATTGACGATCTCGAGCCACTCGAAGGCGCGTGCCAGGCTGGCCTCTTCCTTGTCAGAAAAATCAGAAGTGACCAGCAGCCCGGAAAACAGGTTACGGTTCTGCTTGCGATGTTGCGCCACCAACAGGTTTTCCAGCACGGTCATATCCTTGAACAGACGGATATTCTGGAACGTGCGGGCGATACCGGCCCGGGCCACCAGATAGGAACCACCGGTCACCTTGCGGCTTAGCAGTTCGCCGATTTCCACTTTCCCGTCGGGCTGGGTCAGGTAGATATGTCCAGCCGAAACCGTATAAAAGCCGGTAATGCAATTAAAGACCGTGGTTTTGCCGGCGCCGTTGGGACCGATCAGCGCTGTAATCGATCCCCTGCGCACATCGAAACTGACATCATTGTTGGCAATAATGCCGCCGAATCGACGCGTCAGGTGCTGCACCGACAGTATGGCGTCCTCTTTGACGTCCTGAGCCATTATGCCACCTCGCTTTTTCTGAATACGGAACGTTTGGGTCGCAGCAGGCCGTTGGGCCGCCAGATCATCATCAGAATCATGAGCAGACCGAAAAGCAGCACGCGGTAACCGGCAAATTCACGCAGGAACTCAGGCAGCAGCGTGAGCGTAAAGGCGGCAATGATCACGCCGATGGACGACCCCATACCACCCAGAACCACGATGGACAGAATCAGCACCGACTCGAAAAAGTTGAACGACTGCGGACTGATAAAACCCTGTGCCGTGGCAAAAAACACGCCGGCCAGACCGCCGATCATCGCACCCAGCATGAAAGCGGACAACTTGACCGTCACGTGATTGATACCCAGCGAGCGGCAGGCGATTTCGTCTTCCCGCAAGGCTTCCCAGGATCGCCCAATGGGCATGACACGCAACTGCGTAAAAAAGCGCAGCGCAATCATGCTGATCACAAACAGCAGCAGATACACAAAGAGATAGCGGTAATCACTGCTGTATGGCAAGCCGAAAAAGTCGTGAAACGGCACCGCGTCACCACGCGCGCGCCGCACGAATTCCAGATTGAAAATGGTCGGGGCCGGAACCGATGCGCCATTGGGGCCGCCGGTGAAATTGATCCAGTTGACCAAAACCAGGCGGATAATTTCGCCAAAGCCCAGTGTCACAATGGCCAGATAATCCCCATGCATCTTGAGCACCGGGAACCCCAGCAGGCCGCCGCATAAGGCCGCCAGCAATGGCGCGAGAAACAGCGCGGACCAGAAACCGATACCCAGATACTCGGCGCCCAGCGCCAGAAAATAGGCGCCAACCGCATAAAACGCCACAAAGCCCAAGTCAAGCAGGCCGGCCAGCCCAACCACGATATTCAGACCCAGCCCCAGCAATACATACACCATGGCCAGGGTCAGGTTGTTGATCCAGCTTTTGCCGAACCAGCCGAAATAGAAGAACACCAGCGGCAACAGCAACCCTACCAGGAACAATACCGGTAACGCGCCCTTCCATGGGTGCTTCTTGCCGCGACGCTTCGGGATTCGCACACCCATGGCAATCATGACAAACAGCACCACCAGCACCAGCGCAATGCCGGCACCCCGGTAGATGATGCCGGACAGGCCCAGCGCCAGGAACACCGCCATCAGGCCGCCGCCCCAGAGCAGTATGCGTCTTAAGCGCTTGCCGCCATCGGCATATTCATCTTCCACCTCGACACCGTGTTCGGTCTTGATAAAATTCTGAATGAAATTCTGCCCGGTCTGCGTCTGCGCGCCCACCGACACGAAAAAGCGCACGAACGCGACAATCAGGCCGATAGCCACACCATTCAGAAAGAACGGACTGCGGAACCAGTCCAGCGTGAACGAGTACTGCTTGAGAACGAAATTGGTAATCGGACTGAATACCAGCATGGTCAAGATGCCGGCAACCACAGCGTCGCGCAATGAATGGCCAAAATCGATGGTTGAGGTTTGCGTGGTACTCATTACACTTTCTCCACGGCAGGCCGGCCCAGCAGGCCACTCGGTTTGAAGATCAGCACCAGCACCAGCACACTGAAGGAAAACACATCCTTGTAGTCGCTGCTCACGAAGCCGGCGAACAGCGATTCGAGCACACCCAGGATCAGGCCGCCCAGCATGGCGCCGGGCAACGAACCAATCCCGCCCAGCACAGCCGCGCTGAACGCCTTGATGCCCAGAATAAAGCCGATATGAAAATCGAAGGAACCGTAATTGAACGTGACCAGTTCGCCGGCCACCGCCGCCATCACGGAACCGATGACAAATACAGTTGAAATAATCCTGGTCGTGTTGATGCCCAGGATGGTCGCCATCTTGCGATCCTGCTCAACCGCCCGGCATTGCCTGCCCAGGCTGGTTTTCTGGATCACCCAGGTAAGGATCATCATGGCAATGAAGCTGACAACCACAATCAGCAGATCGATATAGCGAATCTGGAAGAAGCCGGTATCAGACCCGATGGTAAAGCCGCCCTGAATAACCGAGGGCACGCCCTGTACATAGGGCCCCTGGCTCACCTGCACATAGTTTTGCAACAGCAGGGATACACCAATGGCCGTAATCAGCGGGGCAAGGCGGTTGGTTGTACGCAGCGGACGGTACACGGTACGTTCAATATACCAGCCATACAGCCCGGTAATAAACATGGTGACCATCAGGGTAAGCAGCAAGGAAAGCGCCAGCGAATCTATGCCAAGAAATGTGAATACGGCAAATGCAATTGCAGTGATATAGGCACTGATCATGTAGATTTCGCCATGGGCGAAGTTGATCATGCCGATAATGCCATAAACCATGGTGTAGCCAATTGCAATCAAGCCGTAAATAGCGCCCAGCGTGACGCCATTTACCAATTGCTGGCCCAGAATATACCAATCCATGATTGTACCTTTTCAGGGTGAAGACAAAGGTCTGGTGTTTTGCGAAAAAACAGCCGTCGCTTCTTGGAAGTATTGATGCAACAAAAGCAGACGGCGCATGGTGATCTCTGATCTCATGCGCCGTCCCGTTCAGACCTTATTGCTTGTACTCTACGTACTTGCCTTCTTTGTTCCAGACATACAGAACGAAGTCGTTAGATTTGAGGTCACCCTTCTCATCCCAGCCTTTGTTACCCGTTACTGTAGGAACCGGGTTGGCCTTGAGCCAGTCGGCCAGCTTGGTGCCGTCTGTCTCGTCTTTGTTGGCTGTCAGCGCCGCTGCGACAGCCTGTACTGCAGCGTAGGAATACAGCGTAAAGCCCTCGGCATCGCTGCCGGATTTTTTCAGCTCATCGACCACACCTTTGGAGGCTGGGTCATTACGTGGGTCTTTCAGAAAGCTCATGTAAACACCTTCTGCATTCTGCACACCGCCCGCTGCAGTCACGAATGCCGGGTCGGCAATGCCATCATCGGAAATGAATGGCGTTTTCAGACCCTGCTGACGCATTTGCTTGACCAGCACACCAGCCTCGGCATACAGACCGCCGAAGAAAACTGCATCCACGTTGGCGCCCTTGATTTTTGTGACCAGCGCATTGTAGTCACGTTCGCCGCGTGTCACGCCATCTTCCAGTACCACTTCGATACCCAGTTTCTTGGCTGCATCGCGCGTGGCATTGGCCAGACCGACACCGTAAGTGTCTTTGTCATTGATGATCGCAACGCGCTTGACCTTGAGCACATCCTTCATGAATTTCGCATCGACTTCACCCTGTTGATCGTCACGTCCGCAAGTGCGCAGAATCGTTGACAGATCACGCTCTGTGACCTTGGGATTGGTGGATGCAGGAGTGATGTTCAGGATATTGGCCTCGTCATAAATTTCGGAAGCCGGGATAGTGCTGGACGAGCAGAAATGTCCGATCACGGCCGTCACTTTTTCCTGATCGACCAGGCGGTTGGCGGCGGCTACTGCCTGCTTGGGATCACATGCGTCATCAGCAGTAACCAGCTTGAGCTGCTTGCCGTTAACCCCGCCCTTGGCGTTGATGGCGTCAATGGCTGCCTGCGCCCCTGTCTGCAACTGCTTGCCAAAAGCAGCACTGCCCCCTGTCATGGGCGCACCCAGGCCGATTTTGATTTCATCTGCAGCCAGCGCCGGCGTCCCGAAGGCAGCGGTAAGCGCGGAGGCCAGAAAAACTCTCTTCAACATTTTATTCATGCTTTTCTCCTGATCGACGAGCATGGGTCTTGCACGAGGCAAAACCAATTATGAATATGCGACAGACACACGCCGGCCACACGACTTACCACCATTACCACACATTCTGCTCCACAATGGGCTGGTTGTTCAAAACACGTTCCCAGCTCATGCGTGAGAGGTCAAGACTGCGATACTTTCCAAATTCGATAAGCTCTGCAAGCCCGCGACCAACAGCGGGTGATTGTTGCATACCATGTCCGCTGAAACCATTAGCGTAAACCATATTTTCTACAGCCGGGTGGTAGCCCAGAATCACATTCTGATCGAATGTGTTGTAGTCATAATGGCCCGCCCATGCATGTTCGCAGCGCAAGGCCTCGAAGGCCGGAACGCGTGCGGCCAGAATCGGCCACAGTAGCTCGTCGAACAGTTCATGCTGAACGTCATAGTCAAAGCACTCGGGATCCTGATCCTGCGGGGGCTGTATGCCACCAATGAAGCCTTCACCCTCTGGATGAAAATAGGCGCCGCTCGGATCAATCACCATGGGACAGTCGGCAATTTTTTCAGGGCAGGTGAAATAGAAAACGCTGCGCTTGCGCGACTCTTGCGGCAAGACCACGCCCACCTGCGCCGAGAGCATCGCCGCCCCGGTGCCTGCAGCATTGACCAGCGTGGCGCAGGCAATATGCCGGCCGCTTTTGAGGGTCACGCCTGTCACGGTCCTGCCGGTTTTATTGATAGCCACCACTTCATCTTCAAGATAGGTCACGCCCTGGGCGATGGCCTTGCGTCGGAAGGCACGCATCATGCCATAGGCGTCCAGCCAGCCTTCGCCCGTCACGCCATAGGAGCCAAGCGCCAGGTCATCCACATTCAGCCACGGCCAGGTCGCTTTCAGTTCGGCAGGCGTTTTCAAAATGATATCGGCCCCCAGGCTGCGCTGCAGCGCATTGTTTTCACGCATGACCGTCTCGCCCCCCGGGCTGGAGAGATACAGATAGCCTTTTTCCTGGAAGCCCACGTCCGGACGCTCGCCATCGACGGCCAGTGTGTCTCCGAAGTGACGCAGGAACTCGGTGCCAAATTGCGAGAGCTGAATATTCTCCGGCGTTGAAAACTGGTGCCGAATAGAAGCGGCAGACAAGGCCGTTGCGCATTTCTGATAACTGGCATCTTTTTCAATGACCAGGATTGAACCGTCGAAGGAAGCCGATGCGCTCAGGAAATAGGCCAGCGAACTGCCCGTGGCTGCACCACCAACGATCACGACATCATATTGACTATTCACGCCGAATTTTCCGGGAAGAAGTTAAGACATCTATCTAAATTCTCATAAGAAAAAAAATTCGTCAATAAATTTTTTAAGTTTAAACGTAAATTTTTAACAGGTATTTTTTATTGTTATAAATCAATAACTTACATTGCCTTAAAATCGACCGATTCCTATGGAAAACCCTTATCAAAAAATAATTCCGACAGGAAATTTGTAATTATCACAACTGAAATAGACGCAATTTAACGCGGCATTTCGCTTTCCGGCATGACAGTAACAGAGGTTTTCAGGCTATGTGCACTGCTTCCGTACATCATGCCCCGAATTGGTGAGACATCGGAAAAGTCGCGCCCCCAGCACAGGGTGATGTGCTCCTGGTCGGGAAACACATTATTGGTCGGATCCGAATCGACCCAGCCATGGCCTGGAATATAGACCGACACCCAGGCATGCGAAGCATCGGCGCCAATCAGCCTGGGCTGACCGGCTGGCGGATGGGTCAGCAGGTAGCCGCTGACATAGCGCGCCGCCAGGCCGATGGCGCGCAGGCAGGAAATCATGAAATGCGCAAAGTCCTGGCATACGCCACGACGCTTCTCGAAGACTTCAAGCACAGGTGTGGAGATGGTGGTGGCCTGCGGATCAAAAACAAATTCGTTGAAGATCCGCGCTTGCAGCGCCGCCACCGCAGCCAGCACCGGCATGCCCGGACGAATGGCCTGGCGTGCCCACTGGGCAATGGCCGGCAGCAGCCGGATGTGATTCGATTCAAAGCGAAACTGGGTGGCTTCAAAATCATAAGGCAGATACGTCTTGCCCGACATATAACGTAAATGGTTCACGACCTCTTCCCAGGGCGGCGTGGTCTCGCTGTCGGGCAGCCGGCGCTGGGTCAGGCTGACCACGGAATGCGCGCGTACGGCCAGCCTGTTGTGATCGCCCATCAGGGTGAAATACTGCAGTGGATTGCCAAAGCAGTCCAGCAGAAAATCGATCTTGTCCGGACACGGATCGATATTGATAATGTGGGACTCGGGCCCCTGCCAGGGCAAAATGCGCGGAGATAGACGCAGTATCTGCCGTGACTGGGTCACCGGCGAGTAGTAATCGTATTCCGTGTCATGCTGGATGTGATAAGTCACCATTACAGGAACTCCTTGTTGGCCGTCTCAAGACCGGTATCGCTCGTGATGGTCTCGGTAACAAGAAAATACTGATGACTAATGCTATTGGCGAAAATGGACAGCGCATAAGAAATATCGGCGCATACACTGCCCAGTTGCTGGTAAATCTGCCCAGCAGCGGGCGTTCCCACGGCGAACCGCGCCAGATCAACCGCGTCCAGATCGCCTAGCGCCTTTTGCAGGATTTGTCTGCTTTGCGCTTCCTGGACATTGAATGCAGCGCTGTTGTCCAGCAGGCTCTGGCACAGGTAGCGCAGCGAATAAGGGTTGCTGCGGTCAAACACCAGCAGATACAGCACTGCCAGCATCTCTTCTTCGCGATGGTAGCGGGCGCGATAGGTCACGATGCTGTAGGCAATTTCCAGCAGAGACTCGAGCATAATGGTTTTGTCATGCTCGCTCTGCTTGAGAAAAAATCCCAGCGTGTCGCTCATGCGACCCAGCTTTTCGATCAGGCGGCCAAGCAACAAAAAGCTCCAGCCCTCGTCACGCGTCATCTGTTCATGCGTAAAGCCCGAGAGGATCGAGCAACTGGCGAACAGCTCCTGCATGCGCTGCTGCACCACGGTCAGATCCAGTTCGGCGGAGCCCAGATAGGCAGGCATGTAATTGACGACCCACCATACATCCAAAGACAGCTTTTCCCGTATATTGAACGCGCACTGATGCAGATAGTTCACATTGTTGGCCAGCGCGCCATTTAGCGATGAGGGCGTCAGTGACGCGCCCAACTGATGACGAATGAAATTGATGTCATAGGTATCGTCTGCGCCAATGGCTTGTGCCGACGGCACAGGCAACACATGCAGATGCGTACCCAGTTTGTACAACAGCGTGATCAGCGTTTCCTTCTCGGTCACGCGTTCGGTCAGGTTGCGGGTGATCGTGCGCAGCAGCAGTACCGACAACTCGGCGCGGATGCCATAACGCCCCATCCAGAACAGATTCTCGCCGATGCGAGCCGGGGTGGTCGTATGTGCCGCCAGCAATTGCTCAAGCGTCAGCGGCTTGGCTTCAAACGCATCCGGTACACTGCGCACCCGGGCGCGGTCAGGCGGTATGGTAACCACTGTCGGCACAGCCGGACGGCCCACTCGACAGACCCATAGATCCTTGTTGATCTGCCGGTTGCGCGAAGACAGTACCGGCGTATTGCTTTTGTCTTCGACCCGCACGACACCGCCGGGCATGACCTGATAGGAACCATCCGAGGTCAAGGTGGCAAAAACCCGCATGGTAAAGCGACGCATCTGCAACTGCTGCGATTCAAAATCAATTTCCGGAATGCGGGCCAGCGGCATCACCTCGTGCGCCACCAGCGAACGCGGACTGGTTTGCAGCCGCTGCAACAGTGCCTCACGCTGCGCCTGATTCACGTCAGGCACATATTGCGGGCTGGCGCGCATCGACGAAAAGCTGGATTTGAACATCAGCGAATCAAAGTGCTTGCGGGCATAATCCAGATTGGCCTCGTCACCGCACCACCAACTGCGGATCGAATCCATCAGCAAGGGTTCGCCGCGCAGATGCTGGCAGATGCCGGGTAAAAACTCCAGCATGCCTGCCGATTCGAGCACACCCGAGCCCAACGCATTGCATACCGTCACATTGCCTTTGCGGATAGCCTGCAACAAGCCTGGAATACCGGGATAGTCGCTGCCATACAGCTCCATCGGATCGCATTCGCTGTCTTCCAGGCGCCGCAGCACCACATGCACCCGCTGCAGACCCCGCAACGTCTTGAGGTACAGCAGATCGTTGCGTACAGTCAGGTCCAGGCTTTCGGTAATGGGCACACCCATTTGCCGGGCGAGGAAAACATGTTCGAAATACGCCGGGTGTTTGGGGCCGGGCGAGAGCAACACCGTGACCACGTTGCCGTCTTCGACCGACATGCTCGACAGCAGGGTGTGGCGCAGGGCGCGAAAATAATCGGTTTGCGGATGAACCCGCAACTGGTTGAACAGGGCCGGCAGTGCCGTACTCATGATCTGCCGGTTCTGCAGGGCATAGCCCGCACCCAGCGGTCCCTGGGTGCGATCCTTCAGCACCCGCCATTGTCCATTTTCATCGCGGGCAATATCGACTGCGTACATGTGAAGGTGATTTTCGTGCGCATCCAGGGTATTGATGCAAGGCCATAGAAAGCCCCGCTGCCCGAAAATGAGCGAGGGCGGAACCAGGCCCCGCCGAATCAGTTGCTGCGCGCCGTAAATATCGCGCAGCGTGTCGTTGATCACGGCCGCGCGCTGGGCCACCGCAAGCTCAATGAAGTCCCATTCCTGGGCAGAAATCACATATGGAATAACGCTGAGTGATTCCCAGGGCTCGGTGCTGCCGTCTTCACTGTAGGCGTTGTAGATACTGCCCCGGTTCTGGATGTTTTCGGAGATATACGCCAGAAAGCCCTTGAGATCATCGGGAGCCAGGTTCCTGAGCGCCGACAGCACATAATCCCACTCGGGCGCCAGGCGTCCGGCCTGGTCCCGCAGCTCGGAAAACGCTCCGTCCGGGGAAGGGCTCAGTAATTGATCAAGGGAAAAGTCCATGCAACCATTGATGATGACTTTACAATGGGTCATTGTACGCAATTTCGACCAGACGCCTACCATTGTGTCGACGAATCGGCGACAACGATGCACATGCGCCACACCCTTTGCCAATTGGGGCGCTGGCCAATACTGCGCCAGTAAATTGCACCCATGCGCGCGCCGGCACCTGGCGGTTCACCTGGCGCTGCGGGGCACCCGATGATGCTATTGAACCGGCTGCCACAGAAAATCGTCGGTGATGCCCTGCCCAATCACCTCCATTTTCTCCAGGTACCGGGTCAGCCAGTCGTGCAGACCCGCCTTGAAAATTTCATCGATCGTGGTGTAGCGCAGGTCCGCATCCAGCCTTCCCGCCAGGCGCAGCGTTTCGTCGGATTTGGCATTGCGCACTTTTTGCAAATGGGCCAACAGTTCGCGCGAGGAATGCGCCAGAGAATGCGGCATATCCGGGTGCAAAACAATCAGCTCGATCACCCGTTTGGGGTCGACGGTTTCGCGAAACACCTGACGATAGATTTCCAGACCGGAGAGCGAGCGCAGGACCGCGGTCCAGTGGTACAGCTGGGTGACCAGCTTGCGCTTGTCGTCGGCCGCATTTTCCAGGTAAAAGCGAATTTCCAGCATGCGCGCAGTATTATCGGCCCGCTCCAGATAGGTGCCCAGGCGCATGAAGTTGTATGTTTCGTTGCGCAGCATGGTGCCTTCCTGCGCGCCCAGCGTCTGCAGGGAACGGGTCTTGATCCACTCGAAGAACCGCGTCGGGTTACTGGTCAATATCGGCGTCTTGAGCAGTCGGTTTATCTCCAGCCAGGTAAAGTTGATGGTTTCCCATATTTCGGAGGTCACGGTACCCCGGATCGCCCTTGCGTTTTCCCGCGCCAGCCGGATGCATGAGGCGATGGACGAGGTGTAGTTCTTGCTGTTGACCACAAACTCAATCACCCGCTCTGCACTGATGGCGCCGCATTCGGCCTCGTATTGCTCCAGCGTTTCCAGCGTTGCCAGCACGCTGCGCCAGCTATAGTCCGAATGATCCTCGTCATTGGTCATGAGGGTCGTCTGGTAACAGACCTCCAGCAGGCGCACAGTATTTTCTGCCCGCTCCAGGTAACGGGACATCCAGTAAATATGATCAGCGGTACGACTTAACATGATTGTTCCTTATTTTCATTCGACGATAACGCGGTCTGCTGCGGCGCAATGGCGCACTCATGCAGACGGCATTGACCCGCTATGGGCCCGGCCGGCGCCCCTAGCCGCGCCGGTTGATGACCCAGGTATCCTTGGTGCCGCCCCCCTGCGACGAATTGACCACCAGCGACCCCTCTTTGAGCGCCACGCGAGTCAATCCGCCCGCCGTCATGCGGATCGTCTTGCCAGACAGCACGAACGGTCGCAGATCCACGTGGCGTGGGGCAATTCCGGCATCTACAAACGTCTGGCAGGTGGACAACGCCAGCGTGGGCTGGGCAATATACTTGGCCGGATCCTTTTTGATCAGTTGCTCGAATGTGGCCAGCTCATCCCGTGTCGCTGCCGGTCCGACCAGCATGCCGTAGCCGCCGGCGCCATGCGTTTCCTTGACTACCAGCTCCTTCAAATTGGCAAGCACATAGGCCTTGTCCTCTTCGTTGCGGCACATATAAGTGGGCACGTTGTTCAGCAGCGGCTTTTCGCCCAGATAGAAACGGATCATTTCCGTGACATACGGATAGACCGATTTGTCATCGGCAATGCCGGTGCCGATGGCATTGCACAGCGTCAGATTGCCCGCTTTGTAGGCCCGCATCAGGCCTGGCACGCCCAGCGCCGAATCCTTGCGAAACACCTCGGGATCCAAAAAGTCATCGTCCAGGCGGCGATACATCACATCGACACGCTGCGGCCCTTGCGTGGTTCTCATGTAGACATAATCGTCCTTGACGAACAGATCCTTGCCTTCGACCAGCTCCACGCCCATTTGCTGCGCAAGAAACGTATGCTCGAAGTATGCGGAGTTGTACATACCGGGAGTGAGCACGGCAATGGTCGGCTTGTCGATGCCTTCGGGCGCTGACTCGATCAGGGTTTCAAGCAGCAGATCCGGGTAATGTGCTATCGGCGTCACCTTGATTTTGCTGAAAAGATCCGGGAACAGCCGCATCATCATCTTGCGGTTCTCCAGCATATAGCTCACGCCGGAAGGCACCCGCAGGTTGTCTTCCAGGACGTACAGCTCGCCCTTGCCGGCACGCACGATGTCAATTCCCGCAATATGCGCATAGGTGCGATGCGGCACATCCAGACCGACCATCTCAGGGCGGTATTGTGTGTTATTGATGATCAGGTCGGCAGGGATGAGCCCGGCGCGAATCATGTCCTTGTCGTGATAGACATCATGCAGGAACATATTCAGGGCCCTGACGCGCTGCTCGACGCCGCGCTGCAGCGCGTTCCACTCTCTGAGCGGAAATACCCGGGGAATGATGTCAAACGGAATGGTCCGCTCCGTGCCATCGCCATCGCCCGATACCGAGAAGGTAATCCCCACCTGCTGAAACAGCGCCTCGGCTTCTTCGCGCTTGTTCAACAGCAAATCGGCTTCCTGTCGCTCCAGCCACTTGAGGTATTCTTCGTAGTGCTTGCGGGGGACCGGCTTCTTTTTCGCCTCTTCCAGCCATATCTCATTATAAAACTTGGGAGCCATAAACCTGTTTCCTTTGTTAACTGATTGCGCAGGGTTGCCAAAGCAAAAGTGATGCCACTTTCGGGCTGCAGCTAGCGGGTGTGGCAGCGCCAGGGCAGTATTCGGTCACGACGAACAGGGAAAGTACGAATGGGACGACACCTCCGTTAATGTTAAATTTCCTTTAAGAAATTTTTTGACTTTAAGAAAGGATGGCAGTACGCTACACAATTGAAAATGCAATGTTGAACAAGCATTGCCTGTGCTATACGCACCCGGCCACTGCCAGCTCTGTCCGGCATTGTGCTGGCATTGGCCTACGTCAGTGGCAGCAATTCAAGTGTGATAGCACCTCCCGTTCAAAGCTGTGGCTAAAGCATGGGTTCAAGTACGGGTTAAAGCTCAGATTGCAGCAAATGTTGAAGCTCTGACCAAAGTTTGGTCAAACAGTATTGGTTGAAAATTTCATTCGCAATTATTTTTATGTTAACAATAGCATATAGGACAGAATCATCGTCAAGCTGCATTGCTTAAGGTTCGTTGGCAATTATTGACAGTTCAGGCTCACTCGCCTGTGTATCTGTTCTGCATGCCTATTGTTACCGTCATATATCCCGGTTCTGCCGGCAAACAAGGAAACCGAAAATGGATTCAGTCAAGGAATTATTCAGCGCGCTGGGCATCGCCCAGGAATCGGTCACCGGTGGCTCTCTGCCGGTTCACTCGCCGGTAGACGGTGCACGCATCGCCGATGTCAGAGAACACACGACACAGCAAACGAATCAGGCGATTGACCAGGCCGTCGCAGCCCAAAAGGCATGGCGCAATGTTCCGGCGCCACGCCGTGGCGAGCTGATCCGCCTACTGGGTGAAGAGCTGCGTGAACACAAGGCAGCCCTGGGTCGCCTGGTGTCGGTCGAAGCCGGCAAGATCACCGCCGAAGGCGAAGGCGAAGTGCAGGAAATGATCGACATTTGTGATTTCGCGGTCGGCCTCTCGCGCCAGTTGTATGGCTTGACCATCGCCTCGGAGCGCCCCGGTCACCGCATGATGGAAACCTGGCACCCGGTGGGCGTGGTCGGCGTGATCACCGCCTTCAATTTCCCGGTAGCCGTGTGGTCATGGAATACCGCTCTGGCGCTGGTATGCGGCAACGCGGTCATCTGGAAGCCCTCGGAGAAAACCCCGCTCACGGCACTGGCAACCCAGGCGCTGTTTGAGCGCGCCCTCAAGCGCTTTGGCGATGCGCCGGCTCATCTGGCCCAGGTGGTCATCGGTCAGCGCGATGTGGGCCAGGTGCTGGTAGACAGCCCCAAGGTTGCCCTGGTATCGGCCACCGGTTCGACCCGCATGGGTCGCGAAGTCGGGCCGCGTGTGGCAGCCCGTTTCGGTCGCAGCCTGCTGGAGCTGGGCGGCAACAATGCCATCATTGTCAGCCAGTCGGCCGATCTGGATCTGGCGGTGCGCGGCATTCTTTTTGGCGCTATCGGCACCTGCGGCCAGCGTTGCACGTCCACCCGCCGCATCATTGCGCATCGCGATGTGGTGCAGGAACTGACGGCCCGCCTGAAAAAAGCCTATGCATCGGCCACGATCGGTAGCCCGCTGGAAGCTGGCACGCTGGTCGGACCGCTGATTGATAAAGCCGCCTTCGAGGCCATGCAAAACGCGCTTGGCCAGGCCGCAGAACAGGGCGGCACCGTAACAGGGGGCGAACGCGCGCTGCAAGAGCGCTTCCCCAATGCATTCTATGTCCGGCCGGCACTTGTGGAAATGCCCGGGCAGACAGACGTCGTGCGTCACGAAACGTTCGCGCCCATTCTGTATATCATGAGCTATGACACGTTCGAAGAGGCCATCGAGATGCAGAATGACGTCCCGCAGGGTCTGTCTTCTGCTGTCTTCACCACAGACCTGCGCGAGGCAGAGCAGTTCATGTCTGCCTCGGGCTCCGATTGCGGTATTGCAAACGTGAATATCGGAACTTCCGGTGCAGAAATCGGCGGCGCCTTCGGCGGTGAAAAAGAAACCGGCGGCGGTCGTGAGTCGGGGTCTGACGCATGGAAAGCCTATATGCGTCGCGCCACCAATACCGTGAACTATTCACGCGAACTGCCGCTGGCGCAGGGTATCCGCTTCGGCGAAGACTGAGCACCAGCGCATACGATGGCCAATGAGAAACTGCATCGCTAACATCCGGGCTTAAAACCCGGTTTTCGGCGATGCAGCTTCATGCCATGTATGCCATAGGCAATAAGTGTCCCACTGCCCTGCCCGCTATATGCTGATGTCTTGCTGTAGCTTTTTCTGCTGTTGTCAATGGGCCGGCTGCTGAATCTGTCTGACCGTTACGCCGTCCAAACGTTACGTTTACCGCGAGCACTTTTATGGCATTTACCTTCCGCTTTGCCGAACCCTTTGCACAGGTCAAGGGCTCGCCCATTCGTGAACTGTTCCGCTACCTGTCACAACCGGGCATGATTTCCTTTGCGGGTGGCTACCCGGCGCCGGAGCTGTTCGACGAGGCTGGTCTGCAGACCTCATTACTTGCAGTGGCCCACAATCTAGGCACAACGTTGTCCTATGGTGCGACAGAAGGCTGGCCCGCACTGCGTGAGTCCTTTGCTCGCCTGACAACAGCGCGCGCAATACCTACCCAGGCCGAGCAATTGATTGTCACCAGTGGCTCTCAACAGGGTTTTGATCTGCTGTTGCGCGCCTTTATCCAGCCCGGCGATACGGTGGTCGTGGAACGCCCCACCTACCCTGCCGCCCTGCAGGGGTTGCGCCTGGCCGGCGCGCACATTGTCACGATTGGCAGCGACACTCAGGGCCCCGATCTGGCAGAGCTGGCCGCAGTGTTCAAGCAACATCAGCCTAAACTGCTTTACCTGGTACCCACCTTTGCGAATCCGACCGGTGCCACCATTGACCTGCAGGGCCGGCGACGCTTGCTGGACCTGCTTGCCGGCACGTCCTGTGTCCTGATTGAAGACGACCCCTATGGCCAGTTGCGTTTTAGCGGAGCGCCGGTTCCAACGCTTGCTCAGTTGGCTCACGATACGCCCGTGGCCGACCAGGTCGTGTATTTGTCCAGCCTTTCAAAAACCATCGCCCCGGGCCTGCGCCTGGGCTGGATGCGGGCGCATGCCGATATTCTGCGCAGGTGTGTCCTGGCCAAACAGGTTGATGACCTGTGCTCGGCGCCCTATTTGCAGGCCGTGGCTGCCCATTATCTGGATTCGGGCCGTTATGAGACTCACCTGCCGAATATCGCCGCCTCCTATGGCGAACGCGCTCGCCTCATGATTGCGTCGCTACGTCAGCACTTTGGCGACAATCTGACCCTGCTTGAGCCCGAAGGCGGCATGTTCCTTTGGGGACGTCTGCATGACGGCCTGGATGCCGCCTCGCTGCTGCCGCTGGCCATACAGGAAAACGTGATGTTTGTTCCGGGCAGCGCTTTTTATGCAGCGCAACCGGATCCACAGGCCTTCAGACTGAGTTTTACCATGAGTACACCGGAGCAGATTGTTCAGGGGTGCGAACGCCTGTTTCGCGCCACGCAGCGACTTGCACAGGGCGAAACCGCCGGCCAATAGGGGTGCGCAGGCAGGGGCTGGCCGTGGCTTTGCAGGCTCGCAGTCACGACCTTGAGGCTGCCTGATCGGCCTACTCGGCTTGCCCTGCCGGATCGCTCTTAGCCGGATCGGCCATGCCTGAGCGCGCCGGCGTCAAACGCTTGCCCGTGCTATCGGTAGCTTGCGGGCCCGGCGCGGCATCGCCACCTTCAACGAGCGGGTCCTGCAACGATGCCGGATCCCTATCAAGATTAGCGTCGTGATCGGCATCCGGCGTTGCCTGCAGCGTCCCGGACAGTCGATGCACATCAACCTCGGTGGTGACCGGCTGCAATGCCGGGATGGTCTTGGCAGCCTTGGCCGACAGGCTCTGGAAACGGTCTACCTTGCCAGTCAGCCCTTGATTGCCCGCGAAACTGCGCACGACGGCATTGTAATGCGTGCTCAGCGTGCCGATTGTGCCGCCCAGTTTGCCCAGGTGCTCGGCAACGCGGGCCACCTGGTTGTACACATCGCTGGCGCGTTCGCCGATAGCCTGCGCCTGCTCATTGCTGTCGGCCATCATCCACAAATACGACACAGTGCGCAGAATCGGCATCAATGTCGTATGTGATACCAGAATGACGCCGCGCTCATACCCATACTGAAAAATATTCTGGGCATGACGCAGGGCCTCGATATAGGCGCCTTCTATCGGCATGAACATCAGGACAAAGCCCGGGCTTTTCATGCCGGCCAGCGCGGTATAGTCCTTGGCAGAAAGCTGGTCAATATGCGTGCGCACCGCCCGCAGATGCGCGTCCAGAAACGTCTGTCGCGCCGGCTCTTCGGTGGCATTCACGGCCTGTTCGTAGGACACCAGCGACACCTTGCTATCGAGCACGATCTTCTTGCCATCTGGCAAAAAGACGATGAAATCCGGGTAGTTGGCGCGGCCGTCCTCGCTGCGAAACAGCACCTGCGTATCAAAATGAGCACCCTTGTGCAGCCCGGCCGCTTCCAGCGCGCTTTCCAGCTGCATTTCCCCCCAATTGCCCAGAGCCTTTTTATCACCCTTGAGCGCACGCGCCAGCGCCTGTGCATCATGAGTCATTTTCATGCCCATGTCCATCAACTGGCCGATCTGTGAGCGCAGCATGCTGTGTCCCTGCAGCGATTGATCGTGCACTTCGTTGACCCGCGTCTGAAACCGGTCGATCTGTTCGCGCAGCGGTTGCAGCAGCCCTTCGATGGACTGGCGGCTGTTGCGCGAGAAGGTCTGTTCCTTTTCCTCGAAGATGCGGGTCGCCAGATTGCGGAACTCGGTGCCCAGTTGCTCGCGGGATGCGTCAAACTGTGCCCGCATGGCTTCCAGACTCTGCGCCTTGTAGGCGTAATCGGCCTGTAGGGAAATATGCTGTTTTTCAAGTGTATTGCGCGCCGCTTCCAGCTCATGCACTTGTGCTTCGAACTGTGCCAGCCTGTCGCTGTGTTGCTCGTTCTGCTGCCGCGCATGGCTCACGTCGCTGCGCGCGGCCGCCAGCAGAGCAGCGAGCTCATCCTTCTGCGTATCCAGTTCTCGATATTGCATCTGCAATTGTTCATAGCGCTGTTGCTCCTGCTCGTGCAGCCGGTCCCGCTCGGCCAGCAGATCCTCCAGGCCGGCTGCCCGCGCCCGCGCAGTGGCAAGCCGATAGTTCATGAACAGGGCGCACAAGAGCACGCCCGCGATGGCGCCAGCGGCAACCAGGATCCACAGCAGAGGCAACGCCTGCAGGGCGGCGACCACTTCATTCATGCGCGCACTCCGACTGCGACCATGGGCAATAGCGCCTGACCGCGACAGCAGGCGCACGGCACCTGCTCACGTTTGAAGCATGAACGACAGACAGAGCGGACAAACACATAACGACAGAACCCCGGAAAGCTGCCCGACAATCTGGGCATGTCCTGCATTCTAGCGCAAACGCACAACAGCCGCACCCGGCCCAGAGGCTATGCTATGGCCCTGAAGGTCCGCAACGCGGGTGGAACGCAGGGTTTGCGCGCCTGGCGCCCGTTGAATCTGCCGCCGCTACCTTGCAAGGGCAGACGGGGCCGACTACGGTTCCTTGTCGCCAATGAACGCTGACACGCCTGTTGGCATACCCTGCCTTTGCGTTGCGGCAACGCCTGCGCCGGAGTCTGCACTCCGGG
This sequence comes from Advenella incenata, assembly GCF_004217095.1. Taxonomy (GTDB): domain Bacteria; phylum Pseudomonadota; class Gammaproteobacteria; order Burkholderiales; family Burkholderiaceae_B; genus Advenella; species Advenella incenata. The sequence goes on along the minus strand of NZ_SHKO01000002.1, from coordinate 141,085 downwards.
CTTTTGTTGCCGCTGATTCTGTTTCCCTTGCTACAGTTGCCGGCGTTGCATCTGATCGGCGATGTATTCGGCCTGGCGAATGGCCAGCGAGACAATCGTTAACGTGGGGTTCTCTGTTGCGCCGGAGGTGAACTGGCTACCGTCGGAAATAAACAGATTGGCAATGTCATGCGTTTGCCCGTGTTTATTGCAAACGCCATCTTCGGGCCGGGCGCTCATCCGACAGGTGCCCAGGTTGTGCGTAGAGGGGAACGGCGTCGAGCGAAACGTCTTGCGGGCGCCTGCCGCTTCGTACAGGGCAACCGCCTGGCCGAATGCATGCTCGCGCATCGCCTGATCGTTGGGGTGATCATCAAAATGCACATTCGGCACAGGCAGACCATACTGGTCTTTCTGGTCATGATTCAGGGTAATGCGATTGGTTTCACGCGGCATGTCTTCGCCCACGATCCACAACCCCGCTGTTCGTGTATAGGCATCCATGTACGACGCAAAGTCGCTGCCCCAGCCGCCGGGGTTAAAAAACGCGGCATAAAACGGCAGGCCAAGCGCGATGGTTTCCAGTTCATATCCGCCAACAAAACCACGCTTGTCATTATGTCCGGCCTCATCCTGTACGATGCCGGCCATGGTGGTGCCGCGGTAAAAGTGAACCGGCTCGTCAAACACCGCATAGACCGTGCCGGTCGTGTGTCGCAGGTAATTGCGCCCGACCTGGCCGGAACTGTTGGCCAGCCCATCGGGAAATTTCGACGAGGCCGACAGCAGCAACAAGCGTGGCGTTTCAATGGAATTGCCGGCGACACAAACAACGCGGGCAGACTGGCGCTGCTCGTTGCCGTCCTTGTCAAAATACACCACGCCATTCACCTTGCCTTGCGCATCGTGCTCAATGCGCGCCACATGACACTCGGTGCGCAGTTCCAGTTTGCCGGTTTTTTCTGCCTTGGGAATTTCGGTATATAGTGTTGACCACTTGGCGCCCATCTTGCAGCCCTGAAAACAGAACCCTTGCTGGACACAGGCGCCGCGACCATCACGGGCCCGACTGTTGATGGCCATGTGCCCGGTGCTGACTTTTTTATAGCCCAGGCGGGTCGCGCCGTTGTACATGATCTTGAAGTTATTGTTGCCGGGCAGGCCGGGAATGCCGTTAGTGCGCGTTACCCCCATTTTGTCTTCGGCTCGCGCATAATAGGGCTCCATATCCTTGAGCGTGATGGGCCAATCGAGCAAGTTGGCATCCTTCAGTTGCCCATAATGGGTCCGCGCCTTGAACTCATGCTCCTGGAACCGCAGGGAGGCGCCCGCCCAGTGCGTGGTGGTGCCGCCTACCGTCTTGCAGATCCAGGCAGGCAAATTGGGAAAATCCTTGGCAATGCGCCAGGTGCCGGATGTCGTGCGCTTGTCCAGCCAGGCCAACTGGCTGAACGACTTCCATTCATCCTGAACAAACGATGCTGTACTTTGCCGTGCGCCGGCTTCCAGCAACACAACGCTGATTCCCTTTTGACATAATTCATTGGCCAGCGTGCCACCGCCTGCGCCCGAGCCGATAATGACAACAACTCTGTCGTCCTTGTGATCAAAACTTGTCATAATGCTTATCTCCTTAGTCCTGCCTGTCTCTGTCTGTTAGCGCCGGTGCGCTTTATGATTGCATGGAAGGGCTGGCGCTCTGGGGCGGGTCGGGCAGCCACTTCAGATCATCAAAGCCACGTGCCAGATAGCCGCCTTTGCTCCAGACTTCCCCCTCGTAGCCAAAGTGACGGTAGGCCATATCGTTGTCGTATATGGATGTGATGCATTGGCCTCGTACCGCCTGAAAGAACGGATCGGCTTGCATTTTCTGCAACAGCGCCGTTTGTTTATCCAGCGCAAGACTTGAGAAAGCGCCTGCCGCCTGCTGGTTAAGTTTTGCCACGCCGTCGGCCACCAGCGTGGCCTGCGCGCTATCGCTCATTTGTGCGTCCATGTCCTTGACCAGCAAGGCGTAAACCGCATCGGGCAGATCCTTGTGCGGATACAGCGCCTTGCCCATTGCCAGCAGCGTCTCGGCCTGTACCTGGTCCAGGTGCTTGGTTTCCAGCGCCCAGGCACGCGACGGTGCAAAGACGGCCAGCGTGGAGCCGGCGGCCAGCACCCCCGTTAGCACCGCAGCGCCGCGCAGAAATTCGCGCCGGGTCAGGGCGCCATTGGGACTTGTTTTTCTTAATAGGATCGGTGTATCCATTATTCCTCCGGGTAGCATTCGCATTGATCCGAAGCACAACCGAAGGCTGATGCCAGGGCCTGCTTCGTTTAGTTATGCAAACATTATGTGCTTTACCGATAGGCCCGGGTAATACCCATTTACTACATGGCTAGAGGAAAACCCCAATGCCCCTTATAATTTTCAGAATACAGATGGGCAATCAGGCAGCCCAGCACCTCTGTCAGGCCAGGACAAGGCCATGGCAAGCCCACAGGACGCGGGTACATACCAGAAGGACCTAATCGGAGAATAACGGGTTGCAAAGCGATACTGGTGCCGGGCTAGATTGTTTAGCGGCAGTGGCCCACGGGCGCGATCAACGTCGCCGTTGGGGAAACGCGATCAGCCAACCAGCGCAATTTTCTCGGCATGGGCCATCTTCAGCGGAGGACAGGGGGTCACGGCTGCCGGCTCTGCGCCAGTCGTGGCGTAGCGCACAGCCTGGTAGCGCATACAGGTAACGCGCAGAAAAGAGGTAAAGTTCGTGGCTTCGCCGCGATAGGCGTAGACCTCATCGTAAAGCGTGGCAATGAGTTGATTGGTGGTCGTGCCATCGCGGCGCGCCAGTTCCGCCAGCACTTCCCAGAACATGTTTTCCAGCTTGATGCTGGTTACCACTTTGGCGATGCGTACCGAGCGACTGCGGCACTCGTACATGATGGGATCAGTGTGAGAATAAATGCTGCACATTAATGTCTCCTGCTGCAGACGGCCGACTGGCAGGGCCGGTACAAAACCCGGTCTTGCCTGCGTACCGGATGGAATATGGCATCCGCAATATACGCAGTGGCGCTGCAATTGTTATGGACCTGACCACGGTCATCCGTGTGATTATATAGTACCACTTTAGCAGAACCGTCAGCCGGGCAAGGCACGACCGCCTGCCCGAGCATCGAAACCGCCGCTATCCATGCGCTACTGATAGTGCCCGTGCCGTTGCAGGACTTCGATTTTATAGCCGTCCGGGTCCAAGATAAAAAAGAACTGGGCCAGCAAGGTGTCGCCATCTTGGAAACGCTTGATCTCCAGGGGGGACAGGCCTGCCTGCACAAGACGCACATGTTCGGCCTCCAGGTCATCTACACAGATCGCCACGTGACCATAGCCATCGCCATGCGAGTACGGTTCCTGGCGGCCCTTGTTCCAGGTCAGTTCGATCTCCATATCGTTTTCTGCGTTTCGCAGGTACGACAGCGTAAAGTCCGGGAAATCCAGCTCATGCGCCGGCTCCAGACCGAAAGCGGTTTTGTAGAATGCCTTGGATGCTGCCAGATCAAGACAGCGCAACATGACGTGTATGACTTTAGCCAAATCGTGGTCCCCCTGTAACCTTATATAAACCGATGCGCAAGCCCGGCGTTGATGCCGCAGTTGTCGCGGTCCTTTGATTATGCAGGAGAGTAACCGGGCGGGGGTAATAGCGGATTACTACAGCGCTCCGACGGCGCGCACACGCGCGTACATAGACAGGCGTGCCAAGCTCGCCTGTCGCCAGATACCCGGCGTTGCGGGTATCCGTCGAGGCTAAAGAGACAGAAGCTAAAGAAACCGAAACGACAGGGACCGCAGCTGCAGATGTCCGATGCTGACATCATCAGCAGACATTGAGGCTGCATGCGCCGGATCTGCCACCGCTGCAGCCTGCTTCTCAGGCTTGCGAAGCGCCGTTATCAGAATGCAGGTACGATCGCGCCCTTGTATTTCTCTTCGATGAATTTTTTCACATCATCCGTCTGCAGCGCCTTGATCAGCTTCTCGATTGCAGCAGACTTGGCTTTGTCTTCCGTAGTAGCCACCAGATTGGCGTAAGGCGAGTCGGCGCCTTCAATAAACAGGGCGTCTTTGGTCGGATTCAGGCCCGCTTCCAGCGCATAGTTGGTGTTGATCAGCGCCAGATCCACGTCATCGAGCACACGTGGCAATGTGGCTGCTTCCAGTTCCTTGAACTCCAGGTTCTTGGGGTTTTCTGTTACATCCCTTGCGGTGGCCAGCAGATTGGCGGGGTCTTTCAGTTTGATCAGGCCCTGCTTTTGCAGCAACAGCAAGGAGCGCGCGCCGTTGGATGGATCGTTAGGAATGGCAACGACTGCACCGTCCTTGATCTCGGAAGCATTTTTGATTTTCTTGGAGTAAGCGCCAAACGGCTCAACATGGACCAGGCCGACTGAAACCAGTTTGGTGCCCTTTTCCTTGTTGAAGGTGTCCAGATACGGCTTATGCTGGAAGAAGTTGGCATCCAGTTGCTTGTCGGCAACTTGCTGGTTGGGCTGCACGTAGTCGGTAAATACCTTGACGGTCAGGTCAACCCCTTCCTTGGCCAGCGCAGGCTTGATATGCTCTAGCAGCTCGGCGTGCGGTACCGGCGTAGCGGCCACAGTCAATTTTTCATTGGCCACGGCTGACAGGCTGAACAGGGAACTGGCCACTAGCAGGCCACCCAGAATGTGTTTTAAGTTCATTTGCAATACTCCTTATTGCTATTTTCGGTTGAAATGTTGAACCAGATAATCACCCAGGGTCTGCACCAACTGCACCATGAGGATCAAAATAACCACAGTAATAATCATGACTTCGGTCTGATAGCGCTGATACCCGAAGCGGATGGCCAGATCGCCCAGGCCGCCACCGCCAATCACCCCAGACATGGCCGAATAGCTGATGAGCATGATCGTGGTCACCACCACGGCACTGATGATGCCGGTTGTGGCTTCGGGCAAGAGCGCCCACAGCACGGTCTGACGTGAGTTGGCGCCCATAGCCCGGCACGCTTCGGATATGCCCGGGTCCAGTTCGCGCAGAACGTTCTCGACCAGACGGGCAAAGAACGGCGCGGCGCCAACGACCAGTGGCGGTATTGCCCCGCCCACCCCAAGTGCACTGCCCATGATCAGGCGGGTAAACGGAATCAGCACAATCAACAGAATCAGAAACGGTACCGAACGCAAAATATTGACCAATAGCGATACTGACTGGTAAATGGGCTTGTTGGCCAGCAACTGGCGGTCACTGGTGAGAAATAAATACACTCCCAGCGGCAGCCCGATCACCACGGTCCACAACAGCGACCAGCCGGTCATCAGCAAGGTATCGATCGTGGCCTCCCCGATCAGGGGCCAGTCCAGCGTACTCCAATTCATGCTCTCAATACCTCGTAATTGACCTGATTATCCCGAAAAAATGCCTCCAGCGGCTCATAGCGCGACGGATCGGCATCAACGGCCAACACCAGTTGCCCATAGGGCGTATCCTTGATTTTGCCAACCGCTCCCTGCAGAATGCTCAGATTCACGTCCAGATCGCGACTGGCCTGGCTCAGCAGCGGACGCGCCGTGCTGTGCCCGCGGTATGTCAGGCGCACGATGCGGCCCGCCACGCCTTCGATCAATTCTTTCCAGCCTTCGGCATCCACCCCGCTTTCCGAGAGCAGCGACAGTGTTGTTTCATGCTGTGGATGCAAAAAGACCTCGACCACCTCGCCCGATTCAGCAATACGGCCGTTGTCGATAATCGCCACGCGATCACAGACACTGCGGATCACATCCATGCTGTGGGTGATCAGCACCACGGTAATGCCAAAGCGCCGGTTGATATCGAGCACCAGGTTCAGGATCGACTGTGTCGTTTCCGGGTCCAGCGCACTGGTGGCCTCGTCACACAGCAGCAGCTCCGGTTCGTTGGCCAGTGCCCGCGCAATGCCTACCCGCTGCTGCTGGCCACCCGAGAGCTGTCTGGGGTACTTGTAGGCATGGTCTTGCAGTCCGACCAGCTCCAGCAAGGCCAGCGCCCGCTCGGTCCTTGCTTTTTTATCCATCCCTGCCAGGCGCAAAGGAAACGCCACATTCTGCAAAACAGTGCGGCTGGTGAGCAAATTGAAGTGCTGGAACACCATGCCGATCTTGTGGCGCAAGGTCCGCAGCGCGGCTTCACTTATTTTGGTAATGTCCTGTCCATGCAGCAGAACACTGCCGCTGGTGGGACGCTCCAGCAGATTGAGCATGCGTATGAGGGTGCTTTTGCCTGCACCGGAACGGCCAATAATGCCGAAAATTTCGCCCTGGGCAATGTCCAGACTGACGCCAGCCAGCGCCTCGACCACTTTGTCGCGGGAAGCATAGGATTTATGAATATTCTTTAGCTCAATCAACGTGCATACTCTGAGAAGCGTTGTGGTTTAAACGAATTTTATATTACCTGTATAAATTTGTTTTTATTTGAATATTGCTTTTAGGAATATAGAATTGACGAAAAAAGCAGGGCATCAACATGGCAATAGAGCACCACATCCGGATCTTTCACGCGAGTGGCCCGTTGGTACGATCGACCTACCCCAGCTGAGGCGCGAAGCCATGCCGACACGGCGGCGCGTCGAACTGCCCGACGCGGGCCGCATACCGTCACCGATTGCGTGATGCCGATTGCTCAATGCCGATAGCGGTTTACCTATCGCGGACTGCATATTGCATGGCGCAAAGTACCAAGTACAGATTGCCTATTGCGCTATTCTGCCACAATCGCGCTGACCGCAGGATTGTCGCATGACCATTGGTTATCAGCCATCTGCAGCGAGGCGCCCATTGCGCGCAACGCAGTCCGGTGCACCCAAGGTGCCCTTTGCTTGCCGTATGGCACGATTGCCGAGCCGTTCATCGTTGCCCTGAAAAGAAAATACCGTGCCTGGGCACGGTATTTTTTATGGCCAGCGAGCCATCGCCAAAGCGGCAGATCAGACCGGCCAATGAACAACCATATGTCTTATTGCAGTGCGATTTCTACATCAACACCAGCAGGCAAATCCAGGCGCATCAGCGCGTCAACGGTTTTATCTGTAGGATCAACAATGTCCATCAGACGTTGGTGCGTACGGATTTCGAACTGGTCACGTGATGTTTTGTTCACGTGAGGTGAACGCAGTACGTCGTAGCGTTTGATGCGCGTTGGCAGTGGAACTGGGCCACGGACAACAGCACCGGTGCGCTTTGCTGTATCCACAATTTCAGCAGCTGACTGGTCGATAAGCTTGTAGTCAAATGCTTTAAGGCGAATACGGATTTTCTGGTTTTTCATGGGAATTCCTAAAGAACAATTATAAAGAACGAACTACCTGATCAGGGTAGCGACAAAGACGCCCGACAGTCCGAAGACTGCCGGATGCATCTGTACATATTACTTCGTGATTTTAGCAACCACGCCGGCGCCGACAGTACGGCCACCTTCGCGAATCGCGAAGCGCAGACCTTCTTCCATGGCGATCGGTGCAATCAGCTCTACGTCCATTGATACGTTATCGCCGGGCAGAACCATTTCTTTGTCTTCTGGCAGCTTGATCGTACCGGTTACGTCCGTTGTACGGAAGTAAAACTGGGGACGATAGCCCTGGAAGAATGGTGTGTGACGACCACCTTCGTCTTTAGACAGAATATACACCTCGGCTGCAAAGCCGGTGTGCGGTTTGATTGAACCGGGCTTGGCCAGAACCTGACCACGCTCAACGTCTTCACGCTTGGTGCCGCGCAGCAAAATACCCACGTTATCGCCCGCACGACCTTCGTCCAGCAGCTTGCGGAACATTTCCACGCCCGTGCAAGTGGTTTTGACAGTGTCTTTGATACCGACGATTTCAATCTCTTCGCCAACTTTGACGATACCGCGCTCGATACGACCTGTAACAACCGTACCACGACCGGAAATAGAGAACACGTCTTCTACTGGCATCAGGAATGTGCCGTCAATCGCACGCTCTGGTGTAGGAATATACGTATCCAGTGCGTTGGCCAGTGCCATAATGGCTTGCTTGCCCAGCGGACCTTCGTCGCCTTCGAGCGCCAGTTTGGCTGAACCCTTGATGATCGGTGTGTCGTCGCCCGGGAAGTCGTATTTGGACAGCAGCTCGCGCACTTCCATTTCGACCAGTTCCAGCAACTCTTCATCGTCAACCATGTCCGCTTTGTTCAGGAACACAACGATGTAAGGCACGCCAACCTGACGCGACAGCAAAATGTGCTCACGTGTCTGAGGCATCGGGCCGTCAGCGGCCGAACATACCAGGATCGCGCCGTCCATCTGCGCCGCACCCGTGATCATGTTTTTAACATAGTCGGCGTGGCCTGGGCAGTCTACGTGCGCGTAGTGACGCGCTTCGGTTTCGTACTCTACGTGTGCCGTGTTGATCGTGATACCACGCGCTTTTTCTTCAGGCGCCGCGTCAATCTGGTCGTAGCCTTTGGCTTCGCCGCCAAACGCTTTGGACAATACCGTTGTAATCGCCGCTGTCAGCGTTGTTTTGCCATGGTCAACGTGACCAATCGTACCTACGTTTACGTGTGGTTTGGTACGTTCAAACTTACCTTTTGCCATAATATCTATCCAATACTTAATCTATCTGAATATGAAAACGTTGCGCCTGTCTGAATCTTTTGCAGAACAGGCGCAACACCTGTTGTGTTTATTTGCTGCGGGCGCTGATGACTTCTTCGGCAACGTTCTTCGGAGCTTCAGCGTATTGCTTGAATTCCATCGTGTACGTTGCACGACCCTGTGTCAGAGAACGCAGATTGGTTGCATAACCAAACATTTCTGCCAGTGGCACTTCGGCTTTAATCACTTTACCGCCACCAACCATATCGTCCATACCCTGAACCATACCACGGCGTGAGGACAGATCGCCCATCACAGTACCGGCGTAATCTTCAGGTGTTTCCACTTCTACAGCCATCATCGGCTCCAGCAGAACCGCCTGGGCCTTGCGCATCCCTTCCTTGAAGGCCATGGATGCGGCCATGCGGAAGGCATTTTCGTTCGAGTCAACGTCATGGTAAGAACCGAAGAACAGGGTTACCTTGACATCAACAACCGGGTATCCGGCGACGACACCGGCACCCAGGGTTTCCTGAATACCTTTGTCAACAGCAGGAATGTATTCACGAGGAACCACACCGCCCTTGATCGCGTCAACGAATTCGTAACCGGCGCCACCAGGAGGCAGGGGCTCCAGTTTCAGTACAACGTGACCATACTGACCACGACCACCGGACTGTTTGACGAATTTGCCTTCAACTTCTTCACATACCTTGCGGATGGTTTCACGGTAGGCCACTTGTGGTTTACCCACGTTGGCTTCCACGTTGAACTCGCGCTTCATGCGATCGACCAGAATTTCCAGGTGCAGCTCGCCCATACCGGAAATGATGGTCTGGCCTGATTCTTCGTCACTGCGCACGCGGAAGGACGGATCCTCTGCGGCCAGACGAGACAGGGCCATACCCATTCTTTCCTGGTCAGCCTTGGTTTTTGGCTCGACTGCCTGTGAAATCACGGGCTCAGGAAATACCATGCGTTCAAGCATGATATGCGAATCCACGTCACACAGGGTTTCACCTGTTGTCACGTCTTTGAGGCCGACCACAGCGGCGATGTCGCCTGCCAGCACTTCCTTGATTTCTGCACGGTTGTTTGCATGCATCTGCAGAATCCGACCGATACGCTCTTTTTTACCCTTGATCGGGTTGTAGACTGTATCGCCAGAAGCCAGAACGCCTGAATAAACACGCACGAAAGTCAGCTGACCAACGAAAGGATCGGTCATCAGCTTGAATGCCAGCGCAGAGAATTTTTCCTTGTCATCGGCCTTGCGGGTGATAGGGTTGCCCTCATCATCTTCACCGGTAACAGGAGGAATATCGGCCGGTGACGGCAGATAGTCGATCACTGCATCCAGCATGCGCTGCACGCCCTTGTTTTTGAACGCGGTACCACAAAGCATGGGTTGAATTTCACATGCAATGGTGCGGGTACGAATCGCCTGGTGGATTTCCTCTTCGCTCAGCTCGCCGCTCTCAAGGTATTTTTCCATGAGTTCTTCGGAAGCTTCGGCAGCGGTTTCAACCAGTTTTTCGCGCCATTCATTGGCCGAGTCCATCAGTTCAGCAGGAATATCCAGGTATTCAAACTTGGTACCCTGGCTGGCTTCGTCCCAGATGATGGCTTTCATCTTGATCAGATCGACCACACCGGTGAAAGTGTCTTCAGCACCGATAGGAATGACGATAGGCACAGGATGGGCGCGCAGGCGCGTTTTCAACTGGTCATAAACCTTGAAGAAATTAGCACCGGTACGGTCCATTTTGTTCACAAAGGCCAGACGCGGCACTTTGTACTTGTTGGCCTGACGCCATACGGTTTCGGATTGGGGCTGAACACCACCTACTGCACAGTAAACCATGCAGGCACCATCGAGCACACGCATGGAACGCTCAACCTCAATCGTGAAGTCAACGTGTCCGGGCGTATCGATAATATTGATGCGGTGTTCCGGATAGTTACCCGCCATGCCCCGCCAGAAAGCGGTGGTCGCGGCTGAAGTAATGGTGATACCGCGTTCCTGTTCCTGCTCCATCCAGTCCATCGTTGCTGCACCATCGTGCACTTCACCGATTTTATGGCTCACACCGGTATAAAACAGAATGCGTTCTGTTGTTGTCGTTTTACCGGCGTCAATGTGGGCAGAAATACCGATGTTGCGGTATCGTTCGAGCGGGGTTTTGCGGGCCATGGTTGTGTCCTTAAATTACCAGCGGAAATGGGAGAAGGCTTTGTTGGCCTCTGCCATTTTGTGTGTGTCTTCACGCTTTTTCATTGCAGCGCCGCGGCCTTCGGCCGCATCCATCAGCTCCCCGGCAAGACGAAGGTCCATGGATTTTTCACCGCGTTTTTTCGCGGCTTCACGTAGCCAGCGCATTGCCAGCGCGAGGCGACGAACGGGACGGACTTCGACGGGTACCTGATAGTTGGCACCACCCACGCGACGGCTTTTGACCTCGACGATGGGTTTGATGTTGTTGATTGCCAGGTTGAACACTTCAATAGGTTCTTTACCTGTTTTGGCCTGAACTTGATCAAGCGCGCCATAAATGATACGTTCTGCGACGGCTTTCTTGCCTGCCAGCATGACAACGTTCATGAATTTTGCAAGATCAACACTGCCGAATTTTGGATCAGGCAGGATCTCGCGTTTTGGTACTTCGCGACGACGTGGCATTGTACTTCCTTAGAGTGTCTGTTTCAGTTGAACCACTTGCGTGGCCGTGGCTGCCTATATGAGAGGTCAGCCCCTTACGTACCGCAGATAATTTTTTCTCGCAGCTGCGGCTGCACGCTTACCAACCGGTGGGAAGGAAGCATTTTTGTGCGTGAGCACCAAACCGGATAAAACCGTTCAAAAAGCGAATTACGCTTTCTTCGGACGTTTTGCACCGTATTTGGAACGCGATTGTTTACGGTCCTTGACGCCTTGCAGGTCAAGTGAACCGCGCACGATGTGATAGCGCACACCCGGGAGATCTTTTACACGACCGCCACGAACAAGAACCACGGAGTGTTCCTGCAGGTTGTGACCTTCACCACCGATATACGAAATAACTTCGAAACCGTTGGTCAAGCGCACTTTGGCAACTTTACGCATCGCAGAGTTAGGTTTTTTAGGTGTGGTGGTATACACGCGAGTGCATACGCCACGACGCTGAGGGCAGTTTTCAAGTGCAGGACTTTTGCTGCTCTCATGGCTGCTTACGCGCGGTTTACGCACGAGCTGGCTAATGGTTGGCATGACCTTCTATCCTATTTCATGTACAGGAAACCTGTACCGATTTATATTTGCGTCTGTTTTACGTACTGACGTTAATGTACGCCCGGGGAAGAATGGACAGCAAAGTCGCGATGGTAGCGCCGGCATATGACCGGAGCGTGTCGGGACTGTTCGGACAGGTTTTTCTCTTGCTGAAAAAACCTGCACAGGCTTTGTGCGCAGTACAGATGACCAACACGACTGTTGCTTTTATGCACGTTGCTGTGTTGCCCGCCTGCATGTTGCTTTGGCACGACATTCTGACCAGGATACTGCTTTTAAAATTGTGCTCCCGAAGATGTCTTCGCGCCGGATTGTGAAAGGAAAGTTCCAGAGAAGTTTGCGTGAAACGTTCAATGAAATATTGCTTTGCCACAAATTACCGGGGCCAGCCGCGTTACATGCTCTGCTTCCTGATTGATGCGCCTTGCGCTCAGCGCATGTATGCGCCAGGCTGCGACACCAACTCGAAACCAGTATCATTTCGCCGGCAAAGCCAGAGGCTCTCCATAAACCCAGAAGCCACGCGCAAGCTTCACGCACATGCAACTGAAAGCGTCAAAAGGCGCCTTTCACAAAGCGCCTGTCGGCGAAACGACCATATAACAGAGACCTTAAAACAACCAAAGAGCAACAAGTCTTACTGCTATTACCCAGCACTATTTCCACTAGGTAGCCCGTCACATTAACACAATCCTCATAAAACGTCAAGAAAACAGTACGTTGCAACCGCGGAGAATCGCCTCGCAAGCGATAGGGAAACGGCCGACAAACGGGTCGGCATTTACGCTCTTTGGCGAAATAGTCCATAAAAAACAACGGTTTTGCTATAATTGCCGACTAAATTCCCGCTGCGCGGGGCCATGTGCTGGGGTCAGCGATCCTGCGCCTCGCCATACTAGGAAAAAAATCACATGAAGATTGCCATACTAGAAGATGATCTCGCCCAGGCGGCTCAAATGGTGCAGGCTGTAGAAAAGATGGGGTATGGCTGCACGCATTACAGCAGCGGCAAAGAACTCATGACAGCCCTGCGGGATCCCGAAATGTTCAATCTGCTCATTCTCGACTGGGAATTGCCCGAAATTACCGGCAAGGATGTCCTGACCTGGGTGCGTAGCAACATCGGCTATTCCCTGCCGGTGCTGTTCCTGACCAGCCGGACCAGCGAAGAGGATCTGGTCGAAGCCATCGAGGCCGGCGCAGATGATTACATCGCCAAACCCTATACGCCACAGGCCTTGCGTGTGCGCATACTGTCGCTACTGCGGCGCGCCAATCCGGCCGATATCGACAATACAGTGATCGAAGTGGGCCCTTATCACATCGACACGCAAATGCGCTCGGTGCGCCTGCACAACGAAGTGGTTGCACTGGCGCCAAAGGAGTTTGACCTGGCGGTGCTGTTTTTCCGCAACATGGGGCGGCTGTTCTCGCGCGATGCGCTCAGCGCATCCATCTGGAATCGCGAAATTCCGGCCACTTCCCGCACCCTGGACACCCATTTGTCCAACGTCAGGCAAAAGCTGCAAATTCGCCCGGAAAACGGCCTGCGCATTGTGTCATCGTACGCCCTGGGCTATCGCCTGGAAATGGTGACCGAACCCACAGGCACGGACGCACCGGCCCAGCCAAAACAGACCAACAGCCCCGGTCTGACATGATCGTATCCAGAGCAATCCTGATCTACCTGCTGACCTTTCTTATGACCGGTACGTTGGTTAGCGGCCCCGCGCTCGCTCAGGCAACGGGCGCGCGTGGCGATTACTTCACCTACCGGTTTGTTCCCGGCGATATTCTGCTGACGCTGTCCCAGCGCTTTACCCAGAATCAGGAAAACTGGAAAACCATCCGCCAAATCAACGGCATTGCCGATCAATACAAAATTCCTGTCGGCTTCGAGCTGAAGATTCCGTTCTCCCTGATTGACGAGGTTCCTGCCAGCGCGACCATCTCGCACTTGCGCGGACAGGCGTTTATTAACGGCTCGCCGATTGCCCAGACCGGTGGTCAGGTCAGCGAGGGCTCGGTCATTACCACGGGTGCCAACAGCAACGTTACCCTGACCCTGCCAGACAACAGCAAGGTCCTGGTTCCCGTCAACAGTACGGTCACCGCCAAACGGCTGCAGCGCTTTTCGGGCACCGGGTATATAGACGCCATCTTCACCATCGACCGCGGTGAAGTCCAGAGCCATGTCAATCCCGGCGGCGAAGGCGTGGGACGCTTTGAAATCCGGACCCCAGTCAGTGTTACCGGGGTTCGCGGCACCATTCTGCGTGCGGGAACCCGCCAGGACCAGAACCAGGGCGCCTACAGCACCATTATCAAGGGTCAGGCAGATTTTTCGCCGGCCGATGGGGTCTTGCTCACTCGGCTTGGCAGCAACCAGGGCGCGGTAACCGATGGAGCCGGAAAGCCGTCGGGTACGCACGCATTGCTGGCGCCCCCGGTGTTGCATCCCATGGAGGCGCAATCACAAAACCGTCAGCTGCGTTTCGATCCGGTTCCCGGCGCCGTTGCCTATGAGCTGGTCCTGGCCGAAGACAGCGAGGGCTATGATGTGCTCTGGAGCCAGCGCATTACCGGGACTTCGGCCACCCTGCCAGCGGTACGTAACGGCACCGTTTACGTGCTGGTGCGCTCCGTTGACCAGCAGATGCTGGCCGGCAGCCACGCGATGCTGCAAATCGAGCAAACCATGAACACAATCAATGACGGGCAGGGATCGCCCGTCGGCGTCGGCAACGGCAGCTTCCTGCTGCAGTCTGCGTTTTAACCGGCGGCAGGCGCAATGCTGGGTTCGCTTGGCCGACGCTTTCATCGGGAATGGATTCTGGTTACGCTGCTGATCCTGACCGTAACCGCGCTGTGCAGCCAGTTTTCAATTCTGTCGCGTTTCAGTTTTGCCCTGTACGATGTGGCTGTCAGCTATACGCAAGAGCGGCAGCCGGACCCGGATATTGCGATTGTCGTGATCGACGACAAGAGCCTGGCGCAAATCGGTTTCTGGCCATGGGAGCGCAAAGTTCACGCCAACCTGCTGGCAACGCTGCGCAACGCACGCGCCGTCGGATTCGACATTCTTTTTACTGACGCCGATCCACATGACCCTCTGGTCGATCAACAACTGGCGCAGGCCATCGAACACAATGGTAAGGTGGTGCTGGCCAACTTCCTGACCGATCCCGGACGGCAGGTGCCGGTCAACCCCATTGCCAAACTCGCCGACGCCGCCCGCGCGCTGGGCTTTATCAATATTGTGCCGGACACCGACGGCATGGTGCGCCGTATCCGCCTGACCGCCCCCCAGGACAACACGCAACAGCACTTTGCCCTCTCGATGTTGGCCGCTGGGGGCGATACCGCGACAGTCGCCGCGCTCAGCGCCCGCAGCGAGGAACAACCCTATCTGATCCCCTTTGTGGGTGCCCCGCTCACCTTCCCCATGATTTCGTACAGCGACGTGCTGTTCGGCCGCATCCCAGCCAAGTATTTCGATAACAAATATGTGTTGATCGGCGCATGGGGAACCGGAATGGGCGATCGTTTCCCAACGCCGACCTCCACCAGCACCGTTGACAATATGTCGGGCGTTGAGATCCTGGCCAATGTGTTACAGTCGGCGCGCGAAGATAACTGGATCAGCAGGCCCGGAAAATGGGCGCACACCCTGATCTCGCTGATACCGGTCCTGTTGCTGCTGATTGCGATCAGGCAACTGTCGCCCCGCCGAGTCCTGTTTGCCACGCTGGTCGCGCTGTTGCTGGTGCTGGCCGGTTCCCTGCTGATGCTGGCCCTGGGCAACTACTGGATTACTCCTGTCGCAGCCATGGGTGGGATTGCACTGACCTACCCCGTATGGAGCTGGCGCACACAGGAAATTGCCCTGAACCAGATGAGTTGGGAAATGAGCGAACTCAATCGCGAGTACCCCTTGCTGGGGGCAGAGATGGCGCTGGCCGATGCCCCCCAGAAATTTCACTTGTCGTTAAATGAACGAATCATGGAGTTACGCTTTGCGCTGAACCGGGTGCGTTCGCTGCGCCAGTTCATCAGCGACAGCTTCAATGCCATTCCGGACCCGGCCCTGGTCTTTGACGCCAACCATCGGCTTACCCTGTGGACCAGCAGCGCCGAACGGTACATGGCCAGCCTGGGCGATCTGGCGTTGACCGAAGGGCTGCCGGTGCAGACTTTGCTCAATGCCATTATTCCCGATGCACCGACATGCCGAGAGCTGGCCGCTGCGATCGAGTACCCTGAGCGCACCGCATCTGGACAGACGCCAGAGACAGGCAGTGCGGCGGCAAGCATCCATGCCGAAGACGGCTTTGAAGTGCGTGATCACGCCGGTAATGACTTGCTGCTCAAATCCATGCCCACCTATACCGCTGGTCGTCGCCGCTCGGGATACATTCTGAACCTGATCGATATCAGTGCGTTGCGTCAGGCCGAACGCAAGCGTGATGACACCTTGCGATTCATATCCCATGATATGCGGGCGCCACAGAACTCCATTCTTGCACTGATAGACTTGCAGGCGGATGCGGCCCGCGCCCTGCCCACCGACGAGCTGCTGCAGCGCGTCAGCCATCTGTCGGCAAGAACCATCGGCCTGGTGGAAGACTTTGTACAGTTTACGCGGGCTGAAAAAGCCGACATCGAATTTGTGCCGCTTAATCTGAGTGATCTGCTGCAAGACGCAATCAATGAACTTTGGGTCGATAGCCGGACACGCAATATCACCATTGTGAGTAACATCACACCGCTATGCGCTTTTATCAAGGGGGACCAGTCATTGCTGATGCGCTGCCTGGGCAATTTGCTGGACAACGCCTTCAAATACAGTACAGACAACACAACGGTCACATGCAGCCTGGCCTCGGCAGGCAACTTCTGGGAAGTCAGCATCCACGACCAAGGCTGTGGCATCAGCGAGCAAGATCAGCAACACCTGTTCACGCTATTTACCCGCGTAGGTGCGGGCCGTGAACAAGACCCGGGGGGCCTGGGCCTGGGCCTGGTTTTTGTCAAAACCGTGGTCACACGCCATCATGGGGATGTCCGCGTACAGTCGGCGCCAGGCCATGGGTCTACTTTTATTATCCGCCTGCCTAAAGATGAGGCTGAAGAATCCGCCGGGCCTTCTCTATAACCGGCATATCCACCATCTGGCCGTCCAGCTTGAACGCAGCCCGCCCGCTTTTCTGGTGCTCATCCAGCACCCGCTGGGCCCAGTCCTTTTCCTGCGCCGTTGGTTCGAATACTTCGTGGATCACCGCCAACTGGGCCGGATGGATGCATAGCGCGCCCGCAAACCCCATGCCTTTGGCCAGCGCGACCGATTGCCTGAGCCCGTCAGTATCTGAAATATCCGGAAATACGCCATCCAGTGGCGCATCAATGCCCGCAGCCCGGCTTTGGATCACCAGTTGAGGACGCACCGCTGCCAGCAATTGCTGCGCCCCTTGCGAATCGCGATCCATGTTCAGGTCCAGCGCCAGATCCAGCGCGCCAAAAGACAGTCGCGCCACACCCGGCGCCTGGCACAGTTCAGGCATGCGCATGATGCCCATGGCGCTTTCAATAATCGGGTAGACCGGTTTTTTGGCCATCCCCGCGGCCTTGATCTGCGACTCGCTTTCAGCCTTCGGCAGCATCACACCTGTGATATTTGCAAGCTTTGCGCAAACGGCAATATCATCGTTGAACCAGCGGCTGCGCGCATCATTGACGCGCAACAGAAATTGCTGCTCGGGATTGGCGGTGGCAAATTCGCGCAGCGCATCGCGTGCGCTTTGCTTGGCATCCTGCTCCACCGCATCTTCCAGATCAACGATGACAATGTCGGCGCCACTGGCCAGCGCCTTGGGAATTCTGTCAACCCGGGTGGCAGGGACAAACAGCGCGGATCGCATTTTCATGACTGGCAAACTCCTTGATTATGACGGGTGGCGGCGCTCATGCGGCCCCGCCTGTGTGTATTTACTGGCAGTCAGACGATACCGGCAGACTGCCACTGACTGACCGTGTCCTCATCATAGCCCAGTTCATCCAGGATCGCGGCCGAATGCTCACCAAGCGCGGGGACCGCATCAATGCGAAAGTCATAGCTGTTGTTCACGCCTGGCGGCAAAAAGGTAGGCAGTGTCCCCACCGGGCTGCCCATTTGCGTCCAGCGATTGCGCGCCTTCAATTGCGGATGCTCCCATACTGCCTTCATGTCGTTGACGCGGGCGTTGGCGATGCCAGCTTTTTCCAGACGCTCGATAATCTGCTCGTCATCATAGGCAGCGAAGGACTGGATAATCAGATCACGCAAGGCATCGCGATTGGTCGTGCGCATCGTGTTGGAAGCGAAGCGAGGGTCGGTGGCCAGCTCGGGTTTTTCCAGCACCTGTTCGCAGAACATTTTCCATTCGCGTTCGTTCTGCAGCCCCAGCATGATAGTCTTGCCGTTGCCGGCCAGAAACGGGCCGTAGGGATAAATAGCGGCGTGCGCAGCGCCTGCCCTGACCGGTGGCGGGGCGCCATCATAGGTGTAATACAACGGAAAGCCCATCCACTCGACCATGCTCTCCAGCATGGTCAGGTCAATATGGCTACCCTTGCCGGTCTTGCCGCGCTGCAGCAGCGCCGACAGAATATGGGTATACGCATACATGCCGGCTGCAATATCGGCAATGGAGCAGCCGGCCTTGGCCGGCTCATTGGCGCTGCCAGTCACGGAAACAAAGCCGCTCTCGCTCTGGATCAACAGGTCATAGGCTTTTTTATGCTCATAAGGGCCACCGGCGCCATAGCCCGAAATATCACACACCACCAGGCCCGGATACTGTTCGTGCAAGGCATCAAACGAGAGTCCAAGACGGGCTGCCGCGCCGGGCGCCAGGTTTTGCACCAGCACATCCACCTGGGGCAACAGGCGGGCTAGTACTTCTTTGGCCTGCGGGCTTTTCAGATCCAGGGTAAGACTTTCCTTGGAGCGATTAGTCCATACAAAATGAGACGCCATGCCGTTGACGCGTTCATCATAATTGCGGGCAAAATCGCCCACGCCAGGCCGCTCCACCTTGATAACGCGCGCGCCCAGATCGGCCAGTTGCCGGGTGCAAAATGGCGCGGCAATCGCATGTTCCAGGCTCAGGACAGTAATGCCGTCAAGCGGGCGAATGCCGGTCGATTGTTCTGTTTTCATTTGAAGGTTACCTCTGCTGTCTGGGCCACAGTGCCCTCTTGTTCGGCCCATAGGCGGGCGCGGCCGGCTTCGGTGATCACGCCCTGCGCACGAAACTCGGCCGGGGCGATCAGTGGACGGTGGCCACGAAAGGAAAAGCCGGTTACGGTTTTATCGGGATTGGCCTGACAAAACGCCTGCAACAGACGGGTGGCAATCATCGGGCCGTGCACCACCAGACCGGGATAGCCTTCGGTCTGCGTTACATAGGGGTGATCATAGTGAATGCGATGGCCATTGAAGGTTACCGCAGAATAGCGAAACAGCAGCGTGCTGGTCGGTGTGATGGGCTCGGACCAGGCACCGGCGCCGGCCGCTTCGGTGCCGCCCAGCTTGGGCGCAGCAGGCTCGCGATAAACGATATCCTGTTCCTCATGGATACACCGCTGGCCATCCTGTTTATATTCATGCGTCACAGTCACAAAAAGCAGTTTACCGGTAGTGCCCTGTTTTTCGCGAATAGCAGAAATGGTCGAAATGCGTTCGCCGTCTCGCCCGACCAGCAAAGGTTGGTGAAACTGCAAGCGACCGCCGGCCCACATGCGGTTGCGATCATCGGCGGGCGGCAGAAAGCCGCCCCGCTTAGGATGACCATCCTGGCCAAGCTGGTCCTGCGGTGCCGGCTCAATGAACAGCGCCCATTGCCACAAGGGTGGCAGCGCCAGCCCGGCAGCAGGTGCGCTCGTCTCCAGCGAGGCCGCTATTTTTCTTACATGAGAAGGATTGATAAAATCCTGCGCCACTTCCTGGCGACCGATCCAGTCGGAAAGGTTGGACTGCTGAGCATCCTGAGTCATTCGCACTGTTTCCTGACAATAATAAAATAATAAATTCTTCGGCAACGGGCCGGGCGTGTCATGCACGCAGCTAAAAGCGGCGCAGGTCGCGGCCTGCGCCCGCACCCCGGTAACACGGCGGGTGCTGCGCATCGCGTGATCCTGCCTCGCCCCTCATGTAAGCACTCTTATGCAAACACTCTTATGCAAACACAACTGCGATAGCACAACTGCAATAGCGCCTGCGCGCGCCGCCATTGGGTTCGCTACATGGTCTGGCCCTGCGCCTCTAGCTGGCCGTTCATGAAAAACCGGCGTGCCTGTTGGGCGCTGAAAAAGTGCCGCCTGCCAAAACCTGACAGCCATGAGCATAACCGTTAGGGCCACAGCAGGGAATTATTAATCCTGAAAGGGGGACTTTACCTGACCCTATGGCCGGCGTTCTTGGTCATTATCTGAGCAACGCTCGGACGCGCTTAGGCATTGGCCGGGCAATTGGCGGGGAGCCGACGGCCGGCACAAACAGGCGAGGCAAGAGACGCGCGCCACCCGGCGCGGCCGGTGGTACCGCGTCGCCGACAGCCCGGGACCCAGGGGTTAGCGCTTGCCGCGCTTGAGATTGCGCAAGCGCCGTTCCTCTTCGGCGCAACCGGCCTCGCCCGAAATGCCTGCATCGGCCTGCATCAGCGCCACCAGTTCCTGAGCAAAAGACGGCAAATCTTCCAGCCGGCGCACGCACACATAGAGGCGGCGCAATGCCCAACTGTCGCTCAGATGAATAATCTTCAGCGGCATGTTGGCCACGTAACGCATCGCAGCCGTTTCGGGGATCACGCCAATACCGGCGTTGGCCGCAATCATCCGACAGGCCGCTTCAAAGCCGCCCACCTCGACACGAAAGCGCAAGGGGCTGCCCAGCGTCTCTGCGGCCTGCTTCAGAAACGCATGAATCGCGCTCCACTCGGACAGCCCGACAAACTCGTAGGATAGCGTTTCTGCAAATGCCAGTTCATCGTATGCCGCCAGCCGATGGTTTTGCGAGGTGACCAGCACCAGGTTGTCGGACCGATAGGGAATGAAGCGCACGCCATCGTCAGAGGCGATCTGGTCTTCGTCAATGCCGGCCACCACTCCGATATCGGCCAGTCCCTCACTGACCAGCTTGACGATGCGATAACTCAGACGCTCGCGCAGTTCAACGCTCACATCCGGGTGCAAGGCCAGATAGCGGCTCAGAATGTCGGGCATGAATTCGTTCATGGCGGTGGTATTGGCATACACCCGCACCTTGCCCTTGATTCCTTCGGCAAATTCGCGGATATCGCCGCGCAGATGCTCCAGCTGCCGCAGCACAATATGGGCATGGCGCACAAAAGCCTCGCCTGACGGGGTAAGCGTGACGCCCTGGCTGTTGCGGTACAGCAAAGCCGTTCCCAGGTTGTTTTCCAGGTTTTTCACCCGGTTGCTGGCCGCTGGCAGCGACAGGTGCGAGCGCTCGGCGCCCTTGGTCAGGCTGTTCACTTCGCTGATATGCACCATCAGTTGCATGTCCGTGAGGTCAAAATGCATCGCCATCTGCGGTGCTCCTTAATAAACGCTAAAGTCTTTGTTAAGCAAACATCAATATTCAGAACCGGTGCAATCTGTCAAAGTACAGGCTGTTACTGTTAACATTTCCGAGACTTCCATCATGCAACATCAAGCTGACGCCTACCAGGACATTCGCGATGCCATTCGTGATTTGTGCGCCCAATTTCCTGCTGAATATTTTCGTGATATTGACGAGAAACGCGCCTACCCCGAGACCTTCGTCAATGCCCTGACCGAGGCTGGCTGGCTGGCCGCCCTGATTCCCCAGGAATATGGTGGTTCGGGCCTCAGTCTAACTGAAGCGAGCGTCATCATGGAGGAGATCAACCGTTGTGGGGGTAATTCCGGAGCGTGCCACGGCCAAATGTATAACATGGGCACGCTACTGCGCCATGGGTCGGACGAGCAGAAAAACCGCTACCTGCCCAAGATCGCCACCGGCCAGTTGCGTTTGCAGTCCATGGCCGTGACCGAGCCGACAACCGGTACCGACACGACCAAAATCAAAACCACAGCCGTCAAAAAAGACGGCCGCTACGTGATCAATGGCCAGAAAGTATGGATTTCCCGTGTCCAGCATTCCGATCTCATGATTCTGCTGGCGCGCACCACCCCGCTGGACCAGGTCACCCGCAAGTCCGAAGGCATGTCCATTTTCCTGGTCGATATTCACGCCGCGCTCAAGGGCGGCATGACCCTGCAGCCCATTCCCAATATGGTGAACCATGAAACCAACGAGCTGTTTTTCGACAATCTGGAGCTGCCTGAAGAAAACCTGATCGGCGAAGAAGGCAAGGGGTTCAAATATATCCTGGACGGCTTAAATGCCGAACGCACGCTGATTGCGGCCGAATGTATCGGCGACGGTTACTGGTTCATCGACAAAGTCAGCGCCTACGTCAAGGAACGCAAGGTGTTCGGCCGCCCGATCGGCCAGAACCAGGGCGTACAGTTTCCTATTGCCAAGGCCTTCATCAATATCGAGGCCGCCAGCCTGATGCGCTATGAAGCGGCGCGCCGTTTTGATGCCAAACAGGCATGCGGCACGCAGGCTAACATGGCCAAGCTGCTGGCCTCGGAAGCCTCGTGGGAAGCGGCCAATGCATGTTTGCAGTTCCACGGCGGCTTCGGCTTTGCCAATGAATACGATGTAGAGCGCAAATTCCGTGAAACCCGCTTGTATCAGGTTGCACCTATTTCAACCAATCTGATTTACTCCTACGTTGCCGAACACGTTCTGGGCCTGCCCCGTTCGTTCTGATCCGGCTCGTTATTACTGTTTTTTGTCCAGGAAGCCTGTTATGACGCAAACACCCAGCGCCACCCTCGCCGAATTTTCCGCCACGCTCAGCTATGAGATGATCCCCCCAGCGGTCATTGCCCGCTGTGAAGATTTTCTGCTGGATACCTTTGGTTCCATGCTCGCTGGCTATCCGGCGCGACCGGTCAAGTCGATCCGCGATTTTGCACGGGCCATGGGCCCGGCCCAGGGCAGTGCGCAAATCATCGGCTCTACGCAGACCACCTCGCCGCTGTTTGCAGCACTGATCAACGGCGCAGCGGCGCATATGGTGGAGCAGGATGATGTACATAACGGCTCGGTATTTCATCCGGCAGCCGTGGTGTTTCCTGCCGCGCTGGCCGTGGCCCAGGAGACAGGCGCTTCCGGACGGGATCTGTTGACCGCCTGCGTGGCAGGCTACGAGGTCGGCATTCGTGTGGGCGAGTTTCTGGGTCGCTCGCATTACCGCATTTTTCACACCACCGGCACAGCCGGCACCATTGCAGCCGCCGTGGCTGCCGGTCGGCTGATGGGGCTGTCTCCTGCGCAAATGCTTGACGCCATAGGCTCTGCCGGCACCCAGGCCGCGGGCTTGTGGGAGTTTTTACGCACTGCCGCCGATTCCAAGCAACTGCACACCGCCAAAGCGGCAGCCAACGGCCTGACGGCCGCCTGGCTGGCGCGCGATGGGTTCACCGGCGCCAAACAGATTCTCGAAGGCGCACAGGGCATGGGCGCAGGCATGTCCAGCGATGCCGATCCGGCCCGCCTGACCGACCGACTGGGCTCGCGCTGGGCCCTGGCTGAAACCTCATTCAAGTACCACGCCTCGTGCCGTCATACACATCCTGCCGCCGATGCGCTGGCCCGGGTCATGCAGGACCATAAACTGGCGGCGGCCGATATCAGCCGTGTGATTACGCATGTGCATCAGGGCGCCATCGACGTGCTGGGCGCGGTCATCCGCCCTGAGACCGTACACCAGTCCAAATTTTCCATGGGCACCGTGCTGGCGCTGATCGCCCTGCGTCAGCGCGCCGGCATGCCCGAGTTTGACGCAGCCCTTAACGACCAGGCAGTCGCTGATTTTCGTGACCGGGTCACCATGGAGCTGGACGAAGAAGTCGATACCGCCTATCCACAGCGCTGGATCGGCAAGGTATCGGTCGTGACCCAGGACGGTCGTACGCTACAGGGTCGGGTCGATGAACCCAAGGGAGATCCGGGCAATACCCTGTCACGCGAGGAAATTCGCGCCAAGGTTCGAGGACTCGCGCAATACGGCAAGTCACTATCTGAGAACCAGGTGCAATCAGGCATGCATGCCATCGAGGAAATCGGCAAACTGGCGCGCGTCGGCGCCATTTATTGAGTTTGTCAGGACATGTCCCCCCGTACTGTCCGGGGGGCGGCAGGTCACGCTAGGGCTTGATGTACATGAAGCCGCCAGAGGGGGCACTTCCAGCGCCGGCGATAAGCGGTAGCGATACCTGCGATAGCGATATGGCCTGACGATGGCGCCGCGCAGATGGCGGCCCATGGCGCTATTGGCGCTAATGGCCGTACCCGTGTCACATCCTGTCTGGTCTGGCCCCGCCCACGTGCTACTGGTACCGTTCGCGATAGGCCAGCGGCGATAAGCCGCTATATTTTCGAAAGGTATCGCGAAAGGCCTTGGCGTCGTTGTAGCCTACCCCGTACATCACATCTGAAATCGTACTGCTGGTCATCTCAAGCTGCCGCTTGGCCGCTTCCACCCGAATACGCTGCTGATATTCCAATACCGATTGCCCGGTGGCCTTGCGAAAACGCCGCTCCAGGGTGCGGCGCCCCATGGCGAAAGAATCGCACAATTGTTCGACGGTAATTTTTTCGGAGTAATGCCGCTCCAGAAATGATTGTACCGGGGTGATGCTTGAGTCGCCATGCGCTTTCCAGCCATTGAAAATGGAAAAGGGCAACTGCGAATGGCGTTCATAATCGAGCTGGAATACCTTGGCGCAATAGATGGCGGTAGCCCGATCCGAATGCATTTCGATCAGGTGCAGGATCAGGCGGCTGGCCGAAATGGCGCCGCCGCTGGTAAAGATGCCCCCATCAAAATCCATGGTTTTCTCGGCATTCCAGCGCACCCTGGGAAAGACCTGCTGCATGGCCTCCAACGCCTGCCAGTGCGTGACCGCCCGCAGCCCGTCCAAAATACCTGCCGCCGCCAGCAGGGAGCTGCCCATGCACAGGCTGGCTACCGGCGCGCCTTGTGCAAATTTGGCGGCGATCCAGCCGATCAGGGCGGCATTTTCACTTAAGGCCGCCGGCGATGGTGTGGTTGGCGGCACAATGTACAGATCCGCTTGCGGGATATCCGGCAACAGATGATCCGGATGGATCGTGTAATGTCCGTTACCGGCGCGTATATCGCTTTGCGCACCCGCCAGCGATACCTCGAATGGCATGGGCAGGTTTTGCTGCTTGCGATAGCTGCAGGCTTCTGCAAGCCCCAGCCTGGCCTGTTCCAGACCGGCAAGATTGACGCCTTGGGGTACAAGAAAAACAATCTGCTTCATGGCACACTCCGCTTGCGGATTTCCGGTAGCGAACACGACCGGATACGCGCTCACTATACGGCAGAATGTTGTCGCAATCAACCCGCTCAATTGCCGTTATCTGCACTTTCCAACGTGCATGCCGCGCCACTATAGTGTCAACATGTCAATGACAGCCGACCGGAGGCACCCATGCGCGTCACGCTATCACCGTATCTGAATTTTGATGGTCAGTGTCGTCAGGCATTGACGCTGTACCACGCCTGCTTCGGAGGCGAACTTAAGTTCCAGACCGTAGCCGACAGCCCGCCCATGCCTTCCGGTCCCGATTGCGCTGCTGCCGCGTTGCTTCACCCCCAGGCAATCATGCATGGACATCTGGTCAACCAGGACTTTATGATTCTGGGGACCGACATGAGCGGTCCGGCAGGCTATCGTCCGGGCAACGATTTCGGCTTCGGCGTGAGCCTTGACAGTGAAGACAGCCTGCGCCGGTGCATAGAGATTCTCGCCGGCGGCGGCACCATTACCGTGCCACCCGGGCCGGCGCCTTGGGCAGACTTGTTCGCGGCGCTCACCGACAGGTTCGGCAAGATCTGGTATCTGAATTACTTTGGCAGCAAATCACCTCGATAATCCTACTGGAGTTCACAATGAATACAGACAACCCAACCCTGCTTTACGTCAATCTGCCGGTTACCTCGGTTGACGCGACCAAAACCTTTTTCTCGGGACTGGGCTTTACCTTTAACGCCATGTTCTGTGATGAAAACGCGCTATGCATGCAAATTAGTCCGATGGCAAGCGTGATGTTTCTTCAGAAGCAGCGGTTTTCCGATTTCACCCCGAAACCGGTTGCCGACGCCCACAAAAGCAGCGAAGTGCTGCTATGTATCAGTCGCGACTCCAGAGAACAGGTGGACGAGCTGACCAATCGTGCCCTGGCGCTGGGTGCGACCGAAGCGCGGGAGCCACAAGAACATGGGTTCATGTATGGCCGCAGCATAAACGACCTGGACGGTCATATCTGGGAAATCATGTGGATGGATATGGCGCAGTTCCCGGGCAATGATGCCGCAGCAAAGACCGACAATACGACCGCGTAACGACAGCAAGGGTGTGGTGGCAGGTCGCCAGGAAACGTAAAGGCGTTGCGTCACACCCCTTTTAGCACCGACCCGGCCCTGCCCCCACCTACAGCAAGGCAGGCTTGGAACATGCCTCAGGTGCCTGGCAGGCGTGGCTCGTCGTCTTCAATTCCGGTCTGGTTATCTGCAGCATGACCGGTGGCCGCTTGTGCTCGTGCCGCCAGCGCTTCCACAATCAGCTTGTGCTTGCGCTGAGTACACAGGCGCAGTATTTCACGCTTGCGAGTGTCGGAAAAGTTTTGCCATTGAAACCGCTCTTCCCGGTTGCGCAGACAGCCCCGGCACAGGCCGCGGCTGTTCACTTCGCATATCCCCCGGCAGGGGCTGGGAATGTCGAAAAACTCGAGCTGTTCCATTGCTATTTCAGACTGCATATTCACCAGACATGTTCATCACGGTAGTTACAGTCCGCCCTCGGTCAGTTTTTTCGGGTCCAGCAGCTTGCGCAACTGCGCCTGGCCCAGATCGGTGTTTTCGTCAGCCACATCAATCACCGGCCGCTTTTCCTTGTATGCCTGCTTGGCAATTTCGGCAGCCTTCAGGTATCCAACCACCGGATTGAGCGCCGTGACCAGAATCGGATTCTTATCCAGCGCTTCCTGTAACCTGGGTTCATTGACTTTGAAAGTGGCAATGGCTTTGTCCGCCAGCAGGCGGGACACATTGGCCAGCAATTGAATACTGCCCAGCAGATTGTGGGCAATCATGGGCAGCATAACGTTCAATTCAAAGTTGCCTGCCTGCCCGCCTACCGTAATGGCCGCATCATTGCCGATCACCTGTGCTGCCACCATGGCAGTGGCCTCGGGGATGACCGGATTGACCTTGCCCGGCATGATGGACGAGCCCGGCTGCAGCGCTTCCAGTTCGATTTCACCCAGGCCGGCAAGCGGGCCGGAATTCATCCAGCGCAGATCATTGGCAATTTTCATGAGCGTTACCGCCGTGGTCTTGAGCTGTCCTGACAGCGCGACGGCAATATCCTGGGAGCTGATGTGGGCAAAAAAGTTTTCGGCAGGCGTAAAACGCACCCCCGTCAGCGTACTGATCTGGCGGGCAAATTCAGCGGCAAATTTTGGATGGGCGTTGATGCCCGTGCCCACGGCGGTGCCGCCCTGCGCCAGGGTCTGCAGCAGCGGCTGCTGCGCCTTGAGCAGCTGTATGTTCTGTTCGACCTGCACCGCCCAGCCTTCGAGCGGCTGGCTCATCCGCACCGGCATGGCGTCCATCAAATGGGTCCTGCCCGTCTTCACATAGCGATCGACTGCGCGCGCTTTCTTGCGAATCACTTTGGCCAGGTGCGTGAGCGCCGGCAGCAGTTCTTTGTGCAGTTGCACCGCTGCGCTGATATGAATGGTGCCCGGAATCATATCGTTGCTGCTTTGCCCGTAATTGACATGATCATTGGGGCTGACCGGCTCGCCATACAGTTTGCTCGCCAGCGTGGCCAGCACCTCGTTGGCATTCATGTTGGTGCTGGTGCCCGAGCCGGTCTGGTAGATATCGATGGGAAAATGCACCATGAAATCGCCTTCGAGCAGCGTATCCACGCAGGTCACGATTGCCTGACCCATGTCAGGTGGAATCTGTTTGAGCCGGACATTGGCTTTGGCCGCAGCCGCCTTGGCCAGCAACAGCGAACGGATAAAGGCGGCAGGCAGGCGCTGCCCGCTGATCGGGAAGTTATTGATGGCGCGCTGAGTCTGTGCACCATAAAGCGCCTGGGCCGGAACCGCCAACTGCCCCATACTGTCTTTCTCGATCCGTGTTTTCATTGCTTAACCTCATCCGTTCAAAATATGAAAATCCCGTGCTGTGCACTGGCGCCAGCCATATCCTGTCATACCATTATAAGCACCGTCTGACCGCACTGGAAGGCAAAGTGCCGCACAGCGATTTGATTTGCACTGCCCAGCACCTGCGCACTATGATAAGTGCGACGCGCAACATTCTTCGCTATCACCCTTTTTTCCTGTAAGGATTCGATCATGTCAGCCAGCCGCATCACCTTTTACTCCAACCCACAGTCCCGCGCTGCCGTTATCCACTGGATGCTAGAGGAATTGGGCGAACCCTACGAAACCATCTATCTTAATTTTCAGGGTGCCATGAAAACACCCGAGTATCTGGCTATCAACCCCATGGGCAAGGTCCCGGCCATCGTGCATGACGGCCAGGTTGTTACCGAAGGCGCAGCCATCTGCGCTTTTCTGGCCGATCAGTACCCGCAGAAAAACCTGGCCCCCGCCCTCGACAGTCCGTTGCGCGGCACCTATTACCGCTGGTTGTTCTTTGTGGCCGGACCGCTGGAAGAAGCAATCACCATGAAGTCGCTGAACATGCCTATCCCGGCCGATAAGAGCGCAATGCTGGGCTTTGGCACGCTGGGGCACGTGGTCGACGCACTGGAGCAGGCCGTGTCCAACGCAACCTGGATCTGTGGCGAACAGTTCACTGCAGCCGATGTATACGTGGGTTCGGCCATCCGGTTTTATATGCAGTTCGGGGTCCTGGAGCCGCGCCCTGCCTTCAAGGCCTACGTAGACCGCGTCACGCAACGACCCGCCTATCAGCGCAGCGTGAAAATCCTGGAGCAGGCTGCGGCCGAACAGCAGAAGAAATAAACATTAAACACGGATCGTATAAAACTGACCGGCCATGAACACAAAAATGCGGTCGTTAAAAATTCGGTCCTTAAACACGAGTCGTAAACACACATCCCCCAGGGTTGTTCACCCACGCCGCGGCCCTGAGGTTACTGCTGGCAGCGTTGGCCTGACAGCATCAGGGCAGCGCTGCCGGCGGTCGACGTCGCACCCGCAACTTGAATTCGCTCACCACCACGCTCACGATAATCAATACGGCGCCAAACAACGCCAGTGCCGAATGTCGCTCGTCGGCAAACACGCGCCCGATGATGCCAGCCCATACCGGTTCGCCCGCATAAATGACCGTGGCGCGCGTGGCGGAAATATGGTTCTGGGCCCAGTTCATCGTGATCTGAATCACCGCGGTGGCCAGTTGCACGATGGTCACCCGTCGCAGGTCTACCTGACCGGCAAAACGGCTGATCAGAATCACCTCTACCGCGATGGCAATGGCGCTGAAGACGGTCAGCCACTCGCCCGTACCAGCCCCGCCTTCCATGCTTTGCGGATCCGCCAGCAATACCAGCCCGATAAAGGCCATGGTCGCGCCGATCCAGTTCATCAATGTCGGTGGTCGTTTCAGAAACAGCCATTGCATCAACGGAACCAGCGGTACATACAAGGCAGTGATAAACGCCGACTTGCTGCTGGCAATGGTCTGCAAGCCAACCGTCTGCAGGCTGTAGCCCAGAAAAATACACAGGCCGATCAGCATGCCGGCACGCACTTCCAGACTTGTCAATCCGCGCAGTATGCGCAGGGAACACAACATCATGGCCAGCGCGGCACAGCCAAAGCGCATGCCGACAAACACAAATGGATCACTGTGCACCAGCGCTTTCTGTACGATCAGAAAGGTGGCGCCCCAGAAAACCGTAATAATCACGAGCGCAATTTCGTAGCGATTCAGCGCAAGGGACGAAGTGGGTGCAGATTGGCTCATGATGGCGGTAGGTCGCAAGCCGGACAACATGGCCGGTTACTGCGGGTCAGTCCAGGAGGTAGAATAATGCAGAATGGTAGCAGACCCTTGCGGTTTTCTACTGCCCTTTTTGCCTGATCAGGAAACATCATGAGCTACTGCGTATTCGTTGCCCAATTGCCGCCAGAGACTGCCTCCGCCCATAAACACTATCACGACCAGCGCTATGGCTTTCCGGTGGAAGATGATAACGAGCTGTTTGGCCGGCTGGTGCTGGAAATCAATCAGGCGGGCCTGTCATGGTCAACCATTCTGAACAAGGAAGCGAGCTTTTTGCAGGCCTACGACAACTTTGATATTGATACCGTTGCCGCCTACGATGATGCCGATCGCCAGCGGCTGCTGGCCGATGCGGGCATCGTTCGCAACCGGCTGAAAGTAAACGCGGCCATTCACAACGCCCAGGTTGTGCAATCGCTGCAGCAGGAGCATGGCTCATTCAAGGCCTGGCTGCAACAGCATCACCCCATGAGCAAGGATCAATGGGTACGTTTGTTTCGCAAGACATTCAAATTCACGGGCGGGGAAATCGTGGGTTCTTTTCTGATGAGTATCGGCTATCTGCCTGGGGCGCATGATGAAGACTGCCCGGCTTACCAGCGCGCCCTGAAAGCGGGCGCCGTCTGGCAGCAGCAAGCGGTAGAAAATGACAATGCAAGATAACGCTGCAACACACGACGAGTAACAACTTCACCGGACCGGCGGCGCAACGGCGGACAACAGGGCAACACAAGTTGCAAGGGCCTCATGGGACCTGCCGCTTGGACAAGTGTGTGTAGGTCGTGGTCGTATCTCGTACCTGTCCAGCAGGGCGCCAGCGGCGACTGGCGCGAAGGGGCCGCAATACCCGCGATCAAATATCAGGTCAGCATTGCTGCACGCGCCGCCCCCAGTAGCGGCTGCGCAGCGTGTCATAAACCAGATTGTAGATATACGCGTAAGGCAGATAGAACAGGATTAGCCCGATATCCAGCACCAGTGCTTCCCACAAGCCGATATTCAGCCACCACATCACAAATGGAATAGCCATGACCAGCAGGCCAAGTTCAAACCCGATGCTGTGCCAGATACGCATGATCAGGGTCTTGCTTTTTCCGCTTGCCGCCAGAAAGCGATCGAACATGGCGTTGTAAACCATGTTCCAGATCAGCGCCATAATGGCGATTACAACCGTCACCACCCCCATGTCAGTCATAGAATGGCCCGACAGCAAGGCGGCCAGTGGGGCCGATAGCCCAATGGCCAGCACTTCAAAAATAAGGGCGTGCAGGAAACGCTCAAGAACCGTCTTGGTCTTTTCCTGACTCGTTGTTGTTTGTTGCATTATTGTCTGCCAGAACCGTTTTTATGTTTAGGACGCACCAACGTGCTTTGTCCGAACAGGCTGCGCACCAGATCCAGCGCCACTTCGGCGGTCTGATTGCGGACATCCAGCGCCGGGTTCAGTTCGACAATATCGAGCGAAGCCATGCATTCGGTATCGGCAATCATCTCCATGCACAGCTGCGCTTCCCGATAATTGGGCCCGCCGCGCACGGTGGTGCCTACGCCGGGCGCAATATCCGGATCAAGGAAGTCCACATCGAAGCTCACATGCAAATGGGTATTTTCATCCAGCCCGTGCAAGGCCTGTTCCATGGTATGACGCATGCCATGCTCGTCAATGAAACGCATGTCGAATACTTCTATGCCCTGCTGATGAATGAATGCTTTCTCACCCTCGTCCACACTGCGAATACCGATCTGGCGCAGCATATCGGCCTGCAATGCCGGCACCTGGCCAGCCATCTGCACCAGTTCGCGCGGCCCGTGACCAAACAGGCACGCTACCGGCATGCCATGGATATTGCCGCTGGGAGTCAGATCAGCAGTATTGAAGTCAGTGTGCGCGTCCAGCCACAGCACCCGCAGTTTGCGGCCCTGTTCCCGGCAATAGCGCGATACGGCAGCGATCGACCCCACCCCAAGGCAGTGGTCGCCGCCCAGCATGATGGGGAACCGCCCCTGGCAAAGCTCCGCATAGAGCGCATCGTGGGCCAGCTGGTTCCAGGCGATAACCTGTTCCAGATGCCGGTAACCTGCCTGCGGCGGCAACCAGGGATTGGGCGGACCATTCAGATTCCCGCAATCTCGCACTGCGATACCCAATTGCTCCAGCGTTTGCGTGATACCCGCGACCCGAATGGCTTCCGGGCCCATACTGGAGCCGCGATGGCCCGCGCCGACATCGGTCGGCACTCCGACCAGACTCACTTGCTTGCGTATGTCCTGCACTTGACTGTTTCTCCTGACGATTGCAACCGGCGCCGCGACAGATAGGACCGGCGCCTGCAATCTCTGATTGGGCGTTTTTGACGACAGTTCATTGTAACCGCAAAAACCGCCAGATCCGAGACCTGGCCATGACCGTATAGTGGCCTTGCTAAAGCCCTGTCGCCGCATATCGTAACCGACTGATCTGCACCACAGCCCTGACATTTTTACCAGCAGTTACTGTGATCACACTTTTATATTTTCGCTGCGCCAGTTATGATACTCGGCATAAAGTGACAATTATCACCATAACCAGGAGACATATATGAATTTGCAGGGACGACGGGTATTGATCACAGCCGGCGGCAGCGGCATCGGGCTGGCCATGGCACATGTTTTCACCAAGGCAGGCGCGGCGGTGTTTGTCACCGATATCAATGAGTCTGCGCTCAAGACATTGAAGTCGCAATTGCCGCAAGTGCATGCCGTCACGGCGGACGCGGGCAACGAGCGCGATGTCGTGCGCAGCGTGGAGCAGGCGGTACAAGCGCTGGGCGGACTGGATATTCTGATCAACAACGCCGGAATTGCCGGTCCGACCGGGCCGGTAGAGGATATCACGCTGGCAGAATGGGAAAATACCCTGCGCATCAATATCACCGGCCAGTTTCTTTATGTGCAGAACGCGTTGCCGCATTTGCGCAAGGGGACGCATCCGGCCATTGTCAATCTGTCATCGGCTGCGGGCCGCCTGGGCTTTGCCGGCCGCACGCCCTATTCGGCTTCCAAATGGGCAGTGATCGGCTTTACCCGGTCCCTGGCCAATGAACTTGGTCCCGACGGCATCCGCGTCAATGCGATTTGCCCAGGAGCAGTAGACGGCCCGCGCATTCAGCAGGTCATCAGCGCCAAAGCCAAGATGCTGGGCAAGCCCCACGCCGAGGTGGAAGATACGTACAAAGCCCAGTCGGCCATGCATACCATGGTCACGGCAGACGATATCGCCAATCAGGCGCTCTTCGTATGCAGTGATCTGGCCCTGAATATTTCAGGGCAGGCGCTGGCCGTGGATGGCCATACCGAAAAACTGTTTTGATCCTGCGGGGCTTTGCTCAACGGTTCTTGCATCAGCACGTCCCCGCATCACTCCTCAGCGACCAGGGCCGCTGCCATCGGGCGGCAGAAACAGGCTGGGCATGCGTGTTGTCATATGTTCAAATGCCTCGCGGATATCGGCAACCACAGCCAGGCGGGCAGCCTGGGCATCGCCACGCTGCAACGCATCGATCATGGCCCGGTGATGCGCCACGGCCACCTGCTCCCGGGTACGAGGCGAGCCCTGGCGCAGGTCAAAGTTCAGAATGGGGCCGATACGCAGCCACATGCTCTCTATCATCTGAAACAGCACCGGCATGGCGGCCGCCTCGTAAATGGCAAAGTGAAACTGCTGATTTAAGCTGACCAGTTCCTGCGTATCGGCCTGCGGCTTGGCCATTTCCCGGGACAGCGTGTCATTGATCAGCGCAATGTCCGATAGCAGCGACGCACTGGCCTTTCCCGCTGCTTCGGCCACGGCCATCCCCTCGATTTCAAAACGAATCCGGGTAATTTCCGTAAAAGTTCTCACACTCAGGACAGGAACCCGCACCGAGCGGTTCGGCGTCACTTCCAGCGCATGATCGGCCACCAGCCGGGAAAAAGCATCGCGCACCGGCATCATGCTCACACCCAGCGCCTCGGCGGTTTTACGGATCGACAACTGCTCTCCGGGCATGACCCTGCCACTCCACAGCATCTGCTTTATTTGTTCCAGAACCGATGCGCTCAGGGTCTGCCGACTGGCCGTGCCTTCTCTCTCGTTTTTCATATAAGGGTAATTACCAAGGTTTCTTCTGTGATCACAGTTGTTATAGTTTACTTATATCAACAACAACATACTTCTGCAACCGCAGTGTATAGGAGACAGGATGAAATCAACAACATTAGTGCTTGCCGGGTGCTGCGCGCTGGCAGCTGCCCCGCTGGCGCATGCCGCCGCTGCAATATCGGACAAGGAAATCCGGATCGGCTTTATTACCGATATGTCCGGCGTGTACGCCGATACCGATGGCCCAGGCGGCACCGTGGCCATCCAGATGGCGATTGACGAGGTTGGCGGCGCCATTGATGGCAACAAAATCACGCTCGTGACGGCCGATCACCAGAACCGCGCCGATCTGGCGGCCTCCAAGGCGCGCGCATGGATCGACCAGAATAAAATCGACGTCATCATTGGCGGCACCAATTCTGCCACCACGCTGGCCATCGCTACCGTAGCAGCCGAAAAACATATTCCGCTCATTTCCGTGGGCGCCGGCGCCACCGCCATCACCAACGAATACTGCACCCCGTATACCGTGCACTATGCCTACAATACCCGGGCCACGGCCTATGGCGTGGCATCCGCCGTCCTTAAGCAGGGCGGCAAAGACTGGTTCTTCATTACCGCAGATTATGCATTTGGCCACGCACTGCAGAAAACCGCATCGGAAGTGGTCAGCCAGTCGGGCGGCAAAGTCATGGGCAGCGTCAAAGTGCCGCTGAGCACCGCCGACTTCTCGTCCTACATGTTGCAGGCCCAGTCCTCGGGCGCCAAAATCCTGGGCCTGGCCAATTCGGGTAATGACTTCATCTCGGCGGTCAAGGCAGCCAACGACTTTGGCGTGACCTCCAGCATGCGGCTGGCCGGCCTGCAGGTGTACATCAGCGACATTCACGCACTGGGACTGGAACCAACACAGGGCATGTACCGCACCGCTCCCTGGTATTGGGATCAGGACGAAGCCTCTCGCATTTGGTCACAAGCGTTCATGAAAAAACACCGCGCCATGCCTACCTTCAACCAGGGCGGCGACTACTCGGCGGTCAAAACCTACCTGAAAGCGGTCGCCGCCAGCGGCACCGACGATGGCAAGACCATCATGGACTGGTTCAAATCAAATCCGATTGCCGATTTTTATATCAAGAACGGCAAAGTGCGATCTAACGGCCTGCTGGTGCACGACATGTTCCTGTACGAGGTCAAGAAGCCGTCCGAGTCCAAAGGTGAGTGGGATTACTTCAAAGTGTCCGCCACCATCCCGGGTGACGAGGCCTACGGCCCTGAGTCCGAATCGTCCGCGTGCAAGTTGTAAGCGCGGCCTTTATATACCATCACGGGGGCAATCCGGTATTGCCACGGTCCGTCCCCGACGTGACCCATGCCTTGCCCCCACTTCTTGCGGAAACCCTGTCATTGTGAATGCCCCTACCCTTGCTTCAGTCAGTATTATCGGCACCGGCCTGATCGGCCAGGCCTGGGCGGTTGTCTTTGCCCGCGCCGGTTGCATAACAACCCTATGGGACGGTAATGCCCAGGCTGCCCAGCAGGCGGTAACGCTGATCGAGCAGCAAATGCAGACGCTGGCCCAATACGGCCTGGTCGACGATGTGCCCGGCGCCATGGCGCGCATTCGGGTCGCGGACAGCCTGGAAGCGGCGGTTGCCGATACCGGCTATGTGCAGGAGAACCTGCCCGAAGTGCTGGACATCAAACTGGATATTTTCGCCCGGCTGGATGCCGCCGCCCCGCCAGAGGCCATCCTGGCCAGCTCCACTTCAGGTATTCCTGCCTCGGCGTTTACCGAGAAGCTGGCCGGTCGCGCCCGCTGTCTGGTTGCCCACCCGGTCAATCCGCCCTCCCTGATTCCCGTGGTGGAACTGTGCGGCGCGCCGTGGACCAGCGAGCAAACGCTCGGGCGTGCCCGTGCCATCATGGATGCTGTGAAACAAAAGCCGGTCACGGTGTTGCAGGAAATTGACGGTTTCATCCTGAACCGGCTGCAGGGCGCGCTGTTGCGCGAAGCCTTCCGGCTGGTCGAACAGGGTTATGTCTCGGTGGAGGATCTGGACACCACGGTCAGTGATGGCCTGGGGCTGCGCTGGTCGTTCATGGGGCCGTTCGAGACCATCGATCTGAACGCCCCCCAGGGCATCCGCGACTATGCCCAACGCTACGGGCCACTGTATCAGGAACTGGCCAAAACCCAGGTCGATACCCGGCCCTGGTCGGGCGAACTGATCGACAATGTCACCACGGCTCGCCGGGCCGACCTGCCGGAAACAGAACTGGCCGCACGCCGTGCCTGGCGCGATCAGCGTCTGATGGCGCTGGCCGCCCACAAGCAGCATGCCAGCGACAACCACAACGACACCGACATGCAGGACACCCACTGACCCGGTACCGATCGCCCACAAGCCCTGTCCCGCCGCCCCGGCAGCGCACTGCCACTACCGCCACTTATTTTATGAACCTGGATAACATGTTATGAGCACAAGCAAAAAACCGCACAAAGTCATTATTACCTGCGCTGTCACCGGCGCGATCCATACGCCCAGCATGTCTGCGCACCTGCCGGTCACTGCCGAACAGATTGCCGATGACGCGATCGCCGCAGCCCGCGCCGGCGCCGCCATCCTGCAC
The DNA here is from genome assembly GCF_004217095.1 of Advenella incenata. Lineage (GTDB taxonomy): Bacteria > Pseudomonadota > Gammaproteobacteria > Burkholderiales > Burkholderiaceae_B > Advenella > Advenella incenata. The sequence continues at coordinate 104,249 of NZ_SHKO01000002.1, read as the reverse complement.
TTGCACGCACGCGACCCGAAAGACGGGCGCCCCACCCAGGATCCGGAATTTTTCAAACCGTTTCTGGCCCGCATCAAGGCAGAAACCGACGCGGTCATCAATATCACCACCGGCGGCAGCCCCCACATGACGGTGGAAGAACGCATGCGTCCGGCCACGACCTTCAAGCCCGAGCTGGCCTCCCTGAATATGGGTTCCATGAACTTTGGCCTGTACACCATGCTGGATCGCTTCAAAGAGTTCGAGCACGAATGGGAGCGCGAGCATCTGGAAAAAAGCCGCGACCTGGTGTTCAAAAATACCTTCAAGGATATTGAAACCATCCTGCGACTGGGCAATGACAACGGTACGCGCTTTGAATTCGAATGCTATGACATCAGCCATTTGTATAATCTGGCCCACTTCATGGATCGCGGTCTGGTCAAGTCTCCGCCATTCATTCAGTCCGTCTTCGGCCTGCTGGGCGGCATTGGCCCGCATCCGGAAGACCTGATGCATATGCGCCGCACGGCGGACCGTCTGTTCGGGCAGGATTACCAATGGTCTATCCTGGGTGCGGGGCGTAACCAGATCCCGCTGGCTTCCATGGGGGCGAGCATGGGTTCCAATGTACGGGTCGGTCTGGAAGACTCGTTATGGATTGCACCGAAACGGCTGGCCGAGTCCAATGCTGATCAGGTCTCACAAATACGCCAGGTGCTCGAAGGCCTGAATCTGCAGATTGCCAGCCCTGATGAGGCTCGCGAGATCCTGCAATTGAAAGGTGCGGCCAATGTCAATTTCTAAGGGCCCTGCACGGTTCTCTTTGGACGGACAGCTTGCATTGGTAACCGGCTCCAGCCGGGGTATCGGGCTGGCCAGCGCACGCGCGCTGGCCGAACAGGGGGCCAGAGTCATCATCAATGGCCGATCGGCGCAGACAGTGTCGCAGGCCGCGCACACCCTGCGCCAGGCAGGGCTGCAGATTATTGAAGCGCCTTTTGATGCGGCAGACATCCATCAGTCGATTGCCACCGTTGACCGCCTGATCCAGGAACACGGCCCCATCCAGATTTTCATGGCCAACGCGGCCATGCAGCATCGTGAAAGCCTGCTGACTTTCCCTCAGGAAAAGTTCGAAGAAGTGCTCTGGCTCAATCTCACCGCGCAATGGGCGCTGGGTCGCCATCTGGCCACCCATATGGTGCAGCAACAATACGGGCGGGTGATTGTGACCGGCTCAGTCACCGGCCTGCAGGGGCGCAAGGACATTTCCGCCTACACCGTCGCCAAGGCCGGCCTGCATGCACTGGCCCGGCAGTGGGCCGTGGAACTGAGTCCGCATCACATCACCGTGAATGCGGTGGCGCCCGGTTATATTGCCACGGAGTTCAATGAAGCGTTGCAAAACGACGAGCAGTTTAACCAGTGGCTGTTTGACCGCGTGCCCCAGCAAAAATGGGGCAGCCCGGACGACATTGCCAACGCAGTGTGCTACCTGGCTTCGCGAGAAGCTTCATTTGTCACAGGCCAGACGCTGGCCGTGGACGGCGGCTTTACCATCGCGTTGTAGGCGCGGCGGCGATGATCGAGTGATTCAGGCGTGTTGTCTTATCCAAAGAAGACAGCACGCCTGCGACGACGGCCCGAATGGTCCGTCGATCAACGCATCAGCGAATGATATCCCCCCTGAGGGCCACACCCGTCACAAATGCCCCTGCATGGCACTCATAATTGACCGTGCTCGCATTCACGTTCTTTTTGTAATAACTGACGATATTGCTCACCCCCGTTCCGCCCAGCTCCCTGGCCCGCTGCTGCAGTTGCTTATAGGCAGACAGAAATGCCCAAGCGCAGGCCTTTTCATCACTGCCCTTGCCGACCCGGCTGGTTTTCTTATTGGTAACGGCATCGGCCTGGATCACCTGTCCCGGCGCTTTGCGCCCAAATGTCATTTTGATGGACGGGTCCACAATGTTCGCGGCTTCCGGGGTGGCCAGCGCCTGCGCAATCGGCAGATCATAGCGCGTATCGCGGGCATGCGCCTGCATACTACTTGCCACTGCCAGCAGGGCGGTCAGACATGCGATTGAAATTTTACCTGGCATTGAATTTCTCCTGAGCAAAATATTAGAAACCACTACACTGCCGTCAGGCAGGATGTAACAATCATCCGCCGACCTGAAACGATCTGAATTCAACTGCGACATGTGTAGGCAGTACAGCGCCGCAAGCACCTGAATGTGTACTATATTTCTGAAACCCCGGCAGATCGGGGCCGCTGCGTATGACCGAAAGGTCAGGTGCCGAATGTCACTATTGAGTCACTATTGAGTCACTATTGAGTCACTGTTGAGTCACTGTTGAGCCACCGTTAAGCCAACGTTGTCCGACAGGAAGCCATACAGCAGGTTTTCGTTTTCAAGCCGCGATATGTTTATTATTGTCACAATAAGAAACATATTATAATAAATTTCGTTTAGCCGACACATTGAGAGTCAATAACTACACATGCTCGCCTTTGAATTGACCATTTCCGAAAAGAACGCGCTTGCTCCCGGCTTAGCCACTGCATCGCAGTGGACACGGTGGCTGCAGGCGGGCAGTGCGCAGGAAAAAGAGCATAGCCGGACACAGAACCCGCAAGATCCGCCGGCGCTCAGTTTTCTTCCGGCTATGCAGCGACGACGCTTAAGCGCGCTGTCCCGGCTGGTCTTTGCAGCAGCCTGGCCCATTCTGGAGCAGCATCCGCAATGCCCCATGGTGTTTTCGTCGCGCAACGGCGAAATCAACCGCAGTTTTCAGCTTCTGATTGAATTGGCCAAAGGCAACGGCGTGTCCCCAACCTCTTTTGGCCTGTCGGTGCATAACGCGATTGCTGGCCAACTGGCCATTCATCACGGCAATTACGCTGAACAGTCGGCGATTTCAGCCAACAGCAACGGCCTGGAAAACGCCATGCTGGACGCCTGGCTGATGCTGCAGGATGGCGCCGACCAGGTGCTGGTGCTTTACGCCAACGATCCGCTGGACGCCCAATACGAAGTCGATATTGAACGGGGGCCGTTTGCGCTGGCCTGTGCCCTGCTGGTACAGAAGGGGTCAGACTGGCGCCTGTGCTACGACACCAACACCGACGCACCGCTGAACAAAGACGGTAGCGCGGGGGTATGCGCACAGCTGCTCAGCGGCCAGAGCCAGTGGGCAACGCTCACCGCACGGCCGCCTGCCTGCTGGACATGGACCCGCCAGGCATGAACCGGATCAGCGCATACTTTTGGCACAAATGGCGCTGGCTGGCCATTGCCAGCGGCTACGTTGTCTTTGGTCTGTTTGGTATCGCCCTCAAGATCGTCCTGCTGCCCTTTACCAGCGGGCTGCTGAATCAATCCCGAGCGGCGAACCAAAAGCGGGCGCGCAGCATTATTCAATTTTTGTGGCGTCAGTTCCTGCAATACGTCCGGCTCATAGGCGGGCTCAATTACCGCTTTCCCGATCACGACCGGCTGGGCCGCCCCGGGCAGGTCATCATCGCCAATCATCCGTCGCTGCTCGACGTGGTTTTCATGCTTGCACATGCCCGACAGTCCAACTGTATCGTCAAGCCCGGCTTGCTGGACAACCCCTTCCTGAACAGCGCCATCCGCGCTTGCGGCTATATCCCCAACGATGGTTCTGCCCAGGTCATTGATCATGCCGTCGCTGCCTTGCAGGGCGGGCAGTCCATCCTAATATTTCCCGAGGGCACGCGTACGGGCGACGATAATGTCATTTGCTTTCACCGTGGCGCCTGCGCCATCGCCCTGCGCGGCGCGACGGTGATCACCCCTGTTATAATCCGGATGCATCCCCGTTGCTTTAAACGGAATCAGCCGTGGTATCACATCCCGCATGAAAAAGTTAATTATGAATTCATCATCGGCGATGACATTGATCCGGCTCACTGGAAGTCGGGAAAACATATGCCTGCGGCAACCCGGCAACTGAATGCCTATCTACAGACTTATTTTGAACGAGAACTACAGAAATGACCACAGCGCTCAATCTGGAAATCAAAGAATTAATTATCTCCAGTCTTGGACTCGAAGACATAGCGCCGGAAGATATTGAAGACGGCGCCCCGCTGTTTGGCGAGGGGCTCGGCCTTGATTCGGTCGATGCGCTGGAATTGGGTCTGGCGCTGCAAAAGCACTTTGGCATCCAGTTCAATACCAAGACACAGAATTTGCGGGAACATTTCACCGATATTAATACACTTGCTGCGTTTGTCAACGATCTGAAAAACAATCCACATACCTGAGGGGCTACCATGAATCCATCAGACCAAATTTATCAGACGCTCAAGACTGCACTGGTTGAGCTGTTTGAAATTGAACCCGAGCGTATCCGGCCTGATGCCGATCTGTACACGGATCTGAACATCGACAGCATCGACGCCATCGATCTGATAGACCATATCAAACGCGTCACCGGCCACAAGCTGCTGGCAGAAGACTTTCGCAGTGTCCGCACGGTGCAGGATGTCGTTGATGCCGTAAACCGCAAACTTGCTCCCGCATAAGGGAAGCAGGCTGGTGTCGTTTCGATTGCCGCGCAGTGCACTGCGCCTGTTTAATCTGCTGGTGGTATTGACTCTGGCCGCCTATCCATTTCTGGTCTATTACGGCAAGGAACGAATTGGTGCCCTGTGGATTACTGCCGGGCTATTGCTGCTATGGGGCGTCAAAAGCCTGCTGAGCGGTCAGCGCTGGCAGCAGATCGTCGCCCTGGCATTGCTGGTCTGCGTCATGGTGTTCCAGTTGACCGACAAGTCGGGTTTCCTTTATTTTTATCCGGTCGTCATCAATCTGGTGCTGCTGGCGGTCTTTGCCGGCAGCCTATTTACCTCCATGAGTGTCGTTGAACGCATCGCACGCAGCCAGCAACCCGATCTGCCCCCATCGGCCATTGCATACACCCGAAGGGTGACAAAAATCTGGATCGGCTTTTTCATCCTGAACGGCAGTACGACTTACCTGCTGTGGCAGGCCGGTTACTTTCACGCTTGGTCGCTTTATACCGGCTTTATTTCCTATGTATTGATGGGGTTGCTATTTACCGGGGAATGGCTTTACCGTCAGCATTACAAACGGAAGCATTCAGCATGAGCGAAGTTACCGGTGGCATCCTATTGCCTTTTCCCCATGCCGACTCGCTGGTTGCGACGCGCCCGGCCATGCGTCGTGCCCAGTTCGAGGCCATTGTCAATCACCTGCAGCAACAATTGCAAACCCGCGGCTGCACGCATGCCGCCCTGTGGTTCGACGATACCGCCCTGTTCAGTTGCGCCCTGCTAGGCTGCTGGGCCGCCGGCGTTCAGGTGCTGCTGGCGCCGGATCTGCTGGGCGATACCCGCGCCTGGGTACAGGCTGATGCGACCTTGTGGATCAGCGACCAGGCACTGCCCGATCCGGCCATGCCTGTCTTGCGGCTGGACGCCATGGCCCAGGCCATCGAGCGGGCAGACCGCAAGGCGCCGGCTGCCGGGCAATCGGACCAGTGGACGCCAGTCGCTGCCGATGGGATGCCAAGTGTATTCCAGGAGCGCTCAGAGGGACTATTTTTACCTCTGCCTGCCGATGCCTGCGCCCTTTTGCGCACCTCGGGTTCCAGCGGCACCCCCCGCGTGATCCGCAAGCGCTTTGGTCAATTACACGCCGAGGCGCTCACCCTTATTCGCACCTGGTCGCTGCATACGCTGCCGGCCACGCTAATCGCCAGCGTCAGCCACCAGCATATGTACGGCCTGACGTTCCGTGTCATGGTGCCATTGCATGCAGGCCTGGTATTGGACCGAATGCCATCGCGCTACCCCGAAACCCTGGCCGAGCAGACGCAGATGTACGAACAATGCATCTGGATCACCAGTCCCGCCCTGCTGCAGCGACTGCCTGACAGCCTGCCATGGGCCGCGCTGCTGCCGCGCCTGTCCCGGGTGGTCTCTGCCGGGGGCGTGCTGGCAGAGGAAACCCGCAAGGGTTTGCTGCAACGCCAATGGCCCCTGCACGAAATTTACGGTAGCACTGAAACCGGCGTCATCGCCACGCGACACAGGCAATCGTGCTGGACACCATTGCCCGGCGTCAGGCTGCAAACCGACAGCGAAAACCGGCTTGCGGTTTGCTCTGCCTGGACAGACGGCACCGAACAAACGGCCGATATTATCAGTCGCGACGACGAAAACAGCTTCACACTGCTGGGCCGCGCCGACCGCATTCTGAAGCTGGAAGACAAACGCATCTCCCTGAATCGTGTAGAACAGGCTGCCCTGTCGCATCCTTATGTCAGCGACATCCATTGCGCGCCCAGCCCACTGGCAGGCCGATTGTGCGCGATGGTCGAACTCTCGGCCGAGGGTATCGCGGCCTTTCGGCAACATGGGCGCCGTCGCGTGATCCAGGCTGTCTCTGCCCGGGTGCGCGAGGAGGTAGACCCCCTGGCCGTGCCACGCCACTGGCGGTTCCCGCTGGCATTGCCGCGCAATGCGCAATCGAAAATTACCCGAAGCCAGGTCCATGACTGCTTCACACAGCAGGTACGCAGCCCCCGATGGGAGCACTGCGCAGCCGACACATCTGCAACGCCATCAGAAAACCCGTTACCGACGGCACCAGACACGGAATACTGCCTGGACACCCGGATTCCCATGGACCTGGTCTATTTCCAGGGGCATTTCCCCTCGTTTCCCCTGGTTCCCGGCGTGGTGCAGCTGGGCTGGGCATTGGAGCAGGCCCGCGCGCGCAAGCTGTGCCGCGGCGACACGCATCGAATTGAAAATCTGAAGTTTCAGCATTTTTTACGCCCCGCCGATCCCTGCACAATGACGTTAAAATGGGACAATGACAAGCGTAAACTGTATTTCACCGTGCGCACCGGCGCGACCCTGACCGCGTCGGGACGCATTGCATTTACCGATTCAGCCTGATCCCGTACTTATCTTTGGAACCGCTGCCATGACAACACGAAAAACAGCCAGTACAGACGTGCTACGGTAAATACTTATGAATCGCACCATTGCCCTGATTCCCTTCTACAACCACCCCGCCACCATCGAATCGGTGGTCGGGCAGTTGCACCGCCACGGACTGCCCGTGCTCATCGTTGATGACGGTTCCGATGCGTCCTCGCGACAAGTGCTGGACACACTCAAGGCCTTGCCACACGTGCATGTCCATCACCAGCCGGTCAACTGCGGCAAGGGCAGCGCCGTCAAGACTGGCTTTAAGCTGGCCGACGCAATGGGCTATACCCATGCGCTACAGGTGGACGCCGACGGCCAGCATCATCTGGACGACGTCCCTACCTTTCTGGCACTATCCGAACAGCATCCCGATGCCGCCATCTGCGGGCAGCCGGTGTATGGCGATGATATTCCCCCTGCACGCCTGCACGGCCGCAAGGTGACGCTGTTCTGGGTGCATTTGCAGACGCTGTCGCGTTCCATCCCCGACGCCCTTTGCGGCTTCCGGCTGTATCCGCTGGCTGCGGTCCGGTTTATCAGCGACACCCCTTATCTGGGCAACTGGATGGATTTTGATCCGGAACTCCTGATGCACCTGTACTGGCGCCAAACGCCGTTGCGCTGGATCCCGACCCGCGTCTCCTATGCGGCCGATGGCATCTCGCACTACCGCATGGTGCGCGACAATCTGCTCATCACGCGCATGCATACACGCAGCTGCCTGCATATGCTGCCGTTTCTGCCTTCGCTGTTGCGACGGGCCTTCGCCAAAGGCGGATCATGAGCGAACACTGGGCGACCAAACAGGAACGGGGCAATCGCTTTGCGCTCAGGCTGGGGGTCCGGCTGATCCGGTACTGCCCCACGTGGCTGTTGGGGATACTGTCGCATATCGTCGTGCTGTACTTCTTCGTGACGTCTCCGACCGAACGCCGCAATATCCGTGACTACCAGCAACATTTGCGATCATGGTCCGGCAGATCCGATCTGCTGCCCGCCTTTGCGCCGGTTTACCGGCAGTTTGTCGCTTTCGGCCAGGCGCTGGTCGATCGCTTTGCCGTCTGGCAGCAACGCCTGCGCTACGAACACATCGTCATTGAAGACCCTGAAGGCATCCATAAGGAAATGCTCTATGCCCAAGGCCGGGGGCAGATACTGATCTGCTCGCACCTGGGCAACACCGAAATCAGCCGTGCACTGGTATCCCATCACAAGGGCCTGGTGCTCAATATCCTGATTCACAGCAAGCATGCCCAGATGTACAACGAGGTCATGGCCGATCTGGGAGCCGACAACGACATCCGACTGCTGCAGGTGACCGAGCTGGACATCGACACCATGATGATGCTGCAACAGCGCGTGGATAACGGGGAATGGATCGCCATTGCGGCGGACCGCGAGCCGGTGCGTGGTGAAAAGGTGGTCCCGGTCTCGTTCCTGGGCGATACCGTTGCATTTCCGCAGGGGCCCTGGCTGATGGCCGGCCTGCTCAAGGCAAGCGTCAACACGCTGTTCTGCACGCGCCAGCAGGGCCGCTACTCCTTGCACATCGAGCGCATGAGCGATCGTATTCAATGGACGCGCCAGGATCGCGATGAAGTGATCAGATCATGGGTGCAGCGTTACGCACAGCGTCTGGAACAGGTCTGTGTGAAGGCGCCGCTGCAGTGGTTCAATTTCTATGACTTCTGGAAGCACAATGACTAAGCATCCGGGCCTGAGCATTTGCATGCCAATGACCATCCCGTTTTTCGACGTTGATGCGATGCATATCGTCTGGCATGGGCATTATGTGAAATATCTGGAAATTGCCCGCTGCGCCCTGCTCGACAAGCTCGGCTACAACTACGACGCCATGCGTGCCGCCGGCTATGTCTGGCCGATCGTGACCATGCAACTGAAGTATGTACGCCCCGCCGTCTTTGGCCAGCAGGTGCTGGTTCAGGCCCACATTCGCGAGTGGGAGTCACGCTTGCGCATTGCGTATGTCATCACCGACGCGGTCTCTGGCGAGCGTCTGACCCAGGCCGAAACCACCCAGGTAGCTGTATTGCTGGAGAATCGCGAAATGCAATTTGATACCCCGCAAGACTGGCAGGACATCATCCGCCGGGCGATGCAGTCTGAAGTCTGAATTTTTGTGAGAGTATTGCTTTATGCCTACTATCAAGTCCCTATTGTCCCTATTGCGCATGACTGTCGTGCTGGCTCTGACCCTGCTATGCACTGCCGTACAGGCCTTTTCGCTCCAGGACCTGCAAAAACAGCTGTCGGCCCACCAGACGGTGCAGGGCGACGTACAACAAAAACGTTATCTGCGCTCGCTTGAACAGCCGCTACTGAGCCAGGGCCAATTCGTCATGGCAGCGGACAAGGGGCTGCTTTGGGAGATGCGCAGTCCGATAGCCAGCCTGATTCGCATCACACCGCAGGGCATGATGCACCAGGATGGTGCGGGGCGCTGGCAACCGGTGCAACAACAGGGAGCGGGCAGCCAGACCCAGATCCGGCTCTTCATGGATCTGCTGTCGGGCAATACGCGCAGCCTGTCTGGACAATTTACGCAAAACCTGCAAGGCGACGCCAAGGGCTGGACACTGACGCTGGACCCGGCATCGGCGGTGCTGAAACAAATTTTCCAGCGCATTACGATCAGAGGCTCACGCTCGGTCGATCAGGTCACCCTGGCCGAGACACAGGGCGACAGGACCGAGATCCTGTTCTCTAATCTGCGCATCAATCAACCCCTGCCGCCCGCTGCCCAAGATGCGCTTGAACGCTGAACGAGGCTGGGCAGCGCTTTATATCCTGGGGCTGCTCGGGTTGCTGCTGTACGCGGCTTGGCAGCTCGCATTTCGCCAGCCGGTGCACACCGACCTGCTAACGCTGCTGCCGCCCGATGGCGCGCAAAGCGAAGTACAAACCAGGGCGCAGGACACCATCCGGCAAACGCTGAACCGGCAGATTATTGTGCTGACCGGCGCCACCGACTCGGCCAAGGCCCTGGCTGCCGCGCAAAAGCAGGCGCAGCAATGGTCCGCCAGCGCCTTGTTCGAGCGCGTGGACCTGCAGGTGGCCGCCAATCTGGATCAGTTGCGCCAGGAGTTGCAACGCATGGATCAGGCAGGCCTGCCACCACAGGCACGGGAGGCCCTGGCGCGCGACCCGCAGGCATGGTTTGGCCAGCGCGCCCAGCAGATCATGTCGCCGCTGGGTGAGCAAACACTGGTTGCCGCCGATCAGGACTGGCTGGGGTTTGCTTCCCGGCTGTCAGGCAAGCTGCAGGCCAGCTCTGCCGTGCACTACGATATTGCAAGCAATACCATGCAACTGGAGGCCGACAACCGCATCTGGTATGTCATGCGCGCGCAACTGGACGCCACAGACCAGAACGGTGGCGATGAACAGTTGCTGGCGCTGATCGACCAAACCCAACAGCAGGCCGCACAGCAGGATGTCCGCGTCCTGATGGCCGGCGGCGCAATCTACAGCGCACAGGGTAAAGCCGAAGGCGGCCAGGAAAGCACCTGGATGAGTATTACCGGCAGTATTCTGACCATCCTGTTTCTGCTGCTGATGTTTCGCTCATCCCGCATTCTGCTGCTGGCGCTGCCGGTGGCGGCCGGTCTGCTGGCCGGCTTTGCCGCCTGCATTGCCCTGCTGGGCTCCATTCACATTCTCACGCTCATTATTGGCACCAGCCTGGTCGGGCTGGTGGTCGATTTTCCGCTGCATTGGCTCAGCCACGCCACGCTTGATGCCCGGTGGCAGCCCTGGCCAGCCGTCAGGCGCGTATCCCGTCCCTTTATCATCAGCCTGGCGGTCACCGTTACCGGTTACCTGTTCCTGCTGCTGACGCCCCTGCCGATCCTGCAGCAGACAGCGGTCTTCTCGTCGGCCGCGGTCATCAGTACTTTTTTGTTTACGCGCCTGCTGCTGCCGGCCCTGTTCAACCACTGGCAACCGCGCCCGACCCCAGGGCTGATGCCGCTTCTGAATGGCCTGCGCCGTGGTATACGTGGCGCCGGCGAGCGCATCCGCCATACGCCCCTGCTGGCAATACTGCTACTGGTCGTTGCAGCAAGCGGGCTGTATCTGAGCAACTGGCAGGACGACATCCGCAACTGGGTAAACACACCGCAATCGCTACTGAACCAGGCGATACAAGTGGGCCGCCTGACCGGCATCGAGCCCACCAGCCAGTACTTTATTGTGCAGGCAGCAGACCAGGAAAGCCTGCTGCAAACCGAACAGCGCCTGTCCGCCAGGCTGGACACGCTGATCGCCCAGGGCCAGTTACGCAACTACCGCGCCGTCAGCCAGTGGGTCAATCCGGCCAGCGAGCAGCAAGCGCTCAAAGCCACCCTGGCAACACTGTCGCAGCAGCCCCAGGCATGGGCGCCGCTGCACGCGCTGGGTGTGCCAGACAGCGCCTTGCAAGCCGAACTCAAGCGACGCCAGGACCAGCCGGTACTGACCATCGAACAGTCGCTGCGCGGCACCCTGGCCGAACCCTGGCGCGCCCTATGGCTGGGACCCGACGAACAAGGCCGGCCCAGCAGCATGATCACCATGAACGGCCTGCAGGACCCTTCTGTGTTGCCGGCGCTCACGCAAAACATCCCCGGGGTCTCTTTGGTGGACCAGCGCAGTCACATCAACACCCTCTTTGCCCAGACCCGTCTGGAAGCGATCGTGCTGAAACTGCTTTCCTATACCGTGGGGTTTCTCATCCTGTATCGCGTCTTTGGCACCCGACCTGCGCTGCGCATTTTACTGGTGCCGCTATCGGCCTCGTTAACAGTCATGAGCCTGTCGGGACTGATTGGTATGCCCCTGAATCTGTTTTGCATTTTCGGCCTGCTGCTGGTGACTGCCATCGGCATCGATTACGCCGTCTACGCCTATACGCCCACGCTGCCGGCTGAAGAAAAAACCGCCGGCATCTTCATGACCTCGATCACCACCATGATTACTTTCGGCCTGCTCTACTTCAGTTCCACCCCGGCGGTGGCCACGTTCGGCCTGAGTGTGGTGCTGGGGGTGCTATGCAACGTCATATATACTTTCTGGTATATGCGCGCCTTTCTGACACCCGAATCTGAACCCTGAATGAGTCATTATTTATGAAAACATCCAGCTTACCCGCCAGTACCGACATCGCCATTATCGGTGCAGGCCCATCCGGATCAGTTGCCGCCGCCCTGTTGCGCCAGCGAGGCTGGCAGGTGTGCGTGCTCGAACGCCAGCATTTCCCGCGTTTTTCTATCGGCGAAAGCCTGCTGCCCTATTGCATGGATATCCTGAAGGAAGCTGATCTGTTGCAGGTCGTCAATGATGCCGGATTCCAGGTCAAAAACGGAGCTGTCTTTACCTGGGGTGATCGGGAAAGCGTCATTGACTTTCGTGACAAGTTCACCGCAGGACCGGGCACCACCTTTCAGGTAGAGCGCGCGAAATTTGACCAGATTCTTATCCAGGAAGCGCAAAGAAAGGGCACACAGGTCTGGTTCGGCCATACCGTCACCCACATGACAAGCCAAGAAGAGCACGCCACACTCTCGATCTGCTCCGATCAGGACGAATCCTATACGTTGCAGGCTCGCTTTGTGCTTGACGCCAGCGGCTATGGGCGCGTGCTGCCACGCCTGCTGGATCTGGAACAACCGTCGACATTCCCGATGCGTGAAGCCTGGTTCACCCACATCCAGGACAATATCAGCGATCCCGGGTTCGACCGCGAGAAAATAGTCATTGCCACCCACCCGCAAGACCGCGCCATCTGGATGTGGCTTATTCCGTTCAGCCACGGCCGCTGCTCCATCGGCGTTGTAGGCGAGCCCAGCCATCTGGCAATGAACGGACGCGAGCCGCTGCCGTTCCTGCAGGCCATGACGAATGAAATACCACGCCTGCGCCGACTGCTGACCAATGCCCAGTGGGATACACCGGTCAATCCGCTACGCGGCTATTCGGCCAATGTGACAAGCCTGTATGGTCAGCGCTTTGCACTGCTGGGCAACGCCGCCGAATTTCTCGACCCCGTCTTCTCCTCGGGTGTCACCATTGCCATGCACTCGGCCAAACTGGCCGCTGCGCTCGTGGACAAAACCCTGCGAGGCCAGGCAGCAGACTGGCAAACGGACTTTGCCGACGCCCTGCGCAAGGGCATCGACACCTTCAGAACCTATGTTGCCGGCTGGTACGACTGCAGCTTTCAGGATGTTATATACTCCAGACAAATCAACCAGGATATCCGGCGCATGATTGCTGCCATCCTGGCCGGGTATGCGTGGGACACTCGCAACCCCTATGTTGAAAAATCAGAACGGCGCTTAAAGGCGCTGGCGGAGATATGTGGTGAAGCACAACTGGATACCTGATCGCAGCCTTACCGGTGCCTGGCTGGGCATGCTGCTGATGCTGTTATTGGCCGGTTGCGCCGCCACGTCGGTCCTGCCGCGCCAATACAACGAGCCCGCACAGGTTCAATCCTACAAGCTGAGCCTGGTTACGGCGCCCGGCCAGACCGAGGACAGCCTGCTGATCGTGCAGCCCGAAGCCGGGGGCGCCAGCCGCTGGATCCAGACCAATGCACTGGGCGCGCCGCTGGCCCGCCTGTCGCTACGTGATGGGCAATGGACGACCGATGGCTTTGCCCCGCCCAATCCGCGTGCTCGCCAGCTGTTCGAAGCTATTATTGCCGCACAGATTCCCCCGGCGCAATGGCCTGCCGTCTATCCCGGTGTTGACATCAGCAAGACACCGGGCAGCAACGGAGCCGCCTACACATTCAGTCGCCAGGGGCAAACGCTGTGGTCGCTGCAATTGCCGCCAGTACGCAATGCCACAGGGACGCAGCAAACCGAGACGGCTGCTGCGGCAACGGCCACCGCAATTACGCTGCCCGACCGTAGCCAATGGAATCTGACCCCACTGCCTGCAAGACCATGAGAAGTTACCTGAGCCCGCCCGCCACGGTCAGCGCATTGGGGCTGACCTTTGCAGACACCATGCAGGCATTGTTTGACACCACCGTCTCGCCGCTGATGCCGGAAACCCAATGGGTGCCAGGCAAGACGATTTATACCGGTCGTCCGGCTGTCGCGCCCCCGCCGCTACCGGCGGGCACACCGACGCACTTCAATACACATAACAACCGCCTGCTGTGGCAGGCAGCCAGCCAATTGCAGGAGCCCATCGAACGCGCCCGCGCTCAGTATGGCGGGCAACGGGTCGGCGTCATTATCGGCACCACCACCACGGGCGTCGACGACAACTACCCGGCGTTCCAGACCTTTGCCCGCGACGGGCACTGGGACAAGGATCTATACCGGCACGAACGCCAGCTGCTGTCGGCGCCGGCCGATTTCCTGGCCCATCATTTCGGCCTGAGCGGCCCGGTCTATAGCATTTCCACCGCCTGCACGTCCGGCGCCCGCGCCATTATCACGGCGCATCGCCTGCTAACTAGCGGACTGTGCGATGCCGTGGTCTGCGGCGGCGTGGATTCTCTGGCCCACCTCACGATCAATGGCTTTGACTCTCTGCAGGCGCTGTCCGCGGGTATTGCCAATCCGTTTTCGATCAACCGCGAGGGCATCAATATTGGCGAGGCGGCCGCCCTTTTTGTGATGACCAGGCAAGCGGACGATGGCTTGCCCCTGCTGGGCTATGGTAACAGCGCCGATGCCTGGCATATGTCCTCGCCCGACCCCAAGGCCACGGGCGCCATTCTTGCCATCCGCCAGGCGCTGGCACAGGCAGGGTGCGAAGCTCAAGATATCGGCTGGGTCAATCTGCACGGTACGGCTACCGAGCTGAACGACAGCATGGAAAGCCTGGCCATGGCGACCTGCTTTGCACAGGACGTTTCCTGCACCAGCACCAAACCGCTCACCGGTCATACCCTGGGCGCGGCCGGCGCGCTGGAAGCGGCGCTGCTGTGGGGTGTCATCCACCCCGAGTACAATCGGGCCGGGCAGCTACCGGCGCAGCATTGGGATGGGCAGGCAGATCCGGCGCTGCCTGCGATTGCGCTTACGGACAGCCGGTCCAGATGGCAAAAGCAGCCACGCATCGGCATGAGTCTATCCTTTGCTTTTGGCGGCAACAACGCCGTTCTGATACTGGGAGAGGCCTGACAATGCAGACACCGATACGCCATCTTGCGCCTTTGCTGCCGCATGCCGGCAACATGATCCTGCTTGACGAAATCGTCACCTACTCCGACTCACAGTTACAGGCCCTGGCGCGCATCGGACCCGATCATCTCTTCCTGGATGAGAACGGGCAGTTACCCATGTGGTGCGCCATTGAAATCATGGCGCAGGGCGTGGCTGCCTTAGCCGGCTGTCATGCTCACGATGCCGGCCAGCCACCAAAGCTGGGTTTTCTGCTCGGCAGCCGCCAGATTGACATCCTGCGCCCCAGCGTTGCGCAGGGCAGCCTGCTATGCGTACAGGTCGAGGCCTCCACGCGTGACGAGGCCAGCGGCTTCGGTGTCTTCGAATGCCGCCTGTCCCTGCTGGATGAGCCTGGAAACGCAAACACCGACAGCGCGCAAACGGTGGCTACCGCAAGACTGAGTGTCTTCAGTCCGCCGGATATTGAACACTATTTACAGGAGCAAACAGCATGACCGCTTCCCGTATTTTTGTCACCGGTTCCAGCCGGGGTATCGGCAAAGCCATTGCCCTTGATCTGGCGCAGGCGGGCTTCGATATCACGTTGCACTGCCGCCAGCGGCGGCAAGAGGCGCAGCAGGTTGCCGAACAAATCCACGCCCTGGGCCGGGCGGCCGATATCCTGCAGTTCGACGTGTCCGATCGCCCGGCCTGCAGGCAGGCTCTGGAAACCTACCTGGAAAGCCACGACGCCTTCTATGGGGTCGTCCTGAACGCCGGACTGACACGTGATAACGCCTTTCCTGCCTTTACCGATGAAGACTGGGACCAGGTGCTGGACACCAACCTGGGCGGCTTTTATAACGTCCTGCATCCACTGGTCATGCCCATGATTCGCCGGCGCAAGCCCGGTCGCATCGTCTGCATGGCCTCGGTGTCGGGGCTTATCGGCAACCGTGGACAGGTCAACTACAGCGCCTCCAAGGCCGGCCTGATCGGCGCGGCCAAGGCGCTGGCCGTGGAACTGGCCAAACGACGCATTACCGTCAATTGCGTAGCGCCCGGGCTGATTGATACTGACATGCTTGACCAGCAGGTGCCCGTCGAGGAAATCCTGAAAATGATTCCGGCCCAGCGTGCCGGCAATCCCGAAGAAGTGGCTGCGGCCGTCACCTTCCTGATGTCCGAAAAAGCCGGCTACATCACCCGCCAGGTGCTCTCGGTCAACGGAGGGTTGTGCTGATGAAGCGCGTGGTCGTAACGGGCATGGGCGGCATTACGGCCCTGGGCAACAGCTGGCCGCAGATCCGGCAGGCCTTTACCGAGGGACGCAGCGCCGTATGCGCGATGCCCGAATGGGATCGCTATACGGAACTGAACACCCGCCTGGCCGCCCCCATTGCCGACTATCGCTACCCATCGCACTGGCAGCGCAAGCAGTTGCGCAGCCTGGGCAGGGTATCGCAGCTGTGTGTGGATGCCGCCGAGCGCGCCCTGGCCGATGCCGGTCTGCTGGGCGATCCGCTCATCCAGTCCGGCGCCATGGGTGTTGCCTGCGGGTCATCCACGGGCAGTACCGAAGACGTCAGGGCCCTGGCGGCCCTGCTCATGCATGGCGAATCGCATGGGGTCAATGCCAACACCTATGTTCGCATGATGCCGCACACCACGGCAGCCAACATTGGTATCTTCTTCGGTCTCAAAGGACGCGTCATCCCCACTTCGAGCGCCTGCACTTCGGGCAGTCAGGGTATCGGCTATGCATACGAGGCCATCAAATACGGGCTGATTCCGTTGATGCTCGGCGGCGGCGGTGAAGAACTGTGCCCCAGCGAAGCCTATGTGTTCGATTCCCTTTACGCCACCAGTCAGCGCAACAACGCCCCGCACACCTCGCCGCGCCCCTATGACCGGGATCGCGACGGGCTGGTTATCGGCGAAGGCGCCTGCATGTTCGTTCTGGAAGAGCGCGATCATGCCCTGGCACGGGGCGCCCGCATATACGCAGAAATCGTCGGCTTCGGCAGCAATTCGGACGGTGCCCATATCACCCGCCCCCAGGCCGACACCATGCACCGGGCCATGACGCTTGCCATTGAAGACGCAGGCATCCACGCCGAACAGATCGGCTATGTCAACGGACACGGCACAGCAACCGAACAGGGCGATATTGCTGAATCACATGCCACGGCTGCCTTGTTTGGCGAACGCGCAGCCATCAGTTCGCAAAAAAGTTTCCTGGGCCACACCCTTGGCGCCTGCGGCGCACTGGAATCCTGGTTCTCCATTGCCATGATGCACGACGGTGCGTTTGTGCACACCCTGAACCTGGATAAAGTGGACCCACGCTGCGCACAGCTGGACTATCTGCAGCATGACTGGCGCGAAATTGACACCGAATATGTGATGAATAATAACTTTGCTTTCGGCGGCATTAATACTTCGCTGATATTCCGCCGGCAAGCGTAAAGACTGAAAGTTGCAACCGCTGCACTGGTCCATCGCAACGGATGCGCCATCGGAGCGCGGCTATCGAACCTCGGGCTGCGGCCCGACACCAAAAACCACAGACTGCTCAAGTGGCAGGATCTGCGCTTGGCCCGGCGATGCCTGCCTGGCGAGCAGCCTCATGGGCGTTGGGAGCTCTTGAGCAGGCCACACAAGCGCCATCATCCAGTTGTCGCCGATCATGGCCGAGACGCCATGCCAGTGCTGGTCTCCCAGGCCGCTCAGGCGCCACCGATGCTGTTGCGCGACCGCTTCGGCGGCGCCGGGCAGCGGCCCCCGCAGGGCACGGGCAACGTCCTCGGGCATTGCCCCGGTTGCGCCAGCAGCAACGCCGCCTGCTGCCGGCGTGGTGCCTGCGCACGGCCGGATCCCGACCCGCAGCATGTCCGCCGGAAAGTCGCCGCCCACCGCTTTGACCAGCGCTTCCTTAAGCGTCCATAATCTGAAAAAAAACCGGGTTCTGTCCTGTCCCTGCAGCGAGCGCAACAGCTGCTTTTCATCCTCAAGGGCGATCAGTTCGGCCAGCGCCAGTTCATCAATAGCGCGTATCCGTTCCAGATCAACACCGATCTGCGCATGCCGCGATGATGCCGCCCACAGGGCATGACCGGCGCTGTGCGACAAGCTCGATGATCGATAGGGGTCAAGCAGGCGGCGCTGCAGTGCGCGGCTGACACGCCACTCGTAGGCTTTGCGCGCGCTCAGGCGAGCCGCCTCGCGAGCGCGATCCTGCGGAGTCAGCGCCAACGGATCGTACTCTACCTGCAAGGCGGGGCCGGCAAACCACAGTTGCAGCAGCGTCGGCTGATCTGAATCGGAAAATGACATGAACAACGCAACCGAAATGGTAATGACGCCATTGTACGTATTCATGCCATTTGCTGGCGCATCTTTGATAAATGATTTGGATGGGTTGCTAGCGTACACCCGGCGTTCAGGTTAAATGGTGACTGCTTGACCTACCGCCACGGCGTACGTTGTGTAAACAAACCAGAACTGCCCTGTGAGCCACCTCACAATTGAGCTATCTGACTGGCAACACCAAAGAGTGGCGCTGGCTCCAAGCCTAATCGCCGTTCTGCGAACCGAAGAACGTCATCATTTCCTGCAGGATAATATCCGGCTGCTCTTCGGCCAGGTAGTGGCCGCAACCCACCGAATGGCCGCTTACGTCGCTACCGGATAGGTCTTTCCATAGCGAGAGCACATCGAAGTTCTGGCCGACAGCGCCGTGCTCGGCCCACAGTACGCGCAACGGCATGGCAAGATGATTGCCGGCATCCCGATCATGTTCATCGTGCTCAAGATCGATACCTGCGGAAGCACGGTAGTCGCTGCATATGCTTCTGGCGGTCAATGGCAGGGCGATACAACGCTCATACTCTGCCAGCGCGTCGGGGTGGAAAGCAGACAAGCCGGCATGCCGCCGGCCCGAAACATTGTGCAGGTAGGCAACGGGGTCGCTCTCAATCAGCCTTTCGGGCAAGGGGGCAGGCTGAATCAGGAAAAACCAGTGCCAGTACGCGCGTGCGAAGGCCATTGATGTGCGCTCGTACATGGCCAGCGTCGGCGCAATATCCAGAAAGAACAACCGCCGCACCCGATCCGGGTGGTCCAGGGCGAGCCGATGGGCGACGCGCGCGCCCCGATCGTGGCCACCGACCATAAAGTGCTCGAACCCGAGCTCGCCCATGATGTCTGCCATGTCTTGCGCCATGGCGCGCTTGGAGTAGGCCACATTCTCCACACCAGGCTCTGGCCTTGATGAGTCCCCAAAGCCTCTGATGTCAGGCGCAACAACGGTATAGTGCTGCGCCAAGCTGGGCGCAATCCTGTGCCACATGGCGTGGGTTTGCGGATGGCCATGCATCAAAAGCAAGCCGGGCCCGCTCCCTCCCACCCGGGCATGAATGCGTACGCCATCCTTCATGGTGAAGTTTTCAGTGGAAAAATTCTCAAACATACTGACGTTACCTTTTTCGCGTTGTCGGCCCGATTCGATGAAGCCAGAAATTCTTGTAGCAGCGTTGCTTTCTTCAAGTACCGGAAGGCATATTCATTGGATGCGTTCCGTATTTGGGAAATCATGCCTCCAGTCTATATTATCTATTTATAATTAATAATATAAATAAACTAGAATCATTAGTTCCTAAAAGTTGATAATATGCGAACAAAATACGATGATCTCGAATTGTTCATTGCGATTGCGCGTACGGGCAGCCTGGTGCGCGCGGGCCGAGAGATGGGTATTACCGGCGCCGCTGTCAGCAAGCGATTAATGGCTCTGGAACGTAGATTGGGCGTGCGGCTGGTGCAGCGTACCACCCGCACGCTACGCATTACGCCGGAAGGAGAACGATACCTCCAGGAAGGCAAACGCCTGGTGGTTGGCCTGGACGAACTGGAGCAGACCTTGCGTGGCGTGACCTCCCAGCCCACGGGTTTGTTACGGGTGAATGCAAGCCTGGGATTTGGACGGGCGGTCATCTGCCTGTTGCTTAGCGCATTCGCCAGGAAACACCCTGACCTGGAGGTGCAACTGCATCTTAGCGACACGCCGCTGAATCTGGTGAAAGACGGCTATGACATTGGCATTCGCGTTGGCGAACTCGCCGATACGCGGCTGAGTGCGCGAAAACTGCGCAATAATCGTCGCTTGCTCTGTGCCTCTCCCGCATACCTGAAAGCGCATGGTACGCCGGACAACCTTGCTGAATTGGCACGGCATCAGGCCGTGGTGCTGCACGAAAACGAGCAGACCTTTGGTATCTGGAATTTGCGCAACGCTGAACGAAAAGAAATGGTCAAAGTCCGCGCTCGCATGAGCACCAATGACGGCGATGTAGCGCTGCGTTGGGCGCTCGAGGGCTATGGTTTGCTGCTGCGTTCTGAGTGGAGTATTGAGCCTTTGCTGGCAAAGGGCGACTTGCAGATCGTGCTGCCAGATTGGTACGAGCCGGCCGACATCTATGCCGTGTTTCCCACCCGCGATCAGTTATCCGCCAAAACCCGTGCCTTCATTGATTTTATAGTGGAGCGACTGGCATCATCTGCCGATGATACTCGCTCCTGATAAACAATCTAAGGATGGCCCATTTCGAGCATCACTCGGTCTTTTGCCTGCCGCGTGAAGACGCCCCCGCGTTGGTCATGGCTATTTTTCATGCGCGTATGGATCTCATGACAAGACTGGCAGACCTGCTAAATAATGAAAATCAGTCGATAAAAACGCGGGTGCCATGTTGTTTGCCTATAGCAAGTAGCTCAAGGGCTGCAGTTTGGCCATTTCTGCGGCCGGCGCTTTGGCCGGCCCCTTCCCACTCAGGGTAATGCGGCAATCGGTTCGGCTTCCCGTTGGACCTGGCCGACGCCAAGATAGGAAAACAGATCCTTCGGATCGGCCAATTCAGGCACCAGCGAAATGGGTTGCATCAGACCCAGCTTGCGTGCCGTATCCCGCATATAGACCAGCGCAGAGAAGTCTTCCAGCGCGAAACCGACCGAATCAAACAGGGTAATCTGTGTATCGGTCTCACGGCCTTTGGCCTGACCCTGAAAGACCTGCCACAAGTGCCGCACAGGAAAGTCTGCGTCCACATTCTGCAATTCGCCTTCCACCCGGGTTTGCGGTTCGAATTCGACGAACACGGTGGCCAGTGGCAGGATATCCGGGTGCAGCTCAGTTTTACCCGGGCAATCGCCACCGACGGCATTGATATGCATACCTGGCTTGATCATCTCGGGGGTCAGGATATGTGCTCGCGAATACTCGGCGGTCACGGTTGTCACAATATCGGCGTCCCGGACGGCGTCGGCCACACTGTCGGCAATGTCTACTGTCATGCCGGTGTGGCGCAGATTATCGGCCAGCTTTTGGGACGCGTCACGATCAAGATCATAAACGCTCAAGTGCTCAATTCCCAGCAGATAATGAAAAGCCAGCGCCTGAAATTCGCTTTGACAACCGTTGCCGATCAGGGCCATTCGACGGCTGTTGCTACGCGCCAGATACTTTGCCGCCAATGCCGACATGGCTGCAGTTCGCAGCGCTGTGGTCAATGTCAGTTCACAAATGACCTCGGGCTTGCCGGTGCTGTTGTCAACCAGCGCACCAAATGCAAGCACCGTCGACAAACCTTCCTGAGGGTTATGCGGATGACAATTGACATACTTGAACGAATAATTCTGTTTGTCTGCAATGGGCATCAATTCCATCACACCATCCTGCACATATTTGGCAACCCGGGACGATTTGTCAAATTCATCCCAGCGCAAATAGTCTGACAGGATATAGTTCATCACGCCGTCAAGCGTCTGCTTCATGCCCTGCCGCTGCACGATGCGGGCCACGTCCTGCGGACGGATCAGCCCCGTATTCAGATTCGTTTGTGTCAAGTTACTCATGGTTATCTCCGTCTGATGTGTTGTCGGCGCCAATAACAGAAGGTCAATGCCCGTGATACTCGCGTACCCTGGCCCTGCCCGCCCTACCCCCTGTTCATCCCGTTGCCTGTTCCCAGGCTGTCGGTAGATGATGTGCTCTGCAAGCCGTTTTCCAACTCCGCCTTGCAGAACCGGGGGTGTCCTGTGCCAACACGACTATTTACTGTGTTTTATTTACTGTGTTTTATTCACTGCGTGTCTTTGTACCTTAGTGTGCCGCATTGTCGCGGCAAAGCATATCGGCAATTTTGCACATTTTTGTCCATTCTTTTGCCATAATGGCAACATAAATTGTCTAAATGAGTAAATATGGACTCCACTGACCAAGCACTCATCTCGTTGTTACGCCAGAACGCGCGATATACAGTCGCGGATCTGGCAAAAAAACTCGGCCTCTCGCGCGGCACGATACGCAACCGAATGCTGCGGCTGGAGGACAGCGGCGTAATCGTCGGATACACGGTGCAATTGCGTCCAGACACGCAGACCCAAACCATCCGTGCATGGATGAGCATTGCCATTGAAGGGAATATGAGTCGCCAGGTAATCGCCAGCCTGCTGGGGGAACCCTGCATCGTGGCCTTGCATGACACCAATGGTCGCTGGGATCTGCTGGCAGAACTGGAAGCCGGCTCACTGGCTGAGCTGGGTCAGGCGCTGGAGCGGATCCGCCTGATCCGCAATATCAGCAACTCAGAAACCAGCATCCATCTGAAAAGCTATCGGTAGCCCTCCTGGTCATTGCAATGGCGCATACCGATACACGTTGCAGCTGCACCCTAGCCCTGGAGGGTTGGCGAGTAGGAATGCCAGGCAGTCAGTGATTGAATCACACTGCCAATCTGCAATAGCCGCCGCTCGTCTTGCGCTTTGCCCACCAGCTGCGCACTTACCGGCATATTGCCCGGGTCAAAGCCGGCCGGCAACGCCAGCGCACAGCCGCCGGTCCAGTTGGCAAGGCGCGTGAAGAATGCCGGGCTCGTGTCCTCATCCAGGTCCGCCAGTAACGGCGCAATCGCGGGCACCGTGGGAATCATGAACGCATCCTTATCCGCCATCCAGGCCTGCCATATGCCTATGGCGGCCTGATGCTGCGCCAGCAGCTCTTCATATTGCGTTTGTGAAACCGCCTGACCGGCAAGCATCCGCCTGCGAACAAACGGGTCCATGGGCGCATCGTGGTCCTGCACCAGGGCGCCATGCAAACGCCAGGCGCAGGCCGCCATCAGCAGACTGCTTTGCTCAAAAACCGTGTTAAACGATAGCGGCGGCCGCTCCCGCACAATATTGGCCCCGGCCATTTCCGCCATGCGCACCATGTCGCGCACACCCAGCCGTACAGAACGCTGCACATCCGTATCGTATTGCTCGTCGGGCATGACGCCCAGTGTCATGCCATCCAGCCCGCTGCCATCATCCAGCAGCCGATGACACGACTCATCCAGCACTTCGCCCGGTTCACAGGTAAGCGCCCGGTACAAAATGGCGGCGTCATCGGCAGTACGCGTAATCGGCCCAACGCTATCGAGCATGGTCGCCAGAGGCAGAATGCCGCTCATATCCGTCTGTCCGGCGGTCATTTTCAAACCCGTCAGACTACAGAAAGCCGCAGGGATCCGCACCGAACCGCCTGTATCAGTGCCAATGGCGCAGGGCACCAGACCGGCAGCCACAGCGACCGCTGAACCACTGGAAGAGCCGCCCGGCGCACGGGCTCGATTGGCGTCCCAGGGGTTATGTGGCGTTCCCAGATGCGCATTGGTGCCCCAGCCGCCAAAGGCAAATTCAACCGTTTGGGTCTTGCCGATCACAATCGCGCCCTGCGCCTGCAATCGTTGCACCAGCGGCGCCGTCTGGCTGCTGGCCTGGCCGCGGTGTACCGCAGATCCCCCGGTGGTCACCGTACCGGCAACATCGATCAGATCCTTGACTGCCACGGGAATGCCGTCAAGCAGCCCCAAGGACTGCCCGGCTGCTCGCCTGGCATCGGAGGCCTTCGCATCCCGGATCGCCTGCTCGCCAAATACGGCCACAAAGGCATTGAGCATTGGATTGTATTTTTCAATACGCCTGAGAAAAAACGTCGTCAGCAACTCCGAAGTCAGGCCTTGCCTGCTCAGTTGGCTGGCCAATCTGGCAACGGTGGCAAAAGCGTAATGTTCCATGGGTTTGTTCGCCTGCGTAAAGTCTTAATAATCAATAGAGTCAATATAGCCAAAGCAATAACCATGCCATCGCGTCTGTCCAATTGTTCAATCTGGCATTGCCGGTGCGCTTTGCGCGCACGCCATTAGCGTGATCTCGCCGTGGATTGCGCCACGCCCTGGTTCGCTTTTCTGGTTCGCTTTTCTGGTGCGTCCCCAAACCCTGATTCCGCCCTTTGTTCACGACACAGTCTGGCCGATTCAGTGTACGCCAGGCCCCTCGTACGCCTCATTGATTTTCAATTGTCATAACCATCTTCTGCCAGTTGCGCGCATATTCGTTTATATTCTAATCATCTTTGTCATTCAGCTATTTGTCATCTTCAAACTGTATCTGTCTCATGCATGTCACCGGCATCGCGCCGCTGCATTGCAGTCGTCGGCCGATGCACCCACTGCCACCCAGCCAAGGAGCTCAGTATGAAACCAGCCGTTCCCGCTACGTCGCGCTTACAATCCCTCCCTAAGTCGTTCACCCACCAGCCCGCCAGGCGCCTGCTTTCGCGCAGCACGCTCGCCAGCCTATTGATGGCCGCCGTAGCCGTCAGCTGTGTGCAGGTGGCCACGGCACAGGCACAGACGACCATCATGTCGCCGGGGGACAAAGCACCCGTTGCCCAGAACGTCACCACCGAAACGCTTCTTAAGGGGCTGGAGCATCCCTGGTCGATGGCCTTTTTGCCGAACGACGCCGGCATGCTCATTACCGAGCGCAGCGGCCATCTCAATTACTGGAAACAGGGCAGTGACAAACCGGTTGTGATCAGCGGCAGCCCCAAGGTCTGGGCCAACGGTCAGGGCGGTTTGCTCGATGTCGTCCTGGCTCCGGATTTTGCCAAAACCCGTCATATTTATCTCAGTTATGCCGAAGAAGGTAAAGACGGTAAAGCAGGCACGGCCGTCGGCTTCGGCCGTCTGTCTGAGGACAACACCAAACTGGACACCTTCAAAGTCGTTTTCCGCCAGGAGCCCAAGCTGTCAGTCGGTAACCATTTCGGCTCGCGCATCATTTTCGATCGCAAGGGCTACATGTTCATTGCGCTGGGCGAGAACGACCAACGCCCTACTTCCCAGGACCTGGATAAGTTGCAAGGCAAGATTGTGCGGCTGTTCCCTGACGGGCGCATTCCCCAGGACAATCCATTCGTGGGCAAACAGGGCGTGCGCCCCGAGATCTGGTCTTACGGACATCGCAATCAGCAGGGTGCTGCGCTCAATCCCTGGACTGGCGCCTTGTGGACCAATGAACATGGCCCGCGCGGTGGAGATGAAGTCAATATTCCCGAGCCCGGCAAGAACTATGGCTGGCCGCTGGCCACCTATGGCATCAATTACTCCGGATTGCCGATTCCCGAAGCCAAAGGCACCGATGGCGCCGGGCTGACCCAACCCATTTACGCCTGGAAAGTCTCACCGGCAATCAGCGGCATGGCCTTTTACGACCACGACCGTTTTGCGCCATGGAAGCAGTCGGTGTTTATCGGCGCGCTGGCCCAACAACGCCTGCTAAACCTGAAAGTGGATGGCGCTACCCTCAAGGACGAACAGGTGATATTCGAAGGCGAACGCATTCGCGATGTGAAAGTGGGTCCCGATGGCTACGTCTATGTCCTGACCGATACCGGCGACGGCAAGCTGATTCGACTCGGCCTGCAAAACTGAACCAGCGCGTGCTCATGGCGGTCAAGGCAGCACCGGCCGCCACATGGATCACGCAGGCCTGACTGCCGCGCCGCTGCTGCTCCTGCCTCTGCTCAGCGAGCAATAAGGCCCGTGCAGTGCCAACGGGCCGTTGCGGCCCAGGGGTCCGTCCGGCCTTATCCGGAAAAAACCAGGCCCGCCACAACATTGCGCTGCGGCGGGCCTGGTTCACTGCCTTCAATTGTCTGCTACTGCAGGATCAATACAGAACGCGCGCCTTGATGGTGCCGGCGATCGCCTTGAGTTGCTCCAGCGCCTTGTCCACGTCAGGCGTTTCCACATCGATAACCACATAGCCATTTTGCGGATCAGTCTGCAGATACTGACCAACAATATTGACCCCATCCTGCTGGAATACCTGGTTAATTGCCGTGAGCACGCCAGGACGGTTCTCGTGAATATGCAAAAAGCGACGGGCGCTCTTGTTCTCTGGCAGCGACACCTCTGGGAAGTTCACGGCAGACAGCGTAGACCCATTGTCAGAGTATTTGACCAGCTTGCTGGCCACTTCGATGCCAATGTTCTCCTGGGCTTCGGAAGTGGAACCACCGATATGCGGCGTCAGGATCACGTTATCGAACTTGCGCAATGGAGAAACGAACTCTTCATTGTTTGACTTGGGCTCTGACGGAAAGACGTCAATGGCCGCGCCGGCCAGGCGTTTTTCTTCAAGCGCCAGCGCCAGTGCCTCGATATCGACCACTGTACCGCGGGACGCATTGATAAGATGCGCGCCCACCTTCATTTGCGCAATGCGTTCTGCGCTCATCAGGTTCTTGGTGCTATCGTTTTCCGGAACGTGCAACGAAACCACATCTGCAATATTCAGCAGATCGGTAAGCGAACTGACGGCGCGGGCATTGCCCAGCGGCAGCTTGCTTTCGACATCATAGAAATAGATTTCCATGCCCAGCGCCTCGGCCAGGACCGACAGCTGTGTGCCGATGTGACCATAACCGATAATCCCCAGCTTCTTGCCACGCACCTCATGGCTGCCCGCTGCCGATTTAACCCATTCACCGCGATGCACTTCGGCATTGGCAGCAGGCACGCGGCGCATCAGCAGAATAAGTTCTGCCAGGACCAGTTCTGCGACAGACCGGGTATTGGAAAAGGGTGCGTTAAAGACAGGAATACCCAGCTTTTTGGCCGCTTGCAGGTCCACCTGGTTGGTGCCGATACAGAAACAGCCAACACCGACCAGTTTCCTGGCCGACTGCAACACGTCTGCACTCAGTTGGGTGCGCGAGCGGATCCCTACGAAATGTGCATCGGCAACGGCTTGTTTGAGCTGATCGCCTTCCAATGCTTTCTTGTGATAGTCGATATTGCTGTAGCCCGATGCATGCAGCACATCCAGCGCATTCTGATGAACGCCTTCGAGCAATACAATTTTGATCTTGTTCTTATCAAGGGACACTTTTTCCATGGGTTTCTTCGCTTAGACAGTTGGGTATGGGGGAGATTTATTGTATCGAAATGTGCTGGTGGCGTCTTGCAAAGCCACCGAACAGTTCAAATGTACTGCTTGCTTACTTAAACAAAGGTTAATTTTTTCATGTCGTCATGAATTGCCCGCATGAAAAAAGCGCCTTGCGTGACTGCTGCAAGGCGCTTTTAGGTCCCGGCCGAAGCCGGGATGACAACAGTTGACCTGTCCGCTTATTCGGCAGCAGGCGGCTCTTCGTCGGTGTTGGTACCCAAAGGTGCAAACACGTTGTCCAGCGTAACCGGAGCAGACTCCTCGAAAGGATTCTCCTGGGCACGCACGGCAGCGCGTTCGGCACGTTCGCTTTCCTCTTTGGCTTTGCGAGCCAGGTGGAAAGACATACCGGTTCCGGCAGGAATCAGACGTCCCACGATCACGTTTTCTTTCAGACCGCGCAGATCATCACGTTTACCCATGATGGCCGCTTCGGTCAGCACCCTTGTGGTTTCCTGGAAGGAAGCCGCAGAGATGAACGAGTCGGTAGACAGCGATGCCTTGGTGATACCCAGCAGGATATTGTCGTAGGTCGCCGGAATCTTGTTATCGGCAACCACACGATCATTCTCGTTGAGCAACTCGGCACGTTCAACCTGTTCACCCGTGATGAACGAGGTATCGCCTGCATCCACGATGTTCACACGACGCAACATCTGACGCACGATCACTTCAATGTGCTTGTCATTGATCTTTACGCCCTGCAGACGGTACACGTCCTGAACTTCGTTGACGATGTAGATGGCCAGCTTCTCGATGCCCTGCAGACGCAGAATATCGTGAGGATCAGCCGGACCGTCCACAATCATCTCACCCTGGTTGACCACCTGGCCGTCATGTACCAGCACCTGTTTCTCTTTCGGAATCAGGAACTCATGCACCGTACCATCGGTCTCGGTAATGACCAGACGCTGTTTACCCTTGGTATCCTTACCAAACGACACAGTACCTGTGACATCTGCCAGCATACCGGCGTCTTTCGGTGAACGGGCCTCGAACAGCTCGGCCACGCGCGGCAGACCCCCGGTAATATCGCGGGTTTTCTGTGACTCTTGTGGAATACGAGCCAGAATCTCACCAATATTGACCTGCTGGCCGTCACGCACGGTAATCAGTGCACCAACCGGGAATGAAATATTCACGGAGTGGTCAGTACCGGCAATTTTCACCTCTTCACCTGCGTCATTGATCAGCTTGATCTGAGGACGCATCAGCGTTTTTCCGCCACGTGTTTTCGGTGTAATAACCACCAGCGTGGACAGACCGGTTACATCATCAACCTGTCTGGCAACGGTCTGACCCTCTTCGATATTCTCGAAGCGGACCTCACCCGAGTATTCGGACACGATCGGACGGGTCAGCGGATCCCATGAAGCCAGGCGTGTACCGGCTTTCACGGTATCGTTATCGCCCACCAGCACGGTTGCACCGTAAGGAATCTTGTGACGTTCACGTTCACGGTTGCTATCGTCGAAAATCACGATTTCACCGGAACGGGAAATGGCCACACGCTCGCCTTTCGCATTAGTCACATACCGCATGGAACCGGCAAAGCCCACCGTACCGGCAGACTTGGTTTCAACCGAAGAGGCCATGGCTGCACGTGAGGCCGCACCACCAATGTGGAACGTACGCATGGTCAGCTGGGTACCCGGTTCACCAATAGACTGGGCAGCAATAACACCCACGGCTTCACCGGTGTTGACCATATTGCCGCGACCCAGGTCACGGCCATAGCAGTGTGCGCAAAGCCCATGACGGGTTTCGCAGGTCAGCGGTGTGCGGATCTTGACTTCATCCACGCCAATGCGATCGATCAGCTCTACCGCATCTTCATCCAGCAGGGTGCCGGCGGCAATCGCCGTTTCCTGCGTATCGGGATTGACGATATCGGCAGCCGCCACACGACCCAGAATACGGTCATGCAACGGTTCAATGACCTCACCACCTTCAACCAGGGCTTTCATCAGATAGCCGTTGCTTGTGCCGCAATCGGTTTCAGTGATAACCAGATCCTGGGTCACGTCAACCAGACGACGAGTCAGGTAACCGGAGTTCGCTGTTTTCAGCGCAGTATCGGCCAGACCTTTACGCGCACCGTGGGTGGAGATGAAGTACTGCAGTACGTTCAGACCTTCACGGAAGTTGGCGGTAATGGGCGTTTCGATGATCGAGCCATCAGGCTTGGCCATCAGACCACGCATACCGGCCAGCTGACGAATCTGCGCTGCTGAACCACGGGCGCCGGAGTCGGCCATCATGTAAATGGAGTTGAACGATTCCTGGCGAGCATTTTCACCCAGACGGGTTACAACCGGCTCTGTCGCCAGTTGCTCCATCATGGCCTTGCCCACTTTGTCACCGGCCTTGCCCCAAATGTCGACCACGTTGTTATACCGTTCCTGCGAAGTCACCAGACCTGACGAATATTGCTTGTCGATCTCTTTAACTTCATTGCTGGCCTGCGTCAGAATTTCTTCCTTCACAGTCGGAATAACCATATCGCCCATGGCAATTGAAATACCACCACGGGTGGCCAGGCGGAAACCGGACTGCATCAGCTTGTCAGCAAAAATCACGGTATCGCGTAAACCACAACGACGGAAGGACTGGTTGATCAGGCGTGAAATTTCTTTCTTTTTCAGGGCACGGTTCAGCACGCTGAACGGAAGCCCGTTAGGCAGAATTTCCGACAGGATCGCACGGCCAACGGTCGTTTCAAAGCGGCGCAGTACAGGCTGCCATTCGCCCTGGTCGTCTTTCACGTATTCGTTCAGACGCACAGTCACGCGTGACTGCAGCTCAACTACACGGTTGTCATAGGCACGAATCAGCTCTGCCAGATCGGCAAAGAACAGACCTTCGCCCTTGCCGTTGATACGTTCACGAGTCGCGTAGTACAGACCCAGCACGATATCCTGGGAAGGCACAATGGAAGGCTCGCCGCTGGCAGGAAACAGGATGTTGTTGGAGGCCAGCATCAGGGTGCGGGCTTCCAGCTGTGCTTCAAGCGACAGAGGCACGTGGACTGCCATCTGGTCACCGTCAAAGTCGGCGTTAAAGGCTGCACACACCAGTGGGTGCAACTGAATCGCCTTACCTTCGATCAGGACCGGTTCGAATGCCTGAATACCCAGACGGTGCAGCGTAGGCGCACGGTTGAGCATGACAGGGTGTTCGCGAATGACCTCTTCCAGAATATCCCAGACCACAGGCTCGTGGGCTTCAACCAGTTTTTTCGCGGCCTTGATCGTGGTCGCCAGACCCATAATCTCAAGACGGTTGAAAATAAACGGCTTGAACAGTTCCAGCGCCATCAGCTTGGGCAGACCGCATTGGTGCAGTTTGAGCTGCGGGCCCACCACGATCACGGAACGACCAGAGTAGTCCACGCGTTTACCCAGCAGATTCTGACGGAACCGACCGCTTTTACCCTTGATCATATCGGCCAGAGACTTGAGCTGACGCTTGTTGGCGCCAGTCATGGCCTTGCCGCGACGACCGTTATCCAGCAGCGAGTCAACCGATTCCTGCAGCATCCGTTTTTCATTCCGCAGAATGATGTCAGGTGCCTTCAGTTCGATCAGACGCTTGAGCCGGTTATTACGGTTGATCACGCGACGGTACAGGTCATTCAGGTCTGAGGTCGCAAAGCGCCCGCCATCCAGTGGTACCAACGGACGCAAGTCCGGCGGCAGCACGGGCAGCACTTCCATGACCATCCAGTCCGGTTTGATACCGGATTTCTGGAAGCCTTCAATCACTTTCAGACGCTTGGAGATCTTTTTGATCTTGGCATCGGAGCTGGTGGCTTTCAGTTCGGCACGCAAAGACTCGGCTTCACGATCAATATCGATCGTGCGCAGCAGTTCCCGCACGGCTTCCGCACCCATCAGGGCCGTGAAGTCATCGCCGTACTCTTCGGTCTTGGCCAGGAAATCGTCGTCGGACATGATCTGACCGCGCTTGAGCGGTGTCATGCCAGGCTCGATCACGCACCATGCTTCAAAGTACAGTACGCGTTCGATATCGCGCAGGGTCATGTCCAGCACCATACCCAGACGGGATGGCAGGCTTTTCAGGAACCAGATGTGCGCAACCGGGCTGGCCAGTTCGATGTGACCCATGCGTTCACGACGCACTTTGGTCACCGTCACTTCAACGCCGCATTTTTCGCAGATCACGCCACGATGTTTCAGGCGCTTGTATTTACCGCAAAGACATTCGTAATCCTTGATCGGGCCAAAGATCTTGGCGCAGAACAAACCATCACGTTCCGGCTTGAATGTCCGATAGTTGATGGTTTCTGGCTTTTTGACTTCGCCATAGGACCATGAACGGATTTTTTCAGGAGAGGCAATCCCAATCTTGATGGCATCGAACTGCTCATCCGGGGAAATCTGTTTGAATAAACCTAGTAATCCCTTCATTCTTTACGCTCCAAATCCATGTCCAGTGACAGAGAACGAATCTCTTTCACCAGCACGTTGAACGACTCAGGCATACCTGCGTCGATGACGTGATCGCCCTTAACGATGTTCTCATACACTTTGGTACGGCCAGCAATGTCATCCGATTTAACGGTCAGCATTTCCTGCAGCGTATACGAAGCACCATAGGCCTCAAGTGCCCACACCTCCATCTCACCGAAGCGCTGGCCACCAAACTGGGCTTTACCACCCAATGGCTGCTGCGTAACGAGAGAGTAAGGACCAGTAGAACGTGCATGCATCTTGTCGTCGACCAGGTGATGCAGTTTCAGGTAATGCATGTAGCCGATAGTAACGGGACGCTCAAAGCGCTCGCCCGTACGACCGTCGAACAGGTAAGCCTGGGTGCGAGAGTCGGTCAGTTGCAGACGTTCTTTCACATCATCAGGATAGGCCAGCTCCAGCATACTGGTAATTTCGTCCTCGGTGGCGCCGTCAAATACCGGCGTTGCCAGCGGCACGCCGTTGCGCAGATTGCGTGCCATTTCGATGATCTCGTCATCGGTCAGGGTATCAATCTGTGCCTTGGCACCGGTGTTGTTGTACACCTTGTCCAGGTACTCGCGGATCTGTCCCACCTGAACCGAGCGCTCATCTTTCATGAGATCGGCAATCCGGTGGCCCACACCCTTGGCAGCCCAGCCCAGATGCACTTCAAGCACCTGACCCACGTTCATCCGTGATGGCACACCCAGCGGGTTCAACACGATGTCGGCAGGCGTACCGTCAGCCATATGAGGCATATCTTCCACAGGTGTAATACGCGATACCACGCCCTTGTTACCGTGACGGCCGGCCATTTTGTCACCTGGCTGCAGACGACGTTTCACGGCCAGATAGACCTTGATCATCTTGAGCACGCCCGGTGGCAGTTCATCGCCCTGAGTCAGTTTCTTGCGCTTCTCTTCGAAGGCCAGATCAAACTCGTGGCGTTTCTGCTCGACCGATTCCTTGGTCTGCTCCAGGGCCACTGCGGCGCCTTCGTCAGACAGACGGATATCGAACCAGTGCCAGCGCTCTACGCCATCCAGGTATTCTTCGGTAATGACCGATCCTTTTGGCAGACGGTTCGGGCCGCCGTTGACAGTCTTGCCCAGCAGCAGCTTGCGGATACGATCGAAGGTGTCGTTCTCAACAATACGCAGCTGGTCATTCAGATCCTGACGATAGCGGCTCAGCTCATCATTAATGATGGCCTCGGCACGCTTGTCGCGGGGAACGCCTTCACGGGTAAAGACCTGAACGTCGATCACAGTGCCGACCATGCCTGAGGGCACGCGCAGCGAAGTGTCTTTTACATCAGAGGCCTTTTCACCGAAAATCGCACGCAGCAGTTTTTCTTCCGGTGTCAGCTGGGTCTCGCCTTTTGGCGTGACTTTACCGACCAGTACGTCATCGGCGCGCACTTCCGCACCAATATGCACAATACCAGACTCGTCAAGACGGTTCAGCTGGGTTTCTGCCAGGTTGCTGATGTCGCGTGTGATTTCCTCGTTACCGAGTTTGGTATCACGGGCAACGACGGTCAGCTCTTCAATATGGATAGACGTATAACGGTCATCGGCCACGACTTTTTCGGAGATCAGGATCGAATCCTCGAAGTTGTAGCCGTTCCATGGCATGAACGCGATCAGCATGTTCTGACCCAGAGCCAGTTCGCCCAGATCGGTCGAGGCACCATCGGCCAGCACATCGCCACGGGCAACGTGATCACCACGTTTGACGATAGGACGCTGGTTGATGTTGGTGTTCTGGTTAGAACGCGTGTACTTGATCAGGTTGTAGATATCCACACCGACTTCACCGGCCTGGTTCTCGTCGTCATTGACACGGATCACCACGCGATCGGCGTCAACATGATCAACGATACCACCCCGTGTTGCCTGCACTGTCGTGCCCGAGTCAACCGCCACGGTACGTTCAATACCGGTACCAACCAGCGGTTTTTCAGGACGCAGACAAGGAACAGCCTGACGTTGCATGTTGGCGCCCATCAGCGCCCTGTTCGCATCGTCGTGTTCCAGGAACGGAATCAGCGAGGCCGCTACAGAAACGATCTGCGATGGCGCCACGTCCATGTAGTGCACGTTTTCAGGCGCAGTCAGCATGGTTTCACCGGCTTCACGGCAGGCGATCAGGTCATCCTGGAAGCGACCTTCTTCGTCCAGCACCGCGTTGGCCTGGGCGATCACATAGTTGCTTTCCTCAATGGCCGACAGATACTCGATCTGGTCACTGACCTTGCCATCGATAATCTTGCGGTACGGTGTTTCCAGGAAGCCGTAGTCATTCAGACGGGCATACAGCGCCATGGAGTTGATCAGACCGATGTTTGGACCCTCAGGCGTTTCGATCGGGCATACACGACCATAGTGCGTCGGATGCACGTCCCGCACCTCGAAGCCGGCGCGTTCACGCGTCAGACCACCTGGGCCCAATGCAGAAACACGACGCTTGTGGGTAATTTCAGACAGCGGATTGGTTTGGTCCATGAACTGCGACAACTGGCTTGAACCGAAGAACTCCTTGATGGCAGCCGAAATAGGCTTGGAGTTAATCAGATCGTGCGGCATCAGGTTATCGGCTTCAGCCTGACCCAGACGCTCTTTGACGGCACGCTCTACGCGCACCAGACCAGCACGGAACTGGTTCTCTGCCAGCTCGCCCACACAACGCACACGACGGTTACCCAGGTGATCGATATCGTCGATCACGCCCTGGCCGTTACGCAGTGCAACCAGCACCTTGATGGTTTCCAGAATGTCTTCGTCGGTCAGGGTCATCGGACCAGTGATATCGTCACCACGGCCCAGACGGCTGTTGACTTTCATCCGGCCCACGCGAGACAGATCGTAAGACTCTTCGCTATAGAACAGACGCTGGAACAATGCCTCGACCGCTTCTTCGGTCGGTGGCTCGCCAGGACGCATCATGCGGTAGATGGCTACGCGCGCAGCCATCTGGTCTGCCGTTTCATCGGTGCGCAGGGTCAGTGAAATAAACGCGCCACGATCCAGTTCATTGGTGAAAATGGTCTGGATTTCATGCACGTTCGCATCACGGATCTTGGTCAGCAAAGATTCGGTGATTTCATCATTGGCATTGGCGATCACTTCGCCGGTATCCGCACTGATCACATTCTTGGCCAGCACACGGCCCACCAGATAGTCTTCAGGCACGGAAATGCGCTCGATCTTGGAGTTAGCCAGTTCGCGCAGGTGCTTGCTGTTGATACGCTTGTCTTTTTCGACCAGCACCGTACCGTTCTTGTCGGTAATATCGAAACGGGCAACTTCACCCTTCCACCGCTCAGGCACCATCTGCATCAGCGCGCCTTCGGATTTGATATCAAAATGATCAAATTCGTAGAAGTGCGCCAGAATGGTTTCCGGTGTCAGGCCAATGGCCTTGAGCAGGATGGTCACGGGCATCTTGCGGCGACGGTCGATACGGAAGAACAGCACGTCCTTCGGATCGAACTCAAAGTCAAGCCAAGAGCCACGGTAAGGAATAACGCGGGCAGAAAACAACAATTTGCCCGAGCTGTGTGTTTTCCCACGATCGTGTTCAAAGAACACGCCGGGAGAACGATGCAGTTGTGATACGATTACACGCTCAGTACCGTTGATCACGAAAGAACCGGTGTCTGTCATCAGGGGAATTTCACCCATGTAGACTTCCTGTTCCTTGATCTCTTTGACGGTAGGTTTGCTGACTTCACGGTCCATCAGAACCAGTTTGACTTTAGCACGCAGTGGTGAGGCAAAGGTCAGTCCACGCAACTGACACTCTTTGACATCAAACACCGGCTCGCCCAGCATATAGCTGTCGAACTCCAGCCTCGCCATGCCGTTGTGGCTGACGATGGGGAAAATGGATTTAAACGCCGCTTGCAGACCTTCGTCTTTGCGCTGGCTTGAAGAAACCGACTGTTGCAGAAAAGTACGGTAGGAATGTAATTGTGTAGCTAACAGATAAGGTACGTCCTGGACATCTTCGCGTTTTGCGAAGCTTTTACGGATACGCTTTCGTTCTGTGTACGAGTAAGGCATGAGCACTCCGACTCGAGAGGGTTGTAAGAATTATGGGGTTGTCCATAATCCATGGGGTTTTACGACTCCACGAAAAACGCCTTCTTTCAATTTATTCTGCCGACAAGACAGTGAAAAGGTCGTCTTTCCTAGAAACGCAAAAACCCGGAGGTGGCTAAAGCCACTCCGGGTATCATCGTTAGATGATTACTTGAGTTCAGCTTTAGCGCCAGCGTCTTCAAGTTTTTTCTTCGCTTCTTCAGCTTCAGCTTTAGAAACGCCTTCTTTAACTGGTTTTGGTGCACCGTCAACCAGGTCTTTCGCTTCTTTCAGGCCAAGACCTGTCAGTTCGCGAACGGCTTTAATGACGTTTACTTTCTGAGCACCGGTTTCAGTCAGAACGACTGTGAACTCAGTTTGTTCAGCGGCAGCAGCAGCTTCGCCACCGGCTGCAGGAGCAGCAACAGCAACAGCGGCAGCAGCAGCTGACACGCCGAATTTTTCTTCCATTTCTTTGATCAGCTCAGACAGTTCCAGCACAGTCATGCCGGCGATAGCGTCGAGGATTTCTGCTTTGTTTAAAGCCATTTTAGAACTCCGAATAAATTTAAATAATTGCCAGGGTTTTGTATCGCTTAGTCTTTAAGAAAGAACCAACAGGTGCCTTAAGCGGCTTCCTTCTGATCGCGCACGGCAGCAAGGCCACGAACGAATTTGGTTGGAACTTCATTAAGCGTACGCACAAATTGTGTAACAGGTGCCTGCATAGTACCCAACAGTTTGGACAACAGCTCTTCGCGAGAAGGCATGGTGGCCAGGGCTTTAACGCCGTTGGAATCAAGGATGCTGCCTGGAAGGGCACCACCTTTGAGTACGATCTTGTCATTCGTTTTAGCGAATGTAGAAAGTACTTTTGATGCAGAAACAGGATCTTCACTGATTGCATAGATCAATGGACCAGTCAGTTGATCAGACAAGCCTTCGAAAGGCGTGCCATTGATCGCGCGACGGGCCAGCGTGTTCTTCAGAACACGCAGATAAACACCTGATTCACGTGCAGATTTGCGCAATACGGTGACAGAAGCAACGTCAATACCACGGTACTCAGCAACAATAATGGATTGTGCATTCGCTACTTGAGCGGATACTTCCTCGATTACTGCCGCTTTCTCATTACGATTGAGACTCACGGTTTGAACACTCCATCTAAAGACGCGGCTGGGAACAGTTCCCAATTGCGTCAACCATATGCGGCGTACCTCTGGTCGAGCTCTGCTAAGAATTCTTCCATGGGACGCCGTCTACGCAGGATCCGGAAAAACGTCTCCGGTTTTAAGCAGCCCGGGACATCACACAGTGATGATCAGGCCGCTCCAGCGGTCTTTGACAGCAATGCCTGATGCGCGATCAGGCACAGCCCAAAGTTCTGTTATCAGGCTGCCAGCGAGGCAACCTCGATTTTCGCTCCGCCACCCATTGTGGATGAAACGGCCAGCTTGCGCAGGTAAACGCCTTTTGACGTAGCCGGACGGGCTTTGTTCAGGGCGTCAACCAGAGCAGCCAGGTTTGACTGAAGCTTGTCGATGTCGAAAGATGCGCGACCGATCGTGGCGTGAATAATACCTGCCTTGTCGGTACGGTACTGAACCTGACCGGCCTTGGCATTTTTCACTGCAGTAGCGACGTCTGGCGTCACGGTACCGACTTTAGGGTTAGGCATCAGGCCGCGAGGGCCCAGGATCTGACCCAGGGTACCGACGATACGCATTGTGTCAGGAGACGCAATCACGATATCAAAGTTGAACTGGCCTGCCTTGATCTGGTCTGCCAGGTCTTCCATGCCAACGATATCGGCGCCGGCGGCCTTGGCGGCTTCGGCTTTCTCGCCCTGGGCAAATACTGCCACACGAACGGATTTACCTGTACCGGCAGGCAGCACAACGGAGCCGCGAACCAATTGGTCGGATTTCTTGGGATCAATACCCAGCTGAACGGCCACGTCGATAGACTCATCAAACTTGGCAGTGGCTGTTTCCTTGACCAGTGTCAGGGCTTCAGCAACAGGGTACAGCTTGTTACGATCGATTTTGGAAGCAATAGCTGCCGTGCGTTTAGATACTTTAGCCATTAGTTCACTCCTTCAACCGTAATACCCATACTGCGGGCACTGCCGGCAATCGTACGTACTGCTGCGTCAAGATCGGCAGCGGTCAGGTCAGGTTCTTTTGTTTTTGCGATTTCTTCAGCCTGAGCACGTGTCAATGTGCCAACTTTGTCCGTATGCGGACGTGCTGAACCTTTCTGGATACCGGCGGCTTTCTTGATCAGAATCGTGGCCGGTGGCGTTTTCATGATAAATGTGAAAGATTTATCAGCAAACGCGGTAATCACAACAGGAATTGGCAGACCAGGTTCCATGCCTTGGGTTTTGGCATTGAAGGCCTTGCAGAATTCCATGATATTCAGGCCGCGCTGACCCAGCGCAGGACCGATTGGGGGTGATGGGTTGGCTTTCCCTGCAGGTACCTGCAGTTTAATAAAGCCGACGATTTTCTTCGCCATGCTATGCTCCTTACGGGTTCAATCGCAGCTTGCGCTGCTCCCCGGGGTTAATGAAAAAGAACCGCTCAGGTCTTTTCGACCTGGCTGAAATCCAGCTCAACAGGGGTGGCACGACCAAAAATGGTCACATTGACACGCACCTTGCTTTTCTCGTAATTGACTTCTTCCACGTTGCCATTGAAATCGGCAAACGGACCTTCCTTGACGCGCAGCATTTCGCCCACTTCAAAGAGGATTTTCGGACGGGGCTTCTCAACGCCTTCTTCAATCTGAGACAGAATTTTTTCCACTTCTTTCTCAGAGATAGGCGCCGGACGATTGCCCGATCCACCCAGGAACCCGGTCACACGATTGGTGTTTTTGACCAGATGCCAGGTTTCGTCTGTCAGATCCATTTCAACCAGCACATAGCCAGGAAAGATCCGACGTTCAGTAATGGCTTTTTGCCCGCCACGCATTTCGATCACTTCCTCGGAAGGAACCAGAATGCGGCCAAAAGAGGTCTGCAGGCCGGCCCGCTCGATACGCTCGAGCAGGGCTTTATGAACACTTTTTTCCATGCCAGAAAAGACATGCACAACGTACCAACGTTTACTCATCGCCTGTCCTTTAATTCCAGCCTAAAAACACGCCGTAGATGATCCACTCAATCAATTTGTCAACAAGCCATAGGAAAATGGCCATGACAATGACAAAGGCAAATACGATTCCGGTCATTTGGATGGTTTCGGCACGTGTTGGCCAAACCACCCGCTTGAGCTCCGAATAGGCCCCGGTCGCAAAATCGACTGAACGGCGGCCTGACTCGCTGAACCAGAAAATCAAAGCAGCAACCACCAGACTACCGACAAACATGCCGACACGCGCATAGATATTCATATCGGAAAAATATGAATATGCAAAAATGCCAACGGCAATAATGACCACCGCCAGTACGATCTTATACTTGTCTGACGGTGTTGTTACGGTTTCTACACTGCTATTTGACATGTTAAATTGAGCTGTTTACAGCCCCACAAATGGGTGGCAGGGGCAGTAGGAATCGAACCTACAACCTTCGGTTTTGGAGACCGACGCTCTGCCAATTGAGCTATACCCCTGTAAACCTGTCTTCTGCGCGGTTCAGAAGCGGAGGGTAGTGCATATATAACTATACACTACCCAGGCACCGCGTTGTACTGCAATGGCGATTACTGCAATTACTTCGTGATTTTAGCAACCACGCCGGCGCCGACAGTACGGCCACCTTCGCGAATCGCGAAGCGCAGACCTTCTTCCATGGCGATCGGTGCAATCAGCTCTACGTCCATTGATACGTTATCGCCGGGCAGAACCATTTCTTTGTCTTCTGGCAGCTTGATCGTACCGGTTACGTCCGTTGTACGGAAGTAAAACTGGGGACGATAGCCCTGGAAGAATGGTGTGTGACGACCACCTTCGTCTTTAGACAGAATATACACCTCGGCTGCAAAGCCGGTGTGCGGTTTGATTGAACCGGGCTTGGCCAGAACCTGACCACGCTCAACGTCTTCACGCTTGGTGCCGCGCAGCAAAATACCCACGTTATCGCCCGCACGACCTTCGTCCAGCAGCTTGCGGAACATTTCCACGCCCGTGCAAGTGGTTTTGACAGTGTCTTTGATACCGACGATTTCAATC
Source organism: Advenella incenata (assembly GCF_004217095.1). Taxonomy (GTDB): domain Bacteria; phylum Pseudomonadota; class Gammaproteobacteria; order Burkholderiales; family Burkholderiaceae_B; genus Advenella; species Advenella incenata. The sequence goes on along the minus strand of NZ_SHKO01000002.1, from coordinate 64,063 downwards.
TCTTCGCCAACTTTGACGATACCGCGCTCGATACGACCTGTAACAACCGTACCACGACCGGAAATAGAGAACACGTCTTCTACTGGCATCAGGAATGTGCCGTCAATCGCACGCTCTGGTGTAGGAATATACGTATCCAGTGCGTTGGCCAGTGCCATAATGGCTTGCTTGCCCAGCGGACCTTCGTCGCCTTCGAGCGCCAGTTTGGCTGAACCCTTGATGATCGGTGTGTCGTCGCCCGGGAAGTCGTATTTGGACAGCAGCTCGCGCACTTCCATTTCGACCAGTTCCAGCAACTCTTCATCGTCAACCATGTCCGCTTTGTTCAGGAACACAACGATGTAAGGCACGCCAACCTGACGCGACAGCAAAATGTGCTCACGTGTCTGAGGCATCGGGCCGTCAGCGGCCGAACATACCAGGATCGCGCCGTCCATCTGCGCCGCACCCGTGATCATGTTTTTAACATAGTCGGCGTGGCCTGGGCAGTCTACGTGCGCGTAGTGACGCGCTTCGGTTTCGTACTCTACGTGTGCCGTGTTGATCGTGATACCACGCGCTTTTTCTTCAGGCGCCGCGTCAATCTGGTCGTAGCCTTTGGCTTCGCCGCCAAACGCTTTGGACAATACCGTTGTAATCGCCGCTGTCAGCGTTGTTTTGCCATGGTCAACGTGACCAATCGTACCTACGTTTACGTGTGGTTTGGTACGTTCAAACTTACCTTTTGCCATTACCGACTCCTGAAGATTGGGGCTGGATAAATAATTAAAACGCTTGTGGTGCCCATGGCGGGAATCGGACCCGCGACCTCTCCCTTACCAAGGGAGTGCTCTGCCACTGAGCCACATGGGCAAATTCTTTCTAACAACTTGTCCCGGCCATATAAAAACTAACGTACATATGGCCTAAACAATAGGAAACCGGTGCGGGATGGAGCGGGTGAAGGGAATCGAACCCTCATCATCAGCTTGGAAGGCTGTTGCACTACCATTGTGCTACACCCGCAGGATCCTGAAACGTTCCTGCATTCGCAATTTGTTATTGTTGAGGCGGTACTATTCGTATCCCAGTATCACCACTGTTACAGCAGGAGGGTGACTAGTTGCGGCAGATGTAAATCTGGGCAAATCACTCACTCCGGCAGCCAATGACTAACAAAAGCCTTCACAAAGAACAAATTCGGCTGGTGGTGGAGGTTGGATTCGAACCAACGTAGGCGTAAGCCAACAGATTTACAGTCTGCCCCCTTTAGCCGCTCGGGCACTCCACCAAGAGAACTACGGATTATGTAGTACTTGAGATTAGCTGTCAAGTACTAATTATGGCCAAAACGATGATTAACCCGATTTACTGCAATTTTTTACCGAACTGTCGGAAAATTGCCGCAAATCCGGCCATCAAATCGCCGTCTTCAACTTTCCAGAATATTGTTCAATCCCTGCTTTTCCAGCAGCGAGTTCAGATGCTCCCAGCCATGAAAGTCAATCATTAGCTGGCCCTTGTCCTTGCTGCCCATTTTCAGGCTGACGCGGGTACCCAGGTGGTCCGACAGGGCCTCTTCGAGGCGCTCGACATCCCGATTCACTGCTTTGGGCTTGGACTGCGCCTTGCTCTGCCCTGCGCTGTTAACGAGTCTCTCGGTCTCACGCACGGACAGTTGGCGAGCCACAACCTGGTTGGCCAGAATGATCTGAGTTGCCGAATCCACGGCCAGCAGGGCCCGCGCATGACCCATGTCGAGCTGGCCCTGCAGCAGGAAGTTCTGGACCGGCTGGGCCAGATTCAACAGACGCAGCAGGTTGCTGGTCAGCGAGCGGGAACGGCCAATTGCCTGGGCCGCCTGCTCATGGGTGAACTGAAAATCGTCAATCAGCCGTTTTACCCCCTGGGCTTCTTCAAGCGGGTTCAGGTCTTCGCGCTGAATATTCTCGATCAGCGCCATGACTGCCGCATTCTCGTCGGCTACTTCGCGCACCAGCACCGGCACTTCGGCAAGGCCGGCCAGTTTGGCGGCCCGAAAGCGCCGCTCGCCGGCGATAATTTCGTATTTTTCCGGCTGGTCTCCGGCAATCGGGCGAATCAGGATAGGCTGCATGATGCCCTGGCTGCGTATCGATTCGGCCAGTTCGTTTAACGCCGTCTCGTCCATTTGCGTCCGGGGCTGGTACTTACCGGCACGAATCTGGTTCAACGGCACGCTTGAGGGCAGCTCAGGGCCTTTTTTCTCGTCACGGGACAGGTCCTCGATGACATTGATATCATTGCCCAATAGCGCTGACAATCCGCGGCCCAGGCCCTTGGCCTTCTTTACCGCTGCTGGGGCAGCCCTGGATACCGATTTTGCAGTCGTTTTTGCAGCCGATTTTGCGGGCGTTTTGGTAGTGCTTTTGGCTGCGGTTTTGCCGGCCGTTTTCGATGACGCTGTTGCCATGATTTCCTCTATTATTCCTTATCCATTGCTTTGACGCGCTTGATGACTTCGAGCCCGAATTCCCGATAGGCCTTGGCGCCGCGCGACGACTTATCGTACAGGACGCCGGGTACGCCATGACTGGGCGCTTCGGCCAGCCGCACATTGCGCGGGACGACAGCTTTGAACACATTGTCGCCAAAGTGTTCCATGAGCTGTTCCGATACCTGCTGCTGCAATGTCACGCGAGAATCATACATCACGCGCAGTAGCCAGATCATTTTCAGATCCGGGTTAATGTTCTTATGCACCCGCTTGATGGTGTTGACCAGGTCCGAGAGCCCCTCCAGCGCAAAATACTCGCACTGCATCGGAATGATGACGCCATTTGAACATGCCAGCCCGTTCAGGGTCAGCAGTGACAGCGTAGGCGGACAATCGATCAGAACGTAATCATAATCGCCAGCGACCTGGGCAATCGCATTTTTCAGCTGATGCTCGCGGTTCTCTAGCTCAAACAGATCGAAGTCTGCACCCGACAGTTCGCGGTTGCCGGGCAAGACATCGTAGCCGCCAGTTTCCGAGCGTACACGTACATCAGCGATACTGGCTTCGCCTATCAGCACCTGATAAATGTTTAAGCTTAAACTATTTTTATCAATGCCGCTGCCCATGGTTGCATTGCCTTGCGGATCCAGATCCACCAGCAACACCCGCTTTTTGTGTAACGCCAGACTGGCAGCCAGATTAATTGCCGTCGTCGTTTTACCTACCCCTCCCTTCTGGTTTGCAATACAGAATACGCGAGGTGATTTTATTTCATTTGTCATATTTTCCTACTTGCTGCAACCATACAAGACAACGCTCAGCATCCAGTTCCGGCACGTTCAGTTTCTGAACCTGCCCAACCGACCACGCGCCCTTTTCTTCCAGCTGTGACACTTCTTCCGGTGCCAACCGCCCTTTCATTGCGACCAGGTGCCCGTCGCGACCCACATGCATACCCGACCAGTCACTGAAATCGACCAATGAGGCAAACGCGCGCGAAATAACCAGGTCGGCGCCAGCCGGCGGCTTTCGTTCAATACGAATATGTTCGGATACCAGATTGGGGAGCTTAAGTACGCCCGCGGCCTGTCTGATAAACGCCGTTTTCTTTTCAACGGCATCTACGCAGCATACCAGCCAGTCAGGTCTCATTATAGCCATGACTGCCCCTGGCAGACCACCACCAGAACCCACATCCAGTACAGAAATTTTACGCCCTGGGGCAAACTTGTCACTCAGGGGACCAATCACAGACAAGCTATCAAAAACATGCTGAATCAGCACCTTATCCGGATCCCTTAACGCAGTCAGGTTATACACTTTATTCCAACGTAACAGCTGATCCTGATAATCTATCAACTGCTGAATCTGCATATCGGTAATGGACAGATCCAGATTGACGGCCGCACCTGCAATGCGGTCGTGCCGCCCTGCTCTCTCATGCTCGTTCATACCCACCTGCTCATTCTTCAACGGCCACGGGCGCTGTTTTGCGCAGCGTTTTGGTCGACAGCTGCAAACGTTTCAAATGAATCAACAGGATGGAAATAGCAGCCGGAGTTACTCCTGAAATCCTGCGCGCCTGACCTACGGTCTCGGGGCGTGCGTCCTTCAGTTTCTGCCGCACTTCAAATGACAGACTGGCCACTGTTTCGTAGTCCAGGTCTGCCGGAATTTTCTGTTCTTCAAGATGGCTCTGACGTGTAACTTCTTCTTGCTGACGGGCAATATAACCGGCGTATTTCACCTGTATTTCGACCTGCTCTTTGACCGCGTCAGACAAAACATCTGCAGGTGCCAGCACGGTACCATCTTCAGTGGCCGCATTCGTCAGGGTGTTATAAGTTACGGCTGGGCGTTTCAACAAATCTGCAAGCGAGTAATCCCGTTCCAGCTGTGTACCAAGCAGCTTCTCGGATAGATCTGCGTTAAATGTCCTGGGTGATACGCGAGTACCCGTAAGTCTGGAAACTTCCCGTTGAACCGCATCACGCTTATTACTAAAGAAATCCCAACGTGCATCGTCAACCAGCCCTAACTGCCGCCCTATTTCCGTCAAACGAAAATCTGCATTGTCTTCACGCAGGCTTAACCTATATTCTGCCCGTGAGGTAAACATCCGGTACGGCTCGGTTACGCCTCGCGTCACCAAATCGTCTACCAGCACCCCCAGATAAGCCTCGTCGCGTTTCGGCGTCCACGAATCAAGCCCTTTTGCCAGCCGGGACGCATTAAGCCCGGCAAGCAAGCCTTGTGCCGCAGCCTCTTCATAACCGGTAGTGCCATTTATCTGCCCTGCGAAGAACAGACCAGAAATCACTTTCGTTTCAAGACTGCGTTTGAGTCCACGTGGATCGAAATAGTCATATTCGATGGCATAGCCAGGGCGCAGCACGTGTGCGTGCTCCAGGCCTGGCAGGGTGTGAATCAGTTCCAGCTGCACATCAAAGGGCAAACTGGTGGAAATTCCATTGGGATAAATTTCATTCGTAAGCAGACCCTCTGGCTCCAGGAATATCTGATGAGAGTCTTTATCGGCAAAGCGGTTTATTTTATCCTCAATAGACGGGCAATATCTCGGCCCTATTCCGTCGATCACGCCGGTATACATGGGTGAACGATCCAACCCATTGCGGATAATATCGTGCGTTCGGGTATTGGTGTGCGTAATCCAGCAAGACACCTGGCGTGGATGCATCTGTACCGACCCCATATAGGAAAATACCGGCATAGGATCTGTATCGCCAGGCTGCTCTTCCAACTTACTGAAATCAATACTACGGGCATCGATACGTGGTGGCGTGCCAGTCTTAAGCCGTCCTTGTGGCAGATTCATTTCCTTAAGCCGTTGTCCAAGACTGATTGCAGGGGGATCTCCCGCTCTGCCCGCAGAATAATTATTCAAACCCACGTGAATCAAACCATTCAGAAAGGTTCCAGCAGTCAGGACAACCGTTTTCGAACGAAACACTACCCCAATTTGGGTTTTGGCGCCAACTACCCTATCCCCCTCCAGAACAAGATCATCTACTGCTTGTTGAAACAGCCACAAATTCTGCTGATTTTCCAATCGGGAACGAATAGCCTGCTTATAGAGCAGTCGATCTGCTTGTACACGCGTCGCTCTTACCGCCGGGCCTTTCGAACTATTCAGAATTCTGAACTGAATTCCCGCCTCATCCGCAGCAATAGCCATTGCGCCACCCAGCGCGTCAATCTCTTTTACCAAATGCCCCTTCCCTATTCCGCCAATAGAAGGATTGCAGGACATTTGCCCCAAGGTTTCAATATTATGGGTCAACAAGAGGGTTTTGGATCCGGATCGCGCAGCAGCAAGCGCCGCTTCAGTACCGGCGTGACCTCCACCAACAACAATGACGTCAAATTCGTCTGGGTAGTTCATTTTGTTCTTTCAATCGAAGGAAATAGAGAAATGTTCCACGTGGAACATTAAAAGGCGTTTTATGGAAATGCTATTTTAAACGCAATAGCACATAAAAGATATTATCTAAATTGTTCCACGTGGAACAATTGTGGATAAGTATGTTGATAACACGGTGAATATGCTGTGAATATATAGGTATTGTTTGTGTATAAGATCATCAACATTCAGGCATAATAAGAATTATAGCCCTGTTGATAAAATTAATACAGTAAGAGACGCAAAAAGTGAATACAAGCATTTCATCCAAACTTCCCACTGTTGGAACCACAATTTTTACCGTTATGACCAAAATGGCGGCCGATTTCAAGGCAATAAACCTTGGTCAAGGCTTTCCGGACTTCGATCCTGATCCAAAACTCATTGATCTGGTTAGCCAGGCAATGAAAACAGGCCACAATCAATATCCCTATATGCCTGGTGACCAGCTGTTGCGCAGCAACATCGCAAAAAAGGTCGCAACACTGTATGGCCACCAATATGACGAAAATACCGAGGTGACTGTTACCAGTGGTGCAACTGAAGCGCTAATGGCTGCAATTCTTGCAGTGGTCAATTCTGGAGATGAAGTTATCATCCTGGAGCCAAGTTACGATTCCTACGTACCGGCAATTCGTCTTGCAGGTGGAATCCCGGTTTTTGTACCACTTGTGGCGCCTGGGGATGAACACAGCAGTTATTCAGTGAATTGGGACAGGGTAGGGGAGGCCATAACCCCAAAAACCAGATTGATAATACTGAATTTCCCCCATAACCCTACTGGGATCACCCTGGCTGCAAGCGATCTGGATGCGTTAGAAACGATTGTTGCTGACACAAAGGTGCTTTTGTTGGCAGACGAAGTTTATGAACATATCGTTTTTGACGACAAACCGTTTCTAAGTCTAAGCAGTCGTCCCTCTTTGGCAGCACGAACCTTTCATATTTCATCATTTGGCAAAACCTATCACACAACCGGCTGGAAAATAGGGTACTGCTGCGCGCCTGCACCTATGACTGCTGAATTAAGAAAAGTGCATCAGTTTATGGTGTTTACCGTGAGCTCTCCAATGCAGGTCGCACTGGGTGTTTATACAGCAGACCCCTCAACCTATCTTACATTGCCTGCTTTCTATCAGGAAAAACACGATTTTCTCTATGAAGAACTGAAAAACACTCGGTTTAAACCGATACGTAGTCAGGGCACCTTTTTTCTTCTGGCAGATTATTCAGAGATATCTCAGGACAATGAACTTGCTTTCGCAAAGTGGTTGACTCAGGAAAAGAAAGTGACCTTGATACCAGTGTCTGCTTTTTACCGAAATCCTGATGATGTTGAATCAAACCATAATCTGGTTCGTTTTTGTTTTGCAAAAAAACAAGAGACCTTGATGCAGGCCATTTCGGTGCTTAAGCACCTCTAGTTATTAAACTGTTTGAATATATAAAAGATTAAGAGATAGATACTCTGTGGATATGTTGAAACGGATGAATTTGCGCGCAGATTCATGTACTTAGCGGGAAATTTGGCTGGTGAATACCTGACTTTTGTCCGGTGTATAAAAATGAACAACTTTGGCACTCGGCAGTTTCCCGCTATTTATCAAGTTTTGATACAGAAGTTATTCACAGAGCTTCGCCCAGAGCTTATCCACAGGGCAGAATCGAATAAAAACACGGTTTTGGATGCTTTTTAGCCGGCTTTTTGTTCGCATTTTGGCGGTCTGCTCGATATAAATAGGGGAGTTTTCCCTGAAAATGTTGCGGCAGGGTAGGGTTTCACTGTGCCGTTGGGGCAGGGATATCGGTTGAACGTAAAGACCTTTTGAACATAATTTGCTTTGTTTGAGGGGCGGATAGGGGAAGTCTGCCTGGGGAAGGCCGGATCGGAGGGCAGGATAGGTAGTCTGATAGTGTCAGTGATGAAGCGGGGGAGGTTTTCTATATCCCAGACGGGGTATAGGGCAGGTGCCTGTCGTTGCCAGCTGGCGTATGCCGATAGCTATCCCAAAGAAGGAAATTAGCTGGCTGATGGATCCACGTAGCGCGCTATTTGAGACAAAAAGCGGGTTTGTTTGTGTGAAAAGAGGGCGGATTAAAGAGGTTGTGTGCTGCCGGCAAATCTGGCAAATGCTTAACTCACTGCCAGAGCACAAAAACGTGAAGCCTTGCAGGGCCAGAGAAAACTACGTTTATGCCGTTATTCTTACAGCTATTGAAGCTGGCTGGAGCGTCTCTTCATTTCAGCTAGCGACCCAAAGAACGTTGATGCATGACGAGTCTATTTGTCTTTAGGCAGCTAATTACGGTTTCCCGATAGCTTCAATCACGTTGTTCACAATTCCTGCTTATAATTCGAGATGGTTCAGCGGTGGTGCATATTGTGCCGGGTTGCCGTAATGTCCAGGGCCCTACAGATGGGACCATCCCCGTTTTTAATCAGGCGATAGAGGAGCAAACATGGCCTACGATAGTCAGAATATTTTCGCGAAAATTCTCCGGACAGAGGCGCCGTCCTTCAAAATCTATGAAGACGACAAGACGTATGCCATGATGGATATCATGCCGCAAACGAGAGGACACTTGCTTATTCTGACCAAGGAACCGGCTGAAACGCTACTCGATTTGTCAGTGGAGGGCGCTCAGGCATGTGTGGCCACTGCAAAAAAAATCGCGCCAGCGCTGCTGGAAGTGACCAAAGCTGACGGCTTTATCTTGTCACAGTTCAATAACGAGATCGCCGGACAAACCGTTTACCACGTGCATTTTCACCTGGTTCCCAGGTATATTGGGCAAACAGTGGAGCGTCATGGTCGTGTAAAAGGGGATATGGACGAGATTGCGGCGCTAGCCCAGCAAATCGCTGCGGCCATAAAATAATTTGCCGGCCCCGCCATTCAATTGAACAGGAGGGGCTATGCTTGCCGGGCCATGGCAATGAACGTGGGTAGAACTTATTATAAGATCGCGTCATTGGCCCTGTGAAATCAGCCTCATAAGACCTGTAGACCTCAAAATGTCATAAGTTTTTGCTATTACAACAACCACTCAATAGGCAGTATCGATAGGAACCAGACGATGCCACGTTTAAACAGGCTGGTCTCGGGTTCAGAGTCGTGGCGGATCAGTTTACCGTCACGGCGCTCTATCCAATATACGTCACCCGCTTCAGACAGACGAACTTCGTACGACGTTTTGGCGATCTCTTTATCAAAGTAGTTTTCGATCTGTATTGCCAGGTTGGGGCTCTCAATGACAAAGCCCATTTCGGTATTAAGATGGGTTGATCGAGGGTCGAAGTTGAACGATCCGACAAATACCCGCTTATGGTCAACCGCAAATGTTTTTGCGTGAAGGCTGGATCCCGAACTGCCAAAAGGCCCAGCGCTGTCATTACGTTTGTCTGTGAAGGATATGCGTCGCAGCTCATAGAGCTTGATCCCTGCGGCCAGCAGATCTTCACGCCGTTTGGCGTAGCCGGCATGGACGGCGGAAACGTCCGTGGCATCCAGTGAATTGGTCAAAATCCGCAGTTTGACACCGTCCCGGGCCATTTTTGTAAATACCTCCACGCCGGCGGCTGTAGGTACAAAGTATGGGGATATCAGATCAACGTTACGGGTGGGGCGCCCGAGAATGTCAGCCAGTTGATAGGTCAGTAAGCCGTTTGACTTTGCCTTGCCCAGGCCTTTGGCAGGGTCATCGCTGACCATCCTGATATCGGCCCACTCGAAACGGAGGTCGCCCTTTAGCATCTTCGAGATAAACGGCGAGGTTCTGATCGCTTGCGTATATTGGGCGGCAGCCTGAGACTTTATCAGGCTTTCGGCCCGGGCTTTGAGCTGGGGCAAGATTGTTGCATCGACCTTTGGCAAGATCAAGTCGACAGGATAAGACGACTTGCTTTCCCAGTAACGATCAAAATCGGTGGAAACGTCGCGTGCAGCCTTGCCGATAGCCAGAACATCCAGATCGGCAAACAAAACGGATTCACCCGCCCCGAAATATTCGTCACCCACATTGCGTCCGCCAATAATGGTTGCCTGGTTGTCTGCAGTAAAAGATTTGTTGTGCATGCGGCGATTGGCACGCATAAAGTCAGTAACGAAGCCAATGGATTTGGGCCAGCGTACAATGAACGGATTGAACAGCCGAATCTCGATATTCGGATGGTTATTCAGGGCTGCAAGCGCTTCATCCAGACCAGCCGTACCGTTGTCGTCGAGCAGAAGGCGGACGCGAACGCCTCTGTCGGCCGCTGTGCGCAGTTCTTCAAGAAGCAGGGTGCCTGTGATATCGTCATGCCAGATGTAGTACTGCACATCCAGCGATTTTTGCGCGGCGCGTGCAATTAGCGAGCGTGCGGCGAACGCTTCATGGGCGTCTGCCAGTGCGTATATACCGCTTTTGCCGGGATGTGCCCGGACCAGGGGCAATATGGCCTGTCCTAATGTCGTATCACTGGTCTGGGCTTCGTTCAATGCCTTGCTGCTTGTTCGATCATCCAGGGAAGGCAAGGAGCAGCCTGCCAGCAGGCAGGCGAGTATGCAAAGTAGAAAAGGTCTGAGCAATGAAAAAATGCTGTTCATATGGGACGACACCGGGCAGTTGATAGCGTACTTTAAGTTAGGCAGTATATTTGGGCACAATATGTTCGGCTCGCTGGGCCTGGTGCTCCAGGAGCAGGAGGTTTTCCGTCAGTGTATCCGCCTTGCGTGTGGTCTGGTTGTTCTTGACGCATCTGGTTCTGACAATGTTGGATATGTAGCCAAGACGCGCCAAGGCGCGGGACGACGTGTTTGGATTTTTCCATAATATTTCAATTGAAATATTATGGAATTGCCCGCGCAGTTGCCAAGCCTGTTTCCTGAAGGAACAAACGAATGAACAGCAGCAATGATGAATGAAAAAACGAACAGGTGGGTGCAGGAACGATTAAGTCGATTTAACACCTGGCACCTGTTCTCCCGGGCTTTTCTGTTGCGTCTACGGCTTTATGTTACCGCTCTGCGCTGGCTTCGCTGGTGATTTACTATCAGGTACTACAACGGACTTGCGCCGGCGTTTGGACCTCACCCGGTTTTTCCGTTCCTTGTGTACAGTAATCCCTTCGCCAGCCTTGGGATCCAGTTTATAAAACCAGTAGGCGGCGACAATGGACAGGAGCCCGATTACCCAGAACCCAGTATGGATATCGCCAATTGAAACTTGACTGGCACCTCTCAGTTGCATGCTCAGATCCAGCGTAACGGTGGCAATACCCATGCCCAGGCTAATGCCGATCTGTTGCGCGGTGGCAGAAAACGAGCTTGCCTGACTCATTTGTTCCGGTTCGATATCTGCGAAGGCAAGGCTGTTTACACCGGTGAACTGCAATGAGCGGAAAAAGCCGCCTATCAAAAGCACGGTGCCCATAAGCAGTACCGGCGTACTCTCGATGAAAAATGCATTTGCGATTGTCATTAACCCGGTAAGCGTGCCATTTATTAAAAGCACCTTGCGAAAGCCCCACCGACCGAATACCGCTGTCGCGATGAATTTCATCATCAGCGATCCGATGGCCATCGAAAAGGTGATCATGCCGCTGGCCAGCGCGGAGTAGCCAAACCCGACCTGGAACAAAAGGGTGAGCAGAAAGGGCATCGCGCCAACCGACAGCCGTGTCATGTTGCCGCCAATTACCGCAGCCGAAAAAGTGGGGAGTTTGAGAAGAGACAGATCGATAATGGGTTCCGGATGGCGCCTGGCATGGCGTATGTACAGCAGTGTGCACACCAACCCAGTAGTAAGCAGCAACAGCGGATACGCATATCCATGGGTATGGTTGCCGATGGCTTCAATGCCGATAACAAACGTGGCCATACCCACGCCGCTGAGCAGGAAACCGAGCCAGTCCAGCCGGGGTTTTTTCTCGCTGCGATACTCAAGCACGTACCTGAGTACAAGTGCAATGCCGATGATGGCGATTGGAATATTGATGAGAAATATCCAGTGCCAGGAGGCATAGGTCACCAGGAAGCCACCCAGCGGCGGGCCCAGAATCGGGCCAAGCAGCGCGGGGATCGACAGAAATGATGTCGCTCTCAGGATCTGGTTACGCGGTATCGTACGCAGCATGATAATACGACCTACCGGTACCATCATTGCACCTGCAATACCCTGAATAAACCGGGATACAGTCAGAGAAGTCAGATCCCAAGACAATGCACAGGTTAGCGAAGTTAGCGCAAACAGGCTGATTGCAAAGAGAAACAGGCGTTTTGCCCCGAACCGGTCGGCAGCCCAGCCGCAGATCGGAACAAACATCGCTACCGCCAGCAAATAAGAGGTAATGGCCACGTTCATGCGAACCGGGGTCGACTGCAGCGATACCGCCATCATGGGAAGGGCAGTAGCCACCACGGTTGCGTCGAGCATTTGCATGAACAACGCGCAGCCAACTATAAATGGTATTAATTTGACAGCAATATCTTGCTGGACGGGAGCGCGGCTTTTCATGTGAGTTGATATTTTTTTGAAAGTAACCGATACAACGGCCCTGTAACGAGTAACACAAATACCATTCGTGATACATGGAAGGCCGTCACAACGGGCGGGCCCAATTGCAGCACTTTTGCTGTGATGGTCATTTCTGCGATGCCACCCGGGCTATTTGCCAGATACAGCGTTGCCAGCGGAATATCGGAAATCAATGTCAGCAAGGCGCAAAAAACCAGCGCCAGGCACAGGGATCCAACGCAAACCAGCGCCACCACGCCCAGGTATTTTGGTGCGCGCCTGAAGAAGTCTGGCCCGAATTTGTCACCAAGCGACCAGCCGATGAACATCTGCCCGGCGTGTTGAACTTCCGGGGGAATGACAGACAGCTCAATATGGTTGCTTGTTAACACAGTCATGATAAACAGTGGACCAAGCACCCAGGGGTTGGGAATACGCAGTTTGCCAAATGCAAAACTGAATGCACACGTAATGGCGACCATTTGAAAAAAGCCGCTGTAGGAAAATGGGATCGCGGCCGTTGTGTTCACGGTCAGGCCGTGCAACCCAAGAAATTTATACACAAATGGAATGGTCACCACGACAAGTAATACACGCAGACTATGGGCGGAGGCCACTCTGTCTATCCGTGCATTATTGCGCTCGGCAAGATTGGCCATTTCGCTGGCGCCGCCGATAGCCGAAGCGAACCAGGCAGTTTTGAAATCCACCTCGCCCCAGCGGCGCAGGGCTAAAGCGCCCGCGCTGCCCAGAAACAGGGCGAACAGCATGCCCAGCACAATAGCAACTGTGTTATCCAGAACAATGTGCAGGACTTCCTCGGTGAAATACAGGCCCAGGGAGGTGCCGATCACCCACTGGCCCATACTTCGGAAGGCCACATGCGATTGTGTGCGTGCGCCGCGTAACTTGCTTATCGCGGTGACAAGCAGTGGCCCGATCATCCACGGCAGAGGCAGATGCAGCCAGTTCGCCAGCAAAGCACCAGCAAGTGCGAACAGAAACCCGGCTAAATAGCGCTGCATCATATTCCGAAGATAATTGACATACTTTAAGCGTTCATTGTACGTTTTCAAATGAAAAAATGCGAAGGAAAACTGTTTATATTTGAAAAGTCTTATATAAGACTGCGCCATAACGTCGTTTTTTTCACGCCATGAATGCAACTGCCCGAAACAGGATCGGTCGGGTTCAATGAATATGCCCAGTAAATACATCTGAAGTGGGCGCTCAATGAACATGCCAAATGAATACATCACCGGCAGGTTGATCCGCTGCGCCGCAGCGACCCCGGAACCCTTCGTGCTATTTGAAGATATCGGGCGTCCCAGGACGATCAGATGCCTGCGGGCTACAACGTGGCTTGCGGTGCAGTCCCGATCAATCTCCTGGCAGCCTCAATTCCGGTAGCGCTAACGATTCGTACGGAGGTTTTTATGATTGTTGATGCGACTTTTCTTTGTGCTGATGCTGTTCGCGTTGAGTCTATGGCATCCGCCTGCTGCTCAATGGCCAGTTAGACGGCTATTGAGGCGTGGCGGGGATGCTGCCATGACTTGCTGGTGTGCTGCACATTTCATGATCGCTTGAATAAGCTGGCGAACCGGTTCGGCCAGGCTTTGTTCCTGTCGATGAAGCAACCCGGTTTCGCGATAGAAGGTATGGACGCCTAAATCAATGGCGCGAACTTTCACAGGCCAGTGCGCGAACGCGGCGGTTTGCGGGAACAGGGCGACGCCAGCACCGTTTGCCACCAGCTTGACGATCGTTTCAAGTTCATCACATTCGCAAATTTCGTGCAGGGCGACATGCATTTGCCGCAGGAAACGATCAACCAGCCGTCCACCGAAGGAAGCACGGTCGTAGCGGATAAACGGCTGCTCAGACAGCAATTGGGTCCAGTCGCTACCGGCAACATGAGAAGGAACAATAAGCCTGAATGGTTCGCGTGCCAGCGTCTGCCATTGCAATTCGCTTTGCAACTGAAACGGCGGACGGATAATCGCCGCCATGTCTATGTCACCCGCATCGACCAGGTTCACCATATCCATGGATACGCCGGGGATGATGCGGGTATGGCAACCCGGGCTGGTGCTGTGAAAATCTGCCAGCGCATCAGGCAAGACAGTTCGTTGCAGCGTTGCGATGGCGCCCACGTTGATATGCATGGCTTTGGCGCTAGCGACAGGCGTGGCTCCCAGATTGCTGTAAAGCTGGATCAATTCCTGCGCCTGCAACAGCAACTGTTGCCCCTTTGCATTTATTTTCGCCGATCGTCCGTGCCGGTCAAACAGCGCGAACCCCAGCTCAACCTCCAGACGCTGCATCTGGGCGCTTACTGCTGCCTGGGTCAGACCTACTTTCTGCGCGGCCCCTGCGAACGTGCCCTCACGGGATACCGCAATAAATGTTTTGAGCTCCCGGATCATTGCACTCTCAATATATAAATAATATTTGTACATATTACAAATATATATTGATTTTATTTTTTTAAAGTCGGGCCTACAATAAAAAATATCGAGTACCGTGCCGAACATGCTGGCGCTTACCAAGCGTGATGGCATTTGCAATAAGCGTTGTCGGCCGCAATTTTGCTAAACCCATATCACTTATATCAACCAGGAAAACCAATGAGCTTGTCACCTTTTCATCTAGCCATTCCCGTCTACGATCTGGCGGCTGCCCGCCATTTTTATGGCGATGTGTTCGGCCTGTCCGAAGGACGTTCCAGTGAGCAATGGGTGGATTTTGATTTTTACGGACACCAATTGGTGATTCACGAACATCCGCAAACGGCGAGCCAGCAACAGGCGCATACCAATGCCGTAGACGGCCATAACGTGCCTGTGCCGCACTTTGGCGTCGTGCTTGAGTGGGACCAGTGGGAAGCCCTATCGGAGCGCCTGAGAGCGCGTAATACCAAGTTTGTGATAGAACCGGGCATTCGCTTCAAAGGCCAGGTTGGTGAACAGGCCACCATGTTTCTGTTTGACCCCTGTGGTAACGCACTGGAATTCAAGGCCTTCAGGGACATGAACCAGTTGTTTGCCAAGTAAAAAGCAAATCGAAGCCTGGCGGCAGGGCAGGGAGACGGAGACGCGTGGGCTCGGCCGGCAGTATTTAAGGCGCTTTATGAGAAAAAGGAAGGAGGCAGGCGCATTAAGGGAAGGTGCCATAAGCGCGGGTTCGCAGCAATGTCAAACGAACTGTTGTAAATTCTGGTGTGCCAGACCTTCTGGCAACGCAGAAAATCCGTGCTGCAGAATACGGTTTAAACAGTGGATTTAATCACTGTACGAGAGACACTGTAATCTGCACCTGTTCCTGTACCGACTACACCGACCATAGGCGAAAAAAATGCCCGCACAATGTGCGGGCAAGTGGCTGAGATTTAATTCTATCACTATTTGCAAAAAAATCTACGGTTCGCCGCCATAAACCTGTTTCAGTCGTCTTAACGACCTGATTGTGGTGATGAGGCCGATTGCCGGGTACATATCAGCATTTGCCCAGTATTCTCTGCGCCGGGACACCTGAATTATTGGGCAAGTTTGCCGATCAGCCCCTGAAATAACCGATATAATAGGCTAACTTCACTGATGTTTCGCCTATGTCCGCACCTGCCAACGATCCCATTGCTGCTATCGCAACCGCGCCAGGGCGCGGCGGTATCGGCGTCATTCGTATCTCCGGCCCCGATCTGACCGGCCTGATCTCGCAGCTGTTCGGGCGGGAACTGGCGGCGCGCCATGCCTATTTTCTGCCATTTTGCGACAGCAAGGGCGAGCCCATTGACGAAGGCATCGCCATCTATTTCCGCGCGCCGCATTCGTACACCGGCGAAGATGTGCTGGAATTGCAGGGACACGGTGGTCCGGCAGTGTTGAAAAGAATACTCGATCGTTGTTTGCAGGTGGGCGTGCCATTACGTATGCGTCACGCCGAACCCGGTGAATTTACTCAGCGCGCTTTTCTGAACAACCGTCTGGATCTGGCACAGGCCGAGGCCGTGGCCGACTTGATCGACGCTTCCTCAGAGGCAGCCGCGCGCAGTGCCATGGCCTCTTTGAGCGGTTCCTTTTCTGCACAGGTGAACAATCTGGCAGATCAAATCATTCATCTGCGCATGTTGGTAGAGGCTACGCTGGATTTTCCCGAGGAAGAAATCGAATTTCTGGAAAAATACCAGGCGCGCGAAACATTAGGCGGCATTCTTGGCGACATGGCAGAACTGGTGCAGCAGGCGCGCCAGGGCATGATTCTGCGTGAAGGCTTGCATGTCGTGCTGGCGGGCCAGCCCAATGTTGGTAAATCCAGCCTGCTTAATGCCCTGGCAGGAGACGATATTGCAATTGTCACTCCAATTGCCGGCACCACGCGTGACAAGGTCACGCAGCAGATTCATATTGAAGGCGTACCCATTCATATCGTGGATACGGCAGGCCTGCGCGACACTGACGACACTGTAGAAAGTATTGGTATCGCACGCAGTTGGGCGGAAATAGCCAAGGCAAATGTGATTATTCACTTGCAGGATGCACGTACGCCAAATGACGAGCTGGATGCTGGTATTACACGCCGCCTGCCACAACGCACGCCGGTGCTGGAAGTATTCAACAAAATCGATCTGCTTGACGAGGCGGCCCTCAAAGCGTTGATTGCGCGACCCGCGGCAAATGGCAATACAGCCAGCACGCACGAAGTCTCGCGCATTCTGATCTCAGCGGTTCACGAAACCGGCCTGGATGTGTTGCGCAGCAAACTGTTGCAGATTGCCGGCTGGAATCCGGGTGCCGAGTCCCCGTGGCTGGCTCGCGAACGGCACCTGGAAGCGTTGCAAAAAGCTGCGCAGCATTTGCTTAACGCCAAGGAACATGCTGCGCAGAATGATCGCGTGCTGGATCTTTTTGCCGAGGAATTACGCCTTGCACACGAGTCGCTGTGGAGTATTACCGGTCAGTTTTCCAGCGATGATTTGCTGGGCGAGATATTTTCGAATTTTTGTATTGGGAAGTGAGACGGGGTCGCTGAAATTTCATCGACGTCTGCTGGCATACCCTCGCGAGATATCCATATTTGGCCGCCAAAGCTGGGAGCACTGAGAAAGGGCCACAGGCTGTGGCACAAAGCTGCCAAGCGCTGGGACCATCAGCATGACTCTTTGGATTCAGCTATTGCGGGGCCAATATTCATCACATGATCAAGCGCATCTTGCCGCTGAACTTTGACTTTATTCACATCTAGTGCCATTCCCTGAGCCGAAAAAAATCGCAAATCGTGCAATCCGATCGTTGCCAGAATGGCTTTCAGATAGGGCGTGAGAAAATCCGGCTGGCGACTGTGTTCACTGCCGAAGAAGCCCCCAGATGCGATCGCGATATAAACTGGTTTGCTGTCCAGCGTGCCCACTTTGCCTGCAGGAGTGATATTGAAACTGCGATTGACGCGTACCACAAGGTCTATCCAGGTCTTGAGCGAAGCGGGCACGGTGAAGTTGTGCATGGGTGTGCCAATGACAACCACATCAGCTTCTTCGAGTTCGCATATCAGTCTTTCTGATTCTTGCAGCGAACCCTCATACGACAATTTATCAGCGTTGTTACGGGCGGCATTGGCCAGTGCTTTTGCATAGTCGGCATCAATGGCGGAGGTCGCATGTAAACGCCAGTCGCGCCTGATAATGCGGCTAACCGAGTGCAGGCTGCAAAGCTGATTCACAATGGCTTGGGAAAGCTGCGTGCTTTCAGATTCTTCGCCACGTGGGCTGAATGTTAAATGCAATAATTTCATTGGCGTTCCGTGTTCGATGCTTGTCTATCTGGTTGCAGTAAAGATAGCGATATCAAATTGGTAATCACAATTGTGATTAATTTATTATGAGCCCGTTTTTTATAAAGCATATTGCCCGGGATGGATCAGTTGACGGCCGGTAGCGTCATGCCAAAATGCAGCGCTGTGCTTAACAGGCCCTGGCGAAAATAGAAGCGCTGTGCAAGCGAATTGGCCAGGCCGGTATCCAGAACAAGACGCGTACACCCGGCATCAGTGCCTATGTTTTGCAGCGCTTGCAGCAGCCTGGCGCCGCAACGCTGGCCTCTGGCTGTGTCCAGTGTAATCAGATCGTCTACATACAGAAACGGCCCGTAGATGAGATTTTCCTGCAGGCGATAACCTGCGATTGCGATTACATCTGTGTTATTCCAGATGGCAAGCATGCGATAGCCTGCATTCTGCTGCATCCGCTGCACACGTTCAAGCATATCGTCCGCATTTGCCAGATGCGGGCGCAATTGTTGCATGACGGAAAAGGCTGCGCGTATCTGGGTTTCGTTTTCCAGGTGCGCCAATATGATGGTATCTGCTTTTTCCGGTGCTTCGTTGCTATCGGACTCACCGATAGCGCCGGTGCCTTGGGCTACTTGTGCCATTTACGGTTTCCTTTTCAAATGTGATAGGTCTACAAAGAGATGGTAATGCCGTTATGCCATAATCTGAAGAGCCAAGAACTACGATACGGACTAGTCCATGAATCAGACACAACGCTATGGTTTATCGTCTCTGGATCCTCAGGCCAGCATGCCTTTGTATCAGCAGATTTATCTGCGCCTGCGCAACGCCATCACCGACGGCTTGATATCGCCAGGCCAGCGAATTCCTGCAGCGCGTGCGTTAGCCAAGGAACTGGGCCTGGCGCGCGGCACGATTGAGACCGCCTACAGTTTGCTGGCCTCGGAAGGTTATGTGCAAGCGCGTGGGCAGGCAGGAACGGTGGTCATGCCCGGGCTCGCACATTTGGGTGGCACGCCGTTACCGGCAGAGCCAGTTTCCGCGTCATTTACTGCAATGCCACAGCATCAGGCAGTTGCACCGTTCCAGATGGGATTGCCCGCACTGGATGCCTTTCCGCGCAAAATCTGGGCTCGTCTGGCCGCCCGCTGTGCACGCAGTACCCAGATCCAGGATATGGTTTATCCACCCTTTGCCGGCGTCACGATATTGCGTGAGGCCATTGCGGGCTATCTGCGAGTGTCACGCGGCATCGATTGCGTACCGCAACAGGTATTTATTACGTCGGGCTATCGGATCACAATTGATTTGGTGTCCCGCACATTGCTGATGGCGGGCGACAAGGCGTGGGTGGAAGATCCTGGCTATGAACCGACCAAAGATGTGCTCAGAAGCGTGGGGATGTCGCTGGTACCTGTGCCTGTTGATCACGATGGTATTTGTGTTGAACAGGGTAAACAGTGTGCGGCGGATGCCCGTCTGGCGGTCGTCACACCCGCGCATCAGAGTCCCTTGAGTGTGTCGCTATCGCTGGCGCGGCGCGTGGCGTTGCTGGACTGGGCTGCGCAAAATGATGCGTGGATTATTGAAGATGATTACGACGGTGAATACCGTTATCTGGGTCGCCCATTGCCCGCGCTCAAAAGCCTGGACGGCGAGGGTAGGGTGATTTACTCAGGTACGTTCAGCAAGGTTATGTTTCCTGGCCTACGTCTGGCTTACTGTGTTGTCCCGCAAGGGCTGGTGACGCGGTTCGAACAAGCTGTGCAGATACACGGCAGCGGCGCGCCGGCATTAGTGCAGGCAATTGTGACGGCATTCATGAAGGAAGGCCATTTCAGCCGTCATATCCAGCGGATGCGCCGTTTGTACGCAGAGCGACGTGAAGTGGTTGCTGCCGGTTTGATGGACGTACTGGGAGATCGCTTGCGTGTGGAGCTGCAGCCGGGCGGCATGCACCTGATTTTGCGTTCCCGGGATGATGTGGCCATGGATGATGTGGCGATTGCGCACCGAATTTGCGCTCAAGGGATGTTTGCGCATGGCCTTTCGGCATGGTATCTGAAGCCGCCTGCCACCCATGGCCTGCTGATGAGTTTTACCAATGTCGCTTCCCGCGAAGCGGCGCGCCAGTTGGGCGAACGCATCCTGCCGTTGTTGTAGATGGGCATGCGAGCCATTGAGAATTGACGCTAAAAATACAGATAGCTACAGCATTACTGCCCAAACAATTTGGGGCCACTGACATTGCTACCTGCTATGGCTTCAGGGCAAACCGGTTTGCCGAGCCGGAATAGCTCTCCTGGCGCGCATCTTCATTTTTCTGCAAGCAAGGACATGCATGCTGTGCGGACTTTCTGGCAGAACACTTAGCAGAAAACAGGGGCAGTGCGGGAAAATATGAAATATAAGCGCCCGGTAAGGCATATGCACATGCGACATGGCTCGGCCCCAATCATGGCCTACAGCTAATCGTCACTCTTGGCTCTTTTGTCTGGCCGCCTGCTGCTTTACTATGCACTCATGGTTTTCATTTGGCATGAACAGCAGGCAACGGCAAGGGCAGCAAGCCGTACTCGCTGGATAAGCCATGTATAGATTAAACGGATGGCCGGTACCCGTTTGCCAATCCGGTATATCTCAACTGTCATAGACATTTTCGGAGTTCACAATGCAAGCCCGTTACGATTTCCCCAAAACCGCCCCCGCTGTCTACAAAGCCATGTGTGCCCTGGAAGGCGCCGTCATGCAGAATCCAGATCTGGAAAAATCCCTCATTCATTTGATCAAGATTCGTGCTTCCCAGATCAATGGCTGCACATTCTGCGTGAATATGCATTTGCAGGAGGCTCGCGCCGATGGCTTGAACACGCAACAACTTGACTTGCTTTGCGTCTGGCGTGAAGCGCAGGTGTTCAGCGCCAAGGAGCGTGCGGTGATTGCCTGGGCCGAAGTGATAACACTTGTTTCACAAACCGGTGCCCCGGACGAGGATTACAACGCCATGCGGCAGTTCTTTACCGAGGCACAGATTGCCGGCTATACCCTGGCGACCGTCGCAATCAATGGCTGGAATCGCCTGGTGCTAACCGCCAGAACCGTCCATCCAGTGGATGCATCTGCAACAGCACCTGCTGCTGCGGCAGCGGCCTGATACCGAACCGGCTAGATTGATATTAGCGGACAGCAGGATTCGATAGCAGGATGGGGTCGTAGGACGTTAAAGGCGTGGATCAGCGTGTGCCGGCCACGCCATTACTACTCCCAACCGGCGTCCGGGAAATGATTGGCATGTTGCGCTCGGGCGCAAAGTACCGCTGGCCAGGCGCCGAATGCCCGCTTCAAGGCGCCGTGTTTCAGGTGATCAGCGTTATCAAGGATGCGCTATTGCCGGATAGCCCGGCTGCAGTTGGGCGCTGTCTCGCATTGCCCGTTATCGCTACAGCTTATTGCGAAATAGCCAGGCGGCAAGCGGCATGGTCACAAGTGTGATTCCCACAAATGGAATAAAGTCATGCCATAGCAGCGTGAGTGGCGCGCCTTCCAGATAGATTCTTCGTACCAGGTCAATCGCAAAGCGCAGCGGGTTGGCGTAAGTGGCCATTTGCATGAAATGGGGCATGTTGCTCACCGGTGTTGCCAGGCCCGATAGCAATGTGAGCGGCATGATCAGCACAAAAGTGTAGAGCATGGCCTGTTGCATATTTGCCGACAAGGCCGAGATCGACAGGCCGATCCCGACAATGGTGATCATGAACATCAGCATGGCCAGCAAGAGCGCCCAGAAGTTGCCAGTCATCGGAATATCAAACCAGTAAAGTGATATTGTCAGTACCAGCATTGCTTGCGAGAGCCCGATGGCAATAGACGGAATCGCCTTGCCGATCATGATCTGTAGCGGCGTATACGGTGTTACCAGTAATTGGTCGAAGGTACCCTGTTCGCGCTCGCGCGCCACTGAAAGCGCCGCCAGCATGATGGTTTGTATCATGCTGAGCGAGGCGATCAGCGCCGGCACAATATTCCAGCGCGACTCCAGATTAGGGTTGTACCAGGCGCGTGACATGACGGTCACTGCTGGTTTGGCCTGGTCATGTCCATCGCGCTGGTTATAGGCCGATATGATGGCCTGTAGCTGCCCGACGGCTGACCCCGCTGTCGTTGAGTTACGCCCATCCAGAATGACCTGCAACGGCGTGGTATGGCCTGCTGACAGCAGGCGCTCGAAATCGGGACTGAAATGCACTACCAGCAGGGCCGAACCAGTATCGATCACTTCTGAAATCTGGCTCGCAGAATCAAGCGTTGCGACCCGATGAAAAACCCCGGTGCCGTCAAAGCGTGCGATGAGTTCGGTGGATGCGCCGCCGCGACTTTCATCCAGTACAGCGTAGGGAACGTTGGTTAAGTCGAAATTGGCGGCATAGCCAAACAGCAGGCTTTGCAGGATCGGTGGCACGATCAGAATGACCCGATTGGCCGGATCTTTGAGCACCGCAATGAATTCCTTCTGGCAAAGATTGGCCAGACGCAGCAGATAGTTGAAAAAGGCCAGCATACGGTTCAATCCAGTTTCTTGCGGGTGACAAAACGCGCCAGTCCCAGCAGAACGACGGCATAGACAGCCAGCACACTGCAGTTTTTGATGATCATGGGCCAGTAGTTGCCGGCAAGGAAAAGCGATTTGACCAGTTCAAGAAAGTACGTTGCCGGAACCAACTGGCCAATGACGTACACCGCTGTGGGTACATTGCGCAGATCGAAGATAAATCCGGTCAGCATCATGGCCGGCAGGAAACTTGCCAGCAGCGCAACCTGGCTGGCCAGAAACTGGTTCTTGGTCATGGCAGAGATCAGCAGCCCGATGCCCAGAGAGACAAACATGTACAGCATGGATGCCAACACCAGAACCCACATCGACCCGTAAATGGGCACATCGAACAGCACGCGGGCGGTGACCACGCACATGACCAGTCCAAGCAGCCCGATAAAGAAATAGGGGATGATTTTTGCAATCAGAATTTCGACCGGCCGCACCGGCGTGACAAACAGGGCCTCAATCGTGCCGCGCTCCCATTCGCGTGCCATGACCAGTGCAGTCAGAAAGGTCCCAACCAGCGTCATGATAAGTGCAATAAGCCCGGGTACCAGATACCAGGTGCTGTTGTTGGCGGCGTTAAACCACATGCGATCGACGATGACCACAGAGCCCGTCGCAGCAGGGCTGTGGCTGCGCGAGGCCTGCTTTTGCCCCCATATGGCTACCGCACCCTCCAGATAGCTTCTGATGGCGCTGGCGCGTGTCGGGTCAGACCCGAGTAGCAGCGTCTGTACCTGGGCATCCCCTACAGACAGACGTCGCGCGAAATCGGACGGGATTCTGAGGATGGCATCCGATTCGTGCGCCTTCATCATCTCGGTGGCTTCGTGCATGGATGTCACTTTGACCGGCACAAAATAGTCGGAAAGCTCCAGGCTGGAAACCAGGCTTTGCGCCACGGGCGAGGAATCTTCCAGCACGACGGCGACACGCGCATCGCGTACATCAAAGGTAAGGGCATAGCCGAAAATGAGAATCAGCGCTATCGGCAGACCGATACCAATCATCAGATTACTGGCGTCACGCCACAGTTGGCGAAACTCCTTACGCGTTAACGATATCAGACGTAGCCAGAAGCCGCCGCTACGATTCGGACGCGTTGTCGATGCAGATTTCGACTCAATATTCATGCCGCCACCTTCTGGCTATTGCCGCGTTCGCTGCGTCCCTGCTCCACAATACGGATGAAGGCCGCTTCCATGGTCATCCTGTCGGTCCCGCCTGCCTGCGTACGCACTTCATCCGGTGTGCCATAGGCCACGAGCTTGCCGGCATCTTGAATGACAATCCGATCGCAATATTCGGCCTCTTCCATAAAATGCGTTGTAATCACAATCGTGGTGCCGCCACCGGCAAGCCGGGTAATGCGCTGCCAGAAGCCGCGACGAGCCAGGGGATCAGTCCCACTGGTGGGTTCGTCCAGAAACAGCACATCGGGCTCGTGCAGCAGCCCAACGGCCATGGCCAGGCGTTGTTTGACGCCGCCGGGTAACTGTCCGGCCGGCATCTTCTCATAGCGTTGCAGTTCGAACTGCGTGGTAACGGCGGTAATGCGGTGGGCCAGACGCTTGCTCATCAGCCCATAGGCGCGACCAAAAAAACGCAGATTCTCCATCACTGACAGGTTGCCATACAGGGCGAACTTCTGCGAGACGTAGCCAATACGCTGACGGGCTTCGGCGCGGGCCTTGCGCATATCCATCCCGGCCACTTCGGCGTGACCACTCGTAGCAGGCAAAAGCCCGCAAAGCATGCGAAAAGTCGTGGTTTTGCCCGCGCCGTTGGGGCCAAGCAAACCAAAAATCTCACCGCGCTTGACATTGAAGGTCGTGCTATCGACCGCGGTAAATTCGCCGAACTTTCTGACAAGATCCCGGACATCAATCACGATACCGTTATTGCCGTTTCCTGAAGCCGTGTGCGGGGCCTCATGCAAGTGTGGTTGGTCTATGGCATCTGCGGCGCTCTCCCGGCTTGTCTGCTGCGTCTGGGTCGCACTCCTGGAGTCTGCAAAGCCTGGAGCAGCGTTATTCCTGCTCCGGGTAATCTGGTCGGTGGTTGCGTCCATATCAAGGTCGCTACCACTGCGCAGCAACACCATGAATCCGTCCTCAAGGCGCGCTTGCGCCGGTTCCAGTGCTCGCCCGTTCAATTGCAGTTGTGATGGATCTGATTCGGGGCGCCGAATGACACGAACATCTCCCGCTTCCGGTACTGCATCGATGACTGCGGCGGTGTTATCCAGCAGTTGTGCTTGCAGGTCGCGGGGGTGTTCATTGCTGGTCGGCGTTACCAGATAGCACAGACCACGAGCATGTTCACTGGTCGCCTCTGGTGGGCCACTGGAAAGTAGTCTGCCTTCATGCAGCACGTATACACTGGCGCAGCGTTCCGCTTCGTCCAGATACGCGGTGGTCAGCAGCACCGACAACTGTTCCTGTTCGCGCAACTGCTGCACAATTTCCCATAATTCACGCCGTGACAGAGGGTCTACGCCAACAGTTGGCTCGTCCAGGAGCAGCAACTGGGGCGAGCGAACCAGCGTGCAGGCCAGACCCAACTTTTGCTTCATGCCGCCCGATAGTTTACCGGCCAGGCGCGCGGTAAATCGTTTCAGATCGGTCATCTCCAGCAGGTTGGCAAAGCGCTCACGGCGCACGTCCTGTGCAACGCCATGTAAATCGGCATACAGGTCGAGGTTTTCCTGCACACTCAGGTCTTCATATAGCCCGAATTTTTGCGGCATATAGCTGATGCGATCCTGCACCGCCTGCGGATTGCGAATAACGTCAATACCCAGTACCTGCAATGAGCCTGTGTCTGGGCGCATCAGCCCGGACACAAGCCTGAGAAATGTCGTTTTGCCAGCCCCATCGGGACCAACAATTGCCGTGAGCTGGCCCGTGGCTACCTGCACGTCCACGTTGTCCAATGCCAGTACCGTTGCACCTGTTTCCTTTACTTTGAAACGCTTGCTGACTCCGCTGGCGCTAACGGCCACCTCGGCGCTGTCTGCCAGATTATCTGTTTTCCCGGCAAAGCGGCCATCCGTTGCTGCGGCAGCGCTACTGCCAGCGGCAGGGTTGCGGCTGGTCATTTGTTTGCTCCGGACGAAAGCTGGCTATCGGTATCAGGCACTGCCTTGTCAAGTGCAATATTGACGGTAGCCGGCATGCCAAGGCGCAGCCGGTTCTGCGGATCGTCAACCAGAATACGTACTTCGTAGACCAGGCTGGTACGCAGCTCTTCAGTCTGTACATTCTTTGGTGTAAATTCTGCCACCGGTGAAATATAGCCAACACGCCCGGAGATGGCTTCATTCGGATGGCTGTCGGTCATGATTGCAGCTGCCATATCGGGCTTGACGTGCCCGAGCTGGACTTCGTTCACATAGGCCCGGACCCATTTGGGCGAGGTCAGGGCCAGGGTATAGGCCGGTTTGACCGGAGAGGCCATATCTCCGGGTTCCAGCAGCCGTGCGCGGACAATCGCATCGGTGGGTGATGTAAGGACGGACAGGGCCAATTGATGTTCCAGCAACGCCAGATTCGCTTTTGCTGCAGCCAATTCGGCCTGTGCCTGGGCAATATCCTCATCACGCGGTCCGATCTGGGCCAGTTTGAGGGCCTTGCGCTGGTTCTCAAGCTGCGCTTCGGCTACCTGAGCCGAGGCCAGTGTATCGTCCACTTCCTGTTTGCTGATCGCCTGGCCACCGGAGCGTGTTGCAATGTCTTTTAACCGTTTGTGGCGGCTCTGAGCCTGCCTGGCTTCGGCCTCTGCAGCCCTGACCTGGGCCTGCAACTGCTCCACTTCTTCCGGGCGGGTGCCGTTTTTCAATCGCAATAACGCCTGCTCCTGTGCACCTACTTGTGCCTTTGCCTGATCAGCTTGCAGTACCAGACTGCGGGTATCCAGCGTGGCCAGTATCTGCCCAGCCTTCACACTGTCGCCTTCCTCGACCCGCATTTCGCGTACCCGGTCGCTGTTTTCAAAAGCCAGCGAGATCTGCCGGATATCGACATTGCCATAGAGCGTCAGATGATCGGCTGTTGGGGCAGACCTTCCAAAAAACCACCATGTGCCGGCCGCGATGGCGACGATGGCAAAAACTACTACAACTGCGATTTTCTTATTCATGATTGAAATAATCCGTTCACGTCGTGTGTCGGGCAAGAGCAAAATGAGCTATAATTCTAATTCAAATTTGAATTATATGTAAAGCATCCATTTGTTATTATTGATTCCACATATCATGATTGCTAAAAACAGCCCCCGCGGCAAAAGCCCCCAGGCAGCCTCTGCCAGCCCCGTTGTTCGCAGTGGTCGAGCCAGCCGTAGCGACGGCGACGCGACTGTGCGACATATTATTGCGCAGGCGGGCGCCCTGTTTGCCGAGCGCGGCTATGCAGATACGACCAGCAAGGCAATCTGCGAGGCCGCTGGTGTCAATATGGCAGCTGTGAATTATCATTTCGGCAGTCGTGATGGCCTGTATCTGGTCCTGCTCAAGGAAGTGCATCGTGAAGTCATGAGCCTGGATTTTGTACGGCAGATCGGCCATAGCGCAGCATCGCCTTCGAAAAAACTGTACCTACTCATCGAAGGGCTGTTGCGCGCAACCTATGATGCCAAGAGCTGGCATATTCGGTTATGGGCGCGAGAGTTGCTGGCGCCATCGCCTCTGTTGTCGCAAATTATGGAAGAAGATACGCTGCCCAAGTTCGAAGTATTGCGCGAGGTTATCATGGAGCTGACCGGCATGCGTGTAGCCGATCCGCAGTTGCTACGATCCGTGTTGAGTGTCATCGGGCCGGTTATGATGCTGTTGATACTGGACCGGCGTATTGCAACGCCGATACAGCCGCTGTATTCGCACTCGGTCGAAGATATGGCTCGTCACATGCATACGTTTACGATAGCCGGATTGCAGGCGATAGCGCAACAGGCGGGCTATGCCGCAGACAACGGGTGAGTTGGCGCAATGCCTGTTCGCATCGACGCAGAAGGCCCGCGCTTTACGGCCGATCTCACTCTGGTCCCCGTCTATGGCCAAATCAGCACGACCGACTATCTGATGAAAATGGTGGCTAACGCCGCTTTGATACGGTCAATGTAGCGGCGTATCAATGGAGCGGGAAAGTTCATCGATTTCGGGACCAAAGTCTTTCGTTATGAATCAACCCGCTGCCACCCAAATCAGTCGTTGTGCAATCTCCTAGGCAACCTTCAGCACCCCGGCCGCCGCCAGGCGGGCGATCTCGGCGGCCTCGTAACCCAGATCACGCAAGACGCTCTCGGTGTGTTCACCAATACGTGCGATGGGCTGCCGCGGCTGCAGACGCTGGCCGTCCATGCTGATCGGCAACAACGGCATAGGCGTTTCCGATCCGTCTTCCAGTATCTGGCGGCCCAGGCCACCACTCTGTTGCAGGTGCGGGTCATCGAACAGCTCTTCAGGCTTGGTGATATAGGCAAACGGGATTTGTCGGGCTTCAAAAACGGGCGCCAGCGCGTCGGCCTCCATACTTTTGAGCGTTGCACCCAATTCAGGAATCAGCCAGTCGCGCGCGAGCACACGATCATTATTGGTTTTCAGGCGCGGATCGAGATACAGATCCGGGCGCTGCAGAATCTCGCACAATTCCTTCCATGGCGCATCGCCGGTAGCGGCGATGAACATAAGGCGGCCACCGGCCAGTTCGAACGTATCATAAATGCCCCAGGCGCTGATGCGTTCGGGCATGGGGTTGGCGGCCACACCCGTGACTGCATACTGCTGCATGTGTTGCGCCGAGAGCAGCACGCAGTTTTCGAACAATGCGCTCTGGATTTCCTTGCCCCGGCCGGTGCTGTTGCGTTGAAATAGCGCAGCCAGCACACCCAGCGCACCGAACATGCCGCCCATAATATCGTTTACCGAGGTGCCGGCACGTAGTGGCCGGCCAACGGGACCCGTCATATAGGCCAGCCCGGCCATCATCTGCACCACTTCATCCAGGGCCAGGCGCTTCTCGTAAGGGCCTTGTAAAAATCCCTTGTGCGACACATAAATAAGCCCGGGATTGCGCGCCTTCAGGCTGTCGTAATCAAGGCCCAGTGAAGCCATGCGGCCGGGCTTGAAGTTTTCGACAAAAACGTCTGCTGAATCGACCAGCTTGAGGACGGCATCAATGGCCTGCTGGTCATTTATGTCAACCGAAATACTTTTCTTGTTGCGGTTGAAGGTACGGAAAAAACCGGCGCCAGCACCCAGCAGTTCGCGGGTTTTGTCGCCGGTAAGCGGTTCTACTTTGATGACTTCAGCGCCCAGATCGGCCAGAATCATTCCGCAGGTTGGCCCCATTACCATATGGGACATTTCAACGACGCGGATACCTTCCAGGGGCAATGCTTGTGATGTGACAGAATTCATTGTGTTGCTCTTTGCTGCGTGAATGTGTTGGGCAGACCTGCCCGATTGATAAAGCCGTAAAGGGGTTCCTGCGGCAGGGCCTGCGACAGGATCTGCCGGCAGGCCAGCAGGCTTTCAACTGAAATACCGGTGTGATAGCCCATCGATTCGAGCATGAAAACCAGATCTTCGGTGACCACGTTGCCGGTGGCGCCAGGCGCGTGTGGGCAGCCGCCAATGCCGGCCAGTGATGCATCAAACTCCCTGATGCCGTTTTGCAGTGCGATAACCGTATTGGCCAGACCCATACCGCGGGTGTCATGAAAATGCATGCTGCGCAAACGCTCGCCCGCTACAGCTCGTACCGCCGCTATGACCTGCTGCACCTGCGCCGGGGTTGCGTGTCCAGTCGTATCGGCAAGCGCAACGGTATCGGCGCCTGCTGCGATACTGCCGATAACGACATCGCATACGTCGTCCACGGGCACTTCCCCCTGCAGCGTACAACCGAACACGGTAGACAGGCCCGCTATCAGCGTCGTACGGCTACCGTGGGCATCGATCAGTTCACGGATACGTCCGAACTCCTGCACCATTTCCATGGGCTTGCGGCGGACATTGGCCAGGCTGTGCTGTGTGCTGACAGAGATTGGGGCCACGATGCGATGTACGCCAGCCTTCAGGGCGTTTTCTGCGCCCTTCAGGTTAGGCACCAGCGCAGTGACGGTCAGGCCATCAAACTGCAGGGCATAGTCGACGATTTGCGCGGCGTCTGCCAACTGGGGCAACAGCTTTGGCGGGACGAATGAGGTCACTTCGATATGGCGCAATCCGGCGTCGTATGCAGCGCTGATCCAGCGCTTCTTGGCTTCGGTTGGCATGGTGGTGGCGATGCTTTGCAGGCCATCGCGCAAGCCGACCTCCTGAATATGGACATGATCTGTCATGACGGTTCCTTTACGTTGATGGGAACAGTCTACGACGAATTGCCGTTTACGGTAATGTGCCGATGGTCATGGTAACCATCAGGTTTCGTTATGGTCGGGGGCGTTCCTGGTTTGTTCTGTGGGCGGGCAAGGCGCGGGTGGCCTGGGCCTGCAGGTGATCAAAGAGTTTCTGGGCTGACCCCGACAGGGCCTCGTTGGCGCGGGTACACAACACGAAGTTGCGTCGTGCCCATGGATCGTCCAGCGGAATCAGCTCCAGATCATAGAGCCTGACATAGCGTTCGACGGCTTCGCGCGGTAGAGCCGCAATGCCCAGATTGGCTTCGATCAACCGATAGGCCGCGTCAAAGGAACTGACGTGCGTGCGATAGGTCAGGGTCTTGCCCTGACGACCCGCTATATGCGACATCAGCGTGTTCATGGAGGTTTGCATGGAAAAGCCGATTTGCGGATAGTCCAGCGTTTGCTCGAACATAAGCGATTTTTTGCCGGCCAGCGGGTGGGCCTTGTTGACCACGATCGCGAAATGGTCGTAGCGGTAGGGCGTCACACAGGTGTTGCCGGTTGGCACGAAATCGCGACAAATGCCGATATCAGCATTGCCTTCTTCTATTCTTCTGGGAATATCACTACTGAAATGCTCTTCCAGATCAACCTGGATGTTCGGATGAGTTTCCAGGAACGAAGTCAGATCAGCCGGCAAAAATTCCATGATAGCCGAGACATTGGACAGCAGCCGCACATGGCCCTTGACCCCCTGGGCGTGCTCACTCAGCTCGCTTTGCAGCTTACGATAATCCACCATAATACTGCGGGCATGTTTTAGCAGTACCAGGCCGGCCGAGGTGGGCGTAACGCCGCGCTGGCTGCGCAACAACAGCGGCGCACCAATTTTTCTTTCTATTTCAACCATGCGCTTGCTCACGGCTGCGGCAGACAGCAGCTCCCGCTCGCCGGCACGTGCAATGCTGCCGGTTTCACACACGGCGATGAACAGATACAGGGATGTAGGATCAATGGACCACAAATCAAACTCGCGAAAACCAGGTTTGATCGGGATTAGAGCATCGGTAGACATGTAAGTAAATAGTGAAAAACCATGTAGGGACACCATCAGCCCAAGACTGGCTACCCTTGCAAAGCCATCAGGAACGCAGCAGGGCCATTTAACTGACCCAGGCTGCTTCCGGTATCAACATCCTTATTTGAGCAGCGCTGCGCTCTCGTCGATATCTTTCTGAATGGTTTTGCCAAACGTCTGAGGATCGGATACAACAATATTAAAGCCCAGGCGTTCGAGTTTGTCTTTCACATCTGATGTGGCGAACACATCCTTGACTGTGGCCTGCAGCTTATCACGAATGTCGTCAGGCAGATTTGCCGGTGCAATCATGCCAAGCCAGGGCTCGTAAACATAGTCAGCAACCCCCGCTTCGCTCAATGTCGGCAGATCGGGCAGGATCTGGCTGCGTTTGGAAGAAGTGACCGCCAGACCGCGCAGCATGCCACCCTTGATTTGTTCGGAGACGCTGGCAACGGCCAGAAAGGCGACCTGGATCTGGTTTGATACCAGATCGTTCACAATTGTGTTGCCGCCCTTGTAGGGGATATGGGTCATTTGCACATCGGCCCGCTTTTCAAAGAGGACGCCGGCCAGATGCAGGGCCGTGCCGACACCGGCCGACCCGTAATTGAGGCGTTTGGGTTCTTTTTTGGCAGCGGCAATCAGTTCACCCAGGGTTTTGTAGGGGGAGGTATTGGGCACGGCGACCACCAGCGGCGAGGTCACCAGATTGGATACAGGGGTGATATCTTTCACCGAATCATAGGGCAGGTTCTTGTGCAGGCTGGGATTGACTGCATGGTTCGAGGAGATCAGCTCCAGGGTGTAGCCATCGGGCTTGGCGCGAACCAGTTCGCGAGTACCTGAAATATTGGATGCGCCGGCCAGATTTTCCACCACGATAGATTGCTTCAGAGCCTGTCCCATGCCGGGCGCAAAGGTGCGGGCCAGATTATCCAGCCCGGAACCGGGCGAGCTTGGCACAATCAGTCGAATGGGGCGTTCAGAAAAACTGACTTCGGCATGGGCAGCAGATGCAAGCCCGAGCGCAACTGCACAGGTCAGCAGGAAAAAAGAGGGGCTCAGACGCATAATGTTTGTCTCCGTGTCGGTGATCACGGCGCAATCACCACTGTGTTTATTTTGTAATTGAGTTCTGTTGCCGTACAGGAACGGCGTCGATTGTAACGCCATGGCAGCCCGTAACAGCTTCGGTTGAAGTCTAAGCCGGATTTTGCGTTAGCGTAAGCTACCAAAAGTCATGGACAACATCACCTTTGGTGATGGCAGGGCGCGTGTCGGCTGTCCATGCCGTGCCCGACGGACCACCCGTGAAGGGCTGGCGCTTGCGAACGCACTGCCGCCGGCGGCGCCAAGCCGATCCAAATCACAACTGAAAACGCAGGATTGCGGACCATTGCCGGCGCAGGATTTTTGCCCGCCGGATTCAAGCAGGATGGTTGCTTGCACGGTACGAGATAGCAGCGTTCACAAACTTTCAAAGCCCGACGGTGCCAGTTGCCTAGAATGAATGCTTACATTTGCTTGCTGCCGCAAGCCGGCCTTCACATACAAAGCGATCTATGCTCATACATGAACTTGCTCATTACGGCGCTCGGGAAAGCGGTGAACGCACGCTGACCGATCCGGTACTTCATCATACGAAACGCGCGGTGTTAGATTGGCTGGCCGCGCTGTATCCTGGTACGCGCATGTCGCCGGGCGTTGAACTGGTTCGGGCGCATGCGGATGAAACGGGTGTGGGCTTGGCCCGTCTGCCGGGCTTTGGCACTACTACCTTTCCTGCTACAGCCGCCTGGATCAACGGCAGTGTGTCGCATACGGTGGAGTTCGATGATATTTTCCGGGATGGTGTCTATCATCCGGGCTGTCCTGTCATATCCGCAGCACTGGCGGCCGCAGATACGCGCGACGCTAACGGGCTGGCGTTTATGAAGGCAATTGTGGTGGGGTATGAAATATCCACCCGACTGGCTGCAGCTATTCAGCCAGCGCACTATCGCTATTTTCATACGACCGGAACGGTTGGCAGTATTGGTGCTGCCGCTGCCGTGGCAGCGCTGTATGCGCCTGGCGATCAGACGGTGATGCAGCACGCCATAGCCACTGCAGCGACGTTTGCTGCCGGCTTGCAACAGGCGTTCCGCTCGGACGCCATGACCAAGGCACTGCATGCCGGGCACGCTGCTGCCGTGGGCATACGGGCGGGCACTGCTGCTGCGGCTGGCGTAACCGGCGTAGCCGACATTCTGGAAGGCGAGGCCGGCTTTGCTGCGGCATTGGGCGGAACGCTGAATCTTCCCGTGGTCACTGCAGGTCTTGGCCTGGACTACAACATCACCCGTATTACCCAGAAAAATCATGGCTGTTGCGGCCATACCTTTGCTTCCATTGATGCCGTGCTCGCGCTGCAGCAGGAACATGGCATCAGGCCGGAAGACATCGCGTCGATCCACGTGGCGACCTATCAGACGGCGATCAATGTGACTGGAAATGCGGATCCGCTAACGGCCTTTGAAGGCAAATTCAGTTTGCCCTATGTGGTTGCCCATGCGTTGCGCCACGGTTCGGTCAGGCTGAACGCCTTCGATACAGAGCGACTTACAGACACGGACACGCGCGTCTTGATGAAAAAAATCTCTTTGACTGCAGATGAGCTGCTGACCGCCGCGTTCCCGCGTCATCGCTCTTCGCGCGTAACGATTGTGATGAACAGTGGCCAGACTCATGAACACTATGCGCAGGATCGCAAGGGAGATCCTGAATGTCCGCTAGATGATGACGAACTTAATGATAAATATGACGAGCTGGTTACGCCAGTGCTGGGCGCCCAGGCTGCGGCCGCACTCAAATCGCAGATCTGGATGCTCGAAGCGTTGCAAGTACGGCAGTTGTCGCTTAGCTGACGCCCGAGACAATAAAAATTTCATAACGAATTAGTGGTAAATACGATGACACATGACGATTCAAACCCGCGTGGCGATTGCTCTTCGCAGCGTCGGGCATTTAATAGGGCGTTGCTCAACCCCGCGTCGGTAGCACTGATTGGCGCCTCGAGCAATCAGAAAAAAAATACCGCCAGGCCCTTGCGTTTCATGCAGAAACACGGCTTTGCCGGCAATATTTATCCAGTCAATCCGTCGGCCACGCAGATCAATGGTGTCAAAGCCTGGGACAGCATCGACCAGCTTCCCGATAACGTGGATCATGCGTTCGTGATGATCGACAGTACTGGCGTCACCGACGTGGTGGAGCAATGCGCCCGCAAAGGCATAGGCATGGTCACAATCTATTCAGACGGCTTTGCCGAAGCGGGCGATGAAGGCATTCAAAGGCAACGAGACCTGTGTGCGACCGCAAGGCGACTGGGCGTGCGGGTGCTGGGGCCCAACAGTATTGGCCTGGCCAACGTCCATAGCGGTGGCGTCATTTCCGTTAATGCCGCGTTCGAAATGGACAATCTGACTGCTGGTGATATCGGCATTATTTCGCAAAGCGGCTCAATGATGGGCTCGCTCATGTCGCGTGCGGCTGCGCGTGGTTTTGGTTTTTCCCATCTGGTCTCGGTCGGCAACGAAAGCGATATTTCAGTTGGCGAAATACTGGATGCCATGGTGGACGATGATGCGACCCGCGTGATACTGCTGTTTCTGGAAACCTTGCGGGATGTGGACACATTAAGTTGCGCGCTGGAACGGGCGCGCAGTGCTGGCAAGCCGGTAATTGCATACAAACTGGGGCGCTCGGAGCAAGGGGATGCGCTGTCGCAATCGCACACCGGTGCCATTGCCGGCAATGACGCCGCCATGGATGCCTATTTCCGCGCCCATAGCGTCATACGGGTCAACATGCTGGAAGCCCTTTTTGAGATCGCGCCTCTGGCTGCGCGCTACGCGCATCTGCGCCCACAGGCCTGGGGCGATACGCCGGCGCGCGTCGCTGTCATAACCACCACCGGTGGGGGCGCGGCAACCGTGGTCGACAACCTGGGCCTGCGCGGGTTTGTTGCGGTTGCGCCGCCCGCACCTTTCATTTCGCATATGGCCTTGCGGGGCCTGAACATACGCCAGACACCGGTCATCGACCTGACCCTGGCGGCAAGCAGTGAACAGTATCAGGACCTGCTGACCGAAATCATGCAGACGGACTGGTGTGACGCGGTGTTATGCATTGCCGGCTCTTCAGCGCAATTTCATCCGCAATATGCGGTCCAGCCCATATTGAATGCAGTTGCAACAGCTCACGGCAACAGCAAACCGTTGGTAGCGTTCCTGTCGCCCGAAGCACAGGCATCATTGCTGTTGCTGCAAAAAAACGCCGTTGCGGCCTTTCGTACGCCCGAATCATGCGCCGATGCATTAGCCGCATTCTTTGTGCCGCTCGGGCAGCGCCAGCCAGAGCAATTGCCGCCTGGGACGTTACCTGATGGCTGCCCGGCAAGCGGCAACTTGAGCGAGCCGGAGGCCATGTCGGTCTTTGCTGCGCTGGGCATCGATGTCGTTTCGTCCGCCATGGTGCAACCGCAAGCCGCAGACCATTTCATTGACTATCCGGTGGTGCTGAAGGTTGTCTCGCGAGACATTCTTCATAAAACGGAAGCCGGTGGAGTGAAGGTTGGCATTGACTCTGAGCAAGCGCTGGCTGCCGCGTTAAATACGATGGCAGACCAAATCAAGACCCATTGCCCGCAGGCTGCAATTGACGGCTATATGGTGCAGAAAATGGAAGGTCGCCTGATCGAACTGATGCTGGGCTATCGGCACGACCCGCTTGTTGGTCCGACCGTGATGCTTGGCGCCGGCGGCATCACTGCAGAGCTCAAACCAGATTTTTCCCTGCGCCTGGCGCCGGTGTCAGAGCAAGTGGCCTGGCAGATGATCCATGAAGTGAAACATACACAATTGATTCGTGGCTACCGGCAACTGCCTGAAGGTGATTGCGCCGCGCTGGCCCGCGCCATTGTTGCCATCTCCAGACTGGCGCTGATCGACTCTCAACCGGTAACCGAAGCTGAGATCAACCCACTGTTTGTGCGAAAAGACGGCGTTGTTGCGGTTGATGCAGTTGTTCGTTTGCGCGAAATATCACAGTTGTAATAAATATCAAATAAATTTAAAGCAGGAGTATAAAAAGACATGGATTTCGAACTCAATACAGAACAAAAGGGCTTTGAGTCGGCGGTGCGTCGCTTTGCAGAAAATGAACTGCGTGATGGCGCCGTCGCTCGTGCACATAGTCAGGACTATCCATGGGATATATCCGGACGCATGGCTGATCAGGGATTGCTTGGCATCACCATTGCTGAAGCAGACGGCGGGCTGGGCGGCACGTTGATGGATGCCGTGATTGCCATACAGACCGTTGCATCGGTGTGTCCGCGCAGTGCCGATGTGGTTCAGGCCGGCAACTTCGGCGCGAT
This sequence comes from Advenella incenata, assembly GCF_004217095.1. Lineage (GTDB taxonomy): Bacteria > Pseudomonadota > Gammaproteobacteria > Burkholderiales > Burkholderiaceae_B > Advenella > Advenella incenata. The sequence goes on along the minus strand of NZ_SHKO01000002.1, from coordinate 27,458 downwards.
CCGCGTGCTTGCCGAGTATGGATCGGACTTTCAGAAAGAGAAATATCTGAAGCCGCTGCTGGCAGGCAAGGCGCTGATTGCAGTTGGCATGACCGAACCGGATGCCGGCTCAGCCGTGACAGAGCTCAAAACCACGGCCACCCGCGACGGCAAGGGCTGGCGTATCAATGGAACGAAAATTTTCACGACACACGGACCCCACGCCGATTTCATTCTTGCCTACGTACGTTTCGGTCCGGGTACCAAGGGTATCGGCTCGGTCATGATCGAGACCCGGGCAGAGGGCATGCGACTGGGTAAACGTTCCGCCTTTATGTCCGACGAGGAATGGGTCGAGATTTTTATGGACAACGTATATATACCTGATGAGCAAGTGGTGTTGGGCGAAGGCGGATTCAAAAAGCAGATCGCCGGTTTTAATGTGGAGCGACTTGGCAATACTTCTCGGTCACTGGCACTGGGGCGATACGCCTACGAAGAGGCCCGGCAGTGGGCGCTGCAACGACGGCAGTTCGGCAAGCTGCTGTGCGAGTTCCAGGGCATCCAATGGAAGTTTGCCGACATGCGCATCAAGCTTGATGCTGCACAGTTGCTGCTGTACAAGGCCGCCTCTGGCGCAGATAGCGGTTTTCCATCTCCTACCGAGACGGCCATCGCCAAGGCGTATTGCAACCAGATCGGTTTTGATGTGGCCAACGAGGCATTGCAGGTGATGGGCGGCATGGGTTATAGCCGTGAATCGCTGGTGGAATACTGTGTGCGTCGTTGCCGCGGCTGGATGATCGCAGGCGGCTCCATTGAGATTCTTAAAAACCGCATTGCCGAAGGCGTGTTTGAGCGCACGTTCTCTCAGCGGGCTTCTTAGGCTACCCATTGCAATCAAAGAATGTGTATTTCAATTGCTATATAGGGTTAACACCAGTGAGCGATTGGCACAGCTGTGTTTTATTATGAATACTGGTGAATGCAAAAGAATACATATTTTTAAAAGGACCAAATGATGAGTCAGATACACCTGGCAAGTGCAAAACAGACATGCAGCAAGGCGGAGTGGCAGGCGCGCGTAGACCTGGCGGCCTGCTACCGCCTGATGGCGCACTACGGCATGTCGGATATGATCGCCAATCACATCTCGCTGCGTGTGCCCGACGAAGAAGATGCGTTCCTGATCAATGCCTATGGGCTGCTGTACGAAGAGATTACGGCGTCGAGCCTGCTCAAAATTGACCACAAAGGCAATCTATTGAGCTCCCCGGATTTCGGTGACCTCAATTACGGCGTAAACAAGGCAGGCTTTGTGATTCACAGTGCGATCCACGAAGCTCGTCGCGAAGTTGCCTGTGTGATTCATACGCACACCTGGGCCGGAATGGCAGTCTCCTCGCTCAAATGCGGGTTGCTGCCATTGAACCAAACAGCCATGCGTTTCCTGCGCATTGCGTATCACGACTACCAGGGCGTTGTCCTGGATCTGAGTGAGCAGGAATCGCTGGTCAGGGATCTGGGCACGTCCGAAGCCATGATCTTGCGCAATCACGGCCTGCTTACAGCTGGCAATACCATAGGCGAGGCGTTCAACTGGATGCATCGCCTGGAGCTGGCCTGCCGTGCGCAGATTGCCGCCATGTCCTGCAATACACCGTTGAACGAGGTGAGTGCGCCAGTGCTGGAAGAAACCTATAAAAATTATCAGCCCGGCACGCGCCGCCCCTACGGGCTGATGGAGTGGCCGGCACTACTGAGAAAAATGGAAAAGCTGGACCCGAGCTTTATGGACTGAGCCGGCGCTTTTGCGTCTTGAGATCTGGATATTGCGCTCAGTTCGCGAATGTCCTTGCGGCTCATTCGGGCGGGCAGGCAGGCCTTATGCAAGACATGTTGTGGCATCACCAACGCAAGCAGAATGGACACCATTGCGGTGAGCCATGAGCCTGTGCGCATTTCTGCGGCTGAGTGCCGGAAAAATAGCTATTCACAGATGTAATTACTTTAATAAATTCGAGGAGACAAACCATGTACAAATGTAATTCAAAGATCGGGCACGCCGCCGTTTTGGCCGCTATTGTGCTCATGCAAGCGACTGCATCGACAGCGTTGGCGCAGGAATGGCCGACCAAGCCGGTGAAAACGGTGGTTGCCTTTACTGCAGGCGGCACCACCGATATTATTGCGCGTGAAGTAAGCAATGAGCTGAGCAAGATGTGGGACCAGAGCGTTGTTGTAGAAAACAAGCCGGGCGCAGCGGGCAACATTGGTACAGGCGCAGTGGTTAATGCCAAACCCGACGGCTATACGATCCTGATGAATTCGATCGGCCCCATCGCCGTCAATCCATACATCTACGCCAAAAGCGACTTCAACACGATGACTGATCTGCGCGCAGTGGCATTGGTGGCTGATGTACCAAACGTACTGGTAGTGGCGCCCTCGCTGAATGTCAAATCAGTACAGGAACTGACCAAACAGATCGAGGCCAAGCCGGGGTCATTCAATTGCGCGTCTACCGGTGTAGGTACGGCCGCGCATTTATCATGCGCCATGATGGCCAAAACGCGCAATCTGACGGTAACGCATATCCCCTATAAAGGCGCGGATGCCTTGAATGATGTCATGTCGGGACGCGTGCAGTTCATGTTTGCGACATTGCCTTCGGTCATGGGAAATATCAAGGGTGGCAAGCTTATCCCGCTGGCTGTTTCCACCACGAAACGCTCGCCTGCGCTCAAAGATGTACCAACCATGCAGGAGGCCGGCTATAAGGACTTTGCCATGGGATCCTGGTTCGGCTATTTCGCACCGGCAAAAACACCGGAAAATGTCATTCAAAAACTCAACAAAGACATCAACACTGTGTTGCAGAATCCCACGGTCAAAACCAAGTTGTCCAATGAAGGCGCCGAGCCGGTGGGCGGCAGCGCCGAATCCTTCACCCAATTTGTGAAAGCTGAAAATGAGAAGTGGAAAGCGTTTACCGCTGAAATGAATATTTCCGCAAAATAAGCGGTTGCTGTCCCAATTGCAACAGACTTGGTTCATCATCTTTACATAGGGGGCGGCACACCTGCTTGCCCCCTTTCATTCTTCTCTATTGCACTTGAAAAATCATGGCAACACAGGCATTGAATATACTGATTTCAGCAAAGATTCTGGCGTACGTGCGCGAGGCTGCAAGCTCGCGCTACGGACTGGAGCAGATCCACTTTATACCCTATAGCGGTCAGCCGCTGGACGAGCAGACCCTGGCGCAGGTTGATATTGCATTTGTGTCCAGGGATATCACGGGGCGTTCAACCAAATACGTGCTGGATCCTGCAACGGACATCTTTTACCAAATGTTGGAGCACGCGCCCAATTTGCAGTGGGTGCACGTGCATTCTGCGGGTGTGGACCGTCCGGTCTATGTACGCCTGCGTGACAAAGGGCTCAACGTAACCAGTTCCACCGGTGCGCTGTCGGGGATCGTCGCGCAAAGCGCGCTGGCTGCGGTGCTGGCATTGAACCGGCGCTTTCGTTTCCTGGAACAGGCACAGCGCGAGCACGTGTGGGCACCGCTGCTGGACGAATTGATGCCGGCAGATTTGCAGGGACAGCACGTCTTGCTGGCCGGCTGGGGGCCCATAGCGCAGACCATACAGCGCTATCTAAACATGCTTGGCATGCGAGTGACCGTATTGCGCAACAGCGCCGTTACCACCCCGACAGACATTCCCATGGTCCCATATGAGGCCATGCACCGGTTATTGCCCGACACCGACTGGCTGATCCTGGCCTGTCCCTTGACCGAGACGACGCGTCGGCTGGTTGATCGCACAGCGCTGGATGCGATGAAACCGGGTGCCTGTATTGTTAACGTGTCGCGTGGCGAGGTCATTGAAGAGGCGGCGCTGATCGACGCATTGTGCAATGAACATATCGCCGGCGCCTATCTGGATGTGGTGGAGAAAGAGCCGCTTGAATCGGACTCGCCGCTATGGGATATGCCAAACGTCATTGTATCGCCGCACACGGCCGGCCATTCCACCGGCAACGAGGCGCGAGTTGCTGACATGTTCCTGGAAAATCTGAACAACTGGGTTCAGGGGCTGCCGTTGCGCAATCTGGCGCGTTAATACTCGCAGGCAAGGGCGCCAGAACGCCGCAAGGTCTTGGCAAACGCCGCCGCCAGCGCCTGTCTGAGCTTAGCAAGATGTAACGCCCGCTTCCCATTGCGCCCTTGTGTGTCGATGGCTGTATGCTGTGATGAAAGGGTACGGTTCATGCGTCTGGTGACTGCGGGCCACTCATGCCGTGATGCTGTGTCCTTAACGCAATTGGCCAGGACTGCGCATCATTACGCTATTGCATCAGCGCATCCAGTAGTTCGCGGATCAGCGGCTGCTGCGCATCAATGGCTTTTACACAAACATAGAACTGCCGCTGCGCCCAGCTGTCTTCCAGTCGCAACAGCTGCAGCCCCATGGGCTGCAAATAGTTGGCCGCGATTTTTTCGGGCACCACGCCAATACCCAGGCCTTCCATGATCATCCGGCAGCGGGCTTCAAAATTGGAGACCTGCAGGTTCACATTGGGCGGGCGCGACAGCGAGGGTTCCACATAGGCCAGAAAAGAGTCCAACGAATGGCGAGGAAAGTAGCCAAGCAGATCGTATTCCAACGCCTCTTCAAGAAACAGCGACTGTCGCTGTGCCAGCGGGTGCCCGTTGGGAACAACCAGGCCCACCCTGTCCTGTTTATAAGGATAGGACACCACGCCCGTGGCGGGCTGATCAGCATGATAAATCCCGATGTCGCCCGAATCTTCTGCAATCAGTCGTGGCACGTCGTAACTGTGGCATTCGACCAGATCGATCCGCAATCGGCTATGGCTTTTCAGGTAAGACGCCATCTGCTGGGGCAGAAATTGCAATATGGTGGATGGATTGGCCAGCAGTCGTAATTGGGCTTTTCCGTCATTGGCAAATTCGTGAATCAGATTCTCGGTCAGGCGCAAGTTGCGCAGGATGGATTTGGCGTGCTGGTACAGCAACATACCCGCCGGCGTGGGTTCAACGCCGCGACCGTGCCGCGAGAGCAGGGTTTTGTCCAGATGCTGTTCCAGATCGGTAATCCGCTTGCTTATCGCTGAGGTGACCAGATTCTCGCGCTGCGCCGCCCGGGACAGGCTTTTTTCCTCTACGGCAGCGACAAACGCTTCCAGGGAAGGGATATCCAGCTTTTTCATGCGTCTCTCTTATGTGTGTTCTGGTGGTCGCAAGCCGACCCATGACGTGCTGCAAAATCATAACATGAACAACCGGGCAGAAAAAAACCGCCATTGCATTCGCAATAGCGGTCTGGAGCCCATGCGGGCGGCCTGAGGGCAGACCCCAAAGGGTCTGTCTCTGGCTTAGCCTATCTTGGCGTCGTTGGCTGCCTTGTTCATATTGTGCGTGATGAACCACTGCTGGGCAATGGACAGCACGTTATTGACGCACCAGTACAGCACCAGGCCGGCTGGGAACATGAACATCATGGCGCCGAAGATAAGCGGCATGAACATCATGATCTTGGCCTGCATCGGATCCGGTGGTTTCGGATTCAGACGCATCTGCAGGAACATACTGGCCATCATGAAGATCGGCAGGATAAAGTAAGGGTCGTGTACCGACAGATCATGAATCCAGCCGATCCATGGCGCACCGCGCATTTCGACGCTGGCCAGCAGGACCCGATACAGGGTCAGGAAGACCGGAATCTGCACCAGGATAGGCAGACACCCACCCAGCGGATTGATTTTTTCCTTGCGGTACATTTCCATCATGGCGGCATTAAGCGCCTGACGGTCATCCCCGTGTTTTTCTTTCATGGCCTGCATGCGCGGCGCGACGTTCTTCATCTTCGCCATGGATTTGTAGCTGGCGGCCGATAGCGGGAAGAAAATCAGTTTGATCAGAACCGTGAGCAGAACGATGGTCCAGCCCCAGTTGCCGACGATCGAATGGATCCATTGCATAACCGCAAACATCGGTTTGGCAATGATTGTCAGCCAGCCGTAATCGACCACGACGTCCAGGCCTGGTGCCACGGATGCCAAGGCATCCTGGTCCTGCGGGCCGACCCACAGTTCGGCACGGCTCGTGACGCTGGCGCCGGGTTCCAGTGTGCCCAGTGGCTCGACGGTGCTTACCGCGTACAGGCCTTCGGGGGTTTTGCGCAGGTTATACAGGCGATCTTTGCCTTCTGGCGGTACCCAGGCCGTGACGAAATAATGCTCGATCATGGCGATCCAGCCGTCTTTGGACTGCTTGATATACTCGGCGCTGTTTTTGTCTATGTCTGAAAAAGAGAATTTCTGGAAACGCCCCTCTTCAGTGTAGATCGCCGGACCGGTAAAGGTATGGTAAAAGCTGGAGGCGCCCGGAGGATCTTTGCTGTCACGGGTGATCTGCAAATACTGCGAAGGCTGTTGTTGTTCCTGACTGGTATTGGTAATAACGTCCTGAACGTCAACCCGGTACGTTCCCTTGTTGAAGGTGTACGTACGCGTTACTTTGAGGCCGCCCGATTCGGATTCAAACACAACCGGCAGCGTATCGCCGGTCATGGTTGTTTCGGTCGACACCAGTTTGAAAGGCTTGTACTGGTCTGGGTAATTTTTCTTCTGGCCTGCCGGAGCAACAATACCGCTTTGTACTGTATAGCGCGAGGTCTCGTTGTTCTCCAGTAGAACGGCAGACTTGGTTTCGTCGGCTGTATCCCGGTGCTTACGTAACTCGGCATGTACCAGCTGCGCGCCCATCGTATCGAACTGCAGACGGAACTCGTCTGTCTCGACATCAACAATCTCGGATGGTGCGCTAGTGGCAGCCTGTGCCTGGGCAGGCGTAGTTGACGCACCCGGCACCGCTGGTGCAGATGGCGTATCGGCTTGCGGTGTTGCCGAAGCCGGTGCAGTATTACCCTGCTGCGCGACCTTGGGCTGTTCGCCAAGAAGAGAGGGATGACCGGTATAGGTTTGCCAGTTGTTCCACAGCATAAATGCCGAGAAAACAAATATCATCCAGAGTATGGTGCGTCGGATATCCATGTAACCTGATTACAGTAAGAGCGGTTGGAAAAACGCACTAGTGTAACCCAGTGCATATTGCGGGAATGCGGTTTTGCAGGCAGTCTACTGAAATTATTCATGATTTGTCGCGGTCGTGGTGCCTGTGGAGGCCTTGGCCGGTGGCACCGGATCATGACCGCCTTCGCTAAAGGGATGACAGCGACAAAGCCGTTTAGTTCCCAGCCACAGGCCCTTGCCGGCGCCGTGCGTATGGATAGCCTGTTCCATATAAGCCGAGCAGGTGGGCGTAAACCGACAGGACTGACCTACCCAGGGACTGATAAAGTACCGGTAAAAACGGATCGGTGCAATCAGAATCTGGCGAATCATCGCTGTTCCTTGTTATCGGGGCGGCTGGCGAGCGCGCGCGCGAAATGGCTGTCCACTTCCTGGCGCACCCGTTGGCGCAGTACGGTCAGCGAACACGGCTCGATCTTGCCGTGCAGGCGCACCAGATAATCGGCGGCAGGCAGGTTCAGACGGTGATGACGAAAGGATTCGCGAATGACTCGCTTGATGGTGTTGCGGGTTGTCGCCCGCACAGCGAAGCGCTTGGCGATAATCATGCCCAGTCTTGCAGTGGGCTCGGGCAAAGGGGGCGAGGGCTGCGCGTGGTTCAGAGTGAACAACGCCCCCCGGGACACACGTCTTCCTCTCAGAAGATTCGTGAATTCAGAGGGGCGGTGCAGTCGCGCCGCTTTGGGATAGGTGGCGCTTTGCATGAAACGGACAGGAACCGTCTTCAGCCTGATCAGGCGCGATCGGATCGGGGTCCGGATCGCACTCAGACGGCCAGACGTTTACGGCCTTTGGCGCGGCGAGCGTTGATCACTGCGCGGCCACCACGGGTTTTCATGCGGACACGAAAGCCGTGTGTGCGTTTGCGACGAGTTACGGAAGGTTGGTAAGTACGTTTCATGGAAATTCCACCAAAAATAAAGAGCTAAAGTTAAATACGGCTACTGCCGGACGGTTTGTTCGCCGCCGCTTGTCAAGACAAAAGCATTGATACGGTGACTCTGCCCGCAGCCAAACCTCGCAGGAGTGATGCTTGGGCTGATAACGGGTTACAGCAAAGGCTGACCGCAGGCTGTCTATTGTGTTGTGTCGCAATGCCAGCCCTAAACGGCTGTTTCACTGACGACCCATCACATTGTTCTGCGCCGCTGCCTGGAGCAGGTGTTGCCACTTGCAATCCGGGTGAGCGGGCTTAGCTTGCTGCCCGACTCTGGCTGCCCATCAGGCAACCGACCTGCTTGTCGTGTGCCCGGTGTCGCTCGCACCCCGCATGCGCGGACTTGAGCAACATGACAAAAAGCGAACCGACAACAGCAAAGCCCAGGCTCACATCCCATTGAATAACAAGGGAAATGTCGAACCTGCTTGAAACCGGCCCCAGAGTCTTTTCCAGCGTTTTTTTACGTATCGCTATGCCTGAAATCTTAAAAGATACTAAAAGGCAGCGGCTGAAAAATGCGTTCATCACGCATCCACTATGCCGTCCGCTAAACCCATCCGCTAAATATCAGGCACGTATCGCAATTTTGTAAAGCCTTATATTTCATCAAATTTTTTGTGAATAGTCAATGGTTTAGGTGGCTTTTCCAATAATATTTGCCTTTCTGTTGTCAAGTGTCTGCTGATGGGTATGCCCGATCTGCGAACAATCACGGCAAGATGATGCAAAATTGCCTCAGATAGCCCCTTATTGCCCGATGTTTCTATCCTTTTTGCTACAAAGCGCCGGTTGCTGTGGAAACTTTGAAACAGCTGGGCTGCCTGTGGATAACTTTGTCCGAATCAGGGTAAAATAGGATGTTTTCAGATTGACGTCGATATGCAAGAGTTTTGGCAATCCTGCGTGCTTTCCCTGGCCCAGGAACTCCCCCCCGAACAGATGAAGGCATGGGTGCACCCCCTGTCTTTTCTCAGTTTTGATGAAGAACTGGGCGAAGTTCGCGTGTCCGCGCCAAACGCCATCAAACAGAACTGGGCACGCACCAACTATACACAGCGCATCCAGGAACTGGCCAGCAACTGGTTCAATCGGCCTGGTATCCGGGTCATCTTCCAGGTGGCGCGTCGCGACCATCATGTGTCCCAGGTGCATGGCCCGGCCACGTCGCCGCCGACTGGTATGCCTGCTGGCCCAACGGCTGGCGCCCCGGCGCCCCGTGAATACACTAACGGCGCGGCCACCCAGCTCAATGGCCATGGCGCCAGTGCAGCGCTGCATACGGCAACCCGGACAACAACGGCTGTGGAACCGGCAGCAACCGGCAAAGAGCCCGTCGTTATTATCGAGACAGTCGGACAGGCACCTGAAGACCACGTGTACAAACGTTCGCACATGAATGCGAACCTGACGTTCGAAAGCCTGGTCATTGGTAAATCCAACCAGCTGGCCAACGCCGCCTCTGCGCAAATTGTTGAAAATCCTGGCGTCTCTTCGTATAACCCGTTCTTTCTGTATGGCAGTACGGGTCTGGGTAAAACGCACCTGATGCACGCCATCGGTAACGCGCTATTTAAGGCAGGCAAGGTCAGCCGCGTTCGTTATATTCACGCCGACCAGTATTATTCCGACATGGTCAAATCGTTCCAGACCAATACTTTTGATGATCTGAAGCGGTATTATCATTCGCTGGATCTGCTGCTGATCGATGACATCCAGTTTTTTCGCAAGAAAGAGCGCACCCAGGAAGAGTTCTTTCTGCTCTACGAAACCATGGTGCAGCGCGGCCGGCAAATCGTGATTACGTCCGATACCTATCCGCGCGAATTGCAGGACATCAACAGTCGGCTCACGTCACGTTTTGATTCAGGCCTCACGGTACAGATCGAACCGCCCGAGCTGGAAATGCGGGTCGCCATCCTGTTGCGCAAGGCCGAAGAAAAAACTTCCATCGTCCTGAAAGAAGAAGCGGCATTCTTCATAGCGAAGCATTTGCGCAGTAATGTCAGGGAGCTGGAGGGGGCGCTGTCCAGGGTCTCGGCTTATGCTGGCTTTCATGGCGTGAAAATTATCACGGTCGAATTTTGCAAGGAAGCGCTCAAGGATCTGCTGTCGGTATCAATCGGTCAGATTACCATCGAGAACATCCAGAAAACGGTGGCCGATTTTTACAAGCTGAAGGTCCAGGAAATGTACTCGAAACGTCGGCCGGCTAATATTGCCATGGCCCGGCAGATCGCCATGTACCTGGCCAAGGAGTTAACGCAGAAAAGCCTGCCGGAAATTGGAGATTCGTTCGGCGGCAGAGATCACACAACGGTGCTGCATGCGGTTCGCAAGATTACGGAACAGCGTGCCAAGAACGCCGAGTTGAATCACCAGTTACACGTATTGGAACAAACCTTAAAAGGATAATCATGCAACTGTTACAAGCGAATCGCGATGCGCTGCTCAAACCGCTGCAAACGGTCGCCGGGATTGTAGAGCGCCGGCACACGATGCCGATCCTGGCAAATATTCTGTTGCGTAAAGAGGGGAATAAAATTGCGTTTGTGGCAACTGACCTAGAGGTCCAGATCACCACGCATGCCGACTTCGGCGTGGGTGACGATGTGGAGTCTACAACGGTTGCCGCACGCAAGCTGCTTGACTTTGTACGCGCACTGCCAGCGGCCAATGAAGTCAAACTCAAGCTGCAGGACGGCAAACTGGGCATTCAGTCCGGCAGAAGCCGCCTGGAGCTGCAAACCCTGAATGGGTCAGAGTACCCGACCGTGTCGGTGCCCGAGAGCTGGAACGTGTCTTTCACAATGCCGCAAAAGGCATTGCGCAAGCTGTTTGGCATGGTGCACTTTTCCATGGCGCAGCAGGACATCCGTTATTACCTGAATGGTACGCTCATGGTGTTCGAACCTGGTATGGTGCGCGCCGTGGCCACCGATGGTCACCGTCTGGCTCATGCCGCTGAAGATATCGAAGGCATCCAGTCTTCCAGCGAAGTCATCCTGCCACGCAAAACCGTTCTGGAAGTGCAGCGCCTGCTGGACGACAGCGACGAGCCCGTCAATATTGATGTATCGGCCAACCAGATTCGTTTCACCTTTGGCGACATTGAATTGATTTCCAAGCTTGTCGAAGGCAAGTTCCCCGACTTCAAGCGGGTTATCCCCAGCGACTACACGCGTCATTTCAACGTCAATCGCGAAGCGCTGCAAAGCAGTTTGCACATTGCATCCATTCTGATGACAGACAAGCTCAAAGGCATCAAGCTGAACCTGGAAAACAATCTGCTGCAAATGAAATATATTAATGCAGATCAGGAAAATGCCCAGGACGAAATCGAGATTGATTACAGCTTTGAGCCGCTCAGTGTTGGCTTTAATGTGACCTATCTGCAGGATGTGCTTTCCATGGCGAAAACCGACGAGGTCATTTGGTCGGTCAAGCCCGATGTCAACGCCTCGGCGCTGATTACCCTGCCGGATGAAAAGCACTTCAAATACGTTGTCATGCCAATGCGTATCTAAAAATCGTGACAGCCGGTCCAATCTTTGCCCTGCAAAGGGGGGGCCGGTTATTGTTCACAGCGGGGTGCGTACCGCGACACGCGCCGGCAAAAGATTTTAAATTTCAATTGAAATATTGCCGCTGCGTTCAGGCAGTCGCTCCCGCCAAAGCAGTTAATTAATAGAAGAGTTACCAAAACTATGTCAGAAAATACCCAGCCAGTTCAGGAAAACGAATACGGCGCCGATTCCATCAGAATGCTCAAGGGCCTGGAGGCCGTGCGCAAGCGCCCCGGCATGTACATTGGAGATACATCGGACGGCACCGGTCTGCACCACATGATTTTCGAAGTGGTGGACAACGCGATCGACGAAGCACTGGCGGGATATTGCGATGATATCGTGGTGACTATTCACACCGATAATTCCATTTCCGTGACCGATAACGGTCGTGGTATTCCAACTGACATACACAAGGGTGACGAATTTCACCGCAGCGCGGCTGAAATCGTCATGACTGAGCTGCACGCCGGCGGCAAATTCGACCAGAACTCCTATAAGGTGTCGGGCGGTCTGCACGGCGTGGGTGTATCCTGCGTAAACGCATTGTCCGAATGGCTGCGTCTGACCATTCGTCGCAATGGTCAGGTCCATCAGATGGAATTTCAGCGAGGCGCGCGCGTAGAGGCCCTGAAGGTAGTTGGCTCGACCGATAAAACCGGTACCGAAGTGCGCTATCTGGCAGACGGTCAGATTTTCGAGAACATTGAATATCATTACGAGATCCTGTCCAAGCGATTGCGTGAACTGTCGTTCCTGAACAATGGCGTCAAGGTTCGTTTGATTGACGAGCGTCAGGGCAAGGAAGAGAACTTTGCGTTCTCTGGTGGTGTAAAAGGGTTTGTCGAATACATCAACCGCACAAAAACGGTTCTGCATCCCAATGTGTTTGCCGTCTCTACAGAGTCGCAGGGTGACGGTCCAAGCATTACCGTTGATGTGGCCATGCAATGGAATGACAGCTATGGTGAAAGTGTCTTGTGCTTTACCAACAACATTCCACAACGCGATGGCGGTACTCACCTGACCGGCTTGCGCGCCGCGATGACACGTGTGATTAACAAGTACATCGGCGATAACGAAATGGCTAAAAAGGCCAAGGTCGATACCACTGGTGACGATATGCGCGAAGGCTTAAGCTGCGTGCTGTCGGTCAAAGTGCCCGAGCCCAAATTCAGCTCGCAGACCAAGGAAAAGCTGGTCTCCAGTGAAGTGCGCCCGGCAGTGGAAGAGGCAGTGGCCCGCACGCTGGAAACCTTTCTGCTGGAAAACCCCACCGATGCCAAAGCCATTTGCGCCAAAATCGTGGATGCAGCACGAGCCCGCGAAGCCGCGCGCCGCGCACGCGAGATGACGCGTCGTAAAAGCGTGCTCGAGGGTGCCGGCCTGCCCGGTAAACTGGCCGATTGCCAGGAAAAAGACCCCGCCAAATCTGAAATCTATATTGTGGAGGGCGACTCTGCGGGTGGTTCGGCCAAACAGGGGCGCGATCGCAAGTTCCAGGCCATTCTGCCACTGCGCGGAAAAGTGCTGAACGTAGAAAAAGCGCGCTTTGACAAACTGATTGCCAGCGAACAGATCACAACCTTGATTACCGCATTGGGCACCAGCATCGGGCCGGATTTCAATGTGGAAAAACTGCGCTATCACCGCATCATTATCATGACCGATGCCGACGTTGACGGCGCGCACATCCGCACGCTGTTGCTCACGCTGCTGTATCGCCAGATGCCTGAGCTGGTCGAACGTGGTTACGTTTATATCGCCCAGCCGCCGCTTTATCGCGTCAAATGGGGCCGTGAAGAGCGCTATCTGAAGGACCAGGCTGAAGAGGCCCAGTTCATGATGCAGGTCGCACTCAAGGACGCCGGGCTGGAGCCTCAGGGCGGCGCTGACGTGATTACGGGTGACGCGCTGGCAGAGCTGGCTCGCCAGTATGTGATTTCCGACAGCGTGATTCATCGTCTGTCCAAAATCATGGATGTCGAAGCCCTGTCTGCTATTGCGGAAGGCGTGGTGATTAATCTGGAAGACGATGCGTCTGCCAAGGCGTCTGCTGAACAGATGCAGGCCGCCTTGCACGATCCTATCCATCCTCTGGCGGTCACTGTCACGGCAGAGTTTGATCAGGAAACCGAGAAGTACCGCCTCGTGCTGCGTCGCATGCATCACGGCAATATCAAGGTCACTGTATTTGACAGCCGCTTTGTCGACGGTACCGATTACGGCGTCATGTCACGTGCAGCCCATACCTTCAATGGTCTTATCGACAAAGGTGCGCGCGTCTATCGTGGTGAGGGCGACAAGCGCAAGGAGCAGTACGTGAGCGACTTCCGCGAGGCCATCCAATGGCTGCGTGCCGAAGCCGATCGTGTGGTCAGCAAGCAGCGCTATAAAGGTCTGGGTGAGATGAATCCTGGCCAACTGTGGGAAACGACCATGGACCCCAATGTACGCCGCCTGTTGCGCGTTCAGATTGAAGACGCGATTGCCGCCGATGAAATGTTCACCACGCTCATGGGCGACCAGGTCGAACCACGTCGTGCGTTTATCGAGCGCAATGCATTGATGGCGGGAAATCTGGATGTGTAGGTGTTTGTCGAGTCTCACAATTAGTGAAATTGTCTCACAATTGATGAAATTGGAATCTCACAATTAGTGAAAATATTCGGATTTGCTAATTAAACGAAAAATAGGCAGACATATCAAAAATGTTTGCCTATTTTTTTTGTTGGTCGAAATTAAGAGTCGACTTACGGGAAAAGTTTATCGACCATTGATTGAGATGGAGCTACCGTTGGTCTATATGGAGCATGCTTACGAATGAACCGAGCAGTTTCCTGCAACTCGCGGTTTTCGAAATACTTTGATGTAAACGTGTCGTTGAACGAGTAGTTCATGTCGCGCAAATCGTCTAATCGAATTTCAATTTCTGAATAGACGCGATTCCAGTCGTCCAGGGTTTTGATACTTGTACGAGGCGGGATTAGAAATAGATTAAGTGAGTTGATGGGGAGTTCCTCTAACTTACGGGACAACAGTGTTGATCGGTCGTACACATGTTTTTGTTTTTGTTCTGTGTTCAGCGTGAGCCCTAGACTGGGCATGATCGGAAAGAATGCATTTAAATATTGAACCTCAAATTGATATAAATTGAAGTCTAAAACAGGCTTGTAGCCACCGAACCACTTTATCTTATTAAAAATTGTGGCACGAATGATAGAAAAAAAGATCAAGCGAAGATTATTAATATTTGGAATATGAGCTCCAATTATTAATAATCCTCGATACAGTTGCCGGGCTATACGTTCCTCCAGAACGAACTCACCCTTGTGCTTAGCCAATTTGATCAAAATAACGAGTACGGCTAATGAATCCAGAGTCACATAACGAAGTACTTTATCAGTAAAGGAATCTCTGTATAGGTTTGTACGTAACCACCAATCCCTCGATAAGCGATTCAAATATCGACCTGAAAGCTTAGAGAAATAAAAATAAGCCTGTTCTTCCGATAACGTTTCGTGAAAGAAAAGTTCCCAAAACACGTTGCGGAGAAGCCATTGGCTATCAGAGACCTTGGTTTCACACTTAATTTCTGCGTCTACATAGGGAAATTGCTTACCACTGAACTGTTTATAGTACCTATTCGAAGCTCGGTTCTCCGGACAATCAATAATTCCGTCAATGACTCTCTGCAGTCGCGAAGGAGGAGAGCAACCCGTTCTTTTCATTAACTCTATACACCATAATGGAGGCACTAATTTGCAAATAATATCGTGTAGAGTTGCCATACTAACGATTTCCGAACTTAAGAAAACCATAATATTTTGATTAAATTAAAGAAATTATTTTTATAGGCCAAAAATGACACCTGAAAAAGACGGATGCTATTAGGTCAGATTTTCGGTATTCTATGAGAATTGAGTGTGACTTTATACGTCAAAGGCCTCACTTAACCGGAGCCAGTAGATGCAGAATGCGTATAGGTACAACTTGTCGATATACGAGCAATTGACTGAAAAGTATGGTTACTTTATTCCTGCGTTGCAGGTATGGCGACTGCTCGGCTATACGTCGACTGCCGCGTATAGAAAAGCACGGAGCAAAGGCACGCTTCCCATACAAGAGTTCGAAGTGGAAAACAGAAAAGGCAAATTCGTTTCTACTGAGGACGTTTCTAACTGGATAGAAAGCCAACTTTTACAGGAAAAATCGAGACAACAGGAGAGACTATGAAATAAAAAAACCGACCAACTTTTACATTGCTCGGCTTTTATCTGAAACACAGAGCCTCTTGAGTAGAGGGACTGCTATAGCGTGGAAACTTTAGTATTCCTTTTCTCAGTGGCAAAGTCAAGCCATATACCGAATAAAGCGAAATTTTCTCGATAAAAATTTATTGAGAATAGGTACTCTTGCGCCTCAAATGTGCGTTCCAAATGGACTGCAGGGGAATCTGTTGCTCAAGAAAAGGAATTTATATGACGAATCGAAAAAGACTGCATAACCGATATAGCTTTCATACGCCCGCTCGACGTGTCGTTACACCGAGCGGTAGCATCGTGCGGGGAAAATTCCCATCATCGAAGAATAACAGGATGGTGCGATATGAGGGCCTTATTGAAGCTGATGCGGTCATTAGCTTTGAATTGAATCCTGCGATTATCCACTATCGTGAACAGCCTTACAAAGTCAAATATCCACGCAACGGAAAGCTTAGAACCTACACGCCTGATTTCGAGCTGCTTCTCTCAAACGGTGAAACTTTGCTGGTAGAAATTAAGCACTCAGAATTTATGCGGAGGCTCGAAAATAAAACTAAGTATCAAGCGATAGCCGATTGGCTTCAGATTAAACGGACGCAATACACAATAATCACAGAGCAAGAGCTTCGAATTGAACCGCGATTAGGCAATTTGCGATACATATATCGTCAGTTAAGCAGGAAACAAAACCCGAGAACACGTCTCCAGATAATCATCTCTTCCCTCAATGAGTATGAACAATCAACAGTGGGTCGATTAAACATTGCAGTTGCGAAATATCAACTGACCGCGTTTGATTTCCTCGCTGCTGGATTAATTAGTTGCTCTCTGGATGAACCAATTTCCAACTCTACCGCATTGATACGACTTGAGGAGAACGATAATGGCTGGTTTTACATTTGCAAGAAATACGGCTTTTAATTGGAATGAGCGTCCTCATCGTATTGAACAGATTAATCCAGACGGTTCTTTTGTTCTTCATTGTTTAGAGGACGGCAGTATATCGAGTGCTGAGAAAAATAAACTATTTGACGCATACCTAAATTCGGAACTTGAATTTACGATCTCGCCAAAGGACGAAGACGCAAATACATTTTGTCGTCCTTTTGAAGAAATCGGTGAAAGTAAGACTATGGAGATGCGGCGTCGAATGGCTTATATCAATGGTCTACGCGAATTAGGGGGTAGGGAGAATACTGTAGGTGAGATTGAGCAAATGATACAAGCGATTTCGATATCGATTAATGATAGTAATCCTCCATCCTACGTTACGCTCACTCGGTGGCAGACCCGAAACCATTTTGCAGGGGGAGATGTTCGCTCGCTTGTTCCTCGGACTGATAACCGAGGCCCTAAATGTAGATACCAGAATATACAAATAATACGACTATTCGAAGAGTCAATTATCGAAGCGTTCAAAAAAAGTCCGAAATCTACGATAAAAGATGTACGAGTAAATCTGTCGAGAAAGCTAAAGGTAGAAAACGAATTTCGTCCGAAAGAGCTCCAACTAATATTACCCTCTAGGGCCACCTGCTACCGAATGCTGGATGACATAGATCGATTCGAAGTTGCTGTTTTGCGGGATGGTAGGCGGCTAGCGTCACGGAAGTACAAGCTAGTTGGAAAAGGCGTTCAGACTACAAGGATACTTGAACGCTACGAGATTGATCATACTCCCATGGACGTTTTTGTCGTGGATGAAAAAACGTTTCTCCCGCTAGGACGCCCTCTACTAACGATAATTCTTGATCATAATTCAAGAATGCCGGTCGGGTACTACATTAGTTTTAGCGCTCCTTCAGCTGCTGTAGTTCAGGCGGCATTGAAGCACGCAATTCTTCCGAAAACACTCATAAAGGTACCTGGACTTCAGACTCAAAATGAATGGATGTGCTGGGGTATACCAGAGCAGATAGTGGTCGATAATGGACTTGAATTTCATGGTAGCGCCATGGAGTACTTGGCTTTCAACTTGTATATCCAACTTATGTTCTGCCCAAAGCATGAACCTCAGTTCAAAGGAGCGGTCGAGCGCTATATTAAAACGATTAATTATCAATGCGCGCATCTACTGCCTGGCATGGCATTTGCAAAATACTACGAGCGGAAAGACTATGACCCACTGAAGCATGCCGTCTTTACTCTAAATGAACTAAAGGCGATTGTTGAAAAATGGATGCTCGATGACTATGCACAATCTATCCATGGTGGCTTAGGAGTGTCACCTTATTCGAAATGGAAAAAAGGCCTGGAAACGGTTACGCCCAATCTACCGAAGGACATTGATCAGCTCTCACCGGTATTTGGTATTCCTATAATTCGTAGCCTTAGAAAAGATGGAATCTTGGTCAATAGAATTCGTTACTCGGATAGTGCCCTACAGCCTATTCTCTCAAAGTATGGCCCTGGAGTGAGAGTAACGGCAGTCTATGATCCATATGATCTTGGTCAAATTCGAGTCTTTGAGCCAAATAATAATGAACGATATGTCCGCGTGAATGCGGTTAATTTCGAGTACGCAAATGGGCTTACATCAAATCAGAACGAAGTCATTCAGAAAAAGCTGAGAGACGACGGGAAAGATTCGAGCGACTCGAATGCAATTATGAAAGAGCGAATTGCGCTGCAAGAGTTTATTGAGGGCTGTATGCAAAACCGAAAACATTCGGTTCGTCGTAAAGCTGCTCGGATAAAGTCACCGGTAATAGTAGGTCAACATGACAATACTGCGGAAAAGAAAGCTCGCTCCGTTCCCAGCAGAGATAGGAGTAAAAAGTACGATCGACCATTGTCGAGAAGTGAGGGCTCGCAGATGAATACTTTTAAATTCGTGAGGAATGAAAAATGAACAAAGCGCAATTGCATCAAGCCATCTACGATCTTGAGACCCAGTATGTAAATTACGATGGCTTTCGTACTGTAACTGAAAAAATGAACGATGTGTTGTCTCTCTATCGCGCTACTGGATACGTCAAAAATCTCTGCATTGTGGGAGAATCTGGTACTGGAAAAACTAGCGCGGCGGAGCTACTTAAGCAAAGTAATCCAGACGCTGAATTACCTGAATTATCAGTTCGGACGATAGTTTATGTCGAAGTGCCATCAGTTGGGACAGTTAGTGCACTCGCGTATCAAATATTGGCTGCACTTGGCGATCCATATCCATCAAAAGGGCTGATTCCGGAACGAACTCGTCGAATCCAAATCCTTCTGAAAGCGTGTAAAACAGAGATGATCCTGCTCGACGAGGCGCAGCACGTCTACGACCGAGGTCAACGTAAGTCCCATTATGCAACATCAGATTGGCTAAAAGGATTGTTGGACGCAATCGGCATACCCCTGATACTTCTAGGTATTTCGAGGCTCGAGATGCTATTGGACGTGAACGAGCAACTGCGTCGTCGGTTTGAATCTCCAATAAATCTAACCAATCGAGCGTATTCCGAAATCGAATCAGAAACATATGAAATTGTGAAATTGCTTGCACCGTCAATGATTATTCCGCTGTCGGCGGATGATCTACGGGGCAACGATGCTGCAGCCAGATTCTATTTTGCCACCGATGGCCGAGTTGCGTATATAAAAAAATTACTCATTGCTGCCATGGAAGTGGCCTTCGAGTCAGGAGAGAGTGTGGTTTACATATCAACGATTGAGCGAGCTTTCTCTGAAAAAATTTGGAGTGCGGGGGTTGATAAACTCAATCCATTCAGTCCAGATTTTGCGTTCAGACGGTTGGATAACGTCGGGGAGCCCTTTTGTCAGGATAGAGTGATATGAACCTTACTCCGTTTTCTCGATACGCTGTTCGACCGCATTCGCTCCCGGGCGAAAGTATTATCGGCTATATCTACAGATATATGTCGGCAAATGGTCATGTATTACGAGAAAACGGATATTACCAGACAGCAAAAAAGATGCTTATGGCGAGAAGCATTAATCAATTCGAAAAGTGTATTGATATTCTTAGCCAAGCTATCGATGATGAGTATCTTATTGACTCTATTTTTTGGAGGGACTACAAGTGCCTGAACTTTGGAGTTTCAGAGAAATTGATGAATTTCAGGGCGCATACTGTTTGGTATTGCCCACATTGCTTGTGCGAGAATGAATATCATCTCTCCTGTTGGCAGGTCTTTGGCATACATTCGTGCCCTTATCATGGAGTTTTGCTATCAAGTGCCTGTCCCGAATGTGGAAAAACACTTGCTTGGATTTCCCTTTTGCCAAATTGGAGTTGCAGTTGCGGATGCAGGCTAACAGATCGTACAACCAATGTACGTAACGTGCATTGGAAAATCCAAAAGAGGGATCCGATTCAATATCTTTCCCCGCATTTAAGACCTTCTGCAAAATATGTAGATAATTTCTATACGTTCAAGCTAGATCAAACGGAAGTAATAAAGCTGGTGGTCGCAAAAGACTTGGCCGAAAATAAGCAACTTGATGAAAGTAAACACACTTCAAAAGCTGGCACTCGGCTTGTTTTTCAGTTTATTCGGTATCTCCATTTCTGGCAGCGAAAAGGTTTTGGGTATCAAAGAACCCAAAAGATAGATCTAACCTTCTTAACGCTTTGCCATAAAAATCCAGGATATATGGGGGAACAAATAGGTCGTAACCAGAGCGCCACATTCCGTATCTACCGACGTGGCCATTTTTCCATCCATTTTCTAGAGTCAATTCCTGAATCAGCGTGTACTGCATTTGTTGAGTATTGTGCTGTTTGGTGGAACAGAAATTGTCACAAATTAAGATATCTAAAAGCGTCAGAGGCACAAAGTCGGGATCATTTACCAATACCAGCTGTAGCAATAATTTCAGGGCATAAGGAGGAGCAGGTTTTTGAATTACTGGAAAATTTGTTGATTGTTGCGATTCTGGGCTATGACATCGATGATCTTGATCTGTGTAAATCGCATTGGATTATCCCCGATGCTATAAGTCTTCCCTCAAATAATAGCCCTCTTAATGAGTTAATCGACTATTTCATGAGGTGCACGGCAGAACGACTAGAGAAATGGAATCAGTACTTGAAAGAGGATTTGAAGCGGCTGGAATCTAAATTTGAATTCACTTATCTCGGGTTTCTCAATTGAACTCTAGGAATTTTTTAATTCGACCGTCTCCTCAAATGCATGAATTGAGGGATGGCTATGCTCATAGGTTACTGAGAGTGAATGGATTTTCGGACACTCGAGGATTTTTTTATGCTTCGGATTCATACGGATTACTTAAGGAGCATATGCCAGCTGATTGGGATAAGAATGTAAATTTATTTGATAGGTCCAAGTATTCCTCGGAGAAGTTGTCTGGGCTAGCACAACAAAGAGTATTTACCCCTCATATACGGTGGTGTTGGGATTGTTTAGAAGAAAGTCAACACTGGCGGGGTGAGTGGATACTTCGCACATCCGTTATCTGTGTTCTCCACAAATGTCGACTTGAAGATCGCTGTATCAATTGCGTATCTACTGCAGTTGTATCAGCCCATCCGGAGAAGTGTCATTGCTGTGGAACGGCACGTCGAAGTGCCTGCACGCAAAAAATTGCTGAAAACTTATTGCGATTTCAGAGATTGCTGTATAACTGGCGAGAGACAGCACCGGAACAGAAGCTGTTGTTCGGTCTGGATTTCTACCAGGCTGCAAAGTTGATTTTTTACCTGGGGCAATTTGACCTTGGCGTTGTGCCGGCAAAGATGCGATTTCGTGTAGAGGATCGTACGGTTGAAAACGATTATCTCATCCTTAAACGGGCAGTAAAAGCGATATCAAATTGGCCTCGCGGATTTACACAACTAGTTCGATCCATTCAACCTGAAAGTACTACTAATAGTCTCAAAAAGGATTTTAGATCCTTCTATTTTGTGCTTTATCGATCCTTGAAGGAACCCTGCTATCAGTTCGTTAGAGATGTCTTTGAGAAATACATTAATGACTGTTGGGCTGGCGTAATAAGTGCTAGAAATACCTCATTCTCTAAGAGTGCTCGCCAATCCCATCCGCGTCAGACGTTAGCTGTAGTTGCAAAAGCAGCAGGTATAGAAAACGCTGCAGTTTCTCATTTGGCTAAAGCAAACTTAGTGCCGCATAATGTAGTAAATTTCCCTACCGGACGGAGATCGTTATCCGTTGACAAAAACGTTCTGAGCTCGCTTGAGTCTAGTCAAAAGGACCGTCTTACATTAAATGAAGCAGCGTTATTACTGAAAATTCCAAGGCGTCGTTTGCGTATTTTGTTGGATAACGGAGTGGTGAAGGCACGGTTGTCTCCAGTAATTCATCGAACAGCGTCTTGGCATATTTCTAAGCGTGAAGTCTGCATGTTA
Organism: Advenella incenata; assembly: GCF_004217095.1. GTDB lineage: Bacteria > Pseudomonadota > Gammaproteobacteria > Burkholderiales > Burkholderiaceae_B > Advenella > Advenella incenata. Next base: position 5,252 of record NZ_SHKO01000002.1, on the reverse strand, counting down.
TTGATTACTCCCACTCTACGATCAACCTCCAAAAGCGTATCGTTAAATCATATTTTTAGGTATAGCCGACTAACGGATCACGAGTTTGTGGGGCTGGTAAACTCGCTGATAGATGGTGCGTTAGGCTCGGTGGGAATCAATAGACGAATCAAGCTGGGTGAAGTAGTGCTGGAGAAGCAAGGCTTTCAGACCTGGTTGCATAAATTCCGAAATATTAACACCGGCACGGTATCGATTGATGAAGCAGCTAGAAAATTAGGTATCAAGCAACAAGTTGCTTATGAGCTCGTTCGATCTGGATTGTTAGAAACAGTAAGTTGCAAAGCTGATAGTCGAAGGGTCGCTCTTGAGACGCTAAATGAATTTCAATCTGAGTATGTAGCTCTTGCTGAGCTAGCGAGAGTAAATAAATGCTCACCTCGCGCTATGAAGAGGTTTTTGAGCTGCTCTCCAGTCACAGGGCCGGAAGTAGATGACAATCGGCAGTATTTCTACAGAAGAAGCGACTTAGTAAACTTTGATGCACTCTAGAGTGGGGGAGTTTGCTCCTAATATCGTAAAAGGGGAAAATGCTAACACTCAGAATTTGACACTATCTATAAATAGCCTGCCAGTGCCCCCAGCAGCGTATCACCACTTTTGCGGTCTAACCATCTTGCCTCCATTCCAAAAGCTATGGGCCCTTCCAGGTCGCAACGCTTACTGTCCCCGATGAAAAGCACTTCACTGGGTTGACACGAGAGTTGATCACATACTTGGCTGTAAATGGCGGGCTCGGGCTTGGCAGCGCCGACCTCGAAACTTAGGATATGAGCATCCACAAGGGGAAGTAGTTGCCTCACTACGGGCCCATATGCAGCCGCTAAATTCGAGCAGACAGCCATTCGCTTGCCGTGCGTCCGTAATTTATCAAGTGTTTGCTGGACTTCCGGGAAGAGCTGAAGCCCAGCGAGCTCCTCATTGAGTTCGGCTTGAATGATGGGCAGCATATGGGACAATCCAAGTTCTGATGCAAAATCTGCTAGGCCAGCATTTCGCGTCAAAAACTGACGGCGTTCAGCCGCTCGATTATGTTCGCCTTGAGTTAAGTGTCGGTACGGATTGATAGGGTGTCCACCATATTTGATTAATGTACCAAATGCATCAAAGCAAACAGCTGAGATATGTTTCATGTTCGTCTACCATTGTGGAATATGACGGCAAATTTTAGTAAATGATTAGATGATACGCTTGCAGTGACGCTGTCAGTTAAAGTCAGTAATTCCACTTCTCAGACTCTCATGCTTTGCGTTTGATCACAAGGAGAACTGGATTTGAAAAACTTTACGTTTAATTGTTTTGTTAAACAAGGTATATATTTCACAAAATCGTCATAACCAATTTCTACCATGTAGCTTTCACACCACTCCCATAGAGTTGGAGGTTGGATGTCGAATCACGCTGATAATTCTATTAAACAGCCGAGCGACTGCCCGATGCGGGTAGCCCAATACGTGCGCATGTCCACCGAGCATCAGAGGTATTCGACAGAAAATCAATCGGCAGCTATTTCTGAATATGCAGCGCTGCATAACATGAGAATAGTTAAAACCTATGAAGACTCTGGGAAAAGCGGCCTAAATCTAAAGGGTCGAAACGGACTACAGGCATTACTACGTGATGTGGAACTGCCGTCCCCGGGATTTCAGGCCGTTCTCGTCTATGACATCAGCCGTTGGGGGAGATTTCCTGATCCGGACGAGGCTGCAGCATACGTACACGCGTGCAAAAGCCGAGGTATTCAGATCATATACTGCGCTGAGCCTTTCAATAATGACGGCTCTCTTCCCTCGACCGTTTTCATTGGTATAAAACGCAGTATGGCGGCTGAATATAGCCGCGAATTGTCTGTTAAGGTATTTAATGGCGCTTGCAATATCATTCGTCATGGATATCGTCAAGGTGGTGCTCCTGGCTTCGGACTGCGCAGACAATTGGTCGACGAAAATCACAACGCTAAAGGGCTCTTATCGCGGGGAGAAAATAAAAGCATTCAAACTGATCGTGTGATCCTAATACCTGGTCCAGAGCGGGAAATTGCCACTATTCACCGTATTTATAGACTTTTTCTTGAAGAAGGTATGCCTGAGCGCGTCATAGCATCAGTGCTTAACCGAGAAGGGATCTTAAACGACATAGGCACGCCTTGGACTAGGGGCACTATCCACCAAATTCTAACAAATGAAAAATATATCGGAAACAACGTTTACAACCGTTCTTCCTTCAAATTAAAGATTCAACATGTTCGTAATGCCCCAGAAGATTGGGTACGGAGGGATGGCGCTTTTGAAGCAATTGTTCCTATTTCTCTATTTTTGCAAGTACAAGCGGTTATTGCGGCAAGATCGCGGCATATAGATGATGCTCAAATGTTGAGCATGTTAAAGCTAACCTTGGCGAGACATGGAGCGCTTTCAGGGATGCTTATTGACGAAGAGGATGAGGTGCCTTCCAGCTCTGCATATAAGAGCCGTTTTGGAAGCTTGCTTAGAGCATATAGTCTCATTGGTTACAAGCCTAAGCGTGATTATGCCTATTTGGAAATTAATAGGGCTTTACGTCGGCGGCATCCAGAGTTGGTCGAAGAAATGACTTCTGAGATAGCGAAAACAGGAGGCAGGGTTGTGCGTAGTGCGGAGACGGACTTGCTTACGATAAACGGCGAATTCACGGCCTCGTTGGTAATCGCACGCTGTAAACCGACAAAAACAGGCAAATATCGCTGGTGTATCCGCTTCGATGCAAGTCTTGAACCCGATATTACTGTAGTTGCCCGAATGGAAGAATCCAATAGATACATTCATGACTACTATGTCTTTCCGGCGATTGATTTTAGTCCCAAGACATTACCACTTTTGGAGGATAACGGATTCACGCTTGACGCTTACCGTACAGATTCTCTGGACGGCTTTTATCATTTGGCAGGACGTGTACCTTTGAAGGAGGTTGCATGACTAAATCACATCAATCGGTAGAAATGATCCCCATTGATCAGATTTTTATTGCCAATCCACGATTGCGGAATCAGAAAATACATAAAACTATTACAGACAGCATTGAACAGATCGGGCTAAAGCGGCCTATCACCGTTAGACGAGTGTCGTCAGATAATGGGGACTTACCCTACGCTCTAGTTTGTGGTCAAGGTAGGCTTGAGTCGTGTAAAGAACTCGGACAGATCGAAATCGCGGCTCTCGTCCTAGATGTCGATGAAGAAACGGCTCATCTAATGAGTATCGTCGAGAACGTTGCACGACGTAATCCTAGGGCATCCGAGACCATGGAGCAAGTACGAGTGCTCAAGCAAAGAGGATATACCGACGCTGATATTGGGACCAAATTGGGTTGTACGGCTTCATGGGTGAATAATGTCGCAAATCTACTTGAAAGAGGGGAAAAACGGCTTTTGGCTGCTGCTGAGGCTGGGCACATCCCCTTGCATTTAGCTGTCAGTATTTCTCGGGTCGACGACAGTGAGGCTCAGCAATTATTGCTTGAAGCCTACGAGAACGGAGATCTGAAAGGGCGCAAAGTGACAATCGTACGAAAAATTTTGGAGCAGCGGTCCCGTAGTGGGAAACAGGGTACTAATATTTTCTCCAGAGCGCAGAAAAACAAACCAATGACATCCGAAGATCTGATGAAAATTTATAAACGTGACGTAGAAATGCACAAGAGAATTCAGAAAAAATCGGAGTTCACACAGCAATCGTTGCTATTGGTGCGGCAGATTTTTAAAGAATTGTTCGCAAATAAAGAGTTTCGCAGCTTGTTGAGAAAAGAAAAGCTGACCAGCGTTCCGCAACCGTTAGCTGATCTGTTACCTCAAGGCGGGCTAAACAAATGACATCGCCGCCGCCAAAATCGATCCGCCTCGGATTTGAGCGGGACTGTATAGAAATCCCATTGGATAAGTTACGCTATACAGTGGAATTACCAACAGGCATTAAAGAATCAATCACATACCGGCAGATACGCAGTTCTGTGCAGGTTATCGGCCTCGTTGAGCCAATTGTGGTGGTACTGAACTCGAGTCAAAGAAATACTTTCCTGATATTAGACGGTCGTATGCGGGTTGAAGCGCTTCGAGATTTAGGGGCGCAACAAGCGCTGTGTTTAATTTCCACGGATGACGAAGGTTACACGTACAACAAACGGGTCAATCGTTTATCGGTCGTGCAAGCCCACCGTATGATCGTTCGTGCAGCCGAGCGTGGCGTTTCGGTCAAACAGCTGGCGGAAGCTTTGAATGTGTCGACTGATGCGATTCGTCAGAAATTTCGTCTGTTGGATGGGATTTGTGATGAGGTCGTAACGCTGCTCGCCGAAAAGCCGGCTACATACGGAATGTTTCATGTACTGAAGCAAATGAGGCCCTTTCGACAGATCGACGTGGCGCAGTCTATGGTGAATCTCAATAACTATTCCCTTAAGCTTGCCAACGCCATGCTACAGAATACGCCCATTGAGCAATTAACGGAAAGAGCCGCCGCCAAAAATCAATCAACAGTTCCTAGCGAGGCAATTCGAAGACTTGAGCGTGAATTGGCCTCAATGCAATCGGACACGCGCCTGCTGGAAGAAGGATATGGACCGGCCAGCCTTGAATTGGAAATAAATAAATCCTACATTGAGGAGTCACTATTGGAAAATGCTGCTGTGGTTCGCTGGTTAGCGAAAACGCATCCTGATTATTTGCAGCAACTTCAACGTATCGCCAATATCAAAGAGCTTCCAACGCAGTGAGTCTGTCGTAAGGTCGGAACAGGTCGACGATAAAAAGACCGATTTTTTTGCAGAGTCATTATGTTTATAATAGGATTTAACAAATAACACTAGTCCACACAGAGAAGCTGCCATGCTTTATTTAGTCCTATTTCTATCCACCTTTGGTGCCATTATTGCGGTTGCCATGATGGGATTTAATTGGCTCGATAAAAGGCAACGTGTAGACTCTGAAACGGTAAAGCCATTGGTGTTACCAAGTCAGTCTAAATTTGCAAAATATTTTAAATGATAGATTAATACCGTCATCATTAAACATCTAATGAAAATCTGAGTATATTTGGTAAGTGGTCGGCAAACTCACCTAGAAAGAGCTTATGAAGTCAATCGGGAGTAAGCGTCCGGTAAACCCATCTTGAATATCAGCGACAGATCGTAGAGGATTGAATCTCCATCAGGTTCTTGGTGGAGTAATTCATCCCAGTAGG
>NZ_SHKO01000001.1:1848233-2497651 GCF_004217095.1 Advenella incenata | reverse complement strand
GAACTGTTACCGCACAACTGGACGCCTGAATCTACCCACTAAAAGACAACGGCCGTTAACGCGGCCGTGTCAATATGTGTTCCCCGAACGCTTACTGAAGTTCCAACAGGGTTGGAATACGACAACTCAGGAAAATACGGTGCCTTAGCATTAAGGAAAGAAGCGGGTATTGCCATAGGTCGCGGCTCGCAAGTTAAGCTAGGTGCGGTAGCATTAGGGTCAGGGACCAGTAGTGGCGATGTGGGGGTAGCTGTTGGTACTTGGGCGCGTGCAGCGCACTCAGCCATATCGGTTGGCCCCAGAAGCCATGCCGCAGGCGACAGCAGTATCGCCGTGGGAAGACAGGCGGTCTCAAAAGGCCCATTTGCCATGTCTTTTGGTAACGTTGCCGCTGCCACTGGTGAGTCTTCATTAGCCATGGGACACTCTGCCACTGCGACAGGGAAACGAGGTATTGCCATTGGTGCAGCGCAAACACCTGCAGTGGGTAGTGGACTTCAGAACAGTGCACTTATGTATACAGCGCAAACCAATACGCAGGCAACAGGAGAGGACTCCATCGCATTGGGTAGCAGTGCTAGAGCTACCGCAGGACAATCTATCGCTTTAGGTGCCACAGCCCAAGCTTTATATACTGGTACCATCGCCCAAGGTTATGGTGCCAGGGCTTCAGGTAATGATGACATCGCTTTAGGTTCTAGGGCCATCGCTGATTCTGGCAACTCCGTCGCCCTCGGCGCCAATTCAAGAACCACTGCACCAACACCTGTTGCTAATTATACCTATACTCCTGCAACAGGTACCCCTTTCACCAAATCATTCGCAGGAACCAATCCGATAGGCGTAGTTTCTGTGGGGAGTAGTGGTGAGGAGCGTCAAATCCAAAACGTCGCCGCTGGCAAAATCTCAAGTAGTTCCACCGATGCCATTAATGGAAGCCAACTTTTTGTGACCAACGAGATGGCACAACGAAGCTTAAACGCTGTCCGCACCTTAAACGATATTGTGGGGGGAAATACTACTGTACATACCGAGACCAATGAGATCAGCTTAGGTAGTGACATCTATGTGGGCAGTGCCAAAGATAACCGTAAACCAGCAGATGCGAGAAGAGTCATCGAATCGATTGGAGCACTTGGCGAAAACAAAGCCCAAGGCGCTGACCTCGCAAACTACTTAGGCGGTGGCTCTACACTTGTAACAGAAAACGGTAGAGCAACCGGCGCCGTCACTGCCCCGAGCTATAACCTTGTGGATGGCAAACCATCAGAGGAAAAAAGCAAAAACTACAACAATGTAGGCGATGCACTAAGTGCTTTAAATACTGCAGTTACTCAACCCATTACCTTTGAGACAGATGATGGCTCCACTACGGCCAGAAAATTGGGCAGCACCTTAAAAGTATTTGGTGAGGATACCATTAGCACTGCTATGCAAGGTGATGGTACCTTAAAAATTTCTGCCAAGACCGCCACGCTTTCTGTCACAGATGGCAAAGTAAGTATAGACAATGGCGATGTAGGTAACGGCAAGCTGGTGACCGCAGGGTCTGTCGCCAACGCCATTAATGAAAGCCACTTTAACGTTAACGCCAGTGCAACCGCAGATGGTGAAGTTTCTAGCAATGGGGAAAGCCCTGTAAAAGCCGGCGATACGGTGAACTACATTGCCGGTAAAAATATCAAGCTTACCCAGGCCGATAAAGCGTTCACCTTTGAAACGAAAGATGATGTTTCCTTTAACAAGGTGAGCATCGGTGCAGGCGGCTTAACTGTTGCTTCTGGCGGCAAAGTTGATATGGGTGGTAATAAAATCACTAATGTGGGTGATGGCAGCGCACCGGGTGATGCGGTGAACTTCTCACAATTGGATGGTGTCAAGACAATTGCGGACAATGCCTTGTCCGAAGCGTCCAAAGGGTGGAATCTGCAAGCCAATGGGGATACTGCGACCAAAGTGGCGCCTGGCGATAAGGTAAGGTTCCTTGATGGCACCAATATCAACGTAACTCGCAACGGTAATGACCTGACGATTGCCACCACGCCTGCATTGACGGCAGATAGCCTGACGATCAACAATGGCGGCCCTGTTATCAACGGTGCCGGCATTGACATGGGTGGCAAGAAAGTCACTAATGTGGCCGATGGCAGCGCACCGGGTGATGCGGTGAACTTCTCGCAACTGGATGGCGTCAAGACAATTGCGGACAATGCCTTGTCCGAAGCGTCCAAAGGGTGGAATCTGCAAGCCAATGGCGATGCTGCCAGCAAGGTGGCGCTGGGCGATACCGTTCAGTTCATTGATGGCACAAACATCAATGTGACGCGTAATGGTAATGACCTGACAATTGCAACCACGCCTGCATTGACGGCAGATAGTCTGACAATCAACAACGGCGGGCCTGTTATCAACGGTGCTGGCATTGACATGGGCGGCAAGAAAATCGCTGGTGTAGCCAATGGCACCGAAGGCACGGATGCGGTCAATCTGAATCAGTTGAACGCTGTGGCAGGCGCCGCTGCAAGTGAGGTTGCGGCAGGCACCAATATTGCCAGCGTCCAGAAAACCGAGGGAGCTAACGGGCAGGCGATCTATACGGTCAATGCCAAAGGCACTGCGGTTTCCGGCGGTTCCGACAAGATTGCCGTTACGTCAACAACGGACGAAGCGACCAACCTGACGACCTACGGTGTTGATCTGAGCGATGCGGTCAAGACCAGCCTGACCAAGGCTGATTCCGCCTTGCAAGAGATTGTGACGCAGATCGATGGTGCTGATGTCAAGACATTGAGCAGCGCCGATAACAAGGTGAACTTTACCGCCGGTGATAATATTGCGCTGACTAACGACAGTGGTGCAATCAAGATTGGCGTGAAACCTGATCTGACCGCCGATAGTCTGACAATCAACAACGGTGGTCCCGTTATCAACGGTGCCGGCATTGACATGGGTGGCAAGAAAGTCACTAATGTGGCCGATGGCAGCGCACCGGGTGATGCGGTGAACTTCTCGCAACTGGATGGCGTCAAGACAATTGCGGACAATGCCTTGTCCGAAGCGTCCAAAGGGTGGAATCTGCAAGCCAATGGCGATGCTGCCAGCAAGGTGGCGCTGGGCGATACCGTTCAGTTCATTGATGGCACAAACATCAATGTGACGCGTAATGGTAATGACCTGACAATTGCAACCACGCCTGCATTGACGGCAGATAGTCTGACAATCAACAACGGCGGGCCTGTTATCAACGGTGCTGGCATTGACATGGGCGGCAAGAAAATCGCTGGTGTAGCCAATGGCACCGAAGGCACAGATGCGATCAATCTGAACCAGTTGAACGCTGTGGCAGGCGCCGCTGCAAGTGAGGTTGCGGCAGGCACCAATATTGCCAGCGTTCAGAAGACTGAAGGCGCTAACGGGCAGGCGATCTATACGGTCAATGCCAAAGGCGCTGCGGTTTCCGGCGGTTCTGACAAGATTGTCGTTACGTCAACAACGGACGATGCGACCAATCTGACGACTTACGGTGTTGATCTGAGCGATGCGGTCAAGACCAGCCTGACCAAGGCTGATTCCGCCTTGCAAGAGATTGTGACGCAGATCGATGGTGCTGATGTCAAGACATTGAGCAGCGCCGATAACAAGGTGAACTTTACCTCCGGTGACAATATTGCGCTGACTAACGACAGTGGTGCAATCAAGATTGGTGTGAAACCTGATCTGACCGTCGATAGTCTGACAATCAACAACGGTGGTCCCGTTATCAACGGTGCCGGCATTGACATGGGTGGCAAGAAAGTCACCAATGTGGCCGATGGCAGCGCACCGGGTGATGCGGTGAACTTCTCGCAACTGGATGGCGTCAAGACAATTGCGGACAATGCCTTGTCCGAAGCGTCCAAAGGGTGGAATCTGCAAGCCAATGGCGATGCTGCCAGCAAGGTGGCGCTGGGCGATACCGTTCAGTTCATTGATGGCACAAACATCAATGTGACGCGTAATGGTAATGACCTGACAATTGCAACCACGCCTGCATTGACGGCCGATAGTCTGACAATCAACAACGGTGGTCCCGTTATCGGTAGCACCGGCGTTGACATGAAGGACAAGAAGCTGACCTATGTAGCACCGGGCACACTGTCGGCTGACAGCAAGGATGGGGTCAATGCCAGCCAGCTGTTTGCCGTGGGTAACAGCACCGCTGCAGCATTCGGCGGCGATAGTGTATTCAACCCGGATACCGGCGTGGTTGTACCCTCGCTGAATGTTGGCGACAAGACCTTCACGAATGTGAACGATGCGCTGGGTGACTTGAACACTACCCTGGCATCGACTACTGCCGAGGTCAATAAGGGCTGGAACCTGCAAGCCAATGGGGATGCCGCGACTAAAGTGGCGCCTGGCGATAAGGTTCAATTCCTTGATGGCACAAACATCAATGTGACTCGTAATGGCAATGATCTGACGATTGCCACCACGCCTACATTGACCGCCGACAGCTTGACGATCAATGGTGGCCCTGTTATCAACAGTGCCGGCATTGACATGGGCGGCAAGAAAATCGCTGGTGTAGCCAATGGCACCGAAGGCACGGATGCGGTCAATCTGAATCAGTTGAACGCTGTGGCAGGCGCCGCTGCAAGTGAGGTTGCGGCAGGCACCAATATTGCCAGCGTCCAGAAAACCGAGGGAGCTAACGGGCAGGCGATCTATACGGTCAATGCCAAAGGCGCTGCGGTTTCCGGCGGTTCTGACAAGATTGTCGTTACGTCAACAACGGACGATGCGACCAACCTGACGACCTACGGTGTTGATTTGAGCGATGCGGTCAAGACCAGCCTGACCAAGGCTGATTCCGCCTTGCAAGAGATTGTGACGCAGATCGATGGTGCTGATGTCAAGACATTGAGCAGCGCCGATAACAAGGTGAACTTTACCTCCGGTGACAATATTGCGCTGACTAACGACAGTGGTGCAATCAAGATTGGTGTGAAACCTGATCTGACCGCCGACAGTCTGACAATCAACAATGGCGGGCCGATCTTCAATGTTGATGGCATCAATATGAACGACAAGAAGATCACTGGTATTGCCGATGGAACGGGTCCGAAGGATGCGGTTAACGTCAGCCAGTTGGACGCAGTCAAGCAAACAGCCAACCAGGGCTGGAATCTGACAGCCAATGGTAGCGACAGTATCAATATTGCGCCGGGTGAGACGGTAGACCTCTCGCCAGCAACAGGTGACAACAATATTGTCGTTGGAAAAACCGATAGGAACCTGACGGTAGGTCTGAATCGCAATCTCAATATCGACTCTATCCAGGTCGGTGACACACTGGTCAATGGCGATGGCCTGACTATTACCGGCGGTCCGAACGTCAAGAAATCGGGTATTGATGCCGGAGGCAAGAAAATCGCTGGTGTAGCCAATGGCACCGAAGGCACGGATGCGGTCAATCTGAACCAGTTGAATGCTGTGGCAGGCGCAGCTGCAAGTGAGGTTGCGGCAGGCACCAATATTGCCAGCGTTCAGAAGACTGAAGGAGCCAACGGGCAGGCGATCTATACGGTCAATGCCAAAGGCACTGCGGTTTCCGGCGGTTCCGACAAGATTGTCGTTACGTCAACAACGGACGATGCGACCAACCTGACGACCTACGGTGTTGATCTGAGCGATGCGGTCAAGACCAGCCTGACCAAGGCTGATTCCGCCTTGCAAGAGATTGTGACGCAGATCGATGGTGCTGATGTCAAGACATTGAGCAGCGCCGATAACAAGGTGAACTTTACCGCCGGTGATAATATTGCGCTGGTCAACGACAGTGGTGCAATCAAGATCAACGTGACACCTGATCTTACTGTCGATAGCTTGACAATCAACAATGGTGGGCCTGTTATCGGCAGCACCGGCATTGATATGCAGGACAAGAAGCTGACCAATGTAGCACCGGGCACACTGTCTGCCGACAGCAAGGATGGCATCAATGCCAGCCAGCTGTTTGCCGTGGGTAACAGCACTGCTGCGGCATTCGGTGGCGATAGCACCTTCAACCCGGATACCGGCGTGGTTGTACCTTCGCTGAATGTTGGCGACAAGACCTTCACGAATGTGAACGATGCGCTGGGTGATTTGAACACTACCCTGGCATCGACTACTGCCGAGGTCAATAAGGGCTGGAACCTGCAAGCCAATGGGGATGCCGCGACTAAAGTGGCGCCTGGCGATAAGGTTCAATTCCTTGATGGCACAAACATCAATGTGAGCCGCGACGGTAATGATCTGACAATTGCCACCACGCCTGCATTGACGGCCGATAGCCTGACGATCAATGGCGGCCCTGTTATCAGCGGTGCCGGCATTGACATGGGCGGCAAGAAAGTCACAGGGATTGCCAATGGCACCGAAGGCACGGATGCGGTCAATCTGAACCAGCTGAACGCTGTGGCAGGCGCCGCTGCAAGTGAGGTTGCGGCAGGCACCAATATTGCCAGCGTCCAGAAAACCGAGGGAGCCAACGGGCAGGCGATCTATACGGTCAATGCCAAAGGAACGGCAGTTTCCGGCGGTTCTGACAAGATTGCCGTTACGTCAACAACGGACGATGCGACCAACCTGACAACTTACAATGTTGATCTGAGCGATGCGGCCAAGAGCAGCCTGACCAAGGCTGACTCTGCCCTGCAGAGCATTGTGACGCAGATCGATGGTGCTGATGTCAAGACATTGAGCAGCGCCGATAACAAGGTGAACTTTACCTCCGGTGATAATATTGCGCTGGTCAACGACAATGGTGCAATCAAGATCAACGTGACACCTGATCTTACGGTCGATAGCTTGACAATCAACAATGGTGGGCCTGTTATCGGCAGCACCGGCATTGATATGCAGGACAAGAAGCTGACCAATGTAGCACCGGGCACACTGTCTGCCGACAGCAAGGATGGTGTCAATGCCAGCCAGTTGTTTGCCGTGGGTAACAGCACTGCTGCGGCATTCGGTGGTGATAGCACCTTCAACCCGGATACCGGCGTGGTTGTACCTTCGCTGAATGTCGGCGACAAGACCTTCACGAATGTGAATGATGCGCTGAGTGACCTGAACACCACCCTGGCCTCGACCACAGCCGAGGTCAACAAGGGCTGGAACTTGCAAGCCAATGGTGATACCGCTACTAAAGTGGCGCCTGGCGATAAGGTTCAGTTCCTTGATGGCACAAACATCAACGTGACTCGCACTGGCAATGACCTGACGATTGCAACATGGGCCGATCTGAAGGCCGATAGCCTGACGATCAACAATGGTGGGCCTGTTATCGGCAGCACCGGCATTGATATGCAGGACAAGAAGCTGACCAATGTGGCACCCGGTACACTGTCTGCCGACAGCAAGGATGGCGTCAATGCCAGCCAGCTGTTTGCCGTGGGTAACAGCACCGCTGCAGCATTCGGTGGCGACAGCACCTTCAACCCGGATACCGGCGTGGTTGTACCTTCGCTGAATGTTGGCGACAAGACCTTCACGAATGTGAACGATGCGCTGGGTGACTTGAACACTACCCTGGCATCGACTACTGCCGAGGTCAATAAGGGCTGGAACCTGCAAGCCAATGGGGATGCCGCGACTAAAGTGGCGCCTGGCGATAAGGTTCAATTCCTTGATGGCACAAACATCAACGTGACTCGCACTGGCAATGACCTGACGATTGCAACATGGGCCGATCTGAAGGCCGATAGCCTGACGATCAACAATGGTGGGCCGGTTTTCAATGTTGATGGTATCAACATGAACGACAAGAAGCTGACCAACGTGGCTGCCGGCACACTGTCCGCCGACAGCAAGGATGGCGTCAATGCGGGCCAGTTGTTTACCGTTGGCGATAGTACCGCGCAAGCTTTGGGCGGCGACAGCATCTTCGATCCGGTTACGGGCAAGGTTACGGCCGGACTGAAGATCGGTGACAAGACGTTTAATAACGTGAACAGCGCGTTAACGGCAATTAACGACAATGTCACTTCCGTTGCCACTCGTGGCTGGGATATTGCGGGCGCCACTGGGGTCGTGGGTTCGGTCGCAACCGGCGGTCAGGTGCAGTTCCTGGCCGGCGACAATCATACGAAGGTGAATGTGGCCCAGGAAAACGGCATATCCAAAGTGACCGTGTCCACGGCGGCGTCGCCTCTGCAGTATAGCGACACTGCGAACGCCAACGGCCAGAATGCTGCTGCCGCTCCGTTTGAGGTAACCAATTCCGTGACCCTGGTCGGCAAGGATGCGGCTGCGCCGGTAAGCCTGAATAACGTTGCCAAGGCAACGTTATCTGAGGATAGCTTGCAGGCGGTCAATGGCCAGCAGTTGTACGGACTGGGCAACAGCATTGCGAACACGCTGGGCGGTGGCACCTACTTCAATGCCGATACCGGCACATTGTCGACGAAGATTCGTGTGGATGGCAGCGAGTATAACAGCGTGGCAGATGCCCTTGATAACATCGGTCGCGTGGCCAATGGCGGATGGAATCTGCAACTGAATAACGATACGCCTCAGAAAGTCGGTTCGGGTGCCACTGTTGGGTTCAACCAGGGTAGCAATATCCAGCTGACACGCGATGGCAATCAGGTTACCGTTGCCACCGCGCCGAACGTGACCTTCGAATCCGTCAAAGCCGACAGGCTGGAAGGTGACGTGGTTTCTGCCAAATCATATCTCGGTGTGATTGATGGTCCAGCATTGACGCAACAGGGTATTGATGCTGCCGGAAAACCCATTTCCAATGTCGGCCCTGGTGACATTTCCGAAGGCAGCACCGATGCTGTCACCGGTGGTCAGTTGTATAGCCTGGCTGGCGGCACGGCTGCGGCGATTAACCGCCTGCAGAGCAATCTGGATCGTGTGGCCAAGGACGCTAATGCCGGCTCTGCCACAGCCGGTGCCATGGCCAATCTGCCACAAGCCTATTTACCAGGCAAGAGCATGTTCGCGCTTGCAACTGCCCGGTATGTTGGCCAGCAAGGCTTTGCGGCAGGCCTGTCCAAGGTTTCCGATAACGGAAACTGGATTATCAAGGGCAGTGTAAGCGGCAACACACGTGGCAAGACGATGGTTGGCGCTGGTATCGGTTACCAGTGGTAATCCAGTAAATAAGCCCGGCCCCGGAACACTGCCGGGGCTGATTTTCAAATCGATGATTTTAAATGACCATGAAATATTCAATAAGCAAACGTGTAATTGCAGCAGCGGTGACCGTTGCCAGCATGGCCTTGGCCGGATGTTCCTCAACTTTGAGCGACGTGACTTCCGACGGAAAAACGAAGAATCCGGTATTTCCGGATCCGCAGAAAGTGACATTCAATAATACAAAGGGAACATTCCCGAATCGCGATTCCCTGAATGAAGTCAGGTCAGGAATGACCAAGGATCAGCTCTATTATTTGCTGGGCCGGCCTCACTTTCATGAAGGACTCTTCGGCGTCAAGGAGTGGGATTATCTGTTCCATTTCAATACAGGAACCACCGGAAAAAATCGCGTTGTAACCTGCCAGTTCAAGGTCTTGTTCGACAAGGACAATCTTGCGCAAAGCTTCTTCATGCGCCCGGTGAGCGAACCAAGCGATCTGTGCTCATTTGGAAAGCCAGGCCCAAAAAAACAGCGCTTCGATCTTGAGGCCGATGGTCTGTTCAATTTTGACAAAGCCGATCTGCCCAACCTGACGCCTGAGGGCAGGGAAAGATTGAGAGACCTGGCACGTGTTCTCGGGCAGTCCGGACCAGTTCAATCCATTGATATTGTCGGCTATACCGATAGTCTCGGTTCTGACGCCTATAATCAACAGTTGTCTTTGAATCGTGCGCAGACGGTAAAGCGGTACCTTGGCACCTTGGGCGTTCCCATGAGCGTCATGACTGCAAGGGGAGCGGGTAAGACAATGGCGTATGCACAATGCAGTAAGACGCTGGATAGAGCGTCTTTGATCGCCTGCCTTGGCCCGAATCGTCGGGTGACCCTGGAGGTGACAGGCGTTCAGGACAGGTCTGTGAAACAGTAGGCATCTGTATTCAAATCAGTCACTTGTCTACACAGTTGTCATTAAAGCCAGCTTATGGCGCTGTTCCCGGGAACAGCGCATGATTGAAAAAGTGGGCCTTGCGTTAAAAGCAAGGCCCTTTTTTTCATGATTCAAGCTATGCCGTCAAATCCTGACCTGAACGGCAGGGTTTGACGGCATAGCTTGCGTAGAGCAATCCAATAAAATTAATATTCATCGCATTTTTCATGCATTCTAAACTTGCCACCCGGCCCAGGTCGATTTTGTACCTATCGTCGGGAGCGATCAGGGCAGGAATTCAGCCAGTGAATCTGAACCAATTCGTTTAGATTGAAATATTCGAACGACTCTGTCGAAAATTTGAACTGGATCAGACTTAAGTTGCTACGCTAGACTGCACCCACTTTGGATTTTTTTGGGTTGAGAGTTTTTATGCTGGCTGGCGCGTTAACGGGTATTCGGGTTGTTGACTTGTCCCGGATATTGGCAGGACCCTGGTGTACCCAGAATTTGGCCGATTTGGGGGCAGAGGTCATTAAAGTGGAGCGGCCCGAGTCGGGTGATGATACCCGTCAGTGGGGGCCACCGTACCTTGAGGCCGAATCCGGGGAGTCGATGTCAGCGTATTTTATGTGCTGCAACCGGAATAAAAAATCAATATGCCTGGATTTCAAGCATGCCCCTGACCGGGAAAAACTGCTGGAGTTGATTCGCGGTGCCGATGTCCTGGTTGAGAATTATCGGGTCGGTACCCTGAAGCAATACGGCCTGGACTACGAGAGTATCAGGCTCATTAATCCACGTTTGGTGTATGCATCCATCACCGGTTATGGCCAGACGGGCCCAAAATCGGCAAGGCCTGGCTACGACTATATATTTCAGGGCCTGGGCGGGCTCATGAGCTATACCGGGCACGCTGATGGCGAGCCCGGTGCTGGTCCGCTGCGCACTGGCGTTGCTGTTGTCGATATTACAACCGGCATGTATGCCACTTCCGCCATATTGGCGGCGCTGTTTCAACGCCACGGCACAGGGCAGGGCGCATGGCTGGATCTGGCCTTATTTGATGTAGCCGTAGCCATGAATGCGAATCAGGCTGCCAATTATCTGATCTCCGGAGAAAACCCGGCCCGTAGCGGCAACGCACATCCGAATTTAGCGCCCTATGAAGTATTTAGGGCAAGCGATGGCTATCTGATTCTTGCCATTGGCAATGATACCCAGTTTGCACGCTTCTGCGCATTCTGCGACCGAAGCGAGCTGGCAGAGGATCAGCGATTTGCGACCAATAGCGAGCGCATCCGCAATCTGCAAGCCTTGCGGGCTGCACTTGCAGACATTCTCATTACCGAACCCAGAAGTTACTGGACTGCGGCGCTGGATGATCTTGGCATTTCCTGGGGAGCAGTCAATACGCTTGAAGACGTTTTCGCTGATGAACAGGTGCGCCATCGCCAAATGTTGCAGACAACTGTTCATCCCCGGCTGGGACAGATCCCGTTGATCCGAAATCCCATGCTCGCGCCCGGATCAACCTCATGTCCCGTGCCCCCGCCTTTGCTGGGCGAGCATACCAAAGCAGTGCTCGGTTAAACCGAACCAATAACAGTTAAGGAGACATACATTGAAGTTATCCATTTTGCAATCCGGCCTGTGCGCCGGCCTGGTTATGGCGGCTCTGCCGGTCATGGCCGCTTTTCCTAACAAGCCGCTCAAGCTCATTGTTCCCTATGCGCCAGGGGGCACGACCGACCTGGTTGCCCGAATTGTCGCCTCTGGACTTGGTGATGTTCTGGGACAACCTGTGGTTATTCTTAACAAGCCCGGCGCGGGTGGGGCGATCGGCAGCGCGGCAGCAACCCGCGAAGCGCCCGATGGTTATACGCTGGTGATGGCGGTGGAAAGTTCCCATAGCGTGAATCCCAACGTGCAGAAGCACCAAATGTATGACCCGATCAAGGATTTTGCGCCAATCAGCAATCTGGCCAATGTGCCGGGTGTGCTGGATATCAAGGCTTCCTCGGATATAAAAACATTCGACCAACTGGTCCAGCAATTGAAGGCCAATCCGGAAAAATTCTCGTTTGGTTCGTCCGGCAACGGCGGATACAGCCATTTGTTCGGCGAACAGTTTCTTAAGGCGACCAACACCAAAATGCTGCATGTCCCATACAAGGGACTGGGGCCGGCGCTGACCGATCTACTGGCCGGTCAGATAAATGTGGTGTTCGATAACTATCCATCTTCGGCCGGCCAGCTGGAAGCGGGAAAAATCCGTGCACTGGCGGTGGCTTCGCCGACCCGCCTGAAAAATCTGCCCGATACGCCGACCTATGCAGAAGCAGGGTATCCCCGGTTGAATACGCCATCATGGTTTGGTCTGGCCGCGCCGGCCGGGGTTCCCGACGCGACACTGGATGCATTGAACAGTGCGGTGAAAAAGACACTGTCTGATCCGCAGGTTATTGCAGCGCTGCAAAAACAAGGCGCGATTCCAGCTTATACGTCCCGCCAGGATTTTGCGAATATCATCCGCGATTCGAACGCGCAGTGGCGGGCAATTGTAAATGACATTAAATTTGAAAAACTGTGAGAATGAAATGACAACAGCAACCGAATACGCACATGCTTCTTTTTCGATAGACGAGCAGGGGATAGGCACGCTTTGTATTAAAAACGCCGGCACGCTCAATATATTGGGAACACCGGTAGTTACCTCCCTGCTGGATGCATTTTCTGATTTGAACAACAACCAAAACCTTCGCGTGCTGATTCTGCGTGGTGAGGCGGACAAGGCGTATATAGCCGGTGCAGATATCAAGGAAATGGCTACGTTTGACAAAGATCAGGCGGTAACATTCATAGATCTGTTGCGGCAACTGTGCGAGGCGGTAAGGCTTCTTCCTGTGCCTGTTATTGCGCGGATTCCGGGCTGGTGCCTGGGAGGCGGCCTGGAACTGGCGCTGGCGTGCGATCTGCGTATATGCGCTGCCACTGCCAATCTGGGAATGCCGGAAGTAAAAGTAGGCATCCCGTCCATTATTCATGCGGCACTGTTGCCGCGCCTGATTGGCGGCGCACGGGCCTCCTGGCTGCTGTTGACGGGCGAAGTGGTGAACGGGCAGCAGGCGCTGGACATGGGCCTGGTTGACGCTGCGGTCGCGCTTGCAGACCTGGACGCGCACATATTGCAGGTAGCGACAGGCCTGGCCCAATGCGGACCGCAAGTGCTTGCCCAGCAAAAGCGCTTGCTGCGCGAATGGCAAAACGAACCGTTGCAGACATCAATACAAAATAGCGTTCGTGAGTTCGGAGAAGCGTTCGGTACCGGCGAACCGCAAAAATACATGGGCCAATTTGTAAAAGACAAACAGAAAGGCAAGTCTGCGTAGCTGATGTGACGGTCTGCCATAGGACCGCCTCATATCGCGTTTCTCTTTTTGTTTGAAACAAGCCAGTACAATAATATGTTAACTGGCATATTTCAAACAAAAAGGAGCGCTTGTGCGCTACGAATTAAAAGATCTGCGTCTTTTTCTGGCCATCGTGCAAGCGCAGAACCTGTCTACCGGGGCCGAGCGCATGCACATGACCGCCTCGTCGGCCAGTTACCGGCTCAAAAACCTGGAATATACGGTGGGCAGTGCGTTGTTTTTGCGTACACCCAAGGGCATGATACCCACCCCAGCCGGCGAGGTATTGACCATGCACGCCAAGAAGTTGCTTGCGGAAGTGGAAACGATGCATGCCGAATTAAGCCATTATGCAAGTAATTTGCGGGGCAGTATCCGGCTTCTGGCAAATAGCAGCGCGCTCAATAGTTTCATCATTCCCAGCGTGACGCGATTTCTCACGTCAAACGCAGGCATTGATATTGATCTGAAAGAAAAAGAAAGCCTGACAATAAGCCATGCCATCGTCGAGGGCCAGGCGGATATAGGCGTGGGCGCTGATCTGGAACAACTGCCGGGTCTGATGCGCGAGCTGTACGCGATTGACCGGCTCGTATGTGCGGTTTCTCCTGAGCATCCGTTGGCAAGCGCGAAAACCGTGGCCTTTGAGGATGTGCTGACCTACGATCTGGTCAGTATGGATCATAGCAGCAGCAATTTTCATTTTCTGGCCAATCAGGCCAGGCTGACGGGCAGACCGATGAAAACCCGGGTGCATGTTCATAACTTCAGTTCAACAATTTATATGGTTCAGGCGGGTGTGGGCGCCGCCGTTGTGCCAGCCAGTGTCGTGACCGAAAGCGAACGCAACGGGCGTGTGGTGTCGCTGGCCATAAGCGATACCTGGGCAGTTCGCCACTTGTATCTGGTCAGAACCGTTGCTTCGGAAAAAAATGAACTGGTAAGGGAGTTCGCCCAGATCTTATTGAATGACCCGCAGATCGTGGCTGCGCGGATTCAATAGCAAAGCAGCGCGCTGACAGACAAAAATGTGTTTTTTGCGTGTGTAAAACGCGATGCGGACCCTGGTCTATGTGCGTTATAAAAATGACCTGATTCGCATGGCAGGCGCGAGGTAACGGTGATTTGTGACGCAGTTAGTACTTCAGTCCGGTCGTCGTGTGCGCGCCATGCGCAGCAATTTTTAGTCAAGCTTGGTTAACAAGTATCGAAAACCAGCCCGATCTGTGTTAAAGATATTGGATGAGGCATTTTTAAAGACAATGCGGATGAACAGCCTCTTGCTTTTCCGCTTAAAGGTGAATCTATGACTAGTGCAAACACAATCAAGAGTAAAGCAGAAGAACTTGTTGGAAAAGGACAATCTGCTCTGGGTGATGTTTTTGATGATCCGCAAATGCAGGCAGAAGGCAAAGTGCGTCAAGCTTCGGGTCAGGCATCATATGCAGTCAATTCGTTTGTCGACTGCGTTGTTGATGGAGCGCGCAGCAACCCACTGGCTGCACTGCTTGCCGCCGGAGCGATCGGTCTGGTACTAGGGCGCCATCTATATAAAAAATAAGGGGCCGCGTTTTCTTGCGACCCCGAGCATTTCATTGTCATGGAACCGATGCCGGTTGGGAGCGATTGCGGTGCACTTTCTTGGCCCGTGCCACAAGCTATTGGTCGTGCCACCAGGCCAGTGCCATCCAGCTAACGCGGCAGGCTGGATGCGCACGGACTGCCGCTATTACCAGCGGTGATGGCCCCGGCCGCGATATCCACGGTCTCGATAGCCACGGTCTCGATGGTCATAATGGGAAGAACGGTCAGAATAGCCGTCCCGGTCATACCAACGTCCGCTTCGACCGTGATCGTGAACGATACAGCCCGACAGCAGGATGAGTGATAAAAAAATTGCGGTTGTGCTTAGCAGTTTCATTTTTGTACCCCCGAACACAGGTTATTACCGCTTTGATCATAAATCCAAGTGGCGGGCAAGGGCATTTCTAAACCGTTAACGGCATTTCAACCTGTTACCTGCTGACGCTGCCAAGCGTTTGCATGCTTCAGGGTGTTTGCTGGAATTGGCTGCTATTGCGGTTGTGACCGGGCGAACGCGCATACCTGTGACCATTTCACAGGTATGTGGTGAAGATCGCTAGATTTATAGCGCTGAATTTACTGCCCAGGGACCGTTGCATAAAGGTTTATTACTGACGATCTGTGGCTCAGTTTTGCCAATCGGGGCTATCACTCGGCGGCTGATCACTCCGGACCTGCCACTCAGGATCTATTACGGTTATTCCAGTCGCTGTTATTGCGGTCACCGCTATTTCGGTCGCGATTATGCCAGTCGCGAGTGGCTTTGTCGCTGCTATTCCAGTTGCCGTCGCGGCGGCTATCGGTACCCTGTCCATAATTACCGTCTGTTCTGTTGTACCGAGAATCGTCCTGCCCGGATGCAGAGCGGTCATGATGACGGTATCGGTCGTCTGAACCATGCATGGCGCACCCGGTGATGGCGGCCAGAGAAAGAATTACAGCACCTGTTGTGATGGCTTTCATTGACTTTCCTTGTTGATGGAGATGGAGTTTTCAGTTAAACACAGGAAAGAGGACCGCTGCAGTTCGCATGGGTTACACCCGGTATCGGGATGTTACCCGGAGCGCAGGCAGTGTCGGCTTTGTTCTAGCGCTGTCGATAAGCGATATGAAATCGGTAAAATAGGCAGGTCGGGGAGGAGGGGGTCAACACCGCGAACTGCAAATTTTTGGCATGTCCAGCCTCGCTCCCAGTTGGGTCATGCCCATTGGCCACCGGGAATATGCGCAATCGGATGTAGATTTCGGCAAGCACCCTCTTATTTACAGGCAGTAAAACCACAATGAACTTGCTTCAAACCTACCAACCTATCGTGACGCTCCCGTCTACGTCCCTGGATATTATTGGCGACGTTCATGGTGAATATGATGCGCTTCGGCAAATGCTGCTTCACCTGGGTTATGACAGCCTTGGCCGCCATGCGTCGGGGCGCACACTGGTCTTTATTGGCGACTTGTGTGATCGCGGACCCGACAGCCCGGCGGTGGTCAGGCTGGTGCAGGGCATGGTCAATGCCGGGTATGCCATTTGTGTTTTGGGCAATCATGAACTGAATATCCTGCGAGGGTTGCGCAAGGACGGCAACAGCTGGTTCTGGGATGAATCGGCTGATGGTGACGAGAAATTCGGCAAAATGCACGTCCTTCCCAAGGCCGAGCGGCAGCCAATGTTGGACTTTTTTGCGAGCCTGCCCATTGTTGCCTGCAACAGCCAATTGCGGGTGGTGCATGCGGCCTGGCATACGCCTTCTGTCAACGATATCGGCTCGCAGGCTCTGACATCCATTGTTAAATACTTCGATGATCGTGAAAGGCAAACCAACGATGTTATCCGCAGCGATAGCCAGTTTCAGTATTATGTTGCGGAGCAGAAGCAATGGCGCGTGCATATTCCTGATGCGGCGCAACCCGTTCCTTTCCTGGGGGCAACGGCTTATATGCGCGAACTCCGGCAAATGGCCAATCCAATTCGGGTATTGACTTCCGGCGTGGAAACGGCAGATAGCGAAACCTTTTTCAGCGGGGGAGAATGGCGTTTCGTGCAACGGGCGCGCTGGTGGGACACCTATACGGAAGCGGTGCCCGTCTTGATCGGGCACTACTGGCGCAACCCGCAGGACAAACCGGTGAGTGCGCTGTCTCGTGGTCGCGACCTGTTTGCAGGCGTGGCGCCCTACGACTGGCACGGCGCACGCGGTAATGTGTTTTGTGTGGATTATTGTGCCGGCGCTCGGTTCCTGGAACGATCAGGCGTGATGGCGCAGGGACAAACGCGACTTGCCGCCATGCGCTGGCCCGAACGCACGCTCATGTTTGATTCGGGCGAGCAGGTTGCCAGCGGCAATTTCGGCAGGGTGGCTCGGGAGTAACCGGCAAAAAGCTTCCTATTTACCTTGGAGCAATTCGGGCATACCCCTGTTGAAAATTCATCAAAATAAATGCAATATCTGTACTATAAAAGATGTGATCACACAACAGACAAGATGGCGAGGCCCGCTTATGAGGTAAGCGGGGTAACCCACATGTGTGCCGCAACTACGTAAAAAATTGAATACAAGTAATTTAAGACAACAAGTATTTTGAGATAACAAGCGTATTTAGTCCTGGAGGAGGGAATAATGGCTGCTGTAAAACGTAGGAGTTTTCTGAAGTCGATATCTGCTGTCACAGCGGCATCGGCTTTCGGATTGAGCTATTCAGATGTGATTCTGGCGCGTCGCGCCGATTTTCGGCTCAAATTTGCCAATAACCTGCCGGTGTCTCACCCCATGAATATCCGCGCCAAGGAGATGGTTGAGGCCATCAAGAAAGAAACAGATGGCGCAGTAGATATTCGTGTATATCCAAGCAGCCAGCTGGGAAATGATACCGATACGCTCTCTCAGATCCGTGCCGGGGCTGTAGACTTTTTCACGCTGTCCCCCATTATCATGGGTACCCTTATTTCCAAAACGCAGATTTCCGGTATCGGCTTTGGCTTTAAGGACTACGACCAGGTCTGGAAGGCTATGGACGGTGAGTTGGGCGTCGCCGTGCGCGAAGAAATCGAGAAAGGGTCAAACCTGACCGCTTTCGATAAGATCTGGGACAATGGTTTCCGGATTATTACTACCAGCTCCAAACCGGTCAAAACGCCTGACGATCTGACCAGTGTGAAACTGCGTGTGCCGCCAAGCCCGCTGTGGACGTCCATGTTCAAAAGCCTGGGTGCGTCGCCAACCACCATCAATTTTGCCGAAACCTATTCTGCCTTGCAGACCCATATCGCCGACGGTCAGGAAAATCCAATTACGCTCATAGAGACAGCCAAGCTGTATGAGGTACAGAAATATGCCTCGCTTACCAATCACATGTGGGATGGATTCTGGTTCCTGGCCAATCGGGACAATCTGGCCAAAGTGCCCAAGGATATTCAGGAAGTGATTCGCAAGCACGTGATGGAAGCGAGCCTTAAAGAGCGGGACGATCTTGCCAAATTGAGCCTGACCGTTAAACAGACGCTGGAAGGCAAGGGTATGGCCTTTAATGAAGTAGATACCAACGCTTTCCGTGGCAAATTAAAAGATGCCGGTTTTTACGAACAATGGAAGAAATCCTTTGGTGATCCGCTTTGGTCAAAACTGGAGCAATTTACTGGGGCGCTGTCTTGAGTGTAAGCATTGCCAGTCAATCGGCTGGCGTCAATACCCATATGCTTTCCAGAAGTGTCATCGCCGTCAAGACCGCAGTGATGCGGTTGGTCGGTTTGCTGGCCGTCGCAATGCTGGTGTTCGAATCGGCATTGCTTTTTACCGGCGTGGTGTTCCGCTATTTCCTGCATAAACCCATCATCTGGTCGGACGAACTGGCGCAGTCTGTCTTTATCTGGTTGTGCATGTTTGGCGCTGCGCTGGCGCTGGACCGGCACGAACATATGCGGCTGACTGCCGTGGTGGCACGCTTTTCCAGGCGCGCTCAGAACTGGTTTGAAACGCTGGGGCTGGTGATTATTCTGTTGTTTGCCGCGTATTTGATCGGGCCGGGGTTTCATCATGCCGGCGGCCAGATGGTGGTGACCTCACCTGCGCTTAACATTCCCGATGGTTATCGGGCACTGGCGATTCCGGTGGGCATGTGCCTGTTTGCCTTTATTGCCCTGAGTCATTTGCTGGCGCACTCACGCTGGCAGGACATTCTGTCTGCGGCGGCCGTTGTCGCGGTGGTGGGCTATGCGCTCTGGTATTTTGCCGATTTTATGTATGACATCGGTAATCTTAACCTGATCGTATTCTTTGTGCTGGTGCTGGGCGCGTGTGTCATGAGTGGCGTGCCGATTGCCTTTTGTTTCGGCATTGCCACGCTGGCCTATATCGTCAATATTGCCGAAGTGCCGCCGTCCATTGTCGTGACGCGCATTGATGAAGGCGCCTCGCATCTCGTGTTGCTGGCCGTGCCGCTGTTCGTGGTATTGGGCGTATTACTGCAAATCAGTGGCATGGCGCGCAAGTTGATTGATTTTATGTCGTCTGTCTTGGGCCATATCCGAGGCGGACTCAATTATGTATTGCTGGGCGCCATGTTCCTGGTCTCGGGTATTTCCGGCTCCAAGGTGGCCGACATGGCCGCGGTTGCACCGGCATTATTCCCGGAAATGAAACGCAAGGGCGCCGACGAGAATGACCTGGCGGCGCTGTTATCGGCCACTGGGGCGATGACCGAAACCATTCCGCCCAGCCTGGTGCTGATAACGATTGGCGCCGTATGCGGTGTATCCATCAGTGCACTTTTTATCGGCGGGCTGGTGCCTGCGCTGGTATGCACGCTGGCCATTGCCTTTGTGTGTTATCTGAAATCGCGCAAAGCCGCGCAGGACACCCGTGAACGCGCCAATGCTGCCGAGATTGGCCGCACTTTTGTGTGGGCGTTGCCAGTGTTGATCCTGCCGATCATTATCCGCGTGTGCGTGGTCGAAGGCGTTGCCACGGCAACCGAGGTGGCCTCTATTGGTATTGTATATGTCATTATTTATGCAATTATTGTGCAACTGGCCATTGGTGGTGTAGACAAATCACGCATTTATCCAATGCTGATCGAGGCCACGTCGCTCTCGGGCGCCATCCTGCTGATTATTGGGGTTGCCACTGCGATGGCCTGGGCGTTGACCCAATCAGGATTTTCCACCACGCTCGTTGAGTTCATGACGCATATTCCAGGTGGGGTATTCGGCTTCATGACGGTGAGTATTGTGCTTTTCGTTTTGCTGGGCAGCATCCTGGAAGGCATTCCCGCCATTGTACTGTTCGGCCCGTTGATCTTCCCGGCCGCTCAAGCCATGCACATTCACGAGGTGCATTACGCGATTGTGATCATTCTTGCCATGGGTATTGGGCTCTTTGCTCCGCCGCTGGGCGTGGGATTTTATTCAGCCAGCGCGATCAGCAAGGTCAACCCGGACAAGGTCATTCCGAAGATGTGGCTGTATCTGGCTGTTCTGCTGGTAACGACATTTGTCATTGCGTTTGTACCCTGGTTTTCCATCGGGTTCCTCTGATGAATCCGCGTTGATCCTTTGTTTCACATAGGTGGTGCAGTATGAGTGATGGTTCATTAAGTAATGCGCGCGTTGCGGTGGTCACCGGTGGTGGTAATGGTATCGGCCGGGCAATTGTCGAGGCTTTTGCGCACGCCGGCTATCGGACCATGATCGCCGACGTCAATGGGGCGGATTCGCAGGCACTGGAGACATCGCTCAACGAGCAATCGCTACAGGCACGTTATCTTAGGCTGGACGTGGCTGATGCCGACAGCATTGCACAGTTTTTTACCACTGTAGAACGCGATTATGGTCGCTGCGATGTTCTGGTGAACAATGCCGGCATTGCCAAAACCGTGGCCTATCTGGATTATCCGAAGGACCATTGGGATAAGGTCATGCAAGTGAACGTAACCGGACCCTTTCTGATGTCGCAGCATGCAGGACGGCTGATGCAAAAAAGACAGTCTGGGCGAATCATTAATATTGCATCTGTGAGCGGCGAGCGTGCCAGCTGGGGTCGGGCAGCCTATGGGACATCGAAGGCCGCTGTTTTCGGACTGACGCGCCAGATGGCCCTGGAGCTGGCCGAATTCGGTATCACGACCAACGGGATTGCGCCAGGTCCGGTCGATACGCCGCTTACCCAGCAACTGCATACACAGGCTACCCGGGACGAGTTCATTGGGTCAATCCCCATGGGGCGCTACGGTACACCGCAGGAAATTGCCCAGGTGTGCTTGTTCTTGGCGTCCGAGGCTGCATCGTATATCAACGGTCATGTGATTCCCGTAGATGGCGGTTTTCTGGCTGCAGGCATTACCGGACATTGACTGTTTATTTCAGTTGTCATGGTTTCAATAGTTGTCATAGTTTAAGGGAGTCGATTGCAATGCGTGTGTCAATGACGGGCTGGGCCCATTCGAAATTCGGAAAAATGGATGGCGTTGATCCGGAACAGATGATCGGCGACGTGGCGCTGCAGGCGATTGCCCACGCCGGACTGGCGCATAGTGATATAGATTCGCTGCACGTTGGCCATTACAACGGTGGATTTCTGTATCAGGATTTTCCGTCCTCTCTGTTATTCAACGCGATTCCGGCGTTGCGATTCATTCCGGCCGTACGGCTGGAAAATGCCTGCGCTACCGGTTCGGCAGCGTTGCATTCTGCGCTCAACGCGGTTGCCAGCGGACGCAGTCGCTATGCGCTGGTGCTTGGTTTTGAGAAAATGTCGGAACTATCTACTCCGGAAATTGGTGATGTTTTGCTCAAATGCTCCTATGCCAGGGAAGAGGCGGCGGTCGCCGGTGGTTTTGCTGGTCTGTTTGGCAATGTCATCGCCAAAACCTATTTCGATCGCTTCGGAGACCAGTCTGACGCGCTGGCGATGATTGCCGCCAAGAACCACCATAACGGCATGTCCAATCCATATGCGCATATGCGAAAAGATTTCGGCTTCGAGTTCTGTCGCATGGAATCGGAAAAAAATCCTTTCGTGGCCGGCCCGCTCAAGCGCACCGATTGCTCACTGGTCTCTGACGGCGCGGCCGCCATCATTATCTGCAGGGATGATGATGTTTGCAATAGCGACAATCACGTGCGTTTTCTTGCAGCGTCACAGGTCAATGATTATCTGCCCATGAGCCGTCGCGACCCTATTGCCTTCGAAGGCGCGACGCGCGCCTGGCAGCGGGCGCTGGCCGACAGTAGCCTGAGCCTGGACGAATTGTCGTTCGTGGAAACCCATGATTGCTTTACCATTGCCGAGCTGATTGAATACGAGGCCATGGGCCTGGCGCGCCCGGGCGAAGGCGCACGCGTCATTCTGGACGGCATCAGCGCCCGAGACGGACGCTTGCCCGTGAATCCTTCGGGAGGCCTGAAGTCCAAAGGGCACCCAATTGGGGCGACCGGCGTGTCCATGCACGTCATGGCCGCCATGCAGCTGAGCGGGCAGGCAGCAGACATGCAATTGCCGGTAGCAGATAGGGCCGGTGTCTTTAACATGGGTGGCTCTGCAGTCGCCAATTATGTAAGTATTCTTGAGCGCGTCTAAAGCGCGCGTGATAGACCTGTAATCGCGCAATGAGCGCAGATATCGGGCTAATCGGAAATGATGTCATGCTCAAGCCGGTAAAAAATATTGGTAACTTTCTGACCGATGTCAGTTTACGTTTTGCGGACCTGCCTGGACTAATTCATGGTGACCGTACCTATAGCTGGGGTGAACTAAATGCCCGGGTCGATTCGCTTGCCCGTGCCTTAAGCAAACTTGGCATTGGCAAGGGCGACCGCATTCTGATTCATTCTTCCAATAATGTGCAGTTGTTCGAAAGCTGCTGGGCAACCTTCAAGCTCGGTGCTATCTGGGTGCCCACCAACGTGCGAATTACAGAGTCGGAGATCGCCTATCTTGCCTCGGCGAGCACGGCTTCGATCGTCATCTATGATGATGGGTACGCGGGTCACGCCAACAGTTGCTGCCACGCTGCGGACTCTGTCAGGCACGTGATCGCCATAGGCGAGCCGCAGCAGGACGAGCACAACTACGAAGCGTTGCTGGCGCTGCATAGAAGCGATGGACGCTTCGAAGCGGTCGATGTGGATTATGAAGACCCCTTATGGTTCTTTTTTACCTCCGGTACTACCGGGTTTCCCAAGGCTGGCGTGCTGTCGCACGGGCAAATGGCGTTTGTGATTACCAATCATCTGGCTGATCTGCTGCCGGGTATTGACCAGCATTCGCGCTCCCTGGTGGTGGCGCCGCTATCGCACGGCGCTGGAATACATGCCATTGCCAATACAGCCCGTGGCGCCGCCAGTATCTTGCCTGCTTCGGCGCGGCTCGATTGTGCCGAAGCATGGCAACTGGTACAGCAATATCGCGTTGACAACATGTTCACTGTGCCCACGATTGTAAAACGGCTGACTGAAGACCCAGCGGTGGATCAGTTTGATCATTCGTCATTGAAATACGTGATTTATGCAGGTGCCCCGATGTATCGCCAAGACCAGAAACACGCATTGCGAAAATTGGGCAAGGTGCTGGTGCAATATTACGGGCTGGGCGAAGTGACAGGCAATATCACGGTGCTGCCTGCGCATATGCACCAGCAAGATGATACTGCCGATGACGCCAGGATTGGCACCTGCGGTTACGCCAGAACAGGCATGGAAATAGCGATCCTGGATGAAGATGGCCAGCGCTGCAATGCTGGCATGATAGGTGAAATATGCGTGCGCGGCCCGGCGGTATGCATGGGGTATGACAATAATGCTGCGGCCAATGAAAAAGCATTCCGTTATGGCTGGTTTCACACTGGTGATCTGGGCTATCTGGATGAGCAGGGCTTCCTGTACATTACCGGACGCCAGTCAGACATGTATATTTCCGGTGGCTCCAATGTGTATCCGAGGGAAGTTGAAGAGGCTTTGCTGGCGCACACCGCGGTTTCTGAAGTGGCCGTGTTTGGCGTGCCAGATGAAAAATGGGGAGAGACAGGTGTCGCGGTAGTGGTTTGCAAAAACGGTTGCAGGACCGATGCCGTGGCATTAAACCGTCACCTGAATGGCAAAGTGGCGCGCTACAAGTATCCGTCGAGATATTACTTCTGGGATTCCATGCCAAAATCGGGCTATGGGAAAATCGTCAAAAAAGACTTGCGACGCATGGTGCAAGATGATGCAACGGCTTAACTCAAGAGTGCTCTCTCTGGCTCGCCTTGGCCAAAGCAACTGGATGCTTGATGTGCCCGACGGCGCCTCGATCTGGGAGCGGGTATCGGCCGCCTTCGCGCAGCACGACATTCAAAGTGCGCATCTGGATTTGATGGGCGGGCATCTTCGTTCGGCCATTTTTTATACCGGATATCCTGATCCGGCCGGCAAGCGTATTGCGCAATATGGCGCGCCAAACCACACCGGCAATGCAACATTGATCTCGGCCATGGGCATATACGGAAAGGACAGGGAAGGCAAGCCCCTGTTGCATTGTCATGGTTGTCTTGTGACCGGCAATGGCCAGACGCAGGGCGGTCATCTGGACACGCAGCAATGCATCGTGGGGCAGACCGGGATACGCATTTATGTGACGGCGACAAACGAAATCGAATTTGTCGCCAGACTGGATGCTACCTCTGGTATGTATGTATTTCATCCGCAATTAGCAGAACATATTGATGACACTGCCCAGCGTGCTGCAGTGTCCGCTGCGCACGAGCGCTGAGGTTTTAGCCCTGAACGGCAAAGGAACAGATGTATGGAATCCAGTATCAGGCACTGTCGGGTAGGGCGTGTGGTCAATGCGCGGTTTTTCTGCAATGACGATCTTATCACCGGCATGGAAGACATCTGCCGCGAACACGATATTGCTCAGGGCGTGATCAAAGGCGGGCTTGGCAGTCTGTTCAAGTCCAGCCTGCAAATCATGACCGACGAAGGCGTGCCGCGCAATATCAATGTGGAAGGATTCGCGGTGGAAATTCTGAGCATGAACGGTCACGTGCGCCGTGATCGTGAAGGAAAAACCGAAGTGGAACTCTATGGCATTGTGGCCAACAATGCGGGCGAAGTATTTGCCGGCAGATTTATTAAGGGTGGTTCACCCGTGTGTATCACGATCGAGGTCATGGTACAGGAGTGGCTGGATTAAACCGGACGACTTCACTGTCGACGGGGTCTCATCCGCAAGCAAGAACGCAGCCACGCTGCGCGCCACGGACGGCCGGATTGGAAAGAATCATACCTGCCTGCGCCATCGGCCGCACAGAATGCCCCTGACAATGGTGTCGTACAGCGGACACCTTTCACTCCTTTAGGTCAATCCATGGAGGCAGGTTCAATGCCAGCCGCCATGGATTGGCCGAAGTCTTTATTGCTGAGATCTTTATCGCTAAAACCTTTATTACTGAGGTCTTTAGGGCTTGTAGCTACATTGTTACACCCAACGGCCACGGTGCAAACTCATTTTGTCCATAGCCGTGCAGTTCGCTCTTGGTTTTTTTGCCTGATGCCGCGTCCAGTATCATGTGATAGATTTTTTCTCCCAGGCTGTCTACCGTTTCTTCACCGCTGATGATCGTGCCACAGTTGATATCGATATCTTCTTCCTGACGTTGCCACAACGCATTGTTGGTACTCAGCTTGAGCGACGGAGAGGGGGTACAGCCGTAAGCCGAGCCGCGGCCGGTTGTAAAACAAATCAGATTGGCGCCCGAGGCAACCTGTCCGGTGGCCGATACCGGATCGAAACCGGGTGAGTCCATGAATACCATGCCTTTTGCCGTAACAGGCTGCGCATATTCGTAAACGTCATTCAGGTTGGTGGTGCCGGCCTTGGCGACCGCGCCCAGTGATTTTTCCAGAATGGTTGTCAGCCCGCCAGCCTTGTTGCCGGCAGACGGATTGTTATTCATTTCGGCAAAATTGCGTTCGCAATAATCTTCCCACCATTTGATGCGGGCTACCAATTTTTCGCCAACTTCACGACTGACGGCGCGCTGAGTCAGCAAATGTTCTGCACCATAAATCTCAGGTGTTTCCGACAGAATGGCGGTGCCACCGGCGCGTACCAGACGATCAACGGCTGCACCCAGCGCCGGGTTTGCGGTAATGCCGGAATAACCGTCAGAACCGCCGCATTGCAGGCCCACGGTAAGATGTGAGGCAGACACCGGCTCACGCTGGACTTGGTTGGCGGCAGGCAGCATGGACTTGACCACTGCGATGCCTTTGGCGACGGTTTTCGCGGTGCCGCCGGTATCCTGAATGGTAAAGGTTTGCAGGTTAACGCTTTCTTTCATATTGCCGGACGCAAGAATGGCTGAGATCTGATTGGACTCACAGCCCAGGCCGACCATCAGTACCGAATGAAAGTTGGGGTGTTTTGCGTAGCCGACCAGGGTGCGCCTGAGCGTTTCCACAAACAGGCCCTCGGCTGCGTGGCCACAGCCGGTGGCATGGGGCAGGGCAACTACACCATCAACGTTGGGAAAGTCTGCCAGCGCTGCGGGATTGATATCGCGACGGAAATGATCGGCAATGGCTTTGGCAGCGGTCGCCGAACAGTTCACAGAGGTGAGGATCCCGATGAAGTTGCGCGTTGCAACCCGGCCATCTGGCCTGACGTAGCCCATGAACTGGTCAGTATTTTCGTTGACTGGCACATTCTTTGTGTGAGAGCCGAAGTCGTAATCACGTTCGAAATCCATCATGGTCATATTGTGCGTATGAACATGCTGGCCGGCGCGGATGTCGCGGGTCGCCTTACCAATGATTTGGTTGTAGCGGCGTACCGGGCTGTCTTTTGCGATGTCCACGGTGGCGATCTTGTGTCCGGCGGGAACCAGTCCGAGGATGGCGATTCCGTCCTCTGTATTGCCCTGCATCAGCTGTTCAGTCGCAATAATGACATTATCATTGGCATGCAGTCGTATGGTCTTCTTCATTGAGGTCCTCTGGATTTCACTTTGAAATAATGATGGTGTGTTAGCCGATGATGGCCATCAGGCGCTGATGGGCGCGGGTCAAATGGCGCTGCATGGCGGCCTGCGCCTGCAACGGATCGCGCTCTTCGATGGCCTGGCAGATTTGTTCATGCTCCTGCATGGCAGCCAGCCAGGCCTGCTGATCGTCAAAATGACGGTGCATGGTGCGGGCAATCGGCCGGTAGCGCTGGTCGAATAAGCCGGTTATGGTCTGTATGACCAGTTGATTGTCGGTGCTCTGCGCCAGCGTCATATGAAAAAGCCGGTCTGCATCGGCCATGCGGGCATTGGTCGATAAATCGCTTTGCGCCATGGCCGCTTGCATGTCCGTCAGGCTTTTCCTGAGTTTTTTACGCAGGCCGGGCGACATGAAACGGGCCGCTTCGGCAGCCACCGCAGATTCCAGAAAATAGCGCATCTGGTTTACCTCTTTCGGGCTGTCTTCGGCAATGCTGTGCAGCCTTAAGGCGGCGTGGGCAAGAAGGGGAGCGCTATCCGGATCATCGCCGGACATAGCTTGTGCAGCGGCTTGTTGACTGCCGGCAGCCTCATCTGTTTGAGCCTGAGCGTCACGCTGGGGTGCGCTAGGCGGCACTTTGTTGGCGCCGGCATGATCTGCCTGCGCCGTTGACTCGGTTTGTGCGGTGCTGCTTTTTACGTAGATGCCCGAGCCGATTCGGATTTCAACTTCATCCTGCAGTTCCAGAACGATCAGCGCCTCGCGCAGCGTCGGCCGCGACACCCCTAACTGTTGTGCAAGCTCTCTTTCCGAAGGCAGGCGGGCGCCTGCACCGATGTGCAGGTTCGCAATAACCGTGCGCAATTGCGCAGCGGTCTGCAGATAGGCTCTTGCCGCCATTTTGCGAGATGGGGACGGTGCGTCGGAAGTCATATTTTCAATTGAAATCAAATTAAATCCAATATAGGGGATTCAACTTAAGTGGTCAAACCAATTATGGTGTAAATATGCATTTTATAGGGTTTTCTATAAGTGGTTTTACCAATTAGTCCGTGTAGGATGTCTTACTTTTATCACAGTCAAAAGCGGGTCAGACATGACTTATGAGTTCGATTTCAGCTCTGTCTTTGCCTACTGGCAGTTCTTCTTGGAAGGGGCACGTACGACGGTTGTCATGTCGTTCTGGTCCACGCTGGCCGGGTTTATTCTTGGCGTCATGTGCGCGGTCGCTCGCAGCTCGTCCATTTCGTGGTTAAGCAAAACGGTCGGCGCCTATGTCGAGGTGATTCGCAATACGCCGCTGATCATCCAAAGCTACTTTCTGATTTTCGGCATGTCCAGCGTGGGGCTGACCATGCCGATTCTGGTCGGCGCCATTCTTGCACTTGTCATCAATATCACGGCTTATACCTGTGAGATTGTGCGGGCCGGGATCGAATCTGTGCCGCGCAGCCAGCGGGAAGCAGGCGAGTGCCTGGGGTTATCTCCCTTGCAGGTGTACTGGCACATTATTCTGGTGCCGGCCCTGGAGCGTGTATACCCGGCGCTTACCAGCCAGTTCATTTTGCTCATGCTGGTTACCAGTGTGCTCTCAGCGGTGGGGACCGAAGATTTGTTCGGCGTTTCGGGTCAGGTGCAATCCATGACGTTCCGCAATTTCGAAGTCTTTATCATTCTCTGGGGAATCTATCTGGCCATGTCGCTGATGGTTCGGGCTATTTTCTGGATGTTGGCCAAGTTGCTTTTTGTACGCAGGCGTCGCCTGGGCACGTTGCTTTGAACCGGAGCGCTGAAATATGAATCAAGAACAGCTGGTTTTTCTGTTGCAGGGCGCCTGGGGCACCTTTGTGCTGTCCGTGCTTACCTTTGTGTTTGCCAGTGCCGTGGGGCTGATGATCGCACTGATGCGCGTTTCTGCCAATCCCATTGTCCGTGGCGCAGCCTTTACCTATATTCAGGCCATTCAGGGTACACCGCTGCTGGTGCTCATGGGGGTGTGTTTTTATGGCCCGACCATTTTGGGCTTTACCTCAGTGCCTGCGCTGACGGCAGCGGTGCTGGCGCTAACCATTCAGTCCTCGGCATTTTTGGGTGAAATCTGGCGAGGCTGTATTCAATCTGTGCCGAGAAACCAGTGGGAAGCGGCCGAGTGCCTGGGTTTGAGCCGTATTCAGCGCATGTTCCAGGTTATTTTGCCGCAGGCATTGCGCATCGCCGTGCCGCCGACCGTGGGTTTTATGGTGCAGATTGTCAAGAATACCTCGATCGCCTCGTTGGTAATCGGTTTTGCCGAGCTGTCCTATAACGCGAAAATACTCAATAACGCGACCTTCCAGCCATTTCTGTACTTTGGGCTTGCCGCGGTCTTGTATTTCATTATTTGTTATCCACTGTCGCGACTGAGCCTGAAGCTTGAACGCAAGCTGAACGTATCTCGCGGCTGATATGCAAAATTACACAAAGGAGCCAATATGAATTCAGTGCCTACGCAGCAACCGGTAGCCGATCTGCCTGTCGGCGCACCCGTCTCGCCAGGCAACGTGTCGGCTGGCGCGCAGCCCTTGTCGCACGATGCTCAGGTGATAGCAGGCGACATCGTGCGCCTGGACAATGTACATAAATGGTTCGGCGACAATCATGTACTCAAAGGAATCGATCTGAGCGTCAAGCCCGGTGAAATTATTGCCATTATCGGCCAGAGCGGATCGGGCAAGAGTACGGCGCTGCGCTGCATGGATCATCTGGAGCAGATCGATAAGGGGTCGGTGACGGTATGCGGGCATACCTTTGGTGCGGATATCCCCAAGTCTGACCTGAAGATGCTGCGCCAGGATGTCGGCATTGTTTTCCAGAGCTACAACCTGTTCCCGCATTTGACCGTAGAGCGCAATATCACACTTGCGCTAACGTCGGTCAAGAAGATGGGCAAGAGCCAGGCCAAGGAAATCGCGCAAACCGTATTGGCGCAGGTTGGCCTGTCGGAGAAAAGTCAGATGTACCCGGAGCAGCTCTCGGGCGGACAGCAGCAACGCGTTGCGATTGCTCGTTCATTGGCGATGGGGCCCAAACTCATGCTGTTTGATGAGGTGACTTCTGCGCTGGATCCCCAGCTAACCGGAGAGGTACTGCGTGTCATTGAAAAACTGGCGCGTGAAGGTATGACGATGGTGCTGGTGACGCACGAAATGGCATTTGCCATGAAGGTCGCACATCGCATTGTTTATATGTATCAGGGCAAAATCCATGAACAGGGTGGGCCGGATATGCTGCGCAATCCGCAGACCCCTGAATTGAAGCACTTCCTGGATAACGGCCTGTAATCCGGCGTGCGGCAAAGCAAGCTGAACGTATCTTTTATTAAACGTACTTTTTATTAAAACGCATCCTTTATTTTTGTTGATTCGTTAGAAAACAATATTCCACACAGGAGACAATAATGACTTATTCGCTCAAACCCGCGCTTGCGGCAATTACTCTGGCCACGGCACTGCTGGGCACAGCGGCCCCCGCCTGTGCCAATACCCTGGAACAGATCATGCAGCAAAAAGTGCTGCGGGTTGCCATCGATCTGAGTGCGCCCCCTTATGGCATGAAAAGCGAAACCATGAAGGAAGTGGGTTCGGACGTTGAAACGGCCAATCTGTTGGCAAAGGACCTGGGCGTGACGCTGCAAATTGTCCCAACTACCCAGGCCAATCGCATTCCGTTTCTGCTTACCAACAAGGCCGACATTGTGATTTCAAGTTTGTCGATCACGCCAGAGCGCGCAAAGGTAATTGATTTCTCAATACCTTACGCAGTGATTCAGTCTGTGATAGGAGCGCCCAAGGATGCGCCCATCAAGCAGATGGAGGATCTGGCAGGAAAAACAGTGGTCACAGCCAGGGGCACCACCAATGATCAGAACGTCACCAAGCTGGCACCACCAGGAACCAACATTGTTCGTTTTGAAAACGATGCGACAGCCATTACCGCGATAACCAGCGGACAGGCAAATATTTTTTCGACCGCGCCTTCCATTATTGCCGCGCTCAATAAAAAGGATCCGGCCAAGGCTCTGGATATCAAGGTTGTGATGTCGACCTCGAAAATGGGTATCGGCATCGCCCGCAACAACCAGCAATTGAAAGAAAAAATCAATGAACTGATCCGCCAGAATTTGAAAAACGGCCAGTTAAATACCATCTTCAAAAAATATCACGCGACCGATTTGCCACAGGACGTATTGGCTGAAGGTAAATAACAAACGGGCGCATTGTGTGCGCTCGCTTCTTCACAGTATTGCCGCCGCGGGCGGGGTGTGTATTGCATCCCAGTAGCCCTCTGAAGCGTAGTGCTGCTTGAGCATATCGATAAAGCTGCGGGTGCGCTGGGGCAGGTGCTTGCGGTTTGGCAATACGGCATAGATCCCGTTGGGCGAGGTTGCATAATCGTCCAGAACCGTGACCAGGCGACCGGCATTCAGGTCGGCCTGCACTTCCCACAAGGACCGCCACGACAGGCCAAAGCCATGCAATGCCCATTCGTGCAGGACACTGCCATCAGAGCAGGCCAGCCGGCCGGCAGGTTTGAAGGCGCGGTTGCTGCCTTTTTCTCGGAACAGCCACCCCTTGCTCTGACTGCCTTGCGGGCCGAACGACAGACATTCGTGTTTGACCAGATCCGCCGGTGTCTTGGGTGTGCCGTGCCGTTTCAAATAGGCAGGCGAGGCGACCACCACCCGTCGGTTTTCGGCCAGCTTTAATGCGATCAACTGGGAATCTGGCAGATCACCGATGCGGATGGCGCAGTCATATTGCTCTTCGAACATATCGATGATTCTGTCGGTCAGATCCAGTGTGACTCGGATGTCGGGATGGCGGTGGCAAAAATCCGGTATGTGCGGCGCTACGTGCTGTCGCCCGAAGCCGGCAGGCGCGGTCAGGCGCAAGGGGCCGGCAATTTTTACCTTGCCCTGTGTAATCTGGCTCTCGGTTTCTGCCAGATCCTTCAGGATGCGCTGGGCTTCTTCAACAAAGGCGTGGCCTTCAGGCGTAAGGGTCAGCTTGCGGGTGGAGCGAATCAGCAATTTCACCCCAAGGCGCTCTTCCAGCGCATCGATGCGCCGTCCCATCATGGCAGGGGCGATGCCATGCTGCTTGGCGGCAGCCGACAGGGTGCCAAGCGTGGCAACTGCGACAAAACTTTCCAGTTGGGTGAAGCGATCCATGGCTTGTGCGTCTTGAGTCTGGTTGAATGAACAATCCGTTCATTGTACCTTCGAATGGTCACGCACTGCGCAATCAGTAGCGGTAGGGGGTGTGCATGGAGAAGGTCCAGTCACGACGTCCGGTTTCGCGGGCATCCGGCGCGTAGGTCAGTTCGCTGAAGGTGGCCTGTCCGCTGCGATTGACCGCAATAATGGAGGAGCAGCGGGTGCCGTAGTTCTCGCTGATGATAAAAGGACTGCTCAGCAGCCGTTCGCGGTCTAACGGAATGCCGGTGTCGGGTAAGGCGTCGTCGGGCGCAGGGGTCGTGTCCTTAAGCAGCGCAAATACCTGTTGCAAGGCATCGGGACAGCAGTCGGGCGTGAGCGCATCCAGGCCGCGACGCAGGCGTTCGGCCTTGGGCCAGGGCGTGTCCAGCAGATGATTGGATAGAATATAGCTGCCATGCGCCAGCTTTTGCGGTGGCGCGTCCTGTCTATTACCGGTGTAGTAAACCTCGCTCACATCGCCCACGATCAGATTGAAGCCATTATAGCTATCGCCGGTTTTCCACACCTGCGCGGCGTATTCGCCGGCGGTTGTATCCCCGTCTACAAAATTGCTTACCAGCAGGCCGCGTGTGGGGGCCTGGGGGATAAAGCCGGAAGGATCACGAAAATTGGTCAGCATCGCAAAGCGGCCATTTCTGTTGATCGCCAGCCATGTGCCGCCACCGCTCAGATCCAGTCCCGAGAAAATATCAGGATTGGCATCCCACGGCGCGGCCGGCAGGGCTGGCCTGGCATGAAATTCGTCACGATTGGCGGCGATATAAAGTGGCCAGTCGGGATCTTTGGCAATGGACAGATAAATAATGCACATGGAAAGCGTCCTTCATGAAACAATGGTCTGGGGCTGTTTGATCAGGCAGCCGCGCTGACGTCCTGGGCAATAAGGCTATTCAGGCGAAACAGGCGCTCGCGCTTCAGGACCGTCTCCAGGGGCTCGCGGGGTCGGCCGATCATTACGGCATCGTCGGGAATCAGCGCCAGCAGTTGCGTCAGCAAATCAGGGTCCAATTCGTAGCATTTGACCAGAAACTGGTCAGGGTCAAATAGTGACAAACCCAGCAGGCGCAGTTCGCTGCGGTTGAAGTCCCGCAGGTTTCGGGTCAGAATACAGACAGATTGGCCGGGGTACAGTGCCAGCGCGGCGCGGCCTGCCGCAATGACATGCCAATCCTTGGGGTCGCTTTTGGATAGCCCCGTTTCGAATTGACTGACAATTCCCATATCGGCCCGCGGAAAGGCAGATTGCATATCCTGCCAATGGATGGCGATGTCCTGCTCGGACACCGTCCAGACGCGGCTGGCGTTGCGGCGCCATTCCTGGCCGATATAGTCGCCCCAGACAGGTTCGAACATGCCCGATTGCGCCAGACGCAGCAGCAAATTCTTCAGAATGGTGGACATGAGCACACAGGTATCGAGCACGACACGCTGAGGCAACAGGTTACTGGCGACAAGGGGGTCGCACTTGGCAGCAGTGTCGGGAAAGCCTGAATTCATTGAAAGGTCAATCGGAGCAGTTAAAATTTGATTGTACTGGCTGGGTTACCTTTCTTTGGCTAACAGTCTTTATCTTGAGTCAAAAACTGTCTTGTCTTACATCTTGAAATGTAGGTAGTTGCCATTATGTATTAAGCAACCTGGCCAGATATGTCTGGCCGTAATGAATGACATGGGAAGAATCATGAGATTTGACAAATTAACTACAAAATTTCAACAGGCGCTAGCTGACGCCCAAAGTATTGCCGGCCGTAATGATAATCAGTACATTGAGCCGGTTCACGTTCTTTCTGCCTTGCTGGGTGACACCGATAGCGGCGCCGGCAGTCTGCTGGCGCGTGCCGGCGTTGCGGTCAATCGCGTCGGCCCGGCACTGGATAGTGCTATCAAGTCTCTGCCACAGGTGCAGGGAGCCGAAGGCAATGTGCAGATCAGTCGCGAACTGAATGCGCTGCTGACCGCAACAGACAAGGAAGCGGCCCGGCGGGGTGATGCTTTTATTGCAAGTGAATTGTTTTTGCTGGCATTGGCCGAAGATAAAGGCGAGGCCGGCCGCATCTTGCGCGACTCCGGCCTGCAGAAAAAAGCGCTCGAAGCGGCCATTGAAGCTGTTCGGGGCGGCGCAGCCGTGCAAGACCAGGAAGGCGAAAGCAATCGTCAGGCGTTGAAGAAATACACCACGGACCTGACTGAACGAGCCCGCATGGGCAAGCTGGATCCGGTCATTGGCCGCGATGACGAAATCCGACGGGCCATCCAGATTCTGCAGCGGCGCACCAAAAACAACCCGGTACTCATCGGCGAGCCTGGCGTGGGTAAAACAGCCATCGTGGAAGGCCTGGCGCAGCGCATTGTCAATGATGAAGTGCCCGAAACCTTGCGCGGAAAACGCGTGCTGTCACTGGATCTAGCCGCATTGCTGGCCGGAGCCAAATATCGCGGTGAGTTCGAGGAACGCCTCAAGGCAGTGCTCAAGGAACTGGCACAGGATGACGGTAGTAATATCGTTTTCATCGACGAAATCCATACAATGGTAGGCGCAGGCAAGGCCGAAGGGGCGATGGACGCCGGCAATATGCTCAAGCCAGCGCTTTCGCGCGGCGAATTGCATTGTATCGGCGCCACCACGCTTGATGAATACCGTAAGTACATTGAGAAGGACGCCGCACTGGAGCGGCGCTTCCAGAAAGTGCTGATCAACGAACCCGACGTTGAAAGCACAATTGCCATATTGCGCGGTCTTCAGGAGCGATATGAGTTGCACCACGGTGTCGATATTACTGACCCGGCCATTGTGGCGGCAGCCGAGCTGTCCAATCGCTATATCACAGACCGTTTTTTGCCGGACAAGGCGATTGACCTGATCGACGAGGCTGCGGCGCGTATCCGCATGGAAATCGATTCGAAACCTGAAGTCATGGATCGCCTGGATCGCCGGATCATCCAGCTGAAAATTGAACGCGAGGCGGTGCGTAAGGAAACCGACGATGCATCTGCCCGCCGCCTGAAAGCGATTGAGGACGAGCTGGAAAAGCTGCAACGCGAGTACAACGACTACGAAGAGATCTGGAAAGCCGAAAAAGCGGCGGTGCAGGGTGCGCAGTCGATCAAGGAAGAAATTGAGAAGGTCAGGGCGCAAATGGCTGAGTTTCAGCGCAAGGGCCAGTACGAGCAACTGGCCGAGTTGCAATACAGCCGCCTGCCCGAACTGGAAGGCCGCCTGAAGGCTGCCGAATCGGAAGAGTCCAGCAAGGGCAAGCCACGCCTGCTGCGCACCGAAGTTGGGGCCGAAGAAATTGCAGAAGTGGTTTCCCGCGCTACCGGCATCCCTGTATCCAAAATGATGCAGGGAGAGCGTGAAAAACTGCTT
Source organism: Advenella incenata (assembly GCF_004217095.1). Classification (GTDB taxonomy): domain Bacteria; phylum Pseudomonadota; class Gammaproteobacteria; order Burkholderiales; family Burkholderiaceae_B; genus Advenella; species Advenella incenata. Next base: position 2,462,028 of record NZ_SHKO01000001.1, on the reverse strand, counting down.
GGCATGGAAGATTTCCTGCATAAACGTGTGGTAGGGCAAGATGAGGCGGTGACGCTGGTTTCCGACGCGATCCGGCGCTCGCGCGCAGGTCTGTCCGATCCGTCACGGCCGTATGGATCCTTCCTGTTTCTGGGCCCGACCGGTGTTGGTAAAACCGAACTGACCAAGGCCCTGGCCGGGTTCCTGTTCGATTCGGAAGATCACCTGGTGCGTATCGATATGAGCGAGTTCATGGAGAAGCATTCGGTGGCACGCCTGATCGGGGCGCCCCCGGGTTATGTCGGCTATGAAGAGGGCGGTTACCTGACCGAAGCGGTGCGGCGCAAGCCTTATAGCGTCATTTTGCTGGACGAGGTGGAGAAGGCCCATCCGGATGTGTTCAATATCCTGTTGCAGGTGCTGGATGATGGCCGTTTGACAGACGGGCAGGGGCGCACGGTAGATTTTCGCAATACGGTGATTGTGATGACCTCGAATCTGGGTTCGCATCACATTCAGAATATGGTTGGCGAGTCTTATGAAGCGATCAAGCAAGTGGTCTGGGAGGACGTGAAACAGGCATTCCGGCCTGAATTTCTGAACCGCATTGACGAGGTGGTGGTATTTCATTCGCTGGACAGCGCGCAGATCTCCTCTATTGCCCGGATTCAGCTGGATCGTCTGGCAGCCCGGCTGGCTGGTCAGGATATGCATTTGCATGTTTCAGATGCGGCACTGGCTTTGCTGGCAAAAAGCGGCTTCGATCCGGTATTCGGGGCAAGGCCGTTGAAACGTGCAATTCAGCAACACGTGGAAAACGGCATGGCAAGAAAAATTCTCGAGGGAGAATTCGGCCCTGGAGACACTGTCTTGGTCGATATAAAAGACGGCGTTTTTTTGTTCAGCCGCGAAAACAGTGATATTGCGGGCTAAAGCCGCTACGTTTCTGTATAAAAGCCCGGGTATTTCCCGGGCTTTTTTTTGTATAAATTAAAGTTTAATGACAGTTGTATTGACGTCAGTTCATAAATATTCATTGACACAGGTTCTTTTTACCGACATAGTGTCACACATAAGATATTCAAGTTAAAGGAAGCCGTGCTTCGGTTATACGAAATAGGCTTCTGGTTACAGCGGTACTGTTTGCATGTGTCGTCTCCTTGAAGTCTTGTCCCAGAGATAGGATTTTATCTCAGTTTATTTATACATCAGGAAATCGACATGTCGACAGAATCAGGAATTGTAAAGTGGTTTAATAACGAGAAAGGCTTTGGTTTCATCAAGCCCGCCTCAGGTGGTAAAGATCTGTTTGTGCACCACACAGACATCATCGGTACAGGCTACAAATCACTGCAAGAAAACCAGGAAGTAACATTCGTGGTTGCTGAAGGCCCTAAAGGTCCTCAAGCTAAAGAAGTTTCAGCCAAGTAATTTATTTGCGCTGTGCTGAAAATACCGCCTACGGGCGGTATTTTTTCGTCTGTACTCAATGAAGTGTGAACGGATGACAACAAATTGCGTTCGAAATATTGCCGAGTGCGCCTTTATTACATAAAGATACAAAAAAAGGACGCGAGACTGCGCTCGCTTGGTGGGTGTGCCAACTTGAAAAAATAGTGTGCACTTTTGCAGACGCGGCGATAGAACGATTCGGCCATACTGTAAAACCATTGTTACGTATTGGGCATCATTACATGCACATAATTCAAGAAATTTATTGAAAATGAGAATAGTTATTATTACAATAATAGGCTGACCTGCAGATCAACATTGGTTTCATTCATATTATCTAATGTATTTTCGCTGGGTGCGGTTCCCGCGCCAAGCGCTGTCTGCTGTAATTGCCTGCACAAGGCACGTATGTTGAGCATGTTTAACGGATCAAATTCTCCCGCGGCGGTTCCCCTGAGCTTTCGGCTCACTGGCCTGGCTGCAGCGCTGGCATTAATGTCAGGTGCTGCCTGGCTTGGCACACTGGATCTGACGCCACCCATTGTCAAAGCGATCGATGCCCCGGTAATGGTAACGATTATCGACGAACCGGTACGTCCGCCTCCGAAAGGCGAGGAACTGGCGCCGGCCCCCGAGCCAGAGGTGCAACCTGAGCCGGAACCAGAACCAGAACCAGAACCCCAGCCTGAACCTGAGCCGGAACCGGTTCAGGAAGAAATTATTCCACCTCCCGAGCCTGTGCCGGAGCCGGTGTACGAGCTCAAGCCCGAACCCAAGCCTGTGGTTGAACCAAAACCGGAGCCAAAACCGGAACCCAAACCTAAGCCGAAGCCAAAACCCAAACCGAAGCCCAAGCCGAAACCAAAGCCTGAACCGAAACCGCCGGTCAAGCCAGCGCCCAATCTGTCCAATATCAAGATTGATCGGAATATTTCGCTCAAGCCGGTGGGCGTTAGCAATGGCGCGAACGCCAAGCCTTCGGGTGGCCAAACCAATCAGGCCCCCAAGGTCGTGTCATCGGTCAGTTATCTGGTCAAGCCAAAGCCAACCTATCCGCGCGCAGCAAAAATGCGTGGTGAATCGGGAACTGTCATTGTCCGGGTGCATATTTCAACGGCTGGCACGGTCAAAAGCGCGACACTGCGCCAGGCGCTGCCCTATGACTCGCTCAATGATGCTGCCCTGAGTGCGGTACGGCGCGCCCGTTTTAAACCCTATTCAGAAAATGGCGTTCCCCGGGACTCCATCGCCGATATACCTATTGTTTTTCAATAAAGGAATTTATTCATCATGACTACCCCCTGGCTGTCATCCACATTGGTCGCCCTAGCTCAGGCGACAACGGAAACTACGCCGCAGAATCCCGGCATTATGGATTTTCTTATGCAGAGCGATATTGTCGGCAAATCCCTGTTCGGTATTCTTGTTCTGATGGCGCTGGTTACCTGGTACCTGATCGTGGTCAAGGTACTAATGAATATCAGCGGAACCCGCAAGGGAAACCGGTTCCTGCAGCGCTTCTGGAGTTCGCAGTCTCTGGAGCAAGTTGATCAGGATTTGCACAAATTTGGCGCGCACGATCCGTTCTCGCGTCTTGCCGACCAGGCGCTGCATGCGCGTGATCATCACAGTCGTTATGGCGCGAGCAATCTGGCCGAACTGGGTACCAATGCGGAGTTTGTCGCTCGCCGTATGAAAAAAGTGATTGATGAGGAAACGGCCCAGGCCGAGAACGGGCTGTCTGTTCTGGGTTCCATTGGCTCGACTGCGCCGTTTGTCGGGTTGTTCGGAACCGTGTGGGGTGTTTATCACGCCCTGATCGGTATTGGCATGGCCGAAGCGGGCGTTACCATCAATAAAATTGCAGGCCCGGTCGGCGAGGCGCTGATCATGACCGGCCTTGGCCTGGCTGTTGCCATTCCGGCAGTGCTGGCCTATAACGCCTTTGTTCGTCGCAACCGTGTCATGCTTGCCCGTCTGGATGCATTCGCCCACGACCTGTACGCATTTGTGACAACCGGCCAGCAGTTTGAAAGCCAGAACCCCAAAGTGCGCAGTTTGCGTGGCGGCGGCGGTCGTTAGTCACACAGGAGATAACCATGGCTTTTGGAAGCTTTGATCAAAAAAACGGTTCGGCCAGCCCCATGACCGAAATCAATATGGTGCCGTTGATTGACGTGATGCTGGTGCTGCTGGTGATCTTTATCATTACAGCGCCACTAATGGCGCATTCGATCAAGATCGATCTGCCCCAGGTCAGCAGCAAGCCGGTAGAGCAGGAACCAGTCATTATTGATCTGGCGATGGACAAGTCCGGCACTATTTACTGGAATGATGCTCCGGTAGAGCAGAGTGACCTGAGGGAAATGTTTGTCAACGAAGGCAAGCAAGACCCGCAACCAGAGCTGAGAATCCGCGCTGATGCCGATACGCGTTACGAGGCGCTGGCGCAGGTACTTTCCATGGCAAAAGGGTCCGGGTTGAAAAAACTGGGCTTTATTACCCAACCTGGCAGCGAGAGTGCTGCTGGCGGTTCGGAAAACGCTAGAGATAGCGGCGCCGGCAAGCCTCAAGCAGGAGCACCGGCGACGTCTGCCGGCGCTGGCGCTGCGGCAACACCAGCCCAATAAAGGTCTGCTTCGGCAGGCTGTGTCTAGCAGGCGCTATCAGATGGCGTTCCAGGGTAAAAAAAGGACCGAAACCTGTGTGATACGGGGTTCAGTCCTTTTTTGTATGATGACAGCGCTGGTTTTGGTGGCGGCAACACGCATTGGCTTGGCCAATGCCGGAAAACCAGGCGGTTGGTTTTGTTGTCAGTCCTGGGCCGCAGCTTTCTGCACCACCGACCGTGTCTAGCAGGCAATGCCTGTTTTAAAGCGTTTCTTCCTGCTTGCCGTAGAATTTTACCCCGATCGTGATGCGATCACGTCCCTGAGCACGGCGATGCCGGTTGGTGTCGCGCAATGAATACACACAACCACAGTATTCCTGTTGATAGAATTCTTCGCGCTTGCTGATCTCGATCATGCGGGCCGAACCGCCGCCTTTGCGCCAGTTGTAGGTCCAGTACACCAACTCAGGATAGCGCGCGGCTGCACGTTCGCCACTGCCGTTAATCTGGTTCATGTCCTTCCAGCGTGAAATGCCAAGCGAACTGGTAATCGTATCGAATCCATGTTCGTGTGCATACAACGCAGTGCGCTCAAAACGCATATCGAAGCAGGCGGTACAGCGAATGCCTCGTTCGGGCTCATTTTCCATGCCTTTGACCCGGTCGAACCAATTGTCTACGTCGTAATCGGCATCAATAAATTCAATGCCGTGTTGTTGCGCAAAGCGTATGTTCTCGTCCTTGCGGATTTCATACTCACGGACCGGATGAATGTTTGGATTGTAAAAAAAGATGGAGTAGTTGATGCCCGATGCCAGCATGGCTTCCATGACTTCGCCCGAACACGGGGCACAGCATGAATGCAGCAGCACTTTGCCGTGTCCTTCGGGCAAGGCAAGGGTGGGGCGTTCAATATCGGTAACAGTAATCATGGCGATCAGAGATAAGTCGTTTCCTAATTCATCATTTTAGGATATTTCCCGGGCAGATTGACGGTTTTTTTAAAAAATCTCTTTATTTTCAAGTGTTTTCCCCGAAAACATCATCCCAAAGCGTACATACCGCGGCTCGTTCTTCAGTCAGCAGCGACTGATTAATCCTGGCCTTTTCGTCACCCTTGAGCCTGACGGCGTGCTGCATGCGTCGCAGAATACGATAGCTGTCCGCCGTTTTGCGGGCATGCTCGGCATTCAGAATGCCAACCTCGCCGGCAATATTGAGCAGGGCAATATTTCCAAGGTTTTCCAGAAGTTGCTTGTGCTGGTTTGCGTAGGCCAGGACGCAATACTGGGTAATGAACTCGATATCCACCATCCCGCCATGGTCGTGCTTCACATCGAATAATTCGGTTTTGTTTGGGTGCCCGGCACGAATTCTGGCACGCATTTCAATCACTTCCTGTTTGAGCTTGTCCGGGTCGCGCTGCAGCAGAAGAATATCACGGCGGATACGCTCGAAGGTTTTGCCGATCTCGGGGTCGCCAGCTGAAAAGCGTGCACGCGTAAGCGCCTGATGTTCCCAGACCCAGGCATGTTCCCGCTGATATTTTTCAAAGGTATCCACCGATACCGCCAGCAAACCGGCGTCGCCGTCAGGGCGCAGGCGCAAATCGATCTCGTACAGCCGGCCAGACGAGGTCATGCTGGACAGCCACGTACTTAAGCGACGACCAAGCTTGGCATACACTTCCAGGGCATAGTCGCCCGGGTCGTCAAACAGCAGGACCAGGTCCAGATCGGACGCATAGCCCAGTTCCTTGCCACCCAGCTTGCCGTAGGCGATCACTGCAAATCTCGGCATATGATAAAGCGGGTCGTCCGGTTGTATCTGTTTTGGCCGCACCAGCGGCCAGACGCGCTCCAGGCTTTCCTGCAGCAGTACATCGGCCAGGCCCGAGAGCTGGTCAGCCAGTTTTTCCACTGTCAGTTCGCCTTCCAGGTCCTGTGCCAGCAACTGAAAACTGACCTGGCGCTGCACATCACGCATGACGTTCATTTGCTGCTCCACGTCCGGGGTGCCGTCATGCAGGACGCAGGCATCCAGTTCCTTGTCCAGCTGTTCGGCGGTCTGTGCGATGTTGACCGGTTCCATCAGGCTGTTCCACTCAATCAGACTATCGAGCAGAATCGGATTGGCGGTCAGATAGCTGGCGGCCCAGGGACTGGACGCCATGATTCGCGCTACGCGGGCCAGGGTGTCAGGAAACTCGGCGAGCAGGGCAATGTAAGAACTGCGTTGCGCAATGGTTTCAATCAAATCGAACAGCCGCGCGCAGGCAGTATTGGGCAAGGGCGTGCGTGAGGCTGCCTGGATGACGGCCGGCAGCAGTTTTTCCAGACGTGCGCGACTGCTGTTGGACAAACTGCGAATACGGGAGCTGCCCAGCAACGCTTCCAGCCGGTGCTCGACATCGTTTGAATCATGTTCGGCAAAATGCTGCTTGATGATATCTTCCAGGTTTCTGTCGTCGCGGTGCTCCGTATCGCATGCTTGCGGTTGCTGGCCGTTGCTCTGGTCGTCGTTCAGGCCGGCAATGCGAAAGGCATCGCGAAAAGTATCTGCCACAAACTGCCGATGAGCAGCCAGCCTGGCGGTGAAATCGGTTGGGGTCAAACCCAGCACGGTGGCCAGTGCCGCCATGCGCTCCTGATCGTTGGGCAGCAGGTGGGTCTGTTCATCTTCCCGGTATTGCAGAAAATGTTCGACCCGGCGTAAAAAGCGGTATGCCTCTTCGAGCTTGTTGCCTGTTTCCGGCGCGATCAGCCCGGCGCTGACTTCAGCGTGCAGCGCCTTGATCAGGCAGGGTTCCTGGATGGTGGGCAGGCGACCGCCCTTGATCAATTGCGACAGCTGCACCACAAACTCGATTTCGCGAATGCCGCCTTCCCCAAGCTTGATATTGTGAACCGTGTCGACGCCATTTTTTGACAGGGCGCGTCGCTGCCAGTCCTGGCGGATCCGCTCACGCAACTGGCGCAGCGAGGCCAGCGTATCGAAGTCGAAATATTTGCGATAAATGAAGGGAAGCCGCAGGCTTTCCAATTGCTGGGCGTAGGGCGCTGGCGCGCTACCCTCGAGCGCCTGTGCCTGAATGATGCGCGCCTTGAGCCAGGCGTAGCGTTCCCATTCACGTCCCTGGGCGATCAGGTAGTTTTCCAGCGCGTCCAGGCTCCAGGCCAGGGGACCGGCGTCGCCATCCGGACGCAGGCGCAGATCTGTGCGGAAAACCTGGCCGTTGGCATCCTGATCGGACAGGATCGGCATCATGCGCCGGGTCAGGCGGCCATAGAATTCGTGATGGCTCAGTGGGCGCCGTCCGGTGGTTTCGCCTTCCTCGGGGTACAGCATGATCAGGTCAATGTCCGATGAGACATTCAGTTCATATCCGCCCAGCTTGCCCATCCCCAGAATGATCATTTCCATGGGTTTGCCTGTTGCCGGATCCATGGGTGCGCCATGGACCTGAACCATATCGGTCATCACGCTGCGGTACGCCTGGGCAACGGCGAAGTCAGCCAGAAAGGACATGGCGTGGGTCACTTCTTCCAGCGTTGCCTCGCCGCCTGTATCTCGCACGACCAGTGTGTCGAACAGACGGCTGCGCAGCTTGCGCAGGATGATCCGGCAGTGCTCGATTTCCCAGACCTGGGTGGCGGGAGCGCCTACGCCGGCAGCCAGCTCGTGCGACCATTGCTCGATACGCGCAGACGTGATGGGTTCAGCCGAGTCTGCCAGTATTTGCTGCTGGATCTCGGGTCGCGCATCAAGGCGGCGGCGCAGATAGCCGGACCAGGATAGAGCGCTTTGCAGGGATTGGATACAATTCATGAGTTGCCGATGTGATGACGGGATGCTGTATATAATAATACCCGAACCCCGACCGCCCCATGAATTGACCGATGTCCAACGAGAATCACTGAGTGAATTTGCCGTACCGACTGCTGAAATCCGCCGGCACCCTCCTGATAGCGCTTATAGTCCTGGCCATGGCGGCGGTACTGGCTGTCCGCTTCCTGCTTGCTCCCAATATCGATCAATTCCGCGAGCAGGTTGAGCAACGGCTGAGCGCGGCGACAGGCCAGCATGTCACGATCGAGAAACTGGCGATTGACTGGACGGGGATTGTTCCCCGGTTGCGACTACAGGCGCTGCAGATTGCCGATCAGACCGATACGCCGATGTTGACTGTCGGCGAGGCGGTCGCCAGCCTGGACTGGCGGCGTGCCGTGCAACTGCAACTGGAGCCAGCCGCGGTGGAAATCCAGCAGATTCACCTGAACATGATCCGTGATCGGCAGAATCGGATCTGGCTGCTTGGCAGGCGTCTGGACAGTGACAACGTACATTCGGCGCCCGAGGCCGTTGATGCCGGTAACGTGACGCTAGCGCCGCTGGCCGATCTGCTGCAAGCCTTGCCCGAAATAACCGTACTCAATGGCAGCTTCAGCTGGACTGATCAGACGCGGCCACAGGCGGGCCCGTTTACGCTTTCCGATTTCACATTGCAGTTGACAAAAAATGGGCCAAAGCGGGTGCTTAGCGCCAGCGCCCGTATGCCGGCGAAGGTGGGTCATTCCATTCAGTTACTGAGCAGCTTGCAGCAGGATGGCGTTGCCGGCAAACAAACGTCGCCCTGGTCGGGCAATTTGCGGGTCTCCGTGCTCAACCTGGACGTACTGGCCGCCAGGCCCTGGTTCGATATACCGCAAAAAGTAAAATCCGGCATCGTCTCGCACGCGGTGGTCGATCTTCAGATTGACAGCAATGTGCCCCAGAACATGATGGTGGCCTATGGACTGGAAAAGGTCCGGGTTGAAGATCACATCCGCAATCACGAGTTTATTATCGCGGCAGACAGCCTGACCTCCCGCCTAAGCTCGTCATTCACAAGTGTGATCAATGAGTTCAATCGCTGGCGTTTGTCTATGCATGAGTCCGGCGTAGCGGACGGGATCAGCTACCCTCCGGTACAGTTCGAGTCCAGTGTCAAGGGCTTCTATTATAAGGATCCGGTAATTTTCGAGAATCCGCTGTCGATTGACCAAGCAAGTGTCCGGGGTGATTTCAGTCGCAATTCTGTACAAGAGCCGCGAGTCAAGTTTACCCAGGCTACGGTTCATAACCGTGATTTACAGATGGAAGGCACCGGGACCTGGCGTTCCGATGTCAACAGCGACAACGGTATTGTGGATTTGAGTGGATCCTTGCGGGCAGTATCATTGCCGCATCTGCATAATTACCTGCCCAATGTGATGGATCCGGATGCGCGTGAGTGGCTCAAGGATGCATTCAAGAATGGGCAATTGTCTGCAGCCGAATTCGAGCTCAAGGGCGTTGTCGACGATTTTCCCTTCGGTCTGGCGCCGGACGCGGGCAGCTTCCTGCTGCGCGGCACCTATGCAAACCTGCTGCTCAATTATCACCAGAAGGATATTCGGGGCAAACGCTGGCCGGTTGTCAATTCCGATAGCGGCACGATTCACTTTCAGAATGATCAGATTATTATTGATTCGATTCAGGCATTCTATGCCATGCCTGAAGGGCAGCGGCTGGACCTGGATGCGTTTCATGGTGTTGTATCCAGTCTGGAGAAGAACACCACCGTTGATTTGCAGGCAAAGGCAAGGGGACGTGCCGAGGATTTTCTGACTTTCACGAAAATCAGTCCGCTGGGCAATTTGATCAATAATGTGCTGGATGAAGCACAGGGCAGCGGCCAGTGGACCATTCCCATTGATCTGCACATTCCGGTGCTTGACGCGGACAATTCACGAATCTCCGGTTCGATTCATCTGGATGACGGCCGTTTTCGGCTCACACCGGATTTTCCATGGGCCGAGCACCTCGAAGGGCAAATGCCGTTTACCGAGACGCAATTGCAGGCCAATGCTGTCAAGGGGGTCATGCTGGGGGGTAAAGTTGTGCTCGACGGCCCCATCGGCACCGTGGGCAAGCCACTGTCCATTAACGGCACCCTGACCGCAGCCGGCCTGCGTCAATTGATACCGGTGCAGGGCATGCGGCGCATCAGCGGCAGCACCAATTACACGAGCCTGGTCCACTTTTCGTCCGGCGGCAGGGTAAAGGTTCAATTCCAATCTGATCTGGCGGGCCTGGCAACGCAATTTCCCGATGGCCTAGCCAAGCCCAAGTCGGCACAGTGGCCGGCAACCATTGTCTGGCGCGCAAACGACGGCGCCACCGATAACGGCAAGCGCTACCTGGATATTCGCATTGACGGCACTCGTACGCAGGCGATTTTTGAGCACGACATTAACAGCAGCAAGGGACCGTATTTCAGTCGTGGCACCGTTGGTGTCAATAGGGCCGCACAATTGGGCCCGCCGGGTTTGACCGTTCTGGCGCAGAATCCGACGCTGGATGCCCAGGCTTGGGATGATATTGTCGATGAGTTTTCCGATAGCGCCGGGACAGGTCACGGGCGGCAGATATTGCCGGATGTGTCACACGTGGCCCTACAAACCCAGGCATTCCTGGTGAAGAACCAGACGCTGACAGGCGCTACGCTTGCAGCCACCCGGGCAGGCAAGCAATGGAACCTGCAACTGAATTCCGATCAGGCGCAGGGAAACGGTATCTGGATTCCCGGAGCACGCCCGCGGGATTCGGGCAACCTGACTGTCAGGCTCGATACCCTGAACATTATTGAACCGGCCGATGACCTGGCCGACACGCGCACCCCGTTACAAAAAGAAAGGGATGCGGCAAAGGCGCGTGCCGGCGCAACGCAGCCTTTGCCGCGTCTTGACCTGTCAGTGAAGAATATGACTGTCTATGGCAAGCAAATGGGACAGATGATACTCAAAGGTTACCAGTTACCTGGCTCGGACGACTGGAAGGTGGATTATTTCAGCCTGGTCAATGAGGGCGGCTCATTGGCGGCGCAGGGATCGATTCATCAGCAGGGCACCGCAAAGGACCTGCAACTGCAAGGAAAAATTGTAGTGTCTGACCTGGGCCGGTTTCTTGAAACTTATCAGTTGGGCGGCGTCATCAAAAATGGAAACGGCCAAATTGACGCGCAAATTAATTGGAAAAACGTCCAGGATCTGGATTTGGCCATGCTCAATGGTTCGCTCAGCGGCAGCCTCCAGCAGGGGCGTCTGGAAAGCGTACAGTCGTCTGCGGTCAAGGCGCTGGAGCTGTTGTCGCTGCAGTCGTTTCGCCGGCTGCCCAAGTTTGGAGAGACACTAGGCAATTCGGTGCAGTCGGGGCTCACATTTGACACAGTCCGCAGCCGCATGCGTCTGGATGCCGGGCGCCTGTTTGTTGAGGATTTCCGTTTGAATGGCCCTTCATCGGCTATCGTAGCCTCCGGAATGACTGACCTGAAATCCGAAAGCCTGGACTTTCAGACTGTGGTTGTGCCCAAGCTGGATGTTAGCGGCGCCTCTGTATTGGCGGGAACGATCGTTAATCCGGCAGTCGGCGTAGGCGCTTTCCTGACGCAATGGCTGCTGCAGGCGCCATTGCAGCGTGCCCTGACTGTAAAATATCATGTTACTGGAAACTGGACCAAACCGTTGCTCAACGACATGGCGCTGCCCAGCGAAGCTGAATTGAAAAGTCGTGAATCCGAAAAGAAAATGGATGAGCTGTATCGGACTCATTAAGTGGTCCATCAACATTGTCGAGGAAAAAAATGGCCTTGAGCGTATTTGACATTTTCAAGGTGGGTATCGGACCGTCCAGTTCCCACACTGTCGGCCCCATGATTGCCGCGCTGCGTTTTGTGAACCGTCTGGACCAAGCCAGCCAGCTTGAGAGCGTGCAACGTCTTCATATAGAGATGTTCGGCTCGCTGGGTGCGACCGGCAAGGGTCACAAAAGTGATATGGCGGTTGTCATCGGGCTGCATGGCTACCAGCCCGAGACGCTGGATCCGGACATGGTGCCGGCACTGATCGAGCAGGTGCGCAGCAGTGGCATGGTCAGGCTGCTCAATCGCCACGACATTGTCTTTGACGAGAGCGTCCATATCAAGTTCAACCGAAGGGAAACATTACCCCAGCATTCAAATGGAATGCGCTTCAAGGCCTTCGACGCTTCTGATCAATTGCTCATGAAGAAGGAATATTATTCCATTGGCGGCGGCTTTGTGATGAATTGCGATCGGGTCCGAGTGAATCTGACCCCGGATATTGACATTCCTTATCCCTTCAATTCTGGCCAGCAATTGCTCGATCTGTGCCAGCGGCACCAGTTGACGATCGCACAGTTGATGATGGAAAACGAAAGGCATTACCGGCCGCAGCAGGAAGTCAGGCAGAAAATACTGGACTTGTGGGCAGTGATGCAAGCCTGTGTGACGCGCGGCTGTTCGGCCACCGGCAGCCTGCCCGGTTTTCTTCATGTCAAGCGTCGCGCCCGACAACTGCATGAACAGCTGTGCAGCCGGCCCGATGAGTCGCTGAAAGATCCGCTTTCCATGCTCGATTGGGTGAATCTGTATGCGCTGGCAGTCAATGAGGAGAACGCGGCCAGCGGCAAGGTGGTGACGGCGCCGACCAACGGGGCGGCAGGAGTCATTCCCGCAGTCCTGCATTATTACGTGAATTTTGTGCCCGGCGCCAATGAACAGGGCGTGATCGATTTTCTGCTGACGGCGGCAGCCATTGGCATTCTTTACAAGGAAAACGCATCCATCTCGGGGGCCGAGGTTGGCTGTCAGGGAGAAGTGGGTGTTGCCTGTTCAATGGCAGCTGGCGCCCTGGCCGCAGTATTGGGAGGCACTGTCCCACAAGCGGAGAATGCCGCCGAAATCGGCATGGAGCACAACCTGGGCATGACTTGTGATCCTGTCGGGGGCATGGTGCAGATTCCGTGTATCGAACGCAATGCGATGGGAGCAGTCAAGGCCATCAACGCCGCGCGCATGGCCTTGCGGGGGGATGGTACGCACTACGTGTCGCTGGATAAAGTAATCCGGACCATGATGCAGACCGGGGCAGATATGCAATCGAAATATAAGGAAACATCGCGCGGCGGATTGGCCGTCAATATTATCGAGTGCTGATGCATGTGCCTGCGTGGCTGGCGCAGGTTCGAGCGTACACAAAAATATCGTGGATACAAATGGGTAAAGCATGTAGCTCGGCCAGCTCAGGAATTTGTGGGTCGATCGCAGCGCAGCCCCGACTGGAAGGTCATAACGGCATTGTCGGGGCTACGCTAACCGCAGCATGACATACCTCCTGGTTATTTGACGAATATTTGATATCTCTATCGCTAAGATGGTGATAATTCATTTTTACGTTCCAATTCATGCTTTCTTCTACTGCCATTGCATCTGATCCCTTGTCACGTATTGGCACGTCTGATTGGTTGTCCCGTCTGGCGGTCAGTCCTTTTGTCTTTCCGTTACTCTTGCTTGTCACGACTGCCTGGTTTGTGCTGGGTAACTGGCTTTGGCCGCTGCTCAATCCTGACGAAGGACGTTACGTTGGGGTTGCGCTGGAAATGCTGCATGCTCGTGAGTGGGGAACGCCGCTACTGAACGGGATGCCATATTTTCATAAGCCGCCGTTGTTTTACTGGCTGACAGCGGCCAGTCTTGCCATTTTTGGTGAAAATGAATTTGCGGCCAGACTGACACCTGCGTTGGCAGGCCTGCTGATGATCGGCGGCCTGTTTGCCTTTTTGCGGCGTTTTGTCCTGTCGTCACGTGCGCTGGCGGCAGGCATCATGTTGGCGGCGACACCACTCATGTTCGGCGCAACCCACTATGCCAATCTTGATTTGCTGGTGGCGGCCATGATCAGCACCACTATCCTGTGTGGCGCCACCGCTGTGCTGCTGCAACAGCAAGGCGAGCCCGCAGCGCGATGGATAATGGCAATGTATCTGTTTGCAGGACTGGGTTTTTTGGCCAAGGGACTGATCGGATTCGTTCTGCCCGGTGGGGTGCTGCTTGTCTGGCTTCTTGCCGAACGCAGGTATTTGGCCATTCCGATGCTCTTGCGTATTTCCGGTATTCTGCTATTTCTGGTCGTTGTTCTGCCATGGCTGTTGTTAATGCAGAGCAGGTACCCCGGGTTTTTTCATTATTATCTGGTGTATCAGCAGTTTGAGCGTTTTTCCCAGGGCGGCTTCAACAATACAATGCCTGTCTGGTTCTATGTGGCGGTATTGCTGGCGACCATGCTCCCTTGGTGTCGAAGCGGGCTGTCGACCATCTTTACACGCAATTACTGGGTACAAGCGCGTGATGCCAGCGTTCGCCGGCTGATGTGGATCTGGCTATTGCTTGTTCTGGTCTTCTTTTCTATCCCGCAGTCCAAGCTGGTGGGCTATATCCTGCCGGTGCTGCCTCCTCTGGCCTTTCTGTTTGCCGAGTTCTTTCGCGGTATCTTTGTGGCAGAAGGTGTGCTCTCGGCGCCGGAAAATGCCGATCGGGCCCGAAACGCTGCTGCAAGCAGGGCATTGCAGCGCAATTTTCTGGCTCGCGTGCTGGTGTGTATTGCCCTGGGGGTTGCCGGGCTGATCTATCTGTCTTGGGCCCGTCTGCCAGGCAGCAGTCGCGCAGCGTCGGCCATTGCCGCAGCACCGCGGGCTGTGGGCATGTACGATCGATATTACAGTCTTGATTATTACCCATTCGATTTTCGATTTTATATGGGAAATAAACCTGAGCTGCTCGTGGTCAGCAACTGGGATGACAATGCGCTGCCGACGAAGGACAACTGGCAAAAAGAACTCTGGGATGCACACAATTTCGGTGCGCCCGATAGCGCCAGCCGCTTTGTACGACCTGCTAGTTTTTTGCGTTCCGTTTGTGTTTCGCAGGATTACCGTCGCTGGATTCTGGCTGACGCAAAACAAATGGACGCTTTTCCTGAACTGCAAAACGTGACACCTTATTTTGCCGATGGCAGGCGGAGAGTTTATCTGTTGCCTGTGGGGCAAGTCATGCCATTTTGCCGGTTACGCCCTGATCTGACGTCAAAGTAGGCAATAGATGCCACCTGGCGGCGCAGGGATAGCGCCATGCCAGTATCGCGGGCGGTCAGACCAGCATGCCGGCTTTTTCAATGAATTGAACGACGGCATCAATGCCGTCGCCGGCTTTCATATTGCACATCACAAATGGCCGATTCTGACGCATGCGCTCAGTGTCCTGGCGCATGATATCCAGCGAAGCGCCGACATACGGAGCCAGATCGGTTTTGTTGATAATCAGCAGATCTGATTTGGTGATGCCAGGGCCGCCTTTGCGGGGAATTTTTTCACCGCCAGCGACATCGATGACATAGATAGTCAGATCAGACAGCTCAGGGCTGAAAGTTGCTGCCAGATTGTCGCCGCCTGATTCAATAAACACAATATCGGCCTGCGGAAAACGCTCCAGCATCTGGTCAATTGCGCGCAAGTTAATGGACGCGTCTTCACGGATTGCTGTATGCGGGCAGCCGCCAGTTTCCACTCCCATGATACGCTCCGGCGGCAGTGCACCGGACACAGTAAGCAGACGCTGGTCTTCTTTCGTGTAGATGTCATTTGTGATAGCAACCAGATCATATCTGGCTGCCATTTTCTTGCATAGAACTTCAAGCAAGGAAGTTTTTCCAGAGCCGACGGGGCCGCCGATACCTACTCGTAGCGGAGGCAATGGCTTGGTTCGGTTAGTGGCGTTCATCATGGTATATGCCTTTGGTTCAATGAATAATTTACAGAAATGCCGGTGGTTTTGAGCCGGGACCCAGTGTGTGGACTGTTTTTCTGCAAGACTGAAAAATGAAAATCGGACTCATCAGGAACGAAACAGCCTGGAGAACTGGCTTTCGTGTCGAGCAGCAATAATTGAATATTGCGGCGCTAGCGTCATGATTGCGGGGGGTGAGCATGAGGTCGCTGTTCGGGTGGCGAGTACTACGCGATCCAACTGAGGCACCAGTGTTGAGAGCAGCCGCTGCCCGGCAGTTTGTCCAAGTGGCACCGTTTTGATGGCAGCCATTACCTGGTTTTCGAGCCAGCTATAGAGAAAGGCCGTGATTCCGGCGTCTGACGGTAGATCAAGAGCCTGAACACAGAATGCGTGAACCGTGGGAAAGCAGGGCGGGGAAAGGTCATTGAGCTTGCTGCGTTTAGCATCGTCTCCCCAATTGAGTGCGTGCGCCAGGTTGATCAATGAGACGGCCATCTGGGTGGTCTCGGCCCTTGCCTCCGCCGTTTCACGACTTGCGTAATACCATTGATTCCACTGGCAGATGGTGTCGATATCCAGCTCACGCCATGCCCGGTAGGCTAACAGCCATATTGCAGCATCGCATTGGGCCATGACCGTATGCAACGTATCCTCGATCCATCGACCGGCAGTGGCTTCATCGGACACAATGCCGAGTTCGACTGCCGATTCGAATCCCTGGGAATAGCTGAACCCGCCAACCGGCAAGGCCGGCGAGGACAGGCGCATCAGTTGTGCGTAGCGTTGGGCAGTGATGAAGTCCGACTCATTTTTACTGGTGTCCATGGCGACAGGTTACTCGGTCGGGCGATGAAGATGATCGTGACCAGGATGGTTATGATCCGTATGCTGCGGTTTTTCCGCATCCGCAAAAGCGTTATGCTGGTGTTGGTGATCACGAATGCTGTTGTGAAGGTGATCGTGATCGTGGGAATGCGTGTGGTTATGGTCGTGCCGGGAGTGCGCGTCTTCATGGGCTCGATAGGCGGCCTGTGCCAGCGCGTAATCTTCGTCGTACGTTTCATCGTGACCGTGCTTATGGCCGCCGCCATAGGCGCCGTGTTCAGGGTTGAAAGCCTGATTGACGGTCGAGGTATGGACCCCGAGCCGGTTCAACATTTCCACCAGCACGGGATCGTATTCCAGGTGAAGATAACCATCTCCAACTTCGACCGTGACATGACGGTTACCCAGATGGTAGGCAGCCCGTGCCAGATCGGTGGCCGTATTCGCGGTGACGCGAACCAGCAATTCGCTCTTTGCCTGTACGACAATCAGGCCGCCGTCATCGGCCACCAGCACATCATCAGGGATAAGAACCACGCCTCTGTCGATGATCAGGTTGATGGTTTCACCATTATCAAGGGCCACTTTCTGGCGGCTGCGACGGCGCTGTTCAAAAGTCATTTGCGCGGCCGGGGCATGTTGCAACAACGTGGCAGACAGGCTGCTATTACGTAGATATTTGCGGACGATACGTGTCATGTCTGAGCGTTCCTGATATATCGACATCAAAATAGAAAATACCGCTGGGCCATCGGCAGGATCTTGGCCGGTTCGCAGCTCAGTAATTGCCCGTCTGCAAAAACCTGGTAGGTTTGCGGATCTACCCGGATATCCGGCAACCAGTCGTTCAGAACCATGTCGCGCTTGCCAATATTGCGGCAGCCGTTGACTGCGCAAAGCGTTTTGGTCAGGTTTAAATTTTGCACGGCGGGGTTGTTGAATCCTGCCTGCGAGACAAAGGCCAGCGACGTTTTCAATGCGCGACCGTACGAACCGAACATTTTTCGGTAATGCACCGGCTGTGGGGTGGGGATGGACCCGTTCGGATCGCCCATCACTGCATGAGCGATCATTCCGCCTTTAATAATCAGACTGGGCTTGACGCCAAAAAATGCCGGCCGCCATAGAACCAGATCGGCGAGTTTTCCGGGCTCTATGGAGCCTACCTTGTGAGCAATGCCATGTGCGATGGCGGGGTTGATTGTGTATTTGGCAATAAAGCGTTTGACCCGATGATTGTCGGAAGCGGAAGAATCGCCAGCCAGGCTGCCGCGTTGCTGCTTCATTTTGTCAGCCGTTTGCCATGTTCGAAGAATTACTTCGCCAACACGTCCCATTGCCTGTGAGTCGGAACTCATGATTGAAAATGCGCCAAGGTCATGCAGAATGTCTTCGGCAGCGATGGTTTCCCGACGGATGCGGCTCTCGGCGAAGGCGAGGTCTTCGGCGATGGCCGGGTCCAGATGGTGGCAAACCATCAGCATATCCAAGTGCTCATCAATCGTATTATGCGTAAAAGGCATGGTCGGGTTGGTAGAGGCGGGCAGGACATTGGGCATACCTGCGGCGCGAATGATATCGGGCGCATGACCGCCGCCTGCGCCTTCGGTATGGAAGGTATGGATGGTACGTCCCTTGAACGCGGCCAGCGTGGCCTCGACAAACCCAGATTCATTCAGGGTATCGCTGTGGATGGCGACCTGTGTATCGGTCTGTTCGGCAACGCTCAGGCAGGTATCAATGGCTTGAGGTGTTGTACCCCAATCCTCATGCAGCTTCAGGCCCAGTGCTCCGGCCTGTATCTGTTCCAATAGCGGGGCGGGATCGCTGGCACTGCCTTTGCCCAACAGACCAATATTCATGGGAAAGGCATCGGTCGCGCCAAGCATGGCATGGATATGCCAAGGGCCTGGCGTGCATGTGGTGGCGAAAGTGCCCGTTGCCGGACCCGTACCACCGCCAATCATGGTGGTGACGCCAGAGGATAGCGCTTCTTCAATCTGCTGCGGACAAATGAAATGAATATGTGTATCGATTCCGCCTGCGGTAACAATAAAGCCTTCTCCGGCAATAATCTCGGTGCCGGGTCCGATCACGATGGTGACACCGGGCTGGATGTCCGGATTGCCTGCTTTGCCAATGGCATCGATATGGCCGTTTTTGATCGCGATATCGGCTTTGACTATCCCGGTCATTGCGTCGACGATCAGAGCATTGGTAATGACTGTGTCGGCGCAGTCTGCCGAGCAGCGCTGGCTCTGGCCCATCCCGTCACGAATGACCTTGCCGCCGCCAAATTTGACCTCTTCGCCAAATATGGTGAAATCTTTCTCGACTTCGATGAACAATCCAGTGTCTGCCAGGCGGACACGATCCGCGCGACCGTTTGCAATAGTCGGGCCGAATATTTCGGCGTAAGCCTGTCTTGATATGCTTGTCATTCCAGTGCCCCCATGACGTTTCCAGTAAACCCGAATACGCGCCGGTCACCTGCCAGCGCCACCAGTTCTACTGTACGTATTTGTCCCGGCTCAAAGCGTATTGCAGTTCCTGCGACAATATTCAATCGATGACCGCGAGCCTGTTGCCGGTCAAACAGCAGCGCGGCATTGGTTTCTGCAAAATGATAATGTGATCCGACCTGAATGGGACGATCGCCCGTATTGGTCACTTCAATGACCATGGTGCTTCTTCCGGTATTGATGTCGATTGCACCTTCGGCGGCAATGATTTCACCTGGAATCATGCTGGCTCCTTATTGTCCGGTTAATAACAGCACTGCGCCATATGAGGCAATACCGGCACCCGTTAACCGGGCAACCCAGGTTTTGTGGCGTGTCATGATGGCACCCGCTACCATTCCGGCGCAGTGGATAAACAGCGTGGAAAGCATGAATCCCACGATAAACAGGCTTGCGGCGCCTCCTTCAGGCAGTTCCATGCCATGGGCCGCACCATGGAAAAAAGCAAAGAATGCAACCAGTGCTGAACCGGTTATCAGAGACAAGCGTGCCATGCCTGCCAGCATTAGACCGAGCACCAGCAGTGAGGCCATGATCAGTGGTTCTACCAACGGAACTTGCATTCCGGCGATGCCCATCAGGGCGCCGAAAAGAAGAATGCTGGAAAAAGAAAGTGGGATATAAACGGCTCTTTTTAACGAGGGGTATGCCATGGCACTCCAGATACCCACGGCCAGCATGGCCAGCAGATGGTCTGGGCCCGTAAGTGGATGAAGCAGCCCTTGATTGAACATGGACATGGCATCGATGTGCTCAAAATGACCGGGATGCGCAAGTGCGGTCAGAGGCAGGCCGGTGAGGACAAGCACCGCCAGGCAATAACGTAATCGGTTGGGAAAAGTATGGAACATGATATTTTCCTTTGTGAATCTATAAATGAATGGAGGGTGATTTGGCGTTGGGTGTGGATTCAAACGATGGGGTGGTGAACCGTTACCAGTTTGGTGCCATCCGGAAAAGTGGCCTCGACCTGGATATCCGGAATCATTTCCGGTACGCCCTCCATGACATCATCGCGGGTAAGCACTTGCGTACCAGCATGCATGAGCTCGGCCACCGTTTTGCCGTCCCGTGCACCTTCCAGGAGCGTTGCGGTGATCAGTGCCACAGACTCAGGGTGGTTCAGTTTCAGCCCTCGGTTACGACGCCTTTCTGCGAGTAGTGCAGCGGTAAATATCAGCAGTTTGTCTTTTTCTCGTGGTGTCAGGTCCATGGTAGTCTCGGAATGTTTAGTTAAATGTTTAAAATAGGTCGCAAGCGCAACGTCATCACGTGAACCAAAGCCGCAAGGGCGTCGCGGGGACGCCCAGATGCAGGGGGCGCAAGTGTTGCCAGCAATCGACCATCAGTTGCCTGATTTGCTCGGCACGCGTGCCCAGCAGGCGTACCAGGATCAGGCTGCTGGACGAATCCAGCTCAATCTGGCTGACGCCCGCCCTCAGGTTTTCTGTCCATGGCAGGCTGGCAGTCATGTGCTCCATCTGTTCGGCGGCGATGATCGGTCCGATGCTCCAGACGGTTGCCATGACCGGAAAGCTCCCCAGCCCGGCGCTGCTCTGCCTGAGAGACTGTTCTGCGTCGACCAGGCCGGCTTCAGCCCACACCAGTTGTTCGTCATAGTAAAGGGCGGAATCAATGGCAAGCGTGCCTTCATGCCAATACCCCTGTGTTGCCACGCTGCCCAACTGGTAACAGTCCCAGCCGATTCCCCGGGCACCTGCAGCGAGCCTGATCACGCTGGTGTTTCTGGCCCGGGCCTGTTCAAACAACAGGTTTTCCAAGGGAAGCCAGTCAAGTCTTGCATTCTGGGCAATGCAAAGCTCAACGCTCTGGGTTGCTGTCCTGCCATTGGCCTTATACCAGCGAGTTGCGCCAGGCGTGGTCAGTACTGCATGGGCATTTTCATGAACCGTCGCGGCAATGCTCAGTTCGTCGCCGCCTGCAATGCCAGATGGCGGGTGCAGTATTGTGGCGTGACAGATGGCCGGTCCTTCTGGATATAGCGACTTCTGCACCAGCAATGGCCCAGTATGGGCATTGTGGGTCAGGGCACTACGCCCGGACGGTTGGCAAGAAAATGCCAATGAGAGACTCGCAGTCCAGCCTTCGGTTTGCATGACAGCAGACATTTGCGGTTACACACTAATGTGACGTTCAATACCGTCTGTAACAATATTTATGCCTTTTCCCTGGGCAATAATGACGCCGCGGTTCATGACAAGATAGTCATCGGCAATAAGTTTGACGAAATCCAGATATTGTTCAACAAGAAGTACTGTCATTCCATGATCTTCAACAAGAATTTTGAGCGTTCTGCCGATATGCTGAATGATATTTGGCTGAATGCCCTCGGTAGGTTCGTCCAGAATCAGCAGTCGTGGCTCGCTCATGAGGGCACGGGCAATCGCCAATTGCTGCTGTTGCCCACCAGACAAATCTCCGCCGTTGCGATGTTCCATTTCCTTGAGAACAGGGAAGAGTTGGTAAATGAATGCCGGAATGCCCTTGGGCATCTTGCGAGTAGCGGCGCCCACCAACAGGTTTTCCTTTACGCTCAGTCGTGGAAAAATATCGCGGCCCTGGGGCACATAACCAATGCCCTGGGCAATACGGCTGGCCGTCCCCATTCGACTGATGTCCTTGCCTGCATAGTTGATCTGCCCGTCACGAATGGGTACGACGCCAAGCAGGCTGCGCAGCAGGGTGGTTTTGCCCGCGCCGTTGCGACCAAGCAAGGCGGTCAGGGCATTTGCTTCTATCTCAAATGAAATATCGCGAAGAATATGGCTGCCGCCATAATACTGATTGACGTTTTGTACGCTGAGCTGCATGGTACGTATTCCTTGATTAGCGGCCGAGATAGGATTCAATCACTTGCGGATCCTGCTGTACGTGTTGCATGGTTCCCTGCGCCAGTACGGTTCCGGCAGCCAGGACGGTGACGGTACCCTGATCGCCGGCCAGGTTTGAGACAAAGCCCATATCGTGCTCTACCACGACAATGGAGCAGGTGCCGCGAATGCGATGGAGTATTTCAGCCAGCTCGGCCGTTTCGCGGTCGGTCATCCCGGCTACCGGTTCGTCCAGCAGCAGCAATGCAGGCTTTTGCATTAGCAGCATACCGATCTCCAGACGCTGTTTCTGCCCGTGCGACAGTTCACCGGCGGCCCGATAGGCAACACTTTCCAGCTTCATGATGCTTAGCGTGCTTTCAATGCGGTGGCGCACGTCTGCGGTGATACGCGCGTTTAATGCGGCGTGCCAGCGACGATCTCCGGCGTCGGCCAGATAGAGGTTTTCCCAAACCGGTTGGCTCTCGAATACCGACGGCTTCTGAAATTTCCTGCCGATACCCAGTTGCGCGATCTGGGGTTCCTGCATGGTCAGCAAATCCAGCGTCTGGCCCAGATACACCTGGCCTTCGATAGTGGCATTACGATGGCCGGTCTTTCCGGTAATGACGTCCATCAGGGTCGTTTTGCCGGCGCCATTGGGGCCGATAATGCAGCGCAGTTCGCCTTCTTTGATGTACAGGGACAAGTCATTGATCGCGCGGAAAGCATCGAATTTAACGGTCAGGTTTTCGACATACAGGACGATGCCGTGCGTCGTATCGATTTTTCCTGATTCAGCAAAATGGGCCAGATGGGTGATTGTGCCGCCAGCACCGGCAGTGTCAGCATGGATATGAGTCATACCGCCTCCGAGGCAGGGGCCGCGTTCGTGTCGGCCTTGAGTGGTTGTGGACGACGCCGTGAAAACAGGCCGATCAACCCTTTGGGCATGAACAGGGTCACCACAACAAACAGGCCACCGAGGACGTACAGCCAGTATTCCGGCATGAATGCAGTGAAAAACGTTTTTGCACCATTGACCGTAAATACGCCCAGGATGCTGCCGACCAGTGATCCGCGACCGCCAACGGCGACCCAGATCACCATTTCAATTGAATTGACAGGCGACATTTCACCTGGGTTGATGATACCCACCAGCGGCGCATACAAAGCGCCTGCAATTCCGCAAAGCACGGCCGACAGCGTCCAGATTGCCAGTTTGTATTGCAATGGATTGAATCCGATGAACATGACGCGGCTTTCACTGTCGCGGATCGCAGTGATCACCTTGCCAAACCTGGATTTCATGATCCATTGGACCAGTACAAACACCAGAACGAGCACCACAAAGCTGATCAGAAAAAGCACCGTACGGGTGTCGGTAGCGCTGATGGAATAACCGGCGATGGACTTGAAATCGGTAAAGCCGTTGTTGCCGCCGAATCCGGTCTCGTTGCGAAAGAACAGGAGCATGGCCGCGTAGGTCACTGCCTGCGTCATGATGGACAGATACACGCCCTTGATGCGCGAACGAAAGGCGAAATAACCGAAGACGAATGCCACAATTGCCGGCACCAGCGCTGCCAGAATAAGTACCCAGGCCAAGGTCTGGGTACCGACCCAGTACCATGGCAATTCGGTCCAGTTAAGCAGGAAGGTAAATGCCGGCAGCCCCGCCGATTCCTGGCCGGGCGCAGGCGCCTGCACCAGATACATGCCCATGGCATAGCCTCCCAGGGCAAAATACAGGCCATGTCCGAGACTCAAGATGCCGCAGTAGCCCCACACGAGATTGAGCGACATGGCCACGATGGCATAGCAAAGCATCTTGCCGACAAGCGTGAGTGTGTAGTCGCTGATATGCAGCACGCTATCGGGAGCGGCCCACTGTGTACCCAGCAGGGTCATCAGAAATACGCCGATTACCACGACGCATAATGTCAGCCAGCCGCTACGTGAGAACAGCGGGGCCCGTTCAGGAATATTCAGTTTGAATGGTGTGGTCATGAGTGTTAAGCCTCCGCCGCGCTGCGGCCTTTCTGGGCAAACAGGCCCTGGGGACGTTTCTGAATAAAGGCCACGATCAGCAGCAGGATAACAATCTTCACCAGTACCGCGCCAAGCAACGGTTCGCCAAGCTTGCTGAGCACGCCCAGGCCGAAAGCGCCAAGCACGGTACCGATAAGCTGACCGACGCCGCCGAGCACCACGGCCATGAATGAATCAATCAGATAGGCCTGGCCCAGGTCCGGGCCGACATTGCCGATCTGCGACAGTGCGACACCGCCAAGACCGGCAATGCCCGTTCCCAGTGCAAAGGCGTAAGCATCCACCTTGCGGGTCCGGATGCCTACGCAGGCTGCCATCGTGCGATTCTGGGTACACGCGCGGATGAAAAGCCCCAGGCGAGTGCGGTTCAGGACCAGATACAGGCCGATCACAACTGCAATAGAAAAGGCGAGAATAATGAGTCGGTTGTAGGGAACCACGAAAGCCGGAAGCCATGCCGCAAGAGGTGCAAAGGAGCCGCTCATCCAGATGGGATTGGACACGTCCACATTTTGCGCGCCAAAGATCAGTCGTACCGTCTGCATCATCAGCAGGCTCACGCCAAAAGTGGCCAGCAGGCTTTCCAGGGGGCGACCGTACAGGTGGCGAATAATCAGCCATTCGATCACGATACCCACGGTAGCCGCTGTCAGAAAAGCCACGGGCAGTGCCGCAAGCAGGTAGTAGTCGAACCACTCGGGCATCCAGGTCTGAAAGGCGCGTTGCGTCAGATAAGTGGCGTAGGCGCCCAACATGAGAAATTCGCCATGCGCCATGTTGATCACACCGATCAGGCCGTAAATCACCGCCAGACCCAATGCAGCCAGCACCAGTACACTGCCCAGGCTCAGACCGGTGAAGGCGTTGTTGGCAAGCGCAGAATTGCGTTGCCTTGCATCAATATGGGAAAGCGATTCGGCGGCAGCAACAGAGATCGCACTCTGGGGACGATTTTCTTCGGAAATAACGTTGTTCAATACGGTGCGTGCATACGGCAGATTGACCGACGCCAGCGATTGCACGGCCTGCAGACGCTGCTCGGGCGCTGTGCTAGGATCGGCTGCCGCCGCGAAGGCATGCAGGGTATCGAGCTTTTGTTTCAGCGCAGGATCGGTTTCTGCCTTGAGTGCCTGGTCCAACTGCTGCGCCGACAGGCTGTCCGGGCGACTCAGCATATTGTCAATGGCCATGCGACGGGTTGCCTTGTCCTGGGCGAACAGACTCATTGAGGCCAGCGCATTCTGGATCAGTCGGCGCAGTGCATTGTTCAGTACTGGCTGGCGCGTTGGCTCTGTTGGCGGTGCGACGCTTTTACCCGTCAATGGATCAGTGTAGTTTTGATCGGACTTAATCAGGACACGACCATCAGGCAGGCCCAACAGGGTGCCTTGCGATAAGCTTTGCAGTAGCGGGCGGGCAAGCGCAGGATCGGCATTCACCAGTTTCTCTATGGCCGCTTTGCGCTCCCCATAGGCACCCGAAACAAGTGCGCTCAAATCAGCAGGCATCAACGTGCTGGCATATGCCGAAGTGACAGACACAAGCAGAACGCCGACAACCATGGCCAGTTTGCCAATCCAGTCGCGGACGAGGGAAGGGGTGAGTTTCATGCGGATCTTTCCATTTTTTTGCTGTCGGTTGCATGACCGGCCCATCGGGCCGGTTCATTGCTCGCATTTATTTCACTTCATCAGGTTTTTTTTCATTGCCTGCAATGAATGGGCTCCACGGCTGGGCACGCACCGGCTTCTCTGTTTGCCAGACAATGTCGAATTGCCCATCAGGACGGATTTCTCCAACCATGACTGGTTTGTATAAATGATGGTTGCTGCCCATTTCAACTTCGAAGCCATCCGGGGCCGACACTTTCTGGCCTATCATGGCCGCGCGCACGGCATCCACGTCAGTCTTGCCCGCTTTCTCAACGGCGGCTTTCCACATTTTTAATCCGACAACGGTCGCTTCCATCGGATCATTGGTCAGTGGTTTGTCTGCGCCCGGCAGCTTTTGCGCAGTGGCATAGTCTGCCCATTGTTTTTTAAAGGCCGAGTTTGTTGGATTGTCCACGGACATAAAGTAATTCCACGCGGCCAGGTGACCGACCAACGGTTTGGTGTCGATGCCGCGCAGTTCCTCTTCGCCTACAGAGAACGCGACGACAGGCGTATCAATCGCTTTGACGCCGGCGTTACCAAGTTCCTTATAGAACGGCACATTGGAGTCGCCATTGATGGTGGAGATTACCGCGGCTTTTCCACCCGCAGCAAAACGCTTGATATCATTCACGATGGTTTGATAATCGCTGTGACCGAAGGGGGTGTAGACCTCCTGTATGTCACTATCGGCAACACCCTTGCTATGCAGGAAGCCGCGCAAAATTTTGTTGGTTGTGCGTGGATAGACGTAGTCTGTTCCGAGCAGGAAGAAGCGCTTGTAATCGCCGCCTTCTTCGCTCATCAGATATTCAACGGCAGGAATGGCCTGTTGGTTGGGCGCCGCGCCGGTATAGAAAATATTGCGCGACATTTCTTCGCCTTCATACTGAACCGGGTAGAACAGCAGGCCATTGAGTTCCTCAAAGACCGGCAGCACTGACTTACGCGAGACCGATGTCCAGCAACCGAAAACCGCTGCCACTTTTTCCTGGCTAAGCAATTCCCGTGCTTTTTCTGCGAACAGGGGCCAGTTGGAAGCGGGGTCCACGATGACGGCCTCTACCTTGCGGCCAAGAATGCCGCCTTCTTTATTGATTGCGTCAATTTGCATCAGCGCGACATTTTTCAGCACAGTTTCGGAAATGGCCATCGTGCCGGACAGTGAGTGCAATATGCCGACCTTGATCGGCGGTTTGGATGGATCAATCTGACCCTGGGCCCAGCTGCTGCTGAGTGCGCCAGAGCCAAATGCAAGAGCAAGACTGCACACCATGGTTTTAAGAACATTGCGACGTTTCATTTATTAGCTCCGGAATGAGTAAAGGCAAATTGCATTTGTGAGTAAGCGATAGAGCTAAAGCAATAGTCGTGCCAGCACCCGGATTGCGTTACTGTGGCGGGCCGCGCAAATCAATAAACAGGAACCAGCCTAACTCAATTACGCGCAGCGACAGGCGCACTTATGAGCGGGACAGTGCGGAAACATTGAGCGCGCGTTCAAAGCGCATTGACGGGAACAAAAAGGTGCAGAAGGCTATATCGCCCAGGCGATCGTGAGTTGAATTGGCTTGCGGTTATTCGATATTGGTGCGTAAAAGACCCAAGGTGGCCTTCGGTGCATGATGTCGGTGCGTCAATGCGCTGGATTGGCTCGTTCTAATTTTCAATCGCCGAGCCTGACTGCTTTACCCCGATCAACCAATTCTATAAAATTACTTATAGATATATATTAATAAATAATTGTTATATAACTTCGGTAGCATTACGATCAGGAGTTGAAGATGAACAGAAATCGAAAAAAGCGTAGCGGTATATTTATGCTGGCTATCGTTGGCGCCGGTAGCCTGTTTTGGCTGTCGATAGGTATTGCGACCGCCGATGATGTCACGCAAGGTAAAAGTATCGCAGCCAAAGGCATTACCGGACAGGCGCCCTGTATGGCCTGTCACGGCGCAAATGGCGAGGGTATAGCGGCGGCTGGATTTCCCTTTCTTGCGGGTTTGCCGGCTGCATATCTTGAAGCCCAGCTTGTGGACTTTGCACAAGGCAGACGCAAGCAGGCTGTCATGGAGCCGATCGCCAAGGCGTTGAGCGCCGAGCAGAAAAAGGCCATTGCTGCCTGGTATGCGTCCCTGTCGCCGGTAATCGATCCCGGTCACGCTGTGCAACTGCAGGACAGCTATCCCAAAGGCAAGAAGGGCGCCTGGCTTGCCCAGCGCGGCGACTGGTTGCGCGGGCTGCCAGCCTGTGTGCAGTGTCATGGCCCGGGTGGCATCGGTGTTGCGCCCACTTTCCCTGCGTTGGCGGGTCAGTCTGCCCTGTATATTAAAAATCAATTGCTCGCCTGGAAAACGGGGACACGCGCAGATGACCCGCATGGTCTGATGGCGCATCTGGCGCGCAAGCTGACTGATGAGGAAATCGACGGCGTCAGTACCTATTTTGGAAGCGATATCGGCGCTGTGGCCGCCAGCACGACAACAACACAAAAGCCAGCAAAAGCAGGAGGGCAATAATGAACCGTCTTTTACTCATTCGTACCGCGCATCTTGCGGTTATCACGACAGCGGTGTGCCTGCTCATGCCAATTGGTTCCGTGGCTGCGCCTGCCGTTTCCGGCCAGCCTGCAGATGAACATGCCGCGATTGCCGTTGCGCCTGTGCAAGCCAGCGCACCCGCGTCAACTGGTGCCACCGGGTTTTCGCCACCGACGGCCGATGCGATTCCTGATAACGAGTTTGGAGAGGTTGTTAGAAAAGGGCAGGACTATTTTTTACATACCTCCCGTTTATTGCCGCAGTACACGGGCAATTCACTCAATTGTGTCAATTGTCATATAGATGCAGGACGACGTGCCGACTCGGCGCCCATGTGGGGCGCCTATGTCTTGTATCCTGCGTATCGCCAGAAAAACGGCCGTGTCAATACGCTCGCGGAAAGGCTGCAGGGTTGCTTTCAGTACAGCATGAATGGCAAGGCACCCGCGGCCGACTCCGAGGCGCTTGTCGCGATCTCATCCTATATGTACTGGCTTGCCAGCAAAGCGCCAACCGGCGTCAAACTTGCCGGACAAGGCTATAGGCGTCTGTCTGAACCTGCACAGAAAATGGATTTTGAACGAGGCAAAGCGGTATACGTAGCGCAGTGTGCAGTTTGTCATGGTGCCAACGGAGAAGGGCGCAAGGCGGCCGGCGTGACCGTGTTTCCTGCTTTGTGGGGTGATGACTCGTTTAACTGGGGGGCAGGCATGCATCAGATGCCCAATGCAGCTGCATTTATAAAAGCCAATATGCCGCTTGGAAAAGATAATACCCTGACCGATCAGCAGGCATGGGACGTAGCCTATTTTATGAATTCGCACGAGCGGCCACAGGATCCACGGTTTGCCGGCGACGTGCAGGAAACGCGTGAGCGGTTCCACGCGGCCGATGACAACCTGTATGGCCGAACAATCAATGGCGTGGTACTGGGCGCCCAATCAGTGCCGTCTGGCGGACGGCTACGTGGCCAGGGCTCGGCGGCAGATGTAACTGCCAAGTAAGGCAGCGTGAAGCAGGGACGCGAAATGCTGGAGCGAAAAAGGTGAGTTCGCCAGCCGGCTGCGTGCCCTGTTTTTGGACTGAATCATAACTACACAAACATAAAAAAGGTTCACGGCTTAAGCCGTGAACCTCTGCTGTGCTGCCGTGGTTTTGTGAGCGGGCCCATTGCTGAGCGCCTATACCAGCCAGGCAGATTATTTCCGGGATTTGCCGTGTTTGAAGAGCAGGTAATCGAAGACAAAACCGGAAAATGCAGCAACGGTTGCCACCGCTGCCCAGGATGTATTGCTTAGCACACTCTGGAAGGCAAAAACATAGGCTGCGGTACCAAAAATCATGCCGAACACCGCACGGATGACCAGATAAGCCCAGTTTTCATCGTCGAGCTTGCAATTGCGCTCGGCGCGGGCAAAACGAATATGTTCGTGGTCCAGAAAGCAGGTGGCCACAGATAGCATCGAGCCGATAGCGCCAAAAAACATGGCCGAAAAACTGACAGACCAGGTAATTAACGCGGTGAAAAGCCCGAAAATAATCAGACCGATGACAAAGCCGCCATTGCTGAACAATGATTTGCCAGGTGGTTTGCCAGCAGGCGTCTCGTCAGGGGCGACCTGCGCAGACTCGGACGGATGGGTGCCATAACGGTCAGTGTCAGGCTCATGAATAGGGTCGGACATCGTAAACTCCTTCGATATACTGAAATAACAGACCAAATGCAGATGTAGCAGTTGCGCTCGTCTTACCAAAGCTTACTAAATTACACCAGTTTGGTTTTGCATTCGGACAAACTGGTAATCGGCTAAAATAAAAATATACCAAAAAAGCGTGGCTCATGCCGTCCATAATTTTTTCAAACGCTGGCCGCAAAGCATGTTTTTTTCGATTTTTGGGTAGAATACGAGGTTATTCTTAAATTATTTCATAAGTAAGGTCCACGAATGCAGCCAACGGTTGAAACTCTAGAAGGTCTGGAACGTAAGGTTAATCTGGTAATTTCCATTGACGACGTTGAAAAAGAAGTCAAAACCCAACTCGCCCGCGTTGCCCGCACCGCCAAAGTGCAGGGTTTTCGTCCCGGGAAAGCACCCGTTTCCGTTATTGAGCGCAGTCACGGCCCTGGTGTTCGTTATGACGTGATCAATCAGAAAGTGGGTCAGTTGTTTGACGAAGCCATTCGTGAAGCCAAACTGCGTGTTGCCGGTGCGCCTTCCATTGAGCCCACAGAAGAAAATTCCGCAGAAGGCCAGTTAAGCTTTGCTGCAAAATTCGAAGTTTATCCGGAAGTGTCCGTTCCCGATCTGGCTGCGCTCGAAGTTACGCGCTTTAATGCAGAGGTTGGCGAGCAGGAAGTGAACAATACCATCGATATTCTGCGCAAGCAGCGCGCCACGTTCAGCGCCGACGCCGAACGCGCCGCCGAAAAAGACGACCGTGTAACGGTTGATTTCGTCGGCAAGATCGACGGTGTAGAGTTCGAAGGCGGCAAGGCAGAAGACTTCCCTTTCCAATTGGGCCAGGGCCGTATGCTGCCCGAGTTCGAAGAGGCTGCAAGTGGTCTGAAAGCGGGCGAGAGCAAAACTTTCTCACTGACTTTCCCAGAAGACTATCCTGGTAAAGAAGTGGCAGGCAAGACAGCCGAATTCACGATCACTGTAAAAGAAGTGGCCGTACCGGTCCTGCCTGAAGTCGATAGCGAATTTGCCAAATCACTGGGTCAGCCAGAAGGCGATACCGAAAAACTGCTGTCTGAAGTTCGCAGCAACATTGAGCGCGAAGTTAAAAACCGCACTCAGGCGCGTACCAAAAACAGCGTCATGGACGCACTGGCAAAAGCTGCCAGCTTCGATGTACCCAAATCATTGGTAGACAATGATGTGCAAAGTCGCATTGCAGCCGCCCGTGAAGATCTCAAGCAACGTGGTATGCCCAACGCCGACACGATGGATATTCCAGCCGACGCGTTCAAGTCCGACTCCGAACGCCGTGTTCGCCTGGGTCTGATTGTTGCTGAATTGGTCGACAGCGCCAACCTGCAAGTGACGCCGGAGCAGATTCGTACGCGTATTGAAGAGTTTGCGCAGAACTACGAAAAACCCGAACAGGTCGTTACATATTATCTGACCGATCGTCAGCGCCGTGCAGAAATTGAATCGGTAGTCCTTGAAGATAACGTAGTTGACCATATCTTATCAAAAGCCAAGGTCACTGAAGAAAAAGTGCCGTTTGAAGAATTAATGGGAACTGTATAATGAACCGTTTTACCGACTTTTACGCGTCTGTCCACGGAGATGAGTCTGTGCGCCCCTCGGCGCTGGGCTATATTCCTATGGTTATTGAACAATCCGGGCGCGGAGAGCGGTCTTACGACATATACTCGCGCCTGCTCAAGGAGCGGGTTGTCTTTCTGGTCGGGCAGGTAAACGACCAGACAGCCAATCTTATTGTGGCGCAGATGTTGTTCCTTGAATCGGAGAATCCGGACAAGGACATTTCCCTGTATATTAATTCACCAGGTGGCGCGGTCTATGCTGGGTTGGGAATTTACGACACCATGCAGTTTATCAAACCCGACGTATCAACGATGTGTACCGGGTTTGCTGCCAGCATGGGCGCCTTCCTGCTCAGTTCAGGCGCCAAGGGCAAACGCTTCAGCCTGCCCAATTCACGCATTATGATTCATCAGCCGCTGGGCGGCGCGCAAGGCCAGGCTTCCGATATTGAAATCCAGGCCAAGGAAATCCTGAGTTTGCGCGAGCGGCTCAATCAGATTCTTGCGAAGAACACCGGCCAGCCTATTGAACGGATCCGCGAGCATACTGAGCGCGATAATTATATGGCAGCCGAAGATGCCCAGACTTATGGATTAATTGATAAAGTTCTGGCTACGCGGGCAGACGTTGCATAGTATTTGATATACTGTTTTCAAAGGTTTCGTACGGGTCGACCTTTTAACTAGGGTCGACCTGTTTTTATCGGATTAATCAAATTACAGATATGGCAGATAAACCAAGTTCTACCGACGGCAAAAACCTG
Source organism: Advenella incenata (assembly GCF_004217095.1). Classification (GTDB taxonomy): domain Bacteria; phylum Pseudomonadota; class Gammaproteobacteria; order Burkholderiales; family Burkholderiaceae_B; genus Advenella; species Advenella incenata. The sequence continues at coordinate 2,429,858 of NZ_SHKO01000001.1, read as the reverse complement.
CATTGCTCGTTCTGCAACAAGCACCAGAACGAGGTCAAAAAGCTGATCTCGGGTCCTGGGAATATATTCATTTGTGATGAATGTATCGAGCTGTGCAACGAAATCATTCATGATAGTGCGCAGGATGAAGCTCGTGAGGCCATTAAGACAGAGTTGCCTTCGCCTGCCGAAATCAAGTCCTTTCTTGATCAGTATGTTATTGGTCAGAATCAGCCCAAGCGTAATCTGGCAGTAGCGGTGTATAACCACTACAAGCGCATACGCCACAGCGACCTGAACAAGAAAGATGATATCGAACTTGCCAAAAGCAATATCTTGCTGATCGGTCCTACCGGCTCGGGCAAGACGCTGCTCGCACAGACATTGGCCCGCATGCTGGACGTCCCATTCGTCATGGCCGATGCCACGACATTGACCGAAGCCGGTTATGTTGGCGAGGACGTTGAAAACATCGTGCAAAAGCTGCTGCAAAATTGTAATTACGATGTCGACAAGGCACAACGCGCTATTGTTTATATTGACGAAATCGACAAAATTTCGCGCAAGTCCGATAACCCGTCCATTACGCGGGATGTATCAGGAGAGGGCGTACAGCAGGCTTTGCTCAAGCTGATTGAGGGCACGGTTGCTTCAGTGCCGCCACAAGGCGGACGCAAACACCCGAACCAGGATTTCGTTCAGGTTGATACCACCAATATCCTGTTTATTGTTGGCGGTGCATTTGATGGGCTGGATAAGGTTATTCGCAATCGTACCGAAAAATCCGGTATCGGCTTTGGTGCGTCAGTGCAGGGCAAATCTGCGAAGGGCATCGGTGAAGTCTTTGCCGAAGTTGAGCCTGAAGACATCATCAAGTTCGGCTTGATTCCAGAACTGGTAGGACGCCTGCCGGTTGTAGCTACTCTGGAAGAGCTGGATGAAGCTGCGCTTATTACGATTCTGACTGAACCGAAGAACGCGCTGGTCAAGCAATACCAGAAGCTGTTTGCCATGGAAGACGTGGAGCTCGAGGTGCGTCCCGCCGCATTGTCAGCCATTGCCTACAGGGCACTGAAACGCAAAACGGGTGCGCGCGGCCTTCGTTCCATTCTCGAGGCGTCGCTCATGGATACCATGTTTGATTTGCCGTCCCAGAGCAATGTCGTCAAAGTGGTGCTGGACGAATCTGCCATTGAAGGATCGGGTTCCCCGATGCTGGTTTTCGCTGAAGACAAGGAAAACACAGCATCGGAGACGAAAGAGAAAAAGCTCAAAGATGCTGCTGCCTGACGGGGTCAGGTTAGCCTGGGCAGGTCGCGCCAGGGTGCAAGCAGGGGGATCATTTCCCTGCCCAACAATCACAGCGCGACCTGCATAAAAACCGCCGGTATTTAATCCAGGCGACCTTGAAATTGCCCCCAGAGGCTCCATCTACAGCATAATTACTGTAGAAGTACAACGTTTTTCAAGGAATCAGCTTATGTCAGCGAGTCAGATTTTGCCGGCAGAATCAACACAATTGCCATTGTTGCCTCTTCGCGACGTGGTCGTGTTCCCACATATGGTCATTCCGCTATTTGTCGGCAGACACCGGTCCATTCGTGCGCTGGAGCTGGCGATGGAAAATGACAAGCAGATTATGCTTGTTGCGCAAAAATCGGCCAGCAAGGACGAGCCCGGCCCCGATGATATGTATGACATCGGATGTGTGGCGTCAATTTTACAAATGCTCAAACTGCCCGACGGCACTGTCAAGGTGCTGGTCGAGGGGCAGCAGCGCGCGCGCGTAGAAAATATTATCGAAACCGAGTCGCATTTTTCAGCCCAGATTTTGCCCATTGAGCAGAGTGATACGCGCAACTCGGAAGTTGAGGCACTGCGTCGCACCATCATTGCCCAGTTTGATCAGTACGTCAAACTGAACAAGAAAATCCCGCCTGAAATCCTCAGTTCCCTCAATGGTATTGAAGAGATCAGTCGCCTTGCCGATACCATTTCTTCACATTTGCCGCTCAAGCTCGAACAGAAACAGAAGCTGCTCGAGGAGCTGGACGCGTCTGGCCGCCTTGAAGCATTGCTGGCCCAAATCGAAACCGAAATCGATATTCTGCAGGTTGAGAAGCGCATTCGCGGGCGTGTCAAAAAACAGATGGAAAAAAGCCAGCGTGATTACTATCTGAACGAGCAGGTCAAGGCGATTCAGAAAGAACTTGGAGAGGGCGAAGAGGGCGCGGATATTGAAGAGCTCGAAAAGAAAATCGAAGCTGCGCAACTGCCCAAGGAAGCCCGCAAGAAAGTGGACAGCGAGCTGAAAAAACTCAAGCTCATGTCACCTATGTCTGCCGAGGCAACTGTTGTACGCAACTATATTGACACGGTCATCGGGTTGCCCTGGAAGAAAAAAAGCCGTATCAACAATTCGTTGATCAATGCGCAGAAAGTACTGGATAACGACCATTACGGTCTGGAAAAGGTCAAGGAGCGCATTCTTGAGTATCTGGCCGTACAACAGCGGGTGGATAAGGTCAAGGCGCCTATTCTGTGTCTGGTCGGGCCTCCTGGGGTGGGTAAAACCTCGTTGGGGCAATCCATTGCGCGGGCAACCAATCGCAAGTTCACGCGCATGGCGCTGGGCGGCGTGCGTGATGAGGCCGAAATTCGTGGTCACCGACGCACCTATATCGGCGCGCTGCCAGGCAAGATTCTGCAGAATATGAATCGCGTGGGCGTGCGCAATCCCTTGTTCCTGCTTGACGAGATTGACAAGCTGGGCATGGATTTTCGCGGCGATCCAGCCTCGGCTCTGCTTGAGGTGCTTGATCCCGAGCAAAACCATACGTTCCAGGATCACTACGTTGAAGTTGACTACGATTTGTCAGATGTGATGTTCGTGGCCACCAGCAATACACTGAATATCCCGCCGGCGTTGCTCGACAGGATGGAAGTCATTCGCCTGTCGGGTTACACCGAAGACGAAAAAGTGCATATTGCCATGGACCACCTGTTGCCCAAGCTGATGAAGAACAATGGCGTGCGTGATGGTGAGCTGGTTGTCGAAGAATCGGCGCTGCGCGATATCGTGCGTTATTACACGCGTGAAGCCGGGGTGCGGGCGCTGGAGCGCGAAGTCAGCAAGATTTGCCGTAAAGTGATCAAGGAACTGCTTAGCAATACCGTGACTGCCGCCAAGCCGGCTGCCAAGGGTAAAGCAGCTGCCGTGCAAACCATTCATGTGACGGCCGACAATCTGAGCCATTATCTGGGGGTACGCAAGTATTCTTTCGGTATGGCCGAGAAGGACAACCAGATCGGCCAGGTAACCGGGCTGGCCTGGACCGAAGTGGGTGGCGATCTGCTCACCATCGAGGTCGCTGTCGTCTCCGGTAAAGGCAATATCCAGCATACTGGGTTGCTGGGCGATGTGATGAAAGAGTCCATGCAGGCGGCGCGCACGGTGGTGCGCTCACGGGCGCATGCCCTGGGTTTTGCCGATAGTGTCTTTGAGAAAAAGGATATTCATATCCACGTTCCCGAAGGCGCAACACCCAAGGATGGTCCGTCAGCCGGTATCGCCATTACAACGGCACTAGTGTCGGCGCTATCGGGTATTCCGGTAAGGGCAGATGTCGCCATGACGGGTGAAATCACCCTGCGGGGCGAGGTGCTGGCCATTGGTGGGCTGAAGGAAAAGTTGCTTGCAGCTCATCGCGGTGGTATCAAAACCGTGCTGATCCCTGAAGAGAACGTCAAGGATCTCACAGAGATTCCGGATAACGTGAAAAACCATCTGGAAATCATCCCGGTAAAATGGATTGATCGCGTATTGGAAGTAGCTCTGGAGCGACCGCTTACGCCATTGTCCGAGGCAGAAATTGCCAAGCTGGCCGAGGAGGCTGCGGTTTCTGCAGCCAAGCCGCCAGTAGATAATGTCAAATCAGTGAAGCACTGATAACACTGTTGCCTGGCTGAGTTGGTATACCAACCCAGCGACGGCGCCATAAGACAAAAGCCCGGTATATCACCGGGCTTTTGTTCTTGGGCTTACCGTGTGGGTGTAGTGGCAGGATCTGGCAGAATTCCGCACTTATCCGGCTCACTTGCCCAGTCACCGCGGGGCTAGCCAACACCTGGCAACCCCCCGAGATAGGCAATCAGAAACCGAGATCTCTGCGTAACTGCTGTTTCTGGTTGCGCAGCTCCTGAAGACGCTGCTGTTCGTCGTTATTGGCGCCTGGTGCGTTGCCAGTGGCCCCTGGGGTCACCGGTGCAGGAAAGTTCGATACCGGGGCAGGGAAGCTGTCGGAAACATTGCCGTTGTCCATGCCGGAATTGGTCGCGTTGTACATATCCTGGCTTGTTGTGTTTGGCGGCGGCACGCCTTCTGCTCGTGGCGGCGCTGTAGGCACCGGCGGAATGACTGCACGCAGATCGGGATTGCCGCGCGTCGCGGGTCTGGCCAGGCTGGGGGACCTGGCCGGCGCATTGGGCTGACTTGTATTGCTTGGTGCTGTAGTTGTGCTCGTCTCGGGCCTTGGGCTGGCGGGCGCAGGCGTCGGAGCTGGAGCTGGAGCTGGAGCTGCGGTTGGAGCAGCCTGCTGCGGTGTATCGGTTGCAGCTGGTTCATTGCCCGAGGCGGCGGCTGAATTTGCACTATCCTGCGTCGCATTGCTGCGGGTTGGGTCATTGGTCTGGTCGTAGGCTGCCTCTGCCTGCTGTTGATCCTGGGCTACGGGTGGGGCATCGCTGGCCGCTGTGGGTTGCGCAGGCTGGGTCGCATCGGGCGTTGCTGCTTCAATCTGCCCGCTCACGCTGCTGGCGCTGCCGTCGTCTGCGGTGCGATTGACCGGATTGCGAGTGAACGCATCGTACACGGAGGCACCAATGAAGATGAATACGACGATCGCGACAACAGTCAGGATCAGATTGTAGATAAAGGACTTTGACATAAGTTTGGCGTTATCAGTTTCAGGCCGGACAGGATGCCTGCCGGTCCAATTCGGTGACCGTCAGCTTGCGGCTACAGTGTAAGTATATCTTGGCTGACACCGGTGCGAATCAATTGAACAGGCTTTTACCCAAATTGGAAATTCCGTCGAAGAAGCGTTCTATGGTGTTGACGTTCATATCGGCAGTACTGGCCCCAAGAATGATGATTTTTGACTGCTGAGCCGTAGTATTGACCGGTTGCATGGTTCCGGGCGTGGGCGAAGCCGAGGATCCTGTGACATAGGCCAGACGCGAGCGATCAACGCCGCGGCTTATCAGGGCCTTCATGATGGACAGGGCGCGCACTTCCTGCAGTTCCTGGTTGTATTCAGCCGAGCCGGTATTGTCCGATACGCTGTCTACGAGGGCTTTACGTTCCGGGCGGTCGCGCAGCAACTGGCTGACCCTGTCGAAAAAAGGCGCTGATTCAGGCTGTAGCGTGGCCGAGCCGGGCAAAAACAGGTTGCTGTCTTTTGAGGCGATGGCAACGCCGCGCGGATCCTGGCTTATTTGCAGCCCGCTGCGGTCATTGCCGCCCATTGAGGCGCAGGCGGTAAGCAGGGTGAGGGCAAGCAAGGCAAGCGCGTTGCGCAACAGGCGTAATTGAGGCATATTAGCTCCGTTTTATGTGCGATACAGTGAAATTTGGCCACCAGCCTAGCATGGCCCGGGCTAAAAATGATGAACATTAATATACTGCAACAGGTCTTTTTAAGACAACCCGCGGCAATTGGCACCTCAGTAGACGCGCCAATCGAGGCAATGCTGTGTTTTTTCGCTGACATGCACCCCTTGAATTTTTACAAATTGCAGCCATTTATTGGCTATAGGTCCGGGGCTGGTGTAAAATCACGGGGTATTTTACGCAAAGGTGAGACTGTTTAGATGATGTCCGAAGCTTCACGAACCCAGGGCCTGACCACCACCGATACGTGTATCGGTCTACCAGCGCGCTCGTGATTCTTGCCAAACGTATTTTTCAAAAGAACAGCGAACGCGACTTGTGAAGTCGCGTTTTTTTATTCAATTCAAGGCAACAGCATGTTTCAAATTACTTTACCCGATGGTTCCAAGCGCGAGTTTTCCCAACCTGTCCAGGTGGGAGAAATTGCGACGACCATCGCGCCCAGCCTGGGCAAGGCGGCGCTGGCTGGTAAGGTAACAATCAATGGGAGCGAGTCGCAGCTGGTGGATACGTCATTTGTCATTGACAGGGATGCCGATCTTGCCATCGTGACTGCGAAAGACCCGGATGGCCTGGACGTTATTCGTCATTCTACCGCTCACTTGCTGGCCTATGCGGTCAAATCCCTGTTTCCAGATGCGCAAGTCACCATTGGCCCTGTTATCGACAATGGCTTTTATTACGACTTTGCCTACAAACGTCCGTTCACGCCCGAAGATCTTGAAAAAATCGAGAAAAAAATGGCTGAACTTGCCCGAAAGGACGAGAAAGTTGTTCGTGAAGAATGGTCGCGCGACGATGCCGTGGCATTTTTCAAAGAGCAGGGCGAAGCCTACAAAGCCGAAATCATCGCTTCCATTCCGCAGGATCAGAAAATATCCCTGTATCGGGAAGGCGATTTCATCGATCTTTGTCGTGGCCCGCACGTACCCTCTACCGGCAAGCTAAAGGTATTCAAGCTAATGAAAGTGGCCGGCGCCTACTGGCGTGGCGACAGCAAGAACGAAATGCTACAGCGTGTCTATGGCACGGCCTGGGCAACCAAGGAAGAGCAGGCCGCTTATCTGACAATGCTGGAGGAAGCAGAAAAACGCGACCATCGCAGACTGGGCCGTGAACTGGACCTGTTTCATTTCCAGGACGAAGCGCCGGGGCTTATCTTCTGGCACCCCAAGGGTTGGCAGATCTGGCAACAGGTTGAGCAGTACATGCGCGACGTCTATCGGGATAACGGCTACCAGGAAGTGAAGGCGCCGCAAATTCTCGATCTGAGTCTGTGGAAAAAAACTGGCCACTGGGACAATTACAAAGAGAATATGTTCACCACCGAGTCCGAGAACCGTGTTTATGGGCTCAAACCCATGAATTGCCCCGGACACGTGCAAATTTATAATGCCGCGTTGCATTCCTATCGGGAATTGCCTATCCGCTACGGTGAATTCGGCCAATGCCATCGTAATGAGCCCTCTGGTTCATTGCACGGCATGATGCGGGTACGCGGTTTTACGCAGGATGATGGACATATTTTCTGTACGGAAGACCAATTGCTGGCAGAGTGTGCCCAATTCACAACACTATTGCAGAAAGTATACAAGGATTTCGGCTTTGCCGAAGTCCTGTACAAAGTGGCTACCCGACCCGAAAAACGTATCGGCGAGGATGCTGTTTGGGACAAGGCGGAACACGCCCTGATGGAGAGCTTGCGCAGCTCCGGATGCGAGTTTGAAATCTCGCCGGGAGAGGGCGCATTTTACGGTCCCAAAGTGGAATATACGCTTAAGGACGCCATTGGCCGCCACTGGCAATGCGGCACGATCCAGGTAGACTTCTCAATGCCTGTGCGGCTTGGCGCCGAATATGTCGATGCCCACGATCAGCGCAAGACCCCGGTCATGTTGCATCGTGCAATCCTGGGCTCGCTCGAACGCTTCATTGGTATGCTCATTGAAAACCATGCCGGCGCCATGCCTCCCTGGCTGGCTCCCGAGCAGGTGGTGGTTTGCACCATATCCGAATCGTTCTCTGATTACGCCACCGAGGTGGTCACAGAGTTGAAAAAACACGGTTTTCGCGCTTCATCCGATTTGCGCGGGGAAAAAATCACCCGTAAAATCAGAGAAAACAGTATGCAGAAGGTTCCTTACATTCTGGTTGTCGGCGAAAAAGAACGGGACAGCGGTGCTGTCGCAGTTCGTGCCCGCGGCAATCTGGACCTGGGAAGCATGTCTGTAGAAGCATTTATAGAACGCCTGCGTCATGACGTTGCAACACGTCAGGACGTTTCAGCGTAGTTTATTAATTTCAGGAGATCTTAACATCGCAACCGAAAAAACCAATCGTATCAACGCCGAAATCCGTATTCCGGAAGTCCGACTAATCGGCGTAGACGGCGAACAACTGGGTATTGTCAAAACAGTAGAGGCCTTGCGTCTGGCTGAGCAGGAAGGCGTCGATTTAGTTGAAATCGCGCCAAACGCGGAACCGCCCGTATGTCGAATTATGGATTACGGCAAGTTCAAGTATCAGGAACAAAAGCGTCAGCAGGAAGCCAAGGCCAAGCAGAAAATTATTCAGGTCAAGGAAGTCAAATTCCGGCCGGCGACCGACGAAGGTGATTATCAGGTCAAGCTGCGCAATCTGAAGCGTTTTATTGAAGACGGTGACAAGGCCAAGGTTACGCTGCGGTTCCGTGGTCGTGAAATGGCTCACCAGGAATTGGGTATGCGTGTTCTTGAACGGGTTCGTGACGATATGGCAGAGCTGGTTCAGGTTGAAGCCATGCCCAAGCTGGAAGGCCGTCAGATGGTCATGGTTCTGGCGCCCAAGCGCAAGGCTGTGCCCGCCGGCAAGGCCGACGATAAATAAACACGGACTGCCAATACGCTTCCGTCGTCAATGTAGGATGTAAATTAGATGCATGTACTTTTTATCATTGATCCGCTGCCTTTGCTGAAGGCATACAAGGACAGTTCGGTGGCGATGATGCGAGCCCTGCACAAGCGTGGCCATGTCATCAGCGTTGCGCTTCAGTCTGACCTGTATGTTGAACTGGGTCGGGTAAAAGTACGTGCTCAACCGATACAGCTGGATATGACGGCGGATCTTCACGCCCACAGTTGGTGGACGCAGCAAGAGAATGCGGTTGAAACCGAGGTTGGTCATTTCGATGCGGTGCTCATGCGCAAGGACCCACCGTTCGACATGGAATACCTGTATTCGACGCATTTGCTGGAGACAGCACAAAAGCAGGGTGCGCGGGTATTCAATTCGGGTAGCGCCATACGTAATCATCCAGAGAAACTGGCGATTACCGAGTTCTCCGAATTTACGGCGCCCACGCTTATTACAAGCACCATATCGCGCCTGAAGGCGTTTCATGCGTTGCATGGGGATATTATCGTCAAGCCGCTGGATGGTATGGGCGGTACGGGTATTTTCCGAATCATGGAAGCCGATCCGAATGTCAACGCCATTCTGGAAACCCTGACGGTGGACCAGACGCAAACGATCATGGCGCAAAAGTATATTCCCGAAATCGTTCAGGGCGATAAGCGCATTTTGCTGATTGACGGCAAACCGGTGCCCTATGCACTGGCGCGCATACCGCTGGCTGGCGAAACCCGTGGAAATCTGGCAGCTGGCGGGCGCGGGGTTGCCCGCAAGCTGTCCGAGCACGATCTTGCCATTGCAAACCGAATTGGCCCTATACTGCGGGAACGCGGGCTGCTGCTGGTCGGTCTTGATGTGATTGGTGACTATGTCACCGAAATCAACGTGACCAGCCCGACCTGCTTTGTGGAAATCACAGAGCAGACCGATTTTGATGTTGCTGACCATTTTGCTGCTGCGCTCGAGAAAGCTGCTGCAGTCTGAAGGTACAAAAAATGACCACCCTTGCTCTTATAGCGCATACGCCTCTGGCCTCGGCCCTGTCCGAATGTGCTCAGCATGTCTTGGGACAAATTGATAACTATGTTTTCTTCGACATCGAGCCTGATGTCGATCCGGAGTCCAAGGCTGACGAACTGATCGCGCAATTGAAGGCGATGCTCGGCCCGGACCAGCAAGTGCTGATCTTGTCGGATCTGGGCGGTGCGACGCCGGCCAATATCGGCGCCCGTGTGGTGCGCCAGTTGCAGGATGCCGGCGTCAAGGCCCATATTCTATCCGGCACCAACGCCTGTATGCTGCTCAATGCGGTTCGATATCGGGATCAGCCGATGGACCAGTTATGTCAATCCATTTTTGAGGGGGGCAAGAAAGGCATGAAATGTGTCGACCTGGCTCCTAACGATTAACCTTTCTGATAAAGACCGCGCTCATATGCCTTCAGTTGATATAGTAATAAGTAATAAATTAGGGCTGCATGCCCGCGCTGCCGCCAAGCTTACCCAACTGGCCAGCAAGTTCAAAAGCGAAATCTTTATCACCCGAGCCTCCCAGCGGGTTAATGCAAAAAGCATCATGGGTGTCATGATGCTGGCTGCGGGCAAGGGTATCACGGTCAATATTGAAGCCGAAGGCGATGACGCCGATCAGGCGCTCATCCAGATTCAGGCGCTGTTTGAAAATAAATTTGGCGAACCCGAATAACGACAGCCCATTGCCCATGATGGCAATGAGCGACAGTTGCACCTGAAAACAGGCACGTAAAAGTGCAAGGGACAAGACCATACACGATGACATACACCGAGCACACACCGACAAGACAAAGTACTGTTTTTACCCTGCAGGGAAAAGGTGTTGTGCGCGGTTTTGCCATTGGTCGCGCGGTCGTGATGGGCGCCGCCACACTTGAGGTGAGTCACTATCGCATTGCATCTGAAGATGTGCCGGCAGAATGCGCCAGGCTGGATCATGCGCTGAAAATTGTCTATGACATGCTGCAGCACACTATAGACACGTTGCCTGCCGATGCGCCAAAGGAGCTGGTTCCGCTGCTCACGGTTCACAGTTTGCTGGTGTCAGATCCGGAACTGGCCGCGCAAACCAAAGAGTTGATTGCATCCCGCCAATATAATGCCGAATGGGCCTTGAGTACTCAGGGGCAGATCGTGGCTGAGCAATTTGCGGTTATGGATGATGATTACATCCGTGAGCGCGTTGCCGATATTCATCAGGTGATTGAACGAGTCATTCGCATCCTGGCCGGTTCGGGTGAATTGATGCTGCCTGATATGTCCAGCGAGATAGACATCAATTCGCTTATTGTGGTGGCTCACGATATTTCGCCGGGAGACATGCTTAAGCTGCGCGGCGGACGCTTTGCTGCATTTGTTACTGATCTTGGCGGCCCGACATCGCACACGGCTATCGTAGCGCGCAGTATGAATGTGCCTGCGGTGGTGGGCCTGGGAAATGTCCGGAGCCTGGTGCACGATCGGGATATGTTGATTGTCGATGGCGAAAACGGACTGGTGTATGTCAATCCAACTCCGGAGATTCTGGCCTTCTATCAGCGCAAGCAGGAAGCCTTTATTCAGGAACGGGCGGAATTGATCCTGTCCAAAGATGAGCCCGCCATCACGCTGGACGGCAAACGCATTCGCCTGGAAGCGAATATCGAATTGCCTCATGAGGTGTCGCAGGCGCTGGACATGGGTGCCGATGGCATCGGGCTGTTTCGCAGCGAATTTCTGTTTATGGGCAGGCAAATTCTGCCGACCGAAGAAGAGCAGTTCGAGGCCTATGCGCACGTGTTGCGTGCCATGCCTGACAAGCCTGTGACGATCCGCACCCTGGATTTGGGATCGGACAAAACGCTGGATGGTGAAGCGACGGTCGCGGTCAATCCAGCACTGGGCCTGCGTGCAGTGCGCTATTGTCTGTCGCGTCCGGACCTTTTTGCGACCCAGCTGCGCGCACTGTTGCGCGCGTCAGTGCACGGTCGGCTCAGAATTCTGATTCCGATGCTCTCGCATATGCACGAGCTGCACGCCGTGCGCGATGCCATCGAATCGGCAAAAAAAGAGCTGGACGCTGCTGGCATACAATATAGCGACAATATCGAACTGGGTGCGATGGTTGAAATTCCGGCCATCGCCATTGCGATAGAGCCTTTTCTTAAATCGCTGGATTTTGTTTCCATCGGCACCAACGATCTGATTCAGTATACCCTGGCCATCGACCGGGTCGACAACGAGGTGTCTGACCTGTACGACCCTTTGCACCCGGCTGTGCTGCGGCTGATTTCGCAAACGATCCAGGCAGGCGAGCGCGTAGGCAAGAGTGTGGCCATATGTGGCGAAATGGCCGGGGATGCCCGCTATACCAAGCTGCTGCTGGGGCTGGGTCTAAATGAGTTTTCCATGCATCCGCAGCAGTTGCTGGACGTCAAAAAACTGGTTAGAACATCGCACACCAATGCCTTGCGCACCAAGATCGCAACCGCGCTCAATCGTGCCGAATCTATTGATTTGAACAGTCTGGGCATTTGATCCGTTCAGGGCAATTGATTGGCCCAGGATTCTGAGGCGTCCGGGCATCTGATTGCTTCTGGTTATCTGTTCGCGACGGCTGCAGATTGAATTGTGCGTTATCGGAGGTGGGCATGAGCCGAGTATTAGCCGAGTTAGCGGAAACGGCCCGCTGATAGCGTCCAGAGCGGCTTCATTCCGATCATCACATTCGGCCAGGGTATCCAAAATAGGATATTTAGGCAGGGCGCTTAGGCAGGGCATTCATGTAGCGATCGAGGCTCATCCAGGCAAAGAAAAGGACACCGTGGTGTCCTTTTCTTTTTTATATTGCGACTATCGATTTTTCACACACTGCCATTGCTGCGGCCAGGGTCAGAACTGCTTTGTTGAGGCCGCTTGCAAAGCCGACTGGCTTTGCAAGTTTGTCTGCTTGAGAGTGCTTGGCAGTGTGTGCAGTCCTGTTAAAGACTTAATTCAATTGTGATAGCCTTGCTCGCCATGAGAGCTGATATCCAGGCCCTGGCGTTCTTCATCTTTGTCCACACGCAATCCGCCAGTGACCAGGCCCGCTATCTTAAGGGCAATGAAGCTTACAACGGCACTCCAGATGATCGCAATCACAATGCCTTCAATCTGGTTGAACAGCTGCCCCGGAATCATGCTTGCAGAATCCAGGCCGGGGCCGCCCATTGCTTTGGCATTGAACAGGCCCGTCAGGATGCCACCGACGATACCGCCGATGCCATGCACGCCGAAAACGTCCAGGGAGTCATCGGCCTTGAGCAGGCGCTTGAGACCGTTTACCCCCCAGACGCAGAACAGACTGGTTATGGCACCGATAATCAGCGCGCCCATGGGGTCCACCAGACCGGCAGCCGGCGTTATACCGACCAGGCCGGCTACGGCACCAGAGGCGCCACCCAGCAGGGAAGGCTGACCCTTGAATTTCCACTCGGCCAGAACCCAAACCACGATAGCAGCGGCCGTGGCCAGAAGCGTGTTAAATACCGCCAGCGCTGCCTGATTGTTGGCGCCCAGGGACGAACCACCATTGAAGCCGAACCAGCCTACCCACAGCATGGCTGCACCGATCATGGTCATGGGCAGGTTATGTGGCTGCATGGCTTCTTTGCCATAACCGATACGAGGCCCAACAACATAGGCGGCCACCAGCGCGGCTACACCGGCGTTGATGTGCACCACAGTGCCACCGGCAAAATCCAGCGCATCGCCAAACAGCAGGCCTTTTTCGGCCCAGATCATATGAGCCACAGGGATGTAGGAAAACGTGAACCATATTGCCATGAAAATAAGCACGGCCGAGAACTTGATACGCTCGGCAAAGCCACCCACGATCAGAGCGCAGGTGATGCCGGCAAAGGTGGCCTGGAAGGCAACGAATGTCAGTTCGGGAATGGTGCCCGCCAGCGCATAGGAATCTGCGGGCAGGTCAATCACTCCGGAAAGGAAAGCCTTGGACAAATCACCAAAAATCGCATTCCCGCCGGAAAAGGTAAGGGAATAGCCGTAGGCAAACCACAGAATCGTGATCAGGGCGAAGGTAACCAGGACCTGGCTCATCAGCGAGAGAATGTTCTTGCTGCGAACCAGGCCACCGTAAAACATGGCAAGACCGGGAACAACCATAAACAGCACGAGAATGGTGGACACGCTTACCCAGACTAAATCGGCGCTTTGCATTTTTAAATTCCTTTCAATACAGGTGATAGGGAGCGACGGGCTTACAGCGCCGCATTGCCGGTTTCGCCAGTGCGAATTCGGATGACTTGTTCCAGGTCAGTCACGAAAATTTTTCCGTCACCGATTTTGCCGGTGGTGCCTGACTGGCAGATGGTCTCAATTGCCTGTTCCACCTGTTCATCGGCAACAGCCGTCTCCAGCTTGATTTTGGGCAGAAAGTCCACAACATACTCTGCGCCACGGTATAGCTCTGTATGACCTTTCTGCCGGCCAAAACCCTTGACTTCTGTAATCGTCAGCCCTTGAATTCCGATTTCGGCCAGGCCCGCACGGACCTCATCCAGTTTGAATGGCTTGATAATGGCAGTGATCAGTTTCACAATGTTCTCCCAGAAATAACATTTGTCTTTAAGGACCGATTGTCCATGGCCTCTTAAAAGCAATAGTCGTGCCAGCTTTTGCTACCGTGCAAACGCTTGTTGAAGCACGCAAATGATGCATAAACGCATGTGGTCATAAATACGCGCCCGATATTGGTGCGTTATGAGGGATCTTGTTTGCTGAGCTTGCAATATGTGCCCGGGTCGGTGCTGCCATTCGTTGTCTTAGTGCATAGTTTGTAACAGCCAGGAACGGTTACCGGATAATTCAGATGGTTTTCAGCTTATACGTGCCGCCAAATTACAGTAAAATCATGAAACAAATTCCATTTTCAATTGAAGAGGTGAAGCCTTGAAGAACGTATCCAAATTCAGTCTTGTAGCCATGTTGTCCGCCGCTGCCTTTATTGCTGGTTGTGATAACAGTTCTGATACTGCCCAGACCACGCAGACTCCTGCTGCAACCGATTCGGCAGTGGATCAGGCAAAGCAGGCGGCAGACAAGGCAGCCGAAGAAGCGAAAATTGCCGCTGATAAAGCATCTGAAGCCGCCTCTGAGTCAGCCAACAAAGCGGCTGATGCAACCCAGGATGCAGCAGATAAAGCGGGCGAAGCTGCCGGTAACGCGATGGATTCTGCCAAAGAAGCGGCCAGCAGTGCGCTTGAATCGGCTAAAGAGGCAGGTTCAAACGCGGCTGATGCAGCCAAGGAATATGCCGACACCGCCATGAAGTCAGCCACAGAAGCAGCAGAGTCAGCCAAGCAGGCGGCCTCTGATGCCATGGACGCGGTCAAAGAGAAAACATCCGGCGCTACCCAGCCGGCTGGCGAGACCTCTACAACCGCGCCAACTGAAACTGCACCAGCCCAGAGTGCACCGGCTGCGCCAGCCGAACCGAGCACAGAGTCAAAACCACAATAAGCCATTGCTTACATCAACCCGCCCCAAGGCGGGTTGATGCTTTAGGGCTGGGCCATGCGTAGATCTGCCTTGTGGATGGCGCTAAAAAACGGCAGGCTGGTGGCCTGAGCGTACTCGTCTACACCTCATCGCCTGGGCTGCGTTGGTCAGGCGTTGTGCCCATGTCAGGCCGCGTTGCGTGATGTCGTGCAGTGTTGTGCATTGAATGTAGAACGTCGCTTTCAGCTGGCGCAGTACAAAGTTTGCAATGGCAAATGTGTACAATATGAAGAACAGGACGCGGCACTGGTGCCCGTATACATACAGGAATCACAATCATGAAATCGAATCAGTTATTTGAAGATTTTCAGAAAAATATTCAGGAATTGATCAAGAACAGTCCGGCAGCGGATATAGAAAAGAATGTGAAGGCATTCATGGCCCAGGGATTTTCCCGGCTGGATCTGGTCACTCGGGAAGAGTTTGATGTGCAGGTTGCCTTGTCGGCAAAATTGCGCGAACGTCTGTTCGAGCTGGAGTCCCGGGTTCGTCTGCTGGAGGAAAAGGCAGGCATTACAACGCCGTCTTCAACAGGCACTCATACCGGCCCGGTTGTCGATTAAGATCGCAAGGTATACGGCTGCTCCCCGGGTCTGCCCATGGGGAGGGCTGCCAGTATCACGCCTGCTTGGGTGTTGACAGATCATTTGTCGGTCATATGTCGGGCAGTATCTGGGATTTTATGAGGTGTCATATAAGGCCTCATTTGTGACTCCATTTGTGACTCCATATGCGAGGCCGTATGTGTGAGGCCTATGTGCGAGGCCCTATGTACCGGGCTGCCAGTATCGCTCACGACGATCGGCTTCGTTTCGCTGCCTGCTCGAGTGTTCTGTGCATGGCAGCTATCTCCGGGCTGTCAGTTCCCACTATAGATCAATCTATCCTGTAATAACGGTGGTCGGGCCAGGTTTCTGCCAGAATGCCCTGATGCATTCAGGAGATTCGGATGAGCTTAGCGGTGTTGGCCAGCAGGGCGCTTTGCGGTATGCACGCGCCAGAAGTGTTTGTTGAAGTGCATCTCGCCCAGGGGTTGCCGTCTTTTACCATTGTCGGGTTGCCGGACGCCGGTGTTCGCGAGAGCAGGGAGCGGGTGCGCTCGGCCATTTTGAGTAGTGGATATAGCTTCCCGGCCGGACGATTAACGGCAAATCTTGCGCCGGCCGACATTCCGAAAGAATCCGGCAGATTCGATCTGCCGATTGCGCTGGGCGTGTTGCTGGCTTCAGGGCAACTGGTCTTGTCAGACAAAATGGCTCAGCAGGTACTGCCCGGTATCGTTTTTGCGGGCGAGCTTTCGCTTACCGGCGCACTGGTCCCCGTTGCTGCTCCGCTGGTTATTGCCCTTGCCGCAGCCAGGGCCGGTAGGGCGCAGCGGCCCGAGAAGGCGGGTAGCCGACCCATTCTTATTTTGCCTGACGAGAATGCCTGTTTGGCTGCCGCCGTACCCGGCCTCACTGTCATTGGCGCCCGTACGTTGCGGGAAGTGGCAAGCCATCTGGATGAAACAGCAGTATTAGCGCCCGTAACGGTGGATGGCCAGGCTTGCCTGAAGAGTCAGAAAGAGCAGGAGGGTGAAGGGGCGCCTGAACTTTGTTTATCCGATGTGCGTGGCCAGCAGGTAGCCTGTCGGGTCCTGGAGGTCGCTGCCAGCGGCTGCCATGGCTTGCTGATGTCCGGGCCGCCCGGCATAGGCAAAAGCATGCTGGCGCAACGACTGCCCGGAATATTGCCCCCTTTGGATGAAAATGCAGCCATAGAAGTCGCGGCGATTCATAGCCTGCACCAGCGTGCACCCCGTTTTTCAAGGAAAGTCCCGATGCGCGCGCCGCATCACTCCAGTTCTGCGGCAGCCTTAATCGGTGGCGGGGTCAATCCACGGCCTGGCCAAATCAGCCTGGCTCATCATGGCGTCCTGTTTCTGGATGAGTTGCCCGAATTTCAGCGACATGTGCTGGAAGCCTTGCGTGAACCCATGGAAACAGGAGAAATCCATATCGCCCGGGCCAATCGTTCAGTGAGCTATCCGTGCCGTTTTCAACTGGTAGCGGCCATGAATCCGTGTCCCTGCGGCTACCTGGGTAGCACGCACCGATCTTGTCGTTGTACGGCGGAGCAAATAGAGCGCTATCGCGCGCGCCTGTCGGGGCCATTTTTGGATCGCATGGATATGCTGTTACAGTTGACGCCACCGGCGCAGGGTTGGCAGCAGTTGCCGGCATCCGAGCCTTCCGGCGTGGTACGGCAACGAGTTGTGCGCTGCCGTGAGCGGCAATTGCAGCGCCAGGGGCGATTAAATGCGTTGCTGACGCCAGATCTGATGGATCAGGTCTGTCGTACGGATTGCGAGGCGACCCAATTGCTGGCCCGGGCCGGCAGACACTGGGGATGGTCAGCCAGAGCGATGCACCGGGTGTTGCGCGTAGCCCGCACGATCGCGGATATGGCAGAGGTAGGGCAGATTCGCGCAATCGATTTGACCGAAGCCATGTCGTTTCGTCAACAATTGACCCGATAAGCGCCCAGCAGGGACGCTTGTAAAAGGGCAGGTGAAGACCCGCTTTATTAACAATCCGTCGCCTGAGGGCCACATTTATTGCCGATTCAACGAATTCTCTCCGGTTTTGCTCACTTAATTGCTGGCAGTTGGAGAAAAATCATCGTATAATCAATGGTTTCCCGCAGGCCGTAGGCATCACGGAGCACTGTTTTCTGGGTAACCATGAAATATAACAGCTGATTCGGGGCGTTCGAGCGGATCGTGACGGGAAAAATGGATACGGGTTAGCAAAGTCTTAATAAACGGTTATTAAGCACCTTTTATCCACATTTGCAGGTATCAGTTATGCCCAAAATGAAAACCAAGAAAAGTGCTTCCAAGCGCTTTATCGTACGCGGTAGCGGTTCTATCAAGCGTGGTCAGGCTTTCAAACGCCACATTCTGACAAAGAAAACCACGAAAAACAAACGTCATCTGCGCGGCACGACAGCCGTTCACGAATCCAACGTGGCTTCAGTAAAAGCCATGATGCCTTTTGCTTGATAGGAGTTAGACTATGCCTCGCGTAAAACGCGGTGTTACCGCACGTGCTCGTCACAAAAAAGTTATTGCTGCAGCCAAAGGCTATCGTGGTCGCCGCGGCAATGTGTTCCGTATTGCCAAACAGGCAGTCATGCGTGCTGGTCAGTATGCATATCGTGACCGTCGCAATAAGAAACGTACATTCCGCGCTCTCTGGATTACCCGTATCAATGCGGCTGTCCGTGAGAACGGCATGACCTACAGTGTATTTATCGCCGGACTGAAAAAGGCCGCCATTGAACTGGACCGCAAGGTTCTGGCCGATATGGCTGTCCACGACAAGGCTGGTTTTGCCGCCGTTGTCAAACAGGCCAAATCTGCCCTGGGCGCCTGATCCACTGACGATTTAAATTTGTGCTGTATACAAACGGGGCTCGTTTCGGGTCCCGTTTGTTATTTCAAGAATGGTAATTTCATGACGCAATCGCTGGACGATCTGATTCTTCAGGCCAAAGACAAATTCGAGCATGCAACCGATTCGGCTTCGCTTGAAAACGAAAAGGCAAAATTTCTTGGGAAAAACGGGGTCATCACCGGCTTCATGAAAGGGCTGGCACAGCTGCCCCCTGATCAGAAGAAAGCCGAAGGCGCCCGCATCAACAGGGTCAAGCAGCAAATCGAATCGTTGCTCAACGCGCGTCGCGAGCAGTTCGCGCGTGATCAATTGAACCAGCGCCTTGCCGCGGAAACCATTGATGTCACCTTGCCGGGCAGGGGTCGCTCCATGGGCGGCGTCCATCCGGTGATCCAGTCATGGCAGCGTATCGAAGAAATTTTCCATAGCATCGGTTTCGATGTGGCTGATGGCCCCGAGATCGAGAATGACTGGACCAACTTTACCGCCTTGAATAACCCCGAGAATCATCCTGCGCGCTCCATGCAGGATACCTTCTACGTGGATATGAACGACGCCGGGGGCCTGCCTTTTCTGCTGCGCACCCACACCAGTCCCATGCAGGTGCGTTACGCCCGCATGCACAAGCCGCCAATCAAAGTAATTGCGCCTGGCCGTACTTATCGCGTGGACAGCGACGCAACGCATTCCCCCATGTTCCATCAGGTCGAGGGCCTGTGGATCGCGGAAGACATCTCTTTTGCTGATCTGAAAGGGGTGTATACGAATTTTCTGAAAGCTTTTTTTGAAACCGACGACTTGAGCGTGCGGTTTCGACCTTCTTTTTTCCCGTTCACCGAGCCATCTGCCGAAATCGACATGATGTTCACCTCTGGTCCCAATCAGGGACGCTGGCTGGAAATTTCCGGTTCAGGCCAGGTGCATCCGGAGGTTGTACGCAATTTCGGACTGGACCCTGAAAAATACATCGGGTTCGCGTTCGGATCAGGCATTGAGCGTCTGACTATGTTGCGCTACGGCGTGAATGATCTGAGGCAGTTCTACGAGGGAGACTTGCGTTTCCTGCGTCAGTTCAATCGCTGATTTTCACGCTTTAACTCCCTATTTGAACCTAGAAAAAGACATCATGTTATTTCCTGAATCCTGGTTAAGATCCTTCGTTAACCCATCGATTTCCACCGACGAGCTGGCGCATATGCTGACCATGGCCGGCCTGGAAATCGAAGGGACTGCGCCCGTCGCGCCGCCATTTTCGGGGATCGTAGTGGCCCACATCACGGCCGTGCGCGCCCATCCCAATGCTGACAAACTGCGCATCTGTACCGTGGATGACGGCTCGAGCGAACCGTTGCAGATTGTCTGTGGGGCGCCGAACGCCGCCGAGGGCCTGAAGGTGCCGCTGGCGCGAATTGGCGCGGTCCTTCCCGGAGACTTCAAAATCAGCAAGGCGCGCATGCGCGGCGAAGATTCGTTCGGTATGTTGTGTTCTGCGCGTGAACTGGGCCTGTCCCAGGATCATGGCGGGTTGCTGGAGCTGGATGCCGACGCAAAAGTCGGGCAGGATATCCGCAGCGCACTGGACCTGAACGATACCATTTTCGAAATAAAACTGACGCCCAATCGTGCCGATTGCCTGTCCATTTTGGGTGTGGCGCGTGAAGTGCGTGCGCTAACGGGTGCGCCGTTGACCGAGCCGGTCAGCAAGCCGGTGGCCGTCACGCATCAGGATACACTGCCGGTCACTGTCCAGGCGCCGGATCTATGCGGTCGCTTTGCGGGCCGGATCATTCACGGCGTCAATGCCCGGGCCGCCACGCCCGACTGGATGAAAAGCCGGCTGGAACGCGCTGGCCAGCGTTCAGTCTCGGCATTGGTGGATATTTCCAATTACGTCATGCTGGAGCTGGGCCGTCCCACCCACGTGTTTGACCTGGCCAAGATCAATGGCGGGCTTACCGTACGCTGGGCAAAAGAAGGGGAAAGCCTGACGCTGCTGAATGATCAGACGGTGCAACTGGCTTCCGATGTGGGCGTGATTACCGCCGGCGAGACGATCGAAAGCCTGGCCGGAATCATGGGCGGAGCCGCCACAGCTGTGTCCCTGGATACCACCGATATTTACCTGGAAGCCGCTTTCTGGTTTCCTGACGCCATCGCCGGGCGCGCGCGTCGCTACAAGTTCAGTTCCGAAGCGAGCCACCGCTTTGAGCGCGGAGTGGATTTCCAGAACATGGTTGAACACATTGAATATATTTCCAGCCTGATTCTCGAGATCTGTGGCGGTCAGGCCGGTCCGGTCAGCGATCAGAGCATTGCGCTGCCGGCACGGCCCGCCGTGGCTATGCGTCTTGCTCGTTGCCGCAAGGTGCTGGGTATTCCAGTTACCGAAGCACACGTGCGCGACGTCTTTACCAAGCTCAATTTTCAATTTACGGAACAGGACGGCGTATTTTCCGTTGTCCCGCCGTCATTTCGTTTTGACCTGGAAATAGAGGAAGACCTGATCGAAGAGGTCGCCCGTATTTACGGATTCGAGAATATTCCCAGCAATCCGCCAAAGACGTCGGCCACGATGCTGCCTACGAATGAAACACGTCGCTCCCAGCACCAGTTGCGCCATCTCATGGCTGCGCTGGACTACCAGGAGGTGGTCAATTTCAGTTTCGTGCAGAAAGACTGGGAAAGCAATTACATGGGCAATACCGACCCGATCGTATTGCTCAACCCCATTGCCAGCCAGCTCGAAGTGATGCGCTCAGGCCTGATCGGCGGGCTGGTCGCCAATATTCAATATAATCAGAAGCGGCAGCAGAGCCGGGTTCGGGTTTTTGAGCTGGGACGCATCTTTATCCGCGACAGCGCTGTGACTGATGGTGATCTGAGCGTGGCCGGTGTGCGCCAGCCGCTACATCTGGCCGGCGCGGCGTGGGGTCCGGCGGAACCGGAGCAGTGGGGTTTGCCCGTGCGCCAAACAGATTTTTTTGATGTCAAAAACGATATTGAGCGCCTATGCAGCCAGCAGGCACGCCATCTGCGTTTCGAGCCGGTAAGCCATCCGGCCCTGCATCCCGGACGCAGTGCGAATGTCCTGCTTAACGGACAGGTGATCGGTTTTGTTGGTGAACTGCATCCGCAATGGGTGCAGGACAATGAACTGGTTCATCCGCCCGTGGTGTTTGAACTGGATGTTATTGCGTTGCAGCATATGCAGTTTGCTCACTATACGGAAGTGGCGCGGCAGCCTGCAGTATTTCGCGATCTGGCCATATGGGCGCCTTTAACGCTGAAACTGCAGGACTTGCTTGACACATTGGAGAATAATCAGCAAGATGGGCAATTCCTTGATATTATTAAGGATATTGCACTATTTGATGTCTGGAAGGATCCAAGTTCGGAGCAGCAGGAGCGCAGTCTGGCCTTGCGGTTTACGTTGCAGGATCCGGCGGCAACCTTGGAAGATACACGTGTAGACCAGTGCATGAACGCAGTGCTTGAACTGCTGGTTCAAAAGCATGGCGTTCGTAAAAGATAGAACAGGAAGGGAAAGAGCATGTTGGAAGAAAACAATACCTTAACCAAGGCAGAATTGGCGGAATTGCTGTTTGAGCGCGTTGGATTGAACAAACGGGAGGCCAAGGATATTGTGGATACCTTTTTCGAGGAAATCCGGGAGTCGCTCGCCAAGGGCGATTCGGTCAAGCTGTCTGGTTTTGGCAACTTTCAGGTGCGAGACAAACCCGCAAGACCGGGTCGCAATCCCAAGACTGGTGAGGTCATCCCAATCTCTGCCCGCCGGGTTGTTACCTTCCATGCAAGCCAGAAGCTCAAGGGTATCGTAGAGCAGGGTGATGAGTATAATCCTGATCTTACGCTCATCGATTAAAGTGGTTCCTTAAAAGACGGTTTGGGTTTACAATCTGCGCATGAATCAGACTGAAATACCTTCCATCACTGCGTTGCCCCCGATTCCGGCAAAGCGATATTTCACCATCGGCGAAGTATCCGAGCTGTGCTGCGTCAAGCCACATGTTTTGCGTTACTGGGAACAGGAGTTCACGCAACTGAACCCGGTCAAACGCCGGGGTAACCGTCGTTACTATCAGCATCATGAAGTGCTGCTTATTCGCAAAATTCGTGATCTGCTCTATGAACAGGGGTTCACCATCAGTGGTGCGCGCAATCGTTTGAGTGACGGCCGTGATGCCCAACACGATCAGGATGCCGCGGTTCGTCTGTCTGCGCAGGATCTGCAATACATCCGCTCAGAGCTGAACAGCGTCATGAAGATTTTCGACCAAATGGTCGCTCCCTGATATCTTCCCTGATTCCGAATTAGGTCTATGAGGGCTATCAGGTCTAGGGCGATCAGGCAATAACAGACACTGGCGTACCGCGATCGCTGCCCAGGGTCGCTTTGCCTTACAGGGGGTGTTCTGCGTAAGCGCTTCCTGTTCAAGTTTATTTTGCTTAAGTTTATTCAGCCCAGGTTTGTCCTGCTTGAGCGATCTGGTCAAAAGCTGCTACGCTAAACCGCCCCGCGAAACCATCTCATTAAAACAACCCGTTAAACTGCTCTGTTGCAACGGTTCAGTCCAAATAAATTCACTCTAGTCAATTAACTCTCTAGTCAATTAAATCAGCGCACGCGCTTGGGTGAACCCAGCCGCAGCCCCCGCTATAGTTACGAAAAGCACACGCACAAAAAAACCGTGATTCACATAACGTCAATCACGGTTTTTTTGATGTTTGGCATTATCGTTGCCAAACAGGGTGCTTGCTGATTACCGTTGCTGGGGTAACAGGATATCGGCCGTCACCTTATTGATGTCTGTCTGTCCGCAGAATCCGAGTGTGATATCCAGTTCGTTGCGGATAATCTGCAGAATTTTGGTGACGCCTTCTTCTCCGTAGGCCCCCAGCGCATATAGAAAGGCACGACCGATCATGGTGCCTTTGGCGCCCAGCGCAATCGCGCGCAGTACGTCCTGACCGGAACGGATACCGCTGTCGAGCCAGACTTCAGGGCCGTCGGTGCCGATCGCTTGCATAATCGAGGGGAGCATGGAAATGGCGGACGGGGCGCCATCAAGCTGGCGACCACCGTGGTTTGATACAACGATGGCGTCAGCGCCGGTTTCTTTTGCCAGTCGCGCATCTTCCGGATCCAGGATTCCCTTTAGGACCAGTTTGCCACCCCAGCGGTTTTTGATCCATTCGATATCGTTCCAGTTCAGGCTGGGATCAAACTGTTCGGCGGTCCAGGAAGAAAGCGAGGATAAATCGTCCACCCCCTTGGCGTGCCCGACAATATTGCCAAAGGTGCGACGCTGGGTTCTGGACATTCTCCATACCCATTCTGGTTTTAACGCCAGGTTGAGCAGATTCGGGATGGTAGGCTTGGGCGGGGCAGAAAGACCGTTTTTGATATCCTTGTGCCGCTGGCCAAGCACCTGCAAATCCAGTGTAACGACCAGCGCCGAGCAGTTGGCAGCCTTGGCGCGGTCGATCAGGCGTTCGTTGAAATCCCGATCGCGCATGATGTATTGCTGGAACCAGAAGGGGGCAGAGGTATGAGCGGCAATGTCTTCAATCGAGCAAATGCTCATGGTAGACAGGCAAAAGGGCACACCAAATCGTTCTGCGGCACGGGCAGCAAGAATTTCCCCATCGGGGTGCTGCATACCGGTAGAGCCTGTAGGCGCCAGCGCCACCGGCATGGTGACATCCTGTCCCAGCATTTTGCTGCGCAAATTGCGGTTTTCAATATTGACCGCGACACGCTGACGAAACTTGATCTTTTGGAAATCTTCCTGATTAGCGCGATAGGTGGATTCAGTCCATGCACCCGAATCGGCATAGTCGTAAAACATTTTTGGAACTTTACGCCGCGCAATGCGTTGCAGATCGTCCAGGCAGGTGATTTTGGTAAGATCAGCCATTATTTTTTATTTCCAGGAAAACAAACAATAGCGTCAATTATACGGATAAGGGTGAAGAAACCACAGTCTCTTCACCCTTAAAATTAAAAAAACGAAAATCGCGGCGCTTATTCAGTTGGCCAGCGCAACACTGCCTTCTCGGCCTTGCCTTTGGCAACCGTAAATGCGTGCTTGCGGGCTTCGCCTTTGTATGTAGCAGTCAGCTCATATTTGCCATCGGGCAACTTTACATTGAGGTAAGGTCCGGTGTTTGCGGCATCAAATACTTTCTTGTTGTCCTTGTCAACAATCTGCACGGCGACATCAGACAGGAAAGCCTGATCCTTGACTGCCGAAAACGTCATATGCAGGTTGTAGTCCTTTTCGGAACTTTTCAATTCATTTTGTTCGGCGTTGCCGATGCCACCCGTAATATATTGAATTGACTCATAACTTTGCGGCTGTACCTGAGCGAATACCGCATTGGCGCAGCCGATAGTCAGGCCCAAAGCCAGGGCAGAGGTAGCCAGAAACGTTTGAATGTGGCGGATGGAAAACTGTGTGTTCATTCTGATACTCCTTATAAAGCGCTCCAGACGCATTACTCTCAAATGCGTATAAAACCCGGATAGCCAAATCAGTGTAAACACAAAAACTTCGGAAATGGCCGTTTTGATGCCGGCTGAAATATTTTTGACAGTTCAACATATCCGTAACGCCAGTGCATCTGGCGGCATCCAATGCTATGAACGGAACGGTTGCGGCCTGATGTGCTGTCAATTCGTTCTGTCATAACCATACATTAAAGGACGCAAAATGAAATCAACACATATAGGATGGATTCTGCTGGCGGCGCTGTCAGGTTGTGCATCAACGGCAAAGAATACCGGACCCGCGGACGCCCAAATTGCCGCTATTGTTGTCACTGCCAATCAGGTCGATGTGGATGCAGGCGAACTGTCCACATCTACACCCAGATTGAAGGATGTGCGATCGTTTGCAAATTTGATGATTACCGACCATAACGCGGTCAATCGTTCGGCTACAGCGCTGGTGCAGAAACTGAACGTGCAGCCGGAACCTGGGTAATATCGAAAACGAGACGCGTGCAATGTTGATCACCGACAGCAATCGACCATATCATGAAGCGACGCGCAGTCAGATGCGCTCGTTGCTGGAGGCGCGATTGGATCAATTGCCGGAATCGTTTCGCACCGTATTTGTCCTGCGCTCGGTCGAAGAAATGTCAGTAAAAGAGACGGCGCTGTGCTTGGGCATGCCCGAAGCAACGGTACGCAGCCGGCATCATCGTGCCAATGCAATGTTGCGCAAACTGCTGGCGCGTGATCTGGATTCCACCGCGCGCGATACGTTTGAGTTTGATGGTGACAACTGCGACCGCATCGTTGCCAACGTACTGCAGCGGGTGCCAGCGGCGTAAGATGACAAAAAGGACTTGCCGATTTCTCGTAAGTCCTTGATTTTGTTGGTCGGAACGGAAGGATTCGAACCTTCGACCCCTTGCACCCCATGCAAGTGCGCTACCAGGCTGCGCTACGCCCCGACGATATTGTCGCTTAGCAGTTTTGAGGTAAATCGCACGTGGTTAACCTTTGGGGAAATAGAAAGTTAGTAATGCGATCTCAGCTAAGTCGTGCATCATATCATTGTGACGTTTTTTTTTCAATCGTCCAAGGTGGGTTTCATGAAAAACCATGCCTGAAATTGATGGGTTCGTGCAACACCATAAGCACCCCCCAGCTGTTTATTATGGCGCCATGGTTGCAACAGCTTATGACGCGGCCGCCTGTCTTATTGCTTGCACTGTAGTGGCGGGCACCGGAAATATTACCAGAGCAAGCTGCATTCAGAATCCGATAAGACGCTAAACCGCAGCACCGTCATATTTTTGCAGCACCAAAGCGTCCAGGTCTGCCTGCGGTACGCTGCGCAAATTGACTGCGTAGGTTTGTGTGCCATCCGGCTGTCGCCCCGTTGAAAACGATTGCACTCCGCAGTTTTGACAGAACAGGTGCTGGATTTTGTGTTTATTGAACTCGTAAGTCTTTAGCTGATCACTGCCGCTGTTTAACTCGAACTGGTCGGCGGCAACGAAGGTCAGTAGCGAACCGGTGCGTCTGCAAATGGAGCAGTTGCAACTAATTGCCTGGCTAGGTATTTCAGCATTGACCGTAAAAGTGACTGTGCCGCAATGGCAGCTTCCCTGATATGACATTGATCGCTCCTTGTATATTGCAACCGTTGGCTTTGGCAGACTGCATGGTTTAGTGCATTCAGCCTGCCTGGCCTGCGGGGTCAGGAGCCGATGCGACGCTGCAGCTGTTCATAAGCTCGTTCAGCGGCTCTTTGTCTGGCCGGCGTTGTCGGGGCCAGGTAATACGACGAGAAACTGGAATGGTATCGTTTTAACACGGGGCGGGTGCGCTTGTCAGCATTGTCATATGCCTGTTTGTAGTCACGCTCCCAATTGCGGTTGATCACCCGATAGCATCGCGTTCCTTTCTCGTACGATTCGTGTGTCATGGCTTGGCAGCGGCTTACCGAGACGGGAGGGTATTTATCGGCGAAGGCTATCGCCGTTGCTGTGGTGGCTTTGTCCGATTCCAGTTCCTGCGCGGTGAACTCTGCATAGGGATCAGTCTGGCTAAAGGAGCAGGCTGCCAACAAAATCAAGGCTGTGATAACGGCTGTCTTTTTCACTATTGAAGTCATGTTCGAATTTTCCTGAAGCAAGAAACGTTAGCTAGAGAGGGGAACCCGCCTGCGCAAAAGTATATACAACTTTAGAATTGATACAAAGAGAAATATTATGAATGAAATGTGAACTGGGGTGCCGACTCATGCTTTCGACTTGCGGTCTATGACAAAAGGTTTTTCAGGCATGCGATGGCATTGTCGCCATTGCATGGGTCGCAGTCTGTGTGACGGGCGAGCCAGAGAGGAAGTCAGGGCGGAAAAAGTCAGGGGGTAATCAGAGGGCAATCAGAGGGTAGTCAGCGCATAAAAATAGCCGCCGTTCAGATCGGCGGCTATTGCAGGGTTGCCAGGCAAACGAAAAACTGCGCATGGTTTCTAGCAAGTGCATTATCCTGTTCTTTACAGGAAAATGCGTTACCGGTTATTTGACGATGGCTTCAATCTGGACAAGTATTTTGACTTCATCGGGAATGCCCATGTCGATACCCCAGTTCATGCCCCATTCTGAGCGTTTGATCGTGGTTTCGAAATCACCGCCGCAGATGTTCTTCTTCAGTACGGGCTGGAAATAGCAATTGTAATTGGTATTTTTCAGCGTCACCGGATGAGTCTGGCCCAGCAGAGTCAGGTCGCCACCTACCGTGGCCAGTTTGTCATTCTTGTATTCAAACGACTTCCCGGCAAAAGTGATTTCCGGATATTTTTCGGCGTTGAAAAAATCGGCAGACTTCAAATGATCATCGAAATCCTTGGTGCCTGAATCGACCGATCCAGCCTTTATTTTTATATCGGCGGTTCCCTTGTTTTGCTTGGCATCGGCGGCGATGGTGCCCTGAACATCATCAAAGCGAATGCGCAATGTCGACGTTTTAAAATGCATGACTTCCACGGTCACAAATGTGTGGGTCGGTTCTACCTCATAGTTTGCCGTTTCAGCATGGGCCGTGCTGGCCATACCGCCGAGCAGGGCAGCAGAAAGGGCGGCGTTACGTAATACAGAGATCATTCAATATACTCCCGAAAAAGTGATGGCAAGGCAACGGTCTGATGACTGGCGCGCAAATCATTCTGATAATTTATCATGAATTTATTCAGTATTCTGTAAGTAACGTGTGCCCCTCGGTATTCATCCGTCCGGCATGATTTGAAAACCAAAATTCAATTCGCTGCCGCGCTCGGTATACTTTGTTGGGTGCGCGGCCAATACCGGGCCGTAGCGGACAACGCAAAGACGGACCCAGGCTGTTTTATGGCACAATGCCTTGTTTGTCCGGTTCGAAAAGCGGTTTGGCCGTCTGGGCGCTTCCCAGAACATGCAGGTCTGCAACCGCATACGGGTAGCGCGAGAACAAACATAATATTCGTGTGACTGGCGATAAACAGCAGTATATGCATTCCAAGGAATTGAATAAATGAATACCGAACAGACCGAGAACAGCACTCCGGAGTTGGGCCAGATTCTGCCTGATGGTGAGCAGGCGGCTGTCTGGCATTCAGAAGCCGGCTTTGCTGCGCCCACTTCTTTGCAGGATGCTGACGATACGATGCGGGCCGATCAGGCCTTGAAAAAAATGCGCAACGGCATCGGGCTGCTTTGGCGGGGTGACTTCCAAAATGGCAGGCAACTGCTGCAGGCTTTGGGGCGTCGGCTCGACCGAAAGACCAAAGCCGCAACTGGTCATGAAGCTGAGCCTATATCAGCGCGTTTTCACCGGTACCGGATGCAGCAGGCCCAACGGGCACGCCTGCTGGGTCTGCTGCTGATCCGGCTCGAATCTGACACTACGATTGCACTGCGTCGGGCGCCAGCCTGGGAGCAGGCGCTGCTTCAGGTGTACGGGTCTGCGCATCCGCCCATGCTGGTGTCGTTAAGAGAATTGCTTGGCGTAGTCGGAGCATATGAATGGCGCCGCAAAGGGGTACCAATCATCGACTGTGATTTTCGTATTCATCCGCATTACGGCGTATTTTCACCCTCGCGTGCCGAATATCTCACGTTGCTCCTGCAAGCGCCCTTGCCGGAAAACTGCCGGACTGCATTCGATATCGGCACCGGTACGGGCGTATTGTCTATCCTGTTGGCCAAGCGAGGCGTCGCGCGTGTCATTGCCACCGATTCGTCACCGCGCGCAGTGGCCTGTGCGCAGGATAATGTAGACAGGCTGGAATTGGGGGACCAGGTGACGGTGCAGGAGGTTGAGTTTTTCCCCGAGGGCAGGGCCGATCTGCTGGTGTGCAATCCGCCCTGGTTACCAGGGAAAGTCACTTCATCGCTTGATGCGGCCGTCTATGATCCCAACGAGCAAATGCTGAAAGGCTTTTTGCAAAAAGCGCGGCAGCATCTGGAGCCGGGCGGCCAGATCTGGCTGATCATGTCTGACCTGGCCCAGTTATTGGGATTGCGTGCAGTGAACGAATTGACACAGCTGTTTAGTGAAAATGGCCTGCGCGTGCTTACCGTTTATGAGGCCAAGCCTACCCACGCTCGTGCGAGCGATCGTTCGGATCCCTTGCATGAGGCACGCGTGCAAGAGACGACATCGCTATGGTGTCTGGCGCCTATTGACACTGAAAATTGATGAAGTAGGTGTCTTCTGGCGTGCCAGTACCGGTGGGATTGTGTTGTGAAATATTGACAGGTTTCTGATAGCCGCAAGTTTTTTGGGCCGTCTGCATGCACATTTCCCAGTTCGGTGGCGTTTTCGCATCGGGTGAACATTTGACGCCATAATTG
Source organism: Advenella incenata (assembly GCF_004217095.1). Taxonomy (GTDB): domain Bacteria; phylum Pseudomonadota; class Gammaproteobacteria; order Burkholderiales; family Burkholderiaceae_B; genus Advenella; species Advenella incenata. Next base: position 2,399,940 of record NZ_SHKO01000001.1, on the reverse strand, counting down.
CCGCGATCTGTCACGTCAAGCCCGCTGGAGGCACACCCGGCCAGTACGATAGGGACAAGAAGCAATAGCAGTTTTTTCATTCACGAACTCCTGTTGGGGCTGTATTGTCTAGTGGCTGTATTGTATCGGATTATTAATCACGTACTTTTATTTTAATTAAATTCAGTTATAGTGGTAGAAGAATATCCTGTAACGTATTGAATTGAACGTATGTATTTGCTCCATTGTGAGAAGTGATATGTTTGATTTGTATGCATTCCGTTACATTCAAGTGTGATTCTGTTGTTATGATGAGAGTCGTATAAGTTTTGTTTATGTCTTTTAAAGGGGTACTTCTATGAAAAAATTTCTCGTTCCCGCTATGATCGTTCTCGCAACTGCAGCAACAGTAAACGTACATGCTGCTACGCCGTCTGACAATCTGTCTCGGCATGCGCTGGGCGAGGCAAAGGATACCCGTTCGGCTTGGGCCAAATCGCAGGACATGTATGTTGAGCCAACGCTACGTATGACAGAGACCACTGTACCTGTCGCGCCAGGCCAGGCTCAGCAACAAAATTTACCCGTTGAGGCAGTACCTGCAGGCTCTGTTCCACCAACAGGTACCAGCACGACAACGGTGTATGGCCCTAACGGTCAACCTGTTTCTCAGCCTGCACAGCAAATGCCACAGTCGGCACAGCCAGCTGCGCCGGGCCAGCCCGTGCCAATGCAGCAGGGCACCAGTGGCGCACCTGTTCAGGATCTGTCTCGTCCACAGCCCTGATGGCTTGCGGCTTGGCGGTATAAAGCCGCTTAGCCATGGGCTTGATCCGCAAACATAAATAGCGCGCATTATTCTTGTCGTTGTTGTTGATGCCATCCGCGGGTCCGCCTGCTACTCGCTACACGAAAACCGATAACGTTGCTGCGTTATCGGTTTTTTTGTTCGCACACCGATTCAGTTGTGTGCTTCGCACACGCACTGCCTGCAGCAGGCACGTCTGATTGCGCATTCGTGTTGATTATGGGCGGTCAATGACGCGCGCGATCAACAAGTACGGCGCCACGCAGTTCCGTTTCAGATTGCCATGTGGCGACCCGCTGAGCACTTTATGTAGGATCGGTACTGCGATTGCGGCAATGACGTCCGATTTGATCCGGGCGATATCCAAAGCGGCTGGTAATTATCAGAGGATAAAAATACCCACATAGGACCCCGTTCATGGTTTGAATTCATTAATCTGCTGGCATCCGTTTGTTATCAACACAGACACCGAATGCAGCCATTGAAAACGACAACCCAAGACAACCCGGCAATTTGGCTGGAACGCTATGCCGAATTGTTTGACAGTATTGAAAGTACACCGCTCACGCAAGAGCAACGCCTGGCCTCTATCTCTAATGCAGCAGCGACACTTGTTCTGGCCGGCGCCGGAACAGGAAAAACCAGCACGCTGACAGGACGCGCGGCATTTCTCATGGCCCATGGGCTGGCAAAGCCTGAAGAAATTCTCTGCCTGGCGTTTGCTCGTGAAGCGGCACGGGAGATTGATGATCGCCTGCAGCGCCGGCTCGCTGCGCGCTGGCCGATGCAGGGGTTTTCAGCGAGCACGTTTCACAGTCTGGGGTTGCGGATCGTACGCGAAGTCGAGGGCAACACACCTGCGCTCGCTGAGCTGTGCAGTAATCGACAGAAGCTGGCAGCGTTTATACACGAACATATGCTGCGGTTGAGCGCGCGATCGGCCGACTATGCCGGCGTGTTGTTTGAGTATTTTTCAATGATTGAGCCTGGTCTTGCATTGTCGTGCGAATTTGCCGAGCGTGGCGATTATCTGGCAGAGTGTTCGATCCGCCTGCTGCAGACCATTCGTGGCGATGTCGTGCGTTATCCATTTGATTGCCTGGTGGCCAATGCGCTGTGCTTGATGGGTATTGAATATGACTATCGAAGACATTATCCTCATCCGGTCTTCCAGGCCAGGCGCCGCCCATATCAGAGCACTTTTTATCTGCCAGAGGCAGGCGTTTATATTGATGTGTTCGATTGCACGAGACAGGCCGGTGAACAATGCGCTGCCGCTACTCTATCGCGGCAACTTGCCCGCTGGCATCAGCATTATGCCACGCGTCATATTACTGTATGGGAAGCGCCGGGTTTTACGCAAGACATCTGGCAATTGATTGAGCACTTAAGCTGCAAGTTTATTGAGTGTGGTATATCCGTGCGCGCGGTCGGCATCGATGCTACTCACAGTAGCATTCAGACTCATCAGGTTCTGAATCTTCAGGGCAGGGCAGGCAGGTATCGTGCCTGTCTGCAAACGCTGGTTGGCTCTGCGCGTTGGTACTCTCTGGTGGATACGCTGGCCACTGTGCTGCCGCTGCATCTTCAATGCAAAGCCCAGACGGCCGCGGATACAATGCTTGCCGAACGCAAGCATGCGTGGGAACGGCGCCGTATCGCGAACATCGCAGCACTGGTGCAGCCGCTGGCGACGGTCTATAAAGCACGTTTGCGCACGCATGGTGAAATTGATTTTGACGATATGATCAACCGGGCAACGCAGTATGTTGCCACCGGTCGCTTTATCGTTCCCTGGCGTGACATACTGATTGATGAATTTCAGGATATCTCGGCGCCGCGCTTTGCACTGATTGCTGCCATGTTGCGGCAGCGGCCGGACCTGCGGCTTTTTTGCGTTGGCGATGACTGGCAGGCCATTTATCGTTTTGCGGGCAGTGAGATTCGATACAGTACGCAATTTTCTGACTATGTTCATCCCCAGGCCCGGATCGTGCCTTTGAGTTGCACCTTCCGGTTCAATCAGGCATTGTGCAACGTCAGCAGCCAGTTTCTGATGAAAAATCCATTCCAGAATCGCAAGCAGTTGTTTGCCGCGAGCAGTGACATGCGGCCGGTGGTCACTGTTGCCCGGCAGGAGGATGGCCTGGCCGTGATTTTATCGAGGCTGCAGCGCAGGGTGGAGCAAGGGGCAGAGGCTGATCACGACTGTGGCTACGCCTCTAAGACGTTCGTTCAACGTTCCGCCGCAGCATCGCTCATGCCAACGGCAGGCTTTCGAATCATGAAGCGGATTGCAGCGCGAATTGCCTTGGCGTTGCCGGTGCTGGCCAGGACATTGTCAGCGGCAGCTGCCAGTGCCACCAACCTAGTCGATTCTTCTGCCAGAGCAGCGACAACGGTGAACACCGACGCCTGTCGTGGACGGTCGCCGCCAATGCCAAAGGCCTCGGTGCTTATTCTGGCGCGGTTTGCGCATCTGCTGCCCGATGACGACAGGCTGGATGCGTACGCTGTGCGTTATCCTGGTTTACAGTTGACCACCAGCACTGTACATGCCTCCAAGGGACTGGAAGCCGACTATGTGCTAATTCTGAATATGCAGCAGGGGGTTTACGGTTTTCCTTCAGGCAAGCCATCAGATCTTGTGATTGAACGCTTTAGGCCGCAGCCCGAGTGCTTTGAGCACGCCGATGAGCGGCGGCTATTCTATGTCGCCCTGACGCGCGCCAGAAAGCATGTATGGCTGCTGGTGCCGCAAGACCAGAAAAAAATGTCGGTATTTGTGAGGGAACTGCTGCAAGATAATAAAGCCGTGGTTCGCAGCGTGGCTAAGCGTAGCGTGAGATGGCGCGCCTGCCGGGCAGGCGCTGACCGGTCTGGCAGCGCATCAAACATCGTCGTTAAAATGGCTCGCAGACTACGGTCAGGCTGGCGCTTGCCTATGCACGAAAACGCGCTAGCTGATCGGCAGAAACGACCGATCGCCTGTGTAGTTGATAAAATCAAGCGCTGTATCATAGGCATCGGCGTCGGCGCAGAAAAAAAGAACCGTATCATCTGAGTCCATATTGGCCAGAATGGATTCCATTTCATCTTCTACCGGTTCGTCTTCAAGGCCCAGGCTGGAGACATGGATCTGGCCATCCTGCTCAAAACGCGCTTTAGGTAAAATATTGGGAATCCGGTCAAAGTCTACGTCTTGCACAATCAAATAAATGTCCAGCGCCAGAGCATTGACTTGCGCCAACACCTGAATGCCATTGTGAATCGCCCGAACCAGGCTTGTTTGTATTCCAGGATCACCCATGATTTATTCAGAAAGCAATGAAGTTGGCGGAGGCGCATCGCCTGGCACGGCCGGAGCACCCTTATAATGACCTTGGTGCACACCGCAACCGGCCAGGGCGATGAGAAGGGCAGTCATTGCGACAAATTTTTGCATGATAGTTAAAGTACCTGGAATGAGGGCTAGCGGGAATCGCTACAATACAATTGTAATACGAACTGACCGTCTGGATCCATGACACGAAAAATTGTCCATATTGATATGGACGCATTTTATGCTTCTGTCGAGCTGCGTGAAAATCCGCAGCTCAAAGGCTTGCCCGTGGTCGTTGCCTGGGACAGTATTCGTTCGGTGATCGTTGCTGCATCCTATGAAGCGCGCAAATACGGTTTGCGGTCTGCCATGTCTGTCAGGCGTGCGCGGGAACTGTGTCCGCATGCGATTTATATTGCCCCCAACTTTACCTTATACCGCGATGTGTCGCGCCAGGTGCGCGGCATTTTCCAGCAATACACTGATCTGATTGAACCGCTGTCGCTGGACGAAGCCTATCTGGATGTCACGGTCAATCACAAGGGTATTGCATCAGCAACTGAAGTGGCCCGCCGGATACAGGAGGACATTTTCCTTGAAACTTCGCTCACCGCGTCTGCGGGCGTCGCGCCCAATAAATTTCTGGCCAAGATCGCGTCGGACTGGAATAAACCCAATGGAATTTGTGTTATTCCACCATCCAAGGTGATGTCATTTTTGCAGGATCTGCCGCTGGAAAAAATTCCCGGTGTCGGACGAGTCACGCTGGCAAAATTTCATCGGCTGCAAATGAAAACCATTGCTGACTTGCGCCTGCGTAGTGAATGGGAACTGACACATCATTTCGGCCGGTATGGCCGCCGTTTGTACGAACTTGCGCGCGGGATTGATTTGCGTGAAGTCGATACCAATCAGCAATCGCAGCAGATCTCTACGGAAACTACCTTTGATCGGGACTTGCCTTATCTGCAACTGCAGGATCCACTGGACGCCATTGCCAGAAAATTATGGGAGCAGGTGCTGCGCAAGCGCAAGTTCGGCCGTACCGTCACGCTCAAGCTCAAAAGCGCCTCCTTCAGGATCGTGACCCGATCTCAGACCTATTCCAGTCCGCTATATTCAGCGGACGAAGTGCGGCAGGCTGCGGCTACGCTGCTGGCACGGGTTGAAGCCGATAAACGCCATACACTATATCGGCTTATTGGTCTGGGCATTAGCGCGTTTGCCGAAGTCGATGAGATTGAGGCGCAAATATCCTTGCTGTAGGCTTTGTGCTGTCTGATGTTGTTCGTCACGTATAGGTGGGCGCACGAGAATGCGAAGATGCGAGGTATGGAAGATACAAGGCGGGGCCTGCGTTGCGCAAGAAAAATGCCATTTTCCTCAGGCTGTCGGCCGGCAGAAAAATGGCAATGATAGTCCTTGTCTGGGAGCATACGATCGTGTGCTAGCGGCCAACCGTATTGCATGCAAGTGAGCGAGCACGCATTGCCGGTTAACAGGTTTACGGTTTAAGACGATCTTTCAGACGCTTGGACAGTTCTGCCATGTCTGTGCGGCCTGCCAGTTTTTGCTTAAGAATAGCCATGGCCTTGCCCATAATTGCCGGGCCGGTAATACCATCTGCCGTGACCTGGGTAAGCGCTGCGTCAACCGCTTCGGTTACCTCCTGTTCTGATGCTTCTTCCGGCAGGAATTCCCTGAGTACTTGCAGTTCGGCTTTTTCAGCTTCAGCGGTTTCAGTGCGGCCGGCATTTTCAAAAGCAGTGATGGATTCCTTACGCTGTTTGACCTGTTTTTCGATGATGGCCAGCACCTGGTCGTCATTCAGCTCAATGCGGTCATCGATTTCCTTCTGTTTGATAGCGGCCTGCAGAAAGCGCAGTGTCCCCAGTCTTGCAGTCTGCTTGGTGCGCATGGCGTCTTTGACGGCATCCGATATTGCTATTTTGATGGGAGAAGACATGAATTTATTCCGGGAATGGTAAGATTAGTTTCATATTATGGCATAACTTTTTCGGAGATATATATGACGGAAATAAAGACTTCCCAGATTCTTCTCCCGGAAGGCGACACCCATGGTCAGTTGTTTTACGTACTGCATGAAGAGAACGAGCAATTAACGAATATGCCATTTTTGTTAGGCACCATTCGAGCTGAATTTCCTGATGCTGTGATCCGGATCGCGGTAGTTGCGCTGGATGAAGACACGGCATGGTTGGACGCCGGGGACACCGAGCCGAGCGAGTCAGCAACGGTGCAACTTGCGCCGCGGCTGGCGGCCAATATCAAATCGCTGGAGCATGATATTCAGACGGGTCAGAATATGCACGGCGTATTAAGCGAGGCCACTGCCGTGATCGGCGTGGGGCCCGCCGGGTCGCTGGTGTTGGGCTTAACGCTGCTGGAGCAGCCGATCGCCGGCAGGCTAATTACATTCGGTGCGAAATTTCCTGCCTATCCACTGGAGTTATCTCTGGATACAACGGTTCATCTGCTGCATGCCGATCGCGATACAGCGGTTTCATCAGCCCGGGCACGCGAGGCGCATGAACGCATGGCGCAGTTGCAGGCCGATGCGACAATTGACATTGCCATGAACTCGGCCGAGTCGTTCAGTGAAGTGCTGATTGGAAAAATGTTTGAAAGATTGAAAACCTGCGTGCCGTTACGATACTGGCGGTATGCCGCAGAGTCTGAGAGTGATAAAGAAGAGGGCAGGACGCCGCCCACTTCCCTGCATTAGAGGAGCAACCGGGACAGCAGGCAAGCAAGCTGTTGCTGTCCGGTTTGGCTCCCCAGGCTTTACAGCAAGGTGGGGTAATCTTGCTGAACCATATGGCGCACACGCACCGCGTCTGCAAAACGGGTCAATCCGCCATCGGCATTGAGCAGTACGACGGCAACCGGGCGATTATCCATTTCAGTCATCATGACCAGGCAGTCGCCTGCTTCACGGATATAACCTGTTTTGGAGATGTGGATGTTCCAGTTGCTATTGCGGATCAGGCGGTTGGTATTGCGATAGCGCTGTTCGCGACCATTGCTGGTCACGATTTGGTATTTATCGCTGGTTGTATATTCTCGAATAAGGGGCTGCTGATGCACCGCCTGCATCAGACGCACCAAATCGCGGGGAGAGGCGACATTCTGCGGCGACAGCCCCGTGGGCTCTACAAAACGGGTCCGGGTCATGCCCAGCTGGCGCGCCTTGGCATTCATTTCGCGCACAAATGCGTCCATGCCGCCCGGGTAGGTTCGACCTAGCGCATGAGCCGCCCGGTTTTCCGAGGACATCAAGGCCAGATGCAGCAATTCGCTGCGTGTCAATATAGTGCCGACGGATAGTCGTGAGGATGATTTTTTCACCCGATCAATGTCATCTGCCGTAATGATAATCTGTTCGTTCATATTCAGATTGGCAGTGGTAATGATCAGCGCGGTCATCAGTTTGCTGATTGACGCAATGGGTCGGATTACATCGGCGTTTTTGGAATAAAGAATGCGATTATCAGTCAGGTCGACTACATAGGCTACCTGGGAACGGACGATGCCGCCATTATCGGCCTGGCCGACAACGGTGCTGGCCAACGGCAGGGCATCATAGGTCTGGCTGCCGTCATCTTCCTGGGCGAAACCGGAAACGGGTACAATAGAACCAGCGGCCAGCACGACGGCCAGACATGCGGTCAGGGTTTTTCTAAGAAATTTTTGCATAGGTTCGTCACGGACAAATTAGATCAGGGTCAGCGCAATTATAAATAAGATTTGAAAAAAAATATATTTATTAATGAGTTAGAGGCGATATCTAAATTTACTGTTAAGTATACCGCACAGGTGGCATCTTGTGTTTTGCTGTATTAATAAGAGACGAAGCAAGAGGATGCGCGTAAATTCGGCTATGTTTGGCTAAATCACGCTAAATTGTATCAAATGTTTTCCTTATAAAAATAAATAAAAAACAGGCCGTTTCTCTCCAAGGCATCAGGGTAAATATCGCAACTGCATGGTTATTGCGCATGAGACGGGGCCAGGGACGATAAAATAACGCTTTCCTGTTCAGGCAATTTTCATTTACTCCGGTTTTTATTGTGTCAGATACTCAACATCAACACCAGATTGCATACGGCTGTGCCGCCTTGACCCCGTTTCAGAAAGAGCGACTGCTTGCGGCGCTTGCCCAGGCCGGGTTGCCTGTGCAGGACGTGACTGCCCGTTACGAGCACCACGTTTTTATTGGCGGCGTCATGTCGCAGGACGATCAACAACGGTTAAGCCAGCTGCTCGATTACGGCACTACCCAGGCAAGCGTGCCGGTGCAGGATGCGCTGGTACTGCGCGTACTGCCACGTCTGGGTACGCTGTCACCCTGGGCCAGCAAGGCAACCGATATTGCCCACAATTGCGGCTTATCGGCAGTTCGGCGCATAGAGCGGGGTATCGAATATCGGTTTGTTCCGAAAAAAGGGTTGCTGGGCACCAAAAAGCTTACGCAGGAACAACTGTCTCAGATCGCAGCGCTTGTCCATGACCGGATGACAGAGACCGTGGTGGATGCGGCCTTTGATGCTTCAATATTAATGCAAACCTTGGCTGGTAAGCCGCTGACGCAAATTGACGTTCAGGCCCGTGGCCGGGTTGCGCTTGAACAGGCCAATGAGAGCCTGGGTCTGGCGTTATCGCCCGTGGAAATAGATTATCTGCTGACCTCGTTCAGCGAGCTGGGGCGCGATCCGACTGATGTCGAATTGATGATGTTTGCGCAGGCAAACAGCGAGCATTGTCGCCATAAGATATTTAACGCCAGTTGGGAGATTGATGGCGAGAAAAAAGAAGACACCCTGTTTGGCATGATCCGCAAGACACATGCGGCGCAGCCCAAGGGAACAGTGGTTGCGTATTCAGACAATGCCGCCGTCATGGAAGGCGGGCAGGCAAGCCGTTTCTTTGCCGGCTTTTCTGCGGAGGATCACGCCGCGGCGGCGCCCAAGTATGGTAGCCATACGCGTCTGACCCACACCCTGATGAAAGTGGAAACGCACAATCACCCAACGGCAATCGCGCCGTTTCCGGGTGCGGCCACCGGCGCTGGCGGCGAAATTCGAGATGAGGGGGCCACTGGACGCGGTTCCAAGCCCAAGGCGGGCCTGACCGGCTTTACCGTTTCCAACCTGAACCTGTCGGATATCGCCGAATCGCGTGAGGCCAAGCCTTATGGCCTGCCTGACCGAATTGCCAGCCCGCTTGACATCATGATCGAAGGGCCTATCGGCGGCGCGGCGTTCAATAATGAATTTGGCAGGCCCAATTTGTTGGGCTACTTCCGTACCTTCGAGCAAACGGTCGACGGGGTTCGTTGGGGATATCACAAGCCGATTATGATCGCAGGCGGTCTGGGCAGTATTGATGCTGCGCTTACCCATAAAGACGTTATTCCGGGACAGGCGCTGCTGATTCAGCTTGGCGGGCCCGGCATGCGTATCGGCATGGGAGGCAGCGCAGCTTCGTCCATGAGCGCCGGCGCCAATACTGCGCAGCTGGATTTCGATTCAGTTCAGCGCGGCAATCCAGAGCTCGAGCGTCGCGCTCAGGAAGTGATCGATCGCTGCTGGCAATTGAAAGAAGACAACCCGATTATTGCTATTCATGATGTGGGCGCAGGCGGCTTGTCCAATGCGTTTCCGGAGCTGGTCAATGATGCCGGCCGCGGCGCGATTTTTGATTTGCAACGGGTTCATCTGGAAGAGTCCGGCCTGTCGGCTGCGGAAATCTGGAGCAATGAAGCCCAGGAACGCTACGTATTGGCTATCCTGCCCGAAGACCTGTCCCGTTTCGAAGCGATTGCCGTGCGCGAACGCTGCCCGTTTGCCGTAGTGGGGGTAACCACAACAGAGCGCCATTTGAAGGTCTCTGATGGCCAGGGCTTACCAGGGTTCTCAGAGCCGCAAGCGGCAACGCAAGCCGATGGCCCTGCGCCGGTGGATGTGCCAATGGATGTCATTCTGGGCAAACTGCCTCGCATGAAACGCCAGGCCGAACACAAGGCAAGAACCTTGGTGCCAATGGATGTCACTGGGTTGGATCTGGCCGAGATTTCAATGCAGGTCATGCGCCATCCGACGGTAGCCAACAAGTCATTTCTGATTACCATTGGCGATCGCACCGTGGGCGGCCTGTGTTCAAGAGACCAGATGGTCGGCCCATGGCAGATGCCCGTGGCCGACTGCGCAGTTACGCTGGCCGACTATGAATCGCTGCGCGGCGAAGCCATGGCGATGGGCGAACGTACGCCGCTGGCTATTGGCAATGCGCCGGCTTCAGGCCGCATGGCGGTTGCCGAGGCGCTGACCAATCTTGCTGCAGCCGATGTCGCCACGCTGGAAGACATCAAGCTGTCCGCCAACTGGATGGCCGCCTGCGGTTTCGAAGGCCAGGATGCCGCGCTGTTTGACACGGTGAACGCCGTGTCAACACTATGTCAGGCTATTGGCCTGTCGATTCCAGTGGGCAAGGATTCATTGTCCATGCGGACACGCTGGGACGACCAAGACCAACCCAAAGAGGTGGTTGCACCTGTATCGCTGGTGGTAACGGCTTTTGCGCCGGTCACCGACGTACGTAAAACCCTGACGCCACAACTGGTGACTGACCAGGGCGAGACTGCGCTGATTTTGCTGGATCTGGGGCAGGGACGACAGCGCCTGGCCGGCTCGGTGTTGTCAAATGTGATTGATCAGTATGGTTCCGACGTTCCCGATCTGGACGATCCCACACTGCTCAGAACCTTCTTCCTGACCATCCGTTCGCTGGTCGAGCGCGGGCTGATCCTGGCCTATCATGACCGCTCCGATGGCGGTCTGCTTGCCACGGTAGCCGAGATGGCCTTTGCGGGCCACGTGGGTGTTTCCATCAACCTGGACATGTTGACTTTTGACGAGACCTCTGCTGATTGGGGGGATTATAAAATTCGTCCCGAACAGGTGGCGGTGCAACGCGATGAGTTGACGGTCAAGGCGCTGTTCAACGAGGAAGCCGGTGCTGTCATTCAGGTCCGGGCCGAACAGCGAGACCAGGTGCTGCAAGCCCTGCGCGAAGCAGGGCTATCCCGTATTTCAAATGTAATCGGAGCGCCGAATGCCTCTGATCAGATCGAATTTTACCGCGATGGCCGGCGTATTTTCGGTCTGAATCGCGTCGAACTGGGTAAGGCCTGGAGTCAGGTTACCTACGAAATCATGAAACGGCGCGATAATCCGGCCAGTGCCCTGGCCGAGTTCAATAGCTGGGACGAGCGCGAAGATCCCGGGTTGAACGCGGTTATTGGCTTTGACCCCCAGGAGCCGCTGGCCGCGCCTTTTATTTCAAGTGGCATACGTCCCAAAATTGCCATCTTGCGCGAACAGGGCTGCAACAGTCAGGTTGAAATGGCCTGGGCCTTCGATAAGGCCGGCTTTGATGCCTACGATGTGCACATGACCGATCTGCTGTCCGGTCGCACCAAGCTTGCCGACTATCAGGCCATGGTGGCGGTTGGCGGCTTCAGTTATGGCGATGTGCTTGGCGCCGGCGAAGGGTGGGCGCGCACCATCCGGTTTAACTCGGCGCTGTCTGCGCAGTTCGCTGCTTTTTTCGCGCGGCCCGACGTATTTGCGCTGGGCGTGTGTAATGGGTGCCAGATGCTGGCCACGCTGGCTGACATGATTCCCGGCGCGCAGGACTGGCCACGATTTACTTATAACCAGTCAGCCAAGTACGAAGCGCGCCTGAGCCTGGTGCAAATTGAACAGTCCCCATCTATCTTCTTTAACGGTATGCAGGGCAGCCGCCTGCCGATCGCGGTGGCGCACGGCGAGGGCTTTGCCGATTTTGGCCTGCAAGGCGATATCACTGCCGTTCAGACTGCCTTGCGTTATGTATCGAACACCGGTTTTGTAACAGAGGCGTATCCGGCCAATCCCAATGGCAGTCCGCAGGGCATCGCCTCTGTCACGACGGCAGATGGCAGGTTCACCATTATGATGCCGCATCCGGAGCGGGTCACGCGCAATGTTATGATGTCCTGGCACCCGGACAGCTGGGGCGACCAGGATACGGGTGGAGAGTACACGCCGTGGATGCGGATGTTCATGAACGCCCGTGTGGCTATGGGGTAGAAAACGGTTTGCGCAGCGGGAAATTTCTCGCTGTTTGAGCAAACCCGGTTGATTCCGTTCGGGCGCAAGCGTATAATTTTGCTTTGCGCCCGGAGTTATTTCATGCGTCTCATTCAAAAAGCGCTTACCTTTGACGATGTTCTTCTGGTACCTGCGTACTCAAATGTGTTGCCGCGCGACACGTCTCTCAAAACCAAACTCACCCGTAATATCACACTGAATATTCCGCTGGTATCGGCCGCCATGGATACGGTTACCGAAGCACGTCTGGCCATCGCGATGGCGCAGGAAGGCGGGATCGGGATCATCCACAAGAATATGACTGCAGACGAGCAGGCCGCAGAAGTGGCCCGCGTCAAGCGTCATGAATTCGGGATCGTCATCGATCCGGTGTCGGTCACCTCCGACATGAAAGTGCGCGATGCCATTGCCCTGCAGAAAAAGCACGGTATCTCGGGTCTGCCCGTGGTTGACAACGGTAAGGTGGTTGGCATCGTGACCAATCGGGACCTGCGTTTCGAAGACCGTCTTGATGTGCCGCTCACCTCGGTAATGACACCCAAGGAACGGCTGATTACCATGCATGAAGGCGGCACGCTGAGCGAAGCTCAGGCCTTGATGCACAAATACCGTCTGGAACGTGTATTGATTGTTAATGACGATTTTGAATTGCGCGGGCTGGCTACCGTCAAGGATATTGTTAAAAATACTGAACACCCTTACGCGTGCAAGGACGAATTTGGTCAATTGCGTGTCGGCGCAGCGGTCGGCGTGGGCGAGGGCACCGAAGAACGTGTACGCAAACTGGTGGCAGCCAATGTCGACGTTATTATCGTTGATACCGCACATGGCCACTCCCAGGGCGTGCTTGATCGCGTACGCTGGGTTAAAGATAATTTCCCGGAAATAGACGTGATTGGTGGCAATATAGCCACTGCCGAAGCTGCCAAGGCGCTGGTCGATGCCGGCGCAGATGGCGTCAAGGTGGGTATTGGTCCGGGCTCAATCTGCACCACGCGGATCGTCGCGGGCGTAGGTGTTCCCCAGATCACGGCCATTTCCGATGTAGCCAAGGCGCTGGAAGGCACTGGCGTGCCGCTGATCGCCGATGGCGGTATCCGCTACTCTGGCGACGTGTCCAAGGCGCTGGTTGCGGGCGCCTTTGCCTGCATGATGGGCGGCATGTTCGCAGGCACTGAAGAGGCGCCGGGCGAGGTTGTATTATTCCAGGGGCGCTCTTATAAGTCCTACCGGGGCATGGGTAGCCTTGGCGCCATGGAAAAAGGGTCTGCCGACCGTTATTTCCAGGATCCTGCCAACAACGCAGACAAACTGGTGCCGGAAGGTATTGAAGGACGTGTGCCATATAAAGGCAGCGTGTTGGCCATTATTTATCAGTTGGTTGGCGGTATCCGCGCATCCATGGGCTATTGTGGTTGTGCCTCGATCGACGACATGCGCACCGTGCCGCAATTTGTAGAGATTACCTCTGCAGGTGTGCGCGAATCGCATGTACATGATGTGCAAATCACCAAAGAGGCGCCGAACTACCGCGCCGATTAAGCACAGTCTGAGCAGTAGCGCCACCTATGCCGTGGCACATTGCGCGATCGGCATCATAACCGGGTACTAACACCCGGAACCAAACCCGGCACTGTTTACGACAGTGCCGGGTTTTTTGTTGGCTCATTATGAACTGGGTTAGACATCGTTTGGACTCTTTGCTGTCCAACTTTTCCATGCAATTTACTCGGTCGTGTCAGATTACTGCACGCAACGCGGCTACAGAGCGCGCAAACGAAGCGGCCCAGGTCGATTCTGCTGACCGATGCGGCAATGGTCAACATAGATCGATCAGCAGTCAATATTCCTTTCTGGCAATGTTGCTGTGGGTTATTACAACGAAGACAGTTCCAGCAGCTTATCAGCCACCATGTTCGGCGCCAGTAGTGGGGCGGAATGCGAGCTGCTCAGTTCGGCCCAAATCCAGTCTGACTGGCCCTTTACCCAGTCATGTGAGGCAGCAACCGGCCTGTAGGGCGGGGCAGTGCAGACCAGGTAAATTTTCTTCACGCCAGCACCTAATGGCGCGTTCAGCGAGAGCGCGCTGGCGTAAGTGTTGATGGGATGCGGTGTCAATTTTCCTTGCGCGAATGTGTATTGCTTGGTATCGGCGGGAATGCCCAGATGAATCGGATCCGGCGCGGGAATGCCATATCCATGGTGGGCCTGGGCCGAGGCTGTTAATGAATTGACCACCTTATCGGGCAACGTCGCAAACGTGGACTGACCTGAAGGCAGCACAAAGGCGTCCAGGTAGATAAGGCGGTCCAGGCGATCTGCGATACGATCGGCCACGCCACTGATGACCAATCCGGCAAAACTGTGGCCCACGAGAATGACATTTGCAAGCGTCTGATTGCCAGGCTGCTTGCCTGCAGAATGGGCAAGCGCTGGTGCCGATTGCGGGTGCAATATTGCAGTTTCGATATCTTCAATGAATGTTTCCAGCGAAATGGCCGCCGATAGCTCGTTCGCGCGCTCTCCCAGACCGGCCAGCGTGGGGGTGTATACGATATGCCCCTGATCCCGCAGCTGTTGCGCAACCGCGTTCCAGACCCAGGCTCCGTGCCAGGCGCCATGGACCAGCATAAAGGTTTTTGCTGTGGAGGCAGAATCGGTAACGGGTTGATTTTGGGCATTTTTCATTAATACAGGGCCTTTGGTATATGAGCGAAATAAGGGGTAAGACAGACACGCTGTCCCGGCGTGCTGTGCCGCGTACGTGCGCCAAACGGTCGCGGTTGCGTTGCGGGGCCGCGACGCGCAAAACAGCCCTGACTGTCACATCTTATGCGCAGCCAGGTTTTGACACGGTTTTGGGCGTCACTGCCATTATAATGTCGTCTTCCAATTTCTTTTCTTTTGTCCTCAGGCGGATATAGCATGCATCAGCGGATTCTGATTCTCGATTACGGTTCACAGGTTACCCAACTTATTGCGCGACGCGTACGCGAAGCAGGGGTGTTTTGTGAAATTCACCCCGGTGATGTCGATGCGGCTTTTCTTGCAGAACAGCAGGGTCTGGGACTCAAAGGCGTGATTTTGTCCGGCAGCCATTCGTCTGCCTATGATGAAGCATCGCTCAAGGTGCCGCAGCAGGTGTTCGAGCTGGGCGTGCCGGTGCTGGGCATCTGTTACGGTATGCAGGCCATGGCGTCGCAACTGGGTGGCAAGGTCAGTTGGTCCGACCATCGTGAATTCGGCTACGCTGAAGTGCGCGCACATGGCCATACCGCACTGCTCAAGGACATTGCCGATTTTGTCACGCCCGAAGGCCATGGCATGCTCAAGGTCTGGATGAGCCATGGCGACAAGGTTACTGAACTGCCCGACGGTTTTGTGCTAATGGCTTCCACGCCTTCGTGCCCGATAGCCGGGATGGCCGACGAAAGCCGTCATTTTTATGGTGTGCAATTTCACCCCGAGGTGACCCATACCACTCAGGGGCGGGCGTTGTTGAACCGTTTTGTTAATGACATTTGTGGTTGCAGCAATGACTGGAACATGCCCGACTACGTTGAAGAGGCGGTCACACGCATCCGCGAGCAGGTCGGCACCGATGATGTGATTCTGGGATTGTCCGGCGGTGTGGACTCATCCGTGGCCGCAGCATTGATCCACAAGGCCATCGGCGATCAACTCACTTGCGTCTTTGTGGATCATGGGCTGCTTCGCCTGAATGAAGCAGAGCAGGTCATGAAGATTTTCGGCGAGCACCTTGGCGTTAACGTGATTCATGTCGATGCAACTGACGCCTTCATGAGCAAGCTGGCTGGCGAAACCGACCCCGAGAAAAAACGCAAAATTATCGGTCGTGAGTTTGTGGAAGTGTTCCAGGATGAAGCGGGCAAACGCAAAAGTGCACGCTGGCTGGCCCAGGGCACGATCTACCCCGATGTGATTGAATCGGCCGGAGCCAAAACCGGTAAGGCGGTTGCCATCAAGTCGCATCATAACGTGGGCGGTCTGCCGGAAACATTGAATCTGCAACTGCTGGAGCCACTGCGCGAGCTGTTCAAAGATGAGGTGCGTGAGCTGGGTCTGGCGCTGGGTCTGCCGCACCATATGGTGTACCGTCATCCTTTCCCCGGCCCGGGCCTGGGCGTGCGCATTCTGGGCGAAGTCAAGAAAGAATATGCTGACCTGTTGCGCAAGGCTGATGCGATCTTTATTGAAGAACTGCGCAACACGACCGATGAAGAATCAGGCAAATCCTGGTACGACCTGACCTCTCAGGCCTTTGCCGTGTTCCTGCCGGTCAAATCGGTGGGCGTCATGGGCGATGGCCGTACTTATGATTATGTGGTCGCGCTGCGCGCGGTGCAGACATCAGATTTTATGACGGCCGACTGGGCGCAATTGCCATACCCGTTACTGGGTCGTGTGTCATCTCGTATTATCAACGAAGTGCGCGGCATCAACCGGGTGGTTTATGACGTTTCAAGCAAGCCGCCTGCGACGATTGAGTGGGAATGAGGTTAATTTATAAGTTATTGATTTAACCGCAAAAATTTTGACTCGATAACTATATCTCCCACATCAACAATGGTATTTTTCACGGTGTCCGCAAGGTATGCCGTTGAGAAAAACACCGATACCACCATCGTGTCAGTGATGCCGGCATGGTATCGGATGGCTCTCGGACATGCCGGAGCAAGTTTCTAGGATTCTTTGATATGAGCACTCTACCTCCCTGTTCCCAATGCCAATCGAGCCTCACCTATGAGGATGGTGGTGGGCTCTACATCTGCCCCGAATGCGGCTACGAATGGCCGGTTCAAGCCGAAGCCGTGGCTGAGTCGGACGAACGTGTTCACCGTGACGCCGCCGGAAACGTGCTGCAAGATGGAGATAGCATCACCGTCATCAAAGACCTGAAACTCAAGGGATCGGGCGGGGTCGTGAAGATGGGGACGAAGGTCAAGAATATCCGCCTGGTTGATGGGGATCATGACATTGACTGCAAGATCGATGGATTCGGGGCAATGAGCTTGAAGTCGGTGTTCGTCAAGAAAATCTGATGGGTAGCCTGCAGAGCGACCCAACGCGACACCATATGGACCTTGACATTGGCGTGCTCCGGGCGGGGCCGATTGGCATAGCATAGTATCTTCGTGGTATTACCAGACGACCGGTGTTAAGGGCTAGGCTAGGCTTGGTTGCAACTTCAAATTAAAATAACTATCTAAAGGACAGCAGTAGCGGGCGCTAACTGCTTCCCTTAATGTGACGGCTGGGCGATTGTCGGCCGAATGCGCGGATGGCGCTGGAATAACACCGCCACAGGCACGCCGATTAAGATGACCATCGTGCAGAACGAATAGATGGCCACTTCAATGCCCCAATGGTCGGCAATCCAGCCTATGCCCATCATGGGAATCATGCTGCCAACGTAACCGGCGACCAGGTAAGTGGCTAACAGTCCTGAACGATTGGCGGGTCCGGCCAGGCGGGTGATCATGCCCATGCCGGCAAGCATGGTCATGCCATGCCCGATTGCCGTGAGCGACACACCCAGCGCAAACAAAATGGCCGAGCTGGCGTGCAAGTTCAGCATGAGAATCGCGTTGCTCAGGGCTAATGCGATTGTGCCCGTAGCGCCGCACCAGTGAATAGGCATGCGTCCGGCAATTACCTGAACCGCTGCCGAAGAAAACAGGATCAATGCAATAGAGGTGCCGCTGACGACCGGACCGTCCCAGGGCACAAGTTTGCCCAGAAATAGCGGCGCCATGGACGCATATAGGCCAAAAACGCCAAATGCTAGAAAAGGCAGGCAGCAGGTGAGCACAAATGCCCTGGACGCGCTTGCGTCGGGCCAGGTCAGTTTTGGCAAAATATCGTGCAGGGTCAGGCGGGCAGCGGCCTTGGGTTTAATGGTGTCGGGCAGGTTCAGACAGCACAATACCGTTAAACCCAGGCTGCCCAGGATCAGGGTCGGAATATAGGCGAGCGTCAATGGCGCAGGGGCCCATTGCCCGATAACGCCGCCCACCAGCGGGCCCAGACCGAAACCAAAAGCCATCAAAAAACCAGTCATCATGGCCACGCGTTGTACGCTGCCGTGGCGGGACAGTTTGGATAACCCCAGGGTCGCACTGGTGGTCACCATGCTTGAGGCCACCCCCACGATAAAGCGTCCGATATTCAGGCTGGTCATGTTCCATGCGATTAGGCTGATGGCTGTTCCCAGCAGGACCAGGGCCAGGCCCCACTGCATCATGGGGCGAAAGCCGACGCGATCAGGCAGGCGCCCCAGAAACAGCAAGCCGCAAAGTGCGCCGCCCATGTACATGACGTAGATAAGCGAGATATCGCTCGTTTGCAGTTGCCAGGCTTCTTTATAGAGCGCATACAGGGGGCTGATGAGCGCGGTGCCCATCACGCCGACAATCATGGCAAAACTCACCCAGGTAAAGGGCGATACTTTCAATTTCATTTTTCAACCGTATGTTTTCTGGCGCAGGATTGGCCGGTGCGGGTGCAGGAGCAAGGAAAGTGGAGCGTCATTTGTTGATCTGTCCCGCCGATTCGAGCCGTCCTGAGATTTTTTCCAGGGCCTGGCGGGTGACTTGTATTTCATTTGCGGAAAGATCAGCCAGTATGGTTTGTTCGATTTCCATGCTTTTTTCCAGGATCAGTGCCGCCGCCTTACGGCCTGCAGGCGTCAGGGCAATGCGCTTGGTACGTCGGTCGGCCGGGTCGAAATCCCATTGCACCAATTGCGCTTTTTGCAGTTGCGCCAGCACACGCACCAGCGAGGAAGAGTCCAGGTACAGCGCCTGCGCCAGATCTTTCTGGCGCAGGGCTTGGTTCTGCACGTGCAGCACCAGCAGCGGCATGCGCGTGGCATCCGAGAGGCCCAGATCTTTGAAATTCAAATCGATCTGGCGACGCCACTGCCTGTACACGCTGCCCAACAGAAAACCAAAGCGGCTATGAGGCTGTAAAGGCTCGTGCGAAGAAGGGGGGCTTGCTGGCAATTTAGTTTGCATGCAAAGTATTTTACTACGGGTTTACCCTTGAAACAAGAACAACGTTCAGTTATCTGTTAGTCAGGGCTGATCAGTGGAAACAACAGCAGAGCCCTCGGGCAAGGTGTAATACCGGTATCCCTGTTTTTATTCAAACAATAGGCGTACCAGTGCCGGCGTTGGTTGTACCTACTTATCGACTGCGTCGACGCCGCCATTGAGCGCATTAGTTTGTGTGAAGGGGCCCGGCTTATAGGCTCTGGTCTGTAGCAGGGCATTGAAAAGACGAGGCGCTGACCCGTTCCAGCGCCGGACGGTGGCCGCCGTATAGGGCTGGCGGCCCACTGCCACGCTCAGCGAGCAAGAGGTTTTCTGCGTTGATGACTGGTATTTGGTCGGTAATAATCGTCAATTGTTATATATAATGAGAACGAATGTCATTATCGTTGTTTTTTGTGTTGGGGCGGCACTTTACCGAAAGAGGGGCGCATGAGCGGTGGCCAGTCTGTTTTGCAGCGGGAAATCCATATCCTTTATCAGGATCATCATGGATGGCTGTACCAATGGCTGCACAGAAAACTAGGTAACCGATTTGATGCGGCCGATCTGGCACATGACACGTTTATGCGGGTGCTGGCAGGGTATCGACAGGATGCAATTCCGGTGCTGGATGAGCCGCGCGCCTACCTGACCACCGTCGCCAAACGACTGCTAATCAATTTCTATGAGCGCCAGTCTCTGGAGCGCGCCTACGAAGCGTCGTTGTCGCTGCTACCGCAGCAGCATATGCCTGGTTTGGAAGAGCGGGCGATTCTTCTGGAGACACTGCAGGAGCTGGATGCGCTGCTGGATGCTTTACCTGCTCGCGTACGCACGGCGTTTCTGCTTAGCCAGCTCGAGGGCATGAGCTACGAGCAAATTGCGGCGCATCTGCAGGTGAGCGTGCGCACAGTCACACGTTACATGGCGCAGGGCTTCAAACAATGCCTCACGTTGATGCTGGCGCAAGCGGCGTGAATACCACTAGCACGGCTGAACCGCAGCAAACGCAATTGGTAGATGAGGCGGTCCAGTGGCTCGTGCTGATGCATTCCGGACGTTTCAATGAGGCCGATGCACAGCGCTGCGCCCATTGGCGTGACCAAAGCCCCGAACATCAACGCGTCTGGGAAAGCGTTGAGAAACTGAATCGACAATTCGATGCCGTGCCAGGACCTCTGGCAATGCCTGTATTGAATCGGCCACGTGTTTCCGAAAATCGTCGCATGATGCTCAAAACCGTTGCGCTGGCCATTACAGTGCCTTCGGCAATGTGGTTCGGTTACCGGGCGGTCCCCTGGGAGTCGCTCAATGCCCAGTACCGCACCGGCACGGGCGAGCGTCGCGATGTGGCCCTGGCCGACGGAAGCAAGCTAAGCCTTAATACATCAAGCGCTGTGGACGTCGCCTTCGATACCCGGGAGCGGCTGGTGCTGCAACGCTCGGGGGAAATTTTTATCCAGACGGCACACGACCCCCAGGCCGCTGCGCGTCCCTTTGTAGTCAAAACGCAGCAAGGTAGCCTGCAGGCATTGGGCACCCGGTTCATCGTGCGCTGTACGCCTGACCGTACGCGGTTGACCGTGCTGGACGGTGCTGTTCGGGTGCAGCCGCTGCATTCGGCGGAGACCCATATCGTAGCGGCGGGACACGAACTGGATTTCAGCGCAGATCGCTTCAGCACGAAGGTACCCGCATCGCCCGGCGCCGGGCAATGGGTGCAGGGAGTGCTGTATGCCGAGCAAATGAGACTGGCCGATTTCTTGGCCGAACTCGGACGGTATCGCCCGGGTATTTTACGCTGTGATTCGTCTGTGGCCGATATGCCCGTATCCGGCGCTTTTCAGCTAAATAATACCGATCGTATTCTCGATGCCCTTGTCCAGACCCTGCCGGTGCAAATCCAGTTGCGCACCCGCTACTGGGTAACCGTTGCTGCGCGGTAACAGCGGTATTTTTTCGCCGACAAGAAAATAATTTTAATTATTTTGTCCGGTTTTTGCATCTGGCCTGTCATGTCTATAGGAACTTCAATTGACTGACTTTGAGACAGGAACTTTTTTCATGGCTAATCTGACTTCAGATTCCTATTTGCCTGACGCAGCGTGTGGCGCACGGCGTTGCATTAGCGCCGTAGTGCTGGGCGCCTTGTCTGCGCTGGGCCTTGCCGCCACACTGGCGGTTGTGCCGGTCTGGGCAGCCGAACCCAACTTGGCGCAGACGCGCAACATGTACAATATTAGCCCCGGCGAACTCGGACCGGCACTACTTAGCTATGCGGGACAGGCTGGCGTCAATTTGAGCATCGATATGAATGCCACGCGCGGCTTGAAAACGCAGGGGCTGACTGGTCAGCATCCAGTGCTGGGCGGCTTTGAGCAATTGCTAGCAGGCACCGGACTTCGCATACGAAAGGTGGGAGATGGCAACTATACGCTGGACACTACTGTGAGCCCTGTTGCTGCCACGCCGTCCGTGTCTGCAGGATCGCAGACAGCCTCGCCTGTTGCCGAACTGTCTGCCATTACCGTGACCGCTCGTACACAAAGTGATTTGATGTCACCCACCCAGCAGGTTGCCGTTATTGACCGGGAGCAACTGGATACATTGCGAGCCGGGTCGGACAGTGTGGCCACCGTCTTGAGTAAAGTGCTGCCAGGCATGGCTGACTCCAGTCATACCATTACCGATTATGGCCAAACCCTGCGCGGTCGCAATATGTTGATTCTGGTTGACGGCATTCCCCTGAATACTAATCGTGATTCTTCGCGCAATCTTGCCAATATCAACCCTGCTGATATTGAGCAAATCGAAGTGCTGCGCGGCAGTAGCGCCATCTACGGTAGTGGTGCGGCCGGTGGTATTGTGTCCATACGCACCAGAGGATACGATGGCGAGCCCCGTGCCGAGACCACCGTTTCGGCAACAACGCCCTTGTCCCGGCTGGGCGCAGCAGGCCTGGGCGGCGGAGTACAGCATTATTTTTCAGGTGGCAATGACAAAATCGATTATTCGCTTAGCCTGGGTGCCAGCCATACTGGCGGATCGTACGATGCACGGGGTACGCGCCTGGCTCCTGAACCGAGTCAGGGCGATCTATTTGATTCGAATATCTACAATATGTCCGGCAAAGTGGGGCTGCAAATTGATGAGAAACAACGCCTGCAGCTGGCTCTGAGCCACTATGACGCAAAACAGGATACCGACTACGCATCTGATCCAAGTGTTGCCCGGCAGCCGCCTGGCAGCACTGGCGCGAGGAGTATCCGGGGACTGGAACTGGACGAGCAGAATCGCATCCGCAATACGCTGGCCAGCCTGGAATATCAGAACCGCGATATCGCCGGAAGCACACTGGCAGCCCAAATTTACTATCGCGACTTTTTTACACGCTTTGCCCCTTTTGATGCACGCGGCGTATCTGTCCGGGGCGCCAACGTGGACCAGGTCACGCAAAAATCAAGCGTATTCGGCGGTCGTCTGACTATCAAGACGCCGTTGACGTCCGACAAGAACACTCAGTTGACCTGGGGTCTGGATTTCAATGAAGAACGCAGTGAGATGCCTCTGGACGTGTTTGATCCGTACGAGTACGACAGAAGCGGCGGTTTGCATTTTCGCAAAACCGGCTCGCTGACCTACATGCCGCCGATTACGACACGCAGTATCGGCGCCTTTGCCCAGCTGGAGCATCGCTTTAACGAACACTGGGCGGTGCAGGGCGGGGCACGGTATGATCGCGCCAGTGTACGTTTTGACGACTTTACCCCGTTGTCGCAATCGCGTCTGGCCAATCCGGGACGGGTTTCCGGCGGAACGGTCCATTATGGCGCCTGGAGCTATAACGCTGGTGTGGTTTATACACCGGTCAAGGGCCAGGAGTTTTATGCGTCTTTCAGCCAGGGTTTTGAACTTCCCGATGTCGGCGTTCAGGTGCGAAATGCCACACCGACCTTCAATTTCGGCGCTTCAAATCTGGAGCCAGTGAAAACCGATAGCTTTGAGTTGGGCTGGCGCGGGACATTTTCCAATGTATCGGCCAATCTGACCGTATTTCAGTCGAAATCGGATCTGGGCGCGCTGCAAAGTTTCAACAATGGCCTGACGTTGCTGCGAACCAAAGAGCGCATTTATGGGATTGAAGGCGGGCTGGATTATTACAGCGATAATAATCAATGGGCACTGGGTGGTACGTTCACATGGATGAAGGGTGAAGAAAAACCGGAAGACAAGGACAGTTACCAGAACATGACCGGGTATCGCATTCCGCCATTGAAACTGACCGCCTATGTGGAATACACACCCTCTGCGAAATGGAGTCACCGGATACAGGCTACGCATTTTGCGTCCAAAGACTATAGACTGGATGAAAAAACCAGTTTTGGCCGCTGGGAAACCGCGGGCTACACAACAGTCGATCTGATCAGCCGATGGACGATTGATGATAAAAACAAAGTGACCTTTGGTATCCAGAACGTGCTGAACCGCCACTACTACCCCTTGTACAGCCAACTGATGCGCAATAGCAACAACACCAGTCGGCTGCCGGCGGCAGGCGCCGTGTTGAATGTCAGCTATACCCATCGCTGGTTGCCCGATATACGGCTGCAGCGCAGCGGGCGATCCTGCGCCTGGGCTGTGGCCACGCAAGCCGAGGCGGTCTTGACGCCGACGGGCGAGACCGACACGGCACGGGCAAGCTACATCGGGCTAGCCTTGCCATGCCTGTTGCACGAGCCCAAAAAAGGGCTTATCGCACAGGCTGTCGGCTTTTGCTTTATGTTTGCGTCCATACCCGGATAAAATGCAACCATGTCGATCATCGTCGCAACCGTTGCGAAAATATGCAAATCACACCGTTGAATCACGCCCAGTTCATGGCGCTGGCGCTGGAACAGGCCCACCTGGCCTATGAACTGGGCGAGGTGCCGGTTGGCGCTGTTGCCGTCGATTCATCAGGGAATGTGCTTGGAAAAGGGTACAATAGAACGATTACAGACCGCGACCCTACTGCGCATGCAGAAATCATTGCTTTGCGTCAGTGTGGCCGGGATCTGGACAATTACCGGCTTCCCGGTATTACCTTGTACGTTACACTGGAGCCATGCATTATGTGTATGGGCGCCATCACGCACGCCAGGGTAAGTAGGGTGGTATACGGTGCAGCAGACCCGAAAACCGGCGCCTGCGGTAGCGTGATCGCAGTGCAGGACAACAAACAGATCAATCACCACACCGTCATTGTGTCGGGAGTGTTGAAAACAGAGTGCGGCCAGTTGCTTCGCCGCTTTTTTCAGGAACGCAGGAAATCGTGACCATGAACAATGCTTCTTCCCTTGGCAAAAAGGAAAGTATTAAAGAACAGTTGAATGACGCCCAGATTCTGTTCGATGAGGCCGATGATGTTGCGTATCAGCCCACGCGCTACACGAATAAACTGCAGGTCTATACCATGTCGCCGTCTGGGTATGTACAGGACCCTGAAATCT
This sequence comes from Advenella incenata, assembly GCF_004217095.1. Lineage (GTDB taxonomy): Bacteria > Pseudomonadota > Gammaproteobacteria > Burkholderiales > Burkholderiaceae_B > Advenella > Advenella incenata. The sequence goes on along the minus strand of NZ_SHKO01000001.1, from coordinate 2,375,113 downwards.
TGAAGCGCGCCGTCAAGAACCTGAAAAGATCCAAAGTCAAAGTCACGGTGGACAAAGCTGCGCTGTCTCGGGATATGCGCTTTGGCGGCGACGACGAGAATCGGCTTGCTGCGATCGCCCGTGCTGCAAAACATTCAAGCGATATTGTCATGCCCACCCGCGGTGGTTATGGGTTGAGCCGAATATTGCATCGTATAGACTGGAAACTGCTGGAACGCAATCCAAAGCGGTATGTCGGGTTCAGTGACTTTACCGCCTTCAATCTGGCCTTGCTGGCAAAAACCGGCATGAGCAGCTATACCGGCCCCAATATGCTGGACTTTGGCAAGGAAACGGTAGACGAGCTGACCTATGACATCTTTCTTGAGGTCATGCACGGTGAGCTGGAAATCCTCAGTTTCGAGTCCGAAGGCTCGGACGCGGTCGATACCCGCGGCACATTATGGGGCGGCAATCTTGCCATGGTTGCGTCACTAGTGGGTACGCCTTATCTTCCCAAAATCAAGAACGGTATTCTGTTCCTGGAAGATGTTGGCGAATACCCCTTCCGGGTTGAGCGCATGCTGACACAACTGCTGCACGCTGGCGTACTGGCCCGGCAAAAGGCGATCGTGCTGGGACACTTTACCGAGTACAAACTCAGCGCCCAGGACAAGGGCTTTGATATGCCCGAGGTCGTGCGATGGCTGCGTGCCAACACTGGGTTGCCCGTAGTGGGCGGACTGCCTTACGGCCATGGCGACGTGCGTGTTACGCTGCCCATTGGTAAAAAGGTCGGCCTGGCTACCGAAGCAGACATGGCCTATCTGGTGATTGACGATCACCACCACGATCATCATTAATATTGATGATCACCGGCACCGCACAAGGCGGTGCATGCAAGATACGAACAACGCGTTCTGCTGTTATGAACGCGTTTGGCATTTTTTATAACCCCATTCAAGGCATCAAATACAGTCGTGATTTCTACCGCTAATTTAACCATTCAGTTTGGCCCAAAACCTCTTTTCGAAAACGTCAGCGTCAAGTTTGGAGGAGGCAATCGCTATGGCCTGATCGGTGCGAACGGATCGGGCAAGTCCACCTTCATGAAAATCATCGGCGGCGATTTGGAAGCCTCGTCGGGCAATGTCTCGCTGGACCCGGGCGTACGCCTGGGCAAGTTGCGCCAGGATCAGTTTGCGTTCGAAGATATGCGGGTGCTGGACGTGGTGATGATGGGGCATGAGGAAATGTGGCAGGCCATGCACGAGCGCGATGCCATCTATGCCAATCTGGAAGCGACCGATGACGACTACATGCGCGCAGCCGAACTGGAAGCCAAGTTTGCCGAATATGATGGATACACGGCTGAAGCCCGTGCCGGCGAATTGCTGCTTGGTCTGGATATACCGGTAGAGCAGCATAACCAGCCGATGCGCGAGATTGCGCCGGGCTGGAAGCTGCGTGTGCTGCTGGCGCAGGCGCTGTTTTCCAATCCTGATGTGTTGTTGCTGGATGAGCCCACCAATAACCTGGACATCAATACAATCCGCTGGCTCGAAGGGGTGCTCAACGGCTATCAGAGCACCATGATTATTATCAGTCATGACCGGCACTTCCTGAATCAGGTATGCACCCATATGGCTGATCTGGATTATGGCGAAGTTCGCCTGTATCCCGGCACCTATGATGACTATATGCTGGCTTCGACGCAGGCGCGTCAGCGTCTGGTATCGGACAACGCCAAGGCCAAGGAGCGGGTTGTTGAGCTGCAGGATTTTGTCCGCCGGTTCTCGGCCAATAAGTCCAAGTCCCGTCAGGCCACCTCGCGCCTGAAGCAGATTGATCGCATCAAAGCCGAAACGGTTGAAGTCAAACCCTCGTCACGCCAGAACCCGTATATTCGCTTTGAACAGACCAAACCGTTACACCGTCTGGCTGTTACCCTGGACAAAGTCAGCAAGGCATATGACAAGCCGGTAATTAGCAATTTCTCGGCGATGATAGAGGCCGGACAGAAAATAGCCATTATTGGTGCTAACGGCGTAGGTAAAACCACGCTGTTACGGCTGTTCGCCCAAGACCTGGAGCCCGATAGCGGTTCGGTCAAATGGTCCGAAAATGCCGATATCGGTTACATGCCGCAGGACGTTTCCGAGGACTTCAAAAAACATGTCAATGTATTTGACTGGATGGGCGAGCACCGTAAACCGGGCGACGAAGACCAGGCGATACGTTCAGTACTGGGTCGGTTGCTGTTCTCTGCAGACGACATTGTGAAGGATGTCCCGGTACTGTCCGGTGGCGAAAAGAATCGCATGACATTTGGACGGTTGATGCTGGGGCGCCATAACGTCCTGTTGATGGACGAGCCGACCAACCACCTGGACATGGAATCGATTGAGTCGCTGCAGTTTGCGCTGGAAAAATATGCCGGAACCCTGGTTTTTGTATCACATGACCGGGAGTTTGTTTCCGGTCTGGCCACGCGAATCATCGAGATCATGCCTGATGGAACATTGAATGACTATCAGGGTGGTTACGATGATTACCTCAATTCGCGTGGTATCGAGCAGTAGGAGAACCACAAGTCGATGGCCGAATTATTGTCAACACTGACGGCCGCGTGCAGTTTTGAAGAAGAAATAAAAAAGAGCCGCTTCATCGCGCACGCTGCTCCCGCTACCAATGCGGCAGCGGCGCTGGCTTTTTTTTCCGAAGTTGGCGACCCGACAGCAACGCACAATTGCTGGGCTTACAAAACGGCTGACGGTTATCGCTTTAATGATGATGGCGAACCGGGCGGCACGGCCGGCAGGCCGATTCTGCAGGCCATTGAAGGCAAGGGGTTGACCGACGTCGCAGTTCTGGTGATCCGTTACTTCGGTGGCACCAAGCTGGGTACGGGCGGTCTGGTAAGAGCCTACGGAGGTTGCGCGGCCAAGTGTCTGGATGCAGCGCCAAAGAAGATCATCGTGCCGTCGACGACCGTTTATTGCACATGTAATTATTCTGATGCCGAGAGAGTCAAGGTTCGCCTGACGCAGGCCGGCGCAGTCATTTCAAATGAAAATTTCGGTGCCCAGGGCGTGACCTGGACGCTGGTAATTGCGGTGAGTGATCTGCACCTGGTGCAGGAAGTCTATACGGATCAGACAAAAGGAAAGGGACAGTGGACTGTCCCTTGATCCTGCGTTGATCATTGTGCGCTGATGTCGCCGAGCCATCGATTCGGCTGGCCTCTGGTGACTGGCCGGACACAACACAACTGAGCGCTAGGCCGGTATAAAAGATTTTTACCAAGCCGCACGGGAATGTTGGCAAGTGCCCGCAATCGCCGTTCGCGGCCTTATTTGATCCTTTTGTACACTATCGGCCAAGTGCCCCGATATCACGCGTTTTCTTCAGCAGCCTTGGCTTCAGCCGTAGCAATTTCCTGATGCACTTTTTCCATGTCAACAGCCTGAACTTTCTCAAGCAATTCGTCCAGCTGACCGGGACTCAGGGCACCGGCCTGTGAAAACAGCATTACGCGTTCACGAAATACCATTAACGTTGGAATGGAACGGATGCCCAGGGCACCGGCCAGTTCCTGCTGATCTTCGGTATTGACTTTGGCAAATTCGATATCCGGATGGGCCTGCGCCGCTGTCTCGAATGTCGGGGCAAACTGGCGGCAGGGACCACACCAAGGTGCCCAGAAGTCAATAATCAATGTATTGTCTTCTTTGATGGCTTGCTGGAAGGTGTCTTTGGTCAGTTCGGTAATGGGCATAATTCTTTCTCCAGTTTAAGTTGCGGACCGAGGTACTTCATTGAATATAGGGGCGGCAACCATGAATTACTAGTTGAATATTTTTATTGCTGTCATTATGAATGCCTATCGGGCACAAGTGTAATTCAATTGTTAACGATATAAACCTGAACGTAAAATAAAACCGCAAGCGATTGGCTTGCGGCTCTGAGGGATGAGTGCGTTTTTTGCACCCGCATGCAATTTCACCACGAAACTTGCGGCGCCCGTGCTGTCAGGCGCCGACTGGCAAGGGCGATGTGACTATTCCAGTGCGAAGCGCAATACAAACAGCAGGGCAATGATCAATGTCGCAATGTGAATCTCACGGAAACGACCGGTGAATGCCTTGATAATCACATAACTGATAAAGCCGAATGCAATCCCTTCCGCAATGGAGTAGGTAAACGGCATGATAATTGCAGTCAGCGCGGCTGGAATGGCATTGGTGATATCGTTCCACTCCACTTCAACCAACTCGCGCACCATCAGTCCGGCAACGTAGAGCAGGGCAGGGGCGGTGGCGTAAGCAGGTACGACGCTGGCCAGCGGCGCAAAAAACAGACACAGCAGAAACAGCAAGCCTACGATCAGCGCAGTCATGCCGGTGCGGCCCCCGGCCTGTACGCCCGCTGCGCTTTCGACAAATGCGGTGGTGCTGCTGGTACCCAATGCAGAGCCGGCCAGGATGGCGGTGCTGTCGGCAAACAGGGCGCGCCCAAGGCGATTGGGTTTGCCCTCAGGCAACAGGTTGGCGCGACGTGCAACACCGATCAGAGTTCCGGTTGCATCAAAAATTTCTACCAGTACAAAAACCAGAATAATATGCAGGAAGCCCTGGTTCAGGACGCCAGCAATATCCAGTTGCATAAAAGTGGGCGCGATGCTCGGCGGCGCAGACACGATGCTGGTGATAGGCGCGCTATATCCGAGCAGGGCAGACAAAATGGTCACGGCCAGAATACCGATCAGAATCGCGCCTTTGACACGCAGGCTATCGAGGCACACGATAATAAAGAAGCCAAGGATTGCCAGCAGGACAGTTGGAGATTTCAGATCGCCCTGGGCCACAAGGGTAGCCTGGTTGCCAACGACAATGCCGGCCGATTTGAGGGCAATCAGCGCCAGGAAAAGACCGATACCGGCGACGATGGCCGAGCGCAGCGACTTGGGTATCCCCTCGATCAGCCATTTGCGTATACCGGTAGCTGACAGAATCAGGAATATGACGCCGGAAACAAAAACGGCGCCGAGCGCCTGTTGCCACGAATAGCCCATGGCTCCGACCACACCGAAAGCAAAGAAGGCATTCAGGCCCATGCCCGGTGCCATGCCGATGGGCCAGTTGGCCAGGAAGGCCATGATAAGGCAGCCCAGTGCTGCGGCCAGGCACGTAGCAACAAAAACAGCGCCTTTGTCCATGCCCGTGGTGCCCAGAATCTCGGGGTTCACGAATATGATGTAAGACATCGTCAGAAAGGTCGTCAGACCGGCAAGAATTTCCGTACGGGCATTCGTGCCATGCTCCCTGAGCTTGAACAGTGATTCCAGCATGAACATAACTCCTAATAAACAGATACATGTGTACAATTGCAACTGTAGCGTATTCTTTACAGTTAATGACGGGCACGCATCGTGCCGTATCGGCAAATAATCCGATATCGTCTTTAATCTGCAACATTCTTTCCTGCTATAAAGGTAATGTAATCACACCGACGGCGCCCCCGCCTCGCCCCAGCTCGGCGCGCGCAGGCATGGGCCAGCGTCGTCGAACAGGTAATTTATGATCATTCTCGGCATTGAAAGCTCCTGTGACGAGACCGGCGTTGCGCTGGTCAGCACCGAATCGGGCCTGCTGGCGCATGCGCTGCACAGCCAGATCGCGATGCATCAGGCCTACGGTGGGGTAGTGCCCGAGCTAGCCTCGCGCGATCACATCCGGCGTGTCTTGCCGCTCACGCGCGAAGTACTGCGCCATGCAGACCTGACTCTTAAAGACATCGATGCCGTGGCCTATACTGCGGGCCCGGGCCTGGCCGGGGCCCTGCTGGTTGGCGCCTCGGTCGCCCGATCCCTGGCATGGAGCCTGAATATACCCACAATCCCAATTCATCATCTGGAGGGCCATTTGCTGTCGCCGATGCTGGCGCAGGCCGTTCCGGATTTTCCGTATGTGGCGCTGCTGGTGTCTGGTGGACATACCCAACTGATGCATGTGAAGGCCATTGGTCAATACGAATTACTTGGCGAAACCCTGGATGATGCGGCCGGCGAAGCTTTTGATAAATCCGCCAAGTTGATGGGCCTGCCTTATCCGGGCGGGCCGGCACTGGCCGCGCTTGCCGACAAGGGAAATCCGAAGGCCTACGATCTGCCGCGGCCGATGATGCATAGCGGCGACCTGGATTTCAGTTTTTCCGGCCTTAAAACTGCGGTTCTGACCACGCTTCGCAAGCTGGAGCAACAGGTACCACTCAATGACCAGCAACGGCAGGATCTGGCCGCTTCGGTACAGGCCGCGATTGTGGAGGTGCTAGGGTTTAAGGCAATCAAGGCAGTCAAGGCCTGCGGCAGCAACCGCCTGGTGGTGGCCGGGGGCGTGGGGGCAAACCGGCAATTGCGCGAATATTTGACGCGCCAGATGCAAAAGCAAAACGGTGAGGTATTTTTCCCGCCGCTGGCGTTATGCACTGATAATGGCGCGATGATTGCCCATGCGGCAGCCGAACGGGTCAAGGCGGGTCTGGTGGACAACATGCGTCGCCCAGACAATGCTGCCGTTCACCCCCGCTGGGATCTGGCAGATATCAGCGCCTGAGTGCGCTATTTGGTTTTTTTCTTCTGGCCGATTCGCGACTCGGTGCCTGCCAGCAGATTCGCAATATTTTTCTTGTGCTTGGCGATTAGCACCAACGTCAGAAAGCAGATGGCCAGAAACCAGGGCATGGAAAACGGCCAGGCCGCCATACCGCCCACATAATAATAAAACGGGGCAAAAACGGCAGCGACCAGGGCTGCCAGGGACGAGTAGCGAAAGAAAACGGCAATAATGAGCCAGGTCGCAATGGTGGCAACTGCCAGCCATGGTTGCAGGGCGAACAGCACGCCAACTGCAGTGGCCACCCCTTTGCCGCCCTTGAAATTGAGAAAAAGCGAATAGATGTGGCCAAGAAATACGGCGACGGCCACCAGTGCAATGGTGGTGTCGGTAAACCCGGCCGCAGGGGCAAGATAGATTGCCAAAGCAACTGCCAGCCAGCCCTTGAAGGCGTCTCCGAGCAGGGTAAACAGGGCTGCCTTGCGGTTGCCTGTACGCAACATATTGGTAGCGCCGGGATTGCCCGAGCCAAAGGTACGAGGGTCCTTCAAGCCGAACAGGCGACTGGCCACCATGGCAAAAGAGACCGAGCCTATCAGGTAGGCGGCAAGCAGGGCAAAAATGGTCCAGAGCAGGTTGTTCATCGTCGTCGTTGTCATTACCGGAAGACACGATTATATACAGTTCCCTTTCGTCATGCCGAACAGGATATCGCGTCCCGCGTATCGGATGATCCATGTACAATACAGGGGGAATAATGTCTGGTTGCGATCTGAATGAAACGAATATTGGTGTCGAACGATGATGGTTACAATGCTGAGGGTGTGCAGGCCCTGGCCGAGGCACTACGCGGTATTGCCCAGGTCACGGTTGTTGCGCCCGAAGTCAATCACAGTGGCGCCTCCAATTCGCTTACGTTGAACAGGCCGCTGTCGGTGCGGCGCACCCCATCGGGCGATTATTACCTGAACGGCACCCCATCGGACTGCGTGCACGTGGCGCTGACAGGCCTGCTCGACTATCGACCAGATCTGGTTGTCTCCGGCATCAATAACGGCGCCAATCTGGGTGAAGACACCTTGTATTCGGGTACAGTGGCGGCGGCGACAGAAGGCTTTCTGTTTGGTATCCCGTCCATTGCCTTTTCCCTGACGGAGAAGAACTGGCCGGAACTGGAAGCAGCCACGAAAATTGCGGTGCAAATCGTGCAGCATCAACTGGCCAATCCGTTTCCAGCCCCTGTTCTGCTTAGTGTCAATATCCCGCCACTGCCGGAACATCATTGGAGTTCACTGCGCGTTACGCGACTAGGACGGCGTCATCCGTCGCAACCGGTCATCAAAAGCGCCAACCCGGCAGGCGAACCTATTTACTGGATCGGCATGGTAGGCGAGGTTGCCGACTTTGCCGAAGATACAGATTTTGGTGCAACCAGTCAGGGGCTCATTTCCGTGACGCCGCTGCAACTGGATCTGACACACTACAAGCAATTGAACCAGGCACGCAGCTGGGTGGAGCTGAGCAATGCGTAAACCTCCCTTTGGCACCGGCACGCACTTCGGAAATGTAAATGATGTTAACGAAAGCCGAACACGCCTTTCTTTTCCGTCCAACAAAATTAAAATTACGCCAACCAATAGCAACACCCGTATTATTGTTGCGGCAAATGCAGCACGCCCGGCTTCGGCAGTGCCTGCCACCGAAGCACGAGGCGGCCAGAATATCGGCTTAAATTCTGATCGGCTGCGCGCACTTATGGTTGAGCGACTTCGGCAAAAGGGCATTACCGACGAACGGGTTCTGCAGGCCATGCGCTCTGTACCTCGGCATGTCTTCATTGATCAGGGGCTGGCTAGCAGGGCGTACGATGATGCGGCGTTGCCCATCGGTTTTTCCCAAACCATCTCGCAGCCGTGGGTCGTTTCACGTATGCTTTCAGCGGTCGCGGAAAACCGAAAGCCGCAAAAAATGCTGGAAATCGGTACCGGTTGTGGCTACCAGGCAGCCGTGATGGCGGCAATGTGCCACGAAGTGTATACAATTGAACGAATCAAGCCGTTGTATGAAATGGCCAGAGGTACGCTGCGCGAGCTTAAACTGGTGTCCCGCATACGTCTGGTTCATGGCGATGGCATGCTGGGTATGCCGTCGGTTGCTCCGTTTGATGCCATCGTCATTGCCGCGGCTGGGCTGCAGATCCCGACCGCATTGCTGCACCAGCTGGACATAGGTGCCCGTCTGATTGCGCCCGAAGGTTCGGATCAGCAGAAACTGGTGCTGATCGAAAGAACCGGCGTAAACAGCTGGGATCGTAAGGAACTTGAACCTGTACGCTTTGTTCCACTGCGTGCAGGCATACAATTGTGACAGGAGAAAATACCCGTTTTGCGTACGTGTTACGCATCCATTGAACAGGTAGGTAAAACATATGCAGATTCACTCAATGAAAAGAAAATTCCCCGTTTTAATTGGATCCCTGGTATTGGCGGCGACGCTGGCCGGTTGCGGAACCTCTTCACGTGCGCCGGTCTCCGAGCTGGGTTCCGGCAGTTCAGCCAGTGGCCCTGCTGGTCCGGGCGAATATGTCGTGCAGCGCGGCGATACGCTTTATAAAATTTCCCGCGCCAATAACGTCAGTGTTTCCCAGCTGATGTCAATGAATAAACTTTCTTCTCCGTCACTCGAGGTAGGCCAGCGGCTGCGTGTATCTACAAGCGCATCGTCCAGCCCAGCCGGCACAGATTCGAACGTCGCCGGCAGCGCAACACCAACCGCAGCAGGCAGCGTCTCAGCCACGCCGGCCAGCGACGCCACCGCCGTGTCCTGGGGCTGGCCAGTGGCCACCACCAAAATCATCACGCAGTTTTCTGCAAGCACGCGGGGTATTGACATCGAAGGCAAGCTGGGCGATCCGGTCTCGGCCGCGGCATCCGGTTCAGTTTCCTACGTAGGCAATGGTTTGCGCGGTCTGGGCAACCTGATTCTGATTTCTCACAGCAATGGCTTTATCTCGGCCTATGCCCACAACAGCAAGTTGCTGGTCAAGAATGGGCAGAAAGTGTCCAAAGGCCAGAAGATTGCCGAAGTCGGTCAATCGGATACGTCATCACCACGCCTGCATTTTGAAATCCGCCGTCGTGGCCAGCCTGTCAATCCATTGTCTTACCTGCCACGCCGCTAAGTGGCAAAACCCGTCTGAAAGTGTCGCGCGCCATGATTCCAACGCTTGTTTTCGATCTTGAAACCATCCCCGATGCCAAGGGTCTGCGCGCGCTGAATGACTGGGATGACACCCTCTCGGATGCCGAGGTGGTCGAACGTGCCAGGGCGCTTCGCATTGAACAGACGGGCAATGACTTCTTTCCCTTGCATCTGCAGAAAATTGCCGTTATCGGTTGCGTCTTTCGCGACGACAACGGTTTTCGCGTGCGCACGCTGGGTGAGCCGGACGATGACGAGGCCGTGCTCATCGCCGGTTTTTTCAAGACCATTGAGCGCTATACACCCAGGTTGGTCAGCTGGAACGGGTCGGGCTTTGACCTGCCTGTTCTGCATTACCGCTGCCTGATCCACGGCCTGTCTGCACCGCGGTATTGGGATATGGGTGAAGATGACCGCGAATTCAAATATAACAACTACATCAGTCGCTATCACACCCGTCATATCGACCTGATGGATCTGCTTGCCAAGTTCAATGGCCGCGCCAATGCGCCACTGGATCAACTGGCCAAGCTTTGTGGCTTTCCCGGCAAGCTGGGCATGGATGGCAGTCAGGTGTGGGATGCATGGCGTGACGGCAAGGCTGATGAGGTCCGTGCATACTGTGAAACGGATGTAGTCAATACATGGCTGGTCTATTGCCGTTTCCGCCTGATGAAGGGCGAGCTGGACAAGACCGCCTATGAAGAAGAAGTTGCCCTGGTGCACAGCAGCCTAGCTGCCCTGAACAAGCCACAATGGCAGGAATACCTGGCTGCCTGGGATTATCGCTAGCGCACTATTGCTGTAAATACACATGGCAGGACGGGCCACGGGAGAGCCGGGCCTTGCGCTTTAGGTAATGCATTGAAAGATCTGCACCGCTATTGAAACACACTTGTAATTGCTTGTGACCCAGAATGGGTACGTCACCGACATGCTTATGACGTCATCGACAGACTAAACAAGGAGTATAAAATGGCTGTTCAATTTTCAGGTTCTTTCCTCGTAAAATCTCTTCTGGCCAGCGCGTTGTCCGCAGCGGTTGCCACCACTGCATTTGCGCAGGCGGTAAAGGCTGATACGGAATCCAACCCTATCAGCCCATCCGTACAAAGTGAAAGCACCAACATGGAATACCATCGCATTGGTGAGGCCAAGCCGCAGCAGGGCGTCAGAAAGCACCATAAAGGTGACGGCCACAAACACGGATATCATCGCAAGGGCAACATGCGTCACGGGGCAATTGTGATTCCTGGCCTGGGTGCAGGCAGTCAGAAACTGGTTGATGACCTGAAACTGACCGACGAACAAAAAGCCACGCTCAAAACGATCAAGGACGAACATAAGGCTGCCCGCGAACCTAATCGCGAGGCCTTCCGCAAATACCAGGAAGAGCGGCGCAAGCAACTGGATTCCGGCAATGTTGATCCAAAAGCGCTGCTGGAAGCACAGAAAGAAATGCACGAGGGCTTTGAGAAAAAAATGGCAGATGATCAGGCCAAATGGCTTGGCCTGTGGGACACATTTAGCGCCGAGCAGAAAGCAACTGTTGTTAAATACTTCAAGGATCGTTCTGCCAAATGGGAAGAACATCGCAAGAAATTTCAACAGGAACGCGCAAAGATGACCGAAGAGCCAAAACCTGAAGCGCAAGCCGCCGCCAGTGATAGCAAACCGGCACCAGCAGCACCAAAACAGTAAACGTTGCCCCTGTCCGGCCTGCCTTTCCGGGAAGTGAGGTAGAGCAGGGCAGCAAGACGTCACTGTTGTGGGCCCGTCAGCAAGTGCTGGCGGGCTTTTTTGTGGCCGGTGAACGCGATAACGAGGCTGGACGCGACTGGTGGGGCCATGTCAGAGGGTTTGGCCAAGATCTCGCTTGCCATCTTCAGTCTGGATGCTGTCGCCAGTGGTTGTGATAAATCGACCAGAGCGTGGTTTTGCCGACAATTGTTTTGCAATGTTGCCGTTTCGCGCCAACTTGGCTGGCTGGGTCATTAAAATAACGCCTTCAGAATACAGAGGTCACCCATGCAGGAAACATTTACCATCGAATCCCTTGATCTGGAAGCGCGCGGCATCGCCCGGCGCGAAGGCAAGGCCATTTTCGTTGAAGGCGCGCTGCCTGCAGAAAAGGTAAGGGCTGATATTGTTCGCCGCAAGCCCTCATATGAAATAGCCCGCACAACGTCGATCATCAAAGAGTCGAGCCAGAGAGTCACTCCACGCTGCCCCAGTTTCGGCACCTGTGGCGGCTGCATCATGCAGCATCTGGATATCACTGCCCAGGTGGCGATCAAGCAGCGGGCGCTGGAAGATGGATTCAGGCATATTGCCAAAATGACGATACCCAGAGTCTTGCCGCCGCTGCAGGGCCCCGCGTGGGGCTACCGCTATCGCGCACGCCTGTCGGTACGCAAGGTGATCAAGAAGGGCAAAGTGCTGGTTGGGTTTCACGAACGCAAGAGCCGGTATGTGACCGACATGACTGAATGTCATGTACTGCCGCCCTATGTTTCGGACATGCTGGTTCCCTTGCGTGAGCTCATTGGCAGCCTGAGTATTGACGACAAAATCCCGCAGATCGAAGTAGCCGTTGGTGAAGCCACGACTGCGCTGTTGCTGCGCCACCTGGAGCCGTTAACCGCTGTCGATATTGAACAGCTGGATGCCTTCTCGACGCGTCATAACGTAGTGTGGTGGTTGCAATCGAAGGGCCCCGATACCGTCAGGCCGCTGCACGAGGAACAGGCCGATTCTCTGTATTACCTGTTGCCGCAGTTCGGGCTGAAAATGCCATACAAACCAACGGATTTCACCCAGGTCAATTATTTCATCAACCGCTCTCTGATTGCCAAGGCACTCAATCTGCTGGATGTTCAGGCCGATGAGCGGGTGGCGGACCTGTTCTGTGGTCTGGGCAACTTTACCTTGCCCCTGGCTACCGTGGCACGTGAGGTGGTTGGCATCGAAGGCAGCAGCATACTTACCGATCGCGCATTGCAGGCGGCCAGCCAGCACAACCTGCAGGAGAAAACTCGCTTTGCTACGCTGAACCTGTTTGAGGTCGATGTGGCCTGGTTGCGCAACCTGGGACACTTTGACCGTATGCTGATTGATCCGCCCAGAGAGGGTGCGCAGGCGGTAGCGCTTGCCTTGGCACAACTTGAACCGCAAGAGCGTCCGACGAGAATCGTTTACGTGTCCTGTAATCCGGCGACTCTGGCGCGGGATGCAGGCATTCTGGTGCACGAAGGCGGCTACAAATTAAGTGCGGCAGGTGTCGTAAATATGTTCCCGCATACCGGGCATGTCGAATCCATTGCGGTATTCGAAAGCGGGTCGGGCGACGCCGCCGAGCCCACTGCTGCTGCACAGTAAACCGGCAGGATCCGGGCGCATGGTCTGGACTGCCGCGGCAAGACAGCCCCCGGTCAGGCTAAATAGGGTCAGGCTATATCGATCAAGGTCGATAACGTTAGGAAGACAAGATCGCGACCTTCTCTAAGAGCAGATCAAAGGGTGCATTGTCATTGCAAAACGATTGCTGCGATCGATTTCGTATCGGTGGCAGCGCGTAGTAAATAAAAAGACGGCGCCCGTCAAATACCGGTGCGCCGTCTTTTTTGCTTCAGACTTAATGCAGGTCAGGCCAGTTCGGCCAGCACGCGCTCAGCTTCGGCCTTGACACGGGCGGGCGCAGTGCCGCCTATATGCGCGCGTGAGGAGACAGAGCCTTCCAGGGTAAGAACGCTGAACACATCGCTATCGATCGATGTATTGAACTTGCGCATCTCTTCTAGCGTCAGATCGGCCAGATCGCACTGTTGCTCTTCGCAATGGCGTACAGCCAGGGCAACGGTCTCGTGCGCGTCACGAAAGGGCAGTCCTTTCTTGACCAGATAGTCGGCCAGGTCGGTGGCGGTAGAGAATCCCATCAGGGCAGCATCGCGCATGGCCTGTTTGCGCACCCGAATACCGCCGATCATGTCGGCAAATATCGTCAATGTGTCGCGCAAGGTATCGGCCGAATCAAACAGGCCTTCTTTATCTTCCTGGTTGTCCTTGTTGTAGGCCAGAGGCTGGCCTTTCATCAGCGTCAGCAAGGCAATCAGATTGCCGTTTACCCTGCCGGTCTTGCCTCGGGCCAGCTCCGGTACATCGGGGTTTTTCTTTTGCGGCATGATGGAACTGCCGGTGCAGAATCGGTCTGCCAGATCGATAAAGCCGATGCGCGGGCTCATCCACAAAATCAGTTCTTCCGACAGTCGGGAAATATGCGTCATGACCAGGGAAACGGCGGCGCAGAATTCGATGGCAAAATCGCGATCGGATACGGCATCCAGTGAATTGCGGCAGACGCTGTCAAAGCCCAGCAACGTGGCAACCTGCTCGCGATCGATAGGGTAGGAGGTGCCGGCCAGCGCAGCTGCACCCAACGGCAGGCGGTTGCAGCGCTTGCGGCAATCGGTCAGGCGCTCGGCATCCCGGGCGAACATTTCAGAGTAGGCCAGCAGATGATGACCGAAAGTAACCGGCTGGGCGACCTGCAAATGCGTAAAGCCGGGCATGATCGTATCGTGATGCTCCAGGGCCACTTGCGCCAGGGCACGACGCAGCGCGGTGATCAGTTCCAGTGACACGTCAATTTCTGAACGCAGCCACAAGCGGATGTCCGTTGCCACCTGGTCATTGCGTGAGCGGCCGGTGTGCAGGCGTTTACCGGCGTCCCCGATAAGCTCAACCAGGCGTTTTTCGATATTAAGGTGCACATCCTCCAGGTCCAGCAGCCAGGTAAACGTGCCGACGTCAATTTCCTGAAGAATTTGCTGCATGCCCTTGTCGATGGCGGCCAGATCGTCGGCGGAGATAACGCCTGTTGTGGCCAGCATAGTGGCGTGGGCCAGCGACCCCTGAATGTCAAAACGGGCCAGTCGCTTGTCAAAATCGACCGAAGCGGTGTAGCGCTTGACCAGGTCTGATACGGGTTCGGAGAAACGGGCCGACCAGGCCTGGGCTTTTTTGTCGAATTGATTGGTTGGGTTAGGGCTGTCTGTCATAGTGTGTGCTGATCTGTCCAATGTCGGTATTTTGCATTAATCAGCGGTATTTTAGACGCTCATCTCAGATGCTTGTGTGATAATCGGTGGTTTGCAAAAGAAACAGAGCGGGATAATGGAACCATCGGTCAGTGTCGCATTTGCACAAATCAATCAGAAGGTCGGAGATCTGGCCGGTAATGCGGCACGCATTGTCCAGGCCGCCGCACTCGCTCACGAGCAGGGGCAAGACATCCTGTTATTGCCCGAGCTGGCGCTTACCGGCTATGCACCTGAAGACTTGTTGCTGCGCTGCCAGTTTCTCGCAGACCAGCAGGCTGCGTTGCAGTCCCTGCAGGAAACACTGGCAGGCTTCCAGGATCTACATGTGGTATTGGGGCATGTTGTCAGCACAGACAAGGGCACCTTCAATGCCGCCAGTGTTTTTCTCAATGGCGACAACCTGGGCACGTACCTCAAGCAGGAGTTGCCCAATTATTCCGTATTTGACGAAAGGCGCTATTTCACGGCGGGGCGCAAGCCACTGGTGTTTACCGTCAGGGAACATACCTTCGGCGTGACCATCTGCGAAGACGTATGGTTTGCCAGCGCTGCCACGGCGGCGCGGCAGGCTGGGGCAGATACGCTACTGATCCTGAACGCCTCGCCCTATATGGTGCGCAAGCACGAAACCCGACTTGCCGTGGTGCGTCGAAACGTCTGTGACACCGGCATGGGCGCCATCTACTGCAATCTGGTAGGCGGGCAGGACGAACTGGTTTTCGATGGTCACTCTTTCGTGATAGACCGTCATGGTGACGTTGTGACCGAACTCAATAGTTTTTGCCAGGCGATGGGGCGCGTCCAGATCTTGTCGGGACAGATCCAGGACCTGACGCCGTTGCCTCTCGGGGCGGACCACTCGGTACCCGTGCAACCCCAGGAAAATGAGGTGGCCGAGGCCGAAATCTGGCGTGCGCTGGTTATGGGGACGCGCGACTATCTGGGTAAGAACTTCTTTGGAAAAGCCGTGATTGGTCTGTCCGGCGGTATTGATTCGGCCGTGGTGTTGGCTATTGCGGTTGATGCGATTGGCGCAGAGAACCTGCATGCGGTCATGATGCCTTCGCGCTTTACCGCAGACATGTCGGTCAATGACGCACAGGACATGGCTCAACGCCTTGCCGTTCGCTATGACGAGATTGCCATATCGCCCATGTTCAACAGTTACCTGGAGGCGCTGGCGCCCATTTTCGGCGACTTACCCCAGGACACGACCGAAGAGAATCTGCAGGCGCGGATTCGCGGGGCATTGCTGATGGCGTTGTCCAACAAATTCAATGCCATCGTGCTGACCACGGGCAATAAATCTGAACTGGCAACGGGCTATTGCACACTATATGGCGATATGGTGGGCGGCTATGCTCCCCTGAAGGATATTCCCAAAACGCTGGTATATCGCCTGGCGAGCTGGCGCAATACGCAGTCTGCGATCATTCCAGAGCGTATCATCACGCGGGCGCCCTCTGCTGAGTTGCGCGAAGACCAGACTGATCAGGACAGCCTGCCCGAATATGAGGTGCTGGACACCATCCTGGAACATCTGATGGAGCACAATGACTCGGTGGAAGCCATCGTCAATACTGGTCTGGCCCGTGAAGATGTGGAAAAGGTGGCGCGATTGTTGCGAATCAATGAATATAAACGGCGTCAGGGATCTCCCGGGCCCAAAATCACCACCCGGGCGTTTGGTCGCGATTGGCGCTTCCCGATAACGAACGGCTATCGATTCTAGGCTGCATAATTAAAAAATATGCTATTCTTTTCCAGTAAAAAAGCAGGGCCACGCCCCGCAAAGTAAAGGAAACCACGTGAAATTAATAACAGCCATCATTAAACCCTTCAAGTTGGACGAAGTTCGTGAATCTTTGGCAGATATCGGCGTCAGCGGTCTGACCGTTGCAGAAGTAAAAGGGTTTGGCCGTCAGAAAGGGCACACAGAGCTTTATCGTGGCGCCGAATATGTGGTGGACTTTCTTCCCAAAGTCAGGGTAGAGGTGGTCATTACAGACAGCCTGGTTGAATCGGCCATTGAAGCCATTATCAAGGCGGCGCGTA
The DNA here is from genome assembly GCF_004217095.1 of Advenella incenata. Classification (GTDB taxonomy): domain Bacteria; phylum Pseudomonadota; class Gammaproteobacteria; order Burkholderiales; family Burkholderiaceae_B; genus Advenella; species Advenella incenata. Next base: position 2,358,165 of record NZ_SHKO01000001.1, on the reverse strand, counting down.
CCGGCAAAATAGGGGATGGGAAAATTTTCGTAACCCCGGTCGAACGGGCAATTCGCATCCGTACCGGTGAGCAGGACGACAACGCACTTTAATCCCAAAACGAGCAGATCCCTGTGAAACAGCGGCGACAAACGCAGCGTTTTTCCAGCCCAATGTTTTTGACGTTAGCCCCACCGCCGCAGGTGTCGCCAAAGATCATGCATCCAGCGGCATGACGCTTGTCTTTGCAAAATTTACGACCGTCTGCTTTGAAAGTAGTCTGTATGACAATTGAAATGCCAGCCCTGTCAAACCCTGGGATACTTGAGCAATTGCGACCAGAAGGCCGGTAAAAAACATTCGGTTACCTGCAGCGGCTGGCCGTTTTTCCAGAAAACCGAGCGACGCGTGGGCAACCTGGACAGTGAAGGCGAGGGCAGTTGGTCAGCGCGCACGACGGCTTTAAATATTGGCATTGGCGATTTTGCTATGCAGGACTCGAACACAGATCGTACAATAGCCGGATCATGATACAGAATATCGGCCAGTGGCCGTGTGCGTAGCCGACGTACTGCCTGCCATACTGATTGGGCAGCATCCAGCGGCGTTATGCTGCGGGCGACTACCGCAGGCGTGCCGTCAATAGACATGCAGATCTCCCGTACCCAGACAACCGTATTGGCTGCCTTTCTGATGGTCCGCGCTTCATCTGTGCTGACTACTTCGGCAAATTCACCGACAACCTGGATGCGTACGTCACCTTGTCTGCGCAAGCCCTCAGTAAGCGGGCCGGGACGAGACAGCCAGTATTTCTGGACAGGATCCAGTTTAGGCGGTGGCCGGCTCAGCCAGCCAGGGGAATAAGGTTCATGCTTCATGGGTCGCGGGATGTGAGAGCCTGCAGATAAATCGTGGTATTGAAATGGCCACGTTCAAACAGAAACGTCCGGTGCGTCCGGACAAAGAAACACACTATAGCAAATTTGCGTAAGCAAACGGAATCAAATGGAAAAGACAAGAATATCTAAACTGCTTGCCGAACGAGGACTGTGTTCCCGACGTGAAGCCGACGCTTACATTGAACGCGGTTGGGTGCGCGTAGACGGAAAGGTCGCCACGCTGGGCGAGAAGGCGTTTCCCAATCAGTCCATTACGCTGGACAAGTCAGCCCAGGCGCGACAGACGGCCCGCGTCACTATCATTATGAATAAGCCGGTGGGCTACGTGTCCGGTCAGGCCGAAGAAGGTTATCGGCCTGCGGTAACCTTGATCACGCCCGATCGGCAGTACGATCGTGACAAGCATACCTTCAGTCCATCACATTTAAGAGGGCTGGCGCCTGCCGGCAGGCTGGATATCGATTCCCAAGGCCTGCTGGTTCTGACTCAGGACGGACGTATTGCCCGACAGCTGATCGGCGAAGACTCCGAAGTGGAAAAGGAATATCTGGTTCGCGTCGAAGGCAGGATCAGCGGCAATGGGCTGCAATTGCTCAGTCACGGGCTATCCCTTGACGGTGATGTGCTGCGTCCGGCGCAGGTAAGCTGGCAAAATGACGACCAGCTCAAGTTCATTTTGCAGGAAGGCAAGAAGCGGCAGATTCGCCGCATGTGCCAAATGGTGGGCTTAAATGTGATCGGCTTAAAACGGGTTCGCATGGGCAATGTGTCGCTGGCGGACCTGCCTCCAGGCAAATGGCGCTATCTTAAAAGTCATGAACGCTTTTTGTGATCGGGTGGGAAAAGTGTCCATGAGAATTTTCTACAATATCTTATAATGGCGCCATAAATCTTTTACCAGAATTAAGGAAACCGATTATGCACATGAAAAGAGGGGCACTTTTTGTCGCAATCGCTGCTACGCTGACCCTGGCAGGCTGTGACACTATGGATCACTTGCTCAAGAATCGTTCAGGCGGCACGCGAGTCAGTGATGTGCCGACTTCGCCACCGTCTTCTTCCGGCCAGGCGCCGGCCCCCGCGGCTTCCACTCCGCCAGCACCGTCGAGCTCGGTCGCTTCATCGTCACTTATCATGTATATTGCGTCGCGCACGCCAATGCAGGGTTATACGGCCGTGCGACAAAATGGCGTGCTGGTGCATGTCGATCCGACCCAGACGCTGACCCGCAACGACTTGCAGAACGCCGTGGCGACTCGCAACAGCGCCGGCAAGGCTTTTGTGAAACTTGAGTTTTCCCCATCGGGCAGCCAGCGACTGGCCAGTCTGACCAGCAACAATATCGGCAAGAGCTTTGCCGTAACCCAGAAAAACCGTCTGGTATCGATCATCAATATCGGCAAGCCCATTACGTCGGGCGTGCTGTACGTGCCGATGTCCAGCGAACAGGCGGCCACCAGCTTTGAAGACCAGATTCTGGACGGCGAGTAGTAAAGCTGGCGCTACATTAGCAACAGGGTAACGTGCTTTGGCACAGCAAGCGCCCAAAATTGGCAGGTCATGACACGACAAAGTCGTCATGTGATCCCGCTGCAGGCAGCTTAGTGGTACTGGCAAAGGGCCCCTTGAGCCTTGCCCGGTACGTTGCCAGTGTTCATGAAGCGCTTAATCCAGTAAATGCAAATAAAGGCCGGAAAATTTCCGGCCTTTATTTGCATTTTGCGATCATCAGGCAATCGCAGCGCGCCAGGATCTTGTCAGGCAAATGACAAAGAGAGCGTGGCAACGACCGGCGCATGGTCCGACGGTTGTTCATTGCCACGGGGCGCCTTGTCGATAACGCAGGCTGTACAATGCGGGGTCAGCGACGGGCTCAGCAGGATATGGTCGATGCGAAGCCCGGCGTTGCGGCGAAACCCCATCATCCGGTAATCCCACCAACTGAACAGTTTTTCTTCCTGGTCAAACAGACGAAATGAGTCGCTGAGCCCAAGGCCGCTGAGCGCCTGCATGGCGGCGCGCTCCTTGGGGGAGATCAGAATATCGCCCGTATATTTGGGATGCACATCGCGGTCTTCGGGCGCAATGTTGTAGTCGCCGCAAATGGTCAGATTGGGAAATAATTTCATCTGTGCTTCAACGAACTGGTTGAGCGCAGCATACCATTCCAGTTTGTAGTTGTATTTGTCGCTATCGAGCGCACTGCCGTTGGGGCAATAGGCGCAGATGACGCGCATCGGACCTTCGCTGGTCTGGCAGGTGGCGGTGATCAGCCGTTGCTGGGTATCGGGGTAAAGCGGATTGTTGACGATCACGTCTTCCAGTGACGAACGCGACAAAATGGCCACGCCGTTGTAGGTTTTCTGACCGGTCCAGACGGCGTCGTAACCCAGTTCCTGGAACGCATCTTTGGGAAATTTTTCATTGACCTGCTTGAGCTCCTGAATACACAAAATATCGATACTGTGCTGATCCAGCCAGGCCAATACCTGCGGCAGACGTACAGTGAGCGAATTGACATTCCAAGTAGCGATTTTCATAGCGGTCCTGATTTTCCGTTGAACACAAACAGCGGGCTTTCATTGTATGCCGGATGCGTTATGATTCGGTTCTCTTTACACAAAAAAAGGAATTATCATGCCTGACGTTTTCGTGGTATCCGGTGTTCGTACTGCCATTGGCGGCTTTGGCGGAAGTCTGAAAAATGTAAGCCCTGGCGAGCTGGGAGCAACGGTCATCCGGGCAGCCATGGAGCGTGCTGCGGTGACGGGCGACGATATCGGCCACGTTGCGCTTGGACATGTCATCAATACCGAGCCACGCGACATGTATCTGTCGCGCTATGCGGCGGTCACTGCCGGTGTCGCACAGGGCACGCCGGCCTTCAATGTCAACCGCCTGTGCGGCTCCGGCCTGCAGGCCGTCGTCTCCGCTGCCCAGACATTGCTGCTGGGAGACGCCCAAATTGCTATCGCCGGCGGCGTCGAGAACATGAGCCGCGCGCCTTACATAGCGCCGGCACACCGCTTTGGCGCCAGAATGGGTGACAGTGTGATGCAAGACATGATGACCGGCGCGTTGTCCGATCCGTTTGAAAAAATGCATATGGGGGTCACGGCCGAAAACGTAGCCAGGGAATACGGCGTGTCCCGTCAGCAGCAGGACGAACTGGCCGTCGCTTCCCATCAACGCGCGGCGAACGCCATTGACCTGGGCTATTTCAAGGAGCAGATCGTGCCGGTGGTCATGAAATCACGCAAGGGCGATATTGTGTTCGATACCGATGAGCATGTTCGACGCGACATCACGCTCGAGGGGCTGTCTGCCCTGAAACCGGTGTTTGTCAAGGAAGCCGGAACAGTTACCGCTGGTAATGCGTCGGGTATTAATGACGGCGCAGCCGCACTGGTGCTCATGAACGGTGAAATGGTCAAGGAGCGCGGCGCGAAACCGCTAGCCCGCCTGGTGGCTTACGGCCACGCCGGTGTTGACCCTCGCCTGATGGGTATTGGTCCGGTTCCGGCAACGCGCAATGCACTGGCCAGGGCCGGGCTGAAGATTGAAGATATGGACGTGATTGAGGCCAATGAAGCGTTTGCAGCCCAGGCTTGCGCAGTCACGCAGCAATTGGGAATGGATCCGGCCAAAGTCAATCCCAACGGCAGCGGTATCGGGCTGGGCCATCCGGTGGGTGCAACCGGGGCCATCATTACAGTGAAGGCCTTGCACGAGTTGCAACGTGTTGGCGGTCGCTACGCATTGGTAACCATGTGTATAGGCGGCGGGCAGGGCATTGCCGCCATCTTTGAACGGGTTTGATTGTACATGCAGCACCAGAAAACGGAACCACATCCCGACTACGATGAACCGATGATTTCCGAATCGCAGGGTGTGCGGTACCTGCATTTCAATAGCGAATGGATTCAGGGCGCCATGCGGGTGAACCGTCCTGAAAAACTGGAGTTCGACTATACACAGCAAATGATGGCCTGGCTGTTGTTTCTGGCCCCACCGGTTGATCGGGGTATTGGTATTCTGGGATTGGGGGCCGGGTCGCTGACGCGTTTTTGCCAGCATCATTTCGATAGCGATGTCGTGACCGTGGAATGGAATCCCCAGGTCACCGCCATATGTGAGTCTGCTTTTGAGTTGCAGCAAACGGCCTCGTGCCGGGTGGTGCATGAAGATGCGCAGGACTGGGTCCAGGATCCGCTCAATGAAAACGGCTATGGCGCGCTCATGGTGGATCTGTATGATTACACCGCGCAGGGGCCGGTCTGTTCGTCTGACCAGTTTTACCGGGGTTGTCGGCAGGTATGCGGCGATCTGGGAGTAGTCACGATAAACCTATTCGGCCATCACGGCAGTTTTCGCAAGAATTTTCGCAATATCAAAAAGGCATTTGATGATCGCGTGATCCTGTTTCCCGAAACAATTGATGGGAACCGTATCGTCATTGCATTTTGCGGTCCTCCATTGCAGGTCACGCTCGAGCAGTTGCAGCAGCGAGCCAGACGGGTGCAGAGCCTGTACCGGCTGCCGGCGACGGGCTGGCTTCGGACGCTGCTGCAGGAAAACGGCAAGACCGGAGAACTGATCAGTTTCTAAGTGCCGGCAACCTTGGCTGTGCGTCCAGGTTACGTTACCAGCGCACTTATTCTCGTTAATACCACTGGTACAAAGCGGTTCGCTGTGACAGAATCGCTGAGTTCAGAACATGTCATTCAGGAGTTGTTATGATCAAGGGCACGTTTGCTTTCTGTCTTTCCGCCGCGCTGGTTTCAACCGCATTGCTTGCGGGCACAGCCCAGGCGGCAGACAAGTTTGTTGCCGTTACATCCATCGTTGAACATCCGGCCCTGGATGCCGTGCGCGATGGTGTAAAGGAAGGTCTGGCCAAGGAAGGCTTTGTAGAAGGCAAAAATCTGAAATGGAAATATCAAAGCGCGCAGGGCAATACCGGTACGGCAGCCCAGATTGCACGCCAGTTCATCGGTGAAAGGCCCGATGCCATAGTGGCCATTGCCACGCCATCAGCACAGGCTGTGGTTGCAGCAACCAAGACTATTCCGGTGGTGTATTCGGCTGTCACTGACCCGGCTGCCGCCCAGTTGGTCAAGTCCATGGAGGCCTCGGGCGCCAACGTAACAGGTGTTTCCGACGTGCTGGTCCTGGAAAAGCAGATTGAATTGATCAAGCAGGTATTGCCCAAGGCCAAGCGCGTAGGAATTGTTTACAATCCGGGCGAAGCCAATTCCAGCGTGGTGGTCAAACGCCTGAAGGAACTGTTGCCCAAGTCTGGCATGACGCTTGTTGAAGCGTCCGCGCCACGCTCGGTCGATGTGGGATCGGCTGCGCGCAGTCTGGCAGGCAAGGTTGATGTGATCTATACCAATACCGACAACAACGTGGTATCGGCCTACGAAGCCTTGGTCAAGGTCGGCAACGAGTCCAAGATCCCGCTGGTCGCTTCGGACACCGATAGCGTCAAGCGCGGGGCCATTGCCGCGCTGGGCATCAACTACAAGAATCTGGGAATTCAGACTGGTACAATCGTAGCGCGTATCCTGAAAGGCGAGAAGCCAGGCAGCATCGCTTCCGAAACCAGCAAAACGCTGGAGTTGTTCGTCAACCCGGGGGCTGCCCAAAAGCAAGGGGTCACATTGAGCGAAGACTTTGTCAAAAGCGCCAAAGTGGTTGTGAAATAACCCGTTGTCACCATTTTCACCGGCCTGGGCTCATCTCAGGCTTTTTTATTTGATCACAAGTTCTTAACATGTCTCTTTTTTCTTCCCTTGGCGCGCTGGAACTGGGTTTTATCTACAGCCTGGTCGCGCTGGGCGTGTTCATCTCCTTTCGCGTCTTGCGCTTTCCCGATCTGACGGTCGATGGTACGTTTGCTACGGGCGGCGCGGTGTCTGCGCTTCTGGTCAGTAGCGGTTATGACCCCTTCGTGGCCAGCGCGGCAGCGATGCTCGCTTGCGGCTTTGCCGGAATGATCACCGGCTGGCTCAACGTCAAGTTGGGCATCATGGACCTGCTGGCCAGTATTTTGATGATGACGGCCCTGTATTCGATCAACTTGCGCATCATGGGTGGACCCAATATCCCGCTGATCACCAGCGACACCGTGTTTTCGCTCACGCAACCGGCGGCGCTCGACGATTATGTCTGGCGCCCCGTATTGCTGTTCATTGTGGTGGTTGGCGCCAAAATTCTGCTGGACGCCTATTTTTCAACCCGCTCGGGACTGGCCATGCGTTCGACCGGCTCGAATTTGCGAATGGCGCGAGCCCAGGGCATTGCTACAGACCGCATGGTGCTTATTGGCATGGCGCTGTCCAATGCGCTGGTGGGCCTGGGCGGAGCACTGTTTGCCCAATCGCAGGGCGGCTCTGATATTTCCATGGGAATCGGCACCATTGTGATTGGCCTGGCGGCGGTCATCGTGGGAGAAAGCATTTTGCCTGCACGACGTTTTCTTTTTATTACGCTGGCCGTTATAGTAGGGGCTATCCTCTATCGTTTTTTCATTGCATTGGCGCTCAACAGCGATTTCATCGGCCTCAAGGCACAGGATCTGAATTTGATTACTGCATTGCTGGTGGCCATCGCACTGATTCTGCCCAAGCTTCGCCGTAACCTGCGAATCAAAGGACGCGCCTGATATGTTGAACGCACAAAATCTACATATTACCTTCAATGCCGGCACCCCCATTGAAACCCGCGCGTTGCGTGGCTTGTCCCTGAGTATCCCACAAGGGCAATTCGTGACCGTGATCGGCTCCAACGGCGCCGGTAAGTCCACTTTTCTGAATGCGGTGTCGGGTGAGCTGATGGTTGACTCCGGCACGATTCATATCAACGACCAGAACGTCACCCGCAAAAGCGTGTGGCAGCGGGCGGTCAATGTGGCGCGGGTGTTTCAGGACCCGATGGCGGGCACCTGTGAAGACCTGACGATCGAAGAAAATATGTCGCTGGCCTATTGTCGGGGCGGCCAACGCGGCCTTCGTCCGGCTTTGCGCAGTGATCTGCGACAGTTGTTCCGGGAGCGCCTGACCATTCTGGGGCTGGGCCTGGAGTCGCGGCTGACTGACCGCATCGGCCTGTTGTCTGGCGGACAGCGTCAGGCGGTGAGTCTATTGATGGCGGCACTGCAGCCAAGCAAAATACTCCTGCTGGACGAACATACTGCTGCGCTCGATCCACGGACCGCGCAATTTGTTCTGGATCTTACAGAAAAGATCGTGACTGAACAGAAACTGACCACTATGATGGTCACGCACAGTATGAAGCAAGCACTGGAGATCGGCGAACGGACGATTATGCTGCATCAGGGACAGGTTGTTCTGGATGTGGCCGGCGAGCAGCGCCGGGACATGACGGTCAGGGACCTGCTGCAAATGTTCGAGAAGGTCAGGGGAGAGCAGATCACCGATGATGCCCTGTTGCTCGATTGATACTGTGCGGGTTTAAAAAGTAGATTTTGACCCTTCCTGGCGGGCAGATGGCGACAAAACAGGCATAGGCGTGTTATTTTTATTGCATCTTTGTCGGCGACTGATCGCTCAGCTCGATTTGCCAGGCGCTGTACCAGTGGTGATGCAGCCAGGTTGCACCCGGTATTGGCCCGCTGATACGGTGGCCTGAGTTAGCCACTGTACTGGCAGCGGGGCCTTCACAGCTGTGTTTTGTCATTATGCGACGGATCCGGCACATTGCGCCGCTTGGTCCTTCTTAGTCCTTTTCTCAGGTGAGTGTGCTCACAACATTCCCGAGAATTCGATAAAAACCCTAGAACTTAAGGGTTTATACTAAATAGTATTTGCTTAGGCAATTATTTTCTGGTTATAATCTTTTCTTCAATACCGTTCAATCTGCTATCCGTCAGGATCAGCCCTCGCTCTCAAGGTTTCCAACCCAATGACAAACAGACTCTTTTTACACAAGCGCTATGTTGCAACAGTTTTGCTGTCGTGCCTGGTTGCGCTAAGCGGTTGCGGTAAGGAAGATCAGCAAGCAGGCGCGCAAGGCGGCCCGCCGCCGACACCTGTCAGCACAATCAAACTGGCCGAAACACCCACCACCATCTTTACCACGCTCCCTGGTCGGGTCAGTGCTGTGCGTGATGCGCAGGTGCGTGCCCGGGTTAACGGTATTGTGCAAAAAATTGAATTTGAGCAGGGTCGCGAGGTGAAAAAAGGGCAGGTGCTCTTCCGGATTGATCCGGCGACCTACCAGGCACAATATGCACAGGCCGAAGCGGCCTTGAATCAGGCCAAAGCGACGGCAGGCAGTGCCCGGCAACTGGCCAATCGCTATAGCACGCTGGTCAAATCCAATGCCGTGAGCCGTCAGGAATATGACGATGCCCGGGCGCAGGCAAATCAGGCAGATGCTACCATCGCTTCAGCTAAAGCTGCCCTGGATGCAGCCCGTATCAATTTGTCTTATACCGATGTGGAATCGCCCATTGACGGCATTATTGGCCGGGCACTGGTTACTGAAGGAGCGCTGGTCAGCGGGACCGAAGCTACCGAATTGGCGCATGTGCAGCAAATGGACCCGGTTTACGTAGACTTTACCCAGTCTACTGCCGAACTGTACCGTTTGCGCAAGGCGATGGCAGATGGGCAATTGACCAAGGTTGACGAAAACACGGCTGTGGTTCAGCTTGAACTGGAAGACGGTACACAGTACCCGGAAAATGGCCAGTTGCTTTTTACCGGCGTCAGCGTTGAACCTACTACCGGCCAGGTGACCCTGCGGGCCACATTCCCCAACTCGGACAAGCTGCTGCTGCCTGGCATGTACGTTACTGTCAAGCTAGAGCAGGGCAAGGATGATAAGGCGTTGCTCATTCCAACCCAAGCCATTCAGCGTTCTACCGATGGTCTGAACAATGCCATGGTTGTACGCGACGGCAAGGTTTCTGTGGTGACCATCCAGACAGGCGGCGAAGTGAAAACCGATACGATCGTTACACAGGGCCTTAAAGCCGGTGACGAAGTGATTGTTGAAGGATTCCAAAAAATTCGCCCAGGCGCTCCGGTCAAACCTCAGCCCTGGAAAAAAGACAAGGCGGCAGGCGATAAGAGCCAGCAGCCTGAGTCTGGCACTCAGGAACCACCCAAGCAAGGGGCTGACAAGACCCCAGCACAGGAAAGCAAGCCTGAACAGCAGGGCGACAAGCCGGCACAGTGAGTATATAAAACATGTCAAATTTTTTCATTAACCGGCCAATTTTTGCCTGGGTTATTGCGATTATCATATTCTTTGCGGGTATCGTTTCCATCCCCAATATGGCAATTTCGCAGTACCCTGAAGTGGCACCGCCGACCATCACCGTACGTGCTACATACCCTGGTGCAGGCGCCGAAGAGGTCGCCCGCTCGGTTACCAGTTTGATCGAGAACGAGCTCAACGGTGCCCAGGGTATGCTGTACTATGCCTCTACCAGCGATTCCTACGGCGCCGCCAAAATCGACGTGACCTTTGAACCGGGCACCGACCCGGATCTTGCCCAGGTGGACGTCCAGAACCGTATTTCCAGCGTAAACTCCAAGCTGCCTCAGGCGGTGACTCAACAGGGAATTACGTTCTCCAAGAGTACGGCAGGGTTCCTGATGATCGTGACCCTGACCTCTACCGACGGCTCGCTCGACGATGCAGGCCTGGGCGACTACATCACGCGCAATATCCAGAACTCGGTCTCCCGGATCAAGGGTGTCGGCGAATTCCAGCTGTTTGCGTCACCACGCGCCATGCGTATTTGGGTAGATTCGGCAAAAATGACGTCGTTTGGCCTGACCACCAGCGATATCAAGACCGCCCTGCAAACACAGAATGCGCAAATTACCGGCGGTACCCTGGGGTCGCCGCCAACGCCGGATGACCAGACCACCAGTGCGACGGTAATCGTCAATGGCCAGCTTAGCACCGTTAAGGAGTTTGGCGATATTGTTCTGCGCGCCACAACAGGCGGCTCGACAGTTCGACTGCGCGATGTGGCCCGCATTGAAGTGGGTGCCGATTCCTATCAGTTTGGATCACGCCTGAACGGCAAAACGGCAGCTGCATTCGCCGTCTCGCTGGCGCCCAACGCCAATGCGCTGGAAACCTCGAACCTGGTCCAGGCCGAGATGGAAAATCTGGCCCAGTATTTCCCTGACAATATTGAATACAAGGTTCCCTACAACACGGCTCCGTACGTCGATGCGTCTATCACCCAGGTGGTTCACACCTTGGTTGAGGCGATGCTGCTGGTGTTCGTCGTGATGTACCTGTTCCTGCAGAACATCCGCTATACACTGATACCTGCGATTGTGGTCCCGGTGGCGCTGATGGGCACGCTGGCTACGCTGTCGGCCATGGGTTACTCCATCAATACGCTCACGATGTTCGCCATGGTGCTGGCCATCGGTATTCTGGTGGATGACGCCATTGTGGTGGTGGAGAACGTTGAAAGGATCATGGCCGAAGAAGGCCTGCACCCCAAAGAAGCCACGGTCAAGGCGATGCCACAGATTTTCGGGGCGATCGTTGGTATTACACTTGTGTTGATGGTCGTGTTCGCGCCCCTGTTCTTCATGAGCGGGTCCGCAGGCGTGATTTATCGCCAGTTCGCCGCGGCAATGATCATTTCTATCGGCTTTTCCGCATTCCTGGCGCTGACCTTTACGCCAGCGATGTGCGCCACGCTGCTCAAGCCTGTGCCCAAGGGGCATCATGATAAAAAAGGCTTTTTCGGCTGGTTTAACCGGACGTTTGCCAGAATCACGAACAACTATACTGGTTTCGTGGGCAGCATGCTCAAACGCGGTGGACGCATGATGCTGATTTATCTGGGGCTGGTCATTCTGCTGGGCTTTCTGTATCTGCGTCTGCCCACTTCGTTCCTGCCGACCGAAGATCAGGGCTACGCCGTCACCAATATTGAGTTGCCGGCTGGTGTCTCAGCCAAGCGGACTGAAGAAGTCATCAAGCAGGTCGAGGAGTACTATGGGAAACAGCCTGAGGTGGAGAATATCATCACCGTGCAGGGTTTCAGTTTCAACGGCTCCGGTCTGAACTCGGCCATTGCCTTTACGCCATTCAAGAAATTCGATGAGCGCAAAGGGGCAGAGCACAACGCCATGTCGGTCGCAGGTCGCGCCACGGGGCAACTGCTTTTCGGTATTCCTGATGCCATGGTGCTATCGATTGTGCCACCGTCCATCCCGTCGCTGGGTACGGCTACTGGTTTTGACTTGCGCTTGCAGGATCGCGGTGGTATGGGTCAGACCCAATTGCGTGAAGCGGCCAACCAACTGATACAGCTGTCTGGCCAGAGCAAGATTCTGTCGCAGGTGCGTATTTCCGGCCTGGGCCCTGGCCCGCAGCTGAAAGTCACGGTTGACCGCGTCAAAGCCTATTCGCTGGGCGTGAATATGACCGAAGTAGGTAATGTCCTCTCGGGCACGATCGGTAACAGTTATCTGGGGCAATTCCCGAACCAGGGCTGGATGCAGAACGTGTGGATTCAGTCCGAAGCCGCGCAGCGGATGTCGCCTGAAGATATTCTCAAACTGCGGGTGCATAACACCAATGGCGAACTGGTCCCCATGTCTTCGTTCGTGACCCTTGACTGGGTACATGGCGAAACGCAGATCCAGCGTTACAACAGCTATGATTCCATCACTATCCAGGGGCAGGCCAATGCCGGCTATGCCAACGGCGAGGCGATGGACGAGATTGTGAAACTGATTGGCCAATTGCCTGCGGGTATCGGCTATGAGTGGACGGGTCTGTCCTATCAGGAAGTGCAGGCAGGAAGTCAGGCCACGATTTTGCTTGCGCTGGCTTTTGCAGTGGTATTCCTGGTGCTGGCGGCGCTCTATGAGAGCTGGTGGATTCCTTTGTCGGCCGTTCTGATCGTACCGCTGGGTATGCTGGGCACGGTCGGTCTGGTTACCCTGGTGGGCATGTCAAATGACATTTACTTCCAGGTGGGGATGATTACCGTTATTGGTCTGTCCGCAAAGAACGCCATTCTGATTGTGGAATTTGCCAAAGACGCCTATGCTTCGGGCAAGGGCTTGGTTGAGTCCACGCTTGAGGCGGCCAAACTGCGGTTCCGCCCAATTCTGATGACCTCGTTCGCATTTATCATGGGCGTCATACCGCTTATGCTGGCCAACGCCGAAGGTGCGGCAAGCCAGCAGGCTGTGGGTTATGGGGTGTTTGGCGGTATGGTAGCGGCGACACCGTTTGCCGTGCTGTTCGTCCCAACGTTCTTCGTTGTGGTGATGACGTTCTTCAAAGTGAAACCACGGCTGTTGGGTCGTCAGGCTGATGAACACGAGAAAGCCACCGAAGCCGAAAAAGAATCTCAGCATATCTATACCGATGTGGCTGAGGCAGATGATATGACCGCCAGTGGCGACAGCAAACGTCAGGACGGATCACCTCCAAAAGGAAATGAGTAATCATGCAAGGGTCACAACGTACATTGCCCCGTTTTTCCGCTGTTTTCATGGCCGTCCTGCTGGCTGGCTGCTCTTTGTCACCCGACTATACGCGGCCGGACGCACCGGTTCCGTCTACCTATCCGGGACAAAACAACGCCAACCAGGCGACGGTTGCCGACTTGGGATGGGAGCAGTTTTTCCGTGAACCCCGCCTGAAGGCGCTGATTGGCTTGGCGCTGGAAAATAACCGCGACATGCGTATTGCGGTAAAGCGGGTTGATGAGGCGCGTGCCCAATATGGCATTACGCGCAGCGACCAGTTCCCGCAAATTGGAGCTACGGCGCAGGAAACGGCCCAGCGCATGCCGCCCAATATGCGTATGGCCGGCCCGGATAGTCCGTCGGTCTCGCGCAGCTTTACGGCAGGTATCGGTATTACCGACTTTGAACTGGATTTCTTCGGCAAACAGCGCAACTTGTCTGAAGCGGCGTTCCAGGCTTATCTGGCCACCGTGGAAGGACGCAAAACGGCGCAGATCAATCTGATCGGTCAACTGGCTACGGCTTACTACAATTTGCGTGCCGCTCAACAGCAAAGGGATCTGGTTGCCAAGACGCTCAAATCGCGTCAGTCTACCTATGATCTGGTGCAGACGCGTTTTCGCGGCGGCGTAGCGTCGGCGCTGGATGTCAATCAGGCCAAGAATCTGCTGGACTCTGCCCGGGCAAGCTCAGCTGAACTGGATCGCAGCGAACAACTGGCCCGAAATGCGTTGCAGCTGATTATCGGCGCACCGATTCCGGCCGGCCTGCCTGCGGCCAGCCCGTTCGCCGGCGACGTATTAATGACGAAAATCCCTGCGGGACTGCCTTCCGATCTGCTGGTAAGACGTCCAGATATTATTGCCGCAGAACACGAGTTGCTGGCTGCCAATGCCAACATCGGCGCGGCAAGAGCGGCTTTTTTCCCAAGCATTTCACTGACCGGGCTGATTGGATCGGCCAGTCTGGGCTTGGGTACGCTTTTTTCTGGCGGACAAGGTTCCTGGTCGTTCAACCCGGTTATCACCATGCCAATCTTTACGGCAGGGCGGTTGCGTAACAATCTTGAGCTGAGTGAAGTACGCAAGGATATTGCAGTGGCTCAGTATGAGAAATCGATTCAGACGGCATTCAAGGAAGTGGCTGACTCGCTGGCAGGGGAAGCGACCTACGGTGCGCAGTTGCAAGCCCTCAGGGACCAACAAAAATCTGCATACGAATCGCTCAATCTGTCGGATCTGCGTTACAGAAACGGCATAGACAGCTTCTTGCAAGTTCAAACTGCGCAGATCAATCTGTTCACCGTACAGCAAAGTTTCGTCCAGGTTGGGCTCGAGTCCTTGCTGAACAAAGTGGAGTTGTATAAGGCCCTGGGTGGCGGCTGGAATCGTGATACCACGATGCGTCCGAATCCCGATGCTCCCTTGACCAATACGGCGCCCGTTTCTGGTAACGCGACACAAATCACGCCGTCAACACAGCCATAAAGCAGGACGTATTCATGATTGATCTGGGTGTAAATATTGATCATGTGGCCACGCTGCGCCAGCAGCGCGGTTGTGGCTATCCTGATCCGGTCCGTGCAGCGTTGCTGGCCGAGCAGGCTGGCGCTGACGCCATTACGCTGCATTTGCGCGAAGATCGCCGGCATATTCAGGATAGCGATGTCCATGCCTTGCGGCCCTTGTTGAAAACGCGAATGAATCTGGAATGCGCTGTGACCGACGAAATGCTGGATATCGCCTGTCAGGTGCGTCCTCATGATGTCTGTCTGGTGCCAGAAAAGCGCCAGGAACTGACCACCGAAGGCGGGCTGGATGTTCAGACCCACTTCGAATCGGTCAGCCAGGCCATCAGCAAGCTGCACGCCGCAGATGCACGGGTGTCACTCTTTATCGATCCTGATCCTGAACAGATCCGTGCCGCCGTACAGGCGGGCGCCGGCGTCATTGAGCTGCATACGGGCAGCTACGCGCAAGCCACGGGCGAGGCACAGCAGCTTGAACTTGAACGCATCCGGCTGGCGATTGCGGAAGGCTTGCGCCAGGGCTTGAAAGTCAATGCCGGCCATGGTCTGCATTATCAGAACGTCCAGGCCATTGTGGCGCTTGGCGGCATCTCTGAATTGAATATAGGCCATGCCATCGTGGCCCAGGCGATATTTGACGGTTGGGAAAAGGCGGTACGGGATATGAAGGCACTACTGCGCCATTAAGGCCGGCGAATCGGCCTGGCGATCTTCCTTTGTCATCAGGGTCATCGGCCCATTTCGGGCACTGCTGCGCTATCATATTCCTATTGCAACTCAGGTAATTGTTCATGACTCAACCCATTGATTTTCTGTTGTCTCGCAGCTCCATGAAACTGGTTACGGCGCCTGCGCCCAATGATGATGATTTGGCCCGAATTCTACAGGCCGCCATGGCAGCGCCTGATCACGGCAACCTTCAACCCTGGCGGTTCAAGATTATTCGCGGCCCGGCCATCAGCAAGTTCGCCGACTTTTCCATCGGACTGCGCCAGCAGAGCGACACCCCGTTCACGCCCGAAAAAGAAGCGGCAACCCGCGCCTGGCTCAGCGAAGTGCCCATGATCATTGCTGTGGCCTGCCATATCGATTATGGCAATACCGCCATCAGCGAGACTGAGCGGGTTCTCGCTACCGGTGCCGCCGTCACCAATATCCTGAATGCAGCTTATATGCTGGGCTACGGCGCATTCTGGAGCACGGGTATTGCCACCTACATTGATGAATTTCAAGCAGGACTCGGCTTTGATTCGCTTGACTATCGGTTCCTGGGCTTTATTGCGATCGGTACACCCAGAATGCCCATCCCGCAGAAAAAGCGTTCGGATTACACCCAGTTCATCGACGAGTGGACCGAGCCACTGGACGTTTGAATTGCCAGCGAGCGCTGCGACCAGGCTTCATGTCCGACGCTCCAGCATTCTTGCCGGCCAGAGGTCAGTCGTGATCGGGTAAACAGCGTAGGCGAGATTCACACTGTCCAAACGATAGCCGCAAACAAGAGCCTGCATTGCAGGCTTTTTTATCCCCCATTTTCTGCCATCACCAGCGGTCGCCTCAGCGACTGAGGCTGCTCGTAACCCGTGACGGGTGTTGCTGCGGCCGGTTTGCCTTTACCGTGCATAAACCGTAAATCACTTAAGCGTTCACGGTGTCAAAAGGGCATGCCGAGGACAATCGAATAGTAAAAGAGGACTTTGTCATCATATTTGAATTATGATGACCGCTTTCGATAAATCGAGTAAGCACCACGATGAACCAGCCTCAAACCCGAACCGATAAAGCTGCTTCGTGGTCTGTTTTTCTTGTCTTTCTGCGTCTGGGCCTGACTTCTTTTGGTGGCCCGATTGCTCATCTGGGGTACTTTCACGAAGAGTTTGTGACCCGACGCCGCTGGCTGTCTGAGCGCAGTTACGCCGATCTGGTTGCGTTATGCCAATTTCTGCCAGGGCCGGCCAGCAGCCAGGTGGGCATTGCACTGGGCTTATCCAGGGCTGGATATATGGGTGCTGTGGTGGCATGGGCCGGTTTTACACTGCCTTCGGCCATAGCCCTGATCCTGTTTGCGCTGGGCATATCCAGCTATGCCGATGTCATGCCTGCAGGTGCACTGCAGGGTCTGAAGGTCGCCGCCGTTGCTGTCGTGGCGCAGGCGGTATGGAGCATGGCGCGCACGCTGTGTACGGATACCATACGCATTACCATGATGACTATCGCCGCCGTTGCCGCATTGCTGGCGCCGCCCCTATGGGGGCAGGTGAGTATCATCATGGTTGCGGCACTGACGGGGCTGTGGCTGTTCAAGCCGGCTCAGAACAACATGCTGGATGCATTGCCGGTCGTGGTAAGCCGACGGACAGGCATCCTGTGTCTTGCGCTGTTTTTTGTTTTACTGGCCGGGCTGCCGGTTGTGGCCCAACTTGTACAAAACCATATGATAGCCATGATGGACGCTTTTTTCCGCGCCGGCTCCCTGGTCTTTGGCGGTGGCCACGTCGTTCTACCGCTGCTGCAGGCGCAGGTGGTTCCAACGGGCTGGGTTAGCAATGACGCCTTCCTGGCCGGCTACGGCGCAGCGCAGGCCGTGCCTGGTCCGTTGTTTACCTTTGCAGCCTTTCTAGGCGCGGCCATGAGCACCGGTGCGCCTGCCTGGTTCACCGGGCTGATTTGCTTGCTTGCAATTTTCGCGCCATCTTTTCTTCTGGTAGTCGGTGTTTTGCCGTTCTGGGAGCGATTGCGTCACCATCAGCGCACCCGCGCCGCGCTGGCCGGCGTCAACGTTTCCGTCGTGGGTCTGCTGCTGGCCGCACTGTATCAGCCGGTATGGACCAGCGCCATTGATCGCCCGCATGACTTCGGGTTGGCGTTGATCGCACTGGTCGCATTGATGTTCTGGAAACTTCCACCATGGCTGGTCGTTATGTGCAGTGGTGTTGCGGGCTGGTTGCTCAGTATCGCAGCGTAAGGCGGGAGCAAAGAGGCGCTGCAAAACGTGCGGCGATGCCGCCGCGAGCCCAGTATTGCTGCCTTTTACAGCTGCCTTCCGCTGCCCAGCTTGCTCTTCTACGTTATACAAGTCGATGAAGCAGGGCGCTGCGATACGAACAGAACAGGCGCAGCGCATTCACAAAGCAATATCAGTTATCCGTCAGATAAAATGCTCGCCTGGTGCACGAAAGCAGCCAAAGCACTGCCTTGCATTCGATCTGAATCAGGCTTTTGGCAAATCGGTGGACGGGTCGGGCCGACGCGTCGTTTGTGCATCTGGTTCGTTTTGCTGGTCCCGGTCCTGCTCCGGTTCCTGCTCCGGTTCCATTTCCAGTTCCGCTTCTATTGAGGCAACGTCGCTGGCGGCCGTACGGTCGTTTTCCGCTTCACTGGCATCAGCAGTTGGCCTGGCCGAAGGCGTGACACTTTCATCGAGCGTGCTCGCCCGTTCTTCACGCAATACGAAGGAACGCACCAGCAAAATGGTACTGACCGGTGACGTGATGAAAATAAAGATACCAATCAATATTTCGTGCAAGAAGGTACGATCCTTGAGGCTGAACGTCAGCAGCAGGGACGCCAGCAGCAGGGACCAGAGGGCTGTGGAGTAGATGATCGCTTGTATGTGGGTGCGGGGCAGGAAACTGCTGACCCGCACCATGCCAATGCTGGCTGTCAGCACTAGCAGGCCGCTGATTACGATCAACGCTGAAGCGGGAATAACAATCCAGGGAGACAGGGTATCCATCATGGCTCAATAACCTCGCCACGCAGTAGAAAGCGAGCCATGGCCGCGGTGCTCAGAAATCCGAAAAGACTGACGAGCAGGGCGATATCGAAATACCACGATGTACGATACAGCATGCCCAGGGTCAGCGCGATCATCATGCCAATCAGATATAGGGCGTCGATACCCAATACCCGATCCTGAGGGGTCGGTCCGACAAACAGGGGATGGCTCAGAATAACGCCTGCCAGTGCAAAACAGAATAAGGTGAAATAGCAGGACCAGATCAGAAGGGTTTCCATTATTCAAAAATCTCCTTCAACGGTTTCTCATAGCGCTCAATAATATAGGCCTCCCAGTCGCTTTCCTGGGGCAAGTCCAGAATATGCAGTTGCACGTAATCGCCCGATTCCGGAAAGCCTGCCCAAAGGGTACCAGGCGCATAGTTGATAATCGCCGCGAGAATTGCCAGCCCGTGCGGGTCACGCAGCGTCAGGGGAATAGAGACAAATCCCGGCGTGTACTTGATTTTTGGATAACCCAGGACGATTTTGACGGCTGTCACATTGGAGTGAAACGTGTCTGCCAGCACAACACTGGCCAGTTTCAGTATGACCCAAATGCGTCGCGGCCTGGCCAGAAATGGCCTCAGACGGCGCGACATCAGGACAATAATCACTGACGCAGCCAATCCAAAAGCCAGGGTGCCCGTGCTCAGTGGCGCATCGGCCAGCAGCATCCAGATGACAGCCAGAAACAGCGTCATGGGTACCCACGAAAACCATGATTTCATTGCGCACCTCCATGTGACGATATGACGGCCGGCCGGCTGTTGAGCACTGCCTTCATATAGGTTCCCGGGTTGTCAAGTTGCTTGGCAGTAAGCGAGAGCTGGTCCATCACCGGACCGGCAAAAACGGTTAGCGCAATGCACAGCATCAGTAGCAGGGTAATGGGAAAGGCTTCGCGTCGGCTGAGTACCGGCGGCTTTAATTTCTCACTGCTCCAGAACATGCGAATGCCGGCGCGTCCCAGGGCAATGACCGTGGCCATGCCGGAAATCAGCATGGCCACCACCAACAGCCAGACGCTGGTGGTAGTAGATGCATTGGTCTGGGACAGATCCAGCGCTTTGGAGAGCAAGGCAAACTTGGCGATAAAACCCGAGAATGGTGGCATGCCGGCAATGACCAGCGCACAGATGAAAAATGCCAACCCCAGAAACGCCAGAGCAAATGGTATCGGTTTACCCACAACGGTTCCGGAATAATCCGAGCTTTCCTGATCCTCGGCGCTAAACGCTTCCAGACTGACCGCCAGCACGTTGCCCCCGAAAGACTCGGTACGTTTGATCAGTTCGATCAGGTAAAAGAACGTACTGGTCACCAGCACCGAACTGAGCATATAGAACAGGGAAGGGCCGGTCAGAATGACACTTGGCATGCCCAGTGCAGAGAGCAGGGTACCGGAAGACATAATGATGCAATAGCCCACCAGCCGACCGCTGTTTTTCTCCGACAGGATTCCCAATGTACCGAACAGCAGGGTTGCCAGCCCGATTACAAACATCCAGTCGCCACTGAAAGCCGCCGGCGCGCCGGTGGGCAGTAGCAGCGAACCAATGCGCAGCAATGCGTAGATGCCTACCTTGCTCATGATCGCAAACAGCGCCGCTACTGGCGCCACTGCCGCCGAATAGGCGCTGGTCAGCCAGAAGTTCAATGGCCAGGCGCCTGCCTTGATCAGAAAGGCGACACCCAGGATGGCGCAGGCAGCCTCAAACAATCGCCGGTCGTCGCCACTTAGTGTGGCGGCACGCAATCCCAAGTCGGCCATATTGAGCGTACCAGTAATGCCGTACAGGACTGAAATAGCGATGAGCAACAGGAACGAGGCAATCAGGTTGACGGTTACATAGTGCAAACCGGCAGCGACCCGGGCAATGCCCGAGCCATGTAGTGCCAGACCATAGGAGGCGGCCAGAAAAATCTCGAAAAAGACAAACAGGTTGAACAGATCGCCGGTAAGAAATGCGCCATTCAATCCCATCAGAATGAACTGAAACAACGGATGGAAAAAGACCCCGGCACGATCCCACAGCGCGGTCGAATACAGCAGCGAGCATAGCCCCAGCACTGCAGTCAGTATCAGCATAATGGCGCTGAGCTGGTCGGCCACCAGCACAATGGCAAAAGGCGCCTGCCAATTGCCCAGCAGGTACACCATAATATGATTTTCGTAGTCGTTGGGAATACGGCCGGTCGTAATGCCGAACAAGGCCACCGCCACGCAGAACTGGGCCAGCACGGAAATGATGCCCAGGACAACGGCTGCGTTCCGATACTGATCGCGCAGCACCAGCATGAACGCGCCCACGATCATCGGGATGGCAACCGGCAGGATGGGAAGATGATTCATCCACTGGCTCATTGCGACTCCGTTCCATCTACGTGGTCAGTATTGGACAGGCCGCGCAATGCCAGAATCACGACCAGAAACAAGGCTGTGGTGGCAAAGCTGATCACAATGGCGGTCAGTACCAGCGCCTGTGGCAGGGGATCGGCATAATTGGCCAGGGTTGTGGCCACCCCCTTTTTCAGAATTGGCGGGGCACCGGTGGTCAGTTTACCTGTTGCAAAAATGAACAAATTGACCGCATAGGACACCAGTGTCAGGCCGATAATAACCTGGTAAGTGCGCGGACGCAGTAGCAGCCAGATACCCGAACCGACCATAATGCCGATGGCGATAGACAAAATCAGTTCCATGATGGTGCTCCCTGGGCATTCGGCGGCAGCGCTGGTTTGGCCGCCACGCTGCCATCGCTGTCCTGACTAGATTCGGTGCTGTCGCTGCTCGTATTTTCTTCGGCGGTCTCGGCCGACACTTTTTTGTAAAACCGCAAGGATTGGTGACTCAGCGCGACCAGCATGAATAAGGTAGAGCCAACCACCACAGCGAATACGCCCAGGTCAAACAAGATGACGCTGGACAAATGCAAATGGCCAAGCGGGCCCAGATCAATATCCGCGGCCAGCGCAGACAGAAACGGCAGCTTGACCAGCCATGCGGACATGCCGGCAGCGCCAGCCATCAACAAACCGCCCGCAATCCAGTACTGGGGAAAGATGCGCGATCGGTCTTCGACCCAGCGGATGCCGCCCATCATATATTGCAGGATAACGGCGGCGGCAAAAATCAGGCCTGCGACAAAGCCGCCGCCGGGCAGATTGTGGCCGCGCAACAGGAAAAACAATGCAATAAGCGTAGAAATCGGCATGACAAAACGCGACAGCACGGTCGGCACCAGCATGGTGCCCGTGGGCAATTCAGCATCCTCATCGACGCTCGCTGTATCGCCGCTCTGACGAAAACGCCGATCTTCCAGAGCCTTCAAACTTTCTCGTGGCGGACGAAAACGTCGCAACAAGGCATATACGGTCAGGGCCACGATACTGAGTACGGTAATTTCGCCATACGTGTCAAAACCGCGGAAGTCTACCAACAATACGTTGACCACATTGGTGCCGCCACCTTCGGGGAGTGCCTTTTCCAGATAAAACGACGATACACCTTCCGGTTTAGGGCGTGATAACTGCAGGTAGGTAAGAATTGACATGCCCAGGCCGGCGACCACGGCGATCGTCATATCGCGCAAACGCCGCACCAGAGCCCGGCCGCGGTCTGATGGCGGCTCTGTTGACATCCTGCGCGGCAGCCAGCGCAATCCCAGCAACAGCAGAATGGTGGTGACCATTTCCACCACTAATTGGGTAAGGGCCAGATCCGGCGCGGACAGCCACAGATAGGTGAGGCTGCTGCACAGGCCGGCGCCGCCGAGCAGAACCAGTGAGCGGAAACGGTTGTACTTCGCCTGATAAGCCGCACCAACTGCGCAGCATGAACCGATAATCCACAGCAGGGTAAAGGGCAGGTCGATATTGCGCATGGCCAGTTGCGGCCAGGCTTCGAACAGCAGCAACGGCAGGATGGTAACCACAACGGTAATAACGACAATCCACAACACCTGGGGCTGCAGTCGTTTGGTGGAAAACAGATTCATTGCCTGGTAGGCCACCGTATCCAGCAGATTCATCACGAAGTCAAAGAAAACACGTCCGTCGATACGATAAAGCAGCGGCGTCTGGCCAGGCGTGCGCCGCTGCAGGGGCCGCAGGACCAGGGTCAGCAGGATACCGCCTCCCATGGCGATTAGGCTCATTGTGAGCGGCAAATTGAAACCATGCCATATGGCAAGACTGTATTGCGGTAACGTCGGCCCGAGAATCGAGTGCGCTGCCGAATCCAGCACCGGACCGATGATGGTTTGCGGCATGATGCCAATGAGCAGGCAGGTCAGCACGAGAATGCCGCTGGGCACGAGCATCCATAGTGGTGGTTCGTGCGGCTCGCTGGGCAGATCGGTCGCCTTGGGGCCAAAGAAGACCTGCATGATCAGCCGCAGGGAATAGGCAACACTGAACGCGCTGGCCAGCACGGCAAAGACCGGCAGCCAGCTGGACACTTCCAGATAGTCCGGCAGGTTCAGCGTTTCGGCAAAAAACATTTCTTTTGAAATGAAACCGTTCAGCAGCGGCACACCGGCCATGGCCGCCGCAGCCACCACGGCCAGTGTCGCGGTGATCGGCATGGCCTTGCGCAGCCCAGACAGCAATACCAGGTCCCGGGTGCCGGTTTCATGATCGACAATGCCGGTGGCCATAAAGAGCGACGCCTTGAAAGTGGCGTGATTGATCATGTGAAACAGGGCTGCAATCAGCGCCAGTTTGCTGTTCAGGCCCAACAGCAGTGTAATCAGGCCAAGATGACTGATCGTGGAATAAGCCAGGACCGCTTTCATATCTCTCTGGAAGGTGGCTACATAGGCCCCCAGAAACAGCGAACACAGGCCGGCCATGCCGATAATCCAGAACCAGGCTGAGGTGCCGGCCAGCACGGGCCAGAACCGCGCCAGAATGAACACACCGGCCTTGACCATGGTTGCAGAATGCAGATACGCCGAAACCGGTGTGGGTGCGGCCATGGCGTTGGGTAGCCAGAAATGGAACGGAAACTGCGCGCTCTTGGTCAGGGCGCCGAGCGCGAACAGAATCAGGATGGCCAGATACCATGGGTGATTGCGTAAGGTGTCGCCCGAATCGAGCACGGCATCCAGATTATAGCTGCCCACAATGTGCCCGATCATGAGCATGGCCGCCAGCAGACAGAACCCGCCGGCCGCGGTAATGGTAAGCGCCATCCGGGCGCCTCGCTTGGCATCCTGACGATGGTTCCAGTAGGC
Organism: Advenella incenata; assembly: GCF_004217095.1. GTDB lineage: Bacteria > Pseudomonadota > Gammaproteobacteria > Burkholderiales > Burkholderiaceae_B > Advenella > Advenella incenata. Next base: position 2,334,248 of record NZ_SHKO01000001.1, on the reverse strand, counting down.
GATCAGCATGAAAGAGGACAGGCTGGTCAGTTCCCAGAAGATAACCAGCTGGATAATATTGCCGGATAACACCACACCCAGCATCGAGCCCATGAACGCCAGAAAGAAGGAGTAGAAACGGGTAACCGGATCTTTGGGCGACATATAGTAGCGGGCATACAGCACTACCAGCGCACCCATGACGGTAATCAGCAGTGAAAACAGCCACGCATAGCCGTCCATGCGAAACACAAGATTCAACTTATAGGAGGGCACCCATTCCAGGGTCTGGACGACGGTGTTGCCCTGCAGCACATCGGGCAAAAAGGACAAGGTAATCAGCGCGCCAACGACCGCGATAATGCCTGCCATCCAAGCTTCCGGGGATCTGGCGTGTACGGGCAGCAGGCCGACGAGTATACTACCCAGAAATGGAAGAATTAGAAGCAGGATTAATGACATTTAGTGCTATTTATGAAGAATTATGGCGAATTATTACAATCATACTTTATCTTTTTACATCGACGCTTATATTTTTCATCTCATCCTGAATTTCAGCTGAAAAAATGCCTGCGCTTGCCATCGATTGCCGGAAAGGGGACCCATGCTTGTGTGCAAAACGACCACGAGTCTTGATTTGCACAAACCGAGTTACAAACAAGCGAAACAGGATAGAGGTCACTTGCCGCCACCCAGTCGCAGCCGGATCCGGTGTTTAAAGGGCAGCAGGAGCCTTAAGGAGGGGCCCGCATCGAACAAAACCTGGCTGATGGCAAATTTTCGCTACAGATCGGCGACAGTTCCCTTATAAAGAATGGTGCCTGACGGCCTGTCATTGCGCGAACCACCATCAGGTTCCAGGCTGATCAAGAGCTGATCGCCAGCGACAATGGGGCCGACCCGTTCTGCGGTCAGCATAAAGGGTTTGCTGTCACGGATCAGGGCTAGGGCGCTGTCGGTCCCGTTGGACCGTTTCCACGCCTGGAGCACCAGACCGTCCGATACCGTCTGGCGTACTACCGGAGAAAAGCGGGCATCGCCAGTAGTATTGAATCGAACGACCCACCCCGTTTGCGCATTGCTCATGGAGGAGTCCAGCACAGCTACTTTCCTGGGCAGATCCGAAGCAGGGGTGCCCACGTACCAAAAAGTGAGCGCAGCAATGGCCAGCAGCAGCGCCAGGGCACGCCAAAAGGGAAGCATGAACCAGAGCTTGCGCAAGGTGCTTTTGATGCCCGCGGCGTAAGGCTGTTCGGCGCCGTCTTCGTCGTCCGTGTCCGGAACCTGTGCAACGCTGGTCGGCGCCTTGACAAATGCGGTGTTCTTTATTTTTTCCCATACCCGGCTACTGGCCACTTGCGCAGGCAATTGACTGAGCAAATGGGTAAACTGGGCTTCCCACAGCAAGGCAATGCGCGAAACGCCAGCATCGTCATTCATCAATTTGTAGACCAGCTTTTCTTCGTTTTCAGACAGCCCGCCCAATACATACTCGCCCATTTTTTCCGTCGCATGATGTGGTGGAGAAAATTCAGGCAGATGCTTGGCCAGGTGCTGTAATCCAAGAAACAGATTTTCCTTGAATCGGCCCAGAGGCATGCCGACTTTGGTCGCGGTTTGCGCTTGCGACATGCCGCTGAAATACATGTTGATCAGCGCCTTTTGCGGCTCTTCGGGCAACTCTTCCAGATGCAGATAAAAGGCCGGTGTTACCGGCAGGTCTTCACGCACGTCTGCATGCAAATTGCTGGAGACTTCGTTGAGCACCGATTCATCCTGGCTTTTGCTGGCCGTCTGGATGGCATCATAGTGTTCCTTGAAAATCTGACTGATGCGATAGCGCAGGATGGAGAAGATCCATCCTCGTGCCGGTCCCATTTCTTCGTCGTAGGCCTCGGCATTGTTCCAGATAAGCACAAACGCAGACACGACGGCCTGTTCTGCCAGATTGTAATTACCCAATACGCGCAGGGACAGGGCAACCATGAGTGGCGCTTCATGCTTAAACAGAGTTTGCAAAGCACTTTTCTGTCCTTTTGCACACGCTTTTAAGATTTTCTCGTAATTAAAAGGGGTGTTTCTGGCAAACATTTACTTTTTCCAGGCAATTGGGTGAAAATAGGTTCAAGTTTAACCGTAAACCGGCCTATTGCATACGCTTGACATTATTCAGGCCATGTTACAAAGGCTCGTTTAGCTGATATCCAGGGAAAGCAATGCAACAACAGGGTTCATATACAGATGGCTTCGGGCTGCACGATAAAGTGGTCTTTATCAGCGGCTCGACACGCGGGCTTGGCCTGGAGATGGCCTCGGCCATGGCGCGCAGCGGCGCGCGGGTGTATATCAACGGGCGCAGCGCCCAGTCTGTGGAACAGGCCTGCGAAACACTGCGGCAAACAGGCATTCACGTGCAGGGCGTGGTCGGCGATATGTCCGTTATCTCCGATATCGACCGTTGCGTGGCTTACCTGACCGAGCAGCATGGGCGCTGTGACGTGCTGGTCAATAATATGGGAATCCGAATTCGCCAGCCCCTGGCCGCTTTCAATTTTGAACAAATGGAACGGATGCTGCAGGTCAATTTGCTGGGCGCCATGTATTTGTCCCAGAAAGCGGCGGCGCTCATGAAACAGCAGCAGTGGGGCAGGCTGATTACCATTACGTCAGTGGCAGGACAGGTCGCCCGTCCCGGCGATGGTGTCTATCCCATCGCCAAGCAGGGTCTGACAGGTATGATGCGGGCGCTGGCAGTGGAATTTGCAGCTTGCGGCATTACCAGCAACGCGATTGCGCCAGGCACCTTTGCCACGGAGACTAATCTGGAGATGGTCAATTCTGCGGCCGGGCAAACGCTGGCGGCGCGTAATCCGACCGGACGCTGGGGCAGGCCTGAAGAAATTGCCGGACTGGCGGTATTTCTGGCCTCTAATCTGTCCGCCTATATCAATGGACAGGTCATCGCCGTGGATGGCGGCCTGTCCGTTCTATTCTGACGGTCAATTGATTTTCAAATTCAGCTTTTCAATCAAGGGCTGCCAGCGCGATTTTTCCTGATTCATATAATCGCGAAACGCTTCAGGCGTGCTCGGTACGGGGTCCATATAAATCGCCTTGAGCTGCTTGCCTACTTCGGGATCCCTGAGCGCAGTCAACAGCGCGTCGGTAAGCGTATTGCGGATGCCGATTGGCACTTTTGACGAAATAATGAAGCCGGACCAGGCTGCGCCTTCAATGCCGGGTGCACCGGCCTCTGACACCGTGGGAATATCCGGCAGGGAGCTGTTGCGTTGCGCACTGGTCTGCGCCAATGCAACCAGTCGTCCTTCTTTGACCAGAGGCAGCACGGCAATAGGCGCCAGCGCGGTAAACTGTGTATCGCCTGCTATGAGTGAATTGAGCGCGGCGGGCGAAGACGGATACGGCACAGCGGTCGCCTTGCCATTGACGGCCTGCAGCATAAGTTCTATGGAAAGGTGCGAGCCCGTGCCGTTGCCCGATGTCGCAAAATTCAGTTTGTCCGGCTCGGCCTGGATTTTGCTGATCAGTTCCTTCAAGGTCTTGATGCCCGACTGTTTTGTCACAACAATCACATTCGGTTGCGTCACAGCCATGGTCAGCGGAGCAAGATCCTTTTCCGGGTCATATGGCAAGTTGTTGTAAATAAACTGGTTATTCACCAGCGGGCCGGTAATGGAAATACCGAACGTATAGCCATCTGGTTTGGCTTTGGCCACCTGGTTCGTACCAATATTGCCGCCGGCGCCGGCTTTATTCTCTATCACAATAGGCTGCCCCAGTTTTTTCTCGGCGCTGCGTGCAATAATGCGCGCAATCTGGTCTGGTGTAGAGCCGGGGCCGAAAGGTACAATCAGGTTCAACGGGTGTTCGGGCCATTTGCTCTCGTCGGCATGAGCAGCAGGCGTAGCCAGTACCAGATTGCTGGCAGTCAGGCTGGCAAGGGCCAGAGCAAGCATTGTTTTTCTTTTGTTCTTTTGCATTTTTAAAACACGTCCTTTGGAACAATTATCAATAAACATAATGGCAGAGGAATCAGCGATCCATGCCGGTCATAATCTGTAGAAACACTTCGTAGGGCTGCATGTGCACCGGGCCAGACTCGGCAGACACCGGTGTTTGCTGAATACGAACATATTCGGCGTATGGCAATGTCGCCTTGAGTTTTGCGAAGCGCGCTTCGCACTCCGGAAACATATCCGTCTCGGCCGGATCGTCCATGTAACTGGTTGCGTACTGGGCGGTCATGCAGGCAATAATGGCCCGTTCCTTGTCGAACTGCGAGTAGTCGCCCGCAGTTTCGTGAGGTCGGCTCATGCTGGTCCATAGAAAAGCCAGCGCAATCAATACGAACAGCACGGCAATCAGATATTTTATTAGACGCATGCGATCACGGATATCTTTCATAAGCCGATGTCCTCTTTTTTCAGCCCGAAAAGCGTGGTTGCCAGTTTCTTGTACGTGGTTTTGGAAGCAGGGGGCAGATTATCAAAGACATCGTGCAGCGAATATTTCATGCGGTATGCCCGCTGAAAGCTGTCATAGACTTCGGTCTGCTGATCACGCAGTTGTTGCGCCGATACGTCCTGCATCAATGTGGCGTAGGCCGCAAGGCACTCTTGCTCAATGGTCGCCAGCGCCTGCTTGTCGACGTACTTGCCGCTAAGCAACAGGGAGGCACGCGTCACCGTGCAATCGGACATAAGCGCCAGTCGCAAACGCTCATCGTCCTGCTGGTCCGAGCAGGCACTCAGGCCAACAAGCAGGGAAAGGATCACGGTAAGTCTGAGCATAGGGCAGTTTTCGCTGCGCATTGCCGGATAGTCTCGGCCAAAAGGAGCCATTCGGAGTGAAGGGCGCCTTTCAGTAAAGGCCTTGTCCAGGCATCGCTGTGCAATTGGAAAATGGGTAGAAACAAAAACTATACACGGATTTGTGCTGCGATTGAGCTGAAATAAGTAAAATGCATTTTCATGTATATACACACCCATTTCCTTTCATGCACGCCGGGCTGAGTCGCGCCGGCAGGCTCGCGCTGATGCTGCTTGGCTGCTTGGCTGCCATCATGCACGCGCTGCCCGCGCTGGCCCAATCCGATGAAGACCTGGACACGGCGCCCGACGTACCAACAGTCGATTCCGATGTTAAAACCATACGGGGGCTGGCTGATGACCTGGATCCGCCAAAAGGGTGCAGCAGCAAGGGGTGTGGGCCGTCCCTGAAACTGGACCTGAAAATCATGGGTTTTCTGTCCTCGCCACTGGACAAGAGTTATGTCTCGTCCCGTTTTGGCTTGCGCATGCACCCCATATACAATCAGTTGCGCTTTCACGCGGGTGTGGATCTGGTCGCGCCGGTAGGCAGTCCGGTCAAAACGACGCTGGGCGGCAAGGTGTCGTTCGCCGGCACCAAGGGCGGCTACGGCAATACCGTGATCGTGGAGCATGGTTCGGGTTATGAAACGCTATACGCGCATTTGCAGAAATTTGCACCGCGCCTGGCTGTGGGCCGGGTTGTAGATAAAGGCGAAGTGATCGGCCATCTGGGCGATACCGGAAAAGTGACCGGTGCACATTTGCATTATGAGGTCCGTTATAACAATTATGCAGTCAACCCGCTAACCGGACAGGGTGCGGCTGGCATCGGCCGTATCCAGAAAACGTCTGTTATCAAGGGCGGTCAGAGTCAGCGCATGCGTTCCGGCCGCATCAGAACCATCATCCGTCCCTGACCGGCCGCGTCCGGCACTATGCAAATTTCAGCCAGGACGGGACCTGGTTATGGCTATCGCGCACGCCCATAAAGCAGCCGGTTGGTACCTCCGGCAGCTTCGCGATTGCCTGGCGCGCCCAGACGGGCATGCAGTGTGCCTGAACGGCAGGGCAGGGCCGTGTGGGACAAGCCGCAGGTCCACGCCCAGTTATCCCTCACGGCTCAATAACCAATTGGTTACCGGCGGTTCCAGGGTTGGGCTGCGAGCGTCTTCTGCATAAAATCGATGAAGCTTTGAATCCGCAGGGCCAGTGGCGAGTTCCGGTAATACACCGCATGAATCGGCTGAACCTGTTTTTCTGTCAACATGGGCAGAATCGGCACCAGGCGAGCATCGCGGATATCGTCATACGTCATGAATTCGGACAGACAGACAATGCCCTGTCCGGCCAGGGCCAATTGTCGCAACGTTTCGCCACTGGAGGCTGCTACGTCCGGTGTAATCATCAGTCTGTCAGAAGTGCCGGCACGACGAACGGGCCATAGATTCAGGCTGTCGGGCTGGGTAAAACCCAGCAAAGTATGTTCGTCCAGCGCGGCTACCGTCTGAGGCGAGCCGCAACGGGATACATAATCGGGGCTGGCCAACAGGTGGAGTGCGCTGCCGCCCAGCGAGCGGGCGTGGAGCGTCGAGTTTTGCAGCGCGCCAATCCGAATAGCAACATCGGTGCTTTGCTCCAGCAAATCAATATTCAGGTCATGGGTATTGAGCTGCAACTCGATATGTGGATAGTTCTGTCGAAATACACCAATATACGGCACGATCATGTGCAGCATGAATGGCGAGGCGGCGTTCACCCGCAACCGTCCGGCCGGAGATTGTCGCCTGGTGGCAAGGGTCTCCTGCATGTCCTGCATCCGTGCAACAATGATTCGGGCATGCTCCAGCAGAAAGCGGCCCTCTTCGGTCAGATGCATGCGGCGGGTGGTGCGGTTAAGCAAGGTCGTCTCCAGGCTCTGCTCAAGCCGGGACAAGGTCCGACTGACTGCTGACGGTGTCAGGCTCAGTTGCTCGGCTGCCGCGCTGATGGAACCGCTGTCAATGACGGTGACAAACGTCAGCAGATCGTCGGAATTGGTCATCAAAACGCCAGCCTTTTGCATATATTTAATCGTCCCAGTCAGGAGCCAGGCCTTCAGGGCTGGTAATCCGTTCGTTGCGGTCAAGCGCGGCAATCGCCGTCATATCTGCTTCGGATAATTGCAGCTGTTGTGCCGCAAGATTGCTTTGCAGATGTGCGCGTTTGGTTGAAGAGGGGATAACGGCGAAACCGCTATGCATGGCCCATGCCAACACCACCTGAGCGGGCGTTGCCTGCAGGCGCTGCGCAATGGCCTGTATCACCGGATCGTGCAACACCTTGCCATAGCCAAGTGTCATATAGGAGGTAATGGCAATATCATTTTTGCGCGCAAACGCCACAACGTTCCTGTTTTGCAGGTACGGATGCAACTCAATCTGGTTGGTGGCAATCTGCCCGGCGCCTACTGCGTCAATGGCTTCTCGCAACAAAGCAATGGTGAAATTGGATACGCCGATTTGCCGGGTCAGGCCCTCATCCTGTGCTTGCGCCAGCGCACCCATGAACTCAGCTACAGGTACCGCGTTGCCCGGTGAGGGCCAATGGATCAGCGTCAGGTCCAGATAGTCGGTGCGCAGCTTATGCAGGCTTTCTTTCAAACTTGGAATAAGTCGGTCTGCAGCATAATTGTCTGTCCAGATTTTTGACGTCAGATACAACTGATCACGCGCTACAGGACTGGCGTCTAACGCCTGCCCAATGTCCGCCTCGTTGCCATAGATTTGCGCGGTATCGATCGCCCGGTAACCCAGCTCGATTGCGGCCGTTACAGAATCGATGACGGTTTGTCCCTTGAGGCGAAAGGTGCCAAGTCCAAAAGTGGGTATGTTCATTCGAATATCTCTCGTAAAAGTCACTACTCGTGACTATCGGTGGTGTTGAAAACACGAAGGCGTTTTTCTGCCACGTGTCCTTATGGTTTTTCTGCGATGACAGTGATGCTTGTGCTGTTCAATCCCAGACGGTAGTGTACGAAAGACAGTATAAGAGGCCTGATCCTAAAGAAAAATAGCGCCCCTGACAAAGGATTGTTGCGCGAAAATCAGTAATCGTCAATATGTGAAATTTCTGTCCGGAGCCGTTCGTGCAGGCCGTCACCGCCGATGGGCCGAGTCATGACACGGCAAACGACATGGGTGCGATTGTGACTGTGATTGCCACCATTTCACGCGATCAAGCGTTTCGTGCAAAAAATTACGGGGAACCCAAGCGCAAGAGCGGGGCGGGAGGATGGTTCAAGCGGACGGGGAAACCTGGCTGGCGCATTATTGCGTTATTAATTATTATTAAGCGCCTGTCGCGACATCGCGTGGATGACGCGACAGGATCGCGACAGACCGCCGCAGTGTTACACCACCGTCAGCGTTACGTCTACATTGCCTCGTGTTGCGTTTGAATAGGGACACACCACATGCGCTTTATTGACCAGGTCTTCAGCTACGCTGCGTTCCACGCCAGGCACGGAAATTTTCAGTTCCACCTCAATGCCAAACCCCTGTGCAATGGGCCCGATTCCTACGCTGCCGTCAATCCGGGTATCGTCCGGCAATTTAACTTTTTCGCGTGAAGCGACCAGTTTGAGCGCACCCAGAAAGCAGGCCGAATATCCCGCTGCAAAAAGCTGTTCAGGATTGGTGCCGGTACCGCCGGCGCCGCCCAATTCTTTGGGTGTGGTCAGTTTCACGTCCAGCACATTGTCCGAAGACACTGCACGTCCGTCGCGTCCACCTGTCGCCGTTGCGTGTGCAACATAAAGTACTTTTTCAACCGCCATGTCTGACTCCTGTTTAGGTAACTGCGTAAAAGGAACTAGCATTATTGTTATAACACTTCCAGTCAGTACAATAGGGCGATGACCCTGCGCCTGTACTGGAAAATGCGCTGAGCAACCGTCTGCATCTGATTGGTAAAAAGCGTCAAGATGTGCCGAAAATGTCTGCCTGGCAGGTGGGTCGGTTCGCAGGACATCCGTTACGCACGGCATTAAAGCAGATCGGTTCAGCGCGACGATGTGGAAGCGGTTGTGGTCGTCGCAACGGGCTGCCAGCCACCACCCAGCGTCTTGAACAGGGCCAGCCGGTTCAGTTGCTCAAGCAGCCCGAGCGTGATCATATCCTGCTGCGCCGCATAGTATGCGCGCTGGGCATCGAGCACCTCCAGGAAACCCGAACCACCGCCGCGCGTAAACAGTGCACTGGACAACTGAAAGCTGCGATAGCTAGAGGCGACCAGCGATTGCTGCGATTGCAACCGTGCTGCAATGGAGGTGCGCACGGCCAATGCATCGGCAACCTCGCGAAAAGCCGTCTGGATAGCTTTTTCGTATGTGGCAAGCAGAATTTCTCTTTGTGCTTTTGTCAAATCCAGGTTGGCGCGATTGGCCCCGCCGTCGAAGATAGGCAAGCGCAATGACGGAGCCACGCTCCACGCCAGCGTGCCGCCAGAAAACAGGCCAGAAAGACTGCTGCTGGCCGTTCCCGCTGATCCCAGCAGCGAAATGCTCGGGAAAAAGGCCGCTCTGGCCGCACCGATATCTGCATGGGCGGCGATCAAATCATGTTCGGCAGCCAGAACATCTGGTCGCTGTTGCAGCACACTGGAAGGCAGACCCGCCGGTGGCATGACCAGACGAGTTACTGCTCGCGCCTGCAGCGCAAACTCCGTAGGCGGCAAAAGAGAAGAGGGAACCGGCGCACCCGCCAGCAGGGTGAGGGCATTTTTATCCTGCGCCAACTGGGTTTCATATTCGGCGACCTTGACACGGGCGGCATCGACCGTGGTTTGCGATTGTGCCAGCGTGAGTCCCGATTCGGCGCCCAATGCGTGGCTGCGGCGGATCAGATCATGCGACTTCTGCTGATTGACCAGGGTGCTGCGGGCCAGCGCAAGCTGCTGACTCGTTGCCTCAAGCTGTAGCCAGGCTGCCGCGATTTCGCTGACCAGACTGATCTGCGCACTGCGCCGGGTTTCCTGCGCCGCCAGGTAGCGTTGCAGCGCCGCAGCCTTCAGGTTGCGGATTTTTCCAAAAAAGTCAATCTCGTAGCTAGTCAGGCCCAGGTCGACGTTATAACGGGATGACAGGGTGGTCTCACCGGAATTGGCGACACTGGCCGGCGTGCGGCTGCGGCTGGCTTGGGCATCGACGCCGATTGCCGGCAGCCCATCGGCGCTGGCAATGCCGTATTGCGCGCGGGCCCGTTCAATATTGATGGTCGCGATCCGCAAATCACGGTTATTTCTCAAGCCAAGCTGGACCACGTCGCGCAGGCGTGCATCGGTGAAAAAAGTCAGCCAGTCCAGTTCGTTTGCTGCCGGTTGGGCTGGGCCGCTGTTGGCTGCAGGATTCTGGGGCCAGGTACCTGTCACAGGAGCCGTCGGTTGATGGTATTCGGGCGCAAGATTTACGCAGGCGGTCAAAGCCAGCAACGGTATGGCAAATGCAATTGATCTGCACAGGGGGTTCATCAATGTTTTCATGATGTCGTGCCTGAAGTGCTGTCTGGCGCATGCGCGCCAGGATGGTCGTCATGCGAATGCCGTTTGCGCCTGAAGCTGCGTACAAGCACAAAGAACAGCGGCACAAAAAAGAGACTGAGCGCAGTGCCTACGATCATCCCACCCAGGACAGCAGTGCCGATCGCGTGACGGCCCCCCGCGCCAGCGCCGGTGCCGATGGCCAATGGCAACACACCGAAACCAAAGGCCAGCGAGGTCATCAGAATGGGACGCAGGCGCTGGCGCACCGCGATCAGCGTTGCTTCTAGAACCGCGTGTCCGCGTTCCTGCAGCTGTTTGGCAAATTCGACAATCAAGATCGCATTCTTTGAGGTTAACCCGACGGTGGTCAGCAACCCGACCTGGAAGAAGACATCATTATGCAATTCACGCAAGGCCGTAAACAGAAGTGCACCGACAATGCCCAAGGGCACCACCAGAATAATGGCGAACGGCACGGACCAGCTTTCATACAACGCGGCCAGGCACAAAAATACAAACAGAATGGAAACGGCGTAGAGCAGGGGGGCCTGCGCGCCCGAAATACGCTCCTGCAGCGAGGCGCCGGTCCATTCAAAACCGATGCCGGCCGGCATTTGCTGCAATACCTCCTCGACCGCCAGCATGGCGGCGCCCGAACTCACGCCAGGCGCTGCATCGCCCTGGAATTCAAGACTGGGGCTGCCGTTATAGCGACTCAGCTCGGGTGAGCCAAAGGTCCAACTGGTGCTGGAGAAGGCGGGAAACGGCACCATCTGGCCCAGGGTGTTGCGCACGTTCCATTGATCGATATCGCTTGGCAGCATACGAAATGGTGTATCGCCCTGGACATAGACGCGCTTGACCCGACCGCGATCCAGAAAGTCATTCACATAGGTTCCGCCCATGGCCGTCGATAAGGTACTGTCGATTGCATCGGTCGCCAGGCTGAAGGCGCCAGCGCGGGCATCGTCTATTTTCACGGCAAACTGCGCGGTATCTTCCGGCGCATCAATGCGCACGTTCATCAATTCGGGACGCTCGCTAAGCAATCGCAATGCGTCGCGGCTGGCCTGCACCAGCGCTTCGTGACCCAGGCCGTTGACATCCTGTAGAAAAAAGTTGAACCCCGAGCTTGAACCCAGGCCGCGCACGATCGGCGGCAGGGTGGCGATAATCCGGGCATCGCGGATATGGGCCAGGTCGCGGGTGGCCTTTCTGGCGATGGCCGCAGACGACTGTTCCGGCAAAGGCCGCAAGCTCCAGTCTTTGAGCATCACATAGGCTCGTGCCGAGCTTTGATCGCCACTTCTGCCGGTAATGGTGGTGATGCTGCGCACATCTGGCTGCTTCAGAAAATACTGCTCAATCTGCCGCATAATCGGCTGCAGCCGCGCATCTGTCGCACCTGCAGGCAAGGTCACCTGCAGTCGAACTGCCCCCTGATCTTCGGGCGGCAGAAAGGATGTGGGCAAGCGCAAAAACAGCAACGCCATGACAATCGCAATAATCAGATAGGCGATGAGCCCGCGCCGCGGTCGCTTGGCAACCCCGGCTACTGTGTCCTGATACCGATCTGCCGTGCGGTCAAAACGACGATTGAAGCCAACGAAGAAGCGATCCAGATAGCCAAACAAGCCCTTGCGCGCGTGCGACGGATCAATATGTTCGCCTTTTTTTACCGGTTTAAGCAGACTGGCACAAAGGGCAGGGGTCAGCGTCAGAGCCACGATAACCGAGAGCACCATGGCAGAGACTATCGTAATAGAAAACTGTCGGTAAATGACACCAGTGGAACCGCCAAAGAACGCCATGGGGATAAACACAGCCGACAATACAAGTGTAATGCCGACCAGCGCGGGCGTAATTTCACGCATGGACTTGCGGGTCGCTTCACGCGGCGAGAGTCCCTGTTCATGCATGACGCGTTCCACATTTTCCACCACCACAATGGCATCATCAACCAGCAGGCCGATGGCCAGTACCATACCAAAAAGCGTCAGGGTATTGATCGAAAACCCGGCTATCGACAAGACGCCAAAAACCCCGAGCAATACAACGGGAACCGCAATAGCAGGAATCAACGTGGCGCGAATATTCTGTAGAAACAGATAGATAACCAGCACCACCAGCACCATTGCCTCGAGCAGTACCTTGACCACCTCATCGATGGATGCGCTGATAAACGGCGTGGAATCAACGCCGATAAAGGTTTTTAGATTATTGGGGAAAAACGGTTCAAGTTCGGCCAGTTTGTCGCGCACCCGCTGCGCCACTTCCACCGCGTTGGCGCCGTCTGCAGTAATGATACCCATGCCAGCGCCGGGCAAGCCACCCAGTGCCGAACGAATCGTCAGATTCTCTGCCCCGAGTTCAACCCGGGCCACATCGCTGATCCGCACAATGGCGCCATCGGGCGCGACACGCAGGACCACATTGCGAAAATCTTCTTCGGTCTGCAGCATGCTGCGTGCGGTAATTGTGGCATTCAACTGCTGTCCGCTGACAGCCGGCAGTGACCCCAATTGCCCCGCGGACACCTGCACATTCTGCTTTTCAATGGCTGCGGTCACATCGGCCGGCATCATGTTATAGCTGAGCAGTTTACGCGGATCCAGCCAGATACGCATGGCATAGCCTGTGCCCAGTGTCTGCACTTCACCGACACCATCGATCCGGCTGATGACATCGACCAGATTGCTTGTAATATAGTCCCCTACATCGACTGGTGAGGCGCTGCCATCATCCGAGTAGAGCGAGACGATCATCAGGAATTCTTCACCACCTTTGGTGACGGTCACCCCGCGGCTTTGCACCTGCTGGGGCAGGCGCGACATGGCCTGCTGCAGGCGGTTCTGCACCTGCATCTGCGCGACATCAATATTCGTACCCGCGTCAAAAGTGAGTGTGATCCGCGCCCGTCCGGCAGCATTGCTTGTGCTGCGCATATACAGCAGATTATCCAGGCCCTTCAATTGCTGTTCAATGACCTGCGTCACCGAGTCTTCCACTGTCTTGGCCGACGCGCCAGTATACGTTGCAGTGATCGCTACCCGGGGTGGTGCAATGTCGGGATATTGCTCAAGCGGCAAGGTCTGGATCGACGCCAGCCCGGCGAGCATGATGACAATGGAAAGCACCCATGCAAAAATCGGACGGCTGATAAAAAACTGTGCCATGCGCCGATCCCTAACCCGGTTTACTTGTGGTTTCTACCGGCCGCACGACAGTGCCTGGCCGGACATGCAGGGAACCGGTCACCACAACCCGATCGCCCGCCGCAAGGCCTTCCAGCACTTGCCAACTGTCGCCAATTGCGCGTCCGACCACGACAGGCCGTTCCTGTACTTTATCGTCGGCGTCAATCACCAACGCAACTGTGCTGGCATCAGGCCGGCGGGTAATGGCCTGTTGCGGCACCAACAAAGACTGATCACCCGTATTGTTTTCCAATACGGCCCGCACATACATGCCCGGCATCAGTACCCGATCCGGATTGGGTACGCTGGCGCGCAATGTAATCGAACCTGTGCCGGGATTGACGGTGACACCACTGAACGTCAGGCGTCCCGGCTGCGGATACAGGCGCCCGTTCTCCAGCCGCAACCGGATGGCCGCATCATTGTCTGCCGTTGCCTGCAGCCGGCCAGCGGCAATGTCGTCCTTCAACTGCAATAATTCAGCCGATGACTGCGCTACATGCACATAGAGCGGATCCAGTTTCTGAACAATGGTAAGCACGGTATCCTGATTGGCCGTGACCAGCGCACCCGGCGTGACATTAGACAGTTCAATCCAGCCGTCGATGGGCGACACAATGCGGGTATAGTCTAGATTGATTTTGGCGCGCTGTTCCTGCGCTTTGGCAACGGCCAGATCGGCCGCCGCCTGTTGTGCTTCGGCCTGTGAGGTCTCGTTTATCTGCGCACTGATTGCATCAATACGCACCAGCTCGCGATTGCGCCTGGCCACGGTGCGGGCATTCGCATAGGTAGAGTCGGCCTTCTTTACATTGGCTCTGGCAACGGCATACTCGGCTTCGTAAACAGCAGGATCCAGCTGATAAAGCACCTGTCCTGCCTTTACCTGTGAACCTTCGGTGAACAGCTGCTTCTGGACAATCCCGTTGACCTGGGGACGGATTTGCGCGATGACCGGCGCAACAGTGCGCCCAGGCAGTTCGGTGGCAAAGGTGATGCGTTGTGATTTGAGCGTAACTACGCCAACTTCGGGCGGACCTTCGGCCTTGGGTGCCGGTGTGTCAGCACCATCACCCGGTGAACAGCCGGCAAGCACTATGGCAAGCAAAAGCAGTATCAGCAAGGTCAGTACCGGTGCCCGAACAAAGCGGCGCTGCGGATCCAATGTTGAAATACTGACGGATTTAATCATGGCATCGAGTAAAAAACGGAGCAGGGGATGGGAGGATTCACAGTCCCCGTGCCGCTGTGTCTGCTTACCGGGCCTTTGCTGAACAACAGCACACCTTTACGGCGGCCCAGGCATGCAGCGACAGACAGAACAGGCGAAACGAAAAAATAGTAGCATGATTACACAGTATTTCAGTTGAAACTTTTGTATCACCGGATCAAATTGCGCTTTATTCGGCAGAAAACAGAATTTAAGGCGTTTTCGTGCGATTTGCACCTGCGTTCATAGTGCGCATCGCTGTCTTTCAAGCCAACGGGGTATGCACGGGACGGAGAACGCAAATTTAAGTAGTACGATTGAGCCATCAACTTATGACCCTAAAGGACATTCCTTGCTCATTAGACCAAATCGGCAATTGTTTCGATTGATCCGTCATTCTCGGCAAAGAAGCTGAACATAGTGAATAACATGAACGCGCATATTAATTTACGGAATGCAAGTAAGACAGATCTGGCCGGCCTGGGTATTCTCAAACTCAATTCGACGATGGCATGGGGGAAATACAAAGACGAACTGCGAGAACTACCGGAAGCACGATGCGTGCCTGAAGTTCATTTGAATCATGTCATCATTGCAGAACTGGCGGGGAGGCTCGTCGGATTCACAACCATAATACCAGGGAAACACACCACGGTAGCCGAGCTGGAAGATCTGTTTGTATTGCCTTCGCAGTGGCGACGAGGAATCGGTAAGCATCTACTAAGAGCGGCTGAAGTGCGCGCCTTGGGACTTGGCGCCACCAGCGTGCATGTTGTTGCTAATGAGTACGCGCAGCTGTTTTACGAGTCAGCAGGATACGTTTTGGTTGGCACGGCGCACACAGATTTTGGTTTGGCTGCAAAATTGCGCAAAAATTTTGATTAAGCTTTCCACAGCCGAGGGCCAAGGCAGGGTGTTATCCCTTTATTCATCTGGAGTATGGTATATCCATCGATCATTCAGTTATTGATACACGGCTGGACTAACCAAATATATAACTTTACATAATATATATTATGCGAATATTAAGTATATAGAAAAAGACTCTGCTACGACCGATCCTTACTGTAGGTATGACGAAAACCGTATTCCATCCGTGGCTGAGATTCTGCTCTTTACCGTAGGCCCCATCCCGAAGTTTAAATACCGTTTCCGAAAATCAGATCCCCCCGGTTTAACAAACTGATGCCGCTCCCGTACTTACGACTCGCGTCGTTCTTTTCTGACAAAGTAAACTTCCGTAGTTCCTTGCATCGTGCGAGAAATTCGCAATCCACCGTAAAATAAACAAAACGTTGTGCGGATCGCTACGCACGCTCCTGTTCAAGAAATGAGCATCAAGGTAATGGAATGCACGACTCAACTTATCGAATGATCGCCTCGCTGCGAATGCGGCAGTTCGAATTGCTCACTGTTTTGGCCGATTTGGGTAGCATGCGTGCCGCCGGCGAAAAGCTCTGCGTGAGTACCGCAGCCGTTAGCAAAGGACTCGGTGAAATAGAAACGCTATTGGGTGTCACTATATTCGAGCGTCATGGCCGCGGCGTCAGCCTAACGCACGACGGCAATATTCTGGTGCATCGCTCCCGCCTGCTGTTGTCCGAGGTGGCCAACCTGGCTGATGACCTGCGCGACCGAAAACTGAGCCACGAGCCAGTGCTGCGAATCGGCGCGCCGCCCTTCATAGCGTGGTCTTTACTCCCCGATATCCTGCGTGTCATGGCACAACATGGCACACTTGCGCCGATTCAAATTGTTGAAGGACGTCTGGATGATACTCAACGCAAGTTGGAAAGTGGCGAAATAGACGTGTTGATTACGATGAATACTGCCTCCGAATTAGGCAGCCTGTGCCAGGATGGCCTTCTTATTCGTCCCGTCTGCCACGAGCAGTGGATCGTGGTTTGCGCGCCCGATCATCCAGCAGCCCTTCAACGCAGATCCGACGATTGGACGTGGCAGGACTTAAGACGTGAATCCTGGGTGCTTCCTCCACGACCGACACAAGCGCGCTTGATGCTGGAGCAACTACTACTTAACCAAAACTTGCCCCCTATCGCCCCTGTGATCGAATCGATGAACGCGATCACGAACCTCAAACTAGTCCAACAGCGCCATGGCCTAAGTCTGCTTGCGCAGCGCACTGTAAAAGAAAGCCTGAGCAAAGGTACACTAGTAGCTCTTTCGGTAAAAGAGCTACCGGATTCAATCCCTATTGTTGTAGTACATCGAACTCAATTTCATCAAACCGACATCATTGAGCGCTTTCATGATGCGGCACATGCGCTTTTACACGCTCCTAGCAGTTCTTCAATTGACATTGCCTCCGGTAACAATGAGGCCATTAAAAAATTCTGATCCCGGAAAGATCGCTTGTAGACAGCCTCCAGTAGCGTAATGCAAGCGGATAATGTCGGACACGGCACGCCGCTCACCTGGGCCAGGCGCTCCAAAAATACCAATCCAAATGGCACGTCTTCCAGCACATAACGATGTTCCAGAAGACCTGGACCCAATGGGCCAGCGCCTCGTTCTTCGATCGCCTGTGCCATCTCATTTAGTGGGCCGCATTTCACATGATAGGAACGCTGATAGTGCTGCGCCAGCGTAGGCAGCGTAAATCCCAATCGGTGCGCCAGCGTTAACCGTTCTTGATCCAGTGCCTCTGCCATATTGGCAACCACGCCTGTAAAGTTTCCAAAAAGTTGCCAAGCCTCTCCCCTATCCATCCGGGTTAGATTGGGAATCACTTCTGCTGCGTGCGCGATCGGGTTGATGTTAGCCAGTGTGCAGGCCAACAAACTGTCCGTAAGCAAAAATCTGTCGCCGAAAAATTGTTGGCAATCGACATAAGCGCTTTGTGCCCCGACCACGTGATCCTGCGCACCGGGTTCATCGCCTGCTTCGGTTGCAACAACACTGCGAGCCGGGAGCCAGGCCATATCAATCCGGTCACGCAATGCATTGATATGCAAGCGTCCATCAGGCAGAAAATGGGCGGTTGTTAGCGTCGTACCCCAACCTACTGTCGTCACACAAACGTTATTCGCTGCGGCCATGCTCTTGATCCACAGCGGCACCAGCGAGAGTGCGCCGCTGACAATGATGGTCTGGCCATCCTTCCAATATTGCCCGGCAGACGTCAGTACTTGCTGATAGAGGGACGCTGGTAAACAAACAAAGATATGAGAGTAATCAGATAGCGAATCGAGATGGCCCAGGCAATCGACCGTGACCGAAGCATTGACGGCCCCTACGCACTCGAACTGCGCCCTACCTTTCTTCTTGTGTAAACGCCCGGCCGTCGGAGACCACATAGCGACAGGAATACCTCGCGCACTCAGAAATGCAGCAGTGGCACAACCGATAGCCCCAGCACCAAGAATCAGAACGCGGCAAGCACTTTGTTTCATGTCATTTCACCGTGATATGGCGTTCGTCAATGATTTTTCCCCAACGCGAACTTTCTCTGGCCGTATAGTCTCGTAACTCGGCGGGAGTCGAACCTATTGTTACCACGCCCTGCTGCACCAGTTTCTGTTGTAGCTTTTCATCATTAATTGCTTTAACGGTCGCGGCATTAAGTCGCTGAACCACAGTTGCTGGGGTTTGTGCAGGGACAAACAAACCGAAGGTGGTCGTAACTTCAAAGTCCTTCACCCCGGACTCGGCAACGGTTGGCACTTCAGGCAGAAGGGTCGACCTCTTGTCGCTGGATACAGCCAATGCCAAGAAGCGGTTCGAACTCAGAAACGGCAGAGAGACACCCAGATCGAGAAAAGCTATGTCTACTTCTCCAGACATGACTGCGCTCGCTGCGGGTGCACCTCCCTGGTAAGGAATATGGGTCATTTGAATACCAGTCAGGGACATCAACAATTCAGCAGCCAGATGACTAGTGGATCCCTGCCCTCCCGAAGCGAAGTTCAGACGACCGGGACGTTCACGAGCAATAACCAGAAGTTGCTCCAGCGTTGAGACCTTCAAAGCGGGATTGACCGCCAGGACCAGAGGACTGGCAGCGACCAACGACACGGCTGCCAAGTCCTTCTCGTGCTGGTATGGCAATTTCTTGTAAAGATGCGGCCCGATAACAAATGTGCTATTGGACGCAAGAATGGCGGTATAGCCATCAGGCCTTGCGCGAACCGCCTGAGCATGAGCGATCGTGCCGCTGGCGCCGGCCCTGTTCTCGACAACGATTGATTTTCCCAAATCTTTCGATAGGACGGTTCCCAACTGACGTGCCAGCAGATCTACGGCTCCACCGGGAGACCATCCCACAATCAGGTTAATGGGCTGTTGCGGATATACAGCCGGCTCTGCGGAGGATTGCGCGCCGGCGCTACGACCGAACAACACACAAAGCAGGATCAGGAAAAACACTAAACCAGTATTACTCCGCATCATCGCAAGCCACCTTCAAAATATTGGAGATAGCAGTGTAGCAACACTACCCTTGCCTATCCATCAACAGTTATTCACGGCGCATTAACTTACGGTTGATGAAGGCCTGGGAAACATTCAGATAATCTATTTTTTCGCAATCCTGCAATGGGTCAATCCTTGCGCAATTGCCCGTCAAGCATTCTAAAAATCTCAGATGAATTGTTCTGTTTTAGTGCCTCAGGAAGCAATTGATCTGGCATATCCTGATAACACACGGGGCGCAGGAAGCGATCTATAGAGGTTGCACCTACCGAAGTAAACATGGCATTGGAACTGGCGGGAAACGGCCCACCGTGAACCATAGCATGGCAAACTTCGACACCTGTAGGAAAGCCGTTAACCAGAATTCGACCCGCTTTGCGCTCAAGCAGTGGCATCAAGCGGGCTGCAGCGGCATAATCGGCCGGCTCAATTTGCAAGGTGGCAGTCAGTTGTCCCTCTAAAGCTTGCGTAATCTGCAAAAGCTCATCCATATCCCTGGCGCGAACAATGATGGTGGCCGGTCCGAACATTTCCGCATGCAGATCCGGATTCTCCAGGAAGTGCGCAGCGTCGGTCGCATACAGCGCAGCGCGTGCCGCATTCGGCTTGCCATCCGCA
Organism: Advenella incenata; assembly: GCF_004217095.1. GTDB lineage: Bacteria > Pseudomonadota > Gammaproteobacteria > Burkholderiales > Burkholderiaceae_B > Advenella > Advenella incenata. Next base: position 2,314,464 of record NZ_SHKO01000001.1, on the reverse strand, counting down.
TCTTGGCCCATAGCCACTGTTTGCACTCCGCTTGCCATTTGCACCTTGGCATTGCCTGCGTCGTAGGCTTCATGAATCGGACCAGTCAGCATTGTTTGTGCTTCTTTTCCGATCACGGCATCGGTGGCTGAGTGGATGAACTGCTCAAGCTCTGGACTGTCGATCGCCAAGACCAAACCAGGGTTGGTGCAGAACTGGCCTGCCCCCATTGTCAGTGAATCGACCAGACCCCGCGCAATTTCAGCGCCACGCAGGTTCAGGGCTGCCGGCAGAATAAAGACCGGATTGATACTGCTCATCTCGGCGTACACAGGAATGGGTTCAGGGCGATTGCGGGCGATGTTCACCAATGCCAATCCGCCCTGACGAGAGCCCGTAAATCCCACTGCTTTGATAACTGGATGAGCGACAAGCTGTTCACCCACTTCACGCCCCTTTCCAAAAAGCAGCGAGAATACGCCTTCGGGCAATTGATGCTCACCTACCGCTTTCTGTATCGCGCGCCCAACCAGTTCCGACGTCCCCAGATGGGCACTATGAGCCTTGACAATCACCGGCGCGCCGGCAGCTAAAGCAGAAGCGGTATCACCTCCAGCAACGGAAAAGGCCAAAGGGAAATTACTGGCGCCAAAGACGGCAACCGGCCCTAAGGGTATTTTGACCAGTCGCAAATCAGCACGCGGTAGCGGTTGACGATCCGGTTCAGCAGAGTCAATAGTGGCAGACAAAAAGTGACCATCACGCACCACTTTGGCAAACAGGCGCAACTGACCGACCGTGCGGCCACGCTCGCCTTGCAGCCGGGCGATAGGCAGGCCTGTTTCAGCGTGTGCCCGTTCCAGCAGGATGTCACCGATTTGCATGATGTTGTCGGCGATGGACTCCAGAAATGCAGCGCGACGGCTTAATGGCAAATTGCGATAATAATCAAACGCGTCGTGAGCCAGCTGTGCTGCGCGTTCGACCTCTTGGCGAGCGCCAAGGTTAAATACAGGTTCTGGGATATCAGTATTGGTGGTGGGATTGAATGCAAGTTGATTGCCTGCGTTTCCACGTACGGCACTTGCACCAATGAGCATTTCGCCATTTAAGACCATGTTGTTCTCCATGACAGGTTGTCCAGGGTATCCCGACGCCATGGCCGGGATAACTTTGTATTGCAGTTGTGGTTAATGATTATTGCAAGTCATTAACACTGTCGATCAGTTCCTTGAGCATTTCCTTTTCTTGCGCATCCAGATTCGTCAATGGCCAACGTACCGGGCCAGGCGTGCGCCCTATCAGTTCCACCCCTGCTTTGATAGCTGAGACGGCATAGCCGGGTTGACGGTCGCGGATCTGCACAAACGGGAAGAAAAATCGTTCGAGTATTTCGTCCATGGTCGCGTTATCGTTGGCTTGCAAGGCGTTATAGAAACGCACAGCCATGCCTGGCACAAAATTGAATACGGCTGAAGAATATGTCGTCAGGCCAATGCCATTGAAGCCTTGCGCGAACAGCTCATGGGTGGGCATGCCCCCTACATAGCAAAGGCGTTCGCCCAGCTTGGCAGTGATATGGCGCACCAGATCCGTTTTGCCTGTACCGTCCTTGAAACCGATCAGGTTTGGACACGCATCGGCAAGACGGGCAATCGTATCGGCCGTAGCGACTGAATTGGCCCGGTTGTACACTATTACGCCCAGTCCGGTAGACTCGCAAACGGCCTTTACATGCTGGTAAATTCCTTCCTGGGGCACATTCATAAGGTAATGAGGAAGCAGCAACAGGCCATCAGCGCCCGCCTCTTCCGCCAGCCGCGCAATATCCTTGGCAAGTGCCGTCCCATAGCCGCAGCCAGCGATAATCGGCATTTCACCCGCTGCTTCCTTAGCCGCTTTTGTGGTATTGGCAATCTCTTGGGGGGTCAGCGAAAATAGCTCACCAGTACCACCCGCAGCGAATAACCCGGCAGCGTCGAACCCGGATAACCAGTTGACATGGGACTGATAGCTGTCCAGATTCAGGCTGAGATCCTCGTTGAAATGTGTTACGGGAAAGGAAAGCAAGCCAGTCGAAATACGTTTTTTTATTTCCTGCGGAGACATAATGCGTCGTAGTCCTCTAAATTGATAATATGAATTAATTTAAATCATAGTATGAATTTAGAGGGGCTGTCAATCGCAATTGTGATATCTACAGCGCAATCATGATTTAATCGTGTCAGCTTTCTGGTCAGGAAGAAGAACACCAACCTTGCGTGCCATCGACCGATAGCGTTGCAGACCGATCTGCAAATGTGTGCGCATCGTTTCGCGCGCCAGCTCAGTGTCGCCAGCGCTGATGGCATCCGCTATCGCCGAGTGCTCTGCGAGGATCGTATGATCCCGGCTGGGCAGATCCACTCCTCCCGTGATGCTGCGCAATTTCACTCGTGGGATCATGCGACGGCCGATATGCTCAAGGAACGTCTTAAAGCGCGCATTGTTGGTCGCAGCCGCGATTGCCATATGAAAGCAAAAATCAGCCTCGTCCGTCGGCTTGCCCTCATGGCTCAGTTGCGCAAACCGTTCAATCTGGTGCAGGATTTCGGCTTCCTGAGCGGGAGATCTGCGGGCCGCTGCCAATCCCGCAGCCTCCACTTCTATCCCAATACGCAGTTCCAGCTCTTCTATGATGTCTGAAATTCTGTCCGAAGCGGGAGCCAGAAGCAGCATCAGCTCAGATGGCTCGGGTGGGGTCAGCACAAATACACCGGCACCCTGCCGTGATTCAAGCAAGCGATCAGCTCGCAAAGCGGCGATGGCCTCGCGAATGACGGTCCGGCTGAAACCGAACTGCTGGATAAGGACAGGTTCAGTGGGCAGTTTGTCGCCTGGTGCATATTCACCGCGCTCAATACGCGCGCGCAATTCGTCGGCGACCTGAGCAGACAATGCTTTTTTTCTGGGAACGGAATTGGTTTCTTTTGTCATTGGCATCTCCTGGCGCAATCGTACAGCCTGAACAGGAGATTTTGTCATTTAACGGGCCAATGTGCAACAAAGTCTGTAGTCCGCTCTGCGCAATTGTGATAACCCGGAGCCGTTTATTTGATAAAAATTTTTTTTTCTTCGACTTTAACGTTTCCCTGTATCCTCAACTATTCACTTAATGCAGTCTGCCTAGCGCATGAAGCCTGGGTAGATTCCCCAGCAACATACCAAGACAAAGGAGGTTTTTGATGGCTTTATTCCTGGATTCGATCGATAACTGCAGAACCCTGCGAACGGAACCCGAACAGACAGCAGTGACGCGTGACAGAATGCAATTCTTGCGGGAACGTAATGAAAATGTACGCGCTTTCGTGCATATTGCAGATGAGCCTGCTCAGGACGCCTCTGTACGTAGCCACGACGCAGCGCTACTGCGTGGCGTGCCGCTCGCAGTAAAAGACCTGATCGATGTCGCCGGCATGCCCACGCGTCTTGGTTGCCGCGCAGTCAATCTGCAACCGCAGCAACATGCTTCTGTCATCGCCAATCTGATCCGTGAAGGAGCTGTTATTGCCGGCAAAAGTCATACCACCGAATTTGCGATGAGCGGCTGGGGAGTCAGTCCCCTGGGCCGCCCGCTCAATCCGATTGACGCATCTGATGCCTTTTTCTCTGGTGGATCCAGCAACGGTTCGGCTTGCGCAGTCGCGGCCGGATTAGTGCCGGCCGCGTTGGGAACGGATACCGGCGGTTCCGTACGTATCCCCTCTTCCTGGTGTGGCATTACGGGACTCAAGGGATCCCCGGGATGGGTCAGCACGGAAGGCGTGGCAGCGCTCAGCCAGCGCTTTGACGTTGTCGGGCCAATGGCTCGCACCGCTGCCGATGTACGTGTGCTGTATCAGGCGATGTTACCGGCAGCACGGCGTCATTCGCTGGAAAGAGGACTGGAGCAGGCCGCACAACAGCCTGTACCCACCCTGGTCTTTTTAGATGACGCCAGCCTGCCCGAAGCTGATGCAGACATGATGGCCAGTTATCGCGATAGCCAGGCGCGTTGCGAGGCGCTAGGCTTTCCGACCTGCGTCACCAGCATCCCGGTCAGCTTCGCGCAAATGTCACAGACCTGGGTGGGTATCTCGGGTACCGAAGGGTATCTGAATAATCGGCAATGGGTGGATGATCCGGACGCGCCACTGGATGATGCAGTACGCGAAAGCCTCATGCAGTCGGGCCGAACAGACCTCTCTACCTATTTCAGTCTGCTCAATCGCGCAGCTCAATACCGCGAGCAGATCGAATCCCTGCTGCCCGTTGGGCGGGTTCTGGTCCTGCCTACGACAAGCACGCCCGCCGTCAGACTGACGCAATTTGATCCCCAGCGAGCGCTGGGCATCTATACGCGCTTTGTCAATCTGATCCAGGGTTGTGCCATTGCCGTTCCCAACGGCATCACGCAGGACCGGCGCCCTACCTCCATGCAGTTTGTCGCAGCCTACGGGCAGGATGCCGCCATTTTACATGCCGCCATCCAATGGCAGACCCATACCGACTGGCATGCGCAGGTGCTTCAGCAGCATCAACTGCAAATGCAACAGTAAATCAAATAATCGCAGGCAAACAAAAAAGCGGGAATTGTTCCCGCCTTTTGTTTGCCGTAGCGTGTACGCCAAGGCTTTACGATCGTATATTCCTCAGGATCGCGGACCCTGCGGGTCCTGCACCAAAAATCGTGTCTGATGCGTTTGCATAAAATCAATAAATTCAGTCTGCGTTGGGCGCACGCCACCGGCCAGATGCCGTTCAATTTCATTTTGCGTTTCCAGATCCGTGATGAAAGCCAGATCAATGTACGGCGCACCCACAGGAAAACGGGCAAGCGAATGCCACACGTGCTGCCACAGGAGTACTCCGCAGTCGCCATCGACATAGAATGCCCTGACATCCTCCGGCCCTACTGTTTGTTGTTCGACGCTTCCCTTGCCCACAACCATAATATAGGGAACGCCACCCAGTGGGAAGAAACATTGACTCACCTTCAAGTGCTTTTCCATAACGGAAAATTCGCGGCCCTTGTCATGATATCGGTTGAACATAATCTGCGGCTCTGACCCCGAAGTAAAAGGCAATAGCCACGACTCAACCGCGCCGCTAGCCAAATTTGCAGCCACATTATCCGGGCGCCGGACCAGCATGCCATAAGGCGCAAATGAGGCCTCGTCAGCGATTTCGCAACGAAGTTGTACGGTAGTTGCAATGGATGTATTCATTATATTTTTTTCACTCATTAAATAGCACAATTGAAATAGCGATCGAAAAGTTCATTGCTGCTGCGGCTGCATGGCCAATTATGAGACGGAGAACTGTGACGGCAGCCACAGGGCAATCTGCGGCAACACCAAAAGCATGCCGAGCAAAGCCAACAGCACCAAGCAGAAAGGCAAAGCGCCGATAATCACATCAATGAACTTGCCTTCAGCACGGATACTCTGGACCACGAACAGATTGATGCCGAATGGAGGAGTCAATTGACCCATTTCACACAGCAGGATTAGCATGACACCGAACCAGATTGGATCAAATCCCATTGCCACGACAATCGGCACAGTCAGGGGTGCAGTCATCACCATCATCGCCAGCGTATCCATAAAGCATCCCAGAAGAATATAAAATGCGATCAACGCCAGCATCGTGCCCATGGGGGACAGTTGCAGCCCAACCACAAAATCGACCAGTTCAGTGGTCAGGCCGATAGAAGAAAGCACGAAGTTGAGAAAGAACGCCGATAGTGTGATCAGAATGATCATACCGGTTGTGCGCATGGTGGACTCAAAGGCATGTCGCAGTGTGGCCAGGCTTAGCGACCGCTTTGACCAGGCCAGTCCAAGCGCTGCGATCACACCCAGTGCAGCCGATTCGCTGGCGGTGGCAACACCACTATAGATAACACCAATTACCAACGCAAAGATGACCAGTGGGGGCAACAAATGAGGTAAGCTTTCTATCCGCTCTTGCCATGTCACCTGGACACGCTTGCCTGCTACACTCGGACGCACGATACTGATGCCGATAATCAGCAATACGAACATAGTGGTCAGAATTAGTGCCGGTACGGTTGCTGCCAGATAAAGCTTGGGAACGGAAACGTTGGCGATCAGAGCAAACACAATCATATTAATCGAGGGTGGAATCAAAATCCCCAAGGTCCCTCCTGCCGCAATTGATCCCAAAAACAGGGGCGCGTTGTACCCTGCTTTGCGTTGTTCCGGTAGAGCCAGGGTCGAGATTGTTGCCGCAGTTGCCACACTGGACCCGCTGGTGGCAGAAAAAAGCGCTGACGCGCCGATGTTGGCATTCATCAGCCCACCGGGGAGCCAGGAAACCCATTTTGACACTGCGCCGTACATCCGACCAGCAATGCCAGAACACACGAGCAGTTCGCCCATGAGGACGTAAAGCGGGATAGCGACCAGCAGGAATTCAGCACTGGAGCCCCAAGCCAATTCACCGATGGCATTGCTCAGAGGCAATGGTGAAAATAACTCTGAGAGCGCCAAACCCAATACCCCCACTGTAGCGGCGGCAGTCACACTCATTGCGAGCAGGCCCAATAATAGAAGAACGGTAAAAGACAGCATGACTTATTTCTCCGCGGCGGCCAAAGCCTGGTTGGTTGGACTCAGGTCCTTTTCAAGGACCAGCTCTTCATTGATTTCTTCTTCTACCGAGTTGATGCCGATCAATGCACTAACCTCGCGGGGCCTCTGCTTGATAATCAGATAAATGGCGCAGGCTATCAAAACCACGATAGTGACCAGGAAGAACACGTACCCAGCGAACCACAGCGATTGAGGAATCCACTGCGGCACCTGCAGCGGCGTATTCGATACTGCATTGAAGGAAATCGAATCGGCCAAAACCTGCCACGCGTGATAAGTCAATACTGCGACAAACACACCCATGCATACCAATGCAAACAGGTCCAGTCCGATGCGGGCCCGACGCGATAAATGGGTATAAATAACGTCCACCCGAATGTGGGAGCGACGCAGCAGCGTAATCGGAAATGCCCACGCACTGACTATTGCCAGTACGTATCCGGCAATTTCATCCGATCCGCCTATCGACCAGCCTATCCACTTTCTCATGACCAGATCGATCACAATTAGCATCGAGGAAACTAACAGGCAGGCTCCTCCTATCCATGCACCGGCACCGGCGACTTTGTCCAGCATGCGCTTGGGCGCTAACGTTTGCAGTTCCATATTCAAGACCTTTTATGTTGTTATGCTCGCTCAACGTATCGTGATTCCGGCTGCCTTTCCCGCCGTTTCATTCCATTGTTGTACGCATTCCTTGCCACAACGCTTACCCCACGCCTGCGCCACTTTTTGAGCAACTTCACGCAAACTCTCCTGGTCCTGTACGGTCGGGGCAGCCGCTATCATATGGGCTTTCTCGTGAATCTGGCATTGGCCTTGCCCGGTATTGCAAGCAAGGGCAAAGTCGTTCTCGCGCTTGGTCTCCGCCCAGAATCGATCCTCTAGTACCTGTGCTTGTTCCTGTAATAACTTCTGTACCGCAGGATCGAGTTTTTGCCAACGCTTCAAACCTATTCCATAGAATCCGACAGACCAGTCTATTGGCAGGTTATAGAGGTTATTAGCCACCTCAAACCATTTTGCTGCGTTACCTGAACCAATCCCGGTTACAGCGCAATCGATAACGCCCGTCTGCAGAGCGGTAACGACTTCCGCAAACGGTAGAGTGACAGGATTGGCGCCCAACGCGGTCACATAATCAGCCATATTCCTGCCACGTGTACGTACCTTCTTGCCTTTGAGATCGCTCAGCTGCTTCACGGGTTCACGACAGAAAAATACCTGTGCCGTGTATGACGCCGTCGCAAGCAATTTGATCCCATGTCGTTCCCGCATCCGCTTGTCCAGTACGGGCCGATAAGCCTGGGCGATCTTATGTGCACTGTCGATGTCCGGTGCCATACCGGGCAAATCCACACCTTCGAACAACGCATCATCACTACTAACGTAAGCGAACACGCCCATGCCGATATCGATCGCGCCTACCCGCATCAGTCGTACGACTTCGGGTCCCTTAAGCCCGCTTTCAGCCAAACCACTCAGATCCGCCGTGATCTGGCCACCGGATGCTTGCGGTAGTGTCTCCTCCCAGAACGGCTTCTCGGTTGATCCGAACGTGTAGTTGTGGCTGCCGCCGCCGACTACTTTAAAATGGGTTTTGGGCAAGTCCTGGGCGGCTGCAGACATGCATGCCGAAGCCATGACAAGTGTGAATATTATTTTTCTCATAAGTTTCTATCCTCTGAAAAATGCAAAAAATGAACTCTCAATCGGCAACTGCAAAGATATTGTTTTCGATAGCGGCACGTGATCCGACAATATCGGGAAATTTCTCTCCCGCACGCAATCTTGCCAACGTTTGTTTCTCTTGTTCCTGAAATGCGATAGCCTGTTGCGCTGCCGAACATATCTGGTCACGTGGCAATACCAACACACCGTTTTCATCTGCCAATATGGCATCTCCCGGATGAACCGGCACGCCACCGCAACTGACTGAACCGCAAAACTCCCCGTCTTGAGCAAGCAGGCGCGTTGTAACGATGGAGGGCCCTCGCGACCATACAGGTACGCCATGTTCTCGCAGTTCCCCCAAGTCAGTAACGCATCCATCGACGATTAATGCTGCGACGCCCGCCTGACTCGCGGCATAGGCCATGGCACCACCAAATGCAGCGGTTACTATTTCACCGCAACGGTCGATGATCAACACGTCGCCTGGACGTGCGCAACCCATGGCGTGATGCAGAATCCCGCCATCCGTTCCTGGCATCCTGACTGTCACGGCTGTGCCGACGATCCGCCGGTCCGGCACATGGGCTCGAATACCAGAATCCATGAATCCGACGGTACGAAAATGTCCGACCGTGGCCGGTTCGGCGCGCTTCAGTAGTGCCAGGTCGTGCGCGGAAATAGGTAGTGGCATTGGATGAATCAGGTACATGCTAATCGTGATAATATAAGTAAATAAAAAATTCGGAGCGTCATAGAAAACGCCATCAAGTTACGAGCAGAATATCACGCAGTCTTGCGCTCACAATAATCAAAAATCCCCCTTACTTGAGAGATATTTCTTATCATGAGGATTACCCTAAGTCAGATGGAAGCCTTTTACTGGGCTGCTCATTTGGGCAGTATTCATGCAGCCGCGCGACATTTGCATTTGTCGCAACCGGCCATATCCGCTCGCATAAAGGAGTTGGAGGACACACTCGATTCCAAGCTATTTGAGCGGACTCGTCAGCGAGTCACACTGACCGAGATCGGCACAGCGGCTTTGCGCCATGCTGATCAGGCACTCAATAGCAGCCGCCAGCTTGAACATTTCCGCAAGGACCGAAGCCCTTCCGGAAAACTGCGTCTTGGAGCAGATGAATGCTCAGCAACTGTGGGCCTTACCGCTGTGATCGCAAAGATCAAGGAACACTTCCCCTCGCTTGACCTGGAAATCACTGTCGATGTGGGATCTGTCCTGAACCAAAAGCTCAATGCGAAGGAGCTGGACATAGCGATCCTGACCAACCCTTCCACCGGCTCGGAAGCCACAGATAGCTTTATTGGATGGATGCCCTTTGCCTGGGTTGCGTCCTCGTCGGCTCCTATCCTGCCTGTGCCATTTAAGCCAAATGATGCCCATGGCTTGAGTATTGCCACACATTCGGCGCCATCTACGCTCTATGCCGTTGTAGATGGATGGCTGCATTCAGGTGGAGTGAAGGCAAAATCACTCAATACGAGTAATTCATTAGCGTTGATTGCCAGATTGGTTGCGGCTGGCCATGCAATAGCCATATTGCCCTTGCCGCTATTGCAAGAGATGCTGGCCTCCGGCTCGGTGCGCACCTTGCCTTGTTCACCTCCCATCGAACCAGCAGGGTTCTATATCTCATACATGACAGCAACGCATAATCCTGGCATCGATGCGATTGTAGAACTCACCAAAGATACCTTGCTTCAATTAAAATTTCTCACGGTCGATCACCCGGCTGAACAGCAGTCAGACTTCAATCATGTTGATTAAAGCAAGCTGGAATCACTAACAACCAGAATGGCAACGGTAAAACGTTACTTATGATCATTACTTTTATTCCGATAACTTTTTACGATAGAAGTGAATCCCGTTGTGATGCCTGCGTGGCTTACTCGGACTAATAAGGGCAATATTGAATCTGCTGCACATGACGCTCTTTGGTCTGAGTGGGTGCAGCTCCACCTGCAGTTGCATTGGTTCTTTTTACATTTCGGCAAGGCGAAGGTCTTTGTATCCGAGGTGATACGCAGACCTGCCGAACTGCTAAAACCAGGTATACCGAATGTGCTCGAAATACCTGTACTTCGCTCCTTTTATACGTTTGTATGTCAAGAAAATTGGATGCCTCCATCGATCATGACCGACTGCCCGGTCATATAGTCTGAATCATTTGAGGCAAGATAGGAGACAAATTGTGCAACGTCTTTCGGAACTGAAACACGTCCCAGATGAATGAGATCGGAATATTTACGTATTGCCTGTCCTTTATTCAATCCTTCATTTTCTGCAAGTTTCTCGTCAATGAGGTCCCACATCGCGGTGCCCACGATACCAGGGCAATAAGCATTTACGGTAATGCCATATTTCGCCCACTCCATGGCGGCTCCCTGTGTAAGGCCACGAACACCCCATTTAGAGGCTGAGTAAGACGAAAGAAGCGCAAAAGGTCGATAGGCGACAATCGATGCAGCACCAATGATTTTTCCTCCGTTCCCCTGCGATATCATCTGCTTTGCAGCCAACTGGTAGGAAAGAAAAACACCTCGTAGATTGACCGCCATCATATGATCCCAATCTTCCGTTGAAATTTCCAGCAAGGGTTTCACTTGCGCTATGCCAGCATTGGCAACCATGACGTCGAGGCTGCCTAGCGTTTTGACGCTGTCATCAATCACTCGCTGAACGTCATTTTCAAAGGAAACATCACCGGTAACCACGACACTGTTGCGTCCAATTTTTTTTATTTCACTTCTGACGGTTTCCAATTCGTGACGATTTGCCTCTATATCGTTTACAGCTACGTTGAGCCCGTCTTCTGCGAGACGTAAGGCGATGGCGCGCCCTATTCCATTTGCAGCACCGGTAACAATGGCGTTTCGTACACTTTCTTTATTCGGCATGAATTGCTCCAATTTAGTTGGTTAAGTATGGCGGTCCATGCGAAAAAGCGATCTTATTTGCTAACCTATGGCACCCGCCTCCAACCCATAGAGCCTCTTCGCATATTTGCAGCGTAGCCCAAACCAGATGGCAGCAGGTATTACCATACTACTACACGCGCAACGGTAACCTACCTTATACGTATGCCGAGATATCGACAGATAGGATAACGGGGAGATCAAACGCAACGTGGTTGCACCGAGTGCAACCAGCAGAACATAACAAGCTCATGTAAGCAGTATGTTATTTGTGATCAAAAGGTCAAGTGATCATTAATCGAATGCAACCGCTCCGCGCGTATTGACGAATACGGAATAAATAGAATGGCTGCTCGCCATGAACAGTCGATTATTTTGCTCACCACCAAAACACAGATTTGCGCAACGCTCTGGCAAATGTATGTGTCCTATGGCCTGCCCTTGCGGGTTGAAAATCATCACGCCGTCCAACTTTGCAGAATCTGCGCCAGGGGCTCCGTTGCTGCCCCATCCGGCCCAGATATTGCCATCCTGATCACATTTAATTCCATCAAGCGCACCGGCGCCATCTACTTCAAGGAATTTGGTCTTTTCACTTAACTCGTTATCGGGCCCGACCGTATATACCCATAAAATTCGGCTTGGCTTGGCGCGACCTTCTACAACGTACAGTTTTTTCTCATCCGGAGAAAAACACAGACCATTCGGACCGGCCAGATCATTAATAACTCTATGCACTTTACGGGTTTGCGCATCAATACGATATACCGCGTCCGGCAATTCCTGTTTCGAAATCCGACCCTCGTAATCGTTTCCCAGCTGGAACGGCGGATCTGTGAACCAGACTGAACCGTCTGTTTTACATATGATGTCGTTGGGCGAATTGTATGGCTTTCCCTCAAAACTATCGGTTAGCGTAATGATATTTCCACTATATTCGGTACGGCTGATGCGTCGCGTTACGGCACCTTCACAAGTGAGTAGCCGCCCTTGCCGATCGCGTGTATTACCGTTGGGAAAATTTGCTGGCTTGCGAAAAACAGAAGCCTTACCGGTTGACTCGTCCCAGCGGATAATTTGATTATTGGCTATATCGCTAACGAGCAAATAGTTGCCGTCACCAATCCAAACCGGTCCTTCCAGCCAGCGAAAGCCGGTGGCCAGACGTTCAATACTCGAATTGAATATGCGGTATTTTGTAAAGGATGGATCAAGTATCTCCACCCCAGGATCAGGATACCGTAGCGATTGAGACCATTGTGCACCAGCCTGGCCTGACCCCAAAACGGCTGACATGGCCAGGCCTCCCTTGATAAAAGCTCGTCGAGCTAAACGATTGCCGCCTTGCGCTGCTGTATCCATTTGCATCTCCTTTTTTATATCGTAATAATTCTTTCTCTATAACGTGCCATTATGTATACCGATCAGCCTGATCTCCATATTTATACTGGCACAGTAATCCTGTCGCCCGAATGGGTCGACAACCACTTTGGCCGTGGCGCGGCGGCCAGCAGACGGCGCGTGTAGTCATGACTGGGCGCGGTAAACACGGTAGCAGTATCGTTCAACTCCACCACCTTGCCCTGCTCCATGACCATGATTCTGTCCGCAAGCGTTCGCACCACAGATAAGTCGTGTGTAATAAAAACATAGGATAAACCAAGTCGATTACGCAGATCGGCAAGCAGCTCAATCACCTGTGCCTGAATGGATACGTCCAGCGCAGACACGGCTTCATCGCAAACCACCAGCTCCGGTTCGCTCGCCAGCGCACGGGCAATCGCAATGCGTTGGCGTTGCCCTCCTGAAAACTGGTGCGGATAACGATCAGCATGCTCTGGCCTTAAGCCGACAAGTTCCAGCAACTCAATGGTTCTGTCGCGCCATCGCGCCTTGGGCAGAACATCGCCATGAATAGCCCAGGATTCCGACACGATTTGTCTGACACTCATACGGGGGTTCATCGATCCAAAGGGGTCCTGAAACACCATCTGCACTTTACGCCGGAACGAGAGCAGCTCACGCTCGTTCATCTCGAAGATATTCTGGTCACGGTAGTAGGCCGCGCCTGAACTCGCGTCGAACAAACGCAGCAGCATGCGCGCCACGCTTGATTTTCCGGAACCCGATTCGCCCACAATGCCTAATGTTTCACCTTTGCGCACGGTAAAACTGACATCGTCAACGGCTCGCAGCAGGCGCTTGCTTTTGAAAGGGCCAGAAGATACAGGATAATCCTTGATCAGATGCTCCACGCGTAACAGAATATCTTCCCCGATCACCGCCGCGCGCTGGTTGGAGGATTCGACCACGTCCCCGTGAGGTAATGCGGCAATCAGACCACGGGTATAGGGGTGCTGTGGCTGCGTAAAGACATCCTGCGCCACACCGGACTCTACAATTTTTCCTGCCTTCATCACAATGACACGGTCCGCCATCGAAGAGGCCACCTCCAGATCGTGCGTGATCATAATCAATGCCATGCCATGTTCGCGCTGAAGATCGCGAAGCAAATCCAGGATCTGCGCCTGGACGCTCAGGTCCAGAGCGGTTGTGGGCTCATCAGCAATGATGATATCGGGCTTCAAGGCAATCGCCATTGCAATCATCACACGCTGGCGCTGTCCACCTGAAAACTGGTGCGGATAGAAGTCGATGCGAAGCTCCGGTTCGCGTATGCCAACCCGGCGCAGCAGGTCTATCACTTGTTCCCGTGCCGCGCTACCGCGTGCCACCGCGTGACTCTCGAACACCTCGGCTATCTGCCGGCCCACTGTATATACGGGGTTCAGATAGGCAAGCGGATCCTGGAAAATCATGGCAATCTTGCAGCCGTTGATGCTCCGGCGCGCTTCGGTGCTCAGCCCTCGCAAATCCTTACCTTCGAAACGAATGGCTCCACGAACGATATCGCCGGGTGGACAGTCAACCAGGTCCATGACCGCACTGGTACTGACGCTTTTGCCGGAACCGCTCTCCCCCAGGATAACCAGCGTCTCGCCACGGCATACATGAAACGATACATTATCTACCGCTCGCACTGGTTCATTATCAGACAGAAAGTCCACCGTCAGATCGGCAACCTCCAAAATGGCCTGTCTATTGGTCATGGCATTCATTGTCGTGCTCTCTTTAATTTCTGCAAGCGCCAGCGCTGCTGAGGGTCCGCGACGGTACGCGCCCAACTAGACAAAACATTAAGTGACAATGTTGCCAGCATGATGGCCAGCCCAGGCCAGAAGGCAATCCACCACGCACTGCTCAGATAGCCACGGCCATTGGCCACCATGGCGCCCCAGGTAAAGTCGGGCGGCTGTATGCCCAGTCCGAGAAAACTAAGCGCCGATTCAGCCAGAATGACGGTGGCGAAATCGATCGCTGAAATGGTGATGAGCGTGGGCACCACAAGCGGTGCAATATGGCGCAGTACAATGCGTATGGATCCGGCCCCCATGGACCTGGCCGCGCTCACAAACATGCGTTCTCGCACCTCAAGCACTTCGGCCCGTGCAGTACGCAGATAAACAGGCATACGGGTGATGGCCAGCACGATAATCAGATTGGTAACACTAGGTCCCAGCGTGTACAGAACAATCAAGGCCAGAAGCAGCGAAGGGAAACTCATGATGATGTCTGCCATCCGCAGGATAACGTGGCTGTACCAGCGTTCGGAATAGCCGGCGATCAGTCCGAGCAAACCGCCAATCGTCAATGACAGCGCAACTGCTGCGGCGGCGATGCCCAGCGTATTACTGGCTCCGACCAGCAAGCGTGCAAGAATCGGTCGCCCGAGCGTATCCGCACCCAGGACAAAAAGCCAGCCGTGCGCTGCGCTGAACGGAGCCAAATTGCGATAACGCAGGCCAAGCCTGGTCGCTGCGTCACCCAACAGCCACGGTGCCAGCAGTGCCGCCAGCACAAGTATTGCCAGCAACAGGGCTGCGGCCAGGGCCAGCTTGTCCCGCAGCAGATAGCGCAGCAACAGACTCGAATACTGGGGGGAAGATGGGGTCGATAGCGTACTTGAAGTGGTTTGCATGATTAGTACCGGACTCGTGGATCGAGTACCGCATATAGCAAATCGATCACAATATTCAAAATGAAAATAGCGATAGCCGTGACCAGAATGGTCGATTGCACGACTGCAAAATCACGCTGGATGATCGAATCGATCATAAGCTTGCCTATGCCCGGCCAGCCAAACACTGATTCGACGATCACTGCGCCGTTGATCAGGCCCGTAGCCAGATCGCCGGCAACCGTGATGACAGGAAGCAAGCAATTGCGCAAGGCATGGCCAAACACAATGGATTGCCTGCTTAGTCCCTTGGCGCGAGCAGTCTTGATATACGGCGAGGCCAGCGACGACAGCATCGCGCCGCGCACCACTTGGACCAGCAGGCCGAACGGGCGCAGCATCAGCACAAAGACAGGCATAATCCAGTACTGCCAACCGCCGGTGCCCGACGTAGGCAGTATATCCAGCCCCACGGCAAATACGAGGATGGCGACAATCGCCACCCAAAAATCGGGGGCACTGGCACCCGCCAGCGATACGAGGCTGGCCAGTCGGTCAAATATACCGCGGGGTTTAGCAGCGGCGACCGATCCGATAATGATCGCCAGCGTTGTCGAAAGCAGTATGGCCACCGCGGCAAGCTTAAGCGTTTGCGGAAAGGCCTCAAGCGCCACGCCCATGGCTGATCGGTGTTGTCGCATGGACTCCCCGAAATCCAACCTCAGCAGGTCGGTCAGAAAATGCCAGAATTGAATATACGTGGGCTGATCCAGGCCATTCAAATGAGCGAATGCCGCACGTGCCTCTGGCGTGGAGTCCAGCGGAAGATATAGTGCGGAAGGGTCGCCGGTAAGACGTGTCAGGAAAAAAACCAGCGTCAATAGACCCAAAATGGAAATGACACTGTAGGACGCGCGCCGTCCAAGATAACTAAACATATTCGGATCCTTCAATTGCCTTGTATGCAGGAACTGCGCGGCTGCCCATGACAAGCGACACCCGCACAGAAGGAAACACTATTTCTTGAAACGAATATTGGCCAGAGGAATTTCGCTGTTGGTGCTAATGTCCGGCTTCCATTCAAGCCGCTTGCCCACACGCGTATAGCCTATCATGTGGTACATGGGTATGTCGGTCACATACTCCTTGCGAGCTTTGTCAAAAATCTTCTGAAAGCCCTGCTCTCGATCAGCGCCAGTGGCTGCCATGGCGGCATCAATTTCCTTGTCCATCTCAGGGCTGTTCATTACTGAATACTGGCCAGTGGAGCGATAGAAAATAGGGATGGTGAATGCGGCATCGCCTTTATTATTGTCATGCATGGACTGCAGCAAGGTAGGCCCGCGATCCTCAGGATAAGGCTTTTGCAGATAGCGCAACCAGTCGGCGACATCGAGCATGACAAGCTTGACGTTCAGGCCTGCTTGCTGCCACATCGTCATCATGGCTTCCATGGCTTCCCCGCCGTTGGGATAGATCCCATTTCGGCCGATAAGCCTGATTTCGGTATCAACCTTCACTCCATCGGCCTTGGCCGAAGCAATCAACGACTGTGCCTGCTTCAGATCATAGGGCCAGGACTTAAGATTTTTATCATAGCCTATGATGCCCTGCACCACCATTTGGGATGCACGTTGCGCGTCTTCGCCAAAAAGCTGGCTGAGCCCTTCCCAATCGATAGCCAGATTCAATGCCTTGCGAATGCGGACATCATCGAGCGGAGGCTGCTGCGCATCAATGCGAATTGCCGAGGTTTCGGAGTTCAAATAAGCGAAGTCCGTCTGCGGATTGGTTGCATCCTGGATGGCAATGGCAGGCGTGAGATCTGCCTCGCCCGTCTCTACCATGGCGGCGCGGATAGACGATTCCTGGCGCCATATATAAGTGGCCTTGGATACAGCCGGTTTGCTGCCCCAATAGCCGCTAAAAGGCTCGAGCACAACATTCTGCTGCGTAAAGCTTGCAAGCTTGAACGGGCCCGTGCCAACCGGATCATTCACCGCTTTGTCCGCCGGCGTGTTGGGAGAGACAATCATCACCACGCTCAGTAGCGTGGGCAGAATGGGCTGAGGTCGATCCGATTTAATTTCTACTATGTAGTTGTCAACCGGCGTGACAGTGAGTTTGGCATTGCCAAACTTGGCCATGTTGTTGCAGGTAAGCTTTCCCCCTGTCATGCGGTCAATCGAAAAAGCAACCGCTTTTGCGTTCAAATCAGCGCCGTCGTGAAACTTGACACCCTCACGCAGGGTAAGCCGCCACGTAGTCGGGTTCAGTTGTTCCCATTTTGTGGCAAGCTTGGGCTCAGGCTGGCCTGTTACAGTATTGATAACAGTGAGCGATTCGGTCACATTCTGGCTCAACACCTGTCCAACAGTCGTGATGATGGTGCCGCAAGACTCCAGATTTCCTGGCTGCTCGGGCAGCACAATGCGTATATCATGGTTGGCATCTTGAGCGCCTGCCGTGGATGCCGCCATGGCCAGGAAAGCGGCAGCCACCAGTGATGCAATGTTGGTTTGTCTCATATAAATCCTCCTTGGATGTACTTGTATTGGCGCGACCCTGCCCGTTACCGGCCAGAAACTGGCGCTATCTATGAACCTGTTGTGCACCCTTTTTCTTCACCGGCAACACGGGTCTATGGCAAGTGGCAGCCTCGAAAGTGTTGCAACCAAATCGCATCTGCCTTGAGCCTTGATGTTCCCTGCCCCAGATCCAGTCTCGTATTTGTGCAAACAAAACGAAAGAGTGGCTCCAGAGCACCGGTTATTGCTGCTTTTTTTTTACAGTGCGGCGCTTAAGAATAGGGTGATTGACAGACTTCCTTTAATTTAATATTGATAATATGACTATATGAGCAATCATATTATGACTTCAAGGAAAATGTCAATCATCCCTGACGTTAACTTCACGTTCGGTCATGGGTACTTGATGACACAATCTGTGTGGTTTCGTGAATTATCCTGCTGCGGGTGAGCGCGCGATAGCGCTGTATTCCAATCATCAGATGCGTGCGCATCGCATCGCGGGCGCGTTCAGGATCGCGCGCAAAGATCGCATCGGCAATGGCAGTATGCTCGGCAAGAATGGTGATGTCGCGGTTGGGCAGTAGATCCATACCCCCCATCACGGAGCGGAACTTGACGCGGGGAATCATGCGCCGGCCAATATGCTCAAGGAAAACCTTGAATCGCGCATTATTCGTAGCGGTGGCGATGGCCATATGAAAACAAAAATCGGCGTCGTCTGTTGGTTTGCCTTCATTGGCCAATTGGACAAATCGGTCCAGTTGAGCCAGTATTTCCGCCTCCTGGGCGGGAGAACTGCGCGTGGCGGCAAGACCGGCGGCTTCCACCTCAATACCGATCCGCAATTCCAGTTCCTCGATAATATCTGATATTTTGTCTGTGGCATGCGTAAACAACATCAGCAGCTCAGGCGGCTCGAGCGTGTCAAGCACAAACACCCCTGCCCCTTGGCGAGATTCGATCAAGCCATCACCCCGAAGGGCTGCAATAGCCTCCCGAATGACGGTGCGACTAAAACCGAATGTTTGCACCAGGACAGGCTCGGTTGGCAGTTTATCGCCTGGTGCGTATTGACCACTCTCTATACGAGCACGCAACTGATCTGCTACCTTAGCCGACAGTGCCCTTTTCCGTTGGACGAGCTTAATCGGTGCTGCCATGACGTTCTCCTGAAGCGATAAGTTATATTTATAAGTCATCGTATCACTTTAGGGTAATTAAGTAATCAATTTAGATTATTCAGCCGAAGGGGACACATAAGAAGGCAGCCTGGCCGCTCCTTGCTCTTGCAACTAAAACGCTCTACTGGCTGTTTATCCGTGCTAGTAGGTTGGCAGTGTTGCCTGTATTCAAGGATGAGCATCGCAGGCAAGCAAGTCAAATCATGTCCCAAGCCTTGACTTAGCTCACAGCGGTTTCCTCTTGATTAAATTAAATTGCCGTATATGATATTCCGATACTTTCTAACGGGATATGGTCAAAATATAATAACAGTGGCTATCATTACGCGATTAACATAACTTCATAATAATATGGATCAAGTCTTTCAATCGCTGTCCGCATGGCAGGTCATCCTATGGGGGCTGCTGTTTTTTTGCGGTATTTATCTGCTTTTCGGTAGCATCACATGGACCTTGACCCGGCATCTGTTGCCAGCGCTGGGCATTGGACGCATTCTGGACCCGCGACCGGTCACTACCGCCCAATTGCGTCATGAGTTTACCTGGTCTGGGCTCTCCATCCTCATTTTCGGCATTGGCATGATTTTCCCTTGGGGGTTGCTGCAACTAGGGTGGGCCTCTTTGGACCCGAACCCTTCCGGATGGCAGATTGTCCTTGAAATTCTCGTGCTTGCCATCTGGAACGATGTCCATTTCTGGCTCAACCACAGGCTGCTGCACACGCGCTGGCTTCGTCGGTTTCATTTGCCGCACCATCGCTCGGTGGTTACAACGCCGTTTGCCACGTACAGTTTCCATCCCATTGAAGCCCTGATGCTGGGCAATGTGATTCTGCTGCCCATGCTTTTACATGACTTCAGTTTCTGGGCGCTGTTTTCGGTACCACTGTTCAGCCTGTTCTTCAATTGTGTTGGCCATGCCAATTATGACTTTTGCCCAGGCGTGTCCTATGCACACTGGTTTGCTGCGAGCCGCCGCCATCATCTGCATCACGCCTGCTATAACGGCAATTACGGTTTTCAGTTCACGTTCATGGATCGCCTGTTCGGCACACGTCTTAAAGCAGATGCCGCAAGGCTTGTCATTGGTCGACTGGCCAAACGCAAGCTGCCAGACTCGATGGATGCAGGCACCACATGACGCTGCAGCGCAATCAATCAGGCCCAAAAAACCGGCCAACCAGACAACGGCAATCCGGCCTTCCTCAGTTGAAATATGCCAGAGATTGGCAAAGCCTGCTGTATATGTTGGCCTTGCCGACGCTTGTAATTTGGCAATGGATCTACGGCGTCTCTGCTGTGCTATATCCGATCCTGCTGTTTCTGACGCTGGGCATTGGTGTTATCCATCACAACCATACTCATCTGCGCATGTGGCACAGCAAGCGAGCCAACCGTTGTACTGATTTGCTTATTACGCTGTTGCAAGGACATCCCAGTTGCGTCTTTTTCCCAACGCATGTGGCCAATCATCATCGGCATAAGCATAGTGAACAGGATATTGCGCGCACCTATCGGTTTGCCGCAGGCGACACCAATACTCTGCCCGGCTATGTGCTGCATCCATTTCAGGCAATCGGCGTGTTGTATCCGGCCATTTTTCATTGGCTTGGCAGATTGCGTCGGCATAAACCGGGCGTCTGGCGCTATTGCTTGTGCCAGTACGCATTATGGATGCTGCTTTGGGCAATGCTGTTGGCGATCAACCCGGGAAAAACCATTCTGCTTGTGATCATCCCGCAGTTGCATGGGCTTCACTGGTTACTGGCCACCAATTATTTGCAGCACGCCCATGCCGATGGCTCTGCGCAAGGTCGCAAAGCGCAGTCGTCACTTGCCTATGCCCGTAATTTCGAAGGATGGGTCAACCCCCTTTTATTTAATATCGGTCTGCACACCGCGCACCACGAACACTCGCGCGCCCACTGGTCGCTGCTGACCCACTTGCATAAGAACCAGTATCGCAGCCAGATTCATCCTGCATTGCTCGAGGGTGGGCTAATACGCTATATGATGCGCACCTTTGTTAAGGGCACCGTCAGCCCGCGCTTTCGCAGTCAATCGCTAATGCATACCCATACTGACCCGTTGCCCCCGTCCACTTCCTGATGGCCTGATTATGCCTATCCAATTTGACCAAGTATTTTTACAGCAAGCCAGTTATTTTCTACCCGGAGACCCGGTAGAGAACGAGCGCATGGACGAGTACATCGCGCCGCTTAACCGTATCTCTGGCCGGATCAAGCAGCGCATTCTTGCAGAAAACGGCATCAAGCGGCGTTATTACGCCATCGATTCTGACGGCAATACAACGCACACCAATGCCATGCTTGCCTCTGCGGCGGTAACCGATTGCCTGCAGCGAGGGCAATTGACACTGTCAGATATTTCGCTGCTTGCCAGTGGTTCTTCTGGCGGCGACACGCTCATGCCGGCTTTTGCCAACATGATCCAGGGCCAGTTGTCTGCCCCGCCCATGGAAACGGTATCGATCCACGGCATCTGTGCAGCCGGGGTGGCGGCCATTCAGGCGGTCGCCCAGGGTATACAGGCCGGCGCCCACACGCACGGTATCGCCGTGGCAAGCGAAATGCCGTCGCGTCTGTTTAAGCGCTCCCGGTTCGCCTCTCGTGGCTATGATGCCGATTTTGACGCGCATTTCCTGCGCTGGATGTTATCCGATGGCGCTGGCGCAGTCCTGTTGTCGGGCATCGAGCAAGCGGGTCAATCGATACTACCGGGCCTACGCATCAGGCTCAAATGGATTCACCAGCGCTCTTTCTCTGGCGACTATCCTGTCTGCATGCAATTGGGCCTATCTGCCGATCGCCAGCGTGGCCATCTTGACTATCCGTCCTGGGCCGATGCCGAAGCCGATGGCGCCCTCGCCTTGCGCCAGGACATCAGGCTGTTGCCGCACCTGTTCGATATCGGCATTCACGAATACGTCAAGCTGGTACGGGACAAGTGGGTCGACCCCGCCCGCATCCGCCACTTTTTGTGCCACTACTCCTCTGAAAAATTCATTCCCGTGGTCCAAGACCTGCTGGATCAGGCCGGTCTGTCGATCCCCCGAGAACACTGGTTCAGTAACCTGGCCTGGCGCGGCAATACCGGCGCGGCTTCAATACTGATCATGCTGGCTGAATTTCTGCAAACCAAAACGCTGGCTGCTGGTGATCAGATCCTGTGCTATGTCCCCGAATCCGGCCGGTTCACGACTGCGTACATGCTGTTCGAAGTAGAGACAGCAAACGATTCACCAAGACAGGAAACGCAGTTGCGCTCTCATCCAGCCAATGCGGATGTGTCTGATGGGCCAGCTGTAGCCCCCCTGCCCGGCGTGACTGCCCAGACCCGCTCGCGGGAGCTTGCCGACACGCTGGACGCCGAAGCGATCAGACCGCCTCACGACCCGGTTCAAGCGCCTCAAGGCCTGGCCCCATTGCTGACGGAATTGGCCACCATTTGGCACGATTACCGCTCCCGGGTTTGGCGCACGCCCCTTGTCAGCGCATTGCGGGAACGTCACTTTGACACGCAGGACTATATCAACTGGACAGCCCACTGGATTCCGCAAGTGCGCGAAGGCACCAAATGGATGCGTAAGGCAACCAGTTCGCTCTCGGGCCAGTACGCGCCACTGGCAGACCTGATCAACCTGCACGCGGGTGAAGAACAAAATGATTTTCAGATTCTTTTCGAAGATTACCGCAAGGCGGGCGGACCGGTAGCGGATATTGAAGCATTACGCCGCAACCCCGGTGGCGAAGCGCTGAATGCCTATTTACATGGCCTGGCCGATACAGCAAACCCCATCGGGCTGCTGGGCGCCATCTACATTATCGAAGGAACGGGACAGCGAATTGTCCCTGCCCTGCTGCCATTGCTCAGGGCAAGCCTGCCGCTGCCGGCCGACGCTTTCCGATTTCTGGAATATCATGGCCATAATGACCAGCATCATCTGCAACGCTGGCTGGTTGCCGTTTCACTTGCGCTCGATTGCGACAATCGTGGTCGTGCCGAGCGCCAGATCGTGGATACTGCCCGACGCACCGCAGCACTTTATCTCATGCAATTTCATCACGCAAAAGAGTACGAATCGTGATCAGTGACCAACCTGAATTTCTCAAAAAAGAACATAACCCTGAGGATCCAAGCCCATGGCTGGCATCCTACCTTGATCAAAGCACCCCGCTTCCCGATGAGGTCAAGCAGGCCTGGCTGGAAGATTCCAGCTCAAGTTCGCGCCAATATCTGCTGCCTTTTTTGCGGCCGCTGGCTCGCTTGTGCATTATCCTGATCCAGGTAGTCAAGACGTTTCTGCCAAGGCGCTGGGCCCAGTCTGCCCCGTTGCACCGCATCCTGGTGTGGGGGCTCAAGCGCTTTGTATCACCGCAAGCCAATTGGCTTATCTTGCGGCATTTTCATCTTGGATCCCAGATCCTGGCTTTCATTGCGGCCAATTCACCGGCCCCTGTTTCGACAAGCCCATTGGCACCGGACACCATAGATGACCTGAGAGATCACGTATTCGTCAAGCATGATATTAATCTCTACAACTTCGTCATTCGTTTGAACCAGGCCTTGCTTGATGCGGGTCTGCGCCTGGGCCCGGTGCAAGATCCTGATTTTTCAATGCTACACGAACCGACTGTCCGCCTGCAGGACATGCCCAGGACACGCAGCAATGTACTGGATCTGCAAAGCGCCATTGAACTGTTTACGCCGCTGTATCAATTGCTGCTGACCGATAATGATTTCTGGCGAGCTGCCAACTCGTTACAACTTGATGAGACTATCGGGATTTACGCGGCCCAGATCCTGCAGGCGCCGGAGCACCTGATGCTGGTGAACAACCATCACCCACTGGTGCCCTTGTCCACCTTGCGTGCCGGACATCGGCTGGTATTGCACGGCCTGTCATCTGAAATGCTGCATTGCCTTTTGCTTCAGAAGAAACAGGAATACAAAGCAAAAAAAGCGACTGCGCCCGTAGGTGAACCAACCGGACAATAACCCAGGGATTTGTCCATACCCACTTTTTGCGATCCGCATATTATTGCCGGATCCGTTTATGAGCTGTCCATATGCTGATTGCCCTTGTTATTTTCGTCTTTACCATGATTCTGGTTATCTGGCAGCCGCGCGGTTTGGGCGTGGGCTGGAGCGCGATGCTGGGCGCAGCGCTGGCATTGATGACCGGCACCATACATTTTTCAGATATTCCGGTGGTGTGGGCGATTATCTGGAACGCAACCGCCACATTCATTGCAATTATCATTATCAGCCTGTTGCTGGATGAAGCGGGCTTTTTCGAATGGGCTGCGTTGCACGTGGCGCGTTGGGGAAAGGAACGGGGACGGGTACTTTTCTGTCTCGTGATACTGCTTGGCGCTGCGGTATCTGCCTTGTTTGCCAACGATGGTGCAGCATTGATCCTCACGCCAATTGTGATGGCCATGCTTACGGCATTGGGCTTTGGCCCGGCTGCGACACTTGCATTTGTGATGGCAGCCGGATTCATTGCAGATACCGCAAGCTTGCCGCTGATCGTTTCGAATCTGGTCAATATTGTATCGGCGGATTTTTTCGATATCAGCTTTGCCCGGTATGCACAAGTCATGGTTCCGGTAAACCTTGTATCGGTTGTCGCCACCCTCCTGGTGCTGGCCAGCTACTTTCGTGCCGATATTCCACTCGCCTATAACGAAGCGGCCCTGAAGACGCCGGCTTCGGCGATTGTCGATAGGCGAACATTTTTTACGGGCTGGCTGGTATTAATCATGCTGCTCCTGGTTTTTTTTCTGCTGGAAGACAGCGGCATTCCTGTCAGTGTCATTGCCTCGGCCGGCGCGCTCATCCTGTGGATTGTTGCAGGCCAGGGCCACGTCATCCGTACCCGCAAAGTGCTGCGTGAAGCGCCGTGGTCCATTGTCTTTTTCTCCCTGGGCATGTATCTGGTTGTCTATGGACTGCGCAACGCAGGACTGACAGGGTATATCACGCAGATTCTCGACCTGCTGGCCAACCACGGCATCTGGGCCGCAACGATGGGAACCGGCGTGCTCACTGCCCTGCTTTCCTCTGTCATGAATAATCTGCCCACCGTGCTGATCGGCGCCCTGTCAATTGAAAGCAGTCAGGCCACCGGCCTGGTCCGTGAGGCGATGATTTATGCCAATGTCATCGGTAGCGACCTGGGTCCGAAAATTACACCGGTAGGCAGCCTGGCAACGCTACTCTGGCTGCACGTGCTTGCGCGAAAAGGGGTCAGAATTACCTGGGGCTATTATTTCCGTGTTGGTATTGTTCTGACATTGCCGGTATTGCTGGTCACCCTTGCTGCGCTGGTATTACGGTTGCAATTGGGCTAATGCTGGCAGCGCCTTTACTTTTTACCTATTTCATTTGGCATTGCCAATCGCTTGCAGCAGCTCGGCCATCGCACCCTGATCATGATGGACGAAATCGGTGGTTTGCGCCGGTGTCAGCGATAATATCTCGCCGTCGACGTTGCGCAGGAACGCCTGATAGTCGGGCTTGCTATTGATTGTGAGAAGCGCCTTGTTCAGTCGTTCCACGACAGCTTCGGGCGTGCCTTGTGGCGCGGCAAGACTGTACCAGGTTGCCACTTGTGCATCAGGTACACCCGCCTCCTGCATGGTCTGTACATCCGGCAGCAAGGGTGAACGCTTGTCTGCACCGTACGCCAGCGCTTTCAAGCGCCCATCCTTCACATACTGGAGCGACGCCGACAGATTCAAAAACGCCAGTTGCACCTGACCTCCCATCAGATCGGTCAGCGCCGGCGCTGCCCCGCTATAAGGTACATGAACCAGTTCGACGCCGGTTTTGCGCATGAACTGTTCGCCGCTCAAATGCGTCGCACCACCCGCACCGGCTGAACCAAAATTCAATTGCCCGGGATGGGCTCGCGCATATGCGATCAGTTCTTTGACGTTATCCACTTTCAACGCAGGATTGACAACCAGCATGTTCGATTGCCGCGTCACAATCCCAATAAAACTAAAATCGGCAATACCATCATAGGCTACCTTCTGCAGCAATGGTGTTACGACATGCCCTGCAGAAGTGCCCATGAGCAAGGTGTAGCCATCCGGCTTCGCTTTGGACACATAGGCCGTGCCTACGGCCGCTGCAGCCCCCGGCTTGTTTTCGACAATCACCGGCTGGCCCAGCTCAGTGCGCAGTTCCGAGGCAAGTTTGCGGGCAAGAACATCGGCCGGTCCGCCTGCCGCATAAGGATTAATCAGAACTACCGGCTTTTGCGGATAGGTTTGTGCATGAACAAGGGATACGCCCATAATGGCGATAAGCAGGATGCCGCACAGCATCCGTGGTAGCTGGATCATTTTTATGTCTCCTTTTGTTGAATGAGAATAATCCAAATGGTCTTAAAATGCAATAGTATGGGTTTATGACCTTTTAATCCTACTTGTTTTAAGCCTCCCTTGGATTCGCAATCAATCCAAATGAAGTTCAATTTAAAAATAAGCGTTGGCTGCCTTCTGCAGGTTGGTCTGCGATCAAAGCAACACCCCTACCCCATATCCGTACGGTACGCTATAATTTTCATTCTGATATCGAGCAGATCATGAAGCCTATTACACTAAAAACCGTCGCAGAGCAGGCCAAGGTTTCCATTGCCACGGTTTCAAAAGTGGTCAATGGCATAAATAAAGGCATTTCTGCAGAAACGGTTGAGCGCGTGCAGCGCATCATCCAGCAATTGAACTACCGGCCGAACCGCACGGGTCGTCAGTTGCGCACGCAGCGCAATTATATTGTCGGCATGGCGATCGTCGACGATTCGCCCACCTTTCTCACTGACCCCTATACCACGCATCTGGTTGCCGGCCTGTCAAACTTTCTTGGTAGCCATAACTATGGTCTGTTGCTGCACGGAATTGCGCCGGCGAACTTCGAACAATCATTCCTGTTGAAGGAATCGGTGGTCGATGCCATCTGCCTGATGCTATCGGGGCCTATTGCACGACGTCGGCGTTATCTTGATCAGGTACTTGCCAGCGGACATCCCGTCGTGGTGTTTCAGGAAAAACCCGTAAAATCGCTCGCAGACTGCTGTTTTATCAATCAGGACGATCAGGGCGGCGCAGAAACACTGGCAATGAAAATCGCATTGCACAACCCAAAGCGGGTTTTCATACTGACGCCCCAATTGCAATGGCACGCAATCGAAGCGCGGGTAAAAGGACTATGCAAGGTACTGGATAAACACAAATGCAATTACCAGATTATTTCAAGTGACGAGAATCAGCATCAGTCTATCCAGCAGGCGCTGGATGCTGCCATGGCGGCGCACGGCGTGCCCGATGTTGTAATTGGCACCAATGACCGGCTCGCCTATGTTGCCTATCGACATCTGACCGACAATGGACATCGGGTACCTGACGATATCGGCATTACCGGCTTCAATGCATTTGACACCAATGCTGCTCTGCAACCAGTACTGGAATCGGTACATTCGCCGGCCTATGCATTAGGCCAGACGGGCGGCCAAGCCCTGCTGTCCAGGCTGGAAAATGGACATTTTGAATTCAATACATTGGTTCTGCCCGTAATGCCGGCGGCCGGTACGACATTGCGCTGAAGACGGCATACCGACCAAGTCTATCCTGCTTGCACACTAAGCCTCTAACCTCGCGGAATTTGCTCTGGCTTTTCCCGGACGCAGGCTGAGCCAAGCCGACCCGCATGCCAGTTGGCATTTAATTCGTAGCGTTTACGGCCGGAACATCCGCATCCATCTGACTGGACCATAAGCCGACAGGAAAACGCCACACTGTTGCCTGCCGACACTTTGCTCATCATGCCCTGGTTATGATTAAGCCCGGCACATTACAGTACGCCGTATTTCTGATAGACGTCCTGCAATAGCAGGCCCTTGGCCAATTCCTGGCGCGTGTGGTTTTCACTTTCCACTTTTTCCAGTGACTGTTCAATCACCTGCGCCGCTACTTCAATCGGAATCACAATGACCCCATCGGCATCGCCAAACACCAGATCATTGGGGCGGACCGTCACTCCCGCACATTGAATCGGCAAATCGTAATTCATCATCTTGCCCCTTCCCTGCGAATCCAGCGGCCCGATTCCGCCATGAAATACCGGAAAATTCAACTTGCGAATATATCGAATATCTCTGACCAGACCATCGGTAACGCAGCCGACCGCGCCGCGGTATTGAGATGCTGTACTAAGCAGTTCTCCCCAGGGCGCAATACGGGTTGTGGGGCCATCGCAACCCAGTACGACCACATCGTCAGGTTTCAGATCATCAATGAGGGCTATTTCATGTTCGTAAGGATTCTCGCCTGGTGCAACAGAAAAGGTGTTCATGAAATAGCCTGTCCGCGCACGGCCAAACATTGTGTGCTCTTCGGACAGTGGACGCACAAACGGCAGCATTGCCTGGTTCCGGTAACCCATACTATCGAGTACATCCGATAGCACAGCGGTATACAGCCTGCCCTTCAGATTCTCGAAATCAAACTGCTGCTCTATCATTATTGGCCTCGTGTTGTTGACGCGCGCAACCAGTTCGAAGGCGCGCTGGCAACACCAATCCACGTTCATGAGAACGCATGAGTCCGATGCCACATTAATCGCGCAACTGGTAACAGTGCAATTATTAGAAAATTAGTAAAAATAACAGATGAAAATATCGGATGAAAGCAATGGCAATAATTAGAAAATCAATGAATAATCGTTGAATATGATTAAACGTTTAACCATATTAATGTGATTTATCGACATTCGTCAATATAGGGACTTTCCCGAGGGATGATGCAGCGGAATGTTGTGAACTGTACTGGCGCTTGAACGAAGGTTTTCAGGCGCCTTGATGCCGCCAAAACAGCAGTTGGAATCGCCAAATAACTATTTGGACAGCGCCCACAAATAAAGCGATGCGGTGCTGCCGTAGGGTGAATAACGCCGCCGGTAACGTTCGAAGCGATCGCGCGGCAACGCCTTGTGATTGTACAGACGCATTATGCCTCGCTGAATGGCCAGGTCGCCCCAGCTCAACACATCTGGGCGACCAAGCGAAAATATCATCAGCATTTCAGCGGTCCAGATACCAATGCCCTTCAAATCTGTCAGGGTCTGAATCACCTGCGCATCATCCATTGCCGCCATCGCAGACAAATCCAGCTTTCCCGATTGGACCGCCTCGGCCACACCAAGCATATATTGCACCTTTCTCATGCTCGTGCCGCAACGCTGCAGGTTCTCTGGTCCGGCTGCCAGCAACGCCTGGGCGCTCATGTGCCCGCCACATACCTGCAGAATTCTTGCGTTGACGGTGCGCGCCGCAGCAGTTGAAATCTGCTGGTCGATAATACATTGAATCAATGCAGCAAACAGATCGGGGATCGTATTGCGTTCGATCAATCCGATACGTTCAATGGCCTGCGCCAGGCGCTTGTCACGCTTGCTCAGCCATTCAATTTCGGTGTTTCCGTATTGGAATATCGGCATGGTGTGCTCCGGTTAGCCTCGCTCAATTGTAATGGCCTGTCGACACCATATCAATCGACAACCCGATAGGGTGCGAGTATGCCAGCTATCCGGGCGAGAGTACATTTTTCTGTATGATCAATTCACTTGCGCTCATCAAGTCTGCCACCAGGGCAGCACGGGCCGGCTCAGGCTGCTTCATTTTTATTCCTTCCACCATATTTTTATGATGAATATGCGCCTGCCGGTTAGTCAATCTTTCAGAATTGACCGCCAGATCGTAGTTGAGAACCGGGCCGATCTGCAACCAGAGCACTTCAATCATGTCGAACAAAATAGGCATTCCGGCGGCGCCGTATACGCAAAAATGCAAGTTCTTATTCAGTCTGACCGCTGCCTTTCCATTTGGCTCTCCGGATTTTCTTGCTACCTCGAACTGCATTTGAATGTCCTGTATTCTGTTCAGTTGCTTCTGGCTGCGGTTGACGGCCGCGCGTGCCGTTGCCAGCCCCTCCAGTTCTATACGGATGGTTCGTAACTCTAGAAATCGACTGACCGTCATCAGAGGGACTCGGATTGCCCGATTGGGGAGAATCTCAAGCGCCCTCTCTGCGACCAGCCTGCCTACGGCTTCTCGCACCGGCATGGCACTCGTTCCAAGCGTATCCGCCAGGCCACGTAAACTGAACATATCCCCCGGGGAAAGCTGTC
Organism: Advenella incenata; assembly: GCF_004217095.1. Lineage (GTDB taxonomy): Bacteria > Pseudomonadota > Gammaproteobacteria > Burkholderiales > Burkholderiaceae_B > Advenella > Advenella incenata. The sequence goes on along the minus strand of NZ_SHKO01000001.1, from coordinate 2,284,296 downwards.
CTGAAATCAGCAGCGAACTGAGCTCCGTGTGCACCCGATCCGAGAGCTTGCTGCGGTCCACTTTTTTCAATTTATTGCTCATTTCCATCATCGAAATAGTTCCCTCGCAAATGTTGACAGTATCGCAAATCTCATGCTAACGTCCGTTCATAGTGTGATCACAGATCATACAATAGCCTGATAATAATGGGCAAATCAAAGAAAAAACAACATTCATTCAATTTGAAGTTGGATCTTACCGGAGACATAAGATGCAAACCAAATCTGTACTACTGGCAACATTGCTGGCATTTACATTAGCCCCTCTGAGCGCGGTGACGCACGCTCAGACGACAAAAAAACACAAGATTTATCTGAGCATGAGTTTCATCGGGAACGACTGGCAGGCTGAAGCGGCCAATATGGTCAAAGCCATGGCCAAAACGCCTGAACTGGCCGATAAGGTAGACCTTCAGGTCCAGGTGTCCGGGGAAAATGCGCAAAAGCAGATTCAACAAATCAACGCCATGGTTCAGGCCGGCGCCGAAGCTATCGTGGTATTTCCGATCTCTCCCACCGCGCTGAACCGTGTGATCAAGAATGCGTGTAATAAAGGGGTAAAAGTCTTTGCCTACGACGGTGAGGTCACTGAGCCGTGCGCGCATAATGTGGCCATCGACCAGCACGAGGCCGGACGAGTGACCGCAGAATGGCTGGCAAAGAAAATGAACTACAAAGGCAACGTCGTTATGCTCACGGGTGTGCCCGGCACATCGGTGGACAAATACCGAACCGAAGCGGCCAAGGAAGTTTTTGCCAAACATCCTGAAATGAAAATTGTGGCAGAGACGCCCGGCATGTGGAACCAGGCCGTTGCCCGAACCGAGTTATCAAAAATTGTCGCCGTCAGAAACTGGGACCAGATAGATGGGCTGTGGCTTCAGGTGGGCTGCTACACGGCTAACTCCATGCAGCTGGAAGCAGGCAAAGACGCCAAGGATCTGCTGCCATGCGCAGGCGAAGGCTCCAACGGCGGTCGTGTGCAGATGCTCCCCGCAGACACACAACTGGATGGCGCTACTGGAAGCTATCGTCCTCTTGGTGCTCCCAGAATTTCCTACGCCTCTCCACCCTATTCAGGCGCATTGGCCCTGAAGCTGGCAGTCCAGGCGATAGAGGGTAAGACGTTTCCACAAAAAATCACACTGCCCCTGCCGCAAGTGACCAACGAAACAATCAAACTGTGTAAAGACGGAACCTGGAAAGATCTGAAAGATGGCTGCAACGTTTTTTCTCCTAAACTAGTGAGCAAACCAGGTTGGTTCGCCTCGATCTATTCTGAGCAAACAGAAGGACTGGGTATTAACGCAGCACTCAAATCAGAGCCAGACGCACAATAAATCAATGCATGTATGAGGTGCATGCTACGCGTGCGCCTCCTTCGCACACATATTGGAATTGCTCACTATGAATGAGTCCGCCATTGCCTTACGTCTGTCGGATGTCTCAAAGAACTACGGGCCCATAAAAGCGCTGAGTGAGGTGTCTCTTGCTGTCAAGCGCGGCCGTGTCCACGCGCTGTTGGGAGAAAATGGCGCGGGCAAGTCTACCACCGTCAAACTGCTGTCTGGATTGATTACACCTACAAAGGGTACGATCGAAATCTTTGATCAATCGACGCGGCTTGCCTCTCCACGCATCGCGCAGGCTGTCGGGATACAGACCGCATTTCAGGAAATGACGCTATTGCCCGATCTGTCCGTCTTCGATAATATGATGCTGCCCTACTCGGCAACCAATCGGACCGGTATGCTCAGGCGCGGCGCATTGCGCCAGCAATTGGAACAACATTTTGACGAGCTGGGTTTTCCTATCTCCCTGGACCTGCCCGTCAACCGCTTCAATCTTGCCCTGCAACAGAAACTGGAAATTGCCCGCGCGTTGTTTCGCCAGCCACAGATCCTGCTGCTGGATGAGCCCACATCCACCCTGACGGCTTCAGACGTCAACTGGCTGGGCGACATTATCGGCAAACTCAAGGCCAGGGGCGTGACGATCATATTCATTTCTCATCGCATGAAAGAGGTACGCGAGTTCTGCGATGATCTGTCAATTCTGCGTAATGGTCATCATGTTGCTACACGCCCGGCAGATGCCTTTTCGGACATCGAAGTGGTCGAGTCCATCGTTGGCCGTTCGATCTCTCAGGTGTATCCGAAGAAACGGTTGCCGCCAATAACCGAATCTGTACTGACACTGAAAAATGTCCATACATCAAGATTGAACGATATCAATATTGATTTGAAAAAAGGCGAAATTCTTGGTATTGCTGCATTGCAGGGCATGGGGCAGCTTGACCTTTTCCAAATATGTTTTGGCGTTGAACAGCCTGAGTCCGGGACATTGCTGCTCGATGGCCAGCCGCTAACATTACTGTCGCCGGTGGATGCCATCAGACCGAATGTCGGCATCGGCTTTGTGCCGGAAGACAGAAAAACAGAGGGGCTGCTTTTGAATCAAAGTGGCCTGAAGAATACGTCCCTGCCGGTACTCTCCCGCTTCAGCGTCTACGGCGCCCTCAACGAAAAAAATGAAGCGAAATCGGCAGCTAAGGTATTTACGAGGATCGAGCTTGATCGTCGGGCACTCTGGATGGATGCCGCCTCTTTCTCGGGTGGGAACCAGCAAAAAATTGTCATTGCAAAATGGCTACTGGCGCGCAGCCGCATACTCCTGCTGTTTGATCCCACTCGTGGCATCGATGTCGGCACCAAACATGAACTGTACGAATTGATCGCCGACTTCGCAGCAATGGGCGGCTCTGTCCTTTTTTATTCTACGGAGATCCCGGAAGTGGTCAATCTGAGTCACCGGGTCCATGTCATGTACAAAGGCGAAATCAGGGAAACGCTAGCGGGCAACGACATTGGCGAGACCCGCGTCATGGATATTGCCATGGGGAACTTGCGGCAGACCGGAGCACATTGAAAATGAATCAGCAATACACCTTGTTGCATAAGTATGGCAATCTGATCACGGCCTTTGTGGTGCTGCTGATATTGGTCGCCATCATCATCGCCACCAGTGCCGGTTTCAGTTATTTTGATGTTTCATTGCTTGCCAGTGGCGGTACGACGCTTGCATTGGCTGCCCTTGGCGGCACGTTGGTGATACTAAGTGGCGGCTTTGATCTTTCCGTTGGCGCTATTATTTCACTTGTGAATGTCGTTCTGGCCGCCGGCTATATTGATGACAGCACTCCGGCAGCTTTTGCCGCTTCCTTTGCACTGGCCTTACTGGTCGGCGCAGCCTGCGGATTTGTCAACGGCGCGCTGGTTGCCTATGCGCGGATTCAGCCAATTGTCGTCACGCTGTCGACCATGTTCATCATTCAGGGAATCACGTTACTGATCATGAACTCACCTGGTGGAACAGTTCCCACTTCGCTTGGCACCTATCTGATGGGCGACGTGTTGCCCGAGTTGTTCCCAGCCTCGCTGTTTCTCATTGTTCTTTCCCTCCTTGTCTGGGCATGGATAAAAAAAACGCCATTTGGCCTGCACCTGTATGCCGTCGGGGGCAATCCCGATGCGGCACAAGCCGTTGGGGTTCCACTGGCGCGCAGCTACTTACTGACGTACACCCTGGCTGGCGCATTTTACGGTCTGGCAGGTTTTTTTCTCAGCGCTCAGACCGGATCCGGCGATCCGCTGGTCGGCAATTCGCTGCTGCTTTCCGTGTTTGCCGCAATTGTTATTGGCGGCACCCGTCTGGGAGGTGGCAAAGGCGGACCGGTTGGATCGGTTCTTGGCGCGTTTGTGCTCATGCTGATTGTCAATATTTTGCTGCTGTTTAATATCTCTGCTTACTATTCAACCATCGCCCAGGGGGGCGTGCTGATCGTCGCTGTCATGATAGGTGGTCTGGGAAAAGACTCTGAACTCAGAAAATTCCTCCGACTGCTCGGACATCGGTGGCGGGCAATGCGTCAGGGGCGGCTTGCATCGCAGCTTGGTCCGCAGCCCAAATATATTGATGTGAGTGGCAATAGCCCAGACTCGCAGGACAGTCGCATCAGCTTTTTCAAAAAGCACCGCAAGGACTTGCGTATTTCATTGCCCGCGCTCGCCGGGCTGGCGATCCTGCTCGTCGCCACCCAGGTTTTGCTGGGGCGTAATGTATACGAATGGTCGTACTGGAACTCGATGCTGGTCTTGTCAACCTTCCTGATCATCCTGGCATTGGGTCAGGGCGTGGTGGTGTTCACTGGGGGACTTGATCTGTCCATTCCCTGGACCATCGCACTGTCAGGCATCCTGTTTACCGGGCTAACGCAGGGATCCAATGAAGCGTTGCTTTATGCACTACCGGTGATTCTGCTGATTGGCGTACTGATAGGGCTGAGCAACGGTGTGATGGTCGCTGTTCTCGGTATTTCACCGATCGTTGCCACACTGGCGAGCAACGGCATTCTTCAAGGCATTGCCCTGCTCTACTCAGGCGGTACACCCAGCGCATTCCCGTCGCCGTCGATCAGCTGGCTCATGACTTCGCGCATTGCCGGTATCACACCTGTGATTGTGCTACTGCTTATATTTGTGATCTGCTCAGTCTTCCTGTTAAATAAAACGCGCTTCGGTCGTCACGTGTACGCGACCGGCAGTAATTTGAATACAGCCTATCTATCCGGCGTGCCCACGCGCCGCGTGCTTATTCTGGTTTATATCTTGTCGTCGGTGTGTGCCGCTGTTACCGGCATCCTGCTGACTGGTTTTTCCGGGCAGGCCAGCTTGGGAATGGGTGACGATTATCTGCTTCCCTCTATTGCAGTCATCGTGGTCGGCGGCGGCTTGATTACAGGCGGCCGGGGACACTATCTGGGCATTTTGGCCGGCGTACTGCTCCTGACGACCCTGCAAATTCTGCTGGCGGGTAGTGGCCTTCCCTATGCTGTGCGCCCTATCCTATTTGGCATCGTCTTATTGGGCGCTGTCGCAATGCTACGTGAACGTGCGAGATAGCTCATAGCTTGATGCCAAACCTTCCTGATCAACAACGGGAAATCGATAGAAGAACATATTTATCCAAGGAGAGTGGTATGAAAATCGAAGTGCTGGTAGATGTCAAGACGACACTGGGCGAAGGTCCGCTGTGGGACGTTCAGGAACAACGCCTGTACTGGATCGACAGTGCAGACGGCCGGGTCTTTCGTGCAACAGCTCAGGGAGATGAAGTTCGTGCCTGGCAGGTGCCGCAAAAAATAGGATCAATGGCACTGCGCAAAAACGGCGGGGCCATTGTCTCGCTGGCGCGAGGGATTCATACACTGGATTTTGAGACCGGTGAGGTTCAATTGATTATGGATCCCGAGCCGGAACTGACCAATAACCGCCTGAATGATGGCAAGGTCGACGCACAGGGCCGGTTTCTTTTCGGTAGTATGGACACATTGGAGGAAGGCCCCAATGGCGCGCTGTATCGGCTTGATCCGGATATGACCGTGCACAAACTGGAAGACAATATCATTGTGTCCAATGGCCCATGCTGGAGTCCTGACGGCAATACTTTCTATTTCTCGGATACCTGGTGTGGCGACATTTGGGCATATGATTATGACCAGCGCACTGGCGACATATCCAATAAGCGGGTATTCACAACCCTGCAGGGAGAACATTTCAAGTCATCCGACGGGTCGACAGTCGATGACGAAGGCTGCTTGTGGAATGCCCAGGTCTACGAAGGAAATCTGGTGCGCTATCGCCCCGACGGCACCATTGATCGGACCATTCCCATGCCGGTTAAAAATGTGACAAGCGTCATGTTTGGCGGGCCCGACCTGGATATTTTATATGTGACCTGTATGTCCAGACCACCACTTGCCCGCTTCCCGACAGACAGCGTACTGGGCGGAAGTGTATTCGCCATTACCGGCTTGGGAATACGCGGTTTGCCTGAACATCGATTTGCGGGATAAGAACGCAGTGCCTGCTTATCACGTAACGCGTATGCGCTAAGCTGGCCTGTATGAGCCCGCAGCATAGCAGGCAGGCCAAGCCAGGGGTATCGGCGTTCTGCGCAATACTGGCTTGTCCCGCCGCTACACTTTGTTCAAATCACGCCATATGCTTTAATTATTTCGCAGCGCTTTTCAGCAGCGGTTCACTGACCCCGTCAACACCGACCAGCGACAACACGGTGATAAAGCTGATTTGTGAACCCTTCCAGGCATCGGTCGGATCAAACCATTCTTTCAGTGAGTGAGAGCCTCCGGATTTTCCACCGCTGCCCAGAATGACTGCAGGAATATTCAGACTCATTGGCACGTTTGCATCTGTGCTGCCTGCTCTGGTTTGTCCCTTGCCGCCAGCCAGCGCGATCGACTCCAGCGATGCAGTGACAATTACGCTGTCTGGCGGTGTCGTCCCTGCAGGACGATCACCAATCAATTTTGCATCGAATGTGATTTTAGCGTCGGACTTCCAGCGCTCATTCTCCTGTTTTACGCCCTTTTCGATCGCTGCCATGATGTTCTTTTCAGCTTCAAGAAGCGATGGAGTCTCATTCGAACGAATGTCAACCGCCATTTTTGCATCACCGGCAATGGTATTGACTGATGTTCCGCCGCCCACGGTGCCTACCGTGAAAGTCGTCTTGGGATCAGTGGGTACCTGGACATCGCCAATATGCGCAATGGCGCGCCCCATGGCGTGGATGGCGCTGGGTACTTTGCCAAAGGCACCAAAGCTGTGTCCGCCAGGCCCTTTGAATGACACTTCATAACGATGACTGCCGGTGCCCTGAGTTAGCACTTTATCGCCCTCGCCGGGTTCGAGCCCCACCATGCCATCAATATTCTTATGTTCCTTAAATAGCGCCTTCATGCCGCGCAGGTTACCCAGTCCCTCTTCACCCACGTTAGCCACGAACATAATATCGCCTACGGTCGCCACTTTGTGTTCATTCAGCGCCTTGATCCACGAGATGAGGACTGCCAGACCACGCGTATCATCGCCGATACCCGGTGCCAGCAATCTGCCCTTCTCCTCTTTGACTTTGACGTCGGTGCCTTCAGGAAAGACGGTGTCAAGATGCGCAGACACAAGCAATGTCGGCCCCTTGCCGCTACCCTTGCGAATGCCAACTACATTGCCTGCTGAATCGAGGGCCGCGTCTGTCAGCCCAACCGCTTTGAAGCGCTTCAATACATATTCCGCACGCGTCTTTTCCTTGAAAGGCGGCGCCTCAACTTCGGTAATGCTGCGAAGGTCTTCAATAGTCCGGTCATGATCTTTTTCCAGTGCAGTCATGAGCACTTTAACTTGCTTGGACTCGTTAAGCAAAGCTAACGTGGCTTTGACATCCTGTGGCTGGGCCACGGCTGCGCTCATTGCAAGCGCAGCGCTAACGCCGATACACAGCCGGCTGATGCGGAATAATTTCATTTGTGATAACACGATTTGTCTCCTCCAAAAATTGCACTCTATTCCCGCATCAAGACGATGTCAAGCGCAATAGCACATCAGCCCCAGGCGCCAGGGATTTTGCGCAGATGGTCGGCAGACAGGTCCTGCACACGAGTAACACCAAGAAGTCCCAGATCTCGTGTTATTTCGCTTGTTATTAACTGAATGGCTCTGTCGGTGCCATTTTGACCACCCACTGCTGTGGCGTACGCAAAAGGACGACCAACAAAAACACAGCGCGCGCCCAACGCCAGCGCTTTAAGGACATCTGTGCCACGACGCACCCCGCTGTCGAGCATGACAGGAATAGATCCGGCGATATCGGCAATTTCTGGCAATACACGCAATGGGGAAATACTGCCATCGAGCTGGCGACCGCCGTGATTGGAAACGATAATGCCGTCAACCCCGATCTCAATCGCTGTGGCGGCATCCAGTTTGCTCAGAATGCCCTTGATAACCAGCGTTCCTTTCCATTGTTTCCTGATCGTACGCAGATGATCCCAACTGATATGCCCGCGATCCGAATAATCACGCAATACATTTTTCGACAGTATGGGTGCGCCTCTGGTTGCATAATTATTTTCAAAATGAGGCATACCGTGCTTTACGCAGGTTCTCAAAAACGTGTTGCAGACCCAGCGTGGATGCGTCAGGCCGTCCAGCAACAGGCGCAAAGACGGCCGCAGCGGCGTAGAGAACCCCGCTCGGATATTGTTCTCCCGGTTTGCCGCAACCGGCGTATCGACAGTAATGACAAGTGTGGAGAACCCAGCCTTTGCGACACGATCGACAAGCTTGGCAATCTCCTGCCCATCCCCTGGCAGATAGGCCTGGAACCAGGTCTGTGGCGCGATGGATGCCACTTCTTCCAGACGAATCAGGGATGACCCGCTCATGATCATCGGAATACCGGCAAGCCTGGTGGCCTGGGCAAGCACCAGGTCGCCCCGATACGAAGACAATGCACTGAGCCCCATAGGCGCGATGCCCAGCGGCGATCGGTATTGCTGCCCGAACAGCGAGACGGTGGTGTCGATTGCCGATACATCCACCAGAGACCTGGGAATGAACGCATATTCCTGAAAGGCCCGACGATTGTCCTCAACGGACGCGTTGGTCTCGACGCCGCCCCGTATATATTCAAAAATGGGTCTGGGCAAGTGCCGTTGCGCCATCGCTTCAAAGTCATCCAGACAAAGTGCCCGATCTGTTCGTGCCATTACTGCCCTCGCTGATTATTGGGTTTTCTCGGACCAGGGGCTCGCCTGCCACAAAGCCTTGAAGTCTGTTTCGGCCTGATCAAGTTCATCGTGGTAGGTTTTGTTATCCATATAGCGTAGCGGGACAAACATGGTTTTCGCTTTCGCAATGAACTCCGGATCGGCTGATGCCTTCTGTACTGCTACCCTGAGTTTTGTCGCTATATCTTCCGGCAAACCCTTGGGCGCAGCAATACCTCTTAAAGAAGCCATGATGACATCATACCCTTGCTCTTTGAAGGTCGGAACGTCAGGCGCAAGCGCACTGCGCTGTTGACTCATCGAGCCCAGCAAACGAATATCCGTGCCGCCCTTTTGATAGGCCAGTACTTCGCCCACGTTCATGGCAGCCAGCATGATCTGCCCGCTCTGTATTGCATTACGCACTTCGCCGGCACCCTTGAAAGGCACGTGATTCAAGGTTGTGCCGGTCAGTTTTTCGAATTTCATCATGGCCAGATGGTCGTCCGAACCTACGCCGGTGGTGCCTACCGTGACCTTGCCGGGATTTTCCTTAGCATATTTTTCAAGATCCTTGAGCGTTTTGATATCGCCTTTACCGCTGACGGCAAAGCCGTCCGGATCATCGATCAGGTTGCCGATCAGGTCGAAATCGCGCCAATGATAATTGGCTTTACGTTCAATCGGGATAGTCAGCATGTTTGGGGTGTTTACAAAACCAATGGTGTAGCCATCTGGTTTGGCACGCTTGATCTCCGAAAAGCCGATGGCGCCACCCGCACCGGGGCGATTGAGCACCACAATGTTGGCGCCTTCGCCCAGATATTTCTGTATATAGGGTGCGATGGCCCGTGCCACCAGATCAGTGCCGCCACCCGGTGCATACGAAACCACCATGCTGATGGCATGTTCGGGGTACTGGGCATGAGCCTGGGCAGCACCAAAGATCAGCGCTGTCGCGGCAAGGACGCGTGTGAGTGTATATTTCATGTGTTGTCTCCGTTATTAGAATGCGAAAGCTTCAGCTAGCGGCCCACCGAAGTGTTAGCCTGGTGGGCACTCCGTAAGTGATATAGCTAGGATGTGACGATGTGCGGAGGTGTTTTTCCGTCTACCATCAGCAATAGTTGCCCTGCGGCCATGCGAGCGACGTTGTGTCTGCCCTCATGGGATACGCCTGCGGTGTGAAACGTAGCCACCACACGAGGATGGCCCAGTAATGGATTGTTCGCTTCCGGCGGCTCCTGACGCCAGACATCCAGACCGGCGCCACCCAGGTGTCCACTGTGCAAAAAGGCATGCAGGTCTTCTTCGTTATGAATGCCGCCACGTGCGGTTGAAATAAAAATAGCCCCCCGCTTCATCGCACCAAACGCCTTAGCGTTGAACATATCACGTGTGTCATTATTCAGAGGGCAATGCAGCGACACAATATCAGACTGCGCCAGCAGCGCTTCAAAGGACACAGGCTGGGCCTGCCGCAAGCCAATTTCCTGGTGCGTCAGATGCGGATCGTACGCCAGTACATTCATGCCCAAACCGGTTGCCATCTGTGCAAAGCGACTGCCTATGTGACCAATGCCAACCAGACCCAGCGTTTTACCTGCGACCTCATGTCCCATCAATGCTTCGCGGCTGCTTGCCTGTTGCGCAACCAAGCTGCGGTCAGACTCCACGATCCGACGCGACACGGCCAGCAACAGGCCTAGCGCCATTTCCGCTACCGAGTTGGCGTTTCCCCCAGCCTGATTGACCACGGTAATATTGCGCAAGTTGCATGCTGCAACATCAATCGTGTCATAACCTGCACCAGACGAAGAAACGCCCTTGAGCCTGGGACAGTGCGCCAGTAATGCTTCTGTGACGAACAGCCCGGCTGGCAGTTCATCCTTGGCCGCCGAGACATGATAATAATGGGCGTGTTTTAGGGTTTCGTACCATTCCTGTTCAGGGGCATTCACATCTATAATTCGCAGTTCAACCTTGTCATTGCCGGTAAGCAACTGGTCAAAAACCGGATCTATCCACAAATTGGTACGTACTACACAAACTTTTTCGCTCATGATATTCCCTGCTCAGCCGGCGTCTTTCGATACGAAACCGAGCCTTGCCAGCTCGACGTCAATCCAGTCGATATCCAGGCGATCATTGTCAATATCACGAATGATATCGGCCTCCAGCGCGTTCTTGTCACTCGCCCATTTAAGAATGTCTTCAGCCTCTGCATAAGGCACGCATAGCAGCCCGTCTGCATCGCCCACAATAAGATCACCCGGCTCAATGACCATGCCGTCAAGGCTGATGGCCGTATTGATCTGACCCGGGCCATTTTTATAGGGGCCGCGATGTGTCACACCCGCGGCGTATACGGGAAAGGCGCCCTGACTGATGGTATCCAGGTCCCGAATGGCGCCATTGATAACGATGCCGGCGATGCCCTTGCGGCTTGCGGTGCGAACCATCAGCTCGCCGATAATTGCATTTGTAAGGTCACCACCGGCATCCACAACGATCACATCGCCTGGCGCAGCCATGGCAATGGCCTTGTGCACGAACAGGTTGTCACCCGGCCGCGATTTCACGGTAAAGGCTGGGCCGGCCAGCACGCCGCCCGCATGCATTGGCCGCAGCGAAGGGCCACCGGCCGTCAGGCGCTGCATCACGTCACTGATATTGGCCACCGGAATGGCGGCAAAGGATTTGACCAGCGCTGCGCTGACCGCGCGGGTCCGCTGACATATTTTGATTTCTACCATGATTTGTCTCCTGAAATAAGTTGAGACGATTTTATGGCGTAGAATCCAAAACAATACCAAATATTTTTGCTTTTTCAATTCAAAAATATTACGAATTTTATTTCCCTAATTCGCAGAAGCTGGATACGCCATGGACACGAACTATCTGGAAACCTTTGTCAAAACCCTGGATTGCGGCTCGATATCAGACGCGGCGCGCTATCTGGGGATCACCCCTGGCGCGGTGTCGGCGCGCATCCGAGCGCTTGAAGAGGAGCTCGGCCAGCCTTTGATCAGGCGTTCCGGGCATACCGTGCGGCCCACCGAACATGGTCTGCTGATCTGTGACAAGGCGCGGCAAATGATACAGGACTCCCGCGATATGACGGCGATGGTCAAAAGCGGCAATGTACTGGGCGAACTGCGGCTTGGTTCTTTTTTTTCGGGGCTCACCACCCACCTGCCGCGACTGCTGGAAAAAACCTATGAGCATCATCCGGACGTAAGTATTTTTGTTTCCTATGCCCCATCAGTAGAACTATGCCACCAGGTGCATTCAGGCACGCTGGATATTGCACTTGCTATCGAGCCACAATTTGCGATCTACAAGAATTGCTCCTGGCTGAAGATTCAGGATGAGCCACTCACGCTGATTGTGCCGCCGCAATACGCAACGGCAAATACAGCGACAAATGCCCATGACCTCTTGCGTGCCAGTCCGTTTATCCGTTATGCCCGAAGCTCTTATAGCGGCCAGCTGGTTGATCGCTATCTTAAGGATAACCGTATCGTGCCAAATCAGCGCCTGGAAATAGACAGTTTGCTCACCATTGCCTCGCTGGTTGCCCGAGGTGTCGGTGTGGCATTGGTTCCCGATTCATTTTCGCTGGAAAGTCTGGGAAAGAGCATTCACAAAGTCCCGCTGCCTGGCCGCACACAGATCCGCAAGATCGGCATGATATGGTCAAATCAGAGCCCGCGCGTTACTATCAGCAAATCCATTGCCATGTACGCCCGGAACCTGTTCAATTAATATGACATCTGCAACTTCTCCCAGCTCTACTCTATGGTGGTCCTGGGGCGCGCCCATTGTATTTATTCTACTGTGGTCATCGGGCTTCAGTTTCGGGAAAATCGGACTGCAGTATGCCGAACCCTTGACCTTGCTGTCCCTGCGTTATGCCTGCGTGGTGATTGCCCTGCTACCGATACAACAGGTGCTGGGCCTGTCCTGGCCAGCGACACGTCGGGAATGGACCAATATTTGCATCGTCGGTCTGTTGATCCAGTTCATGTATTTCAGTTTCAGCTACGTCGGCATGAAACAAGGCGTGAGCGCCGGAACCGTGGCCTTGATCGTCTCGCTGCAACCCATTCTGGTTGGCATTTGCGCTCCGCAACTGACCGGGGAGCGCCAAAGCCGTCTACAGTGGCTCGGACTGGGCCTTGGCCTGATCGGCGCCGTCATCGTCATTGCGTCAGGGTCTGCCTTGCAGGCTGGCTCCTGGGTTGGCCTGGTGCTGGTTGTCATCTCTTTGTTCGCCCTGACTGCAGGCGTACTCTATGAACGCGTGAGCAGTACTGCCGTTACCGGGCCGCATCCAGTCACCGCCAATATCATTCAATGCGCTATTGGCCTGGTGTTCTGCCTGCCGCTGGCTCTGTTCATGGAAACCAATCATGTCGAGCTGACCTGGCAGTTCGGCGGCGCCCTGGCCTATCTGGTGTTGTGCAATTCGATTATCACTATCTCTTTGCTGCTGGCCATGATCAGGCGCCAGCAGGCGGCCAGAGTGTCAGCCCTCTTCTTTCTGGTGCCGGCCTGCGCGTCTGTGGTTGCCATGTTCATGCTGGGCGAAACCATGGCGCCCGCTGGCTGGATCGGTATGGCAGTTGCTATCACCGGCGTATTGCTGGCCAGCACCAGGGCGTCCGCGCATGCCAGAACGGCTCAGACCAAGCCGACTCGTTAACAGCCAGGGAGTCTGGCCCGGCATGCGCTAATGGTATTCACTCATATATTTCATATCGGTTTTCTAATAACCTGCTGCTCTATTCAATTTTATATACCTCAGGAGTGAGTATGCAACTCTGGTCCCGCATTGCCCTGTCTGCTGCCATAAGCGGCCTTATGGCTTCGTCCGCGTATGCCGCTGACGCTTATCCGACTCAACCAATCCGGGTCATCGTACCTTTTGCTCCTGGTGGCTCTACAGATATTGTGGCGCGTATCGTGGTTCAGGAAATGTCGAAAATTATCGGCAAATCAATGGTCATTGAAAACAAGGCTGGTGCCGGCGGCGCCATCGGTGCAGCCGAAGCTGCCCGGGCAAAACCTGATGGCTATACGCTGAGCATTGCCACGGTGTCTACCATGGCGGTCAATCCTGCCTGTCGTCCCGATGACCTGACATATGACCCAGTCAAGGATTTCGCACCCGTATCCAATTTCGTCAATACGCCCAATGTCGTCGAGGTTCATCCCTCCTTTCCAGCCAGCAATTTCAAGGAATTTGTCGCCGAGCTGAAAAAGAATCCCAAGGAATATTCCTATGCCTCGCCGGGCGTATGCAGCATCGCCCATTTAATGGGGGAAGCCTTCAAACAGCAACTGGGCGTAGAAATCAGTCACGTGCCCTATAAGGGCGCTGGCCCGGCATTGACCGATGTAGTGGGCGGCCAGGTCAAAGTCATGTTTGATAACCTGCCCTCGTCCATGCCGAATATCCAGGGCGGCAAACTCAAGCCTATCGTACTGGCCTGGCCGGAACGCATCAAGGAGCTGCCGGACCTGCCTACGTATGCCCAGGAGGGATACCCCGACTTGAACAATGGCGTATTCTACGGTTTGCTGGCCCCGGCAGGCACGCCCAAAGAGATTATCGACAAACTAAACAAGACTGCGACCGAAGCGCTTGCCGCGCCCAACGTGGTTGCCGCGTTGCAGAAACAAGGTGCCATTCCCGATCCCGGTTCACCAGCGCATTTTGCCGAAGAGATCAAAAAACAATACGACATTGCCAAAGCCATTGTGAAAAAAGGCAATCTGCAAATGAAGCGCAACTGATTGGCGCGATCCCGGGTGGATTGACTGCATGATCGCCGCCCTGTCGCATCTTGATGCTGCGTAGCATTTGTGTGATGGTCACCTGACGTTGATCATCAGGAGTCGCAATAACGCGATATTCAGAGGTTTTTCCAAGCCGTGCATCGGTCCGATTGCACGGCTTTATACTTGCACAATCCACCTCGGTATAAACCCTTAAGCAAAGGCCGATTTCAGGTAGAATGACGCAAAGGATGAAAGGGCATGGCAGCGAGCAATTCAATACGAACATACACACAGACCATGGGGATCGTCGCACTGGTCGGCTCCATGGCGTCGCTATGCATTGGCACTTCGTTTGCCAAATCGTTGTTTGATGCCGTGGGTGCTCAGGGCACCACCGCCTACCGCCTGGGGTTTTCCGCGCTGCTGCTTTGGTGCATATGGCGGCCCTGGCGTTTTCCCCTTTCGCGCAAGAATGCACTGGCCATTGCCTGTTACGGCCTGTGCCTGGGGCTGATCAATTTCCTGTTTTATATGGCTATCCGTACGGTTCCGCTGGGCCTGTGTATTGCCATAGAATTTCTGGGGCCGTTATCGCTGGCCATTTTTTCCTCGCGCCGGAAAATTGATTTTCTGTGGATCGGTTTTGTAGCGCTGGGGCTCTATTTACTGATTCCGCAATCGCAGCAGGACGTATCTGCCATTGATCCGGTGGGCCTGATGTTTGCCATTGGCGCTGGCGTATTCTGGGCGTTGTATATTGTTTTCGGACAGCGCACGCGTAATATTCATCCCGGCCAGGCAACCTCGCTGGGAATCACAGTGGCGGCCATGTTCGTTTTACCGTTTGGTATTGCCCATAGTGGTGCCACGCTGCTTACACCCGCGTTCATGATTTCGGGGTTGCTGGTTGCCATTTTGTCCAGCGCAGTGCCCTATTCCCTGGAAATGATTTCGCTGCGCTCGCTCCCGCGCAAAACCATGAGTATATTGCTTAGCCTGGAGCCGGCCATGGGTGCACTGGCCGGACTGGTTATACTACATGAACAGCTTACGCTGGCTCAGTGGCTGGCGATCGCCTTCATCGTCGCCGCCTCTATCGGCTGCGCCACCACCTCACCTGCACCACCGGTGACCGATACCGAAAGGGACAAGCAATGAGCGATTTTTATTCAATGAGCGTCACTTTGCAAGATGGCAGCCAATTGCCGCTGTCATCCTTGCGGGACAAAGTCGTGCTGGTGGTGAATGTAGCTTCCAGATGCGGCTTTACGCCGCAGTACACCGGCCTGCAGCATTTGCATGAGCAGTACCGCGACCAGGGTCTGGTAGTGCTGGGGTTTCCCTGTAACCAGTTCGGCAGCCAGGAGCCCGGGACCGACCAGGAAATTCAGGACTTCTGTGAGCTCAACTTCGGCGTAACATTTGCGCTTGCCCGCAAGACCGAGGTCAACGGGCCGCAGACCCATCCGGTCTTCGCCTGGCTCAAGAAAGAAAAACCGGGACTGCTGGGTATACAATCGATCAAGTGGAACTTCACAAAATTTCTGGTCGGCCGCGATGGCCAGGTATTACATCGTTACGCACCGACGGTAAAACCGCAGGACATTGAACAGGACATCAAGGAAGCATTGAAATGATTGATCTCTATTACTGGACTACGCCCAACGGACACAAAATTACCCTGTTTCTTGAAGAGGCCGGGCTGGAATACACCATTCATCCCATCAATATCGGCAAAGGCGATCAGTTTGCGCCTGAATTTCTGAAGATTGCGCCAAACAATCGTATTCCCGCCATCGTGGACAATAACCCCAACGATCATGGCGATGCGATCCCGGTCTTTGAATCGGGCGCCATATTGCAATACCTGGCCGAAAAAACCGGCAAGTTCATGCCTGCCGATCTGCGCGCCAGAACCCAGACGCTGGAATGGCTGAACTGGCAAATGGGCGGGCTCGGCCCCATGGCTGGCCAGAATCATCACTTTGGTCAATACGCACCGGAAAAAATCGACTACGCTATTGCCCGCTACGTTAAGGAAACGGGCAGATTATATGGCGTGCTGGATCGCCGTCTTCAGGATCGCGAGTTTATCGTTGGTGACTACTCCATCGCCGACATGGCCTGCTATCCCTGGGTGGTGCCGCATGAGCGCCAAATGCAGAATCTGGATGACTTCCCTAATTTGAAGCGCTGGTTTGACGCGATCGCCGCACGCCCGGCGACCAAGCGAGCTTATGCGGTGATTGATCGGATCAACCCCGGACAGCCGCCGAGTGACGATGAAGCCAAGAAGATTTTGTTCGGCATTGACGACGACAAGAAGTAAGACTGCCTTTTCTCCGCGCAGATTGCATCGCAAGAATCAAGATGCGCGGAGCGACAAGAAATAGAAATACGTTACCCGCTATGGCATCTGCGATGAGGCATAGCCCTCTTTGCATGACTCGGGCCATCGCATCGACCATCCACCTTCGTAATTACAAACGCAATTACGCATAGCCTTTCGTGTACCAATTGGCGCTTACTCGCATTGCTTGAACCATTGGTCGTACCATGGCATGGCTTGCCCACGATGGCCAGGCAAACTTATCTGGTATGGGTTACTCATACAAGCGACGGATTGCGGTAACGGTATACAGGCCCAGGGCCGTCATCAGCAGTGAGCCAAGCACGTGCAAACCAATTTCCAGCAATGCCCACTGGATTTTACCCTGATGCAGTAGCATCGTGACTTCGGCCGAAAACGTAGAAAAGGTTGTAAGTCCGCCCAGAAAGCCGGTCACAATAAGCAATCGCCACTCCGCAGGA
Source organism: Advenella incenata (assembly GCF_004217095.1). Classification (GTDB taxonomy): domain Bacteria; phylum Pseudomonadota; class Gammaproteobacteria; order Burkholderiales; family Burkholderiaceae_B; genus Advenella; species Advenella incenata. Next base: position 2,267,033 of record NZ_SHKO01000001.1, on the reverse strand, counting down.
AATGACGGGAAGGCGGCAAATACGCCCAGTGCCAGGCCGATCAGGTAACCACCACTCAGGTTGGCGACCAGCGTACCCATTGCAATGGAATGGAAGGTGCTATTCAGCGCTAGACCCAGGGCCCATCGCAATACCGCCCCGCAAGAGGCGCCGATGCTTATCATGACCAGAGACTGCAACATGGAATGACTCCGTGGAGGTGAATAATGTCCAGGCATAAAAATACCCGCGATCTCCAGCGCCTGAATGCAAGCAGCAGGCAGAAGGTTGCGCAGGTATCATTTATCTGTCCGGGGGCAGCAGTTCGGGCAATGCCGGAAGGATAGCCATTCTCCGCATGGCTCAAATAGTAGCATGTTGCCTTAGCACGAGACAAGAATCGCGCGTCTGGCGCGTTCCTGTCAATGAGTTAGTCAGCGATGCCGAGACAACTGGCCGCGAAACGATGGCAACGCCACGGCCAGCTTACTGGTTAATCAGGGATACAGGCCACGCACCTCGCGCGACTCCAGGATCCGGGAGCACGCCACGATGAAGGCTGCAGTGCGCAATGTGACCGAGTTATGCTTGGCCACCTCGGACACCGCGCGATAGGCTTCACGCATCAGGCGTTCCAGCCTGTGGTTGATTTCGTCTTCAGTCCAGAAAAAGCTGGAGAAGTCCTGAACCCATTCAAAGTAACTGACGGTCACCCCGCCCGCATTGGCAAGTACGTCGGGCACGACGTATACGCCTTTTTCATTCAGGATGTCGTCGGCCTCGGGGGTCGTCGGACCGTTGGCGCCTTCGACCACGATTTTCGCGTTAACCAAATTGGCAACACGGGCATCAATCTGGTTTTCCAGCGCGGCAGGAATAAGGAAGTCTGTCTGCACCGACCAGAAGTCGTCAATAGCGACTTCCTCTGCGCCTGCGAAGCCTTTGACGCCGGCATGTTTTTCCACATGCGCCAGCAGTTCATGCACCTGAATTCCGTTGGTGTTTTTAATTGCGCCGGTATGATCGGCCACTGCAACGACTTTGGCACCCGCTTCGAAAAACAGCCGTGCCGCCGTGCCGCCCACATTACCGAAACCCTGGACCGCCACACGGGCCCCTTCGATGGACAGATTCACGTCCCTGGCCGCTTCACACCCGACGACAAATACGCCACGACCGGTTGCTTCTACGCGTCCCAGGCTGCCGCCCAGGGAAATGGGTTTGCCGGTGACGACGCCGGTCGCCGTGGCGCCGACGTTCATCGAATAGGTATCCATCATCCAGGCCATGGTTTGTGGATTGGTATTGACGTCTGGCGCCGGAATATCCTTGGAGGGGCCGATAATTACACCGATTTCACTGGTATAGCGGCGCGTCACTTTTTCCAGTTCGGCTTTGGAATAATTGCGGGGATCAATCCGTACTCCGCCCTTGGCGCCGCCGAAGGGCAGATTGACCGCCGCATTCTTAATTGACATCCAGGCTGCCAGCGCCATCACTTCGGAAAGGCAGACATCCTGGTGAAATCGCACCCCGCCCTTGCCCGGACCGCGCGAGGTATTGTGCTGCACCCGGTAACCTTCAAAATGAGCGATGGTCCCATTGTCCAGTTCCACGGGAATATCGACAATCAATGACCGCTTGGGACGTTTGAGTGTTTCAACCCAGCGTTGCAGTGACCCCAGATACGGCGTGACCCGATCCACTTGTTGCAGGTAAATGCCCCATGCCCCCAGATCTTCCGAATTCAGATAGGAAGGTAAGGCATGCTGAGTGTTGCTGGATGTATCCTGGCTCAAAATCGTCTCCTTGACATGATCAGACAAAGCACAAGTGTAACGCCAACTTAATGCGTCCCCATTTTTGCTAGCGAAAATTTAAATAGGGACAGATTGAATGTATGTTTCAAACAATAGCAGACTGCATCTTGCGGCCTTGCCGATGATGGCTTTAGTTCTCGCCGCAAGACCGAATTACTGGATGGAATTGATCACAACGCGCGTTTTCTTGCTACCGCGGGTGACAACCGATTCCATGGTCAACCCTTTTTCGGGACAATACCAATCGGTGACCTGTGCAGTGCCGGATCTGGCTGCGTTGCCGTTTCCAGCCGGTGCTCCGCTAAGATTACCACTGGATGTGGTCGCCGTATAGGTGACTGGCATACATTGCAAGGTTCCGACAGACGTGGCATGGCTTTGTAGCTTCCCGACTTTTCTGGGACCGGTTGAAATGGTCGCGTTGCTCACGTTGATCTGGTTCAGCGGGATGCCATTTTGCAGGGTGACGGTCAGGTTGACATTGGAATGGCCGGAAATTGGGGAAAGCGTCTCGCCTGGGTTGACTGTGTCTGCAGGCTTGAGGAAGTAGCCGGTCAATGCGCTTTCAACCGATGTTTTCATCAGCGTATTCATCAGCCCAGAGGCATCAAAGGAACCGCTAAGCGTCGATCTGCCCTGCTCCACCGTCAGCGTAAAGGGTCCGGTGCCTTGCACTCGTTGTCCCGCAATCGGTGCATCGGCATCGACCGTCAGTTGGGCCGTACATTGATTCGCACTGACCCGGTTTACCTGATTGACCAGTACTGAAAATCTGGCGGTCGCCCCGTCGACCGAGCCGGACAGACGCGTATTGGGCACCAGCCATGGGCTGTCGCAATAGCTCTGTTCTGCGTGAGCTGTGCCGCCGGCCAGCGTGCACGCCAGGCCCACCACCGCATAAAGGAATTGCTTACTGCCCAAACGAGATTTCAAATACCTGGTCATGGTCGTATATCCTTATTTTGTACCCAAGGCGCTTAACACCGAGGAATCACCGAGTTTACGGGCCATATCAAGCGCGCTCACGTTCTTCTGGTTGATTGCCCGCGGATCGGCGCCCGCCGCCACCAATGCACGCACCGCATCGGCATTTTTCGACGTTACCGCCATCAACAGGGGTGAACTGCCATCAGGTGCCGGCGCATTCGGGTACGCGCCCTTGCCCAGCAGGAACTTGACCACGTCCGCATGCCCTTTGGAGGCTGCGTAATGTAACGGGGTCCAGCCCAGGCGGTTAACCTTTGCGCCCCGGGCGACAAGTTTCTGGGCACGTGGCAAATCGCCAATAATCGCCAGATACATCAAAGGCGTTTCTCCCGTGCGATTGACCGCATTAACATCGGTCTTGGGATTGGCGGCCAGCGCGTCGAACACACCCATTGACTGGTCACGGATCGCCTGAATCAGTGCAGGTTCGCCGTTTTCGTTGACTGCGTTAGGATCAGCCCCCTCGGACAACGCCTGCGTTACCTCGCTGGCGCGATTGTTCTTTATATCATTCCACAAGCCACTGCTGCTACCAGCGTTTGCTGCGCATGCGCTTACTGCGACAGCCAGCGCGGCTGCCAGCATGGCTTTTTTCAGTAAAAATCGATTATTCATGTAATACATTATATATATCTCCTAATTCGATGAATTCATTAAGATAATTTAAATATTGGAGAATATCAGCCGCCACACCACAAACTTAAACCAATATAGCAAATAATCATTGTATCTTTTTGAATAAATTGAAAAAATTATTCGTTGTCGCTTCAGCAACCTCACTTACGGAAATTTGCCGCAGTTCGGCGATTTTTTCGGCAACATGAATGACTTTGGATGGGTCGTTGCGCTTGCCACGGTATGGTACGGGAGCCAGATAGGGAGAGTCGGTTTCTATGAGGAGGCGCTCCAGTGGCATGAGGCGCGCCACTTCCTGCAGCTGAACCGCGTTTTTGAAGGTTACGATGCCCGAGAGCGAAATATAAAAATTCTGCTCCATGGCCTGTTGCGCGACTTCCCAGCTTTCGGTGAAACAGTGCATGACGCCACCACACCCGGCAGCATTTTCTTCGCGCATCAGCCGCAGCGTATCTTCTGCAGAAGACCGGGTATGAATGATCAGCGGCAGCCCGGTTTCATTGGCTGCACGAATATGGACACGAAAGCGGTTGCGTTGCCAGTCCAGCGGTTCTGATAGGCGATAATAGTCCAGCCCGGTCTCACCAATCGCGACGATTTTCCTGTGCTGGGCATGGCGGCTCAGGATCTCGACATCGGGCTCCGGCGTATCCTCGTAATCAGGATGCACCCCTACCGAGCCCCAGAGGTTCTCATGGGCTTCAATCAGGCTCACAATCCGTGGCCAATCGGGCAGATTCACACTGACGCATAGCGCGTGGCTGACCTGATTGCGTTTCATATTATCCAGAATTGCCGGCAGATCTTCCTGCAATTGCGGAAAATCAAGATGGCAATGAGAGTCTACATACATAAGCGGTTCCATTTATCCGTTTTTTGACAGGCACGTGACGCAAACGCGTTGCAGCACCGACTGAATGAACAATCGGGCATTCAGCGGGTGGTCAGCAATACGCTGTTGTTTGGCCAGCCACACTGAGGTCTGGCTGATCCTGGTCGGGCTCAGTTCTGCCGCCATAGCCTTGATGAATGGGGCTAGGCGCGGGAAATAACGCAAAGGCAGGCCGTTGCTCTGCAACATCAAGTCTGTGAACAGACGTTGCAGAGACCCCAGCCATTCTTCGGCCTGCAGTTTTTCCAGTTTGGGCAGGTACTCTGCCATATCGGGCATGGTTCGGTCAGCCAGCGTCTGTGCAAACGAGCCAAGCCAGTAGCTGACCGGTTCGGTGCTGGAGCGACTCAGCGCCAATGCACCCACCGGTGCCCCGCCACTGGCATGTAGCCAGGTGTCGGCTTCCGCCTGTGACAACCCCTGCGCCTGCAGCCAGGCCATGCCCTCATCCTTGGTGGGCATGGGCAGGCACAGCCGGCGGCATCTTGACAAGAGCGTCGGCAATACTTTATCCGGCGCGTGCGAGACCAGCAGGAATACCGTTCCTGGCGCCGGTTCTTCCACAGATTTGAGCAGGTAGTTAGCAGAGGCCGTGTTCAGTGCCTCAGCAGGAAAAAGAATAATGACACGCATCCCACTGCGATGCGTGGTGACACTCAGCAGCGAATCCAGTTGCCGAACCTGGTCAATGCGGATTTCGCCAGAGGCCTTTTTAGTCGCCGCCCCTTCTTGTGCATCCGAGGCCGTGGCCGCCTCCTGCAAGCCATAGTGCTGGGCCAACCTGTCGGGTAGCACCAGACGCAGATCAGGATGGGCGTCGTTGGCAATCCAGGAGCAGGACTCACACGTTCCACAAGCCAGTGCGCCGCTTGGCCGCTCGCATAGCAGGCTGGTTGCGGCTGCGCGAGCGAACGTAAGCTTGCCAATGCCAGGCGGTCCGTAAATCAGCCAGGCATGGGCAAACCGTTCGCGGTCACCCAGCCAGTTGCCAGCGCTTGCCGTTTGCCAGGGGAAAAAGGATGTGATTGCCGTCATGAATAATTACCCTTGCGCGGCATGCTGCGCCAGCCTTGTCTTTAACATGTCCTGCAATTGCTGCGTAATGTCGGCTTTGGGGCGGCTGGAGTCAACAATAAAAAAACGCGCCGGATCGGCCTTGACTCGCGCATGGTACGCAGCCCGAACGCGTTCGAAAAAACCGCTATCCTCGCGTTCGAACCGGTCCTGCTCGCGGCTTTTTTCCAGTCGCTCGCGCGCCACTTCCAGTGGAACGTCAAACAGGATGGTCAGGTCCGGCTGCAATTGCTGCTGGACCCAGTCTTCGAGGATTTGAATCCGCTGCGCCGGGAAATGACGTCCGCCGCCCTGGTAAGCATAAGTGGCATCGGTGAACCGATCGCTGATCACGATTTTTCCTGAGGCCAGGGCCGGGCCAATCACAGATAAAATATGTTCCTGCCTGGCGGCAAACATCAGCAGCGTTTCCGTCTCCATGTGCATTGACTCTTTGAGCAACATGGCGCGCAGTGCTTCACTAATGGGCGTGCCACCCGGCTCGCGGGTCATCACGACCTCGTGCCCCAGTGACTCGCACAGCTCGCGCAAATGACCGATATGCGAACTTTTACCTGCACCGTCCACGCCTTCGAGTGTGAGAAAATACCCCTTCATTGTATGCCCTTCTTCCGGATATAAGTATTGACGTTACGGTTATGCCCGCGCAGATTTTCGGAAAACTCACTGGTGCCATCGCCCCGCGACACAAAATACAGATACTTATGACGTTCAGGATGGATCGCCGCCTGCAGCGAAAGCAAACCCGGGCTTGCAATGGGTGTGGGTGGCAGTCCGCCGCGTGTATACGTGTTCCAGGGGGTATCGGTTGTCAAATCGTTCCTGGTAATGACACCCTGATAGGCTTCTTTCATCCCATAAATAACGGTAGGATCCGTTTGCAGCAACATCCTTTTTTCAAGGCGGTTGATAAACACGCCCGCGACCCGCCGGCGATCCAACTCGTGTCCGGTTTCCTTTTCGATAATGGAAGCCAGAATCAGCGCTTCATAGGGCGTTTTCAGTGGCAGCTCGCTATCGCGCGCGTCCCATACCGCAGCAAGGCGTTTCTGTCCTTCGGTATAGGCACGCCTGAGAATATCCATATCGGTGTCTCCCGGCACAAAGACATAGGTGTCCGGGAAAAACAGGCCTTCGGGGCTGTCATAGGGTGCGCCCAGCTTTTCCAGTAGCTGGGCATCACTCAAATTGTCCAGCGTGTGCGTAATATTCGGATTGTTCTTCAACGTTGTGCGAATCTGGCGATAGGACCAGCCTTCGATAATCTGGAACTGGCTTTTGCTGGTCTGCCCTGAAGCCATGCGGGTCAGCAGATCGACAGGCGTATCGCCTCGTTTGGCCTCGTAGGCGCCCGCCTTGAGCTGGCGATCCTGCCCGGTATAACGCGCATACATGACAAACAGGTAAGGCTCGATCCGGATGCCTGCGGCAACCATGTTCTGGGCGACAGAGGCAATCGTGCTGCCGCGCGGCACGCTGTAGTCGATGACATCGGCGCTCATGGGCGCAGGTGTTTTCGTCCAGTGCCATACCTTTCCGGCAAGACCGGCGGCCAGTAGCAAGACACAAATAAAGAACGAAAAAATAATATATTTGAACAGTTTCATGGATGAAATAATAATCCGCCGGGCCCGACTTCTACAGAGCGACTATTGTATCAGGCACTGGCAGTTGCCGGCGGCGCCTGAGGCCCGGGAATCCCTGATCCCTTCATTGTTTAGCAGCAAAAACCCTATTCAATACGTTACGATATCAGACATGAGAATCTGAGCGGGACCCGATCGCATGTTGCCTGGGTTCTGCAGTAAAGAAAAGGAATAATTTTATGTCCACAGCCCCTACCGGATTCACACCGGATACTCCGCTGCATATCACACCGCTGCCCGACTATCGCATCCTGACGATCCGCGGCGCCGATGCCCAGACATTTCTGCAGGGACAGTTTACCCAGGACGTCATGGCCGCCACCACTGAATCGGCCCGGCTGTCCGCTTATTGCACCGCCAAGGGTCGCATGCTGGCCAGTTTTATTTTCTGGCAGCAAGCGCAGTCGCAGGAAAATGCCTATCAAGTGATGGTGCGCAGCGATATTGCCGAGAGCTTTGCCAAGCGCTTGCGCATGTTCGTGTTGCGCGCCAAGGTCACTGTAGAAGACACGAACATCACTCCCTACGCTTACTGGGCTGGCGACAATACGATTACGAGCACCACACTGGCACGCCCCGAGCCGTGGCAGATTATTGCAACGGAATCAATGATGCAGCTCGGATTGCCCGGCACAGCTGGCATACAGCGCGGCATTCTGATTTCAGATACTGTGATTGACACCAGCCAGGCTCAGGCAGGCCAGCCCGGGCAGTGGGCGGTCCTGGATATTCTGGCTGGCTTGCCCTGGGTGGAAAAAGCCAACCAGGAAATGTTCATTCCGCAGGATCTGAACCTGGACGCCATTGGTGCAGTCAGCTTTACCAAAGGTTGCTATCCTGGCCAGGAAATTGTCGCCCGCAGTCATTACCGGGGCAAACTGAAGCGACGGATGCTCAATGGCGTATGTGATAACCCGCCAGTTGCGACAGTGGCGCCAGGCACAGATATCACAGACAGCACCAATACGCGGGAACCCAGTGGCCAGATCGTCAATACCGCAACGCTGGCAGACACCCTCTACCTGCTGTTTGAAGTGCGGCTTGAAGCCGCAGAACATAATCGCCTGGTACTGGGAGACGAAAATGGTCCGCCCATTACCCTGCTGACTATTCCGTACTCACTGGACAAGCCCGCCCTGGCCTAAACTTGCCAGTGGATTGTCCGATGCGTTCTGCCACGGAGAACTGAGCAACGCGTCGATGTCGGCTGGCGTGATTTGCTCAATTGTTGCCGGCTGCCATTGCGGATTTTTATCCTTGTCGATGAGCAGCGCCCGGATGCCTTCCTGCAACTGCCCGTGAGCGCAGCAATTGAGCGCGACTTTATATTCCAGTTGAAATACCTGGGCCAAGGACAGGTGTAGCGCCCGTTCCTGCAACGTCAGGCCAAGCGCCACCGATAGCGGTGCACCCTTGAGCATGGTCTGCGCAGCGCGCGCCAGCCAGGGGTCAGCATGATCGGCCAGCGCAGCAAAGGCACGATACAGGCTGACAACATCTCGATTGGCGCAGAGCGCGGTAAGCAAGGCGTAGTGCGTTTGCAGCGGCCCGGGATCGAGCGTTGCCGCTGCGCTGTGCTGCGCCAGCACGTCATGGATGCGCTGATCAAGCTGGCGCCGGTCGGCAATGTGCGTGCCGTCTATGCGTTCCAGATCGGCAATAATGGCAGACCAGTCTGCATGACGAACGCAATAATCGGCCATACCGGTAAACAGCGAGTCGGCAGCATTCAGAATGGCGCCGGTTGCGGCAAGGAAACGACCGATACGACCTGCCAGATGATTCAGATCCCAACTGCCGCCTACATCGGGAAACAGACCAATGGTGACTTCGGGCATGGCCAGCCGCGATGATTCGCTGACCACGCGATGTGAAGTACCCGCCATCAGTCCGATACCGCCGCCCATGACCACGCCATGGCCCCAGCAGATAATGGGCTTGCTGTAGGTATGGATCTGATAGTCCAGACGGTATTCGACATCAAAAAATTGAGCTGCGTAGACATTATCAGCTGCCGGCTTACCGGCGTACTGCTGCATGCTGGTATACAACTGGTGCAGATCCCCGCCAGCGCAGAATGCCTTCTCCCCCGCCCCTTCAAAGATAACAAATGCAATAGCAGGATCTTGTTCCCAGAGCGTCAATTGCTCGGTCAGCAACTGGCACATTTCAAGTGACAAACTATTGAGTTTGGCTGGCTGGTTCAACGTGGCAATGCCGTAGCGACCCTGGTTGGTCAACGGCTTTTCCTGAAATAAAACGGGGGCGGTCATAGTCTCTCCTGTTATACCGGTACCGGATTGGCATCCTCCGGCTGATGTTTCCATTTGCACCAAGCCAGGCAGGTCTGGGGCAAATCCGGCCTTGCCATAAATGGCAATCATTATATATGCAGCCACCATGGATGTCCTCCCCGGCAGGAATACGGAAGATTCCTATGGCGCTCCAGGCGCGGCATTGAACCGCCCGCAGGCGCTTCGATGGGTTGCTGCTGCAGGCGGCATCACTGCATCGATCACTTCACAGGCGAGGCGGGTCAATCAGATCCCTTCTTGGGATCTGCGGGCGAGCTCTCCATGTATTCCTGCCACGCCACTTTGCTTTTTTTTAAATGTTTGCGCTTGAGGATACCGGTTTTTCGATGGGCCGCGCGACGTCGCCGCGACTCCATGGGGTCAAAAGATAATTGGCGATACAGCTCCAATCGATCACCCTGGACAAGCACATGGTCGCGCGGTTTACGCAAGCCGAACACGCCTGTGTCCGCGATATCTGCTGCAGTAAGCTTGCACGCCTGATAAACACCCGATGCCGCAATGGCCTGCTCGATGGTGCTGCCGCTGGGTAGCGTGACCGCAGACAGCCACACCTGGCCTGCCGAATGTGCGTAGCAGACCGTAATGGTTATATCCTCATCAGACATAAATCTGTTCGGCCCGCTTGGTAAAGGAGTCGATAAAGCTGTTGGCGATGCGGTTAAATACCGGCCCTACCAGCATTTCCAGTGAACGGCTGTTGAATGCATAATCGAGCGCGAACTGAACTTTGCACGCATCTGGCGCCAGCGCGATAAATTCCCAGGTGCCATTGAGGGCCGAGAACGGCCCATCAACCAGGTGCAGGTGAATTTTATCGGGGAAGTGATGGGTATTGCGGGTGGTAAACGTTTGCTTGAGTCCGGCAAAACTGATCATGATCGAGGCGGTCATGCCGGCATCGTCCGTCTCCAAAACCTGCGCCCCACCGCACCAGGGCATGAACTCTGGATATTTCTCTACATCTGCAACCAGCGCGAACATATCGGCAGCAGAGTATGGGAGCAAAACGGAACGATGAACGGTAGTGGACATGAATTAATTGACAACGTTGGATAAGTGACAAGGCAAAATACGCCTGCAGTGTAATCAACAAGCAGCACAAGCGGGTTGATTCAATTACAATTGCGTGAAATCATTGCATTTTGCGCGATTAAACAGACCCCTATTTTAACGGGTCAAATCCATTTATAAAATCAAACATGAGCATTACCGACAATCGCAAGGCAACCCACGACTATTTCATTGAAGAGCGCTTCGAGGCAGGTATCGTCCTGGAAGGCTGGGAGGTCAAGTCAATCCGGGCTGGCCGCGTGCAACTGGGCGAGAGTTATGTCATTGTGCGCAACGGCGAATTACAGTTGCTGAATATGCACGTCAGCCCGCTGGCAACCGCCTCAACGCACATCCATCCCAACGCCACCCGCACCCGCAAGTTGCTGCTGCACAAGAACGAGATCGACAAACTTATTGGCAAGGTGGAAATCCGTGGCTATACGCTGGTCCCGTTGAATCTGCACTTTCGCAACGGCAAAATCAAGCTGGAATTCGGTCTAGGCAAAGGCAAAAAGCTGCACGATAAACGGGACAGCGCCCGCGACAAAGACTGGCTGCGTGAAAAGGAGCGCATTATGAAACACGATACGCGCAAACGCGACTCTTGAACCCTGCCCGCGCAACGCCAGCCGCGTTTCTGCATTTAAATGACTAAGCTTGCCGCCTCCGACCGCCAGGATCAGGACGGCAAGCCCGCCAGGCGCGTGAAGATGGCGTCATTCCCGCGCCGATGCAGTGCTATCTATCGGGTCTGCCCAGGGGTGGTCAGACCGGCACTGCCCTGATTACCTTGCCCTGTGGCCTTGACCACCGTCATGGCAGAGGCGATCAGACCGCCCATATCAGCCAGATTGGCTGGCAGTATCAGGGTATTGCCTTCTTTGGCCACATTGGCAAACGCATCAACATAATTTTCCGCTACGCGCAGATTAACCGCTGCCATGCCGCCAGGCTGTTCAATGGCGTGCGCCACTTGTTCGATAGCCTGGGCTGTGGCCTCTGCAATGGCGATAACCGCTGCCGCTTCACCCTGGGCCTGGTTGATCTGAGCCTGCTTCTCGCCCTCAGAACGGGCAATGGCCGCTTCCCGTTCACCGGTTGCAATATTGATCTGTTCCTGCCGGCGCCCCTCCGAGGCCGCGATCAGGGCGCGTTTTTCTCGTTCTGCGGTAATCTGGGCCTGCATGGCACGCAAAATCTCATTGGGCGGCGTCAAATCCTTGATTTCATAGCGCAACACCTTGACCCCCCAATTGGTAGCAGCCTCATCAAGCGAGGCTACGATGGTACTGTTAATGGCATCCCGCTCTTCGAAGGTCTTGTCCAGCTCCATCCGACCAATGACCGAGCGCAAGGTCGTTTGTGCCAGCTGTGTGATGGCCGAAATGTAGTTTGACGATCCATAGGAGGCAAGCATGGGATCGGTCACCTGGAAGTAAATAACGCCATCGACCTGTAACTGGGTATTGTCCCTGGTAATACAGATCTGGCTGGGTACATCCAGCGGTATTTCCTTGAGCGAATGCTTGTAGGCAACCCGGTCGACAAAGGGAATGATAAAACGGGCGCCCGGCGATAAGGTGCGATCATAGCGGCCCAGCCGCTCAATAATCCATGCATTCTGCTGCGGTACGATAGCAATGGACTTGATCAGAAATACCAGGACCAGTACTACCAGTATGGCGAGAAAGATAATCGACGTATCCATAATTTGACTCCTGAACTACAAACTGCTTTGGGTAAGAGGTCCCGATACAGGTGTCACGACAAACACGATGCCGTCAATATCGGTAATACGATAGCTGCCAGGAGCAGGCGTGCCGCTGATAGCGGCATCCAGCCGCACCTGCCACTTTGCTCCACGGTATTGGACTGTAGCCGTCTTCATGGGAGACCAGTCGGTAACGTGTACAGTCTGGCCAATGTCCAAATTGACATCGGTATTTCGGCTGGCATCATGGCCCGAGCGCCGTTTAACAAAGCCGCTGGATTTGAGAATAAAAAAACCGGCGATGCCCAGCACACTAAAGGCAAGCAATTGCCAGGCAAGCTCACCACCCAGCCAGTTCACTACTCCGGCGCCAGCAGCAGCAACCGCGACCAGCAACAGGAAAAAAGTACCTGTGAGCAGCTCAAGAATAAGCGCGATGGCCGCAACAACAAACCAGATCCACATGATCGTTTTCCTGCAACAAATGCGTGCCACAATGGCCCGCATACAGGAGCACAGCAGCCATCAGGACTGCCGCACTCCCCACAACTATTAATTGATACCGAGCAATTCCACTTCAAAGACCAGCGTCGCATTGGGCGGAATGACGCCACCTGCGCCGCGCGCACCATAGCCCAGCTCAGCCGGGATGGTCAGCTTGCGGGTACCGCCCACTTTCATGCCCTGCACACCCTGATCCCAGCCTTTGATCACGTGGCCAGCGCCCAGTGGAAATGAGAATGGCTGTCCACGGTCCTTACTGGAATCGAATTTCTGGCCATTGTCCTTGAGCCAGCCAGTGTAATGCACTGACACTTGCTGACCGCTTTTTGCCTGTTCGCCGCTTCCTTCGGTGACATCTTCAATAATAAGTTCGCTCACGTGTATCTTCCTGAATACGAGGTAAAACTCAAGTGTACCGTAAGTCGTTGACGCATTCGACAAAAAGCCACGATCATGGCGGGGATTGCCCTGCACAACAAAACGGGCACCTTGCCCTGATACGCGATCAGAAAAAGGTGCCCGTAAATGCCTCGGCCGCTACCCTGAAGCAGCGGGTTGGCGCTGGCCAGTGTTTATTTGGCCAGTTTCTGCCAGGTATCGACAACCGTATCGGGATTCAGCGACATCGTCAGAATACCCTGGTCTTTGAGCCATACGGCCAGATCTGGATGGTCGCTGGGCCCCTGGCCACAAATACCGACGTATTTATTGGCTTTGAGGCACGCCTGGATAGCCCGTTGCAGCATGAATTGCACCGCAGGATCACGTTCGTCGAAATCGGCAGCCAGCAGCTCCATGCCCGAATCACGATCCAGCCCCAGCGTAAGCTGGGTCATGTCATTGGACCCGATAGAGAATCCATCGAAATATTCGAGGAACTGATCGGCCAGGATGGCATTGGACGGCACTTCGCACATCATGATGACGCGCAAGCCGTTCTCACCGCGTTTCAGGCCGTTATCGGCCAGCAGGCCGATCACTTTTTCTGCCTGATTCAGCGTGCGCACGAATGGCACCATGATTTCGACGTTGGTTAACCCCATGTCTTCGCGAACGAAGCGCAGCGCTTCGCATTCCATGCGGAAGCATTCGGCAAAATCTTCTGCAATGTAGCGCGAGGCGCCACGAAAGCCCAGCATCGGATTCTCTTCCTCGGGCTCATAGCGAGAGCCGCCCACCAGCTTGCGATACTCATTGGACTTGAAGTCGGACAGACGCACAATAACCGGTTTTGGATAGAATGCAGCAGCAATGGTCGCAATACCTTCGGCCAGTTTTTCAACAAAGAAGGCACGCGGGCTGGCATAGCCACGGGCAGCCGACTCCACCGCTTTCTTGAGCTCGGCATCAATGTTCGGATAGTCCAGCACCGCCTTGGGATGCACATTGATGTTGTTGTTGATGATGAATTCCAGACGAGCCAGACCGACACCGCCGTTGGGGATTTGGGAAAAATCAAAAGCCAGTTGCGGGTTACCCACGTTCATCATGATCTTGACCGGGATCTCGGGCATTTCGCCGCGGCGCACTTCTTCCACTTCGGTTTCAAGAAATCCGTCGTAAATCCGACCCTCGTCGCCTTCGGCGCATGAGACAGTGACTTCGGCGCCTTCCTTGAGGTCTTCTGTGGCTGTTGCGCAGCCGACGACAGCAGGAATACCCAATTCACGGGCAATGATTGCCGCATGGCAGGTACGCCCGCCACGGTTGGTAACGATGGCCGCAGCGCGTTTCATAACAGGCTCCCAATTGGGGTCTGTCATGTCTGTCACCAGCACATCGCCAGCCTGCACCTGATCCATATCGTTGATATCAGAAACGACACGAACCTTGCCTGAGCCGATTTTCTGGCCGATGGCGCGACCGGTAATAAGTACCTTGCCGGTTGCTTTCAATTTGTAGCGTAACTGGACATCGTTGCCAGTCTGCTGAGATTTCACCGTTTCGGGGCGAGCCTGCAGAATATAGAGTTTGCCGTCAATGCCGTCGCGACCCCATTCGATATCCATGGGGCGCTGGTAGTGCTTCTCGATGATGACTGCATAACGGGCCAGCTCGATCACTTCATCGTCGGTCAGTGAATAGCGATTACGTTCGGAGACCGGTACTTCGACGGTACTGACGGCGTTCTCGCCGGGTTTGCGCTGGTCGTTGAACTCCATTTTGATCAGTTTTGAACCGATGCGGCGCCCGACGATCGGATATTTGCCCGATGCCAGGGTAGTTTTGAAAACATAGAATTCGTCCGGATTGACGGCGCCCTGCACTACGGTTTCACCCAGGCCATAGGAAGACGTGATAAACACCACATCGCTAAAGCCGGATTCGGTGTCCAGAGTAAACATCACACCGGCACTGCCCTTGTCTGAACGCACCATACGCTGGATACCGGCAGACAATGCCACCTCTGCGTGCGCGTAGCCTTTGTGGACAC
Organism: Advenella incenata; assembly: GCF_004217095.1. Lineage (GTDB taxonomy): Bacteria > Pseudomonadota > Gammaproteobacteria > Burkholderiales > Burkholderiaceae_B > Advenella > Advenella incenata. The sequence goes on along the minus strand of NZ_SHKO01000001.1, from coordinate 2,251,979 downwards.
GGTAGGAAATAGCACGATCGTTATAAAGTGACGCGAATACGTGGCGGATTTTATCCAGCACATCATCAATACCAGCGACATTCAGGAAAGTTTCCTGCTGGCCGGCAAAAGAGGCATCGGGCAGGTCTTCCGCCGTAGCAGATGAGCGCACGGCAAATGAACCCTTGCCATCGGCATCAAGCTCGGCGTAGGATTGGCGGATCTGTTTTTCAAATTCGTCAGAAAATGGCGCTTCGGTAATCCATCCGCGGATTTCTGCACCGGCCTGAGCCAGTTCGCGAACATCCTCGGGGTTGAGCGAAGTAAGACGATCAGCGATGCGTTTATCCAGCCCGGAGGTCTTGAGAAAATCGCGGAAGGCATCGGCAGTGGTGGCAAAACCACCGGGTACACGAACCCCGGCATTGGCCAACTGGCTGATCATTTCGCCGAGCGAGGCATTTTTCCCGCCGACAGAGTCAACATCCGACATGCGGAGTTTCTCGAATGGAACAACATACGACATTTAAGTCACCCTTAGATTAAAATGAAAGCTTATTTGATTAGAAAATACGCGCTTTTCTAGTCAAATAAGCCTGAACTATCGGCCAGGTACAAAGTACCATGATTGTACCGTCTTTTTCTATACTCACAGGATCAAATTGGAACATGTCAGAATCACAAAAAAAGCGGACGGTCTTCATCGTATCAGACGGCACGGGCATCACGGCAGAGACCTTCAGTCACTCCGTTTTGTCGCAATTTAGCGCTGATTTTGATTTCACGCTGTTACGCGAGCCTTTTATTACTTCCGAGGAAAAAGCAGCCAAGGTCGCCGAAAAAATCAACGCGGCCGCCCTGACTGACAATACGCCGCCACTGCTGTTCAGTACATTGGTCAAGCCCGAAATTCTGGCCGTGGTGCAGCAATCGAACTGTATTTTTCTGGATATCTTCGGCGCCTGCGTCAACCAGCTTGAAACTGCGCTGGAAACCAAATCGCGCCCAACCATCGGCCTGTCGCACCTGAGCGCCAGCTCCAAACAGTATCGCAACCGTATCGAAGCCATTAATTTTACGCTTGCGCATGACGACGGCCAGTTCGTGCACGGCCTGAAAGAAGCCGATGTCATTCTGGTGGGTGTGTCACGCTGCGGCAAGACCCCCACCAGTCTCTACCTGGCCATGCAATACGCCATCAAGGCAGCCAATTTTCCCTTGATCCCCGAGGATTTTGAGCGCGGCGCGCTGCCCAAAACGCTTCTACCGTATCGCAACAAGCTATTCGGCCTGTCGATTCAGCCCGACCGTCTTTCCGAGGTGCGCAACGAGCGCCGCCCGGACAGCCAATATGCGTCGATCAAACAATGTCTGTATGAAGTCGCCGAAGCCGAACGCCTGATGAGACGCGAAAGCATTGAATGGCTGTCGACGACGACCAAATCCATTGAGGAAATTTCCACGACGGTCATCCAGATCCTGGGGCTGAAATCCAACTCCTCGGCAACCTATTGATACCCGATTGCGGGGCAATCGCCGGCCAGGGTTGGTCAGACCTGCATATGCTGGCGCCGTTGCTCGAATAACAGGATTGCAGCAGCAACTGCGGCGTTCAGCGATTCCACGGCATCACTCTGCGGGATAAAAATGCACTGATCCGCATCGGCCAGAATGGCAGGGTGGACGCCCTGCCCTTCATTGCCAACCACCCACAGGCAGGCTGCGGGCAATGCGCCCGCATACAGACTGCGCGCGCCAGGCCCCAACGAGGACGCCAGAACCGGCATATCCAGTCGAGCCCTGATGTCGGGAAAGTGCTGATGCTCATGAATTTCCAGTGCAAAATGGGCGCCCTGCGCACTGCGCAACACTTTGGGAGACCAGGCGCCGACGCACCCGGCCGAAAGCAATACGTCCCTGACGCCAGCGGCCGCCGCCGTTCGCAAAATAGTTCCCAGATTGCCAGGGTCCTGCAGGCGATCAAGCCACAAGGCAGTGGTCGCAAGGCGCGTAATGGCCGCAGGGATGGGACGCGTCGCCACAAACATGATGCCTTGCGGCGTTTGCACCGTAGCAATAGCGTTAAATAGCGCGTCAGCAAGCAGATATTGGCGCGCAGCGTCGTTTGCGGCCAGCAGGCGGACGACATCGGGCTGGTCAACGGCAGAGGCCTGCACCAATACCGACTCAGGCGGACCGTAACGCTTCAGCCATTCTTCACACAGGTGTACGCCTTCAAGCAGGATGCGGGTCTTATCCCGTCCTGCAGCCACTTTCATGCCCTGTCGGACTACTAAGTTGTCTTTTGACTGAATCTGTTTCATAAAAAAATATCCCTGCCTCAGCAGGGATATTAACGTATTTCTGTTGCAGACCGAACATGCCGGCCTGCGCTTTCATTTAAACGACATCGGGCGATTTATTGCCGTCAAAATCGGTCCAGTATCTTTCCTGGTAGTTATACAGCTTGCATGCCTTGATGGTGCGAAAGTACCACGACCAACTGAACATCTGAATCACAATGCGGCTGGGCAACATGTCTTCCAGCGTTTTCTGTGCTTTTTTAAGCTTGTACAACGGAATACTCATGTCCACATGGTGCGCAGTGTGCTCCATGATATGGTGCATGAGCGCGCCGAACTTGAATCGGAACATCATGTGGACAGTGGTTGAGACAAACGGCTGCGCTTTCGCCCAAACCGCGCGATTATCGTGCCATACCACGCGGGTATGTGTGTGCTGAATATAGACCACAAAGCCGATCATGTAGAACCAGAATAGCAATGGGATCAGCCAGGCAAAAGCTACCAGCATGAGAACCGACTGTCCGGTTGCATGTGCAGCGTAGATCACGCCACCGAGCCAGGCCAGCCCGAAAATGCTTACCAGCAGGCCGTCCCAGAAGAACACCTTGCGCTGTGTTCCCATATATCCTTTGCCGGGGAACATCATGCGGTTCCACCAGATCTCAATGATATAGTAGATGCCAGCGCCAAGCGGGCCGCGATAGACGCGCTCCATGAAGCGCCCCATGGGCGACAGGGCGTCATACTCTTCTTTTGTCTTCGGACACCAGACGAAATCCATTCCCTTCAGATTGGTAAAACCGTGGTGCACCACATTGTGTCCCACGTCCCAAAGGCTGTAGGGAGACACAGCGGGCAGAAAGGCAATACGGCCGATCCACTTATTGAGCTTGCGATGAGGCGTCAGACTTTGATGGCAGGCATCGTGCCCGATAATAAAGAGACGACCAATCACAAATCCGGCCACCAGTGCGCAAATCAGCTTGAGCCACCACGCCGACAGAAAGATGGTACCTGCCAGCAGGGCCAGAAGCAAAGTGTAATCAACAAACAGCAGCAGAAACGCGCGAAACGTATTCTGCTGGGAGATGGGAATCAGCCAGCTGCGTATGATTTTCCGGTGCGGCAATTCTGCATCGGGCGCAATAGGGGTAAATTTCGTTTCCATTATGTGATTTTCATGTCGGGTGTCCCCGCAAATAGGCAGTGCATATTGTACTTGTAATGGGCTTCAGCTACGTGTCAATTTAATACAATGTTTTATTTAGTGCACGTTTCAGGAGAAAAAACCAATTTTCGGTGCATTCTGAAGCCCGTTTACAGACATTAAAGGCTCAATCAAACAAATTACACGCATGTATGTTGAGAGAATAACCCCAATTTTACGCTAAAAAGCCCTCGTTTGTCTGTAACGACATAAGGGTACGGATTGGCGCAAATGTACTGCGATGCACCGGGCACGGACCATGGGCTTTCAGGCGAGCCAGATGCAGCGCAGTGCCATAGCCTTTGTGCTGGTCAAATGCATATTGGGGATACTGCGCGTGCAATTGCAGCAGTTGCGCATCCCTGGCTGTCTTTGCCAATATGGATGCGGCCGAAATGCAAGCGTGCAGCGCATCACCCTTGATCACGGCATGGCATGGCACACCCAGCCCCTTGGGGATCTGGTTCCCGTCAATCAATACCAGTTCTGCCCGCTGTTGCTCGCAGGATACTGCCAGCCCTTCGAATGCGCGTTTCATTGCCAGCATGGTTGCACCCAGAATATTGAACTGGTCTATTTCCGCAACGCTGGCACTGGCGATGGACCAGGCAAGGGCTTTGTCACGAATGCGCAACGCAAGGCTCTCACGCTTGGCGGCGGTCAGTGTTTTGGAATCGGCCAGCCCATTGATGCGACGGCCGGGATCAAGAATAACCGCGGCGGCAAAGACATCTCCGGCCAGCGGCCCCCTGCCCGCCTCATCGATACCCGCAGTCATGCGCGGCAAAGGCAGATTGCCAAACAGGGAAAGTTCAGTCGTTCGCAGTCGCAAGGATCGCCTCCGCAGCCAGTTTTGCCGTATCGCGATTGAGCTCACGATGCAACTGACGAAATTTCGCTTCGGTTTGTTCAATATACGTCGTGTCAGTCAGCGCGTGCGCGCATGCGGTTGCCAGATTGGCGGGGGTAGCGGCCTCCTGCAGCAACTCGGGCACCGCGAACTCACGCAGCAATACATTGGGCAGGCCCACCCATGGTAGCGACGGGCCATCCTGCCCGGCTTTCCACTCCATCAGTCGGCGCATCAATGGTGTGAGCACATAGGAAATAACCATGGGCCGCTGAAATAGCGCAGTTTCCAGTGTCGCCGTGCCGCTGGCCACCAGCGCTGCATCACAGGCCTCCATCACATCCCAGGCAATGGGATGATCTGCCACCCGGCTGCGAAAACAATGCAGATTCTTCACCGGATGACGCTGGGCAATCGCATTGAACTGTGCCTCACGGGCTTCGTTGACCAGCGGCACAATAAACCGCAAAGACGGGTCGTCCTTTTGCAGCAGGCTGGCCGCTTGCAGAAAACGCGGCGCCAGTTCGGCAATTTCCGAGGCCCGGCTACCGGGCAAAAGGGCCAGCACCGCGCCGTCCGGATCCATGCCCAACCGCAGACGCGCCCGCATCTTATCGGGTTGCGCCGGAATCTGCGCAGCCAGCGGGTGACCGACATAGGTTACAGGCACACCTTCCTTGCGATAGATTTCTTCTTCAAAGGGAAACAGCACCAGCATATGGGATACAGCGGCACGGATCTTGTGGATTCGTTCGTACCGCCACGCCCAGATGGACGGGCCTACAAAATGAACGGTAGGAATGCCGCGCTGGCGTAGATGATGCTCAAGACGAAGATTGAAATCAGGTGCGTCAACACCAACAAAGACGTCAGGCCGCAACTTCAGTACTGAGGAACGAAAGCGCAAATGCGTGTGAATAAGTCGGGGAAGATTTTTAAGCGCGTCCACGTATCCGAAAACGGACAGATCGTCCATTGGATACAGCAATTGCATTCCCTGCTGCTGCATCTCCGGGCCGCCGATTCCGGAGACCTGCAAACCCGGATCGCGCGCGCGTATACCTTGAATAACCCTGGAGGCGAGCAGATCACCGGAGGGTTCGCCCGCAACCATCGACAAGACCAGGCTCATCCCCGGCTAACGCCACGCGAGGCTGTTTCAAAGAAGCTCACAAATGGATCAAGCACGCTGGCGGTGTCAGGATGATCCTTCTGATAGCGGACGATCTCCTCGGCGGCATCAGCAGTGCTCAGCTTGCGCATGTAAATGATTTTATAGGCGTCTTTGATGGCATGAATCTGTTCTGGCGTGAAACCGCGACGCTTGAGCCCTTCAGAATTGATGCCGGCGGGCCGATAAGGTTGACCGGCGCCCAGAATATACGGGGGAATATCCTGACGAATGGCACTCATGCCGCCTGTCATGGAGTGGGCGCCGATATGAATGTACTGATGTGCGGCAGAGCTGCCGCCAACAATGGCCCAGTCGTCAATATGAATGTGACCGGCCAGCTGTACGGAATTGGCCAGAATGGTATGGCTGCCGATCTGGCAATCATGGGCGATATGCACGTACGCCATGATCCAGTTGTCATCACCCAGGCGCGTGGTGCCCACATCCTGTGTCGTGCCGGTGTTGATGGTCACAAACTCGCGGATGGTGTTGCAGTCGCCGATTTCCAGCGATGTTTGTTCACCGGAATATTTTTTGTCCTGCGGGTTACCGCCGATTGAACAAAAACGGTAGAACACGTTGTTTTTGCCGATTTTCGTCAGGCCGTCGATGACGCAATGTTCACCAACAACGGTGCCCTCGCCGATCGTGACATTGCCGTGGATGACGGAATAGGCGCCCACCTTGACAGAGGGATGCAGCTTTGCGCCATCATGAATAACGGCGGTGGAATCAATAAGTTTGGTCATTGTTCGTCCAGATCACGAATCGCGCACATGATCGCAGCTTCAGCTACAACTGCCCCGTCTACGGTGGCACGTGCACTGTATTTACAGATGACTTTGCTGACTCGATCAGCAGTAACTTCCAGCTGAAGCTGGTCTCCCGGGATTACCGGCTTGCGAAAACGCGCACCATCTACACCTACCAGATAGTAGGCCTTGCGCGAGATATCCTGTCTGCAGGAACCATCTTCTTCGGCGAAAGAAAATATCGCCGCGGCCTGAGCCAGCGCTTCAATGATCAGCACGCCCGGCATGACAGGCCGACCAGGAAAGTGTCCGTTGAAAAACGGCTCATTGATGGTCACATTCTTGATGGCAATAATGCTTTTGCCAGGTACCATTTCCAGGACTCTGTCTACAAGCAGCATCGGATAGCGATGTGGAAGCCGCGCCATAATGCTTTGAATATCTACTTGCATGAATAATCCTGTAATTGAAATCTATGGTTATAGGGATGAGGGTATTTTAGACAATTTCGCCGGGAAATAGCGAACCTTCGGCAACGAACGGGATATTATGCCTTTTCCAGATCGCGCAGGCGACGGCGCAATTGGGCAAGCTGCAGCAGGACGGCAGCATTTTTCTGCCAAACAGTATGCTCGGCCATAGGAAATACGCCGGTGTAGCGCCCGGGCTTGCTGATGTTGGACATGACACTCGTCGCGCCGGAAATGTGCACGTCATCGCCTAGCGCAATGTGTCCCGAAAGCATGGCCGCACCGGCAATGGTGCAGCGTTTGCCAATGGTCGTGGAACCGGCGATGCCGACGCAGCCGGCCATTGCCGTATGATCGCCGATCTGCACGTTGTGTCCGATCATAATCAGATTATCCAGCTTCACGTCATTGCCGATGACGGTATCGTCCAGCGCACCGCGGTCGATCGTGGTATTGGCGCCAATCTCAACGTCGTTGCCAAGAACGACGCCGCCGAACTGGACAATTTTGGACCAGCCGCCCGCCTCTTTCGTTGCGTCCGGCGCAAAACCGAAACCATCCGCGCCCAGCACCGCTCCGCTGTGGATAATGCAGCGCTCGCCCAGACGGACATCGGCATAAAACGTCACGCGGGCATGCAACAGGCTATCTGCACCGATATGGCATTGACGGCCAATGACGCAGCCGGGGCCGATGGTAACGCCATCGCCGATTTGCACGTTTTCTTCAATGACTACATGCGGACCAATGGCAACATCATTGCCAATGCGGGCGCTTTCATGAATGACGGCCGTAGGATGAATAGTACGCGACAGCCTTGCCAGACGCTGCTTCTCAAACCATTGACTCAGCCGTGAATACAGCAGGTACGGGTCTTCACAACATACCACCAGGAATGGCGTTTGCGAGGGAAGGTGCTCAAGCGCACGGGCAGGCAGCATGACCGCTGCGGCCTTGGTGGTGGCCAGTTGTTCGAAGAACTTGGGATTGGAAAGAAAACTGATGGATTGCGCAGTCGCATGCGTCAGGGATGCGATGCCAGTAATCACCGGCATCGCCCTGCCCTGTGGATTTTTTATTTCCCACTCCAGACCCTGTGTATCGGCTGCACTAAGCAGGCGGTCCAGCGTTACCGCGTGAACAGTCTCAGGATCCTGCACCATGTTTATTTACCGTTGTCGAGAACTTTGATAACAGTATCGGTAATATCAATACGTGGACTGACGGTTACCGCATCCTGCACGATCAGATCGTAATTCTGTTTTTCGGCGATGTTTTTGATCGCTGCGTTTGCTTTCTCGACAATACCGGAAAAGGCTTCGTTACGACGACGATTAAAGTCTTCCTGGAATTCGCGACGCTTGCGCTGCAGGTCGGTATCAAGATCAGACAGTTCGCGCTGGGCCTTGGTCCGATCCGCATCGGACATGACGGGCGCGTTCTTGTCGAAACTTTCGTATTTGGTGCGCAGCGTGCTGGCCAGCTTCTGAAGTTCAGCATCGCGTTTTTTGAACTCGCCTTCGATTTTAGTCTGGGCGTCTTTCGCGGGCGCTGAATCGCGCAGAATTTTTTCCGTATTGACGAAACCAATTTTGATATTGGAAACCGGAGCACCTTCAGTCGCGGCGGATGCTGAAGACGCATTTGCCGGTTTTTTGTCTGCAGCTTTGCCGGCAGTTTGTGCAAATGCAACAGAAGATGCAGAAACGCCGAGCACAGTAGCCACAAGCAACTGGTTAATTGTGCGTTTGTTGAACTTCGTATGTGCCAAGCTAAAACTCATATACATTAACCTTCAGAGAAAAAATTGATTATAGCGTTAAAAAGCAGGCAATGACGTCTGTCGCCCGCTTGGGGCGACTGCAGACGTGTTACAACAGACTACTTACGGCAAAAGAATCAAAATGACGTACCAATCTGGAATTGGAATTTCTGCTTGTTATCACCAGGTTTGGGACTGATCGGATGGGCATAGGAAATTTCCAGCGGCCCCAGCGGTGACTGCCAAGACAGGCCTACACCGGCCGAATAACGCCAGCCGCAAGGATCTTCGACAATCCCGCCTTCATCCGCGTTACCGGTGGTGCAACTTGCCTTGCCTGTCGTACCCACCTTACCAGCATCGGCAAAGACAAACCAGCGCAACGTGCGGTCATTATGCGTGCCAGGGAATGGAAGATACAACTGCACATTACCGACAACTCGCGCTGAACCACCCAGATAGTCTCCGGATACAGGATCACGCGCACCCAGCGAGGCGCCTTCATAACCACGTACTGAACCGATACCGCCCGCATAAATGTTCTTGATGACCGGGAATGGCTTGTCGTTGGACAGCGAACGACCATAGTCGGCACTCACATTGAACGCCAGCGTATAGTCCTTGCCCAGTGGCAGATAATACTGCTGTTGAGCGCTTAACATATAATATTTCAGATCACCCACACCCAGTGTACCCTGTACGGAGCTCAGATAGCCCCGTGTTGGCGCCAGTGCGTTGTCGCGGGTATCTTTTCTCCAACCCAGATTGAGCATCAGCACGTTGGTCGAATCACCGTAATCGTCTACAAAATCGCGATAAGCCTTGGGAATCAGATAGCCTGAGTTCTCACTGGGCAGCTTGATTTGGCTGTTCTCGAAAGTGGCACCCATAATAATCCGGTCATTTTCGGAAATGGGTACGCCAAAGTTCATGCCCAGGCCGATCGTACGGGTGCGGTAAGAATCTTCGTCCTGCTCAACGTTGTAGTTAAGCGGTGTTTCGGTACGGTAATACAGCGAGGTCGTACGGCTGATGCCACTGGTTGTCCAGTAAGGATCGGTGTGGGTCAGGCTGATATTACGTTGGCGTTTGCTGGTATTGAGCTGCAGACCAAGATCGGTGCCCGAACCAAAAACGTTTTCCTGGCTGATACCGGCGGTAAACGACAGCTTGTCGGTCGTGCCGTAGCCCACGCCAAGATTGATCAGGCCAGTAGGCTTTTCCTTGACGTCTACATTCACGTCGACTTGGTCATCCGTGCCGGCAACCGGCATCTGGGTCACGTCGACACTGTTGAAATAACCCAGACGATTGACCCGGTCCTTGGACTGGGAAAGACGGTTTTCATCGTACCATCCAGCTTCCTGCTGACGCATTTCACGACGAATAACCTCATCACGCGTACGTACGTTACCGCCAATATTGATACGGTTTACATAAACGCGGCGACCGGGGTCCACAAAAAAGGTCAGATCGGCTTCCTGGGTTTCCTTATCGGTCACCGGATTGGCATTGACGTTGGCAAACGCATATCCGAGGCCACCCAGATAACTCTTGATGGCATCCGTCGTTTTCTGCGCCCGCTCTTCGCTGTAGGTTTCACCGGGCTTCGGTTCAATCAGCGCCTGCAGCTCGTTGTTCAGTCCCATCAGGTTCCCCGCCAGCTGCACCTTGCGCAGTTTGTACGGCTTGCCTTCGTTGACGGTCAGATTGATTGAAATATCTTCACGATCGGGTGTGATATTGACCTGTGGCGAATCCATGGCGAAATCCAGATAACCACGATCCAGGTAATATTTACGGATGGATTCAGTGTCCTTGTCCAGTTTTTCACGTGAGTATTTGTCAGAGCCCGTATACCAGGTCATATAACCAGGTGTGGTCATATCCATCTGATCACGCAGTGTGCCCTCGGAGAACACTTCATTACCCACGAAATGGATGTCCCGGATGCGGGAGATACTGCTTTCCTGAACGGTGAAGCTGATGCCGACCCGGTTATTGGGCAAGGGTGTAATGGCCGAATTCACTTCGGTGCCATAATGTCCTTTTGAAACATATTGCGACCGAATTTCATTTTTGGCGCGTTCAAGCAAGGCTTCATCATAAGCCCGGCCTGCCCCAAAGCCCACGCCAGACAGTGTTTCTGTAATGGTTTTACTATCGAATGCCTTCATTCCGTCGAACGTGACCGATGAAATAACCGGACGCTCTACCACATCCACATACACGACACGGTTACGTGTCGAAATATTGACATCATTGAACAGGCCCGTGGCAAAAAGGCGCTTGACCGAGTCTGTAGCCTGCTCTTCTGTAAATTGTTTGCCAACACGGGCTGGAACGTAATTGAACAGGGTAGCCGGATCGGTACTGCGCAATCCTTTTACCTGAATATCCTGCACCACGAATGGCGCAAATGCAAAAGATGCCTGCGGAAGAATGAGCATCGCGATCAGAGCCGGGATCGCTTTCTTTTTCATTGAACTAAGCTGTCTCAAAGACATTCGGACTTTCCTTGTGGATTCGGATATGCATAAGCGCTAAATTGTATGCCAGAACACAGCGTCTTGTCAGCAATTTTCCTTGTATGTTAATACGTTAGCGGCATCACCAGGGTTATCCGGTAATTCTCATGACATCATTGAGAAATGCCACCACCATCAGGGCAAGCAACAGCATATAACCCAATGCCAGGCCTTTTTCCTGCACAAATGCCGGCAAGGGACGACCCCGCACAATTTCAAAAAATGCAAACAGCATTTGCCCGCCATCCAGACCGGGAATCGGGATGAGGTTGAGTACACCGATACTGATCGTGATCAGCGCAATGAACTCGATGAATCGCTCGAACCCCAGGCTGGCTGATTTGCCCGCGTAGTCGGCAATGGTGACCGGTCCGCTGATATTTTTCCAGGAAACCTGCCCAATAACCATTTTGCCCAGCATTTTTACCGAAAACCAGGCGGTATCGAGCGTTCTCGTGGTGGCCAGGGCCACACTTTCAACCAAACCGTAGCGCACGAATGTCATTGGGTAGCCAGACTGCAACGCCACGCCGATTTTACCCTGCGAGACGCCATCCGGGCCTTTGGTCGGGCGCGGCGTTACATTGAGCGTGACACGCTGACCATCGCGCAAGACAACCAGGGGCACATCCTGACCTGCATTTTTCTCGATTTCCTCGATAAATGCACGCGCATTCAAATCTGTATGGGCGCCAGCCTGCACAATAACATCACCCTGCTTTATCCCGGCGGCTTCGCCGGCGCCGCCGGAAATAACCTGCGCGGCACTGGGAGGCGGTGCATCAATATCCAGCCCGTTCAGTCTGGACAGATTGACCCCTTCAAGATCTTTAGGGGCAGGCAGCAAGGCAATCGTAGCATCACGATCGTTATTGCTCTGGTCCCGCAATTGCAATGTGACCGACTGTCCCAGAATCATGGGTTCCAGCAGTTGCTGTTGCAACTGGGTCCAGGAGTGAACGTTACGGCCATTCAGGCCGATCACCCGATCGCCTTTCTTGACGCCCGCAACCTGAGCAGGCGTTCCGGCAGCCGGCGTACCCAGGATCGCCTGCGGTACATTACTGCCGGCCATGTACATGACCGAATAAATGAGAATGCCCAGCAGCAGGCTGAATGCCGGGCCCGCAGCAAAAATCAGCATGCGTTGCCAGGGAGATTTTTCGCTCATGGCTCCCCTGCCCGGCCGATCCATGGCACCGGCCTCGGGTTCAGCCAGGGGCTTTACGTAGCCACCTAGCGGCAACGCCGAAATAACCCATTCTGTGCCCCGGGTATCGCGCCGGCTAAGCAGCACCTTGCCAAAGCCAAGTGAAAACCGCTCCACATGAACACCGCAAAGGCGTGCAGCCAGATAGTGCCCCAGCTCATGAAAAACCACCACAATACTGATCGTGACAATGAAAAAGATAATACTGGAAAACATAATAGTCAGGCCGAAGCAGGTAAAAACGTCCTGGCGCGTTCGCGTACCAGGAGGTCGAGCTGGAAAACATCATCAATGTGGCCGATGGGGCTGGTCTGGCCGCTTTGCCAGTCCAGCGCCCGGTCGATCACTTGGGCAATTTGGGTGAAGCGCAAACCGCCCTGCAGGAAATGGGCCACGGCGATCTCGTTTGCAGCGTTCAGGGCAATACATTCGGCCTGGCCTGCGTGCAAAGCATCGAAGGCCAGTTTCAGACAGGGGAAGCGCGCAAAATCGGGGAGTGAAAAATTCAATTGCTGCAACTTGCGCAGATCGAAGGCTGGCGTGTTGCTTTCGATGCGTTCAGGATACCCCATGACATAGGAAATCGGAATGCGCATATCCGTATTGCCCAGTTGGGCCAGCAACGAGCCGTCGATGAACTCGACCATGGAGTGCACCGTACTCTCGGGATGAATGACCACGTCGATCTTGTCTGGCGCCAGACCGAATAGAAAGTGCGCCTCGATCACTTCCAGGCCTTTATTGAGCATCGTTGCCGAATCCACGGAAATCTTCTGCCCCATGCTCCAGTTCGGATGGCGGCAAGCCTGTTCAGGCGTTACATGTTCCAGCTCACTGATGGCTGTATCACGAAACGGGCCGCCAGAGGCAGTGAGGATCAATCGCTGTATTTGCTGCTTTTCCCTGCCATTTTGCAGGCACTGAAAAATGGCATTGTGTTCGCTATCGACGGGCAGCAATTGCGCGTTATGGGTTTGCACTGTGTGCATAAATAACGAGCCGGCAGCAACCAGCGCTTCTTTGTTGGCCAGCAAAATACGCTTGCCCGCCTGTGCGGCTTCGAACGCCGATGCCAGGCCAGCAATGCCGACAATCGCCGCCACCACGCAATCTGTCTCGGAATCCCTGGCCGTCTCGCACAATCCGCGTTCGCCCATCCTGATCTCTGGCAGCTCATGCTGGGCAGGCCAGTGCTCGCGGAACGCATCAACAGCATCAACATCGGGAACAATGACCACTTTGGCCGAAAACTCCAACGCAAGCTGCGCCAGTTTTTGCATGCGTCGCTGGGCACTGAGCGCATACACACTGAATCGGTCTGGATGCCGGCGCACAATATCAAGAGTACTGTCGCCAATCGATCCGGTTGCTCCGAAAATCGTAATATTCTGCATGGACTTTCTTTTCCGGAAAAGTGTTTGGGCGCAAGCGCCGTTAATGAAAATGCCGGATCAACATCCATAAAGCAAGGACCAGCGGGGTGACCGAGAGAATTGAATCGAACCGGTCCCAGACTCCGCCATGTCCTGGCAAAAGATTGCTTGAATCCTTAATGCCTGCGCGGCGCTTGATCAGCGATTCATACAAATCGCCGATCATGGAATACGTTGCCAGCACAGCCCCAACCAACAGCACAAGAGGCATGGGAAAATACTGGTGCACATAGCTGGCAAAGCTGCCATCGACATACACTGTCGCGAGCATCCAGATAACCGCTGCAATCAGGCCGCAGATCGCGCCCGAACGGGTTTTACCCGGGCTGATGGCCGGCGCCAGCCTGGCACCGCCAAAATGTTTGCCGCCAAAATAGGCAAAGGTATCTGCGCACCAGATCACGCCCAGGAACGAAAAAATGAACCAGACCCCATGTTGCTGATGTAGCATCGCCAGGGCAAGCGCACTGCCGCCAACGACAACAATACCAGCCAGACTGCTGAGCACGCTAACCGGCGCACGCTGCGTATCGGCGCGATTCAGGATAAGCGGCACAGCCACTGTCCAGAACAACACCCCCAGCGTGGCAACGACAGCGGCAATAGGCCTGATCCAGTCGGCCCACGGCATATTGGCGAACGCGGCGCCCGCGGTGGTCACAACGGCATTATCAAAAGCGGCGACCGCAGTCCACCCCGCCACAATCAGATAAATAATGGCGATAATTCGCGCAGCATTTGCCGAGGCAGTCAGGCGCAGCCATTCCCACAATGCAATGGCACTCGCTATGGCGACAAAGATGCGAAAGTAGACTGGCGCAAAAAAAACACTGACCAGCAGCAGAACGATCAACAGAACGACCGCGGTAATGATGCGCTGCAATAACATGCGCTCTCCTTCAGGCGGACGGGGAATCATCCGAAATTTGCGCGCTGGTTCGGCCGAATCGGCGTTCACGCCCACGATACCACTCGATGGCCCGATCCATGTCCTTGGCGCCAAAATCAGGCCAGTAACAGTCGGTAAAATATAATTCGGTATAGGCCAGTTGCCAGACAAGAAAATTTGAAATGCGGCTCTCGCCGCCAGTGCGAATGAACAAATCGGGCTCGGGAGCCCAGTTCATGCAAAGATACTCGCCGAGCATCTGCTCGGATACCTGCGTCGAATCCTGAGCCAATTCCGGGTGCGCTTGCAACATTTTGCGAAATGCCTGCAGGATATCCCAGCGCCCGCCGTAGTTGGCGGCGATAGTCAGCGTCAGGCCGCTGTTACCACTCGTCGTAGCTTCAGCATCCCGGATCAGTTTCTGCAAATATGGTTCGAACGGCGACAGATCGCCTACCACCCGCAGTCGGACATTATTGCTGTTTAAGCGGGAGACTTCCTTTTCCAGCGCCTGCACAAAAAGCTTCATCAGCAGCGACACCTCTTCTTGCGGCCTGCGCCAGTTTTCGGAACTGAAGGCAAACAAAGTCAGGTAGTCAATGCCATTGGCGCCGCAATATTCCACAACCCGTCGCACCGCCTGCACGCCCTTGGCATGGCCCGCTGTCCGCGGCATGAACCGGCGCGTCGCCCAGCGCCCGTTTCCGTCCATGATAATTGCAATATGCCTGGGAATGTTGCCAGTCTCTGGAACGCAGAGTGTGGAACTTGGATTCATGAGTTGATCTATTCAGTTAAAAACAATGCCGTCGGAAAGGTGCCGGCACGATCAAACCGTCATGATTTCGGCTTCTTTCTGTGTAACGACCTTGTCGATTTCAGCAACAAAGCGGTCCGTCATTTTCTGGATGACATCCTGGGCGCGACGGTCGTCATCTTCAGAAATTTCCTTGTCCTTGAGCAATTTCTTGAAACTTTCATTCGCGTCACGGCGCAGATTGCGCACCGCAATCTTGGCATCTTCGCCTTCGCTCTTGACCACTTTGGCCAGATCACGGCGGCGCTCTTCGGTCAGGGCCGGCATGGGTACGCGGATCGTCTCACCCATAGATACCGGATTCAGACCCAGATCGGACTCGCGAATCGCCTTTTCAATCGGGCCGGACATCTGTTTTTCCCAAGGCTGGACACTCAAGGTACGCGCATCAACAACATTGACTGCGGCCACTTGGCTGACCGGCACCGCAGAGCCGTAATAGTCCACATTGACCTGATCCAGAATGCCTGCGTGCGCACGGCCCGTACGGATTTTGGACAGGTTTGTTTTCAGGGTGTCCAGTGATTTATTCATGCGGCTCTCGGCCGACTTTTGCAATTCGGAGATACTCATTTCTTTCCTTTATACGTGTACAAGCGTGCCTTCATCTTCACCGCAAATTGCGCGGGCAAGCGCGCCCGGTTTGTTGATATTGAACACCTTGATAGGCAGTTTCTGGTCGCGACAAAGCGCAAACGCTGTGGCATCCATGATTTCCAGGCGGCGCGTAATAACCTCATCGAAACTGATACGGGAATAGCGCGTTGCGGTAGGATCCTTGTTAGGATCAGCTGAATAGACACCATCGACCTTGGTCGCTTTCAGAACGATCTCTGCGCCTATTTCTGCGCCGCGCAAGGCGGCAGCCGTATCGGTCGTGAAAAACGGATTACCGGTGCCGGCCGCAAAAATGACGACTTTTTTCTCTTCCAGGTAACGCAGCGCCTTGGGGCGGATGTAGGGTTCGATGACCTGGTCAATATTCAGGGCCGACTGCACCCGGGTGACCACACCATGCGCCTTGAGCGCATCCTGCAGCGCCAGCGCATTCATTACCGTGGCCATCATGCCCATATAGTCGGCGGTTGCGCGATCCATGCCTTGGGCGCCGGGCGCTACACCGCGGAAAATGTTGCCGCCACCGATCACAATGGCCAGCTCCACGCCCATGCGCGAGACTTCAGCGATTTCACCGGTCATGCGATTGATGGTGCTGCGGTTGATACCGTAGGCGTCTTCGCCCATTAACGCTTCACCCGAAAGTTTTAGAAGCACACGTTTGTATTTGCTGCTCATGGCCGAACTACCTTTGAAAATTGACACGCTATTGTAACCACTCTGGCTATGACATTTACGGAATTCAAAAAGAATCCCCTTAAAAGGGGATTCTTTGAACCGACAACCCGTATGTGCTCAGGTGGCCTGTATTTGGCGACTGCTTTATTGCCGGTCATATTTGCATAAGCTACTGCAAAACACGACCGCAATAGCGAGCAGTTAGTTACCGGCTGCTGCGGCAGCCACTTCTGCAGCAAAGTCGGTCGTTTTCTTCTCAATGCCTTCACCAACAACAAACAGAGAGAAGCGATTGATGCCGCTTTTTTTCTCTTTAAGCATTTGCTCAACGCTTTGCTTATCGTTCTTGACGAAAGGCTGGCTCATCAATGTCACTTCCTTGAGGAATTTGGCAACAGAACCTTCGACCATTTTGGCAACGATCTCGGCAGGTTTGCCTGACTCGGCCGCTTTCTGTTCGGCAACAGAGCGCTCGGCATCGATATCAGCCTGAGCAACACCAGAAGCATCCAGTGCTTTAGGCTTGGTAGCAGCAACGTGCATGGCCAGGTCTTTACCCACTTCGGCATCACCCTTGTAGTCAACCAGAACACCAATGCGGCCGCCATGAACATAACTGGCCAGTTGGTCTTCGGTTTCAAAACGGGTGAAACGGCGAATGGCCATATTTTCACCAACCTTGCCGACCAGCGCAGCGCGCGTCGTTTCAACCGTGCCCTCGCCCATCGGCAAGTCGGCCAGGGCCGCAACATCAGCAGGGTTCTTTTCAGCGATCAGCTGGGCAACACTGTTGACAAAATTAATGAAATCTTCGTTTTTGGCAACAAAGTCTGTTTCGCAATTGACTTCGACAACGGCGCCGGTTTTTGCTTCGGGAGCAATATACAAGCCAATCAGGCCTTCAGCAGTCACACGCGTAGCGGCTTTGCTGGCTTTGCTACCCAGTTTGATACGCAGAATTTCTTCTGCACGCACCATATCGCCCTCTGCTTCGGAGAGGGCTTTTTTGCATTCCATCATGGGGGCGTCGGTTTTTTCCCGTAACTCTTTGACCATTGAGGCGGTAATCACAGCCATGATAACTCCAGTTAAATTTATTAAACGATCCTGCTATGGCAGGAAAGAGAAGCGACCCGGAACAGGCCCGTGCCACTCGAAATAGTGACAATAACAGGCGCGGATGACATGATAACGGCAAACCGCGCTGCAAGTATTGACGGATTTGACGAATGCGCCCGAGAGCGACGGGCGCATTGTGCTGCAGTAACGCTTAGTTGTTTTCCGGCACTTCTTCGACGAACTCTTCTTCACCTTCGACGATGGTTTCAACCACGCCATTCAGGTTCTGCTCGCGGCCTTCCAGAACTGCGTCTGCAATGCCTTTTGCGTACAGCGCGATCGCCTTGGCAGAGTCATCGTTACCTGGGATAACGTACTCAACGCCGTCAGGAGAGTGATTGGTATCGACAACTGCGATAACGGGGATACCCAGTGTACGGGCTTCCTGGATGGCGATTTTGTGATAGCCGACGTCGATAATGAACAACGCGTCAGGCAAGGTGTTCATATCCTTGATGCCGCCAATGGATTTGTTCAGCTTGTCCATTTCGCGATCAAACATGAGGCCTTCTTTCTTGCTCATGCGCTCTTTGCTGCCGTCGGCAACGGCCGCTTCCATGTCCTTGAGACGTTTGATGGACGTTTTGACCGTTTTGAAGTTGGTCATCATGCCACCCAGCCAGCGGCTGTCTACAAAAGGCATACCGCAACGTGCCGCTTCTTCGGCAATAATTTCACGGGCAGCGCGTTTTGTTCCCACGAGCAGGATGTTGCCGCCACGTGAGGCAATTTGGCGTGCAAATTTCTGGGCTTCCAGAAAGTGAGCAACGGTTTTTTCCAGATTGATAATATGGATTTTGTTACGGTGACCGAAAATGTACTGAGACATTTTAGGATTCCAGTAACGGGTTTGGTGGCCAAAGTGCACACCAGCTTCAAGCATTTCACGCATTAATGACATTATTTGTAACTCCAAAGGGTTAGGTTCCTGCACCGTCTTGATATTGATTTTTGTTGTATATAATCAACACCCTAGGAAAAACGGCGCGCTATTAAATAAAAAACAAGCTTTACTGACATTTTTCGGCATTTTTCCCGCCACCCCGCCCTACCTGCCATAAGCAGGCACGCCTTGACGTGGTGCCCCTCAATACCTGCCTTCTTGGTATCAACGATTGGCCTAAATGACCTTGCTTAATGACCTTGGATTAGGCGATATTCAGCGGTATCGCGTGGCTATAAGCTCGACATGACGGGGCGTAATGCACGGTTTTCGCACGGTTTTGCAAGCCAGGGCCATTGCCCTGTAAACTATACTACAACCCCGGGCAACCTGATTACCGGCTGCTTTTAACCAGCCTTAACCAGTCACATCTACCAAAGATTCGCCAAACAAATCCGGGAAAGCCTATAATTCTACTATTATTTCACTCATTTACTCAAGCAGTTATGGCCACACTCACAAATCAGCAAGACATCGACGCCATGCGGGCAGCCTGCGAAGACGCCGCCCGGGTCCTTGATCATGTCGCCGGGCACATCAAACCGGGCATGACTACCGGCCAAATTAACAAAATCTGTCACGATTTCATGACAGAACTGGGCGTCGAATCGGCCACCATCGGCTATCAGCCCCCTGGCTACCCGCCCTTTACCGGTGCGGTGTGCACTTCGGTCAACCATGTCATCTGTCATGGCATTCCAGGTGACAAAAAGCTCAAATCGGGCGATGTGCTCAATATTGACGTCACCATCATCAAAGATGGCTGGTTTGGCGACACCAGCCGCATGTTCTACGTGGGCGCACCGTCCATTCTGGCCCGGCGCCTGACCGACATTACCTATGAATGCATGTGGCTCGGAATAGAACAAGTGCGTCCCGGCGCAACGCTTGGCGATATCGGCCACGCGATTCAAAAACACGCCGAAAGCAACGGCTTTTCTGTCGTTCGGGAATATTGCGGACATGGTATCGGTCAGCGCTTTCATGAAGATCCGCAAGTGCTTCATTATGGCAAGCCTGGCGAGGGCCTCACCCTGAAACAGGGCATGGTATTTACCATTGAGCCCATGATCAACGCCGGTCGCCGCGAAACACGGGTATTGGCGGACCAATGGACAGTAGTCACCCGCGACCACAGCCTGTCTGCACAATGGGAGCATACGCTGATCGTAACCGAGAATGGCTACGATGTATTGACGCGCTCGCCGGGCATGCCCGCCCCGCCCGCATTTGTCGCGAACCTGCCCTGACCGCCAGTTTGCACCCCATGAGGCCCGAAGGACATTCATGAACACCGTGAGCCCGGCTATTGCGATCCGCAACCGTTTGCAGGCGCTGAAAACACAGGCCCTGGACAATTACCGCCAGCACCGCTCGCGTCCGGATTCATTGCTCGTGGCGCTCAGAAAACACACAGACCAGGCCATGAAGGAGATGGCGGCCAGTTTTCCCTTGCCGGCCGGTGCCAGCCTGTGCGCAATCGGCGGATATGGCCGCGGCGAACTGTTTCCCTATTCGGATATTGACCTGCTTATTCTTTTGCAGCGAGCGCCCGAGGATGGCGACAAAGTACTTCTGGAGCAATTCGTATCGTCCTTATGGGACCTGGGCCTGGATATCGGCCATAGCGTGCGGACCATCGACGAATGCCTGAGCGAGAGCGCCGCCGACATCACGATTGAAACCGGCTTGCTTGAGTTGCGTTTCATTCTGGGCAATCGCAAGCTTGTATCCACGCTGGAGACCCGCTTTCGCGAACAATTGAATCCCCAGGATTTCTTTCTGGCCAAGCAGCTCGAGTTGCAGCAGCGATATGCACGTTACAGTGACACCCCCTATTCGCTTGAACCCAATTGCAAGGAATCCCCGGGGGCGCTGCGCGATCTGCAAATGATCCGGTGGATCAGTCTTGCCGCCGGACTGTCCGGCAGTTGGCGCGATCTGGTCGCACATGGCATGATGACGCGCGACGAAGCGGCCAAATGCGCCAAGGCCGAGCAGGCTTTCAAGCGCTTGCGCATAGACCTGCATGTGCTTGCGGGCAAACGTGATGATCGCTTGATGTTCCACAACCAGCCGCTGCTGGCCGAGGTGTACCGCATCAAGGCCACTGACACCCGGCGCCCGGGCGAAATTCTCATGCAGCGCTACTACTGGGCTGCCAGAATCGTCTATCTGATGAACCACATCATGATGCAAAGCTTCCGGGAGTATTTTTTCCCGGTCAAAGATTGCAGCGTCATGATCGATGAAGATTTCTGCCGTGTCGGCCAACAGCTTGATCTTGTCGCAGACGATGCATTTGAACGCAAACCACAACTGCTTCTGAAAGCGTTTCTGGTATTGCAGCAACACCCTGAAGTCAATGACATGTCGGCCAAGCTGCAACGACAGATCTGGAGCTCACGCCACCGGATTGACGCACAGTTTCGCCGCAATCCCGTAAACAAATGGTTGTTTCTGCAGATATTGCAGCAGCCCACCGGCATAGTGCACAGCTTCAGACGAATGACCATGCTCAGCATATTGCCCCAGTACATTCCGGTGTTTCGGAAAATCGTGGGACAAATGCAGCATGACCTGTTTCACGTCTATACCGTTGACCAGCACACGCTCATGGTGATCCGCAATATCCGTCGCTTCACCATGCCTGAACATGCCCAGGAATATCCGCTGGCCAGCCGGTTGATTGCCGACATGGACCAGCACTGGCTGCTGTACGTGGCTGCCCTGTTCCATGATATTGCCAAAGGACGTGGCGGCAATCACTCGACATTGGGCGCACTGGAAGTGCGCAAGTTCGCTCGCGACCATAATCTGGAGCCGCAAGATCGGGCGCTGGTCGAGTTTCTGGTAGAGCATCACCTGACCATGTCCTCGTTCGCCCAGAAACGAGATCTGTCTGAGCCCTCGGTTATTCAGGAATTTGCAGATATCGTTGGTACCGAACGCCGCCTGACCGCCCTTTATTTGCTCACGGTCGCCGATATTCGCGGCACCAGCCCCAAAGTGTGGAACGCATGGAAGGGAAAACTGCTCGAAGACCTTTATCATTACACGCTGACCGCCTTGGGAAGCAACGTATTTGACCGGCAATCGGTACTGACGCAGCGCAAGAACGACGCGATTGCGCTTGTACGTTTTTCGGGCATCAGCGACCAGGATCGGGACCGGTTCTGGAATACCCTGGATGTCGCCTATTTTTTACGTCACGAAGCCAGAGATATCGCGTGGCATACCCGCCTTTTATATCGCATGCTGCCGCAGGTGGGTGCCCAGGTACGCGCCCGTCCTACTGAAAATAACGAAGGCATTCAGGTGATGGTGTACACGCCCGATCGCCCTGATCTATTTGAGCAAATCTGCTCCTACTTCTACGAACAGCGCATTGATATTCTGGACGCCCGCATCCACACGACGCGCCAGGGCTACGCGCTGGACAGTTTCGTGGTGGACAGCGCAGCCATTGACGCGGACATCCGCTCCAATGTGCCGCTGATCGAGCACGGCTTGCGCAACCGGCTGAACGAACCACTGCCTGCGCAGAACGAACCCTTGACCTTAACGAGCAACCGCTATGTGGTGGGGGCCAATGTTCGCCGCTCGCGCACGTTTCCTTTGGTACCCCTGATTGAACTTTTGCCCGACGAAAACAGTCAGTACTGGCGATTGTCAATTACAGCGATGGACAGCCCTGGTATTCTTTATGCTCTTGCCAACACCTTTAAGCGGCACCAGATTAACCTGCAAATGGCCAAGGTTATGACGCTGGGCGACCGTGTGGAGGATATTTTCATTCTTGGCGGCAGCGCGCTGGATAATCCCCGCACCCAAATGCAGTTCAAGCGTGACTTGCTCACCGCAATCAACAACCTGACCGCGCAGAAATAGACAACAATGAGCATCAATGAATATATCCTGATTTTCAGCCGCAGTTTTCTGTTTGTCCTTGCCACCCTGCTGCCTATCGTAAACCCGCCCGCAGTTGCGCCCATTTTCCTGACCATGACCGAAGGGGCCAGCGCCTCAACCCGACGGCAACTGGCCAAGCGCATTTCAATCAACGTTTTTGTAATGCTCACGCTTGCGGCACTGTTCGGCAATATGGTATTGAGTTTTTTCGGTCTATCACTACCCATTGTCCGTGTCGGTGGCGGCCTGCTGGTCGTGGCCAGCGCCTGGCAACTGGTCAATGCCAAAGATCCGGATACCGATGCGCATGAAAAACTGGTGGAAAATTATTCGCAGGAAAAAGTAAAATCCAGCGCCTTTTATCCACTCACCTTCCCGATCGCCTGCGGACCGGGCAGTATATCTGCTGCCATTACTGTTGGGGCATCTTTTGATTTTATCAGTGCAGGCGCCGGCGTCATGAGCGTGAGCGCCATGATCTTGGCCGTGATCAGCGTCAGCGCTATCCTGTTTTTTTGCTTGCGTTTTGCCGCAAGATTTCTTGCCCGCCTGGGCGCTTCAGGGACCGCCGTATTCATGCGACTGTCCGCTTTCATTCTGCTGTGTATCGGTGTCCAGATTATGTGGGACGGCGCACATGAGCTGATCATGCGCCTGTTTGCCGATATTTATTCAACCTACTCCAGAACCTCTTTATGACCCAGTCTCGCCTGAATCTTATTGCCCTGCTCTGCCTGCTTGCATTGGCTGTTGCGCTTGTCAGCCAGCATGTTTTCAATATGCCGCCCTGCGCGTGGTGTGTGTTACAGCGGCTCATTCTATTGGTCATCGCCGGCGTCTGCCTGTTGGGCAACCTGGTTCCTGGGGCAATCAAGCGCATGATGGCGCTGTTATCGTTCGCGCTGTCCATCGCCGGCATCGTAGCGGCGTGGTATCAGCATACGGTAGCGTCAGAAATGGTCTCGTGCGATCGCACATTTGCCGATATTTTCATGTCCAGAACGACCGGACTTGATGGCTTGGCGCCCTGGCTTTTCGGCATTTACGCCACCTGCATGGATGCCAAAGTAAGCGTGTTTGGGGTTGAATATGTCCTGTGGGCGTTACTGTTGTTTGTCGTACTACTGGTGTTGAGTGGCTACGCGTTGTTCGGAAAAACGCAGCGCACTTCCCGCCTTGGATAATATTGCCCCGCGTTACCCGAACACAACTTCAGTGGTGACCCGTCGACGCATCCGAAGCCAGTACGTTATGGGCCATGCGCCGGTCCTGTTTCATGCCGAACCATAATCCGGCCTGACCCAGGATAGCTGTACATGCGAGTACCGTAAATGCGGTGAGTGCGGGATTGTTTCCAAGCCCGACAAGCGACGTACAGATGGCCCCCACCAACATTTGCGTAAAACCATACAGGCCTGCTGCTGAGCCTATCAGGTGGCGATCGACACTCAGCCCCTTGGTCAGGGCCGCCGGACTGGCAATGCCGGCGCCGATAGCAAACACGAACATCAGCGCGGTCACGCTCACGATATGCAGTAGATCGGCCAGCGTAATACCCAGCAGCAGCAAGGCCGCAACAACACTTAGTGCATTGCCGCCAATCAGTAGCCGCTCCAGCGAAAAACGACCAATCAGTTGCCGCGTCGCTGCATTGCCCACCGACAGCCCGACAATCAACAGGGCCAGATATAAGCCCACCTCTTGTACAGATCGATGCAGATCCATGGTAATGATGAAAGGCGCGGCGGCAATAAAAGAATAGATGGCTGTCGTAGCGCAGCCACCGCCAAATGCGTAAGCCAAAAACGAAGGTGAACGCAGCAGCGATTTGTAATCCGAGGCCAAGGCGGCCGGCCGCACTTTGCCGGTTGGCGCGCCGGTTTCCGGCAGCATTCGCCAGGTCGAAAGCAAGGTAATCACACCCAGCAATACGAGCGCATAGAAAACAGCTCGCCAACCGAAATGCAAGGTAAGAAACGAACCGAGCAACGGGGCCAGGCCAGGCCCGGCCATCATGATCAGATTGAGCAACGCCTGATCCTTGACGGCGCTATCGCCTGCCGCCGTATCGCGCACAATGGCCCGTCCAAGCGCCAGGCCGGCGCATCCGCCCAACGCCTGAAACAGCCGCGCCAGCACCAGCGTAGACTCGCTTTGCGACAAGGCAGCCGCAACGCCGGCCAGCACATAGATAGACAGGCCCGCGAGTAGCAGGGGTCGCCGGCCGAACCCGTCAGATAGCGGACCGTAAATCAACTGGCCGAAAGCCAGGCCTAGAATATACAGGCTGATCGTCATTTGCATGGCGCTCATGCTGGCGCCAAGATCGGCCGCAGCATCCGGCATGGCCGGCACGAACATATGCATAGCCAGTGTGCCGCTCAAAGTTACCAGCACCAGCAACCACAATGGCGCGCGCAGGACGATTTTTTCAGGCATGTGAATCGGCGCCATCCGTATCGGCCCAGAGCGCGCCGTCCAGCGATTCAAGCGTGCCCAAAAGCTGTTGCATTACCGATCGGGTTGTTTCAAGGTCTGCGCCATCAATATCCAGGAACAAGCGGCGCCGGCCTTCAAGCACGACCTGCTCGACGCTGGATACGGTTTGCTTACCGGTATCTGTGAGGTGGATGATTTTTTCACGCCGGTCCGTGCCTTCCAGGCGCTGGATATAACCCGCAGTTTGCAGACCATCGAGCAGGCGCACCACCGATGAGCTATCGAGCCCCATCAATGCGGCCAGATCCTTTTGACGCAATGGCTGCGTCGCCCTTGCGATGTACAGCAACGGTAACCAGGTAGCCTCGGTCAACCCCAAAGGCTGCAGCCGACGATCCAGCGCCCTGCGCCACTGGCGATTGATTTGCCCCGAAAGAGAGAGTAGCGCTCGTCCGACATCCGGCTTTGCAGTTGTATTTGTGCGAGACATAAATGACTTACCAATAGATGATATGTCAATTATATTCTCAAATACGCTGGACGGCAACGAGCTAATGCTGCCCAAGCAAATGGGATCAGTCTTTGGAATAATTCTGCAGCCTGCTAACATTCCGCAGCCTGCCAAGGTTTGCCGGAATGACGCCCGTTTTATTGCGGCGGCACTGTGCTTGTTTGGTCAGAGCCGTCGCACCCGGCTGAACCCGGGTGCGACGAAATAAATGGCGTCCCTGCCGCTTTGCACGGACAGAAACCCAGGCATATGCAACGCTTAAGCGTTGGCTGCATACCCCATATTAAATTGCAGCCCGCCAACCGCCTGGCCTTCCTTGACCTGGTGCCGGGTCAGACGCAATCTTTCCAGATAGGCGCTATCAACATCGCCAGTAACATAGTGGCCATCAAAGCAGGAAGCTTCAAACTGAGTGAGCGCCGGATTTAAATCCGTAATGGCCGCTTTCAGGTCAGCCAGGTCCTGATACACCAGGCCGTCTGCCCCGATCTCGGCAGCAACTTCTTCAGGTGTTCTGCCGTTGGCAATCAGATCATCCTGGGTTGGCATGTCAATACCGTAGACATTGGGGAAACAGACAGGCGGCGCGGCCGATGCGAAAAACACTTTCCGGGCCCCTGCCGCCCTTGCCATGTCAACAATCTCGCGGCTGGTCGTGCCACGCACAATGGAGTCATCTACCAGCAGCACGTTTTTGTCCTTGAACTCAACGCTCATGGCGTTCAATTTCTGGCGGACTGATTTTTTGCGCACCGCCTGCCCGGGCATAATAAAGGTACGCCCTACATAACGGTTCTTGATGAAGCCTTCACGATACTCAAGCTTGAGTTTGGATGCCAGCTGCATGGCGGCCGGCCGGGAAGAATCGGGAATAGGCATCACGACATCAATTTCCCGCAGGCGCAATTGCCTGGCCACTTTATCAGCAAGGTACTCACCCATTTTCAGGCGCGCATTGTACACATTCACACCATTAATGGTGGAATCGGGACGGGCAAAATAGACATATTCGAAAATGCAGGGCGTGAGCACCGGATTGTCGGCGCATTGCTGCTCGTGCACATTACCGTCCAGATCGATGAACACGGCTTCACCGGCGCCAATATCACGAACGAAATCAAACCCGCTGCCTTCAAGCGCAACCGATTCAGACGCCACCATCCATTCTGCACCCAGTTCCGATTCAAACTTGCCCAGGCACAGCGGCCGGATGCCGAACGGATCCCGGAAAGCCAGCAGTCCATATCCGGCGATTTGCGCAACCACCGAGTATGCACCCTTGACACGTCGGTGCAATGCAGCGACCGCGCTGAACATCGCGGCCGGATCCAGGCTACTGCCCTTTGCCGCCGACTGCAGCTCATGCGCCAATACATTGAGCAAGACTTCAGAATCCGAATTGGTATTAATGTGGCGCTGATCCACCTTGAATAGCGACTCGCGCAATTCACGCCAGTTGGTCAGATTGCCGTTATGCGCAAATGTAATGCCAAAAGGCGCGTTAACATAAAATGGCTGCGCCTCTTCCAGCGAATCGCTGGAGCCTGCCGTTGGATAACGCACCTGCCCGATACCAGAATGGCCGGGCAGATCGCGCATATTGCGAGTGCGAAATACGTCGCGCACCAGGCCATGGGCCTTGTACATGTTGAAGTGGTTGCCGTAGGCGGTCGCAATGCCGGCTGCGTCCTGTCCACGATGTTGCAGTAACAGCAGACTGTCGTACACCAGTTGATTCACTGGACCGCGCCCGACGATACCGATAATTCCGCACATAAAAAGCCTATCCTGAAAAATACGAGAGAGAAAAACTAAGGGAACAAACTAATAAGGTAAATACGATCCGATGCTGTCCGGCAGGCGCAACTTGATTTCATGCACCGCCATCATCGCCATCGGCGAAAACCTGGCATTGACCCACCAGGGTTCCTTGGGAAATGGCGTATATCCGGCAAGCACAACCAGTATCAGGATAATCATGACGCCGCGGGCGATGCCGAACAAAATACCGAGCCCCTGGTCAGCTGGTCCCAGGCCGGTGGCTTCAATCAGGGTTGCCAGCGTCACGTTGACCAGACCGACAACCAGTAAAATGGCGATGAACACCACCGCATATCCGATGCCCATGCTGATCAGCGCGTTGTTGATGTATTGCATCACCCAGGGGTAAACCACCGGGCCCCACCAGATCGCGCCAATAAATGCGGCGGCATAAGCGATTAATGAGAAGGCTTCCTTGAGAAACCCTCTCATTAATCCAAGGAGCCCCGAGATAGCGATAATCCCAAGGCAGGTGTAATCAAATTCGGTCACTTCGATTCATGGATATCAGTTCGACGAAATGAAACCGTTGTCATAACCCAGTGAACGAAGGCGGGTTTGCGCTGCCTGTGCAGCCTCACGTGATTTGAACGGACCTACGCGCAAACGATAAATCTGCTTGCCGTTTACGACAGAATTCTGAACATACACATTGGACACGCCCTCGGCGGCCAGTTTGCTGCGACGACTTTGCGCGTCGTCCGAAGAGCCGTAGGAAGCGATCTGCAGGGAATAATCTCCCGAGGTAACCTTCGGTTTGCTTTTCTCGGCCTGTGCCGGTTCACGACCTTCCAGGATGGCCAGCGCACGGGAGCCATCATCGGTGCGACTGTTATCCCGGATCACACCAGGCTTTTTAGGCTGCTCTGCAGCTTTGTTGGCTGCGGCCTTCTTGCGTTCAGCTGCCTTTTTGGCATCTGCCTGGGCTTTAGCCTGGGCAGCGGCTTCCTGCTTTGCCTGCTCGGCCTGATCCTCGGGCGTTACCGGCTGGTTTGCCGTACCCGAAGCGATGGATCGGTTCGGATCAATAGCTTCTGTCAGTCCTGTCAAGCCTGGCTCCTGGCCTTCCGGCGCAGCCCCTGGATCCTGTGGCTGCTCAGCGGTTCCTGCAGCGACCGATCCTGTCACAGGCGGGGTCTGCGATACGCTGCCATCAACGGTGGCCTGCTGCGATGTGGAACTTGGACCGCTGGACTCAACGCCCGGCGTTGTGGTTACGGACAGGGAATTGCTGTCGCTACCCCCGCCCGAGACCAAAGGCGGTTTCTGCGCCGGTGTCGGCGTACTGTCTGTGCCGCCGGTATCGAGCACCATAGGCACGATAATGATCGCAGCAAGAACAAGAATAATCGCGCCAATCAGCCGGTTTCTGGCCTTGACCCGCAGGTCATTGGCCTGGTTCTGTTCTGACTGGGTACGGCGTTGCCCCGGCCGATCATTATCTTGTGAATTGAATAAACCCATAACTTATTCCCGACTATTTATAAAGATAAGCTTCAGACGGCTGGACGCCCCAAATGCTGTAAAACTGCGGCCACGGTTAAAAACGAGCCAAACACGACTATTCTATCATTGTCGGCGGCCTTTGAACGTGCAGAATCATAGGCAGCCGCCGGAGAATCGAAAACCGTTACGGTTGGTAACCCTTCGGCATCCGCCGGCAACTGCTCGCGCACTCTTTCGGCAATATCCTGACCGCTGCGACCACGCTCGCCGTCAAGACTTGCGCAATACCAATGGTCCACCTTGCGGCCGAACTTTTTGATGACCTCATCGCAATCCTTGTCATTGACCATGCCGACTACCGCATGGGTATAGGGAAAATAGGCCATGCTATCCAGATTGTGGGCAAGCACCGCCGCAGCTTGCGGGTTGTGCGCCACGTCCAGCACCACGGTTGGCTGCCCGGGAATAATCTGAAAGCGTCCGGGCAGCACTGCCTGGATCAGGCCCTGGCGCACCGACTGCTGTGGAACAGCCAGCCGATCCCGCAACGACTCGATGGCGGCCAGCGCAGCCGACGCGTTGAGCAACTGGTTGGCGCCACGCAAGGCAGGATACGCCAGCGCATTGCGCCGCTGATTTCGACCAGCAAAAGCCCACTGCTGCTTGTCCGCCGAATAGTTAAAATCGTGCCCGAATAACCACAGATCTGCTTCTATCTCACGCGCGTAGTCAAGCACGGATTGCGGTGGCTGCGGGTCGCTGCAAATGGCCGGTTTTCCCTTGCGGAAAATATGCGCCTTTTCCCAGCCGATTTTCTCCCGGGTATCCCCGAGCCATTCGACATGATCTACATCAACGCTGGTAACGATGGAACAATCTGCATCCACAATATTGACGGCATCCAGCCGCCCGCCCAGGCCGACTTCCAAAATAGCCACGTCGGTTTGATGTTCCTTGAACAGCAACAGCGCAGCCAACGTCGTGTATTCGAAGTATGTGAGCGATATTTCGCCGCGCGCCGTCTCAATTTGCGCCAGCTGCCGGACAATTTGCTCGTCTGTGGCCAGTTCGCCACGAAGACGGATGCGTTCATTGAAATCGATCAGATGAGGAGAGGTATACAGGCCGGTTTTGTATCCGGCGGCCAGATAAATGGCCTCGAGCATGGCGCAGGTGGAGCCCTTACCGTTGGTTCCACCCACAATGATTTTGACGCCGCCGCCCTCGCAGGCCTGCAGGCGCTGGGCTACCGTTCTGACGCGGTCCAGACCGAGTTCGATCGCCTTGGGGTGCAGGGATTCAAGATAGGCCAGCCAATCGGCCAGCGAGTGCTTACTAGTAGGAACGGCAGACATAATAAAAATGAAATACCCGAAAGCAGAATTTTAAGTCATCAAAATGAAAAACACCCCTATTTTCGGCGTTAACCGGAAATAAGAGTGTTCTGTACTTGCCTGCAGCCTGCGCAGCCAGCGGAAAACCAGATAGCACCACGGTATCGTTGCGCTGACAGCCGCGGCACATACTAAGTGTCGCTGCCGTCAGCGCAGGACAACCGGTCTACTTGCGTTTGACCGGAGGCAGATCGGTACATGTACCATGCGCGACCTCTGCTGCCATGCCCACCGATTCGCCAAGCGTTGGATGAGGATGGATGGTCTTGCCAATATCAACAGAATCGGCGCCCATCTCCACAGCCAGCGCCACTTCGGAAATCAGATCGCCAGCATGGGTACCCACGATGCTGCCGCCAATGATCCGATGGGTCTGGGCATCAAACAGCAACTTGGTAAAGCCTTCGGAGCGACCATTGGCAATGGCCCGACCCGACGCCGCCCAGGGGAACACACCCTTTTCGTACTTGATGCCCTGCTTCTTGGCTTCTTCCTCTGTCAAACCTGCCCAGGCCACTTCCGGATCGGTATAGGCAACAGAAGGAATCACACGCACATCAAAATAACTCTTATGTCCTGCGATCACTTCGGCAGCCACATGCGCCTCATGTACGGCCTTGTGCGCCAGCATGGGTTGCCCCACGATATCGCCAATGGCAAATATATGTGGCACATTGGTTCGCATCTGCTCATCCACTTCAATGAACCCGCGTTCTGACACCTGAATCCCGGCCTTGTCGGCCCCGATTTTTGCGCCGTTGGGTGAACGCCCCACCGCCTGCAAAACCAGATCATATCTTTGCGGCTCGGCCGGCGCCGCGTCACCTTCGAACGTAACCCAGATACCATCGGGCTTGGCCTGGGCCGCAACCGTTTTGGTTTTTACCATGATCTGATCGAAACGACCTTCGTTTTTCTTTTGCCATACCTTGACCAGATCGCGATCTGCGCCCTGCATCAAGCCATCGAGCATTTCAACAACATCCAGGCGTGCGCCAAGCGCGGAATAGACCGTGCCCATTTCCAGGCCGATAATGCCGCCGCCTATAATCAGCATTTTTTCCGGAATGCTTTGCAGTTTCAAGGCGCCGGTGGAATCGACAATCCTTTCGTCTTCCGGCAGAAACGGCAGTTTCACCGACTGACTGCCAGCCGCAATAATGGCGTGCTTGAAGGCCACTGTTTCGCTTGATCCATCATCTTTCTTTACAGTCAAATGATGTTCGTCGGCAAACTCGCCCAACCCCTGGATCACCTTGACCTTGCGCGCCTTGGCCATGCCGGTCAGACCACCAGTTAGTGTGGAAACCACCTTGTCTTTGCTGGCACGCAGCTTGTCCAGATCGATGGTCGGCTCACCAAAGGTAATGCCATTTTGGGACAGGTGTTTCGCCTCTTCCAGTACCGCCACGCTGTGCAACAGCGCTTTGGAGGGAATACATCCGACGTTCAGACATACGCCACCCAGTGTGGCGTAGCGTTCGACCAGTACTACGTTTAGTCCCAGGTCGGCGGCACGGAACGCAGCAGAATAACCGCCAGGACCGGCGCCCAGTACGAGCACATCGCAGCCGTCCGCAGGCGCCGATGCCGGAGGCGAGTACTTCACCTCACTGCCAGCAGCAACGTCCGCAGATTTACTGTCACCCGTGCCCTGTGCTGGCCGCTTGTCTGGTGAATCAACGGCGCCATCGCGGCTTTTTTCGTTGTCGCCAGCGCCAGCCGCTTTCTGAACCGCAGCCGCATCGCTTTTTGCAGCAGGCTGCACCTTGTCCTGCGCCGCTGGCTTGTCGCCGGCCGCAGCCTGTGCACCTGCCGCGGCAGCTTCAAGCATCAGAATAATATCGCCCTCGGCAACCTTGTCGCCCACTTTAACCGACAGGGACACAACCTTGCCGGCAGCCGACGACGGGATTTCCATCGAAGCCTTGTCCGACTCAACGGTAATCAGGCTCTGTTCTTCCTTGACCGTATCGCCTTCGGCGACCAGCACTTCGATTACTTCTACCGCATCGAAGTCGCCGATATTGGGCACCTTGATTTCTACTTGACTCATCAATATCTCCGTCAGATCAGGACACGGCGGAAATCCGCCAGAACTGCAGCCAGATACGCATTAAAGCGCGCTGCAGCGGCACCGTCGATTACGCGATGATCATAGGAAAGCGACAGCGGCAACATCAGGCGCGGTGCAAATTCCTTACCGTTCCATACCGGTTGCATGGCAGATTTTGAAACGCCCAGAATGGCCACTTCGGGCGCATTGATAATAGGCGTAAAGCTTGTGCCGCCAATACCGCCGAGCGAACTGATGGAAAAACACCCGCCCTGCATCTGGGCTGGCGACAATTTGCCATCCCGTGCCAGTTTGGCCAGCTCGGTCATTTCCTTGGCAATCTGACTGACCGCTTTTTTGTCGGCATCACGAATCACCGGCACGACCAGGCCGTTTGGCGTATCGGCTGCAAATCCGACATGATAGTACTGCTTGAGCACCAGATTATCGCCACTGAGCGAGGCGTTAAATTCCGGAAACTTCTGCAGTGCAGAAACCACGGCCTTGATCAGGAACGCCAGCATGGTGAACTTGACGCCGGCCTTTTCATATTCCTTGTTCATGGCAACCCGGAAGGCTTCCAGTTCGGTAATATCGGCCTGCTCGTTATTTGTCACATGCGGAATCATGACCCAGTTGCGATGCAGGTTGGCGCCAGAAATTTTCTTGATGCGCGACAACGGCTTGCTTTCTATCGGTCCGAATTTGGAGAAGTCGATATTCGGCCAGTCCAGAACGCTCAGGCCGCCACCGCCCACTTGCGAGCTGGTGGTCGTAGAAGACGTACTGGTGGCGACAGAAAGCGCGGCCTTGACGAATTTGCGAACATCGTCCTGCGTAATGCGCTGTTTCTCTCCAGAGCCGGTAATCTGGGTGAGGTCCACACCCAATTCCCGGGCAAATTTCCGAACCGATGGCGAAGCATGCGGCAAACTGCGGGCAGATACAGCAGACCCGAAAGCCGCCGTGGGTGAAACACGTTGCTGCGCCGCGCCGCTTGCCTGAGGCGCAGGCGCCTTGGCAGCAGTAGCCGGCTCGCCCTGGGCCTTGTCAGCATTGCTATCGGCCGGTTTGTTCTTGGTCTCGGCAGGCACCGCAGCCGCTTTGGCAGCACCACCGCCAGACTTGAGCTTGACAATGGCCGTGCCTTTGGCCACTTTATCACCCACCTTGACCAGCACCGCTTCAACTTCCCCGTCGTCAGAAGACGGGATTTCCATGGAGGCCTTGTCCGACTCCACGGTAATCAGGCTTTGCTCCTGCTTGACTTTATCGCCCGGTGCAACCAGCACTTCAATGACTTCTACCTCGCTAAAGTCACCGATATCCGGTACCGTCACCTCCAGCGTGGCGCTGCCACTGTCGGTGCCAGCCGGTTGTGTTGCCTCTTGCTGTTCAGCAGGCTGCTCCTTGTCCGCCGGCTTGGCAGCATCGTCCGCCGCATTCCCGGCGGCAGGCTTGCCGTTGTCCGCCGCTGCGGCCTGCTCGGCTTCGAGCGTCAGGATAACCTTACCTTGGGCCACTTTGTCGCCAACCTTGACGCTGATCTCTTTGACAACGCCAGAAGCGGAAGAAGGAATTTCCATGGATGCCTTATCCGACTCGACAGTAATAAGGCTTTGCTCTTCCTTGACGGTATCGCCCGGCGCCACCAGCAACTCAATGACTTCCACCTCACTGAAATCACCAATGTCCGGAACCTTGATTTCGATTACATTGCTCATAATGATCTGCCTTATGCGTGGTGAGGATTGGCTTTGTTGGTGTCAATGCCATATTTCTGAATGGCTTCGCTCACTTTTGATTTGTCGATCGCACCGTCGTCGGCCAGCGCCTTGAGCGCAGCCAGAACTACGAAATGACGATCCACTTCAAAGTGCTCACGCAGTTTGTAACGGAAGTCGGAACGGCCGAATCCGTCGGTGCCCAGCACCCGGTACGTACGCCCTTTGGGCATAAAGTCCCGTACCTGATCTGCAAACAGTTTCATATAGTCGGTCGACGCAATGATCGGACCTTCTGATGTTTCCAACTGCTTGGTAATGTAAGGCACTTGCGGTTTGCCATCGGGGTTGAGCAGGTTGTGACGGTCCACATCCAGACCTTCGCGGCGCAGCTCGGTGAAACTGGTTACGCTCCACACATCTGAAGAAATATCCCAGTCCTGTTTGAGCAGTTCCTGAGCTTTCATGACTTCGCGCAAAATGGTGCCAGATCCCATCAACTGCACATGATGCTTGCCGCCACTTGTCGACTGCAGCTTGTACATACCCTTGATAATGCCATCCGCATCGCCCTCTTTGAGTCCAGGCTGAGCATAGTTTTCGTTCATCAGCGTGATGTAGTAATACACGTTTTCCTGATTTTCAACCATGCGCTTCAGACCATGCTGCATGATCACGGCCACTTCGTGCGAAAACGTCGGGTCGTAGCTGACGCAGTTTGGAATGGTTGAAGAAAGAATATGGCTGTGGCCATCTTCATGCTGCAAACCTTCGCCATTGAGCGTGGTGCGACCGGCCGTACCGCCAAGCAGGAAGCCGCGGGCCTGCATATCGCCTGCAGCCCATGCCAGATCTCCAACCCGCTGGAATCCGAACATCGAGTAGTAGATGAAGAACGGAATCATGATTCGGTTGTTGGTCGAATAGGATGTCGCGGCGGCAATCCAAGAAGCAAATGCGCCAGCCTCGTTGATCCCTTCCTGCAGCAACTGGCCATCGGCCGATTCCTTGTAGTACATCACCTGGTTTTTATCCACAGGCGTGTACTTCTGCCCTTCCGGCGCATAAATACCGATTTGGCGGAACAACCCTTCCATACCAAAAGTGCGCGATTCGTCGGCCAGAATCGGCACAATCCGCTCACCCAACTGCTTGTCGCGCAGCAGTTGATTCAAAAAGCGCACAAACGCCTGTGTTGTTGAAATTTCACGACCTTCGCTGGTCGGCTCAAGCACAGCCTTGAACACATCCAGTGCCGGCACTTTGAGTTTTTCGTCCGCCAGCGGACGACGACTTGGGTAGTAGCCGCCCAATTTCTCGCGCTGCTCGCGCAGATACTTCATTTCAGGTGAATCTTCAGACGGCTTGTAGTACGGCAGGTTTTCAAGCTGATCGTCGGCAATCGGAATATTGAAACGATCGCGGAAGCCCTTGAGCGAATTGATGTCCAGTTTCTTTTGCTGGTGAGCCGGGTTCTGGCCCTGCGCGATAGCACCCAAACCGTAACCCTTGATGGTTTTGGCCAGAATGACGGTAGGCTGGCCGACCGAGTTCTTGGCAGCGTCAAATGCAGCATATACTTTGTAGGGATCGTGACCGCCACGGTTTAAGCGCCAGATTTCCTCGTCGCTCATGCGGCTGACCATTTCCAGCAGGCGCGGGTCCTTGCCGAAGAAGTGTTCACGAACATAGGCACCATCATTGGCCTTGCAAGCCTGGTATTCGCCGTCAACGGTTTCCTGCATGACTTTGCGCAGAATGCCTTCCTTGTCGCGCGCCAACAGTGGATCCCAGTAACCGCCCCAGATGAGCTTGATCACATTCCAGCCGCTACCGCGAAATTCGCCTTCCAGCTCCTGGATGATCTTGCCGTTGCCGCGTACCGGTCCGTCAAGACGCTGCAGGTTGCAGTTGATCACGAAAATCAGGTTATCCAGTTTTTCGCGTGCAGCCAGACTGATGGCGCCCAGTGATTCCGGCTCATCCATTTCACCATCACCGCAGAACACCCAGACCTTGCGTTTGCTGGTGTCGGCGAGGCCGCGGGCATGCAGGTACTTCAGGAACCGGGCCTGATAAATCGCCATCAATGGGCCCAGACCCATGGAGACGGTTGGGAACTGCCAGAATTCCGGCATGAGTTTGGGGTGCGGATAGGAAGGCAGCCCCTTGCCGCCCACTTCCTGACGGAAGTTGTCCAACTGGTCTTCGGTCAGCCGTCCTTCAAGATAGGCGCGTCCGTACACGCCGGGCGAAGAGTGACCCTGGAAATACACCAAATCGCCGCCATGATCTTCAGTCGCAGCGTGCCAGAAATGGTTCTGGCCGCAACCGATCATGGTTGCCAGCGAAGCAAACGAGGCGATATGACCACCCAGATCGCCACCGTCCTCAGGATTGTGTTTATTGGCCCTGACCACCATCGCCATGGCATTCCAGCGCACATAAGAGCGAATACGCTCTTCCATGGCCATGTTGCCCGGATGTCGCGGTTCCAGTCCGGGTGGTATGGTATTTACATAGGCTGTATGGGGGGAATACGGAATATTGGAGCCGGACCTGCGTGCCAGGTCGGTCAGTCGCTCAAGCAGAAAGTGCGCACGTTCAGGCCCCTCCCTGTCCAGTACTGCTTCCAGTGAATCGAGCCATTCCTGGGTTTCTACGCTATCCACATCTGTGGACTTGCCTGTCTGAGGGGTATCTGATGTAGACATTCAGTTCTCCATATCGATTTTTTATGCTGGCCACGGCACTATCGTGTTTGTGTAACCATACCATTTTCGGTGCGCAGGGAAACCCGGTTTGCGGGTTTGTACACCTGACTGCTGCCCATTCTAAAAGAGCAGGCCGCCTCTGACAAGGAATATTTTATATAATGATATTGAATTTTATAATGTGAAATTTACATTGCAGTGCAACATGACTAAATGACAAAATTTGCGCAGTTGCTGTGAATTTGCATCTAACTCCTTTAAAATGTCCAGGTTATGAATTGTGATCATGAGCATGCCCGAATTACCAAGCAAATCTTTGCTTACCTCGTCTTTTTACGATAGCGCAAAATTCAGAAAACGCGGCCTGTACTGGATCACCCCCGTTTTTGTTCTGGTACTGTACCTGCTGGTTATGGCCGGTTTTTTCTGGCTGCAGCGTTTGCACAGCCAAAGCGTCATGTTCATTACCATGGACGAAGAGACCCGCCAGCAACGGCTGCTATTTTTCGTCATCGCCCTCTCCCTGATCATCATTATCAGCCTGCTCGCCTTATGGCGCTATACGCGTTTTCGCTCACATGCCGAAGCTGCCCTGCAGGCTGAAACCAGTTTTCGCCGCGCCATGGAAAACTCCATGTCAACCGGCATGCGCGTGCTGGACATGCAGGGCCGTATCGCCTACGTCAACCCAGCCTTTTGCCGCATGATGGGATGGAACGAGGCGGACCTGCTGGGCAAAAGCACGCCCTTTCCCTATTGGGTGCCGGGCCGCTACGACGAACACCAGCGCACCCTCGATATCCTGATGTCCGGCAAAACGCCCAGCACCGGCCTGGAAGTGGAAGCGCAGCGGCGCGACGGCTCGCGCTTTACTTCGCGCATGTATGTCTCAGCCCTGCGCGATCCCAATGGCGAGCAGATCGGCTGGATGACCTCCATGACCGACATTACCGAACCGAAGCGTGTGCGCGAAGCCCTGGCCGCGGCCCACGAGCGTTTCATGACGGTTCTCGAAGGGCTGGACGATGCGATTTCCGTGGTCGCAGATACCGTGAACGGCCGCGAGTTGCTGTTTGCCAATCGTACCTATCGCCGTCTTTTCGGCTCGCAGCCCCAGGGCCACGCGGAACTGCTGGCCGGCCGACGCGGCCGTTTTACCGAAGACTCCATCGAACAGTATGCACCCAGTGTCAACAGCTGGTTTGAAGTGCAGCATCGCATGCTGGTCTGGACCGATGGGCGGCGTGTTCGCCTGCAGGTGGCGCGCGACATTACCGAGAGGCGCAAGCACGAGGAAGAGTCACGTAACCAGCAGGAAAAAATCCAGCTCACCAGCCGCCTGACTACCATGGGGGAAATGGCCTCATCACTTGCGCACGAACTGAACCAGCCGCTGACTGCCATTGCCAATTACAATATGGCTGCAGTAGCGATGCTCAAATCAGGACGGGCTACCAACGAATCGCTGCTTTCTGCGCTGGAAAAAGCGGCAAACCAGGCCGAGCGCGCCGGCAAAATTGTCAGCCGCATCCGCGAATTCGTCAAACGCAGTGAGCCGCGCCGCCAGCGCGTCCCCGTTGAAGAAATCGTCGAGCACGCGCTGGACTTTGCCGAGATCGACGCCCGCAAACGGCAGATACGTATCGAAGCCATTATTCCCGATCATATTCCCCATGTGCTGGCAGACCCGATTCTGATCGAACAGGTACTGCTGAATCTGGTCAAAAACGGCCTGGAAGCGATGAACCACTCCGAGCATGACCTGCTGACCGTGGAAATCAAACAGCAGAACCAGTTGGTCGAATTTATCGTGACCGATCGTGGCCACGGCATACAAGAGCCCGAACGACTGTTCGAGCCTTTTTTCAGTACCAAATCCGAAGGCCTGGGAATGGGCCTGAATATATGTCGCACCATTATCGAATCACACCATGGCAGACTCTGGGCACAGGCCAATCCGGACGGAGGCACCCTGTTTCATTTCACCCTGCCCTGTGCTCCACAAGAGCCCAATGACACACCTATCAAAGAGGAATTAACCGTATGAATAACCCAAGCAGCATTGTATATATCGTAGATGATGACGAAGCGGTGCGTGATTCGCTGCGCTGGCTCCTTGAGGCTAACGGCTATCAGGTCGTGGCCTTCGATAGCGCGGAAAAATTCCTCGAAGGCTACAACCCGAATGTCATCAGCGTGCTGATTGCCGACGTGCGTATGCCGGGTATGTCAGGCCTGGAATTGCAAGAGACCCTGGTGGCA
Source organism: Advenella incenata (assembly GCF_004217095.1). GTDB lineage: Bacteria > Pseudomonadota > Gammaproteobacteria > Burkholderiales > Burkholderiaceae_B > Advenella > Advenella incenata. The sequence continues at coordinate 2,212,965 of NZ_SHKO01000001.1, read as the reverse complement.
CGCAAGGCGACCATTCCTGTGGTGTTCATTACGGGCCACGGCGATGTGCCCATGGCAGTGTCCACAATGAAAAAAGGTGCCGTCGACTTTCTGGAAAAACCGTTTAACGAAGCGGACCTGCGCGAAATCATCGCACGCATGCTGGAGCAGGCTGTTAACAACGCCTCCGAGCAACAGGCCCGCAAAAACCATGAAGAACTCATCGGCCGCCTGACCGCCCGCGAACAACAGGTCCTTGAGCGCATTGTGGCCGGCAGGCTGAACAAACAAATTGCCGACGATTTGAACATCAGCATCAAAACGGTCGAAGCGCATCGCGCCAACATTATGGAAAAACTGGAAGTAACCACGGTGGCCGACTTAATGAAAGTGGCTTTGGTAAAGTAGGACTGCAAACACAACATGACAGCACGCATTATTGATGGCAAACAGCTGGCCGAAAAACTCAAGCTGCAAATGGTTCCGCATCTGGCCCGGCTCAAAGAACAGGGTATCGTCCCTTCCCTTACGGTAATTCTAGTTGGTGACGACCCTGCCTCGCAGGTATATGTCAATCACAAGGCCAACACGTTCAACAAGCTTGGGCTGACCTCTTCGGTTGAAACCTATCCGGCGCAGATGACCGAAGCCGAGCTGCTGGCGCGTATCAACACGCTCAATAACGATGCCTCGGTCAATGGTATTCTGGTTCAGTTGCCTCTGCCGCCGCATTTCAATGCCGATACCGTTATCGAAGCGATCTCGCCGGCCAAGGATGTGGATGGTTTTCACGTGAGCAACGCCGGGGCGTTGATGATCGGCAAGCCCACCTTCATTCCCTGCACCCCATACGGGATCATGAAAATGCTGGAAGACGAACAGGTAACCATTCGCGGCGCCGAGGCGGTCGTGGTGGGCGCCAGCAACATCGTTGGCAAGCCAATGGCTTTGCTATTGCAGAAAGCCGGCGCAACCGTCACCATATGCAATTCGAAAACCCGCGATCTGGGCGCCCAAACACGACGTGCTGATATTCTGGTGGTCGCTACCGGCAAACCTGAAATGATCACGGGCGATATGATCAAACCCGGCGCAGTGGTCATCGATGTAGGTATCAATCGCGGTCAGGACGGCAAGCTCAAGGGCGATGTGCAATTTGAAAGCGCCCGGCAAGTAGCCGCTGCCATCACACCCGTGCCCGGCGGCGTCGGCCCCATGACCATTGTCATGTTGCTCCTCAATACTGTGCACGCAGCCGAACAACAGAATCTGAAACAGAAAGCTTAACTATGACGCAAACCCAGGTTGTCCAGACCGTTGCCACAACCGGCAATCCACTGCTCGCTCCCATTTCTGACCTGATCGACTACGCTTCGATCAAGCCGGAACATATCGCGCCGGCCATCGAACTGCTTCTGGCACAAACGCGCCAGGGGATCGAAGCGCTGGTCAGCGATAGCACCCAGCCCGGTTGGGATAATTTCATTGAACCCATGGAGGCCTTATCCAGCCGTCTGTGGCGTGCCTGGTCGGTCGCCGGACACCTGAATGCCGTCATCAATACCGCAGCGCTGCGTGAAGCTTACAATGGCATGCTGCCGGTCATTACTGAGTTTTCCACCTGGATCGGCCTGAACCGGAATCTGTTCGAGCGCTATCTTGCAGTCTCCAAGAGTGCCGAATTCACAAGTTACACCCCAACCCGCAAGCGCATCATTGAACTGGCGCTACGCGATTTCCGTTTAAGCGGCGTCCAACTGGAAGGCGAAAAAAGGCAGCGTTATGCGCAATTGAATGAAGACATCGCACTGACTTCGCAGAAGTTTTCCGAGAATGCGCTCGATGCCATGGACAATTGGCACTATCAGGTCCATGACGCCGCCATGCTCGACGGCTTGCCGCAGGACGTGATTGACGCAGCGGCTCAGGCTGCAAGCGAAGCCGCCGCTCAATCGGCCGAGGCTGATGGCGCCGAAGGGTCCGATAGCACCGCCGGCGCCGACCAATCCGCGCAGGCCGGATGGCGCTTTACCCTGAAAATGCCATCCTATCTGCCGGTCATGCAATATGCGAAAAGCGCCACCTTGCGTGAAGCACTCTATCGCGGCTACGCTACGCTGGCCTCGGAGTTGGGCGAACCGCAATACGACAACTCGCCTGTCATTGAAAAACTGCTCGACTTGCGGCTGGAAGATGCGCATCTGCTGGGCTTTGCCAACTTTGCACAGATGCGCCTGCAAACCCGCATGGCCCAATCGGCAGATCAGGTGATCGCATTCCTGCGCGATCTGGCGACAAAAGCTCGCCCGTTTGCCCAACAGGACGTCGCGACATTGCGCGATTTCGCAGCCAAGGAACTGGGCATGAGCACCCTGGAGCCTTGGGACTACACCTACGTTTCAGAACAGTTGCGTCAGGCCAGATACGCGTACTCGGACGAAGAAGTCCGGCAATATCTGAGCGAAGCAAACGTCATGAACGGGCTGTTTGGTGTGATCAAAACGCTATTCGGTATAGATCTGGTACCCTTCGAAGCGCCGGTATGGCATAGCGACGTACGTGTTTTTGAAGTGCAGGAACAGGGGCGCGTCATCGGCCACCTGTATACCGACCTGTACGCCCGCAAGGGAAAACAAAGCGGCGCGTGGGTTGACAGCGAACGAAGCAGGCATGTCACCGGTACGTTGAACATCATGCCGGTTGTTTACCTTAACTGCAACTTCTCGCGTCCCCAGGGGAGCAAGCCTGCCCTGCTGACCCATGACGATGTCATCACGCTGTTTCATGAAACAGGACATGCCTTGCATGCGTTGCTGTCAAAAGTAGACGAACCTGCGGCCTCGCCTTTTGCCAGTGTCGAATGGGACGCAATCGAACTGCCCTCCCAGTTCATGGAAAATTTCGTCTGGGAGTGGCCGGTCATGCGCAGCATGGCCGTGCATTGGGAAACAGGCAAGCAAATGGATCGCGATTTGTTCGAGCGACTGCTATCGGCTCGCAACTTCCAAAGCGGCATGCAAATGGTGCGTCAGATTGAATTCTCATTATTCGATATGCTAATTCACACACGCGCTAAGCCAACCACCATTGACACCGTGATGCAGATCCTGGATCAGGTCCGTCAGGAGGTGGCCGTGATTATGCCGCCTTCCTGGAACCGGTTTGCGCATAACTTTTCCCATCTGTTTGCCGGCGGCTACGGCGCGGGCTATTACAGCTACAAGTGGGCCGAGGTATTGTCTGCTGATGCTTATAGTCTCTTTGAAGAGCACGCTGACAGCGATCGGGGAACTTTGAATCCGCAAATCGGTCAATCGTTCAAGGAGCAGATTCTGGCCGTAGGCGGTTCACGCCCCGCTGCAGAATCATTTGAGGCATTTCGCGGCCGTGGCCCCTCACCCGAAGCCCTGCTGCGTCACAGCGGGCTTGTGGTCGAGGCCACCGCCTGATTTTTTATTGGAAGTATCATGCGTTTTCGCCATTCCCTGCTGCTGGCCCTGGCCGCACCCTTCGTATTTCATGCAGCAGTCGCCCAGGGCATCCCCGATGTCCCTGGAGCGACGCAAAGCCAGCGTCCGACAACCATCTATCCAATAGCCAATCACCTGCCCGATCTGTCCTTCTCGCTTAATGCAAGCGCAGGTAAAACCTTGACCGAACAAGCGGTAAAAGGCAAGGTCGTGATGCTGTTTTTCGGTTACGCCAGTTGCCCGGACATCTGTCCCACGACCATGGCGCAGCTGTCCGAAGTAATGCAACAACTGGGTCCCAAGGCCAAAGAGGCACAGATTCTCTTCATTAGCGTTGATCCGCACCGTGATACGCCTGAAGTGCTGCAGGCGTATGTCGATGCATTCAATAATGGCGCGATCGGGCTGACCGGCAGTGAGCAGCAGATCGCCTCTGTCGCGCGCCGCTACCGTGTTGCCTACCAGATCAGCAAACCCAAGGATGCCAGCAATCCGCAAGCATACGAAGTGATGCATGGCCGCGGCATTTATATTTTTGATAAAGACGGCCACGCCCGCTATCTGGCCTCCGACAGCGAAACACCAGAGCAGGTGACGGAAAAAATCCGCTCACTGCTCTGAGCCCGACGCAGCAGGCTAAACGTTCTGCATTCTGCCTGTTTCCGATTATGCTCTGATTCCGTCCTGGCATTGTCGGTCAATCTGTTTAAGTATAAATGTAGTAGCAGCGGCGATTATGCCGCTGCTACTACATGACCGGACACGCAAACTTGTGGTTGCGTACTTGATTAGCCGACAATCGCAATTGCAGCCGCTACACCTGCCTGGCACGCCTTTTGATGCGCAATGCCGCCATCGTTCCTTATCGCGCTAATCAATAGCAACTTCCAATAGCAACTTCGCCCCGATTCATACTGCAAGCTTGCATGGGCGAGCACGGCAACGCGTGATACCCGGCAACAATTCACACATTTTGGTAAACTGGCAGTTACCTGTAATCAAAATTGACCTGGGAAAGCTATGATCACATTACACCATCTGGAAGCCTCACGTTCGTTCCGCATCATCTGGCTGCTGGAAGAACTTGAGCTGAGTTACCAGATTGAGCGTCACGAGCGTCATCCGGAAACCATGCGAGCGCAAAGCTCCTTAAAAGCCGTGCACCCCCTGGGGAAAGCGCCCGTGCTGTGCGACAACGGCTTCACCTTGATCGAATCCGGCGCCATTATCGAGTATCTGCTTAACCGCTATGACACTCGTGGATTGCGTCCGCCCATCAGCTCCGAAGACTACCTGCGTTATTCGCAATGGATGCATTTCGCCGAAGGCTCGCTAATGCCGCCGGCCTTGCTCACGCTGGTGCTCAATAAAATGGCCAATGCCCGGGTGCCTTTTTTTGCACGCTCCATTGTGAAAAAGACAGTCAACAGCACACTCGAGGGCTTTGTCATGCCCGACTTGAACACCAAGCTCGATTTCCTGGACACCGAACTTGGCAATACTGGCTGGTTCTGTGGCAGCCACTTTAGCGCCGCCGACATCCAGATGGGATTTGCGCTACAGGTACTGCATGGTCGTGGCCTGGTTGGTGACAATCTGCTGAACATCAAGGCTTTTCTGGAAGCCATTCGCTTGCGGCCTGCCTATCAGCGCGCCAAAGAAAAGGCGGGCCTGCTAACGCTCTCCCTGCCAGGCAAAAATGAATCCCAGGAGCCCAAGGTAGAACCGTCAGTTGATGCAACATCGGCATCCACCACCGACGCAGCCCGATAAAAGTGGCCTGCTGCAGCAGTGGTTCTGTCAAAATGATCCGATCGAAGCGGCCCTGATACGAAATAGGTGTCGCCCCACCGCAGTGGCCAATCGGAGCGGATGAATGACAACAGAAACGGGCCGAAGACTCTTCTAAACTCGGCCCGCTCCGGGACCCATCCGGATAAGCTACCCAGCACAGATTATCGTGCGCGTGCAGTACAATAAAGAGCCGGGTTCATCCGAGGCGCAAGCTAAGGGTTCAAATTCGCGATACAACGCATGGTCAATAAGCACGCGTCAATAACCATGCAGAATCAGTGCCCCAGGTAGGCTTTGCGCACTTCATCATTGACCAGCAGATTGGCGCCCGTGTCGGCCAGTACAACACTGCCTGTTTCAAGTACGTATCCTCGGTCGGCCACCTTCAACGCCTTGTGCGCGTTCTGCTCCACCAGAAAGACCGTCACGCCCTGCTCGCGAATGGTCTGAATAATTTCAAAAATTTGCGCAATAATAAGCGGTGCAAGGCCAAGCGTGGGTTCGTCCAGCAACAGCAGGCGCGGTTTGCTCATCAGTGCACGGCCAATGGCCAGCATCTGTTGCTCACCGCCTGACATGGTGCCTGACCGTTGCGAGGCGCGCTCTTTCAAGCGGGGAAACAATCCGAATACATGATCAATACCCTGCTCTATCTGATCGCGCGGCAGGAAAAAACCGCCCATTTTCAGATTATCCAGAACCGTCAGATCAGGAAAGACGCGCCGTCCTTCCGGTGACACTGCGATACCCCGGCGCATGATCAACGATGTAGGTTCAGCAGTAATATCCTGGTCCAGAAACCGGATCGTGCCGGCCGAGGCCCTGGGATTGCCACAGACAGTCATCAGCAAAGTCGTCTTGCCGGCCCCATTGGCGCCGATCAACGTAACGATTTCCCCTTCATTGACTTCAATAGACACCGAATTGAGCGCCTGGATGGCGCCGTAGTGTGTACTTACATTGTCCAGTTTCAGCATCTTATTCTTCTCCCAGGTACGCTTTGATCACCCGTGGATCAGCGCGAACGATTTCGGGCGCTCCGGTCACGATCGGCTTGCCATGTTCCATGACCAGGATCCTGTCGGATATACCCATAATCAGGCTCATATCATGCTCAATCAGCAAGACAGACAGGTCAAATTCGTGCCGCAGGCGATTGATCAGGCCGGACAGGTCCTTTTTCTCTTGCGGATTGAGCCCTGCCGCAGGCTCATCAAGCAACAGCAATGTCGGCTTGGTGATCATGCAGCGGGCGATTTCCAGCCGGCGCTGATGGCCATATGCCAGGGTACCGGCTTCGCGATTCGCATACTCGCGAATGCCCATGAAATCAAGCCAGAACAGTGCTGCCTCTAGCGTCTTGCGCTCAGCCCGGCGGTAAGACGGCAAATTAAGCAGACCAGCAAGAAAATTGGACTCGTGCTGTGTATGCTGAGCCACCAGAAGATTTTCCAGGGCCGTCAGGGTCTTGAACAGGCGCACGTTTTGAAATGTGCGCACCACTCCGCGCTGGGCGACCTTGTGACTGGGTAAACCGGTAAGCGCCTTGCCGTGCAGATCGATCCTGCCCTCTGTAGGCTTGTAAAAACCACTAATGCAGTTAAACACGGTGGTCTTGCCTGCGCCGTTAGGGCCGATAATGGCAAAGACCTCATTCTTATGCACTTGCAGGCTGACCGAATCGACAGCCAGCAGACCGCCAAAACGCATTTTAAGGGATTCGACACGCAGGACTACATCACTCATTTTCCAATCTCCACGTGAGGACGCTTGACCGGCAACAGGCCCTGCGGGCGCCAGATCATCATCAGCACCATGACCAGACCGAATATCAGCATCCGGTATTCGGCAAACTGACGCGCCAGTTCTGGCAGAACGGTCAAGGCGATGGCGGCAAGAATCACGCCGATCTGTGACCCCATGCCCCCCAATACGACAATGGACAGAATCAGCGCTGACTCAATAAACGTAAACGACTCGGGATTGACCAGGCCTTGGCGCGCCGCGAAGAACGCGCCGCCAAAACCGGCAAACATGGCGCCCAGGGTAAAGGCCGATAATTTGATTTTCGTGGGATTCATCCCCAGGGAGCGGCAGGCGATCTCGTCTTCACGCAGCGCTTCCCAGGCGCGACCAACGGGCATGCGGATCAGCCTGGCGGATATAATAAATGTAATTACCGCGAGCACCAGCGCCATCAGATAAAGATAGATCACCACGTCTACGGTTTCAAATTTCCATCCCATCAAGTCGTGAAAAGTCTGCTCGCCTTCAGGCGCACGACGGACCATCTCGTAGCCGAAGACCGACGGCTTGGGAATACCCGAAATGCCGTCGGGACCGCCGGTGAGACTGGTCAGATTGGTCAGCAACAGGCGGATAATTTCACCAAAGCCTAGGGTAACGATGGCCAGATAGTCGCCACGCAGGCGCAGAACCGGAAACCCCAGGACAAAGCCAAAGAGCGCGGCAAACAAGCCGGACAGGGGCAGCGCCTCCCAGAAACCCCAGCCTGCCCAGTGGTATAGCAATGCGTAGGTATAGGCGCCAACCGCATAGAACCCGACAAAGCCCAGATCCAGTAGCCCGGCGAAACCGACTACGATATTTAGTCCCAGACCCAGCATGACATAAATTAATACCAACGTGGCAATATCTATCTGGCCGCGGTCGCCGAAAAAAGGCCAGACAACGGCGATGACCAGCATCAGGGTAAACAGGCCGAACATGGTCTTCTGCCCAAGGACGGCATGCCGGTCCGAACGCAGTTTTTTGGCTGGTGATAACTTGTTGCCTTTGAATACCAGCGGCTTGAGCAGTTGCACGACAAACACGATTGCCATGCCTATCAAAACGATGCTCCAGTCCGGAACAATCGCCATGCTCACCCCCTGGCGAACCAGGCCCAGCCCGAAAATGGGCGTCAGAAGAATGCCGGCCACCAGCGTAGCAATAATGGCGTTTTTCAGATTCTGCGTCATACTTTTTCTACCTCCGGTTTACCCAGCAACCCAGTCGGTCTGAACAACAGGATCAGCACCAGCAAGCCAAAAGCCACAATATCCTTATATTCCGAACCAATGTAGGCGGCGGCCATCGTTTCGGCTACGCCCAGCAACAGGCCACCCAGAATGGCGCCTGGAACACTGCCGATGCCGCCGAGCACGGCGGCGGTAAATGCCTTGATACCGGCAATGAAACCAATGAACGGATTCAACTTGCCGATGGTCAACGCAATCAATACGCCACCGACTGCGGCAAGCACCGCACCCAGAATGAATGTAAACGAAATGACACGATTGGTGTCGATGCCCAGCAGGCTAGCCATACGCATATCCTGGGAGCAGGCACGGGATGCGCGGCCCATGCGGGAGTGGCGAATGAAAAGCGTCAGCGCGACCATCAGCACAAATACCACGCCCATGATCATTAGCCTGGAATAGGTCAGCGTAATGGCAAAATCACCCCCCAGGCTGAACTGGAACGATCCTGCCAGCAGATTGGGCACGGCCATATCGCGCGAGCCCTGGCCGATCGCAACCCAGTTCTGCAGGAAAATGGACATACCGATAGCGGAAATCAAAGCGACCAGTCGCGGGCTGCCGCGTAGCGGTCTATAGGCAATCTTTTCGACCGCATAGCCATAAAAGCCGGTAACGACAGCCGAGATCAGCAGCATGGCGATAATCACCAACGGTATCGGAATGCCATGATTGATACCGAGCGCCGATAGCGTCACCAGCCCCACATAGGCGCCAATCATATAGATTTCGCCATGGGCAAAGTTGATCATGCCGATAATGCCGTACACCATGGTGTAACCGATGGCGATCAGGGCATAGATCGCACCCAGCGACATGCCGTTGATCAGCTGTTGAATGAATTGAGGTAGAAATTCCTGCATAATGCGCTCCCCGTGCCGTCCTCACTCCGCCTGAAAACCGGTCTGGAATGGAATGGCGATTCCGTTGCTCTTATTGGATTACGTCGTTGCTGATAGAACAAGTATGACGGTTGGCCATCAGCCTCACCTGACTCCTTGATGCTGCATTTGTTTCTGCTTTATGCCTGGGCACTGCTTGGACGGCCAAGATTCCACATCAGGATGCGGAACGGCGCCAGCAGCATCGCATTAATGACCAGTTTAACGCCCACGTCACCGGTAGCCAGCGTCACCCATGGTACATCGGTGCCGGCAAAGGCCACGCCGAAAAACAGGAAGGTGTCGATGATAGCAGCCAGCCAGCCTGCGATGAAAGGCGCTTTCCACCAGGATTTGTAGCGGAGTTTGTCAAACACCAGGATATCAAGCAGCTGTGCCGTAAGAAATGCCGCCCCGGAGGCGATCGCGATGCGCGAGTCCGCCACAACATAGGATGCCAGCACTGCAAAGATAAAACCGATGCACACCACGCGTCGGGCCCGTGAGGGTCCGAAGCGCCGGTTCAGCAGGTCGGTCACCAGAAAGCAGATGGGATACGTGATGGCACCCCAGGTCAGCCAGGCGTTGATATGAAATTGCGGCTGCACCAGAATATTGGACGACACGATGATCAGACCCATGATGGCAACAGCCAACAGTGTCTGGTTTATCGTCATTTTTTCAAATCTTGTAGCATTCATGCTATTTCTTTCCTGAATCTTGAGGGGGCTGGCCGGCTGCAGCCGACTCCTGTGCCATCTGGGCTGCCCGATCATTGGCCGCCTGCATGGCAGCCTGCACCAACCCTGCAAAATCGCCTTGTGCAAATCGATTCAGCGCCGCCGCCGTCGTGCCGCCGGGCGACGTGACGTTTTCCCGCAATCGTGCCGGTGAATCCTCTGAATCGGCAGCAAGCAGGCTCGCCCCCTTCAGTGTGGCCAGTGCAAGTTGCTGCGCCTGCGCCTGGCTCAGCCCCAGGTTGATGCCGCCAGCGATCAGCGCTTCAATAAACAGGAAAACATAGGCAGGACCGCTGCCAGAGAGCGCCGTGACTGCGTCCAGTTGTGCTTCATTGTCTACCCAAACCACTTGCCCAACGGAACTGAGCACTTCCTGGGCCAGTTCGCGATCCGAAGAGGGTACGGCAGGCAGGGCGTAAAGCCCGGTGATGCCCTGGCGGATCAGCGCCGGGGTATTGGGCATACAGCGAATAAGCCGGGTGCCGCGCGCTGGCTCTGCCTGGTCAAGCCAGCCGGAAAGCGATGCCGTTGTAAGACCTGCAGCTATACTGATTACCAGCGTGTCGTCCTGCAAAAACCGGTTCGACGCATCAATGGCCTGCTGCATCACTTGCGGCTTGACGGCGTAAATCCAGACTTTATATTGACTGAGTGCTTCGGAGGCCGCAGCCGCGGTGGCCACGCCCTTGTCTTCCCACGCCGAACGCGTTGCCTGGCTGGGATCCACAACAAGGATGTCCTGTGGCCGGCACAAATTGCCAAGCAGGCCGCCCAACATGGCGCCTGCCATGTTTCCGCCGCCGATAAAAGCGATAGTAAGTGAATTTTTCATGGTCAGGGATTGTACTCTGCTAATGCCAGACCGCACATCAGAAAATACGCTGAGTCAGACAAAAAGACAAGCAAACGGGTGATTTTACTGGACTTTCGAGACAAACGCTCGCACCCGCCACGGGTTAGGGATAGTCACTATTCTGTCACAAACAAGTCATACTATAATGCCGTTTATCACGTTCCCGTTTTGCATCGGGACATCCCTACCCCCGGAGAATCCAACCATGCGCTATACGATCCGTACTTTGTCCCTGGCCAGCGCCATGTCCTTTGCCAGCTTCAGCGCCCTTGCTGCTACCGACGTTACTTTCTGGCACTCAATGGAGGGCCCGCTGGGCGAACGGGTGAGCGACATTGTAAAAGACTTCAACGCTTCCCAGAAGGACTATGTCGTCAAGGCAACGTATAAAGGCAATTACGGAGAGTCCATGAACGCGGGGATCGCCGCATACCGTGCCGGACAGTCACCGGATATCATCCAGGTGTTTGAAGTGGGCACGGCTACCATGATGTATTCCAAAGGCGCCATCGAACCCGTACAGGAAATGGCACAGAAAGCCGGTAATCCCCTGGACCCGAAAGCCTTCGTGCCCGGTATTGCCGGCTACTATTCCGATACCAGCGGCAAACTGGTTTCCATGCCCTTTAACAGTTCGACACCCGTGATGTTCTATAACAAAGACCTGTTTGCAAAAGCCGGCCTGGACCCTGAACAGGGACCCAAAACCTATGCAGATATCGAAGCCTTCGCGAAAAAACTGAAGGCAGCCGGGGTCGAATGCGGTTACACCACCTCATGGCCGGCCTGGGTGCTGATCGAAAACTTCGCCGCCTTGCATAACGTTCCCTACGCATCCAAAGACAATGGTTTTGGCGGCCTGGATGCCCGGGTAGAATTGCAATCGGACGCATTCCTGAAGCACTTTGAATTTCTGAGCAAAATGTCCAAGGAAGGCACCTTCACCTACGGCGGTCGCGGCGACGCTGCCAACGCCCTCTTTATCTCCGGAAAATGCGGTATGTTTACTGGATCCAGTGGCACACGTGCCAACATCCTGAAGAACGGCAAATTCAAATTCGGCGTTGCCAAACTGCCCTATTACAATGACGTCAAGGGCGCTCCGCAAAACAGCGTAATCGGCGGCGCTTCGCTGTGGGTATTCTCCAAAAAATCCCCGGAAGTATACAAAGGCGTGACCTCGTTCTTCCATTACCTGACCAAACCGGATGTCGCTGCCAAATGGCACCAGGATACCGGATATGTACCTGTGGTCAAAGCCGCCTACGAAGCCACCAAAGCTTCCGGTTACTATGACAAAAACCCGGGCACCGATGTCCCGTTCCAGCAACTGAATGTGGAAACAACAGCACAATCGCGTGGTGTACGTCTGGGCTTTCTGCCACAGATCCGTGACATCGAGGAAGGCGTCATGGAATCCATGTTCGGCGGCAAGGTGTCCATCAAGGACGGCGCTGCCGACATGGAAAAACGGGCGAATGAATTGCTGGTTCGTTTTGAAAACGGCAACAAATAAGGTATTCTGAATGTTCAGGCAGCGAGGGCACAGCATCATTGCCCTCGCTGTTTTATTTTTATTGCAGTCATTATTTTTCACATTGAAACGCTGCCGGTTTTGCCGGCGCAATGGCAAATGTTCTATTGTCTTCAGTCTGAACAGACCTGCTATACCGACCGTTAACGTCACTGCTGTTTGTCTATCGCCATATACCCGGGTTGCGTCGTTTTTCCCGGATATTGCATCGGAATTCTCTCATGGAAAAACGCGTTGTTTTCAACCATAAACTGCTGCCCTATCTGCTGCTGGCGCCGCAGTTGATCATTACAGTCATCTTTTTCTTCCTGCCTGCCGGCCAGGCAATCTGGCAATCGTTTTTTATCGAATCGGCCTTCGGCGGTGACCAACAGTTTGTTGGTCTGGACAATTACACCAGCCTGTTTAGCAACAGCACATATTATTCCTCGTTCTGGGTCACACTGCTGTTTTCCGGGTTGGTCGCCGTGATCGGACTGACTGTCTCACTATTGCTGGCGGTCATGGCCAATCGCGTAGTGCGCGCAGCCGGCGCCTACAAAACCCTGCTGATCTGGCCCTATGCCGTGGCACCGGCCGTCGTGGGGGTGCTGTGGGCATTTCTGTTTTCGCCCGCCGTGGGCACGCTGGCTGTATATATGGCCAATCTTGGCATCAGTTGGAACCCACGCCTAAATTCGACAGACGCCATGACGTTGGTTGTCATCGCCGCAGTGTGGAAACAGATCTCCTACAACTTTCTGTTTTTCCTTGCCGGCCTGCAGTCCATTCCCACCTCGTTGCTGGAAGCAGCAGCCATCGATGGCGCCAGCCCGTTCCGGCGCTTTCGTACCATCGTGTTCCCGTTGCTGTCGCCCACCACATTCTTCCTGCTGGTCATCAATATCGTCTATGCCTTTTTCGAAACATTCGCGATTATCGATACGACGACCCAGGGTGGCCCCGGCACATCCACCAACATACTGGTCTACAACGTGTACAAGACGGCATTTCAGTCATTTGATTACGGCTCGTCCGGCGCGCAGTCGGTCATTTTGATGATGATTGTGATTGGGCTCACAGTCATCCAGTTCCGCTATGTTGACCGTAAAGTCCAGTACTAAGGAAATACCGCAATGATTGAACGACGCCCCATACTGGACTTGCTGGCCCACCTGATCCTGATTATTGGACTGGTCGTGGTGGCCTTCCCACTCTATATTGCCATCGTGGCCTCTACCCAGACTGCCCAGGAAGTGGCCAATGCCCCCATGTCCCTCTGGCCGGGCAGCCATTTCATAGAGAACTATACCAATGCCCTGCTTGGCGGCTCCAGTTCTGCGCCAAGCAGTGTCGCCCATATGCTATGGGTCAGCTTCGTTACCGCCATGACAATCGCCATAGGAAAAATCACCATTTCCATGCTCTCGGCGTTTGCCGTTGTGTATTTCCGCTTCCCGTTTCGCATGCTGTGTTTCTGGATGATTTTCATCACACTGATGCTGCCGGTGGAAGTGCGTATATCTCCTACTTTTGAAGTGGTTGCCGGTCTTGGCCTGACCAATACCTATGCCGGCCTGACCTTGCCGCTGATTGCCTCGGCCACGGCTACCTTTTTGTTCCGGCAGTTTTTTCTGACCGTGCCCGATGAACTGATCGAGGCCGCGCGAATTGACGGCGCCGGTCCCTTGCGTTTTTTTCGCGATATTTTATTGCCCTTGTCAAAAACCAGCATTGCCGCCCTGTTCGTGATTCAGTTCACTTACGGCTGGAACCAGTACCTGTGGCCCCTGGTCATGAAAACGACAGACGATATGACCCCCATTGTGGTCGGCATTCGCACCATGATCGGCGGCGGCGACAGCGTGACCGACTGGAATATTGTGATGGCAACCGCGCTGCTTGCCATGATTCCGCCCGGGCTGGTCGTGGTGCTGATGCAGAAGTGGTTTGTCAGGGGTCTCGTGGATACCGAGAAATAAAGGATTATCAAAATGGCAACACTACAATTTAACGACATCAGAAAAACCTATCCCGGCAATGTTGCCGTGATCCACGGCGTAAGCCTGGACGTACAGGACGGTGAATTCATTGTCATCGTCGGGCCCTCCGGCTGCGGCAAGTCTACGCTGATGCGCATGGTCGCCGGCCTGGAATCGGTGACAGAAGGCCAGATCCTGATCGACGGCAGCATCGTTAATGGACTGGAGCCGGCAGAGCGCGATATTGCCATGGTCTTTCAGAACTATGCCCTCTACCCTCATATGTCAGTCTATGAAAACATGGCTTATGGCCTGAAAATTCGCAAACTAACCAAAGAACAGATTGATGAACGGGTGCAGCAGGCCGCTGGCATACTGGAGCTGGGCAGCCTGCTTGATCGGCGGCCCAAGCAGTTATCCGGCGGCCAGCGCCAGCGGGTGGCCATGGGGCGCGCCATCGTGCGGGAGCCCAAGGTGTTTCTGTTCGATGAGCCGCTGTCCAACCTGGATGCCAAACTGCGGGTACAGATGCGCCTGGAAATTCAGAAACTGCATCGCCGCCTGCGCACCACCAGCCTGTATGTCACCCATGACCAGGTCGAAGCCATGACGCTGGCCGACCGCATGATCGTCATGAACAAAGGCGTTGCCGAACAGATCGGCACCCCGATTGAAGTATTCGAGAAACCGGCCACGACGTTTGTCGCCGCCTTCATTGGCTCACCGCCGATGAACCTGATCCCGGTGTCAGTGACCGCCAGCGGTGACATTATGACCAAGGACGGTCAAAAAATGGCCATCCCCGCGACACAGGTGCCGGAACGCGCCCGTGGCAAAGAGATTATCCTGGGCTTTCGTCCAGAACACGTCGAGCTGGACCAAGCCGGCATCCCGATGACGATTGAAATGATCGAAATTCTGGGATCCGAAAAACTCATCCACGGACGGGTTGGCGATACCCTGGTCGTTATCCGTTGCGATGTCCATGAAACGGCCTCTGCCAATTATAAGATCGGCGACACGATCAATGCCGGCGCGGATGCTCGACATCATCTGCACTGGTTCGATCCGGAGACAACACGTCGTATTGACTGACCAGCAACAGCATCCTTGCGTGTTTTTGCACCGCATATCAACGCCTGACACTGGCTGAATCTGTTCCGCTATAAGGTTGCGTTTTACCGTCTGTGCCAGCCTGGCCGAAACGACCTGAAAAAAAAAGACCGGACCCAATTTATGGATCCAGTCTTTTTATACCCTGGCAGGCCAATCCAGTTCACCATACGTGGCGCATTATGAGCGCCACTGTGGCCAAACCTTTTACTTCACAGCCGTTTTGCTGCCGTCCTTATGCCAGGTGTAGATGTCAAACTTGAACTCGTTCAGATCGCCCTGCTTGTTCCATGACAGATCGCCAATCACAGACTTCACAGTATTGCCATGCAGCCACTCGGCCACTTTTTCAGGATCGGTACTTTTGGTGGCCTTGATTCCTTCGAAGATTGCCTGTGTCGCAGCGTAGGAGGTCAGTTGGAAAGCGCCGGACGCATTACGTTTTTTAGCCTTGAATGCTTCGACCACGGCCTTGTTTTCCGGCAGTGCAGAGTAATCAGCAGGCAGCGTCAGCAGCATGCCTTCTACCGCCTCACCGGCAATCGCATTGATTTCAGGATTACCGGCGCCTTCAGGACCCATGAATTTAACTTTCAGGCCCTGCTCTGCTGCCTGGCGCATAAGCAGGCCCATTTCAGGATGGTAGCCACCGTAGTAAACAAAATCTACACCGGCCGATTTCATTTTGGTGATGACGGATGAGTAATCGGTCTCACCGGCGTTAATGCCTTCGAACAGCGCAACAGCAACGTCGGCCTTCTTCAGATTGTCCTGTACCGATGAGGCAATGCCTTGCCCATAAGACTGCTTGTCATGCAGGATAGCAACCTTGCTGGGCTTGACGCTGTCGATGATATATTTTGCCGCTGCAGGACCTTGCTGGTCGTCACGTCCGATGGTGCGAAAAACGAAATCGAAATTCTTGCCATCGGTCACGTTGGGCGCCGTTGCTGAAGGTGTAATCATGACTACGCCTTCCTGGTTATAGATCGAGGCGCCGCCGACCGTCGCGCCCGAGCATACCGGGCCGACTACAAAACCGATTTCCTTGTTGACGACGTTGTTGGCAGCAATGGGTCCCTGTTTGGGTTCGCAGGCATCATCCACCTCTACCATTTCGAACTGTTTCCCATCGTATCCGCCTGCGGCGTTGATCGATTCGATGGCTGTGCGGATACCTTCGCGTACCATATCGCCATACTGCGTTACCGGGCCGGTCACCGGTCCGACTGCCGCGATTTTAATGGTATCTGCAGCCAGTGCCTGGGTCGACAGCATCAGGCCGGCAGAAATGGCCATGGACAGTGCAGATGCTTTCAGATAGTTCATTTGTAAATACTCCGGTAATGTAAGAATACGTAATAACGTTTAACGCTGCTATTCTCGCACTTTTTTTTGCAATGATTCAATTTTGTCCGAAGTTTCAAGGTAAACCCTGATCCGGCTTTGCACGACAGATGTACTACAGGCTACGGACCTTGCCGTTGAGCATTCTGACCCCGGTCAGATCGCATCGATAGATGCAATCAGCAAGGGCATCAATTGCCTGCAGTCGGGGAAAACTGCGACGCCAGATCAACACCACTTCCCTGTTGGGCACCGGCTCCTTTAACGGCACATAATGCACCAGATCGTCAGCAGACGGCGGCTTCTCGGGCAGGGCCGTCATTGGCAACAGCGTGATGCCCAGGCCGGCTGCCACCATGTGGCGGATGGTTTCCAGTGACGAGCCCTCAAAGGAGCGCTGAATGCCATCTGCGGCTGCCGAGAAGCGCGACATTTCCGGGCAGACTTCCAATACCTGATCGCGAAAGCAATGACCGGCGCCCAGCAACAGCATGGTTTCCTGCTTCAGCATTTCGGTGTCGATCTGTGGCAGGCCAGCCCAGCGATGATTGCGTGGAACCGCAGCAATAAAATTTTCTTCATACAGCGGGCGAACCTCCAGCCCGGCTTCGGGTAGCGGCAATGCCACGATGGCGCAGTCGATCTCGCCCTGGCGCAGCAACTCCAGCAGGCGAACCGTAAAACTTTCCTGAAGGATCAGCGGCATCTGTGGGGTGATGCGCAATTGCAGCGGAATCAACTTGGGTAGCAGATATGGCCCGATAGTATGAATCACGCCGACGCGCAACGCGCCAGTGAGCGGATCGTTGCCCTGCCTGGCGATTTCCTTCAGGTTGGCACTTTCTTCAAGAATCTTCTGGGCCTGTGTGACGATCCGCAGCCCGGTGGGCGTGACGCCAACCTCATTGCCGCCACGTTCGAAAATAACCACGCCCAGTTCATCTTCAAGCTTCTTGATGGCAACAGACAAGGTTGGCTGGCTGACAAAGCACGCCTCTGCGGCACGACCGAAATGTCGTTCCCGGGCTACTGCGATGATGTATTTGAGTTCGGTGAGCGTCACGCAAGGCTCCGCATAAAGTAAGGGTCAAGTTGGCCGCTATCGGCAGCCGTGGACGGGATAGTCCTGTTCAAACGCACATTCTAAGCCGCGCATGCGAAGCCAGAACGGATACATCCGGGTCAAGCACTTCATATTCTGAGCAAATCTGCCCGTTGTCGCGCCCAGCGTTGCAAATGCGCCGCTGCCGCCTCGGGATGCGTTGACTGCAACCACTGCGCCGTGTCACGCGCCTGCTCGGCAATTGGCGCATCCAGGTCGATATCGGCAAAGCGCAGCAGCGCCATGCCCGATTGCCGCAAGCCAAGAAACTCACCCGGACCGCGCTGTTCCAGATCGCGCCGGGCGATTTCAAAGCCATCCTGCGTTTCATACATGGCTTTGAGTCTGGCCGTTGCCACAGACGACAGGGGTGCCTGGTATAGCAGCACACACACCGATTCATTTTCTCCGCGGCCCACCCTCCCCCGCAGCTGATGCAATTGCGCCAGCCCGAACCGCTCGGCATGTTCAATAATCATCAGTGATGCATTGGGCACGTCTACACCAACCTCAATAACGGTTGTGGCCACCAGCAAATCCAGCGCATGCCCATGAAACGCAGACATGATCGCTGTTTTTTCCTGTGTCGGCAAGCGTCCATGAAGCAGGCCGATGCGCAATTGAGGTAGTTCCTGCTGCAGCCGGTTGAACGTGTCAGTCGCCGTCTGCAACTGCAATGCCTCACTTTCTTCGACCAGAGGACAGACCCAGTATACCTGCCTGCCCTGGCGAATCACCTCATGGACATGCGCCAGCAATTCGTCACGTCGGGAGTCGGCAAACAATTTGGTGACCACCGGCGTGCGACCCGGCGGCAACGTATCGATCACCGAGACATCCAGGTCGGCAAAAAAAGTCATGGCCAGTGTACGCGGAATCGGTGTGGCGCTCATACTCAGTTGATGAGGCGCGACCGCCTCCTGTTCGCCTTTGCGGGCCAGGCTCAGGCGCTGTCCGACACCGAAACGATGCTGCTCATCCACAACCATCAGCCCCAGTTTGGAGAACGTCACATGCTGCTGAATCAGCGCCTGGGTGCCGACGACCAGTTGCGTGGTGCCGTCGGCCACCAGCGCCGCAGCCTGCTGCTTTTTTTTCGGCGTCAGACTGCCGGCCAACCAGCCGGTGCTGATGCCCAGCGGCTCAAACCAGGCGGACATTTTTCTGAAATGCTGTTCAGCCAGGATTTCGGTGGGTGCCATAATGGCAACCTGAAACCCCTGATCGATCGCGTGTGCTGCCGCAATGGCGGCCACCACGGTTTTACCGCTACCCACATCTCCCTGCAGCAATCTTTGCATGGGAAAGGTGCGTTGCATATCGGCCAGAATCTCCTTGCAGACGCGTTCCTGCGCTGCGGTCAAGGCAAAGCCCACCCGGGCAAGCAGGCGCTGTACCAGCCCGGAACGCTTGCGCTGCATGGCATAGGCCTTCTTGCTCTGTCGCGTGGCACGCGCCAGCGACATCGCCAATTGCTGAGCCAGCAGCTCATCAAATTTGATCCGCTCCCATGCTGGATGTGTTTTTTCAATCAGCGCCAGCGTATCTGCCTGCTTGGGTGGGTTGTGCAGCAGTTGAATGGACTCGGCAAAGGAAGCAAGCTGATATTTGCGCTGAACTGCCTCGGGCAGCGTATCGTCCAGCCGCACCCGGGACAACGCCGCATTGACCGCCTTGCGAATTTGCGGCTGGTTCAGACCTTCTGTCGCCGGGTACACTGGCGTTAAGCGATCCGAGAGCGACGCGCCGGCGCGGCTGACTTTGGGGTGCACCATTTCAAACCCCCAGAACGATCCGCCACGCACTTCGCCACGCACGCGAATAAGCCTTCCTTCTTCAACCGCTTTGATCTGGCTTGGATAAAAATGCAGCCAGCGCAGCGACAATTGGCCGGATCCATCATCAATCGTGGCGGTCAACTGTCTGCGGCCACGGATAAGAACCTGGGCTTTGCGCACGATCCCTTCGACCTGCGCCATTTGGCCTGGATACAGGGAGTCAATGCGATGCAGCGCCGTCTCGTCTTCGTAACGCAGCGGCAAATGCAAAACAAAATCAAAATCCTGGACCAGTCCGAGGCTTGCAAATTTCTTGCTAATGGCCGTAGGACTATCGGTTCTCGCGGAAGCAGCAGGCATGGCAACCAGATGGTCAGACGACGATGATAGCCTCTACCTCGAACAGAGCGCCTTTGGGCAAGGCGGCCACTTGAACGGTCGAGCGGGCGGGAAACGGCTCGGGGATCAATTCCGACATTACCGTGTTTGCGATGCCAAAGTCGGCCAGGTCGGTCAGAAACAAGGTAAGTTTCACAATACTGTGCAATGAGCCGCCGGCTGCATGAATGACTGCGCTCATATTGTTGAATGCCTGCCGAACCTGTTCTTCGACCTGTTCAGAAACCAGGTCACCGGTGGCCGGATCCAGGCCGATTTGGCCGGAAAGATAGACGGTGCTGCCCGCGGGTGCAACGACTGCCTGGGAATATGGGCCGATGGCGTTGGGGGCTTTGTCTGTCTGAATGACTTGTTTGGTCATGAGATTCTCCAATGAACGAGGCGTTTACTATAGGCAATAACAATAGTATATACACTTTCGGCCAAAAAAAAATCGTGTGCTGGCAGGCGCAGACCACCCAATTTCACGTTGCAGAACCCCACAGCGGGCGATGCATGTCTGCACCCTTGTGCCTGTATCAAGACTAACGTAACAAGCAAAACCTGACGGCCAGGTCAACACGCGTCGCATTTTTTGCTTTTTTGGCAAAATTTTAGAAAAAAAATTGATTTATTTCGTAGCTGAAATTTTGCTGAAGTAATATAGTGAAAATCATTCTTATTGTCAGCAACATTCGATTTGCCAATATCCGACGATATCTGACGATATCCGATTAACCGCAACGAATGGTCCGGTTGGATTTATTCTCACATTAATTAAAGGCAGTCATGAAATCTCTTTCTATCCTTACTCAGGCGCTCACATGCGCAGGTGTTCTTTGTGGCGCTCAGGCCTATGCTGCGGGTGAAGTCAACATCTACACGACGCGCGAACCCAAGCTGATTCAACCCATTCTGGACAATTTCACCAAGGAAACCGGCATCAAGACCAATACGGTTTTCATGAAAGACGGCCTGGCCGAGCGTGTAAAGAGCGAAGGTGAGCGTTCACCTGCCGACCTGCTCATGATGGTCGATTATGGCAACCTGATTGATCTGGTGACTGCCGGCATCACCCAACCGGTGCAATCGGACGCGCTGACCCAGGCTATTCCGGCCAGTTTGCGTGATCCGGGCGACCAGTGGTTTGCACTGTCGACACGGGCCCGGGTGCTGTATGCCGCAAAAGACCTGAACCTGGACAAGTTTACTTATGAAGAACTGGCCGATCCCAAGTGGAAAGGCAAGGTATGTATCCGCTCGGGCCAGCATCCATACAATACCAGCCTGTTTGCTGCGATCATTGCCCATGACGGCGCCGAAAAAGCGCAGGCCTGGCTCAAAGGCGTCAAGGCCAACCTGGGCCGCAAGGCAGCCGGCGGCGACCGTGACGTTGCCAAAGACATTCTTGGCGGGATATGCGATATCGGTATTGCCAATTCTTACTACGTCGGCCAGATGCGCAATGCAAAACCCGATTCGGACCAATATAAATGGGGCAATGCAATCAAAGTTATTTTGCCAACCTTTGCTGGTAGCAAAGACGGTGGCACCCATGTCAACGTGAGCGGCGCAGCCATCGCCAAACACTCAGCCAACAAGGACAATGCAGTCAAACTGCTGGAATACCTGGCTTCGGAAAAAGCGCAGGGTCTGTATGCCAGTGCCAATTACGAATACCCGGTACGCCAGGGCGTACAACTGGATCCGACGGTAGCCAGCTTCGGCACATTGAAAGCCGATACCCTGCCGTTAGCGGACATTGCCAAGCACCGCAAGCAAGCCAGCGAACTGGTTGACCAGGTCGGGTTCGATCAATAACTATCGCTTATTGCGCTCCGAGAACGGAAAGCCTGGCAGTCGTGTCAGGCGTCAACCACAGTCGATCAACCGTTCTCCTTTTTGTATTTTGCTGTCTGGCGGGCATCAAGCCCGCCGCATGCGTTTGGTAAACTCGGTATGGTCTCCCCCTCTTCTGCCGCCTTGTCCGCTACCCGTCGCTGGCCTCCGAGCCAGTGGATAGCTGCCGCTCTGGCATTGTGCGTACTTGCGCCGGTACTGGTGTTGACTGCGCTGGCGCTGTCCGGCGATACTGGTCACTGGCTGAACCTGTTGCACAATGTGCTCCCGGTTTCATTGTCGAACACCGTGCTCTTGTTGTTGGGTGTGGGTATCCTGAGCGCACTGATCGGCGGTGGCAGCGCCTGGCTGACTACCGCCTATCTGTTTCCTACCCGCCGGCTAGTCACCTGGGGCTTGCTGTTGCCCCTGGCCGTGCCCACGTACATCATGGCGTTTGCTTATCTGGATGTGCTGCATCCACTGGGACCGATACAAAGCCTGATCCGTGACCTGCTGGGCTACGACTCGCCACGCCAATTCCGGCTACCCGACTTGCGCTCCATGGCTGGGGCCATCATTTTGCTGGGGCTGGTGCTGTATCCGTATGTCTATTTAAGTGTCCGGGTCATGTTCATGACGCAGGCCGCCAGCCTGCTGGAAGCGGCCAGGACACTGGGATGTTCGCGTCGCGAAGCCTTCTGGCGCGTGGTGGTGCCACTGGCTCGTCCGGCCATGGCGGTGGGCTTGAGCCTGGTGCTGCTGGAAACCCTGAACGATGTGGGAGCCTCGGAATTTCTCGGCATCCAGACCATGACCATCTCCATTTATACCACGTGGATCACCCGCTCCAATCTGCAGGGTGCAGCGCAAATTGCGATTGTCATGCTGGCCGTGGTCACGCTGCTGATTTACATGGAGCGCTATGCGCGGCGCCGCCAACGCTACGCCATCACTCAGCGCATGCACCCGATACAACCGGTGCAACTGCGCGGCATTGCTGCTCTTGTGGCCATGCTGTTGGGTTGGTTCCCCATCATTACCGGCTTTATTATCCCCTTCTGGTTTCTGGTGAACGAATCAATCAAGCGCCTTTCGTCGCTGCAAGCGGTATCAATGGAGCTGCTCAGGGCCACATATAACACAGTATCCGTATCGCTGGCAGCCACTGTCGTCACCATCTGCTGCGGGTTGATTATTGCCTGGTCTGCACGTCATGCACGCAGCGGCACCGCACGCCTGCTTGCCCGTTGTAGTAGCCTGGGGTATGCCATTCCCGGCACCGTCCTGGCAACGGGCTTGTTGATTCCGTATTCGTGGTTTGACCGGCTCATTTCAGGCGCCATGACCGCGCTGGCAGGCATCCCGCCGCAGCTCTATATCATGGGCTCGGCAGGCGGCATCGTCTGCGCCTATACCCTGCGCTTTATGGCCATTTCGGTTGGCAGTATTGAATCGGGCCTGGCGCGAATTCCCCCTTCGCTGGAACAGGCCTCGCGCAGTCTGGGACACACTGCCTTTCGCAGCTTCCTGCGGGTTCACTTTCCGCTGCTGCGTCCGGCGCTGGGCGCAGCGGCGCTGCTGATTTTTGTGGATGCCATGAAAGAATTGTCGGCCACCCTGTTGCTGCGCCCGCTCAATTTTGAAACGCTGTCGACCTGGCTTTATGCCGAGGCTGCACGTGGCACCTATGACGAGGGGGCAATTGCCGCCCTGATTATTGTATTTGCCGGGCTGATCCCGGTAATCTTGCTGGCCCGCACCCAATTGAAGGCAAATTACTGATGCACGCAACACCCATTTTGCAAATCAACGATATCCGGCTGGGCTACAAACAGGACCGCCGGATGAAGGTAGTGGTCGACGGCTACACCATGCAGGTGCCTGCGGGTGAGATCGTTTGCCTGCTAGGCCCGTCCGGCTGCGGCAAAACCACGGTCCTGCGCGCCATTGCCGGATTCGAGCCGGTGTACGCAGGACAGATTCTGCTGGACGGTCAGGTCATTGCCGAACCTGACCGCATGGTCGAACCGGAACATCGCCGCATTGGCATGATGTTCCAGGATTATGCCCTGTTTCCGCATCTGACGATTGAACAAAATGTCGCGTTCGGCCTGCGAAAGCAAACCCAACAAGCACGCAGACAGCGTGTGGATGAATTGCTGGAACTGGTACGCCTGGCTGATCTGCGTGACCGCTACCCGCACGAACTGTCCGGTGGCCAGCAACAGCGCATTGCACTGGTGCGCTCACTGGCGCCCTCACCCAAACTGCTGTTGCTGGACGAAGCCTTTTCCAATCTGGATACGGAAATTCGCCGGCAACTGGTTGTAGAAGTGCGCAGCATTTTGAAGCACAGTGGCATCAGCGCCATTCTGGTGACACACAATCTGGAAGAAGCCGAAGCCATTGCCGATCATATCGGCACAATGAAAGATGGCAAGCTGCAGGCCTGGCGTCGCATGGACAAGACGCCAACTCAATAGCAAAGCTGCAGTAGACCGGCAGTTGAAGCGGCCGCACTACTGCCACACCGATGATCAGAGGTTCTCTATTCCCAGTTCCTTGAGCTTGCGCGTCACCGTGTTGCGACCAATGCCCAGCCGGGCCGCCGCGTCAATACGTCGCCCCCGGCAATTCTCCAGCGTTGTGGTCAGCACAATCCGCTCGAACTCCTGCGTCAGATGCGTCATGATGTCTTTCTCATTGCTTTGCAGGCGTTGCTGAACCTCAAGCCCCAGTTTGTCCAGCCAGTTCTGCTGACTGTTGTCGGCCCCCGGTTGCGGCATATGGGGCACATGACCTGTGGCTGCTGCAGTCGGCGCAGAAAACCAATGCGCCGCCGTATCAGAGGCGCCACCGACTGCGCCAGCCGTCGGTGCCACGCCATCAGAGGCCCGCTCCGTTCCAGGAGAAAAACTCAGGCTTGCCATAAGCTCAGGCGGCAGGTCGTTCCTATCGATCCGCTGCGCCGGCGACATGACAGTAAGCCAATGACAAAAGTTCTCGAGTTGGCGTACATTGCCCGGAAAATCGAACTGCTGGAGAATGTCCAGCGCCTCAGGGCTCAATTGCTTGGGCGCCACGCCCAGACTGCTGGCTGCAACCTTCAGAAAATGCCCTGCCAGTTGACCGATATCCTCCCGGCGCTCACGCAATGGCGGCACCCGCAAGCGGATGACATTCAGGCGATGGAACAGATCTTCACGAAAGGTACCCTGCTCGACCCGCACCTCTAGCGGCTGATGGGTCGCCGCAATAATGCGTACGTCCACACTCACTGGTTGTGAACCACCGATTCTGTAGAAATTGCCTTCGGCCAGCACTCGTAGAAGACGAGTTTGCAACTCCAGCGGCATGTCGCCGATTTCATCAAGGAACAGCGTTCCACCATTGGCCTCTTCAAAGCGACCACGGCGCTGTGCGCTGGCGCCGGTAAACGAACCGCGCTCATGCCCGAACAGTTCCGCTTCAAGCAGGTCACGGGGAATGGCCGCCGCATTCAGCGCCACAAAAGGTTTCCCCGCCCGTGTGCCATGCTTGTGCACTGCGCGGGCAATCAATTCCTTGCCGGTACCGGATTCACCCGTAATCAGCACGGTAACCTTGGACGGCGCCAGGCGGCCAATGGCGCGAAAAATTTCCTGCATCTGCCTGGATGACGATTGGGTCATCATCTTGTCGTAATCGGCGGCCAGCGCCGGCGCCAGGACAGATTGTTCGGCTGCATGTCCCGCGTTTTCACGGCCATGTTCGTAGGCCCGCTCAATCAGCGCCACCGCTTCATTCACATCAAACGGCTTGACCAGATAGTCAAACGCGCCTTCATGAAAAGCCGTCACCGTACTATCCAGATCGGTATAGGCTGTCATCACAATAACCGGCAAATCTGCCGCCCGCTGTTTGATCGCCTTGAGCAGATCAATCCCCGACATATCCGGCATGCGAATATCCGTAACCAGTACATCGGGTCGTTCCGTTTGCAACGCATCGAGCACGTCTCTGGCCCGCTCAAAACAGGTCGGTGCCATCCCGGCGCGCTGCAGCGCCTTGTCCAACACCCAGCGAATGGCCTGATCGTCGTCGACAATCCAGATTGTTTTCATACTTGCTCCAACGGTAACAACATTCTGAACTCGGTATGACCCGGTTCTGAATCAAATTCGATAATTCCGCCGTGCTGATGCACCAGCTCCTGGGCCAGGCTCAGGCCCAACCCGGTGCCCTCTGCGCGGCCGGTGACCAGAGGGTGGAAAACCCGGTCTTTCAATTGTTTTGGCACGCCTGCGCCGTTATCCACGACAGAGACCACGACCACCAGGCGGTGCACTTTATTGAGCAGATAAAATTTATTCAGTATGCGAGTACGCAGCGTCAGCAGCGGCCCAACATGCTCCAGGCTATCGTCGGTGCGTTCAATATACCCATTGCCTTCAGATGCCTCGTGCCCCTTGTCGGACGGCGATCGCGCTGCAGTGTCGCCAAGCAGCGACTGCGCGGCGTTGCGCGCCAGATTGAGGTAAGCCTGCACCAGTTTGGCCATATCGGCCTTCATATCCGGCACCGACGCATCGTAATCTTTCACAATGGTGATGCGATCCTGATACTCTGCCTTAATCAGTGCATGCACCCGTTCGCACACCTCATGGATATTGATCACAGACAGGGACAACTGGGACTGGCTCGGGCGGATCAGGCGATCCACCAGACCCTGCAAACGATCGGCTTCATCAATAATGACCTGAGTATATTCCTTGAGCGCCGGATCCTGCAGCTCCATCTCCAGCAACTGAGCTGCACCACGCAAGCCACCCAGCGGGTTTTTGACTTCGTGCGCCAGGTTGCGAAAAGTATCTTTGTAGATCTCGATTTCGTGAAACAGCCGCTCATTGCGCTCGGCCAGTGCATGCTGTTCGAACTCTCGTATTTCAATCAATATGCGCCACGGCATGGCCTCCAGTCGGGTCAACGTCACATTGGCAGGCACGTTTTCCAGGGCCTTGCGCAAGGTCAACGTCAGTCGCACGCTTGAGAGCTTTCTGCCCGATACGTAATCGAGCGCCTTGTTGAAGGCTTCGGCATCGGTAAACAGATCAACAGCAGCCGATCTTTCCAGAGATTTGAGCGATCGCTCGAGCAGGTCCTGCGCGGCACTATTAATATGCAGAAGACGTCCATCGTCATCTACCAGTAAAACGGATGTGGCAAGAAGATCGTAAGCGTCTGTGAGTTTCGTTGCCATTGGGAGTCCTGAAGTATCCGCGCTGCACACAGCGGATGATTGACGAAGCGTCATCCTTCCGGCCCGAAGCGGCGATACATGCCGGATTCAGCCTTGAGTTGACAGATGCCGGTCTGTCATGAGAGAAGCAACGGGCCGGATGGCAAACGCCATCCCCCTTTCAGGTATGACAGGCCCGTATGCAGCAATTACAACGAGTAGTACAGATCGTATTCGACAGGATGCGGCGTCTGGCGAAGACGAGTCACTTCCTGCATTTTCAGTTCCACGTAGGCGTCCAGCATGTCGTTGCTGAATACGCCGCCACGGGTCAGGAATTCGCGATCCGCATCCAGCGCAGCCAGCGCTTCTTCAAGCGATGCGGCCACTGTCGGAATTTTCTTGTCTTCTTCGGGTGGCAGATCGTACAGGTTTTTGTCTGCAGGATCGCCAGGATGGATCTTGTTCTGCACACCGTCCAGGCCGGCCATCATCAGCGCAGAGAACGCCAGGTACGGGTTGGCCAGCGGGTCAGGGAAGCGCGCTTCAATACGACGACCTTTCGGATTGCCTACATAGGGAATACGAATCGAGGCGGAACGGTTGCGGGCGGAATAAGCCAGCTTGACCGGGGCTTCATAGTGCGGCACCAGACGCTTGTAGGAGTTGGTGCCCGGATTGGTAATCGCGTTGAGTGCACGGGCATGCTTGATGATACCGCCGATATAGAACAAGGCGAATTCAGACAAACCGGCATAACCATTGCCGGCGAACAGATTCTGGCCATCTTTCCAGATTGACTGGTGAACGTGCATGCCTGAACCGTTATCGCCAAACAGCGGCTTGGGCATGAAAGTGGCCGTTTTGCCGTACATATGCGCAACATTGTGCACTGTGTATTTCAGGATCTGGTTCCAGTCTGCGCGCTGAACCAGCGTAGAGAACTGGGTACCAATTTCCAGCTGACCGGCGCCGGCCACTTCATGGTGGTGGATTTCTACCGGCACGCCCTGCTCTTCCAGAATCAGGCTCATTTCGGAACGCAGGTCAGCAAAGGAATCAACCGGTGAAACAGGCACATAGCCGCCTTTGACGCGCGGGCGGTGTCCCAGGTTGCCAGACTCTGACTCAGTGCCTGATGACCATGGCGCTTCGTCAGATTTGATTTTGAACGAGCAGCCGGACATATCGTCGGTCCATGTGATGCCGTCAAAAACAAAAAATTCCGGCTCAGGACCGAAGTAGGCAGTGTCGCCCAGGCCACTGGATTTGAGGTAGGCTTCGGCACGCTTGGCCAGAGAACGCGGATCGCGATCGTATCCTTTCAGATCAGACGGCTCAACCACGTCGCAGGTCATGATCAGCGTTGGTTCTTCACGGAATGGATCCAGACGCGCAGATTTGGCATCAGGAATCAGCAACATATCGGAAGCCTCAATGCCTTTCCAGCCAGCAATGGACGAACCATCAAAAGCCTGGCCGGACTCGAACTTGTCTTCGTCCAGCAGTTTGGATGGAATGGTCATATGGTGTTCTTTGCCGACCGTGTCCGTAAACCGGAAATCGACAAAAGTCACTTCGCGATCACCAATCAGCTTTAGAACGTCTTGAGGGGTTGTCATACTATCTCCATGAGTAATGTCCAATGACAGGGCCTGAGCCGGCCGTATGCCGTACTTAAAAGCAAGTATCATGCCAGCTTTCGATGACCGGATGCGTGGCAGATTCGTGATATATGCGCACCATTTTAGTGCTTTCAATTATTCTTAATGCACATAATTGGTGCTTTGTGGTGAAAATGCACCAATATCGTACAGGCAAAGCTGGCAGTAAAGAAACAACGAGCAGTTATACGAGCGCAGCAAACAAGCCTTCAGGATGTCTTCTTTTCAGGCAGAAACATCGCCTGCAGATCATTAAGGAATGCCTGACCGCGCTCGGTGGGCCGAATGGTCATCGGATCGGACTCAAGCAGCCCGCGCTCAACCGCCTTGCGAATGATCGGGGCCACGGCCAACAGTGAAAGGCTGGTTCGCTCCTCAAACAGCGTCGCGGGAACCCCCTGGACCAGTCGCAACGCATTGAGCATGAACTCAAAGGGCAACTCTGCAACCGTCAGGGTCTGCTCGCGCATGATCCTGCCAGCGCCGTCTGCCTCCAGCGCGCGATCCATCCAGGTCTGCGGGTTCTTGACATTGGCCCTGCGGATAATGCGGTCCTGAAACGACAACTTGCCATGTGCCCCCGGTCCGATACCGATATAGTCGCCAAACTCCCAGTAATTCAGATTGTGGCGCGCACGGCAACCCGGACGAGCGTAGGCCGAAATTTCATAATGCTCGAAACCGGCATCTCTGGTTTGCTCAAAAAGCATATCCTGGATGTCGGCAGCGCTATCTTCATCAGGCAGGTCTTTTGGTGGGAACTTGGCAAAGACCGTGTTCGGTTCCATGGTCAGATGATAAAGCGACAAGTGCTGGGTACCAAAGGCCAGTGCCCGCTGCACATCAGCACGGGCTTTGGCGACCGTCTGCCCGGGCAACGCATACATCAGATCGATATTGACTTGGGATACGGCATTCATGGCCAGCTCAATGGCTTTTTCGGCCTGGCGGGCATTATGAATGCGACCTAGCTGCTGCAGCGCGTTGTCGTCAAAACTTTGCACGCCCAGGGAAAAACGGTTGACACCGGCCGCCGCATACTGTGCAAAGCGGTCTGCCTCGGCCGTTCCGGGATTGGCTTCCATGGTAATTTCGGCTGATGGCGCCAGTGGCAGATACGATCGCACCATGGCCATCATCTGCTCAATCGCCTCACCAGACAAGAGACTGGGTGTGCCGCCGCCGATAAATACAGTATAAACCGAACGGCCCCACACCAATGGCAGCGTCTCTTCAAGGTCGCGACGCAGTGCCGCCAGAAAACGCGCTTCGGGAATGTCCTGCTTTTTCTCATGAGAGTTGAAATCACAGTACGGACACTTGCGCACGCACCACGGCACATGGATATACAAAGACAGGGGTGGCAGGCTGATGTTGAAGTTGATAGCCGGCTTCAGCCGTTGCAGAGGAACGATATTTTCGATCACGCGGCACCCAGGTCCGCCAGCAAACGCTTGAGCGCCATGGCACGATGACTCACACTGTTCTTGACCTGCGGATCAAGCTGAGCAGCGGTTTTCCCCAACTCGGGAATATAAAAATAGGGATCATAGCCGAATCCGTTGTCACCAGCAGCCTGCTGGGCGATTTCACCATGCCAGGTACCCTGCGCGATGACCGGACAGGGATCATTGTCGGATCGCACGAAAACCAGCACAGCTATATAGGCAGCCCGGCGGTTTTCATGATTTTGCAGCTCCAGCAGAAGGCGGCGGTTGTTGGCCGCATCGGATTTTTCCTCACCGAACAACGTGGCATAGCGCGCCGATAGCACGCCGGGCGCGCCTCCCAGGGCATCAACCGACAGACCGGAATCGTCAGCCAACGCCGGCAAACCGGTTTGTGCACTGGCATGGCGTGCCTTGCCTAGCGCATTTTCGACAAAAGTATGAAAAGGCTCAGGCGCCTCCGACACATTCAATTGCTGTTGCGGAATAAGACGCATGCCCAACGGCGCAAACAGCGCACTGAACTCGCGCAACTTTCCCTTATTTCCGGAAGCCAGTACAACATCCATATATTTACACTCTATATTCAATAATAACAATCTACGAAGACGCCCTGCATCAACGCGGGTCAGACGCCCGCCCTGGACTCGACTGGCACCGGCAAGCAGCCATCGCGCAATGCGTGCCGTCCACTCGGCACCTGGCTCAGCACTTACCTATTAAGACGTATGAATCACAATTCACCCAACGCGAATCGCGAACGGCACTTTCACCAGTTGCAGACAGATATCACAGTCGCCATAAAGGGGGCGCACCTCAGCAGCACCACGCTGCTGCCAAGTAACGCGATTGGCTCAATGTACCAGGCCGGCCCGTTGCGATGCTACGCCGGCCACGCCGACTGTTGCTCGCGCAGTAACCGGGCAATTCCCGATTCGGCCAGCGCCAGCAAACTGTCCAGATCCTGGCGACTGAATACCTGGCCCTCGGCCGTACCCTGCACTTCCACAAACTGGCCTGAACCGGTCATGACCACGTTCATATCCGCATCGCAGGAAGAATCTTCTTCGTAATCCAGATCCAGGACGGCATGTCCCTTGTACATGCCGACTGAAATGGCGGCAACCCTGTCTCTGAGCGGATTGGTTGTCAACCGCCCATCCTTGAGCAGCAGACTGACCGCGTCGGCCATGGCGATCCAGGCGCCGGTGATGCTGGCGCAACGGGTCCCGCCATCGGCCTGGATAACATCGCAGTCAATCTGAATGGTACGCTCGCCCAGCTTTTGCATATCCATGACGGCACGCAAGCTGCGCCCGATCAAACGCTGAATTTCCTGCGTGCGCCCGTTCTGTTTGCCGCGTGCGGCCTCACGATCGGAACGGGTATGGGTTGAACGCGGCAACATACCGTATTCTGCCGTTACCCAGCCCTGGCCTTTGCCGCGCAAAAAAGGCGGTACGCTCTCGATCACACTGGCATTGCACAGCACGCGGGTATTGCCAGCCTCGATCAGCACGGACCCTTCCGCATAGTTGGTGTAACGCCGTGTAACTGAAAGCGGACGAATCATATCGTGTTCCCGGCCCGAGGGACGAGCAAAGTTTAGGTTGAGATCTGCGCTGGGCATAATATCCTCATCGATTATCAATAGTTACATTGTAGTGCGCCGTGCGCATAAAATGGTCATTTGCATCACTTATAATCGGATCAGTCGTCCAGTCGCTTTTTTGAATCCGCTGGAAAGACACGTTACCATGGACACCTAATCTTAATAATAACGGACAACATATGATCCACAGCATGACGGCTTTCGGTAGTGCCCGTTCCGAATTTCTGCTTGGCAGCGTAAGCGTAGAACTCAAAGGCGTCAATAGCCGCTACCTTGATCTGACCTTCAGAATTCCCGATGAACTGCGTCATGCGGAAACCGCGCTCAGAGAACTGCTTGGCAGCCATCTTAAGCGCGGCAAACTGGAGGTGCGCGTCTCTTTTACCCGATCCGGTAGCCTGCAACAGCGCGCGTTCGAGGTCGATCAATTGACACTGATTAACGAACGCTATCGGGCTGCGCGCAAAATTATTCCTGATCTGGCTGCGCCAGGCATGACCGATCTACTGCACTGGCCTGCCCCTAACGAGTACAACGAGGACGACTCGCCTGCCATGTGGCTGAACCAATGCATGCAAGCGGGACGCAGCGCCCTGAAGGAGCTGATTCTTGCCCGCGCCAGGGAAGGTGAGCGTCTGGCCACGGCAATGCTCGAAGCTGCCGAAGAAATGAAAAAAGTAATCGACACCATTGAGCGGCGACTGCCCGGGATTCTTGAGGAATACCGCAAGAAACTTGCCGGCAAACTGACCGACACGCTGAACGCCGCCTGCCCCAACGGATTTGAGCAAATCAGCGGCGCCGAGCTTTCCGCACGTATTGCCACAGAGTCGTCCCTGTTTTCCCTGCGCATTGATGTGGCAGAAGAACTCACGCGGCTGGACTCCCACCTGACCGAACTTCGCGTTATTCTCTCTTCAGGAAAATCCGAGTCTAAATCTGCCGCCAAATCGCTCAGCCTGGGCAAACGCCTGGATTTTCTCTTCCAGGAAATGAACCGGGAAGTCAACACCCTGGGTTCCAAGTCAAGCTCGCTGGAGGTGACGCAATTGGTTATTGACCTTAAGCTGCTTATTGAACAGCTGCGCGAGCAGGCACAGAATATCGAATAAGCAGCGCCTGCGGCAAGCAGACGGCCGTGGCTCGCCGGTTCAAGACGCCGGCTGCGCCTTATCTACCCAGGGCAAATCGGGCGGCGTCAAGCGCTTCATATCCGTGTCCACCTTCCCAAACCGCGGGTCATGAGCGTTCCAGTCCTTTTGTGCCTGAATAATGTCGTTGCGCGAACCGACGAAATTCCACCAAATCTGAAAATCCGGCACATCAATCGGTGTGCCGCCCAGTAACAATAGACGTGACTCGGCCGTCGTATTGATGCGCACTGTATTTTTGCCCGTACCCAGAAATGCCACTTCATTCAATTCAAACAGCTCGTCATTGATACTGGCCGGGGCGCCGGTGATCAGGAACAGGCCGTATTCAAATTCCGGATTCAGTGCCAACTCGACGTTGTCCGGTCCCAGCGCCTCAATATCAACACAGACCAAGGGCGTGAACTGGCGGGTAGGCGCAAGCCGTCCCGCAAATTCGCCCGTCAGCAACGTGAATCGCGTATTGGCCTGCATCCATTCCGGCAATTGGGGATAATGCTCAAAGGCCGGAGCAATAGGCGTTTCGGACTGGGGCAAGGCAATCCACAACTGCACCGCATGCAGCACGTTAATGCCTGGCGGCGTTTGTTCGGTATGCGCGATACCATGGCCGGCAGTCATCAGATTGACCTGCTTGCGGCGAATCAATTGCTCGTTGCCCAGACTGTCCTTGTGCAGCACTTCTCCTTCAAGCATCCAGGTAAAGGTTTGAAGGTTGATATGCGGATGTTCGCCCACCTGCATACCCGGATTACCTTCTTCAAAGCGGGCCGGGCCGGCATGATCCAGAAAACACCAGGATCCGATAGTGCGTCGTTCACGGTTGGGCAGCGCACGGGCAACGGGAATGCCGCCAACATCGGCGATACGCGGTTTGATTTTCTGAATGGTCATGCCCTACTCCTGTTAGCTAAGATTAGCGTTGCCTATAAGGCTGGCGTTTTATACGCCGGGGCATACCAGCACCCGGCCATGTACTGGCAACCTACGCTGCCGCTTGCATGCGGCCCAAATCAACCGCGTCCGACATAAGGCATCTTGGTGGCCATGATGGTCACAAACTGCACGTTGGTTTCCAATGGAAAATCACACATGGCCCGCACAGTCTGGGCCACGTGCGCCACATCCATGACCGGCTCCACACGCGTCTCGCCATTTGCCTGGATGATGCCCTTTTGCATACGCTGCGTCATGTCGGTACCGGCGTTGCCGATATCCACCTGGCCGCAAGCAATATTGTAGGCACGTCCGTCTAGGGATAGCGATTTGGTCAGCCCGGTCACTGCATGTTTTGTGGCGGTATAGGCAATGCTCATGGGCCGCGGCGCATGGGCCGAAATTGAACCATTATTAATAATGCGGCCACCCTGCGGGTCCTGCTGTCGCATGACACGAAACGCTGCCTGAGCACACAGAAACATACCGGTCAGATTCACATCAACAATATCACGCCACTCCTGCACCGAGAACTCAT
Source organism: Advenella incenata (assembly GCF_004217095.1). Classification (GTDB taxonomy): domain Bacteria; phylum Pseudomonadota; class Gammaproteobacteria; order Burkholderiales; family Burkholderiaceae_B; genus Advenella; species Advenella incenata. Next base: position 2,178,585 of record NZ_SHKO01000001.1, on the reverse strand, counting down.
CAACAGGAACCGGCGTACCACCCCGCCCGGCATTGTTAAAAAGCGCATCGACGCGTCCGTACTCACGCTGAGCGGTATCGAACAGCCGGCGCACTTCCTGCTCGCTGGTCACATCAGTTGGCACCACCAATGCTCGGGTAGCATCGGCCCCGGCCGCAGTGCGGGTCTTCTCCAGGGCATCGGCGCGCCTGCCGGCCAGCACAACGGCGTAGCCGGTGCCCAGCAGCTCTAGCGCCACTGCACGCCCGATGCCGGATCCTGCTCCTGTGACCACGGCAACTTTAAGGGGGGGTGTATTCATTCTTATTACTCCTTTGGAAACGGTACCGCTATGCTATCAGGTTTGAAATAATTCCTACAGGCACGCACTACCTGGTTTTTTCATGCTGTTTCGTAATGCGCTCAATTTGCAACGTGCGCGCCAGCCGATCCGGCCTGTTCACCATATGACAAAAAATGCAGCGGTCCAGGCAATTGCCGAAAAGTGCTGTTTTTTTTGCTATGATTTTCTTTTGCCGCCACCGTCATCATTATGCTTAAATTTCCCGGTAATGTCTTCATGATTATCGCACCCAGCGGTGCGGGCAAATCAAGCCTGGTCAATGCGCTGCTAGCACAGGACGACAACATTTCCCTGTCCATATCATGCACGACGCGCGATCCGCGTCCCGGTGAGCAGGAAGGCCGCGAGTATTATTTCACCACCAAGCAAGACTTTCTGCAATTGCGCGAGACCGGGCAATTGCTTGAATGGGCCGAAGTCCATGGCAATTTTTACGGTACGCCACGGCCACCAATAGAAAAAGCCATTGCCCAGGGCAAGGACATTCTGCTGGAAATCGACTGGCAAGGCGCGCGCCAGGTCCGACAGCATTTCCCGGGCGTAACGGGTATTTTCATCCTGCCACCGTCCATCGAGGTGCTGGAAACCCGGCTGACCCAGCGAGGTCAGGATTCGGCCAGCGTCATCACCCGCCGGATACTGGCGGCAGGAAGCGAGATCGCGCACGCTCCGGAGTGCGAATATGTTATTATCAATGAAGATTTTGCCACAGCCCTGAATGAATTACAGAAAATCGTTGCAGCCGCAAGGCTCCGATACCAGTCCCAGGCCGCCCGGCATGCCCAACTCTTCTCCCAGCTCGGAATTTCCGATTCCGTTCGGTAATTTGACTTTAACTTTTTTGCTTACCCGCTAAGGACAATACCATGGCTCGTATTACTATCGATGATTGCATGATGCACATCCCAAACCGCTTCAATCTGACGCTGGCGGCGACCTACCGCGCCCGCGAACTGGCTCAGGGCCATGAACCACGCGTCGATCCGGACAAGGACAAACCGACCGTGATCGCGCTGCGTGAAATTGCCAAAGGACTGACCGGAGCGGAAATGCTGCGTAAAGTGCCTACCTGATTGTCAGGCACAGGCAGGTCATATGGGACTCAAGGACGCATCTTCCTCGTTGTTGCACGCGCTGCGTGCCGGGTCCCCTTTCCGCCGACGAAATCGAAACAGCCACCGGCAGTCTGCGCAGGCTGCCACCTCTATTGCAAACGCATCCATATTGCAGGACGACGAGCAACGCATTCCCCCGCAAGCCGTCCCCAATAGCGCCACACGCCATGAACCGGCCATCGCTTCGCTGGCCCATTTGACCGAAATGCTGTCCACCTATATGGACAGCAAGGAAATCGATAAGGTACGGGAAGCCTACCGCTTTGCTGATCAGGCGCATCTGGGCCAGTTCCGATCATCTGGCGCACCTTATATTACCCACCCGATTGCGGTTACCGAAATCTGCGCCGGCTGGAAGCTGGACTCCAACGCCCTGATGGCTGCGCTGCTACATGACGTTATCGAAGACCAGAACGTATCCAAGGCAGAGCTTGCCGAAAAATTCAATCCGGACGTGGCCAACCTGGTCGACGGCCTGACCAAGCTGGAAAAGCTCAATTTTGCCACCAAGGCAGAACAGCAGGCAGAAAGCTTTCGAAAAATGCTGCTGGCCATGGCCAAAGACGTTCGCGTCATTCTGATCAAACTGGCCGACCGACTGCATAATATGCGCACGCTGGATGCGGTCGGCGCGGAAAAACGCCGACGAGTGGCTAACGAGACGCTGGAAATCTATGCACCCATTGCACACCGGCTGGGCTTGAATGCACTGGTGCGGGAGTTGCAGGACCTGTGCTTTGAAGCCAGCAACCCGAATCGCTACAACGTATTGAAAAAGGCCGTGCTGGCCGCACGCGGCAATCGACGCGAAGTGCTCACCCGCATTGCCGAAAATATTACTTCTGCCATGCCTGCCAATGGCATCGAGGCGGAAATCAGCGGCCGGGAAAAGTCGCTATTCAGCATCTACAACAAGATGCGCGAGCAAAAGAAATCCTTCTCCGAAGTGCTGGACATCTATGGTTTTCGAATCATTGTGCATACCCTGCAGGAATGTTACCTGACGCTGGGCACCATCCACCAGCTGTACCGACCGGTGCCGGGCAAGTTCAAGGACTACATTGCCATCCCCAAAATCAACGGCTATCAGTCCCTGCATACGACGCTGGTCGGCCCCTATGGCACACCCATCGAGTTTCAGATTCGTACGCGGGACATGGACCACATTGCCGAAAAAGGCGTCGCCTCGCACTGGATGTACAAGGAAGACGATATCTCGCTGAACGACCTGCAAAAGCAGACCCACCGCTGGCTGCAGTCGTTACTGGACATCCAGAGCCAGACCGGTGATTCTGGTGAGTTTCTTGAGCACGTCAAGGTCGATCTGTTCCCCGACGCGGTCTATGTGCTGACACCGAAAGGCAAAATCGTCTCACTGCCACGCGGTGCAACGCCAATTGATTTTGCTTACGGCATTCATACGGATATCGGCAATCAGGCGGTCGCGGCAAAAATCAATGGCGAATTTGTCCCATTAAAAACTGAAATCAAAAGTGGCGATACCATCGAAATTGTCACCTCGCCTGCTTCGGAACCCAATGTACAGTGGCTCAACCATGTACGCACCGGCAAGGCGCGCTCCGAAATCCGTCACTTTCTGAAAACCGTCAAATATGAAGATTCCATTCATTTTGGCGAGAAAATGCTCAAGCAGGCCTTGCAGGAACTGAACATTCCCCTGCCCGATGCCGATAATGCCGAATGGGAAAAACTGGCGCGCAGTTCGGGCGCCTCCTCACGCGAAGAGATTCTGGCCGACATCGGTCTGGGTCGCAGGCTGGCTGCCGTGGTCGCACGCCGCTTTGCAGTCGAAAATGCCATGCTCGCCACCAGTGCCGCAGTCATTGATGAAGTGTCCATTGCTCATGCCGGGATGATTTTCATTCAGGGTAACGAAGGTCAGGCCGTCCAGCTCTCGGGCTGCTGCAGCCCTATTCCCGGTGACAGTCTGATCGCACTGATCCGCCCCGGGCATGGGCTCGTCGTTCATACCGATGACTGCCCGACTGCGATGCGCCTGCGCTCCCGGGAACCTGACCGCTGGGTACAAGTGTACTGGGATGAGGAAACCGCCTCGCACTTGCCAGTGCGCATGGAAATCGTTATTCGTAACGAAAAAGGCGTGCTGGGCCGTATTGCCGCGCAGATCTCTGCCGCTGACTCTAATATCCTGACGATGTCCATGAATGAAGATGCGCAGAATCTGGCCGTGGTGCACCTGACGATCCAGGTCCATGATCGTAAGCATCTGGCGCGCGTTTTCCGCATGGTCCGCCACGTCTCCCAAGTACAGAAAGTGGCGCGGCTCAAAGTCAGACCAAATCAGGATCCGGTACTGTAGCGGCCAGCCGGCCCGAGATCAGCGTAATTTTCTGGTCACAGCGCGCAGCCAGTTTCTGGTCGTGCGTTACCAGCACCAATGTGGCCGCTTTTTCCCGATTCATCTCAAACATCAGATCCGCAATGCGCTGGCCGGTTTCCGTATCCAGGCTGCCTGTTGGTTCATCGGCGAACAAGATTGCCGGGCTCACCACAAAAGCACGGGCCAAGGCCACACGTTGCTTTTCTCCCCCAGACAATGTTTTGGGATAATGATGCGTTCGTGAGGCCAGCCCGACCCGCTCCAGCATCTGCTGGGCTGCGTCCCGCGCCGGCTGCCCCTGCAATTCCAGCGGTAGCATGACGTTTTCCAGCGCAGTCAAGTTTGGCAGCAGTTGGAATGACTGAAATACAAAACCGATACTCTGAGCCCGCAACACGGCGCGTGCATCTTCATTCATCTCAAAAATATTTCTGCCCATCAATCGCACCTGCCCGGACGACGGTGTATCCAGGCCAGCCAGAATACCCAGCAACGTCGATTTTCCTGATCCGGAACTGCCTGTAATGGCTAATGTCGCACTGCGTTCGAGCTCAAAGGAAATATCATCTAAAATATCCAGCGTACCAGTTGCCTCGGCAACGTGTTTTTTCAAATGAGAAACTTCAATGACAACATCTGCATCCATGATTCGTGTTCTGTCCATTCTGATAAGTCTGTGGGTGTTCGTCTGGCCGCAAGTGGCCAAAGCCCAGGAAAAACCGGTATCGGCCAACGCACCGGTCATTCTGGTCGTGGGTGACAGCCTGTCTGCCGAATATGGTATCAGACGTGGTGCCGGCTGGGTGCAGTGGCTGGCGGAGAATAAAAAAGAGGCACTGGGCGATGCTCAACTGGTCAATGCCAGTATCAGCGGCGACACCACCGCAGGGGGACGCAGCCGCTTGCCTGCCCTGCTGAAAAAACATCAGCCTGCCATCATGATACTGGAACTGGGCGCCAATGACGCGCTGCGCGGCCTCTCGCTTGAAGCCAGCCGTGACAATCTGCAAGCCATGATCGAGAGCGCCCAGGCCGTCAAGGCCGAAGTGGTCCTGATCGGCATGCAGATTCCGCCCAATTTCGGACCCGATTACGCCCAACAGTTTCAGCAGATGTTTGGTACGCTGGCAAAAGAAAAGGACACCTATCTGGTGCCCTTTCTATTTGCCTCATTTGCCTTGCAACGGGATATGTACCAGGATGATGGCATTCACCCCGCCGAACAGGCCCAACCGCTGATGGCCCAGACGGTCTGGCCTATTCTGGAAAAAGCGCTTACTGATTACCGGCAGCGTCGTTAACCACTTTCTCGGCATCGGGATACACTTTAACGTCATGTGTCTGGCGAATCAGTCGGGTCACGCTCTGGGCCACTTGCGCCCCGGTCCCGGCGATCATGGCCTGGCGCAGATACTGGTCAAACATACTGCGGGCCTCGGCAGTGGGTTCGGTCACTTTTTCGATCTGGGCAATGGCATAGCCATTGGGCAGTTCAAAGCCAACAAAGGCGGGCAGATTATCGGCAGGTGCGCTCATGATGGCATTGAGCATGGCTGGTGGCAACTGTGACTGTGTCAGGCGGCTGATGGTGGTTTCCTTGCCAAAGCCGGTCAGCTCGCCCGGTCCTTTTTCCTTGAGCATGGCCAGTTCTGCTACACCGTCTTCGCCGGCCTGCTGTTTCCCTTTTTCGTCGCGTATGCGATTTAGGACGGTCTCACGGACGTCGTCCAGCGCAGGAACCGCGGCCGGAACGTCCTTGGCCACACGCACAACCATCAGCTCGGATGGGGAAATCTCGATCACCCCGGAGTTCTTTTTCTGCTTGAGCACCTCATCGGAAAACAGCGTTTCTCGAACCCGGCCTGATTCAAAATAGGCGGCATCCTTGCCGCCAATCGCGGCATTGTCGCCCACCTGTTCTTTTGGCAGCAAAGCCGTCTGGCTTACACCGCTGACATGGCGAATCTCCAGCGCAAGGGCATCGGCCAGCGGCTGCAGGGAATCGCGTTCGGTGCTGGACAACTGGGTCAATTTGGTCGACAAGTCGGCAAATTTTTCAGATGCCTGCTGCAACGCAATTTCTTTTTTCAGGCTTTCCTTCAGTTGCGCCAACGGTTCAACCTGGCCGGGCTCGATATTGGCAATCTGCAGCACATGCCAGGCGTTGTCGATTTTGACAGGATCAGTAATGCCGGGGGCCTGCGGGCCAAAAGCGGCATCGTCCAGAGGAGCTATATCGCCTTTGGCCAGGGTGCCCAGGCTACCGCCCTGATTTTTTGAACCGGCATCGTCGGAATAGGTTTTTGCCAGTTCGGCAAAGGAATCAGGATTCTGCCTGGCCTTTTCTGCCACCTCAATTGCCTTGTCCTGAGCTGCTTTTTGTGCAGCTTCATCGGCGCCGGCAGGAATCTGGATCTGGATATGGTTGATCTGGCGCCGCTCTTTTTTGGTGTACTTGGCGATATTCGCTTTGTAATAGCTTTCAATATCTGCGTCGGAAATCTCGCCTACGGTTTTGAGGGCCGCATCCTGGTTCAGGACCACATAATCGACATTGACATACGCAGGCACCTGCAGCGATTGCTTGTTCTTTTCGTACCAATCGGCCACTTCCTGGTCACTGACCTGCACCGACTGCTCATAGGCCGCTGCCTCGAAGGTTTTGAGCCTGACGGTGCGCTCCTGCGTCATGGCCGTCTGCAGCAGCGCCGCCGTTTGCACTGGGATGCTTACCGTGCTGGCAACCGGCTCAAGCAACTGCGCAAATGCCAGGCTCTGGCGCACATACTGTTCATAATCGACATCACGAATATTGCGCTCAGCCAGAAACTGGCTGTATTTCTGAAAAGAATACTTGCCGTTGTCCTGAAAATCGGGTGTGCTGGCAATGGCCTGACGCACCATATTGTCTGTCGCATTGAAATGCTGGTCGAGCATTTCCTGCTGCAGCACCTGATTGTCCACCAGTTGGTCTAGCCAGGCCTGGCGATTGGCCGGGGTATCGACGGCATTGATGTTGAAATTGCTGCCATTTTGCTCGCGCAACTGGTTCAGACGCTCACGCCAGGACTGGTCAAACTGCGCCTGGGTAATGTCGTTTTTCCGGACCGAAGCCAGTTTCACGTCATTATTGGTAAACGACTGGTAGTCGGCAACACCTAAAAAGACGAAAGAAGGCACGACCAGAACGAACAGTACAACGAGCAATAAACGTTTATGCGTGCGAAAGGATTCTAGCATTGTGTTCCCGACCAAATTGAATGTCTTATGCGAAAGCGAAAAGCCGCCTGTTTGGCAAAGCGATTCAGAATAACCGCTTATTTTAAGCGTTTTTTCAATTAAAATAAAACTTTAGCATCAATTCAGGCAATTGGCTGGCATGAGGCTGCAGCATGCACTGCGCCAGCCAGCGTGCGACAATGCCTGTTATTGCCCTTTGCTGTTGCCCTTATTTCACGACCCCTGGTGCCTGCATGTCTTCAAAATCCCCTGTATCCTGGCCGTACCCCGCCGTTATTGCACATCGTGGCGGCGGCTGCATTGCCCCTGAAAACACGCTTGCCGGCCTGCGCTGCGGCTACGACCATGGCTTTATCATGTCGGAGTTCGACGTCAAGCTCAGCGGCGACGACGTATTGATCGTGCTGCACGATGACACAGTGGATCGTACCTCAGACGGCACCGGCGCAGCAGCCGACATGACCTTCAAAGCGCTGGGCCAGCTGGATATGGGAAGCTGGCATTCGGCCTGGTACGCCGGCGAGCCATTGCCGACCTTCAGCCAGTTTGCCCGCTTCATTCTGGAAAACGGCCTGCTTTGCAATATCGAAATCAAACCGTGCCCTGGCCGTGAAGCGCAAACCGGCTCCGCAGTGGCACAGGCCGTTACGCAATTGTGGGCCAATGGCGGCGTCGCTCCGCTGGTTTCGTCCTTTTCACGCGAGGCGTTGGCTGCATTTGCACGCGATGCTGCCGATGTACCTAGGGCGTTCCTGATCGACACCCTGCCCGAAGATTTTGAAAGCACGCTCGAATCACTGGGCTGCCATGCCATCAATCTGAATCAGAAATATCTGGACGAACCAACCATCGCGCGGATCCACGCCACAGGCTACAAAGTGTGCGCCTATACCGTCAATGATTACCGTCGGGCCAAACAGCTACTTGCCTGGGGCTGCGATGCCATTTTCACGGACGAACTCGTCCGCATTCCTGCCGATCTCGGCGCCTATTAAAGTACTGCCACATGTTCAGTTATCGTCACGCCTTTCACGCCGGCAATCATGCCGACGTGCTCAAACACGCAGTCCTGTTGCATATCCTCGATTATTACAATCGCAAGGACGCGCCCTACTGGGTTATTGACACGCATGCCGGTGCCGGCGTCTATGATCTGACCGATGCATGGGCGGAGAAAACCGCCGAGTTTCGCGACGGCATCGAGCGGCTGTGGCACTTGCCCCAGTTACCCGCACTGCTGGCCGACTACATCGACCATGTACGACAGCTCAATGATCAGGGCGGCCTGAGTGTCTATCCTGGCTCGCCATGGATCGCATTGCAGTTGATGCGCCCAGCGGACAGGCTGCGCCTGTTCGAACTGCATCCCACTGAAATCACGCATCTGGATGAAAATATACAGATGCAGTCGCGGGATGTGGCAAGACAGGTCAGCGTCTTTGAAAAAGACGGGTTCACCGGCCTGCTCTCGCAACTGCCACCCGCCCCTCGGCGCGGCATTATCCTGATTGATCCATCCTACGAAGACAAGAATGACTACCGCCATACCCTGACAGCTGTCAGGGAAGGTCTGAAGAAATTTGCGACTGGCTGCTTTGCGGTCTGGTACCCATTGGTGCGGCGCAAAGAAGTGCACGATATGCAAAAGCAGCTGGAAAAGATCAGCGACGCCAGCTGGGTGCACGTGCGCCTGGCGGTAAAAAGGCCACCGGAAAACGGCTATGGCCTGTATGGCAGCGCCATGTTTGTCGTCAACCCACCGTATACCCTGGTCACGGCACTGCGCGAGGCCATGCCCGTACTGGAAAAACAGCTGGCACAGGACGATCAGGCGCAGTTTTCACTTACTCATCAGGATAAATAATTTCCAGCACTTCCAGTTGTTTGACACCTGAAGGCGTGCGTAATGTGACCGTGTCGCCTTCCTGGGCCTTGAGCAGCGCCCGGGCGACCGGTGAAATCCAGCTGATTTTCCCCTGCAGAGGCTCGGCTTCGTCAACGCCGACAATGGTGATTCGAAACTCTTCGCCCAGTTCATCGCAATAGAGCACCTGGGCGCCAAAAAATACACGGTCGCGATCAGGCTGCTTGCCTGGATCCACCACTTCGGCCATCTCCAGCCGCTTGGTCAGAAAACGAATCCGGCGATCAATTTCGCGCAATCGTTTCTTACCATAGTGATAATCGCCGTTTTCAGAGCGATCCCCGTTTGAGGCGGCCCATGACACGACCTGGACCATCTCTGGTCGCTCTTCATTCATCAGATGCGTCAATTCATTGCGCAGCATAGTGTAGCCATCACGCGTCATGTAATTGCGGGTGCCTGGCGGCAGGGCAACGGCCTCGGGACTCTGATCGTCCTCGTCGTCGTCGTCCTTTTCCTTGACAAATGCTTTATTCATAATTTCAGTTGAATGCTTTCCACACGGGAATAAGGTCGCTGGGCATGGGGGGCAATCTGCCCAGGTCCATGCGGCTTTCCTTGGGGCTATGAAAATCGGATCCGCAGGACGCCAGAAAACCATACTGGCGTGCCACATTGGCGTACTGGTGGTACTGATCGGGCGTATGTGAACCGGTGACCACTTCGATCCCCTTGCCCCCCATCAGCTTGAACGTGCGAAACAGCGTCGTAAACTCCCGGCGTGAATATTTATAACGACCGGGGTGTGCAATGACAGCGATGCCACCGGCCGCATGGATCCAATCGAGCGCCTCATCCAGCCCGGCCCATTCTCCGGCCACGTAGGCCGGCTTGCCATCGGCCAGATAGCGATCGAATACTTCCTGCATACTTTTGCAGTATTCCTGCTCAACCAGATAGCGTGCAAAATGGGTTCGGCTTAGCAAGTTCGGGTTTCCGGCATAACTGAGGGCACCGTCATAAGATCCGGCAATACCCAGTTCAGCCAGCTTGTCTGCCATCTGATGGGCACGGATCTCGCGATCTCGCCGAATCTGCTCAAGCCCCTGGTTGAGCCGGGTGTTTTCAATATCGATATTGAGTCCGACCACATGCAAGGTGCGTTCGGCCCAGCTCACCGAGATTTCAATGCCCGAAACAAATTGCATGCCCAGCGACTGGGCGGCTTGCCTGGCTGGCGCAATCCCGCTGATTTCATCGTGGTCAGTCAGGCTCCATAGGGTCACGCCATTGGCGTGTGCGCGCGCTGCTACTTCGGCAGGCGCCAATACGCCGTCCGATGCGGTAGAGTGGCAGTGCAAATCTGCCTTAAATGCGAGCGACTCTGTCATGGCCCTTCCTGTCATGCTAATTGGTGTTCTATGTCATCCGGCAACCCACATAAACCGGGTGGTCGAAGCCGGATTGTTGCGAACGACTGTTCAAGACAGGCGCCCTGCAAAAACGTCTGTATAAAAGCGGTCATCCTGCTGACATTTTACGCCCTCTGCCCTGCAAAGACAGCTTTTGGATGGTTTTCTGACGCCAAGCTGTCCCCGCCGCGGCTCAGGACAGCAGAAACTGGCGCACGGCATGTACCTGTGGCTGCGGCAATAATGAAGGCGCATGGCCGGTTTCGGGGATTTCGATCATTTGCAGGTGCTTATTGCGCGCCTGCATTTGCTCCGCTGTCGTTTTGCTTAACAAATCGGAACGCTCGCCTCGTATCAACAGAATCGGGCATTGCAATGCGTCAAAAGCCCGCCACAGCATGGCTTCGCCGGCTTTGAGCATTTTTTCGTCTTTCAGGCTCGCAAAGGCCTGGGCGATCGCCAGGTCATAGTGCTGAGTCCAGACCTGCCCTTTTTGCACCATGGCCGCCTTGGTAAACGCCACCCACTGCTCATCGCTTAGCGGACCGAAAGAGGCCGCATTGGTTTTCATATGGTTGACCGCAGCCTCGAATGAGTCAAATTGCAGAGGAAGGCCGACATAGCCAGCGATCCGCTCGATAGAGGCCAGCTCGATCGCCGGCCCGACATCATTCAGGATCAGCTTGCCCAGGGACAGGCCGGTGGTCTTGGGCAATGCGCTATTGCCCGTCGCTGCTATGGCCGCGTGCTTGGCGCCGACCACGGCGGAAAAAGCCAATGCGATCAGGCCGCCCATGGACGTGCCCAGCCAGTCGAGCGATTGCGGCTGCAACCTTGCCAGCAACGTGGTGATGTCCGAGACATACTGAGGCACGACGTAGCTGGCAGGATTGGCCAGGAAATCGGATGCGCCGCGTCCGGCGATATCCGGGCAGACCACACGATACTCGTCGGACATGGCCTTGGCCACTTCATCGAAGTCATTGCCATTGCGCGAAAGCCCGTGCACGCATAACAGCACCCGCCCGTTGGCCGGATCGCCCCATTCCCGATAGGCCATGCGATGAATACCGGCAGGACTCATGCAGTTGACGAAATTCAAACGGGGCGATTGCATAAAAACTCCTTGAATGGCATAGCGTTAATCGGGATGCAAGACAACGTATCCTGAAGTGTGGGCGCATAAACTCAAGCGCATTGCTACAGAAATATCTGTCGCCGGCATAGGCGTGCCTGGGCCTGTTTATCATAAGCTAAAAGCCATCCCAATAACGTTGCCGCGATGCCCTTGCGCAATTTACCCATAAACCAGTAGCGCCGGATCGGATCTGAATCGCGCCGGCGTCGATGGTATCCAGATACAGCTGCGCGGTAGCGCGCCAACGTGCCGCCACATTGCTGGCCGGATGCCCATAACGATTCAAATACCCTGCCTGGGCAAACGCGAGGGTCGGCCGCATGGCCTGAACCAGCGCCATCGACGATGAACTTGCAGAGCCGTGGTGCGGCGCCATGATCACATCACTCGCGGGAATGGGCGATGGCGCCTGCAGCAACCGGGCTTCAACAGCAGCGCCGATATCGCCGGTCAATAACGCGGAATGATGCCTGCCCTGTATCCGCAAGACACAACTGTGATCGTTATCCGCCTTGGCGGGCATCCCCTTGATTTCGAAAGGATGATAGAAACGAAATTGAACACCATCGTATTCAAAGCTCACATCTCGCCGGCAAAAATCAAAGGTCGCTTGCGGGTTTTTCACAAGAAGATTTCGCTGCAGGGCATCCTGTTCGTGTTCCAGGTAGCGATTAAGTGCAAACGAGGCATAGGCGTGTTTCACATTTATTTGCTGCAACACACTGCCCGCTCCGCCGACATGGTCAAGATCGGAATGGGAAATGATCAACTCGTCCAGCGCATGAATGCCCGCTGCCCGCAGATAAGGAACGATAACCAGGTTGCCGCTATCGTTAACGACACTGCCGCGCAGACCAGTATCAAACAGCAGGTGATGCTGCTGCGTACTGACCAGCACCGCAGCGCCCTGCCCGACATCCAGCACGGTCATAAACCAGTCTCCCGCCAATGGCCGGGGTGGTCGAAAAAACAATACAGGGATCAGCAAGATCAAACCGAGCCCACGCCCAGGAACGCCCTTGGGCAGAACGAACACCAACAGCCCCAGCATACCCAGACCAATCCAGTGGCCAGGTACCGCAGGAAAATCGAGCGTCGCCCATTCGATGCCAGCTAACACACGCGCCCCAGCTAGCACAGTCTCAAGCAGCCGATGCACGCCATCGGCCAGCCAGCCGGCCGCTGATGGCCACAAGCCGGTAGCGCAGAACACGGCCAGCAGCAGCGCCAGCGGCGTAACCAATCCACCGATAACCGGAATAGCAAAGGCATTGACCAGCGGCGACACAAAAGCATACTGTTGAAATAGGCCTATGAGCAAAGGCGCCAAGGCAACACTCATGAATAGCTGCATTTTTGCGACGTCCCACAAGCGCTGCAAACCCCTGCCCACCAGACCTGGCGTTGCCGACACGTGTTGTTTGCTACGGTATCCCCACAACATCAGACTGGCAATAGCAGCGAAGGACAGGCAGAATCCGATAGACAGCACTGCCCACGGATCCAGCAACAGTATGCACAAGGCTGCGAGGGAAAGCAGGGTTGTACTTTTTATACGGGCCCGCCAAATGACAGACAGCCACAATAGTGCAAGCATCATGAAGGTACGCTGCGCCGGGACGCCCCACCCTGCCAGTACTGAATAGGTGGCTGCCACCAGCAGCCCCCCACTGGCGGCCACGATCTGGGCCGGTCTGCGTTCAGCCAGTTGCTTGCCTTGAAGACGCAGCCGTCGCCACAGCCGAAACACCCCCAGACTGCCCAGAGCAGCCAGCATGGTAATATGCGAGCCGCTGATAGACACCAGATGTGTAATGCCAGTGAGATTGAAAACCTGCCAATCCTCGTTGCTTATGCCGTTCTGGTCTCCCATGACAAGTGCGATAATCACCGCACCGTAGCGCTTATCCTGCAGGACCTGGTTCAATGCGCGGCGCAGAACGAACCGAGCCCGTTCAATACAGGGTCGCCATGCGCTGCAGATTTCATCACGCAGCAGGCGTGCGGAACCGATGACCGTGCCGCTGGCGCGCACACCTGCAGCAAATAGAAAGGCATCGTAATCGAATCCATGAAAATTGCGTAGTGCATGATTGCGTTTGAGCTTTACCGTCATTTGCCATATCTGTCCCGGACGCAGGTCGGGCAAACCTGCTGCCGGCCGTTGCGGTGGTGTAAATGGTCCGCTGCGCGCGCCCGTATACCAGCGCAGCAGCACCCGTTCAGGCACGCGCTGCGCAAGCGCACCCGCGACAATACGCGCCTCGAATGCCCATCCGTTGATCAGATCACGCGGCAACCCGGTCACTTGCACCTGCACCGACAACGGACGATTTTCCAGTCGCAGATCAAGGCTATCTGCCAGGCGCCATTGCGCCCGCCAGACTGAATACAGCATACCACTGACCAGGCACAGGCCCAGCACACTGAGTAGCAATGCGACCCGGATGAGGATTGGCATGAACCGCCAAGCGCGTGTATCTGTGTGGCTAATTGCGCTGCTATCTGTGTGGCTAGCTGTGCGATGCGGGGCGTTGCCTCGTGCTGCCCGGGTCGCTGCCCACACCCGCTTCAATAGCCAATTTTGTTGTGTTCGGCCCCCATTTAATGATGCCTGCACTGACGCCTTCGACAGCCACCAGAGACACAGGCAGGCCAGCCATAGCGGAATCAACAGACGTAACGCAGGCAGCACCGGGCACCATTGCACAATAGCAATGCCCAACGCAACGCTGCAAATCCATACAAATGCGGGTATACGCAATGGCTGCGCAACCGGATCCGGAGCGCTTGCCGGTAACCCGTCACGCGCAGGAGAAAACTCAGTAGCGCACTCAGGAAGTGAACGATGAAAAACGGGAAGCGTCGCGCGCGCATGCATAAGGCCGGGTCAGGATCAACAATCTTGCTACTGACATTGTTCACCTGCCCGCCCTGCACTGCAAGATGGCCGTGACCGATTTATCAATCAGGCAATACAACAAGCGCCAACTAGAATAGGTTGAGTGCCATGCGTACCGCCAGGAAGCAGTCCGGCCTTTGCCATTGTGGCAAACGGCGGCGTACGGCGGCAGCCCGACATTGGCCAGGCCCGCCTTTTTTTGAATATCAGGCTGTGGCCAATCGCGGCAGAACCTTCGATGAAGTTGCACCAGTTGCCTGGGCAATCTCATCGACTGACAGGTTACGCAAGTGAGCCAGCACCTGGGCGATGGCAGGAATCTGCTCCGGCGTATTGCGAGGGCGATCCTCGTGCAGCCAGGCCGGGGGAATATCCGGAGCGTCGGTTTCCAGCACGATATTGGCCAGCGGTACGCGGCAGGCCAGCCGACGGATCTGATGCGCGCGGGTAAACGTCATAGCGCCACCAAAGCCCAAGGCAAACCCCAGGCCAACAAAATGATCAGCCTGCTGATCACTGCCATTGAAGGCATGGGCAATACCGCCGATGCCCGGGTAGCGACGCAGGTACTTCAAAATAATATCCTGAGAGCGACGCACATGCAGCAGCACGGGCAAATCGTACTCGCGCGCCAGTCTGAGCTGTTGCTGGTAGAAATACTCCTGGCGTTCACGCGGCGGTCCCTGGGCAATCTCCTTGACGAAAAAATCCAGGCCGATTTCACCGATGGCGACAAATCGCGGATCAGACAGGGACCGCTCTATTTCCTGCGCCAGGACATCCAGATCTTCGTTCGCCGCCTGCGCAACGAATAAAGGATGAATGCCAAGCGCGTAATAGCCACCAGCAAAAGAGTGAGCCAATTGCCGAACCGTGGAAAAATTGCTGCGCCCGATGGCGGGGATAACGATCCGCCTGACACCGGCGTGGTCTGCACGCGCTATAACCGCATTGCGATCGTCATTAAATTCGGATGCGTCGAGATGACAATGTGTATCTATGAACATGCTCTCTCCTTCGCGCTGCAGGGCATGGCAGTGCGCTGCGCGCGATTAGGCTGCCTGCAATACGCCCCGTTCCATCAATAGTTGCCGGTCGGCCAGTGACGCCAGTTTGGCGTCGTGAGTCACAATGACAAACGCCGTTCTGAATTCTGAGTTCATCTGCTTGAGCAAGGCAAACATGCTGGCAGCCGTTTCACGATCCAAATTCCCTGTCGGCTCATCGGCCAGCACACACACCGGTCGCGTCACCAGGGCTCGCGCCAATGCCACACGCTGACGTTCACCGCCCGACAATTGTCCTGGCGTATGATGGATCCGCTCTTTGAGACCTACACGTTCAAGTACGGCCTCAGCCTGGGACCGTGCCTGCTTGCGATCCATTCGTCGCACGATCAATGGCATGGCCACATTATCCAGCGCATTGAATTCATTGAGCAGATGATGAAACTGATAGACAAAGCCCAGGCTTTCGTTGCGAATACGGCTGATGGCCTTTTCAGGCAGCGCATGGGTCTGCTGTCCATTGATCAGAATCTGGCCTGAGGTCGGTTTGTCCAACAACCCCAGCATATGCAGCAAGGTGCTTTTTCCCGAGCCTGATGCGCCGATGATGGCAACCATTTCGCCCGCAGACACCTGCAACGATACACCCTTTAGAATATCCAGGCGCGCATTGGCATCTTCATAGTATTTGACCACATCGCGCGATTCCAGGGCATAGGAACCCTGCTGCATGGGGACATTTTCCGGCTTAATCATGACGCAGCACCTCTGCAGGTTGCAAGCGGGAAGCCCGCCAGCTTGGGTAAATAGTAGCCAGCAACGACAGCACCAGCGAGGTGATGCCGATCAGACCGATGTCGTCCACTTCGGGGTGCGATGGCAACGTACTGACAAAGTAAATGCTGGGATCCAGGAAATGGATACCGAACAATCGCTCAATAAAAGGAATCACTACATCTATATTGTAGGCAACCAGACAGCCGCACAACACGCCCAGGAAGGTTCCGATAAAGCCGATCAGCGAGCCCTGTACCAGAAAGATTTTGCCGATCTGAAAGGGGCTGACGCCCAGCGTGCGCAAAATCGCAATGTCCGACTGCTTGTCCTTGACCGCCATCACCAGGGACGATAACAGGTTGAATGCAGCGACCGCGACTATCAGAACCAGGATCAGGAACATCATGCGTTTTTCGGTTTTGACCGCAGCAAACCAGGTTCGGTTATCCATGGTCCAGTCACGCGCCACGACGCCTGGCGGCAGTGAATTGGTCAATTGCGTGGCCACTTCGGGGGCATTGATCATGTCTTGTATTTTCAGCCGAACCCCGGCAGATCCGACATCGCGAAACAACACGGCCGCATCCTTGACGGCAATAAAGGCCATATTCGAATCATATTCGTAATGGCCGGACGAGAAAATACCGGATACGGTGAATTGACGCATGCGGGGCGAAAAGCCCGAGGGATTGATTGAACCCTGTGGCGTCATGAGCAACAGCGTATCGCCAACCGTCACGCCCATATACTGAGCCAGGTTGCTGCCGATCACCAATCTGAAACTGCCCGGTTCAAGGCTGTCGAGCGAGCCATTGATCATTTGCTGGGGTAATTCCGAAACGTTGCCTTCGTTTTTCGGATCGATGCCGCGAATCTCCACTCCTTTGAGTACATCGCCCCGCGCCAGCATGCCGCCCGCTGCGACAAAGGCCGAGGCGCCCTCTACTTGCGGATTCTGCTTGGCCTGCTCGGCCAGCTTCTGCCAGTTATCCGTAACCGCGACCGGATCTTCATTGGGAACGACCAATTGGATATGCGGCAGCACCGATAACATGCGATCGCGCACATCAACCTGGAAACCGTTCATGACCGAAAGCACGATAATCAGCGCGGCAACGCCCAATGCAATCCCGACCATGGAGGTGCCTGCGATAAAAGAAACAAACCGGTCGCCTTTTCTGCCCCGCCCACGCGTGCGTGTCAGGCCGGCGTACCGGGCACCAATCCATAATTCAAAAGGTATTTTCACGTATATTGTTCTTTACAAAGAGTAGCATTCCAGTATGGAACAACCGAATTAAAAGAAAATTTCGTTTATCTATCAGGCGCTTACTGCATAAGCAGCAGATCCGGCCTTCAACGGCGGGCGCAACTGAAAGAGATCAAGCCCCCGATGATATCTGAAAACCCCTATGGCTGACAGGCAAGCCCAGACTCCTCCATAAGATTGTATTTCAGTGTATTTTGTTCCGTGCAATTTGCAATCCCCATACCGATACCCGTTACCCTGTAATACGAACTGCGCCCCTGGCAGCACCGATCGCAGCTCCGGCCAGCGCACTCAGGACCGCTACTTCGGGCTGCTACAGCCCTTCTGTATATCAGGTAATGTCGGATAATCGGCGATCGCCGTTATGCTGGCCGAGCTGCGCTTTGTCCGCGGCCGCGCTCTTGTTCGGCGTCAGCAACATGCAAAAAAAACGCCAAACGCTGCGCTCAACAAAAAATGACTAATGAAATATTGTGCAGAAAAAATCCGCCATCCGTAATCGCTGTCATGTCGACGCAGCGGCACAAATGGCGAACATGGTGAACATGGCGTGGTGCCTGAACGAAAAACCCGCAGGATGCTCAGCGTGATTCGTATAAAAACAAATGAACATCCTGGGGTAGATCGCAACAAAAGAATAGATATCACAGGCGCAGCGGCTCAGGACGGAATACACCTACTTGGGCAGAACGAATTCAACCCGCCGGTTTTTCGCACGTCCTGGCGGATTATCCTTGCCGTTGAGTTCATTTTCGGCCACGGGTTCGGCTTCTCCACGCCCCTGCGACCTGATCCGCGATTGCGCCACTCCCTCCTGTACAAGGAACGCTGCTACCGATTGCGCTCGGGCCCTGGACAGTTTCTGATTGTAGGCGTCTGTACCCCTGGCATCCGTATGACCGATCACTTTGACCTCCTTCACCTGGCTGTCATTGATGATGGCGCTGATATCCTTCAGTGTTGCCTGAGCCTTGGGTGACAAGTTTGCGCTATCGAATGCAAACAGAATATCACTGGCAACAGACAGAATGGTGCCGCCATTGGCTTTGCGCACGGTGATGCGGCCATTTGCTTCAATAAGCTTTTTCGCGTTCTCGGACAAGTCGCTGGTTGCCGCGTTCAAATCAGATGAAGCTATCTGTAAATCAGAGGAAGTGGCCTGCAAATCGAGTACCTGAGGCACCAGATCCAGAACGTACTGGTCACGATCAATAGCGGTTTGCGCGATCGCCAGGCCTGGCAGCCCTAGCGCCAGCAGCATCGAGGATAACCGTGCCACACGGGTAAGATAACCGCGCTGCATTGGTTCATTCATCCGCGATGGAGAACGGGCCAAGCGGCTCGATATTCGGCAGGAATAACATCAGGCTTTCGCCTGCTGGCGGTGCGGGAAAAGTGCCGTACCAAATGCCGCGTAATTTCCCCTTTCCAGCCAACACCAGTTTTTCGGGAGCCAATGGCTTGCCTGCGGAATCCTTCAACAATAGATACTTTTTATCTCCAGCCAGAAGGTAAAAATCATTTTCATACGCTGATTTATCCAGCCGCGAATACACCACACTGATCTTGTTTGCTTCCGGGTCCGTTTCCATGAAGCGCACTTTGACCGTCACGCGATTACCCGTTTTTACTACCGAAGTCAGCTCTGCCGATACGCCGCCATCGGACACCAGACCGCTTGCCAGAGAACTTTGCTTGGCGTCCGGCGCTGCGGTCTGTGAAAAAGAAGACAAAGGAAATGCGGCTGCCATAAGCACAGACAGCGTAGTGATGGTAGTGCGAAGTTTCATCTAATTTTAGTCCTCGTTGGTCAGTCTGGTGGATCAGGATATCGGGAAATTTCCAGCATGAAAGGTAGGCGGCAAGACATCGCCATTACCAATAGGCCGATTATATTAATCCGACTATTCCCATATACCGATATGGCAACAGAGTGACAATTATTACATTTGTATACAACCCACTTTGGCGGACCACCCAAGCGCATTCACCTTGATCTCGATGCCTATTTCACTTGTGATTAATTTTTTCGCAAACAATTTTTTTACTATCACTACCGAGCCCGATGCCCAGTCAAGTGGCACAACGCTCTGGCAATCAAATCAAATTGCTGATGAGTAAATGACATATGGGGTACCGTTGACCAACCGGAAACGAAATTGCCCCCCGCCCGCGCTGCTCTTGATTATTCCGGCAGTGACCTCATATGAATACTATAGGTCTATGGGTGATCCCATATAAGTGACGGCGACCAAAATCTACAATGTACCGCCGCGCTTATATCAGTTCATCTGGAGGTCTCTATGAACCACATTCATTCTGTAAGCGTACTTTATGAATACGGCCATCCCGGCGTTAAGTTTCATTATCAAAATGGTGACAGTCGTACGTTGCGCGACAACGAAGCCGAACAATTTATTGCAATGGTAGAAAGGCAACGGCATCGACAGGACATTGATTTTCTGAATATGTCGCGGATGCGGCGTTACGTTGCCAATCAGCATTTCCATTAGAAGCCGCCCACGGGTTTTATAAGAGTACGGCGCTTTTGAGCAGACCCATGGGGCGTGCCCGTTTGACAACCTGGCTCTGCCAGCTATGACTCTGAAGCCGGCAGCTGTCCGAACGCAGCAATAAGATGGCGCCATTGACCGTCTTGTCATGGAAGCCATCCTGGTCACTTTTGTTTGATAAAAAATGCAATGGCCGGGCTATAATTGCAGGCATACAACTCTTTTCGTGCAAAGGTTTACTTTGAAGATACCTGCCCTGGCCTTTACCGTTACCGATTGGGAAAAATTACCAGCTACCGAACATCCGGGCGAGCAAGGCAAGGCATTGTGGCGCACGCTCAATATTGGCGACATTCGCGTGCGTATGGTCGAATATACCCCCGGGTATCTGGCAGACCATTGGTGCGACCGCGGGCATATCCTGTATGTACTTGAAGGCGAACTGGAATCACAATTGAAAGATGGACGCACATTCATGCTCACGGCGGGCATGAGCTATCAGGTCTCGGATTTTGGCGATGCAGCCCATCGCTCGTTCACGCGTACCGGCGTCAAACTGTTTATTGTGGACTGACAGTATAAAAATACCATCTTCCATTGCGCGCCGGATCGGCGCCCCTGCCCGCTTTTTTGTAGTCTGATCACAAAAGGCACTGGACACAAAGAACGGATGAGCGCTTTTGATGACCACTTAAATTGCCTGGCAACATCACCGTACCACAATGGGCTGCAATGGTATGATTTGACTGCCCACCATCATGATGCAACAACACAGAATGCTCTGCTCGCCTTGTCCAGGGTGATAAAGCCGGGGGCGCACAGATAGCGTGACTTGCTCGCTGTCACCCTTCTTTGAGCGCTTCGTCATAGTCCCCTTGAGGCAGATCCGGCAGCTTGGTCCATTCTGACCATTTATCACTTAATGACGACGTGTTTTGCCTGTTCGATTGCCAGATGGAACCGTCATTGGCCACAGTGATTAACACGACGCCACCTGCATTTAACGGTGATGTTGATATTTGTATGGCTTTTCTGCTCATGTCGAATCCATTATGATGATTGGACTAACCATTATGCCCCCATGAGGCCGGATCAATGCCATAAACCTTGTAAAAGCAAAAACGGTTCTTCATAAAAGGCCAATACCTTACCTAAGTGAGCAAATGATAGGTAAGATCCTACCCTTACCCAAATGAGGACAACCAATGAGTATTGATAGCGTATTAATTATTGCAGGCATAGCTGCATTCCTCATTTTTAATTATTTTTTCCGCCCGAAACACAACACTGAAGAACAGATCTGGAAACTGATTTCCCGGGAACGTATCTGTCGCGATGCCCAGGTTGACCAGAAAGACCTCAAGATATCGGTCACCAGCTACTACGAGGTAGGTGAGAGCAAGAGCCGCCTTCCGGCGCAAAGCCAGTACAATTTCAAGGTATCTTGCAAAATGGCGGGACCAGGCAGCAAGCGCAGCAAATGGGTGAAGATTGGCGACGGATACAGCGTTAACATCACTTCAGACGCCGAGTTGATCGAAGAGAGCATCATTCAGGATATCAAGCACGCACAGAATGCGTTAATACAGCCCGGAAAATGACCATGCAAGTCAGACTGACCCATCTGACCGCCCTTATCTTACCGGCCCGACCGTCCTTTACTGTTAAGCCGTCTTTCCCTCAGGTGTCCGGAGCCTGGCAGCATTTTTTGTGACTGCGCTCCCCCACGTTGCCCGTACACCACGCTGTTGTTCACAGCCAAAACACAACACCGGCTATAACCTGCATTCAGGAACCAGCCCATCCCCGTCCTGGCCCAGATACGCTTACTGCCGTAACTTAGCCGTTATAATCCCCTGATTGGTCACTTAAATTGAAGCCCTCTGAGCGCCCTGCAAACAAACCCCGAACCGGGATGCGATGCACTGGCAACGAATGGCGCCTCATGCAAATCCATGTCCGAAGCTATTTCATTCTCACCATTTTTCAAAAAGCCAGAATTCCTGGCGCTGCATAGAATCAGGATTGTCATTATGTGCGCATGTCCAGCATGGAACTGATCATTTCCGGGGCGCTTCCCCCGCATTCGGTGGCAGGCGAAACCGCCGTCCATTTGGAAAAAACCGCAACGCTGCTGCGACGCCTGTTCGAATATGCCACCCCGCATATTCACCTGGCCGATCCAGACCTGACCGGCTGCACACCATACGAAGCATGGCTGGTGCAGCATTATCAATTTGCGCCCACGCCTGGTCAGGCGCCCTGCGCCGCCCTGGCGCCCATTTTGGTGCCAGAAGCACAAGGCACTGATCCCGTCTGGCTGTTTCAACTGGCGCACTTTGGCCTGAGTAACAGCGGCGCGCACATGCTGACCGCGAGCGACATTGCTGTGACAGAGCAGGAAAGCCTGGCACTTTATGAAAGTGCGGTTGATATATTTACCGATACCCCGTTCTCCCTGACAGGTCACACCCGGCAAGGTTGGACAGTGGCGGTACCGGAAGGGTTCAATTTACCCTCACGCAGTCCGACGCTGATTGCCAGCGCCGATCTGGCACACGTCTGGCCTCAGGAGGATGCTTTCAAACCCTTGCGTCGCCTGCTTAGCGAACTGCAGATTGCGTGGCATCATCACCCCGTGAATGAGGCGCGACGCGACAGGCAAATGCCGCTGATCAATGGCGGCTGGTTGTTTGGCGGCGCTGCAGCGTCACAATTGACTGCACCATCAACGGCAATGCCGATCGTGATACGCGACCTGGAAGCGGCCCATCGCCAGCGCCAATGGGGCCACTGGCTGGCGCTGTTGCCCGCAGTGGAGCAGGCACTTACACTTGAACTGGCGGCAGCCCTCAAAACCCAATCTGGGGGCAACCCTGTTACCATGCCAGTCAGCCTGATCCTGACCGGCGATGACCGCTGGATCACGCTTACCCTGGAACCTACACCGGCGCTGCTCAAGTGGCTGCCCGGTAAACGCAAGCAATGGAAGCAATGGTGGTCTCAGTAAAAATCACAGCCCGTCCGGTGAATCCGGACCATGAAAAACAATTGCAGGAAAGTGGTATTCACGCGCTGCTGGCCCGCCTGTGGGCCGCCCGCGGCGTGGCCTCGTCCGAGCAGACGCGCCTGTCCTGGAGCGACTTGATCAACCCGTCGGAACTCAATCAGGCCGACAAGGCTGCGGCCATTCTTGCCGATGCCATCGCCGCCAGGAAAAAACTGCTGATTATTGCCGATTACGACTGTGATGGCGCCACTGCCTGCGCTGTCGCTCTGCGTGGTTTGCGCGCCTTTGGCGCCGATGTGGATTTTCTGGTGCCAAACCGATTCGAAACCGGCTATGGCCTGTCGCCTGCGGTGGTGGAACTGGCCAGCCGACACCATGCCGGCAAGCCGGATATGCTGATTACGGTGGACAACGGCATTGCCAGCATCGATGGAGTACAAGCGGCCAACGACCTTGGCATGCAGGTACTGGTCACCGACCATCACTTGCCAGGGGATGCGCTGCCCGATGCCATCGCCATTGTGAACCCCAACCATCCCGAGTGCCAATTTCCATCCAAAAACCTGGCCGGCGTAGGCGTGATTTTTTACGTCCTGTTGGCGCTGCGCGCGGAGTTCCGCCGCCGTGGCTGGGTTGATGCCAAAGCAGGTCCCAGGCTTGACGCGCTGGCCGATCTGGTCGCACTGGGAACTGTGGCCGATGTGGTGCGGCTGGACCCCAACAATCGCCTGCTGGTATCGCAAGGATTGAAAAAGATCCGGAATAATCAGTTGCAGCCGGGTCTGAAGGCCCTGTTCCTGGTCGCCAGTTGCGACAACCGTGAAGCAACCGCACTGGACCTGGGTTTTCGCATCGGCCCGCGCATCAATGCCGCTGGTCGTCTGGCCGACATGAGCATCGGGATCCGCTGCCTGACGACGGATGACGAGGCTGAAGCATTGGCGCTGGCCCGCGAACTGGATACGATGAACCATCGGCGTCGCACCATCGAACAGGATATGAGCGAACAAGCCTTGGTCAGCCTGGAAGCGCCTGAAAAGGCCCGCAATGCCACTGTCTGCGTTTTTCATCCTGACTGGCATCAGGGCGTGGTCGGGATCGTCGCCTCACGGCTAAAGGAAAAATTCTGGAAGCCCACCCTGGCCTTTGCCCCGGGGGATCCGGGCGAGCTGCGCGGTTCCGGCCGGTCAGTACCCGATGTGCATTTGCGCGATGTACTGGATCTGGTGTCCAAAACCCATTCGGGCATGATTCTCAAATTCGGGGGCCACGCCATGGCCGCCGGCCTGACGCTGCGGCAAGAGGCTTTTGCCGAATTCGAAGAAGCCTTTGACCTGGCAGTACGCCGCATCAGCGGCAAAGACAGCTTTGAGCCGCTGATCGAGACCGACGGGTCGCTGGATCCCCTTTTTACGACAGCAGAAGTGGCCGGTATGTTGCATGAGCACGTATGGGGTGCAGGTTTCCCTCCCCCGCTTTTCCGGGACACGTTCAGAGTGCTCAATCAGCGCCTGCTTAAGGAAAAACACCTCAAATTGCGCCTGGAACGCATGAACCAGCAATACGATGCGATCTGGTTCAATCATGCCGAGGCCTTGCCGGAATACACTGATCTTATTTATGAAATTGCGCCCAATGCCTGGAATGGCGTTGTAAATGTGCAACTGATGGTGCGTCACGCCGAGCCTGCTGCCTTCTAGTGCTGCCACTGCGGCCAGCCATTTATTACGATCGCTATCAAACGGGCGGTTTTCGGGTATTCTTGTTACAACGTTTACCGTCCCGACAAGGCAAGCAGACGGCAATTTGTTACGCTGCCTTTTTATTTCCCAAGAAAACTTATGAAACTTACCAGCGCCCTTCTGTTTACCCTTCTGGCTTTGAGCGCCTGTACAACAACCGGCACACCCGGGCAGCATATCGACGGTGTGGTTGGTACGGTCGGGGGCGCCTTCGGCAATGTGTCCGGCCAGCAACCTGCGCGCTAGGGGAATGAGACACGCCCTGCAGGAGCACTGAGCAAGTTTTGCAGCCCAATGTCGGCATTCGGCCAGCCATGGCACGCGGGTGCGCTAAAATAAAGGGTTAAGCAAAATTACTCAGCAAGGGAATAACACGCATGGAAGCAGAACGTCAAAACCAACTCGCCGCCCGTCTCGAAGACTACGCAGAGCGCGAGGACGCGCTTCGGAGGTATCTTTGACGTCGAATCCAAATCGGAACGACTGCAAGTAGTCAACCTGGAGCTGGAAAACCCAGACGTCTGGAATAATCCCGAGAAAGCCCAGGAACTGGGCCGGGAGAAAAAGACGCTGGAAAATGTCGTCCTGGTCCTGGATGAACTACAACAAAATATCCGCGATACACAAGAACTGTTCGAACTGGCCAGTGCCGACGATGACGATGCGACCCTGCTTGCCATCGAAGAAGATACCGACGGCTTTGGCAAGATCATCGAAGGCTTCGAATTTCGCCGTATGTTCTCCAACCCGGCCGACCCCCTCAATTGCTTTGTCGACATCCAGGCCGGTGCCGGCGGCACCGAGGCTCAGGACTGGGCTTCCATGCTTTTGCGCCAATACCTCAGATATTGCGAACGCAAGGACTTCAAAACCGAAGTGCTGGAAGAGTCAGATGGCGACGTAGCCGGTATCAAATCGGCAACCATCAAGGTCGAAGGCGAATACGCATTCGGCTATCTGCGCACGGAAAGCGGTGTACACCGGTTGGTGCGCAAAAGCCCGTTCGATTCATCCAATGGACGCCACACTTCCTTTGCCAGTGTTTACGTCTACCCCGAAATCGATGACTCCATCGAGATTGAAATCAATCCAGCGGATTTGCGGGTCGATACTTACCGCGCCAGTGGTGCGGGAGGTCAGCACATCAACAAAACCGATTCGGCCGTGCGGCTTACCCACATGCCGACAGGCATTGTTGTACAGTGCCAGAATGACCGTTCGCAACATCGTAACCGGGCCGAAGCCATGTCTATGCTGCGCTCCAAACTGTACGAGCTGGAAATGCGCAACCGTCTGGCCGAACAGCAGAAACTGGAAGACGCCAAGACCGAAGTGGGCTGGGGTCATCAGATCCGTTCCTATGTGCTGGACAATAGCCGCATTAAGGATCTGCGCACTAACGTCGAAATATCCAATACCCAAAAAGTACTGGACGGCGATCTTGATCCGTTTATCGAAGCCAGCTTAAAGCAGGGAGTTTGATATGAGTGGAACCATCGCTATCGTGACCGGCGCTTCGCGTGGCCTGGGTGCAGCACTGGCCCGCAGCCTGGCCGGTAGCGCGCGCCAGCTCATTACCGTATCGCGCAACATCGACCCGCAAACGCAGCAGTTGGCCGAGGCATCCGGGTGCCAGCATATTCATTATGGCCATGACCTGTCAGATGTGCAGCATATCGAAGCAGCTGCATTGGGTATTTTTGCCCAGCTGGATCAGACCGCAGACCAGTATCTGCTGATCAACAACGCCGGTTCGCTGGGCCCGGTCGCCCAGTACGATACGCTCGACGACGCCCATGCCATATCCAGCACATTCAATCTGAATGTGACCAGCGCCATGCTGCTGACCACCGCCCTGCTACGCGCCACCCGCGCGCTGGGCGCAGATGTACGGGTCGTTAACATCTCTTCGGGCGCCGGACGCTCGCCCACCGCCGGCTGGGGCGTCTATTGCGCTACCAAGGCTGCGCTGGACATGTACACACGTGTCGCCCGTCTTGAAGCGCCGCACGCCAGGCTAGTTTCGCTTGCCCCCGGCGTCATCGACACCAGCATGCAGGCTACCATTCGGTCCGGCAATACAGACGATTTCCCAGATCTGGCGCGCTTTAACACAATGAACGAAACCGGTGTGCTGCGCAGCCCCCAGGCCGTGGCAGAGAATATTATTCGGTATATCAATAGCGAGCACTTTGCCAGCAAAGAACTTGATGATATACGCCAGTACAGCCAGTAACCAGGCAATAGCAGCGTCGTTGCCCTATCCGGGCGGCGCGCCGCAATGTTGTAACCCATTCACCCTGGCATGTCACATGTGTCTGACATGCCAAGCTAAACATCAGCAAACCCTATGAACGACAACCAGAAAGACGCGCCCGTTACCGAAGTGGACGAAAACAAACTCATCGCCGAAAGACGAGGAAAACTGTCGCGCCTGCGCTCGGCAGGTGTGGCTTATCCCAACAGCTTCAAACCGCAACACAAGGCACAGGCCCTGCACGAACAGTTTGACCAGTTCGACAAAGAAACCCTGGACCCTCAGGCAAATCCTGCCTGTGTTGCCGGCCGCATGATGCTCAAGCGTGTTATGGGCAAAGCCAGTTTTGCCACCATCCAGGACGCCAGCGGGCGCATTCAGATTTATCTGGACAAAAAAGGCGTGGGTGAAGAGGTTTACGAACAGTTCAAGACCTGGGACATCGGTGACATCATCGGCGTCAGTGGCCGCGTCTTCAAGACCAACAAGGGCGAGCTCTCGATTCACGCTGAATCGATCAATCTGATTTCCAAATCCCTGCGACCCCTGCCCGACAAATTCCACGGCATTGCCGACCAGGAACTGCGCTATCGCCAGCGTTATGTCGATCTGATCATGACCGAAGAATCACGCAACACCTTCAAGGTGCGCAGCAAAGCCATTGCCGCTATGCGTTCGGTCATGAACGAATCGGGCTTTCTGGAAGTGGAAACCCCCATGCTGCACCCAATTCCCGGCGGTGCCGCAGCCAAGCCGTTTGTGACCCATCACAACGCGCTGGATATGCAGATGTTCCTGCGTATCGCACCCGAGCTGTATCTGAAACGGCTTGTCGTAGGCGGCTTTGAACGGGTCTTTGAGATCAACCGCAACTTTCGCAACGAAGGCGTCAGCCCGCGGCACAATCCTGAATTTACGATGATGGAGTTCTATGCGGCCTACACCGACTATCAGTGGCTCATGAACTTTACCGAGCAATTGCTGCGCGATGTTGCCATTGAAGCGACCGGCAGCGCGGTTCTGACCCATCAGGGCAAACCTCTGGACCTGAGCCAGCCGTTCGATCGCCTGACGATCACGCAGGCCATCATGAAGTACGCCGAAGGTTATACAGAAACACAGCTCAATGATGTGGATTTCCTGCGAACCGAGTTGCGCCGGCTGGGCGCCGAGGTTGATGGCCCGGTATTGGGGCGCGCCGGTATTGGCGCATTGCAACTGGCATTGTTTGAAGAAACGGCCGAATCACAATTGTGGAATCCGACCTTCATCATTGACTATCCGGTAGAAGTCTCTCCGCTGGCGCGCGCCTCGGACAGCAACCCGGAAATCACTGAGCGCTTTGAACTGTTCATTACCGGTCGCGAAATTGCCAACGGGTTCTCCGAGCTGAATGATCCCGAAGACCAGGCGGCACGCTTCCAGGCACAGGTTCTTGCCAAGGATGCAGGCGATGAAGAAGCCATGTATTACGACGCCGATTATATTCGTGCGCTTGAATACGGTATGCCTCCCGCTGGTGGCTGCGGCATCGGCATTGACCGATACATTATGCTGCTGACTGACAGCCCGACCATTCGTGATGTACTGCTCTTCCCGCACCTGCGCAAGGAAGACTGATACCGCACTGATGAGCGACGTAATGTTGCACGGAAAAGGTGGCGATCTGAACTGCACCCCAAAAGTTGAACTTAAATTCAACCTTTGGGGTGTTTTTCATGAAAAAGTACAACGAAAATTTCAAACGGCCTGCAGCGCGCAAGTATTGCCGGCAAAACCGACCACCTGGGGCAACACCTCATGCTCAGGCGCGCGACGTATGGTGCTTTCCTGGCACGTCTTCCAGTTCGAGTTGCAGGTAATCGATCAGATTTTTTTCCACAGGATTAAGCTGGCGATTTTTCAAATATGATAATCTTATCGTCCGATGCAGCACCGGGGTCAGCGGAATGAACCATGCTTTGCACACGGATATCAGACTTTCGACCGCCGACCGGGGCAATAGCGAGCCATACTTTCCCTCAGCAATCCAGCGCTGGTTAATATTCAGGCTATCGGACTCCACATCAGCAACCAGCGTAACGCCCTGGCCGACACAGTGGTCGTCAATAAGCTTACGCAACCCTGATTCGCGCCTGGGTAATACCAGTGGATAATCACCCAGTGAATGCCAATCGAGCGATTGACCTTGCACAATACCCAATCGGTTCGCCAGTTCTGGCGCAACCACCAGGCCGATGGATTCTGGCGCTGATACCGCTTCCTGCACCAGCCAGGAAACGTTGTCTTCGACAAATGCCAAATGGATATGCTGGCTGCGTAACAGCCCGACCAGCACTTGCTGCTTATCTTCGACAATTTCGAGTCGCACATCCGGATAATGCGCCTGCCATTTTGCCACCTGATTCACAATCAGCTCGCTGAGTCTGCTATTGACGTCTGCGCTTGGCACCACACCCAGGGACAATCTCTGATTTTGTTGTAATCGCCGGGTCTGCAAAAAGGATTGTATGGCAGCCAGCATATGCCGCATACCCTGCTGCACGTCCAATACAAACGCGCCTGAAGGCGTCAGGGCCAGTTGCCGGGTGCCCTGGTGCCGATCAATCAGGACCGAGCCCAGAGAAGATTCAAAACGTTTGAGCTGCGTGCTCAGCGCTGGCTGGGCCATATACAGCTGGGCCGCAGCCTTGCGAATTGAACTTTGCTCGGCGACCAGGCCAAAATAATGCCATTGCCTTAGCGTGGTTTCGGGCGAAAAAGGCTGTGAGCCGGACGCCGGACGATCCATGACACGGCGCAAATTATGGAGCAACAGTTGCGCGCCGGGATGATCATCGTAGTCACGAAGTTCAACCGCAGACATCAGCGTACTGTCCACAGGGCTAAGCTGCCAGTTTGCATCAAAAGTCGCATCCAGACAAAGCTGGTTGACCAGAAAAACACGGTTATCCTGGGGCGGACGCATCATGATTTGCAGATAATCACGATCGTCATATTCATAGTCTAGTTGCAATTGTGCACATACCTGCATGGCCTGCTGCAATAGCGCCCAGGGCATGCGCGGAATGCAAACCCTGCCTTCATACCGGCTATCTGTCCCGGCGCGACCCGAAGTCGATTGCACCGCTTGCGAATGCAACAGGAGCCAGCCGCCAGCCTTGAGAATTGAATTGGCGCCTGGATTTTCCAAAATCGGGCTGATCACAATATCAATTTGCGCAAGCCGTGGCCAGGGGGGAGTCCATTCCTCCCGACTGTCGAACTCCTGAAGATAACTGTCGTAAAACTCAACACTGAAAAGTGTATTTTGGTACTGCCGCTGGGTCCTTAAGATCGCATCGAAAAAAGCAGCGCTGGTTTGTCCGCGATAAGCGGTATAGGGAAAGCGGATGCGGATCCAGCCCCTCTCATGGCAGGCTGCTTGTGTGTATCGACAGGCAAAATCTTCCAGCAGGCACAGTCGCAAAAAATGATGACTCAAGATTAACGCCGAATCATCGGGAATGAACTGTCGAAATTCGCGCCGAAATAACGGCAGGCCACACACCCCTTCTAACGTGCTAATCGAGTCGCTAATGCCCGACCGCGCAATACCCAGCTGCGCAGCCGTCTGTGCCAGACTTCGCGTCTGGCACAGATGACAAAAACGGATGAGATTCCTGAATTCAAGCTGCTGCAGGATATGGCTTGGTTTAAGGGTCATAACACTATTATGACTTACCTTTTGAGCCTGTACATTCCTATCGTCGCAAGCAGACCAATCGCAGATGCAATAAACATGTAATAGCTCGGCGCCATGACATCTACTGTGGTCGCCCATGTCATCAGAGCAGGAGTAAAGCCCGCAAAGAAAATCGCAGCAATATTGTATGAGACTGCCATGCCGCTGGACCTGACTTGTATGGGAAACAGTTGCGCAAGTGCTGAAGGCGCAACCCCGGCAAATAGCGAGACTGCAGAACAATGCAAAATCTGGACTATGATCAGGTTGGTCATGGTCGGCGACTGATGTAACCAGGTCAGTAGCGGCCAGGAAATAAACATCAGTGTCACGCACCCGGCACGCAATACTTTGGATGCGCCGATACGGTCTGCCAGTCTACCGGCAAAGACACAGCCAATCACCATGAATATATTGCCCAACAGCGATGCGGTAAACGCCTGATTCCGGGAGAACCCCAAGCCAATCACCGGTGACGCATAATAGGTCGGCATATAAATGACCAGCACATACACACACACGGTCCATAGGATTGAAAACAAAACGCCCAAGATCATATGACGCGGATAGAGGCGGACAATGTCCAGCAACGGTTTTTTGTCTGCTGGCCGCATCTTCTTTTGTGCTTCGAACTCCGGAGTTTCATCCAGCGTGCGACGGATATAATAACCCAGAGGTACGATCAGCAATCCAACGACAAAGGGAATGCGCCACGCCCACAGAGAGATGGTCGCATCATCAAAATACGTTGTGATCATCATGCCCATGAACGCGGCCAGAATGTTTGAGACCCCCATGCTTGCCTGGAGCCATGCCGCATAACTGGCGCGCTTTTCCACAGGAGCGCTTTCCACCAGAAACGCTGTCGCGCCGCCAATTTCACCGCCGGCAGAGAATCCCTGGAGCAGCCGCCCGGCTAGCAACAGAATAGGAGCGCCCACACCAATCATCCAGACTGGTGGCGCAATCGCGATGATCAGCGTACCCACTGCCATGATTCCGATCGTCAGCGTCAGTGCCGCCTTGCGCCCTACCCGATCACCATAGGAGCCCAGGTACAATGCCCCGATGGGTCGCGCGATAAATCCGACAGCGAACACAAGAAACGTACTGATCAGTGCCGATACCTCGTTGCCATCTACAAAAAAACTGTGCCCGATATAGCTGGCGAAAAAAGCAAATACACTGAAGTCGTACCATTCAAGCGCATTACCTATGGAGGCCGCCGCCACAGCCTTGGCCGTTTTACCGTTGCCGTTTTTCGTGGTCGCCTGAGAGCTGGCTGGGTAGGCCGGCACGCCGTCATCCGTTGCTCCCGTCCCCCGGTAATCTTGAATTTTATCCATATTTCGTCCTTTGATACTCGACGATCAACGTCAAGCTGATTGTTTTAATTTTTTTGCTGAACCGTCGAATCGCTCTATCGCATCGATCAGCACGCTGATACCCTGGGTGAGCTCCTCTGCCGACGTCCACTCGTGCGCGCAATGACTTTTACCCCCTTTACTGGGCACGAAGATCATTGCTGAAGGACTGATATGGCTTAAAAATGCTGCGTCGTGGCCAGCACCGCTGGGCATCACTTTGTACGGCAACCCAAGGCTGTCGCTGGCATCACGAATATGCGCCATCAGTTGCGGGGCACAGACGACGGGCTGGGTATCGGTGACCGTCTCGCAAGATAGCAGCGTAACCTGATTCATTGCTGCGGCCTGAGCAGCAATTTGCTCGAGCTGCCTGTGCAAGGCCTCCATGCTGGGCCGATGATCCGAGCGCATTTCAACTGAAATTTCGGCAAACCCTGGCACGACATTACTGGCATTCGGTTTGACATTGAACTGGCCACAAGTGGCCACAACGTAATGCTCTGGCTTGTCGCTGGCCATTTGAGCTGCAAATTGGCGAATATCACAGGCGGTCTGTGCTGCAGCGAGCAGTGCATCACTACGCATATGCATGGGCGTCGTCCCCGCATGCGCAGCCTGCCCCTTAAACTTGATGCGCACCCTGATAATGCCGACAATGGCGCTGACCACGCCAATCGGCAAGGCCTCGTTTTCCAGCACGCAGCCTTGCTCAATATGAATTTCAAAAAATGCCTTGATATCGTCTCGCTTGACCAGGGCATTTGGCCTGCCGCCCATACGAACGATTGCGTCTGCAAGCAGTTCTGCGGTCTGCGGGTGTGGACAACGCAGAATATCCTCTGACAAATGACCACTAATGCCCCTGCTGCCAATGCATGACTGGCCCCACTCACTGGGTTCTTCTGCCAGGAAATCAATCACTTCGAGCGTATGATTTAACTTGATATTGCGCTCCTGCAGCGAGGCCACGCATTCGAGCCCGGCAACAACGCCGGCGACGCCATCAAAGCGCCCGCCGCCGGGCACCGTATCGCTATGTGAACCGACAGCGATCACTGCCCCGTTTTTATCCGTACCGGCCAGGCGCCCCACCAGATTGCCAGCCGCATCCACATGCACCACCATGCCCAGTTGCTGCATCCTCTCGGATATCCACTGGCGCCCCTCCAGGAAAGTCTCGCTAAAGGATCGCCTTGTATAAGGCAGCGCCGCATCTGTAATTGCGCCCAGTTCCATCAGGGCATCCCAATAGCGCTGCTGATTGGCTTTCATCATGACGATAATCCTGCTGTTGATAAGGGACGAATAAACTGGCCACTGCCTGGCTCAGCGGTAACATTACTGCCATCGAATACCCAGTTGCCTCGCACCATGGTTTTCTTCACCTTAAAGTCGATCGTACGCCCATCGTACGGGCTCCAATCCGAGAAATTCTGGCCACTGGCCTTGCCGTCGTATACGTATGGATCCTTTTTCAGAATGGCAAGATCAGCGTCACGCCCTACTTCCAACGCACCCTTCGTATCCTGGATGCTGAAAAGCCGTGCCACGTTGTAGGTCAATACCTGTACAACCTTGCTCAATGGAATATTACGTCTTGCCGCTTCAGTGACCATCATGGGAAGCAACACTTCCAGGCCAGTTGCACCGGATGCATTGTCAAACATATTTGTACTGGTCTTGCGATCCAGCGACCAACTAACGTGATCAGTCGATACGACCGTCAAATTGCCGGCTGCCAGATGCTGCCAGAGCGCTTCGCGCTCGCGCTTGCCGCGAATAGGCGGATTGACTTTGCCCCGCCCCACCAGACGGCTGACATCCTCCTCTTCGGACAACACCATATAGTGCAGGCAGGCTTCCATCGTCGCGGGATACCCCTGGCGCTGGTATGACGCGCAAATCTCATAGCCACGGCCATTGGAGCAATGCACGACATGGGCACGACAGCCGGTATCAGCCCCCAGTTCATATACCTGGAGTACAGCCAGATTCTCCGCATATACGGGCCGGCTGGCAGAGTGGCCGGAATAATCTGTCTGGCCCCGGCCCCGAACCCGTTCAATCAGGTGCTTGACGACTTCATCATCTTCATTATGAACCCCTGCGATCAACCCGTATCCGCTGATGGCAGCAAAACAATCGTGCATGGTAAAGGCTGGAATACGGGGAAAACGCTCTGGATCAGTTCCGAACGTAGAAAACTTGAAGCCGATCGCGCCGGCAGCGACGATTTCATCGATTTTGCTGGCCCCTTCATCCGGATGTACGGTTCCATATAGCGCAAAATCCACCCTTGCCTGCTGCTGGGCCTCCTGTTTTTTCAGCTCAAACCGCTGCGCATTGCAAATCAGCATTCCTGCATCGTAAGGCATATCTACAATCGTTCCGACGCCGCCGGCCGCCGCTGAGCGGGTGGACCAGAGGAAATCCTCCTGCCCTTTCTGGCTGCGACTATGCACCTGTGAATCTATGGCTGCAGGAAATATATAGCAATCTGTGAACTGCTCTGTCCGCTTCGCAGCCGGCAGTCCATGCTCGACCGACCCTACATGAGCCACTTTGCCCTTGTGGATGGCTACATACCCGTTGGAAATTTCTCCATGCGCCAATACCAGATGGCCAGTGACCAGCAAATCAAATTCAGTCATACGTTCTCCTAGATTTTTCATAAGAGTGCCACAATCGGTTGGCGCTGTCGTATTCTGAATTTCGATCGAACCTATAGTTTTTTTAGAACAACAAAATACTGACTATAAACTGAACATGCGGATTGCATGCATATACGGCTCGGCAGGAAATAGACTAATATTTAAAAATGAACTACAAAACAGGGATCCTGGCATTTGGGGAAGTTCAGAGTGAGCTGCACGCGACGACCGGGTTAGCACCCGGTGCCCACTTTCTCTGTACCGGACTGAAATTCGGCTTACAACTGAGCAATACATATCGAAGCTGATCCTGTTTACTATATCGGCAAAATAAACAGGGAGAACTTCAATGAAAAAACTGCTTGTAATTATTGGCTTTCTGGCCATTTTTCTGACCGGTTGTGTAGTGCATGATCGCAATTATGGGTATCGTGATGGTTACCGCTACAGCGGACCAAAGTATGAAAGAAAATACAACCATTACAGTCGTCACCGATACTATCGCCCTCGGACCCACCACAGAGAATATCGTGGGCACAGAGAGTATCGCGGCCACAGAGACTATCGCGGCGGTCGGGACTATCGCGGTCATCGGTCACACCACCGGCGCCATCACCGCGATTAATGCGTTTTGCTAGGGCGTCTGCTTCAATGGTTTTTATAGTGCCGTTACTCGTGTGAGACACCTACTATTGGGGCCTATGAGTCTTCCTTAAATATGGTTTCGATAGACTTGTCAAATACTCGTGCAATTGTAAACGCCAGAGGCAGACTGGGATCATATCGCTCGTTTTCGATCGCGTTCACAGTTTGCCTGGATACTTCTAGCAGTGCAGCCAAATCGGCCTGAGACCAGCCTTTTTCAGCTCGAAGCTGCTTAATTATATTCTTCATGAATATCGCCTGAGGCTAACGAAAATTCCAATTATCCAAAAGACTGCCATTAATGGCCAAATAAAGAAATAGGACAATTTCGGATATCCAACGGTTTCAAGAAACCCGTAGCTGAATGTAGCCACTGCTGTTAAGCCGAACGCCCAGCTCAAGGCTTCGAATTGGATTTTTCGTTGTAGTTCATCTAACCGCCGAAGTTGACGAATGACCACCCAACATATGCCAACGGCTGGAATCATTGGCAACAGTGCAATTGCCACGCGTATGGGCGAAGCGTCGCCAATAGTGTCCAATAGATAAGTTGAGACAAAAATCGCGATCATATAGATTACTATGCTCGACCCCAGTTCTAGAAAATAGCGTTTCATAAATAATCGCCTTAGATTACATGTAAAGGAACCTTTACTATACCATTGACTCAAATGTAATGTAAAGCTTGTTTTACATAGCAATATTGCCACAGCTATCCGTTAAGCCGTGCTTTTTTTATCTTCAGCAACATTTAAAGGCGATACGGTTTTACAAAATTTTCGGCAGCCACCGTACGAATTCCTGTCATATTAAACCTGTAATATCTGCGCATTATTGTCAACAGGATCACGTCATATGAAATCCGCTCAATTCTCCCCATCCCGTCGTCGCAGCCTGATGGCCCTGGCCAGTGCGCCCATGTTGCCGCTTACTACCGGTGTGCTTGGCAGTTTCGCCGGCTTTGCTACCGCCCAGACAGCCGACGCTGTAAAAAAAGCGTTTGCCTCTGCCGAGTTTATCGGCATGCCCGCACCCACACTGGATAATCCTGCCGCGCTGGCTGACACTACAGTGGGCTCGTCCCTGAAAATAAACTGGGCCGACAACACCGACACCACGTTTGAACTGGCTTACAAACCGTTCTTTCTGACCGGCGATAAAGTACCCGATGGCAAAGGCGGTGAAATCATCGCTGGCGGTTACTTTGATATCAATAACAAACCCATCATGGACACGTCGGTTGCTGGCAAAGAGCGCCAGATTTTCTCCGACAGCCCCGATGGCACGTCGTTGCTCAAGCTGGACAACGCCAAGGTCGAAGGCGTCAAAGGCAATACAGTATTTGCAGTGGTGCAATTCGAATACACCACCCGCAACCTGAATGGCGACGACATGTACGGCAAACTGCCCTCTCCTATCGCCGTGCTTACACTGGACCAGGATCCGGATACCGGACACCTGTCGCTGGTGAAATATCACAATGTCGATACCTCTGGTGTGCATGGTCTGTGGATCACCTGTGGCGCCTCACTCTCGCCATGGAACACGCATCTGTCCAGTGAAGAATATGAACCGGATGCCTTCAAAGTGGCCAAGAACGACGAATTCAAAGGCTTCAGCAAGGCACTCTTCGGCGACGAGAAAAAAGCCAACCCGTATCACTACGGTCATATGCCTGAAGTCACGGTCAACCCCGACGGCACCGCCACCATCAAGAAACATTACAACCTGGGCCGTATTTCACATGAATTGATTCAGGTGATGCCGGACAACCGTACCGCATTGATGGGCGACGATGCCAACCATGGCGGCCTGTTCATGTTTGTTGCAGACAAAGAAAAAGACCTGTCTGCCGGTAACCTGTATGTCGCAAAATGGCACCAGACCAGCGGCGAAGGCCCTGGCTCGGCCGATCTGACCTGGATTCATCTGGGTCATGCGACCAGCGATGAAATTGAAGCGCTGGCTGACAAGCTGGCGCCCGAAGACATCATGGAAGTGAAAACGGAAGACCCCAATGATGATTCCTTCAAAAAAATCGTCTTTGACAAGAAGGTCAACTGGGTCAAGCTGAAACCCGGCATGGAAAAAGCCGCCACGTTCCTGGAAACCCACCGTCACGCCGCAGTTGCCGGCGGTAGCATGGGCTTTTCAAAAATGGAAGGCACAACGGTTAACGCCAAGGATAAAATCGCCTACTCAGCCATGTCCTATGTGCGCGATGCCATGCTGGATGGCTCCAGCGACATCAAGGTCCAAGGCCCGTATGCCGGCGCCGTCTATGCCCTGAATCTGAAAGCCGGACAGAAAGACAATACTGGCAAGCCAATCAACAGCGAATGGGTTCCAGTCGACATGAAACCACCGGCAGAACTGATCGGCGAAGATCTGAAAACCCCCGATGCGCTGGGCAATACGGCCAACGCAGATAAAATTGCCAATCCGGACAATATCAAGTTTTCAGAAAAACTGCGCACGCTATTCATTGGCGAAGACAGCGGCACACACGTCAATAATTTCCTGTGGGCCTACAACGTGGATACCAAGCAACTGGCACGTCTGCTTTCCTGCCCTGCCGGTGCCGAATCCACCGGCCTGCAGTCGGTAGACGAGCTCAACGGCTGGACCTACATCATGAGCAACTTCCAGCACCCCGGTGACTGGGAAAAAGGCAAAGGCGGCAAACCCGGCCTGCATGACGTAGTCAAGGACAAGGTCGCCCCGCTGATCGATGAAAAATATCACGATCGCTTCAGTGCAGCGGTTGGCTATCTGACCGGCAAGGAAAAAGCCGTCAAGATTTAAAAATACCGGTTCTGCCGGTCACTGGAGCCTGTGCAATGCAGGTTTCGATGGCCGGCTTTGTTTGCCTGCACTCACGGAGATGGCGGGTTTGCTAAAGACCCAGATGCATCGTTATTGCACACACCACTTGCTGATAAAGCGCTCACAAACCAAGCGTGTTTAATCTAAGGCAGTACCCAGCGTTTGGCGGCGCCAGCACCCGTTGGCTACCTTGTCCGCCTGAAACGTGGCTGCCTGTATATGAATTTTACCGATTGTCTTCTTTTTCTTGATCCATATCAATTCAATTTCGGATCACATGCGTCATACTTGCGCCTTTGCTGCGTATTCATTTCGGCTTGCACCTGCGGCGCCACAATCGTGTTGTCACGCATAGGCCGCAGCCCATTTCCGAATTTTTAATCAAACGCTGCATATGACGCTGTCCCCACAAGACAGGCACTGCCTTTACAGCTATCTTGAGAGAAAAAGACGAATTATGAGTCCGAACCCATCCAACAGGATAATGACTAAACCCGGCTTAGAGGCACACCATGGGTTATAAGACGTGGGCGATGTTTGTATTGCTGCTGCTGGTCATTTGCCGGGTATTGGTCAATGCTACGCCGCCAGTCCGCACGCATCCACAGGCAGTTCCTCCTACAATGGTCACGGGCTTGCTTGGTGTCATCTGTCCCAGATTCTTTTAGCAAATGGCTTTGGGAGTAATCAGCAATAGCCAGCCACGCAACTGACGCTGCCAGTCAGGCCACAAGATTACCGGGATCAATCGTCGATGCACTGCGAACGGCGTTGAACGATCATCAATAACCTTGAACAAGATTAAACAAGAGCACAGGCACACAACCCATGCCAAGGCACTGAAAAGCGCGTCCAGAAAAAAAAATGCCCCTGAAAAATCACAAATGAATTCAGGGGCATTCTTTGTTCAGCTGATACGGCAGCTAGCGGCTAGCTATTAGTGGTTTTCCTTGG
This sequence comes from Advenella incenata, assembly GCF_004217095.1. GTDB lineage: Bacteria > Pseudomonadota > Gammaproteobacteria > Burkholderiales > Burkholderiaceae_B > Advenella > Advenella incenata. Next base: position 2,139,466 of record NZ_SHKO01000001.1, on the reverse strand, counting down.
CATGGTTGATCGTGTACTTAGGAATTTCCACAACCAGATCCTTATCAGCCACAAGCGCCTGGCATGACAGACGTGATACCGGAGTCAGGCCCCAGGCTTTGTCGAGCAGATCTTCCTCGTCGTCACTGGCCTCTTCCATTGAATTGAAGCCTTCCTTGATCACAACGTGGCAAGTGGTGCAGGCACAGGACAATTCGCAGGCGTGTTCAATCTCAATATGATTGTCCAGCAGAATCCTGCAAATGGATGTGCCTTCAGGTGCATCGCTAATGACGGCGCCTTCCGGGCAGACATCGGGATGCGGCAATACGGTAATCTTGGGCATAAACTTGGGTCCGTTATGAGGTCGTTAAGCGATATCGTTAAGCGATTTGCCAGCGAGTGCATCGCGAATGCTTCTGTCCATGCGACGAGCGGCGAAATCTTCGGTGGCCTTGGCCAGCCGGTCAGTGGCGTCACGCCAGTCGACAATATCATCGGTATCGGACAGACCCGATAGCGATTCAATCTGCTCGGTAATGTCGCGAATTTCCTCTTCGCTCAACAGGTCCCGGTCTTTTTCCATGGCAGCCTTGACTGAATCGATCAACTGGCGTGCATCTACCTGCTGTTCGCGCAGCATACGCTGTGCTGAATCTTCGCCGGCGTTCTGCATGCTTTCCTGCAACATGGCGGTAATCTGCTCGTCGGTCAATCCGTAAGAAGGCTTGACGGTAATCTGCGCTTCTTTGCCCGTGCTTTGTTCTGCGGCAGTGACACTGAGCAGTCCATCGGCATCCACCTGGAAAGTCACGCGGATGCGCGCTGCGCCGGCCACCATCGGTGGGATGTCACGCAGTTCAAACCGCGCCAGCGAGCGACAGTCGGTGACCAGGTCGCGTTCGCCCTGCAGCACATGGATGCTCATGGCGGTCTGGCCGTCTTTGTAGGTCGTAAATTCCTGAGCCCGGGCTACCGGAATGGTGCTATTGCGTGGAATGATTTTCTCGACCAGACCACCCATGGTTTCCAGTCCCAGCGACAACGGCGTCACGTCCAGCAGCAGCCAGTCTTCGCCAGGGGCGCGATTGCCGGCCAGCAAGTGGGCCTGGCGCGCTGCGCCCAGCGCCACGACTTTGTCCGGATCCAGGTCGGTCAGTGGTTGCTGACCGAAATACTCGCGCACGCGGTTGCGTACGACCGGCATACGGGTCGCACCGCCAACCAGCACCACGCCATCGATCTGTTGCAGGGTCAGCCCTGCGCTATGCAGCACGTCATCAACCAGCGTCAGCGTCCGTGTGATCAAGTGACGGCTGATGTTTTCGAAATGATTTTGCGGGAACATCTGGTCAATATTCAGTCCGTTGGACAATGACACCTCAAAGGCAGCCTTGGTGGCGCCAGAGAGTTTTTCCCGCATCTGACGTGCGCGGCTCAGCATAAGCCGGCGATCTGCGACAGTCAGTTGCTCCTGGCTATGGTGCTTCATGATATCGGCCACAATGGCTTCGTCAAAATCGTCGCCACCCAGTTGCGTATCACCGCCTGTAGCAACCACTTCAAACACGCCTTTGCTCAGGCGCAGAATAGAGATGTCGAACGTGCCGCCGCCCAGATCGTACACAGCGAACACCCCTTCAGAGGCATTATCCAGCCCATAGGCAATCGCTGCCGCTGTTGGTTCGTTCAGCAGGCGCAGTACGTTCAGGCCAGCCACGCGTGCGGCATCGCGGGTTGCCTGGCGCTGGGTATCATCAAAATAGGCGGGCACAGTAATGACAGCACCCACCAGATCGTCGCCCAGCACATCTTCAGCACGCTGACGCAACTTGGCCAGGATCTGTGCCGACACATCTACCGGCGTTTTGTCGCCCTGGCGGGTGCGAATGCGCACGGTACCCTCGCCTGGAGAAAACTCGTAAGGCAATTTCATGCTGATCGCTTCGTCATAGGAGCGGCCCATAAGCCGTTTGACGGAAACCAGCGTATTTAACGGATCGGTGTTTTGCTTGCGAACGGCCGGGTAGCCGATTTCCACACCCTGGCCATCCAGATAACGCACAACAGACGGCAACAGTTCCTTGCCGTTCTCGTCGGCCAGGACTTCGGGAATGCTGTTGCGCACTGCGGCAACCAGCGAGTGGGTCGTGCCCAGATCAATACCAACAGCAAAACGACGTTGATGGGGGACCGGAGAGTCTCCGGGTTCGGAAATCTGTAAGAGTGCCATGCTTTGAAAATTCTATTTAGGTTGACGCAGCAACGCTTTGGCGTCCTGATGGATTTTCGAAATGAACATGCCTTCGCGCACTTTTGCGGTTGCCGCAGCAATGTCCTTCTGGACATCAAGCAGCGTGTGCAACTGTGCATACAAGTCGTTCTCGGCCTGCTCCAGCGTGTGTAAAAACTCGCGCACGCGCTGTGCGTCAGGCTGGTCACGCAATTCGTCCAGCGCTTCGTGCCACTCCATTTGTGCCATCAGAAATTGCGGGGCCATGGCCGTATTGTTTTCCGCGCCAATGTCAGCCCCTGCCCGTTCACATAAATAGCGCGCCCGCGCCAGCGGATTTTTGAGGACCTGATAGGCTTCATTGATGCGCGATGACCATTGCATGGCGATCCGTTTTTCGGCAGCCGAAGCTGTGGAATAACGGTCGGGATGCACCCTGGCAGACACGGTTTTCCATGCCTGTTCCAGGTCGGGCAATGATACGGCGAACTGCTCAGGTAAACCGAATAACGAGAAATGCGATGCTGCCTGCTCTGTCACGTTTACACCGTAAATGATTCGCCGCAGCCGCAGGCTGCTTTTTCATTGGGATTGGTGAATTTAAATCCTTCATTCAATCCCTCACGGGCATAATCAAGCTCGGTGCCGTCGATGTAGGGCAGGCTTTTCGCATCTACGAAGACCTTCACGCCGTGGCTTTCAAATACTTCGTCAGCCGTATCCAGTTCGTCAACATATTCAAGTTTGTACGCCATACCGGAACAGCCGGTAGTGCGCACACCCAAGCGCAGACCAATCCCCTTACCACGCTTTTGGAGGTAGCGTTCAATGTGCTGCGCCGCTTTCGGAGATAAGGTAATTGCCATTGTGCTTAACCTGTATGTTTGTCTTTGTAATCTTGAACTGCCGCCTTGATGGCGTCTTCAGCCAGAATAGAGCAGTGAATTTTCACCGGCGGCAGTGCCAGCTCTTCGGCGATTTGCTTATTGCGAATGTCCAGCGCCTGATCCAGCGTCTTGCCTTTTACCCATTCGGTAACCAGCGAGCTGGAGGCAATTGCAGAGCCGCAGCCATAGGTTTTGAAGCGTGCGTCTTCAATCACACCTTCCTTGTTGACTTTGATCTGCAGCTTCATTACATCGCCACAGGCCGGAGCGCCAACCATGCCGGTACCAATAGACTCGTCGCCTTTCTCGAACGAGCCTACGTTACGAGGATTTTCATAGTGATCAAGAACTTTGTTGCTGTATGCCATGATAATTTCTCCTGAAACTGTTAATGCGCTGCCCACTGAACACTGTTCAGATCGATGCCTTCCTTGGCCATTTCCCACAAGGGAGACATATCGCGCAGTTTGTCGACCCGGGACTTGATGAGTTCGACAGCGTAATCGATTTCTTCTTCGGTTGTGAAGCGGCCGATGGTAAACCGGATGGAACTGTGCGCCAATTCGTCATTGCGGCCCAGCGCACGCAGTACGTAAGATGGCTCAAGGCTGGCAGAGGTACAGGCAGAACCACTGGATACGGCCAGTTCCTTGATTGCCATGATAAGCGACTCACCTTCTACATAGTTGAAGCTGACGTTCAGATTATGCGGCACGCGCTTTTCCATATCGCCGTTCAGATACACTTCTTCGATCGTGCACAACCCGTTCCACAAGCGATCGCGCAGCGCCCGGATACGTTCGTTTTCGGTATGGCCCTTTTCCTTGGCCAGACGGAACGCTTCACCCATGCCCACGATCTGATGGGTTGCGAGCGTTCCGGAACGGAATCCCCGCTCATGACCGCCGCCATGGATTTGCGCTTCAATACGAATGCGCGGTTTACGACGAATGTACAGGGCGCCGATACCTTTGGGGCCGTTTGTTTTGTGCGCTGAAAAGGACATCAGGTCCACTTTCAGCGTGGCCAGATCAATATCTACCTTGCCGGTGGCCTGGGCTGCATCCACGTGAAAAATAATGCCCTTTTCACGGCACAGCTCGCCAATGGCTGGAATATCCTGGATGACGCCGATTTCGTTGTTCACGAACATGACTGAAATCAGTATGGTATCGGGGCGGATGGCCGCCTTTAGAACGTCCATATCGATCAGACCGTTGTCCTGAACGTTCAGGTAGGTCACCTCAAACCCCTGGCGCTCCAGTTCCCGCATGGTATCGAGCACAGCCTTGTGCTCGGTTTTCACCGTAATCAGATGCTTGCCACGTTCTTTGTAGAAATTGGCTGCGCCCTTGATCGCCAGGTTATTTGATTCGGTTGCGCCAGAAGTCCACACGATTTCACGTGGATCGGCGTTGACCAGATCAGCCACCTGCTTTCTGGCGTTTTCAACGGCCTCTTCGGCTGTCCAGCCAAAAGAGTGACTGCGCGAGGCGGGGTTGCCAAACTCTTCATAAAGCCATGGCACCATTTTCTCAACTACCTCAGGATCTACCGGGGTGGTCGCTGAATAGTCCAGATAAACGGGTAATTTAAGCATTCTATACTCCACTGATTAAGCGATAACAGATGCCAGGGCATCAGGTGTCTTTTTCATTTGTACAACCGGGGAATCGGTCTGGTGCTCAAGCTGGCGCATGCGCTGCTGATCGACCAGATCCTGCAGGGAAACTGAGTCCAGATAATCCACAACAGTACGATTTAACCGGGTCCACAGGTCATGCGTCATGCATTTGCCGCTAAGCGACCCGTTCTTACCGGTCGAACAGTCTGTCTTGCTGCCACAGCTGGTGGCGTCAATGGGCTCGTCAACCGCGAAAATAATATCTGCAATGGTGATTTCGCGAGCGAACTTGGCCAGGGTGTAACCCCCTCCGGGTCCGCGCACACTGTCGACCAGTTCGTGACGACGCAACTTGCCGAACAGCTGCTCCAGATAAGACAGGGAAATATTCTGCCGCTGGCTGATTGCCGCAAGGGTAATAGGCCCGCCATTCTGGCGCAGGGCGAGATCAATCATGGCGGTAACAGCGAAACGACCTTTTGTAGTAAGACGCATAGCGAATCCTTTGCCAATAAACCTAGTAATTTACTCAAGTATAGCAAAATCCCTAGTAAATTACTAGGGATTAATGCGATGCAATAAAAAGGTGTTGCGAAATGCCCTTCAAGAGGGGAAACGCCGGCTGGGGAGTCAATAGACAGAAGGACAACAGATTGAAACTGTTTTTTCCCGTCGATAAGTAACCGGGCATAAAACCGGGGATGACAGATTGCCTGCCTATCCCCTGGACCGATGCAGGCTGCCCTGCCCGGTCCGACGCTGAGCGCCATGCACATGCCAGCCCTTGAGCGCGACATGAGCGCTTTGGTTGCGCCTTAGGCTGCTTCAGGACATTGTTGGCCATTCCTGCCCACTTCTGCCCACTTTAATAGCAGCATTATGGCCCTGAATGGCCGATTTAGCTGCCACTTGAAGCCGCCTTAAGCTGCCTGATATTGCTTGACGCGTTTGCTGATGATCTCGAACACGCCCTGACAGGCGTCTTCCAGATAGTCGAGCATGCGCGTGAAGCTGTCCAGACCGCCATAATAGGGATCCGGCACCGTTGCCTCTTCGTAGTCGTTCGCAAATCGCATTAGCAGCATCAGCTTGTGCTGTTGCGGCTTTGGACAAATTTGCTGCAGATACGACAGATTATCCCAATCCATTGCAAGAATCAGATCGAACTCCTTGAAATCATTGGGAGTGACCTGCCGGGCGCGGCATTGGGAAATATCGTAGCCGCGCTTTCTCGACACCAATTGGGCGCGACCGTCCGGAGGATCACCAATATGGTAGTCCTGAGTTCCGGCCGAATCTGTCGTAATGGAGTCTTGCAAGCCTGCCTCTTCGACAAGGCGACGAAAGACCCCCTCCGCAGCGGGAGAGCGACAAATATTGCCCATGCATACAAAAAGAACTTTAGTGACCATAGCCATATAGTGTGATGGAAAACCCTAAGAAAGGCAAGAGTTATTTACGTTTCAATACGAGTTATATAGAGATTTTTTCTTAAAAATCAAGATGCTAAGACCCGTGATTCGAACCGTACGACGATACTTAAATCATACACGCTTTAAATTCAAGTGAAAATAGCCAAAAGCCAAATATTTAGTGCACAGCACAACTTTCATGCAATCTACGCACCAAAAAAGTGCATCGGCGAAAAACGTTGTTGCAATGCACACAAACGGCCGGTATCGCCTGCTTGCGGCGACGCCAGTTGCGCTAAATTCAGGCGTTTGCGTTGACGCTCGGATTGAATATGGGCGCCGTCAGTGCCAGGGACGTGAGCCTGGCCTGCACGTCATAAATGCGCGACGTAATCATCAGTTCATTGACACCAGTAGCCTCAATAAAGCGCTCTATTCCATGCTGTACAGTGGCCGGCGATCCAACCATGGAATAAGCCAGCTTCTGCTCGACACCGGCCTTTTCCATGGGCGTGACCAGTGCATCGATATTGTCTACCGGTGGCGGCATTTTGCCCGGCTTGCCCCGGAACAGCTGCACCGAAGCCAGTTGCATGGAAGTGTAGTGAAACCGGGCCTCTTCGTCCGTATCAGCAGCAATGACATTGATACAGGCCACCGCATACGGCTTGTCCAGGTAGGCTGACGGCTGGAACATAGTCCGGTAGACCGACAGCGCGGGCATCAGATCGGTAGGTGCAAAATGCGATGCAAAGGCAAAGGGCAGACCCAGGTGCGCGGCCAGCTGGGCGCTATACAAGCTGGAGCCCAGCAGCCATAAGGGAACGCGCAATCCGGTACCCGGTACCGCCTGCACTGCCTGCCCTGGCCGCGCATCTTCAAAATAAGCCCGCAACTCCTGAACATCTTCAGGAAAACGCTCTGCGGCAGCATGGATGTCGCGCCGCAATGCACGGGCCGTTGTCATATCCGTACCGGGCGCACGCCCAAGTCCCAGATCGATACGATCGGGATACAGCGAGGCCAGCGTGCCAAATTGCTCGGCAATCACCAGCGGCGAATGATTCGGCAGCATGACACCGCCCGACCCGACCCGGATCGATTGCGTGCCGCCCGCAATAAACCCGAGCGCAACCGAGGTCGCCGCGCTGGCAATCCCCGGCATATTATGGTGTTCGGCCATCCAGAAGCGGCGATAGCCCAGCTTTTCAGCGGTCTGCGCCAGCGCCAGGGAATGATGCAATGCTTCGCGGGTAGTTTCGCCTTCGTTGACGGGAGATAAATCTAATACTGAAAATGGAATCACAACGGCCTCGCAAAATTCTGACAGCAGGCGCCTTTGACGGGCCTGAAGGTATAAGCGCAGACGATCAGCACGCTACGCGCCTGGCAAGCGACGCAAATAAACAGCACGCGGCTGGCCGCGCCGATCTGCACGGAAAAATAGTTGACTAAGCAATAGTAATACAGGCAAGGACCCAATGCGAGAAAAACCCTGCCCTTAGCATGACTGTCCGCTACATGCCCGATGGCAGTGTTCGCAAAAACGCCTCATCTTCGTTGGTCAGCCAGCCCTTTTGCCGGGCCGCCTCGATCAGATCAGGCCGACGAGCTGCGGTGAGCGCAAGCGAGGCCTCTCGCCTGAAGCGCGCAATATTTTTGTGGTGACCCGAGGCCAGTACCGACGGTACCGGTATGCCATTAAATAGCTCTGGGCGTGTGTAGTGAGGGCTGTCCAGCAGACCAGACAGTGACGGCTGGAAAGAGTCCTGGATTGCCGAATCAGCCGTATGCAGCACATCGGGCAGCAACCTGACAACGGCATCCATGATTGCCATGGCGGCAATTTCCCCACCCGAGAGCACAAAATCACCCAAAGACAGTTCGTCGTCTACATACTGGTCGATAAAGCGCTGATCAATGCCTTCGTAGCGACCACAAAGCAGAATCGCACCCGGCGTGGCCGCAAGCGATTGGGCTACCTCCTGGTCAAAACGACGCCCTACGGGGCTCATCAGAATGACAGGCAAAGGCGATACACCCTGAGCCTGCTGATGCGAGCGCGCTGCCATCAAAGCATGCTCGAGCGGCTGACTGAGCATAACCATACCCGGCCCACCGCCATAGGGGCGATCATCGACCGTATGATGTACGTCTGTGGTGTAGTTTCTGGGGTTCCAGGTATTGACCGACCAGATACCCTGCCGATGCGCCCTGCCCGTGACGCCCGAATCGCTCACTGCCGTGAACAATTCAGGAAACAGGGTAATCACATCAAACCGCATCAAAAATCCAGTGGGAAGCGGGTAACGATGCGGCGAGCCGCTACATCCACCTGCGGCACGTGTTCGCTGACAAAAGGCACCAGCCATTCCTGAACACGCCCCTTGGCGTCAAGAAGCGGCGCCGGCTCGCCCTGGGCGTCGGCCTGATGCCGCGCAACCCGCAGCACGCCGTGCGCGCCATTATCCATCACCTCCAGGACAATACCTGCAAGTTGGCCGTCATCTTCAAGATAGACCCGACTGCCGATCAGATCGACCCAGTAATATTCATCGTCTGGCGCCGAAGGAAACAGGCTGCGGGAAGCAAAAATCGATGTGCCTTTCATGGCTTCGGCCTGATCGCGATCAGTAACACCCTCCAGGGCCGCCACCAGATCGGAGCCCTGCTCCCGCACCCGCTGCACGCCAATAGGCGTATGCGCAGACAACAGTGCGCCGTTACGTGGCGATACACGCGCCAGCCACCACTGATCAATATCCAGCAGCGCGCTGCGCTCGTCTGAATAGGGCTGGATTTTTACCATACCCTTGACGCCATAGGCAGACACAATTCGGCCAAGCTCGACCAGATCCTCGGGTAGCGTGCTCATTCCAGCTCCAGGCAATGAAAATTCAAATGATGATAAAACAAAAAAGGGCGCCACAAAAAAGGACGCCAGACCAGAGACGCTCGCAGGCTGACTTCAGCCACAAACGCGACCATCAGGCGGTTTATTGGACATCCCACTGGACGATCTAATAGACGATCCTATGGAGACAACCCATTGAACGGCTCATTGAATAGCCTGCTGGGCGATCTGTCGGACGGTTCATCAGACGAGCTGTCGGATCGGTTTATTTTACTCTAAACCGGTCTGCCCAATAGCTACAGCGCAAATGGCAAAGCCCCGGCATGAAGCCAGGGCCAGAGCCAGTACTTTTACCCGTTTGATACAGGCGCAAGCAACGCCGACGCTTGATTCAGAAGCAAACCTTAAGCAAAATCTGCTTTTGAATAAAGCTGCTTTGAACGCTTTGAATTTAAGCGTTGGCTACTTTTGCCGAGTGCTCTTTAACCAGACGAGCAACAGCAGGAGACAGCTGAGCGCCGTTATCAACCCAGTATGTAACGCGGTCAGATGCGATGCGCAGGGCTTCTGTGCCTTCTTTGGCTACAGGATTGTAAAAGCCGACGCGCTCAATGAAACGACCGTCACGACGGTTGCGCGAATCGGCAGCAACCAGATTATAGAACGGACGTTTTTTTGAGCCACCGCGGGCAAGACGAATAACCACCATAGGTAGACCTTTGTGAATGAGTTCAGGAATTCTTAAAACAGAAGATGATAGCACCAATTGCCACCACCTGCCAAGAAAATTCCGCGAATTGATCTGAAAAACCGAATTAAAACAACAGACTTAGCGTCTCTGAAGGTAATGGACAGCACCCGTCTCCGTCTCTTCCTGAGACAAAAGCGGGTTGTGCGTCTGTTTGGAAAACGCCTGAAAATCACGGATCGCATTGCGATCTGTCGTAATGATTTTCAACACTTGGCCGCTTTGTATGGTCGCCAGCGCCTTTTTTGCACGCAAGATAGGCAGCGGGCAAGTCAATCCCGACGCATCAACCACCTGAACAAATGCAACATCTTCTGACATAGCTATTTTCCTAAGATTAGCCAGCGCCCGCCCTGCAAACGATTACAGGGCGCGGGCGCCGCCGGATCCTCTGCGGCTGTTTACAGCCGCGATTCCACCCATTGCTGAACGCCGGCCACCGCACCCGGCAAGGCCGCAGCATCAGTGCCACCGCCCATCGCCATATCGGGCCGACCACCACCTTTGCCGCCGATTTGCGCAGACACATGGGATACCAGATCCCCAGCCTTCACTTTACCTGTCAGATCCTGCGTGACACCGGCAGCCACACTGACTTTACCATCGCTTTCAGTGGCCAGCAGCACAATGGCGCTTTTGAGGGTGTTCTTCAGATTATCAATGAGACCGCGCAGCGACTTGGGGTCGGCATTCGGAATGACCAGGGCCAATAGCTGCACGCCCTTGACCTGCACAGCCTGGGACGACAAATCGGCGCTGGACGCGGCCGCCAGCTTGGCCTTGAGGCGATCCATTTCTTTTTCCGCCGCACGCAGTTGTTCCTGCTGCAACCGGGTTCTTTCCACCAGATCGGCAGGATTGCTCTTGAGGATGGCAGCGGCCTGCTGAACCGAAGCATTCAGGTTCTGCACCCAGCCAAAGGCGTTGTGCCCAGTGATGGCTTCCACACGCCGCACGCCCTCACCCACACCACTCTCGGATACAATTTTGAACAGGCCAATATCGCCGGTGCGCGCCACGTGCGTGCCACCGCACAACTCGCGCGAAAAACCGATATCCAGAACTCTTACGCTGTCGCCATATTTCTCGCCGAACAGCGCCATGGCTCCGTCCGCCACTGCCTCATCAAAGGACATCACGCGCGCAGCCACATCATTGTTGGCCAACACCTCGTTATTCACGATCGCCTCTACATCCCGGATTTGCACAGCAGTAACCGGCGAGCCGTGAGAAAAGTCAAAGCGGGTTTTATCGGGATCAACCAGCGAACCGCGCTGCTGCACATGCTCGCCCAGCACTTGCTTGAGCGCCTTGTGCAACAAGTGCGTGGCCGAGTGGTTGCGCACGGTGGCAGCACGCCTGCCGGTGTCTACCTGAGCCTGAACCTGGTCCCCAACCTTGAGACTGCCCAGACTGACCGTACCGTGATGGCCAAATACATTAGCCTGGATTTTTTGTGTATCTACAACATCAAAAGCCGAGCCGAAGCCGGTAAGAACCCCGCTGTCGCCGACCTGACCGCCGGATTCGGCATAAAACGGCGTATTGTCCAGCACAACAATGGCATCCTGACCTTCCTGGACTGCATCGACCATCGTGCCATCCACATAAAGTGCCTGTACGGTTGCGGTGGTTTGCAAATGCTCATAGCCTTCGAAGCGGGTTTGCACCCCCTCGTACTGCAGGTTCGCCGCCATCTTGAACTTGCCGCTGGCCTTGGCCTGGGCCTTCTGGCGCGCCATGGCCTCATCGTAACCCGCCTGATCAACGCCGAAACCGCGCTCACGACACACGTCGGCGGTCAGATCAAATGGAAAACCGAATGTGTCGTACAAGCGGAAGGCCGTCTGGCCATCAAGCACGCCATCCTTGCCCAGCGCAGCCAGCTCATCGTTCAGGATACGCATCCCGTTGACCAGGGTTTCCTGGAAGCGCACTTCCTCCTGACGGATCACGGAAGCCACGCGCTCAGCCGATTTGGCCAATTCAGGATAGGCCTCGCCCATCTGCTGGACCAGATCAGTCACTAACTGATGGAAAAACGGTGTTGTCTTGCCCAGCTGATGGCCGTGACGCAGGGCGCGGCGAACAATACGGCGCAACACATAGCCGCGGCCAACATTCCCGGGAATGACGCCATCTACAATCATAAAACTGCAGGCACGGATATGGTCGGCAATAACCTTGAGCGAATTGTTGGACAGGTCGCTGGTGCCGGTCTCACGTGCCGCAGCCTTGATCAGGCTTTGGAAGAGATCAATTTCGTAATTGGAATGAACATGCTGCAAAACTGCAGCGATACGCTCCAGCCCCATGCCGGTATCAACACAGGGGCGCGGCAGCGGCGTCATATTGCCCTGCTGGTCGCGCTCAAACTGCATGAACACCAGGTTCCAGACCTCGATATAACGGTCGCCGTCCTCGTCGGGCGATCCCGGTGGGCCGCCCCAGACATCGGGTCCGTGGTCATAGAAAATTTCCGAACACGGACCGCAAGGGCCGGTATCGGCCATCTGCCAGAAATTGTCGGACGCATAGCGTGCGCCCTTGTTGTCGCCAATACGGATAATACGCTCTGCCGGAACGCCGATTTCCTTGAGCCAGATATCATAGGCTTCGTCGTCTTCCTGGTAGACCGTTACCCACAGTTTGTCGGCCGGCAGGCCATAGACCGTGGTCAGCAATTCCCAGGCGTAGCGGATGGCATCCTGCTTGAAATAATCGCCAAAGCTGAAGTTGCCCAGCATTTCGAAAAACGTATGATGTCTGGCGGTATAGCCGACATTTTCCAGGTCATTGTGCTTGCCGCCGGCACGCAGGCAACGCTGCGAGGTGGTGGCACGCGAATATGGCCGCGCCTCCTTGCCAGTGAATACATCCTTGAACTGCACCATACCGGAGTTGGTGAACAGCAAAGTGGGGTCGTTTCCCGGCACCAATGAAGAAGACGGCACAATGGTGTGGCCCTTCGATTCAAAAAAGTGCAGGAATTTCTGGCGGATGTCAGCGACTTTCATTGTAAGAAATGGAAGAAAAATTTGGTAACCCGTTATTATAAGATGACTTTCGACAATTGCGCGTGTCGGCACTGCAAATGCCAAAGTAATGTGTCGCTTCCTGGCCTCTGTCGCCCGCAGCACACAGAATATGAGCCACTTTGATCTGCTGCACGGTGCGTTTGTCAGGCAATCGCCTGGTACGGATGAACAAAAATTCGAACACGACGCAAGCAAAGCACATCGTGAAGCCAGGCACTTTCGCCATGCCGTATGCACACCAACCCGCTCTGTCACCGTAAAATTGGTGTATTTAATCGTTGTATTTCAAGCGCATTGGTCTGAAACACACCAGCCTGAAGAGCACCCCACCGACAGGCGCTTGCCTGTTCTGCTTATCACTTTTTCTTTTCGTGCGAAGCGCAGCAGCAATTGGCCAAAGCCACTGATGCCCGTTTGTTGAAAATCAGTGGCAGATCCCGCTCATATGGCTACACGGACACACGGGCATGTGGCCATATGAACAAAAGCCGGTGCGTCGCAGCGACACACCGGCTTCAGCTCATTACCACTTACTGCGTCAGTTATGAATGGCGTCCGCTTCCGATGTAAACGAATCGGCAAAAAACTCATCCTCGGGCAATCCGCAAAGGCCCGTGTATTCGGTGCGGGCGCTGTTGACCACGATGGGCGCGCCGCAGGCATACACCTGGTGTCCGGACAGGTCAGGATAATCCTGAATCACTGCCTTGTGCACAAAGCCGATTCTGCCCGTCCACGCATCTTGCTCCGTGGCGTCAGAAATGACCGGAACGTACGTGAAAAAAGGCAGATCGCGCGCCCACTGCAGGGCCAGATCGTTCATATACAGATCCTGCGGGCGGCGCCCGCCCCAGTAAAGCGTGACCGGACGGGTAATGCCTTTGGCAATAATGTGCTCCATCATCGCCTTGATGGGTGCAAACCCGGTGCCACTAGCCAGGAAAATAATCGGCTTATCGCTGTCGTCGCGCAAGAAGAACGAGCCCAGTGGGCCTTCGACTCGCAAAATTTCACGCACCTTCATTTGCGTTGCACCGGCACCAAAAACATGGTCTGTGAACACACCTCCGGGCAGATGACGAATATGCAGCTCAACGGGTTCAGTGCCATTAGGCGCGGTCGCCATGGAAAAGCTGCGCCGTTTGCCGTCCTTCAGAATGAACTCAATATATTGTCCGGCATAGTATCGAAACGGCTCAGTGGCGGGCAACTGCAAACTCATGGTCATCACATCATCGGCTTTTTTGTCCAGCGCCATGACCCGGGCAGGCATCTTGCGAATTTGAATGTCACTGGCCATCCGAACTTCGCGCACCTCGATATCCATATCGCTGGTTGCGTGCGCCTGACAGAAAAGCGTATAGCCGGCGCTGATATCTTCGGCCGACAGAATCTGCGCCGGAGCCGGACCGGCTTCAAATGTACCGTTAATCACTTTACCTTTGCAGGTGGAGCAGGAACCGCTGCGACAACTATAGGGCAGCACGTAGCCCGCGCTCAGGGCGGCATCCAGAATAGTCTGCCCTTCTGCTGTTTCAAATTGGTGGTTGCTGGGATGCACCGTCACTTTATATCCCACGACTCTACTCCTTGTTTGCTGCCATGACCGGCAACAGTGTAATGTTTTTCATGCGCACCACGAACAGGCGCCCCTTGCGGGCACGTTTGCCAATGTACTCGGCCAGTGCCTGCAGCGATAGCGTGTCCTCGGTCTGTTTGTTGCGATAGATGCCCGACACCACGATGCCGCCCTCGCCCACGGGGATGATCTGGGCCAGACTATCGTTGGCATCAAGCGTCATCAATTGGGTTCCGCGGCCGCCGCCAGCAAGCGATTTCACATCACCCAGGTCAACGATCAAAATTTTCCCTTTGGCGGTATACATCGCCAGATGGGTACTATTATTGAACAGTGGTATGGGGCGCAGTAAATGCTGCTCGGCCTCGACGGTGACAAACTGCTTGCCTGCTTTCTGACGGCTGATCATATCCGATAGTTTTGCGGTAAAGCCCAGTCCGTTGCTCTGCATGAGCAACCAGCGACTGTCCGCAGCGCCCGCGATAAACTGGGTAACCTGGGTGCCGCGCTCCAGATCGACCATGCTGGTGATGGGCTGGCCATCTCCCCGCGCCGACGGAAGCGTGGACACTGCTACGGAATAGACGCGGCCATTGCTGCCAAGCGCTATCAAAGTATCGGTACTCTGACATTCATAGGCCGCGTACATGCGATCGCCGGTCTTGAAGCCAAACTGCGTGTGGTCATGGCCATGGCCTTGACGCGAACGCAACCAGCCTTTTTCCGACACGATGACGGTAACCGGTTCCTGCACGATACGGGTTTCCAGTACAGCCCTTTCAGCCTCCTGGATGATTGTGCGGCGCGGGTCACCATACTTTTTCGCATCGGCTTCAATTTCCTTGCCGATCATCCGCTTGAGCGCAGACGGGTTGTCCAGCAGTTCCTGCAGTTTCTTCTCGTCATCACGCTTGTCGTTGAGTTCCTGTTCAATCTTGAACCCTTCGAGTTTTGCCAACTGGCGCAGCCGCATCTCGAGAATATCTTCAGCCTGCCTTTCTGTCAGCGAGAAGCGCGCCATCAGCGCCGCGCGCGGCTCGTCGGACTCGCGTATGGTCTGGATCACTTCATCCACGTTCAGATACACCAGCATGCGGCCTTCCAGCACATGGATGCGATCTATGACCTTATCCAGGCGGTGTCGCGTGCGGCGCGTAACTGTTTGGGTACGGAACTGCAGCCACTCTTCAAGCACGGTACGCAAATTGCGTTGCCGCGGACGACCGTCAATGCCGATGCAGACCAGATTGACCGATACCGTGCCTTCCATGCTGGTCTGCGCCAGCAGCAGATTGACAAATTCGTTGCGATCAATGCGCGAGGACTTGGGCTCGAAAACCAGTCGTACTGACGCTTCCCGTCCGGACTCATCGCGCACGGCATCAAGCATGCCCAACATGGCAGACTTGTTTGCCTGCTGATCGGGCGTCAGCGCTTTCTTGCCTGTTCGCACCTTGGGATTGGTGATTTCCTCAATTTCCTCCAGCACTTTCTGGCCCGAGGTATTGGGTGGCAGTTCCGTGATAACCAGTTGCCACTGGCCACGCGCCATTTCTTCAAACTCCCAGCGCGCCCGCGCCTTGAGCGAGCCACGACCTGACGAATAGATGGCCGCAATATCGCTGGCCGGCGTAATGATCTGGGCCCCGCCGGGAAAATCCGGGCCGGGGATCAGCGTATACAGCTCTTCATCGCTCATGCGCGGATGACGCAGCAGACCCAGGGCTGCTGCCGCCACTTCCTGCAGATTGTGCGAAGGGATTTCAGTTGCCATTCCCACAGCAATACCCGAGGCGCCATTGAGCAACATGACAGGCAGACGTGCAGGCAGCATTTGCGGCTCCTGCTGGCTGCCATCATAATTGGGAACGAAATCTACCGTGCCCTCGTCAATTTCACCCAACAGCACATCGGCAATGGGCGTCAGACGCGCTTCGGTATATCGCATTGCTGCGGCGCCATCGCCGTCACGCGAGCCAAAATTGCCCTGGCCGTCGATCAGCGGATAGCGCAAGCTGAAATCCTGGGCCATCCGCACCAATGCATCATAGGCAGCCTGGTCGCCATGCGGGTGAAACTTACCCAGCACATCGCCGACAACCCTGGCCGACTTGACCGGCTTGGCACCGGCGCGCAGGCCCATTTCGCTCATGGAATACAAAATGCGTCGCTGCACAGGCTTTTGTCCGTCACCCACGTCGGGCAAGGCGCGTCCGCGCACGACAGATACCGCATAGTCCAGATACGCCTGCTCGGCATACAAACCCAGGGTGATGGTTTCGTCTTCGGGAGGCGCTGCTTCAAACAGGTCCGTCTGGTCTTGATCACTCATTACACATCCACTTCCGCTAAATTACCTTTGTCTTCGAGCCAACTGCGTCGCTGCGCAGACTCACCTTTACCCATCAGCATATTGAACATTTTTTTCGTCTCTTCGGACGTCAGTTCGCCATACCCCACGGGCAGCAAACGCCGGGTGTCCGGATTCATCGTCGTTTCCCACAGCTGTTCGGCGCTCATCTCGCCCAGGCCTTTAAAACGGCTGATGCTCAGGCTGGCAGGTTTAACGCCATCCTTCTGCACCAATTTATCCTGGACAGCCTCAAGTTCCGATTCATCCAGACAATACAGCTTGCGCGCCGGGCGCTTGCCCTGGGCCGGAACATCTACCCTGAACAGCGGCGGCTTGGCAATAAACACAAAGCCGTTTTCCACCAGCCTGGGGAAATGACGATAGAACAGCGTGAGCAGCAGCACCTGAATATGCGAGCCGTCAACGTCGGCATCGGAAAGGATGCAGATACGCCGATAGCGCAGCCCGGAAAGATCGGGATTGTCATTGGCACCATGCGGGTCTACGCCAATGGCAACGGCAATGTCGTGAATCTCATTGTTGGCAAACAGACGATCTTTTTCCACTTCCCATGCATTGAGCACCTTGCCTCGCAGCGGCAGGATCGCCTGAAATTCCTTGTTGCGGCCCATTTTTGCAGAGCCTCCTGCAGAGTCACCCTCGACAAGAAACACTTCAGTGCGGGTACTGTCAGACGATTCACAATCGGTCAGCTTGCCCGGCAGGACTGCAACACCGGAGCTCTTGCGTTTCTCAACTTTCTGCGCGGAACGCGTACGTACCTGCGCCTGGCGAATCGCCAGTTCGGCCAGTTTTCTGCCGGCTTCCACGTTACTGTTCAGACGCAATTCAAACGAGGTTTTGGCAAAGCCGCCAACCAGCCTGACGGCATCGCGGTTGTTCAGCCGCTCTTTGATCTGCCCCTGAAACTGCGGATCCAGCACCTTGGCCGAGAGCACGAAACTGGCCCGGGAAAATACGTCTTCGGGCAGCAGCTTGATGCCTTTAGGCAGCAGATTGTGCATCTCGATGAAACTCTTGAGCGCCGTGTACAGCCCTTCGCGCAAGCCGGCTTCGTGTGTGCCGCCAGCCGAGGTGGGAATCAGGTTGACATAGGATTCACGCACCACCTGCCCTTCGGCAGTCCAGGCCACGGCCCATTCGGCGCCCTCGCCATCGGCAAAATACTCATGCGACTTATCTGCATACTGGCTATCGGCAAACACCGGCACCAGCAACTCTTCCCCCGCCAGCGATTCGGTCAGATAGCCGGTAAGCCCGCGTTCATAAAGCCATTTTTTCTGTTCACCGTTTTTTTCATTATTCAGGATAACAGTGACACCGGGCATGAGCACGGCCTTGCTGCGCAGCAAACGCAGCAGCTCGTTCATAGGAATTTGGGCGGTGTCAAAATATTTGGGATCTGGCCAGATGCGCACCCGTGTCCCGGTTTTCTTACGTGGTACGGCATCACCCAGTCGGGTCAGCGGGGCCTCTACTATCCCGCCATTGGCAAATACCAATTGGTATTCACTACTGTCGCGCCAGACGGTCACTTCCATTCGGGTTGACAGGGCATTGGTCACGGACACCCCGACACCATGCAGGCCGCCCGAGAATGCGTAAGCGCCACCGGCTTTCTTGTCGAACTTGCCGCCGGCATGCAGCCGGGTAAAGACAATTTCAACAACCGGCGCTTTCTCCTCGGGATGCAGACCGACGGGAATGCCTCGTCCGTCATCTTCGACCGTTACACTGCTGTCCGAATTGACCGTAACGGTAATTTGTCTGCCAAAACCCGCAAGGGATTCATCGGCAGCGTTGTCGATAACTTCCTGAATAATATGCAACGGATTTTCCGTGCGGGTGTACATGCCCGGGCGTTCGCGCACGGGCTCCAGGCCCTTGAGGACCCGGATTGATGCTTCGTCATAGCTTTGCTTGGCGGCCACGTGTTTCTCAATACTGTTCAAAAAAACAGACATTTTACGTGCTCAAAGCGTTTTTTGTCGCCTAATAATCACGCTTTTCGACAATCTTTATCGATAAATGGTATTCTTACATTTAACTACAGACGCATTTGGCTGCTGTTTGCCTTTCAGGAGTATCCTTTCCTTGACTGGCCCGGCTTCATACGCCGGCTTCGGAATTCAAACTGAAAAATCCATTCCGTTGCAGCTCACATCAAACCTATCCGCTTTGATCGACCTCAAATCGAGGCATTCCAAATACGTTATATTCCATTTCCGATTATTCTTGACCATTGTCACCTGAAACATTATGAGCGATCTGATCAAACACGCAACCGAGAAAACATTTGAAGCCGAAGTGCTCAAGTCGGAGCTGCCGGTGCTGGTAGACTACTGGGCCCCCTGGTGTGGCCCGTGCAAGGCGATTGCTCCGCTATTGGAAGAGGCATCCCGCGACTACGAAGGCCGTATCCAGGTAGTCAAGGTCGACGTCCAGGACCACCCGGAAGTGGCTGCCAAGTTCGGCATTCGTGGTATCCCAACGCTGATGCTCTTCAAAAACGGCGAAGCTGTGGCAACCAAAGTCGGTGCAGTCAACAAAACCCAGCTTACCGGGTTCATTGACGAATCCATTTAAGTTATTTTTTTCGCGCGGGCTCATTCGTCAGCCCGCCGCCATGACTCTTATTTCAATCCTTATCTATCCTTACTAATAAATAATGCACCTTAATGAATTAAAGGCACTGCATGTGTCGCAGCTGCTCGAAATGGCTGCTGGCCTGGAAATCGAAAACGCCAACCGCTTCCGCAAGCAGGAATTGATGTTCGCCATCATGAAGCGTCGCGCAAAAATGGGGGAACAAATCTTCGGCGATGGCGTGCTGGAAGTACTGCCTGATGGCTTTGGCTTTCTTCGCTCCCCCGAAACATCCTACCTTGCCAGCACCGACGACATCTACATTTCCCCTTCGCAAATCCGCCGCTTCAATCTTCACACAGGTGATTCGATCGAAGGTGAAGTACGTGTACCCAAGGATGGCGAACGCTATTTCGCCCTGGTCAAAGTGGAAAACGTCAATGGCGTATCTCCGGAACTGATGAAACATCGCATCATGTTCGAGAATCTGACGCCCCTGCACCCGGACGATCCCCTGATTCTTGAACGCGATATCAAAAGCGAAGAAAACAACACCGGCCGTATCCTGGATATCTTTTCGCCCATCGGCAAAGGCCAGCGCGCCCTGATCGTGGCCAGCCCCAAATCGGGTAAAACGGTCATGATGCAGCATATTGCGCATTCCATTACCACCAACTACCCCGATGCCACGCTGATCGTCCTGCTGGTTGATGAACGCCCCGAGGAAGTGACCGAGATGACCCGCACCGTGCGCGGTGAAGTGGTCGCCTCTACCTTCGATGAGCCCGCCACCCGTCACGTACAGGTTGCAGAAATGGTTATCGAGAAAGCCAAACGCCTGGTCGAATTGAAAAAAGACGTGGTCATTGTGCTGGACTCCATTACCCGCCTGGCCCGCGCCTACAATACCGTCGTGCCTTCCTCTGGCAAGGTCCTGACCGGTGGTGTCGACGCCAATGCGCTGCAACGCCCCAAACGGTTCTTTGGCGCAGCCCGAAACATCGAAGAAGGTGGTTCCCTGACGATTATCGGCACTGCCCTGATTGAAACCGGCAGCCGCATGGATGAAGTCATCTATGAAGAATTCAAGGGCACCGGTAACTGCGAAGTTCATCTTGAACGCCGCCTGGCAGAAAAACGGATTTATCCTGCCATCAATCTGAACAAATCAGGCACCCGCCGTGAAGAGCTGTTGATGAAGCCCGAGAAGCTGCAACGCGTCTGGGTACTGCGTAAATTCATTCACGATATGGACGAAGTCGAGTCAATGGAATTCATTCTGGACAAGATCAAATCCACGAAGAACAATGACCAGTTCTTCGATATGATGAAGAAATAAAAACAGCCGCATTCCAGATTGAAAAAAATACCTTCCATTGCGAAGGTATTTTTTTTGGTCATTCGCGCAGAAACGACACTCCTGACATGACCCCCAGCGCTGATCAATTGCTTGGGTCGGAATTTGCGAAATTTTGCTCGCCAGATTTTATGATTTAAGCGTATGCTATGCGCAGCATGAGCGCTCGATCATGCCTGTTTTTTTTCGTTGAAAAGGAATAAAAAATGAAAACAATCAGCAAGTCCGCATTTTTTGCAGTCGTTGCCTCAACGCTTTTCTGCTCGGCAGCCATGGCACAGACGGCAACACCCGCAAAAAAAGAAAACAGTCAGCAAAATCGCATGACTACCTGCAATGCAGACGCCAAGACCAAAAGCCTGCAAGGTGACGCTCGCAAAACCTTCATGAAGACCTGCCTGAGTGGAGACAGCACAACCAAAGATGGCAAACCCCTGACCAGCTCACAGCAGCGCATGGCAGACTGCAACAAGGATGCCAAAACTAAATCACTGACCGGCGATGCGCGCAAAACATTCATGAGCAGTTGCCTGAAAAAGTCCTGACACCAAACCTTGACCGCAAGCACAGCGGCAGCGCTCATCATGGGCGCATGCCGTTTTTTAGATAAAAAAAAGCGACCAACAATGCTATTGTCGAGTCGCCCAGAGAGAGTAATCATGATGGAGAGACTTTGAAAAAACTCCATCGAATGTTTTAGCGTCGCATGCCCAGAGGAATGCGTGCAGAATTTATTGTGGCATTTTTTGCTGTTGCTGATCCAGCATGTCCAGCGCCTGTTTGCAGCTGGACTCCAACTGAGCCTGATCCTTGATGGCAGCCATTTGCGAGCGCTGCTCATCAATCATCTGCTTCATCTGCTCAGCAGATCCACCTGCCTTCACAACCATGTCCTCGGCTTTTTTGAAGTAGTCCTGGCAAGTTTGCGGCAGGTTGCTGTCAGTGCTGGCAGCCGAATCGGCTGCAGGAGCCGGAGTATCACCCGTACCGGATGAAGACTCAGCACCCGGCGCCGCACTCGAATTGGCAGGTGCGGTTGAGGATTCTGCCGGAGCAGCCGGCTCAGGAGCCGGTGCGGAAGTGGCAGGCGCTTCGGAGGTCGCCGCAGGCGTTTCGGGTGCCGTGGAATCGGCGCCCTTGTCGCAACCGGCCAGGCCGAACAATCCTGCCACCACAGCAGCCAGAATCGCGGAACGTGTCGTATTCAGATTCATGCGTTCCCTTTCAATTATTGTGGCTGGCTGCCGCCAGAAGCCGGTGCCTCGGTAGCGGGCGCTGGTGTTGTTCCAGAATCAGCAGGTGCTGCAGGTTCAGCAGCAGGTGCCGGCGTAGCCGGTGCTTCCGATGATGCCGCTGGCGTTTCCGGCGCAGACGAATCTGCACCCTTGTCACATCCGGCCAATCCCAACAAGCCTGCCAGCGTTGCCGCCAGGGCTACAGAGCGTATTGTATGAAGTTTCATGATATCTCCCGTCTTATTGTGGCTGACTGCCAGAAGCAGGCGCTTCGCCAGAAGGCGCAGGTGTCGTGCCGGATTCGGCAGGTGCTGCCGGGTCAGCAGCAGGGGCCGCCGGCTCAGCCGCCGGAGCCGGTGCTGCCGGCGCTTCAGACGTTGTACCCGGTGCTTTGGGTTCAGTCTCATCGCCACCGTTGTCGCATCCGGCCAGACCTACCAAGCCAGCGAATACCGCCGTCAAAACCATTGATCGTGTCGTATTGAATTTCATGACTTAACCTCTTTATTTGAATTGCGAAATCAGTACAAACCATTATTCGCACTTTCACGCTAAAGGTCATTACAGAACGACTATAAAGTGCTTGTATTTGTAACAAATGCAATTTTTTCGGGCAGCGGTCAATTTGGCTATCTGCTTGATTTGGCTTGCAAAAGGCTGAATGCTGCAGTTTGCTGGTGTCTTAATATTTAACGTTTTGCACCGGCATCAGGCAACCTGATTGTGTGCAGATGCGACTGAAAATGGCTTTGAGAGACGCATCTGCATTCGTAAAAAAGACGTCATTCGTCCCTTGCCGCGCGTTTTTTGCGGCAGGAACGAACGCAAAGACGATCAAACAATACGTACGTTCAACTGGCCCAGCCCGTCCACTTTGCCGACCAACTCATCACCAACAGTGACCGCGCCAACGCCTTCGGGCGTACCGGAGAAAATCAGATCGCCAGGCTGCAGTTCGAACAATCCCGACAAATAGGCAATGGATTCAGGAATGGACCAGATCAGCGATGCAATCGTGCTGCTCTGACGAGTCTGCCCATTGACATCCAGCGAGATTGCAGCCGAGTCGATGCCCGTAACCGTTGCGGCCGGATGTACGGGGCCGATCGGGCCCGACAGATCGAATGCCTTGCCCACTTCCCAGGGTCTGCCCTGCTTCTTGGCCTCGCCCTGCAAATCGCGACGGGTCATGTCCAGGCCCAGCGCGTAACCGAAAACCATTTGCGCGGCCTCCTCTACCGACACGTCCTTGCCCCCTTTGCCAATAGCGACGACCAACTCCATTTCATAATGCAGGTTGGCGGTTTTGGACGGATACGGCATTTGCCCTGTCTGCCCGTCGGCGATAGGCAGTAACGCATCCGCTGGCTTGCAGAAAAAGAAAGGGTCCTCACGACCGGTAAAGCCCATTTCCTTTGCATGCTCGGCGTAATTGCGTCCTACACAGTAAACACGACGCACCGGAAAGCGTGCATCGCTACCGGCAATGGCAAGGGAAACAATCTCGGGGGCGGCAAATACATATGTCATAGCAGTCTCTTAAATAGTCTTGGTTATCGTTGATCAATAAAACGTTGCGGCAGGCTGGCGTAGATGCCTTTGTGCGCGCCATCAAAAAAAGGGCCCGGTCGTGTACTGCCGTGCCCTTTTTAAAAGTGGTTGGAAACCAGCGGATTATTTACCTTTCTGGAATCGCTCGATACTGCTGGTGATCTCTGCATGCGCCGCGTCGATCCCTTCCCAGCCTTTGACCTTGACCCACTTGCCTTTTTCAAGATCTTTGTAATGCTCAAAAAAGTGCTGGATGCGCTGCAGATCCTGCTCAGGCAAATCAGTATGTGCCTTCAGGGTGCTATAGGGAGGGTACAGCTTGTCGACCGGGCGGGCCAGCAATTTGGCGTCACCGCCGGCTTCGTCATCCATTTGCAACACGCCCAGGGCGCGGCATTTGATAACCGATCCGACAGCAATGGGAAACGGCGTAATGACCAGCACATCGACCGGATCACCATCATCAGACAGCGTGTCTGGAATATAGCCATAGTTGCACGGGTAGTGCATGGCCGTCATCATGAAGCGATCTACAAACACCGCGCCGGTGTCTTTATCCACTTCGTATTTAACCGGATCGGCATTCATCGGAATTTCAATTACAACATTGAATTCTTCCGGCGTCTTGGAACCGGCCGGGACATTTTTCAAGCTCATAGTCAACTCTTCTGGTTACTGTGGTTACGATTGTCGTGCTTAGGATTTTTCATTCAATTCATCCGTCCTGATACCGGGGATGGGTGCACTGTCGAAGTACTCATCATCGGCTTCCGGCCGTTTGGCATAGATCGTTTTTTCGGATGGTTCATCTGCACGCTCCTGCTCGATTTGCTGTTCGGCACGCTTGCGGTCAGGCGGGCCGTCCGGATCCATCCGCGTATCGGCTGCCGGCAGGTATTTTTCTCCTGTCACTGTGGGCAGCATGGAGATGGAGGCCGAGGCAAAACGCCAGTGCTTGACTGCTTCGGCTGGCTTGCCCAGGCGGTCGTAGAGCGCACCAAGCAAGGTGTGCGTGCGCGGATCTTCACGCAGCTTGAGGCTGCGTGTCAGATAGCGTTCGGCCTGCCCCCACAACTGCGCGGCCAGGCATAAGAAACCGAGCGCATTGAGCAGATCAGGATTGTTTTCATCTTTCTCAAGCCATTGCTGCGCCTTGGTCAGGCGTGCATTAACCTGTTCGGCTGGACACTGGACATAAGCGTTGAGCAGCCGGGAGTCAATATGTTCCCGCAGCGATGCTTCCAGTATCTGCCCGGCAGTATCGGGATGGCCAGCGGCCTGCGCTTTCTCGGCAGCAGCCAGCGCGATTAGCGGCATGGCCTTTTCAGCCGTGCTGAATGACTTCCAGGTATTGGCCCAACTGTCGCGGGTGGTCGCTTTCATGACTGCCGCACCAGCATGCTCAATAAGACGCTGGCCCTCGAAACTATCGATGGTTCCTTTCCTGTTCAGCACACGCGCTACCTGCAACAATTTATCCTGGTTACCAATTTGCTTGTAACCGCGCAGCAGCAGTTTCTGGATATGGTCCTGATTAGCACCTCCGGCCTTCGCCAATGGCTCGAGTAATGCCAGCGCCTGTTTGGATTCGCCCTGCTCCAGCAGCATTTCGGCACGGATGGTGGCGGCCGCATCCTGCATCCTGGGGTTGCCCTGCGCCTTGGACTGCGCGGTCAGAAGCAACGCATCCCTTTCGGCATAGCGCGACTGGTTGTGCGCCGCCTTGGCCGCCGCCAGACTGGCGAGCGCCTGCCTGCCACTGTCACGACTGCGATTGAGCAGACGGGTCAAATCCTTCTCTGCCGGGCTGCTTCGCCCTTCCAGCAATTCAACCCAACCCCGTTCCAGCAGATCATAGTCCTTGCGGGTGTGCCGGCGCTGATTCCAGTTACGCCATCGCGTTGGCGCGTCCATCAGCACACCGATAAATCGAAAAATCAGGTAAAAAATGAAAAAGGCAATGACGATGAAGACCAGGCCGGCAGCCAGCGACACCGTGCGGCGCTCATCGCCGGTCACAACCATGAAATAGCCGCTGGAATCACGCAGCAAG
Source organism: Advenella incenata (assembly GCF_004217095.1). Classification (GTDB taxonomy): domain Bacteria; phylum Pseudomonadota; class Gammaproteobacteria; order Burkholderiales; family Burkholderiaceae_B; genus Advenella; species Advenella incenata. The sequence goes on along the minus strand of NZ_SHKO01000001.1, from coordinate 2,113,956 downwards.
AGCGCGGCAGCAACAGCGACAGCAAATAGGACAAGTACTTTCAAACTGGTTCGCATGCATTACTCCTGTCCGGGATTCATGGATTTAAGCTGCTTGCGGGTTTCCTGGACCGCCTTCACGCTCTGCGTAATTGGCGGCAACTGCTGCCTGACACCAGCCTGAAGCAGTTGCTGAAGCTGGGTCAGCACCTGTTGCGTCTCAACAGAATCCTGATTGAAACTTTGTCTGATGCCCTTGACGACGGTTTCAAGCGATGAAGTCCAAATGCCCTGCTGTCCATTGAGCAACGCCTGCTGGGCAAAATGCAAATGTTGCTTCAGATTTGCCCGCAACTGGGCAGCCTGATCGACCGTGAGCAACACCTGATTTGGATCGGCCAGTTTTTCCACTCTCACAATTCCGCCAAGGTCAGAGCGCAAGCCTTCCCAGGCAGCAACCGGCCAGGTTTTTACTTCGTTCCAGGCACGCTCATACCAAACATCAGAGGAGGCGACCGCGTTCGTATCGTTCGCGCCTGCCGCTGGGGCAGCCACATCCGAAGACTCTCCCGCCATGGGTTTGGCGCCCGCCTGATCAGGGGTCAGCATCGGCAGTGCATCAATTTTTACAGACAATGCCGCTACTTGAGCAAATTGCGCATCCACGCCAATCGTCGGCGCGGACTTCAGGGTAACGATATCGGCTGCCAAAGCGCCGCGTAACCCTGCCAGCACCGGTGCATCGGCCTGATCGATAGCCTTGATTGCCGTCTCCAGCGAAGCCATGGCATTTTCAACGTTGCCGGCAATGGCAAGCTCATTCTGCGCCATAGTAATCAGGCGACTTACATCATTGACCACAAACAGCGCTGTCTCGTCCCGCGAGGCTTGCAGACGGGTCGATTGCAATTGCTGAAGTTGCTTCTGTGACGACTCCAGCTGATCGCGCAACGCAATGATCTGCGCCGACTGGCGATCAAGCTGATCGCGAATGTCCGCTGGCAAGGAGCCGTTAAAACCACCCGTGCCCGAACCCGCCGTTGACGGGGTAGCGGACGCTTGCGGTGTATCTACAGTCGTTGCCGGCGTACCTGCTGCGGATGTGGCCGTAGCAGCCGCCTCTTGTGCAGAAGCATCGGTTGACGCATCACCGGATGACTTGTCACTGCTCGTAGTCCCTGCCGATTGCGCGGTTGAGTTATCGGTAGCCTCAGCTCCCGTCTGGGCTGACTCGCTATTGGTTGCTGCCGGGCCCACGGGCGTACTGCTTGTACTGCCACTGGCCTTATCCTGAGCGCTCGAGGCGGGATCGGCAGCCGATACCCCCTCGCCTGCACCATCGGCACCGACCTGGGTATCACCATTTGTCGTGGCGGGCGTTTTGCCGGCACTCTGGGCCGACTCGGCATCGCTCGCCGTGTCTGATTGTGAAGAACTTGATGAATCTGATGAATCAGCAGTTGTATCTGCGGCAGGCGTCTGGCCAGGTTGCTCGGTGGCGGACGCCGGCGCCTCTGCAGGTGAGCCCGAAGGTTCACTCGCAGTCTGACTGTTGCTTTCGGGCTCTGATTGATTGTTCTGGGCATAGTAATAACCGCCAGCAGCAATGGCAGCGACAACCACAAGCGCCCCGATCAAGGGCCCTTTCGTACCTTTGCCGTTGCTCTCGTCCTTGCCTTTATCAATGGGAGGAATGGCGCCGCCTGCAGCGCCAGAACCGGACTTGCCTGCGCTTGCAATGTCGGCATGACCTGCACGTGCTGTCGTTTTCTCGGCCGTGCTTTTCTCGTTTGCCAGTTCCACATCCGTCACTGTATCCGACGCTGCGCTGCCTGGCTGCGCATGCGGGCCGGCCGCTCCCGGTTTTTTTTCATTTTCCGTATTTCGCGCGTCGTCCTGTTTTTTTTCCATGTTTTTCAATTCCTTACTATCCAGAAAACCAATACACCGCTTGGCGATACGTTCGTGAAAGATCTGTACATTGTAGTGGATTACAGCAGGCTTTTATTCCGAGATTGTAACGGTGTGGAAAATTGCATCTTCCTGCGGCAAGGCCTGTACGATGCGTAGTGTGCTGGCGTTCCCTGCTGGCAGTTTTTGCTGCCAGGCCTGCTTAAGACTATCGACCTGCCCAGCATGGGTGACCACGAAGGTCGTGGACCCGGCAAGCGGATCCGGATTTATTTGCGCCGTAGCCAGATTGTCGACAAACGCGTCTATTCCCTGTGGGCTGGTCAGTACCACATATTTTTTTTCTGCCGGATCGGCAAACAGGCTGCTCATCTGGCGCTGTTGCTGGGCATCCCACTGTTTGGCATCCCGTTTATATAGGGGCAGGCGCGTGACAGCAAGCGACAGGTCCTGCAATTGCCGGCCAAGCCCTGGGTTGCCGGCGATGCCGCATACAATCAACACGGACTGCAGGCTGGCAAAAACGGCACTGGCCTTCAATCTGGTCAGAAAACCAGTGGAATCGTAAGACTGATTGTCGGCAGGACACAGGATCTGCTGTTGCGCAACCCCCTGGCGCAGCAGCGCCTGTACGGTCCCTGGGCCTACGCAGCCGGCACGCTGAGCTTGTGGCCATTGCATGCCGTGCTCAGTTAGCACATCAAAAAAGCAATCAACAGCAAAGCCGCTGACAAAAAACACCAAATTGAATGTGGCTGGATCAGGAACCGGGCCTGTAACGGCGATACGCTGCAACGTCAGGGCCGGCAGCGCGACAACGCGCAACCCTGCCTGCTCAAAGCGCAGTTGCAGTGCCTGATTTTTTCCTTGTGGTCGCGTAAGAATGACCGTTGCGCGCGGATGATGCACGACCTGGGCTCACACCTTGTCGGCGTCGTTCTGTGATGCCTCGTGCAGTGCCGCCAGTATCTCGTCGGCCCCCTGCTCCCGAAGCGCTTGCGCCACCTCGATGCCCAACTGGTCGGCGCCTTCGGCACTGGATGTCCGAGTACTGCGCAATACACGCGAGCCGTCGGGCGTCGCCACCAGCGCATTAAGCGTGACCGCATTGTCTGTCAGAGTAGCGTAGGCAGCAATCGGCACCTGGCAGGATCCGCCCAGCGTCCTGGATACAGCACGTTCGGCGGTAACACAGGCGGTGGTTGCCGGGTTGGCCAGACCAGCCAGCATTTCCAGCAACTGCGCGCGTCCTTCCAGCGCCTCAATACCCAGCGCTCCCTGTCCTGCGGCAGGCAGACTCTCGGAGACCTCCAGCCGCGATGCAATCCGCTCACCCAGTCCCAGACGCTGCAAGCCTGCAGTAGCCAGTACGATAGCATCGTAGTCGCCGTTATCCAATTTGGACAGGCGGGTGTCCAGATTGCCGCGCAGGGGTTTGACCACCAGATGCGGATAGGCTGCCCGAATCTGCGATTCACGGCGCAGGCTGGATGTTCCCACTACAGCGCCGGGGGGTAGCTCGCTGAGCTGATGATAGGTCGTCGATACAAAGGCGTCGGTCGGATCAGCCCGCTCCAGGATCGCAGCCAACACAAAGGGAGACTGCAGATCAACCGGCACATCTTTGAGCGAATGCACGGCCAGATCTGCCCTACCGTCTAGCAGCGCAGTTTCCAATTCCTTGATAAACAACCCCTTGCCACCTATCTTTGACAACGTACGATCCAGAATCTGATCGCCTTTTGTGGTCAGTTCCAGAAGTTCGACCTGCAACTGCGGGTAATGGGCCAGGAGCAGTTCCCTAACGTGATGCGCCTGCCAAAGGGCAAGGCGGCTGGCACGGGTTGCGATGGTCAGTTTTTTAAGTTCGGTCACGCGGGGTTCCTGCTAAATAAATTTAAAATCACGAATCAGGGGCAAACGCGGGCAATGAGGGCCAAGATAAAGATTACGGCCTGGCTGACACCCGCACAACACAGGCATGGATGTCAAACCTTTGCCCACGCCCCTTTACTATCGCAAATAGTTAATGGCTACGGTAACGACTATACCGATCACTGCCAGAATAAGCAGACCTTGCAAGATGCTGCGTTTGGGTTTTTCTTCCATGGTGTCAGACCTTCATACGAGTGGCAGACCTGGCGTCTGCGAACATGCAAAACAACAAACCCCGCCGGGGCACAAAGCCTGGCGGGGTTGCCTACCGAAGCAACCGGATCAGGACAGCATCCGGATTGTCTCGGACTATCTGTGAGTTCGGGTTAGTGCGTTTCAGTTACCTGCGACTTGCCCTTGCGGGAAGCCAGCCATTTACCCAGACCAACAACCAGAATTATGCCAACGACTTCTACTGCAATCTTAACAGTTTGCGGTGCCGGTCCGCCATTGAAGAATGTTCTTTCAGTAAATACGTCAGTAATCAACATGCCGCCGGCCAGCCAACCCAGCAGACCTGCACCCAGCGTAATCACCAGCGGATACTTGTCGATCAGTTTGAGCACCAAGGTGCTACCCCAGATAATAATTGGCACGCTGACAATCAGACCGAAGGCCACATAGGCTACTTCATGCCCTGGCGTGGTTTTCTGCGCAGCAGCGGCAATGGCAATGACATTGTCCAGGCTCATGACAAAGTCGGCAATCAGGATGGTTTTGACCGCAGTCCAGACCGAAGTGCCACCGGCAACATTGCCATGCTCATCTTCCTCGGGAATCAGCAATTTGATGCCGATCCAGATCAGCAGCGCGCCGCCAACGATTTTCAGATAAGGAATTTCCAGCAGCTTCAGTGCGAAAGCGATCAGAATCACCCGCATAATGATGGCGCCGAAAGTGCCCCAAAGAATGCCCTTCATGCGTTGCGCTTTTTCCAGATTGCGGCATGCCAAGGCAATGATGACGGCGTTGTCACCACCTAAAAGTATGTCAATGAGAATAATCTGGAATATTGCGGTCCAGCTCAGGGTCTGAAAAAACTCAAGCATAATGAAAGATCACCTCTGTTAGATTTGTATGATATGCAAGTGGGCCAGGCGTTTGTCGAATGCCCTCTGATGTGCCGGCACCTGCATCGTATCGCACCGCGCATTGGACGCGCAGCAACACAACGGACGCAACCTGCTCGACCATCCGAGCCGCTACGGTTCGGTGTGATTGGCGAGACGGTATAAAAAAAGGGCACTTGCGCGCCCTTTCCTGCTCCAGACTGCGAGCAATTATAAAACAGAGTATTCAGTATGACGTCAGTTTTTTTGTACGAGTCACAAAAATTTTGCCCAGCACAACAACCAGAAGCGCACCTGCAATACCCATGGCAATGGCCAATTGATGGTGCGTCAGGTGCGCCAGCGACGCCCAGCTCTCGGTACGAGGCTCAATCACAGGGTCGCCGACAAACATCTCACCAGCAATATAACCGAGCAGCGCCGCGCCCAGCCATACGATAAGCGGAAATTTTTCAATCACGCTCAGCAGCAAGGTACTGCCGAAAATGACTAGAGGAATACTTAGCGCGAGACCGATAATAAGTAGCGTGGTATCGCCATGGGCCGCAGCAGCAACTGCAACCACGTTATCCAGGCTCATTACCAGGTCGGCAACCAGGATGGTGCGAATCGCGCTCATCAATGTAGCGTGGGACTTTTCATGCCCGCCTTGCTCGTCGTCCGAATTGACCAGCGATACCCCGATATAGACCAGCAGCACCGCACCGATAATTTTCAGGTAAGGAAGCATTAGCAGTTTGGCTGCGACCAGCGTGAGAATGATCCGCATCACGATGGCTGCACCAGAGCCGATCGCAATTGCCTTTTTCTGCTGATTTTCCGGCAACGTTCGGGCCGCCAGTGCGATTACAACCGCGTTGTCACCCGAAAGCAAAATATTTACCCAGACGATTTCCAGCAGGGCGAGCCAGAACGCCGAAGAACCTATATCCATAGTGAACCTTCCAAAGAGACTTAAAAATGAGAAAATGTTGTCTGTGTTATCACCCGCGATAGTGCTTCGGGTACCTTTTTATTCGTGCCATCATTCTATGAATCTTTGCTTACAGCGCCCTGACTTGAGAACACACCACAAAAGAAAACGCCCCTGAAATCACAAAAACACACTTGTGATTTTCAGGGGCGTTTCAGCAGTTATCGCCTGAATTGAGCGATAAGCTACGACGAACTTACAGTACTGACTTGAGCAACTTGCCCATTTCAGATGGATTACGCGTGGTGCGAATACCGCAAGCTTCCATGATTTCCAGCTTGGCATCTGCCGTATCGGCGCCGCCGGAGATCAGCGCGCCGGCATGACCCATGCGTTTTCCAGGAGGTGCAGTGACACCCGCGATAAAGCCAACAATCGGCTTTGTCATATTATCTTTGGCCCATTCAGCGGCGTTGACTTCGTCAGGTCCGCCAATCTCGCCAATCATGACCACTGCGTCTGTTTCAGGATCTTCATTGAACATTTTGAGGATATCAATGTGCTTGAGTCCGTTAATCGGGTCGCCACCAATACCGACGGCACTGGACTGACCCAGACCCAGCTCGGTCAACTGCGCAACGGCTTCGTACGTGAGTGTGCCTGAGCGGCTGACTACGCCGATGCGGCCTTTTTTGCAGATGTGAGCTGGCATAATGCCAATCTTGAGTTCATCGGGCGTGATCAGGCCAGGGCAGTTAGGCCCCAGCAGCAGCGTTTTCTTGTTTTCCTGGCGCATACGGTTGCGAACGGCCAGCATATCACGAACAGGAATACCTTCGGTAATGCAGATAACCAGATCCAGGTCTGCCTCTACCGCTTCCCAGATCGCATCGGCAGCCCCTGCCGGTGGAACATAGATAACAGACACGTTGGCGCCAGTTTGCGCCTTTGCATCCTTGACCGAAGCGTAAATAGGCACGCCTTCGAAATCTTCGCCTGCGCGCTTGGGATTGACGCCAGCAACAAAGGCTTCTTTACCATTGGCGTAATCGCGGCACATACGTGTGTGGAACTGACCGGTTTTGCCGGTAATACCCTGAGTGATGACTTTGGAGTCTTTATTGATCAGAATTGACATGAAAAATTCCTTGCTTACTTAACGGCGGCTACGACTTTGGTCGCGGCTTCAGCCATGGTATCGGCGCTGATGATTGGCAGTCCGGACTCGGCGAGCATTTTTTTGCCCATCTCTTCATTGGTACCCTTCATGCGTACAACCAGAGGGACCGAGAGGTTAACGGCCTTGCAGGCTGCGATGACGCCTTCGGCGATAACATCGCAGCGCATAATGCCGCCAAAAATGTTCACAAGAATCGCTTTGACTTCCTTGTTTTTGAGCATGATCTTGAATGCTTCGGTGACCTTTTCAGCGGTCGCACCACCACCCACATCCAGGAAGTTGGCGGGCTCTCCACCAAACAGCTTGATCGTATCCATGGTGGCCATGGCCAGGCCGGCACCATTTACCAGGCAACCGATGTTGCCATCCAGTTGAATGTAGGCCAGGTCAAACTTGCTGGCTTCGATTTCAGCAGGATCTTCTTCGTCCAGATCGCGATACTCAACGATCTCAGGGTGACGGAACAATGCATTCGAGTCAAAGTTGAATTTGGCATCAAGTGCGACGATATCGCCTGAACCGGTCAGGATCAGCGGGTTGATTTCAGCCAGGGAAGAGTCGGTATCCCAATATGCCTTGTACAGTTTCTGGAATTCGACGCCAGCCTTCTCGACCGACGCTTCGGGTACGCCAATACCACGCGCCAGTTCCCGCGCTTCGTCATCTGTAAAGCCCTGGGCCGGATCAACAAACACTTTCAGGATTTTTTCCGGTGTTTTTTCGGCCACTTCTTCAACGTCCATGCCGCCTTCGCTGGATGCCATGACGCATACGCGCTGGCTATTGCGATCGGTCACAATGCCAACGTAATATTCTTTCTTGATATCCGCGCCTTCTTCAACCAGCAGACGGTTCACTTTCTGACCCGCAGCACCGGTCTGATGGGTAACCAATTGCATACCCAGGATTTCGGAAGCCAGCTGGCGCACTTCATCAATGGACTTTGCCAGTTTCACGCCACCGCCCTTGCCGCGGCCACCTGCATGAATCTGCGCCTTGACAACCCAAACCGGGCCACCGAGCTTCTCTGCGGCGGCAACCGCCTCATCTACGGAAAATGCGGGGATGCCGCGAGGCACCGTCACGCCGAATTTTTTCAGCAGCTCTTTGCCTTGATACTCATGGATCTTCATGTATTACCTATTAGCGTAGGATAAAAAAACAAATGCTCAGCGTTGCGCGAGCACACGAATTGAGACTGTTTGAAGCCTGTACAACAATCATGACTGCCTGACCCTGCGTTTACCACCCTCTTGCGGGTTGACATACCACTCTGGATAAAACTCCCGGACCACCGGGGAAGTGAGCGCCAGCGCGTGACACCCTTCCAGCTGGAAGGGCTTTTTCCCGGTTTGCTCAGCCTGTTCGCGGCGCTGCGCCGACAAACTCTGTACAAACACCGTAGGCAGCAGCACAACCAGCTCAGACATATGCGTACAGCCATCGACACGACCGAAGCGGTCACGTACCGCCGCCCGGAATTGACGCAGCAGATGCAGCCCGACCAGACCACGGTATGCCTCCTCAATGGCCATACAGGCCGAATCGTAAGGTGCTGCCTGATATTTGGCCCGAACATCGGTAATCATCCCCTCTGGTGTAACCAGCAGAATGATCGTCATATCGTGCACCGGGTCGCCTGCCAGATGCATTGCACCAAGTTTGGTAGGAAAGTCGTAAGCTTTGACATCGACCAGATGCGCTTCAAGCTCCCAGAGAGAATCCTCCCGGAGATAGGCATCCATAGTGATACGACGGGTGTGAATTGGCTTGCGCGCCGAAGAACCCAGAGACATGTTCGAACGATAGAGGAGTAATTGGTCAGTAAACCGATAAAGTATAGCGTACTCCCTTGCGCGCTCGCCCACAAAAAGGCCGTATATGCGAAATTTTGCTGCAAAGCAAAAATAGTATAAAGCGCAGCCCAACACACTCGGACAAGAACAAACGGCGCCAGGCAAAAAAAACACGGAGTGGCGGCAAGCCGCAATCTCCGTGGAAAAGGTTGGTAAACAGTACGCGTTCAAATCACAACGCGGTATTCATTTGACAACGCGATATGCTTTTAAACCGCGGCGCGCAATGCCTGGGCGGCATTAACCATCTCAATCAGCGCGCTGCGCGTCTCGGGCCACTGGCGGGTTTTCAGACCGCAATCGGGATTGACCCATAGTTGCTTGCGATTTAAGCGATTGGCCGCCTTGTTCATTAACTGGATCATCCACTCCCGATCCGGGACGTTGGGTGAGTGAATATCATAAACGCCGGGTCCGATATCGTTTGGATAGTTGAAGCGTTCAAATGCTTCGAGCAGCTCCATGTTCGAACGGGAGGTTTCAATCGTAATCACATCGGCATCCATTGCGGCAATGGACTCGATAATGTCGTTAAACTCCGAGTAACACATATGCGTGTGGATCTGCGTTGTGTCCTGTACGCCCGAAGTGCTCACCCTGAAGCAATCGACCGCCCAATCCAGATAGGCTTGCCAGTCTGCCTTGCGTAGCGGCAGTCCCTCGCGAAAGGCGGGTTCATCAATCTGAATAACGCGGATGCCGGCTTTTTCCAGATCCTGGACCTCGTCGCGCAGTGCCAACGCCAATTGCAGGCACGTTGCCTGGCGCGGCTGATCGTCACGCACAAAAGACCATTGCAGCACCGTGACCGGACCCGTCAGCATTCCTTTCATGGGCTTGTCGGTCAGCGACTGGGCAAAAGCGGTCCACTCTACCGTCATGGGAATCAGACGAGCGACATCCCCGTAAATGATGGGCGGTTTAACGCAACGGGAGCCGTAGCTCTGCACCCAGCCATTCTGTGTGAAAGCGAAACCGGCCAGCAGCTCGCCGAAGTACTCCACCATGTCGTTGCGCTCGGGTTCCCCATGAACCAGGACATCCAGCCCCGCTTCTTCCTGGAACCGGACCACTTCGCGAATTTCCTGGCGAATGGCTTCCTCATATTTGGTATCGCTCAGCGCGCCAGCCTTCCAGTCGCGACGAACCTTGCGGATTTCCGGCGTTTGCGGAAAGGAACCAATGGTGGTTGTGGGAAAATCGGGCAGGCCCAGCGCCTCGCGCTGTTTAACAATGCGTTCGGCAAAGGGGGTACGCTCGCGCGCAACTGACGCCGCAGCAGCCACGCGTTCGATCACAGCTGGGTTATGAATCCTGCGCGATACTTTACGATCGGACAGCGCAGCACGCTGCCGGGCAAGCGCAGCATCCTGCGCGTCGGTGACCGCGCCGTTCAATGTTGCAGCCAGCAGGCTCAGCTCATCAAGCTTCTGTACAGCAAAAGACAGCCAGCTTTTGATTTCTTCATCCAACTGGGTTTCTTCGGCCAGATCTACCGGTACATGCAGCAGCGATGATGCCGGCGCCAGCCACAGCTGTTCGCCCAGTTGCGCCAATGCCGGACCGAGCAAAGCGGCTGCCTGATCCAGATCGGTACGCCATACATCCCGGCCACTAATGATACCGGCTGACAGTACGCGGTCGGCGGGCCAGCCAGGCAGCACACGAGCGAGTTGCTGCGGTCCGCGAACCAGGTCTAAGTGTACCCCTGCCACGGCGAGCGAGGATACCAGTTCCATATTGTCGGCAACATCGCCAAAATAGGTTGCCAGCAGAATTTTCACTGGCGTTGTGGCCAACTCCGCATACACCTGCCGGTAGACATCTTGCCAGGCCGGTGGCAGATCCAGCACCAGCGCCGACTCGTCCACCTGCACCCATTGCACGCCCAGTTCAGCCAAGCGAGTCAGCACTTGCTTGTAAACTTGCAGAAGTTGCGGAACCAGCGCCAATTTACGCTCGTCTTCTACACTGGAAAACGATTCGCCCTTGCTCAGCCACAGATAGGTCAGCGGGCCAGGTATAACCGGCTTGACCTTGTAGCCTGATGCCTGAGCCTGGGCAACTTGATCAAACAGGCTCGAGCGCGCCAGATAAAATTGCTGGTCGGCAGCCAGCTCCGGAACAATGTAGTGGTAATTGGTATCGAACCATTTGGTCATTTCACATGCGGCTGCCGGTTCACCGCTGGGGGCACGGCCACGCGCCATTCTGAACAGCGTATCCAGATCGACAGGTGCATTCTTCGGATGGTTAAAGCGTGGCGGCACAACGCCCAGCGTGGTTGACCACTCAAGTATATGGTCATACCAGGCGAAATCGCCCACCGTCACGAAAGCATTACCCGCAGCTTGCTGAATTGCCCAGTGACGTTCGCGCAACTGCCTGCCCGTCTCGATCAATTCCGCTTCGGTCGACTGCCCCGCCCAATACGCCTCCAGCGCCTTTTTCAATTCCCGTTTTACGCCAATGCGTGGAAAACCCAGGTTATGTGTCAATGCCATATGTAATCTCTTTTAATAGTATTGCACAGCCACTTCCGTTTCCGATTCCAGAGCGAAGCGGCCTCGCAGGTGAGCTGATTCAGTTAGTAGGTAGATTGTGCCGCGCCTGGAAAATGAAGACAGCTCAAATTCATTAATATAATATTAGAAAAATTCATAATCAAATATAACTCATTGATTCTTAACGTTATTTTTCATACTGATATGCTTATAAGTAATGAGGTCACTGCGAAAGGCGCCGGATGGACGCTTTCTTGATACCATGCAGGTATAAATGAAAAATTCTCACGCAAGCACTCTTTACCATGATTGAAATTAAACATCTTGAAACGCTGACGGCTATCCGTGAAGCAGGCAACCTGCAGGATGCCGCCGAACGCCTGTCGGTGACGCAGTCGGCGCTTTCGCACCAGATCCGCGAACTGGAAAGCAGGCTCAATCTGAATCTTCTGAATCGCCGCACGCGCCCTGCCCGCTTCACCACGGCTGCATTGCGTCTGTTGACGCTGGCCGACGACGTCCTGCCGCGTATACGCAGCGCCGAGCGCGAAATGCAGAAGCTGGCAGCGGGCAGCACGGGCCGCTTGTACCTGGCCATAGAATGCCATTCCTGTTTCCAATGGCTGATGCCCACGCTGGATGCATTTCGGTTGCAATGGCAGGATATTTCACTGGATCTGTCCGCTGCCTTTTCCTTCGCACCCATTCCCGCCCTGATGCGCGGTGATCTGGATCTGGTCATCACCTCTGATCCCGTACCGAATGACTCGGTAGAGTATGTGGCGCTATTTAAGTATGAACTCGTACTGGCAGTGGCAGCAGACAATCCACTGGCCCGCAAGCGCTTTATCAAGCCGGCAGATCTGAGCAACCAGGTCCTGATTACCTACCCCGTGGAAGAAGAACGACTGGATATCTTCACTGCGTTCCTGGATCCTGCGGGCGTAGAACCAGCCTCCATACGCAAGTCGGAATTAACGCCGATGATTATCCAGCTGGTCAACAGCAATCGCGGCGTGGCAGCGTTACCGAACTGGGCGCTCACCGAATATCAAACGCAGGACTGGCTCAAAATCGTACATTTGGGAGAAGCGCCCGGAATCTGGCGCACGTTGTATGCCGCCATCCGCACGGAAGACTGCCAGACCCCCTATGTTCAGGCGTTTGTGGAGCTGGCCAGGGAAATCTCGTTCAAGCATCTGTCAGGCATTCGTATGGCTTCGTGAAGGCCCGGACAGTCCATAGTTGTTAAATGCATACGCAAATGAATTTGTGGGTTGCAATCCTTGGCACCATGGATATATATTTCCCTTAGGGAAAAAATATTGCTATGCGCAAAAACATCAATTTTTTCTATGTTGCAGCGTTTCGCAATACTTTCTGTTTAATTCTTTAAAAGGCAGGAGCAGAGGGAAATGGCCGTCGGCAGTCAACATTCAGCATCGGTGGATCATCTGAGCAAACTTGCTGCAACGGCAGGTGTAACGATCAACGGAGATGCACCGTGGGACCTTCGTCTCACAGATAACAGAGCAGCAGATCGCATTCTTGCCCAGGGAAGCATGGGCCTGGGTGAAAGTTATATGGACGGTCAATGGGAATGCGACCAGATTGATGAAATGATTACCCGCCTGCTTAGGCATCGCATCGATGACAAAGTCAGAACCGCCGCGACCTTCTGGCATGTGCTGCGTGCCCGTTTTGTGAACAACCAGACCCGCTCCAAAGCCTGGGAAGTGGGCGAGAAGCACTATGACCTGGGCAACGAGTTTTTCCGGGATATGCTCGATACGCGCATGACCTACACATGCGGCTACTGGGATAATGCCAGCACACTGGATGAGGCGCAGGAAGCCAAACTTGATCTGGTATGCCAGAAACTGGGACTCAAGCCAGGCATGACCGTGCTGGATATCGGATGTGGCTGGGGCAGCTTTATGCGCTTTGCCGCGGAACGTTACGGCGTGCACTGCACCGGCATCACTATTTCCAAAGAGCAGGCCGAATATGGACAAAAAATGTGCGAAGGCCTGCCGGTACAGTTTTTATTGCAGGACTATCGTGACCTGACCGGACAATATGATCGCATTGTCAGCCTGGGCATGTTTGAGCACGTCGGGCGCAAGAATTACCGTACGTACTTTGAAGCGGCCCGCAAGAACCTGAAAGAAGACGGGCTATTTCTTATGCACTCCATCGGCGGGAAGATTCGCGATCACGATCCCGATCCGTGGATTCACAAATATATTTTCCCCAACGGGGAAATTCCTGTGATTGGCCAGGTTGCTGACCATACGCAAGGGCTGTTTCTGATTGAAGATCTGCACAATTTTGGCGCCGATTACGACAAAACGCTCATGGCTTGGCATGCCAATTTTGAAAAACATTGGGACAAGCACGCATCGCAATATTCCGATCGCTTCTATCGCATGTGGAGATATTACTTGCTCATTTGTGCCGGCTCATTCCGCGCGCGCGACAACCAGCTATGGCAGTTTGTCCTGTCGCCCAACGGAGTGCCTGGTGGTTATCGACGACCCAAACTCTAGACGCAACACCAACGGCTAGTGACAAAAGCCCGTGGATGTGTGGTTGGCACAAAATCCCGGGACGCCGCTATGGCCATTGTCTGACTGCGGCCGCTTGGTTTATTTGATTTTGGTTGTTTGATTGTGTGTATTTGATTACGACTGTCTGATTACGACTGTCTGATTGCCGTTATTTGATCACACTTTGACCGTGGCTATTTGAATGCTGCTTTGAATGCTGCTACTTGTATGCTGCTATTTGAATGCGGCCATTTACTGGAGCTATTTAACTACCGCTATCTGACCGCATTGAGCATGCAAGTTAATCGTCTGACGGCGCACGGATGATCTTTCTTACAATATCTGCGGAGAAGCCGCGGCTAAGCAGAAAGCGCATTTGTTTGGCATATTCCTGGGGAGTGGCATAGGCCTCTCCCTTGAATTTTTTTTCCCAGACCACTTTGGCACGCTCGTATTCGGAGCCATGTAAATTGTGAAGCGCAGCATTGACATCATCTTCAGAAAGGTGATGTTGCCGCAATTTCGCGGCAATACGCATTGCCCCCCATTTTTGCGAAGCGACATTCGCCGTCGCCTGTAGAAAACGACTGTCAGATTGCCAGTTTTCTTTCTTCAGGCGCAGCATTACCGCATCAAGCTCTTCCGGGCTTTCGGCGTGAGGGGCGAGTTTTTTTCTAAGCTCGTATTCCGAATGCTCGCGCCTGGACAGATACGAAATACCACGGGCAAGCAAACTACGACCCTGGCCGCGCCTGCCCTGCCCTTGGGAAAAATCACTCATCAGCTTCCGCGGCTTGAGCAACATCTTCCGGATCGGCGACAAACTCCTGGGCGCGCGCGATAACACCCATATTCTCGCGTACCCGGTTTTCAATTTCCACAGCCATTTCCTTGTGCTCTTTCAGGTAATCGCGGACATTGTCCTTGCCCTGACCAATGCGAGTGCCGCTGTAGCTATACCAGGCGCCTGCCTTGTCTACAACACCGGCCTGCACGCCCAGATCGATCATCTCGCCCTCGCGCGAAATACCGGCGCCGTACATAATATCGAACTCTGCCTGCTTGAACGGCGGTGCAACCTTGTTCTTGACCACCTTGACACGCGTTTCATTGCCGACAACCTCATCGCCTTTCTTGATAGACCCAATACGGCGGATATCCAGGCGAACCGATGCATAAAATTTAAGCGCGTTACCACCCGTTGTGGTTTCTGGGCTACCGAACATGACGCCAATTTTCATTCGAATCTGGTTAATGAAGATAACCATGCAATTGGTACGCTTGATGGATGCGGTCAGCTTACGCAACGCCTGGCTCATAAGACGCGCCTGCAAACCGGGCAGGCTGTCGCCCATATCCCCTTCGATTTCTGCGCGAGGCACCAGTGCGGCAACCGAGTCAATAACAATCAGGTCGACGGATCCGGAGCGCACCAGCGCATCGGTAATTTCCAATGCCTGTTCACCGGTGTCGGGCTGGGAAATAAGCAGATCTGCCAGATTGACGCCCAGTTTGGAGGCGTACTGTACGTCCAGCGCATGCTCGGCGTCGATAAACGCGCAGGTGCCACCGATTTTCTGCATTTCTGCAATGACCTGAAGCGTCAGCGTGGTCTTACCAGAAGATTCCGGCCCGTAAATTTCCACAACACGGCCACGCGGCAACCCACCTACGCCCAGCGCAATGTCGAGCCCGAGAGAACCAGTGGAGACGACCTGGATGTCGTGCGAAACTTCGTTATCGCCGTAGCGCATAACAGAGCCTTTGCCGAACTGCTTTTCGATTTGAGAGAGTGCTGCGCTGAGTGCCTTGGCGCGGTCGGCGCGTGCGGCTTTGGATTGCTTGTCGTCCATGGAGGGTCCTTGTGACTAAATAGAGAAACCTGATATCGCAATATATAGACAAACTGCTTATGAATAAAGACGTGAATACCGTAAGTACAGTATTTTGACACAGGCTGGCCTGGCTATAAACCGCTATGCCAACCAATGGGCCAACCCGCAAACCGCCCCTAACTGCTGATCATGGAAACGCACTGTGCAAGGAAGATAAATGTCTTGTTTTCACACTCACCTGCCTCATACATGTACCTGATCAAAGCGATCCATCACAAATAACCCATACAGATTATTCATTAGAGATCTTCTATTAGAGACCTTCCATTACAGATCATCCTTTAAAGACCACCCTTACGGATCCCTTTACAGATCATTCATTACAAGATTCGTACATATTGTGATAATCGGATATTATCGCATTAAATTATACTGTATATTTAGCCAGTATAATCATATTATCTGCATTTTTTTATGAGTTGTTAGTTCTTTACCAATCCGATTCAGGACATTGTCAGAGCATACGCATTATATTTCGTTCCTGATGATGACGAAATGACAAGTTTCAATCCCCTTTTGAAGTTTCGTCAGCATTGTCAGTGCTACACCCCGTAAGTTTTACGTAGCACTGAAACCCGTATTAACCTGCCTTCGGGCAGGTTTTTTTTGACCTGTTCCAACACATCGGCAAACCATCTGTCGCCAGATGCAACAGGCCTGCGGCAAAAGCAGACGACGCTCGCACCGGCTGCCCGGCCTCATACAAACAGCCCCTCGCCTATTATATCGAATGGCGTAAAGTTTTCGGCGGCAAGGCAGGCACCCGGCGCATGTGCGACAACGATAGCCGGTACAATAAATACTTTTGGCGTAAAAGTATGTGGTTTAAGAATCTGAGTGTTTACCGGCTGGCTGCCGACTGGAAACCCACGCAGGAAGAGCTTGAAGACAAGCTGGCAAAAGCCGCTTTCGTTCCGGGCAATAAATCTGATATGAACAGCATGGGGTGGGTGCCTGCTCGGGAAAACGGTATGCTCGCTCACGCGCTTAGCGGCCAGTACCTGCTGTCGCTACGCATTGAAAAGAAACTGCTGCCCGCTACCGTCATTAATCAGTTTACCCGTGTCCGCGCACAGGAAATCGAAGAGCAGCAAGGATACAAACCTGGCCGCAAGCAAATGCGTGAAATCAAGGAGCAGGTGACCGACACCCTGCTGCCTAAGGCATTCAGCATATTCCGTGATACCCGCGTATGGATCGACACCCAGAATCATTGGCTGGTCATCGACGCCGCCTCGGCAACCAAGGCCGACGAAGTGATTGGTGCACTGGCCAAAGTCATTGATCCGCTGCCGCTCAAAAGCCTGTACACCGAACAGTCACCCGCGGCCGCCATGACCGAATGGCTGCTTGCTGACGAAGCGCCTGCGATGTTCTCGGTCGACCAGGATACAGAGCTGCAATCATCTTCAGAGAACAAGGCGACTATTCGTTACGTTCGCCAGAGCCCCGAAAAGGAAGATGTGCAAAAGCATATCCAGTCAGGCAAGCAATGCACCAAGCTGGCGCTGACCTGGTCGGATCGTATTTCATTTGTATTGAGCGACAATCTAATCATCAAACGTATTGCGCCGCTGGACATCCTCAAGGAAAATCAGGATATGTCAGCCATGGATGAAGAAGAACGCTTCGATGCCGATATGACGCTCATGACCGCCGAGCTGGCTGGGCTGCTGGGTGCGCTGGTCGAAGCATTGGGTGGCGAAAAACAGACTGCCAAATAAACACCGCAGTTTGACAAAAGGGGCCCACAAAGCCCCTTTTTTGACAACCACTTTTAGCGTGCTATTGGTCATATTGAAACGGCGGCAGTTCAGCTATGTGGCAGCCTGAATATTTGGTAACAGGTAGCATTGGCAAGCCGCAGTCCGCCACTTGCCTTGCCGCTGGCCCAGTTGCCCCATCCCGATCGCCGACCGAGCTATCGGCTGCTTACTGCAGATTGATCGTGATGGTATAAGGTACCGGCGTCGCTTTGTGAGCAATGGCAGCCTGTTCCTGACGTGACTCCATGTCGGTCTTGAACAGAACCCGCAATTCGTAAAGTCCTTCAGACGGAATAATATATTCGGTATCGCGCTGCAACGAATAAGCTTCCTGGCCAAACAGCGCCAGATCAATGGAAGCATCCCCCTTCAAATTGACTTTCAGTTTCTGATCTTTGAAAGCACGGAACTGATAGGAAGAATACCCTGCCCCCAGAATATACCCGGTGTACATAATGGCATGCTCGTTAAGCGGAAAGCGAACGCTCTGCGTCATATTGGTGAGCGAATTGATGAGCGCTTCGTTATGCTTTTGCTCAGCCTCCTGCTTGGCGGGAACCGGCTGTGCAACAGTCTCGACGACCTGCTGCTCGATATATCCGACAATAATGACACTCAAAACCGTCACCAGGGCAATGAGCGCAATGAATTGTTTACTGAAAGAGTTCACACGCATTTTTTGTCAGATCAAACTTGTTGAAAAACGGACTGTATCATAACCTGATTTATAGGCAGCTTAAACCGCCACCGTGGCCCGAATGAAATATTGATTATGGTTGCTTATAAAGGTATTGCTGCACCGGTAGCTGTCAGCGCAACAGCACCATTTCCTTAAGACGAGTCAGTTGATCCCGGGCCGCCGCCGCCTGTTCGAACTCCAGATTGCGGGCGTGATCCTGCATCTGTTTTTCCAGCCGGCGAATCTCTTTGGCCAGCGCCTTTTCATCCACCAGCAGCGACTCAAGACGGATATCTTCGGCAGTGAGTGCCTCGGGAGCATCCTGGATTACACCGTCGATCATTTCGCGTACCGACTTGCGCACGCCTTGCGGCACAATACCGTTCTCAGTGTTGAACGCAATCTGCAGATTGCGACGCTTTTCGGTCTCATCCATGGCGCGGCGCATGGAGTCGGTAATGCGATCGGCATACAGGATGGCCCGGCCGTTCAAATTCCGTGCTGCACGCCCAATGGTCTGGATCAGACTGCGTTCGGAACGCAGAAAGCCTTCCTTATCGGCGTCCAGAATAGCCACCAGAGAGACCTCGGGAATATCCAGTCCTTCGCGCAGCAGGTTGATGCCCACCAGAATATCGAAATGGCCCAGGCGCAGATCGCGAATAATTTCAACCCGCTCGACCGTATCGATATCCGAATGCAGATAACGCACTTTCATGCCACTTTCGGTCAGGTAATCGGTCAGATCCTCTGCCATGCGCTTGGTCAGTGTGGTTACCAGCACCCGATCGCCGACCGCAATACGCAACTTGGCCTCACCCAGCAGATCATCCACCTGGGTGAGCGCCGGACGCACCTCGACCATGGGATCGACCAGGCCAGTGGGTCGCACCACCTGTCGCACTATATTGTCGGAATGCTCATTTTCATAATCTGCAGGCGTGGCCGAGACAAATACACTTTGCCGGACACGCTGTTCGAACTCTTCCATCTTCAGCGGCCGGTTGTCCATCGCCGACGGCAGACGAAAACCAAACTGCACCAGGGTCTCCTTGCGCGACCTATCGCCGCGATACATGGCGCGCAACTGCCCCATCATCCAGTGGCTCTCGTCAAAGAACATGAGCGCGTCTTGTGGCAGATAATCGATCAGCGTCGGAGGTGGATCGCCGGGCGCCGCGCCAGACAAATGGCGGGAGTAGTTTTCGATCCCCTTGCAAAAACCCAGCTCCTGCAACATTTCGATGTCGAACCGGGTGCGCTGTTCGATGCGCTGGGCCTCAACCAGCTGGTTATTGTCCACAAAGAATTTGGTGCGATCGCGCAGCTCTTCCTTGATGGTTTCAATGGCCCGCAACACCGTATCGCGCGGGGTCACATAATGTGAACTCGGATAGACGGTAAACCGGGGAACGCGCTGGCGGATTTTACCGGTCAGCGGGTCAAACAGATCAATACTCTCGAGCTCGTCATCAAACAGGCTCAGCCTGACTGCCAGCTCGGCACTCTCTGCCGGGAAAATGTCAATCACTTCACCGCGCACACGGAACGTGCCCCGCGTGAAATCAATATCATTGCGCTCGTACTGCATGGACACCAGGCGCGCCAGGATCTCCTGACGCGGCGTGCGATCACCGGTGCGAAGCACCAGCACCATGGCGTGGTAATCTCCCGGGTTACCAATACCGTAAATGCAGGAGACCGTACCGACAATAATGGTGTCGCGCCGCTCCAGCAGGCTTTTGGTTGCCGACAGACGCATCTGTTCTATATGTTCGTTAATGGACGAGTCTTTTTCAATGAACAGATCGCGCGTGGGCACATAGGCTTCGGGCTGATAGTAATCGTAGTAAGACACAAAATATTCCACCGCATTGCGCGGGAAAAATTCCCGAAACTCCGAATACAACTGGGCTGCCAGTGTCTTGTTCGGGGCCAGCACCAGCGCCGGACGACCCATGCGGGCGATAACATTGGCCATAGTGAAGGTTTTGCCCGACCCGGTGACGCCAAGCAGCGTCTGGTACATCAGGCCGTCTTCGATCCCTTGGGTCAGGGCGTCGATTGCGGCGGGCTGGTCGCCCGCAGGCGGATAAGGCTGGTATAGCTGAAACGGGCTGTCGGCAAATTCGATAAATCCGGCTTCGCTCATAGATTGTGCATCCAGGGGTTAATTTGGCACTGATTTAGGCGTACAATCATTCATTATCCACCTTATTTGACCTTCCCTGCAACCTTACTTCTGTATATAACGATGACCACTCTTTTCAATGCCGTCGAGCTCGCCCCCCGTGATCCCATTCTGGGTTTGAATGAACAGTACAACGCTGATACCCGTGATACCAAGGTAAATCTGGGTGTAGGCGTGTATTACGATGACAACGGCAAGATTCCACTGCTCAAGGCAGTTCAGGAAGCCGAAAATCAGCGCGTCCAGGCGCACGCGGCACGCGGCTACCTGCCTATTGAAGGCATCGTCAATTACAACAAGGGAGCGCAGGAACTGCTCTTCGGCAAGGAATCAGCCGTCATTACCGAAGGCCGCACCCTCACCTTTCAGGCACTGGGCGGTACAGGCGCACTGAAAATTGGCGCCGACTTCCTGAAGCAGCTGCAACCGGATGCAACCGTTTATATCAGCGACCCAAGTTGGGAAAACCACCGTGCGCTGTTCGAACGTGCCGGTTTCAACGTGCAAACCTATAGCTATTATGATGCGGCTACTCACGGCCTGAATTTTGACGGATTCGCGGCCGCGGTCAAAGCCATGCCGCAAGGGTCCATCATCGTGCTGCATGCCTGCTGCCATAACCCAACCGGTGTCGACCCGACCCTGGAGCAATGGCAGCAGATCGCCACCCTGGTCAAAGAGCGCAACCTGGTGCCCTTCCTTGACATCGCTTATCAGGGTTTTGGCGAAGGCTTGCAGGAAGACGCAGCCGTGGTGCGCCTGTTCGCCGATCTTGGCATGTCCATGTTCATCAGCTCCTCCTTCTCCAAATCCTTCTCTTTGTATGGCGAACGTGTGGGCGCGCTCACAGTCGTGACAACCAGCAAGGATGAAGCCACGCGTGTCCTGAGTCAGATCAAGCGGGTTATCCGCACCAACTATTCCAACCCGCCTACCCATGGCGGAATGGTGGTGGCGCAGATCCTGAACACGCCGGAATTGTTCGCCCAGTGGGAAAGCGAACTGGCGCAGATGCGCGAACGCATTCGCGATATGCGCAAGCAGCTCACTGACAAACTGAATGCCGCTGGTGTCAAACAGGACTTCAGTTTTGTTATGTCCCAGCGCGGCATGTTCTCCTATTCGGGCCTGACCAAAGAGCAAGTAGAGCGTCTGCGCAACGAGCATGGCATCTATGCCGTCAACAGCGGCCGGATCTGCGTTGCTGCGCTCAATAGCCGCAATATTGACAGCGTGGTAAAGGCGATCGCCGCCGTACTGTAATCAGTGGCTACGCAAATCCGCGGCCTGCGGGCAATTTGTCAATGAAAACGCTTGCCAACCGCCGGTGAATGCGTCAGAATACGGACTGTATATACATACAGTCCGTTTTTTTATCTGTCTCTTTCATTCCGGGGAATCATGAGCCTGAAACTTACCGCGCGCCAGCAGGAAATTTTGAATCTGATCAAAGCCGCCGTGGACCGTACCGGCTTTCCGCCAACCCGTGCAGAGATTGCCGCGGCGCTGGGATTCAAATCGCCCAATGCTGCGGAAGATCATTTGCGCGCGCTTGCTCGCAAAGGGGCTATTACGCTTACAGCGGGGGCCTCGCGCGGTATCCGTCTTGTCGAAGATGCCGAATCAGCAGCAGGCGCGTCGTCAGGCAGCACCTCAGCCAGTGTCGGCGTTTCTCTGGCAGACAGTTTGCGTCAGCTGATACTACCCGTGGTTGGCAAGGTGGCAGCCGGTAACCCCATCCTGGCCACAGAACATATCCATCGCGAACTCTCGGTTGACCCGTCCCTCTTCGAACAGCAGCCCGATTATCTGCTCACCGTCAAGGGGCAGAGTATGCAAAACATCGGCATCATGGATGGCGATCTGCTCGCCGTCAAACGCTCGCCAGACGCCCGCAATGGCCAAATCGTCGTTGCCCGCATTGATGATGAGGTAACAGTCAAGCGCTTTAACCGCCGGGGTCGTGTTGTCGAACTGCTGCCGGAAAACGACGATTTTTCCCCCATTATTGTCTCAGACGAAAATGATTTTGCCATCGAAGGGATTGCAGTCGGGCTGATCAGGCCGCATAATCTGCACTGATTCCCTTTCGGTGCCGCTATGAATGCCTGGCAGTATTTCAAAAAAGACTTCTCCACGTCGGCGGCCATTGCAGGACTGATTACCGTCCTGGTTTCCCTGACCGGGCCGGTAGCCATTATTATTCAGGCGGCCAAGGCTGGCGGGCTCAGCCAGATGCAACTTACCAGCTGGATCTGGGCCATGTCCATCACCAGCGGCGTATGCGGCCTCTGGCTCAGCATCCGCTATCGCACGCCCATCGTCTGCGCTTTTTCCACCGGCGGTGCGGCGCTGCTTATCGATGCCCTTCCCCAATATTCCTACAACGATATTGTTGGCGCGTATATATTTGCCGCACTCCTGGTTGTGTTGCTGGGCATCAGCGGCCTGTTTTCCCGCCTGATGCAGCATGTACCCCGCAGTATTGTCTCGGGCATGCTGGCCGGCATCCTGTTTGCATTTGGCGCTCATCTGTTTGTATCGCTGCAACAGGCCCCGACGCTGGTGCTGCCGATCATTCTGGCGTACCTGGTCACCAAGCGCGTCATACCGCGCTATGCGGTACTGGCGGCACTGCTTACCGGTATCGCGGTGTGTGTCGCGCTGGGGCAGCTGAACACGCAGGTGCTCAGCTTCAGCCTCGTGGTCCCTGAGTTTACGATACCGGGCCTGTCAGTACCGGCGCTTGTCGGTGTCGGTATTCCACTGGCCTTTGTCGCACTGGCCTCGCAATACGCACCGGGCGTTGCCGTCCTGCAGTCCAGCGGATATCACCATACGCCGATCTCACCGCTTATTACCACCACTGGCATCTCGACCGTTCTGTTTGCCCCTTTCGGCCTGCACGGCACCACGCTGGCCGCGATCACCGCTGCAATATGTACCGGCCCGGAATGCCATCCTGATCCGCAACGACGTTATGTGGCAGGTATTGTGTGCGGCGTATTCTATATATTTTTCGGTTTGTTTGCGACCGTGGTGACCACGCTATTTATTGCCATACCGGAAACATTTGTTGCCTCTCTGGCCGGCCTGGCTTTGCTGGGCGCCCTCTCCTCGGGACTGGCCGGCGCCATGGCTGAGGAATCAGAACGTGAGGCCGGCGTCATCACGTTTCTGATGACCGCATCCGGCGTCTCGTTCTTTGGCGTCGGCTCGGCATTCTGGGGCCTGATTGCCGGCGTGGCTGCCTATGCCATTCTGGTGTGGCGGCGTAAACCGCGCAAGGCAGCGGCATAATGCGACCAGCTTATAACCCGGATATTGGCTGCTTTTTGGGTAGTGGCCGCTTTCTCATTACATCAATTGGGCACGGCACTGGTTATACTGGGTTGTGTAACGCGCCGCCCGCTCCCTGACAATTTCGGCCGTACGCATGAGCCAGGCTTTCGCCTGATAGCTTTGGTTGCGATAGCCACTCCAACCCTCATGATAATTCAAATACTGTCCGTAGGCATCCCATTTGGACGTGCCGTTAAGCACCTGCGCCTTGGACATATACCAACCCATGAAATCCAGTGCATCTTCAAAGCTGTCGCGGCTGGCACTCTGGCCGGTTTCGCGCTCGTAATCGCCCCACACCTCGTCTTTGGCCTGCGCATATCCATAGGCTGAACTGACCCGCCCCCAGGGAATAAACCACAGCAAATAGTTTTTGGGAGGCTTCGCATCGTGTCGATACGACGATTCCTGGTACATCATGGCAAAGGGCACCGGGATGGGCACGCCCCATTTGTTCTGCATGGCCAGCGCCGCAGTGCGCCACTGCGGTTTTTCCTGAAATATCGCGCACAGATCTTCCGCATTTTTCGGCGGCGCTGTAGCGCAACCAGCCAGTGTTACAACACCGGCCAGCATGCCGATTGTAAATATTGTTTTCAATTGCAGCATGGGTTAATTACCTTAATCGCCTATTTGCAAATATTGTAAAGAATATATTCTTGAATCGGAAAAAAATCATCTAGAATGGGCATCATCCTAATTTAGGGTTAGGCACCATTATGGCTTATCTGAACCGCTCCGGTATTTACTTCAATACCTTTATCATCATTCTGATTGCGGTCTCGCTCGCATTCCTGAGAATGCTCGTACCCTTTTACGGCGCAATCTTCTGGGCAATTGTCCTGGCTGTACTGTTTCGTCCACTGCAACTGTGGATACTGGAACGCATGCCTGGCAGAAACACCAGTGTATCGATCATCACACTTATTATCTGCCTGCTGATTGCCATCATTCCACTGATACTGATCTCCATCTCGCTGATCAACGAATCGCTGTTGTTCTATCAGCGTATAGAATCAGGCCAATTTAATATCGCCGAATACATCCGGCAGGTATCAGATGCACTGCCCACATCGGTCCGTGATTTTCTGGCCAGGTTCGAAATTTATAACCTGTCTTCACTTTATGCCAAAATTTCATCTGGCATGATGCAGGGCAGTAAGTATCTGGCCACGCAGGCCCTCGATATTGGCCAGAACTTCTTCGCATTCCTGGTTGAATTCTGCATTATGCTGTATTTGCTGTTTTTCCTGCTCAAGGATGGACCGGCGCTCACAAGCCGTATCAAAAACCTGATTCCACTGACCGACGATCACAAACAGTTTCTGTTCCAGAAATTCAATACAGTGGTGCGGGCAACAGTCAAGGGCAATGTGGTCATCGCGGCGGTGCAGGGTGTACTCGGCGGTATGATTTTCTGGATCCTGGGAATTCAGGGCGCGCTGCTGTGGGGCGTGATCATGGGCTTCCTGTCTCTGCTGCCCGCCGTGGGTGCGGCCATTGTCTGGCTGCCCGTTGCCGTGTACTTTTTGATTACAGGTCACTTGTGGAATGGCATTATCCTGGTGCTGTTCGGCTTTTTGGTCATCGGCCTGTCGGACAATATTCTTCGCCCGTTGCTGGTGGGAAAAGACACGAAAATGCCGGATTATCTGGTTCTGATTTCCACGCTCGGGGGCCTTTCCCTGTTTGGCCTGACCGGCTTTGTGATCGGCCCGCTGATTGCCGCCATGTTCATCGCCATTTGGGATTTGTTTCCTGCAGCGGTCAATCTGAACGATAAAAACAAGGCGGTACCAGCAACACACCGCCGCCCGCCCCCACCTGCAAAATAGCTGGAATTGTTTCTTAACATACTGTTTTTATTAGTAAATTAATGCCGCAGCTGAAATTTTGGTTGCGGCATTCTTTGTCTGTATAATGGATTTTCCAACTCACTACAGACGGAGGTCCTCGGTATGTTCCCTGAATATCGTGATTTAATATCCCGGCTCAAAGAAGAAGACGCCAATTTCAAGCGCCTTTTCAAAAAGCATAATGATCTGGACCAGGAATTACAGAATCTTGAAACACAGGATTTCAGTGAAAAACATACTGAAATCGAGAAAAAGAAAAAAGAAAAACTACAGCTCAAGGATCAGCTCTACAGCATGCTGAAGGAAAGAGCGGCCACCTGATCCGCAACATCACGAAACGGGGTGCAACGCCCCGTTTTCGGTACAGTCGTAAAATAGGCAGCAAACACTGGCCGCATCAAGCACCGATATTATTGGCAAATCTATATTGGTAAATTCTCATTAACGAATATTCACTGCCGAATTCCTCTTTCCGAAGATCTGCTTACGAACATTCATGACCAATGGCGCTGGAGCGTTTTTCTGCGCTATTGGCTTGGCTTGGCTTGGCTTGGCTTGGCAGTATGGTATCTGACAGAACACCCAATGCGCTACGGCTACATTGATTCCCCTGACCCACCCTCACCGAATGGGCGACCAACGCATGGTTGTATATTGTGAAATGTGCTGCGTACTGATGTAAGAATGCTGGGCGTGCTTTGTACATGATCGGGCTTGAGCCCACGGTGCAGCCCCTTGCACCACTATGCTCCAGCTTGCCCCGCTGGAAAGGGTTGCGTTCGCATCGCCACCGGTTACCGGCGTTCTGTCAATCCTGCAAACTCACCTGCCAGTTTGCCTCCTGAATTCGCGCATCAAGCTCGCGTAACGACCTGGCCAGCAAGTCTGCCTGTTTCTGTATGCTTGCCACATCAATAGTGCTTTTAAACCGCACCTCTGAACGAGTAACAACCGATCGTGAGATCGTGCCCGCTTGCGCCAGCTCAATATAGGTCGCGTGACGCTGCTTAAGAACATCACGCTCTGCCAATGCCTCTGTCATGGTTTTACCCGCGACATTTGTCACCGAATTGGTTTGATTGATACGTCGAATCAGTTGTACCAGCTCGGCGCAAAGCGCATCGTACTGCGCCAACAGCATATGGGGTTCTTCAGCCGGCGACTCTCCTTCCTGCACAGCAGCATTACGCAACAGACGCGCCTTGAGCTGCGCCAGACGCGTCTGGCTATCGGCTCGTAACGCCAGGGCTTCGGCCAGTTTCATCTTTCATGTTCCTCTTGTACAACCTGTATAACCTTACGAATCGCACCCGCAAGCGGCAGATGGCTCACCCGACAGGTGGCAAAAAAATTCTAGCACAATATGCCTTCTCTTGACCACTAACCTGGAGTCAGGCACTTTGCCAACAGCAAGGATGCCAGTGGCATATACGCGTTACGGATCTGGATGGACGACAGAAGCGACCACCGTCGCTCCTACAATGATGAACATCGGACAGACAGTGACTCCACGCCGTACGCAAAATCTACCCGGCGCCACATTACAGCGGGAATTGCGGTGTTGATTGGCGATCAAACTGCATGTAAGGCCTTTCCCGATAAAAATACTCTCACTGGCCGTTTATTGCCCTTGTTGCCGGTTGCTCCTCACGATACGTGCATCTGCGAGCATAGGCAATGATTAAAGCGTTTATTTAGATGCGTGCGCATCTGAGGCGGGCATAGATGCAGCGGCTACAAACATACACAGTGTGTTGCTTGGTATTGCTTTTTGATGCTGTGGGCAATGTTCGTAACTGATTTTTTGAACTGTATTTTTACAGGATCGTTTATGCAGCCAGCTCGCTACGAGCTTATGCAGCTTATCTTGGAATAGTTGATTTTTTTGATAAAGCGGCCAATGTTGGCGCTGAAAAATACAGAGAAGTAGTACCTGTAAAATAACTGGAAATTACTGCTAATAAATATGACCGTTTTCATAACAATCATAAAAAAGCAGTGGTGCCCAAGGGGGGACTCGAACCCCCACACCCGAAGGCACATGGACCTGAACCATGCGCGTCTACCAATTCCGCCACCTGGGCAAAACAGAAAACTGTCGTTTACTGTTGAAGAGCTAAGACAAGGATTATATAGACTCCCCAAAAAAAACACCAGTGGGTGCCCCCGCTTTCTTGAAAAAACTTACGAAAAAGCGTGGATTGTTGTAAAAATACTTCAGGCCAGACGCAGCACCTGCCTGGATACGCCTTGAAACGGCACAAATCCCAAGCACCCGCCTGCGTACCCGAGCTCGTAGCAAGCTTCACTTTCTCATGCTGGCACAGAGCACGCGCATGGTCCTGAAAGCAATAGCATATGTCATATAATCAATGATGACACGCAGCGCCCGTTAACAGCGCGCCCTGCACTTCTTTTTCACTGCTCAACCTTTTTTTCTTTTGCCAACATGACAACCCTTTCCAACGCTTCTCGGTTCCTGCAGCGATTCATCGCAGCTGCCATTAGTACCACAATCATCCCCCTGGCTGCAGCTGCTGAGTTTCCCGAAAAGGCCATCCGGCTGTCGGTCGGTTATCCTGCTGGTGGCCTGAGCGATGTAGTTGCGCGCAAACTTGCTGAGAAAGTTGCCGATACGCTCAAGGTGCCGGTCATCGTGGAGAACCGCCCTGGCGCCGGCGGCACGATCAATATCGCCGAAGTCTCCCGAGCCAAGCCTGACGGCTATACACTGGCCTTTTCAGCCACCAGCCCGCTGACATTGACGCCGTACTTCTCCAAAGTCAATTACGCTCCAGAGAAAGCCGTCACATCGGTGATCGGCATCATGTATTCTCCAGTCGTTCTGTTGGGAACGCAAACGCTGCAGGCCAGCGATTTCAACGGCTTCATCAAGACAGCAAAACAGGCGCCAGGCAAGCTGCGTTGGGCAACGTCAGGGATGGGCACAATCGGGCATATCATGTTCGGCCAGATCTCTCACGACGCAGGGCTGGACATGAACCTGATTCCCTATAAAGGTGGCAGCCAGCAAATGAACGATGCGCTGGGGGGACAATTCGAAGTGTTCTCCACCAATGTTTCCGCTACCTTGATAGAAAACATCAAGGCAGGCAAACTGCATGCGCTGGCGATTGGCGCCGAGCAACGCATCGAGGGCCTGCCCGAGACGCCCACATTCACAGAACTGGGGCAGCCCAAGGCAAATCTGAAATCCAATTTTGGTATCGTCGCGCCGGCCGGTACACCAACCACGGTGATCGAGAAACTGAACAAAGCGTTCGACGCGGCATTGCAAGATCGTGATATAGCAGACAGCCTGCGGCAATCGGGCAATATCCCCAGTGGCGGCACAGCTGCGGTCTTTCAGCGAGTTATTGATGAAGAGTCGCGTAATAATCGGGCGATTATCCAGCAGGCCGGATTGGCGGCCAATTGATCGTCACATATTAGCCAACGACTATAGACTGATAAATAAAACCGGGTGAATTAACCGCTATATATCGGCCAGCAGAACGTGTCTGATTTGTTGTTGGACCTGATTCACGTGCCGCGCCAGATGTCGACGTTTCGGAATATCGATATTGATTTCTCTAAAAGATCAATTTCTTAAATAATCATAGATTGCTTATCGATATTCTGTTTTTCTATAAATTGATAATTTACAAGTTTTGGTCTTCATAAACTGATACCAGACAAAGTGCTGCTGTGCCAAGCCCTGTCTCAGGTGCCGATCGGCATTCAGTTTTAAACACACCCGTCATTCGGTATTGAATTTTCCATCCCGTTGATCATTAAGTTTTGAGCTGTGGGCACTACCATCGTCCACCACTCAAGTTTGTATACCCCTGATATCTCAGAGTTTTCCGACCCACTAGCTGTGAACCAAACAAATCGACGCGCCCTATTTCGAGTGTCCAAGTGCGTTACGCCGGTCCCCTTCCACAGGCAAAAGGATCATCTGCGCAAGCTCGGACAGTGAATGCCCTTCCAGTCGGGCCAACAGGACTTGCTCTGAGTCGTGCATGGCCTGGACGATAAATCTATTGACAGCGCCTTCCACCGGGCATTGCGGATTGTCATCAGCCGGAGCAATGGCAAAGACCGCACTGTGAGGAATAGCTTCATACACATCCCTCGCGGTTGTACTGCTCAAATCTTGCAAGAGCGACCACCCTCCATTACGTCCTCCTACCGAAGTGACAAGACCAGCGTCGCGCAGAGTGGCCAAGGTCCGACGTACTACTACCGGGTTGGTGTGCAACATCTTGGCGAGGTTTTCGGACGTCGTGGTGCCACCACGCAAATGCATGTGAATCAGCACATGAAGTAAACGGGCAAGGCGGGTGTCGTGTGCCATGAGGAACTCAAAATATTGCGTAACAATGATAGTTACGATAACATACTTCCATCCTAAACTTTGAGTGAGAGGCATTGATGAGCAATCGAAACCAGCGGTACGTAAAGGCCAACGGGCTCAGGCTTCACATCACCGAGGAAGGCGAAGGCCCTTTAGTGCTTCTCTGCCATGGTTTCCCTGAGACAGCCTACGCTTGGCGACATCAATTGTCCGCCCTTGCCGAAGCTGGCTTTCGAGCGGTAGCGCCCGATTTGCGCGGCTACGGCAACAGCGACAGTCCGCCCGACCCCGCAGCGTTTACTACCTTGGATGTGGTAGGCGACCTCGTTGCCCTTATGGATGCCGAAGGCGCGCGTGAAGCGGTGATTATGGGAGGAGATTGGGGCGCAACGATCGCTTGGCAAGCAGCACAGCTACGCCCCGATCGATTCCGTGCCGTAGTTGCGTTAGGTGTACCGATGATGGGACGCGCACCGGCCCCACCAAGTCAGATATTCCCACAAGCCGCGACGGCGATCTTCTACACGCACTACTTCAGTCAGCCAAACGTAGCCGAACAGGAGTTCGATAGAGACCCCGCTTCAACCCTCCGGAAGATCTACTTCGCTGCGTCTGGAGACGCTGGGCCACGAACAGATCCAAACACGCCCAATCCGTTTGGGATGGTGGCTCGTGGGCAAGGACTGCTGGACTCGCTTCCAGATCCCACGACACTCCCATCCTGGCTCGAACAAGCCGATCTGGATATCTTCGCGGAAAGCTTTCGGGGGAGCGGCTTTCGAGGTGGACTGAACTACTACCGGAATCTGGATCGGAATTGGATGTTGCAAAGCGCTTTCGCAGGAAAGCAAATCGAGGTACCAGCACTCTTTCTTGTAGGCGAGCGGGATACAGGTCTAGCGATCCCGGGAATGGACCAAATCATCAAGGCGATGCCCCAACTTGTGCCTCAATTGCGTTCCGCTAAGGTGATTCCAGGCGCGGGACACTGGTTGCAACAGGAGGCGCCTGGAGAAGTCAACACAGCGCTCGTCCGGTTCTTACATACCCTCTAGGGCAGGTCTGAACAGCTGCGCCATTGGCAACGACAATTTCACGCCGCATTCGGGATCAAATTCGGCGCGGCAATGATCATGATCTCTACGATCATGCCGGCACCCAGGATCTGGCTCTTACGGCGCAAGTGCGGATCGAGGCCTCGTCGCGGAAATAATCCGGAGTTGGCGCGTTGCAATGCCACCCTCTTCAAAACAACCTTCTGATCTTGATATTTTCCGAACTACAACTGTCTAAGCAAGAGATTGTCCAGAGCGAGCCCTGTTAGTAATCACGGTTTACTTTCTTCGCAAAAGAAGAAAATCCATTTTTTCGGTGACATTTGCTTTTTCACACTTAATTTATTCAAGTGAAAAAACAAACCATCGAGAAATAATGGATTTCGTTTCAAAGTAGCTAGAATCTGATTCTAAGAAAACTTCGACACCAGACGTACCGGTGCCGCGTTTAAAGACGGTGCGACTAAAGATAGCGCAGAAATGTGCCGCGTTCTGCCGCCCTATTTGCCCGCCTGGTGAACAAGGGACAGCAGGCCGGCCGCCAGGGTAAACAAGCCGGCAAACCCACGGTTGAGGATCTTCTGCTGTTTTGCCGAATGCATCAAGCGCAAGATTTTGGCTGCCAGCCAGGTATAGGCGCTCATGACGATGACATCCACCACCGTCATGGTAATGCCCATCACAAGGTATTGCTGCGCAAGCGGCGCACGCGGATCAATAAACTGGGGCAGTACGGCAAGCAGAAACACCATTGCCTTGGGATTGCTCATGTTGACCAGAAAACCGCGCAATACCAATCGGTGCGCGGGCACATTTGGCACCCGGGCATCCAGCTGGATTACGCGCACCGGCGCCCGCCACTGTTGCCAGGCCAGATAAAGCAGGTAAAAAACCCCGAACCACTTGATTAGCGCAAAGGCCCAACTGGTGGTTGTAAGCAATACGCCTACGCCGGCGGCAACAATCGAGATTTGCGTCGCCAGCGCCAGTTGCAGGCCCAGAATATTCCAAAGCCCAAGGCGCACGCCATGATTGACGCCAGTAGACATGGAAGCAATCGCGCCCGCGCCGGGCGAAATGCTGATAATCCAGCATGCCAGGAAAAACGCTGACCACAATTGCCATGACATAATAAAAATCCTTCAAAAAGGCGAAACATACAGACGGTCACCGGCAGACAGCCCACGTTGGCCCTTGGCCAGCGGGTGCTGCAATGACAGCAACAAAAAAATTTGAAAAATAGAAAACGTTACAAGACTGGTTGCGAACCCACAAAGGCGGCAAAAACCCGGGAAACGGCTGCAACCCAGGTCAATTACATGTCGATAACATAGATGCAGCAATAAGCGGCCGTGAGCGGCCAGCTTCGACCAGAACCAATATTATAAATCAATCTGTCTATTTTATTCCGGGCTTATTTCGGACGCATCAGATTGTCGGCAACACGGCGCTTTTAACACGTCTTCGAAACATGCCGTATTCTGGCTGCCATGATGCCGTTTTCTACCCGCCATGATCGCAATTGCGTCGGCGCGCATTACCTGCTGCAGCGCGGTTTTTTCCGTCGCCAGCCCGCCGCCGCGCCGGTGGTCAGCGTATCCATTGCAGATTGCTGTGCTCCGAGCACAAAGTAACGCAAACACGCCAGCAAAAAAATCCATAATCCAGATCATATTATTTATCAAAACTGAGGTAACTAAATTACACTTAGGGATACTTCAAAAAATCAGGCATTATCAGGAGATATCATGCAAAAAGGCGCGCCAAAAGGGTTGTTGGCTATCATCACAAGCGTAATGACGTGTCTGGCTTTGACGCCCGCCGTCCACGCGCAATCGGCCGATGAAATACGTATCGGCGAAATCAATAGCTACAAGATTTTTCCTGCTTTTCTGGAACCCTATAAAAACGGCATGGTATTGGCGGCCGAACAAGCCAATCAGGACGGTGGCATCAATGGTCGCAAGTTGAGAATCATTATCCGCGATGATGCCGGCAACCAGGGGAATGCCATCAAGGAAGCACAGGCGCTCGTCAGCCGGGACAAGGTGCATGCGCTGACCGGTGGCTTTTTGTCCAATATCGGACTGGCGCTGGCCGATTTTGCGGCGCACCGAAAGGTGTTTTACCTGGCCAGCGAGCCGCTGACCGACAAACTGGTCTGGGCCGACGGCAATGACTATACCTACCGTCTGCGCGCTTCTACCTATATGCAGGTAGCCATGCTGGTGCCTGAAGCGGCCAAGCTCAATAAAAAGCGCTGGGCGATCGTCTACCCCAATTACGAGTATGGACAGTCGGCTGCCGAGACCTTCAAAACCCTTTTGAAGCAGGCGCAACCAGATGTGCAATTCGTCGCAGAGCAAGCTACCCCACTCAATAAGGTCGATGCCGGCAATGTTATCCAGGCGCTGGGCGAAGCCAAGCCCGATGCCATTTTCAATGTACTGTTTGGCCCTGATGTCACCAAGTTTGTCCGCGCCGGCACCACCCGCAAGTTCTTTGAAAACATGCCGGTCGTCAGCCTGTTGACAGGGGAACCCGAATATCTGGACACGCTGGGAGCCGATACACCAAAAGGCTGGATTGTTACCGGTTATCCATGGCAATTTATCGATACGCCTGAGCACAAGGCCTTTCTTGATGCCTATCAGAAACGATTCAACGATTATCCACGGCTCGGTTCCATCGTCGGCTATATGGCCATCAAGTCACTCGCAGAAGGATTTCGCAAGGCAGGTGCGACCGATACAGAGGCAATCCGCAAGGCATTCGCCGGTCTTGAAGTCGTCTCGCCGTTCGGCCCGATCTCCTATCGCCCGCAGGATCATCAATCGACCCTGGGCGCATATGTCGGCAAACTGGACGCCAAGGACGATCGCGGCATCATGACAGACATCCGCTATATCGACGGCGCTACGGTTCAGCCTGATGATGCGCAGGTTGCCAAAATGCGCCCCGCCAAGTAGCGGTGTGCGGCACGCAATGACTCCAGCAGCAAGAGACGATACCCGGCTCCACCACATGGACCTGCAGCCACGCCGTTACAAGTTTGGACACTGTACTGAAACCGGTGCCATGCCTCGCGCTGCCGCATATGGCCCGGACAATCCGGGAATACAGCGGTGCCTGGCTGGCGGCGCACCCTGTGCACAGGACCACCCATGGATCTGAGCGGATTTGCAGTTCTGTTTCTTAATGGCCTGGCTGGTACCTCATCGCTATTCATGGTCGCTTGCGGACTATCGCTGATTTTTGGCGTCAGCCGTATTGTCAACTTTGCCCATGGGTCGTTATATATGTTCGGCCTGTACTTTGCCTACAGTCTGGCCACATCTTATTT
Organism: Advenella incenata; assembly: GCF_004217095.1. Taxonomy (GTDB): domain Bacteria; phylum Pseudomonadota; class Gammaproteobacteria; order Burkholderiales; family Burkholderiaceae_B; genus Advenella; species Advenella incenata. The sequence goes on along the minus strand of NZ_SHKO01000001.1, from coordinate 2,079,573 downwards.
GCCTGCGGGCCCCGTCGGGTTCTGGCTTGCCTTGCTGCTTGCCGCACTGCTGGTCGGCGCGCTGGGCGCCATTATAGAACTGCTGGTGCTCAGACGCATCTATCAGGCACCGGAACTATTCCAATTGCTTGCCACTTTTGCCCTGGTCCTGGTTCTTAGCGATCTGGCGCTGTGGCTGTGGGGTCCCGAAGATCTGCTGGGTCCGCAGGCGCCGGGCCTGGCCAGTTCTATTCCTATTTTCGGTCGGCAATTTCCGACCTATAACTTGCTGCTGATTCTGATCGGCCCGCTCGTGCTGCTTTTGCTCTGGCTGCTGCTCAATCGCACCCGCTGGGGCACGCTCATCCGCGCGGCGACGCAGGACAGGCAAATGCTTGAAGCGCTGGGCGTTAATCAGAGCTGGCTGTTCACCGGCGTATTCGCACTGGGCGCATTCCTTGCCGGACTGGGCGGTGCGCTGCAACTTCCCATTGAACCGGCCAGCCTGACCCTGGACATGTTGACAATCGGCGATGCGTTTGCCGTAGTGGTGATCGGCGGCATGGGCTCCATTCCCGGCGCATTCGTTGCCGCGTTTATTATTGCCCAGGTCAAGGCGTTGTGCATCGGGCTGGGGACCGTGCAGCTGGCCGGCATTGAAATTGCCCTTCCCCAACTGACCCTGGTAGTCGAATTTCTGATCATGGCCGTTGTGCTCATCTTCAAACCCTGGGGACTGTTCGGCGCCCGTACCGGTACACCGCGCAGTGCCGCCATACCCGAAGCACCCTACCGTCCGGCTAGCGCGCTGCTCAAAATTATCGGCGTATGCGTAATCGCGATGCTCATCTGCGTGCCTCTGGCGATCGAGACCTTTCCCTATTTGCCGGTATTGATACAGGATATTCTCATTGCCATGCTTTTTGCCGCAAGCCTGCATTTCATCATGGGCGCTGGCGGCATGCACTCTTTTGGCCATGCGGCCTATTATGGCGTTGGCGCCTATGCGGCGGCATTGCTGCTGCAACGCTATGCCCTTCCCATGTCCTTTGCTATTGCGCTGGCACCCTTTGTGGCTGCCATCGCGGCGCTAATCTACGGCTGGTTCTGCGTGCGGCTGTCGGGCATTTATCTTGCCATGCTCACGCTGGCATTTGCCCAGATTACATGGTCCGTGGCATATCAATGGAATGACGTCACGGGCGGCTCCAATGGCCTGATCGGCATCTGGCCTGCCGCCTGGCTGGAAGAACCGGTCCACTTTTATTACTTTGTGCTTGCCATCGTGCTGCTCTCAATACTGGCGCTGCGCTGGTTATTGTTTTCACCGCTGGGCTATGCGCTGCGGGCCAGCCGCGACTCAATGCAACGCAGTGGCGCCATCGGCATCGACAGCATGCGCGTGCAGTGGATTGCATTTGTCATAGCAGGTTTTTTTGCCGGACTGGCTGGCGCCCTTTTCGTATTTTCCAAAGGCAGCATATCGCCCGAAGAGCTATATGTGAGCAAATCGATTGACGGCCTTGTCATGGTCCTGCTCGGTGGTATTCAATCGATCACCGGCCCCTTAAGCGGCGCAGCTTTTTATGTTTTGCTCCATGACTACATCACAGGCATTACCGAGTACTGGAAAGGGCTGTTCGGTCTGATTATCCTGTTGTTGGTACTGCTGTTCCCGCAAGGCCTGGGCGGCCTTGGAAATCGGATCGGACAGTGGTTTCACAAAGCGGGTCGGGCGCGGCCTGCAGGAAGGCAACCATGAATTTGCTTGAGGTCAATCATCTGAGTCGGCGCTACGGTGACTTTATTGCCGTGGACGATATCAGTTTTAGCTTGCAGGCCGGCGAACTGCTGGCGCTGATCGGCCCCAACGGAGCTGGCAAAACAACCACATTCAATATGATCGGCGGACAATTGCCGGTCACGCGCGGCAGTATCCTGCTTGCCGGCGAGTCTATCGCTAATTTGCCGGCTAGACAGATCTGGAAAAAAGGTGTGGGCCGCACCTTTCAGATTGCCGCAACCTTCAGTTCATTCACCGTGCTGCAGAACATTCAAAATGCCCTGCTCGCCTATCGACGCCGCACCTATCACATATGGCAGTCTGCCGACAAACTGTACCGGCAGCAGGCCAGTGCATTACTTGAACAAGTGGGCATGCTGGAGCAGGCAGATCGCCCATGCTCGGAGCTGGCCTATGGCGATATCAAGCGAGTCGAACTTGCCATGGCGCTGGCCAGTGAACCCAGGCTCTTGCTGATGGATGAGCCCACCGCAGGCATGGCTCCTCGCGAGCGCCAGGACTTGATGACATTAACGCGTGACATTGCCCAGGCGCGCAATACGGCTGTATTGTTTACCGAACACAGCATGGATGTAGTGTTTGGATTTGCCGACAGAATACTTGTGCTGGCTCGTGGCCAGCTGATTGCACAAGGTACCCCGCGCGAGATCCGCGATGATCCCAACGTGCGGCAGGTCTATTTCGGCACGGGCCTGAATCTGCAGCACGACGCCAGCCAACCTCCCCTCTCGGGCACCGGGACTGATACCGCAGAGGGAGTGCGCCCATGACCCATCTATTGCCCGCTACTGAGCCGGATCAGCCGCAAGCGCTATTGCAGGTGCAGAATCTGAACGCATGGTATGGCGCAGCCCATATCCTGTTTGACATCAACCTGACTGTCAGAAAAGGCGAAGTGGTAGCGCTGATGGGCCGCAACGGCGCCGGCAAATCTACGACCATTGAAAGCATCATGGGACTGGTGACCCACCAGGGAACAATTGAGTTTATGGGACAGCAAATTGCTGCCTGGAAGCCGCATCAGATTGCCCGGGCCGGAATTGGTTTCGTCCCTGAAGAACGCCGTATTTTTGCCGATCTGAGTGTCATGGAAAATCTCGATACCGGCTTGCAGGCGCCCCGCGTCTGGCCGGATGGTCAGGCGGTGGCTCATTGGTCGGTCTCATCGATTTTTGCACTGTTTCCGAATCTGGCCGACATGCGTACACGTCGCGGGGGACAAATGAGTGGCGGTGAACAGCAAATGCTTGCCGTGGCGCGCACGTTGATGGGCAACCCCTACCTGCTGCTGTTGGACGAACCCTCCGAAGGCGTGGCCCCCATTGTGGTTGAACAGATGATAAAAATGGTGCTTGCCTTAAAGGAGCAAGGCGTAAGCATTCTATTGTCGGAACAGAACATGGATTTTGCCCGGCAGGTCTGCGACCGGGTTTACATCCTGGAAAAAGGCCAGATCAAATACGAGGACACCATGGACGCACTGGCCCGTGACCCGCAGGCCAAAGCACATTTTCTGGCAGTCTGACATCAGAGCCGCGGCCAGTCAACAACACAGAACCCGCTTTATCTTTACGCCCACGACGACGCCCGCCAGGCAATGCTGGGCGCGCGCCTGGCGCGAAAACGATAGCCCGACTATGTTATAATATGTAAGAAAGATGAATAAAAATCGGGGGTTACACGATTAATCCCTCTTGCATTGCACGTTGTGATGGTTACCCGCTGTTCGTGTGGTGTCGTGTCGCTGCAAGCCACCCATCCGGCTGCGCTACTCGATCGTAAAAACTACAATTAACCGCCGCTCCGGCATTTTTGATTGCTATCAAGGTCAAGCGACTACCATGATTAAACATCAGCTTCTGGACAAGGATTCTGTTTACTGCAATACTTGTGTGCTGGGGCATATTTGCGTACCGCAGGGGCTCAATGCGCAAGATGTGGCACGACTGAACGAGTTGGTCAAGGAACGCATCCGTATCCCCAAAGGCACCCTCTTTTTTAAGGCCGGCGATAAGCTCACTGCCCTTTACGGTATCCGGTCCGGTTCCATGAAGCTGCAACTGGAAAACGAGTCCGGCCACATGCAGATCACCGGTTTTGTCTTTGCAGGTGAAATCATCGGTCTTGATGCACTGAGCGAGAATATGCATGTTTCCAACGCCATTGCCATGGAAGATACCGAGGTTTGTGTCATCCGCATGAGCGATCTGAGCTATCTGTCCAAGGAAATTCCGGCACTGGCCTATCGTGTCACGCGCCTGATGAGCCAGGAAATTTCGCGCTCGCACGGCATGGTGCTGTCGCTCGGCGCCATGCGCTCCGAACAAAGGCTCGCTGCATTCCTGATCAATTTATCGCAGCGCTTCGCCTGTCTGGGTTATTCGGGCAGTGAGTATGTGCTTCGCATGAGCCGTGAGGAAATTGGTAATTATCTGGGACTGACGCTTGAAACAGTCAGCCGCCTGCTGTCACGATTTGCCAAGGAAGGCTTGATCCGTATTCATCAGCGGGAAGTGCAAATTCTGGACTCCAATGGACTGCAGATGTTGATTCAAAACGAAAATATGCACCGCATGGACTCGCGCAAGGCGCTTGCCTGAACGAGCGTACTCTGCGATCCACAGGCCAATCATGGTGGTCGGCATTATCGCCGCATCAGAGTCCAGAATCAGCAGGCGATCGAACATAGGCAAACTGCTGTTCAGGTACAGGGACATCGCCATTCGGGTTTGACAACCAGCCAAGTCCAGACGCTGTCCAAAAAAGCCAGGCTATCTGAACATATCCAGACCGGCACCAACAATGCCGGACCAATCTAAACGGCAATCGCAATTGCCGGCCATGGCCGCGCTGTGATACAGAGATTGAACTGTTCCTGGCAGCTAATCGTCCAGTTCGGCTTGCCTGGAAAACAGCGATAGTTGATTGCCGCTGTTAGCCATGAAAAAGCTGAGTGTACTGGAGAAAGCAGCTGTCAGCCAGAAGAGAAAAAAACCGGCAGCATAGGCCAGCTCACTCGATATGCGGATGTGCCCGAACAAGGGAATATCCCGAGGATCAACCAGCGCAAACACCACCCCGCTGGCAAAGCCGGCAGCAAGAAACGACGGCCAGAGTATCCACATGATGGTACGCATGATCACTCCCGCTTGACATTAGCAGGGGCTGCCGGACCCAACTGCCCGGCGCCTTCACGGGTCACCACTAGCCCCTGCTTGCGGGCATCCAGCCGCACATCGTGGTCGGGATTATTCTGAAACGCCAGAACAATGGTAATCACGCAACCAATAATAGCGACAAAGGGACCGGCCATCAGCAGCCATGGCCAGGGCTCTCTGTACCACGGCCCGCTATCTCTTTCCTGCAGTTGCATCCTTGTGCTCCTTGTCAATTAGGGACAAAAAAAGTTGTATCCTGTTGAGCCGATAATGTGCCTTCGGTCTTATCCGTATTTTCGATATGCAGGGTCAATGGATGCAAGCCCTTGGCCGAGTCCTGTACCGGTATGCGAATGACCATGGGAACCCATTGATTGGAAAAGGCCGGCACCTCAATTTGTTGCGCGCTCTCTTCTCCGACCAGGACCGTCACTTGCGGGATATCTTTGGAAGTCGCTTTGAGGATAAACCTCTGGTCTTTTTCCGACATATTGATGACCTGAATACGATAGATATTCTCGATCATTCCACCCGGTATCTCCCGCCCAAGCACCCCACGGTCCCTTACGATATCAACCCTTAACGGTGAACGCAGTGAGAGCGAAACCAGCAAGCCGATAATGAAGATGCTCAGCAACGCGATATAAACATAAATGCGAGGCTTGAACAAACGCTGTCGAGCCTGTTTTCTGTCCAGTCTATCGAGCATGCCGCTTTCAGATGTATAGCGGATCAGCCCGCGTGGATAATTCATTTTGTCCATCACCTGATCACAGGCGTCGATACAGGCGCCGCAGCCGATGCACATATACTGCAGACCGTCCCTGATGTCGATTCCGGTCGGACAGACCTGCACACAGATGGTACAGTCAACGCAATCGCCCAGACCAGCCTGGCTGGGAATGATTTTCTTGGAGCGACGACCCCGCGGCTCGCCGCGGATCCGGTCATAGGTCACGACAAACGTGTCCTTGTCGACCATCACGCTTTGAAAGCGGGCATAGGGGCACATGTATTTGCAGACGGACTCCCGCAGAAAACCGGCGTTCCCCCAGGTTGCAAAGGAATAAAAGACCATCCAGAACCACTGCCAGAAGCTCAGTTCGAAATGCAGCAGTTCAACGCCCAATTGCCGAATGGGCGAGAAATAGCCAATGAAGGTCGAGCCCGTCCACCAGGCAACCACAATCCATAAAAAATGCTTGGTCGCCTTTATCCTGAACTTGCGCAAGCTCATCGGAGATTCATCGAGCCGAATACGGGCAACGCGATCACCTTCGATCTTGCGCTCTATCCACATGAAAATTTCGGTATACACGGTTTGCGGACAGGCATACCCACAAAACAGCCGACCGGCAAGCGCAGTAAATAGAAAAAGCCCATAGGCCGAAATGATCAGGATGATGGCCAGATAAAACACATCCTGCGGCCAGAGCACAATGCCAAAGATATAGAACTTGCGCTCGGTCAAATCGAACAACACCGCCTGACGTCCATTCCATTGAAGCCAGGGCAAGCCATAGAAAACCGCCTGCGTGGCAAGCACCAGAATAATCCGCCATTTGGCAAACACGCCGGTCACGGAGCGCGGATATATTTTTGCGCGGATCTCTTCGACCTGCATGCTGCTGTCGTCGGCAGAGACAGCCCGGGCCGGGACCAATCTTGGTGGTTGCCACGCAGGCACATCCTGATTGGCAGACTGCTCTGGTTGCTTATCTGACATGATTGACGATTCTTCTATGCATGATTATTTGTTGGATAAACCCCAAACATATGCGGCCAGCATGCGGATCTGATCTTCAGACAAAACATGTTTCTGTGCTGGCATCACACCCTGGCGTCCGTGCAGAATCGTATTGACAATAGCCTCCCGGGAACTGCCGCCGAGCCAGACGTTATCGGTCAGATTGGGTGCACCTAATGCCTGATTGCCTTTTGCATCCATGCCGTGACAGGCGAAACATACTTTCTTGAAACCCGCCTCGCCCGCGTGCAATAGCGTGGGATCACTGGCCAGACCGGAAAGAGAACGCACATAGTTGGCAATTTCGTTGGCCTCTGAGGGTGTAATCGCAGCAGCAAGGGGCGCCATTACACCATGGCGGCCTTCTGTGACGGATTTGACAATGACCTCGGGTGTGCCGCCGTAGAGCCAGTCGCCATCGGCCAGATTGGGAAAGTTGGGCGAACCTTTCGCGTCGGAACCATGGCATTGTGCACAGTTGTTCAGAAAGAGCCGCTTGCCGATGGCATTTGCCTCGGGATTGGCCGCCAGTTCCTGGACAGAATAGGATGAAAACTTGTCAAACAATGGCTTGATTTGTGCCGCCTGTTCCTCGCGTTCGGCGACGACCTGCTTGGCAGAGGTATATCCGAGCAGACCCGGATAGGAACCGAGCGCTGGAAACAGTACCATGATACTCAGCGCGATAACGCAAAGCCCGAGATACATGACCGTCCACCAGCGCGGAACAGGATTATTGAGTTCGCGCAAGTCTTCATCCCAGACATGCCCCGTATCTTCGACTTGCGGCGTTGCGCTCTTGAGCCATCGACGCTGGGTAAACAGCAGCCACACGCACCATGCCACCCCGGCCAGAGACACGATGGCAATGTAATAACTCCAAGAATTACTGAAAAAATCACTCATTTTTTATACCCTTCACCACGAGTTGTCGTTGCTTCGTCGGGGACGGCAAACGGCAGACGCGCTGCCTCTTCGTTATCGCTCACACGGTGCCTGGACCAGGCCCAGGCAATGATCCCAAAAAACGTCATAATGGATACGATGGTCATGATCCCGATTGCGATGTCCATGTGTTCACCTGTCCCCGTTCTGGTCTAGTTGGACGCTGTTGCGTCTTGTTCACGCATTGCAGCCAGGTATCCGACGCCCAGGCTTTGCAAATAGGCGATGATGGCGTCCTCTTCGGTTTTTCCCTTGAGTGCGGCCGGTGCATCGTTGATTTGCTGATCGGTATACGGCACACCCAGCGTACGCAATGCCTTCATGCGTGCCTGAACATTTTCATTGGACACGTCCTTGTTCTGCAGCCAGTAATAACCAGGCATATTGGATTCTTTGACCACGTCGCGCGGGTTGCGCAAGTGGATACGATGCCATTCATCCGAGTAGCGTCCGCCAACCCGGGCCAGATCGGGTCCGGTACGTTTGGACCCCCACAGGAACGGATGGTCGTAGACGAACTCGCCGGCTACAGAATACGGGCCGTAACGGGACACTTCGGACTGCAGCGTCCGGATCTGCTGAGAATGGCAGCCGACACAGCCTTCCTTGATGTAGACGTCCCGACCGATGAGCTCAAGCGCCTGCAGGGGTTCAACACCGGGCGCCGCCTTGGTGGTGTAGTGCTGGAAAAACAGTGGCACAATTTGCACCAGACCGGCAACGGCAACGACGAGGATCGAAAAGATAATCAGAAGCCCGACGTTTTTTTCCAGTGTTTCATGAGTAAACAAACGTTTTTTTTGATTCGTCATGATAAATCTCTTAAACAGCAGTAACGGGTTGAGCAATACGGGCATCGTGGCCGACGAATTCAGGTACTTGCGGGTTAACGCCTTTGCGTCCCTTGATGGTCATGACCATGTTGTAAAACATAACCAGCACGCCGCTCAGGAAACACATCCCGCCTACAATGCGGATGATGTACAGCACATATTTAGATGCCAGCGCCTGAGTAAAGGCGTAGGTCAGCGTACCGTCGACCTCTGTTGAACGCCACATCAACCCTTCCATCACGCCTGCAATCCACATTGATGCGATATACAGCACGACGCCGATGGTGGCCATCCAGAAATGAGCCTCGATCAATGATTTGCTATACATGGATTCGCGACCATACAGACGGGGAATCATGTAATACAGGCTGCCAAAGGTGATCATGGCCACCCAGCCGAGCGCACCGGAATGAACGTGCGCGACAGTCCACTCCGTGTAGTGGGAAAGCGCATTCACGGTACGGATGGACATCATGGAGCCTTCAAAGGTAGACATGCCGTAGAACGACAGCGCCACCACCAGAAACTTCAGGATAGGATCGGTGCGCAGCTTGTGCCAGGCACCGGACATGGTCATGATGCCGTTGATCATGCCGCCCCAGGAAGGTGCCAGCAGGATCAGGGAGAATGCCATACCCAGGCTTTGTGTCCAGTCAGGCAAAGAGGTGTACAGCAGATGGTGTGGGCCTGCCCACATGTAGGTAAAGGCCAGCGCCCAGAAGTGAACAATGGACAGACGATAGGAATAGATCGGACGATTGGCCTGTTTTGGCACGAAGTAGTACATCATGCCCAGAAAACTGGTAGTAAGAAAAAAGCCCACCGCGTTGTGACCGTACCACCATTGCACCATGGCATCTTGCGCACCCGCGTAGGCGGAATAAGAGTTGAACCAGCTATAGGGCAACTCGATGTTGTTGAAGATATGCAGGATGGCGATTGTCAGAATGAATGAACCGTAGAACCAGTTGGCCACATAAATGTGTTTCATCTTGCGCTTGACTACCGTCCCGAAAAAGACGATCGCGTAGGCGACCCAGACCAGCGTAATCAGAATGTCGATAGGCCATTCAAGCTCGGCATATTCTTTGCTGGTTGTGTAGCCGGCCGGCAGCGTGATCGCAGCGGCCACAATGACCAGTTGCCAGCCCCAGAAAGTGAACGAAGCCAGTGGTCCACAGAACAGGCGCGTCTGACAGGTGCGCTGAACGACATAATAGGAGGTAGCAAACAGCGCGCTACCGCCAAAGGCAAAAATAACCGCATTGGTATGCAACGGGCGCAGACGACCGTAACTGAGCCAGTCTACGACGTTCAGTTCCGGCCAAACCAGTTGTGCGGCTATGTAGACACCCACGAACATGCCGACAATTCCCCACACGACGGTCATGATGGTGAACTGGCGCACGACTGTGTAATTGAATATCTCCGCGTCTGCGGAGCGCGCATTCTGGGCACGCATAAAAATTCCCCTAAAAAAAACCTATTGTTCAATCTTAAATAGATCCCAACGTAGCGATTTGATAAATATCAAGCTGCTCCAAGACACTAGAGAAACAGGCGCAAAACCATGCGTAGTCAGCCGGGCTGTTACGAGGAAAACAACAGTTTGGTCTTGTGGCTGCCCAAACACCGATGCGTTGGCAACGGCGGATTCAGCCGCTACGATTTGACAGAAGTCACGCCAGGCGCTGAACTGCCCCGCTTGTCATCGGATGGCACACTGGCAGCGTCTTCGTCCTGCAATATCACGCTTGCGTTTTGGTCACTGTCTTCGAACTGACCCGACATCACAGCCCAGTACAGCACGCCGCCAATGCTCATAACGAACAAAAACGCCAGGAACACCAAGAGAAAGAATACGTCCATGGCAGCACTAGACCGATGAAGAGTTGATCGCGATCGCGCTGGCGCCGACAGGCTCGCCGATCGTATAGTTTTTATAGAAATGCCAGGCATAGAACGCGACGGCCAACGACGAAACCAGCATGGTTATGGCGGCAAGCCATGGCTGCACCAGACCAATCATGGCAAATGGAATCATAAGCAGGTGCCACAACAGCGAGCCGTAAAGCGCGCGGCGGGCAACACGGACAGTCTGCGTGCGCAAGGCAATATGTTCGCTCTGGCTCAGTGGCGGACTGCCAACAACGATGGCGCGCGCCGCTGCCTGTGCAGAAGGGACCGCCATGGCCATGGCGCAAGGACAACTCATGACAAACAGCGCAACCAGTACCGACAGGGCGTGGCCGGAGTCAATGTACAAGTACCAGATGAGCGCAGACACAATGGACAGCGCAATTTGTATACTGACGAAGTACAGCCCGACCCGGTCGGCCGTCTTGGCCAGCAGCCTGGACTCCTGATCGAAGCGCTGATCAAGCGCAGCGCCAGCCGATTGCCTGGCGGCAAGCGCCAGATAGCGCGCCGTAAGCACGAAGGCAACGAACATGGCAATGGATTCGAAATAGACTTCGCCGGACTGGCGAAAGGTCGCGATGGCACTGGGAACAAAGGCCACCACAATGCCCAGGCCAATCGGCCAGTTCATGGACTGCTGATGGGGGTCATGCGGGTCCCTGCCCAGAAAGCCACGCCAGATAGGCCAGGCGCAATAAAGCAGTACCGGCACGGTCAGCAGCAGGCTGCACCAGTTCATGACGATAATGGCGGTGTCCAGCGTATCGACTGTTTCTGCGTCTGCGTAGCTGGCGCGAAGATAACCCGGGAAGGCAAACATCATGACCTGCATCATGACCAGCCAGGCCAACCCGAGCCGGGCAAGCATGTGCCTGCGCTGCAGGCGTTCCTGAGCGCCCAGGTCGCTGGGGATCGAGAAAATGGAGGCGGGTTTCATACCACCGATCATAGTATCGATCCAAGAAAGCGATCTTGATCTATATCAAACTATTCGGCACCTGCAGTGCGTTGCGACCCAGCGCGACCCACTCAGACAGGGTTGAATACGCCCTGGGACAAATACCGATCACCACGATCACAGACGATGAAGACAATGGTGGCGTTATTGACGCGTTCGGCGGTGCGCAAAGCAGCCACCAGCGCACCAGCGGACGAAATGCCACCGAAGATGCCTTCGCTGGCAGCCAGATGACGGGCCATATCTTCGGCCTCCTGCTGCCCGATCAACTCAAGGTGGTCAACGCCTGCCTGGTTATAGATGGCCGGCTGATACTCTTCGGACCATTTCCTGATGCCTGGAATCGATGCGCCGGGAGCCGGTTGTGCGCCGATGATCTGGATATCTGCGTTACGCGATTTCAGGTAAGACCCGACCCCCATGATCGTGCCGGTGGTTCCCATGGCGCTCACGAAATGCGTAACCTGTCCGTCTGTCTGCTTCCATATTTCCGGGCCGGTGCCTTCGACATGGGCGCGTGGGTTATCGGGATTGGCAAACTGGTCCAGCACCTTGCCCTTGCCTTCGGCCTGCATCGACTGAGCCAGATCTCGTGCATACTCCATGCCGCCCTTGTCTGCCGGCGTCAGGATCAGTTGGGCGCCGTATGCATTCATCGACGCACGGCGTTCCACCGACAGGTTATCGGGCATGATCAGAATCATTTTATAGCCGCTGATGGCGGCCGCCATGGCCAGCGCTATACCGGTATTGCCGCTGGTGGCTTCGATAAGCGTATCGCCGGGCCGGATGTCGCCGCGCGCCTGCGCATGCCGGATCATGGACAATGCTGGCCTGTCCTTGACTGAACCGGCCGGATTGTTACCCTCGAGCTTGGCCAGAATCACATTGCCGCGCGCCTCACCCAAATGTGCGGGAATGCGCTGCAGGCGTACCAAGGGGGTGTTGCCGATGGTATCTTCAATGGTGGGATACGATTTTGTCATGATAGGTCAGAATGGAATGTGGGATACCCCGAAAATCCATGTGGGCATCGTAAGTTGCGAACGAACCCTGACGTCCCGAAGTGGGCTCAACAGGCGCTTGGTGAAGGTAATCATAGCATTCATCATCGCGCTTGCACGACTTATTCCCTGACCGGTCAATGGGTTTTGCGCTGTGCTGCGGTACTGACAGGCTCCTTACCCAAATCTGACGATGCGCTGTCTGCCCGCGGGCGTGGCCGGATCAACATGGGCATGGCCGGGATGGGCCTGCGTACCAGGCCATCACCGGCATGCTTCAGATCGTTTGCTGTCTCATTGCTGGCAACCGCGTTGCGCCTCACAGGCTTGGACTGGTCGGGATCAGAACGTGCAGGCGTGTTACCGGGTGATCGGGCACTGGCCGCCTGGTGCACAGAGCGCCCGGCAAGTGAACCCGCCCGAACGCCCTGTTCGCGCAATTTCTTCAGTTTTTTCGGCCCCACGCCTGCAACCCGGGCCGCCACATCCTCCATGGAGACAAAGCGGCCGTGTGCCCGGGCCGCCAGAATGCGGTCAGCCAATTTGTCGCCAACGCCCTTGATCGCACGCAGTTGGGTTCGCGTGGCCTGATTCAGGTCCAATGCATTAACGGAAGAAAACCCAAACACAAGAAAGCAACCAAACAGCCAGGATCGGGAGCAACAACAGCGGACAAATGGCATACGCAAGACAAAACGGAGAACGGTGAGATTGATGTCGTGTAGTGTGCCATAGCGGCGCTTTTGCGTCCCGAACAGGCAGATAGAAGTATCCACTAGTACAAGCCGGCGCGAACAATCCAGTGCGTTCGGATGCGGAGAAAGCATGAACAGGGCGAGGCATATGTGACTACCCTGGGAGATCATAAAAAAACCCGGGCGCACCTGATGTGCCCGGGTAAGTTCAATGAATCTGATAAACCTGATGAGTCTGGTACATCTGATCAATCTGAGATGCCTGCCATGGCCCGCCATAGACCTGGATGGCTCCTGCAAGCTGGACGCGCTATGCGTTATCCGAACGCAATCGGCGGATATAGCTGGATACGCCCTGCTCCACATCGTTCATCTCTGCCTTGAAACCGGCAGCCCGCAGTCGGGTGGTGTCAGCCTGGGTAAAGCTCTGATAGCGCCCTTTGAGATCATCGGGGAACGGAATATAGCGAATCAGCCCCTCGCGAACCAGCGCATCCAGCGACAGGCGCGCTTCGTTTCTCTCTTCCCGCAGGGTATTGACGACCGCGCAGGCGATGTCGTTAAAGGGTTGCGCCCGACCGGTACCGCAATTGAAAATGCCGGATTGTTCCGGGTGATCCAGGAAAAACAGATTGACTGCAACCACGTCATCCACAGAGATGAAATCGCGCCGCTGACCGCCATCTTCGTAACCATCCCAGCCGCCAAAAAGCCGCACATGGCCCTCCGACAGAAACTGGTTCATATTATGAAAGGCAACGGAGGCCATGCGACCCTTGTGCTGTTCATTCGGGCCATACACATTGAAGTATCGAAGCCCCACAACCTGTGCCGTGCGGTGTTCAAAACGCTCACGCACCACCTGGTCAAACAGGAACTTTGAATAACCGTATACATTCAGTGGCTTTTCGTTTTCAAGCGCCTCGATATAATCCGGGCCCGCGCCATACACGGCAGCGGAAGACGCATAAATAAACGGGATGCTGCGAGCCTGGCAGAAATTAAATAGCTCCAGCGTGACCCGATAGTTGTTATCCATCATGTAACGACCGTTTCTTTCCGTCGTGTCCGAACAGGCGCCCTGATGAAAAATGGCGGTCACCGGGCCGAACTGGCCGCTGTTGACCCGAGTACGAAATTCGTCCTTGTCCATATAGTCGGCAATAATTCCTGACCGCAGATTGACGAACTTGTCGCCATCAGTCAGATCGTCTACAGCCAGGATATTGGTAATGCCCCTGTTGTTCAGGCCACGCACGAGATTGCTGCCAATGAAACCCGCGGCTCCGGTTACGATAATCATGTCAGTTCCTCTGCACTTACTATAGATGTTCCAAGTTTACCTACTACTATACCACCGGCCTGATTCGCCCACTCGACGGCCTCATGCCAGTCCGCGCCAGCGGCGCGGGTTACGGCCATGGTCGCCAGAACCGTATCGCCGGCTCCGGAGACATCAAAGACCTCGTGCGCGGCAGCATCCACATGGAACCGCCCCGCTTCAGTGTATAAAGTCATTCCCTGTTCCGAGCGTGTAATCAGCAGCGCCTCAAGCGCGAGCCGTTGACGCAGGCTCTGGGCCGACAGCGTCAGCTCCTCTTCGGTTTTCCATTTGCCAACCGCCTGCTGCATTTCTCCGCGGTTCGGAGAAATCAGGTTTGCACCTGCGTAGCGGTCATATTCGTCCCCTTTAGGATCGACCAACACCGGTATCCCGCGTTCGCGCGCCAGTTTAATCAGCAAGGAGCAATGAGTGAGCACCCCTTTGGCATAATCGGAAAGAACCACAATGTCATGATCGTTTAGCAGGCGGCGATACTGTTGTTCCAGTTGCTGCAGGGTCTGCGCATCAGGCAGATAGTCAAAATCGATCCGCAGCAATTGCTGCTGACGCCCCAACACACGCATTTTCAGGGTGGTATGCATGGATGCGTCGATTAATAATTGGGTATCGATACCCGCTTCGCGCGCCAGCCTGGCAATTTGCTCGCCGGCCTCATCATCGCCCACGATGCCCAACAAGGTGACCCCACCGCCGAGTGCAACTATATTGCGGGCCACATTGGCCCCGCCGCCCAGCCGGTCTTCTCGTTTGGCCACTCGCACCACCGGTACCGGTGCCTCTGGCGAAATACGCTCGACTTCACCAAACCAGTAGCGGTCAAGCATCACATCGCCCACGACCAGAATACGGATCTGTCTGATTTTTTCTATCGGAAATGCACGCATACGACTATTCCTCTGGGCGGCGTGGCGAATAAGTTTCCCATGAGTTGCAGCCAGGACATTGCCAATAATAGGTCTGTGCCTGGAATCCGCAGACCCGGCAGGCATATTTGTCCATACGCCGGGTGTGCTTGTCAATCATGGTCCGCAATAATGACAGGTCAAAATCGGGCATATGTTGTTGCAGCTCGCCTTGCCCACCCGCACTCTGCTCTTGCGCCAGTTCGCTTTGCAGTACTTTATCAAAGCCCAGCAACGACGGATGCTGGCGCAGGGAGTCCTGGGCGAACTGCCAGGCGGGAGCGAACCCCTGCTTGCGCAATGCTGCAAAGACCACTTCGAATACATCCAGCGACGGATGCGCAAAATAATGGTCCCTGAGCAAGCTGACCGCCTGTTCATCCTGGCCACTGGCAGCGAAATTGTCCATGATCTGCTTGGCCACCAGGCCGGCGAACTCAGGCGAGCGCTCCAGCGCCGAAAGCAGCCATTGGCGCTCGGTGTTGCCATCGCCCAGGCGACGGGCCAGATAGGCGCGCAAAATGGCGATACGGGCGTAAGAAGCCTGGGATCCACCCTGCTCCATGTTGTGCCTGGCTTCGCGCTCTGCAGCGTCCAGCTCGGCGGCGACACGGTCAAAATCCGGCTCTTTCGCACTTAATGCGGCCTGCGCCCGTTCGCAATGGTAATGGACGCGTTGTGGCAACGGCTCATCGGTCAGTTCACGCAGATGCGCCGCGGCGGCAATCGCCTTTTCCCAATCGTGTTCGGCTTCGTAAATGCGAATCAGCGCCCGGGTCGCAGAAACGCCATAGCTGGTATTTTGCACTTCCTTGAAAGCATTTTCAGCGCGATCAAACATGCCCGCCTTGAAGTAATCCTGGGCGATCTCATGCAATGCATGTTCCCTGTCGGCTCGCGGCAAATCTGAACGGGAAAGCAGGCTTTGATGGACCCGAATGGCCCGCTCGATCTCTCCGCGACGACGAAACAGGTTGCCGAGCGCAAAATGCAGTTCCGTTGTTTCGGAATCAAGTTTGGCCACTTCGACAAACGCATCAATGGCCCGGTCATGGTCCTCGTTGAGCAGAAAATTGAGCCCGCGAAAATAGGAGTCGGGCAGATTCCTGCTTTCAGATACGATCTGCCGGACATCCACCTTGGCTGCGATCCACCCCAGTCCGAACAAAATGGGGATCAGGATCAGCCACCATGCCTCAAAGTCCAACTGCGGTCTCCCGGGCAGGCGTGTGCAAGGCGGTGCTTGTCGAGGCCACGCTGCTGCGAAGGCGCAATTCTTCGGCTTTGAGCGCTTCCAGCGACTGACGGGTATCAGCCACGTCACGGTTCAAACGCTCTACCTCGCCTTTTAGGCGCCCGACTTCACGGGTTTTACGCAAGCGTGTAGGAATGCTGACCAGCCACGCAAACAATGCACCAGCGAAAAATGCAAGCAATAGCACGACAATAAGCGGCACACCGGCAAACGTATAATCACCAAAAAAACGCACAGTAACGGGATCGGTATTTTTAAGTGCGAACAATAGCACCAGCAAAAAAAGTATGATTCGCAATGCCCAGACTATGTAACGCATTGGCCTGCTCCTGAAATTGAATTATTCGCCATTGTAATGCGAATTGATGGTCTAAAAACAAAAACCCCGATTTTGCAATCGGGGTTTTTGGACATCATAAGAAACGAACACCTACCTGATTTGATCAGAGATTGGCTACCTTGGCCGCCTCGGCGTCAAAATGGCCATTCTCGGACGCATTCTGCTTGGTGTCGTCAGCAGAGGTAAAAACAGAATCAACGCGCTCGCGCAATTCTTTGCCCGCCTTGAAGTGAGGCACCCGTTTACCGGGGACCATCACCTGTTCGCCGGACTTGGGATTGCGCCCAACCCGTGGAGCACGCGTTGACAGCGAGAAGCTGCCAAAACCGCGAATTTCAATGCGCTGACCTCTGGATAGAGCAACGGTCATGGCATCAAGCATCGTCTTGACAGCGAAGTCGGTGTCACGGGCAGCCAGCTGTGGATAGCTGGCCGCTAGTGCTTCAATCAACTCTGATTTAGTCACAGCTTAATCGTCTTTAGCTTGGTCGAGCTTCGCCTTGAGCAAAGCCCCCAGGTTAGTCGTACCGGATGACGCACTGGTATCGCTCATACGCTGCAGCGCATCTGCGGTCTCAGCATTGTCACGTGCCTTGATTGACAACTGGATTGAACGCGCCTTGCGATCAACGTTCAGGATCATGGCTTCGACGTTCTGGCCTTCTTTCAGAACAGTGGTCGCGTCTTCGACACGGCCGGCTGAAATTTCAGAAGCGCGCAGATAGCCTTCAACCTCAAGTGACAGCGTTACAACCGCACCTTTGGCTTCAACAGACTTGATCACGCCAGGAACAACGGCGCCCTTGTCGTTCGTTGCAACGAAGTTGTTGAACGGATCGCCTTCGAGTTGTTTGATACCAAGAGAAATACGCTCTTTATCGGTATCGATCGCCAGAACCACGGCATCAATCTCGTCGCCTTTCTTGAAGTTGCGCACGGCCTCTTCGCCAGAATCAGCCCATGACAGGTCAGACAGGTGAACCAGACCATCGATGCCACCAGGCAGACCGATGAATACGCCAAAGTCGGTGATGGACTTGATTGCGCCATGAACTTTGTCACCACGTTTGAAGTTGGTGGCAAAATCTTCCCATGGGTTTGCACGACACTGTTTCATGCCAAGCGAAATACGACGACGATCTTCGTCGATTTCCAGAACCATGACTTCAACTTCTTCGCCAAGGCTGACCACTTTGCGCGGATCAACGTTTTTGTTGGTCCAGTCCATTTCGGAAACGTGTACCAGACCTTCGATACCGGTTTCGACTTCAACGAACGCACCGTAGTCGGTAAGGTTGGTCACTTTACCGAACAGACGTGTACTTTGTGGGTAGCGACGAGCCAAACCAACCCATGGGTCTTCGCCCAGCTGTTTTACACCCAGGGAAACACGGCTTTTCTCTTGATCGAACTTGAGAACTTTGGCCTGAACTTCCTGACCAACAGACAGGACCTCGGACGGGTGACGAACACGGCGCCATGCCATATCAGTAATGTGCAACAGACCGTCGATACCGCCCAGGTCAACGAACGCACCGTAATCGGTAATGTTTTTGACAACACCGGTAACCACTGCGCCTTCTTTCAGGTTCTCCAGCAGTTTCTGGCGCTCTTCGCCCATGTTAACTTCAAGAACGGAACGACGTGACAGAACGACGTTATTGCGTTTGCGATCAAGTTTAATAACTTTAAACTCCATCGTTTTGCCTTCGTATGGTGTTGTATCCTTGACAGGACGCAGATCAACCAGTGAACCAGGCAAAAAGGCACGAATGCCGTTTGTCATCACGGTAAGGCCGCCCTTCACTTTTCCAGTGATGGTGCCGGTTACCATTTCGCCGGACTCGAGCGCTTTCTCGAGTGACAGCCATGCAGACAGACGTTTTGCACGATCACGGGACAGGATGGTGTCGCCGTAACCGTTTTCGAGTGAATCAATGGCAACAGAAACGAAGTCGCCTTCGGCAACTTCCAGTTCGCCCTGATCATTCAGGAATTCTTCGAGAGGGATGAGAGATTCGGACTTCAATCCCGCATTAACTACGACAAAGTTGTGATCGATACGGACCACTTCGGCTGAAATCACTTCACCTGATTTCATATCCTGGTTTTTTACGCTTTGAGCAAATAAATCGGCAAAGCTTTCGCCACCAGTGGCGTCTTGTAAAGAAATGGATGACATTAGAAAAATCCCGGGACCGTCACGGTCTCCTGGCCTTAAAAACACGCTTTGGCAGAACAGCCTGCCGCGGCGGAGTGAAAAAATCTTTCGCCTGAACCCAGACAAAAGCCCTTGAAATTCAACGATAACGCAGGTGACTTTCGCGCCTGCCATGACCGTTGAAAAAACTGCTCTGTGCCTATGGCGTAGCGATCATGCTGGCTACGCCAAGGAAATAGTGTGTACTGCAACTGCACCCCTGCCAAGGCTGCATTAGCGAGCAGGGACAGATTCGATAGGAATACGAACGACAAACGCCTGGGCGTCTGGGCGTCTGGCACTGCTGCCGGTTGGTGTATCGCGGCAGGCCGATAAGCTGCAGCCTATAGCGTAACCCCCGATAGCATTGCATACAACTACATGTAAACGCGCTGCTACCGCTCGCAAGCCAACAATGGCAGGCGACTGATCTGAACGCGTGATTGACGCCCGGTTGACCCGCTGCTCTGGCACCGGTTGGATCAAGCTCCCACCATAAAGCCCAATTGCCGGATTATTACGTTTTGTTACGCCAGTGAGCCAGGATGCGCTCGACGGTCTGATCAATTCCCAAATTGGAGGAATCAACCACCACGGCATCATCTGCTGGCTTAAGTGGCGCCACCAAACGGTTCTGATCCCGGTCGTCGCGCGCTTTCAAATCCTTTAACAAGTCGCCAAGATTAGCAGAAAAACCTTTTTCGATCAACTGGTTATAGCGTCTTTGCGCACGTGCATCGACGTCGGCAATCAGGAAAATCTTAAGAGATGCATCAGGAAATACGACTGTCCCCATATCGCGACCGTCGCAAACCAGGCCCGGAGCCTGCCGAAACGCCCGCTGGCGCTCCAACAAGGCATCGCGCAATGGCTGCAGCGGTGCTATCCGGGAGGCCATGTCGCCGATATGCTCCTGGCGCAGCTGCTCTGTGACGTCGTCGTTGTCAAGCAACACTTTGTCGCCCTGAAAACGGACATCCAGCTGTCTTGCAATATTGGACAGCGCCTGTTCGTCCGTATCGACTATACCGCGCCTGAGCGCTGCGAGTGCACTTAAGCGGTACAACGCGCCGCTATCGAGGACGGACCAGCCCAGCGCATCGGCCACCCGGGCAGCGACCGTGCCTTTGCCTGAGGCGGTCGGACCATCAATGGCAATAACCGGAATGCAACCATCCACCTGCGCCCCGCCAGTCATGACACCCCTTCCTGCGCCGTTGCGACCAGTGCATCATAAACCGAAAAATAGTCGGGAAACGTCTTGCTGACGCAGGCAGGATCCAGGATTGTGACGCCAACAGGCCCGAATACGGCCAGCGAAAAGCACATGGCCATACGATGATCGTCGTAAGTCGCAATGTTCGCTGTCTGCCATTTGCCGGGTGCGGGCGGCGTAATACGTATCCAGTCTGCCCCGGATTCGACCACCGCGCCCAATTTGCTCAGTTCAGTATGCATGGCATGAATACGATCCGTTTCCTTGACGCGCCAGCTACCGATATTGCGCAACATGCAGGGGCCGTCGGCATACAAGGCCAGCACAGCCGCCGTCATGGCCGCATCGGGAATCAGGTTGAAATCTTCATCGAATGCCGGCAAAGGATGCTCTGCAATGCTTTGTGCTCTCTCGGAAATCAGACACTGATCCTGATAGGTGATTTTTCCACCCAGCCGTTCAATAAATTGCGCAAACGCAATATCGCCTTGGATGCTGTCCCTGCCAATGCCGTTAATCTGCAACGGGCCCTGGCCAAGCAGTCCCAGCGCCAAAAAGTAAGACGCACTGGAGGCATCACCCTCGACAGCCACCGCTTGGGGACTGGTGTATCGGCTATCTGCAGCAATGGTAAAGCGCTGCCAGCCTTCCTGCACAACGGTGACGCCAAAGCGCGCCATCAATTGCAGCGTAATGGCTATATACGGCTTGGAGATCAGCTCTCCCTGGACCTGCAAGGTGACATCGCGGCCGGCACGCGCCGCCAGGATGGGAGCCATCATCAGAAAAGCGGTAAGAAACTGGCTGGACACATTGCCCTGAATCGGGATCGGACCATCAACATGCAGTTGCCCTGGCGAGATTTGCAGCGGCGGGTAACCTGTCTGGCCCTCGTAGCGGATCTGAGCGCCAACGGCCTGTAGTGCCGTGACCAGGTCTCCGACCGGGCGCTCATGCATACGAGGTACGCCATGCAGGCGGTAGTGGCCGCCGGCCATGGCCAGCGCAGCGGTCAGCGGGCGAAACGCCGTACCGGCATTGCCCAGAAACAGATCTGCCTGCGATTGTGGAAACGAGCCTGTGCCGTGCACCACAACCTGATTGTCGCCTGCCTGATCAATCTGCAGCCCAAGCGTGCGCAGCGCGGCAAGCATCACGCGTGTGTCATCGGAATCGAGCAGCCCATCAATGCGTGTACTGCCCTCGGACAAGGCCGCCAGCAACAGGACCCGATTCGAAATGCTTTTCGAGCCAGGCAGCGCCATCTTCCCTTGGACCCGTACCGCCGGCGCCAGATATTGACTTGCTTCACTCATGATGGTGGATTCTCCCAATCTTGCCGCGCCTGGGCCGCGGCTGCCAGCCATGCCTCGAACGCTTCATTGTTGCCGCTCTCCAGCATTTGCCGGGCCTGCTCCAGGCAGGTTTGAAAACGGGTAATTTCCTCTAGCATGCACTCACGATTACTGGAAAAAATATCGCGCCACATGACCGGAGGTCCGGCAGCGATCCGCGTGAAATCACGGAATCCGCTGCCAGCATACTTAAGCTTGCTATCGGTTTGTTCAGCGTCCAGCAGGCTGTACATATAGAGCGCCGACAGAAAGTGCGGCATATGACTGACCGCGGCGAATATGCGATCATGTTCGGCGGCACCCATCGAACTGACCGTGGACCCGCAGGCTTCCCATAACCGGGTCAGCAGATCGATCTGCTCCGGCGCATTCTCCTGTAACGGCGCCAGGATAACCTGCTTTTGTTCAAATAGAAAAGCATTGGCCGCGGCAGGGCCGGACGTTTCGGCGCCGGCAATGGGATGTCCCGGAACAAACTGCCCCACGCGATCGCCCAGCGAGCGTCGGGCCATGCCAACCACCTGCTGCTTGGTGCTGCAAACATCGGTAATGATCGTGCGTGGCGCTAAAAATGGCTTGATTGCATTGCATACCGATTCAAATGCAGAAACCGGCGTCGCGATGACGATCACGTCTGCCTGCGAGACCTGCTCGAAAGACGCAATGGTATCGATGATGCCCAGTTCCAGCGCCTTGTTGATGCTTGCCGGGTCGTGGCTGATGCCCAGCACCTTGTCGACAACGCCATTGCGCTTGAGCGACAATGCCAGTGAGCCGCCGATCAGACCGACGCCAACCACGGCCAAAACCGGAATCCGAAGCGGCGGCACCGCTGCCACTGCTTGCTCGCTGACCTTGCTTGCGATCACTTGCCCAGCACCTCTTTGAGCGCGCTGATGAATTTGGCGTTTTCCTCGGGCAATCCGATAGAAACGCGCAGATGCTCAGGCAGGCCATCGCCGACAACGGGGCGCACGATGACACCACGCTGCAGCAGCGCAGTATTGACTGCAGCTGCATCGCCCACCCGCAGCAAAATGAAGTTGCCGAAGCTGGGGACAAATTCCAGCCCCATTTCAGTAAACTGCGCCGACAGCCAGCGCTTGCCGTCACGATTCAATTCGTAGGTTTTCTCAAGAAACGCAGTGTCCTTGAGCGCTGCGATCGCGGCCACCTGGGCCAGCAAATTCACATTGAACGGCTGGCGAACGCGATTTAAATAATCAGTCATTTCCGGACGCGCAATGGCAAACCCCATGCGCATCCCTGCCAAGCCATAAGCCTTGGAAAACGTGCGGACCACGATGACGTTGGAAAAATCTCTTACCAACTGGGCACTGTCAAACCGCAACTGCGGATCCAGATATTCGTTATACGCTTCATCCAGCACCACGGTAACGCGATTGCCGTAGGTCGCATGCACTTTCTCAACAAAACTGCGAATCACATCGCCGCTATGGAAGGTGCCGGTCGGATTATTTGGATTGGCAATAAAGACCAGACGTGTATCGTCGCCAATGGCCTCGAACATGCCCTGCAGATCGTGGCCATAACTGGCAGCAGGCACTTTAATATGGGTGGCGCCGCGCGCCTGCGTTGCCAACTGGTACACAATGAATGCGTGTTCGGCGTAAACGCAGGAAGCCTGCTGGTCCAGGATGGCCAGCGAAATAATTTCCAGCAAGTCGTTGGAGCCATTGCCTACCGTAAGCCAATTGGCGGGAACCTGGTAATGCGCAGCCAATGCCTGTTTGAGTGAAAAGGCATTGGGATCCGGATAGCGACCCAGCGCCTGCCCTGGCACGCTTTCAAGAAATGTGCTGATCGCCTGGCGTACCGAGTCGGACATGCCCAGCGGATTTTCATTGGATGCCAGTTTGACAATACTGGCCGGATCAAGCCCGTATTCACGCGCCAGATCCTCGATGGGCTTTCCTGCCTGGTATGGCATCATCGCATCGACATTACTGGATATACCGAACCCATTGGCTATACCGGACATTCAAATCACCTTCTATTGCATTGGGTAGGAACCCAGAATTTTGAAAAATGCGGACTGCTGCTTCAGCTCTTCCAGCGCCCGTGCCACGTTCTCGTCAGAACAGTGGCCCAACACATCGACATAAAAATAATATTCCCACTGACCGGTGCGTGCCGGCCGGGATTCGAAACGGGTCATCGACACGCCATTGCGCGCAAAGGGGCTGATCATCTCGTATACCGCGCCTACGCGATTGGGTACCGCAAAAATCAGGCTGGTCTGATCTCGTCCGCTGGGCGCCGTTTCGATATTGCCAATGGCCAGAAAGCGGGTCTTGTTATTGGCGTCGTCCTGGATACCGGAAGCCACCAGCCCGAGATTCCAGAACACAGCGGCGGTTTCTCCGGCGATTGCCGCAACGCTTTCATCCTGAGCCGCATGTTTGGCCGCCTCGGAATTGCTGGCTGCTGGCACGATCTCGAGCGTCGGATGATGTTGCGAGAGCCACTTCTGGCACTGCGCCAGCGCCTGTGGATGCGCCATGATGCATTTGACGCCATCCATGGTGCCATGCTGGCTCATCAGACAGTGACGGATGGGAATGGAACGAACCCCATGCACCCTGACGGTTGAATTGAGAAACAGATCCAGTGTCCTGTTGACAGCCCCTTCGGTGGAGTTTTCAACCGGTACCATGCCAACATCAGCCTGCCCGGCCTCGACGGCACGAAACACCTCATCAAAGGACGGACACGGCAGCGCCTGGACAGAATGGCCGTAGAACTCCATGGCAGCCTGCTCGGAAAATGACCCTTCCGGGCCAAGATAGGCCACTGTCAGCCCTTTTTCCAGACCCCGGCAAACCGAAATGATTTCAGCCCAGACGGCCCGCACACCGGTTTCGGTAAAGGTGCCATAGCGATTGAGCTCCTGAAGGCGCCGGATAACCTGGGCTTCACGTTCGGGTTTGAGCACGGCGCTGTCGGCCTGATGCTCGTACTTGACTCGGCCTACATCGATTGCCGTTTGCGCCCGCTGATTAAGCAGGTCAAGAATATCGCGGTCAATCTGATCAATTTTGTCGCGCAGCGGTTTGAGCGCATCCTGTAGTGAATTATCCATGCGTACGCTCGAACTCTTTCATGAAGTCTATGAGTGTTGTAACGCCTTCCATAGGCATTGCGTTATAAATGGATGCGCGCACACCGCCAACGGACTTGTGTCCTTTCAGCGCCAGCAGGTGATGTTGCGCAGCTTCTTTCAGAAACTGGCTGGTCAGTTGCTCGCTGGCCAGCGTAAACGGCACATTCATGCGGGAACGGAAGGCCGGCTGTATAGGATTGGCGTAAAAGTCGCTGCTGTCTATCTGGGCATACAATGCCCGCGATTTGGCCAGATTGCGTTTTTCGATCTCGGCCAGTCCGCCCAGTTGGAGCAACCATTTGAACACCAGTCCGCAAATGTAAATACCGTAGCTCGGCGGCGTGTTGTAGCGGGAGCGCTCTTTTGCCACGTTCACATAATCGAAGGCCGACGGTGTGCATGCGAGCGCATGGCCCAGCATGTCTCTGCGCACAATCACCATAGTGACACCAGCAGGACCCGCATTTTTCTGCGCGCCCGCATACACCATGCCGGTACGGGAAACATCCAGCGGACGGGACAGGAAATGTGATGAGGCATCAAGCACCAGCGGCACATCGGGTACGCCCAATGCCTGCATGTCGGGCATCTGCGCAATTTCCACGCCGCCAATGGTTTCATTGCTGCAATAGTGCAAATAAGAAGCATCTGGCTGTACCTGCCAGGAATCAAGCGGCGGCACCCAGCTCCAGGCGCCATACGTTACACCATCGATCTGTCGGTCTGTATCGGCAGCAGCCGCCACCCGCGCATTGCCATAGCGTTGCGCCTCTTTATGCGACTTGACTGACCAACTGCCGGTCAGGACGTAATCGGCACTATTGGACGGATTACGCGCGATCAGGTTCATCGGGACAATGGCGTTTTCTGCCGTCGCGCCACCCTGCATGAAAATCACGGCATAATCGTCGGAGATGCCCAACAGGGTGCGCAGGTCGTCTTCAGCCTCGTCGCAGATTTGCGTAAATTCGGCGCCCCGGTGACTCATTTCCATGACCGACATGCCACTGCCGCGCCAGTCGAGCATTTCGGCTGCAGCCTGCTCCAGAACAGGCTTGGGCAGGACAGCCGGCCCGGCCGAAAAATTCCAAAATTGCGTACCCATTATTTACCCTGAAATTAAGGTGATTTACTCTGAAAAAATCAGGCCTCTGTATCGGTATCCGGTGTCGCCGAGCCTGAATCATCACCCGATGGCTTGTTACTGTCATCGGCTGGCGAATCTGGCTGCTCTGCAGCAGGCAACGGCGTAGCGTCCGCCTCAACGGCATCAATCTCCGCATCAACATCGGCATCGCTTTCCACCACTCGACGTACGCCGGACAAGCTGCTGCCGTCATCGACACTGATCAACGTGACACCCTGTGTCGCACGGCCCATTTCCCGCACTTCCGAGACTCGGGTACGAACCAGGACGCCACCGGTGGTGATCAGCATGATTTCGTCTGATGGATTCACCAGGACAGCACCCACGACCTTGCCGTTGCGGGCACTGGTCTGGATGGCGATCATACCCTTGGTGCCACGGCCGTGGCGCGTATATTCCGAAATAGAGGTACGCTTGCCGTAACCGTTTTCGGTTGCAGTAAGCACGCTTTGCGACTCGTCACCGGCCACCAACAGCGAAATAACCTGCTGATCGCCGTCCAGATTCATGCCGCGCACACCACGTGCGGTGCGGCCCATTGGACGCACGTCATTTTCGTCAAAGCGCACAGCCTTGCCCGCGTCGGAGAACAGCATGACGTCGTGTTCGCCGTCAGTCAGGTCGGCACCGATCAGATAATCGCCTTCGTCCAGCGCCACAGCGATAATGCCTGCCTTGCGCGGATTGGAAAAATCGGACAGCGGGGTTTTCTTGACTGTGCCGCGCGACGTTGCCATGAACACAAAGCTGGTGTCGGAAAATTCACGCACCGGCAGGACAACCGTGATTTTTTCCCCGTCTATCAACGGGAACATATTGACGATCGGGCGTCCGCGGGAACCGCGTGTGCCTTGAGGCACTTCCCAGACCTTGAGCCAATACACCCGGCCGCGATCGGAGAAACACAACAGAAAATCGTGAGTGTTGGCGATAAACAACTGATCGATCCAGTCGTCTTCTTTCATGGCCGTCGCCTGCTTGCCACGACCGCCCCGCTTCTGGGCGCGGTATTCGGACAAGGGCTGGCTTTTGATATAACCGCTATTGGATAGCGTAACCACCATGTCGGCAGGCGTTATCAGGTCTTCCGTATCCAGCTCGGTCGCGTTCATGACCATTTCGGAGCGCCGTACATCTTTGGCGTTAGTGGAAAACTCGGCCTTGATGGCAACCAGCTCGTCGGAAATAATCGAGGTAATGCGGTCGGGTTTGGCCAGGATATCCAGCAAATCAGCAATGGTGTCCATGATGCCACGGTATTCATTGACGATCTTGTCCTGCTCCAGCCCGGTCAGGCGTTGCAGACGCATATTCAGGATTTCCTGCGCCTGGATGTCGCTTAAACGATACAGTCCATCACTCTGCAGCCCGAAAATATCGGCCAGAGTTTCCGGACGATAGGCAGCACTGCCACCCAGCACGCTGCCATCGTCTGCCCGCAGCAGCAATTCACGCACCAGCGAAGAATCCCAGTTGCGCGCCATCAGTTCCTGTCTGGCGACTGGCGGCGTGGGTGCACCCTTGATGATCGCGATGAATTCGTCGATATTGGCCAGCGCAACGGCCAGACCTTCCAGCAAGTGCCCGCGCTCGCGCGCCTTGCGCAATTGAAATACCGTACGACGCGTGACCACTTCCCGGCGGTGGCTGAGGAAGTACTCGACCATCTGCTTCAGGTTAAGCAGTCGCGGCTGCCCTTCGACCAACGCAACCATGTTGATACCGAAGGTGTCTTGCAGTTGCGTGTGTTTGAACAGATTATTCAGAATGACTTCAGGGACTTCGCCGCGCTTCAGTTCAATGACCAGACGCATGCCGTCCTTGTCAGACTCATCGCGAATATCGGAGATACCGTCGATTTTCTTTTCATTGACCAGCTCTGCAATGCGTTCCTGCAGCGTCTTTTTATTGACCTGGTATGGCAGCTCGTCAACGATAATGGACTGACGGTTACCCTTTTCCATGTCTTCGAAATGGGTTTTGGCCCGCATCACGACACGGCCACGTCCTGTACGGTAGCCTTCGCGTACCCCGGTCATGCCGTAGATAATGCCGCCGGTAGGAAAATCGGGAGCAGGAATCAGTTCGATCAACTCCTCCAGGGTGCAGCCCGGGTTGCGCAGGCAATACAGACACCCGTCGATGACTTCGCTCAGATTGTGCGGAGGTATATTAGTTGCCATACCGACGGCGATACCCGAACTGCCGTTGATCAGCAGATTCGGTACGCGCGAAGGCAGCAACAGCGGCTCCTGCTCGCTGCCATCGTAGTTCGGGCCAAAATCGACCGTTTCCTGATCGATATCGGCCAGCAGCTCGTGCGCAATTTTGGCCAGTCGGATTTCGGTATAACGCATGGCGGCAGCACTGTCGCCGTCAACCGAGCCGAAGTTACCCTGCCCGTCTACCAGCATATAACGCAGGGAAAAATCCTGCGCCATACGTACGATGGTGCCATATACCGCCTGGTCGCCGTGGGGGTGATACTTACCGATAACGTCCCCGACAATACGAGCGGATTTCTTGTAGGCCCGATTCCAGTCGTTGTTCAACTCGTGCATGGCAAACAACACCCGGCGGTGCACAGGTTTTAGCCCGTCCCTGACATCGGGAAGCGCCCGGCCGACAATTACGCTCATGGCGTAATCCAGATAGCTTCGGCGCATTTCCTCTTCTAGCGATATTGGCAGGGTTTCCCTGGCAAAAGAATCCATAGTACTCATAACTTATTTTGATTTGATACAACGTCAGAAAATCCGGCAGGCGTTTTCCGGTCTCGCACGCGGGGCGAATCCGTCATTCTATCATTGTTACAGCCTATTCAGCGCACCAGAACATGCGTAATGTGAACATTTATGAGCACTTTGTACATTTGAGACTTTACTTTAAGTATTGGGCTTTAATTTTTCATTTCTTTCAGGTGCTTGCTTCGTACAACGGGCGTTTGCAGCAAATTTGAAACACGGTTTGTGGTTGAAATCCAACAAATTTGGTGCATAAGAGACAATATTGGAAAGTTCCCTTAAAAATGTAGGACTTAGTCTCGGCAAAGACTTCAAAAATCGCTTAAGATTGAACCACGAACAAGGGAAAACTAGTGCAACCCTTTGAATCCATATCCAAGCGTTGCTATACTGACCCTGAATTTCAATCTGCGGCGGGTTTCGCTGCGAGTCAACTTTTAGCTATCAAGCTCAACGAGGAGAAACATGAACAAACCCTCTAAATTCGCATTGGCATTCGCCGTTGTTGCAGCCGCAACGTCAGGTGTAGCATCAGCGCAAACCGTCGATAACTGGGTTAATCCATACGGTCTGGTCTGGATGAACGGCACGAATGAACACTGCTGGCGCGACAATTTCTGGACACCCGCAACCGCAGCTCAAGGTTGTGGCGCTCCTCAAGCAGAAGTCGTTGCCAACAAAGTAACCTTCAACGCTGATACATTCTTCGACTTCGACAAAGCAACACTTAAACCAGAAGGCCGTAACATTCTGGATCAAGTTGCCCAGCAAGTTACTCAATTGAACCTGGAATCTTTGATCGCTACTGGTCATACCGATTCTGTTGGTACCAATGTTTACAACCAGAAACTGTCTGAGCGCCGTGCTGCTTCAGTCAAGAACTACCTGATTTCCCGTGGTGTTCCTGCTGACCAGATCATTGCTTCCGGCCGTGGCGAAACACAACCAGTTGCCTCAAACACAACTCGCGAAGGCCGTGCTAAAAACCGTCGCGTAGAGATCGAAATCGTAGGTACACGGCGCTAATCCAGCGTCTCCTGCAAAAAGGCTCCTAGTAGCAGTAAAAAGGGCTCCTGTAAGGAGCCTTTTTTACGTCTGGCGATTGATCCCGGTGTGCTGTCTGGGCCGACTGCCGCGGCTTGCCGCCCCATCCATCGCCAGTGGTGTAAAATGCAACTATCACTCTCATACACACACGGTATCACTTTTCACCACTGCCTATGTCACAGACCAGCACGCCCTCTTCCCTGCCCGTCAATGCCAGTCAGGCCGAACTGGATAAATTTGGCGATCTTGCGGCAAAGTGGTGGGACCCCACCAGTGAGTTCAAGCCCTTGCATGCCATCAACCCAGTGCGCCTGGAATGGATCTCGTCCCTGGCCGGCGGCCTGGATGGCAAGACAATCATTGATGTCGGCTGCGGCGGCGGTATACTTGCCGAAAGCATGGCTGCCAGCGGCGCATCGGTTACCGGTATAGATCTGGCGCAAAAGTCCCTGAACGTAGCTCGCCTGCACGGTCTGGAAAGCGGCGTGCAAGTGGAATACCGAAACATCAGTGCAGAGCAGATCGCCAGCGAGCGGCCCGAACAGTACGATATCGTGACCTGCATGGAAATGCTTGAGCATGTGCCTGACCCGGGCTCCATTGTCCGCGCCTGCGCCACCCTGGCCAAACCGGGCGGACTGGTATTTTTTTCCACGCTGAATCGCAATTTCAAATCTTTTCTGTTCGCCATCGTTGGCGCCGAGTACGTGCTTAATCTGCTGCCACGCAATACGCATACCCATAGCAGCTTTATTCGCCCAAGCGAGCTGGCGACCAGCGCCCGCGCAGCGGGACTGGAACCCATGTCCATGAAAGGCATGCAATATAACCCCATTACCGATATCTACTCCCTGAGCAACGACACATCGGTCAACTATCTGATGGCGACCTACAAATGATCACCACTGTGCTTTTTGACTTTGACGGTACGCTGGCCGACAGCGCCCCTGACCTGGCACACGCTGCAAATCTGCAACGTCAGTATCGGGGAATGCCACCACTACCCTACGAGATGCTGCGCTGTGTCGCATCCCAGGGGGCGCGCGGACTGTTGCGGGTGGCATTGGCGCTTACCCCGGACGACGAAGACTACGAACCGACGCGCTTGCGATTTCTCGAGGACTACCGCGCCTGCATGACACGCAACACCACGCTTTTTCCGGGTATTGAGCAGTTATTCAGCAAGCTGGAAGAGTCAGGCCTGCGCTGGGGTATCGTAACCAACAAGGCCGAAGCGCTGTCGCTGCCCATGTTCGATTATCTGCAACTGACCGAACGCAGCGCAGCCAATGTCTGCGGCGATACGCTTGCCTATTCCAAACCGCACCCGGCGCCGCTGCTGCACGCTGCAAAACTGGCCGGCGTTGCGCCCGAAACCTGTATCTATGTGGGTGATGATGAACGTGATATCATCGCAGGCAAGGCAGCTGGCATGCCTACCGTTGCTGCCGCTTATGGCTATTGCGTTGATGCCAATGAAGTAAAGGCCTGGGATGCGGACGAAATTGCACTCCTGCCTGAAGATGTATGGGATGCCGTCGTAAAAATCAAAGAACAGGCAAGTATAGGAAAATCATGAAACTGAGCGCGTTTACACGGGCCACGGTGATTGCCACGGCCGGATTACTGCTAACGGCCTGCGCTTCGTTCGGCAATGGCGGCGCGGACAATCCGGGCGGTGGCATTGCCGTTGACACCAGCGGGCTTCCAGTGACACAGCGTAGTGTGACCACGCCAAGCAACTGGAACGAACTGATCGGGCAGATTCGCGCCTCCGATACGCAAAATCTGGGCATCCAGGTCAACCGCGTGCGCGATGGCAGCCTGCGCGTGATTTTACCCGGAGGAACGACCTTTCGTGGCGGCAGCGCGCGCCTGAACAACAAGATGAAACCGGTGCTCAACGCGGTGGCAGGCGCATTCACCCAGTCGCCCTACTTGCGTATCAAGGTAGTCGGACATTCAGACTCTCAAGGTGACTCGGTTACCAATCAGACACTCTCGATCACTCGGGCCACCGCCGTGGCCAATTATCTGATTCAACGCAATGTGAAAAGTGTGCTGATCGAGCTCGAAGGCCGGGGGTCAATTGACCCGCTGATGAGCAACACCACTGCGCAGGGACGCGCCGTAAACCGGCGGGTTGAGCTTTATCTTTACGAAATCCGCTAGAGAACAGGTATCCGGCATGAAGGGGATGCACTCCCTATAATGGAGCAGATTCTAATGCACCGCTTCGCCATGACAGGCAACCGCCAGTAATGACACGCACATTAGCCACGCAATGAAAAAGGGAGCCGAAGCTCCCTTTTTTATCCGTTCTGTTGCCAAGTGGATAAAGCTCCTAGCTAGCCAATATTAGGCTGCTAATGCGTAACTTTCGTCATTTGCATTTAAAGGTTTTGCTTGATTTACGGTCATCGCCTACCGGCTGCCGATCTTCCTATCTTTTCCTGTCGAAACCATGGCGTCCCCATCAGCAGCATACTTGAATCCGCCTTGCGGATGCAGCAGCAAATACACTGTTGGTGGAGACGGCGGGAGTCGAACCCGCGTCCAGAAAACATTCAGTCAACCAGATATACAGCTTAGATTACATAATACCACAAACTATGGGCAATTCACAATACTACAACCACTAGAAAAGCTATTGCATTTCAACAGGTTACTCCTGATCATCCTGCAACAGTCGGCGCCAGCCATCGACACCCAGCTCCTGGACCACCGCGACATTGCGCTGGAAAATCACACTGGCATCCGGGTACTGCTCCGCCGCCTTATCCAGGCTGTCTTCGCGCAACAGATGCAAAATGGGATATGGTGCGCGGTTGGTATAGTTGCTCAGATCGTCTGGCTCGGTATTGGCGAACTGGTAAAAAGGATGAAAACTGGCAAGCTGTATTTCACCGACCAGTTCCAGTTCATCGAGCACCGCTTCGGCAATATCCAGATAGTCGTTAAAGTCACTGAACTGCTCGAACATACAGGGCACCACCAGCAGTGTCGTGTCTGTCTGCTGCGCCGGCGTGCTCGCCAGCAACTGTAATTCCTCATAAAGCTGCGCCGTTAGCGCGTGTCTGTCCTGCGCCTGGCAAATGGCAATCCGCACCTGGTCTTTCACATAGACGCTTTTGGCGAAAGGACAAAGATTGAGGCCAATAACTGCTCTTTCAAGCCAGCGGCGCACACGATTTTCGATCTGGCTGATGTCGTTCATATATAAAAAAATTCCGAGGGTGTCGTCAAAAGCGCAGGCTGGAGAGCAATCTGACGGGATAGTAGCCCCATTTACCTTGCAGTTGCACTTGAGGCCGCCCAAGGTTGCTTAACTTGCTAAAATAGCCGGTTTACTTGGCATTATTCCGGGCAATGGCATCCGGGGCACCTACTCATGACAGATACTAGCACAAACGCGCTTTTCATTATTACCAGCGCCACCAACGCGCCTTATGCGGGCAGCGCAGACCAGCAGCAAACCGGTCACCCGGCCGGCAACGGCGCATCGGGCGAGCTCGCGCATGGTAACAGCCAGGCACAAGCCGGCGGTCAGTCAGCGCAGCGCTATGACAATCTGCTGGCTACAATCGCCAGCATCAATACCCACGCACCCGGCTCGCGCATCGCACTCGTGGAGTATTCTGCCTATCCCTTGTCTCAGCCACAGCATGATGCATTGATTGAGCAGGTGGACTATCTCATGAGTTACGCCGGCAATGAACAGATTCAGGCCTTTGACCACAATCTGGGCAGCAATCAGGCGATTGCCGCCTTCAGTGAACTGACCTGCCTGCAATGGTTTCTGCAAGTCGGGCAACACCACGAGCTGTACAAACCGTTCAAAAGAGTATTCAAAATGTCGCCCGGTGTGCAACTGACGTCAGCGCTGACCGATACCGTGCACTTTGCCGACAGAGCCCAGGGGCGCTACGTGTTTCCCAACGCCACACTGGCCGCCAATGCCGACGGTGCGCTGGCCTTGCAGTTTGCCAATAACTACTGGAGCATGGATACGACGCTGGTGCCGTCTTTTATTGCTTTATTGCAGGAAATGCTCGAGTCCATGCAGGCGCTGAACCAGCAGGGCCAGGCGGTCTGTGTCGAGAGCATGCTGTACAAATTTATTGACGCGAGCAAGATTTTCTACGATCTGAAACCAGCTATTGCAGGTCCTGCATCAAGATAGAATATGACCATCTTTGCCGCCTTCGCATAGCGCGTCCACAGTTGCATCAACGCCCTGCTGCCAGCTGGGCAACGACAGGCCAAGGGCACCGCTCAGCTTACCGGTGTCCAACCTGCTATTCAAAGGCCGTCGCGCAGGGCTGCCGTATTCCAGCGCACTTACCGGTACGACGCGATCGAGTGCCAGATCCAGCCCATTGGCCCGCATGCGTGCAAAAATATGGCAGGCATAATCAAACCAACTGGTCTGTCCGCTGGCGGCCAAATGATATAAACCATCTTCAATTGCCGCCGGATGGCTACGATATTTATCAATTGCCGCCGCAGTAATATCGGCGATCAGGCATGCGCTGGTCGGCGCGCCAATCTGATCGTTTACCACGCGCAAGCAATGACGACGCATGGCCAGTTGCATCATCTGCTGCAGAAAGCCCCTGCCCTGGCGGCCATATACCCAACTGGTGCGAAAGATCAGGTGCCTGCAGCCACTGTGCATGATGGCCTGGTCTGCAGCCAGTTTGCTACGTCCGTAAATATTGATCGGCCTGGCCACATCAGCTTCGATCCAGGGCCGCGTTCCCATGCCGTCAAAAACGTAATCAGTGGAATAATGAACCAACAGGGCGCCGCATTGGGCCGCTGCCCGCGCCAATGCAGCAGGCGCTTGGGCGTTGACGACCATGGCGGTGGCCTGATTTTGCTCGGCCTCATCTACGGCTGTGTAGGCAGCGGCATTCACAATCACATCCGGCGAGAAGGCAAGCGTGCGCTCGAACAACAGCGCCGGGTCCAGCAAATCCGCCTGCCACGGTCCATGCGGGCTGGCCACCTCGAGCGGCACTGCGGTCAGGCCGGCCCCGTGCTGTGGCCTGCCTGGCGCGATAACCTGTCCCAGCGGCGCCAGCGCAGATTGCAGCGCCTGTCCCACCTGGCCGGTTTTGCCGAAAAGCACAATTTTCATTGTACGGTCACCATTTCACCCACCTATCGTATTGTCCTTTGCTCGCACTGGCAGGTGCCTGCGCCGTTGTACCTGCTGCTAGCCGTGCGAAGACACGCCAGCAGGCTGCGTTAGCACGGTGCGAGCGCGACATGCGCCGCGGCTGCCACATCTCATTCCGGATCATTGAACAATTTGCCAGTATGGCGCCGGAAAAAACCACTCACATCATCCACAATCAGGAACACTGCCGGAATCACCAGCAGGCTCAGAAACGTGGAGGTAATCAGGCCCCCCAGCACAGCGATGGCCATCGGTGAACGAAATGCAGGATCCGCAGCGCCCCAGCCGACCGCCAGTGGAACCATGCCGGCGCCCATGGCAAGGGTGGTCATTAAGATCGGCCGCGCCCGTTTGTGGCAAGCGTCGGTAAGTGCCTCCAGGCGCGTCATGCCCTTCTCTTTGATCGCCAGAATGGCATATTCGACCAGCAGAATCGAGTTCTTTGTCGCGATACCCATGAGCATGATCAGGCCGATCAGCGACGGCATGGAAAAGCTCTTGTCAGCCAGCAGCAGGCCCACGAACGCACCGCCCAACGATAGCGGCAACGCGGCCAGGATGGTCAAGGGCTGAAGAAACTGTTTGAAAAGCAGCACCAGG
Organism: Advenella incenata; assembly: GCF_004217095.1. Lineage (GTDB taxonomy): Bacteria > Pseudomonadota > Gammaproteobacteria > Burkholderiales > Burkholderiaceae_B > Advenella > Advenella incenata. The sequence goes on along the minus strand of NZ_SHKO01000001.1, from coordinate 2,044,070 downwards.
ACAATATAAATGCAGACAATCCCAATGACAATCGCCAGCCCAAAACTCTGGAACAATTCTTCCATGACCTCTGCATCGCCAATATCGATGACTGACACGCTGGCGGGCAACGATTTCATGGCAGGCAATTGCCTGACCTGCTTGACCACATCACCCAACGCAATGCCCGAAAGTTCAATTTCAAATGTGATATTACGGGCCCGATCATAGCGATTGATGACCGCCGGACCACCACCCAGGCGTACATCGGCCACGCTGCTTAACGGCACCGGCCCGTTTGCGCCGGGCACGCGTAAATTCTCGATGAAATCCAGGTCTTTGATTGCCCATTTTTCAAGCGCAACGACAATCGGAATCTGGCGCTGATCCAGATTGAGTTTGGACAATGCCACTTCGAAGTCGCCAGCCGTGGCAACACGCAGGGTATCGGCCATCGCAGCACTGGTGACACCCAGTTGCGCCGCATCATCGAAACGCGGATGCACTTCTATTTCCGGGCGTATGAGGCTGGCCGACGAAGAGATATTGCCCAGGCCCGCTATGGACCGCAATTGCCGTCCGACCTGTAGCGCCGTCTGCATCAGAACATCAGGCTGCTCGCTTGAGAGCACCAGCATATATTTCTCGCCAGAGCCGCCCAGCCCCACTTTGAGACGCACACCCGGAACGACTTCAAGGCGCCGGCGAATATCCGCCTCAATCTCCTGCTTGACCGCTCGTTCGTTGCGCGGCTGCAGCAGCACGGTCAGCGTGGCCTTGCGCTCTTCCTGGGTCTGGCCGCCGGCAAACGGGTCGCCTCCGGCAGCCCCGCCCCCGATACTGGTATACACCGACCGCACCGACGGATTCTCCATGACCAGTTGACGCACCCGCTCGGCCGTCTTCTCGGTTTGCGCCAATGGCGTGCCCGGCTGCATTTCCACATAGACCTGTGTCTGGGACAGATCATCAGCAGGCATGAAGCCCGTAGGCAGCAGCGGAATAACAACGATCGAACCGACAAAGAACAGACCAGCAATAAATACGGTAACCCATCGATGGCGCAGCGAGCGATCCACCCACTTCATATAAAGCCTCATCCATGCCGGATCTTTGGGCACCTGTTTCTTGCCTTTCAAAATGTAGGCACACATCATGGGTGTGAGCATACGGGCAACAACCAGGGAGGCAAAGACGGCCATGGCGGCCGTCCAGCCAAATTGCTTGAAGAATTTGCCGGCAATACCGCTCATAAAAGCCGTAGGCAAAAACACGGCAATCAGAGTAAAGGTGGTGGCCACGACGGCAAGGCCAATTTCATCGGCCGCCTCCATCGCGGCACGATAGGGAGACTTGCCCGACTGAAGGTGTCGCACGATATTCTCGACCTCAACAATCGCGTCATCCACCAGAATACCAACCACCAAGGACAAGGCCAGCAGCGTGACGCCATTGATCGTAAAGCCAAAGAAATACATGCCGACAAATGCCGGTATGATGGACAAGGGCAAAGCGACGGCCGATACCAGGGTCGCCCTGATATCGCGCAAAAACAGCCAGACGGCTAGCACCGCCAGCAGCGCCCCCTCATACAGCATAGTCATGGCCCCGTCATATTCAGACTGGACCGGCTCCACCATATCGAATGCAGTGCGGAAGGTCAGATCGGGATACTGGGCCTTGATCTGTTCCAGCGCCTGCATCACGCCCCGTCCGACATCCACCTCGCCTGCCCCGCGACTGCGTGCCACTTCGAACGCCACGACTGGCTTGCCATCCAGGAACGCGGCGGTGGTCGGGTCGGCAAAACTGTCGCGGACAGTGGCCACTTCGCCCAATGTAATGACTTTGCCGTTGCTCAGGGGAATGCGCAAATCGTCAAGCTCTGCCGCGCTTTTGACGGCGCCCAGCGTGCGAATGGGCTGCTTCTGAAGTCCCAGCTCGGCCTTGCCCCCCGACTGCTCCTGCTGCACAGATTTAAGCTGCCGGGAGACATCGGCAACCGTCGCTCCCAACCCCTGCAACAGTACCGGATCCATATCTACGCGAACCTGCCGATCGCGCCCGCCAACCCGGCTGACCTTGCCAACACCAGAGACAGTGAGCAGCTTGCGGGCAATGGTATTGTCTACCAGCCAGGACACATCCGTCACATCACGGCGTGTGGAGCTGACGGTAAATGCCAGGATCGGCTGCTGCGCCAAATCCAATTTGGTTACGATGGGTTCCTCGGTGTTGGCAGGCAAATCATTGCGCACCGATGCAACCGACGAACGCACATCATCAACCGCCTCCTGTATCGGTTTTTCCAGTTCAAACTGCGCAGTAATCGTAGCGACGCCGTCCTGCAAGGTGCTAAAGACATGATCTATGCCCTGCACCGTTGCCAGGTTATCCTCGATCTTGCGAGCAACATCATTCTCCAGTTGACTCGGCGTCGCCCCTTCCAGGACGGTCGTGACCACCACGGTGGGCAGATCGATATCGGGAAAATTCTGGATTCGCATGGCATGGAACGAATACAGCCCCATCAGCGTCAGCAGCACGAACAACATGCATGCGGGCAAGGGATTTTTTATTGACCATGCAGAAACGTTCATGTTCAGTTCCCAGCGGGACTGGCTTTGGGTGCAGGCTGGGAAGCCGGTGTACTGTCCGGCGCTGCTTGGCGAATCTGGCCTGCGGCAGGCTGCGGCGCTGCCGCTTCGACCACCCGCACCGTATCCTGATCATTCAGAAACGCCGCGCCTTGCGTCACAACCCGGTCCCCTTCGCGCAGGCCTGCAATCACCTCTATCGTATTGTTGGCAGCGCCACCGATTTGCACCTTGGTTTGTGCGACCTTGTTGTCGTCCCCAAGCACAAAGACAAAATTGAATCCGTCGCGCAGCACAAGCGCCTGACGCGCCACGGTCAACCCCTGTTTGGGGGGCAACTCGAAGCGACCGCGCAGAAACATGCCCGCCCGCAATTGCGGATCGGATGCCAGATCAACATAAACGATGCCCTGGCGCGTCTGCTCATCCAGCGTGGGCCCGATCTGCCTCACCCGACCCGCTACCTTTCTGTCGTTTGGCAAAACAACCTGCACCGGCATCCCTTCGCTGACCTGCATGAGATTGCGCATACCCAGTTGCGCCTGCCACTCCAGGCGATTGTCGACAACCAGATGAAAAATTTCCTGACCAGGATTGACTACGGCTCCGATGACTGCGTTGCGCACCGAGATGACGCCATCGGAGGGCGCCAGCAATTTCGTATAGGAGCTGCGTTGTGTCTGGGTTTGCAGTGCCGCCCTGGCCGCAGAGACGTCAGCCAGGGCATTTTTTTCACCCGACAGGGCCTGATCCACTTCGGATTGACTGATGGCGCCGCTGCCTCGGATTTTTCGGATACGGTCCGCATTGCGCTTGGCCGTATCCAGCGAAGCCTCGGCCTGCCGCAAGCGCGCCTGAGCCTGGGTCAGATCGCCGCGACTGGAGGTATCTTCAAACTCGGCCAGCATCTGCCCGGCTTTTACCCTGTCACCCACGTCGGCATACAGGGCTTTGAGGCGGAGACCGTTGGTCTGGGCGCTGACGCTGGCATCATGCCAGGCGCGAATATTGCCAGTGGCGCCGAAACCTGGGGTGATCTGTGTGGAATTGACTGTCTGGACCGTCACAGTCAGCGAGGGGCGTGAGGAAGGCTCCTGGGCGCCAGCCACGTCCGGAGAAAAGGCAATCAACATAGCTACGATGAATGCACACTGCATCAGCTTCATAAACGGAATCAGCACGGGTATCTGCCTGCTCGATTGCAAAAACAGACATATCGTACGGGTAAATGCGATATGTCTGTCTGCGCGAGTTGTGAGTCGTTGTAACCGAATGCGCCGAAAAATTACTTCTGTTTTGCCAGATCCGCCACGATGTTGGCCGCTTCCTTGATAGCAATATCCAGGCTTTCTTTGCGTTTTTTCTCATCCGCCAGCTCCTGGGTCAGGTTGCCTTCCCCTGCTGCCAGGCCATCATCAAGGCGGAATGAATTAACATCGGATTCACCCAGTTTTTTACGCCGCTCTTCAAACTGCGACTGCTCCATGGACATTTTTTCGCGCTCTTCCAGACGCGTGGCATAACGCAGTGAAATAACTTTCTTATCGGACGTCTTGCGGGCGTATGCCAGTTCGTCAAGCAACAGCTTCCAGCTATCCGATTGCTGCGTACGCTGCTCGTGCATGGTTTTGAGCGGTCCGATTTTTTCTGCAAGCGAATCGTATCCGCTGTACTTGGTCGGGGCAATCTTGCTCCATGGCATGGCGTTCTCATAGCTGGACTCGCCCAGTTCAGTCGGGTCAAAGGCCGATGGGAACACGATATCGGGCACGACACCCTTTTCCTGCGTGGAGCTGCCGTTGACACGGAAGAATTTCTGGATGGTCCATTTGAGCGAACCGAGCTCCTCGCCTTCATGGCGGCGCAGGAATTCATCCAGACCGCGAATAGTCTGTACCGAACCTTTACCCCACGTCGGATCGCCAATCACGACACCACGGCCATAATCCTGGATCACGGCGGCAAAAATTTCCGATGCAGAGGCCGAAATGCGATTGACCATGACCCCTACCGGTTTGTTCCAAACGAGTTTGCCCGTCGCACTGCGAACATTGGAAGTGGTTCCCTCGGCAGTGCTAACCTGGACAATCGGATTGGGACCACCCAGGAACAGACCACTCAGGTTGGCCGCTTCGCTCAGCGAGCCGCCACCGTTGTTGCGCAGATCAAGCAGAACGCCATCCACACCTTCCTTGTCAAGCTTTTCAAGAATCACCCGGACATCGCGGGTCAGACTTTTGTAATTGCTTTCGCCACGCGCTTTCGCATCAAAATCTTCATAGAAACTGGGGATCGTGATGATGCCGACTTTGCGCTTGTCCCCATTGGAACCCGCCTCAAAGATACGATAACGGGCAGCCTGATCTTCCATCGTTACTTTCTGGCGAACGATGGAAACGGTGGTGTGCTTGCCTTCCATGCCCCTTTCGGCCGGAATGATCTCGATGCGCACGGTTGTACCGCGTTTGCCGCGAATCAGCTTGACGATGTCGTCCAGGCGCCAGTCGACCACATCTTCCATGGGGCCCGACTCGCCCTGGCCAACGGCCACAATGCGATCACCCGGATTGAGTTTGCCGGATTTGGCTGCCGGGCCGCCCGGCACCACTTCACGAATCTGTCCGTATTCATCACGCTTTTGCAAGACAGCGCCGATACCATCAACCGACAGACTGATCTGTACATCGAAATTTTTCGCAGAGCTGGGGCTGTAATAGGACGTATGTGGATCGGTGCTGTTTCCGTACGCATTCAGGAACATCTCGGCAACGTCTTCGCCGTTCATGCGCATGATCTGGTTACGATTGTTTATATAGCGCTTTTTGAGTTTCTCGACAATCACGCTGTCTTTGCTACCCGCCAGTTTCAAACGCAGATAATCGTTCTTGATCCGCTTGCGCCACAAATCGTTAATCTGCTCTTCAGAGGTTGACCATTCGGCCTTCTTGCGATCCAGGTCGAAGGATTCTTCAACGTCAAAATCAAAAGGCTTGTCCAGCAAGGCCAGGGCATGATCGAAGCGCTGCTCGACACGATCGCGATATTTCTCAAACATGGCAAACGCTGGCGCTAGACGACCGGTCATCAGCATGGTGTGAATGTTCTGGCGCACCGGCTCGAACTCGTCGATGTCCGACTTGAGCAAATACAGCTTTGCCGGATCCATCATTTTGAGATATTCCTTGAATACCGCATGCGACATGTTTTCGTCCAGCGGCTTCTTGTCATACTCAAAGCGCGTCAGGATATTGGCCACGATAATCGCAGCCTTGGCCTGATCCACTGTTGGTTCCAGCGCTTTTTTCTCCGGCTTCTTCTGCGAGACCGGCGCTTTAGAAGCATCGGCCGAAGGGCTGCTGTTTTGAACCAGCAGCTGATGCTGCGTGGATTGCGACTGCTCAAGCCGTTCGATACGGTTCAGCGCTTCTGAGTCGGCATATACACAGGCCGAGGTAGCCAGAAGTGCCAGAGCCGTTGCCAATACTTTCAACTTCATACAATGCAATCTCAACGAGTGAATAGGATTATGGATACTGATTCTAACGAACTGCGGTCAATTTTACCCATGTTTTCCGCCAAACACATGAAATCACAAACAAAATGGCACATACGTTAGAATTTGACTTCAATCCATTACACGATTTGATCATCCTCAGGAGCCGTATTCATGCCTATCAGCCGCTCGCGCCGTTCTCACTCTCGCTCACTGCAGCGGCTCACTGTCTTATTGACAATTGGCATTCCGGGCGCCGCGCTCGCACAAAGCGGCGGCGATTTTGCTGCATGTATGCAAAAGCTGCAGCCACAGGCAGCCCGCGCCGGCATTTCCGCGCAATCCTTTGCTCAATTTACCCAAGGCGTCGCACCGGATATGAGCATTCTGGAAAAGCTCGACTACCAGCCGGAATTTCGCCAGCCGATTTGGGACTATCTGGCTGGCCTGGTCGATGAACAACGGGTTAGTGAGGGCAAAAACAACCTGGCCCGCCATGCCGATGTATTGCGGCGTGTCTCAGCACAGTACGGTGTGGACCCCGCAACCGTCGTAGCGGTCTGGGGTGTGGAAAGCAACTTCGGGCAGACGCAGGGTAAATATCCGCTGGTGCAGGCGCTAGGCACGCTCAGCTGTTATGGACGCAGGCAGGCCTATTTTCAGAAAGAATTTTTTGCAACGCTTCGCATTCTGCAATCAGGCGATATCCAGCCACAACGCCTGGTCGGTTCCTGGGCGGGTGCTTTCGGACACACGCAATTTATGCCTTCTACGTTCGAGCGACTGGCCGTGGACTTTGACGGTGACGGGCGCCGCGACCTGATGGACAACTCCGCCGATGCGCTGGCATCCACCGCCAACTTTCTTGCCAAGGGCGGCTGGCAGACCGGACAGCCCTGGGGATTCGAAGTGCGCCTGCCTGCCGGCATGAACACAGCGGGTGAAGGTCGACGCAATAAAAAATCCGTCTCGACATGGGCGGCGCGGGGTGTCACGACGATAGACGGCCAACCGCTGGATGCGCGTGTTTCAGGCAACCAGAAAGCGGGCTTGCTGACGCCAGCGGGCGCTGCCGGACCAGCATTCCTGGTATTTCGCAATTTCGATGTGATTTATGGCTACAACGCTGCCGAAAGCTACGCCCTGGCCATTGCGCATTTGAGTGATCGGCTGCGCGGCGCAGGCCCCTTTGTCACCGCCTGGCCTACTGATGATCCTGGCCTGTCACGAGCCGACCGGGTAACGCTGCAAAAAGCCTTGCTCAGCCGTGGCTACGATATCGGCGAACCCGACGGCCTGATTGGCAGCAAGACGCGCGAGGCCATCAAAACAGAGCAAAGCAAGCTTGGGCTGACGCCGGACGGACGCGCCGGGCAGAAAATCCTGCGTGCGCTGCAATAAAAGCTTGCACAGGAAAAAAAATCCTGATATAGTTTCATGCTTCATTCAATTGCACTGCAACCATGCCAGATTTTTTGGAAACAGTGCGGGTTTGAATGAAACCTCATTTTTATGAGGTGAAAGCTGTGAGAATGGCTCTTTAGCTCAGTCGGTTAGAGCGACGGAATCATAATCCGCAGGTCCCCCGTTCGAATCGGGGAAGAGCCACCATTTACACAGTTTTAAAATCTGGTTATATCAAACATTTAAGCCGCCTTGCTCGCGGCTTTTTTGTTGTCTGCTACAAATCCAACTACTTGCGGAGACTAAAGGTAGCTGTATTTTCGAGGTAGCTGCATTTGCGTGGGCGATAACCACTTATCCAGCCGAACCGAGCCGACCAAACCAGCATAGGCTTTCCAGCCCTTTGGCACAACCACACCTGAAATATGCAGCCCCTCATTGAACAAGTACCACCAACGCAAGCGCCTATTGATCTTTTGCTGCTGGCCGACCCATCCGAGCAGAAGATTCGCTCGTATCTTCCCCACTCGCAGTGCTTTGTCGCTTCCCGCGACGGAATGGTGATCGGCGCATGCCTGGTACAGCCGATGGGGGTCGCATGCTGCGAAATCATGAGTATCGCCGTGCATCCGGATCACCAGAAAACAGGTACGGGCACGTTGCTGCTTAAGTGGATCATCGATTTTTATCGGCGATCTGGTGCGCTACGATTGGAGGTGGGAACCGGATCATTCGGCTACCAGCTCGCCTTTTACCAAAAACAGGGTTTTCGGGTAACCGGCATTGAACGGAATTTTTTCATCGACAACTACGATGAACCCATCGTCGAAGACGGCATCCGGCTGTATGACATGCTACGCCTGACGCGGCGGCTGGACCAGGATAATGACCAGACGACGACCATTTCCTGATCCCAGGGCCAACTCACCGTTTCACCGCATTGAACGCTAATGGTTGCCGTATCTGCTGTATAGTGAGCAATTAAGCTGGGAGACAGCGATGGCATTTGAAAAATGGGCTGTACGTAAAGGCGATGCATTAGGCGTGGTCTACGAAGCTTACCGGGTGGGCAAACAGCTATCACTTGTGAAATACTACATGAACAGCCACCGGGATGGATTCGTTCTGGTCAAGGAAAACGCGTATGAAAAATTCGGACCAGAACGTCTGGATGCGCTTTTTGACGAGTGCTGGAACAGTCCGAAGGATTTCTATCAGATTGATGAAGACGGCGTAACCAAGGTCGGCAGACGCGCACCCTACTTCGGTTGACGGCCTGTATCTCAACCGGTGTCCGACGCCTACCCCTGCTCGATCGGAAACACAATTGTGATTCTGAGCCCGGGCCGGCGGTCCTCAAACGTCAGGGTTCCCTCATGCATGGTCACAATGGCCATAACGCTTTTGAGCCCGAGCCCAAAGCCGGTGGCATTGGGATCCAGTTGGTAGAAGTGTTTGCCCACATTGCCATATTCTCTGGCTGGAATCCCCGGACCGTCATCTTCTATCCGAATCGACAACTGCCCCTGCTCGCCCTGTAAACTGACCCAGACATGTTGGCTGGTATATTTCAGTGCATTATCCACCAGATTGGCCAGCATGCTGGCCAGCAGGTCTGCATCCCCCTGGATATGGCAGTCGCCCTGGACATTCAGTGACAACTGATGATGCCGGTCTTCGGCGAAGGCGCTGTAAAGGTCAATGACGTCATCGGCGATTGCGGAAAAATCACAGATGCGAAAGCGTTGCCGATGCACACCGGCTTCAATCTCGGAGATCTGCAGTAGCTTCTCAAACAGCTGATTCAGGTTTTCAATTTCCTGAACGGCAAAATGCGTGGCCTGCATCACTTCCTGCGCAGAATGACCGGGCCGCTGCACCGTGCGTAACCGGCTGATAATGCGCGTCAGGGGCGTGCGCAGATTATGCGCAATCGTATCGGACACATGACGAACGCCCTTCATGAGTGCCTCGATACGGTCCAGCATTGAGTTGATTTCGTAGCTCAGATGGTAAAACTCATCGTGGATTTCAGACAGTGGTATACGGGAAGACAGTTGACCACTGCTGATTTGCGTGGCTGTCTTGTGAATGCTGCTGACCCGGTAATCGAGTTCGCGCCTGAAAATGAATGTACCCACAATCACCAGCATCAGGGCAACAAACAGCGTGACCAGGCAGGCCTGTCCGATCAATGCGATGGTTCTGTTGGTCTCGGCCAGGTCCACACCGACCACCAGCGTGCTGCCATCATCCAGCATCGACACCTTGAACCTGCCGCTAAGCGCGACTCCCTCGTTGCTCACATCAGCTTCCGCGATCTCTGACAGCCGCGAGACCGGAGCAGCATCCAGGTTGCCGATCACCTTTTCACCAGTCTGATTAAGCAAAAGATACAATCCCTTGTCAGAATCGACATCATCGGACAGGGTAAAGGCCAGTGAACGGATCAACCGATCAGACCCGCCCGCTTCAAAATCGGTCACCAGCCGATGGGTCGTCGAAGCGATTTGCCGCTGCAATTGGGAATGCAACGCACCTACCACCTGCAAATAAATAAATGCCATCAGGACCAAGATGGAAAAGATGGCCAGCATTCCGTAATTGAATGTCAGCCGAAAGGAAATCGAATTCCATGTCCGGTCCAGAAAACGGACGAATTGACCAATCACTGCGCGATATCCTGCCCGGTCGTCTGCCCTTGATCCGCGAGGACGTAGCCCTCGCCCCATACCGTGTGAATCAGCTGGGTTTGAAAGCCTGTGTCGATCTTGCGTCGCAGGCGACTGATCTGAACATCAATCACATTCGATTGCGGATCAAAACGATAGTCCCACACCGTTTCAAGCAGCATGGTGCGGGTCACGACATTGCCCGCATTTTGCATCATGTGGACAAGCAGACGATATTCCCGGGGCTGCAGGTTGATGAGTTTGCCGCCACGTTCCACCTTCCGGCTGATCAGATCCAACTTGAGATCGCCAACCCGCAGTTGCTTGACAGTATCGTCGCTGCCGGCACGCCGGATCAGCGCCTCGATCCGGGCGATCAGCTCGGAAAAGGCAAAGGGTTTGGTCAGATAATCGTCGCCGCCCGATTTCAGACCACGAACGCGCTCATCCACGCCTGACAAGGCGCTAAGCACCAGCACCGGCGTCTTATTGCCCAGCGCGCGCAGCGTGGAAAGAATGGACAGGCCATCAATATTGCCGGGCAGCATCCGGTCCAGGATGATAATGTCCCATTGCTGCTCACTGGCGCGTCGCATGCCGTCTGCGCCATTGCCGCAGACCACAGCATCGTGCCGCAACTCATTCAGGCCATTGGCAATATATCGTGCGTTTTCATAATCGTCCTCAATGACCAAGCAGTGCCACATGAGCGTCCCCCCGTTCCTATGCATTTTGTCGGCTTTGCACCGCCACCTGAGCATCATACAATTTCATGCCGGCACGCGTGCCGTACCGACCAGAATTCCAATATACATTTTTATTCAAATGCAATCATGACAAAACGGTAATGTTTTCGTCATCCACTGCAAGACTTTTGTCTCTATACAATCTTCTGTCTATACACCTGCAATTTTAGTGGAGACTTAAAAGGTAAATTATGCAGATAAAAAATCAACAGGACTTCTGGTCCGGCCTGATGTTTGTGGCCATCGGCCTGGGCTTCGTTATATTTTCATACAGCTATGACATGGGCACACCAAGCCGCATGGGTCCAGGCTATTTCCCTTTCTGGCTGGCCATCTGTATGGCATTGCTGGGCGCGATTGTTACCGTCAATTCCCTGCGCGGCAAGCCGGCCGAGGACAGCGCCGTCGGCCATTTCGACTGGGATATTCTATTTCTGATTATTGGCAGTATCAGCCTGTACGGCATTATGCTGGATCACCTGGGGCTGTACATTGCCACTCCACTGCTGGTCATTTTTTGCAGCCTGGCCAGTCATGAATTCAGCCTGACAATTGCTGTGGGCAATGCCATCTTCCTGACCGTGTTTGCCTGGCTGGCCTTCGTCAAAGGCCTGGGTCTGATATTCCCGCTTTGGCCTGAACCCATTGCCGAATGGAGCACCCTGGCGCAGATCACGATCCCGCTGGGTATCGTGATTGCAGTTGTCATGCTGATACGTCGGATCAAAGGAAAATAATCATGCTGGACTTATTACAACATCTGGCCCTGGGGTTTTCGGTCGCTTTTACGCCTGAAAACCTGGCCTATGCCCTGCTCGGATGTATTCTGGGCACCCTGATCGGCGTTTTGCCCGGTATCGGCCCTGTACCCACGATTGCCATGCTGCTGCCGTTAACCTACATTCTGCCGCCGACCGCCGGCCTGATCATGCTTGCCGGTATTTACTACGGTGCACAATATGGCGGCTCGACAACGGCTATTCTGGTAGCCCTGCCTGGCGAGACCTCAGCGGTGGTTACCGTACTGGACGGCCACCAAATGGCCAAGAACGGTCGGGCCGGCGCTGCGCTGGCAATCGCTGCGATGGGTTCGTTCTTCGCAGGCTGTTTTGCGACCCTGTTGCTGGCCGCCTTTGCGCCACCACTGGCCGAGGTTGCCTTCAAGTTCGGGCCGGCCGAGTATTTCTCGCTCATGGTACTGGGTCTTGTCGGCGCCGTGGTACTGGCCTCTGGCTCCCTGCCCAAAGCGATCTGCATGATTCTGCTGGGTCTGCTGCTCGGTATGGTAGGGACCGATGTCAACTCAGGCGTGGCCCGCTTTGACTTCGGCATTCCCGAACTGCAAGATGGCATTGACTTTGCCGTGGTTGCCATGGGTGTTTTCGGTCTGGCCGAAATCATGAACAACCTGGCGCAGAAAGAAAACCGGGTAGATATTACAGACAAGATTGGTGCGCTGTATCCGAACCGGCAGGAATTGCGTGAAGCAGCACCGGCGTGTATCCGCGGCACCCTGCTTGGATCTGCGCTGGGTATTTTGCCCGGTGGCGGCGCCGTATTGTCGTCCTTTGCCTCTTATACGCTGGAAAAGAAAATATCCAGGGAGCCACATCGTTTCGGCAAAGGCCATCCTGCCGGCCTGGCGGGACCTGAGTCGGCCAATAATGCCGCTGCGCAGACGTCCTTCATCCCATTGCTAACGCTGGGTATCCCCGGCAATGCCGTGATGGCATTGATGGTAGGTGCAATGACCATCCACAACATTCAGCCAGGACCGCAGGTTATGTCCAGCCATCCGGAACTGTTCTGGGGTCTGATTGCGTCCATGTGGATCGGCAACTTGATGTTGGTGATTCTGAACCTGCCGCTGATCGGCCTGTGGGTCAAGCTGTTGAAAGTCCCCTACCGTGTCCTGTTCCCGGCTATTGTCCTGTTCTGCACTATCGGAGTGTACTCGCTGAACTATAACGTGTTTGATATTTACATCATGGCCATTTTCGGTATCGTGGGCTATGTGTGGAGCAAACTCAAATGTGAAGGTGCCCCGCTACTGCTCGGATTGGTGCTGGGTCCGATGATGGAAGAGAATTTCCGTCGCGCCCTGCTGTTGTCCCGCGGCGAATTCAGTACGTTCGTCACTCGCCCTCTGTCCATGTCATTGCTTATCCTGGCCGCTGCGCTGGTGGTGCTGGTCGCACTGCCCTCGATTCGCAAGAAACGCGAAGAGACCTTCGTCGAAGAAGAGTAAACTGCAGTTGCTGGCTGACCGCGCCTTGCGGTTCGCCTGACTGCAGACAACAACCGCCCTGTGCCGCTACCGGTACGGGGCGTTTTTTTATGGACGCGGATCGCACGGTATACTTTGCAGACTAGCCCCTGTTTGTATCGTTCCTTCTTTCACAGGAATTTCCCTATGAGTATGCTCAGTGACGTATTTCAAATGCAGCAAACCTTCGGCGAGGCCTTTTTGCGCAGCACGGCCATTTACTGGGGTATTTATCTGCTGTTCAGGTTCGGCGGGCGGCGTAACATCGGCTCACTGGGCTTTGCCGATATCGTCGTTGTGATGCTGGTATCGGAAGCCGTCGGCAATGGGCTGTCCGGATCTTCAGATACGGTCACAGATGGCCTGATAGTGGCCGCCGGTATTGTTCTGTGGTCATTCCTGGTTGACCGTCTGGGATATTTCTTTCCAGCAGTAAGCCGTGTGCTTTCACCTGACCAGCTGTTGCTTGTCAAGGACGGTATCCTGCAACTGAAAAATATGCGCCGCGAATATGTCACCCGCGCCGAATTGCTGGAGCAGCTACGCATTAACGGGATTGATGAGTTGATGCAGGTCAAACGCGCGTTTCTGGAAGCCAATGGCGAAATCAGCGTCATCAAGGTGGACAAGCATAACAGCGCTGGCGGTACAGGCAGCGCCAGTGCGCAACCCGAAGCCGGTCAGCACGCCACAATCGCAGCGACCCGGACCTGGGACGATAGCGACCAATAGCCGGCGAAATCGACCTTCCTGCGCATAAACCCGTTTTGCCCTGACGTCATCATTTCGAAACACAAGCGGCAAAAAAGCAGCTAACATGACGCCCAGTGCACTTTTTCAGGGCAATCCTGAGCGGCGCTTCCCTTTTTTACGTTGCCCGACAGCAACGCTTCTATCGTTTTCCTGCAGCGACGGATCAGCCTTTGCCCGCGCGTACGCGTTCGGCCTGACATAGTGGTTGTGCTGCCCACGGTTCTGCGGGATCACATGCATTTTGGAACAATGTCATGAATTTGCAGCATTTATTGGCCGCTATCGCTCGCGGTAATCTCGTTCGGCAGATCATCATCGGTCTGGTTCTTGGTATTTTATTTGGCGTATTTTTTCCACAGGCTGCCCAATCGAGCCAGATTATCGGTACCTTCTTTACCGGCGCCCTTAAGGCAGTCGCACCGGTGCTGGTCTTCGTGCTGGTCATAGCGGCAATTGCCCAGCATCGCAGTGGCACTGAAGTCTATATCAAGCCAATTTTATTACTCTATGTACTGGGTACGTTTGCGGCGGCATTGATTGCCGTCGTGGCCAGCTTTGCCTTTCCGACGACGCTTACACTGGTGACCAGTCAGGTCACGCAAAGTGCCCCGGCAGGGATTGTGGAAGTATTGCGATCGCTGGTGCTCAACCTGATAGATAACCCCGTCAATGCCATCCTGACAGCCAATTATATCGGTATTCTGAGCTGGGCCATTTTATTGGGCATCAGCCTGCGTCACGCGAGCGCCGGCACCAAGGCTATCCTGAACGACGCAGCGCAAGCAGTGACCAATGTCGTGCGCTGGGTAATCCGCCTGGCGCCATTGGGCATTTTCAGTCTGATTGCAGTTACTGTGGCCACAACCGGCCTGGGCGAGCTCAAAGCCTATGGCCGGCTGCTGCTGGTTCTGGTCAGCTGCATGCTGTTTGTCGCCCTGGTGGTCAATCCACTTATCGTGTATTTCAAGCTTCGCCGCAACCCCTACCCGCTGGTATTCCGGTGCCTGGCTGAAAGCGGCGTCACCGCCTTTTTTACGCGCAGTTCAGCCGCCAACATTCCGGTGAATCTGCTCCTGTGCAAAAAACTGGGCCTGCACGAAGATACCTACTCGGTGTCGATCCCGCTGGGTGCAACCATCAATATGGCCGGGGCAGCCGTTACCATCACTGTTTTGACATTGGCTGCCGTCCATACATTGAACATTCCGGTTGATATTCCGACAGCACTGTTGCTCAGTGTGCTGGCAACAATCGGCGCCTGCGGCGCCTCGGGCGTGCCCGGTGGTTCGCTGCTGTTGATTCCGATGGCCTGCAGCCTGTTTGGCATCAACAATGACCTGGCCGCACAAGTGGTGACGGTCGGCTTCATCATCAGTGTGGTGCAGGACTCCTGTGAGACCGCACTCAACTCATCCACCGATGTACTGTTTACAGCCGCCGCGGACAAAGCCATGCAAAACCCGGGAGCAGCAGAACGCGAAATTGCACTCTGAAACCGCATGCTGCATGAGCAGCACTGACAAACAGCAAACCGGCTCATGGGTCTGCCCATGGCCGGTTTTTTTTCTGCAGTATATTCGATGAAAAGGAACACCGGCAAAGGCGCCCTCTGCGCACTATGCCCGTCTGCGCTGATCAACCCGTCTAGCTGAACATGCTGCGGTCTTTACGCCTGGCCAGACCGATATAGCGCGCGCCACATAGCTGTTTGCAGGACGTCAACGCCAGACCAGCCGTGAACAAATTAGCCTTGTTCTATCACGCTTACAGGCTCAGTCCAGTTCAAGCTGCACGTCGTCACGTTCGCCGGCCACCGCCCTGAAAATATCCAGCAATCCTTCATAATACAATTCGCCCAGCTCGATCGCGCTTCTGGCATGACCGTGCCAGACAATCCGGTAAGGGCCCTTTACATCCGCACTCAGGCTATCGTAGAGCGCATCAAGATTGCGGCCGAAATACTGGGGCAGATGCAGCGCGATTTGCAATTGGTCATAAACATCATCAATCGAATGAATATGCGTTAATTCGCAGGTCTTGAGCGGCGCGGGGGTGCGGCGTACGGTCTTCATTCTCCTGCGTTTCGAAGTTCTCATCGACATGCTGGCACCTTGTGAAATGTCTCATAATGATCCACGGTCACATACTGCTGGCCGGCCTGGGCAAAGACCAACCGTTTGGCGTTGCGCTTTTTTCCACGGTAGTCCAAATCGGCTTCTTTCCATTGCCCCCGTGGCAGGCGACGCTCATAATTGCCAAAATGGTCACCGCCAATAGATTTACCACGCAATGCAGGTATATCGGAAAAATACTGCCCTGGCGACCAGCCTGCTTGACGGGCCTGCTTCTTGGTTACAAAGTTGGCAGGCAACTGCTTGCGGGATGTCAGCGAGCGCACAATGTCGGTCAGTTGCGCAGTATCGATCTGGCCGCCGAGCGTGGCCTTGTTGAACGTATCGAGCACGACTTCACAGCGATCGGCGCCGCCAGCCAAAGCGTTACCGTCCTTGACAGGAGCCGAGCCGGGCGCAGCCCAGCCCATGGCATACGCTGGCGCGCAGAATGCTAATATTAATGTCGACAGGAACCGTTGCATATCGCTACTCGCAAACGTGTTTTTGGTGCTCAGAGTGTAGCCGATTGTGTTGACAGAATGACGAAATTCTGACACATCCAATGATACATTTTAACTAAACTGCTATTCCTTAACCACGAACCGGCAATTTGGTTTAATGTTGCGACTGTTGTTTCTGTCCGGCCAATTCCGCTGCTGTAACATATATTTTCATGACAAATCCCTCTTCCCACGATACTGCCAAAGACGGCGCTGCGGCCGACGATGCGACCCATATCATGCTGCAACGGCGTTTTGCTCCGTATTTCTGGACACAGATATCGGGTGCGGCCAATGACAATCTGTTCAAGTTCGCAGTCACGATCATGCTTACGTATCATGTTTCGGTAAGCTGGCTGCCGCCGGAAATGGCTGGCGTCGTCATCAATGGCATGTTCATTATCCCGTTTTTGCTGCTGTCCGCAGTGAGCGGACAAATGTCAGATAAATTCGAGAAAGCGCGATTCATGCGCTGGATCAAAACGGCTGAAATCGGGATTATGGGGCTGGCCGCTTTTGCGCTCATTTACCAGCAAGTGTACATCCTGCTGCTCTGCGTGCTGCTGATGGGCATCCATTCCACCGTTTTCGGACCGGTCAAGTTTGCCTATCTGCCGCAGGTCTTTCACGGCACCACCCTGGTCAGCAGTAATGGCTGGGTCGAAATGGGCACTTTTGTCGCGATTCTGCTGGGCAATATGGCGGGCGGATTCATGGCCGGCATAGAAGGCTTCGGCTACCATTATGTGGCGGCCTGTTGCGTATTGATTGCGGTCGCAGGCCGGCTCTGCTCAGGGCTGGTTCCGCCTACGCCCGTATCTTCTGCCGATCTGAAATTGAACTGGAATCCGATCGGCGGCACCATAGAAAACCTCAAGTACGCCTTCCATGACCGGCATGTGTTCAAAAGCATTCTGCTGATCAGCTGGATGTGGTTTTTTGGTGCGGTGTATCTGAATATATTCCCGGTTTTTGCCAAGGAAATCCTGCGTGGTGACGAACAGGTTGCCACGCTGCTTCTGGGCGTATTTTCAATCGGCGTTGGGTTTGGCTCTGTCCTTTGTGGCTGGATCGGCAAGAAAGGGCTGAACGTACTCAAGCTTGTCCCCGTCGGCGCCGCCGGCATGACCATCTTTTCCGTTGCGCTGTATTTTCTGGCCCATGATTTGAATGCCACGCATCTGCTGGCGCTGCACGAATTTGTCAGGCTACCCGCAAACTGGCTGTTAATCACCGGGTTGTTCCTGCTGAGCATGTCGGCCGGACTGTACAGCGTACCGCTTTATGTGCTGATCCAGCAAAAAACACCGAAAACCCATTCCTCGCGTGTGATTGCCGCCAACAACATCATGAATGCCATTTTCCTGGTGGCCAGTTCGGTCATTACCGGCCTGCTTATTGCCTTTAGTACCGTGCCGCTGATTGTTCTTTTTCTTGGCATCGCCAACGCCATTTTCGTATTTGTCGTCATGCGCTCTGACCATTCGTACATTACTGAAATGCGCGAACCCATGGAGTAATGGCAAGCACACCGAACAAGGAGTAAATATGTCTGTCCGGTCCCGTTGCGGGTTTACCGCCACTTTACTTTTTGCTGGCGGTCTGCTGACAGCATGTAACAGCGCTTCGGTTCCCGAACCAAAGGCGGCAGTACCTACCAAACAGGTGGCACGCGGCGACATACTCTGGCATTTTGTGCATGACCAATGCGTCCCCAATCAGCTGGCTGGCAAGAATCCTCCGCTGCCGTGCATCAAAGTTGACATGGACAACGGCTATGTCATCTTCAAGGATAAAAACGGCCCCCTGCAGTATTTGCACATGCCCACCCGCCACGTGACAGGTCTGGAAGATTCTGCGCTGCTGAGCGCAAGCCGCACGCCATATTTTGCACAGGCATGGCATGCCCGCCGCTATATGGACCGATTGCTGGGCAGAGCCATCGCAGTGCAGGACTATTCCTTTACCGTCAATTCAAAATCGGGCCGCAGCCAAAATCATCTGCATATCCACATTTCGTGTATCCGCCCCGCCCTGCGCGAGCGCCTGGCCGGCTTGCAATCGCAGCTCAATTCACAGTGGAAGCCGATGCCTGGAGGCATCAATGGCCATCCATACCAGGCACGAACCGTGTCGCTGGACGAGCTCGAGCAGCATGGCGCCATTGCATTGACCATTGCCTCACTTGCACACGCGCGGCAGGACATGGCCAATGTAAGTCTGGCCCTGTACCCCCTGTCCGAACAGCAGTTTGTGCTGTTTGCAACCCACCGCCCGGGGGCGTCGGCTGAAGGAGACTTTCAGGACCATCGCTGCCCGCAATTGTTGGCTGGGCGTTAGGCGATCCGGCGCGATTGCTTTTGCTCTCGTCCATCTTGCAGTTTGTGCTATTTGTGACGTGTGCTGCGCCTTGCGGGCTCTTTGGCATTAAATTAAGGGTGCATGCCCAGCCCTGAGCGACCCACAACGGCAATGAGCGGCTTGCGGCAACCGCAATTGCCGGCAATACCCTGAAAAAGCCGGCGCAAAAATCGATGCAAAAGCCGCCGAGTGACCGCCGACAGGATACCGTCAGCCTCTTATTTTTCTGCGAAACAGGCAAATTGTGACAATTCCAACACCCTGCTTGCCGCCGTAGGATGACCGTATGATTTCGTAAATATGTTTATCGGTTACTGAATTTTCTGACCGCCACAAATAAGTTATAGTATATTGATTCGTCATAGTCAGGAACGGCGGTTCGTACCCCGTAAACAAGCGTAAGGATATACATGAAATCGTTCATAAAGTTGCTCATTTTGTTGCTGGTTGCAGCAGCCATTGCATTTGGTGCATGGAAAATTATTGAGACAACACTTTTCAATGACGACGATGTCGAACCACCCCAGCAGTCAGAACTGCGTCAGCCTCCTCCCGCGCCGGTGCCGCCACCGAAGCAGGACGATCCCTATCAGAATGCGCAAGGCGAAGACGCCAGCAATGATACGACGCCCGTCACGCTTACCTGCATCGATGCAAGCAAGATCATTGCACAGCTCTATGATATGCGCGTAAACGGCAAAACGCAGGACGAAGCAAACGAAGCCGTCAGCAACAACACGGCCATTCCAGACGAACGTGTCTCTTCATTTATTGAGTTTGTTGAGCTGCTGTGGTCTACTCCCAGGGATAAAATCGCAGAAAAAAATCGTTTTATCAAGGATTTCACAGCAAACTGCGAAAAACTGGCTAAAGCGGCCTCGTCTGCGCCAGCAACCCCTGCGCCTGCAGCGCCGGATACACCTGCCAAGCCTGCTACGCCCGCTGCCCAATAAGCTACAACAGCAGCCGGCACTGAAAGCCCGGGGCCCTGCGTGCAAAGTGGCATATCTAATATGTTCGCCTTGCACTGCAGTGCACCACGATGCATCGGTGCCAAGCAGCATTCTAATTAAAGCGGTTGCAACGCGTTATAGACCGGCGCGTCCTTTTCTGCCGATTTCTCACCGGCCTGATAACCGGTATTGACTTCGCTGGCAACCAGATCAATGGAGCGCGCAGGCTGAAAAGAATGCGCCTGAGCCAGCGGCCAGCAGATCTCGAAAATCTTCAGTCGATAATTGCCCTTGAGCAAATCGCCCTTTTCCAGCTCCGGATAAATGGCCGATAGCACTTTGACCTCGGAACTGGATATGCGCCGCACCACATGATGTGCCCGCAATTGTTCGGGATGAGTCAGTCCGGCAGCCTGCAGCAACTCAGCCAGAGCGTGCACCGAATTGCGATGAAAATGGGTTACCCGGTCGGCCTTGTCCGTCACAACAATGGCGCGCTGCCGCGATGGATCCTGGGTCGCCACGCCGGAAGGACACTTGCCGGTATGACAGGCCTGCGCCTGAATACAGCCTACAGCAAACATAAAACCACGTGCGCTGTTGCACCAGTCGGCGCCCAGCGCCAGCGTTCTGAGTATATCAAAGGCGGAAATAATTTTTCCCGATGCACCAATCTTGATGCGTTCGCGCAAACCGGCCCCCACCAAAGCATTGTGTACCAACCTTAACGCTTCTTTGAGCGGCACGCCCATATGATCGACGAACTCCACAGGTGCTGCCCCGGTTCCACCTTCGGAACCGTCCACCACAATAAAGTCTGGTGTAATACCAGTTTCCAGCATGGCCTTGACGATGGCAAACCACTCCCAGGGATGACCGATACACAGCTTGAAGCCAACGGGCTTGCCACCGGACAACGTGCGCAAGCGCTGGACAAATTGCAATAGTTCAACCGGTGTGCTGAACGCCGAATGCGCCGCGGGCGAGTCACAATCGACGCCTGGCGTGACACCACGCACCTGTGCTATTTCGGCTGTGACTTTGGCACCCGGCAGGATGCCGCCATGCCCCGGTTTGGCACCCTGCGACAACTTGATTTCAATCATTTTTATATTGGGCAATGTCGCTTTCTGGGCAAATGCGCTATCGGAAAAATGTCCGTTTTCGTCCCTGCAGCCAAAGTAACCGGAACCAATGTTCCAGATCAGATCACCGCCGGCTTCAAGGTGATAACTGCTGATCCCGCCTTCTCCTGTATCGTGGGCGAACCCACCGGCCTTGGCCCCGCGATTGAGAGAGCGGATGGCGTTGGCAGATAGCGCGCCGAAACTCATTGCAGAAATATTGAACACCGAAATGTCATAGGGTTGACTGCACTGACCTTGCCCCACGGTAATCCGGAAATTGCGGTCAGGAATATGGCTGGGCATCATGGAATGATTGACCCATTCGTAATCATCGCTGTAGACGTTCTCGATCGTGCCAAAGGGACGCTTGTCAATTTGCTGTTTGGCCCGCTGGTAAACAATAGAACGCTGGGCACGCGAAAAAGGCAGCGAATCGGTATCGCTTTCGATGAAGTACTGACGCAACTCAGGCCGAATAAATTCCAGCAGAAACCGCAAATTGCCGATGACCGGATAATTGCGCTTGACCGAATGGCGAGACTGAACGAGATCATGGATGCCAATCAATGTGAGTAGCAGGCAAACCAGCGCAGCCACATACCACACCGCGGACACGGTCATGCCAAGGGCCAGGCACACCACCGTGCCAAGAATGACAAGGAAAAATGCCAGGAAGCGGACTGGAAAAAACGACAGCATTGTGCACCTTTTATTGGACATCGGGTAGCATAGAATACGCCTTATACATGACAAGATCAAAGGTCGTAAAAAAGCCTCGCCGCAGGGCGAGGCTTGTATTGCCACTTACAAGGCAGGTGGCAATGCACGCAGCCGATATTATTTGGCTGCTGTTTTTGGTGCGATGGCCTCGACAACGGATCCCGCAACCTGATCATCCCGGACCATGAAGAGGAAATCGTTATTCTGGCGAATACCTGTGAGGGAAGCCAACTGACCACCTACGGTTGTCGCATAGCCCTGTTCCTTGGGCGCTGCATTCAAAGCAGCAACACCGGCGGGATTCAGAGACAGTTTGACAAAAGAGCGGCCCTGACTGTCGCGAACACGGTCAACACTCGTCAGATTGGTACGAGTAATGATCGGTGTTTTGCTGACATAAATGGTCTGTTTCTCACTCAGCTTAACAGGACGATAACTTTTGATGACTTTGTCAGAAGCCAGGAATACGTCTACTGCAGTACCTTTAGCAGCAGGGGTCTGTGCAGTGGTGCCGGGATTGCTCTCGGTACCAGTCTTCATTGTGTTACATCCAGCCAGAACCGCAGCCAGAGGAAGCACAATCAACGCAACTTTTCTGGATAATTTCATAGTATTTCCTAATTAAAACTAATTTGAGAACAACTTCGCATAAAGTCGTCCGATTACGTTACAACAGATTCAGAGAAAAAACAACGCTCAAATGTTAACAATGTTCAGAGTGAACACTGCACGCAACGCAACCGGCACGACAAAACCGAAGACCCAGGCGATATTACTTTTTACCGCGAATAATGTCTGCTGCCGTCTTGGCATTGTTCAGCGTGGCCATGGGCATCAGCAGCACGCCGTCATCCACGGCACCAGGTGAAGCAATTGTCGTCGAAAAAATGGAATCATTCAGGCTGGCCAAAACCATTTTTCCCTTGATGGCTTTACCGGAAATTTCGGCATTCAGCTTGCGGGCGCCTTCGGGTGTGACGCGCAGCCCCAACGCGGGACGATCACCGGCCTTGGTCACGAAGACGTTCTTGATATCGGCACGGGTGAGAATTGGGCCGACCCCCTGGTAAGTCTGGTCTCCAACCTGAAGTGGAATCGTTTTGGCTGACTTGCCCTTGGTCGCTTTTGGCTGGGCAGTTGAACCAACGTAAACTTCCAGATTACCGGCGCCGGTCGTCTGGACGGCAGTCGCTGAGGAGCCAGGACCCATTGGTGCTACGGTTGCGGATGTGGCCTTTTTCTCGAAAAAACTGCATCCGGCAACAGCGGTCGTCACTGCAACGACCGTAACAAGCGTAATTAATTTCATAGTTTGCCTTTCTAATAAAATGAAAAAAATGCTGCAAGAACACAAAACAGAACTTTTGCCTGCCTGAAATTTAATCATTAAAGCCGGGTAAATTCATTACATAATGTGAAATGAAGCAAGTTGTATGTGGAGAAAAAAGGGAAAAGCGTCGGATAACATGGACGATCCCGTCCGTTGCCACAGATCAGCCGGAAACCCCGCATGATCAATGAAAATAGCCCCGGCATTTGTCGCTGTCAGACAGATTGATCGTATTTGTTCCCGGAATAAGCCGTACTTTTTTGGCCAGCAATCCGCCATACTGGACGGCACCCGAGAAGGGTTTGGTATCCATCCAGTAGAGCCGCGTGGTAAGGTAATACTCGCCCGACGGCACGTTGGTGAAGGCAAACTGACCGAAAGAGTTGGTTTTGGACGCATAGGCCCTGGCGGCATAGCGCGGATCTGCTTTGCCCGCCAGCACATTACCACGACGACACACCTCGTTGAACCATTGGTCGCTCATGGCCGAAACGGGATTGAGCACGACATCGACATTTCCGCCGCTGCGTTCTCCGCCATTGATGGCATCGTAAATGAACGCGCGCCCCACCAGCATGGTAGGCTGCCCTATCGGCAGAGCGTAGGCGCTTTCGTCATACCCGATTCGCACCACTTGGTCTCGTGGAGAATGGCTGATCGAACGGTCCTTGCCTGTTTTGGTAGAGGAACACCCTGCCAGCACGGCCGCTGCAATGATCGCAAGAAGGACTTTGGTTGAACGCGACATGAGTACCTGTAAGCTGATTTGAATAGTTCGCTTATCATAGACTAACTCCGGGGCAAATACACTGCAAATGTTAAAATAACGGTAAAGTCGGGCAACGGAAATCAGCCTGAAAGCAACCTGCTGGAAAATGACAAATGAATAACATCAGAGTCTGGGATCTGCCTTTGCGACTGTTTCACTGGTTATTGGTTGTCTGCGTGTCGGGCGCTTATTTTTGCGTCAAGTCTGCCGGCATTACCGAGGGCTGGTTGTCGGAAACCGGCCTGGACTGGATGACCTGGCATTCGCGTTTCGGCTATGCCGTGCTGACCCTCATTCTTTTCCGTCTCGTCTGGGGCGTCATCGGCCCCTATTACGCGCGGTTTACACAGTTTGTCGTGGGTCCACGGAAAATTGCCGCCTATTTACGTACAACACAATGGACAGCGGGCCACAACCCACTGGGCGCCTGGTCTGTCATTGCCATGTTGCTGGCCTTTGGCGTGCAGGCAGCCAGCGGGCTCTTTGCCAGTGATGACATCCTTTTCGAAGGCCCGCTAAGCAGACTCAATCCGGTGGCCAGCGGCTTTCTCAACAGCGTTCACCACGCCAGCGAATGGGTGCTGGTCGCATTGGTAGCGCTGCATCTGTGTGCAATTGCCTATTACAGTGTGTTTCACCGTCAGCCCCTGATACGCGCCATGGTGACCGGCGACGCTCCGGCCCAGGGGCACGCGGATGCAAAAGCGCCAGTACGCAGCCAGGATAATGCAGCTACCGCCGTCCGCGCGTGCATCGTATTGCTAATCTGCGCCGCTTTGGTATTCTGGCTCTCGCAATGGTGAACTGGCCAGATCACGCATCACTGCCAGCGTGAACCGTTGACGGCGCCAGTCAGGCTGTCTGTGACGTTCCTTTACATCTGGAATATCCGTTTACGCCCAATGTGATCCGTCTGCCGGATGGGTGTTCCTTTAGCGCAACAATATACTATCGGCAGTGTGCCGGCAGCCGGAATCGCCAGCGGGCCGGCACAACCGTTTGACACTTTAATCGTCCTTGCGGTAATTGTCATGACAGGCCTTGCAGCTTTGGCCAACTCCGCCGAACGCCACCTTGATTTTTTTCATATCGCCAGATGGCGCTTCGGCGGCAAGCCGATCTACCGCAACCAGCATTTTATCTTTGGCCTTGTTAAAGCCCTCAGGGTCTGAAAACACCTCATCTTTTGCATCCCCGCCCTCGGTGCCTTTGTAGAAAGCTTCAAAAGGCAACGGCGCAAGCGTCTTGAGCAGATTCGCATATTTGATGAACGCTTCCTTGTCGTAAGGCTGCTCGCCCTTGACCATATGGCCCATGCGCTTGAAATTATCTCCAATAAATTCCATGCCGTGATGACGATAATCCTGCGCTTCCTTGGTTTTGAGAAACTGAGCATTTGCTGTCAGGGACAGCAAGGTCAAACAGGTAGCAGCAACTATAACCGATGTTTTCATTACATTGACTCCCGGATAAATGACTCGCCTATGATAGCGCAAATGCGTCATTGCTTGCCATCGCCAAAAAGCACAAGGGGCAGTCGAACATTCTGTCGACTGCCCCTTGCTGGCCCGCCTGATACGGATGTCCGGCCTGTCATCCAGCTGTCACGTCACATCATGCCTCGCCAGACCGGAACCAGTATCGGTTCAGTAACAGCTCACTGATGTAGCCATCTGATGTGGTGTTCAGATTTTGGCGGCCAGTTCTGCTGCCAGGCCGATGTAGCTGCGCGGCGTCATCTGCAGCAATCGCTGCTTTGCATCCTCAGGCAATTGCAGCCCCTGGACAAACGAGCGCAATGCTTCTTCGGTAATCCCGCGACCGCGCGTCAGTGCTTTCAACTGCTCGTAGGGTTCCGGCAGGCCATGACGACGCATCACGGTCTGCACCGGCTCAGCCAGCACTTCCCAGCATTGGTCAATATCGCGATCAATGACCTGCGGATTGAGTTCCAGTTTTCCCAGCCCCTTGCTGCATGAGTCCCAGGCAACCATGCAATAACCCAGGGCCACGCCCAGATTGCGCAACACGGTGGAATCGGTCAAGTCACGCTGCCAGCGGGACACCGGTAGTTTCTCGGACAAGTGTTTCAGGACCGCATTGGCAAGCCCGATATTGCCCTCGGAGTTCTCAAAGTCAATGGGGTTGACCTTGTGCGGCATGGTGGACGATCCGACTTCTCCTTCGCGCAAACGCTGTTTGAAATAGCCCAGCGCGATGTAACCCCAGATGTCGCGGTTCAAGTCAAGCAAAATGGTGTTGGCGCGCGCAATGGCATCAAACAGCGCAGCCATCCAGTCATGTGGTTCGATCTGGATGGTATAGGGATTCTGTGTGAGGGACAAATCGGCCAGCACTTTTTTGCTCAGCGCAGGCCAGTCCAGTTCCGGATAGGCCGAGTAGTGCGCGTTGTAGTTGCCGGTTGCGCCGTTAAGCTTGGCCAGAGGTTTAACCGCGCATATAGCGGCAATCGCTGTCTCCAGGCGCGCAGCCACATTGGCAAATTCCTTGCCCATGGTTGTGGGGCTGGCTGGCTGACCGTGCGTGCGAGCCAGCATGGGTTGCTGTGCAAACTGACGGGCATCATCCTTCAACATCGACAGCAGATTGCGCAACGCGGGCACAATAACCTGATCACGAGCACGTGTCAGCATCAGGGCGTGCGACGTATTATTGATATCTTCGGAAGTGCAGGCAAAATGGATGAACTCGGCAGCGACCGACAGTTCTTCATTACCCGCCGCTTTCTCTTTGAGCCAGTACTCCACGGCCTTGACGTCATGGTTGGTTTTTTTCTCGATATCCTTGATGCGCTGGGCATCGGCTTCGCTAAAATCCTGCACCCAGCTGCGCAAGGCGTTTTCGGCATCGGCAGAAAACGCCGGCAGCTCGCTCAGGCCAGCCTGCGACAGCGCGATAAGCCACGACACCTCGACTTCCACACGATGCGCCATGAAGCCGGCCTCTGACAGAAAGGGCCGCAAGGCGGCTGCACGAGAGGCATAACGACCGTCCAGCGGAGATAACGCATTGAGCGGAGTAATCGAATCTGAAATATTCATAATGAAATAAAAAAATAAAAGTGAGAATTACCGGCAGACGGTCGTTGCCCTGCCGGACGAACTTCAGGCAATAATGCCGCCACCCAGGCAAATATCGCCGTCGTATAAAACGCTGGACTGACCGGGTGTAACAGCCCATTGCGCCTGGGAAAATTTCAAATGTAATAGGCCCGGATCGCTGCCCGGGAGCAATTCGCACGGCGCGTCTGCCTGCCGATAACGTGTCTTGGCCCCGTACAGTCCTGCCACAGGCGCATGTCCGGCCACCCAGCTGACATCGTCGGCACGCACCTCGTGCTGCAGCAGCCACGGATGATCATGACCCGACACCACATACAGGGTATTGTTTTGCAAATCCTTGCGGGCCACATACCAGGCGTCGGCGATGCCGTCGTCATTTTGACGGCCCTTAATGCCGCCTATGCCCAATCCCTTGCGCTGGCCCAGGGTGTAGAAGGCAAGCCCGTGATGCTGCCCTACCTGCTGCCCATCATCAGTAAGAATCGGGCCGGGATTGGTAGGCAGATAACGATTCAGAAATTCCCGAAAGGGGCGCTCGCCGATAAAGCAAATACCTGTGGAATCCTTTTTCGCCGCATTGGGCAGTCCCAGCTTATGGGCCATCTGACGCACTTCGGTTTTGTCTATTTCACCCAGGGGAAACAAGGCCTTGGACAATTGCGCCTGATTAAGCCGGTGCAGGAAATAGCTCTGGTCCTTGCTGGCGTCCAGCCCCTTGAGCAGTTCATATTCAGTGGCGCCATCCCGTTGCACCGCCCGCACGCGAGCATAATGCCCGGTCGCGATGTAATCGGCTCCCAGGGTTAATGCGTGGTCCAAAAACGCCTTGAACTTGATCTCGGCATTGCACAGGACATCGGGATTGGGCGTGCGTCCGGCCGAATATTCCCGCAGGAACTCCGAAAATACGCGATCCTTATAGTCGGCGGAAAAATTGACCGCTTCGATGTCCACGCCGACCAGATCGGCAACGCTGGCCGCATCGAGCCAGTCCTGACGGGTTGAGCAGTATTCAGAATCATCGTCATCTTCCCAGTTTTTCATGAAAAGCCCGATGACTTCATAACCCTGCTCTTTGAGCAGCCAGGCGCTGACCGACGAATCTACGCCGCCGGACATGCCCACCACTACACGAGGTTTTACAGAGGTTTGTTCAGTCATGGACGATATTTTACCGTCCTGGCTGCCCAAACGGGGAAATCAGCGTCTTCTAAGCACTTAAGGCAGCATCAACCACTTCGACCCAATGGCGTACCGGTGTCTGCGTTCCGGTTTGCAAATGGGACATACAGCCCATATTGGAGGTAATGATGACTTCAGGCGAGGTCTTGCCGATGGCTTCCAGCTTGCGATCGCGCAGGCCAGTAGCAATTTCCGGCTGAAGCACCGAATACGTCCCTGCAGAACCGCAACACAGATTGGCCTCGCCAAAGGCCTTGAGGTCAAATCCCAGATCTGCCAGTAACGACTCGGTCAGTGGGCGCAGTCCCTGCCAGTGTTGAAGCGTACAGGGTGGATGAAATGCGGCTGAGGCCGGTAGCGGTTTTTTGAATTTGGCCTTCAGTGTCGCCGCTTCGGGCGCAATCACTTCGGCAATATCCTTTACATGCTGAACCAGGTAGCGCGCTTTTTCCACATACCCCGGTTCGTTACGAAGATAAAATGGATACTCTTTGACGAACGCACCGCAACCGGACGCGTTCATGATGACGGCCTCTACCTGGCCAGACTCCAGCAACGGCACCCAGGCGTCGATATTGCTTTTCATCTGGGCGATGCTGCTGTTTACTTTATCCAGGTGAAAATTGACGGCGCCGCAACATGTATTGCGACTGACATCCACAGATGAAATTCCCGCGGCATCCAGCACCCTTATGGTCGCCGCATCAATCGAAGGCATCAGCGCAGGCTGAACACACCCCAGCGGCACCAGCACCTGCCGTTGGTGGCGGCCGACCGGCAGCGCCCCGGCCGGGCGGGCCTCCGGCAGCTTGGCCGCCAGTGTGGCCGGCATGAAGGAGCGCAACATGCGGCCCAGTTTCACCGCAGGTGCAAAGGCTTGGGAGTTCAGCCCGGCCGCCAGCAGGGTGCGCCGAAAACGGTCGGTCGGCGTACGGGTAACGCGTTCTGCGACCAGTTCGCGGCCGATATCAACCAGATGGCCGTACTGCACACCCGACGGACAAGTGGTTTCGCAGTTGTGGCAAGTAAGGCACTGGTCCAGGTGCTTCTGGGTAATGCTGGTGGGCTCCTTGCCTTCGACGATTTCCTTGATCAGGTAAATGCGCCCACGCGGACTGTCGCGCTCATCGCCAAGTATCTGATAGCTGGGACAGGTGGCAGAACAGAAGCCGCAATGCACGCATTTGCGCAAGATTGCATCCACTTCTTCGCCATAGCTGCTGTTTTTTGCCCAGTCGGCAAGATTGGTCTGCATGATACGTTAGATATTCCTGAGTAACCGGCCTGAGTAAAATGTGCCCAACGGGTCAAGATTGCTCTTGAGACGGCGGGTAATGGCGGCAATCCCGCTGCTGAGCGGCTGGAACACACCATCGACGGGCTGACTGACACCTGCGCCGGCGCGAAACAATGTCGCATGACCACCGCGTTGCGCAGCGGCGTGACGAATGTTGGTCACATCGCTGACCTGTCGCAGCCAGCGCTGCGCGCCGCCCCACTCCAGTAGCGGCACCGATTCGTTCACCGTGTCGGCCAAAGGCGGCACCGATACGCGCCAGACAGTATCACCAAAAAACGGATGAGTATGCTCTCTGAGCGACAGCCATAAATCTTTAGCCGTCTGCTCATCTACCCGCTCGCCGCCCAGGACGCCGCATGCCTGTTTGACAGCAGGCTGCGCACCGGATACGCGCAGATAGAGCACGCCTTGCTGTGTATCGCCCTCCGGGATCCAGGCCGAGGCACTGATACCCAGCGCCTTGGCCTGCCACTGGCGGAAGCATTCGAACGCTTCCTTCAGGGTACATTGCCGCTGCAGTGTGACTTCGCAAATCGGCTTGGGCAGCACCTTGAACGAGACTTCCAGAATAGGGCCGAACACGCCCATGGATCCGGTGAGCAGCCGCGACATATCGTAGCCGGCCACATTCTTCATCACCGTGCCGCCAAAATGCAATTGCTGCCCTTCTGCATTGAGCAACACGGTGCCCAGCACAAAGTCACTGGCTCCGCCGGCAGCCATGCGTCCAGGACCGGCCAGCCCTGTGGCAATGGCCCCGCCAATGGTTGCCTGCTGGCCAAAATGCGGCGGCTCCCATGCCAGGCGTTGATTCTCCTGATCCAGTGCCGCTTCGATGTCGCGCAGCGGCGTACCGCAACGGGCAGTCATGACCAGCTCTGACGGTTCATAACTGCTGATCCCGGTGTACGGTGTCACGTCCAGTTCCACCAATTGTTCGGTTTCGGCAATCGCGTTGCCGTAGAAGCTTTTGGTGCCGCCACCGCGAATGACAATCTGCTTGCGGCCTGCCACAGCGGCTGCAACCTGTTCTGCCAGATCTTCTTTAATGAATTTCATAAGATGTTTAGAAACGTTCGATATCGGGAAAAGCGATCTGACCGCCGTGCACATGCATGCGACCATATTCGGCGCAACGATTCAGTGTCGGAATCTGCTTGGTCGGATTGAGCAACATATCGGGGTCGAACGCTTTTTTCAGCGCGGTGAAGGCATCGAGTTCTTCGCGAGTAAACTGCGAACACATCTGGTTGATTTTCTCCAGACCCACGCCATGCTCACCGGTAACCGTACCGCCCACCTTGATGCACAGCTCCAGGATATCGGCGCCGAAATCTTCAGCGCGTCGCACTGAGTCCGGATCGTTCGCATCGAACAAAATCAGTGGATGCAAATTGCCATCGCCCGCATGGAACACATTGGCGCAACCCAATTGATACTTCGCTTCCATCTTCACCATTTCATTGAGCACATAGGCCAACTGGCTTTTGGGAATCGTGCCGTCCATGCAGTAATAATCAGGTGATATGCGGCCGGCGGCAGGAAATGCATTCTTGCGGCCGGCCCAGAAACGCAAGCGTTCCTCTTCGGAACTGGACGTTTGCAAACGCGTTGCACCGCAATCGGAAAATACTTTTTCCATGCGTACGATTTCGTCTTCAACCTCGGCCTCGGTGCCGTCCGATTCACACAGCAGAATCGCCTCGGCATCCAGGTCATAACCGGCATTCACAAAGGGCTCGACCATGCGGGTTGCGCGCTTGTCCATCATTTCAAGACCGGCAGGAATGATGCCCGATCCGATAATATTCTTGACCGCCTCGCCCGCCGCCTCAACAGAAGCGAAGCTTGCCATGATGACGCGAGCCAGTTGCGGCTTGGGAATGAGTTTGACCTTGACTTCGGTCACAATGCCCAGCATGCCTTCCGAACCGATGAAGACCGGCAGCAGATTCAGACCCGGTGCGTCGGGTGCGTCAGCGCCCAATTCGACAATGTCGCCATCAATCGTCACAATCCGCAGGCGGATGACATTATGAACCGTCAGTCCATATTTAAGGCAATGCACACCACCCGCATTCTCGGCAATATTGCCGCCGATTGAACAGGCAATCTGACTGGATGGGTCAGGCGCATAATACAGACCATATGCTGCAGCCGCCTCGGACACCGCCAGATTGCGCACGCCTGGTTCAACGATAGCGGTCGCTGCCTGCGCGTCGATATGTCTGATTTTGTTGAGTTTGGATACGCCCAGCAACACACCCTGCGAATGCGGCGTCGCGCCGCCCGACAGGCCTGTACCTGCGCCACGCGGCACCACAGGCACCCCCATTTTTTTACAGGTTTTCAGAACGTGAATGATTTGCTCCTCGTTTTCCGGAAGCACAACCACGCCTGGCATTTCCTTGAAAAGCGTCAGCCCATCACATTCAAACGGTTTTTTTTCTTCAACACGGGATAGCACACAATGCGCCGGCAAACCGCGATGCAATTGAGCGATCAATTCAGAAAAATCCGGTCCGCTTTCAGCGTCCTGCGGCGCATGTCGCAGCTGCGCACTCACATCCATGACAACCCTTTTTTATGACAACTGGTATAAACGTCAAAGTATACCCTGCCCGGCCACGAACCAAAACGTGATTAACCCTAATGATTGTTCACTCCCGCGGCAAAGCGAAATGACTTCGGGGCATATAATGCCCCGAAACAGATAGCGGCAGCGAAGCGTCAGTTGGTGCTGTTGCCGCTGCATCCAGCATGCAAAACTCAGGTGTTGATATCTGTTTTCTGCTCACGGCGCGTACGCACTGCCTGGGCCAGACGCTCCAGCACCTGGACCGATGCGTCCCAGCCGATGCAGCCGTCCGTAATACTCTGCCCGTAAGTGAGTTCGACACCTTCTTTGAGATCCTGACGACCAGCAACCAGGTGGCTCTCGACCATGACACCGAAAATGCGGTGGTCGCCGGTTTCGATCTGCTGGGCCACATCGTCGATCACCTGCGGCTGATTCTCATATTTCTTGTTGCTGTTGGCATGGCTGGCATCGATCATGATACGGCTGGCCAGACCCGCCTTGGACAATTGCTCGGACATCAGGTTGATGTTTTCGGCGTCATAATTGGGCGCCTTGCCGCCGCGCAGAATGACATGACAATCGTCATTACCAACGGTAGAGACGATTGCCGAATGGCCGCCCTTGGTTACCGACAGAAAATGATGAGGCTGCGACGCAGCATTGATGGCATCGATGGCAATTTTGATATTGCCGTCGGTCCCGTTTTTGAACCCGACCGGGCACGACAGGCCCGAAGCCAGTTCACGGTGCACCTGGCTTTCTGTCGTACGCGCACCGATCGCGCCCCAGGACACCAGGTCGGCAATATATTGCGGAGTGATCATATCCAGGAATTCGCAGCCCGCAGGCACACCGCTTTCATTGACTTCCAGCAGCAATTCACGCGCCAGTCGCACGCCCTTGTTGATATTGAAACTGCCGTCCAGATCCGGATCGTTAATCAGGCCTTTCCAGCCCACTGTCGTGCGGGGCTTTTCGAAATACACGCGCATGACGATTTCCAGATCGTCGCCAAAGCGGTCACGCTGTTCCTTCAGGCGCTTTACATATTCGCGCGCCGCAGCCGGATCGTGAATTGAGCACGGGCCAATAATGACAACCAGCCGGTCATCTTTGGCATGCAAAATGCGATGGATTGCCTCGCGCGTATCGTGCACCAGGCTGGACACCTGAGCGGAACAGGTAAATTCGCGCATCAGATGGGACGGCGGGCTAAGCTCTTTAATTTCGCGGATACGTAAATCGTCGGTATTGTAGGACACGGAAAACTCCAGATATATCGTTAATCAATCAATCGAATCGGTTATAAGTTCGCCCAGCCAGGCAGTGCATCGCCCAAAACAAAAAAGGCCACCAGATATTCTGGCGGCCTTTTGGTGTCTTGTAGCTTGTTTCTGCTTTCGCTAAGTACGCAACGTCCTTTCCTCCGCCTATCGCGTCGAAAATGTAAAATAAAAAAAGAAAAAGACGTGGCTAACTTGTTTCATAAGAGCAATCCTAGCACAGGTTTTCGCTCATTGGCACATCAATCTGCCGTCAGGCCGAAAATATAGCGGGACTGTACCCGCCGGACCACAAAATGCGCCATTTTCGGAGGGATCAACCGGATATCGCGAAAAAAGCCGGTTTACCCGACCATGATCATCACATAACCCCAAGGTTCTTCCACAACGCCCTGGCTCGGCCAGGCAGCCTGCAAAGCCCGGCGCCGCAAGCGGACGTCGGGCCGATCAAAAAGCTCAGGCCGTTCCACCGACCGTCAGTCCGTCCATGCGAATGGTGGGCATGCCAACCCCTACCGGCACACTTTGACCTTCCTTACCGCAAGTGCCCACACCCGAATCGAGCGACAGATCGTTGCCGATCATCGACACCCGGTTCATGGCGTCGGGGCCGTTGCCGATCAGTGTCGCACCCTTGACTGGATAGGTGATGCGGCCATTTTCGATCATATAGGCTTCACTGGCCGAAAACACGAATTTGCCGCTGGTGATATCGACCTGCCCACCGCCAAAATTGACGGCATACAGGCCCTTCTTGACCGAGGCAACAATATCCTGCGGGTTGTGGTCTCCGCCCAGCATAAAGGTATTGGTCATACGAGGCATGGGCAGATGGGCATAAGATTCACGGCGACCGTTGCCAGTGACTTTAGTCTTCATCAGGCGTGCATTCAGTGAATCCTGCATGTAACCACGCAAAATACCGTCTTCGATCAGCACATTGCGCTGTGTCGGATTGCCTTCGTCGTCCACATTCAGCGAGCCGCGGCGATCCTTGATCGTGCCGTCATCAATGACGGTAACCCCCTTGGAGGCAACGCGCTCACCGATACGATCCGAGAAAATGCTGGAGCCCTTGCGGTTAAAATCACCTTCAAGACCGTGGCCGACGGCTTCGTGCAGCAAAATACCCGGCCAGCCGGAACCCAGCACAACTGTCATTTCCCCAGCCGGCGCGTCCCTGGCATCCAGATTCGTCAGCGCTTCGTGTACCGCTTTATCTACATATTCATGCAGCAGCGCATCCGAGAAATAGTTCAGGCCCAGACGGCCACCGCCACCGCCATGCCCCATTTCACGCCGGCCATTGCGCTCGACGATCACGGTGACAGACAGTCGCACCAGCGGTCGGATATCAGCAGCCAGACGGCCGTCGCTGCCGACAATCATCACCACGTCATATTCCGAACCCAGCCCGGCCATGACCTGAATCACATGAGGGTCTTTGGCGCGGGCAATGGTTTCAACCCGTCCCAGCAG
Source organism: Advenella incenata (assembly GCF_004217095.1). GTDB lineage: Bacteria > Pseudomonadota > Gammaproteobacteria > Burkholderiales > Burkholderiaceae_B > Advenella > Advenella incenata. The sequence continues at coordinate 2,009,378 of NZ_SHKO01000001.1, read as the reverse complement.
CGCCACTTTTTCAGTGGCTGGCATGGCGGCAATCGGGTCATCCTGGCCGTACAGATCGTGCGCCTTGCTTTTGCCGTTGCCGACCACCTTCATGTGCCCTTCGCCCTGCCGCGCAATCGCCTTGACTGTCGTTGCCGACTCCATAAGGGCCTCGGGCGAGAGTTTGTCTGAATAGGCAAAGGCGGTTTTCTCGCCCGCCAGCGCCCGCACGCCTACGCCCTGGGAGATGGAGAAACTGCCGGTCTTGACGATACCCTCTTCCAGACTCCAGCTTTCGCTGCGTGTATATTGAAAGTACAGGTCGGCGTAATCGACCTTATGGGTAAAAATCTCGGCCAGCGCGGCGGCCATGTGGTTTTCGTTCAGGTCCCAGGGATCCAGCAGCAGGGATTTTGCCGTTGCGACTGCCTGGAGATCGGATTCAATAGGTTTCATGTAAGGGTGTCTTCTAAGGTTTCTTTACTGTAATGGGAGGCGCTGTACCTGCGACGCCTGCCTTGTTGCGTTCAAACTCAACGGTGCGAACCTGACCGTTATGGCCGGGGAACTGGTCAAACACCGACGCGGCCAGATAAGGCATGACTTCGGGCAGGCTGCGCTCGCGTGAATCTGCCACGGCACTGGAGCGAAATACCTCATTGCCATTTTGCTGCCTGTCACGAATATACACAGTAAGCGAATAGCGATGGTAAGGCACCGGAACTAACTGATAGCGTGGCGTCATGGCAAAGCCGAAGCTACTGTAGAACGGGTTGCCATAATAACCATAGGGAAAGCCCATGCCCAGCCCCAGTGTCGGATACAAATCATAATTGCCGGTGTCCCGCTGGACCATTTGCTGCCGCACTTCGGTCCCGGTAGTAAAGCCAACTTCAAAACGGGCGCTCTGGCGGCCCATTGCTTCGATCAGGCCGGTGCGGAACATGTTATTGCGAATATAGCCGGTATAGGCAGCCTGCTCCAGATTCTGCTGTTTGCTGTCGACAAAGCGGTAGTGCTGTCCTGCAACGGCAGCAGGCCATTGCTGAAACGAGGTCACCTGGGTCGTAAATTCACTGGTTGTCGAGCAGGCGGTCAATCCCGCCAAAAACAACCCAGCCAAAACGAGGTTCCAGATACGGGGCACTTGCAGATGTCGCATGCTTCTTTCTCCTGCCAATCACACGCCAATATCATAGACGGCCTGCCGCGCCCGACACGCGCCGCAAACTGTACTTCAATTTTGACACAAAACGTCTTTTAAGGTTCCAATTCAGGGCAAGCCCCTATAATTAGGACAAATAGCTACGAATCGCTTTTTTTCAAGTGAACCCTGCCGTTTGTACCGCAATTTCACTTTCCGTTCACCAGCACCACAGTGACCATCATGCCTACAGAATTGATCGAAGAAACCAGTCCAACCGTCTATCGCAGCGACTATCAGCCCTATCCATTTACGCTTGATGCGGTGGCGCTCAATTTCGACCTGGACGAAAACCGCACTGTCGTCACCTCTACCCTGACATTCACCGCAAAAGACAAGACGCCGGCCGATCTGGTGCTCAACGCCGAAGACATCAGCCTGGATGCCCTGTATCTGAATGGCCAGGCGCTGGACGCAGACGCCTATGAATTGGACCAGAACCAACTGGTCATTGCGCAACTGTCCGGTTCATTTGAACTGCGTGTATGCACCACACTGGATCCGGCAGCCAACTCCCTGTTCATGGGTTTGTATAAGTCGGGGAGCGGCTTTTTCACTCAGTGCGAGGCCGAAGGCTTTCGCCGCATTACCTACTTCCCGGATCGCCCGGACGTGATGAGCATTTATACCGTCACGCTCGCCGCCGACAAGGAAAAATATCCCTATCTGCTGTCCAACGGCAATTTGCTGTCGTCCACTGATCTTCCCGACGGCCGCCACCAGGCAGTCTGGCATGATCCCTTTCATAAGCCCAGTTATCTTTTCGCACTGGTCGCCGGCGACTTCGACGTTCGCGAAAAAACCGTCAAAACCCATAATGGCCGCGACGTGCTGTTGCAGATATACAGCGACAAGGGAAGCCGCGACAAGACCGAATGGGCACTGGCTTCGCTTGAGCGCTCCCTGGTCTGGGACGAAAAGCGCTTTGGCCTGGAACTGGATCTGGATCGCTTCATGATTGTGGCCGTGCGCGACTTCAATATGGGCGCCATGGAAAACAAGGGGTTGAACATTTTCAATTCCGGATATGTGCTGGCCGATCCCGATACCGCCACCGATGCCAATTTTTCTGCCGTCGAAGCCGTGATCGGTCACGAATATTTTCACAACTGGACCGGCAATCGCGTCACTTGCCGCGACTGGTTTCAGCTCAGCCTCAAGGAAGGCCTGACCGTCTTTCGCGATCAGGAATTTACAGCCGACATGATGGCCGCCGGCCTGGATGATCAGGCAGCCGCCAGTGCCCGCGCGGTCAAGCGCATTGACGACGTAAGCGTATTGCGCGCCGGTCAGTTTCCCGAGGATGCAGGCCCCATGGCGCATCCCATCCGTCCCGACAGCTACGAATCCATTGGCAACTTCTACACCGCAACCGTTTATGAAAAAGGCGCCGAAGTGATCCGCATGCAGCACACGCTGCTGGGCGCGCCCGGTTTTCGCGATGGCATGGACGAATACTTCCGCCGCCATGACGGGCAGGCCGTCACTTGCGATGATTTTGTCAATGCCATGGAATACGTATACACAAAATCCCATCCGCAACGCGATCTGTCCGTCTTCAGGCGCTGGTATTCGCAGGCAGGCACGCCGCGAGTGCAGGTGACCATGAGCCACGATGCAGGGCAGCAAACGGTGACCTTGACCCTGTCGCAACAAACACCGCTGGTGGGGGTTGAAAAAATCCGCAAGGATTTTGTGAAAAAACCTTTTCATATTCCCTTTGCTGTCGGTCTGCTCTCGGCTGACGGACAACCGCTGGCGCTCAGCGAGATCAACGACAGTGCGAGCCACGACGCTGCCCCCGACCTGGCCGGCGAACACACACGCCTGCTTGAACTCACAGAGCAAAGTCAGTCCTGGACCTTTACCGGCATCGCCGCCAAGCCTGTGCCTTCGCTGTTGCGCGATTTTTCCGCGCCAGTCACTGTGCACTATGACTGGACAGCAGAGGAACTGGCGGTCCTGGCCCAGTCTGATCCCAATCCATTTGCCCGCTGGGAAGCGGGCCAGGCGCTGGCAACCCGCGAAATTCTGGGCCTTGCCGAAGCACTGCAAAAAGGTGAGCAAGCGGCCCTGTCCGAGACATTTGTGCAAGTCTGGAAGAACAATCTGCAAGATGCAGGCCTGGACGCCGGTTATCGCGCCCGCCTGCTGACACTGCCTTCGGAAAAATTCCTGGCAGAGCAAATGGATCCGATAGAACCGATATGGCTGGCCAAGGCCCGCCACGCTGTCCGGGAAAATCTGGGCAAAGCGGCTGCGTCCGAATGGAACGCAACCCTGCAGGGCAACGACACGCCTGGGCCTTATAGCCCCGATCCGATCAGCGCCGGCCGTCGCAGTCTGAAAAATCTGGCACTGGCCTACCTCATGGCGGCAGGCGATCTGGCAGCATGCCAGCAAGCGCTGGTCCAGTACCAGGCAGCGCAGAACATGACCGATTGCATGGGTGCGCTTGGCGCCATCGTCAACTATCACCACGGGGATAAACGCCAGGAAGCCATCGTTGATTTCTACGAGAAATGGCAGCACAATCCGCTGGTCATCGACAAATGGTTTGCCCTGCAGGCCACTGCCGCCGACACCCGCACGGAAACAATCCGCGGGCTGATGGCGCATCCGGCATTTGCATTGCGCAACCCCAATCGCGCCCGCTCCCTGATCTTCCAGTTCTGCATGAACAATGCACAAGGATTCCATAACCAGGATGGTTCCGGCTATGCCTTGTGGACCGAAGCCGTGCTGGCGCTCGATGCCATCAATCCTGAAGTCGCATCGCGTCTGGCGCGTGTCATGGATAACTGGGCGCGCTATACTCCTGCACTGCAATCACAAATGAAATCATCGCTTGAGCAGGTCCGCGATCACGAGGGTCTGTCCAGCAATGTGAGCGAGATTGTTTCCAAAGCTTTGCGTATTTAATTATTTTCCGGAGACCTTATGTCACGAAAAACCCTTACCCAGTATCTGGTAGAGCAGCAGCGCAACAATAATGCCATCGAGGCAGAAGTGCGCCTGTTGGTAGAAGTAGTCTCACGCGCCTGCAAGGCCATCAGCCATGCTGTCAGCAAAGGTGCGCTGGGCGGCGTACTGGGAAGCCTGGAAAGCGAAAACGTTCAGGGCGAAGTGCAAAAAAAGCTTGACGTAATGTCAAATGAAATTCTGCTGGAGGCCAACGAATGGGGCGGCCATCTGGCGGGCATGGCGTCCGAAGAGATGGAAACCATCCATCACATTCCCAATCGCTATCCCAAGGGCGAATACCTGTTGTTGTTCGACCCCCTGGATGGCTCATCCAATATCGATGTGAATGTGTCCATCGGCACGATTTTCTCTGTGCTGAAGGCGCCGGCCGATATTTCAGGCCGCGAAGTGACCGAAAAGGATTTTCTGCAACCGGGCAGCCGGCAAGTTGTGGCCGGCTATGCGGTGTACGGTCCGCAAACCATGCTTGTGCTCACGATCGGCAATGGCGTGATGGGCTTTACGCTGGATCGCGAACTGGGCAGTTGGGTACTGACGCACGAGAATATGCGTGTTCCGGAAGATACCAAGGAATTTTCCATCAATATGTCCAATATGCGCCACTGGGCGCCACCGATGCGCCAGTACATCGAAGACTGCCTGGCAGGCACCACCGGACCGCTGGAAAAAGACTACAACATGCGCTGGATCGCCTCGATGGTAGCCGATGTACACCGTATCATGACACGCGGCGGCATTTTCATGTATCCCTGGGATGCGCGTGATCCGAAAAAACCGGGCAAGCTGCGCCTGATGTATGAGGCCAACCCGATGAGCTTTATCATCGAGCAGGCTGGCGGCATGGCCACCGACTCGGTCAACCGCATCATGGATATCCAGCCGACCGAGTTGCACCAGCGCGTAGGCGTGGTGCTGGGCTCCAAAAACGAAGTGGCCCGGGTTAAGGACTACTGCGCCGGATCGAAGTGATTTAACCGGATTGCATCTATTTCCTGCATGATCTGGCTGTCCAGCTTAAATCCGCTGACAGCCAGATTTTCTTTAAGCTGCTCCGTTGTCCGGACCCCGATAATGGTGCTGGCCACCTGCCATTTGGTATTACAGAACCCCAGCGCCAGCTGTACCGGTGTTAACTGATGCTTGCGGGCCAGCGCATTATATACACGCGCTGCCTCCAGCGAAGCCGGGCGGCCCCACCGTTGCTTGCGCACCGACTCGTACAGAGTGATCCTGGCCTCTTTGGGGGCCTGCTCGCCGGTCGTACCAGACTCATCATATTTTCCGGTCAGCAAGCCATAACCCAGTGGTGAATAGGCCAGCAGCGACACATCTTGATGATGGCACGTCTCGTCCAGTCCGTTTTCGTAGGAACGATTCAGCAAGCAGAACGGGTTTTGTATGGTGGCCACTCTGGGCAGATTTTCAGCCTGGGCAATACGGATGAACTCGCTGACCCCGTAAGGCGTTTCATTGGACAGGCCAACATAGCGGATTTTTCCCTCTCGCACCAGCCTGTCCATGGCCTGCAGTTGTTCTTCGATACTGCTTTGGTCAGGATTGGTTTTGTCCGGGTCGAAATAGCGATTGCCAAACGCCGGCACAGGCCGGGCTGGCCAGTGAATCTGATACAGGTCAATGTAATCGGTCTGCAGCCGTTTCAGACTCCCTTCGCAGGAACGAATGATATCGGCCGCTGTCAGACCTTCACCGTCGCGCACCCAGGGCATGCCGCGCGACGGCCCGGCAACCTTGCTGGCCAGAACGACTGTCTGGCGCACTTGCGGGCGGCGGCTGAACCAGTTGCCGATAATTGTCTCGGTCGCACCATAGGTTTGTTCACGAGTTGGCACGGCGTACATTTCGGCCGTATCCAGAAAATTGACACCCTGGTCAACAGCCAGGTCCATTATTTCAAATGCAATAGACTCGCTGACCTGCTCGCCGAACGTCATCGTGCCCAGGCAGATATCGGTCACCTCCAGATCACTTTTACCCAACTTTACTTTCTGCATAACCATCCTTCGCAATTAAGAGAACTTATCCGATTGTAATGCGACTTCGGTGCAGCAAAAATTTTGAACTTATAATCAGAATATCTATCTTCCAGCGAAAGCGACATGAATACGCCCCCCACCAGAGAAATCCACCAGGTTCTGACGCCGGAAACCATCCAGATGCTTGTGCTTATCGCGGAAAAAGGCAGTTTTGCCGCAGCCGCTCGCGAATTGAATCTGGTGCCCAGCGCCCTGACCTATCGCGTCAGGCAGGTTGAAGATGCGCTGGACGTCCTGCTGTTTGATCGCAAGTCCCGCCATGCGGCGCTCACGCCCGCAGGCAGGGAATTGATCGACGAAGGACGGCAGTTGCTGAACACGGTGGAACAGATTGCCCACCGCGTCAAGCGCATTGCCACCGGCTGGGAACCGCTGCTGACCATCAGCGCGGATACGATTGTGTCGCGCAAGGTGCTGTTTGAATTGTGTGAAAAATTTTTCGCACTCAATGTACCTACGCAATTGCGTATTCGCGAAGAGGTACTGGATGGCACCTGGGAAACCTTGATCGCCGGCCATTCGGATCTGGCCATTGGCGTGAGCAGCACTTTGCAAAGCTCGGATATTCTTTCGCTGCCGCTTAACAAAATTTCATTTGTGTTTGTCGTGTCGCCCCAGCATCCCCTTGCCACGGCACCGGAACCACTGGAGGAACAACTAATTGCCCAATACCAGTCTGTGGCGGCCGCAGATTCGGCAAGATATGCGCGCCGTATTTCCTATGGCGTGCAGGCGATGCAAAGAGTCTTTACCGTACCCAATCTGCATGCCAAGGTGCTGGCCCATCGAATGGGCCTGGGTTGCGGTTTTCTACCCTATTCTCACGCCAAGCCTTACCTGGAAACCGGTGAGCTGATTATCAAAAAAGTGGCCGCCTGCCCGCGAGTCGTACAAAGCAATTATGCATGGCGCAAACCTGCTCATGGCCGCGCTGTCGGCAAAGGCCTGCAATGGTGGCTGACCGAACTGGAGAGCGAAGCAACCCGTCAGGCGTTGATGGGCGATGAGTAAGAAAGAAAGCGGGCCTGGTTACCCCGGGCCCGCTGCCAGAAACCTGCCCCGCCTGATTCAGCCTTATACAGCTTAGTCCAGCGTAATAACTGTTGCGCCGGTCGTTTTACGTGAGGCCAGCGCCTGATGCGCTTCTCCCACGTCTTCCAGGCTGTAGCGCTGATCGATCTGCACCTTGATTTTCTTGCTGCGAATCATATCAAACAACTCATCGGAAGCGGCTTTGAGTTTTTCTGCGGTGTCTACGTGTGGGCCAAGGGTCGGCCGGGTTACGTACAAGGCACCCTTGCTGGCCAGAATGCCCAGATTGACGCCGGTAACCGCCCCCGATGCGTTGCCGAAACTGACCATCAGGCCACGCGGCTGCAGGCAGTCCAGAGAACGCTCCCAGGTATCTTTGCCCACGCCATCGTAGACCACCGGCACTTTCTTGCCGTTGGTCAGCGACAGCACGCGTTCGACCACGTCTTCCTTGCTGTAGTCGATGGTTGCCCATGCGCCGTGCGCCAGGGCAAGATCCGATTTTTCGGGACTGGAAACCGTACCGATCAGCTTTACACCCAGGGCCCGGGCCCACTGGCAGGCAATCAGGCCGACGCCCCCTGCTGCTGCGTGAAACAGAATCGTTTCATGTCCCTGTAACCGATATGTTTGCCGGAACAGATATTGCACGGTCAGCCCCTTGAGCATCACGGCCGCCGCTTCATCGAACGACAGAAAGTCCGGAATCTTAAGCACGTTGACAGCAGGCACATTGCGCAGTTCGGCATACGCACCGATAGGGCTTTGCCCGTATGCGACGCGATCGCCCTTTTTCAGATGCGTAACGCGGCTGCCGACGGCCTCGACGATACCGGCGGCTTCAAAACCCAGTCCGTGCGGCAGTGGCTGCGCATAAAGACCTGTTCGAAAATAAATATCGATAAAATTAAGGCCGATCGCCTTTTGCGCGATCTGCACTTCATTATCGGCCGGAGCGCCGACCTCTTCAGTAATCACTTTCATGACACTGACATCACCGTGTTCGCTGATCTCTACTTTTCTTGAAGACATTGCCACCCTACCCTCCTGAGTTTTCTATTAGCCACAATGGATGAAACAGATTAGTGTATTTAAGACGATACGCTGTATTAAATCAACGGAGTCAGTTAAAATAATTATTATGATACAGTCAAAATCTGCTTAGGCAGCAATTAAAATGAACAAAGGCATGCACCCCGTCTCTCCGGAAGTCGCCAAACAGGATCCTGCGCTCGAATCCAACGCGGTCAGCGAGGCTTGTGGCCCTTTTTACACCCACGCGGCGAACAATAAAGGGCTCAAGAACATCGGTTATCTGATCAAACTGAATTTTCATTCCATATCGCAAATGATTGAAGCTGAAATGGAACCCCTGGGCCTGACGGCCTCGCAATGGCACCCCATTGCCATTATCGGGATGGAAAAAGCCAATACCCCGGCCAGCGTCGCGCGCACTGCAGAGGTCGACACCGGGGCCATGACGCGTACCCTGGATCGCCTGGAAAAAAAAGGGTTTCTCAAACGCCGCCGCTCTACGAATGATCGTCGTGTCGTGGAACTGGAACTGACGGAAAAAGGCCATACGGTCACAGAAAAGCTGATGCCCGCTGTCTCGCGTGCCCTTAATGCCCACCTAAAGGGCTTTACCAACGAAGAAACGACGCTGCTTATCAGCTTTTTGCAACGAATGCAGCAAAATGGCAACACCGAGACCTACGAGCACCTGCTCAAAGAACTCGAAAATGATGAAGGCTGCGTCCTGTCCTGTAACAACAACCCGTCTGCGACCTGATTCATACATGGCCAGTAGCAGACGCAATGGGGACAGTCTCACGAATCGCAGCGGCACGGGCATGCTCCCGGCCGCGCATAGCGCGACGGCCTTCAAAGAAAAACATGCACTGTGTGAGAGGCTGCCAGTCCATGCATAAGCCAGTCAACTTAAGCCTATAACTTAAGCCCATCACTTAAAACCCATCATTTCCAGCTCGCCATTGCCAGACCCATCATTGGCGCCATGCTCAAAACGCCATGCCTGGCTAACGCAAGAGCCCATTCTGATGGGCACGCCGCGCAAGCGCGCCCAAAAGCAGGCGCCGCGCAGGACCGGCGGCGCCCTGCCGCCGATGACTTACCGTTTTTTACCGACCAGCGACCCCAGCACGCCGCGGATTAATTGCCGTGCAGCGCCGCGCACATAGCTTTTGGCCACTTGCTGGACCACGCCGTCGCGACGACCGCCGCGCGGACCGGTGGAACCGATCATCAAGTCCTTGACCATACCCAGAATCCCGTCATCTTGTCCGCCTGCTGCCGGTTTGGCTGACCCCTGTTCCGTATTTTTCTCGTCGGTTCGCTTGGCCAGCACTTCGAATGCAGACTCCCGATCGACCGTCTTATCGTATTTGCCCCCGAATTGCGACTGACTGCGTAACGCCTGGCGTTCGGCGTCGGTCGCTGGGCCGATGCGACTGGCTGGTGGCAAAACCCAGCCGCGCTGCGTAATGCCCGGGCTACCCTTGGCATCCAGAAAGGACAGCAGGGCCTCACCGACGCCCAGTTGCGCAATGGCCTGGGTAATATCCAGATCTGGATTGGGACGCATGGTTTCGGCCGCTGTTTTCACTGCGCGCTGATCCCGTGGCGTAAAGGCGCGCAGCGCATGCTGCACCCGGTTACCCAGTTGCCCCAGTACCGTATCGGGTATGTCCAGCGGGTTCTGGGTCACAAAAAACACGCCTACACCCTTGGAACGCACCAGCCGCACAATCTGCTCGATTTTCTGCAGCAGCGCCTCGGGGGCATCGGTAAACAGCAAATGGGCTTCGTCAAAGAAAAACACCAGGCGGGGTTTCTCCGGGTCGCCAATTTCCGGCAGCGCTTCGTATATCTCGGCCAGCAACCATAACAAAAATACCGCATACAGCTTGGGCGACTGCATCAGCTTGTCGGCTGCCAGGATATTGACAATGCCTTGACCGCTGGCATCGGTGCGAAGCAGATCATGGATATCGAGCATCGGTTCACCGAAAAAATGATCGGCGCCCTGCGACTCCAGTTGTAGCAATGCGCGCTGAATGGCGCCCACCGAAGCGGCTGACACGTTGCCATAGTTCTGCCGCAGTTCGCTGGCGCGGTCCGCCACGTTTTGCAGCATGGCCCGCAGGTCCTTGAGATCGAGCAGTAATTGCCCTTCATCATCGGCCACCTTGAACACCAGGTTCAACACGCCTGCCTGGGTATCGTTCAAATCCAGCATGCGGGAAAGCAACAGTGGCCCCATGTCTGAGATCGTGGCCCGTACCGGATGCCCCTGCTCGCCGAACACATCCCACAAGACGGTGGGCGCGGCCCCCCACTGCGGCGTTGGCAGGCCGTATTTCTGCAGGCGCTCCTGCAATTTGGGGCTGTCCGCACCGGCCTGGGAGATCCCGGTAAGGTCACCCTTGACGTCTGCCATGAATACCGGCGCTCCCAGGCGGGAAAACGACTGAGCCAGCACCTGAAGCGTGACCGTTTTGCCGGTGCCGGTCGCCCCCGTGATACAACCGTGACGATTGGCCATCTGTGGCAGGATGACGACATCTGTCTGACCACTTTTTGCAATAAGTACCGGATCTGCCATGAGTTTCCCTTTGTATCAATTAACGTGCTGATGACGCTTTCCAAACCCGGTTCAGTACCCGATGCACTATACCGGCGCCAGCTGCGCGATCAAGCGTGTACGATGAAGCCTGGAGGCGACGCGGCACTGCCGTGGAGCAGCCATCCCGCCCGAATGTCGGTAAAACGACGTAAACAAGCCGTATTCTATAAAAGTTTATGACTGTTCAGGGTAAAATTCTTTATTTTGCTACTTCAAGAGTTAATCAAACCATGGCAGGTCACAGTAAATGGGCAAATATCCAGCACCGCAAAGGTCGCCAGGATGCCAAGCGTGGAAAAATCTGGACAAAAATCATTCGTGAGGTCACGGTCGCCGCGCGTGCCGGCGGCCCCGACCCGGATACCAACCCGGCCTTGCGCCTGGCGTGGGACAAAGCCACTGCTGCCAATATGCCAAAAGACAACATCCAGCGCGCCATTACGCGCGGCGCTGGCGGGGCCGATGGCGAAAACTACGAATCCATACGCTATGAAGGCTATGGCATCAGCGGCGCTGCGGTCATCATCGACTGCATGACCGATAACCGGACCCGTACGGTATCCGATGTGCGCCATGCGCTCACCAAGCATGGCGGCAATCTGGGCCAGGACGGCTCAGTAGCCTTCATGTTCAAGCATTGCGGCCAGTTTATTTTCAGCCCCGACTACTCCGAAGACCAGATCATTGAAGTGGCGCTGGAAGCCGGCGCCGAAGATGTGGTGACCGACGAGGAAGGCCTGATCGAAGTGCTGTGCGAACCCCCGCTCTTTTCCGATGTGCGCGCCGCTTTTGAAAAAGCCGGCCTGAAACCGGAAATGGAAGGCGTCATCATGAAGCCGCTGAACGAAACGGAACTGACCGGCGACGACGCCAAAAAAATGCAAAAAATTCTTGATCAGCTCGAAAGCCTGGATGACGTGCAGGAGGTGTACACCACCGCGGTCTTCAATGAAACGGAAGAAGGATAAGACACCCCATGAAGGCACTTGTTATTGGTAACGGTGGCCGCGAACACGCCATCGCCTGGCGGCTTGCGCAGTCGCCACGTATTTCAACTGTATTTGTCGCTCCCGGCAATGGCGGCACTGCCACCGATCCGGCCCTGACCAGCCTGCCCATTTCCGATTTGCAGCAACTGGCGCAATTTGCGCTGGACGAACAGATCGCACTCACCGTAGTCGGCCCCGAAGCGCCGCTGGCCGCCGGTGCAGTAGACCTGTTTCGCAGCAAAGGCCTGGCGGTTTTCGGCCCCACCCAGGCTGCCGCGCAACTGGAAAGCTCCAAGGACTTTGCCAAAGCTTTCATGCTGCGACATCACATTCCCACGGCGGCCTATGCGACCTTTACCGACCCGCAAGCCGCGCATCAGTATGTACGTGATCAGGGTGCACCCATTGTGGTCAAAGCCGATGGGCTGGCTGCAGGCAAAGGCGTGGTTGTGGCGCAAACTGAAGATGAAGCGCATGCAGCCATCGACAGCATGCTGGGCGATGGCTCTCTGGGCAGCGCCGGCGCTCGCGTGGTGATCGAAGCCTGCCTGGAAGGCGAAGAGGCCAGTTTTATCGTTATGTGCGACGGCAGACACGTGTTGCCCATGGCCAGCAGCCAGGACCACAAGCGCCAGCTTGACGGCGACAAGGGTCCAAACACAGGCGGCATGGGTGCCTACTCGCCCGCTCCGGTTGTCAGCGAAGTACTGCATCAGCGCATCATGAACGAAGTCATATGGCCGACCATCAACGGCATGGCCAGCGACGGGATTGAATATACCGGCTTTCTGTATGCAGGCGTGATGATTGGCGACGGCCCGGACGCGACCCGCCCCATTAAAGTACTGGAATTCAACTGCCGCATGGGCGACCCGGAAACCCAGCCCATCATGATGCGCATCCGGAACGACTTTTCCGAAGTCGTGGAGCACGCCATCGCCGGCACGCTGGACCAGGCACAGATTGATTGGGATCCACGCACGGCCCTGGGCGTCGTCATGGCATCGCACAATTATCCAGGCACACCCCGTACGGGCGATGCTATTGCCAGCATCCCCGGCGCCAGTGCCGACTGCGTCACCTTTCATGCCGGCACCCGCCTGCAAGACGGTGTGCTGCAAACCTCGGGCGGTCGGGTGCTATGCGTGACGGCACTAGGCGACACGCCTGCGGCTGCCCGCGACATTGCCTATGCGGCCCTTGAGCAGATCCGTTTTGACGGCAGCCAGTACCGCAAGGATATCGGCTGGCGTGCCCTGAAGTCCGCATGAAAAAAATCGGACTCCTGGGCGGCAGCTTCAATCCGGTACATCTGGCCCACCTGGCCATGGCCAGGACAGCATTGCGCGCGTTGAATCTGGACGAGGTGCAGTTGATTCCTGCCGGCAATCCCTGGCAGAAACAGCCGCTACGGATCAGCGGCGCCCAGCGTCTGGAAATGCTGACGCTGGCGATTGCCGATGAACCCGGCATTGTGATCAACGATATTGAAATCAACCGGGAAGGGGCAACCTACACCATCGATACGCTGCGCAACCTGCCGCGCAACGCAAAATACTATTGGCTATTGGGCACCGACCAGCTCAACAATTTCTGCACCTGGCAGAACTGGCAGGAAATTACCGACTACGTCACGCTGACGGTGGCCTGGCGCACCGGTTACCCCTTGCATATCCCGCCGGAACTTGACACCCTGTTGCGACGCGACGGCAAGGGCCTGATTACCCTTCCCTTCAAGGCCATGGATGTGTCCTCAACCGAGATCCGCTCACGCATCCAGCAGGGGCAGGATGCCTCGGCGTTTGTTCCTGCGCCCGTTCTGGATTACATTAACACTCACGGACTTTACCGATAGCAGATTGTCTTGCTGCCCCTTACCCCGAAAACCGGAAAACCTTAATACCTATGAATATACAAAAATTGCAACGTCTGGTCATCAATGCGCTGGAGGACGTCAAAGCCCAGGATATCCGGGTGTTCAACACCAGCCATCTGACCAGCCTGTTTGACCGGGTCGTTATCGCCAGCGGTACTTCCAACCGCCAGACTCGTGCCCTGGCAAGCAGCGTTGTCAATGCAGCCCGAGCGCAAAAAATACCTATTATCGCCCTCGAAGGACAGGAATCCGGTGAATGGGTACTGGTCGATATCGGCGATATTGTCATCCATTGCATGCAACCGACCATTCGTCAATACTACAATCTGGAAGCGGTGTGGGGCGATAAGCCAGTTCGCGTCCGGCTGCTGGAGCAATCCAAGGGCCATGTCATGCAGGGCTTTGCCGATGATGAAGATGACAACATGGAAGAATAAAACGTCCTATGAAGCTCATTGTTATCGCTGTCGGCAACAGAATGCCCGATTGGGTCACTACCGCATGGAAAGACTATGCGAAACGGATGCCTGCCGATTGCACGATTGAGCTGCGGGAAATCAAGCCTGAACCCAGAACCTCCGGAAAAACGCCATCCCAAATGATGGAGGCAGAAGGCCGTCGCATTCAGGCCGCGCTCTCTGCTGACACGCTGGTCATTGCACTGGATGAACATGGTCGCGATCTGACCACGATGGACCTGTCACGGCAACTGGACGGCTGGCGCGGCAATAGCCAGGACGTCACCTTTCTGATCGGCGGCCCGGACGGGCTGGATGCAGACCTCAAAAAGCGTTGCGCCAGCCTCATCCGCCTGTCATCGCTGACATTGCCGCATCCGATGGTGCGCATCGTACTGGCCGAACAGCTGTATCGCGCCTGGGCTATTCTGACCAATCATCCCTATCATCGGGCCTGAACGCGCTGGTGCCGGCACAACCTATTCGATAATGACCGCATTGAACAACACTATATCGGGCTCCGGCCCTGCCCCGGCAGAATCTCTGCAGATGACGCAGGTGCTAACGCAACCCATTTTCCTGGCCTCGGCCAGCCCGCGTCGCCACCAATTACTCACCCAAATGGGCATCGTGCATGACATTCTGCAGGTGCCGGCGCCACCAGGCGAGGACGAGCCATTGCTACCCGGCGAACATCCTGCCAGCTATGTGAAACGCACCGCCAGAGAGAAGGCCGAGCGCGCCGTGGCGCACCTGCACAGCAGCGGCCTGTCGCCGCGCCCCATTCTGACTGCCGATACAACCGTGATGATGGGCCCGCTTCTTCTGGGAAAAGCCAATACCGACAATGACGTGCGCGATGCGCTAGCAGCCCTGTCCGGGCAGACGCACCAGGTGCATACCGCCATCGTACTGGCCTGGCGTGAGCGCCTGTACGAAGACGTATCGATTACAAGTGTGATAATGAAGCCCCTTACTGCCCACGAGATAGACTGGTATGTGCGCTCGGGCGAGGGCATCGGCAAGGCCGGCGCCTATGGTATACAGGGCCTGGCCTCCGCCTTTGTGGAATCGATCAGCGGCAGCTATAGCGGCGTCATGGGACTGCCGCTATTTGAAACCTGCCGGCTGCTGGGGCGTGCCTATTCAGCGTCGGACTGATTGTCCGGCGCCGCATTAATGAACGCCTCTTCCTTGTTGCAGGCGGCATCGATGCGAACAATCGTAGGATACGGATTCAGATCCAGTTTGAAACGGCGGGCATTGGCCACCTGCGGCACCAGGCAGAAATCAGCAATGGTAGGTGTATCGCCATGGCAGTAGACCCCGGTATCGATCGAAGACGCCAGCATTTTTTCGAGCGAATCAAACCCCTGACGGATCCAGTGCAGATACCACTCGTTTTTGACTTCGTCGGTTACACCCAGCTCACGCTTAAGGTACTTGAGCACCCGCAAGTTATTCAGCGGATGAATGTCACATGCAATAAACTGCGCCAGTGAACGCACGCGCGCCCTGCCCGCCTGCGTTGCAGGAAGAATGGGCACCTGCGGATACGCCTCTTCAAGATATTCCATAATGGCAATGGATTGCCCAATGCTCACATTCTGGTCGATAAAGGTGGGCACCAGGGCAGTTGGATTGAGTTCGCGGTAAGTTTGCGCCAGTTGCTGGCCGCCGTCACGAATAAGGTGCACAGGCACTGACTCGTATCCCAACTGCTTGACGTTCAGCGCAATTCTGACTCGATAGGCCGCTGAACTTCTGAAATACCCATATAGCTTCATCTGCATTATCTCCCTGCCTGTTGTTTGCGGGACAGTTCCTTTGGTAAGGGGAACGTCACGTTCTCTTTTGTTCCATCCATTCTGCGAACCGAAATGGCGCCCAACTCCTTCAACCGCTCAACCACCTCCTGAACCAATACTTCGGGAGCAGAGGCGCCGGCAGTAATGCCTATTTTTTTGGCATTTTGCACCCACTCAGGCCGAATAGCCTGGGCATTGTCGATCAGATATGCCTCGCAATCGAGCCGTTCAGCCACTTCACGCAACCGGTTCGAGTTGGAACTGTTGGTACTACCCACCACGAAAAACACATCGCAATCCGGCGCAAGCACCTTGACCGCATCCTGGCGGTTCTGGGTCGCATAGCAAATATCGCTTTTCTTGGGTTCGACAATGTTCGGAAATTTTGCCCTGAGCGCGTCGGCCACCCGCCTTGCGTCATCAATAGAAAGTGTCGTCTGGGTAACAAACGCCGTATTTTCGGGATTATCGACCTGCAATGCTGCCACATCCTCCGGGGTTTCCACCAGATGCATGCGACCGACTGCCTGCCCAAGCGTACCCTCCACTTCCGGATGCCCCTTGTGACCGATCATGACGATCTCAAGGCCCGCGGCGTGCATTTTTGCCACTTCGATGTGTACCTTGGTCACTAGCGGACAGGTTGCGTCGAAAATGCGCAGATCGCGCAATTGCGCTTCTGCACGCACTGCACGCGAGACGCCATGGGCGGAAAACACCACGATGGCGCCTGCCGGCGCCTGATCCAGCTCGTCAATAAAAATCGCGCCCTTGCTACGCAGGCTCTCGACCACAAATTTGTTATGCACGATTTCATGACGCACATAGATCGGCGCGCCATGCAGTTCCAGCGCACGCTCCACAATATCGATGGCGCGGTCGACCCCCGCGCAAAAGCCACGCGGTTCAGCCAGAATCACTTCGCTGTCTTGAGCCATTACAAAACTCCGAGCAATTTGACGTCGATACGCAAATCGACGCCTGCCAGTGGATGATTGAAATCAAAGTGCGCAGTGTCGTTATCCCACTCGCGGAAAATACCGGAATAACGCCCCCCGTTGGGCGCCGTAAACTCGACCATGTCGCCAGGCTCAAATTGCGCATCGGGGCCGGCGTCACGATCCAGCATCTGGCGGGTAACCCGCTGCAACAGTTCCGGATTGCGCTCTCCGTATGCCTGTTGCGCAGGCAAATCATAACTGAATGATTCACCTTCGGCATGGCCGATCAGTGGCGCTTCCATGGAAGGAGACCATTGCCCGGTGCTCAACTGCAGCGTGCCTGGCTTGCCGGTAAAGGTATCAATAAAGACCGACCCGGCGCCCGGCCCGGACATCAGCGTAATGCGATAGTGCAGGGTCAGGTAGGATTGGGCATGGACAATTGGATTCATGGACTGGGAATTCGCGGTCAAAATCTGTCACCGTAGTGCGTTTTTTGTAAAACCTCATTTTAACTGACAATGAACCCGTACACCGCCATTTACCCTGATTCTGCCAAGGACACCGCTCACTCTGCGCCAGCAATGCCTGATGACCAGTTGCGACCACGCGAAAAACTGCTGGCCCGGGGCGCCGCCGCGCTATCCAATACCGAATTGCTGGCCATTTTGCTGCGTACCGGCTCGGCCCAGATGAATATCATGCAATTTTCCCAATATGTGCTGGATCAGGCTGGCGGCCCGCGTAATCTGGTGCTAAGCAACTATGAATCCCTGAGAAAAATAAAAGGGCTGGGCGACGCCAAAATCTGCTCGTTTCTGGCCGCAGTCGAATTTGCCCGGCGCCATATGCAGGACACCTTGCAATTTCATACGGAACTGAACCGTCCGGCAGTGGTGCGCGATTTTTGCATCAGCCTGCTGTCACATGAAGTAGTGGAAAAATGCCTGTTGCTGCTGGTCAATACGCGCCATCAACTGATTCACCACGAAGAAGCCTCACGCGGCACGCTGAACCAGACGGCAGTCTATCCGCGCGAAATTGCCGCCACGGCGCTACGCCACAATGCCTGGGGCGTGATTCTGGCGCACAATCATCCTTCGGGGCTGGCTCAGCCCAGCCTGGCCGATATCCAGCTTACGCAGCAATTGCGACGCGGCCTAGCGCTGCTAGAGATTCGCCTGGTGGACCATATCATCGTCGCCGGTGCAACGGCCATTTCGCTGGCTGAACTGGGCAAGCTGTAAGCAATGACAACTGCTATACTGCCTATCAGCCCAGCGCGTTCTGGTTGTTTCAGCACATCGCCCTTCTCAGTTGACTCTGCAGGCCCCACATCATGAGTAACGAACAAATATGGGATATTTCCGCAGCCGTGGATGCGCAGTCCCCCGTCTTTCCGGGAGACACGCCGTACACCCAGAAATGGAGCTGGACCCTGTCCGCCGACTGCCCAGTCAATGTCAGTGAAATTACGCTCAGCCCGCATGTAGGTACCCATGCCGACGCACCCCTGCATTACGACAGCGATGGCCGTGCCGCAGGTCATTTGTCGCTCACGCCCTTTATGGGTCCATGCCGCGTCCTGCATATCTTGCGCGACGACGGCCTGATCTATCCCGACGATCTTGCAGGTGCCATGGCCGGGTGTCCGCCCCGGCTGCTGGTGCGCAGTTGCCAGCGGGCGCGCACCAGAGACTGGTCGGAAACCTTTGCCAGCTTTGCCCCAGAAACGCTGGATTTACTGCATCAGCATGGCATTGTTCTGATTGGCATCGACACGCCCAGCATTGATCCGGCCGCCAGCAAATCACTCGAGAGCCATCAGCGCATACGCCAGTACGACATGCGCGTACTGGAAAATCTGGTGCTGGATCTCGTTCCCGTGGGCGACTATGAACTGATCGCCCTGCCGCTCAAATGGACCAGCGCCGACGCCAGCCCAGTTAGAGCGGTATTGCGATCGCTATAATTGCAAGCATCATGATTACAAGTGTAATGAACCCTATTGCCGATAGACGTAACTCCCTTTACCAAAGCAGTAACACCATTGCCATAACCATAGTTGCAGACAATGTGACGATAATTGCGATTGCCATCTATCTGGAACCACAATGACCAACCGCGCTTTCTACGAAAATCTTGACACCATCGATCCGCTCAACCCTTTGCGCAGCGAATTTCACCTGCCGCCGGACACGATTTACCTGGACGGCAACTCATTGGGAATCATGCCCCTGGCCGCACCGGTCAGGGCCAAACAGGTCATGCTGCAGGAATGGGGTGATGACCTGATTGCCAGTTGGAACAAGGCCGACTGGATCAACCTGCCCATGCGACTGGGCAACAAAATTGCACCGCTGGTTGGCGCGGGGCAGGACGAGATTGTGGTGTGCGACTCCACTTCCCTGAATCTGTACAAAGTGCTATATAGCGCCATTCAGATCGCCCGCAAGCGCCATCCGGCCCGGCGAAAAATTGTCAGCGAAAAAACCAATTTTCCGACCGATCTTTATATTGCACAAAGTCTGTGCGCACAATTTGACATGTCGCTGGAGCTGGTCGACGGCAGGCAGATCGACTCGATCATCAATGATGATCTGGCTGTATTGTTGCTCACACACGTGAACTACCGCAGCGGTGCGATTTACGATATGGCGCAGATCACGAGTCAGGCACACGCCCACGACGCGCTGGTGATCTGGGATCTATGCCATTCTGCCGGTTCCGTTCCGGTCGACTTGAGCGGCTGCCAAGCCGATTTCGCAGTGGGATGTACTTATAAATTTCTCAATGGCGGCCCGGGCTCTCCCGCCTTTGTCTGGGTCCATCCGCAACATGTCGATCAGATCACTCAACCGCTGACCGGCTGGATGGGGCATGCAGCACCCTTTGCATTCGAGACGGATTATCAGCCGGCTACCGGCATCCGCAGTTATCTTTGCGGCACGCCCTCGATATTAGCCATGTCCGTGCTCGAGAGCAGCCTGGATGTATTTTTGAAAGCGCAGGGCTATGGCGGCATGCCGGCAATCTACAAAAAGGCACAGACACTGACCAGCCTGTTCATTCAACTGGTCGAAAAAGAATGTGCCGGGTATGGGCTGTCGCTCGTATCGCCACGCGATCCCGAAAAACGCGCCAGCCAGGTCAGCCTGACCCATCCCGAAGGTGCTTACGCTATTATCCAGGCATTGATTGCGCAGGGCGTAGTTGGCGACTATCGCGAACCCGGCGTGCTGCGTTTCGGCTTTACGCCACTATATCTGCGTTATACCGACGTGTGGGATGCAGTAATGCAATTGAAATCGGTATTGCAAAGCGAGGCCTGGCGGTCCGACGCATTTTCGGCAAAGCAGACAGTCACCTGACTCATTGCGCATATCGGGCGTTATCACAATTAACATAATGCCGGTCTCGCGCGCAGCATTGCTGTCTGCCTGGCCCTGCGCCGGGCAGGTATTTATTTGCCGCCGGACCGGCGATCAGGTTGGTGCATGCCGGCCGGTTGGGTAAACTGAAACGATAGCTGCAAAGTCCTGAACCGGTAACCGCAACGTTGCACACGCCCCTATGGACAATGTCAGGCCCAGACCTGGCATGCCGGCCTGTTCAAAGGAATCCAAGCATGAAAGAACCAACACCCCCCACCTCTGCAGAAGCAATGGCCAGTGAAAACGCCAAACTGGATTTCTCGCGCGATATGAGCTACGGTGATTACCTGCATCTGGATGAACTGCTGGGCGCGCAGCATCCGCTGTCCCCCGAACACAATGAAATGCTGTTCATCATCCAGCACCAGACCAGTGAACTGTGGATCAAGCTAATGCTGCACGAACTGAATGCGGCCATTGGCAGCCTGCGCAATGACCAGTTGAACCCGGCGTTCAAAATGCTGGCACGGGTCGGACGCATCATGGAGCAACTGGTTCATGCCTGGGACGTGCTGGCCACAATGACACCGCCGGAATATACCGCGTTGCGGCCGTGGCTGGCCGCCTCCAGCGGCTTTCAAAGCTTTCAGTATCGACAAATCGAATTTTTACTTGGCAACAAGAACGCCGCCATGCTCAGGCCCCATGAGCATCACCCGGATCGTTACGCGCAGGTATTGCAGGCCTATGAACAGCCATCGCTCTATGACGAGGCATTGCAACTGCTGGCGCGTCGCGGCATTGCGGTCCCCCGGGATCATCTTGAACGAGACTGGACCCAGCCTTATGCAGCCAGTGACGGCGTTATGGATGCCTGGCTGCAGGTATACCGAGAGCCCGAGCAGCACTGGGATCTGTACCAATTGGGCGAAAAACTAACCGATATCGAAGACGCCTTCCGCTTGTGGCGCTTTCGCCATGTCACCACCGTAGAGCGCATTATCGGCTTCAAGCGCGGCACCGGCGGCACATCGGGCGTTAACTATTTGCGCAAAATGCTGGATGTCGTTCTATTTCCCGAAATATGGACATTACGCACCCATCTGTAATTCGCAACGCCGGCCCCGACGGCACCGCGTATCGGCTCGAACGCGCGCTGCGCCACGCGCGGCTGCTCGACCCTGCCGCATGATTGATGCAATAAGCGTATCCCAGTGTGCTGCTAAGCCACGGTCATGTCGATGCATCATCGCCGATTACAAAAAACCCGGTATAGGCATTGTTATCGTTATCCAGCATCGGCTGGCTGTATCATCCCGAATTGCTGAATATATTCACGTTAATGGCGAGCAGTGCACGATCACCGCGACATTGTCATGATCGTGACAGTATTTTTTCGTCATTTTTTCTACAGTGCAACTTGTGCGCTTTTGCCATCACGCCCGGAGGTCCCATGCGCTGCGACGTCAACTTTATTTTTACCCCGACCCAGACTCTACAGGTTCAGCTTAATATGGAACCGACCGCGGCGCTTGCGGCGCAATCGCAGCAATGGCTGGTTGAAAAATGGGAAGAACTCGAATGCGAGCCGCTGCGCCCCAGTGGCAAAGTGCTGGTGCTAGACCGGATTATGGGCGTCACCGATGCCATGGGCTACGACTTTTTAGAAAACCACCCCGATCAGCGAGAATTGCTGGCGCGTCACTGCATCAATGCACTGGGCTCGCCCAGCATTACCGTCGATTTACCAGGGCTGACAGTCAACGCTTGAGCTGGACACGGGGCAAGCTGCCTGTCGTTGCTGGTTGCAGACAGACAATGGGCCGGCGTCAATCGCTGGAAACCAGCCAGCAGACCCACCCGAAAACGCCTGGGCAACAGGGTGGACCATACGCCGATAAAACGCCCGTTCCAACGAAAACAGCCGCAGGATCCTTAGCTGTTCGTGAAAAAATGGCATCCGCCTGTCGTTTTTTCACCGAATATGCTATGTATTCAATGACTTCTGTGCTAGAATACCGGATTAAATTTTTGGATACGTTGCTTTTTGCACCTGTTATTTGGACAGCGGCACAAGGCTGGCGACCCGTCAAACCCTCAGGACTTAATCATGAAAGATAGTATTCACCCAGAATACCGCGAAGTCGTGTTTCTGGACCAGCAAACTGGTTCAAAAATCATCAGCCGCTCTACGCTGAACTCACGCGAAACCATCGAACTGGATGGCAAAACCTACCCACTTTTCAAATGTGATGTGACTGCCGAGTCCCATCCTTTCTATACTGGTGCGCAAACGCGTATCGTTGAAACAGGTCGCGTTGAGAAATTCCGCGCCCGGTTCGCCACCACTGCCGGCACACGCAAAAAAGCTTCCTAATTTCAGTGCACCGGGCCCGCGGCAACATCGGGGTTCGACAAGCACTGCCATTAGCCAACTTGCGTGGGCCAGCTCGCATTAGCCAGCTTACATTGGGCATAAACTGAACAGCGCATACCGCTCAGTTTATGCCCAATGTGCTTTTGGCTTTTGGCTTTTGGCTTTTGGCTTTTGGCTTTTGGCTTTTACCATTATCATTCCCTTGCTGTTTTTTCCTGCCTGCACTGCCCTATAAAGCTTGCGCCTTTAGCTTGTACCTGTATTTAGCTTGTGTCTTAATTAATTATTCAGTATTAATAATGCCATAGTCAGGTTTTAGCTTTCTCCCTCCAGCCCCCCCCTTCCGCGCAGGTTTTCGCTTTTCTCCATCCGCATTCGCCTTGCTGCCAGCCCGGCGCCCCGTCATAGCCATTCTGCCAATATAGCGCCCTGGCCAAGATCATACTGGCGCTCCACGACCCCACCAACCTCACATTGCTCGCCGCAGTAGCCCCCCCCCTTTGCATGCGCTAAGAAACATGGGCGTGACGTTCAATCGCGCCCCAGCCCAATCCGGATTGAGCCCACAGCGTGCCACAGCCTCTTGCGCCCTGTCATCGCAGCACCGCGGTGTTAACAGAAGCGCCGTGACATACTTTTGTAGCCCTGGCGGGAAACAAAAACATCAGCAGGGTTTTTAGCCCGGCTTTTTCAGCTAAAATGCGGGGAATCCATTAGTTGTACATCCAATACTTATACATGCAACGCACCACGCCCTCCCGCCTGACCGAAATCGCCACCCGCAAACTTTCCCGCACAGCATTGCTGGTGGTCGGCGTGCTGTATATTTTTGCCGGGCTGTTCTATCGCGATCCATGGAAAACGGATGACCTGACCGGCCTTGCCACCATGCTGACCGCATTTCGCGGACAGGAGCATGCCTGGTTGCTGCCGCAGATCGGCAATTACGCCTATGCCCAGGAAGGTCCGCTACTGACCTGGATAGGAACACTATTCATTCAGGTATTCAGCCCTGTCTTTATGCTATTCCAGGCGCCGCTGGAAGCGCAGATCACCGCCGCCCGCCTGCCCATCTTCATTTATTTTTTCGTGATCATCTGGGCGACGTGGTACGGAACCTACCTTCTGGCACGGCGCAAGGAATGCCAGCCGCTGGCGCTGCCATTTGGCGGAGAACCCAACCCCCAGGACTACGGCAGGATGATTGCCGACGCTGCGGTGCTGTTTATCATCGCGACGATCGGCATCGTCATCCGCATGCACGAGACCTCCAATTTCCCCTTGATCATGATGTGCCAGGCCGTGGCGTTCTACGGTATGGCGCGCATGCTTGATCACCCCGTGCAGGGGAGCACGCTGGCCGGCCTTGGCCTGGGTGCCGCTTTTCTGACGCGCGGCGCAATCGGCGGCGTCCCCGTGTTGCTAGCCTTGATCGCGCTATTATTTTTTCGCAACTTCGGCCGGCAACAAAAGCTGTGGCTCCTATGGAGCGTCGCATTGGCCGCCGCCTGCTGCCTGGTCTGGCTGGCTGCTGCCAACAATACCAGCAGTTACTGGGCCAATAGTTACATTTTCTGGAACAACTCGCTATTCAGCCTGCCCTCGCCCACCGAGATTTTTTCCACACTACGCGACCTATCTTGGTTCCTGTGGCCGACCTGGCCATTTATGATTATTGCCTTGTGGAACTGGCGCAAATGGATGGATGCGCCGCATATCTTCATTCCCGCATTGTTGCTCGGCGCAGCCGTACTCACGGTTGTTTTTCAGAAAGACGCGTTCGAATCCGAGTATGCCATGCTTGCCGTGCCATGCGCGATTCTTGCCTCGCTGTCATTGCCAACCCTGCGTCGTTCATTCGTCAACACGCTCGACTGGTTCTCGATCATGATCATGTCGCTGGCCATGGTCGCCACCTGGCTGGGCTGGGTCGCGCTCAATTTTGGCTGGCCCCCGAAAATCCACCACAATATCACGCGGCTGTTGACCGGTTTTGAGCCCCATATCTCCGCGATTACGCTAATTCTGGCCCTCGTAGTCTGCCTGGCCTGGATCTGGACGGTGTCCTGGCGCCTGCGCAGCAACCCTGCCGTCCTCTGGCGCGGCATCGTTTTGTCGGCAACCGGCCTGACCCTCACCTGGATGCTGCTGGCGTTGTTGTGGCTGCCATCGATCAATTACAACCGCAGTTATAAAGCGGTATCCGAAGAACTGGCTACGGTCATTGACGAAAACAATATCCCGGCCGACTGCATTCGCCAGCATGGCGTGGGCCTGGGGCAGCGCGCCGCCTTCTATGTGTTCGAGGGACTACAGTTTTCCTTCGATGCCCAGTGTCAATATGTATTGCTGCAGACGACTTTTGAAAAAATAGAGGACGAGGCCGAGCCTTACCCGGATAATGCGACACTGATCTGGCAGGGAAAACGCCGTCCCGACCGACATGAAGTCTTTCGCCTGATTCAGCTGCCTGCCAGATAACCGACCATGTCATTACGCCCCAACCTGACGGACGGACATGGCCCTGTTCGCAAGATTGTGCGCCTGGCCTGGCCGATGCTGATCAGCCAGTGGGCGGGGATCGCTTTCGCCGTTCTGGACAGCACCATGCTTGGCCATACCAATCCGGTGTCACTGCAGGCCATGGCGCTCTCGGTATCGATTTTCATGACGATCCATATCGGGTTGATGGGTGTCGTTCATGCGCTGGTGCCCATTTGCGCGCAACTGTTCGGCGCCCAGCGACACGCCGAAATCGGCCGCTTCATTGGCCAGGGGATCTGGCTCTCACTGTTTCTATCCGCGCTGGGCGGCTCCCTGCTCCTGTTTCCTGATATATGGCTCAGTTTCTCGGGCGATTTGCCCTTGCAGGTCCGGCAGGAAGTGGCTGTTTACCTGCGCATTTGCTGCATTGCGCTGCCGGCGGCATTGATGTTCCGCTGCGTCTATGCCCTTGCGACCGCAGTACAGCGCCCGCGCCTGCTGATGTATGTCAGCCTGGCTTCCGTACTGGTCAAACTGCTTTTTAACTGGCTGCTTATTTTCGGATACGGCGGCTTTCCTGCCCTGGGCAGCGCCGGCGCCGCCACCTCTACCGCCATTGTGTCCTGGCTCGCGCTAACAGTGGGCATCGTGGCTATCCTGCGCGAGCCGTTCTACAGGCAGTTTCAACTCAGGCTGGGCAAACCAGCCTGGCCGGCGCAAAAAGAAATTTTGCAACTGGGCCTGCCTATGGGAGGCTCTTATCTGGCTGAAGTCAGTTCCTTTACCTTTATGGCTTTACTGGCAGCACGCGAGGGTACCTTTGTCTCCGGGGGACACCAGATCCTGGCCAATCTGGTCTCATTGCTGTATATGTTCCCCCTGGCCATCGGCATTGCCACCTCATCGCTGGTGGCACAGTCCCTGGGAGCACAGCAATCTGAACAGGCCAGGCGTCTGGCACGCATCGGCATCGGGCTGGGCCTGACCGGCGTCGCACTGAGCCTGTTGGTGGTCATGGCGGCCAGGCCACAGATCATTCAGATCTACACCTCCGATCCGGCGATCGCTGCCATGGCCTACGCATTGCTGACAATACTTCCCCTGTTGCATACCAGCGATGCGTTACAATGCATGCTCTCCTATATATTGCGAGCGCACAAAATAGCGACCATGCCATTTTTGATTCAGACCGGATCACTCTTTGGTATTGGCCTACTGGGCGGCTGGTATTTCGGTTTCGGCCCAGGCTACCGCCTGCTGGACGGCCTTGCCGCAGTGCTCACACCGGGCGCTCCGCCAGGCGTAGCCTCTCTGTGGATCATGTGCAGTTTCAGCATGCTGCTCTGCGCCATCACACTTGCCATTTGGTACTGGAAGTCAGTCAATGTCCAAAAACGATAGCGTGCACAACACGAAGTCAAAATCAATCGATAAAAAGGTACCCCTCTGGTTGTGGCTGTTGGGTCTGATGACCGCCATCGGCCCGCTTACCATTGATATGTATCTGCCCTCTTTTCCTGCAATTTCTGCTGATTTGCAGGTCCCGCAACACCGGGTCGAACTGACCGTGTCCACGTATCTGCTGGGACTGGCGCTATCACAGTTGTTTTATGGTCCGATCGCCGACCGCTACGGGCGGAAAAAACCGTTACTGGGCGGCCTGATGATTTACATGCTGGCCACCATTGGCTGCGCACTGGCAAGCAGCGTCGAGTATTTGCTATTTTTCCGCTGCATCCAGGCCTGCGGCGCTGCTGCTGCCATGGTAATCCCGCGCGCCGTCATTCGCGACCAGCTCAATACCCGGGATTCAGCCATGGCCATGTCCATGATGATGCTGATCATGGGTGTTGCACCCATTTTGGCACCGCTGATGGGTGGCTACCTGTCACCGGTCACGGGCTGGCGCGGCCTGTTTGCCGTGATGTTGTTCTATAGCGCCATCATGTTCGTTCTGGCGATTTTCCGACTAAGGGAAACCATGCCACCGGAGAAGGCAGTACCGCTGCATTTGCGCACCATCGCAAAAAACTATGCCAGCCTGCTGCGCGATCGCAATTACATGGGCTTCTCGCTGGCCGGCGGCATTGGCATGTCGGGCCTGTTTGCCTATATTTCGGTCTCTCCGACTGTTTTTATTAATATGTATGGCGTGCCGCAACAGCATTTTGGTCTGTTTTTTGGCTTGAATGCATTCGGTCTGATTGTCGGCTCCCAGATCGGCGCCCGCCTGCTGCGCGTTCACTCGCCCCTGGGCATTTTGCGCACCGCCCTCACCTGCGGGTGCCTCAGCATTCTTATTGGCCTTGGACTGGCCCTGGCCGGCATGCTAAACCTCACATTGCTCACGCTCACGCTACTGGGCTTTACTACCAGCCTGGGCTTTATTTTGCCCAACGCAACGGCATTGGCACTAAGGGACCAGGGACATCGATTGGGTGTTGCCTCTGCGTTAATGGGCTGCCTGCAGTTTCTGTTCGGCACCCTCAGCAGCAGTATCGTCAGCAGCAGCCTGGCCGACTCTCCCGTGCCGCTTTTCGTCGGTCTGGCCATTTGCACCGTGCTGGCACTGCTGTGTGGCAAGGTGCTGGCCAAGCCGGCAGATCGCTATTTTGGCGGCTGAACCGCGCCGTAGTCGCAAAATCGGTACGCAGCGTGGGCACAATCCCACGGTTTGGCAATAAATACTTGAATTTATTTCGTTTTTCGTCTTATAATCTATGGCTAACCTTGATCCGAGCGCCGTTGATTAAAACGCCGTTCACTAAATGCCAGTAACAAGATGAACATCAGCATCATAAATGTCAAGTCTTGTGGCAAAACGTTTTCAGGGTAACTTTTTTTCAGTTTCTGCCTTCAGGGTTCACCTGCGGCCAGAAACCCCCACAGAAGGCTGGCCTGGGCCAAAAATCAGGTCTTCAAACTTAACGAGGTCACGATCATGGCAAAAGTATGCCAAGTCACCGGCAAACGCCCAATGTCCGGTAATAATGTTTCACACGCAAACAATAGAACAAAACGCCGTTTCCTGCCTAACCTGCAGAGCCGTCGTTTCTGGGTTGAAAGCGAAAATCGCTGGGTTCGTCTGCGCGTTTCTACAAACGCCCTGCGCACAATCGACAAGAAAGGCATTGATGTCATTCTTGCTGAAATGCGCGCCAACGGCCAAAGCGTTTAATTCATTCCTACTAACGATTAACTCCAGGAGCCCATCATGGCAAAAGGCATTCGCGAAAAAATCAAGCTGGAATCCACAGCTGGTACTGGTCACTTCTACACAACGACCAAAAACAAACGCAACACCCCAGAAAAAATGCTGATCAAAAAATTTGATCCTGTTGCGCGCAAACACGTAGATTACAAAGAAACAAAACTGAAGTAATCTGCTGGTTACCCAACACCAGGCCCCGCAGCCGCCTGCTTTTCACAAAAGCAGCGCAAATGCGGGGCTTTTTTTGTGTGGACTGTCTTACCGCTCGGGCCGGGCCGAAGATTTCACTGAATCCAGAAAACTGCGCATCAGTCTACCCTGATAGCGCGACCGATGATAAATAATCGACAGTTGCCGCGTCAGATTCAAAAAAGGCGTGTGAAGCAAAGCCAGCCGACCGGAACTGACCGCGTGGGTTACAGCCACTTGCGGTAAAAATGCAATACCCAGTCCGGCAATCACTGCCTGCTTAATGGCCTCGATCTGCCCCAGTTCCATCACCACCTTGGCCTGTGGTAATTTATCCAGCTCCACATCACTGACCGCCCGCGTAGCTGACCCTCGTTCACGCAAAATCCAACGCGCATCTATAAAATCAGCCGGCTGCAGATTGGCGATTGCCGCCAGCGGGTGATCCGGCCGGGTACATACGCACAGGGAGTCGTCCATCCAATGCACCGACTCGATCGCTTCGTGATGCACCGCGCCCTCGACACAGGCCACATCTATGCTGTGGTCGACGATCTGCCGGACAATTTCATCAGTATTTGCAACATTCAGATAAATCGTAACCCTGTCATTATTGAGCACAAAACCGCTCAACAGATCACCAACCCGATAATTGCCAACAGTGTTGCTGGCGCCAATCCGAAATTCCCCTGTCAGGACGTCTGCCTGATCATCGGCACGCTGGCGAAATTCAATCATTCTTTCTATGATTTCCTGGGCCAGGGGCAACAATCGTCTGCCCTTTTCATTCAAGTACAGTCTGCCTTTGTCACGATCAAACAACGGACCACTCAGTTGCTTTTCCAGTTCAGCCAGTGCCATGCTGGCAGCAGGTTGAGTCAAATGCAAAGAATCGGCAGCAGCCTTGACGCTGCCCAGACGCGCGATGCTGATAAAAACATCAAGCTGTTTCGGACTGAATGAAGCCATCAGCTTTCCTTATTCTACTTATAAACTATTGTAACTTTACTTATACCATATCCAGGACTATCATCAATACCAATCAGTAATAAGCTAATGGATATTTGATATATTATGACACTCACAGCCACGTCCTCCCACGCTTTGTCAGCGACTGTCACACCTGCTGCGAGCAGCGTGCATCCCGCCAAAGGCAGCAGCGCAGCCCGGCCACGTAAAAATTCCCTCTGGCCAGGACTGTTTTTATCGGTGGCGATTGCCCTGGTTGCTGAGTTTGCCGGGCGTGCCTTGCCCATTATTGGTGGACCTGTTTTCGGCATCCTGTTAGGGATAGTGTACCGAAGCACATTCGGCCTGCATGCCACATTGCAACCTGGCATCAGCTTTTCTTCCAAGAAGATTTTGCAAGTCTCTATTGTCCTGCTGGGTTTCGGCCTGAGTTTTACCCAGATCATGGCAACAGGTGGAGAATCGTTGGCGGTCACGCTGGTGACCGTGACGGTGGCGTTTGTGAGCGCCTGGTTGCTCGGGCGCCTACTGCGCACGCCGTCCGACCTAACGACACTGATCGGCGTGGGCACCGCCATTTGTGGTGGGTCGGCCATTGCCGCTGTCACCCCCATTTTGAAGCCTTCGGAGCACGACACGGCCTTTGCCATCTCCACCATTTTTCTGTTCAATATTGTCGCAGTACTCACCTTTCCGGCTTTGGGGCATATGCTGGGATTGAGTAACTACGGTTTCGGCATGTGGGCTGGCACCGCCATTAACGATACCTCTTCTGTCGTAGCTGCAGGTTATGCCTATAGTCATGCGGCCGGAGATTTCGCCACGATTGTCAAACTGACCCGCGCGACGCTCATTATCCCGATCTGTCTGTTTCTAGTCGTTCTGGTCGGCATGCGCAATCGTCGCCAGGGCAATCAGTCTGTCAGCCTGGCAAAAATATTTCCATGGTTTATCGTCTGGTTTCTGCTCGCTTCGCTCACGCGCAGCACCGGTGTTTTGCCCGAGATCATGCTTGACTGGATCAATGTCGCCGCCAAATTCCTGATCGTGGTCGCGCTGGTCGCCGTTGGGTTGTCGGCCGATATGCGCAAGATCTTTGCGACCGGCCCGCGCCCTATCCTGCTGGGTTTTCTGGTATGGATGGCCGTATCGGTCAGCAGCCTGATTGTGCAATACGCCATGGGTCAGATGTAGAAGCGTTGCCATCTGTCTGGGCCTGTAAAAAGGACCGCGCCGGTTTTATCGGAGGCGGTCTTTTTTTCGACACTTAAATTGCCAACAGGTAGATGCAAGGGATAAACATACACTGTGCCTGGCCTCAGCAGCAGCCTGGTTGTGCCTTCCTTGCCGCCGGCCAGAATCAGATCGCTGCCGTTCTGGCCTGCAGCCACGCCAATGCAGGGCCGGATACTCGCGGTGCAAGCCGGCGATAAACCTCTTCATGATAGGCGTTCAACCAAGACAGTTCCTGCTCACTCAGCAATTGCCGTTCAATACAGCGCGTATCGATCGGGCATAACGTCAACGTTTCAAACTTAAGGTAATGGCCAAATTCTGACTGGCCCGCCGGTACTGCGCAGATCAGGTTTTCAATACGAATGCCCCACTGACCCGGACGATACAGGCCGGGCTCATCCGAAGTAATCATGCCGGCTTTCATCTCGGTGTCGGGAAAACGGTAGGCGCGATGCGAGATCATTTGCGGACCTTCATGCACATTCATAAAGTACCCGACTCCATGCCCGGTCCCGTGACCGAAATCGAGCAACTGGGCCCATAACGGCGCACGCGCCAGCGTATCGAGCAAAGGCGCCGGATAATCTTCCGGAAAAACGGCTGCTGCCAAGCCTATCATACCCTTGAGCACCAGCGTAAAATCGCGACGATGGTCAGCGCCAATCGTACCGACGGGGACCACCCGTGTGATATCGGTGGTGCCGTTCAGATACTGCCCACCTGAATCGATCAGCAACAAGCCATCGCCTTCAATAACGGAAAATGATTCGGGCGTTGCCATGTAATGTGGCATAGCGCCATTGGCGTTGAAACCGGCAATGGTAGAAAAACTGGGCGAGACAAAATGCGGCTGGCGAGCACGGGCTGCGGTGATCTGTTCATCAATAGTTAGCTCTGTTACTACCTCGCCTTTTTCCATGGCCGCCTCGAACCAGGCAAAAAATTCACACAGTGCCGCGCCGTCCTGCTCCATAGCCTGCCTGACGTTCGCAATCTCGGCCTGGTTTTTGACGGACTTGAAGCGTTGCGAGGGATTGAGTTTTTCTATCAATGATGCCGAACGGGCATGAGCAAGCAGCCCAACCGTCGTCCGGGCCGGGTCAACCAGCAGCGCCTCGTGAGGCAATGCCGTTAATGCGCCTTGAATATCATCGTATCCCTCTACAGTGACACCATCGGCTGCCAGCCGGGCGATCAATTCGGGACCCATTTTTGTTTTATCGACGAAAAGTACAGCACTGTCTGGTCCGATCAACAAATGCGACAGAAAGACCGGATTGTAGGAAACGTCGGAACCACGCAGATTCAACACCCAGGCAATATCGTCCAGCGCGCTGATTAAATGCCATTGCGCGCCAGCCTGGGTCATGGCCTGGCGCACCGCCTGCAAATTCTGCTGGCGGCTGCGTGTGGCAAAGGGTGCACTATGTTCAACAACGGGCGCTGCCGGTAAACCCGGCCTGTCTGGCCAGATTGCGGCCAGCAGGTCACTGTCGGTTTTCAATATGCTGTCGCTGCGCGTCAGAGACTGGCGCAATTCCTGCGCCGCTTTCAGGCTGAGCACGTGGCCGTCCACGCCAACGATCTGCCGGTTTGCAAGGTGCGCCTCCAGCCATGCATTAACACTGGGCACATCGGCCTGGCCCTGTTTCATCAGCCTCATGCCACTGTGGCCTAGTTGTTTTTCCGCCTGCTCCCAATAGCGCGAATCGACCCAGAGCCCGGCAAAATCACTGGTAACGACGATGGTCCCAACAGAGCCGGTGAAGCCGCTGAGCCAGCGTCGTCCCTGCCAGTACCCCGGAAGATACTCAGACTGGTGGGGATCTGCAGACAGAATAAGGTAGGCATCAATATGCTGGGCGGCCATCGCAATACGCAATTGCTGCAGGCGTTCAGAAGCGGTTGACATAATAAACTGGAACTCCGGGAAACAATCATATATGCATCACCGCAACAGACATCACAGTGGTGCGCAAACATTTACAATACACCATCACCGCAAAAAAAACATGCGGTCGGCCCAGATACTTTCCAACACGTTGCCCTATGACTACCTTCTCTGCTTTAATTCGCGGCGCCGCCATCAGCGGTTTTATCGGTGTGGCTGCCGGCGCATTCGGTGCCCATGGCCTGAAAAACCATGTGGATCCGGCGCTGCTGCCCGTCTGGCATACCGCCGTACTCTATCAACTCATCCATACACTGGCGCTGTTGATGCTGGTGGGTCTGGCTGCTCATATCAACCGGCATGCGCTGCGCTGGACCAGCAGGTTATTTACAGCGGGTATTGTGATATTTAGTGGCAGCCTGTACGTGCTGGTACTGAGCAATGTGAAGTGGCTGGGCGCCATCACTCCGATCGGAGGTCTGTGCTTTCTGGCAGGCTGGCTATGCCTGGCGTTATCGGTCGGCAAAACAGACAGCAAATAACCGTCCTCGCTTATATCCGGGACCAAGCGCCTGATTGGGTCACCGCCATGGATCCCAATAGGATCATGTCCGGAGCGCATCAGGACAGACCTGCCATCGGCCAGCACGGTTGCAACCCACTGTTGTGATTGCCTGGCCTAGCCGTTGCCCTATGCAGCGCTTTCTATTCGCATTAACCAGGCACGCCCCTTTGCGTGGGGCTTCTTAAAGCCAGTGCCGCAATGCCGGTTGCGACCAGATTGGCGATGGTGCTGGTCAGAATAGGTACGGTATAGCTGTCGCTTGCATCGAAGATAAAGCCGGCTGCTGCAGGACCGATGAGCGTGCCAATCGCAACACTGGTATAAAGAATGCCGATAATGCTGCCCACATGACGCCCGCCAAAGCAATCCATGACAACCGCAGGTAATATCGCCACCCATCCCCCATAAAAGACACCAAATATCAATGCGAAAGCGGCAAGCGACCAAAAGTCTGTCGCTATAGCCCAGATCGCAAGCGCCAACGCCATACCCGCAAACATCATCAGAAGAAAAACCTGTCGACCGATCCGATCTGCAAGATCGGCCAGAAAGAACCGGCCCAGCGTACTACCAACCCCAATAGCACCAAGAAGCAATACAGCGGCAGAATGATCAATGCCATGATCCAGAGCATATGGGACCAGGTGAACAAACGGGACGAACACACCGAATGAACAGATCAGGCATGCGACATACAGCCCAATAAATTGCCGCGACCGTATCGCCTGCCCTGTCGAAACGCCAGCGGCAATGGCCACGGCATCACCGATTGCCAGTGGCGCCCCATCCGGTCCGGTTCCCTTGCTGCGGGGATCGTTGACAATGAAACACGCCATCCCGATGCCTATCGAAGTAACGATCGCGGCAAGCACCGAATAAGCGCCGCGCCATCCCAGAATATCGATCAACCAGGACGCGAACGGCGGCATCACCAGGGTCCCCACACCAATCCCACTGACCGCAATACCTGAAGCAAAACCGCGACGCTTCACAAACCAGCGCTGCACGGCGCCGATGACTGGCACATAAGCGCATCCGACACCCAGACCGATACCCAGCCCATAAGCCAGATAAACCTCAACAATGGTGCGCGCAACGCTGGCCAGCGCCAGTCCTGCACCCACCAGCAACATGCCAAGTATGACCAGGCTGCGTGCGCCCCATCGGTCTGCCAGCGGCCCACTAACAACACCCAGAGCAAAGTAGAGAAACCCGGCCAGAGAAAAAACAAGCGAGACAGCGCCACGTGACGCACCAAAATCATATTGCAATGACGGCACAAATACACTGAATGTATAGGCGCTGCCAAAACCCACAAAGGTGACAGCAAACGCAGCAGCGACAACCACCCAACCGTAAAACCACTGACCTTTCATCGTTTTCTGAATCATCTTATGCCACCGGATGTCGATGATGCCAGTCTGTGATGCCTTGAAACGCCGCAGCAGCACGAACCAGAATGGGTTCCTCCAGATGTCCGGCAACCAGTTGAATGCCTATCGGCATGCCCGCCTGCGTAAAACCCGCGGGCATGGCCAGCGTCGGATGACCGGACATATCGAACGGACAGGTGTAGCGCTGTAGCATCGCCACCAAGCCAGGTTGTTCGCCCAGGGTATTGACCTGAACAAGCGTCAAGGGTGCGAACGGCTGGACTGGCGTCAGAAGGACATCGATCGAGTCAAACAGATGCGCGACACGGCCACGAAATGCCATCCGCCTGAGCAGGATTTGCTGATACTCTGATGCCGACAGTGCAAGCCCGGCTTCAATGACCGAGGCCAGAATACTGCCGTATGCTTGCTTGCGTGCCGAGTACATTGTTTTGTGCGCAACAGCGGCCTCGATCGCACAATTGGGTATCCAGTCGGCGACAATTTGTGCAACATCAGGAAAGTCGATCGGGATAATTTGCGCGCCCAGTCCTGCAAATGTCCGGGTTGCCTCTGCAAGTACAGCCTGGGTAACGCTGTCCACGCCTTCACTGTTCCAGGCACGGTCAACGCCAAGGCGCAGGCCCCGCAGGTTACCTTTGATAGCCGCAAGATAATCCGGCACCGGCGCCAGCAGGGTCGTTGGATCTTTCGGATCGCTACCGGCAATCACTCCAAGCAATATGCCGGCATCCACCGCGCTGCGCGCCATCGTCCCCACGTGATCCAGCGAAGCTGCCAGTTCAATCACGCCGTGGCGACTGACCCGGCCCCAGGTCGGTTTCAGGCCGGTCACGCCATTAGCCGCAGCGGGCCAGCGAATAGAGCCGCCAGTGTCTGATGCGAGTGAGCCGTACCCCAGGCCGGCCGCTATTGCCACACCGGAGCCGCTAGAGGAAATGCCGGGCCAATAACTGGCATTCCAGGGATTTCGAGGTGGCGTGATCGATGGATGATGGTCCGAATACGCGCCTTCAGTCAGCTGCGATTTGCCCAGCAGAACCGCACCGGCTTCTTTCAAACGATGCACCACCGTCGCGTCTTCGGCAGCCACCGGGTACATGCCTGCCTGCATTCCCGCACCCGTAGGAAAACCCTGAATTTGGCACAGGTCTTTAACAAGGATTGGCACTCCGTGCACCGGCCCGCGTACATATCCTGAACACATTTCTGCATCAGCCGCCGCTGCCTGCTCCAGGGCAGTCTCAGCCATGACCAGCGCATAGCTGCGTAACTGGCCGTCAAGCCCGCCAATGCGATCCAGGAGCAATTGCGTTACTTCCCGCGACGAGACCTCCCGGTTGCGAATGAGGGCTGCGGTTTGCGCAAGCCCGAGATAATGTACAGCGGTCGTTTTGCCGGTCAATTCACGTCCCCATGCAGATCTTAAAAATAGTTTAGTTTATAGATATTAAAAATATGCCTGAATAATCATCTGCTGATGCTATTTGTTGCTAATATACTCGTTAGATGCTGCCATAAACAAACCATATTTTTTATCAATTTAATTTAGATAATCTAAAATGAATTATCGCCAACTTCCACCCTTGAATGCGCTGCGTGCGTTCGAATGTGCGGCGCGCCATCTCTCGGTAAAGATTGCAGCCGAAGAGCTGTGCGTCACTTCAGGCGCGGTCAGTCAGATGATCAAGCTGCTGGAGGAACATTTGGGCGTAAAGCTTTTTAAGCGGATGAACCGGCGCATTCTACTGACCCAGGCAGGACAAGACTATCTGCCAGTCATCCGCAATGCTTTTCGTCAGATTGCCGAAGCATCAAGGCACGCCACCATGTCCGCAAGCACCGGCATCCTGACGTTGAGCGTTACGCCATTTTTTGCCTCGGCTTGGTTGATTCCACGACTCAATTCATTTGGCCAGACCCACCCCGATATCAATCTGCAGGTGCTCACTGGCAACGCGCTTGTGGATTTTTCCCATGACAATGTTGATATCGCGGTGCGCCACGGCGTCGGACGATATCCTGGTTTACGAAGCCATCATCTTGTCTCGGTCCAAATGGTGCCGGTTGCCGCTCCGTCCCTGGTGGCACGGCTCGGCATGCCGGCCTCAGCCGCCGAACTGCTGGCATGGCCCAAGGTAAACGATGCCGATCGTCAGGGCTGGCGTCTTTGGTTTCAGGCCCAAGGGGTTGAACATATCGAGCCGGCACGAGGCACCTCGGTTGACAATACAGGCCTGCTGCTCAACGCAGTTATCGCAGGTCATGGAGCCGGCTTGCTGCCCGCCGCGATGGTAGCGCCTGACGTTGAACAGGGCCGGCTGGTTCAGTTGGCAAACCCTACGCATATGGAAACGTTTGCCTATTATCTGGTCTATCCGCAAATCCATGACGACAATCCCAAAATAGCTGCATTCAGGGACTGGATTCTAGGTGAAGCGTCGACTTGACATTACGATCAGTTATCACGGCACAAGCGTCAGCGAATGCGCGCTCACGATACGGTTAACCCGTTGCGCGACAAGATTGAGCCTGCCGAACGCATGCGGGCGCACTATGCGGCATATAGCGCAAAGTCAGCGCCCAGAATGCCAGAGCCAACCCACTCATGCCTGCCCCCAGCAAACAGACGCCCTGCCAGCCAGAGGCCGCATACACAGCGGTCGAGGCAATGGCGCCCAGGCCGCTGCCGACTGAATAAAAAAGCATATAACACCCCACCAGGCGACTATGCGCCTGCCCTTGTGTACTGAAAAGCATACTTTGGTTTGTCACATGAATGGCCTGGCCACCCAGATCCAACGCAATGATGCCGACAATCAGCCACCAAAGGGAATGAGATAACATCGACAGGGGCAACCACGAAACGAGCAGCAGCATGAGCGCCAGCGCACTGGTCTTTTGACCAAAACCCTGGTCTGCCCAGTGACCTGCGCGGGCTGCGCCCAAGGCACCCACCACACCCACCAGCCCGAATGCGCCGATAGCAGTATGCGACAAGGAGTACGGTGGCGCACTCAACGGCAAGACCAGCGCACTCCAGAAAATGCTAAATGCGGCAAACATCAGCAATGCGATCACGCCGCGAATCTGCAATACCCGCTCCTGGCGCAGCAGCGTAAACATCGATAGCATCAGTTGCCCATAGGACAGCCGCCGTACAGGCGCCGCTTGTGCCGGCAGCGCGCGCAGCAACATCAGTCCCAGCACGAGCATCAGCAGGGCCGAAAACAAATACACTCCGCGCCAGCTCGCAAGATCAGCGACCACCCCTGCCAGCACCCGTGCCGACAACAACCCGATGACCACACCGCTCTGGGTTGCGCCGACCACCCGCCCCCGCTCGCCTGGCGCGGCTGCCGTGGCGGCGTATGCAATCAACCCCTGTGTCATTGCCGTGCCCAGCAAACCGACCATCAACATGCCGAACATCAAAGCCGTGGAAGATCTCGCCAGGCCAACCCCAAGCAACGCGGCAAACAGCGCGACCAACTGGATCAGTATCAGACGGCGCCGATCCATTTGGTCACCCAACGGCACCAACAGCAATAAGGCTATCGCACAGCCGATCTGAGTAAACGTGATGACGCCGCCGACAGCCGCATGACTAATGGAAAAGTCGGCTGCCAACGCGTCCAGCAGCGGCTGGGCGTAATAGACGTTAGCCACACTCAAGCCACTAGCGCCAGCAAATAGAACGACCAGCGCACGGGGCATCCGACGCTGCGCCGGGTAGTCGTTTGCCTCTTGATATGCATGCATAAAATTTCCTCAATCAAACCAGTCTCAAATAAAGACCAGTTTGATTGTAGAGCAACTGGTATTAAAATGATACTGATTTGTTTTTTTCAACCACTCAGGCAACAGACCAGGAGTCAGCATGGCCAGACATCACGAAAAACAGCACGAGCCTTGTCCCGTGGCACGTTCAGTCAATCTGGTTGGGGACCGGTGGTCGTTGCTGCTGCTGCGGGACGCTTTCGATGGCACACGCCGATTCAGCGATTTTCAACGCGGCCTGGGAATTGCTCGCAGTATTCTGGCCGATCGCCTGCGCAACCTGGTCGACGCTGGTATTTTTGAGGTGCGACCGGCATCCGATGGCACCGCCTATCAGGAATACGTTCTGACGCTGAAGGGCGAGACGCTTTTTCCGGTCGTTGTGGCACTTCGACAATGGGGGGAACAGCATTTGTTCGCACCCGAAGAGCCGCGCTCACATCTTATCGATATTCAGTCGGGCAAACCATTGCGTCTGATGCAACCACTCACTCAGGATGATCACGTGGTTGCCGCAAGCGCGACGCGTGTCATCAAGGTTGCACCATGAGTGTTACCCGGCCAAATACGTAATGGAGCATAGCCGACATGTCAGCAATGGCTGGGCGATCCAGGGTATGCCATTGTCGATACGGTGCCGTACACGCCTAAGCGTTTAGCCGACTCGAACACAGGTTATGTTTTATTTGGCAAACAAAAAGCGCCTCGCATTGAAGACACAGACAGGTGCAATAAGACCGTGAATGAGTCAGACCGTGCGGGGCGCTTGTTCGGCAGACTACAAGCCGATCAGGCAAGAGCAGAGATGTCCAGTTTTGCCTTGGTTTTTTCCTGCACTTCTTCAATGGTTACGTCAGGCGCAAGTTCGATGACTTTCAAACCATTGTCCGTCACTTCCATGACGCACAGATCGGTAATGATCACATCAACAACACCCACACCTGTCAATGGCAGGTTGCATTCGGGCAACAGTTTGATGTCGGTTGTGCCGTCTTTTTTGCGTGCAATATGCTCCATCAGCACAATAACACGGCCCACGCCGGCCACCAGATCCATTGCGCCACCCATGCCCTTGACCATCTTGCCCGGAATCATCCAGTTTGCCAGATCGCCCTTTTCCGAGACCTGCATGGCCCCCAGAATGGCCAGATTGATTTTGCCGCCGCGAATCATGGCAAATGAATCTGCAGAGGAAAAAATGGACGAACCGGGCAGTGTTGTGACAGTCTGCTTGCCGGCATTGATCATATCCGGATCAATTTCCTCTTCTGTAGGAAAAGGGCCAATGCCCAGCAGGCCATTTTCCGATTGCAGCCACACTTCCACTCCTGGCGGTACGTGGTTGGCCACCAGCGTGGGCAGGCCAATACCCAGATTCACATAGAATCCATCCTGCAGTTCTTTTGCTGCACGCGCAGCCATTTGATCGCGATTCCAAGCCATGTTTATTCTCCTTTGGACGGACGTGTGGTGCGTTGTTCAATCCGTTTCTCAGGATTCTCGTTCAATACGATGCGCTGCACGTAAATGCCGGGAAGGTGAATCTGATCGGGGTCCAGTTCGCCTATTTCAACGATTTTTTCCACTTCGGCCACGGTGATTTTGCCGGCCATCGCAACGTTGGGATTGAAGTTGCGCGCTGTCTTGCGGAAAATCAGATTGCCGCTGCGATCGGCAATATAGGCCTTGACGAGGGACACATCAGGCGCCAGCGAACGCTCCATCACATATTCGTGCCCGTCGAACTCGCGAATTTCCTTGCCATCGGCGACAATGGTGCCCACCCCGGTGCGCGTAAAGAAAGCAGGTATACCCGCCCCTCCGGCGCGCAGTTTTTCTGCCAGCGTTCCCTGCGGCGTAAATTCCAGCTCCAGCTCTCCGTTCAGATACTGCCGCTCGAACTCCTTGTTCTCACCCACATAGGATGCGATCATTTTCTTGACCTGCCGCGTATTGAGCAACTGACCAAGCCCGAACCCGTCGACGCCCGCATTATTGCTCACGCAAGTCAGGTCTTTAACGCCGGAATCCCGAAGGGCAGCAATCAACGCCTCGGGAATGCCACAAAGGCCGAACCCACCAACGCCGATCATCTGCCCGTCGGCTACGATGCCTTCGAGCGCCAGATTGGCATTTGCAAATACCTTATCCATTTACTCTTCCTTTACTGATAATGAAACATGAACCACAAGCCGGTTTGCCTTTCGGCTTACACACTAGCTTGTGATGTGGCTGACGCAAACTGTTTTTGCAACTGCTCAAGCAGCGCTGCCGGCCATGGGCTTGACTTTCCCGATGCCAGATCACTGAGAACCACGACGGCACGCGAACGCGCATAGAGCGTATCGGAGTCGCCTTGCTTGCATATATGAATATTGCAATCAAGACTGGAACGACCAATTCTTACAAGGCGGTGCACGATTTCAATATTACCCGGCCAGCTCATGGGTTTGAGAAAGTCACATTCCGCACGCGCCAGCACAACGCCCGTGCCGGGCGCGAACAGAGGCCGCAACGGACCGAAAATCTGCATGCGGGCCTCTTCAATGGCACGGAAATACACAGTATTGTTCACGTGTTGCAACATATCCATGTCGGCCCAGCGCAGGGCAAACACATGGCGGTGTTCGCCTTGCGTGGGACCGTCTTGCGAGGGCGCCGACAATACACTATCGGGCATGAACGATCTCCTTTAATGACCTTGTTTTCACTGGAGATACTGTAGCAGATTTCTGTTACACCCACCCGGCACACGCCTGCCTTATTGGTACTTGTCCTAGGTACGGCGGCACGACTTGAATATCAGCTCAATACGGTTCTTTTTTCGCACTGCAGCATGAACCACCAGAACCAAGTCGCAGGACCGCTCATTCGCCGGCGCCCCTGGTGACGCCCCTTTTTTCTGCATGTCAACAACGTAACCCACCGAACACCACCGAAAGTTTTCTTCGCCCCTTCTTCCTTACACTTGTCTTGCTGCCTGCCCCCGACCCTTCTGCCCTGCCCTGTGCCAAACAACAGATGCCGACCCTGCGCCTTGCTCCCATCGTCGATGACTGATTTTTACCCCAATCTTCAAACGTCTGATGTCGTCTGTTCCGCCAGTCAGATCATTCCGCCGTTTCGCCGCAGTTAACAACGACTTCAGCTATAAACAACTGCAATTGCGCCCTCATTGCAATACAATCGACATTAAATACAGAATTACACTATCTCAGGAGCTAGCGCGAATGTCAGAACGCGAATCAATGGAATATGACGTTGTCATCGTCGGAGGCGGGCCGGCCGGTCTGGCTGCGGCGATCAAGTTCAAACAACTCTGTCAGGAAAAGGGACAGGATTACTCAGTCTGCGTACTTGAAAAAGGCGGCGAAATTGGCGCGCATATTCTTTCAGGTGCGGTCATGGATCCGCAGGCGCTGACCGAACTCATTCCCGACTGGAAAGAAAAAGGCGCGCCGCTGGGCGTCGAAGTGACTGAAGACCAGTTTTTGTTCCTGAACGAAACCGGACAAAAAGCCACACCAAAGTGGGCGCTACCACCCTGTTTTCATAATGAAGGCAACTATATCGTGCGCCTGGGCTATGTAACGCGCTGGCTGGGCGAACAGGCCGAAGCGCTGGGCGTTGACATCTTCCCTGGCTTTGCAGCCACCGAATTGCTGTACAACGAGGCTGGTGGTATTCGCGGCGTGGCTACCGGCGATATGGGCCTGGACCGTGACGGCAACCAGACTGCGCACTATCAGCCCGGCATGGAGCTGCACGCCAAATATACCTTATTCGCCGAAGGGTCACGCGGTCAGCTGGGACGTCAGCTGATCGACAAATTCAAGCTTGACCAGGGGCGTGACCCGCAAAGCTATGGCATCGGCATCAAAGAAATGTGGGAAATTGATCCGGCAAAATTCAAAAAAGGCCTGGTGGTACACACCGCTGGCTGGCCTCTGGATTCCGATACCTACGGTGGTTCTTTCCTATATCACCTGGAAGACAATCTTGTCATGGTCGGCATGGTGGTTGGCCTGGACTACGCCAACCCCTGGCTGTCGCCCTTCGACGAATTCCAGCGTTATAAAACCCACCCGAGTATCCGGCCCTATTTTGAAAACGGCAAGCGCATCGCGTATGGCGCTCGCGCCATTACCGCCGGCGGTCTGCTGTCCCTGCCCAAACTGGTTTTCCCGGGTGGCGCACTTATCGGTTGCGAGGCGGGCTTTCTCAATGCCAGCCGCATCAAGGGTAGCCATGCCGCCATCAAGACCGGATCACTGGCAGCCGAAGCAGCCTTCGACGCACTCACCGCCGAACGCAGTCAGGACATTCTGTCGGCTTACCCCATTGCCTTTGAACAGAGCTGGCTGTATGAAGAGCTGAACAAGGCTCGCAACTTCAAGCAGTGGTTCAAAAAAGGACGACTGATCGCTACCCTCATGACCGGTATCGAGCAACTGGTATTCAAGGGTAAAATGCCCTGGACGATTCATCGCACCAAAGCTGATCACGAGTGCCTGAAACCGGCCGCCGAATGCGCAAAGATAGACTATCCCAAACCGGATGGAAAGCTCACCTTTGATCGGTTGACTTCGGTTTTTATATCGAACACCAACCATGAAGAAAACGAGCCGGTGCACCTGACACTGAAAGATGCCTCGATTCCGGTCGACACCAATCTGCGAGTTTATGCCGGTCCCGAGCAGCGCTACTGCCCTGCCGGCGTCTATGAGTTTGTCAAGGATGATCAGGATCAGGATCGCCTGCAAATCAATGCGCAAAACTGCGTACACTGCAAGACCTGTGACATCAAGGACCCCACGCAGAACATCGTTTGGGTTGCGCCTCAGGGCGGAGAAGGTCCCGTTTACAACGGCCTGTAATTTGCGCTCTGCCTTGCTGGCCAGCCAGCAACACTGGGGCCAGCCATTGCTCCTCTGCAGACCAGCTCTAAAAAAACCTGCCAGCGCAGTAAACATGCTGGCAGGTTTTTTATTAGTGCTGTGGTAGCAGCCAATAGCAGCTGCAGCAGCAGCAACAACAACAACAACAACAACAACAACAACAACAACAACAACAACAACAACAACAACAACAACAAAGAACAAAGAACAAAGAACAAAGAACAAAGAACAAAGAACAACCGCAATGAGATACAGCAGGGCCTTGGCGTACCGATACGCTATCTCTGCTCGCCAATAGCCGCAAGCCCGACTGGTGCACACAAAAAAAAGAGCTGAAACCCGTTTTCAAGGATTTCAGCTCAGTTCGTTGCCGGCGTTCATTGTCGGCATCCATTGAACACGGCTCCAGCCAGGTTCAATGTACCCAACAATTCTGGCCTGTTCAGACAGACTCAGTCAGTTGCTCAAGAATAGCCGGATTTTCAAGCGTGGAGACGTCCTGTGTGATCTCTTCACCCTTGGCCACCACACGCAGCAAGCGCCGCATGATTTTGCCCGAACGTGTTTTGGGAAGATTGTCACCAAAGCGGATGTCCTTGGGCTTGGCAATCGGGCCGATTTCTTTGGCAACCCAGTCCCGCAGCTGTTTGGCGATCTCTTTGGCTTCGTCTCCATGAGGACGCTCGCGCTTGAGCACCACAAAGGCGACCACGGCTTCACCGGTCGTGGCGTCAGGCCGGCCTACAACAGCCGCTTCGGCAACCAGCTCATGCGATACCAATGCCGACTCTACTTCCATGGTGCCCAGGCGGTGACCGGAGACGTTCAGCACATCATCGATGCGCCCCATGATCCAGAAATAGCCGTCCGCATCACGTTGTGCGCCAT
Organism: Advenella incenata; assembly: GCF_004217095.1. Taxonomy (GTDB): domain Bacteria; phylum Pseudomonadota; class Gammaproteobacteria; order Burkholderiales; family Burkholderiaceae_B; genus Advenella; species Advenella incenata. Next base: position 1,965,150 of record NZ_SHKO01000001.1, on the reverse strand, counting down.
CACCAGCCAAATAGTATCCTCGGAATTCAGGCGGGAAATAACTATTCTTATAACGCTCCTGATCTCCCCACACGTTACGAATCATGGCCGGCCACGGCTTTTTGATAACAAGGAAGCCGCCGCTGCCGTTGGGCACGTCTTCACCGGTTTCATCAACGATGGCGGCAAAAATGCCAGGTAGCGGCAATGTGCAGGAACCGGGCTTGAGCGGTGTTGCCCCGGGCAATGGCGTGATCATCTGGCCGCCGGTTTCTGTTTGCCACCAGGTATCAACAATGGGGCAGCGCTCTTTGCCCACATTTTTGTAGTACCAAATCCAGGCTTCGGGATTGATGGGCTCGCCTACAGAACCAATGATACGCAAGCTGGATAAATCGAAACTGTTCGGATGCACCTTGGCGTCCGCATCAGCGGCCTTGATCAGTGAACGAATCGCGGTGGGAGCCGTGTAAAATGTGGTGACCTTGTGACGGGCGATCATGTCCCAGAAACGGCCGGCATTCGGGTACGTTGGCACGCCTTCGAATACCACCTGAGTCAGGCCAGCCGCCAGCGGGCCATATGTTACATACGTGTGCCCGGTGATCCAACCAACGTCGGCAGTGCACCAGAAAACATCGCCCGGTTTCTGATCGAATGTCCACTTTACAGTGAGCTGCGCCCATAGCAGATAGCCAGCAGAAGAGTGTTGCACGCCTTTTGGCTTGCCGGTGGAGCCCGATGTATAGAGGATGAATAGTGGGTCTTCCGCATTCATGGCGACAGGCTCGCAGACATCAGACTGCTTGTCTTCGAAGTCGCTCCACCAAATGTCGCGGCCTTCAGTCCAGCCGGTTGCTACGCCCGTACGGCGATAAACGATGACTGAGCGCACCTTCTCGGTGTTGCTCTGTGCCAGCGCTTCATCAACGGCAGGTTTCAGCGGCAGTGCCTTGCCGCCGCGATATTGGCCATCTGCGGTAATGACCAGCGATGCGCCTACATCGACAATACGTTCATGCAGGCTCTTGGCCGAGAACCCGCCAAACACCACAGAGTGAATAATGCCCAGACGCGCACACGCCTGCATGGCCACGACAGCCTCGATGGACATGGGCAGATAAATGATGGCGGTGTCGCCCTTCTTGTATCCTGCCTGCTTAAGTCCATTGGCAAAGCGACTGACCCGGGCCAGCAACTCGGTATAGGTGACCGGTGTGACCGCCCCATCGTCGGCTTCGAAAATGATGGCAGTCTGGTCTCCACGGCCCTCGACGACGTGCTTATCCAGGCAGTTATACGAAACGTTCAGCTCGCCATCGGCGAACCACTTGTAAAACGGCGCCCCTGACGCATCCAGAACCTGGGTGAACGGCCTGATCCAGCGAAGGTGTTCGTTTGCCTGACGCTTCCAGAATCCCTCGAAGTCATCTTCGGCTTCTTTATAGAGTGCTTTATAAGCATCCATCCCCGATACCACAGCATTCCGGACAAAATCTTCATCGGGCGGAAATACGCGGTTTTCGACGAGTACGGACTCAATTGAAGTGGACATATAAGCGGTCTCCTGTACGTATAGTGTGAAATAGTTAAAGCTAATGATTCGCGCTGGCCTGATCACGCAAGTGCGCATTCAGCCGTGTTCTATATATATTAGCCGAGAATAAATCAAAAGGTAATCCGCAACAACCTGTATAGAACGATGCCGACCAGTAGCCATCCGCCGGCACCACCTGCTGCCCGGGCGCTGGAGTACGGTGGCCCAGGCAATTGCCGACTAACATGCCTGGGCGGCATGTCCGACAATATGGGCGAGCAAGGCAGGAACATCAGGCACGCAGGACCATCAGGCTCATCTGGCTCATACGGCAGGAAAGACGTTTGACCGATGCCGACCGCCGCCGCCCCGCGGATTACCATTACCCTGAACGCTGCGGTACCCTCAGGCCATGTTCAAACCCGGCCAACCTGACGTTTCGATTCATGCTACCGGAAGGTATCACGAATCCATTTAACTTCATTTGACTCAAATCACGATGCCCGTCAGTAAACTTCAATAATATTAACTTTCTTCATTCGTTCGCATCAGAGCAAGATCGCACAGCATAATTGCCATGATCATTCGATTTTTTGACCGGCTCGCCTGGTCCTTTTCTCTATTCGAACCAATAAGTCACAATTGAATTTTATTTTTACATTCTTCTTTTACGATCCTGACATAACATTGAACTGAAACAATGACGCAAGTTACCGTAAGAAACAGTCAAATTCTTCTAACTTCCGGCTTCTCCGAAACCGGTTTGATTTTAAAAACCAATTGATCAATTTTTGCGCTCAAATGTAAATTTTTCTTAATTTCGTTCTAGAAAATCTTTATAAATCGGTTGTGACTACGTTGATTTTTATGTAAAATTTGCCCAGCTTTTGGAAAAGCTAGTTCGGACACCCTATAATTTACGATATGTAACGACTATGCCCCCACACTCCCTCGTCAGTTTCAGCAATTACCGCAACCGTCTCCGACGGTCATTACTCTCCCTCCTCTGCATTTCCCTCAGTAGCCTCACTTTCTCCCAAGTCGCCATCGCCGACGATCTCGATCAGGAACAATCCCAGAAACTCATCATCACCCAGAACGGCGTGGTTGATGCAACGACTGACAAACCTGTATCAGAATGGGATCCCCGGATTTCTGACCCTATCGGTGATTTGATCGCCCAAGCCAAGCTGCGTCGCAACAACAAGGATGCAGCCATTGATTCGCCGGCATCTGCCTCCAGCGAACTGGCCGAAGCCGCATTGAACTATCTCGGCGTACGATATCGTTTTGGTGGCACTTCACCCAAAGGCGGCTTTGACTGCTCTGGCCTGATTTACTATACCGCCAGCAAATACATGGGCGTCAACCTGCCGCGCGTAGCCTCGTCCATGGCGCAAATAGGCGAGTCAGTCAGTCGTGATGAACTCAAACCCGGCGATCTGGTCTTTTTCAATACACGGGGCAAACGTTACTCGCATGTCGGAATATATGTTGGCGAGAATAAATTTGTTCATTCCCCACGTACTGGTGCTGTTGTTCGCGTAGACAAGATGGACAATGTCTACTGGAACAAGCGTTATAACGGCGCACGCCGCCTTGAAGGACAGCGCGTCGCTTCTCGCTGACCAATAGGGCCCGGGCATTCAGTCGCAAGCGGCTGGGCAAAGGCATGGCCAAAGCAATACATTCGTAGTAGCTTCAAAAAAAGCCGGACGTTCTCCATGAAAAACGTCCGGCTTTTTCTATTTCCGGTTTAGCCAATTGTGACTATCGACCATCTGTTGGCTATCGGTTAGCCGTTGACTGCCGGCCCTATGAACCTATCGACCATCAGATGCATTCACAACGGACGAATCGGCACACGACGCGGCAACCCGATGTCCCATAAAACCGGCATGGCGCCCACGCCGGCTTCCGCCTAAATCACTACAGTTCGCAAGGACGGCGCAGGCGCCGATGACCTTGCCCTATACAGCTAGCCAGCACCGCAAGCCGACCCGCACCTTGATGAGCCAGAGCAGCCCGGAGTATGCCGGGCAACAGAACTAGTTGCCCTTGCCTGTCTTGTCGCGTTGCGGACAATCGGCACAGCGAAACCCGGATTGCGTTAACGCTTGCTGCATACTGCATAGCGACCGACGACAAGCAACCACAGGCACACCTGCTTTTTGCGCCGCAGACCGGAATGACTTCATGACATTGTGGCCAAGAAAGTCCGTCAGCAATATAACCATTTGCGTTCCGGTGGGCAATTGATAGGTTTTCTTCTGGTGGGAGGGATCGCGCCCGCTAATGTGCTGCTTGATTTCAATATTATGATCTTTTAAAAGCACCGGGATATTGCCCAGACGATCTGCGCCAACCACTATTGCACTCATATTTCCAATCATAGTCTTCTCCAAAGAAACTGAATTTATTATAAATGAGAATCATTATTATTAGCAATGTTATTTTTCATAAATTTTTTCAGCTCAATGAAGCCGCCCGGGGCCCCCTGCAAAATACATTCTTTAGCGATGCGATTTATTCAACTTTCCCGGTGTACAGTCCAGCCGCCTCATCAATTACCTTTTTATCGCCTCCTTAGCGACCGTACCGGCAAGCTTGGCCACCGGCCTCGGCAGCTCACGCCCGCCACCGTTAAGGCACTCCCGCGCCTGGCTGGCACTCCATTAACGCCGTTGCGCTTTCGCACGCGCTAGGGTTAATCCTCAATAGATATTTACAGTGAAGAGTCATAAAATTAAAACACTTGTTTAAATCAACTGTTTAATTATGGCCACCAGTCGCAGCGAAGTAACCCGCAAATCGATCCTGAATGCAGCCGAAAACCTGTTTGTGAAGGCAGGCTACGATGCGACGTCTTTGCGCCAGATCACCTCGGCCGCCAGTGTCAATCTCGCGTCCATCAACTACCATTTCGGCAGCAAGGAAGAGCTGGTGCGGGCGGTGCTAAAACGGCGCCTTGAATGGATCAACCGCGAACGCATCCGCTTGTTGGACGAACTTGAAAAAGCCGCCACGCCCAACTCGGTCAAACCGTCCCTGCTGGTCGATGCGTTCTTTGGCACCCTGCTACGCCATGCGTCCGATCCGGAACATGACGCAAACATTTTCATGCGCCTGCTTGAGCGCACCATGACCGACCCTTCCAATTTCATCAAGACCTTGTTTGCCCAGGAATATGTCGAAGTGGTGTCCCGCTACAAAGCGGCGTTTGTGCGCGCCATGCCCGATGTGCCCGAGGCAGAGATCATCTGGCGCTTCCATTTCATGCTAGGCGCAACCTCCTACGCGATCGCCGGCATCAATATTTTGCAGGGCGTTCTACCGGACATGACATCGTCCATGGTTGACGAAAACGTGTACGACGAACTGCTCCTACCCCGATTAATGAGTTTTCTTTTAGGAGGACTGCGTGCCCCTCTCCCAACAAATTAAAGCGTTTCGCAAACGTCACATCAGCCGCCCCCTGCTGAGCAAATTCAAAAAGGTATTGCCCTCCATGTCGGACACCGAAAGGGATGCGATCGAGGCAGGCACCGTTTGGTGGGATGCGCAGCTGTTCAGCGGCAAACCAGACTGGACCATGTGGCAGCAGTTTCCGAAACCAACACTGACTGCAGCTGAACAATCATTCCTGGACAATGAGGTCGTCCATGCATGCTCATTGGTCGATGACTGGAAAATCACAACCGAAGATTTTGACCTGCCGGCCGAGGCCTGGCATTACATTAAATCGAAGCGCTTCCTGGGCATGATCATCCCCGAGCAATATGGTGGCCTGGGCTTTTCCGCCTTCGCGCACTCCGAGGTAATGACGCGGCTGTCCACGCGCAACTCGGCGCTGGCAGTATCGGTTATGGTTCCCAATTCGCTGGGCCCCGGCGAATTGCTGGTGCACTATGGCACCGAAGAACAGAAAAATCACTACCTGCCGCGTCTTGCGCGGGGTGAAGACATACCTGCCTTTGCGCTGACCAGCCCCTGGGCCGGTTCCGATGCCGCAGCCATTCCCGACAGCGGTGTCGTTTGCATGGGCGAGTGGAATGGCCAGCAGGTGCTCGGCATGTCGGTATCGTGGAACAAGCGCTACATCACGCTGGCGCCAGTCTGCACATTACTAGGTCTGGCATTTCGTCTGTTCGATCCTGACGGCCTGCTCGGGGACAAAAAAGATATTGGCATTACCTGCGCGCTGGTGCCGCATGATCATCCCGGCGTACAGATCGGGCGTCGTCACTTTCCGTTGAATGCCATGTTCATGAATGGCCCGACCGAAGGTAACAATGTATTCATGCCGCTGGACTTCATCATTGGCGGTCCGCAAATGGCCGGCCAGGGCTGGCGCATGCTGATGGAATGCCTGGCCGCCGGACGCTCGATTTCGCTGCCCTCTTCCAACGTCGGCATGTCACAGATGACCGTTCGCGCCGTCGGCGCCTATTCACGCATACGCAAGCAGTTCAATCTGTCCATCGGTAAATTCGAAGGCATCGAAGAAGTACTGGCGCGCATGGGTGCCTATACTTATATGACCAACGCAGTAAGGGTCATGACTGCAGGCGCCGTGGATCTGGGCGAAAAACCTTCAGTGGTTTCGTCCATTGCCAAATACCATGTAACCGAGCGCGCCCGCGTCATCGTCAATGACGGCATGGACATCATCGGCGGCAAGGGAATTTGTCTTGGCCCATCAAATTTTCTGGGCCGTGCCTATCAACAGATCCCGGTCGGCATCACGGTGGAAGGCGCCAACATTCTTACGCGCAGCCTGATTATTTTCGGACAGGGGGCCATTCGCTGCCACCCGTACGTTCTCAAGGAAATGGCAGCCGTGCAGGAAACAGATCCGAAGATCGCGCTAGCCAAATTCGACGAAGCCCTGTTCGGTCATATTGGCTTTGCTTGCAGAAACGGCTTACGCTCGCTGTTTAGCGGTCTGTTCGGCTCGGCAGTGCTGGGCGTGAAGGCTGGGACCGCCCAAGCGATGCGCCCCTATTACGGCCAGATCACCCGCCTGTCGTCTGCGCTGGCGCTTAGCGCCGACGTTGCCATGCTGGTACTGGGCGGCAGTTTGAAAAAGCGCGAAAAAATTTCTGCGCGCCTGGGCGATGTGTTGTCCCAGCTTTATCTGGCTAGCGCGGCCTTGAAGCAATTTGAAGATCACGGCGCGCAAGCCGACGAAGCTGCCTTTGTACACTGGTCGGTTCAGGATGCGCTGGAAAAGGCGCAAATGGCATTGCTCAATGTGTATCGTAATTTCCCTAATCGCTGGATCGGTACAATGCTGCGCCTGATTGTCTTTCCCTGGGGCGGCGTATTCCGACGGCCCGATGACCGGCTTGATCGCGCCATTTGCGAACAACTGATGCAACCGGGCGCCGCCAGGGATCGCCTAACGGCAAATTGCTATATACCCGACAGCGACCAGGACCCGGTCGGCGTCATTGAAAAGGCCCTACTGGCCACCATCCGCGCCGAACCGGTAGACGCGAAAATCCGTGACGCCGAAAAACGGGGCGTATTCGACGGGCATCCGGCCGGCAACGTGCGGGACATCACTGAACTGGCGCACCAATTGAACCAGATCAGCGATGAAGAATATGCCTTGTTGCGCGAACGCGACCGGCTGCGCGACAAAGTCATTCACGTCGATGATTTCCCATTTGATCTGGGCCTGGCAAAAATGCAGACTGCAACGGGCTCTTCAACATCACATACCACCAAGGAATCCTGACCATGACATTCAAACCTGTTTATGTCGTCGATGGTGCCAGAACACCCTTTCTGAAAGTGCGGGGCGGCCCCGGGCCTTTTTCTGCAGGCGATCTGGCCGTGCAGGCCGGCCGCGCCCTGCTGCTGCGCCAGCCCGTGGAGGCAACCGCCTTGTCAGAAGTCATTGTAGGCTGCGCTGCCCCGACGCCCGATGAGACCAATATCGGCCGCGTGGTCGGCCTGCGCGTAGGCACCGGCCATAATGTGCCAGCCTGGACCGTCATGCGCAACTGCGCCTCGGGCATGCAGGCGCTCGATTCAGCCTGCGCCAATATTCAGACGGGGCGCTCCGATCTGGTGCTCGCTTGCGGCACCGACGCCTTATCACGCGCCCCCTTGCTGTTTTCCGATGCGATGGTCAACTGGCTGGCCAAATGGAATAGCGCGAAATCCACCGGCCAGAAACTGGGCCTGCTGCGCCAGTTCAGGCTGAGTAATCTGGCCCCCGTTATCGGCCTGCTCAAAGGCCTGACTGATCCGGTCATCGGCATTTCAATGGGACAAACCGCAGAAAACCTGGCCTGGGAATTTGGTATCACACGCCGCGAGATGGATGCCTTCAGTGTCCGCAGCCACGAACGCGCCATCTCGGGCCAGAACCGTCATGCGTTCGCGGAAATTGCCGCCATCATCGATTCCAAGGGCAATGCCTATACCGAAGACGACGGTATCCGTCGCGACTCAACGATAGACAAGCTGGGGACGCTCAAACCGGTATTTGACAAACCCAGCGGCAACGTAACCGCAGGCAACAGTTCGCAGGTAACCGATGGCGCCGCCGCACTATTGCTGGCTTCTGAAGAAGCGGTCAGTAAATGGAATCTGCAGCCGCTGGGTCGCATTGTAGACGCCCAGTGGGGTGCACTTGATCCGGCACAAATGGGCCTGGGTCCAGTGCACGCCAGTGTCCCTATCCTGCAACGCCATGGCCTTGGCCTGAACGACCTGGATCTATGGGAAATCAACGAAGCCTTTGCTGCGCAGGTGCTTGGCTGCATCCGCGCCTTTGAAAGCGAAAAATACTGCCAGACCCATTTTGGCATACCGGCGTTGGGTTCGCTGGATCAGGACAAATTGAATGTAGATGGCGGGGCCATTGCAATAGGCCATCCGGTGGGCGCCTCTGGCGCACGCATCGTGTTGCATCTGCTACAGGCGCTGCGCGCACGTAATCTGAAGCGCGGCATGGCATCTATTTGCATCGGTGGCGGCCAGGGTGGCGCCATGCTTGTCGAAACCATGCAGTAAGGATCAATTATGACAACTGTGAAAACATACCAGAACTGGACACTGCAGAACGATGCGCAGAATATCGCATGGCTGACCATCGACTGCCCGGATCGCAGCATGAATGCGCTGGCCAGCGACGTCATGGAAGAACTGGCCGACATCATCGGCAGCCTGGAATCGGCACCGCCCAAGGCCCTGATCATCCGCTCGGGCAAACGCAACGGCTTCATTGCAGGCGCCGACGTCAAGGAGTTTCAAAACGTCGACAACGTTGACAATGGTCGTAAGCTGATTGAACGTGGCTGGCATTTATTCAACCGTATTGAAAAACTGTCCTTTCCTACGCTGACGCTCCTGCACGGACCCTGCCTGGGTGGTGGATTGGAGCTGGCGCTGGCCTGCCGCTATCGCATCGCGGTCGACTCACCTAAACCGGTGATCGGGCTGCCTGAAGTCAAATTGGGTATCTTCCCGGCCTGGGGCGGCCTGATGCGACTGCCTCGTCTGATCGGCCCGCAAACCGCCCTGAACATGATGCTGACCGGCCGCACGCTGGATGGTCGCAAGGCTAAATCTGCCGGTTTGGTGGACCTGCTTGTTGCTCCCAGGGTCGCTGAGAAATCGGCTATAGACCTGGTCACTTCTGGCAAACCGGCACGTCGGGCTCAAGGCCTGGCCGGCCTGCTCAATCGTGCACCATTCAAATCGCTGGTCGCCGGCCAGGCGCGCAAAAGCGTCAAGCAGAAAGATCCTTATGGTCACTACCCTGCCACCCTGACCATGTTGCAGTTGTGGGAAAAACATGATGGCGATCCGCTGGCCGATCCACAGGCGCTAACTCGGCTGCTGCAGTCGGATGTCACCCGCAACCTGATCCGCGTCTTTCACCTGCAGGAGCGGCTCAAGGCTTTCGGCAAAAAAGACAATGCCAAAGCCGTCAACCATGTTCATGTCATCGGGGCTGGCGTTATGGGCGGCGGCATCGCTGCCTGGTGCGCGCTGCAGGGCATAAAAACCACCTTGCAGGATACCGACGCCCAGCGCATTGCCGGCGCGTTCAAAAATGCCGTCTCCACTTATGCCCGCAAGGATAGGTATACCGCGCAGGCGGCGCGTGATCGCCTGATTCCTGATCTGGAAGGCCACGGCATTGCAACGGCTGACCTGATCATTGAAGCGATCAGTGAAAATCCGCAAGCCAAGCAATCGCTCTATCGGCAAATAGAACCGAAAATGAAAGAAGGGGCCATTCTGGCCACCAACACATCCAGCCTGTCCATCGCGCAGTTGCGCAGCGTGCTGGTCCACCCCGAACGTTTTGTCGGTATTCATTTTTTCAATCCCGTGTCCCGCATGCCACTGGTTGAAGTGGTGCACGCCGATGGCATCGCCCAGGAAACCCTGGACACCGCCACCGCCTTTGTCGGCAAAATCGGCAAACTGCCGCTGCCGGTTCAGGACACGCCTGGGTTTCTGGTCAACGCCGTACTTGCCCCCTACATGTTGCAAGCCATGCGTTGCATTGACGAAGGTATCGACCCCGAAGTCATCGACACCGCCATGCTTGAGTTCGGCATGCCAATGGGACCGATCGCGCTGGCCGATACAGTTGGCCTGGATATAGCCATGGCTGCGGGCAAACAATTGTCCGAAGGCCAGGATCCGCCGCGCTGTCTGCAGAACAAAATTGCGCAGGGCAAGCTGGGCGTCAAAAGCGGTGAAGGGTTTTACGTATGGAAAGACCGCAAGCATGATCAACGCAGCAACAAAGCCATCCCACAGGGCCTGGCACAGCGCCTGATCAAGCCGCTGATAGAACAGACCGAAAAACAACTTGCGCACAACATCGTGCAGGACGCAGATCTTGCCGATGCAGGCGTGATATTTGGGACTGGGTTTGCTCCGTTTACAGGTGGACCCATTCATTACAAACGTAGCAACGGAGGACTATGACAGGATGCAGCGGGGAATAAAACAAAATCCCATATATTTCAAATGTGATAAGACTTGACAGCCTGGGGCAACGCCATAGGCTATTAAACAAGCAATCACCAGTTTTACACTTAGGATGGACGTATGAAGAGACATACATATAAACTCCAGCGGACGCTTCTGAGCGCAACATTGCTCGGACTGGGAATATCAAACGTCACAGCGGTGCATGCCGCTGGCTTTAACTTGCAGGAACAGAATGCCAGCGGACTGGGCGTGGCCTACGCGGGCAGTGGTGCCGTGGCAGAAAACGCTTCCACCATTTACTACAACCCAGCCGGCATGACCAATCTGCCCGGCCTAAACATATCAGTAGGTGGCAACTACATTATCCCATCGTTCAAGTTCAGCAATGATCGCAGCTCCCTGCCCGCCGCTTTTGGTACAGCCAACGCCCAGTTCTCCGGCACCCGGTTGGGCGATGAAGGCGATAACGCAGGGGGCGGCGCTTTTGTCCCGAATGCCTATGTCTCATGGCAGGTATCAGACCGTTTGTTCGCCGGGCTGGGCATCGGCGCACCCTTCGGCCTTGCGACAGATTATGGTGATGGCTTCATGGGCCGCTACCATTCCAAGAAATTTGAAATCGAAACCATCAATTTCAACCCGTCGCTCGCCTATAAACTGAACGATACCTGGTCGATTGGCGCAGGGATCAATATCCAGCGCATCAAGGCTGAATATGAGAAGAGCACCGTGGTTGACATGCGCAGCCAGGTTGCTGGCGCGGTTACGCAAAAGTACATCGCTGCCGGTGTTCCTGCACAACAGGCTGCTGCCATGGGCAAGGCAACAGGCGATCAGTACGGTCCTATTTTGGATGGCGAGGCCAGGGTCAAAATGAATGATACGGCCCTGGGCTGGAATATCGGCGTCATGTTCCATCCCAGCGAAGACACGCGCATCGGCTTGTCCTACCGCTCCCGTATCAAGTACAAAGCGACGGGCGACACCGACGTGGATATTCACCGCCCATCGGCCGCCATGATTGGCGCGATGCCCGCACAGTTGCAGGAAATCTACAGCCTCGTACCGGGATCGCTGACCTCTTCATCCAGCGCCAGTGTGACACTTCCCGATACGGCACTGCTCAGCGTGTATCAACGCATCAGCCCACGCTGGGAACTGCTGGGCGACATCCAGTGGACCGGCTGGAGCAGCCTGCCGAAGTTGACCATCCAAAGTGACACCTTGCCCGACGCCAGTCTGGATCTGAGGTTTAAGGACTCCTGGCGCATAGCTGTGGGTGCCATGTATCAGGTGGCGCCACAATGGAAGCTGAAAGCCGGTGTGGCCTGGGATCAGTCGCCGGTGCGCTCCGCGGAGCACCGCCCGGCCTCGTTACCGGACAACGACCGCTATTGGCTCTCCGTAGGCGCGCAATATAAGCCTACGGAAAATACCGCAATCGATGTTGGCTACAGCTATATGTATCTGAAAAAATCGCATGTAGACAATACCAACGACGGCAACCTTGCGCAGTACGGGCGTCTGAGCGGCAGCTACAAGTCCCATGGCCATATTTTCGGCCTGCAGGTCTCGCACCGCTTCTGACAAGGCACCGGCTGTAACGGCTGCAGGAAGCATCGTGCATGGTTCGGATTTGCTTCGCGCCATGCACGGTGGACTGCACCGCAACAAGAATTTTATTCGGAGACAAACAATGAAATTCAACGCATCTTTTCTGGCCGCCGTGCTTGTCATTCTGTCGACCCTGGTCCTGGACGCCAACGCCCGAACCGTGGACGGACACACCGTACCTGACACGCTGCATGTCGGCAACACACAGCTGGTCCTCAATGGCGCCGGTATTCGCAAGAAGGTGGTATTCGACGTATATCTGGCGGCGTTGTACACTGGTAAAAAAACCGACCAGGCGCAGGCGCTTATCAGCAGTACCGCGCCGCGTGCCATGAGGCTGGTACTGTTACGCGACATTGACAGCACTGACCTGGCCGATGCATTAAATGAAGGATTACGAGACAATACCAATACAAGCCAGTGGCAAGCGATACAGCCGTCTGCCCGACAGTTTGCCGACCTGCTGCTCAAACAGAAAAGCCTTAAAAGAGGCAGCGTGATTGACCTTATCTTTTCCGGCTCGCAGGTGTCGGTGTTGGCGCTGGGTGGACAACAAGGCGCGGTCGATGACGCGGGCTTTGCACAGGCACTGCTTGCCGTATGGCTGGGCAATGACCCTGCCCAGCCATCGTTGAAGCGGGCGTTGCTCGGTGCGGGTTGACGCCGGGGTACGGCGTTGGTTTATGGTCCTTTTACTCCCAGGATAAGACATGGAAAAAATCTGGCTAAAAAATTATCCAAAAGGCGTTCCGGCAGAAATCAATATAGACGACTATGCCTCACTGGCGGAACTGTTCAATGAAAGCTGCGAACGCTACGCCGGCTCGACCGCGTATATATCCATGGGACAGTCCCTGAGCTATGCGCAGTTGCATGAGGCAGCCCGTCGCTTTGCTGCCTGGTTGCAGGAACAGGGCGCCACGCGGGGCACACGCGTCGCCCTCATGATGCCCAATATCCTGCAATATCCGGTCGCGCTGTTTGGCACCCTGCTGGCCGGATGCACAGTGGTCAATTGCAATCCCCTATATACGGCCCGCGAACTGGAACATCAGCTCAAGGATGCCCAGGCCGAGTTTGTGGTCGTCGTAGAGAACTTTGCGCATACGCTTGAAGTGGCCAGACCGGCGCTGCCTGACCTGAAGCATGTGGTGGTAACCACGCTGGGCGACATGCTTGGCACGATCAAGGGGCTGCTGCTGAATATGATCGTACGCCATGTGAAGAAAATGGTTCCGGCCTGGTCCCTGCCCGGTCATATTCGCTTTGCCGATATCATGAAGCGCACCAACGTCGACGACTTCAGGCCGGTCAGCCTGGATCATTCAGACATGGCGTTCCTGCAATACACCGGAGGAACGACCGGTGTGGCCAAAGGTGCGGTGCTCAGCCACGGCAACCTGGTGGCCAATCTATGCCAGGCCTACGCCTGGGTCAAACCCTATGCCAAGGGCAATAACAACGATTTTGTGGTTACTGCCCTGCCGCTTTATCATATCTTCGCGCTCACTGCCAATTGCCTTACTTTCATTCGCCTGGGCGCAACCAATCTGCTGATTCTGAACCCCCGCGATATTCCCGGCTTTATCAAAGAATTGCGCAAGTATCCGTTTACCGCTTTTACCGGCGTCAACACGCTGTTTAATGCGCTGTTGAACAATGCCGATTTCAAATCGGTATCGTTTGAGCATCTGAAGCTGACGCTCGGCGGTGGCATGGCCGTGCAGCGCCCCGTGGCCGAACGCTGGAAACAAGTAACCGGCAGACCGCTAACACAGGCTTACGGACTAACCGAAACGTCGCCGGCGGTCACCATCAACCCCTTGGACTTGAATGAATTCAATGGCTCGATCGGCCTGCCGGTTCCTTCTACTGACATTTCGATCCGCGATGACCAGGGCAAGGAGCTGGCCATCAACGAAACCGGGGAACTGTGCGTCAAGGGACCACAAGTCATGCGGCAATACTGGAACAAGGAAGCAGAAACCCAGAAAGCGTTTGAGCCTGATGGATTCCTGCGCACCGGCGACATGGGGTATATCAACGAGGACGGATATATCTTCCTGGTCGATCGCAAAAAAGAACTGATCATTGTCTCCGGATTCAATGTCTATCCCTCCGAAATCGAAGAAGTCGTGGCTTCTCACCCGGGGGTCAGCGAGGTAGCCGCTATTGGTGCTGAAAACGGCGCATCCGGCGAAGTGGTCAAGATCGTGGTCGTGCGCAAGGATGCCTCGCTTACTGAAAAAGCACTGATCGATTTTTGCAGAACCGAGCTGACCGGCTATAAAGTGCCGAAGATTGTTGAGTTCCGTGATGAGTTGCCCAAGTCTGCGGTGGGCAAGATTCTCAAGCGCGAATTAAAGCAGGCGCCCGAAAAGAACTGAAGTCAGGGACTTGAGAATAAAGAAGGCGCGCCTTCGGGGGACGATTGAAAAAGGCCCGATGCCCCCTCGCCTGCATAATGCATAAAAAAACACCCCTGAAGAGGTGACAAAAACTGGACACGACGTTAAGCATTCTCTCTTAACGTCGTGTCCAGAAGATGAAACCTTCTCCACCCAAAGGACTGGATTGATATCCAATTTGTGGGGTGTAGTTCACAGCCTTCGGGGCTGTTTGATTGATAGGATCGCAGCGCCCTTGTCATGCCAGTCGGCGACACCAGGGACGCCTGCCGTATTTCGTGGCTTTAACTCTAAGATACCCGGCGCAACGGCGGGGCATAGTCGTTATCTGTATCGCTCGAGCCATTGGAATTGACTGCTGCCTCGACCGCATCGCGACTTAATTCCGGTGTCAGCATGGCCAGGAAATCGTACACATAATCACGCAGGAATACGCCGCTTTTCAGGCCGATACGGGTGATATGCGTGCCAAAAAGATGGCCTACCGGAATGCCCACAAAACCGGAGTCGCGCCGAGGGTCAAAAGCCACGCCGGCGATGATGCCGATACCCATTTCCACATCAACATAGGTTTTGATCACATCAGCGTCAATGGCTTCCAGAACGATGTCCGGCTTGAGTCCTTTACTGGCAAAAGCCTGATCAATCGACGTGCGCCCGGAAAAAGCCCGATCATAAGTGATGATGGGAAATTGGGCAATCTGTTCCAGAGACAGGTTTTTTGCCTGCGATGAAGTCAGTTCCGTCAGCGGGTGATCGGGCTTGACCACCAGGGTATGCTCCCAGCTATAGCACGGCAAGGTCGCCAGGCCGGTCACTTCGGACAACGATTCAGTGGCCAGCGCAATGTCAGCCTGTTCCTGCAACACCATTTGCGCCAGTTGCAACGGGCTGCCCTCGGCCAGGGAAACATGAACCTTGGGAAAGCGGCGCCTGAATTCGGGGATGAACCGGGGCAGAAAATAGCGTGCCTGCGTATGCGTACATGCAATGACCAGGCTGCCCTCGTCGCGACGCGCAAATTCATCGCTGACTTTCTTCAGATTATCGACCTCAATCATGATGCGCTCGATAATGCTGGCCACCGCCTGTCCGGGTTTGGTCAGGCCTTTGATGCGTTTGCCGTGGCGTTCGAAAACCTTGACGCCCAGCTCATCTTCAAATTCGATGATCGCCTTGGATACACCCGGCTGCGAGGTGAACAAAATTCTGGACGCCTCGGTCAGATTGTAGTTGCGCCTGATGGTTTCACGTATAAAACGAAATTGCTGTAGATTCATTATCCTTGCCTTTTTGATCCACCTGACCGCTGCAGGCGGGACGCCGGAACAGTAACAACAGCACAGAGGGCCATAGAGAGCCCTGGACCGTCGCGGAACCCGCTGGTGGTGACAGCGTGTCGCCGCTCGCGGCAATACGCATTATCGGATTATAAGTTATAACGAACCGTATTTATATAATTATTGGGTATATACATATAGTCTATTTCAACTGAAATACCACATGAATATATGTGCAGGCACTAAGCCGCTGATTTTTTTGGGGTTTTCAAACGCATTCGGGTATAGAACGCATACAGGCACAGCGCCAGGACGATGATATGCAGCGACAGGGTCCCGGTCAGAAAGTCTATTTTTCCGTTACCGATCCAGCCCCGCATCAAATTGATCATATTCATATAGAGCAACCCTGTCAGACCGGCCAGCAGCAAGTCTCCCGAACGCCCCAGGCGGGGATTGACCGCGCCCAGCGGGATCGCAAGCAATGCCAGATTCAAGGCGGCCAGCGGCAAGGAAATCCGCCACATGATCTGGGCCTGGCTTTCCGCCTTGCGATCCTGGATCAGGTTGGTCGTTGGGCGCGATTTCATCTGGTTCAGCGCATTCTGCCGGGCGATTTCATCGGCACTGGTGCCTGAGGAGTTCTCCAGGCGCAGGGTATAGGAGTCGAAGCTGACCATCCGGAATTCGGCGCTGTCGCTCTTCATGTCATAGCGGTTGCCTGGCCCCAACACCACATAGCGGTCACCATTGTCTTCGCGACGGATCCGCGCGTTTTTCGAGGTCACGATGGTATACCAGTCGCTGTCCAGGACGCGGGCAAACACGGCGCCAATCTCATCTTGCGGATTGGTGGGAGCTTCGGTGAAAAACACGCGTGCGCCGCCGGCCGATTCGATGAACTGCCCGGCAGTAATCTTGGACAAATCGGAGCGCTGCTCGTAACGCTGACGATATTCTTCGATCTGGCGATAAGCCCAGGGGGTCACTTCCAGCGTCAGGATGGCGATCAGTACACAGACCGGCAGCGCCACACGCAATACCGGCGAAATCCAGTCTTTGAGCGAAACGCCACTGGCAAACCAGACTACCATTTCAGATTCTCTGTAATTGCGTGAAATGGTTGTGATGGTCGCAATGAACAGCGCCACCGACAAAATGGTGGGCAAGGCGGTAATGCTCGAGAGTGCGGCAATCCCCAATACGATGTCTGCACCGATCTGCCCTTCAGCAGCCTGACCGAGCAAACGCACCAGCAGCACACTCAGCCATACGATGATCAGCGTTGAAAAGACAACGCCACCGTGACTGGTGATTTCTGCAACAACGGACCGTTTGAATAGCGACATAAGTAAAGATGAGGGATAATGAGGGCATCTTTCCGACGCCTCAAGGTAGAAACAACATGGAATTTAACACACAAACAAGCCGCTCGATTCAACAAATCAAAACCGCCGTCTTATTCGTCGGTGTGTACACCGAGGGCGTGCTTGGAGAGACAGCGAAGCTCATCAACCACGCCTCTGACGGCGCCATCGATGCTGTACTCAAACGGGAGTTCAAGGCCGCTGCAGCCACGTTGTTCGACCTGCGCGCCCTGCCCGGCGTGCGCGCCGAGCGCGTGGTGCTGGTGGGGCTTGGCGCCAGGGAAAAATTCAACAGCAACGTGATGTCCAAAGCGCACGCAGCCATTGCCGGTTATTGCAGCGATGGTTCGCTGACTGAAGCGGTTTCCACGCTGCTCGAAGAGCCCTGCCCTGCCACCACGCTGCGCCAGAGCGCACAATTGGCCGCAACCGCCGCCGGCAACGCCGTCTATAAATATACCGCCACATTCAGCAAGGCAAAACGCCCACCCGCCTCGCCCTTCAAGAAGCTCGTTTTCACGATCGACAAACCCGATCAGAAACAGGTCGAGCAAGGCGTTGCACATGGCGCGGCGATCGCCAAAGGCTTGCGCCTGACACGCGAACTGGGCAATCTGCCCGCTAATGTGTGTACCCCTGCCTTTCTTGGCGATCAGGCAAAACAATTGGCCAAGGAACACAAATCCATTACAGCAGAAGTGCTGGAGCGCAAGCAGCTGGAAGCATTGAAAATGAATGCATTTTTGTCGGTGGCTGCGGGCTCGGAGCAACCGCCGCGCTTCATCGTGCTCAAGTACTCGCCTGAACGCGGCGACAGCAAGAAAAAACAGAAATCCGACGGACCGGTTGTCCTGGTCGGCAAAGGCGTGACCTTTGACACAGGGGGCATTTCCTTAAAGCCCGGACTGGGCATGGATGAAATGAAATTTGATATGTGCGGCGCCGCTTCGGTGCTGGGCGTATTCAAAGCACTTGCGCACATGGAACTGGACACCGAAGTCATCGGCCTGATTCCGGCAACAGAAAACATGCCCAACGGGCGCGCCACCAAACCGGGCGACGTGGTTACCAGCATGTCCGGCCAGACCATCGAGATTCTCAATACCGATGCCGAGGGCCGGCTTATTCTGTGTGACGCCCTCACTTACGCAGAGCGCTTCGAACCCGCTGTCGTTGTGGATATCGCGACGCTGACCGGCGCCTGCATTGTCGCCTTGGGTAATTTCCATAGCGGACTGTATGCCAGCGACGACGAACTTGCAGACAACCTGCTGAGCGCAGGCAGGCGTGCACTGGACACCGCATGGCGCATGCCGCTGGATGACGAATACCAGGACCTGCTCAAATCCAATTTTGCCGATATGGCCAATATTGGCGGTCCCGCTGCCGGCTCGGTTACCGCCGCATGTTTTCTGGCGCGCTATACTAAGGCCTATCGCTGGGCGCATCTGGATATTGCCGGCACCGCGTGGCTCAAGGGCGGCAAGGACAAAGGCGCCTCCGGACGCCCGGTCCCCATGCTTTGCCAGTTTTTGATTGAACGGCAGGCCCAAGCGAATGCGCATTGATTTTGCCTTCGGCGCGGCAGACCGGCTTGGCATGGCCTGCGACGTCGTGCGCAAGCAATATCAGGCCGGCCAGCCGGTCCTGATTTATTGCACAGATCCCAGGCGGCTGGCCGTGTTCTCGCGCAAGCTTTGGGCTCTGGAAGATACGCTCTTTATTCCGCATGATGAAGTAGGACCGGACACACCGGCAGACAGTCCGGTACGGGTAACCCGCAACAGCCCGGCGCAGGCGCTGCAGGACGGCGCCCCCGTCCCCTGGCTGCTGAATCTGGACCTGGTCTGCCCGCCTGACACTGAAGGCTTCGTGCGATTGCTGGAAATTGTCTCCAATCACGAACAGGACAAGGCTGCGGCCCGGTTGCGCTTCAAACAATATACCGCTGCCGGCCATGATGTCAGGGCTCATAATATATCGAGCCACTGATACGCTGGCCGACTCGTTGCAAGGAGTCTCTCTCTATGTCCATTACTTTCAGAAAACGCCCAGACCATACGCTATCGGTCCCTGAGGCGAAGGAACCGCATCTGGATCTGCATTCAATCGACGCCCGATCTGATCAGGCGCCGGTTGATGATGATATCCCGGTTCTGCTGCCCGAGCCGCCTGCATCAACACAGTCGGCGACCGGCCCAACGATTGGCAGCACGCCGGCAAACCGCCAGCAGGCAGCCTCGCCAGGCCGAGCCGATAACCCGATGCCCGTTCGGCAACCGGAACATGCTGGTGCCGTCCATATTCCCCCGCCACCAATGGAGCCACGGCGTCAGGCGTCTGTGCAGAGCACGCCAGCCTGGCAGGATGAGGCCGACGACATGCCGGTGCTGATGCCTACGCAGCGCCCCGCGCAAGTACCGCCATTTGGTGCTGCAACGTCGCCCCGGCCCGCACAGGCACCCTATCCGGGTAGCAAGTCTGCGGCGAGCGCCGCTGTCAGCCCTGGATGGCAGTCGGATGAATCGCGCCACGCGAGACCGGCCCCAGCACAGGCAACGGTCCAGGCAACAAGCCAATCGTCCGCCGCCAGTGCGCCATTGCCGCCTGATCGTGGCCTGAACGCCCGGCCTGCACAAGAACCTTATCTAGGCAAGCAGGTTTCCGGCGCGCCTTACCGATGGCAGCCAGAAGCTGGCCAGCCGGCTTCGGCCAGTTCACCTCAAAGCAGCACTGCAGCCACGGCGCCAGCAGCAGGCCAATCAGGCGCAGCACCCTCCTACCCGGGCGCCGCATCTTCGCCTTCTTCGCTATCCGGCGCCGGTGGAACACCGGCATCGCCATCCGTCTTCCCGGGACACCCAACACAGGACGACTATGCGCCGTTTCTGAATACGGCCCGGGGTGCTCAGGGCCATCACAGCAAACCGGAATTGTACGTCTGGTCTGATGACGAAAACGACGCGTTCAGCCAGGCGGCCCAGGCCGATTTCACGCTCAACAGAATCCAGCCTACCGCCGGACGACCCACCTTTGATGCCTCGCTGTTCCGGGCGCCATCCCGCCCCGATGCCCTGGCCTCCATAACAGCGCCGGCGGCTTCCCGGCACTCGGATCCGGCAGCAGACATGCAGGCGGAAATTGACGCGTTGGTGACAGAACTGCTGGATGAATCGCATGAATATCTGAAACGACGTCTGCTGGAAGAAATCCCGGAAATTATCGCCAAGTATCGCCACGACCATTGATACCTATTGACAGCTGCTGTTGAATTTTTCGCATTTCAGGTAAAATTCAGGGAACTGTCAGATTAAATTGCAGTCTGATGTATACTGAAATTAATGAAAATTGACTTGTTATTGGAGAGACCATGACTGACTTGCGCCAGACTCTACCTCAGGAAGGCTATGCACCCGGCCAGGTGGTGCGCAATCGTGTATTGCGCAATACTTACTGGTTGCTTGCTGCTTCCCTTATCCCCACCGTACTGGGCGCAGCCCTCGCGTTGCAACTGAATCTGAACGCGATACTCGCTCCGGGCATATCCACCATCGTCTTTCTGGTGGGCGCCTTCGGTCTGATGTTCGCCATCGAAAAGAACAAGAACAGTTCGCTGGGCGTTGGCCTGCTGCTGCTCTTCACATTTTTCATGGGCATGATGCTGTCACGCCTGATCGGTCACGTGCTCGATTTCCGTAACGGCGCGCAACTGATTATGCTCGCCTTCGGCGGTACTGCAATCATCTTTGGTGCCATGGCGACCATTGCCACCACCAGCAAGCGTGACTTCACCGGTATGCAGAAAACGCTGTTCATTGGCGCGATCGTCCTGCTGCTGGCAGCCGTAGCCAATATCTTCCTGCAGATCCCGGCGCTTGTCCTGACCATTTCCATTCTGGCCGTGGTCATCTTCTCGGCCTTCATGCTGGTTGATGTGCAGCGCGTAGTCAATGGCGGCGAAACCAACTATATTTCGGCAGCGCTGGCCATTTACCTGGATATCTATAACGTGTTCGCCAATCTGCTGGCCCTGCTGGGTATATTCGGCGGCAGCCGCGAGTAAACGCCAGGCCTGCGATCTGCAAGGCGCAGGTATTGCAGGTCGATCAAGACCGCTCCCGGCAACCGGGCGAAGCAATAAAAACCGCTACCACGCACAAACCGTGATAGCGGTTTTTTCTTGCCTGTCAAAATGTACTTGTGCAGTCAGGCACACGTTGCACGACCGCGTACGCTTTACCTTTTATTTGAAGAAAGCGCCGTTATATGAGGAGATACGCTTTTATGCTGAGACACGCTTTTAGAGTGAGTCACGCTGTATGACAAGTCTTATATAAAAATAGACGTTTTCACTTCCATTTAAAGCAGCGTTTACATTCTTTCTTTGTAAAACAGGCAAATGTGGACTGCCTTCAGACAGTCGTCTGAACGCCTAAATCCCGCATTTCAAACTTAACAATTATTAACATTTCGTGCCCCACCATCCAACCGGATTATCGACTCACAACGATCATGGTATACAGGCGCAGCTGATATTTCCCCTTACTGCATCGCTGCCGATTGGCCGACAAAGCCCTTCAGATTGTCATTTTTGCCCTATTTTCAGTGATTTAAGGGTAATTATCTAGTGACGGCTGTCAATAACCTGACTAGACTTGGACGTTGATTCGTCCGCAACGATTTCAAATCAATAAACAGAATACAGGAACCAAATGTTACACACACTGAAAAATGCCCGCCTGTTCAGCCATATTGCGCTGGCCTTCGCCATGTCAGCAGGCACCGCCGTGGCTGCCGATTATCCTGACCATCCCGTCTCCATGATTATTCCGTTTACCGCGGGTGGCCCAACAGATAACGTCGCCCGTTCTCTGGGTGAAGCAATGCAAAAATCCCTTGGGCAAACGGTTGTGATCGAAAACAAGGCCGGTGCCGGCGGCACGATCGGCACCACGCAGGTCGCCAACGCCAAACCTGATGGTTACGACATCCTGCTCATGCACATTGGCTTTTCTACAGCACCATCTTTGTATAAGCGACTCGGTTACGATCCCGAGAAAAGCTTCCGGCCTGTTGGCCTGGTGGTCGACGTACCAATGACACTGGTGGCCCGCGCCGATTTTCCGGCAAACAATATGAAAGAACTGGTTGAGTATCTGAAAGCCAATCAGGACAAAGTCACCCTGGCCAACGCGGGTGTTGGCGCGGCCAGCCATCTTTGCGGCACCATGCTGATGGACGCCCTTGGCGTAAAACTGCTGACCGTGCCATATAAAGGTGCCGGTCCGGCAATGAATGACCTGCTGGGCAAACAGGTTGATCTGTTGTGTGACCAGACCACCAACACCACCCAGCATATCAAGGCCAAAACGGTCAAGGCTTATGCCATTACCAGCGAAAAACGCAATGCCCAGTTGCCTGATCTGCCAACCATGCAGGAAGAAGGCTTCAAGGACTTTAACGTTGGTATCTGGCACGGTATGTGGGTACCCGCAAAAACACCGGATGACGTTGTTGCTAAATTGCAGTCTGCACTGAAAGATGGGTTAGCCAGCCCGAAATTCAAGGAACGCATGGATGCACTGGGTGCCACGATACTGACTGAACAGGCAACCCCGGAAGCGCTGGACGCCAAAGTCAAAGAGCAAATTCCCGTCTGGGCTGAGCTCTTCAAAAAAGCAGGCGTCAAGCCTCAATAAGGGTGCCACGCAAACTGGCCTGATGCACGCGACTCATCGCGTTACGCGACAGGCCAGTGCGATTGCACTGTAAAGCGGGATACGCCCTGCTTCCCGCAAAGCCGGAGTCTGATCTCCGGCTTTTTTATTTGCAACCGCGCTTGCACATTAATGCGCGCGCGATGACCTTCGGGGTTGCGCCATGGTTTACGTAAAAAAGGTCATAGCGGCGTACGACACAACTGCCTGATCCGATCACGACGGCCGGACAAAGCCTTTATGGCAGTCCGCTCACGTCCAGGCTTTTCGGATACTGGACGGAGAATTTCAGGAGCACTGTGCGCTCCTCTCCGGCCTCCAGGGTCAGCTTCTGCTCATACCGGCCATCACCCTTGAGCGCGATGCCACTACCTGTCGGTTCGAGCCGCTTGATATCAATTTTTTCATCGCCCGAGACCGGAAACCGGTCGTGCAATACCAACTGAACCGGCTGCTTACGGTTATTACGAATGATGGTTTTGTACTCGTAAGTCAGGCGGGCGCCACTACCGGTCAGACCCGTGGATTCCGTAAAACGCTGCAGCGGTTCTCGCTTGACCGAAATGGCCTGATCCACGCCCATTGCCAGTTCCAGCTGCTCTTTGGGAAAAACGGTCTCCATGTCCGATGCAGCAATAAATTCATTATCAAAAAAGGCATTGACGTTACCGGCCAGCAAAGGAAAGTCTTTTGCGTTGTTCATTTTGACAGTGGCAAATACAGCAGGCGCCTCAGACGGAACAAGTTCATAGGACAGCTCGGCCGTTTCCGTCAATGTGGTCAATGCCACACGCTGTTGCTGGCCGCCTGTTTTAACCGTTTGCTTGCCGGGCACTTCGAAGGTGGTGTTGGTTGCACTGGTCTGGCTATTTGCCGGCACGTAGCTTGCTGCATCGGCCATCTCCATCGCAGGTGCTGCACCGGCTGCCAATGTTGATTGGCGGGCGCTCATTCGCGGCACAGGGGCCGGTGCAGGCGGCGCTGCAACGTCCACCCGCCACGGCTCCAACTGCGGCAATGAAACACCGGTTACCGGCTGCGCGGTAGACAGGGTAATGGCCACATTCGACCAGTCTTCAGACGTATCCTGGCTGATCTGACCAAAGTAATTCAGGGAGAGTTTTCCGGTAGTCGAATCGTATCTTGCATCATAGACCGGCGACCAGGCAGCGCCGGCGACCACATAACTCAGAACACTATTGATGGTTGCCGGTTCGGCAGCACGCAGCGTCACCACGACTTTGCGCGTTTCGTTGTCAGCGCTTTGCGCCAGTTGCTCTTTGCGTTGCGCCAGCACTTTGAGCCGGGCCAGCAACTGCTCCTTTTCCTGCAAATGGCCACGCCGCGTTTGCATGGCCTTGACCAGATGCTCGCCGGTAAATGACATCAGGCCAACAAATGCATCCTGCGACAGCGGTGGAACGTCCCGGACCTGCACGCTATGCCCGTTCTGGTAGTTACGGATGAAACTGATCTGGGTGTCGTCTACTTTGATCTGATCCTCCAGTCGGGCAATCTGCTGCTCCAGCGCATCGATCTGGCTGGCCACTTCATTGACCCCGGCATTTTTGCTCGTCTGGCGAACATCCGGCGTGCTGGAAACATGCAGAATCTGCACGCCAGCGCCTGCCGCATTGGCATTGAACTGCAGCGAATTTTCATCCATCTCCGCCGGCAGATTGGCAAAAACCAATTCATGCTCGCCCGCCGGAATATGCTGGCTTGCCACACGATATACCAGCGCGCGATCCGGGTATACCGTCACTTTCTCAATATGGGAGTCGGCATTGAGTGTGTCGGCAAACGCGAGCGGCAGATGCAGCGCGAACAGCAGCGTGCCGGCAACGATTCGCTTGTGCAATCCATAATCCGGACGACCTGCGCGGCCGGTGATACGCTCACGTGGGCGGTTACACTGAAAAGGTTGTGCGCTCATAAATGCTCTCCCGAAGTCTTATCTGAAATGATAACCGAGGTTCACGTCAATGAACGTCAAGCTGTGACCAATTCGCATACGTAGTTGAGTCATCATCCCTTTGCGCTGACGACAATAAGCAGGTATACAGACTATCGCTAATTCAACATGTCGTGACGGGAAAATGCCAGAGCCGGCGTTATCAAAGGTCGAGGGCGGTGGGTGGAATCAGGAAAATGGGAGAACGGGAGAACGGGAGAACGGGAGAACGGGAGAACGGGAGAATGGGAGAATGGGAGATTGGGAGATTGGGAGATTGGGAGATTGGGAGATTGGGCTGGACGACGAGCGTAGATAAAGAACAAAAAAAAACGTAGAGATCCAGCACAAAAGACAATGGCGCGGTATGAGACCGGCATGACGACTGATTGGCCCGATCGATGCGCGCCAGGATTTAATACTGTTTAAGCGACAACAATACGTTTCGCGTCATCAGCGGCCTTTTTTCAAGATGTTCATCGATGCGTTCGCGCAGCATGCGGCGCAAGCCGGGCTCAGCCGCAGGTTCGTCAAAATCAGGACGCGCGCCCGGCACGCCATAGCCGGTTTCCTGCAGCAAGGTCCATTCAAACCGGCGCAGCGAACCCGAAGCGCGCTCACCAATGGCAAGTTGCTGCAATGCCTCATAGTAGGCGTCAAACAACTGGGGATGCGCGTCTTCACCGGGCAGCATACGAATCAACAGCTCGTTCATATACCAGGCTGACATCAGAGATTTGCCGGTCAGGCCATGCAGGCCGGCCAATTCGGCGCGGGTCAGTGTTTTGACCTCACCCTGGCCGGACCAGGACACCAGCAATGGCTCGAATGCCGACAGTACCGGGCGTAGTACCGAATACGGCCGCTTGGCGCCTTTGGCCACCACTGTCACGACGCCGTATTCGCGTGCAAACAACCGGGCAATCAGCGAGGATTCGCTCCAGGCGGTGGCCTGCAACAAATAGGCGCTGGCGTCCTGTACCCGGCTGCCACGCTTACTCATAACCCAGATCGCGCAGGGCACTTTCCTTTTCCGACCAGCCTTTGCGCACTTTGATGTAAATTTCAAGAAATACCGGTTTATCCAGCAGGACAGAAATATCCTGGCGGGCCTCGGTCGCGATGCGTTTCATATGGGTGCCTTTGGCGCCCAGCAAAATCGGCTTGTGAGTTTCGCGCTCTACCACAACGCATGCGGCAATGCGCGCTGCTTTCTCATCTTCGTCCCATTGCTCGATGACCACGGTACATGCATAGGGCAACTCATCGCCTACCAGACGGAAGATTTTCTCGCGAATCAGTTCTGCCGCGATAAACCGGATTGGCCTGTCAGTCAGTGCGTCTTCTTCAAACATGAATTCGCCCTCGGGCAGACGCTGCTCAATCTCGGCCAGCAAGGTATCGAGCTGCACGTCTTTGACTGCACTGACCGGCACCACTGCATCGTAGGCAAACTTGCCCATGATACGGCCCACGAAATCGAACAGATCATTCTTGTTCTTGAGCGTATCCACTTTGCTGATGGCCAGAATGCATTTTTTTGATACCGGCAGCAAGGGCACGATCTGCTCGTCGCCGGCAGACCATTTGCCCGCTTCGACTACGTGAACGATGACATCCACATCGGCCAGCGCCTGTGTGACGACCCGGTTCATCATGCGGTTCATCGTTCCGCCATGACGGGTTTGAAAGCCTGGCGTATCAACAAACACAAATTGCGTATTGGCACGCGTGAGCACGCCATGAATACGGTGCCGGGTGGTTTGCGCCTTGCGCGATACAATAGAGATCTTGCTGCCGATCAGCGCGTTGGTCAGCGTGGACTTGCCCACGTTGGGGCGCCCGACAACCGCGATAAAGCCGGTTTTTGACGGATTGCTTTGCGCACCGTCGCCTTCGGTTGGCACAATTGGTTCCTGACTCATTTTTTCTCCTGTTCGACGGCGACCGGCAAGGTCAGTTGTGATACCTTGCGCACCCGCTTTTTGGCGTTGCCCTTTGGCAATACCTTTTCCAGGGCATCCAGCATTTTGCGCGCTGCAGCCTGTTCGGCTGCGCGACGGCTGCTGCCACTGGCCTGGCTGCGCATATCCAGCTCCGCGATAAAGCATTCGACCTCGAATTGCTGGTCGTGAGCGGCGCCGCTGGTGGCGACAACGTTATATACGGGCAGGGCAAACTTGCGGCCCTGCAACACTTCCTGCAACAGGGTTTTGGCGTCTTTGCCCAGGGTATTGAAGTCAACCGAATCGAGCAACGGCGTATAGAGCCCTTCAATCACCGCCTGCACCGATGGCACATCACTGTCCAGATAGACCGCGGCAAAAATAGCCTCCAGGGCATCGGCCAGTATCGAAGGACGACGAAATCCCCCACTCTTGAGTTCACCTTCTCCCAGCCGCAAAAATTGCGGCAGTTCAAGCCGGTGTGCAATATCGGCCAGCGTGGCCTGCTTGACCAGACTGGCGCGAATCCGGGATAAATCCCCTTCGTCCTCGCGCTGCAACCGATGAAACAGAATCGCCGCCACAGTGAAATTAAGGATGGAATCGCCCAGGAATTCGAACCGCTCATTGTGCGTCGCACTGTGGCTGCGATGCGTGAGCGCCTGAACCAGCAGGCGCTGATCCTTGAATTGGTATCCGAGCAGTCTTTCCAGTCTTGACAGGTTCATCACTTAAAGGAACCAATGCGACTCAGATCGCCGAAGTTCATCCATATGAAAAAGGCCTTGCCCACAATATTGCGGTCAGGCACGAAGCCCCAGTATCGACTGTCCTCGCTGTTATCCCGATTATCGCCCATCACAAAGTACTGTCCTTCGGGTACCTTACAGCGGAAATCCGTGCCCTTATATTCGCAGTTTTCCCTGCCCGGAAAATTTGTCATGCCAAGCAACGCGCCCATGCCCGGCATATTCAGAATGGCATGTTCATGTTCACCCAGCTTTTCTTCAAGCGCTTCTGGCGTGCCGCTTTGCTGTGATGGATTCACATAAGGCCCGACACGCGTGACCGGCACGGGTTGCCCATTAATGCTCAGGCGTTTGTTCTGATAGAGCACCTCGTCGCCCGGTACACCGACCACCCGTTTGATGAAATCCATGTCCGGATTGACCGGATAGCGAAACACCATCACGTCGCCACGTTGCGGCGTATTGATCGGAATAATTTTCTGATCGATGATGGGCAGGCGGATGCCGTAGGTAAACTTGTTCACCAGAATCATGTCGCCATTCTGCAGTGTCGGCAGCATGGAGCCTGACGGGATTCGGAACGGTTCAAACAGAAACGAACGCAGGACAAAAACAAACAGAATGACGGGAAAAAAACTCAGCGAATACTCGATCCACCAGGGGCGGTGCGCCTGCTCGTCCTGGCCATACTGGGCCACCCGCCGCTTGCGAAAAACAAGGACATCAAGCAGCTTTACCAGGCCTGTGATCACCAGCAATACAAACAGGATCAATGCAAAATTCATCTTCTACTTCCTTATTTATCTTCAACCTGGAGAATGGCCAGGAACGCTTCCTGTGGAATTTCCACACTGCCCACCTGTTTCATCCGCTTCTTGCCTGCCTTTTGTTTTTCCAGCAGTTTTTTCTTACGCGAAATATCTCCGCCATAACACTTGGCGAGCACGTTCTTGCGCAGCGCCTTAACGTTTTCACGTGCAATAATTTCCGCACCAATGGCCGCCTGAATCGCAACATCGAACATCTGGCGCGGGATCAGACCGCGCATTTTCGATACCACTTCGCGGCCGCGATAACGGGCGTTGGCACGATGCACAATCATGGACAGGGCATCAACCCGTTCGTTATTGATCAGCAGGTCGACCCGCACCACATCGGCGGAACGATACTCGAGAAATTCGTAGTCCATGGACGCGTAGCCGCGAGATACGGACTTGAGCCGATCAAAGAAATCGAGCACGATTTCGGCCAGCGGTATTTCATAAACCAGATGCACCTGACGACCGTGATAGCTCATGTTAATCTGGTTGCCGCGCTTGGCTATACACAATGTAATGACCGCGCCCACATATTCCTGCGGCATGAACAGCGTCACCGAAACGATGGGTTCGCGGATGTCGGCAATCTGCCCGACCTCAGGCATACGCGACGGGCTTTCGATAGTCAGTATTTCGCCATCGTTGCGCTCAACCTCATAGACCACCGTCGGCGCGGTGGTGATGATGTCCATGTCGAATTCACGTTCAAGCCGTTCCTGCACGATCTCCATGTGCAGCAGCCCCAGGAAGCCGCAACGAAAGCCAAAGCCCAGTGCCTGCGAAACCTCGGGCTCAAACATGAGCGACGAGTCGTTCAGGCGCAATTTTTCAAGCGAATCACGCAACTGGTCATATTCGCTGCTTTCCACAGGATACAGGCCGGCAAATACCTGCGGCTTGACTTCCTTGAAACCCGGCAACGGCGTGCTGGCCGGCTTGCCGGCAAGGGTAATGGTGTCGCCTACCTTGGCATCAGCCAGTTCCTTGATGCCGGCAATAACAAAGCCCACCTCACCGGCTGACAGCAACTTGCGCGCTTCTGACTTGGGGGCAAACACACCCAGCTGTTCACACAGGTGGGTTGCGCCGGTCGCCATGAACAGAATCTTGTCCTTGGGTCGCAATACCCCGTTCTTGATTCGTACCAGCATGACCACGCCAACGTAATTGTCGAACCAGGAATCGATAATCAGGGCCTGCAAAGGTTCATCGACATTACCGACCGGCGGCGGCACTTTGGCCACGATCATTTCCAGGATTTCGTCAATGCCTACGCCGGTCTTGGCGCTGGCCTTGATGGCGTCGCTGGCGTCAATACCGATGACGTCTTCGATTTCCTGACGCGCTTCTTCTGGCTCGGCCGACGGCAGATCCATTTTATTGAGCACCGGCATCACTTCAACACCCAGCTCGATGGCGGTATAACAGTTCGCAACCGTTTGCGCCTCTACCCCCTGGGTGGCATCCACCACCAGCAGTGCGCCTTCACAGGCGGATAAAGAACGGCTGACCTCGTAGGAAAAGTCTACATGTCCCGGCGTATCGATCAGGTTCAGGTTGTAGATTTTGCCATCGAGTGCCTTGTAGTGCAGCGCGGCGGTCTGGGCCTTGATCGTGATGCCCCGCTCCCGCTCAATGTCCATGGAGTCAAGAACCTGCTTGGACATCTCCCGGTCTGCCAGTCCACCGCAACGGTGAATAAGGCGGTCCGCGAGCGTGGATTTGCCGTGGTCAATATGGGCAATAATCGAGAAATTACGTATATGTTGCATAAAAAGCGCAAAAGTGCAGTGCTGGCGCAGACTCGAAAAGAGTACGCACGCCTGTTCCACCACAGTAAGGATGCCAGCGGCATCGGGAATGGTTTGGCTGCAGAGCCTGCACCCGGACTGCGGCCTGGCTCGGACATATCGAGAGCTGGCCTGTCACAGCGGTTCAGACTCAAAAAAAGGGGCGCATGAAGCGCCCCTTGGCCTGCATATCGTATTGTAGCCTTATTTTGCAGGTGTTACAGGTACCCACTGCGTTAAATTGTCACGCCGTACCAGCAGGGCCGCTGCCTTGCCTTTTTCAAGCTTGCCCACGATTTCGCGGAAATGCTGGACATCCTTCACATCCTGGTTGTTTAGCGCGAGAATCACGTCCCCCGGCTGGATGCTGGCTTCCAGCGCAGCGCCCTTGACGTCCTTGACCAGTACACCGCCCTTGATGCGCATGCGGCTTTGCAGCGAAGACGGAACGGCTTCCACAACCAGGCCCAGGCGATCGGCACTGCCTGCGTGCTCCTGGGGCTCGTTGCTATTGGCGGTATCGGACGGAGAATTTGGAATTTCCGCGATTCTGACCTTCAATGTCTCGTATTTACCACGGCGCCAGACTTCCAGCGAGGAGTCTGATTCGGGCTTGGTCTGTCCGACCAGACGTGGCAAATCGGACCATTTTTTCACCTCTGAATCGTTGAACTTGGTGATGACATCGCCTGCCTGAACGCCGGCCTTGTCAGCGGGGCCACCCTGCTCGACATTGCTGACCAGTGCACCAGCAGCCTTGGGCAGACCAATGGCCTTGGCGACCTCTTCGCTTACCTCGCCAATCTGCACGCCGATACGACCGCGGGTTACCTTGCCGGTAGCCTTGAGCTGTTCAACCACACGCATGGCTTCGTCTATCGGAATGGACAGTGAAATACCCATGAATCCGCCGCTTTGCGAGATGATCTGTGAGTTGATACCAACCACTTCGCCGGACAGATTGATTAGCGGTCCACCGGAATTGCCGGGATTGACCGCAACATCGGTCTGGATAAACGGCAGGTATTCACCCGTATCGCGATTGATGGCGCTCACAATACCGGAGGTCACTGTGGAATCCAGACCAAAGGGCGATCCGATAGCCAGGACCCACTGCCCTTTCTTGAGCGTATTGGAATCGCCTATTTTCAACACGGGCAGGCTATCAGCCTGAATCTTGATCAGCGCGATATCGGTGCGCTTGTCAGTACCGATCACTTTGGCCTGATATTCGCGACCATCATTCATGGTTACCGTGATTTTTGAGGCGCCATCGACCACGTGATTGTTGGTCATGATGTAGCCGTCTTTGGAGATAATAAAGCCCGATCCCACGCCACGCGGCACGCTGCGCTCTTCACCTTCGCCGCGGGGCGAGCGGTCCGAGCGTGGATCACGATCGCGTGGTGGCACAAAATCAGGACCAAAGAAAAAGCGGAACAGGTCCTCGGGGCTATCGCCCGGGCCAAAGCCCTGCGTCGGACGCGACGATATTTTTTCCATGGTGCGAATGTTGACCACGGCATTTTCGGTAGCCGCCACAATAGAGGTAAAGTCAGGCAGCGCCGTGACGGCGGTCGAAGTTGGTACCGGAGCCGCAGGCGCATTCTGCGCCATGCCGGTATGCGGTAGCAACACAGTCGCACTGCCCAGCCCGATCATTGCCGCGACGATAGCGGTCTGTAGCGGTTTTTTGACCTTGTTATTCATGAGTAGCCCTTTTCAGTATTTACTGTTTTGAAACAGGTTGAATGAATTTTGTAGAAACGGCCAGGTCTTTGAGTGTCGCCAGAGGGATCGCACCGATGGTGGTAAGCCAGTAATCGTCGATCCGCTGGCGGAATACATTCATCGAACCCACCCTGGCATCCCCTTGATTGTTAAAGGTTTTTTCAGAATCCTTTACTTTCTGGATAAACACCGAGATGGAAGATAGACCGTCTGTAAGTATTAGTTGCTTTACGTTCTCTTTAGTTCCTTTCGGACGAACGATGCTCATGATGGGCGCAAAACCTGCAGGGTACCGAATTCGCCAGCCTTCCAGCGTCAGATCGACAGCCACAGGCTTGTGCTCCACCCGCTTCCATTGGGCGTAATCAAATGCGGATTTCAGATTGGCCGTATCTACATTGCTGCCCACAGACAAACCCGTGAACGTCACCTGTTCAATCACGGTACCCTGCTCATTAACGGTCTGCGACTTGAGCAACAGCCGGGATTTTTCATCAGCGCAAAAGCGATAGCCATAGCGGTCCTGGACCCGGGGGTGTACTTCAATCATATCGCAGGGGCGGCCAGCAACGCGCGTGCTACCATTCTTGGCCCGGATATCGTAATATTTTTCAAGATTGTCGATCGGGCCAAGCAATAACGCAGGAAAGCGATCCTTGCGCGGCTTATCCACGATCACCATTTTGCGGGCGGGGATCAGGCTTTCCACAACGTTGTTGTTGCGCAGGTATTCCTGGGCGTCGCCATCGAGCACCTCCAGGCGCTCCTTGACGCCTTCGCCGTCAACCACATGCGTTACCCTTGAGGTAATCATGACATTGCCCTGCTGATACAAGAACGTACCACTGTAGTCCGTCGATTCGGCCGCTTTCTGGATCTGCATAAGCAGCTGCGCAGGCGTAGCGGCATATACCGGCAGACAGGGGGTGATGGCCCAGCATACGGCCAGCATGACGCTATGGGAACGTCGGCAAGTCAAACGCAGCCTGTCCTGTCCGATCACTGCACATCCCCGAGTTCATATGACACCTGGCGAACCGGATAGGCGCCTACCATTTGGCTGTGTGCTGCAACGTAATCTTGAAAGTCGTTCTGCGGGAGATCGGCCGGCACCGCCGATTGGCCGGCGGCGAGCGTTGGCGGCGCAGGTGGTGCAACGTCTCCCTGGAAAGGATCATTGAACCACACCAGCACAGCCACGGCAGCAGCCGCGGCAATGCCGGAGGCACCCCAGCGCAGATAGCCGCGGGCCGGTGCCACGTGATGAGTCTCCTCTGCCGCGATCAGCTTACTGATACGGGCATTGAACAGATCGGACGGCTTGATGGCCAGATGCTCATTGCGCATCACGTCGCCGATCAGATGATAGGTATCCCAAGTCTGGCGACCATAGGGCGTATCAATTCTGGACGCGTCAAAGGCATCGCATTCGCCATCCACCATTTCGGAGATGGTTTCATTCCAGTCAATCGCAGGAGCAGTTCGTGTGTTTTCCATGTGTATTCCTTACCAGCGACGATCCATGGCCTGTCCCAGGACAGGTTTGAGCTTCGCCGCAATGGCTTCCCGGGCACGGAATATACGAGAGCGTACCGTGCCAACCGGGCAGGCCATAGCCTGTGCTATTTCTTCGTAACTCAGACCTTCCAGTTCTCTTAGCACAATTGCCATGCGCAGGTCTTCGGGCAATGTTTCAATTGCATCGTTGACAGTCTGGACGATTTCCTGCGTTACCATGCTCGATTCAGGCGTGGCAATATCTATAAGATTGTCTGAATGGGAAAAAGTTTCACCATCTTTGTTTTCCAACGTATCCGGGTAGCTCAGCTTGCGGTCTGAAGAAGACAGCCAGTTACGGGCGGTATTGATGGCAATCCGGTATAACCAGGTATAAAACGCGCTTTCCCCCCGAAACTGGGGGATAGCACGATAGGCTTTGATAAATGTTTCCTGCGCAATGTCCTCAACCTCGCTGTGGCTGCCGATCATGCGGGCCAGCAGCCCCATGATCTTGCGCTGATACTTGAGGACCAGCAGGTCAAAGGCCTTTTTGTCACCCTTCTGGACCCGCTGCACCAGCTCCCAGTCAACGTCGCGCTCACTCATATTGCGATCCTTGCGGTGGCGCCCTGCTCAGGCGTCCATTGGGCAGACTGCACCAGCACGCAGAAACGCCGCCAGGCATCAGGCGGCTGGCCAGATGACCAGACCGTCACGACATCGGGACGTGAATGAGGAAAATAGGGATCGCGCAGCACCAGGGTAAACCACAGAGGGCCCTGCCAGTACTGTTGCAGGATACGCACGTCGCCATCGGTAGCGTGCTGTGACGAAACGCTGCGGCAAAGCCGATAGTGACCATCGGGCCCAACCTGCACAAAACATCTGTGGTCGGCCTTGTGGCTGGCCAAATGCCTGCCACCAGCCAGGGCGAGCAGCGCAAGCAGCGCCGCCGCCTGGGGACCGGCAATACAGAGCATGGCCAGGGCTGCCACGAGATGATGGCAAACTGTAATATAACCGGGCTGCCCGACATGGAGTCGAGCCTGCCAGTGCCGGTTCAGTTCGTGCTGCAAATCAGATCCGTTTGACAATCATGGACCCGTTGGTGCCGCCAAACCCGAAAGAGTTGGACAGCGCCACATCAATTTTCATTTCGCGAGCGGCATTGGCACAGTAGTCCAGATCACACTCAGGGTCTTGATTGATCAGATTGATCGTGGGCGGCGATACCTGATGATGCACCGCCAGCGTGGTAAAGACCGCTTCGATGCCGCCTGCAGCGCCCAGCAAATGGCCGGTCATGGATTTGGTTGAGTTGACCACCGTTTTATAGGCGTGCTCGCCCAGTGCCAGCTTGAGCGCCTCTGTTTCATTCTTGTCGCCCAGTGGCGTTGATGTGCCATGGGCATTAACGTAGTCAACCTGGTCTGCGTTAAACTTGCCGTTCTTCAAGGCATTCAGAACGCCGCGGCGGGGGCCATCACGATCCGGTGCAGTGATGTGATGCGCATCGGAACTCATGCCATAGCCGGCAAATTCACCATAGATGCGGGCACCACGGGCTTTGGCGTGTTCGTATTCTTCAAGCACCAACACCCCTGCCCCTTCACCCAGGACAAAACCATCACGGTCGACATCCCAGGGACGAGAGGCCGTCTGAGGATCGTCGTTACGGGTAGACAGGGCGCGCATGGCAGCAAAACCACCAATACCCAGTGGTGATACCGTCGCTTCGGCGCCTCCGGCCAGCATCACGTCGGCATCGCCATATTCAATCAGTCTTGAGGCATCGCCAATGGAGTGCAAACCGGTAGTGCAGGCAGAGACGACTGCATAGGTTGGTCCCTTGAGCCCGAGCATGATGGAAACCTGGCCCGAAATCAGATTGATCAGGGAAGCGGGAACGAAGAATGGGGAAATACGGCGCGGACCTTTTGCAAGGTATTCAGTCTGGGTCTCTTCAATGCGCTGCAACCCGCCGATTCCCGAACTGACGATGGCGCCAATGCGATCGGCGTTCTCTTCAGTAACAGTGAGGCCCGCGTCTTTCCAGGCGTCGACACTGGCGGCAATGCCATAATGGATAAAGGTATCCATTTGTTTTGCTTCTTTGGCTGACAGATACTGCGTGACGTCGAAACCCTTGACTTCGCCCGCAATCTGCGCATTGAACCCGGAGGCGTCAAAGCGTGTGATGCGGTCAATGCCGGAACGTCCGTTGACAATATTATCCCAGGCCTGCGGTACTGTATTTCCGACCGGGGATACAATTCCCAGTCCGGTGATGACAACGCGTCTTTTCACGGTTGGCTCCTACCCTATACTGAAGTAAATATGAATCAAAACCCTGAAATAAAAAAAGGGTCTGGAAAAGGTTTATACCGTCCATATCGCAAGGGATATTGACGTGAGCCACTTTCCAAAACCGCTTTTTTTATTGCAACCGACGGCTCGCGCGCGCCGGTTGACTCGCACAAGTTAACCTTTGTGAGAGTTGATATAGTCGACCGCCTGCTGAACGGTTGTGATTTTTTCAGCTTCTTCGTCAGGAATTTCTGTTTCGAACTCGTCTTCAAGTGCCATGACCAACTCAACCATATCCAGTGAATCTGCACCCAGGTCGTCAAGAAATGAAGACTCGTTTTTAATTTCTGCTTCATTTACACCAAGTTGTTCTGCGACGATCTTCTTGACGCGTTGTTCGATGCTATCCATGTAAATCTCCAAAGGGGGAAAATCCCGCAATTTTAGCCAACTACAAACCGATTGCAAAAGGCTTTATGTGAAAAAAATATTTTAGCGAAACTGGTTTCTGAAAACAGTAAAACTAAAACACAGTTTAAAAATAAACAACTGCTCTTTTACGTATCCTGCATTTTAGTAAAATTTCAGCTCTGTATAAGAAAAAGAACCCGACTGCCTCAAATTACCTGCCCTGCCTGCCAGACCTGTGGCATTTAACGGTGCCACAGGCCCGAATACTGCACGAATAGGCGGGCGATCAAGCCAGCCGATCCGGCAGGAAAACAGATTTACTGCATGAACATGCCGCCATTGACATGTACCGTTGTACCCGTAATATACCCTGCCCCAGGCCCTGCCAGAAAGGCCACAGCGTTGGCGACATCGGCAGGCTGACCCAAACGACCCAGGGGAATCTGGCCCAGCAGGGCTGCCGTTTGCTCGTCGCCCAGGGCACGCGTCATATCGGTATCAATAAACCCCGGCGCCACGCAGTTAACGGTAATATTACGACTGCCCAGCTCGCGCGCCAAGGCGCGCGTCATTCCTGCCACGCCGGCCTTGGCGGCTGCGTAGTTGGCCTGTCCGGGGTTACCGGCAGATCCAACGACCGATGTCACGTTGATAATACGACCGGCGCGCGCTTTCATCATGACACGCAGAACGCCGCGCGAGAGCCGGAATACCGAATCCAGATTGGTGCCGATCACGGCAGACCAGTCGTCGTCTTTCATGCGCATGGCCAGGCCATCGCGCGTAATACCAGCATTGTTGACCAGAATATGCGGACCACCTTCTTTGCCCAGCTCTGCCAGCAAGGCATCGCAGGCGGCGGCGTCGGTCACATTGAGCACCACACCACGACCCTGATTGCCCGCAAGCAAGTCGCTGATGGCCTGTGCGCCGGCTTCGGATGTAGCGGTACCCACAACTGTGGCGCCGCGTTTGGCCAGCTCAAGCGCGATTGCCTTGCCCAGGCCACGACTGGCCCCGGTGACCAGCGCAATCTGGCCCGTAAGTTCTTTCTGTTCTGACATGCCTGTTCCTTATGCGTTGATTTGAGCGAGCGCGGCATCCAAGGATGCCTGATCATTGACAGATACCGTTACCAGCTCGGGTTCGATACGCTTGATCAATCCGGCAAGTACCTTGCCGGGACCGCATTCCACCACATGGGTAACGCCGCGGGCCTTCATGGCCCTGATCGTTTCCACCCAGCGCACCGGATGCCAGGCCTGGCGCACCAGCGCATCGGCGATAGCATGGGTACTGGTGGCAACCGCAACATCGACGTTATTGATAATCTCTGCCGTGGGCATATTCAGTGTCAGTTGGCCAAGCGCCTGTTGCAGCACCACTGCAGCCGGCTCAAGAAGCCGCGAGTGAAATGGCGCGGACACCGGCAGCAACAACGCCCGTTTGGCTCCTTTTGCCTTAGCCAGGTCGCAGGCGCGCTGCACCGCGTCCTTGTGCCCGGCAATCACTACCTGGGCCGGTGCGTTAAAATTGACCGCTTCAACAATGGTATCTGTACTAGCCTCGCTGCAAACAGCAAGTACGGTTTCGTCATCCAGCCCCAGAATCGCTGCCATCCCGCCGGTACCCACGGGCACAGCGTCCTGCATTGCGCTGGCACGAATGCGCACCAGGCGCACAGCATCTTCAAGCGAAAAGGTGCCTGCCGCGGTCAGGGCCGAGTATTCACCCAGACTGTGTCCGGCCATAACCTCGGGTTGCCTGCCGCCAGCCTGGCGCCAGGCATCATACATGGCCACACTGCAGGCCAGCATGACCGGCTGCGTATTGACAGTAAGATTGAGTTCTTCGGCAGGCCCCTGCTCGACAAGGGCGCCCAGATCCTGACCCAGCGCCGTGGATGCGCGCTGCATGGCAGCGTCGATGGCCGGGTTGCCCGCCCATCCGGCAAGCATGCCGACGGTTTGCGAACCCTGTCCTGGAAATACGAATGCGAGTTTCATGGTTTTCTGTGTTGAAGTAAAAATTCAGATACGGGCCAGAACGGAGCCCCAGGTAAAACCGCCCCCCACGCCTTGCATGAGAACCAGATCACCTTTTTTGATACGACCGTCGCGTCGCGCCACATCAAAGGCCAGCGGCACGCTTGCAGCAGAGGTATTGGCATGTTCGCCCACCGTCGCAACCACTTTTTCGCTGGGAATGCCCAATTTGCGTCCCAGGAAGTCGATGATCCGGATGTTGGCCTGATGCGGCACCATCCAGTCCAGATCGCTGAGCTGAACGCCTGCTTTTTCGCATACCTGGCGCGCCGACTTATCCAGAACCGTGACGGCCTTCTTGAAAACAGACTGCCCATCCATACGCAGGAAGGGGTCGCCGGTGACCTGACCATTTTCGATCCGCCCGGCAGTATTCAATATCGTGTGCAGCGAACCATCGGCATTCAGTTGCGAGGCCAGTATGCCAGGCTCATCGGAGGCCGTGAGCACCATGGCGCCGGCGCCGTCGCCAAAAAGAACGCAGGTGGCGCGATCGTTCCAGTCCAGAATCCGGGAGAACACTTCGGTGCCGATCACCAGCGCGTTGCGCGCGTTGCCTGCCCGGATAAAACTGTCGGCGGTCGCCAGCGCGTATACAAAACCACTGCAGACGGCCTGGATATCAAACGCAGCGCCGCCCTTATTGCCCAATTTTGCCTGAATCAGGCAGGCGGTACTGGGGAAAATGAAATCGGGGGTGGACGTTGCAACAATAATCAGATCAAGATCAGCCGCAGCAATACCGGCATCGGCAAGCGCCTTTTCGGCGGCCAGAAAGCCCAGTTCGCTGGAGGTCACACCCGGATCGGCCAGATGCCGCTGATGAATACCAGTACGGGTCACAATCCATTCATCAGACGTCTCAAGACCCCGCTGGGCCATATCTTGAGCAAGCATCGTGTTGGTGACACAGTTGGGGGGTAAATAACTTCCCGTACCCACGATGGTTGAATAAGTCATGTATGGCTCCGAAGACAATTTAAATAAGTAAAGCAGGCAATTTTATAGTTTTTATAACTATTATGCGCTGCTTTCCGTATTTTTTGAGCGAATGAGCTGACTGATCTGCAGCACGGAGCTGGAGGTTTTTTCCAGCAGTTTGCTGGCAACCGCCTCCCGGGCGCGCTCGAGTGCAACGGTATAAGCGTAGATATCGGCCGAACCGTGACTTTTGATGACAACGCCGCGCAAACCAAGCAGAGCTGCCCCATTATGGTTACGCGAATCAACCCGGTTGCGAAAGCGGTTCAGAACAGGCCGTGCAAACAGGCCAGCGGCCATCGTGAACGGATTGCGCATGAATTCATCACGAATCATGCTGCCGATCATCTTGGACAAGCCCTCAACGGACTTGAGCACAACGTTGCCGACAAAACCGTCGCAGACCACCACATTAGTGGTGCCCTTGAAGATATCGTCGCCCTCAACATTACCGTAGAAATTCAGATTGCTGGCGCGCAGCAGCTCGGCCGCTTCCTTGACCACATCATTGCCCTTGATAGCTTCCTGCCCGATATTGAGCAGGCCGATAGTGGGATTTTCAATGTGTTCAACTGATTGCGACAATGCCGCGCCCATGATGGCAAACTCAAGCAGATGCTCTGCCGAGCAATCGACATTGGCGCCCAGGTCAAGCACGGTCGTGGTACCACCTCGCTGATTGGGAATAGCGGCAGCAATGGCTGGACGATCGATCCCATCCATGGTTTTGAGAACGTAGCGGGAAATGGCCATCCAGGCGCCGGTATTGCCTGCAGAGACGCAGGCATCGGCACGATCCTCCTTGACGCAGGTCACCGCCACGCGCATGGAGGAATCTTTTTTCTTGCGCAGCGCCATATCAACCGGATCGTCCATGGTAACCACTTCGGATGCAGCGACAATTTCAAATTGTGCGGGATTTGCCGGACGAGCCTGTTTCAAGGCAGCGGCCACCTGATCAGGCAGACCTACCAACAAGAAACAGGTATCAGGAAACTTTGCGGCGACCTGAACGGCCGCCGGAACGGTGACAGGAAGGCCATGATCGCCTCCCATACAGTCAATTGCAATTCTGATCACTATAAATAATGTTTCCGTTACGGTAATACACAAGAAGCGGCCAGGAACATATCGGACGACAGCCCCGACAGACGGCCTCTTCCCTTACCGGTTAAACAGAGAATTATTCGTCGTTTTTGGTTTTCAAAACTTTGCGACCACGGTATACGCCGTTAGGGCTAATGTGGTGACGCAGGTGCAGTTCACCTGTAGTTGGCTCGATTGCTGTCGCTGGTGCGGTCAGAAAATCGTGCGAACGGTGCATACCGCGTTTTGAAGGTGTCTTTTTGTTTTGTTGAACGGCCATGATGACTCCGAAAATAAAACTGCACAACCCGAAAATTATGCAGAAAATAGGTTAAGTTACTGCTTCTTTAAAGCTGCCAGCGCCGCAAACGGCGATGGTTTTTCGTCTGCCCCTTCGGGCGTTTCCTGATTGTCATACTGCACGCATGCATAATCATGCCTGGGTATGTAGGGCAGACTCAGAATTAATTCGTCTTCCACCAACTCCAGTACCGATTGACTGGCCTGGGCCAGAATCCGGTCCGGGCCTTCCATATCCGGATCATCGACATCAGCGTCGTCGTCCAGGGAAGCCTGGTTGGTTACCACTTCCAGCGGTACAGCGCTGTCCACTTCATAGACAAAAGGCTGCATGCAACGCTGGCAGATAAGTGTCGGCCGGGCGCTGACTTCCAGATGAAGATAACGTATTCCGTGTTGGGTGCGTTCTCCACGCACAGACCAGCGTACCAGGCCATCTACAACTGCCCCGGCTTCATTGGTATCACCCGAAGGCAAAACCTGCGCTGGCAGTAGATCGCCAATCCGTGAAAATGCCGACAGAGGCGTCTCGCCGCTTTGCTCAGCACCGCGGGAGATAAAATCCAGTACGTCGATCACAGGATGACCGGGTTTCATAAAATAGCCAGATATTGTATTACAGATATCTGCCTGCGGAACATTTTCAGGCGAATTAATCAAATGGTTATATAACAAACGGTTTATAAATTACAAATAATTTATAAACCTGATACCTATAAACCCTAATTACACGCCGGCCATGTTCTGGCAAACAAATTCGGTCTTTTCCAGAAATTTCGCTGTGGGTTTTCAGTGCTCACCCACACATTCCCCGGAAAACATAAGATAATAACTTGTTCACATCCGATAAGTCAATGAAAACCATGTCATTTTCCCCTCCGCGTCTTATTCTCGCGTCATCTTCAGTCTATCGCAAGGCTATGCTGCAACGCCTGGGCCTGCCCTTTGAGGCCATTTCCCCGGGAATCGACGAATCAGCCCTGCCCGGCGAGGCCCCCGAAGCCCTGTCACAGCGCCTGTCACTGGCCAAGGCACAACATGTCGCAGCCCAATATCCCGGCCGCGTGGTGATCGGTTCCGATCAGGTCGCCACCCACGACGGCCAGCCGATAGGCAAACCAGGAACCCATGAACGCGCCTTTGCGCAATTGCGCGAGCTGTCTGGGAAAACCGTCGCATTCCATAGCGCGCTGGCTGTCACCAATGGCGCACGCAACGCCGTTGCCGATGTGGTGACGCACTGCGTATTTCGTGAGCTGACAGACGAGGAAATCGAGCATTACCTGACCGTAGAAAAGCCATTTGACACTGCAGGCAGCGCCAAGGCCGAAGGCCTGGGCATCAGCCTGATGCAATCGATGCACAGCGATGACCCGACAGCCATCATCGGGCTGCCCCTGATCGAGCTGTCCCGCATGCTGCGCAGTTTCGATCTAAACCCCACTCTTCTGGCTCAACCGTTATGATCAGTACGCTTCACCTGCTTCCTGTCAGCCTGGGTAGCGCTGCCCTGGAACACTGGCTGCCTGCCGGCGCTCAACAGAAGGCTTCCGTTCTGAAGACCTATATTGCCGAAAATGCCAAAACCGCCCGCGCATATCTGAAGC
This sequence comes from Advenella incenata, assembly GCF_004217095.1. Lineage (GTDB taxonomy): Bacteria > Pseudomonadota > Gammaproteobacteria > Burkholderiales > Burkholderiaceae_B > Advenella > Advenella incenata. The sequence goes on along the minus strand of NZ_SHKO01000001.1, from coordinate 1,923,053 downwards.
AGACCGGCACTGAAGGCGCAATCCAGGACATTACAATTCACACTTTAGGCGCCAAAACGCCTGAAGCGGACATCCGTCGCTGGCTGACCGAGACCAGCGGCGAAATCGGCCTGGTATCCGAAGCAGGCTGCCCGGCAGTGGCCGATCCCGGTGCGCGCGTCGTCCTGCTGGCCCATCAACTGGGTATCCAGGTCGTGCCCTGGGTAGGTCCCTCCTCCATTCTGCTGGGCCTGATGGCCAGCGGCCTGGATGGACAACGCTTTACCTTTCACGGTTATGTACCCATTGCGCCAGCCGAACGCAGCAAGCAGCTCAAAGGCTGGGAGCAGTTATCGTCCCGCCACAACCAGACGCAATTGTTCATTGAAACCCCGTACCGCAACATGGCCATGTTCGCAACGCTGATCGACACCCTGAATCCGGCAACCCGACTGTGCATTGCCCGCGCGCTAACAACGGCAGATGAATGGATCAGAACCGATACCATTGCCGGCTGGAAACGGCGCCCACAACCGGATCTGGACAAATTTCCAACACTGTTTCTATTTCTGGCCTAGCGCTGCCACTGCAGCCAATGACTGCAAGCGCTATTGCTGCGGCACAGGGATCTGGCGCGCCAGATCCTCTGCAATGGCTACGGTCTGCCTGTCAACGCGGCCGCTATATTCTGCCGGCCGATAATGCATCTGGAAAGCGCGAACCACCTGCCGCGTCTGCGGGTCCCAGACGCCGCTTTGCACTATCGGATAGCCGATACGCGCCAGCAGCCTCTGAATATACGAGGCGTCTGCCAGCGCACGCGCGCTCAGCAGCGGAATGCGCTGGGCAACCGCCGCCTCATCGTACCAGCGCCCTAGCCCCTGCAGGGCCAGCTCCCGCCAGGGAAACGCGGGACCAGGGTCGCTCTTGCGCAAGGGCGCAATATCGCTGTGCGCCACAATATTCCAGGCACTCACGTGATGACGCGACTGAATCTCGCGCAGTAATGCCGCCAGCATTCTGATCTGCGATGGTGAATATGGTGCCCAGCGGGTGTGCCCTGTGTCCAGCGGCCCGGCATTGACTATCTCAATACCAATGGACATGGCGTTCAGGTTGGGGTACTCAAACCATTGGCTCTGCCCCGCATGCCAGGCACGCCGATTTTCATCGACCAGCGAAAATATTCTGACTGGCTCATCGGTAATCAGATAATGTGCGCTGACCCGATCCTGGGTAAGCAAACGCAGGGAATCACTGCGATTTTCCGAGGTATAGTGCAGCACAATAAAGCGAACCCGACTATCCTGACCGGAAGCACGCAGCGATGTATCTATCGGCAAGCCCGTGGTGCAGGCGCCCAGCCCCAATGCCACGGCCGCCAGTAGCAGCCAGGCCCGTCTTCGCATGATTCCGCCCTCTTTTTTTTGCGTTAAGTCTTTTCCGGTGCAGCCCACAGCCCAGCAATGCCCGACGAAGCGAAACGACCCTAGACCGTAGCCGAACGCCACCGATTTCGCCATGCCCGCACGATCCGCCAGAGCAGCAACAGAGCCAGCAGCGTACCATACAGAATTGGCTCGGCAAAGTCATTCTTGCCTGCACGCATCAGCCAGAAATGCACGATACCAAGCACACCGATAGCATAAATACTCCGGTGCAAACGTGTCCACTTCATTCCCAATCGGCGCATCCAGCCCTGCGTGGATGTCAGCGCCAGGGGCACCATAAGCAAGAACGCCGCCATGCCAACAAAAATGAAGGTGCGATCCAGCACATCCTTGATCATGGACGACAGATCCATATTGCGATCAAGCACGATCCAGGTCAGCAAATGCAGCACGACATAAAAGAAGGCAAACAGCCCCAGCATGCGCCGCACACGGACCAGCGCCGGTTGGTCCAGCATTTGCCGCACAGGTGTCACCGCAAGCGTGAGCAATAACATGGCCAGCGTCCAGAAACCCGAAGAGCGGGTAATGAACTCGACGGGATTGGCCGTCAGGCCATCGTTATATCCCAGGTAGAACCAGCGCAGAAAAGGAATCAGGCAGAGCGAAAACAGCACGGGTTTAAAGCGTGCCACCTGGCTGGCCGTCCAGCGTCTGCGCGTCATTGAGGCAGCCCTGGCGCTGGCTGCAGGCGGGGCCGCGCCGGTAGATTCAGACATGAAGAACACCTTGTTGCTCAATAATTGGCACGCAAATCCATTGCACTGTAAAGTGAAGCGACCTGCTCCCCATAACCGTTAAATTTCAAGGTTGGCACTTTGGGATCAAAGAAGCCGCCGCCGATAACGCGCTCATGCGATTGGCTCCAGCGCGGGTGCGGCACATCCGGATTCACATTCGCATAAAAACCGTATTCCGAGGGGGCAATGGCCACCCAACTGGTTTCGGGCATGGTCTCGGAGAGCACGATTTTGACAATGGATTTGCCCGACTTGAAGCCGTATTTCCAGGGAACAATAATACGCAACGGCGCGCCGTTCTGGTTGGGCAGGCGCTTACCGTAAAGTCCGAAAGTAAGCAGGGTAAGCGGATTCATGGCTTCGTCCATGCGCAACCCCTCGCGATAGGGCCACGGAATAATACGATCGCTCAGGCCAGGCATCGCCTCGGGCTGGGTATCGGTCACAAATTGAACGAATTTGGCCTTGCTGGTGGGCTGCACCTGCTTGAGCAGCGCCGATAGCGGATAGCCCACCCACGGAATCACCATAGACCAGGCTTCTACGCACCGCAGCCGGTACACCCGCTCTTCCTGCGGCGCCAATTTGACCAGCTCATCCAGATCGAAAGTACGTGGTTTTTCCACCTCACCACTTACCTGCACCTGCCAGGGCTCTGTGCGCATTTTTCCCGAATAATCTAGCGGGTCACCCTTGCCTGTCCCGAACTCGTAAAAATTATTGTAAGACGTAATGTCCTTTTCCGTGGTGAGCTTGCGATCGATTTTCGCTGCAGCATATTGCGGATTCGGCCGCATGCCAGCAATCGGCGGCAACGTGTTGGCCGCAGCAGCTACCTGCGGTAGCGTTGCGCCCAGGCCCGCCAGCCCGGTTCCGGCAGCGATGCCGGCCATCTGTTGCATCCACTGCCGCCTGGCTTGCCAGACCGGCTCAGGGGTAATCTGGGAAGACGGAATATGGGGATAGCGCGGGCGTAAGGACATGGTTGGCTCCGGTGGCTTGCTGGCGCAAAAAAGGACAGCAATAATGATCAATATCACTACTTGGAAAATTAGACAGCCATTTTTCGACAATGTTCCAGCAAAAACGCTTGTAATTGCGGTGGCGTTGCCGCAATCAGGGTCGGTTTGCTGGCAACCAGCTCTTGTTCACTGTGCGCGCCATACGTGACCGCAATGCTGTCCACACCGGCAGCCTGAGCCATCTGAATGTCATGCGAGGTATCGCCCACCATAACCGCCTGCGCGGCCGGCACCGCCAGCTCCTCCAGAATTTCCTCGAGCATTCGCGGGTGCGGCTTGCTAAATGTCTGATCCGCGGTACGGGAGGCATCAAAATAGTGCCCCAGGTTCATTCCAGTCAATACCCGGTCCAATCCGACACGGCTTTTACCCGTAGCCACGGCCATCAGCACCCCCTCGGCCTGCAATGCATCGAGCATACCAATAATGCCATCGAAGGTGCGCAAATCAGGGTCCCTGAGCAGGTAGTGGATGCGATAGCGTTCGAGAAACCGCGGCAACTGGGACGGCGTCAAATCGGGCACGGCGCGATGCAGCGCCTCATCGAGCGAGAGCCCGATAACCCAGCTGGCCTGCGCAACGCCGGGTACAGGCAATCCCATATCACGACAGGCAGCCTGAATGGCTGCGACAATGGTATGGGTGGAATCCATGAGGGTTCCATCCCAATCGAAGATGGCAAGTGAATAACGCATTCTATTTTCCATATTATGAAATCAGGAGGGGGTAGCGGTGCATTTAAACAACAATAAATTGAAGTTCCTGCTGTGACGCCGCTTGCGCCAACCACAAAGGCGTCCGCGCTTAGCGGCGGACCGCCAAACGATCGAGCAATTGTCGGCACACCTCGGGCAGCGGCGCAGTCAGCGATAAGGGCTCCTGCGTTACAGGATGAGGGATTTCCAGCGTATGAGCATGCAGGAACATGCGGGCAAACCCCTGTCGGGCAAACGCAATGCGGGTCTCGTCATTGCCATATTTTTCGTCGCCCACGATAGGAAAACCACTAGCGGCCAGATGCACCCGAATCTGATGGGTGCGCCCGGTGCGCAGCTCGGCCTTGACCAGCGTATAGCGGCCAAAACGCGCCTCCTTGCTCACTATCGTATGCGCAACTTTGCCATCGGGACGAACCCGCACCCGCCGCTCGCCATCGCGGGTCAGGTATTTTTCCAGGGGCAGCCGTATATGCTGCCGGTCATTGACCCAGTCACCCTCAACCAGGGCAAGATAACATTTGCGCCCGCGGCTTTCTTTGAACATGCCGTGCAACGCGACCAGTGCGGCGCGCTTTTTGGCGATCATCAACAATCCCGAGGTTTCTTTGTCCAGACGATGTGCCAATTCCAGGAACCGCGCCTCGGGCCGGGCCGCCCGCATCTGTTCGATGACCCCGAAAGACACGCCGCTGCCGCCATGAACGGCTACACCCGACGGTTTATCGATGACAATCAGTGCGTCATCCTCAAAAACAATCGGAAACTGGCCTGCCGGCACAACCCGGTTTTCATCGGGCGTAGCCACCCGCAAGGGCGGAATCCGGATTTCATCGCCGTCTTTTACCCGATATTCGGCCTGCACCCGCCCCTTGTTGACGCGGACCTGGCCGCTGCGGATGGCCTTGTAAAGATGGCTTTTAGGCACCCCCTTGCACTCACGGATAAGAAAATTATCGATGCGCTGACCGTCGGATCCGGCGTCCGCTCGTACCAGCCGGACAGAAAAAGTTGGTTTTTTATCAGAAGTTTGTTTGCACATACTCAAAAGAGCCTTATAATTCGGAGACCACAAAAAGACTGAATTAAAACCGTCCGGCGTTGAGAAACCCGTAGTCCAAGAAACTGCAAGCAGGTCTCCGCCCGTCAGCCAAATACGCATTGTACCGTCCTAACGTCAATCCGCTATCTGTATTTCAGTCTTTTGAGTGACTGGTTTATAAACACTGCGGCGCTTGTCGTATCTGTTATCAACGCGGCAGGCCATACATCATCTGCCCACAGATATCACCGCCATTGTGTTTATAGCGTACAGAATGAACGAAGCGCCCTGGTTTTTATTTTGTCCTGACGGCACCGCAAGGAAACGGCAGGATAAAACACAGAAGAATTCAACAATTGAAATTACTTTACTCTGTTAATTTTCTGACTGGCTCTGCTGCACGTCGTCATCCGACGGCAGACAGTCCCACATAAAGCGCCCCGACCTCGCGCGGGATCCGCGCGAGTCAATCGTCTATTCGTACGTTTCACCAGTTACTCGTGGTGAGTGCAACGGCGTTCGTTGCTCTCGTTTAACGGAGAAACTGCTCTATGAAACGCATGTTATTCAACGCAACGCATCAAGAAGAATTACGCGTTGCGATTGTCGATGGCCAGAAGCTGATCGACATCGATATCGAAACCGCCGGCCGTGAACAACGCAAGGGAAGCATCTACAAAGGGGTCATTACACGTATTGAACCCGGCCTGGAAGCCTGCTTTGTCAACTATGGTCACGATCGCCACGGTTTTCTTCCTTTCAAGGAAGTGGTCCGCAGCTATTTCAAGGAAGGCGTGGATGTGCGCAGTGCACGCATCCAGGACGCCCTGCACGAAGGCCAGGAACTCATTATCCAGGTAGAAAAGGAAGAGCGCGGCAATAAGGGCGCAGCCCTGACCACGTTCATTTCCCTGGCTGGCCGCTATCTGGTCCTGATGCCCAACAACCCGCGTGGTGGTGGTGTATCGCGTCGCATCGAAGGCGAAGATCGCCAGGAACTGCGCGATGCCATGGAGCAGCTTGACCTGCCGACTGGCATGAGCATTATTGCCCGTACCGCCGGTATTGGCCGCAGCGTTCCCGAACTGCAGTGGGACTTGAAATACCTGCTGCAACTGTGGACCGCCATTGATGCCGCTGCTAAAGACTACCCTGCTCCGGTCCTCATTTACCAGGAATCGAGCCTGGTTATTCGCGCCATCCGCGATTATTTCTCGCCCGACATCAGCGAAATCCTGATCGACACCGAGGCCATTACGCAACAGGCAACGGCTTTCATGCAAGACGTCATGCCTGACAACGTCAATCGCGTCAAACGCTATCAGGATGATATTCCCCTGTTTTCGCGATTCCAGATCGAACACCAGATCGAAACCGCATATTCACGTACCGTCCAGTTGCCTTCCGGCGGCTCTGTGGTTATTGACCACACAGAAGCCCTGGTCGCCATTGACGTGAACTCGGCCCGCTCTACGCGTGGCGCCGATATCGAAGAAACCGCCATGCGCACCAATCTGGAAGCCGCCGAAGAAGTGGCTCGCCAGTTGCGCCTGCGCGACCTGGGTGGTCTGATCGTGATCGACTTCATCGACATGGAAGACAACAAGAACCAGCGGGCTGTCGAACAGAAACTGCGCGATGCCCTGCATGTGGATCGTGCCCGGGTCCAGATGGGGAAAATCTCCCGTTTCGGCCTGATGGAACTGTCGCGTCAGCGCCTGCGTCCGGCCCTGAACGAAGGCTCCCATATTACCTGCCCACGCTGTAACGGCACAGGCGTCATCCGTGACGTCGAATCCAGCGCCCTGAATGTGCTGCGCCTGTTGCAGGAAGAGGCCATGAAGGAAAATACCGCTGCCCTGCACGCACAGGTGCCAGTGGAAGTGGCAACGTTCCTGATGAACGAAAAACGGGCCGATATTGTCAAACTCGAATCACGCCTGAAAGTTAATCTGGTACTGATTCCGAACAAGCATTTCGAGACGCCGCACCATCATATCGAACGCATCCGCTACGATGATTCCCGGCTGGATGATCCCAAGGCCAGCATTGACCTGATCGAAGCGCCGGAAACCAGTGTCACATGGGAATCCACCAAGGAAAAATCCGAACATAACGAGCGCCCGGAGGCACTGGTCAAAGGCATTTCTCCTGACCAGCCTGCACCGAGCGCGATCAAACCACAAGTGGTTGCACAGCCGCAGGTAAGCGCAGCAGCGGCCCCAAGTATCGGCGGCATGTTCCAGAAAGTGCTGTCGTGGCTGGCTGGTCCAAAAGCGGCTGCGCCTGCAGAACCGCAAAAAGACGCATCTACCACCGAAAAATCGGGCGCACGCAATGCGCGCGGTGGCTCTCGCACCGCTGCCAGCGGTGAACGCGGTGAACGCGGCGAGCGCGGTGGACGCAACCGCCGCGGCGACAAACGCACATCGGCCAAATCCGAGGAAGATGGCGAAAACCGCCGCAATCCGCGGGGACGCCAGCGCAAGCAGGACGATAGCGAGACCCAGGACACCGTTGCCGAGGGCAAAGCGCCAGCCAGCGCCAATGCCCAGGCGAACGCCAGCACGGAAGACAGCGGTGGCCGCAGTCGCAACCGCCGTGGACGAGGCCGCAACCGCCGCAACACCGGCGACGAGACCGAAGTCACAACAGCAGTAGCAACAGAAAATGCTGAGCAGGCACAGGCATCAGAGACTGAACAGACCGAAGCAGCGCCGGCACCACGCCGTAGCCGCCAGGCCAGCGCGGACGCTGCCGCCCGACCAACCCCGCTCGAGCAGGATCTGATTGACGACGATTCCGAAGACGAAAACGATCGCGCTACAGAAGGCGAAGACACTCAGACCGGCGATACTGAACCGCGTCGTCGTCGTCGTCGCAGCCGTCGCGGCCGTCGTCAGAACGATTCGGTAGAGACGACAGACTCCGAAAAAGCGTCTTTCGTGCCCAACGAAGTGTTGCTCGCTACAGGCGCAGGCGCTACTGCTGATGCAGTCACCAGCGCACAGGCAGACAACGCAGAAAGCCAGTCTGGCACTACACCAGCAACAAACAATGTGGCGTCTGACGACACTGCATCGCCTGCGCAAAGTGATCAGTCGACTTCCGTGTCGGATACCCCTGCGGCCAAAACCGCAGCAACTGCTGCGCCTGCCGCTGATCATCCAGTGGCGGCCCTGGCCGAACCGGCGGCAGTCGCTTCTGAGCCCATTGCGCCATCAACACCCGTTGAAACAGCGACATCTGCCGCCCCCGCTGAACCAGTGGAACAGGCTGTAGCAGCCGCGACCGACACTGCCCCGGCACCAGTAGCCAGCAACGCTGCTGCAGCCGAGACTCCTGTCGAAGTCGCAGAAAAAGCCGTGGCACAGGTGCAGGCCCCTGCCGAGCAGGCAGAAGCAAAACCGGCAGTCGTTGCTGATGAACCGGTGGCACCTGCAGCAGCCCCAGTATCAGCGCCAGCTCCCGCAGCAACTGCTGTTACTGCTCCGGCCGTTGCCGCCAACAAGGAAGCGCTTAAAGAAATCGTTTCTGGCGTTGGTATGGAATGGGTAGAGACCCGCTCCGGGCTCACGGAAGAAGCAATGATGGCCCCTCCTCCAAAACCTGCCGGACGTCCTCGCAAGGCACGTAGCCAGGCTCAGGCGGAACCATTGGAAATCGTGGAAACCCGCGACGAGTAAACCACTGTCGGCCTGTCTCCATTACTGAAAACAGGCCGCACAATGGAAAAAGCCCCTTGTCTGTAGCACTGCGTTAAACACAGTGCAATGACAAGGGGCTTTTTGTTTGTCTGCTGCGATAAACGTGAACACCGCGTCCCTATCGCAACGCGGCACTTATTGCTGCTGCGCTTTATTGCAGCGTGATGTTCCCTGCCTTGATAATCTTGCCCCAGTCTTCGCGTTCCTTGTCGGAATAGGCTTTGAATTCGGATGACGTCATGGGCATAATCTCTACGCCCAGCGCCTGCACTTTCTTGCTCACTGCCTCACTCTCCAGCGTCGCTTTCAAATCTGAATCCAACTTTTTCACGACATCATCCGGCATGCCGGCCGGTCCGACCAGGCCCTGCCATGCATAAGCAACAAAATCACCTACGCCTTCCTGAGCCATGGTGGGCACATCTGGCAACAGAGCCAGACGCTCTGGCACGGTCACGGCCAGCACCCGGGCTTTGCCCGCCTTGATATTGGGCAGTGACGAGCCCAAATCACCAAACATAAGGTCAACCTGGCCACCGATCAAATCCTGCAATGCCGGCGCCGCGCCCTTATAAGGCACATGCACAATATCGGTTTTGGTCAACTGCTTGAAGCGTTCAAGCGCCAGATGGTGAGGAGAGCCCGCGCCGGCAGAACTGGCCGTTAGTTTGCCCGGCTCTTTCTTGGCCGCTTCGATCAATTCATTGACTGTTTTAAACGGCGAGTTGGCTGGTACTGCCAAAACCAGCGGAAACCGTGCTAACCCACCGATATAGGTAAATTTTGCCGGATCATACGTGAGGCTTTTGTAGAGCGAAGGATTGAAGGCCAGCGTACCTGAATCGGCCGTGCCGACAGTGTAGCCGTCCGGTTTGGCGCGGGAGATTGCCGAGGCGCCAATGGCAGTGCCGCCGCCGGGCTTGTTTTCGATCACGATTGTTTGCCCCAGCGTTTTTTCCAGGGATGCAGCCACTGTTCGGGCAATCACGTCTGTGCCGCCGCCTGCAGGATACGGCACAACCCAGGTGACAGGGCCTTCCGGCCACGCAGCATGGGCAGCCATCCCGGCCAGACTCAGGGTAGCCACGGACAGCCACTGTTTGATGTTCATTTGGTATCTCCACTAATAGGTTTTTATACTGACGCACCGATGTACACACAGGTACCAGAGGCCAGGTGTTACTGTAAAGCAAGAGCCTGATGCAGCATAAATCATGCCACTGCGTTCAATTTATGCATAGTGGCAATTTCCATTAGTCGTTTAGCGCCGCCTCGTCAATCAACCTGCAAATCAAGTCTTCCTGCCCGATGTGCTCGCTCATCAGCAGCGCCAGCCGAGTCAGCATCAGGCTGCGGCCCGACTCGGGAATTGAATCCAGGGTTTCAGCCAAATGATCATATACCTGCTCCAGCGCGTGGGTCTGAATACTCATCTTAATTCTCCTTATGTCCGGTACTACCCGGCAATTGTCCGATATATTGGCTAAGACAACCCCAGGCGTACTGCTGCCAGCGCGCGCTCACGTGTTGGTCCGGCCTGATCACGTACACTTCCCCGCCTTTGACCGCATAGCGCTGCCGCAACACCTCAGCCGCAACCTGGTAGGCGATATGATCGCCGTGCGGCTCAACCGCAGCATCTGCTGAACCGAGCACATGCAGGGTGACAGGCCTGCCGATGGCACGCAAGGCTCTCACTTCCTGTCTCAATGATTCGGGCGCCACCTGCGGCCCTTGCCCACCGCCCATATAGACAACCTGAAAACCTTCGTCAAAATGATCATACAGATAACTGCCATCAGCCAGTTTCAAGTTGACAAACACGCTACCGTTTTCAATGGCGGCAGGCATGATGGCATTATCGTCCTGCGCACTGTTCAGGGGGGATTCCCGGTAGGCGTGGGCACGCGAGGTACGCCAGTGAAAAAGCGGTCGCACAAAATCATGCTTAAGCGACAAGCCTAGCGTGGCATCGCGCAGCAACCGGAAACCCGCCGTTGGTGGCGCCATGAAACGGGTACTTTTGCCCGCCTCTGCGATGATTTCCCTGGCGGCGCTTACCCGGTCTGCGCTGTAGGTTTGCAACAACGCGATGTCTGCCTGGCCATTGACGACAGCCGCCAATTTCCAGCCCAGATCCATTGCATCCTGAAACCCGGTATTGGCGCCCCTTACGCCAAAGATAGGAAGCAAATGAGCCGCATCCCCCACAAACATGACTCTTTGATGCACATAGTCAGGCAGGGTAAGCGCACGCGCCGAATAGACCGAAGCCCAGTCCATTTCCCAGTCTTTATCCTGGTATCCCATCATCTGCAGTTGCGCATTGACCGCTGCCGCCAGATTCTCGGGTTTCAGCGCTTCTTCGCTGCTAACGTCGGCAGCCAGCTGATAATCAAAACGCCAGATATTGTCCGGCTCTTTATGCATCAGAATGGTATTGCCAGGATTCCAGTCGGGTGAAAAGAATGCCAGTCGCTCCGTAGGCAGATCCAGATCAATTCGAATATCCACAATAACAAACCGGCCTTCGTAACTGTCGCCTTCCAGGGCCAGTCCCAGTTGCTGTCGCACCGTCGAACGCGCGCCATCGGCAGCGACCAGCCAGTGGGTGCGGCAGGTATATTCGCCTTCCGGTGTATCAACGACCAGAGCAACACCTGAGTCGTCCTGGGTAAAAGAAGTGAGCCGATTCCCCCAGCACAAGCGGATCAGGGGCTGCGCCTGTGCGGCTTCAACCAGATACGTTTCCAGCCAATTTTGCTGTAGATTATTCAGTGGCGCGAAACGGTCGTTATCGTCGACCGGCGTTTCCATGCGAAATACTCGCTCCCCTTTATAGTACGAGTTGCCGCTGGTCCAGGGCAGCGCTTTGCTCATGACGCGTGTTGCGACCCCGGCAAAATCCAGGATTTCCATTGAGCGTTTGGTAAAAACAATGGCCCGGCTGCCCTCGGTCACCTGACATTCCGATATCAGTACGTTTGAACGGATGCCATGGCGAGCCAGAATGAGTGCGGTAACCAGCCCGATGGGCCCGCCGCCTACAATGGTCACCGGCGCTGTGGTGTCCTGGCCTGCTCCGGGGTGATATGGAGCATAGACGGTGTAAGGATGATATAGAGAGGCGCGCGGCTGCCGCAAGGGCTGATGCATAAGAAGTCTCCTGACGCTGTTATCCTGAAATGGCGCAAGTGCTGCGGCATTAATTTTTTTGCAGTTTAATTGAAAAATCAACTAAATTCAAGCATGCGGATATGGGTATTTACCCGTGACACGGCGGCTGCGTGCGCAAGTTAATCATTGCGCCCAAGCACCCGGTTAATCAGTCAGATTCTGGTGGATTTTGCCAAACAGGCCGAATAAAGTCTGTTTTTCGCGAGGCGTGAGGGATTTGAGCGCAACGTCGTTGCGCTGGACAATCAGGTCTACGATATCCGTATAAACCAACTGCCCGGCCGGGGTCAAAAACAGTTCAAATGCTCTTGCGTCCCGGCTGTCGCTGCGTTTTTCTATAATGCCTTTTTCAACCAGCGACACGACTGCCCTGCTTGCCTGGCTCTTGTCCAGATTAGCCAGCCGGGCCAGCTGAATCACGGACAGGGTGCCGTAATAGCCCAGGACCGCAATCGTGCGCCCTTCCCCGGCATTCAGGGAGATGCGTTGAATATCTGAGTAGTCGACACGCCGATCGATCAGTTTGGATAACTGATGCAGCTGATAGGTCAGCGTTTTTTCGAGTCGAAAAGCGTCAGAATCCATCCGTGCCTCCGGGCTTAGGCAGACACTGCTTCACTGGATTGGCGTGTAAGCAGGGCCATCAATCGCGCCAGTTCCGTACGCAGTTCGCGTCTGTCAATAACCATGTCCACCGCGCCTTTTTCAAGCAGGAACTCGGCACGTTGAAAGCCTTCGGGCAACTGTTCGCGAACAGTCTGCTCAATGACGCGCGGACCGGCAAAACCGATAAGCGCCTTGGGCTCGGCAATCACAACATCGCCCATGAAAGCGAAGCTTGCAGACACGCCGCCCATCGTCGGGTCGGTCAGCACACTGATAAACGGCAGCCCTTCCTGAGATAAGCGGGTCAGCATGGCGTTGGTTTTGGCCATTTGCATCAATGAGAACAGGCTTTCCTGCATGCGGGCGCCACCAGAGGCAGCCACACAGATAAACGGAGTCTTGTTCTGGATCGCCGCGCGAACGCCGCGCACGAAACGCTCGCCCACAACCGAGCCCATGGAACCGCCCATGAAATCGAATTCAAAGCAGGCAAGCACAACGGGAACGGTACAGATGCTGCCGCTCATGACGACCAGCGCATCAGATTCGCCTGATTTTTGCGTGGCTTCGGCCAGCCTTTCAGGGTATTTGCGGCTATCCTTGAACTTGAGAGGATCGGTAGAGCGAATGCCTTCGCCAATTTCTACACGACCATCTGGGTCCAGCAGCGCGTCAATCCGTGCACGTGCGTTCAAACGCATATGGTAGCTGCACTTGGGACATACATGGACCGTCTCGACCAGATCGTCGTTATACAGCACCGCCTCGCAGGACGGGCATTTGACCCATAAGCCCTCGGGCACACGTCGCCCCTGCTGCTCGGTCTTTTTGTTAATGCGCGGTGGAAGAATCTTGTCTAGCCAACTCATTGTCAATCCTTATTTCTGAATGCTTATTTTCTGTTCTGATCCAGCGCCTGCCGGATCTCGCGCAACCAGTCCTCGGCAGCGGTTACTGCCACGTCGGACGGGTTGGCCGATGGTTGTTGGGCGATCGCCTGCGTCATGGTTTCGATCAGGCGGCTACCGATAACGACTGCATCGGCGGCTTCGGCAACCTGTACAGCACTGGCTGCATCGCGAATGCCGAAACCGACGCCAACCGGAATGGATACGTGTTTCTTGATGCTTGCGACCCGTTCGCGCACCTGACTGATATCGATAGTCGATGACCCGGTGGTGCCTTTGAGGGACACGTAGTAAAGATAGCCTTCGGCCCGTTTTGCCACTGCCTGGATCCGCGCCTCGGTCGAGGTCGGCGAAAGCAGGAAAATAGGCGAAATTCCCTGAGCGCGAAGATCGCCGGCAAAGTCATCATATTCTTCTGGCGGACAGTCTACAATCAATATCCCGTCCACACCCGATTTACCGGCCTGGGCGGCAAACTGCGGCTGCCCCATGGCTTCAATCGAATTGGCATAGCCCATCAACACGACCGGCGTGCTTTGGTCCAGCTTGCGAAACACGGCGACCATGTCCAGCACATCGCGCAAGCCCACGCCCTGGGCAATGGCGCGTGCTGTGGCCTGCTGAATCACGGGACCATCTGCCATGGGATCGGAAAACGGCACGCCCAGCTCGATAATATCGGCCCCGGCCCTGACCAGCCCGTGCATGAGCGGAACCGTTGCCGCCGGATTCGGGTCGCCTGCCGCAATGTAAGGAATCAGGGCGGTACGCCGCCCCAGCCTTGCAAATGTTTTATTGATCCGTTGCTGGCTCATTACCGTTCCTTACAACGCAATGCCGGTATATTCGGCAACGGTATGCATATCTTTGTCGCCGCGACCGGACAGGCACACCAGCAAAATGGATTCGCGTGACAGGGTGGGAGCCAACGTGGCTGCGTAGGCCAGCGCATGCGCCGACTCCAGGGCCGGCATAATGCCTTCCAGACGGCAACACTTGCCAAACGCGTCCAGGGCGGCATTGTCGTCTACCGCCACATAGGTGGCGCGTTTACTGTCGTGCAGCCAGGCGTGTTCCGGCCCGACACCAGGGTAATCGAGTCCGGCCGATACAGAATGGGTTTCCTGAATCTGCCCATCGCTATTTTGCAGTACGTAAGTGCGATTGCCATGCAAGACGCCCACTTTGCCACCGTTGATGGAGGCTGCGTGACGGGGGGTATCCAGGCCCTCGCCCGCTGCTTCAACACCAATTAGCTTGACCTTGGTATGCGACAGATAGGGATAGAAAATGCCCATTGCATTGGAGCCGCCACCAACACAGGCGATGACTGCATCCGGCTGGCGACCCGCACAGGCAGGCATCTGCTCTATGCATTCCTGGCCAATGATTTGCTGGAAATCGCGCACCATGGCCGGATAGGGATGAGGACCGGCAACGGTGCCGATAATGTAATAGGTGTCGTCAATGCGGGTGACCCAGTCGCGCATGGCTTCGTTCAGGGCATCTTTGAGGGTACGCGATCCGGATTCCACCGGCACCACCGTCGCCCCCAGCAACTTCATGCGATACACATTTGACGCCTGCCGCCGCACGTCTTCGGCGCCCATATAGATTACGCATTCCATGCCATAGCGCGCGGCCACCGTCGCGGTCGCAACGCCATGCTGGCCCGCGCCGGTTTCGGCAATAATGCGCTTTTTGCCCATTTTGCGTGCCAGCAGAATTTGTCCGATGCAATTGTTGATCTTGTGCGCACCGGTGTGGTTCAGGTCTTCACGCTTGAACCAGATTTGCGCCCCGCCCAGTTGTTCAGACCAGCGGCGGGCGTGATAGACCGGGCTGGGACGCCCGACAAAATGCGCCAGTTCGTACCGATACTCAGCGACAAAATCAGGATCTTCCTTGTACTTTTCATAGGCTTGATTCAGCTCCGAAACAGCGTGCATCAGCGTTTCGGCGACAAAAATGCCACCGTAACGGCCGAAATGGCCCCTGTTGTCGGGAAAGGAATAAGCAGTCAAATTGGCTCCTGGCGTCGGGTTCAGACGAGCAGTAAAGGGCTATTTTACATGTTTTAACAACGTGCAGCGCTGATAATTCCGGGGATATCCAATATGGCGTTCATGGCCTTTCGCAGCTGTTCGCCGTCTCGCACCTCAACGGTAAAATGCAAATGGGCAATCGAGGCCTTGCTCTGCGTATTGACACCCACCACATTCAATTTCATGCGGGAAAACAATTCAGTCAGATCCTTGAGCAGGCCACTGCGATCCTGCGAATGGATGGCAATATTGACCGGATAGACCGTATCCCCGGTATCTCCCCAGGCGACCTCGATAACGCGCTCGGCGCTTTTGTTTCTCATGACCGCAAACGAGGGACAATCGCTGCGGTGAATGGACACGCCCCGCCCCCGCGTGACAAAGCCGCTGATCGGGTCCGGCGGCGCCGGATGGCAGCACCGGGCCAGTTGCGTAAGCAGTGAATCGACGCCGACCACCAGCACACCGCTTTTGCCGGTCTTGACCGCGCTTTGCGCCCCAGACTCGCGCGCCACGATGGTATCGTAGGCAGCGCCAGGATCAGGATCCGGCTCTTGAAAGGCCGTGGCGATCTGTCGCAGACTGAATTCATCCTTGGCAACGGCCACATACAGATCATCGCTGTTGGCAAAGCCCAGGCGCTCGGCCAGTTGTTCCAGATTGACCGCTGTTTTGCC
This sequence comes from Advenella incenata, assembly GCF_004217095.1. Taxonomy (GTDB): domain Bacteria; phylum Pseudomonadota; class Gammaproteobacteria; order Burkholderiales; family Burkholderiaceae_B; genus Advenella; species Advenella incenata. Next base: position 1,906,983 of record NZ_SHKO01000001.1, on the reverse strand, counting down.
CAACCGGGCCAACTCCTTTTCCACCAGATCCTGGCCGGTGGTTATCCGCTTTTGCAGCTCGATGGCATTGAACCACAAGCGCACCTTGGCACGGGCCCGCGGGCTGGCCAGATAGCCCAGTTGAGTATTGATCCAGTCACGCGACGGCCCGCCCGACTTGGCCGCAATGATTTCCACCGTTTGCCCGTTGAGCAACTTGGTATTGAGGGCCACCATCTGCCCGTCTACCCGTGCACCCCGGCAACGATGCCCCAAGTCTGTATGAAGATGATAGGCGAAATCGACCGGCGTGGCGCCTTCAGGTAATTCGATGACACGCGCCTGCGGCGTAAGCACATAAATGCGTTCAGCCGCGTTTTTATTGTGACGTTCCTGCCGCGGCTGCCCTGATTTGGGTTCCGGCGCGGCCGGCACCGCTGCATCGACTTGCACCGTTGCGGCTGCTGTCGAGGCCTGCAGCGAGCTATCTGATGGATCGTTGAGCGGCAGGCCAACTTCCTTGCGCCATGCCAGCAACTGGCGCATCCAGGAGACCTGGCGGTCATACATGGACACAGCGGAGACCTGACCGCCCTTAGGACCTGCCTCTTTATAGCGCCAGTGCGCCGCCATCCCGTACTCGGCAAAATCGTGCATCTTGCGGGTGCGGATCTGGGCTTCAAAAGTATGCCCATCAGTCGTTTTGAGCACCGTATGCAATGACCGGTAACCGTTGGGCTTGGGACGAGCAATATAATCATCAAACTCGTTCATGACTGGTGTCCAGCGCGCCTGCAACAGCGACAGCGTGGCATAGCAGTCCCGTTCATTGGCCACGATGATACGGATGGCCAGCAGGTCATACAGCTGCTCGAAAGTCAGGCCCTTATTGCGCATTTTGTTATAGATGCTGTAGATATGCTTGGCACGGCCCGACACATCGGCATCGATACCCATATCTGCCAGTGATCCGGCAATGTCGTCAGTCAGGGACTGGATGCGGGCTTCACGTTCAATGCGTTTGCCTTCGAGTTTGCGGGCGATGTCCTTATAGGTGTCGGGCGACAGAAACCGGAAAGACAAGTCTTCCATTTCCCACTTGATTTGCCAGATACCCAGCCTGTTGGCCAGGGACGCATAGACGTCCCGCGTTTCTTCGGCCAGTTCGATCGGGCATGGATTCTTGGTTTCGGCGTACCAGCGCAGCGTTTGCAGGCGCGATGCCAGGCGAATCAGCACAATCCGAAGATCGCTGGCCATGGCCAGCAGCATCTTGCGCAGCATTTCCCGCTGGCCGGACGATTCGTTGTGCCCTTGCGATGAAGCATTACGCGCGATCGCCCCGATCCGTAACAGCGCCCGCGAACCGTTGATCAGACTGAAGGTTTCCAGTCCGAAAAGCCTGATAAGCTCATTTTTCTGATCCTGCGCAGACTCGTCCTCCAGATCAATGGGAATGGCCAGCACCAATGCGGCAACCAGCGTCGCGGCATCCAATTGCAACAGGGAAAGAATTTGCAACATGCCTTTGGCATGATGGATGGACGGCTCGCCGGTTGCGATGGATGCGTCCTGCAAAATCGGATCGCACCAGGCCACCGCCTGTTCCACCATATTGCGGCCAGCATCGTCCAGACCGGCACATACGGCATTCATCCATGCGTTGTCCTGGAAGGAATCCGGTATGAACTCGGGTTCTGTTGTTTTCATAAGCGGGAGCAGGTGGAAATATTGGGAATATCGATAAAAGTGGCAACAGCCTGCGTTCCCTGATTGTCAATTCATCCTGGCAGTACCAGGCGGACAAAAACGATCGGGCCAGCAAACGGCATGTTTGTGCAAAAAGGTATTTTAACGCCGCTGGCCAAAAAAGAGCAGGCTTGCGTGATTTGTTTATCCGGTAGACAATTTGACACGTGTAGTAAACAGCTGGGCGCAGCCGCAAATTCCTTGTCATGCAAACAGATACGCTGCCGGATCAAGCCAACGCCCTGCCCCTGGCTCGCAGGCTGACCGCACAGGCTGACTGGCGTTACTGTCGCTCCCACCCACCGTTTATCAACAGGAGACGCGTTACCGGCTTGTCGCCCCAAAAAGGGCAGGCGTCACTTTATTTTCGCCAGACCGGCCGGCACTTTATTCTATGTCAAATGAAATTACCGGCAGCGCGCTGCTGATCGTATGGCACTCAAGAACCGGTGCCGCCGAAGCCGCCGCAAGACAGGCATACGACGCAGCGCAGGCGATCCGCAAGGAGCTTGGCGAGTCTCACAACGTTTATTTGAAGCGCGCCTGCGACGTGACCCCGGAAGATATGCTTGAAGCGGGCGCATACCTGTTTTGCGCACCGGAAAATCTGGCCTCGCTCAGCGGCCAGATGAAGGAGTGCCTGGATCGGCTGTATTACCCGGTGCTACACCGCATAGAAGGTCGCATTTTCAGCGTAATCATTACCGCAGGCAGCGATGGTGAAGGCGCGCTGCGTCAGTTACGGCGCATTTGCAGCGGCTGGCGGCTCAATGAACGAGTGCCCGGCATTATCCTGAACATGCGTAGCGATACTGAAGCGGCCATTCTGGCCCCCAAAACGCTTTCCGAGGCACAGCGTCAGCAGGCGGGAGAAATCGGTGCAACCCTGTTTGCGCTGCTGTAAGCCTCTGTTGCCTCGCCTTGCGGTCTATCCAATCGGCAAGGCGCCAGCGCGTAGCTGGCCGGCGCCGTCACTAGCGTACTATCGGATAAATTGCGGGCTTACAGCGCCGCTGTTGCGACGATTTCCACTTTATAGTCAGGATTGGCCAGGCGGGCTTCGATAGTGGCGCGCGGCGGGGCATTTTCTTTTGAAACCCACTCGTCCCAGGCCTTGTTCATTTGATCGAATTCTTTCATGTTGGCCACGAAGATCTGCACCATCAGCAACCGCTCCTTGCTGGTACCTGCTTCCTTGAGCAGGGAATCGATGGTGGTCAGCACTTGTTTGGTCTGGCCTTCCATATCGAGCGTGGCATCGTCGGGCACCTGGCCTGCAAGATAGGCTACACCGTTGAATACGGCCATATCGGAAAGGCGGCTGCCTACGTTGGTACGCTTGATCTCACTCATGACTGACTCCTGTTTGAACGTTGTCGAAAGCGTGCATTATCACACAGCCGGCGCGATTGCGGCACAAACAGAACGTCGTTTTTCAATCACGCAGGCGGCAGATCAAAGACGTGGCGCAGATAAGTCAGATAGGCCGGATCGTCGCACATGGTTTTTTCCGGCTCATCCGAGACCTTGGCCACCGGCTGCCCATTACAACGCACCATTTTCATGACGATCTGCAGCGGCTTGACACCCAGATCGTTGGTCAGGTTGGTGCCAATCCCGAAGGACACTTTGCAGCGTCCGCTAAAGCGTCGATGAATATCCATGGCCACCGGAAAACTCAGGCCGTCGGAAAACACCAATGTCTTGGTGGACGGATCGACCCGGTTATTGCGGTAGTGGGCCAGCAGCCGCTCGCCCCATTCGAACGGATCACCTGAATCATGCCGAGCGCCATCAAACAGCTTGCAGAAATACATATCGAAATCACGCAGGAATGCATTGGTTCCGTACACATCCGATAGCGCAATCCCCAGGTCGCCCCGATACTCCATGGCCCACTTTTCCAGGGCAAACACCTGGGAGTCGCGCAAGCGCGGCCCCAATGCCTGACAAGCCTGCAAGTACTCGTGGCCCATGGTTCCCAAAGGGGTGACACCATATTGCTTGGCCATCAACACGTTGCTGCTGCCCGCGAAGTTGATGCCCATCTGTTTTTGCAATGTCTGCACCACTTCGTGATGCCACTCGCCGGAAAAGCGGCGCCGGGTGCCGTATTCGGCCACCTTGAAGTTGGCCATATCGGCCGAGCTGGTAATCAGCTGGATTTTTTCCTCAAGGCGTCGTCGCCCCTCTTCGTAGTCCAGGCCCGGCGCCTTGTTGCGAAAATACACCTCATTGACAATGGCCAGTACGGGTATTTCGAACAGGATGGTGTGCAGCCAGGAGCCTTTGACCTCGATCGAGATTTCGCCCGGTTCCTGGCCTGGCGTAACAGAAATGCATTTTTCGGGCAGATGAAACAGCCCCAGAAACTCGACGAAATCCCCTTTGATAAAGCGCAGATTACGTAGATAGTCCAGCTCATCTTCGGAAAACTTGATTTGGCACAAATCGTGGATTTCACTGCGAATTTCTTCGATATACGGCTGCAGGTCAATGCCTTTGGAGCGGCATTTGAAGCGGTATTCGACGTGGGCCCCCGGAAAGTGATGCAGTACCACCTGCATCATGCTGAACTTGTACAGGTCTGTATCGAGTAGGGATTGGATGATCATGATAACGTCATAGGTGTTTTCATAACCATATCACAGCTATAGGGTTTTGAGCATATTCCCCTAAAGATTAGGTAAAATCCTAATTTGACAAATAAATATTTAATCTGGAGTGGTAATGACTCACGTCGTGACCGAAAACTGCATCAAATGTAAATACACCGATTGCGTCGATGTCTGTCCGGTGGATTGCTTCAAGGAAGGCCCCAATTTTCTGATTATCGATCCAGACGAATGCATCGATTGCGCCGTCTGTATACCCGAATGTCCTGCGAACGCCATTTTTGCTGAAGAAGATGTACCTCAGGACCAAATGAAGTTTATCGCCATCAACGCCGAACTCAGTGCTGATTTCCCCACCATCAGCCGGTCCACCAAGCCTTTGCCTGACGCCGATGAATGGAACGGAAAAGAAAATAAACTGCAATATCTCGAACGCTGAAGGAAGGCCACGCCCCGCCGTATGACACAGGAAAAATACACAAGCCAGATCGTCACCGCCCGAACAGAATGGATTCCCGGAAAACTTTTCTCGATTGTTACTACCAAAGATCCCGCATTCACGTTTGTTCCCGGCCAGTTCGCCCGGCTTGGCCTGCCGGAAAATCCGCAGATCGATGGCAAACCCGACATCTGGCGTGCTTATTCCATGGTCACTCCACCGCATGCCAATGAATTGGCGTTCTATTCAATTGTGGTCCCGGATGGCCAATTCAGCCCGCGCCTGCATGATCTGAAGGTAGGCGATGCCGTGTATATCGACAAAACCGCATTCGGCTTCATGACCATTGAGCGATTCCCCCAAGGGGGGAACTTGTGGATGCTGGCCACGGGCACCGGCCTATCTGCATACCTGCCCATGCTGGACGATCCGCAGACCTGGCAGCAGTTTGAACGCATCATCCTCGTGCATGGCGTTAGGCAAGCCAATGAACTGGCCTACCAGGACGATATTGCGCGCTTTGCCCGGACCCATGCGGCCAATGACCAACAGTTCGTGTACCTGCCCCTAGCCTCGCGCGAGCCTTTGCCGGGCATGCCGCAGGCGCGCATTACCTCATTGATCGAATCGGGTGAACTGGAACAACTGGCTGGCGCCAGCCTGGATCCGGCGCTCGCCCGTGTCATGCTCTGCGGCAACCCGGCAATGGTGAAGGACGCTCGCAAAATCCTTGCCGACCGCAACTTTGCTCCGGGCCGACGCGGCGTTGCCGGTACCCTGGCCGTGGAAAACTACTGGTAAGGATCACGGACACCGGCAAGGATCATAGGCATATTTGCGGGCGTTGTGGCCAGTCGGGCGGGTAACCCCGTATATAACCGCATGGTATTTCATGAAAATTCTTGGTAATATTTGCTCGTATCTATTGCTGCGCAGCAACATATGATCGTTTCTTGGCGATTCTTAACAAATGCGCACGCATATTTCACATTCTTGCCTATAGTGAGTGTTAGAATTTTTTCATTGAACGCCGACCTTCGTTGGATATGGACCGAACATGATCATGCTTTACCAGCTCCATGAGCTAACCCGCAGTTTTCTTACGCCGATGGCATCGTTCACACAAATCGGGTCCAACCTCTTTACCAACCCGTTCAGTCCCTACACCTACCTCCCTCTGTCAAAAAACATTGCCGCCGGCTTTGAACTGTTCCATCGCCTGGGCAAAGATTACGAAAAGCCCGAGTGGAATATCGACACGGTCATGGTGGGTGGCAAAAAAAGCACCATCACGATTACCACCACGCGAGCCAAGCCCTTCTGCAATCTGATTCACTTCGAACGCGAACACAGCAAGAATCCGGGCGGCGATCCAAAGGTGCTTATCGTGGCTCCCCTGTCGGGCCACCATGCCACGCTTTTGCGCGACACGGTCAAAACCATGCTGACCAGTTTCGATGTCTACATTACAGACTGGGTAGACGCCCGTATGGTGCCGCCCAGCAAGGGACCATTTCACCTGGACGACTACGTTGACTATGTCCGTGAATTCATCCACGTTGTCGGCCCCGACATGCACATCATGTCCGTCTGCCAGCCCACCGTACCGGTGCTGGCCGCCGTCTCGCTCATGGCCTCTGCCGGTGAACACGACGCCATGCCCAAATCCATGATCATGATGGGTGGCCCCATCGATACACGACTGTCGCCCACACAGGTCAATAGCCTGGCAGACTCAAATCCGTTCTCGTGGTTCGAAAACAAGCTGATTCACGTTGTGCCCGGCCGCTACCCCGGCGCCGGCCGCAAGGTTTACCCCGGTTTTCTGCAACATGCAGGTTTTGTGGCAATGAATCCGGACAAGCATATGGAAGCGCACTATGACTTCTACATGAACCTGATGTCCGACCAGTTGTCCGAAGCAGAACATCACCGCCGGTTTTATGACGAATACAATGCCGTGCTGGATCTGCCCGCTGAATATTATCTGGACACCATCCGCGTCGTATTCCAGGACCACCTGCTACCCAAGGGAGAATGGAAAGTACACGATGAATTGGTCAAACCGCAGGACATTGCCCACTCCCGCCTGCTGACCATCGAAGGTGAAAACGACGATATCACCGGCTATGGCCAGACCGAAGCCGCCCAGAAACTGTGTTCCGGCCTCAAAAAAGAGGACAGAAAGCATTTTCTGGCCAAAGGCTGCGGCCACTACGGCATATTCTCCGGCTCCAAATGGAGAAAACAGATTTTCCCCGTAGTGGAAGCTTTTATCACCGAAACCGAAGAAAAGAGCGTCAGTCAGGCTGTTGCCGCCGCCTGAAAGCAACTGACACTGCCATTTTCGGTACAATGAAAGGGACGTGGCTCTGGCCGCGTCCTTTTCTTATTGCTCCCTATGAACCACGCCCTCCTCATCGACCGCATAGACGCGGTGTTACCCCAGACGCAATGCACCCAATGCGGCTACGACGGCTGTCGTCCGTACGCACAGGCCCTGGCGGCGGGCACCACGCTGATCAACCGCTGCCCACCCGGTGGCGATGCCGGCATTGAAAAACTCGCAGCGGTGCTCGATACCCCCGTTTTGCCGCTGGATGAAACCTGCGGCCAGCCGGGGCCCCTGCTCGTGGCGGTGATTGATGAAACGCATTGCATCGGCTGTACCCTGTGCATCCAGGCCTGTCCTGTAGACGCCATTATGGGGGCCAATAAATTCATGCACACAATCATCCCTGATTTGTGCTCCGGTTGCGAGCTGTGTGTTGCCCCCTGTCCGGTAGACTGCATCGCCATGGTCGATGCCAATCGCCCATGGACGCAAGAGGACGCCGACGCTGCCCGAACCCGCCATGAACAGCGGGCACACCGCCTGCAACTGAATGCCCGGGAAAAAGAAGAACGGATGCGCCGTGCTGGCGCCCAGGCGGCCACCTCCAGTCAGCAGACAGATGCCCAGGCTGCCCATCCCGAACAACCTGCCGATCACCAGCCACAATCGAACCAGGCGCCCACGGCAGCGCCAACAGCCGAAGACGCCAAAAAAGCAGCCATTGCACTGGCGTTGCAACGAGCACGCGCACGTCGCAAAACCACAAATCAATCGGGTAGTACTTCATGAATGCAGCAAAACGCAGACTCATTTTCGAAAAACTGGCCGCTGCCAATGCCAACCCCACCACAGAGCTTGAGTACGAAAACACGTTCCAGTTGTTGATCGCCGTTTTGCTTTCGGCTCAGGCGACCGACAAATCGGTCAACCTGGCCACCCGCCATATTTTCAACACCTGTAAAACTCCACAAGATATTCTGGATATGGGGTTGGACACCTTTACCGAAAAGATTCGCACGATCGGTCTTTATAAGACCAAGGCCAAAAATGCACTGGCAACCTGCGCTATCCTGCAGGAGCAATACCAGGGCGTTGTGCCCGATAATCGCGAAGCGCTCGAGACACTACCCGGCGTCGGACGAAAAACCGCCAACGTTGTCCTCAATACCGCTTTTGGCCAACCGGCCATGGCCGTGGACACGCATATTTTTCGCGTCTCCAATCGAACCGGCCTGGCTCCAGGAAAAAACGTCAGGGAAGTCGAAGACAAACTCATGCGCTTCGTACCCAAGGAATACTTGTTGGATGCGCATCATTGGCTGATTCTACATGGCCGGTATATTTGCGTGGCGCGCGCGCCCAAGTGCACGCAATGCGGGATTGAAGACCTGTGTGAATTCAAAGAAAAGAATCTGGGGGGCGCTAAGCGTCAACCAGCAAAAAAAACGGGCACGGCCCGGCCAGCAAAGAAAGCCGCATTAAAAAAGACAGCGAAACCGGTCAATAAGACGATTAAAGAAGCGGCATAGCGGGGCTGCGCAAGCTTTTGTGTCCTGTGGCCAAAAACCAGGCAGCCCCATTGTGCTTTTGCAAAAGCACATGCAAAATTTGGCCTACAAGGCATCCCCAGCGCAGTTATACGAGTCGGATCAATCCTGCGCCTTGTTGCTGTGACCCAGTCCCAGATAACTTTGCGCTACCTTGGGATCGGCACGCAGAATCTGCGATGAGCCTTCCATCGCTACCTCGCCCATTTCCAGAACATAACCGTAATCAGATGCCTGCAGGGCGGCACGTGCGTTCTGCTCGACCAACAGTATCGACACGCCGGTCTCGCGCAGTCGCAAGATAATGCGAAACACTTCCTGCACCACACGCGGCGCCAGCCCCAGACTGGGCTCATCGAGCATGAGCAACGTAGGCTTTGCCATCATCGCTCGTCCCACGGCCAGCATTTGCCGCTCACCACCCGAGAGCGTGCCGGCGCGCTGATCGCGACGCTCCAGTAAACGCGGAAACAGCTGGTAAACCTGGTCCAGCGTATCGCGCCAGCCGGCAACGCGCTGACGATACTGACGAAACCCGCCAAGCAGCAGATTGTCCTGCACCGACATGCTGGTAAACAGCTCGCGCTTTTCCGGCACCAGGCACAGGCCTGCCGCCACGCGCTCTTCCACGGGCATCCGGCTGATGTCCTGCCCGCGGTATAGAATGCGCCCGTGGGCGCGACCGGATGTGGGCAAGGCGCCCATCAGGGTATTGAGCAGCGTTGATTTGCCGGCGCCATTGGCGCCAATCACCGTCACGACCTGCCCCTGGTCCATGGCCAGAGATACGTCATTGACCGCAAGCACCTTGCCGTACTGCGCATTAATATTATGTGCTTCCAGTAACCGGCTCATACGCGTACCTCATTATTGTCGGTCGTGTCGATCGCAATTTCATCTGTGATAACATCATCATCAATCCCGCCCAGGTATGCTTGCAGGACTTTGTCGTTCTGCTGAATCTGTGCCGGCGTGCCTTCTGCAATTTTTGTGCCGAAATCCATCACTACCAGATGGCTGGTCAGTTTCATTACAAAGTCCATATCGTGCTCTACCAGCAGGATGCTCATGCCTTCGTCACGTAATCCGGACAACACCGCAGCCAGCTCCTGCTTCTCCATATAGCGCAGGCCCGCTGCCGGCTCATCCAGCAACAGCAGTGTTGGATCAAGCGCCAGCGCCCGTGCTACTTCCACGATCCGCTGTTTTCCCAGCGACAGATTGCCGGCCAGCTCGAACATGCAATCGCCCAGCCCAACCCGTTCCAGCTGAACAGCTGCTTCGCGCAGCAGGGCTGCCTCATCACGCCGATCCAGCCGCAATATGCTGCGTATGGCACCGGCAGAGCGCCGCAGATGCGCACCCAGCGCCACATTCTCCAGCACACTCATCTGCGGTAGCAATTGGGTATGCTGAAAGGTGCGCGCGATCCCCAGTCGGGCAATATCTTCTGCTTTCGTCGATTGCAAGGGTTTGTCGCGAAAAACAATCGAACCGCGCGTCAATGGCGTGACCCCGGTAATCAGATTGAAGGTCGTGCTTTTACCCGCGCCGTTGGGTCCGATCAGACCCACAATCTGACCGGCAGCGATGCTAAAGGAAATGTCGTTCACTGCCACCAGCCCGCCAAACTCCTTGCGCAACTGCGCTACCTGCAGCAACGGGCGGCCCGCTGGCGGCCTGTCGGTTTTAGGCAGCAACGGGGCATCGGCCCACCATTGCGTTAAAGCGCCACTGGCCGCTTTGCGTTCGCTGCCAGAAAAAAAACGGGTCACGATTGGCCATAGCCCTTCCCGCGCATGATGCAACACCAGCACCACCAGTACGCCAAATACAATGAGCTCGAAATTGGTCGAGGTATCGAACAGGCGTGGCGCAATATCCTGAATCTGGTCTTTGAGCGTCAGAATAACGGCGGCGCCGAAAATGCCGCCCCAGACAGAAGAAACACTGCCCACCACCATCATGAACAGATACTCAATGCCATAATTGATGCCAAACGTGCTGGGGCTGACAGCACGCTGCTCGTGCGCATACAACCAGCCGGCCAGACCGGCCAGCACGGCTGCGTACACAAAGGCGATTACCTTATAGCCGAAGGTATGCACCCCGAATGAAGCGGCCATTTTTTCGCCGTTTTTCAAGGCGCGGATGGCCCGACCGCTGCGTGAATCGAGCAAGTTGATTGCCGTCCAGGCCGCCAGCAACACCACCAGCCAGATCAGATAATAAATACTCTGGGCCTGTAGCAAGGGGTAACCAAATAACGAAATTGGCGGAATACCGGGTATGCCGTCATGACGTCCAAGAAATGGCATGTTCCCGTACAGGTAATAGAAAATCAGACAGACGGCGATCGTGGCCAGCGACAGGTAGTGCCCTGACAGGCGCAATGTCACCTGTGCCAGTACAAACGCCAGCAGCAGAGTAAGCACAATGCCCAACACGAGCCCCAGCCAGGGGGATCCGTCCATGGTGGCAGACAGCCACGCGGTGGCGTAGGCTCCGATACCGACAAACGTTGCCTGGCCAAACGAGGTCAGCCCGCCCACGCCGGTTAACACGACCAGTCCGATCACAACCAGACTGGCAATGCCGATCGCATTGAGTTGATTGATCCAGAATTCAGGTACGCCGGGCACCACCGGCAGCAAGGCCAGCAGAAAAATGAACACCAGTACAGACCATTTTTTCATGGCTTACTCCTCTTCGTCGTGACGAGTGGTCACAGACAGAATCAGCAATACCGGTATGATCAGCGCAAAAACAATCACTTCCTTGTACTCACTTGCCCAAAAGGTCGAAAACGATTCAATGATGCCCACCAGCAGCGCACCCGCGGCTGCGATCGGATAGCTCATCAGTCCACCGATGATGGCCCCCACAAAGCCCTTCAGACCAATCATGAAACCTGTTTCGTAGGTAATCGAAATAAACGACACAATCATGATGCCCGAGAGCACTCCGACAATGGACGACAGCAGAAAGGTCAGGAAACCGGACATATTGGTACTGATGCCGACCAGTCGCGCGCCGCGCCGGTTCACCGCCGTCGCCCGCAATGCCTTGCCATGCAGGGTATAGCCGAAAAACAGCCACAGGGCAGCGATAATGACAGCCGTCATAGCGATCACGAACAGGCTTTGATACGTCCAGTTCAGGCCGAACAGTTCAAGCTGACCGTCAAAAAATGGCTGGGCAACCAAACGCCCTTCGGCACCAAAAAAAGCCAGGCCCATGCCAACAAAAACAAAGTGCACGGCAATGGAAATCACAAAGAGCGCCAGCACCGAACTATCAGCCATGGATTCATAGGCAAGCTTGTAAAGCATGGGACCCAGCGGGACGACCAGGAACAATGTCATCAATGCCTTGATCCAGAGCGAAGGCGTTGTACCCAAAACAGCCGGCACCGCGAAGAATACGATAATGGGCAACGCCAGGCAAAACAGCGCAGACCTGACCAGTGTCGCCGCGGGCTTGCCCTGGAACACCAGCCACAGTTCGCGCGCAAAGACCAATAAACCGGCGATCACGAGCAGCCAGCGGGTTCCCGGCACCTGATCATCGGCCAGGACCGCAAAGGTGAGCGCGCCATAGGTCACGAACTCTCCCTGCACAATCAGAATAATGCGCGTGACAGCAAACACCAGTACCAGCGATACTGCCAGCAATGCATAAATGACGCCCGTCACCAGCCCGTCCTGCATCAGAATCTTTGCAATTGACCAATCCATTATCTTTCCGTTGTTTTGCCTGCAGTTTTTTTTCTCAGTTCAGGTCCTGGGCAAATTCCCATTGGCCGTTCTTGACTCGCAGCAGTACCCGCGCGCGCTCGTCCAGCCCGGAGTGATCTTTGGCAGACATATTAAATACGCCATGCACGCCGACCACATCCTTGGTATTTTCCAGCGCATCGCGTAGCGCCTGGCGAAAGCCCTCGGTACCAGGTTTGGCGCCACCGGCCAGCGCCTTGGGGATAGCGGCTGCAACCAGCGCGCCTGCATCGCTCATATGCCCACCGAACCCGCTGACCGAGCCCTTGCCATATTGCGCCTCATATTTCTGTGTGTAGTCCAGGCCAGTAGCGCGCATGGGGTTGGCCTGCGGCAATTGATCCGCAACCAGGATCGGGCCTGCCGGTAAAACCAGGCCTTCGCAGGCGCTGCCGCACATTTTCAGAAACTCGCTGTTGCCGGCCCCATGGGTCTGATAAATCTGACCTTTATAACCGCGCTGCTTGAGCTCGCGCTGCGGCAACGCAGCAGCAGTACCCGAGCCTGCAATCAAAATGGCATCGGGCTTGGCAGCCAGCAGTTTGAGCACCTGGCCGGTCACACTGGTGTCAGGACGAGCATAGCTTTCCGTTGCCACGATCTCTATCTGCTTGCCCTGCAGCGCATTTTTGAGTTCCTTGAGCCAGTTCTGGCCATAGGCGTCGGAAAAACCGATGAAACCGATTTTACCGCTTCCGGCTTTTTCCATTGCCTGCACCACGGCGGTGGCCATCAAGACATCGTTCTGTGGTGTCTTGAACGACCAGGCGCGCGCGCCCTCCACAGGTTGAACAATGCTGGCGCTCGCAGCCAGGCTGATCATGGGAATTTTCTTCTCGGCGGCAACATCGATCATTGCCAGCGAACCGGGTGTGGCAGTGGTGCCGATAATCACATCTGCATTATTTTCGCTGATCAGCTTGCGCATATTGCGCACTGCCTGCGTAGCGTCGGTCGCATCGTCAAGAATGGTATAGTTGACCTTGGTTGATCCGATCTGACGCGGCAGCAGCGCCACGGTGTTGCGCTCGGCAATACCCAGCGAGGCGGCCGGACCGGTCGCCGATACGACGACGCCCACATTGACCGTTGCGTCCTCGGCAAAAACCGAATGAGCGCTGGCAGCAAGCGCAATACCAAGCAGGCAGGGCAGGAACTTTTTCATGATTTGTCTCTCAAATATTATGATTTCGCTTAATTACAACTGTCTATAAGATAATCGGATGCACGCTATAGTCAGAACATGGGACAATAATATGTCACACTTAAACGCGTAATCATACAGTTTTGTCCTGGTAATTCAGGAATGTGGCCCCAATTTACTTTAAAATAGAATGGTTACAGCCTGCATTTTTGAATACACCGCGCAAAGCGTGCGGCCGGCAGGCTGCAGGCATTTTATTTAAGAAAACCCGGTACGGCGACCCATTGTCACAGCCGCCACCGTTTTTGATGTAAAGGGCACCATTGAAAGTCATCAAGTCCGAACAGCAATGGCGTGAACTGCTCTCTGCGGAAAGCTATCACGTTACGCGGCAGAAAGGCACGGAGCGCGCCTTCACCGGAGAGTACTGGGATCATTTTCAGTCTGGTATCTACACGTGTGTCGCCTGCGGGACGCCACTGTTTGCATCAGATACGAAATTTGACGCCGGTTGTGGCTGGCCGAGCTATTTCGAACCCCTTAATCCGCAAAATGTCCGCGAAGAAGTTGACACCTCGCACGGCATGACGCGCACTGAAGTACTGTGCAACGTCTGTGATGCGCATCTTGGCCATGTTTTTCCCGATGGCCCTCCTCCCACCGGCCTGCGCTATTGCATCAATTCGCTGTCCCTTCGCTTTGACCCTGTAGAATGAAAAAGCTCCTGTTTGATTTTTTCCCACTGGTCCTCTTCTTTGTGGCCTTCAAGGTTGCAGATATTTACGTGGCAACCTGGGTTGCCATCGCCAGCAGCGTCTTGCAGATCCTGTGGCTGAAATTGCGCGGCCGCCCGATCGAAGCCACCAACTGGATGAACGTGATCATCATTGTAGTGTTTGGCGGCGCCACCATTTATTTCCATAACGATACCTTCGTCAAATGGAAGCCCACCGTGCTTTACTGGATGTTTGCCCTGATCCTGCTGGGCGCGCGTCTGGTGATGAACAAAAACGTATTGCGCAAAATGCTGGCCACGCAAATGAGCCTGCCAGACCGCATTTGGGATCGCCTGTCTGATACCTGGGCCGGCTTTTTCTTGTTTGCGGGGGCCCTCAATTTGGCGGTGGCATTCTCCGGCTACTTTACGCAGGACCAATGGGTCACGTTCAAGGCCTTCGGCATGACCATCCTGCTGGTGATCTTTGCGATTGGCCAATCGGTCTGGCTGGGACGGCATATGCAGGAAGTGCCCGCAACCCCCGGGCCCGCTGCCTTACCGGAGAAAACCAATGACTGACACAGATCGCATCGCGCTGATCCGTGAGCGCCTGGCCTCGCTTGAACCCCAGACGCTTGACATTGAAGACGAGTCCCATCTGCACAAAGGGCATGCAGGCGCCAGCAATGGCGCGGGCCATTACCGCCTGAGCATCCGCTCTGCCCGCTTTAATGGATTGTCCAGGGTAGCCAGTCAGCGTCTGGTCTATGACGCGCTGGGAGATTTGATTCCCTACCCGATTCATGCACTGTCCATACAGACCCAACCGATTTCTTAACCAAAAGGAAAACTATGAAACGTTTTATTTTACTTGCTGTAACTTGCGCCATGACAGTCCCGGCCTTGGCCCAGAACGTGGCCACTGTGAATGGTAAAGCTATTACCAACGATCAGGTAGATACGGCAGTGAAAACGCTCATTGCCCGTGGTGCGACAGACAGCCCTGCGCTGCGCGAACAGATTACAGAACAGCTGATCAACAGTGCCGTCCTGTCCCAGGAAGCCGAGAAACAGGGCGTAGACAAAAACCCTGAAGTGCAGTTCGCCATCGAAAATGCCCGCCAGGAAATCCTGATTGGCTCCATGATGCGTGACTGGGCCAAGACCCACCCTGTCAGCGACGAGGATGTAAAAAAAGCCTATGACGAGTTCAAGACTCAGTCCGCCGGTGAACAGGAATATCAGGTCAAGCATATCCTGGTCAAAGACGAAACTGCCGCCAATAAGCTGCTCAAAGATATCAAGGCCAAAAAGGTCAGCTTTGCCGATGCAGCAAAGAAAAACTCCATTGACCCTGGGAGTGGCAAAAACGGGGGTGATCTGGGCTGGGCTCCTGCCGAAAACTACGTACCTGAATTTGCCGAAGCAGTAAAAGCGGCAAAAAAAGGTCAGTTGCTGGACAAGCCTGTTAAAAGCCAGTTTGGCTGGCACATCATCCAGGTGACAGACTCACGTCCGGTCAAAGTGCCAACCCTGGAAGAAGCCAAACCCCAAATCAGCCAGATGCTCAGTCAGCAGTCACTGCAGGAACAGATGAAAAAACTGCGCGACGAAGCCAAGATTGAGAAAACCGCTGCCGAAGGCGCCGCCGAAAAACCCGCTGCGGCTCCCGCAGTAGAGGCACCCAAGCAGTAAGGTATTGTAAGTCGGGTTCTTTATCCGATTTACCCTGTCACTGACGACTATCCCCCATCTACCCGTTATCAGGGCCGATGGGGGATTTTTTATTGTGGGGTCAGGATGGGATCCTGATACGGGCAGCCTGACAGACAGCATCAGTCACCTTTTTGATGTGCCAGAGAAAGGACACGCGCTGCTGCAGCTTACCGCCAGGGTACGCATCAAACGAATTTTCCCGCAAACAGAGCCGGCCGGGTAACCAACCTGCGCACCCTATCGCGCAAGATTCAACAGTTACACCAGCGCATCCTGCTATAGCTTGATCTGTGTAATCTGAGAGATGAGAGGACGAGCGACGCCGATAATCGGGATGTCAGGCACTACCGGCATTGGCCGACCTGTGCCGCCTTATTGCCTGAGCAAGTCCAGCAGGCCTTCTTCGTCAAGTACCGGCACGGACAAGTCGCGGGCCTTCTCCAGCTTGCTGCCAGCCTCTTCACCCGCAACCACATAGCTGGTTTTTTTTGATACGCTGCCGCTTACCTTGCCGCCTGCTTCCATGATCAGTCTACCGGCCTCGTCGCGCGTTAGCGTTGGTAGCGTACCCGTCAGGACAAACGTCTTGCCCTGCAACACCGTGCTTTTGACTGACTCGGGCATTTTGACAGTCACGCCGGCTGCGCGCAACGCATCCAGCACCGCAATGTTATGGGGTTCAGCAAAAAAAGCCCGCAGCGACTCGGCGACCACCGGCCCGACATCATTAACCTGAAGGAAAGCGGCTTCATCGGCGGCAATCAGGGCATCAAGTGAACCAAAGTAACGCGCCAGATCCCGTGCCGTTGTTTCGCCAACATGGCGGATGCCCAGCGCATACACAATGCGGGACAGTTCTACGTGCTTGCTTTCTTCAATGGCCGCGATCAGGTTTTCTGCCGATTTGCGCCCCATGCGCTCCAGCCCCATGACCTTTTCTACCGACAGCGAATATAGGTCGGCAATCGAACGAACCCAGTCATGATCGACCAGTTGGTCGATCAGCTTTTCACCCAGCCCTTCAATATCCAGGGCCTTGCGTCCTGCGGCGTGCAGCAAGCTCTGCTTGCGTTGGGCGGCACAAAACAGGCCTCCGGTACAGCGGGTCGCCGCTTCATCAGGCAGGCGTTCCACCGCAGAGCCACAAACCGGACACTGTGTCACCATGGCAAACAACTGTGCATCTGCCGGTCGCATTTCCAGTACCGGGCGCAGCACTTCCGGGATCACGTCGCCAGCCCGGCGAACGACCACGGTATCACCAATTCTCACATCCTTGCGGCGGATTTCGTCTTCGTTATGCAGCGTCGCATTGGTCACCGTCACGCCACCCACAAAGACAGGCTGCAGCCTGGCCACCGGCGTGAGCGCGCCGGTGCGACCCACCTGCACCTCGATATCCAGGAGCAAGGTCGTCGCTTCCTCGGCAGCAAATTTATGCGCCAGGGCAAATCTGGGCGCGCGCGAAACAAAGCCCAGTTCCGTCTGTGCCTTCAGCGAATTGACCTTGTACACCACGCCGTCAATATCAAAAGGCAGGCTCGTGCGAGACTGGCCAATTTCTTCGTAAAAGGCAAGCAGCGCATCAGGGCCGGTCACGCGCTTTCGATATTTGCCCACGGACAAACCCAGGGAAGACAACCAGTCAAGCATCCCGGAATGGGTCTCGGGCAAAGGAGCAGCAAGGCCGTCCATCTGACCCCAACCGTAGGCAAAAAATCGCAGCGGCCGCTTGGCCGTGAGTCGTGGATCCAGCTGGCGCAGGCTACCTGCAGCAGCATTGCGCGGATTGACAAAGGTCTTGTCGCCCGCGGCCGCCTGGTGTTGATTGAGTTTTTCAAAGTCGCTGCGGTTCATGAGCACTTCGCCGCGCACTTCCAGCACCGCCGGAAAGCCGGGCGAGAGCGTGAGCGGGACAGAGCGCAAAGTGCGGATGTTGGACGTGACGTCCTCACCGGACAAGCCATCGCCACGCGTGGCGGCGCGCACCAGGCGGCCGTTCTCGTAACGGATACTGATAGCCAGCCCGTCCATTTTGACTTCGCAGTTATATTCCACTTTTTCTGCCGGGCCGAGCAGGCCCGCAGCACGCAGCGCATCACACACCCGCTTATCGAAGGCTGTTACTTCTTCGCTGCTGAATGCATTGCCCAGCGACAGCATGGGCACGGCATGACGAACGCTTTCGAAAAAAGGCAACGGTGCGCTGCCCACGCGCTGCGACGGAGAATCGGCGTTAATCCATTCAGGGTGTTCGGCCTCGATGGCCAACAACCGCTGCATCAGTCCGTCAAATTCCGCGTCGCTGATTGTTGGCGCATCCAGAACGTGATAGGCGTGATTGTGTGCATTGATCTGTGCACGCAGGCGCTCCAGTTCGGCCTGCAACTGTTGTTCTTTGCCCTGCGTCATGACACATGCCTTTAGGAAAAGACCCGCAAGGCGCGTGAAGAACCGGCTTGCAGGCCCTGCTGCTCCAGCTCTTCGTAAATACCGCGAATCTGCTCGTCAATGGCGTGCTCGGACCCCTCCATCACGGGACGGCCAGAATCATCGATCAGCTGGCCATCAAGGGACAGCGCCAGATCACGGGCAACCGCCATCATGCGAGCAAAGGGTGTATCATCCGGCGGACTGCAGGGAACATCCAGCAGCAGGTCCACGCGATTGACGCCGGCGTTTGCTGGGTCTTCAGCATGCTCACCCGCCAGCAACAGCACAAAGCGTGGCAGACCGTCATGGTTCATCCAGGCCAGCCCATTGCGGTATTCGGTAAAACCCTTGGCGCGCGCAACGTCGATCACACTGCGAATAGGATGTGGCTGCGCCAGTTGCACAGTAAGGCCTACTTGCGTGTCCAGATTGGCACATACCTGATCCAGTTTCCCGGCACGGCGCAGCAAGGCAGGCACATCGGGGCTTTCAACACTGGCGTCAAACTCATGAGCAATTTCATCGGCCTTGGCCCAGGCCTGTGACCATTCGATTTCGCCCAGCGCACCAGCGCGGTTAGCCAACAGAACGGCCATCTGCAATGATACGTAATTCTCGTCAGCGCGCAAATCAGCGCGATGCAGCCCGTCATCGGTCTCGGCAAAAAAGCGCAATGGCTTGGAACCGGCGTACAGGGCACTTCGGGTATAGCGGTGCAGATCGGCGCCACCAACAGGAGCGGCAAAATGCAACTCAATAACGCCTTCGGTCATTTCGTCAACGGCTTCTTCGTCGTGCTGACCATCCATATCATGGACGGGCATTGCCGCGGCCACAGGTGCAGCGGCAGGCGCTGGGGAACCTGACTCATTCAGGTCGCTGGCAAAGACCGGATCCTGCCGGTCGGCCGGCGCTTTTTGGATTGGCGCAACCGATTTACGATCCTTGAGCAGCACGTCATTTTCGTGTTCGTCGCCCATGCTGAATTGCTCGTGCATTTGCTTGCGCACCCGTTGGTCCTGCCACCAATTGAACAGCAGCACCAGCAGAATCAGCACGATTCCGATCGCAATTAAAGCCAGTTGCAAATTACTCATTGTGTGATTGACCCTTTTGTTTACGCTTCGCCAACAAGCTGTACGGCGGACTCGATATCCACAGCAACAATTCGGGAAACCCCTTGTTCTTGCATCGTAACACCGATTAACTGCTTCGCCATCTGCATGGCTATTTTATTATGAGAAATAAATAAAAACTGCGTCTGCTCGCTCATGCTGCCCACCAGGTTGGCATACCTTTCGGTATTGGCGTCGTCCAGCGGTGCATCCACCTCGTCCAGCAGACAGAATGGCGCCGGATTCAGCTTGAACAAAGCGAATACCAGCGCGGTGGCCGTCAGTGCCTTTTCACCGCCTGACAGCAAATGAATCGTACTGTTGCGTTTACCTGGCGGCTGCGCCATCACCTGTACTCCGGCATCCAGAATTTCTTCTCCGGTCATGGACAGGCGCGCCTCGCCGCCACCAAATAGCTTCGGAAACAACTCGCCAAAATGCGTGTTGACCTGATTGAACGTTTCCTGCAACAAATCACGGGTTTCCCGGTCGATACGACGAATCGCATCTTCCAGCGTATCGATGGCCTCGGTCAAATCGGCGTGTTGCGCATCCAAAAACCCCTTGCGCTCTCGCGACTCGTTCAGTTCGTCCAGCGCGGCCAGGTTGACCGACCCCAGCGCTTCGATCTGCCGGGAAATTTTCTGCACTTCGGCATGCAGCCAAGTCACTTTGGACCAGTCTTCGGGCAAATCGTTCAAATCGGCTTTGAGCGCCGCACGATCGACCTCGTGCTCGTCCAGCTGTTCGGAAAACTGCTCTACCGCCAGCCGGGCTGCCTGCTCATCCAGTTGCAGTTGCATAATATGCGCGCGACGCGGCTCCAGCGACTGCTCGGTGCGCATGCGCGTTTCGTCGGCGCCGCGCAATGTGGCAGCCAGATTGTCCAGCTCAAGACGGGCGGCAGCCAGTGCTTCCTCGCGGATCACCCGGGTTTCCAGCGCATCCTGCAGCCCGGCCTGGGTTGCTGATTCATCAAAATCAAACAGCTCTGTTTCCAGGTTTTCCAGTTCATTGCGGGCCTGGTTGATCTGGTTGCCGGCCAGGTCCCTGTTGCGCGTCAGATCAGCAATCCGCGAGGTGAGGCCGCGCTGTGTAAAGCCCGCTTCCTGTACATTCCGCTCCAGCTCGCGGATCTGCTGACGCGCAGCTTCGGCCGTTTCAGCCAGCGTCTCGCCGGCCATTTCCGCTTCAGCGTATGCTTCCTGCAGCGTGGCCAGCTCGTTGTCCAGTATTTCAAAACCGGCTTCAGATTCTTCCTTCTGGGCCAGCAACTCTTCCTGCTGTATGCGGATATCAGCCAGATCTTCGTTGATGCGTGCGTTGCGCTCTTCGCTTTGCTGCATCTGCGCGTGCAGTCTGGAATGCTCCATCTGCAGATCATGCACCCTGCGAGTCAGCTCTGACAGGCGCTGGCGCGCCGGTGTCATCGATTGCGACAGCGCAGTCCAGGCCGCTTCGCTGCGGGCCAGCTGTGTGACGGCCTGATCGGCGATCAACTGGCGCGCCTTGATTTCGCGTTTAAGGTTATCAATTTCCTGCTGGCGAGCCAGCATGCCCGACTGCTCGGAATCGGCAGCATAAAAGCACAGGCCATGCGCATCGATCATGTGCCCTTCGCGCACCACCAATTGCACGCCGACCGGCAATGATTGCCGCTGGCCCAGCGCTTCAGTCAGTGATGAAGCCGTGTAAACGCCTTGCAGCCAGCGCCCCAGCAGACTTTTGAGATCAGGATCGCTGCACCGCAACAACGACAGCAACGGCGTATGGCCCGGCAGTGCAGCCGGCAGCGCCTCGGCTGTCGGTTTCTGGTAGAACGCCAGCCGCGACGGTGGCGGATCGTCCGTAAAGGCGCGCGCCATATCCAGATCGCGCAATGGTAGTGCGGTCAGCCGTTCACGCAATACGGATTCGAGCGCCGCTTCCCAGCCCGGTTCAATATGTATTTGTTGCCAGAGCCGACCAAAGCCGGCCAGATCATGTTTTTGCAGCCAGGGTTCGAGCGCCCCCTTCTTCTGCACATCTTCCTGCAGGGCGCTGAGCGCGCTCAGCCGGGCTTCAAGCCTGGCCACATCCTGCGTTTCCTTTTGCGAATTATTTTGTGCGCTGCGGCGTGCCTCGTCCAGCTGCGGCAACCGCTCTTCCATGTCCTGCAGCGTCGCCTGCACTTCTTCGAGCTGGGCTTCGGCCGCGTTGCGATCACCGGTCAGTTGCTCAAGACGTCCCGCATCGGGACTCTGGATCTCGCCCAACTCCCGTTCCAGGCGTTCACGGCGTTGCTCCAACTGCTGCAACTGGCGGTCGGCATCACGCTGCGCCTGGGCCGTAAGCGCCAGCTTCTGCTCAACACGAGCCAGCTCGGACCGCATGGTCTCGCGGGTTGCCGACGCGCTGCGTACTTTTTCTTCCACATCTGGCATCTGGGCCTGACGCGATTCCAATTCATCCTGGACCATGGCCGCACGCTCGGCAGCAGCGGCCAGCTCTTCCTCAAGTTCGGCAATCTGTTCCGTGCAGTGCGTCAGTTGATCCTGCCACTCCTGCATTTGGGTGTTCAGTGTCGCCTTGCGCGCTTGCAGGCGGTTACGGGCATCCACCACATGGCGGATTTCGGTTTCAAGTCGGCTGACTGTGGTGTTGGCCTCGTACATGGCGGCCTGGGCCGCGTGCACTGCGTCGCTGGCCTGATAATGCGCCTGCCGGCGCTTTTCCACTTCGCTTTCTGAAGCGCGCAGTTCCGCGAGCGAGGCCTCCAGTTCGGTCTGCGCCTTTTCGATCTCGTGGGCTTTTTTCTCTTGATCGATGCGGGCATTTTCTTCCCGGATCAGCCACAGCACGTGCTGCTTTTTTTCGCCGTCGTGCTGCAGATCACGATACTTGCGTGCCACTTCGGCCTGGGCTTCCAGGCGGCTCAACTGTGAGTCAAGCTCGCGCATGATGTCTTCGACGCGGGTCAGGTTCTCACGAGTATCGCCTAGACGGTTTTCGGTTTCCCGGCGACGCTCCTTATATCTGGATACGCCTGCGGCCTCTTCCAGATATACGCGCAACTCTTCGGGTTTGGCCTCGATCAGGCGATTGATCATGCCCTGGCCAATGATGGCGTACCCGCGCGCGCCCAGACCGGTACCCAGGAAAATATCGTGGATATCCTTGCGGCGAACCTGCTGGTTGTTGACGTAATAGCTGCTGGTGCCATCGCGGGTCAGCACACGCCTGACAGCAATTTCTCCGTAAGTGCTCCACTGCCCGACGGCGCGACCGTCGCTGTTATCAAAGACCAGTTCGACCGACGCCCGTGCAGCTGGCTTTCTGTGTCCCGAGCCGTTGAAGATAACGTCCTGCATGGATTCGCCGCGCAGCTCAGAGGCGCGTGTTTCACCCAGCACCCAACGTACGGCGTCGATAATATTGGATTTTCCGCAGCCATTGGGACCGACCACGCCCACCATCTGGCTGGGCACCGGGATGACTGTAGGATCAACAAAAGACTTGAATCCAGCGAGTTTGAGTTGGGTGAGACGCACGTAGGGAACAATACAAAGTAAAAAAAAATGCCCTGAGGCAGTGCCGATACAGGTCCGGCGCGACAGTCAGGCTCCAGCCCCGTATGATAACCCAGGCGATCCGATTTGATAGTAAACAAAAGTCATAATAGCAATATTTGCGCAGGGCACAAATAGTCTCCCTCACTTGCGGTGCCACATCGATTTTTGAGCGCGAACGCAAGTCTTGTCGCGTTCTGCCGCGGCCTCGCGCGGGGCTCAATCCCCTATACCCAGCCAGCACCGGTCTGCTACGAGCCTGGCAACAAATATTTCAGCCTGCTACATGAACAAGTGGATGGATTCGATTGGCCGAATTTGTGTCGGCCCCTCATCCTGCACCGGTTTGAATCTAATTCGCCGTTGGTTGGGGTCAATGGGTAACGAAACACCACTGAACCTGATATTATGTTGCGATTGAGCACGACGGAAAAACTCGGCACCTGTCTGGTATTTCTGCCGGCATCATTTCATGACCACGACATATGGTTACTTTATCGTCTGGTGTTGCCACCGGATCCGGGTAAGCGATAACAAGTTAAAACGGGATATTCAGTTTGAAAAAAGGTTTCTTTCTCGTCATGTTGGCACAGGCGCTCTCGTCCCTGGCCGACAATGCGCTTTTTATCGCTGCCATCGCCCTTATTGCTGAACTTTCCGGACCTGACTGGATGACGCCCGCCATGAAATGGTTTTTTGCGTTCGCCTATGTCATTCTGGCTGCATTCGTTGGCGCCATCGCCGACTCTTTTCCAAAGGGTCGGGTCATGTTTGTCACCAATGCCATTAAAATTTCCGGCTGCCTGCTGATGTTCGGCTTTGCCATGATGGCTCCGTCCGACAAAAGCCTGCACGCCTACATCGTCTGTTTTTCCTATGCCCTGGTGGGCATCGGCGCTGCCGCCTATTCGCCAGCCAAATACGGCATTGTCACCGAACTGCTGCCACCGCGGGATCTGGTCAAGGGTAACAGCTGGATCGAAGGGCTCACAGTGCTTTCGATTATTTTCGGGGTTGTCCTGGGGGGCAAGCTGATCGAACCGCCCTTGTCCGATTACCTGCTGGCTCTGCCCTGGATGGCGGCCCTGGCAAAAACACCGGCCGAGGCGGCCATTGTTGTCATTGGCGGCATTTATATCCTGGCTGCGATCTGTAATTTGCTGATCCCCAATACGCACTTCGTGTATCCGAAGCAGGAATCCAATCCAGTGAAGCTGCTGAGCGTATTTGCCAGTTATGTGCGCATCCTGTGGCAGGATAAGGTCGGACAAATTTCACTGGCGGTAACCACCCTTTTTTGGGGTGCGGGCGCCACCCTGCAGCTCATTGTCTTGCAATGGGGACGAGACCACCTGCAACTGAGCATCGCCCAATCCGCCAATCTGATGGGTATAGCAGCCATCGGCACCATTGTCGGTTCGGTTCTGGCCGGCAGGGTCC
This sequence comes from Advenella incenata, assembly GCF_004217095.1. Lineage (GTDB taxonomy): Bacteria > Pseudomonadota > Gammaproteobacteria > Burkholderiales > Burkholderiaceae_B > Advenella > Advenella incenata. Next base: position 1,882,429 of record NZ_SHKO01000001.1, on the reverse strand, counting down.
CGCTGACGCGCGCACTACATGTGCTGCCTATCGGCGTTGTCATGGGCTTTTCCGTCATGTTAATGACCATAGTCAAGGACACCTGGGCGGTGTATTGCACGCTGATCCTGGTGGGCGGGCTCTCCGGCTTTTTCGTGGTGCCGCTCAACGCATTGCTGCAGCACCGTGGGCATGTCCTTTTATCGGCAGGCCATTCCATTGCCGTACAGAACTTCAACGAACAGTTGAACATACTGTTCATGGTAGCGGCCTACTGGTTCATGCTGGAAATGAACTTGCACATCAATACCATCATTATTATCTTTGGCGTCATAGTCGCAGTGCTCATGACGCTGGTGATTGCCTGGTGCTATCGCAACCAGCGACGCTATCCGGCGACCTTTGCCGAGATTGGTGAAGAAGGCCATGGCCGTGCCCAGGCCGGGCATTAGCATCTGAGCAATAGCATCTGAGCATTGTCGGGCCCGCAAGCCCGGGGTGCCGGTATTCCGGATCGCGGCCGCCACGATTGCCGCAGCTGTCCGGTTTTATGTCAGAGCGCTTTGTTTCGGAGCGCTGTTATCGGAGCGCTTGTATCGGAGCTCTTTAAGTTCAGCTGGCTTCATACGGACCACATATTTCAAATCGCCAGGTTTCAACTTATCTGATCAAGACCAGATATCCCACAGACATACCCAACAAACGCTCGGAATACTGATCCAGCCAAACGGCGGCACCGTACCGGGCCGCGCAGCAGCCAACCCATTGCGGTCGCTATCGGCCGCAGATCCGGCGCCTTATGCCGCGGTCTGCAGCAATAGCTGGCGCAGACGTTTGAGATCGACCCACGCCAGCGGCTTGGCAGCCTGGTTGGCCATCAAGTGATTTGGATGAAAAGTGACCACTACCGGAATTACCCTGCCCTGTATGGTGATCTGCAGATCCTGGATCTCACGCAGTTCGCCCACCGATTGTGTGGTGCCAAGCACAGACTGGGCCGCATTACCGAATAACAGAACGCATGACGGCTGCACCATGGCGATCTGCTGTTGCAGGTAATCGGCGCAGGCAGCAATCTCATGCGGCTCGACTGGCCGGCTCACCATTGGCCGGCACTTGACCACATCGGTAATAAACGTCGCATCACGGGAGAGGCCGATGGCGGCCAGCATATTATCCAGCAACTGGCCCGCCTGTCCACTGAGGGGCTCACCGCTGATTTCATCCTGCGCGCCTGGCGCCTGATCAATAATCATCAAGCGTGCCGTCACGCTGCCGGTGCCAGGTACCGGCTGACGGGCATGCTCCGACAGAGCGCAACGCGTGCACTGCCGGATCGTTGCAGCCAGCACCGGCCACTCGATCTGGACATCGCGCGGGGCCAACGGATCCGCCGACCGACTACCTTGGGATTCAGGCACAACGGCCCCGGGCGCACTGTCAGGCATGGCGACGCCACTGGTGGGCTCGCTCATTGTACCTCGGGAGCCATCTTCTTTCGCACGACGTGTATCGGCGCCTGCGCGGCCCGCAGGCCGACGTGGTCGCTGCATTTGTTCGCGCAGTTTTGCCAATGCCTGGCGGGCAGGCGAAACATCGTTCTGGGCCGCCGTTGCTGCGCCCGGCACCGTTTCTTTTACCGCTGCCGATTGCGTGCGGGGCTCTGCGGCGTTCGCTGAGACCGTCGCCGCAGGACGCTGATCTGAATGCGCCTGGACAGGTTCCGCTACCGATACAGCACCCGCCGCCGCAGTGTGTTTGGTGTGTGCAGCAGCAGGATGTTCGGCCACCGCGGACACCGTCAGCGCTCGCCCCCACAGACGATCAATTCCGCTCTCCTGCAACCAGAGCAGTTGCAGCGGGTTGACCGTGACATTGGCCGGATGCACCACGGGCTGGGCGCCGGCAGAAACTGAAGTTGATTCCATAGTCATCAGGATACCACGGCTTTCTGCAGAACCCAGGCATCTTCGCTATGGCCACGCCCGTCCGGATAGTAGCCCTTGCGCACGCCGATCTGTTCATAACCCCAGCGACGATAAAACGCGATCGCACCCGTATTGGACGGACGCACTTCCAGCACCTGGCTCTCCAGTTGCTGCAACAGCAGGCGCTGCTCACCCCACGCAAGCAGGCCGGCGCCAATCCCTTTTCCCTGCCAGTCGGGCGCAACGCCAATGAGCAGCAAATGAGCAACATCGGGCGCCATCAGTTGCAAGGAAAACGCCACCACCTCGCTACCATGGCACACAACCCAGGCCTCGTAACCAGCTTTTAGCGCATCGAAAAAGTTACCCTCGGTCCAGGGGTGGGACTGCACACGGCGTTCGATATCCACGACCGCAGCAATATCCTGCTGCGTCATAGGCCGGATCGCATACTTCTGCTGCAGCACCCCGATCACCTGGCTGCGCGCCTGACTCTCGGGCGATACTGCCGTTTGGCCGCCTGGCGTGATCTGCTGAGCCGATAGCGGAACTGCACGCGGATTACCGCCTTGACCCTGCCCCCTTTCCTTGATCGTAAAGGCAACTTTGTCGCGCACATACAGCGGCGCCGCCTGATCGGCCGGGATAAATCGGTTTGCGAGCCATGCGCGCAAACCGATACGGGCCATGATCGCAGCACGCGGTTGGGCATCCGGTATCAGCTTGAGGCCGGTTAAATGGGCCAGCCCCGAACATACATGTACGCCAGAACCAACCAATATAACAGGCGGTTGCCGGTCCATGCCGGGCTCGCGCTCAGCCAGCGATGCTTCATTTGTACTGCTCATACCGTTGAGCCAGAGCGGAACCTGTTCTGCAGCAATCAGGCACGGCGCCTGCTCTTGAACGAGTTCACCATCGCCGGTTTCCCTGAAGCTGGCCAGAAAGACTTCGTGCATCCGGGCATCCAGCAAGCTGACAATCAGCGCGGCGGGAGCGACCGGCCTGACTGCCTCGGCAATAGCAAGCAGCGACGATACTGGAAACACCGGAATATCCAGCCCCAGTCCCAGGCCTTGCGCCATGCCTGCTGCAATACGCAGACCGGTAAACCCACCCGGTCCCTGTCCGAAGACGATGCCGCTGATATCAGTCCGATCAAGTCCTGCCGAACTCAGCAGGTGATCGAGCATCGGCAATAATTGTTCGGCATGACCGTTAGCCTGATTGCTGACCTGCTCAGTGGTCTGGGACTGTCCACCCTCGTACCGCAGCAGTGCCGCCGACGAACAGGTGGCCGAGCTTTCCAGGGAGATCAGATTGACATTCATAAACTGCGCTTATTCACAAAAAAGGTGTTAACAGCCGCAAGCCCAAAGCCGGCGGCCGACTGCCCCCGATTACACGCGAGCGACCTGTGACAGGTGAGCGGCATTCGGGCACATGATCCCGCAATTATAAACAGGAAGCCGGTTTTGCCCGGGACGAATTGCGTTAAAATGCAAGTAGTACCTATTTGTACGTTCTGTCGGCCTATATATAAGCACCAAAACCATCGGCATGACGTCTCATTGTTTGCATTTTGAAATAAAATGTATCTACTTGCATCCCACCATCAACATATATCCAGAGAAATATTTTTAGTGTAACTGATGGTGAAAATTCAGCCATGTGCGACAGCAGAAACTGTAACATGTGCTCAAATAGCCTTGTCACTTCTCTTGGAAGCTCTTAACCAATTAGTATGAATACACCACAAACTGCCTCGTCAACACCTCCACGCAAAATTCTGGTAGTCGATGATGACCCTCGCCTTCGCGACCTGCTGCGCCGATACCTGACTGAACAGGGGTTCAATGTGTTCGTAGCAGAAGACGGGAAGGAAATGACCAAGCTCTGGCAGCGCGAACATTTCGACCTGCTGGTCCTGGATCTGATGTTGCCCGGGGAAGATGGTCTGTCCATCTGTCGCCGGCTTCGCGGCGCCAACGACAATACCCCTATCATCATGCTTACGGCCAAGGCCGAAGAAATCGATCGCATTCTGGGCCTGGAGATGGGCGCGGACGATTATCTGTCCAAACCATTCAATCCTCGTGAACTGCTTGCGCGAGTCAACGCCATTTTGCGCCGTCGCGGCTCCGAAGAGCACCCCGGCGCACCCAGCCAGGAAAACGAATCGATTGCTTTCGGGCCCTACACCCTGAATCTGTCCACGCGTACGCTGTCCCGCGGCGAAGAAGTGGTCGCCATCACCACGGGTGAATTCTCGGTGCTCAAAGTATTTGCCCGCCACCCCAAAGTACCGCTGTCACGCGACAAGCTAATGGAGCTGGCTCGTGGCCGCGAATATGAAGCCTTCGACCGAAGTCTTGACGTTCAGATTTCCCGCCTGCGCAAGCTGATAGAGCCGAATCCGGCCAAACCGGTATTTATCCAGACCGTTTGGGGATTAGGTTACGTCTTCGTTCCGGACGGCGGTAACTAAAAGACGGCGCCGCCATGGCCGCTGCCCCGGTTCAGGTTCCTCAACTGCAGAATTTCGCATCAAAAATCCGGCTGAGCTTGTTCAGCCGGTCTTTTTTCCTGCTCGCAGCATTGCTGGCCGTCAGTCTGACGTGCTGGCTGATCGTATTTTTCAACATGCAGGAAGAGCCGCGTGCCTCGCAAATGGCCGAGCGCGGTATTACTGCACTCAAAATCACCCGCAAGTCGCTCGCCTACGTCCCCCCCAATGACCGCAATGCACTGGTGATTGACCTGGCCACGACCGGGGATATCCAGGTTTTTCCCCGGCAATTGGATGATGTACTGCAGCCATTGCCGGATACTACGTTCTGGCGCATTTTCGCAGACAAAATCCAGCGCTCCGACACCCAGACCGTGACCAAGATCGCCTCCAGCATGAATGGCGAACCCGGCATCTGGATCAGTTTCAACGTGGGCGACGAACTGTACTGGCTGCTGCTCAAATCGTCCACAGACAATCTGCCGCAAATGCGTGAATGGATCGGCTGGGGCGTGATCGCCCTGCTGCTGGCGCTGATCGGGGCCGCGATCAGCGTTCGGTTTGTCAACACGCCGCTGTCACGCCTGGCCAAGGCCGCCCAGCAGGTCGCGCGAGGTGAAAACCCCGCCCCCTTGCCGGACGACCAGGGACCACTGGAAATCCGTGAACTCAATAATGCCTTTAATCGCATGGCGCGCGATATCCGTCAGACGGAAGCTGACCGGGAATTAATGCTGGCCGGCATTTCTCATGATCTGCGCACGCCCCTGGCGCGTATGCGCCTGGAAATCGAACTGAGTAATGTCAGCGACGAAACCCGCAGCGCCATTGATGAAGACCTCGGACAGATCGATCACAGTATCGGCCAGTTGATGGAGTATGCCCGGCCGGCCGGGGTGCTCCCGGAGAAGGCCATCAATATTTCCTCCATTTTGCGGGACATCTCCGACAGGGAAAAAGCGCATACGGAATCGCTCGGCGGCACGCTGCGCACCATGATCCAGCCGAATCTGTACGCACGGATCGGGGAACTGAACCTGAAGCGAATTGTCAGCAATCTGATTGAAAACAGTCGCCGCTACGGTCGATCCGTCGCTGACGGCCAACCCCATATCCTGGTGCGGGTCCGCGAAAAAGGCAGCATGATCGAGATCGATGTCTGCGACAATGGCGCAGGCATCAATGCCAAGGATACCGAAAGACTGCTGCGCCCCTTTTCACGTGGCGAAGCCGCACGGACTGGCGTGTCGGGCGCTGGCCTGGGCCTGTCGATCGTCGAACGACTGCTGCAGCACGTGGGCGGCACCCTGAAACTGCTGCCGAACCATCCAACCGGACTGATCGGACACATAGAAATTCCCAAAGCGCGAGATAGAAATTATCAATTAGACAGCCCGTATTGATAGTGTAAAATAACATTAAAACTTATATTGGAAAGTGGGCGAGGCCATCGTGGCAAACCGTCCACTCCCTTGCCATGCCTTGCGGCGCGGCAAATAAGCAGGCCCGGTACCACCGGGCGGTTGTTCAACTTCTTATGAGGAACAGTTATGAAAACAGTTGGTGAAAAGCTCGAATCGTTCAAAGTAGTCGGTGTCAAACCTGGTTTCAACAACCATGAAGAAAACGGCGTTTCTGCATTCGAAGACATCACAGAATCGTCTTTCCCCGGAAAGTGGAAAGTGATCTACTTCTATCCAAAAGATTTCACATTCGTGTGTCCTACCGAGATTGTTGGCTTTAACAACCTGGCCAAAGACTTCGAAGACCGTGACGCCGTACTGATGGGCGGCTCTGTCGACAACGAATTCTGCAAACTGGCATGGCGCCGTGAACACCCTGATCTGAACAAACTAGGTCACTACTCATTTGCCGACTCTACCGGCTCGCTGATCGATCAGTTGGGTGTACGTGAGCGCAATGAAGGCGTTGCCCTGCGCGCTACATTCATTGTTGACCCCGACAACGTCATCCAGCACGTTTCAGTCAACAACCTGAACGTGGGACGCAATCCAGAAGAAGTTCTGCGTATTCTGGACGGCCTGCAGACAGATGAGCTGTGCCCATGCAACCGCGTAGCCGGTGGCGATACACTGTAATTTGCATCAAACCCGGTTCGCCGGGTTTTTCCTCCCCTTTCTAATAGGAAAAAACTATGCAATTTCTAACGACGATTAAAAATGAAATTCCCGATTGGGCCAAGGATATCCGCCTGAATCTGGACGGCACCATTGCCCGCTCCTCCCTGAAGCCAGCCGATGCGGTTGGCGTGGCCCTGGCTGCCGCCTATGCCGCAAAGAATCCGTTTCTGATCGAGCAGTTCAAGTCTGGCCTGTCGCCAGAAGATGTCAATGGAGTTCTGACTGCAGCAGCCCTGATGGGCATGAACAACATCTGGTATCCCTATGTGGAAATGACTGACGACAGTCAACTCAAAACCCTGCCGCCGCTGTTGCGCATGAATGCCTATTCTTCGCACGGAGGCATCGAGCATGAGCGCTTTGAACTGTTTGCCCTGGCGGCCTCGATTGTCGGCAAATGCCACTTTTGTGTTAAGTCGCATTTTGACAATCTGAAAAAGGCAGGCTTCACGATTGAACAGTTGCGCGATGCTGGACGAATCGCCGCTGTAGTCAACGCCGCTGCGCTGGCCTTGACTGCCGAGGGCAAATAAGCCAGTCTGCTTCTCAAATAAAGTCATGCCGTGACCCAATGTCGCGGCATTTTTTTTAGTGAGCGCGCCGGCCAGCGCTTCTTGCTTGTTGCCAACAATCCATAGCAAAGTAAGCTTATTGTCTGGCAAGCAAGGCGATCGCCGTGGCCGCAATACCCTCTTTGCGCCCCAGATACCCCAGATGCTCGTTCGTCTTTCCCTTGACGTTTACGCAGGTGGGATCCAGCGCCAGATCAGCAGCAATATTACTGACCATGGCCGCCGCATAAGGCATGATTTTCGGCGCCTGGGCATGGATGGTGGCGTCCACGTTCACTACCTGCCAGCCGGCTTCGCGAACACGACGGTAAGCCTCGCGCAGCAGCACCCGACTGTCGCTGCCTTTGAATGCCGGATCGGTATCAGGAAACAAACGGCCGATATCGCCCAGCGCCGCCGCCCCCAGAATGGCATCGGTAATCGCATGCAACAGCGCATCGGCGTCCGAGTGTCCCAGCAGGCCATGGGTGTGGGCAATGGTGACACCCCCCAGAATCAGGGGCCGCCCCTCCTGTAACGCATGAACGTCAAACCCCTGCCCAACCCGCAAGCCAATTGTCATACAGCACTCTCCATATCATTGCGTTAACGTTATTTCTTTAACTTCATTTCTTTAACTTCATAGCTTTATGCGCGCGACATGTGTGTCGCGCCGCAGATCGACGGCTCATTATGCCGGCTCCTGCCCGGAGGCCGCCTCAGTGAACGTCAGCCATCGCTCCATCATGGCAAAATCGCCGGGCCAGGTCACTTTCATATTTTCTGCCGAACCACGCACCAACAAGGGACGGATGCCTACTGCTTCCATGGCCGAGGCTTCATCGGTAATGTCCAGCCCTTGATCAATGGCGGCAGTCAGCGCATCCAGCAAGGCGCGGGCCGGGAAAAGCTGTGGTGTCTGCGCCAACCACAAGCCTTCACGCGGAATGGTCCGCGCCACACATACCTGCTGTTGGTCATCCAGGGTAGCGCGTTTGACGGTATCGGGCACAGGCAGTGCCAGCAACCCGCCCTTGTTCTGACCCAGACAGGCATCGATCAGCGCCGTGAGCGTGTTGGCCTGCAGCCCTGGCCTTGCCGCGTCGTGCACCAGCGCCCAGCCATCACGATCGTCATAATCAAGGACAGCCTGCAACGTGGCGCTGACCGTTTGCGCCCGCGTCGCGCCGGCAGTACGATGAACGTAGACATTGCTGCCCAGGTTCAGTGTATCGATCCAGGTATCTTCAGCCGTAACCCCAATATGGACAGCGGTAACCCGGGCGTCTGCGCGCAGGGCATCAGTGGCCAGTTGCAGCATGGCCACGCCGTTGATCGTGCAATACTGCTTGGGAATCTGCCGGCCGGCAGTCAGGGCCCGACTGCCCACGCCGCCCGCGGGAATAATCGCAAAGATGTTGTCAGTCATAGTGGTTGCCGCCATTGAAGCGGCTGTCGCATCATTCAGGATGATCAGATAATATCATGCCGCTGCGCTGCCAAGCCAAATCGCAGCGGGCGATACGGTGGCTCGCGCAGTACAGGCCAGGCTGCGGACGGAGCATTGCCCTGACCGTTGCGAACTACAGTCCTGACAGGCGGCGGCACGCCGGTATCTGATAAAATGAACAGATTCGATTCCCTGCTTCTGCCTCTGTGTCAAACACTGCCCTCACCCCGCTTCTTTCCGCGCTTAAACCCGGTCAACGCTATAGCTACCCACGTCCGCCGGGCTCGGGTGACGCCTGGCTGTCGGCCGAACTGGCTCGTGCTGCCGGCAAGCCGCTGGTGCTGCTCTGCGCCGACCCCCTGCAAGCGCAACGGCTGCACGACGAAGTTGTCCTCTTTGACCCGACGCTGCGGGTGCGCCAGTTTCCAGACTGGGAAACACTGCCCTACGATGGCTTTTCGCCCCACCAGGATCTGATTTCCGAAAGACTCAAGACGCTGTCCGCGCTCATGCAGGGCAAAGTCGACGTTCTGACGGTGCCGATCACCACGGCCCTGTATCGCTTGGCGCCCACTGCGTTTCTGGCGGCCTATTCCTTTTCGTTCAAAAAAGGCGACAAACTGGACGAGGCCGCCCTGCGCGACCAGTTGATGCTGGCCAATTATGCACACGTCTCACAGGTGGCCGCACCCGGAGAATTCTGTATCCGGGGCGGACTGATCGATTTGTTTCCAATGGGGTCAGTGCTGCCCTACCGCATTGACCTGTTTGACGACGAAATCGAATCCATTCGCAGTTTTGACATGGACACGCAGCGCAGCCTGTATCCGGTCAATGAAGTGGAACTATTGCCCGGCCGCGAATTTCCCATGGACGAAACCGCCCGCAATCATTTTCGCTCGCGCTTTCGCGACCTGTTTGAAGGTGATCCGTCCCGTGCCATGCCCTACAAAGACATGGGCAACGGCATTGCCTTCGCGGGCATCGAGTATTATCTGCCGTTGTTCTTTGACGATACCGCTACGCTGTTTGACTATCTGCGTCCGGAAACCATCACTGTCACCGTCGGCGCGGTCGAAGAGGCCATCCGACAGTTCCACGACGACACGCAAAGCCGCTACCGGTTCCTCAAAAGCGATCGCGAGCGGCCCGTACTGGCGCCCGAGCACCTGTTTCTGTCTGAAGAACAGTTTTTTGTGCACCTGAAGTCCTTTGCCCGACTGCATCTGGATGAAACCTCCCCCAATGCGCAGTTTGCGCCGGCCCCCGATATCGCCGTGCTCAGACGCAGCGATGATCCTTTTGCGCGCCTGCGCGCCTGGTTAAATCGCGGAGAACAACGATTGCTGCTCTGCGCCGATTCGGCCGGTCGCCGTGAAACGCTGTTGCAGTTGCTGCGCGAACAGCAACTGGAGCCCAGTGCAGCCTTTGACAACGTCCAGGACTTTGTCGCCTCCGATATCGATTTTGGCATTGCTATTGCGCCGCTGAACACCGGTTTTATCATTCGCGACCGGCAGCTGTGCCTGGTCACAGAGAACGACCTGTATCCCGGCTCGGCATCGGTCGCCCAGCGCCGTCGCCGCAAACAGGAACGCAGCAGCAACGTTGACGCCATGGTGCGCGACCTGTCCGAGTTGCGCGAAGGCGATCCGGTCGTCCATATGCAATACGGTATCGGGCGCTACCACGGCCTGGTCACCATGGACCTGGGTGAAGGCGATATCGAGTTATTGCATCTGCAATATTCAGGCAATAGCACGCTATATGTCCCGGTCTCGCAACTGCACGTGATCTCCCGCTATAGCGGCGCCGATCCTGAGCATGCGCCGCTGCATCAATTAGGTTCCGGGCAATGGGACCGGGCCCGCAAGAAGGCCGCCAAGCAAATCCGCGATGCCGCAGCCGAGCTGCTGGCCCTGTATGCACTGCGCGCCGCACGTGAAGGCTTTTCCTTCAAGCTGCCCTTTTCCGACTACCAGACCTTTGTCGAAGGCTTTGGCTTTGAGGAAACCGTTGACCAGCAAGCCGCTATTGACTCGGTGATCGGCGATATGACATCCGGCAAACCAATGGACCGCCTGGTGTGCGGCGATGTCGGCTTCGGCAAGACCGAAGTTGCCCTGCGCGCCGCCTTCCTGTGCGTGGCCAATGGCAAACAGGTCGCATTGCTGTGCCCCACCACGCTGCTGGCCGAACAGCATGCCCAGACCTTCGCCGACCGGTTTGCCGACTGGCCGGTGCGCGTGGCAGAACTGTCGCGCTTTCGCAGTACCAAGGAAGTCAAGGCGTCGCTGGACGGGCTGCAGGATGGTACGGTTGACATTGTCATCGGCACGCATAAGCTGCTGGGCAAGGAAGTCAAATTCAAGCGCCTGGGGCTGGTCATCATTGACGAAGAACATCGGTTCGGCGTGCGTCAGAAAGAAGCGCTCAAGGCGCTGCGCGCTGAAGTGGACATCCTCACACTGACCGCAACGCCGATTCCGCGCACGCTGGGCATGTCCCTTGAAGGCATACGTGATTTTTCCGTGATTGCCACGGCGCCGCAAAAGCGCCTGGCCATCAAAACATTCGTACGGCGCGAGGACAATGGCACCATCCGCGAAGCCGCCCTGCGTGAATTGAAGCGCGGCGGTCAGGTTTACTTTCTGCACAACGAAGTGGAAACCATTCAGAACCGCCGCGCGCGCCTGGAAGAGCTCCTGCCCGAAGCGCGCATTGCCGTGGCCCATGGCCAGATGCCTGAGCGCGAACTTGAAGAGGTCATGAAGGGCTTTTATCAGCAGCGCTTTAACATTCTGCTGTGCACCACCATTATTGAAACGGGTATCGACGTGCCAAGCGCCAATACCATTATTATTCATCGCGCCGACCGGCTGGGCCTGGCGCAACTGCATCAGTTGCGGGGCCGTGTCGGCCGCTCGCACCATCAGGCCTATGCCTATATGCTCACGCCGGGCGAAGACGCCATCACCAGCAATGCAAAAAAACGGCTGGAGGCCATCCAGTCCCTGGAAGAACTCGGTTCGGGCTTCTTTCTGTCCATGCACGATCTGGAAATCAGGGGCACGGGCGAAGTATTGGGCGAATCGCAATCGGGCAATATCAACGAAATCGGCTTTACCATGTACAGCGATCTGCTCAACGAAGCCGTACGTGCGCTCAAGGCCGGCGAAGAGCCGGATCTGGAGACCCCGTTCAATTCTGTCTGCGAAGTCAAACTGCACACGTCTGCCCTGCTGCCTGCCGATTACTGTACCGACATCCATGCCCGCCTGTCCCTGTATAAGCAGCTGGCCCACGCCAAGACCGAAGATGACCTGCTGGCCATCCAGGAAGAACTCACCGACCGCTTTGGCAAAATGCCGGACCCGGCCCGTATGTTGATCGCAACGCACCGGCTACGCATTCTGGCCGAAGCACTGGGCATCACCAAGGTCGACATCAGCGATGATCAGGCGCTGCTGGTCTTTGGCCCCAAGACCTGCGCCGACCCACTTAAAATGATCGAGCTGGTGCAAAAACAAAAGCACATTCGTTTTTCGGGGGCTGATAAATTGCGCATTGAACTGAACAATATGCCCGACATCAGTCGCCGCATCGATACCATTCGCCTGCTGCTCAAGACACTGGCGGCCTGATTTCCTTTTCATCCGGATTTTCCTTAACATGCATCTCGTACTCCAAGCCCCCGGCATTCGCCATGACCTGATCGAACAGGCCGCTGCGCTGGCCAGCGCCAACCGCATTACACCGCTGAATGCCTGCGCCATGCGCCTGGAAGACATTGATGAAACGGCATTGCCCCAATTGCAGGAATGGGCCAAAACCCGCCATGTCGATCTGGCTGCTCTGCAAACGATCCGCCCGCTGGGTGAGATGAAAGTGCTGGCCATGGATATGGACTCGACCCTGATCAATATCGAATGCATCGACGAGATTGCCGACATGGTAGGCAAAAAAGCAGAGGTATCAGCCATCACAGAGGCAGCCATGCGCGGCGAAATAAAGGACTTCAGTGAAAGCCTGTGCCGGCGTGTTGCCCTGCTCAAGGGTGTCGCCGAAGCCGACCTGCAACGCGTTTACGATGAGCGCCTGCAACTGAATACGGGCGCTGAAAAATTGATTCGAACCATGCAGGCGGCCGGTGTTCACGTCATGGTCGTCTCTGGCGGCTTTACCTTCTTTACGGAAAAACTGCGCGCCCGCCTCGGGCTGGACAGTGCCCACGCCAACGTTCTGCAAGTGGAAAATGGCAAATTGACCGGACAGGTCGTAGGTGATATCGTCGATGGTGACCGCAAGGCTGCGTACCTCAAGTCACTGGCGGCGTCGCTGAACGCCACCCCGGCGCAGTGCATCGCCATGGGCGATGGCTCAAACGACCTGAACATGTTGTCCAACGCCACCTACTCAGTGGCCTATCGGGCCAAACCGGTATTACAGGAAGCGGCCACATTCCAGATCAATTACGCGGGTCTGGACGCTGTGCTCAACTGGTTTGACAGCAAAGACGCTGTCCAGGCAGCACAACGCCGTTAGGTGCCGGCAAAGAAGGCCCCTCGCAATGGAGCTGAACCCATGAAAGTCAAACGTATTGTCGCCAACATCCAAAGCCCCAACGTCGCTGCTGCCAAAGCGTTTTATCAGGACATCCTGGGCCTGGATCTGTTGATGGACCATGGCTGGCTACTTACGGTTCAGACCAGACCATGCAGACGCAACTGAGTATCGCCAGTGAAGGCGGGTCAGGAACCCCAGTACCCGATCTGTCCATTGAAGTGGACGATCTGGATGAGGCCCTGCAACGCTGCGAGGCGGCAGCCATTACACCGAAATACGGACCGGTGACCGAACCCTGGGGGGTGCGCCGTTTTTACGTACGCGATCCCTTTGACCGCCTGATTAATATTCTGGTTCATCTCTGAAGAAGCAAGCAGGTATAAAATAGATCCTGCAACAACCTTGCCCGTGAAGGAATCGCATACTGCCCGACAGACGACAACCCATTGCCAGGGACATACCATGCAGTTGAATCAGGCCATCGTAGAGCATCTGAGACGCTTCCCCCCCTTTCAGAACATGCAGGAGCACGTACTGGACGCACTGGCGGGCCGACTGGCCATCAATTACTTCGCCAAGGGCGAGACTATTATCCCGGCCAACGCGCCACCACCCGAAACCTTCTATATCGTCAAACAGGGTATTGTCCAGACTGAACAACTGGCCAGCTCAGCCCGTCAGTACCGCGATACCTTCGAATTGCACGAGGGCGAATGCTTTCCCCTGGGCGCCATCCTGGCTCGTCGCTCCCCCGGCAGCCAATTCGTGGCGGCAACCGATACTTTTGTCTATGAACTGTGCCTTGCCGGCTTTGCCCAACTGCGCGCAGAATCGCCTGTTTTCCGAGACTATTGCGAGCAGCGCACCGCCCTGCTTCTTGAGTACTCCAAACAGATTATCCAGGCGCAATATAGTCGCAGCAGCGCTGAACACCCGCCGCTGACTATGCCCTTGCGGCAACTGATCCGAAGAGAGCCGGTTACCTGTTCACCCAGCCTGCCGCTACGCGAAGTCTTGCAACACATGAAGGAACAGCAGGTTGGCTCCATCATCGCGGTCGATGTCAATAAGCAGGTGGTCGGCATTTTCACATTGCAAGACCTGCTTACCCGGGTCGCACTGCCGCAGGCCGATCTGGATGCCCCCTTTGCCGGCTACATGACGGCAGATCCAGTTTCGCTGCCGCCGGATGCTCCCGCCTCTGAAGCCGCGCTCATCATGGCCAGGCGTGGATTCAGGCATATCGTGGTCGCCGACGGCGACACTGGCAGACTGCACGGAATGGTGTCGGAAAAAGACCTGTTCTCGCTGCAGCGAATCAGCCTGCGACAAATCAATCTGCGTCTGCAGGCAGCGCAATCGGTCCAGGAGGTCGCCGCCTGCTGCGACGATATTCGCAAGCTGGGCGACAATATGATGGCCCAGGGTATCGCTGTAGAACAGATTACACAGATTATTTCAGTCTTGAACGATCTGACGCTGAACCAGATTTCCCGCTTGATGCGCGAACGGCACCCGCAGGTGCAGACACTGGACTATTGCTGGCTGGCGCTGGGCTCCGAAGGCCGCATGGAACAGACGCTCTATACCGATCAGGACAATGGTATTATCTTTAGCGCCACCGATGCGCAGCAAGCCCAAGCGAGACGACCTATCCTGCTGGCGTTTGCCAAAGAGGTTAATGAGGCCCTGGATATCTGCGGCTTTCCCTTGTGCAAAGGCAATATCATGGCGTCGAACCCGCAATGGTGCCTGAGCACCGAAGAATGGCGCGCACGCTTTGGCACCTGGATCAGCAGCCCCGATCCGCAGGCAATCATGCACTCCACCATCTTCTTTGATTTTCGTGCGTTGGAAGGCAATGAGCAACTGGCCACCTCGCTGCGCCAATGGCTGAACCAGACCCTGACACAGCACCCGCTGTTTCTGCGTTTTCTGACGCAGACTGCGCTGTCACGCAAACCACCACTGGGACTGTTCCGTGATTTCGTGACCAGCCAGGACAACACCCTGGATCTGAAGACCCAGGCAGCGGTACTCTTTGTCGACGCCGCACGCATACTGGCACTGCAGACAGCCAGCACCCACACCAATACGGTGCTGCGCCTCAAAGAGGCAGGGCCGAAAGCCGGACTGCGCCAGGAACAGGCCGACGCCTATGCAGAAGCATTCCTGTACATCCAGTTATTGCGAATGCAATTGCATCATCAGGCCGCTGCAAAAAATCAGCCTTACTCTAATCAGATCGACCCAGGCACGCTTAATGCCCTGGATAATCGGATCCTGCGTGAAGCCTTCAGGCTGGCCAAGTCCCTGCAAAGTATGCTGGCGGTAAAATATGCACTGTAAGACACTGCGACAACCACCAGGATCATTTCGACTAGCGGTCAGGAGGCAACAGCCATGAGTCTGCTGGGGCTTTTCCGTTCGCGCAATGTACACCGGCGCCCTGCCTCGCTGCAAGCGCGCTTTGAGGCGTGGTGCGCACTGCCGCAACCCAGCGGCGCCCAGGCGGTTCTTGAGAGTAGAATCGTGGTGCTGGATGTGGAAACCAGTGGCCTCAATCTGAAAAAAGATACCCTGATCGCGATTGGCGCAGTTGCCATTGAGCGCGGGCGTATCATGCTGGACGATGCCTTCGATATTGTTCTACGGCAAGAGCAGATCAGCAGCAAAAGCAATATTCTGATCCATGGCATTGCCGGTGGAAAACAACGCAGCGGCATCGATCCGGCCGAGGCTCTCATGCAGTTTCTTGAATATATCGGCTCCGACCCTCTGCTGGCCTTCCATGTCGCCTTTGACCAGACCATGCTCGAAAAAAGCCTGAAAATGTGGCTGCAAACCGATCTTAAAAAAAGGCAATGGATAGACCTGGCCTATCTGGCCCCTGCCCTGATGCGCGAGCAAGCCTTGAATCACAGAACGCTGGACGACTGGATGCAACTGTTTAATATACACAACCATCGGCGTCACAACGCAGTGGCCGATGCGCTGGCGACTGCCGAGCTGTTTCTGTGCATCAACAAAAAATGCGAGCAACAAGGCTGGCGCACGCTCAACACCCTGGGCGTCGCAGAACGGCAATACCGGCAAATACTCGGGCGGTAAATAGACGGATGAGCGCGCTATCGTCGCTTAACTGCTGTGCACAGCAATACCATCTAAGGCAATAATGCATCTCAATACAATGCAGTGTAATGCCGTGTGGCAAATAGTGGCGGTGTGGAGGGTTTGGAGGTGTGGTGGTACGACCGTAGCACGACCACACCACACCACACCACCAAGAACAGATCAACCACACCACGCCACACCACCAAGAACAGATCAACCACACCAAACACATCTACGCAGATATAGGCATCACCTTATATCGCTACGTCGGCGGTCTCCATAAAAAATCCCGGCCAGTGCGCGCACTGCCGGGATTCGGTTCAATAGCCAGGCTGTCTTCAGGCCGTTTTATGGCGCCCGGGATGCTTCATCAGATGGCGCCAGACAAAGCCGGGATAGGCCAGCACCACGTACAGACACGCAGCAATCGCGTAAAACTCCCAGTTTTTCACTGAAGGATTCGCGTAGTTGGCTTCAATGGCAAAGCCGATGGCGCCGACAATAAAATAGCCAATCAGCACTTCCAGCAGGCGCGTACTCACATGCTTGACCGGCACGCTTGGCGTAACTAGGGCGCCCGGCGCATATAGTGCCAAACCCAGCAGCAATACACCTGCCAGCATATAAGTCAGGTTCCCGGCCTGTGTTCCAAGCAGCCAGCAACCGGCGCCAAGCACCGCATACGATAGCAAGGCGCGCAGCGGATAGAACCAGAGTGGATTTTGCCCCTCGCCCGTTTGCGACCATAACGTAAAGACAAAGGCCCTTTCGGTCAGAAACGGTGCGATGGCAAACACAAACGCCAGCGCTATGAAAATCCAGATCGATTCAGCAGGATACATAAAGGATCAGTCCGTCAGAATTTTAGTGAAGCGTCAATGACCTGCACGCACAGGGTCATCAGGCCGCCCGGCAAGACACCCAGCACAATGATCAGCAGACCATTGACCGACATCACGCCGCTGCGGAATGACCAGGCCGTATCAGGAGCCGGAACCCCTTGCACCGGTTCGTCGAAATACACCACTTTGACAACGCGAAGATAGTAAAACGCACCAATCAGCGAACACAGGACTGCATAGATCGCCAGCCACACATGCCCGGCCGACACCACTGCCTGCAAGACGACCAGTTTAGCGTGAAAGCCGACCAGTGGCGGAATACCTGCCAAAGAGAACATCAGCAACAACATGCCGAAGGCCATCAGCGGACTGCGTTGATTCAGGCCCTTGAGATCGTCGATATTTTCGCATTCAAAACCCTGGCGGCTCATCAACAGCACCAAGCCGAAACTGGCCAGGGTAGTCAGCACATAGGTCACGATATAAAACAGAGACGAGGCATAGGCGCCGCTCATAACCGTACCGTTAGCAGCAACGCCTGAGAGCAGCCCAAGCAGCACAAAGCCGACATGCGAAATGGTGGAATAAGCCAGCATCCGCTTGAAGTTGGTCTGCATGATCGCAGTCAGATTACCAATGGCCAGCGACAGTACCGCCAGAATGATCAGCATGGGCTGCCAGCTTAAGGCAACACCATTAAGTCCTTCGATCAGCAGACGCAGCGTGATAGCCAGCGCCGCCAGCTTCGGCGCAGCGCCGATTGTCAGCGTAATGGCAGTGGGCGCCCCTTGATAGACGTCGGGAATCCACATATGAAATGGCACGGCGCCCAGTTTGAATGCCAAACCGGCAACAACAAAGACCGTACCCAGGACCAGGGTCATTTCACCTGCCTGACCGCTGCGGATAACCTGCATTACCCCGGCCAGATCCACGTGGCCGGTCGCACCGTACACCATTGAAATACCGTAAAGCATGAAGCCGGAAGCCAGCGCACCCAGCACGAAATATTTCATGGCCGACTCGGTGGCAACCAAAGAATCACGGCGCAGCGCAACCAGGGTGTACAGAGCCAGGGACATCAGCTCCAGGCCCAGATAAATGGTCAGCATGCTGCTTGCGGAAATCATCACCATCTGTCCCAGCAACGCGCACAGCGTCAGCGGATACAATTCTCCCGACTTGGACATGTCACGATCCACCACATACTGGCGGCTGTAGATCAGCGTGACCAGCACCGCCAGATATGACGCGATCTTCAGAAAGTGCGCCAGCGGATCGGCAACATACATGCCATAAAAGGTGGTGCCGCCAATACCGCTATTCCACTGCATCAGTGATACCACTGTCAGAATGATCAGCGCGCACAGCGAAAATACATAGGTGGTTTTGCGACTGGCTTCATGACTGAATGCATCGTAAACCAGAATGCCCATGGCCATGATCACCAGAATGATTTCAGGCGCTGCAAGTGCAAAATTAAATTGATTTTCCATGATGACTCAGTCTTACAGTTTAGAAACGGCCACGTGATCCAGCAATTGCTGGACGGACACGTGCATCACATCGGTAAACAGTTTCGGATAGATACCCATTACCAGCACAAAGATCGCCAGAATTGCCAGCAGTGCATATTCGCGGCAATTGACATCTTTCATCTGCTTTACCGCTTCATTGGTAATATCGCCATAGGCGACGCGCTTGACCATCCACAACGAGTACGATGCACCCAGGATCAGCGCGGTCGCGGTAAGCAGGCCGATCCAGAAGTTATGCTCGACTGCACCCAGAATCACATAGAACTCGCCAACGAATCCGCTGGTCGCAGGCAGGCCGCTATTGGCCATCGAAAACAATACAAAGAACGTGACGAACTTGGGCATCGTGTTAATCACACCGCCGTAATCGGCAATGCGCCGCGTATGCAGGCGATCATACAGGATGCCGATACACAGGAACATGGCGCCCGAGACAAAACCGTGCGAGATCATCTGAATAATCGCGCCTTCCATGCCTGCTGTATTGAACAGGAAAAAGCCCAGGGTGACAAAACCCATGTGAGCGACCGATGAATACGCCACCAGTTTTTTCATGTCGTCCTGAACGATCGCCACCAGGCCGATATAGATCACGGCAACCAGCGACAGCCCTATCATCAGGCCGGCCATGCTGTGCGACGCATCCGGCGCAATGGGCAGAGAAAACCGCAAGAAACCGTAGGCGCCCAGCTTGAGCATGATCGCGGCCAGCACGATCGAACCACCGGTAGGCGCTTCCACGTGTGCATCCGGCAACCACGTGTGTACCGGCCACATGGGGACCTTGACGGCAAAGGCAGCCAGCAATGCAAAGAAGATCAGCATTTGCGGCGTATAGCCCAGCTTGGCCTGCTGCCAGACCTGAATGTCGAACGACCCGGTCTGCGTATACAGATAAATGAAAGCGACCAATGTCAGCAATGAGCCAAGCAGCGTATACAGGAAGAACTTGAACGCTGCATAAACACGATTCGGGCCGCCCCAAACGCCGATGATAATATACATCGGGATCAGCGTAGCTTCGAAGAATATATAGAACAGCAGACCGTCCAGGGCGGCAAACACCCCAACCATCAGGCCAGACAGGATCAGGAACGCGGCCATGTACTGAGCAACACGCTTGGTGATCACTTCCCAACCGGCCAGCACGACAATCACCGTGATAAAGGACGTGAGCAGCACCAGCCACATCGAAATACCGTCCACGCCCAGATGATAGGTCGCAGAGAAGGCATCGATCCAGGGCGTTTTTTCGACAAACTGCATTTGCGCCGTTGAACCGTCAAAACCAAAATACACCGGCAAGGTGACCAGAAAGCTGATCACGGAGCCGAAGAGTGCCAGCTTGCGGGTGAAATCGGCGCGTTCATCGCTGCCCATGATCAGAACCAGAATACCGGCAACGATCGGCACAAAAATTGCCAGGGACAGCCAGGGTAAGGTAGAAGTCATTTCGCCCATCTTAAAGTACCAGCACAAATATTGAAATGAAGGCAATTACGCCAACGATCATGGCAAATGCATAATGGTAAATATAACCAGATTGCAGATGGCGGCTGATGGCAGCCAACAGCCCGACAAGACGCGTACTGCCCGAGACCAGTCCGCCATCGATCACACCCTTGTCGCCAACGTTCCAGAACAGCATACCCAGACCACGGGCACCACGCGCAAAGATGTTTTCGTTGACCCAGTCTACATAGTATTTGTTTTCCAGGATCCGATTGACGCCTGACAGCGAGCGATAAACGCGCGCAGGCAGCGCCGGATTGACCAGATAGCAGTACCACGCAACGACCAGTCCGGCGATCATCAGCCAGAACGGCACTGTGATGAAAGCATGCAGGCCATATGCAACCCAGCCGTGAAACTCATGCGCCAGTTCCTGCATGGCCGGATGTGCTTCGGAAACCGTAATCACGCCCTTGAAGAAATCGCCGAACAGCAGCGGATCAATCACCCAGGCGCCAATCACAATGGAAGGGATGGCCAGCAGTACCAGAGGCAGTGTCACAACCCATGGAGACTCGTGTGGCGTGCCGCCGTGATGGTGGTCATCATGGCCGTGCGTATCGTGTGCAGCGGCATGATCGTCGCCGTTATGCGCATGACCATCGGTATTGAATCGCGGCTTGCCGTGAAACACCAGAAAGTACACGCGGAAAGAGTACAGCGACGTGACGAATACCCCGATCAGCGTTGCCCAATAGGCGAACCCGCTACCCCATACCGTTGCTGCGCCGGCAGCCTCGATGATATGTTCTTTGGAGTAAAAACCGGCAAAGAATGGCGTACCGACCAATGACAAGGTTCCGATCAGGAAGGTGATCCAGGTGATTGGCATGTACTTGCGCAAGCCACCCATATTGCGGATGTCCTGGTCATGGTGCATGCCGATAATCACGGAACCGGCGCCAAGGAACAGCAGCGCTTTAAAGAAAGCGTGCGTCATCAGGTGGAAAATGGCTATCGGATAAGCCGATGCACCCAGCGCCACTGTCATATAACCCAATTGAGACAGGGTCGAATAGGCAACCACCCGTTTGATGTCGTTCTGAATGATACCCAGAATACCCAGGAACAGTGCACCGATACTGCCGATCACGATCACAAATGAAAGCGCCGTGGGAGACAGTTCAAACAGGGGCGAGAAACGCGCGACCATGAAGATACCGGCAGTCACCATCGTTGCCGCGTGAATCAGGGCGGAGATGGGGGTCGGGCCTTCCATGGAGTCAGGCAGCCAGGCATGCAGCGGCACCTGAGCCGATTTACCCATGGCACCGATAAACAGGCAGATACATGCAACCGTGATCAGGTGCCAGTCGGTACCCGGAAAAGCGGTGGCTGCCAGTTTGTCGGACTGGGCAAAAACGTCGGTGTAGTTCAGTGAACCGGTATAGGCAAACAACAACGCAATGCCTAGCACAAAGCCGAAATCGCCCACGCGGTTGATCAGGAACGCCTTCATGTTGGCGAAAATCGCCGTAGGCCGCGTGTACCAGAAACCAATCAGCAGATAAGAGACCAGGCCCACCGCTTCCCAGCCAAAGAACAGCTGCAGCATGTTGTTGGCCATGACCAGCATCAGCATGGAGAAGGTGAACAGCGAAATATAAGAGAAGAAACGCTGATAGCCCGGATCATCGGACATATAACCGATGGTATAGATGTGAACCATCAGCGATACGGACGTGACCACAACCATCATGAGCGCAGTCAGCGCATCAACCAGGAAGCCCACCTCTGCGACGCGGGTGCCGATCAGGCTCCACGTATAGACCGTATCGTTATAGTAAGCCCCGTTAAAGCCAACCTGGTACAGCACGTAGGCCGAACCAAAGAACGACACGGCCACCAGGATGATCGTGATCATGTGGGAAGCACGGCGGCTGACTGAGCGGCCGATAAAGCCGGTTCCGAAAAAACCAGTAAGGATGGCGCCCAGCAAGGGAGCCAGTGCAATGACCAGAAGCAGTGAAGATGATAAGGAGTTGTTCATTCCGGATCCTTACCCTTTCAAACGACCGATGTCGTCCACGTTGATTGAATTGATTTTACGGAACAGCATCACAAGAATCGCCAGGCCGATAGCCGCCTCGGCAGCGGCCACCGTAAGGATGAAAAATACGAATACCTGTCCTGCTGTATCCGGCATGCCATCAGCACCCGGCATCCAGCTGGAGAAAGCAACGAAATTGATATTGACGGCCAGCAACATAAGCTCGATCGACATCAACAGACTGATCAGATTGCGACGGTTCAGAAAAATACCAAAGACGCCCATGGCAAACATAATTGCGCCAAGGATCAAATAATGAGCGAGTGATATGGTCATTTGCCTTCCCCTGCTGGTTTCACATCCTGTGCATCCGCCGTCGGCAATTCACGCTGTGACGGAATATTGACCATTTTCAGGCGATCGGATGCCTTTACGCGCAACTGCTGATCGGAGGTAACATACTTGCGATTGCGGCGCTCGCGCAAGGTCAGCGCAATCGCGGCGATCATGCCCACCAGCAGCGTCATTGCACCAATCTGGATCGCGTAGGAATACTGGGAATACAAGGCAATACCCAATTGGCGGGTGTTGTCGTAATCGGCCGGCATGGAGATGGACGGACCCGAACCCAGATACATATTGCCCAGTACAAAGGCGATTTCCAGGACCATGACGCCACCGACCACCAGCCCCAGTGGCAGATAGGTTTTGAAACCGGACCGCAAATGAGCCGGCGTGATGTCAATCATCATGACCACAAACAGGAACAGCACCATCACGGCGCCCACATAGACCAGAACCAGCAGCAGGGCCAGAAACTCAGCGCCCAGCAGCATCCAGAGCATGGATGCCGTAAAGAACGTCAGAATCAGGTGCAGCACCGCCGTTACCGGGCTGGTCGCAGTAATGACACGCGCACCTGCAATGATCAGGATAACGGCCAGAATATAAAAGAGAACAGTTGTAAACATGGTTATCTTCTCATTTGCCTTTATCGATACCGGGCATCGGCTTCGCGACGCGCAGCGATCTCGGATTCATACTTGTCTCCCACGGCGAGCAGCATATCCTTGGTGAAATACAGGTCGCCCCGCTTCTCACCGTGGTACTCGTGAATATGTGTCTCGACGATAGAATCGACCGGGCAGCTTTCTTCGCAAAAACCGCAGAAAATGCACTTGGTCAGATCAATGTCATAACGCGAAGTGCGACGGGTGCCGTCATCACGCTCTTCCGACTCGATGGTGATGGCCAGGGCCGGACACACCGCTTCGCACAACTTACAGGCAATGCAGCGCTCTTCCCCATTGGGATAGCGGCGCAACGCATGCAGGCCACGGAAACGCGGCGAAGCCGGTGTCTTCTCGTGAGGGTACTGCAACGTAATCTTGCGTTTGAAGAAGTACTTGCCCGTCAGACTCATGCCTTTCAGCAATTCAGTCAGTAACAGGCTGCCAAAAAAATCCTTAATTGCACTCATGTCTCTGTCAGCCTATTTCCAGATATTAAAGGGCGTCTGCATCCAGATCGCGACCACCAGCAGCCAGACCCCTGTTAGCGGAATGAATACCTTCCAGCCCAGACGCATGATTTGGTCATAGCGGTAGCGGGGAAAGGAGGCGCGAAACCAGATAAATAGCGACACCACGAAAAACGCTTTCAGACCCAGCCACAACCAGCCCGGCACCCAGGTAAAGGGCGCAAAATCAAGCGGTGCAGACCAGCCGCCCAGGAACATCACCGAAGCGATGGCGGACAGCAGAATCATATTGGCGTACTCGGCCAGAAAGAACAGCGCGAAACCCATGCCTGAATATTCAACCATATGGCCGGCCACAATCTCAGACTCCCCTTCGACCACATCAAACGGATGGCGATTGGTTTCGGCCACGGCAGAAATCACGTAGATAACGAACAGCGGCAACAGGGGCAACCAGTTCCAGGACATGAAAGTGACGCCGTGCGAGGCGAACCAGCCTTGCATCTGCCCTTGCACGATGCCATTCATGTTCAGCGTGCCGGATACCAGCAAAACCGTTACCAGCACAAAGCCCATGGCCAGCTCATACGACACCATTTGCGCAGAGGCGCGCATGGCGCCCAGGAAAGCGTACTTGGAGTTGGACGCCCAGCCGGCGATAATCACGCCGTACACACCTATCGATGTAATCGCCATGACATACAACAAGCCGGCGTTGACATTGGCCAGAACCACTTCAGGACCGAAAGGTACCACTGCCCAGGCGGCAAGCGCCGGAATCAGGGTAAGCACCGGTGCGATGAAATACAGCACCTTGTTGGCTTCTGCCGGCACGATGACCTCTTTGGTCAGCAGCTTGAGCACGTCGGCAAACGGCTGGAGCAAACCCCACGGGCCGACACGATTGGGACCGCGACGCACGTGCATATAGCCGATCATGCGGCGTTCCCAAAGGGTGAGAAAGGCCACGCAGATAATGATGGGCAGTGCGATGACAACAATCATGACCAGCGTCCAGAGGACGAGCCATGCCACCGGGCCGAGCAGATCGGTTCCCCAGACATTCACTGCCTTGACGCCGTCGGTAAACCAGGACCAGATATCCATCAAAGTTTCTCCACGAATACGTTACCGAAAGCACTGCCAAGTGCGGCAGTTTGTGCAAAGCCCTGAGCGATGCGAACTGTGTTGTCAGCCAGGCGGTCATCCTGCTTTGCCTGGATCCGGATATCGTTTCCGTTACTGCCGCGAACCCGCACGGTGTCGCCGCTTTGTATGCCCAGGCGGGCAAGCGTTGCCGCGTTCAGGCTGGCTACTGGTGCTGCACTGGCTGGTGCCAGTTGCAACGCCTCGGCACGACGCACGATGGCGTCCGTGCGATAGATCGGCAGATCGGCAACGCGCTGCAGGGCCCCGTCGGCGATCGGCGCTGCTGCCGATGCACTGGCAGTTGCGGTCACCCGGTTGGATAATTTTGCGGTAAAGCCATTCATGAGCACACTGTCGCGCACCGACTCTGAAGTCTCATCTTCGAAATCGGTCAGCTTCAGAATATTGCCCAGTACCCGCAGTACTTTCCAGGCCGGACGACTTTGTCCCAGACCGGCAACCACGCCTTTGAAGCTTTGCGCACGACCCTCAGCATTCACAAACGTGCCGGAGGTTTCAGTAAATGGCGCAACCGGCAGCATGATGCGTGCCCAGTTTTCGGCAGCCGATTTATATGAAGTCAGTGCAATGGAGAACGCTCCGGCCAGCATTTTTTCTGCTTTATCGCCATCATCCATGTCCAGTGCAGGCTCAGCGTGCAGAACCAGATACGCCTTGAGCGGGTTCTGCATCATTTTGGCCACATTCATTCCGTCTTCGGTAGCCACGGCGCCGGCAAGATAGCCGCCTACCGTGTTGGCGCCCGCTGTCAGAAAGCCCAGCGTACCGTTGGCCTGCTGAGCGATGGCCTGTGCCTGGACAGCCAGTTGTGTGGCTTGTGGTGAGGCCACGGCCATATTGCCCAGAAACACGGCGCATTTACTGCCGCCAGCCAGAATGGCCGCGATGTCGGCTGCGGTCAGATTCTGGCCGCCAGACACTTGTGCGCCCTGCTGCGTGCCCTGCTCCGCCGCATTACCGGCAGCAGCCACCTGGGCCACAAAATCGAGCAACTGATCCGGTGCAACGGTAATCCGTTTCGCAGTTGGGATCAGCGGGTCCTCGCCTGTCGTGTCGATAATGACGATCTGGGTGCCATGTTTAGCAGCCTGGCGCAAGCGCTGTGCAAACAGCGGATGATCCTTGCGCAGCACCGAACCGATAACCAGTACGCGATCCAGGGTGTTCAATTCGGCAATCGGCATGCCCAGCCAGGGGAAACCTTGCAGTGAATGCTCAAAGCCGGCATCGGTCTGACGCAGACGAAAATCAATATGCTGCGAACCCAGGCCGCGCGTCAGACGCGCGAGCAAGGCCAGTTCCTCAACGGTGGAGTACTCCGTGGCAAGCGCGCCGATCTGACCATCACCATGCGTTTGATTGATCCGCTCCAGCACCTGTGCAGCAGCTGTAAGCGCTTCATTCCAGGAAGCCTCGCGCCATACGCCATCATCACCCTTGATCATGGGGTTTTGCAGACGGTCTTGAACGTTAAGGCCTTCGTAGGACCAGCGATCTTTATCGCTGATCCAGCATTCATTGATATCTTCGCTCTCGAACGGAACCACGCGCATCACACGATCACTCTTGACCTGCACCACCAGATTGGCGCCGACGCTGTCGTGCGCGCTGATCGAACGGCGACGGGCCAGCTCCCAGGTACGTGCGGTATAACGGAACGGTTTGGAGGTTAGCGCACCGACCGGACACAGATCAATCATATTGCCGGACAATTCGGATTCGATGGCATTGCCGACAAAGGTCTGGATTTCCGAATGCTCGCCGCGATTGACCATACCCAATTCCATGACGCCAGCCACTTCCTGGCCGAAACGGACACATCGGGTACAGTGGATACAACGGCTCATCTCTTCAGCGGATACCAGCGGACCGACATCCTTGTGAAAGACTACCCGTTTTTCTTCACGATAGCGCGACTCGTCACTGCCGTAGCCCACGGCCAGATCCTGCAGCTGACATTCGCCACCCTGGTCACAGATCGGGCAATCGAGCGGATGGTTGATCAGCAGAAACTCCATGACGCTTTTTTGCGCAGCAACAGCCTTGGCCGAGCAGGTGTGCACCACCATGCCCTGCGTCACGGGTGTTGCACATGCCGGCAGCGCCTTGGGCGCTTTCTCGACTTCTACCAGACACATACGACAGTTGGCCGCAATGGACAGCTTCTTGTGATAACAGAAATGCGGAACGTACAGGCCCAGTTCGCTGGCGGCATGCATAACCATGCTGCCTTCGGGCACTGCTACGGGTTTTCCGTCTATGGTAAGTTCAACCATGCTTTGACCTACAGATATTGAGGAACCACACATTGCTTATGCTCAATGTGGTATGCGAATTCATCGCGATAATGCTTCAAAAACCCGCGGACTGGCATTGCCGCCGCGTCGCCCAGCGCACAAATGGTGCGGCCCATGATATTGCCGGCAATGGTATCGAGCAGGTCCAGATCTTCCTGGCGACCCTGCCCGTGTTCAATGCGGTTGACCATGCGATAAAGCCAGCCGGTTCCTTCCCGGCAAGGCGTACACTGTCCGCAGCTTTCTTCAAAATAGAAATACGACAGACGCAGCAATGACTTGACCATGCAGCGGGTTTCATCCATGACAATAACCGCGCCGGAACCCAGCATTGAGCCGGCCTTGGCGATGGCATCGTAGTCCATGGTGGTGTTCATCATGATGTCGGCTGGCAGTACGGGGGCACTGGAGCCGCCCGGAATGACCGCCTTCAGCTTGCGTCCGTCACGCATGCCACCGGCCAGTTCCAGCAGTTTGGAAAAAGGCGTGCCCAGCGGGATCTCATAGTTGCCGGGGCGTTCAACGTCACCGGTAATCGAAAACAGTTTGGTCCCGCCGTTATTGGGCAGGCCGATGTCCAGGTATTGCTGACCCCCGTTGCGGATAATCCAGGGAACCGCCGCAAAGGTTTCGGTATTGTTAATGGTTGTGGGCTTGCCGTACAGGCCAAAGCTGGCCGGAAATGGCGGCTTGAAGCGCGGCTGCCCTTTCTTGCCCTCAAGAGACTCAAGCAAGGCCGTTTCCTCGCCGCAAATATACGCACCGTAACCATGGTGAGCATGCAGCTGGAAAGAAAATTCGGAACCCAGGATCTTGTCGCCAAGAAAACCCGCAGCGCGTGCTTCCTCGAGCGCTTCTTCAAAACGTTCGTAGACCTCGAAGATTTCGCCGTGGATGTAGTTGTAGCCCACCGTGATACCCATGGCATAAGCGGCAATGGCCATGCCTTCGATAACAATATGCGGATTGGAACGCAGGATATCGCGATCCTTGAACGTACCCGGTTCGCCTTCGTCGGAATTGCAGACCAGATATTTCTGACCTGGGAAATTGCGGGGCATGAAGCTCCACTTCAGACCCGTCGGAAACCCGGCGCCACCACGGCCACGCAGCCCTGAGGCTTTGACTTCAGCAATGACCTCTTCCTGCGTCATGCCGGTTGTCAGAATTTTGCGCAATGCCTCGTAGCCGCCGCGCTTGACATAGTCCTCAAGACGCCAGTTCTCACCATTGAGATCGGCCATGATCTGCGGTTGAATATGGCGTCCGTGCAACGCCATGGAAGCGTTCAGATCGCCGGCAGGATTGGCATTGAGCCCCTGCGAATATTTGCTCAGAATCACACTCATGCGGCATCTCCCTGTTGGGCAAGCTCAGCCAGCATGGCATCGATTTTTTCGGTCGACATACGTACACACATATGGTGGTTGTTCACAATAAGAACGGGCGAGTCACCGCAAGCGCCCATGCACTCGCCTTCCTGCAGGGTGAACAGACCATCGCTCGTGGTT
This sequence comes from Advenella incenata, assembly GCF_004217095.1. Classification (GTDB taxonomy): domain Bacteria; phylum Pseudomonadota; class Gammaproteobacteria; order Burkholderiales; family Burkholderiaceae_B; genus Advenella; species Advenella incenata. The sequence goes on along the minus strand of NZ_SHKO01000001.1, from coordinate 1,853,851 downwards.
TCACCCAACTCGACACCCAGTTTCTGCTTCAGATAGTCGGCGGTTTTCTCACCGTCACGCAAGGCACAGGGCAGATTGGTGCAGACACTGATCTTGAACCGGCCGACGGGCTTGGTGTTGAACATGTTGTAAAAGGTGGCAACCTCCTGGACTGCGATCGGCTCAACGCCGATATAGCGTGCCACATCGGCAATGATCTCTGCCGATACCCAGCCTTTTTCCACCTGCGCGATGCGCAGGGCCGACATAATGGCGGACTGACGCTGATCGGCCGGATATTTGGCCAGCTCTTTGTCTATCCTTGTATACGCCTGTTGAGAAAGCAACATTTTTTAATCCAGTAATCCGCTGTGATCAGCGGTCAATTTCACCAAACACGATATCCTGAGTACCGATAATCGTGACAGCATCGGCCAGCATATGGCCGCGGGACATTTCGTCCAGTGATTGCAGGTGTACAAAGCCCGGCGGACGGATCTTCAGGCGATACGGTTTGTTCGCGCCGTCTGACACCAGGTAAATACCGAACTCTCCTTTTGGATGTTCGACTGCAGAATACACTTCGCCTGCTGGTACCGAAAAACCTTCGGTAAACAGTTTGAAATGGTGGATCAGCTCTTCCATATTGGACTTCATGCTGGTCCGCTTCGGCGGGGTAATCTTGTGGTTATCATTGATAACCGGCCCGGGGTTATTGCGCAGCCAGTGCACGCATTGCGAAATAATGCGGTTACTTTCACGCATCTCGGCAATTCGAACCAGATAACGGTCATAGCAGTCGCCATTGGTTCCTACCGGAATATCAAATTCCAGGCGATCATACACTTCATAGGGCTGCATGCGTCGCAGATCCCAGCTTATGCCCGACCCGCGCAGCATTGGGCCGGTAAAGCCCAAGGCCATGGCGCGATCGGGATCGACCACCCCGATGCCGACCAGACGTTGTTTCCAGATGCGGTTATCGGTGAGCAGTGTTTCATACTCATCGACGCATTTGGGGAATCTCTCGGTAAATGCTTCAATGAAATCCAGCAGCGAGCCATCACGGTTCTCATTGAACTGCTTGATTTCGCGTTTGCTGCGGTATTTTGAATCCATCTTATGCTGCGGCATGCTATCGGGCAGATCACGATACACACCACCAGGACGATAATAGGCGGCATGCATGCGTGCGCCCGAGACCGCCTCGTAGCAATCCATGAGATCTTCACGCTCACGGAAGGCATACAGCATGGCAGCCATGGCGCCCACGTCGAGCCCGTGCGTACCGACACTCATGAGGTGATTCAGCAGGCGGGTGATTTCATCGAACATGACGCGGATGTATTGGGCGCGCAGCGGCACTTCAATACCCAGCAATTTCTCAATGGCCATGACGTAGGCATGCTCGTTGCACATCATGGAAACGTAATCGAGACGATCCATGTATGGCAAGGCCTGCAGATAGGTTTTATGTTCGGCCAGTTTTTCAGTGGCACGATGCAACAGACCGATATGGGGATCGGCCCGCTGGATGACCTCGCCGCTCAACTCCAGGATAAGACGCAGCACACCATGCGCAGCCGGGTGCTGGGGACCGAAGTTAAGCGTGTAGTTCTTGATTTCTGCCATATTAACGTCCTACTCCGTAGCCTTCCTCGCGGATCACGCGTGGGGTAATTTCGCGCGGCTCGATGGTTACGGGCTGATAAATCACGCGCTGGGAAGCTTCGTCGTAACGCATTTCCACATAACCGGACAGTGGAAAATCCTTGCGGAACGGGTGCCCAATAAAGCCATAGTCGGTCAGAATACGACGCAGATCGGGATGGCCTTCAAAGACAATACCGTAAAGGTCGAATGCTTCACGCTCAAACCAGTTAACGGCAGGCCAGACATCGATCAACGAGGCGACAACCGGGAAGTCATCATTCGGCACCCAGGTACGCACCCGCAGGCGCCAGTTATGCGTCAGCGACAGCAGTTGCACGGCAACCGCAAAGCGAGACGGAAAAGTGCGCGTGGCGTGCGCGCCGGGCTGGCCGTAAGTCAGATAGTCCACTCCGCACAAATCGATACAGGATTCAAAGCGGAAAGCTGCATCATCACGCAGAAACCGACAGGTATCTATCCATTTTTCGGCTGGGATTTCCAGGTTAAGCTCGCCATAGGCGCTGGTCAGGACGAACGACTCTTTATCGCCGAACTGTGCGCGCAGGGCTTGTTCCAAGGTTTCTAAACGGGTCATAACATTGACGCTTCTACAATAAGAGGTGCGGCCGTCGGCCGGTTACGCTTCGCGTGCGATGGTATTGGTACGACGAATCTTGTTCTGCAACTGCAGCAAGCCATATACCAGGGCCTCCGCAGTGGGTGGACAGCCCGGCACATAGATATCGACCGGGACGATGCGATCACAGCCACGGACAACCGAATATGAATAGTGGTAATACCCACCACCATTGGCACAGGAGCCCATGGATACCACCCAGCGAGGTTCTGCCATCTGGTCATAAACCTTGCGCAGCGGCGGCGCCATTTTGTTGCACAGCGTACCGGCAACAATCATCACGTCGGACTGTCGGGGGCTGGGGCGGAAAATAATACCAAACTGGTCCAGGTCATAGCGCGACGCACCGGCGTGCATCATCTCGACAGCACAACAGGCCAGACCGAAGGTGACCGGCCACATGGAGCCGGTTTTCACCCAGTTAAGCACGGCATCGGTTGATGTAACCAGAAAACCCTGCTTGTTCAATACGTTTTGTTCAGAAGACATAGTGACATACACTCCAGGGACAGGTTAATCCCAATCTAGTGCACCCTTTTTCCATTCATAAATAAACCCGACAGTAAGTACTGCCAGGAACACGATGACCGTCCAGAATCCGACCAGACCGACCTGCCCGTTGGCAATAGCCCAGGGGAACAGGAAAGCGATTTCCAGGTCGAACAGAATAAACAGGATGGCCACCAGATAATAACGGACATCAAAGCGCATACGCGCGTCTTCGAAAGCTTCGAAACCACACTCGTAAGGTGAATCTTTTTCGGTACCGGGCTGACGCGGTCCAAGGAACGATCCCATTGCCAGCAATGCGACACCAATGATGCCTGCAACCACAATAAAAAGGAGGACCGGGAAGTATTCAGCGATAGACATAATACGCCGCCACAAAGGTTGAATATGAAAATTTATAAACTTTTAGATTGTATCATTTCACAAACATCCGCGCGCGGATTCATCCGGTAAAATCCAGATAATTAGGCTAGTACAGACACCTTGATACAACATTTTTCCAGGCAACTGAATCACAGCTTAACAGATTGATCTTTCAACCAAAATCGTAAACTCCCAGATCAAAAATCCCACAGCAACTGGGCACCGGAACGACCTCGGACATCAGATTACCCGTCACCCCCCCTGGGCGCGCCCGCCTGCTATCACCCAGCACATCATGGAAAACCACCACGCAGACCGGCCGCTTGCCAGGTGCAAACCGAATCTGGCACAACCGCCTACCAGACACAATGCCCCACAACCCAGCTTACCTCACAATCAGACATAACGGAGCCTGTGGGGTACCGCCACGCGAATCACACTAGCAAATCATATGCCAGCAAAGGCGCGGGCACCAATAGAGACAAGAAGAACAAGGATGGGATAGAAAACCAGGAAGGCCCGCAATGACGACGACCTTGCGCACAACCATAACGCACGCAGACAGGAGCGCCAGCCGGATTGCCATACAAGCACACGAGCGCCAGCCGCCAGCCCCGATTATAACGAACAAAAAAAACCACCCCGAAGGGTGGTTTTTATGCTCTATGAAGACATCGCTAAGCGATGCATTTCATTAGAAGCGGTGTTGCATACCTACACCAACCAGAGTTGATTTCAGTTTAACGTTTTCTGCGTTTTCAAACTTCAGTTTGCCAGTACCGTAAGATGCGATTGCATACAGGCTGGTACGTTTAGACAGGTTATGTACATAACCCAGGCTGAAGATGTGCAGTTTGCCTTTCACACCGTCAAATGCTTCGCCAGTGTTTTTGGAAGTGTTGCCTTGGTAAGAGAACAGTGCTTTACCATCATCACCAACAGGAGCAGTCAGACCAGCCATCCAAGACTGTTGACGGTAACCGTTAGTTTGTGTGTAGTTCAGGTTGTCGTTAGCACGCATACCAGAAGTGAAGTCAGCCAGCGCGCCGTTCAGGCCAACGCTACCAACACCAGCTTCAGCAACAACGTCGTTAGCTACAGAACCACGGATCTGACCGTAGCCCAGGTGCAGTTTAACAACTTCGAAGTCGTAGGCGCCAAACAGGTTCCACATGTGTGTAGTACCTTTGAAGTCGCCTTGTGTACCACGTACGTCTGTACGGAAACGGTCATAAGAAGCGGCTACAGAGATTGGGCCGTTGTAGTAAGCCAGACCAGCAGTGATCCAGTTAGAAGTATCGCGTTCTTCTTCCTCGAAACCGAAGCCGTTATCGGATTCAGTTTTTGTGTTTTTACCAGCATAGCCGATCGCAGCTTTGAAACCTGCGAAATCAGGTGTCATGTACTTGATGGAGTTATCCATACGGGCAGATGGTGAAGAACCGAAAGCACCGTCAGTAATACCAGCTTGTTTGAAGCTTGTACCGAATGGATCGATTGGAGAGATGAAATCATCAGCAACGTTGTACTGACGACCCAGAGTCAATGTACCCCAGCTGTCACCAGTCAAACCAACGATTGCTTTACGACCGAACAGACGACCACCTTGTGAAGAGCGACCGTTACCCAGATCAAAGCCGCTTTCCAATTGGAAAATGGCGCTAGTACCGTTACCCAGATCTTCAGTACCTTTCAGGCCCCAACGGTTGCCGTTTTTAACGCCGTTGATCAGACCGATATCGCGTGTTTTTGTGTAAGCATCACCCTGAGTGACTTTGGTTTGTTGATAACCAATACCAGCGTCAACCAGACCATACAGCGTTACAGAAGTTTCTGCGTGAGCTACACCAGCGAAGCCGGTAACCAGAGCTGCAGCAAGCAAAGTCTTTTTCATTTGTTAAATCTCCGTAGATTTTGAGTGATCAGAGCAGCGATCAAGACGTTATGTTCTACCGCTCTATAAAACTCCGCGAAGGGAAGTTGTAGTTATTGCACCAAATTTTGGCCCGTCTGGCTACCTTGATCTGCATCAAGAACCGTTTTTTTTGCTTTTTTGTAGGTTGCATGCAACAAAACCACAAATTAAACGGTAAACAACGACTGGAAAATCAAAAGAAAGTCGCGGTTAAGCTAGAAATTACTTTAACTTGGCTAATCTCAAGGAAATCAGGTACCTACAGCCTTGCTGAGTTTCTACCAGGTGACAATTAAGCGATCGCGTAGCGAAAACTCCACAGTCATCCTCAGGTTAACAGATCCGTTCGGCAATGTGTTGTAGATTCAACACATAATGTTGTATATACGCTATTTAAGCCATGGCACACGCAATCGAAGCGTATATCCCGCGCCGGATCCGCACATCTTGCGCATCACGACACAGCAATAGTACCAAGGAGCCAGGCTCTGGCGCGTCAGCGCTCGAGCGCGAACCATACCACCCGCAGAAAGATCGCTCATAGCCAATTCACCGACCTCT
>NZ_SHKO01000001.1:0-1848138 GCF_004217095.1 Advenella incenata | reverse complement strand
CCTCTTCTGCCTCTTCTGCCTCTTCTGCCTCTTCTGCCTCTTCTGCCTCTTCTGCCTCTTCTGCCTCTTCTGCCTCTTCTGCCTCTTCTGCCTCTTCTGCCTCTTCCTTTTTCCGCCCGGCCCTCAACAAACCCGACGCACGAAAACGCCCAACCAAAAAGAAAAGACCTCCCATTTTTTTTGGGAGGTCTTCACCTATAGAATCAATAGCGCACCGGCATAGTGCCGGGCATACAAACTTTAATGCATTAATCGACCAGCTTGACGACGCCTTTCATCATCGAGCCGTGCCCTGGGAATGAGCAGAAGAACACATCATCCCCGGTCAGCTTGTCGACGGGCACTTTGACCGAGTCGGATTCGCCACCACCAATCAGCTTGGTATGCGCGATTACACGCTCGTCGCCCTCTTTTACATAATTCTTATCGGCGCCCGCGGCAATACCGTCGGTTTCCACGCCCTGCATATCCGCAGACTTGGTGATCACAACATTATGTCCCATCGCCGCCTTCGGCAATTGACCAGTATGCTTCAGATTGATCGTGAACTCCTTGCACGATTTGCTGACAGCAATTTCCTTGGTGTTAAATTGCATGGCGTCATTAGCCTCAATGTCAATTGAGCACTCAGCAGCCATAACGGGCAGTGAAGCAGCAGACAATGCCATTGCGGCCAACACGTGTTTCAGTTTCAACTTAAAAGCCATTATGTACTCCTTGGGGTTGGTGAAATAGACTAAGGCTTATAACTATACCATCTTCGCTCATGACGCTGCATCGATATCAACAGCACAATTGATCCGCCTCAATACCGGCACACCAGAGCCGGTAATCAACAACCAATTCCCACCGACACCAGCACAACCCTGCCAACCATCAAGACACATAAGCAACACCCGAAGGCCATGCTAGTGAAGCCCTGCTATCGGCACGATCATTGAGTCACAAAACAAGCCCCAAGACATCAAGCCCCAAAAGACACCAGGATCGTATGCGATCACTAAGGCCAAGCCCAATTACCACAAACCAGACAAACAAAAAGCCCCTGCTCCACAGAGCAAGGGCTTGATGACTACGGAATACAGATTAGATTTAACAGTTGGTGCTCACGGCGAGACTCGAACTCGCACAGCTCTCGCCACTACCCCCTCAAGATAGCGTGTCTACCAATTCCACCACGTGAGCATCTGCAAAGACAGAAGATTATAACACCATTTAATCAGAAACGCTTACTGTTTCGTCTCAGTATTTGTCTCTTGCTGCGATTCTGGGACAGCAGGTGTTGTATTTTCGGCAGGTGCCGCGCCCTCGGCTGCAGGTGCAGCAGGCGTCGCCCCGGATTGCTCAGGCGCTGCTGGTGATGTAGGCGCAGGCGCAGCCGGTGTCTCAGATGGAGCCGCAGGTGCGTCAGAAGACGGAGCCGCTGGCGTTTCGGCCGGCGCGGGAGCCACAGGCAGATCAGCTTGCGGCTGAGCCGCTGGCGCTTGGGTATTGGCAGCCGGCGCTGGCGCTTCGTAGCCCTGCATCACACCACCGCCTGTTGCAGGACCTGCGCTGCGGCCGGTATTGTTACCAATATAGGCAAGGCCCAGCGTGCAGGCGAAAAACAGGATGGATACCCACTTTGTCGCTCGCGAAAAAAAGTTTGCAGCACCGGTAGCACCAAAAAGACTCCCGGCAGAACCGCCACCAAAAGATGAACCCATATCAGCGCCCTTGCCTTGCTGCAACAGCACCAGGGCAATAACCGTCAATGCAGACAGAACCTGCACGACAGCCAGTAAAGGGTATATAAACGATGGCATTTAAGTATTACTCCAAAAAAATTCCGTATAAGGAATATGACCACGCTGCTAGGCGTTGGCAATTCCCTGAAAATCTGTTGCGACCAGCGAGGCGCCGCCTACCAGCGCGCCATCAATATCTTCCTTGGCAAACAGGCTTGCTGCATTTGCAGCCTTGACGCTGCCGCCATACAAGACGCGCTGCTCGGGTGCATCCGCTTGAACCAATAAGCTGCGGATGTGCGCATGCACTTCCTGCGCCTGCTCTGGCGAGGCAGTAAGACCCGTACCGATAGCCCATACCGGCTCATACGCCAGAACCATTTTCGTGACCGCATCCGCACCCAGCGCGAGCACCGGCTCAAGCTGGCTGCTAATTACCTGCAGCGTCTTGCCCGCCTCGCGCTCGGCCTGCGTTTCACCAACGCATACCACAGGCGTAATACCGCCGGCAATTGCAGCGGCGGCCTTGCGCGCAACGACATCACTGCCTTCACCGTGGTAAGCCCGACGCTCGGAATGACCCACAATTGCCCAAGCGCAACCGAACTCCGCAAGCATGGCAACCGACACTTCACCGGTATACGCTCCCTTGGCATGCTCACTGACATCCTGACCGCCCCAACTGATGGCACTATCTTTCAGGATATCTGCCACTTGCTGCAGGTAAGGAAAAGGCGCGCATACGGCCAGCTCTGCTGCCTGATTGGCCGCAGCGGCATTCTGCAATTTGACCAGATCTGAAAGCAGTTGCTCGTTTTCAGCCTTGCTGCCATTCATTTTCCAGTTTCCGATGACCAGACGCCGACGCACACTCATATTTTCCTCGGTAAAAAGGGATTTTAACAAAACCAAAGATTATAACCTTTTCATTTCTAAAAGGAAACTTAAAACGTCAGGACGATTTTCCCGATGTTCTCGCCTTTTTCCATCATGGCATGGGCATCACTGGCTTGCGCCAGGGCAAATGTGGCATGAATGACAGGCCTGATTTTGCCTGCAGCCAGCAATGGCCATACCTTTTGCTGTAGCGCCTGGGCGATTTGTGTTTTGAACTCGACACTACGCGGGCGCAGGGTTGAACCGGTAATGGTCAGGCGTCGGCGCATCACCTGCGCCGTATCGATGGTTGCCTTGCTTCCGCCCAACTGGGCAATAATCACGATGCGCCCGTCATCAGCCAGACACTGGATATTGCGATTGATGTATTCGCCAGAGACCATGTCCAGCACCACATCCACGCCCTTGCCATCGGTCAGCTTTTTGATTTCCTCAACAAAATCCTGGGTCTTGTAATTGATCGCCTTGCTGGCCCCCAATGCCTCGACGGCGGCCGCACGCTCATCGCTTCCAACCGTTACAAAAACCTTGTGCCCCAGTGCCCGGGCAATTTGAATGGCTGTGGTTCCGATACCACTGGCGCCGCCATGAACCAGCAATGTTTCCTCGCCGGATAACGCACCACGGTCAAACACGTTGGTCCAGACGGTAAAGAATGTCTCTGGCAATGCTGCCGCTTCCACATCACTGAAACCCTCAGGAATAGGCAGACAATTGCCCGCAGGTGCGACACAGTACTCGGCGTATCCGCCCCCAGGCGTCAACGCACACACACGATCACCGATCTTCAGGGAAGTGCCGGCGAGATCGCCTTCGACGATTTCACCGGCAACTTCCAGCCCCGGCAGATCCGAAGCCCCGGGCGGCGGCGGGTAGGCGCCTTTGCGCTGAAATACGTCAGGTCGGTTGATGCCGGCAGCCGTCACACGAATCAGGACATCGCCCTGCTTTAATACGGGCTTTTCGCGCTCCACCAGCTTTAATACTTCGGGGCCGCCTGGGGTGGAAATTTCTACTGCCTTCATCTATTTTCTCCTGCAAAAATAATGGGGGTCATGTGCACGCGTGCCATGCCTGACTGTCAATCAGGAGATTTTAACGTCGAAACCCACGCGTGCCTTCGCGACGAGGTCAATCAGGGAAATAAACGAGCCCTGACACAACTTGTGCCTACCTGGCACATGCGTTATACAGACCTCGCAACAGCCCCAGCCTATACGCCGCACCCTAGACCGCTCTCCAACACAGGCTTACATATAACTGAATATCGTGATAATCTTCATCGTTTAAGGTGCCCGCACCGGCTGGCCCATCAAGCAGGCCCGTACCAGAAGTCGTACCAACCGCATTACACCCATGTGAGGCAACACTTTGAGAAGGCAATTGCAGGACGCAACGTGTTGGGCAGCCAACAGATGGCGTGGATTGTGCCCAAGCATGCGCTGCTTTTTTTCCCCAACACATCGTGAGCCCAATGGGTGTATGCCTTGTGGCTGCTGGCCATTGCAGGCCGCGGAATAACAGGCAATAAAAAGGACCTGCGTCAAGATAGGTGCCAGATGCACATGTGCGCTTGCCGGCCCAGATACCCAACAGAATTTATGAAAACAACACCGGAGAAATCGACCGCATTTGATGGAAGCAACAAACTGATTGTTGCCGACCTGGAAATCGACCTGCATAGCAGCCAGGTCAGACGCTCCGGCGTGCAAATCACACTATCGGTCACCCAGTTTCGCATCTTGCTGTATCTGGCCGCCAACCCGGGAACCGTCATATCCAAATCAGCATTGAATGCCGTTCTGGACAAACAGCCTCCGTGTTTGAACTCCAATGCCATTGATGTGCACATCGCGCGTTTGCGCCGCCGAATCGATCAGGATTTTTTCCCGGATCTGATTCATACCGCATGGAAAAAAGGCTATTTTCTGTCGGAAGGGATTCAGAAAAAAGCAATGCACCCGATATAGGCATCAACCGGCAGACACCAAAAAGCGGCAAACACGCTCGCCACCGTCAACCACGCGCTCTGCATAATGTTCAGACATATCGAGCACGCTGTGCTATCGCATGATCAGCACAGGCACCGGACTGGTTCTCAATAGCGTAGTGGTCAGACTTCCAACAATAAGCTCGCGAATCCGCGAGTGTCCGTAGGCACCCATCGCCAGCAAATCGATATTCTTGGACAATATATAATCCACGATCACCGCCTCGGGCTCGCCGCCCAGCACACTCACCATCGGCTCAAATTGCATCGCGGTCAACGCCGACTGCACCCAATCCAAATGTTCTCTGACCCGCTCCGTCTCCTCACCGACGTATAGCACATGGCACTGCAGATCGGCCAACAGCGCGCTACCGGCCAGGCGCTGAACCATTTTACGCGCCGTATCACTCCCATCGAACGCAACCAGGAAACACTCAGGCGCACGAAACGACTCAGAAACAACCAGCACCGGCAAATCAACCGACCTGACGATCTTCTCTACATTGTGATCGAAATAGCTGCGATGCGCTCCCCTGGCCTGCTCGTGCTGTCCCAGGATAATCATCCTGGCCTCCCCCTGCAAATCCAGCAGGCTTTGCGTCAATGCACCATGTCGCTGGCGCGTTTCAACCGCAGTCAGGCCCGCCGCCACGGCGCGCTTTCTAACCCCCTCCAGAATATTTTTCCCATGCAACTGGGCCAGTTTGCTGCGCTGCTCGTCAAGCTCGCTCAATTGGCTCAGCAGCATATCATGGGCATCAAAACCAATGCTTCCGCTCAAGTCAACAATTGACGCCTTTTCCGGGTGCCTGTCCAATACATGCAAAAAATCAACGGGGATATTCAAATGCTGCGATGCCCAAATTGCATAATCACACACGGCAAGCGTATGTCCGGCGCCATCAATGCATGCAATAATCTTTTTCATTCGCCCCTCCCTTTTTAATGGCTCGCCAGCTTGCCAGTGCCGTCCGGCTTATCATGAACGCCAAAGCGATCCACCAGCGTAGTACTGGCCTGGTCCAGCCCTTCAATGTTGACTACCGTGCCTTCGCGCCGGAACTTCAGGATGACCGTATCCAGCGCCCCAATTGCGGTAATGTCCCAGAACCTTGCCAAACGCAAGTCAATGGTAACCTCATCAATCACTTCCTTGAAGTCAAATTTCGAAATAAACGCCTGCGCCGAGGCAAAGAAAACCTGCCCTGCAACATGATAGGTTCTAGAGGCTTGGCTACCGGTTTTGAATGAAGTCACGCTAAGCACCTGACCCACCTTGTGAGCAAAAAATATCCCGCTTAGCAACACGCCCACCAGCACACCTTTTGCCAGATCATGCGTTGCCACCACCACTACGACCGTGGCGATCATCACAATGCTCGAGCTTTTGGGGTGGCGGGTCAAATCACGCAGCGAAGACCATTTGAAAGTGCCAATCGACACCATGATCATCACAGCCACCAACGCCGCCATTGGAATCTGTTTAACCCACTCCCCCAGAAAGACGATCAAAATCAACAATACACTACCTGCAGTCAGGGTGGACAGGCGTCCGCGGCCGCCGGATTTTACATTGATGACAGATTGCCCGATCATTGCGCACCCGGCCATACCTCCAAGAAAACCAGAGGCGATGTTTGCCACGCCTTGCCCTACACACTCCCGGTTTTTATCGCTGGGCGTATCGGTCAGGCCATCCACGATCGCTGCCGTCATCAACGACTCCAACAGCCCCACGACGGCCATTGGCGCAGAGTAAGGCAAAATAATCTTCAGCGTCTCCCAATTGAGCGGCACTTCCGGCAGCAAAAAGACGGGCAGGCTATCGGGCAGCTCCCCCATGTGGCCAACCGTTCTGATATCCAGACCCAGCACCAATGAAATGGCGGTCAACACCAGGATGCACACCAGCGGCGACGGTATCGTCCTGGTGATATAAGGAAACAGATAAATAATCAGCAGACCCGCCGCAACCATGGCATAAACAACCCATGTCACATTCATTAATTCAGGCAACTGAGCCATGAATATCAGTATGGCCAGCGCATTGACAAAGCCGGTCACAACGGAGCTGGAGACAAAGCGCATCAACGCACCCAGACGCAGCACGCCAGCCAATATCTGCAGCACACCAGTCAGCAAGGTGGCTGCCAGTAAATACTGCAGGCCGTGCTCCTTGACCAGCGTCACCATCAGCAACGCCATGGCGCCCGTGGCAGCGGAAATCATGCCAGGCCTGCCGCCGGCAAAAGCGATGACCACTGCTATACAGAAAGAGGCGTAAAGACCCACTTTAGGATCTACGCCCGCAATGATAGAAAACGCAATGGCTTCAGGAATGAGTGCAAGTGCAACAACGAGGCCCGCCAGCAAATCGCCCCTGATATTGGAAAACCAATCCTGTTTGATAGTATTTTTTGTAAACATAATTTTAAAAATTTAAACACCCCCTGATACTCGTCAGCAATGGACAGTCCACACGCACATACGTGGGCATGTCGGTTGCAATCGACCGCAGACGAAGAGGTTTTGTTTGAAGCGGCGGGAAGCCGGGGGCATTGAGTACGGAAAAGGGCGACAGCCCAAAACAGCATTTTGCAATGCTGCTTTAGCTATACAGTAGCGCGCGCAGAAGATCTGCTGTCGGAAGCACCAATTACATGGGTCTGTTTATTGGAAGAATGATAGAAGGCGATAGTGCCGGGCTCCCGCGTTTTCGGGATCGCTCACATTTGGGTTGCGGCAAGTTTAGCATAAGCCCGTCCCAAACACCGAAACAGCCAACAGACGGCCGTCAATGCACGCCGCCAGAAAACTTGCCTTAGACACTCTGCCTTAGACACAACACGGATTGCGCACTATTGAGCCTACTTCTGAACAATGAGAACATGTGCCCTTTTTCGCCTGGCCAGCGCCAGCGTGACAACTGCCAGCACCAGAGGAATAAAGGACACCCACAACACCGTGTTCCATCCGTAAGCACTCAGCAACCCGCCAGATGAAAATGAGCCCACAGCCATGAGCCCGAAAACAATGAAATCGTTGAGCGACTGCACACGGGTTTTCTCTTCAGGCCGGTGACATTCGAGCACCAGCGCAGATGCCCCCAGAAACCCGAAGTTCCAGCCAAGCCCAAGCAGAATCAGCGCTCCCCAGAAGTGGCCCACATCGAGCCCGCCCAGCCCCACGACGGCAGACAGCCCGGTAAGCAGCAAACCTACCGCAGCCACACGACCAGCACCAAAGCGGGAAATCAGATTGCCCGTAAAGAAACTGGGTGCATACATCGCAATCACATGCCATTGCAGACCCAGATTGGCAGACTCCTGTGAATGACCACTGATATGCATGGCCAGCGGAGCAGACGTCATCAGAAAATTCATCAACATATAAGCGACCGCGCCACTGATGGCCGCCGCGATGAATCGCGGTTGCGATGCGATAACAGAAAGCGGACGCCCTCCAGCCTGCTCGCTTACCGTAGGCGCTGGCAGACGCACGCCCAGCAACAACACCGCCGATAGCACTGCCACTACAGCCTGCACCAGGAAAGTTGCGGCAAATTTATAAGGAATCCACATGTCCATGGTCCAGGTCACCAACTGCGGACCGATGACACCAGCCACGACCCCACCAGCCATGACAAGGGAAAGGGCCCGCGCACGTCGGGCTTTTTCCACCCCATCGGCCGCGGCAAAACGAAACGTCAATACCACCGCGGCATAGCTGCCACCAAAGAACGTGGCCAGACAAAACAGCCAGAACCAGGCCTGGATCACAGCAACCATCGCCAGCAGACCAGTCAAGACACCAGCGCCGGTTCCCACCAAAAAGGCGGCTCGCCGACCATGACGCTGGGCAATTTTGCCCACCGGCAAAATGCATGCGGCCATGCCTACAACAAAGATGGAAATGGGCAACGTCGCCAGCATCGGCGTCGGAGCCAGATTCTCGCCCACAATGGCCCCGGTAGCATAAACCACGACAGAGTTGGCGCCTGCCAGCGCCTGCGCCGTGGACAAACGCCAGATATTGCCTCGCTGAACGCTTTCAGGGAGTATTAAAGAAGCGTCTTCAATGGTCGCGTTGCTGGATGTCATGTCAATCGTATCGGTTGTGAATTTGATATTAGGACCAGATCCATACCTTTCTGCGCAATGCCACGGCATCACCAAAATGACCCGACTAACAGCGCTGGTTATTATTTCTGGTTATTAACGTATTATTCTAAGTCATTAACGATGAGCATCGCCCATTAGTCGGTCGGCTACGGAAAAATCGATTTGGCGGTGAATTTATTTAGGCCAGCTAGCCGCTCGCATTTAACGATGATTGTCCGGGATAGCCCATACGCAACCGTACGCAAGCAATAAAAAACCCCGCAATTCAATGAATGAATTAACGGGGTATTTTTACTATGCCCAACTTGAGCATATGAATTTTGGCGGAAGCTGTGAGATTCGAACTCACGGAAGGTTTAACCCTTCGCCGGTTTTCAAGACCGGTGCATTCAACCGCTCTGCCAAGCTTCCTGTTGATGCGAGACCCATCTCTGGTGCACTCGGCCGGAATCGAACCGGCACGGGCGCAATGCCCGAGAGATTTTAAGTCTCTTGTGTCTACCTATTTCACCACGAGTGCGTGAACTGGAGAAACGAGAATATAGCACATCTGATTTACGGACGTCTACACACTCACCGGAAAAATCTCACAAACCCGTTATTGCACCACTTATTCGTGACGTCAATGCGACACCACTGCCCCGCTCGCAACGCTTTTGCGCATAGCCATAAAAGGCCTTATCTCGCTACTTAATAACGTCTTGTTTTGTTACTCGAGATGGCGGCGCAAGGTATCCCTAACATGTCCCCACGCGTTGCGGACGTCGCCAAAACGAATAGCCAAACAACGCGCCGCTTACGGGCTGCCAGCGCACTACTTCATGCAGGATACTACGTTGGCGACAACCAACACGCCGCAGGCAATACCGCTAGATGGGC
Organism: Advenella incenata; assembly: GCF_004217095.1. Lineage (GTDB taxonomy): Bacteria > Pseudomonadota > Gammaproteobacteria > Burkholderiales > Burkholderiaceae_B > Advenella > Advenella incenata. Next base: position 1,838,524 of record NZ_SHKO01000001.1, on the reverse strand, counting down.
CCTGTTTTGCCGGCCAGCAAGCATTTCGATTCATTACGAACTATCTTATTATTTATCAAAAGCTTACATAAATAGAAGGCAATTTGTAACAGGCCGGACCTCATACTTTGCATCTGTCGTATTTCAGAAACACATTGGACACACAATAAGAACGATAATCAGCGTAACGGTATCTCGTTTACATATTGGTAAATGGGATATATGCTTTTGTATAGCAAGACAAACAAGAATTTTCAAATCTGGAGGTCGATATGAGAAAAATATTGGTCATGTTTTTGGTAGCACTGGGAGCCCTAAGCGGCTGTGTCGGCTACGCTGGCGACGGTTACGGGCGTTATTCTGACGGTTACGACGGGTACAGTGGAGGTTCAAGCTACTACGGGAGCGGTTATCGCAGTGGTTACCGGAATGTAGACTATAGGCGCGGTGACCGCCGCGACTGGGAACGTCGTCAGGAAGCACGGCGAGATTCCGATCGCCGTCGCGACAGAAATGATTGGCGCGAGCGCCGGGATCATGATCGCAGCAACTGGAATAACCGGCGAGATAACGACAGACCAAGCCGCTCTTCGTATCGCCAGACTCAGCGTGGCATGGAAGGCGCCAGCCGCAGACTGGAGCAAATGCGCAACAATCAGGGACGCTAAGCAGGTAAAAATGTAGATTTTAAGGCACACCCCACTTGTCATTAAATCGAAGTTTATGTTAATATCCTTTTCTTCGCTGATTTAGTGAATACGTCGGGGCATAGCGCAGCCTGGTAGCGCATCTGGTTTGGGACCAGAGGGTCGTAAGTTCGAATCTTACTGTCCCGACCACAAAAATATTAGTGATATCAAATACTTAAGTCGTTTAAAGAGTCGAATTCTTTAAGCGGCTTTTTTATTGCTGTGGGACTTTTGTGGGACTCGGTTCGCATACCTAATCTGCGCTTGTCGGATCATCGCATGCAGATTGAGCGTTTCCTCATCTTCGCCTGGGTGTGCAATACCCTCTAATGCATCATAAATCTCACGCAGCTGAGCAATTGCATAATGCGAGTTCATGGACTTATTGCTGTGCCATAAAATCACATCCTGCGTGCGCTCCCCTACTCCAGTCAGTCGAAGCCGCATGCCAACGGTATGCCGTAGATCGTGGACATGCAAATCCTCCACGCCCTCACGCCTTTCTGCCAGGCCGTATTGTTGATAAAGTTTACCGGCTAATGCTTCAGATCCACTTTATCTTCACCTTTACGTGGTCGCCAATAGGTAAAAACAGCTTCCTTATGCAGACCTCGCTGTGATTCGACAATGGATTGTGCGACTGAATTGCATACAACAATACGCTCAGATTTTCGCCCTTTGACATTTACTCGAGGTATAACAAAGACGGAAACTGGCAAATTTGGCTGCAGATTGATTTTAAGCTCCCAATCCCAACGCAGGGAACAAACAACGTCTTCTCTGAGACCTGTATTCAGGTCAAACAAGACCATATTTCGAAAATGCTCCGGAAGTTGCTGTAATAGTTTTTCTTGCTCATTCCACGTGATTGGCCTGGGAAGTCTCTTAACATCTTCATCGAGCAAGGCCACCTACCCTACTTTCCGTGCGGCATTTCATGAGCACACACCACCGATTGACTCTAGTCCCGTATCGAATGCTGCTTCATCGAAAGAACACAGTGGCGCGCTGGTGGAAACTTAATCCGGATCAACCATCCGAATACCTAATTGATCCACCTCGCTGCGGTTTGCAGGTTCTCCCGCTCTTTGGCGCCGGAAACATCCGCCGATCATCGTTGGCGATGGCTTAAAACCTATCCGCAAATAATGTTTAAACTCGGCGGGACCAGCAGCTCCGCCCGCTTCCAGAACTCGTCCGTCACCAGCCACGAAACGACTCGCTTAGCCAAAACTCTCGCTCCGAGCCTCATTCAATGAGGCTCGGAGCGTCAGTTTGTCTATTTACGGATAAATTCCAAGGCGTGAATCCAACGCATAGGCTCCGCCGTCCCGTGCAACTACATAGCGTGCCAAGAACCCCATCAGTACCGGGAACTCGATTCCACGGCCAAGTCGGCCCAAGGGCGTAGCTGATTCCTGCCATCTCCAAAGCGACAAGCAACGCAACCGCGCGAGCACAAAGACAGAGCGCGAGCGAGATAAGCAGCGGAAGAAAATTCTGACGGCCTTCACTCTCGTGGGAGTTCATCTTTAGGCACAGTGAGAAATTCAAGTTTGGCCGGTGTTTGCCAACGCTTCGGCGTGCAACGCTGGACGAGATCATCCACCACTTCGTAGAGCACGGGGATCACCAGCAAGCTCAGGAAGGTCGAGGTGATAAGGCCGCCGATCACGACGATGGCCATCGGCGCGCGAAAGCTTGGGTCGGCACCAAAGCCCAGCGCGATGGGGAGCATCCCGGCGCCCATTGCCAAGGTCGTCATCACGATGGGCCGTGCACGTTTGTGGCAGGCGTCGAGCAGCGCGTCGAGCCGGGACATGCCGTGATCGCGCTGCGCCACGATGGCGTACTCCACCAGCAGAATGGAGTTCTTGGTGGCGATGCCCATCAGCATGATCATCCCGATCATGGCGGGCATGCTGAGGTTGGTGCCGGTTACGAACAGGGCCAGGATCGCTCCCGGGATCGATAACAGCAGCGCCCCGAGAATCGTCACCGGCTGCAGCCAGGCGTGGAACAGCAGCACCAGCACGATGTAGATGCAAGCCACGCCCGTGCCCATCGCCAGCAGGAAACCCTGGCCGAGTTCGTTGGACGTTTCCGCTTCGCCGATGTCGTACTTGACCAGGCCAGGCGGCAGGTGGGACAGGCTGGGCAGCGCGGCGGCGCGCTGCTGCACATCGCCCAAGGCCTGACCGTTGAGTTCGATCACGAAGTTCACGTTGCGAAGACGGTCGAGGCGATTGATCTGTGCGGGACCGCTGGCGATCTCTACCTCCGCCACATCACGCAGCGGCACCGGACCGCGCGCACCCGGCACCGTGAGCTGACGCAGCAGTTCCAGGTTTCTCGCCGCGTCTTCGGGCAGCCGCACCACAATTGGCACTTGGCGCTGGCTCAGGTTGAGCTTCGGCAGAAACTGGTCGTAGTCCCCTAGGGTCGCCACACGCACCGTCTCTGCAATGGCGACAGTCGTCACTCCCAGATCCGCCGCGCGGGCAGTGTCCGGGCGCACGATCAACTCGGGGCGCTGCAGACTTGAGCTGCTGGTCACCTGGCCGATTCCAGCCAGGCTGCGCAGTTCCTGCTCCACCGTGGCCGCGTGTTGCGCCAACAGGTCACGGTCCTCGCCGGAGAGCACCAGTGTGTAGACCACATTGGCGGCCACTTTGACGCGTGCGCCGGCCACGTCCTGCAGGCGCGTATACAGCTCGCGCTCGATGTGCTGCTGGCTCAGGCCCGGGCGTTCCTTGCGTGGCGTCAGGTTCAGCGTCAGATTCGCCGTGCGCGCTTCGGCCACACCGCCTATCGAATTACCTCCGGCGCTGCCCGCGCCAACGGCCGTGTAGACCATCGTCACATGCGGATGCGCTGTCACGGCCGCGCGCACCTGCTCGGCGATGGCGCGCGTTTGTTCGAAGGTGCTGCCCGGCGGCAGCTCGACGCTGATCTGTGTCCGGCTCAGGTCTTGCGGCGGCATGAAGTCGCTCTTGATCGCACCAGCAACCAGCGGCATGCAACTGGCGATTCCAAAGACCGCCAGGATCGTCAGCGTCGCGCGCTTGTGCGTAAATGCCCAGCGCGCAGCCTTCAGATAGGCCGGCATCCAGAATGGTTCGGCATGGGGCCGGGGCGGCTTCTTCAGTAGATAGGCCGCCATCATGGGCGTGAGCAGGCGAGCCACGATGAGCGAGAAGAACACGGCGATGGATGCCGTCCAGCCGAATTGCACGAAGAACTTGCCAACCAGACCTTTCATGAAGGCGGTGGGCAGGAAGACGGCGATCAGCGCGAAGGTGGTGGCGATCACCGCCAGCCCGAGCTCGTCGGCTGCCTCGCGGGCGGCCACCAGGGGCTCCTTGCCTTGTTCGAGGTGGCGCATGATGTTCTCGATTTCGACGATGGCGTCGTCCACCAGGATGCCGACCACCAGTGACAGCGACAGCAAGGTAATGAGGTTCAGCGTGAACCCCATCCAATGCATGAACAGGAAGGTGGGGATGATGGACAGCGGCAGCGCTACGGCGGCGACGAACGTCGCGCGCAGATCGCGCAGGAAGATCCACACCACCAGCACCGCGAGCAAGGCGCCTTCGATGAGCAGCGACATGCTGCCTTCAAAATTCTCCAACACCTGATCGACGGCGTTGAACGCCTCGGTAATTTCGATGTCGGGCTGTTCCGTCTTCAGTACGGCGAGCGCCTGGCGCACGCCGTTGGCAACGTCGATATCACCGGCGCCCGTGGTGCGCAGGATCTCAAAGCCGACCACCGGCTTGCCGTTGAGAAAAGCGCCACTGCGTTGCTCGGCCAGCGCATCGGTCACGGTGGCCACCTGATCCAAGCGCACGACATGCCCATCGGGCAATGGGATTGCAATGGCGGCCAGGGCGGCGGCCGAGGGTGCCGTGACGACCATGCGCACAGTCTGTTCGCTACTCCCCAGCCGTGCACGTCCACCCGGGGCTTCACGTTGCATCTGGACTAGCAAGCGCGAGACATCGGCAGCACTCAGACGCAAGGCCAGCAGCCGATCAGGATCCAGTTCCACCCGCACTTCGCGGCTCACCCCACCCACGCGGGTGACGGCACCGACGCCTGGCACGGCGAGCAGGCGCCGGGTGATCTTGTCATCGACAAACCATGACAGCGCTTCATCGTCCATACGTGGCGACGCCACCGTATAAGTCAGGATCGGATCATTCTTGAACTCGATCTTGCTAATGATGGGATCGCGCAAGGCCGCAGGCAGGTCTGCTCGCACCCGGGCCACGGCGGCTCGGGTATCGTCCAACGCTTCCTGTGGCGGCTTCTCCAGGCGGAACTCGGCAGAGACAGTGGCCGTGCCGTCCTGGACCGTCGTATGCAGGTGCCTGAGCCCCTTCATTGTGGCCATGGCGTTCTCCAGCTTGCGCGCGACCTCGGTTTCCATCTGGGCCGGGGCGGTGCCTGGCAGGCTGGCCATGACGGTGATCATGGGCAGATCCACGTCCGGGAAGTTCTGAATCTTGGCGGCGCGGAACGCGAACAGCCCGGCCACCGTGAGCATGACAAATAGCAGGATGGCCGGCACGGGGTTGCGGATCGACCAGGCGGAGAAGTTCATGATCGTCCCGTTCAACGTGTGGTGGTTTGGGTGGGCGTATTCGGACTTATGCCGGCGGCGACGCGCACCATCACGTTGTCCGCCAGGAAACCGACGCCGGACTCGACGACCGCCGTGTCGGCGGCCAGCCCGTCGCGGATTTCCACCCGGTCACCGCGCCGCACGCCTAGCGTCACCTTCTGCTGCCGCACCTTGTCGCCCTCGAGGCGGAAAACATAGCTGAAACCGTCGCGCAGCAAGACCGCGGTTTCGGGCAGCGTCAGCACCGTATGCTGATCCAGCAGAAGCTCGCCGCGGGCAAACATGCCTGCGCGCACTGCAGCGGCGGGCTCGAGGTCCACGTACACGATGCCGGTGCGGCTTTGCGGATCGACCTGGGGCGAGATCATGCGCACGCGGCCTTCTATGGCCTGCGTGCCGCCCAGTTTGAGGAGCACGACCTGGCCAGGTGCCACGCGCCCGAGTTCTGGCCCCGGCAATTGGGCACGCCACTCCAGCCGGCCCTGGCGTTGCAGGCGCATGATTTCTGCACCCACTTGAACGAGCGCTCCTTCAACCGCAGGCCGGACGCTGATCACACCGTTGTCCGGCGCGCGCACCTTGGTGTAGGCCAACCGCAGCCTGTCGGCCTGCACGCGCGCACGGGCTGCGGCCAGACGGGCTTGCGCGGCATCGCCGGCCGCCAAAGCTTGATCGATGTCCTGGGCCGACAAGGCCTCGGTGCCCTGCAGCGCCCGGGCGCGATCGGCTGCGCGCCCCATCTCTGCGGCATTGACCTCAGCCTCCTGAAGCGCAGCACGGCTGGCGTTCAGGTCGGCTTCGAGCGTGCCAGGACTGAGTTGCGCCAGAAGCTGCCCCTGCTTCACTTGGTCGCCGACATCGACCAGCAGCCGCGTCAGGCGCCGTCCGCCGATCTCGGCGCCGATCACGACTTCCTGCCAGGCAGCAATGGTGCCAACGGCGTTCAGCGTCTGAGGCCATTGCTGTGCGGCGGCAAAGATGCGCTTGACCGTCAGTGCCGATGGCGCAGCCGTTGACGAGGTGGGTTCAGCGCCGCTGCGCGTGGTCACGATCAGCGCGGCGGAAGCAACGGAAAGACAGACGGCCGCAGCGACGAGATACATGTGGTGATGCTTCATGGTTGAACTGCCAGTTTTTCGGTAGGGCTAGGTTCGGCGCTCCAACCACCGCCAAAACTGCGGTACAGAGGAAACCAGGCTTGTGCCTGATCAGCCTGCGCGGTAAGTAGGTCGCTGTGCGCCGTCAAGGTATTGCGTTGGGACGTGACAAGCTAGTACCGCGCTCGACGCCATCGACACCCGGGACGAGCGGCAGCCCCTCGCTGCTGGAGCAATGAACGCCTGAAGCTTGGCCGCGAGTGACGTGATGCAGACCGGCCGCGAGCATTTCTCCGGGGCCATTTGGCACGGGATCGGCGCAGTCGCTGTAGTGCGGCGGTTGGTCGAGTGAGGTAATGACAGCAGCTTTCACGGGGTCTCCTTCGAGGTCAGGTAAGCTATATAGTTCGTATTACGATCTATTATTGATCTGCAATACGAACTATGTCAAGATAAAACCATGACGAAAGAGAAAAAATCCATGAAGCAAGCCACCGCGTCCAATGAAGGGCTGGCCGATGCACTTGTGACGACCGCCTTTGTTACTATGGCCGTGATCAACAAAATTGGCGCCGAGAACGACTTGTCCCTCTCGCTGATCCGCGTTCTGGGCATCCTGTGGGACCGGCGTCCTCGAATGGCCGAACTCGCCGACTACCTCGGGTTGGAGAAGCAGACGATATCAGGGCTTATCGCCCGAGCAGAAAAGCGGGGACTGGTAGCGCGTGCGCCGAACGAAGAAGATGGCAGGGCGACAGACGTGTTTCTGACGGTCGACGGGGCCAAGCTCGTCAAGCGGCTACATGTCCAGGGGCAACAGGCACTGGCCCCGATCATCGAACAGCTCAGCGCGTCAGATCAGCAACTCCTTCAGAAGTTGCTTCAGCGTATGCTCGAAACTCGGAAGCGTTGAAAACCGAAGGGGCGGCTAATCGGGCGGCCATAGCTCTCTTAAAATGACATCAATGCAGTCCCTGCCAGCGATTGTGGTGTGCCATATCGCCAGGCCCTGAAAATTGTGTTTTTCGTTAGATGGGCCTCTTGAGACAATAACCAAAAGGTTTATGTGAATCCTATCATTTTCATCATTATTGTTCCTATTATTCATTAGCCAATGATGCTTGTTTTCACCTGATTATTTTCCCTGCCTTACTCCTCTTTTGCAACGGCTAAGCTGACTCGTATTAGTGTACGGGTGAATACCCTCAAGGCTGAGAGTTCATAGGGAAACCACCCTGAGGGTTTACCAAACCCGCATCAATATTAGGTTTTAGCCTTGAGGGTTCGATGTGGTTTCCCCGTCAAACGATCAATAGGGCAAGCTACATTTTCAACAGCAGACACCACGGCACCGCTGACAGAATACGTGTTTTTTTAACCAATTAAGAATAATTTCTTGGTCGGGAACTTTGTCTTTCAGATCGAAACGTTCAGGATGAAAATACATCTGTTGTACGAGCGGCACTAGTTTTAAATACTCCGTGACATGCTAGAAATTCAGACCTTGATCACATGTTCGGCCAGACTCTCCTTTTACCTTCAGTTCCGCGATTTCAACTCTCAGCGCGTCAATTTCCAGTTCCATCTTCTGTAATTTATCGGCCTGGCACTGGTATTCGGGGATCTGTTCCTGTAACCTCTTTACCTGAGCCCGCAATTGTGTCACGTCGGTACCTGATGGCCTCTCCTGTTCTCCCCCCACGGGATAGGCCAAGCTAAACCATTTTGATGACATAGGCATCTGACATCTATCATAGAGAGCCGCCAATAATTGACTGGCGTGCCAGTTACCGCATTTTTAAAATAAAGATGGTAGACATAAAACTACAGACCCAGGAATCTGAACGGTTTTGACTCTTTGAATTGGCCATTTGCCATGCCCGAGTATATTTTTGACTGATTAGGCCCCAATTCCAGTGTCAGTACTTTTCCTGTTTTTTCCGAAAAATCTAGTTGTTTCAGGTCGATCCAGAACACATTCGGGGCCAGCGCAGACTCAAAAAAGTATCGCATGCGCTTTTGGTCCGCAACGGTACGCCAACGGGTCGAGGAAATATTCGGTTCGTTCTCTGTCGTCAGGCCATAGGGGACCGACACATTGCGGATGACGGAAAACACGCTGGCAACTGATTCAACTTCGTCCTCGCTTTTTGGAATCGCATTCACGTAGAACATCGCCCGGGCATAACGGTCCGCAGCGCGATTGGTGCCGGGCAGCATGACTGTGCCGCCGATTTGCTTCCAGTATTCTTCCATAGCTAGCTGTTTTTCGAAAATCGGCGAGTTAGTCATTACCTGGTAGTCGCGGCTATGGTGAATAACCTGCGTGCCGTCAATGTATTCGATGATTGCGCTATCGCCTGACGCATCCGAAAGCGACAAGTGCAAAGTAGCAAGCCGGTCTTGGCCTGGAACATTGTCCGTCACCACGGTGAACGGTTGCTTCTGCAGTACCTGCACCGCCTCCTGAACTGTGGCGAAGTTATCCAGAACATATTGCGCCCAAGCTGCGATCGACAAACCTGGGGTTTTGACGTCGTATTCCGGGTATGAAGACTCCGCCAACCAAAGTACATTGGCGACCAAGCCGGCCTCATTCATCCCATCTGTCGTGGAAATGTCATAGCCCGAAGCGATCACGCTTCCGTACTTTGACGTCCACTTGACCGAATTAGGCCCAGCCTCCCCGTTACGCGCCATTCCCCGTGGGAAGACCCATAAATTGGTGCCAACATCCGTTTTCCAATCCATGGAGCGCGCCGTAATCACCTCGCCTTGTACGCCGTGGTAGACAAATCGGGTGCAGGCTTGCACTGAGGTCACGACCATACTGGTCGCCAGCGCCGTAGCTGCGCAGATCCTAGAAAACGACTGTGAGCGGAGGGACATGTATGTTTCTCTATCAAATTACTATAAAAAATTTCAAATGAAACTAAAGTATACTAGTATTCTCAAATTTCGGCGAAAACGACCGATGCCTGCGCAGGCATCGGATTCTTGCATACTTACCCTGTGATAGGCACAAAGTTGCAGTAACACGCGTAGGAAAGAATCAATGCACAGCAGATGTTTGCTTGTTTTACCCGTCATTCTGACGTTATATGGAGCTTGCGTCGCTAATGCTGCCGAGCCGACGATGACTCAGACCCCGCTGCCTACTTCGGTATCAGATAGCAAAGCCGGCTGGGCATTACAGATAACGCCGTACCTGTGGGCTGCCGAAATGCATGGACATATCTCGCCTTTTCGTCGTGGCCCGACGATCAGTGTCGACAAATCCTTTTCCAATGTTCTTGATGATTTGAGGGTTGGTGGTTTCATTGATATCTGGGGACGTTCAGGTCGTTACGTTCTATCTGGCGACATTACCTATGTTGATACGAAGGAAGGCCGGGCATCGGGCCCATTGCCCAGATTAGGACCGTTGCCGCCAGGAACGCGCGTAGAAGGCGCGGTTAATTCCAAGCTGTTCACGGCGACTTTGCTGGGCGGCTATCGCGTTGTCGATACGCCGACGCTCACGCTCGATGCGCTGGCGGGATTGCGAGCCTGGCATGTTTCAAACAAGGTCCAGGTGAGCGCGCTTGGCCGTTCCCGCAGCTACAAGGAAAGCTTTGGCTGGACCGAACCGGTAATCGGTGCGCGCGCGTTCACGCAACTGACAGACCGGCTCTCTTTGCAGGGGCAGGCCAACATCGGCGGATTTGGTGCGGGCTCCAAGTTCGTATGGTCCGCACAAGCGACCTTGAATTACGTTTTCACCGACAAGCTCTCGGTTTCTGCTGGATACAAGGTGTTGGATATCAATTACGATCACAAGGGGAATGTCTATGACACACGCATGCATGGCCCAGTTCTTGGATTAACTTATCGGTTTTAAAAACAGACCGAGAAGTAATAAAGATCGGCATATGAATTGGGGTCGCTACCAGGCAGGAATCGACCCCGATGCCAATGATGGTCGATCGCATTGTGGAGTCATTTAAAATCGTAGACGCTGGTCATGGCGATGATGTTATCTTTCCTAACGCAAGGGTACGCCCGAAATCGGTGATCGTATATTCGACTTTGGGTGGCACCTCCCTGAAGTCGTGTCGCGCTACGATGCCCTCCGCGGTAAAATCGCGCAATTGCTGGATCAGCACTTTCTCGCTGCGATCGAGTACGCGCGTGGTGAGCGCCAAAGCATGGGGCCGGTGTCTGGAGGGGGAAAAAACGATGTTAGGTACTTTTGGCGTACTGCTTCTACTTTGAGCAAACGTTCCTGCGTTGATCCTGGGTCCGGCTTACACACTTGACCCGACAGTCGTGGCGTTTCTCGGTCTTTTCATCCTGATTATCACCGGCACAATTAACTGGGATGACGTACTTTCCGAGAAAAGCGCATGGGATACGCTGATTTGGTTCGGCGCGTTGGTGATGATGGCAGAACAGCTCAACAAGACAGGCGTCATTGCGTGGTTCTCCAGTATGTTGAGAAATGGCATCGCTTCCGCGGGAATGGGTTGGGAATGGGCCGCTATATTGCTCGTCCTCCTGTTTGTGTTCTCACATTATTTCTTTGCTAGTACAACAGCGCACATTAGCGCAATGATGTTGGCCTTCCTAACGGTGGGCGTTGCATTGGTGCCTCCAGATTATGTGGTGCCTTTCTTGCTCATGATGGTGGCGGGCTCCACGATAATGATGACCTTGACCCATTATGCGACAGGTACATCACCGATCATTTTCGGCAGCGGGTACGTTACGCTTGGCACGTGGTGGCGGGTGGGTTTCATAATGTGTATTATCGAACTCACAATTTACGCAACGATTGGGATTGTGTGGTGGAAGGTGCTTGGATTGTGGTGACTTACGAACATGAAAGAGCACATGGCGAAAACTGTGCCAATCGTGCAAGCCCAAATGGGACCTCACACGCCCAATTTTATGGCTGCTACAACAGCGCTGAGCGTTGATTTTAAAATACAAGTGCCTAGCCCAAAATTACGCCACAACAGGTATGACAGGAACCATGTTTAGGAATGCACGTCTTAGTTTACCCAGGAATAAAAAGCGATCCTGCGGCGATAGCTCCTTGCCTGATCTACGAGAGTTTGTCACGAAAAAACCGTGTAGCAACCAGATGAAAAGAACAGATTTGTCCACGCGGCGGTCTTTTTACTGATAGCCCTGAACAAGCAACTCTTATGCCTTGGCCTTTTGTTGCGCCAGCTGCGCCTCGCCCCACGTGCACATCAGGTTGATCACAGGTAGCAGGGACTGGCCTCGCTGCGAAAGGCTGTACTCGACTTTTGGTGGAATTTGCGGATATTCCTTACGGATAACCAACCCGTCATGCTCCATTTCCTTGAGCGTGCTGCTCAGCGTCTTGTATGAAATGGTCCCGATGCAGCGCTGCAGTTCGTTGAATCTGAGCACCGGCTTGTGTTCGGATAGCCAATACATGATTGTCATCTTGTACTTTCCGCTGACCCGCGCCAGGGTGTAGCCAAAGCCAGTCTCTTCCAGGGGAACTTCCATGGCAAAGCAACTGGGCTGCTCTTGGCGAGTAGGTAGGTTTGCATTCATTATATTATCCCTGCTTGTACTATCATTTAGGTTAGTATATAACGTAAATGTGCGTACTTATATTTTTTACCATAATCTATATCATAGTAGCGTCACCACTCAATATGGATCGCTCGAAATGAAAACATTGATCGTTGTCGCCCACCCCAATTTGGAAAATTCACGGGTCAACAAAGCCTGGGTCGATGAGCTAAAAAAACACCCCGACCTGTACACGATTCACGACTTATACGGCAAGTACCCGGACTGGCAATTTGATGTTGCCCACGAGCAAGCGCTGATCGAAGCGCATGACAAGGTTGTCTTGCAATTTCCCGTGTTCTGGTTCAATTGCCCGCCTTTGTTGAAAAAATGGCTGGACGATGTTTTTATCTATGGCTGGGCCTATGGGTCGAAAAGTGGACACAAAATGCGCGGCCGCAAGTTGGCGCTGGCCGTATCGGCTGGCGTGCGGGAACATGATTATTCACCCCAGGGCCGCTACCAATACCGCCTGGCAGACATTCTCAGACCGTTCGAAATTACCGCCAATTACGTTGGTGCCGATTACCAGCCGTTTTTTGCCATGTACGGCTTCGAAGATGAACCGGGCGAAGAATATCAATTTAACCAGCCGGCGCTACGCAGGGGTACCGCGGACTACCTCGCTTATCTTGCCGAAGCCCGCTAGCGCAGTTAGCTACCTGACCGCAGGGAAAGCCAGCAGTTGCCCACATGAAATGGTGGAATGGGCGTTCCCGGTTATACACTTTCAATGCCCAATTACCCACTCAAACTTTGTAGCCAAAGGCGGAGCACTGGATTTCTCGTGATCGCCGCATCTGGCTCAAAAAGCTGGCGCAGCTTTGCCTTCCATCCTGACATTGATACATGTCGCGCCATGGTTATCGACCGCTTGCTTAAGTATCTCATCCAGTTGCTCAGCTTGCTCTGCGTAAGCGCCTTGAGCGCCAAGCGCAGATGCCAGCAGGTCATAACGGGCGGAGTCGTTCAAGGTGCATCCGTACAGCCTGTCAGGGCCGTACTCGCGCAATTGGATCATATACTCGGCATTCCAGCGAGAGTCGTTTCCGACAACTGCAATAAACGAAGCGTTTTCCCGGGCCGCTGTTTCAAACTCGGTACTATGAAAGCCCACCGTCCCGTCACCCATCATGGCAATGATCGTTGCATTTGGTCGGGCGATACTCGCAGCGACTGCATAACATAAGGCACCGCCAATCGCGCCTGACAAGCCGTTGATAATTCGGGTCGGTGCCTGGCAAAATGCCTGCGCCCATTGGCCGAACTCTCCGCCATCAGATATCAGAATGGGGTCTGCCGCCTCATCCAGTATTTTCTGAACCGCCTGGCATATCGCTTGTGGCCCGGGATTGGCTGTGTTTTCATCAGATGGCGACTTCAGCGTCCGGTTTGAAATGGCGCGATCAACCTCATCCAGCCATGCGTCGCGCTTGCCAGGATAGGTGTAGTCACTCAGCTCGCGTAATGCGGCGTCCGAATCGGCTATCGCCTGCATGTACAATCGCGCTCCCAATAGTTGTTTGGCACGGTCGATCATCGTTTCATCGGGATCGATAACAATGATGTCCGCATCCGGATGCATACCTGCAGATCGTCCGAAGTCCAGAGTGAAGTCTAGTGTTTTGCCAACCAGAACGACCAGATCCGCTTTTTTCAGAACCTGAGGAAAATTCCCCAAAGAGGGATCTCGCAGGCCGCGAGGGCTTTCCATGGCAATAATCGGCGCCTGCAGAACGTTGATCGTATCCTTTCGTAAACCAGGAGCACGACTCGCATTGTTCATCGGCCCCACCAGCACCAATGGCCGTTCTGCCTTCGCGATTCGCTCCTTGATTTGCTGTGCATCAGCCTGCGACAGGGATGTGCTGACCCGCGCGGGCACCTGTCCGCGCTGTACTTTGCCAATATCGACCTCTTCCTGCAAGAGATCAAACGGCATCGCAATGTGAACAGGACCAGGTCGGCCAGATAGTGCCAGAGATATTGCAGATGTAATATCTTGGTCAATCTGTTCGGCGCGGCCGAATCGCATTGATTTTTTTACCAGCTTTTTTGTGACATCTGTCTGGTCCAATTCCTGGAATGCGCCCATGCCGTCCTGCGAGACTGGTGAATCGCCCGAGAGCAGCAAGATGGGGCTTTCAGCCAGACGGGCGGAAAATACCGGCGACAGGCAATTGGTAATGCCCGGCGCTGCCGTTACCAGCGCTACGCCAATTTCACCAGTCAGTTGCGCCCACGCATCGGCCATATATACCGCAGCCGCTTCGTGACGCACATGAACAATGCGAATGCCGGCATCAATGCAAGCATCATAGATGGGCATAATCTGATTGCCTGACAGACTGAATATCGTTTTGACACCTGCACGTTGCAATGCGTCTGTAACAAGATGAGCACCTAGCATAAACACGATTACCTTCAAAAAATTAAATGGTGGCGGCCCAACAACGGCAGGCCATCTTAAATCCCTGGCCTCTGAAATATCGTTTCTCACATATCCGATATCAAGGCGTATTCCCTCTTCAATTTGTCACACTTTGGTCCATTGTGCCATCAGTGATTACCTCGTTTAAGTCACGGCGCTATCAAGCTTGCAATTTATCTTTAATTGAACGGATCACTTTGGATTGATTTTCTGCTCTGCGATAATTGTTTTCCAGGATGCCAATTCATTCGTGATCCTTTGCGTCATATACGCCTGCCCGTGCTCTGCTGCCGTCAGGCCAAGATCCTGGAATTTTTTTGTCATGCGTTCAGAAGCCATTGCCGTTTTGATGCCTTGCTCCATCTTGTCCACGATATCATCTGGCGTCCCTTTCGGAACAACCACACCAAACCAACCCTGAGCGTCGAATTCCTTATCAAGCTGCTCTTTTACCGTTGGAACGTCAGCCAGCGCAGCGGATCGTTCGCTGCTGGTAACGGCGATTGCCTTTACGTCACCAGACTTTATAAAAGGCATGAGCGCAGCCAGATTTCCTGTTACTACCTGAAGCTGGCCGGCAATCAGGTCTGTCAGCGCCAGCGTTTCACCGCTATAAGGGATGTGCGTCATCTTGCTGCCAGTCTCATGCATCAACATTTCGGATGCCATATGCGTCTGACTTCCGACGCCGGATGATCCGAAATTGACACCCGACTTGTTCTGCCGAATATAAGAGAGCAGCTCTACAAGATTATTGGCGGGGACCTTTTTGTTTGTTGCCACAACAAATGGCCCAATGGAAACGATGCTGACATTTTTAAAATCGTCGACACGATAGGGAAGATTCTTATATAAATTGGGGTTTACCGTGAGCATGCTCCCGGAAACCATCAGCATGGTGTACCCATCTGGCCGAGCCCTGGCCACCTGTGATGCAGCCACGGCACCACCCGCACCCACCTTATTTTCCACGACAATCGTCTGCTTCCATTGCTCACTAAGCTCCTGCCCCAATGATCGAGACAGAATATCTGCAGTCCCGCCTGCGGGGAAAGGAGAAATCAGGCGTACTGGCTGGTTTGGCCAGTCGCCCGCAAACGCCGGGGCGCCCATTAGAAAACAGCTTGTACAGGCGGCGATACAGCGAAAAATCAGCCATGTAAATACGCTTCTTGCTTTGCACATCTTTGCCTTCTCCTTGAATTACTTTTGAAATAAATAAATCCGGATCCAAGCAAAAGGCGCTGTCATAAAAAAATGTGTGACGGCGATGTTGCCACCTTTTGTTACTGTTTATTATTGTTTAAAGACAGGGCAAAGTAAAAGCAAAAAAAATTTCACTCATTAAAGTTAAATTTTAAATAGTCGATTTAATTGAACTGAAAAATACGTCGCCATCAACAGTAGAAATTGAAGCAGCGATTATTACCAATGTCTGCTTGCGCGCTGGCTTACGCGTCTATCCTGTTTGTCACAATGGCGAATACTCCGACGCACTCCTCAGCGGTGCCTGGGACAAATTGCATTTATGATACGGCGCTGAAGCAGCAACTGCGATACTTTGGGAAGCCATTGTTTTGCTGACTATTACCGACCAGCACATCGGCTTTTTCCAAATCCTTATGCTGCCGCCGGGCTTCAGAGGGAACAGATGATAGCCGTGGCACCAGAACGCATGCCTTTTAATGTGCCCCTCACGATTACAAAACGCAAGATACGAAGACAATACCTGATTGTTGATCTTTCCTCGTTGCGCAGCTTGAGTATTCTATAACCACATTTATGTCATCGTTCCTTACGGGTTTTCCACATATTGCGCCTGTGATTATATTTTTATAATATATCGTATATCATCTTTCATATAGGAATTGAAGATCATGAAAGCCGTATTCGTGTTATTCGATTCGCTCAATCGTCACGCGCTTTCTTGCTACGGCGCAAGCGATATCGTGACACCCAATTTTGACCGACTGGCGGCCCGCGCCGTCACCTTTGACTCGCATTTCGTGGGAAGCCTGCCCTGTCTTCCGGCGCGCCGGGATATCCAGACCGGGCGGCTGAACTTCCTGCATCGAGGCTGGGGACCTCTGGAACCATTCGATCACTCTCTGGCCAACATGCTGCGCGATAGCGGAGTCTACAGCCACCTGATCACAGATCATTATCATTATTTTGAAGATGGCGGCGCCGGATTTCACGGCAGATACTCTTCCTGGGAATTCATCCGCGGCCAGGAGAAAGACAAATGGCGCCCGGCCCTCAAGCCCGATACCGAGCGCTTGAGCAAACGCTACCACGAAAAAATGCAGGATTTCTCGTGCGACATCAACGCCAAGCTGCCCTACTTCGTTAATCGGCAGTACCTTGAACAACGCGGCGACTTTCCACTTGCACAATGTTTCGAATCGGCGGGTGAGTTTCTTGATGCTTACCACGCAGAGGACTCATGGTTTTTGCACCTGGAATGTTTTGATCCACACGAACCGTTCTTCGCTCCTGAGCGCTTTCTACAAGCGTTTCCCGAAGCGCTAAGCGGCAAAATTTTCGACTGGCCAAGTTATGGCCGACTGGATATCGAGCCCGAACTACTGCAAAAGTTGCGGGCCAACTATCATGCGCTGGTACTTGCATGTGACCACTATCTGGGGAACTTGCTGGACCAATTCGATCGTCTGGACTTGTGGAAGGACACCTGGCTGATCCTGTCAACCGACCATGGGCTGCTGCTGGGAGAAAAAGAATATCTGGGCAAGAACCGGCCACCCTTTTTCAACGAAGTAGCACATATACCTTTAATGATTGCAGCGCCAGACGACTCTGGAATTAAAACACGCAGGGAGCCGGCATTAACGCAAACCATCGATCTGATGCCGACCATACTGGATATCTTCGATAAGCCCATACCTGCCGAAGTCACCGGCCACACATTACTTCCGCTCATGCGCACCGGCACGTCCGTTCACAGCGCCGGTGCCGATTGTCCCGGTGCGATCTACGGCCAGTTTGGTGCAGCAATCAACTATACCGATGGCCGCTACACCTACTTTCTCTATCCCGAAGTCCCCTTCGAAACCAATCTTTATCAATATACGCTGATGCCCGCGCACATGCGCACATTTTTCGAAGCAGAGGAATTTTCCGGTGCAGCACTTGTTGAGCCGCTTGCATTCACACAAGGTTTCCCCGTCATGAAGCTGCCCGTGCTAGCTCAATCGAAGGGCAATATGACACGCCGATATCCGCTACTGGAGGCCAGCACTGTGCTATACGACCTCCAAAATGATCCTCAGCAACGGCACCCTATCAAGGATCCCGATATCGAGCAACGCATACGGAAGGATATCGCTGCACACCTGCATGCCAATCACGCGCCGCACGAAATGTTCGTCCGATACGGGCTTGCAAACGATATCGAAATTACTGAAGCTGCCTGATTTTTTTCAACCCTATCGTACGCATCACTATGAATACGCAGCAATCCGGTCTCTCTACCATTCGACCCACCAGCCTGGCGGATCAAGTCCATGCGCAGGTTCAGCATATGATCACCGCCGGACGCTTTGCTCCTGGCGCCGCAATCAATATCGCCCAATTGTCCCGTCAATGCGGGGTGAGTCATACGCCAATACGTGAAGCGCTTGCCAGATTGGCAGCCGAAGGACAATTGATTTTCGTGCGAAATATCGGCTATCGACTTCCGGAGCCACCCACCGTCAAGCAATACACCGATTGGGCTGTCGCTCGCGTTGTGGTGGAATCGAACGCGCTGCTTTACATTCTCGGCCCCATTGATCTTGCTTTGATCGACAAGGCACAGGACATCAACGATCAAATCAGACAGTCCGACTTCGGCAAGACCGCATCCGGTATCCGCAGGTTCAGTGAACTTAACTGGCGTTTTCATGCCACATTGATAGGTCTAGCCGACAATGCAATGCTTGAAGATGCCCATTCGAGGCTTTATGCCTCACCCCAATTTTCTCGTATTTTTCTGGGCCGCGGGGTAATTAACCAAAATGACGTCGCAGAGGAACATGAACGCGTTCTTGCGTGCCTGCGTGACGGCGACTGTCAGGCGGCGGCGCAGGCGCTACGGGACCATATCGTCGATAGTCTTGACCGCGATGCCCAGCAGTCTCATATTTCCGGCTTGATTCGGCGTGCCCTGAATGGACGTCTGTCTGAAGACAATTCCGGCACAGCCTGATATCGATACGAGCGCCCCTAACTGCCGGACTTAAGCACTGATTTCCAGACGCTGTACCAAGATGCCAAAAACAAGAGGAGACACTTGAAATGAAGCGAATGAAATTATTGATGGCAAGTATCAGCAGCGCATTTATCCTGGTCGCAGCGCCGGCGCTCGGTCAACCCTATCCCGACAAGCCGATTACCCTGATCGTAGGATTTCCCCCGGGAGGCGGTGTAGACATGGTTGCGCGCCAGCTCGCGGACCGTCTTGGCAAACAGTTGAAGCAACAGGTAATTGTCGAGAACCGCGCAGGCGCGGCAGGCAATATAGCCATGGAATATATCTCTCATGCCCGCCCTGACGGATATGTGCTACTGATGGGAAATGTCGGGATGCTGACTGCAAACCCGCTGCTGTACCCCAAGCAGGCCGCCGACGCTGTCAAAAAATTGGTGCCCGTGGCACGTTTGGTGGTGACGCCACTGCTCGCCGCTGTGCCGTCCAAAGCGCCGGCGTCAAATATCAAGCAGTTCATCGAGTTGGCCAAAAGCAAGCCTAACGCCATGTTCTTCGGTTCTGGGGGCAGCGGCAACATCAATCACCTGGCGGTGGAACTGCTCAAAATTCAAACGGGCATATCACTCACGCACGTGCCATACAAGGGTAGCGCCCCGTCCGTCACCGCCCTGGCGGCCAATGAGGTACAACTGGTCGTTGATGGCGTAAATGTGGTTCTGCCACAGGTCACCGGCGGTCGAGCGCGCGCGCTCGCTATTACTGGAGAAAAGCGAACACCCGCGCTTCCGGACGTGCCCACAATGAAGGAAGCTGGCTACCCAGATTTAACCATCTACGGCTGGCAAGGCTTGTTTGCGCCTGCAGGCACGCCGCAGTCGGTCATCAACACCTTGACCCGCGAAGTCGATAAGGCATTGGCCAATCCGGACCTTGCCTCGCGATTCGTCAAGCAGGGAACTGATCCGGCCTACCAGAATCCCGAAGCGTTCCAGAAATATATTGCATCGGAGCAAGCGCGCTGGGCAAAAGTGATTCGCAAGGCCAATATCAAAATAGAATAAAGCACCCTGCATTACACGTTGACCCTCCCTGTGTGGCGCATGCCTCTCCAAACCGTCGATAGCGTATCGAAGACAGGTTAGTTTTTCCTCTCTTATGCCCCCAAGTGGGCCCGACGGCCTGGCGATGGGTCAACAACCACCCGCTTAATCGGCTCTGGAACGCATTCGTCAATCGGAAGCGGCAGAACCGTCCAGGTAAGCAAGGCTGCTACGCTATTGACCCGGCCGAAAATTCGCAGTCTTGCTTACTGGCTTCTTCCCGCTTGCATTACCACGCTGCAACCCGCTTCACCCGGCAATACCCTGTTCCTGATGCTGGATCAGGCGTGCGTAAGGTCCATATTGGGTAAGCAACGAATCATGCGTCCCCTGCTCCACCAGTTTGCCATCATCCAGAACCAGGATTTGATCTGCCTCGCGAATGGTCGAGAGCCGGTGCGCAATGATCAGGGTGGTACGCTCACGCATCAGCAAAGTGAGCGCATCCCGTACCTGCATTTCACTCAGACTATCCAAATGCGACGTTGCCTCATCCAGTATCAAAATGGGCGCGTTCTTCAAAAAGGCACGTGCAATGGCAATACGCTGTCGTTGCCCTCCGGACAGCTGCGTGCCGCGCTCACCAACGAGCGTGTCCAGACCTTGCGGCAGCGAGGCAACGAACGCTGATAACGCAGCAGAGGCCAGCGCTTCACGTACCTCGGCTTCACTTGCATCAGGACGGGCGAGCCGGATGTTTGCTAGCAGCGTATCGTTAAACAAATAGGTGTCCTGTGTAACCAGGGCAACATGGTCTCTCAGGTTATCCAGTTCGAGTTGGCGGATGTCGGTGCCACCGATCCGAATTGCTCCGGCACTAACGTCCCAAAATCGCAGCAGCAAGTTGGCAATTGTGCTTTTGCCAGCCCCGGAAGCGCCTACCAGTGCGGTAGTCGTACCGGGCGCAAGCGAAAAGGATAGGGCATCCAGAGTAAGGCGCGAGACCGGCGTATACCGAAAGCCCACCTTATCGAAGTTGATCGATAGTCCTTGCGGTGTGGGCACGAGCCGGGCCGGCCCATTTCTGACAGGAACGGGCTCCTGATGCACCACATGCAGCCGCCGACTGGCGGCCACCGTATCAGCCAACTGGCGACTGACCTGTGATATTTCGGATACGGGCAGAAACGTGGCAACCGCCACGAGCACCAGCAATGGGACCATGGTCGGATCAAGCGCTCCGGCATTGGCCAGCAAGGCGCCGGTAACGGCAACCGCCAATCCACCCAGCCCCATCGCCAACTCGAACCAGGCGCTCTGGGCCGATAAATCATTCAAGATGGCTTGCCGCTGGCGGCTGTATGATTGAGCAATATCCAAAAACTGCTCGCGCCGACGTGCGGTAGCCTGAAAGGCGGTCAGATCGGCCATCCCCTGGATGGTGTCGGTCAGGTGCGCACTCATTTGGCCAAGGGACTGACGGGCCTGTTCCCCCAGCGCGTCAATCCGTCGTCTGCTGCGCACCGGAGACAGCAGCGCATACGCCAGAAATGGCAGCAAGGCCAGAGCGATCGGCCAGCTATAGATTGCCAGAAACCCGAGTACGGTAGCAGGCACAAGCACCGATACAATCGCCGGCGCGATGGTATGGGCATAAAAATATTCAATCATTTCCACGTCCTGCGTGGCCAGGGATACCAGATCCCCTGAGCGACGTTCCAGCAGATACGCGGGCGCAAGCTGCTCGAGCTTGTCATACAAATCGATCCGCATGTTGGCCAGCAATTTATAAGCCATCGCATGCGCGAGCCAGGACTCCAACCAATGAAATAGCGCGGCCAGCGGCGCGACAATCAGCAATGCAATGACCAGCATCTGCGTTGGCTGGCCATTGCGCAGAGCGGCGACAACAAGTGCACTGAGCACGCCCACGCCGATAAAAGCGGCAACCCGTGCCACGCCGAGCAGGATGGTTGCCACCAGCGTCAGCCGCCAGGGCTTGACCACCGACAGCAACGTAGCCAGTACATCTGGCCACCCCACCCTGGCGGCATCTTCCTCCAGTGGTCGTGGTTTGGGACCGTTGGGGCGGTTTGGTGGCGCTATAGGGTCAGCCTGCGTATCGGACTTTTCCGAGATCTGGCTAACACTGGTCTGCTCCCGCATCAATCGATAGTACAGCCCCTCTTGCTGCATCAATGCCTTGTGGGATCCAGACTCAACAATCCGCCCATGATCCAGCACCAGGATTCTATCGGCATTAATCACACTGGCCAGACGGTGCGCCAGGATCAGTGTGGTTCTTCCGGCCATGAGCCGGTCCAGCGCCTCCTGGATCAGGAACTCGTTCTGGGAGTCGACCGATGACAGCGCCTCGTCCAGGATGAGAATCGGCGCGTCCCGCAACAGCGCACGGGCAATACCGACACGCTGCCGCTGCCCGCCAGACAGTTGAAGTCCACGATCACCCACCTGCGTCTCGTAACCATCAGGCAAAGTCATAATGAATGTGTCGATATTGGCCGATCGGGCGGCCGCGCGCACCTGTTCATGCGTCGCATCGGGACGGCCCAACCGTATATTCTCGCTCAAGGTGCCGTGAAACAAGGTAATGTCCTGACTAACCAGGGCAATGCGCGATAGCAATGCCTCTTCGGAGAGATCACGGACGTCATAGCCACCCAAGTATATGTGCCCGCTCTGCGGCGTCACTTCGCGCAAGAGCAATCGAACAAGGGTGGATTTACCTGCGCCACTAGGTCCGACGACACCAATGCGCTGCCCAGCAGCTATTTCGAAGCTCAGCTCACGGTGTGCTATGCGCTCGGGCTGATATGCGAAGGTCACATTATCAAATCGGATATGCGGCTCCAGATCCGTCGGTGACATTGCCCGCTCGGATGCTGTCTTGACGCGACGCGCATCGTTAAGCTCATGAATACTGGCCGCCGCCGACTGCCCAAGCATGCCCTGGTGCAATACCGAGCGCAGGTCGCGCAGTGGGCGAAAAATTTCGGTACCCGCCATCAACACAATCAGAAGCGCTTCCAGGCTCATCTCACCCTGGACCACGCGAGTTGCGCCCACCGCGATGGCAATCGCGGCTCCCATGGCAACACCCAGGTCGCTCATGCCCCGCGTGAGAACGCTAACCGACAGCACCCAAAATGTCTTGTCTGACAAATGCCGTGCTCGCTCAGCCAGCCGCAGGCCAAAACTTTTTCCTTGTCCAAAGGCTTTGAGCGTAGGCAAGCCCTGCATGGCATCCAGAAAATCTTCTCCGAACTCCCTGAGTGCCTGCGCGCGCTCGCGGCTGGCACGCCGGTCCAGGGCATGGACTGCCGCCGGGGCCAACAACGAGAAAAGCGCCGCAACAAGCAATACTGATGCCGTTGGCACGTCCCAGAACGCGATCACGGCAAAGATAGCAATGGGTGCAATGAGCGAAATGGCGACCTGAGGTAAATAGCGACCAAAAAAGGTCTGCAATTGCTCCACACCATCGATGACACTCAACATGACACCACCGGTACGCTGGCTACCAAGCCATGCTGGTCCCAGATCGACAATGCGATCATATAGACCTGCACGCAAAGTAAGCTGAATCCTGGCCGCGGACCGGTTAGCTTCTATAGTTCGTAGATGATCGAGCCAGGCGCGCAGCAGTATCATGGCAACCGCATACAACGCTGGCGCCACCCATTGCTGCCAGGGTTGCTGATCGAACACGCGGGACAATAATTGACCCAGAAAAACGTAACGGGCGATGCCCGCGAGCAAGGCCAGCAGGCCAAGCATTACCCCACCGAACATGCGGGTGCGCAAGCCGGCGGTCATGATCCACAGACGATAGTCAAAGTACATAGCCACTCCTTTACATCACGGTATCTTACTGACTGGACAAGTCAAAGACAATCGATTGTGGCCAGGCGGAGATATTGCAACCGCGGTTATCGTTCAGCCGTGCGTCAAGATAGCGGAGAAACCTTGCTTACATGGTCAGTAAGGGAGGAATGCCGACCGAAAGACCGCGAAATCTTCGTATGCAAAAAACTAACAAGTCACTGCATAAAATTCGTTTGCAGCACACCCCGGTACTCTCTACCATGACTATTGACCAATAAAGCCCGGGATATATGGCAAATCAGCGCTGTTATTAATACAAGCAGCCGCTTCACTGGAGAACAGGAGACAATGCGCGATCAAAATAAAACACCCAGCCGGATCATTCCAAACTTCCCAACACTAGCCGTAGCAGTCATTTTGGCTATCAACTCCGGTATTGTTCTTGGACAAGATTATCCGACTAAACCCATTCGATTGGTATCAGCACATGCCGCAGGCGGAGCGGCCGACACCCTCTCTCGCATCGTGGCAGAGCAACTGGGGGCAAAGCTTGGGCAGCCGATAGTGGTTGAAAACCGCCCAGGAGCCAGTACGGCGCTTGCCGCCGAACATGTAGCCCGAGCAACGGCTGATGGATATACGATACTGATGGCGACCGTGACTACCTTGTCAATCAATCCAACCATCATGCCCAACCTTAAGTATGACCCTATCAAGGATTTCGAGCCCATCACGATTGTTGCTTCAACACCGTTCTTTCTTGGCACCAATGTCAATCTACCTGTTGCGTCAGTAAAAGATCTTATAAAACTGGCTAAACAAAAGCCAGGTAAACTGAACTATGGTTCCTCGGGAAACGGCACTTCATCACATTTGGCTGGGGAATTGTTTAATGACATGGCCAATATCAATATGCTCCAGATCCCATATAAAGCCACCTCAGCCCGTAACACCGACCTTTCGTCTGGCATTATCCAAGTCGTTTTCGGCAATGACCTGCTGCCGTTTTCCGAAACGGGAAAAGTGCGGATTCTTGGCGTAACATCTAAGCAACGCCTTTCAGGTCACCCTGAAATTCCTACGGTGGCCGAAGCCGGGAACCTTCCCGGTTACGAAGCTTCGGTATGGTATGGATTAATTGCACCCAAGGGCACGCCGCCAAAGATCGTAAACCGTTTGAGCTCAACGATTCACGACATTGTGATTGATCCCGAGGTCAAGCAAAAGATCATGGCAACCATTGGCGGCGAAGCAATTGGCAGTTCACCTGAAGCATTCTCCGATCTTATTCAATCTGATACGCAAAAATGGCGCGACGTCATCAAACGAGCTGGCATAGCAACCGTTCAATAGCAAGCATAATCAGAAAATGGACCGGAGCGGTCGCTAGAATGCCATCTGTCGAACAATCGTAGCAGGTGGCTGAAGGCGGCAATTTTGCCGATCCTGCACTTTAAAGCAGTGAAGCGGCTTATTGGCTGGCAGTTCTATGCATTATTCATCACCTACCCCGGATCAAGCCGCCCTTTTTCACAGACGGAAAAACAGATAGACTCTTGGCCTATTCACGGTAGGGAACAGCCTGTTTCGCAGCCGCCCAGATCGCTTTGCCAGAAGGGTTTTCAAGCTCTTCCAGGTAATGGCCAACCAGGCCTGCGGCGCGCGAGACGACGGAATACCCCCTTATGGCGGCAACAGGCACATCTATCGCCAATAAAAGCGCGGCAATCGCCCCTGTAGCGTTAATCGTTATATGACGGCCATATTGTTTATCCACCTCGTCACCCAGACATTGAATTAGTCGCACATACCCGTTAGAACAACCTAATTTGGACGCGATTTTGAACAACTTTAGCGCGCGAGGATCGTCAGGCTGATGCGTACCATGACCAAAGCCTGGAACCACACGCCTCTCCCGTTTATAGCGCCCGACGATCTCCTGCAGTACCGCATCGACGTCTTCTGCTTTTTTCACCCGCTGTTCAATTTCCAGCAACAGCACCGCACATTGCTCGGTGGTACCGGCATAAACGCTGCCGATCGCCAGCAGCCCCGAAGAAATTGCTACCTGAGCCTCCTGTGGAACGCTCATGGCCATGAGTCGCGTAATGACTGCTGATGGAGTCATTCCATGTTCCATCAATGTCACCAGACACGCGTCAAGAACTTCGCACTGGACCCGTGTGGGCATACGGTCGCAGGTCAGAAAATACAGCATTTGTGTAAAACTGGCGGCCCCCATCAAGTCGTTGGCTAAGTTCCGGCCTCGCACTTTGACCTCTTTTGTGAACGAGGCGCCAGTGCGCGTATAGGGTTGTTGGGCAGAAGGTTTCATTGCCATGGCATCAGGCCAGCTCAACGGAACCGACAAGCGTTGTCTCAAATTGCGACTTGCAATGCACTTGATTGTCCGTGGTAATCGTTGTCACCAACTCATCGCCGGGACACACTCCTCGCACGTACTTCACCGTAATCCGGCCTCTATAATGCCAGTCACGGCCGAACTTTTTCGCAGCAAGATCGCAAACATACGCCGTATACATCAGACCATGCCCAAGCGTCCCGCGAAACCCTCGCTCTTTGGCATACGCGTCGTCATAATGCAAAATGTCATTATCGCCATTGAGGATTCCATAGTTGTCAAACAACGTTTGCGTCTGTTTTACGGTTTTTTTTAGCTCTTGATTGCTCATTTTCAGTTACCTTAAAGCGGTTTACACACTATTGATTTAGGATTTCACTTAGCTAGGGAATGCGGACGTGTGATTCACCGCTACCAGCAACTGTCCTTCCGGGGTTTTGAACTCGACGTCGTACTTTATATACTTCAGCCCTTTACGTTCGTACTTGTCAGTGACTCGACCAGTTCCCACTACCGTCGTTTCTTCATCGGCCCAGATAGGATGATGAAATTGAATCGTATTTCCAATCATGATGCCACCCTGCTGCGGTGGGTATTTCCGATACATCACCGCCATCATGTATACCAGCACCACGTTAGGAGGGGCGGCTTGCCGTCCGTCAATCACATAATTTTCCGCATCTGCATTTACCACTGACTTGTACTCCTGCACGATGTCTTGCGTAATCGTGAAAGGCAGCGCATCGAACTCCTGCCCTATCGTCCAGTCCTTATATAACGCGCCAGGCAATTCGCCTTCCCTTGGTT
Organism: Advenella incenata; assembly: GCF_004217095.1. Taxonomy (GTDB): domain Bacteria; phylum Pseudomonadota; class Gammaproteobacteria; order Burkholderiales; family Burkholderiaceae_B; genus Advenella; species Advenella incenata. The sequence continues at coordinate 1,811,841 of NZ_SHKO01000001.1, read as the reverse complement.
TCACTTCACTGGGCCTTGTCATTTATAGCTCCTTGAAAAATAATGTTGGCTTTTATAAGTTGATCAATCTGGCTGGTCTCATATCCGCAAACCTGAGTCAGAATTTTCCGCGTATGCTCTCCCAATGCCGGCGGGTAAGAAGCAGGCTTGGAGCCTTCATACTTGAAAGGATTCCCCATAAAACGCAACGTGGCCAGCGTCCTGGGATGCACCAGTTCCTCGACCATATTGCGCTCATGAGCCAGGGGTTGAGACGTCGCCTGTGCCACATTATTGACAAGTGCGGCCGGCACTCGCTTGTCAAACAAATGCGCCGCCCAATCCGCCGCCGTTCTGGTTCGAAAGACCTGGTTCAACTCTCGCGTCAGACTTTCCACATTCTCAATACGGCGAACCGGATGATCAAATCTGGGATCATCGGCAAGGTCGGCGCGATCAATTGCCCTGCAAAACGTCTCCCAGAATGTCTGGCCTGTCGGAGACAGGGCAATAAACTGTTCGTCGGCGCATGGATAAATATCGCTGGGAGCGATCACAGGATGACGGGCGCCATTGGCTTTTGGAATCACACCCGAAATAAAATAGTTCTGCGCCTGCCACGTCAGCATCGCGAGCTGGCAATCGAGCAACGACACCTGCAGTAGGTCGCCGCTACCCGATTTCAACGCCTTTAGCATGAGACCTACACAACCGAGCGCCAGATACAACCCGCCGGTCAGGTCAGCGGCCTGATAGCCTAGCCGCACGGGCTCAGCATCTTTGTTTCCCGTAATGCTCATGACTCCGCTCATGGCTTGCACCACCAGATCAAAAGCGGGCGCTTTGCCATAAGGGCCTTCATCGTGCAGGCCGATTAACTGCCCTATCGCGATTTTTGGATTAACAGCCAGTAATGACTGCTTATCCAGGCCCAGACGTTTTGGCACATCAGGGGCAAAGCCGTAAATAATGGCATCGGACTGCCGCACAAGGTCATAAAGTACTTCCCGGCCTTGTTCAGATTTCAAGTCCAGCGCGATACTGGATTTACCTCGGTTCACCGAGAGAAAAAATCCAGAATCTCCTTCGAACACCGTCGAATGACTGGACACCCTGCGTGATAGGTCACCCTCCACAGGTTCTACCTTTATCACTTCTGCTCCAAGCTGAGCAAGCAATTGGCTGGCGAACGGCCCGCCCAGCACCCAGGTAAGGTCCAGCACTCGAAAACCACTTAACATATCAGCTCCGGCGATCTTAATTTGTACGGCACAAAATGTATGACGTGTTCTTATGATGCACGTAAGAGCGACCATCGTAAATCGACTAAAAATCGAAAGATGTGCATTAATCTCACAATAGATTAAGCAAGGCTAAAGAACCTGGGTCGCCATTAAAGGCCGGATAGGCAATCCCTGGCACATGGGAATCTTCTAATATTTATTGAAGCTTTTGGAATTATGCTGATGCCGCCAGGGCATTTAATATGCGGTGGGTTGACATACCATCCGTCGGCGACGGGTGTACACTCATATCGCAAGTGAACCTGGTTACCCCGTCATAGGCGGCGCGATGCCACATATTTATATCACCGTGCCTGCAAATTGATTGGACTGCCGACCCTCTTCTGACAGCCATGAACAAAACTCATTGAGCAAGGCACGATTGTGGCCACGCGGCGTCACAACATAGGCATAATCGGCAGCACTGACATCGGGTCCATCAAATGCAAGCACCAGATTGCCGGCAGCCAGATCGTCAGCGACGAGTGAAAGAGGAACAAGCGCAGTACCCAAGCCCTCCAGGGCAGCTTGTACCACGAAAAACATTTCATCGAATCTTAGAAAATCAGTCGACGGAGGTTTTTCACAGCCTGCTTGCTCAAACCATTGCGTCCAGGCATGTACATTGCTCTTGGCCTCCATGAGACGATGCTTTGTTATATCTTCGGCACGCAATACCGGGCACGCTTCAAGCCGTTCCGGTGCGCAAACGGCCACCAGCTTACCCGAGAGGAAGGGCTGCGCATGCAGATCCGATACCAATTGGGGAAGCCGGCGTATAACAAGGTCAACATCGCTCAGCTTAATTGACTCTATTCTGGTCGTGCTGGCAGTCAGCCGTACCTCTGCCTTGCTGTGCCGGTGCTGAAAAACAGAGAGCCGGGGAATCAGCCATTTCATAGTGAAAGTGGGCGGTGCGTTGACCAGTAATGTCTGCCCCCCCGGGCACATTAAATTGTCCACCGCAGTGGACAAGCGATCAAACGCAGGTGCTACGCCAGAGAAAAGCGCTTCCCCCTCGTCAGTCAGCTCAATGGGTTGGCTGCGGCGAAATAAGCGTAGCCCCATCATCGACTCGAGCATGCCGATTTGGCGACTAACCGCGCCGTGTGTCACCCCAAGCTCACTGGCCGCGAGGCTGAAACTCCGATGACGTCCCACAGACTCAAAAGCGCGCAGGGCGTTCAGTGGCAATGAGCGACGATCCATTTGGTGCTCCCAGTCAAATCAAAATTTGACTATAACTGCGCAATGAGCACTCGGCAATAATTAATCTTACCTATATCCGAACGTGCCAGGAAACCGGCCTTGCTTAGCGACCATGGGTGATAGCAACACGTCCACAGGCGGCAGGTGAAACTGATTCAACATTACCCGCAAACACTCCCTTATCGCCCATTCGACGCTGCAAGAAATACCGCCAGTTGGTCTTCGAAAGCCCGCCTGTACGCAGGCCGCGCCTCGCCGCGCGCCACATACGCAGCCAAATTCGGATAGTCTTTCACGATGCCTGTGGACTGCAGCCTGAGCAGTACCGACACCATCATCAGATCGCCTGCGCTGAAATAGCCTTCCAGCCAATCAGCATCGCCCAGCCGCTCGGACAGTTGGCGCAGCCGGACACGAACCCGTTCCTCGAGCATCACGTTACGCTCCGCATACCAGGACTTGTCGCGCTCAAAGTATTTGGCCATGCCATATTCTACGATCGGCGGCTCCATGGTATTGAGCGCCGCGAAAATCCAGCCGATAGAGCGCATGCGGGCATTCGCGTCGTCGGGCAACAGGCCAGCATGGCGCTCGGCCAGATGGAGCAGGATGGCCCCCGACTCGAACAACACGAGATCGCCTTCCTCATAGGTAGGAATCTGGCCAAAAGGGTGTTGCGCCATATGCGCGGGTTGTTTCATCGCAGGGAACGATAAAAGACGTACTTCGTAGGGCTGTCCTGCTTCTTCAAGCGCCCAGCGCACACGCATGTCGCGCGCCAGGCCCTTGCCTTCGTCGGGAGACAGCGCAAAGGCCGTAATGATGGGGGTCATGGTCAGCTCCGAATGGCTCTCATTACCGAATATTATCCACTTTGCCGTAGCCTGTCACTGCCCACGCTCGTTCTGAATCGTTGTATCGTCTCAATGAATATCAATTTCTGGACAGAAGCAGCATAAAGGGCAAACACTAAGTGCCATTTAGCGGCGCAACCAATACTGATAATTATCATCTATCCAATAATTTGGTGGGTCAGCTATAACCAGAGCAGTGCCGTATATTCATATTTAGAACACGCTTGAATCCGTCAAAAGATCTGACACCAGTAATCTGACCCTGGACGATACAAGTCTGGCGCCTTCGGACAACGGACGCTGGCGGCTCACACTCAAGGCGATCGTTCTGCGTATTCCGGGACTGATGATCAGGCTGGCTCCCAGTTCTCCGGCGGCAATTTCCTGGGCCACTGCAGTCATGGGCAGTAGCGTAAATGCATGGCCACCGGCAGCAACGTCTTTCATCGCCGTCGCGGTTTCCACTTCCATGACGATGTTCAGCTTCGTATCGTGGCGACGAGACAATACATCCAGCGTCGCGCGTAAGCCATTTGGTACGGCCGGCAATACCAACGGAATGCCGTCAAGGGAATGAAAAGGCAGGCTTTTCGCCGCAAGCTCGGGCAGACCGGCTTTGCCGACCAGAAAGGTATCCAGCTTGCCAAGCACATCCTCCCCGCGCGATGCGGACGAACCGTAGCGATTGACCACGATCATATCCAGGCGCCCCGACGCAAGCTGTTCATCAAGGGAGCCGCTAAAGCCCTCCGTCACATGCAGACGAAGTTGGGGTGCGCGCTCACGGATATCGGCCAGCAACAGCGGCAATAATTGCCGTGCCAGCGAGGGCAAGACACCGATATGCACTGTCCCGGTCAATATGCCGGCAGCCTGGTGAGCGGTGGCCCCGAGCTGTTCGACCTGATCAATTATCCGCTTGACTTCGGGATACATGCGTCGACCAAATTCGGACAGCACCATGCCCCGCCCGGTTCTGTCAAACAGACGCTTGCCCCATTCTTTTTCCAGCATGGCGATCTGACGGCTGACCAACGACTGCGCCATGTCCGATGCGATCGCTGCGCGAGACAAAGACTGCATGTCGGCCACCAACAGGAAAGTATCCAGCTGCTTGAGATTCATGGTTTCACTTAAATGGAAACCTGAAATTATAAACTTTGTATTTATATATATCTCAATTGTGGCTAAGCTTGTCTCCATTAACGTAGAACAAATATGGAGACAACCATGAAACTCACCCATTGCCTCATTGCGGCATTTGCCGCAACCTGCCTGCTGACCTCATCTGTTGTGAATGCGGAATCCTCGTATCCAACCCGCCCTGTCAACCTGGTAGTCCCCTTTTCCGCTGGCGGTCCCACCGATGCCATGGCGCGCATCCTGGCGCAAAAGCTGGGCGAACGACTTGGACAGCAAGTGGTTGTCGACAACCGTGGGGGTGCCGGCGGCAGTATCGCGGCCGAACTGGTGGCTCGTTCCAAGGCGGACGGCTATACCCTCTTTTTCGGGACGACCGGCACCATGGCGATCAATCCGAGCCTGTACGCGAACCTGCGTTACGATCCAGTCAAGGATTTCGCGCCCGTCAGCTTGATGGCCACAACGATGAATGTCCTGGTCGTCAACCGCCAACTACCCGTAAAGACACTTGGTGATCTGGTGAAGCTGGCGAAGACGAAGCCGGACGAACTCACTTACGGCTCAGCGGGCAATGGCAGTTCCAATCATCTGTCGGGTGAGCTGTTTCGCACCGCCGCCGGCATCCGGATCAATCACATTCCATACAAAGGCTCGGCGCCTGCACTCGTTGATCTACTAGCCGGCCGCATTTCAATGATGTTCGACACCATTGCACAGCAGACCCAGAATATTTCCGCCGGCAAGGTAACAGCCCTCGCGGTAACCGGTCCAAAGCGCTCGCCACTGCTGCCTGATGTACCCACTGCCCAGCAGGCCGGGCTCGATGGCTTCGACGTCACCATCTGGTATGGCGTGCTTGCCCCACATGGCACACCCGACGCTATCGTGAACCGACTGCAGCGGGAAATTGGAACCATCATGGCGACCGAGGAAATGAAAACGCGCATGCAAAGGGACGGCGCTGCTGCGCAAAGTACCACACCTGCAGAGTTTGCCGCTCTGATTAAAAGCGACACCGCTAAATGGGCGCCGGTCGTCAAGAACTCCGGCGCCAGCCTGAATTGATACGAGCAGCATCCATGACATTTTCTCCTGATCCTCGCCTGTGCAACGCCCTGGCTCCACGCAGCATCGCCGTGATCGGCGCGACGGAAGACCCCAATAAGGTCGGTGGCCGCCCCCTGCATTACCTTAAGCGCTTCGGATTTTCCGGCGCAGTGTATCCGATAAACCCAAGACGCAAGATAATACAGGGTATGCAAGCATATGCATCGCTCGCGGAACTGCCGGAGACACCAGATGTCGCCATTGTCGCAGTCGGCCAGGATGCCGTTGCTGACGTCATAGAACAATGCGCTACGCGGGCAATTGCATGTGTCATCGTGATGAGCTCGGGCTTTGGCGAAACAGGCAGCGCGGGAGTCCAGCGACAAACCGCACTGGTACAACATGCTCGCCGACTGGGCGTTCGGCTGGTGGGCCCCAACGCGCAAGGCGTGGCCAATTTTCAAACCGGCGCAGTAATGAACTTTAGCACCATGTTCATGGAAATTGAGCCCGAAGACGGGCCAGTTGCCATCATTAGCCAGAGCGGCGCCGCAAGCGTCATGCCCTACGCCATGCTGCGTGAACGCGGTGTGGGCGTGCGCTATCTGATTGCCTCTGGCAATGATGCTGATGCCTCGGTGTGCGAATTAGCGCTGGCAGCCGCCGTCGATCCTGCAATCCGGGTAATCCTGTTGTATATCGAATCGCTCGCTGATCCGGCCATGCTGGCCGAAACAGCCCGACTGGCCATCTCGCGCGGTGCAGCGGTCATTGCCCTGAAGGCCGGACGCAGCGTCCAAGGTGCGAAGGCAGCGGCCTCGCACACAGGCGCGATGGTCAACGATGATATCGTCGTGGATGCCTTCTTGGAGCGCCACGGCATCTGGCGTGCCGCCGATGTGCACGGACTGGTCAATGCCGTTGAACTTTATCTGGCACTGCCGCCCCGACCCGCAGACAGCCTGGTTGTCATGAGCCACAGCGGCGCTGTCGGGGTACTGTGCGCGGATGCAGCCGAAACCCTGAACCTGCCGTTAACGGCATTGGCCCCTGCTGTGGTACGCAGCCTGGCCGATATTATGCCCAGCTTTGCAACCGCACAGAATCCGGTAGATCTGACCGCCTCGCTGATGACCCAAAGCGGCATGTATGCCGCCACGCTCAATACCCTGGCTACCGATCCACAGGCAGATATGTTCCTTATTGGCGTGCCCGTGGCTGGCCCTGGCTATGACGTGCAGGGCATGGCTACCGATACCGCCACGTTTGCAGCCAATACAGGTAAACCAGCCGTGGTGTCTGCCCCCCAGGCGTCGGTGCGCCAGGTTTTTCGCTCGGCCGGCGTACCCGTGTACGCGCACGAAACGGATGCCATCAATGCGCTGCACCAGTGGAGCCGCCATGGCATCCTGATGCGACAGGCATCGGCACGCGACCAGTTGGAAGCAGCGGCAGCATCAGTGCTCGCCCTCCCGAACCGAACGAGTCACTTCCTGAGCGAAGACGAAAGCCTGGCCGTACTGGCAACAGCGGATATTCCAACTGTGCCGTATGTACTGTGCCGCAATGCGGATGAAGCCCTCACCGCCTGGCGTGCACTGGGACAGGACGTTGTGATGAAAGCCTGTTCTGCCCACATTCCGCACAAATCCGAGCATGGTTTGGTATTTATTGGCCTGGACAGCGAACAGCAAATCGTTGATGCATGGAAACAGTGCACGCAACGCGTTGCCGCCCTGCAGGTCCCGTTCGATGGCGTTATTGTCGCCAGGCGCGTTTCAGGTCGCCGTGAGTTTGCGCTGGGCGTTCGGCAGGATCCAGCCTTTGGCACCGTGGTCATGATCGGCGATGGCGGCAAATATGTAGAAGCCCTGCGCGACTTCGTTGTGCTGCTACACCCGTTTTCTCAAGATGACGTTATCGCCAAGCTGAACACACTTCGCATCGCGCCGATTCTGGCCGGTGTACGCGGCGAGGCGCCCATCGACCTTGATACTGTAGCGCATACGGCCGTGGCGCTTGCTCGCCTGGCCTCATCTCATCCGCGCGATATTACATCCATCGATCTTAACCCGCTGATTGTCGGCGATACGGGCAGCGCAGGCTGGGCCGTCGATGCCGTCATCGAACGTTGCAAGGAGCAGGCATGACCCCTCAAAGTACCGTAGTGACAGACTACATCGACGAGATTGCCGTCGTTCGCCTCAATCGACCGGCCGAAATGAACGCCGTAAATGCCTCGTTGCGCGCAGAACTCACAGACACTTTATATGCGCTCGAGGCTGACGACACAATCCGTGCCATCGTGCTGACAGGTACCGGCGAGCGCGCCTTCTGCGCAGGCCAGGACCTGGATGAGGCGGCCACGATCGACACTGGTAATCTTGCTGACTGGCTCAATCGCCAACACGCCATGTACCAGGCTGCACGCGACATGACCAAGCCAATTGTTGCAGCACTCAATGGAACCGCCGTTGGCGCAGGCTTTCAGATCGCCCTGATGTGCGACTTGCGGGTCGCCCATCCAGCGCTACGCATGGGACAGCCCGAAGTCAAGGCCGGATTGGCGAGTATTGTCGGTTCATATCTGATGTCATTACAAATTGGCCATTCCCTCAACCAGGAGCTCTCGCTGAGCGGAGAACTGATCACGGGCGAACGGGCGCATACACTCGGGCTCGTCAACGACCTGGTATCTGCCGAGCAGGTATTACCTCGTGCCCTGGAACGGGCAGCCAAGCTGGCTGCATTGCCGCGTACCGCTGTCCGCTTGACCAAGCAGCGCTTCAGAGAACGCACACAGCCAGGCTTTAACGAGGCGTGCAGCGCCGGCATCCGCTATCAACTTGAATGCTATGCATCCGGGGAACCACAACAGGTTATGCGCGCGTTTATCTCTCGACGCGCTTCATCCACAGCGGCCCGCCTCCACAAGGATTAACTACCCATGCTTAAACAGACTCACTTATTAATAGACGGCGTCATGACAGCCGCAAGCGGCGAGCAGGAGCTGCCCGTCACGGACAGTTTCACTGAAGACGTTTTCGCTCGTTATCGTTCTGCCTCGGATGACGACGTACACCGAGCAGTTGCAGCGGCACGAGCAGCACGGATCGGCTGGTCCGCCACGCCCCTGGCCGAACGCATCGCGGCAGTGCGTCGAGTGGCTGCCGCGCTGTCGGAAAAGGCCGAAGCGCTGACAACAGCAATCTCCCGCGAAGTGGGAATGCCGCGCAAATTAGCTGCGCGTATCCAGGTGGGCGCACCCATTGCCGCGTGGAATAGCTATGCCGATCTTGCGGCTGAGATGGTTTGGGAATCCCGCATAGGTCATTCCCTGGTGCAGCATGTCCCGGTGGGCGTAGTGGCCTGCATTACGCCATGGAACTATCCTTTGCACCAAATCACCGGCAAGGTCGCACCGGCGCTGCTGGCCGGCTGCACGGTTGTCCTGAAACCCTCTGAAATCGCACCGACCAGCGCTGCTCTGTTGGCCGAAGCGATCCAACAGGCCGGTTTGCCACCAGGCGTATTCAACGTGATATATGGCACCGGCCCGGATATCGGAGAGATGCTGGTCTCCCATCCCGGTATCGATATGGTCTCCTTCACCGGTTCCACACGCGCAGGCAGTCATATCGCAGCCATCGCCGGCAGCCAGATCAAGCGCATGGCTCTGGAACTGGGCGGCAAATCTGCTGCACTCGTGCTGCCCGGCGCCGAGCTGCCGACAGCCGTCAAAGCCACCCTGGCCAGTTGCATGCTCAACTCTGGGCAAACCTGTTCCTCCATGACGCGCCTGCTGGTACAACGCGATATGCTGCCAGAAGTCGAGCGACTTGTTCGAGACCTTATTGACACCTATCGCATGGGTGACCCGGCAGACGCAGCAACGCGACTCGGCCCCCTCGTTTCGGCGGACCAGCGCGAAAAAGTGCAGGCCATGATAGACAATGCCGTCGCCGCAGGTGCTCGTTCGGTTGGAGACAATCCGCCCGTTCCCGATCACGGTTTTTTCATTCCCGCGACGGTGCTGTCGGACATCACACCCGCAATGACAATCGCAATGGAAGAAGTATTCGGCCCGGTCTTGTGCATCATGTGCTATGACGATATCGAAGATGGCATCGCCCTGGCCAATGGCACCGAATACGGGCTGGCTGGCGCTGTCTGGGGTCCCGTCAAGCCCGACACACTGGCTGTAGCGCGCCGCATTCGTGCAGGCCAGGTTGACATCAATGGCGCTCCTTTCAATCCCGCCGCACCCTTCGGAGGCTTCGGAAAATCCGGCATCGGACGCGAAAACGGTTGTCACGGAATACAAGAGTTTCTTGAACCGGTCGCCATCCAGCTTCCCACCCCCTTCACCGAATCACTCTCTGAATACATATCCTGACTATGACATACGAAACATTGAACTACGCCGTCGACGACGCAATTGCCACAATCACGCTGAACCGGCCGGAACGCATGAACGCACTGACCAAAGTCATGGAGGCAGAATTACGTTCAGCCATCGAAACTGCTGGGCGTGACAACACCGTGCGCGCCATCATACTGACCGGCGCGGGACGTGCGTTTTGTGCAGGCATGGACATGGACGAACTGGAAGTGCTGCCTCCCGAAGACATCCGGGCTCAAGAGTGGATGCGTCCCTACGACATGAATCGCCGCGCCGACTACCAAACACGTTATTCCTATTTCCCTGCTGCCCCCAAACCCATTATCAGCGCCATCAATGGCGCGGCAGCCGGACTCGGACTGATCATGGCGCTCTACAGCGATTTTAGGATCGCGGCGGACAAGGCTGTATTTGCCACCGCCTTTGCCCAGCGCGGCCTGATTGCCGAACATGGCATCGCCTGGATACTCCCGCGCATTGTCGGCCATGCTCATGCGACGGACTTGCTGCTGACCTCACGCAAAATCGACGCCCAGGAAGCGCTACGAATGGGCCTGGTTCACCGTGTTGTTACTGCGGATGCACTACCGGAGGCCGCTCGGCAGCTTGCGCACCGCCTTGGCAACGATGTGTCGCCACGTTCAGTGCGCATCATGAAACAACAACTATGGGAAGCGCCATTTCAGACGCTGGGAGAAGCGATATCGCAAGCCAATACCGAGATGGTCATGAGTTTGCAAAGTGAAGACTTCAAGGAAGGTATCGCACATTTCATCGAGCGGCGTCCCGCTCGCTTTCAAGGATATTGACCTAACAGGCATCGAAACGTCACCAACTGTCCTGCGCACGTTATCTGGCAGATACCAGTTAAAAATGATTGCAGACATACGGCATGAAGAGCGCGCGAAAGATAGAAACACTATAGCCTGCCCTTGCCACTTTCCTCCAAACATTGAGGTGGTCCCCGGCTTTCAAGATTGGCGTGACATATAAACATGTTTGTCCACGACACCGCTACTGTTGCTTGATACCCGTTTCACGCACGATCACTTCGTACTTGGTCATCTCCGCCGCAATAAATCTGGAGAATGCATCGGGCGACAGTGGTGTCGGGGTCAGCCCTTTTTCCTTCAGGCTGTTTTGAAACGCCTTGTCTGCCATGATCGCCATGACGTCCATATTAATCCGCTCCTTGATGGCTTCGGACAAGCCTTTAGGGCCGAACAGACCAAACCAGTTGGTCAGTTGCAGTTCCGGCATGCCCTTCTCAACTGCCGTGGGCACGTCGGGCAGCAGGGCTTCGCGCTTATCTCCTGCGACAAGTAACGGCTTGATCTTGCCCGCCTGGATGTTACCCAGCAATGGCGGGGTGGTGGCAAAAAACAAGTCGATCTGCCCGCCCACAAGATCGGTCACGGCAAGCGACGTTCCTCGATAGGGAACATGAACTAAGGGCATGCCCGTCAGTTTGCGCAATACTTCGCCTGCCATATGTTGTTGTCCGCCGACCCCAGGCGATCCGTATGTGAGTTCGGACGCCTTTCCTTTCAAAGCAAGTAGTCCTTCAATGGACTTAATACCCTTACTTGGGCCTGCAGCCAGGACCAGGGGCGCCGACGCAACGAGATTCAAGGCAGTTAGGTCGGTGGCCGGATCATACCGGATGTCTTTGAATACCAATTTGTTGATTGATACCTCTGGTGTGTAGGCAAGCTGCAGGGTGTAGCCGTCAGGTGCAGCGCGCACGACCTGCTCGGTTGCAATCATGCCACTTGCGCCACCCTTGTTCTCAACAACAACCGCCTGCCCCCATTTCTCGCTCAGCGCATTTGCAAGCAGCCGGGCTACAATGTCGGTAGAACCTCCTGGCGCGTAGCCAACGACCAGCCTGACGGATTTTTCCGGATAAGCGGCATGCACTGCAGAAGTGCCAAGTGCCGACAGGGAAAATAACACTGCTACCAAGATACGTGCTTTCATAGGACTCCTCCTGTGGCAAGATCGCCACACCATTTTTTTGCGTTGTCCATCAAATCAAAATCGCCTCATGACCCGGTTACCGGCGTCGTTTCGGTGTGCAGCAAACCCTGGGAAGAAACAGGCATGCCCGTCGCCAGATCAAGTACGCTGGTCGTGTCTTCAGTGCTCGCATCTAATACATGAAGATGCGTCGCCGCTCCCGCCTGAGCTGCTGTCAACCCGTACTGGTCGCTCCCTACCGAGAATCTCAACGCCCATTTCTCGTCGCTGCCCTTCGCCACACGAACTGCCTGCCCGCCACCCAGAATTGCCATCAATGTTGTAAAAGCGCGTGCCATGGGACGCGGGTTGTATCGGCGGTCGATAAAGGCATGTCGCGGGAAATATCCTCGATCGACATCCATAAAAGTGTCATAGACGAACTGAATCCCGCGCGTGGTGGCGGCAAACACCATCGCATGCGCGACACTGGCAACATTGGCTGCGTCATCTGCCCGCTCGGTCGCGATGCCTGGCCCCGAAAGCTTTAACGACGCCAGTATTTGCGCGCCGGTGCGATCATGAAAGGCCTGCATACGGCGGCAAGCCGCCCGTAAACACTGCGTTGAATCGACGCGTACGGTAATGCCGTCGATCACGCCATCTTTGACTGCCTGGGTGATGACCTCAATGTATCCATCAAGCTCATCAAGCTCAAAGCCGGCGCGCACCACATGGGAAAAATGCGTGCCATCATATTGCGAGGGATCGGCGGTCAGAAGCTTGGCGTAATAAATTTTCACGCCGTGCTCACGGCGAATAGCAGCCAGATTTTCTGCCGCTTGCTCAAAACGCTGCGCTGTGAGATTGACTTCAAATGCGCTGACACCTGCATTTTTTAAATTGACGTCTGACAGCGCTTTCTTTTTTGGCATGCCTACACAGGTCACAACAAAGTGGTGACCTACTGCAGCCAGTTTCTGCATCCGCTCCCGGGATTCGTCTTCGATGAGGTCAATATCGGGCACTTTTGCCAGACGCGCGCCCATCTCCCATAACGCCTGCAACGGGTAGTCGTTACGCGCCCATTTACGTCCGAACTCCTGCACCCCTCCTGTGGAGGTAATCTGCACGCTCTCTGCCCATGGATGCCGCAGTTCAACGCCGATAGATGCAAGGCCGGACACTTTCGGATGAGCCCGGTAAGACATGGGTTGGTCGGAGCATGGCTGACCCGGTTCGGCGCTACGACCGTTACTGCGCACCGAGTAACACACGTGGCCAGTCTCGTAGACGTCAACGATGGCATAGCCGAATTTCTGAAGGTCGCCGCGGCCGAATTCGTCACCTGCTTCAGGCGCACAACGGAAGAACTCGGAAAAATCGTGACGCAGGAATGCAGTAGAAGGCAGCATATAAAACTCCGACGTGCCTACCCTGTCGTACCAAAAATTGTGAACATGACCGGCAAATACGGCCTCGACCTGGGGCCGGGCCATCAAGCCAAGCAGCCAGCCTCTGCCCGGCTCGTCCAGGTTGTCGTAGTTGCCCTTCTCTTGGGTCGAATAGATGTAGGGCGGGTAATGCATGAACATGAAGACCCGTTGTGCTTTGGCCTCAGCGACCTCCAACTGCCGTTCCAGCCATTGCTGCTGACGTTTCTCATCTTCAAGGCCAGAATTGATGAGCAAGGAATTAACCAGGATAAACCGTAAGCCCTCTTGCTCGAAAGAAAAGAAATCATCTCCAAACGATGCGCGGTATTTTTCCAGGAAAGAATCACATACCTGTTCGGCCGGCATCCATTCGATGCGCTTGTCTCCCACATCATGGTTGCCCGGCAGCACGTGCACCGGCACTTTGACCGGTTTGATAATATCTTTGAAATGCCTTACGGCCTGATCAAAAGTCGGCAAAGAGGGAACGGGATTGACGATGTCGCCAAGATGAATCACAAATTGCGGCTGCTCCGGCATGGCGGCGATTTCCAGAAACACCTGGCGAGCGCGCGCATTTGCCAATGCGTTGGTTGCATAGGGTGAACTGGAGGTGTGCTCATCCTGATTGATATGTGTATCGGCCACTACTACAAAAGAAAAGCATTTCTTACCCTTGGGACGCAATTCAAAATCCATGACCAAATCCTTTAATTCAAATAAATGGAATTATGATATAATTATTTGAATTTATTATTAACTTATTGGCGTTAGCTGTCAAGGCTGCGCCGGTCATTTTTTGCGTATGCGTCCATCCAAAACAAAAGCAAGCTCCGAAATACTTGATCCTGCAGATCTGCTCAACCACCCCCAGTACGCGTCGACACTGGCCAATGGTCTGTCGATATTGGGATGCTTTTCGGCAACGACAACCAGCCTGGGAAATAAAGATTTTGCGGACAGGCTTGGCATGGCTCGCCCCACCGTCTCGCGCCTGACCTTTACCCTGGTCGGATTAGGTTATTTGCGCCGCGATCCGCATACGAGCAAATATGCGCTTGGCCCTGCCGTGCTCTCTCTGGGCTATCCTTTGCTTTCGCAATTGATGCTCCGACAGGTAGGCGCGCATGAAATGCTCAAGCTGGCGGAATACGCCAAGGGTCCGGTGTCAGTGGGCACCCGGGACCGCCTGCAAGCGGTATACGTTGAAACCATCCATAGTCGGGAATCCAACGAAACGCGCCCTGGCATCGGTTCTACCCGCCCTTTGTTGCGTACCGCGATGGGGCGCGCGATTCTTTACGGCTTGCCGCAAGCGGAAAGAGAATCGGTATTGAGGCAACTTGAACGCCACTTGCCGCAGGAATGGGCGCAGCACAGGGAAGGCGTGACACAGGCATTCGAAGACATCGAAAAACACGGCTTTTGCTCTGTGGCCGGTGCATGGCGATCGTCGCTTGCGGCAGTGGCCGTTCCTCTTGGCACACCAATCAACGGCATGTCGCTGGCTTTCAATTTGACCGTGCCCAGCCATGGCACGACATCGCAAGACCTGTACGACGATCTCGGGCCGCGCCTGCTCGCGCTGGTCCAAGGCATTCAGGCGATGCTGGGGGAGTGATGACGCATCGTTCATGCCGGCATCCTTCTGCCGCCATCCCGCTTGATTATGGTGAGTGTTGGACCATCCCCCGCAGCCCTGCCTTTCTCATTTGCCCAGGCCGTTTTGGCCGTCGGTAACCAGGATCTGCCATGGCAGGGGCAGATCCCGGGCGATTCAGGATAGAGAGTTGAGCGTTTCGCCCACCGCATTAAAAAGGGAATCCAGCTCTTCACGCGTCGTGGTAAACGGCGGGCCAAATTGCAAGGTATCGCCCCCGAATCGGACATAAAAGCCTTTCTCCCACAGCTTGAGGCCGGCTTCGAACGGCCGGATCGCACCGTCCCCGTCTCGGGGCGCCAGCTGAATGGCCCCAGCCAGGCCGCAATTGCGGATATCAACCACGTGCGATGCCTCTCGCAGACCATGCAACGCCTGCTCGAAATACGGCGCCAGCACCTGCACCTGCTCAATCAAATGATCCCGCTGCAGGATATCCAGGGCCGCCAGTCCTGCCGCACATGCAACCGGATGGGCAGAATAGGTGTACCCGTGGCCGAACTCGGTCACATGCTCGGGTAAATCCTGTTGCATGAATGTATTATAAATTTCAGAAGATGCGATGACTGCACCCATTGGAATGGCGCCGTTGGTAAGTTGCTTGGCAACGTTCATCAGGTCAGGGGTGACGCCGAAATACTCGGCGCCGGTGGCTGCCCCCAACCGTCCAAAGCCGGTGATGACTTCATCGAATATCAACAAGATGCCGAACTGGTTGCAGATTTCACGCAGGCGTTGCAGATACCCCTTTGGCGGAACGAGCACGCCGGCAGAACCGGCCACCGGTTCGACGATAACAGCGGCAATATTCGATGCATCGTGCAACTCGATCAGCTTAAGCAGTTCGTCGGCAAGCGCAATCCCGCCGGTTTCGGGTTCACCCCGACCAAAGGCAAGGCCGGGCTGCAAGGTATGCGCAAGATGATCCACGTCCATAAATGATCCAAACGCCTTGCGGTTTGCCCCAATGCCTCCAAGGCTGGTGCCGCCGATATTGACGCCGTGATAGCCACGGGCTCGGCCTATCAGCTTGGTCTTGTTCGCCTGGCCTTTCACACGCCAGTAGGCGCGCGCCATTTTGACTGCCGTGTCGGCCGCTTCGGAACCGGAATTGGTGAAAAATACATGATCCAGCCCTTCGGGGGTGAGCCCGATCATTTTTTCCGCCAATTGAAACGACAAAGGATGCGCGTATTGAAACCCGGGAGAGTAATCCAGCGTTCCGAGCTGGCGGGATACGGCCTGCTGAATTTCCTGCCGGGTGTGGCCCGCACCGCAAGTCCACAGGCCCGACAAACTGTCGTAGATTCGCCTGCCTCTGGCGTCGACCAGCCAGTTGCCTTCGGCGCCCACGATAATCCGCGGGTCCTTATGAAAATTGCGATTTGCACTAAAAGGGAGCCAGTGCGATCTTAAATTCAATGCATCTGTCATTGCCGTGGTCTGCAGATCCGGATAGTTCATGGCGTGTCCTAATTCAAATAGTTGGTGTCTTTGATTATAGGAACTCAATTGGTTTAGTAAAATATAACTTTATTTACCAATAAATACGGAAATACTCACGTAATGAAAAGCCAACCCCTTGCCCAGGTGACGGACTTCGATCTCCGGTTGCTGCGGGTATTCAGAACCGTTGCAAAAATGGGCAGCTTTACTGCGGCCGAAAGCGCACTGGGCATCACCCGTTCCGCAATCAGCCTGCATATGAGCGACCTTGAAAAGCGTCTTGGCATGCGGCTATGCCAACGAGGCCGTGCCGGATTTTCTCTGACCGACCAGGGAAGAGAGGTGCTGCGGGCAAGCGATACCGTACTGGCCTCAATCGAAGATTTTCGCAGGGAGGTCAATCAACTGCATCACAGTCTTCGCGGTGAAATCAATATCGGACTTATGAATAATCTGGTCACGCAGCCGCAGATGCGCATTACCTCTGCCCTGAAGACACTGCGCCAGCAAAGCAACGATATACGGATCAATATCAGCATGAGTACGCCCGGCGAGATTGAACGAGGCCTGCTGGACGGCCGTCTTCATATTGGCGCATTACCGCTGATCAATACCTTGACGGGATTGGATTATCACACTTTGTATGAAGAGCACTCTTTACTGTACTGCAGCAGTACGCACCCTTTAGGCAAGAATGCCGGTGCCGTCTGCGATGCTGATTTGCGTGATGTGCCGGCAGTCGCACCCAGCTATCGCCTGAATGCCGAAGCCGTTGAACTGCACCATCGCATGAATTGCGCGGCGACGGCAACAGACAGGGAAGCCATTGCTTTTCTGATATTAACCGACCAATATATCGGCTTTCTTCCCGACCATTACGCGGCCACCTGGGTAGAGAAAGGACAGATGACTGCCATTGCACCAGACCGCATGCACTTTACCGTCCCGATTGCGATCGCAATGCGCACCGGAAGAAGGCACAATCTGATTGTTGAACGTTTTCTTGCTGCGCTGGACTGTGTCGCATAAGACGTCGCACCCATGAACCTGTCGTAACACGTCAACTTGCACGTCGCCTGCACCGAATTGCCCCGGAACCCCGAGGCAATAGGTACATAGCCAATCCTACCGGGTTGTGCGTCCACCAATCACTCATTCTCCGGTCAAAAGCGGCTGAGCAGCACCCGGCCTGCCCCCTCCCCTAACCAACAACCGCAGCCTGCCCCCGCGCGTAATGCAATTTCTTATAGCTATCGATCAGCCGGTGATGCCGATCCAGCCCCTCCAGTTTCATACTGGTTGGCGTGAGTCCGAAGAAGCGCACACTGCCGTCCACCGACCCCATGACGGCGTCCATGCGGGTGTTGCCGAACATCTTGCGGAAGTTGACTTCGTAGTCGTCCAGTTCCAGTTCGTCATCAAGCAGCACTTCCAGCACCACATTCACGGCCTGATAAAACAATCCGCGCTCGACCGTGTTGTCGTTGTACTGCAGAAACGCGCCAGTCAGTTCTTGCGCCGCCTCAAACTGCTGTAAGGCCAGGTTAATAAGCAGCTTCAACTCCAGGACAGTGAGCTGTCCCCAGTCCGTATTCTCATCAAACTCAATACCGATCAACGTAGCAATATCGGCATATTCATCCAGATCGTTGTTCTCCAAGCGTTCAAGCAGCGCTGCCAGCGCGGCATTGTCCAGGCGATGCAGGTTCAAAATATCGGTGCGGAACAGGAGCGCTTTGTTTGTGTTATCCCAGATCACATCATCTACCGGGTAAACTTCCGAATAACCGGGCACCAGAATCCGGCAGGCGATGGCGCCCAGTTGGTCATACACCGCCATATAGGCCTCTTTGCCCATGTCTTGGAGAATACCGAACAAGGTTGCTGCTTCCTGGGCATTAGCGTTTTCACCCTGGCCGGAAAAATCCCATTCGACAAACTCAAAATCTGCCTTGGCGCTGAAAAAGCGCCACGACACAACACCACTGGAATCAATGAAATGCTCGACAAAATTATTTGATTCGGTCACCACTTCGCTGACAAAGGTGGGCTTGGGCAAATCGTTCAGCCCTTCGATACTGCGTCCCTGCAGCAATTCTGTGAGGCTACGTTCCAGCGCCACCTCAAAACTTGGATGCGCGCCGAATGAGGCAAACACACCTCCTGTGCGCGGGTTCATCAAGGTCACGCACATGACCGGGTAGATCCCCCCCAGCGACGCATCCTTTACCAGCACCGGAAAGCCCTGCTCTTCCAATGCCTGAATGCCGGCCAAAATGCCAGGGTATTTCGCCAGCACTTCTTGCGGCACATCCGGCAATGCAATTTCTCCCTCCAGAATTTCACGTTTTACCGCCCGTTCGAAAATTTCGGACAAGCATTGCACTTGTGCTTCTACCAGCGTATTGCCGGCACTCATGCCGTTGCTAACGTACAGGTTCTCGACCAGGTTTGACGGAAAATACACTACATTGCCGTCGGACTGCCGTACAAACGGCAGCGAACAGATGCCGCGCGACATATTGCCCGAGTTGGTATCGCACAGATGCGAGCTGCGCAGCTCATCATCCGGATTATAAATTTGCAGGCAGTATGCATCCAGAATGTCAGCGGGCAGCGTATCCGCGGTGCCCGGCTGGAACCAGCGCTCATTCGGGTAATGCACAAACGGCGCATTGGCGATGTCTTCGCCCCAAAAGGAACCGGCGTAAAAATGGTTGCAATTGAGGCGCTCGATATACTCCCCCAACGCTGAGGCCAGCGCGCTTTCCTTGGTCGATCCCTTGCCATTGGTAAAACACATGGGCGAATGCGCATCGCGAATATGCAGCGACCAGACATTGGGAACAATATTGCGCCATGAGGCAATTTCAATTTTGATACCCAGGTTAGCCAGAATGCCGGACATATTGGCGATGGTCTGCTCCAGCGGCAGATCTTTGCCCGTTATATAGGTACTGGCGTCGGAAGCGGGATTCAATGTCAGCAAGGACTGAGCATCGGCATCCAGGTTCTCTACCTCTTCAATGACGAACTCGGGTCCGGTTTGTACGACTTTTTTCACCGTACAGCGCTCGATAGAGCGCAAAATACCCCGGCGGTCCGCCTCGGAAATATCCGAAGGCAACTCGACCTGAATCTTGAAAATCTGCTTGTACCTGTTCTCCGGGTCCACAATATTGTTCTGCGACAGGCGGATATTTTCCGTAGGAATGTTGCGGGTAACGCAGTACAACTTCACAAAGTATGCTGCACATAGGGCCGAGGAAGCCAGAAAATAATCGAAAGGACCCGGCGCCGAGCCATCGCCCTTATAACGGATCGGCTGATCGGCCACAACCGTGAAGTCATCAAATTTGGCCTCAAGGCGTAGCTTGTCGAGAAAGTTGACTTTAATTTCCATGGGGAATTCTAAAATTGGAGCTAAAAAGAGCCTGTCCGGATATCTTGTGTACAGGGCGGAGTAACAGAAGTCAACTGCGGGCACCGGTAAATTGCATACCTTGCCATCGCATAAAAAATGACTGAGATGTTGCTTTGGGGGGCGAACAATTGTCAATACAGCTTGAAGCGCAACAAACCTTCAACGGGCGCCTATCCAGGACGATCCGGCCCAGACAACCGTGATGAATGGTCTGAATGGCTGTCTGGCAGCGCGGTTTTCTAAATAATGTTCAATCAATTCAACATTATAAGGCTCTATCATGGAAAGTTTTTCTTAATTTGCGCTATTGGCATTTTCTGCTCTTTTGGCTTATCCGGTGGATAATGAAACCAGTCATTTAATTTTTTATATTAATAACGTAATTTTCGCAGAACATGACGCCGCAATCGGCCCTGGCTTCATTTCTTCTTGTAGATCCCATCAAACGACGCCGCATTCCCACAAAAGGACTGGCAGCTCTTGGGCTTGACCGAAAATTGTGAGCCGGACACGTTTAAATCTACTATGCATTGATCAGTTGTTCCGGTCTCCTCTTCTGTGAAAACATGGTGAACCGCGGTGCCTGCCAGCGGTGCAAGAAAGGTTACCGAACACGAATCATAGGAAGGAGCCCCCACATCAGTCGAGATATTGACCGACAGGTTTCCGTCTGGAAACAGAACACTGTCAAGAACCCCCTTATTGTTGCTAAACTGACCTGTGTACTGTTGTTTATCATAGGATGAACTCAGTTCAATATAGCGGGCGCGATAACTGTCGACCAGGCAGTTCATGACTTTCTCATCTGAGCCTTTGCACTGGTTACGCTTTGCCAGCCAGGCACGCTGGCTGGACTCAAGCGCAGCAAGATTTGTATCAGGCACTTTGCGGATCGCCTTGTACAGGTTAGCCATCGTCTGGTCGATCCACCCCATACCCGAGTTGCCGCCAGAACAAAGAACTTTTTCAACTTGCGTCTTTGCTTTGGCGCAGTCAAAACTTGGCGCTTCCTGAGCGCTTGCCAGGCAGGGAACCAAAAGCAAACATATGCCAAGCCCGTATTTGAGTTGATCATTCATGCGCCAGATGTCCTTCTATTTGTAAGATTTTGGTAACCCGTGCGTGTTGCGCGACTTGCAAACTTAGCAAAATATAACATCAAAAGAGGATTAGAATATCCCTTCGATACATGACTGACCATAGCCAGCCAGAATATTGCACTTGCAGCGTTAAGTGGCAGTAAAAATTCCCTGAGAATCACCTCTATTTATCGATTTTCAGTCCAAAACCACCTTCACAAAAAAAGTCTATTATGTATCCGGGTGAACGATTCAATTGTCTGAGCCATCTTGCCGGACTTGTCGTCATGTTGTGTGGATCAGTTTACTTGTTGACCAACGTAATCCATGCAGGAGATTTATTTAGAATCTCTGGCGTTTTCGTTTTTTCAATAACTGTAACGTTACTGTTCATAACATCGACGATTTACCATGGCACACGGGAGCCTCTTAAGAAATTCTGGCAACGCTTCGACCACTGCTCTATTTACCTTCTTATTGCAGGCACGGTCACGCCATTTGTCCTGAGAGCGGGTATGGGCTATGTGTCCTGGTTTTTACTCGCCCTAATATGGGGTCTATCCATTTTGGGTATTTATCAACAAATCCGTGCAAAAAATGACAGTGCGCCGTCAATATGGATTTATCTTATTCTCGGCTGGATAGGCGTCCTTGCAGTTCTACGTGAATGGCGATTTTTTAGCACCATCTCAGTGTCATTTCTTTTAATCGGCGCGATACTTTACACGATCGGGACGATTTTCTATTCTAATAAACGGCAATTTCGCCATGCTCATGGCGCCTGGCATTTGTTTGTCCTGGGCGGCGCCATATGCCACTTCCTTTCCATTAGATTCTACGTACTTTAGTCCCTATATCCTTTTTACGATAGAAGACGAAATCCCGAAAAACGCTGCTGGCCAGCATTGTGCGTCCCCGGCACTATTCCCATAGTGTCCGCTCGTACTTAAGCCCCCATGGGGGCGCAGAATAAGTGAGTGCACTTGATCGATGTTGAAGCTATACTGGCAAAAAAAACGACATCGGTATAAGGAGACAACAGTATGGCTATATCCACCCGGCGCCGCAGGTTGGTGCAATCGTTGATCGCCATCAGTGGCGCAGCAGCGCTGAACGTCAGGGCTCAACCGGAAACTGCGCAATGGCCGACCAAGGCTATTAGACTGATCGTTCCATTCAATGCGGGCGGCGCCACGGACATTATTGCGCGCACGATCGCCGAGGCGCTAGCCAAGCGCATGGATCAACCTGTGGTCGTGGAAAATCAGCCCGGCGCATCAGGCATTATTGGCACCAATGCCGTCGCAAAATCGCGTGCGGATGGCTACACACTGTTGCTATCGCTCAGCACATCAATGCTGATCAACCAGTTCTTATATGAAAAATTGCCTTACAGTCCACAGAAAGACCTGTTGATGCTTTCTCAGATCGCCATTGCCCCTGTTACGCTCGTTGCGCATCCATCACTGCCTGTCGATGATATGAATGCCCTGCTGGCCTATAGCAAGGCGAATAAGGGTAAGTTGACGTATGGATCCTGGGGTGTCGGGTCATACGCACATCTGGCTGGTGCCTACATGAGCAAAAGTATGGATGCCGGGATGGTACACGTCGCGTATAAAGGTGAGTCGCCAATGCTTCAGGATCTGATTGGTGGACAAATCCAGATGTGCTTTGCCAGCGCACTCAATACCAAGCCCTTTATCGATGCCGGCCGCATCAAAATTCTCGGCGTTACCGGAACTGCGCGCATGGAAATCCTTCCGGCGGTGGCCACCATCAAGGAGCAAGGTGTGGCAGACGAGGCCTATTCCATTGCAGGCTGGGTGGCAATGGCGGCGCCCACGGATACGCCGCGCAAAATTATTGACAAGCTACAATCACATTTGGCCGAGATTGCGAAGGATCCCGTTATCCGTCAGAAAATTCTGGCCGCAGGTTTTGAGCCGCTCATCAATACGCCGGAAGCGTTTCGCAACAATTACGAGCGTGATATGCCCATCTGGAAATCCCTGGTGGAGCAATCAGGAGCCAAACTTGGATAAGACTATCGCAGGCCAGCATGCAGATGCAAACCGCAAGATGATCCCCAGCGCTACCCTTGAGATCGAAACCAGGCGATTGACTGCCGTATTGGTCTGCTTTTCCATAGGCGGATACCCGGCCTGGGCCGTTGCCGCTGCACCCAAACTGCAAATGCACCGGCAAATGGTGCAACAAAAAGATGCGAATGGCCTGTACCCCGCGCAATCGACCAAAGGTCACTTTTCGGTAATATCGCCGATTCCATTTAACGACTACACAATAACGACAGAAGATCCAAACATCGGCACGTTGACGATGCATGGCATTGGCAGCAAAAGCGTCGATGGCATGGAATTTGGCACGATAGAAACCGTGCGGACCGCAAGACAAAAAGACCTGAATTTGCGTGATTTTATTACGCGCACGGCAGCCAACCTGGGAGCGATGGCGCCTGCAATTGTCGTGAAGCAGGAAGGCCCTGAAGAAGTGGCCCGTGCGGCTTTCGAGGGCACGTCGCGCGCCATTGTCATGCGGCTATCGAAAACAGCTGGCAGCGTATTCAATGTCATGTGCGATTATCCGGTCAAGGCAGCACAAACGGCCCGACAGAAGTGCGACAACTATGTATCCAGCTTCCGCTTGAAAAATTGAAGTCACGGTGCCAACTAACAGCGAAGTCCAAAACCGATATTGCCTGGGAAAATTCCGGCTGGAATCGCGACGCTATATCAACGTTTTCCGACACCGCCCGCTTCAAACGATGGCTTTCGGGCTCTTTGTTGGCAATTGCATCACAATACTTACATACTCATACTACTAATTTCAAGTAACGCAAAGGCAAGCGGCACACCGGATCGCCGCGCCTTTACGTCCCGTTGCGACTATGCGCTTGATTTTTCTAGAAAAGATCGACTGTCTTCAGGGAAAATGCCTTGCCCATCGCTTGTTGCCCATGGGGAGTCACCGTAACAGCGCGAGTGCCTGCCGCACGCCGAATCCAACCCTTGTCCAGATAACATTGGCATAGTGCAGCCCCGAGCGCACCCCCAATATGAAAGCGTCTCGCACTCCAGTCCAGGCAAGGACGGCAGAACATGCGCCCGGTTCCGCGACTTGACGCACGGTGACGGGCAGCATCCAGGTCAACACCCAGGGATCGCAGAAATCGGTCGCCCTCATCGGTCAATAGGCCCCCATCACCAGATAGCTCAATGCACCCGGACTCAATGAGGTGGTCAGTCATTTCGACCGCCAATTGTCCGGCCAGGTGGTCGTAGCATGTGCGTGCATAGCGCAGGGCCTTGTCGCGCGGGCCAGTCACAGGGCCGGCAGATCGCGGCCGGCTATCTTGCGCATCCGGATCAGCCGACAAGGCCATGATGCTTTCGATCATGTGAGCAACCGCCGGCGAAGCCAGCCGGTGATAACGATGCCTGCCTTGGTGTTCCCTGACAAGCAGGCCGGCCTCGACCAGGCGCGTGAGGTGTCCGCTTGCAGTTTGCGGCGCAATACCGGCAATACGGGACAGCTCGGTTGCGGTCAGAGCGCGCCCATCCATCAGCGCGGTAAGCATGCTGGCGCGGGCAAGATCACCAAGCAACGATGCTGTTTGGGCAATGTAAGCAATACTGACCATGGTTTACTCCTGGAACATATTATGATTTTAACAAAGTTATCTCGCCCCATGGTACGGTCTGCGCCGTAGCAATTGGCGCCCCTCATCGTCATAATGCACTTATATTCTCTCAACACAAAGTCGGCATTTTCCGCAATCAAAGGACGATCTACATGGGCTCTTCTCTGACTAAACAAACACCGGCATTTTTTGGCGTTTGGGTTGTACGTGCCGCCTTCCTTCTGGCAATTTTTGGCTGGGGCGTCGGGTTCTATGGACCGCCGATCTACCTGGCCGAGGTAGCACAGCGCACGAACTGGCCCTTGAGCCTTATTTCACTGGCTGTCACCTTGCACTTTCTGGTCGGTACATTGGTGATCCTCAGCCTGCCTCGTCTATATGCCAGGGTTGGGTTACCCGCAACGACAGTATGCGGCGCCGTCCTTACCGCTATTGGCGTCGTTGGCTGGGCCACTGCCTACGAGCCGTGGCAATTGTTCTTGGCGGCCAGCCTCACCGGCCTCGGATGGGTCACGATGGGGGCTGTTGCGGTCAATACTATTGTTGCTGCCTGGTATCACAAGAATCGTCCTATCGCGTTAAGCAAGGCGTATAACGGCGCCAGCGTCGGCGGGGTTATATTCTCGCCCTTGTGGGTGGCATTGATCGGCTGGCTGGGTTTTACCGGCGCTGCAAGTATCGTAGGCGTGATGGTCATTATTATCGTATGGCTGCTGGCCCGCTATGTGTTCACTAAAACACCAGAAAACACCGGGCAGGCGCCAGATGGCAACGTTTCGGACACGGCTCCAGTTCAGCGCCGCCAACAAAGCAGCAACGTAATGCTGCCTGGCGCCGCGCTTTGGCGCAATTGGGCCTTCATCACACTGTCTGCGGGTATGGCAATCGGCCTTTTTGCACAGATCGGTTTGCTGGCTCATTTGTTCAATATTTTTTCCCCTGTAATCGGAGCCCAGCAAATGGGCTGGCTCATGGGACTGGGAACCGCTTGCGCGATTGGTGGCCGCGCCATAGCCGCACGGGCAGTTCAACGATTTGGAAACCGACGTACCGTTGCCGCGGGGGGTTATTTGATCCAGACGCTCGGCACGGCAACGTTGCTTCTTTTTGGCGCGGACAATGTCTTGCTTCTTACCCTTGGCGTCATGCTGTTTGGCTCCGGTATCGGAAATGCCACCTCTATTCCACCGCTGATTGCACAATCAGATTTTGCCCCTGAGGATGTGCCCAGAGTTGTAGCCCTGACTGTTGCCATTGCGCAGGGGACCTATGCTTTCGCACCTGCCTTCTTTGGCGTGCTGCAAAGTCATGCTGATGGCCAGCCAAATGCCATGCACGACATGTTTTTTGCTGCCGCCATTGGTATACAGGTGCTGGCTGCTGCGGCATATCTGGCGTATCGCGGGCCTCGCGCATTGCTCAATATTCAACGATCATAACTGCGCTCTCGCATGCTGCGGTAATCCGCTACGCCGTCGTTCCCGTGCTATGCAGTGGTAGCGCTGGTACGACACGAAATAAACGCAAAAACCGCTCAAATCATTCACGTGGCCGAATGAGTACATTAAAATCCACGCCAAAGACAATGAATATCGAGAAAATCAAGATGGATCTAATTTTGAACGACGACGTCGATAGCCCAATTGATGGCGTCCAAGAGGCAAATACCTCGCACACGCTGATCGACGCTCTTTTCAACTCCAATACAGCGACCCTGCGCAATAGAGTCGACGACAGTTGCAGGAAATTCTTCACATCAACCGATGCCTCCACTGACCTGCACATCGACGACATTCGTAGCAAGTTCATGCAATT
The DNA here is from genome assembly GCF_004217095.1 of Advenella incenata. Lineage (GTDB taxonomy): Bacteria > Pseudomonadota > Gammaproteobacteria > Burkholderiales > Burkholderiaceae_B > Advenella > Advenella incenata. The sequence goes on along the minus strand of NZ_SHKO01000001.1, from coordinate 1,785,444 downwards.
TGATGCACCAGCGCAGGGAAAGTCCGCCGAGGCTTATATTGATCTGCTTGACAGCGAAGTATTGCCGCATTGCTCGCATCTGGCGTCGCCAAGATATCTGGGACACATGACTTCGCCGATTCCACAGTTTCTGCCTGAAATCGGACGACTGGTCCAAACGCTGAATCAGAACGTTGTCAAAATGGAAACGAGTCGCGGGATGGCATTCCTGGAGCGCCAGGTCATTGGCATGCTTCACCGGGAAATCTTTCGTGCAGACAGACAATTCTACGAAGAGAATTTACAAGCCACTTCCTCAGCACTTGGCATCTTTACCAGCGGTGGAACACTCGCAAATATTTGCGCGCTCTGGACTGCATTGCGCCTGGCGGATACAGCGCAAGCATCCGAATCCACAAAGGCATTGTCGCCCGACGAACGACCGGTCATTATCGGTTCGGAGTTGATGCACTATTCGTTTGACAAAGGCGCGCAGTTGCTAGGCGCGCAGCTGCATAAAGTGCCTGTGAACAATCTCTTTCAGATTGACCTGGACGCGTTGAACGATGCCGTTGAAAAATACCGACAGGCAGGCAGAAAAATTGTCTGCCTGGTTGCCATTGCAGGAACAACTGATTACGGCAGTATCGATGCAATCGCAAAAATATGTGACATTGGCAAGAAAATTGGTGCGCATGTGCATGTAGACGCTGCCTGGGGCGGTGGCTTAATACTGAGCGAAAGCAATCGGCATCTGCTGGACGGGATCGCGCAGGCAGACACCGTTACTATCGATGGCCATAAACAGCTGATGCTGCCCTTGGGTTGCGGCATGCTCTTTTTCCGTGATCCTGCCCTCTCCCAACTGACCATGCATCATGCGCCCTATGCTGTTCGTGCCACATCGTTTGACCAGGGACGGTTTACCCTGGAAGGTACGCGTCCCGCTACCGCCCTGTATTTGCACGCGGCATTACATATTATCGGAAAAAACGGCTACGACGATATTTTCTCAAAGAGCATGCAGCGGGCACGCTACATGGCTCAGACAATCGAGACGCGTCCTGAATTTGAATTGATTGCCGCGCCAGTCATGAATATTCTCACGTACAGATATATCCCTGAAAAATACCGCAATAAAAAAATTGACGATCTGGATAATATTCAGATCAATCGCTTCAATATTTCTCTACAAAAATGGCAAAGACAGAAGGGAGACAGTTTTGTCTCCAGAACCTTCCGTGCAATCGGCCAATATAACAATCAGGGTCTCACGTTGCTGCGAGCCGTGTTGCTCAATCCGCTGACGACCAATGACGACATTGATTTTCTGCTGAACGATCAGTTGCATATTGCCCGCTTGCTCGAAAGCCGGATTCGTGACACCCCTGCATCACATTCATAATAATTTATACAACTTAGGGCGGAGCGCCCTTCGGCAAATGATCAACCTCGCTCCGGCCCTGCCACAATCGTAATCAAGGCGACACTGATGCTGTCGCTGCAGCGCGTTGCTCCACGCCCATGCGATCCAGATAGACGTCAAGCTCAGCGACACTATCTGCATCAACGATCGCACCTACATACCCGTCCGGACGGATAAGCACACTCTCTTCTGGTGCCAGTCCATAAGCGTCGTGGATGTTTCCCCATGCGTCGATGACATCACCCTTCGGGCCGATGTAGTGCACATGCAGCCCGGGCCTTGGCTCGACCTTCTCCAGTCGCTCTGCATGAACAAGTAGCGTCCAATGCCCGCCTTTGAACAATTGAAACAGTCGCGATGGTTGACCTGCTGCACCACGGATCTGTGCATCGGGCGCGCGATGCCCAGCCCGAATACCGTTTTTACGTTGCGGCAGCTCGATTGCAAGCGGCGAGTCCATGTAACCGATGTCCAGCTGGCGCGTCTCGCGTCCGCGGCGCATGCCACCCGGCTTCTGATCCTTCAGGAGCCGGGTGGACAGGCCAAGCACGGATTCAGCCACCGGACGGCGTTCTGCCTCGTAGCTATCCAGCAGGCTGTCTGGCGCACCCCGCAGCACGGCCGCCAGCTTCCAGCCCAGGTTGTAGGCATCCTGCACACTGGTGTTCAGCCCTTGTCCGCCCGTGGGCGGGTGGACGTGAGCGGCGTCGCCGACCAGACATACCCGGTCCACACGATAGCGCTCGGCCAGCCGCGCACTCATCTGGTAATCCGAGGCCCACGACACGGTATGCACGTTTATATTCGCAAGTCCGGTTCGCCCTGCGACCAATGTGGTCAACCCCTGAGCCGACAGGTCTGCCTGCTCATCCGGCTGGATCGGCGCCTGGATCTGAAATAGATCGGTACCGGCCAATGGGCAGATGGCAACCATCCGCGGCATATCGCCGTCATTAAAAATGTGCCAGGCATCTCGATCCAGGCCGGTCAGCGTCACGTCAGCCACGATTGCACGCACGTCCAGCGTCTTGCCCGGAAAGCCTATACCAAGCGTTTTTCTCACGAAGCTGCGCCCGCCGTCGGCGCCCACGAGGTAGCGAGCACGAACAATCTGCGGGCCCGCTGGCCCTGACAGGGTTGCCGTGACGCCGTCGGCATCTTGCTCGAAGCCAAGCAGCTCGCAACCGAATTGCACCTGGTAGCCAAGCTCATGCAAGCGCTCGCGCATGATTTGCTCTGTCAGAAACTGCGGGAGCATAAGCGGCAACTGATACGGTTCGGCCGGCGAGGCCTCATCACGTCCTGACAGATCAGATTCAACATAGCTGCCATCGTCACGATGCAGGCGCTGGCGGGGATAATAGCCGCCGCGGGCCACGACTTTGTCCAGAATGCCCAGATCCTCGAACAGCTCTTGGGTTCTGGGCTGTATACCTTTGCCGCGTGATCCGGTAAACGGCGTCGCTCCCTTTTCGATCAACCGGAACGAAACCCCGCGACGTGCAAGGTCGATAGCCAATGTTAGCCCTGCAGTACCTGCTCCGCAAATTAATACATCTGTAGTCGATTGACTTGTCATGATTGCTCCAATATGTGTAATATGCACTCAACAGGAGTTATATTATGACATTTAGGAAAAATGTGCAAGATACACATATATCGGCGCAAATGAAATCTCTTCATGGGTCATTGATCAGCATCCTTAGCGCGCTGAATCGCCCACGGAACGACGAGAAGATGATTGAGGATGCCGGAATCCGGCTTGATCGGGCATTGTTTTCCGCGCTCGTGATGATCGAGCGGCTGGGGCCGATTGGGGTGGTGGAGCTGGCCGATCGTTCGGGGCGAGACTACACCACGATCAGCCGCCAGGTCGCCAAGCTCGAAAGCCTGGAGCTGATCAAGCGCCGGGCCAACCCCACGGATCGCCGGGTGCGCGAGGCAGTCATCGCGCCAAAGGGCAAGGCAATGACAGATCAGATCGATGCTGCGCGAGAACGCATGGCCAATGCGATCTTCAAGGACTGGAGCAAAGATGAACTCGATGCATTCGTCAAATCCATGCGAAAGTTTGCCGATGCACTGGACGCAGGGCCGCCGATCGGCGGTGCACAGCCCGATTAAAGGGGTATTTAATGCACAAATGGATGCGTGGCGCGCCATCACATGCGATGCTTATATCGGGATGACAGTGCCCTTTTGCATTGTCAGCACACACTGCCCTCACCGAGCCCGCACTATGCGCGCCAGTCGACCCACGTTCGGCGTTCCCAACCCCGCAGTGGGCGTCTATTGAGTATCAAGCTACCTTGGGATAATGCCGACTCTCGTTAAGAACAGGAATGTGCAACTCAATAACGCAGTACCGCTTCGCCTGTCCTGCTGGCCGCCTGTTTTAACGCGCGAGTGATCAAGGCAGTGCTCACGTTGGCAAAATACCTGGCGCCCAGTGCGGCATACTTCTCCTCATCTTCAGGGGTCAGCGCAATGATTCCCGGACACTTGCCGGCGTTCGCGATGGCTGCCAGCCCCTGCCCGATTGCTTGCTGCACTGGCGGCGCATTCCAGTCGCTGCCATGCCCCATGGCATGTGCCAGATCATTCGGACCGATAAACACGGCATCGACGCCTTCTACACTTGCAATATCGTACGCTTGCGCGATCGCCTGTGGCGTCTCTAACATCACGATCAGACTGATGCCCTCGTTACTGCGCTGCGTGTGACCGGCACCGCTAAACGCGCCGTATCCTGCCGCTCGTGTACTGAATGCACTGCCCCGTACGCCCTTGGGCGGATAAAACACGCGCGCGGCCAACTCGCGCGCCTGCTCGACCGATTCCACCATGGGGATTTGCACCGCACTGACTCCCATGTCCAATACACGTGGCAAGTCGTGGGCGAAACACCGCACAACCGGGATAATGCCGCTGGCGCGTGCGGCCCGCAGCATATTCTCGGTAACGCCCAGATCGGCGCTGCCGTGTTCATTGTCGATGATAATAAAATCAAAGCCGGCGTAACCGCACATCTCAACGATCGCTGGGCTGGGCAGCCCGTTAAATAAACCGCGCACACGCTGCTGTCCATGCAGCAACGCCGGCAATCGGCCGTCCAGTGGATAATGAGATTCTGTCATTGCTGTTTCCCTTTCTCTGTCTTATCAGTTGGCCTTTATACCTGCTTCTTGCACGACCTTGTGCCACTTCTGAACTTCAGCTGCCTGAAAAGCACCAAATTCCTTGCTGCCACGACCATCGGGCTCGACGCCCAACTGCCGCAGCTTTGCGCCAAATTCCGGCATCTTGACTGCGATCGCAATTTCATGTGCCAACTTGTCAACCACCGCTTGCGGCGTACCCGCCGGCGCAAAAACACCCTGCCACGACTGCATTTCAAAACCGGGCACGCCAAGCTCAGCTAGCGGTTTGACGCCTGGCAGATCGGCCAGTGCCTTGGCCGAAGTCACGCCCAATACCTTGACGCGCTTGGAATCTATCATCGGCCGGGCCGCCGCCACTGTTTCGAAAATCAGGTCGATCTGGCCACCTATCAGATCCACCATGGCTTGCGATCCGCCCTTGTAAGAAATCTGTTGCAATGAAGTCTTGGTGATGGACTGAAATAACTGACCAGAAAGGTGTTGCGACGTTCCCGGTCCTGCCGTCCCATAGTTTAATGCGCCGGGTTTCTTGCGCGCAGCATCGATCACATCTTGCACACTATTGAAGGGGCTATCGGCACGCACAACCAGTGCGTTGCTGACCATTCCAACAAGGGCTACGGGTGTAAAGTCCTTGACCGGGTCGTAACTTAAGGATTTCACGAAAAAGGGATTGACTGCGTGAGTGGTAATTGTGCCGCCCATAATCGTGTAGCCGTCTGGCGCAGATCGCGCTACGGTCTGCGTGCCCAGGATGCCGGATACACCGGGCTTATTCTCAATGATCATGCTCTGTCCGAGCTGTTTGGACAATTGCTCAGCCAGCAATCGCGCCACCCCATCGGATACGCCGCCTGGTGAAAAAGGCACGATATATCTCACGGGTTTTTCTGGCCATTTGGTGGCGCTTTGCGCGTGCACGATTGGGCCAATAGCCAGCAGCGCTGCAGCGCAGAATGCACCTGAGAGCAGGTTGCGTTTTTTCATATTAAAATCTCCATTTTCCTGGCCACGGGCTAAGTCGCCCGCAACTTAAAATCTAAATAGTTGTCCGCTACGCTGCGGGTCTGACTGTTTTTCTTTCCACCAACATGCACGGAACCACGATCTCGCGTGCGCGCACTTCACCACGCATCTGTTCAAGCAAAAGTTCAACCGTAGCGTCTACCATGGGTTCCACCCGTTGATAGACAGTGGTCAATTGGTACGCTCCCCAGGCCGCCTGGGGAACATCGTCAAAACCGATTACGCCCACCTCTTCGGGTACGCGCAAGCAAAATTCCTGGCGCAACACGTCCATGACCGCGATTGCCATGTGATCGTTCGCGACAAACACCGCGTCAGGACGATCGGCATGGCCAAACAGACGTCGTGCTGCATCTTTCGCCCCATCAAAACTGTAATGGCCCGTATCACGATAAGACACGCTTGTCCCCAACTCGGACAGCGCCTCCTTAAAGCCTCGCTCACGCTCCAGGCTGGTTGAGGAATCCTCCAATCCAGCCAGAAACGCGATTCGTTTGTAGCCCCTGGCCACTAACAGTTCAGCAGCCAGACGTCCACCAGCTGCATTGTCGGACGTCACGGAACTGGTCGCATAGCGTGTCAGTCCGCCCAAATCCGAGATGCGATTGAACTGGACAACAGGCACCCCCACGTCAGAGCAACTTTTGGCCAACGTCGGTGACAACATGGTTGAGGCCATGACGATGCCCTCGACCTGGTATTGCAGGATATCGGCCAACACCCCATCTGCGCCTTCGTCTATATCCGCAATGAACATCAGTACGTGATAGCCCTGCTTTTGCAGTTTCTGGGACAGCTTTTCAATCACCAATGGATAAAACTGGTTCTCCAGATAGCTCATCACCAATGCCACGATGCGGCTTTGCCGCGTGATCAGACTTCGGGCCAGGGCATTTGGCCGGTAACCCAGGCGCTGTGCAGCGGCCAGCACCTTGTTGCGCGTGCTTTCGGATACGCTGGCACCTGGTGTGAAAGTGCGGCTGACTGCCGATTGCGATACTTGCGCCAGATCAGCCACATCTTGCGCGCGTGGTGCTGTTTTCATGCTGCGGTCCAGCCTCCATCCAGCATCAGGGCACTGCCTGTCATCAGGCTGGACGCACTGCTGGCCAGAAACACCACTGCCCCCATAACCTCATCGACGCGACCCAGACGTCCCAGCGCAATTCGTTCGCAAACCCACTGCCTAAAGCCAGGCTTGTCAAACATCGCTGCAGTCATAGGCGTTTCAATAAAGGTGGGGCAGATCGTATTTACCCGGATACCATTTGCCCCCAATTCCCAGGCCAGGGCCTTGGTCATGCCTTCCATGGCGTGCTTGCTCGCACAATACAATACCCGTCGCGCACTTCCTACATGACCCATCTGTGATGAAATGTTGATCATGGAGCCGGGGCGCTTGGCCGCCAGCAGTTTTCGTGCCACTGCCCGGCTGGTATAGAACGCTGCCTTTACGTTCAGGTCGAATACCTCGTCGATGTCGCTATCGCTCTGTTCGACCAGAGGCACAGGCCGGTTCATTCCCGCGTTGTTTACCAGAATGTCGTATGGCGATGCATCCGCAACGGCAGCATCAACATCTGCCGAGCATGTCACGTCCAGCACCACAAAATCACACGAGATCTGGCTGTCACGTAAGGCTGCGCACGCGCTTTCGAGTTCGGCTGCCCGGCGCGCCGCCAGTGTTACATGGGCGCCGGCTCGGCCTAACGCGGTGGCCGCGGCCAGCCCGATGCCGCTGCTAGCGCCTGTTACCAGTGCACGTTTGCCGTCCAGCCGAAAATCCGGGCTTTGAGGCAATTGCATCATGCCTGATCCTTTACCGGTTCATACCAGGGCAAATCGGGACGGTTGCCATAACGACGTACCCGAATATTGGCCTGCTCGCCATGACCTGCGAAGTTTTCCATATGGCATAACCGGGAGCAGTATTCACCCATGGTGACGCTGGCCGCGTCAGTGAGCACGCGTTGATACGTGCAGGTCTTCAAAAACTTGCCAACCCACAACCCTCCTGTATAACGTGCGTTGCGATTGGTAGGCAAGGTATGGTTGGTGCCGATGACCTTGTCGCCGAAACTCACATTTGTACGCGGACCCAAAAACAGCGCCCCGTAATTTGTCATGTTATTCAGGAAATAATCAGGATCATGCGTCATGACCTGCACATGTTCAAAAGCCAGCTCATCGGCAACGCGAAGCATTTCTTCATCGGTATCACAGACGATGACTTCACCACAATCGTCCCAGCTTTTCTTGGCAATCGCTGCGGTGGGCAATATCTTAAGTTGGCGCTCGATCTCGGCCATCGTGTCGCGCGCCAGTTTTTCGCTGGTCGTCAACAATATGGCGGGCGAGGTGGGACCATGTTCAGCCTGACCCAGCAGATCGACGGCGCACAACTGGCCGTCCACACTGTCATCGGCGATCACCAGCGTTTCGGTTGGTCCGGCAAAAAGGTCAATGCCTACGCGACCATACAACTGGCGCTTGGCTTCGGCAACGAACATGTTGCCAGGACCGACCAGCATATCCACAGGAGCGACACTGGGCGTACCGACCGCCATGGCCACAACGGCCTGCACGCCGCCGAGCACCAGAATTTCGTCGGCACCGGCCATGTCCATCGCAGTAACAATGGCAGGATGCGGCTTGCCCTGATACGGCGGCGCTGTAGAAACGATGCGCTTGACGCCTGCCACCTTTGCGGTCAGCACGCTCATGTGGGCCGATGCGAGCAACGGGTACTTGCCGCCGGGAATATAACAGCCCACCGCATTCATCGGAATGTGCTTATGGCCTAAAACGACGCCCGGATAAGTCTCTACTTCCACATCTTTCATGGAATCTCGCTGGATCTGCGCGAAATTGCGAACCTGTTTCTGGGCAAACGCAATATCTTCGATTTCGCGTGCAGACAGTTGCTTGCGTGCTGCAGTGATCTGGTCACGAGACAGCCGAAAGTCGGCCGGATCCCAGTTATCGAACTTACGACTGTACTCACGGACGGCTTCATCACCGTCCTTTTCAATACGACGGATAATTTCTTCGACCGTGGCGCGCACTTTGGCGTCATCGTCGGTTTTGACCTCGGCCGAGCGGCCTCGCTTCAGATAGTGGATCATAGTAGTGTCGTCTCAGGCGTTAGCTGTGGATAAAATTGAAGTTGTGCTATCTTCAATTTCTTGCATAGGTATGCAAATAGGGGTATACCCTGAGCCATTTGACACTTTGGATACTACTGAATTAGTTCTTTAGCCCCACTCTCAGGCACGTAAATCATCCGGCCATCATCCAATCGATAGGTCACGCCCGCGCGTGCCCCCTGCCCTTCACCAACCTTGCCACTGGATTCGTAGCGCGTCAGTTCTTTGCCCTCTTTGACAGTAATGCGCATTTCGGCTTGGCCCGGATTCTCTACCACAACCACGTTTTCCCCGGCTAATGGGCCTAGCGGATTCTGTGCGATCACAACCATCAGCAGCCCAATGATGACCAGAAACAGGTCGATGAGATTGACGACCGACAGCATGGGATCGGTGTCATCGTCCTCAAGGAAACGCATTATGCCGACTCCTCTTGCAATAACAGGGTACGTTCAGCCCGATGCAAATCCTGCAGCAGCCAGCGGCGTCGTATAGTGAGGATGAAAAAACAAAGGCTGGCAGCCAGCAGTGCGAGAATAACAGCCGAGAACGCGGCCACCATGTTTTTACCTACTTCTGTCGCATCACCATTGCCCAGCGCCAGCAAAGCCGGCCCCATGGGAATCATGGTGGCGATAAGGCCCAGCATCGGTGCAGTGCGTGACACAATCCGCAGCCATTCCAGCTGTTTCAGGATATACAGTTCCAGATCACCAGAAGATATTGCCTGACGCTGTAAATAATTCCTGGCCTGTTTCAGCAGCCTATCGACGCTTGCCTGCCGACGCCGTTGCCAGCCTTCAACCAAAAACGCCCCCAGCATCCCTACTGCATACAATAGAGACAAAACAATGAGAAGCAGGACCGGCATAAGAAAAACGCGGGAGACTGCGTATAACAAGTGTTCGATATCGGAAAAAAAGTCCATTAGGTTGTCTCGGGTTATAGGGATCAATCGGAAAAATGAAAATGGGTTCAGGTCAAATCTGTGCGCTGTGTCAATTGGCGGTCGACCCACCACTGGCGCACTCCGCCAGTGACCGCGACAAACAGCAACAAGAGTAAAGCCAGTGGCGTTTCCGGCGACGGTTCGGCAGAAACTTCCACGCGCTCCAGAATCTGCCCATGCACGGCTTGTAGCTCCTGCTCTGTTGAACCTTGAGTATCCGCCGTTTGGGCATGGGCGGATCCTGCGTCCGTGTCGGGCGCCGCCCCTGAAGCCAAACCAAAACCCTTGGCAATATCAGCGATGTAACGACGCGTCGCCTCGGCGCCGGTGTGTACATCGAATTGTTCGGCCAGTTGCTGCCAGCGCTGGACCAGGTCGCGCCGCGTTTGCTCGGATGCATTCCAGTAGCCCTTGCGCATGGCTTCGGCCATCCGTTCAAGTATCTGCGCCTGCGCCGTAGGATTGTGCTGCTCGAACCACTCGCGCGTACCCAGTTCTCGCGTGTCGTTCACATAGGTGTCAAACATGGCCTGCCATTGATCGTCACGTACGGATGTCGGGTCCATGACCTGCCAGCCGAACAAATTGTTAGTGACATTGAGCACCTGCAACGTGCCGGCATATCCTTCCTGCTGCATGGAATCAATCCATTGCGGGTTCAGGTAACGTGCGCGCAGCTCATTGGCCAGAAATCGCGCCAGCCCGGTGGTGCTTACCCGGCCGTCACGCAAATCGGAAATCAGCATTTGCGGAGCCTGGCCATCAAGGTGTCGTACCGCCGCCGATAAACCTCCCAGAAACTCAAATGGGTGGTCCGTTGAGAGCACACCATGCAGATTCGAAGACCGAGACATAATCGCCGCCTGTGTACCGCGCAGTTGTTCGGCCAGCAGATTCGTTTTTGATAAGCGGGCACCCCATTGTCCCCTGCCGTATACGTGCCTGCTGCTCGCAAGAAAATGCTGTGCCAGTTCGCCATCATCGTTCCATTCGGTAGAACGCAGGGCCAGATCGGGCACGCCCGTACCATACTGCCCGGGAGCGTTGCCAAAAATTCGATATCGGGCTGCGGCCGCGGCCTGATCCGATGGCATACCCTGTTGGCGCAATAGAGTGGCGATACGTAGGTTGTTGGCCACAATCGGATTATCCGGCTCTTCCAGTGCGGCAAGGCGGACCAGCGCGTCATCAAGCAGGCGCATGAAACTGTCGAACTGGTCGCGGTACACACCGGTAACTTGAATCACGACGTCCGTGCGTGGCCGCCCCAGTTCCGTGGTCGGGATAATTTCCAGCGCAGTGATGCGACCTCCTGCATCCCAGACCGGACGCAGGCCAAGCGCATGCAGAATCTGCGCCTCAGTCATTCCCAAGTGGCGAATCGCCTCGGATGACCATAAGCTAAACGCAAGCTTGCGAGGCCACTGGCCATCATGTTCGGATCGGAATGCCTGAACAAGCTGTTCGTAAGCCATCGCAGCTGAGTCATATGCTGCTCTGGTGGGAATTTTGTCGGCCTCAAAGGCGTATAAATTGCGACCGCTCATTACATCTGGGTTGCGGATGGGGTCGCCACCGGCGCCCGGCGCAACGAAACCACCGGCCAGTCCGGCAAGTAACGCCTCATTTTCCTGGGTGTCACGTAAACGCAGATCATTCGCCCTGGCACGATCGGCAAAACCGGCAATACGCCCAGGCAGCGCACTTTTAATGGTTGGCTTCAGTAGTTCATGTAAGGCGAGATAGGCTGGATTATTTTTCAGCTGTTTGTGATCGTCGACAAACAGCTCTTCCCTATCGATCCCCAGCGCTGCATAGAAGGGCTCTCCGAGCTGCTGCACGATGGTGCCGGCCCGGTGCTCATCGCTCGCGGGTTGCCCAAAGGTGTGTAATCCCAGTGGCGTAGCCGTACGCGCCAGTTCATGCAACTGGTTATGGACGACCTGAAGAAAGCCGGGAAAATCACGTTCGGCCTGCAGATCACTCCAACCCAGGTCACGATGCAGGTTCGCCGCGAATGCTGCCTCCCGGATGCGCAATGACACTTGCTTGCGGACTATTCCCTCGTCAAGCTGCTGATATTCATGAATCAGATGGTGCAGATCGCGCAACTGGTCGTATAACCCGGCAGGCGCAAAGGGAGGCGTCTGGTGACTGATAATCACAGCCCGCCCCCGCCGCTTGGCCTGGATGGCTTCGCCTACGTTATCCTGAATATAGGGATAGAACACCGGCATGCTGCCCACTGCCAGCCAGGAATAATCGCTGGCAGCCAGCCCGCGATCTTTGCCAGGAAGCCATTCCTGGGAACCATGTGTGCCCAGGTGAATCAGTGCATGGGCAGCGTATTGTTGCTGCAAATACAGATAGGCCGCCATATAAAGATGATCCGGTACACTGGCGGTGTCATGATAGTGCTTAGCCGCGTCGGCATGGCGCGGCATCTGCGGCATTACCAGCAAATGTCCGATCTTCCACCGGGGAATCACGAAGTGAAGCTGACCATTAATCTTTCGTATCGCCCGATGCCCGTCAGGCGAGCCATGACGACGTAATTGTCTCTGCCGCTCATCCGGCAGACCAGCAAGCCAGCTTTCATAAGCAGACAGCGGATACAGTGCTGCCAGATCCTCTGCCAGTAGGTCGTCCAGCGATACGCTACCGTAAAGGGCACCCAGCATACGCTGGCCTTTATCGATGACCTCTTTTTCGCTCACGGGCTCGCCCACATCATAACCTTGCCCCGCCAATGCCCCCTGAATGGAAACAATACTGCGCGGCAGATTCAGATTGGATGCGCCCAGGTTTTTCTCGCCCGCCGGGTAATTCCAGAACATCAAGGCGAGCCGCTTGTCCGCTGCACGGGTATGTCGCAAGGCGACCAGGCTTCGTAGTTTACCGATCAATGCCTGCGCTTGTTGCGGCAGGAGCTCGTCTACCCCTGCTGTGACGGCAGACAGCACCAGGGGGTCGCTGACACCCCATCCTTCCGGTCCGGCCAGGAAAACAGCGGCAGTACGCGCATTGACACCGCTAGGCGCAGCGGGCCAGTCGCGTGCTTCGCCTTCGCGAAAACTCAGCGTCTGGATTACCGGAACATTCAACGCTTTGAAATCGCGGGTGCGCTGTGCACCGCCTCGCATATGCGTCAGGTTGACCAGCACATCCACCGCAGCACTTTTCAGCGCCCCCTGCAATCCCTCCGGATCATCTGCATCGGCCCAGAAAACAATAGGCAATAAGCCGGCGGTCTCACTGCGACGAATCAATTCATCCACTTCACCGGTCACAAAATCTGTCACTATATGCCGGGATATCAAAAACGCCACCCGGCCAATGGAATCCGGCCTCGAGGGAGAGGCTGCTGATGCGTGCCAATTCAGATAGGACTGTACATTATCGAAGACGCGAGAGGCTTGCGGATGATAAAAGCCAGCAGCAGGCAGCTTTTCAGGCGGCGCCAGCAAGTCAGGGGACGGCGCAACGCCTTCATGAATTGACCTGGCCAGCGCAAAAAAACGTCCGTAATTCGCTTCACCACCCGCTGCATAGAGCTCGGCCAATAGGCCACCCACGGGTGCCTCCAGGCCGTGCCAGGCGGGTCGGCCGCCACCTACGGTCAAGCGGATAGCACCACGGATCTTCTGTTGCTGTAGTGCTTGTTCCAGCCGCTGCTCGACCATCGATCGGTCACCCGGCCTGGGTACGTCCAGCACGGTAAGTACCCCAGCCGCAACGGCCGCGCTTATCGCCTGCGGCGACGCGGTCTCAACATTCAGATGCCGCAGCCCCATTGCTTGGCGTTCGGCGACAGTCTGCAAATGCCGAAATTTTTCTGCCGAAACAAAACCATTGTGCAGCACTTGCACCACGGGAGCGGCGGATACGTAGACAGGCGCCATGCCAGCCACCCCAATGAGCAGGTAATAGCAAATGCGCCAGATCAATCGTGACAATCGCATCAAAACTGCACCCGCATTCCGACAAAGTAGCGCCGCCCCTCGTCCGCCCGACTGAAAAGGCCGATATCTTCGTTGGCCAGACGCTTATCCGTCAGGTTCTCCACACCAACCTGCACAGTGAGGTTGCTGCTCAAGGCGTAATCCATATACCAGTGCAACAGCGTATAGCCGGGACGCTTGCCTTGTTTGTCTGAACGAAATTGTGCGCCGATATACTCGAGTTGCATGCGTGTAGACAAAGACGCCAGCGGTTTCCAGGCCAATGTGGCATTGGCGCGATGTCGGGAACGATCTGTCATCGGTTCCCCTGTGATTTGATCGCGAGCATCCAGATAGGTATAGTTGCCATCCAGTCGCCAGCGCGCGGAAAGATCCGCACCAGCCGTCAATTCCACCCCTTGCAGGCGAACCCTGGCAACATTTTCGTATGCCAGACAAACGCGGCCGGGAGCAAAACAAGTGGACTGCCTGACGGTATCAATCAGATTGCGCACGTTGTTATGGAAAAAAGTGGCTCCGGCCGACCAGGTATCTGCTTCATAGGCCGCTCCCAGTTCGTAGGAAAGATTGGTTTCCGGTTGCAAATCGGGATTGCCCCGGATAACGCCCCGCCCACCCATCGCTGCCCAAGATTCGAACTCGGCCGACAACTGCTTGAGCGTAGGCGCTTTGAAGCCGCGCCCCACGCCGGCCTTCAGAGTCAGGCCTTGCACAGGATGATAAAGCAAATACGCACGAGGGCTGATCTCCCACCCGAATTGCTCGTGTCGGTCAAAACGAGCGCCCAGCACCAGTTCCCAGCGGTCGCCAAGCGTTATCTCATCCTGCATGAAAAGCGCATAATGATTTTGTACTTTTTTGCCGACGCGATTCACATTGGGATCTTCCAGGCTTTCCCGCCTGAACTGACCGCCTATGGTCAGTCGATGAATGGAATTGAGCGGAAAACTTGCTTGAGTATCAAAGACAGTATCGACGAAACGGTTGGGACCACTGGCCTTATCGCCATCGCTGCGCCATATTTGCCGATCAAGTGTGCTGCGATACAACCTGGTCCGGGTACTTCCCCAGTCCCACTCCCCGGTGTGAGATAAGGCATAACGGCGGCGCTGAATTTCATTTTCGGAACGATAGGCAATACCGCGAGCCCCGCCGTACACACCAGCCTGGTTTTCGTTGACTGCATCGACAGACAGGTCGATACGCTGACGCGCGTCCGGCGTCCAACTCAATCCAAGATGCCCTGTCGTGGCGCGCTGTCGGTCCAGTGCACTTAACGCCGTATTGGCAGCATCGCGCAACATGTGACGCTGCCTGAACTCCCCCCAGGCTGTCAGGCCCAGGCGTCCTGCGATGAGGGGACCGGCAATATAGAATCCGTTTTTATACTGATTACCGCCCAGGCCGTGATCGGTGGCCAATGCATAGCTGCTCAAAGAGCCGATCCAACGGTCGGTAGCCGAACGGGTAATGACGTTCACAACGCCGCCAAGGGCCTCCGACCCATACAGCGAAGACATTGGCCCACGTACAACTTCCAGTCGTTCGATGGCCTCGGCTGGCACCCAGCCCAGTTCCATATCCGAGTGCGCGATCGCCGAGGCAGACGAGCTGACACGCTGTCCATCGACCAGCATCAGGGTATGCTCCGCGCTCATGCCGCGAATCGAAATACCTCTGCGCCCCTGGCCGACGTCCTCCAGGCTGACCCCGACCGTACCTTTCAGTGCATCTGCCAGATCATTCACGGGACGCCGGCGGATGTCTTCGCCCGACACAACCGTAATACTGGCAGGCACATCGCTGGAAGCTCGCTCGCTGGCAGTCGCCGTGACAACAACGCTTGGCAAAGTTGTCACATAACCATCCTGCGGCGATGCGACTGATTGTCCCGTTCTTTGTCGTCCTTCTCCCGTAGACTGGGTTTGAGCCTGTGCTCCAATGCTCCAGACTGCCAGCACAATCAGGCTCGACACCGCTCTACTTCTTTCACTCATACCATATCCGGTTTGCATTTCGTTTTCTGATTCACATGCAGCCTCGTGAATCGTTATTGCAGTTGCAAAAAGATGATATGTTATAACATTACATAAAAAAGAGCCAGAATCATTTCAATTGAATAAGGCCAATGTAGAAAATAAACAGCGGCCGTCAGTACACTTGCACCGCCCGGCCGATAAATTGGATCGGTCCGGTAGGCCGCCCTGTCGGCGAACCTGTGCGTGGCTCCAGCGTCAGCTCGAACAGTTGGTTTTTCTGTAAGCCGGGCAAATTATCAAGCGGTACGGTTACACGCTCACCCGGTTGAACAATACCCAGCGATACTGGCACTTTCCAGTCATCGGCTTTAGTCCAGAACTGCAGGGACTTGTCGGCAGGCACTTGCAGCATGCCCAGTGGAATTAACTCGACCCGCTGGTCGGTACGCGCCTGCACAACCCAGCCGGGCGATTTGTCGCCCGGTGCAACCAGCACCACCATAAATCGCGTTTCGGGCGTGCCGAACTGGGCTGGCAGTATCATCATGGCGATTGCCGCAGCAGTAAAGCCGGCAACAGTCAGTCCTCGCCAAAATGCCAGTGAGCGCCACAACGAATCCCGTACTCCATACCGGCTGGCGCGCGGCGCTGAGGTGGCGACAGGTTCCATTGCATCCAGGCTGCGGATAACGCGCGGCCAGAGCCGTGGCGAAGGAGACACCGCCGGCACAAGCGTTATCAATGGCAGAAGACGGGCTTCCCATTCCTCTACCGCCGCCTGCAACGCAGGCTCCTGCGCCAGGCGTTGCTCCACATCTCGGCGCTGCCGGGCGGACAAGGTGCCCAGCACATATTCTCCTGCCAAATCGGATACATCAGCGGCTGATGGGCTCGAAGATACAGGGCTCACGCCATACACTCCCGTAGCGCGGCCAGGCTGCGCTTGATCCAGGCCTTGATGGTACCCAGCGGCGCATTTAGGCGTTCGGCGATTTCCCGATGGGAGAAGCCATCCACATATGCATGCAGGATACAGTTGCGTCGCGCTGGCTCAAGTTGTTCCAGGCAAAAGGTGATGCGGCCATGGCTGGTTTCCCAGGCGAAACTGTCTGTCATGTCATTCCAGGCCTCGAGCGAAGCCTTGTCATCCAGTGCGCCAACCGCATCATCATCCAGATCGACATTGCGACGGCCGTCACGCACGGCATTGAGCGCCAGATGGCGCGCTATGCTGTAGATCCAGCCACGTGCCGTCCCTTTTGCAGGATCAAAGCCCGACGCGCCGGTCCATATCTTTATGCAAGTGTCATGCACAATATCTTCGGCCATGGCCTTGTCGCGAACAATCCGTAACACCACGCCCAAAAGACGCCCACCCTCGTGATTATAAATCTGTAGCAAGGCGTCGCGCTGATCTGCAGCACATGCAGCCAGCGCGGCCTCGTAATCAAAGCTGTCAGAAGAAGGCGTCACCGTCGCTCGATTCCCGGGTTGGTTTCTGGTTTGCGGACAGGCTCACAAGGTGGCCTCGTCCGCACTGGTTTATTGCGCTTTCCAGAAGATATAGTCGGCCTGGTAGGCTACCTTCATCCTCTCACCCTTGCTGGCAGCGGTGCAACCCGTTTTGGGAGCCACACCACCCTTGAGCGCCACGCGCTGGATATAGGTGACGCCAGTCATACTACCATCCCCCATCGCCGGATTGGCCTTCACCAGTTGATAAGGCAGATTGCCATCGCCGGCAGGCGCCACCGCCAACTGGGTTGCAGTCACTTTGGAGCCGTCCATCGCTTCCCAGGTGGCAGGAGGACCGTAATAATTACCGACTTGCTTGCCTGTGCGATCTTTAAGCTGAGCCTTGGGACCAGCAAACACCCATTCAGTCTGGCCAGCGGCGTTGACCTTTTCGCGGCACTCATAGGTGATTTCCCCGGTACCTACGGTTTCCCAAGCCACCTTGTTACCTTCCGGCACCTTAATGGCGCTGGGCAGGCTGTCCTGCGAAAAGCTGCTGCTGGCGGCGTAGGCCATTGTGCCAGCTCCGGCCAGCAATAGCGCGAGGCACACAGGTTGAGACAGGCGGGCGATCGATTGTAAAGTCATAAACATTCTCCAATGGAAAGACTGTTGGACAGCGGCAGTGTTCTGCCCTGCTTTACTGAATACACGCCGGCACCGTCTTTGGATGCAGCACCTGGAAAATATTTATTTTTGTCTGATGCCTGCCAAATGCACAACGCCGCAGCACTCGGCAAGTGATTCCCGGCGAATAGGTTCCAGGCTATATTTGGTCCTGGTAGCACAAGCGCAAGTAGCTCGTCGTCTGCGTGCAGACGGTCAAATTGCGCGGATAAACATGCTCATTTGCGAGAATGAATCACGGGCGCCAATCCCAGTCGGTGGCCACGTTTTGCACGCGTTCGCCAATCCAATGCACGAAAGCGCGCACCGCCGAAGACAGATGCCGGTTTTGAGGATAAATGATGGACAAAGGAACTGGCGGGGCCTTGTATTGCTCGAGGACCTGGACCAGGCGGCCGGCACGCAAGTGCTGTACAGCAAGAAAGTTGGCAATG
This sequence comes from Advenella incenata, assembly GCF_004217095.1. Lineage (GTDB taxonomy): Bacteria > Pseudomonadota > Gammaproteobacteria > Burkholderiales > Burkholderiaceae_B > Advenella > Advenella incenata. Next base: position 1,767,240 of record NZ_SHKO01000001.1, on the reverse strand, counting down.
CGTATCAACCCAAGCCCCTCAATACCGCAAGTCACATAGGCATCGGTATCGTTCACCGCGAGACTTCCTTTGACACCGACTTCGCGCTCTTCTTCATCCACGACAAAGCGCCAATCCTGCGCCCTGCCTGTGAGCCCGGAATGAAATTCGATCACTTGGTGCTGCGCCAAATCCTCCAGCGAGCGCGGGGCGCCGTATTGTTGTAGATAGTCAGGGGAGGCGCAAATCAACCATTCAAAACTACCTATCTTACGCGCCACCAGCAACGCCGAAGACTTTGGTATGCCAGCCCGCACCACACAATCGACGCCCTCCTGTATCAACTCTACCGGCCGATCGCCAAGTGTCAGCACGACATCAATCTCGGGATAGCCTGCCTGAAACGTCTTTATAGCGGGTAACACAATTGATCGTGCAAAGGACGAGGTCATGCCAATTCGTAACCGCCCCCGAGGCTTGCGGGTGTTACCCGATAACACCGCTTCCATCCGCTGAACCTCGTCCAGTACATACTGGCAGTGATCGTAGTAAAGACTGCCATCGGGTGTAAGGCTGAGCGTTCGTGTAGTGCGTTGCAATAGTTTGACGCCGAGAAAGGCTTCCAGGTCTTGAATTGCCCTGCTGACTGTAGAACGAGGCATTGACAGGCTCATAGCCGCACCCGCAAAACTGTGGGATTCAACAACGCGACAAAATATCTGCATGGCCCGAGTTCTATCCACCGGCGTCCTCCGCTGAGTTTACAAAGTGGTTCATTATCCCATTTTTTGCAACTTTAAAAACAATTAAATGGGGCTTACCAATCGCGCACACCCCACCTATACTCCGGCTTATTACTCTGCCACTCGCCCTTGCGTCATGCTGACTGCACTACAGCAGATTATGTATAGAAATTGGAACAATCATCCTAAATCATCAAAGGAAATCTATCTTATGAACGAACTATCTAATCACGTTAACCTGGACAATGTCTTGGTCCTGGGCGCAGGCGAACTGGGAATGGCTGTTTTGCGCTATCTTGCTCCGCGCCAGAAAACTGCCGGATGCCCGCTTACTGTGCTGGTATCTGCGCAGTCATTGGAACGCCCTACACAGAGACAAGTACAGACGTACGAAGAACTGCGCCTCCTGGGCGTACGTTTGCTGCCGTTCGATCTTATTCACAGCGCCACTGAAGATCTCATCCAGATGTTCGGTCAATTTCATACCGTGGTCAATTGCACCGGATTTGTCGCCGGACCGGGCACCCAAGTCAAGCTGACCAAAGCCGTTCTTGCCGCCGGCGTCCGTCGCTATTTTCCATGGCAGTTTGGCGTGGACTATGACGTCATCGGCAAAGGCAGCGGCCAGCCAGTATTCGATGAACAATACGACGTTAGAACCATACTGCGGTCCCAATCAAAAACTGAATGGGTGATTGTTTCGACCGGTATGTTCACAAGTTTCCTGTTTGAGCCAACAACGGGTCTGATTGATTTTGAAGCTGGCATCGTACGCGGTCTGGGTAGCTGGGAAACAAAAGTGACCGTGACAACGCCTGAGGATATTGGCCGTCTAACCACCGAAATCTTGCTTGAGCAACCCAGGATTAGAAACCAGGTAATCTTTGTAGCCAGCGACACAATTTCGTATAGCCAGCTAGCGACGATCGTGGAAGAAGTTATGGAGCGCACTTTCAAGCGCGAGCTGTTGACAAAAGAAAAACTCAGCATGGATCTTGTACGGTGTCCTGAGAACGTCATGGCGCGATATAGAGCGGCGTTCGCGCTCGGCGACGGGATGTGGTGGGACAAGACCACGACCTATAACGCCCAAAAAGGCATCCCGACAACCGACGTCAAAACATGGCTGCTAGCGCACAAGGCGAAAGCGGGTTAGTGCCGCCGCGCTCGTCTCAAAAAAGCAGAGAACACGAGTGTTTGGGAGCAAAGCGTCGTCAGTGCGAATGACGCTGCAACGACTATATTTAGTCTTGGAAATTATTGAGATACGCTTTAATCGCTTCGGCGACCGCAATCGGCTGTTCGGGCAGCAGGGCGTGACCCGCATTGGCGATCTCAACTGTCGTCACCCGTTGCGCTCCCAGATCCTGGCTTAATTGCCAGCCGGCATCCAGCGGCGCGAAAGCATCTTCCAGCGCCCGGACATCCAGGATTCTGGCGTGGCCTGCTCCCCACCAACGGTCGATCGGTGTAGCCGCCTTGGCGGCACGCTGTACGTTGGCCACGTCAGGATGCCATCCCTCCAGCCACACCGACGCATCGCTTGCTTCGGCAAAAAACACCTTTTTGATCCACTGCAGTCGCACAGCGGCGTCCAGGCTTTTATCCATACAATGCGGCAGGCCAGCGCCTGGCCCTTGCGCTACCACGCGTGGCCCGGCAGCCAGAATAATCACGGCGCGGACAAGATCAGGACGGTCAACGGCAACAGTACGGGCCGTCCAATTGCCGAAAGCATGCCCCGCTACAAAGGCCGGCTTCCCGCCTTCGGCCTCAATGACAGATACGATATCACGACCGAAATCATGCAATGTCAGATTATCCATGCACCCGGCACTAGCTCCAATGCCCCGCGGGCTTGGACAGGCTACACGATAGCCAGCCTCAGCTAGCTGGGTTGAGACAGACTCGAAGTCTTCCACGTCACGCCCCAGGGACGGCAGCATGACAATAAGCGGCCCTTCTCCCTGTACCCAATAGGCAATGGAGATCGCTTGTCGCAGACCATTGTTTTCTTCGACACGCGCCACGGTTTTATGGACAACCGGGTATGTACTGGCATTCGAAATATTCATAAATAGTCACTTGTGATTAAGATCGGGTGTTCCCAACTATTAGTTTCTTTATACATCTATCTATAGTTTCCGTATGAAACCATATAAATAGCAGTTGAAAGTTAACAACAACTGAATTATAGTTGAAAAAAGAAACTATATAAACAATGAGCAAAACATATAGTTTCTTATTGAAACCAAACCAACCGGTTCACAAGAACCACAAAAACCTCTGAAGAGGAGACAAAATATGAAAAAAATTCGTCCATTCGCCTTGTTTGCCCTGACCATCGGCGCGGTTTTTTCAGCCCAGGCGCAAACCGCCGACAATTACCCGAATCGCACCATTCGCATTATCGTGCCGTATACGCCTGGTGCCATCAATGACATTCTGGCCCGGCGCATGGCGCAATACCTTGGTGAAGAACTCAAACAGACCGTTATTGTGGAAAACAAGCCCGGCGCCGGCACGGCAATTGGCACCGAGTTCGTCGCGCGGGCCAATCCGGATGGCTACACATTACTGCAAGCCGCAGCCGCTCACTCGATTCTTCCTTCGTTGGTCAAGAAGCTCCCGTTTGACCCGCTCAAGAGCTTTGAGTACATCACACTGGCTGCCACATCTCCCTATGTAATGATCGCTACGCCAAAACTGCCGGCAAATAACGTGGCCGAATTTATTGCACTTGCCAAAAAAGAGCCAGGCAAGTACGTCTACGCCTCCACCGGCAACGGCAGCTCGGCGCACCTGATGGGTGAAATGCTCAAAGAACTCACTGGCGCCGACATTATGCATATCCCATACAAGGGTCTGGCGCAAGGCTTGAATGATGTTGCCAGCGGACAGGTTCATGTAACCTTCGGCACCTATCCCGGCACGATGACTTATCTGAAACCTGGCCGCGTCAAGGCGCTTGCCACCACCGGCAAGAGCCGCATGTCATCGTTGCCTGAAGTGCCCACGGTCCAGGAAACCGTACCCGGCTATCATGCGCAAGGCTGGTGGGGGTATCTGGCGCCCGCAGGAACGCCCAAGGAAATTGTTCAGAAACTGAACGCCGCGTTCAATAAAATCATTCGCAATAAGACATTTGCCGACACGTTCACTTCCGAAGGCGTCCAAATGCTTGGCACCACGGGAGATGCCTTCAAGACCCATGTAGAGCAGGAAATGCAGGTCTGGGGAAAACTCATCAAGTCCGCCCAGATCCGGACCAACTAATGAAGTTAGCCGATTGGTCGCTGCGCTTTTATCGCATCCCATACGTTCACACCATCCATTGGGCCAACGCAGTGGAAAAAGAAGGCGTTTACGCCTTGCTGACATTGCGCAACGAACACGGCCAGGCCGGTCATGCCGAAGGCACACTCAAGGCAACCTGGTCTGGGGTGTCGCCCGCCATGCTGCAAGCCGCCTTTGACGACATACTGATACCGCAACTGAGCAACACTGACATGAGTGATGCTCAGGCCGTGGCCCGTGCGCTTGCGCCCATTCCAGAAAACCGGCTGGGCAAGGGCATGATCGAAACCGCCGCCCAACTGTTGCGCGCGGCGGCCCATCAACAGCCGTGCTGGCGCTTTACGCAGGGGCAAGCCCAGGTTGACGTTGCCTGGACACTGACCCGGCAACCCCCGGCGCAAATGGTGGCACAGGCCCTGGAGCACTACACGCGCCACGGCATCTGCAGCTTTAAAGTCAAGGGAGGACAGGGTGTCAAGACCGATCTTGCGGTGCTGCGCGCCTTGCGCGACGCCCTGCCAGCTCATTGCCGTTATGTGGTGGATGCCAACAGCCATTACACGCCTGCCCAGGCGCCGCACTATCTGGAACAATTAGCAGCTTGCGGCGTTGAATACGCCGAAGACCCCTGCCCGCTCGAATCACTATCCTTATTTGAATCGTTGCAACGGCAGTCGCCACTGCCGATTTTGGTCGATCGCGCCTGTACCACTGAACAGGATGCGGAACGGTTTTTACAGGCAGGCGCGCTGGCGCTGAGCACCAAACCTGGCCGAATCGGGATGGGTGAAGCACAACGCATCCGCCAGCGCGCTGCTCAACACGACGCAAAAACCACAGTCGGCATTTATGCGGAAAGCGCGCTGGGCACGCTGATCAATCTGCAATGGGCCGCCAGCTGTCCCAACGGACTCAATGCTTTCCCTGCCGAACAAACCTTTTATCTCGGCCTGACGGCCAGCCCGCTAAAGCTTGCACTGTCGCTTGAAGGCGGCGCAATCCATCTGCCGGATCAGCCTCTGACGGACAACGCATTGGACCTGACGGGCATCGCGTTCAAACTCGATTAAACCGACGCGCGCCTGGCTTCACGCGCCGCCTTACTAACGTCGAAAATCCAACGCAGTCCGGCAGGCGAGCGCAAGATGCGTGGGCCTTCGTGCCCTAAACCCGGCACAACTTCGAAGGCATGCGAAACCGGCAACGCGCCGTACAAATCCACAAGATGGTCACGATAGGCCAGACAGCGGTCCACGCGATTATGCCCTTGCAACATGGCCGCCTGGCTGCAGTCCAGGTGCTGGTTATCCGTCTGGTCATCGTGTTCTCCAACCAGATACACCACCTCTTTGCTGGCATAATCGCGCCGGATGCGCTCCGGGCCCATTGCCCTGACGTAGGCATTGGCATGCTGCAATCCATACTTATAATTGTCATAATCAGGACAATGCATAACGGTTTGCCCGCAAGGCTCGCCGAAACCTTCGGCTGGCCCGAAACCGCGACGCGCATTATTCAAATACAGATACGAGGATGGGCCAACCACAATATGGCGCAGACCAATGCCGCGCATCCGTGCCAAACCGGCGCCGCGACCGGCTGCGGCATACCGCTGCACAAACTGCGCCCCTGCAGAATGCCCCACAATGACGATTTGCGCCAAGGCTGGAAAGCGCTCTGCGCACAAAAGCTGCTGGATTAAAGCATCAATGGTCGAAAACGAGCTCACCCCGCCCTTGCGTGATAAATCACCCTGTTTCCAGGCTTGCGAGCGCCAGGTAAGCGTGTTCGCCTCAAGCCCCCACTGAAAGGCCTGCTTGCGCACGAAAAATTGTGGTGCCAGCAGCAGTGTCTGTTCCTCCACAGACGGTCCTGCCCGACGCGCAGCCCGCGCCAGCGCTTTCCAATATCGATAGCCATCCCGTTCAATGCCATGCACAACCAGGACGGCGCGGCGAATATTTGGCAAAGTTTCATTCAGGGAATGATCGCTGATATAGGTGCAGGCTCTATCATTGTTTAACCATAAGTAACGCAAATACGTCAAATCCAAAGCGTGCGACAGGTTCAAATCATATTTCCAAGTAATAAATTGACATAACAACTTGCGTCAGCCGGCAAGCTCCATCAAGTTGTAGCATTTCATTAAGACAATATGGCCATTCTTACCAATTTTTAATCCAGCCCTTGTCTAATTCTCAACTTGGCCATTGCTCATATTGCTATCTTGGAATCTCACAAGCAATCATCCAGGAAATTCCATGAATCATTTGAATTTGCATCAGCGGCTGTTACACAGCAAAGCAGCTTACACAACCCGACACATTAATCTATCGGAAGCTGCTGGCTTGATCACCACTGCTGAGCCCCGGCCTGGCGATCTGGTGCTTGCAGAAGTACGTAAGATAGGCCATCACAAAGCACTGGAGTTGCGCGACGGTCGGCGTTCCAGCTTATTTATCGGTGATGAAATTGTGGTGGCCTATGGCCATCGTTATGCGCCCGATCAGTTTGAGGCGGAAATCCGCAATGACCTTGATCCGTGCGACCTCGTCGCTGCAGGTGGTATCGCCTCGAATGTGCTGTCGCGCAGCGTAAAAACTGGCATCGCAACCCGTATTGCCCCAATCGGACTGCTGGCAAATCGACATGGACAAGTAATCAATGTCGCTGACGTAGCGCTGCCGCCCATCAATGCTGCCAAAACTGCGCGCGTATATGCAGTGATCGGCTCTTCGATGAACGCCGGCAAAACCACGACGGCCGTCAGTCTTATCCGTGGTTTCATCGCTGCGGGTTATCGCGTCGGATCTGTCAAGGTGACCGGAACGGGTGCGGGTGGAGATATGTGGCGCATGATGGATGCCGGTGCGCGTCCAGCCCTTGATTTCACATCAGTCGGCATGGTGTCGACCTACAAGGTGGAGCGCAACCAGCTATTGCGCGCATTCTCTACACTGACGTCCCATGCCATGAATTCCGACATTGATATTCTAATCATCGAAGTGGCCGATGGCATATATCAACAAGAAACCGGTCTGTTGTTGCAGTCGCATGAGTTTCGAAATCTGGTTGACGGCGTTTTCTATGCAGCTCGCGATGCAGTAGGCGCCAAAGCAGGCGTAGACTGGTTAATACAGCAACAATTGAGAGTTATCGCACTCAGCGGTGTGGTCACCATGGCACCACTGGCGATCCAGGAAGCCACCGAAGCGGTCGGATTGATGGTGCTCAGCCCTGATCAACTCATGGATCCTGCAATTTTGGAAGACTTGACAAGCAGTCAATTCGCGCTGGCTGCAAGCCTATGAAGGGACATGGGCCGCTACCGCCCATTTTGGCCGACTCCCGACGCAAGCTGATGGCCTGGCTTCTTGCCAATGGCCTGGCGCAGGCAGCGCTCATGAGCGGCATTGCCCTAGCCACGCGACAAGGTTTCGATGGCCTGCACCACGCCCCTGTCGCGCCACACTGGATAATGGCAAATGCGATGGCCGTTGCCCTATTCGGTCTTATGTTGATGTGGCTGCGCGTGATCGAACGGGCGACAGCAGAAAAAATGGGACAAAGCTATCTGATGGCAACCCGGCTATTGCTGTTCGATCATGTCAATAATCTGCCAAGCCGTGTTTTGCAGAAACGCACGCAAGGGGTGATGATGGTTCGTTTTGTAGCGGACCTGAACGCGCTCAATGACTGGGTCGGTCGCGGGCTTGCCGGTTTGCTTGTCTCGGCGATCACCATCACGGCTGCGATCACGGTCCTGGCCTGGCTAAGCCCACTCATTGCGGCATGCGTCGCCATCGTGATTGCCATCGCCCTGGCATTGCTCGCCGTTGCCGGCACGCCACTATATAAACGCGTGCGCAAACTGCGTAGCGAACGCGGTCGATTGGCCGCCAACCTGGGCGAACGGCTGGGCGCGTCGTCCCCTGTTCGCGTGTTCGGACGTGCGCGCGGCGAACGCGCGCGATTGAAAAAACAGAGCAAGCGACTCGCCGATGCGGCAGTCTCGCAAATTCACCTGGCAAGCCTGCTACGCGCTTTGCCCGATGCAATCTCACCCATATTAACAGCACTGGTATTGGCTACCAGCATGCTACAAGCCGAACGCATTGACTGGGGCACACTGCTGGCTTCCGTCCTTATTGTCAATCTTCTGGACTCACCGATACGCGATTTGAGCCGAGTATTTGTATTTTTGCAAAATTTCCGGGCAGCACGGGATGTTCTGGGCAGATTCCTGCAATTGCCCAGCCTGGATTCCGGCCAGCCATTACCACCGCTGTCTGCCGGCCCTGGCCAACTTGTACTCAAGGATGTCTCGGTAGAGGGCGTATTTGAACAGATCAATGCGCAAGCTCAGGCCGGCACGCTTATCGCGATCACCGGCGCCAGTGGCACCGGAAAGTCTACGCTACTGGCCCTGGCCACACGTATGTTCGATCCCGCCCAGGGCACGGTATGCCTGGATGGTCAGAATCTGAGCGAACATGATCTTAACTCCATCAGACAAGCGGTGGGAACCATTTCACCCAGCCTGCCCTTGCTACGCGGCTCAATCCGTCGCAATCTCACATATCGTGCCCGTTCGGCGACCGAAGCCGAAATAGATCAGACCCTGCAATTATGCGGATTGACCCAAGCGATCGACGCCTTGCCCCGGGGCCTGGCCACCCGGATCGCAGAACATGCTACGGATATTCCCGCGGCCACGCGGCAACGTTTAATCATTGCCAGGGCCATTATGGGCGCACCGCGTTTGCTACTGATTGACGATGCCGATGCCTTGCTCGATACCGTACGAACCGAGACCCTGGCTCCTGTGCTGCAAAACAACAGTGCAACCGTTTTATTGGTTACAAGCGATCCACGATGGCTGGCTGCTGCGGATGCCATTTGGCATATGGATGTTACAGGTCTTCATATATATAAAAACAACACAACAGAGTGTTGCAAGAAATGACTGTACGCTTATAAGTTTGCCGCTATTGCGTCTGCCATGAATTGGTAATCATCCAGCACGATTACCTATCGGGTGCGACGCAATGCGCGCCATCTTATTGACGAGAACCATTTGACCATCAAGACCCGAATCTGGATTTTCCAGTGCATTGTGGCCTTTGCCGTCATTGCCATGGCTGCCACTTCGATCGTCGCCTTGCATATGACAAAGCGCTATGCGGACCAGGTAACCGATGCCCGCAAGGAATTGTCCGCGACGGCACGCCTTGCTGTTGACGCAAACCGCTACTCTGAACAAATAGCCGAACTCATATTGATGGGCCCGTCGGAGCTTTCCGACTTTCAAAGTGCCCGCAACGACGTGCACAATTCTTTTCAGCGCCTGCAAGCCATAGACCTTAAAAATGGCCCTCGTGCTGACGATCGCGCCGCGCCGTCGCGCTATACCCGCATGGGCTTATTGATGGACGACATCAACGACTCGGTTGAACGACTTCTTGCCTTATACTCAGCCGGCAAACGTGACGATGCCATCGTCCTGTTCCGCATCGAGATCGAAAACCGCCTGGACCGGGAGTTTGAACAACTCGTGGCCAAGAGCGCGCAAGCCAAACGTCGCGAGGTCGCCAAACTGGAAGCCGCTGCCGGACAACTGCAACGCAATGTGACCGCAACGATGCTGACGTTACTGGCAATCCTGCTATCATTGACGTTTGTGTCCAGCCATTTTCTAACACGGTCCATCAATCGTCCGATTCGTGCTTTGACCGCCGGAACCCGCGCAATTGAACATGGCTCGCTCCAGTATCGCATCGGTAGCCAGGCCCGCGACGAGTTCGGTGAACTATCGCACAGTTTTGATGCAATGGCTACGCAGCTACAGATGCAACATGCCATGCTGACCAGCGCCAAAAACAAACTTGAAGAAGAAGTTGCACAGCGCACGCAGGATCTGGCGCAAGCCAACCAGCGCCTGACCCAGGTTGACCAGCAACGCGTGCGGTTCCTTGGCGATATCAGCCACGAACTGCGCACTTCCCTGACCGCCGTGCGTGGTGAAGCGGAAATTGCACTTCGAGGAAAAACGCAATCGGAATCCCTGTACCGTGAATCGTTGACGGCGATTGTTGCCCGTGCCGAGGAGATGACTCAGCTCATAGAAGATCTGCTATTTGTTGCTCGTTCCGAAGGCGACGACATACATTTCGAGAAGAAACTGATTGACTTGCATGAGATTGCCCAGGCAGCTATGGATGACATCCATGTGCTGGCGCAAAGCCGCGACATCAAACTTGTCATATGTTGTGATGATCCCAAGCAAATCGTCAGCATTTTTTGTGACATAGTACGCCTGAAACAAGCAATCATGATCGCGCTGGACAATGCTATCAAATACTCCCTGTCCGACACCACAATTTGCATTTATATTCGGTCCGATGGCCAGATGGCAGAACTGTCGATCAAGGATCAGGGTGTGGGTTGCCCATCCGACGACGTACCTTATATTTTCCATCGTTTTTATCGTGGCACGCTGGCGCAGAAACGCTGGAAAGTCGGAACTGGTCTGGGTTTGCCCATCGCTCGCTGGATTGTGGACAAGCATAATGGCAGCATCAATTTCAGCAGCACAGTCGGTAAAGGTTCAACGCTCACCATTCGCTTGCCTCTGGGGAAAAAAACATGAATATCGCCAAGGTCCTGCTGATTGAAGACGATCCACGGATTATCTCGTTTCTGGAAAAAGGCCTGAGGGCCGAAGGTTACGATGTTGGCGTTTCGCGCGACGGTCTGCATGGTTACGAGACAGCACGCGATGGAGATTTCGATTTGATCGTTTTGGACGTCATGCTGCCGAAACTGGAAGGGATCGAAGTTTGCTCGCGATTACGGGCAGATGGATGCCAAAGCATGATCCTGATGTTGACTGCCAAGGCTGAGCTGCACGATCGCATCACCGGCTTAAACCGGGGCGCTGATGACTATCTGACAAAACCGTTTGCCTTTGACGAATTGGTTGCGCGTATGCAGGCGCTGCTGCGTCGCGGTCTGCAATTGCGTCGCTCGACAATGCAGCTGCAAGTAGGCAACCTGCAACTCGATTTCCGCACAAAGACGGCGCATCGCGGCCAGCGGCGGATCGAACTCACAGCCAAGGAGTTCGCCTTGCTCGCATACCTGATGGAACATGCCGGGATTGTCGTGAGCAGAGCCCAGTTGCTGCGTGACGTTTGGCGCATGGATTTTGACCCGGGCACCAAAGTGGTCGATGTATATATTCGCTATCTGCGATCAAAAATAGAGCATGAGGGTGAACCAGCCCTGCTGCACACCGCAAGAGGCTTTGGCTATATGATTAATGCCCAGGAGAAAGACGGTTGAGTGGTAGCCAAGCATTACCTTACTCAAAACTTAGTTAATTGATCCCTACTGGCGACCAAACCTGTCCGCCATCTTTGTGACAGCCCATGCCGGAGGAAGTGACCAGCCCCCAAGGATTACCATCACGGTGAGATAGAAAAATGAACGCGTTGGTGAAACTGACAGGGGTGACTATTGCCTAGTCTATTCGATATATGCTATAGACAATGTTACCCGGATGCGCGTGACGCGAGTACTATTATGATTGGAATATTATTTATGCACGCTCACTCAATGAAATCTGACATCATAAGCGCCATACGCGAACTTACCGGGCTTAGCAGCGAGATACTGGATCGTGTAATAGATCGCTACATGGAACCCGAACGCCATTACCATGGGCTCGAGCACATCCAGCGCATGTTCAAGATGGCAGCAGCAAAAAACATCACGCCCAGCCGCGCGCAGGCACTGGCTATCCTGTACCATGACGTCGTTTATATCCCAGGCTCGACCAATGGGCAAAACGAAATGCTGTCGGCGCTCCTGTTGCGCCAGCATGCCCATGGTGGGCTTGTACCGGCCCAAGTTGTCGACGAGGCGGTGACCATTATTCACGACACGATCAGTCACACCGCCAGCCATCATTCATCCCGCCTGGTGCTTGATCTGGATTTGTCTGGCCTTGGTGCCCACTGGGAGCAGTTTCACGCCGATAGCGAAGCGGTTTTCCGGGAAGTTCAACACCTGGTACGCGATACCCAGGATTATTACGAAAAGCGCGCCGCTTTCTTTGAAGCGCTGTGTAAACGAGCGCAGATCTTCCTTTTACCGGATTTCGCTCCACTGGAGCCCGTTGCCCGGCAGAACATGCAGCAAACAATCTACGCCGTTAGAAGCGACAACACCAAGGAAAACCGATAAGCGATTGGAAAGACACTTCCAGAGACGTTATCAAGCTTGAAATAAAGCCACTCCAATCAAAGCACAATATGGGACAAAACGCCGTGCCAACCAGAAGCGGTGATCTGCGTCGGCCATACCGCTCACCCGATCCATGATTTGAAAATACCCGATAGCCGAGAAAAACCCCGATTGACACTCGCTCAAGCGAGTGGGAATAATGGCCGATTCAAATCTAACAACATTGGTGACGGAGACTGCAGTGAAATTCAACATTCTATTAACAGCGTTATTCGGTTCATGTGTCATGAGTGCCGCAGCAGCAGACAATTCCGTTGTGCGGATTGGTGTCTCCAACGACCGATCAGGCATTTATGCCGATCTGGGCGGCCTGGGCTCCGAAGTGGCCGCCAGGATGGCCGTCGAGGATTTCGGCGGTGAAGTATTGGGCAAGAAAATCGAAGTGATTGGTGGCGATACCCAAAACAAGGTCGACATTGCCGGACAACTCGTGCGCAGCTGGTTTGATACCAAGAATCTGGTTGCGGTGGTCGACGGTGGCGCCAGCTCTACCGGGTTGGCTGCGGCTGCCATTGCCCGGGAAAAGAATAAAGCGGCACTGATCAGCGGCGGCTTTGCCGCAGATTTCGCCGGCGCACAATGCGCTGCAACCACCACGCAATGGGCACCCGACACCTATGCGCTGGCCAAAGCCGTGGTTCGCAGCAATGCCCAGGCGGGCGCAAAAACATGGTATTTCGTCACCACCGACTATATTTTTGGCAAAACGCTGGAAAAAAATGCCAGCGAGTTTATCAGCCAGGAAGGCGGCAAGGTTCTGGGTAGTGTCCGGCATCCACTAGGGGCGCTGGATTTTTCTTCCTTTTTGCTGCAAGCACAATCGTCCGGTGCAGATATGATCGGCCTTGCCAGCGCAGGAGGAGACCTGGTGAATCTGGCCAAGCAGTCGCAGGAGTTTGGCCTGACAGCGGGAAAACAAAAACTGGCCACCTTTCTCACTTTTATCAACGATGTCGATGGCATGGGATTGGAGGTGGCCAAAGGCTTGGTCTTCCCGACGGCCTTTTACTGGGATACCAATGAAGATACGCGCGCCTGGACTCGCCGCTGGCAACAGAAAAGTGGCTTTAAACGTGCTCCCTCGGTTGTGCAGGCATTAACCTATGTGAGCGTGAGTCACTATCTGAATGCCGTCAAGGCGGCAGGCAGCTTTGATGGCGACAAGGCTACCAAAGCAATGAGCGACTTGCCGATTGGCTCAAAGCTAATCAAAAACGCCAGGGTCCGACCCGAAGACGGCCGTGTCATTATGGATCTGTCGCTGGTGCAAGTCAAAACACCGCAGGAGTCAAAGGCCCCCTATGACTACTATAAAGTACTCTCCACGATACCTGGAGAGGAAGCGTTCGTATCCCTTGCTGACAGCGCGTGCCCGCGCGTCAAGAAAAGCTGAGCCAGCGCAGTTCTTAAAATGAAACGGTACAGGGCGATCGCCCTGTACTCTCCGGTCCTATGTGCCAGAAGCCATGTCCCAAACCTTTTGTCCGATAGGATTTTGCTGCTCCTCTATAATGTGAGCCATCAGGCCGACAGAGCGCCCGATCATCGTAAGTGCCTTGCCCAACTCGGGTGTCAACCCCATGTCAAGCACAATCGCACCTTTTGCGCCCGTGGCGTTCAGGGGAATTTTACGTCCAGACTGGCGCGCGGCAGCAGCGGCCAGTTCTACGGCAAAGCGCGAATAGCTGCCATAAAAGCCGCAGTCCCTGGCGATCTCAAACATCCTCTCGCATCTGGGGTCGCCATCTACGTGGATGGGATGTCCCACGCCGGGAATTTTGCGTTTGGCTGCCTTATTAACCTTGACACATTCCTCGGCAAAATGCCGCAGCTCCTCATCTGTGTAACTGTCTTGCTGCGGCAGCGCGTCGCGCAAAAAGCGTGCTGAATATTCAATGACGCCCAGAAAGCGTGAACCGGCGCCCAGAAGCCCGGCTGCCAGCGCCCCTTGCATAGATTCGGGTGCACCGTGCAAGGTCAGGCGTGCCGACAGTGCGCTGGGGGTCAGGCCGTGATCCGTGGCACTAACCAAAAAAAGGTTGAGCATGCGCTTTAGCTCAGGGGTTGGAAACTGCCCCAGCAACTCCAGCGCAAGGACATCGACAAAATCACGATTGAAAAGATCATTGACCAGGTCATGACCACGGACTGAAATAGAATGGGCGTCGCCGCCGCCAATTTGACTGTTAAACATCGAGAAGCTCCCTCGTTAAGCAATTGTGTTCCCGCCTGTAAACGCTTCGCAAACCAAAGCATTTACAGGCAGGCAAAGTATTATTCAATCACCGCATCCAGCGCGACGACCCCATGACCGTTGTCCAATACCACCAATGGATTGACTTCAAGCGACTGTACCCGGTCTCCCAGGCTTAGAAATAACACAGCAAGACGCTGCATGGCGTCAAGCAGCGCTGATCGATCACGCGCAGGCAAACCACGGTGGCTGGCCAGACGTCTGGCTACCCGTGTGGAATCCAGGATATATTCCAGCAGAGCACGATCTACCGGCAGACGACAGCGCGCAACATCGGCCTCTATCTCCACCCATACACCGCCCGCACCAATGCTCAGGATCGGCCCGAAGACCGCATCGCGGTGGATGCCAACCAGCATTTCAACGCCATCGGTGATCATCTCGGAAACAAGAACGCCACGAATATTGTTGTCTGGTACATTATGAGTACGCGCCGCAGTCATAATCTGCTCAAACGCCTGACGCACCTGCGCCTCATCCTGCAGGTTCAATTGCACACCGCCAATTTCGCTTTTGTGCAGCACACCATCGGCCACCAATTTCAGCGCTACCGGAAAACCAATAGCTGTGGCCCGCATGGCTGCCTCGGTTGCTGTATGAACCTGCAATTCTTTCGGTGAACGTACTCCGGATTGCATGATCAACGATTTGGCCTGGGTCTCGTTGCACGGCAATGAGACGACACTCGCGTTTTCATGCGGTTGCACTGGTGTGTCGTCCTGACCGTCGTTGCGCTCTGTCCATTCGGCATACCAACTGATGCGCTTGAGCGCCTGCATGGCATTGCGCAGGCTATAGATGGGCGCAAAGCCTTCTGCGACCAATAAATCGTGGGCCTGCCCGCGACGGCTGCTCATCCAGACGGGTACAAACGCTTTGCTTCCCTGTCTTGCCACCTCAAGCATATTGCGCACCATGCCTTCCGTACTGGCTGCATAGTTGGACGTGATCGGGTACAACACCGCATCCACGCCAGAATCATTGAAAAGCGGCAACAGGCATTTGCTGGCAAGCTGTGGATCAACCAGCGCCTTGGTCGTCAAATCAACCGGATTCGTCAAGGCGGCATATGATGGCGCGTGTTTTGTCATCTCCGCCACTGTCGATTCGTCCAGAGACGCCATGGTTAGTCCGGCTTCGCCCACTTTGTCTGCGGAGAGCACGCCGGCTCCGCCTGACGATGAATACACGCAAAGACGCTTGAGGCGCTGCACACCTACGCGCGACAGCAGGCTTGCCACATCAAGCATTTCATCCAAATCGTCAACCCGGATGACGCCATATTGGGAGAACACCGCATCATTAACGACATCATCGCCCGCAAGCGAGGCCGT
Organism: Advenella incenata; assembly: GCF_004217095.1. Lineage (GTDB taxonomy): Bacteria > Pseudomonadota > Gammaproteobacteria > Burkholderiales > Burkholderiaceae_B > Advenella > Advenella incenata. The sequence continues at coordinate 1,751,326 of NZ_SHKO01000001.1, read as the reverse complement.
ATGCGATTGCGCCGCCTTCTTGCCAAAGTCAGAACGGCCAACCTTCAGGGCAATTAGCGGTTTGCCCGCCCGGCTCGCCGCCTGCGCGGCAGCAACAAAGCGCTCTCCGTCCTTGATGCCTTCGATGACCGTGCAAATGATATCCGTCCCTGGATCCTGTGCCAGCCATTGGATAAAGTCGGCATTATCCAGGTCAAGCTCGTTACCGGTCGAAAACCAGCGGGAAAAGCACACCCCACGCTCATTACCCTGCATCAATGATCGTCCAAGACCGCCGCCTTGCGTGACAAGGCCGATACGCGAGAGTCTATTATCGCGACCGTCATTGCGGAACTCGGTCGAAAAGGTCAACCCAAGACGTGGCGACAATATGGTCATGCCGGCGCAATTGGGTCCATACAACCGCATTCCGGTACGCGCGGCAAGCGCCAGCATCTGCTGTTCGGCCTGACGTCCCGTTTCCCCCAGTTCTGCAAATCCTCCTGTAAACACAATGGCATAGCGCACATGTTTTGCAGCGCACGCCTCCAATGCAGCAAGAGCCGAATCTGCCGGGACCAGCAAAAGCGCCACATCAATTTGCGGTGCTGGTACGTCACCGATTGATCTGTACAAGGGCCTATTCTGCCACTGTCCGCCTCGGGGGTTCACCAGCAACACGTCGCCATCGAAGTCTGAGTGTTCAATCAGATTCTGCACTGTGGTGTGGCCCAGCGTGCCTATGCTAGTGGATGCACCGACAACCATCACGGAACGAGGCTGAACCAGCCTGGCCAGGTCGTCAAAAGCGGCATTCTGTTTCAATTGGTCAGCTTTCAACTGTGACACTCCCACGTTCATGCACCCTCCTTTCTGCAGGTCATCAGCGTCGTCCATTCGGTGTCGGCTACGACCTCATCATGCTGATTTTTGATAATACGATGCATCAAGATCCGACCCGTTCCCGGCCGTTTCTGCGATTTGGTTTTTTTACCGATGCGCAGCTCCACATGAATCGTGTCGCCAATAAACACCGGTTTGCGCCATTGACATCGCAATTCGACCAACGCATACCGGGCGCCATCCATCAACCGATAAACCGGCATTCGCGTGGTAAGCCCGGAGGCGATGGCCAGCGTCAGCATCCCGTGGGCAGCGCGCTGACCGAAAGGATGCCCTTGTGCATAAACCGCATCCGTGTGCAGGGCGTTGAAATCGCCCGAGAGACCAGCGAACTGAATCACATCCGCCTCGGTCACGGTGCGACGCGGACTGATCCAGCTCTGCCCCTCATCAATATCATCAAAATACAGGCGACGACTCAAATGCTCGTTCAGATCAAATGGCGAGGTCATGCGTAACGTCCTCCTGTCACATGGACGGTTTCGCCGGTGGTAAATCCGGCCAGACGAGAAGCCAGGAATGCGACTGTGGCGGCCACATCGGCCGGATCGCCCAGACGGGCGACCGGCGTATTGGATTTGGCGCGTTCGGTCAACTCGTGATAGTCGGGGCGTTGTTGCATGCGAGGGGTGCAGATGACCCCCGGCGCCACGGCGTTGGCCGTGATACCGAATTTGCCAGATTCCAGCGCCAGCGAACGGGTGAAGCCGATCAAGCCGGCTTTTGCAGCTGAATAATTAGTCTGCCCGGGATTGCCAAGGTGCGCACGCGATGCGATGTTAATAACCCGGCCATATCGGTTTTCCATCATCATCGGCAATACGGCACGGGTGCAATGAAAGGCGCCTTGCAAGGTCACATCCAGAACCGCATGCCAGTCCTCTTCAGACATTTTAGTTAAATAGCGATCGCGCGCAAAACCGGCGTTATTGACCAGTACATCAATTTTTTTCCACTTATCGGTAGCCTGTTGTACGGCCTGTGCCACCGCATTCTTGTCCGTAACATCAGCAAGGACGCCAAGCACACGTCCCTCAAAGGCAGCAAGTTGTTGGCAAGCGTTGTCAATTGATGGCTGGCTGGCATCACATATTACGACATTGCAATCCTCCTGAAGAAAACGCGTTGCCATTGCCAGGCCCAGTGTGCCGGCGCCGCCTGTTATCAAAGCGGTGCTGTCTTTCAATCCCAGATCCATATTCAATTTCCCATCCAAAGTCTGATTTCAATTTCGGTCATATCACTCTCATTCAATTTGAAGCTTGGCTTTTTCAACAAGCGCTTTAGCCTCGGCCCGTTCGCTGGCCCAGAATCGGCCGAATTCCTGCGGCGTACTGCCGACTAACGGCGTATACACGCGGGCAAACCGCTCGCGCACCACGGGGGTTTGCAGCGCCTCACGCAGTGCCTTGGAAAATTTGTCGATAATGGGCTGTGGCGTGCCTTTGGGCATCACTACGGCTTGCCACGTTGTCACGTTAAAACCGGGTACGCCGGACTCTGCCACGGTCGGTATATCAGGTACATCCGGCGCACGCTTGCTGCTGCTGATGGCCAGTGCGCGCAAGGACCCATTCTCGATAAAGGGTGCGGTGGTTGAACGGCTGTCGACCATGAACGTCAGCCGGCCGGCGATCAAATCCTGAAGTGCAGGTGCACTACCTTTGTACGGAACATGGGTCAGTTTCGCATTCAACGCAAGCGCTAATGATGTTCCTGCGATATGCATGGAACTGCCCTGGCCGGCCGAGCCGAATGTCAGCTTTTCCTGTTCCTTCCTGATACCGGCAATCAAATCGGGCATGGTCTTATAAGGGGAATTTTTGGGAACCACAACAATCAGCGGCGAGTCTGTCAATTGTGTTACTGGCGCAAAAACGTCGCCCGGATCGGTTTTGACGTTCTTGTACAAATAGGTATTGACTGCAAGCGGGCCGACATTGGCCCAGAGGGCGGTGTATCCATCGGGCGCAGCTGCAGCGACTGCGTTGTTGGCGATATTACCGTTGGCACCTGCCTTATAATCGGGCACCACAGGCTGACCCAGCTTTTCTGCCAGCACATCCTGCACCATTTTAAATGCAATATCCGATGCACCTCCCGGAGCAAACCCGATGACCATGCGAACGGGCCTTTCAGGCCACTCTGCCATCGCGCTGGGTGCCAGCGAGCATGCTGCCACGCCTAATACCGCTTTCATAAAAATTTTCATCACTTCCTCCTTGGACTCTTAACTGTTCAGACACTCATGTCATATTTGATGTTCTTTAACTGCGTGTTTTCATAAATGGCTTCTAAACCTCGCTCCTTGCCGATGCCAGAAAGCTTGTAGCCGCCAAAGGGCGCATCGAAAGACGTGCGCACGCCAGTATTAATGGCAACACTTCCCGATTGCAGGCCCCTGGCCATTCTCAAGGCGAGTCCACCATCCCGCGTGAAGACCACAGCAGCCAGCCCATAGCGGGAGTGATTGGCAATGCCCAAGGCGTCATCTTCGTCCTTGAAACTGATGACCGATTGCACCGGCCCGAAGATTTCATCCTGTGCCGATTGCATTTGCGCGCTAGAACGCAGCAGCAATGTGGGCGGCATAAAAAAGCCGGGTGCCGTGTTGTCGTCCAGAACAACGTCACCGAAAGAAACAGGCTTGGCCCCCTCTTCTGTCGCAAGCCGAATGTAATGTTCGACACGCTGCTTTTGCTCCGCACTGACCAGCGGTCCCATGTCAGTATCGGTAGCTTCAGGCGTGCCAACCCGCACCGCCCGCAAGCGCCGTTGCAGGCGTTCAAGAAAATCATCAAGTATCGTTTCCTGCACAAGAATGCGTGTGCAGGCAATACATACCTGCCCGGAATTCTTGATTATGTCTCCCGCTGCAACAGCGACGGCCTTGTCCAGCGCGGCATCGTCAAACACAATGAGCGGCGACTTGCCGCCCAGTTCCAGCGTGACCCGCTTCAAGTCGTTGGCGGTGGAAGCAAGAATGCGGGCACCGGTTACGGATCCGCCCGTGAAAGACACCCTGGACACGAGCGGATGCGTGACCAATTGCTCGCCTACCGTGGCGCCCGGGCCATTGACCACATTGACAACGCCAGGGGGAAAGCCGGCCTCCTCGAACAGCCGTGCCAGCGCCAGCGTCGACAGCGGCGTGACCTCGGACGGTTTGAGCACGATGGTATTGCCAGCCGCCAGCGCAGGCCCCAGTTTGTTGATCGTCAGCGTCATGGGGTAGTTCCACGGCATAATCAGTGCACAAACACCCAACGGCTCCCGAATGGTGTAATTGAGAACATCACTGTTTCCCACGGCAATCGTTTCCCCTCGCACGGCAGGAATCATGCCCGCAAAATATTCCAACGAAGACGGCATGGTCTTGAGCGATTCGAGCGAATGCGTAATGGGCTTGCCAACATTCAGTGTCTCTATCCACGCGAGCTTTTCCCGATCACGCTCAAAAAGCACCGCCAGGCGTCTTAGCAGTCGGCCACGTTCGGCCGGTGTGGTCCTGCCCCAGCCATTTTCGAATGCGCTGTGGGCTGCCTGTACGGCAGCATCCACGTCAGCCGCGTCCGCCTGATGTACCTGGGCAAGGAGTTTTGCCGTGGATGGATTGAGTGTGTCAAAGACCAAGCCCTCCCGGCCGGCTTGCCAGCGCCCGTCGATGAGCATTTCGTATGGTTTGGAATCAATAACATTCATGACTGGATCCTTAATTGACCATTTGCAGGTACAGTGAGCTGATTTCTTCGTGCGTGAGACTGCGCGGGTTAAGCGGCATGGAAGCACTTTGCAGAGCCTGGGTCGCCAGTTGACCGGCTTGCTGTTCGGTCAATTGAAAATGAGTGAAATACAGTGCAATATTTGCCTGCCTTGCCAACGTTTCGACTCGCTCGATCAGCGTCATAGCATCCCGATGATCATCACCCGTAGTGGCGATATTCAAATGTCTGGCAGTATTGGCATAAACGCTGGCGTGCGTCTGTATGGTGTAACGCGACACAATGGCAAAGACAGGGGCTAGCACTTCAGCGTGCGTCATGTCTACGACCGACTCCAGTGGTGTACACATGGCATGCACGGCGTCTACTTTGCTGATACCGATTGCTACACCCGCAAGATATGCCCCCATCTGCATCTGGGTACGGGCAGCCAGATTGTCCGGTTCGCCGAGCACCAACGGCAGCGCTTGCATACAGGCACGCAGGGCCTGCAAGGCGATGGCTTTACCAATCGGGTTGCAATCGGTATTGACCAACGCTCCCAGTGCATGCAGCAATGCGTCAAATCCGCCTTGCGCAGTCGGACGTATTGGCAGGTTTAAAGTAAGGTCAGGTTGCAACGCGACCAACGCGGGACGGGTTCGCAAAGAACGGTACAAATGCTTGCGCCCGTCATCGCCCTGAATCAGCGCCGCTGAGCTGCTCTCGCTACCCGTGCCCGATGTGGTGGGAATGGCAAGCAATAACGGCGCATCAGGCCGGACAGGGCCATCAAGCCATACCTGGCCGTGAGGTTCGGCCAACTCTTCCGGTTCCAGGCCGCTGCAAAGACATCCGAACACGACTTTGGCCACGTCAATAACGCTGCCTCCACCCACGGCGATAATACTGACACAACCGGCATGTCGCGCCATCTGCAACGCTTCCCGCACCTCAGCCAGTGAGGGGTTGGCCACCACCCCGTCGAATACCGCCCAGTCCTGAATCGACCTTGCGGCAAGCGCCGCTTGCACAACACCGCAGCTGGCACGCCATGCACCGGGGTCTGTAATGACAAGCGGACGGCACAGCCTGGATCCGGCAGCCTCCATTATCTGCCCCACCGCAGACGGTCCCCAATAACAGCTGCCCGGCCACGAAACGGCCCCGCTGATTTGCCGAACCGCAGAGCGGGTGTTGATGTCTTCCTTGATTTCCATTATAATTTGCAGTGCGAATTGTTAATTTGCTATTTGAATTATCATAATGAAAGAGGATATTTATGTCAAGACGCCCCAATCCAAAAGACGATGAAAACGCGATGACATCCGACACAACGGACAGGCAGTTCGTCACTGCGCTGGCACGAGGCCTGGAAATATTGCAATGCTTTGATGCTGAACAAAGGATGCTGGGGACAACAGACATCGCCCAAATGACCGGATTAGCGCAGCCCACCGTATGGCGACTCTGCTATACGTTGCAGAAATCCGGCTTTCTGGCAAACGTCCCCGGCAAGGACAAATTGCAATTGGGAACAGCGGCAATTGCGTTAGGGGCAGCAGCGTTGGCAGGCCAGGATGCCCTGGAGGTCGTGCGCCCCATGCTGCAGGCGATTGCCGACCGCTATCAGGTGGCCGTTGCTCTCGGCCGACGGGAGGGCAGTAGTATTGTCTATCTGCTGCGCTGCCAGGGTAATTCACCGTTGTTGATGAATCTGCGTGTAGGCTCGCGGATCCCGCTGTTTCACAGCGCGATTGGCTGGGCATATCTGGCAAACTGCACTCCTGAGCTGCGCGACCAACTGCTGGCAGAAGCCCAAAGTAGTGGCAAGTTGGCAGATACCGCCGAACTCAAGACAATGAAACAGGCGCTGGCGCGCTATCCTGAGCGAGGCTTTGTCTTTCACGAGCGGCCCAAGTACCAGATCAATACCGTAGCTTCGGGGATCAAACTTCCCGATGGCGAACGACTTGTGGTCAGTTGCGGCGGACCCAGTTCCCTGCTGCCCACCCCACTCATGCTTGAAGAAGTCGGCCCTCTGATCAGCCAACTGGCCCGTGAGTTGCACCCTGTCCTGCTATTGGGAAAAGATATATGAACATGGACGCAGAAGCTGATAGCGCAATAGATACGGGCATTTCTCATTGCAGTGCGCCTATTCCGGATCAATACCCGACACGCATGACCTCATTGCTCGGGATCCGGTGGCCCTTGCTTCTGGGTGGCATGATGTGGCTTTCTGATGCAAATCTGGTCGCCGCAATGGTCAGAGCAGGCGGCATGGGTTTCATCACGGCGCGCAGTTCAAATTCCAATGCGCAATTCCGGCAGGAACTGCAGACATGCCGTCGTCTGACTGGCGGCATGTCCTTCGGCGTCAATCTGACGCTATCGCGCCGCATGCAGAACAATGACATTGTGCTTGAACGTTTAAGCATCGCTATTGAAGAAGGCGTGCGCATTTTCGAAACGGCGGGGCTACCGCCAACATCGTTATTGCCGCAATTGCGACAAACCAATTCAATCGTGATTCATAAATGCGCTCATGTACGCCACGCTGTTGCCGCGCAGAATCTCGGTGTAGACGCAGTAACCCTGGTTGGCATGGAGGAAGGCGGCCATCCCGGCAGCAATCAGTTGCCAACATTTTTAAACGGTGCATATGCACTTGAGCAATTGCACGTTCCACTAGCCTTGGGCGGGGGTATTGGCCACGGACGGCAAATTGCAGCTGCACTTGCCTTGGGCGCCGATGCTGTAGTCATGGGCAGTATTTTCACGCTCGCGCACGAAACACCGGCACACCACGCATATAAGCAACGTGTGGCCGCCACCGACCAGCACGGCACTTGTACGGTTCTTGGGTCCTTGGGCGACACCTGGCGAGTCATTAACAATAACAATGCCCGTAAGGTCGCAGCCAAGGAACAGGCCGGAGCACGTGAGTATGCTGAATTCGGGGAATTAATCAGTGGTGCGCGCACAAGAGCGCTGGCGTACGAACGGGGAGACCACGAAGAAGGCATGCTGTCAATGGGGCCGGCAGTGGGTTTTGCGCGCTCGGTCGAGTCCGTGGCCTGTATTGTTAGCCGATTACAGCAGCAATTGATGGATGCCAGGCGCCGATTTCAATATATGCACAATACCTGAACTGCCGGCGCCCGCACGGTCAATCTGTATGTGAGCAGTCGTTGGATTTTTGACCACCAGAAAATAATCAATAGTTTCCGTGTTTTTGCTTGGTTTAAGCCATGTCCACTGCACCGGTGGTGCCAACGACATGACCGGCGGCACGCCGCTAGGTCTTTCGGCTCTTGCGTGTGCGTCGCTCCGCATGAGTTTTTTCAAGCATCATCTGCGAGTGCTTGGCCTGGCGCTCGCATTTTTCGTGCAACTCCTCAAGTTCCTTGTCGGTCATGGTTTCAATACCCATAAACTGGTCTTGCGCATCCGAGGAACGAATGATTTCATCCAGCTTGGTTTGCAGAGCAGCGCTGTCGCGGTTCTGAGTATTCTGAATAAGGAAAACCATCAGAAACGTGATAATCGTTGTGCCGGTATTAATCACTAATTGCCATGTCTCTGAAAAACCAAAGTAGGGACCAGAAATGGCCCAGAGCAGGACTGCAGCCACACAAATAATGAATGTGATCGGATTGCCCGTTGCATGCGAAATGACTGTCGCAAATTTTGCAAATAGATGGTCCATGGCAACTCCTTTATCATTAAATTTTTATGTAGTTCAATTGCGATGAGCCCGCCCTTTACCGTCCACGCCCTGTGCCGTCCAGCCCGGCAAGCTCACACTGTTATTCTACATGCAACTTGTGCGCGTGCCGGATACATGCGTGACAGGAACCGGCAGTCTGTTACGAGACGTATACTTGCCTGACGCTTTAGGGATTTTGCGCCAAATTATGATTAGTTTTCTGGATCTTTCTGAAAAGCCCTAACCGCCGAGACTGCGGCAAATCAGATCAGGAGATACCGTATGGAGTATCAGCAAGGGTGTTTACGTGCACAATATGCAGGATCAGCATGCAGGGCAATTCATGAATCGTAATCTGGCAGAATGCTCTCTACCGGCCAATGCAGACATTGACACGACACGGTGATATTCTTTTAAGACGACGATCGGCTGGTGGAAACGATCGGCATCAAAAGCACAAGAGAAATTGATAGCAAAGTAAATAATAATAACTCAGGGAGTTCAGCTTAACTCCAACAGCTAGAGCAAATACGTATACCCTGGCACCCTAAGCCATTCCTATGGCGCAGCCTGGCAATTGAAACGACATACCCATCCCCATTCAATTCCTGGCAGCTCTACTCAATCATTTGCCGTCCTCATCCAGCAGAGGTTGCAGCTTTTTTTGTGCACGCAGCTCCAGCATCGCCTCTCCGTACGCTTCCTGTAACTGCTTGAGCTGACGCTCATACTGCTCTTTGATGTCCAGCGGGTTTGCCCGCAAGGCATTTTCCATCCCACGTTTGCCATCAACGACCCAGTTCTCCACCTCGGATGCAGGCAGGTTATAAGTGCGACAGGCTTCAGAAACCGTCGATTTACCTTGAATAATGTCCAGCACCAGCGCACTTTTACGCTTGGCTGTCCAGCGTTTGATTTCGTCTTCCATCATCATACTCATTTGTGATTATCCTGTTATCACATGAGCAGTTTTTCACTGGGTCTTTACATGCCGTGGCAACTCCCGATCCCCAAAATAAAAAAGTGCCCGCCCGGTAGTCTACAGGGCGCCGTCATGTGCCATTATCAATGGCGACGGCGCCTTGGTTTTTCCCCTGGCTGCCCAACCCACAGATCAAAGCAACCTGGCCTTGGGATAACGAACATATTTCAGCCTCACTAGCAGTTGGTTCGACAATTCTTTTGGCAGTACCAAAGCGGCACGGTCAATTCGAGCCGTAAAATGCACGAAGATCCTGCGCAGCCTGGGGTTGCACTCTTGGCCTATCCACATACACTTCCGGACTTCTGACTGGAGTCGTAGCAACCACCCGGTTGGTATTACGCTGACGTTGGCTGTTATTGATCCCGCTGTTATCAGCAGCGGCAACCGGACGCTCAGGCAGACCCTTAGCAGTTGCATAGTTCGGGCAACTTCGACCTGTAGACTCATAGGCTTTGCGGTTCACGTCTTCACCGAAACAGAAAAAACGCATGTCCGCCACATCTTTGTATCCCAGCTTGTACGCAATACTGGTATCTTCACGCGCATTACACGCTTCGGACTCACCGGCCAGCGAACCACCGATACCAAAGCCGGTCGCACCAATACCAAATGTGCTCGACTGACCGCAGTTGTTCACGCCGCCAAACATACTGGGCGGTGCATATACATTTGGGGTTGTGTGGACCGTCTGCGTACGTCTTTGCTCGGAACCGCCAAAGGTCAGATCAACGACCGCAGCGGCACCGGAATCGGCGGACTGATTTGAGTTGGAATTTGATCCGCTGTTGGCGTTCGAATTTGAACCCGAGATTGCGCCCGCCGATTGGGCAAACACCGGGGGTGACAGCAGCAGCCCAAGGGTAACGACAAGTATCATTTTCATGGCAATTCCTTTACGGAGAGAGCGCACTCCCTCCGAGAAGATGGTTTCTTTTATGACGTGTTTGTGCAGTCTGCACCCGCCTTATGGTGTCCAGTGAACGAAGGAACCGATCGTTCCAAAGTTCCCGCCTGCTCCAGATGTAAATACCCCACCGGCAGTTGCATTGGATGTCTGCCCTGCAAATCCGAGCGAGAACCCGGAATTGGTTTGGGAAGAAAGAGATTGTCCGGCGGTTTGCGTTGTAACGCCGCCGGGCCCGCCCACTACCTGCGCAGCAGACCCCGTTTGATTGGATGCAGCAGATGTATTGCCTGCGGACGAAGTGCCAAGCGAACCCTGGCTGCCGGCTACCGATGAGCCACCACTGGCTGTACTACCAGCGCCACCGCTGGTGGCAAATGCGCCAATCGTAATGGTTTGCGCCGACACGGCTGTCGACGCAATTACCAGCGCTGATAACAATAATAGTTTTTTCATTTTCAACTCCTTGAGTTGAGGCCTTAACTGGCATATTTCCTGTTGGGTAACCAGGTCAATGTCTACTCCAACCCGCTAAATAAATTCGACGCGTCGGCATTTATTTGAACAAGACCCGGTTACTTTGAGTTATTGCCGAATCAAGAAAGATTACGGTACGAAGCTAAGGAAACCGCCAATGGTGCCAAAATTACCAGTGGCTCCTGATCCGAATGTGCCCCCTGCCCCCGCATTAGATGTCTGGCCAGCCAGGCCCAGCGCACCGCCGGTATTGGTTTGTGTTGACAGCGAATTGCCTTCTGTAATTGTCGTGACACCACCAAAACTGCCTGTGACCTGTGCACCTGACATAGTCTGGTTCTGGGCTGCCGACGAGTTGGTCGCTGCGCCTGCCAGAATTGAACCCTGACTACCGGTCGCAGTGGAACCGCCGCCGGCGGTACTGCCTGCCGTGCCGCCCACACCATAGAAACCACCGGTCAGAGTTGCAGCGTATACGCCGCTTGAAGCCATTACCAAAGCAGATGCAGAGATTAATAGTAGTTTTTTCATTTTGCTGCTCCTTGAAGGATTGATAGCATTAAATTCCCGGACCTTATGCCCGGTTTTTCAGGTCAAATAAAGCAGCAATTTCTCTGTTGATCCACGCAGAAAGCGTATTGAAGATTGATAGAGACCGCCGATTTATCCGGTCCGAAATCTGCGACCAGACAACCAATTATGTTACAAATATTTATTTACGATAATTAATTTTAGTAATATATAAGAATTAATTAGTTACCTGGTTTTAATTGTTTTATAGACGCAAACCTGTTTGATAAGACCAGCGCGTCCTTGTATTATCGGAAATATTGGATCGCGAGATAATCGATCTGCAAAGCGCACAATATAATTTATTGTTTAATATCAACTTACTATAAATATTTATTCTTTAAACAATTCATTCTGAACGCTGTTGCCGTTAAGTCTCAATTTTTATATTTCATAATAATTATTAATTGAACTACGATGCAGAGTGTGCGCGTATTCTTTTACATATGCAATATATTTTAAAAAATAATATTGCTATTTGTAACTTAATATAAAATATTAATAATGTTGCTACAAAAAAAATAGTGGAAATTCCATATGCTTGTGCAGCAATATGGTTGCAACTACATGTAAAACCAAAGGCGCGAGAACGCCAGATAATGTGCGTAGCTAATCCATAAACATAACAATCCACGCGTTACTTTTGGTCCTTAATTTTTTGTTCTCATTTTTTGCATTTGCAATAGAAAAACAGATACATTGAACATCAACATGAAATGGCTATTTTGTTGTTTGCGAAATACCATGCGAAGTTGTTGCTAATTCGTATCATATCGAGTCTCAAAATAACGCTAACAAGTTGATAATCATCTGTTGAATACATTAAGGCATGGATAATTTGAGCCTAGATCAATACCGAAAGCCGTAACAGCGTGGATCGGAAATATCCACCCACCATTTTTCGCTTCCCTCCTTTCATTTATACTTATCCTGCGCTTGCACTGGGCGCCAAATACGACCGCATGCATCTTTAGCGTGTTGCCAGGCATTCGGGAAAACGTTATGTTGAAATTTTTAGATACAGGTGTAATATTCGAATCGCGAACTGACCACAATATTTTAAAAATAAGCGCTGTTCGTTCTGGGCAAAGAAATTCTAACAATGCACCCAGTGATATTTTCAAAAATAACCTCGCCAATTATTGTGTGAGGTTTTTTTTATAAAAATTCAATCTAAATTTAAGCGAACTTTAGCATTATTCTTCATCATAATCACTGCTCTTTGTGGTGACATGAAAACGTGATTTCATGCGCATAGCTGCGCTCAGTGCGGGTTTACGACGAGCTCTATTGGTGCCATCAATAAGGATGGTACAGTGAAAAAAATCAGCTGCATTAGGCGTTTGAACAGCAAATTTTTCCATGAATATATTCTACGTTTTACTCCAAAAAGACTTTTTTTTTGCCCTGTTAATTTACGCGTCAGGGCAATCCTGCTTTTCACTTATTGACAGTCGAATTGCACACAAAGCGTTACATTACGCCTTTCAATGTAAATCCTGGCCTTCTCGCGCAACAATCAAAAACGGCCCAGGACAGTGAGTACCCAGCTATGCTGATAACGCAATCGGTCAAAATCGTAAAGTACTACGACACACTCATCATCGTCCCGCAATGGACTAAATTTCTGACCATGAACAAGGACGGAAAAATCTTTGCATGGGAAACCAAGCCCCAGACCAATAGCCGACTTTGGTACATTTTCAAACAATTTAAATTCCAATTGGTCGCTTATGGTGACCCTTCGGTCATTCACTGGGAAAAGTCGCTACGTCGATATTACACATCCGGCCAGAAGGTAGATTCCTCAGATTCAGAATGAAAAATATATTTTTTAAAAATTTATTCTTTCCTTTAAAAGCAATATCAGCGCCCAATGTGCGGATAACATACATTTAAAAATATCGACCCCTATGGGAACATCGTCAAGGAATGTTACGCCATGACATTTCTTATGATTGTGTCGTTGTAGCTCTCATCCGCGCTGGCTAGACTAGCGATGCCTTAAGCAATATTACAATTGAATACATTAATTCCATGCCAATTGTAAAGATTATTAAAGCCACTGATTTTCAAATTAACGCTTTTTACTTATATGGATGAGTAATACCATGGCAAATATCACACTTGGCGGTTTGTTTAATTCTTCGAACAAAACGATTGATCAGAATTCCTACCCTGACGATCAAAAACTGACCGTCGATAGCGTGGCGGGCAACACCACACTGACAATCAATAACGCGACAAATTCCGATGACGTTCTGGATCTGACACAGACGCGTCTGGTCCCGATTGGCGGCACTTCAACGTTGAACCTGGGCGAAAATGCGCATGTAAAGATCTCCGAATTTTTCGACCTGAGTGCAGGACAAACCAGTAATTACAATCTCGGTGAAGGTTCAACACTCGAATATTCACCTCCTACTATTGGCACCGGCGCTGCAAATTCGACCACATTTGATTTGGGCAGCGATGGCACATCCACCCTGATCTACAATCCGGGTGGCCTGCAGCTTGATTTGTCCAGCTCACCCAAAATCGCCGGACTTTCCGCTGGCGACCAGATCCAGGTAAATGGCGCAACGCAAGGCGCGGTCGAAGGCGGCAATCTGGTTTTCCGCGACGATAACGGTCGGGTCGTTGGCAGTTTTAATGCCGAGGGTCAGGACTTGTCGAAAGTGACTTTTGAAGGCGGCACAATGGTATATGCGTGCTACCTCAAAGGCACACACATTGCGACACCAGAAGGCGAAGTTCAGGTTGAAACACTGAAAGCCGGCGATAAAGTACTGACCGCTTCCGGCGGCGTTGCCACAGTCAAATGGCTGGGTCATCGCACCCTGTACAAGAACCGTATTCCTGCCAAAGACGCCGTGCGCGCCTTCCCTATCCTGTTCAAGAAAGATTCCATTGCCAACAACGTGCCGCATCGCGACCTGACATTGTCTCCAGGCCACCATGTGTCATTTGACGGCACGCTGGTGCCTGCCATGATGCTGGTAAACGGTCAGACCATTGTTCAGCAGTTCAACACCAAAGTGTTCGAATACTTTCACGTTGAGCTCGAGCAGTTTGACATCATGCTGGCCGAAGGCGTACCTGCCGAGTCATATGTTGATACCGGCAACCGCTCCATGTTCCAGAACGCGGCTGACGTAGCCATGAATCCTGATTTCGGTCCTGCCGAAGGTCGCCCTGAAGTAGAAGGCATCAAGGTCGTTCAGCAAGGTCCTGTTGTCGAAGCCATTCGCAAGCAATTGCTGGCGCGCGCTCAAGCGTTGACCGGTGCAGTTCGTACCACAGATGCTGCGTTGTGCATTGAAGTGAACGGCCAGATTATTCACTCAACTCCAGACTTTGGCAAAGAAGGCGTATATCGCTTCGAATTGCCGGCCAATGCGGGTGATGTACGCGTTCTGTCTCGTTCTGCTGTTGTTCGTGACGTTACACCTCTGGCGCGTCGTGACGTGCGTCAGATCGGTGTTGGCCTGTCTGGAATCGCTGTATCAACGGCCAGTGGTCGTCAACAGATCAGCCTGACAGATGCTGCGCTGACTGGCCTGAACGCGGTTCAGGATGTCAAGGGTACGGCCATGCGCTGGACCAACGGCGCCGCTGTCATCCCTGCTGCCCTGATCAACACAACGGGCGCGGCAACCCTTGAGCTGACTGTACTGCGCACCTACTCATACTGGGTTGATGCAGAAGTTCAAAAAGCCGTACGCGCTGCCTAGTACTAATAGTGAATGAACCATGCGATTGATTGAGGCGAGTTAACCGCGCCAACTTAACCGTACTATTTAACGGGTAACCTAATCGTGTGGTCTTTCCCCATTGGTCTGCAGACCAATG
Source organism: Advenella incenata (assembly GCF_004217095.1). Lineage (GTDB taxonomy): Bacteria > Pseudomonadota > Gammaproteobacteria > Burkholderiales > Burkholderiaceae_B > Advenella > Advenella incenata. Next base: position 1,736,243 of record NZ_SHKO01000001.1, on the reverse strand, counting down.
GGGTTTTTTACGCCAGCATCAAGCGCTGCCGCTGGCAGCAGTTTTGCCCGCCAGCAGATCACCCTGCCTGCGCCCCCCCCCTGTGGTCGGTCTGCTACTATACTGGAGCGAATTAAGACTGAATGATTTACACACTATTGCCGTCTGATCCATACGAATGGCGAAAAAAAACCCTGGCCATTTCTGACCAGGGCAAGGGGTACGATGGATAGGTGATATACATTCGTACAGCCCTGAGTCTACATGGCTACGACTGAAAATACCTTGATTTGAAATAAGCTGACATCCGTTTCAAAATATCATGGCAGATCACAACGGATTGCTAGGCGGACACGCGCACACACGCCAGCGCAAATCGCGCAGCCTGTGGCCGCCTCTCGCAAATTGTTACGAATACGGGCTTATCGGTCATAAGCTAACGAGCGACAATACGGGACACTCCTATTTTTTTATTTACTTTTATTCTTTTGCCCATGAACACTCCTTTGCCCCCATTACTAGCTGCGCTAACTTTGATAACAAGCGTCATCACCTCTACGGCCGGCTACGCCGCACAAGACCAGGCCACTGTAAAACAACAGGTGGACGCGTCGGTTATGGCTGTGATGAAGAAACACAACATTCCTGGCATGGCAGTTGGCGTGATTGTGCAAGGGAAAACCTATCTGTTTAACTACGGTGTTGCCTCCAGGCAAACTGCAACCCCGGTCACATCGTCCACCCTTTTCGAACTGGGCTCAATCAGTAAAACCTTCACGGCGACACTGGCAAGCTATGCTCAGGCTATGGGACATCTGAAGCTGACCGACACGGTATCGACCCATCTGCCGCAAATGCAGAAAACCGCATTTGGTTCGGTCAGCCTGATGCAATTGGGCACCCATACACCCGGCGGCTTCCCACTACAGGTACCCGAACAAATCAGCAACAATAAGCAATTGATGTCCTATCTGCAGCAATGGAAACCGCCGTTTGAAAAAGGGACGCAGCGGACCTATACCAATCCGGGCATAGGCATGCTCGGGCTGATCACCGCAAAGGCGATGGGTCAGGATTTCATTCCCTTGATGGAAAAACAGATTTATAACGGCCTGGGAATGAATGACACCTATATCGATATTCCCGAGGACAAGATGACCCATTACGCTCAGGGTTACACCAAAGAGGATATGCCGGCGCGTGTGAGCAAAGCCATTCTGTGGGCGGAGGCCTATGGTGCTAAATCCACCAGCAAGGATATGGTGCATTTTCTGAGGGCCAATATGCACATGACAACCCTGGATGAGCGTTTGCAGACAGCGGTGGTCAATACTCATACAGGATATTTCCAGACCGCGGCAATGACACAGGATCTGATTTGGGAACAATATCCATACCCCGTGACACTTGAGTATTTGCTGTACGGCAATTCAGCCGATTTTGCCCTTAAGCCGCAGCCGGTAAAAGCACTGGTACCGCCCATGACGCCGCGTGACGATGTATGGATAAACAAAACGGGATCCACTAATGGATTTGGCGCCTATGTGGCTTTTGTTCCCGCGCGCAAGCTTGGTATTGTGATCCTGGCCAATAAAAACTATCCGAATGCAGACCGGGTGGCGATCGCGTATCAGGTTTTGAGTGGATTAAGAGCCGATTAACAGCAAGTGCACGATGGCATCTGGGCGAATCAGGTGGGAGCGACAGGCACCGAAAACGCCCCTTACCGTCTTACGCCATGCCTTCATAGCAACACCAATATCAGCCGGATTAAGGACAGCCCGATCTAATAGAAAGGCCACTCTAATGCTAGCGTAATCACTGGCAGTCCAATTGCTGGCACCGGACAAGGGTGACTAAAACAAGCTTGCCATTGTTACACTGGCGCAGTGTCGCATGCCCCGTTGCCTGTATCGCTGCCTGTATTGCCACATGGGGAGATGCAGGTTGCGCGACCTGCCTGAGTTGCACCGGTTGGCTGCGCAACTGCAAGAACCACTTTGGTGGCCAGACAAAGTGACTTAATGGTCTGCCGCCGGAAACAGGGCGACAGCCAGCGCGGCCACCTGTTCATCCGTGGGTTGCCCAAGCCATTGGATAGTGCTCTCGGATAAAGCGCCCGCGGCTGCTTGCCGGTTTATTAAAAATGCGCCTACGGCCTGGTGATTCTTTTTGGAAACAAGCACCACATATTTTTCTGATGGACAATCATGCGGTTTGCAACCCGATAGCCGCACATAAGATTCATTGTTCAGCGTTGTGTCTTCAACGGGCGTGGTCACTCCAAAGCCCTTCACCCATGCGTGCTTGCTGACAATTGTTTTTGTCAGGTCCGAAAATGCACTGCCTATCTGCGGTTCCTGTTTTACCAAATCGGCTGGATAGACATCGGCAGCATAAACCTGCCCGGCAAACGCAAAGCCGCCCAATGTTGCAAACAAAAAAGACTTGAATTTGGAATGACGCATACTGCACCTGTTAAGCGGTTGAAACAGGTATGATTTTATCTTCAGTCGCTTCATGTCGACAAGCCTCGGTTTGTTACTCACCCCAAAAGCTAATTGCATATCACCGAATACAATGATCCGAACCCGCTCATACTGGCCCTATTATCTTGCTGCACTGGCATGTGCTCTGTTTCTCCTGATCCTGATCAATGTCCGCGTTGACGGCCGACTGTTCGCCGCCGACCAGGCTATTTACCGGCAACTGCAGCAGCTGCGCACACCGTGGCTGGACGATGTACTCATTACGGTAACGCAGTTGGGCGATACACTCATGGTGACTGTCATCACCGGCGTTGTTACGCTCTGGCTGCTGTTCCGCAAATCCTGGCGCACGGCCGGTTACTGGCTGCTAACCATCATCAGCGCCGCAGCTATTAATACCGGCATTAAGGCAGCAATCGTTCGCGCCCGGCCTGGGGACATGATGTACTCCGGCTGGAGTGCCTATTCTTTTCCCAGTGGTCATACGACAGCCAATATTGTGTTGTATGGTCTGCTGTGCATTCTGATTTATCCCTGCATTCAAAGGCGGGCAGCCCGAATCCTCACCGTTTGCGGTGCAATGGGGCTCGCGTTGCTCATCGCTGCCTCGCGCATTTATCTAGGTGCGCACTGGTTTTCAGACGTGCTTGGCGGCATGCTGGTTAGTACGCTGATTCTATCTATCGCTGGTGCGCGTTACCACGCAGGAAAAATGCACACTTTGACTGCCGGTGCTTTTCTGATGCCAATTGTGGCAACACTCCTGATAGTCGGCAGCATCCATGTCTGGCATGGCAGGCACGTGAGCATGCAACGGTATACCCCACCTGCCCTATCCGATCGAGCATCCGGCAACACCCCGCCGCCAGCTGCGGCCATCGCTACACCCTAGGGGCCGCCTGGGGCCCACCGCCACTACTGCACGTCGGCCTTGAACCCATTACTTAAGTGCGTGGGCGTGGCGCGCCTGCAAACGCCAAATGTCGAGTGCATATCAAATCGCGCTCCTGGCGTATCTGTAGCGTAACTGGTCGAAATCCCGGTTTCCGCTGGCGTTGTCCCGGGCGCATATCCGTTCATCCACCAGGGCATCAGCCACCAGACGGCCTGTTGTTACGCCCACCACTTTACCTGTCGTTCACACAACATCGCATCCGCATGACGTTTGCCCGGGATTTTGTTATGATATTTAAATATATATTTATTACTTTAAGTAATTAAGATATTTTCCCCTGTGATCCGGAGCCCACTATGTCTGACCTCTCTCATGATCCGGCGTGCCAGAAGGCATCGCAGCAAATAACCGACACTCATCAACACCCCATGCGTATCCCTGTCGTTGAGAGCTTTTTTGACGAAGCGACCAACACGATCAGCTACGTTGTCCATGCGCCTAATGACTCGCATTGCGCAGTCATCGACAGCGTGCTCGATTACGATGCCGCCTCGGGCAGAACCTCAGCAGCGTCAGTGCAACCGATCATCGATTACATTCGCTCCCGTCAATTGCAGGTGCAATGGCTGCTGGAAACGCATGCACACGCCGACCATCTGTCGGCAGCACCGATTCTGGCGGCGCAGTTGGGTGGGCAATTGGCCATAGGCAAGCACATTGGCCAGGTCCAGAACGCTTTTGCGAAGATATACAACACACAAGGTGCACAGCGCGGCAACGCGGATGACTTTGATCATCTGTTCGAAGACGGTGATACTTTCCAGATTGGCAGCCTGCCCGCCACAGTGCTGCACGTTCCGGGCCACACGCCGGCCTGCCTGGCATACGTCATCGGCGATTGCGTATTTGCCGGCGATACATTGTTCATGCCGGATTACGGGACGGCTCGATGTGATTTTCCAGGTGGTGACGCGCGTACCCTTTATCGCTCGATTAAGCGTCTGCTTCGCCTGCCGGGCCAAGCGCGGGTATTTATGTGCCATGACTACAAGGCGCCAGGCCGGGATGAATTTGCGTGGGAAACCACCATTGAAGCGGAACGCAAGCAGAATATCCATGTGCATGAAGGCATATCCGAATCCGAATTTGTGGCGATGCGCACCCGGCGCGATGCGACCCTTTCCACACCAAAACTGCTATTGCCATCCATACAGGTGAACGTGCGTGGCGGCAAGCTGCCTGAGCCTGAACACAATGGCGTCCGTTACCTGAAAATCCCCCTCAATACGCTCTGACCTCATTGGCTGCTGGCGGTTAAAGGCTTGCATGCACGGCCACATTGTTCACGGTCCCGGCAATGATTGAGCGCTTACTTTGTATGGGTGCCCCCCCCTTTGCCGCCACAACCGCTCCGATTGTGCCCTGATGCTTTCTGGCCTAAACATGAAATCACAGTTGAAGTATGATCCTTGAAGCGCGAACTTTTCACATTTGAGATATGGATACTTACGCAATCTGCGCTCTATTACCCACCGACGCCCCGGCTTTTCGCGATTTCCGGCTGGGCGCGCTACGGAATGCGCCACAGGCATTTGGTTCAACCTATGAGGCCGAATCCACCAAGGCGCTGTCGTTTTTTCAGGAAAGGCTGCATACCAATACAGTACTGGCTGCGCGCGCGAACGGCACGATTGTTGGCACCGCTGGCCTGGCGGCCAATACCGGTGCTCGGGAAAAACATAAGGGATTTATCTGGGGCGTTTTCGTTGCACCCCGGGCGCGCGGTCAGGGCGTAGCCAACGCCCTGCTGACTGCGCTCCTTGCCCATGCCGACCAGCACTACGAACAAGTCGTCCTTACAGTGACGGCGGATAATCTGCCGGCCCTGACCCTTTATCAACACGCAGGCTTTGAGATTTACGGCAGGGAACCGCGTTCGCTCAAGGACGGGAAAGACTACAGCGACGAAATACTCATGATCCGCTTTGCGCCACAGCCGGCTTCATAACAGGCTCCAGCAGTCCGAGAACGAGCCTAGAAAGACAGCGATACCGATGCTTTTACGGTCCTGCCATTGCCGGCGGTCAACTGACCATACTGCGGCGCAACGGTTGCCCAGTACCGTTTATTAAACACATTATCGACCCCGAAACGGAAGGTCGTTTCTTTTCCTGCCAGTTTTGTCGTGTAACGTGCACCCAGATCCACACGCGTCCATGCAGGAATGGTACCCTCGTTATCCTTGTTGACGTACTGCTTGCTGCGATGGGTGACATAGCCTTGCAAAGTCAGCCCGGGAGCAAAGGCAGGATCCCATTCAGCACCCATGGTCGCCTGCAACCGTGGTACACCCGGTGCATGATTACCATCATTGATACCATCCTGGGTTTTCTGCAGGCGGGCATTCATGAACGTAACACCGCCAACTAGCCTGACCCCTTCTGCAGGCTGACCATAAACGCTAAGCTCGACACCCCGGTTGCGCTGCTCACCAGCCGCACCAAAAATCTGGGTCTCACTGTCCAGATAGAACTCTGGCTTTTCAAGCTGAAAGGCAGCCAGGCTGGCGCCATAATCGCCCATATCAACTTTGATGCCGGCCTCGATCTGCTTGGTACGTGCAGGCTTGAATACCTCGTTACGGTTGTTGGCTGTAAGCGGCGCCGTCTCGCCACGCGTCAGGCCCTCAACGTAATTGGCATAGAGTGATACGTTGTGCAGCGGCTTGAAGACAATGCCGACAAATGGCGTAATAATCGATTTGTCGTAGTCTGACGAAGCCGCCCCCGTGTAATCATAGGCGGTGTAGCGCAGGTTCTGATGGCGCATGCCCAGCGTTACCAGAACACGTTCGTCCAGGAACGATAGCGTATCGGACAAGGCAATACTGCGCAGGATGGAACGATCCACTTTACTGGGGTTATCGATATCGCCACCCGATAACGTTACCCGGTCCGGATACGGAGAGTCTATCGGATTGAAGATATCCCTATCCTGACTGGCGAACATTTGATAGGCGCTGTGATTACTCGAACGCAAGGCCGATACACCCAGATTCACCTGGTGCCCCACAGAACCGGTCACAAACCGTCCCCGCAACCCCACTTCGCCGGTCACGGTATCGCGCTCATAGGGCGTGCGCAACGGACTATGTGCACCGATGCCATCGCCGTTCACCTTGGCCCCTGAGTAAAGGCCGTCTTCTTTGTCGCGACTGGTGCCGATGGCGGCGTAGGCCATCCAGTTCTCACTCAGATCGTATTCAGCCCGGGCAACGGCATAGGTGCTTTGCAATTTCGACCACGCCCAGCGCTGGGCATAATTGACGCTGTTGGACGGTGCATCAGGCACGCCGTCCCCGGTCAGCGTGATGGTCGGGCGCGCCTGATCAAAGCGAACATTCTGATAGCCCACATCCAGAGACGCGCGTAACCGCTCACCACGATAATCCAGCCCAAGCGTGAGCACAGAGGTCCTGGCATCGGCATCTTTGGTGGACATTTGCCCATCGCGATGGGCGGCGTTCAGCCGGATCCCGAACTGGCCGGCATCACCCCAGCGACGGCCGATATCCACACCGCCGCCCACTTGCCCCCGTCCGGTATAGTCGACGTTGAGCCGAGTCAGCGGTTCATCGGTGCCGCGCTTTGGCTGGATGTTGATTAAACCGCCCAGGCCGCTGCCGCCGGGAGCCGCACCATTAAGAAAAGCACTGGCCCCCTTGAAAATTTCCACGCGCTCGACCATTTCTGTGGGCAGTACCTGACGCGGCAAAATACCATATAGCCCATTGAAGGCAAGATCATCATTGTTCAGCGGAAAGCCCCGTATCACAAAGGTTTCGGCAAAATTGCCAAAACCGTTGCCAACCTGCACCGTAGGATCATTCTTGATTGCGTCACCTAGTGTCCGAGCCTGCTGATCTTCAATCAATTTCGAGGTATAGCTGTTGATGATATACGGCGAGCTCATATTGTCTGCATTGCCAAGAATGCCAGCCTGCCCGCCCGTCGCGACCTGGCCGCCGGCATAGGTTTCAGGCGTAGGCACCGATACTGATACGTTCTCGTCGGTTGCGCTGATCGCTGCCAGGCGGGTTGCTTCGGTAGCAGCAGGGGCAGAGACGGTTTGCGCATGCACCGCGGCAGTGGATGCGCAGAGCGCCAGCGGCAAGGCGCGCATGATCAATAAAGTGGAGTTGCGTGAAGATGTATTCATGATCGGTGGTTTGTCTGTCAATATTTCAGTTCATTACGACATGAAATTATAATCAGAATCATTCTCAATATGTATTATTATTTCATTTGTGCTCAATACAGCGATATCTGAGGCCAAAATAATACAGTCGCATGACAAACGTCATTGGTAGGCCAGCACAGGCGGCCGTAATATTCGCGTTGTCGACCTATCGAGCCGGATGACCTTCCCGCCCGTTGACCAGGTGTGTTCGGGCGGCGTTAGAACCGGGGCGCCGCCGCGCAGCGTCCTGGATGGGTCAAGGCATAAAGGCGATGTCATGGTTTGGCGTGATTGCCATAATTGAAATTGCACTACCCACCCTGCGACTGCCCCGAACACAGCAAGGCGCGCCAGCCTTAGTATTTATAGCTGAGCGTAGCCATCGCGTTACGGGGTGCTCCCCATGCGCCCTGGTTGTAAAAACCAATCTGATCGTAATACTTTTTGTTGAACAGATTATTGAGATTGACCTGCAACGATGTGCGATCATTCAACTGGTAACGCGCCATCAGATCCACCAACCCATACGCACCCTGTGATACCCGTTCACGTCCGTTGGGGCCGGTGCCGATGGTGAAAATGCTGCTCTGCCAGGTCAGGCCGCCTCCCAAGGTCAGGCCGTGTAAACGGCCTGCAAGCTGGTAGGTGGTAAATAATTTAAACAGCGTACGTGGCTGGTTGGACTGGACCACATTGCCCTTGCAGTCGCGCGCAGTCCAGTGCGTCAGGCCTGTCATGACATTCCAGCCGGCCAGCGGCTCGCCCGACAGCTCAAGATCGTAGCCCCGGCTACGCGTGCCTTTGGCAGCGATATATGCCTGATTCGTGGTGCCAGGAACGACGTAGCCCGTGTCCTGTTGTTTCAGATTGTCCTGGTCCGTCTGGAATACGGCCACGCTGGCATTGAGCCGACCTTCAAGAAAACTGCCCTTTATACCCAGCTCATAATTGTGACCTTGCAGCGGATCGAGCCAGCGTCCCTGGCGATCCCGTTCATCCTGGGGATTGAAAATACTGGTATAGCTGGCATAGGCTGTCAGGCTATCGTTCAAGTCATACAAAATACCGGCATAGGGGGTAAACGCTGTCTTTTTGTACCGATATGGCGACTCGCCCGCCTGATCGGTACTCCACCAACTATATCGCCCACCCAGAATCACCTTGATATCATCCGACAGATTCAGGCGCGCTGCGATATACGCCCCGCTCTGCTTGGTCACGTTCTGGTGCGCGACCTCTGGCGCATCCCAACGCGGCTCAGGATAGGACCCGTCCCATTGCAGAAAATTGCCGACCGCCGCCTTATTCAGCGGCTCAAGCATATGGAACAACGTGCGCTGCCGACTAAAGCTGGCACCGGCAATCAATTCATGCTGCCTGCCAAACAATTGGACAGGGCCCGACACCTTGATGTCTGCGCTACTCTGCCTGCGATCTCCATAATGATTATTGGGGTATGCAGACATTCCCAGCCCGGTATTTCTGTCCGGAGATCCGGTAAGAAATACCGTTTTGAAGTCAGCTCTGTGTTTGCTGTGGCTGAGCATGGTATTAATTTTCCAGCCATTGCCAAAGGCATGTTCCAGGTCCGCGAAGGCGCCTGTCGTGATAATCGTCCACCGGGTCCAATCGGCACCAACGTTCAGGTTCCTATCCCAGTTCGTACGGCTGCCGTCGGCATACCATAAAGGAAAGCCACCTGCCGTCGTCCCTTTGGGGGCGTTGCGCTGATAATTGAAACCCAGACGCAGCACCGTGCGTTCGGTCAGATCCGCTTCAACGGTGCCATACATAACCGAGCGTTGCGAGTGGTAACGATCCAGAAATGAGCGGTTTTTCTGATAGGCTGCAACCAGACGCCCGCGCACACTGCCACTCTCTGTCAGAGGCGTTGAAATATCTGCAGTCGTACGATAGGTATCAAAGGAGCCCGCACCCAATGACAGGTCTGCTTTCAATTGCCTGCTGTCAGCACGCTTGCGCACCAGATTGACTGCAGCAGAAGGATTGCCTGCGCCTGTGAGCAGCCCGGTCGCACCGCGCACGACTTCCACACGATCGTAAATGATGGGATCGATTTGCGACTCGCCCGCCGACCATTGTGGATTGAATGCTGTAGGAATACCGTCGTAAAGATAATTGCTGATGAAAAAACCGCGTGAATAGAAGCTGTACCTTTCACTGTCCAGATTGCGCACCGAAACGCCCGGTGTTGCTGCCATGACATCTTTGACTGACATCATGTTCTGGTCCTCGATACGCTGCCGGGTAATTACACTCACTGACTGGGGCGTCTCGCGCACGGATAACGCCAGGCCGGTACCCGCCCGCGTTGCCTGCGTGGTGTACGATTGCGTACCCTCGGTGATGGTCTCATCGGCCAACCTGGCATGTATGGCCGACAACGTCGACACCTTCATCGCATCGGCATGATCGGCTGACAAGGCAGCATCGGGATCGGCCTGCGCACGCGCAACCGGTTGCGCCTGTCCCGCAAGCGGCAGGCCAGCGGTCACCCCGATGATCATCCCGACCGCGGTGCCAGATATCTGCTTGCAAGCTGAATTTACCTCTTCCGTTTCCAACATATTCCTGAAAAAACGGTACATCCTTACTGCCCCCCTGTCTTTTCTGCTGACAAATTTCAAACAAATAAAAAACAGGAATTATAATTATTCTCATTTACATAAATTTATTCTTTTTGGGCTATTTCCATTGATTCTGGAAATAAGGATGACATTCACAACACCCGTTGCTGCACATCTGGCCGATATGAATGTACTTGGATGGCGGACAACAGATTTCAACGACCCTCCAGCGCTTTGACCGGATCCAGTCGGGCCGCGTTTTTTGCCGGAACATAACCAAATACAATGCCGGTTATCACTGCACAAAAAAACGCACCAAGGATTGCCGTCAGCGAAAACACCAGTGGCACGCCTGCAAGCAGCAACAGCACGCCTATCATTATTCCGCAAAAAACACCCGCGGCCCCGCCACTGACAGTCAGCAATAGCGCTTCCACCAGGAACTGCCGTAAAATGTCACGCTGTCTGGCGCCGGTGGCCACGCGTATGCCTATCTCCCGGGTGCGTTCGCTCACGGTCATCAGCATCACGTTCATCACGCCGATTCCACCGACCAGCAGCGATACGGCAGCAATCAACCCAAGCATAAGCGTCATGGATTCACGCGCCTGTGCTTCGGCCAGCAACTGTGCCGCGGCGTTACCGATGGAAAAGTCCTCGCGTCCGCCATGCCGCGCCAACAGCTCGGTCCTGATGCTTTGCTCAGCGGCAAGAACAAATTCCGGGGCCTTTGCCTGTACGACAATGTAGTCGGGTTGGGACTGTGCCTGATACACGCGTGCGCGTCCGGCCTGATAAGGAACAAATACCATGTCATCGTAGTCCTGGAGCCCGGAATCGGCACCTCTCTCTGACATGATGCCGATCACTTCAAACGATGCATTGCCAATCAACAGTTGCCGGCCCAGGGGATTGGCAATATCAGGGAAAAAGAATTTCCTGGCCTTGTGGCCAAGCACGACCACCGGCGCCAGCCCCCGATCTTCACTTGTAGTGAAATACCGCCCTTCTTTGACTTTCCAGTGATGCACTTCGGGCATGACCGCACTGGCGGCGTACACATAATTCTGGCGCGCCGCATTTGCATGACGCACAATGATTGGATCGCCAATAACAGGCATCACATGCTGCAACTCGGGCAGCGCCGCCAGCGCTTCCAGGTCCGCTTCGGACAATTGCCCCATGGGCCCGCCCGCTGGCGGGAAGCTACTGCTCATATACATGATCGTGGAACCCATGGTGCCCATTTGCCCCATGACCGTCTGGCGCGACCCCTCCCCCACCGCCAGCATGACAATGACCGATGCCACGCCGATAATAATGCCAAGCAATGTCAGGCCCGTACGCACCGCATTCATCCGCATGCCACGCCAGGCGATACGCACAGCTTCGTGTAATTCCGCCCGAAATGCATTGCCGTTATGTTGGGGTTCGCGCCGAAATTGCGATGGTGATTGCAAGACCGGCGTCACTGGGGCCAGGGTGCCACACTCACATGCAACGGCGCTATTGCAGGCAGCGAGCTTGCCAGATAACGGTGCAGGTTCAGGCTGCCCTTGCGCGCAGGCATTCGAATCGCACCCTGAGTCGCCCAGTATTCGGCCATCACGAATTTCAACGATACGATCAGCTTGCTGCGCCACTTTACCGTCATGGGTAATAAGAATAATGGTGTGGCCGGCCTGTGCCAGCTGTTTGAGTAGCAACATGACCTGTTCACTGCTGCGGGTATCAAGCGCACCGGTGGGTTCATCGGCCAGAATAATACGACCACCGTTCATCAAGGCCCGAGCAATGGATACACGCTGCTGCTGGCCACCCGAGAGCTGTCCCGGCCTGTGCTGCAAACGCTGGCCCAAATCCAGTTGAGCCAGCAATGTGCTGGCCCTGGCATGCCTTTCCCGCTCGCCCATTCCCGCATAGATGGCAGGAAGTTGAACATTTTCCAGTGCCGTGTTTTCGGCCAGTAAATGATACCCCTGGAAAACAAAACCGAAAGCCTCGCGCCGCAGTCGGGCCAGCTCATCTGCATCCAAGTCGGATACATCCTGTCCTTCGAACAGATACTGTCCGGCACTGGGTTTGTCCAGGCAGCCCAAGATGTGCATCAGCGTGGATTTACCCGAACCCGATGGTCCCACCACCGCCACAAATTCGCCCGCGTAAACCGACAGATGAATATCCTGCAGCACTTGCGCCCGGGGCACGCCATTTGTGCCGCCATAATACTTGTCCAGCGCGCGCAACTGAATCAGCGGCACTGCAGGCAGCAGACCAGAATCCGCTACCATTTGAACCACGGCATGGTATTGCTTACGGACTCACCGGTCACAACCTGCATTCCAGGCTCCAGACCTTCGAGCACCTGCACTTGGTGACGGCTGCGAATTCCCAGCAGGACGGCTCTGGACTGCGGCTTGCCCGAGCGATCAAGCACCCGGATCTGATAGCGCCCGGTCGCATCGCGCTCGGTGCCGATGGCGGCAAGCGGCACAACCAGTGCTGCCCTTGCTCGTGCTGAGACGAATGTGACCTGAGCCGTCATCTGCGGCATAAGCGCGCCATCGTCGTTGGCCACGTCGAACAGGACGGTGTACATCACCGCTTTGGTGGCGGCTGCCGGCTTGCCGTTATCGGCGGCCTGCTCTGCCGAGTTGGGCGGTGCCGGCAAGATCTGTCGAACCGTACTGCGCCATTGACGTGGTTCATGATCATGTTGCCCACCCAGCGTCGTAAATGTGACGGCCATGCCAACTGCAATAAGCCGGATATCGGCTTCGGACACTTCGGCCCAGACTGTCATTCCCGACAGATCGGCTACACGCATCACATTCGGGGTTTGATAAGTCGAAGTCAGGGTCTGGCCCTCGCGCGCATCCAGCGTCACCACGGTGCCATCCATCGTCGCATATATACGCGTGTAGCCCAGCCGTGCCTCATCAGCCTTGAGTGTGGCGCGGGTCTGTTCAAGTTGCGCTTGCAAACGTTGAATGCGCGCCCGGGCTGCCTGCACTTCGGCCTGGGCAATGTCTACGTTTTCCCGTGATGTAGAACCGGTTTGCACCAGTACGCTCTGGCGCTTCAGCTTCTTTTCGGCCAGATTCAACTGCGCCTGCTCTTCGGCCAGTTGTGCATGCAAGCCAGCGACAGAAGCCCTGCCTGCATCAACCTCGGCCTGCTGGACGCTGGGATCGATATCCAGCAACCGATCTCCTTTTTTGACGGTATCACCCGGCGCTACATAAATGCGGGTAATTTGCCCTGAAACCTGGGCGCCAACATCGACATAGCGCCGCGGCTGCAACACCCCGGTTGCCGCAACCGTCGCTTCCACATTCCTGGTGTCCGCGATGGCGGTTTCGTACGTCACCGCCACGCGACGACTCCAGGCATAGCCGCATACCACCAGCACCATGGCTGCCACGCTTAGCCAAAGCCCCATACGGAGCCAAGTTCGCCGTGTTCCGTTTATTACCTGATTCATACTGCCCTTTTACATCAATAGCCTTGGTGCATGTCGCGCGTCGCATCTGTTCAAGAGGCGATGCCGCAAGCTGTGCTTGTCAATAACGGATATCTACGCCAGCCTTCAACGAAAGCGGCGCGCCGTAATACGCGGTGCCCACACCAGAATAATATTTTTTGTCCAGCAAGTTATAGACGTTCACGTAAGCAGACACCTTGTCTGTAATCGCATAGCGGCCCATCAGGTCGATCACTGCATAACTCTTTTGCGTAAAGCGCTCACCATTGGGACCCAGTCCATCCTGGTAAATCGCGCTTTGCACGCGAACGCCGCCTCCTATAGTCAGGCCATTTCCGATATTCGGCATGTGATACGTGGTAAATAGCTTGAAGACGTTCTGCGCCACTTCGTTGCGCAGCACGCCGCCGTCTTTATTTTTGCTGACGCTACGCGTAAATCCGGCTGCCAGTTGCCAGTGCGGCAGCACCTGGCCGGTCGCTTCCAGTTCAAAGCCACGGGTTCTTGCGCCAGCAACCGCTTCGTAGGCGCTGTCCCCATTCGGCGCAAACTCGCCCGGCAAGGCAACCGCAAGATTGTCCTGCTTGAGATAAAATGCCGCTGCGCTCACATTCAGGTTGTCGTTCAACAGGCTGCCCTTGACCCCCAGTTCATAACTGTTGCCCAGCAAAGGCTTAAGGTAGTTGCCGCTGGTGTCTTGATAGGTCTGGGGCTGGAAAATGGATGTATAGCCTGCATACACTGACCACGCCTTGCTAACGTCATAGACCACACCCACATAGGGCGTCAGCTTGTCATGTTCGGCCTGTCGCAGGGAGTTCGTCCCTACGCCAGCCAGATCATAATTGCGCTTGTCATTCTCCCAGGAAGTCATGCGTGCACCAAGGATCACCGACAGGTCGTCAGTAGGACGCAAGCGCGTTGTAATATAGGCGCTGGCCGTCTTTTCGCGAATATGCATTCTGCCATTGGCAGGATTGACCGGTGCGCCAGGAGAGGCGCCGTCCCAGTCATAAATATTCCCGATGGCATTGTCCCAGCCGTTGAACCGCCACAATCCGTACGTCGGCGTGTCTTCTTCGGTGTGAGTCAATGTGGCTCCAACCACCAGTTCATGGCGTCTGCCGAACAGTGTATATGGTCCGGTAGCGTATACGTCCAGGCTGTTTTGCTTGGGCGTACCGGCCCAGCGTCCGGCCCAGATCAACACCCCCTTGCCGGAGGCCCGATCGGGAAAACCGCCTGCCGCATAACCGAGCACTTCATCATAGCGGCTGGCCGTATAGCTGTAGGTTCCCTTGACCAGCCAATCATTATCGAAACGATGCTCAAGTGAAGCAAAGAATGCCTGATTACGACGTCGGGAATAAGCCCAATCAGCTGCAGCGCTGTCAGATCGACTCCATTCGGTTCGTGCACCGTCTGCAAAAAAGCCAGGCCGCCCTGATCGGGCATGGCTGGTCGCATTGTGCTCCTGATAGGAAAATCCCAGCCTGGCCAGTGTCGAAGGCGTCAGGTCCGCTTCCACCGTGGCATACAGTATTCGTTTCCTTTCGCGCAATCGCTCAATATACGAACGGTTATTCTGAATCACGCCGACGATGCGACCACGCATTGTGCCCTCTTGGTTCAATGGTGTCGAAACATCAACTTCAGAGCGATAGTGATTCCATGAACCCGCTTCCAGTTTTGCCATCGCCTGAAAGTCCTGCACAGGCCTTTTCCTGATCATGTTCAACGCGCCGCCAGGCGAGCCCAATCCGCTCATCAGGCCGGTCGCGCCACGCACAATCTCAACGCGATCAAAAAGCGCCATGTCGTTGCTCTGAAAAAGACGGTTGTAATTACTATTGACCTGGCCCACACCGTCGATCAGGTAATTATCAATTTCGAATCCGCGAGAATAGATGGTACTGCTGTCCGATCCTGTATTTCCTGCAGAGTCCAATGACAAACCCGGTGTCTGCTGCACCAGATCAGACAATTGCGTAATACCCTGATCATCCATGCGTTGTCGGGTCATGACAGTCACCGACTGGGGCGTTTCTCGCGGCGAGAGCGACAGCCGGGTTGATGATCCCATGGCCTGACTGGTATAGGATCCGGAACCTTCCGTGATGCCAGGGTCGGCCAGCGAAGCAGCTACAATGGCGCCCAGCTGTGTTACCTGGTCCGAAGGCGCAGCAACCGTACTTGCTGGCGGTTGCGGGCGCGGCACCAGCGTAATGGTATTGCCATGTCGACTGTAATGAATCCTGCTGCCCGCCAGCAGCTGTTCCAGCGCCTGTTCAGGCGTAAGCGTTCCCTTGACGCCGCCGGTATTTAAGCCCTGCAGCAACGAAGCCTGGTAAATAAACTGCAAATGGGTTTGCTGGCCAAGTTTCAGTAAGGCATCGTTCAGCGATTGTGGGGCAATCATGATCGGCACCGCTGTCTGCTGCGCAAGTACACCGGGTGCAAATGCCAACGCCACCGCGACGGCAAGCGTCATTGCAACACGACCCGCGTATACAGAGGGGCGGCCTGCAGGCAGCGAGTGGGTGGAAAATGACGGGTTTAATTGAGCCACGACGAATTACCTTGAATATAAAAAAGGACGACACCACAATTGCACATGCAATGGAATGTACTGGGCGTTGCAGGCAACGCTGCTATATTTGGTAAGACGATTGGCAGGGTAAAAAGCCTGACTGATTTTTGAATATTTTTCCGGATGCCGCACTATACTCGCGCAGTCTCTTTATGGCAGGCGCCGACCAGCATTGCACTTGGTCCGCTCTGGCGGCAACGGAATCACCCGATCGGCGCCAGACAACCTGCATTATTGGCAAGCTTCACCGCATAAATAGACGGATGCCGCCCCTGTCGCTACGGACAACGCGCAAGGGCAGGCTTTGAGGAAGTGCTTTCAGAAATGCCGGCAAATCGTCAACATTGAACACACCAGCCACCGGCAAACGTTCTAGCCGCGGGTCAGCAATCACCAGAGGCTCAGAAAGGTATCTGTTCATTTCACTGACCACCGACGCCAAAGGACGGTTACGGAATACGACTTTACCCTGGCGCCACGCCGTCAGTTCTGCCACGTCGGCGTGCTGTGGTGTGCTGACGCCCTGCGCGGTGATATGTGTCGACATGGAAGGCATCAGTTTCACCGACCGGGCCACAGGCGTTGCTTCTGCCCGCACCGAGACAATGCCCGATTCAACAGCCACCAATACGTCCAGCGGTTTTTCCATTCGCACATTAAACTGCGTCCCCAGGACTTTTACCCGGCCGACAGCAGTAATCACATAAAACGGGTGCTCGCTATCATGGGCGACATCAAACATCACATCGCCGTGTAGCAACTCCACCACTCTTTTGCCATTGCTTACCCGAAAGGTGAGCGAGGAATGGGTATTCAGATCAAGGCGTGTTCCATCGGGCAGGATCTCTGTGCGCCTTTCTCCGCGCGCTGTGGCCAACTGAATTTTTTTGCCATCATGCCAGCTACCGGAAAGCAGCAACCCCGCTCCCCCAGCCACGGCAGTACAGGCGGCAAGCCCGGCCACCACGAAGCCGCGCCGGGAGGCGAAAAAACGGCGCTGCGTACTGCTACGGGGTTCTGCTGCCAGCGCGCGCATTTGGCTGGCCGGCACGCGATCGGCCCATTGCCATAGCTGCTCCATCGCCCTGTATTCCTTGTCATGTTCTGGATTAGCCTGACGCCAGGCATGCAGCGCGGCCAGTTGCGCCGGCGAACACTGGCCAGCGTTGACACGGGAGAACCACCAGGCAGCGGCCTCACGCGGATCGTCCGGGGGTATATGTAGCTGATCTGTCATGCGTTAGCTAACCGAATGCCCGGCTCCTTTTAGGGTAAATACACAATGTATACCCTTCTTTCGAGTAAGACGAATGGCCAATGATAAAACCTGAATTTAATGCGGAGAATAATGTTGAAGCCGATCACGCAGATGACGCAACGCCCGTATCATGTATTTTTGCACCATGTTTACGGAAATATCCAGGCGCTGCGCGATTTCCTCTTGAGAATAGCCTTCTATTTTCTGCCAGATAAAGACCTGACGGCATTTTAAAGGCAATTCTGCCAGCGCCGCCGTCAGACTGTCAATCAACTGCGTATTGCGAATATGAGCATCGGGATCATCCATTGCCGGCTGATCCGTTTCGTGCAGGCTATGCAATGGCAATGTATCTAGAATCTGGGTCCGACGATGCTGATCGGTAAGGCGGTTGCGCACACAGCGATGTAAAAACCCTCTGGGGTGAACCAATGTCGTTGTGATTTTTCCTTCCAATGCCATGGTCAGGACATCATGCGTTGCGTCTTCCGCATCTTGTCTTGAGCCGGCACGATGGGTCCACGTCCTTAGCAGCTCCTGATAATACTGCAGCCAGTCGCCGGGCAGCGTGCGCAAATTGGTCATAGTCGTTCAGTTTCAGCGATGACCCAGCCATTTCATGGTGACGGGCGAGGCCTCTGCCAGCGGCAACGAGGTTGAATGCGATGACCCGTCCCAGCCTTCGGCGGTAAGCCATAATTGCGCGTCCGGCGGCGTATCTTTGGGGATCAACACACCAATCTGCATGTTGTATACACTGCCAAAACCAATGGCGCCGGCAGTGCGCAGGCTGCGCGGCTTGCCCACACGCAGGTAAACTGCGCGCACGGCACTGCGGCACGACTCGCACAGAGAGACAGAAAAGGTTTTCACAAAACCGGCAGTACCATCCCGTCGTGGCGGCAGGGCATCGAACTCAGCCATATGCACTTCCCACGGGCCCACTTTCTTGGCGCCCAAATCATGCACACCCAGCCCCAGATCGCCCGAGAACAGGGCCTGGTCTTTTATGTAGCGCGGCACGAAACACAGCGGGATCAAAATGGCCAAAACACTCAGGTGAAAACGCCAACGATACCACCACACCTTGAAACCCGACCGTGACCCGGACTGAATTGCCTGAGCCTGACTATTCATGATGCACCTTTTTCTGTTTTCATAAAGCGTGCGCCCGCTGCCGCTGGCGACGGTTGTCCACCGTGGCTTGTCGCCGTATTTTGCCGGCGTGACTGGCGATGCTCACGAAACATGCCAGCCGTTTCCTTTGCCGTTCGCTTGGTCCAAATCAGCATCCCTGACAGCACCATCATGGTCAGCAACAGACCGAAGAAGAAATACACCAGTTTGAGCCAGAGCCCGGCAAAATCCCCAGTGTGCAGCGGCCGCATGGATTCGGTCACCAGCTCCAGGCCGGAATAATCCGACACGGTGCGTGAAGAATCCACATTGCCCGTATACGGATTGACCGATGCTCGCTCAAGAATAAGCGGATAGCTGCTGCGCCCTGTTACCGTATAGTGGCTATAGGCATTGGCTGGCAGAAAAATGGATTCGGCCTGCATGTCCGGAAAATGCCCCTTGGCCTTTGCCACGGCCTGATCGGGCGACAGCAGCAGGCTCCCGGACGACCCGTCCGTGCGTGTGGGGACATCCTGGCGTTGCACCATGGCAGGCGGCGGCGCCGTTGAAATGGAAATACTGTTGTCGAACAAAACGGCTTCAATCAGGAACCAGGTAGCTGTCACACTGATGATGGCAATAAAGGGCACAGACCAGATACCTGCCAGTCTGTGAAAGTCTCCCCAGAAAATGCGCGCGCCCTGGCCGATGCGCAACCGGGGCTTAAAGTAGCCACGCCAGAAACGCTTGTACACCACCAGGCCGGTAACCAGGGAAATCAGCATGGGAATGCCCAGCAACGAGACGGCATACCAGCCCCAGGCAAAACCGTTGGTGAACGGCACCAGAAGCCAGCCATGCAAGGCTCGCACAAATTGTCTGAAATCAAAGCCTGAAATCTGGCCCTGGATCTCGCCTGTGTAGGGATTGACATACAACCGGCCAGATTTGCCATCTTGATAACTGGTGTTAACCGTCAAGGCAAACTGCGATTTGACTGGCCGGCGTATGGAGTTGACCACCGATCCCGGATGGGCCTTCTCAACGCGCGCCAGAACCTCATCATAGGTCAGCATCCTGGGATTGCCGGCCGGCGGATTGGCCCGCACCATCGGGCTGGCCAGCCATTCGATTTCCTGGCTGACCGTCGCGATACTGCCGGTCAGACAAATGAAAAAGATAAAGCCCCAAATCGGCAGTGCCAGCCAGCTGTGAATAAGAAACCAGAGCTTGGCTTTGGATTTTTTCTTGGCCATGCTTATCTAACCTCGCCTACGATCAACAATTGAGATGTTTTCAACATACTTTGCCTGTCCTGTATCAACCGGGGCTGCCGGCAACCAGAGCCTGCACAAGTGTCTTTCCTGCTGCCTCCAGTACGCCCACCGGATCTTCCCCATCCGTTTCAACAACCACCGGTTTGGCGCCCGCGCCGGTAATCGCTGCGGCCACTTCTGGGCTCGCTGCTTCGTGCAGCAGAACTGCATGTACGCCATTGTCCCTGATGACGGTGCCCAACGTGGCCAGCGTCTGCGCGTTCCAGTCGGCCGGTGTGGTCACCGGTACGACATCAAGATTGAATGCGCCAGCCAGTGTATGCAGTCGCGGAGACAACACAACGACAGACAGATTCGGCGCATCCAGCAGCGCAGACTCCACCTGGGCGTTCAGGGCAATCAGGCGCTGGCGCAATGTCGCCAGATTCGCCTCTACTTTGTCCTTGGCATCCGGTTCCAGGCGCTGAACGTCAGATGCGATAATGTCAGCCATCCGTCCCATATTTACCGGATTGAGCCACGGATAGTCTGCAGCGGTATTGGTGTCTGCAGTGGAGGCAATGCCTGGCAGACCATGGTCCACGGGATTGGCGGCATCAATTTCAATGACCCGAATATTGTGTTTTCGTGCCAGCGGATAAAGCGGGTCGTCCGGCCAGATAGAACGCAGATGGACCACCGCATCAGCCTTTCGCACGATGCGATCAAAAGATTTCGCACCCCGACCCGACAAATAAGAATAATGACGAGATGCCGGCAAATTGGCGGGCGTAGCCCGGCCCGGCACGATACCGCTACCTTGCGTCAGGGCCTCGAGCAATCCGTAGACGACCGGATGCGCGGCCACAACGGTTGTTGTCTGCCGGCTCTGCGCAGACGAGCTGACATGCGCAGCCGAGGTGGCAGTTGAGGCGGCGCCAGGCGCTACATCTGTTTGAGCCGCAGTATTTGCACCGCTACGACTGCGCGTAGGAACATTATCCTGAGCCAACGACGGATTGGCCAGCGCCGCTGCCATGCATAGCGTCAGCAGCGCCAGTCGTATCTGGGAAAAAGAAGGGGGAGAGACAGCAATCGGCTTCATGCCGTTGTTCCTTTCAATGCAGGGATAAATCCCCTGGCCAGCGCCGAGAGAATAAACACGCTACCGGCGACCAGGATAATGGCAGCACCCGAAGGTACCGGTAAAGCGAACTGGATTGGCAGAAGAATACCTGCCAGGGTACTGACAATCGCAATCGCAATTGATAGCCAGAAAAAGCCGCGCATCGATTGCGCCAGAATTCTTGCTGTGGCCGCCGGGATCACCAGCAATGCACCAACCAGGATTGCACCAATGACCTTAACCGCCGCAACGGTCACGAGCGTGACCAGCACAACAAACAGATAGTCCATCAGTGTCGTGCGCACTTTGCGTACCGCTGCCAGCTGTACATTAAAGCTGGACAGAATCAGATGGTTGTAATTGAACAGCGCCAGGCATGCGGTCAGCAACCCGATAACACTAAGCACCAACAGGTCCTGCGAGGTGACCGTCAGTACCGAACCGAACAGGACGTTTTCCAGAATATGAATATTGATCTTGCCTGCCAACAACAGCAGCAAGCTGCCACCCAATGCCAGTGAAATGGATAGAAAGACCCCGATTAATGTATCGGAGGCCAGACCGGTACGGTTGCGCAGATAATTGAGCAAAATGCCGAATAACAGACAGAACCCGAATAGACTGCCATATGGACCGGTGTAGGGTTCACCGACAAGAATCCCGATGGCCACGCCAGTCATGGCCGCATGCCCCACCGCTTCGGAGAAAAAGGCAAATCGCTTGACCACAACCAGTGTGCCCAGTCCACCCAGCAATGGCCCGATGATCAGGCCGGCCATAAAGGCATTAACCACGAAACCATACGTAAACATTTGCGGCAACACCCCGTCCTGGGCCCATTGTTGCAGCAGCGCGCGAATCGTATCAAAGATCATGCCGCCACCCTCGCTTGCGCAGACAACTCGGGCGCTGCAGCGTGAGCATCCATGCGCGGATGAGCAGAGAACAAGAC
Organism: Advenella incenata; assembly: GCF_004217095.1. Lineage (GTDB taxonomy): Bacteria > Pseudomonadota > Gammaproteobacteria > Burkholderiales > Burkholderiaceae_B > Advenella > Advenella incenata. The sequence goes on along the minus strand of NZ_SHKO01000001.1, from coordinate 1,714,268 downwards.
CAGCAACTGCTCGGTCGACAATACCTGCGCAGGCTCGCCTTCAAAAACAATCCTGTGGTTCAGACCGGTGACCCGATCAGCCAGACGCCTGACCGCATCAAGATCATGCTCTACCCACAGCACGGTAACGCCGTTGTTACGCCAATAGCCAAGCAAATCTTCAAAGACGGCAACGCCGGCTTCATCCAATGCCGCCATGGGTTCATCCAGCACCAGCAGCGACGGGGCGGGAATAAGCGCCTGCGCCAGCATGATACGCTGACGCTCGCCGCCCGAGAGTGCACCCATGCGCCGCTTGCGCTTGTTGTGCATGCCAACGCGCGTCAGGGCGTCGTCAATGGCGTGGGTGTTGCGCGAAGACAATCCGAAAAACGCAGGTCGACGCTGTGTCATAACACCCATGAAATCGTTGACCGTCATGGGCAGGGTCCGATCAAATTCCAGTGCCTGTGGCACATATCCGATCACGCCCGGCTGTGCAGGCCAGGTCAGTGTCAATGCGCCCTGATGAGGCATCTGCCCCATCAGGGTTTTGATAAGCGAGCTTTTACCCGCGCCGTTCGGGCCGATCAGCGCATGAATACTGCCAGCCGGCACATGCAGATCAATGTCATGCAGAATCCGGGTCTGTCCAAGCGTGAGCCTGACTTGGCGCATGTCGACGGACGGCCCTGTCATTTGCGGGACTCCTGCATTGCGCGCACCACGGTATCCAGGTTTTTTGCCGTCTCGGTCTCCAGCTTGTCGGCCGAATATTCGCCATAGGAGATATGCGTCAAGGGATAAAGGCGAACACCGGTCTCGTTGCGAATCGTGTCCACATAGGTTGACGGAAAATCCATTTCTGAAAAAATCACATTCACATCCAGATTCTTCAACTGGTCTATCGTGCCCTTAAGCTGGGCTGGACTGGGTTCAATCCCATGTGCGGGTTCAACCACCGCAGTCACTTCCAGTCCGAATTCACGCAACAGGTAATCATAGGCCCCGTGGATCGTGGCCACACGCATGGCGCCGGCAGGCACACTGGCCAGGCGCTGCAACGCCTGCGCTCGCAGGGTCCGCAGCTTTTTCGTATACTCGCGGGCATTTGTACGGTACGCCTGGGCATTGTCCGGATCCATCTTCGCCAATTCCCGTGCAATGGTGTTGACCTGGGCGATGGAACCGGTTACTGACAGGAAGGTGTGTGGGTTCACAATCTTTCCGGATGATGCTCCGCTACCTGCTCGGGCAGCGGACCCCGTCGCTGCCAGCAAGGGCACATTGGCATTGGCCTCGATCAGCGGCACCTTGGGGTTGTCGCTGGACTGAATCATGCGATCGGCAAAATCGTCATGGCCGATTCCGTTGACCACGATCACATCCATGTCATTGATGCGCTTAATATCTTCGGCCCGAGGCTCATACGCATGCGGATTAAAACCGGCAGGAATAAGGGGAACCACTTGCGCCCTGTCACCGACAATATTGGCGACGTAGCTGTAATAGGGATGCAAGGTCACGCCGATGCGCAACACCTTGGCGCTGGCCACGCTGCAAACGCCCAGCAATATCACTGAGCCGCAAAAAAAAGACACGGCGCGAACCCGACCGGCAAAAACAGACAGCAAAAAAGACATCATGAGTGTTGAGAAAAAATAGGTTGAGTGCTGCTGCACTAGTGTTGGTGGCGTGTGGCACCGGCGTCAAATTGCGAGACAATCTGCTGCCAGCCTTCTTGCGTCAGATTGTCCGGATTCAGACCGGCAGGCACCTGCGCTGCGGCGCCCGTCGTTTTGTGCAGCCAAACCTGAGCCAGGTTGCCTTGTTGCTCAGCATGGGTAGTGGCCTGCGCTGACTGCGTCACTCGCAACAACATTGAGCCCGCCGTATTCTGGTCTTGCGTAACGCCGATATAGGCAACCACCTGGCCTTCCTGCTTCATTTGCCAGTCGTGGCCACCACGTCGGCCCGTGGCAGCATCCACCACAAAGGGCGGAATCATCTGCTCGGCCAGGTCACTGACCTGGGGCGGCGTTTGCGCGAAACCGATCTCGTCGGCGGCAACCAGCAGGTCGGCGTATACGCCCTGCTCTGCCGCAGTCAAGCCATGGCGTGCATCTATTTGGCCTGTTTGTATCTGCGAGACCGGTGCACTTGTTGTTCGCAACACGATTGTGAGCGTGGCAAGCAGCACAATCACTACGCACACAGCCAGAACCGCACCCGTTTCATGTCCCGCACCGGCAGGCCGAATGGCCTGTACCGTCATTGCGTGATCTCGCTCTGGTCGATTTCTACCACGTGGCCCGGGCCCGCGTCGAACAGAATGTAAAACTCCTGCTCCGGCTTCTTGAATTCCAGGGTGGAGTCCGGGGATAATTTTCCCGGAAGCAGCACCTTTTCATCATAGGAGATGACATCCAGCGTGACACCGGGCGCCGCCGAGCCATCTGAAAATCCGCCTTTGCACAGTACTTTATCGGCGCCCACTGCCTTGCAGGAAGCAACCGGGTTATGAGCCCAGGCCGATGTGGCTGACAGAGCAGAAAGAAAGAAGAAGCAGGTCAGAAACGCAGACCGTGTGCTATGTGATGATTTCATAGGAGAAAATGCCAGTGAGACGGCGCAGATCTGACGACCATGCGACGGACGATCTAAAACAGTGTCATATCGCGGTACTGTAACTGAATTAATAGTTAATGTAAACTATTCTCATTGGCATTTCTATTATATGGCGCATTGTTACAACGGATGGCGCTCAACCGGTATCGCCGGGCTGATGTCACCGGGGCGCCTAGCAGTTCCGCATGGGCCGGTCTGCCTCCACGGCAGCCACGCCCTCTACAGCACGCAGCTGCGTCACATTTTCAGCCTCGATATTGCCCGAAAACAGGCCCAGGGCGGTCATTTCCCGTTCGACGGCCATGCCTTGCCGGCGGCAATTTTCCACAACCACAGAAAACCGCTCCCGATAGGTCTCCTTGACCAACACCGTCAAAGTAATGCGTGTCATGGCCCTCTCCTGATTGTTTTTCATTGGCGCATTTACGAACCCATGTCCTGGCCATTGACTGCGGCCGGGCGACCGGGCGCCTGAACCAGCCCGCGTCCCACATCTTGCTGCGGCAATGGCAATGGGCGGGCATTTTGCACGATGCGATCGCGCAGCACGCTGCCCCGGGCAGCAGGATCGGATTGGGCAAACAGCGCCGCTACGCCGGCAACGAAAGGCGTGGCCATGCTGGTTCCACTGATGGTATTGTAATTTTTCGGACTTGGCCATGAGGAAAGCACATCGACGCCTGGCGCCGCAACGTCCACTTGTCCGCCGTCATTTTGCAGGCCCCCGCTGGAAAAGGGGGCTATCGCCATATGCTCGTCAATTGCAGCTACCGCGACAATGGATGGACAATTGGCTGGATGCGAGACCGGCGCGATGTAGTCGGGTCGTTGGCTTTCATTGCCTGCAGCCGCTATGATTAGCGTGCCGGCGGCCAAAGCGCGCTTTGCCACTTCCTCGAAAATGTGTGAATAGCTGTCGCCCTCCTTGGCGGGACTGCCAAGCGACAGGGAAACGATTTCGCAGCCCTCACCCACCGCCCAGTCAATGCCATCGAGCACGCTCCCGTCACCCCCACTGCCGTCGTTACCCAGCACTTTGCCGATATACAGTTGTGCTTGTCCGGCCACACCATAACGAGGGCCGGTAACCGGCTCCAGTGTTCCGGCGGCAATACCGGCGCAATGTGTGCCGTGGCCATTTTCGTCTTGAACTTCAGCGCCAGTCACAAAGGAGCGCGATTCGATCTGCCGTTGCGCAAAGTCCTGATGCTGCAAGTCCAGGCCGGTATCCAGAACAGCCAGACGGATACCTTGACCGTTATAGCCTGAATGATCGGCACCGCAGGCACGTACGCCCCAGGTCGCCTGCGCATCGGCATCGCCCTGTGCAGTGCCCTCAGGCCGGTTCGATGACACCGCGATGGCATGCACGCGACGCTCGGGCTCAATCATCAGAATATTGCTCTGCGCCTGTTGCGAGGCCGTTTGAATCGCATTGCCAGCCGCTACTTCGCAACGGATCAGGGCGGCGCCAATGTGATCAAAAACAATGGCACAGTTCAGCTCCAGCGCTGTGTACTGCCCGTCGGTCGTGCTCTCGGATTTGACAATGGAAGCGCCGGTAATGCGCTGCAGATCCCGTATTCCATCATCAGTTCGCCCCTGCCGCAGCAGCACAATATAGCGGCCGGTCGTGTTGGCAGATTCAGCCATACTGTTCTCCTTCTTTAACAAAGCAGTCGGATAAGCAACAGGACCCTGACCAAGCCACCCTTTCGATCAACCGTTAACTGGCGCATGCGCCAGCAACCGTGGAGGCACCCGCAGCACTGAGCAGATCGGTGCAATATCCGGTGTTCAATACAGCTTACTACAACAGCGCGAAAATTTCACTTGTCATTGTCTCACGTGTCAGCCTGATACGTTGTCTGGCTATCGCCGGCGCCCTGTTCGTTGCTTGCGTCATGCAACAAGGCCGCACGCGAGGCGGCCAGTTCTTCGGTAATCCAGGTGCGCAATGCAGCCAGCGCAGGCCAGTCGCGCAATGCCGGGCGGTACACCAGATGGATGGCATGCGCAGTGTCGTAAGCGACCGAAATGGGTGACAAGCGGATCAGCTTGCCATTGCGAATAGCGTCTGCAGCAAGCAGCTCTCGCGCCAGCGTCAGGCCCAGCCCTTGTTCTGCAGCCTGCAGCATCAGCCCCATATCGTTGAACTCGGCCACGGTATTGAACGGCACCTGCAAGCCGGCAGCAGCAAACCAGGCCTGCCAGGCGCCTCGATCGCCCAACAGCGGTTCCTTGAGAAAGGCAGCGGGCGGCGCGCCGACAAGACGCCGTGCATCCACGGCGCAACCGACCACAATCAGTGGCATGGGATCGTCAAAAAGGCGATCTGCCACGACGCCTTGCCACGGACCCATGCCTTCACGTACCGCAGCATGGAACCCGTCGCGCTGCAAATCAACAATTTGCTGAGATGTGGTTATTTCAAGTGCTATATCCGGATGGCGTTCCCGCCAGCGCTCCAGCCGCGGCAACAACCAGCGCTGCGCAAATGAGGGCACCACCGAAATACGCAGTTTTTTCTCTACGCTGTCCGAAGCCATCCTGGCCAGTTGCACTCCGTCTTCAAGCTGGATCATTGCCGACTGCACGGAACATAAAAATGTAGCGCCGGCCGCATTGAGCACGATTCTGCGACCCTGGCGCTCGAACAGCGCAAACCCCAATGTGGTTTCCAGCTGACGGATCTGCTGGCTGACCGCGCTATGCGTCAGGTGCAGCACTTCCGCAGCGGCACGCAGGTTTTGCAGCTCGGCTACGGTACGGAAGGCGGGAAGCGTATTTAAGGGAATTCTGGCCATCACGTTTCACAATGGGTATAGCCTCTGATTGCCACAGAGACAATTGGTAAGAAAAAATGACCAATCTAGTTAAAAATCATTGATTTTCATTGGTCGAATGGATAGCTAAACTTACCATAAGTGTGCTGTTTTTAGCAACGCTTATACACAACGAGCCTAAGGAACGATCATGAATACAGCTATCCAGACCCCTTCCTGCCCCAGCCTTACCTGCACTTCCGAGGGCCATAGCCGATTTCGCAGACTGCTCGCGACATTGTGGTCCAAAGCAGGACGCCGAACATGGACCGCCCTGCCCGACGCAGTCAATCAAGATGACCCCTGGTCAACGGCAGTCAGCCAAATCCAGCATCTGGATTCGCATGTGCTGGCCGATATCGGCGCTCCGCGATGGGTCATAGACGAAGTCAGCCGCCGCCAGCGCAACGATGGCATTTTGGATATAGCAAAAAAATGGTAAACCCTGGACCTGGTGCTTTATACAGGCGCCCAGGCAACACATTGGTGCAGTTGCGGCGACACTGCCATCAAGCCGCCGATGACCGCATTGAACGCCTGCATCACGCCTGTGGCACTGATACCTGAGGGGGTCAACCGCCCCTTCGCCATGCGACACGAGCCTGTCGTCCGTCGCGGGCCATAACAGCGTTCGACACACAGGCATCTGCAGGCGGACCATGCCGCCGACACAACGCCGTCTGCCGGGTAGGCACACAGATCACGCATCCTGTTATGCATGGGCAAAAGAAACGTGTGTCAATGGCCAGAATGTTTACCGATGATCACGCAGCGGGTGAAATGATTACAGATGTCGTTATTGCACACCCGTATCAGAAAATATTGACACCCGACACAGGGGGCTGTGTGCTATCCATATTCATCATGGTGCGATACCAGGCGTGAAATTGCGCCATCCCCTCTTCCAGCGGAATCTGATAGGGGCCGTGGTCATTGCGATCCCGTAAATACAGCGCGCGACGTCCTTCGTCAATCCTGACCGCGATTTCGTCATCCTCTTCGGCCGTCTCCATATAGGCCTTGCGATGGTACTCGGCCAGTTCCGGGCTGAACGCCAATACATCGTCGGGATAATAAAATTCAATCAGATTAAGCGTTTCCCCTGGACCTTTGGGAAACAGCGACGACACCACCAGCGCATGCGGGAACAGTTCGATCATCAGCGTGGGATAAATTGCGATCCAGATTGCGCCGAACTGAGGCGTTTCATCACCCATGTACTCTTTGAGCAGGCGTTCCCACTCCCGATAGACCGGTGTACCGCCCTTTTGCAGCGTCTGCTCTGCACCAACCGTCTGCTTGCAATACCAGTTGCCGTAAGCCCAGCGCAGGGCGTCGCACTCTACGTATTTGCCCAGTCCCGGGTGAAACGGCCCGATATGATAATCGTCATTGTAGATTTCGATAAAGGTTTTCCAGTTGCACGGGCAGCTATGCGTTTCCACATGATCGAGCCGGTAATGGGAAAGATCATGTCCCAGTTCATCAAACAGCGTGTGAATATCGTGCGGCAGCCCGGACGGATGCTCAAACAAAAAACCGCTCATGTTCAGCAAAGGCGAAGACTCCAGTTTTTTACACTGGCGAATTTCAAACTGCGGCGCTGACAACAACTGGCCATCCGCGCGATAAGTCCAGGCATGGACCGGGCAGACAATGTTGCCGCCGGTTTGCCCCAGCGAACCGCGATGTTCGGTCAGCTCGCAGTTGGTGCTGTAGCTGCCCAGCATCAATGCCTGGCGGTGGCGGCAGACATTGGACATCAGTTTGATGCCATCGGCATTGTGTAGCAATACCCGTCCACCGTTTTCCTGCGGCAGCGCATACCAGTCCTGCACCTCTGGCACACTGTTCTGGTGCCCCACATAAAGCGGGCTGCACCGGAAAATACGCTGTTGCTCCTGCTCATAGACCGCCTGATCAAAATAGGCACTGACAGGCAGTGGAGAAGCCAGCTTCAGAATGTCTGCAAGATCCATGCGAATTCTCCGGAAAGATTAGGCTGGTTCGGGCTGCGGCATCAGGTTTGAGGCCTCCAGCTCGGCCACCGACAGTGTGCGAAAGCGTGCAACGGGATTGGGCAGGTTCTCGGCCATGGTCAGGCTGCCAGCTGTATCCGACAGGTCCACCATCTGCAGATTGTTTTTCAATTGCAAGCGGTTCAGGCACGAGTGTCTGAAATCATCTGCAAAGAAGTCATAACGAGCGAATTTATCGGCCAAAGCTGGATGTGCCTGCTGATACCGCTTAACGGACAGCGCTGCCAACGTCCAGAATTGTTCTTCGCTGCAGCAGCCGCTGCTATGCAGGATATCGCTCATATGCCGGAATACGCCGTCAAAAATATCGATGAATATTCCCAGTATTTTGTAGTCTTCCGGCACGCTTACCTTGAGACGGGCAATATGCTCCGGAATATCAAAGTCCTGATCCAGAATTGCACTTTCTTCGGCAATATCCTTCATGATGCAGCGCTGCGGCACATTACTGTGATCCATGACCATGATCAGATTCTCGCCATGCGGCATGAACACCAGTTCATAGGCATAGAAGCAATGCACCACGGGAACCAGGAAAGCGTCAAAATAGCGACTTAGCCATTGACTGCTGGACAAGCCGGACTGCTCAATCATCAGAGGCAACAGCGCCTGTCCGTCGCGATCACGATGCAGTAACGATGCCATGGTCATCAGCCGTTCTGTTTTCTGTACTTTTTCGGCCGGGCTTTCACGCCATAATACAGACAGCATTTTTTTGTAGGGGCTGTCCTTCTTCAGTGCCGCCTCGTAATAGCGATTGGTGTAGCCGATAGAGGCAACTTCCTGAAGGATGTCAAAACCGTTCTGGCGTAAGAAAGGATCGCTGTCAATCAGTTGCTTGAGCCATTCGTTGATTGCCGGTGTACCCGCCATGTAATAAGGAGACAGGCCACGCATAAAGCCCATATTAAGGATGGACAAGGACGTTTTTACATAGCATTTTTCATGATCCGTGTGATTGAAATAAGTGCGGATCGATTGCTGCGCCTGGTATGTATCCTGGCCAATGCCCAGGTACACAATATTGCGTTGTGCAATGTCGGCTGCAAATGCAATACTCAAACGGTTGAACCACTGCCATGGATGCGTGGGCATGAACAGATAATGATCCGGCTCCAGTCCCTGTGCCTGCAATTGCGCGCGATAGTCAGTCACCTGCTGCGAGCCCAGTTCCTGGCGCACAAAGCTGTCATATTCCAGCGTCGAAAGCGACGCGAAATGAGCATGAGTACGATGGACCGCCAGCCATACCAGCGTAAAGCGACTGCCTGTTTCCGGTGTGTAGCTTTCATAATCGAACACATTAAAGCCAATGCGACCGTTGTTGGCAACGAAACCCGGGTGCCCCTCGGTCATGGCCGCTTCTATCTGCTGGTAATCTGCATGCAACAGATCCTTGCTATCCAATGATTGATGGCATCGCTTGTACGCTGCGCCATACAAGGTACTGCTTATTTCATCGAGATACACCGGCAGTTTGTCGGCAGGTATGGCCAGCGTTTCCTTAAAATCGATAATAAAAGACAAGGCATCCAGTTCAAGCGTCTGGCCGTTGCAAATACGGGTGACCGATGGTTCTGAAACATGCCAGTGGCGTAACATCATGGGACGCGCCAGATACTGGTATTGCGTTTGTCCATCGTCGGACACCAGTACATAGGCATGCAGGCTATCGTCAGGGGCAGTATGGCCGCCATCATGAGGCGCGTCACTGCGCGCCGGCATCAAAATCTGTTCGTGCGAAAATTCGGCAATGGCTTTGGCAACCAGATGACGATTGACATGTTTCCAGATCTCGGGCTCGAGATGGCGCAGATGCTGTTGCGCTGACGGTACGGGATAATGGCTCATCTTAGTAGTTCCTGAAAGTGATAGGGTTGCGTCGAAGGCTGGCCTGGTGGCAATAGACAGCATGGCATGCTTGGTTTTGAGGGCAATGACACCAACCTCTGCGAATCCGGCCTTGCGGTTGAGCGCCCTTACCTTGTCATTGCGACTGTCGGGTTCAACCACGACACGTCGCGCACCAACCTGGTTAAACAGGTAATGCATGACATGGCGCATAACATCCAGCGTGTAGCCATGCCGTTGTTCGGTTGCAGGCGCTACAAAAAAATGCATGCCGATGTCGCCAGGCTCCACCTGGTAATGGCGGGCAATGTCATGATGCTGCGGGTCATAACATTCGAGCAGAAAACAAATCTGTCCGTGCTGCGTACCAACCCAGGCCCACTCATGCGAACTGGCCTGCTGCGTCTTGTAGAACGCCAATACTTCCTGCCGGGTCATATCTGCCATATCCCAGTAGCTGGCGTATTCCAGGTCAAACCACGGATGAAATACGGGTACATCGTGCTCGGGAACGAGTTCCCGAATCTCAAACGCGCCGGGATTCCAGTTCAATCTCTTTACTCCTGTCTGTATCGGTGTCCTGCGGGACACCAGTTGGCTTGATATGGTCCAGATCCAGCGTCAGTTTATTGGCCAGCCACGTTAACGCTATGCCCGCTGCTGCGATCAGGAACACGGCCTGATGACTGATCAGACTGACGATATATCCTGCACACCAGGAGGAAATAAGCACGCCCAGGTTCTGGAAAAAATTGGTGATGCTAAAGTGATGCGCATAGTCTTCCTTGCGGCTGATGCTAAACAGGCTGACCTCCAGTTTGACCGCAATCTGAAACAGCCCCCAGCCGTACATGCATCGGCCAATCACAATGGCGATGTCGGACGGGATCGACTGCAGGTACAGTCCGACCAGCGACAACAGCAAATTCCAGGACAGGTTTTCATTGCGTTGGGTCGCCGTCGCGCTCAGCCGATGCTTGACAATCAGGGCAACCACCGCCGCCAGTCCCGGAATGGCAAAAATCAATCCTGCCAGGGTCTGGTCCTTGTGCGCCGTTGCATAAATCCAGTATTCAGAAAAGAATGGTCGTATCAGATAGGCACTGAAATCGAACACAAACATAATCAGGCTCAGCGTCAGGATACCCTTGGTCAGATGCGAGAATCCGCGGCGTGTGGCTACCGGCGCAGGCGCCGTTGCATCATCCGCGACGATAGCGGCCGTATCCTTGATATCCTGTGCATTGATTGGCTGCTGGTTGTTAACCTTGATGATTTTTCCCTTGCGGTTGAGCCACAGCGTAATGGCCATTTGTCCGAAATCACCGGCAGCCATCAGAACCAGCGCAGCACTCGCGCCCAAGTGCTGCAATATGTAGCCACCCGAGGCGGCGGCCAGAATACCCGATATGTGCACAACGACCGAGAGCAGCGCGATGGTTCGGCTATGCTCGTCGCTATTGACGATGCGCATCAGGTACGGAAACATCAGCAGATAACTGCTTTTGAACATGAACATGAGCATGGTCAAAACCCAGTACTGCGTCAGGGTTTCTGCCCAGATGGCCGACAGGCACAGCAGGCCCGCTATGCACTGGGTAAAACCGATAAGCGACATGGGCTCAAACCGTTTGGCTACCCGCACCCAGATCGGCAGCGTACACATGACAGCAATCGAAATGGCAGCCACATACATCCCGGTGTGCACCTGATCGGTGTTGCCATAGCGCATGTCGAAAAACTGCGGGTAAAAGCCGATAAGCACGGTGTCGCTCATCATGCCCAATGCAGACATAATGATGATGGCAAGGCGTATGGTCATTTGTCGCTCAACTGTGCAAACTGGTTGTTCTCTTGCGGCGTGAACGCCTGGAATGTCGTACCGGAATCAATCGCATACACTTCCCGCTTCATGATCGCATTGATAATGCAGGCATTGCGAAAGCAATTTAATCCCAGGTCCGGATTGGTCAGGCCGTGACTGTCAAAGCCCGCGTTCTGAATATAGACTTCATCACCATTTACGTCTGCGGCATAGTCTTGAGCCAGGTGGTAGCGCCCCTGGCTGGTCAGATTGAGCCGGTCGGCAATCCCCTGCATAAAATCGGGAATACGATAACAATAGCCGGTGGCAAACACGATTTCATCTGTAATGAACCGGTACCGCTTGCCCGTCTGGCAATGGTCGAATACCAGTTCCGTGTCGCTGCCGTGGCGGCTGCACTGGGTAAGTGCCATATTGGTGTACAGGTGTGTGCGGCGAGCACTGTCTGGTGACTTTTCATCCAGCTCATCATAAATCTGTTCGATCAGGCTGGTATTGATGCCATTGAAAATGCTGACCTGATCCTGCAGCGTCCTGTGCTTTTGCTGCTCATCCAGCTTGTAAAAATGCTCGGCATAGTCAGGCGTAATCAGTTCAAGCGTCAGTTTGCCGGTTTCCATCTGAAAGAAACGGGAAGAACGCGTGATCCAGTACAGCTCGTAATCGTGCTGCTCCATATCCTGGAGCAGATCATAATAAATTTCCGCGCCGCTCTGCCCGCTGCCGATCACGGTAATTCTGCGCGCTTGTTGTAATCTGGCTTTTTGCCGCAGGTACTGACCAGTGTGCGCCGACAAATAATCTTCACCTACGCAGGCCGGCAGACTGGGCACACTGCCGATACCGACCACCAGCCTGCGGGCACGATATTGCAACTGACATTGATTGCGTAAATCGGTTACTGTGGCCACGTAACATTGATCAGCTTCGTCATACGCCAGCGCGGTCACTTGCCGTTCATAATGGACACTGTCCAGTTGCGAGGCCGCCCACTGGCAATAACGGTTGTACTCCTGCCGGGTCAGATAAAAATTTTCCCGAAAATAATAGCGGTAGATTTTTCCCTGTTGCCTGCAGTAGTTCAGATAAGTGAAGGGGCTGGTCGGGTCCGCCAGCGTAACCAGGTCCGCCATGAAGTTGTTTTGCAACGTCGTGCCTGGAATCATCATGCCATCGTGCCAGCTGAACGCGCTTTTGCGCTCCAGAAACACGGCAGTCAAATTTTCCACTGGCGCCATCAGGCATGCCAGGCCCAGGTTGAACGGCCCCAGACCTATCCCAAGTACATCGTAAATTGTGTCTGCCGCTTGACTGCCCTTCATGATCTGCTACCTTGATTCTTCAGTACTTTAGTTGAACATTCATGCCGACCGAGCGCGATGGAGCGTAAAAGCCCTGCTCCCATTGCGTCGAGGTCAGGTATTTCTTGTCAAACACGTTCTTGACGTTAACGCCTACCGTGAAATTCTTATTGACTTCATAACTGGCCATCAGATCGGCCACGGCATACGATTTCTGCTTCAGATGGATGTCTTCTCCAGCCGGTGTCTGGCCCTGTAAACGGCGCGTCTCCGATTGCCAGCGCACAGCGCCCCCTACTTTCAGTCCCTGCACTGCAGGCACGGCATATGAAGCGGCTACGGTAAATGAGTTTTTGGGAACGAATTCGCGCACGGCCTTACCATCTTCATCCTTGATCGAGAAAAAGTGGGTATAGCCGGCGCTGACCTGCAGGCCAGGCATCACCTCGCCCTGCAATGACAATTCAAAGCCAGTGGAGCGTGAGTTTACGGCCTTGTATCGGCTCAGGCCATCCAGAAAGCTGTCGTATTCTGCTGTATTGTCTTGCTCTGCACGGAACAGGGCGATACCACCATTGATCTTGCCGTCAACAGACTCACCCTTGAGGCCGATCTCATAGTTTTTGCCCTCAATGGCAGGCAGGATCTGGCCGTTGATATCCACCTGAGACTGCGGATTGAATATACCGGTATAACTGGCATACACCGAGTAATTGTCATTCAGGTCGTAGATCAGGCCCAGGTAGGGAGACAGTTTATTACGCTTGTATTCACGAGGCTCACCATAGTGTTCGCCGGTGCTGGTTGCTCGGGTGTAGTTAAGCCCGGCAATTACCTTGAAATCATCATGCAAATTCAAGCGTGTTGCGGCAAACGCAGTGGTTTTACGAACTGTAAAATCGGAAAAGGTTTCCGTGCCATTCGCAAAATCGGGACGTGGAAATTGCCGATCCCAGGTAAACAGTGAGGGCAAAGCGACACCCACGCCCGCGTCCAGAGAAGTCATATAATTTTTACTGCGATTGGCGTTGATCCCGAACATCACATCGTGTTCGCGTCCGCCAAGCGTATATTTTCCGGTCGTGCTGATATCGCCAATCCACTGCTTCTCGTACCGGTCATACTTGGTCGGATAAGTGGTCAGGCCAAGCCCCGTTTCCCGATCAGGAACGCCAGTGGCCAGAAATTGTTCCGCATCCTGGGTGATCTTGCGGTAGGTCAATGTGCCTTTGGTTTTCCAGCCGCCGCCCCAATCGTGATTCAATTCAGCAAAGCTGGTTTGATCAGTGGTATTCCAGTATGCCCAGTCCGGTGCGTAACTATCCGATACATCGTAATCAACCGAACTGCCGTCAGTATAGTAAAGCGATAAGGCGCCCCACATGGGTGATTTCGATTTGTTCCTCTGATAGGTGTGCCCCAGCGTCAACGTTGTACGATCACCCAGGTCTGCATCCACAATCACACCCAGCATACGTTTTTCCAGGCCGTAGCGATCAAGATGAGAATTGCCTTTCTGGTAGGCGCCAATAAGCCGGCCGCGTACCGAGCCGCTGTCGTTCAGTGGCGAGGATATGTCCACATCGAGCCGACGCGTGGCAAAGGAGCTATACGATAAGCCCGCGTTGGCAGAAAATTCACGCTTGGGACGCTTGCGTACGAAATTAACGGTCCCTGAAGGATTACCGGTATTGGACAACAGGCCATTGGCCCCCTTGAGCACTTCGACCCGATCATAAAAGGCCATGTCCAGGTCGCCGATCTGCTCTTCAGTAGAAAACGGCATACCCACGCCGTCTACCTGAAAATTGGTAACGTCATAACCGCGGATAATGTAGTAATTGCGATCCGTTTCCACCTGCTGCACAAACACGCCAGGAACAGCAGAGAGCAAAGACGTCGCGTTATTCAGCCGGAAATCATCCATTTGCGTACGTGTTACCACATTGATGGTTTGTGGCGTCTCACGCGGCGACAACGGCAGGCGTGTAGCACTGGATACCACCGGCACATTGTATTGACCCGTACCCTCGCTGGTGGCATCGTTCGCACTGACCGCATTGATCGGTTGTAGAGTCGCCACCGACGAGGCGGTTCCTGCTGTGGTCGTTGCGGTCTGTGCAATCGCTGGCGTCGCCAGAGCGCCCAGAATAGAAACCAACAGAATATTGGGGGCAAACTTGCTGCCCCCCAGATCAAAATACATCGATGAAACTGCCATAAAAAGCCCTCGTTATCTTTTGATGATAAAGCCAAATGATAACGATTTCTATTTATATTTGCAATTAAATGTTAATGGCAGTCTTCCGGGCTCTATAATTTATGACAATTGAAATATTATGAATGACCATGCGCCGGGGCTGGCGACCGCAATGAAAGCGATCTCGTGTCCCGGGCATGTTTTGTTGCTATTGACACAATCTTTTTCGATCTTTCAGTGTCACGATCCGGTGCCGATTATTGCTGTGCAAGCCTTGGTCCGGCCCGCAATAATCGCAATCCATTTGCCACCACCAGCAGGCTGGCCCCAACATCGGCAAAGACAGCGAGCCACATGGAGCCCAGTCCCATCAGGACAAGCACCAGGAATACCGCCTTGATACCAAGTGCCAGGCTAATGTTCTGCACCAGCACCCGCCGCGTAACGCGCGACAGCCTGAGGAAGGCGGGAATTTTTAGCAGATTGTCGTCCATCAGCGCCACGTCTGCCGTTTCGATTGCCGTATCGGAACCCATTGCGCCCATCGCGAAGCCAATATCAGCTTGCGCCAACGCCGGGGCATCATTCATGCCGTCTCCGACCATGCCAACCACAGCATGACCGTCTTGTTGCAGTTTCTGTACCACTTGCTGTTTTTCCTGCGGCAACAACTGCGCCTGCGCTTGCGTCACACCACTGGTTTTAGCGATGGCGTCGACAACCGATTGATGATCGCCCGACAGCATCACCGTCTTGACCCCCAACTGGTGCAATTGCTCAATCGCCTTGACGCTGCTATCCTTGATTTTGTCGGCAGCGGTAAACAACATGCTAGCGGCGCGCGTGTTCATCAGCAGCACAACGCTTTGACCACTGTTTTGCGCAGCCGTCACGCTATCGCGTACCGCAGCGGTCATAAGGCCCAATTCCTGCGCCCATACGGCACTGCCCAGATACCAGCGCTCGTCCTCAATAGCGCCGTGCACGCCCCGCCCCGCCACGGCAACGAACTCGCCCACTGCCATGGCCGCCACGGCCGCCGCCTCGGGTGCCTGCGCGATGGCCCGGGAAACAGGATGATCGGAGCGCGCGGCAAGACTTACCGCGATGCGCTGCAGCTCGTCGACTGATCGTTCCGGATCTAACAGCGTCATGCCTGTCTGCACCGGCTGACCCTGCGTGATCGTACCGGTCTTATCCAGCGCCAGCCAACGCATGCGATGCCCCTGCTCCAGATACACGCCGCCCTTGATCAGGATCCCCATGCGGGCTGCTGCGGTCAATCCACTGACTACGGTTACCGGTGTCGAGATAACCAGGGCACACGGGCAGGCAATAATCAGCACAACCAGCGCCTGGTAAATCCAGGTAAGCCAGGCTCCGCCAAAAAAGAGCGGCGGTATGACTGCGAGCAGAATAGCCAATACAACTACGGCAGGCGTGTAATAACGGGAAAACGAATCTACAAAACGCTGCGTCGGCGCTTTCACTGCCTGTGCCTCTTCGATCTGATGGATAATGCGGGCCAGCGTGGTGTTGTCTGCTGCTGCCGTCACTTCTATTTCAATTTCACCGGCTTCGTTGATCGTGCCGGCAAAGACCGTATCTCCACCCTGTTTGTCCACCGGTACGCTTTCGCCCGTGATGGGCGCTTGATTGACCGTTGTCGTGCCACGCACAATGCGGCCATCCAGCCCGATGCGCTCGCCCGGCGCCACCCGCACAAGACTGCCTTCGGTCACCTGCGATACTTCACGTACCTGCCATTGTCCATTGATCTGTACCGTCACCGTTTCAGGCGCCAGGTTCATTAGGCCGGATACCGCAGCGCGCGTTCTATCCAGGGATTTTGCCTCGATCCATTCAGACAGTGTAAACAGCACCATTACCATCGCTGCCTCCGGCCACTGCCCGATCAGCAAGGCGCAGGTAACAGCAATACTCATGAGCGCATTGATATTCAAATCGCCATAACGCAGCGCAACCAGGCCCTTGCGATAGGTTGCAGTGCCAGCCAGGGCAACGGCAGCAATAGCGCAGACAATGGTCAGCCAGGCTGGCCCAGCGAACCAGTGAACCAGCTCAGAGGCCAGCGCCAGCGCCCCACCTAGCGCAAGATGCCACCAGGCGGGCAGCATGCCGCCGGCAATATTAGGAGAAACTTCACCTTCCGGTTGCGCAAGCGGTGTGTTGGGCGCCTGTCCATGAGCGTGCTGCGCGTGAGCGTGCCCGTCTGCACCGTGATCATGTTTATGCTCATGATGGTCATGCGCGTCATGCGAATGCCCGCAGCAGCCTGTTTTGCCCACTGTCCTGGCTGGTGCCGACTTGCCGTCGTGCAGCTCCGGCGTAAAACCGATCTTGCGGATCGCCTGCATGACCTCGTCCAGTATGGCCGGATCGTGCGTTACAGACAGAACGCGGGACATGAGATTGAAACGAAGGTCGGTTACTCCTGGTTTTTTCTCCAGCGCCTTGCGCAATAACCGCTCTTCAGTCGGGCAGTCCATTTGCTCGATTCGGATGGCGGTAACCCGGGTTTGCTGCTCTGACATGCTTGTACTCCAATTGCATCGTATAATGGCATTTAAAACCCTGAAGTAACTTCAGAGTCAAGGCATTATTGAACAGCATAGGAAAAAAGATGAAAATCGGAGAATTGGCTCGTTTGCAGGGATGCACGCCTGAAACCATCCGCTTTTATGAAAAAGCCGGCCTGCTGCCCGCTCCCGTCAGAACAGAGGGCAATTACCGGCATTATGATAATGAACATGTACAGCGCCTGCGTTTTATTCGGAATTGTCGGATTCTGGATATGTCCCACGATGAAATCCGTACCCTGTTACAGGCGCACGACGAGACACCGGACGATTGCCAGCCGGTCAACCAGTCAATTGATGCCCATATTGAACACGTAGAAGCGCGCATCCGGGAATTGAGCCAGTTGAAAGCGCAACTGGCCTCGCTGCGACAACGCTGCACTGTCCCTCATGATGTCAAAAACTGCGGCATATTTCTGGAACTGCAGACCGCAGACATGGTGGATCCGCACGTGCATGGCCATACGCACCTGTGAGCCCCCGGGCGCAGCCCACTCACACATCGGCACACATTGTCGGCTTGTCGCGCCAATCGGCCTGCACGTCATGGGTAGGGGCATCGATACTTGCCCAGGTACTTTTACTTATAAATGATATGTCAGGGCATTTTTGGCGCCGCACATGCAAGGGTATGTCTTGTCATGCCGCTGTTTTTGCAAGGTGTTCTGGGTCTCGGACGAAAGCGTAGTGATTTAAGCCAAGGCACGTTCTCAGACGCCGGGAACCATCAGGAACTGTGCCTCGGAAACGGGCTCGCGGATCGCTTTGGCAGTCTGGTACTGGGCAGAGTCATAAAACTTGCGGGCATGCTGCTCATCGGGAAACTCCACCACAACGATACGCTGCTGCTCTTGCGGCCCCTCAAGGGTAACCGGCGCAGGACAACGCACCAGGAATCGCCCGCCATGGGCAGCGACAATATCCGGAGTCAAAGCGGTATAGGCAGCATAGCCTTCGGGATCATTCACTTTTACCCGGACGATGAGATAGTACGACATTGTATGAATGCTCCTATGAATAAGTGGGGGCAAGGCTGCCTGCCTGTTCAGATAATACTATATCTGGTCATAGGTGCGCGCTGGCGACAAGAAACGTGGCAGCGCTTGTGTCGCCAATAATAGCGGACGCTCAGCGCGTTACCGGCTCTTGGGCATCGGCCACAGGAACAGCCGTCCCGAAAACGAAGCGCCCCGCACGAGGCGGGGCGGCGCAATGGATTCACCTATCCATATTATCAAACATTGTTTTAAACATCGCGCCAGCAAATATTACCAATACATGGGAAATCGCGTTGTTAGGGATAACCCTTGATTGTGGCAAAAACAGCTAAAAACTCGCGCTCAAAACAAACTGCGCGCTGCGGTATCCGACGAATCGAATACCGCAGCGCGCAGCTTTTCACGCATAGATAGATAAACCAGGTCGGCCGCAGCCTACCGGGCAATGTTGGTGTTAGCCGAAACGTCCGGTGATATAGTCTTCGGTTTCCTTGCGCTTCGGTTTAACGAACATTTGTTCCGTTTCACCAAACTCCATCATTTCACCCAAATACATGTACGCAGTGTAATCGGAGCAACGTGCCGCCTGCTGCATATTGTGCGTCACGATGGCGACCGTGTAGTCTTTTTTCAATTCGGTAATCAGCTCTTCGATCTTGACCGTAGAAATCGGGTCCAGCGCGGAACATGGTTCATCCAGCAACAGCACTTCAGGTTTGATGGCAACACCACGGGCAATGCACAGGCGCTGCTGTTGGCCACCGGACAGGCCGTTGCCGCTTTGGCCAAGTTTATCCTTTACCTCGTTCCACAAGGCAGCTTTGGTCAGGGCCCATTCCACCCGCTCATCCATCGCTGCCTTGGACAGACGCTCGAACAGCTTGACGCCAAAGGCCACATTATCATAAATGCTCATTGGAAAAGGCGTGGGCTTCTGAAACACCATGCCGACCTTGGCACGCAACAGGGAAATGTCCTGCGCAGACGTTAGCAGGTTCTCGCCATCCATGTTGATTTCACCTTCGGCACGCTGGCCTGGGTAAAGTTCGTACATGCGGTTGAAGGTGCGCAGCAGCGTGGATTTGCCGCATCCAGACGGGCCAATGAATGCCGTTACCTTGTTCTTCGCGATCCGTATGTTCACGTCTTTGATGGCGTGAAATTTTCCATAATAGAAGTTCAGATTCTTGACTTCAATCTTTGTCTGGTCAATCGTAACCAAGTTTTCCATGTGTGTCTTCCTGACGAATACTTTAATTTAGGGGTCGCTGACTATTGTTTGCGAAACAAGTTACGGGCAAGAATATTAAGCGCCAGCACCAGCAATGTGATGAGGGTGGCGCCAGCCCACGCCAACTCATTCCAGTCCTTAAACGGACTGGCAGCATATTGATAGATCACGACCGGCAGATTGGCCATTGGCGCATTCATGTTCCAGCTGGTGAACTGATTGGATAGCGCAGTAAACAGCAGCGGCGCGGTTTCGCCGGCAATACGGGCCACGGCCAGCAAAACGCCCGTCAGGATCCCCGACATGGCTGCTTTATAACATACCAGCGTAATCACGCGCCATTTCGGGCAGCCCAGTGCAGACGCCGCCTCGCGCAGGCTGTTGGGCACCAGCGCCAGCATATTGTCTGTGGTACGCACCACCACAGGAATAACCAGAATGGCCAGAGCAAAGGAACCGGCCCAACCCGAATAGTGCCCCGAGTTGGCAACCACGATGGCATAAATGAACAGGCCGATAACGATGGATGGCGCAGACAGCAGCACGTCATTCAAAAAGCGGGTTGCCGGCGCCAGCCAGCCCCGCTGTCCATATTCGGCCAGATAGGTCCCGGCCAGAATGCCAATGGGTGTACCGATAGCCGTGCCAACGCCGGACATCAGCACGGAACCAATCAGCGCATTGGCCAGTCCGCCCGATTCGCCGGGACCCGGTGTTTTTTCAGTAAAGAGCGAAAAGGAGAGTGAACCGCCGCCCTTCACAGCCAGCGTGAACAGGATCCAGACCAGCCAGAACAGGCCGAACAGCAGCGCTGCCGACGATAAGACAAGCATGACCTTGTTGCGCATATGGCGCCGACGGTAAATCCAGTTGCCCGGGTTGATGGCCGAATTGGCCTGTGATGTTGTTGCAGTCGTTGTATTCATGATTTATCTCTTGAGCCCCACAATCAGGATTTTTTACCTTCGGCCACTGACAATCTTGCCAGCATGAGGCGCGAGGCCATCAATACCAAGGTGGTGATCAGGAACAGGATCAGGCCCAATTCAATCAGGGAAGATTTCTGCAAACCGCCGGCTTCATTGAATTCGTTGGCAATGGCCGAAGCGATCGAGTTGGACGGATCGAAAACACCGCCCGGCAGGCGAAACGAGTTACCGATGACAAACGTGACGGCCATGGTTTCACCTAAAGCCCGGCCAAGACCGAGCATGATGCCCCCGATCACGCCGGTTTTTGTGTAGGGCAGCACGACGCGCCACATGACTTCCCAGGTCGTAGATCCCAGGCCATAGGCTGACTCCTTGAGCATGGGGGGAACCACTTCAAACACGTCACGCATGACCGAAGCAATATATGGAATAACCATAATGGACAGCACCAGGCCGGCCGTAAACAGGCCGATACCGAAAGGAGCGCCCTGGAAAAACTGCCCGATAAAGGGCACGCTGCCCAGCACATTAATCAACGTAGGCTGGACGTATTGTTGAAAGATGGGGACAAAGACGAACAAACCCCACATGCCGTAGATAATGGAAGGAATGGCCGCCAGCAGCTCGACTGCGGTACCCAGGGGGCGGCGCAGCCAGGTTGGGGCCAGTTCGGTGAGGAACATGGCAATGCCGAAAGATACCGGCACAGCGATAATAAGGGCCACGAAAGCAGTGATCAGCGTACCAATGATGGGGACAACTGCGCCGTAAACATCATTAACAGGGTCCCAGTCATTTGTCCAGAAGAAGGCCGCACCGTATTTGAGCAGCGTTTCCTGACTTCCATACAACAGTGAAACCATGATGGCCGCAAGCAGCATGAATACGAAAAAGGCAAAAAAACGTGCCACATTCTTGAACAACATGTCGGCAAACGCGTTGCTCTTGGCCGGTGTTGGAGGAAGTTGTTTTTGCATAGTCTGGATGGCGGACCGGGTAGGCTCGGCCCCTGTTGTCGTTATCGAAACGCTCATTGTAAACCCGTCTTGGTGTTCGTAAAAAACATGGCGGCTTAAATGATTAAGTCGCCATGTTTTGTTCAGAGGGTCAAGTCGTGTGACCTGATTATTTCCAAACCGCCTGACCGTCTGCCGTTTTGATCTCGGAAGCCCATGCTGCGCGAACTTCTTTGGTTACAGCATCTGGCAGGGGCACATAGTCGATTTCAGAAGCCGATTTGGCTCCGTTTTTGAATGCCCAGTCAAAGAAAGACAGGACAGCTTTTGTCTGTTCTGGCTTGTCGGCTTTTTTGTGCACCAAAATAAAGGTTGCTGCGGTGACGGGCCAGGAATCAGCACCCGGCTCTTCGGTCAGTACGACACCCATGCCTGGTGCGCTTTTCCAGTCGGCGTTGGCTGCAGCAGCCGCAAACGCTTTCTGTTCAGGCTGAACGAATTTGCCATCTTTGTTTTTCAGCTGAGTCCAGGACAGATTGTTCTGCTTGGCATATGCGTACTCAACGTAACCGATCGCGTTTTTCAGCTGACCTACGTACGCGGCTACGCCTTCGTTACCCTTGCCGCCTTGTCCCGTCGGCCATTTGACCGCTTTGCCTTCACCCACTTTTTCTTTCCACTCGGGAGAAACTTTGGACAAATAGTTGGTCCAGCCAAAAGTTGTACCTGAACCGTCTGAACGATGGACAACGATAATGGCCGCGTCAGGCAAAGTAACGCCAGGATTCAGGGAAGTAATGGCCTGATCGTTCCACTTGGTGATTTTACCCAGGAAAATATCAGCCAGAACAGGACCTGTCAGTTTCAGTTGGCCCGGTTTGACGCCATCGATATTAACGACAGCAACTGTGCCGCCGATGACTGCTGGAAACTGCAACAGACCGTTTTCAGCCAGTTTCTTTTCGTTCAATGGGTCGTCAGATGCGCCAAAATCTACTGTTTTGGCGATAATTTGTTGTTGGCCGCCACCAGAACCGATAGATTGGTAATTGATTTTATTACCGGTCTCAGCTGCGTACAGGGATGCCCATTTGGCATAAACAGGGTATGGAAAAGAAGCGCCTGCGCCGGTCACATTAGCGGCATGTGCAGCGAAAGTCGCGGTCGACAACGCGATGGCGACAGATACGCTTTTAAGTGCATGTTTGAACATGTATATTCCTTAATACGTTAAAGAGGTAACAAAATACGAACCTTGATGTCCATGCCGAGTATAGTAAAACGGTTATATGACAGGATAGTGACAAATATTAAGCAGTTTTTTTCCGTGACCAGGGAAAACACTAGGTACATCGTTTTTGTATTTTGTTATCAGTAACTTAAAGAACAATTCATGTGACAAAATTGTGTCAAAATAGCCAAAAATCATCTGAAAACCGCAGGTTGCAAAACAACAGCTCGCGCGGGCCTGTCATATTGTGTCATGTTACAAACTGCCGTTGACCCAGCCTGACCTGTCTGCTTTTCGGATGTAATTTCTCAAGCCACCGTCGCACAAAAAATACGGGCCCCGGCTCGCGTAACGACACCTGATCCAGCTATGGACTACTTGTGGTCGCATTGATGCAATTGACTTGGTCGCCACATGGCCCATTGATCGCTTCTGGCCAGTCTGTGCCCACCTCAAAATAGCACCGCCCCTCCTTTTTCACCACCCTAATTTTTTTGGGGACGCGACGCGACCATAAAGGGACTGTGCACCTTTTGCCCTTGCGCTGCCCTATAGGTACGCAACTGTGGCAATCTCAAATCTCGCAATGGCCCTGATCTACCTGGGTTGCGGCACTGTCAATCAGTAGGGATCTGGCCCCGGTGCGAAGCAACGCGCGGGGGCCCCATATATATGCACGCGTACAATCAGCTGGCCTTGCCAAGCAGATTCATCAAGTATTGGTGAATATTGAACGGCTCCCGACGATTTTTTATTCGCTCGTACTCGCCACTGGGCTTCTGCTCCCACGACAGCACATTGTCCTTCAACGGAAAAATAAAGGACTCATTGATCACCCGCTTTTTCAGAACCGGATTCAGAATAGGAAAGGCGATTTCCACGCGACGGAAAAAATTGCGCGCCATCCAGTCGGCAGAAGACAGGTAAACCTGCTCCTGACCATCGGCATGAAAATAAAACACCCGCGAGTGTTCCAGGAAACGGCCGATGATGGAGCGCACCCGAATATTTTCCGACAGGCCGGGAACCCCCGAACGCAGCGCACATACCCCACGCACGATCAGCTCAATGCGCACACCGGCCTGGCTGGCCTTGTACAGGGCGTTGATCACATCCACTTCCAGCAAAGAATTCATCTTTGCCATGATCACTGCTTTTTTCCCAGCCTGTGCCTGTTCGGTTTCAGCCTGGATCATCTTGAGCACCCGATCGTGCAGGGTAAACGGCGATTGCAGCAGCAGCTTGAGCGGACGACGGGCGCCCAGGCCTGTAAGCAAGGAGAAAACCCGATCCATATCGTTGGTCAGATCGGGATTGGCAGTCAGAAGGCCAAAGTCGGTATAGAGCCTTGCCGTACGCGGATGATAATTTCCGGTACCCAGGTGTCCGTAACGAACGATTTTTTTGCCTTCCCTGCGCAGGACCAGCAGCATTTTGGCATGTGTTTTATGGCCGACAACACCATACACGACATGTGCGCCCACCTCTTCCAGTTTGGCGGCCCAGTTGATATTGGTCTGTTCGTCAAAGCGCGCCATCAGCTCCACCACAACCGTGACTTCTTTGCCCGCCTTGGCTGCCGCCAGTAGCAGCCCCATCAATTCAGAATCCTCACCGGTACGATAAATGGTTTGCTTGATAGCCACCACCTGAGGATCGAGCGCGGCCGACGTCAGAAAGTCGATGACCGGCTTGAATGACTGGTAGGGATGGTGCAATAACAAATCTTCCCGCGCAATCGCATCGAACATTTCTGCGGGATTGTCGTTCATGGAATCGAACGGGGCCGGCAGGCGCGCACGATAGCTGGGAAATACCAACTGCGGGTCGGCGTCAATATCGCATAGCGGCATCAGGCGCGTCATATTGACACTGCCGTGCGTGCGGTAGGTGTCCTTGGGCCCCAGCGCAAATTCTCGCTGCAGAAAGTGTTCGAGTTCTACCGGTGTGTCTTCGGAAATTTCCAAACGAACCGCCGCCCCGAAGTTGCGTTGAGACAACTCTCCCTGCAGCGCCTGCCGCAGGTTGGTCACCTCATCTTCGTCAACGAACAGATCGCTGTTGCGCGTGACACGCCATTGATACAGGCCCTTGACTTGCATGCCCGGAAACAGCTCTCCGGAAAACTGCTGCATCAGCGAAGACAACAATGTATAGCAATGGCGCTGCCCGCATACCGACTCGGGAATTTCAAGCAAACGGGGTAAGGCACGTGGCGCCTGCACAATGGCAATGGACGCACGGCGACCAAAGGCATCTTCCCCACTGAGCGAGACGATAAAATTCAGACTCTTGTTGTAGACACGCGGAAACGGGTGCGCCGGATCAAGTCCGATAGGCGTAAGCAGCGGCAGCACCTCGTTCAGAAATACATCGCTTGCCCATGCCGACACGGCTTCGGTATATTCCCTGGGCGCCAGTACAGATACACCCCGCTTGCGCAATGCGGGAAAGATATCCTTGTTGAGCAGCGCATATTGACGGTCGACCAGTTCATGCACGCGCTGCTGCACCAGTTCGAAGGCCGCAGAAGGTGTCATTCCATCGTCGCCCGGTACATTGGGGAACTGCCGCTCCTGCTCTTTCAGACTGGAGATGCGAATTTCGAAAAACTCGTCCAGATTGGAGCTGACAATGCACAAGTAGCGCAGGCGTTCCAGGAGCGGGTTGGCCTGATTCATCGCCATACCCAGCACCCGTTCATTGAATTTTAGCAAAGACAGTTCGCGATTGAGCAGCGTGACGGAGTCAGGAGAAGGAGCAGAAATGGAGATGGAATTGGTATCGGACATGAAGGCAGTCGTTAAGTGTTTTAGGCTTTAGGAAAAGAACAGTTCTTATACTCTCACAATATAACAAATTGATGACAAATAAAAATCATGTCGCCGGTCGCCCTTATTTGGCTCACTGTTGGGCCTTTTTTCACTAAAATGGCGTTTCACTTACCTATCAGATGCACCATGGACCAATTACTTGCCGCCGTAGATCTGGGCTCCAACAGTTTTCGCCTGTCCATTGCAAGGATTGTCCAGAATGATAATTCTGTGCAGATTTATGCAACAGATCGCCTCAAGGAAACCGTCAGGCTTGCAGCAGGCCTGAATGCAGATCGCGTACTGGACGAAGACGCAATCCAGCGCGCCATTGCCGTACTTTCCCGCTTTGGCGAGCGATTGGAAAATTTTCCTGCTGGCCGCGTACGTGCCGTGGCAACCAATACCTTTCGTGTTGCGCGCAATGTGGCTGACTTTCTGCCCCGCGCGGAAGCCGCGTTGGGCTACCCGATAGAGGTCATTTCCGGTCAGGAAGAAGCCCGCCTGGTGTACTCCGGCGTAGTGCATGAACTGCCACCTTCCAGCAAGCAACGCTTTGTGGTCGATATCGGTGGCGGGTCCACCGAATTTATCATTGGCCGGGAGCTTGAACCGCTGATCATGAAGTCACTGGCCATGGGCTGCGTCACCTATACCAAGTCATTTTTCCCCGATGGCAAAGTCACCGAAGAAGGGTTTGTCCTGGCTGAAATCGCCGCAAGAAAGGAAATCGAAATCATTTCCAGACAGTATCGGCATCTGGGATGGGATGAAGCCTTCGGCTCTTCAGGCACAGCCAAGGCGCTGGTTGCAACCCTGGAAGAATCCGGCTTTTCCGAAAAAGGCATTACGCTGGACGGCATGCAAAAGCTCAAAAAAGTGCTGATCCGCCACGGTAGCGCCCACGCACCGGAATTGCGCGGACTGAAGCTGGACCGCATGGAAGTGCTGCCGGCGGGCCTGTCCATCATGATGGCCATTTTCAGTGAGCTGCAGGTCAAGCAGATGTTCCAGGGCGACGGCGCGCTGCGCGTCGGCGTTTTGTACGATATGCTGGGTCGCGACAGTTCTCATGACAAGCGTGATGAAACGGCGGGCGTGTTCATGAAACGCTACCATATTGACAGCCGGCAGGCCGCGCGCGTGAAAAAGCAGGCACTGGCATTTTTTGATTCAATACTGGCCGATGAAACAGCAGCCGATGATCTGCGGCGCTACCTGAGCTGGGCCTGCGATTTGCATGAAACCGGCCTGAGCATCTCACAGAATAATTACCACAAGCACACTGCCTACGTGATGGCCAACGCCGACATGCCCGGTTTTTCAGAAGCCGAACAGGAGCTGCTCTCCTTCCTTACGCTGGGCCACCAGGGCAAACTGGACAAGTTGCTGCCCGAAAAGCCAAGCCGCGTCAAATGGCTGCTGACCCTGTGTCTGCGACTGGCCGTCGTGTTCATGCGCCGGCGCCAGCCGATGACATCGCTACCGGTTTCACTGGAAACCGACGATCAGAAACTGATGTTGCGCGTGGGCAGCAAATGGTTGGAAGATCACCCGTTGACCCGATACACGCTGACGCTGGAAGCCGCTGAATGGAAAAAAGCCGGCTTTACGCTGGACATTATTCCTTCCTGATACCTTGCAGCCTTCTCAATATCACGACACCCAAACACTAAAGCAGGATTGACCCGGCTTCTGGCACAAAGGGTTACGCGCCCTGCCAGACCACTGGCAATGGGCGCCATGAGGGTCAGGCCAGACCGAAGTGTTTTTTGTACCGGGTATCGATATTGGCCACATCGATAATAACCGGGAAATCGGCGGAATTGAAGTCCCGGTCAAAAGCCGGCTCACCGCAAATATGCGCGCCAATCTTCAGATATCCTTTGATCAGCGCAGGTGTTTTCGCATCATCTGTGAGCGTGAGCTTGTCCAGCGGATACGGATTGATGGGCACCATGATCGGACGCTCGGGATGCGCATCGATGTCGCGTTTGGCCGCACGCCAGACCTTGGAGGCCTGCACGCCGCCATCGGCCAGGCTAACGCTGGCGCAACCGAGCATATAGCGATAATTGTTACTCAGAAGATAGCGTGCCAGACCGTTCCACAACAGCATGATTGCCTGGCCATTGCGGTAGTCTGGATGCGTGCATGAGCGACCGCATTCACATAACACATGGCGGATATGCGCCAGTTGATCAATGTTGAATTCCAGCTCGGAATAATAGCCGCCGGCCTCTGCTGCCTTTTCCGGACTCAGAATCCGGTAGGTGCCTACGACCGCATCTGTTTTCAGGTCCCGAACCATCAAATGGACACACCATTTGTCAAACGGTTCAATGTCTACGCCGTTGACTGCGCCGGGGAATACCACGTTCATCTCGTTGGTATAGACCTCGTAACGCAATCGCTGCAACTGTTCGACTTCCTCGGCGGTTGTAGCAATCCCCAAGACCAGGCTGTGGCTTGACGTATCGTTCTCGTCTGCCTGGATCCGCATGATTTCTTGCATTCGGGTCTATTCCTAAGATTTACTGTAAAGCTGCATGATACCCGGTTCATTTGACAAAAACTTTTCACATACAGGTAATATTTCGATTTTTTGAAATCTTACAACAGAATGCATTGCCAGTTGCACAAACTGCATACAACTGGCGACGAGAAATCACGCAGCCAGGTCGACTGCCTGCAGACGCTCCACGCCCTGACGGGCCAGCGCTTCGGTTTCGGCTTCGACCATCAGCCGCAACTTGGGCTCGGTGCCCGAGGCACGGATCAACACCCGGCCGCGTCCGTCCAGCTCACGTTCAACTTCTTCCTTGGCGGCCTGCAGGCCCGCATGGGCTTTCCAGTCAGCGCCTTTTTTCCAGGGCACATTGACCATGATCTGCGGATACATTTTCAGATCTGAAATGAATTGCGCGAGGGTTTTACCACTGCGCACCAGCGCTGTCAGCACCTGTAAACCAGCAATAATACCGTCACCGGTGCTATGATGGTCCAGGCACAGTAAATGGCCCGAGCTCTCCCCGCCATAGAGCCAGCCATTTCTCTGCATGGCTTCCAGCACGTATCGATCACCCACGTTGGCCCGCTCAAAGGGCACACCCATGATCTGCATGATTTTTTCAAAACCGTAGTTAGTCATGAGCGTACCCACGACACCGGCCACGCGACCCTGCATCATGCGCTCACGGACCATGGCATAAAGCAGTTCGTCACCATTGTAGATACGCCCGTCGGCATCCACCATCTGGATCCGATCCGCATCGCCGTCCAGCGCGATGCCATAATGCGCACCCACTTCCTTGACCTTCTCGGCCAGCGCCTCGGGATGCAGGGCACCCACGCCGGAATTGATATTGAAACCATCTGGGTTGCAGCCGATGGCCACCACTTCGGCGCCCAGTTCGCGAAAGACATGGGGTGCAATGTGGTAGGCTGCGCCATGCGCGCCATCGACCACGATTTTCATACCCTTGAGATCCAGATCGTTCGGGAATGTACTTTTGCAAAACTCAATATAACGTCCCGCAGAATCGGGCATGCGCCGGGCACGGCCAATGTGCTCGGAGTCTACGCAGCCTACCGGCTCATCCAGCGCCGCTTCGATTTCCAGCTCAACGTTATCGGGCAACTTCATACCGTTACCGGAGAAAAACTTGATTCCGTTATCCTGGTAGGCGTTATGCGAAGCACTGATGACCACACCGGCAGTCAGCCTCAGTGCGCGGGTCAAATAAGCCACCGCTGGCGTCGGAATGGGTCCCGCCAGGTAAACGTCAATACCGGCAGCAGCCAGACCTGCTTCGAGCGCCGACTCCAGCATATAGCCGGAAATGCGCGTATCCTTGCCTATCAGCACCATAGGGCGCGCGCTATCTTTGTAATTCTTTGACAGTACCCGGCCGGCGGCATATCCCAGCCGCAATGCAAACTCCGCATTGATAACCGGACCGCCTACTTCCCCACGTACCCCATCTGTTCCGAAATATTTACGCCCCATGAATTTCTCCTTGTTCTATGGCTGCCCAGACTTTGAGGGCATCTGCAGTTTGTGCGACATCGTGTACCCGTATAATGGCCGCGCCCCGGCTTGCAGCAGCCAGCGCGCCGGCAATGCTGCCAGCAACGCGGTCTTGCGGAGCCCGGCCCGTAACCGCTGCAATCATGGTTTTACGGGACAAACCGATCAATAACGGTGAGTGTAAACCGGACAGGCTGTCCTGTTCACGTAAAAGCTGATAATTCTGCTGCACTGTCTTACCGAAACCATATCCTGGATCCAGACAGATCCGTGCGGGCGCGATACCGGCCGCCACCGCCGCGGCCTTGCGTTCATCCAAAAACCGGTACACCTCGTCCGTCACGTTCTCATACTGCGGCGCAGCCTGCATGGTTTTGGGCTCACCCTGCATGTGCATCAGGCACACCCCACAATTGGGATGGGCTGCCACGACCTCCAGGGCGCCGGGCATGCGCAAGGCATAAATATCATTGATCAGATCAGCGCCGGCCGCCAGGGCAGCGCGCATGACTGTCGGCTTGAAGGTATCAACGGATATGGGTTTGCCGCAATCACGCAGATTGTGTATCACCGGAATAATACGCCTGAGCTCCTCTTCTTCGGAGACGGCATCAGCGCCGGGGCGTGTGGATTCACCGCCAATATCCAGGATATCGGCACCCTGCCCGATCAGTTCCAGCGCATGCGCAGTAGCCGCATCGGCCGAGAAATGGGCAGAGCCATCGGAAAAGGAGTCGGGCGTCACATTAACGATGCCCATGACAAGCGGGCGCTTGAGTGTAAGCTCAAAGCGCCCGCAAATGAATGTGGAATGATTCATGAAAAATACAGCAGTAATAAGATCAGGCAGTCACAGTTGCTTTATCGCTACCTGGATCTTTCCGGGCAGGGCCGGATGAAGGCGGTGGCGTATCAGAGGAATCACCGGTAGGTTCAGGATCTTCCGGCGGACGCGGTGGGCGCCCTGCCATGATATCGCCAATTTGATCGGCATTGATGGTTTCCCACTCCAGCAGCGCCTTGGCCATGATGTGCATTTTATCGCTGTTGGCCTCGATGATTTTGCGTGCTACAGAATACTGCTCATCGATGATACTGCGGATTTCCGCATCAACCTTTTGCATGGTTGCCTCAGACACATGGGTGGTTTTGGTGACACTGCGCCCCAAAAACACTTCATTTTCGTTTTCGGCATAGACCATAGGACCCAGTGATTCGGTCATGCCATAGCGCGTCACGATATCGCGGGCAATGGCCGTCGCGCGTTCAAAGTCATTGGACGCACCGGTTGTCATCTGGTTCATGAAAATTTCTTCTGCAATACGTCCGCCGAACAATACGGCAATGGTATTGAGCAAACGCCCTTTATCCATGCTGTAACGGTCGCCTTCAGGCAATTGCATGGTGACACCCAGCGCACGACCACGCGGAATGATGGTCACTTTGTGTACAGGATCAGTTTTAGGCAGCATCCGGGCCACAATCGCATGACCCGATTCGTGGTAAGCCGTATTTTTGCGCTCTTCCTCGGGCATGACGATGGAACGGCGCTCTGCCCCCATGATGATCTTGTCCTTGGCGTTTTCGAAATCCATCATATTGACGGTACGACCGCTGCGACGCGCGGCAAACAAGGCCGCTTCGTTCACAATATTGGCCAGATCGGCACCGGAAAACCCGGGCGTACCACGTGCAATGACCGACGCTTCGACGTTGGGAGCCAGGGGAACCTTGCGCATATGCACGTTCAGGATCTGCTCGCGGCCACGTACGTCAGGCAGGCTGACCACAACCTGGCGGTCAAAACGACCAGGACGCAGCAATGCCGGATCCAGCACGTCGGGACGGTTGGTCGCAGCGATCACGATCACGCTCTGGCCGGATTCAAATCCGTCCATTTCAACCAGCATCTGGTTCAGCGTCTGCTCGCGTTCGTCGTTGCCACCGCCGACACCGGCGCCACGCTGGCGACCAACGGCGTCAATCTCGTCGATGAAGATGATGCAAGGCGCCTGTTTCTTGGCATTTTCGAACATATCGCGCACACGCGATGCGCCCACGCCTACGAACATTTCCACAAAATCGGAACCGGAAATACTGAAGAAAGGCACTTTGGCTTCGCCAGCAATGGCCTTGGCCAGCAGCGTTTTACCAGTACCCGGAGGGCCAACCATCAGCACACCACGGGGAATACGGCCCCCCAGGCGCTGAAAGCGGGCGGGCTCGCGCAGGAAATCAACCAGCTCCCGGACATCTTCCTTGGCCTCATCGCAACCGGCCACATCTGCAAAGGTAATCTGGTTGGTGCTTTCGTCGAGCATGCGGGCGCGGGATTTGCCAAAGCTGAAGGCACCGCCTTTGCCGCCACCCTGCATCTGGCGCATGAAGAAGAACCATACGCCGATAAGCAGCAGCATGGGGAACCATGAAATGAGCGCGCTAAGCAGGAATGAAGGCTGCTCTGGCTGTTTGGCGGTGACTTTCACACCTTCGCGCACGAGATCACCGACCATCCACAGGTCGTTGGGAGCGGTCAGCGTATACGGCCGCGTGCCTGAGCTGGGTGTGACCGTCAGGTTGTTGCCCTGAATTTCAACACTGGACACCTTGCCCTGCTTGGCATCAGACATGAACTGACTGTAGCTCACGCCCTCTGTAACCTGACCTGCGCCGTCGTATTGCTTGAATACTGTAAAAAGTACCAGCGCTACAACCACCCAGATAGCGAATTTTGAAAAAGAATTATTCAACAATCTGACTCCTGCGATGAATGGCAAATGACCCTGAAAGCAGCGTCTTTACCTCGTTCATATGATTCTAACCTATTGATAAAAAAAAGAGGCTTTACAACCGGCTTAAAAACAAATTAAACCATTACCCGCGATTTCCAGGTAAAGGTGCCGGTTTTGACTGCACCCGGGTGTGTTATGGCGACTGCAGCAAGTCATTGTCCCGGCATAAAAAACCGGGGGCTCACAACAGCTAAATTGGGGCAAAAATCCGGTTTCCAAGCACTTTCCGTAATTTAATTACTGATATTGAAGGACGCAAGACGACCAGCACCACCGCCAACGGCGCTGAACCGCTGCTTGGCGCCCGCAACCGGCGGGAATACCTGAACTGGCCTGCCTGCCAGCGACACTGGCAGGATCGGCAAATAGCTAGAACTGGCGATTATCCGGATGTTTTAGACCGCGCCCCAGCAAGAAAGTTTCCGAAGACTTGTCGCGCGAAGCCTTGGGCTTGCGCTCTACGACCCGTTTGAAATGCTGTTTGAACATCTGCACGATCTGGGAAAATCCGCTGCCGTGAAATGCCTTGACGATAAGAACGCCATCGGGCGTCAGATGCTGCAGGGAAAACGCCATGGCCAGCTCGCATACATGCTGGATCCGGGCAGAATCGGCGGAACTGACCCCAGACAGGTTTGGCGCCATATCCGACATGACCAGATTGACCTGCTGCTCTCCAACCTTGTCGCTCAAGGCCGCAAGCACCGCATCGTCACGAAAATCGCCCTGGATGAACTCCACACCCGCAATAGGCTCCATGGGCAGCAGATCCAGCGCAATGACGCGGCCCTGCAACACTCCGCCCTCGCCAACGAGTCTTTCGCGCGCAACCTGTGACCAACTGCCGGGGGTAGCGCCCAAGTCGACTATAATATCCCCTTTCCGCATCAGTTTTTCCGAATCCAGGATCTCAATCAGCTTAAACGCTGCCCGTGCCCGATAGCCCTGCTGCTTGGCCATTTTCACGTATGGGTCATTGATATGCTGATGTATCCATTCTTTCGAGAATTTCTTTTTGGCCATTGCCCTGATTACCTTATGCCTACCCTAGAATTGACATCAAAAGAGCGCAGCGAACTACGCGCTGCTGCCCATCCGCTGAAACCGGTAGTCCTGATCGGTGATCAGGGCCTCACGCCCGCGGTGTTGAAAGAAATTGACATGAACCTCACCGCGCACGGACTGATTAAGGTGCGCGTTGCCGGAGATGATCGCGCCGCGCGTATAGCCATGCTTGACACTATCTGTGATTCATTATCGTGTGCCGCTGCCGGACACGTCGGCAAAACGCTTATTTTATATCGACACGGGTCACAAAACCGCCGTTGGGAACAAAAAGTCGAAGAACCCGTCGAACGCAGCCGCCGACTCCCCAATGAACCCCATACGCCGAAAAAGCTGCTGGCTGCAGGCAAAACCCTGAAAGACCGCAAGACACCACGCAAGGCGGCTCGAGGAAACGACGAGCTGGTCGGTACACCGGCACGCAAGCCGGCGCGGGCTCCTGCGGCACGCCCCGGCGGCACCGAGGCGCATGGCATCCCTCGCCGTGCGGGCAGCGCCCTGTCGCTGCGTGCTGGCCGACGCACTACGGCGGCGCCTCGCACCGGCCGTCGCGGCGGCAGATAACCGCTTGCCGTCAGACAAAAAAAGAAGCCGCAGGACTGTTTTCTGCGGCTTTTTTTGCTGCTATCGGTATATCAGCCTAGCTGAGCGACCGATTCCGGCTCGTGCCCTATGACACCCGGGAAGGTTGCATAACAATATGCAGTTTACTTGTACTCAACAGAGACAATTTCAAACTCTTTCTCGCCGGACGGCACAGTAACGACAACTACATCGCCTTCAGCCTTGCCAATCAGCGCTTTGCCGACAGGACTGGAAATGGAGATTCTGTTCAGCCGGATATCGGATTCAGCATCGCCGACGATCTGATAAGTCACGTGACTGCCGGAGTTCAGGTCTTCAATGCCGACCGTTGCGCCAAATACAATGCGCCCATCGACATCCAGACTGGACGGCTCGATGATTTGCGCGTTGGACAGGAGACCTTCCAGTTCATTGATGCGGCCTTCGACAAAACCCTGACGTTCCCGGGCTGCATCGTATTCCGCATTTTCTGACAGATCACCCTGCGCGCGTGCCTCAGCAATTGCCTGGATGACGCCAGGCCGCTCTACACTGATCAAGCGGTGCAATTCTTCTTCTAAGCGCTTCGCACCTTGCGCTGTTAATGGAATACCTGCCATATCTGTCTCAAAAAAGTAAAAACGCCCCCATTGCACGATGATGTGCCATGATGATGAGCGTGCTGTTGTGTTATAGACTTGACCAACGATGCCTGGCGCAAGCACAAAAGAATGGAAAAAACAAAAATAAACCCCGGCACTGGTTAATTAGTGCCAGGGACATCGTTATGACATTGTCTCCAATTCCTGAACAAAATGCAAGCATTCGGGAAAATGTTGCTAAAGTATTGAAAACAATTGAAAAAATTGCAGTTTTATAGGTTCTGTTCCTGGTCGAACGGGCTCTGGTCCGGTCCGGGCTCGGAGCGTTGCCGCAAATTGAGCAAGGCATACAAAATGATGGCGCCAAAGGTGGCGGTTCCAATGCCTTCGAGCTTGAAAGCCCCCAATTGCAGCGTAAAATTGCCGGCGCCCATCAGCAAGGTGACCGCTGCCACAATCAGGTTCCGGTTGTCGCCAAAATCAACCTGATTGACTACCCAGATACGGGCGCCGGCAATGGCAATCAGACCGAAAACCACCATGGAAACGCCGCCGAGCACCGGCCCTGGAATCGCATGGATCAGCGCGCCGAATTTGGGTGAAAAACCGAGGATGATGGCGATACATGCCGCCGCCACAAACACCAGGGTCGAATAAATCCGGGTTACAGCCATGACGCCGATATTTTCTGCATAGGTTGTCACGCCAGTGCCGCCGACGGCGCCTGAAATCATGGTGGCAACCCCGTCGCCAACGAAAGCGCGTCCCAGATACTGATCCAGATTTTGCCCGGTCATGGCGCTAACGGCACGGATATGGCCCAGGTTTTCAGCAATCAAAATGACGGCAACCGGCACCATTACTGAAATGGCCGACACGGTAAACTCGGGGGCAACCAACGTCGGCAAACCGAACCAGGCCGCAGCCTGCACACCGGAAAAGTCAATCGGCGCGCCCATACCGGCCACATTGGTTAGCAGCCAATAAATGACGCACGCGGCGATCAACCCCAGCAGAATCAGTAAGCGCTGGATCATGCCGCGTGTAAAAACGGCGACACCGGCCACGCACAATATGGTCATCAGGGCCATGAGCGCCTCGAAGGTAGTACCGGAGCCCATCGCGCCCTTGGCGGCAATAGGCGCCAGATTCAGGCCGATCACGGCAACGATGGCGCCGGTAACCACTGGTGGCATCAGCCGTTCGATCCAGGCCGAACCATTGCCCCGGCTGTTGGCGTACCAAACCAGCACCCCAACCAGCGCATACACCAAACCGCACACGATAATGGCGCCCAGCGCAACGCCGATGTTGGCATTAGGGCCACTGCCGGCGTAACCCGTGACGGAAATGACGCCGCCGATAAAGGCGAAACTGGAACCCAGATAACTAGGTACCCGGCCGGCGACGAAAAAGAAGAAGATCAACGTGCCGATGCCCGACATCAGCACGGCCAGATTGGCATCGAAGCCCATCAGCAAAGGGGCCAGCACGGTCGCACCAAACATGGCGACAACGTGTTGCGCACCCATTACCGCGGTCTGTGGCCAGGACAAACGCTCATCGGGTGCTACAATCTGATGATCCCGGGCCCGGTCAACCCGCCGCCAGATTGGAAAAAAAGGTCCACTCATTACTTTCCCCATTCAGATGTAAAGTCATATTTTGCTGGATATGCAGTGTACGACCTGACCGGTGCACAGAGCAAGCAAAACCGCGGCTGGCAGCAAGACCTTTATCCGTGATTTTCTATCCTTTACCCGACTCTCCTTCGAGCGCCCAACTATGTCACATACCGATTTCTGGATTATCCGCCATGGCGAAACCGACTGGAATGCCGAACGCCGCCTGCAGGGTTGGCGCGACATTCCGCTGAACCCCAATGGCATCGCCCAGGCCCAGGCCCTGAACGCGCATCTGCAAGGCTGTTTCAGCGACGCGACGCCCGCACACATTTATACGAGCGATCTGCAGCGGGCATACCACACCGCCCTGCCCTATGCCCAGTCGTGCAACAAGCCCATTCATCGCCTGCCAGGCCTGCGCGAACGCAATTACGGTATTCTTGAAGGCCAGCTCTGGTCAGAGCTGACCGGCTTTGATTCGGCACGCAATCACAACTTGACCATCGAACTGGACCAGGACGAACACAAGGCGGAGGACTTGGCGACCTTTTATGCGCGGATCAGGCAGACGCTGAACGCACTGGCACAAAAACATAAAAACGAAACCATCATGATCGTAAGCCATGGTGGTTCGATTGACATGATGTGGCGGGCTGCAGGCAAGCTGATGCCCGATGCGCCGCGCCAATTCACCCAACGCAATACCAGCATCAACCGCCTGCGAATTATCAATGATGACAGCTGGCAGATTGTGTCCTGGGCTGACACGAGTCATTTGCCACAAGTGGTAACCGAGGCATAAAGCTCAAGGCATAAAATTGTTCCGGTTACCAGTGCACCCACACAGCGATGGGTGCAGGTCTGGCCGAGCCATATGGGAAGGCGCCTATTGCCGGCGAGGCTTGCGACCGGCACGGCTCATCATGCGATCATAGAGTGCATTGGGAATGAAGCGCATCAGCCTGGCAACCAGCCCCATCTGCCATGGAATGACGGTATAGCGGCGGCCAAGAGCGATCGCCTGACCTGCGCGCTGCGCAAAAGCATCGGGCTTCATCAAAAACGGCATGGGATAAGGATTGTGCTGCGTCATGGGGGTATCAATGAACCCAGGCGCGATCGTCACGACTTTGACGCCGGTACCGTACAGATCAATGCGCAAACTTTCCAGGAATACCGTGGTGGCGGCCTTGGATGCACTGTAGGCGCTGGAGCCGGGCAGGCCCCGAATACCCGCAACGCTGCTGATTCCCACCAGGGTGCCGCTCCCCCGGCTTTGCATTCCGGGAATGAAGGGTTCAAAGGTGGCCCCCATGCCCAGCACATTGGTTTCAATAATTTCCCGAAACACTTCGGCATCTTCGACCATGCCATTGAGAATGCCAACACTGATGCCAGCATTGGCAATGACAATGTCCACCGGGCCATTAAGCAAAAAATCTGCAGCCGCAGCGTGCAGATCGGCCGCGTGCCGCACATCGCCCACATAGCATGCCGCCGGTTTTGACAACGACGACGATAGCACTTGCAGTTTGTCGCCCGAGCGGGCGAAAAGACCCAGCTGCGCACCGCGGGAGTCGTAATACCGGGCAAACGCCTCGCCCAGTCCACTACTGGCGCCACTAATAAAAACACGCATGTCGGTATGCAATCGCTATCGTGATATTAGAATTTCGAAATATTACAATCGAAATTATTACAGCTGTGATTGAAGATAGTTCTGCAGGCCGAGTCGTTCAATCAGGCGCAGTTGCTGCTCCAGCCAATGCGCATGATCTTCCTCGGTATCTTCCAGTTGCACACGCAACATTTCACGGGTTACGTAATCACCGGACTCTTCGCAAAGCGCAATGCCTTTTTTCAGATTGTCCCGAACTTCAAACTCGGTATCCAGGTCAAGTTGCAGCATTTCGGGAACGTCCTTGCCCACCCGGATATCTGCAGATACCATCTTGGGTGTGCCTTCCAGCAAAAGAATGCGACGAATCAGCGCATCGGCATGATCTGTCTCATCCTGCATTTCGTGACCGATGCGCTCGAACAGCTTGGTATAACCCCATTCATGGTACATACGTGAGTGAATGAAGTATTGATCCCGTGCTGCGAGTTCACCTGAAAGCAGAAAGTTCAGATAGTCTATGACTTTAGGATGGCCTTTCATTATGCTGCTCCTTGAAAGAATCAAACGTAAAACCCTATTTTAAGAGAGGTTTGCGCGGCGCATGCCTCATAAAGAAAAATTGCCAAATTTCACGAAGAAAAATGGCAATCGTTCTCATTATCTACACGCAATGGCCATGCGGCCCGACAACCGGCTTATACCTTCTTTGCCGAAGCCAGTCCGGCGTGCAAATCCTGTAGTGAATACACCTGAATGCCGTCCGAGTCGCGCAGATATTGCATGCCTTCGATTGCCGCACGGGCGCCTGCCAGCGTGGTAAAGAAGGTAACACGATCGGCCAGCGACTGCGTGCGGATGACGCGCGAATCAGAGATTGCATTGCGGCGCTCTTCCACGGTATTGATCACAAGTTGAATCTCACCGTTCTTGAGCATGTCGACCACGTGCGGACGCCCCTCAGTCACTTTATTGACCACCTGTACCTGTACGCCAGCCTCAATGAGTTTGGCTGCCGTACCGCGTGTGGCCACGACTTTGAAGCCCAGATTGACCAGACCGCGCGCCAGCTCCACCGCCTTGGGTTTATCCTGATCCTTGACGCTGAGAAAAGCAGTGCCGGTTTCCGGCAGCAGCACGCCGGCAGCCAGTTGGGATTTGACGAAGGCTTCACCGAAAGTGCGGCCAACGCCCATGACTTCACCGGTAGACTTCATTTCCGGACCCAGTATGGTGTCTACGCCAGGGAATTTGACAAAGGGGAAGACGGCCTCCTTGACGCTGAAGTAAGACGGCACCACTTCCTCGGTCACGCCCTGCTCGGCCAGCGACTTGCCGGCCATGGCACGCGCCGCGATCTTGGCCAGCTGATAGCCGGTTACTTTCGAGACAAACGGCACGGTGCGAGATGCGCGTGGGTTGACCTCCAGCACATAGACCTGCCCGTCCTGGATGGCGAACTGCACATTCATCAAGCCGCGCACGTTCAGTGCACGGGCCATCAGGCTGGTCTGCCGCTTGATTTCCTCGATCACGTCTGTTGAGAGCGAATATGGAGGCAGGCTGCAGGCCGAATCGCCTGAGTGTACGCCCGCCTGTTCGATGTGTTCCATAACGCCGCCAATGAACACCACCTCATCATCGGCCAGGCAATCGACGTCCACTTCCGTTGCATCGTTCAGGAACCGATCAAGCAGCACCGGAGAATCATTGCTGACCTTGACAGCTTCACGCATATAGCGTTCCAGATCGGTCTGTTCATGGACAATTTCCATGGCGCGGCCGCCCAGCACGTAGCTTGGACGCACCACCAACGGGTAACCAATTTCGGCCGCATGGGCAATGGCTTCCGCTTCGGTGCGCGCTGTCCGGTTCGGCGGCTGGCGCAGGCCGAGTTTTTGCAGCAGTTTCTGGAAGCGTTCGCGATCCTCGGCCACATCAATGGACTCGGGACTGGTGCCGATGATCGGGACACCATTGGCTTCAAGTGCACGCGCCAGTTTCAGCGGCGTTTGCCCGCCATACTGCACGATCATGCCCACCGGGCGCTCCAGATGCACGATTTCCAGTACATCTTCAAGCGTGAGCGGTTCGAAATACAGGCGATCCGACGTGTCATAATCGGTCGAGACCGTTTCCGGATTACAGTTGACCATGATCGTTTCATAGCCGTCTTCGCGCAACGCCAGAGCGGCATGCACGCAGCAATAATCAAACTCGATGCCCTGGCCGATGCGGTTCGGACCGCCGCCCAGCACAATGATTTTCTTTTTATCTGTAGGGTGTGATTCGCACTCTTCTTCATAAGTGGAATACATATACGCTGTTTTCGTGGCGAACTCGGCCGCGCACGTGTCCACCCGTTTGTAGACCGGGCGCACGCCCAGCTGATGGCGCACCTTGCGCACCTCGGACTCGGATACATCCAGCAAGAACGCCAGGCGACGATCAGAAAAACCGCGACGTTTCAGGCGACGCATGACGGTTTCGTTCAGGTCGGACAGCGTTTTCTGTTCAAGCTCCAGCTCGATGTCGACGATTTCCTTGATCTGCTCAAGGAACCAAGGGTCGATTTTCGTCAGGGAATGGACCTCGTCCAGGGTGAAGCCCTGAGCAAACGCATCGCCCACATACCAGATCCGTTCCGGACCAGGCTCGGCCAGTTCGACCTGCAGTTTTTCACGATCCAGCGTTTTCTGGTTCAGGCCGTCGACACCGACTTCAAGCCCGCGCAGCGCTTTCTGGAACGACTCCTGAAAGGTGCGTCCCATGGCCATGACCTCGCCCACCGACTTCATTTGCGTCGTCAGACGGGAATCGGCCTGCGGGAATTTTTCGAAGGCAAAGCGAGGTATTTTGGTGACCACGTAATCGATGGTCGGCTCGAACGACGCGGGCGTTTGCCCGCCGGTAATTTCATTTTGCAATTCATCCAGCGTATAGCCTACTGCCAGACGTGCCGCCACTTTGGCAATGGGAAAGCCCGTTGCCTTGGAAGCCAGCGCCGAAGAACGCGATACGCGCGGGTTCATTTCAATCACGATCATGCGACCGTTTTCCGGATTAACGGCAAACTGAACATTGGAGCCGCCGGTCTCTACCCC
The DNA here is from genome assembly GCF_004217095.1 of Advenella incenata. Classification (GTDB taxonomy): domain Bacteria; phylum Pseudomonadota; class Gammaproteobacteria; order Burkholderiales; family Burkholderiaceae_B; genus Advenella; species Advenella incenata. The sequence continues at coordinate 1,673,459 of NZ_SHKO01000001.1, read as the reverse complement.
GATCTCGCGCAGTACCGCGATGGACGCGTTACGCATGATCTGGTATTCCTTGTCGGTCAGGGTCTGCGCAGGCGCCACGGTGATCGAGTCGCCGGTGTGCACACCCATGGGATCAAGGTTTTCAATTGAGCAGATAATGATGCAGTTGTCCGCCTTGTCGCGCACCACTTCCATCTCGAATTCTTTCCAGCCCAGCAGCGACTCCTCAATCAGCAGCTCATTGGTGGGCGAAGCTTCCAGGCCGCGACGGCAGATCGTTTCAAATTCCTCTGCGTTATAGGCAATACCACCGCCGGTGCCGCCCAGCGTAAAGCTGGGACGAATGACTGCCGGGAAGCCGCTGGTGCCCGCTTCTGCAGCAATACGCTTTTGCACTTCCCAGGCTTCGTCCAGCGTATGGGCCACGCCCGACTTGGCCGATTCCAGACCAATACTGGTCATGGCATCCTTGAACTTCAGGCGGTCTTCTGCTTTCTCGATGGCCTGTTCATTGGCGCCGATCATCTGGACGTTATATTTTTCCAGCACGCCGTTATGGGCAAGGTCCAGCGCGCAATTTAACGCGGTCTGTCCGCCCATGGTGGGCAGCAGTGCATCGGGACGCTCCACTTCAATGATTTTCTCTACCGCTTTCCAGGTAATAGGCTCGATATAGGTCACATCGGCAGTTTCAGGATCGGTCATGATGGTGGCCGGATTGCTGTTGACCAGAATGGTGCGGTAGCCTTCGGCTTTCAGGGCTTTGCACGCCTGTGCACCCGAATAATCAAATTCGCAGGCCTGACCAATAATGATCGGGCCAGCGCCGATAATCAATATGCTTTTTATGTCGGTACGCTTGGGCATGATATCTCTAGTTTTTTTCGCTCATGGAGCGGATGAATTTTTCAAACAGCACGATGATATCGTGCGGGCCAGGGCTGGCTTCGGGATGCCCCTGGAAGCAGAAGGCGGGACGGTCGGTCAGCTCAAATCCCTGCAGTGAACCGTCAAACAGGGACACGTGGGTAACGCGGGCATTGTCCGGCAATGTCTCTGCGTCTACGGCAAAGCCGTGATTCTGGCTGGTAATGTATACCCTTCCGCTCTGCACATCCTTGACCGGGTGGTTGGCGCCATGATGGCCGTTTTTCATTTTGATGGTGCGCGCATTGAGCGCCAGGCCCATGATCTGGTGACCCAGGCAGATCCCAAAGAGCGGGATTCTTTTTTCCATGACCACGCGTGCCGTTTCGATGGCGTAATCACACGGCTCCGGATCGCCGGGACCGTTGGCCAGGAAAACGCCGTCCGGGTTCAGAGCCAGCACATCGGCTGCAGCCGTCTGGGCAGGCACAACCGTGAGCCGACAGCCCAGATCAGCCAGGATGCGCAGAATATTGGATTTGACACCGAAGTCGTAGGCGACAACGTGGAAGCGATCCTGTGAGGGCTGGGTATAACCCTTGGTGCGCTGCCAAGTGCCTTCACGCCATTCTTCGCGCGCGGTGCGACTGACCACTTTGGCCAGGTCCTGGCCAGCCATACCGGCATAGGCTGCTGCCAGGGCGATGGCCTTCTGCTCATCGTCGCCGACAAGAATGCAGGCGCCCTGGGCACCACCCTCGCGCAAGCGACGGGTAAGTTTGCGAGTATCAATGCCGGAGATGGCAACAACACCCTGCTCCTTAAGATAATCGGGCAGCGACTGGGTGGCACGGAAATTGGAAAGACGACGCGGACAGTCCCGGACAACCAGACCGGCGGCATGAACCTGCGAAGATTCGACATCTTCAGGGTTGATACCCGTATTGCCGATATGCGGATAGGTCAGCAGAACAAGCTGGTTGGTGTAGCTGGGATCGGTAAGGATTTCCTGGTATCCGGTCATGGCCGTATTGAACACCAGTTCGGCCACACTATGGCCGTTTGCCCCGATGGATATTCCCTTGAAAATCGTGCCATCTGCCAGAGCCAGAATTGCGGTGGGAAATTGAGGATTATCCTCGAATATGGAAGACGTGAGCACGCAGAACCCCAAAAATTTGGTATCGATAAGTAAACCTTTCTATTATACAGAGTAAGGCTTGACGATAGAAAAAACTTAGGGGTAATTTCGCAAGAAAACCAGACGAACTACTGGCTCTCAACCTCAAACGCATGCGCGAGCTTGCTGCGATCCTCTATAACCAGAAAGCGCAGCATTTCCCGGTAGCTGTTGTCCTGATAGCTCAGGATCCGTACCCGCGTACCGCGACTTTCTTCCAGATAACTGAAGATAATGGGATGGTTATTACGACGCAGGTTGCCGATCTGCATGGAGCTGGCGCGCAGATCCACCACAGCACGCCAGTCCTTGCCACCGTCGTTCTCCAGGATCCAGCTTTTGCGCTCTCCGCTGTCGGCCTTGCATTTGACCAGCACGTAGGCCTTGCCCGATACTTTCAGATTGGTGCTGAAAAAATCAAGGTCATCAATACCGCCACCCCCACAGAATTTTTGCTGGCCAGGCAACGGCAGATCCAGACCGCGCAAAGACAGTCTGGGCAGCGACAGCAAGGCGCCTTCAACGCTAATGGGCTGATCATCTATTCCATAGACCGGCGTGCGATCAAGGTTGGTTTTGGCCCAATCGACCATGGCGGGCAGTTTATCGCGCAGGCACCTGAGGTCGCGGCAAGCAAGCAGCGTCCGGTTACGGTTTTGGATAATGTCCGCCATGACCAGCGGCCTGTCGGTTTTGGCAAGCAGCGCCGAACTGTTGTAAAGCCAGTCAGCCAGATTGCGGGCAATGGTTGGGTCCTTGCACAAATTGGCCGGCCACTGCTTTACCGCCTGCTGCAATTGCAGGGCAGCACCGGCGCCAAATTGATTGCGGACTTCAGTTTCAGGCAGACAGGGATTCAGGGAAATTTCCTGTTGTGCGGAACCGACCCCTACGAAGGGATTTGCGAACGAGATTATCTGGCTGGATGCGACTGGTAGATACGTACCTGACATCACAGCGAGCCCCGTCAGCAATATTGCCCTGCACCACTTGACAAGCATTCTGCCCTTAACCCTTTCCTGTACAGTTTTGAATGGAATAAAAAAACTGGACGACCCAAGCCGTCGCAATAATCACATTTACAATATTTTCAAGCGCGTTTGTATCCGCGTCGCTTGCGGTGTGGAGCTATGGACACCGTCAGCGCAGGGCACCCACCGCCGGTTTTGGCCGGCAAAACCAGATGACAATATGTGTCAGGCGACCGCTATTCGAATCTTGCCTGTATATTGCGGGTAATATACACGTATCCGTAAGATTTTGAAATAATCAACTGTTAATTTACAATTTTTCATCGAGCCGGAAAGGAGCAATGGTTTGCAGGAAACGGCAAATATGCTACCACTGGCCGTGCAGGAAACATCTCACATGAATCAACTTGATCAACTCAGAAAATTCACAACTGTGGTTGCCGATACGGGTGACTTCGAAAGCATGCGTGAGCACAAGCCCACCGATGCAACCACCAATCCCTCACTGATTCTCAAAGCCCTGTCCAAGGACGCCTACCGTCCGATTCTACAGGACACACTTGACCGGTACCCCAAGGCAACACCAGCAGATACACTGGACCATATTCTGGTTGAATTCGGCCGGCGGATTCTTGAGATCGTGCCAGGACGAGTATCTACAGAAGTGGATGCGCGCCTGTCGTTCGACACGGAAGGCACGGTAGCCCGAGCGCACCGCATTATTGAGCTGTACGACCAAGCAGGCGTGGATCGCAAGCGTGTATTGATCAAGATCGCATCCACCTGGGAAGGCATTGCCGCCGCGCGCATCCTGCAAAAAGAAGGGATTGCCTGCAATATGACACTGCTGTTCTCCCTGATCCAGGCGGTGGTCTGCGCCGACGCCGGAGTGACGCTGATTTCACCCTTTGTCGGCCGCATTTACGATTGGCATAAAAAAGCGGCTGGCAGCAGTTGGGTAGAAGCGGACAACAGTGGAGCAAACGATCCCGGCGTGCAATCGGTCACCCGGATCTATCAGTACTATCGTCGACATGGCATCAACACCGAGATCATGGGCGCGAGCTTTCGCAATGTCGGGCAGGTACTGGCGCTGGCTGGCTGCGACCTGCTAACCATCAGCCCGGAACTGCTGGGCGCACTGGCCGCAACCGACGGCAGCGTCACGGCGCACCTGCATGAATCAATGGCGGCCAAAGCCAATATCGACTCCATTGCGCCGGAAGAGAAGAACTTTCGTTTCCTGCTCAATGAAGATGCGATGGCCACGGAAAAGCTCAGTGAAGGCATACGCACCTTTGTGGCAGATGCAATCGGTCTGGATACATTGATCGAAGCGTCTCGCAAAAAAGGATAAGCAGCAGCCCGGCCTCTTTGAATGGCAAGGGCGGTAACATATCGCCTTTGCCGCGCCGACTATTGCGCGCCGCGCCGCTCCATAAATGCCCAGGCAATGGTGCCGGCATCAACATATTCCAGTTCGCTGCCCGTGGGTATGCCGCGCGCAATGCGTGAGACCTGCAGCCCTTTTTCACGCAGAATTTCGGTCAGATAATGCGCAGTGGTCTCCCCTTCTGCTGTGAAATTGGTCGCCAGAATCACCTCGGTGACCGTGCCATCCATTGCGCGTTTGAGCAGTCTTTCGAAATTCAGCTGGGCCGGCCCCACGCCCTCGAGAGGTGCAATTCTACCCATGAGCACGTAATACAGACCCTGATATCCATGACTGGCCTCTATCATATTTTGATCGGCCGGCGTCTCTACTATGCACAACTGGGCGGCATTGCGCTTCGGATTCAGACAAGTTTCACAGATGTCATTCTGGGAAAATGAGTTGCAGCGAGCGCAATGCCTGATATCGTTTACGGCAGTACTGAGTGCGCGGGACAGCTGATCGGCACCTGCTATATCGTATTGCAACAAATGATAGGCCATACGTCGCGCCGAGCGCTGACCGACGCCGGGAAGGCGACGCAGCGCCTCGATCAGCGCACTCAGCGGCTCAGGTTCAGGCAGTATGTCGCGCATCAGAAGGGAAATTTCATTCCTGGAGGCATGGGCATGCCAGCGGTCACGCCGGACATTTTTTCCTGTGTTGTTGCCTCAGCCTTGCGCAGGGCGTCATTGAACGCGGCAGCAACCAGATCTTCAAGCATGTCCTTGTCGTCGCCAAGCAGTGCAGGATCAATGGTGACACGTTTGACATCATGACGACAAGACATGGTGATTTTAACCATGCCGCCGCCCGACTCCCCGTCGACCAGAATATCGGCCAGGGCATCCTGCGCCTTTTTCATATTTTCCTGCATTTGCTGGGCCTGCTTCATCAGACCGGCCAATTGATTCTTCATCATAATGAATAAGTTCCTATAAATCGCAATAGTTTGCGGTTGACATCAAGCGCTTTTTTGCCTGAACGGCTCTATGCTACCTGGTACGACACGCGCACCCAGATCAGCAATCAGTGTATTAATAAATTGATTTTCCTGCACTGCTTTTTCCACCCGCTTTTGCAATGCCTCGCGCTCGGCCTGCTCCACGGCATGAAGGGTATCGTCGCCGGTACGGCCAAAAACCATATCGACCCGGACCACTTCATGGAAATATTCGGTCAGCGCAGTTTCCAGCTTGGTCTTGGCGTTCAAATCATTCTGCCCCTTGACCGAAATTCTGAGTGTGATTTTATTCTGTTTGTGAGCCACCCATTCACAGCGGCGAGCCATTTCGGCAGCATAGCCGGCAAGCGGCAACTCGGCGACCAGTTGCACCCATTCGCGGGCATTCATGGCCGCAAGTGGCCGGCGAGCTTGCGCATCCTGGTGACTGGGAACCCAAGTCTGGTCTTTCTCAACCACCACATTATCGGCAGGCACAATATCGCCATCATCATCTGTCTGACCAGCCAGACCGGCAGCTTCCCAGTCCGGGGGAATATCTTCCCACACAGGCGGGCCGGATTCGTCAGTGGCCTGCTGCACATCGGGCGAACTCAAGACCTGGGCCTGCCCTGCTGCGCTGGTGCCAGCCTGCACGCCTGGTTCGCCGGCGCCATCTGCAGACCTTGCTGCAGCGTCCTGCCCGGCGTCATTGCCGTTGGACAAGGGCTTTACCGGCATATCGCTGAGCGCGGGCGCAGCCGTTACATCAGGCACACCTGCCATGGGCGCAGCGGTTGTCGCGCCCGTGGCGCCAGTCGCGCTATCGTCTTCCCAGGCGGGGCGCTCCGGGGGCCGATGCTCTGCGGCATGGACCGGAGGAACCACAATCGGCTCGCGCTGCGGCGCCAGAACGACCGGTAATGCGCCGTCGCGACTGATGGTTGTACGTGTGTTTATATCCGAGGCAACGACCTGCCCCGCAGCTTCTGCCGCTACTGGGGCTGCGTTTGCCGGCAGCGCTTGCACAGGCAATGCAGCTGACGGCTGTTGCTCGATCGCAGGCGGCTGTGCAGCCACCGCAACCGACCTGTCATTCAGATTTTTTTTTTGCAAGTCTGTTGCACTTGCGGTCACTGCCTGACCAACCGTTGGTGGCGCCGGCTGTGCGCTCTGTTCCGAAACCGCAGGCGAGACAGCTGTTGATTCCTGATGCACCGGCGCAGGTCCGGAAGCGGCCACGGCAGCAGCCGCTTTTTGCCCGCCGGAGGCGTGACCGTTACCGGCCTGCCATTCACTGGCCGTACTGTGAGCCGGCTCGGACGTGACCAAAGACAACATGCGCAGGCAGGTCATCACAAAGCCGGCATATTCATCTGGAGACAGTGCCAGTTCATTTCGCCCATGAATCGCAATACTGTAAAACAGCTGCAGCGTATCAGGGTGGCAGGTACGCGCCAGTCGCACGATATCGTCCTGCAACAACGCTTCGGTAAGAGCAGTACCCGGCAGGCGCTGCTCTATGGCGATCTGCGACAGCAGCACTGCCATATCGGCCAGCGCGCCGCCAAACGAGTAGCCGCGTTCATATAATTCATTTGCAATATCGAGCACGCCCTGCGCCGACCCCTGATTCAGGGAATCGAGCAGACGGACCAGAAAGCGCTGATCAATGGTGCCAAGCATATCGCGCACGGCATCGCCGGTGATATTGGAACCACTGAATGCAATGGCCTGATCGGTCAGCGACAACGCATCACGCATGGAACCACCTGCGGCCTGGGCAATCTGACGCAACCCAGGCACCTCAAAAGCCACTTCCTCTTCTGTCAAGACATGATTTAAGTGCGAGACAATGGCATCTGGCGGCATTTGCTTCAGGTTAAACTGAAGACAGCGTGACAGCACAGTAACCGGCATTTTCTGCGGATCGGTGGTCGCAAGAATAAATTTGATATGCGGTGGCGGCTCTTCCAGCGTTTTGAGCATGGCATTGAACGCATGCCCGGAGAGCATGTGCACCTCGTCGATCATATAAATTTTATAGCGCCCAGAACTGGGGGCGTAGACAGCCTGCTCCAGCAGTTGGGTCATTTCCTCAACCCGGCGATTGGACGCCGCGTCAAACTCCAGATAATCGACAAAGCGCCCCTCGTCAATCTCAACGCAGGCACGACATACGCCGCAGGGTTTGGACGTGATACCGGTTTCACAATTGAGTGATTTTGCCAGGATGCGTGAGAGCGTGGTCTTGCCGACCCCTCGGGTACCTGTAAACAACCAGGCGTGATGCAGACGCTGCGTATTAAGTGCGTTGGTCAGCGCCCGGACCACATGGTCCTGGCCGACAAGCGTTTCGAAGGAGCGAGGACGCCACTTACGGGCAAGGACAAGATAGCTCATACCGTTTATTTTAGCCCAGAAAAAACAAACGCCACCACAAGGGGTGACGTTGGTTCAAGAATGCGGGGGTGAGCCTTACTTCGGCACTGAACCTGAACGACTATGGCTGCTTCGTTCCCGACCTGACCAGTTTCACCGCCGGCCCATGCGAAGGGACCCACCGCTTTGCATTTTAGCAAGTTTCGCCAAGCTTGTGGGAAATTTACCTCGCCTGCGTCAAGAGCACCGGATCAAATTCGATCCAGTCTCCGGTATCCAGCGCAAAAATGGCAGCCGTGGCATCGCGCCCGTCCATTTGCGACAAGCGCTCGCAATACCCTTGTAACTGGAGTCGATACGTATCTCTCATGCGCGCCTCAAAAACGTCCTGCGGCTCGTGCTCCCGCCGCACACCCGTCTTGAAGTCCACGACCAGCCATCCCGTCTCGGTGGAAACCGCCACGTCGACAATCAGCAGTTTTCCATCTGCGCTGGTCAAGGACAATTCCTGGCGGGCCTGATCATGTGAGAGCAGCCAGCGGCCTTTTTCCGATGCCACGCAGCGACTAAGCAACTCGTAAACGCGCTGTGCACCGCTGCGCGCCTGCGACTGACGCAACCCTTCATTTTCCAGCTGGCGCACGATAACCTCCTGCGCTGCGTGCAGCCTTGCCTCGTCCCAGCCCCGCATGCGGTCCTGGCCAATGCGGGCCAGCCATGCATGCGCCACCGTACCAATGCTGGCCTCGTATTTATCGTCAAATTGCCAGCCCGAACCGGCAGAACCGGTGATGGCGCTTCTGTCGGAAACGACCGGCAACTGCCCAAGAGCTGCCGTGGCAATCCGGCTCAGAACGGGCCCCTGGACTCCCGGTGTTGCCGCATCGGCTGTTGCCGCCTCCTGCTGCGCCTGGGGCTCGGGAGGCGTAAATTCAAACAGTGAGAAAAGCCGCGACAACAGGGAGCCGCGCGGCGGATCAACGACCTGACCTTGCTTGCATTGCACCTGTGAAACCAGATGCAGGCGCTGACGCGCACGGGTCGCAGCCACATATAGCAAGCGATCGAGCTCATAGTCGCTGCGTCGTTTTTCCATCGCACCCAGCATTGCGGACAATTTGTCTGTTTCCTCAGCGGCCTTGGGCTTGATGGGGCCCATCAGCAGGCGATTGCGGTTGCGCTCAAAGCGCAGCAATGGCGCAGTATCGGCGCGGGGCCGACGGTGCAACCCGTACAAAATAACCTCTTCAAACTCCAGCCCTTTGGACTTATGCATGGTCATGATTTCAACCGCCCGCTGTTGCGCGCTCGTTGCCGAATACAGGCGCGCCAGCGCATCTTCCAGATCGGCAGGATTCAGGTCCCCGTAGGGCGCCAGCCTGTCGACCAGATCGAAAACAGCCTGGAAATCGGCAAATGCAGTATCGCTTGCATACACGCCGTAGCCACCCAGCGCACGCCAGACCGATTCTACATGCGAGGAAAATGCAATATCGGCAGTCAGATGACTGCGATCAAGCAGGATGCGCGCGCAACGCTGCAAACGCGGCCATTCGTCGCCAAGCAGCGGCGCAAATTCGGCCTCGCGGGCCAGCACAGTTTGCAGACGAAAAGCAATGGTGTCGCGACTGTCGCCAAACAAGTGGGTTAGCGCCTTCAGCGTCAAACCACACACCGGCGAGCGCAAAACAGACAGCCAGGCCACGCGATCGGCCGGGTGCGCCAGCGCGCGAATCAGTTGCACCAGATCGGTTACCGATTGCTCTGCCCGAATCGGGTTAAGCTCGACCGCCCTCACTGGTATCCCATGACGCTGCATGAGCAGCATGAGTGCGCCCAAATGCGTTCGGGCCTTGACCAGGATCGCCACCGGATGGTCGCTGTCCGGGTTGGCTGCCAGTGCTGCCCTCACCAGTTCCAGCGTCAGTTGCTCGGCTTGCGCCTGAACCTCTTGCGTATCCTTGCCTTCCAATTGGTAAACCGGATGAAGGCGCACGGCCGGGCCCTCTGCTGCCGGATTAAATGCCACCGAGTCTGTATACCTGATCGCACCCAGCGTCAGATCATCATATTCTGGAAACACGCGACTAAAGGATTGGTTTACCCAATTCACCACGCCGGCCTGAGAGCGGAAATTCTCGGTCAGGACCAGTTTTTCCAGCGCAAGACCGTTGATTCCCTCGTTGGCAACGCTCAGAAACAGACCGACATCGGCTTTGCGAAAGCGATAAATGGACTGCATCGGATCGCCCACCAGAAACAGCGTGCGGCCATCGCCCGGGCTCCAGCCCAGCGTCAACTTTTCGATCAGTTGAATCTGAATCTGGCTGGTGTCCTGAAACTCATCGATCAGGATGTGCGAAATGCGCGCATCCAGCTTTAACAGCATATCCGTGGGATCATCGGTGTAACCCAGCGCCAGCGCCGCTCTTTGGGCAATTTCGATAAAATCCACCTGCTTTTCTTCACGAAAAACCAGTGTCAGCTCAGCTGCCGCCAGTTTCAGTGTTTCCAGCAAGGACCGGATGATTTTTTCCTGGCGCTCGCTCAGCACCTCCAGGGGCAAGGCGCTGATTTCGGCAAGCAGGCCAGCCCAGTGCTCGCTATCACTCTGCCAGGCATCGAGCCAGTCCTGCATTGCCTGCTTGTGCGCACTTTTGGCCGGAAAGCCTTCTTTGACTGTAAGGCGTTTGCGCAAGCCGCCGCTGCCTGTAAGCAGCAGGCGCGACAAGGCATGCCATTGCGGCAAGGTTTCTACGGAACTGGCCAGTGGCTCACCATCCCAGTCCATCAGCGCGTCCAGCATGCAGACAGCTGTCTCGGCCTGGCTGGCGGCAGCCAGTCGCGCAATGGGCGCCAGCTCGCTGGCGTAGGAAAACGGCATCGCCTCTGCCAGAGCGTCCAGTTTCTGTTCCATCACGTCTCTGAGCGCCACTCGCAATTGGGTCATGGCCGCCTGGGTGTCCACCGTTTCCTGCAACCATTGGTCGCGCCGCGCAAGCATGTCCACGATCAGCCGCTCTACCGACCCCAGATCAATATCCATATGCAGCAGCACGTCCTGCACACTTTCGTTGTGGTCGACATGCTCCAGCAATCGTCTGGCCGCCTGCAAATACAGTTGCTCTGGATTATCGGCAATGCCCGGCATCCCGCCCATGGCGGACATCCATGGCATAGAACGGACCAATTGCGCGCAAAAAGCGTCAATCGTGCGAACCTTCAGCCGTGCCGGGTGATTAAGCAGATCCCAGCCTTGTTGCTCGTTACGCGCCAACGCCGCACGGGCCAGACGCCAGCTGTTTTTTTCATGGGCACTGGCCGGCTCCTGCTCGGACAGGCCGGCACGAAGCTTGCGCAGCACCCGGGCATGCATCTCGGCAGCCGCCTTGCGCGTAAAGGTAATGGCCAGAATCTCTTCGGGCTTGGTCACGCCCCCGAGTAGCGCCAGAATACGGTCAGTGAGCAGCTCGGTTTTACCGGAACCGGCCGGCGCCTGAATAATGAACGATTTGTCCGGGCGCAACGCCTGTGCCCGCGCCTCGAAATCACTGGGCCGACGTTCAATCATCTTCATTCTCCTGTGCCAGGCGTAAAAATGGCAGCACATCACAATAGATCAGGTCATTCACAGCCCAACTGCGGTTGTCGGCCACCCCGTCCGACATGTCGCGGGCCAGTTGTTGCAGACTGCGTTCCCAGCCGTCCAGCAACGCCTCCCAGCTTTGCTCTGGCGCCAGCTTGGTCAGGGACGTCACCCCGGCAATATCGGTGCCACTCTCCCCCAGGCCGCTCAATTCAGTTTTCTTTGCATTCAATTTTGCAAACAACAGGGCTTCTATCTGCCCGCGCTGCCCCGCTTCATCGGGTTGCCGCAGGACCGTAGCGTACAAGGGCAGTTGCAGATTGACCGGTTGTGGCCGCAGCCAGTCTTTCTGAAAGTCGGGCGTGCGCTGCCCGGATTTGTAATCCATCACCACTTTGGCGCCGTGTCTGGTTTCATCAATCCGATCGACACGCAAGTTGACTTTCACGCTGGCATGCTGCCAGCCGGCTGCCTGTTCAACACCCACGATATGAAATGACGGGCGTTCCCGCTCCAGGTCCAGCAATGTCATCATGACTGCGTGACCCCGTTCCTTTTCCATTGCCGCCAGTGTTGGCGATACCCCGTCCAGCGTCTGGTCTGCCGCCATGGTCACCGCCTGCGTCACCAGGTCATCCTGCTGAGCCTGACTAAGTTGTGCCAGACGTTCGGACGAGCCAAGCATTTCCCACACTTTTTGGGCCATGCTGTGCAGAAACATACCGCGAATGGCTGCGTTCAGCGATTCAGGATAGGGCTTGAGCCCTTTGGCCAGCAGACGATACCGCACGTACCCCCAAAGCGGATTGAGCGCCTGCGTTTCCAGCAGATCCGAGCCGCCTTCCAGCATGTGCGCCAGGGGCAATCCCCGATTATCGTTCAGCGTTTCCAGCGGCAGCGATGTGCAGCGGGCCCGCGACAGGCATTCGGGTGCATCAACGCCCTCCCGTTGTTCAGCTTGCGCACCGACAAAAAAGCTGAGCAATGGCGATGGCCGCAGGGCCCTGTCAGCCTCACTGGCCGGATAACTCAGAACGACTCGGGGTGCAACGCCACACAACGCCTGCAGCATATCGATTGCCCAGACTTTCTCGCGCTCCGGCGTGGCACGCGGCGCACCGGCCCTGGCCAGCGCCGCCACAGACAGGAACGGATTCGGGTCAGGGCTGGCTGGAATAACGTCATCTGTCAAGCCAAGCACCCAGACCGCATCCCATTGGCCGTGTTCAGCTTCAAGAAAGCCCAGGACATCCAGCCTGACATCCTGATCGCGTTGCGGCTGGAACATGGACTCCCGCGCCATGCGCTGCAGCAGCGCGACAGCAGGCATGCCCGACAGGCGCCCGGCGTACAGCGTCATCAATGAAAAAGTATGCAAGAGCGCATCAAACGCTGCGCACACCTGATAGTTGGTACTAGACAGCGTACTGCCGGGAAAACCCAGCAATGCCAGCGTCTCGCGTATGACCTGTGTCCAGTGTTCGGTGCTCTGGCGCCCACCGGACGCGGCCTGCCGCCAGTGTGCAATCGCCTGCCGGAAGAAATAGGAAAAGTCAGGGACATGCCGATCCATTTGCGCGCATACCTGATCGGTATTCCAGGCAATGTTTTGTGAATCGCGCAGGCGTGCATCCAATACCGCCATGGCCGACTGCTCGGCAGCGCTTGCACTGCAAAACCCGGCCAGCAGCGCCTGGCCAAACTGCTGCGGCCGCACCGAACCCTGATCGCACAGGCCGGCAATCAGCGACAGCCATCGAAATGCGGCCAGAACAACCGGCCACTCCCCGAGTGCGCGCCCCACCGTCATGTTGTAACGATAGGCAGGCGCAAAGGGATCAGGCGACAGTTCACGATCCAGAATTCGTCTTGCGAACACGGCATCTGCTTCCATGGCTGGCGAAACAATGGCCACGCGGCGTTGCGGATCGGCTGCCAGCTCGCCGGCTGCCCAGTGCGCGGCAGCGATCCACTCGCTGCTGCGATCTTTTTGCGCCGACAATATGCGTTGCGACTGCTCGTGCCTGGGCAGGGACAGCGATACCAAGCGGCAACCGCGATCTGCACACGCCTGCAACAGCCGCGTCAATCGCGGCGAGTATTCGTTAAAGCCAGCCAGGACCACGGTGGCGGGCAGCCGCAACAGTCGACCCGCCGCGATAGAATCGATCAGCGTGTTATACAGGTGATTGTCATCCTGGGCGTCCAGTTCGCGGCAGCGTTGTTCGTATTGATTGCGCCACTGCATAAAACGCTGGTATTCCTCTGTCTGCTCCTGAGGCTGGACCTGCACCTGCCACTCGTCACGGTCATGACTGGCGGCCATGGCGCGCGCGGCAGCCAGTTGCACATCAATGAGCGGGGTCTCGCCCTGCAGGGAGGCGACGACCTCTTCCCACAGCAGACGGGCAGCGAAAGCACTGAGCCGGTGGCTGCGTACGGTAGGATCGGCGCAAAAAAGTCGTTCCTGATGCAGCTGGTCCAGCCACCGGGTCAGTGAACTGGCGGCGGGCAGCTGCAGCACGGCCCTGCCCCGCCCTGCCTGCTCGAGCAACAACGCGTGAACCCGCCAAACCAGGCGGTTATTGACGGTAACAACAACAGTTGTATCCGGATCCAGCGATGCCACCGTTTCTGGCGTTACCGCATCAATTGAACTTGCCATGTAAATGCATCCGAAAAAACAATCCGGCGTGTCGTTCAACGACCCGCCTTAATCGCAAACCGGTATTATGACAGGCATTCATTGGCATTGCTGCGGTCGCAACGCAGCATTTCGGTTGTTACGATGCTGGACAAACCGTCACACCACCGTCACGATACCTGGGTATCCTGCATGAATAGGACAACTCGGGCACGCAAAAAAGCATCCAGAAATCGTGACCACACCTGCTGTCCTGCTACTGCTATCTTGCTTCTACTGTCTCATTTGTACTGCCCTGCAGCACAAAAAGCAGTATCAAACTTGAAATATTTGCTGGCTCGTTGCGGAACAAGCCGGTAAACTGGGCGCTCGCAGACGACAAAACACCCTGATCCTGCGTTTTTTTATTCGCCCTGATTACCCCTCTTATGCCGTTGTACTTCCACCGGTTGGCAGGTGCGAAAGCCGTTCAATGTTGGCAACCACTGCTAGCACTCATTATCGACCCGTTCACGCGGATTGCCAGAAGGAGAATAAGATGAAAGATGTACTGCTCAAACTGGTTTTGTCCTCGCTAGCGGCACAATTGAGCTATGGCGCGCTTGCCGCCGGCATCCAGGACGACGATCAACGCCGCAAATGCAAGACCGTCCAGGGCCTGACCGAGATTGTTCGCGATATCGAAGAAAAGACCCAGGGCAAAGTGGTGCTGCTCACGCCCCGACTGCATGACGGAAAAACCCATTTTGAAATGCTGGTGTCCCGCGGTGGCCAGTTCCAGAAATTGATTGCCGACCCCGACGGTGTTTATGATGCTGGCGACGATGCCAGCACAGACACAGTAAACAAATCTGCATGACAGCCGCGGGCTGTCTCTTAATACACCGTCACTGATCACCCCGCTCCTGAGTTGGTTGTAGGCAGGCCACCGGCGTTAGTGGAACTGTCGCCACTACCCTGCTGCGTCATCCTTTTGCTGACCGGACCGCATTGTCGGACAGTTACTTTCCTTTTTGTTACCCATGCTGCCAGCGTCTGCAGCAGATCCTGGTGGCTTGTGTATTGCGATGGCGATCATCACAAGTGCAATACCAGCGAGATCCTGCCGTGTTGGTATCTGTGCAAGCATAATGGCAGCTATAACGGCAGCTGTTGCCGGCAAGATAGACAGATACAGAGCAAAGGTAGCACGAGGCAGGCGCGACATCGCCATCTGATCGGCCACATACGGAACAACCGAAGAACAAAATCCCACTGCAATGCCAGCCACCACGAGTGCCGGCACACCAAACACTGCCACAGCCTGGGTGATGCCAATTGGCATCACAATGACAAATGCAATGATCATTGCAGCGCCAAGATACTCAACGCCGCTGCTGGCGCCACCCTCTGCTGCCTTGTGACCCAGGATAATATAAATAACGAATAGCGTCGCATTCAATAGCGCCCAGCAAAGCCCGGGCAAATCGGTAGACCACTTTACGTCAATCAATATGATGATGCCGAGAACGGCCAGAACCAGCGCCAGAAGATTGCGTCGCGATCGCAGACCATACAGTGCGACAACGATCGTACCTGCAAATTCCATGGCTGCGACAAGACTCATCGGCAGGCGATCCAGAGCAAGATAGAAGGAAGTGTTCATCACAGCCAGACAAATACCCAACCCGATTAGTAATAATCGCGTTCTCCCGTCAGCCTGTTGCAATGTCTTCCATGGCCGCGTGACCGGTGCAAAAATCAGCGCCGCCGACGCAATTCTGAACCAGGCGACGCCCATAACCCCGATAGACGGAAACAGAAGGACTGCAAAAGAGGGCCCAAGATAATGAAAGATGGCACTGACACCGAACCAGACGGGCGGAGGCACAAAGCGCGCGATCTGAGTCAATGATAAATGTGATAAGTGAAATAGTTTCATTGTTGCTCCTTTGCCCTTATTATGCGAGACTGGAGCGGCCAAATGAATACAAAACAAAAGCCATATATGGATAATAGCTTTACAAAAAAAGGTCAATTACATGAAACGCCTTAAGTATCAAAATGGAAAGCTGGACCACACGGATCTGATGTTGATCGAGGCGCTGGTAAAGGACGCAAGAACCACAACGGCCGAACTGGCCCGCCTTGTAGGGCTATCGCCGCCAAGCGTTTCGGAGCGAATAAAAAGACTGGAAGATGCCGGTCTGATCGAGGGATACACCCTGAAAGTCAATCCCAAAGCCCTGGGTCTGCCCATTGCCGCCTGGTTGCGTATTCGACCTATCCCCGGCCAGTTGCAACGCGTCGCGCAGATTCTAAAAGATATCCCGGAAATTGCCGAATGTGATCGCGTTACCGGCGAAGATTGCTTTATTGCCCGTGCGCACGTCGACTCCATCGAAGGGCTGGAGCACCTGATTGACCAGCTTATCCCTTATTCAATGACCAATACGTCCATTATCCAGTCATCGCCCGTTGCACGTCGCTTGCCACGTAAATCGGGCGCCGCAATCTGACCGCCCGTCATTGGCCGATAAGCTCCTCCGGTTGCGCATTGCATTTTTCTGTGGTCGCTTGCGGTGCCGCAGGTGGCATTTGGACGAGAAAAATTGTGTCGTAATCAGTACAGACGAAATACAAACGAAAAAAGATTCTGGATAATTTTTCTGGACATCACGACATCATGATGTCATGATGTCTGTTATGAGACTGACTGATACTAATAGCACCCCGCTATACGCAAAAATTGAAGCCGCCCTGGCCGCAGAGATTTCAACCGGCCAGCTTGCCGCCGGAACGCAGTTGCCAACGGAAGAGCAACTGACCGCCCGCTTTCATATGAGCCGGACCACCATCCGCAAGGCAATCGATAATCTAGTGGCCCGCGGACTGGTGGAAATTCGACGCGGCAAGGGAACCTTCGTCACGCATCCCAAGATCACGCAGGCCTTGACCGAACTGACAGGGTTTGCCGAAGATATGGTGGTATTGGGTCGCCATCCGACCTCGCGCCTGCTGGATAAACGCATCGTTTCCGCTGACCAGAAAACGGCTCAGGCGCTGCAGATTGCGCCCGGCACGCAGGTCTATCGGATTGAGCGCATTCGCCTTGCCGATGGCATTCCGATGTCGTTTGACGAAACCTATCTGCCCCTGGAAATTGGCGACAAAGTAGTCAGCAACAATCTGGACGTGGAACCCATATTCGATCTGCTCGAAAACAAATATGCCTTGCCACTGATCGAGGCCAGCTATCAGTTGGAAGCGGTGATCGCAGACAGGCATGTGGCGCAAGCCCTCAATATTGCAATTGGCGCTCCGATTTTTCTGATTGAACGCACCTCCTATAGCACCGGAGCGCAACCTGTGGATTACGAGAAACTCTATTACCGTGGCGACTCCATCCGCTTTGCCACGCGGCTATCGCGGCGTTCGCGCTAAGTGGGTGTGTAAACATGGATATAACTACCCTGTTCTGGTTATTTGCCGCCGCGTTCGGCGCCAGCATGCTGGGTGGCATGCTGGGTATGGCAAGCGGCATTTTTATTGTGCCCATTCTGATTATCGCTTTCGGCGTCGATATTCACGTTGCCATCGCAGCCAGCATCGTGTCTGTTATTGCCTGCTCCTGCGGCAGCGCCGCGCCGTTTCTTAAAGGGCGCCTGACCAACATCAGACTTGCCATTGTGCTGGAGACGGCGACCACGCTTGGTGCAATCACCGGCGTGCTGTTGATCGGCATCATTCCTACGCCGATACTCTACGGGCTTTTCGCCGTTATTCTCGTTCTGTCAGCGCAGCAAATGATGGCGCGGCGCCGCGATCCGGCACTGGTCGTCACACCCGACCCGCTAAGCTGGGCGACTCGCCTGGGTTTGCATTCCACTTTTCCTGATCGTCAACTTGGCAAGGACGTGGCCTATCAGGTCGCTCGTGTTCCCTTGGGTCTTTCCCTGATGTATGGCGCCGGTGTGATCTCTGCCCTGTTGGGCATTGGTTCCGGCGTACTGAAAATCCCGGCAATGGATACTGCCTTGCGACTCCCCATCAAAGTGTCATCGGCAACATCGAACTTTATGATCGGCGTCACTGCGGCGGCAAGTGGTGGTGCCTATCTTGTTCGCGGCGACATCGATATGAACATCGCCGGCCCCGTGGCACTCGGTTCAGTGGTCGGCGCACTGGCCGGCGCCCGCCTGCTGATGGGACTGCCCGCCGACAAACTGCGTATTCTGTTTGCCGTTATTCTTATTGCACTTGCAATTCAAATGATGCTGAGCGCGCTGGGCATCCACCTTTGGGGAACAGGCTCATGAATCCATTGAGCAGCAAGCCGAACCGCCACGACGGAATCATTGCGGGCCTGCTTTGGTATGGCACCCTGATCGCCTCAGCGGTGATTACGATCGGCATTATCCTTGGCGCAGCGGCGCAGATGGGCGATACCTCAGGCCTGGCCCAGACCGGCTATGCGCTGATCAAACTTGGCGTGGTAATCTTCGTACTGCTGCCAATAATCCGCGTCGCGCTCATGCTGGTGATGTTCGCGCACGCACGCGACTATATCTATACCGCGATTGCGGCGCTCGTGCTGGCGATTATCGGCATCGGTGTTCTATTGGGCCTTTAACTTTTAACTGGCTTTTAACAGGGCACAACCCATACGGTATAACCAATAGCGACATAAAAAAACGACGCCATGTAGCGTCGTTTTTTACTGGCATTCAAAACGCCTAGATTTTGCAGGCATCTCCGCAGTCATCATCTGCTTCAGGCAAGTTTTCATCCATCTTTTTGATCAGCTCGGCATTTTTCTTTTCGATCGCGTCAAAATCGATGTTATCCAGCGCGGTGTCAAAGTCAGTGTCGTTGTTCATGTGCCATTCTCCGGGTGATTAGCGATATACCATTTTAAGGCATGGCGTTTGTCTTGTGTCTTGTCGTTCCCACAATCATACAAAAAGCGTTGGCAGGACCCAAAAATCACATGTGCTGCAGGTTGCACCCCAGCTAACCCGCTGGGCAATGCACGCCGTGCATCGCAAGTACGCCATGAAACTGCGTTGCCTCTTTATTTCCCTTGCTGCGTCAATCGCTTCTGACGGGTTCACGGCCAGCTAGTAAGTGCGGCCTCATGCGCCCCCACCACCGCCTGGCGCAAGCTGATAAAAAAGACGGACGCCCCCATGTTACCGGTGCCTGCCAATCCATCCTCTGCAAAGCAGGCGGCAAATAATTATGGCGGACATGCTATGCCTTGCATCTGGTGTAACAAAATCAAGCTATCGATATGACACCAATCATATCACCCTGAACCGGCGCTCAATCTGGCGAGGGGCCTCTTTCGAGAAATGTGGAGAGTGCAATATAACTGCGCACGGAACGGACCCCCTCAAGGCTCTGGATCTCCATCAGAAAGTTTTCGAGCGATTCCGTATCTGCGGCGCGCACTTTTACGAAGACACAACCATCCCCTGCTACCGTGTGGAGTTCTTCGACTTCTGGCCTGCTGACAAAGGAAAGTAATTGGCGTGTCGCGTTGTAGCTACTCGTATCGACCACCAGAAAGGTTAACAAGGTACGGCCCAGCTTGCAGCCATCCAGTATGGCAACCGTTCCTTTGATAACCCCGTCGCGCCTGAGCCGCTTTACCCGGTCATGCACGGCGGGCGCCGATAGATTCACCATTTTGCTCAGTTCAGCATAACTGTGTGACGCATCTTGAGCGAGCGCACCTAATATTTTTCGGTCAATATGATCCAGTTCAGCGGGATGGTGCCTCATTTGCCGAACAGTATCTGTTTCTGTCTCTGATTGTGCCATAGCGGTATATTTCCGAATAGTATTTCAAATAAAATTAAATTAGCCGAATATCATTCGGATATTAACATCATATAGGAAACCTGAACATGCCAATCGCACTTTTTGCGCTGGCGATCGGCGCATTCGGTATTGGTCTGACCGAATTCGTCATTGCCGGCATACTTCCACAGATTGCCCTGGATTTCGGCGTCGAGATTCCAACAGCCGGCCTTATGGCCACGACCTATGCCCTGGGCGTTTTTGTAGGCGCGCCGATCCTGACCGTCCTGGGTGCAAAAGTCCCGAGAAAAAGGATGTTGCTCGGCCTGGCCATCATTTTTACATTGGGCAATATTCTTACTGCCGTTGCCCCCACCCTATGGCTCGCGCTCGCTGGTCGCATCCTGACAGCACTCAACCACGGCACGTTCTTCGGCATCGGCTCTATCATTGCCGCATCGCTGGTTGCAAAGGAACGCCAGGCCAGCGCCATTGCCTTCATGTTTTCAGGTTTAACAATGGCAAACCTGTTCGGCGTGCCTGCCGGAACGTGGCTTGCGCAGGCATACGATTGGCGGTTGGTATTCTGGCTGATCGGTGGAATCGGTGTTGTGACCGCGTTTAGCGTGGCGCTATTGGTTCCCCGGATTGGAGCGGCAAAACCCATTGCACTGAAAACCGAACTTCGCGCTTTCATGGACCCACAGGTGTTGCTTGCAATGGGCATCACCATCTTCGGTCCGGCGGCCTTCTTCACCTCCATTACCTACATTGCCCCGATGATGATCGAGCAAGCCGGATTTTCTGATGCAGGCGTAGCCCGGCTGATGATTCTGTTCGGCCTTGGTCTGGTTGTGGGTAACTGGATCGGCGGTCGCTTTGCCGATCGTTCACTCTTTGGAACATTGTTTGTGACACTCGCGGCACAGGCTGCGGTTCTGATCGTCTTCTGGATCGGTGTGAGTAACGGCACTGTGGCCTCGGCCTGCGTATTTCTTATGGCCGCGTTTGGATTTGCTACAGTCTCGCCCATACAAAAATTGGTGATGGATCGTGCCAGTCATGCTGGTGCCCCAACAATGGCCGCATCAGTCAACATCGGCATGTTCAATCTTGGAAATGCAATCGGCGCATGGGCAGGAGGTGCAACCATCGCCGCCGGATTTGGCTTGGCGTCTCCGAATTGGGCTGGGGCGATCCTCTCGCTGATAGCATTGGGCCTGGCGGTGGTCGCCTGGGTAAGTACCGGCAGGGAATATTCAGCAATACCCGCTGAAAGCTAGATAACGAGCCATGGCCGTAGAGATTGCCATGGCTTTAATCTTGGCCTCGCCGACAGGAATCGAACCTGTAATTGGCCCTTAGGAGGGGTCGGTTATATCCATTTAACTACGGCGAGAACGCTTAAAAGCACCCAGCATTATATGCCAAATCATCGTGATAATGGACCTGGCTATCGTTGCAAGGCCCAATAAAAATCGCTACTCATGACAAAGGCAGCAGCGAGTCAGGTAGAAGGTGCCGCTGGCAACACGCCGAATCAGGGCAACATTCCCAAGAACAGAGTAATACGATAGACCAGCAACGGGCGCTGCCGTTTCTGCAGCCAACTGTCCCTTTTCCGGCAAAAATCGCAGTGATGCCGGCGCTCAGGCCATACCCGGCTAGTATAAACCCTGCTTTTCAAGCGGATACCTTTGTAGTATTAATTTGACATTATGACCGGCCGGGGAACTGTCATGAAACACTATGCGATCCGCAAGCGCAGAGAGCCGCAACATGAAGATTATTATCTGAATGCGTTGGTTTGCAATGAATGCGCAGGAGACGTTGCACAATCATATCCGGATGCACGGGAAATTACCGAAATCCTGTGTGATCCCAGCTACGAAGAGCGCTGCGCGCTTTGCGGCAAATCGTTCTGGGAGGAAGTTAATGCGCGCTCTGTCATCCGGCACCATTGAACACTTGCGGCGCGACGCTTGCTGGTCAGTACGCTGACTTGAGATGACTGTCACCAACCCTGCTGCGCAACCAGCCATGCTGCAAACCTGCCATTTACCAAAGCCGGCCGGGAAGCACCGGGCGCGCACGCTCAATAGAACCTCTCAGGCGCCGCGCCCGTCGTTGGCGACGTTCACTGAGTTTGCCTGCAATAGCGTCACTAGCACCTGCGGGTCAACTCCCAGCAAATAGCCGCGTCGCCCGCCATTGATATAGATCTGCGGCAAATCCAGCACACTTTGTTCCACCCACACCGGCATTCGCTTGCGGGTTCCGAAAGGCGAGGTGCCGCCGATCTGGTATCCAGAATGCCTGGGGGCCACTGCTGCCTGGCACGGCTGCATTTTTTTGACGCTGGCCTGGCGCGCCAGGTTTTTCATCGACACTTCGCAATCGCCGTGCATCAGCATCACGTGCGGCTTGGCGTGTTCATCTTCCAGGATGAGCGTTTTGACCACGGCATGCGAATCAATACCCAGTTGCCGTGCCGCCTCTGCGGTGCCGCCGTGCTCAATATAATCATAAATGTGTTCGGTATAGGCCACTTTATGTTTTTTCAACATTTGGGTGGCAGGCGTTTCCGATACGTGTTTGCTGGCAGCCATATCCGGTTCACTGACGTATTTTGTTGTTGATGGAATCGGGTATTCTACTGCAACTGCCCAAGCCGCGCCTTATGCCCGAGGATGATGTTGCGCGTGCAACTGCTTGAGCCGCTCGCGCGCCACGTGGGTATAGATCTGGGTAGTGGAAATATCGGCATGCCCCAGCAGCAATTGCACAACACGCAGATCTGCGCCGTGATTGAGCAGATGCGTGGCAAAAGCGTGCCGCAGAGTATGTGGCGACAGCGGCGTATGAATGTCTGCCTGCAGGGCATATTTTTTGATCAGTTGCCAGAACGCCTGGCGCGTCATGCCGGTGGCGCGACGAGTCAGAAACAAATCGTCGGACTGACGCCGTCCCAGCAAATCGGGACGCGCCTCTTTCAGATATCGTTCCAGCCAGTAGGCCGCCTGCGCACCTACCGGAACCAGGCGATCCTTTCCGCCCTTGCCCATGACCACCCGTACGACGTTCTCGTTCAGGCTCAAATGCAGCACCTTCAGACTGACCAGCTCGGTGACCCGCAGGCCCGACGCGTACAGGGTCTCAAGCATGGCGCGGTCTCGCAACCCCAGCGGATCCCGGGTGTTGGGTGCCTCCAGCAACTGGTCCACCTGCTGCTCGCTCATGGTTTTGGGAAACCGTGTCGGCTGGCGGGCCGAATGCAGGGTCAGGCATGGATCTTCACTGATCTGATGAGTACGGATGGCCCAGGCAAAATATCGTTTGAGTGTAGCCAGTCGGCGATTGGCCGTGGTGGCCTTGCTGTGGGCATGTCTGGCGGCAAACCAGGCTTCGATATCATCCTTGGTGGTCTCCAGCAGGGTTTTGGGCGGCTTTCGCTTAGCCAGAAAATCGGCCAGCCCCTTGAGATCCTGTCGATAGGCCGCAAGCGTGTTCTGCGACAATCCGTCTTCCAGCCACAAGGCGTCAATAAATGGATCAATGGCATGCTGGTGGGCAGGCGTGACTGGCTGATCTGGCATGGTTATTTATTCACAACAAAAAATGATAATGGCAAACCGCCGCGGCTTTCTGAACTATGATTTGATTCTAGCCTAAATTCTGCCTATCCAAATACGATTTTCCTATGCATATTGCCCTGCTCGTCATCCCAGACTGTCTCATTGTCGCGCTGGGCTGGGTCCTGCTTCACAAACTGAAGTTCTCCCGCGAATTTTTCACCAACACCGAAAAGCTCGTCTACTACATCCTGTTTCCGGCCCTGCTGGTTCAGTCTATCGCCTTCACGCCCATTTCCGCCAGCTCCGCCGGCCGTCTGCTTGCCGTGTCGATCCTGCTGTGTCTTGCCGGCTACCTGGCCGCGTGGCTGGCCCGCCCCTTGCTCAAGCCGCGCCCGATCGCACTGGCTTCGCTGGCTCAATGCGCCTATCGCTTCAACACGTATATCGGATTTTCACTGGCGGCGGCGCTGGCCGGCAGTGAAGGGCAGGCCATTATGGCGGTACTGGTGGGGTTTTCGGTGCCGATTGCCAATGTACTGGCTGTAAAGTCGCTGGCCCGCTTTCAGGGATCGAACGTCTGGCTGGAAATTTTGAAAAACCCATTGGTTCTGGCTACGGTGGCTGGTCTATTGCTGAATTTTTCGGGTATCGGGCTCGAAAACACAGTGAACATGACCTTATCCAAATTGGGCAATAGCGCCATCCCGCTGGGGCTGTTGTGCGTGGGCGCCAGTCTGTCTCTGGCAGGTGGGAACCAGGATCGCGCCGTCATTTCCTGGATTCTGGGCATTCGGCTGCTGGCCATGCCTGTATTTGCGCTGATACTGGCGTTCATGCTGGCGCTGTCCCCGCTGGAGACCCATATTCTTGTTCTGTTTGCCGCATTACCGCCCGCCTCGGCCGCCTATATTCTGGCTGCCCGCATGGGCGGCGACGGGCGCTGTGTCGCGACCGCCATTTCCATCGGAACGGTGTTTTCCGTCATCACGATTCCCTTCTGGCTGTTCATCGGGCAAAAATTGGTAAATTAGCCACGGATCGTCAACTAATTTCCATTTAATTTTAGGTAGTTCCGGTGGATTTCTTATAATTTACATTATGTTTCTTTTCCCGGAACGGCCCAATAGCCATGTCAAACTTGCAAATATCCCCTCTTGAGCCTCTGGCAAGCACCTCACTTTATCTGGCCGATGAAGCGGCCACCGAGCACCTGGCACAGTCCCTTTCAGACATTCTTTCTCATTATTTTTCAAATAGTTACGAAAAAACACCGGGCACAGGAAAAGGCGCAAAAGTGTATCTGAGAGGCGACCTGGGCGCTGGCAAAACAACCTTTGTTCGGCATTTTCTGAGAGCCATGGGTGTCAAGGGACGAATTAAGAGCCCTACCTACACTTTGCTTGAAACCTATAAAGTTTCTAGTTTATACTTGTATCACTTTGATTTTTATAGATTTACCGATACCGAAGAATGGCATGAAGCCGGTTTTCGTGAGAATCTAGGTGAAGACGCAATTGTATTTATAGAGTGGGCAGATAAAGCAGGACCCGGGTTGCCAACACCCGATCTTGAGCTGTACCTGATATACGAATCGGCTGGAAGAACGGCACAATTTAATGCTTTTTCGGAAAAGGGCAAGACATGGATAACAAAGCTCATTCACAGGAAAATGCCAACAGGCGACCAATAACCCGTCGGCGCATTCTGGGTGCGTCAGCCACACTGCTGTCCCTTCCCGTCGTCTCCAAGGTCGCTGCTGCTTCCGGCGGACAGATTCTGGCCGTACGTACCTGGCCTGCCGACGAATATACCCGGGTCACGCTGGAACTGAACTCGCCACTGCGGGC
Source organism: Advenella incenata (assembly GCF_004217095.1). Taxonomy (GTDB): domain Bacteria; phylum Pseudomonadota; class Gammaproteobacteria; order Burkholderiales; family Burkholderiaceae_B; genus Advenella; species Advenella incenata. The sequence goes on along the minus strand of NZ_SHKO01000001.1, from coordinate 1,648,269 downwards.
CGAGCACTTCATGCTGGGCAATCCCAATCGACTGGTGGTGGATATTCAGGGCCTGACCATCAGCCAGGCGCTCAATTCGCTGATTTCCAAAATCCGTCCCAACGACCCCTATATTGCTGCGGTGCGTGTGGCACAGAACCGCGCCGATGTCGTGCGCTTGGTATTTGACCTGAAACAGGACATTGCCCCGCAGGTGTTCACACTGAAACCGGTAGGCGACTATCAGTATCGGCTTGTACTGGATCTGTATCCCAAAATTGCCAAGGATCCGATTCTGGCACTGGCCAGGGATCTGGAAAATGACCCGTTGGCACAGGTACTGGACAATCTGGCCCAGAATAACAGCAACGCGCCGGTGCCTTCGGTCAGTGGCCAGGTCAACCCTGCCACGGCCGGTCGCCAGCCTTCACGCGCCAATCCCAATCGCCCCATACTGGTGGCCATTGACCCTGGCCATGGTGGCGAGGACCCCGGCGCTATCGGCATGCGCGGGACACGCGAAAAAGATATCGTCCTGGCCATCGGACGTCAGTTGCGCGATGTCATCAATTCACAGCCCAATATGCGGGCCTACATGACGCGCGAGTCAGATTTTTTCGTGCCGCTGCATGTGCGGGTGCAAAAAGCCCGTCGGGTCAAGGCTGACCTGTTCATCTCGATTCACGCCGATGCGTTCACCAACCGCTCGGCACGCGGCACCTCGGTTTTTGCTTTGTCCCGCAATGGCGCGTCCAGTGCCGCCGCCCGCTGGCTGGCCAAAAAAGAAAATGCCTCCGATCTGATTGGCGGACTGGATATCGGTGCGCATGATCGCCAGACAGCCAGTGTGCTGCTGGACATGTCCACCACCGCGCAAATCAATGACTCCCTGAAAATCGGGCACCGCGTACTGGGTTCGCTGGCGCAAATCAATGGCATTCACAGTCGCAAGGTGGAACAGGCAGGGTTTGCCGTGCTCAAGGCGCCGGATATTCCGTCCATTCTGGTGGAGACGGCTTTTATCAGTAACCCGCAAGAGGAAAATTTCCTGCGTAGTCCGGCCAACCAGCGCCAGATTGCCAGGGCCATTTTCTCCGGCGTCAACGATTATTTCTCCACCAATCCACCACTGGCAAGAGTCGGCTAATCCCTACTGATCCCCTTTTGGCTCTTCGGGACAGCCGACAGGCCTTTGCCCACATAACGCCTTCGTATTCGGAGGCGTTATTATTTGCAGCATCGCCGGGCAACTGATCTGCCATGGCCCGACTTGCGTGTACGGCAATCGTCAAACACGTTAAAATGAAAAATTGCCCTTCTCTCTTTACGCTGCCCCCATGTCCGACCGCCGCCATATTGCTCCCCTGCCCGACACGCTGATCAGCCAGATCGCGGCCGGCGAGGTTATTGAACGCCCGGCCTCTGTTCTCAAGGAACTACTGGAAAATGCACTGGATGCCGGCGCCCGCAGCATTGAAATCAGGCTTGACGGCGGCGGCATTCGCCGCATTTGCATTACCGATGACGGCCATGGCATTCCCCGGGAAGAACTGGCGCTTGCGCTGACCCGCCACGCAACCAGCAAGATCAACAGTCTGGGAGACCTGGAATCGGTCAGTTCCATGGGGTTTCGTGGTGAAGCCCTGGCCTCTATTGCCTCGGTGGCTCGCCTGACCCTCACATCCCGCACTGAAAGCGACGAGCATGCATGGCAGATTGATGGGACCGCGCTGCAGATCAGCCCGGCGGCTGGCAGCACAGGAACCACCATTGACGTGCGCCAGCTTTTTGACGCTGTGCCGGCCCGCCGCAAATTTCTGAAATCGGAACCAACCGAACTGGGCCACTGCCTGACTGTCGCCGAGCGCATTGCCTTGGCCAACCCGGCCATCGCCTTTCGCCTGTTTCATAATGGTAAAGCCTACAAACAGTGGATGCCGGTAGATTTATTGCAACGCATCCGCGATGTGCTGGGCAATGAATTTACCCAAGCTGGGCTGCCCGTAGACGCCCAATTGCCCGCTGCCGGCTTGCGAGGCCTGATCACGCTGCCCAACGCTGCGCGTGCCCGCGCCGATCGTCAGTATCTATATGTGAATGGTCGCTTTGTACGGGATCGCACCGTTACACACGCCGTACGCACGGCCTATGCCGATGTCCTGCATGGCGATCGGCAACCGGCCTATGTGCTGTTCCTGGATATAGACCCCACCGCGGTGGATGTGAACGTACATCCGGCCAAGCATGAAGTGCGCTTTCGGGACAGCGGTGCCATTCACCGCTTTGTGGGACAAGTACTCACCCAGGCCCTGGCTGGTGTTGGTGGCGAAGCGGCTGCAGCCAATGCCCTGCCTGCCAGGATGCCAGCCGGCCTGGAACCCACCGGACAGACCGCCTATATACAGAATTCAGATAGCGATCGCGCCAGCGACATGACAACCGACGGCGCACATACCCGTGAAGCAATCCGGATTACTCCGGGCTATCAATCCTCCCTGCATTTACACAGCGCATCACCGCAATCGACGGAACACTGGAAACAGTTCTACTCGCCGCTGGAATCGACCTCGCCGCATCTGGGCGAACCACAACACAGCCTGGCCATGCCCGGGACGGCAAGCGTCTTTAAGCCAGCAGTCAATGGTATGGCCAATGCCGGCATCGGCCTGCCCGACACCGGTGATCAGGCCGACCCCTATCCGCTGGGCATGGCGCTGGGGCAACTTCATGGCATCTATATTCTGGCCCAGAATGCCCGGGGGCTGATTTTGGTCGATATGCACGCCGCTCACGAGCGCGTTGTCTATGAACGCCTGAAAACACTGCTCGATCAGCAGGCGTTGCCTCAGCAGGAACTGCTGGTTCCGTATGTGATTCATTGCTCCGAGCGCGATATTGCCGTGATGGAAAGCCATAAGGAACAGTTGGCCACGCTCGGCCTGACCGTCAGCGCCACCGGCCCGCAGTCGCTGGCCGTGCGTTCGGTACCCAGCCTGCTGGCTGGCGGCGACATTGAGGCGCTGGTTCTCAATGTCCTGAAGGAGCTGGAGATGGTGGGTCACTCCGAACAGCTTACCGGTCAGCGCAATGAACTGCTCTCGACCATGGCCTGCCACGGTTCGGTGCGCGCCAATCGCCGCCTGACTCTTGAGGAAATGAACGCCTTGTTGCGCCAGATGGAGCATACGGAGCGAGCCAACCAGTGCAATCACGGCCGCCCGACCTGGTTTCAATGGAGCATGAACGACCTGGATCGTCTGTTCATGCGCGGCCAGTGACGCAGCCGGTATTCTGCCTGGCTGGCCCTACCGCGTCGGGCAAAAGCGCCAGTGTGCTGGCATTGGCCCGGCGCTGGCCAATCGAAATCATCAATGTCGATTCAGCCACCATTTATACCGGCATGGATATTGGCACTGCCAAGCCCACGCTGCAGGAGCAGGCCTCAACACCCCAGCATCTGCTGGATATCCGGGATCCGACAGAATCGTATAGTGCTGCGCAGTTTGTGCAGGATACCCAGTTGCTGATCGATCAAATACGCGCTCGTGGCCGCATACCCGTACTGGCTGGCGGCACCATGATGTACTTCAATGCGCTGCGCCAGGGCTTGCATGCATTGCCGCAGGCAGACCCGGTGATCCGCGCCGATATTGAGCAAATGGCAAAACAGCATGGTTGGCCGCATGTTCATGCGCTGTTGCAGCGCCATGATCCGGTCACGGCGGCCCGGCTTGCCCCCAATGACCGACAGCGAATCCAGCGCATGCTTGAAGTTTGCCTGATTACCGGCCAACCGTATTCGTCACTGATAGCGGCTGAAGGCGAACGCACCGGTACCGATACCTTTCACATGGTGAGCCTGGAGCCTTCGGAGCGCCTGCAGTTGCACGATCGCATTGCCTTGCGTTTTGACCAGATGCTAGAGCTGGGGCTGGTGGGGGAAGTGGAACAGCTGTGGCGCCGGGGGGATCTGCACGAGAATTTGCCCGCGATACGCTGCGTCGGCTATCGCCAGATCTGGCAACATCTTGCCGGCCAGGACAGCCTGCAGCACGCGCGGGAAAAAGCCATTGCCGCGACCAGGCAGCTTGCCAAGCGGCAGCTTACGTGGTTGCGCAGCATGCCGGACCGTCAGGTCATCGATTGCCTGCAGGCAGACGTCGCCAGCCGCGTCATCGACGCCGCGGCCACGGTCATGCCGCACTAAACCCAACCCGCCAAGCTAAGCGTCCACCGGGCCGGCACAGCCGGCCCGTAACGCGTCAGACCACCACAGCCTGGGGCATGCCGTCTTCCTGGCGCACGATTTGTCCGAGATCGAAAACGGTTTCGCCCTGTTCCTGCAAAGTGGCCGTGATGGCCGCGGCCTGATCGGCAGCAACCACGATAACCATGCCGATACCGCAATTGAATACGCGATGCATTTCGGTGTCGTCAACCTGTCCTTCCTGCTGCAGCCACTGAAACAGGGGTGGCAACGTCCAGGCTGCCTTTTCCATACGTGCGCTCAGGCCTTCCTGCAAGATACGCGGAACGTTGTCAAGCAGCCCGCCGCCAGTAATATGTGCCAGGCCCTTGATCGCTGTGCCATGTTGGGCCAGCGCTGCCAGCACTTGCTTTACATAGATGCGGGTGGGCGCCATGACCACGTCAACCAGTGGCTGACCGTGAAAATCATCGTCTGGACGGGCGCCGGCGCGCTCCAGAATCTTGCGGATGAGCGAAAAACCATTTGAATGCGCGCCGCTTGAGGCCAGGCCCAGGATGCGATCACCCTCTATAATGCTTTTGCCATCGATAATGGCAGATTTATCGACCGCGCCAACCGCAAAACCGGCCAGGTCATATTCGCCATCGGGGTACATGCCCGGCATTTCAGCCGTTTCACCACCAATCAGGGCGCAGCCAGACAACTCGCAGCCTTTGGCAATGCCACCCACGACCTGGGCAGCGGTGTCGACCGACAATTTTCCACAAGCGAAATAATCCAGGAAAAACAGCGGCTCTGCGCCCTGCACCAGGATATCGTTAACACTCATGGCCACCAGATCTATGCCCACGGTACTATGGCGGTTCCACTCAAAAGCCAGACGCAGTTTGGTGCCAACGCCGTCGGTTCCGGAAACCAGCACCGGCTCGCGAAATTTCTTCGGCACTTCAAACAACGCCCCAAAACCGCCGATGCCCGCCATGACGCCTTCGCGCATGGTTTTGGCCGCCAGCGGCTTGATCCGGTCAACCAGCGCATCCCCGGCGTCGATGTCTACCCCCGCATCGCGATACGTTAAGGAAGATTTGTTTGAATTTGTCATGAGCAGGCTGCCTAAATATGTAAAATGTCAATTAATCGAACAGGAAGGCCTTATTTTACGATGAACGAATATATTTTGCGCCGGAAACAGACCCTTCTCTGGTCAGGAGTCGGCCTGGTACTACTCGTTGTCCTGTATGTCCTGTCTCCCGTATTGACTCCATTCATGCTTGGCATGGCGCTGGCCTACATTCTCGTGCCCGGCGTCAACATGCTTGTCGCCCTCAAATTGCCTCGCTGGCTGGCCGTCGGCATCATGTTTTTCCTGTTGTTTGCCATCATCCTGGGAGTGCTGCTGATTGTCATCCCGCTGGTGCGCAAGGAAGTCGGGCTGGCCATTGAGCAATTGCCCGGCTGGGTTGCGCAGTACAATATCAACCTGGCCCCCCGCCTGAACCAGCTGTTTGGCGTATCGGCCGAAATTGATATCCTCAAAATCCGGGAAGTGCTGCAGGATGCCATAACCGGTACCGACAGCCTGACAACAACCATTATTACCTATGCCAAATCCAGCGGATCGGCTGTCATTTTCTTTTTTGTGAACCTACTGATCACGCCCGTGGTACTGGTTTATCTGCTGTTTGACTGGGACAAGTTCATTCTGTCGATCCGCGAAGTCATACCGCGACGCTATCTGGATGGTACCCTTAGCGTATTTCGCGATATTGATCGCCTGTTGTCCAGCTTTTTGCGCGGGCAGATCCTGGTTATGCTGATTCTGGCCTTCTACTATAGTATGGGCCTGTCGCTGGCCGGGTTCGAAAGTGCCATTCCGATTGGGGTATTGACCGGGATGCTGGTGTTCATTCCCTATCTGGGAGTCACTTTCGGCTTGTTGCTGGCTATTTTGTCGGCGCTGTTGCAGTTTGACAATTATTATGGCCTGATTTCCGTGGCCATCGTGTATGGACTCGGGCAGATCCTGGAAGGCATGGTGCTGACACCCAAAATCATGGGCGAGCGTATCGGCCTGCACCCACTGGTCATTATTTTTGCACTGTTTGTCTTTGGACAGATTTTCGGTTTCTTCGGGGTGCTGATGGCCCTGCCCATCAGCGCCGCCTTGTCGGTGCTGATCCGCCGTGTATACGGTCAGTATCGTCGCAGTGATTTTTATAAGACATGAAAGAACAACTTATCCTGGACGTCCTGCCGGTCGTACCTCCCCGTTTCGACAATTTCGTGACGGGCGGCAATGGCGAAACGGTCAGCCGTCTGCTTGGCGTCGCACCCGGCCAGAGCATCTATCTTTGGGGCGAACACGGCAGCGGCAAAACCCATTTGCTGCGCGCTGCCACGCGCCAGCACGGTCTCTACCTGAATACAGCAACCGATATCCTGCCGGACCCGGGCGAACCCATCGCGCCGGGCAGCATTATCGCGGTGGACGATGTGCAAAACCTGTCCGAAGCACAGGCGGCAGCCCTGTTCGGCCTGTTCAACCAGTGGAAGACCAGCCAGCATACGCCTGACGCTTTTACCTTGCTGACCAGCGGCCCTTGCGCCCCCCGCCAATTGGAAATACGCGAAGATCTGCGCACGCGCCTTGCCTGGGACCTGGTTTATCGCCTTGAAACCCTGACCGACGATGAACGTCGCAGCGCGCTGCTGCAACGGGCATCAGACAAAGGCATCCCGCTTAGCGCAGAAGTTACCAACTGGATGTTCAACTATTACGCCCGTGATATGAGTGCCTTGTCATCGCTGCTGGATGCTCTTGATCGCTATTCGCTTGCTGAAAAGCGATCCATCACCGTTCCCTTGTTAAAATCTTACCTTCAATCCAGACATTCCTGAAAAATTTACTTATTTGACTATGACGCAACGACTCGCCCTGTTTGACCTTGACCATACCCTGCTGCCAATCGATACTGATCGCCACTGGGTAGATTTCCTGGCCCGCAATGGCTGGGGCGGCGATCCCAAGGTCGTGCAGGCAAAAAACCATGAGCTCATGGAAAAATACACGGCGGGTACGCTGAAAATAGAAGAATCGGTCGAATTCATGCTGAGTTTTCTGAACCTGCATACACCCTATGAATTGGCGCGCTTTCACGAACAGTACATGCACGAAGTGGTCAGGCCCGCCATGCAAGACAAGGCGGTGGCTCTGGTTGCAAAACATCTGGAACAGGGCGACCTGTGTTGCCTGGTGTCTGCCACCAACGAATTTGTCATCGCGCCGGTTGCCCGTGCCTTTGGCATTCCGCATGTCATCGGCACGGTTCCGGAATACAAAAACGGTCGCTATACAGGCAAGGTCGTCGGTACGCCCAGTTATCAGGCCGGCAAAATCGTCCGCGTCAATGAATGGCTGGGCAACATGGGCCTGACGCTTGAGCACTTTACCGAGAGCTGGTTCTACAGCGACTCCCAGAATGATATTCCGCTGCTTGAAGCGGTAACCCATCCGGTTGCAACCAACCCGGTACCGCCGCTACGCGAACTGGCAAATAAAAAAGGCTGGCCGGTGCTGGATCTATTTCCTTTGCAATAACAGGGACCAACAAAAACAATCACATGATCAAAAATACCATTCGCACATTCGTCAGCCGGCTTTTTGCCGCGCCCGTCCTGAAAGATAAACACCGGGTCTACTCCCACGAGCAGCACAAGATTGACCGACGCCTGGTCTCGCGCAACGCCATCAAGGTCTGCGAAGTGCTGCAACAAAAGGGCTACGATGCATTTATTGTTGGCGGCGCAGTGCGCGACCTGGTCCTGGGCTACGAACCCAAGGATTTTGACGTTGCCACCAGTGCCACGCCCGAGGAAATCCGCCCGCTGTTCCGGCGCGCCCGCATCATTGGCAGGCGTTTTCAACTGGTGCACGTCGTCTTCGGCCAGGAAATTATCGAGACTTCCACATTCCGCGCCCCCTCGCAGGGGGACCAGCACACTGATGCCGATGGCCGCATTCTGAATGACAATGTGTTTGGCACGCAGCAGGAAGATGCCGCCCGTCGCGACTTCACGCTCAACGCGCTGTATTACGACCCAGTCAAGGAAACCGTCATCGATTACCATAATGGCGTAGCCGACCTGAAAAACCATCTGGTCCGCATGATCGGCGACCCGGAAAAACGTTTTCGCGAAGATCCGGTGCGCATGTTGCGCGCCGTGCGCTTTGCCTCCAAACTGAATGGCACGATCGAACCGGCAACACAGGCCCCGATTCGCAATCTGGCCGGCCTGATCAAAAATGTGCCTGACTCTCGCCTGTTTGATGAGACGCTCAAACTGCTGACCTGTGGTAATGCCATCGTCGCGCTGGAGCAATTGCGCAAGGAAGGGCTGCACGAAAACGTGCTGCCGCTAATCGATCAGGTGCTCAGACAGCCCGGCGGCGAACAATTCGTACAGTTAACACTGGAGCGCACCGATCATCGGGTTCGTTCCGGCAAATCGGTCAGCCCGAGCTTTTTGTTTGCAGCGCTGCTGTGGCGACTGGTCGATATTAACTGGAAGAAAAATCTGGAGCGCAAGGAACATCCAATACCCGCGCTAAGCCAGGCCGCCGATCTGGTCATCGATACGCACATCAGTAAAATGGCCATACAGCGTCGGCACACTGCGGACATGCGTGAAATCTGGTTTATGCAGCCGCGCTTTGAACGTCGCATACCCAAACAGATCTGGCGCATGACAGAACAACCGCGCTTTCGCGCTGCGTGTGATTTCCTGCAGTTGCGTGCCGCCTGCAATGAATTTGACAGCGTGCTGGCGCAATGGTGGATGGATCTGGCCGATGCCAATCCTGGCGAGCGTACCGAAATGATTGAAGCCCTCACCGCTGAACAACAGGCGGCCGGGCCAGCGACCGCCCCACGCAAGCGGCGTAAACGGCGCAGCAATGCCAGCAAAGGCAACGCCAGCGGCGATACTGCCGCCGGTAGCGCAAGCCGTCCTGCGGCTTCCTAGCCAGGTGCACAGCGCCTATATTGGCCTGGGGTCGAACCTGGGTGAAAGTGAAGACACACTGTATCGGGCCCTGGACGATATCGCCGCCCTGCCCCATACTGTTTTGCATCAGGTTTCAGACCTGTACCGGACGGCTCCGATAGATTCTTCGGGCCCGGACTACATCAACGCCGTGGCCCGGCTGGCCACCGACCTGCCTGCACCCGATCTGCTGCAAGCGCTGCAGGCCATTGAGCTGAACCATGGCAGGGCACGCCCCTATCGCAATGCACCGCGCACGCTGGATCTGGATATCCTCTGCTATGACGACCTGGTGCAGGACAGCACGCAATTGACTTTGCCGCACCCGCGGATGCACCTGCGCGCGTTTGTGCTGCGCCCGTTGCTGGATATTGCACCTGACATGGTGCTGCACGAACGACCCGTCAACCAATGGCTGGCTGAATGCGACGCGCAGCCCATTACCTTATATCGCCGCTATGCAGACCGGCCGGACAAAGAAACGTAAGCGGCAAAGAACAGCCGCGGACGCATTACACAAACTGCTCGGCCAGATGACAGGCAACCTGCCGACCATCCACCTCACGCAATACCGGCTCCTGGTCACTGCACCGTGCCACCGCATGCGGGCAGCGTTTATGGAAAGCGCAACCTGAAGGAAGGTTCAACGGTGACGGCAGTTCGCCTTCAATCTTGATTTTCACGGTCCGTTTTTCCGGATAGATCGAAGGAGTTGCCGACAGCAGTGCCTGCGTGTAGGGATGCAATGGCTTTTCATACACGGTCTGTTTGGGGCCGCTTTCTGCAATCCGTCCCAGATACATCACCATGACCTCGTCTGCGACATGCTCCACCACCGACAGATTATGGGAAATGAATACATATGACGTATGTAATTGATCCTGCAGATCAAGGAAAAGATTGAGTACCTGGGCCTGAATGGATACATCCAGCGCCGAGGTGGGTTCATCGGCCACAACGATACTGGGACGCAGCATCATCGCGCGGGCAATGGCCACACGCTGGCGCTGGCCGCCGGAGAACATATGCGGGTAACGATAATAATGTTCGGGCCGCAAGCCGACGCGTTGCATCATGTCACGTACGCGTTCCTTGCGTTCGGCGCTTTTCAGGCTGGTGTTGATAATCAGCGGCTCTTCCAGCTGATCGCCAATCTTGCGCCGCGGGTTCAGCGAGCCATAGGGATTCTGAAACACCATCTGCACCTTGCTGCGCAAGGCCTTGATCTGTGAAGACGATCCTGCATCCACCTGGTCCCCTTCCAGCCACAACGTCCCGGAGGTCGGTGCTTCAATCATGGTAATCTGCCGCGCCAGCGTCGATTTGCCGCAACCGGACTCGCCCACCACCGCCAGGGTTTTGCCACGCTCCAATGAAAGCGACACGCCATTGAGCGCCTTGAGCGTGGCACGCGGTTTCATAAATCCCTGCGACACATCATAATAGCGTGTCAGGTTTTCTGTTTTCAATACAATATCGTTCATGACTTGACTTCCTGCAATGGAACCAGCGGTGTGTGACAGCGCACTGCCCTGTCGGCATAGCTGATTAGTTCCGGACGCTCACGCACACAGCGCTCCTGGGCAATAGGACAACGCGGAGAGAGCAGACAGCCCGACGGACGATCGTATTGCCCCGGCACCATGCCCGGCAACGTAGACAAGCGCCGCGAACCACGACAGGATTCGGGAATGGAGGCAATCAAGGCTCGTGTATACGGATGAGCAGGCTCGAAAAAGACATCCCGCACCGCGCCCATTTCGGCGACTTGTCCTGCATACATAACCACCACGCGTTGCGCAACTTCCGAGACAACCGCCAGGTCGTGCGTAATCATGAGCAGAGCCATGCCGCGTTCTTTTTGCAAACGCAGCAGCAAGTCCATAATTTGCGCCTGGATCGTCACGTCCAGTGCAGTGGTAGGTTCGTCGGCAATCAATAGGCGCGGCTCACAGGCTATCGCCATGGCAATGGCCACACGCTGACTCATCCCTCCGGATAACTGATGAGGATAAGCCGACAGACGGCGTTCAGGATCGGGAATTTCCACTTCACGCATCAGCTCAATGGCGCGCTGGCGGCGAGCCTTGCGATCAAGGCCGATATGCACCTTGAGCACTTCCTCGATTTGAAAGCCTACGGTGTAGCTGGGATTTAACGCAGTCATCGGATCCTGGAAAATCATGGCGATATCCTTGCCGATGATCTTGCGCTTTTGCTTGGCAGTCAACGCAGACAATTCCTGCCCATCAAACAGCATCTGGTCCGCCGTCACGTTACCCTGCCCGTCCAGCAAGCCCATCATTGCCATCATGGACACCGATTTGCCCGAGCCGGACTCGCCCACAATACCCAGCAGCTCGCCCTCGTCTACCGTCAGGTCAACGCCATCGACAGCAAGAAAGGGTTTTTCTTTGGTGCCAAACCGCACGCAAAGGTTACGGATGTTCAATAAACTCATTCGTGACTCCTATGCCGCGCGTTTCAATTTGGGATCCAGCGCATCGCGCAGACCATCGCCCACCAAATTGATGGCCAGTACCGTGAGCAGAATGGTCAGCCCGGGAAAGGTGACCACCCACCAGGCACTGGTAATGTAATCGCGCGCCGTCGCCAGCATTGTGCCCCACTCCGGCGCCGGAGGCTGCACGCCCAGCCCCAGAAAGCCCAGGGCGGCAATATCCAGGATGGCCGAAGAGAACCCCAGTGTCGCCTGCACGATCAGCGGCGCCATGCAATTGGGCAACACGGTGATAAACATCAGGCGCAACACTCCGGCGCCGGTTACGCGAGAGGCCATGACATAATCCTTGCTCAGCTCGCTCATGGCCGAGGCCCGCACAATGCGCATGTAACCGGGCAAACCTACGACTGCAATTGCAATCATTGCATTTGTGATACCGGGACCGAGCACCGCCATGATTGCAATGGCCAGCAGCACCGATGGCAAAGACATCATGATGTCAGCCATGCGCATAAGCAAACGCCCGGCGGTATGCGGGAAAAAGGCCGCCAGCAGACCAAGCAGAATGCCGGGCACCAGCGTGATGACCACTGCTGAAAAACCAATGACCAGCGACAGCCGTGCGCCATGCATCAGTCGTGAAAGAATGTCCCGGCCGGCCTCGTCGGTGCCCAGCAGATAGGCTGCGCTACCGCCTTGCTGCCAGGCCGGCGGCTGCAGCATATGATCACGAAACTGCATCAGTGGGTCGTACGGCGCCAGCCATGGCGCCAGCGCAGCGGCCAGAACCATGATGACCAGAAAACAGAAGCCGGCGACCGCGCCCCGGTTATTGGAAAAACTATCGATAAACTCACGCAAAGGAGACGGATACGAGATGACGCCAGCCGTTGCTGCGCTGGTTTCGGCCACAGAGAGTTGATTCATGATGTCGTCCTTATTTTGCATGACGGATCCGTGGGTTGACAACGCCGTAAACGATGTCCACCACCAGATTGACCAGGATGATCAGGACGGCCACGATCAACAGGCCATTTTGCACCACCGGGTAGTCGCGCCGGAAAATGGCATCAACCAGCCACTTGCCGATGCCCGGCCAGGAGAAAATAGTTTCCGTGAGCACGGCTCCGCCAATCAGCGTGCTAATTTGCAGGCCAATCACTGTTACCACGGAAATCATGGCGTTGCGCAACGTATGGACAAAGATGACTCGTCGTGGCGACAGCCCTTTGGCCCTAGCTGTTCGGACATAATCTTCGCCCATGACTTCAAGCATCGAAGAGCGGGTCATCCGCGAGATGACCGCCAGAGGAATAGTTCCCAGCACAACAGAGGGCAAAATCAGGTGCATGACCGCATCCAGGAAAGCGCCGCTGTTGTATTCGGGGTCCTGGATCTGCGCGATCACCGAGTCGATCAACATGAAGCCGGTATAGGGCTGCACGTCATAGGTCAGGCTGATACGGCCAGAAACTGGCGTCCAGCCCAGATAGGACGAAAACAGCATGATCAGCATCAGGCCCCACCAGAAAATCGGCATGGAGTACCCGGTCAGCGACAAGCCCATGACCCCATGGTCAAGGAACGTGCCACGCTTGATGGCGGCCAGCACGCCAAGCAAAATGCCGAAGACTGTGCCAAACAACAGGGCACAGATACCCAGCTCCAGCGTGGCCGGAAACAAGGCTGCAAATTCTCCCCAGACACTACTCTGGCTGGAAAAGGACTTGCCAAAATCACCCTGCAGCAAACCGCCCAGATAGTTCAGATATTGGATATGCAGCGGCTGATCCAACCCAAGCCGCGCCATGATGGACTTGTACATTTCCGGGTCGACATTGCGTTCACCCAGCATCGTCATCACCGGATCACCGGGAATCATATGAATAAGAAGAAACGTCAGGATCGTGATGCCGAAAAATGTCGGGATCAGAATTGCCAGACGTCTGAGAATAAAGGAAAACATGAGGCCAGCCTCCGTGGACACGCAGGCCATTTGAGATATGACCGGTTTATTGCACGTATCCTGAAAAAACATATGCCAAAACGAAAGCTACCCTGTCGGGGCAGCCTTCGTTTTGGCTCCTACGATAGTCGAAATTGTTATTTCAGACTGACGCCATAGAACTGAAAGAGGCCGAACGGACTAATCTTGAAGCCTTCGACTTTCTTGTTCATGGGAACGTTCACAATCGATGTGCCGATTGGAGACATGGGCATCTGTTCATGGAAGATTTTCTGGGCTTCCTTGTACAGCTGGGTGCGCTCCTGCTTGTCGGTTACACGCTTGGCCTTGACCACCAGCTCGTCAAACGGTTTATAACAGAAGCGCGAATAGTTGACGCCACCGACCGAGTTGCACGACAGCAGGTTGCCCAGCCAATTATCCGGGTCACCGTTATCGCCGGTCCAGCCCACCATGATGGCGTCATGCGTACCCTGTTTGGCACGCTTGAGATATTCACCCCATTCATAGGTACTGATTTTAACCTTGACACCGATTTTGGCCCAGTCCGACTGAATCATTTCAGCCATCAGGCGGCCATTCGGGTTATAGGGGCGCACCACGGGCAAAGACCACAAGCCCATGTCAAACCCATCGGGATAGCCGGCTTGTTTGAGCAGCTCCTTGGCTTTCTCAACGTCTGTCGGACGGCTTTTGATCGTGTCGTCATAAGACCACTGACTGGACGGCATGGGGCCATCGGCCAGCACGCCCTGCCCGCCATAGACCGCCTTGATAATGGCCGGTTTATTAATGGCCATGTCCAGCGCTATACGCACCTCGGGTTTCTTTAATTGCTCTTTTTCAGTGTTGTAGTAAATGAAACCCACGTTAAAGCCAGGATTGGACTGCACCTTCAGATTGGGATCCTGCTTGAGCCGTTCAACATCGGCTGGCAAGGGATATGAAGCCAGCTGGCACTCATTGGCCTTGAGCTTCTGGGCGCGGACAGACGGATCTTTGGTGATGGCGAAAATCAGATTATCCACCAGCGGACCTTCAGCCTTGTCCCAATAATCTTTGTTGGCCTTGTAGCGAATTTGGGCGTCTTTCTGATAGCGCTCAAAAATAAACGGGCCGGTACCCAGCGGCTGCTGGTTAATCATCTCGGGTTTGCCGTCGGCGAGCAGCTTTTCCATATATTCCTTGGAATGAATAATGGCAAACGGCATGGCCATATTCTGCACAAAAGCGGCATCCACTTCGTTCAGCGTGAACTTGACCGTATTGTCATCCACTTTTTCCACCGACTTCAGGTTCTTGTCCAAACCCATATCAGTAAAGTATGGGAACTCGGTCGGATAAGCCTTACGAAACGGATGATCCTTACTCATCATTCGCTGAAACGTATACACCACGTCATCTGCAGTCAGGCCGCGGGTGGGGGTGAAAAAGCGCGAAGTCTGAAACTTGACGCCTGGGCGCAGATGGAAGGTGTACACCAGCCCGTCTTCGGAAATATCCCATTTTTCAGCCAGTGCCGGGATCACTTCAGTGGAGCCACGCTCGAAACCCACCAGCCCGTTGTAGACTGTTTCGGCAGAGACATCGAAATCGGTACCGGCGCTATATTGTGCTGTATCAAAACCGGCCGGGCTGCCTTCTGAGCAATAGACCAGTGTGCCTGCCGCCTGCGCTGTTGTCGCAAGTCCACCTAGCAGGGCTGTCAGAATCATGCGTGTCGCATTTATCTTCATTACAGTTCCTTTGAAAATAAGGTAAAAAGCCAGCCTCGTGCCGCAATCATGCGGGGGCTGACTTGAACAGCGCAAGGTTACAGACCGTAGATCAGGGAAACAATTAGGAAATACCCAAAGCCGCTGTCTTGAAACGAACGATCCTTGGCCACAATCAGGATCATTGTGTAACCAATTACAACGGCAATAAGTTGGTTCGTTCTGCAGCGGCGGTACTTGAATGCGCCGTCGGAGCGTTTTATAGCTGTGCGACCTTTGTAGTTTTACAGCTGTACGGCCTTTCGCTACATGGATTTGCCTATAAGCTTTTGATTAGAAATTATCATCGCAATATCCCTTGCGTCAACCTTTGGCTGCACAAAGCAGACACAGATTACGTTGCAGCAAATATCCACTACACCTGACTGGCTCATGGCCAGGGCAGCTTATAATCGTTCGAAATAAATACTGACCCTGGTGTTGGCACACTCGTCAAGCGGCCGAGTGCCTGGCGCAATTGGCGTTCACCGGGGATATGCCGCAAGAGGAGACAACATGAGTATTGCTATGCGAACTGCAGCGGTGGCGCTGCCTGCCTTCGCACTATTGGCCGGGTGCGCACAAACAGGCGGACTAAACGTAAAGGAAGTCGGCAGCTATCACATCGGTGGCGAGCCGGTCACACTCAAAGGCTTGCCAACCAAGAAAATGGTGTACAGCCCGGGTTCGCCTCCGGTAACGTTAAATCCCAATGGCGATTTCGTCGCCGGACAAATGTACACCCGTTACACCATCCTGGAAAAACCGCGGGCCAGTGTGCCCATGCTGATGTGGCACGGCGGTGGACTATCGGGTACGACGTATGAAACCAAACCTGACGGTAAACCAGGCTGGGAAATGGATTTTTTGCACGACGGCTGGAGTGTGTATGTGAGCGATGCGGTCGAGCGTGGCCGTGCATCATGGGCGCGCTATCCTGAAATATTCCAGAGCGAACCCGTGTTCCGCACCAAAAAGGAAGCCTGGGAATTGTTCCGCATTGGCAAGACCTATGCGAGTGACCCGAAAGCACGACAGGCAATCCCCGGTACCCTGTTTCCAATCGCCGCTTTCGACCAGTTCGCCAAGCAAAGCATCCCGCGCTGGGCGACAAACGACGAGCGCACGCAGCAAGCCTACGACCAGTATGTACAACAAGCCTGCCCATGCGTGATTGTGGTGCACAGCCAGGGTGGCAATTTTGCGCTCACATCTGCGCTAAAGTACCCAGACAAAGTCAAGGGCGTGGTGCTGGTCGAACCCAGCGGTTCGCCAGACCCGGATAAAACAGATCTGACGCCCTTGCGTGAAGTGCCGATGCTATGGGTTTGGGGTGATTACATTCAGGACTACCCATTTTGGAAGAGCATCAAGGAACGACAGGAGCGTTTCCGTGCCGCACTGAACCGCGCCGGCGGCCACGGTGACCTGTTGGATCTGCCGGCACAGGGAATCCACGGCAACAGCCACATGCTGATGATGGACTCCAATTCCCGGCAGATATCAGGTCTGATCCAGGATTGGCTGAAAAAACAGGGGCTGGTGCGTTGACGATGATGACAGCACCTTGCCACAACCTAACGTTGGCCAGGCCCATCCATCCGGACTGAACCGGCACCCATGGCGGCGTTCGCAACGCCATGACGCCATCGGCAGGATGATCCAAACAAAAAAAACCTGCAGCGCCAGGCTGCAGGCCTTTCCTTTTTCGCCTAAACGAATCTTCAACGCATCAGGCAGGTACCGGAATAATACCGATTTTCGCCTGCCACTCGCGCGGCCCCGTCTTGTGCACCGAGGTGCCACTGGAGTCGACGGCAACCGTCACCGGCATATCCTTGACATCGAATTCGTAAATGGCTTCCATGCCCAGGTCTTCGAACCCAACCACTTTGGCGCCGCGAATGGCTTTGGACACCAGATAGGCCGACCCGCCCACTGCCATCAGATAGGCAGAACGATGATTCTTGATTGATTCGATGGCGACCGGACCGCGTTCGGCCTTACCGATCATCGCGATCAAACCGGTTTTCTCCAGCATCATGTCAGTGAATTTGTCCATGCGAGTGGCTGTCGTTGGACCTGCAGGCCCCACCACTTCATCGCGCACCGGATCGACCGGCCCCACATAATAAATGACGCGGTTGGTGAAATCGACCGGCAGCGGTTCGCCTTTTGCCAGCATGTCCTGAATGCGCTTATGTGCCGCGTCGCGGCCGGTGAGCATCTTGCCGTTCAAGAGCAGCGTCTGACCGGGCTGCCAGCTGGCCACTTCTTCTTTGGTCAGCGTATCCAGGTTCACCTGCTTGGAGGCATTGTAGTCAGGGGCCCAGTGCACGTCAGGCCAGTCGGACAGCGATGGCGGCGTCAGGTTCGCCACGCCCGATCCGTCCAGCACAAAATGCACGTGGCGGGTCGCCGCGCAGTTGGGAATCATGGCGATGGGTTTAGAGGCCGCATGGGTCGGATAGGTACTGATCTTGATATCCAGCACCGTGGTCAGGCCGCCCAGGCCCTGCGCACCAATACCCAATGCATTGACTTTTTCGTACAGTTCGATCCGCAACTCTTCCAGTTTGTTTTGCGGACCGCGGGCCAGCAGCTCGTACATGTCGATGTCTTCCATCAGCGACTGCTTGGCCATCAGCATGGCTTTTTCAGCCGTGCCGCCAACGCCGATGCCCAGCATGCCTGGCGGGCACCAGCCAGCCCCCATGAGTGGCACAGTTTTCAATACCCAATCCACAATGGAGTCGCTGGGGTTGAGCATGGCAAACTTGGATTTATTTTCGGAACCGCCTCCCTTGGAAGCGACCTGTACATCGACCGTATTGCCCGGCACCAGTTCCACATGCAAAATACAGGGCGTGTTGTCCTTGGTATTTTTGCGGTCGAAAATCGGATCAGAAAGCACCGACGCACGCAGTTTGTTGTCCGGATCCAGGTAACCGCGACGCACCCCTTCATCACACGCTTCCTGCAAGGTACAGGACAGATCGAAACGCACGTCCATGCCCACTTTCAGGAATACATTCACAATGCCCGTATCCTGGCAGATAGGACGCTTGCCCTCGGCGCACATACGCGAGTTGGTCAGAATCTGGGCAATTGCGTCTTTGGCTGCCGCACTTTGCTCGCGTTCATAAGCACGGGCCAGATGCTGAATATAATCGGCCGGATGGTAGTAGCTGATGAACTGAATTGCATCTGCAATAGACTGGATCAGATCATCTTGTTTGATTACAGTTGTCATGATTGAATGTATTTGCTAGTAAAAGTTACCTGCCCTTCCAGACGGGAGGGCGTTTTTCGGCGAAGGCAGTGGCGCCTTCCTTGGCATCTTCCGATGAAAAAATGTGGGCCATGCGGGGGTTCTGCAGGGCAAACATATCGTCTGTGCGCCAGTCCAGTGATTCGGTCACGATCTGCTTGACCGTGCGAACCGCCAGTGGACCGTTTGCAGCGATTTTCTCGGCCAATTTTAACGCAGCTTCCAGTGCCGTGCCGGGTTCCACCAGATCGTTGACCAAACCGAGCTCGTGCGCGCGCTTGGCGGCAATCATATCGCCAGTCAGCAGCGCTTCCATGGCAACGTGGTAAGGCAGGCGGCGCGGCAGGCGCAACATGCCGCCCGACCCGGGAACCAGTCCGCGCTTGACTTCGGGCAGTCCGAAACTGGCGTTATTGGCGGCGACAATCAGGTCGCAGGCCAGGGCCAGCTCAAATCCGCCGGCCAGGGCATAGCCTTCAACGGCGGCAATCAGCGGTTTGGCCGGCGGCGCTTCGGCCAGTCCGCCCAGCCCGCGCCCAGGAACCACCGCGCGGCGTTGGGTACGGGCAAATTCCTTCAGATCCATGCCAGAGCAGAAGGTATTGCCTTCACCGCGTAAAATACCGACGGTCAGATTGTCATCGGCATCAAGCCGGTCCAGCGCATCGGCCAGCGCAAATGAAGTGTCGTAGGTGAGTGCATTGCGCGCCTCGGGACGATTGATCGTCAGAATAAGGACGCGACCACGTATTTCGGACTTGATTAATTCAGACATGAGAGCTCCAGACTGCCATTTTCGGGATACCAGAACTTTAAATCATTCCGCGCGCAAAATCCGCCCATATGGTTGCCATCTCGCAAGAAACAGCCGAATACCGCGGCAAATCCGTTAAAATCGGCGATTCAGCTTTTTCTAATTATCTTGAGTCCGTCCATGCTAACTTTTCAGCAGATTATCCTGAAACTCCAGGAATACTGGGATACCCAAGGCTGCGCCCTGCTGCAGCCCTACGATATGGAAGTGGGAGCCGGTACATCGCACACCGCCACGTTTCTGCGCGCCATCGGACCCGAGCCGTGGCACGCTGCCTATGTGCAGCCGTCACGCCGCCCCAAAGATGGTCGCTATGGCGAAAATCCCAACCGTCTGCAGCATTATTACCAATATCAGGTTGTCCTCAAGCCAGCGCCGCCGGATATCCTGGATCTGTACATCGGATCTCTGAAGGCACTGGGCATCAACCCGCAGGAGCACGACATCCGCTTCGTCGAAGATGATTGGGAAAATCCCACGCTCGGCGCCTGGGGACTGGGCTGGGAAGTCTGGCTCAATGGCATGGAAGTGACCCAGTTTACCTATTTCCAACAGGTGGGCGGCCTGGACTGCCCCGCTACCCTGGGTGAAATCACATACGGTCTGGAACGGCTGGCAATGTATCTTCAGGATGTGGAAAGCGTTTACGATCTGGTCTGGACCGTGCGGCCCAGTGGTGAAAAAGTGCTGTATCGCGATGTGTTTCACCAGAACGAGGTGGAACAGTCCACCTACAACTTTGAATATGCCAATACCGATATGTTGTTTGCGCATTTTAACGACTACGAAAAAGAAGCCGCCCGTCTGGTGGAGATTCCGCTGGCCCTGCCCGCGTATGAGTCAGTGCTGAAGGCCGCCCACACATTCAATATGCTTGATGCGCGCGGCGCCATCAGCGTAACGGAACGCGCAGCCTATATCGGCCGCATCCGCAATCTGTCGCGCAAGGTCGCCCAGGCTTACTATGATTCACGCGAGCAACTCGGCTTCCCTATGCTCAAGAATAACAAGGCAGTATCATGAATTCGCCCTTACTTGTTGAACTGTTTACCGAAGAACTTCCACCGCGGGCCCTGCAAAAGCTCGGACAGGCGTTCGCCGACAGCCTTGCGCAGGCGCTGGCCAAGCAGCATCTGCTGGGCTCAGACAATGTGACCCAATGCTTTGCCACCCCGCGCCGGCTGGCAGCGCAGTTAAGCAGCGTACTGGCGGTCGCCCCCGATCAGCCGTTTTCCGAAAAACTCATGCCTGTCAAAGTGGGCCTGGACGCAAATGGCCAGGCCACGCCGGCCCTGCAGAAAAAACTGGCGGCGAAAAATCTGTCGCACCTGACGCCGGCTGATCTTGCCCGCGAATCCGATGGCAAGCAGGAATACCTGGTTGCCCATGGCACTGCTGCCGGTGCGCAATTGCAAAACGTGCTGCAGGCCGCCATTGAATCGGCCTTGGCAGACCTGCCCATTCCGAAGGTCATGCGTTATCAATTGGCCGACGGCCAGACGAGCGTACGCTTTGTGCGGCCAATCCATGGTCTGGTCGTACTGCACGGCAGCACGGTGTTGCCCGTCACCATTCTGGGCATTGAAGCCGGCAACAGCACACACGGCCACCGCTTCATGAGCGAAGGCCCCATCACGCTGGCCCATGCAGATGACTATGCCGCGACGCTGGCCGACAAGGGCCGTGTCATTGCCTCTTTCGAAGCGCGCCGCGCCGCCATCCGCCAGCAGCTTGATGCATCCGCAAAGACGTTGGGCGCTTCGCTGGGTGACGAAGCAGAAGTAACGCCACTACTGGACGAGGTCACCGCCCTGGTTGAGCACCCGACCGTTTATGTCGGGCAATTCGATGAGAAATTTCTTGCCGTGCCACAGGAATGCCTGATTCTGACCATGCGCCTGAACCAGAAGTATTTTCCGCTGTTCGATCCGGCCAGCGGCAGGCTTATTCACAAATTCCTGATCGTCAGTAATATGCAAGTGGCCGACCCGCATCATATTGTCCAGGGCAACGAACGGGTGATTCGCCCGCGTCTGGCCGATGCCGAGTTCTTTTTCGAGACGGACAGAAAGCTGCCACTGGCCTCGCGGGTGGCGCAACTGGACAATATCGTCTATCACAACAAGCTAGGTTCGCAGCATGACCGTATCGAACGCCTGCGCCGCATCAGCTCGCGCCTTGCTGAAGACCTGAACGCCAATGTCGCCCTGGCCGATCGCGCAGCACAGCTTGCCAAGGCCGACCTGACCTCCAATATGGTGGGAGAATTCCCCGAGCTGCAAGGTATCATGGGCGGCTACTACGCCCAGGCCGACGGCGAGCCCGCCGAAGTGGTCCAGGCGCTCAACGGTCAGTACCGCACTCGGTTCGATAGCCCTGTCAACGACGATAACCTGATATCGGCCATTCTCTTTATTGCCGAGCGCATTGAAACGCTGGTCGGCATCTGGGGCATCGGGCTACAGCCTTCCGGTGAGCGTGATCCGTTCGGACTGCGCCGCGCGGCGCTGGGCATTATCAGTGCGATCGAACAACTGGCGATCGGCGGCTATCTGGCCACCACGCCGGCGAACCCGACGCGCTTTAATCTGCCTGCGTTGCTGGCTTTTGCCATGACCACTTTCAGTCCCGGCACACTGCATTCTGATACAGCCGAGGAAGTGCTGGTCTATATCTACGAACGATATCGCAATCAGCTCAGCGGCGACTATGCCAAATCGGTGGTGGATGCGGTGATTGCCGTGCAGCCTGCGCTGCAGGAAGTGTCCGCCAGAATCAAGGCCGTAACAGCGTTTGCCCAATTGCCGGAAGCAGAAAGCCTGGCCGCCGCCAATAAACGAATCGGCAATCTGCTGAAAAAAACCGAAGGCAGTCTGCCTGCCATTGATCCATCCCTTTTCACTGAGCCGGCTGAAAAAGCGCTGTTCGATGCGCTGCACGGAATCGAAGCAACGGCGCGTGCTGACGCTGCCCAGGGACATTTTGAGAAAAGCCTGGCCGCGGTGGCGCAAACCCGGGGGGCCGTGGATGATTTCTTTACCCATGTCATGGTAATGGCTGAAGATCCGGCCGTTCGCAACAATCGCCTGGCCTTGCTGTCGCAACTGCACGCCACCATGAATCTGGTGGCCGATATATCAAGGCTGGCCCAATGAAGCTGGCCATTCTTGATCGCGACGGCGTCATCAACGAAGATCGGCCGGACTTCATTAAATCTGCCGATGAATGGGTAGCCCTGCCCGGCAGCCTTGAAGCCATTGCCCGTCTTAGCCGCGCCGGCTGGAAAGTGGTTGTGGCCACCAATCAGTCCGGCCTGGGACGCGGGTTATTCACGCCCGACGACCTGACCGCCATTCACCAGAAAATGCAACAACAACTGGCTGCGTTGGGCGGCCACATAGACGCCATTTTCATGTGTCCGCATCTGCCGGATGCCGGATGCAATTGCCGCAAGCCATTGCCCGGCATGTTCCTGGAAATACTCAAACGCTATGATGCCCCTGCCCACGACGTCGTGTGTGTCGGCGATTCCCTCAGGGACATCACCGCTGCACATGTGGCCGGTTGCCAGACCTGGTTGGTGGAAACCGGCAACGGACAGAAGACCCGCAACGACCCCGGTCTGCCCAAATCTGTACAAATCAGGCCGACTCTGGCCGATGTGGTCGACAGCTGGCTTACGGAATCCTGATCATGCTTTTTCTTCGCTCTGTTCTTTTCCTGCTTTTCCAGGCAATCACCGTTGTGCCCTACGCCATCGGATGCATGCTGGTTTTGCCGCTGCCCTTTATCTGGCGCTATCGCTATACCGCGGGCTGGCCACGTATGGTGATATGGGCTGCCAAAATATTTGTCGGCATTCGCTACGAACTCAAGGGGCAGCATCATATTCCTGATGCGCCAATTATTTTTCTGAGCAAACATCAGTCTACCTACGAAACCATGTTTTTCGCCTGGTTTCCGCGTCGACCAGCCTGCTTCGTCTACAAGAAGGAGCTCAATTACATCCCTTTCTTTGGCTGGGGCCTGGCCAGTCTGCGCAATATAGCCATTAATCGGCAAAAAGGGAAAAATGCCATGCAGCAAGTCATGGAAATTGGCACACAGCGCCTGGCCGAAGGCCGTTCCCCGGTGCTCTTTCCCGAAGGAACGCGCATCCCGCCGGGTCAGGCGGGCACCTACAAACTGGGTGGCACGCGACTGGCCGTCCATGCCAATACGCCGATCATTCCGGTCGCGCATAATGCCGGGGAGTGCTGGCCCAAAAAACCGTTTACCAAAAAGCCGGGCCTGGTTACCATTTCCTTTGGCCCACCCATTGAACCGGCGGGCAGAACGCCCGACGAAGTCATGAAAGAGGTACGTGACTGGATCGAAGGTGAAATGCGCGTGCTCAATCCTGAACGCTATCATGACGTCGCAGTCTGAACTGTTCCGTACGCCTGGCCCAAGCCTGCCCGATGGCGCACGCCTGCGCACCGTGGCAACCGTGCACGGGCTCATTACCTTTACCCTGGCGCGCAGCAGACGCCGCAGTATCGGCTTTGTGATCGGCAGCGAAGGGTTGCGTGTGACGGCGCCCTATTGGGTGTCGCTGAAACAGATTGACGAGGCCGTGCTGGAAAAAGCCGAGTGGATCCAGAAAAAACTGGATTTCTGGCGCCAGCGCAACGAGACAGCCGACCAAGCTCAACAGTCCTGGCTTGCCTGCACACAACTTCCTTATCTGGGTGCGACTATTTCAATTGACATTGATGTCGACGCGCGCCAGGCGCGCTTCGATGGCGACCACTTTGCCCCCCAGCTCCAGGACACGCTTTGGCTTGCCTTGCCGGCCAATGCCAGTGCAGAACAGCGGCGCGCCGCAGCAGCCCACTGGCTGCAGACGCAGGCGCAACAATATTTTGATCAGCGCATCCACGCACTTGCGAACAATGCCGGCCTGCGGTTCCAAGCATGGCGGCTGTCGCGCGCCCGCGCCCGCTGGGGCTCATGCAATAGCAGCGGGAGCATTCGCCTTAACTGGCGGCTGATCCACTTCACGCCGGATATTATTGACTATGTCATCGCGCATGAACTAGCCCATTTGAAGCAAATGAACCACAGCGCGCGGTTCTGGCAACAAGTCGGCATCATCCTGCCGGGCTACGAAGCGGCCATGCAGAAACTGAAAACAACCGATATGTCTACCCTGCCCGCCCTGCAGGCCTGACACGCAATGTGATGGCCGCCCGGTCTTCGTTACACGGCGATAGCATTCAACCCTTTTTTTCCTGGCCCGCAACGCATGGCACCGTGATCATCTGAACGGACAATGGAATACTGCGCACTGCCTGTTTTTTTGCCATTGAAGTCGCAACGATGCACCATCAGCGAACACCACCATATGACAGTTGCAAAACCATCGCCGCCGGCGCGCAAACAACCATCCAAACTCACTGACGGGCCGGCTGCGCGCACGACGATCGTGTATGATAGAAACTCGCGTCCGCGGGACGCAAACACATCATCATTATTACGAGGACAACATGCAATTTCTACACACCATGTTACGCGTCGGCAACCTGGAACGATCCATTGAATTCTATACCAATGTTATCGGTATGAAACTGCTGCGACGCTCGGAAAATCCTGAGTACAAATACAGCCTGGCATTCCTGGGTTTTGAAGCCAACCCCCACCAGGCCGAACTGGAACTGACCTATAACCACGGCGTTACCGAATACGATATGGGCGATGCCTATGGCCACATTGCTATCGGCGTGCCCAATGCCTATGCCGCCTGTGAGGCCGTTAAACAGGCCGGTGGCAACGTCACACGCGAAGCCGGACCGGTCAAGGGCGGCACAACGGTTATCGCGTTTGTGCAGGATCCTGACGGATACAAAATCGAATTGATCGAGAGAAAAGATTTGACAGCAGCCGGCACCGGCCTGCGTTGAACTCAGCCGTTTATCACATATAGCATAACGGCTGCCCGCCGTTGAGTCCGTCCAAGGAATCGCCTACATGACTACGCAGCTTAGCACCAGACGTCGTACCAAGATTGTTGCCACACTGGGCCCCGCCACCGCATCCGAAGCCCAGATCGAAGCCATGATTCTGGCGGGCATGAACGTTGCCCGCTTTAATTTTTCTCACGGAGAGGCGCAAGACCATCGCGAACGCGCCCGGATCATTCGCAAGCTGGAAGCCAAGCTTGACGTGCATATTGCGATTCTGGGCGACCTGCAGGGTCCGAAAATCCGCATCGCCCGTTTTGAAAACCAGAAAGTCATGCTGGAACTGGGCCAGGAATTCATCCTCTCCAACGACTATCCTTATGACAAGGGCACGGCGCAAATCGTCGGTATCGATTATCCGGAACTGGTGACCGATTGCCGGCCGGGTGACGAATTGCTGCTGGACGATGGCCGGATCATACTTGAAGTGGTGCGTATCGAAGGCCAGAACGTCTACACAACGGTCACCTCGGGCGGTGAGCTGTCCAACAACAAGGGCATCAATCGGCGTGGCGGCGGACTGTCGGCACCAAGCCTGACAGAAAAAGACAAGGCCGATATTATGCTGGCCGCAGAGATTGGTGTGGATTTTGTTGCCGTGTCTTTCCCGCGCTACGGCCGGGATATGGAAGAAGCCCGGCGTCTGGTTCAGGAGGCCGGCAGTTCGGCCTGGATCATTGCCAAGATCGAACGGGCCGAAGCGGTCGCCGACGATCAGGCCCTGGACGAGCTGATTACCGCCAGTGACGGCGTCATGGTTGCACGCGGGGACCTGGGCGTGGAAGTGGGCGATGCCGAGCTGGTCGGCATCCAGAAAAAAATCATTCGCCACGCGCGCACCTTGAATAAATTTGTGATTACCGCCACGCAAATGATGGAATCGATGATCAATCATCCGTTCCCGACCCGTGCCGAAGTGTCCGATGTCGCCAACGCCGTCCTCGATTACACCGATGCGGTCATGTTGTCGGGTGAAAGCGCTTCGGGCCTGTATCCGGTGGAAACGGTCAAGGCCATGGCACGCATCTGCGTAGGCGCCGAAAAACATCCGACCACCACGCAATCGGGCCACCGGCTTGGCGAAACGTTTACGCGCTTTGATGAAACCATCGCGCTGGCAGCCATGTATGCGGCCAACCATTTTCATCAGGTGCGCGCCATTATCTCGCTAAGCGAAAGTGGCCATACTCCGCTTATCATGTCGCGCATTCGCTCAGGCGTCCCCATTTACTGCCTCACCCCACATGACAGCACCCGTAACCGCGTTGCTATTTTCCGTGGCGTATATCCGGTGCACTTTGACCCGGCCGCGGTCACTGATACCGATGTAGCGCGGGCCGCGATGGCGCAACTGCTTAAATATCAACCACTCAATCGCGGCGACTGGGTGTTGCTCCTGCAAGGAGACCACTATGGCGTGATCGGTGCAACCAACAGCATGAAACTGCTCTGCATGGATGATTTTCTTGATGACTGAACCACTTTATATCGTGATTGCCCCGGACTCGTTCAAAGAGAGCCTGTCCTCGTCCGGGGTCGCCCAGGCCATTGCCGATGGCATCAAAACGGTGGCCCCTGATGCCACCCTGGTACTGATGCCGATGGCCGACGGTGGCGAAGGAACCGTTGAAGCCATTGCAGGCAGCACCGGTGCTCCGCTGCAGACGCTGAACACCGTCAACGCGCTGGGTGAACCGATTACGGCTGCCTGGATCATGCTGCATGACGACACCGCCGTGATTGAAATGGCCAGCGCGGCAGGCCTGGAGCAGATTACCGAAGACAAACGCGATGTGCGGCGCGCCAGCACCTATGGCCTGGGTCAGTTGGTCTCCGCCGCCCTGGATCAGGGCGCCCGGCGAATTGTACTGGGGCTTGGCGGTTCGGCCACCAATGATGCCGGCACCGGCCTGCTCAGCGCGCTGGGGATCCGGTTTCTGGACAAGGCCGGCAAGCCATTGGAACAGGGACCTGCCGCCCTTTACGAACTGGCAACCATTGATCTGTCCGGTCTGGATCCTCGGGTTGCGAAAACAGAATGGCTGATTGCCTCCGATGTGAACAATCCCTTGTGCGGCGACCATGGTGCTTCGGCCATCTTCGGTCCGCAAAAAGGCGCCAACGCGGATGATGTGCAGTTTCTGGATGCCGCGCTAAGCCATTTTGCCGATATGACCGCACAGGCGACCGGACAGGATGTGCGTGAACAGCCTGGCGCCGGTGCTGCGGGCGGGCTGGGCTTTGCCGCGCTGGCCTATCTGAAAGCAGTGTTCAAGCCAGGCGTAGAGGTGGTGGCCGAATATGCCGGCCTGGACGAACACATACAAAAGGCCGATCTGGTCATTACCGGCGAAGGGCGGCTGGATGCACAAACCCTGCGCGGCAAGACCATTGCCGGTATTGCCGCCCTGACCCAAAAACACCAGGTGCCACTGATCGCACTGGCCGGTTCATTGCATGAAGATTTCGCCAAAGTCTATGATGGCGGCATTACGGCGGCGTTCAGCCTGCCCGGCGGGCCGATGTCACTGAAAGATACCATGCAGCAGACCCGACAGTTGTTGATGCAGCGTAGCCGGGACATTGTTGCGGTTTTTCTGGCGGGGCGCCAAGCCCGGTAAGAACGCAAATGCGCGGGCGCGCGGCTGCAAGGAATGCGCCTGCCCGCTGTTGTTCAGCGATACCGCTGAACACTGCCGCTAAGCAATGCTGCATAACAATTAAAAGTCGGATCAAAAAGCCGGGCCAACGCCTTTGGCAGCATGCCGGCAACGTCACAGATTTACGGCGTCACAGGATGCGCGCGGCAACGCGTGCCGTCAGGCCAGAACGCCTTGCTCGACAAGGTAGTCAGCCAGGCGGATATAGTCAGCCACCGACAATTCTTCTGCCCTGGCGGTCTCCTTGATATCAACCCCAACCCAGTCTATCTGCCAGTCTGCCAGCACCCGGCGCAACATTTTGCGCCGCTGCGAAAACGCCCGCGCCACCACCTGGGAGAATGCACGTTCGCTTTTTGCCTGTGCGCGCGTCGGCGGCAAAGGCACCATACGTACAATGGCAGAGGTCACTTTGGGAGGCGGATCAAACGCCTCGGGCGGCACATCAAACAGATGCTGCATATCGTAGCGCACCTGCAGCATGACCGACAGCCTGCCGTAGTCGCCATCACCCGGATGAGCCACCATGCGCGCGATAACTTCTTTCTGCAGCATGAAATGCTGATCGCGAACATGATCGGCAAACCCGACCAGATGAAATAGCAATGGGCTGGAAATATTGTAGGGAAGATTGCCGACAACGCGCAGGTCTTTGCCGAAAGCGGCAAAATCCACCTTCAGCGCGTCGGCTTCATGCACCGTCAGCCGTTCGGGGGCAAAGCGCTTGCGCAGGCGCGCAGCCAGATCGCGATCTATCTCGATCACATCCAGATGCGCAACGCGGTCATGCAACGGCCCGGTGAGCGCAGACAGGCCCGGTCCGATTTCAATGACCTTATCGTCTCGCGCAGGGCTGACCGCCCGCACAATGGATTCAATCACACTTTCATCGGTCAGGAAATTCTGACCGAACCGCTTGCGGGCCTGATGGACTGCCATTCTTATTCTACTCTAGGGCTGGCTTTTCTGTTGCGTCAGACGGTTGTCAATATACGCTTTGGCCCGCAACTGTTGCAACCAGTCTTCGTAGACCGGTTCTGCGCGTTTCTGGAATAGCGATTGACGCGCCAGGTTGCGGCGGATTTCGGGTTGTTTGTCCGAGCTGCGACGGTCTTCAACCGTGATCAGATGCCAGCCAAACTGCGAACGCACGGGCGCACTAAGCTGGCCAGGCTGCAGGGCGTTCATGGCTTTCTCGAAGGCAGGATCAGAAACGCCTGGTGGAATCCAGCCGATTTCTCCGCCCAGTGGCGCTGAAGTGTCCTGCGAAAATTTCTTGGCTGCGTCCTCGAATGACATGCCGCCTTCGATCTGATTGCGAACGTCATTGATTTTTGTACGGGCCTGCTGGTCAGAAAAGACTGGTGTGATCTTAACCAGAATATGTTTGACCTTGGTCTCGGTAATGTTCACCGGTCCCTGCTGCTTGGCCATTTTTTCTATAGGCGGCACCGGTGGCGGAGGCGGCGCCGGCGGCTGCACGGTCACGACCCGTTTGTTTTCCTGCACCAGGCCACGACGCTCTACTACCTTGAGAATGTGAAAACCATTAGGCGCCTTGAAAACGCCGGTGGTGCGTCCATCCGGTACTTTTTTCGTGACGTTCACAAACAGCGATGGCCAGTCTTCGAACATGCGGATGCCCAGGTTGCCGCCAGCTGCCGCCTCGGGCCCATCGGAATATTCCTTGGCTACGCTTTCAAAGCTTGACCCACGACGCAATTTTGCCATCGCGGCATCTGCTTTCTTGCGCGCGGCGGCAACCACATCCTCTGGCGAGTTATCGGGCACGCGAATATAAATATGCTGCAGGGCAACCGCCTTGGGGACAAACGAGCGCTCAACCACAACTTGCTTCTGCGGTGGGGGCTTGGGCTGACTCTGTCTTTCGGCTCCCTGACCAGGCAAAATACCCGTCGGGTTCTGTTTCAGAAACGCATCAATATCGGACTCGTTGACATTGACACGACTCTGAATGATCTTGGTACGCAATTCTTCCATAACCATTTCGTTACGAAGATTGCGGATATAGTCATTCCAGTTCAAGCCCATCTGCTCGATCGCCGGCCGCAACTTTTCAGGCGGCAGGTTGTTGCGCTGGGCAATATTGGCCATGGCCTGAGACACCTGCGCATCAGTAACCTTGATGCCATATAGCTCGGCATCCTGGCGCATGAGTTTTTCGTCAATCATCGCCTGCAATACCGTCTGCTGAGCCTGACTCTGGCCGCCAGTAGTCATGCGGTTGCTGGCCATCCGTTGTTGCAGCTCGCGCATGGTAATGATTTCATTATTGACCACGGCCGCAATACCATCAGCGAATTGCCCTGGCGCACGCTGCTGCGACGCCCCGCCTTTTTTCGCCTGCTGCGCCTGCGCTGCCGGCGGCATAGCAATAAAAATAGCGGGGATGGCGAGAGCAACTGCTGTTCGCATGAAACCCAATTTACGCATTATTCATACCTTTCAAATGATGTCCTGGCCGGAACGGGGGTGTTGACACTTTCGTATCCGGGCACATTCTGTCTTAACAAGTCCATAGGATCTTTCCCGACCGAGCCCAACCCTGCCAATTCCAACTGAAAGAATATAGCAGAATTCGAATCTTGTTTCGAAACGGCGTAACGTTTCAAAACAACTCGCCCGGTCCAGCAACAGTCGCCTTTATACTCGACACCCAGAATATGCTGGGTGACGCGGCTTTCCTTGAGGGAGTAATCAACCCTGCCCACGCCGTACAGTTTGCTGGTAAAGGGCCACTGGCCGGCAAAGCTGACCGTTTCCTTGCCTTGCAACTGGTAGGACAGCGGATTGCCCTGATTGATATCGGTGCGCTCCTCATCCGCATAAGGGTCACGCTGGTAACGATAGGATAGCGACAGCGTGGTCAGACGCTTGGGCGTCCATTTGGCTGCGGCGTAGACCTGGGTTGTCTTGCCCTGATACGGGTCGATCTGCAAGGCCGCCTGGGTCGTAAATTTATTGGTCAGCGCCGCTTCTGCGCCGAAGATCCAGTCAGACTTGGTGCCCGTGCGCGGAGATTCAAACGGCAGGGTTACGCGTTGGGAGTCAAAATACACGCGCTGCGCCACTTGCAATGCAAGGCGTTGAAAGCCGGTATCCCGGTCAAACCAGCGCGAAGTCAGGCCCAGCGTGACCTGGTTGGCGTTGTTGATTCGATCCCATCCCCCGTTATAGCGGTTTTCGGAAAAGGCACTGGCAAATCCGAACTGGCTCACATCCGTATCGAAGATAGGGATGTCGCTCTGGTCCTGATAAGGAATGTACAGATAATAAAGCCGCGGCTCCAGGGTCTGCGTAGACGGATATCCGAAAAGCGTGGTCTCACGCTCGAATGTCATGCCTGCGTCCAGAGACACAATGGGCAAAACTCGTGATACCGAACGCCGCTGGTTACCGCTTTGGCTGTAGAACGAATGCTGTCCATAACGCGTATACCAGTCGGTTTCATACTGGGAAGCATGCACACCGATTTTGGGGGTAATGTACCAGCCGGGCCTGACAATCGGGTAACTGAGCGTGGAATAGGATGTAAAGCGCGTTCCATCCGGACGCAAATGCCCTTCTGTCTGATCAATGACTTCGTCGCTCAGCTTGGAGCCAAAATACGTGGGATATTCAAATCGCGTCAGCGTATTGGTGGTTTCCATATCCAGGCCGTGCCAATCAAAACGCGCGCCATGGACCCGCAATTCCGGCACTTTCTCGTACTGGCCGTAAATGTCGGTCGTCGTGGCATCCTGCAAGGTCTGGTATTTCTGAATCTGCAAATAACCATCCCAGTATTTGTAGCCAGAAAACCCGAGCGTGACATTCCGGTTCAGATAGGTCTTGTCCGCCTGGGTGATGGTGGTCATGTCCGTGAAATCACGGTAGTAATCATCGTCAGAGACTGCATTCCAGTCAACCGACAGGTTGAAATTGAGCCCCAGCACAGACCCGAGCGATTGCAGGTGCCGCCAGGAAAACATCCAGCGGGACCGATCCAGCTCGTTGTCCCTATGCATATAAGTGCCGGTCAGCGTACCGGAATAATTCGGCTGCAGATAACGGAACTCTGCGCCCAGTTGCGCACCGCGTTTGCTAAGGTAGCGCGGGACCAGGGTCAAATCATACTGTGGCGCAAGATTGATGAAATACGGAACTGAAAGATCCAGACCACTGCGCGAGGTCATGCCGTAGGTCGGCGTCAGAAAGCCGGTTTTTTTCTCTGCGCGGATCGGAAAGGTCAGATACGGCGACCACATCACCGGCACGCCCTTGATATACAGCGTGCCGTCTTCGGCAATCCCTTCGTTCTCATCGTTGTACAGATCGACGTTGCTCGAACGGATCTGCCAGAATGGTTCTTCGCAATTGCAGCCGCTGTACGTCGCATCCGTCAGGTTGACATGATTATCGTCAATGATATTGGCCTGACTGGCCTGACCCTGACCGCCGGTGGCCAGACTGTATACCGGCGATGTGATGGTGCCGTTCACCTTGTCGATGTTGTACCGCAGTCCCGGACCGGTGATCAGATTGCCATCGCGAAACAGGCGCGCATTGCCAAGTGCCGTAACCGTGCCGGAGCTTCGGTCATAGTTGATGGTATCGGCCTTCAGAATGGCATCGGGCCGGCGAATCTGCGACTTGCCATCCAGGGTAATGGTATTGGTGTTGTTGGTGATGTCCGCACGTGCGCTATCGGTGAACGTGACAATCTCATCGTTGTTAAGCGCCGGACTGGCGAGCATCGGCGATACATACAGCCGTGGCGCAGATGTCTGGCCCACTCCGGGCACCGACACACCGGTCTGGGCAAAAGCAATCGGGGATACGGTCAGAAGAAATAGGTGACAGATCTTTCGCACTGTGCTTTTTACCGGAAATAATTGAAGAAACCTGTCCTGTTACCCTGTTTCCCGGGACTGAGACGGGAAAATCATACTGCAACATGCATCGCCAGGATATCGGGTCTTGTCAGACTCCCTGATGATGCAGGACAAACCAGAGGATACCGCATAAAATATCGGTAACCTGCAGTTTTTACATTAGCCCGTTATTATAGTTATGTACCGCAGGCAACGGCAATGCCCGCCCGATTTACCGAAATAAAAATCCGAACCGGGCCCAACCCACTGAAATCACATACTTTTTCACGACAAGCATTCATGACGACGTCCGCAGCTCCCTCCACACCCTCCGGCAGCACCACTGAAGCCGAGACCGACACCCCTGTGACCGATTCCCGCTACGCATTGGTGCAGGCCTGGCTGGTCCCGCTTGCAGAAAAATACGGCATTCGCCCCGACAGCCTGCGCCCCGCATCCAGCGACGCCAGCTTTCGCCGGTATTTCCGGGTGGATACGGAAGCGGACAGCCTGATCATCATGGATGCCCCTCCAGCCCATGAGGACTGCCGCCCGTTTGTGGATATTGCCACGCGCCTGGACCAGGCGGGACTGAACGTGCCGAAAATTCTGGAGGCGCATGTCGAACAGGGCCTGCTGCTGTTGAGCGATCTGGGTCACGATACCTATTACCAGCGCATTGTGAACGGGATGGATGACACCACCCTGCAAGCGCACTACTTGAGCGCGCTAGAGGCGCTGGTCAGGATGCAGCAAGTGCCGTCCGATCACCTGCCCTCCTACGACAGCGCCAAGCTGCGCGACGAACTGGCCCTGTTTCCCGACTGGTATGTGGCGCGCCACTGCAATGCCGAACTGTCCGACCAGGAACGCACGGCGCTGAACACGATCTTCGACAACCTGTCCGCGCATAATGCCCGGCAGGCCAGCTGCTTTGTCCACCGGGATTTTCATTCACCAAACCTGATGATCAACGATCATCCCGAAAACGGCGCCGGCCCGGGCATCATAGACTTCCAGGATGCCGTGTACGGGCCTGTTTCCTACGATCTGGTGTCGCTGGTCATGGATGCTCGCACCACCTGGGAAGAACCGCAGCAACTGGACTGGGCAATCCGCTACTGGGAACAGGCCAAGAAGGCCGGCATTCCGGTTCCTGCAGATTTCGCCGATTTTCACGTTGACTATGAATGGATGGGATTGCAGCGCAATTTACGCATTCTGGGTGTATTTGCCCGCCTCTCGATCCGCGACGGCAAATCCCATTACCAGCAGCATATGCCCCGGGTCAATGCGTACGTACGTCAGGTCGCCGCCCGCTACAATGCCTTCCGCCCGCTGCTGCGACTGCTGGACCGCCTGGACAACATCGAAACGAAAGTAGGATACACATTTTGATTCAAACCATGATTCTTGCGGCAGGACGCGGCGAACGCATGCGCCCGCTGACCGATACCCTGCCCAAGCCCCTGCTGCCCGTCAACGATAAACCGCTGATTGTCCACCATCTGGAACGCCTGGCTGCCGTCGGCATTACTGATATCGTTATCAACCACGCGTGGCTGGGCGACCGCCTGGAGGCCGCACTGGGCGATGGCAGCCAGTATGACGTGGCGATTCAGTACTCCCGCGAGGCCACTGCGCTGGAAACCGCCGGCGGCATCGCCCATGCCCTGCCGCTGCTGGGCGATCAACCGTTTCTGGTGATCAACGGCGATGTTTGGTGCGACTGGAACCCCATGCAGGCCGTCAGCGTGGTCAACAGATTGCACGATTCGCCGACCCAGGCGTGGCTTCTGATGGTGGATAATCCCGAGCATCACCCCGAAGGCGACTTCCGCCTGGACACGCAAGGCTATCTGAGCCCCCGTCAGAATGGCGACAAGGCCCTGACCTACGCCGGCATAGGTGTATTTCACCCCAGCCTGTTCCGCAATATCGACAACGGTCAACCGGCGCCGCTGGCACCGCTGCTGCGCATGGCAATGGCAACCCGTTCGGTCGAAGGTTATCACTACACCGGCCAATGGACCGACGTCGGCACGCCTGCACGTCTGACCGAACTTGACGGGCAACTGCGCACCACCCGCTAAATTGCCAGTGGAAAATGTACAATACGTTACTGTTGATATTCGGATGAAACACCCATGTTTGGATCTTCTAAAAGAGCCACCTTCAAGCCTTCTGTTTTTGAAACAAGCAGCCGTCGTCGTCACCGCCGCATGCCGCCGTGGGTGGGCATACTGTTTACCGGCGTTATTATCGGTGCGGGCGGTTACTGGTTTTTGCAAACCAATTACGGCCCAAAGCGCCTGAGCCTGGACGAATCCAATAAACTGACCAGCGAAGTCACTTCGCTTTCGACCGACCGCCAGCAGTTGCAATCGCAACTGGAATCGGCCACGCAGCAACGCGACAACCTGCAATCGCAGCTGGAATCACAGACAGCGTTACTGAACAAAGCTCAGGGTCAGATCAAAGACCTGGCCAACAATCTGGCGCTGATCAAAAAAGTCATTCCTGCAGACCCAAGCGGCAGTACGCTGGGCATTCGCGTTGGCGAATTCGGTGGCCCGATGGGCAAGCTTGACTACAGCATGCTGCTCATGAAGAAAAATGAACAGGATCCCGATATGCAGGCGTCCATCGAATTTGCGGTCAATGGCCGCTACCGCAATGGCCGTTCCGGCACGGCTGAACTGGAGCCGATCACGCTTGAGGTAACCGATTTCCAGCAGGCAGCAGGAACACTGGAAATCCCCCCCACAATGACTGCTCGCCGGGTTACGGTTAAAATCACAGATGTGGCAACCGGAAAGGTTTTAACCACACGCACTTTCCAGGTCAGCCGCTAATGCACTGCGCAATCGGCCGATCTTTCTGATTTCATTGTATTTCGACCGCTTGCGCTCCTTTCCACCCTTTGGCAAGATGAGGCACTATGGACAAGCAACTGACAAAAATTCTCGTCGTCGATGACGATCCTGCCCTGCGCCAGCTTCTCGCGGAATATCTGAACCGTCATGGTTACGATACCCTGCTTGCACCCGACGCCAGCGATATTAACCAGCGTATAACCAAATTTTCACCTGACCTGATCGTGCTTGACCGCATGCTGCCCGGTGGCGATGGTGTGGAAACCTGCCGCAGGCTGCGTGCCCAGAATGAAGATATTCCGGTCATTCTGCTCACGGCCAAGGACGAAACGGCGGATCGCATTATCGGTCTCGAATCCGGCGCCGACGACTATATTGGCAAACCCTTTGACCCGCGCGAACTGCTGGCACGCATCGAAACCGTGCTGCGACGTAAAAAAGGCGCCTCGGCGCTGGTCAAGGAAACCCCGGTGCATTTCGGCCCGTTTACCTTTGATCCGGCCCGGCGTCAGTTATTCAAGGACAGTGCCCAGGTCAAGCTGACCGGCGGTGAAATCAATCTGCTCGAAGCCCTGGTCAAAAACTCCGGTAAACCGCTGTCCCGTGAACGGCTGCTTGCACTGGCGCGCGATGACGACGAAGGCGAACGCAACGACCGCGCCATCG
Source organism: Advenella incenata (assembly GCF_004217095.1). Taxonomy (GTDB): domain Bacteria; phylum Pseudomonadota; class Gammaproteobacteria; order Burkholderiales; family Burkholderiaceae_B; genus Advenella; species Advenella incenata. The sequence goes on along the minus strand of NZ_SHKO01000001.1, from coordinate 1,611,690 downwards.
ATATCGCCATTCTGCGTCTGCGTCGCGCCGTCGAAGACGATCCCAAAGACCCGCGCTGGATTCAAACTGTCTGGGGCATTGGCTACCGATTCTCTCCTGACGCATGATAAAACCTTCGCTGTGGCCGCGCTCCTTGCGGCTGCAGATGATCCTCTTCATTCTTGGCACTGTGATTCTCGTGCAGCTCGGCAGCTTCACAGTCGGCAACTATATCAAGGAACGTTTCCTGGAAGATATCGTTGTCAATTACCTGTCTACCACCATCCGTACGCTACGCTCAGCCGTATCGCAGATTCCTGAAAACCGCCGCGCCGATTTCATTATCGAGGCATCCCAAAAGCGCTGGTACCTGCTTTCGCGTGCCGACCCCTATGCCAATCGGCGACGCCGCGGTGGCACACTTGACTCCCCCATCGCACCAGCGCCGCCGCCTGTGCCGGAAGCGGCTCGTGAAGTAGAGCGTGCCCGTCGCCAGGCTGCCCAGAAACCGCCCCCAGGGCCGTCGCACCTTGCCCAGCAGCCCAGCAGTGACATCCTGAAGATCGTCAAACGACTCAATATGGAGCTGGATGACGGAACGCGAGTCGGTCTGACACGCGGGCCGACACCGCGCATGTTCATTTCGCTCCAATCGGACGATGACGGCACGCAATTCATCCGCGAATGGCTGGTTATTCCGTTGGACCGTATCCAGCCGCCAAACATGCATGCGATTACCATCGCCTGGCTGAGCCTGACTGGCCTGCTATTGATTCTGGCTGCCGGGTTCGCCTGGCATATCACGCGCCCGCTGACCCGTCTCACCCTGGCCGCAGACAAACTGGCTCAGGGACGTCCGGAACGCGTCACTCCGGCAGGTCCGACTGAAACCCGTCAGCTCGGCGAACGCTTCAACGCCATGCTGGATGCGCTGGAAGAATCCAAGGCTGTTCAGCAGACCCTGCTGGCCGGCCTGCCCCATGACCTGAAAAGCCCGCTGGCGCGCATGCGACTGCGCGTAGAACTGACCGATGACACGACGTTCAAGGAAGGCATGCGCAACGACGTGCACGAAATGCAGGACATGATTGACCAGTTCATCAGCTATGTGCGGGGATCGGACCTGGCCACCTATAAGTTCCAGTCCGTCAATATCTGCGATTGGGTTGAGGAGCGCGTCGCTTCCTGGCATGATGCTGGCAGCCCGGTGCATCTGCGTCCCCTGCCCGCCACGACAGCCTATGTCAGCGCCGATACCTTGTCGCTGGGGCGCGTTCTGGACAACCTGATCAGCAACGCTCTCAAGCACGGGCGTCCTCCGGTGGATGTCTGCCTGACGCTGACCGCCGACCAGGCGATGCTTTCTGTGGCCGATCATGGCGACGGAATTCCGACAGAACGCCGCTCGGAAGCACTGCGCGCGTTTTCGCGCCTGGATTCAGCCCGGACCATGACCGGCAGCGTCGGCCTGGGGCTATCGCTTGCAGAAACCATCGTCAGTGCGCATAACGGCAAGCTCACACTGGATAGCAGCGATAGCGGCGGCCTGCTGGTAACGGTCACCCTGCCTCGGGCTAATCCGCCCGCTTCATAAACGACACATCTTTGGCCTTGCGCTCCTTGCCCAGCATATCCCGGTAATACCACAGCGTGACCAGTGGCAGCACCACCAGGAACAATGCAAAGGCCACGACCAGCAAGCGGATTGTTCCCAGGCTGGTCACACTTTCCCAAATGGTCAGCTCATCCAATACAAAAAACGGGAAAATACTGAACACCAGTCCGGCAATCACGCTCAAGACAATCAAAATCGTAAGAATGAATGGCAGCCAGATAAGCAGGCGCACGCGCTGTACCTTGCGCACCACCAGTTCGACCAGCACGAACATGGCAAGCAAGGCAAACCAGCCGATCAGCACCACCGGCAGCCTGGTCGTTTCAGTCCACTTGAAAAACACCCCGCCGTTGACCATGCCCAGCGCCACAGAGACGGCCACCACACCCGCAGCGGTCAGGCGGGATGCCCGACGCACCCATCCCCGGGCCTGCAACTGCAGATCGTCTTCGACCCGCATCAGCAGCCAGGTAGCACCCAGCAGGACGAATGTCGCCACAGTGCACAGTGCAATGAATACAGCAAACAATTGGCTGCCGGGCTCGGTACCGAAATTGACAGCGATTCGGCCGAGCACCAGCCCCTGCCCGAAAGCGGTCAGCAGCGAGCCAACAGCAAAGGCGGCAGCAAACACAGAGCGGCCCCCTGCCAGTGCACGCAGCCGAAACTCATAGGCTACGCCACGCAACAAGGCACCAGCAGCCAGCAACATCAACGGTAAATACAGGGCGCCGCTTACATACGCCCATGCCTTGGGAAAGGCCGACAGCAAGATGGCGCAACCGAAGAAAATCCAGAAGACATTCATGTCGCGCCATGGGCCAAGGAACGTAAACATCCGGGCCCGCTGCTCCGGTGTAGCAAAAGGCATCAGCATGCCCACGCCCAAATCGAAGCCGTCCAGGACGGCGCCGGCGATGGACACACCCAGAAACACGGTAAAACAAAGCAGCGGCATCCAGAAGCCCGGATCGTAGCTATTGAGTCCCAAAGAGCCCGCCAGTGTATCGATCATGCCGTTCTCCGGATCTTACGCACAGGCACGACGCCATAGCGGGCCGCGCGGCGTGCCAGGAAAATGAAACCGGCCAAAATCACAGCGAACAACAACCACATGACAACGGTGACAGCGCTAATCAGCACGACGCCCTGCTCACTGCTGAACGCCTCAGCGTAGGTCACCAGCCCATGTACGAAATACTGGCCATCGCGCAGCGATAGCAGGACGTGCGTCAGCCACAGGACCAGCCAGCTCGCAGGCGCGACCCAAACCAGCACGCGCTGCACCCAGCGCGGCAATTTGCCGAAATCGCTGCGCCGCTTCAAATACCAGCACCACTGAACCAAAGACACCAGTGCAAGCAACAGGAGCAGGCCGAGCACAATTTTTTGCGCCCAAAGCCCGATGATCGGCAGCGGCGCTACCTGCCGGAACAGTTCGGTTTGAAAAACAGCGCCGCTGGCGGCCAGCACGCCCAACCCCAAGGTTGTCAACCCCGTGCCTATGCTGAATCCCAGCTGTTCGGCCGCATTCAAGGGTTTGGACAGGGCCTCGCTGGCGCTGATCGATACCATCAGCCCGCCGACACCCAGGCAACCCAGTGCGATCATGAAGGTGACGCGATGCCAGGCCTGGGCCTGCAGGATAAACGCACGCCAGTCAGTCAGGGTAAGCGGGACGGTGTCAGGTGCCAGTCCGGCCGGAAAATGCAGCCAGCTCTGAAAGCAAATCAACAGCCCGGCAATAACGGTCAGGCCGAGCGCGGCCAGCAATACAAAAATGCTATGCAACCAGGATGAAAGTGTCCCCTGGCGATACAGCATGATGTCCGTCACGAACAGTTTAATGATGAATGTGCTCGCAGCGATCAGGACGATAAGCGGACCGCTGACGGGCCCCAGCCGCACGAACAGATTGGGCCATAAGGCGCCAGACTGGACTAGGAGAAACACCATACCCAGCAGTGATACAGTCATCGAAAGCGCGAAAATACGCACCCAGAAGCGGTACATATCCATCCAGCGCCCGTCGGCAGCCTTGCGATGCGTCATGCATTTACAAAACAGCAGCAACCAGCCCAGGACGACCGTACACAGTCCGAAAACGGAAAAAAAGGAGAGCGAACTGAAAAACTGCAGTTTTGCCAGCTGTAATGATGAAATATCCCACATTCTCGATAGCAGTTTAAATTTCGGGGCAGTTGAGCGATTCCCATGAGTCTAACCGCTGAACATGGCAAAATGGTCGATATTATCGAATTACTGAAATTTTAAAATATGTCCGCCTCAACGCCAGAGCTTCCTGCCGCTAATTTTTTGCGAACCATCATTGAAAACGATCTGAGCAACGACCGCTATCAATCAAAAAGATGGGCCGGTGAACCCGGGCCAGCTTCGGTTTTGCAGAATGCACCGAAAGACCCGGCCCGCATCCGCACCCGTTTTCCACCCGAGCCCAATGGCTACCTGCATATCGGGCACGCCAAAAGCATCTGCCTGAATTTCGGCCTGGCGCGCGATTATGGTGGCACCTGCCATTTGCGCTTTGACGATACCAATCCTGAAAAGGAAGAGCAGGAATATGTGGATGCCATTGACGACACGCTCGAGTGGCTGGGTTTTACCACCAAAGGGCCCGACGGCGAGGAAAACCGCTATTTCGCCAGTGATTACTTTGGCTACATGTACGACTTCGCCGAAGCGCTGATCAAGGGCGGTTATGCCTATGTCGATGAACAGTCGCCTGAACAGATCCGGCTCAACCGCGGCACGCTTACCTCGGCCGGCGTCGATTCGCCCTGGCGTGATCGCTCGCCCGAGTCTTCACTGACACTGCTGCGTGAAATGAAAGCGGGCAAACACCCTGACGGCAGCCTGGCGCTGCGCGCCAAAGTGGACATGGCCTCGCCCAATATCAATATGCGGGATCCGGTGCTATATCGTATTCGCCATGCGGCACATCACCGCACCGGCAACGACTGGTGCATCTACCCCATGTACACTTACGCCCATCCGATAGAGGATGCGCTCGAAGGCATCACCCATAGCATCTGTACCCTGGAATTCGAAGACCAGCGGCCATTTTATGACTGGGTGCTGGCCCGACTGATGGAACTGGGCCAGTTGCGCGATCCGCTACCCCGCCAGTATGAATTTGCGCGCCTGAACCTCAAGCATGTCGTGACCAGCAAGCGCAAGCTGCTGCAACTGGTGCGTGAAGGCCATGTCACCGGCTGGGATGATCCGCGCATGCCCACCCTTGCCGGGCTGCGTCGCCGCGGCTATACGCCGTCCTCGCTCAAACTTTTCTGTGATCGCCTGGGTGTATCCAAGTCCGACTCACGGATTGACTATAGTCTGCTTGAGCAGGCGCTGCGCGATGACCTTGATCCGATTGCCGATCGCAGTGTCGCTGTGCTCGATCCGATCAAGCTCATTATTACCAATTATCCCGAAGGCCAGACCGAGGCGTGCAGCGCCCCGCGCAACCCGCACGACGCACAGGCCGGCCGGCGCGAGTTTCCCTTTTCGCGCGAATTGCTGATAGAACGCGACGACTTCCGCGAAGAGCCGCCAAAGAAATATTTCCGCCTGTTCCCCGGCAATACCGTCAGGCTCAAATATGCTTATGTAATCAAATGCACCGGCTTTGACAAAGACGAGGCCGGTAACATTACGCATGTATATGCCGAATACCTTCCCGACACAAAAAGCGGCACGCCAGGCGCCGACAGCGTCAAGGTCAAGGGCAATATCACCTGGATCAGCGCTGCCCATGCCGTGCCGGCGACGGTCATGCTCTACGACCGACTCTTCACCGACGCGTCTCCCGACAGCGGCGACAAGAATTTTCTTGATTATCTGAACCCCGACTCGGTGCAGCGCGTCAACGCCTGGCTCGAACCGGGCTTTACTGCCACACCCGGCGCCCGTTGGCAATTTGAGCGGCTGGGCTATTTTGTCGCAGATGCCAAAGACTCCACTCCTGAAAACCCGGTATTGAACCGCTGTGTTACGCTGCGGGATTCATGGTCCTAATTTATTAAAGTGAATTGAAACGTGGCTTCCAAATCCTCTTTCTCTGCCCTCGAATTCAAAAGCGCTTCGCTTTTCGTTGTCCGGATCGAACTTAAAAGTACCGATACGGCAGCACTGCAGCAGGCGCTGGAACAGAAAATGGCCGAAGCCGGCAGCCTGTTCGAACACGAACCGGTCGTCCTGGATATCAGCGGTCTGAGCGATGCGCCCGACTGGGCCGAACTGGTGGCACTGCTCGCCCGGCACAAGCTTCCGGTTATCGGCGTCATGGGCCCCGATGGCGCCCTGATCGACAGTGCTCGCCAGGCAGGCCTGTGCAAGGTCGACGTATCCACCCTCAATAACCGTCAGCCGCCAGAGCCGACCCTGCTGACCGAACCGGTAGCCGATGCGGTCAAACTGGCACCGGCCGCCAACATCCGGACGGTGGCGACAGCGACGGAAAAAGACGTGCCGCCCGCGCCGAAAGCACCGCCGGCCGACACCCGCAAAGGCTCCCATTCCTCGCGCACCCCCTCCCGGCCAGCCGAACCGATCGTGCGCGAAACCATTCGCGAAGTGCCGGTACCGGTACCCACCATGGTGCTGGCCCGCCAGTTGCGTTCCGGTCAGCGCGTCTATGCGCGCAACAGCGATCTGATTGTCATTGGCGTTGTCAGCCGTGGGGCCGAAGTGATCGCCGACGGCAACATTCACGTATACGGCCCCTTGCGCGGCAAGGCTATTGCTGGTGCCCGCGGCAACGCGTCGGCGCGGATTTTCACTTCGCATCTGGATGCAGAACTGCTGGCCATAGCCGGTATCTATCGCGTCATTGACGCCGATATCGAACCACAGCTCAATAAAAAGCCAGTCATTGTCGAACTTGACAACGATACACTCAAATTTATTCCGGGCGACAACAGCGGTCAGGGATAGCACTGGCTTCCCGTAACGTTTTTTAAAAGAAATTCATACCGATATGCGTTAAGATATCGGCACTTACAGCCATACGGATATATAGGAATAACCTTACATGACTCGCATCATTGTGGTAACTTCAGGTAAAGGCGGCGTGGGCAAAACCACCACCAGCGCCAGTTTTTCATCCGGCCTAGCCATGCGTGGCCACAAAACAGCCGTCATCGATTTCGACGTTGGCCTGCGTAACCTTGACCTTATCATGGGATGTGAACGCCGCGTCGTGTACGATTTCGTCAACGTTATCCAGGGTGAAGCCACGCTGAACCAGGCGCTGATCAAGGACAAACAGATGGAAAATCTGTTCATCCTGCCTGCGTCACAGACCCGCGACAAGGACGCACTTACGCGCGAAGGCGTGGAAAAAGTGCTGAATGATCTCAAAGCAATGGATTTTGAATATATCGTATGCGACTCGCCCGCCGGCATTGAAACCGGTGCACTCATGGCTGCCTATTTTGCCGACGATGCATTGGTTGTAACCAATCCTGAAGTTTCCTCGGTACGCGACTCCGATCGCATTCTGGGTATCCTTTCCTCCAAGTCACGCCGCGCCGAAGTGGGCGAAGACGCTGTCAAGGAATACCTGGTGCTCACCCGCTATAGCCCGAAACGCGTTGAAGACGGTGAAATGCTGTCCCTGAAGGATATCGAAGATATCCTGCGCATCAAGCTGATCGGCGTTGTGCCAGAGTCTGAATCGGTCTTGCAGGCCTCCAACTCCGGTGTACCCGCTATTCATCTGAAAGACTCCGACGTGTCCGAAGCCTATCAGGACATCGTTGCACGCTACCTGGGCGAAGAAAAACCCCTGCGTTTTACCGACTATAACAAACCGGGCTTCTTCAAACGACTTTTCGGAGGCAAGTAATATGTCCTTCCTGAAATTTCTTCTTGGTGAAAAAAAATCATCGGCCAGCGTTGCCAAAGAACGTCTTCAGCTCATCATTACACATGAGCGCAGGGAAGGCACGGCCAGCGCACCAGATTTTCTTCCACAACTGCAAAAAGATCTGATCGAAGTCATCTCAAAATACATCAAAATCAATCCGGAAGACCTGAAAGTCAATGTAGACAAACACGGCAATCTGGAAGTACTCGAAGTCAAGATCGAAATGCCTCAGGATCCCAGAGACGTGATCGCAAAGGTCGGCTGATTCGCCTCCACGCATTGCCATCACAACTGTGCTGGCAGCTACCCCGGGGCAGATGCCTTCTGGTACTGCGTAAGCAAAACCCAGACAGCAAGCCAAATTGAACAGCACCACAATAACCGCAACAACTGGCGGCATTGCGGTGCTGTTTTTATTTCCGACAGGCCAAACGCCTCATCGTTTTCCAAGCAAGTCGCGCACTTGACGAAAGCATTGCCTCAGCACAGCGGCGCATAGACTCATAGACTCATAGACTCATAGACTCATAGCATCCTTGCAAAATCATGAGCCCGCGTGCAAATCAATGGGCAGTCCCAAAGCGATAGAAGCCCGGCAATTGATGCTCAACCGGAAGCTGTATCCCGGCCACGTGAGTGGACTGATAGGCGGGAGTTAAAAATAAAAGGACCGAGTGCTGCTGAGGCAACACTCGGTCCCTGGATTTCATTCGTAGCGGTCAGGGCTATCCTGACACGCTCAAAACAATGACCCTTGCCGGTCGGCTGATCTGATTAGCCCACCTGGGGCCAGATGCAACTGCGAACAAAATCGCTGGCGATTAACGACGACCACCAACCTGATTGCCGATCACACCACCGACAGCAGCACCACCAACCGTACCTAAGGTACCGCCGTTAGTCAGCAACGAGCCGGCGATACCACCGATGGCTGCGCCGCCGACAGTATTTCTGTCGCGTTGCGTCATACCGCCACATCCTGCCAGTGCAATGGCAAGGCTACCAGCTATGATGCTCTTGGCTACGATATTCGTTTTCATATTATGTACTCCTGAGTGGGAATGAAGATATCTCGCGTATTGGCCAAGCGAGTGCTCGTCTCAAACGCCTTATTGACACTATACAATGGAAAACTTTAAGCAACCAACTGCATCGTGGTGCTTTGTTACACAGATGTTTTATTTCAATCGAAATGATATCAACTGAAATAAACCCTCACGTTTGCGTGGGCAAAATGCAACGCTGCAGTCGCGTTTATTGCGCAACAATGTGCGACCGCAGCGAAGCGACAGTTTACTTCAGCGCCTTATAGCGAATACGGCGTGGTTTTGCGCCCTCTTCGCCCAGGCGTTTTTTCTTGTCGGCTTCATATTCCTGATAATTACCGTCAAAAAATACGGCATTGGAATCGCCCTCAAAGGCCAGAATATGCGTGGCAATACGGTCCAGGAACCAGCGATCGTGGCTGATGACCATAACGGTGCCGGCAAATTCCAGCAGAGCATCTTCCAGGGCACGCAGGGTTTCCACGTCCAGGTCATTGGACGGTTCATCTAGCAGCAATACGTTACCGCCCTTGATCAGCGTATTGGCCATGTGCAACCTGCCGCGCTCACCGCCTGAAAGCTGTCCTACCAGCTTGGTTTGGTCAGATCCCTTGAAGTTGAACCGCCCCAGATAGGCGCGAGTGGGAATTTCAAACCGTCCGACATTGAGCACATCCGATCCCTGTGATACAAAGTCGAACACACTCTGGTTATTGGCCAGTGTTTCGCGCGATTGATCCACAAATGAAATATTTACGGTCTGGCCTATTTTCACTTCACCGGCATCAGGTTGTTCCTGTCCGGCGATCATGCGAAACAGCGTGGACTTACCTGCGCCGTTGGGGCCGATAATACCGACGATTGCGCCAGGCGGCACCTTGAAACTCAAATCATCTATCAGCAGGCGCTCGCCGAAGGCCTTGCTGACATTGGCAAACTCAATCACCTCGTTGCCAAGACGCTCGGCCACGGGAATAAAGATTTCCTGGGTTTCATTGCGTTTTTGGTACTCGTGTGACGATAGCTCTTCAAAACGGGCAAGACGCGCCTTGGATTTGGCCTGCCTTCCCTTCGGATTCTGGCGCACCCATTCCAGTTCCTTGCGAATCGTTTTCTGGCGTGCCGTTTCACTGGCCTCTTCTTGTCCCAGGCGGGCTTCCTTCTGCTCGAGCCAGGAACTGTAATTGCCCTTCCAGGGGATACCGTAGCCACGGTCCAGTTCAAGAATCCATTCGGCCGCATTATCCAGGAAATAGCGATCATGCGTTACACCCACGACGGTGCCTGGAAATTTCTGCAGGAACTGCTCCAGCCATTCGACACTCTCGGCATCCAGGTGGTTGGTGGGTTCGTCCAGCAAAAGCATGTCCGGCTTGGATAGCAGCAGGCGGCACAACGCCACACGCCGCTTCTCGCCGCCCGAGAGCTTGCCAACAACAGCATCCCATGGCGGCAGGCGCAACGCGTCGGCAGCTATTTCCATCTGCGTGCCGATATCGTCGGCGCCACTGGATGCAGCGGCAGCAATGACCGCTTCGAGCTCGGCCTGTTCGGCTGCGAGCTTGTCAAAATCGGCATCGGGCTCGGCATATTCGGCGTACACCTCTTCCAGCCGCTGGCGTGCCGCAAACACTTCACCCAAGCCGGCTTCTACCGATTGTCTCACGGTATGTTCCGGAACCAGTTGTGGCTCCTGCGGCAGATACCCTATTTTCAGGCCGGGCATGGGCGTGGCTTCGCCTTCAATATCCGTGTCTATCCCCGCCATGATCTTCAACAGCGTAGATTTACCGGATCCGTTCAGACCAAGAACGCCGATTTTGGCGCCCGGAAAAAAAGACAGAGAAATATCGCGCAGAATCTGCCGCTTCGGGGGCACGATTTTGCCGACACGATTCATCGTATAAACGTACTGGGCCATAGTTAATTTTGCTTGCAAAAGATTCAAATAACCATTGTATGAAATAAACATGATGCGTGCCGCGCGAGGGCGGCTACAATAACAATAAGAATAGAAATCGGACCCCTGCTATGAGTTTTGTACCTGAACCCACATTCACCGACCACGAGATCGCACTGCTGAAAAAAACTGCAGATGCGCTTACTGCCTATTTGGCCAAACCGGTCATCGCCGAAATCGATACCACCGAAGACGGGATGGAATGGGTCGCTTTCGGCGTCCCGCTGGATATTACAGATGAAACCCCCGACGATATTGTCACCCTTGAAATGGGCGGCCCCGGTGCACGGCTCATCAGCGAATCCAGTGACCTGGAAAACCCCGACCAAGAAGTTTATGCTTGTGAATTTCTATGGGGCATTCAGATTACCGATATCGAAAATGCAAGATTCGTGCGTATTGATTTCGAAGGCGAGGAAGTCGAATGGGGAGACAATATAGAAGAACTGCTGCCGTTCGGCATGCGCGACCCGGAGCCCGGCGAATTACTTGAAATCGAAGAAAACGACGAGGATGAAGACGAAGATCCGCCCCCTGCCCCCCAGGACCCATCCTCACCCACGCTGCATTGAGTTTGCCTGAACGCTGCGGGTATACATTGAAGATAAACGTTGCAGATAAATGATCGGCAAACGGTGCGGAAGGTTATGCCCCGCATCGCAATGATCAGGTCAAGCTCAGGCACCTGCCGATTATGCGTGCCGGCGGCGATCCCGCAGATATAGCGCCCATCCGACCGGATACATCAGCGACACCAGCAATCTTGACATATTGCCCTGCAATTCCACGGCAGGAGGCAGGGGCTTTCCGGCTCGCTGCAGATGCATGCGAAAGCGGGTATATCGCGCCGCCGCCATCAAAAACGACATGGGCTGGAAACGGAACCAGGGCAGACAATTGACCACCGTATCGCGGGCCAGCAACAGAATGCCCAACGCATGCTTTTCACCTGACGCCGCGCCTTCGTTACTCAGTGAATCTTCACTCTCGTAGTAGGTGCGGAATACTTTATTAACAAAGCGCGTCAGATAGCCATCTCGCGCGATCGCCCGCCACACCATGCTTTCGGGGACGAAACCGTCGATATCTTCGGGAAATGGAAAATGCTTGAGTACCTGTGTCTGCAGACAGCCGAATTTCTCTCCCTTCACATGACATCTGAAATTCATATCTAGCGAAGTCATGTCCATGACATCTTCCGGGAACCGATCCCCCACAATACTGCCATCAGGACGCGCACACAGACCGGTTACGGCGATATACCCGCTTTTCAGATCATCGGGAATGCCACGCCATACATCCGCCATGGACTGCAGCGAATCGGGCAAGAGCGTGTCATCACTATCGAGCGCAACAATCAGGCGCCCCCAGGCTTCCTTAACGCCGGTATTGAATGCTGTTTTTTTATGCTGATTCGATTGCCAGACATACCGGATCGGAAATGGCGAATCGACCTGCCAGGTTTCTATTTTATTGCGGGTATTGTCGGTCGAACCGTCGTCGATAACCAGCCACTCAAAATCCTTGAATTGCTGCTCGCACAACGACTGGTAGACGCGCTCAAGGGTATGAGCGCGATTGTAGGTAGGCGTCAACACCGTAAAAAAATAAAGATTTTGCGTCATGGCTTTACGTATTCAATCCGATCATTATTTTATTTTTGTTGGTTTACGATAGCAGAGAAAGTGATGAAAACGATGTGCAACTTGTAGCAAAAAGTAAGCCGTCGTGCGCAATAACGAACTACATTAGGACTGCACGACATGCCTGCAAAATCCGACCGGGCAGCGACTGCCACCGACAACCAGGCGAGAAAAAAGCCACTTGCGCAAGTGGCTTTTTTTCAATCTCTGCCGTCTAGCGAAAAAACGCCATCGGATACCAGAGAGCAATGCATCGCATTGAATACGTCGCATTACCATTTCATGCAAATCTTGCGATGAAAAAACGACGTAACGCAATTCCGACTGCTGGAAGCGTCTATTTGCCTAGTAGCACCTATAGAGCGCCACAGAAGACACTTCATAACGGGCCGCCGGCAATGAAGCCTTCGCCCGCTGCGCCGCTTATACGCGTTTTACTTTTTCCAGCATTTTGAATACGCCTTTGGGCGAGCGTACAAAAAGACGCTTGAATGCTTTACCCAGGCAACGACGCTCTAGCGTGTTGCGGCGAGTGCGTTTGACTTCTGCCATGAGATTCTCCGAGAAATTTTTACTTAATCAGGTATTCTAGCATTAAATCAGTCATTTATCTACGAATTTTGCAACACCATGGTGTGCCGGCGCGAAAATCAGACACTCGGGTTACGCATCTGCAAAGCCAGTTCACAGGCGACACGCAATGATGACGGATCCGCCACCCCCTTGCCGGCAATATCGTAAGCCGTCCCATGATCCACGCTGGTGCGGATAAACGGCAAACCCACCGTCACATTCACGCCATTGTCTACGCCCAGATACTTCACCGGAATCAGGCCCTGATCATGATATTGCGCCACCACAATGTCAAATTCTCCGCGGCGCGCCCGCATGAAAATTGTATCGCCCGGATAGGGGCCGCTCACATCAAGGCCTTCGGCCCGGGCCGCCGCGATCGCCGGCTGGATGACAGCATCATCCTCATGGCCGAAACGCCCGCCCTCGCCAGCATGCGGATTGAGTCCCGCCACCGCAATGCGGGGCCCCGCCAGGCCCACCATCCGGCAGGCACGATCCGCCAGCCGGATGGTATCCAGCTCGTTTTCGAATGTAATAAGCGCAGGCACTTCGCTCAGGGCCACATGAATGGTCACCAGAATCACCCGTAATTGCTCGTTGAGCAGCATCATCGCAACCCGCGGTACGCCAGCGGCGTGCGCCAGGATTTCCGTATGCCCGGGAAAATCGACGCCGCCCGCCTTCAGCGACAGCTTGTTGATGGGCGCCGTGACAATTGCCGAAATCTCGCCGGCCATGGCATCTGTAATCGCGGCCAGGAGAAAATGATAGGATGCCAGGCCGGCCTGCGGACTCACCTGCCCCAGCAATAAATTCTCCGGCAAAGGATCGGCACAGCTAATTACCGGTATTTCAGATGAAATTGACCGGTTTTGGTGTGCTGCCCGCCACTGTGCCACCGAGCCATACGAGGTAACCGGCAGATCCAGCCCCAATTGAACCACCGCCCGCGATACGGCGCCCGCATCGCCGTACACCACAGCGCTGGCGGGCAGGCCCTGGCTGAACAGCCTGGCCACCAGTTCGGGCCCGATGCCTGCGGCATCACCCATGGTCAGCCCCAGCGGCTCGGTTGATTGCGATAACGGTTCAGTTTTCATAAGGTAACGTTCATCCGGCAGTGATCTATGGCCATGTGGACCAGCGTGCGAAAGTGTAATCCCATTGCAGGGACAATACAAACCGGCCACGATGCAGGGCTTGCCGCCGGCCCGCCACGTACAAAGTCGCCCACCGCTAGCCCGGTGATACTCCCTTGCATTACCATCCCCTGCATTACCATCCCCTGCGTTATAAGCCCCTCTCTACCGCCTTCTATACCGCGCGCGCTTTATCTATACCGCCAGCTCTTTATATTTGACAGGCCGGCCTCATCTTTCAGCTTTGACCTGGCCATTAAGCGGGACCTGCCTGCAGAATTTTGGTGCTGCACCGTGTCAAAAATCAATTATTATGCGACAATATTATAACTGGTTATTTATACAGTAAGAATCACCTTCATCCTCATAGCACCCCACTCAGAAAAGGGGGTCTTTCGGAGCACTTCATGAGTTCGCAGATCCGGATATTCGGCGCCAGACAAAACAATCTCAAAAATCTTGATGTCACATTCAATACCGGCGAATTCGTGGTGATTACCGGGGTATCAGGCTCAGGCAAAAGCTCGCTCGCCTTTGATACGCTTTATGCAGAAGGTCAGCGCAAGTACGTAGAAACCTTTTCCCCGTATGCGCGACAATTTCTGGACCGCATGGACAAGCCCCAGGCCGACCGCATTGAAGGCATTCTGCCCGCCATTGCCATCGACCAGACCAATCCGGTGCGCAACTCACGCAGTTCAGTGGGCACCATGACCGAACTGAACGACCACATCAAATTGCTTTTTGCCCGTGCGGCCAGACTGTACTGTCGGCAATGCGCGACTGAGGTACGCAAGGACAATCCTGACACCATTTACCAATTTCTTGAGACTACCACGGCAGCGCTGGGGGATCCACGCCTGGTCCTCACCTTTCCCGTGGTCGTTCCCGGCAACTATAGCGAAGAAGAAGTCCGGCAGTATCTTGAACAACAGGGCTATACCCGGGTTCACGCCGAAGAGGAACGCAGCGCAACTGTGACGCCCAAAGGGCGCGGCAAGTCGCAAAAAGTGGAAATCAGCCGTGTCCTGCATGTAGTGCAGGACCGCTTCCGTTTTTCCACCACCGAAAAGTCGCGGGTCATCGAAGGACTGGAGGCCTGTCTGCGCTACGGGACCGGCATGTGCACGGTATACGCCGTCGACAACGACAGCAATCCGCTGCAATCATGGAAGTTCAGCGAACAGTTGCACTGCGCCAACTGCGACATTACCTATTCGTCGCCATTGCCCAGCACGTTTTCCTTCAACTCCCCTCTGGGCGCCTGCGAAACCTGCCGCGGATTCGGTCGCGCCATGGGTATCGACTTTGGCCTGGTCATCCCTGACGAAACCAAAACACTGCAGGAAGGCGCTATCAAGCCCTGGCAGACGCCCAGCTATAGCGAATGCCAGACGGAAATGATGCAGTACGCCAAAAAGGCCGGCATCCGCACCGATACGCCATGGAAAGAACTGAATGATGCGGAACAGCACTGGGTGCTGTATGGCGATCCCGAGTGGAAAGGCGGCCCATCGGCCTGGAAGCATCAGTGGTATGGCGTACAGCGCTTTTTTGACTGGCTCGAAACCAAGTCCTATAAGATGCATGTACGTGTCCTGCTGTCCAAATACCGCAGCTATACACCTTGCCCGGCCTGCCATGGCTCACGCCTCAAACCGGATGCAACGCTGTGGCGGCTGGGCGATGCGCCGGCAGGCGACGACATCATGGGAACCTACACCCGTTTCATGCCGGTGCATGCGAAGTGGTCCGTCCCTGCGCTCACTGCGCTGGACGGCCTTGGCATTCATGATCTGATGCGTCTGCCCATCATACAGGTGCGCGATTTTTTCGCCACGTTGGCGCTTTCCGTGTTCATGGACAGCGCCATGGATCTGGTGCTCCAGGAAATCCGCAGCCGGCTGGACTTTCTGTGCAACGTAGGCCTCGGGTACCTTAGCCTGGATCGGCAAAGCCGTACCCTGTCCGGCGGCGAGGTTCAGCGTATTAACCTGACCACCGCACTGGGCACCTCCCTGGTCAATACCCTGTTTGTCCTGGATGAACCGTCCATTGGCCTGCATCCGCGCGACATGCATCGGATTGTCCAGGTGTTGCATCGTCTGCGCGATGCCGGCAATACGCTGGTCGTAGTCGAGCATGATCCGCAGGTCATGGTTGCCGCCGACCGTATTCTGGACATCGGCCCCGGGCCCGGCGAACGTGGCGGTCAGATTGTCTTTGACGGCACGCCGCAGCGCCTGCGCGAAGGCAGTTCGCTCACCGGCCGCTACTTAAGCGGTCAGTTGCGTGTCGAAGCGCCACGCCCAATGCCGGTGCAACCGAATACCCCCAAGCTGATCATCGAAGGCGTCAGCGCCAATAACCTGCAGGATGTCGACGCCGCCTTTCCGCTGGGCCGCCTGGTCTGTCTGACCGGCGTCTCGGGTTCCGGCAAATCTACCCTGGTTCAGGATGTGCTCTACCCTGCACTGCTCAAGCATTTCGGTCGCCCGACTGAAGCACCCGGCCCCTTTACCCGTCTGCTTGGCGCCGAACAAATCGCCGGCGTCGTAATGGTCGATCAAAGTCCGATCGGCAAAACCGCCAGATCGAATCCAGCCAGTTACGTTGGCGCCTTCGACGCCATTCGCAAGCTGTTCTCACAAGCGCCGGCGGCCCGCGAGCGCGGCTATACGCCCGGCACCTTCAGCTTCAACAGCGGCGATGGGCGCTGCCCCACGTGTGGCGGCACCGGCTTCGAGCATGTGGAAATGCAGTTCCTGTCCGACGTGTACATTCGCTGCCCCGATTGCGACGGCAAGCGTTTCCGTCCCGAGATTCTGGAAATCCGTGTTGAACACCTGGGCAACAGCGCCTCTATCGATGAAGTGCTGGATATGACCGTCAACGAAGCGCTGACGTTTTTCAAAGGCCTGCGCGACGTACAAACCAGCCTTTCACCGCTCATTGACGTGGGACTGGAGTACCTCAAGCTCGGTCAGCCCGTACCCACCCTGTCGGGCGGCGAGGCGCAGCGCCTGAAACTTGCCGGGCATCTGGCCGAAGCAGCGCGCAGCGGCATTTCCTCTGCAAAGGTCGCCAAAAAAGGCAGCCTGTTCCTGTTTGACGAACCCACCACCGGCCTGCATTTCGATGATGTCGCCCGGCTCATGGGCGCATTCCGCAAGCTGCTGGGCGCCGGCCACTCACTGCTGGTCATTGAACACAATCTGGATGTGATCCGCGCGGCCGACTGGCTGATCGATCTCGGCCCGGAAGGCGGCGTGGGCGGTGGTCGGGTTATCGCCGAAGGCACGCCCGACACCGTCATGGACATTGCCCACTCGCACACCGGTGTGGCTTTGCGCGAATACGAATCCAATATTATCGCCAGCGCACCGCTTACACTGCAGGAGCCGCAGGTGGCTTATGCAGGCAGCACGGCGCTGGCTGTTACGCGGCGCGAAACGCCCTCGCAGATCGACATCCTGAACGCCAAGGAACACAACCTCAAAGGCGTCAACGTTCATATTCCGCATAATACCTTTACAGTCATCACCGGCGTGTCGGGGTCAGGAAAATCCACGCTGGCTTTCGATATCCTCTTCAATGAAGGGCAGCGCCGCTATCTTGAATCGCTCAACGCATATGCGCGCGCGGTGGTTCAGCCGGCCGGCAAGCCGGATGTTGACGCCATTTACGGCATCCCGCCCACAGTGGCAATCGAGCAGCGTACCAGTCGCGGTGGCCGAAAATCCACGGTCGGCACCATGACCGAAGCCCACCATTTTCTGCGGCTGCTTTACGTCAAACTGGGCACCCAATATTGCCCCGACTGCCAGGTGCCGGTAGAACCGCAATCGCAGGAACAGATTTTTGCCCGCATCATGAGCGCGTGCAAGGGCCGGCACATCGGCGTTCTGGCGCCGCTGGTTACGGCTCGCAAGGGTTACTATACCGATCTGGCCAAATGGGCTGAAGGCAAAGGCTATACCCATCTGCGTGTCGACGGCGATTTCATCCCGGTCAAGCCCTGGCCGCGACTGGACCGCTACAAGGAACATACGATCGAATTGCCCGTAGCCGACTTGGTCATTACCCCGGCAGCAGAGTCCAGCCTGAAGCAAGCCCTGCACAGTGCGCTGGAAACCGGTCACGGCACCATGAGCATCATTCTGGATCTGGATCCGGCAAACCCGTTGCACGCCAGTGAACTGGAGCAACAGCACTTTTCCACCAAGCGCGCCTGCCCAAGCTGTGGAACGAGTTTCCCCGAACCCGATCCGCGTCTGTTTTCCTATAACTCCAAGCATGGCTGGTGCAACTCCTGCTTCGGCACTGGCGTCAAGCTGAGCGGGTTCGATGAAGAACAAAGCGGTGAAGAAGACGCCTGGAAAAATCTGTCCGGCGACGAAGAACATGAACTTGCCGCCTGCCCCGCCTGCCACGGCCACCGCCTGAATCGCAACGCGCTGGCCGTGCGCTGGAAAGACCGCAGTATTGCCGATTTGGCGGCACTGCCGGTCAGCGAGGCGCATACCTTCTTTGCCGGTCTGGTCCTCAAAGGCCGCGACGCCGAGATTGCCCGCGATATCCTAAGTGAAATAAAAAGTCGTCTGTCCTTCATGGAAGAAGTCGGACTGGGTTATCTGGGCCTGGATCGGTCGGCACCCACGCTGTCCGGCGGTGAAGCGCAGCGCATCCGTCTGGCTGCTCAACTGGGCTCTAACCTTCAGGGCGTGTGCTACATCCTGGACGAGCCGACAATCGGCCTGCATCCACGCGATAACCGAATTCTGCTCAATGCGCTGTCACGACTGGAAGGCAATGGCAATACGCTGGTGGTGGTGGAGCACGACGATGACACCATTCGCCGCGCCGAACATATTATCGATATGGGACCCGGTGCCGGCGTGCGTGGTGGCACCGTGGTGGCCCAGGGCACCTACGAAGATATCATTAATAACCCGGACTCACTCACCGGCCGCTACCTGAAGCACCCTATGGTGCATCCATTAAAGCCCGGCCAACCCACCGATGCCAATACCGATTATATTGAGATCCATCGCGCCCATTTGCATAATCTGCGGCATGTGAACGTTCGCATACCCAAGGGCCGCCTCAGTGTGATTACCGGTGTATCCGGCTCCGGCAAATCCTCGCTGGCGCGCGACGTCCTGCTGGATAATCTTAAGGGAGTGATCGGCACCAAGACACCAGTGCCATGGCGTGGTTGTGACGATATCACCGGCTGGGAAAGCCTGGACCGTGTACTTGAGGTGGACCAGACACCTATCGGCAAAACGCCGCGTTCGTGCCCGGCAACCTATATCGGCTTCTGGGATGATGTACGACGTCAGTTTGCAGAAACGCGCGATGCGAAGATTCGCGGCTGGAGTACCTCCCGCTTCTCGTTCAATACGGGTGATGGACGCTGCCCGATTTGCGAGGGCCAGGGCATGCGCACCATTGAAATGAGCTTTTTGCCAGACATCAAAGTCCCGTGCGAAGCGTGCAATGGCAATCGCTTCAGTCCGGATACGCTGGCCATCCGCTTGCGTGAAAAAAATGTGGGCGAAGTGCTGAAGATGGAAGTCGATGACGCCATTCCCTATTTCGCTGCTCATCCACGAGTCAAGCGTGCGCTGCAACTATTGCAGGATGTCGGCTTGGGCTATCTCACACTGGGACAACCTTCCCCTACCCTGTCTGGTGGTGAAGCTCAACGAATCAAACTGGTATCGGAATTGGTGAAGGCACGGCTCGACGAAGGCGTTATCAAAACCGGCAGGGCCTCAAGCCGGCCACACACACTGTACGTGCTGGATGAGCCCACTGTCGGGCTATCCATGGCCGATGTCGAAAAGTTGATTGTGGTACTGCACCGGCTGGTTGAAGCGGGCAATACAGTCGTGGTCATAGAACACAACCTGGACATCATGGCCGAGGCCGACTGGATTGTCGACATGGGACCCGAAGGCGGCAACGGCGGCGGACAGGTTGTCGCCGTCGGATCGGTGCAGGACATTATTGCGAAAAAATCCGTATCCCATACGGGCCTTGTCCTTGACGAGTTCCTGGCACGCACGTCTGAAGTAACGCCGGCCCTGGCATCGTGATTGAGGTGTAAATCGGGCGCCCGCCTGCACCGCAAACTGCCACGCGCAGAAACTGCGGTGCCGCCGCGCAATCGCCGCTTGCGGCAAAGACGCTACGGGCAATACGTGGCGCGAAGGTACCGAAAGACGGGCAGCGCAATCGACTATCGTGGCCGCCCTCAGACGTCAGTGGCCAGCTTCAGCGCATGTGTGCGCACATCATCCGGCCAGCCAGCGATATGTGTTTTCAGCGCCTCGGTATTATCGGCAAATAGCGCCCGGGTTGCCTCTTCGTAGCCGGGTAGGTCACCACCCAGCGCCAGCATGAAATGATAGGCCCGTTCCTGGGCTTTGCGCCGGCTGTCACGGTCCGTGTTGCTGAGCCGAGCCGACTCTACCAGCTTACGCAACGCGACTGATGCTCCCCCTGGCTGGGCAGCCAGCCATTCCCAATGTCTGGGCAGCAACGTCACCTCCCGGGAAATCACTCCCAGCTTCGGTCGCCCGCGCCGTCGCACAGTCTGATCGTCGCTCTCCTGCGTTGCCGGCGTCAACACTGTACGATGCGATGACGAATCGGTGGCGTCCGTCATATCGGGGTTAGTCTCCCCTGCTGCCCCGCTACCCGTTCGCAGTGTTATCGCCTGTGGCTCAAGGCCGTCCTGCTGATCGATTGGCGCTGCGGCATCCAGTAACCGCAAATCAATATCGGTTGAACGGCCGGTAACATCGTCGAATATCAATACCGCGCTGGTTGACGTTTTGTTCAGGGCGGCCTGGTATGCTGCCGCGACCTGGGGCAACGTACCGGAAGCGAGCTTGCGGTACCCATGAAATGCGGTGTAGGTTTGTTCCGGGGTTGCGGTCATTGTTGGAACTCCTTTAATTGGCTTGATCAGTACAATTCAAATATTACCCGGGTATAAATATAATTGGAATATTACCCGGGTAATTAATTGTAAAAATGTCTTTTATCGACCACTGCCCCAATCCAAAACACGACTTGACGTCACCGCTGAACAGGGGAAACCGCAACGAGTGGTCCATCGACATGCGCTCCGGTCGGTGCCCCCTTGCATTCACCACTCGCCTCAGCCCATCGCCACTGTGCAAATGCGCACGCGCAGCCGCAGCCATGACCAAAACCTTGATCATGACCGTGTTCAGCCGTTTTTCTGTTCAAGATGGCGCTATGTTGGCAACGCTGCAATGCGTGCGGGATTAGGCCAGGATTCTGCGAATCGCCTCGCCAGCTGCCGCCATGCCCATTGCTGCAGTTACCGTTACCGCAGACCCATAACCGGCGCAGGACAAACCCTGAAGTGCGCCACTCTCTTCTGACGCCCCCCACGCCTGGGGCAGAATGGCAGGCTGGTCGAACCAGAGCGCAAAAACGCGCATGGCAGGCGCCTTGCGCAGGGCCTTGCCGTGGCGATCGGAGCCTTTGGCGAACCCATGGTGCTTGCGCAACTGTTGCCGGATACGGCCCAGCAGCGCGTCGTTACGTGCTGTGGACAAATCACCAGCGGTCAGCGTGAGCGCATCCAGTTTGCCGCCGGCGCCACCACACATGATAAATGGAATCTGCTCACGCTGGCTGGCCAACACCATGGCGATCTTGGCCGCGACTTGGTCGGTGGCATCCACCAGGACGCTTACGGGTCGGGCCTGCAGCAGCGTATCAACATTATCGGGTCCCAGAAAATCGTCTACCAGATTCACGCGACAATCAGGGTTGATGCCGGCAATGCGATCTGCCATGGCCTGAATTTTGGCCTGGCCCAGCGTGGCCGAGAGTGCATGAATTTGCCGGTTCACATTGGATTCGGCGATATGGTCCAGGTCGATCAGCGTCAGTTCGCCCACACCGGAACGGGCCAGGGCCTCTGCAGTCCAGGAGCCTACGCCACCAATCCCGGCCACCATGACATGGGCCTGCTCCAGGCGCACTGTTGCCCCATCGCCATACAGGCGCTGTAAACCGCTGAAACGTCTTTGCTTATCGTTAATAGTTGTATCCATTCCAATCGAATCTGACCTATACTAAACTTGTTACAGAGATTTAACCGCCGGCGTCCGGCTGGTCTGGCTTGATCCGCGCTCCGGACTCCGTCATATTTTAATGCACATTCAAAGAAGTTCATTTCCGTGGCTGAACTAATCAGGAATCCCTTACAAAAAGCACTCGACCATATCCGCCAGTTCCGTCTGTGGACCGACGAAGAAGTCGAACACTCCATGCAACAGAACCTGGCCGGTACCGACCCGAACAACGTATGGGTTTTTGGTTACGGATCCCTTATCTGGCGTCCCGAATTCGAATTCCAGGAATGCCGTCTTGCCACCCTTCACGGTTTCCATCGTGCGCTGTGTCTGTGGTCCAGCGTCAACCGCGGTACCCCGGAACGGCCCGGTCTGGTATTCGGCCTGGACGAAGGCGGAAAATGCGAAGGCAAAGTCTTCAAACTGCGGCCCGATGCGCTGGAACAGGAGTTTCGCGCCTTGTGGAAACGCGAAATGGTCTCGGGCGCCTACATCCCCACCTGGACCCACTGCGAAACGGAGCAAGGAAGAGTGCGTGCCCTGGCCTTTATTATGGACCGGGAAAATCACGCTTACGCCAAGGACCTGACCTTCGAGGAAACCCTGCAGATCATCCTGAACGCCACCGGCCAGAACGGCCCCTGCCCTGAATATGTGATCGAAACCGCGCATGCCCTGTCAGATGCCAACATCCAGGATCACGCCCTGTTCAAACTGGCAGATACGCTCAAGAAAACCTACCCGGTAAAGCCAGGCACCTGACCGGGGCAATCTGCTGCTGCCGACCGGGAATTGGCGGGGAAATCCGCCCAAGTGCAGTACACTATTCCTTTAGGTATTTTCCCTGAAGAAGTAATTATGACGCTCGCAGATTTACGCCAGAACTACGAACAGAACGTGCTTCTGGAATCCCAGGTCGATCCCGACCCGATCAAACAATTCGAACGCTGGTTCAACGATGCCGTCGCAGGCGGCGTCAAGGAACCCAATGCCATGGTGCTGTCCACCGTGGACGCACGCCATAGACCGTCTTCCCGCACAGTCCTGCTCAAGGATCTGACGGCCGAAGGCTTCACCTTTTTTACCAACTACGAATCGGGCAAGGGCCACGATATTGCCGGCAATGCTGCAGTCAGCCTGCTGTTCGTCTGGCTGGGGTTGGAACGCCAGGTACATATCAACGGTATCGCGCGGCAACTGCCCGAAGCGGAGTCGACCGACTACTTCGTCAGCCGTCCGCTGGGCTCCCGAATCGGTGCCTGGGCATCCAAGCAAAGCCAGGTGATTACCCGCGAAGAACTGGAAGAACGCGCAGAGGATTTCAGGGAAAAATTTGGCGATACCGTCCCGAAACCGCCTCATTGGGGAGGCTATGTTGTCGTACCGGAAATGATCGAGTTCTGGCAGGGCCGCCCATCGCGGCTGCATGACCGTCTCCGTTATACGCGTAGCGAAGACGCACGCTGGTCCATGGTTCGCCTGTCTCCCTGACATGATCACAAAGCCAAGAAATAAGGTATCTACACCATGAGCGCACAGGCTCCGGATTTTGACTCACGGGATTTCAAGTCTGCGCTGGGCCGCTTTGCGACCGGCGTCACCATCGTGACGGCCACGAATCCGCAAAACGGCCATCCTATCGGATTGACCGTCAGCTCGTTCAATTCAGTCTCGCTGAACCCCCCACTGGTACTCTGGAGCCTGATCAAATCCTCTTCCAACCGGGAAGCCTTTGAGCAGATCACGCGCTACAACATCCACATATTGAACGCCGAGCAACTGACGCTGGCCCGCCAGTTTTCCGCTGGCAGTCCGCAAGAACGTTTCCGCGACATACTCTGGACGCCGGGCGCCACAGACGAACAGGTCCCCAAGCTGGATGACCGCTACTGCTCGGCCTGGTTCGAATGCTACAACCGTAATCACTACCACGAAGGGGATCATATGATCCTGATCGGCGAGGTAGAGCGGTGCCACCATACCGATTCGCTGCCCCTGGTCTATCATGCGGGCAGCTTTGACCTGACCCCTACATTAACAGAAACATAATGAGTATTGATATTGAATGCATCGTCATCGGCGCCGGTGTCGTCGGGCTTGCCATTGCCCGCGAACTGGCCTGTTCGGGAACTGAAGTTCTGGTGCTGGAAGCTGAAGAAGCCATTGGCATGGGTACCAGCTCACGCAACTCCGAAGTGATTCATGCCGGGTTATATTATCCCGAAGGCAGCCTGAAGGCCCGCCTTTGTGTGGAAGGCAAAAAACAGCTTTATGCCTATTGTGATGCACGCCATATCCCGTACAAACGCATGGGCAAACTGCTGGTCGCCACAGCCGACAGCCAGGTGCCGTATCTGGAAAAAATCGCCGCCCAGGGCAAGGCCAACAGTGTAGACGATCTGCAGTGGCTTACTGCCGAGCAAACGCGCAAGCTGGAACCCGAACTAGACTGCGCCGCCGCCGTGTTGTCTCCGTCAACTGGCATTATCGATAGCCACGCCTATATGCTGGCCCTGCAGGGCGATGCAGAAAACGCCGGCGCCCAGGTTATTCTGCGCACGCCCATGCTGCATGCGAATATCGACGCCGATGGTGCTTTCACCTGCCATTTCGGCGGGGACGAAGCCATGACTTTACGCTGTCGCACACTCATCAATGCCTCTGGCCTGCATGCGCCGACCCTGGCGCGCAACATCGGCGGACTAGACCCGATACATATTCCGGGCGAGTATTACTGCAAGGGCAGCTATTTCACGCTGAGCCGCCGCGCACCGTTTTCTCATCTGATCTATCCAATGCCCAACAGCGCAGGCCTTGGCGTGCACCTGACCCTGGACATGGGTGGCCAGGCAAAATTCGGACCCGATACCGAGTGGATCGAGAACGAAGACTATCTGGTCAACCCGGATCATGCCGCCGCTTTTGACCAGGCCATTCGCAGTTGGTGGCCAGGCCTGCCCGACAATGCCCTGGAACCGGGTTATGCTGGTATTCGCCCCAAAATTGTACCTTCCTCATCAGCGGCGGGCGACTTTGTTATTTCCGGCCCCGGTGATCATGGCGTACCCGGCCTGGTCAATCTGTTCGGCATTGAATCTCCCGGCCTGACAGCGGCCCTGGCCGTTGCCACGGCTACGGCCCAGGCCCTAACCTCCCGCTGACCCCTAACCCGCTACCGACCCGCGAACGAATATGCAAAACGATTACATCCTGACTGTTTCCTGCCCAGACCGCACTGGCATTGTGCATGCCATTTCCGGCCTGCTGCTTGAAATGGAAGGCAACATTATTGATTCACAGCAGTACGGGGACGAAGAAACCCAGCGTTTTTTCCTGCGCATACATTTCAGCGTAGACAGCGCGATCAATCATGACGACATCCGCCTGAAATTTATTCCCCTGGGCGAAAAATTCAATATGACCTGGAAGCTGCATGACGCCAGAAGAAAGGCACGCGTGCTGATCATGGTCAGCAAGCAGGGGCATTGTTTGAATGACCTGCTGTTTCGCGCCAATAGCGGCTCTTTGCCGATTGAAATTGTTGCCGTCGTCTCGAATCATCGCGACTATGAAAGACTGGCCACCGGCTACGGTATCCCCTTCCATTACCTGCCGGTGACACCAGACACCAAAGCCGAGCAGGAAAAACAGGTACTGGCGCTGGTAGAAAACCACAAGGCCGATGTTGTCGTTCTGGCCCGTTATATGCAGATTCTGTCGGATCCTTTCTGTCGTGCGCTGGAAGGCCGGGCAATCAATATTCACCACAGTTTTCTACCCAGCTTCAAAGGCGCCAGGCCGTACCACCAGGCCCATACGCGTGGCGTAAAAATTATTGGCGCCACCGCACACTATGTAACGGCAGATCTGGACGAAGGTCCTATCATTGCCCAGGACATCGAGCAGGTCGACCACACCATGTCGGCCAATGAACTCACACGAGTTGGCAGCGATATTGAATCTCTGGTCTTGTCGCGCGCCGTCAAATATCACGTTGAACATCGTATTTTGCTCAATAACCACCGCACGGTGATTTTCCGCTAGTATTGGACACGACGGATGCGTCGATACCCCGGCGCTTGCAGGTGGCGGCTACGGAAAGTACGACATTGACAAAAGAAATACAGTTGAGTAAATTAAAACCTGAGACCGGTGGGGATGAGCCCACCGGTCCCTGATTAGTAAGCTGGGGCGCTGTACACCAGCAGCATCAGCACTATACCGATCAGGATAAGTTGTAATACGATTCGTGTCATCGTATCCTCCTTATCAGGCAGGGCCCGGCTTCGGTCGGGCCCTTTTACCGTCTGTGCCGCCCATCAGCACAGCAGCAATATTCTGCTTTTTTCTTCAAACGCTACTGCGGGGGTTTGATCCATTTTTCCATTGCGCAATTTCCCCTGCTGCAGATGGGAGACAGGCGCCACTAACGTATCGTCTGCGCCTTCAGCCAGGATTCGAACAGAGTCAATGCCTCTGGGTAGCCTTCGGCTTTTGGATAGCCAAAATAATAGGCGGTCTCCACCGGCAGGGTTGCCGATACCGGCATCACATAGCGACCACTTTTAATATGCTCACGGGCAACAAAAGCTGGCACCAGCGCCACACCCAGCCCAGCATCTACAGCAGCCAGCAGCATGGTGAACAGTTCATAGCGAGGCCCACCCAGCACCAATGGCGTAAATGGCACGGCATTATGTTCATACCAACTGGGCCATGCATCGGGACGCGTCATCATGTGCAAATGCGTCAATTGCGCCAGCGCCCCTGCCCCTTTTTCCTTTGCGCGGGCCAGCAATTGCGAGGAACACACCGGCACCAATTCCTGCTCACGAAATAACATGACGCCTTGTGTATTTGGCCACGGCTGTGCGGCATGATAAATGGCGCCATCCACCGGCACATCGGTAAACTGAAACGGATGGGTGCGTACCGACAGGCTGATCTGGACGTCGGGCCAATGGCGCTGAAAATCGGCCAGCCGGGGAATCAGCCAGGTAGTGGCCAAGGTGGGCAGCGTCGCAATATGCAGGCTGCGTCCCAGACCCGAACGGCTCATCAGCCCAAAGGTATCCTTTTGCAGTTGTTCCAAATGGTGGCGTATGCGCGCTGCGTATTCCGCACCCTGTGTCGTGAGCGATATGCGCCGGCGCACGCGGTTGAACAGCGTCACGCCCAAGCGGGCCTCCAGCCCTTCAACTTGCCGAAATACCGCACTATGGGTCAGCGACAACTCTTCGGCCGCCCTTGAAAACGAGCCCAGACGGGCGCAGGCCTCAAACGCCTGCAACGCGCCCAGGCTGGGAATACCTTTACGCATCGCCCTCTCCGCCTGAAACAATCTGAATACAGCGCACGACATTGTGCATTTTTATCAATTGATCATTGATAATTTAACACATACAATGCTTTGATCCAGACTGTGCTGATCAGTCAGCCCGTCAAAACCCGAACGCCGTCATTCATAAATACAGACAGGAGCCAACTATGTCCTCTAACCCCTCATTCCACTGGGACGATCCTCTGCTGCTCAATGCACAGTTGACCGACGAAGAACGCATGATTCGCGATGCCGCTGCGGCATACTGCCAGGACAAATTGGCACCCCGTGTATTGGAAGCCTTTCGCCACGAAAAAACCGATCCGGCCATTTTCAGCGAAATGGGCGAGTTGGGCCTGCTAGGCCCCACCATTCCTGAACAATACGGTGGCGGTGGTCTGAACTACGTCGCCTACGGGCTTATCGCGCGCGAAGTGGAGCGCATAGACTCGGGCTACCGTTCCATGATGAGTGTCCAGTCTTCACTGGTGATGGTGCCAATTAATGAATTCGGCAGCGAAGAACAAAAATCCAAATATCTGCCAAAACTGGCCTCTGGTCAATGGATCGGATGCTTCGGCCTGACCGAACCCAATCATGGCTCTGACCCGGATGGCATGGAAACCCGCGCAAAAAAAATCGACAGCGGCTACAGCCTGAGTGGCAACAAAATGTGGATCACCAACTCGCCGATCGCTGATGTGTTTGTCGTATGGGCACGTTGTGTCGGCGGCGATTTTGATGGAAAAATTCGCGGCTTCATTCTGGAAAAAGGCATGAAAGGCCTGTCTGCACCAGCCATCCACGGCAAGGTCGGCCTGCGTGCCTCTATCACAGGTGAAATCGTAATGGACGACGTGCAAGTATCTGATGAACAGATGCTGCCGGGCGTAAGCGGTCTACGCGGTCCCTTTACCTGCCTGAACTCTGCCCGTTACGGCATCGCCTGGGGCGCTCTGGGCGCAGCCGAAGCCTGCTGGCACATGGCCCGTCAATACACGATGGATCGTAAGCAGTTTGGTCGCCCGCTGGCGCAGAACCAACTGATTCAGAAAAAACTGGCCGACATGCAGACAGAAATCACACTTGGCCTGCAGGGCTGCCTGCGTCTGGGTCGCATGAAAGACGAAGGTACGGCTGCCGTTGAAATCACATCTATCATGAAACGCAATTCCTGCGGCAAATCGCTGGATATTGCCCGTATGGCGCGCGACATGCTGGGCGGCAATGGCATTTCAGATGAATTTGGCGTAGCCCGCCACTTGGTGAATCTGGAAGTAGTCAATACCTACGAAGGCACACATGATGTGCACGCCCTGATTCTGGGTCGTGCACAAACCGGCCTGCAGGCGTTCTACTAATCATCCAAAAGGATGCTGTGGTTCACAGCATCCGCAGGAAACCTCAGGCCAGACAAAAGCCAGCATCGGGTACCGCATGCTGGCTTTTTAATTTAGTGCTGTGAGACTGAATATTCAACGGCAGGTTACATGATCGCCAGCCATTGAATTTCGATAGATTATTCTTCGTCTTTTTCCATACTCTCGGAAATATCAAAAAGACTGGTGGCATCAAGTTCCAGGACCGTTTCATTTTTTTGGTTGGTCACTTCCCAGCTCCAGAGCAGAATGCCCAGCCCTTCCCGGGTGTTGGATATCCGCTTGGCCTTGACCACGCCTTTCCAGAACAGATCATCGCCGGGCCGCACCGGCTTGAGCCATTTGACACTGTCCAGGCCAGGCGAAGCAAACGATTCGGAACCTTCCAGTGCTGCTTCCACGGCCATTTTCATGGCGATCCCACAGGTGTGCCAGCCGCTGGCGATCAGGCCTTTCCAGGGACCGGCCTTGGCCCGTTCCGGATTAACGTGAAACCACTGTGGGTCATAGGCTTCGGCGAAGCGAATGATTTCTTCTTCGGTCAAATGCCGGGGTCCCTGTTCAAAGACCATACCCGGCTGGAATTCCGCGAATTTCATTTAACTAACCTTATTGTGAACGGCACAAATGCAGCAAAAGCTGTATGCCCCTCTATAAATGCAGCGTCTGACTTGATAAACTGATGTTGGTGCGAATAACTGGTGCACGACCAGACAACTGCCCGCAACCGGCTATTTTACTTAAACTTCCTACCCACAACTGCAAACTCACACTTATTCTGAAAATGGCTGACATACAACTGACCAACGTTTCATATGACGAAATAACCGCGGCTATCGAATATCAGTTGATTCAGCCCGACAGGCTTGACCGGCCGCTTCTGGTCTTCCTGCACGAGGGCCTGGGTTCGGTCGCGATGTGGAAAGACTGGCCCGCAAATCTGTGCCGCCTGCTCGATTGCCGCGGTCTGGTTTTTTCACGCCACGGCTACGGCAAATCCACGCCCCGCCCTGCCCAGGAACAATGGTTGCCAGACTTCATGCACATCCAGGCACAACATTTTCTACCGGCTTTTTTCAGCGCGCTTGGAATAGACACGCGCGCTGACCAACCTATTTTAGTCGGGCATAGCGACGGCGCCTCAATCGCGCTGCTGTACGCCGCGGCTTTTCCTGATCGCATCCGTGCAGCGGCGGTGCTGGCCCCGCACCTGTTTGTCGAAGAGGCCACCGTGAGAAATATCGAACTGGCCCGCACTGCCTATCTGAACAGCAACCTGCCCGACAAACTGCAACGCTATCACGACAATGTCGATTCGGCCTTCTGGGGATGGAATAACGTCTGGCTCTCGCCTGCATTCAGGCATTGGAATATTGAAGATGACGTGGCATGCATCCAGTGCCCGATCCTGGCTATTCAGGGGCGAGAAGACGAATACGGGTCGCTGGCCCAGATCGAGCATATCGCCCAGCTAGCGGCTGACGTCAAGTTGTATGTCATTGACGATTGCCGCCATTCCCCGCATCGCGACAAGCCGCAGGAAACCACCGACGCCATTGTCGCTTTTGTACGCGCCCTGTTGTAACAACTGCGGATTCCAGGTCGCCTTGCCGGGCTGTTTTACTGTCAGGGTTGAAAGCCGCGCCTGAGACAAACCGCCGCCTAATGACAGATGTAATAAAAAGTCCGCGTCGCCACTCGAAGTCGCCGCTGATGTCATCTGTGATCCCACCTATCCATTCAGCACCGTACCGCCGTTAACATGAATCGTCTGGCCCGTCACATAACTGGAATCCGGGCTGGCAAGATAGACGTAGGCCGGCGCCAGTTCAAACGGCTGCTCCGGGCGGCCCATGGGGGTGTCTTTGCCGAACTTGGCCACCTTGTCAGCCGAAAAAGAAGCCGGTATGAGTGGTGTCCAGATGGGTCCGGGCGCGACAGCATTCACGCGAATCTGCCGATCAACTATTTTTGTCGAAAGAGAGCGCGTAAAAGACGTAATCGCGCCTTTGGTCGCCGAATAGTCAATCAGATCCGGATTACCTTTAAAAGCGGTAATGGAAGATGTGTTAATAATGGATGCGCCTTCGCGCATGACCTTGAGCGCTTCGAGCGTTATGGTGACAGTGCTGAAGAAATTGGTCTGAAAAGTGCGCACCAATTGCTCATAGCTGATATCCTCCGGCTCGGCGGCAGTGTGCTGCTCACCCGCATTATTGACCAAAATATCCAGCTTTCCAAAATGTTCGAATGTGTCATTGACGCATTTTTTCGCAAACGCCACGTCGCCAATATCGCCCTTGATCAACAACACTTCCGAGCCATACGCTTGCGCGCATTGTTGGGTTTCCCTGGCGTCACGATCTTCTTCCAGATAAACAATGGCGATCCTGGCACCCTCCTTGGCAAACGCAATGGTTGTTGCACGCCCTATCCCGCTATCGCCGCCGGTGATGAGTGCGACTTTATCCTGCAATTTACCTGCTGACTTGTAATGCGGATCGTCATAAACAGGGGCCGGGTGCATTTTTGACTCCCGGCCGGGCTGCACTTGCTGTTCCTGGACTGGCATTGTCTGTGTCATATTTTCTCCTTGCGATTGAGAGTTCTATTTCACGGTAGATTCAAGTCGTATTCCGTCCCTGTAAACGCATGGATTTTCTACATGTGCACGCGATCTCTGTCATTGTTCTTATATGCGCGCCTGCGTACCGGGCCGGTTGATACGAGCCACGTCTTTTTCACCTAAGGCCAAAAGACAATTTCATTATCTGCCCTGACATCGGCCCGACGCAAACATCCCGCCTACTAGTTTGTAAAGACACGTAAAGGCGCGATGCAACACGTTCGCCAAGCTCGTCAAATATCCTTCTAACTGCGTGGTATTGCTCATTAGTCGCCTCAAATGCGAGCCTAACGCGACAGGCCCTTTTTTATTTCAGGCCCATAGTCTTTTTAAGCATATGTAACATCCCATATTTTTCAGTCGATTTGATTGCTAGTATGAATCCTGTCCATGCCTGCTACGCTGCCCTGGCACGCTACACCATTGCGCCCAAGCGCAAAAGCGTCCGGCGATACAGCGCCTGAGCGTTCGATGTCACGGCGACGGTGATTTAAATCCTCTGCCAAAAACGCGTGAATATATCGGCACGAACACACTGCCCCTGCGCTGTCGTCAAACACAAAGGCAACGGCACACAGCGCAGCTTTATGGACCCGTTGTTGTTACTCACAAATGCGACGCGCATGGACAAACAATAGATGAAGCTCGGAATAGTCCGGGCACTCACCGGATGTTGGAGGCTATATGTTTCAGTTATCCTGCAAAACGATCGTATTGTTATCGGCATTATTAATCGTTCCCATTGCGGCTGGCGCACAGCCGGCTAACCCTGCTACCCATACGAGCCCGGACGTAGACAATCCGCCGACGACCCAACCGCTAGTGGCAAGCGATCAATCATTTCTTAACGATGCGGCGCAAGCCGGCATGGCAGAAATCGAGGGCGCCATGCTTGCCCAGAAAAAAGCGGCAACCGGCGAAGTCAAGCGCTTTGCAGCCCAGATGATCACCGAACATACCAAGGTTAATGACGAGCTGAAAGCGCTGGCAGCGACCAAAGACGTCAAGTTGCCGACAGCACCTTCCTTGCTGCAAAAAGGCGAACTCCAGGCGCTCAGTCTATTGGACGCCAAGTTTGATGAGAGCTATGTAGACCGGCTGGGCGTAGCAGCACATGAGAGTACCATTGCGTTGTTCCAGGATGCCGCCGTCAATAGTCAAGACCGGGATATCAAGGCCTTTGCCGAAAAAACATTACCGTCGCTGCAGACGCACCTGAAGCTGGCCAAGGCACTCAACCCGACCGTCATCAAAGCCATGCCCAGACCCTGAGGGCGAGATCGGAGACGCAGCTAATGCACCGCACAAAATTGCAGAGAACCCAGATATAAATAGAGCGTCCGATCTGTAATCATTGAGTTCAGGAATCAATTACTGGGCATCGTGATCATGCCTTCAGTGACAACCATATAACTTGCCATAATGATAGCTGCAGCATACGCCTCTTGATCCTGGCCATGTCACGATTGACGCTTAAATGAAGTTGCAAATAATTTTTGACATGCCATGCAAAGCTATTGGCAAAAGTAGCGGACGCTTAGGTACCAGATCTTTGCTGTTACGGGAACATACAGAGCAAATGCTGATTTTGCCGATTCTACGCCACCCTATTTCCGAAAAATTTTGATACTCATAAGTCAACATTTTTGTGTCATTTTGATATAGCCTGTTATTCCTGCAAGACAATTCTGCAAGACAATAAAACAGGCACATGCCAACGATCAAGGAGAGGCCAGATGTGGCACTGCATCGATGACGCTGTTCCGC
The DNA here is from genome assembly GCF_004217095.1 of Advenella incenata. Classification (GTDB taxonomy): domain Bacteria; phylum Pseudomonadota; class Gammaproteobacteria; order Burkholderiales; family Burkholderiaceae_B; genus Advenella; species Advenella incenata. The sequence continues at coordinate 1,578,624 of NZ_SHKO01000001.1, read as the reverse complement.
CGAAACCGGGCACCTATCCGATCAAACTGTTTACGGGAGCAGAGCGGGAAGCCTATTGGACTGGTAAGGTCTGGATCCGCGCAAAAAAGAGCCGCAGAAAATCTGCATCCCCCATGATCAGGGGTGATCTACATCTTCTGCGTTTCTGGCACGATGGGCCCGCGATGAATGGATGACTGGCAAATAATCCGCTGGATGCACATCACCGTTTTTACCCAGTTTTTGTTTATCTGTACATGCGCCTTTTCAATTTCTGCAACCTGCCGAAAAGGTCTCGGGCAACGGATCACATCCATCAATCTCCCTTTGCGTCGTATCTATTTCTTGTAAAAATGACGACCGACACACACACCAATCAGCCCGGCAATAAGCAGCGCGCATCCCGGGCTGCGTCTGGTGCAATCTTCTATCGAATCGACCAGTGAATTGAATGCATACGATGCATCACCGGCTGCCTGGCCCGCCCGACGCTTGATTTGCTCTTTAGGATCGTCAATAAATTCCTCGGTTGCGGCTTGTGCTTTGTCTGCAGCGGCAGCCGCCTTTTGTTGAATCGTTTCATCGGTATTCATAGCATCACCTCATATAAGTGAAATAAGGCTCACACCAGAATGGTAGTCAATTGTGGCCTTAATACTATCTTTAGCATAATTTCAATTGTGCTTGGACCGGCATTAACCAATTTTTACCCAATTTTTCCCTCAGTTTCCGACTGCATCCAAACATTTTTTTCACCATGGTGTTTATGGATGGGCCTGGCTGCCTGACTGTCCTGGGGGACGCAATATCGGGGAAGACAGCGACAGGATTTGCTTCAGGTGCTGCAGTTCCTGTGCCGGGCTGCGGCCGAACAGTCTCTTGAACTCGCGGCTGAACTGAGACGGACTTTCGTAGCCGACCTGCTCCGAGGCGGTCGCCGCACTCATGCCATTGCGTACCATCATCAAGCGCGCGTTATGTAGGCGAATTGCCTTTATGTACTGAATTGGCGAGCTCATGGTTACCGCTTTAAAATGCACATGGAAAGCTGGAACACTCAAACTGGCTTCCTTTGCCAGCGCAGCGACATTAAGATCTGACGCATAATGAATATGGATTTTCCTGAGTATCTTGGCAATGCGCCCGAAGTGGCCGCCTTGCTGAAGCGCCGCAAGCAATGCACCTCCCTGCTCGCCAGTGAGCACACGGAATGTAATTTCACGCAGTAGTGCTGGCCCCAGCACCAAGGCTTCGACAGGGCAATTGAGCGCTTCGAGCAGACGCAATGTCGCATCCTGAAGTTTCTCCTCCATACGAGTGGCGTACAAGGGAGCGGGCTGCGCCTTGGCAGGTGACACATAATCATCGAGGGCAATTGCGATTTCCGCCGTCGCTGTTGTGTCTATACGCAGCGCTATCCCGAGCATGGGCTCCGCTTCGCTAGCCTCGGTCTCGGTGGAAAACGGCAATGGCACTGATAGCACCAAATAATGCTGAGCGTCGTAAACGTACACATTCCCACCGTGAACACCGCGTTTGCGCCCCTGAATCACGATCACGATACTCGGTTCGTACAGTGCCTGCGTGGTTGCAAGCGGACGATTGGATCGCATGAAGGTCACCCCTTCGAGCAATGACTGCGTGTAGCCCTCACTCGGTGCGAGTCGCTGGATCAGTTCAACCATACGCATTTGCTGAGAGGACATAGTAGTTCCTGGTAAAAAGTTCAGACCGCAAACGCGCGACTGATGCATCCGGACATTTCAATAGGAATAGTCTAACAGCAGCGTTTTATTTTGTTCCAAAAATCTCATCGAAATAGAAATAGGCAAGAACCCAAGAAGATCAGGTCTTAGCATACTTAGCCATTGCCTTTAGCATTCACTCTATCGGGATGCTCCCCTGGCCATTGCAGGCAGGGATGCACGCCCTACTACTATAAGGAAACCAGAGTGATGCATAAACCAGAACGCAGCAAGGTCATACTTCTTACGGGGGCCAGTAGCGGTATTGGAGAGGCGTGTGCCCGTTTACTGGCAACGCAGGGGCACAGACTGATCGTTGGCGCACGCCGAACCGACAAACTGGAAACGCTGACGCAGGATCTGCGCGCAAACGGCGCCCAAGTCATGTATCGCGCCCTGGATGTCACCCGGCAACAAGACGTGCAGGCATTCGCCGATTTTGCGGTCAGCAGCTATGGGCGCATTGATGTGATGATCAATAATGCAGGTGTGATGCCCCTGTCGCCCATGGCCGCATTGAAAGTTGATGAGTGGAACCAAATGATCGACGTTAATTTACGGGGCGTGCTCTATGGCATCGCTGCGGTCCTGCCGACCATGCAGAAACACAATGGCGGACAAATCATCAATGTTTCGTCTATCGGCGGACTTCAGGTCGTGCCAACAGCTGCCGTCTACTGCGCTACCAAATACGCGGTACGCGCGCTATCGGACGGACTACGGCAGGAGAACGACAAAATTCGCATCACCTGCGTTTATCCGGGCGTGGTCGAATCGGAGCTGGCCAATACCATTACCGACGCAGCAGCGGCCGCTGCCATGCAAAGCTACCGGCAAATTGCGCTTAAACCAGAGGCGATCGCCGCAGCGATTGCACATGTCATCAACCAGCCGGACGATATCGATACGAGCGAAATCGTTGTCCGTCCCACCGCAAGCTTGTAGTTTGCCTCACAGGCATTCAATACCGGCCCCTGCAGACATTGCTGCAGCACTTAGCCGAGAACTATTTACCCGTCATTTCCCACCGGCGTTCGCGCCACGACAAGGAGCTACTCATGAATCTGAAGAACCGGGCGAAAGCCATTGCATACATGGCCCTGATGGCCGTCTCTTCTTACTATCCCGCCAGCGCGTCAACGACTGCTGTAACTACCGAAGCGGCGAACACTGCCATTGTCCAGCAGGCGTTCGAGGCCTGGAAACAGGGCCAGGGCAGTGTTTTTGACCTGCTGACAGAAGATGCGCAATGGACTGTAGCCGGATACAGTCCCGTGTCGGATACCTATCGATCACGCGATTCATTTATCGCGCAGGCGGTCCGCCCAATTACAGCAAGGCTAGCCACGCCCATTACCCCTGAGGTAAAGCACATTGTGGCCCAGGCAGACCAGGTAATGGTTATTTGGGATGGCGTGGCCACCGCAAAAACCGGCCAACCCTATGAAAACAGCTATGCCTGGCACCTGACCATGGCCGATGGCAAAATCACGCATGTCAATGCCTTCCTGGATACCTGGAAGCTGGTGCAATTAATGGAGTGACTGTGACGGACCAGCCGGACGCCGTACGCAGCACCACCACAAACTGTTTGTCCTACGGCCCGCTCTCTCCTAGAATGGATACCACCCGGTGCCAAGACCGGATTCATTTTCGCAACAGGAATATTACAGATGCAAGACTTACGTATCGGAATAGCAGGCTTTGGTGCAATCGGCCAGTCTATCGCAACCCATTTGATTAATGGCGTTGAAGGCATGCAGCTTGCCGCCATAGGCGTCAGGGATCCGGCCGCGCCACCGACCTTTGCCTGGAACGACAAGCCTGTGCCGCAGTTTGTCCTGCTCGATGACATGCAGGCCTGCTGTGATATTGTGGTTGAATGCGCACCGGCGCAACTGCTGCCGCGTATTGCCACCCCTTTTCTGGAAAAAGGGAAAAAGGTGATCTGTTTAAGCAGTGGCGCATTACTGGCGCATCCCGAGCTGGTGGAACTTGCCAAAGCCCATAACGGGCAAATTCTCATTCCATCGGGCGCCATTGCCGGCCTGGATGCCATTCTGGGCGCTGCCGAAGGCAAGATTGAATCGGTCCGAATGACCTCGCGCAAGCCGCTCAAGGGCTTTGCCGGCGCACCATTTCTAAAAGCGCAGAATATCGATGTAATGACGTTCAAGGAACCGACCATGCTATTTTCCGGTTCGGCCCGCGAGGCTGCAGCAGGCTTTCCGGCCAATCTGAACGTGGCGGCCAGCGTTGCACTGGCCGGCGTCGGCCCTGACAATACTTTCCTGGAAGTGTGGGCGGATCCTTTTCTGGAGCGCAATACGCACCGCATTGAAGTCGTTTCCGATGCGGCGCTGCTCTCGGTGGAAATTCAGAATATTCCTTCGGACAATCCTAAAACAGGACGCATTACAGCGCAAAGCGTCATTGCCCTGCTGCGCAAATTACGCGCGCCCTTAAGCGTCGGAACCTGACACGAATCACACCCCGGGACATGGCCAATCGCACAACCGCCTTTGGCACATAGCCCGGGTCCCTAAGGAGTTTGATTCACTTCCCTAAGGAGTTTGATTGGCTATTTCTTTACCAACCCGAGATCGGTCAATACAGAACGAATCTGCTTATATTCTTCGGCACGATATTCCCGCGTTGCTTCGGGACCAAGAAAGTGCTCTCTCCAATGATTTTTGGCCACAAACGCTTTCCACTCGTCTGTCGCAGCAATGGTTGTCAGCATATTCACCCATACATCAAGCTGCTCTTTAGGCATGTCTTTGGGGCCTAATACGCCCTGCGCTGAACTGGGCACAACGTTAATGCCCTCTTCAACCCAGGTGGGTACATTTTCAAACGGCTCGCTCAACCGTTCTGGCGCACCAATCGCCAATACCCGAATCGCGCCACTTTTAGTCAGGCCAACCAGGTTAGGGGTGGTCGCCGCAACAACGTCCAGGTGTTCGCCCTGCAATGCAGTTATGGATTCAGTTGATGATTTATAAGGTACCACGGTCATCTTGCTGATATCGACGCCGGCCACTTTCAACGGGCTTGCAAGACCGACATGTATATGGTTTCCGATGGATGTCGCTACGCCAACATTCAGTTCTCCAGGCGACGCTTTGAACTTGGCTATCAAATCGTGAATATTTTTATAGGGTGAATTGGCACGAACGGCAATGGCTACATATTCATCAAACAGGGTAGCAATCTCTGTGTAATCGCTCAGCTTATGTTGAATTTTTCCTAGAATTTCCTGGTTCATAAGCGAGCTGATCGAGGTCATCACGTAATTGCCATCTCCCTTGTGCTTGTCAAGCGCATTAAGTGCAATCGCCATATTGCCGCCGGGATTATTGACCACGACAAGATTAGAATAAAGCTTCTCCTTTTGCAGCATATGGGAGATCATTCGAGCGGCGGTATCAAGCGCCCCACCCGGACCTGCCGGCACAATGAACTCACCCTTACTTGGCTGCCATTTTTTATCAGCTGGCTGTTGCGCGTGACCGATTCCAGCGGTCATCATCGCACCCATAAAATACAAACCCATTGCCGCGCTGCCTAACCGTTTGCCCCGACTATTCAGACTCATACTGATCTCCTCAGATGGTAGATTGAGCGAATCCAACGCTCGCTTCTGTAATAAAAATGGTGGACAGCACCATTACACGCGGCCCAAAAAAACGGCCTTTTACTTTTTCGTGCCACGTTTGGCTGCCAGCATATGCCACGCCTGATCCACCCATTCACACAGCAACGACCGTGTTTCGCGAGGATCAATAATGTCCAGAATGCCGAAGGCCTCGGCGGTACGGAACGGTGAACCCAGATGATGATATTGCGCCTCTAATTGTTCTCTGAGCGCAACGGGGTCTTCTGCCGAATCAATCTCACGACGATGTGCCGCGTAAACGCCACCTTCAATAGGAATAGAGCCCCACCGCGCAGAAGGCCATGCGACCCGATGGTTCAGTGCCGGAAAATGCTTTGGTGCATGCATGCCGCCGGCCATACCGAAGCAGCGTCGCATAATCACGGTGAACCATGGCACATCGGCATGTTCAATAGCGGTAAGCACCCGCACGGCAGACAACAGCGTGCCTTGCAACTCGGCCTCGGGGCCGGTCGCATTACCAGGCTGATCGACCAGATTAATGATTGGCAAACCGAAGGTGTCGCACAGCTTGACGTGCCGCTCTGTTTTATACGCGGCCGCTACCGTCATGGCACCGCCGGCAATTTTTGGATCGTTGCACAAGATACCAACCGGATAACCGTCGATCCGCGCGAACGCCGTTATGACCGATCCACCTTGCCAGCGACCTATCTCAAAGACTGAATCACGATCGCAGATTGCAGCAAGGATTTTGCGAGGATCGAAAATTTTTCGCCGATCTTTTGGAATCGCATCGGCCAGCCAATCCTCTACCCGATCCGGTGAGTCGTCCGGAACCGTACGCTCGGCCAGCTGATCGCTGTTTGGTGGCAAGTAGCTTAAGAAGCGTTTAACCTGGGCGAAAGCATCCGCCTCATCCACGGCTTCGTTATGCACGAGCGCACTGCGACGATGCACTTTATAGCCGCCCAATTCGTTCTTGTCGATATCAATGCCGTAAGCCTGTTTGACCACCGGTGGCCCGGCAGCAAACACCTGAGCCTGATCGCGTACCATCACAGAGAAATGCGACAACACCACTTTCATAGCACCAAGCCCGGCACACGAGCCCAGCGCAATACCGACAACAGGTACCTTATCCATCAGTTTAATGGCTGGCCAGGTCGGATAACCAGGGATCTTCGTTCCACCCATCTGCGCAAGCAGCTTGACACTGCCGCCGGCGCTATCGACCATTCTGATCAACGGCGCGCCGATCGTAATGGCCAACCGTTCAGCATAGATCCACTTATCGGAAATGGTGGACTCGGAAGACCCGGCGCGCAACGTATAGTCATCGCCCGAGACCACCACAGTCCTGCTCTCAACTTTACCTGTGCCGATAATTGCATTCACGGGCGACATATCAATGAAGCGACCGTTTTCGTCATAACGTCCCTTGCCTGCCAGTCTGCCCATCTCACGAAAAGTGCCAGGATCGAGCAATGCGTCCATGCGCTCCCGCGCATTCAACCGTCCACGCTCCTTGTGCTTGAGCAAGGCTTGCTCGCCCCCCATGGCCTGAGCCATTTTGCGGCGTCTGTACAGCTCTTCGTATTCCTCTTTCCACTGCTGGCCATGATATTCGAATGTTTGCATAGTCTCTTCTATATTGGTTGTAATGACAGCCGGCAAGGCGCGTTACGCTTCCCCGAAGCTGCACAGGTGAGTCAATCTCCCGCCGCGATCACTCCGTCGCGCAGCAAGTCTTCTATGGTCTTGTCGTCGATGCCAAGCTCGTCGCGCAGCACACTGACCGTGTCTGCGCCCAGATCGGGCCCCGTAAAGCGGATGCTGCCCGGCGTGACCGACAGGCGCGGCACAATTCCGACCTGGGCTACAGACTCCAGCTGCGGGTGAGGCACATTGGCAATCATGCCGCGCGCCCGATAATGCGGATCGTCAAAGATGTCCGCTATCGTATAGACCCTGGATACAGGCACTTCTACGGCAATGATCATCTGTTCCAGCTCGACGGCATCGTACTGGCGCGTCCACGTGCTGATAATGGCATCCAGATCCGTCATATTGGGTTTTTGGCCCCGCGCACGAATCGAGCAAAAGCGCGTATCCTGTAGCAAATCAAGACGATCCATCAGTTTGAGCAAACGTTCGAACGTGGCATTGCTGTTGGCAGCGATCAGCAGATAATTATTATCGCGAGTCGGGTAAAGACTGTTGGGCGCCATGGAAGGCAGGTTCGGACCGACTCGCATTGGAATTTTGTTGAGCTTCTGGTATGCAGGGACCAGCGGCTCCAGTTGCGTGAAGGCGGTCTCATACAATGCCACATCCACGACTTGGCCCTGCCCGGTTCGATCCCGACTGCGCAGTGCGCCCATTGCACCAAAGGCGGCGTACACCGAGGTCAGATAGTCGGTTGTCGCTAGTGCAACGCGCGCAGGTGGCCGATCCGGGTCTCCAGTCATATGTCTGACGCCGCCCACCGCCTCGCAAATCGCACCGTAGCCCGGTCTTTGGGCGTAAGGCCCGTCCTGTCCATATCCGCTGATGCGCACAAAGATGATGCCGGGATGCTGCGCCGATACCTGCTCATAGCCCAGCCCCAGTCTTTCCAGAACGCCGGGCCGGTTGTTTTCCAGCACAATATCTGCTCCAGCCATCAGCGCCAGCGCCAGTTTGCAGCCCTGTTCAGTCTTCAGATCGATCACGACCGAACGCTTATTACGCAGGATGGACGCGGCGTAGAGCGAGATATCACCCACATGACTGCCCATCTGACGCACCGGATCTCCCTGGGGAGGCTCTATTTTGATGACATCGGCGCCGAAATCAGCCAGCAGGCGCCCGCAAGCGGGTCCGGCAATGGTGCTGCAGATCTCGATCACCTTGACGCCCGCCAGCGGCTGCGCCTCTGATTCGGCGGTGGATTGCAGATTGGTCGCAGGTGGATTCAAGGTATTCTCCTGTTGCAAATAAGGGGTTCAGGTCGATCGCTGATTCAGGCTGCCCCGATTCGCGCCACGATCATGCCTTCCTCGACAGCACTACCTTCCTGAACCAGAATCGTAGCTTGACCACTGGCAGGCGCCTCTACCGGGATTTCCATTTTCATGGATTCCACAATTACCAAAGTCTGGCCCTCTTGAACCGTATCGCCATCATTAACGACGACTTTCCATACCGTGCCGGTCACTTCTGACAGAACGTCCATATTTTTTGCCTTATAAATAAATTAACAAACAGATTGTTAACAATAATATAATATACAAACTAGAATTACACAATCAATCAATTGCTCGATGACCGGCAAACCGGCATTCAAGAGTGCGACAGGAGATCTGACAGTGTTCAAGAAAATATTGGTGGCCAACCGGGGCGCCGTAGCAGCAAGAATTATTCGCGCCGCAAGGCAAATGGGCATAGATTGTGCTGTGGTCTATTCAGAGGCAGATGCTGACCTGCCCTATGTGCGGCAGGCAGAAGAAAAAATTTGTATTGGCCCCCCTGCAGCGGCCGATAGTTACCTGAATATGGACAAAATACTGGCCGCCGCGCAATCGGCCAGCGTCGACGCGATCCATCCGGGGTACGGCTTTCTATCGGAAAACGCTGAGTTCGCCGCGCGCGCTCAGCGCGCCGGCCTGGTATTCATTGGCCCATCGCCGCATTGGATCGAGTCCATGGGACACAAAACCCGGGCACGGGAACTGATGGCGCAACATAACATGCCGATGTGCCGCAGCAGCGGCATCCTCCAGGGCACGGCCGAACAGCAGTGTATCCAGGCCGCAAGCGCGGGTTTTCCGTTGTTAATCAAGCCTGCAGCAGGCGGTGGCGGCATTGGCATGATCGCAGTGCATGAAGCTTCTGCACTGCCAGCCGCGCTCGAACAGGCCACAAGCCTGGCGCAAAGAAGCTTCGGCAACAGCCAGTTGTATGCCGAGCGCCTCTTTGCACAGCCGCGGCATATTGAATTTCAGATCATGGCAGACAACTTTGGCAACGCCATGCATCTGTTCGAGCGCGACTGCTCGATCCAGCGCCGCCACCAAAAAGTAATCGAAGAAGCGGGCGCCCCGGCCATTGACAGGGCCACACTCGTATCGATGGCAGACACTGCTGTTCGCATCATGGAAAACGTGAAATATAACAATATTGGAACGGTGGAAACCTTATACGATCAGCAGACTGGCTTCAGTTTTCTGGAAATGAACACCCGGCTACAGGTCGAACATGGCGTTACCGAAGCAGTAACGGGCATTGACATTGTGCAAAGCCAGATTGCGCTGGCCGCCGGCAAACGTCTGCACGAAGTCATTCCAAATCGGCCGCAGGCCCCTATCGGCCATGCGATCCAGGTTCGCATTTATGCCGAAGACCCATGGCGTTTCACCCCGTCTCCTGGATTATTGAGCGTTTTTCGATTGGGTCAGGGCGCAGGCATTCGCATTGAAACCGGCTATGCAGAAGGCACCAGGGTATCGCCGTTTTATGATCCGATGATTGCCAAGGTGATTGCGCATGGCGACACCCGGCGCCAGGCCATTGAGCGTTTAAGAAGCGCATTATCAGACAGCGTAATCGAGGGCATCAAGACCAATATACCGTTCCTGCTGGCCGCATTGGAATACCCGGACTTTTGCCAAGGCCAGGTTCATACGCAGCTGGCACAGAATATTGTCACGCAGGCTGCTCCCGACAGAAAGCGCCCACTTGCCGCGTGATGCCTCTCGGGGTAGATCCATTGCGCTGCGGATCCATTACAGCGCGATCGGCCTTGCTCCCTAGTGCGTCTCAGCTTGCAGGGCCGCCAGTGTGGCATCCCAGGACTCCTGGATCCGCTGCTGGCAAATCTGGGCCGCCAGTTCAGCGTCACCCGCCTTGCACGCCTGCAGGGAACGTTGCCAATGCTCGATAGAGCGCACTCTTCGTTCCCGGGATCGAAATTGCAATTTCGAATAACGCAAGGTTTGCAAAGACAAGGAGGTCACGATCTGACTTAAGCGTGTATTGCTTGCGTAGCGCGCCGACAGTAAAGACAGGCGGTAAGTGGTCTCGGCATAAAGACTGCCATCGGCAGGCGTGTCAATGCACGACGCAAGCTTTTTGATACCGTGCTCAAGCAGCTTGAGTAATTCTGGATTTTGAGCCGCCGCATTCTTTCGCGCCGCCAGCGACAAAAGGCTGCTGCGCACCTCGAATATTTCTGCCAGTTCATCGGCGTTCAACTCGGACACACTGGCCCCCCGTCTGGGGTTGACGACAACCAGTCCTTCTCGCTCCAGGATCCTTAAAGCCTCGCGCACCGGGCCCCGGCTGACCTCATATCGTTCGGCCAGTTCCTGCTCGGGAATATGCGCGCCGTTGGCCATGGAGCCGCTGATGATCTGGTCGCCCAGTTGAGCGGCAATCTGCTCAGGCAGCGATAATGTGAGTTGCTTACGTTCTGCAAACAGTCGAAATCCGACCGAACTTTCAAAGTTATCAAGCGCGTCTTGATCAGTTGGTTTCAAAATAAAATCCTGTTCGCTGGCATGCGTTTGTAGATACGGCGCCCGGCAGAAAATGATTGCAAACGGTTCAGCGTATTATAACGCCGTTGTAATAATTCATATAGTTAACAATAGGATTGTCGGGATTATCTGATGATTATTCTGTAGCGTCTAAGCCTGCTGTCGTCGTGCTTATGCGCCGTTAATCACCAAATCCTGTTTTGCTTGCCAACGCAATATCCATGGCGCGCCGCCCGCCCCTTACAAAACATCCTGGCGCAATTGCGGAAATACCTTGGATACTTTGTTGAGCAGATAGTCTCCGTAAATGCCATTGAATGCATGCACATTGGCCTTATCCCAGCGCGATGCGCTGTCATCCGGATCAGGAACGGCGGGCAGCCCTTCGATGGGCTGCACTTGTGCAAAATAATTGGGATCAAAGAACAACGGGAAAGACAGCCGGTCGCTGCCCGAGGTGTTGCGCACCACCCGATGTGCGGTTGATCGATACCAGCCGCCGGTCATGCGTTCCAGCATGTCGCCGATATTGCAAATGAACGTGCCCGGCACCGGTACGGCATCAACCCAGCCGCCAGGGGTCTTCACCTGCAAGCCACCGATCTGATCCTGCAGCAAAATGGTCAATAACCCATAATCTGTATGTTCCCCTACGCCCCATTGCACGTCCATCTCTTTGGGCACATCCTGGGTCGGATAATTGAAAATGCGAAACAGGATCAGGGGGTCTGCGGTGTAGCGGCGCTCGAAGTAGTCTGCCGGCAGCGCCAGGCTGAGCGCAATGCCGCGCATCAGGGCATGACCCAGCGCGGTCACCGCTTCCATGTATTGCAAGATGGTTTGCCGCAAGTTTGGGATGTCGGGAAACAGGTTGCGCCCGTGTACCGGCGTGCCTGCCTGCACCAGCGGATGATCATCGGCCAGCTCGGTGCCCAGATAAAGCCCTTCTTTCCAGTCCGGCCTGCCCGAAGTCAATTCACCGCCCAGGGGGAAATAACCGCGCCACGCCCGACCACCGAGCGCCATCCGCCAGCGCATTTTTTCCTGCTCGTCCAGCGAAAAAAACTGGCGGCTGAGCGTATCCAGACGCTGCATCAACGCCATATCGACGCCATGCCCTGCAACATAGAAGAAACCGTGGGCACGACAAGCATTGCGAATGTGATCAGCAACCGTCTGCAATGCCTGGCGGCTACTATCGGTTACCAATGCAGAGACATCAATGATCGGTAATGCAGGGTGAGTCTCAGGGGTATAGGTCATGATCTGTATCGATTCAATGGTTAAATAGCCGGCGCCGCCTGGCGGTTCGCGAACAAGGGTGATAGCAGAAGCACAAACAATGGCAAGCGTATTTCATTTGTCATCCTGCCCAGGCAACCATTGTCATACCGCCCCGGCAAAAGGCGTGCGTATATCCGAGAGAAACTGCGCTGCCCGGGGATGCTGCGGACGGTTGAAAAAATCGTCCGGTGTGGCGCGCTCCAGCATTTTGCCGGCATCCATAAACAGAATCCGGTCGGCCACTTCGCGCGCAAATCCCATTTCATGCGTCACACATACCATAGTCATGCCGTCTTTAGCCAGATCGCGCATAACCAACAGTACTTCTCCGACCATCTCCGGATCCAGCGAGCTGGTTGGTTCATCAAACAGCATCAGCGGCGGCTCCATGGCCAGCGCACGAGCGATGGCAACGCGCTGCTGCTGCCCGCCCGACAGCGCGTCGGGCATGGCATCAGCCTTATGAGCCAGGCCGACCCGATCCAGCAACGACAAGGCTTTTTCTCGCGCCGCCGGGGCAGACAGCCCATGCAAATGCATAGGCGCCAGGGTGCAGTTTTCCAGGGCGCTCAGATGAGGAAACAAATTGAACTGCTGGAAAACAAAACCGATGCCCGAGCGAAAGGCATTCAAATCTATCGATTTATCATGGATATCCTGACCATTGACGCGGATATGACCCGCCTGAATAGGCTCGAGCCGGTTGATCGTACGGATCAGGGTAGATTTACCTGATCCTGACGGGCCGCACACGACAACCACTTCGCCGCGCGCGACGGTTTCCGTGACATCCACCAAGGCATGATACTTGTCATACCATTTATTCACATTTTCAAATTCAATCATGTTGCTTCCTTGCGGGCAGCGATGGCAGCTTGCTGTTTCCCGCGCCGGCGTTCAAGCCAGTAGGCAAAACGGGACAGGCCGAAACACAGCAGCAGATAGGTCAGGCCCAGGACGAGATAAATTTGCGTCGGATACACCATCACCTGGGTATTGATCTGCGAGGTGATAAAGGAAACCTCAGCAAGACCGATGATATAACCCAGGGAAGTTTCCTTGATCGTCGAGATAAACTGGTTGACCAGCGATGGCAGCATATGCCTGATCGCCTGCGGCAATATGACCAGTCGCATGGCGCGAAAATAACCGAAGCCCAGCGAACGGGCGCACTCCATCTGGCCCTTGGGCAAACCCTGGATGCCGGCCCGGATAATTTCGGCCAGATAGGCGGCATCGAAAATAACCAGTGCAATAAGCATGGTCCAGAACTGATTAGTTTTTACGCCAGTCACGCTGGGCAAAAAGAAATAGGCCCAAAACACCACCATCAGCAACGGCGTTCCACGCACCACAAATACCAGGATGCTCACAGGCCAGCGCACCGCCCGCCATGGGCTGATGCGGGCAAACGCCAGCGCAATACCCAGCGGCATGGCCATGACCAGCGCACAGCTTGCCAGCAACAACGTAAGCGCCAGTCCGCCCAGCGGCCCGTTCGGATACTGGCCAACCAGGAAGTACAACCAGTACGTATCGATGACCTCAAGAAATCCGCTCATAGCGCCCTCGGCGGATAACGATGCTGGAACCACGCAGCCAGCGCAGTGATCAGCAGCGACAGGCTCAGGTAGGCAGAGGTGGCAAAAGCAAAGGATTCAAAACTTCTGAAGCTGGCGCTTTCGACCTGACCGGCCTGATACATAAGCTCAGCCACACCAATGACAGTTGCAATACTGGTATTTTTCCACAAATTCAGTGTCTGCGAAATCAATGGCGGTGTAATGACCCGCATGGCCTGTGGCAGGATGACCAGACGCATGGCCGCCAGAAAACTCAGCCCCAGCGCACGCGCGGCTTCCATCTGTACAAATGAAATAGCCCGGATGCCGCTACGGATATCTTCGGCCATATAGGCTGCGGTATAAAGCGTCAGCGCAATGACCGCACAGCTGGCTTCGGTGTTGCCGGCATAAAGCCATTGCTTGGCTGCTTCGGGCAGCAGCTCGGGGGCACCGAAATACCAGAACAGCATATGTGCCAGCAGCGGGATATTGCGGATCGTCTCGACATAGGCAAAGCCCAGGCCGCGCAGCAGCGCCAACGGCGACAGGCGCAGCAAGGCGATGCAGGTGGCCAGTGGCAGCGCGAGCACCAGTGAAATGACCAGCAATTGTATGGATAGCCATAATCCTGCCAGCAGCATTTCATGGTACCGGCCGCTGAGCAGCATGGAAGCGTCAAACTCGGGCATGGATCAGTCGCGTAGTCGTGGAAACAAAAAACGGCGTGAAGTCCGCTGCGCTGGTCTAGCGCAGCACACGCCGTCGCTTTGCAACAGCAACCGATCATTTTCCAGATGCTGTCTTGCGGGTATCCAGTCTACTCTTAAATTTTATCGGTTTCGAATTTAAAGCTGCGCGTTGAAAACTGCGATTTTGTATCCGGTCCGTACCATTTGAAGAAAATTTTCTCGGCCTGACCAGAGGCTTCAAGTTCACGCAGCGTATCGTCGACCACTTTTTTCAAACCGGCCTCGCCTTTGCGCAAGCCGAATGCCAGCGGTTCTTCGCTGATGCTTTGCTTGAGCACCACAAAATCTTTCTGCTTTGGCCCCAGCTTGGCATAGACGCGCATCAACGCCGCTTCATCGTCAACATAGCCCACACCCTTGCCTTGTTGCAAAGCAAGAAACGCCTGCTGGCTGGTATCGAATGTAACCACGTTCACATCAGGCACTGCCTTGCGAATATTGGGCTCCTGAGTGCCGCCACGAATGGTCAGCACTTTCTTGCCCGACAAACCGGCCAGATCGGTGATACCGCTGTCGCTACGCACCAGCGCCTTCTGTCCGGTCACAAAAGTGGTCACGGAAAAATCGACCTGTGCTTCGCGTTCCTTGTTGTGTGTCAGGCCGGCGGCAATAATATCCACGTGTTTTTGCTGCAGTTCGGGAATGCGCGCAGCCACGGCTACTTGCTTGAAGCGGGCTTTCACGCCGATCTTGTCGGCTACCGCCTTGGCAAGATCCACTTCATAGCCAATGAACTCACGGGTCTTGGGGTCGATGAAGGTTGCCGGTTCATCTGTGCCCAGAACACCGACAACCAGTTCACCGTTTTTCTTGATATCGTCCAGTTGATCAGCCTGGGCGCTGACGGCGCTCAGGCCGATCAGGGCCGCGCCCAGCAGGGGTAAAAGTTTTCTCAGTTTCATAATGGCAGGTTTCCTGATAGTTGGCGTTATACCCAAACGTTATTTGGAATACATATATTCGTGAAGAAAACTATATCAGCATAACAAAGGCGAATAAAATAACCAATGGTTATTTAGTAATTATCAAATCGTCCATCGATTTGCTTTACACGCAAGTGGGAAAACATCCCTGCCCGTTCCCGACAGGCAGTGCCGATCCCTTTTTCGGTGTCATCCGGTCACGCGCCCACTGCTCGCCTGGCGTGCAAGCTCCTTTTCCAGCCAGGCAATAAAATATCGCGCTTCAGGTGTCGCGTTCGGACTAACGCCATAATAATACCGGGTCACCGGCAGGCGCATATGCATATCCGGCAATGGACAACAAAGTCGGCCCAGCGCCACGTCGTGGGAAATCAACGAGAACGGGACAATTGCGAAACCCAGGCCGTCCTCGACCGCTTGTAGAACAAAATGTACATGGTCAAACTGCATTTGACCCACGGGTCTGACGCCGTCTATGCCAACATGCTCCAGCCAGGCTTCCCAATCGCCCTTGCGAGACTTTGACCGCAACAGCGTCAGTCCCGCCAGCGCGCCTGGATCCGTGACACCATACTTGGCCTGGAAAGCGGGCGACATGACCAGACATACGTCATCTTCAATAAACGCGGACACCTGCATCGCGTCCGACCATCCCTTGAGGCCCCGACGGATGGAAATATCGAAGTCGCCGGCGGACTCGGGCGGTAGCGTCGTGGTGAGCACGTGCGGTTCTATACCGGGGTATTGCGCGATGAATTCAGGCAGCCTGGGAATCAGCCAACGTACCGCAAATGAAGGACGGACATTGATCCTGACTACCCGTTCAGGCGTTTGGCTCATGACCGATTGCGCAGCATTGGCGATTTGTTTAAGCGCCGCATCGGCCTGTGTGAAAAACCGCAAGCCTTCGAGTGTCAGGCTTACCTGCCGGATACGTCGGTCGAATAGACGGACTCCCATATAGGACTCAAGCGCCTTCACCTGATGACTGATTGCGCTATGGGTGATATGCAGTTCATTGGCCGCCAGTGTAAAACTCTGGTGCCGCGCTGCAGCAACAAAAGCGCGAACGGCATTGAGGGGTGGCAGAGAGGTGTTCATGCGTTTAATTTTATAACACATGGCGCGAATTTAAATCGTTTGTCGCGTCTCTGACTGCGCAGTAGCATTCCCGTATGATCATTCCCCCTGCCCAGCCCCCCGTTGAACGGCATTCGCGGTATGCCGCGCTCGCCATGGCCCTTGCCTTACCCACCGATGTAGTCCTGTATTTGTTGCTCCCCATGTACTCGGAACAGTTTGGCGTATCGCTGGTTGAGGCCGGCGTATTGCTTGCCGCCAATCGCCTTATCCGGATAGCCGGGTATGGTTTTGTCGCACGCTTTTATGCCCGACATGGCGATCGCCTGGTCTGCACGCTTGCCGTCATTGCGGCCGGCCTGTGTGCAGTGGGCTATGCCACGCTGACGGGCCTGTGGGCGTTATTGCCATTGCGACTGCTCTGGGGATTGGCCTTCGCCGCCCTGAACCTGTCAACGCAGGCTTTGGCGACGGCCGAGGCAACAGGCGCTTCACGCCGATCGGGAAGATCCCGCGCCTTTATTGCGCTGGGACCGGCCATCGCATTGCCTCTGGCAGCGCTACTTGCCTATGGCTTCGGGCCCCGCGCCATTTTCTGGATACTCGCCGCCACGGCAATGATGGGCGTCGTGGTCACCCGCCACCTTCCATTTCGTGCGTATCCAATGCCGCCAAAGCGGCGCGGCCTGCGCCTGCCCAACAGTCTGGATATGTGGTCTTTTCTGGAAGGCTTCACGCTGGACGGGCTGTTCATTATCGGTCTGTCCTACCTGG
Source organism: Advenella incenata (assembly GCF_004217095.1). Taxonomy (GTDB): domain Bacteria; phylum Pseudomonadota; class Gammaproteobacteria; order Burkholderiales; family Burkholderiaceae_B; genus Advenella; species Advenella incenata. Next base: position 1,561,387 of record NZ_SHKO01000001.1, on the reverse strand, counting down.
GCAGCGATCTTTTTCCTGAGGGCGCGGTCATGACCGCCGGCCTATTGCTGGCACTGCGCTATCTGGGTGAAATTGTCTTAAGTCCCATAGGCGGCAGGCTTGCAGAACGATTCGGTGCCGAAAAACTTCTGCTTGCACTGTCGCTGATGACCTGTGTATGCCTGATCGGATTCGGTGCGGGCTGGCTATGGAGCTGTGCCACGTCAATTGTTGTACTTCGCGCCCTGCAACTGCCGCTGCTGGCGCCCATCGTGGCCCGACGAACGCCGGGCCCGGAGCGGGTTCACGCCCTTGCCGCTCGTTCTGTCTGGCGTGATATCGGGGCCGGAACCGGCCCGCTTGCCGCCGGACTACTGCTGCCTTTGCTGTCTGCGTTCTGGGTATACTCAGTACCTGCAGTGTTGCTGGTATGGGCTGCCGCTGCCTGTGTCGAGCGCCCATCCTTCAGCAAACATCAGGAAACATAGACCTGCGGCCAATTGCAAAATATGATCTGGCTGATCGTACCGCTATGCCAACACCATCAATACGTCTCCAGATGCAGACGCCCTTTTTGCCTGAGCGTGGCATGCAGTTCGGGCCATACCATGCCGCCGGCAGTGGCCGCTTCTTGCAAGACCTCCAGCACGCCGGACTCCATGCCCTTGACGCCGCAGACATAAATATACGTGTCCTCGTCCTTGAGCAACGCCAGCAGATCGGGCAGGCGTTCACGCATCACATCCTGCACATATTTTTTGGGCTGGCCGGGGGTACGCGAAAATGCAAAATTAATATCGATAAAGTCTTTGGGCAACTTGTTGAGCGGTCCGAAATAAGGTAGTTCTTCCTTACAGCGGGCGCCAAAGAAAAGCATGAGTTTGCCGCGTGCATCGCCCTGTCCTTCCAGGTGCTTGCGCCGGCGCCTCTCGGTCATCGCGCGCATGGGCGCGCTGCCGGTTCCGGTGCAGATCATGATAATATTTGCGCCCGGGTGGTTCGGCATCAGGAAGGTATGGCCAAAAGGCCCGATAACCTGTACCTTGTCGCCCTTCTGCAAATCACATACGTAATTGGAACAGACCCCCTTGACCGCATTGCCATCATAGTCCTGCACCACCCGCTTGACGGTGATCGATACGTTGTTGTAGCGGGGTCGCTCGCCATCCCGCGGGCTGGCCAGTGAATATTGACGGGCATGATGCAAACGCTCGCCGGCGTCAGTGCCTGGTGGAATAATGCCAATGGACTGGCCCTCCAACACCGGAAACGGGGCATCGCCAAAATCCAGGACGACATGCCGAATGTCACTATCGGACGCATCATCGGTCAGCCGGTAGTTTCCCGAGACCGTGGCCGTCACCACGTTGCGCGTGCCATACAGGTTGGTATAGCTGTGCGAGGCAGACCATGGAGGAATCTGCGAGCCAGCGACATAATTGCTGCCCTGGATGGTTACTTCCGCATCCGCCTCTGTATTAACATCAGTCGTACCAGCGTCGGCAACTGCTGGTATATCCGGCACATCCAGCGCCAGCGGCGCCGGCAACTCGTCCCAGGTGTATTGCTCGTCGATTGAATACATTTTTTCCGCATGTACCGGCTGCCAGTTATCGATGGCGCCGGTGGGACAGGGCGCCACACAGGCCATGCAATGGTTGCAAACGTCCGGCTTCACCACATAATTGGTACCGTCGTGCGTAATCGCATCAATCGGACAGGTTTCCTCGCATGTATTGCAGCGTATGCAAATTTCCGGATCAATCAGGTGCTGTTTTTTTATTACCTGGGCTTGTTCGATCGTCGCCATAACAGTCTGCCTCCTGGATCTATTTCCATATTAGTGGATGCCCTTTCGGGCATCCCTGATCAGTTGAATCGCACATACTCGAAATCGACCGGCTGGCGATTGATGCCCATGACCGGCGGCGCAATCCAGTTGGCAAATTTGCCCGGCTCCACGACGCGCCCCATCAGTGAAGCGACAAAGGCGCGGTCTTCACTTGTCGGCAACCAGTCACGTTCGCGCCTGACCCATTCGGCCTCGGACATCATCGTACCTTCGGGGGAAACAAATATGCCCGACAAGGTGCCGATGCTCCGGTTGAATGCTTTGTGCGGTGTCTTCAGGCGAAAGGAAATTCCCGCCTTTTCAATCACTTTATTCCAGCGATTGACGCCACCGACCGAGTCCGTGATATAGTCATCGCGCAACACTTCGTTGAGCGCATTGAGCATCGGCACAGAGCGCTCGACCAGACGCCCGTCCTGCACGGCCAGCACGTTATAGGTGCGATCGTACAGTTTGTGATCGTCGTCACGCTTGGTTTCTTCGTAGCGCCCTTTCAATCCGGTATTGTAGAACGTAGCGGCGTTACTGGACTCGTCTGCGCCGAACAGGTCAATGGTGACACTGAAATGGAAATTCAGATAGCGCTGAATGGTTTCCAGGTCAATCACACCGGCTTCGCGAAGACGCGCGGCATCGTCAGTTTTCAATTGATTCATCACCTCGCAGGTTCGCTGGATGACCCGCGATACCCCAGACTCACCGACGAACATATGATGCGCCTCTTCGGTCAGCATGAATTTCGTGGTGCGTGCCAGCGGGTCAAAGCCGGATTCGGCCAGCGCACACAATTGAAATTTTCCGTCGCGATCCGTGAAATAGGTAAACATATAAAACGATAGCCAGTCTGGCGTTTTTTCATTGAAGGCAGCCAGAATTCGCGGATTGTCCTGGTCACCACTATTGCGCTCAAGCAGCGCTTCTGCTTCCTCGCGACCATCACGACCGAAATGCTTGTGCAGCAGATACACCATGGCCCACAAATGCCGTCCCTCTTCCACGTTGACCTGGAACAGATTGCGCAAGTCATACATGGAAGGCGCGGTCAGGCCCAGATAGCGCTGCTGCTCCACTGATGCCGGCTCGGTATCGCCCTGGGTCACAATAATGCGCCGCAGATTGGCGCGATGTTCACCCGGCACATCCTGCCAGGCCTTCTCGCCTTTGTGCTCGCCAAAATTGACCTGACGCTCGACATCACGCGGGTTCAGAAAGATGCCCCAGCGATAGTCCGGCATCTTCACATAGCCAAAGGATGCCCAGCCCTGCGGATCCACACTGGTCGCGGTACGCAAGTAGACGTCAAAGTCCTGCGAACCTTCGGGTCCCATCTCATTCCACCATTTGCGATAATTCGGCTGCCAGTGCTCAAGCGCGCGCTGCAGTGTCCGGTCTTCGGACAGGTTCACATTATTGGGGATTTTCTCGTTGTAGTTGATACTCGACATAGTGATCTCCAGTGTCACGGAGCGGGTATTTCAATGGGTTTACCCTGCCCCTTCATTTTGATGAATATACGCAGCTGGCCGTCAGACGGAATGGGTCAGACGCGATTGCGGTCAAAGCTGGGTTTTTCGCCCTTACCATACAGTTTGAGGGCGCCTTTTTCTCCGACCGCATTGGGTCGAATAAAGATCCAGTTTTGCCAGGCCGTCAAGCGGCCGAAGATCCGCGTCCACATATTTTCGGGGCCATTAAAGCGCAGGTTGGCTTCCATGCCGGTCAACGCATCGGGCGACATGGACACCCGCTCTTCAATCGCAATCCGTACTTCTTCGTCCCAATCGATATCATCCAGCGCATAGGTAACCAGTCCGGCCTGCTCGGCCTGATCGCCCTCCAGGTGCTTGCCGGCCAGTGACTTGATGGCCTCCAGGCTGGCTTGATCATCATAAAAGCGGCGCGCCAGGCGCGACTGTCGCGTCACCATGGGCAAGAAGCCGAAGTTGATCGGACCGACGGTGATACGTGGCGTACGGTCTTCGTCATCAGGCAGGGTCAGCATATAAATGCGATCGCAGGCAAGCGCCGGTTCCAGCAACGATCCGGCAAAGCACGAGCCTTCATCGACCAGTGCAAACAGGGAGCGCGAGGAGACGTCCAGCCTTGCAAAAGTACGACGCAGCAAACCCAGGGTTTCGCGCACGAACCAATGGTCCTTATGATTGAGCAGGATATCGTCGCTTTTGAGCACTGCCTCGGCGCTGCCTGTGGTTTTGATCAACCACAGGCCGCTGTCCAGTTCGTTGGTCCGCATGGAAAGAATGGCATCATCCAGTTCACGGGCCATTTGCAACGGCCACCAGCGCATGCCTGCCTGCAAAATGGCCTCAATGCTGTCGGGCAACTCCCCTTGCGGGCCTCGCAGGGTGAAGGTGGCGAACTTGCCTGCCCGGTCAATATCGACACTGACATATGTGTAATGCAGGCTGTCGGCGGTTTCGTGTTTTTCAAGCGGCGTCAGCGCCACCCCCTGCAGACCGTCCAACGAATCCGCCGCATTCTGCTGCGCCAGCTCTACCGCCCGGGCGTTGATGGTTTCCTGAAACCGGGCAGGCTTGACAACCTCGTCGACCAGTTTCCAGTCTTTGGCCCGCTGACCGCGCACGCCCTCGACCAAGGTGCAGAAAACATCGGCATGGTCGTGGCGGACCTTGCGTTTATCGGTCACTCGCGTCAGGCCGCCCGTACCCGGAAGTACGCCAAGCAACGGGACTTCGGGCAGTGAAACCGACGAGGAGCGATCATCCACCAGATAGATTTCATCACAGGCCAGGGCCAGCTCGTAACCGCCACCAGCACAGGCGCCATTGACAGCGGCAATGAACTTCACGCCTGAATGCTCACTGGTATCCTCTATGCTGTTGCGCGTCTCATTGGTGAACTTGCAGAAATTGACTTTCCACGCATGACTGGACAAGCCCAGCATAAAAATATTGGCGCCCGAGCAGAAGATACGCTCCTTACCGCTGGATACGACAACGCTGCGCACTTCGGGATGTTCAAAGCGAAGACGATTGAGTGCATCGTGCAATTCAATATCCACGCCCAGATCATAAGAGTTCAGTTTCAGCTTATAGCCGGGACGAATGCCGCTGTCTTCATCAATGTCAATCGTCAGACGCGCCACATTGCCTTCGGTCGTCAATGAGAGGTGCTTGTACTGCGACGGATTGGTCTGGTAATTGACTTTCAGCTCGCTCATGGCTGTCTCCAATAGAGTCATGCATTTCATTGCATTTCGTTTATCATTAGACGCACTATATTGCATGATTCTTCAGGCAGTCAAGCTGTTTGACTAGGGATTTACCCTAGTCACTCACGTCTGATCACGTCAGCATTTCAGCGGACTGGCGGGCGGCCTGGACCTTCGCAAACAACGCATCAAAAGTCTCCTCAAGAGGCTGAAGACTGGTATCCAGATGCACATCGGCCTTGCTGTAGAAGGCCACCCGGCCCTCCAGAATCAGCTTCAGGTCATGCATGGCTTCCTTGCTGCCGGACATGGGGCGAAAATCCCCCTGGGCGATGACCCGGTCCATGTGCTCGCGCGGCGTGGCCTGCAGCCAGACCGTCAGGCAATGCTCCAATAGATTGTTGTAGGTGGCCGCTTCGGAAACCAGCCCGCCCGGCGTGGCAATCACTACTTCAGGATACAGCTGGATGGTTTCTTCCAGCGCACGCCGTTCGTAGCGACGGTAGGCCACGGGGCCATACAGTGAATGGATCTCGTTGATGCTGCAACCGGTTGTCTGTTCGATTTCATGCGACAACTCGATGAACGGATAGCCAAGCCGGTCAGCCAGCATACGGCCCAACGTGGATTTGCCGGCGCCGCGCAGACCAATGAGGGCAATGCGTGACAGGCGCGAGCCCGGCGTTTTGTCGGCACCGAACAGTTCAATCAACCGCAGCCGCACTTTGTGCAGATCTTTCTCGCTGCGGTTCTCCAGCAACTCGCGGATCATCAGCCATTCGGGCGACGAGGTGGTAACGTCGCCGATGAGCTCGGCCAGCGAACACGTCAGCGCCTGGGCCACCTGATGCAGCACCAGTATGGTTGCATTGCCGGTACCCAGCTCAAGATTGGCCATATGGCGCTCGGAAATACCCGCCAGGCTCGCCAGCTTCTTGCGCGTAATTCCCTTGCGCGCGCGCAGCGAGCGAATCCGCTCGCCCAACGCTCGCAACAGCGGCGTCTTGTCTTCCATTGGATCTATTTCAAATGAATTTTCCAGCGTCATAGCGTGCCATTTCGTAAATCGGGAGCTAGTGTTTTCCCTAAAGATTGAGCAAAAATCTTGACTGATTTTAACTGCATGCCTATCTTATCATCTACATGCAAAATAATGCACGAAAAAAAAAATCAGGTGTTAAGGAGACTTTCAGTATGCGTGAACATTTCGACACGCTCATCCAGACAGTAACCCGGCAGATCGCAGACCGTCCGCTCGATGAAACGTTACAGGGCTGGCTCAATAGTCACTACGGTGCCGACAGCCAGTGGTACCACGACATCAGCGCTGCCTGTATTGCAGGCGTGCAGGATGGCTGGATGTGCAAGCACGAAGCACAGGGACTCAAATACGGCCGGGTGACCAAACCGTCCGAAGCGACCCATGGATTTTCGGTAGATGTGGTGAGCATGCAGGATATCCGCGGCCCCCATCACCGCCATCCCAATGGCGAAATTGATCTGATCATGCCGCTCACCCCCGGCGCCCGATTTGATGGCTGTGATGCCGGCTGGAAAGTCTATGGCCCGGACTCCGCACATTGTCCCACCGTCAGCAACGGTGCCGCCCATGTGCTGTATTTGCTGCCGGAAGGAAAAATTGAATTCACGGCGCAGCCGCAATGACAGGTCAATGCACCTTCAGATCCTGTTAATAAGCAGGCTGCCGCCGTACTGAGGTTGCGCAAGACCGGTACAGGCAGCCAATTGATCCACTCGCAGCGCGGCAGTGCCAACAACTTGAAGTGAGCTGGCAGCAAGCAGCCAGGCATTTAGCGGAGTTAACCATGCAGACCCCTGAAAACAGCAATCAGTTCAATATTGCCGACTATCTGATGCAAACCAACCAGAGCCGTCTGGATCGCATTGCGTATATCGATGGCAACGGCTCATTGACCTACGCAGCGCTTTTTGACAAAGTGCGGCGCCTGACCGCGGTACTGAAAAACCTGGGCGTACGCCGCGAGGAGCGGGTATTGTTGCTGATGAACGATTGCACAGACTGGCCTGTCGCCTTTCTGGGGGCGATTCATGCCGGTATTGTGCCAGTTGCCATCAACACCCTGCTGACACCACAGGACTATAAATACATTATTGAAGACAGCCGCTGTCAGGCCGCCATGGTGTCGGCCACGCTGCTGCCGGTGCTGGCCCAGGCCATGAGCGAAGCAGAGCATGAAATCAAGCATATCCTGGTGTCGCGCCCGCAAGGTGAACTCTCGCACGGCCAGTTGAGCATGGAACAGGCGCTGGCTGCCGCCACGCCCTGTCATCGCCCCTGTAGCACCAGGGCCGATGAGCCGGCCTTCTGGCTGTACTCTTCTGGCTCAACCGGCAAGCCCAAGGGCACAATCCACAGTCATGCCAACCCTTACTGGACCATTCGTTATTATGCGCAAGACCTGCTGCGGCTGACCGAGTCGGATCGTATTCTGTCGGCCGCAAAACTGTTTTTTGCCTACGGGTTGGGCAATGCCCTGACCTTCCCTCTGGGCGTCGGCGCCAGCGTGATCCTGATCGAAGGCCGCCCTACTCCGGATGCTGTGTTCGAGGCGATGCGCAAACACCAGCCGACGGTGTTTTGCGGTGCGCCAACCGGTTATGCCGGCATGCTGGCGGCAGCCAACACGCCCACCCGGGACGAGGTGCAATTGCGGATGTGTTCTTCAGCCGGGGAGGCGCTGCCACGGGAACTTGGCGAGCGCTTCACGGCTCATTTCGGATGTCATATCATCGATGGCATCGGCTCAACTGAAATGTTGCATATTTTTCTGTCCAACAAGCCTGATGACATCCGCTATGGCACCACAGGAAAACCCGTACCCGGCTATGAACTCGAGCTTCGCGACGAGCAAGGTGCTATCGTCGCAGATGGCGAAATCGGCGATCTGTACATCAAGGGAAAAAGCGCTGCCCTCATGTACTGGAACAACCGGGAAAAGACAAGAGCAACATTTCAGGGGGAGTGGACCAAAAGTGGCGACAAGTATTCGCGCGATGCCGACGGCTATTACACCTATGCGGGTCGCAGCGACGACATGCTCAAGGTAAGCGGACAGTATGTGTCTCCCTTCGAAGTGGAGGCCACACTCATAGAGCATGAAGCCGTCCTGGAGGCGGCCGTCATCGGCGTTGCCGATTCGCAGGGCCTGGTCAAGACCCGCGCCTATGTGGTGCTCAAGGAAACGGCGCCACCGGCTGACGACACACTCAAGGATGCACTCAAGGCCTTTGTCAAATCCCGGCTGGCGCCGCACAAATATCCACGCAGCATTGAATTTCTGGATGAATTGCCCAAAACGGCAACCGGCAAAATCCAGCGCTTCCGTCTGCGTGAAATGAATCAGCATGAAGTGGCGTAAGCCAGCACAAAAAGACGGGCACAGCGGACTATCGCAAGGGACGCCGTGATCCTGCAAGTGCGGTACCAGGACGCGGCAAGCGGCGTTGTTCGTGGCAACAAAAACAAGCAGTCATCATAAAAAGCAGTCGTACATTCAGGAGACAGGACAATGAATAATGTGAAAAAAGCCACGATCGCCACAGCGATCATGCTGGCCGGGGGATTGGGTCAGGCGGCGCAGGCCGAAGTCAAGGTGGGCCTCATGCTGCCGGCCACAGGCACCTATGCGGCGCTTGGCAAGGCGATCGAAAATGGCTTTAAACTGTATGTCGAGGAACAGGGTGGCAAGCTGGGCGGCCAGCAGATCCAGTATTTTGCTGTTGATGACGAATCTGATCCGGCCAAGGCGCCGGAGAACACCAACCGGTTGGTGCAGCGCGACAAAGTTGATGTACTGGTAGGAACAGTGCATTCAGGCGTGGCCATGGGGATGGCGAAAATCGCGCGTGACAGCGGCGTGATCTACATTATTCCCAACGCCGGTGCAGATATGCTCACCGGGCCGCTGTGCGCCAAAAACATCTTCCGCAGCTCATTCACCAATTGGCAGCCCGCTTATGGCATGGGCATTGTCGCGGCCGAAAAGCAAAAACATAAAACAGCAGTGACCATCAATTGGAAATACGCCGCAGGCACTGAGGCGGCCGATGGTTTCCGCGAAGGTTTCGAAGCCAAGGGCGGCAAAGTGATCAAAGAGCTCACGCTGCCCTTCCCCAACGTGGAATTCCAGTCGCTGCTCACTGAAATTTCCTCACTGAAACCGGATGCCGTCTTTGCATTCTTTGCCGGTGGCGGTGCGGTCAAATTCGTGAAGGATTACGATGCCTCGGGCCTGCGCAAGACGATCCCGCTATACGGTCCAGGCTTTTTGACTGACGGCACACTCGCCGCCCAGGGCGATGCAGCCAAGGGCATGCTGACCACCCTGCACTATGCCGATGAACTGAATAATCCGAAAGACAAAGCGTTCCGCAAGCACTACCAGGAAAAGTTCAGCATGGAGCCGGACGTATACGCGGTGCAGGGATACGACGCAGCCCAGTTGCTGGCCGCTGGCCTGAACCATGCCAAGGGCGATATCAAGAACAAGGATACCGTCATTGAGGGGATGGAACAGGCCAAGGTGGATAGCCCGCGCGGGCCATTCACCATGTCCAAGGCGCACAACCCGGTGCAGAATATTTATCTGCGCGAAGTCGTGGGCAACCATAACAAGAACCTGGGAATCGCAGTAGCCAATCTGGAAGATCCGGCCAAAGGCTGCAAGCTGAGCAAGTAAACCGAAAATGCAGGCGTACGGCTGAACCGCGCGCCTGCATTTTTCTTCGGATCACATATGGATATAACAACATTTCTGATTCAGTGTCTGAACAGTGTGCAGTACGGGCTGCTGCTGTTTCTGATCGCCAGCGGGCTGACACTGATCTTCGGCATTATGGGTGTCATCAACCTGGCGCACGGCAGTTTCTTTATGATCGGCGCGTATCTCATATACGCACTGGGCATGTATATCGATAACTTCGTCGTTGCGCTGATGCTGGGCATTATTCTGGCCCTGGCTTTCGGTTACCTGCTGGAGTGGGGCTTTTTCAGCTTTCTGTACGAGCGTGAGCATCTGTTGCAGGTGTTGATGACCTACGGGCTGATTCTGGTGTTTGAAGCGCTGCGCAGCATTCTGCTGGGCGATGATGTGCATGGTGTCAGCCCGCCAGGCTGGCTCGCCGGCTCTATCGCATTGGGCAATGGGCTGAGCTATCCGGTCTACCGCCTGTTCATATCGCTTGTCTGCCTGGTTATTGCGATTGGCATGTACCTGTTGATCAAGCATACCCGGCTGGGTATGAAAATCCGCGCCGGCGCCACCAATCGCGAGATGGTGCAATCGCTGGGAGTCAATATCTCGGTGCTGTACCGCACCGTGTTTGCAGCCGGCGTTGCCCTGGCCATCTTTGCCGGCATGCTCTCGGCGCCGGTGTCATCGGTCTACCCTGGCATGGGCGGCAATGAACTGATTATCTGTTTTGTGGTCGTGGTCATTGGCGGTATCGGCTCCATCAAGGGCGCGCTGGTCGCAGCCCTGCTGATCGGCTTCGTAGACACGTTTGGCAAAGTGCTCTGGCCCGAAGGTGCAGGCGCACTGGTCTATCTGCTTATGGTGCTGGTGCTGCTGTTCAAGCCCCAGGGCCTGTTCAAACAGGGAACCTGACCATGATTACAAAAAACAATCTGTTCTGGTGGGTAGTCGGCCTGGCCCTGCTGGCACTGCTGCCGCTGCTGCCCGAGCCCATTGGCAGCAAATACCACGGCGATCTGGTCACGAAAATCATGATTCTGAGCATCTTCGCGCTCAGCCTGCAGTTGCTGGTGGGGTTCACTGGCCTGGTGAGCCTAGGACACGCCGCCTTTCTTGGCTTTGCCGCCTATATGGTCGCGACCTTCTCGCCCGAGTCGGAGGCGGGCAATGGCTGGCTGCTGATGGCCATCTGCATTGGCGGCGCCGGGCTGCTGGCGCTGTTAATCGGCCTGCTGGTCATGCGCAGCTATGGCGTCTATTTCATCATGGTTACGCTGGCCTTCGGTCAACTGGTCTACTTCGTCTTTCATGACATCAAGATCTTCGGCGGCTCCGACGGCACCTATATTTATTTCAAACCTGATTTTTCCATTTTGCAGTGGCAACCCTTCAATCTTGAATCGGGCAATACCTTTTACTGGTTCACGCTGGTACTGCTTATTATCACCGTTATCATTCTGCAACTGATCCTGCGTTCCCGCCTGGGTCATGCCTTTGTGGGTATCAAGCACAACCAGCTACGTATGCGTGCCGCCGGGTTCGAGTCGACCTCATACAAGATTGCAAGCTTTGTCATCAGCGGGATGCTGGCCGGCCTGGCTGGATTCCTGTACGCATGCCAGTACGGTTATGTCAATCCGGAATTGTTGTCCTGGCATCAGTCAGGCAATGTATTGCTCATGATTATTCTGGGTGGCCTGGGCAGCCTGGGCGGGGCCATTATTGGCGCCTTCGCTTTCGTGCTGCTATCAGAATGGTTTACAACCATCACCAAGCACTGGCAGTTGCTGTTGGGCGGCTTTATTATTTTCGTGGTCATGCTGATGCCCTATGGCCTGGCTGGACTGCCCCGGCAACTGCGGGAATGGCGCGTTCGCAGCGCAAGCAAGGGAGGCACAACCCGATGACAACTGCATTGCTTGAAGCCAGGAATGTGACCCGCAAATTCGGGGCGCTGGTCGCGGTAAACAATGTATCGCTGCAACTGTTCGAAGGAGAAATCCTGGCGGTGATCGGCACCAACGGAGCCGGAAAATCGACACTGACCTATCTGCTGTCAGGCGAACTGCCTCTGAGCGATGGTCAGGTGTACTTGCGCGGCAAAGATATCAGCAAGTGGTCACAGCCGGCAAGATCACAAGCAGGCCTGGGTCGCAGCTATCAGCGCAACAATATTTTTCTGCCACTGAGCGTGCGCGAAAACTGCCGCCTTGCTGCTCAGGCAAAAATCCAGAAACCGTGGCAGTTCTGGGCGGCCGCGCAACAATGCCAGCGCAGCCTTGAGATGGCCGACCACGCACTGGAACAGGCCGGCCTGAGCGGACAGGCCGCGAGCATTGCAGCCAACCTGTCGCACGGGCAGAAACGACAGCTTGAAGTGGCCATGTGTCTGGCCCAGCAACCCGAGGTGCTGCTGCTGGACGAGCCGCTGGCAGGCATGGGGGCTGAAGAGTCTGAACGCATGCTGGCGCTACTGCACCGGCTGAAAAAGAATCTGGCTATTTTGCTGATCGAACACGACATGGATGCCGTTTTTGCCGTTGCAGATCGCCTGACGGTGATGGTCAATGGCGCGGTGCTCGCTAGCGGGCTGCCCCATGACATTCGCAACAATACTGCCGTACAGACCGCCTATCTTGGCGAGAGTGATCACGCCACAGACCACTCGAACACCTTACCGTTATGAGCAATGCAACGATGACAGATGACATCATTCTGGCCCGCGATATCCATGCCTGGTACGGTTCCAGCCACGTGCTGCACGGCATTGACTTTAACCTGCGACGCGGTGAGACGGTCGGCCTGTTGGGTCGCAACGGCATGGGAAAATCCACACTGATACGCAGCCTGCTGGGTCATGTCAAACAACGCAGCGGACTGATCGAACTGCAGCGGCAGCAGATGTCTGGCGCCCGCCCCTATCAGGCTGCCCAATTGGGCATTGCCTACGTACCTGAAGGCCGCGGCATTTTTCCCAACCTGACGGTCCGAGAAAATCTGGTGATGTGCGCTCGCGCCAGCCGCGACGGGCATATGGCATGGGACCTCAATCGCATACTGGAGACCTTCCCCCGGCTCGCAGAGCGCCTGGACAACATGGGCGATCAGCTCTCCGGTGGCGAACAGCAAATGCTCTCGATTGGCCGGGCGCTGATGACCAATCCGGATGCCATCATTCTGGACGAAGCCACTGAAGGCCTGGCGCCGCTGATTGTGGAAGAAATCTGGCGTGTCATCGGGCTTATCCGCAGCAGTGGCCTGGCCACCATGGTGGTCGATCGCAATTATCGCAAAGTGATGGAGCAGGCGGACCGGTTGGTTGTGCTGGAAAAAGGCCGGGTTGTGCTCGAAGGCGACGCCAGTCAGCTACGCGAAGACCCTTCGCAGATCCATCGGTATCTGGGCGTCTGATAGTCAGGGCGTCAGGAAAAAATAACCGTAGCCTGGCGGGCCCAAGCCTTGCCAGGCATCAACCAAAGCGCTGCCGGCGATCGGCGATAGCGCCCTGGTCGCGGGCACAGTTCTGAGAGACAGTATAAAAAAAGGAGAGAATGATGAACAAAACGGGCACACTCACATGGGCGACAGGCATGCTGCTTGCCTCGACAGGCGCGACGCATGCCGCCGGCATCTCCGATGATGTCATCCGTATCGGTTTTCTGACCGACATCTCGGGGGTTTACGCCGACTATGATGGCCAGGGCGGTGTGCAGGCCATCCGCATGGCGATCCGCGATGCCGGCGGCAGTATCGACGGCAAGAAAATTGAACTGCTTTATGCCGATCATCAGAACAAGGCCGATGTTGCTGCCGCCAAATCGCGCGAATGGGTGGACGTGAACAAAGTAGATATCCTGATTGGCGGGACCAATTCGGCGGTCAGCCTGGCCATGGCCAATGTCGCCACTGAAAAGAAAAAACTGTTTATCTCTACTGGCGGCGGCACATCGGCCCTCACCGGCAAACAATGCTCGCCTTACATTATCCACTACACCTATTCGACCGATGCATTGGCCAACGGCACGGGCAAATCTGTCGTCAAAAACGGCGGCAAGGACTGGTTCTTCATTACCACCGACTACGCCTTTGGCCATGCCCTGGAAGCGGCCACCTCCAAAGTCGTCAAGCAAGCCAACGGCACCGTCAAAGGATCGGTCAAAGTGCCGCTGGGCGCCTCCGATTTTTCTTCCTACATATTGCAAGCGCAATCATCAGGCGCCAAGATCCTGGGCATGGCCAACGCCGGCGGTGATTTTGTAAACGCAGCAAAATCTGCCAACGAATTTGGCTTAAATACCCAGATGAATCTGGTGGGCCTGACGGTACTCATTCCCGACATCCATTCCCTGGGCTTGCAGGTCACCCAGGGCATGTACCTGACTACGCCGTTCTACTGGGACCTGGACGATGACACCCGCAAGTGGACCGCCGAATACAAAAAAATCACCAATCGCATACCGACCTACATTCAGGCAGGCACTTATTCGGCAGTCAGCAATTATCTTGCGGCAGTCGCCACATTAAAAACCGACGATGCCGACGCAGTCATGAAGCGGTTCAAGACCGAACGCATCAAAGACTTTTTCGCCAAAGACGCCATCGTGCGTGCCGATGGCAGACTCACCAATCCGATGTACCTGATGCAGGTAAAAAAACCGGACGAATCCATTGCCCCCTGGGATTATTACCGGAAAATTGAAACGCTTTCGCCCGATGATCTTTACGGAAAACTGGAAGACTCCGCCTGCAAACTGGTGCAACAATCTGCAGGAGCGCAATCATGAGTACACCCAAAGTCATTATCACCATTGCCCCGACCGGCGGCATGGCCTATAAAAGCCAGAACCCGAACTTGCCCACGCAACCGCAGGAGATTGCAGACGACGTTTACGACTGCTATAACGCCGGAGCGAGCATTGTGGCGCTGCATGCGCGCAATCCAGATGACGGGGCCACCTGCAATCCCGATATTTATTACGACATGAATACACGCATTCGCGCCAAATGCGACATCATTTTGAATAACTCCACCGGTGGTGGTGTCCATGGCGAGATGATCGGACAAAACGAAAACGGCATGTGGGAGCTGCTTTGGGAAGAACGCATCAAAGGCATGGAGGCCGGCGCCGAAATGTGCACGCTGGACGCCACCACCATTATTGCCAGTTTCGATAACAAGGAAATTCTGATGAACACCGCGCCCTCGCGCTGCCGCTTCTTGGCCGACGAGATGAAAAAGCGCGGCATCAAACCCGAATGGGAAGTGTTCAGTCCCACGCATATTTTGCAGGACACAGCGACGTTGCTTGCGATGGGCGCAGATGAAGAACCGGCCTATGTCAATTTGGTCATGGGAGTCCACCGGGGTTTTCAGAATGCCATGCCCTACTCGCCGAAAAATCTGCAGTTCATGGTGGAGTGCCTGCCGCCGGGGACCATCTTCGGCGCCAGCGGCATCGGCCCGGCACAGTTGCCCTGCGCCATCAACTCGTTGCTGCTGGGTGGACACGTCCGGGTCGGACTGGAAGACAATCTTTATTACTCGCAAGGCCGGCTGGCCAGCAATATCGAATTGACTGAACGAATTGTCCGGCTGGTGCGTGAAATGGGCTATGAGCCGGCAACGCCAAAGGAAGCCCGACAAATGCTCAATTTGCCACGACCTGGCGCGCCCGTCAGACCGACGTTTGCGCTGTGATCGCTGAGGCCGGCGCCGACTGACACCCGGTCTTGCACTGCACAGGAAGACGCCACAAGCAAGCTTATTGCTATGCTTGGGGCGTCAAACAATCAGAGGTGTTCTGCTCAGTTGCTAAAGCGTTCGATGGCCAGCAAATAGGGTGCAGGATTCGCGCGATTAATGAACTCATATTTGAGCACCCGGTATTGCTCAGGCGACAGTTGTGCAACGAACGGTTCAAGCGCTTCTTTCTCGCTGGCGCCTGCCGGATGTCCCCAGTAAACGGCAATCAGCAATAGACCGCCGGGCGCAAGCAGTGTCAAAGCACTCCTGACAGCAGCCAGGGTGTTGGTGGCCTGCGTGGCGCAGGCTTTATCGGTGCCAGGCAGGTAGCCCAAATTAAAGACGATGGCACTGACCGGATCCGATACGTGCTCGTGCATGCAGGCATGGTTATCTTGAATCAGGGTGGCACGCGCTTGCAGATGCTCGCGATCCAGACGCGCGGCCGTGGCCGCCAACGCCTCGCTCTGGATATCGAAGGCGTACACATGCCCGGCGTCCCCTACAAGCCGGGCAAGTGCTAGCGTGTCGTGTCCATTTCCCATCGTCGCATCAATGACGCGCGCCCCGGACACCACGTGGCCGGCAAGCAGCATATGAACAAAGGCAACAGTCTTCAGTAGCGGCATGGTGTTTTTCCTGGTGCCTTGCGCTACGCAATATCGGGCTGCATCGAACCGGGCTGCGCCAGTTCGCGCTGCATCAACACCGCATCGCCGCCAAACGCCGGATCTGTGTTGCCGGTTGGGAGCGCGACAAAGCCCAGTCGCGACCAGTACCCTTGCGCGCCTTCGACCGCAATCAATATGGCACGCGACAGACCAAACTGTTGCCCCTGTCGCATCAGTTGCGACACGAGTTCGTTTGCAATGCCCCGGCCCGCATAGGCAGTCGATACCGCTACATCATGCAGATAAAGCACATCGCAATCCTGTTGCCGCGCAAGCGGACGATTCCAGCAGGGCTGCTGGTCCGAGCGCCAGGGGTAGCCTAGCGCATAGGCGCATAGCGTATCGCCATCGGTGGCCGCCAGTGACATCCAGCCAGCCGGAACGGCGCCGATCTTGCTGGCCAGCACCTGAGCGCTTTCCAGCAGCGCCGACGGATACACGCTGGCCTGCAATGCTAGCATCTGCGGCAGGTCATCGACGTGCAGCGCTCGCATGTCGATGGACGGCGGCCACACACGGGTACGTTTTTCAATTGACATTATCATTCATTCGACATAATCAGCAGGTATGCGTCGTATCGCCTGACACGATCACCATGCCTGACCCCAACATGGAGTCGCACATCAGCGCCCTATTTTTTATCCAGACTTTTAAGAATATCGATCAGATGGCTATCGCGATAGCGCAGCAGCGATTCAAACGATTTATCTTCCCTTGCCTGTTTCGTCCCCTGGACCATACGCTCTCGTAACTCAGGGGTCATGCGTGGATTGCCCAGATCATCCATCCAGGTTTCAATAGCCGGCTGCAAATGATCGATCAGATGCGCCAGCCCTGCCCGGCCGCCAGCCAGATCAAAAACCATTTGCGGACCGAAGATGGCCCAGCGCAGGCCCGGGCCCTTGCTCATGGCCGCGTCGATATCCTGCACGCTGGCCACGTTTTCGTTGACCAGGTGCATGACCTCCCGCCACACCGCTGCCTGCAGGCGGTTGGCGATATGCCCGGCAATTTCCTTGTTCAGACGAATCGGATGCTTGCCTATGGCGCGATAAAATTGCAGCGTACGCTCGATCGTGTCTTCAGATGTCTGCTCGCCCCCGACCACTTCCACCAGCGGAATCACATGAGGCGGATTGAATGGATGGCCCAGCACACACCGTTGCGGATACCGGCACTGCGATTGCATGCGACTGACCAGCAGACCCGAAGAGCTGGAAGAAATAATAACGTGTTCTGGCAGCACTGCGTCCATTTTTGCAAACAGCGATATTTTAAAGTCTTCACGTTCCGGCGCATTCTCCTGCACGAAATCGACATTTTCCAACGCCTTGTTCAAATCGGACTCAAAGCGAAGATTATCCAGAAATGACTCATTCTTCACTTTTCCCAGTTCACGCAGGGTCTGCCAGGCCGAATCGATCAGCGTCCGGGTATTGGCCTCAACGTCTGGTGCCGGATCCGACACCACCACGTGATAACCATGGGCAAGAAAAAGGGCAGCCCAGCTGCTGCCTATGGTTCCGGCGCCGATAATGGCGATTGTTTTGATGTTGCGATTGTCCATGACTGAATTTGTTATTTGCTTCGTATTGCAATAATAGTGAGAGAGACCACGGCATTGCTGTGCCGGCATCCATCAACGGTCGTACCGTGCAGCCGCTGCAAGCGTTTGGCGAACGCCCGCTTCGTGTTGCCATGTGAACCGAACCAGCGCTACCAGCTGCGTACGCGCCCGGTATCCATGTGTACGAACCCGTCTTTTGGGTAATAGCCAACGCCGCCCAGCGCAAGTTCCTTGGCCGCATCCCGCAATTCATCAAGCGGTACGCCTTTCAGACGCAAGTCCATGGCCTGTCCTACCATGTGAAGGCTGCGTTTGGCTACGCCGCCGCCACGCGTCTTACGCAGACGTTCGTTGGTATGCGGGTCGCGATAGCCTGAAATGACCTCGATGGCCACATCGGTCTTGAGCGATGCCCTGACCTTGTTGATCAGATCAAACAGCGTCGGATCCATGTGTCCGACCACACCCGAATAATGGTCCCGCAAGAAACGGTTCAGCCGTTGCATCGCGGCGGGAATATAGGCGTCGCCGTTGGCGTAAGCCAGGGTGATTTTCTCATTGGTATGCAGGTGGTCGAGCGAGATTTGCCTGAAACCGCCCCCGCCGATACTGGCGCGGGCGGAATTGGTGCCAATGGAGAACATGGCACCGGCAACAAGCAGAGAAGAAGAACTTCTTAAAAACTGGCGGCGGTGTAACTGAGGGGGCGTAAACGTCATACCGTACTGGCTCCTGAAAATATTACGAGGCAGGTGGAATGTTACGTGAGGCGGCCATCTTCTTGATGGCATTGTCCAGAATCTTGTCCTGTCCGTAGATGTCGGGGAAAAAGTGAATTTTATTGTTTTTAACTACCACGGTACTATAACCCAATACAACAGGAACAGGCTCCAATACGTTGATTGTTTTGGATTTTTTTGCTGTCATGGCCTTCTCAATAGCGCCTGCAGTCCACTGCGGTTGTTTTTCCAACACAAATTGCGCCAGTTTCACCGGTTCTTCCACCCGGATGCAGCCGTGGCTCAGATCGCGCCGCGTGCGGTCAAACAGCTGCGTGCTGGGGGTATGATGCAGGTAAATGGCATCGTTGTTGGGGAAAATGAACTTGATATCGCCCAGCGAGTTTTTTGGCCCGGGGCGCTGACGAATACGCGCCTGGCCATTTAACACCGCGTTCAGGTTGGCGTCGCTGACGGTTTGCGACACGCCCGACTGGGTGACAAACTCAAATCCCTGGCTCTGCAGATAAGAGGGATTACTGCGCAAACGCGGGATGAGTTCCTTGCGGGAAATGGAGATAGGCACATTCCAGTACGGGCTGAACTCGATTTTGCTGACCGCGCCATCGAACAGCGGCGTGCTGGTGTTGAAGGATTTGCCCACAATCACTTTCATTTCAATGATGTTTTCCGCCTTCTGATTGCGGATGTGATAGGCGCGCAGCACGAACTCGGGCACATTGACAACAATGCGGCGCTCGCCTTCTATCAGCGGGGTCCAGCGTAGCCGTTCCATACTGATCTGGATCTGGCGGATGCGGTCAATGGGACGCGTATTCAACTGCTCCAGCGTTCCCTTGCCGATCACGCCATCGGGCTCCAGCCCATGGCGTTGCTGGAAATTTTTGACGCCTGCCATGACCGCGGCGTCGTAGATCGGCCGCGCCGGTGTGCCTTGCGGCAGGTCACCCAGCAGGACCAGTCGCTCAATCAGTGCGGGCATACCCGGATAGGGCTGGCCTTCGGTCAGTTTGCCGCCAGGTACCGCAGGCAGCGCCTGGTTCATTGTCGGATTTTGCTGTAATTGACGAAATACAACCAGCGCCTGCATCAGCGAGTTGTACATGGGAATGCTGTCGGTGAGCGCCTTGATCGAGGCCTTCAGATTGCCATTGCTGATCGCCGTCGCCAGAAACAGATCGGCATCGGCATCAGAAAACATCGGTTTGGAATAGCGGTTTTTGATCAAGGACGGCGAAATACGACCGTTTTTCAGAAATTTGACATAGGTACGCATCTGCGTGGTCAGATTGCCGTCAAACTGCGCCGTTTCTTCGGCAGAAGCGGCGTAGCTGACCCGTTCCCATTGCGACTGTAATTGTGCAATATTAAACCAGCGAGGATCCAGGCCATGTTTGTCTGCGGTTGCCAGCAGTTCAAGGGCATCTTTGGCCTGTTCGATCGGACGCCCGTCTTCAATCCAGCTTACTGCAGGTGCATCAAAGGTCGCGCTGGAAAAGTCCGGCGGGATGGTAATCCCGCTATCCGGAACTTTAAACGGCGCTGCTTCACTATTCTGCGGCGCCTGCGCATGCACGGTGGTGGCAAGCATGAGAGAAAATGATACCGCAGACAGCATTGTCGAAAACGTCATAAATTTTTTCACCTGTCGTGATTTAATGGCCGGCCGGGACACACCTGCGCCCGACGCCTGCACAGCGCCGATAATCGGGCGTATGACATTGCATTGGCTGCAAGGCAAGGTTACAGATGCGCCTTGAAAAATTCCACCGTGCGCGTGCGCGCCAGTTCACTGGCAAACGGATCGTAAGAGCCGCGCTGGTCACATCCGAAGCCGTGATCCGCATCATAGATGCAAACATCGACGTCTGGCTGGGCAGCGCGGATAGCCTGGACATCTGAAGGCGGAATGGATTTGTCTTTTTCGCCGAAGTGCATCTGCACCGGGCATTGAGCCTTTTCCTCGCGCAACTCGGCAATGCCGGCGCCATACCAGCAGGAAGCTGCCGAAAACGCGGCGCTTCGGCAGGCTGCAAGCCATGTCAGGGTGCCGCCCCAGCAAAAGCCGACCACGCCGATTTTTTTCTGCGTCGACAAGGCCGCTGCCGCAGCCTCGATGTCCTTGAGCGCATCCTCGTAGCTTACCTTGGCTTTCAGTTCTTTGCCGCGCTCGACGTCCTGGGCGGTGTAGCCCATTTCTAAGTCCGGCTCGATGCGGTCAAACAGCGCCGGCGCAATCACGCGATAACCCTTTGAAGCATAGAAATCACAGACATCGCGAATGTGGCTATTGACGCCGAAAATTTCCTGCAGGACCACAATGCCCCGTTCCGCATCTTCGGCGCCGGCTGTATAGGCCTGCAGAATATGCCCGTCTGCTGCTGTCAGTGTAATGGTCATGCATGTACTCCTTCTGGAAATCAGGTTGTCACAAATCACTTTTCAATTGTCATTGTACCTGCTGCACCGGCATCCTGCCCTGTACCAGCAATCGGTTATTTCCTATGATGTCACATAAGTGTTCCGAAAGCATCACAATACGTTTCAGCCGTTTCAGTTCTTCATGATAGTAAATCCAGAAACTGCGCGTGATCCCGATTCTGTCCTGCAGCACCGGAATAAGCTGCGGATTCTGGCCGGCCAGAAAACACGGCAGAATGGCCAGCCCATGGCCTTGCAGACAACTGTAATATTGCGCAATGACACTTGTGCTTTTTATGACAGGTTTGGTAAACGGCAGGATATCCTCAAGATAGCGCAATTGGTCGCTGAACAGCAGCTCATCCACATAGCTGATAAAACGATGATGATGCAGATCCGCTTCGGTATTGACCACGCCGTAGCGATCAAAGCAGGACTGAGTGCCATACAGCAACAGCGTATAGTCGGTCAGTTTGCGGGTTACATAAGGCCCGCGCGCCGGGCGTTCTATGGTAATGGCGATATCGGCTTCGCGACGGGTCAGACTGACAAAGCGGGGAACCGGCAGCACGTCTATGGTCATGTCGGGAAACTGGCTCTGGAACTGCGCGCACAGGGGCGCAATAATGCACGAGCCGAAGGCTTCTGTCGCTGCCACCCGCACATGCCCGGCCGGACTCTGGCTGACCCCCAGAATCTGCTCCTGCGCATTGTATAAATGCGTTTCCATCTGCTCTGCATGCGTGAGCAGTTGCTGCCCCGAGCGCGTCAGGGTAAATCCGGAGCTGCGCGATTTATCGAAAAGCAGCTGCCCCAGATCCTCTTCCAGACGGCCGATGCGTCGGGTGACGGTGGTGTGCTCTACCCCCAGCCGGGCTGCCGCGGCACTGGCTCTGTGTGTTCTGGCCACTTCCAGAAAATAGCGGATATCGTCCCAGTCAGGCATGCGTTGTTGTGTAAAGGTTAGGTAACGGGGTTATGCAATGGTTGTGCAAAAATGAACATTAAATGTGCAAATATTCTATTGCAAAATTGATTTATACACATCAAACTGGATACGTTTTGCAAACAAAACGATAAAACTATTAAAAAATTCAGGAGACCCCTTTATGTTGATCAGGAAAACAGTACTGGCAGCAGCGTCATGCTTGGCGCTTAATGCCTGGGCCGCCGATGCGCCCGAAGTAAAAGTGGGCGTGCTTACCGATATGTCGGGCACCTATGCATCCATGGGCGGCGCCGGTTCGGTTGCGGCAGCGCAACTTGCCATCGATGAATGCCTTGCAGGTCCATGCAAGGGCATGAAAATCGAGCTGGTGTCTGCCGACAACCAGAACAAGGCCGACGTAGGCGCGGCCAAGGCCCGGGAATGGTTTGACCGCCAGGGTGTCACCGCCATTGCCGATCTGACCAATTCAGCGGTAGCGCTGGCGGTGCAGAACGTAGCCAGGGAAAAAAACCGCATTGCGCTGTTCTCGGGGCCGGCCACCACTGCCCTGACCAATAAATCCTGCTCTGCCGTGGGCTTTCACTGGATGTTCGATACCTATTCCCAATCGGTGGGCGGTGCAAAAGCCACGGTTCAGGCCGGCGGCAAATCCTGGTTCTTTCTGACAGTGGATTACGCATTTGGTCATTCGCTTGAAGCCGATACCGCGAAAATGGTCAAGAAACTGGGCGGCACGGTGGTTGGCCAGGTGCGCCATCCATTGAACAACAGCGACTATGCCTCGTTCCTGTTGCAGGCGCAAAGCAGCGGCGCGCAGGTTGTCGCCTTGGCCAACGGCGGCCAGGACACGGTCAATGCTGTCAAGCAGGCTAAGGAGTTCGGCGTCAGTGGTGGTGACCAGCGCCTGGTTGCGCTGCTGATATTCCTGTCGGACCTGCGCGCGCTGGGCAACGACAACGCTCAGGGCCTGACCTACGTGGACGGCTTTTACTGGGACTTTGATGACGGCACCCGCCAGTGGTCCGAGCGCTTTGCCAAAGCCTATAAAGGCCTGAAACCCACCATGACCCAAGCCGGCGTGTATTCAAGCGTACTGCATTACCTCAAAGCCGTGGCCGCTGCCGGCACCACGGACGGCGCCAAGGTTGCAGAACAGATGCGAAAGCTGCCGATCGAGGATCCGATCATGCATAACGCCTCTATCCGTGCCGATGGCCGGGTTATTCACGATATGTACCTGTACGAAGTCAAAAAGCCGGGTGAGAAGAAAGGCGAATGGGACTATTCGAAACTGATCGCCACCATTCCGGCTGCAGAAGCATTTAGCCCCCTGTCCGAATCTACCTGCCCTCTTGTAAAAAATTAAAGGATTGATGTTATGAGTGCCATACCCAATATTCCGCTGCTGATCAACGGAAAAAAAGTCCAGTCTTCGGCCAAGGATTGGCTGGATGTCGTTAACCCGGCCAACCAGGAAGTGGTGGCCCGCGTCCCGCTGGCGCCGATCTCGGAAGTGGATGAGGCGGTTGCCAGCGCCAAGGCCGCATTTGCGACCTGGCGCAATACCAGCCAGGGCAACCGCATGCGCGTCATGCTCAAACTGCAGCAACTGGTACGCGACAACACGGCAAAACTGGCCGAACTGATCACGCTGGAGCATGGCAAAACGCTGCCCGATGCAGAAGGTGAAGTGGGCCGTGGTCTTGAAGTCATCGAACACGCATGTTCAATCGTCAGCCTGCAGATGGGAGAATATGCAGAAAACGCCGGCACCGGAATCGATGTATATACCTTGATTCAGCCACTTGGTGTGTGTGTCGGGATTACCGCTTTCAATTTCCCGGTCATGCTGCCCTGCTTCATGTTTCCCATTGCGGTGGCCTGCGGCAACACATTTGTGCTGAAACCATCAGAACAGGACCCCAGCGCATCGCTGTATCTGGCTGAACTGGCGCACGAAGCGGGCCTGCCACCCGGCGTGCTCAATGTAGTACACGGTGGCCCGGACGTGGCCAACCGGCTTTGCGAACATCCAGATGTAAAAGCAGTGTCGTTTATCGGTTCCACGCATGTGGGCACGCAGATTTATCAGCGCGCATCCAATGCAGGCAAACGCTGCCAGGCCATGATGGGCGCCAAGAATCACTGCGTCATCCTGCCCGATGCCGATAAGGAAGTGGCCCTTAACCAACTGGTCGGCGCCGCATTCGGCGCAGCGGGTCAGAGATGCATGGCCACGTCGGTAGCCGTCATGGTGGGCCAGGCCCGCGAATGGATTGACGAGTTTGTAGAAAAATCCAAAGGTCTGAAAGTCAATGCCGGCATTGATCGCCAGGCAGATCTGGGCCCGCTGGTCTCGCCCCGCGCAAAGCAGCGCGTCGCACAGCTGATCCAGAGCGGCATAGACGAAAAAGCCACCTTGCTGCTGGATGGCCGCAACGTCGTTGTCAGCGACTATAAAGACGGCAACTTCATTGGCCCAACCATTTTTTCCGATGTCAAAGAGAATATGGCGATTTATCGCGAAGAAGTTTTCGGCCCGGTCCTGTGCATCGTGTGCGTCGATACTTTGGAAGAAGCCGTGGAGTTCGTCAACCGCAATCCGAATGGCAATGGCGTTGCCGTATTCACGCAAAGCGGCGGCAATGCGCGCTATTTCCAGAACAATATCGATGTGGGACAGATCGGCATCAATATTCCGATCCCGGTTCCCGTCGCATGGTTCAGCTTCACCGGTTCGCGCGGCTCCAAACTGGGCGATCTGGGGCCTAACGGCAAGCAGGCGGTCATGTTCTGGACCCAGACCAAGTCGATTACCGCGCGCTGGGCTTCGCATGATACGGGTGTCAACACCACCATCGCGCAAAAATAGCGTTTTATCAACATAATTGCATTTATACCGACCCGGTTGCCCCAGGCAGCCGGGTTTTTTATCGACCGAGGAAAAGTGCTGCGCCCGCAAACAGCCTGGCGGCCAAAAAGGCAAGCCTGTTTCGACATGGCGAGCGCTTGTACGCCTTTACCTGCAAGACCGCGCAGTAGCTTTCTCTATTCGTATCAGTCCGACACATTTTATAATTTGCGTCAATTCATATTCATGCCACAATACGGTCATAAACTGTTCATCTGAACCATTGAGAGAAAGCCATTTATGAATAAAAATATTGACTTGATCTATTTCAATGCGGGCGGCGGTCATCGGGCATCGGCCCGGGCCCTTGAGGCGGTGCTGAAAAACAGCCATCCTCACTGGAACGTCAGGCTCGTCAACCTGTTTGAAGTACTCGATTCACGGCAGGTATATAAACGGGTTACCGGCGTCGCTCCCGAGGAATTTTATAATCGGCAACTGGCCAAAGGCTGGACCATGGCCATGACGCCGGAACTGCGTATTCTGCAGGCATTTATCCGGCTGACCCACCAGGTGATGGTCAAACGGCTGCAGGAACACTGGATTGAAACCGAGCCAGACATGGTAGTCTCGCTGGTCCCCAATTTCAACCGGGCCATGTACGAAAGCTTGGTTTCATCGCTGCCAGGCGTGCCTTATGTCACGATTCTGACCGATCTGGCTGACAATGCACCCCATTTCTGGATTGAAAAGAACCAGCAACAACATTTCATCTGCGGTACGGACAAGGCACTGGAACAAGCGCGTGCCGCAGGCCATCCCGATTCCCATATCCATGCAAGCTCGGGTATGCTGCTGCATCCTGATTTCTACAAAAAGCCCGAGATCGATCGCCGCGAACAGTTGATCGCAGCAGGCTTTGATCCGGACAAACCGGTGGGCCTGGTCATGTTCGGCGGTCACGGTTCAAAGACCATGATCAAGATCGCCAAACAACTGTCTGATGTACAGATGATCTACATTTGCGGCCACAACGCGGCGCTGGCCAAGAAAATCAGCAAGATGCAGACGCGCGCGCACAAGCTGGTGGAAGGGTTCACCACGCAAATGCCCATCTTCATGGAAATGGCCGATTTCTTTATCGGCAAGCCCGGCCCCGGTAGCATCAGTGAAGCCATCCGCAAAGATATGCCCGTCATTATCGTCTGCAACAAATGGACCATGATCCAGGAGCGCTATAACGGCGAATGGGTCACGAAGAACGGCTTGGGCATTGTGCTGCCCAGCTTTGCGAAAATCAACACGGCGGTGCATTACTTACTGGAAAATCTCGATAGCTATCGGCAACGGGTTAAAGCGCAAGACAACCAGGCCGTATTCGAAGTACCCGACATTCTCGCGCGCATCCTGGCGCAAAACGAGATCGCAGAACAGGCGCCCCTGCCCTCTGCCAGCACCACCGACTGAACTCGAAGGGGGCAAAAGCCTCCTTTTTTTTCGGCTACATTATGGGCTACTGTTATGGAGCACATTAAGAGCCACGTAATGGGCCGGGAACGAAGGGTTGCCATTTAACGGCTGCATTACGGGCCGCCGATGGGAATATCCACATTGAACTGCAATAAGCCGTTGTCGCTGTTCACGGCGCGTTGTGCCTTCAATTTGAGCAGAACCGACTCCAGCTTGTAGCTTTGTTCCACACCGAAGCGCTGTTCTGAAGCACCGTTAAACACCCGGCTGTTTTCAAACGTGCCCGACACTTGCGACTGCGTATCCAGCGGATAGGTCAGCTTGACCTGGTTGCGAATGGCGCGGTCCGACAACGGATCCTGCGACAGCCTGGACAAATCCATGTAGTGAGCGCTGGTCAGCTCGTTGGAGAACTGCAAGGTGGCCAGATCGAACACTTTGGCCCGATAGGCAAACATTGAGCGCCAGTTTGAATCGTCCTCGTACTTGCCCGCATTCACGGTCAGTCGCAAATCACCCATGTCATCCAGGGCGTAGCTGGCGCCAAGGCCAACGTTCTTGAGCGAGCGGGCCAATTGCACTTGCGTGTCTACCGAAGCCGAATCGCTCAATCCATAGCGCACAGCGGTATTGGCGGCGCCACTGCCGAAGTGAAAGCTGGCATTATCGCCAGAGGCAGCCGAATAATCCATGGCCCCCGCCGCCGTGGAATAGGCCAACTGGTTACTATCGATAAACCAATTGTCCTGCGTGCCATCCGGCTGTCGGCTCAACTGCATGCCGCCGATTCGAAAGCCACTCTGGCCGATCGGGTTCACGACCTGATTGGACCCCAGTGAGATCCGGTTTCGGTCCTCGGTCGTCAGATTCCAGCTGCGCGTACCGGTGGAAAAATTTTGCACGGGCTTGAGCGTTATTCTGGATGAAGGCCTGCGCAACTCGACGGCGCCCGGGTTCGTCATGAACGGACCGCCACCAGATTCGTACTGATAATTTTCCCAGTTGTCTACGCCACGCAACGCATCGGCAGTAACCAGTTGCTCAAGCGGCACGGCCTCTCCAGGCACAGGTGCATCGATTGGTTCATCCACTGGAAGCAGGATAATTTTGTTTTTTTCCGGATCGAATGGCCAGGCGGGCTGCAGCTCGGTCGCAGCCCCCGATGCACTCTCGGGGCTAACAGTCTGCACACTGCGCGGCGCATCATCGCCCATTGCATATGTGATGGTTTGGGCGGACAATGAGCCGGCAGGAAAAATCAGAAAAGAAATAAAGCTAGCAAAAATTGTCCTAAGTTTCAAACTTGTCACTATCCTCGTTTATAGACTTACTATAAAACGCCGCTATGACACTGGCGCTACACCGCGATTAAAACCGGTTGCGCAAGCTCATCAAGGCATTTTTATAGACGGAAAGATCAACGCCAACACCCACGAAGCTAAAGCCCTGCTGGATATAAGCGGCAGCCTCATCCGGCACGACCGCAAGGATACCACTGGCTTTGCCGGCGGCGGCGGCCACTTTATGAACATGGGCAATGGCCTGTTGCACTTCTGGATGCTGCGGTTGCCCCAGATACCCATATGCGGCCGACAGATCGGAAGGACCAATGAATATGGCATCCACGCCATCTACGGCAACAATGTCTTCTACCGCTTCCACGCCCGCACGGCTCTCAATTTGCAAGATCACGCCGATATGGTCATTGACCTGCTTGAAATAATCTGCCTCGGTGCCATAGGCACTGGCCCGGGTCATGCCGGCAACGCCACGTACCCCTGCCGGCGGATAGCGGGTTGCCGCCACGGCATATTCAGCCTGCTCGCCAGACTCAATGAACGGAATCAGCAAGTTGTAAAAACCGATATCCAGATACTGCTTGATCAAGGTCTGGTCATTGACAGGCGGACGGCCGATACCCGCACTGTTGCTGGAGTTGATGGCCTGCAGCTGAGCGGTCAGCGAAGGGATATCGTTGGGCGCATGCTCGCCATCCAGCAGCAGCCAGTCATAACCGCAAACGCCCGCCACTTCAGCAAGCATGGGACTGGTGGTGCTCAGCCACGTGCCGATGAGTGTTTCACGGGCCAGCAATTTCTGGCGAAAGGTATTGGGTATCTGCTGTTTCATGTTAAGACGTATCTGCTCGGTTAATAGAATATTGACTAATGAATGTTAAATGCCCGGCTGCCACTTGCATACCGGGCGCAGGGTTTTATCAGATACCGCCCATCAACATATACTTGATGACCAGGTAATCGTCGATACCGTAGTGCGAGCCTTCACGACCCAGACCGGATTGCTTGACGCCGCCGAACGGGGCTACTTCGGTCGAAATCAGACCCGTATTGATACCGACAATGCCGTATTCCAGCTGCTCTGCAACCCGCCAGACACGTCCCAGATCGCGCGCATAAAAATAGGCAGCCAGGCCGAACTCGGTATCGTTAGCCATTTTGATGACATCTTCGTCCGTTTCGAATTTGAACACCGGCGCCAGTGGGCCGAATGTCTCTTCACGGGCAAACGCCATATCCTGCGTGGCACCACCGATGACCGTAGGTTCAAAAAACAACCCGCCCAGCTTGCTGCGTTTACCGCCCGTCAGAACCTTGGCCTTGTGTCCCAGGGCATCGCTGATGTGGCTTTCCACTTTTTCCACCGCCTTCTCGTCGATCAGCGGACCAATCTGCACATTCTTGCCGGTGCCGTCGCCCACGACCAGTTTTTCAACTGCAGCTACCAGTTTTTTGACAAATTCCTTGTACACGCCTTTTTGCACATAGATACGGTTGGCGCATACGCAGGTCTGACCGGCATTCCGGTATTTGGAAATCATGGCGCCTTCGACCGCCGCATCAATGTCGGCGTCGTCAAAAACGATGAATGGCGCATTGCCGCCCAGCTCCATGGACACTTTCTTGATGGTGCTGGCCGACTGCTCCATCAGAAGGCGCCCCACTTCAGTTGATCCTGTAAAACTGACCTTGCGCACCAGCGGGTTAGTGCACAGCTCCGTGCCAATTTCAGATGAATTACCGGTAATAAGAGACATAACGCCAGGTGGAATGCCCGCCTGTTCGGCCAGTTCGATCAACGCCAATGCGGTAAGCGGGGTTTGCGATGCCGGCTTGATCACGACCGTGCAGCCGGCGGCCAGCGCAGGCGCTACCTTGCGGGTAATCATCGCCGCCGGGAAATTCCAGGGTGTGATGGCGGCACATACGCCGATAGGTTCCTTGGTCACGACAATGCGCTGGGAATTTTGCGGCGCAGGGATCGTATCGCCATAGACACGCTTGGCCTCTTCGGCAAACCATTCGACGAACGAGGCGGCGTAGGTGACTTCGCCTTTTGCTTCGGCCAAGGGTTTGCCCTGCTCGGATGTCATGATGTAAGCCAGGTCATCCGCATTTTCATTGATTAGCGTGAACCACTTGCGAAGAATGGCCGCACGCTCTTTGGCCGTCAGCCCCTTCCATGCCGGCCAGGCCTTATCGGCCCCCTTGATGGCCTCTGCCGTTTCCTTTTTACCCAGTTTGGGTACCGTGCCAACGCGCTTGCCGGTTGCCGGATTGGTCACCTCGATGACCTCCTTGCCACCGATCCATTTACCGTTGATATAACATTTGTCTTTAAGCAGACTGGCATTCTTAAGCTTCATAGATTGACTCCCGATCCTGTTATTGAACGACTCTATCACTGAATATTCAAAGAGTACCATATCCCCCGGGCCGAACTCACACCGATGCGCAATCCTGATTCGGGAGCCGCCGCAGCAAGGCAACGATGAGCGCTTTTATCGACAATGGTGTGCCCTTTGATCATTAACTTTAAGTAAAAAATATACTGATTGCACACCCAATATTACCTTCTTAAGAAGAAAGTATAATGGAGCACCCTTCTTACCTTTGTCCCAGACAATTGACGCTCATGCTCGTATCTCTCCTTGTGATTGCAGTTTTCTATTTTGCCGGTGAAGGTGTCAGCCGCGTGCTGCCCCTGCCTCTGCCCGGCCCTATTGTGGGCCTGCTCCTGCTACTGCTGGCGTTTAAACTTCGGCCAGCCCTGTTTACGCTGATGGCCAGACATATACCCGCCCTGCTCTCGCATCTGGCACTCCTGTTCTTACCTGCGACGGTAGGCATCATGGTCAGCTACAGGCTGCTGGATGGATACTGGCCCGCCGTTATCACAGCTGTCATTGTCAGCACGGTCCTCTCGCTACTGGCGGGTATTCTGGTATTTCGTTATGCAGACAAGCAGCGTTAAAACCTGTCGACACCTGCCCGGGCTGATCGCGCCGCAGCGGCAAACCTGTCGACCCTGGCTCGCTGCTGCGGCTCCCTCACGTTCGTGCACAACGGCTAGCCAGGCGCAACTATGCGCTGAGCGTGAACAGATGACAATCTTATTATTGGAGTTACCGTGCTTGCCGTTCTAACTGGTTTGCTGCTGACGATCATGGCCTATTGTCTGGCGTCCTGGCTGTTCGCCCGCAGCGCTTACTTCCCGTTGCTCAATCCCGTGCTGGTGGCCACCACCCTTATCATTCTGAGCCTGCAGCTCCTGAATATCGAGTACAGCAGCTATCTGCTGGGCGCCCATTATCTTTCGCTGTTGCTGGGACCTGCCACCGTCGGACTGGCGGTGCCGATCGCCATGCACAGCAGGACCATCAAGAAAAAGCTGCGTCCCATTCTGCTGGCTCTGGTGGTCTCTTCGCTGGTTGCCGTGTGCACTTCGGTCGGTCTGGCCTGGTTGATGGGAGCCGATCGCAACATTTTGGTCGGCCTGTCGGTCAAAGCAGCCACCATGCCCATTGCACTGGAACTGGCCCGTTCGCTCGATGGTGCAATTGCACTGACCGCCGCGTTTGTTTTTTTTACCGGTATTCTGGGAGCCACCATCGGCCCGTTCATTTTCAAATGGATGAACATCCAGCATGATGACGTGCGCGGCCTCGCCATGGGCGTGACCTCACATGTGATCGGTACGGCCACGGAGTTCAAGCACAGTCAGGAGGCCGGCTCTTACGCCAGTCTGGGAATGAGCCTGAACGGCATCTTTACCGCCATTGTGATACCGGTGCTGTACTTCCTGTTCTTCTGAGTGCAGGCCAGTAGCAAGCCGTCGGATCACGCGCGATCATTTCTATATTGTGCTCGCGGCGCAGATATGGTCCGGTACTGCCGACGGGGTAATCGATGGCGCTTGAAGGTAATCAATAGCGCCCAGTCGCCCCTTACGCAGCAACAAGATGAGGCACAGCAGAAGCAAGCAGCGCCAGGCCCGAGACCGTCAGCAGCATCAGCACCACCAGGCGAAAGCGCTCCGGACTGAATCCCGCATACACTCGGGTACCGATAAAGGACGGAATGAGAATCGCCGGCACCACCAGCAGAAACATGGGCAGCATGGGACGCGTTACCATACCGGAAACGATGTAGGACAGCATCGTCAGTGACAGCATGGAGAGATTGAAATTCTGGATAATGGCCCGCTGCGTATCACGATTGGAATAGCGCAGCGTACACCACAGTGTGGGCAATACACCGGAAAAACCACCCAACCCGCCCATAATGCCGCCCCCCAGGCCCACAACGGCATTGGCAATATTGCCGCCAAAGGTGATTTTGGGAAGCTGCCTGGCAAATATCATGACCGGGCACCAGACGATCAGCAGGCATCCCAGCGCCGCCTTAAACATGTTTACATCAAGCATGGGCAATAGCATAACGCCCAGCGGGATGCCTGCTATCCCACCCAATACATATGGCACCAGAATGCGCCAATCAAACCCGCGTCGCAGCGACAATGCCCCCACGATTTGCCCGGTCATCCCGCCAAACACCGCCAGCACGGCAGCCAGACGCGGATCCAGCACCCACGCCCACAGTGCCATGGACACCAGGCCGAAGCCAAACCCCGACAGACCCTGTACAAACCCGGCAACCACTGCCCCCAGGATCACATAAACATAAATTGTATCCATTACCACTCCCTGCCGCAGATCAGCGCAAAGGTGGATCGCTGGTGTGCATCATTGCATGTATGTTTATCGGTCACGACTGTCCAGCAAAATCGTGACGGGGCCGTCATTGATAAGGGACACCTGCATATCGGCGCCAAAAACGCCAACAGGCACCGCTTGCCCCAGGCCTGCTGAAAGCAGCTGCACGAAGCGTTCAAAATACGGTTTGGCAAACTCAGGACGCGCCGCTGCCGTATAGGACGGGCGATTGCCCTTGCGCGTATCGGCCATCAGGGTAAACTGGCTGACAGCCAGAATCTGTGCACCCACATCCAGTACCGAGCGATTCATCACGCCATTGTCATCGTTGAAGATACGCAACGCCAGCGTTTTTCGCAGCAGATACTGCGCATCCTGTTCTGTATCATCCTGCGCGATGCCAACCAGCAGCAACATGCCGGCACCAATTGCGGAAACCTCGCTGCCATCGACGCACACGCGCGCCTGACGTACTCGCTGAACCAGCACCTTCATAACTCAGACTTGCTCCAGCGTGGCAGTATGAAACGTTGCCGGCGCGACCACTTCCAGCATTTCCAGATCGGCGCTGTGGGAAATTTCGCGATGACGGATGCCTGGGGGTTGATAAACCGAATCGCCCCGCTCCAGGCGGACCACACCCGTTTGTTCGTACTCGAACTGAACCCAGCCTTGCAGCACGTATACGAACTGAAAATCCAGTTGATGCAGATGCGGCACACCCGACGCTTCATGGCCATCCAGCGCACGAATCACGTGCACGGAATAGGCGCCGGCCGTTGCCTGGGCCACCCCCAGATCGCGGTACTCAAAGAACTCCCGCAAGCCGCGGTCGAACGTCGCGTCTTTCAGATGCGAGATGATCGCGCGCGGCGCGGGCGATGCAGCCCCAGGTTGCGGTATCGGTGCTTGAGCGGTCGACATTGATGGCTCCCCATTCGTCAGCTAGTCGTGTGCATAACGTGTACGTTTCGTTGGTCTGTCCGATTGTACCGCCAATGACGCAGCCATACCGCGGTTTGTACAGCGGCCCGCACAGCCCGAATGATGACTGAACGCTGCAGCGACATCAACCAGGCAGTGACCACTTTTACACCGGGCAAATCTATTTAACCCGGCTGGGCAGCGCTATTGCCCCGGCAATGATCAGTATCCCGATTCCCGGAAGACTTCGCCGCTGATAGGTTTACCCTGCAATGCATTCTGCAGCTTGTCGCGAATCTGCCTGATCGCCAGATAATGATTGGTGGGTCCGGAAATATGCGGTGTCAGCGTGATCGCCGGGTGGGTCCAGAAAGCATGATCGGCTGGCAGCGGTTCTTGTCGTGCCACGTCAAGAACCGCTCGCGACAGATGCCCCGAGTCCAGCAAAGCAATCAGGTCGGCCTCTACCAGATGTTCGCCCCGGCCGATATTCATCAGTACAGCGCCCTTTGGCAAATGCCCCAGACTGTCACGATTAAGGATATCGCGCGTCTGATCGGTCAGTGGCAGTACGTTGATCAGAAACTGGCTTGACGCCAGAAAGGCCGCAAACTGGTCTTCACCATGAAAACTCCTGATTGCCGGCAATGCCTTCGGGCTACGCGACCAGCCCTGGACGGGATAATCGAGCGCACTTAACGCCTGCGCTATCCGCGCACCAATTACGCCCAGTCCCATGACGCCGATCGTGCAATTTTGTACTGGTGTCTGTTCTGCTCCCTGCCACAGGCGACTTTCCCTGTGCTGCTCATAAACGCCGAAATTACGCGTGATGCCCGACAGATAATGGATGACGTATTCGGTCATGGGATTGGCCAGCCCTGCGTCTTCCAGGCGAATAATGCGGGTAGTGTCGGCAATCTCGGGCTGACGCAAAATAGCGTCTACACCTGCGCCCATATTGAATACCAGATCCAGGGCGCGATAACGCGCGAACAGCCCTGCCGGCGGCTTCCAGACGATCGCAGCGCGCACGTCCGGCGCCGGGGATGTTGCCTGAGGGTCAAAGATATGGGCATCCAGATCAGGAAAGTGCTGCTGAATCACCTTCAGCCATTTCTGCACGGCGGCACCGCTTTCCGATGCGAGTACGACGGGAATCATATATTGTCCTGCTTTATGTCAAATTCGATAATAATGAGTAAATGGCCGCAAGCCTAGCTGCGGCTGTCCAGATAACGGTACCAGGAAATCAATGCGCCGACATACAGCTTGCGCAGTCCGTAAAACGGCAACCGTTGCACCGGGGTAAATGGTACAGGAAGCGCAGCTTCATTGCCCGATTGCAGATAGTTCGCTATGGCTTTGCCCATTGCTGTCTGCAAGCCGATGCCGCGTCCCTGACAACCGATATTGAGGATCAGGCCCGGTTCAGGTTGATGCAAATGCGGCATATAGTCCTGCGTCACCGACACCCGTCCACACCAGTAGTATTCAAATTCAATATCCTTCAGTTGAGGATAAAGCAATGTAATGGCCTTTTTCAGATGATCCCAATCCTGTTTGCCGCGCGGTTCACGAAAGGGTCCCCGGCCTCCCATCAGAAAGCGGCCGGTATGGTCCTTGCGAAAATAAAGCAGCAAATTGCGTGTGTCCGACACCGGCTGCCCCTGCGGTAGAATGGTCCTGGCGATATCATCGGGCAACGGCGCGGTCGCCACCTGATAGGTATTCGGATCTACAACCGTCTCTTTCAGGTTTTTCCAGATCCCGTCGCTATACGCATTGGTGCAGACCACCACGCGGCGGGCCTGGACGACATGCCCGCTGTCGGTGGTCACCTGCCAGCCACTGCCTTTTTTTTCTATAGACAGCACTGGCGTACCGGTATGCACCGGCACCCCGGCTGCAAGCGTGACACGCGCCAGTTCACGTACATAGCTTAGCGGTTGCAATGAACCGCCGCGCTCATCGAACCAGCCGCCGTAATACTGGTCTGTTCCCAGCAAATCGGCAACCTCGCTGCGCGACAAGGGTCTGACCGGCGCATCTTGATTTTGCCAGTCTGCAACACGCTTTTTTACAATCGCCAGCGCCGACTGGGAGTGCGCTGGCTGTATCCAGCCATTGCGCGTATGCGGCACATTCAAGTTGTAGTGATCAATCAATGAGAAAACAGTACTGGCGGTGGTGCTGGCAAACTCGATCAATTGCCTGCCGCGCTCGGGCCCGTAAGCGCTAAGCAATTGGGCAGGATCTTTTTTCAAGCCTGGCACCAGTTGCCCGCCATTGCGGCCGGACCCGCCAAACCCGATTTCCCTGGCATCGAGCACCATGCACTGCTCTCCCGACTGTGCCAGATGCAACGCTGTGCTCAGGCCCGCATACCCTGCCCCGATAATCAGCGTATCCGTGTCGGCCGCTGCCTTCAGCGGAGTGGTTACCGGAGGCGCGACGGCAGTATCGTGCCACAAAGCGGGAGCCAGGGGAAACCGGTTAGCTGGAAACATGGTACGTCCTTTAATACAAATGCAATAAAATCAGAACGGGTGCAGTACCCGTCGAAGAAAATCCTGGGTCCGCGGATGCTGCGGGGCATTGAGGATATCCGTGGCTTTGCCCTGTTCCACAATCACGCCCTGATCAAAGAACAGCACGCGATCGGCCACCTCTTTGGCAAAAGCCATTTCATGGGTCACCACGATCATGGTCATGCCTGCGCGTGCCATATCGGCCATGACATTGAGCACTTCGCCAACCAGTTCCGGATCCAGCGCAGACGTGGGCTCATCAAACAGAATGGCCTGCGGCTCCATGGCAAGCGCACGCGCAATCGCGACCCGTTGCTGCTGTCCGCCCGAAAGCTGCTGTGGGTATGACGACAGCTTGTCTGCCAGCCCGACCTTTTCCAGATATTGCGTTGCCGCTTCCCGTGCCTGTTTCCGTTCAATGCCTTTGACGTAGATGGGCCCTTCCATGACATTTTCCAGCGCGGTACGATGTGGAAACAAATTGAAGCGCTGAAACACCATGGCCACTTCCTGACGAATCTGTCGCAGATGGTTGCTCTTGCGATCGACTATTTTCTCGTCAATGTGGATAGCCCCTTCTTCGTAGCTTTCCAGCCCATTGATACAGCGCAGGATGGTTGATTTGCCCGATCCAGACGGACCCACAATGCAGACGACTTCACCGTTTTCAACTTTTGCGTTGACGCCGCGCAAAACATGATTCTGCCCGAAGCGCTTATGAACATTTTCAAGTGTGATCATGCTTTCTTTGTCCGTTTTTCCAGGTACTTCACAAGAAAAATAAGTGGCATGCACATCACCAGATACATGATCGCAACCATGGTAAATACGGTGACATTGTCAAAATTTGATGTTGCCAGCAGCTTGCCCTGCATGGCCAGCTCCGCCACGGTAATGGTTGACGCCTGAGACGAATCCTTAAGCATCATGATCATGGTGTTGCCATACGGCGGCAATGTAATGCGCACCGCCTGCGGCAGGATCACCCGACGCATCATGGTTGCCCAGGTCATACCCATGGACTGCGACGCCTCTACCTGACCATGGTCAATTGCTTCGATCCCAGCCCGGAAATTTTCTGACTGGTATGCCGAATAGGCGACGCCCAGACCCAGAATGGAAGCCTGGACTGCATTGACATCGATGCCGATATCGGGAAAGACAAAATAGACGTAGAACAGAATAACGATAATAGGAATGCCGCGAATAATATTGACGGCGCTCTCGCTTAGCCACGCCAGCCAGCGTATACCGGAACTGCGCATGAGCGCCCAGATCAGACCAAGCACCGTAGAGAGCAGCAACGAGCCTGCCGTGACAATAAGGGTTGCCTTGACACCCTGCAAAAGCACAGGGAAATACTGGGCAATGCGTACCGACAATTCATCCATAGGGAGCCATTATTCCTGTTGCGTGTGGCCGTCGAGGTGCCGGCACGCATTGGTGCCGGCGCCAGCGGCATGATTATTTTTCAAGCTTCCATTTTTTCAGAATGGACGCAATGGTGCCATCGGCCTTGAGCGCATCAATCGCCGTATTGAGTTTCTGCTGCAGTTCAGTCTCACCCTTGCGTGTAATCAACCCCAGGTCGCGCACCACGACCGGCTTGTAACTTTCCACCAGCCGCACATTCTTGAACATATTGTTGCTCAGGTACGCCGCAGCAATCGGCTGATCCACCAGTACAGCCTGCACCCGGCCTTTTTCCAGATCACGCATCATATCGGTTGATGCATCATACAGTTTTACATCCGTCACCCCGGCTTTCTGCGCCGGTGCAATATAGGCGGTACCAATCTGGATACCCACAGTTTTATCCTTCAACTGCTCCAGGCTGGTGTATTGCGTTTTGTCGCTATCGGGCACCACCAGCCCTTCTCCATAGCTGAAGATGGTATTGGTGTAGTCAATGATTTTTGCACGTTCATCTGTCTTGATCATGGCTGCCGAAATAATATCGATCCGCTTCGATTGCAGGGACCCGATCAGGGCCGAAAACACCATGGGGCTGATTTCATAGGTAAAGCCGGCTTTCTTTGAGACCGCGTCAATCACATCGACCATCACACCCGCAATTTTTCCTGACGTGGCATCCAGATAGGTAAAGGGCATGCCGGTGGGTGTAGAGCCGACCTTATAGTTGTCTGCAGCCAGTGCAACCGAGCCGTTCAGACATGCCGCCAGCATACATACAGATAACAGTTTTTTCATTCCCATGAAGTTCTCCTATTCCCTTTCGGGTTTGGTAATAACCCACAGCACACATGTGTCCTGATCGGTCGGATTGTTCCACTTGCGTGGCATATCGCTCGTATAGCAGAACGTATCGTTCTGTTCGAGCTTCACGTAACGTTTGTCAAACCACAACTGCAATTGTCCATAGATCACCAGCCCGCTGATTTCTCCGCTGCGCGTGGTGATCCATTCATCGCCCGAACTGCCACCTGGCTGGATAATGGCCTGATACAGATCCACCGAGCGGCAGCGCAACGGTGTGATAATTTTCTTGATGATCTTCTTGTCTTTCATCACCACCTGCTTGTGCGAAGCGGCCCTGGCAATCCAGCCATCGGTCTGTTCATCAGTGCACTCGGTGTTACTGAGCAGTTCCCCAAGTGAAATATTGAGTGCCCCCGAAATCCGGTTCAGCATATTGACGGTCGGAGAGGTCATGCCGCGCTCAATCTGACTGAGCGAACCAATGGAGATATCTGCCTTGCGTGCGACCTGTTCCAGCGACAGGTTTTGTTCGCGTCTGATCTCACGCAGTTGTTGCCCCAGCCAGAAATCGACGAATGACACGATTTTTCCAGTGAATTTAGCACCTGAAGGCGGCGTAACGGTGTCCATGATCTTCACCCATTGTGTCCGTTATATTCAAAATGAAATTTTCATTATTATGAATAATATACATATTTGAAATATTCAACGACCGGAATAACCCTATGTGCCCGTGCCTGCCAGACGCAACTTACTGACCGGCGCCTCTGCCACGGCCTACTTAAGCCAGATACGATATTTTTCTCTTTAAAAAAATAAATTTTTTCTCCGCAAAATTTTGTATTGGCCTTGACTTCATCACCATGTGGGTTGCAGTTGTAAACAAGTTGGCATACCCAGCACCGGCCGATGTTTCGGTCAAAACGCTATACCAAAGCGTTGAGCCCGCACGTTTGCTTTGCCTTGCCGCGTTTGATCAGGGGAGCTGGCGAGCAATGTATTGATCCGGGCTAACGCTCCCCATTCTAGGGTTTACCAGCGTTAAGTAAATTATTTTCTTAATATATACTTTATGAAAATAATTTACTTATGCTCTCTTACGCTGGACTACTTAAACAGGATTTTTCCTATATGAGCACAGCTTCGCCGACAATTGCCGAACGGGTGGAGTCCACCTCCTCGACGATGAGCCGTACACAAAAACGCATGGCAGATTATTTACTGGCTCATCAGTTTGAAGTGGCCATGATGACCATTGACCAGTTTGCAGCCGCGGTTGGCGTATCCACAGCTACAGCCAATCGGCTGGTTCGCCACCTGGGCTTGCCTGGCTATCTTCAATTTCGTGCCGAATTGGCTCGTGGATTTCAGACAACGCTGGATCCGATTGAAAAATTGCGATCCGAACTATCGCATCCAAGTAGTGCAGCAGATGTATTCGCAGCGTCGCTGCAAGAAGATATTCATAATTTTCAACACACGTGTCGCACACTGAACCAGCAGGCATGCGAACAGGCCGTGGATTTGATTTTATCTGCCGATAGAATTTTTACCGTCGGTTTTGGCGGCAGCGGGTTTCTGGCTGGCTTGCTGCATCGCGGCCTGTGTTTCTCATGTGACTACGTCGAGAGTTTGTCTGGCGCCGGCGGCGCCTCCCATGCCGCGCGCCGCATGTCCCGATTAACCAAAAAGGACCTGATTATTGTCATTTCCTTTCCACGATACCTTGCCGACAGCATCGCATTGGGTCGTGCCGCCATTAAAGCGGGAGCATCGCTGATCGTTTTGACCGACAAACCGACAGCACCCCTGGCCTCAGAAGCGTCCGTTGCGCTCTACGCCCATAGCGAGCGCCGCTACAGCGCGGCTTCTGAAACTGCTGCACTTGGCTTGATCGAAGCCTTATGTGCCGCCACCGCATATAAGGCAAAAGATACGCTCGAATCAGCAACCGGGCTGGCCGTGTCGGTGTTGCCATGGCTGGCGTATGAAAAAGATCCGGAATGATCAACCTTGCAACAGCCTGCCGCCTCATTGCCCATCACTGACAAAGTAAAAACGACATGACCACTCTTGCCCCGCGTATTGGCACCTTGCAATCAGGCGCCAGGGACCTCATTTCAGACGTAGGCGGGATCACCGTCGGCCATGTCACCAAATCGGACGGCGCGATACAAACCGGCGTGACTGTGGTTCAACCACATCCCGACAATATTTTTCTGCATAAGGTTCCAGCAGCGGTCACCGTGCTCAACGGTTTTGCCAAGAGCATTGGCCTGCTGCAAATCGAAGAATTGGGCGTACTGGAAACCCCCATCGCCCTCACGAATACATTCGCGGTCGCCACGATGGCCCAGGCCCAAATCCGTCAGGCAGTGCGTGCCAATCCGGAAATCGGTCGAACGCTGCCTACCGTCAATCCCCTGGTATTTGAATGTAATGATGGCTATCTGAACGATATCCAGGCAATGGACCTGACACAGGCTGATTATCTGACAGCACATGCCGGCGCGCAGCCCGATTTTGAACTAGGCTCCGTTGGCGCCGGACGAGGCATGTCCTGTTTCCAGCTCAAGGGTGGTATTGGTTCTGCATCGCGTATTGCACCGGTCGTCGGTGTTGGCCATTACACCGTAGGCGCATTGGTGCTTGCCAATTTCGGCAAATTGCCGCTGCTCACGATTGCTGGACAAGCGATTGGAACTCGACTACAGGCTTTGCAGGACGCTCACGACGACTCGCCTGAAAAAGGCTCCATCATCATTCTCATTGCAACAGATGCGCCCCTGGATGCACGCCAGCTGCGCCGCGTCTCTTCCCGCGCGGCGGCCGGCCTGTGCCGGACCGGTTCAATATTTGGCCATGGCAGCGGCGATATAGCGCTCGCCTTTTCAACCGCCTATACCGTTCCCCATATACCTGGCCCGGACATGCCGGTTTTGCAATTGCTGCATGACGCGCTGCTCGATCCACTATTTCAGGCATGCGCAGAAGCCGTAGAACAGGCGATCCTGAAAGCCCTGTGGAGTGCAGAATCGGTCACCGGGAGAAATGGGCATACACGTCAAAATATTACCAGCTTGATTACTGATTGGCCGTGCTGATTCCAAAGCGGTCAATCGGTACGTATGCAGCACGATCTGATTATTTCATTTGCATTTACTCGGGTGAGGAAAATTACCATGGTAGTGAAGCTTAAAGCGCAGCACCCACTGAAAATATGGCAACCAGTGGCAATCCGTTCAGTAATGGCACCTTCGCCGCCAACGGCCGCAAAGCCTGGGCCGGGTGGCCGGATGTACCCGAGATTGAAGCACTACGAAGCAAGTTTGCCTTTGCCGCTGATACGGAGCAAAGCAAGCGCATCACCGAGCAGATACAAAAATTGGTGATTGACGAAGGCGTGGCCAGGACCACTGGGCAAATTCGTGGTCCCGGCAGCCTACAGTACGACGTTGAGCGACGTTCCCCATTCGCCCATCACGGTTTTCTGGAATATCAAAAAAGCCGATTAATCTGATCAGCAGGCCAGGTGCCACCCAACAGCCGTGGTCAGCCTGACTGCTACCTGATTCGCGATGAATTATCGCGAGGAGACCTACCATGTCATTCAAGCTCAGTTCCTTTTTCACCGCACCCGCGCTGGCACTTGGCGCAACGTGCGCTGCATTCTCATTTTTGCTGGCTTCAGCCGCTACTGCGCAAACCGTGACCACCGTGATGCAGTCAGGCCTGCGCGTCACTGACCCGGTTTTGACCACGGCCTACATTACACGCGATCATGGCTACATGATTTACGACACGCTGGTTGGTCTAAATGCCAATTTCGAGGTCAAGCCACAAATGGCCGATTGGAAAGTGTCAGCTGATGCAAAGGTCTACACGTTCACATTACGGGATGGCCTTAAATGGCACGATGGCGCGTCTGTCGTCGCAGACGATTGTGTCACATCGATCAAACGGTGGGCCCAAAAAGATTCTATCGGCATGGTGCTCATGCCCATGATTGCCGAAATGAAAGTGCTCGATGAAAAGTCATTTCAGATCGTACTGAAAGGGCCGACAGACCTGCTTCTGCAAGGACTGGCAAAACTGAGTTCGCGCCCGGCGTTCATGATGCCCAAACGTATTGCCGAAACACCCGCTACGCAGCCCATCAAGGAATACATCGGCTCAGGGCCGTTCAAATTTGTCAACTCAGAGTTTCAGCCTGGCCTTAAAGTCGTTTACGAAAAAAACAAAGCGTACGTACCACGCAAGGAACCGGTCAATTGGACCGCTGGCGGCAAAGTCGTCAATGTGGATCGCGTCCAGTGGATCAGCATGCCCGATCAGATGACCGCCATCAATGCCTTGATGAACGATGAGATCGACTATATACAGCAAGTGCCTTTCGATCTGCTGCCCATGCTTGAAGGCAACAAGGACATCAAGGCGACCGTCGTCGACAAACTGGGAAATTGGGGCTATTACCGCTTCAATCACCTGCAGCCGCCCTTCAATAACAAGCTCATTCGGCAAGCTGCCATGTATGCCATCGGCCAGAAAGAGATTCTGAGCGCGATGATAGGCAACCCTGACTACTACAAAACGTGTGCGGCCATTCTTGGATGCGGCACGCCATACGCTAACGCCTATGGCGAAGACATCGTTGTTCCCTCGAACATAGAAAAAGCTCGACAATTGCTCAAAGAAGCCAAATATGATAATACCCCGGTGGTGATTATGCACCCGACTGATATCGCCATGCTTTCGGCCCCGCCCGTGGTCATCGCAGCAGCCTTGCGCAAGGCTGGCTTTAACGTGCAGCTCAAGGCAATGGATTGGCAAACCCTGGTCGCGCTGAGGGAAAACAAAAAACCGGCCAGCGACGGTGGCTGGAGCCTGTATTCAACGTACAGCACGCTTGCCACAAGTGGCGATCCATTCAGCAACGGCACCGTCTCTGCGCCCGGCGCAAGTGGTTGGTCCGGGTGGCCCAGCGTGCCAGAGATAGAAGCGCTGCGAATG
The DNA here is from genome assembly GCF_004217095.1 of Advenella incenata. Classification (GTDB taxonomy): domain Bacteria; phylum Pseudomonadota; class Gammaproteobacteria; order Burkholderiales; family Burkholderiaceae_B; genus Advenella; species Advenella incenata. The sequence continues at coordinate 1,518,517 of NZ_SHKO01000001.1, read as the reverse complement.
AAATTCGCCCGCGCTACGGTGCCCGCCGACCGCAAGCAGATTACCGAACAGATTCAAAAACTCGCTATAGACGAGGGGGTCATTGGACCGATGGGTCAGTTCGTGGTGCCTGCCGCCTACAACAATAGGCTAAGCGGTGTGCTCGATTCACCGATCACCGTGTTCTGGAACATGAAAAAGGCAGAAGAGTAAGACTTCATCGTTCAAATGGCACGAAAATTGCTTTGCTTTTGTTCGTTCATTTGTTCGCAACACTATCTACAGTACGCTCCAAAAGGTAAACCATGAATACTCATTACGATGTCCTGATCCGCAACGCTTCAATCGTTGATGGAAGCGGCGCCCAGCGCTATGACGGCGACGTTGCCATCAAGGGCGACCGCATTGCGCGCATCGGCGATCTGGCCCAGGCCACCGCTGACGCCGAGATCGATGCTGCTGGCCTGGTTCTTGCTCCCGGTTTTATCGACGCGCATACGCACGACGACCGTCTGATGCTGTCGCATGGAGACATGGCGCCCAAGATCAGCCAGGGAGTTACCACCATCGTGGGCGGCAATTGCGGGATTTCGCTGGCGCCCATGCCGCGTCCCATTCCTGATCCCGTCACACCGCCGTTGAATCTGCTTGACGAAGCAGGAGAATGGTTCCGCTACCCCCGATTCTCCGATTACCTTGAGGCATTGCGAACGCAGCCAGCGGCCACCAACTGCGCCATGCTGGTTGGCCACTCCACGCTACGGGTGGCCACCATGGATGATCTGGATCGGCCCGCCAACGAAAGCGAAATTGCCGCCATGCGAGAACTGGTGGACCAAGCCATGCAGGCCGGCGCAATCGGCGTTTCAACAGGCTTGTCGTATGCACCTGCGACGGCATCCACGACAGAAGAAATTATCGCGATTTGCGAACCATTAAATGCGCACGGCGGTATCTATTGCACGCATATGCGCAATCAGGGCGATCACATTCTGGAAGCATTGACGGAAACATTTCGCATCGGTCGAGAAGTCAACGTACCCGTGGTCATTTCCCATTTTAAAGTTGCCGGCATCAAGAACTATGGCCGCGCAGCCGAGACCCTGAAATTCATTGAAGGCCATATGGCATCGCAGTCCATCTGCCTGGATTGCTACCCCTACGCGGCATCCTCCACGATTCTTACATCAAAAATGGCCAATAACGCCAACCGAGTCACTGTGACATGGTCCAAGAGTCTGCCGCAGTACGCTGGCATGGATCTGCCCGATATCATGAAACAGCTGGGTGGCTCCCAACAGGAGGTGATAGACAAGCTCTCGCCGGCGGGCGCCATTTACCACCAGGCCAATGATTCCGATGTTCAATACATACTGGCATTCGATCAGACCATGATTGGCTCTGACGGCTTGCCGCATGACGAAAAACCGCATCCGCGCCTGTGGGGCTCTTTCCCGCGTGTACTGGGCCACTACGGCCGCAAGCTGAACCTGTTCCCACTTGAAACTGCTGTACACAAGATGACCGGCCTGACCGCAGGAAATTTCGGCCTGAGAGATCGCGGCATCATTCGAGAAGGCGCATTTGCCGACATCACCCTGTTCAACGCCAGTACCATCGAAGACGCGGCAACGTATGCTGATCCCATCCTGCCCTCAATAGGCATCAAAACGGTGCTAGTCAACGGCATCGTCGCATGGCAAGACGGCAAGCCAAGCGGTGCCCGCCCGGGCCGGGTCCTGAACCGAACCAGCTGATTTTTTTTGCGTGCTCCGCCGTCGTCGTTTGATCGCCTGCTTGGCTAACTGATCACCATTTGTCCAGGCCGACATAGCAACCATACGTCGCGTACAAATCAATGCGCGAACTTAGCCGCAAGACCTTGAACAGGCCGAGCATCGGGCTTGGCAATCATTGTGTAGGCGTGTAAACGCCAGGCTCGACGCGCCAGCAAGCACATGCCCATGACACCTTATATCCGGATTTTTTTTCAGCTATTTTCAATTTATTGTTGTTCTTTTTTTGGAGATCCAAATGCGCTGTGCTGCACCAAAATTACTTTCAGTCCTGTTAGCCTCTGTCTTGGCCTGTGCTCACGTACAGGCACTTGCCAATGACAATGACAACCGCCCACGGGCGCGCGATATCGGTCTGATCAGCGGCGTGCTGCCGCCCGGCAAACTGAATGCAATCACAGACGTCAACGGTGTGCTGGTAGGACAGACCACACTGAACAAGGGCGACGACATACGTACCGGCGTAACGGCAATCCTGCCCCATGCGGGCAACCTCTTCAAAGAGAAGGTGGCAGCCGCTGTTCATGTCGGTAACGGGTTCGGTAAACTCATGGGCTCAACCCAGATCAGCGAACTGGGCGAGATCGAGACGCCCATCCTGTTGACCGGCACGCTTAACGTGCCACGGGTGGCCGACGCCTTGCTGGACTGGATGCTCGCGTTGCCGGGCAACGAGGACGTAAGGTCGATCAATGCCGTGGTGGGCGAGACCAATGATGGCCAGCTTAACGACCTGCGTGGCCGGCACGTTGGCCAGGAGCAAGTATTCGCCGCATTAAAATCGGCCAGTAATGGACCCGTCGAAGAAGGCGCCGTGGGTGCTGGCACTGGCACAGAGGCCTTCGGATTCAAGGGCGGCATCGGCACGTCATCGCGGATTGTGCCTGAAAGCGCAGGCGGCTATACGGTGGGCGTGCTGGTGCAGACCAACTTCGGCGGCGTGCTTACCATGAACGGCGCACCTGTAGGTAAGGAATTGGGCCGCTACTATTTGAAAGAAGCGCTTGAAGGTAAAAAGGTCAGCGCGCATGCCGGCAATAGCGCATTGATGCTAACGCAGAATGATCCGATCCAGCTTGATCACGTCAGCGATCGTGCGGATGGCTCCATCATGATGATTGTTGCCACCGATGCACCACTGGGTAGCAGAAACCTGGAACGACTGGCCAAAAGAGCGATGCTCGGGCTGGCCCGCACGGGATCGCCGGCGACCAATGGCAGTGGAGATTACGTCATTGCTTTTAGCACTGCACCGGAGGGCCGGATCAATTCGTCTGATGCAATACGGGAAACGAAAGTGCTTGGCAATAACGCCATGTCACCGCTCTTTCTGGCGACCGTAGAAGCAACCGAGGAAGCCATTTATAACTCGTTGCTTAAAGCAAAAACAACCACGGGCAGGGACGGCCGTGTTGTGGAGGCATTGCCGATAGACAAAACCGTCGACATTCTGAAAAAGTATGGCGCCATAAAATAGGATACGGCTTGTAGACAAGGGTGGATATGACCGCTATGCTTGTGGCGGCCATATCCACCTCCAACCCTATCTGTCAGCTTGACACCTAGTCCAGGGCAATATTGGCCTTCTGTACGATCTGGCCAAAATGTGCCGAGTCCTCATCCACCGCCCGCGCCAAGCCAGAGGCATCGACAGACCATGCATTAAAACCAAAGGTTTCAAAACGCTGCTTGATGGCAGGTGTGCGTAACGCAGCAGCGATCGCCGTATTGATGCGCTCAATGACATCTTGCGGCGTACCCCGAGGGGCAAACGCAGCCACCCAGGTCTTCAGTTCGAAGTCATTCGGCCCACCTGCCTGTGCTACCGTGGGCACATCAGGATACGAAGCCAGACGGGCAGGAGCCGCCAGCGCGAGCAACTTCACCCGCTTTGCCTGATAGAGATTCTGTACTGTCGCTGCTGTACCAAAAGCCCAGTCCACATCGCCATTTGCCACTGCGGTATATAACTGTGACAAATCCTTGTATGGAATGTGCGTCATGGTCGTCTGTGTCCGTTGCTGCAAAATAGTCGACCCCAGATGCGCAACGCTGCCTATCCCCCAGGTACCGTACGTGAGATGTCCGTTCGCTTTGTTCGCGGCCTGGACCAGATCCTCAACATTGCGCCACGGCGAATTGGCTGAAACGACAATGAAAAAGTGCGTAGAGTAAATGGGTGCTGCCGCGACAAAATCTCGCGCAGGATCAAACGGCATTTTTTTATACAAATGAGGCTGCAGCGTCATATGGGTATTATCCACGATCGCCACGGAGTACCCGTCCGCTGCAGATCGTTTGACCTCTCCGAGAGCAAGCCACCCATTGGCGCCGGGTTTATTCTCGACAATGAACGGCTGTTTCCATGCCGCCGACAATTGCTCCCCAATCATTCTTGCGACCGTGTCCGGACCGCTTCCGACCGAATAGGGCAAAACGGCACGAACACTGCGAGTCGGATAGGTTGAGGATTGCGCCTGCGCCGAACAGGTCAGTACGCCCAGGATGAGCGTTGCCAGAGTAAGTATTTTTTTCATGTCTCCTCCAATTGAATGGATGGTTATCGGGTCTGTTATTTAATTGTTTACGTCATATGCATTCTGTGGAAACTCGGTGGGATGCCTTAGCTCATAGGCGGCAGTAAAACCCGGATCCCGTTGGCGCAAATCATCATGGCTGACCTGCCCGGTGCGTCTCATGTAGTCATAGGCAAAGGACACCGGATCCAGCTGCATCTTGTCCGCGACGTTCTCGTACCAGTCCAGGCTGCGTGCTGCTGCATGCTGGAAATTGGATGAGGCCTGCCTGCGCCGGGATTCGAATACGCCAAATGCAGCCTGGGCATCGCCCGGATATTGCCGCAGTCCCTCATTGAGTGCGATGGCATCCTGCATGGCCATGCGGGTACCTGAACCAAGCGAAAAATGAACCGTCCGCAAGGCATCGCCCAGCAAGACGATGTTACGGTATGACCAGTTTTCATTACGAACGATATTTGCTTCAAACCACAGAGAGCGATTGGTCAGCAGTTCGTTCGCGCCCAGATCGGCGCGAAAAACCTCGGCACAATAGCGACGACTCTGCTCTTCGCTGGCAACATCCAGGCCAGCGCGGTGCCAGGTATCCGGGTCTACCTCGACCAGAAACGTACTTAACGTCGCACTGTATTGATAACTGTGCGCAATAAAAATGCCATGGTCCGTTTCACGAAAGATCAGCGAGACAGGATGAAAGCGCTGATGCGTTCCATACCAGGCAAATTTATTGCGGCGGCGCTCAAAACTCGGGCGGAATTGATCGGTGTATTGCTTGCGAACTGCGCTATTGCTGCCATCTGCCGCCACCACCATATCAACCTCGGCAGCCAGCTGTTCAATATCGTCAATGCGACAATCGTGCTCGATTTGCACGCCGGCCCGCAGGCATGCCTGCTCCAGGACATCCAGCATATCCAGTCTCGCGGTGCGTGAGAAATGATTGCCGTGCACCTGGACACTCGTACCCTGGTGAATAATCTGCATATAGTCGCAGCGCTCGTGATGCGCCACGAATGTGTCGAAAAATGCAGGATCGGCCTCACGCAGGAAAGCCAGTCCCACGTCGGAAAATACCACGCCCCAACCGTAGGTGGCGCCTCGCGGATTTTGCTCATAAACCCGTATATCATGGGCAGGATCCTGTTTCTTTGCCAGGAGAGAAAAATACAGGCCGGCGGGGCCGGCGCCAATAACTGCAATCTTCATTGGTTCGTACTCCCATATGGCGCCTGCTGTTCGCAGTCATGCTGATAGCCGAGCAGCGCATCGCGCAGTATGTCGGGCAAGGCAATGGCCCGGCGCTCGCCGCGAGCCACACAAATGGGCGTCAATCGTGCATCGAACGCTGCCTGACCACGCACACTACCGGCGATGTGCAAGGTATAAGTTCGCTGGCCGATATTTTCAACATAGACAGCCATGTCAAACTCTTCATCAGGCCAGAGTGAGGCGCGAAAATCAAAGGCCAAAGCACGCGTTGGCGTGCCAAAGCCATGCTCGTCCTTCACGCGCTGCGGTGTGCCACCCAGCAGGTGGCCGTAAAAAAGCTCAGCAGCCGAGATGACATACTCGCTGAATGTGACGGTGTAGACCACCCCTGCAGGATCGCAATCGCCCCACTTGACCCGTCGACGAATCACAAACGGCGCTTCGTTCACAACGTACTCAGTACTTATCATTACGTTCCCCCGTGCCCTGCCGGGCCTCGTGATTGATTAATTCTGCAATCATTCTGCGCAACATCATTTTGTCCAGCTTGCCCACTTTGGTAACCGGAAAGGCCTCAATCACCTCGACGCGTTCGGGACACTTATATTTGGCCAAGCCCTTTTCAACGAGAAACATCATCAATTCCTGGACAGAAGGCGCGGCGTGACCAGGCCGCAATGTGATGAAGACGCAGCCCTTTTCTCCGTAAATGGGGTCTGGCATGGCGACAAGACGTGCTTCGGAAATGGCCTGATGTGCACTGACCAGTGATTCAACCTCTTCACATCCGATCTTTTCGCCGCCGCGATTGATGTTGTCGCGCAACCTTCCTTCAAAGCTGTAATAGGACCGGCCATCAACAATCCGCTCTATCATCATGTCGCCTGTTCGGTAAAAGCCATCAGACGTGTACGCCTGGGCATTGGCTGCCGGTGCGTCGAAGAAGCCGGGAACGGTAGCAGGACCGCGAAAACACAATTCGCCCATCTGTCCCGTTTCAACGCCCACTTCTGTCCCGGGCACCAGCAAGCGGATTTCGTCATCGGCGCAGCCCGAGCGGCCCTGCGTTTTGTGGCGCAGGTAAGGCGCTGCACCGGCTGGTGATCCAAGCAGCAAGCCCTCGGTAATACCGAACAAGTTGGAGCATGGAATGCGCAAATGTTCTTCCAGTCGCTCGGCTGCGCTCATTGTGATAAATAGACGTAGCGACGACAAGTCATGCCGCGCCAGATCGGAATAAGCCATCAATTGTGGGGCGATCGGCCCAATTGAAATTGCCCGCGTCACCCGATACCGCTCAATCAGCGTCAACATAAGCGGCACATCGACCCGGGGCATGAGCACTGCTGACACGCCCATCGCGATGACCGGCATCAGGACATACACCTGCGCGGCATTGTGCAATAACGGCAAAGCCCAAATGAAACGATCATCTTGGCCAAGTTGATAGTTCTTCGCACAGGCAAGTGAGTGCGCTATGTACTCAGCATGAAAACGCGGAATGATTTTTGGAATGCCGGTCGTGCCACCAGACAACTGGAACGCCAGTACATCCTCGCAGGCTGGTGCGTGCTCGGCGACAATTGCCTGCGCTCGCGCGTGCGGCATGGCCTCGATCAGCGCGCGCATATCGTTGCCGGCCGATGAAGTCCCGCGCGCCACAACCAGTTGTGTCAATCCGGCATGCTCGGACATCATCTGCTGCGCGAAAGCAACCAGATCAAAGGCGCTAAAGTCAGCCTGCACAAAGTATCCGCGTGCGCCAGACTGACGGACCAATTGACCAATTTCCAGTTCCCGGTGCTGCGGCAATGAACACACTGGTACGATGCCCGCTTTATAACAGGCCAGCAACGCAATGACGGTCTCAAGCGTGGTGCCCATCTGAAAGATAGCACGATCGCCAGGGTCCAGGCCCAGGTTCAGCAGCGCCGCAGCCAGCCGCTCGGTTTGCTCATCCAATTGCGCAAACGTGACGCTGCCCTCCTCGGTGATGATCGCTTGTCGTTCTGGACACCGACGCGCCGTGGCTTGCAGCAAGTGGCCAACCGTCTGCTGCTGCCACGCACCATTGTCATACCAGGTGCGTGCGCGCTCCTTTTCATGATAAATAACACCCTCTATGGGGTAACGAATATTTTGCATGTCTGTTGTCTCCTGCCAATAAATCAGCCTGCCGCGGGCACGATTCGGACCCGGTCCCGGTCCAGCACTTCAATGACGCCGCTGACACCGCCTGTGAACAGGCCATACCACACAGCGGGTTTCAAGCCGAGCACCTTGCGGCGAAACTCCAGCGGCTCGTCCGCACAAATACAATCGAAATATTCACTCTTGATAACCTGACAGTCATCGCGTTGTTCTGCATCACGCACCAGCGGCGCAAACTCCTCGACGCAGGGCACAAAGATGCGAACGCCCGCAGTCGGCATTTGAGCCATTGCGCCTTGCTGCTCAAGCAATGTCGCCTTGCGGGCCCATACTTCGTCAATATGACGGATGCGCTCGCCTTTGGAAAGCGCGCTGTCTTCGGCCTGTATCGCTGCCTGTATCGTCAGATCGGCGTCAACTTCGTCCACCCGACCCAACGGTCTCAATTTACGGGTAAATTCAATGAAATAGCCATTGGGATCGCGAACATAGATCGACTCAATCACCTCATGACGCGTCTCGACCGAGACGTCCAGATTCGCATCCTCAAGCCTTTGTTTCCAGGCTTTGAGCTCGTCTTCACTGCGCACCAGCCAGGCAGTATGCGTCGCGTCTGCGACATGATCTTCAGGCAATGGTCGCATACTGCTGCGCCCCCGCATGGTTTCAGGTTCCTGAGAGCCCAGATAGTAGAAAAACGCGATCGTGCTGCCATTGCCGCTATCGAAAAAGAAATGCAGAAAATCCGGGTGGCTCGCTGGCCCCCACCCGCGAGCAGAAATAACATGGGCCAGACGCAAGCCAAGCACATCGCGATAAAACGCGACCGTCTCGCGCAAGCGCCAGGTCGGTCTCGCAGTATGGTCAACGCCATGCAGCCGCAGTGCACCAGGCGTATCGTGAAAAACAGTCATGTCAAATCTCCATTAGGCATTAATCAAAGAAAACGCGCCTGCAACCAGCGAGCCAGATCGCGACCGGCCTGATAGCGGCCCGGCTCCTCATCGTCGGTCAGGGCGCGGCCATGGTGGTCGCCGCGAATGCGAAGATGCTGCTTATCGTTCGCCGCCAGTGCGTCGTAAATCGTCTGTACATCACCCGGAAAGCAGGCCTGATCACCCGTGTATTCGATCACCAGTGATGGTATGTCGATCGCCGGGGCGGTACGCGACAGGCTGGCATTGGATGAAAGCGCAGACCAGGTTGACAGCCAGCTCTCGGGCGTACAAAAACGGGCGAACCCCACAGCACCATAGTTGGAGGAATAAGGATTTTTTCCCCATAAGGAGCCGGGGTGCCGGTCAGAAGGATCCAGGCTAAGATCCAGGCAACGCAAGTCTGCATCTGTGCGCCAGACGATCAACACCGGTGTATGAGCGGCCAGCCGTTTGCCATCTGCAGAACTGTCAGCCTGCGTTTTCACCCGTTCTCGCGCCTTTAGCCGCGTGTCGATCATTTGATGCGCGATCGCATCCAGGCGAGCCACCCTGGCGTGCTGGCCGGCGCGGTAGCGTTCGATAAATTGCGCCGAGTAACGCGCCTGCCCATTCGGCTTGTAGCCGTTTGCCGGATCCAGCGGGTCCAGGTGCGGCACGACAGACAAGGCATCACCCTCCTGTGCGACAGACGGGTCAATACAATTCATTAACAATGCACCCTGACCAGGATGCGGGCCGACCAAAACCATGCCCTGAACGCAAGGCATGTCCAGCTCGCCCAAGCCGGTGCGCTTTCCTGCCGGGCTGCGCGCAATCCGTTGTGCTCCAGGCAGTGCCGATTGTTCAGCGTAAAGCGAATACAGCCCCGCGCCGCCCGAATTGCCCAGCAGAACAATATTGTCGAATCCCTGTTCACGCAGAAAGGTCAGGCCTGCGGTGACATCATGCAATGCAAATTCATGCTCCAGGCGCAGGTCATTGCCCACTGATCGTGCACCCTGAGACCAGGCGGCACAGCCTGCCGCAACAATATCTGGAATAAGGTAGTGGCATGCCATGAACTCACGTGGATGCATGATGCATACTACCGTCCTGCAGCGCTTGCCGGCTGGCTGATACAGAGAGCCAGAGGTGGCGGCGCCATCGGCGCAGCGCAGGACCACGTTGCGTGTCGAGGCGCCTGCGGGCAAATCGCGTGGATTCCAGTCCGTGTTCAGAAACCCCGCGGTAACCGGATTTGCAGATGGGTTTGTTGCCACAATCGTTCTCCTTTCCAAATATCATCGATGTGTTATTTGACATATTAGATAATTATTTGACTTTAATGTCAATTAAATTTTAATATTTGACGAATCCGTCAAATCAAGGAAAATAATGGGCTATACAACCGGCAGCCAACTAGGGTTTAATGGCTGCGTTGCGACAGGGAGTACCACATGAACGACATTTCTACAAAGGCTACGCTCAAAGGAGAAGCGCTACGCAGTGCCATCCTGGATGTGGCGGCAACGCTTTTCATTGAACGAGGCACCGGCGGCACCAGCATCCAGGACATTGCCGAAGCGCTGGGATTGAGCCGTACGGCGGTGTATTACTATTTCAAGAACAAGGAACAGATTCAGCAATCGCTGACAGAGGAAGTGCTCAGTGCGGCGCGCAAACTGGCCGGCGACACGGTTGCCCGCGACGATCTTGACCCGGTGACGGCGTTGCGCGCGCTGGTCACCCAGCACGCCGACCTGATACTGTCCCGCCCTGCAGAGTTTCGCGTTGCAGATCGTACCGAGGCCGACTTGTCACCGAAACAACGCATATCAGTGCAAAATGCACGCCGTAATGTGCTTGAGAACTTCAGCCATGTCATAGAAAGAGGGATCCGGGAAGGCGTGTTTCGCATGGTTGACGCACATGTAGCCGCTTTCAGTCTGATTGGCATGTGCAACTGGTCGGCTTGGTGGTATAAGCCCGAGGGCAGACTGGATCGCGCCAATGTCGCCGGGATCATGGCTGACATGGCTGTCAATTCGCTGTTGCGTGATGCAGCAAGGCGACCCGAAGTGCCGGATGTAAGGGAATCGCTGCGTCTGGTACGTGAGGATCTGGATTACCTGGAAAAATTGGTTCTGTCCGACAGCAAATAACGCCCCAACTGATATTCAGCCTGCCCTACTGCTTTGTTGAGCCCGGTTGAGATCTCAATTGTGGTCAAATCAAACACAACATGTAATGCCCGAACTATCGATGCATGCGCGCCCGCTTGCGGCCAGGCGCCTGCATCGGGCGGCATCACCTCCGGTACGGCCTCTGGCCTCGTGATTGATCATTGGAAACAATGAAGACCGGGCAGAATCGGCCAAGTGCCCGCCGCGCAAAGGACTGCTGGATAAGAACACCAGCACAAGAGCGGTTCAATGTATTTTTCAGGAAATTCAGTTAAGCTCGTGTTTCCACGATTGTTTATCCAAAAACCTGACCCATGAAACAATATAGCCATGGTTTGATGTGGTTCCGTCGTGACCTGCGCATGACTGACAACCGCCCCCTGTTTCAAGCGCTGCGTCAATGTGACACGGTGTTCTGCCTGTTTATCTTCGACACCCATATTCTTTCTACCCTCCCCCCTGACGATCGCCGCGTGGCATTCATTGATGCATGCCTGGACGATCTGCAGCGCCAATTGCAGCAAGCAGGTTCGGGGCTGATCGTGTGTCACGGTACACCACAGCAAATCATCCCGGCCATCGCACGGCAGTTGAACGTAGAGGCAGTGTTTGTCGGCAGTGATTACGAGCCACAGGCAAAAGAGCGCGACCAGCAGGTTGGCACAATGCTGCAGTCGGAGAACCGTGCGCTTCTCCTGTTCAAGGATCAGGTCATTTTTGAAACCGACGAAATACTCAACGGACAAGGTCGCCCGTACAAGGTATTTACCGCTTACAAAAACGCCTGGCTAAAAACCTTGCACAGCGAACACTACGCTGCTGTGCCCGTCGAATCATTGGTGGGCGCATTGGCGCCTGCCCCGCAAGCACTGGCGCAACGCCCGTGCCTGGAAGAGATCGGCTTCAAACCGCCAGCGCAGCCGGTGCCGATGCCGGCCGGCAGCAGCGGCGCCCAGGATGCACTGCAGGATTTTCTGCCCCGCATGAAGGCCTATGATGCCAAACGTGATTATCCGGCTCTGCGAGGCCCAAGCTATTTATCTGTGCACCTGCGGTTCGGCACCGTATCTATTCGCACGTTGGTCAAGGCCGCCTTTTCGGCAATGTCCGCGGGCGACCAGGGCGCTGAGACTTGGTTGAGCGAGCTGATCTGGCGAGACTTTTATTTCATGATCCTGCATCATTATCCGCAGGTGGTCGAACACGCTTTCAACGCCAAATATGAGGCGATTGAATGGGAAAGCGGACCGCAAGCCGAGCGCCACTTCCTGGCGTGGTGCCTGGGCGAAACAGGTTATCCGATTGTCGATGCAGGCATGCGACAGCTTAATCAAACGGGCTATATGCACAACCGGTTGCGCATGATTGTTGCCAGCTTTCTGACCAAGGACCTGGGTATCGACTGGAAGCGCGGTGAGCAATACTTCGCGTTGAAGTTGAATGATTTTGATCTGGCCGCAAACAACGGCGGCTGGCAATGGGCCGCCTCTACCGGTTGTGACGCCCAGCCCTATTTCCGTATATTCAACCCAATCACCCAATCACAGAAATTCGATCCGGACGGAAAATTCATACGTCGTTATGTGCCCGAGCTGATGGCCTTATCCGGTAAGCACATCCATGCTCCATGGACGGCAGGCGATCAGATACTGGCGAGCGCGCAGATTGAGCTGGATAGAACGTATCCACGCCCTATTGTGGATCACAACGCTGCGCGCAGAATTGCGCTGGCCAGATATGGGGAATTGACAGAAAAGAACGCAATATGAAATATCCATTTATGCTGACACCCGATGGCCCGGGGTTTATGGTGACAAAGGTCGATACAATCGACCAGGCATTTAAGACACTTGGTAAGTCGTTGGCGTTTCACGTTGTCTGATCGCTCCCAAAGCCATCCGCATAGTGGGTTGCATTTTCATTCGTACTCATCCATAACTCTGAAAGAGCGAAACAGCCGATCCTGTTGAATGCCTGCGCGTGTTTCAGGAAAGAGACGGGAGCTCGACCCTTAAAGCTTACAAGCTAACCTACCATTCGCACATTAATACGTGATGGTTACCGTGATGGTATCCTTGTAATCGGCTGCCCTTAACCCGGCCTGCGGTGGGACGCTGCCATATACAGTCGCATTTTGCGTTAATCCTGTTGCCACGCCGGCAAGCGTCTCGGCCGTATTGAGCGCAGCCCCCCAGCGCTGCGCACGGGCCGCATCTTTGTACAACTCGTAATTGATGAACTGACCATCTCCCGCTTTCATACGCCGCTGATTCCCCATAGCATGCAAACCATTATTCAAGCCAATTTGATAAGGCGTGGCTTTGGTGCAAGATGAAGCGATCGTCGAGGTTGATGTGACGTTTGCGGAAAAGTTACTTGGATGAATACCGAAACTCAAAGGCTGGGCACTGATCTTGCAGGCGCTGATCAAGGTTGCTGTAATTGACAACGGAATGTTCGCAGGTGATAAATCCAGGCAAGGGCTCTGGCCCGCTACCGACACAAGCGCCATCCGCACGGTGACGGGCAGCGTCGAAGTGTACTGCCCAATGTTGCGTTGCATAAACGGATTGGCCGCTGCCAGCCGGCCATAAACGGTTTGCGAACCACTGGCAGTCGCAAGCAATCCGAGGGTGTACGGACCATGAAGAATTGTGACCGGCGGGCTACCCGATCCGTAAACATTACCAAATACTGTTGTTCTTGCGGGATTGGAATAGACGTTATATGTCAACTTTTCAGACGAGATGGCAGAATGGGTCAATACTCGGTTGGTCACATCAGCGTCTTGCGGACCTGGCCCGATTTCGATGCACACCTTTATATAGCTCAGTAAGGAAATCAGTGAGCTGCAGCTATAGCTGACCGTTGCGTTGACATCAAAAGAACCTGGGGACACCGGATTGATCGGCCCAAAATTGAGCGCAGTTACTGTCGCGGTACAGGCCGCCTGCGCCTTCCCGGCCACAAACAGCGAAGCCAACACGAAAACAAATGACAGGCTGAGCAATTTAAGCATGCGCATGATGTTTTATTCCTTGCATACCAGCGGCCCAAGCCGTGGTATCGTGTCTTCTGTATTAGTGAACTCAAAGCCTACCCGGCAGGTGCCAGAGGGCAATGATGCTACAACTTGGTTGCGCGACTGCAATTGTTCCAGATACGCAATACCGTCATAACCCACAATGGTTTCCGAGCCGCCATTGAGCACAACCCGTGTTCCCAATGGCAGCGGCTGACCGTTACGATCATGCAAAATCACCGTTGCCGCGCGGGCTGGTGCAATCTTAAAGAGGACCCGCGTACCCGATCCTCTTTCCGGCGCGACGGTCGTATTCACTTTATCTATCATCATGTTCGCCGGCAGTACCGACGGGTCAATGGCAATTTGATTTTTTTGATACGAATTCAAAGGCGTCACGATCAGCAAACCGCTATTATTGGTTGTGCCATAGTTGCGGTTCTCCAGCTGGACTGGCACATCCTTGACACCATTGGTCGAGACTACGGCAAACCCGTCTGTAATCTGCCGACTGGCAAACACGCCACCGGACATCAGCACCAGCGAACCCGTCGTATTCGCGTATGCGGCACTGTTGCCCCGGTCGCTCTGGACCCCGGCTGAATATTCGCCATAACGGCCACGATAATTTGCGCTTGCATACAACCCAGCAGACTGTCGTTCGTATTGCGACTGCACCATCCATGACAACCCTTCATCGTCTTCAGAGCGCCGGAATACACTGGCCGTGTAGCGATTGGTGTCATTGAGTGCGGTGGCCGACACATAGGCCGAATAGCGTTTATCAAAACTGAACGAGACGCCCAGAAACAGCGTCTGGCGCCCGGATTTGTTCAAATCCTTGTTGTAGTTCAGTGCCACATTCACTGTGTCATTGATCTGCTTGCTCCAATAAACATTCAGGTAGCGATCTGCAGGTTGTCCGAAATACTTGAGGTTAATGTAGCTCACGCCCAGTTGACCCCATTGATCCATATTGACACCAGCCGACAAAATCCGGTTGGTTTCAGGCACTTCTGAGCCGTACAGCGAGGCAACATCACGATAGGTCTTCTGTGCTTTTTTCAGATCAGTACTCACATGGAACCGACTGCCCTGCCACTGATATCCCCAACTGTACATGCCGCCTTTGACATGATTATGCCTGCTGCTTGCATAGGAACCGGTCACCACACCGAATTGGCCGAGACGCACGTTTACGCCGGCACCGTAATTGACCAGTTTCTTTGTACTTTCTGCATGAGCTTCGGCAGTGATTGCATTGGTAACCCCGTAGCGAATTGAACCTGAATACATGGGATCATGGCCGTAATCAAATGATTTTATCCCATATGATTTGCGCACATAACCGGCCTCGATGGACCAGTCGGCCAGTCCTTTTTTCAATAACGTTGTGCTGTTGTAAAACGGCAGTTCCACTGCCCGCTGCTTGCCCATTGCATCGGTCAAAACCAATGTGGCATTGCCTGCCCCGCTGATATAAGGCATCGTCTGAATATTGAAGGGACCTGCAGGTACCTCTTGTTCAAACTGTTTAATCCCATTCACATAGAGTTCAGCATTGGAAGGAATATCTGCAGACCCCAGAAACGACGGCAAGGGTGCGGTGGAAAAATACGGCTTCAGGGCAAAATTGCGACTCAGCTGAATACCGCCAATGCGCGTCGCCCGCGACCATGGTACTGCCGCGGTATGGGTATCGCCCAGCCGCAGGCTCACGGCGCTGCCAGGCCAGGAGGTTTCCCATTGCGTATCCAGGCGTACCGAATCGCTCTGCCCTGCAATCTGCTGAGTGCCTGATTCTTTCTTGAACAGCGCCGTATTGCTTAACACGCCCAGCGGGCTGAAAAACCTTAACTCGGAAAAAGCGCTGATGGATTTATAGCGATGTGTTGAGTGCCATGCGTAAATATCATAATTGAGCAACAGCCCTGTGCCAGTAGACACATCAATATCAGGGGAGCTTTCATTGGTCAGCTCGGTGGCTTCCAGATCCAGTTCATCCAGTGGTGCTGTCATAGAGATTCGCTGTACGTCCTGGCTGTAACGGTAACTGAGCCGATCAATATCATCCAGCGCAATGGGTGACGAGGAATCGTCAGGCACGCGAAAACCCATGCTGCGCAAGACGCTAGGACTGGCAGACAATTTGCCGTTTTTCTCTATGAAGGGGGTCAGATTGCCGATAGGATTGCCGTTCAGCGAAGTCTCAAGATAAACAGTATTGAATCCCGCCTGAGCTGGTGCGTAGCCATCTTTCTGGCGGACCGGTGGCGGAATATGTTGTGCGTTGGCCGATTCAGCAAGCGCGCAACATATCGTTAGCAGAGCAACAACCTTTCCCGGTCTTACCCATTCAACCATTCGCAGTCATAGTCATATTCCTAAGACCTATTGGTTTAACAGGCGATCAAAATGTCACTGTAGCCGTAATGGTGTCTTGATAATTTCCGACAGTGTAGTTGGTGCTTGGAACCCGGCCATATACGGTGTGAGTATCCTGCGTGCCGGTTCCCGTCGCAGCTTTGGTATTGGTATCAAGCGTGTTGCCCCAGACAGTCGCATAGCTCGCATCCTGATAAAGCTGATAAGGCACAAAATCCGCGGTATTGTCTGGTGCAGTGCTGACACCGATCATCCGCCGGGTGTTGACATCCGCTGCCGTACTGGCATGCAGCCCTTCGTTCAAGCCCAATTGATAGGCGGCGCCATTGGTACAAGTGACGACCAAATCAGTCGAACCCGCGACCTGCGTCTGGAAAGAATCATGCGAGCCAAAGGCCAATGTTGATACGCCATTTCCCAATGTGCTGATATTGCACGAAGGTGTGATGGAAATAGTAACATCAAACGTCGTAGCCTCCGATGCCGCTCGGGCACTCATGGAAACCAGCGTGACTGCCATCCCCACACACATGACCATTATCTTGGTTTTCATTATTATTCCTATTATTGGTTGGTGCTACATTTATGATAAAGCCCGTTGCCTTACCTATTGAGCCACAATAGCAAATGTGATAATTTGATTCAAGCACCAAAATGGCGCAATGTTGCATTTAAACAATACTGTTACAATAAAGTTACCTTTCAATCAATAACCAGAGCACTCGCTCAATCGCCCACGGTTTTGCAGTATTTACCTGATGCCAGGAACAGAGATCTCTATTGCCTTGCCGTTCATGACTGCTTGAAAGGTTCCCCCTCTCGAAAACAAACGGGTATTTGTAGAAATAGACCACTGTCTGCCACTATTGGCCAGCGCGTAACCAAACAATCCTTTGTTTATCGCAAGGGTCTGCCCGCTTTTGCTTGTGAAGGTCAAATCACTCAATTTTGCCCGGGTTGTTCCTGAATTGTTTACCGTTAACAGTACACCGCCTTTGGGATCCGCTGCCAGATACCAGCTCAGTTGCGGCGACGTGGGTGCATTGGCTCCGTGAATAAACACCGGGATGGAATATCTCAGGGCGAATGTCAAGCCTTTGCTCGTGGCGCTCTCCAATGGCAATTCATCCACGACAATACGGTATGAACGCTCTATCGGAACTGCAGGCTGCCCCACTTTGACCAAACGGACAAATTGTTTGCCACCGCCGGGGATTTTTGCCATGGGAGGGCTGGCCACGAAGTCTGTCGTTGGTGCAAGTACATCCGTTTTATGATTTTGCACCCATTCAAACACCCGAACCTGCACGTCCATTGCAGCATTTGAAGTATTGGTCAGCCACAAGCCATCGGATTTTTGTGTCTGCTTGATATCCAGGACAATGGGTGTGACCTGCAGGCCAGCCCCAATGGCAAATTGTCCGCTCGCAAATAAAACCGCAAGTACTATATAACGAAACAACGATCGCATTGAACAAGCTCCTTGGTATCACGCCAGATTTGAACTCATGGTAACGTTGATCATGGGTATTGCCAAGTCATTAAAATAACCAGAATGCCAACTCCAATCATGACAAAAGCAATATCATCTGAGCGGATCAAGTATCCGCCAACCGTTCGGTTGGTTGATAAGCGCAATTACTTTGGCAAGGCTCCCGTGGCGTTCAGCACTCGGTTCCACATGCGAGAAATTCGAGGAATATGATAAATACGAACCATGATGATGGCCCCATGTTGGCCGAATGACCAGCTGATGGTGCTCGCTACCCAGGCGCAGGTATTTTTGCGCTTGCCAATTGCGTGCGTCAACATGACCGCAGTGCGTCATTCCCGGTCGCATCGATACCGGGAATCGCTAGAAGTGTGCTGTTAGCTGGCTTTGGACGCCAGATACATTTCAGTCAGGCGAATCCAGTAGCTGGCGCCGATCGGGATCAGATTGTCGTTGAAATCATAGCTCGGGTTGTGCAGCATGCAAGGGCCCAGACCATGGTCCGGCTCGCGGTGGTTACCCTCGCCATTTCCCAAAAAGACATAACTGCCAGGCCGTTCGCGCAGGAAGAAAGAGAAATCTTCGGAGGGCATGACCTGCACATTCTCTCGCACCATCTCGGCGCTGCGCTCGCCATACAGGGACTCCATGACCTGGCGGCAGAACTCGGTTTCGTCGGGCGTGTTCACCAGTGGCGGATATCTGCGGTCAAATTCAACTTCGCAGGTACAGCCAAAGCTGCTGGCAATCTGCGTAGCCAATTCGCGCATGCGTTTTTCCATCACGTCAATCACGTCATCGGAAAAACAGCGCACAGCGCCGGCAAGCCAGCCACTGTCGGGAATGACATTATTGGCCGACCCGGTATGAATTTGCGTAATGGACAAGACTGCCGGGTCAATTGGACGAACCGAACGCGATACGATGGTTTGCAGCGCCACCGCAATCTGGGCAATCGCCGGCACCGGATCGGCGCAATCGGCGGGCGCTGCCGCGTGACCGCCTTTTCCAGAAACGGTGATTCTGAATACATTACTGGAGGCCATCAGCGGCCCGCTGCGATAGCCGAATGCCCCTTCGGGCAGCCCAGGCCAATTGTGCATGCCGAAAATGGCTTCGCAGGGAAACCGTTCCAGCAACCCGTCGTCAAGCATGGCTTTGGCGCCCGCGGCACCCTCTTCGGCTGGCTGAAATATCAGGTGAACCGTACCGTCGAAATTGCGTGTCTCGTTCAGGTAATGCGCCGCAGTAAGCAGCATGGTGGTATGCCCATCGTGGCCGCAGCCATGCATTTTGCCATCATGCTGCGAACGGTGTGCAAAACGGTTTTCTTCCTGCATGGGTAGCGCGTCCATATCGGCGCGCAACGCAATGGCCTTGTCGGCGCTGCCAGCCCGGATGGTTGCAACCACGCCGGTTTTGCCGATGCCCGCTTCGTAAGGGATACCCCATTCCTTGAGCTTGCGACAAATGACCTGTGCGGTCCGATTTTCTTCGTAAGCCAGTTCGGGGTGGGCGTGGATATCCCTGCGCACATCCACCATTTCCTGAAGATTCTTGATTTCTAACATATTGTGTTCCGGAGATTCCAATAGAATCATCATAATCCGGTTTAGGCCAACTGGCAAAGCGGCCATGCGTTTTCCAGAATAAACTGCTGCAATTGGCGTAACAGACTGGAAAATAAAGCATTCCTGACCAAACCCGTGGCCGGGAATGCTTTATTCGAAAGCGGCGGCGGCGCGCTGCAGGCGATCGGCAACCGCATCCCACCGCTGGTCTGCGGGCAGGCGCTGGATCAGCAAATGGTCCAAATTCTGCTGGTCTGCCTCGCGCAGCAGTGCATACAGGTCATGTGCATAGCGGACCGGGTCAGAAGACACCTGGTGCCACTGCAGCTGTGCAGGCAAGGCCGGTGGCGGCGCGTCAAACGCATAGATGGCCCAGCGCTCGTGCCCGGGTCGGGCGGCCAGCATGCCTTCCAGGTTTGTGGCGTCGAACAGGCTGAGCCGGGTTTGCGGCGCGTAATGGGCCTTCAGCGTGCCCGATGCACGAGGAACCGCAGCGTCCGGGCTGGCCGGGGTATAGCCCAGTACCTGCGCCAGTTGCGCGGCGGAAATATGACCAGGACGAAGCAGTACGACCGGCATGCCCTGCGCAATGCGCGAGACGTCCACAATCGTCGATTCAATGCCGATGTCGGTGTCGCCGCCTTCCAGTACCGGCATGCCATCAGCACATTCCTGGGGAAATTCGTCGCGTACGTGCTGGGCTTTGGTCGGAGACACATGGCCGAACCGGTTGGCAGAAGGCGCTGCAATACCGGCCTGCCCCGAGGGGCGCAGGCGGGCAAAAGCGCGGATCAGCGCCAGCGCGACCGGGTGCGACGGGCATCGCAGGCCGATACTGTCTTGTCCGCCGGTCACCGCATCGGTGATGGCCGGGTTTTTCGGCAGGATCAGCGTCAATGGTCCCGGCCAGAACGCCTGCATCAGCTTTTGCGCTTCTGCCGGAACGTCCCGCGTCCAATAGGACAGATCCGCCTCCGGCGCGATATGAACAATAAGTGGATGGTTGGCTGGCCGCTGCTTGGCCTGGTAGATTTTGGCCACGGCCTGCGCACTCTCGGCGTCGGCGCCCAGACCATAAACCGTCTCGGTAGGCAGCGCCACCAAGCCGCCTTCGTTCAAAACGCGCGCGGCATGGTCAATCGAGCTAGTCATATCGGTCATGGAAAGGTTCTGTGTCGCGTGGTGATCGGGTGCAATCCAGGATTGCCGGGACTGCTTCTTAAGATTACAGGGTATAGGTATACGGTTAAAGCAGGTCAGGACAAAACGGTGCGAATTCCCATTTTACGGATTACATCCCGTGCCCGTTCCTTGGCCTGCTCAATGGTGGTGCCCACAACGTTGATATGCCCGACCTTGCGTCCCGGGCGCGGCTCGTCCTTGCCATACAGATGCAACGATACACCCGGGATGGCAAGAATGTCATGCCATTGCGGTTCCCGCGCATGGCTGGCATTGCCATTGAACCAGCAGTCGCCCAGGATATTGAGCATGACCACGGGCGTGAGCAGGTCTGTCGCTCCCAGCGGCATGCCCGTCATGACACGCACCTGCTGTTCAAACTGGCTGGTGACACAGGCGTCCATCGTGTAGTGGCCACTGTTGTGCGGACGTGGGGCAATTTCGTTTGCAATCAGGCGACCGTCGGACAGCACAAAGAATTCGACACACAACACGCCCTGGTAATTGAGTCCTTCGGCAATGCGCAGGGCGGCTTCCCTGGCCTGCCTGGCCAGGTCTTCGTTGATCAGACCTGAGGCGACAACCGTACTGGCAAGAATGCCGTTTTCATGGGTATTAATGCCAATCGGAAAAATCGCAGTCTCTCCGCTGATCGCCCGCGCCATGACAACTGAAATTTCATGATCCAGCGGCAACATGGCTTCAAGCACGCAGGGTATTTGACCAAAGTCACGAAAAGCTTCAATGGCTTCAGTGCGGGTCGAGACCCGTTGCTGGCCCTTGCCGTCATAACCCAGGCGCGCTACTTTCAGAATGCCGGGAAACAGGGCGTCCTGCGCCTGCTCCAGGTCACTCACCTCGCGAACCTCGCAATAAGGCGCAACAGGAATATCCTGGGCACTGATAAATGCCTTTTCGGCAATCCGGTCCTGCACGACGGCGACCGCCGCCGCGCCAGGCGTCACGCGGCAGCTCGCAGATAGCTGCTTCAGACTGCTGGCCGGCACGTTTTCAAATTCCGTCGTGACCGCGGGCGTGATCGCGGCCAGCTCCCTGAGTGCAACAATATCATCGTAGGCTGCGGCCATATGCCGCTCGGCCACCATGCCAGCAGGACTGTTGCCGGACGGATCCAGAACAACGACCTTGTATCCCAGTTTCTGCGCTTCGTGGCAGAACATGCGACCCAGCTGGCCGCCGCCCAGCATGCCCAGCCATTCGCCAGGCTGAATGCGGTCAGAAAGTGCTATTGGTGTGTGCATTGCGAAAATTCTCTTTCAGTTCTTAGTAGCCGGTGGCAATGTCATCGCCCTTGCCGTATTGGTCTGTTTCTCGCGGAACGCGCGCAATTGTTCGCGCAACGCCGGATTGTTCATGGCCAGCATGGCAATCACATGTAGTGCTGCATTGGCTGCGCCGGCTTCACCGATGGCAAACGTGGCAACAGGTACTCCCTTGGGCATTTGCACAATGGATAGCAGGGAATCTTCGCCGCGCAGATAGCGCGACGGGACCGGCACGCCAAACACCGGCACCTCGGTCAGCGCGGCCATCATGCCAGGCAAATGCGCTGCACCGCCGGCGCCAGCAATAATTGCCCGCAGGCCGCGATCATAGGCTGTCGCGCCATAATCGGCCATATCTTGTGGCATACGATGCGCTGAAATGACCTGGGCCTTGTAAGACACGCCGAATTGCTCGAGCATGTCCGTGGCATTTTTCATGACGTCCCAATCGCTGGACGAACCCATGATGACACCGACCTGCGCCTGATCTGCCTGTCTTGAATCGGTATTGTGATTACCTGAGTTGACTGTTTCGTTCATAACGTCCTGCTTATCCGATCAGGCGGGTGGCCGCCTCACGATATTTGTCGGCCGTTTTCTGCAAAACGTCCTGTGGCAGCCGCGGTGCGGGCGCTGTCTTATCCCAGGGCTGCGTTTCCAACCAGTCGCGCACAAATTGCTTGTCGAAGGATGGCGGACTGATGCCCGTCTGATACGAGTCTGCAGGCCAGAAACGGGAAGAGTCGGGCGTGAGCACTTCGTCCATCAGATGCAGGACACCCTTGTCGTCCAGGCCGAATTCAAATTTGGTATCGGCAATGATGATGCCTTTTTCTGCGGCATAATCGGCCGCCTCTGTATAAAGACGCAGCGTGATATCACGAATCTGCTCGGCAACCTCTTGCCCGACTTCGCGCACGACATGGGCAAAGTCTACATTCTCATCATGAGAACCCATTTCGGCCTTGGCCGCCGGCGTAAAGATAGGCGCTGCCAGTTTCTGCGCCTGCACCAGACCAGCAGGCAGGCTAACGCCGCAGATGGCGCCGGTTTTCTGATAGTCGTTCCAGCCGGACCCGATCAGATAACCCCGGGCGACGGCTTCCACCAGCACAGGCTTCAGGCGCTTGACGACCATGGCCCGGCCGCGGACTTGGTCTGCTTCCGAAGGCTGAACGACCTCTTCGGGAGCGATGCCAGTCACATGGGTGGGAATGATATGTCCCAGTTTCTTCAGCCAGAACTCAGTGAGTTCGGTAAGCACCTGGCCCTTGCCGGGAATAGGATCATCCAGAATCACATCAAACGCAGAAATACGATCAGAAGCAACAATCAACAGTTTGTCGTCGCCCACGGCGTACATATCACGGACTTTGCCGCGTGCCAGCAGTGGCAGGGACTGAATATCAGATTGAAGAAGCGCAGATGTCACCGGAAATCCTTTGCAAGGGAAAATATCATGCGGTACGCCGGCGCGTGAAATACTGGCGCGGGCGTACGATCATGGAATAGAAATGGGAATAATCCGTTATTTTACCGCCATATGCCGCGCTTGAATGTAAAAAACCCCGCCAGAACGCATCGTCGTGGCGGGGTCCGCTAGCGGCCCGCAACATAAGCGTGCTCCCTCATACGGCAAGAGCATCTTACAGAATGGCTTGCAGCCCCTTGTCGGCGATCACATTGAGCAATTTCAACGCAGGTCCGGACGGGCGCGTATGACCCTGCTCCCATTTACGTATAGTAGAGGCCGTGGTATGTAAATGAAGCGCAAAGACAGGCTGGCTGATATTAAGTGACTCGCGCAACTTTCGTATATCTGTCGCCGTAAAATTCCTCACAGGCAACGGAAAAAGCGTATCAAACTCGCGCATTGTCGTCTTGCTGATCGCACCCACAGTCTGTAGTTCAGCCAGTTCACCGCGCAATGATTCAATGATTTTTCCTGTCACAATGCAACTCCTGTAGGACGCCGGTTTGCAGGGCAAGAACCAAATCGTCATCTGATAGGGCCAGAAATACCTGGCCGGCATAGCTTAAGGCCTGCTTTTGTTTCGGAGAAATATTGGACTGCTCACTTTTGAGAAAACCATGCAGGAAAATGTACCGACTACCTATTCGAGCCGAAAGCAATGTTCGGTACCCCCGGCTTTTACCGCGACCAGTGCCAGGCACCCGTTTTTTATAAAGTTTTCCACCCAAATCGGCGTCGATCAGCCCGTGCTCCATTTCCATGACCGCCCAACATAAAACAGCGTCAGGCAATTTTTCACGCAATTGCCACTTCGCAAACGCTCTGCGCTTTAACACTCTCATACTGCCACTGCGTCTTGCTAAATTATAGCAGTGTACCCGTTACGGGTATCATTTACTATTACGGAAACCCACAAGAAAAACCCCGCCACAACGCATCGTCGTGACGGGGTTTCCCTGACAGGCCGTCCCAGGAGACGGCGCAATCGTCTTATTTGATCTGTTGAGACAGCTTGCCTGCAGCATAGGCTGCGGCCATTTCAGACAGAGCAATCGGCTTGATTTTGCTGGCGTTGCCGGCGGTACCAAATTCCTGATAGCGCGCCACGCAGATTTTCTTGGCGGCTTCGCGGGCAGGCTTGTTGTATTCACGTGGGTCGAATTTGCCGGGGTTTTCGCCCAGGAAACGGCGAATGGCGCCTGTCATGGCAAGACGGATATCGGTATCGATATTGACCTTGCGCACGCCAAACTTGATGGCTTCCTGAATTTCTTCGACCGGCACACCATAGGTTTCTTTCATGTCGCCACCGAACTCACGGATTTCGGCCAGCAATTCCTGGGGAACACTGGAGCTGCCATGCATGACCAGGTGCGTGTTGGGCAAGCGGGCGTGGATTTCCTTGATGCGATTGATAGACAGAATATCGCCTGTAGGCTTGCGGGTAAATTTGTAAGCGCCATGGCTTGTACCAATCGCGATCGCCAGCGCATCCAATTGGGTGCGACGGACAAAATCTGCAGCCTGCTCCGGATCGGTAAGCAATTGCTCCATGGTCAGGGTGCCTTCTGCACCGTGGCCGTCTTCCTTGTCGCCTTTCATGGTTTCAAGCGAGCCCAGGCAACCCAGTTCACCTTCTACGGTGACGCCGACCTTGTGTGCAAGATCAACAACTTTCTTGGTTACTTCCACGTTGTATTCATAATCGGCAATGGTTTTACCGTCGGCCATGAGAGAGCCGTCCATCATGACACTTGAAAAGCCAAGATTGATGGCGCCCTGACAGATTTCAGGTGACTGGCCATGATCCTGGTGCATGACTACCGGGATTTCCGGATAGCTCTCTACCGCAGCCTGGATCAGGTACTTGAGAAAACCTTCGCCTGCGTATTTACGCGCACCAGCAGACGCCTGCATGATGACCGGACTGTTGGTTTCCTTGGCCGCTTCCATGATGGCCTGCACCTGCTCCAGATTGTTCACGTTGAAGGCGGGAATACCATAGCCGTTTTCCGCGGCATGATCCAGTAATTGGCGCATAGAAACGAGTGCCATGTAACGATCTCCTGAAATTGAAAAATATCTGAACAGCCACTATTTTAAGTGGGAAACCGCATATAAGGCGCTGGAACCCGCCTTTTTACCAAATTTACCAATTGTGACATCACAACTGTCAAGCTTTGGGCTCACGCCGGGCCGATTTTGGCCTAAAAGCCGCGACCACATCGTCTCGGGTCTCTATATAGGGACCGCCGATCAGGTCAATACAATAAGGCACGGCGGCAAAGATGCCCGGCACTTTTACTTTGCCCTGTTCATCACGCAAGCCTTCCAGGGTTTCCTGTATGGCTTTGGGTTGCCCCGGCAGATTGATAATCAGCGCAGCATGTTCAGCCGCTTCGCGGATGACAGCGACCTGTCGGGACAAAATGGCGGTAGGCACAAAGGCCAGGCTGATTTGTCGCATCTGTTCACCGAAACCGGGCATGTGCTTGCTGGCAACCGCCAATGTCGCTTCGGGTGTAACGTCGCGCCGCGCCGGGCCCGTGCCACCAGTGGTGAGCACCAGATCGCATCCCTGCTGGTCCACCAGCTCGATCAGCGTGTCGGAAATGGTCTGCTGATCATCTGCAATCAGCCTGGGGCAGATGCGAAACGGCGACTGCATGGCGCGCTCCAGCCAGGCCTGCAGCGAGGGGATGCCTTTGTCCTCGTAGACGCCGGATGTTGCCCGGTCCGAGACGGAAACCAGCCCGACAATGAGTTCGTCCGGATGCGTTCTTTTTATTGCAGTTGTATTCATTTCAATCCTGATACCTGATAACGACGATTTTGCAGACATGGCAACAGCTCGCGAACTTCAGCAATGCGTTGTGATGACAGAGTATGAACAGCCAGACCCGGGTCAGCGGTGGCAGTGCCCAGCACCATACCCAGTGGATCCACAATCATGCTCAGGCCGCAATTGCGTGGTGCAGTCTGCCCCGATGCCAGCACATAGCTGGTGTTTTCAATGGCGCGTGCCCGCAGCAATATTTCCCAATGGTTTTCCTTAAGCGGGCCGGCAAGCCAGGCCGCACTGACCGACAGCACATCTGCTCCCTGGTCAATAAGCGCGCGAGCCATTTCCGGAAAACGCAGATCATAGCAGTTGATCAGGCCAACCCGAAACCCTTTGATATCGAACAGACCCAGTTCGGCGTTTTCCTGGCCAAAACTGCCGGGCCGCACTTTGTCTGACTCCTTGAACTTGAATGCATCATAGACATGCATTTTGGTATAACGAAGCACCTGCGCGCCGGTATCGTCAAGAACCAGCAACTGATTGGTCACCCGTTCATCGCCCGGCTGGTCTGCCAGGCTCAGCACACCAACCACGATGTGCATGTTATGGTCGCGTGCCAGATCCTGCATGTAGCGAACAAAGGCAGGCGAGTTGTTGCCGGCCGTCTCGCGCAATTGCGGCAGCGGCGAGCCGAAAGAACACATGGACGCCTCGGGCAGGACCAGCAGTTGCACGCCCTGCTCTGCCGCCTGCGTTACCAGGGTGTGGATATGTTCCTTATTGGGTTCGATCTCGTTGACGGCAGCAAACTGGCCGACGCCAACTTTCAGTTGTGAGTTGCTTGTATTGGTTTTCATTGAGGCACCACCTGATTGGACTGTTTATTCAATTATGCAACAGATCGCATGGCGTGTGTCCGATAGGCATCGTAACGGCCGATCAAGGCTGCTGTCCCAGTTGCTGTCGCAACTGCGCGCCGCGTATATTGACACGCACCCGATCCTGCGTCTGGTCGTTTTCATCGCGCGCTTCAATCAGGTGGCTGCCAGGTACGGGATACCAGGCAAAGGGATTGGTATCGCCCAAAAAACGACCGTCGACGTACCAGCGCACGGTTGCGTGCCTGCCACCGGCCGGTGTTGTAGTCAATAGCTGCAGGCGTTGATTATCTGCCGGGATATCCGGATCTAGAGCGATAATGGTACCGTCAGCCGGCGTGCGAATGACCATGCGCCCGGAAGCCGGTGCCGCGGCCGAAGACGCCAGCGCGATGCGCGACATCTCGGTGCCCGGCAGAAAATATTCGGCCCGGGCTGCTTCCAGATCATTTTCAAATGTGATGTCGCGTGCGCTCAACCCGGCGGGCCGGGTTGGTTGCATACTGGCGTGATCCTCATGCAGATACCGCATGATGTCGTGCCATGCAGGTCCTGCTCCGGTAACACCACTGACCTGGCGCATGCTGGCGCCGGTACTGTTGCCCACCCAGACGCCCACGGTATATTTGTCAGACCAGCCCACTGTCCAGTTATCGCGCATATCCTTGCTGGTGCCGGTTTTTACCGCCGTCCAGAAAGGGGTGGACAAGGCACTGTCCAGGCCAAAGGTGCGGGCCCGGGCCTGCCGGTCCGACAGGATATCGCCCACCAACCAGGCCGCCTCTTGACTCATGACCCGATTGGCCGGCGGCGCCGCACCAACACCCCAATTCACTTCGCTGTACATACCCTGATTGGCAAGCGCCCGATACGCGTTGGTCAGCGACAGCAGCGTCACATCGGCGCTGCCCAATGCAAGACTGTAGCCGTAATAATCGCCCGACTGCGCCAGCGGCAATCCAAGCTGGCGCAGTCGCTGATGAAAGACATCGGGCGTGACCATGACCAGCAGGCGTACGGCCGGAATATTCAGTGATGAAGCCAGAGCAGTACGGGCACTGACCCAGCCGCCAAACTGCTTGTCATAATTTTGCGGCACATACAACCCATTGCCTGTAGACAGATTGACCGCGCTGTCGTCCAGCAGGGAGGCCGCCGTGATCCGGCGCTGCTCCAGTGCCTGAGCGTACAGGAAGGGTTTAAGCGTGGACCCGGCCTGCCGCAAGGCAGCTGCGTTATCGACATAGCGGGCTGTGGCCAAGTTGCCGGATGAGCCCACGTAAGCCAGAATACGACCAGTACGGTTGTCCAGCACGACCGCTGCGGCGTCATTGGCATGACTATGGCGAATCTCATGAACCACGCGATTGACAATGGTCTGCGCAGTGCGCTGTAGCCTGCCATCAATCGTGGTGACTAGATGCGCCTGCTGCGGCATTCCCAATGCCAACCGACGTCGGGCAAAATGAGATGCAGTAAAAGGATCGTCCAGCAAGGCGCTGGTCGTATGGCTCAACTGATATTCGATCATGCCCGCAAGATTGTCGCAATATTGCGCTTGTGATTGCGCCTTCAGAATGCCACAAGCCCGGCGCGCAATAACGGTTGGCGCAGCATTGGGTGCACGTAGCATGGCCGCAAGAATCGCGGCTTCGCGACTGTCCAGTCCAACAGGATATTTACCGAAAAGACTGCGGGCCGCAGCAGTCACCCCGGACAGCTCGCCGCGCCAGGGCACCAGGTTCAGGTAGGCCTCAAGAATCTGCGATTTGCTCCAATGCAATTCCATGGCCAGTGCCTGAACCATCTGCCTGGTTTTCTGTGCCAGCGTACGCCTGCCGTTGCGCCCATCGCGCTCGTCCAGCATGCCGGCCAGTTGCATCGTAAGTGTCGAGCTGCCGCGCACGCTACGCCCGGTGAGCCGGTCACGCACCGCTGCACCCAGCGCAAGTACATCGACACCGGCATGGCTGTAAAACCGCCGGTCTTCGGACTGCAGCACAGCGCTGACCAGGGCAACAGAGATCTCGCCCAGCGGCGTCCAGTTGTCACGCCGCTCATGAAAGTCGTTGCGTACCCGCTCCAGCACCGCCCCATCGCGATCAAGCAAAGTGATATAGGACGCACGGTACCCGCTGCGCACCTGCTCGTACTCCGGCACAGGCAGACGGGCGATATAGACAGCCAGCCCGGCAATAACCACGACCATCAGTGCAACCAGGCACAAGCCCAGCAGTCTGAATGGCCGGCGCCGGCGCTCTGCTGCCTTTCCGACTGCCCGTGCCATCATGGGGTTGCCGCTGCCGAAGCGCTGGGCCCTTGTGCGGGTGCGGCCTGTTGTGTTGAATCCGCCATTGGCTCGCCGGCCGATTCAACAATAGTAAACCCGCCGGTGTTGGGCAATTCGCCGTAAACCTGCGGCGCATACATGGCCTGAACCCGCGTGGCCGGCAAACTATAGCTGCCAGGTGTATTGAGCCTCACTGTGTACTCCAGCGATGTCTTGCCCGCCGGCAACCATGCATAATAGGCACGATACAGTTCGCTTTTGCGTTCGGCAAAGCTGGGCGACATGCCATTGTCGTCCTGCTTCTCACCCTGGGTTGCCACAGCGGAATCCCGGCCCAGGCCGCCACCCAGAACCGTCGCACCGGCCGGCACCGGATCACTGAGCACCACCCAGTTCATCGCAGTCTTGGCAGTGATATCCAGATGGACGCGATAGATGTCGCCCACTGACCATTTGCCGTTTACCGCCTGTGAAACCGGAACGATATTGCGACTGAGCGTATAGCCCGCGTAGATTGGTTTGCTTACCGGCACCGCCGCCTGGGCTGCCATGGATGCCCAGACACGCCCGGTTCCCTGCAGCGAAAGCGACAGTTGCTGGGGATCATTGTTTTTCCATGGCACCAGGATTTTTTGCGTCGGCAGCAGCCCTTCCCACTGCTGGTCTGCTGATGCCGTGGCGGCACCGACAGATTGCAGCGACATGGACAGCGTTCCCTTGACCGGCGTTTTTTCAAAGGTCGCGGAAAAGGCGCGAACCGCCAGGGTACCCCAGACATTCGCCGTTGTCGTAGACCAGGCGCCGCGCTGCTGCTGACCAAGCAGACCGGTCAACAGCACGGGAATATCCTTCTCCCAGGCCTTGTTGTTCATGACCGCAACAAGCAGTTTGGCCGTTACCGTGGCGCGATTGCTCATCATCCACCAGGGATAGGCATCATCGTCATCTGCCAGCACCAGGCTGGTGCCCTGCCGGCTCATGCGTGACAGCAGGGCCGAACGCAGTGTGGACAGCGTTTGGGCCTGATCCGGCAAGTTCTTGACGCGCGACACAATGCTGAGCCAGTCTACCAGCGCAGCCGTACTCATGTGCTCACGATCAAATTCAACGGTGGATAGCAAGCGGGGGGTAACCATGCCGGCACGTGACAAGGCCTCCAGCACCATCAGCCTGCGTTCGCCGTTGTCCTGTTTGGGCTGCCATGCAGTCGAACGGATTTTGCCGGTTACATAGGCCATCAGGCCTTCCAGCATTTTTTCACGATACGCTTTTGGAATGGCGTAAGGCTGGTCAGCACGACTGGCCTCCTGGGACACGGCAAGCAAATGAGCGGTAAGCACTTCATCGCCTGCCAGGCCGGGGAAGTACGCCACCAGCCCATGCTCATCCATGTATACGGGCAACCGGTTCATCAATGCCGACCAGCGCTGCGGATTGTCAATACCGATGGCAATCGAAGACAGTTGCTCCAGGCAGGTAAACTGATAATCGGTAAACCAGCGACGCACCGGCTCCAGCCCTTTTGCCAGAGACGTGGACAGTTGTACTTGTACGCCGCCCAGCGGCACACCGTCGGCCCCGTTGATCGCGCCTGTCGGCGGCTGCACAGGCAATGCCTGGATGGGTTCTTTGGCGCGCACCGATTGCAAGGTGGCCTGTCGCACCGTGACCGGTACGGTAGGAATCAACAGTTGCGATACTTCAACACTGTCCGCCGCCGCTTGCGCTAGTTCGCCGCCGGTTTGCCCATTCTGTTCCCGGGCATCAAAACGCCACTTGAGGGTCTGCGACGCTGGCCCCGGCGGCAGGGTACGCATGTTCATATCCCAGGCGACCTTCTGCGAAGACTGCGCGGCGATGGACACAGTTTGCTGCTTGAGCGTTACCGGCGCGAGCGCCGGACCACTGAGGCGCGCGCCCACTTGTACCGTCATGACGCGATCGGTCGCATTGCGCACGGTGACCGCCGCAGTGTAATGATCATCACTGCGGGCAACCAGCGGCAAACCGGAGATAACCTGCAAATCCTGCGTGGTCACGATATGAGCACTTCCCTGACCAAACCGGTCCGCCCCCAGTTCGGCAATGGCTGCCAGCCGAAAACCCGAGATCGCATCATTTAGGCCGAGCGCGACGGTGGCCTGACCCTGCGCGTCCAGCACAATATCGGGCTTCCAGAATACCAGGCTGTCCAGCAGTTCGCGCGTGGGAGCGCCGCCATTGCCACCGCCACCGCCCGGCGGCAGGGCCTTGCGACCATAGTGACGCCGTCCCACCACTTCCATCTGGGCAGTGGATGTTTCCACCCCATAGGCGCGTTCACCCATCATGGCTTTTACAATATTCCAGGTATCATTGGGCGCAAGTTCCAGCAACGCTTCGTCCACCACCGCCAATGCAACACTGGCATTGGCCGCCGGGCTGCCATCAGGCAAGGTGCCCCGGATCGTGGCGGTGGCCTGGTCGCGAACCTGATAGCGCGGCTTGTCTGTGGCCACACTGATGTTCAATGCATTTTTATCACTGCGCACACGAATCGCCGTCAACCCATAGCGATACGCCGGCTTGGCCAGATCAATTAAAGCGGTAGGCAACGCAGAAGCCGATTCTCCCCAACTGAGATCCGGATTCTGCGCCGAGTCGCGGATTCGACCTCGCAGCGCCAATACTGAAACATAGACGTTCGGTCCCCATTCAGGCTTGATCTGAACGGTAAATGTTGGATTGGTGCCCGACAGGGCTACTTGCCTGGTTTCCAGAACGCCTTCCCGCTCGATGGCAACCAGTGCGTTGGCCTGGCGAAACGGCATGCGCACCTGGAACTGTGCAGTCTCGCCGGGTTGATATTCTTTCTTGTCGGCAATAATGTCGATGCGGTCATTGTTCTCGCCCGAGAACCACATCTCGCCTGCGCCCACCACATAGACGCTGGACTCGGCCTGGGCACGGCGACCTGCGCTATCGGTAACCTCGGCAATCAGGCTGACCCGCCCCTGCTCTTTCAGGCTGATATCGCAAGCGAATTTGCCGTCAGCGCCGCTGGTGCCAGTGCATATCGTGCCCAGATCTTTGGCGACGCGCTGGGTGTCATAACTGTAAAATCCGCCGACCAGACGCTTGCGCACAGTCTGATAGATATAGCTGACGGCACGTACCTTGACGGGGGCCGTTGCTGCCGGCCTGCCCTGCGTGTCCAGTGCAATAACCGATATCGCCGCAGCCTTTTCCTGCTGCACCAGGTAACCACTTCGAATGCCCGCCACATAGGCGGCGGGCCACACGGCCACAGTCCGGCTCAGCGTCTGAACCTGACCGTTAGGATCCATGAAGCTGCCTTCAAAGGTGATGTTGCGCGCTCTGTCCGATGCTGGCAAGGCATCCAGCGCCAGCGTGCCGTGCCCTTGGGCATCCAGCGTCATCTTCTGCTTGTTCACGATAATGCGGCTGGTGTCGCTATGGTCTGCCCCCTCCTCTTGCTCGTTATCGGTATCGACCGCGAGCTGTTGTGGTGGATCGAAAGAATAATCGTCATAGTCGCGAAATGAGATTGTGCGATCGCGTGACAAGGCAGAAATATCCACGGGCAGCCGTCCGGCAGCACCGCCAGACAAATATCGCATTTGCATATCCAGTCGGACCGCCTTGGGTGATATCAGCGGCCCTTTGTCGCCCGCAGTATCGGTGATCGATAGTTGTCCTGCCAGCAAAGGTAGTTTGAAGTCCTCGACACGAAACTGACCGGTTTCGTATGCCTGACCATCGGGGTCCAGCACAATTCGGTATTGTCCGCGCTTGATATCTTCCGGAATTTTCCAGTCTGATGCGCTGAACACGCTGCCGCCCGGCGTTTGTTGCCATTTGATGGGGAACTTGTATTTGTCTTCCCCACCCACCAGCTCAATGCTCATCTGTTCCGGCAGCGTATTGATGTCAGGCAGCGCAAACCCGTCGCGTGTCAGCGTGCGCAGCAGATGCTTCATGGACGCAGTTTCGCCTGCACGGAACAGACTGCGATCCAGAATGGTGTGGGCACGCACGGTAGGCTGGGCGGAACTGTCTGTCGGCACGTTGAAGCGCCAGGATTCAATGCCATTGTCCCATGAAGTAAATGCAAATGAATAATCGCCTGCGCCAGCGGCCTGCGGATGATCTGGACCGATGCGCGCCGAGACAAAAAGGCCGGACAATTCTGTCGTGTTGCAATAGTCTTCGCCCTTGACCGCCTTGCGATAATGCCAGATGCCATCGCTACCGGTCTGACCAGTCAGCAACGTTTTACCGGAACAATCCAGAACATTGACCTGCGCATGCGCGACCGGTTTGGCCTCGTCCAGCGTGGTTACCCACACCAGCAAATCGTCCCGGCCTTTTTTGACATGCACGGCCATGTTGGTTACCAGCACCGAACTGCGCACATACATGGGATTTTTATTGGCAAGCAGCGCCTGCCCAAGGCTGGCGGATTTGGCTTCGAGCACATGAAAACCCGGCTGCTGCAATGGCACACCCAGCACTTCAAAATCGCGACGCTTGGCCGCCGTTTTTACACCAGGCAGCGTGATGGTTGTTGCATTCGGGTTTTCGGCCAGCATGGAAACGGATCGGGTGTCTATATAGACTGGATTGCTTTCCGTGTGGCTGTCGGCCTGATCATTCATGACTGCTCGAATATTGCTTGCCGTCATCGAGGTTTCGTCCAGCCTGCGGACCCGTGCAAATGCCTTGAGCACGTCGGCATCCTCCTGCGGAACGTAGTCACTGATAGTGCCAGGTGACAGCGCACGGTCTTTGATAGACAGTTGATTCTCTACATACCTGACGGTCAAGGGCACCAGCCACGGCGCCTTGCCCTGAGTTGATTCGGCCTTGCGCTCGATAATGCCGAACGTGGACGAAGCAAACTTGAGCATGGGAGAGTACGAGGCCATGCGAACCTTCATGGGGAACTGGCCTGCGTTGCTCAGAACGCGTCCCGACTCGTCTTTCAAGCCGGCAGGAACGTTGAGCGTGAGCGTTTCGAGTTCGGCAAACGGGCCTGAGAACTTCACGCTGCTTACGGTGCTGTCGCTGTCGTCGATGTCGGATGGATACTGTTTGCCATTCGCGCCGACAAGCGTAATACCTTGTATGTCTGCCCTGGAGATTGATTCACTGAGTGTCAGATACACCGGCCTGGCCGGTGAACAATCGGCATTCTGATTTTCACGCGAGCAGGAAAAGCCGGCGGCAAAGTCCTTGCGCACTTCAAATTCGAAATCATAGGGTTTGCTCATGGACGTGCCGCCCAGGCTGGTGACCGCCTGTCCGATGACCAGCCTGCCTTTGGCGGCTGCCGGCAGCCGGCGCGCGCACTGAACAAAAGCAATGTTCTCTGCCTCGTCTGCCAGATAGGGCCGGGCCTGGCTGATGATGAGTTTCTTATCCTGTTCGGACAGCACCTTGACCGGAATTTGTTCCCCCAGGCCCTGCACGACGCAACTTGCGTGCGCCTGCAGACTGCTTGCCTGCACCGGCAGGTTGAACCTGACAGTAAAAGCCTGATCTTCATCGATTCGTCCAGAGGGGCCGACTGATGTCACGGCGAGCCTGCCGGTATCAAACTGATATTGTTGTTTGCCTTGCACCGGTTTGCCGGCGGTATCGCGAAAGGCCGTATCCGGGGTAATCGTGCATTGCACGCCTGCCGGCAGCGTGTCTTCAAATTCATAAGACCAGTGTGCGCCATCGGACCATTTGCCATGCCCCTTTATCTGGCTCCCCTTGCAACTGACCGAGACCGGTGGCGGCAAATCGTTGCGCCCTAACGGAATGACGTTAGTGCTGAACACGATATCAATGGCGGAGACCTGGCTTTGGCTACCCGTGGGTGAGACTGATGTGATATTGGCGGCGCCTGCGGTGCCCATAATTCCGGACAGAGCCAGTGCGACTCCAGCGACAAAGATGCGTTTCATAGTTACCGCCTTCCCAAAAAAACCAAGGCCACACGCCGAACCGGTGGCTGCCTGAAATCATACCAGAAGTCGGTCTGGTTCAGCTATCTGCCAGACGGGGTAATATAGCGGGTCAAATGCGCGTGGCGGGCTCTTGCAGCACAGACTGATCAATACGGCAATATCAGTCTCGCTTCGCCCATGAAAAAAGCCAGCGACAAGATCGCTGGCTTTGATACGTTATGGCTGTTGTCTTTCGATTCTGATGCTGATACTACAATGGCGCATCGGTATCGAGCAGGACCACTACACGTTTATGCTTTGTTGCGTTGCTCAAGAATGTCTACCGCAGGCAACACCTTGCCTTCAAGAAACTCCAGGAACGCGCCGCCGCCGGTAGAGATATAACCTACCTGGTCGGTAATGCCGAACTTGGAAATGGCTGCAAGTGTATCGCCGCCGCCGGCAATGGAAAAACCATCAGATGCGGCAATGGCTTCAGCCACCTTGCGGGTGCCATTGGCAAAGGCATCAAATTCAAACACGCCTACCGGGCCATTCCATACGATCGTACCGGCATTTTTCAGAATGCCGGCCAGTTCGCTGGCCGTGTTCTGGCCGATGTCGAAAATCATATCATCGTCGGCAACCGCATCGGCAGATTTGGCTTCACCCTTGGCCTGAGCGGAAAATTCCTTGGCGCAGACAACGTCTGTCGGGATAGGAACACTGGCGCCCCGTTTGGCCATCATATCGATCACAACTTTGGCCTGGTCGATCTGATCGGGTTCGGCCAGTGATTTACCGATTTTCTTGCCGCTGGCAAGCATGAAGGTATTGGCAATGCCACCACCGACAACCAGTTGGTCTACCTTGTCGGCCAGCGACTGCAGAATCGACAGCTTGGTCGAGACTTTAGAACCACCAACAATAGCCACCAATGGCCGCTTGGGATTCTGCAATGCTTTACCCAGGGCCTCCAGCTCGGCTTGCAGCAAAGGACCGGCGCAGGCAATAGGTGCAAATTTGGCAATACCATGTGTAGTGGCCTCGGCACGATGGGCCGTGCCGAATGCGTCATTGGCATAGACATCACAAAGCGCAGCCAGTTTCCGGGCCAACGCTTCATCGTTCTTCTTCTCGCCTTTATTGACGCGGCAGTTTTCCAGCAACACGACTTGACCAGGCGCGACGCTGACGCCGTCGACCCAGTCCTGAACCAACTGCACGGGCTTGCCCAACAGTTCGCTCAAGCGCTTGGCTACGGGAGCAAGCGAGTCCTGGGCCGTCAATGTACCCTCTGTCGGGCGACCCAGATGCGATGTCACCATGACGGCAGCGCCTGCTTCCAGCGCCATCTGGATGGCTGGCACGGACGCGCGGATACGGGTGTCTTCGGTGATGCTGCCGTCGTCGGCCAGTGGCACGTTCAGATCGGAACGGATGAAAACACGTTTGTCTTTGAGCTGGCCATTCTTTGCCAGGGCGGAAAGCGTTTGTACATTCGCCATATTGTCACTCCTTGGTGTTATTGTGAAAAACGGCACTGCCCGCCGAAGCGCGCAATGCCGTTTGCAATGTCTTTGACAGACACCAACCGATTACTTGGCAGACATCAGGGCTACCGTGGTATCGAGCATACGATTGGAGAAACCCCACTCGTTGTCGTACCAGGACGCCACTTTGACCAGTTTTCCAGATACTTTGGTTTGGGTAGCATCGAATGTGCTGGACGCCGGATTGTGATTGAAGTCTACTGATACCAGCGGGGCTTCGTTGTAATCCAGGATACCTTTGAGCGAACCTTCCGACGCTTTCTTCAGAATGGCGTTCACCTCTTCCACCGTCGTATCGCGTTTGGAAACGAAAGACAGATCGACAAGAGATACGTTGATCGTCGGAACGCGAACAGAATAGCCATCCAGCTTGCCGTTCAGTTCGGGCAGAACCAGACCAACAGCAGCAGCCGCACCGGTTTTGGTGGGGATCATGCTCATGGTGGCTGAACGGGCACGACGCAGGTCTTCGTGATAAACGTCAGTCAACACCTGGTCATTAGTGTAGGCGTGAATGGTTGTCATCAGACCGTTTTCCACACCCAGCGCTTCATGCAGCGGCTGCACCAGTGGAACCAGGCAGTTGGTGGTGCATGAGGCATTGGAAATGACGGTGTCGCTTGCCTTGAGCACTTGGTGGTTGACACCGTAAACAATGGTGGCGTCCACGTCTTTGCCGCCCGGAGCGGAAATAATGACCTTCTTGGCTCCGCCTTTGAGGTGGGCGCTGGCTTTTTCCTTGGAGGTGAAAAAGCCTGTACATTCCATGACGACGTCAACGTTCAGCTCGCCCCATGGCAGTTCTGCCGGATTGCGGTTAGCAAGGACACGGATCTTGTCACCATTGATTACCATGTAATCACCATCTACGGCGACAGTACCAGGGAAGCGGCCATGCGCAGTGTCATACTGAGTCAGGTGGGCATTGGTCTTGGGATCGCCCAGATCATTGATCGCGACGATTTCAATATCATGCTTTTTGCCACCTTCATAGTGAGCGCGCAGTACATTACGGCCGATGCGGCCGTAGCCGTTAATTGCAACACGAATGGTCATTACATTCTCTCCTGTTTTATAAAACCTGTTTAACCCTGTTCGCCACGTTCTCCGCGGTAAACCCGAAATGCTTGAACAGTACGCCTGCGGGCGCCGATTCACCGTAGGTATCCAAACCGACGGCAGCGCCGTTGCGCCCGATATATTTGTACCAGCCTGACGTGACCCCTGCCTCGACAGAGACAGCAGGCAAGGTCGGCGGGATCACACTGTCGCGCCATTCGGCGCTCTGGCGATCAAATACGGACGTGCTGGGCATAGATACAACACGGACGGGAATATTTTCCTGCGCAAGCAAGGCCTGGGCTTCGAGCGCCAGGCCGACTTCGGAACCGGTAGCAATAATAACGGCTTGTGCTCCCTGAGCGTCACGCAAGACGTAACCACCTTTTTCTATTTGTTCGACGGTAGCGTCATCACGTTCAACAAAGGGCAGATTCTGCCGCGATAAAAGCAAGGCGCTGGGACCACCCTCTTGCACCTGCATGCCAACACTGACAGGACGCGATACGGCAGACTTCCAGGCAATCGCCGTTTCAGTCGTGTCGCAAGGACGCCAGACATCAAGATTGGGAATCAGGCGCAGGCTGGCAGCATGCTCGACCGATTGGTGCGTGGGACCATCTTCGCCCAGGCCAATGGAGTCGTGCGTGAAAATGTGCACAACGCGCTGCTTCATCAGCGCGGCCATGCGGATGGCATTGCGAGAATAATCTGAGAAAGTGAGGAACGTGCCGCCAAAAGGCAGGTATCCACCGTGCAGGGCAACACCATTCATAATGGCCGCCATGCCGAACTCGCGCACGCCATAATTGATATGACGACCGAAGCGCAGATGACCGTCTGTACCACAACGCACTGCGCCTGCGCCTTTCCAGTCCGTAAAGACCGACCCGGTCAGGTCTGCCGAGCCGCCCAGCATTTCAGGCAGGATGTCCACCAGCGCAGTAATGGCAAACTGCGATGCCTTGCGCGATGCGACGGTTTCAGCCTTGCTGATGGTTTGCTGCAGGAATGCCGCGAATTTTTCGGCGAAGCCTTCTGGCATCTGACCGTTCATCCGGCGGGTAAATTCCTGAGCTTCCTGTGGATAATCTATGCTATAGAGCGCAAACTGTTTTTTCCAGTCGCGCTGGATCTGATCACCGCGCTCGCGTTGGTTCCAGCCGGCATAGACGTCTTCGGAAATTTCAAAAGGTGGCAGCGTCCAGCCAATGGCTTCGCGCGTGGCGGCAATTTCCGCCGCGCCCAGGGGGGCGCCATGAACCTTGTCGCTGCCCTGCAGATTGGGAGCGCCCTTGCCGATCGTTGTCTTGCAGATAATGATCGTTGGGCCCGAAGAGCCGCGCTGCGCCTGCTGTTTGGCTTTGGCGATGGCGTGGTCGACGGCAAACACATCGTGACCATCAACGCCACGAATCACATTCCAGCCGTATCCTTCAAAGCGTTTACCGGTATCGTCGGCAAACCAGGGTTCAACCTTGCCGTCGATAGAAATACCATTATCGTCATACAGAACAATGAGTTTGGACAGCTTCAGGGTCCCGGCCAGCGAGCATACTTCATGGGAAATGCCTTCCATCAGGCACCCATCGCCAACGAAGGCATAGGTGTAGTGGTCAACAATTTTGTGTTCGGGTTTGTTGAACTCTGCTGCCAGCAATTGCTCGGCCAGCGCAAAGCCTACCGCATTTGACAGCCCCTGGCCCAGCGGGCCGGTCGTCGTTTCCACGCCGGGGGTGATGCCCACTTCGGGGTGTCCCGGTGTTTTGGAATGCAATTGGCGGAACTGGCGCAACTCTTCAATAGGCAAATCATAGCCGGTTAAATGCAGCAGCGAGTACAGCAACATGGAACCGTGACCGTTGGACAGAACAAAACGGTCCCGGTCAGCCCAGGCCGGATCTGCAGGATTGTGACGCAAGTGGCGCGTCCACAGCGCTTCGGCGATTTCTGCCATGCCCATGGGCGCGCCGGGATGGCCGGAATTGGCCTGTTGCACGGCATCCATGGCCAGCGCGCGGATTGCATTGGAAAGGTGAGAATTCGATGTGGCGGCCGTGGTGGTCATGCGGATCCTGTAGAAATCACGGTTTAGTTACGATTAACCAGCGATTTTAACACTCCATGTTTTGTCCGTGACGCTCTCGCTAAATAAAGTAAAATTTAGCCATGCAAACGTTACCTCGCTTCTATTGTCCAATACCACTGCAGGCGCATACCCGTGTCGCCCTGCCCGATGCCGCTGCGCATCATGCTTCCCGCGCCCTGCGCTTGCGTGAAGGCGACGCGATTGTGCTGTTCAATGGCGACGGCACCCAGTTTCCGGCACAGCTGCGCTTCGAACAAGGAAGAGCGATGGCCGACCTTGGCCAGCAACAGCATACCCGTACTGAGCTGCCAGGCAGAATCGGTCTGGTGCAGGCGCTGCCATCGGGTGACAAAATGGACTGGATTATCGAAAAGGCAGCGGAACTGGGCGTATCTGATGTGTTTCCGGTCAGCGCAGAACGCAGCATTGTGCAACTGTCCGGCAACCGGTTGGAAAAACGCCAGTTGCATTGGCAACGCATTGCCGAATCGGCCAGCGAGCAATCGGGTCGCAACTGCATTGTGCAGGTTCATCCGCTGCAGTCACTAAGCGCGTATCTGCAACAAGCCAACGGGGCACTCGGATATCTGTGCCACCCCCAGGGCGAGCGCTCGCTTTTGCAGGCACTTGCAACGCTGCCACAGGCCACTTGCACGACTTCGTCCAATGCGTTGGACTCAAGCGTGAGTTTGGTCGAGACCCCGCCAGAACCGCTCGCGTTTCGTCTGCTGATCGGACCGGAAGGCGGATGGTCGCAGCAGGAGCTTCGCAAGGTGCAGGCAGCCGGCATAGAAACCGTCACTTTTGGCGCGCGAATTTTAAGAACGGAAACCGCCGGCCTTGCCATGACCGCGGCAGCCATCGCTACGCTTGGCTGGCTGTAGGCAAACTGCCCAGCGGGCCGCAGGACGGGTTAATCAGGGGTTGCCGCCGACGGGTTCGCTCGGCTATGGCGAAACAGCACTTCCCTGGGATAGGGAAAAGCGAGCGTGGGCATCTGCGATCTTGAAAAGTAGCGCAATGCTCCCGTCTGTCCGTCCGGTGCGCTCAGTTGCCCTTCGGTCACGCAATAAAACACAATAACGGTGTACTCCACCTCATCGCCATTGGGGTAAATATAACGAAACGCTTTGCCACCGAACACATCCAGAAGCTGCGAAGAAAGCAGCTCAAGGCCGGTGTCCTGCCTGACCAGCCTGGTCAGCGCTTGCTGCGGCGTCTCTGCCAGCTCAATGACACTTGACGGCAGGCTCCACTCTTGAGCGGCATCTTTTTCCTGCAACAGGATTTGGTCATTCGCGTTCAGAATGACGGCAGCCACAGAGGGCAGCTGGATGAGTTCATTACCGATTTTTGCCCGCAGATTCCATAAATAATCAGATAGCATAGGTACCCTCCGTTTATATGATCAGAAACTGGCGCGCTTGGCCTGTAGTAGCTGATATCACCCGATCCCGCGCCGCAATGCTATAAAGACAATAAAAAAAACAAGCCGGTGACGGCACCTATTGTGTTACGCCTTTTAGCAGCGCTATCTGGTAGCTGTAATTGGGTGTTCCTGTCGTGCAGTCATCAAGTTACAGTAATCGGTCGCTCTATCAGTTGCTTTGTATTCGTTGCTTTGTATCAGTTGCTTTGTTCGGGTTGTGACGACTCTTCACTTGCAACGCGTTGTCGCTGCCGCGTAAAGGGCAGACATCAATCGGGCAAATATCAATCGCTTTGCGCGTAGGGCCTGGGAGCACGGCCTGGCTCGGGCGCTTCGTGCTTGCCTGCGTGTTCTACCATGTACGAAAAGACACGCCCATTATCGTCGCCATATTCCACGGTATCATTAAGTACACCCTTGAGCGCATCGATATGTTCAAGCAGCGAATCATCTTCGGAATGCAGGCGGCGCAATGCGAGCACCATACCACCCTTCTGCTCAAGCAGCGTCTCGCCCAGACAGTCCAGCAAGGCGTCCATATTGCTGCCAAAAAATACCGGATAATCTACCGCCTTGGCAATGGCACGCAACACGGCCGAGCAGCTGCGCGCCTTGTCGCAATCGGCCTCAAAATAGGCCAGGCCTGCTTTTTCAGCATGCGCTTTGAGTTCATCAAGACCAATCGTTTTTTCTTTTATGGCGCCACCCGTTTCCAGGTTAGCTTTCAGTGGGGTACCTGTTTTTTTATTCATTGACCTCTCCATAAAAAAACGCTTTGATTTCTTCCTGACGTGCCATCACGTCATTAAAGGCCAGTTCGATCAGCTCACCCGTAAAGGCTGACTCAAAGAGCAGGAACGAGGCAAGCAATCCGCCTGACTCTTTTTCGGGTCGTCCGGAAACGCCCAATACCCGCAAAAAGGCCCGAACCGACTTAGGCATGAAATTTAAATGCTTCAGGGCAATTTCGTCAATAGATTTACTCGGACTTATCGTTAAAACATCAATTTTTTTCACACCTGTATTTAACTGTACACCAGGAGGTACAGATTCGAGCAGCGTATTGATGCGACTGATGCGCTCCAGATCGATAGACAGACCATCAATGAAGATGTCCGACAAGGCATGACCGCCAATTTGCGCCAGCGTAGGATATTGGTCGCTTTGATGCACCGGATCGTCTTCTACCGGCGCATCGCCGTGGGCGCTGGTGCTGAT
This sequence comes from Advenella incenata, assembly GCF_004217095.1. Classification (GTDB taxonomy): domain Bacteria; phylum Pseudomonadota; class Gammaproteobacteria; order Burkholderiales; family Burkholderiaceae_B; genus Advenella; species Advenella incenata. The sequence continues at coordinate 1,476,096 of NZ_SHKO01000001.1, read as the reverse complement.
CACCAGTACCCGGTCTGCACCCAGGTGAATGGCCGGGCTGATGGGCGCCAGCTGGCGCATGGATCCATCACCGCACCACTCCCATTTCTCTTCGAGCGGCAGGCGGGCCGCCGGAAACACGAAGGGGATGGCGCTGGACGCCATCAAATGGTCCAGCGTGATGGGTTCTGCAATGGCATAGCGACGACGCCCCTTCCAGGCATCCAGCGGGCCGCTGGACTGGTAAAACGTCAGATGATTGCCACTGGTATAGCTGGACGCTGTAATGGCCAGTCCATGCAAATGGCCCTTGTGCAGATTCTGCTGCAAATTGGGAAAATCAATACTGTCGCACAGCAGTTTGGCCAGCGGACGATTATCCAGTAAAGACTTGGGTGCATTATCGCGCAGACCCTGCAGCGCCCAGCCGAACGTGAGCATGCCCAGCCAGCGCATACCGTTACCGAATACCCCCACCGGATCAGAACGATAGACGCTACCTGTATGCAGGCTGCGCCAGATTTTTTCAAGCCGCTTGAGCGCTGCGTGTGGGTGTGCGGCACGACAAGCATAGGCGGTGGCATTGATTGCCCCGGCTGACGAGCCGCAAACAATAGGGAACGGGTTTGTGAAGTGCGCAGACTTATTGGGATCAAGAATCGCCAGGATAGCCTGTAATGCCCCTACTTGATAGGCTGCCCGGGCCCCGCCCCCGGTCAGGACCAGGGCGGTCTGGGGACCAGTGGTAGCATCAATCATGCCCGACAGGGACGGATCGTTCATTGGCGGTTGCCCTTGTTGCAAACGCCCTTTTCGTGATGCTCAAGGGCCTGGACACGGAAATGTTGATCCATTCTAATTCCTGGGAAATATGGCGTTTCATGGCAAGTGTGACGCAGGGCACACACCGGACTGTCGGTTCACAGCGGTCTGACAGCTATCATACGAAAATTCACCCGGAAATGCATCCGGTAATTCCGACACCGGTTTATCGCCTATTGCCGCTAACAGTCTCGTTTGTTTCGTCCTGGCGGTGCCCTGTGGCGATCACAGCCCGGCACAGCCCGGCAACAATTCGTCAGGATAGACAAACAGCCCGCCCGGATCAAACAGGGCTTTGATATTGCCCTCGATATGATGATGCACCCCAACAGCAAAGTCATGATCGGCATCGCTGAGCGCCGCATCAGTCACTATGGCGTTGTGCCGCATGCGGCGAATCACCAGTTCCTGGCACCAGATGAGTGTTCCGCCATGCCCCAGAAAGAGTTGCGCCAAATTGATATCGCCCAGCCGGGGCTTGAGCGCATCCAGCCTGTAGTTCAGCGGCCAGCGCGGCATTTGAGCGCAACGGGCGATATCGGGATCGGACAACTGTTCAAACAGGGCCGGAATCAACCGCTGTAGTGCGGGCAGGCGCAGTGGCGACTCGTCATTTACGCCAAACCCGCCCAGTACGGCGGTCTGGCCGTCGGCAAATAGTGCATGCACCCGCTCCAGCCCGGAATTGGCAGTGCAGCCGGGCCTGCAGTCGTGCCACTGTGGCATGGCCAGCCATTGCGCCAATGTAAGTTCAGACGGTACGTGCGAGAATTGTTCATAGCCCAGCGCCTGCATATGCGCGACCGCTGTGCCGGGCAATGCCAGACAGGCATGTTCGCCCAACGCTTCAGTACCATGCAGTCGCGAACCGGCGCTGACAATCAGGCTGGACCGGCCAATGATGGTGGCCGCCGTCGCTGTGCCTTCCAGCACCATCGCCACATCGTACTCCTGGCAAAGCTGCCTGAGCGAGGGCAGATCGCCCAGGTCTTGCAATACGACGCGCGCGCAATAATATCCGTCCGTTTCCTGCTCATCGGTAAGGGGCGCTTCCAGCGCCCGCTGCACCCTGCGGCAGAAGGCTGGCCACGGCCCCTCCTGCGGGCGTTTACTAAGGGTAAGGAAGCGACGACGATTCACATGCATGATCAATTGCAAAAGCCTTTGTGGCAACAGCGGTAAAACAGTCCGGCAAGGGGACGGATAACGTGCCGGCAGGCGTTTACCGTTACAATGGGCGCTCACCACACGTATTCATTCTGATCTATTTTACCTTGCGCAGTTTCATCATGACCCGTTTTGCCCACCGAATCGACCAGGCCCTTACTTTTCACGCAATCGAGGTCACCAAGGCCGCCCAGCAACTGCGTGAACAAGGCCGGGACATTATCAGCCTTGGTATCGGAGAACCCGATTTTACGGCACCTCCGATCGTGGTCGACACGCTGGCCAGAGCGGCGCAGGCGGGCTTGAGTGGCTACAGTCCGGCACTGGGCATCATGCCGCTGCGCTCGGCCATTGCCGATTATTACAAAAGCCATTGGGGCGCAGAAGTGGATCCGGAGCGGATCATCATTACCGCAGGCGCTTCCGGCGCGCTGTCGCTGGCCTGCATGGCGCTGCTCAATCCGGGTGACGAGATTCTAATGCCGGATCCGGCCTATCCCGCCAATTCGAATTTCATCCTGTGCTCGGGGGCCACGCCGCGGCTGGTGCCCTGCACGGCGCAAGAACGCTTTCAGCTGTCGGCAGACAAGATTGCCGCTCATTGGACTGATAAAACACGCGGCGTGCTCATTGCCTCGCCCAGCAACCCGACCGGCACCTCCATCGAACGCGAGGAACTGGTCCGCATTATCCAGACCGTCAGGGAACGCGGCGGCGTGGTCATCATGGACGAGATCTATCTTGGCCTGTGCTACGACCGCGTACCGCGATCTGCGCTGACACTGGATCCACAGATTGTCGTCATTAACAGTTTTTCCAAGTACTTCAATATGACCGGCTGGCGACTGGGCTGGATGGTTGTGCCCGAAGCCATGGTCGGCCCGGTCGAAAAACTTGCCGCAAGCCTGAACATCTGCCCGCCCACCCTCGCGCAGCACGCGGCCATTTCATGTTTTACCGAAGAGGCGCTGGCCATTTACGAACACCGGCGCCTGGCGTTCATGGAACGGCGTGATTATCTGCTGCCGGAGTTCGAAAAACTCGGCATCCATGTGCCGGTCAAGCCCGATGGCGCATTTTATATTTATGCCGATATCAGCCAGCACGGCATGAACAGCGATCAGTTCGCCCACAAACTGTTGCACGAAGCCGGTATTGCGGTTGTTCCCGGGCTCGATTTTGGCCCTGCCTATGCGCAAAAAATGATCCGCGTTTCATACGCCACGGCGCTGGACAGGCTGCGTGAAGCCATTGAGCGACTGCAAAAGATCCTGTAGCATCCTGGCACGATACGCCGGCTGGTTGCCGGCGCCTTGTTCCCGGGCCCCGTTTATTGATATTTGCCCAGGTTACGCTTGAGCGCGATGCCCGATTCCAGCGCAATGCGACGCCGCTCGGCCTGGACCTTATCGGCATAACCGCCATCATTGGGGCCAATCGCACCCACGTAACAACCCAGCCCCCGATCCACGGAACCGCGCCGAGCAATGCAATCGTGAAGAATTTTCGCGCCCACCTGGATATTGGCTACGGGATTGAGCGCTGACAATACTCCCCCGTGAAACACATCGAATTTCTCCGCATGCACGTTGGGCATCACCTGCATGAGCCCCTGCGCGCCCACATGGCTTTCCGCAAACGGATTGTAGCGTGACTCGATCGCGATGACCCCAAGCATCAAAATTGGATCCAGTTGCTGCTTTTCGGCGACCGAATAGACTACGCGGATCAGCGCGCCGGTCACGTTACGGGCAATTCTGAACTTGCGCGCGACATATTCGCGCAACGCCAGCGCCTGGCTGTTGCTTAAGCCGGGAACGGTGAACTGGCTGTCTGAAATACCAAGATTGGCAAAAAAGCCCTCGTCCGTATAATCGAGCTCTCTGGTCAGCGCCGCGTTGTGCTGCTGCTCTGGTGATGTGGCCGGCGGCGGCACCAAATCCCCCGTGCGCACATGCGGCGAATTGAATATGGTGAGCAGGTCCTTGTCGGACATGACGGTGCTGTCGGGCATCAGGGCATTCAACGACGCCTGGTGAATGACCCTGATCTGGTCACGGATGGCCGGTAAAAGCGCCGCCGCCAGCACGGCAACAAGCACGGCAATCCCCAGATAGGAGACCATCAGATGGATAATATCGAGCGCAATCCGATAAACGGAACCGAAATAGCGGGAAGCAACAGGACGGGTTGTCGCAGAATTCATGTATGACAAAGTCCGGATCGCCTCACGCAAGGGTCCGGAGAGATTTGAGGAAATTTACTATACCCCAGTTTTGGCTGGCCCGCATCCTTCCCTGCCTTTCTCCTATAATGCACTATCTGAGTCATCAATAGGCTGTCTATCGTGAAATATGCGGATCTGCGGGATTTTCTAAAGCAACTGGAAAAGCGGGATAATCTCAAATCCATTCAAGTGCCGGTACAAACCCGGTTGGAAATGACCGAAATCAGTGATCGGGTGCTGCGCGCCGGCGGCCCGGCCCTGCGGTTCGACCAGCCCGTCCACCAGGGACGCACGTCGGACATCCCGGTACTCACCAATCTGTTTGGCACCCCCGAACGCGTGGCCTGGGGCATGGGCGCAGAATCGGTCAGCGCCTTGCGCGATACAGGCACACTGCTGGCCAGCCTGCGCGAGCCCGAAGCGCCAAAAGGCATCCGCGAAGCGATCGGGACCGTGTCCATGCTCAAGTCCGCACTGTGGGACATGGCGCCGAAAATGCAACGCCATGCAGCGTGCCAGGAAATTATCTGGGAAAAAGACGAGGTCGACTTGTCACGCCTGCCGATCCAGCTGTGCTGGCCCGGCGATATCGCCCCGCTGATCACCTGGGGTCTGGTGGTAACGCGCGGACCAAAGGCCAAACGCCAGAACCTGGGGATTTACCGGCAGCAGGTCATCGGCAGAAACAAGGTGATCATGCGCTGGCTATCCCACCGTGGCGGCGCATTGGATTTTCGTGACCACGCGCTTGCCCATCCGGACCAGCCTTTCCCCATATCAGTGGCGCTGGGCGCAGATCCGGCCACCATTCTGGGAGCCGTCACGCCGGTGCCTGACAGCCTGTCCGAATACCAGTTCGCCGGCCTGCTGCGCGGCTCGCGCACCGAACTTGTCAAATCGATAGGCAATACGCTGTCTGTGCCGGCTTCTGCGGAAATCGTGCTTGAAGGTCACATCCTGCCAGCCGGCCATCCCGATGCCATTGCCCCCGATCCAGCAGCGGGCACCACCGCCCCGCGTGGCAACGGTTTCGAGATGGCGCTCGAGGGCCCCTATGGCGACCATACGGGCTATTACAACGAGCAGGACTGGTTTCCGGTGTTCACCATTGACCGCATCACCATGCGTAATAAGCCGATCTACCACAGCACCTATACTGGCAAGCCGCCAGACGAGCCCGCAGTACTGGGTGTGGCGCTCAATGAAGTGTTCGTGCCGCTTTTGCAGAAGCAGCTACCCGAGATTGTTGATTTTTATCTGCCGCCTGAAGGCTGCAGCTATCGCCTGGCAGTCGTCTCGATCCGCAAGCAATACGCCGGCCATGCCAAGCGTGTCATGTTTGGCATATGGAGTATCCTGCGCCAGTTCATGTATACCAAATTCATTGTCGTTGTCGATGACGATATCAACGCACGCGACTGGAAGGAAGTGATCTGGGCAATGACTACACGCATGGACCCGGTGCGCGATACGGTGCTGGTGGAAAATACGCCAATCGACTATCTGGACTTTGCCTCACCCGAGTCCGGGCTGGGTGGAAAAATGGGCATGGACGCCACCAACAAATGGCCGGGCGAAACGCATCGCGAATGGGGAACGCCCATTGCCATGGATCAGGATGTCAGGCTCAGGGTCGACGCCCTGTGGCAGGATCTTGGTCTTGATACGTGAATGTGCCATGATCGACCGGGAGATCCTGCTCCGCATAACTGCGAGACGACGCCCGGCGCCCTGACTCTTGCTTCGAGCGGAATTTATTATAGACAAACCATGACGTCGCGGCCAGGGCGATCGGCTTGATCAGCGCCGAACGGGACTTGGCGGCGCGCAGCAAAAAGCGAGCGATGGTCAGGCTGACAAGCGGATTTTTTTCGATCAGTGAAAAAAGGCCGCTGCGCCTGCGCGTAAAGCCCATAAGCGTTTCGCCGCCGGCATCCAGCAGGGCCGTTTTGATGGCGTCCGGGGAGAGCGAATGACCGAGTGCGTTCACATCCTGTCGCAATTGTTCGCGCTCGGCCAGCACCCGGGCGGTGAGTAAGGCCTTGCGTAAAGGCTTTTTCAGTACTGGCTCATTCATCACCGACTCCTTTGTTAGCAGCAGGTGCCGGCGCACTACGCCCGCGCAGGGCCTGCGCATCATCCTGCAAGGCATTGATGGTTGCAGCGAAAGGCGTCGTCGCCAGCCCCAGATGTTTTTTCATCAAAAGCAAGCAACCCAGGCCAATCAAGGCATAAACCAGCACCAGAACTGCCAGGGCAATGTAACGATACTCGGTGCCCCAGAAAAAGAGCCCGACCAGGACCGCCACGACCGTAAGCGCCAGATGCAGAAACAGCAAGCCAACAGCGCCGAACAAAAGAACCGACAACAGTCGGTCCTTTTCTTCCGTCAGTTCCAGAGACAGCAGTTCAAGGCGCGTTTTGACCAGCGAGGTAAAACCGCCGGTAACTGCACGCAGATTCTGTTTGACTGACATGGTTGGTCCGCGTTACTTGCGGCCGATGATGACACCCAGCAGAACCCCTGCAAGCGCAGCAAAGCCAACCGTACGCCATGGATTATCATGAACGTATTCATCGGTCATCCGGACTGCTTCCTTGCTTTGTTCTACCGCGCGCTCCTGCACATCCTTGAACGAACCGGTTGCTTTTTGCAGGGCATTCACCGCACGATCGCGCAACTCACTCGCTTTGTCACCGCCGATTTCGGAGGCTTCCTTGAGCATGCCCTCTGCTTCAGCGATACTGGCGCGCAGATTGTTCAACAGCTGTTCCTGAGATTGTTCGAGACTTGATTTACTAGCCATGTGACTCTCCTGCAATGATTATCTGAAATAGCCGGCTTGCGGAATACCGCTATGTCCGGGTCCTGCTTTCTTATATTACGCCATTGTTGGAAATTTCAAGTTCATCATAGCGCATTCCAGGCGCTTATCGACCAGACTTTAAGATTGTTTTCATTTGCACAGGTCCTGACATCCACCGCAAGTGGCCAAAAACGCTTGGATTTTTGATTTTTATATTTAAATACAATAACTTGCTTCTTCTGGCATACAACATGCAACGCAACACTCTGAAAAGAATCGTAGCCTATACTTTCTGTCTTGTTCCGAATATACGGTCACCGGCATCGCCCAGGCCGGGAATGATATAGCCGTCCTGGTTCAGGCGTTCGTCAATGGATGCCGTGTAAATCTTGACGTCCGGATGCGCATTCAACACCCGCTCAATGCCTTCGGGTGCGGCAACCAGAACCAGCGCCTTGATTTCCCGGCAACCCGCCTGCTTGAGCATGGTGATGGTCGCCTCCATGGAACCGCCGGTCGCCAGCATCGGATCGATAATAAGCGCCAGACGTTGGTCCAGATCGCCAACCAGTTTCTGCAAATAGGTGCCCGCCTCCAGCGTCTCTTCGTTTCTGGCAATGCCCACGGCACTCACCTTGGCGCCGGGAATCAGGGACAAGACGCCATCGAGCATACCAATGCCGGCGCGCAGGATCGGCACGACAGTCACTTTCTTTCCGGCAATTTTTTTGACTGTGACGTTGCCGCACCAGCCTTCAATGACGGCATCCTCCAGGGGAAAGTCCTTGGATGCCTCGTAGGTCAGCAACGCCCCAATTTCCTGGGCCAGTTCCCGAAAACTCTTGGTGCTCAGATCGGCTCGCCGCATGATGCCCAGCTTGTGCTGGATCAGGGGATGGCTGATTTCGTGAACGGACATGTTTTTTTCTCCGAAAAATTATTGTGCAATGAGCCACTGGACAAGGCTGTCGACAAACGATTTGGTTTTAAGGGCTGCAACGTCATTGACCAGGCTGACCAGGATATATGTTTTGCCGCTAGCCGCGGTGACATAACCGGACAGTGCACTGGCGTTGCCCAGCGTCCCTGTCTTGAAGTGCCCCCGGCCCTTTGCCGACTGATCTGTCAGGCGGCGACGCATAGTACCATCGACACCGGAGACTGACAATGAATCCATGTATGTGTCGCGCCACCCCGAAGTCCAGATGGTGTCGAGCATCTGGGCCTGCCCGCCGGCCGTGATACGCCCTGTCCGGGACAGCCCGGAGCCATTGACGACGGTGTACGCGCCAATATTAACACCTTGTTTGCGCAGTATATCCAGAACGGCCTGGCTGCCCTTTTCGAAGGTTGCCGGCGCGCCATACAGCTCCTGCCCCAACGTCAGAAGCAGTGTTTTGGCCATCACATTATTACTGTATTTGTTGATCGTCTGTATTACCTGCCCCAGCGGCGGTGACGTGCGAGTCTCCAGCAGTACGGCGCGATCCGGCACCAGTCCGTCGCGTATCACGCCTGAAATAGTCCCGCCCTCGGCCGTCCACAAGCGCTCGAAAATACTGGAAAACATATAGGTTTGCGATCCGACGAGCCGGTAAATGGAAAACTCCCCACAGGCAGAAGACAGTTTGCCCTTCAGTTGCAAGGCGGGACCACTGTCGGTCTGCACCGTGCCTGTCAGTTCCGAACCGGTTCGCGACTTGATACACGCGCCCGAGGTCAGCCCCAGGTGGCCCGCTATGGGCGGATTCTGTATATCCGGTTCAAACGATACCGCCCAGTTGCCGGACTGCCGATCCGGTTTCAAATTGAGCATGATCGCGCCAAGATTGACCATCATGGCGTCCGGATTGGCGTTATAGGGGCGCTCGGGCGAACCGTCAAAATCGCCTGGATCAGTAAAAATAGGCGCGAACAGTGAGCGATCCACGATCACATCCGACAGATGCCGCAGGCCTTTGGCCTGAATGGCGCGAATCATCTGTCGCAGATCCTGATAGTTGAGCGCCGGATCGCCGCCGCCCTTGATATACAGTGGCGTACGCATGGCCTGCGACACATCAAAGCGCGCTCTGCGATCAATATAGACACGTGTCTTCCAGGTGTACTGGCTGCCCAGCCGGTTCAGCGCTGCCCAGGTAGTGAGCATTTTCATGACCGAAGCCGGGTTACGCGGCGTGGTCGGATTGATCGCCAGAATAACCGGACCGCCGACCTCCTTGATCAGCAGCGACAGCGACGATAGCGGCACACCGGTTTTGTCCCAGCGCGCTTGTATGGCGTCGGGCAGATGACCGGCCGATTTGATCGAAGCGATGGGAAAGCCGTAGACATTCAAGAGGTCGCCAGCATCAGCCTCGCTTTGGGCCGCGGCCGCCGCAGCCAGACCGGTTGCCCCTTTCTTTACACCCAGGCCGCCCTTCTGGGCGGGCGGCAGGATCTTCACGTCAAGGGCGCCTGGTCGGTTGAACTCGAACGTCGTGCCGGGCGCAACCCGAATGGTTGCGGTCTTTCCCTTTTTGCCAGACGAGGCCTTCTTTTTTGTCTGCGACTTGCTGCTTGTGCCGCTGTCGCGCGCGCAGGCGGGGGTGGCCAGCGTCAGGCTAAGCAGGAGCAGACAGGCCACCATGGACAGACGTGCTGCTGCAGGGCGCATAATCACATTTGCTATTGGCATACAGTGGCGTCAAAAGCACAAAATGAATGCCACGCTTGCCCAATCGCATCGGCGCAGGCCACGGTGCCCACCACAGAACGCGGCTTCAGATAAGAAGGCTTGGGGTGGATCATTGTAATCTGGCTCTCCTGTTGCAGTCCGGAACGAAAAAGACACTTTATAATGGTTAATTACGACAAACCGGTTAAAACCGGCAAAATTCGTCCACCAACCTATCCTGATATTGCGAGCCCAGATTCGTGCTGTTGCGCGCATCGATGCCGTCGATACCCTGCTTTCCGTTGCTTTTTATTCATGTTACCCATAGATCCCTCGCTGAGTATTGCCGACTTCGACTACGAACTTCCCGAAGACCTGATCGCCCAGGTCCCGCCTGCCACCAGAACCGACAGCCGCCTGTTGCTGGTGCAAAACGATGGCGCGCTGCAGGACCTGAACTTCAGCGCCCTGCCCGACTTGCTACTGCCTGGTGACCTGCTGATTTTCAATGACACCAAGGTGATCAAGGCAAGACTATACGGCCAAAAGGACAGCGGCGGGCGCGTGGAAGCGCTGATCGAACGCATTATTGAACCGACCCGCGCCCTGGCACATGTTCGCGCCAGCAAATCACCACGCCCGGGCACCAACCTGATCTTTGATGGCGCCATTACCTGTTCAGTCGTGGCGCGGCATGACGATCTGTTCGAATTGCAGTTCGATACCGATATTCTGCCCGTGCTGGACAAACACGGCAACCTCCCATTGCCTCCGTATATCAAACACAGTGCCGACCAGCAGGATGAAACCCGTTACCAGACGGTCTACGCCCGCCACCCCGGCGCGGTCGCCGCACCCACTGCCGGCTTGCATTTTGATGCAACGCTGCTGCAACGGCTGCAAGACAAAGGCATAGATTCGGCCTGGGTCACCTTGCACGTGGGCGCCGGCACATTCCAACCGGTACGGGTAGAAAAAATCAGTGAGCATATTATGCACGCAGAATGGTATACCGTACCGGAAACGACCGTCGCCGCCATTGCTGCGGCCCGCGAACGGGGCGGACGCGTTATTGCGGTCGGCACTACAAGCGTACGGGCACTGGAATCGGCCGCACAGCAAGGCGGCACACTGAACAACCTGCGCTGCCCCGTCGCCCACAGCGCCGATACGCAGCTATTTATCACGCCAGGTTACACGTTTCGCGTGATCGACGGACTGATCACCAATTTTCATTTGCCCCAGTCAACGCTACTGATGCTGGTTTCCGCCCTGACAGGTCGCGAGCGCATGCAGCAAGCCTATCGCCATGCCATCGAACAGCGCTACCGGTTCTTCAGTTATGGGGACGCGATGTTTATTGCGCCAGGCTAATCGGACCCGTCCTGTCCGAAGCAGTTGGCGGCACATTTACAACCTCAACTTTACGACCCTGACCCAAGCGCAAGGGAACGAATCAGTGCTGTTTCTGTCATACTTGACTCTTTGCCGTACGCGCACCCCCCTTTCATCACTCGATTATCATGCCAGGACTTTCCTTTTCTTTAATAAAAACCGAGGGTAAAGCCCGCCGGGCCAGCATCACTCTGAATCACGGCACCGTCCAGACACCCATGTTCATGCCCGTGGGTACCTACGGCAGCGTCAAGGCCATGCTGCCGCATGAACTGGAAGAGATCGGGGCGCAGGTAGTGCTTGGCAACACCTTTCATTTGTGGCTGCGACCAGGCACCGAAGTCATTGAAAAACATGATGGCCTGCATGGTTTCATGCAATGGAAAAAACCGATACTGACCGACTCTGGCGGCTTCCAGGTGTTCAGTCTGAGCGACTTGCGCAGCAAAATCACCGAAGAAGGCGTCAAGTTCTCATCGCCTATCGACGGCTCAAGACTATTTCTGACACCCGAAGAGTCCATGCGCATCCAGCGCGCACTCAATTCGGATATCGTCATGGTATTTGACGAATGCACGCCATACACCATCGACGGGCGTCCCGCCACGCATGATGAGGCAGCGCGTTCCATGCGCATGTCGCTGCGCTGGGCACAACGCTCCCGGGATGCATTTGACACGCTGCAAAACCCCAACGCGCTGTTCGGCATTGTCCAGGGCGGCATGTTCGAGGATCTGCGCGACGAATCGCTGGCCGGACTGCAGCGCATTGGTTTTGACGGATACGCTATCGGCGGCCTGTCCGTTGGCGAACCCAAACCGGACATGCGTCGTATACTGGCACATATCGCCCATCAGTTGCCCGACAATGCCCCGCGCTATTTAATGGGCGTAGGCACACCGGAAGACCTGGTCGAAGGCGTCAGCCAGGGCGTGGACATGTTCGATTGCGTCATGCCATCGCGCAACGCGCGCAACGGCTGGCTGTTTACCCGCTTTGGCGATATTAAAATCCGCAATGCGCGGTATCGCGACGATACCCGCCCGCTGGATCCAACCTGCGCCTGCCATACGTGCCGGCATTTTTCACGGGCCTACCTGCACCATATGCAAAAGGCCAATGAAATTACCGGCGCTCGCCTGAACACACTGCACAACCTGCATTTTTACCTGCGTATTATGGAAGAAATGCGGGAAGCGCTGGAACAAAACCGTTTTGCCCAGTGGCAGGAACAATTTTTCACCGATCGGTCAAAAGGCATTGACTAGCCCAGAAAAGGCTACAATATTCGGTTAATTTACACTTACGGGAGTCTTTCTTATGCTTACAAGCAATTTATCTACGCTGGTCCTGGCACAGGCTGCGCCAGCCGGCGGCATCATGGGCGGTCTGACAAGTTTTCTGCCTATCATCCTGATGTTCGTGGTGCTGTACTTCCTGATGATTCGTCCGCAAATGAAACGCCAGAAAGAAACCAAGGCCATGATCGACGCCCTGGCCAAGGGTGACGAAGTGATTACTGCCGGCGGTATTCTGGGCAAGATCTCCAAAGTCACGGACAACTACCTGACAGTGGAAGTATCCAACCTGGCAGACAAACCCGTCGAGGTGCTGGTACAACGTGTCGCAGTGACCACCGTACTGCCAAAAGGTACAGTCAAATCGCTGTAATCCGGCAACAGGCGGGCGGTAATCACCGCCCCGCTTTTTGTCCGGCCCCCTGTTTCAACCCCTTATCGAAAACGGCTACGGTATGAACCGCTATCCCCTCTGGAAATACATTACGGTACTGGTTGCCCTGATTATCGGCATTCTGTATACCGCCCCCAATTTTTTTGGTGAAACACCGGCAGTGCAGGTGTCCAGCGCCAAGGTGACACAAAAAGTCACCACGCAGACCATGGGTCAGGTAGAGGACATACTGCGGCAGAACAATATTGCCTTTTCCGGCACCTATTTTCAACAAAACGGCCCTGCCGGCACCGTTCGGGTACGCCTGGCCAATACCGACGCACAGCTGAAGGCGCGCGACGTACTGGACAACGCGCTCAATCCCGTCAAGGATGACCCGTCCTATACCGTGGCGCTGAACCTGCTATCGGCCTCTCCGGACTGGATGACCGCAATCGGCGCCAACCCCATGTACCTGGGTCTTGATTTGCGCGGTGGCGTGCATTTTCTCCTGCAGGTAGATATGCAGGGTGCACTGACTGCCCGCTATGAGTCCCTCACAACAGACATCCGTTCCATTTTGCGCGACGCACGTGTCGCAGTGGAGTCGGTCAACAACGCAGACAGCCGCATTACTGCCACCTTTGCCACTGAGCAAGACCGGAACAAGGCGCAAGATGTGCTGCGTACCCGCACCAATGAACTGGAATTTACCTCCAGTCAGTCCGGCGGCAAATTCCTGCTGACCGGCACCATCCTGGCTGCTGAAATTGCCCGGGTCCAGGACACCGCACTCAAACAGAATATCCTGACCCTGCACAACCGGATCAACGAACTGGGCGTAGCCGAGCCGATTATTCAGCAGCAGGGGCTGGACCGCATCATCGTACAACTGCCTGGCATTCAGGATGTAGCCAAAGCCAAGGAAATTCTGGGCCGCACCGCCACCCTGCAATTGCGCATGGTCGATGATTCGCCAACCGCGCAAAACGCCATGGCCACCGGTACCGTCCCTTTCGGACTGGAAAGTTTCAAGGATACCGACGGTCAGACAGTGCTGGTCCGCCGCCAGGTATTGCTAACCGGCGAGAATCTGGAAAATGCCCAATCCGGGCGCAACCAGCAAACCCAGCAGCCGACAGTCAACCTCACGCTGGACGACAAGGGTGCACGTATTTTCCGTGACACAACCCGCGACAATATCGGCAAACGCCTGGCCATCATTCTGTTTGAGAATGGCAAAGGCCAGGTCGTGACGGCCCCGGTTATCCGTAGTGAAATCCCTAACGGCCAGGTCGAAATTTCAGGCAGCATGGATGCCACGCAGGCTGCCGATACGGCCCTGCTGCTACGCGCAGGTTCGCTGGCTGCCCCCATGTCCATTATCGAAGAGCGCACCATCGGCCCAAGCCTGGGCGCCGATAATATCCGGATGGGATTCGATTCCACCCTTTACGGTTTCCTGATGATCGCGGTCTTCATGATCATTTATTACCACGTGTTCGGTGTGTTCTCTACCCTGGGCCTGGCTTTCAACGTCCTGCTGCTACTGGCGGTCCTGTCGCTGCTGCAGGCCACGCTTACGCTGCCGGGCATCGCCGCCATTGCACTGACGCTGGGTATGGCGATTGACTCGAACGTACTTATCAATGAACGGGTCCGGGAGGAGCTGCGCAATGGCGCCTCGCCGCAGCAAGCCATCAATGCCGGCTTTAGCAAGGCGTGGGCCACCATTCTTGACTCGAACCTGACGACCCTTATTGTGGGCCTGGCGCTACTGGCTTTCGGTAGCGGCCCGGTTCGCGGCTTTGCCGTGGTTCACTGTATTGGTATCCTGACCTCCATGTTCTCGTCCGTGGTCGGTGTACGGGCCATCGTGAATTTGTGGTACGGCCGGCGCAAGAAACTCAAGTCGGTCTCCATCGGTACCGTCTGGCGTCCCGAGACAGATGACAAGAAAGACATCGCCAAGAACTGAATAGCGCAGCACACTTTTTCTGTCCGGGCTGACCGGACAGAGCAGGAATAAATATGGAATTTTTCAGAATCCACAAAACCATCCCGTTCATGAAGAACGCGCTGGTCCTTAATTTGATCAGCGCCATCACCTTCGTGCTGGCGGTATTTTTCATCGTGACCCGCGGCTTTCATCTGTCCATCGAATTTACCGGTGGCACGGTCATGGAAGTCAATTACCAGCAGGCCGCCCAGCTTGAGGAGGTGCGCAGCAGCATCAGCGCGCTCAACTATAGCGACTTTCAGGTGCAGAACTTCGGTACTTCGCGCGACGTCATTATCCGCCTGCCGGTAGACAAGAGCATGTCTTCGACGGAACAGAGCAATACCGTGATGGCCGCCCTCAAGAAAGCCAGTCCCGATGCAGAACTGCGCCGGGTAGAGTTCGTCGGGCCGCAAGTGGGTAACGAGCTTTTTTCCAATGGTCTGAAGGCACTGGCGTTTGTGGTGATCGGGATCATGATTTATTTGGGGATCCGCTTCGAATGGAAATTCGCGTTGGCCTGCGTGGTTGCCAACTTGCATGACGTGGTGATTATCCTCGGATTTTTCGCATTCTTCCAATGGGAGTTCTCACTGCCTGTACTGGCCGGGGTGCTGGCGGTCCTGGGTTATTCGGTCAATGAGTCAGTGGTGATCATGGACCGGATCCGCGAGAATTTCCGCAAGCAGCGCCGTGCCAGTGTCCGTGAGGTCATCGACGGCGCCATTACGCAAACCATTTCCCGTACGGTCATTACCCATGCGTCTACGCAAATGATGGTGCTCTCCATGTTCTTCTTTGGTGGCCCGTCCCTGCACAACTTTGCGCTGGCGCTCACCATCGGTATCTGGTTCGGTATTTATTCATCGGTATTCGTGGCGGCAGCCATCGCCATGTGGCTGGGCGTCAAGCGCGAAGACATGATCAAGACGCCGAAAAAAGAAGATCCGGCCAGCGAAGTGATCTTCTGATCAAAAGACTGTACCGTGGGCGCAACACCTGCTTGTGCCCCACCCCGGAAAAAAGCGCCTGCGGGCGCTTTTTCGTTTGAAAAAACAACAGGATAAGGTGTAATCTGGGCAAACACGTTACAATCACGTTTTCCAAATTTTACCCCCGGGACAAAAACCCGCAACGGTACCCATATCATGCAAGAGACCCCACTCAAACGCGGCAACGCGCCCGCTGTTACCACCCCTGTTCAGGAAGTGCCCATCCGTATTCACCCCTCCGCCAGAAAGCTGTATATCAAGACGTTCGGCTGCCAGATGAACGAATATGATTCGGACAAGATGGCCGATGTATTACGCGAAAACCAGGGACTGGAACTGACCAACACGCCTGAAGACGCCGATGTCATTCTGCTCAATACCTGTTCCATCCGCGAAAAAGCGCAGGAAAAAGTATTTTCGGATCTTGGCCGCATCAATCAGCTCAAAAAGAAGAACCCCAATCTGGTCATTGGCGTGGGCGGCTGTGTCGCCAGCCAGGAAGGCGCTACCATTATCCGGCGTGCGCCGTACGTGGACGTGGTGTTCGGCCCCCAAACCCTACACCGCCTGCCCGAACTGCTTGAACGGCGCAAAAGCACCGGGCGCGCCCAGGTGGATATCAGTTTCCCGGAAATTGAAAAATTCGATGCGCTGCCCCCGGCCCGGGTCGATGGCCCCTCAGCTTTCGTGTCGATTATGGAAGGTTGCAGTAAATACTGCAGCTTTTGCGTTGTCCCCTATACCCGTGGCGAAGAAATTTCCCGGCCGTTCGAAGACGTCCTGACCGAAATTGCTGATCTGGCCGACCAGGGCGTCAAGGAAGTCAATCTGCTGGGCCAGAATGTCAACGCCTATCGCGGCACACTGGGCGGCACCACCGAACTGGCTGATTTCGCCATGTTGCTCGATTACGTGCACGACATCCCGGGTATCGAGCGCATTCGTTATACGACCTCCCATCCCAAGGAAATGACCAACCGGCTGATCGAAGCCCACGGGCGCCTGCCCAAGCTGGTTCCTTTCCTGCATCTGCCTATCCAGACTGGGAGCGACCGGATTCTGGCCGCCATGAAACGGGGCTACACCGGGCTGGAGTTCAAGTCCATTGCCCGCCGTCTGTATGCAGCCCGGCCCGGCATGACCTTGTCTTCAGACTTCATTGTCGGTTTTCCTGGCGAGACAGAAGCCGATTTCGAAGCCACCCTCAAGCTGATCGCAGACGTCAATTTCGACACCTCGTTCTCGTTCATTTATTCGCGCCGGCCAGGCACGCCTGCCGCAGACCTGGAAGACGATACGCCTTACGAAGTTAAACTGGCGCGGCTGCAACGCCTGCAGGCCCAGATTACGGCTCAGGCCAGCGCAATTAGTCATGGCATGCTTGACACCATACAACCGGTGCTGGTCGAGGGCCCCTCGCGCCGCGATGCCAGCGAACTGACCGGCCGTACCGAAAACAATCGGATCGTCAATTTTGCTGCGTCCGAGCAGTTGATCGGCCAGATTGTCAACGTGCGGATTGCTGCCGTATATACCAACTCTCTGCGCGGCGAGCTCGCGACTGGGGACGCCGCTTCATGACGGGAAAACGTACCTTGCCCGTGGTCTTCCATCTGGAAGGCGACAACACTCAGTTGGCCAATCTGTGCGGGCCACTGGATGAAAACCTGAAGCAGATTGCACAGGCTTACGATGTTACTATCGGGCGCAGCGGCAACCGGGTGATCGTCGAAGGCGAGCAGGCCCAGGATGCAGCAGGCGCCGTCAACCTGTTCCACCGCCGCGCCCGCCATCGCGACCTGACCATTGACGATATCCAGTTGGGGCTGGTCGAATTGCGGGCCAATGCAAAACCTTCGGGCAGCACTGATCGCAGCAAGGCCGAAACCGATGACAGCCGGCACCGGCGTCCGTCGAGTGCCGCCGGCCTGCCCGAGCTGCCGCCACTGGATGATGACAGCGGCACCATAGCGCTGCGCACCCGACGCAATGACCTGCGTCCGCGTACGCCACGCCAGCGTGATTATCTGAACAATATTTTGCGGCATGACATTACCTTCGGCACAGGTCCAGCCGGCACCGGCAAGACCTGGCTGGCTGTTGCCTGTGCCATTGATGCGCTGGAACGGGAACACGTACAGCGCATCATACTGACTCGACCTGCTGTAGAAGCCGGTGAACGCCTGGGTTTTCTGCCCGGCGACCTGGCCCAGAAAGTCGACCCCTACCTGCGCCCGCTGTACGATGCGCTTTATGATCTGATGGGGTTTGACAAAGTCATGCGTCTGTTCGAGAAACAGACCATCGAGATCGCCCCGCTGGCCTACATGCGGGGCCGCACCCTGAATCATGCTTTTGTCATTCTGGACGAAGCCCAGAATACAACCCAGGAACAAATGAAAATGTTCCTGACTCGCATTGGATTTGGCAGCAAGGCCGTGATCACGGGAGACCCATCGCAGATCGACCTGATCAAGGGCCAGAAAAGCGGTCTGGAACACGCCCTGCGCGTGCTATCCCATGTCCAGGGCATTGCCATGTCGCGCTTTACCAGCGAAGATGTGGTGCGGCACCCACTGGTGGCCCGCATCATTGATGCCTACGATCTGGCCGAAGGCCGCACCCCCAATGAGTAAACCGGCCACGCCCCGTTCTCGCGGCATGCGCGACACCTCTTATCTGCGCACGACGGTCCAGCACGTGGTGCCGGTTCCTGAAATCACCCACCAGCGTATTCGGGGCTGGATGCTGCGGGCCGTCGACGCCGCCATGGCCGACAACCCCGACATTATCCAGGCGGAACTGGCCCTGCGACTGGTTGATGCCGACGAAGCGCGCGAGCTTAATAGCCAGTTTCGCGGCCGCGACTATGCCACCAACGTGCTTACCTTCGAATACGGGATCGATCCCGATGGCACGGCGCGTGGCGACATCGTACTGTGCGTGCCGGTTCTCAAACGAGAAGCGAGCGAACAGGGCAAATCTCTGCGACAGCACGCGGCCCATCTGGTGATACACGGCGTGCTGCACGCGCTGGGCTACGATCACGAAGACGAAGACGACGCCGTCCACATGGAGTCGGTGGAAACTGCCCTGCTGGCCAGCCTGGGCTTTCCGGACCCGTACCAGCCGCACTGACCTGATCCGCCGTTCTGCGCCAGCTTTCTGCAACATGGCGCTTTCCCCACAACTGCCTGCTTTCTATAAGATTCCGGTTTCCTGTAATCTTCGGGTTTGCTACGACGTTTCAGCAGCAACACTGACCCCATCGGAGCGAAGTCACCTCCGGCAAAGACTTGACCTCAATCAAGACCCGATGTCGGCAAAAGCCGGGTTTACCCAAAGTAACGCGCTTTTTTCATCAAATAGACGCAAATTTGCGTTATCCTTATAACTTCCTAAACTAGACGTCCAGAGATGTCAGATCCATACCCTTCCAACGATGCCGAGGCAGACAGTCAGCCAGGCAAAAAGCACACCTCCCGCTCACTTCTCCAGCGAATAAAAGGCCTGCTGGGCCAGAACGAACCCGAAGACCGGGAAGATATCCAGGAGATACTTTCTTCTGCGCATGATCGGGACATCATCGACGACGATTCCTATTCCATGATCGTCGGCTCAATTTCCTTCACCGAGAAAAACGTCAGCGACATCATGATCCCGCGTTCGCGCATGGATTTGCTGGATATCAGCAAGCCGCTGCAGGAACTGCTCCCTATCGTTCTCGATACGGCTCATTCGCGCTTTCCGGTATATGAAGAAGAAAAAGACAATATTATCGGTATCCTGCTGGCCAAGGATCTGCTGCGCTTCATCAACAACCCGCAAAC
The DNA here is from genome assembly GCF_004217095.1 of Advenella incenata. Classification (GTDB taxonomy): domain Bacteria; phylum Pseudomonadota; class Gammaproteobacteria; order Burkholderiales; family Burkholderiaceae_B; genus Advenella; species Advenella incenata. The sequence goes on along the minus strand of NZ_SHKO01000001.1, from coordinate 1,456,551 downwards.
CGATATCCGCAGTCTGGTCCGGCCGGCCAACTACATTCCTGAAACCAAGCGGCTGAACCAGCTGCTGCGGGATTTCCGCGAGAACCGCAATCATATTGCCATTGTGATTGACGAATACGGCAGCATTGCCGGCCTGGTCACCATGGAAGACGTCCTGGAACAGATCGTGGGCGATATCGAAGACGAATACGATGAAGATGCGCAAATGACCATCTTCCCGGAAACCGATACTTCGTGGCGTGTGATGGCCATCACCGATATCCGACAACTGAACCAGACACTGCAGGTTGCCATTCCCGAAGACGATTACGATACCATCGGCGGCTGGCTGGCGGCAGAGCTGGATCATATCCCGCAACGCGGCGACAGTCACGACTTCCAGGGATTGCGATTCCAGGTCCTGCGTGCCGATGCCCGGCGCGCCTTGTGGCTGCATGTCAAACGTCTGTCTGCCATGAGCAGCAGTCATAGTAAAACAGAATCCTGAGAACATGGTCTGGCTCCTTCTTATCGCGGCTGGGGCCATTCATGCCCTGAGTTTTTCTCCCGATCCCCTGCCCGGCTGGACCTTGCCCTATATTCAGGTGCTGTCCATGGCGGTACCGGCATTTATTGTCTTCAGCACAAAACATATCAAACGCGCCGCCCTGGCCGCCTTTGTCTTTAGCACCAGCAGTTTCTGTGTAGGTGTGTACTGGCTGTACATCAGCATGAACCATTTCGGCGGCCTGGCAGCTCCGCTTGCCGCTTTGGCCGTATTGCTTTTTGCGCTTTATCTATCTTTGTATGCCGCGCTTGCGGGGGCATGTACCGCCTGGCTAGGACGCGATCTGAATGTCATGCGGGTGCCGCAGGCGCTGGGCCGTCCGCTGCTGTGGGCCTGTACCTGGACGCTGGGCGAATGGCTGCGCGGTTTTATATTCACCGGCTTTCCCTGGAACAATATCGGTTACGCCCATACCAACAGCCTGCTGTCGGCCTGGGCTCCCGTCGCGGGCGTCTATGGCGTGGCTTTTCTGGCTGCGCTGGCCAGTGGGCTGGTTGCCTGTATTGTTTATTATGTGAAACACAATCGTCCCGGCATCATGGCGGCCATGGCCAGTGCACTCCTGGGCATGTTCATCGTCAGTTTTGCACTGTCGCGCATTACATGGTTTGACAACCATGGCCCTGTCATGACGGTAAGGCTGGTGCAAGGCAATATTGCACAACAGATGAAATTTGACCCGGCGCAATTGATGAGTTCTCTGCAAGCCCAGTTTGCACTGGCTACGCGTCCTGCAACAGACGCTCAACGGGCTCCTTCAGTGATTATTTTCCCCGAAACCATTCTGCCGACATTTCAGGACAGAATGGCGCCAGAGTTCTGGCAGTCGGTTGTCGAGCTTGCTGATCAGATGGAAGCGACCCTGTTCCTGGGTACGCCCATGCACACGATAGTCGATGGCCAGGATCGCTATACCAATAGCGTACTGACGATAGACAGTGATACATCGGTTTCAGCCCTGATGCAGGGCCAGCAGGTACCGGTTTATGACAAACAACATCTGGTGCCGTTTGGCGAATTTGTTCCTTTGGGTTTTCGCTGGTTTGTTGATGCCCTGAACATTCCACTGGGCGACTTTGATCGCGGCGGCCAGGGCCAGGAAAGCTTTGCCGTCCATAATCAGCGGTTCGCGCCCAATATCTGCTATGAAGATGTCTTTGGCGAAGAATTGCTGCCTGCCTTGCGCACCCAGGCAGACGGCACGCCAGGCGCCAGCATATTGTTTAACGTCAGCAATCTGGGCTGGTTTGGCAATACCTGGGCGCTAAGGCAGCATTTGCAGATCTCGCGCATGCGCAGTATGGAAACCGCAAGGCCCATGCTTCGCGCCACCAATACCGGTTCGACGGCGGCCATTGACGCCAAGGGTCGTGTATTGTCGCAATTGACCACGGCAACAGCCGGTATCCTGGATGTGCAGGTACAAGGCACGCAAGGCCTGACGCTATACACCCGGATTGGAAACGGGTTGATCGTTGCCATCAGCCTGTTGGGTTTGATCGTTGGTTTTATTCAGAAGCGGCGCGCGCGCGCAACAGGTTCCGGCAGATCCTGAGCGCTATGTCCGATAGCGGCACAGCGGGTGTCGCGAGTGTTAGACGACGGCCCCCAGGGCCAACCGCCGGAGCAACGAACCTGCTTAATGGAAATTGCGGCTGCGCGTCTGCAATTGACCCAACAAATGCGTCAGATTGACCAACCGCTCCACAATCACATGTTGTACGCCATTGGCTGACTGCCAGCGTCCGTAGGCGCCCATCAGACGGGAAGTGAGCAGTTCCTTGCGCTGGCGTTCTACCAGCGCCGGTCGCACCAGCAAATTGATCTGCCCATATTCATCTTCCAGCGTCACAAAAACGACTCCCTTGGCTGTACCAGGACGCTGCCTGACCGTGACAATACCGGCCGCACGCACCAGGCGCCGATCGGGTTGTTCCTGCAAGACCGCAGAAGAGGAAAACCGCAACTTGCTCAATGTGTCACGCAATAATTCCAGGGGATGACGCCCCAGCGTCAGGCCCAGCGAATCATAATCGGCCACCATCGATTGCCCTTCCGTGAGTAACGTCAATTGCGGACTCACCGTTTCATACACTGGCGCTTCCCGCAGAATATCTTTATCGGGCACACTGACAACCGCATCCCACAAAGCAGCCCTGCGGTGACCGGCGAGGCTCTCCAGCGCATTGCCAGCAGCCAGCGCATTCAGGTCATGCCGGCTCAGGTCAGCGCGTCGCGCCAGATCCGCAACAGACTCAAAGGGAGCCTGGGCACGCGCCCTTACGATCCGCTGCGCCGCCGCCTCTTGCATTCCCTTAAGCTGATTCAACCCAAGTCTGACCGCCGGCTTGGGTTTGGACTGGGGCTGGCTGGAAAGACAATCAGAAACGTATTCTGTGTGTTCTGTGTGTTCTGTGTGCCCTATCGCCGGTTCAGCAGTAGCGGTATCTGCAGACTGGGCAGCGTCAAACGCCAGCGTTGCTTCCCAGTTACTGACCTGTACATCGACAGGCAGTATCTCTACCTCGTGCCGTTTGGCATCCTGGATCAGCGTTGAAGCACTGTAAAACCCCATGGGCAGGCTGTTGAGCAGCGCGGCCAGAAAAGCCTGAGGTTCATGACGCTTGAGCCAACTGCTGGCATAAGCCAGCAGTGCAAAGCTGGCGGCATGGCTTTCTGGAAAACCGTACTCGCCAAACCCCTGGATCTGGCGGAAAATCTGCTCGGCAAACTCTCTTTTATAGCCATTGGCTAACATGCCATCTATAATTTTGTTATAGAATTTTTCCAACCCGCCCTTGCGTTTCCAGGCAGCCATGGAGCGCCGCAAGGCATCGGCTTCCCCACCGGTAAAGCCGGCCGCCTTCATGGCAATTTGCATCACCTGCTCCTGAAAAATCGGTACACCCAGCGTACGTTCCAGTGCTGACTTGACCGCTTCGCTTGGATAGCTAATCTCTTCGAGCCCCTGGCGTCGCCGCAGATAAGGATGCACCATTCCTCCCTGTATCGGACCGGGACGAATAATGGAAACCTCTATGACCAGATCGTAATAACAACGCGGCCGCAAGCGCGGCAGCATAGTCATTTGCGCGCGCGATTCAATCTGAAATACACCGATAGTATCGGCTTTGCAGATCATGTCGTAAGTATCGGAATCTTCCAGGGGGATGTCCTGCATTCGAAAAAATGGCCTGCCGTATCGCAATGCCACAAACTGCAGCGCCCGGCGAATAACACTGAGCATACCCAGCGCCAGCACATCAACCTTCAGAATACCCAAGGCATCCAGATCATCCTTGTCCCACTGCACCACGCTACGATTTTCCATGGCGGCATTCTCAATGGGAACCAGTCGGCAAAGCGGACCGTGAGACATGACAAAGCCGCCTGGATGCTGCGAAAGATGCCGCGGAAAGCCCATGATTTTTTCTGCCAGATAAACCCATTGCATGGCAACAGACGAGGTTGGGTCCAGGCCGCTTTCCTGCATGCGCGCCATCAGATTGGAACGGCCATCCCAGTAGTGATAGGAACGCGCCACTGCTTCAATAATGATGGGATCGACGCCTAACGCCTTGCCCGTGTCGCGCAATACGCTCTTGACCCTATAAGTGATCACCACAGCAGTCAACGCGGCTCGATCCCGACCATATTTTTTATAAATATACTGGATGACTTCTTCGCGACGCTGATGTTCGAAATCGACGTCGATATCGGGAGGCTCATTGCGCTCCTTGCTGATAAAACGCTCGAACAGATTATTTCCCAGCACAGGATTGACTTCGGTAATACCCAAACAATAGCAAACAGCGCTATTGGCCGCCGATCCTCTGCCCTGGCACAAAATGCCCTGGGCGCGGGCAAATTTCACAATGTCGTAGACCGTCAGGAAATAGGCTTCGTATTCCAGTTCAGCAATGAGCTGCAACTCATATTCCAGCTGGCGTGTGACGCTGTCAGGTATTGCATCCCTGAAGCGCTGCTGTGCCCCCGCATAGGTTTGCTGGCGCAGATAATCTGTCGGACTCAGGTTTTCAGGACAGATGCCGCCAGGGTATTCATATTTGAGCTCTTTCAGATTGAACTGACACTGAAGCATCACCTCAAGAGTTTGCTCCAGGGCAGCGGGCGGATAGAGATTGGCCAATGTCACCAGCTGACGCAAATGGCGCTCGGCATTGGCCGCAAGCGCAAAGCCGCACTCCTGCACACTTTTGCCTAGTCGGATCGCAGCCAGTGTGTCATGCACGGGTTTGCGTGAGCGCACATGCATCTGCACCTGTCCGGCTGCCACCAACGGCACCCCGGTGGCCTCTGAGACCGCCATGAGCCTGCTCCTGTGAGCCGCATCCTGACCCTGGTGCAACAACGTGAGCGCCAGCCAGCAACGCCCGGAAAATGCCTGTGCAATCCATTTGGCCTGGGCCAGCATCTGCTCATAGGATGAGCCATACTCTGGCACCAGTAGCCCCAGGCACTCAGGCAGGTTCTGCAAATGGGCCAGAGAAGGATCGGCAGGACTGGTAATGTCGCTGGTCGTCAAATAATAATTGCCTTTGGTGGCACGCCGTCGCCCCAGGGTGATGAATTCGCACAGGTTGCCATAGCCCTGACGGGTTTGAGCAAGCACGACCAGTTTCAGGTCGGGTGAATGTTCATCTGTATGCAGAGAAAAAACAGAACCCACAATCAGTTTCAACGGCAGACGTAATGGCGTTTCGGTGGAGGGTACTGTCGATAGTGCCGAGCCCGAGCCTGCTGATGCTGATGCTGATGGCGAGCCAGTGGGAGCAATAGATGAATGCGATGAAGCGGACGATGGTGTCTGCGACAGTTGCGATAACCACACTGGCGAAGACGCAAGTGATGGCACGGCCTGCGCCGGGTCGGCTTGCCCCAGCGCGTAGCCGGCCTTTCCCAATGCGATTTTTTTTCTGCGCTCCGCTTCGTCCAGCATGGGCTTGTTCAGCCTTTCTACTTCCGCGTGGGCACGCACCACGCCTGCCACGGAACATTCGTCTGTTATGGCCAACGCCATATAATTGAGCTCGAACGCCTGCTGCACCAGCTCCTCAGGATGAGACGCGCCCTGCAGAAAACTGTAATTGCTCTGGCAATACAGTTCGGCATAGCGGGGCAGCGCGTATGAAGAAATAGAAGGTGTTGTCATGACCTTGTCCGGTTACCCGAAAACCCCGTGCAGAAACCAGCGCCATTGACCATAGCGTTCACGAAACAGCCAGTAACGTACGCCAGTATTGTCTTGCGCAACAAAATAATCTCTTAGCGCCCACCCTTCCCACCAGCCATCTTCGATTCTTTCCGGACCCTGCAAAATATGCAATGGCGACCCATACCAGGGACGATGCTTGCGCACAGACAGGAGCAGCGGTTTTTCCAGCAACCAACAAGGCCGCACCACGCCTTCGACAACAGGCCCTGCGACGCCAGCCGTGTTTGCCGGCCCCCACCGGTTTGCAACCTCGGGGCGATGATCGGCGATCGGCGCAGGCGCCAATACCCGATCATGTCCCAGCCTGGCCAGAATGATTTCAAGGACCCGTTGACGATCCTGAGGCGTTCCCCCTCGCTCAGGAAACAGATCGTCGGCAACCGGCGTCGTCTCCTGCACTCTGGCAGCTTCAAGGGTCACGGCAATAATGGGCGCAACCAGTTTCAGATGATGCAGGTGTTCCTGCAACAAGCGCATCAGGTGGGCCGGCTCCCGGGTGGGGGCAGCGGTAGCCAGCTCCACGCGGGATGGCTCGCGCGCATGACGACCACGCTCATGTTCAAGAAGCAGAACAAGCTGTGTGACTGCCCGCTGATGCCCCGCCAACCAGCCGCAAAGCTGCTCGATCAGCCGACCGGCCACCCTGCTAACGGCTTCTGCATATTCAATTCGTTCAACCAGTTCTATCCGCCCCTGAAACTGCAGCGGCGCGACAACCCATTTGAATATTTCAGGTGCGTTCCCGTAGGCGGCATCAAGGACCTGCAAAACCTGCCGGCTGGTGCGTCGCTGCAACCCGGCGCGCGGCAATTGTCTCATGGCCCCCAGGGTGGTGCAGCCAATGCTGCCCAGCCAGGCTTCATAAGGATGCGCAGCCGGCAACGACCCGACTGGTAAAGCGTCCAGTCGGCGGATCTGGGTGCCTGGTTTCAGACAACGGCGCAAGCGCGCACACGCGCAGGTTGCCAGCAGCCAGGCGCCACCAGCCGTTGTGCCAATCGCGCAGCTTGCACTCAGGCAGAGACCATGCAAGGAACCCTGGATACGTCGGTAAAGCCGCTGGATGCCGCCAAAAAGACTAAGACTGGCGGTGACATCCAACAACAAGGTATCCCGTTCCCCCAGCGCGAGTTCGGGTGTGTACTGCAACAGCGCCAGCGACGCCGCCTGGATTGCCGAATGGTGAATATGCTCATCATATTCGGTAAGAACGGCCTGGGGACACAAGGTATTGACGCCACTGATGCGCATGCCCGGTTGTACACCTGCCGCTCGGGCAGCAGGCGAACACACCCGGACCTGGCCATGATCAATCACAACGGCTGCGGTGTTGCGCCAGTCAGGGCAGAGTGTGTCCAGCGTGGGGTGTAGCAGATGTACGGCTATCCATGTTCGCATGGCGGGACTCGGTAAAAGCAGCAGAATAGGAATCGGCAGCGACCCCAGGATAGAGGCCCCTTCCGGATGCATCCGGATAAAGTGAGATATGGACAGGATGTTCACTGACACTGCCACGACGTTTGACAATATGCACGTGAAGCCCCCTGGGCACCGGGTGCAGCGCAAGCCGCAAGGGTGCCGGGGAAGATTGTCGGGCAGCGGACAAGTCCCGCACCAGCACGAATAGCGTGTCACCCTTTTGCGCCGACAATTGCAAGCGACGCAGGGCGCCATCGCGCAGAGCATGTTGCCATAACACCAGCGCCGCAAAGGCCCCGCTGTTCAGAATATGCTCGGCCGCCCACAGGGCATCGGCAGTGCTTTGCGGAGAGAGCCAGAGCAGGCGGGAAGGGGCTACCCCCCAATGCGCCCACGCACAGATCTGCGGCGCATATGGTGGCTGAAGAAGCACGATGGGCCGTTGCTCGGGGCTGGCGCTTTCCTGGCCCGCAGCCGTTGAAGTATGAGGCAACTGACACACCCGGTGTCCACAAAAAACGGGCTTGAACAACTGGATCTCCCCAATACCGGCGCGAGGCGTCATGACCTCGATCAGGTTGCCCAGTGGCCAGCCGCCACCGGGCAATTGGGCCGATATTTCAGGATAGCCGGTATTGGCGTAAAGGCCTGGGGAACGGGCAATTTGCGACGCTCGCCACAGCGAGGGATGAATGCGCTCCGGCGCAGTCAGGATAGAAGGCGCATCAGCACTCTGCCCGCCCCGTTGCGCCGGCATTTCTTTGGATGGCGCCCCTGAACAAGACGTTTCTGAGAATAACACCCTGGAAGCGGGCGAGCCGGCCAGGGAATCTGAGCGCCCGGATCGTTGTGAAGCATTCACAACGCCTTTGGGCACGCTTTCGGAGATGCTTTCGGAGACGCTTTCGGAGACGCTTTCCGGCAGATTGCCAAAGAGAGAGCCCGACGCCGTTTCAACGAGTATTCTGGAGGGTGTTTGCGCTGTGTTTTTCATCATGGCAATTCCTTTAAGTACTGTATAAGTATACAGTACTTTTAAATCACCACATCTTCGGAAAACCGAGGTATCTGAATCAAGACGGTCTACACAAGCGTGCAGATGCATTACACTTATCGTGCTGTACTTTTTCCCTTTACTCTCAGGAATGACTTATGAAAATTACCTCTTCCCTGCTTTTTTCACTGTTTATCATCGTGCCTGGCATGGCCGCTGCACAATCGAATCACCAGCAGGAAGCCCAGGCCATCAATGAGGCGAAAGTGACGCTTGCGCAGGCAGTGCAAACGGCCGAATCAGAAACCGGCGCCAAAGCGGTCGAGGTGGATTTTGATCGGGAAAACAATGTCTGGTCGTATGAAGTGACAACTCTGAAGCCCGGCACCAAATATGAACTGCTCATAGATGCCAATACAGGCAAGGTCATCTCCCGCAAGGAAGAACAAAAGCAATAACGGTCAGACAGGCGCCCGATATATTCGGGTGCCAACAGCGACCCATTACATCTGTCATTATTACAATAACAACAACACCAAGACCACCATCTGACAATTCAGATCAATTCAGATATTACATCCTGCTATCACAACTGCGATTTCGCGATTTAGATATCACAGGCGTCATTGCACTATTTTCTTTGCCCAACAAGCGCTTCCCGCCTTGCCCGCGCGCAGATCATGCCGGCAACGACGCCTGACCCAGCGCCCTAACGGCCAATAATTGCCGCCTGCTCATCGCCTGCCTTCAAATGCAAATCCGAATACGGATCCTCCTGCTCAATATTGATGCGCATGCGGATGGGTTTTATATTGCCGAAAATAGTGGCAAAGGGCGTATCCTTGGCATCGTTGCCACGCGCAATAACCACCAGACTATCGGGCGGCGCCAGCCTTGTGGGGTCAAACTTGATCCATCGCCCTCCCAGGTACGCCTCAAAAATCGCGTGGAAATCCTGAGGGGGCTCTTCAAAATATACATAGCCCACGCAAAAGCGGGCAGGTATATTCAATGCACGGCAAAACGTGATGGCCAAATGGGCAAAATCCCTGCATACGCCTTTGCGCTTTTCAAATACATCCACGGCTGAAGTAGTTGAATTTGAAAATCCCACTTCATATTGAATATTTTCCTGTATCCAGTCAATAATTGATTCGACCAGTACGATGCCGTCGCCCTGCGCACAGAAAAGAGCCTGCACCTGAGATGAGAGCTCATCCGATTGACAATAGCGGCTTGGCCGCAGGCAGGGAATGGTTTTTTTTGGCAGACGCCCGATGGGATAAATGGCGGCCTCGGACACTCGCCTGGTATTGTTGGTGACGACGTTGACCGTGTAATCGACATTGATCGTTCCTTGGTTGGCAGGAAACGAGACAAAGCGTCCGCCCACGGCATCAATATTTTTCTGAAAATGCACAGGCGCCTTGATCCCATTGCCGTCGATATAATCCACACTCAGGCACTCTTCCAGAATCAATTGGCTTTTTTTGGAAACCAGCATATTCAGAAAAAACTCACTTGCCGAAAATATTTCATATTCCAGCGAGGTTCTAATTCTTGTTACCAGCATCCCAGTACTCCATTTATGTAAATGATCCGGCGCTCTACTGCCGCCCCTGTGAATCTAACCAGCTTACATGAAAAGAGGCAACCAGCGAGCTTGCGGACGCAGACTATTGCGGATCTCTGGGAAAACACCCATATGGGGCATGTGTGCCTCATATGGGAATGCTATAGTTCAGCCTGCGGTCCTGTGTGAGGCGCCACGATTGCGCCTTTGATGCCATGCTTGTTCATAGCGTCCTGGATGAACCCACTTTTTTTCATCTCTTCTACGAATTCTGCCAGGTACCCCAGTGCACGGGACCCTCGGCTGCGTGGCACCCCCATTGCCTGACGGATAGTCATGAAGCTACCAGGGATCAGGCGCAATCCGGGATGCTTCAATGCGTCGGCTTCCAGTTGTTGACGAACGCCCGCAGCGACATCCGTATTTTCACTCAGAAACGTTTCAACTACAGTCGGGGACGTGAGCGCGCGCGTGATTTCGGCCCGCTTGAACTCACGACTAAGGAACAGGTCGTATGCGCTGCCCTTTCCGACCGTAACGCGGACACCCTGTTGGTCAACCGCCTCCAGCGAGTCAATAACTGATTCTTCTCTCACGAGATAGGCGCCCTCAATGTGAATATAGGCAGCGGTGAAGGCGATTTCCGCTGCACGCATAGGATCAATGGCAAAAAAACCGATATCCGCTTTCTCACCGGATACAGTTTCAACAGAGCGGCCAGCGCTCTCCAGCACGACGAGGTCGAGGGGAACGCCCAGCCGGTCGGCAAACGCATGAGCCAGGTCAACAGATATTCCGGTGGCATTGCCTTGATGATCGCATCCGGCAAGAATGGGATTTCCAAGATTAATAGAAGCTCGCAACCGACCAGTAGGTGTGAATGCAGCGATAATAGCAGAGTCAGTTTTCATAGGATGGCAAATAATTGATGATGATTCAGACATTGTAACGGGCAGAATGTCCGCCGCAACACAGGTTAATGCGGGTGGGTTCAAGCGTGTCGCCAAACCACGCGTTGATGGCAGCAAGTCTCTCTCCCATATAAAAAGGTTCACCGGATTCGTGCAGCCTCATGCCCAGATCATGGCCTGGAACCAGCAAGGTATCGGGAACTCGTTTCCAGATATCCCATATCCGTTTCAGGGTATCTGCGCTGGCCTGTACATCGCAGGTATCATTGACACTGCCGGATAGAAGTTCCGCCCGGTTCTTGGCGGCATCCCCGGTAAAAAGAATGGCCTGATCCGGTAGGTCAACATAGAACAGCAGATGACCCGGTGTATGTCCCGGTGATGCAATGGCTGTTATACCGGGCAAAAAAGTGTCTCCGTCCTGAACACGCCGGACGTTGGGCGAATGTGTCAGTTCACGCACGTACAGTTCCGGCAGAGGGTTGAATCCCGGCGGCTGCGCAGATGCCCAGGACAATTCCTTTGCGCCAATCCATACCGTCGCATTCGGAAACAGAACGAAATTGACCGCATGATCATAATGCGCATGTGTCAAAACCACATCCGTGATTTCCTCCGGTGATACGCCGCGACTTTTCAGTTGCTGCTCCAGAAAATGACGGACGCCGAAAGCCCCTACATCCACCAATATTTTGTGTTGTTCACTGCGCAGCAGGGTTGTTGTACTCCAACCCAGGCCACCGTTGCAAACGGAGCGCCCGGGATAGCCTTGCACCAATACGTCTACCTTGTACATGATTCACTCCGCCTTTATGTTGGCATCAATAATGAGCTTGCGATATCTATCCAAATCGGCTTTGATCTGCGCAGCGAACTCATCCGGTGTGCCTGCGATGATTTCGTTGCCACCCTCTTTCCCCAGGCGCTGAATGACGTCGGACTGGCCAGACGCATACACAACAGCTTCATGCAATTTTGCAATGATGTCGGGTGGAGTACCGGCAGGCGCCAGCAAGCCTTGAAATTGCGTAATGTCAAAACCCTCGTAGCCGAGTTCCTGCATCGTCGGGATATCGGGCAGGGCCTCGGCCCGTACCGGACCGGATACCGCATAACCCCGTAATTTTCCCGACTGGATGTGAGGCGTCGCTGTCACAACCGTGTCGAACGTGAAAGTGAGCAATCCGCTCAGTATATCCGTCAGCGCTTGCGCGTTGCCCTTGTAAGGTACGTGAGTCATTTTCGTATGCGTCATGACAGACAGCAGTTCACCTGCGAAGTGCCCGCCCGCACCGATCCCGGCTGACCCGAAAGTGACCTCTTCAGGCTTTTCTTTTGCCTTGCGAATCAGGTCATCGACACTGGCAATGGGTGATTTTTCGGGGACGACCAGTACGTATTGGTAGCGTGTGATCTGGCTGATGGGAACCAGATCGACAACCGGGTCATAGGGTGTTTTTTTGTACAGAGATGGATTGACAACCAACGGGCCACTGGCCGTCAGCACCAGCGTATAGCCATCAGCTGGCGCCTTGGCGACGGCATTCGTACCGATCATGCCGTTCGCCCCCGGCTTGTTTTCCACGACAAAGCTCTTTCCAAGATGCTCGGACAATTTGTGCGCGATGAGCCGCGCGGTAATGTCAGCTGCACCACCGGCAACGTAGGGAACAATCACGCGAACGGGTTTGGCGGGGTAGTCGCTGGCAATTGCCAGCGAAGGAATCATGGTTGCCACAACCAAGGCTGCCGAGATCATCGAAATTTTCATGATTATGTCTCCTGTGATACTCAGTCAATCAGATTGCAGCAGTGGGGTTGCCGTATTGCTGCAGCAGACGCAGCACATCCGCGTCGACGGTGATGCCTTCGGACTTCTGGCGCCTCAGATTATTCAGCTCAATCTCTCCCGGCTGGATAACCGGACGTGCCTGGTCTGCAGGCGGACTGTCATGCAAAATGGTGGCAAAATCATTCATACGTTCTGTCAGCCACTGCGTTGAGCCGAGCTTGCGCGTGTCAATCAGAATAAAGAAATGCCCCAAGTTCTGTGGTTCATCGGGTGCGTCAACCCAGGATTTGACATGTGTAAGGTATGCGGCATTCGATAACAGACCCGCGAACAAATCCACCATCAGCGCCAGGCCATAGCCCTTATGCCCCCCGATAGGCAGCAGGAATCCGCCCAAGGCTTCTTTGGGGCTATGAGTTGGCTTGCCCGAGGCGTCTGTTGCCCACGTGTCAGGGATATCGCTGCCTGCCTTGAGCGCATTGCGAATTTTGGCGCGAGCGACAACGCTCATGGCCATATCAAGCAGAAAGTGATTGCCTGTCGGGTTAGGCACAGCAAAGCCGATAGGACTGTTGCCAACCCGCGCGTCTGTTCCCCCCCAGGGAGCAATCGTGGTTGTAGCATTGCTGCCGATGATACTGGCAAATCCGGCCTGCGCGGCAATCAGCCCATAGGGCGATATCGGACCAAAATGGTTGCTTTGTCGTGCCAATGCCATTCCAATACCACAATCCTGCGCGGCCTGCATGGCGGCCCGCAGTGCATGCATGCCAACCAGCGGACCGATACCGTTATCACCATCTACCAGGCGCAGACCCGCAGCCGGCTTCTGGATCGTAATATTTGCATTTGCATTAATGCCGCCCACCTGAATGCGGGACCCATAGGATTCGATCCGACTCAGGCCATGTGTGGAGAGCCCGAACAGGTCCGCCAGTACCAGAATGTTCACCACATCTGTCGCGTTTTCGGGTGCCAGCCCCAGGTTCTGAAAAGCGGCAACGCCGAGCGTGGTCAATTCATCTTGCGGGACAATAACCTTGTTATTTGTTCTGTTGTTCATACGGGTTTCCTAAAAAATAAAAGATGACTATTGGACCGAAAGCCTGGCGCTATGCACCACTTGGCGCCAGCGATGCTCTTCAGCATTGATAAAGGCTGCGAACTGCTGCGGGCCTGCGCCAGAGATCTCGCTAGCGTCATATTCCATGCGCTGGCGGACTGACGTCGATTTCAATGCCACAAGCGCGGACTTGTGCAAACGTTCGACGACGCTCCCCGGTGTTCCGGCAGGCGCCAGCAGACCGAACCATTGGGAACTTTCAAAACCTGGATAACCCTCCTGCTCAACCGTTGGAATATCAGGAAGAACGGCAAGACGTTTTCTGGAGCCCACGGCAATGATTTTTATTTTTCCAGCCTTGGCAGCCGGCAACAAGCCTGGTGTGCCTGCTGCCGCGGCATCAATAAAGCCGCCAAGAAGATCGTTCAATTGCGCTCCTGTACCTTTGTAAGGAACATGGACCACATTGATTCCAGTCGCCATCTTGAGCATTTCGAACGCAAGGTGGCCTGCACTGCCATTGCCCGCCGAGCCATAATTCATGACGCCTGGCTTGGATTTGGCAAGTGCCACGAATGACGAAAAATCCGCCGCATCAACACTATTGCCCAGTGCGAAAACCATCGGGAGCTTGGCCAGCAGTGTGATTGGAGCAAAATCCCGACGAGGATCATATGGCAACTTGGGGATCATGGACGGATTGACGGCCAATGTGCCGACATGCCCCAGAATGAGGGTATAGCCGTCAGGTTTGGCCCGAGCCACTTCCGTTGTCGCAATCATTCCCTGGGCACCACCTTTGTTCTCTACGACCACTTGCTGACCCAGATCCTTGGACATTTCTGATGCGACCGCCCTGGCGACGACGTCCGAGCTTCCTCCGGGCGCGTACGGAACCAGCAGGCGGATGGGTCGTTCAGGCCAGGTCTGCGCCTGTGCTGCGGCAACAGGCAAAAGAAACAAGGCACTGCTCAAAAGGCACATCAGGGGCTGGCTGAACGAACGGTTTTTTCTCATTGGAAGGTCTCCTCTGCGGTATCGCGTCTTATGAATTTTTCTAAGCGATATGATAGATAGAGGTTGAATTTGAAGTAAAGTGCAAAAATTCGATTGATTATTGATGAAAACGCATGAAATTTGATTTGATAGATTTACGGACATTCCTGGCAGTCGCCGATCTTGGCAGTTTTCGTGCTGCATCAGAAGCATTGCATTTGTCACAGTCCGCCCTGTCGCGTCGCATAGACAAACTTGAAGCGGCCCTGGGCGTACAGCTGCTGCTGCGTACAACACGCAAAGTCGAATTGACAACAATCGGTCGTGGCTTTGTACCCCGAGCGCGCAACGTGCTCAATGAACTTGAAAATGCGCTTGTCGGTATACAGGAGGTATCGGAGCGTCTGTCAGGACTGGTGACCATCGCCTGCGTTCCCTCGGCGGTGGCCTATTTCCTGCCAGGCGTTGTCCGCACATTTCATGAACGGTATCCCCGCATCAGTATTCGCATTATTGATGAGTCGTCGTCACAGGTTTTGACGGCAGTCGCGCGAGGCGAAGCCGACTTTGGCCTGACTTATATTGGCGTGAATGATGCAGACATTGATTTTACGCCGCTGCTTGAAGAACCTTTTGTTGCAGCAGTTCGACGAGATCACCCCCTGGCACAACAGAAGACGGTCGATTGGGCCGACCTGAGCGCATACGAATATATCAGCCTTGCCCAGGGCAGCGGAAACCGCTTTCTGATCGACCAGGCGCTGGCACATGGCGGGGTGCGGCCGCGCCATTTTTGCGAAGTCCAGCACGTGCCCGCTTTGGTGAGCATGGTGGAAGCAGGACTAGGTGTGGGCGTTGTTCCACGGTTTGCGATGCCCGGTGCGGAACACGCCTCTCTGGTGAGCTTGCGATTATGCAACCCGCAAGTGACCCGCAGCATAGGATTGATTCACAGGCGAGCCAAGCAGCTGAATCCCGTTGTCAAATTGTTCTACGATTTATTGGTGAGCAGTGCTAGCACACGTTGATCAAGCATACCCATAGTAAAGGAGGGAGATCGAATTTATCCTCATGAAATTCATGACGATCCATCCCCCCTGCATGCGCTTGAACGCATCGCGCGATAACCCGATCATGGGCAGCACTTGTCATGCACGCCAGTCGGAAAGCGCAATACCGGGGCGGGAATTGGTCCACAGGTACGGGTTCGAACCGTAAACCTCCTCGTGAAGTACTCGGATACTCTACCAGTTGAGCTACCTGTGGATTTCCTATTTTCCGGCAAACCGGTGACCGCATCAACTAAAAACGGGAGTGTAAAAATATATAACAGAAATACCCGTGGCAAGCCATCGACCCAGATGTGTCTGCGCCGCCCAGACACCAGTTCATTTGCATGCAGCCAGCCCTCAGCAGTTAACGTCAAACTCGCAGATGGCACTCGCAGTGCCGGTCCACCCGCCACCGCAGATCACTCCCACGGTTTGAACGCGGTTGGCGAGCCTTCCCTGCCGCATACCCATCGCAAGCCTGTTGACATTCTATCCTGACCAATCCATACACCTGATGCCGTGTTTGCTACGAACCGTTGAACACACCCTCTGTGCGCAGCAGGTCGGATACCCAATGCTGGAATATGCGGATACGCGCAGGCACATTGCGCCGCCGGGCATAAAGAAAAGTCAGTGGCATGGATGGCGCACGAAATTGCGGCAGCACTTCGATCAGTTCAGCAGATTCAAGCAGATCGCGCACATCAAATGCCGGAATCTGGATCAGTCCCATTCCGGCAAGCGCGGCCGCCAGATAGCCTTCCACATTATTGACCGAAATCACACTATTCATGGCGACCACATCCCGTTTGCCGTGAGCCACGTATTCCCAGGCCGGCATGGCCGTTGGAAACCGCGAGGCATAGTTCACCACCTGGTGCGTACCCAACGCGTCAGGTGTTGCGGGGGTGCCCATGCGTGCAAGATACGCTGGGCTGGCACAAGTAATAATATCGATATCACCGAGTTTTCGGCAAATCAGATCGGAGTCACTCAGTTCTCCCACCCGTATGACACAGTCAACACCCTCGGAAACAAGATCCACCATGCGATCGGTCATACTCACTTCCAGTTCAACCTCAGGGTGCATCGCGATCAGCGAAGGAAGCGCGGGGATGATGATGCGCCGGCCGATGCGGCTGGGCATATCGATTCTGAGCCGACCTGTCATTTGCTGTGAGTCCGGGTGAAACATCTGCTCGGACGCTTCGATCGCATCCACGATCTCACGCGCAGTCTTGACAAATTGTGTTCCCTCGAAGGTGGGTGTCATGCGACGCGTTGTACGACGCAAAAGCTGAACACCCAATCGATCCTCCAATTCCTGGATCAGGGTAGACACCGTCGAGCGCGGCACACGGAGCGCTTCGGCCGCA
Organism: Advenella incenata; assembly: GCF_004217095.1. Lineage (GTDB taxonomy): Bacteria > Pseudomonadota > Gammaproteobacteria > Burkholderiales > Burkholderiaceae_B > Advenella > Advenella incenata. The sequence goes on along the minus strand of NZ_SHKO01000001.1, from coordinate 1,439,592 downwards.
CGCGTGAAATTACCGCTTTTCATCACCTGGATGAAAGCCTGCATCTGCCTGATCTTATCCATGAGTACGCTATTGTTCGTAAATATTGACGTAAGACGTCAACAATAACAGCTTTATTTGGGATTTGCGATCAATTAATCTGTATGACAAACGTGGCAATACGTCGCGTCCCAACTCCAGAGGAAAAACATATGTCCCGAAATACAATTGAAGGAAAAGTGGTTCTGATCGCAGGCGGCGCAAAAAACCTGGGCGGACTGCTGGCACGCGAATTCGCGCAGCATGGCGCAAAAGCCGTAGCCATTCACTATCACGGCAGCCAGGCCAAATCTGAGGCCGACCAAACAGTTGCTGCAATCGAACAGGCTGGTGCCAAGGCAGTTGCCTTTCAGGCTGATCTGACTAGCGCAGCCGCCATGGAAAAACTCTTTGCCGATACCATTGCCGCAGTGGGACGACCAGACATTGCCATTAACACAGTTGGCATGGTTCTGAAAAAACCGATGGCCGAAGTCACAGAAGAGGAATTTGATCAATCCAGCGCGGTGAATGTCAAATCTGCCTTCTTCTTTCTAAAGGAAGCAGGCAAAGCGGTCAATGATAATGGCAAGATCTGCACCCTGGTCACCTCTTTGCTGGGCGCCTATACGCCTTTTTATGCAGCCTATGAAGGACTGAAAGCACCCGTTGAGCACTTTACCCGCGCAGCGTCAAAAGAGTTTGGCGCGCGGGGCATTTCGGTTACTGCCATCGGCCCGGGGCCCATGGACACGCCGTTCTTTTATCCGGCCGAAGGCAAAGAAGCGGTGGAATACCACAAGACAGCGGCAGCCCTGTCACCCTTCTCCAAAACCGGACTTACAGATATTGAAGATATCGCGCCATGGGTACGCTTCATTGTGTCTGAAGGCTGGTGGATGACCGGCCAGACCATTCTGGTCAATGGTGGCTACACCACAAAATAATAGCTCGCTAACCTGAACTGCATCCCACTGAACTGGGCCCAAAAGCCGGACACTGAGCCGGTTTTTGGGATCAGTTCGATCCTGTAAGAACGGGTATATCGCATCTGTGTCTTGTCCCCCCAGGAAAGTGATCCAATACAGCCCTCCAGCGCTTAAAGTGCGGGGCGGCCAATAAATTCCATAATGACATGACACTCATGCTGCCAGACGATAAGCGGCAGACGGTCTGGTATAAACCAGAAAGTTAAAAACACTGACGCAGTGCGCGAAAAAACGTCAGGCCGATTTTTTCTGGATAAGTCAATTGACGGTATTTGTTGTTATGTTATAACATTGCAACAACTTACCAACCCTCTACAGGATAGTCAATGTCATGAGTATTTCATCCAAGTTAATCCAAATCGCAGTATTCTCTTGCGCACTTACCGCAAGCGCCAGCGCCCAGACACATCAACATGACCACGGCCATTCACACGATCACGCGCATGGCGCCGAGACAAATAAAAAGACCGCCGCTAAAGGGTTTTTTGCCGATACCGATGTAAAGGATCGCAGCCTGTCTGATTGGGAAGGAGACTGGCAGTCCATCTACCCGCTCCTGCAAAACGGCGCGCTCGATGAAGTAATGGCGCATAAGGCAGAGCAGAAAAAAGACAAAACCGCAGACGAATACAAACAGTATTACGATGCTGGATACAAGACCAACATTGATCGCATGGTCATCAAAGATGACGCCTTCACTTTTTATCAAGACGGTAAAAATTACAGCGCACAGTATAAATATGATGGCTACAAGATCCTGACGTACAAAGCCGGCAACCGGGGCGTGCGTTACCTGTTTACCAAGCAACAAGGCGCAGCACAGGCGCCGGGTTTTATACAATTTAGCGACCATATCATTGCCCCGAAAAAGGTCAGCCACTTTCATATTTACTTCGGCAATGATGGCCACGAAAAGCTAAGTGAAGAACTGCACAACTGGCCTACCTACTTCCCATCTAAGTGGAAATCCAAAACCATTGTTCACGACCTGATGCACCATTAAGATGGCAGCCGCCCGCCACACCGCCCTCCCAGGGCTATGGCGGGCCCAGATCAACAATCGGCACCTTTGGCGCGCCTTGCCTCCTGCAAAGCTACGCCGCTTGCTTCCAGCCTGTGTTTGTGTCCTCAAATACAAGCTTTTGCCCCCAACTTCTGTGTCGAGTTCGATGAGTCGCTTCAGGACTTCACAAATAGTCCCAAAACTAATTAAGATAAAAACAACAATATGATACGGGTACTGTTTTAACTCAATTCTCGCAGCACTTCAGGATGGCTTCCCGCGATTTTCAATAAAGTTTGGGCCGCCCCACTTGGCGCGCGCCGTCCCTGCTCCCATTCCTGCAAGGTGCGTACAGAGACACCCATCAACTTAGCAAATGTGTTCTGCGAGAAACCAGCATCAATACGGGTTCGGGCGATTTCTGTCATATTGACTTTGGTAGCGCGAGCAAATTTGTGATCCTTCATTTCGCGTACAGATTGTAGTAAGTCCGCCTCAAATTGCTTCATTTCTTTGTCGCTCATCTTGCCACCTCATTTTTCAGTTTCAGCAAAAATTCGGTCGATAAATTATCGAATTTTGCCTTGGAATAAGCAATCATCACGCTTAAGTCCTGGTTGGAGCCGATTGTGCGGATGTGGCGTTTTTCCAAATCGAACGGCATTACCGAGGACTTCCATACCAAAATGGAGATGCTCTCGCGACGTGCGTATGGGTTCAGGAATTTTGAGAATGACCGGCTGAGGGGGCTTGGCCCAATGCGGTTGGAATGGAGTGATTAATCGAGTTTGGTGAATTCCCATCCCCCGTTTATGAGGTAGAGCCCGCACACTCAAGTGCTACAACAGGCGCAAAAACACTCACCAGTGGCTTGATCGCTCTGGAGGTTGTATATGATTTGTTTGGGAATGTACTGCAGATAATGGCGGAGCGGACGGGACTCGAACCCGCGACCCCCGGCGTGACAGGCCGGTATTCTAACCAACTGAACTACCGCTCCGCAGCGGTGAAATTTTTCAAACAATCTGTTTATAAAACAAAATGTCTGGCGTCCCCTAGGGGATTCGAACCCCTGTACCCACCGTGAAAGGGTGGTGTCCTAGGCCTCTAGACGAAGGGGACAGGACTGTACTAACTTTTTCTCAAACCTGCATTTACGTTGGCATGTAAACGCTGCCTGAAACTACTTACCAGCCAATTTAAGAATCCGAGATTCTATCACACTTTCTGGTTTCCTGCCAACAACTTTGTTGAAATTTTTTGGTGGAGATAAGCGGGATCGAACCGCTGACCTCTTGCATGCCATGCAAGCGCTCTCCCAGCTGAGCTATACCCCCACACGTCTCAACTAATGTTGTTTAGCGAAGAAGCGGAATTATGACTTCTTTTGCGCTCTTGTGCAAGCTTTTTTGCCAATGCAATAAAAATACAACAATCAACCTGCCAATTGAAGCTTGGTCCAAACGCAATTGATCTGACATCACGCGTCTGTTATCACCATGGCATTGCGTACGCGACGCGCTGCCAGCAAGACATCTGTGGCCGTCAGGCCGATGGGACCTGTGCCCTCTTTGACCAATAGATCTGCCGCAGCGCCATGCATCCACACTGCTCCGGATATGGCCTGGGCCACTTCAATGCCTTGCGCCAGACATGCTCCCAGCATCCCTGCCAGAACGTCGCCGGTGCCGCCCGAGGCAAGCCCGGGATTGCCGGTATTGTTCACATGGGTGTCGCCCTGTGGCGAGCAGATAACCGTTTTATGGCCTTTGAGCACTGTCCATGCTTCATATTTCTTGCTGATTGCCACGGCAGCACGTGCTCGCCCCTGTTGCACTTCTGCCGCATCGCAATCGAGCAACCGTGCCGCTTCCTGAGGATGCGGCGTCAGCACCAGTACACGATTGCGCGCGCCAGCGCCAATTTTTCCCTGCGCCAGCAAAGTCAGGCCGTCAGCATCCAGCACCAACGGCACATCAAGGGTGGCCCGAAATACCTGGTACAGCAGGCCCAGTGATTTTTCATCCAGCCCCATGCCTACACCGGCCACACACACCGTCATCTGGCCAGAACGCAGCAACTGGTCGGCACGCCCCAGCATGAGTTCGGGATGCGAGGGATCAACAACAAAAGGCAAATCATCAACAAACCCGACCTTCACTTTACCTGCCCCCTGCATCAAGGCTGCCCGGGCTGCCAGCAAGGCTGCTCCCGTCATGCCAGGCGCCCCGCCAATGACACCCACGGTACCGAAGCTGCCCTTGTGACTGTCAGCGAGACGGGGGCGACACAGCGCGGGAAAATGTTGTCTTGCGTATTCGACTGTCATAGTGCTCCTTTGTCATTGCAGGGACCAGGCCAACCGCCCTTGCGGCAAAACGACAGACTTCTCGCTGATGCCATTGCGGCTTTGGCTTTTTATCTTTCAGCTCAATGACAGCACAGTCGCACGGGTCCGTCAAGGACTGCGACGCGTTCGGCCGGCACAAAGACCGGCACAGGCAATTGCGCCCAGAAGAACTCACGCCCAAGGGCGTGGCAACACTTTTATTTGCTCGCCGATCTCATGCGCTGACGGCTATTGATAATGTGCATGCGCATGGCGGCACGCGCAGCATCGGCATCCTGCGCCGCGATGGCGCTGAATATTGCCTCGTGTTCCATATTCAGGCGCTGCTGATACATGGCTTTTTCCTGATCGAAAATCGCCAGCCGGCTACGCGGTATGGCGTGCTTGCCCAACTGGCGCAGCAGATCCAGAAAATGCGAGTTGTGCGTGCACTTGGCGATCTGTTCGTGGAACTGGAAATCCACATCCACCGAAATATCGCGGGAAATGTCTTCCTTGACCAGGGCACGCAGAATACGGTCAAGTTCTGCCAGTTGTTCGTCGGTGCGTCGCTGGGCCGCCAGGCCTGCCGCCTCGGACTCCAGACATGCCCGCACCTCCAGCACGGCAGCCAGCTCTTGGGCCGTGCCCGGTGACATGGTGCTGCGATCGAAAATCACATCTTTGACAGAAGGTTCGCGCACGAAAGTGCCGACCCCGTGACGCGTTTCGACCAGGCCACGCGCCTGCAATTGTGAAATGGCTTCGCGGATTACACTTCTGCTCACGCCAAAGGCTTCGACAAATTCGGATTCTGTCGGGAGCTTTTTCCCCACTTCCAGACTGCCCGACTGGATTTTTTCGGTCAGTTGCTCGACCACTTCATCCGAGAGCGTTCTGCCTCTTTTTTTAATTGGGCCAGCGTTAATCAATAGGCGGGTTGGCATAGGTACTGTGGTCACCGTAAGAATAGTTTGGTTACAGGTAGGAAAAGTATGATTTTAAAACGTTTTTTCCTAAAAACGGCCAGAACGCCTCCGGCTCCGGGATTGTTCTGCGACATTTGAAAATGACAGGCCGGTTAGCACCGATCAGAACACCATCATCAGGTTACCGGCGCCGGGTTAAACAGTACCAGTGAATTGTGCAATTTTAGCTTTTCGGCACAGGATTGCTGTCGGCCACTGGCAATGGATATCATCAGATCAAACAGTTCCTGACCTACCTGCTCAATGGTGGCCTGGCCTGTGGCAATCTGCCCAGCATTCAGATCCATCAGATCAAACCAGCGTCGCGCCAGGCTGTCTCTGGTCGCCACCTTGATCACAGGCACCGCCGCCAGGCCATAGGGCGTCCCTCTGCCCGTGGTAAAGACATGCAGGTTCATGCCAGCAGCCAATTGCAAGGTGCCACAAATAAAATCGCTGGCAGGTGTGGCCAGAAAATTGAGTCCCTTGCTGGCCACTCTTTCACCGGGCGCAACCACACCCTTGATCGCCGTCGTACCCGATTTGACAATCGAGCCCATCGCTTTTTCCACAATATTGGACAAGCCGCCGCGTTTGTTGCCCGGGCTGGTATTGGCGCTGCGATCCGCTCCGCCATGCTTCAGATAATTGTCATACCACTGCATTTCACGCAGCAGCGCCTGGCCGACTTCCGGGGTTGCGGCGCGGGCGGTCAACTGGGCAATGCCATCACGAACCTCGGTGACCTCGGAGAACATGACCGTCGCACCGGCCCGCACCAGCAGATCGGTCGCATACCCAACAGCTGGATTGGCGGTAACGCCTGAAAAGGCATCACTGCCGCCACACTGCACCCCCACCACCAGCCCCGACAACGGACAGGGTTCACGCTTGCGGGCGTTTAACTGGACAAGTCGTCTTTCGGCTTTTGTCATGATTGCGTCGATCATGCTCGCGAAGCCGACATTCTCTTCGTCCTGAAGCGTAATCAGGTATGGATCATCCTGCGCTATTGGAATGCTGCCGGCGGGAAACATCCTTGTCGCCTGCAGTTTTTCGCAGCCCAGACTCACCAGCAGAATCTGACCGCCAAAATTGGGGTTCAGGCTCAGGTTGCGCAAGGTGCGGATCGGGATTTCGGCATTGGGTGCATCTATCGCCACACCGCAACCATAACCATGCTCCAGGTAGACCACATCGTCTACATTCGGATAACGCGGCAATAATTCTTCGCGAATTTTGCGCACGGCAAATTCCACCACACCTGTCACGCACTGCACGGTCGCACTGATGGCAAGGATATTGCGGGTGCCGACCGTACCATCGGCATTGCGATACCCGTCAAAGGTCAGGCCGGTCAACGGCGCTACCTCGTCTGGCTGGTGCGTCGCCATCGGCAGCGCATCCAGCGACGGCGCCTGCGGCATGCGCAACATGGCTTCATTGACCCAGGCGCCCGCGGCAACGTCACACAGCGCATAGCCGATGACCACGCCATAACGGATGACCGGCGCGTCACTGGCAATCTCCTGCAGCGCGACCTTGTGACCCTGCGGCACCGCAGTCTGCAATGTCAGGCCACAGGCAAAGACGGTGCCCGCCGGCAACCCGCCATCATTGACAACAATAGCGACATTGTCCTGGTCACTGATTCGAATATATAAAGGCTTAAGTGTCTCTTGCAACATGTAATCTCACCGTAAACGGGCAAGCCCCGCCTGCCATAATACCTGCGTTGACCAACGGCGCTGCACGATAGTCAACATAGCCGCAAGGTGTCCTGGTTTCAGGGCCACGGGCTTGCTCAAGACCTATTATTGAGCGCCCAGCTTATGAATCAGGGCAGCCAGCGCCTCACTCTCTTGACCGGTCAGATTGGTCAGGGGTGCCCGCACACCGCCGGCATCATGTCCGACAATTCTGGCGCCTTCCTTGACGATGCTAACCGCATAGCCCTTGCAACGATTGCGGATGGCTGAATAGGGAATGAAAAAATCCGTTATCAGCCGGTCAACCGTTGCCTGGTCTCCTGCTACGATAGCACGATAAAAATCCATGGCTGTTTTCGGAATGAAATTGAATACTGCCGACGAATACACCGGCACCCCCAGCGCCCGATAGGCAGCAGCGTAGAACTCAGCTGTGGGCAGCCCGCCCAGATAGGACAGACGCTCACCCAGACGACGGCGGATCGTAACCATCAGCTCGATATCGCCTATGCCGTCCTTGTAGCCCACCAGGTTCGGACAACGTTCGGCCAGCCGCTCAAGCTGATCGGCATTGAGCCGGCAAAGCGATCGGTTATAAACAATAACGCCCAGACCCACTGATTTGCATACCTGCTCCACATGCAGCGCAACACCGTCCTGGTCTGCTTCAGTCAGGTAATGAGGCATCAATAGCAACCCCTGAGCACCGGCCTTTTCTGCTTGCTGCGCATAGCGGATCGCCAGCCGCGTGCCGCCACCGGCTCCAGCAATAATCGGTACTTTGCCTGCGCAGGTTTGCACCGCAGTGCGTATCACATTTGAATACTCTTCCGGCTCAAGCGAAAAGAACTCACCTGTTCCCCCAGCGGCAAACAATGCACTGGCGCCATAGGGTGCCAGCCACTCAAGTCGGCGCGCATAGCTCTCGGCATTGAAATTGCCCTGCTCATCAAAATCGGTAACGGGGAAGGACAGCAGTCCCTCACTGACGGTCTGTTTCAATTCCTGTGGATTCATGAATACCCTGTCGTTGAAAAAATAGAAACGCAGCGCAAGTGCCGCAAGATATGACAATCTTGTTATCATCTTTATGTTGTATGACATCTTATTTCATTTGCCCATGTCAGACAAGTGGTTTGGCGCGGAATTCTGAAAAATGACCGACCCCGCCCTGCTCCTTGCGGCGCTATCACTACTTGTAGCGCCGCCCAGGCTGGCCCCTGAGGTCACGTGCCCGCACACGCTATCCTTGCCCGCAACAAGCACTGTTGTGAATATGAAATGATCACGTAAAATTGCACCATTGACTTCTGTTCACAGTAAGATAGGTGTGTGTCGGCTCCCCTACCCATCGCGACCGTTACCGTATCTCCTTGTCAAGGCCATGCTCAATAACGAATTATTCCCGCACCCCGCTTTCACTCTGGCCCCAGAAACACTGGCGCGCCTGCAAAACGGTGTTCACGCGCTTTGCGATAATCCGGCGTCGCGCGGCGGTGGCAAGCCGTTGTATTACCGGTTTCTGGACTCGCCTGTCGGCCCCATGATTGCCATGGCGTCAGATAATGGTGTGGTACTGCTGGAGTTTTTGGATACGATCGAGACGATCACCAAGGAAATCAACGATCTGCGTACCCGTTACGGGTTTGCCTTGAGCCGGCAGGACCACCCCTGCCTGGATACGGTACAACAACAGATGGATGCCTATTTCGCCGGCCAGAGGCAAACATTCGAGCTTGCGCTGGATGCGCCCGGGACCGCTTTTGACGAAACCGTATGGGCGCATTTGCAGCGCATTCCCTATGGCAGAACCTGCAGTTACGGCGACCTGGCCAAGGACATCGGCAATGGCGCACATGCCCGCATTGTCGGCACTGCCAATCATCGCAACCGCATCAGCATTGTGATTCCCTGCCACCGGGTGATTGGCGCCGATGGCTCGCTCACCGGTTACGGTGGCGGACTGCCGCGCAAGCGCTGGCTGCTGGAGTTCGAAAGCGTGCACGCGTGCAGCACCCCTTTGGCAGGATGACATTCATGAAGCGCGACCAAGGCCTGCCATACCCAACCTGGATGCCGGCCCGTGTTTCGGTCGTCATCATCGCCCTGGGGCATCGTTGCTGCCGACAGCGCAGCAACGATGCCCCGACACAACATAACAGGCGGGCGGTTCACTGATGAGCACGGCGTGGCTGACCAGCGACTGGCTCTGGAATGTGCTCTGGGCTCTTTATATCATCGTGATCGGACTCTGGGTGGTGCTGCAAAAGCGCCCGCCCGTCTCCACGCTTACATGGATTCTGTTTCTAAGCTTTGTACCGGTCGTCGGTTTTGTCATTTATTACTTTTTCGGCCCGAAAAAAATCACCCGCAACAAGATCAATCGGAGCATCAGCAGGCACCTGATTGAGCGCGACGATACGTTATGGAATGTGCGCATCCAGCCTTCGGACCTGACCGAGCAACAACGCCCCATCCATGACCTGGCCCTGCAGATTACCCACTACCCGCTGAGCTACGCCACCAGTTATCAACTATTATCGGGTGGCGAAAAAACCTATGACCGTATTTTCGAAGCGGTACGCCAGGCGCAGCATTACATTTTTCTTGAGTATTACATTTTCGAACAGGACCAGACCGGCACCACCCTGCGCGACCTGCTGACCGAGCGAGCGAGCCAGGGCGTCAAAATCTACCTGATTGCAGATGCCATTGGTTCGCTGCGCCTGAACCGCCGTTTCATGCGTCCATTGCTGGACGCCGGCGCCAGGCTCACCTTCTTTCACGACATCAGCCTGAAGCATTTGCTCTCGTTCATGAACTTGCGAAACCACCGAAAAATTGTCATCTGTGATGGCACGGTGGCCTTCACCGGCGGCATCAATATCAGCGACCAGCAGGACCGGCGCCGCAATAAACGGGCATTTCATGACGTTCATCTGGAACTGACCGGGCCGGTCGTCTCCTGGCTGGAAACCATTTTTGTCGAAGACTGGCACTATTCCACGCACGACCTGTCGGTGCGCCACATGCTGCGCGAACTCTATCGTGATCGTCTTGAACGCATGCAGGAACAGACCGAAGAAGATGCCGACAAGGCGCCTGCTGCGCGACGCCTGGCCAATGATGAGCAAAGTCCCAATAGCCATGTCGTTCAGAAAACGCCGCGCTGGATACGCACCCAGATCATCCCGTCAGGGCCGGATTTTGATTACGCCTCCATTTTGCGCGTAACGGTTGATGCCATACAGCGCGCACGCCATCGCATCTATCTGACCACGCCGTACTTCGTACCGGACGCAACCTCGGCCCAGGCGCTGACCTCTGCCTCCCTGCGCGGCGTTGACGTACGCATTCTGCTGCCCAAGCGGACCGATAATTATGTGGTGACCAAAGCAGCCCAATCCTGGTTCGACGATCTGGTTGCTGCAGGCATCCGCGTCTTCGAGTATGGCCCACGCATGCTGCATACCAAAAGCATGATCGTGGACGACGACATTTCCTTCATCGGCTCGGCCAATTTCGACAACCGCAGCTTTTACCTCAATTTTGAAGTAAGCGTGCTGTGCTACGAACGCGAAGCAAACCAGGCATTGCTGGAAGAATTCAATGCCTCCATGAAATACGCACAGGAAGTGCAACTGACGCATCAACCATTCTTTTCCAGGCTGAGCAAAGCGGTCGCTCGGCTGTTCTCACCTTTGCTTTGAACAGCCAGGCATAAAGCGTGAACTGACCCGTCGGACAACCACGACACCCACTGGCTCGGGTCGGACAGCAACGCCACCGAAACCTGTAAGCCAGGCGTCACCATGGTAACCTATACTCATTCTTTCATCCGCATGATATTTCGATTGAGATCGCCCATTATGTCTACTTACTCATCCAGCACTTCAATCACAGACGATACGCCTGACGCGGCGTTGACTGAAACGCTGCAGGACAGCACCTTTATTTTTGAAGGCAAGATCATCAAAGTGACGGTCGACACCGTTGTCCTGCCCAATGGCAAAACGGCCACCCGCGAGGTAGTGCGACACTGCGGCGCAGTCGCCGTGCTGGCCGTCACGCCCGAAGACAAAGCCGTTCTGGTCAGGCAATTTCGCCACCCTACCGGCGGCCCGCTGCTGGAAATACCAGCAGGCAAGCTGGATGTCGATAACGAACCGCCCGAACAATGCGCCTATCGCGAACTGGCCGAAGAAACGCCCTATACGGCGGGCGGCATGACACTGATACACACTTTTTATACGGCGCCCGGCTTTTGCGACGAGTTGATGTATGTTTTCCGTGCCGAAGGCGTACGACAGGACAGCACTCTGAACGCCGATGATGATGAGTTTGTACAAACGGTATTGATGAGCCGCGAAGAAGTTCGCCAGGCCATTGAGAAGCAACAGATTCGCGACGCCAAAACATTAGTGGCGTTGCAATCGTGGTTACTGGAAAAATAATCAACGCGCCACGGCGGCGTGCATGATGCCGCTTTCCCGCATCACGCATGTCGCGGTACAGGTGCCGTACGTCAGGGCGAGAGACCGACGCTGCCGATATCGTCTGGGCTGGACAGGCTAAGCAACTTGGTTTCAGTCTGCGCCAGGCGTACCCCTGCCGTGGCGAATATAAAGCCGCCGACCGGTGCATTGACCGGCGTCACCGTCAGCGCGACCGGATCCACGATTTCAGCCAGCAGCTGATCTCGTTGCACCCACTGCCCTGCAGCAACGTGATACACCACAATACCGGCGCAAGGCGTGACCACATAGGCCAGTCCACCCAGCGGGTGCGGCTCGCAGCGCAATGGCGGCATTGGCGCCACCTGGGCGGCGGGCAACTGTATATAACCCTGCTGATTCAGGTATTGGATCAGCGCAAGCGCATCATGCTCGGCATATTCATGTGTCAGATCGCGGTCACCGCGCAATTCAACAGTTGCAGCAAAGCAGGCCAGTGGAATGTTCGCCTGTGGATATACGCTTTGCAATTTCAGCCAGGGAGTGGACACCATTTCGTCAAACGAACACGACAGGGAATCTTCGGCCAGCAACTGGCATTCGCTTTGCAGATAGCGGGCCAACGGTTCACAGCGGTCCCACACCTGAGGCAGGGAATACACATGCATGACCGCACGGTTATCGCAATGCAGATCCAGCACGACATCGGCATCACACGCCATTTTCAACAGCGTGATATGCAGTTCGTCAATCAGTCGGGCGGGCGCCAGCGCATCCAGCACATCCCGCATTTTTCCGCGGATCAGCGCCAGATTGGCCTGGGCGTCTGCACCGGGCTTTTCACGGCTACGTTCCAACGCAGTGACCAGGTTCTCGTATAGCGGGACACCGGTAAGACGGTTGAAGTTCTGTCCGGTCGGCAACTGGAAACGGCCAATATGTTCATAGAACACGGTTTGCGACAGCCCGATCGGATTGCAAAACGGGACCAGGATAATTTCACAATTGAGCGCGCCCTGCTTTTCCAGTTCCTGCAAACGGCGGTTCAGGTGAAAGGCCGCCAGCGAACCAGGTAATTCGTCCGCATGCAGGCTGGCCTGCATATACACCTTGCGGCCGGTATCGGTCGGCCCGAAATGAAAGGCATTGATTTCAAATGAAGCACCGGGGGCGCTCAGTGATAAAACATGTTTTTTTTGCTGCATTATGCTTGTGCCAGATGTCGGGAATTCAGATGAACCAGATAGCGCTGTTCGATTTTGCGAAAGATAAAGACCAGCACGAAATTGAGCACCAGGTAAATACACGCTGCTGCCGAATAGGCAATGAATGGCTGATAGGTATTGGTCACGAACAGGCTGGCCGCACCGGTGATTTCCATCATGGCCACCGTAGAGGCCAGCGCTGTCGAATGCATGGTCATGATGACTTCATTGCTGTAAGCCGGTAATGCACGACGCAGGCTGGAGGGCAGAATGATGCGGCGCATTGCATTGCGACGATTCATGCCATAGGCCCGGGCTGCCTCGATTTCTCCGCGATCGGTATTTTTGATGGCGCCGGAAAAAATCACCGTGGAATAGGCGGCCGTGTTCAAGGTCAGGGCAACCAGCACCCAGATAAAACCTTCCTTGAGAAAACCGAAACCGGGTTGCGACATAAGCTGCCCGATGAAGTTAAAGCTGGGAATGCCGTAATAAATAATATAAATTTGCACCAGCAGCGGCGTGCCGGTAAAGAAGTAGGTAAAGGCATGCACCAGACGTGCAGAAAGCGTATGCTGGCGCTGATGAATTACCGAAAGAGGAATGGCCATGCACAGGCCCACCGCCACCGACAAGGCCGTGAGTGTGAGCGTTAGCGGCGCTGCCCGCAAACAGGTTACCAGCGCATCAAGAAACAGGGAAAGCGTTTCAGACATGCGCGTCCTCTCTGGCAAAACCGCGCTGATAATGCTTGTCCAGATAACGAAACACATACAGCGAAACGGTAGTGAGCAGCAGGAACAGCAATGCCGAGACGGTGTTGAAGACAAAAGGCAAATGAGTGGCATTGCCGGCCTGCTGTGCAACGCGCGTCATGTCGTCCAGGCCGATAATGGATACCAGCGCCGTGGCCTTGGTCAGGACCAGCCAGTTATTGCGCACGCTGGGTAGCGCAAAGCGCATCATCAGCGGAAAGGTAATGCGTCGCAGCACCTGCATGCCGCGCATGCCGTAGGCGTGACCGGCTTCAATCTGTCCGTATGGGATGGCCATGATGGCGCCACGGAAGGTTTCAGTGAAATATGCGCCAAAAATGAATGACAGGGTCAGTACACCTGCAGCAAAAGGGCTGATTTCGAAATAATCCAATTCCCAGGCTTCGGTGATGGCATTCAGGCCGATTTGTGCACTGTAATACACCATCAGCATCCAGATCAGGTCGGGCACCCCGCGCACGACGCTGGAATAGAGCCAGCCAAGACGAGAAAGCAGGCGATTGCGCGACAGCCGCATATTGGCACCCGCCAACCCGATAACGACAGAAATGACCAGCGAAAGCACGGCAATTTCGAGGGTCAGCACCGCACCCTGCAAAATGCGGGGCAGATACTGACCAATCAGATTTAATTCTTCCATCCTGTTTCCCATTACATGGCGCTGCGCATACTTTTTGACTATACACAACCCATTCGTTGCAGTGCCTGACGGGCAAAGAACAATACCATTGGCCACAGCCAGAGCGCAATACCTGCGCCCGGCGCATGCCCCGGTTCGGTAAAACCGGTGCCATGGCGCCCAATTTTATCCGCCATCCCGGCGCCCGCGGCCATTATATCGCCCCGGACGCTGAAATAAACCGCCGGTTTTCCCTTAGCCCTCTATGCCGCCTGAGGGAAACTCCCTGTACATTTTCCGGCTGATGCTGTCATAATCTTCAATCCGGACCACCGCCCGCGGTGGTGCTACAACGCTGCAAACGAAAACAGAGCGGGCAATGGCCCCCATGCAAACTAGGCATGCATCCGGCGCCGGCCGGGTGACTGATTTTTTGCTGCAGCACTGCTTACGTCATTTAGGAATATCCATGAACCTGAAAAAACACGTTTTCGGAATCGGTCTGTGCGCAATCGCGCTGGCTGTTTCCACCTCAGCTGTCGCGGCTGACAAAACCATCCGCTTCGGTACGGACGCAACATACGCGCCTTTTGAGTCCACCAGTCCATCCGGCGAAATCGTCGGTTTTGATATCGACCTGGCCAAGGCCATGTGCGAAAAAATGCAGGCCAAATGCACTTTCCAGAATCAGGGCTGGGACGGCATTATTCCCGCATTGCGCGCCAAGAAATTTGACGTCATTTCCTCTTCCATGAGCATTACGCCCGAGCGCGAAAAAGCGGTACTGTTCACGCAGAAGATCTGGAGTACACCGAATATGTTTGTTGCCAAAAAAGGCGCAACCTATCAGTCAACCGCCGAAGGCCTCAAGGGCCTGGACCTGGGCGTGCAGCAAGGCACCATCCAGGACAAATACGCGACCAAGTACTTCAAGGACACCAATATCAAGCGCTATAAAACGCTGGAAGATGCTTATAACGATCTGACGACGGGCCGCGTCAATGTTGTGTTTGCCGATGGCGGCGTCACGACCGAGTTTGTCAACAGCCCGGGCGGCAAAGACTTCCAGCTTGTGGGCGACCCAATCCCCTCTTCTGCCGATCCCGAAATTTTCGGCAAGGGCACCGGTTTTGCCGTGCGCAAGAACGATACCGAACTGAAGGATGCATTGGACAAGGCATTTGATGAAATCCGCAAGGATGGCACCTATCAGAAAATTGCCGATAAGTATTTCAAATACGATATTTACGGCGGCTGATCCGATTTGCGAAGCGGCGGGCAAGCAGCCTTGCCGCCGTTGCGCCTGGCGAACCAGCGCCCCCCCGCCCAAGGAGTGTTTGTCTTCCACCAAACGCCCGACACTCGCCACGGCCTACAATTGCACTCACCCCCGCCAAAATAAAAATAAGTTCCTTCAATTTACAGCAAAACACAACAACACGCAGTCATTGTGCAATTAATTTAAATTGCATCAATTACACCGCGTGCGTAGCATACGTTTACATCGTCACCCTCCCTTGCCCTGCACCGCCCGTGCGGCAAGACATTATCTAAACGACAAGGAACGTAAGCATGGATACCCTTTCAGTGCACAAAACCCGTGAGTCCGGCGCCGCATGGACTGTCCAGGCCATACTGGACCTATACCAGTTGCCTTTCATGGATCTGCTTTTCCGCGCCCAGCAGGTGCATCGCGAACATCACGAACCCAACGCGGTGCAGCTTTCCAGCCTGCTTTCCATCAAGACGGGCGGCTGCCCTGAAGACTGTTCCTATTGCCCGCAGTCTTCCCGCTACGACACCGCCGTGGAGCGTGAAAAACTCATGCCGCTGGACCAGGTAATACAAGCGGCGCAGCAGGCCAAAGCCGCCGGCGCGCAGCGCTTCTGCATGGGCGCCGCCTGGCGCAATCCCAAGCCGCATCAGGTCGACGCAGTCGCCGACATGATCCGGGCCGTCAAGGGGCTGGGCCTTGAAACCTGTGTCACGCTGGGCATGTTGCGTGACGGCCAGGCAGCACAACTGAAGCAAGCCGGGCTGGACTATTACAATCACAATCTGGATACCTCGCCTGAGTTTTACGGGCAAATCATTACTACCCGTACCTATCAGGACCGACTGGACACGCTGGAGCGTGTACGCGATGCCGGCATTCACGTATGCTGCGGCGGTATTGTCGGCCTGGGTGAGTCGCGCCGCGAGCGGGCCGGACTGATTGCCCAACTGGCCAACATGAATCCTTATCCGGAATCGGTGCCGATCAACAATCTGGTCAAAGTGCAAGGTACACCCCTGGCCGACAACGAAGAGATCGACCCGTTCGAGTTCGTCCGTACGATCGCGGTTGCCCGCATTACCATGCCCGGCACCTTTGTACGCCTGTCAGCCGGACGCGAAGCCATGCCCGACAGCCTGCAGGCCCTATGCTTCATGGCCGGGGCCAATTCCATGTTCTACGGAGAAAAACTGCTCACCACCGGTAACCCGCAGTTGCAGGCAGACCAGGCATTGTTCCAGCGACTCGATCTCAAACCGATAGGTCAGTACCGCAGCGATGATCCAGCAACACCAGCAGCGGACACAGCTGCGCAACCATGCGCCTGCACCAGCAGTGAGCTGGCTGCGCCCTGACCAACCCGACCGCGGCATCACCGTAACCTGATATCACCCTTTCTCATTCACAATTGAAATATGACCTATCTCATTCTAAGCATTCTTTGCAGTGTGGCCGTCTCGGTGCTGCTCAAGGTCGCCCGCCGCCAGGGGATTGATATCCGCCAGGCCATCGCCTTCAATTATGTGATGGCCAGCGCACTGACCTGGTTCCTGCTTGCGCCTTCTCTTGAACCCAAAGCCGGCCACCACTTTCCATGGCTGCTTTTCGCCATACTGGGCATCATACTGCCGGTGCTGTTCATGATCATGTCGCGAGGGGTGGAATATGCCGGCATTGTGCGCTCTGATGCCGCACAGCGGTTGTCCCTGTTTCTGACCGTGCTGGCTTCGTTCGTCCTGTTTGGCGAAGCACTCTCGGTCAATCGCGGCCTGAGCCTGGCGCTGGCATTCGCCGCGTTGTTCTGCCTATTATGGAAGCCGGCAGATACCACGCCAAGGACCAGCGTGCGCCAGGGTGCGCTTTATCTCTTTCTGATCTGGCTTGGCTATGGTGTGGTCGATATGCTGTTCAAGCAGATCGCCAAAACAGGCACTGCATTTTCCAGCGGTTTGTTTTTATCTTTTGTGCTTGCCGGGGTCATTATGTTTGGGTATCTGCTGGTCCGCCGCACGCAATGGAATGGCCGCAGCGTCCTGGGAGGGCTGCTGCTGGGCCTGCTCAATTTCTGCAATATTCTTTTTTATATTCGCGCCCACCAGACCTTCCATGAAAATCCGACACTGGTGTTTACGGTCATGAATATCGGCGTAATCAGTCTGGGCACGATTGTAGGGGCCGTCCTGTTTCGCGAAAAAATCAGCCGCATCAATCTACTGGGCATTGCACTTGCGATTATCGCGGTCCTCACGCTGTACTACTGGACCGTGGTCAGCGGATGACGCCAACACAATGCGTTTGTGCAGGCTGAGTCTCCGGCCAATCGCAGCCTGTACCCTGGCGCAAAACACCTCACACCATATGCGCTGCGGGCTGCGCTGGCAGAACGCCTGCGGTAACCTGCGGTAAAAAAACGGCACCGCCAAAAAATTGGACTAAGAAACCAATCTTTGGCGGTGCCGTTGGGCTTGCTGCCCGTTTTTATATCAGACAGAAAGTCAGCCAGAACGCATGCACGGCTGGTCAGTGTTGTTGCCGGCTACAGCACTTTGCCTGGATTCATGATGCCATGAGGGTCAAATACCTGCTTTATCTGGCGCATTAATTTCAATTGCAATGGATCCTTATGATGCAAAAAGGCATGACGCTTCAATTGCCCTATACCGTGTTCTGCACTAATGCTGCCACCATACGCCATAACTTCGTCGAACACGGCGTCTGCGATCCGGGTCTCCCATTCGGCCGCCCAAGTCTTGTCCGCCCCTTGCGGACGCGACACGTTATAGTGCAAATTACCATCGCCGAAATGACCGAAAATAAACAGCCTGCAATCGGGGCTGACCTTGCGCAGCTGCGCTTGCGCGGTGTTGACAAACTCCGGAATGCGCTCAATGGGCAATGAGATATCGTGCTTCAGATGCGGGCCGTCGGCGCGCTGCGCTTCGGAAATTTCTTCACGCAAGCGCCATAGCGCCTGCAGTTGCGCCAGTGAGGCAGATACCGCCGCATCCGCACACAGTTCCTGTTCCAGCGCCTGGCCGATGACCTCTTCCAGCAATTGGCTCAGCGCCTGCTCATTGGCCGTATCGGCCAGCTCGATAAGCACATAGGCAGGATGCCGGTCGCCAAAAGGCAATTGCACCCCTTCGACGTGTGTCAGCACCAAATCCAGGCAGGCGTCGGTGAAGAACTCAAAGGCCTGCAGCCGCGGCCCGCAGGCGCCAAACACCAGGCGAAACAATTCCAGCGCCTGCTGCTCGGACTCGACTGCTGCCAGCACCACACTACGGACATGCGTTGGCGCATGCAGCCGGAGTGCAACCGCGGTAATCACGCCCAGCGTGCCCTCGGAACCGATAAGCAACTGCTTCAGGTCATAGCCGGTATTATCCTTGCGCAAAGTCTGCAGGCCATTGAAAATCTCTCCATCCGGCAGCACGGCTTCGATGCCCAATACCAGCTCGCGCGCCATACCGTAACGCACCACGTTGACGCCACCGGCATTGGTTGCCACATTGCCGCCAATGTGTGATGAGTCTTCTGCCGCCAGACTGAGCGGCAACAGGCGATCCTGCTCCTGGGCAGCGCGTCGCAGATTGCCCAGAATGCAGCCGGCATCGGCCACCAACGTATTGGCAATGGTGTCAATGGCGCGGATGTTGTTCATGCGGTCCAGAGACAGAATAATGTTGTCGGGACCCGCATCGGGCGTGGCGGCCCCGCAAAGCCCGGTATTGCCGCCGCGCGTCACGACCGGCACTTTGTACTGACTGCACAGACGCATACACTGTGCAACCTGTTCAGTAGAAACCGGGCGCACCACCGCCTGGGCATTGCCTTTATACACACCGCGCCAGTCGCTCAGCCATGGTTCGATGATGGCTGCCTCGGTCTGCACCACGTCTGGCCCCAGCGCAGCCTGCAATTTTTCAAGAAACTCCTGCATTGTCTTTCCTAATATGGTTGAAGCCAACTGCGACAGTTGCATGTGTTGCAGTCAGTGTGATTACGAAAATAATAAATTCCTGGTTCTGTGCCTTAGCTGCCGGTCTTGCGCGAGAGCGCACTGGTATCCAGCCCCAACCGTTCACTGGCCTTGCGCAGATGGGTCTGGGCACGGCTGCGGGCCAGTTCCGGATCGCGCTGACGCATGGCCTCCAGCACCTGCTCATGCTCGGCATGCACCTGTCTGGACAATGGGCTATGGGCCGGCTCTCGCTTGTCCGGGTGCGAGGCCTGCTGCGTCTGTAATGCCTGCTCCGTCTTCAGTGTATGGACCCTGGCTGCGTGTACACTCTGTCGCCACTGCCTTGCCAGGTAAGCCAGCAAGTCACGATAATGCGGGTTATGCGTTGCCTCGGCAATCGCCCGGTGAAACCCCACATCCCACTCCAGCGCTTCTTCAGGCTGGTGCAGGCTTTTTTCCAGCGATCGCAAAATATGCTGCATATTGCGCAAATCTTCGGTGGTCGCCCTGACGGCAGCCAATGCCGCCGCAGCGCCTTCGATTTCAAAACGCAATTCATAAATATGGCGCAAGGCATCGCGATCCACCATTTCCGGCACCGGCAATTGAAAACCTTCATTGACATCGCGGCTGAGCACCATGCAACCGGCGCCCTGCCGGGTACGCACCAGCCCCTTGGTCCGTAAACGTTCGGTCGCCTCGCGGATAACCGCGGCGCTGACGGAAAACTCTGCCGCCAGCAACTTGCCCGACGGCAGTTTAGTCCCCACAGGGTATTCGCCATCGGCAATGCGCTGCATCAGCGCCTGGGCTACGCGGTCGGTCAGCGTTGAAGTTGTCATTTGCATGGCATAAATATATCAGGTTATCTGATAACTTTTTTGGATTTTCGGCCTGCTGGGAAAATTTTCTCTAGGCGAGTGCCTGGCCCTGGGGACAAGTCAAAGTATGGTTTGCAACAGATGTCATGAGACCGGACGAGACCTGCCGCTATTGCCCTTTGCGCCGGGCCCTGACAGGCCAGGCCCGACGGCGACGTTCTGGCCGCCGTGGTTGTAATATTACATTTGTAGTTTGCAGAGAAACATAGGGATGGCCAGACCGGTTGCAGGACCGGGCGCGTTACGCCACGCACCGCAGGCATATCATATCGATGAAGCGCTTCGTTCGTGGCAATGATCGCCCGCGCCTGAAGACCAACGATCCAGAGGGCGCGATGTGTTTCCCCGCGCTGCAGATGTCATTATTGAACGCAGCATCGTGCGACATGTTGCCCGACGCGCCGGACAAAAACTACGATTTTTTAACCGGCGGCTCTGTCGGATGCGCACCATCAGATGCCCTTTCGTCCGCCCCTTCGTCTGCCACACCTTCGTCTGCGGCACCTTGGTCTGTTGCTTCTTTGCCCTCGGCCTCTTGCTCTGACACGTCTTCTCCGGCCATGGACAGATCTTCGTCTGCCACAGAGTGATCCGTATCGGCGCGCTGCGGCAGGTTCAGTTCAGTAATCGGGTCGCCAGCCTGGATAATATCCAGTACTTTTTCCATCGCTTGTGCGTCAGATGAAATATCAATCGATTCATCAACACGCGGATCCAGCGCAGTTGCCATGGGAGAGGCCGGAACGTTAACCGACATGGGCACAAAGGGCTCGGGATCCACCTTGTAGGTGCCCTTGACTTTCTCCTTGCGTACAAAGATCACCAGCGAAAAGGCCGCCAGCGACGTATAGATATAGAACATGGGCGCGCCGCCTATGTCCATCAGCTTACCAACCAGCAGCGGGCCAAGGCTGGCGCCAACGCCATAGGTCATCAGCAACACGCCGCTTAAGCCGACACGCAGCGACGGATCGACGTGTTCATTGGCAAAAGCGGTCGCCAGCGGATAAATCGTAAACTGCAGGACGCCAAAGATCGCCACCATCACCAGCATCAACGGATACGGCAGATGCCAGTAGCCGTAAAGCGGGATGGTCAGCAGCCCCAGCAAAAGGGCATTGACGCGAATCATGTTCAGGCGATAAATGCGATCGGACAACCAGCCCATCGGCCACTGCGACAGCAAGCCCGCCATGACTGAGACCGACAGAAACACCGCAACCTGGTCGGTATCCATGCCCTCTTTACTGGCATACACCGGCCCCAGGCCGTAAAAGGAACCGGTAATACTGCCCGCCACAAAGAGCACGAACATGGACATCGGCACCAGTCGAATAAACACTTTGAGTTTGATCGGCGCATGCACCTGCAAGGCCGGGTGGCTGCGCCGCGTAATGGCCACCGGAATCAGACACAGCGCCATGGACATGGCAACCACATTGAGCGTGGTCAGATCTTCCGGCGAGAAAAACGACACGGTCATCTGGCCAAACACCAGACCCAGGCCGGACATGACCATATAAAAGGCGAAAACGCTGCCGCGCTGTTTCTGGTCGGCCTGATCATTAAGCCAGCTCTCCAGCACCATATATTGCGTGACCATGGTCGCGCCGGTCAGGAAACGCAAAAATACCCAGACTGGCAACAGGGGAGTAATTGTCTGGGCCAGCACCAGCACCGTCACCATCGCCGCTGAAATCGCATAGGCACGGATATGCCCCACGCGCTGCACCAGCTTGTGCCCGAAACGCGCGCCCAGTACCTGGCCGGTGTAAAAAGCGGCAATCAGCAAACCGATCCAGACCTGGCTGACCCCCTCTGCTGTCAGGTGCAACGCGATGAATGTGTTGTACAGACCCGTGCCGAGCGACATGAGCAATGTCGCAAGATACAGAGAGAAAAAAGACAGAAAAAGGCTGATCATTCTGACCCGACGAAAAAGACGGACGATAAAAAAACAACAAAGGTAATAAAAATGAAACTGCCTGCAGCCGGCCCGTTCAAGTGCGGCCGGCGGTCCTGCGATAACCACTGCAATAAAGGCTACGTCTTTGACGGCCGACGCAACCCGCAGCGCCGGCCCGATGATGCTTTATAGCTGGGAGAGGATCGTCTGGGTGCCACTGATTTTGTATTCACCACCCTCTTCGACGTTCAACTGCTTGACCACGCCATCTTCCAGGATGGCCGAATAACGACGTGAACGCACGCCCAGGCCACGCGCAATAAGATCCAGCTCCAGGCCCAACTCTGTTGTCCAGGTGGCAGCGCCATCGGCCAGCAAACGGATAATACCGGTTGCGCCGGTATCGCGCCCCCAGGCGCCCATCACGAAAGCATCGTTAACGGCCACACACCAGATTTCATCCACGCCTTTGGCCTTGATCTGCTCTGCATCACGAATAAAATCAACCACATGCTTGGTCGTGCAGGTCGGCGTGAAGGCGCCAGGTACGGCAAAAAGCACTATTTTCTTGCCTTTGACCAGTTCAGACACCTTGAAGGCCTGCGGGCCACTCTGGCCATTATCTGTGCTTTCGATGAACTCTGTAAGTGTACCTTCGGGTACCCGATCTCCAATGCTGATTGTCATATTGACTCCTGTCTGATTTAAGCAAATGCGTGTGCAGTTAGTGTAACACCTGGCTTCGCAGCAAAGGGTAAATCCCCCATGAGCCCTGCGTCCATACCCTAACATTTTCCTGTGACACAAATACCTACACCGGTAGGGGCGTTTTTCACAACGAGCACAAATACAGGTATAGTTATTGGATACCGCGTTCGCACCATGAAACTGCCATCACGACAGTACGGTTGCACGGTTCCATTTTTATTTTTGCGGTCCCGGACCGCTTATTGCGCATGAAAAAAACATCTGTCGTTTCCGATACTCCGGCCAAGGCCGATTCCGCCGCATCGGCACTTAGCCATCTGGACGAAGCCGGTCAGGTCCGCATGGTTGACGTACTGGGCAAGACTGCCACCGCGCGCACTGCAGTGGCACGCAGCGTTGTACGCATGACGCCCCGCTCCTATGCTGCGCTCAATGCAGCGGAAAACAGCAAGGGCGAAGTGCTCAATACGGCCCGCGTTGCCGGTGTGCTGGCCGCCAAGCGCTGCGCCGAACTGATCCCCATGTGTCATAGCCTGCCGCTGACGTTCGCAGGGATCGACTTTGCCCTGGACGATCAGACGCAGTGCGTCACCATCCGCGCGACCTGTCGCAGCGACTATAAAACCGGCGTCGAAATGGAAGCGCTCACCGCCTGTTCGATTGCCGCGCTCACCATTTATGACATGTGCAAGGCCGCTGACAAAGGCATTATTATTGAAGACACCCGACTTGAATATAAATCGGGTGGCAAGAGTGGAGAATGGCGTTGTGATTAATATTCTGTATTTCGCCCGCATTGCCGAGCTCACCGGCAAGCGTACTGAACAACTGGCTTTGCCCGCCCCGGTTGCCGTCAACACATGGCTGGCGCAACTGCATGAGACATACCCGGCGCTCAAGGATATCGGCGTACTCAAAGTAGCGGTCAATAAAAAACATGCTCAGGCCGACACCCTTATTCATGATCGCGATGAAGTAGCGATCTTCGAGCCCGTGACCGGAGGTTGACATGATCGCAGTACAGCACGCCGATTTCGATGCCGGACAACTGATTCGCGAACTGCACGAACGCAGTCAGGGTCAGGCCGGCGCCGTGGCCTCCTTCGTGGGCTATGTGCGCGATTACTCGGCATCGCAGCCGACGCAGGAACTTTTTCTTGAACATTACCCGGGCATGTGCGAGCAGGAACTGGCCGATATTGCACAACAAGCCATGCAGCGCTGGGATATTGTCCAAAGTACCATCGTGCACCGGGTAGGCGCCCTGTCACGCCAGCAACAGATCGTTTTCGTTGGCATTGCCAGCGCCCATCGCGGCGATGCCTTTGCCGCCTGCGAGTACATCATGGATGCGCTCAAAACCCGCGCGCCTTTCTGGAAGCGGGAAACGCTGGCCGATGGCAAGGCATTCTGGGTGCAGGCGCGCAGCGCCGACCAGCAGCGCCTGGAGAAATGGACCGAGCCGCAAGACAACACAGCGCAAGCAAGAACACCTGAGCAGGACGGACATAAATGAAGTCGCTTACAGAAAACGACAACAAAGTGGCATTGCATATTGCGATTCTGACCATCCACGACACTCGTACCCAGGAAAACGACAGCTCGGGCCGCTATCTGGCCCAAGCCGTTGCCGACAGCGGACACAAAGTAGCAGGACAGGCCATTTGCCCGGATAACCGATACGCCATCCGCAAGCATTTATCCGACTGGATCCTGGATGAAAATATTCACGCCATTATTACCAATGGCGGCACGGGCATGCGCGACAGGAACGCCACGCTGGCGGCCGTCACCCCCTTGCTCGATACGCAAATTGCCGGTTTTGGCGAGTTGTTCCGCGCCTATTCATTTGCCGACATTGGCTCGTCGGGCCTGCAATCGAACGCCCTGGGCGGCAAGGCCAACAACACCCTGATCTTCTGCCTGCCAGGCTCGAGCGGCGCCTGTCGCCTGGGCTGGGAAAAAATTCTGCGCGAGCAATTCGACAGCCACCACCAGCCCTGCAATTTCGCATCAGCTTATGCCAAGCGTGATTAAAACGTGATCGACATCAGGCCATAATGGCAATTGCGATAAAAGGCTCGAAACCTACGGGCAAGCGGCTGCGGTCAGCCCACGACACAGCATGCAAGGGAAGCAGCGCCGCGCTGCGCGGACCGTTTTTTTACCGCGTTGCGGTTATGTCGTCAACAGCCCGGTTGCATATGACGACCAGGACCGGCACAATTGCGCTGGCCATCAGTCCCGCCATTGCCATCACTTATGCCCTATTCCGTACATTACATATTTGAGAAATGACCACAGGAAACGCCACCATGCTCGATTTTGATACTGCCCAGCAGCGGCTGCTGGATCTGCCCATCGCCGACATCCCAGTGGAAACCATCAGCCTGCAACAGGCGCAGGGACGCGTGCTCGCACAGGATGTCGTGGCTACACTGGACATGCCCTCTGCCGACAACAGCTCAATGGATGGTTACGCATTGCGCCTGCAGGACTATGTTCCCGGCTCGAGCCTGCCCGTGCAACAGCGTGTATTTGCCGGACAGGCGCCGCAACCGCAGGAGCCCGGGAAAATCTCCCGCATTTTTACCGGCAGCCTGATTCCCGAGGGTGCCGATACGGTCGTCATACAAGAGGTGTGCAGCGAAGAAGACGGACAGGTCACGATCACGCAAGCTCCCGTTAAAAACCAGAATATTCGCCGCCAGGGTGAAGATACCCGCTCCGGCAGCGTATTGCTGGAGCAAGGCACGGTACTGGGCGCCGCCGAGATCGGCCTTATTGCCACCCAGGGCATTGCCACGCTGACGGTCTATCGCCGGCTCAAGGTAGGTATTCTGACGACCGGCGATGAGCTGGTACCCGTGGGGCAATCACGGCAATCGTCACAGATTTTCAATTCCAATGCGCCCATGCTGACCGCGCTGTTTCATACCCTGGGTGCACAGGTTGAACATGTCCTGCATGCCATGGACGATATGGATGCAACACGCGAAGCATTAAATACCCTGTTTGCCGACTGCGATCTGGTTATCAGTGTCGGCGGCGTATCGGTGGGTGAAAAGGATCTGGTCAAGCCTGCGCTGGAAGCGCTGGGTGCCAGCCTGGATTTCTGGAAGGTGCGCATGAAGCCGGGTAAACCGGTAGCCCTGTCCAGCGTCAATAACGTCCCTGTGATCTGCCTGCCGGGCAACCCGGTCTCCGCGTATACCGTGCTGGCCGTGCTGGTTTCGCCACTGATCCGCAAGCTGCAGGGACGCAGGCAATGCCTGCCATCGCGGATTCAGGCCACGCTGAAAACCGACAGGGTTTTTAACGAAACCCGCGATGAGTTTCTGCGCGTTCGCATCACCCAGGACGAACAAACCGGGCTGCTCATGGCTGAACCCTATGAACGGCAGGGATCCGGCATGAGCTCGTCGCTGCCCTGGGCTAACGCCTTTGCTCGCGTGCCCGCAGTACAGAAATATACCGGGGGCGATCGCGTATGGGTCTACCCCAAGGAAGACTGGATTCGTTAAAAATGGGACCCATCATGGTGGCCATGGGCCACCTATTCATGCGGGCGCTAGTCGATTGCCGTCACGCTGGCCTGGGCAAGCGCCAATTCCTCTGGCGTATTGACATTCAAAAAAGCCTGGGCATGATCAAACACCACCCGCACCGCGTGCTGTGATTCCAGCCAGGGAAGCACAGCGCGGCGACCACCTTGCAGGTATTCCCGCACTGTGGCCAGCATGCTTGCATGCAACAGCAGACAGATGGAATGGTCGCGGGCGCCGGCGTGCGCAAAGGCAATCTGCCCCCCCTGGGCCATCAGCCCAGCATACAGCTGCGCCACATAATCATCCGGCAGCGCCGGCATATCGCATCCGGCCACAACCAGCCACGGCGTGTTTATATGAGGTGCCGCCGCAAGCAAACCGGCCAGCGGACCCTGGCTACCATCGAACTCAGCCGGGTCCTGTACGACCTGCCCGTATTTTCGGTACTGCTCCTGATTCTGGTTGGCGCTGATCAGCACGCTGGCCGCTTGTGGCCGCAGCGCCCGCAACACATATTCGATCAGGGGACGCGCATGCAGCCGGACCAGACCTTTGTCCACCCCGCCCAACCGCCGACCCTGGCCCCCGGCCAGTATCAGTGCCGTCACGTCCTGCGGCCGAAGTGGTGCCGGCTGTGGTATGGCGGTCATGTTCAGCCCCCGATATAACTCATTTCTATTTTTTCCCGCTTACCGCTTAGCTGGTCACGCAATTCGGAGTACCGATCGGCCCTGCCCGTCCAGATACCTGCCAGCGCACCTGCAATAGCGTGGTCTGTTGCGTCTGAGCGCAATAACGCGCGCAAGTCAAAGCCCTGGTCTGCGAACAGACAGGTAAACAACTTGCCTTCCGGCGACATGCGCAGACGGGTGCAGTCCCCACAGAATGCATGCGTCACACTTGTGATAAGACCCACCTCGCCGCCACCATCTTTGTAGCGCCAGCGCTTTGCGACTTCGCCCGGGTAGTTGGCATGCACCGGTTCCAGCTCGAATTTGGCCTGCAACTGTTGCAGGATTTCCCGGCCGCTGACCACATCTGTCATATCCCAGTGGTTGGTCACGCCAACATCCATAAATTCGATGAATCGCAGAATATGGCCGCTATGGCGAAAATACTCCGCCATCGGCGCAATCTGGTGTTCATTCACACCCTTTTTCACAACCATATTGATTTTGATCGGTGTAATGCCTGCCTGCTGCGCGGCGTCGATACCGGCCAGCACCTGGTCTACATGGATTTTGGTATCGCTCATCTGCCGGAACAGATCAGGATCAAGCGCATCCAGGCTAACGGTAATCCGTTCCAGCCCGGCGTCCCGCAACGGCACGGCCAGACGCTGCAGCAGCGTGCCGTTGGTGGTAAGTGCAATATCCAGCGGCTTATCTTCCAGATCCCTGATCTGGGCCAGCATGGCAATCAGGCGGGTCATTTCCTTGCGCAGCAGTGGTTCGCCACCTGTGATGCGCAACTTGTTTACACCTAACTGGGCAAAAAGGCGCGCCATGCGGGTAATTTCTTCAAACGACAGAATCTGGCTGTGCGGCAAAAACACATGATCGCTGCCAAACTGGTCACGCGGCATACAGTACGAGCAACGGAAATTGCATTTGTCGGTGATCGAGATGCGCAAGTCACGCAAGGCACGGCCCAGCTGGTCCACAACGGGGCGGCCGGGTATGTACTCCGCCTGCGGCAGGGGCCGCTGAGCTACCTTGCGGATATCGGAAATGGGAATAATGTTAGTCATTGAAGGCTTCGTCTAATGTCTGGATTTTGCCTGCCTCAGTTGCATCATACCCTACCAACTGCCCGAGAAATTGCAGATAATCCTGACTGCGCATGAAATGAATGAATTTTTCCACATTGATCTGCTGCAGACTATTGCGGTTCAGGGCGAAAAAATAGCGCTCGCGCACCAGCGGGATAAAGTCCAGACCGAAACGATGGGCCGCAGTCTGCACGCCAATGCCCACATCGGCCATGCCACTTGCAATATGGGCTGCGATGGCCATGTGCGTAAACTCGCTGTCTTCGAAACCACTGACTGATGAGGTCGGGATATTTTCTTCCTGCAACATCAGCCCCACCAGAAAACGTGTACTTGAACCCGGCTGACGATTCACAAACCGCACATCATCACGCGCCAGATCCCGGACCGACTGGATATTCTTCGGATTGCCCGGCTTGACGAACAGCCCGGTGTTCCGAATGGCCAGGTGAACCAGCAAATGCGTCTCGCCATTGAGCCAGGGCGAGTAACGGGCCAGGATCGGTTTTTCGAACTTGCCGATAGGCACCTGGAACCCGGCCAGCTCACACTCGTTCTGTTCCAGCGCCGCCAGCGCCTCTATGGCCGTGCGGTAGCGCAGCTCCAGAATAGGCAGCGGTGAATTCATGCGTTGCGTGAGCCCCTCCACCGCAAAGCCATGGCTGGCATGCAAGCGCACATTGGGCGTATGCTCCGGGATCAGCTTTTCCAGCTCTTCTTGTGATTCGGAGGCCAGGCTTTCCAGGGTCGGCGACAGTCGCGCCTGGATGCGCCGGTTGGCCCACACCAGCCGCTTGGCAAATTCGGACAGCTCTGTCCCCTTGCGCCGCTTGGTAATGAGCAGCGGCACCCCAAAAATCTCCTCAAACTGCCGCAACACGCCCCAGGCGTGACGATAGGAATGCCCACAAGTCTCGCTGGCCGCCACGATATTGCCGCTGATATCGATTTCAGCCAGCAAACCCAGCAGCATGGATAGCGACAGGGTTTTACCTTCCTGGGTATCGATGGTCCACTCAGGGTTTATCCTGATCGAAAACGGGTACATAGTGCAATCTCCCTTGGCAGTTTCACCACCATTATATGTGTTATTAATTTCATATTGAAAATATATCTGAAGTGGCTACTATTGAGGCTATAAGCACATTTGTCAAATGGGAATTTAACATCCCTGCACTTTGCGGTGCTGCAGCATTTTATTATGATGCCAATTACATATTAAACAGGCTCAAACACGTATCGGAGACAGCCATGTCCAAATCGGGCATTTCCTCGCCTTTCATTCAGTCGGTCGATAACAAGATCAGAAAGATGATTCCACTGACACCAGAGACGCCCAATTCGCGCGCCGTGTCGGCCAGCCTGGTCAAACTGGGCAATATGCCGGGCGCACTGTTGCCGGTGTTGCATGATATCCAGGATACACTGGGCTATATCCCGCCTGAGTGCGTCGACCAGATTGGACAGGCTTTGAATTTATCGCGCGCCGAAGTGCATGGTGTCATCACCTTCTACCCCCATTTTCACACCACGCCCAAGGGCGCAGTGCATATCGAAGTCTGTCGGGCCGAATCCTGTCAGGCCATGGGCTCAGCAAAGCTTGAAGCCCACATACGCGAGGCCACCGGCTGTGACATGAACAGCACCCGCGCCGATGGCCAGGTGTCTGTCGATGCAGTCTATTGCCTGGGACTGTGCGCACAGTCGCCCAATATCATGATCAACGGCGAACCCTGTGCGCATGTCACGCCGCAAGCGTTCGATGAACTGTATCGCGAACACACGGAGGCCGTCTCTGTATGACTATTCGAATCTTCATCCCCGCTGATGCTGCGGCCATTGCCGCTGGCGCCGAACGTGTGGTGGCAGCCATCAGCAAAGAGGCGGCGCAGCGCAATCAGGACATTACCGTGGTGCGCAACGGCTCGCGCGGGCTACTGTGGCTTGAACCCTTGATCGAAGTACAGACCGAAAATGGCCGCGTGGCCTATGGCCCGGTCAAGGCCAGCGATGTGCCGTCCCTGTTCAACGCCAATTTCCTGCAAGGCGGCCAGCATGCATTGGCCCACGGCCTCACCGAAGACATTCCTTTTCTGAAAAAACAGGAACGCCTGACCTTTGCGCGCGTAGGCATTACCGACCCTCTCTCCATCACAGACTACATGGCGCACGGTGGTTTTGCAGGCCTGAAAAAAGCCCTGACCATGGCGCCGGCCGATATCGTGCAGGAAGTAACCGATTCCGGCCTGCGTGGACGAGGCGGCGCTGCGTTTCCTACCGGCATCAAATGGAAAACCGTCCTGGGAACACCGGGACAGCAGAAATATGTCGTTTGCAATGCAGACGAAGGCGACTCGGGTACTTTCTCCGATCGCATGCTGATGGAAGGCGACCCGTTGTGCCTGATTGAAGGCATGACCATCGCCGGACTGGCAACCGATGCAACCTACGGCTACATCTATGTGCGCTCCGAATATCCGCACGCGATTGCAGCGTTGAACCGCGCCATCGCCGTGGCGACCGAAGCCAACTGGCTGGGACAAGACATCCAGGGCAGTGGCAAATCCTTTTCACTTGAAGTGCGCAAAGGCGCCGGCGCCTATATTTGCGGGGAAGAAACCTCGCTGCTGGACTCGCTCGAAGGCAAGCGCGGACTGGTCCGGGCCAAGCCGCCGCTGCCGGCCATCAAGGGCCTTTTCGGCAAACCCACGGTCATCAATAATGTGATATCGCTGGCGTCGGTTCCCTACATTCTTGCCGAAGGCGGCCAGGCTTATGCCAACTACGGGATGGGGCGTTCCAAAGGGACTCTGCCCTTTCAACTGGCGGGCAATATCCGCCAGGGCGGGCTGGTGGAAAAGGCCTTTGGTCTGACCTTGCGCGAACTGCTTTTTGATTACGGCGGCGGCAGCGCCAGTGGCCGGCCCATCAAAGCTGTACAGGTAGGCGGCCCGCTGGGCGCATACCTGCCGGAATCGCAATGGGATGTGCCCATGGATTACGAAGCCTATATGAAGGTGTCAGCCATGATCGGCCACGGCGGTATTGTCGCGTTCGACGACACCGCCAAAATGAACGATCTGGCGCGCTATGCCATGGAGTTCTGTGCCGTCGAGTCCTGTGGCAAATGCACCCCCTGTCGTATCGGTTCCACGCGCGGCACGGAAGTGATCGACCGGATTACCGCCAACGAAAATCGCGCAGAAAATGTCGAACTGCTGCGCGATCTGTGCGATACCATGCTGGGCGGCTCGCTGTGCGCCCTGGGTGGCATGACGCCCTATCCTGTATTGTCCGCCCTGCAGCACTTCCCTGCCGATTTTGGCATCGAAGCGAGCACAGAAACCGAACATTCATGAACCAAGAAATTTATCCGCTGCCGCAACAGGCAAGGAGCTTCCAATGTTAGAAACCGTCGTCAAACGTGATACCGATCTGGGTACACCCGAAGTCACCTCCGACACGCTGATTACCGTCACGATTGACGGTTACGACATATCGGTGCCCGAAGGCACATCGGTCATGCGCGCGGCTGCGCTCAACGGCGTCAACATTCCCAAACTGTGCGCCACCGACAGCATTGAAGCCTTCGGCTCATGCCGTTTGTGCCTGGTGGAAATTGAAGGCCGACGCGGTTACCCGGCCTCCTGTACCACGCCGGTAGAGCAAGGCATGGTCATCCGCACCGAAACACCCAAGCTGCATCAACTGCGGCGCGGCGTCATGGAATTGTATATTTCCGACCACCCGCTCGATTGCCTGACCTGCCCGTCCAATGGCGATTGTGAATTGCAGGATATGGCAGGTGTGGTCGGATTGCGCAACGTGCGCTACGGCTACGAAGGCGCCAATCACCTGCAGGACCAGAAGGACGAGTCCAACCCTTATTTCACTTATGATCCCAGCAAGTGCATTGTCTGCAACCGCTGCGTTCGCGCCTGCGAGGAAACCCAAGGCACTTTTGCCCTGACCATTTCCGGTAAAGGATTTGCCTCGCGCGTATCGGCCGGCCAGGACCAGCCGTTCATGGACAGCGAATGTGTGTCCTGCGGCGCCTGCGTACAGGCCTGCCCGACCGCAACACTGGAAGACAAAAGCATTATCGAACTGGGCCAGGCCGATCATTCGGTCATCACGACCTGCGCCTATTGTGGTGTGGGCTGCGCCTTCAAGGCTGAAATGAAAGGCGAGACTGTGGTGCGCATGACGCCATGGAAAGATGGCAAGGCCAACCGCGGTCACTCCTGCGTCAAGGGACGTTTTGCCTGGGGCTACACCACCCACAAAGAACGCATTACCAAACCCATGATCCGCAAAAGCATCTCCGACCCATGGACCGAAGTATCATGGGACGAAGCCATTGGCTACGCAGCCAGCGAATTCAAACGTCTGCAAGGCAAATACGGACGTGATTCCGTGGGCGGCATCACCTCGTCCCGCTGCACCAACGAAGAAACCTGGCTGGTGCAAAAACTGGTGCGCGCCGCCTTCAATACCAATAATGTGGACACCTGCGCCCGCGTCTGCCATTCGCCCACCGGCTATGGCCTGAAGTCTACGCTGGGTGAATCGGCCGGTACGCAGACCTTCGATTCCGTAATGTTCACCGATGTGGTTATCGTCATGGGCGCCAACCCAAGCGCCGCACACCCTGTCTTTGCGTCGCGCCTGAAAAAGCGGCTGCGCCAGGGCGCGCGCCTGATTGTCATCGATCCGCGCCAGACCGAGCTGGTCAGCTCCCCGCACGTTCGCGCCGATTACCATTTGCAGGTGCGCCCGGGCACCAACGTCGCGCTGCTGTCGGCCATGTCACATGTGATTGCCACGGAAAACCTGGTCAATCTGGACTTTGTCCGCGAGCGCTGCGAAGAAAAAGCATTCAAAGAATGGCTTGATTTTGTCAGCCTGCCGGAAAACTCTCCTGAAGCGATGCAAGCTGAAACTGGCGTTCCGGCCGAGCAGATCCGCGGTGCAGCCAGGCTTTTTGCCACCGGCGGCAACGGCTCCATATACTACGGGCTGGGCGTGACCGAACACAGCCAGGGTTCCACCACAGTGATGGCCATCGCCAACCTGGCCATGGCCACCGGCAATATCGGACGCGAAGGCGTGGGCGTCAATCCACTGCGCGGCCAGAACAACGTGCAGGGTTCCTGCGACATGGGTTCGTTCCCGCACGAGCTGCCCGGCTATCGCCATATTTCCGATGATGTAACCCGTCACGACTTTGAAAAAGCCTGGAACGTCACCCTGCAGCCAGAACCCGGCCTGCGCATTCCGAATATGTTTGATGCCGCGCTGGAAGGCACCTTCAAGGGGCTGTACTGCCAGGGTGAAGACATTGTGCAATCGGATCCGAATACCCAACACGTGGCCGCATCGCTGTCGGCCATGGAGTGCGTGGTGATCCAGGATATTTTCCTGAACGAAACCGCCAAGTACGCCCATGTATTCCTGCCCGGCTCAACCTTCCTGGAAAAAGACGGCACCTTTACCAACGCGGAACGTCGTATTTCACGGGTACGCAAGGTTATGGAACCGGCCAGCGGCATGGCAGACTGGGAGATTACCTGCGCCTTGTCCAATGCCCTGGGCTACCCCATGGACTACAACCATCCGTCGGAAATCATGGACGAAATCGCGGCGCTAACGCCAACGTTCACCGGCGTCTCATTCGATCTCATCACAAAAATGGGCAGCGTGCAGTGGCCGTGCAACGATCTGGCGCCCGAAGGCACGCCGATCATGCATATTGACGAGTTCGTACGCGGCAAAGGCAAGTTCATGATTACAAAATACATCCCGACGGACGAAAGAAGCACGCGCAAATTTCCACTACTCTTTACCACTGGCCGGATTCTGTCGCAGTACAACGTGGGTGCGCAAACGCGCAGAACCCCGAATGTGGCGTGGCATTCGGAAGACGTGTTGGAAATTCATCCGGTTGACGCCGAAGATCGCGGCATCAGCCAGGGCGACTGGGTGGGCATCCAGAGCCGCGCCGGCGAAACGGTATTGCGGGCCGATGTCACCACGCGGGTTCAGCCAGGCGTCGTCTACACCACCTTCCACTTCCCTGAATCAGGCGCGAACGTGGTCACCACCGACAACTCGGACTGGGCCACCAATTGCCCCGAGTACAAGGTAACCGCCGTGCAAGTAACACGTGTCACGCAACCGTCGGCCTGGCAACACAAGTGGTCCGAAATCAATCGTGAACAGCGTGCACTTCTGAAAAATCGCGTCACGATGGACGAAACACCGGTAACCGGTTAACGACAGGATTTTTCTTGATGGACAAGGTCGTCACCTCAGTTTCAACGGCCGCACTCAAGGGCAGCGATCCGACCGATACGGTCGCGCTGCCCGCAGCACCGGCGCGCAGTCTGCGCTTGCAGGTCACCCGCGTGCACGACGGCCTCATGCATTCGCAAGCCGAAAGCGATGCGATTGCCGTCGAAACACCGGTAGCCGTTGAACTCAATGGCATCAACCATGCGGTCATGCTTGCCACACCGGATAATCTGGAAGATTTCGCCTGGGGCTTTTGCCTGACAGAAGGCATTGTGCGCTCTCCTGATGACATTCGTGATATCGAGCAGGAGCGCACGGACCTGGGCATCATTCTGCATGTGCAGATCAGCCCGGCCTGCATGCAATTTCTCAAGGAGCGCCGCCGGCAAATGGCCGGACGCACGGCCTGTGGCCTGTGCGGAGTTGAAACCCTGGAAGCGGTGCGCCGGCTGCCGCCCGTAGCGCCGCCCAGTCACGCGGTCAGCCCCGCTACATCGGCCCTGGCCCCCTCCTCTGTACAACAACATAACCTGCACGCCGTGCCGGCGGGCTTGACACTGGCGCAACTGCTCAAGGCCATGGGCGCCCTGCGTGAACAACAGCCATTGCACCAGGACACCGGCGCCACCCATGCCGCTGCCTGGGTGGCCGCCAACGGCCACACCCCCACCTTCATCCGGGAAGACGTGGGTCGGCATAACGCACTGGACAAAACCATCGGCGCCCTGTTACGGGATACCCAACCCATCGGTCACGGCGCGCTGCTGGTATCGAGCCGCGCCAGCTTTGAAATGGTACAGAAAGCCGCAATGGCTGGCTGCCCTGTACTTGCAGCGGTCTCGGCGCCAACATCGGCGGCGATCGCGCTGGCCGAAGAAACCGGCATCACGCTGCTGGGCTTTACGCGCGCCCAGCAGGCTACAATCTACGCCCATTCACAACGCTTTCAATTATCGGACAAAGGCAAGGCATTATGACGACTCCACATGTGTTCAACACGACCGCAATGCTCATCAAGATGGCAAACCAGATTGCCGGCTTTTTCGAAGCACTGCCCGATAGGGAAGAAGGTCTGCGCAGCGTCTACGAGCATATCCGCAAGTTCTGGGAGCCACGTATGCGCATTGCCCTGCTCGAATTTCTGGAACAGCATCCTGACGGGCAGGATGGAGAAATAGGGCTGTCAGCATTCGCACTGGAAGCCATCAATAACCACAAGGCGGAACTCAAACCCGCTGCACAAACTGCCATACCCGCTACACCATAAGGCCGTCAGGCCATGCATAATCCATAATCCAAGGAGACATCTATGAATCAAGCCGTTACCCGTGGCGGATTCTTCAGCAAGGAGCGGATCACAGCCGGTCCGGGTTTTAACAGGTGGATGGTTCCGCCTGCTGCGTTAGCCATTCACCTATGTATTGGACAGGCCTATGCCTTTTCGGTATTCAATAAACCAATGACCCAGTTGCTGGGCATTTCCGAATCCGCCCCCGGTGACTGGACCATTCCGGAACTGGGCTGGATCTTCAGTATCGCCATTGTTTTTCTCGGCCTGTCAGCGGCCTTTGCTGGAAAGTGGCTGGAAGAAGTGGGACCACGCAAGGCCATGTTCGCTGCCGCATGCTGCTTTGGCGGCGGCTTTCTGGTTGCAGCGCTGGGCCTGCAACTGCATCAGTTGTGGTTGGTGTATTTCGGCTACGGCGTATTGGGCGGCATCGGCCTGGGCATTGGCTATGTCTCGCCGGTCTCCACCCTCATCAAATGGTTTCCCGACAGGCGCGGCATGGCCACAGGCATGGCCATCATGGGTTTTGGCGGCGGCGCCATGATCGCCTCGCCACTGTCTCTGAAACTGATGAACACGTTTAAATCTGAGACATCGATGGGTGTGACCGAGACCTTCGTGGTGCTGGGTGTCGTGTACTTCATCTATATGTGCATTGGCGCACTGTCGGTGCGCATTCCGGCGCCCGACTGGAAGCCTGAAGGCTGGACACCGCCGGTGCAGCAAAACGCCATGATCTCCCGCAACCACGTGCATATAGACCGGGCCATCAAAACCCCGCAATTCTGGCTGCTGTGGTGGGCCCTGTGCCTGAACGTGACTGCCGGTATCGGTGTGCTTGGCCAGGCCTCGCTGATGATTCAGGAAAGCTTTCAGGGCATGATTACCGCCGCAGCCGCAGCCGGTTTCGTCGGCCTGCTGTCGCTAGCCAACATGAGCGGGC
Organism: Advenella incenata; assembly: GCF_004217095.1. Classification (GTDB taxonomy): domain Bacteria; phylum Pseudomonadota; class Gammaproteobacteria; order Burkholderiales; family Burkholderiaceae_B; genus Advenella; species Advenella incenata. The sequence continues at coordinate 1,402,943 of NZ_SHKO01000001.1, read as the reverse complement.
GCTTCCTGTGGTCAACCGTCTCGGACTATATCGGACGCAAGCTGACTTACAGCACCTTCTTTGTGCTGGGCACCGTGCTGTATTTGCTGGTTCCGGGAATGGGCACCGGCGGTCACGTGGCCCTGTTCGTGCTGTTCTATCTGGTGATTCTGTCCATGTATGGTGGCGGTTTCTCCACGGTCCCGGCCTATCTGGCCGATCTTTTCGGCACCCGCTATGTGGGCGGGATACACGGACGTCTGCTGACGGCATGGTCTGCAGCCGGTGTGTTCGGCCCGGTCCTGGTCAATTACATTCGTGATTACCAGCTGCAGATGGGCATTCCACCGTCTGACGTCTACATCTACACCATGTATGTGATGGCCGGGTTGCTGGTCATTGGGTTCATCTGCAATATGATGATCCGTCCAGTTGCCGCCGAACATCATATGCCGGCAGACAGCGTTGCGGGCGAGCCGATTGCGGCCGGCGCCAAATAACACGGAGAGAGAAAATGCAAGATACTGCTCAAAGAAAAACCCCAGTGGGACTGATCGTGGCCTTCTGGCTTCTGGTTGGTATCCCGCTGATTTGGGGTGTGGCCAATACCATCATCACCGCTGCAGCCCTGTTCAAGTAACCAGCCTTGGCCATAGCAGGACCCGGGCTACGCTCTAATCGGACCATCCCGGGAGGCCCCTGCCAATTGGTCGACAACGCCGCAAAAAGCACTGCTTGATGCGGCGTTTTTCTATAATGGAGCACATCTGGGACGTATCGCCCCAGCACCTGTTCCAGGAACTATCATGAGCACCCACAAGCGCGTCCTTCTGGTCGAAGACGAAATCAGTATTGCGGCCAACGTCTGCAGCTATCTGGAAATAAAAGGCTATATGGTGGATGTTGCCTATGAAGGCCATGCCGCCCTTACCCTGCTTGACCAGTATGCCTTTGATACTGTTGTTCTGGACCTCGGGCTGCCGGGCAAAAGCGGATTTGACGTACTGCAATACATCCGTGATCAGGCTAAGCTGAGCACCCCGGTGGTGATTCTCACTGCACGCGATGCCTTGCAGGACAAGCTCACCGGTTTTTCCCTGGGCACCGATGATTACCTGACCAAACCGTTCTCACTGAGTGAACTTGAAGCGCGGATCAACGCACTCATCAAGCGCGCCTCCGGCAATGTGGCCGACCCGGTCAGACGTTGGGGCCCGATCGAGATCAACACGCGCTCACATATTGTCGCCATCAAGGGGGTGCCGGTACACCTGACGCGCAAGTCCTACGATATCCTGAGCACCTTCCTGCAACACCCCGGTGAAGTCATTACCAAAGAGCGCTTCGAGAGCCTGTTGTGGGCGGACGACCCGAAATCATCGGATGCCCTGCGCAGCCAGATTCATTTGCTGCGCAAAGCCCTGGCCGAACACGATTGTGATGTCATTGAAACCGTGCATGGCACCGGGTGGCGCCTTGGCAAACCGGAAGCGCAGTCATGAAAAACCGCGGTTCGCTATCGCTGACGCAACGGATGTCGCTGGCGCTGACCGGCGCCGTCACGCTTTTTGTCGTGGCGCTGTGCGTGCTCTCGCTCTGGGCATTTGACAGCATGGAAGACAATCTGGTGGATTCGACCTTGCTGGCTGAAAAGGACCGGATTGTTGCACTGGATGCCCATCTGGCCAGCCGGCCCGACAACGGAGCGCAGGAGAGCCAGAACCAGCCCATCAGGCGCTGGGATATTGCCAGTGCCGCTGACGAAAGCCAGCTGCCGTCCCTGTTGCGCAATCTGAACGACGGTGCATACTTTATGCAGCCGGGCGACGATACCTGGCATGTACTGGTGTTTTCCCGTGACCAGGGCAAGACAGTCCTGCTTTACGACGCAACACTCAATGAGCAACGGGTGCATGACTTTGCTCTCATCGTGATCATGGCCGGCATGCTGTGCATCGGTTTATCGTACTTCCTGGCGCGCGGCGTGTCCAGGCGCATTACCGACCCGGTGCAAAGCCTGACCCAGACCCTGTCAACCTGGGCGCCGGGTGCGTCGAATCTGTCTCCCAGTCGAAATGACGAAGTGGGACGCCTGATCGAAGCCTTCAACCGGATGCAGAGTCAGGTTGAAAAATCCATTGCGCAGGAAAAGGAATTTTCCGCAAACCTGAATCATGAAATCCGCACCCCGCTGACCACGATTCGCACCGATGCTGAACTTGCGCTGGAAGATACCCTGCTGCTTGACGAAACCCGCATGAGGCTCAAACGTACGCTCAGCAATGTCGATCTGATCACCGATACGCTGGAGAGTACGGTCCATCTGAAAACACAGGCACGGCAAAACCCCGAGCCGGTCAACCTGCGCGATTGCCTGGAAAATGCGTGGAGCACCAGCACGGGTGATAATGAAGATATAAAGTTGCAGCTGATCAACCAATTGCTGCCGGGCGAGGTGCTGACCGTTAATCGCTACGCGATGCAGATGATCATGCGCAACCTGATTCGCAACACCCTGGAGCATGCTGCCGCGACGACCCTGACCGTCTATTTATCGGGCACGCGCCTGTATTTCGAAGACAACGGCAAGGGCATTGCCCAGGCCGATCTGCCCAGAATTTTTGAACGTTATTATAGTGGACACACACGCGACACGCAGATGGCCGAGAACAGCAGTGCCATTGCGGCCGCGCCGAAGCGGCGCGGACTGGGCCTTGCCATTGTGCAGCACATTTGTGAACTTGAACACTGGACTATTCGGGTCGAATCCTCGACCCAGCCAGGTGCATCCATGACGCGATTTATATTGCAGGTGGCATAGGTAGTCGATCGCCTGATCAACCATGCCTGTGCTGCGCACACTTGCGGATTCGCCGCAGGCATTCCTGCCGGCGAATCGCAATACCAAAAACAGGAACTAACTGTTGCTTTGGTCTTTCAAGCGATACACGAGCACCGATGTGTGGGCCAGTGACAGCACTTTGGTTGTCACGCTACCCAGCAGCAACCGGGACAGCCCGCTGCGACCGTGGCTGGCGATGTAAATAAGATCGCAGCCATTTTCCTTGGCGGCCTCGACAATTCCGTCAGCTACGCTGTAGTTGGAAATGATGAGTGACGTAGCTTTCACATTTGCAGTCTGGGCGCGATCCAGCACCGGTTTCAGATAGGACTCGGCCTCCTTGCGCGCAGCCTCTTCATAGTCGCCGTCGGAAATGGCGTAGGATGCCGCCATGCCGTCAAAGCCGATCAATGTTGAAAACGGCTGCGTCACGTTGATCGCGATAACTTCGGCACTGTTCTGCCGTGCGAAGCAAATGCCTGAATTGGCTGCCCGTGCAGAAATGTCCGAACCGTCGATAGGAAGAAGAATTTTATTGAACATGGTGGGACTCCTTAAGACTGCGATGTTTCCTGTTTGGCCGCATTGTATAGATGCGTGCAACGCGTACCCGAGCGGCAGTATGCCAGCACTGGCGCGGGTAAGGTGTCGAGGTATTGACGAAAAGCCTTGACGTCCTCGGGAGTAATGGCGCCGCTGACGACAGGCTGGTACACCACCGTCAGACCAGCCTGCTCACCAGCCTTGATGACATCGGCAGAGGCAGGCTGCGATTCGCCGCCTTCATAATCGGGACGATTGATAATGACGCTGCGGTATCCCGCCGCCTTGACAGCGGCCATGTCTTCGGCGCCCAGTTGGGGCGCCACCGCCAGCGAGTCACTTAACGGGGTAATGGGTGTTGACATATGTCCTCACAGAGTGTCGGGCAGCAACGCAGCCAAATAGACAGCGAACAGGAACCCGCTCCGACAGTTTGATGCCTGGGGCACCGTGATTGAAGATTGCCTGAACTGTCATCTGTCGCCCTATCACAGTTGTAATACCGTGGAACGGCGAGGCAGACCGGACAGCGGCCCGAAATTATTTTATGCCAGTTTAACGCAGCATCTGATACAAATTTACCCTAATCTCTATAAAATAGCATCAGTAATTTCACCACGATCTGATTTAAAACAGTAAATGACCGATTTCTGCCGCGTTCGTCCTGCAACCGCTCAGGACATTACAGCTATTGCGCAAATTTATGCCTGGCACGTGCTGCACGGCATCGCCACTTTCGAGGAAATCGTACCTGATCGAGAGCAGATGCTTGAACGATTTGTCCATATCACCACACAGGGTTATCCCTATATTGTGGCGGAAAAGGACGGCGAAATTATCGGTTATGCCTATGCCTCATCTTTTCGTCCACGCGTGGCGTATCGTTACACCGTGGAAAACGCCATCTACCTGCGCCATGATCTGGGGCGCATGGGTGCAGGGTCCCAGTTGCTGGCCGAATTGATCCGACTGTGCGAGGCCGGTCCCTGGCGCCAGATGATCGCCGTGATTGGCAACAGCGCCAATGCCGCCTCCATCGCCGTGCATCGCAAGGCCGGCTTCGAAATGATCGGCACCCTTGCCGCTACCGGCTTCAAACACGGCCAATGGGTCGATACCGTACTGATGCAGCGCGCCCTGTCGGGCGGCGCTCAGACCCTGCCCGATACTGCGGACACAGCGACCTCCTCACCTGCCGCATAGTACCCGGCTGACTGCTGCATCGCGGTTACCCGCATCCGGAAAAGTCAAGCCAGGCCATCGGATATGTGACTGACATGCCGCGTCCGTGATCGCCCGTTACCGCAACACCTTGCCATGCCCATTGCCCGCGGACAGGACCCCGGCTCAGGCCACAGCCTGTATGCCACCGCCCCTGCTGTGCTCAGGTTGGATGACGCACCAGCCGACTGGCATGCGTGGCGAGCATATGAGCAAAGGCATCGCTTTTGAGAAATGCAAATTCCGCTGTACGTTGGGCGCCAATGGCATCGGCCGGGTCAACGCCATCGGCCGGATGACACATGATGACAATGCGCTCTGCAGCCCCGGCCAGCCAGGCCTGCATATGCCGCTCGAAACGGGCGCTGCCGCCGGTCAATGCATATACGCCGGCAAAATCCTCGTTATAGGGAAAATCGATCCGTTGCAGGCGTCGGCGCAGCGCACCGCTGCCCAGCAGGGCGATCAACCGCGCCTTCCATTGCAAGCCGCGGGCCAGTGAAGCATTGCGCATCGCCGTCGAGCGTACCCAGAAATCATCGCAATCGTAACGTCGAATCAGCACATCCATTAGCGCGTCACGAATCTGCGGAAACTGGTGCACATGCTGATGACCATCAAAAAAATCCGGCGTGCGTTTCATATGCTGCTCAAAAAGATCGCACTGGCGCTCAATTGAGCGCACCAGGATAGCGGGATCCAGCTGGCGCAGCCATGCGTTCACAATAAGCCGAGACAGAGGCCGATGAAAATCATTGTCCGGCCCCAGCTTCTCAGTCAAATTGATATGCAACCCGATATCGATGTCCAAGCTGCGCAGCCGTTGTGCGCCCATTGCCCACGCACCAGCCTGGGTCAGGCAACTGGTCGCGCTGATCCGTTGTTCTGCTGCCAGCTGAAAGACTGCGCGATTGATGTTCTCGTTTAAACCGAAATCATCAGCGCAGAGTACAACCTGTTTTTTCTTGCGTGCCATATGGCTTCCTGTCCCGGCTTATTGTGTCAGATGATCGATTGCCGATATCCCATCCTATCAGACAATACGAATGTCATAAACCACCAGACAGCGTCCCTGCCCTGGCATTTGCCTCTGCGGCCTGCAGGCTGGCGTCAAACGCTTGCGGGGAACCCTGGGCCAGCCCTCGCCCCACTTGCCGACTCACAATAAAAAGCGGCCGGCGTTTTACTTCTTCGTAGATATGCGCGACATATTCGCCCACCATGCCCACCGAGATCAGGATGATGCCCGCAAAAAAACTCTCTGCCACAATCAGCGTGGAATAGCCGCGCACCGGATTGCCGACCATCACATATTCAAATATGACGTACAGGCCATACAGCAGGGCCAGGCCGGCCAGCAGCATGCCGCCGAACATGGCCATGCGCAATGGCCAGGTCGTAAACGCCGTCAGCCCCTGCAGGCCATGGCCGACAAGACGAAACAGACTGAAGCGGGATGCGCCAAAGCGTCGTTCATCCGGCTGGTAATAGACCGCTTGCGTGCGAAAGCCTACCCAGGCGTATAGTCCCTTCATAAAGCGCGTGCGCTCGGGCAACTGGCACAAGGCCTGCACCACCTTGCGGTCCATCAGGCGAAAATCACAGGCATCGGGCTCGATCCGAACCTTGCCGGTGCCTTTCATCAGAAAATAGAATAACCGCGTGCCAATACGCTTGAGCAGCCGCTCATCGGCGCGCGCCTCGCGTACTGCATAGACCATATCGGCCCCCTGCTCCCAGTGCGCAACCATACGGGCAATCAGCGCGGGCGGATGCTGCAGGTCTGCATCCAGCGTGACAACGACCTGGCCCAGGGCCAGCTCCAGGCCGGCGCTCAACGCCGCCTCCTTGCCGAAATTGCGTGACAGCTGCAGATAGCGCACCCGACTGTCGCGCTGGCAGAAGTCGTTCATAAAATCCGGCGTATCATCAGAGCTGCCATCATCAACAACGATAATTTCCCAGCAGGCAAAGGCATCGCGCAGCAACACGATGAGCATGGGCAGCAAAATGCGCAGACTGCGCGCCTCATTCAATGCTGGAATCACACAGCTGACCGAGGCGTCTGCCGCCCTGCGTACTTTTTCTATAGTGACCTGCACAACAGGCAAGCCGCCGGCCAGCGCTCGCTTATCGCCACGGCGCTCTTGCGGACAATGCCGCATATCTTGGTATCTGGTGTACACGGTCATCCCGATGGTAAAAGCACAGAAAACCAGACTATATGACCGTGGACGTTAAATTTCCGTGAAATTGGCGACAGTTGCTATCGCTGCCTGCTATGGACACAGGCAAGGCGCAAAAAGCAGGCACCCAAAGAAAGAAGAGACGAGTGACAGGAAACGAGCGGCAACCGGCAGTGCGCAACCCTGACCCTGGCCAGCGCCGAGCGTGGCGCCGCCGTATCCATGTACAGCAAGGACGCGACAAGGACCGGCAATCAGGCAGCCGGAGCAGGCTCAGTCAGCTTGCGCCACAAACTGAGACCCCCTGCAGCCTGGTCCAGCCCATCCAGATAAGCAGTATGCTCGGCCAGCTCAGCTTCCGTGGCCACTTCGACCCGCAAGATGGTCGCATCAAATTGCGCCACCACCGGCTGACCTTCCTGCTGGCGCGGCTGATCGCTGTGCTCCATGACCAGGCCAAACTGGCCTCGGGTCATGGCCAGCCATACCTCGGCCAGCAGTTCAGCATCCAGTAACGCACCGTGTAAAGTACGATGCGCGTTGGAAATACCCAGTCGCTCGCACAGCATATCCAGACTGTTGCGCTTGCCCGGGTACTGCTCACGCGCCATGGCCAGCGTATCGTGGATCGCGGCGGCAGTCTTGTCGATAGGCGGCATGCCTACCCGTGCAAATTCCGCATTCAGGAACTTGACGTCAAATGAGGCATTATGGATATAGATTTCGGTCCCTTGCAGGTACTCTAAAATCCGTGCCGCTTCGTCTTCAAATCGATTGAACTGCGATAGAAATTCGGTGGTCAACCCGTGCACCTCGAGTGCGCCGGGTGAACTGTCCCTGTCGGGATTGAAATAAATATGCAGATTATTCCCGGTGAACTGACGATCAATCAGTTCCACGCACCCGAGCTCGACGATCCGATCGCCTTCGGCCGGGTCAAAGCCGGTTGTCTCTGTATCGAGAATAATTTGTCGCATTGCCTGTACCCTTAAGACATGCCTGGTACGACGGTAGAGAATCCGGCGTCCACATGCACAATTTCACCCGTGATACCTGCAGCCAGGTCCGACAGCAGGAACGCAGCCGTATTGCCCACATCTTCAATGGTGACATTGCGCTTGAGCGGCGCATGAGCCGATACAAAATTGAGGATGGAGGAAAAGTCCTTGATGCCACTGGCAGCCAGCGTTTTGATCGGACCGGCGGAGATCCCGTTGGCGCGCAGGCCGTCTGCCCCCAGCGCGGTGGCCAGATAGCGGACACTGGCTTCAAGCGAAGCCTTTGCCAGACCCATGGTGTTGTAATTGGGAACAACCTTCTCCGCTCCCAGATAGGTCAGTGTCAGCACGGACCCCTGGCGCGCCTTGAGCAATGGCAACGCTGCCTTGGTCATGGCAGGAAAGCTGTACGCCGAAATATCATGGGCAATACGAAAGCCTTCGCGGGAAAGCCCGTCCAGAAAATTGCCGGCGATCGCTTCGCGAGGGGCAAAACCGATAGAGTGCACCAGCCCATCGAGCCCGTCCCAGTGCTGCGCCAACTGCTCAAAAGCAGCGTCAATCTGCGCATCTTCAGCCACATCACAGGGGATCACAATGGCGCTGCCGAAATCGGCGGCAAATTCGGTTACCCGGTCTTTGAAACGGTCGCCGACATAGGTGAAAGCCAGTTCAGCTCCCTGCGCTTTGCATGCCTTCGCAATGCCGTAGGCGATTGAACGGTTCGAAATGACGCCCGTGACCAGTATTCGTTTATTTGCAAGAAAGCCCATTTGCTGTCCTAATTGTTTTTCAATGATGGTCATTATAAAAAAAATGCGCAATGCAAAGGCATTGCGCAGTGATTCGGCAATATTTAGTAGCGCCGGGCCACGGCGATTAACCGCGGATTGCCGTTCCTGGCAGACGCAGGCGCAAACCCGCTTTGAGCCCTTCGCTACCAATATTATTGAGTGCCTTCAGATCGTCAACCGTTGTGCCATAGCGTTTAGCCAGCGAGTACAAGGTTTCGCCCTGTGTGACAAAATGCTCGGGAGTACGCGCTGTCGTTGCAGCACGAGGACTGTAGGCCGCCGCGCGAACTGCCGGTGCAGCCTGTTGGGCCAGCACAGGAGCGCGCACTGTTGCAGTGGCCGGGCGTACAGCACCCTGATAGCCGGCTGGCGCCGCCTGGGCGACATAACGCACCGATTCACGATTGACAGAAGGGGTGCCGGCCCCGTTCTGGGCAACCAGCGCGGCCAGCGGATCGTCCGTCGCTGCAGGTGCGTTACGCGGCGCTGGCTGATTGCCGCCCGTGTCCCACACAACTGGCGTCGCCCCGGAGGTACTACGCGTATTGCTTGCTACCTGACGTACGCCAGCCGAGGCGCCGGCGGTCTGACGCAGCGTTGGCGTTGGCGCATTGCCCGCATAAGCGCGAGGTTCCACCACAGGAGTGGGCGCGGCAGGCGATACTGGTGGAGGTGTATTGTCTGCCAGCATGCTGTCAGAATCGCGTCGGTTGCCATCAGGCGCAGTTGGCGGCAGGCCACGTGGGACAATGGAGTCGGTATCGAAATCGCGCTGTACCGGCACCATCAGCGCACGCGAGGACAGTGCTACGCTTTGACGTGACGAATAACCGTTAAGCGACTTGAGCTTGCTCAGAGAAATGCCATGCGCCTGGGCAATGGCGGCCAGCGACTCGCCAGGTGCCGGCTGGTATCCTTTATAGGTGGCCAGCGGCCCCGTGTAATTGGCCAGGTTTTTCTTGTAGGTGCTTACTGCTGAAACGGGCAGTAAAATATTGGGGTCATGCGAGGCCAACAGTGTCGGACGATTGAACGATGGATTCAGTTCCTTGAAGTCGGTCACGGAAATGCCTGCCAGTCGCGCCATGACGGCGACGTCAATATCCTTGGTGCGCCGCACTTTTTCGAAATACGGTTTGTCCGGAATGGAAGGCAGCGTGATGCCATACTTGGCCGGATTGGCCACAATATTGCGGATGGCCATCAGCTTGGGTACGTAATTACGGGTTTCGGAAGGCATCCTCAGATCCAGATAGCCACCGCCACCTGCCCGGTTTCTGGCGCGCTTGACGGCGCCTTCACCCCAGTTGTAGGACGCCAGCGCCAGGTGCCAGTCGTTGCCCTGGAAGGTATAAAGATAGGACAGATAGTCGAGCGCAGCGCGCGTCGATTCCACCGGATCGCGGCGGTCGTCTTTCCACCAGTCCTGCTTCAGATTGTAATGCGTGCCGGTGCTGGGAATAAACTGCCATAGGCCAGCCGCCCGGGAACGGGACAAGGCCGTGGCGTTGTAAGCGCTCTCCACAAACGGCAACAAGGCCAGTTCGGTGGGCATATTGCGCCTTTCGAGCTCTTTGGTAATGTGATAGATATATTTGCCGGAACGGGCGGCCATGGTCTGGACCGAGCCCGGACGGGCTGAATAGTAATTGGTCCAGTAAGCGACTTTTTCATCCTGCAGGGTAGGCATATCGAACCCCTTGCGCACGCGGTCCCAAACATCGCGATTGGGGCCGTGGTAGTTGACCGTATCGCTGTATTTGCCACCGCCGGAAGAAGCGCAGCCGGTCAGCGCGACGACACAACCCACCAGAAAAAATCGTACTAAGTTCATATAGGCTTTCTCAGAATTGGTTTTTCCACTCACGTAATACTTCAAGCACATTCTCGGGGTGGTCCAAAGAATGACCAACATGCTGTTCGGCTGCTGTTATGACAACCGGTTCATCCGTTCGCATGAAAGGATTGGTTTTGAGTTCGTGTTCCAGCGATGTTGGAACGGTAGCCTGATTGTTGTTGCGCAATGTTTCTGCTTCGCGCTGCCATTGCTCCAGATCAGGGTTGTGCGGATCGACGGTACGTGCCCAGCGGATGTTGCCCAAGGTGTATTCGTGAGCACAATAGACGGACGTATTGTGAGGCAATTTTCTAAATTTATCAAGGCTTTGTTGCATTTGTCTAGAATTTCCTTCAAATAGCCTGCCACAGCCTGTCGCGAACAGCGTGTCGCCGCAGAACAGCACATTTCGCTCATCGACCTGCCCGAAGTAGGCAATATGATCCAGCGTATGGCCCGGAACTTCCAAAACGGTAAATTGCCCAAATATGCCCAGATTGACGTTATCGCCTTGCCTGAGCTCGACATCGCGACAGGGGATTGTCGGGCCAGGTGGCCCATAGACCCTGGCGCCGGTGTATTGGACAAGCTCGGCCACGCCGCCGACGTGATCAGCATGATGATGGGTAAGGAGAATATTGGTAAGGGTTAACCCTTGATCGCGCAGGTAAGCCAGCACCGGGGCAGCGTCACCGGGATCAACGACAACCGCCTGATCACCCTGTACAATTGCCCAGATATAATTGTCGCTGAACGCGCTGATCGGCCAGATTTTTATAGTCATCAGATAGTCTCTTTACTTAAGGCGCCGCATTTATACCGAGGAATAAGTGAAACAAATCCATTCGCGAATCATCAATCTGGCAGATTGGTTCAATACAGACCCGGGCCAGCGCGTCATACAATGGGAATCATCAAAATTTGATCAGATTGTGGCCGACTCTTTCGGGTTCAACGCGGTTCAGGTCGGCCTGCCTGACTGGAATTTTTTGCATCATAACAGAATGCGCACCAAAATCATTCTGACCGATGACAGCTTTAACAATTGCACCCACTACCCCAATACCCGATTTGTCCAGGCGCAGCTGGACGCCCTTCCGCTGGCCTCCAATTCCATCGATTTGCTGATCCTGCCCCATATTCTGGAATGCGCCGATAACCCGCACCTGGTCCTGCGCGAAGCCGAAAGGGTTTTGGTTCACGAAGGCCGCCTGATTATCTCGGGGTTCAACCCCTGGAGCCTGTGGGGCTTGCGCTCGCGCATGCCCTTGCGCAAGCCCTGGATGCCGGTGGCCGCCTCGCGCCAGGTATCGGTCACACGCCTGAAAGATTGGATGAAACTGCTGTCATTCGAGGTAGACCGAGGCTACTTTGGCTGTTACACTCCCGCCTGCCATACGGATCGGTGGCTGAACCGGTGGAATTTCATGAACCAGGCAGGCGATCGATGGTGGCCCGTCGCAGGCGCCGTATACTTGCTGGCCGCAGTCAAGCGGGCCCATGGCATGACACTGATCGGCCCCTCCTGGAAAGGCAAGAAGAAGAAAAAATTCGCCCGCGGCGAAGCCGCCATATCCCGCCGCGATGTACGTCAGCTTTTTAAAGAACCTCATGGATAAACCACAAGTCAATATCTGGACAGACGGCGCCTGCAAGGGCAACCCCGGCCCCGGCGGCTGGGGCGTACTGCTGCGCCAGGGCCCGCACGAAAAAACCCTTTTCGGCGGCGAGGCGCAAACCACCAACAATCGCATGGAAATGATGGCCGTCGTCGAAGCGTTGCGGGCACTCAAACGCAGCTGCAACGTTACCCTGCATGTCGACTCGCAATACGTGCAAAAGGGAATCTGCGAATGGATGGCCGGCTGGCAGGCGCGCAACTGGAAGACCGCCGATAAAAAGCCGGTTAAAAATGTCGATTTGTGGCTGTTGCTCAATGAACAGGTTGCCAGGCACGATGTCACCTGGAAATGGGTCAAGGGTCATGCCGGCGACCCTGGCAACGAACGGGCCGATGCACTGGCCAACCAGGGTGTGGACCTGGTCAGGAAACAGAAACAGTCAGTACAGGCTTAATCCTGCTGGTCTGACCACACCGCAAGCTCATGGCCGTCCGGGTCGGCAAAGTGAAATCGCCGGCCACCGGGAAACGCGAAAATGGGTTTGACAATCCGGCCCCCCGCACGCTCAATACGCTGCTGCATGTGCGCCAGATTATCCGCATACAAAATGACCAGCGGGCCGCCTGGGCTAACCGGCTCGCCCTGCGCAAAGCCCCCGGTAAAGCGCCCGTCGGTAAATTCACAGTAATGCGGCCCATAGTCCTTGAAAGTCCAGCCAAAGGCACTGGCATAGAATTTGCATGTGCGAACAATGTCGCTGACCGTAAACTCGATATAGTCAAGTTTTCCGTTTTTGTCCTGTGGGTTCATGTCTGACGCTCCCGTTTGGCAAGGCATAACTGGCCTGACACTGTGCTGTGGTGGCTGTTGCTGCCTCGGTTGTGACGATTCAGAGTCTGTAATTAGTCGCAACCCATGCGACGCGCTCTTTCCCGATGCGCATCGGCACGCTGGTCCGCACTATTGCGAGACAGGAAATTGTCCCCTGCTCCCGGTGCCGGCGCCATCATGATGCGTGAATTGATGCGCCCGCACTCTGCATTTTTTGAATGATCAGTGCCGGTTGAACATGCTGCAATCAGCCCCAGCGCCATGATGCAGATCACGCGCCCCGTCGTATTTTTAAACATGACTATCCTGTTTTTCAGCCGAACGTGCAAAGCTTTCTAACGCTTTGGGTTCGTAATTGCTGCAGGCGGAATTCCGCTGCAGAGATGGCGGCCTGCTTCTGGCTTTCGTCCGGTCCGAACAAGGCGTCATGACCGCGCAACTGATCGACCCGCAAGTTCAGCTTATCGGTTTCACGTCCGATCTGGCGGCAGTTCATCGATTGCAATTGTGATTCAGTCAACGGAGCAACAACCGGCGGAGCGGCGCATGCAGCCAGCAGCGAGCATGAGCCAGCTAGCAACAACAGGGTTTTTCTCATAATGCAATATCCAGACAGATTGCCTGATTGCGCTGCATGACCAACCAATAGCAGAGACGCAGACACCAGGCGGGATTAAGTATCTGGTATTTTATAGGCTCCCCGCCGCTATGTCACATACCGACAGCGATTGCGGGCAGAAAACCGACTCCGGCGCCATCGCACCGTGTCGGTCTCTGATGATATCGCGACTTGCCATGCCGCATTGCAGCATTAGTGGCGGCAACGGCGGGCAGGCAATTGCAGCGCCCCACGCCGACGCGCCTGGCAACGCTAAACGTTCAGAACCGGAACGAACCCGCCGAATATCATGCGTTTGCCGTCAAAAGGCATGGGGTTCACGTCAGGCTGCATCCGTGGGTCTTCCATCATTTTCTTCATGCCCTCGTCATGCACCTCTTTGGAAGGCCAGGTAATCCAGGCAAACACCACGGTTTCATCCGGTTTGCATTGCACCGCCATGGGAAAAGAGGTGAGTTTACCGTCAGGGACTTCATCGCCCCAGCACTCGACAACACTCAATGCACCCAGCTCCTTGAAAATCTCCGCGGCCTCAGAGGCATGTTTAATGTACGTTTCGCGGTTGGCGGTTGGCACCGCAGCAACAAAACCATCGACATATTTCATGTGTATTCTCCGTTAGTTTTTGTGAGCGACAAACAATGTCGTCTACAGCCATAGTATGCGCATAAAGCGACGAACCGAACATAGGCTGATACGACAACTTCAGGGGAGGAATACGTCATAACGTCCGGCATCCTGTGGCACGCGAGTTCACCAAGCGCCTCGGATCGGGCACGGACACATCGTCCCCTGGTCCGCCCGAACCCTAAAATTTTGCAAAATGTAAAAAATAAGTATTGTCTTCACGATGTCATTTTAGTGGGTTATTTCTAGTCTAGAAAAACAGCTCCGCTACTCGCGCGAGAAACCTCACCCGAGAATCAGCTGACCCACAAATGAACAAGACAGACGAAAAACCGCAAATCGAACGTTTACAGTATCGCGCCAGCAGGATGATCTGGCTGGGCATCGCAGCAATCCCGTTTTCCCTGCTAAGCATGTATCCGGTTCTCGTTCAACCGGGGGAATCCGTTTACGCGCCCATCCTGCTCCTGTGCGCGCCGCTTGTACTGGCAGCGCTTTTGTTTGTTCTGGGATTACGCGCATCGCACCGCGCTCTGCAGCTGAACAATACGCGCAACACCCGTGTACTGGAAAATAGCGAAATGCGCAGCTTGCTGCTGGTTAGCATACAGGACACGCATCATGTCATTAACAGCAAGCCGGTATTGCGCCTGATCTTGTCCGACCCGCAAGCGCAGCATCGACAATACAAAATCACCGAACCCGTTTCCACACTCCAGTTGCGTGACCTGCAGGAGGGCAAGGCGGTGCCGGTGCTATTTCTGGACGATGGACGCGAATTACGACTGGGACTGGATCCGCAGTCCTCGCAACAGGACTGGGGCTTTTTATCTCGATTCATTCGTGAAGAACAACAACAAGCATGGTGAAATCAAACTGTCATATCGGTGTCGCAATGCTTTGCGACAATAGACGAGATTATCCATTTACCCGAACAGGAATCAATTGATGCTGGTGACCCGTCCCCAACTACCGGCCTACGACCCGATACAGCTCGTGGGCCGCGTCCTCAGTATTGATAATGGCATTTGTACCGTGCAGTGCGATGGCGCCAACTGGCACTGCGCCCGGGCGCTCAGTTGTCTGGTCGAACCGCAAATCGGGGATGAAGTCCTGGTCAGCGGCCCGGATCGCGATCGCGTTTTTCTGCTCGCCATCATCGCGCGCCCTGAAAACACGACGGTCACACTCTCGGTAACAGGAGATATGACGATCCGCAGCGAAGCGGGTACCGTGAAAGTGCATTCAGCCATGCTGACACATATCCACAGCGATCAGGTGGTAAAGCTGACTTCCCCAAACCATGAGCAGGAAAACGATTCGGCAATCATGAAGATAGGCCAAATGAACTATCTTGGAAAGAAACTCGACGCTGTCCTCGGTAGCACTGACTTGTTTTCGAATGTGATCGGACTGATGTCGGACAGCTTCAAAAGCGTGGCACGCCTTTGTTTCCGACATGTCAAGGAAGTCGATCACGTAAGGGCGCAGACCATCGACTACGAAGCAGAGAAACTGACCCGAGTACATGGTGGCTATACCACACTGACCGCGCAGGAAGTCATGAAAATCAACGGCGATCAAATTCACATGAGTTGATCCCCACGTACGTGGTTCGATAAGCAACAATGAAAACAGTCAAACCTCTGCGACTGGGTGTCTTGACCCGCCCATTCGGGTTACATGAAAAAAGCCATCTAGGTATCGTTGTTTATGCGCTGGTGGATTTCAACGGCGAATCCCCGAAACTCGTGCCCGATGCCGAACTGACCACCCACCTTTTGCAGGATATGGATTGCGAAGGTATTCTGGATCTCGTCCTGCCGAAACCGGTACCGGAGTTTCTTGTCAGCGGCAAGGCCTACACCGCGCATCAGCAGGATAAAACGCGCTGCGCGGTACGGGCGCACGTAGGCAAGCTGGAAAAAAGCTTGCTGGTTTCCGGCGAACGCTACTGGCTGGACGGTACCATGACGTCACCCCAGGCATTCGATGAAATGCCTGTCAGCTGGAACCATGCATACGGGGGTGCGGATTTTGCCGAAAACCCGGGCGGCAAGGGGCGCGATCGGGAGTGGATCAATGGCAGTTGGGTGCGGCGCTTACCCAACGTGGAAGCGCCCACCAGCACCATGCAGCGACAGGATCAGGTCATACTTCCTGCCTCTTTCGGCCCGGTCCTTTTGACACGCCCACGCCGTTACTCGCAGGTAGGTACGTTCAGCCAGGAATGGTTGCAAAACGACATGAACGCATTCTTCCCCGATATGGATCCTCGGCTGTTCAACGCAGCCGAACCCGATCAACGCTGGCCAGATCGCGATCGCTTGCCTTTAGGCTCATCGTTTCACATATGGAATATGCATCCCGAACAGCATTGCTGGAGCGGTACCCTGCCAGACTGGAAGGCAAGATGCTTCGTATTGCAGCAAATCTCCAGCTCCGGGGAACCTGAACACGAGGCGTTCCTGGAGGTAGACCTGAGGCCGACCACAGTATGGTTCTTGCCAAATATCCGGCACGCCATTTTGATGTATCATGGCGCTTTGCCCGTTGCACAGTCCTACGCGGAAGACGCGTTGGCCATACTGCCGGCCATGGAGCTGCCGGACCAGCCAAAAACCAAGTCCTATTACCGCAAGATTTTTGACCAGCGCAATGACATGGAAACGGGCGCCCTATATACCTTGCGTGATCGCGACCTGGTTCCCAAGTCCATCATGGGAGACTGGCTGGATACAAAGCCCCAGTTGCAAAGCCCTTTCCTGGACAATGCTCATAAACTCGAGCAGCGCAAGAGAGCGCAGATCCGAGCATTTCTGGATAAACATGGCACGCACTTACCGGACAGCGAACGCAATGAGCTCAATGCGCTGGTCCCTGAGTTTGTAGGCCCGCCATTTCCCGCGGATCCGGAGCATATGCCCGAATTGCACGAACGGATGCAAAAACTCAAGGCCGATGCGATGGAGCAATTGGAAGCGCAAAAACAAAGCGCGCGCCAACAATTGTCGGAACTGAATGCCGTCGACCCGCAAGGCTCTGGATCGAAGGACACCGAAGCCGCCGTTCCCGCACTGGAAGCTGCGCAGATTGAAGAAATCAGCAGGCATATTGATTCGCCCGCTCCGGCAGATCGTCAAAAAATGCAGGATGCCTTCGCAGAATTGACGAAACAGCAGGAAAAGCTCGAAGCCGACTGGGAAAAATGGTCGCAGAAGCACGGTGATCCAGATAACACGACGGCAAAACTGAAAGACATGAAGCAGCAGCGTGAGCAGGCACGCAAGCAACTGGGGAAAATCAATCTATATTCGGCGCACCTGATCGGCGGAAAAATCATTGTCGACAGCCACGTTGCACACAAAAAACGTACCAAAGCCCAACAACGTTATGCTGACGGACAGTCCATTCAGGACATGGATCTTGCTGGCGCAGATCTGTCCAGCCTGGAATTTGTCGATGCGGACATCTCGGGTTCGGACTTATCCGGCGCCAATCTGAACGGTGCTGTCTTTCGCCGTTGCAATCTTACAGACGTCATCCTCAGCAGAGCCTCTATCCAGGATGCAAGCTTTACAGATTGCGAATTGAACGGCACTAACCTGGGGGAAACCCAAGTTGAAAGAAGCAATTTTTCCGGCTCCAGACTGAAAAAAGTCATTCTGCACAAAACGGAATTTTCCCGTTGCGATTTCCGGCAAACCCAGTGGCAGGATGTGTTGAACAACATGCATGCACGATTCTCGACATGTCGCTTTGATGCCTCCAGCGCCGACAAAACCATTTTCGTGCAGTGCCACTTTGAAAATAGCAGCTTTTACCAGGCAACATTCTCGCAAACCATCTTCCAGCAAACGACCCTGGTCAATGTGAATTTCGAACAATCTCAACAAAAAAGCGCCGGTTTTGTCGCCTGCGATATGGACACCATTAACTTTTCGCAAGCGCGGCTTGATGGCGTTTCGTTCATATACAAGCTGAAAATTCGCCACTGTGCATTTCAGGAAACCACGCTAAAGGGGTGCAGCTTCAAGGGCACCGTCCTGCACGGCATCCAGGCCCAGAAGGCCAGGCTCCAGTATTGCGACCTGACACTGGCCGATCTGCGCAACGCCGACTTTACTGGCGCCGATATGCATCACTGCGTGCTCAAATCCGCCGATCTGCGCGATAGTCTTTTTAATCAGGTCGACTTCACCTCCGCTATTTTGACCAAGGCAGATTTGCGCGGCGCGGATCTGCGTCATGCGAACTTTTGCACAGCCGACATTTCCGAAGTACGCATGGATAACACAACCTTGATCCAAAATATTTACACCGAGCATACCAAGCGCTACCCCTTGTACCGAGATTCATACGCTCAACAGGATGCTGTGCACCCATGATTTCGCCCTCAACCCGCCAACAGTTCTTTGACTGCCTCGATAGTTACGAACCGATACAAGAAAAAAATTTTGCCGGTCTCTCCCTTAGAAATACAGAGCTGTCGGGTCGTGTTTTCGACAAGGTAGATTTCAGCGGAACCGACTTTAGCGGATCGCGCCTGGATAACATCGTTTTTACTAACTGCCGCTTTCACAGCTCCGTTTTTGAACACGCAGACTTGCTGCGTTGCCTGTTTTCCGGCTGTGAGCTTAACGCAAGCAGCTTCCCTCATGCGTCGCTCAGGGAATGCTCCATTGTTGAATGCCAACTGGCAAAAGCGCTTTTTCCGCAGGCAACCGTCGATAGCTGCACATTTGGCCAGACGAACCTGAGTGCCGCCATTTTTTCGCAAACGGAATGCAAAAAAACGACCTTTTTCGAAACCAATCTGGCGCAGACCGATTTTGTCGGCAGTCATTTTGAAATCAGCGTATTTTTCCGCAACGACCTGAGGCAGACGCGGTTCGATGATTGCTATTTCGAAAAAACCGTTATGAACGAAACCTTGCTCTGCGGGCAACGTTTCACCGGACTTACGTTTCAGCAATGCCCTTTCGTCAAGAGTGATTTGAAGCAGGCCATTTTCCAGGACTGTTACCTTGCCGGATGCAATTTCCAGGAAAGCCGGCTGAATAATGCCAGCTTCAACGCATGCGATTGCACCAATGCCATATTCATCGAGTCCGACGCACTGTCAGTCCAGTTTTCGGAAACCCTGCTATCGCAAAGCATGTGGATACAGGCCGTGGCCACCGACGCACGCTTCACAGACTGTAATATGACAGAAAGCATCTTGCATGAGGCCGATTTAGAAAACGCCAGATGGAATCGCTCGGATCTGACCCGGGCCGATTTTTCCCGAGCCAATCTGCGCCATACTCAGTTTGAATCAGTCATACTGCATGACACGCTGTTTCATCGAGCCCTGGTTTCTGACGGCGCATTGCTGCGCCAACCCGGCGCTCTGCCGCACCGAGATTACCTGCATGAGGCCGAGCTATGGACGCAACAGGCAAGATCCCAGTGACAATAACGAGTAGATCGTCTGAGCGCCAGGAAGCAACGCCTCGCAACACGGCTCACGCAACAGATCCCGGGATGGGCTCTTTGTTCAGGAAAAAACAAAAATCCGGTTAGGCGACGGGATCAAATTGGTGGATAAAAGACCATTGATAATATTGCTCAAACCCATGGAAATCCAGCGACAAACCGGCAAGGCGCCGGAAAAAACCCGGAAGCTGACATTGATGAATTTGGTCGCAAAGCATTTGACCACTGGCACCAACACGCCCAATATCCCGGTTTCATTGGCCCAGGTTATCATCGTAGGCATAGGGCAACATTCCAGATCCAACCCGGGCGTAAAGACCCGGGACAGCGGATTGGGGATCATGGTGACTTTAGGACCAAAATTGGGGCGAGGCCCCAGTATCATCACATCGATCAGCGTCACACTGGATCCGATTCGGCCTTGTAAAATTGGCATTTGTAGCTTCTCCGTCAAGCAAATAGTTTCAAACCGGCAAGGGTAACGCCCAGGGCCTGCAATTTGGTTTGCGCGCCGCGGGTCTGCAGATCGATTCCATCGGCTTTCCAACTCGCCCCGCTAACATCGACCTTAACCGCCTGATTGCTGAACTTCAGCGCCGCTGCGGCCAGGTTCAAGCCATCCACCTGCATGGCGACACCCCGGAGCGCGAGCCGAACCGGCTGTATTTGATACGCAAGGGTCGAATACGAAAAATTCACCGCCCCGGTTATCGACATTTTGAGCGGCATCACGTCTATGCCAAGCACCGAAACCACTTTGGTATCGACGCCGGTCACGGTGGTGTCCCTGCCAGCCTTGTAGTTATTGATCGCGTGCGAGGTCACGTTCTTTATCTCGCCGCTGGACGCGGTAATCGAATACTTTTTACACAGGATCTCAAAGTCCTGGTCGGTTGCATCAAAAAGCACCTTTCCTCCATGATTGGAAGTAAATGTGCTTTCATAATTATGCGTGGCTGCGCCCGTTACCGTAACATCCTCGGTCTGCGCGACCGTGCGCGTGAGCTTGTTTTTATAGTGCAGCGTTGCCGCTTCCTTCACATCCTGGTGCAAGGTGCCGTCGATGGTATGCGTCTCATTCGACTTGACATAAACGGTGTTGGTGCCTGCTTCAACCCGGAAAACATTGTTTCCCGTCAGTATCTTTGTGGTTGCACCACCTTTGATATTATCGACCAGGCCGCCACTGGTGATTTCGCGATGAACACCCGCATCGAACGTTTCTTTTTCATGCCCGATAATGTGCGTGGTACGGGTCCCGGTCACATCACGCGTTTCCGTTTCGCCCACTGTCGTCTTCAGGTTTGAACCTATGTTCACCGTCATATTCTGCACGACAGTCAGCAGCATATCCAGTTGCGCCCGCATGTCCACCAGTTCCTGGCCCAGCTTGTCCTCAAAGATCATCTGGTTGCGCATGCTGGGGTCGCCAAAGACAGACTGGCTGCGAAAGCCGCTTTGCGTCGCGTTGGCCGGCAGTGACACCGGCGGCATATTCTGCGCGTTGTAAACCCGTCCCAGAATGACCGGTCGATCCGGATTGCCGCCGATAAAATCCACGACGACTTCGTCATTGATACGGGGCAATTGCAGCCCGCCAAAGCCGCCGCCGGCCCACGGACTGGACACGCGAATCCAGCAGGAGCTGTTTTCGTCCCCGGTCGCCTGGCGGTCCCAGTGAAACATGACCTTGATGCGGCCGTACTGATCAGTCCACAGCTCCTCGCCAGCCGGGCCTACGACGCGGGCCGTTTGCGGTCCGCTGGTTTTGGGCTGCGGCGTCACCCGAGGTGCGCGAAATTGAATATTGGATGGCAACGCGCGAAAGATCACTTCAAAATGATCCTCTTGCCCGGTACCGGAGGAATAACCAGCCACGCTCATATTGTAGGTGGCCGATACGCAAAGGTGTTCGCGGTTTTCAGCGCGGCGCGGGTGATTGCGCAGTTTGAAAAGGCGTCCCGGTTCAACGGCGCGGATATTGCAGATGCCAAGTACCTGCTCTCTTGCGCCCTGAATTTCCTGCAAGCGCAGGCGAGCATATTTCTCGCCGTGATCCACTTCCTGATACCCGCCCTGCCATTCGTAGATTTCCAACTTGTCTGTATTGGCTGCTTCGGCATTCTTGCTGGTGGAATCCAGGCGAGCGCCAGGCTTGCGAAAATCGTAGTCAACCGTTGCGTAGCCACCAGGCGTGATCTGAGCCTGCACATGCCAGTCCGAGACGAACTCTTCGTGCGCAAGCATGTGCATCTGGCCATCGTAGAAAGTATAGGTATCGTAGCCCGGGGCCGGCTCATGCGTTGAGACATCGTCTGTAAGCACCAGTGTGTGCTCACCGTTCTCATGGCGGAACCAGTAATAGATGCCCTCATGTTCCATCAGCCGGCTGACAAAGTCAAAATCCGACTCCTGATACTGCACGCAATATTCCCAGTCGCGGTAAGACTCGGTCAGGTTATATTCCACCGCAAAGCTGTAGGTGCCCAGCACTTGCTTGATGATATCCACTGCTGACTTATTCTGGAAAATGCGGTTGTCCCTGGACTGAGTCAGATACCACAGGCTAGGCCGCAGCGTAGCGCGGTAAACATAATACTCGGAATTGACCAATTCACGGCCAACCAGTTCGAACCGGACAATCTGGCCATTGAGGTAATGCGGTGCGCCACCGGCCGTTTCCACCTGCAACGTGAGCGGCTTGCCCAGCAGCGATCGAACATCCAGCATATAGGTCTTGGCAACCAGCTCAACATTGAACTCAAACAGTTCCGACAATCCGGCCTGCCCTTTCATGCTTTTGAAGTTCAGCACTCCGGGCATGGGTGTATGCGCAATGACGGGCCGGTTCTGTAACTGAGGGATATCCATGTTCATCTCTCGCGTTGGATGCGTTCGGGTCGATCGAAATAGGGAGCAAATTTGCGGGTATGAGCATTGCTCACTGGTGATCAGGGCTGCCAGTCAAATGGGCCACTGTCCGAAATGGTTAATATTCAGATAGTTCAGTTGCTTATTGATCAACCTGATCGGGATACGACAAATCATAGGCAGGCTTTATGTCAGGATAATTACCTGAATAAGTCGTCATGTCTGTCCCAGGCATGGATCTGGCGTCAAACGACCGTATATCGGGCCGGCAATAGTGCGGCATGTCGCATGCGGAACATATTTTTACATTTGAAATATTTTTTAATAGCGTAAATGAGGCATAAATACAGCAATCGCTTTTCACTATGACCAAGGCGCCTGTCGCAGCGTTGGGCTGCGCCGGCATTTGCCCCGACCAAAACCCGCGGGTATGACGTGGTCCATCCGGTAACGGTCACCCACGATATAAGGGCAATGCGCAGTTATTATTTATGTCATACGATTGAAGTAATATGATTCAGTCGTCGCAAGCATTCCTATTCCTCGAAACCATTGTCACATGCAGATATTGCTGTGAACTCATGTTTATGTCCAACAAAAAAAGTGCAGCTAGTTGGGGTTGGCGATTATTCGCCCTTTCCTGGATTCCCTTTATCGGCATCTTTTCCTATGTGTTCTACCCGATAGAAGAATGGCTGCCCCCGATTTCGATATATTGCCTGGTGATCTCGCTGTGCATGATGATCAGCGGCGTCGTATTGATTCTTGTGTCACTGTCTTCGGGCGCCAGCGATAATCGCCGGATCCGCCAGACGGGTGAACCTGGCCAGGCCACGATCCTGTCGGTACAAGATTCGGGAACCCGGATCAATAACCATTTCGTGCTGAACGTGGGTGTTCGCATTGCACCCGCATTCGGGCCCGCCTTTGAGACTGTCTGCAGCCAGGTCATTCCAATCTACCATATGGCGCAGATCCAGAAAAACAATACGGTAAACGTGCTGTATCTGAAAGACACGCAGGAAGCGGTGATTGATTTTGAATAAAGCATTACCTATGAAACGGGGGCCGGACACCGATTGAGCAATTAGAAAATTTAGGCCCATCAGCCGATTGTGAGGCTCAGGTTCATCCCAAGGCCCCTTGCCGGTTGCTGACCCGCGAGATCCCCCCAGAGGCAAGCATATATGCGACAGAACATACCAAGCCCGCGCGAACAGTGAGGCCGATTGTAATAAGAGCGCGGGCTTGATCAGATGCAAAGCGCCTAAGTGCTCAATGTACCGGGTTGCCTTGCACCGGTTTGCGGGGAAGCCGGATTGCTGGAACGCCAGATGAGAAAAAAATTAAAGAAAGAAAGAATGAGAAGAACAGGAAAAAGAGGGGAAAAAAAGACCTTTAACACCGCCGACAGGCCCTGCTTGCTGCGTATGGGATTTGAGCCTGCCACCGGACTAAAGGTCCAGGCAAATAATAGCGCCCAGGCGAGTACCCTGCCTTGATCTGAATAAATTTTTGTACTTTTTTTTTGGGGGAAAACTGCCAGCCAGCGGGGGACTCACCCACAAGGCTTGCGGGCCGGACAGGCAACCTGAGAGCGGCAGCTAACGCGCAGCCCCCTCGAGCAGCAGATCGGTGGTCGTCGCGAGCCCTTCATACCCACTGCCAACGGGCCCGGCGCTGCTGACTGATATACGATCCGCTTAACCTGTCACGATCACTGCCTGCAGGCCCGGCCAAATAACCATGGCGATGGTGCCTGCGGGTGCCTGCTCAGGCCACGCCCTCCCACGCCTGCCGGATCACCTTGGCGCTGGCAGCCAGCGCATCTTCTTCCCTTGCCGAGAGTGCCGGCATGTAGGTCTCCAGCACCCCTTCCTTGCCAAGCAGCGACGGGAGTGACAGTGTCGTCTCAAAGGCTGCGATATGAGATCCGATGGGCACGACCAGTTTCTCGTCGTTCAGAATCGTTCTGGTGATATGCGCGGTGACCATGCCAATGCCCAGTTGACTGGCGCCGGTGCCTTCAATAATGCTGATATTGGCAAACCGGACTTCATCTTCGATCTGTTTCTGGAATGCTTCGCAATCCTTTTCATTGACATCCAGCACCTGGGCCAAGGGCACGCCGCCGATACGCACACCGGACCAAATAAACACCTGGGAAGTCCCATGTTCGCCCAATACCATGGCTTCAACAGACGCAGGATGTACGCTCGCGTGGCGGGCGATGTGAAAGCGCATGCGCTGGGAATCGAGCAGCGTTCCTGAACTGATCACATGTGCTGCATTGCTGTACTGGCGTGCCACTTCAGCCAGCGGGTCCGGCGGATCGGTCACCACCAGAATGATGGCCCCGGGCGCCGCTGCATTGATTTTCGGGATAATGTCCTGATAGATTTTTGCATTATCGTCCAGCAGCCGCAAGCGGCCAGCATCATCGCTTCGGTCCGTCGCCCCGCCTGTTTTCTCGTTCACACCCACGGTTACAATGACTAACTTGCACTGGTCAAGATCTTCATAGTGACCCGCCCGCACCTGAACCGCCGGCAATAATGTCGTTCCGTACTGGATGTCGGCCACCATGCCCTGGGCCCGTTTATGATTGCGATTGACCAGAACAATTTCGCGCGCGCCCCCTGCATACACCAGGGACATCAAACAGGCACGACCTACCGCACCCGCACCGATCAGACCGATCTTCATACCGTATCTCCGTTGGTTAACGCTAAAAAAGCAATCTGCCCAGTTTATCGCAGCTATGCATAACGGTTGTATGCATTCATGTTAAAACACAATTGAATAATAAATAATAGTGAACATCAACCCGTCTCTTTATGCAGACTCGCTGTCCGCCCGCGTTGATGCCAAGCCCGATAGTCGATTTCTATTTTGGTCAGCACGGTTGCTGAGCGCAGAGGTCACTCCCATGAAACTTCGTATTTTTATGCTGATTGTGATTGGCATTGTCGCCTTTTCGATAGCGGCAGGGGCAATCTGGCTGCTGACCCTTCCCCTGCCAGGCAACCATCCCCCGTTGCCCGGACTTGATTCGCACGAGTACGAAACGGCAATGGCAACCCTTGCTCCGCCAAAACGCCAGCGCCCTCTGATTGCCGTTATCGGTATTAACGAGGCCACCGAAACCACAGACTATCTGTTGCCCTACGGCATTCTCAAACGTGCCGGCATCGCCGACGTCATGGCGCTGTCCATGGAAGACGCACCGATCCGGTTATATCCGGCACTAACAGTTCGGGCCGATGCCACCGCTGAGCAGTTTGATCGTCGCTACCCCACAGGCGCAGACTATGTGATTGTACCTGCGATGAGCCGTGACGATGACCCCGCCGTCATTGCCTGGCTGCGTCATCAGAAAGCCAAAGGCGCGATCATTATCGGCATCTGTGCCGGCGCAAAGGTGGTAGCCGAAGCCGGATTGCTGGATGGCAGGCGCGCCACAACCCATTGGTATTATCTGAACTCGCTGCTGGAGAAGCATCCCGATATTGATTATGTGGCAAACCGTCGATGGGTGGTGGATAATGGCGTTGTCACCACAACCGGCATCACGGCGTCTATGCCGACGATGCTCATGCTGATCGAAGCCATCGCCGGCCGCGAAATTGCACAGCACGTTGGCCAGGATCTGGGCGTGACGCAATGGAGTGCAGCCCATGACAGCCAATCGTTCCGTTTTACCCGCCCCTTTGCCTTTACTGTCATTGAAAACACGTTGGCGTTCTGGCGCAAGGAACAGTTGGCTCTGCCGTTGCACACGGGTATAGACGAAGTATCGCTGGCACTGGTGGCGGATGCCTGGTCACGTACCTATCGCTCGCGCGTAACCACGTTCACGCCCGATCACGACACGATCGTCACGCGCAATGGCATGCAGATCATTGCCGACCGCGCCGCGACAACGTCGGACAACGGCACTGCCGTCCCAGTGGTTGACATGGCACATCCGGCCGCCGCGCTGACCGGCACGCTCAATGCAATCGGCAGGCGCTATGGCTTGCCAACTGCCAGCGTGGTGGCGATGCAGTTGGAATATCCATGGCCGGCAGCCATGCCTGATCACAACGCTGATCGCAACTGAACAAGGCCACCGTGGCCGGCCCGTGTGCAGCCTTAGCGTTGCGCCGGCTTACATAATAAGGAGATTGAATGCACAGCCAGCTTTATCATCAATCGTCCACGAACCTGATATGGCATGGAAAATAATGGACATCAATTACCTGCAGAGTTTTATTACCGTTGTCGAAGCCGGCTCGTTTGCCGAAGCCGGCCGACGTCTTGATCTGACCTCGGCGGCGGTCGCTGCGCGCATCAAGGCGCTGGAAGATGACATGGGCGTGGAACTGGTGCGCCGCTCTGGTCGATCGGTCAAGCCTACGGCAAGCGGCATGCGGATTATCGAAAGTACACGTTCGGTCGTCAGGCAGATCAGGGATATGCGCGCCATGGCGATGGACAGAAACAATCAGGGCGAACTGCGCCTGGGTTGCTTTGTCTCTGCTATGACCAATATCCTTCCGCCCATTCTAAAGCGTCTCTATGACATTTATCCCGAGGCGTCCGTTTTTGTGACACCGGGCGCCTCCATCGAGCTGTGTCGCAAGGTCGCGGCCGGGGAGCTGGATGCGGCCATCGTGGTCGAACCGCAGTTTGCCGTGGCAAAGCATTGCATCTGGCAAAAGTTCATGGAAGAGCCCCTGGTGGTGATTGCCCCTACGCATATGCTGGGGCGCAACCCCCATGATGTCCTGGCCAGCGAACCCTTTCTTCGCTACGATCGCAGCGTTTACGGCGGACAGCTTGCCGATCGCTACCTGCGCGACCACGACCTGCACCCCAGGCAGCGCCTGGAGATCAACAGTCTGTCCTCGATTGCCGTCATGGTGCACGAAGGGCTGGGGGTCTCGTTGGTGCCCGACTGGTCGGCCATGTGGCAATCGCTGGATATTGTACAGATCAAGCTGCCGGGCAGAACGCTGGTCCGGCGCAACGGGCTGGTGTGGAACCAGCACGGGCACCATGCCAGGCTGGCCGCCTGTCTCCATGAACAGGCCCGGGCGGTATTTGGTGTGGGCAACTGATGCTCGCCACCCCTGGCCCAAAAAAAAGATGACGCTATGCCGCATGCTGCAGGATTGCGAATCCATTTGCTGCGGCGCCAGGCTGTCGGCGCAACGCCGCAGCCTGGACCTGCCCGCGCCGTAAAATTAGCGCGGCACGGTGCCTTTGGTCTGGGGGGCCCGCAGAAAATCGAAATCCACACCTTTGTCTGCCTGCGTTACCGTATCCAGAAACAGCTTTTTATACCCGCGCTCGGCGCTTGGCACGACCACCGGCGTACGCTCGCGACGCAATGCCAGCTCCTGCTCGGATACCAGCAGGGAGATCTCGCGCCGGCTCACGCTCAGGCGGATTCTGTCGCCATTTTGTACATAGGCCAGCGGTCCGCCTATCGCTGACTCCGGTGTGACATGCAACACGATCGTACCGAAGGCGGTGCCACTCATGCGCCCGTCGGAGATGCGCACAATATCCTTGACCCCCTGGATCGCCAGTTTGCGGGGAATGGGAATGTAACCGGCCTCTGGCATGCCCGGTGCGCCCTTCGGGCCGATGTTTTTAAGTACCAGAATATCATCGGCCGTCACATCCAGTTCGTCCGAATCAATGCGCAACGCCAGATCCGCCGCGTCTTCGAACACCACCGCTCGCCCTTCGTGTTCCATCAAACCGGCATCAGCCGAAGACTGCTTGATAATGGCACCGCCCGGGGCGAGATTGCCTTGCAAAACCGCAATCCCGCCTTGCGGATAAATCGGATCGGCGGCGCTTTTTACCACTGTCTGCGCAAACCCGGGACCGGCGCGTTCAATTTCTTCACCCAGGGTGCGCCCGGTGACAGTCAGGGCATCAAGCTTGAGCAGGGGCTTGAGTTCACGCAGCAGCGTCGCCATGCCCCCGGCCTTGTGAAAATCTTCCATATAGTGCTGGCCCGAGGGCTTCAGATCGAGCAGCACCGGCGTATCTTTGCCCATGCGATCCAGCGCCTGCAGGTCGATATCCAGGCCAACCCGTCCTGCAATGGCGGCCAGATGCACAATGCCGTTGGTGGAGCCCCCGATGGCCAACAACACCCGCATGGCATTTTCAAAAGCATCGGGCGTCAGGATTTTATCGATCGTCAGCTTATCGTGCGCCATCTGAACGGCCTGTGCCCCGGTCAGCTCGGCAATGCGCATGCGATCTGCCGTCACCGCCGGCGGACTCGCTCCGCCTGGCAGACTCATGCCCAGCGCCTCGCTCAAACACGCCATGGTGCTGGCGGTCCCCATGACCGAACAGGTGCCCACGCTGGCCACCAGTTGGTTATTCACATCTGCAATTTCCTGGTCGTCAATCTCCTGTGCTCGATATTTACCCCAGTAGCGGCGGCAGTCAGTACAGGCGCCCACTCTTTCGGAACGGTGCGAACCGGTGAGCATGGAACCGGTGACCAGCTCAATCGCAGGAATGCCTGCAGAGGCAGCGCCCATCAACTGGGCCGGTACTGTCTTATCACATCCGCCAATCAGGACAATCGCGTCCATCGGCTGGGCCCGAATCATCTCTTCGGTGTCCATCGACATGAGATTGCGCAGGTACATGCTGGTCGGATATGAAAAGCTCTCATGAATGGAGATCGTGGGAAAGTCCAGCGGCAAGCCACCGGCCAGCATGATGCCCCGTTTGACCGCTTCGAGCAGTTGGGGCATATTGCCATGGCAGGGGTTGTAGGCGCTGCCGGTGTTGGCAATGCCTACAACCGGACGGGTCAGCGCCGAATCCGAGTACCCGGCGCCCTTGATAAACGCTTTTCTCAGGAACAGAGAAAAACCATTGTCGCCGTAACTGGTCAGGCCTTTTTTCAATCCTGTTGCTTCGGGTTGGTCATCCGACTGGTTGCGTCTGGACATGTTGCTTTACCTCAAGTGTGATTAGCGGGTGGTGATATTGCCGTCTTTGATAACTTTGTCCCACAGGGCAATTTCTGCCTTCAGGCGCTCTGCCGAAGCGTGGATACTCAGGGGATCGGCATACACCCCTTGCTCCAGTAATTGTTTCTTGACTTCATCCTTGGCCAGTGCCGTAGTCAGTGCTGCGTTCACCTTATCCAGGACCGCCTTGGGCGTACCGGCCGGCGCCATGACGCCAAACAGGGAGCTTACATTGTAATTGTCATAACCTTGTTCCTTGGCGGTGGGAATATCAGGCAACATGGATATGCGCTCGGGCGTCAGCACAGCCAGTGGCCGCAGCTGTCCCGATTTGATAAAGCTGATGGCTGCCGGTACAGTTTCAGTCATGACCTCAACCTGCCCGCCAACCAGGTCAGTCATGGCCGGACCGCTGCCGCGATAGGCGACGTGCACAATATTGACGCCTGCGATCTGCTTGAACAATTCCATGGCCATGCGTTGCGGCGCACCGGCTCCGGAGGACGCAAAATTGAGCTTGCCGGGGTTCTTTTTGGCGTTCTCTGCCAGCTCGGGCAAAGTCGATACCTTCAAGGACGGATTGGCCACCGCAACCAGCGGCACCGAACCCACTACACCAACAGGGGTCAGATCTTTTTGCAGATCATAGGTCAACTTGCCTTTTTCCAGTATGGACATCACAGAATGCGAGGTGAGTGCCCCCATTAGCAGGGTATAGCCATCCGGTCGGGCTTTGGCAACTTCGGCCGCGCCGATATTGCCGCCGGCGCCACCTCGGTTTTCAATCACCACCTGACCGCCGATCTGGTCACCCAGATTTTTCCCCACAATGCGCCCGATCACATCGGTCGCGCCACCCGGCGGATATGGAATGATCAGCCGGATCGGCTGATCGGGATACGTTTCGGCATGAGCGCCAGCAAACGGTGCGAGCGTCAACGGGCTGCCAAGCAGCAGACAGGTCGCCACACTGGCTGCCCTGCGATGAAATCTGGTCATGAACATATCTTGTCTCCCGATTATTGGTATGGGTTACTTGTGCTTTTTGTGAACTTGCGTGCCCTTGTCATCTGCCCTGCATGGGATGCCGACAAGGTTTCACCATCAAGGCGCCGGGCGCCGCTGTAAAAGGGGCACTTTGGCCAATTTGCCTGGCCAGCTGTCCCTGGCATAGAGCAATGTGCAGTATGACAAATGAAAAGCCTGCGAAAACCAAAAATTTTTTTGTTTTATCTATAAAAATTGCACATCAATCGCTTGTGCAGGCGCTACCGGAAAACCCCTGATTGACCGCCAGCGGATGCCGGTATTATGGTATAGCCAGCGTCCCAGCCGCCACCATCAAAGGGCTGGCTGCCCGCAACTGGCTTGGACGCGGCACCCGCGGTACACCCAGTTGTGAACGGACCGCGGCAAACCAGACCAGGAGTGCCTTATTCATGTTTATGTGCACAAGAACAGCGCTGATGCTGATGTTGCTCGTGGAGGCGGGTCTCTTTTACGCGGCATCGCTGCTCCATGCTGGCGTTGTCCTGGGTGGGTATATGCATTTGCGTGCAGCAACAGCCGAAGCCGTCATTGGTACCATACTGGCTGTGGGGGTGGTGTTCTGCATAGTCCGCCCTGGGCAAACACCGCAGGTAGCGCTGTGGACACAGGGTATTGGGCTGGTGGGAACGCTGGTTGGCGCATTCACGATCGCCATTGGCATAGGACCGCAAACGCTGGCCGATCAAATTTTCCATGCCTTTTTGCTAACCGTGCTGACAGTCGGAATTGTGCTGGCATGGGAAATCTGGCACAGGCCACCGTAAAAGCACTGTCTCGCCGACAATGACAGACCGGCGCTACCAGTGGCCGGTTCCCGTTAGCTGCTGCGCTGCATCAAGGCGTTTTTACCCCTGCATTGTCCGCTGCCACCCAATCATGGACGATCGCGCCACCTGAAGTCAAAAAACAGGTGCAGGCACTATAATGCTCCAACATGCTATCAACACCGGTCAACCTGGCCAAGCCGTCCTGCCAGATCGCCCTATTATTGACATGAATTCCGACTGCAGCAATGACACAAACGCACACAACAATAACGGATACCCACCAAATTCAGACCAGCCAAGGTCGTTTACATGCCCAATCGTGGTCGCTGCCGCCAACAGGCGCAGACCGCCAAACGCCAATTATTTTGTTACACGATTCTCTGGGTTGCATTCCTCTTTGGCGCGATTTTCCGCAAAAACTGGCACTAGCCACCAGGCACCCGGTGATTGCCTATGACCGTCTGGGATTTGGCCGCTCCGACCCCCATCCGGGCACATTAACGGCTGATTTTATCGCCCAGGAAGCCACGCAGATCATGCCGCAAGTATTTGCAGCATTTGATATCGACCGCTTTATTGCTTGTGGCCACAGTGTCGGCGGCGCCATGGCAGTGCAGGCAGCTGCGCAATTTCCGGATGCCTGCAAGGCGCTCATTACCATGGGCGCGCAGGTGTTTGTCGAGGAACTCACACTCAACGGGATACGCCAGGCCAAACTGGATTTCGCAAAACCGGAGAATTTGTCCAGGCTGGATAAATATCACGGAGACAAAAGTCGCTGGGTTGTAGATGCCTGGACCGATACCTGGTTATCGCGGGAATTTTCACAATGGCATGTTCGCAGTGAGCTGGCGCAAATCCGGTGTCCAAAACTGGCGGTCCATGGCGACAGTGACCCATACGGTTCGATCGAGCACGCCCATGTTATCGCCGCAGGCGACGGACGAGTTGAGATTCTGAACGGCATCGGCCACGTACCCTATCGGGAAGACGAAGTACGAACGCTGGCGCTTATCGCCGCGTTTATCTCTGAAATCGATAAATAAAGGTATGTCGTTTAACCGCTGAGCCTTCTGTCCCCGGGGCGCCTGTTCTCTTGCCCGCACCATACGACTACACGACACGACAGCAGTGAACGTGACTTCATGGTTTTGCCCGGCCATCGCCAAATTGCCTGCCGCGCGGGTGCCTTGCGCGAGCCGATGCTGCGGCTTTTTTACCAACGCTGCGCAATATCACACTTGGAATCGCCGCTGTGGGCCAGCATCGCGTTATAGTAGATTTTTGCACACCTGTATTGTCAAAGGACTGGTCAAATGTCTTACCACGCCGTACTCACAGCCATCGGGCTATTCGCCCTCACCTTTCTGAGCCCGGGGCCCAATCTGTTTCTGATCGTGCAGACCAGCCTGTCCCAAGGCAAATCGGCCGGCATCGCTGCCGGTGCCGGGGTTGCGACAGGCGATGCAATCTACGCAGCACTTGGTTTGGTGGGCATGGCAACCATTATCGCCACCAGTCACACCGTATTCGCCTGTATTCAGATATTAGGTGGCGCATACCTGATCTGGTACGGCTTCAATCTGTTCAGACAGGCCCGGGGACGCACCAAAGCGGTCATTGGCAATACGGCAGCACCAACATCGGCCGCCAGCGCCAGCGTGAATTTCCGCAGAGGGATGATTACCGATCTGGCCAATGCCCAGACCGCGCTGTTTTTTGTGAGTATTTTCTCTGTCACGATCACACCTTCCACACAATGGCCTACGAAGCTGGCCATCTGGGTGGGCATTAGCCTGACGTCCCTGCTGTGGCGCGTGATGGTTTCCATGGCCTTTTCCCGTCCGTTGGTCCGGCGCGGCTACATGCATGTGCAGGCGTATCTGGAACAATTGGTCGGCGTGGTGCTGATGGGATTCGGCGTAAAGTTGATTATCGGCGGATTCAAACCCAACTGATCAATGAACGGGCCAAACACCTCGGGCTGAACGCAGCGTAGCGAATAATCTGCCCCAGGTGAATCAGTGTTTAGTGGTAAGCCCTTTGCCGGGCCGATTGGGCGCATCTTTATGCGTCTCGGTCACGCCCTTGTCAGTGATCTGCACCCATTGCAGACCCGCTTTGTGCCACTGCTCGTCAAGCATGCTGTCCAGTTGCTGCCTGCCAAATTTTTCATAAGCTGATTCATACACCAGCACCGAACCCGCCTGCGCGTTCTTCACGTAAAACTTGGCCCATTCAGCACGGACTTCACATTCGTCATCCTGATTTGCCAGTGTGTTGCCTTTCTCGTCAGCCCAGTCCCTGAATGTCATGACATGCTCCGGGTAAATACACCACTATACACCCTCCCCGGCGCGCTTTCATGTCTTTGACAGTTCTGCTCATTTCGCGCTGTCCCAGCGATCCTGCGATACTTCTGCCATATTAAGCAATGATGCTTGGTATGTGTGCAGTGAGTACACTTTCGTTTAATGATCAAGGACTTGCAAAGCGAGCTCAGGCTTGAGCTGCAATGGCTATTGTCGCCTGTTGCATAAAATCTCGATGACCAGATGGTTCCCACGCTATGACATTGGGGTCACCGTCGGCTACAGAGGTCAAAACCGACGCTTGCACGCTCGCAACCATCATATTCAGATGCGTCATCGAACAGCCCCGCTGCCAGCGGTAAACTGCTGCACAAACAGTCGTAGGCCTTTGAATTTTTTGAAAAATATATCGTTTATGCTATAATCGCGACATCTAAAAAATCATTATATATTCATGAACGCTCTTGCCTTCGCGCTGTCTGGTACGCATCGGGTTTACACCCGAGGCATGCTGCCGGGCCGCATTCGTGCAAACGTTCCTCCAGCCTTTCGTCTGACCCCCCAATTCCTAAGGTGGTTCGCCGTACTTTTCTTGGCCGTGCGTCAGGAAATCACGGCCATCACTCTTGTCCCAGATTCCTCTCGCACGGCGTAGCGGCTAACAAGCCGGAAACGTCCCCATACCAGACAAACCATGAACGCGCCTGCACACAGGCGCCCAAAAGCACATCTGTCTGGCCAGGGTCCTGTAAATACGATTCTCTGCCGTTTATATCGCAATATCTTGCGGGTAATCGGCAATGGGAGTGGAAATGGAACTGCACAATCACCTTGCCCGACCGGAACCGCACAATGCGCTGCGCACCGTTGACTATTGGCAATCCTTCGCCGAACACGCCGACGTGCTGATTCTGCATACGACGCAAATCGTCGTTGATGCCGGCAACCCGACGCATATGCCCGCCCAACATTCGCTCGCACCGGAAGTGATGTCATGAGATTCGACGTCAGCATAAGCAATGAGCAAATCGAGCAGGAACTGGCCAATCTGCAGGCAAGGATGGCACGGGGTCGACATGCGCTGGGCGATCTGCCGGTCATGGATATGCAATTTCCCGACATTGAGTTCCGTGTTCGCAAGATCGCCCGCGAACAGCGCGTGTACGCCATTGATACCGGCACGGGGCTTCTGGCGGGTTATTCCGTTTTCGATATTCTTCCCGAAGGATCGCGCCAGTTGCACTGCACCGTACGCAGCGTGCATTCTCGCTATGCCGCGCCCTATCAGGGACGCGGTATAGCCTCGGCCCTGTATACCAAAGTGCTGTCCGATGGTTTCGTTCTGGTCAGTGGCGCTCGTCAATCAAGAGCGGCCTATGCCTTATGGAAGTCTCTGGGCCGACGCATGCGATTCGACGTGGTCAAGATCACCCCCGAAACCATTGAACCGCTAAAAATTTCAGAGCGCGACAACCGGTTCCACGATCTGGATGTCCGACTGCAGCTGTGCGCGCCTTAATCAAAAAAATCATTGCTGGCAGGTGACGATCTTCAACGCCGCCTGTCCGGTAACCGTGTGATGCCTATGCCGCAACCCGACTGTGCTCACACTGACTTATTGCAGTAATTTATCCATGGGAGTAAAAATGGATCTGAGCAAGAAAACCATACGGTCTAAGCACCCGTGCTCCAGCGGCTTCCGCTGGTTTTTAAAGCACACCCCAGAGGGTGCCGACTACCAGTATCTGATCGATACGCTTCTTGCCGAAGGGCGAGTCACTGATGCATGCTGGCTGGTCGATCAGTTCGGTTCAGTCAGGGACAAACAGGCGATCGACAGCCTGGACAGTGACGCTGTGGTTGCCGCGAGGGATTTGGATATTGCGGGAAATTTGCATAGCGACACGGTATTGCGTGTGGCCGGTGCCCTGCATGTTCATGGCAGCGTGCGGGTTGGCGGCGATATTCACATCCAGGGAGATCTGGTGATCGAGGGAAACCTGAGTTGTGGCGGCACGATTGTTGTGGAAGGGTCCGTTCGCGTAGGATGGGGTATCGATGTGGCCGGCAAATTTCAATGCGATGGCGATGCCCGGGCCGGTTGGTCGTTAGACTGCGCAAGCTCCATTGAGGTTGGCGGCATCATTGTTGCCGGTCAGGATATTATTTGCGCCGACGCACTGGACTGCAAAAAAAGTGTGCGCGCCGGTGGCGATATTTCAGTTGAAAATAACCTGACTGCAGCAGAAGGCATCATTGCCAAGGGTGAGATAAGCAGCGGCATGCATATCAAGGCTGATTGGGGCATTCAGGGCGGGGGCAACATCACGGCAAAAGGTTCGATCATGGCCGGTGAAAGTATTGTTGCGGCAGCCGACGTTCGTTGCGGCAGTGGGTACGGCGTATTTGCGGGAACGCGGGTAATGCGTGAATTCTGGCCCGACAATGCAATTGTTTGCGCCGCACACCGACCCGAGCAATTGCAAAGCGGCCATTGGACCGAGCCGCAATATGCTTAAGACCTTCTCTGGTCACGCAAGCACGGTGTACAGGTGCCATGTGCAAGGTCGGCGCCCCATAACCTGCATGCCAACGACGGCCAAGTCCTCGAACCCTGCGCCAGTTAACCGGCCGCATCGCGCAAGCGTCACAATTGCATTAATTAACGGCATACGGCGATCGCGGCCCGACGCTACGAGCCGTATCGGCAAGCCAACTCTACAGGTTTTGCAGCAGGCGAACAATGCCGTCTAAATCGCCGCCCGGCACAACAGGCGCCTCGGAATAATAATTATCCCTGTAGCGGTCCCCCCGGCATTTTCTTTTCTCTTCGTAGTCGCCATTTTTCTTGTATTCGCGCTCTACCTTACAGGGACCATCCCGATATTTCTCCTTATATTCCCGCTGGTGATAGCGATCGCGATAATCATCGTCGTCATCATCGTCATCAGCCATTGCCATGATCGGAAAAGCCAGCACGCCGGCAAGCAGCAAAGTAAACATGCTTTTCATAGGTAGCTCCACATTTGAATTATCTCAAGTGTAATAGCGAGAATGCAGTTTACGAAGCCACCGAGACGGCCAGTTTTTTCAATCGCTTGCAAAGCCACTTTTCGCATAAACAAATTGCTTTCAATCGATTGCAGTCACTCCCGACGAAAATGTCGGGCAGTATCTTTCTTGCCACCGCTGGCTTGACGGATCTGTTTATTGACAGGTTTGCATTAGCTCGCTGGTCTTCTTTAGCTTACGGGCCCACTTCATCTTACTGATCTTCCTCATTTTACTGATCTGCTTTTTCTGCGACGAGCAACAGATTGACAATCAGGCTGCGGCATTCGAGCCGCCCGGTTGCCCGCCGTTGCACAAAAAGATATAATTTCTTCGAGGCCACGACCTCACCCATTTGGGGACCTTATCCGGGACGGCCCGGTTCTTTTTAAAGGAGGCCCAAATGGCCTGGTTTTTATTATTTATTGCCGGATTGCTGGAAATTGTCTGGGCGTTTTCCATGAAGCAATCAGAAGGCTTCACACGCCTGGGCGCTACCTCGGTAACGCTGGTCGCAATGGTGCTCAGTTTCGGGTTATTGTCCTGGTCCATGCGCACCCTTCCCCTGGGTACCGCTTATACGGTGTGGACAGGCATTGGTGCTGTAGGCGCCTTCGTGGTCGGCATTGTCTTTCTGCATGAACCCATGAGTGCCATGCGTATTCTTGCCGCTGCGCTTATTGTTGGCGGGCTGGTCCTGATGAAACTTTCATCGTAATTCTTTAACTATGTCATTTGTGGTTCGCCGGGCTCCCGGCGGCCCCGACCAAACCCTTTTTTGCATGGGGCTCAAACCCCAAGCCTGCCCGCAGGCCCCCATCACACCCACTACATGGCCCATGGGGTGCGGTACACCTTGTCTATTTACGATTAACGATTACTTCCCGCACATCGACCACCGTGATATTGTCGGGTGTGCAGCCTTGCGCTTTAACCAGTTTTTTGATGGCTTCGCTCCCGGTATTGGCGCGAATTTGAAATGTAGCGCCATTGCGGATTTTGAGCGTAAACTCGTTGAATTTGACTACACTCATGCTGACTGCTCCGTTTGAAAATGTGAAATTCTGCCAAATATACCGCAGAAACCAGCGGCGACAGACCTGCGCCGGCTTCGGCCCGACATAATGTCTGCTGGCAGATTCAAGATCCACCCTGCCCTGGTGTCGACGTTGCTTCATGCACTCCATCGTCGTTCAGGATCTGGCCACTTTTCCGAGGCACAAGCAACGGCGCGGTGGGACGCGGATGGGCATGCGAATACTGCAAATCGGCGCCCGCATAGATATCGTCGGCGGCCACCTCCGTTTCAAAGCGCTCATTGTCACGCTCGCGGATTTCACGGCTGATTTCCCTGATTTGATCCTCGTCGACCCCCAGTTGCTGCAAGATAGCGCCACCAAATACCATCGCCGATTCGAACGTTTCCCGCATCATATAATCCACATTCTTTTTGATCAGATGCAGCGAGTGCTCGCGATCATACGTGCGCACCAGCACTTTGGCCAAGGGAAACGCGCTGGCTACCAGCTCAACAATTCTGTTGGTCGTCTCTTTATTGTCCACGCAAACGACAATGGCCTGTGCCTGTGCCGCCCCCGACGCATGCAATATGTCCAGACGAGAGCCATCGCCATAATAAATTTTGAAGCCGAACTTCTCGGCATTCTGGATCATATCTATGTCGGTATCAATGATTGTGACATCGACACCCCGTGCCAGCAGCAATTGACTGGTGACCTGGCCGAAGCGACCGAAACCGATCATCAGTACATTGCCAGTCAGCCCGTCAGCGATACTCACGTCATCCAGAGACTCAAATTTGCCCGCTTTGGTGTACCGATTAAATATAATCCCCAGGATCGGCGTAAGCACCATGGACAGTACCACGATGGCCGTCAGGCTGGATTTGACCGAGCTGTCTATGACTTGCGCACCAGCGGCTGCGGCAAACAACACGAAGGCAAATTCGCCCCCCTGTGCCATCAGCAATGCACGGTCCAGCGCCTCGCGGTGCGGACTGCGCGTGATACGCGCCACAAGATAGATCATCAGCGCCTTGACGAACATCAGCGCCAGCACACCGCCGAGCACCAATGGCCAGTTTTGCGCAACAACCGATAAATCTAGCGACATCCCCACGCCCAGAAAAAACAGGCCCAGCAAAATACCCCGGAATGGTTCTATATCCGCCTCGATCTGATGGCGGAAGGTGGACTCGGACAAGAGCACTCCGGCCAGAAATGCCCCCATCGCCATGGACAAGCCGCTCACTTGCATCAACAGGGCTGCTCCCAGCACCACCAGCAAAGCCGCCGCGGTCATCACTTCCCTGGCGCGGGCAGCGGCCAGCACCCGGAACAGCGGATTGAGCAGCCAATACCCGGCGCCGATCAACGCCGCGATCGCAAACAGTCCGATACCGATATTCTGTAGCCTGGCAGAGGTGCTTTCAACGATATGGTTAGGGGCCATAAATGCCACAATCGCCAGGAGCGGCACGATCAGCAAATCCTCGAACAACAATATCGCAACGATTTTCTGGCCCTTGGGTTGCGCAATATCGCCCCGATCGCCCAGCAACTGCATGACAATGGCCGTAGAAGTCAGCACGAATCCTGCCGCCGAGATAAAGGCGATCTGCCAACTGAAGCCAAAAAGTAGGCCTACGCCAGTCAGACCCAGGGCGCAGGCGACAATCTGCAAAGTGCCCAGGCCAAATATTTCACGACGCAACCCCCACAGGTGGGACGGCCGCATCTCCAGTCCGATAACAAACAGGTACATGACAATACCCAGTTCAGCAATCTGCAGGATGGACGCCGAATCGGTAAAAAAAGCCAGGCCGAATGGCCCGATGGCCAGGCCGGCAACCAGATAACCCAATACCGACCCCAGGCCGATGCGCTTGAATATGGGAACGGCAATCACTGCGGCAGCAAGCAACACAACCGGCGACAACAAACTGACTGAATGGGCTTCGGCACTCATAC
The DNA here is from genome assembly GCF_004217095.1 of Advenella incenata. Classification (GTDB taxonomy): domain Bacteria; phylum Pseudomonadota; class Gammaproteobacteria; order Burkholderiales; family Burkholderiaceae_B; genus Advenella; species Advenella incenata. The sequence continues at coordinate 1,363,330 of NZ_SHKO01000001.1, read as the reverse complement.
TATTCTCATCTTTTTCTGTATATTCAAAACGGACAGGTACCGTGCGCTTGGCGGTCCAATAACGCAACCACACTTGCCCTGCTGTGAGGAAAACTTGGTCTGTATGCGCCGCAAGCAAGATCGGTTGCGCTGCGGACTCGTGAAGATTCGCTCGCCTGCGGCAAATAGTCTGCCACAAATAACGGGTGGTTATAATCACATGGTCCGGCCCATCCGCCTGTTCACGTTTAGCAAACCAACGGTTGCAACCCTGACCTGCACGATATACACCCGGAAAACCACCACGCCAGTGTAATTCGTATCACCGACGATGCGCCATATGTAGCGCCGTTTTTTTTGCTACAGACAAAAGGCACATAAGCGGTATCACAGTTGGCCAAGCCCTGTCGTGCCAGCAATTACAGCTGCAATAAGCGCGGTTAAAAAAAGCAAACAAATATCCAGCGCGTTGATTTAAATACGTTTTCTGGATATCGGCCCGTACAGAACAGCAGCAATGCCATAAATGCATACCCCGATCTGACGCGCAAGGACGGCGTTGCGGTTATTTTCCGACAAAGTCGCCTTGGGAATGTGCCCAAAAACTGCTGCTGTCGCTTGAGGATTTTCTACTACCGTATTAACTGCAGCTTCGCCCTAGTGGGAAGTGTTATCGGTGGCGCGGTAAAAAAAGTGTGTCAACACCGATTTTGAGCACTAAAAATTGTAATTAAGCATGAATGCCCAACAACGCGCATTTCCACCTCCGGCCAAATAATGCCAGCCTTAGCCCAATCTCGCGCTACGGCAGCCAACGCACGCTCATCTGCAAAAAGCCCCGGATATGACACATACATACCCTTATTAAGAGGATGTAACGAAGCGTGTTTTGCGCGCATTTTTGTTGATACGATAAATTGTGTTTATTAAAACGCTTTGCAACAGAAGGGAGAAACATTATGCTTCATTACGCAATCATCTTTTTTATTATCGCCATCATTGCAGCTGTGTTCGGATTTGGTGGCATAGCCGCTGGGGCCTCTTCGATCGCACAGATTCTTTTCGTCGTATTCCTGGTCCTTGCCATCGGCTCATTTTTCTTCGGTCGCGGCAAATAATTCATACTCATTAACAGGTTAACAACACGACGTACAACTTGGCGCAGGCCGTGCAGTCAGCGCCTGAATCGGCCCTCAACTGATTCGGCGCGGCTGGATTCTCATTTATTCCCTGTTCGCGGGCCGTTACGGATGGGCGAGCGCAAATGCACCATCAGCGGTGCAGCAGGTATCATGTCATGGGCTTATAGCCAACCCAGCCCCTGAAAGTGAACCCGGCATAAAATACGTCCACATCTACAAACCCGGCTTCGCGCAACAATGCCGTGTCCTGAGCCACCGAAAGAATCGGCAAGTCCCTACTGGGGTTTTTCCTGGCGCCGCCCGGTGGCATTACCAGGCCTGACGCCGTTGCAAATGCCACGTTGCGATCCAGCCAGCGGTCTTTATCGGATGCAGAACCTGGCAGACTGTGATGGGCAACAACCAGTGGCGCCCCGGGCTTGAGCCTGCAAAAAAGCGCCCGCAGGGTTTCAAGTCGCTCTGCCTGCTGTAGAAAGTGAAGGGTCAAAAAGCACGTTGCGGCATCAAAGCCCGCTTGTTCAATGCTGTCGATATAGCCTTGCTGAAAAGTAACGCGAGAAGCCAGTGGCCCAAGGGTCTGCCGGGCCAGGTCAAGCATCTGTTCAGACGGATCCACGCCATCGAAACGCCAGCCCGAATGCAGTTGCGCAAATTCCCTTATCTCCAGCCCGCCTCCGGCCCCCAACACTAGAATGCGCGCATCGGCCGGCACACGCTCTGCGAGCAGGACCGCTGCCATCGTGTAAAGGTCGTGCAGACCGGGCACCATTTTTTCTGTTCTGGCGGCGTAATTTGCTACGAGATCGGGCTTTGAAAATGCTTCCATCTATTGTCACCTTTTGTCCAACTCCGTTCATACTACAAGCATTCAGGTTTACCAACAGTAAACGAACGTGCCGTGTTCAATAATGCAGTTCCGGCCTTCTTGCCAGATGAAAATAATTTATACCGAAAGAGGCATCAATTGCCCGCAGTGTACAGAGCAATGACTCCGGATTACAAACAGTATTCCCCAACGACCGATAGCTGAAAAAGGCTCTGCATCGCCTTTATTTTTCTTGCCGGCAAGAAAAAACAAAGGCCTGTGCTGAAGGAGATAAATGACGATAACCCAAAATGAGATCGAACTGGGCCTCACTGCCTGATAGTGGACAATAGTTGATTTGTTCCTGTCGAAAGCCACTCATGCTTTGCGGAACCACGGAAACGCCGCTGCCGACGGCTACCAGCGAAAGCACCGCATGCATTCCATAGGCTTCCTGTGCAACTCTCGGTATAAAGCCTGCGTTCGCACATAGACGTATGACTTTCAAATGAAAGCCCCGCCCTTCATTCATGGGCCAAAGAACGAATGACTCATCCGCCAATTCGGCCAACGTCAGATCAGATCGCTGGCCCAGCGGATGGTCTTTCGCAATCGCCAGGCATAATCGGTCAGTATCGAACGGCGTCAGTTCTATATCGTCGGCACTCACCAGGGGCGGAATCAATACACTCAAATCCAGTGCACCGTTGCGTAACGCGGCAACCTGCGACGCGGTGGTCGCCTCGCGCAGCTCAAGTCGAACGTTAGGATGCTGCGCCCGAAACCGGCGAATGACACCGGGCAGGCGCCCATACAGCGAGCTGCCTACATAGCCCAGACGCACAATGCCCGTTTGCCCGGCGGCCACATCCTGCGTAGTCGTGACGGCCAGGTCCGCCTGCCAGAGCGTTTCTCGTGCTTGATCAAGAAACGTTTTCCCCGCAGCCGTCAGGCCTAATACGCGATTACCGCGTTCAATCAGGATGACACCAAGATCGTCTTCCAGCTTACGGATCGCACCGGTAAGTGGGGGCTGCGACATATTTAATCGTTGTGCAGCACGATGAAAATGAAGCTCTTCAGCGACAGCAATGAATTGCTCCATTGTTCGCAGGGTGATACGGCTTCTGCCATCTGTGACCATGTTTCCTCTCTGAAAGCCTTGGAACACGCGAAGTAATTCACGATACAAATATTATATCGCAGAAGCATATATTTAATATTTGTTATATCACAGGCCCGTACTCATACTCTATGCAAAGGTACAGTTAAAAGCGGAGGACGTAATGATGAACTTTGAAGGTCAGGTGGTACTGATTACCGGAGCGGGTCGGGGACTCGGTCTCGCATATGCCAGATGTATTGGACAACTGGGGGCGAAGGTCCTTATTCAGGACCTGGGTACAGATGCCCACGGAGATGGCGAAGACCCGCAGGTAGCGCAACTGGCTGCCGAACAACTTCGCCTGGAAGGGCTGAAGGCAGAAGCGATCTGCGGCGCCGTCGACTCGCGTGACGCCTGCCATGATCTGATCACACGTGCCATGAAGATATACGGGCGGCTGGATGCCCTGGTTCACAATGCAGGATGGGTTGACTACGAAAGCATCGAGACAATACAGGAAAATTCCTTTGACCGTATGATGGCTGTCACGGTCAAAGCGCCTCTCTGGCTCTGCCAGGCCGCATGGCCAGTCTTCAAAGCTGCCAACTACGGGCGTATCGTAATCACGACCTCTTGCCGGGCGCTTTTCCCGCACTATGCACAGAACGGGCTGGCCTCATACGCGGCAGCCAAGTTGGCTGCGGTCGGGCTTGTCAATGTCCTTGCCTGCGAAGGAAAGCAACATGGCATCTTCATTAATGCGATTTCTCCGGTAGCCAAGACGCGCATGTGGGGAATAAACGAAACTCCCGATGAACTGCGCCCGAGTGAGGTGGCGCCAGGTCTGGCCTACCTTGCATCCGCAAATTGCGTTGACACAGGCTGGATATTGCGGGCAGCGAACGGTCAATTTCATGCCACCCGGGCTCAGGAGGCTGCACACGTGGATTATCCCAGGAATTTACGGGCCATCCACGCAACAACGATGAATGAAGTTGCTGCCAATTGGTCAAAGATTGCTATCGCAAATAAGGAGCCACGTTGATGACTGCCGTCTCTATTGCTCACGCCAGCCAGGCAATCCTTGGAGAATCTCCCTTTTGGAGTCGCTCCCGAGCGCGTCTTCTATGGGTCGATACGCTAGGTACTTCTTTAAATACGTTCGACCCCGCAACAGGTCAAAATATCGAAGAGATCATGGCTGGGCCAATTGGTTTTGTCATTGAAACAGCCTCCAACGACTTCATCTTCGGTATCGGCTGCCATATTGTGACAAGAAACCGACGCGGCCAGTTGCTGACAATCGCAACAGCTCCCCATGCACAGGCGGGCTACCGCCTCAACGACGCTTGTCTTGATCCTTTTGGGCGACTGTGGGTAGGCCTGATGGACGAAGCATTGCAAGAAGGGTCCGGGTACCTTTACCGTCTGGACCCTGATGGTGTATGGCACATCATCGACTCAGGTTTTACATTGGTCAATGGCCTCGCCTTTAGTGGCGACGGAAAGACACTCTATGTCACCGACTCCCGGACCGGGATCATCTATGCCTATCAACTGGATCCAGTCTCAGGTCAAATTAACAATCGACGCGTGTTCGTTACCATAAGCCCGGATCTGGGCAAACCGGATGGCCTGATCCTTGACCACGAAGGGTTCTTGCTCAGTGTGCTCTTTGATGGTTCGGCCATTGCACGCATATCGCCAGCCGCAGACATTGTTCAGATGATTAAACTTCCCGTGCCGCGTCCCACAAGCTGCGCCTTTGACGATAGCCATCGGCAACTGTTTGTCACATCGGCTCGACTGGGTTTATCGATGGAACAATTGGAACAGGCGCCCGCCTCAGGATCTCTGTTGAAAGTCGACTATCGTCACGTTGTACTGACTTGACAGAGTCCGGTCAACGACACGACTGCGCAGTCACTGGCTTTTGCGCTTTTGCTAATTGGAAAGCCAGACCTGCAGAAATGGCCACTCTCGAATTGCATTTTTTTAAATACAACAATCATCGTTGCCTGCCGTTTTGCTCATCCGCATTATATGTGGCGGATGAGCGTGAATTCGTACTGATGTAATGAACACGGCGGGCTGGCATACAGATGCTATCTGGTCGTACCTGTTGTCAATACATGGCGGCGAATGCCTGCTGCACTTTGTCCGCTGCCGTCACCCCGTTGGCGATCAAAAGCTGGGTTAATACCCGAGCCTTTTGCGGATTCAGGTCATAGGCGACGACAAAACCACTTTTGTCATCGTCCACCTCTACATTGCGATTCACAAATCCGGAAGGCACGCGCGTTGCACGCACGACCACAATGCCCTTTTGCACTGCCCGCAACATGGCCTCCATGGCCGGCTTGGATACATTACCATCACCCACACCGGCAATCACAATCCCCTTGGCATTGCTCTCTATAGCATGATCAATCTGCGAGGCATCCATATTGCTATGCGCATAAATGATTTGCACGCGCGGCAACTGGTCGCCCTTGGGCAAGGCATAAGGTGCTTGAGCGGCCTGGCCGGCTGGCGCAAGAAAGCGCACCGAGGCGGGATCCACATAGCCCAACGGACCTGCATTCAGAGATTGAAATGACTGGACCGACGTGACGTTCGTTTTGGTGACCCAGCGTGGTGCGTGAATCGTATCATTCATCACGACCATCACGCCACGCGCCCTGGCTTGAGTGCTTGCTGCAACCTCGACCGCTTCGTACAGATTGCGCGGGCCATCCGCGCTGAGCGCACCACCCGGACGCATGGAACCGACCAGCACCACCGGTTTTGCCGAATCCAGCACATTGTGCAGGAAGAAGGCGGTTTCCTCCATCGTATCGGTGCCGTGGGTAATGACCACAGCGTCGGCTTCATTGCCCTCAAAAATCTGCGTGATGCGATTGGCCAGCGAAAACCATACTTTATCGTTCATGTCCTGCGAGCCAATATTGGAAATCTGCTCAGACTTGACCGTTGCCAGTTTTTCAATGCCAGGCACGCCCTGGACCAACTGCTGGCCCGATACTTCGCCCGAATTATAGCCAATGGCTGACCGTGCATCAGCAGCGCCGGAAATGGTGCCCCCGGTAGCAAGAATAATGATGCGGGGTTTATTGCCAGCTGGCTCGGACGAGGCAGCACCCGCGCTGCCTGCGGGCTCGGCGGCGATTGCCGGCAGCGGTGCGAGCAATGTAGAAAAAACAATGGCTGCAGTTGCCAATGCCGCTTTGCAAGAAATGAGGGCCGATGGCCGCCAGTTGCGGGGGTGAATATTCATAGGTGTCTCCTTGCCTATAATTGCTGTTTGAATTGCTGTTTGAACTTCTGTATGAAATATCGATAACATCAAAAGTGCCGGACCATCGCATCGCCTTCGAGCATCATCGACAAAAACCAGCAGATGCCATGGTTTCCTGACAGACTGCCACGACGAATGCAATATACGTAAATAGGGAAGGATTTTTTTAGCGGCCATCGGCTAGCGCCTGTTGTGCCCCGCTGCTTTGCCTTGCCCTCGCTGCTTATGCGGTACTCTTGCCGTTGTGCGTTCGGCTTCAAATATAAACCGAAACGCCCTTCGCTGCTTCTTAATGGGTTGCAATGCCGGCAAAATACCCTATTTATTTTCGCTCCCATCGTTCTATTTGAATCGTTCTATTTATTTGAGCCGCGTGATATTCCATGCTTTATTTCAAACAGCACAAGACTACGATCGGCCTGAAAAGCCACGTCCTGAGACATCACAGCAGACGGGCAAACCCATCTGCTGTGATCACTATCGCAAGAATTCACTGACCCACTGCACAAATTCCGACGGACGCTCAATATTGGACAGATGCACCACCGGCAACACTTTGAGTTGAGCCTGCGGCAACAAGGCGGCCAAGGCCTCACTGTGCGATAAAGCTGTCACCGTGTCGTATTGTCCCGCAATAATCAATACCGGCAAATTGATCAGCGCTGCTGTGCGGCGCAAATCGGCATCTCGCACTGCGGCAAAACTGCCGGCCAATCCTTGCGGCCGCGTTGTCATCAACATTGCACGAAATATTTCAACTGTCTCTGGCGCCTGCTTCATGAATTCGGCAGAAAACCAACTGCCCAAAAAGCCTTCTGCAACCGCCGCCATATCTGGTGAGATCTGCAACTGCCGGATGCGTTCATCCCATTGCGGCGATGGCCCCAAATAACCAGACGTATTGGCCAGAATCAATTTTTTTAGCCGTTGCCTTGCGTATATGCCCAACCATTGTCCGACAAAACCACCAAGCGAAAGCCCCAGAAAATGCACGCGATCCAGATGCAATGCATCCAGCAACTCGACCACATCGCGTCCCAGGCGATCCAGCGAATAGGCACCGGCCGGTGCATCGGAAGCGCCATGCCCCCTTGCGTCATAACGCAGAATATAAAAATTTTCTGACAGACTGGCGATTTGTTGATCCCACATCGCCATGGTGGTGCCGATAGAATTGGACAGCATCAATACTGGTTTGTCTGCCTGGCCGTCAAAGCGGTACGCAAGACGGGTACCATCACCCAAAGTAATAAAAGAAAGTGCATTCATGGTCATTCCTTATTGGTAAGAGAGATAAATTTTGCGGATTACGTGCGACACAGAAATCGTATAAGATTATCGAATCGGGCTGGGCGCCCTTTATTCCCTGCTGTGTAGCCTGAGAGGAAACCATCTTGACCATGAACAACGATCGTCTGAACGGCATTACCACTTTTGTTCGTGCCGTCGAAGCCGGCAGCTTCTCGCTGGCTGCAGAGCGTATGAACCTCACCCGTTCGGCTGTAGGCAAGACCATTGCCAGACTGGAACAGCGTCTGGGCGTATTGCTGTTTCAACGCACCAGCCGCAAGCAAAAACTGACCACAGAAGGACAAGTCTATTACGAGCGCTGCCTGCGCGCGCTGGCAGAGCTGGACGCGGCGGATGCAGAACTCAATAGCGGTCGCTTACAGCCGCAAGGCGTATTGCGCATCAGCGCTCCCAAACTGATTGGCCGACACTGCATCACACCAGTATTGACTAAGCTGATTGAGCGCTATCCCGACTTGCAAATCGAGATGATTTACAGCGACCGGGTTGCCGATCTGATTGAAGATGGGCTGGATCTTGCCGTGCGGGTTGGCCCCCTGGCCGACAGCAGCAGCCTGGTGGCGCGACCGCTTGGACAACAACATCAGGCACTGTGCGCCTCGCCCGCTTATCTGGCCCGCTACGGCGCCCCCGAAAGCGTGGTGGCGCTCAATGGGCATCGCGCCATTGCGTACCATCGTGCAGGACAGGATCTGGTCTGGCAAACGCTTTTTGCCAACACGCAAGGCCTCACGGTTGATATTCGCTTAAGGCTGGACGATTTGCATTCCCTGACCGACGCAGCCATCGCCGGCGTGGGTTTGGCCTGGCTGCCCGACTGGCAACTGGCGCAGTTCATACGCAGCCGGCAATTGACCGCCGTTTTGCCCGAACTGCGGCTATTGCCAACTGAAATACATATCGTGTGGCCGCAGACCCGGTTCCTGGCTGCCAAAACACGTATCGCCATCGACACGCTGTTGGCCGATGCGCCCGCCTTGCTGCATGGCCAGATCGGTCCGCGTTGAACCTGTCGGCCAGAATCGAGCAAACAACAAGAACGCCAGGCCAGTTTCCGTGCAAGAAACGGATAGCGCGCCATTTCATTGCCATGAGATAGTTCAGGCTCCAAACCAACACAGGAGCAGGACAGCATGGAACTGAAAAACAAATCAATCATCATCACAGGAGCAAGCAGCGGAATCGGCGTAGCGGCAGCGGCCCTGTTTGCGGCTGAAGGCGCCAATGTGGTGCTGGGCGCACGCCGGGGTGCGGAACTGGACGCGTTGACCAGGACCATTGAAGGCATTGGCAAAGCCGTTTATCTGGCTGGCGACGTCACGGATGAAGGTTATGCCGATGCCCTGACAGATCTGGCGATCAAGGAATTCGGTCGATTGGATGGCGCATTCAATAATGCTGGTATCGTCGGAGACATGGGGCCGGTGCCGACCATGACCATGCGCAACTGGAACGATGTCATCTCCGTCAATTTGACCGCTGCCTTCCTGGCGGCCAAATCGCAGATACCGGCCATGAGCAAAAACGGCAGCGGCTCGATCGTCTTCACATCCTCTTTTGTCGGCTTCAGCAATGGTGGCATGCCGGGAATGGGGGCCTATGCGGCATCCAAGGCGGGGCTGCTCGGGCTGGTGCAGTCGCTGGCCTCGGACCATGCTGCAGATGGCATCCGCGCCAATGCGCTGCTACCTGGCGGCACAATCACACCCGCAGGCGGAGAAGGCAATCCGGATGTCCTGGCGTTCATCGCGAGCCTGCATCCGATGAAGCGAATGGCAGACGCCAAGGAAATAGCCCAGGCAGCCCTGTTTCTGCTTTCGGACAGATCGAGCTTTATGACCGGCAGCCCGATGATTGTAGACGGCGGCATGTCGGTCAGGCTCACTTGAGCGGGCCGATCTGTGCTGCACACCATGCCCGATGTGCTGTAACGCGGCGTGAGACGAGACGGTGCGACGGGACACGCTGCGGTTTAAGCGAGCAATTGAAGTTTACTGCAAACAAAAAACCAGCCATGACGGCTGGTTAGATGCAGATAGCCAAACTGCGTGGGTTACTAGCGGTTTGCCCGGACAGCGTTGTTGTAGCCATCGATCATGAATTTAAAATCATACTGGCTCTTGCTTTCCTTGAAGCTTCTGTAATATTTGATGCAACTGTTCAAACTCATGAGGGTTGAATCCGATGACACTTGTGGATTCTTGTCTTTGATTTTCTGATATTCAGCATTGAATTCGGACAGCTCCTGCCCAAGCTGGTCTGCAATCTTGTCGGCCTGCTTCAGCTTATCCGCATTGGTCAGATCCTCCTGGCTGTCAAAGACACTAACCAGTTGTTCGGCAAGATGCATTGAGTAGGCTTTGCGGTATTGATAGTTGTTGCCGGACTGCTTAAGTACCTCGAGCTCCTTTAGTTTGGCTTGCTGGTAAACAACATCCAACTCCTTGGCAAACGCGGAATAACTGGCGAGGGCATCTTCAAAATGCTGTCTGATTTGAGCGTCTGCTTCTTTGCCCTTTTTCAGGGCGTCTGTTTTATACGAAGCTGATTCGTAGTACTGCTCGAACACGGCGGTATCACTTTTTACTGCTTCCAGTTTTTTCATCAGATCATCGGCGGCTTGATCAAGCGCCGGGCGACTGCGTTTACCTTTGATGGCTTCTGCGTACTGCGAGAACGTATACTTGAACGTTGCAGACGGATAGCCAAGGCTCTGGGATGGTTTTGCCTTTGGAATATTTAATCTGACATACGCCTCGTAAGAGGCTTGCAGGCCGGAGAGCCCCATCAGGTCGTTATTCATCGCAATGTAGTTGTTAAGGCTATTGTCAGCCTGAACACTAGACTCCTGTGTCGAGGCTGTATTCGAACCTGCCTTTTCATTGCATCCGGCCAATACCAGACATGAGATTAAAGCAACCGCCAAAGCACCTTTTTGAATTTTCATTATGATCCTGGAAATTTTTATAAAAAAAGCTGCAGGATTATAACCGACCGAAACTGGCATAGCGCTGACTGAATGAATCAAGCTACCAATCAGGCAACTATTTACAAGTGAAAGCCAGTTTGTTTTCCGCTAGCAATGCAAAAATCATCAAGTGCCATACGACTCAATTTCTGTACTCAGCTGAAACTTACCTTACAAGAGGCAACAGACAATGACACCTGTCATCTACTATCATGTGGGCAAAGTAAATACACTAGGGGATTACAAATGAAAAAAATGCTAGTCGTTGTCGGGATGCTGATGATCTTTCTCTCGGGCTGCGTGGTGCATGACCGCCACTCGGGATATCGCGATGGTTATCGGCACAAGGGACCGAAATACGAACGCAAGTACGATCATCATAAAAAGTACAAAAGCAACCGTTCCTATCATCGCAGCCGCTCCTGTTCTCCTGGCCAAGCCAAAAAAGGCCGCTGCTAAGCAGTAATGTACGTTTAAAAACCCGTCTGGCAAACCGCCCCGAAAATTTGGACGCTGGTCAAAATCTTGGGGCGTATCTCATTGGCGGGCTTTATTTTTTTCCGGCAACGTGCGTCCGGCAGTTGCCTGTCGCCGGGGCTAGACCGAGCATGCGCGCAACGCCGCTATGTCGCCCGATGTGATGATCGATAAATGACGTGTTATTTTTTCTGCAGGCCAGTCCCACCAGGCGACGGCCTGCAGCACGGCGATCTCGTCAGGCCGGTAACGTTGCTTGATCGGTTTGCCCGGATTGCCGCCGACAATCGTATAGGCAGGCACATCGGCGACAACAACCGCGCTTGCTGACACGATGGCGCCATTGCCGATATTCACGCCGGGCATGATCAGCGCGTCATAACCTATCCAGACGTCATTGCCGATTACAGTATCCCCCTTGTAGGGAAGCTCGTTTAACGTCGGCATAACGCACTCCCAACCATTGCCGAAGATCTGAAACGGATACGTAGAGATGCCCGATAGCTTATGATTTGCACCATTCATAATGAATCTGGCACCACGTGCGATCGCACAGAACTTGCCAATGATCAGCTTATCTCCGATAAATGGATAGTGATACAGCACATTGCGCTCGAAATTTTCCGAGCCATCTGGATCATCGTAATAGGTGTAGTCGCCAACGATAATGTTCGGATTTTTCACCGTATTCTTGATAAAACACACTTGAGCAAAGCCATCCATTGGATGTTGGTTTTTCGGGTCTGGTCCGTGCATCATTGCCTCATCATTGAACGATAAAAGAATATGGATCATTCGATCCGCCAATCAAATTTAAAGCCCGCTTCCGAATGGTAGCATGCTAGTTTGGACGTTCAGTTCGTCTTGTGAAGACTGCTTATGAACGCGCCCTGCTCTTTTTTTCGCCCTGTTCTACTCCCTGTTCTACTGGCACTTTTTCGATAACCGTATGGTTATCAATGCTCCAGAACAGACTGTACCGACGCAGGTCAAGCGGCGCGATAACCTGTGGTTATTGACAAGTGACGCAATTGAAAGTGATCCTAGAAATGGGGTTTGGCAGATATTAAGGACCGGCGCCAGCAAGCCCTGATGAAAAGAAACAGCACTATCGCAAACACTGATAGGTTTTACGCGAATAGCGCAAACGCTAATTGATTTCCGATAGGACATTTTCATAGAATGATCTTAGCCAATACGATTGGAGATCATTATGAAACGCATCTTTGCTGCATTGGCTTTGCTATTGACGCTAGCAAACTCGCAAGCGCAGCAGCCTGGCGTATGGCCAGCGCAGCCAGCATTTCCTAAAGTCATTCCGCCTATACCGATTACCGGCATTCTTGGCGTATTCTGCCCCAAAGAGGCATTCTTGAATCACCTGTAAATTGCAGAAGGGTGAAATGTCGCAACGGCGCTGCCTTGCGACAGCGGCGCTCGTTTCAGCAACAGGCCCGTGCCTTCTGGCTTACAAACTAACCGAGCCATGAAAATCAATACGTGGGCGGCTCGGCTGTCAAACCCGGAATCGGCAGCATCCAACATTGCGACTCCCTCAAACCACGCGCCAAACCCTTTTTATCTGGAACCGGGTAACACCTGGTTCCAGAAAGTTGCGCCGTCAACAAGCAGAAACCGGGCACGAGTACTCCCGGGCAACGCCCAGGTATTACTTCATGCTCAGAAAATCCACGGCAAGATTCGACATGGCGCGCACGCCAGTAATCATGGCCGACTCATCCACATAGAAATGCGGCGAGTGATTCGGGGCGGCCTTGCTCAGGTCCTTGCCTTTGGGCGTGACGCCAAGGTAGAAGAACATGCCCGGCGCTTTCTGCTGATAAAACGAGAAATCTTCCGACGCGCTGGATTTGGGCTGCAGATCATAATTGCCCTCGCCAGCAACCCGACGCAAAGTGGGCCCCATTTTTTCGGTAAATTCAGGAGGATTAACCACGGCGTTATACAGTTCCACAACCTTGACCTTGGCGCTGGCATTGGCGCTGGTGGCGATCGATTCGGCAGTATGTTTAATCCGCTGGTGAATGTCTTTTTTCATTCCTTCATCATACGTGCGCACGGTACCCGTCATGGCGGCGTCCTCTGGAACAATATTCATCCGATTGCCGGCGTGAAACGTTCCTACCGTAATGACCGCCGGCTCCAGTGCAAGATTGGACTGGCGACTGATAATGGTTTGCAGTCCCATGACAATTTGCGAACCCACTACAATCGGGTCCACGCCCTGCCAGGGCCGCGCGCCATGCGTCTGCCTGCCCTTGACATCAACCCAGAACTGATCGGCGGCCGCCATGGCGGGACCGCTGCGCCAATACAATTTTCCTGCCTCATAAGAACTGGACACATGCAAACCAAAAACAGCGTCCACTTTGGGATTGTCCATCACGCCTTCAGCGATCATTTGTTTGGCGCCCCAGGTATTGGTGCCATCAGGCTCAAAATCGGCCGGGGTTTCTTCAGCCGGCTGAAAAATAAACTTGACCGTGCCAGGCAGCTCGTCCTTCATGCTGGCCAATACTTCTGCAGTGGCCATCAGCATGGCCGTATGCGTATCGTGACCGCAGGCATGCATGACATCGACCGGCTTGCCCAGGAAAGTGCCGGTGGCCTTGGAAGCAAACGGTACGTCAACCTGCTCCTTCACAGGCAAGGCATCCATATCGGCGCGCAGGGCCACCACCGGTCCCGGCTTGCCTCCTTTTAGCACACCCACCACACCAGTGACGGCAACGCCTGTTTTGACATCCATGCCCAGGCTGCGCAGATGGTCTGCGACCAGCTTGGCTGTACGCTTTTCCTGGTTACCCAGTTCCGGATGTTCATGAATATCACGGCGCCACGCAATCAACTTGCTTTCAATTTCCCTGGCCTTGCTATCTATCTTCGCGCTCAGGGCCGAAGGCGGCGCCACTTTCTGGGCGTCCGAGCCAGCGGCCACGGCGGCGGCCGCGCCTGGCAATAACGGGGAGCCAAGACACAATGCGGCGGCAATGCTCAGGCGAAGCTGTTTGTACTTTTTCGTTGACGATATATTCATGAGTACTCCTCTTTCTATTTGCGACTAAAAACGTTTGTTGTTGATTGTATTAGTGCAAATATTATCACCCAGGGCAGCGCAAACGGAACGTTTCATTGCATTTGTGCTATTTGTGTGGCTATCACAAGTCGCCGGCGACACAGGTGCACTTGACGCGCGATCCATGAGGTTCGGAAAGATCCGGGACAAAAGTCAGGACTGCGCAAATTGATTGATATACAGTTTTGCTGCTCCTTGTGATTTAACGCTGTTATCTGGAATTAAATTTGGTCGACTGCACCTTGATATCGGCTCATTCGGTGCGGATCATTTTTTTAAAAATGCTTTGCGCTTCGCCCGCTTTTTGTCTTAATATGCGATGATCCTCGGTTCATATACCTGCATCCGTATTCTTGCTGAATACTTTGATATCGCGAAATAATGTACGTAGTGCGCAAGCATCTCCCCTGCAAAGGCATCTCGGTCTGGCAATTCTTGTTATGCTTGGCCGTGCTTGCGTTCGTGTGCAGATCGGTGATCCCCAGCGGCTATATGCCTGTATTGTCGGGCGACAACGGTAGGACGATTGTTCTGACGCTTTGCAATGCGGATGGTGGCAATGAAACGCTGCAGCTGAGCATTCCCAAGCAAACTCAGGACTCCCCAGTTCAGGAGCATGCCAGCCAGGAATGTCCATTCGGCCTGGTCATCTCCCAGGGCATATTGCCCATCCTAGATTCACCGGCAATGCCGGTAACCGTATGGCAACAGCGCCTAACGCCCTTTATTGAGCACAACCAGGCCTTGCCGCCACTGCCGGCACACGGTCCGCCGCTGGGATCACGCGCGCCCCCTTCTCACCTCGGCTGATATTTCACTGGTGATCGCGGTATCTGCGATCGCCATCCCGTGATTCTCATCTCCCGAGGTTTTTTCATGCCTATTTTTCCTGCTCACACGCGGGCTGCCCCTGTTGCAGCCTTGCGTGCACCGGTGGCATCACCTTCTTCGCATCTATTTTCACGAAGGAGGCCCCATGCTGCCATTCAATAGATTTCTGCGCATTATCGCGGTCCTGGTCGGCTGCGTCATCCTGTACGGCTGCTCACGCCCTGCGACATTGGCCAACATACATGGGCGCGATCTGACCGGCGCCAAATTTGGCCGAGACTTTTCACTGAACGGCACCGATGGCGCTCGCCATACGCTATCGGATTTCAGCGGTAAGGTTGTTTTGGTATTTTTCGGATTCACCCAGTGTCCGGACATATGCCCCACCGCGCTATTGCGCGCGGCAAATGTCAAAAAAATGCTTGGCAAGGACGGTCAGCGCCTGCAGGTATTGTTTATTACCGTGGACCCGGAAAGGGACAGTGCGCAATTGCTTGGCAATTATGTGAGCGCCTTTGATCCCACGTTCCTTGGACTGTACGGCTCGTTGCAAGAGACCCAGCAGACCGCTAAAGAATTCAAGGTCTACTACAAAAAAGTGCCCACCGGATCGTCCTACACCATGGATCACTCTGCACTGAGCTACCTGTATGACACCACCGGCCGCCTTCGGATCGCCCTTTCACATACCCAGCCCGACGAGGAGTATGTACAGGATATTCGCAAGATATTGGCCCTTGATTAATTATTTCGGAGAATGTTATGTCTATATTTATCAATGCATTGGTTGCCCTGCTGTCCACGTTTATTGTTGCATCGACAGCTTATGCGCAAGTAAGCGTGGACGATCCCTGGGTGCGCGCCACCGTCCCACAACAGACTACCACTGGCGCGTTCATGCGGTTAACCGCCCAATCAGACACCAAGCTGGTGAGTGCTGCTTCACCAGTCGCCGATCATGTTGAGCTGCACAAGATGACGATGGAAAACGACATCATGAAAATGCGTCAAATTCCGGAACTTGCAATAGTTGCAGGTCAACCGGTCGCCCTTGAACCAGGCGGATATCACATCATGTTGATCAATCTCAACAAACAAATCAGCGAAGGAAACGTTATCCCTATGACGCTGACCTTCGAAGACAAGGACGGCAATCATACGCAAATGAAGATCCAGGCCACTGCCCGATCCCTGCATGGCGGTCACAGCAAACATCACCAGTAAGAGCACATCGTTATGTCACACTCAGCACCCATATCAACAAAGGCAGCAGCGATCAACTTTCTGCGCAGGATCCATTTTTATATCGGCCTTTTTATTGCACCTTTCATATTCGTAGCGGCATTGACAGGAACGCTTTATGTATTGACGCCACAACTTGAAAATGCCATTTATGCAGATGCTCTTTATGTCAATCCGCAAGGTGCCGCCAGGCCGCTCTCTGAGCAAATTGAAGCCGCACAACACCATGCTGGCCAGCAGGCGAAAATCTATGCAGTCAGGCCCGCACCCGAGGCGCGCTATACGACACGCGTGCAATTTGCCGATGCCAGTTATGGGGCGTCGGAGTCCAGAGCCATTTTTGTCGATCCCTATACCCTTCAGATAAAAGGCGACATGATGGTCTATGGCACCAGCGGTGTGCTGCCGATTCGCTTATGGCTGGACAAGGCGCATCGCACCCTGCTGCTGGGCGATCTGGGCAGAAACTACAGCGAACTGGCTGCCTCCTGGTTATGGGCTGCTGCATTGGGAGGACTGCTGCTTTGGTTCAGCACCCGCGCGTCGCGCAAGACGGCAAAAAAAGAAAGCACTTTCCTGAAAAATCGCCATTGGCATACAACGCTGGGCCTGGTGCTCTTTGTGGGCCTGATCTTTGTGTCGGTGACGGGCCTGACCTGGTCGCGCTGGGCAGGAGACAATATCAACCAATTGCGCGCCGACATGGGATGGCTCACGCCACAGGTCAACACCTCGCTGGCTCACGACTCGCACGCGATGCATGCAGACCCGCATGCAGAACACCATGCCGCCATGGCGGGTACAACGCAGTCGATACAAGACTGGCCACGGGTCGTTGCCGCAGCCAGAGAGGCCGGGATCCGTGCCGGCATGATAGAAATTCGCGCCCCCAATGAGCCAGGCAAAGCCTGGACGGTCACGGAAGTTGATCGCCGCTGGCCCACACAGGTTGATGCGGTTGCCGTCAACCCGCAAGACTTCAGTATCGTTGATCGGACCGAATTCAATACCTTTCCTTTGGTGGCCAAGCTGACCCGATGGGGCGTGGATGCGCATATGGGAATATTGTTCGGCCTGCCCAACCAGCTGTTGCTGATCGCTTTCGGTATCGGGCTTTGTGTGATGATCGGGCTGGGGTATCGCATGTGGTGGCTGCGCCGGCCGGTCGCTTCCAGGCCCAATCCGGCAAGAACGCTTATTGCAGCATGGATGAGCTTGCCGGTCTCGCTCAAGGCAATTTCAGTTGCGATAGCTGCGCTGTTGGGTTACGCCTTGCCCCTGATGGGCATCAGCCTGGTGGCGTTCATTGTGATCGACATTGTCCGCTGGAAATTGGGCAAAAGCAGGTCTGCGGTTATGGTGCGCAAAGGCGTTTGATCGTGCGCAAGAGGGGCAGAAAAGTCAATTTTCCAATGTTACTTGCCCGCCTTGAGGAGCAAGATGCAGAGGCGAGCGGCTCTACAAAAACGCTGAGCCATTCCCAACAATAGGAACGTGGCGGATCAACAGAGTGTTGATCCGTTCGGTATAGCCACGAATTTAATTTTTATTAATTGTAATGCGACTTATTATCATTTGCGTTCCAACAAAAACTAGTATATTATTTTTAAATGTAACCATTGGTTATTTTTCTTAGGCATTTCATAAGGAAACACCATGAGCCACACTAAATTGGATAAACAAACAACGAATTTCGAAATAGCAGTTTCACAGATCATCAACAATTTCCATCATAAAGATATTGACCTGATAGAGCTTAATGCGTGCACTGACTCGTTCTGGTGTCACATTCCGAATCGCCCTCGCCCTACGCCACCATTAAGAATGATCTCTTTCGAAGAGTTAATCCAACACTAATTATATCTGCGCGCTCTCTATGAGATGCGCAGTCATTATTTATGTATGTACAGAGCGGTTAGGATAAAGACATGCTTTTACAAACAGACCTAGATACACAAGTTCGAAATATTATGGGGATGATTGCCCTTTCAGATTTAGATCTCGCACGAAATACAAATGACTTCTTAACTTTAGGGAAGGCTTACCGAAATATTATTTCGTCCCTACAACAGCGTCCGACATCCGATCAAATCTCTACAAACATTATCTTCGGTTTCGAAGAGTCACGGAAATTCAGCTCGTACCTCACAAAGGACGCATTGTCATTATTGGACGACAAAAAACAGAACAATGTTATCGAAGACACATTGGACTTTGAAGCCGAAGAGAAAGCGGTATTAATTGATAAGGCTTTAAATTTACTAAATATATTAGATTACGAATATAGCCAACTTTTTAAGACTTTAGTGACCGATATTTTTATCATGCCCTCAGGCTGCGCTCGCGGCGGCACCACCTCTGCTGCGGTAGGTATTATTTGGGCAAATCCGAGGTGCTATTACAAAGTAGCCGAAGTACTCGAGTTTTTGATTCATGAGATGACTCACAATGCATTATTTATAGATGAGCAATTTCATCAACATTACAACTATGACGAAATTCTAAAAAAAAACAATTGGGCCATATCGGCGATTCTAAAAACTCCCCGACCTTTAGATAAAGTAATACACAGCATTATTGTTGCAACAGAAGTTGTACTCTTTAGAGATAAACTTCTGGGGCATCCGGAAAGGCCGTTAGTTCATCCTCCCACAAATATGTTGATAGATCAGGCACTCATATCAATTGATTCAGTTAAAACAATCATATCTACCAGCAATTTCAAAGCGCTGATCAGTCCTCGAGTCAATTATCTGCTTCAAAATGCAGAAGAAAAGTTATCGAAAATCAAACGATTGAATTAAGAAAATATCTATGAAAAACATCCTTTTCAATAGACATGCCGCTTTGTCGTTAGGCTTGGTCGTTATACATCAGTCTCTCATTGCATTATCAGCTTTGTTCCTTACACAGTTAATAACTGCATATCAAACCAGCGAGCCTTTTTCCGCAAGCTTGTTTTGGTACCTATTCTGCATGATCACGCCATTTCTGCCCGGCTGCCTGTCACTTGTCGAGATGCAAAAGTGGGTAAATGGTGTTCATAAAAATTTTATCGAGTTGGTGCGGAAAAAGTGCTTCTCACGACCAGATATCTATACCAATATCAAGCTGAGAAACTCGATCGAATCAGCCATTTCCCGCAACTCTTTTCCCATTCTTAGCGGATTTATTGCTTTTATACAAGGTTCCCTGACCTTCCTGTTAAATAGTGGCTTAAGCCTGATCGTCATCGGCATCATTCTGCCCAACGAGCTGATTTTTGGCTATTTATTAAGTGTTGTCATCAGTATCGTTTCTATTGCTTTCCTGCATAGACCCATTGCTCGCGAAACAAAAAAAGTCGAACAAACCTTTGCCGACTACGGCTCCGACTTAGCAAGAGTCTGGAGCAATACAATTCTTGGGAATGTGCAAAACTTTGATAGTTGGAGTAATCAGGTAACGAAGACAGGCGATAGGTATTACAAACAATCGTTGAGGCAAACCAAGCTTCAACAAACTGGCAACCTGGTTTTAGGTATCTTTACATTGCTGCCAACTGCTTATTTGATTTATTCAACTTTGGTTAGCGGTACATTGGACCCTGCGGTAGCCGCCGCAATTATAGTGAACCTGACCAGAGTATTTCATATACTCAACTCACTGGGCACCCTGGTTTACCAATTGCTGGATTGGTCCTCTGTTAAGGCAAGTTATCAATTTCTTTACGATATCGTACGAGACTTGGAGAGGGATGGCCACATTGCAAATGCACCGGTCAGGCCCATTAAGCTCAATGACACCGAAATTGCGGGCTACGCCGAAGTGGCAACACAATTAGCAGCGACAAATTGCGGGCGGTTCACATTAAGAGGAGAAAACGGTTCCGGAAAATCCACCTTGCTTTTATATTTGAAGAAACACTTCACCAAGGATGCATTCTACCTGCCGGCATCCATGAATACGCTGGTATGGAACGTTGACACCGCACCTTTATCTACCGGCCAGAGCATGCTAACGGTTCTACATGAAATTACCGCATATCCAGATATTAAATATTTTTTACTGGACGAATGGGATGCGAATTTAGATAAAGATAACACAGCAAAAATTCATGAACTTCTGGATGAATTGAGCAAAAAAGCGGTTGTACTGGAAGTTCGACACTAAGCCACAGTCCAGCAGCTACGCCGCGTTCTTGCAGGTTCTTGCGCCAAACTAAAAAACACCGATATTATTAAACTGCCTGAGCGTTCTTCAGTAGCTCGGCCTGCCTGGTCAGCGCTCAAAGGCGTGCCTTCTTTCAAAGAAAATGATTTTGTTTGGCGCTACGTGTCACCCTTACCGGAACCGATTTATAAGATGGTGTTCCGCTATCCTGATCAAAATAATCCAATGGTACGAGCACATTGGCTTCGGGATAATAGGCGCCGACCGAACCGGGTGCAATGTCGTAGGCAATCACGGTAATGCCGGTCATGCTGAGCTTTCTTTCCGAAACGACGGTTTCAATATCGACAAGATCACCATGTTCCAGGCCTTGCTTATCCAGATCAATGTCATTCATGAACAACACATCTCTGCGCCCAAACACCCCTCTGTAGCGGTCATCCAGCGCATATACGGTCGTGTTATATTGGTCATGGCTACGCAGCGTGATAAGACGCAGTACATCATCACCCTCTACGTTGGCGTCCTCGCTGACGCCTTTGAATACAGAAAACATCGCCTTGCCTGTTTCTGTTGGCCATTTACGCTCTGTAGGCGGCAATGGCATGCGAAATCCGCCGGGAATTCTGATTCGCTTATTGTAGTTGTCAAAACCGGGAATGGTTTTCTCGATCAAATCACGAATGGCATCGTAGTTGCTTACCAGGTCCTGCCACGGGACCTTGCTTTGCGGCAACGTGGCCATGGCCATGCCCGCGACAATGGCCGGCTCAGATTTGAGAAATTCAGAGGCCGGTTTTAACTTGCCCGATGAGGCATGCACCATGGACATGGAATCCTCTACTGTTACGGACTGTCGCTCGCCTGCCTGAATATCAAGTTCAGTACGACCCAGGCATGGAAGTATCAGCGTTTCCCTGGCCACAAGCAGATGCGAGCGATTCAGTTTTGTACCGATGTGTACGCTCAAGTCCAGCTGCTTCATTGCCTGAAACGACTGCTCGGGATCAGGCAATGCAACAGCGAAATTTCCACCCAGACAAATCAGTGCTTTTGATTTTCCCTCAATCATTGCCTGCATTGCTCTTACCGAATCATGCCCATGCTCTTGAGGAGGCGCAAATCCGAATACCGCTTCAATATTCTGCAGAAACTGGCTTGACGGCTTTTCGGTGATGCCGACAGTGCGATTGCCCTGTACATTGGAATGTCCACGCAACGGGCAAATGCCTGCCCCCGGTTTGCCAAAATTGCCGCGCATCAGAAGCAAATCGGCAATCAAACGAACATTCGCCGTACCTTTATTGTGCTGTGTAATGCCCATGCCATAGGAGACGATCGTGGCCCGGGATTTGGCATAGGCGGCTGCCACTTGCTCCAGGTCGGCACGCGGCAAACCGCTCTCTTTCTCTATCCTTTCCCAGGACGTGCCACGCAGATCGTCAGAGAACTGAGCAAATCCTTGTGTGTGCTCTGCTATAAAGTCGTGATCAATGACATCCTGATCTGTCTCATCCAATGCCAACAGCGCTTTCATGATGCCTTTGAGCGCCGCGGTGTCTCCACCTGATTTCACCTGATAATACGATGACGCAATTCTGGTCGAACTGTAGGTTGCCATCTCGACCACGTTCTGGGGATCGGTAAAGCGCTCCAGCGCTCTTTCTTTCAATGGATTCAGAACGATAATGGGTACGCCCCGCCGTGAAGCCTCATGCAGCGTGCCCATCATCCTCGGGTGATTAGTGCCGGGATTATGTCCAATTGAGATAATCAGTTCCGTATCGTCGAAATCGTCCAGCGATACTGTCCCTTTGCCTATTCCGATTGAGCGTGGCAATCCCACGCTGGTCGCTTCATGGCACATATTGGAGCAGTCTGGAAAATTGTTCGTCCCAAATTCACGGGCATAAAGCTGAAAAAGATAGGCTGCTTCGTTGGACGCCCGGCCAGAGGTATAGAACTCTACCTGGTTCGGCGACAGTCCCTGCAGAACCGTACCGATACGCTCAAACGCAGCATCCCAGCTTACTGGGCGCAATGTGTCCGTTTCACGATCATAGGATAACGGCTGCGTCAGGCGACCATAATTTTCCAATTCATAATCGGTTTTTTTCAACAGCGAGGTCACCGTATTCTGTGCCAGAAAATCTGCAGTAACGCGTTTTTTCGTTGCCTCCCAGGTCACCGCTTTTGCGCCATTCTCGCAAAACTGAAACGTGGAGCGATGCTCTTTGTCAGGCCAGGCACAGCCGGGGCAATCAAAGCCCATTGGCTGGTTAGTGCGCATCAGCGTGACGGGCGCTTCCATCATATCCATTTGCGTTCGGACAGCGACAGCGGTTGCCTTGAGCGCCCCCCAGCCGCCAGCTGGCGCATCGTAGGGGCGTATGCCCGGTACCTCACGTCTTTTCGTAGTCATAGGACCTCCTGCACAACGGTGAGCAACGCAAATGAAAACTGATTAAACCGATGAAGCCTGCACGCTTTCTGCTTCGACCGGCTTGCATGAAGCAAGCGACTCAAGCAGCGTAGCGGATGGAACAAAAAACAGCGTACCGGTAACGGCGCGGCTAAAATCGAGTAACCGATCGTAGTTACCGGCAGGCCGTCCGACAAACATATTTTCCAGCATGGTTTCGATGATACTCGGCGTACGCGCATAGCCAACAAAGTAAGTGCCAAACTCACCCATGCCCGGCCTGCCAAAAGGCATGTTGTCTCTGATGATCTTCAATTCGCGTCCGTTTTCTTCCACGGTCGTCAGTGCGCTGTGGGAATTGGTCGGTTTGACATCGTCGTCAAGCTCAATATTGGCAAATTTGCTGCGGCCAATGACCTTTTCCTGCTGCTCGACGGTAAGCGCATTCCAGGCGTTCATATCGTGCAGGTATTTTTGCACCAGTACGTAGCTGCCACCAGCAAACGTTTGATCCTCGTCCCCGATAACAGTGTAGTCTTCGGCCTCTCGGCCTGTGGGGTTTTCAGTGCCATCGACAAAGCCGATGATGGCGCGCTGATCGAAGTACCGGAATCCGTGAACTTCGTCGATCACCGTCACGGCATCGCCAAGTTTTGAAATCAATTGAGTAGCAAGCTCGAAACACATATCCATTTCGTCGGCGCGAATATGCAGTAGCAGATCTCCAGGCGTGGACACGGCGATCCGCTCTCCCGACCCGATAGCCTTAAAAGGATGCAATTGCATTGGCCGCGGCTGGCCAAACAGCCGATCCCATGCCTCGGAGCCGAATCCGCAAACACAGCTTAACCCGCTTGCCGGAAAGCGTGTACCCACTGAACGCACCAGGCCCTCGACATCTTCGCACCAGGCGCGCACCGTCTCAAGATGCTCGCTGTCTTGAGCTATGGTTGCAACGATGAATATTGCGTTGCGGGTGACCGGATTGGACACAGCCTGGGGTTCATTGATAGAAGTATTCATATGTTCCTGATGTACGGGCAAAGGATAGATTGATAACGGCAACAGCGCTCTGAGTACGGGTGGATTGCGCAACAGGAAAGCGTTCGTGTCAAAAGCACGACAACGTCCATCCTGAGAACCCGCTGCTGCTGGCTATTACGTCACAACATTGTCTTGATTTTACGTTTTATCGTGATAATAAGTCGCGAAAAAATTTGCGCCCTCGCAAATTCATGGACTGAGCCGATCCTATGCAGGTAGGCAACCCGATAAATGAGGCGAGCACGGAATGACAACAGCAAAGGCCTATGGGTAAGGGATGCGGCATGTTGATCTGATCGATTGCAGCATGTGAAGCAGTTTCTCACCAGCGACGCATTAGTGACAAAACACAGCTCAAACAGGCCGGTTTCAGTGCCAATCCAGATTTATTCATTACAGATTTACTCGGTATTTATTTTTAATATTTATTATTTATTATTTATTATCAGATATACACCAAAGCACTGGCGTTTTTGAGGCACCCATCATATTGTCTATGATCACGCCACAAACATTTATTCGCGAGCTGCCAGATGGGCAACCCCAATTGGCTGGTGCTTCAGTTTAGTCAAGAAAAAGTGCCATGCCGATCTTGTGGGATGGGCATGGTGGAAAAGTCGGGATCCGATGCAGGTATCCCGACGCATCGGATTGAAGACAAATAATGACGTTAATTAGCTGCCGACCTTGCAATCCTTGACCAGAACGTTACCAACGGTGGAGGCCTGACCCATTCCCCCCTGTCGCGCGTCCTGGGTGAGCATTTTGCCGTTGACTGAACCTACGTTTTCACGGGTGAATTTGTCGGTGGTCCAGGTATATCCATTGCCGCGGAATGTATTGCCGACCATGTCGGCGTTGCTGGTCGTGGCACGCGTCAGTTCCATCGCCTGGTTGGAATAGACGACTTTGGCGGCCAGCGGTTCCTCACCCTGGAAGGTGTACTGGACGCTTACGGGCTGAGTGTTGCCTTGACCGCAGCTATATTCGACCGTTTGTTGCGACAAATCCTTGCCGTTTTCATTTGAAGTAGAACATGCAGCCAGTCCTGCGCATAGACACAAGCCAGCGAGTGTTTTGAATTTATAGTTCATAAATGGTCCCTTTGAAAATCCAGGCATCACGCCTGCTCGTAAATTTTTATACCATCGCCGCTACACAGCACGTGTAAACGTTCGTGCCCAATTGAAAACATTCGTGGCTATACAGGGCGCATGCAATCGTTTGAAAAATGAATTCATATAGTCAATTGCAATTGCATGTGTGGGTAAACAACACTTTTTTCTATAAACAACACTATTGGCCTCGAAACCCAGGGCCCGGGGCTGCGGTCCATGAGCAAACAGACAATGTGGAACGCGCGAGCGCCTTTACCGTTGCCAGACAAATTATTTCAAACGAGCTTGAACAAGCCATGGAATGTTCGCTGAAAAGACGGGAGGCGCTTAGCGATGCACTGGCGCGCCTGGCCTGCGTCCCCACCGCCATTGCGCAGGCGGATCAATTTACCTTCCCCGATCCTTATTTCAATTATGATATTATGTCGAATATAACTATATGACTAATAGATATAAAGAACAGAACCAACCGTTCAGGGAGACAATAATGAAAGAACTGACTAATGCAGGTCGTCGTCAGATGCTGATATCAACAGGCAGCATCGCTGCGATGGCAGGGCTGGCTGGCGTAGCACGCGCCGATCTGGGCAAGCCGGACCCGGGCGCTGGCGGCTCGGCCGCCAAGCCTTTGCCCGCCTACGCTAGCTGGAAAGATGCCGACAGCATGATCGTCCATAGCGCGAACACGATTGAAACCCGGCGAATGGCTTTTGGAAACGGCGTCATTACGCCAACTAATCGCCTGTTTGTCCGCAATAACGTGGCGCCGCCGACTGACGCCAACATGGTAAAAGAGCCCGAGAGCTGGACGCTTGAGGTCAGTGGCGTTGCCAAGCCACGCAGCTTCACCGTGGCCGAGCTTAAAACCCTGGGCTTGGCCGCCGTACCCATGGTCCTGCAGTGTTCAGGCAACGGTCGGGCCTGGTTTCCACATAAACCCAGCGGCACGCAATGGACCGTGGGCGCCGCCGGCTGCGTTATTTTTACCGGCGTGCCAGTCAAGGCGCTGTTGGAAGCCGTTGGGGGCATGACAGAAGGCATGGTCTACATGACCAGCACGGGCGGCGAACCCATTCCGCAAGGCCTGGATCCCAATACCATCCGGGTCGAGCGCTCGGTGCCGATTTCAGCCATGGAAGACGCTATCCTGGCATGGGAGATCAACGGCGAGGCCTTGCCGCTGGCGCATGGCGGCCCCTTGCGCATCATCGTGCCGGGCTATACCGGCGTGAACTCCATCAAGTACATCAAGCACCTGTCATTCACCAAAGAGCAATCGCCGGCCAAAATACAGCAAACCAGCTATCGATGGTCGCCGGTAGGCGAGAAATCCAGTGCCAGCCACGATTCCATTTGGGAACTGCCGGTCAAGTCCTGGATCAACTATCCGTCTGACCCGGAGCAAACCGTTGCGGCCGGGCGTGTGCAGATCAGTGGCATTGCCATGGGCGGGATGACCGCGGCCAAGTCTATCGAAGTCTCCGTCAATGGCGGCAAAGACTGGAAAAAAGCCGAGTTCGTCGGACCGGACCTGGGCAGGTATGCGTGGCGTGAATTCGTCTTTAGCGCTGACCTGGCTGCGGGTACCCACGAGCTGGCCTGCCGGGCCACCAACGAGGCTGGCGATACCCAGCCCGAAGCACGCCGTGAAAATAATCGCGGTTATATCAACAATAGCTGGCGCGACCACATGGTGGCGGTCAAAGTCGCCTAAGGAAAAAAATGAAGCATGTTGTATTGTCGGCCGTAGCGGCTGCCTTATGGATGGGTGTGCCAGGCACCGGTTTTGCGGCTGACCCTGATCCACAGTTGGAGAAAGGGAAAGCCCTGTTCATATCGGATGCCGCCCCGGCCTGTGCCGTGTGCCACACCCTGAAAGACGCGGGAGCGGCCGGAACCATTGGCCCCGACCTTGATGAACTGAAAGCCGATGCGCCACGCATTAAAAAGGTCTTGCAGGAAGGAATGGGCGTAATGCCGTCCTTTGCCGATTCCCTGGACGAAGCATCCATGGATGCCATCGTGGCCTATGTCGTGCATGCGACAGGCGGTGGGAAGTAGATAAGTCAGGTTCACGCTCAAAAAAAATGCCCGCATTCTTTTGCGGGCATTTTTCATTGGACTACGCCATCGAAGGGCGCTCGAGAGATGACATAAACCCCTAGCACCTGCAGTCAAGCATGTGTTTGCCGCAAGCCTCTTGAGTCATGGGAAAATCATGACACCCCAGCGTTTTTCACAAATTGAACTGGTGTGGTTTTCCATATGGAGCCAATTTCGGCGTCTGACAGACAGCTTGAGCTTTTCTTCTACATCGTTGATATCCGATCAATTAATATTCATCGTTTTTTACCTCGGTAATATGGCAACCGGCTTGAATTCCGCTGACATATTCCTTGCATTGCATCTTGGCTCTTCGTAAAGATTATCAAAAGCGTTTTCCTCGAAACACTCGTCTCCAACAAACATGCCATGACTGCAACTCTGATCACCCACAAAAGTAATCAATGAAATTGATATATCCGCATCAGGATCTTGCTGCAAAGGCCAAAGTATCTTTTGCAGAACAGAGAACGCATCTTTGATCTGATCTCGATCCTTCAGAAGTACCCCAAATGGCAGCTCATTATATTGCCAAAACTTTGAAATTCGATTGCTGTGTGTTGCGCGCTCAGATCGGGGAAACCCGCATTCCCTTGCTCAATTACGTGCAAGCTGGCATATTCACCGATAGGAGGACAAATTTCGACACAGAGGGTATGGAGTATCTCCTTACCGATCTGGCGCTCTCTGATCGATCGTTCGCGCTACAAATATTGGGGGATTCAATGGCCCCGGACTTTGTAGAAGAAGATCAGGTCATTATTGATTGTGAACTTGTGCCGCAGCCAGCCGATTTTGTGGTCGCGCGCAATGACGGAGAGGAAGCGACCTTTAAGCAATACAAGATTCTATCTATCGGCGAGAAGGAAGTATTTGAACTGGTTCCGTTGAACGATAACTACCCTTCAATGCGAAGCGACCAGCAGCAAATCCAGGTTATCGGCGTGATGGTTGAGCAGAGGAGATACCGATGTAAGTGGTTCTGGTTGGCTGGGCATTTTTTGCCCTTTTATTAGAATAAAGGTAACAAACAATGAATTATGAAATTAAGTGTGTGATTATAGCAACTGCAATTGGATTGGTGGGTTGCGCCGCGCCTACCAAGCAAATATCAACATTGTTGGCTACATCACCAGTAGAAGGTACCTACATAGGTGCATCCAATCGCAAGGTGAACCTATCTTCGTTCGAGAACAGTGGCACTTATCAGTATGGTTTGATTTTCGTCGGAGACGGAATTATCCAGAAATACAAGTCGTCCGAGCCAAAGCAAATAAAGCAGAACCAGTTGGTGACATTCAAGCAGACGGGTAGCGCGTACCATGGAGATGCCCCGAGTCAGTGCAATATCGATGCAATCGTTCGTGATGGGAAATTACAGGTGTCGCCCTCCGGTTTGTGCTCAACAGATGAAAAAAATATGAAGGGTGATTATGCCTATTCTAAAGCCGCTAGCATCATACCCGAGCAATATAGGGGGAAATGGGACGTAACTTCAAAATGCGATGTGCCGGCAATGATCGAGCAATCGTGGCTTACAAGCGATACAGACTACGGAGCAGCCGAAGTCATAGCGACCAACAAAACCGCTCCTGGGGGATTAGAAATAATCGGTATAGAAGAGTACGAAGACACCGTAAGCAGGTCCAATTTCATCCTAGCTCTAAATGGAAACCGTCTGAAGCTGAGAGGGGAGCATCATACTGTTAAATTCAACAAGCTCTTAATGCGATGCCAATGATGAAAATTACCCGTTGCGTTTTCTTGCTTCTGTCTACTTTGTTATTTGAAGCAGCTCTTGCCCAATCAATTGATTTGGGTCCCATAGAACCGTTGCTAAAAGACCCGTATAGCGCGAAGTTCAGTAGCGTGAGTCAGCACAGAGACGGGACTATATGCGGATTGGTTAATGCCAAGAACAGTTACGGCGCCTATGTCGGAATCAAGCCATTCGCAATCCCTTCAGATGGCATGGCGTACATAGTTGATGACAAGAATGGAGAACGATTTGACTTTGATTGTCTTGGCGGAAAACAGAGATATACCGTAAAACAGTTATCCCGGGGGGTTGAGCAAGACAAAAAATGCCCTGATGCTGGAGAAATGGCATTCAGCTGTCGAGTATCAGACGGCAAGGAGCTTCTGCTGTGCAAAGTGCCTGGCGGCGTCTTCTACAGCTTTGGCCCCCGGGCCCGGCCAGAATTGACGCTGAGCAGATTAAAACGCGACGTAACGTACACCACCGAAATTATGGGCGGTAAATCGTCTCAGCGAACTGTAGTTATGAACGGAGACTACAAGTACGAAGTGTTTGGAGGTGATACCCAGGGCGTTAACGTTTCCAGAAAAGGTAATTCTTTGGAGTATTTTGCTTGCAACCCCAGTTCAGTCTTCGATCGAATGGAAATTCTAAATCCTTCAGCGAGCAAATAAACCACTTCAGAGATTACGCCATGAACAAAACTATTAAATTCGTACTTTTGCCTGTGGTGATCGGGCTGGCTAGCTGCGCAACACAACCGCCAGTAGCTCAAAAGCCTATCGCACCCTCGGGCTAGGCACGGACGTTGAAATTAGACTGTTGTCATGCACAGCCAGAATCACTACACATACTCATATTCATTTATATTTACTTACATATGTTATATTTGGGCGCAGCAAAAGCCAACACTTGGGCGCAATTTAAGAAAAATACCAGAGCGGGGACAGATGAAGAAAGCAATTAAATGCGCCGCAGTCAATGCTGGGATCTGGCCGGCCGGAAATGCAGCGCGACCGAAACGGTTAAAAGAGTGAACTAAGGGTTTTACAAATGGGGGCGCCGACCCTATCAAGCTCTTGCAAAATCTGAAACTAATTGCGGGCACAATCAATGGATCTATCGACTCAGTGTAAATACATATCATCACAGATTTTTCCGCAAACAAAAGATCCACAAATAAAGGACAACGCATATGGCACGGGGACAGAAAAATAAGTATGGCTGGAGATTCGGTGTGTTCGCACTTTTTATTATCTTCGTCATTGGCTCTTGCAGTAATGGGAAGAAGGAAGCAAAGTCCGATAGTCAGAATCGCGCTACCGTTTCACGCTCGGCCGTTGAACCTTCACGTCCAACCGAAACTCAACCTACGGCGCTATACAGTAACCCTGCCCGCTTATCAGAGGCCACTACTAGTAATGCAGCCGCTACGCCTACAAAAAACAAGAGCCCTGTTACTAAAAGCAATAGTTCAGCGAAAGCAAGCAAGCCCGGAAGCAAACAAACTACTCGTCCAAGTCAGAAACGTTCTTATGCCGCTGGCCCCTGCCCATGCTCACGAGCACTTAATTGCGTCGGGCCACGTGGGGGTAGATATTGCATAACCAGCGGCGGCAACAAACGATATAGGTAATTACTGGAATCTCACAATGGATGATTTGAGCCAGCGATCTACAACAGCAATTAGCGTGAAGCAATCCGTATCAAACAAGGCACACGTATGCCAGTATGATGCTATCGGCTGGTGAGCACCCGATGTGGGTAGCCGATCAGATGGGGCACTCAGATTGGACGATGATTGCGAAGGTGTACGGCAAATGGATGCCAGATGCCAATTTGACCGCTGGCAGCAAGGCTGTGGCCCTTTTCCATGTGTGACGGAATAGTGACAAAACACACCATAAACAGCTATATTCCAGCGCAATCGAGCACAAATCCAAAATTATAACTTATTGATTTTATTGGATATGTGTAAAATCACTGGCGGGTTGGGGGGGATTCGAACCCCCGATACGTTACCGTATACACGCTTTCCAAGCGTGCGCCTTCAGCCACTCGGCCACCGACCCTGTCATCAAGAACTTACTGCGACCATTGCGTTAATTCAACAACCCGTTCTCAATTTAGCCTGCTATTTTAGCATCCTTTCGACATAACGCGCAATCATATCGATTTCCAGATTCACTTTCGTCCCTGCTTGCAGGTGTTTGAGCGTAGTTACTTGCAAGGTGTGCGGGATGATATTGATACTGATCTCGCAACCGTCTGCATTATCCTTGACCGAGTTGACCGTC
Organism: Advenella incenata; assembly: GCF_004217095.1. GTDB lineage: Bacteria > Pseudomonadota > Gammaproteobacteria > Burkholderiales > Burkholderiaceae_B > Advenella > Advenella incenata. Next base: position 1,332,180 of record NZ_SHKO01000001.1, on the reverse strand, counting down.
AGGCTCACGCCATTGACTGTGACCGAGCCTTTGTAAGCCAGGTATTTTGCCAGTGCTGTCGGCACCTGAATGCATAACTCGTGCGACTCGCCCACTTGTTCAAAGCGCGTGACCTGCCCCATGCCATCTACGTGCCCGGAGACCAGGTGCCCGTCCAGGGAATCGCCCAGTTTGAGCGAGCGTTCCAGGTTCACTTCGCCGGCCTTGTCCAGCCCCGCGGTTTTATCCAGGCTCTCTCGCGAGACATCAATCTGGAAAGCGCCCTCATCCAATGACACGACGGTCATGCAGGCGCCTTGCACGGCGATCGAATCGCCCAGGCCAATCCCGGAAAGATCGAAATTGTTTGCCTCGATAGTGACATGCACGCCATCATCGGCGCTGTTGCCGGCCGGTTTGACCTGGCTGATGCGGCCAACGCCGCTGATAATTCCTGTGAACATTCGTTACTCCATATCGGGCTGAGTCCCGCCCGATTGCAATTGTAATTGATTCCAGCGTGTCGGCATTCTGGCCCGCAGGCGCATGTCCTTGCCGCAGGCAGCGGTGTCGAAGAACTCAAAGCGATAGGCGTCGGCCAACACGTTAAATGGGGTATGCGCAACGGCCGAGCGGGCATCGCCCAGAATGGTCGGAGCCAGGTAGACCAGCAGTTCATCCACGCACCCGGCCTGCAGCAGCGCGCCATTCAGACCAGGCCCGGCCTCAACATGCACTTCGTTTATATCCTGTTGCCCCAGCCAGGCCATGACGGCTTTCAAGTCCACATGCCTGTTTTTTTCGTTTACCGTAATCACGCGCACGTTGCGCGCGGCCAGGCGTTCGGCCTTGGCAACGTTATACTCGGTCACGAAAATCCACACCGGGTTGCCGTCAAATAACCTCGCGTCTTCGTCAATGGCAAACTGGCTGTCAATGACGGCCCGAATGGGTTGGCGAGACGTGTGTACATCGCGCACGGTAAGCTGCGGATCGTCGTCGCGCACGGTCCCAGAGCCGGTCAGGATGACGCAGGCACGGGCGCGCCAGTGGTGTCCATCGGCACGCGCCTGGCCACCGGTGATCCATTGCGAGCGACCATTGTTCAGGGCGACCTTGCCATCGAGCGTACTGGCAATTTTCATGCGGACCCAGGGGCGTTGAGTGCTCATGCGCGATACGAAACCGGGGTTGATTTCCAGCGCCTGCTCAAGTCCCAGGCCAATTTCAACTGTGATTCCAGCGTCCTGCAGCTTGCCAATGCCCGCTCCGCTGACCAGCGGATTCGGGTCCCTGGCGGCAATCACAACCCGCGCAGGTTTTACCGCAAGCAGCGCATCCACACACGGTGGCGTGCGGCCATAGTGGCTGCAGGGCTCAAGCGTAACGTAAAAGGTTGATCCCGCCAGCGCATGCCCCTTGGCCTGTGCATCGCGGATGGCGCATACCTCGGCGTGCGGCCCGCCTGGTGGCTGGGTGGCGCCCTCGCCCAGGATCTGGCCCTGGTTGACGATCACGCAGCCCACACGCGGATTCGGGCTGGTGCTGAACATGACGCTGCGCGCCAGGGCCAGTGCCCGATCCATATAGTCCTGATCATTCATAAACCAATGTTCCGATGATAAAGAGTCAGCGTGCCCGCCGACACATGCCGGCGCGCGCTGCGCCACACCACAACAAACCCTCAGGCATTATCGACAGCATCCGGGCGGCCGCCATTATGTGGCTTGACCGGCTTTTGCATTTCCTTGATGGCATTGACGAACTCTTCGATATCCTGGAAGCTTTTGTAGACCGAGGCAAACCGTACGTAGGCAACCTGATCCAGTTGCTTGAGCTCGCTCATGACCAGCTCGCCGATGTGATCGGTCGAGACTTCTTTTTCGGGATAATTGAGCAGTGATTCCTGAATGCGAGCAACTGCCCGCTCCAGCAATTCGGTACTGACTGGGCGTTTGCGCAATGCCAGCCGCAAGCTGGCTTGCAGCTTGGCCGGATCAAACTCGGCCCGGGTGCCATTGCGTTTGACCACGGCAGGCATGGCCAACTCGATACGTTCGTATGTGGTAAAGCGCCGGTCACAGGACAGACACCGGCGACGACGACGAATGGTGTCGCCTTCTTCGGATACCCGCGAGTCCATAACCTGTGTATCGTGGTGTGAACAAAACGGGCATTTCATTTTGCTAAAGTCCTGTGCCGGGCAATAAGGTTATTGCGTTGAGATAACGCGCGGTTTATTTGTAAACCGGGAAGCGCGCTGTAAGTTCATTCACTTTAGCACGAACAGCAGCGATGTTTGCCTCATCGTCTGGGTTATCCAGCACATCGGCAATCAGGTTCGCAGTCAGTTCAGCCTCGGCCTCGGTAAAACCACGTGTGGTCATGGCCGGGGTGCCCAGGCGGATGCCGCTGGTCACGAACGGTTTTTCCGGATCGTTCGGAATCGCGTTCTTGTTGACGGTGATATGCGCATCACCCAGGCGAGCTTCGGCAACCTTGCCGGTAATGCCCTTGGCGCGCAAGTCCACCAACATGACGTGGCTTTCGGTCTTGCCTGAAACAATGCGCAAGCCGCGTTTGACCAGTGTATCGGCCAGCACTTTGGCATTGGCCACGACCTGCTTGGCATAGTCAGTAAATTCCGGGCTGAGCGCTTCTTTGAAGGCAACTGCTTTACCGGCGATGACATGCATGAGCGGGCCGCCCTGGATGCCAGGGAAGATGGCGGAGTTGATGATTTTTTCGTGCTCTGCCTTCATCATGATCACGCCGCCGCGCGGGCCACGCAAGGATTTGTGCGTGGTTGATGTGACAAAATCGGCATGAGGAACCGGGTTCGGATACTGACCACCTGCAACCAGGCCTGCATAGTGAGCGATATCGACCATCAGGTAGGCGCCATTGTCATGGGCAATTTTGGCCATGCGCTCAAAATCGATTGTCAGGGAGTACGCAGAAGCACCGGCCACGATCATTTTGGGCTTGTGTTCTTTGGCCAGTTGCTCAACCTGTTCGTAGTTGAGCACTTCATTTTCGTCCAGCCCATAAGGGATGAAGTTGTACAGCTTGCCCGATGCGTTGACCGATGCGCCATGCGTCAGGTGACCGCCCTCTGCCAGGCTCATGCCCAGCACGGTGTCGCCGGGCTTGAGCACCGCCATGTACACGCCCTGATTGGCCTGTGAGCCGGAGTTCGGCTGCACGTTGGCCGCTTCGGCGCCAAACAGTTCTTTCAGGCGTTTGATAGCCAGCTCTTCAGCGATATCGACAAATTCGCAGCCACCGTAGTAGCGCTTGCCAGGATAACCTTCTGCGTACTTGTTGGTCAGCTGCGTGCCCTGCGCCTGCATGACTGCCGGGCTGGTGTAGTTTTCAGAAGCAATCAGTTCGATGTGCTGCTCCTGACGGGTATTTTCTTGTTGGATGGCACTCCAGAGTTCAGGATCTACCTTGTCAAGAGTTAGCGAGCGGTCAAACATAACGTGTCCTATATAAAGCGGGTAATTGGATAAAATTCAAAAGGAAACTTTGGGATTCAGCGAATACAGCCCCATGATCGTGGCCTGGTCCAGCACATGGGGCGCGATGGCCTCGGCCACGTCGGCGCAGGTAAAGCTGCCGGTCAATGGCAAGGTATCGATATCCAGCGCATAGACCGTAAAATAATAGCGATGTACCAGCGCATCATTAAAAGGCGGGCATGGACCGTCATAGCCAAAGTAATCGCCCTTCATATCGTGATCGCCGGCAAACCAGTTGGTAAAGTCGTTAATACCCTGGCGCATGTCCTTGGCTGCCAGCGGGCCGCTTTTTCCCTTGGGCGTCACGCCGTTGGAAAACTCACCTTCGGCGATCTCGGTGATATCCGCCGGAATATCAACCAGCGCCCAATGATAGAAATCAACGCGGGGCAGGCTGGCCGGCACTTCACGGTCGTCCTGATTGACGTCATCGGGCTTGCTTGGCACGTCTTTATCTACGCACAGGACAACGAATGAACGCGTACCTTCGGGCGCATCGGCCCAGGCCAAATGTGGGTTTTTGTTGTCCGACAGGATCATGTGCGCCTGCGTATCCGGCTTGGCAAAGGCGTTGGCCGGCCCGATTGCTTTTTCGTGTTCAAATGACTGGCTGCTGATTTTCATGACATCCCCTTCAATACAATAAAAACAGATCAAAATGCGCTTGTGGCGCGGATGAACGCCAGGCAAAACGAACCGTGTTGCCTGTTGTTCCTTTACCGCCTGAAAAACCGCAACCTGCCGCACTCACGGGGTGGGCAGATATGGCTTCGCGTCAGGCGCTTACGGTGACCCGGGCAAACTTGCGTTTACCGACCTGGACCACATAGGTGCCAGCCTCCAGCTGCAGATTCTTGTCTTCCACTCGCTGGGAATCGACCCGCACCCCACCCTGCTGCACATTGCGCCCGGCCTCGGTGCCGGAACTAGCCAGACCGGCCTCTTTGAGGATCCGCAGAATACCCAGCGGACCCGGCCCGAGGTTGATTTCGGGCATTTCTTCCGGAATGACACCATCGCGAAAGCGCGCCTCGAAATTGGCCAGCGCGTTGTCAGCGTCTGTTGCGCTGTGAAAGCGCGTAATGATTTCCTGCGCCAGTTCGACCTTCACATCGCGTGGATTTCTGCCCTCTTTGACCTGTTGCGCAAGTGTAGCAATGTCCTGCAGCGACTTGAATGAAAGTAATTCATAATAACGCCACATTAATGTATCGGAGATGGACATGAGCTTGCCGAACATGGAGTCAGGCGTTTCCGTAATACCAATGTAATTGTGCTTGGACTTGGACATTTTTTCGACACCGTCCAGACCTTCGAGCAAGGGCATCGTCAGAATGCATTGAGCCGGCTGGCCATATTCCTTTTGCAATTCACGGCCCACCAGCAGATTGAACTTCTGGTCTGTTCCGCCCAATTCCAGGTCTGCCTTGAGCGCGACCGAATCATAGCCCTGCATAAGCGGGTACAGAAATTCATGAACAGAAATGGGAATGCCGCCCTTGAAGCGCTTGGTGAAGTCATCGCGTTCCATCATTCGGGCAACCGTGTAGCGGGAAGCCAGTTGGATCAAGCCGCGCGCGCCCAGTGGATCGCACCACTCGGAGTTGTAGCGCACTTCAGTACGTGACGGGTCCAGCACCTTGCTGGCCTGCTCATAATAGGTTTTGGCATTAACTTCGATCTGCTCGCGCGTGAGCGGTGGACGGGTCGCATTGCGCCCGCTGGGGTCGCCGATCATGGAGGTGAAGTCGCCGATCAGAAAAATAACGTTGTGCCCCATATCTTGAAGCTGGCGCATTTTATTGAGCACCACGGTATGCCCCAAGTGAATATCGGGAGCGGTGGGATCCAGGCCCAGCTTGATACGCAGCGGCGTACCAGTGTTACGGCTGTTTTGCAGCTTGACGGCAAATTCAGACTGAACCAGCAGCTCGTCGCAGCCGCGCAGCACGGTTTGCAGGTCGTTTTCCACTTCCGGACTAAGGGGTATTTCGGGTGTTGACATAAATTTTCTGATTCCTGGGCGCGGGCAGATGGGTAAAGGAAGGACATTGGCAACAGAACCAAGCCGATAAACGCCCTTTTGCGCATATTTCAATGTTAAATTATACCCTTTTCGGCCAGGCAGATGCTCATGACCCAAGCGCAGGAACCCCGCTATTTGATCGGCTTGATGTCCGGCACCAGCACCGATGGCGCCGACGGTGTGCTGGCTGCCTTCTCCGGCACCGACCGGCCGCAAATCGTAGCGTTTGCTTCGCGTCCCATGCCTACCGCACTCAGAGCCCAATTGCTGGATTTAAATCGTGCCGGCAACAACGAGCTGGAGCGCGCCGGCCTTGCCAGTTGCCAGTTGGCCGACTTGTATGCCCAGGTGGTGGCCGATTTGCTGGCGCAGGCGAACCTGCCCGCCAGCCGGATCGCAGCCATCGGCGCTCACGGGCAAACCGTCAGGCATCGCCCCGAACTGGGCTTCACTATTCAGCTCAATGCCCCCGCCCGCCTGGCAGAAAATACCGGCATTGCGGTCGTGGCCGATTTTCGCAGCCGCGATGTGGCCGCTGGGGGTCAGGGCGCTCCCTTGGTGCCTGCCTTTCACGAGGCAATTTTTGCCAGCGAGCAGACAGTGACGGTACTGAACCTGGGCGGCATTGCCAATATCAGCATCCTGCGTCCGGGCCAGGACGTGACCGGCTTTGATACCGGACCGGCCAATGTGTTGCTGGATATGTGGTGTCTGGCCCATACTGGCGAATCTTACGACAAGGACGGCGCATGGTCGGCCGGCGGCACCGTGCACCAACCTCTTCTTGACACGCTTATTGAAAGCGAACCCTGGCTGGCATTACCACCACCCAAATCCACAGGACGGGATCTTTTCAATCACACCTGGCTGCAAACGCGGCTTGCGGGGTTTGAGGCCATTGCGCCGCAGGACGTGCAGGCGACATTGCGGGCCTTTACGGCGCAAACCGTGGCCCTGGCCATCCGCCGCTATGCTGCCGATAGCCAGACACTGATTGTGTGTGGGGGCGGAACCGGTAACCGCGCCCTGCTCGAAGATCTGCAGTCCCGCCTGCCTGGCGTGCAATTGAGCACCAGCGATGCGCATGGCATTGCCTCGCAGTCTATGGAAGCGCTGGCGTTTGCCTGGCTGGCCCATGCCTTTCTGTCTGGGCACCCCGCCGGCACGCCGTCGGTGACCGGAGCACGCAGAAAAACCATACTGGGCTGCCTGTACCCGGCGTAGCGGTCGATCCGCAAAGGTCGATCAAAAGGCCTGATTACAAGCCCAATAGACAAGCCCAATAAAAAATCCGGCATCCCAAATAAGGGAGCCGGATTTGTCTGACTGGTGCCGTGCGAGCAAATGCCTTTGGAAAGGTAAAATGGATACAGATTTAAAGGCATACCGTAAAGAAAAGCCTTTAAGCACTGCCATTAAGGGGATACTTGCCACCCCCTTGTCCAAACACCACGCAATCGTGCGTTCGCGCTTAAACCGAGAACGAAGAGCCGCAGCCGCAGGTTGTGGTCGCGTTCGGGTTACGGATCACAAATTGTGAGCCCTCGATATCTTCCTTGTAATCGATCTCTGCACCAACCAGATACTGAAAGCTCATTGGATCAACCAGCAGTTGCACACCGTTTTTGTCGATCGTCGTATCGTCTTCATTTATCACTTCATCAAACGTGAAGCCATACTGGAAGCCGGAACAGCCGCCGCCCTGCACGAACACGCGCAGTTTGAGCTCGGGGTTGCCTTCTTCGATAAGCAGGTCTTTAACCTTTGTGGCCGCCGCTTCGGTAAAAAGCAACGGGGTTGGAGGGGCTTGCAGATCGACAGATTCGAGAACAGTACTCATTTTTAGACTCCTGGTGGGATACAGCCACCGTTAGCAGAAATTCATTTTACCATATGGCGCAATCAGGGAGACAGTTCGGCGGTGCGAGATGCACGCACCGTCTTGCCCTCGAGCACACGCATGGTGATTTTTTTGGGCACAAAGCCCTCTGGGAACATCAATAGACCCTGGATTCGCTGAATGGTTTCAAAATCCAGTTTTAATATTGGGGCCGGGGCTTGTTTTTTCAAGTCGGTCACGGCTGGAATGCTGTCCGAACCCGTACTGGCGTGCTCGACTGTGTCCGGAATCAGATCTACAGTGGCAGCCTCACCATTTAAGGTGCCGGTTGCCGTAAATTTGAGCTCACCTTTAAAGACCGTGCCTGCCTGGGCCTGCCGGGACACCAGCACCTTGAAACGGACCCGCCGCCCTTCCACGACCGCATCAAAACCGCGCACACTGATGGCACCCTGAGGGCCGGCCGGCACTAGTTCATCATAAAAGGACAACTGCTCGGAGGTGCGCGACAGATCATCCTGCAATTTTTTGACCTGGCTTTCGTATTCGGCAATCGTCGCCCGATCCATGGTCATCTGCGTCTCGGAGATATCCAGGCGACTTTGCAGCTCCGTCAACTTGATTTTCTCCTGCATCAGCGCATGAGACAGCTGTTCGGCCAGCTCGGTCTTCTGACTGAACATTTCGCGCTGCATCATATTATGCGTGTAATAATACGCAGCGCTGCCCCCCATAGTGACGCCAACCAGAAACAGAAAACCGCGCGCGAACATGGACATATCTGTCAGATCAGGGAAGAATAGCCACGCCGCCCAGACCCGCCTGCTCAGGCAACCCAAAAAGCAAATTCATGTTCTGTACAGCCTGACCGGCAGCGCCCTTGACCAGATTGTCCTGAACCACAATGATAATGAGCTGATTGCCATTATCCGGGCGGCTCACGGCAATTCGCAAGGTATTTGAAGCCCGCACCGACCTGGTTTCGGGCTGGCTGCCTGCCGGCATCACGTCAACAAACTGCTCGTTGGCGTAGCGACTTTCGTACAGGGCCTGGAAATCGGTATCCAGCGCGTCATCCTTGATTGTGACGTAAATGGTCGATAGCATGCCGCGAATCATGGGCACCAGGTGGGGAACGAAGGTAAGTTTGACCGCTTCGCCTGCCAGCGCAGTGAGCTGCTCGGTAATTTCCGGATGATGCCTGTGTCCGGCAACCCCGTATGCCTTGAAATTGTCGCCCGCTTCGGAAAACAGCGTGCTCACTTCGGCCTTGCGTCCGGCGCCCGAAACACCAGATTTGCAATCGGCAATAATATTGCTGGTATGCACCAGTTTTTTCTCAAGCAACGGCGCCAGACCCAGGATAACCGTGGTGGGATAGCAACCCGGGTTACCAATGACCTGCGCGCCGGCGATATTTTCCCGGTTCAATTCAACCAGCCCGTAAGCACTTTCGCGCAAGATATCGGGGCAGCTGTGCGGCATTTTGTACCACTTTTCAAATACGGCCGTATCCTGCAGACGAAAATCCGCAGCCAGATCAATGACCTTGACGCCGGCATCAATGAGTTCGCGCGCCTGCGCCATGGCCACACCGTGGGGCGTTGCGAAAAAAACTACGTCACATTCGGTCAGCGCAGCGTTTTCAGGCGTTGAAAAAGCCAGGTCTACATGACCGCGCAGATTGGGGAACATGGTGGAAACCGGCATGCCTTCCTCTTTGCGTGAGGTGATGGCGTGCAACCGAACATTCGGGTGAGCGGACAGCAGACGCAACAGCTCTACCCCGGTGTAACCTGTACCACCAACAATACCGACTTTGACAGTTGAAGAGGAAGAAGCCATTGTGTTTGCATCCATTGAATAATTAAGCGCAGAAAACCATTATAAAGAATTCAAAAGAAAAAGGCCGCAAAAGCGGCCTTTTCGACATGTCGCGAAACAAATTAGCGTTTGCTGAACTGCTTCCGACGACGCGCCTTGTGGAAACCCACTTTCTTACGTTCAACTTCACGGGCGTCACGTGTTACCAAGCCGGCTTTTGACAGCGCGGGCTTAAGTGTGGCGTCGTAGTCGATGAGCGCACGGGTAATACCGTGACGCACAGCGCCAGCCTGACCGCTTTCGCCGCCACCGTGTACATTGATGTGAAAATCAAAAGATTCAACCATCTCTGTGAGTACCAGGGGCTGGCGAACAACCATGCGACCTGTTTCACGAGCAAAATATTGGTCAACAGGTTTACCGTTGACAACAATATTACCTGTACCTTTTTTCAGAAACACACGGGCAACTGACGTTTTACGACGGCCCGTTCCATAATTCCAATTACCGATCATGATTTATCCTTAAAATTCCAGCGTTTTAGGCTGCTGGGCAGTATGAGGATGCTCGGCACCCGCGTACACCTTGAGCTTCTTGATCATGGCGTAACCCAGGGGACCTTTTGGCAGCATGCCCTTAACGGCTTTTTCAATCGCACGACCGGGGAAACGCTCTTGCATTTTCCGGAAGTTTGTTTCGTAGATGCCGCCAGGATAGCCAGAGTGACGGAAGTATTTTTTGTCTTCCGATTTGGCGCCTGTTACAACGATATCAGCTGCGTTAATAATGACGATGTAATCGCCTGTGTCAACGTGAGGGGTAAATTCCGGTTTATGTTTACCGCGCAAACGGCGTGCAACTTCGCTGGCTACACGACCAAGGACTTTGCCTTTTGCATCAATAACATACCAGTCACGTTTGACTTCATGGGGCTTGGCCACAAAGGTCTTCATGATGTATTCCTAAAATTTGAGTTTGAAGCGGATCACTACCGGGGGCACACGGGCTCAAAATCCGAAAAACGGATAAAGATGGCGCCGGCGATCGCAATCCGACGGTTTTATCTGATTCGCCTGAACGTTATATACAAGGGGAACAAACAGCAGCACACCAAAAGATGCAATGACTGTAAATTACCCTGCGACAGTGCAAAGACACAGATAAGCCCGTGATATTAACACGCAAAAAACTTTTTTTCAAATAAAACAATGAAATAGAGGCGATCATGGCCCGCCAAGACGTTTTTTTTCGGGATTTGTCTCCTGGCAGCGACAGTCGCCCGGGCACGCCGGTTGTGCACTGGTTTGTTTCACACCGAACCGGCTCAATCACAAAAAACGCTGGTTATGTCAGGCCAGCTTCTGAAATAGTCCCTTAAACAGCCTCCAGGAAGCCGCACCCCAGATTGCCCGTAACCGGGCGTTCTTAATATAGGTGTTGGTAAGACAAGTGTTCGTAATCGGGCGTTATTAGTAGGGCCATGATAGTAGGACCATAAATAATGAAGCCATGCTCTCGGTATAGCGAGAACATGGCTCGATTTGCTGCCTACCCCTATAAACCGCAGGGCGAAGACATCAACTTACTTGCGTGCCTGCGATATGGCATGCGCCACGTAGCGAGTATATGAGCCTTCCACAACATTGAACCAAGGGATCAAGTCGTCGCGATAGGCCATATAGTCGGTCAAGATAGTCTTGAAGGTCTCGTCCTTGTCCGAATATTTCTTGTAAATTTCAGCAGTAGCCGTGAAAGAAGCGTCCATCATCTCTTTCGGGAATTCCTTGAGCACGGCGCCATTGGCGATCAGGCGACGCAATGCGCCCGGATTCATGGAGTCGTACATGGCCATCATTTCAGTATGGGCCCGAATCACGGTAGACTCCAGGATTGCCTGATAATGCTTGGGAAGTTTCTCAAAGGCGTCTTTGTTGAAATAGGCCGAGACCTGCGCGCCGCCCTCCCAGAATCCTGGGTAGTAGTAATATTTGGCCACTTTGTTAAAGCCGAGTTTTTCATCGTCCAGCGGACCGACAAATTCAACCGCGTCCAACGTGCCCTTTTCCAGCGACGGATAGATATCGCCGCCGGCAATCTGCTGGGGAACGACGCCCAGTTTGGCCAGCACTTCGCCCGCCAGACCGGCAGTACGCATTTTCAGGCCCTTGAGGTCTTCCAGAGACTTGATTTCCTTGCGGAACCAGCCGCCCATTTGCGTGCCGGTATTGCCCAAGGGGAAGTTGACGATATTGACCTTGCCAAATAGATCTCGCATTAGCTTTTTGCCGTTGCCCTCGAGCATCCAGGCGTTCAGCTGACGCGCATTCAGACCAAAGGGAACGGCCGTATCAAAACAAAACGACGGATTCTTGCCTAAATAGTAGTAGCCACAAGTGTGTCCGGCCTGGACTGTGCCATTGGACACGGCATCCAATACCTGTAAGGCCGGCACAATTTCACCCGCTGGAAACAGGTCAATCTGCAAATTGCCGTTTGAGGCTTCTTTGACGTATTTGGTAAAACGGTCTGCGGAACCGAACAATGCGACCAGGCTGCGGGGAAAGCTGGACGCCATGCGCCATTTGACCGCAGGATTTTCCTGGGCAATGACCGGGGCGGCAATGACGCCCGTGCCGGCCACAGCACCCAGGCCTGCTTTTTTGAGGAAGGAACGACGTTGCATAATGGCTACTCCGAAGTATTTCGTTGTTCTTGGAAAAAATTTAACCCGCTAAATATACACGCACTATGTCCATTTACATAGCGCGTTACAGCGGATTAAGTACTTTCCCTGTGGTCGGATTACTGCCCGGCAATCGCCATTGAATCAATCAGGATCGAACCTGTGGTTTTCGAACCCCGTGTGATCACATCGCTACCGACACCGACAATGTTCAGGAATATATCCCTGAGATTGCCGGCAATCGTAAATTCGGTGATCGCATGCTGGATTTCGCCATTTTCCACCCAGTAGCCGAAAGCGCCCCGGGAATAGTCACCAGTGACATAGTTCACCCCCTGGCCAATCAGCTCGGTGACCAGGATGCCAGTACCCATTTTTTTGAGCATGGCCGGCAGATCATCTGTGCGACGGGTCAGCGAAGAGCTCAGCAGCAGGTTGTGCGACCCACCGGCGTTACCGGTGGTGCGCATGCCCAGTTTACGTGCCGTATAGGTTGACAGCAGGTAGCCATTGAGTATGCCATCGGTCAGCAACTGGCGCGCGCGCGTCTGAACGCCTTCGTCATCGAAGGCAGAACTGCCCAGCGCACCTTTGATGAAGGGATTTTCACTGATCTGCAGATGGTCGGCCATCACCTGCTTGCCCAGCGAATCGAGCAGAAACGTGGATTTACGATACAGCGCCCCGCCGCTGATGGCCTGCGTCAGTGCCCCCAGCAGGCCCAGTGCGAGCGGCGCCTCGAACAGGACCGGATATTTGCCGGTGCCGATACGGCGCGCCGACAGCCGTGACAGGGCCCGTTGCGCGGCGTACGTCCCGACATCGGTACCTTTGGCCAGCCTCTCGGGGTAGCGATCAGAGGTATACCAATAGTCGCGGTGCATATTGTTGCCTTTACCGGCAATGGCCGTCACCGACATGCCGTGGCGAGAGTATGGATACCCCCCCATGAAGCCGCGCGAGTTGGCCAGCACGAACCGCCCCTGATAGGTGTCGACTCCTGCGCCTTCCGAATTGGTAATCTGCTTGCTATAGTCCAGCGCAGCGGCTTCGGCCTCGATAGCCAGCTCGGCCGCCTCTTCAGATGAAATATTCCAGGGGCGGTGCAACTCCAGATCGGGCTGCTCGACAGCCAGATCTGCTTCGTCGGGCAGGCCGGCGGCTTCGTCGTTTGCCGTGTACTTGGCGATATTCCAGGCAGCCTGGACCGTTTCGCGGATCGCGGCGGCCGACAGGTCAGAGGTCGACGCCGACCCACGCGCGTTGCCGGCGTAGACGGTCACGCCCAGCGAGCGGTCCTGTGTTTTTTCAACGGTTTCAATATTGCCCTTGCGCACCGAGACAGACAAACCGCCTGATTCGGACACTTCGGCAGCGGCATCGCTGGCGCCCTGTTTCTTGGCATGAGACAGCGCCAGTTGAACAAGTTCTTCAAAGTCGGGTTGGGTATGGGGCATGGAGGTTTTCGGTTTCAATCGGGAATTCATTATGACGGCTTCACGTTAGGCGGTTATCATACTGACATATTAACCATTTTATTGACAGCGATGTATGCAGAATGCAGATCAGAGCGATGACGGACCGCTTTATGACCGTCCCAGCAAATCCCAGGTAAAGCGCGAATTGCTTGCCATACTGGAACTGGGCAAGCAAGTGGTAGAGTTGCCAATGGAAAAAGTCAAGCAATTGGATCTGGACGAAAAAACGCTTGAAGCCGTTCGCATGGCGCAAAAAACCACCGGGCGTGAAGGCCGGCGCAGGCAGATTCATTATGTTGGCAAGTTGCTGCGCACCGCCGATACTGCAGCCATTGCAAAAAAAATGGACGAATGGGAACACGGCTCGCGTGAACAGACCGCAAACATGCACCGCATGGAAACGCTGCGCGATCGTTTAATTGACGAAGACGAGGCCCTGACTCGCCTGCTCAATGACTATCCTCAAGCCGATGCGCAAGCCCTGCGCACCCTGATTCGCGGCGCACGCCGCGAACGCGAGCAGAATGCAGCGCTGCCAGCCGGGCACGAACAGCAGCGCAAACACTATCGGGCCCTTTTTCAGGCCATCAAGCTGTTGCTGACCAAGGAATGAATCAAATGGAAGAATTACTGGACTGCGTGCAAATTGAACACGGCAGCGACAAGACAGCTGCGCCCACTCATTCTGTTATCTGGATGCATGGGCTGGGCGCCGATGCCAATGATTTTGTGCCGGTCATCCCTGAACTGCGCCTGCCCGCCGACAAACGCATCCGTTTTGTGTTTCCGAACGCGCCGGTGCGCCCCGTCACCATCAACAACCAGATGCCGATGCGTGCCTGGTATGACATCATCGCGCTGAGCAATGTCAGTCGTGATGTCGACGAATCCGGCCTGCGCACGTCACAGGCCGCCATTGAAGCGTTGATCAGACGGGAAAACGAACGCGGCGTGCCAACTGAAAACATTATTCTTGCCGGTTTTTCCCAAGGCTGCGCGATGGCCTATCAAACCGGCCTGCGCTCGGAAAAGAAACTGGCCGGCCTGATCTGTCTGTCGGGCTATCTGCCCATGGCGGACAAAACCGTTGCTGAACATAACACTGCACATCTGGACATGCCGATTTTCATCGCGCATGGCACCTATGATCCGGTCGTCGATATCAGTTTCGCCCAGCAAACACGCGAGTGGCTGCTGGCAAACAATTACAGCAATACCGAATGGCGTACATACCCCATGGCGCACTCGGTCAATCTGGATGAGATCAACGATATCTCGGCCTTTCTGCAAAAAATCACGCAATAATATTTTTTACCTCGGGCTGCCGCGTATTTTCCTGCAGGAAAAAAAATTGCCGTCAATAAATATCATTGACGGCAATTGACAATACAAATTGGCAATATATATAGCGGCACATCCATTGCCCAACTCCGCTGTCATTTCAATTGTCATGACCGACGTCGCCAATGGCTACCGCCGGCAATAGTTGCCCGTCCCGTTCAGGGCCCGGCGAGCCTGCGGCCTGTGTCTGCCACCGATATCAACATACCAACTTGCCCCCAGGCTGGAGTCAGGCTTGTTCCGCCATGGTCAGCGGCAACCAGACCCGGCGCATCGACGGATCTTCCGCATCTTCTTCGTTGATAAAGCCCAGAGACGTCATCAGATGCAACATGGGTCGATTGCTCGAGAGCACCACACCCTCAAGATAGCTCAGTTGCTGCTGACGGGCAGCCAAGATAAGCGCTTGCATCAGGCTGCTTCCAAGACCGCGTTTTTGCCATTGGTCGCTAATGACCAGGGCATATTCCGCACCTACACCATCGGCATTACGCAGGTAATGCGCCAGGCCGATAATGATCTCTTGCGGTAAACCGCGGTTGGCGGGATTCGGTATTTGCGTAGTAGCCACCAGGGCGAGTTCGCGATGATAGTCCACATACGTGTAGCGAGTGAGCATCTTGGGGGTGAGTTCACGCATCATGGACACAAAACGCATATAGCGTGATCTTTCAGAAAGCCCGCGGATGAACTCCTGCAATGCATCAGCATCTTCGGGACGAATAGGTCGCAACACCCAGGGCGAGCCGTCTGCAAAAACACGATCCTGAACCAAGTGCGTTGGATAAGGATATATCGCCATATGACTGAAGCCGGTTTTCTGCGGGATCTGCGCAGGCAGCGACTTGGCCAGCCGGATGCGGATTTCGCGAACATGCAGGTCCCGATAGCCAAGGATGATCGGATCCAACTGCATTGACTCAATGGCGGGCAGCTCGCTAACCATTTCGCTGATGGTCTCCAGCAGCCCCTGCAACTTGCGCAGGATTTGCGGTTCGACATAAGACTGCAGTTCCTGGCGCCAGACCCGGCTGCGCTCGATCAGCTTGCCGGCCAAATTCAGGTTCAGCGGCGGCAGGTCCACCCCCCGATCCGAGGCCGAAAAGCGAACCAGATGCCCGCCCTCCCCGAACCAGATCCACGGCCCGAAAATCGGATCGCGACTGACACGGATCATGACAGACGGAACGTCATCCAGCGTACTGAAGCGCTCATCATCTTCGTCACGGTCCCAGCGTACGTCCGCATGAAAACAGTTGACCAGCCCAATGCATTGCTCACGGGTAAGCTCGCTCGCAGCAGCACTACTGGCCGTCTCCAGAATCGCGCGCGCCTGCTCAAGTTCAGCCGGCCGCTGCCCGGAATGCACATAACGGGTTTGCTGCAACAGTTGCTGATTATAGTGGTAAGAAGTAAGCGACAAAACGGCACTGAGCGCCGTTTCGGGCGTGCGAAAGGCAGGCATGCCCGCCTGATCAAGCAACCGGCGCAGAGGGCGCATTTTGGCTTCGCCCAGCAGGCAGGTCACGATCGGCTTCTTCGCGCCAGGTGCAAATGCCGCCAGCGCCTTGACCACTTGCTGCATATCGCAGAATTCGTCTGGCGCCAGAATGACCATGACGGCATCGACCTGGCTATCAGCGATCAGGCACTGCAAGCCATCGATCAGGGCTTCGGGCGTCAGGGGCACATACGGAATGACCGGATTATCAACCAGCGTACTGACGCCAAAGATTTCACTCAGGCACTTGACCGTACTCTGCGTGAGCGGGGCCATCGACATGGAACTGTCGGCAGGAATGGCATCCTGCACCAATTGCGCCGAAGCGCGACCATTGGCAAGCATGGCAATTTTGCCGCCGCGCGGTCTTCTGGCATACGACATGGCCTTGATTGCTGCAAACAGCTCAACGAAATAATTCACGCGAATCGCGCCTGCGCGCCTGAGCGCGGCATCGAGCACCACATCGCTGCCGGACAGTTCCGGATCTGCTCGACCGGCACGCAATACAATCACTGGCTTCACACTGGATGCGGCGCGCAAAGCGCTGATCAGTTCCCTGCCCGAGGTGAGTTTGTCCAGGTACAACGCGATACTGTCGGTGCGCGCATCGGTAGCCAGATACTCGACCAGCTCAGGCAGATCGACATCGGTCACTTCTCCCAGCGATACGGCAGCAGACAATCCCAGGTCGACGTCTTCAGCCCAGTCGATAATCGAACGCAACAGCATTCGCGATTGCGATATCACGGCAATCCGGCCTGCACGTGGCTGCATTTGCGCCAGACTCAGGTTCAGATTCAGATGCGGGCGATAAATACCAAAGGCGCGCGGCCCCAGCAGCATGACCCCATGGTCCCTGCACCAATCCTGGACCAGATCGCGGGTATTTTGCGGTGCCTGGTCAACCACCTGGCCGGGCAACAACAGAACGGCGCGCGGCGGCGCCACCGCCATTTGCTGCAAAACGGCTGCCAACAGTCCGGACCGGACACATATCACAGCAAGATCTCGGCCGGGCGTCATTGTCCAATGCCGCAGTTGCTGCTGTGCCAACGTCAAGTCTTCAGGCAGCGACAGCAGATCGGTGGCTGCCTTCAGGTAGGCGGGAACCTGCGTGAAAATGGCAAGCTCGGTGTCGGCGATGACACATAGCGAGCGTGGTTCAAAAAATGCCGCGAGTCGGTGACGCAACATACATCCTCTTGGGGTTGAATGATTTGAACGGGCCAGATCTTTTTATATAAACAGCTGATTCGTTTGCTCTGGTCATTCATAACATTTTAAACTGACTCTCTTCTGATTTATCCAATTGCCGAGCAATCACAATGAATACGTCCCAATCTGCCCCGACAGCAGTTCGCACCCGGTTCGCCCCCTCTCCTACCGGCTATCTTCACCTGGGAGGTGCACGCACCGCCCTGTTTTCCTGGGCCTTTGCCCGCCATCACAACGGCACATTCGTGCTGCGTGTCGAAGATACCGACGTGCAGCGCTCTACACCGGAAGCGGTACAGGCCATTCTGGACGGCATGAAATGGCTGTCACTGGATGCAGACGAAGGCCCCTTCTATCAGATGCAGCGAATCGATCGCTATAAGCAGGTGCTGGCGTCCATGCTGCAAGCAGGTACGGCCTACTACTGCTACAGCAGCCCGGAAGAAGTGGAGCAGATGCGCGAAACAGCCAAGGCGCAGGGGCGCAAGCCAAAATATGATGGCACCTGGCGACCTGAGCCTGGCAAAACGCTGCCGCCGGTGCCGGAAGGACGCAAGCCGGTTGTCAGGTTCCGCAATCCACAAGAAGGCGCGGTGACCTGGAACGATATGCTCAAAGGCCCCATTTCAATCGATAATGCCGAGCTTGACGATCTGATTATTGCCCGCCCGGATGGCACGCCTACCTACAACTTCTGTGTGGTGGTAGACGATCACGATATGCAAATCACTCATGTGATCCGCGGAGACGACCATGTCAATAACACCCCCCGCCAGATCAATATTCTGAAAGCGCTGGGCGCAACGGTACCGGAGTATGGGCATCTGCCGATGATTCTGGGGCCCGATGGCCAGAAACTGTCCAAGCGCCACGGCGCGGTCAGTGTCATGGACTATGATACGCAGGGCTATCTTCCCGAGGCCATGATCAACTATCTGGCCCGACTGGGATGGAGCCATGGCGACCAGGAACTGTTCACTCGCGATCAGTTCGTGCAGTGGTTCGACACGCGTAATCTGTCCAAGTCTGCCGCGCAATGGGACCCCAAAAAACTCAATTGGGTAAACGCGCACTACATCAGAGAACTGAACGACGACGCATTGGTCGCCCATGTTGCGCCGCGCATTGCCGCACGCGGCGGCAACACTGCAGGCCTGGATCTGGTCGCCATTTTGAATTTGTTCCGTGATCGGGCAGAAACACTTGAACAACTGGCCGATAACGCAATGCTCTTTTGCGCCCCATATCAGCCGGCAGATCCACAGCTTGCCGCTACCGTGTTGACCGAAGAGGCACGCGCAACGCTGAAGAAATTCGCAGCCGCAGCTGCCGCGATAGATTCATGGGATGTGCCTGCACTGGCCGCACTGGTCAAACAGTTTCTGGCCGACAACAGCTTGAAAATGCCGCAACTTGGTATCCCATTGCGAGTTGCCGTCACAGGCCAAAAACAGACGCCCGCCATCGATGCCGTGCTGTCCATTCTGGGTCGCGATATCGTTCTGCAACGGCTCGATAAAGTTTAACGTTCGCTGCAAACCTGGCTGATTGATGTGATGCCGAAAGAAAAAAACGCTGCCTCATTCGCAGCGTTTTTTTCTTTTGAACGCGCATCTTGTTGCGAAAATGTTGGTTTTTAACAAAACCTCTCACAACACATAAGCAGATGCTTTTGCTGTTTTAGCCAAGTCCTTCTGTGGCAAGCGTTCAGACATTCGCATGAACCTGTCCGAAGTCGGATAATCGATTAGACCTGAATACCGTAAACGCACCGCCTGTTCACACGCAATGCGTTTTGAAAATTTACACGCATGCCGCAAAGCGTTGCAAACACTGGCTTTGCGAAATCCGGCATGGGTTTTCAACAAACCGGATGAAGACGATGCGCCACCTGATACGAGCCGATCATGCACTTGCTATTGCGATTAAAGAACACAGTTGAAATCGAGATCTGCAATTTGAAAAATCACCGCGCATGCTCAAGATGAAAATTTCAGATGAATACAAAACACCCGATCAACCGTCCTGAGAGCTCAATAAATTGAGTTAAGCCAATAATATCAATAAGAAATTCTTTCGTTATACGACGTTATGCGTTACCCTTACGCTTATGATGGAATTTGAATTCATTTCATCAGATCCATTTGAGATGTTTCGCACACAGCGTGGGGAACATATCAAATGGTAGTTAAGCCAAGCTCTTTCGTTGCTTGTCTTGAATTATATCTACGTAGATGTATTTTTAATTTGTGATTAGGACCCTTTCTAAGGAGCAATATCATGGCTACTACCGCCAAGAAAGCTGTAAAGAAAGCTGCAGCCAAACCTGCAGCCAAGAAAGCAGTTGCCAAAAAGGCCCCTGCCAAGAAAGCAGTTGTGAAGAAAACACCTGCCAAAAAAGTCGTTGCTAAAAAA
Organism: Advenella incenata; assembly: GCF_004217095.1. Taxonomy (GTDB): domain Bacteria; phylum Pseudomonadota; class Gammaproteobacteria; order Burkholderiales; family Burkholderiaceae_B; genus Advenella; species Advenella incenata. The sequence continues at coordinate 1,312,351 of NZ_SHKO01000001.1, read as the reverse complement.
GCAGTGGCCAAAAAAACAGTTGCCAAAAAAGCACCAGCCAAAAAGGCAGTTGCCAAGAAAGCCGTAGCTAAAAAGACAGTCGCTAAAAAAGCGCCAGCCAAAAAAGCTGTTGCCAAAAAGGCCGTCGCCAAAAAAGCACCAGCCAAGAAAGCTGTTGCCAAAAAGGCCGTAGCTAAAAAAGCACCAGCCAAGAAAGCTGTTGCCAAGAAAGCAGTGGCTAAAAAAGCTGTCGCCAAAAAAGCGCCTGCCAAGAAAGCCGTTGCTAAAAAGGCCGTAGCTAAAAAAGCACCAGCCAAGAAAGCCGTTGCTAAAAAAGTTGTCGCCAAAAAAGCACCAGCCAAGAAAGCTGTTGCCAAAAAGGCCGTAGCTAAAAAAGCACCAGCCAAGAAAGCCGTCGCTAAAAAAGCAGTGGCCAAAAAAGCACCGGTTAAAAAAGCCGTTGCCAAAAAGGCGCCTGCCAAGACGGTAGCGAAAAAGGCACCTGCAAAAAAGCCGGTCGCTAGGAAGGCACCTGCTGCCAAAAAGCCAGTCGTGAAAAAAGCGCCGGCTGCGCCAGTAGCAGAAACTGTGTCAGCCGATGATGCAAAAACCGCAAGCAATACGTCTGCAGCATGGCCATTCCCAACGGGTGGTCGTCCTTAAGACGCGGCATCACTCCGGTTATAATGATGTTGCCCTCTCGGACAGCTCGTAGATATCCGGAATGCAGGGAGTCCCAGTGACCCCCTGCCTTGCCGCTTCGATCAAGCTCCAATTTTTTGACCGAAGCGGGCCGCAGCAGTATTGATCAAGCCGTCCGGCCTTTGGTTGGGCGGTTTTTTATTTTGTCGGGCCCGTAAATCATGATCTCTTCCATACTCACATTTCTGATCTCAACAGTATTTTCACTATTGATTTCCGTATTCCTGCTCAGAGCCTGGATGTACTGGGTGCGGATCCATCCATTCACCCAGTACGCGCGTCTGATCAATACCATCACCGATTGGGCTGTCGTCCCCTTGCGCACGATCCTGCCAACGGGAAACAAGATCGATAGCGCCTCTTTACTGATGGCGTTTATTTGCGCGGCAGTCGAATTGCTGCTGATGATGTCGGTGAGTGGTTTTGGATTTGCAGACGGCCTGTTACTGCGCCTGCCGGTTGTTGCTTTGCTGATGACGGTCAAGTGGGCGCTAAGCCTGGCCACCTGGGTATGTATTTTTCAGGCAATCCTGTCCTGGATAAACCCCATGCAGCCGGTAATGCCAGTGCTCAATACACTGCTGGCCCCGCTGCTCGATCCCATCCGCCGCTTTATGCCCCGCACGGGAATGATCGATTTTTCACCGCTGGTGCTGATTCTTATCTTGCAAGTATTGCAAATCGCGCTGGCCAGCCTGATGCCTTTTTAAGCCTCACCCGGCCAATATTGGTACTGCCAGCCCGGTTAGATTGGGCTGGCATTTTTTTATCAGTCCGCATTCACCGGCAGTTGCAGGCCATAGGCCGCATCCAGCAGACCTGAAATTTCTTCCCGTGAAGGACTATGATTTTGCGGCCCCTGCGAGGCAATTTTGATAGCACCCATAATGCCGCCCAGTTTGCAGGCGTCTTCAAATGACCAGCCCTGCGTCAGCCCATAGAGCAAACCGCCCCGATGCGCGTCGCCACATCCGGTGGGATCATTCACGGCAACAGCCTTGCAAGGCGCGATGGCTCGCTGACTGCCGTTTTCGTACAGCGTCGCCCCTTCGGCGCCGCGCGTCACAACAATGGCCCGCAACCCTTCAGCCAGCTTGTCGATAGACTTTTCCATGCGCTGCTCAACCACCGAAGCCTCGTAGTCGTTGAAGGTCCAGACATCTGCCAATGCATGCATGTCTTCCAGATCCTGCCGATCAAACAAGGGCATGGCCTGGCCCAGGTCGAAAATAAACGGAATCTTTGCGGCATGCATGGCGCGGGCATGCTTGAACATCCCGTCCTTGGCGTCCGGAGCAACAATGCCCCAGGCCGCAGACTCGCCGCTTACATCGTTTTCAGTGGAGCGCGTCATGGCACCCGGGTGGAAAGCTGCGATCTGATTACCATCCAGATCGGTAGTGATATGGCATTGCGGCGTGAACATATCGTCCAGCACACGCACCAGACGGGTATCAATGCCCTGGCTGCTCATGCGCGCCAGATAGTCGCTTGCATCAGGCCCCACAGTGGCCACAGGCACCGGATTGCCACCCAGCAGCCTGAGGTTGTAGGCAATATTGCCCGCGCAGCCGCCAAATTCCTTGCGCATAGTGGGTACAAAGAAGGACACACTCAATGACTTGATATTGTCCGGCAGGATATGATCCTTAAAATGACCTTCGAAGGTCGTGATGGTGTCAAAGGCCACCGAACCGCAAATAAGAACTGCATTATTCATTGAAAAACCTTCAGGGATAAAACAAACTCAATTCGAAACCGGCTACCTCAGTGCGACTGACCTGCACCGGCAAATTAATGGCGATCTCGTCATTTGGCTGGAATGCGCGCTTTTGCGCTTCGGGCAACAAATACTCTTGCGGTTTGATGATGCGTCGGGCAGAAACGGATTCCGATGCATCCTTCAGACTGAGTACCAGCGATGGCAACGGCTGGGCGATCGTATCGTTATTTTTGATGACGGCGTGCAGGCTGAATGCCCGGGTCTCGGGCGTTGCCGGCGGCGTGTTCACCTGGCGCAAAGCGGGCTTCAGGATGGCCAGGTGGCGTACGGAGCGCGTATAGCCGACCTGACACCCGACAAAACTGCACAACTGTACGAGTTTGGGCCGCAAGGTTGGCGCCACATTGACAATTTGGTTGCGAAACACGATAGCGCCCTGGGCGAACAGAACAATCAGGGCAAACAAGACGGCAAGAAACCAGATCAGGCCACTACCACTACTGTGCTCGGGATCATCGTACTCGGTGTCGCGCTGGACGCGCCGGCGATACTGGCCTTCCACATGAACCTGGGACGATGCGCCCCGCTGGTTCTGATAATACGCGCCACTGCCCGACAGGCTTGGCGCGCCCACCACAAAACGCTCGCCGGCACCCCGGTCTGCGTCCTGCGCCCGGCCTGTTCGCGGCGCCGGCCCGTGATCTTCGTCATCCTCATCGTCCAGCGTCGGCTCAATCGCCTGACTCATGCGTGAATCTGCTGCATCTTCAGGATATCGCCCCCTCGAGACCGAGGAATGCCCCTGATGATCGCCGGCGCGTGCAGCATCATGGTTTACCGAACCTGACTCGGGGCGGATAGAGAATGCATCGTCATCCTCCTTAACAGAGCGCAATACCGGAAAATCGGGCTCTTCTTGCACGGCGTGATCGAAGGCATTGAAAACGGTGGAGCAAACGCCGCAACGCACCTTGCCGTTACGCACATTCAACTGCGCCGGTGTCACATCAAAGCTGGTACTGCAATCTGGACAACGCGTTTTCATACAAGTCTCTCAGGTCTGCTTGCGGGTACCAGCCAGGCATACCCATCCCTCATGGCTGCGCCATACCGACATGTCGATCCATGGCGCATAGGCAGCGGCGACCTCTTGCGCCTGACGCTCCAGGACTCCCGACAGGATAAGCCGGCCAGCCGGCGCCACACGAGCGCACAACATGGGGGCAAGCACTTTCAATGGATTTGACAGAATATTGGCCACCACGACATCAAAGGTACCGGCCTGCAGTCCATCGGGCAGGCATGCCGTGACCTGCACTCCGTTGTTCTGTGCATTGTACTCAGTAGACTGCACGGCCTGTTCATCGATATCGACACCAACAACCTCACGGGCGCCGAGTTTGGCGGCAATGATGGCAAGAATACCGGAACCACAACCGTAATCGAGGACCGTTTGCTGTTGCTGCAAATTGGCCGCGAGCCACTGCGCGCATAAATGGGTAGTTGGATGACTGCCGGTACCAAAGGCCAGACCCGGATCCAGCTCGATCAGGATGGGATTGCCTTGCCCGTCGGCGCTGGGCACCTCAGGATTTTCACGGTGCCAGCTGGGCACGATCCAGATCTGATCGGTAATACTGATGGGTGCAAACTGCGATTGCGTCAGCCTCACCCAATCGGTGTCGGCAACCTCACGCAACATAGCCGAGGCAGCATAGTCTTCACCACTCTGCTGTTTAAGCGCTTGCAGCAAAGCTTCGGGCACGATGTCGTCCGGCAGCAGCGCGACAACACGATTGTGATGCCAGGCCTGAACATCCGGCTCTCCGCCGGGCTCTCCAAAAAGCGGCATTTCGCGCTCCGTGCCTGAATCGGCGTCCTCTACGGACACAGACAGCACGCCGAGTTCGAGCAATACGTCCGACAACGCTTCGGCCCGGTCTTCCGAGCATGATAAAACAAGTTCCCGCATGGCCTATCCTTTTGCGTCATTGCAAAAAAAGGTCCGAAGACCTTTTCTGCTGACTCGATTATTTTGCTCGTTGTTCGAGTTTGTGTTCCAGATAATGGATACTGGTTCCACCCTCGACAAAACGTGCATCGGTCATGAGTTCACGATGCAGTGCGATGTTGGTTTGAATCCCTTCCACCACCATTTCAGACAGGGCCAGGTTCATGCGGGCGATAGCCTGCGCACGCGTGTCCCCGAAAGTAATGAGCTTGGCGATCATGGAATCATAGTTGGGGGGCACCCGATAGCCATTGAACACGTGTGAATCGATGCGAATGCCTGGTCCGCCGGGCACGTGCCAGTTGGTGATCAAGCCGGGCGATGGCATGAAGGTATAGGGATCTTCAGCATTAATACGGCACTCGATGGCATGCCCTTTAAAGGTAATGTCACGCTGGCGCAGTTTGAACGGCTCACCCGCAGCAATAAAGATCTGCTGCTGTACCAGGTCGATGCCGGTTATGCATTCGGTCACGGTGTGCTCAACCTGAATCCGGGTATTCATTTCAATGAAATAGAATTCGTCGTTTTCGTACAGAAACTCGAAAGTGCCCGCACCGCGATAACCCATTTTGCGGCAGGCTTCGGCGCAGCGCTCGCCAATGCGTTCGATCAGCTTGCGCGGAATACCAGGCGCCGGCGCCTCTTCAATCACTTTCTGGTGGCGACGCTGCATAGAGCAATCGCGTTCACCCAGCCAGACCGCGTCTTTTTTGCCGTCGGCAAGGATCTGGATCTCGACGTGCCGTGGATTTTCAAGATACTTTTCCATGTACACTTCGGGATTATTGAATGCTGCCTGCGCTTCTGCCTTGGTCAGATTCACGGCGCTCACCAGGGCAGCTTCGGTGTGGACCACGCGCATGCCGCGCCCGCCACCGCCGCCAGCCGCCTTGATGATGACCGGATAGCCCACCTGGCGGGCCGTTTCCAACAGGACTGCAGGATCGTCGGGCAATGCGCCTTCGGAGCCAGGCACTACCGGCACGCCGGCAGCGATCATGGCCTGCTTGGCGCTGACCTTGTCGCCCATGATGCGGATGGTTTCTGGCCGAGGGCCAATGAACACAAAACCGGAGCGCTCAACGCGTTCGGCGAAATCTGCATTTTCTGCCAGGAAACCATAGCCCGGGTGGATCGCCTCGGCATCGGTGACTTCTGCAGCAGAAATAATGGCCGGCATATGCAGATAGCTCTGCTGGGCCGGCGCTGGGCCGATACATACCGACTCGTCTGCCAGACGTACATATTTGGCATCACGGTCGGCCTCAGAATGCACGACCACCGTTTTGATACCCAATTCGCGGCAGGCGCGCTGGATACGCAGGGCAATTTCACCCCGGTTTGCAATCAGGATTTTTTCAAACATACTCACGCAATCACGAAAAGTGGTTGGCCAAACTCAACGGGTTCGCCATTCTCAACCAGAATTTCCCGGATTACACCGGATTTGTCCGCTTCGATTTCATTGAGCAGTTTCATGGCTTCAATAATGCACAGCGCATCGCCTTCGGCAACCGTGGCGCCCACTTCAACAAAGGGTGGCGAACTTGGGTTGGGCGCACGGTAAAAAGTGCCAACCATGGGAGACTTGACAATGTGGCCTGTGGGTGCGGCCGGTGCCGCAGGCGCGGCAGCTGCGGGAGCTGCCGCAGCGACAGGAGCCGCCTGTGGCTGGGCCGGGGCTACCGGTTGCAGCGTCTGGGAGAATTTGACAATGCGGACCTTGCCTTCACCTTCGGTGATTTCAAGTTCTGCGATGCCAGATTCGGCAACCAGATCTATTAACGTTTTCAGTTTTCTGAGATCCATATTAATTCCATGCTTCGAGTTGATTGTCAGACAGACGCCGTTTTCCGGGCCTGTTTTAAATGATGCTTTATCGCGTATTGCAAGGCGGCCATATATCCATCGGCGCCAAGCCCGCAGATGACTCCGACTGCCTTGTCTGCCAGATAGGAGTGATGCCGGAAAGATTCACGCTGATGTACATTGGAAATATGTACCTCTATGAACGGAATGGCGACGGCGCCAAGGGCATCGCGCAAGGCGACACTGGTATGCGTGTACGCAGCAGCATTGATGACGATGAACGCGGTATTGTTACGCGCAGACTGGATCTTTTCGACCAGCTCGCCTTCATGGTTGCTCTGGAAACATTCGCATTGCACGCCGGCTTCGCTTGCGGCAAGCATTAATGCGTCATGAATGTCCTGCAGTGTCTGCCGACCATAGACATCCGGTTCGCGCGTACCCAGCAGATTCAGATTAGGACCATTAAGAACCAGTACCTTTTGCGTCATTGAGCGCCAGTCTATAAGCAAATAAACTCGTATTTAACGGCAATTTCATGCTTTTGTCTATTAAAATCTACCAATCCGCCAGTCTGGCGCCGCCTCAGGCATGCCTGCGCGCAAATGCAGCCAGGCCATCCATCTCTATTTCACCCAGGATCGTGGCCAGCGGCCTGGCCTTGCTATCGAGCACCAGCGTAAATGGCAACCCGCCCTTGGGATTGCCCAGCTTGCGCATTAAACTGATTTTACCCGCACCTGCGGTCAGTAACGGGTAAGATACCGGCGTCTTACGCGCAAACGCTTCAATATTAGCGACGGTATCAAGCCCAATGCCTACGACATTGACCGATTCCTGTTTTTTATGCAGCGCGTCCAATGCAGGCATCTCCCTGACGCAGGGGGCGCACCATGAGGCCCAGAAATTGATAATGGCCAGTCGACCATCGATCGCATCACGCAGCGACACCGCCGTGCCATCCAGATCGGGCAATGACAGGCCCAGCAGTTCAGTGAGCGCCGCCTCATCTACGACCGATACGTCTTCATTCAGTTTCGCCCTGGCCCACAGCGGCCGGGTCATTAACATAAAGGGCAGGATCACGCCTGCCCCAACTAACTGTCTACGATTCATCCTGTATTACTCGTCTTGTTTTAAACGTTGTATGAAAATAACAGCTTCCTCGGGCGAGAGCAGAGCCCAGCCGTGGGTTCCAGTGACGGGAACAATGCATCCAGTAACGACAACTGTATGACATACGTATTGCTAATTCTACCTACTGAGCGATGCAATTGCCGCGATGTGACTGATTCCGCTTAAAATACCGCTCAGGAGAAATTTATGCATTTACACATCTTGGGCATTTGCGGCACTTTTATGGGCGGTCTGGCCCTGATTGCGCGCGCGGCCGGGCACCAGGTCACCGGCTGCGATACCGGCGTGTACCCTCCCATGAGTACACAGTTGCAGGAACAGGGTATCGAGCTGATCGAAGGGTTCGATGCCGCCCAGACCAGCCTTAAACCCGATCTTTTTGTGATCGGCAACGTCGTCACGCGTGGCAACCCCCTGATGGAAGCGATTCTTGACCAGGGCCTGCCGTACGTGTCCGGCCCTCAATGGCTGGGAGATCATGTCCTGCAGCACCAGCACGTGCTTGCCGTGGCTGGCACGCATGGCAAAACCACCACCAGCTCCATGCTGGCCTGGATCCTGCAGGATGCCGGTCTGCAACCGAACTTTCTGATTGGGGGCATTGCCACCAATTTGGGCATTTCAGCGCGTTACGACCAGGCGCAACGCTATTTTGTCATTGAAGCCGACGAATACGATACGGCTTTTTTCGACAAGCGTTCAAAATTTGTGCACTATCATGCCCGCACGGCGATTCTGAACAATCTTGAGTACGATCACGCCGATATCTTCCCTGATCTTGCCGCCATCGAAACGCAATTTCATCATTTGGTCAGGACCGTACCGCAAAGCGGCTGCATTATCTATCCGCCGCAGGATCAGGCGCTTGCGCGGGTCATGCAGCGTGGTTGCTGGTCACAACAGGACCAATTCGGCCCCGGCGGGCGCTGGACCTTCGAAGCGGATCAGGCCGACATGAGCAGATTTACCGTCTTGTATGACGGCAAACCTCAAGGACTGGTCGACTGGTCGCTCACGGGCGCGCACAATGCCAATAATGCGCTGTCTGCCATTGCCGCTGCCAGCCATGTAAATGTACCGGTAACCGCCGCCATTGCAGCGCTATCGCGATTTTCCGGCATCCGCCGCCGTATGGAACTGCGTGGCACCGTCAATGGAATCCGGGTTTTTGACGATTTTGCCCATCACCCCACCGCCATTGAAACGACCCTGGATGGCTTGCGCAAGCAGGTTGGGTCGCGCCGTATTCTTGCCGTACTCGAACCCCGCTCCAACACTATGAAACTGGGCACGATGGCCGCAAGATTGCCACAGGCCCTGGCCCTGGCCGACCGAATTTACTGTTTCGGCGCAAAAACCGGTAAACATGCGCTTGGCTGGGATCCGGACGAGGTTTTTGGCAACAGCACCGTACCTGCCCAGGGCTACGACGATCTGGATCTGCTGGTTCAGGACGTCAGCAGGCAGGCACAGCCCGATGACGTGATTCTGGTCATGAGCAATGGCGGTTTCGGCGGAATCCACGAAAAACTGCTGCAGGCGCTGCAACAGACGGCGACGCAAACGGTCTCATGATTCTCTATCTGCACGGCTTTCGTTCGTCTTCTCTTTCTGCCAAATCGCAGCAATTGCAGCAAGCGATGGCTGCTGCCGGTCGCGCGCATGAACTGGCTGCGCCCGATCTGCCGGATGACCCGCATGCCGCCATTGCATTGGCCATGGCACATGCAAAGCAATTGTGCCCATCCGGGAACTTGCGGGACCTGACAGTGATCGGCTCATCGCTTGGCGGCTACTACGCCACCTGGCTCAAGGAAGAATTAAACTGCAAGGCAGTCCTTATCAATCCGGCCATATACGCAGTACGCGACCTGTCCACCCAGCTGGGTCATACCACAAAATTTCACAGCGATGCGTCTTTTTCATTTACCGCTGCGTCCATTCGGGCGCTGGCCAGTCTGTATCGGCCCGTTCTGACCGACATGCAGCGCTATTATCTGCTGGCCTGCACCGACGATGAAGTGCTGGACTGGCAGGAAATGACCCACCGCTACGATGGCGCACGCCTCACACTGATACAGGGAGGGGATCACGCATTTTCCATGTTTGAACGCTATCTCCCTGCCATTCTCGATTTCACCGCCTCCAAGTAGGAACTCATATTCATGTACGTGGTTTTTGAAGACGACGGCAGCTTCAAGGCTGAAAAAATTCATTCCGAGGCCGACTCGACATTACAGGTCGAATCAGTCAGCGGTAAACGCAGCAAAATCAAGCGCAACGCGGTCATCTTTACCTTCGATGGCATTGAACCACAAGCCATGCTCGAACAGGCACGGGCGATGAGCGAAGAGCTTGATCTGCAATTTCTATGGGAATGCGCACCGCAAGATGAATTTTCAGCCCAGGATCTGGCTCGCGATTATGTCGGACACGAACCGTCCATTACCGAGAAAACGGCTATTTTATTGCGCCTGCACAGCGCGCCAGCCTATTTTCACCGCAAGGGCAAAGGCCATTACAAGGCGGCACCTGCGGATATTTTGCAGGCTGCCCTGGCTGCCCTGGAAAAGAAACAGCGTCAGGCCGAGCAGCAACAGGCCTGGACCGATGCCATGCTGGCCGGCACGCTGCCCGACGACTTGCGCGATGCCGCCCGTACATTCCTGATTCGCCCGGACAAAAACACGCTGCAGTGGAAAGCCTTCGAGAAGGCGCTGGCCGAAAGCGGCAAGACCGCTGAAACGCTATTACTGGAACTGGGCGTATATCCGCATGCGCTGGCCGTGCATATGGAAAGATTTCTCAAACAGCATTTCCCCAAGGGAACGGCTGTACCCGAGTTGGACATCCCGCCAATCCCCGAGTTGCCCGCCAGCGACGTCATTGCCTATTCCATTGATGACATCAGCACAACAGAGATTGACGACGCGCTGTCGGCGACGCATATTGAAGGCGATCTGTACCGGATTGGCGTGCACATTGCCGCACCGGCGCTGGTAGTCACGCGTGATTCGGATCTGGACAAACTGGCGCGCAGTCGCATGTCCACCCTTTACATGCCCGGCGATAAGATCCCCATGCAAAGCGATACGCTGATCAGCATGTTCTCGCTGGATGCCGGCAAACAGGTGCCCGCCCTGTCGCTGTATGTCACCGCCAACATCGCCACAGGCGAAATTGGCGAAACCGTCACGCGAGCCGAAACCATCACCATTTGCGAAAACCTGCGCATCGACGATTTGGTGGAGCGGGTTACCCGCGAAGCGCTCGAAGACCAGACGGCAGCCCTGCCCTACGCCGAGTTATTCCGGCCGCTCTGGAAGCTGGGACAGCATTTGAAGGCTGCGCGCGAACAGATGCGCGGCAAACCGGAAAACAACAATCGCACGGAATTCACGTTCCGCCTGCACGGGCCAGCCGATGATCCCGATTCGGTCATCGAGCTTATTCCGCGACAGCGCAATGCGCCACTCGATCAAATCGTTGCCGAGTACATGATACTGGCCAACACGCAATGGGGCGGCTATCTCAACGAACACGGCCTGCCCGGCGTATATCGCTCCCAACAGATGGGGCGGGCGCGCATGTCTACCCATCCATTGCCGCATGAAGCTATCGGCGTCCCCCAATATGCCTGGACCACTTCGCCACTGCGCCGCTATGTCGATCTGGTGAACCAGCGCCAAATTCTTGCCGCAGCCGAACACGGCGTGTCAGCGCGCCTGGTCGCGCCTTTCAAACCGAAAGACGCCGATCTGTACGCCATCATCGGCGCCTTCGACTCCCAGTACATGCTCTGGCATGAATTCCAGAGCCGGCTTGAACGCTATTGGTGTCTGCGCTGGCTGACCCAGCAGTCACGCACCAGACTGCATGGCACCTTCATTCGCGATAACCTGGTTCGTCTCGAAGAAATCCCGCTGGTTATCGAAGTGAACGGCGTGCCCGAACTTGAACGCAATGATCGTATTGTCATCAATGTACGCGGCACCGATGAGCTGTCGCTGAATATTGATGCCGAATATGCCGGGCTCGCGCAACCAGACGAAGAGGCAACAGCATCATGAACATGCCACGCAAATTCGCCGTTCTTGGCAACCCGATCAAACACAGCCTGTCGCCGCGCCTGCACGCCCTGTTTGCCCAGCAAACCGGCCTGCAGATCGAGTACAGCAAGCAATGTGTAGAACCGGCGCATTTTCGCGACCACGTGAAGCAGTTCTTTGCCGCCGGCGGCTGCGGCCTGAACATTACATTGCCATTCAAGGAACAAGCCTACGCACTGGCCGATCCTCGCATATCCGATCGCGCCAGGGCTGCCGGTTCAGCCAACACCCTGTGGCAGGAAAACGGCGAAATACACGCCTGCAATACCGATGGCGTCGGGCTGGTCAATGACATGCTGCGCCAGCACATCACGCTGCATGACAGCCGTATTCTATTGATCGGGGCCGGGGGAGCAACGCGCGGCGTCATGCCTGCGTTGTTGCAGGCCGGATGTGCACATCTGCACATTGTGAACCGCAGCGAAGATAAAGCTCATGCACTGGCCGCGCAGGCTGCGGCGCTCCCGGGCCCGCAAGCACAGGTAACTGCCTCGGCATTTTCCGCGCTGCAGGGCACCTGGGACATCATCGTGAACGCCACTTCCAGCAGTCTGTCGGGCCAGACACTGCCCCTGCCCGACAACCTGTTTCGCACCAACAGCGTGGCCTACGATATGCTTTATACCGCAGACGGCGACACGCCGTTTCTGCAACAGGCGCGCAACGGCGGCGCCCGCCAAACCTCAGACGGCCTGGGCATGCTGGTCTACCAGGGCGCCGAGAGCTTTCGCATCTGGAACCAGATTGAGCCCGACGCGGCGCCGGTTCTCACAGCGCTGCGCATGGAACTGACGGGGTCGGTCTGATGCTCGAAGCAGTCGGACGCATCGCCAGCGAGGTTGCTATCGGTATCGCCGAACGCGTGCGCTCGCAGTCGATAGCACGTTCCACGGTCGACCTTGTTGCCCTGCTGATCGCGGTCATTGTGCTGTATCAGATCTATCTGTTTGCCTGGGTGCTCTGGTACAGTGTCTTCAATCCCGGCGGCAGTGCGTACATGCGCGAACAAGCAGACCGTCTGGCAGCCCTGGACCCGCCAGTGAGCATTCAATATGAATGGACACCTTACGAGGCAATCAGTCCTGCCTTGAAAAAGGCGGTCATTGCCGCCGAGGACGCCCGCTTTACCGAGCACGGTGGCGTGGAATGGGAGGCAATCCGCAAGGCCTGGCGCTATAACGAACGCCAGGAAGACGCTGGCCGCAATCGCCGCCGCGGAGGCTCCACGCTGACGCAGCAACTTGCCAAAAACCTGTTTCTATCGGCCGATCGCACCTATATACGCAAGGGCCAGGAACTGGTCATTGCCTATATGATAGAAGCGGTCATGTCCAAGCGGCGAATTCTGGAACTGTATCTGAATGTTGTGGAATACGGCAACGGCGTCTTCGGCGCCCAGGCTGCCGCCCGCCACTATTTCAACGTGGATGCCGCGCGCCTGTCCACGTATCAGGCCGCGCGCCTGGCCGCCATTCTGCCAAATCCAAGGGTTTATGGAAAGAACATGCAATCGCGCTACGTGCAATCTCGCGGTCGGACAATTTCGGCCCGCATGCGCAGCGCTGTGCTGCCAGAATAAATCATGGCCGCAGTTGTTCATTGGCCTGCATCGTGCACATACAATGACGGTATCCTTGGTTATCAACCCGTTACTTTATCGCACGACAATCGACGCTAAAATACAGGAGAACAACAGCCGGGATACAACCGACAATACAGACAGGCGTGCCAGGTCAACTGCATTTGCACGGTCTGCAAAAAGGATCGCCAATTTATTGGCGATAAGCTGTTATGCTGGAACAGGCCTGCAAACAACAGTAAAATCAACGCTTCTGAGGCCAGTCGCAACACTGCTGCGTCTGACCGGACACTAATAAGACACATGCGCACAGCAAGAAAATACCTAGGGACAGAAATCTACCGCTCCACCGTGGCTGTACTGGTGGCGCTCGTGGGCCTGTTCACCTTTTTTGCCCTGATAGACGAGCTGGACAGCATCAGCGATAAATTTCCGCTGCTCTCGCTGTTGTATTTGCAGGTATTGCAATTGCCAACGCGTCTGTATGATTTGTTGCCCATCGGCCTGTTGATCGGGTCGGTACTGGCGCTGGCCAGTCTGGCGCAGCGTAACGAACTGGTAATACTGCGCGTTTCAGGCGTCAGCAGCATTTCGTTGCTGCTCATGCTCTGGACCATTACCATCCCGCTCATGCTGGGCGCATTCGTCCTGTCGGAATTTGTCACGCCTCGCGCCGAACTGATGACCAGCGAAGCCAGCCTGAAGTACCTGGGCAAAGCCAGCGGCGGACAGATGAACTCGGGCCACTGGTTTCGCGAACCCGATGACGACGGCAATATCCGCACCATTAACATTGCACAACTTCGCGATCAGGGCAGCGTTCAGGACATTCGCATCATCACCTACAACGTAGACGAGAGCCGGTTTATTTCTCTTGATCATGCAAAAACCGGGCACTTCAGCCAGAATACCCTCACGCTGACCGATGTGGTACATATCACCAGCCTGATCGATGCCAAATCCGCCCTGGCCGATCCCAACAAGCCGGTCGCCGATGTGGCCAGGCGCACGGTGTTGCCAACGCTGGAATTGAAAACGACGCTCACTCCCAATCGCCTGCTCGCGGGTCAAATGCAGCCGGACCGCATGTCGACAGTGTCGCTGCTCGATTACATTTCATACCTGGAAGAGAATAAGCTGCAAACCAACCGTCAGGTTGTTGCACTGTGGCGCAAACTGAGCTATCCGTTCACGTTGCTGGTCATGATTACCATTGCGGCACCTATCGGATTCATGCAAACTCGCAAGGGTGGTGTGGGCGGCAAGGTGTTCCTGGGTATTTTACTGGGCGTAGCATTCTATATGATCAACCAGCTTGCACTGAATGTGGGCATGTTGAAGAATCTGCCACCATGGTTTACCGCGCTCATGCCCAACACGATAGCGATGCTGATCGCCATGCTTGCCCTGTACTTCATGGAAGCCAGGCGGACCCCGCGTATGCAGCGTGCACCACTTTCAGGAAAGGCTGTAACGTAATGAATATCTGGGCTGTAGGAGATTTACAGGGTTGTTGTGGTGCGCTGGACGAACTGCTCGAGCATCCATTGATTCAGAAAGACCCCGATTGCCGGTTCTGGTTCGCGGGCGATCTGATCAACCGCGGGCCGCAGTCGCTGCGTACGTTAAAGCGCATTATCAAGCTGGGCGATCGCGCCGTCAGCATCCTGGGCAACCATGATCTGCATATGCTTGCCGTCCATGCCGGCATACGCAACGAGAACAAATCAGACACCTTCGACGCGATTCTCAAGGACAAACATGTCAATGAGTTGATTGACTGGCTGCGCCATCGCCCACTGGCCCATTACGAGGCAGGACATCTGATGGTTCATGCCGGCGTCATGGCCAAATGGGATCTGGACAAGACGCTGGAGCTGGCCGAGGAAGCGCATCAGGCGCTGATCAGCGACAAATGGAAAAAGAACCTGCAGAAAATGTACGGAAATGAACCCGTCCAGTGGAAGGACCGGCTATCGGGCGCAAAACGGCTGCGGGTGATTATTAACGCTTTTACCCGCATGCGACTGTGCACAATGCAGGGCGAAATGGATTTTGCATCCAAGGATGCGCCCAATGGCCATCCGGGGCTGGTGCCCTGGTTTGACGTACCCGACCGGAAAACCGCCGATATTCCCATCATCTTTGGGCACTGGTCAACACTGGGTCTGTTGATTCGCAAGAACCTGCTGGCCCTGGACACGGGCTGCGTGTGGGGCGGAAAACTGACCGCGCTGCGCCTGAGCGATCGCAAACTTATCCAGATCGACTGCAAACAGCACGGCAAGCAATAAGCGACTACGCACACGCAAGCGCAGCAATCTCGCCGCAACCGGCAGGAGCTGCCCCCTGCCAGAACATACGCATCTAGCCCTGAGCCACTTTGGCCCGAATGGCGTCACGCACTTGTGCTGCCAATTCGGCGCGACCCAATGGCGATGGCTGACCATTTTGCGTGACCGCGGGCAGACAATAAACCTCAACGCAGACATGCCTGGCGCTGAGCAGAACCCAGATATTGCCAATCAGGGTCTGATCGCCGATGAAAGCCATTTTCCCGCTGCGCTGACCTTCATACCAGAACACCAATGCGACCGGTTGAATCGCCACATGGGCACGCATGGCGGGCTCAAATAGACTGGTACTAAATGGCTTGACGTCCAGGCCATCGGAGGTCGTGCCTTCAGGGAACAATCCGACGCAGATATTGCGCTCGAACAGCCGCTTCATACTCTCACTGACCCGGCCAATAGCCTGACGCTGCCCTCTGTCGATAAACACCGTGCCCACCCGGGCCACCAGCCAGCCGATCACGGGCCATCTGCGGATTTCCTGTTTGGCGATAAAAGACGTGGCCCGCCAGCTGTTCAGAATAAAAATATCAATCCATGACACATGATTGGCAACCCACAAGACAGGGCCGCTCATGATCGGCGTGCCATGGCGCACCACTTTGACGCCGCAAACAAGCATCAGGCAACATGACCAGGCTTTGGTCACGGCATCCTGCACCGGTCGATTCATGAACGGCAATGCGATAGCGGCCGTCAGGAGCCCCGAAAGTAACAGCAGAATCAGAAAGATCGCTCTGACAAAAAACCGTAAATACGCGATCACACAGACTCCCACACGCTGCGACCACTGACCAGCGTCATGACAATTTTGCCGGGCAGTTCATAACCGACAAAGGGCGTATGTGCGCTTTGGCTAAGCAGCGTGTCGCGCCCCACTGTCCAGGCAGCGTCGGCATCCGCAATGGCGATATCGGCCGGCGCGCCCACAGAGAGCGTGCCGCAGCCCGGCAATGACGGCGCGCCCGCTTTCAGAATGGCGGCAGGCCCGGTGGTAATGAGTCCCAGCGCCTGTACCAGTGACAGTTTTTCTTCCTGGGCCCATTTGACCACCAGTGAGAACAGCAACTCTACGCCCGTAGCGCCTGGCTCGGCCTCGGCAAAGGGCATCAGCTTGCCATCGTCATCCACCGGCGTATGATCCGAGCAGACGGCGTCAATTGTTCCATCGGCAAGCCCGGCACGAATCGCGTCACGGTCCCGCTGGCCGCGCAAGGGCGGATCCAGCCGATAATTGCTGTCGAAAAAGCCGATATCCAGGTCTGTCAGGTGCAGATGATTGAGCGATACATCGCAGGTGACCGGCAGGCCCTGCGCCTTGGCCTGGCGCACCAGTGCAATCCCGGCTGCGCTGGACAGGCGGCATATATGCAGGCGGGTGCCCGTGACTTTTTGCAATTCGAACAGGGTATGCAGCGCAATCGTTTCTGCCTGCTCCGGCACGCCCACCAGCCCCAGACGCGAGGCAAAGGGCCCGCTGGCCGCCACGCCCTTGGACAGGGAAGCTTCCAGCGGTGTGAGCCACAAGGTGTAGCCATAGGTTTTCGCGTACTGCATGCTGCGCAGCAGAACGCCGGTATCGATCAGTGGCAGTGAGGCTTGGGAAAAGGCAATGCAACCGGCTTCGGTCAGCTCGGCCATTTCGGTAATGATTTTGCCTTCAAGGCGATTGGTCATTGCACCCAAGGGATACAGATTGGCCTGATGCAACTGGCGGGCGCGATGCTTAAGCATTTCGACCAGACCGGGTTCATCCAGTGCCGGTTCGGTATCTGGCGGCAACACCAGGCTGGTGACGCCACCTGCGAGCGCGGCCTGCATTTCCGACTCCAGCGTTGCCCGATGCTCAAAGCCGGGTTCGCGCAGACGGACAGCAAGGTCGATCAGGCCGGGAATGACCAGTTTGCCGGTGGCATCAATGGTGCGTGCCGATTCAAATCCGTCCGGTTCCTGGCCCATGCCAACAATGCGTCCGGCTGCGATATAAAGATTACCGGTCTGGTCCGTACCGGAAGCCGGGTCAAGCAGCCGGCCACCTTTAATTACTATTTTCACTGAGAAGCTCCAGCTACGATGCTCATGACTGCCATTCTTACAGCAATCCCGAACGTTACCTGATTGAGAATAACCGCCTGTGGTCCGTCCGCGACGGCAGAATCAATTTCTACCCCGCGATTCATGGGGCCCGGGTGCATGACGATGGCATCCGGCTTGGCATAGGCCAGCTTTTCGTGGGTCAATCCGTAATGCTTGAAATATTCCTGCGAAGACGGCAGCAATGCGCCCTTCATGCGCTCGTTCTGCAAGCGCAGCACCATGACCACATCCACATCCCGCAGGCCTTCTCGCATATCGGTGAACACCTTGACGCCCATTTGTTCAAGCCCGCCCGGCAGCAGCGTGAGCGGACCGATGGCGCGCACTTCGGCCGCGCCCAGCGTGGTCAGGGCGTGAATGTCGGACCGTGCTACCCGGGAATGTAAAATATCGCCCACGATGGCCACCGTCAACCCGGAAAAATCCTTCTTGAAATGTCGGATGGTGTACATGTCCAGCAAGCCTTGCGTGGGGTGCGCATGGCGTCCGTCTCCCGCATTGATAACGTGGATATGCGGTTCAACGTTGCGGGCAATAAGATAAGGGGCGCCGCTGGCTTCATGCCGCACGACAAAAATATCGGCCTGCATGGCCGTCAGATTACTGATGGTATCGAGCAGCGACTCGCCTTTGGCGGTAGACGATACATTGATGTTCAGGTTATAGACGTCAGCCGAGAGCCGTTTGGCGGCTATTTCAAATGTGGTACGGGTGCGGGTGGAGTTTTCAAAAAACAGATTGAACACGCTTTTGCCGCGCAGCAGCGGCACCTTTTTGATGTCGCGTTCAGCCATGGGCACGAATGTCTGGGCCGTATCCAGGATGTGGGTCAGAATGTCGCGCGGCAGACCCTCGGTTGACAGCAGATGGGTCAGCTCGCCATGCCGGTTCAATTGCGGGTTAAACATGGCGTGGTTCCTCTTCCATGGTCAGGGTAAAACGGGAATCATCATCGGCAGCCAGAACATAATTGCTGCCGCGCGGCAACGGCAGCACGCCGCCGCAGATGTCGGGCGCAATGGGCAGCTCGCGGCCGCCCCGGTCGATCAGCACGCCAAGGCGAACCGAAGCCGGCCGGCCATAATCGTACAGCTCATTGAGCGCTGCCCGGATTGTGCGGCCGGTAAAGAGAATATCGTCGATCAGAAAGATGTGCGCGCCTTCGACCTCGAACGGTACGTGACTTGGCTGCGTTTGCGAATGCAGCCCGATGCGACTGAAGTCGTCGCGATGCAGGCTGGTATTGAGCGTGCCCGGCTGATTGGGCAGATTCAGATCGCCACAGAGTCGCCGTGCCAGCCAGGCGCCCCCTGAATAAATACCCACTAGATAAGTGTTGGCCGGGTCGGTGCCCTGTAGCTTTTCGCTCAGGGCGTCTTTCAGATGCGCGTAAAGTTCTTCGGCGCTGGGCAGGCTGCCTGTCATGGTTTTCCTATCCTGTTGGCAAAAGTGCCGTTATCAAAGATGCCGTTATTTTAAGCTATCCAGATAGCGTTGAAGAATAACTGCGGCTGCCACGGCATCATCTTCTTCATTGTTGCCAAGAATCGCCTGCGCTTCCATGCTGGAACCGCGTTCGTCCACCAGCTCGACCTGCAGGCCAAAGCGGCCGTACAACTGGTTGGCAAAGCGCCGGGCAAATTTGGAAGCTGGCTGCTCGTCGCCCGCGCTGGTTAGCGGCAGACCCACCACCACCCTTTCGGGCTGCCATTCATGCAGCAATGCAGCAATACGGGCAAAGCGCCCATCGCGCGTCACCTCGCGGATGATGCACAAAGGGCGCGCCTGTCGCGTCAAGGTATTGCCCAGGGCCACGCCGGTTTTTTTCATGCCGGCATCGAACGCCAGCAGGGTTTCTTCAGGCATGGCCGGCATCACCGGACAATGCAGCAGGTTCGATGCCAAGCAGCGCCAGCGCTGCGGTGTAACGGTCAGCCGCTCGCTTGTTGAAAATGATATTGCGGTCTGCGTTGACATTGAGCCAGGTATTGGCGGCGATTTCCTGCTCCAGCTGACCCGCAGACCAGCCGGCATATCCCAGCGTGATAAAGATTTGCTGCGGACCTTCGCCCCGCGCCAGGTCTTCCAGCACGTCGCGCGAGGTGGTCAGCGCCATGTCGCCCAGCACGACACTGGAACGATAATGGCCTGCCGGGTGATGCAGCACAAAACCACGATCAGTCTGGACCGGCCCACCATAAAATACGGTCTGCGCAGCCAGGTCGGCGTTGACTTCCAGCTCCAGCCGTTCCAGCAACTGCTCCACCGACAGGTCGGTGGGCCGGTTCAGCAACAGGCCCAGCGCACCGTCTTCGGAATGTTCACAAACATATACCACGCCACCTTCGAAAATATCGGATGTCTGAGAAGGCATGGCCATAAGGAACTGGTTCGCCATACTGACAAATTCAGATTCTTTTTTGTCTTCGTCTTCGGTCATGGTCCTTCCTTTTGTGGATGCGCGTCAGATTTCCATCATTTCAAAGTCTTCCTTGCGCGCACCGCATTCAGGACAGACCCAGTTGGGGGGAACGTCTTCCCATTTGGTACCCGGCGCAATGCCCTCTTCGGGAACGCCGGTTTCCTCATCATAAACCCAACCACAAATTAAACACATCCAGGTACGCATAATACGGTTATTTCCTAACATTCAAATGTAACTTCACGAATCGGATGGAACAGGCCCGTCGGGCTTGTTCCCGAAAACATGCCTGCGCACGCTTTAGTACCCATTTTAATTTAAAATGATACCTTTGGCCCGATTTCCCAAAAACCGCGCCGTGCTTTTTTTGCACCGGCAATTTTCACCGCTTTTGTTTTTCGCTTAAGACGCCTCGTGTCCCCTGATCATGCCCCTGCAGTGCTGTTTTTCAACCATCTGGATCCAACCGGACGCTCCGGACTTGCCGGCGATGTTCTGACGGCCGCGCAATTCGGTTGCCAGGCGGTCACCGCGCTGACCGCCATTACAGTCCAGGACACCGGTGTCATAGAGGAAATCCATCCCATTTCCGAAGAAATCCTGGACAATCAGGCGCGCTGCCTGCTTGAGGACATCCCGGTACATGCCATCCGGGCCGGCGGCCTGTACAGCCCAGACCATGTCAGTGTGATTGCGCAAATAGCCGCCGATTATGACAGCGTCCCACTCGTTTTGTATCTTGGACCGCAATACGCATCAGTCATTGAAGACAGCTCCGATGACGAGATCGAAGCCTTGCTGCAGGCGACCTGGGAAACCCTTATCCCACAGGCCAGCTGCGTTGTCGTCGACTGCAGTTACCTGAACTTATGGGCCCCCGAAGACGACCATGACGACGAGAACCCGATCCCGATGGTGCTCGAAGCCATTCTGGCAGCAGGGGCAAAATCCTGCCTGGCGCTGTTTTGCCCTTCCCCAGACGACGTCCATCAGCATGTCTTGCTCGAAGGCGGCGATCGCAGTCTTGCTTTTGGCTTTTTCCCGCTGGCCGGACAATCTGAAGCAGGCGATATGATCAGCGCTGCCCTCGCCTGCGAACTGACGCGGGGCCAGGCATTGCCCCTGGCCTGCGAGCATGCCATTACCTACGCCCACAAGGCGCTGGCCGACGGGCGCAAGCTGGGCATGAGCAAGCTGATTGCGCAAAGGCTGCAAAAGCCCTGATCCTCTGGCTGATACAGCGTTGCGGACAACCGTCAGCGCTTTCTCGCTATACTTCTTATAGATAACTGCATTCCTCCAGGCATAACAGCGCAATGACAGCAAACACTTTTCCCTCCGGTCTCTACGGCATTACGCCCGAATGGCATGACGCCGAGCGCCTGCAACAGGCCGTTGCACTGGCCTGCGAAGGCGGCATGCGAGTGCTGCAGTGGCGACAGAAAACCATGCCGCCTGAACAGGCGCGCACGATCGCTGCGTCACTGCGGGCGATCTGTCGTGCAACCGGCGTGCTGTTCATTGTCAATGACGACTGGCAACTGGCCCTTGAGCTGGATGCAGATGGCGTTCATCTGGGCAAAAACGATGCAGCCATCGCAACCGTTCGTGCACAATTGCAACAACGGGCTCAGGCGCCCTTGCTGATCGGCGTTTCCTGCTATGACAGCCTGGAACTGGCCGACAGCGCCATGCAGGAGCAGGCAGATTACATCGCCTTTGGTGCGCTTTTTCCTTCCATGGTCAAGCCCGACGCTGTCCGTGCACCGTTGTCGCTGTTTCAGGCAGTAAGAAAACCGGCGGGTGCGCAGCGCAAGCCGGCAATGGTCGGGATTGGCGGAATCAACAGGCAAAATGCCCATCTGGCGGTAGAGGCCGGCGCCGATAGCATTGCAGTCATCACCGGCCTGTTCGGCGAACCGGATATCCGCAGCGCCGCTGCCTATTACGCGTCGCTGTTTGAGCAGCGTGCCTCGCCATCGTCATGATTGGCTTTTTCCCGCCTGGTCATGTCTGCGGCGCCGCCCGCAACAAGCCCTGACACAATCGGCTCCTTTTTCACTCATTTTTCAGATAAAGATTTCATTATGTCCCAGAACGAAGTTCTCTTTAAACGTGCCCTTAAATCCATTCCTGGTGGTGTCAATTCGCCGGTACGGGCGTTCCGCTCGGTAGGCGGCACGCCGCGCTTTATCAGCAAGGCAAAAGATGCTTATATCTGGGATGCCGATGGCAAACAATATATTGATTACCTGGGCTCCTGGGGTCCGGCCATTGTTGGCCATGCGCACCCGGAAGTTGTTCAGGCGGTGCAGCGGGCCGCAGAATCAGGCCTGTCTTTCGGTGCGCCGACCGAGGCCGAATCTTTACTGGCCGAAGCGATTATTTCGCGTATCCCGTCCATTGAAAAGGTCCGCCTGGTCAGCTCGGGGACCGAAGCGACCATGAGCGCCATTCGCCTGGCCCGTGGCGCCACCGGTCGCAATAAGATCATCAAATTCGAAGGCTGCTACCATGGCCACGCCGATAGTCTGCTGGTCAAGGCCGGCTCGGGGCTGCTGACTTTTGGCAATCCGACCTCTGCCGGCGTACCGGCCGAATTCGTCGCGCATACGCTGGTACTTGACTATAACGACCTGGATGCGGTCAAGGCTGCATTTGCCGAATTCGGCCCCGAGATTGCCTGCATTATTGTTGAACCGATAGCCGGCAATATGAACCTGATCAAGCCGGTAGAAGGATTCCTGGCCGGCCTGCGCGCATTGTGCACGGAATATGGTGCACTGCTGATTTTCGACGAAGTCATGACGGGCTTTCGCGCTGGCCCGCAGGGGGTACAGGGCCTGTCGGGCGTAACGCCCGACCTGACCACACTGGCTAAAGTCATTGGCGGGGGCATGCCCGTGGGCGCCTTCGGTGGCCGCGCCGACATTATGGACCAGATTGCGCCGCTGGGACCGGTCTATCAGGCAGGCACGCTGTCGGGCAACCCGGTATCCGTCGCCGCCGGTCTTATCACACTTGAAATACTGTCGCGCCCCGGTTTCTACGAGCACCTGCAGACACAATCGGCCAAATTGGTTGCCGGCCTGCAGGAAAAGGCCGCAGCCGCAGGCGTCGCATTCTGCGCCGACTCGGTCGGTGGCATGTTCGGCCTGTATTTCCGCGAAACCGTTCCCACCACTTTCGCGCAGGTGTCCGACGTCAACCATGACGCCTTCAAGGTCTTTTTCCATGGCATGCTGGACAATGGCGTTCATCTGGCGCCATCGGCTTTTGAAGCCGGTTTTGTCTCGGCCATGCATAGCGACGAAATTCTGGAAAAAACGCTGGATGCAGCCGCTCGCGCCTTTTCACTGATATAGCAATAAACGGCACCCGATCGCTTGCGCGCCCCGCGCCATCGATCCGGTGCCCAATCCCCGGCAGGCCCAGTTTCCGTGTCTGGCACAGGGAAAACGCCATGCCGGGCCCGCTGAGAATTTTTTTCCAGATATCCCGGTTTTCTCAATGTGAAATAAAAAAGACGCTACACTCAGGGTTATCCATAATATGTTAAAGGTGTTGAAGCTGTATGGCTGTAAACTTAAATATACCTGACGAATCAGCTATTTATCCGGTAGCAGGGGTTGAAATTGGCATTGCGCAAGCCGGGATCAAAAAGCCCGGCCGTGATGACCTCACATTATTCAAATTCACGCCAGGCACCTCAGTTGCCGGCGTTTTTACCCGCAACCGTTTCAGAGCCGCCCCGGTGCAAATCTGTGAATCGCGCCTGGCCAAAAGCAATGCCATGCGTGCCCTGGTCATCAATACCGGCAATGCAAATGCCGGCACCGGCGCCGACGGCCTGGAACGCGCCTTTGAGACCTGCCGCGTGCTGTCCAAGGAACTGGGCCTGCTGGAAGAAGAAATCCTGCCATTTTCAACAGGGGTTATTCTTGAGCCCCTGCCGGTAGACAAGATTACAGCAGCGTTGCCTCAGTGCATCCGGTCCCTGGAAAAAATTGCCTGGCTCAAGGCAGCGCACAGCATCATGACCACCGATACGCTGCCCAAAATCTGTTCAAGGCAACTGACACTGGACGGGCGTAAAGTGAGCATTACCGGCATCAGCAAAGGCGCTGGCATGATTCGCCCAAATATGGCCACCATGCTGGGCTTTGTTGCGACCGACGCGGAAATCGCCCCGACACTGCTCAAAGAGCTGGTCAAGGATATTGCCAACCGCTCTTTTAACCGTATCACGGTAGACGGGGACACCTCGACCAATGACTCTTTCATTGTGATCGCGACAGGTCAAAGCGGCATACAGGTACAGGACGCTCAAAGTCCGCATTACCAGACCATCAAGGCAGAGCTGATTGAAGTCGCCCGCGAGTTGGCGCAAAAAATTGTGCGAGACGCCGAAGGCGCCACCAAATTCATCACCATCCAGGTAGAAGAGGCCGAAAGCAGCCAGACTGCGCTAAAAATTGCTTACGCGATCGCGCACTCCCCGCTGGTCAAAACCGCCTTCTATGCATCGGATCCGAACCTGGGTCGCATTCTGGCCGCCATCGGTTACGCCGGCGTCGATGACCTAAATGTAACCGCCCTGCGCCTGTGGCTTGACGATGTGCTGGTTGCCACCGGCGGCGGCCGCAATCCTGACTACCTCGAGGAAGACGGCCAGCGCGTCATGCAGCAGCCCGAGATTCTGGTGCGTGTAGCGCTCGGCCGCGGCAATGTATCGGAAACGGTATACAGTTGCGACTTCTCGCATGAGTACGTCAGCATCAACGCAGACTACCGTTCCTGAGATAAAACCCGGGCAGCGTAGCCAGGCCTGGCATGATCTTCATTGGCTGACGCATGCGCCGGATCTGTTGGCGCCAGCGGCAGATCTGCCACTGGCAAGCTGGCCGCCCACCGCGCTGCGCGAGATTGACCGCTGGCTGCAGCAGCAAGGCAATGAAGGCAATGCGCCCGAGGCCCTCGCCAGCGATTTTGGCGCACACTACCGCCGGCTTGGGCTCTATGCCGAAGCCCTGCTGCATACCGCCTTGCAGCATGCCGACAGCATTGAACTGCTGGCGCACCATACACCCATCCACATTACCGTTTCCCCAGCCCCTCGCACCAGGCGGCAGACCATTGGCGAGCTTGACTATATCTGGTGCGATCGCAGCAACAACCTGGTGTGGCACTGGGAGCTGGCCGTCAAATATTATCTTTATGTGCCGCAGGCAAGCCGGATCCAGGACGCCGACCGGTTCGTCGGCCCGCAACAGCGCGATACGCTGGCCCGCAAAACCGCAAAATTACGCAATCGGCAGTTGCCGCTGTCCGCCATGCCACAGGTCACCCGACAACTTGGCCTGCGAGTCGACGCCGCTGCAGCGTATGTCAAGGGCTGGCTGTTCTACCCCTTGCATGGCGAGCGCTGGGACGATTATGTCCTTGCCGAACCGGCCACCCGGGCGATGCTCAACCCTCTGCACCCAAAGGGCTGGTGGCTGACGCAAGCCGATTTTGCAAAGCGCCTCGCTCGGCAAACCAGTGCAGGCGCAGGCACGCTGCGCTGGCGCATTCTATCGCGTATGCAATGGCTATCGCCGCACCAGGCAGATGTCGCCGACACGCTTGAGGCCACCGCGCTTCTGGCACAACTTGAAGCCTGGTTCGGTTCAGACGTTTCAGTGACTGGCCCAAAACCAGGGCTGTTAATCGTTGCCTTGGCCCCGTCGAGCGTTGGCGCAACAGTCAGCGCCACAGGCGCACCGGCACCGCTCGCAACAGGGCGGTCGTCTGCTGCGCCGGTGCTTGTGCCCGAAACCGGGACCGGGCAACTGCCGCAGGCGTCTTCCGGACAGGTGTACACGGAAGTACATCGCGGCTTTGTGGTGGCCAATGACTGGGGCAACGCAGTATTGTGATCGCGTCCAGGGCTGGCATCTGTCGGCAAAAATACCACATTTTATTCCGGCTTTCCCCCTCGCCTGCTGGCTTTATTGGAACAAGCGATTGATTCTTTTGACTTTTTATCTGTTTTCACAGTAGAATAACGGGCTTAGCGTTGAAATATGCTAATTCCAAATTTATTTTTAGAGGTTAACCCATATGTACGCGGTCATAAAAACCGGAGGCAAGCAGTATCGTGTTGCCGAAGGTCAAAAACTCAAGGTAGAACAGATACCGGCAGACATCGGGCAAGAAATCTCGCTAGACCAAGTTTTGTCAGTAGGCGAAGGTGAAACACTCAAAGTGGGTGCACCCCTTGTCGAAGGCGCTGTGGTTAAAGCCAAAGTTCTTGCACATGGACGTCACGACAAGGTGAAAATTTTCAAAATGCGCCGTCGCAAGCATTATCAGCGGCACCAAGGCCATCGCCAGAATTACACCCAGATCGTCATCGAAGCAATCACTGCTTGATCCGTTCGTTAACAGCACAACAGGAGCTTAAACATGGCACAGAAAAAAGGCGGCGGCTCGACCCGCAACGGCCGCGACTCGGAATCCAAACGACTGGGCGTAAAAGCCTTTGGCGGTGAAGTTATTCCAGCCGGTTCAATCATTGTTCGTCAGCGTGGCACACGTTTTCATCCGGGAACCAATGTTGGTATCGGTAAAGACCACACTCTGTTCGCACTGGTAGACGGCAGTGTTTCCTTTTCGCATAAAGGCGCACTCAACAAGCATACCGTTTCCGTCACAAAGGTAGACTAAACCTTTCCCCGGACATCATGCAGTGCCGTTCACTTGTCGCCAGGTGAACGGCATTTTTTATTCCGCAACGCGCTCTGATATGCTCAGACCTGCCTGCGTGAATGATAATAAAGCACTTACACGGCGACCTCACTTATTACAGACCACAGGAATCCATCATGAAATTCGTTGACGAAGCGACGATCGAAGTCATTGCCGGCAAGGGCGGCAACGGGGCGGCGAGTTTTCGTCGCGAAAAATTCATCCCCAAGGGCGGCCCCGATGGCGGCGATGGCGGACGTGGTGGCAGTATTTATGCTATTGCCGACAGAAATATCAACACCCTGATTGACTTTCGCTATGCCCGGCTGCATCGCGGCAAGAACGGCGAAAACGGCCGAGGATCAGACCAATACGGCGCCGCTGCCGCCGATATCACGCTGCGCGTCCCTGTCGGCACGGTCATCTATGATGCCGAAACCAACGAGCAGTTGTTTGACCTGAACCATCATCAGATGCAAGTCACGCTGGCTGCCGGTGGCCAGGGAGGCATGGGCAACCTGCACTTCAAGTCCAGCGTCAATCGTGCGCCGCGCCAGTTTACCTATGGCAAGGAAGGCGAACAGCGCAAGCTGCGTCTGGAACTCAAGGTGCTGGCCGATGTCGGGCTGCTGGGCATGCCCAACGCCGGCAAATCCACGCTCATCACGCGCATATCCAATGCCAAACCCAAGATTGCAGACTACCCTTTCACCACCCTGCATCCGAACCTGGGCGTAGTGCGGACATCGCCCTCACGCAGTTTTGTCGTTGCCGACATTCCCGGCCTGATCGAAGGCGCCTCTGAAGGCGCCGGGCTGGGCCATCTTTTCTTGCGCCACTTGTCGCGCACTCGGGTTTTACTGCATCTGGTGGACGTTGCGGGCCTTGATCCAGACCAGGATCCAGTGGAGGTCGCCGCCCATAATGTGCGCGCCATTGCCGAAGAACTGCGCAAGTACGACGCCGAGCTGCACGCCAAGCCCCGCTGGCTGGTGCTCAACAAGCTGGATATGGTCAACGATCCGCAAGACATACAGCAACGGCTGTGCAAGCAACTGCAATGGGACGGACCGGTCTTCGCCATTTCGGCCTTGTCGGGCGATGGCACGCAGGCATTGATCTGGGCGCTGCAGGATTATCTGGACGCAGAAAAAGGTCGTGAAATGGCTGAACAGGACAAAGCGGCAGAAGCCTATGTGCCGGAAGATCCGCGCTTTGACGAATCACGTCGCAATCTGAACGACGTCGACAAATAACGGCGCTGCGCCCTATCACTCCTTCGTTTCCTTCTTCTGGATTTTTTGCAACATGAGCGATTTCGTTTCTTCAGTGGCCACAGCAAGGCGTATCGTCGTCAAAGTGGGCTCATCCCTGCTCACCAACAATGGCCAGGGCCTGGACCCGCAGGCCATTGGAGAATGGTCATCGCAAATTGCCACACTGTGTCGCCAGAACAAGCAACTGATTCTGGTGTCCAGTGGCGCCATCGCCGAAGGCATGGCACGCCTGAAGTGGAAAACCCGACCCAAAGCCATGAGCGAACTGCAGGCCGCTGCAGCGGTAGGCCAGATGGGCCTGATCCAGGCCTATGAATCAGCCTTCGCTGCGCACAACCTGCGTGCAGCGCAAATTCTATTGACCCACGAAGATTTGACCGATCGCCTGCGCTATCTGAATGCACGGTCGACCATCTTTAAACTGCTCGAGCTCGGCGTCATCCCGATCGTCAATGAGAACGATACAGTGGTCACGGACGAAATCCGCCTGGGTGATAACGACACACTGGGTGCCGTGGTCAGCAATCTGATAGAAGCGGACGCGCTGATCATTCTGACAGACCAGCGCGGGCTATACGACAGCGATCCGCGCAGCAACCCCAATGCCCGCTTCATTCACCTGGCTACTGCCGGTGATCCGGCGCTGCAGAAGATGGCCGGCGGCGCCGGCAGCCACATTGGCACCGGCGGCATGCTGACCAAGGTACTGGCGGCACAACGCGCAGCCAGTAGCGGCGCCACCACCATTATCGCGTCCGGCCGCGAAGAGCGCGTCCTGGAGCGCCTGGGCCAGGGCGAAGCCATCGGCACCGAATTGCGCGCCTCCCCATCTTTGCGCTCCGCACGCAAGCAATGGATGGCCGACCATTTGCGCCTGCCTGGCAAGCTGGTGCTGGACGAAGGCGCATGCAAAGCGCTGGTCGACCAGGGTAAAAGCCTGCTGGCTGTTGGCGTGATCGATGTCATTGGTGAATTTGAACGTGGCGATGTCGTGGCCTGCACCGACCAGCAGCATAGAGAAATCGCGCGCGGACTGACCAATTACTCCTCGGCCGAGACCCGCCGAATCATGCGGCACCCCACCCGCGAAATCGAAAGCATCCTTGGCAATTGCCGTGACGAAGAACTGATCCACCGCAATAACATGGTGCTTGTTCACCCGCCGCAAAGCGCCACTTCCGATGCATCCCAAATTTAACTCATTGCTGCCGCACCGCCCGGGCAGCAGCAAATAGAAGGCAGCGCGCCCAGTTGTTGTTTGTCACTCTGCGGCTTGCCCACGGTGGCGCTAGCAATTGACAATGGGCGCCGTTGCAGCAGAAGTCAGTCCGATGTCACATGAGCCTGCCTCCCGCCAGTGACAGCCTTGTACTGTTGCAGGCCGATTGCGAAACACAACAGCACGGCCGCCGCAGCAAATGCCCCCGCCAACCAGAGATTGGCCGTCAATCCAACCGAATCGACCATCTGACCTCCCAGCCAGGACCCTAGCGCTATGCCGACATTGAAAGCGCCCACGTACAGTGCGGTGGCCACTTCCACAGCGCCTGCTGCAACTTTCATCATCCAGGTCATCAGACCAACCGACACGCCGCCATAAGCCAGCCCCCAAATCAGTAACGTCATGCCGCCACCCAAAGGAGAACTTCCGACAAGCAGGAACAGGGCCGGCGTAAGCAATAGCCCCAGCGCGATCGCCAGCAGCGTTTGCTCCGTATAGCGCGCAGCAAGGATGCCCATCAGGAAGTTGCCGGCAATGCCCGCGATACCGTAAGCAAATAGCAAGCCCCCAATCCATTGCCCATCAAAACCCGCAACAGACAGCAACAATGGGCGCACGAACGTAAAGGCCATGAAGTGACTGGCCACCAGTAGCAGCGTCAAAACCAGCCCAACTAGCAATTGACGATTACCAAGCTGCACGCCGAACTGACGTAGCGATGCCGAACTGGCCACCGGTAATGCCGGAATGACCATCACATGCAGCACCAACACGAGCCCGCTAAGCACCGCCATCCCACCAAAGGCCCAGCGCCATCCCCACATCTGGCCGATCAGCGCGCCTAGCGGCACACCCAGCACAGATGCCGCCGCTACCCCACCGAAGATGATTGATGTCGCCAATCCGACAGCATGCTCGGCGACCAGACGGCGAGCCAGGCCAGCGGCAATGGCCCAGATGCCACCAATACAAAAACCGACCAGAATGCGGGTTGCCAGCATCCAGGCCATGCTGGGGGCAAGTGCCCCGGCAATATTGGCGATCACCAGTAGCCCCAACAATCCACACAATATCCTGCGCCGGTCGGCGCCGCCTGCCGCCATGACCACCAGCGGCGCAAATATGGCTGCCAGCAGTGCGGGCAGCGAGATCATTAAGCCGGCGGTGCCGGTAGACGTATCCAGTGTCTGGGCAATGGGCGTAAGCAAGCCGACTGGCAGCATCTCGGTGGTCACCACGCAAAAGGTCGCAAGGCCTACAGCGACTACGGCCAGCCAGGGATGCGGGGCGTTCGCCTGTTCAGAAACGGTTGGCGACGAATTCATGTTATTGATCCTTGAATGTGTATAAAAAATCCTGCAGCCATTACGCGGCTTCGGATACGGACAGAGATTGATCAGATGCGCGCAGACGCAGATACCCCAAAAGCGCCAGCAGCAATACCAAGACTCCCGCACCCAGCGCAATAGCAAAGCCAGTCTGCGCAGCTGCGTCGTCCACGATCTGCCCCGAGGCAACCGCGCCCAGCGCCACGCCCACATTCAGACCGGCCAGTAGCCAGGTCATGCCTTCGGTCAGTTGATGCTCCGGTACCAGACGCTCCACCAGCGTCATCGCCACGATCATCGTTGGTGCGAAGAACAGGCCAGCCACCAATACCGCCGTGGCCAGGGCGGCAATACTGCCAGCCAGCATCAGAGGAAGCGTGGTTATGGCCGTTGCCAGTCCGCCCAGCAGCAATAAGCGATGCAAGGGGGCTCGCCATTTCATTGCACCAAAGAGCAGGCCCGCCAGAAACGATCCGACAGCATAGGCTGCCAGCACCAGGCTGGCCGCCGCCGGCTGTCCCAATTGCTCAGAGAGCGCCACACTAACGATGTCCACGGTGCCGACAATAACGCCCATAGCCACCATCAGCAGCGTCAATAAGCGCACATTGGCCAGCCGGATAACCGACCCTGCCCTGCCCCTACCTTTCGGCCGCAGTTGCACCTGGGGTTCAGTACCACGCTGGGTGGTCAGCGCCCATACGCCGAGCACCAGCAACCCGAGCGCTACCAGTGGCCCGGCCTGGGGAAATGCTGCTACCGACAATCCAACGGACAATGCAGGCCCGACAATATAGGTAGCTTCATCAAGCACCGTCTCCAGGGAATAGGCAGTGCTTAACTGTGCCTGACCTCGATAAATCGCCGTCCATCGTGCCCGCAGCATTGCCGAGATACTGGGCATGAAGCCGGCCAGCAAGGCGCCAGCGTACAAAACCCAGTCTGGTGCCTGCCAACGGGAGGCGGCAAGCAATATCAGCATGCCGATAACGCTGATCATTGTCGCTGCGGGCATTACCCGGCTTTGTCCGTAGCGGTCTACCAAACGAGAGGTCTGCGGTGACAACAATGCATAGGTCAATACGAACGCCGCAGACACGGCGCCGGCCAAAGCATAACTTGCGCGCAGTTGCGACAGCATGGTGATGATGCCAATACCGGTCATGGGCAGCGCCATCCGCGCCAACAGGCCTGCCAGGGCAAAGCTCCTGGTGCCAGGCGCAGTAAAAAGTTCTCGATACGGATTAACCAATTCATTCTCCAGAGCGCGACCCGCTTGCCAATGCATCACGACGCGGCGATAATACATACAACACGTATGAATAGAATTATATATTCATACGCATTGAATGTAAACAATCATACGCAACGTATGAAAAGGAAATGCACAATGGTTCGTCGAACCCGCGCCGAAACAGAAGAAACGCGCGCTACGCTACTGGCGACGGCAAGAAAGGTATTTACTGAGCGTGGCTATGCCGACACGTCGATGGATGAGCTCACAGCGCAGGCAAACCTGACGCGCGGCGCGCTCTATCATCATTTTGGCGACAAAAAAGGGTTACTCGCAGCTGTAGTGGAACAGATCGATGCCGAGACGGATGCCCGCCTTCGAGTGATTTCTGACTCGGCCCAGGACCCGTGGGAAGGTTTTAACAATCGCTGCCGCGCCTATCTGGAGATGGCGCTGGAGCCTGAAATGCAGCGCATTGTGCTACGCGATGCCAAAGCGGTGCTGGGTGGCCCTTCGCCTGACTCGCGCCGCCATTGTCTGGACACGATGCAGCAATTGATCGAAAATCTTATGCAACAGGACGTTGTAGTCAAAACTGACCCGCAAGTGTTGACTGCACTCATTTACGGCGGGCTGGCCGAAGCTGCTGTCTGGATCGCGCAAGCCGAGGACGGCAAGGCGCGATTAGAACAGGCCAAGTCCACCTTGCAATTGCTGCTTCAAGGCCTGTTGATCAGGGCATAGGCAAGGCAAAGACTGATATCGCCGCACCCGGAAGATTCATATTCCGATACCGATATTATTGTCCCATACTGACCAGATATGACCGGCGTTATACCATGAACGTGATATCGCATATTTGATACCAAGAACGTCATAGGCCTTTGGCAATAGGCCAAATAAATGTGGATTTGACGCTATTGCCGCCGTAAAACATAAATAAAAGAAAAGTTTCGATGAAAAAAAACGTCAAAAAATGATAATTGTTAAAGCAAAGCGTGGAAACCCGGCTATTATTGAAAATTGTTATTTACCACTTGTAACATTTTTGGTCTTTCTGATATGGCTACTCGAAAACATTATGAATCCTTGCCTGACCTGCGCGCAGCGGCAAAACTGAGCACCTTCGCCGAGCGGCTGCACTTTCTTCGCAAAATTCATCACGGCATGAATCAAAACGAACTGGCGCTTGAGCTCGGGGTGTCCCAAAGCACGATCGCCAACTATGAAATGGGTAATCGTAAAGTCAGCCCATCGGCGCAAATTGTCAGCCGGCTGGCAGTATTCTTTGGCGTCAATTCCGATTGGCTGATCAATGGCACACTGCCCATTCTCCCGGAAAAAAGTTTCGTTCCTCCGGAAGTGGCCGCACGCGACGCCTTGTTCAAATCCCTAACTCAAAAGGAAACGGCTGCGCTTATTGCCCTTACCGGCAAACAGCGCAAAGAGCTGACGGCTCAGATCAAGTCATACCTGAAAAATGCCTGATCAGCCCAACTGATGCCCTGCTCAGTACCAACAAAAAAGAGCCGTGTGCGTTATATATTGCACATGGCTCTTTCCGTTTTTGCCAGGGCCTGTTGATTGAGCCCCGCTCTGCGCCAACACGCTTATCAGCACGTATCAATCGTCATCGATCGGTACATGATGGTCAGCGCCACGCCGCAACTTCGTTAAACGATTGCGGCAGCGTCGGGCACCTTGCTGGCATCATGAAAGTCAACTGACGGATTGACCACCGGCTTGATAAAACCGGTACGAATCAGAAAATCGCCAAAACCTTCCTGATCCTGCCGTCCGGCAGCCCAATGACCGATCTGTTCATCCAGGATTTCCAGAATTTGCTCTTCGGTAATATTCTCCTTGTACAGCCTTGGAATGCGAGTACCGACACGATTGCCGCCCA
This sequence comes from Advenella incenata, assembly GCF_004217095.1. Classification (GTDB taxonomy): domain Bacteria; phylum Pseudomonadota; class Gammaproteobacteria; order Burkholderiales; family Burkholderiaceae_B; genus Advenella; species Advenella incenata. Next base: position 1,278,733 of record NZ_SHKO01000001.1, on the reverse strand, counting down.
GGTGCAGGTTATAGCGCCCTACTGCTTTGCCCACCAGCCCAACCTCGGCAAGCATGGCTCTGCCGCAACCATTCGGACAGCCCGTCACGCGCGTGACAATAAAGTCATCCTGCAGGCCATGACGAGCCATGATGGCATCCATCTTGTCAATAAAAGACGGCAGGAAGCGTTCCGCTTCAGCCATGGCCAGCGGACAGGTGGGCAAGGCCACACAAGCCATTGAATTTTCCCGCTGGGCAGTCACGCTGTCGTTGATCAAACCGTGGTCACGCGCCAGTTTTTCTATTGCTTTCTTGTCTGCCGCACCCACGTTGGCCACGATCAGATTCTGGTTCGCCGTCAGACGAAAATCACCTTTGTGAATTCTTGCGATCTCACGCAAGCCGGTTTTCAGCAACCGGCCGGGATAGTCCAGCACGCGTCCGTTTTCAATGAACAGCGTCAGATGCCATTTTTTATCAATGCCGTGAACCCAGCCGATCCGATCGCCCCTATCGGTAAATTCGTATGGGCGGATTGGCTCAAAGGCAAAGCCCATGCGTTGTTCCACTTCCGCCTTGAACGCCTCCAGGCCCACGCGTAAAATCGTGTAGCGGGTTTTGGCCGCTTTCCTGTCGCTGCGATTACCCAGATCACGTTGCGCCGTCACCACTGCTGCTGCGGTGTCCAGTGTTTTGTCCAGGGGAATGAAACCGAACTCATACGCCGTAGTGGGAAACGTCGCGGTATTGCCATGCTCCATGGACAGACCACCACCGATCAGTACATTGAACCCAATCAGCTTGCCTGCCTGTTCTATCGCAACAAAATTCAGATCATTGGCATGCAGATCCACATCGTTCTGCGGCGGTATGATAACGGTGGTTTTGAATTTGCGAGGCAGATAGCTTTTGCCCAGAATCGGCTCCAGCGTATCGGTATCGGTGCTTTGCACCTTTTCGCCGTCCAGCCAGATTTCGGCGTAAGCCTGGGTCTTGGGCAACAGATGCTCGGAAATTTTCTTGGCCCATTCCCAGGCTTGCACGTGCAGCTCGGACTCTACCGGATTGGACGTGCACAGCACATTGCGATTGACATCGCCCGCCGTGGCGATCGAATCCAGGCCCAGTTGATGCAGCCATTGGTGTACCGAACGAATGTTCTGCTTTAACACGCCGTGATACTGAAAGGTCTGACGATTGGTAATGCGGATGCTGCCATACATAGTATGGCTGGCGGCAAACTCGTCAATCCCCAGCCACTGGGCTGGTGTAATAACACCGCCGGGCATCCGGCAGCGCAGCATCACATTTTTCAGCGGCTCCAGTTTCTGCTCTACGCGTTCTGCCCGAATATCACGATCGTCCTGCTCATACATGCCGTGAAAGCGAATCAGGTTGAAATTATCGCCTCGAAAGCCGCCGCTCAACGGATCCTGGAGATCCTCAACGATGGTGCCGCGCAGATACTTGCTGTTGCTTTTCAGACGTTCGTTATCCGACAGCTTGCCTGCCGGTGCTTTGATGTCACTCATGATCATTCCTCAATATACGTCGCGCTGATAGCGGTGCGACTCGCGCAGCTCATCCAGATAGGCATCGGCATCATCAACACTGAGCCCGCCCTCGCTGGCGATCACCTCAAGCAAGGCCGCCTCAACGTCTTTGGCCATACGACTGGCATCACCGCACACGTAAAGATGCGCGCCCTTCTGTAGCCACTGCCACAGCTGCGTGCCTTCCTGCAGCAACTTGTGCTGGACGTAAATTTTTTCCTGCTGATCCCGCGACCAGGCAAAGCTGTAGCGTGACAAACGTTCCGACTTGGCCAACTGCTGCCATTCGAGCTGGTATAGAAAATCATCCTTGAAAGACTGGTTGCCAAATATGAGCCAGTTGGCGCCTTCCTGATCTTCGGCATCGCGCTTCTGCATAAATGCACGAAACGGTGCAATGCCAGTGCCGGCCCCAATCATGATAATGGGCGTTTGTGCGTCCTGGGGCAAGCGAAAGTGCGCAGATGGTTCGATAAAAATATCCACTTCATCGCCCGCTTCCAAACGACGATTCAGGTAACCAGAAGCCCCTCCCTGATACTGTATCGTATCCTGTTCGTACTCCACCAGGGCTACCGTGATGTGGACCTCATCGCCCACCTCTTCCTGCGCCGAGGCAATGGAATACAGGCGCGGGGTAAGCGGGCGCAGCAAATCGCACAACTGCTGGGCGGTTAGCTCCTGTGGCACCCTTCTGAGCACCACATCTATAGGTGTCTCGGCGATATAGTCCTGCAGCGCCTTGGTGTTGGCAACCAGCTCCAGAAGACCCGGATCCTGGGTAATCTGTGCATATCCCTTCACAAAGGCCGGTGTGTTCTGGGTAATTTCCAGATGATGAATAAGTGCGTCGCGAACTCCCAGCGTCTTGCCGTTGGCCAGCGTCACATTTGCGGCACCATCGACCCCGGTCGAGGACAAAATGGAATCGGCCAGCGCCGGGTCATTGCGAAACCAGACACCCAGGGCATCGCCAGGCTGATACCGGATACCGGAGTCACCCAGATCAAATTCCAGATGCCGTACATCCTTGAGCGAATCGCGGCTGGTGATTTTCTGGTTGGTCAGAATGGTCGCGGTAAACGGTTTTTCGCGCGTGTAAATTTGCGCATGCACCTGCGGTTCATTGACCAGGGCACTGACACTGGCGGGGGTCGACGTCGCTGCCGTATTGCGGCTTTCATGTTCAACCAGCCACGCCACTGTTTTTTCAACCCACTGATCTGCCGTTGCCTGGTAATCCAGGTCGCAGTCCACACGTTCAAACAGCCGCTTGGCGCCCAGTTGCTCCAGACGCGAATCGAAATCCTTGCCCGCCTGACAGAAATCAGGATAGGAACTGTCGCCCAGCCCCAGCACTGCAAACTGCAGGGATTTGACCTCGGGTGGCTTCTTGCCGAACAAAGCCTTATGCAATGTCAGCGCTTCTTCCGGTGGCTCACCGTCGCCCTGGGTCGAGGCGACAATCAGGACAAGCCGCTCTGAAGCGAGCTGCCGGCTCTTGTAATCTCCTGAATTTTTCAGTACCGATGCGACCCCGGCGGCCTGCAATTTATCTTGCAACGACTGTGCAACCCGGCGTGCATTGCCGGTTTGGGATGCCGATAATATCAGCACTGGACTGGCCTGTTCCGGCGTGCCGGGCGTAGCTGCAGCACCGGCGCCAACCGCGACAGGTGCATCCATCTGCTGGCTGCGCGCCCATAAATAGCCGGACAGCCACGCTGTCTGTAACGGATTCAACCCCGAAAGGTTTTTCTGCAATTCGGATAGCGTATCCGAATTGATCGGCAACCCCGATAGTGGTGGATAACTCATTTGTCTGATTTCCCTGCGCACGGACAATACTCACCCAGTAGAAAAGTGGTCGTCAGACCCGTGCCATGGGCGGCTTGTCACTCATTGTTTACTAATTATGTGGACGATTTACCATTTATACGGGTTTCATCCTAGCAACGATTGCGCACTGCACGAACGACAGATATGTCATTTCAACATTACCTCTATCTATATAAGCCTGTCGCGTATGTGATACCTTCTTATTACTAAAAGGTCTAAGCTACAAGCAGATATATATTTTTCGATTATTTGTAAAAACACTACGATTACAGATGTAATAACCATATAACCGCTCTTCTTTCACATTTGGCTCGAAACACGATGCAGACCTTTCCCTTATTTGCCAATCTCACAGGACGTCCCGTACTGGTGATTGGCGGTGGCACAGTGGCCGAGCGCAAGACCCACGCCCTGCTGGATGCCGGCGCCCAGGTACACCTGGCAGCCCCGGAACTGACGCCACAACTGAAATTATGGATAGAACAGGGCAAAGTATTGCTGCGCGGGCAGCAATTTGAGGCGCAATGGCTGGACGATGTATTCCTGGTCGTTGCAGCCACCGACGATGCTGCTGTCAACCAGACCGTATCGGATGCCGCCGAAGCACGTAAAAAACTGATCAACGTGGTGGACAATCCACAACTGTGTTCGTATATCGTTCCGTCGGTAATCGACCGTTCGCCCGTGCAAATTGCCATTAGCAGTAATGGCACGGCGCCGGTGCTTATCCGGCAATTGCGCCAGCAACTGGAAACCCTGATTCCCCAGCAGTTCGGCAATATGGCCCAGATTGCCGGACGCTGGCGTGGCAAGGTCAAGCAACAGCTTGGTTCCCTGACGGAACGACGGCGTTTCTGGGAAATGCTGTTCAGCAGCCGCTTTGCCGATGCTGCGCAGGCGGGCGACACGGCAGGCGCCGAGGCGTTGCTGCAGGCGCAACTGGCTAGCGGCGTGCCGCAACAGGGCGAAGTCACGCTGGTGGGTGCCGGCCCGGGAGACCCCGGGCTGCTTACCCTGAACGCCCTGCAAGCCATCCAGCAAGCCGACATTGTCTTTCATGACGCACTGATTTCAGATGAAATAATGACGCTGATCCGCCGCGATGCCGAGCGAGTGCCGGTAGGCAAACGCGGCGGCCACCATTCGGTGCCACAGGACCAGATCAATGAACTGTTGATCAGCCACGCCAGAAAAGGCCTGCGCGTGGTGCGGCTCAAGGGCGGGGATCCTTTTATTTTCGGACGTGGCGGCGAGGAAATGCAGGCAGTCACAGACCAGGGCATTGCCTGTCGGGTGATCCCGGGCATCACTGCCGCACTGGGCGCCTCTGCCTATGCCGGCATCCCGCTGACCCATCGCGACCATTCGCAATCGGTTCTGTTTGTTACCGGCCACACCTGTCGTGACGATAATGCGATTGACTGGGATACCCTGGCTCGGCCGCGCCAGACCATTGTGGTCTACATGGGCACGGTGAATGCGGCAAGGATTACCCGCGAACTGACGCAGCGCGGTCGTCACGCCGACACACCGGTTGCCGTGATCAGTCATGCCACACGCCGCTCACAAAAAGTATACGCGGGCACATTGGCTGATCTGGACGCGCTGGCAGCACAAGCTGCAGCGCCGGCCCTGTTCATCATTGGCGAAGTCGCTGCAGTACAACATGAATCCCGGCTTTCAGGCGCAAACAGCGTGGCTGGCACCATCAACACGGTCATTACAGACGCCGCCTGAACTTGCTGCGTAGCAGCAATGCACGATGCGCGCTGCGGCGGCATGCCGGCACCGTTTGCCGGGCAGCGCATTTTAATTGCCTGCACAATTGCTGGATCCATCGGATTTACTTGTCTGGATCCGCATAAGCTCCTATACTTCCCAGTTCAAGCAGGGGTACTGCGCCTTCGGCGTGGTTGAGAGAGTCCCTTTGTACCAGTACGGATAATGCCGATGCTGGGAGATCATTCGTCTACACGAAGGCTGTCCCGTATTCGGCTCCAATTTCAATTGTTTTGGAGCAAACATGAGTGCAAACCCAAAATTCCTGGCCGCGACGGCTCAGGTTGATTCCGCCGCCATTCAGGCACTTCCCCAGTCACGCAAAATTTATGAGCAGGGTTCTCGCCCGGACATCCGCGTGCCATTTCGTGAAATCAGTCAGGATGACACGCCTACTCTTTTTGGCGGGGAATCCAATCCACCGCTGACTGTGTATGATGCCAGCGGCCCATATACGGATCCCAAGGTACATATTGATATCCGCAAGGGCCTGCCCGAAGTTCGCCGCGCCTGGATCGATGAACGGCAGGACACCGAAGTGCTGTCCGGCCCCAGCAGTATCTATGGGCAGGAACGCCTGACCGATCCGGCCCTCACTGCCATGCGATTCGAACTGCAGCGCCCGCCCCGGCGTGCATTGGCAGGTCGCAACGTGAGCCAAATGCACTACGCGCGCAAAGGCATTGTCACACCAGAGATGGAGTTTGTAGCTATCCGCGAGAACATGCGCATTGAGCAGTACATCGAAAGTGTGCGTCAAAGCGGCCCTGAAGGCGCAAAGCTGGCTGCACGCATTCTGCGCCAGCATCCGGGACAATCTTTTGGCGCTTCCATTCCAAAAAAAATCACCCCTGAATTCGTGCGGGACGAGATCGCTCGCGGACGCGCCATCATCCCGGCCAACATCAATCACCCGGAAATTGAGCCCATGGCCATTGGCCGCAATTTCCTGGTCAAGATCAATGCCAATATCGGCAATTCGGCGCTTGGCTCAAGCATCAATGAGGAAGTGGAGAAAATGACCTGGGCCATCCGCTGGGGTGGCGATACAGTGATGGATTTATCCACCGGCAAGCATATCCATGAAACCCGCGAATGGATCATCCGCAACTCGCCGGTTCCCATCGGGACCGTGCCTATTTATCAGGCGCTGGAAAAAGTGGACGGCAAAGCCGAGGAACTGACCTGGGAAATTTTCCGCGACACGCTGATCGAGCAGGCCGAGCAAGGCGTGGACTATTTCACCATTCATGCGGGCGTGCGCCTGCCGTTCATTCCCATGACTGCCGATCGCATGACCGGCATCGTGTCACGGGGCGGTTCCATTATGGCCAAATGGTGTCTTGCCCACCACGAGGAAAGCTTCCTGTATACCCACTTTGAAGATATTTGCGACATCATGAAAGCCTACGATGTCAGCTTCTCTCTGGGCGATGGACTGCGACCCGGCTCTGGCTACGATGCCAATGACGAGGCCCAGTTTGCCGAACTCAAAACGCTGGGCGAACTGACCAAAGTGGCATGGAAGCACGATGTGCAGGTCATGATTGAAGGCCCGGGCCATGTGCCCATGCATTTGATCAAGGAAAATATGGACCTGCAGCTCAAGCATTGCGATGAGGCCCCCTTCTATACTCTTGGTCCATTGACGACCGATATCGCCCCCGGCTACGACCATATTACCTCCGGTATTGGCGCGGCGCTGATCGGATGGTACGGAACAGCCATGTTGTGCTACGTAACCCCGAAAGAACACCTGGGGCTGCCCAACAAGAAAGATGTGAAAGACGGCATTATCACTTATAAAATTGCCGCGCACGCTGCTGATCTTGCCAAGGGCCACCCAGGCTCCGCCATCCGTGACAATGCACTGTCCAAAGCCCGCTTTGAATTCCGCTGGGACGATCAGTTCAATCTGGGCCTGGACCCGGATACCGCCAAGGAGTTCCACGACGAAACACTGCCAAAGGACTCAATGAAAGTGGCTCACTTCTGTTCCATGTGCGGGCCGCATTTTTGCAGCATGAAGATTACCCAGGATGTGCGTGAATACGCGCAGAAGCAGGGTCTGACGGCAGACAAGGCCTTGCAACAGGGCATGCAGGAAAAGTCGATTGAGTTCATGAAGAAAGGCGCCGAGTTGTATCACAAAACCTGATGGCGAGCACCGGCAAAAACGTGCTACCTAATCCGGCAGTACGACGTTGGGTTGGTAGCATGTGTCGTGCGGTGCACGTATCCCTGTTGTGATGCTGTCGGTAAAACTGCTTGTGCTGACAATTGACAGCTATGGATATATTTTGTAAATTAAAACCTGAAACCGGTGGGATCCTAGCCCACCGGTCCCTGATCAATAAGCTGGTGTGCTATACGCTGGCAATATCAGCGATATACCGATCAGGATAAGTTGTAATACGATTCGACGCATCGTATCCTCCTTATCAGGTAAGGCCCGGCCTCGGTCGGGCTTTTTACCGTCTGTGCTAACCATCAGCACAGCGCAGATATTTTGCATTTATCGCGGGCGTGTTCAGACCGGGTTTGATTCAAATGATCGCTTCGTAATCGCCGACAGTTCCATTCATATGGACTATCTGCGGGGAGCTTTGCCCATTATCTTATTGACTTCAACTACATCGCTTTATTTTTAGTATCTGTAATGCAGGACGGTATGTTTACCTGAAAAAAAATGAGCAACGCAATCGGGGTCTATTTGTGCCCTCGGAAAATACGAAGTTGACATACCAATCATGATTAAGTAAATTAAAACCTGAAACCGGTGGGGTCCTAGCCCACCGGTCCCTGATCAATAAGCTGGTGTGCTATACGCTAGCAATACCAGCGATATACCGATCAGGATAAGTTGTAATACGATTCGTCTCATCGTATCCTCCTTATCAGGTAAGGCCCGGCTTCGGTCGGGCCTTTTTACCGTCTGTACCAACCATCAGCACAGCCGTGGTATTTTGCATTTATCGCAGGCATGTTCAGACCGGGTTTGATTCAAATGATCGCTTCGCAATCACCGATAGTTTCGTTTGTTTTTTAGGCCGGCACGGGCTTTCTACATTTCTACATTTCTACATTTCTACATTTCTACATTTCTACATTTCTACATTTCTACATTTCTACATTTCTTCATTTCTTCATTTCTTCATTTCCTCATTTTTTTATTCTTCGACTTGTTGACCTCTGCTGCATCGCTGTGTTGTTCTATCTGCAATGCAAACCGATACGTTTACTGGGAGAAATGAACACGGAAGTTCAGTCCAAACTACATCTTTACCCTCGGAAAATACGAGGTTGACATACTAAACACGATTAAGTAAATTAAAACCTGAAACCGGTGGGGGCTAAGTCCACCGGTTCCTGATCAATAAGCTGGCGCGCTATACACTAGCAACACCAGCGATATACCGATCAGGATAAGATGTAATACGATATGCTTCATCGTATCCTACTTATCAGGCAGGGCCCGGCTTCGGTCGGGCCCTTTTACCGTCTGCACTGACCATCAGCACAGCGCAGATATTCTGCATTTATCGCGGGGGTGTTCAGACCGGGTTTGATTCAAATAATCACTTGGGAATTCCCGTTAATCTGTGCCAGCAACATCAACACTGATATCTAAAATACGCACTAAATGTCTGCATCAGCAATGACAGCTGAGCGCACAGCAGCACGGTTTATTCGCGGCAATATCCACAGATTGGCACGTAAGGGCGTCCTGCGTGTGCAGTGCTTATTATTGTTCCCGTCTCGCTGCATGCGAGCACGCACTATTTTGAAATAGGAGACATCCGAAGCGCCTGATTCACAGACATGCCGCTTGAACGGTCATCGCATCAAATATGCCTTGCGTCGCACATTCTGCTTGCGCCCGGGCCTGTGCCCGATGCGCCACCGCCCTGCCGATAATCAGCAACGCAGGACTACCTAATTCAGCGGCGCTAATGTCTGCCGACATGGCTTGCAGCGTCGTAAACAGACGGCGTTCATTTCGACAGGTCACGCGCTCAACGACAGCGACGGGCAGATCGCCGGCAAAGCCGGCCTGCAACATATCCTGCTGCAGTTGTTCGTTTCGGCTCATGCCCATATAACAAACCAGCGTGAGCTCACTTTGCGCCAGGGCCCGCCAGTCGGGGGCAGCGCCATCGGCAGTATGGGCCGTCACAAAAACCACGCCGCGCGCAATCGCGCGATGGGTCAATGGCAGGCCCAGCGCGCTGGCCGCAGCCAGACCGGCAGTTATGCCACCCACCGCTTCAGCGGCAATACCCTGTTCGGCAAGCCATGCCAGTTCTTCACCGCCACGACCGAAAATAAATGGGTCGCCCCCCTTGACCCTGGCCACCTGCAGCCCTGAGCGAGCATAGCGCGCCATCAGGCGCAAAATAAAACTTTGCGCAGTGGAAGGACAGCCCCCACGCTTGCCTACAGGGACGATGCGGACATGGGTGGGCGCCAGCGCCAGAATATCCTCGCTGATCAGATCGTCCACCAACCAGACATCTGCGCCTTGCAATATCCTATAGGCCTTTAGCGTGAGCAGTTCTGCATCGCCCGGGCCGGCGCCGACCAGCCAGACCTTGCCCACGGCAGCATCGCTTGCCGACATCCGCTTTATGATATTTGTCATAGTGCCTCCGTACCGGCATACCGGTTGATCATTTGATTGATTTGCACGACACAGGATCCACACCCTGTACCACAATTGAGATTTTGCTTGAGCGCTGGCAGATCCATGCCGTTGCGAATACCGTCAACAATCTGTGCGTCGGTCACGCCATTACAGGCACACACAATGCGTGCCCGCGGTTTCATTTGTGATTTGCCCAATAGCACCGCCAGTAGCGGCTCGGGCCGTACACCAGTATCGGCCCAGTCATTCAGGGCATCCTCGGCATTCAGACCTGTACCGGCCAGGCAATAGACGGCCACCCGACCGTCAATGCAGCGCACTCGCCGATAGATGCCTCGCGCAGGATCATCAAATGCCACGTCCGTATCGGCAATACCCAGATCCATCAACAGTTGTTCCAGTCGCGCCCGTTCAGGTACGGCTCTGGCGGCCAAGCGCAGGCGCAAGCCACCGTCACCGGTAGCCACGGGCACGGCAATGGCGTAATCAAATTCATTTAGCCAGCCAGACAGCGTGCGCTGCAGTGCGACCGCATCGCCGCGTACCCATGCCACCGCCTGCCATAGTGGCTTGTAAAGCGCCACGCCAACGACGCAGTGCTTGAGCTCAGGCTGCCCTGAATCCGGATCGGTTGCGCCATGGGTCAGCCCGTTGATACCGACTCCGGCCATAAAACGACTACCCCAGTGCATCGGCACAAAGGCGCAACCGGGTTTAAGCGTGTCGTCGGCTTGCGCCGGCAACACCAGCTGGGCGCGCCGGGATTTGACTGTGACCAGCGCCTGGCTGCCAATGCGATAGCGCGCCATATCGGACGGATGCAGGTGAATCACGGGCTCTTCCACGTGACCGATCAGCGTCTGCGATAGAGCGGTCCGGGTCATGGTATGCCAGTGATCACGCAAGCGTCCGGTCGTCAGGCGCAGCGGGTAATGCGCCGAGATATTTTCAACAGGCGCAACGTAGCCTACATCGGCAAAGCGGGCTCGCCCGTTTGCCGTAGCAAAGACGTGATCGGTATACAGGCGGGGGGTGCCCGTCTGCACGAACGGCCACTGCACCGGGCCAAGCTGCTCCAGCAGATCAAAGCTGACCGCGCTATAGTCCAAATCGCGCCCGGCCGTCAGCGCCGCGTGCTCGGCAAAAATTTGCGCTTCGTCGGCGTAATTGAACAGGGCCTCCTTGGCCGGTGCAATCAGGCGGGCCACGCGCTGCGCCACCTGTTGCACAATCTTCCAGTCTGCCAGCGCATCGCCCGGCGCCGAAATGGCTGCCCGTACACGACTGATTCGGCGCTCAGAATTGGTGACCGTGCCTTCCTTTTCAGGCCAGGTCGCAGCCGGCAGAATCAGATCAGCATAGGCCAGCGTTTCCGAATCGGCATACGCTTCCTGCACAATCACGAAGTCTGCATTCTGCATTGCCCTGCGAACCCTGGCCTGATCGGGCAATGACTGTGCCGGGTTCGTGGCCGCAATCCAGAGCACCCGAATACGTTTTTCCAGCAACGCATCAAACATGGCAATGGCAGGATATCCCGGCGCCTCCGGTAAACTATCGGTCCCCCACAAGGCGGCAACCTCCTGGCGATGCCTCGCATTGGCCGGGTCGCGATGTCCTGGCAACAGGGTCGCCATGGCGCCGGCTTCGCGCCCTCCCATAGCATTGGGCTGGCCGGTCAGCGAAAATGGACCTGTGCCCGGTCGGCCGATATGACCGGTAGCCAGATGCAAGTGAATCAACGACATGTTCTTGGCCGTGCCGCTGCTGGACTGGTTCAGGCCCATGGTGTAGAGCGATAACGTCGCGGCGCTTTGGGCAAACCATCGGGCCGCAGTCACAATATCGGCGGCAGCGACACCACATACATCCTCGGCTGCTGCAGGCGTAAATTCCCGAATGCGATCCTTCAGCGCCGGGAAACCCTCCGTGTAGCGCGCAATATAGTCGCCGTCGATCAGGTCTTCCCAGACCATGACGTTGAGCATCGCATGAAACAGCGCCACGTCTGCCCCCGGCGTCACGGCCAGGTGCAGATCAGCTGCCTGTGCTGTGTCCGTATTGCGCGGGTCGATCACAATAATCTTCATGTGCGGGCGCGCCTGCCGTGCCAGCATCAGCCGCCGAAACAATACCGGATGTGCATAGGCCATATTCGAACCGGCGATCAGGACCGTATCGGCCAGCGCGATATCCTCATAGCTTGCCGGTGGCGCATCGGCGCCAAGCGTCATTTTGTATCCGGTCACGGCGCTGGACATGCACAACCGAGAGTTGGTGTCGATGTTATTGGTTCCCACCAGGACCCGGGCCATTTTGTTGAAAATGGCGTAATCCTCGGTCAGCAACTGGCCCGACAAATAAAAGCCCATGGCCTGCGGCCCGGCTTCACGCACGGTACTGCTGATCACCCTTGCCGCAACATCAAAGGCCTCGGACATATCGATCTGGCGATAGTTGCCCGTCTGCCTGTCGCGCAGGCGCGCGTGCAATACCCTTGTCGTATCCCGTCGTATCGTGCCGGGCAGCGCCATGCCCTTGCTGCACAGCAGCCCCGCGTTGGATGGATGATCCATATCACCATCCACAGACAGCACCTGCTCACCCTTGCTGTGAATACGCACACCGCAGCCCGTGCCACAATAGCAGCAGATCGAACGGGTAACGCGTATCTCATCTGTCATAGTCTGAACCAGCTGGACGGGCACCGGGGTATCCATGGCTACTGTCCTTCACCCAGATCCAGGCAGACCCGGTCCTGATCGATTTTCACTGCAATCGTTCTGACGCACCCCTCGTCCGGCGCCTGTACTTGTCCGGTAGGCAGATCAATGACCATGCCATGCAGCGGGCAGGTAACCGAGGTGCCATGCACCAGTCCCGCAGACAGGGGGCCGCCTTTGTGGGGGCATTTGTCAACGATGGCGTAGACCGCGCCCTGGCCGCTACGGAACACGGCGATATCATCAAGGCCGTGCCGGCGAATGACACGCGCACCGCGCGCTGGAATCTCGTTGGTGGCGCACACAGGCGTCCATTTTTCACAGACTTTCATCGTGTCCTCACACATTCAGGGTTTCAAGTTCGGGCGCCGCAATCCGCTTCTCTACACGGTCCTGCCAGGGGTCCTGCTCGAAGGACAAGGCAAAGCGCAGCCGGTCATACAGCGCCGCGCGATTGTCGGCATTGCCGATAACCTGTTCTTTTGCATGCTCCAGACCAACCCGCGCCAGGTAATGGACAGTACGTTCCAGGTAATAGGCCTCTTCGCGATACAGCTGCAAAAAGGCGCCACAATACTGCAACACTTCTTCCTGGGTTTGCACCTTGACAAAAAATTGCGCGACTTCCGTTTTAATGCCACCGTTGCCGCCGACATAGATTTCCCAGCCGGAATCGACCGCAATAATGCCGACATCCTTGATTCCGGATTCGGAACAGTTGCGTGGGCAGCCGGACACAGCAAGTTTTACTTTGTGCGGGCTCCACATCCCTACCAGATCTTTTTCAAGTGCAATACCCATGCCGGTGGAATCCTGCGTGCCAAAGCGGCAGAATTCGCTGCCTACGCAGGTCTTCACGGTACGCAGGCTCTTGCCATACGCATGGCCTGAGGGCATGTCCAGGTCCTTCCAGACACCCGTCAGATCTTCCTTGCGCACCCCAAGCAAGTCAATCCGCTGTCCGCCGGTTACCTTGACCATGGGGATGGCGTATTTATCTGCCACATCTGCAATTTTTCTGAGCTCCGCAGAATTGGTTACCCCACCCCAAATGCGGGGTACGACGGAATAGGTGCCATCCTTCTGGATATTGGCATGCATGCGTTCGTTCACCAGACGCGAGGCGCCATCATCGACGGCTTCGCCCGGCCAGGTGGACAGCAGATAATAATTGAGCGCTGGCCGGCAGGTTGCGCAGCCATCAGGCGTTCGCCATTCCATGAAATGCATGGCATCTGCAATGGTGATCAGATGTTGCTGGCGAATCACCTTGCGCGCCTGTCCATGTGTCACATCAGTGCAGCCACAAATGGACCGTGCCGATTTTGGTTTTACATCGGCGGCGCCGCCGACACAATTGATCAGGATCTGCTCTACCAGCCCGGTGCATGATCCGCAGGAGCTGGCGGCCTTCGTATGTTTTTTGATGTCATCAACAGTAAACAGGCCCTGTTCGCGAATCGCCTTGACGATAGTGCCCTTGCACACGCCGTTACACCCGCAGACCTCTGCGCTGTCGGGCATGCCCGCCACCTTATTCTCGCCGGCGTGCCCGGTATCGCCTATCGCCCCTTCGCCAAACATCAACTGGTCGCGAATTTCATGAATCGATCTGCCTTCGCGAATCAACCGGAAGTACCAGGCACCATCTGCAGTGTCGCCATAAAGGCAGGCACCCACCAGCTTGTTGTCGTGCACCACCAGTTTTTTGTATATCCCGCCTTCGGGATCGGCCAGCGTAATGCAATCGGTTTGCGCATCACCCATGAAATCGCCGGCTGAGAACACGTCAATACCCGTCACTTTCAATTTGGTGGAGGTCACACTGCCCTCATAACGCGCGATGCCATACATGGCCAGATGATTGGCCGCCACCTTGGCCTGTTCAAAGAGCGGCGCAACCAGACCGTAGGCAGTGCCGCGATGGCTCACGCACTCGCCCACCGCATAAATACTCGGGTCATAAGTCTGCATGGTGTCGCTGACCACAATGCCGCGATCAACATGCAAGCCGGCGCTCGCAGCCAGTGCAACGTTGGGACGAATGCCAACGGCCATGACCACCAGATCGGCAGGCATCTGGTGACCGTTGGCAAAACGGATCGCCCCGACCCGCCCATTGCCATCATCCACGATTTCGCTGGTCTGATGCGCCATCAAAAATTGCAGGCCCCGCGCTTCCAGGCTGGCGCGCAGCATGTTGGCAGCCTGTGCATCAAGCTGGCGATCCAGCAGCGTGTCGCCCAGGTGCACCACCGTAACCGTCATGCCACGCACGGCCAGGCCATTGGCCGCCTCCAGTCCCAGCAGGCCACCGCCGATCACCACCGCATGGCGCCGTACCCCTGCGGCTTCAATCATCAGGTTCACATCGTTGATATCACGAAACGTCACGACGCCATCCAGCGTATGGCCTGGCACCGGCAGAATAAACGGATTGGAGCCGGTCGCCAGCAGCAGCCGGTCGTAAGGCACGACTGTGCCGTCCGTGGTGTGCACCTGCCGGCGTACCCGATCGACGGTGGTGACCGACTGGTTCATCATTAAATGGATATGATTGTTGTCATACCAGGACTGGTCGTTCAGGATAATGTCCTGGATGGTCTGTTCACCCGTCAGCACCGGCGACAGCAGTATCCGGTTGTAATTGGGATAGGCTTCGCTGCCAATAATGGTAATGTCATAAAGCTGATCGTCCAGTTTGAGCAACTCTTCGATGGTGCGAACACCAGCCATCCCGTTGCCGATCAGTACCAGTTTGCGTTTTTTCATGATATTGCCTGTCTTCATTTGTGATTGACCAGGGGTCTTAAGCGACGACTGCACTGTCCTGTTCCTGGGCAGCCTGCTCAGCCTCCACCAGCGCAAGACGGGTGCCCTGCTCGGGATTCGAATAGCGCTGATGCAAAAATTTCATCACCGCAGCGCGGTATTGCAAGTAGCGCGGATCGGCAGCCAGTGCCACACGGTCACGACGGGCCGGCAACTGAATCGCCAGGATCTGGCCTATCGTGGCCGCAGGTCCGTTGGTCAGCATCACAATCCGGTCCGACAGAAGCACGGCTTCGTCTACGTCGTGGGTCACCATCACAACGGTGCTTTGCGTGCGCTTGACAATGCGCAACAGGGCATCCTGCAAATGGGCGCGTGTCAGCGCATCCAGCGCGCCAAAGGGCTCGTCCATCAGCAAGACCTTGGGTTCGATGGCCAGCGCCCGCGCAATGCCGACGCGCTGCTTCATACCGCCTGATATTTCACGGGGATACTTGCTGCTGGCATGGGCCAGATCGACCAGCTCCAGGGCCGCTGCCGTGCGTTCACGCAGGCGCACTTTGGTTTCGCTGGCGCCGAAAACGCGTTCCACTGCCAGATAGACATTTTGAAAACAGGTGAACCACGGCAGCAGCGAATGATTCTGAAAGACCATGGCCCGATCCGGTCCGGGTCCGGCAATTTCGCGCTGATCACAAATGAGCACGCCGTTGCTGGGCTTGCTCAAACCGGCAATGAGGTTGAGCAGCGTGGATTTGCCACAACCCGAATGCCCGATCAGCGAGACAAACTCTCCCTTGCGGATCGCCAGATTGATGTCATTCAAAGCCGTGAACGGCCCGTGGGCAGTATCGAAAACCTGACTGACCGATTCAACTGCAACATATTTTTCCATGCGTTACTCCTCGGTAAAGGCAAAGCGCCTGGCCAGGGCCAGCAAAGCGGCATCAAGCAGCAGTCCGACCAGGCCGATAATGAAGATTGCAATAATGATGTGCTGCACATTCAGGTTGTTCCATTCATCCCAGAGCCAGAAGCCGATACCGGTTCCACCGGTCAGCATCTCTGCAGCCACGATCACCAGCCAGGCGGTACCGATAGACAGCCGCACGCCTGTCAGCACATAAGGCAGGACCGAGGGCAGCAGAATACTTGTCAGCACCTTGCGCTCAGACAGATTCAGTACCCTGGCAATGTTCAGATAATCAGCAGGCACCCGTGCCACGCCGTCTGCCGTATTGATGATCATCGGCCAGATGGAACAGATGAAGATGGCCCAGATTGCAGCCGGCTCGGCAGCCCTGAACATCAGCAGCCCCAGCGGCAGCCAGGCCAGCGGTGACACCGGGCGCAACAGACTGATCACCGGCGCCGTCATTTTGCGTATCGGCGCATAACGCCCGATAATGAAGCCGGCCGGAATGCCGACCAGCGCAGCCAGGCCAAACCCGACCCCGACACGCCATAGCGACGCCAGCACGTTCCAGCCGATCCCCACGTCGTTCGGGCCGTTACGGTAAAACGGATCCTGGAACAGCGTTATCGCCGCCTGCAAGGTGGCCAACGGTGTGGGGATACCGGGAATTTTGCCTGCAATCATCTCCCAGACAATGACAACTGTCATCAGTCCAATGAGGGGATAACCCAGTCGGCCCAGCCATGCCATGATCGGCAATCCGGCCCATGGCTGCGTGGTGACTGCCTTTGTTGCTGTGTTCATCCGTTTCTCCCGCAATTACACGTGAACGGCAAAGCCGTCGGCGTAAGCCGCCGGATCGCTGCCATCCCAAGGTACGCCATCCATCAGCGTTGAGGACCTGTTTTCGCTGGCAGGCAAAGGCGTACCACTGGCCTGGGCGGCGGCCTTGTAGATGTCGATGCGATTGATTTTTTTTGCCACTGCCAGATAATCGGGGTGCGATTTGAGCAGGCCCCAGCGCTTTTGCTGGGTCAGGAACCACATGCCGTCACTCAGATAAGGGAAGGTTGCCGCCCCGTCGCCATAAAACCGCATGGGATGCGCGCTGTCTGCGACCTTACCGATACCGTTGTCGTACTTGCCCAGCATGCGGCCAATAATCACGTCGGCCTGTGTGTTGACATAGGACTTGGCGGCAATGACCTTGGCCGTTTGCTCGATATTGGCCGGCGAGCTGTCGATCCACCTGGCGGCCTCAAGAATCGCTGCCGTCACCGCCCGGGCGGTATTGGGGTACTGGTCTGCAAACCTGGCCGTTGTGCCCAGCACTTTTTCCGGATGGTCCTGCCAGATTTCCTGTGTGGTCACGGCGGTAAAGCCAATTTTATCGATCACCGCCCGCGCGTTCCATGGTTCACCCACGCAGTACCCGTCCATATTGCCAATCATCATATTGGCCACCATTTGCGGGGGTGGCACTGTAATAACACGCACATCGTTAAATGGATGAATGTCATGTGCAGCCAGCCAATAATAGAGCCACATGGCATGCGTGCTGGTGGGAAAAGTTTGTGCGAAGGTCAGTTGCCGACCCAGCGTTGCCATGGCTTTTTTCAGTGATGCGCCATCCGTTACGCCGCGCTCGTGCAATGCCTTGGCAAGCGTAATGCCCTGCCCGTTCTGATTGAGCCCCATGAGCACGGCCATGTCGGTTTGAGGACCGCCAATCCCTACCTGCAGGCCGTAAATCATGCCGTACAATGCGTGCGCGCAATCCAGATTGCCATTGATCAGTTTGTCGCGCACTGCGGCCCAGGACGCTTCCTTGCTCGGAATAATCTTTATCCCGTATTTTTTATCGATACCCAGCTCGGCCGCCATGATGACCGACGCGCAGTCGGTCAGGGGGATGAAACCGATCTTGACTTCGGTCTTTTCAGGCGCGTCCGAGCCGGCGGCCCAGGCGCCGTTGCGCAAAAAAGGATCCGCCAGACCAAGTGCACCAATGCCTGCCGCCGAGCGTGCCACCGACAGCATCCATTGCCGTCGATACACGCTGCCCGGCGCAATTGCATCCTGTGCCGCGTGGCTGCGGGCCCGTATCCCGTCCGATTTGCCTGTTGCGTTCGTTTTCTTCCGACTGTTCATCATTACCCCAAATAAAAAGCGTCCTGCGGATACGTTTTGAAAACGTACCTGCAGGACGCCGTTGTCCTGAATGCTGTCATTGATTGATGACGACCGCCATTGGCCTTCACGACAACTTAAGCAAGTTGCATGCCAATATACATTCCACAGAGTGGCAGACCGCGTTGACAGACTGCAGCAGCGCGTATTTTTGTCTGTGGGCAGACTGATCGGCCACGCCGACGCCATCGAAGTTGGGCCTTAAGGCTGCCGCGGCGCACAATAACGGTGCATGGCCGGCTTGTTGCCGCCAATCGGCCACCTCACCGGGAGCAGGACGCACTCAAAACGGGCACCGTTTGTGGATGCTGTCGGCAAAAAGCGGCACGCCTTTTGCTTTATCTGAATCAAGAGGAAAGAAAATGCTGAATGTGATGTTGATCCGTGATGAACAGAACGATGCCCTGCGTGACAAACTGCAGGCTGCCGGCATTCACGTGGTGGCTGAAATATCGCCGCTGGCCGATTTTGCCGCGGCGCTGGCCGGCATCAAACCGGATGTCGTGCTGGTCAGCTCGGATGCCTCGTGTCGCGATACGCTGGAAGGGCTCTGCATGCGCTCGGATGACAGCGCACTGCCCGTGGTCATGTTTACCAATGACAATGATCGCAGCTTCATGCAGGCATCAATCAGGGCGGGCGTTGCCGCCTATGTCGTGGGCGAAGTTCCTTCGGCGCGCCTGCTGTCGCTGCTGGACGTCGCCATTGAACGCTTCGCGCTTGAACGCTCGCGCCGGCTGGAGCTCAATGACACCAGGCGACGGCTGGCCGAACGCCAGGATGTTGAAAAAGCCAAAGGCATTCTGATGAAAATGCATGGGGTAGACGAAGACCAGGCCTATCGCATGCTGCGCAAAAAGGCCATGCAAACCCAGCGCCGGATCGGCCAGATCGCAGCGGCGTTGATCGAGGCGCATACTTTTCTGTAGGCATATCAACGTTGCCGCTAGACGTATAGACGCCAGCCGCGGCAAATTCCCCTAAGACTGGATCCGGCCTGCCGTTATCTGCTTTTGCAACTGGAAAAACGAACAGATATGGCCCGCCAGCGCGCTGGCCATGACCGTGGCAGGGCTGCCCAGCCACACGTTACCCGGCCCGGAACGCCCCGGAAAATTGCGGTTGATCGCACTGATGGTGGTCTGGCCCGCGTCGGTCGAGGAACCAGGCCCACAGTTGGCGCAGGCCCCGCAAGACGGTTGCAATATTTTTGCGCCCATGCGTTCAAAGACCTGGTCATAGCCTTGTTGCACGCAATAGTCGCGAACCGCCGTGGTGCCGTACTGTAAATACAATTGTACATGTGGCGCCACATGCAGGCCTTGCTGCAAACCCCAGGCCAATACGGCGTAATACTGATCAAAATCTTCGCGCTTCCCGGCAGTACAGGAACCGCCATAGGCAATGTCAATCGCCACGGTTTCTTCCAAAGAGCCCACCGCCCGCCCGTTACCTGGGTCGCCAGGCGCAGCCACCAGTACGTCCAGCACTGAACAATCCACCGTAATCTGCTGTTCGTAGCTGGCGCCCGGGTCGCTACACATCCAGTCGTCCAGTTCAAAATCCACGCCCCGGCGCTCCCTTAGAAACTGCACGGTTCGGGCATCGGGGGCAACAATGCCGGTAAAGCCGCCCAGTTCTGCACACATGTTGGTCAGCGTCGCCCGTTCGTCCACAGACAGGCAGTCGATGACTTCGCCGGTAAACTCGAACACCCTGCCCACCCCCTTGCCGGCCCGTATTTGCGGCAGCGCCAGCAAATGCAGGACGATGTCCTTGGCCGCCACGCCGGCAGGCAGGGTGCCCTGCAAGCGAACCAGAATGCAAGGCGGCACCGTGATGCGTACGGCGCCAGTCATAAAGGCATTGGCCATATCCGTCGTACCCACCCCGAAGGCGACACAGCCCAGGGCCCCGCTATGCGGGGTATGCGAGTCTGTTCCAACCACCACCTGCCCGGGAAGGGCATAATGTTCGGCCATCATTGCGTGTGAAATACCTGCCACGTTGCTGCCTTTATCCTGCAGGGCTTCGTTCTCGGTCAACGTTCGGTGCCAGCGCAGGCCGGTTGCCTTGACAAAATCACGATGGGCCTGGCACATACGCAGCATATTGGGTACCAGCCCCTGACGCAGATGCGCTGGACTCTCGTGTATATAGGAAGTGTGATCCTCGAAGGCAATGATTTTTTCAGTATCAAACAAATGCAGCGGCGCGCCATAGCTCTGGTACAGCATATGCGCCGCCATGCCGGTGTAATACTCGTGGATGAAACGCCAGTCGGCACGCAGGAAGATCCCCGTGCCTGGCGTCAGGTCTGTTCCGGTCTGCTCCGTGCGCAAAACATGCCGCGCAATGATTTTTTCAAACAGCGTCTGCGGCTTGTCGCTGGCAGCAGCCTGCGGACGGCTCCTGGCAAGATAACGTTTGCCATAATTGAGCAGCCCGCCGCTACGCAGGATGGCCTGGGTCAGCACATCGCGTTCCTGCAGGATCTGTTCAAGCGTAATGCTGTGCCCGGCCCGCAACTGCGCCAGCAACGCAAAATTGGTGGATGTCAGCAACCCGATATTGTCGGCATTCTGCCGGTAGATCCGCTCAAAGCTGCGCGCAAATACCAGGCGCACGCCTGCATGCTGTTCGGCTGCCGGGCTATGCTCGCGCGAAGACCCCTTGCCATAACGGTTGCCCGCCACAACCACCTGGATACCAGCCTGTCTGACAGCATGTCTTGCGATGGGCGTGCGACCGCCTGCCTGTAATCCGGTATAGGCAAACTCACCAAGCGTGTCGTCATAGTGCGACATGATGGCCACCGGCGTGATTTCGTCGGTAGAAATATCGTCCCGTAACTGGATGTCGGCGTGCGCATCGGGCAGCACGGCAGCGCCCGGTTGCAGACAGGCTTCGATCACCTGCGGATCGTCGGCAAGATACAGAAATCGGTCAAAGGCAAGAGAGGCAATCGTAGACTCATTCATCACTGCAATTTCCAGAGGGTTACACACTATTGTTTCAACTGCCATTATCGCGCATCGCGCGGGCAATGTGAGGGCTGCCACGCCAAGGCTGCCGTTTTTATCCCTTCGCCACTGGCGCCCGCGGGAAATATCGTCAGCGCTTATTTTTCAATTGCAATTGACCCCATATTTGCCGCGTGCAGACAGCAGGTAGAATACACAAGGCCATAAAACCGGGTAGACCGTCTTTTATGACGCCTTACAGAATGGATTACATTATTTGCGCTGCTGCCGCCCGTGAGGAAAGTCATGCATTTTTACAATCTGCTGTTCGATATACCCATTTTTCTGGCCTGGGTGCTGTGCACTGTATTCTTTCTTGGCCTGTCAGGCCTCATTGTCCTGATTATTCGCCGACAGCGTAGCAACAGTACGTCCCCGCGCAGCAGCGCCCTGAGCCATACGCTTATTTCAGGTTTGCTGGTGCCCATTGGCCTGAATATGGCGTTCATGGCCAGTGACGTATGGAAGGAAAATGAAAAAGGACAGGCGGCCACCGAGCAGGAGGCCGGCGCGGTGCACGATGCGCTCAGGGTGCTCAAGCACATGCCCGAGCAGATCAATGCAGATCTGCGCGCCCGTCTGCTGGCCTATGTAAACGCCGCCGTTCAGGATGAATGGCCGCGCATGGGGCATGACCAGGTCAGCGAGCAGACCGAATCGGCACTGGATGTGCTGACCATCAATGCAGCCAAAACCGCCATCGAGGTCCGCGATGACCCTTATGTCAGCTCGCAGATGGCGCTACTCAATACGTATCTGAAGCAGGTCCGGGAAGCTCGTGATAATCGGCTCAATGTTGCTACCTATCACATCAACATGCAGAAGTGGCTGGTGCTGCTGATTCTTCTGACCGTCTGCATGTATGTGATATACGATATTCATTATCACACCCGTCATGAACTGCGCAAGGCCGTCGTGCTCATTTCAGTGAGTTTTGCCAGTATCTCGTTCCTTATTCTGGTCAACGACCGACCATTTACCGGCAGCAGCATCATTGAACCGGATCATCTGCGCCAAATCCAAAAATCGCAGTTGCAGTAAACTGAATACGGCACCGAAAAAACCTCCTACAATGAAAATAACTCAATCCCTTCAACCAACCGGAACAAGAGATAACGTGGACAACGCAAGCACAGACAAAAATGAAATGCAGCAGGACATCCGCCTGCTGGGCAGGATCCTTGGGGCCGCCATTCGCGAATCGGAAGGCCAGCCGATTTTTGACATCATTGAGACTGTGCGCCGCGCCGCGGTACGCTTCAAGCGTGAAGGCATTCAACAGGAACGCGATACGATGATCGAGAAGCTGACGGCCCTGTCCGATGACCAGGCCAACACCCTGTCGCGCGCCTTCAGTTATTTCCTGCACCTGGCCAACCTGGCCGAGGACCGCGATCAACAAAAGCGCCAGCGCTTGCGCTTACTGAGCAGCAACGACGCCCAGATTGGCACTCTGGGACATACACTGGCAGAACTGGAACGCCATGGTGTGCAGCGTAACCAGGTTCGCGATTTTCTGGCAAAAACCATGATTGTCCCGGTTCTGACGGCCCACCCGACGGAAGTACAACGCAAAAGCACACTGGATCTGCACCGACACATCAGTCAGTGCCTGGTGGCCATTGACAGCCGCTTGACCGAAGAAGAAAGCCATCAACTGGCGCTGGAGCTGACCGGCTATATCAAAACGCTTTGGCTCACACGCATGCTGCGTTTTAACAAGCTGACGGTCAATGACGAAATTGAAAATGCGGTGGCCTATTTCAGCACCACCTTCCTGAAAGCCATTCCGAATTTGTACACCACATTCGCACGCAATCTGGGTGCGCAACCGGACAATGCGGCACTGGTGTCGACCTTCCTGAAAATGGGTTCGTGGATTGGCGGCGATCGCGACGGCAATCCCAACGTGAACGCCGACACGCTCACGCACGCGATGAATCGCCATGCCACCACACTGTTCGAATACTATCTGGCGCAGGTGCATCTGCTGGGTTCCGAACTGTCGCTGAGCACCTCGTTGACGCAAGTCTCGCCAGAACTGGCCAGCCTGTCGGAGATCAGCCCGGATCAGTCACGCCACCGGCTGGATGAGCCCTATCGACGCGCACTGATCGGCGTGTACGCCCGCCTGGCAGCAACGGCAAAACACCTGACCGCCCACGATCTGGCCCTGCGCAATACAGTCGCGGCCGATCCTTATAATGAGCCGGCCGAATTTGCGGCAGATCTGGCGGTCATTGCCCGATCGCTCTGCGATAATCACGCCGGCGCCGTCGTGCCCTTGCGTTTGCAGGAGCTGCAACAGGCCGTCGCCGTGTTTGGATTTCACCTGGCAGCGCTTGATCTACGGCAAAGCTCGGATGTACACGAACGCATTCTGACCGAACTGTATCAGCGTGCGGCCATCAAGCACAACGGTCAGCCGGTTCAATATGACCAGCTTGATGAAGAACAGAAAATTGCCGTGCTGCTGGCCGAACTGGACGATAGCCGCCCCCTGGTCTCGCCCTGGCAGCAGTACAGTGAAGAAACCCGCAAGGAACTGGCTATTTTGCAGGCGGCCGCTTCCGTGCGGCGCCATTACGGACACAATGCAATTACCCAGTATATTGTGTCCCATACAGAAACGCTCAGCGATCTGCTGGAAGTGCTGGTCTTGCAGCAGGAAACCGGATTGATCTCGCAACAGCGCGACGACGCGGGTCAACGCTTGCCTGTTGCGCCCGGCGATGGCCTGATTGTCGTGCCGCTTTTTGAAACCATCCCCGACCTGGAGGCAGGGCCGGCCATTATGGACCGCTGGCTGTCGCTGCCGCAGGTGCGCGAGCGCGTCACCCATGCCCAGGACAATATCCAGGAAGTCATGCTGGGCTATTCAGACAGCAACAAGGATGGCGGCTACCTGACCTCCAACTGGTCTTTGTATAACGCCGAATTGCAACTGCTTGAGGTCTTCCGTCGTCATGATGTACGTTTGCGCCTGTTTCACGGCCGCGGCGGTTCTGTCGGCCGCGGTGGCGGCTCCAGCTTCGATGCAATCCTGGCGCAACCGCCAGGTACGGTCGACGGACAAATCCGGCTGACCGAACAGGGAGAGGTGATCCAGAGCAAATACAAAAATGCCGAAAGCGGACGCATCAATCTGGAATTGCTTGTTTCGGCAACGCTATTGAGCAGCCTGGCGCCACATGAGGAAACGCGCAAGGATGCCGACACGATGCAGCGCTATACACAGGCCATGGCCTGGCTGTCGGACGCCGCCCAGCATGCCTATCGTCGGCTGGTGTATGACACTCCGGGTTTTGTCGATTATTTTTTTGCAGCCACGCCCATCAATGAAATTGCCGGTTTAAATATCGGCTCGCGCCCGGCCTCGCGCAAAAAGGGACAGCGCATCGAAGATCTGCGCGCCATCCCCTGGGGCTTTTCCTGGGCGCAATGCCGGTTGATGATCACCGGCTGGTATGGCGTGGGCACGGCAATCGATACGTTCATCCGCCTGGGTACCGGCAAGGACGACGGCAGCACCCAGCAATCACGCACGCAATTGCTGCGCGACATGGCCGAGCACTGGCCGTTTTTCCAGACCGTGCTGTCCAATATGGAAATGGTCCTGGCCAAAACCGATATGGACATCGGACGCCAGTACAGCGAACTGGTTGCAGACCAGGAGATACGCCGCAGCATTTTCGGAATGATCGAACAGGAGTTCGGATTAACACGTGATGCCCTGTACAGCATCAAACAGCAGGATCTGCTGGCAGACAACCCCACCCTGAAAGCCGCTTTGCAAGAGCGCTTTGCCTATACCGATCCGTTGAACTATCTGCAGGTCGAGGTCATCCGGCGCCAGCGCGCGCTGGAGGATGCTCAGCAAGAGCCGTCCAAGCTCGAACAGATGCGCAGCCAGCGCACCATCCATCTGACCATCAACGGCATCGCCACTGGCCTGCGCAATTCGGGTTAGCCCAGGCAGGCGGCAGGCGCTACGGCGCCGCCGCTTACCTGCATCCGGATCGCTACAGTACTTTGGTAAACAGGCTGCGGCGGCTGATGACGTTGCCAGCCACCATGAAGACGCCATCACCGGTATAGTGCAGCGTTTCCGGGTGTGCCGGCCGGACGGCGACATGCGCCTTCACAATCTCGAAGATGAAGTAATTGTATTTTTCGACCAGCACATCGTCATGCAGCTTGCATTCGAAGGCGGCATGGCATTGCTCGATAATCGGCGCACTCACCCGTTCTGCCGGGCTGGCGGTCAGGCCAAATTCGGCAAATTTGTCCACCGCGCTGCCGCTGCAATTGCCAATGCGGCAGACAATATCAGTGAGCGCAGTGGTAGGCAAATTGATGACGCATTCCCCGCTGTTGCGGATCATATCGAAACTGTGATTGCCAGATGAAATCAAGCAGCCGAACAATGAGGGCGCAAACTCCAGAATGCAATGCCAGCCCATGGTCATGATATTGTGGTGACCCTGCCAGTGCGATGAGACCAGCACGATGGGCCCCGGTTCAAGGTAGCGCCGCGCCTGGCTCACCGGAAAGTCCCTTTTGCGTGGTTTGCTCAGGCGCCTCTTGATTGCCGGGCCGCCATGCGCGCTGTTGCCTGCATCCAGTGTCGCAGGCTCGGTTCTCTTGAGGCTGCGCCCGGACTGATCTGCAGCCGGCCTGCGTGACTGGCGCTTTGCCGTGCTATCGGCTTTCCCACTATCTGCTGCTTTGTCTGCCTTTGTCATACGTGTCTCTCCTGGTTTGTGAATACAACAGGAAAATGCGCAACAGCGGTGACGGCCTGTGCAAAGAAAAACGGCCGGATAAACCGGCCGCATGCTTGCTTCGCTTTATTTTATCAGCTGACTGATGTCGCGCACTGCACCGCGATCGGCTGAGGTAGCCATCGCAGCATAGGCTTTGAGCGCCTGTGATACGTAACGCTCACGATGTACCGGATGCCAGGCGCTTTGACCGCGATTTTCCATCTCGGCACGGCGACGCGTGAGTTCGGTTTCATCCACCGCCAGGTTGATTGTACGGTTTGGAATATCGATCTCGATCACATCATCGTCATGCACCAGGCCAATGGTGCCCCCTTCTGCCGCTTCCGGTGAGGCATGGCCGATGACCAGCCCCGAAGAGCCGCCCGAGAAACGGCCGTCTGTCAGCAACGCCGCCTTGGAGCCCAGCCCCTTGGATTTGAGGTATGACGTGGGGTACAGCATTTCCTGCATGCCCGGGCCCCCTTTGGGCCCTTCATAGCGAATAATGACAACGTGACCTTCTTTTACCTTGCCATCCAGGATACCTTCGGTCGCATCTTCCTGGCTTTCGAACACAATGGCCCGGCCGGTGAACTTCAGGATACTTTCATCCACACCTGCGGTTTTAACGATACAGCCATTTTCCGCCAGATTACCGTACAGCACCGCCAGACCGCCATCCTGCGAATAGGCATGGGCCTTGTCACGGATACAGCCTTCGGCACGGTCCAGATCCAGTTCGGCAAACTGCCGGTCCTGGCTGAAGGCCACCTGAGTGGGCACCCCGCCAGGAGAGGCTTTGAAGAACGTCTTGACCTCTTCCGTGGCATGACCGCTGTTAACATCCCACTGCTCAATGGCCTTGCCCAGCGTACCGCTGTGCGCGTTGCCAGCATTCAGATCCAGCAGGCCCGCGCGACCAAGTTCGCCCAAAATGGCGATCACGCCGCCGGCACGATGTACATCTTCGATATGGAATTTGTTGGTCGCAGGCGCCACTTTGCAGACACATGGTACATGGCGCGATATACGGTCAATGTCGGCCATCGTGAAATCAACCCCAGCTTCCTGAGCAGCAGCCAGCAAATGCAGCACCGTGTTGGTGGAACCGCCCATGGCCACATCCAGTGTCATGGCGTTTTCAAAGGCCGCCTTGGTTGCGATGGCACGCGGCAACACAGAGGCATCGTCCTGCTCATAGTAGCGCTTGCACAGTTCAACCACCAGATGGCCGGCGCGTTCAAAAAGTGCCCGACGACGGGCATGGGTAGCCACGATCGTACCGTTGCCCGGCAAAGATAAGCCCAGCACTTCGGTCAGGCAATTCATGGAATTGGCGGTAAACATGCCTGAACAGGAGCCACAGGTCGGACATGCATTGCGTTCAATTTCATCGGTTTCGGCATCCGACACGGTCGGATCGCCAGCCTTGATCATGGCGTCGACCAGATCCAGCTTGATCACCTTGTTGGTTTCCGGAGCAAGCACCTTACCGGCTTCCATCGGACCACCTGAAACGAAGACAACCGGAATGTTCAGCCGCATGGCAGCCATCAGCATGCCCGGCGTGATCTTGTCGCAGTTGGAAATGCAGACCATGGCATCGGCGCAATGCGCGTTAACCATATATTCGACCGAGTCGGCAATGAGTTCGCGCGATGGCAGCGAATACAGCATGCCGCCGTGACCCATGGCAATACCATCGTCAACCGCAATCGTATTGAACTCCTTGGC
This sequence comes from Advenella incenata, assembly GCF_004217095.1. GTDB lineage: Bacteria > Pseudomonadota > Gammaproteobacteria > Burkholderiales > Burkholderiaceae_B > Advenella > Advenella incenata. The sequence continues at coordinate 1,250,812 of NZ_SHKO01000001.1, read as the reverse complement.
CACACCGCCCGCTGCCTCGATTTGCCGTGCCACCAGTTGCCCCATATCTTTCAGGTGCACGTGTCCCGGAACAAACTGGGTAAAAGAGTTAACCACGGCAACGATCGGCTTGCCGAAATCGCCGTCTTTCATGCCTGTGGCGCGCCACAAGGCACGCGCGCCAGCCATATTACGACCATGGGTCGAGGTTTTGGAACGATATTGGGGCATTTCTGACTACTTCCTGGAAAAAACGAGGGAACCTTGTAATTTACACCACATGTTGCAGAAAGTCTTTCAAACGCTGGCTTGGCGGTGAAGACAACAGCTCTTTCGGTTTGCCGTCGTGCGCAATTTTGCCGTTATCGATAAAAAGCAGGCGACTGCCGACCTTGCTGGCAAAATCCATTTCGTGCGTCACCACCACCATGGTCATGCCCTCTTCGGCCAGATCCTTCATCACTTTGAGCACCTCATGGCGCAGCTCCGGATCCAGAGCTGAGGTAGGCTCGTCAAACAGCATTAGCAGCGGTTTGACCGCCAAGGAACGCGCAATGGCCACCCGCTGCTGCTGGCCGCCGGACAGCTCGCTCGGATAATGGTTCATTCTTTCAGCCAGTCCGACCTTGTCCAGCAATGCGATGGCTTCGGTACGCGCCTGCTGCTTGGATACACCACGCGACTCCAGCGGACCGAACATGACGTTTTCCAGCGCCGTCAGTTGTGGAAAAAGATTGAACTGCTGAAACACCATACCTGCTTCGCGACGCAGCTCGCGCACCTCAGCCTGAGTGCCGCGCACACTGAGCTCGCCCACCCGGATATCGCCTTCCTGGATGGTTTCCAGGGCGTTGATGCAGCGCAAGAACGTGCTCTTTCCCGAACCGGAAGGCCCGACCACCACCACTACTTCGCCCTTTTCAATGCTCAGGCTGATGTCGTTCAAAATCGTATTGTCGCCAAACTTTTTGACGACGTTTTCAAATGTGACCATACTCATACGTTACGCATCCTGTGTTCCATGATTTTCAGGGCCAGTGCGATCAGCCCGTTCAGAATCAAGTAAATGACGGCGACAGCGCCCCAGATTTCGACCGCGCGAAAGTTGGCGGCCATGATTTCCTGGCCCTGACGGGTCAGCTCGGCCACGCCGATCACGATAAAGAGCGAGGAGTCCTTCAGACTGATAATGCACTGGTTGCCCAATGCGGGGATCATGCGGCGAAACGCGACCGGCCAGATAATCTTGAGCAGAATCCTGTGAAAGGACAGGCCCATGGATTGCCCGGCCTCGAACAGCCCCTTGGGAACCGACTGCAGCGCGCCGCGCACGATTTCTGCAATATACGCCCCGGAATTGATAATCAAGGTGGCAATGGCGGCAGACATGCCGTCCACGCGCAGGTCCATGAGCAACGGCAAGGCAAAATAGATGAACATCACCTGCACTACGATGGGCGTGCCCCGTACCACCAGTACATAAAGCTGAGCCAGCAGGCTCAGAAGCGGGCCAAGGATGCCGGCGACCGGATTGCGGCGAATGGTTTCAGCGCAAAACAGGGACGGGATGTAGGCCCTGATCACACCTGTGATAGCGCCGAGCAGCACCCCGCCAAAAAGCCCCCAGAATGTAATCTTGATTGTGACCCAGGTGCCCGCCATCAGGCTGGGCAGGGCGTCTTGAACAACGGAAAAGTCAAAATCCATGTGTGAGTCCTGTTTGAATATTGTGACCGCAAAAAGCAAAATCCGGTGACTGTATCCGCAGGGAAACAATCACCGGATCGCAATTTCGGCGATGCAGCACCCGCAATGCATTGTCATACATGGGGTGCGCAGGCAATTACTTCACTGCCTGACCAAACCATTTGGTGTAGATTTTGTCGTATTCGCCATTCTCTTTCAGTTTCTTGAGTGACGCGTTAACTTTCTCGACCAGGTCGCTGCCTTTGGAAAAGGCAATGCCATAGAAGTCGCCGCTTTGTACGGAGCCGGTCACCAGGACCTTGCCCTTGCCACCTGTATTGGCGTAATACTGTACGTTGGGGGTATCATGCACGACGGCATCGACGCGGCCGGTGGCCAGGTCAAGAAACGCGTTGTCGATATTGGGGAACAGTTTGACTTTGGCGTCCGGCACTTCCTTTTTCAGGAAATCAACCGTCGCAGTGCCTGTTTTTGCCGCTACTTCCTTGCCGGCCAGATCTTTGGCTGTCTTGATGGTGTCCTTGTTCTTGACCGATGTCAGGATGGCAATACCGCTTTCGTAATAAGGATCAGAGAAATCGATGACCTTTTTGCGCTCATCCTTGATGGTGATGCCAGCGAGCGCCACGTCGATATTCTTGGTCTGCAGACCGGGAATGATGCCGTTAAAATCCATGGGCTGCAGGCGGTATTTGACGCCCATATCCTTGGCCAGCGCTTCCCACAATTCAACGTCGAAACCCACATATTTGCCGTCCTGCTTAAATTCGAAGGGCACAAAAGCGGTATCGGTGGCAACCACAAGCTCTTTGTCCTGTGCTTGAGCAACGGTAGTTGCCGGCACAGCCAACGTGATGGCAAATCCCAGTAAGGCTGCTTTCAGTTTGCTCTTGATCATCTTGAACCTCTAAAAAATTATTTTTTAAATTCAGGCCGTACGCCGTTGGCTGGCCGTGAACACGGTTTTACCAGACAACTATAACCCAATTTTTTATCGGGCGCGCGCGGGCAGAATCGCGACTCAGGTAAACCCTGAGCGGCATAATTAATATCAAAATGCAGAATTATGGTGGCCGATGCGCAAATGGCATCGGCATGGGTCAGCGGTCGCGTTCGGTGGCGAACGTACAAAATGCCAGCAGCGATTCCTTAAACTCGGAGTCGGGGAATGCCTGCAGCGCAGTGCGCGCACGTTCAGCCTCTTCGCGGGCAACCTGGCGGGTGTATTCCAGGGCATCGGTGTCGTTGATGGCGCGGGCCACATCGGCAAAATCGGCCTCGCCCGTTTCAATCGCCTTGTGGATGAGGGAACGTTGCTGTGGCGTACCCACCTGCATGACGCGAATAAGCGGCAGCGTCGGCTTGCCTTCGCGCAGGTCGTCACCCACATTTTTACCCAGCGATTCTACGTCACCCGTGTAATCGAGCACGTCGTCAATCAGCTGAAACGCCGTGCCCACGTAGCGACCATAGTCGGCTGCCGCGCTTTCCTGCGCCGACGTTGCCCCGGCCAGCAAGGCGCCGGTCTGCATGGCGGCTTCGAAAAGCTTGGCCGTTTTGTAGCGGATCACCTGCAAGTAGCGTTCGACAGAGACGTCCGGATCATGCACATTGAGCAACTGCAGCACTTCACCTTCGGCAATCACGGTGGTGGCGGCTGACAGCACCTGCATGATTCGCATCGAGTCGAGCTCGACCATCATCTCGAATGACCGTGAGTACAGATAGTCGCCGACCAGCACGCTGGCGGCATTGCCGAATACGGCATTGGCGGTTTCGCGGCCGCGACGCATATCAGACTCGTCAACGACATCGTCGTGCAAGAGCGTGGAAGTGTGGATAAACTCAACCACTGCTGCCAGCGTGTGATGGGCCTGCCCCTGATAGCCAAAGGCACGGGCCGCCATAAGCACCAGTGCGGGCCGCATGCGTTTGCCCCCTGCCCCGATGATGTAGTCACCAATGGTACGGATAAGAACAACGTCAGAGTCGAGTTTGTTGCGGATTACGCCATCCACGGCGCGCATATCATCGTTGATGGGACGGATAATCTCTGGGAGGTTCAAGGCAGATCCTGAAGCAGAAAAGGGAATTAACTCACGGCAAGCTGTGATTATATTCCAGCCCGCAACAAGAAACAGACAAAGGCCTTTTTTTGATGATAATGTATGCATTTTGACCGCTATTGACCACATAGGACACGCAAGTGAGCAGCCCCGATTCCCGTCCCGACCTCTCCTCCCTGATCGAACGTGCCGACCAGGTCCTGCGCCAGTTGGCCGCCTGGCTCCCGCCGGCGCCCCCGCCGATAGACTGGAGCGCCCATGCCTTTCGCTGGCGCCGCAAGGGATCAACCGGCTGGCTTGAAGCGGTCAAGCATATCTCCACCATCCAGAAGGACGACCTGCTGCATATCGAACGGCAGCGGGACACGATCGATCGCAACACCCGCCACTTTCTGCAACAAAAACCGGCCAACAATGTGCTGATGACCGGCGCCCGCGGCACCGGCAAAAGTTCCCTGGTCAAGGCCATGCTGGCAGAATACGCAACGCAGGGCCTGCGCCTGGTAGAAATGGACAAATCCGACCTGGCCGACCTGACCGATCTGGTCGATATCGTTGCCGACCGTCCGGAAAGATTCATCATTTTCTGTGACGATCTGTCGTTCGAAGAAGGTGAAGCCGGCTACAAGGCCCTCAAATCGGTACTGGACGGCTCCATTGCCTCGGCCGGCGACAACGTGCTCATTTACGCAACGTCCAACCGCCGCCACCTGATGCCCGAATATATGAACGAAAACCTGTCCACCAAGCATCAGTCCGACGGGGAAATCCACCCGGGTGAAACCGTGGAAGAAAAGATCTCGCTGTCCGAGCGCTTCGGCATCTGGCTGTCGTTCTACCCTTTCCGCCAGGACGATTACCTGGATATAGTCGCGCATTGGCTGCGCGAGCTGGGCTGCCCGCCAGAGTCTATCGCCGCAAGCCGAACCGAAGCCTTGCAATGGACAATCGAACGCGGCTCGCGCTCCGGCCGCGTGGCCCGGCATTTTGCCCGCGACTGGGCGGCCAGGCAGATGACGGCGGAATCCGGCGCACAGGCTGACAGCGGAGCTGGTCAATGAGCGAAACAAAACCGTATATCAAAGTCGTGGTCGGTGTCATTCTGAATGAGCAAACCGGAGAGATTCTGCTGGGCCAGCGCCCCAAAGGCAAACCCTGGGAAGACTGGTGGGAGTTTCCCGGAGGCAAGATCGAAGAGGGTGAATCCCAGAAACAGGCGCTGGTGCGCGAACTCAAGGAAGAGCTCGGTATAGACGTACATACCTGCACCCCGTGGGTGACATTCACCTATGAGTACCCTAAAACCATTGTCAACCTGGCCTTCTGGCGGGTTACCGGCTGGCAAGGCACGCCCAGGTCGCTGGAAGAGCAGCAACTGGCCTGGACGACGCCCGACAATGCGGGCAAGCTGGGAGAGTTGCTGCCAGCCTCCCTGCCCCCGCTGCGCTGGCTGGCACTGCCGGAACACTATGCAATCTCGAACATTCAGACGCCTGAGAACAGCCAATCGTGGCTGGCTGGCCTGCAACAGCAACTGGATAATGGCTTGCGACTGGTGCAATTGCGTGAACCGGCCTGGCCCGATGGTCCTGCGGCAGCCAGCCTGAAAACCATATTCGAACGCGCCATCGACTGCTGTCATGCTGCCGGCGCCCGGGTGCTGGTCAACAGCGTGCATCCCAAAGCGTGGTGGAAGCTGGCTGACGGCGTGCAATTGAGAGCGCAGGACGCCCTGCTCGCAGAGGGCCGTCCGCTGCCCGAAGAAAAATACCTTGTCGGGGTCTCGGCGCATAATACGGCCGATGCACTGTATGCCCAGGTACTGGGCGCAGACTTTGTGGTGCTGGGGCATGTGCTGGAGACTCCGTCGCATCCGGATCAGCCGCCGCTGGGCTGGGACGGTTTTGCCAGCATCGCCAGCGAAGCGGGCCTGCCGGTGTACGCCATCGGCGGGCAATCGGCGGCAACCCTGGCGGTGGCGCGCGAACACGGCGCACACGGCATTGCTGCCATCCGTGGGCTGGTCGGTTGATAGCCGGTTAATGGCCAGCTCGTTTTAGCAGGCCCGCCGTTGCCCTGCCGCCCTCAGCAAACAAGATGACAGCGCACAGAAGCAAGCGCTGAAACACAAAAAAAGCCTGTATGACTTTGTTCATACAGGCTTGGCGCCGGCATTTAGCCGTGGCGCGGTTTAATCACAGTTGCCATTGAACAACGCTTCCTTGTTGCTGGCAGATGCCTGACGCACGAAACAGCCCGGGGCCACATCGTGTGTGAGCCACACGTTGCCGCCTACCACGGCGCCCTTGCCGATGGTCACCCGGCCCAGCACCGTTGCTCCGGCGTATATAACCACATCATCTTCCACGATCGGATGACGGGCAATACCCTTGCTCAGATCGCCATTGCTCTCGGTTGGAAAACTCTTGGCGCCCAGGGTCACGTTCTGATACAGCCGCACCCGTTCGCCGATAATCGCGGTTTCCCCAATGACCACGCCTGTTCCGTGGTCGATAAAGAACCCGGCGCCAATTTGCGCCCCCGGGTGAATGTCAATGCCGGTCTGGCCATGCGCCAGCTCAGCGGCAATGCGCGCCACCAGGGGAACCCCGAGCGTATACAGGCAATGGGCCAGCCGATGGTAAACCATGGCAAGCACTCCGGGATAGCACAACAATACCTCATCCACGCTCTTGGCAGCCGGGTCGCCGGAATAGGCCGCGTAGACATCGGTATCCAGCAAGCGGCGTACACCAGGTAACTTGCGGGCAAATTCCCGCACGATCCCGACGGCCTTCTCTTCCAGGCCCGCCGGATCAGCGCTGTCGTTGCGGTGCTGGTGGCGTACTTCAAGGCGCACCTGGGTCAGCAGCGTGTTTAACGCAACCCCGATGGTGTGGCCGACATAAAAATCTTCGTTTTCCTGCAACAGATCGTTCGGACCCAGACGCATGGGAAACAACGCGCCAATTACCAGCTCCAATGCCTCGTTGATGGTATGAGGCGACGGCAGATGGCGACCGCCCATTTCCTTGAGGCGGTTCTGGTCGGCGCGCCATTTGAAGCGTGCTTCGCGCAGGCCCATCACGATTTCATCGAGCGGGAACGTCTGGGGATTGACCGAGGAAGATTCACATTTGTAAATAGGCATAGCAGTAGAACCTGTATGAAAACCGGGATAAAAACAGCAATAAGAATATAACTATTTTTACCACACTATTTCGATCGTGCCGGAAGAACCCTTGTGCCATCAGGGCATTTACGATCACATCAGAAACCCTGATGATTTATCCGGTCACCCCGTTGTCGCTTATTGTCGTCCCGCTGCCGTTACGGCGCCGTCCGGGCTTGTAGTGCCTGCCTGTCCCAGCCTCCGCCAAGCGCGGCAATCAATTGCACACTGGCCTGCAGACGCTGGCTTTCCAGTTGCAGGGCAGTTTGCTCTGCCGAGTAGGCAGTTGACTGTACCTGGGCCACACTCAAATAATCGACCAGTCCGGCCAGATACTGGTTCTGGGTGATGGCCAGCGACTGGCGGGCGGCAGTGAGGGCGCGCATCTGTGCCGCCTGCTGGCGCTCCAGTACCCGCAGCGTGCTGATAGCGTCTTCCACTTCCTGCAGGCCGGTCAGCACGGTTTGACGATAGGTCGCCACTTCGGCACGATAGGATGCCCTGGAAGCATCCACCGCCCCGGCGCGCGCGCCGCCATCGAGCACAGTCATGGCCAGCGCAGGGCCGAGCGACCAGAACTGCAGCGGCGAGGCCAGCCACTGCGCCAATGTGGCCGTAGTATTGCCTACCGAGCCACCCAGAGTCAGATCAGGAAACCAGGCCGCCTGGGCCACGCCGATCTGCGCGTTGGCCGCGGCCACCCGTCTTTCGGCTGCCACGATGTCGGGACGCCGCAACAACAGCGTAGAGGGCACATCCACCGGAATGGAGGGGAAGTGAACGTCGTAGGCGGTCGCTTCGATGGCAAACGACGCGGGTGGCTGACCAATCAGCACCGCGATGGCATGCTCCAGCACATTGCGATCTGCTTCAATGGCAATGGCAGAAGCGCGCGCGCCCTCAAGCTGCGCCTGGGCGCTGACCACATCGGCGCGGGCAGCCACACCCTGATCATAACGATTCTGGTTGATCTGTACCGAGCGTTCGTAAGCGCGCACATTGGCCTGCAGCAGGCGCTTGCGTTCATCCAGCATGCGCAGGGCGAAATATTGCTGGGCCAGGGTCGATTGCATGCTCAGACGCGCGGCCGCTACCTCAGCCCTGCTGGCCTGCTCATCACTTCTGCTGCTCTCGTATTGCCGGCGCAGTTTGCCCCACAAGTCGGCTTCCCATTGCAGAGACACCGAACCGTTCACCGAATTGCCAATGCCGGCAGCCGATTTGGCCCGATCACCCGACAAGCTGAAACCGGTCGTGGGGAAAAATGACGAGCGTGACTGCGCTGTCGCTGCCACCGCCTGATCGTAACGCGCCACGGCCTGGGCCAGCGTCTGATTGGAAACATTCAGGCGTCCGACCAGCTCGCTCAGCAAAGGGTCCTGATAACGCTGCCACCAGCTATCGCTGGCCAGCGGAGCACCCGGCCGGGCCTGCACCCACCCTTGAGCCGATTTGAAACCGACCCCGGTGTCCTGTTGCGGAACAACGTAATCGGGGCCCACCGCACACGCTGCCAGCAGCAGCAAGGCAGCCGCCGCTACGCTCAGGCGCAATGGTCTGGTTAAGGGTGACACAGCATTTCTGGTGTTTTTCATAAGAGAGAATTCACGACTGTTATTGACCTGGACGGGGCGTCACTTCGCGCCCGCCGGCAGGTGTGCTTTTGTTTTTGCGACGCCGCTCGAAGGTGTGGCGCAGCCTATCAAGGTAAATATACACGACCGGCGTGGTAAACAAGGTCAGGATCTGGCTCAAAACCAGGCCGCCCACAATGGCAATCCCCAGTGGCTGGCGCATTTCGACGCCGGCGCCGGTCGCCAGAATCAGCGGCAAGGCGCCGAACATGGCCGCCATGGTGGTCATCATGATGGGTCGGAAGCGCACAATGCAGGCGTCATAAATGGCCTCTTCGGGCGGGACATCTTTTTCCCGCTCCAGCGCAAGCGCAAAGTCCACCATAATAATGGCATTTTTCTTGACGATGCCGATAAGCAGGAAAACGCCGATCAGGGCGATCACCGTAAATTCCATATCGACCATCAGCAGCGCCAGCAGCGCCCCCACACCGGCAGACGGCAGGGTCGACAGAATCGTTAGCGGATGCATATAGCTTTCGTAAAGCATCCCCAGAATCAGATACATCACTACCAGCGCCCCCAGGATCAGCAGCGGCTGCTGGGACGAAGACTGCTGAAACAGTTGTGCGTTGCCACCAAAGCCGGCCTGGATTTCATTGGCTGGCAGCCCAATGCGAGCCACCGCATTTTCAATCGCATTGCTGGCCTGTTCCAGCGACACGCCTTCGGCCAGGGAAAAGGAGACCGAATCGGACGCCATCAGCCCCTGGTGCGACACGGACAGGGGCGAGGTGCCGATTTCAAACGAGGCGAAGGCCGACAGCGGCACCAGCTTGCCATCCGAGGCAATGATCTGCACCGTCTTGAGCACTTCAGGATCCTGAGCGTATTTGACATCGATGCCCATGACCACCTGGTACTGGTTCAGCGCGCTGTAAATGGTGGAGACCTGCCGCTGGCTGAACAGATTATTGAGCACACCGGCAATCGTCGCCATTCCCACATTCAGGCGTGTGGCGCTTTCCCGGTTGATCACCAGTTCAATACGCCGCCCTTTTTCCTCGGCCTCGGACTGCACATCCACCAGTTCAGGCAACGTCGCCATGGCTTGTCGCACTTGCGGTACCCATTTGCGCAGCGTATCCAGATCGCCCGACAACAGATCGTACTGGTACGAGCCGGCTGAATCCCCACCCCGGCCGGCGCTAATATCCTGCTGCGGCACCAGCGAGAGGCGCGCGCCCGGAATCGTCGGCAGCGACTTGCGCATATCGTTGATAATTTCCGTTGCCGACTGCGACCGTTCGGCAAACGGCTTGAGCTGGATCAGAAAGAAACTGTTGTTGCTGCCGCCGCGCCCGCCCGAGTATCCCGAGACCGTGTCCACATTCGGGTTCTGTACAATCGCCTTGCGAAAGGCTTCCAGCTTGGGCACCGTGGCGGCAAACGACGTGCCCTGGTCCGCGCGAAAGAACCCCTGGATCATGCCCGTGTCCTGTTCGGGAAAGAACCCTTTGGGTACGGCAATATAAAGGTAGACGTTCAGGACCACGGTGGCCAGCAGCGTGAGCAGCGTCAGAAAGCGAAAGCGGATGGCAAAGCGCAACATGCGCCCGTAACCACTGACCAGCCGATCAAAAAACGAATCCCAGATCCGCTGCGCGCGACCTTTTTTCAGGTTCGGTTCATGCCTGAGCAACTGCGCGCACATCATGGGCGTGAGGGTGAGCGAGACAAGCAGCGACATGGCAATGGCGATCGACAAGGTCATGGCAAATTCGAGAAACAGTCTGCCGATCAGGCCACCCATGAATAGCAGCGGGATAAACACGGCCACCAGGGATACGCTCATGCTGACGACAGTAAAGCCCACTTCGCGCGCACCCACCAATGCCGCGCGCATGGGGTGCATGCCGCGCTCGATATAGCGCATGACGTTTTCCAGCACCACAATCGAGTCATCGACCACGAAACCGGTAGCGACGATCAGCGCCATCAGCGAGACCGTATTGAGCGAGTAGCCCAAAAAGTACATGAAGATAAATGTGCCCATCAGCGAGACAGGTACCGAGATGGCTGGTATCAGCGTGGCGCGTAACCTTTGCAGAAACAGCATGACCACCAGGATCACCAGCAGCACGGCGATAACCAGCGTAAGCTCGGCTTCGTGCAACGTCGCCCGAATGCTGGGCGTACGATCCTGAGCCACGTCCAGGTTAACTTGCGGCGGCAACAACTGGGTCAGGTCAGGCAACATGTCTTTGACCGCATCCACCGTCTCGATGATATTGGCATCGGCCTGCCGCCGCACCAGCAGCACCACGGCCTGTTTGGTATTGTAAAAACCCCTGTTGTACAGGCTTTCTGTCGAGTCATACACGTGCGCGACATCACGCAGGCGCACGGCAGTACCGTTTTTCCAGGAAACGATAAGATTCTCGAAATCTTTGGCATAACGCAATTGCCCGTTGGTTGCCAGTTGCCACTGATATTCGTTATTGTCCAGAAACCCCTTGGGCCGGACCGAATTGGTCGCGGCCAGCGCGTTGCGTACCGTATCCAGCGAAATGCCCATGTTGTTGAGCATATTGGGGTTCAAATCCACGCGCACGGCCGGCAGGGAACTGCCCCCCACGGTAACCTCCCCTACCCCGCGCACCTGCGCCAGTTTCTGCGCCAGGATCGTGGATGCAAGGTCATATAACTCGCCCTGTCCAAGCAGGTCCGAGGTCAGGGCCAGCACCATGACCGGTGTCGAAGACGGGTTGACATTACGGTAGGTGGGTGGCTGCTTCATGCTGCTGGGCAACAGTGGTCGTGCCGCATTGATGGCTGCCTGAACTTCCCGGGCAGCCGTGTGCACATCCTTGTCCAGGTCAAATATCATGAAAATGGTGGTGGAGCCCTCCGAACTGCTGGACTGCATCAGGTCTATGCCGGCAATATTGCCCAGCGAACGCTCCAGCGGCGTGGCCACGCTAGAGGCCATGGTTTCCGGGCTCGCGCCCGACAATGACGCGCGCACCACAATCACCGGCGAATCAAGTGTGGGCAGCGGCGACACCGGCAGCAGGAAAAAGGCGACCATGCCCATCACCGCAACCGCCAGCGCCAGAAGTGACGTTGCTACCGGTCTAAGGATGAACGGGCGGGACAAACTCATATTTCTGCCTGCGCTGCCACATCGGATGGCTTCGGTTTTTTAACCAGCCGGTCAAACATGAGGTAAATGACCGGAGTGGTAAACAGGGTCAGCAACTGGCTGCAGATCAGACCACCCACCATGGTCAACCCCAGAGGCTGGCGCAATTCGGCGCCAGTACCGGTAGAGAGCATAAGTGGAATCGCGCCAAACAGTGCCGCCAGCGTGGTCATGAGGATTGGCCGAAAGCGCAGCAGCGCGGCCTGATGAATCGCCTTGACTGGCGGCATGCCCTGGTGGCGCTCGGCATCCAGCGCGAAGTCGATCATCATGATGGCATTTTTCTTGACGATGCCGATCAAAAGAATAATTCCGATAATGCCGATCATGTCCAGCTCGTTGCCCGAAAGTATCAGCGCCAGCAGCGCGCCCACGGCAGCCGATGGCAGCGTTGACAGAATGGTCACCGGATGAATATAGCTTTCGTAAAGCACGCCAAGCACAATATACATGGTGAAGATGGCGGCCAGCAGTAACCATAACGTGCTCGACAGCGAAGATTCGAACGCCTGCGCCGCTCCCTGGAAACGCATTTCCACGGTCGGCGGCAAGGCAATATCGGCCTTGATCTGGTTAACACGTTGCACCGCTTCAGACAGCGATGCCCCCGGCGCCAGGTTGAAAGACACCAGGGCGGACGGGAACTGATCGACACGCATGATCTCCAGCAACTCCTGGCCGGGTAAAATCTGCGCCAGCTGTGTCAGGGCAATCGGCGCGCCGTCGGCGGTCTTGATATACACCTGATCAAGGTCCGCCGGATTATCGCGAAAATGCTCGGCCACTTCCATCACCACCCGGTACTGCGCCGACTGGGTAAAGATCGTGGAAACCAGACGCTGGCCAAAAGCGTTGTACAGTGCATCATCAATCTGCGTCATGGTAATGCCATAGCGCGCCGCCGCATCGCGGTCCACTTTGACCAGGGTCTGCAGGCCATTGAACTGAAAATTGTCCGTGACGCCAGCCAGCGTCTTGTCGGCCGCCAGATGTTCAACAAATATAGGAACCCATTCGCGCAACTGATCGGCATCCAGGCTGGACAGACTCAATTGATATTGCGTGCGCGACACTCTGGCATCAATGGTCAGGTCCTGTGAGGACTGCAAATAGACTTTCATGCCCTGCACCTTCGAAGCGCGCTCTTGCAGGCGTTGCATTACCTCTGTGATATTCTCACGATCGGCGGTGGGCTTGAGTTCAACCTGCATCCGTCCGGTATTAAGGGTGGCGTTAGAGCCGTCCACACCGATGAACGACGACACCGAAGCGACCGCCGGATCGGCCTTGATTGCCCGGGCAATCTGCACCTGACGTTCGGACATCATCTTAAACGACGACGATTGCGGCGCTTCGGTAATGACCTGAATCATGCCGGTATCCTGTTGCGGAAAGAACCCCTTGGGTATCCACATATACAGCAGGATCGTCAACACAAATGTGGCCAGTGCCACCAGCAGCGTCAATGTCTGGTGTCGCAGTACAACGGTAAGCATGCGATCATAGCCGTGAATGACGCGATCGATGGCGTCGCCCATTTTACGATGCAAGCGATTACCCTCGTACGCCGACTCGGGCTTGAGCATGCGGGCGCACATCATTGGCGTCAGCGTCAGGGAAATGACAAGTGAAATAATGATGGCAGTGGCCAGCGTAATGGCAAACTCACTGAACAGCCTGCCGATCACGTCGCCCATAAAAAGCAGCGGAATCAACACGGCAATGAGCGAGACGGTCAGCGAAATCAGGGTAAAGCCGATTTCGGCAGCCCCCTTGAGCGCGGCCTGCATGGGGGTTTCGCCATCCTCGATATGACGGGCGATATTCTCAATCATGACAATGGCGTCATCGACCACAAAGCCGGTGGCAATGGTCAGCGCCATCAGCGTCAGATTATTCAAGCTGAAGCCCAACAGATACATCACGCCGAAGGTGCCGACAATGGACAGCGGCACCACAATCGAAGGAATCACGGTGGCGCTGAAACTGCGCAAGAAGGCATAGGTCACCACGATCACCAGCAGGATCGCCATCAGCATTTCGTTCTGCACATGGCTGATCGATTCTCGAATGGTCTCGGTGCGATCAGCCACCGTATCGACTTGCAGCGAAGCCGGCAAGGCCTGTCGCAACTGCGGCAACAGCTTTTTCACGTTGTCGACCACATCGATCACATTGGCGCCAGGCTGACGCTGGATATTGAGCAAAATGGCCGGTTTATCGTTGATCCACGCGGCCTGGCGCACATCCTCGGCCGCTTCGATCGTGTTGGCCACATCCTTCAGGCGCAAGGGCGCGCCGTTGTTGTAGGCAAGGATCAGGTTGTTGTATTCGGCTGCAGTTTTGACCTGGCTATTGGCATAAATGGTCGTGCCGCGGCGCGGGCCGTCAATGTTGCCGGTAGGCTGGTTGACATTGGCCGCGGTAATGGCGGTGCGCACATCGCTTAACGCCAGGCCATTGGCCGCCAGCGCCGTAGGGTTCACCTGGATGCGCAACGCCGGCCGCTGCCCGCCCGCTATACTGACCAGACCCACACCCGATATCTGCGACAGTTTCTGCGCCATGCGGGTTTCGACCAGATCGCGCGCCTCATGCAAAGGCATGTTTTCAGACGAGATGGCCAGCGTAACCACGGGCCGGTCTGCCGGGTTGACCTTGTTATACACCGGCGGCATGGGCATATCCGAAGGCAGCAGGTTCGACGCGGCATTGATCGCCGCCTGCACCTCCTGTTCGGCCACGCTCATTTGCACATCCAGTCCGAACTGCAGCGTGACCACCGAGGCCCCACCCGAGCTGGACGAGGTCATCTGCAATAAGCCGGGCATCTGGCCAAACTGGCGCTCCAGCGGCGAGGTCACCAGCGACGCCATGGTGTCAGGTCCCGCACCCGGATACAGCGACACGACCTGAATGGTCGGATAGTCGACTTCAGGCAGCGCGGAAACCGGCAGCAGACGATAGGCGACCAGCCCGCCCAGAAAGATGGCAATCATCGCCAGCGTTGTCGCCACCGGCTTCAGAATGAACAGGCGTGAGATGTTCACTTGACGATCTCGACTTTGGCCCCGTTACGCAGACGGTCAACGCCTTCGGAGACGACCTGCTCGCCTTCGGCCAATCCCTTGATGATCTGGGTATAACCACTATCGACCACGCCCAGTTCGATCTGACGGGTCTCAACTGTATTGTCTTTTTTCACCACATAGACATACGGGCCACGGGAACTGTTCTGAATGGCATCGGACATGACCACCAGCGCGTCTGGCACCTCGCGCACCTTCAGTTCGGTATTCACAAACTGGTTCGGAAACAACGTTTCGTCTTCATTGGCAAAGGTGGCCTTGAGCCGGACCGTGCCGGTTGTCGTATCGACCGCGTTATCCATGGAGGCAAGTTCGCCTTCGGCCAGTTGCACCTTGTTGTCGCGATCGCGCAAAATGACCTTGAGTTTTTCGCCTTTGTAGAGCGGACCAGCCACATCAGGCAACCAGGACTCCGGCATGGAGAACACCACCGCAATGGGTTGCACCTGGGTAATCGTGACGATCCCATCGGTAGAACCAGCAGACACCAGATTGCCCACATCGACCGTGCGCAGGCCCAGGCGACCACTTATAGGCGCGCGCACTTTGGTGTAGGTCAGCGACAAACGGGCGTCATCGACGGCGGCCTTGTTGTTCTGTGCCTGCCCCTCATACTGACGCACCAGCGATTGCTGCGTATCGACCTGCTGGCGGGCAATCGAATCCTGCTTGAACAGGGTCTGATAGCGTTGCAAGTCACGTTTGGCATTGGCCAGCAGTGCAGCATTCTGTGCCTGCGTGCCCTGCGCCTGCTGCAGCGCCACTTCGAACGAGCGCGGATCTATCTGCACCAGCAGGTCGCCTTCATTGACCTTCTGGCCTTCGGTAAAGAGAATTTTCTGGATCGGGCCGTCAACCCGGCTGCGCACCGTTACTGTATTGAACGCGGTGACCGTACCCAGGCCGCTGACACTGACGGTCAGGGATTTTTTCATGGCAGGGACAACGCTGACCGGTGTGGCGACGGCAGCCGGGCCATTGCGCCCGCCTCTTGCACCACCGCGTGCGCCCTGTGCCGGCGCTGTTGCCGCCTGTCCACCGGCTGCCGATTTGTCTGCCGGCTCTTGAGTGGCGCTGTGCTGCCAATAGTAATAGCCCCCACCGGCAAGCACGAGGATAACGATCAGGAGCAACAGTTTACGGGACTTTCTATGGGTGCTTGTGGGAGCCGGCATGGATGTGACAACGCTTCTTATTCGTGAAGCCCCTATTTTTACCTATTTACACCAACGCGGCATCCCTTTTGCCGGTACCTGTAATAAATCGCAACAGACCAGTTGTAACAGGAAGAGGCTGGAAAACACGCCAGATCGCCGCGACCGCTGCGTTCAGACGTTGCAGAACGACATTTTGAACGCCGTTGGCGTTGTGATCAGTTGCGTTTTGTATTGATTGTCCAATTCGGAAAACCGTACCCATACCACATATTTGTTCGCGCTGATTTCCGGATAGATCAGGCGCTCGCCAGATACCCAGACGCGCACCATCTGATAGATTTTACCGCCGAGCATTTCCTGGAATACGCCGCCTTCCTGCGTACTGGCATCGACCGGGCTGCCTGATTCGCGCAGCATTTTGAGCACGACGCTGACGCCGTCGAAAAGCGGCATAAACGGTTCGACCCACTGGGTAATCGCGCGCTGGCGATTGTCTTCAGCCGACAGTTGCCAGGCATGATAAGACGGGATATCGATCTGCGAAGTGCCACCGGGCACCGCGAACCGGTTCTTCAGGCTCATGAGCCATTCGTTTTCGCGCGCTGCCTGGCCAATGCGACCCTTGCCCATGAGGGCAGCGGACACACGATTCAAATCGGCGATGGCTGAATCGAGCGCGTTCAGATCAATGTTCGGATGGTGGCGGTAATTTTCCAGGTTGGCTTTCTGCCGGTCAACGTCCTGCAGGATTCCCGAGCGCACTTCCGCACGGTCACATGTGTCCATAATTTCAAACAGCAAGGACAAGGCGACATGCTGATGCATGGGACTGGTACCGCTGATAAATGCAAACAGTCGCTTGAACAGGTATTCAAGTCGCATCAGGGATCGGATACGCTCATTGATGGGATATTCGTATAAAACCAATTGACTGACCCTTTTGTTTTTTGATATCACATTAAGCAGGTGCTGCATGCCTGCTCACTGCTGCGGTGGATTAGGAGGCGGTAAGCGCCCCTGGCGCAGCCAGGCTGCGACGATAGACACCCGCGTTGCCGTCCTGCTATTGTTCCTTCTGTTGCCCGATCAACTGCAGCCAGTTCTCGTGCACCTGCCGCACCCGCTCTTCGAGCATGGCAAGTGTAATACCGATACCGTTGAAAATCACATCATCGGCGGCGGCCAGCCGTTGCTGGCGTGACGCCTGGGTGCTCATGATTTGTCTGACGGCCTGTACCGAAAGACCGCTGCGTGCCTGCACGCGCGCGATCTGTTCTGTTTCTTCACAGTCTACCACACAGATCCGGTTCATTATCGGGCGATATCTGGCCAGCGACTCAACCAGCAGCGGAATATCATAGACCAGATAAAGCCCGGTGGCCGCCGCGGCAGCCCCCTGCATGGCCTGACCGATAAGCGGATGCAATATCTGCTCGAGCTGGTGGCGCTTGGCTGCATCCTGGAAAACCTGCTGGCGCATATAGCCGCGATCCATGGCGCCGTCCGCTTGCACTGCCCTGCTCCCAAATGCCCGGGCAATGGCGGGCATGGCCTGCCCCCCCGGTTGGGTCAAGGACCGCGCCAGCGCATCGGCATCAATCACGCTGGCGCCCCAGGCCACAAGCAACTGTGCCACGGTGGATTTACCCGAGCCGATCCCCCCTGTCAGACCTATCCTGTACAACGCCAACTCCCGTGAAAAACAAGGCCGGGCGCGCAGCGCCTGGCCTGATCATGCAATATGTGCTGCCGTTCTCTGCCTGCGGGCAGTCGCAGGATACATGCGCAGCAAGCGCACCCAACGCCAGACAAGGGCCAAAAGCAATTGTCCGCGGGAGCACGCCGGTAATACATCGTATTACCAGAATGTACACCAGTCCTGAAAAACAGGCCACCAATAACACGACCAGTAATTGATTGTAAGGAAACCAGAGGGCCAGCACGGCAATCAGCTTGACGTCGCCCGCAGCCAGCCCAGGCCTACCGCCACCGGCTTGAACGACCATGCAAAGCAGGACAACCATCACAGCGCCCAAAAAAACCGGCAGCGCAAAACGCAGCGCTGGCATTTGCGGCAGGCCGGCAACCAGCGCGATTATGCCATCGGCCAGCAGCAAAACCAGAAGGTAATCGGGCAACAAGCGCATCTGCATGTCGGCCAGGGTCAGCAACGCCATTAGATAGAAGAACACCAGCCAGTGCTGCGCCTGGCCACGGGTGAGCAGATGCACAAAGACCGGCACTGCAATGCCGGCCACAAGCAGGCGCATGTACGCAAAGTCCCTGCTGTCTGCCACAATACAGTCAGCCACGGCATCGTGCCCGTAGCGCCAGCGCAAACCGGCGCACAGCAGTGCATATGCAGGCCAAAGGCTGAACGCCACCAGAACGCTGAACAAAAATGTTGCCATACCGCCGCGCCTGGCAACGCTTATTGAATCACGCCGCCGGCGGCGCGCGGCCAGACGCGGGGATCATCGCAGCGCATGCGCCCCCTGGCGATAGGTCCAGGCAGGACCCCATCATTCACGATGTGGTCAGCCCCATCGGAAACCCGATGGGTCGATCCGAGCCGATGGCCTGGCCAGATATGGATAGTGCCGTGGTAATATGCCGCTAGTTCGGTGCCTGCCCAGGCCTGTGGCGTCGCCTTAGCTTTACCTCGAACCGGGACCCCGGTCCTGTTTAATAGGAAAAAAACTGTCATGTCTTCCGTTCCATTCCGTTTTGCGCCGGCGCTGCTGTCGGCTTCCCTTCTGATCATGCTGGCCGGCTGCAGCAGTCCTTCGCAACAGGCTGCAGTGCCACAGACAACGGCAAGCGATACTGCAGCAACAGAGCGTGAGACAAGGCCAGCGCCTGTCTATAATCGCGGCGGACAGATCCAGATTCCCTTTGGCACCTCAGAGCCTACCCAGGCCGAGCTTCGTGCCGAACGTCAACGGCAGTCCACGACCCGGGGTCTGATTCCGGAAGGCAGAACCTATCTGGGCTCCATCCCCTGCGAAACGGCAGCGTGTACGGTACAGCGCGTCACCCTGACCCTGCTGCCCGACGGACGCTGGCGCCGGATATCGCAGCCGCTGGTCCCATCATCGGGTGCGCCGCGGACAGACGTCGGCTGCTGGAGACCGGAACCGGGTGCGCAACCGCTGATTCATCTGTTACCGGCCAGCGCCAATGGCAGCGGCGCCAGTGTGGCGTCATTACGCATGCAAAACCCCGCCGTGCTCAATGTACAGACGCTAGGCGGCAAGGCAGTGACCAGACGCTATACGCTCAACATACAGGCCGATACGGAATCGACCCGCGCATTGCAGAACGACACTTCGTTTTTCTGCCCGGCGCAATAACAACCACGTCATTGACCACATCATTGACCACATAAGATGACAACATCAACGCCAGATGCCGCCTGTACCTTGTTCGGCACCCCTGGCGGGCTCAAACCTGATGATTGTCGGAAATATGTGGGTTCAGGCGGGTAAACACCTGCCGCGCAAGCTCTGTGGCGTTGCGTACATTCATTTTGCGAAAAATGCGGGCCCGGTGCGCTTCTATGGTCCGTTGCGACACGCCGAGCTCGGCGGCCGCGACCTTATTTGGCAAGCCGCGTGTGACAAAAAAGAAAACCTCTTTTTCACGCGGCGTCAGGCACTGTATGAGTACATCCAGCCCTGGCATATTTTCCCCTGTTCCCATCTTGATTCCTCGTATTGCTTGTGAAGAAGGGACAAATTATAGTGATTATGCCAGCGGCCAAGAACTGTCAGCGCTGACAGTCTATGGTAGATATGCGAATTCCAGATTATCAATCAAACGGGTTGCCCCCAGTTTCGCTGCGGTCAGTACCACCAGCGGTTCGTTGGCAATAATCTCCTGCTGCGTCGGCGGGTTCAGATCATGCTGGCGACGTACCGAAACATAATCCACCTCCCACCCCCGGTCAGCCAGCTGCTTGCGACCGAATGCTTCCAGCGATTCCACAGAGGTATCACCCGCTTGCAGTTGGTTGCGCACCGCCTGCAGGGTCTGATACAGAATCGGCGCCTCGGCGCGTTCACTATCCGACAGAAAGCGATTGCGCGAAGACAAGGCCAGCCCGCTGTCCTCGCGTACGGTTTCATGGGCATAAATGGTGACCGGCAGTTGAAACTGGCGACACATTTTGCGCACAATCATCAATTGCTGATAGTCTTTTTTACCGAATACGGCCACTTTGGGTTGCACACAGGAAAACAGCTTGAGCACGACGGTCGATACGCCGGTAAAAAACCCCGGGCGAAACTCGCCTTCCAGAATGTTGCCCAAGTCATCAGGCGGCTGAATCTTGAAGCTTTGCGGCTCGGGATACATTTCCTTGACGGCAGGTGCGAACAGTACATAGACATCCCGCCGCTCTTCCAGCTTGCGAATATCGTCTTCCAGGGTGCGCGGGTATTTGTCAAAATCCTCGTTGGGCCCGAACTGCAGGGGATTGACGAAAATACTGGCCACAACCGGATCACCATGCTGGCGAGCCATTTTCATCAGGGCCAGGTGACCCTCATGAAGATTTCCCATGGTAGGAACAAAAGAGGCGCGTAACTGCCCGCGCATCTGGTCTCTGAGTTCTTCAATGGTATGTACGACTTTCAATCTTGTTCCTTTGACAGGTCAGGCCACGGCCTGGCTGCTGTATGAGAGGCGAATATAAATGGGGGCGTAGGGTTCTGCCTGCGTGATTTCCAGGAGTGTTTCGCGGGCCAGCTCCAGCATAGCCAGGAAATGAACGACCACGACTGCCGCCGGATCGCCTCCCTCCACCCGCTCAATGAACAGGTCCCGAAACTCCATGAATCGCACGTCAGACAGGCGCCGCAGAATATGCGTCATGTGATCCCGCACCGACAGCTGCTCACGCGTAATGTGATGATGCGCGTTCAGTTTGGCCCGCTTCATGATATCCAGCCAGGCCAGCCGCAGATCTTCGGCATTGACTTCGGGCAGCGCTCTCTCGGTGCTCAGATCCATATAGGCGCGGGCGCGCTCGAAGTCGCGGCCCAGCTGTGGTAACTCATTGAGCTTGGCGGCTGCCAGCTTCATCTGCTCGTACTCCAGCAGACGACGCACCAGCTCAGCGCGAGGATCTTCAACCTCTTCGCCGGTATCTGATTTCTTGACCGGCAGCAGCATGCGCGACTTGATCTCGATCAGTAAAGCCGCCATGAGCAGATATTCACCGGCCAGCTCCAGATTATGCTGGCGGATCTGATCCACATAGTTCAGATATTGCCGGGTCACTTCCGACATGGGAATATCCAGCACATTGAAGTTCTGCTTGCGAATCAGATACAGCAACAGATCCAGCGGGCCCTCGAAGGCCTCCAGAAAGACCTCCAACGCGTCTGGCGGGATGTACAGGTCCTGCGGAATATTAAAGAGCGGCTCGCCGTACAGACGAGCCAGCGCGACCGAATCGATGGTGTCGGGTGTGGAATCCACTTCAGGAGAGACCAGCGCGTTGAGCTGATCGGCAGGCACCGTCATGCGGGTGTTCAGCTATTGTTCGAATAGACGTAGGGCTTCTGGGGCACTTTGGCCTTTTTGAACCCATCAAGCAGGTCGGCATCCAGTGTTTTATCCCACAGGAGCCCGCGACCCTGCCGCTGCCGCTCTTCGGTACCAGGGTGTTCGTCCTTGTATCGTTTGATGAACTTGGTGATATCGGATTCGAAATTTTCTGCCATGATTTTGTAACCGTTGGTGTAAATAGCCGTAAACGGCTGCGTGGTGCCGCCATTTTACACCGGAATCCAGACAGGCATCCCGGCCTGGGCATTAGTGCAGAATCTGTTCCAGGAAATGACGGGTGCGTTCGTGCTGGGGATGATCAAAAAACGCATCCGGCGTGTTCTGCTCCACAATACTGCCCTGGTCCATGAACACCACGCGATCGGCCACCTTGCGCGCAAAACCCATCTCATGCGTGACGCACAGCATGGTCACACCCGACTCCTCGGCAAGATTGACCATGACGTCCAGCACCTCCTTGACCATTTCCGGGTCCAGCGCAGAGGTCGGCTCATCAAACAGCAGCACCTTGGGGTTCATGCACAGCGAACGGGCGATGGCAACCCGCTGCTGCTGCCCTCCGGAGAGCTGGCCGGGAAACTTGCTGGCCTGATCCGGAATGCGCACGCGCTCAAGGTACTGCATGGCGCTGTCCCGGGCCTGTTGCTGAGACTGCTTGAGCACCCAAATGGGTCCTAGCGTCAGGTTTTCGAGCACAGTGAGATGCGGGAACAGATTAAAGTGTTGAAACACCATGCCCACGTTTTTGCGCACCTGTTCGATTTTTTTCAGATTGTCGGTCAGCTCTGTGCCGTCAACAATAATCTTGCCTTCCTGATGGGATTCCAGCGCGTTGAGGCAGCGGATCAGCGTGGATTTTCCGGAGCCCGACGGACCACAGATCACGATGCGCTCGCCTGCGGCGACGTCCAGATTGATGTCGCGCAGGACATGGAACTGGCCATACCACTTGTTGACGTTTTCCATAAGGATGATAGTTTCTGACACAGATAAACTCCAGGGTCTGGCGGCTAACGCGAATATCCCGTATCCAGCTGTGTTTCAAGCCGTTTTGAATAGCGGGACATGGCAAAGCAAAACAGGAAATAAATCAGGGAAATGAATAAGTAGGCTTCAATACTGAACCCCCGCCAAATAGGGTCCGACAGGGAAGCCTTGGCCGACAGCGTCAGATCGTAAATACCGATAACGACCACCAGCGACGTATCCTTGAACAGGGCGATAAAAATGCTCACCAATGGCGGAATCACGATCCGAAGCGCCTGTGGCAACACAATTTTGCGCATGGTCTGCCAATAGTTCAATCCGATAGACTGGGCGCCTTCAATCTGCCCCCGGGGGATTGCCTGCAATCCGCCGCGGACGGTCTCTGCCACATAGGCAGAGGCAAACATGATAATAGCGATCTGCGCACGCAACAGCTTGTCAAAAGACATCCCTTCGGGCAGAAACAGCGGCAACATGACAGACGACATAAACAGCAGACTGATCAGCGGCACGCCGCGGATAATTTCAATATACACGACGCACAACGCCTTGATGACCGGCATATCCGAGCGACGACCCAGCGCCAGCACCACGCCAATGGGAAAGGCAAACGCAATGCCGAAGGTCGACAGGATCAGCGTGAGCGGCAGGCCGCCCCAGCGGGTATTTTCTACATAAGTGAGGCCCGCAAGGCCGCCCCACATCAGGCAGGCAACCACCGTCAATCCGGCCGCCCAGATGGCAAACAGCCGCATATTCCAGAAGCGACGCATCGCGCTGCAGACAATGACCGCCAGCAGCACCAGCGTGGCCAGCACGGGGCGCCACTGCTCATCGTAAGGATAGGTGCCGAACAGGATAAGCCGATATTTTTCCCGAATAAAGGCCCAGCACGCGCCGCCAGGCCCGGCGCGACATTCCTGGGCGTTGCTGGCGGTGAAATTGGCTTTGAGCAGGGCCCATTCCACAAGAGGTGGCAGCCCCATCAGCAGCAGCCACGCGATGAGTATGGTAATCAGGATATTGAGCGGTGAGGAAAACAGGCGCTCCCGCAACCAGCCGATCATGCCGCTTTTGCTCTTGGGCGGCGGCAATGCCGCTGCCACATCCGGCTCCCGGTTCGTGATACTCATGGCTATCGCTCCACCAGCGCAATGCGCCGGTTATACCAATTCATGAACAGGGAAATGGACAGGCTGACGGTCAGATACGCCGCCATGACAATGAGAATGCCCTCTATGGCCTGTCCCGTCTGGTTCAGTGTTGTGTTAATGATTGACACAATATCCGGGTAACCGATCGCCACGGCCAGAGAACTGTTTTTCATCAGGTTCAGATAGGTGCTGGTCAGCGGTGGAATCATGATCCGCAACGCCTGTGGCAACACCACCAGCCGCAGTGCGCGACGACGGCTCAGACCCACGGAGCCGGCTGCTTCCCACTGCCCGCCGGGCACGGCCTGAATCCCGGAACGCACAATTTCCGCAACAAAGGCCGAGGTGTAGATAACCAGGCCGCTTAGCAGCGCCGTTAGTTCCGGGGAGATACTGGCGCCTCCGGCAAAGTTGAACCCCTTGAGCTCAGGAATGCTGAAGGCCAGTTGTCCGCCACCGAAAAAAAAGCCGGCCACTGGCAGCAGGATAAAAAGCGCAAGGCCTATCGGCCACAGCGCCGTTTGTGTGCCGGTTTGGATTTGTCTGCGGCGCAAATACCGGCCCGCCGCCAGCGTCAGCAGCAGCGCCACCACGGCGCCGGCCACAATCCATACCAGGCTCTCGCCTTGCGCTGCGGGAAACCGCAGGCCCCGGTTCGACAGAAATACACCCGGCACCGGATGCATGGCCTGGCGCGGACCGGGCAACGTTTCCACAATCAGCGCGTACCAGAAAAAAAGCTGAATCAACAACGGAATATTGCGCAGCACCTCAACATAGACAGCAGCCAGCTTTGCGATCAGCCAGTTTTTTGACAACCGGGCAACGCCGATCACCACGCCCAGGAGCGTGGCCAGCACGATGCCGGCAAGGGAGACATAAAGGGTATTGAGCAGGCCCACCAGAATGGCGCGCCAATACGTATCGGTCGGCGAATAATCAATCAGCGACTCGCCTATGGCAAACCCGGCCTCGCGCCCCAGAAAATCGAAGCCGCTGCGGATATTGCGCACCTGCAGATTATGCATGGTATTGGAAACCAGATACCAGACACCGGCGGCCACCAGCCCGAGCACGATTATCTGATAGACGATCGAGCGAAACGTTGGATCACTCCAGGAAAAGGCCAGGCCTTTGGATTTGTTTTTCTTCATGCGTTACAGTCTCAGTCGGGGCCGGCATCAGCCGGCTCCGGGCCCTGCGATCAGGTGCGAATCAAAGGTCGAAACCACATCGTACCTGTTTTTGGCGTTCAGCGAACCGGCATGGCGTAAAGAATGCCACCATTGTGCCAGGTGTTGTTCAGGCCACGTTCCAGTTTAAGCGCACTGTCGGCGCCCACATTGCGGGCAAAGTTCTCGCCATAATTGCCCAGCGTTTTAATGATGTTGTAGGCCCATTTTTCATCGACGCCCAGATTTTTTCCCATGCCGGGACTGGTGCCCAAAATACGCTGAATATTGGGATTGGGCGATTTGGTCATTTCGTCCACATTCTTGGACGTAATGCCATACTCTTCGGCTTCGATCATGGCGTTGAGGGTCCAGCGAATCACATTGAACCACTGCTCATCGCCCTGCCGCACCATCGGCCCCAGCGGCTCCTTGGAGAAATTCTCGGGCAGGATCTCGTATTCGTCGGGTTTTTCCATCGTGGTTCGCACCGAGGCCAGGCCGGACTTGTCAGTCGTCAGCGCATCGCAGCGCCCCGAGGCGAAGGTGCGAATGACTTCATCGAACTTGTCGATCACAACGGGCTTGAACTCCAGCTTATTGCTGCGAAACCAGTCAGTCAGGTTCAGCTCGGTGGTGGTGCCCGGTTGAACACAGATGGTCGCCCCGTTCAGTTCCTTGGCGCTTTTGACGCCCAGGTCTTTTTTCACCATCACACCCTGGCTGTCATAAAAATTGACGCCAACCCCCATCAGGCCCAGCGTCGTATCCCGGGTCAGCGTTTGCGTGGTGTTGCGGGTGAGCACGTCTATCTCCCCCGATTGCAGTGCCGTAAAGCGCTGCTGGGTACTCAGGGGCGTGAGTTTTATTTTGCTGGCATCGTTGAACATGGTGATGGCGATCGCCTTGCACAAATCGACATCCAGCCCCGATGCCTCACCCTTGCTGTCAATGATGGAAAAGCCCGGGATACCGGTGCTGATACCGCATTGAACAAAGCCCTTGGCCTTGACGGCATCGAAGGTTTTGCCCGCCTGGGCTGGCGCCGCGATTAACGTAAAAGCGCCTGCAGCCAGCAATGCCGCTGTCCTGATCATTTTCATATCCATCCCCTGGTTAGGTAACCGTCCCTCCGTTTATAAACCCGCCGTGTATTCGATGGGAAACGGCTGCTGTCGATTTTTTGTCTGACGGTTTTGTCTTGCGGTATCCTAGAGTATCCATTCACGCATTGACAATCGTAAATACCCTAATGCGCCTGCAATTACTCTAAAATGTGCATGAACAGAACCGAATTTTAAGTAACCGGATCCACATGATTCAATTCCAGCATGTCTTCAAATCTTACGGACAGGGCGCGAATATCCTGGCTGATATCAATTTCAGCATTACGCCGGGCGAATTCGTATTCGTCTCCGGCCCGTCCGGGGCAGGCAAATCCACGCTGCTCAAGCTGATCGGCGGGCTGGAAGCGCCAACGCGCGGTTCCATTATCGTCAAGGGCCAGCGCATGGACCAGATCGGCAACCGTGCAAGGCCCTATCTGCGTCGTGCCGTTGGCGTCATCCTGCAAAACATGCACCTGCTGTATGACAGAACTGCTTTCGAAAACGTCATGCTGCCGCTGGCGGTCATGGGCCTCAATTCAGACAAGGCGGCTGCGCGCGCGCGGGCGGCAATTGAAAAGGTGGGACTGTCCGGCAAGGAGAAACTCAATCCGATCGCGCTGTCAGGCGGCGAACAGCAGCGCCTGGCCATTGCCCGCGCCATCGTCAACAAGCCCGCCATTCTGATCGCCGACGAACCAACGGCCAACCTGGATCAGGCCAGCGCACAGAAAATTCTGGAAGTCTTTCGTGACTTCAATCGCGTCGGCGTGACCACACTTATTGCTTCACATGACCTGGAACTGCTGCGCCGGCACGCCAACCGTACCCTGCTGATCGAACCGGGCCGCTTCAAGGATCTGGGAACACACGCATGAAAACCTGGATAAGACATCATTTTTACGCCATGCACATCGCCATCCGGCGACTGCTGGCTACGCCCTTTTCATCACTGACCAATATCGCCGTGATCGCCCTTGTGCTGGCGCTACCGTTGCTGGCCAGCTCCATCCTGGTTTCAATGGAACCGGTTGCGCGTAATGTCTCGGTTAATCCGGCCATCACCCTGTTCATGAAAGCGCAGGTGCCACTGGCAGAGACCCGCGAGCTGGGTGAGCAGTTGCAACAGGAAAACCAGGCCTACATAGAAAAACTGGAAGTGATCGACAAAAACGACGCGCTGGCAGGATTGCGGGCATCGGAATCCTGGTCCAACGCCCTGAAGGTGCTGCCCCGTAACCCCCTGCCCAATTCAATTGTCGTGACCATTAAAGCGACCGGCGACCAGGCCAGCAAGGCCCAGGAACTGGCGCAAACATGGAGCAGCCTGGACAATGTAGACACGGTGCAGTTCGACAGCGCCTGGGTTCAGAAGCTGGACGCCATCCTTTCCTTTACCCGCGGCGTCCTGCTGCTACTGGCCATCGGTGTGGCCGTCGTAGTGGTGGGCACGGTATTTAATACCGTGCGCATGCAGGCCCTGGTACAAAGGGAAGAGATCGCCGTTGCGCGCCTGGTCGGCGCCACCGAGTCATTCGTGCGTCGTCCGTTCCTGTATCTGGGCGCCCTGACCGGCATGGTTGCCGGCGTCTTGTCGCTGTTACTGACCACCTTCGGCCTGGCTTCGCTCAATGGCGCCATCGCCCGGCTCTCGCAGAGCTACGGCACCGACTTCGTCATCCGGCTGCCCGATGTCACCTGGCTGGGCACCGCCATTGTGCTGGTGATGATTGTCGCCGCGCTGGCGGCCCAATGGTCCATGACCCGGCACTCGCGTTTCTGATCCATGTCATTTGCCGGTACCGTCATTGATTGGCAGCGTGAACGCGGCAGGCACGACCTGCCGTGGCAAGGTAGCCGCGATCCCTATCGCGTCTGGCTCTCGGAAATCATGCTGCAGCAAACGCAGGTAGCTACGGTGATTCCGTACTATGCGCGCTTCCTGTCCCGGTTTCCCACGCTCAGCGCGCTGGCCCGGGCCAGCCAGGAAGAGGTCATGCCCTATTGGGCGGGGCTGGGCTACTATGCCAGGGCACGCAATCTGCATCGCTGCGCCAGGGTCGTCATGGATGACTGGCAAGGATCTTTCCCGGAAAACGCCCAGGATATTGCCCAGCTGCCGGGCATTGGGCCGTCCACGGCCAACGCCATTGCCGCCTTCTGCTACAACGCACGCCAGCCTATCCTGGATGGCAATGTCAAGCGTGTTTTTTGCCGTTACTATGGCATCGAAGGCGATACACAGAAGAAAGCTACCGAAAGTATTCTGTGGGAACGGGCCTGGCAGCATCTTGAGCTCGCCCCGGACGATGTCGATATGGCCGCCTACACGCAAGGCCTGATGGATCTGGGCGCGACCTTGTG
This sequence comes from Advenella incenata, assembly GCF_004217095.1. Lineage (GTDB taxonomy): Bacteria > Pseudomonadota > Gammaproteobacteria > Burkholderiales > Burkholderiaceae_B > Advenella > Advenella incenata. The sequence continues at coordinate 1,222,506 of NZ_SHKO01000001.1, read as the reverse complement.
TACGCGCAGCAGGCCCGCCTGTGAACGTTGTCCGCTGGCTGCCGGTTGTGTGGCCAGGCGCGAAGGCCGGCAGGCGCAGCTACCCACGGCTCGTCAGCGCAAGGTGGTCCCGCAACGCCAGGTGTGCGTATTGATTCTGGAACATAAGAATCGGATCCTGATGTATCGTCGTGCAGACAAAGGGATCTGGGGAGGGTTGCTGACGCTGCCCGAATTTGCCGACCGCCGGGCCTGTACCACCTATCTGCAACAAGCGCTCGGCGAGCACGCATTGCCCGTGCCGCTGGCGGCATTCGAACACGTATTTACCCATTTTCGCCTGCATATCGAACCGGCGCTGCTGCACGCATCCGAGCTGCCCGCCGTGCTGCCGCCCGTCGGAGAAGATGCTGATCAGGCCAGCCGCTGGCAGTGGGTTACCCTGGACGCGCTAGCGGATACGGCGTTGCCTGCGCCCTTGCGCAAACTGCTGACCGGGTATTTTGACGGAAACAGCACTCGCGCAATCGACACGCCCCGCCTGTTCTGACCCGGCTGCAGGCGACCAGCAACGCACCAGCGGTGGTTATTCCTCGGCCCGCTCCGACTTGCGGCTGGGGACGTAATTGGAAATGCTCATCAACAGACCGCAGGCGAAACCCAGCGTGACCAGCGCCGTACCGCCATAACTCATGAAAGGCAGCGGCACGCCCACGACCGGCAATATTCCCATGACCATCCCCATGTTCACGAACACATACATGAACAACATCATGGTCATGGCGCCTGCCAGCAAACGGCCGAACTGGGTGCGCGCCCGGATCGTGATCAGAAAGCCGCGCAACAGCAGCAAGGTATACAGCAGCAACAGGGTCACGCCACCGTACAGCCCGAACTCTTCGGCAAAGACGGCAAAAATGAAATCGGTGGTCCGCTCGGGGATAAAGTCAAGATGCGTCTGGGTGCCCAGCATGTACCCCTTGCCATACAAACCGCCCGAACCAATCGCAATCATGCCCTGGATAGTGTGAAAGCCCTTACCCAGCGGATCACTGCCAGGATCAAGCAATGTGCATACCCGATGCTTCTGGTATTCGTGCAGGACAACCCAGTCAAAATCCGGGCCGCACAGCACCGGCTCGTAGTACAGGATCAGCGCGATAGTCACGACACCCAGCACAAACACCGGCACTATCAGCTTGAACGACAGGCCGGCAAAATAAATGATGAAAAAACCGGTGCTCAACACCAGCAGCCCGGTCCCCAGATCAGGTTGCCTGATGATGAGCATAAACGGCACCAGCAGCAGCAAGCCGGCAACCAGAAAATCCACCACCCGCAATTCGGAACGGTGTTTATCGAAATACCATGCAAGCATCAATGGCACGATGATTTTCATCATTTCCGATGGCTGAATGACCGTCACACCAATATTGAGCCATCGCGTCGCGCCCTTGTTGGTAATGCCGACCAGCAGCACGGCTATCAGCATCAGCACGCCAATGACGTACAGGGGAATGGCGAACTTCATAATGCGTGACGGCGGAATCATCGCCACGAACCACATGACACCAAAAGCCAGCAGAAAATTGCGTGCCTGGCTGGCAAAACGCCAGTCTGTCCCGCCAACGGCAGAGTGCATGACGGTCATGCCCAGCATGCAGAAAATGACCAGGATCAACAGCAGCGGCCAGTCAAAGGCGCGGAAGGCGCGCAGGATCCAGTCCATCAATTTATTCATTATTCTGCCTTTGTTCGCCGCCATTGCGACCACTGCCATTGCCTACCGGCGCAAGAATATCAGGCAAATGCTCCGGCGCCTTGTCTTCGGGGTTGGCCGGCACCTCTTGCGGCACCATCACATCAGGCGACGTATCTTCGGCAGGCTCGTCACTGTCCAGCTCCAGTACAGGCACCGAATCGACCTGGGCCGAACGCGTTGGCGAGAGCCAGTAATCAAAGACCTTGCGGGCGATGGGCGCAGCAATGCTGGCACCCCAGCCACCGTTCTCTACAATCAGCGCCACGGCGATTTTCGGCTCGTTGGCTGGCGCAAAACCCATATAGAGTGCGTGATCCCATAGGGTGCGCTTCAAATTGCGCGCATTGTATTTTGATCCCTTCAGACTGAACACCTGAGCGGTACCGGTCTTGCCGGCAGACTCATAGGCGGCGCCGGCAAAACTGCGCTTGGCCGTTCCGCGGCGGGTGACGTCCACCAGCGCGTCCTTGACCAGGCGAATCGACGATTGGCTCACCGGAATTTGATAGTCAGGTTGCTTGACCGTTGGCGTACGCGTCTTGCTGACGGTGTTTTCCATTTCGCTGACCAGATGCGGGCGAATATACTTGCCGTCTGCCGCCAGCGTGGACGTTGCCTGTGCCAGTTGCATAATAGTAAATGAATTGTACCCCTGGCCCACCGCGACCGAAATCGTCTCGCCAGGAATCCAGCGTTGCTGGCGCGGGTCCTTGAAGGCTTTTTTCTTCCACTCGCGCGAGGGCAAAATACCAATTTTCTCGTAATCCAGATCAATCCCGGTCTTGCGCCCGAACCCGAACATCAGGGAAAAATCGTGCAGCGCGTCCACCCCAATCAACGGGCCCAGGCTGAAGAAGTACGTATCGGAAGACACCACCAGCGCCCGGTGCATGTTGGTCGGTCCGTAAGCCGCGCCACCTGCATTGCGAAAACGCTGATTGCCATATTCGAAATAGCCGGGATCGGGAATACGGGCATTGGGATCGCGCACGCCCAGCTTGAGCGCGGCCAGCGCTACAAAAGGTTTGTAGGTCGATCCGATAGGAAACGTGCCTGACACCGGACGATCAATCAGGGGATGTTCGGGCGAGTCGGCCAGCCGACGCCAGTTTTCCACATCAATGCCGTCAATGAACAGATTCGGATCATACGATGGCGCCGACACATAGGCCAGAACCTGCCCGTTGCGCGGATCAATGGCTACCAGCGCACCGCGCTCTGGCACGCCCTCCTTGACAAAGCCTTTGTTGTACAGGTCTTCAACCATTTTCTGCAGGCCAATGTCAATCGACAGATGCAGCGTATCTCCTGGTATCGGATCAATACGCTCCAAAACCTGTACGGGTTTGCCTGATGCCGCTACCTCCACCTCTTCCCAGCCCGTCTTGCCATGGAGCACCGGCTCATAACTGGCTTCAATTCCCTTTTTGCCGATCACATCGGTGCCACGATAGTTGCCCTCGACGCCATCGCGCTCCAGACGCTCCTGGTCTTTTTCGGAAATACGGCCCACATAGCCCACCACGTGCGCGGCCGACTCGCCCTGCGGATACTCGCGCACCCAGCGCGCACGCAAATTGACATCCGGAAAGCGAAAGGAGTGGGCGGCAAAAACGGCCGCTTCATCATCAGTCAGGTTGCCGCGCAGCATGACCGAGGCGTAGCGCGTCGTCTGGCCCATACGCCGCTTGAAGCGGCGAATGTCCAGGGGCGTCAGCGGAATGACCTTGCTGATCTGGCTGATCAGTTCGTCCAGGTTTTTTACCTGAGCCGGTACGATTTCCAGCGTATAGTCCCGATAGCTGCGCGCCAGCACCGTCCCGTTGCGGTCAACAATATCGCCGCGCCGTGGCGCGATGGGCACCAGTGCAATACGATTGCGGTCTGCGCGTTCGGCCAGTCCCTGGTAGCGTTCAACCTGAAGCACCCACAACCGGTCAATCAGCAGCCCGAAGCAACCGAGCACGAACACCAGCGCAACCAGTACGCGCAACCGGATTTTCTTTCGTTGTATGGTGGAACGTTTGCGGAATTCGAACATAGCCCGTTTCCCGTCAGTTCAGCGTTTCGTTATCGTCTACCGGTCGCAGCGGCAGCTTAAGAATCAGATCAGCCACCACCCACATCAAACCTGTAATCAATCCCGAGAGCAGCCATGTCCAGCCACCCCAGGCACCCTGCAGCCACGCGTTGAGCAGATGGCCGGGAAATGGTGCCAGAAAAAAAACGGGAAGCATCTGCAGCATCTGGCTGATGAAACCGAACTGCACCATCCTGCGCCGAAACACCATGGCGCCGAAGATCACCAGCACATAGCTGAGCGCGTGCTCACCCATGACATTGGCATCATGCACGTCCATCAGCAAACCGAAGATCAGGGCACTGGTCAAGCCGACTCCGCGCACCTGCTGCACGCACCAGAAAGCCAGCACCAGAATCAGAATATCGGGCGCGCCCTCCCATTCGCGCCAGGGAAGCAGCGAAGCCAGCCAGGTCAACACAATGGTGATCCAGGCGTAAATAGGGCTCGAACCGTAGAAGTAATTTGTCCGTTGCAGTGGTTCAAGCGCGGTCAGGCTACGTTTGGTCATCTCAGTTCACCCTGCCTGGCTCGGTGCTCTTCGAAGCGTCGGTCAGCGACGCCGGAATATCCGGCAGGTTATCCGTGGGGACCAGCAACACGAGAAAATGACGATAGCGCTCTGGATGCGCCGAAGGCAATGCACGCGCGCGCATGAAGCCTTCTGCTGAATTGTTGTCGACTGCCGCAATTTTCCCGACAGACAGGCCTTGCGGGTAGATGCCACCGATACCGCTGGTCACCAGATCATCTCCGGGACGAATATCGGCACCCAGCCCCAGATAGCGCACGTCCAGCCGGCCCGCTTGTCCCGAGCCAAATGCGATAACCCGCAAGCCATTGCGCAGCACCATGACCGGTACTGAAATTTTATTGTCGGTAATCAGGGTTGCCTCCGAGGTCATGGGTGTTACGCGCCGGATCTGGCCGACCACCCCGCCCTCGTCAATGACCGGCATGCCCGGGCGAATACCGTCGTTGCTGCCCTTGGTAAGCACCAGGGTCTGGTTCAGCGGATTGACCGAGGTGTATAGAATCTCTACCGCCACCGAGGGCGTCTGCACCGTTGTCTTGACAGCGAGCAGGCGTCGCAACTGGGCGTTTTCCGCCGCCATCTGCGCGGCGTGCGTCGACAGCTGGGCCAGCTCAATGCGTTGCCGCTGGACCGCCGCGCTTTCCTGTTTGGCAATGGTAATGGCATTGGACCAGTCGTACACCTGCGTGACCGCATCGCGCGGCCACATGGCGGTTTTCTGGAACGGATAAAGCATCACGGACACCACTTTGCGCACCGGCTCGAGATAGCGGGTTTGCGAATCGGCGATCATCAGGCCCACGCAAAAAATAGCCAGAAAAAAAAGTCTGACCTCTGCAGCTGGCCCGTGAGTGAAAAAACGTAATGAACTGTTTTGCTGCATAGGGCAACCGTAAACGGGAACGATCAGGAAGACAGCAGAAAAAGATGCAACGGGCGCGCTGCATCCTTCAGACAGGGTTAGTCGTCAATAAAAATCTGGCCGAGCTTGTCAATATGTTCCAGCGCCTCGCCACACCCGCGCACCACGCAGGTCAGGGGATCATCGGCAACCACAACCGGGATGCCGGTTTCTTCCTGAAGCAGACGATCCAGATCCTTGAGCAGCGCACCACCACCGGTCAGGGCGATACCCTTGTCGGTAATGTCGGCGCCCAGTTCAGGCGGCGTCTGTTCCAGCGCAATTTTCACAGCGGAGACGATCTGATTGAGCGGCTCGGTGAGTGCTTCGAGAATTTCGTTGGAAGACACGGTAAAGCTGCGCGGCACGCCTTCGGACAGGTTACGACCCTTGACTTCCATTTCCCGCACTTCGGTGCCGGGAAACGCTGAACCAATAGTTTTTTTGATCGCTTCGGCGGTAGGCTCGCCAATCAGCATGCCATAGTTACGGCGGATATAGTTCATGATGGCTTCGTCGAACTTGTCGCCGCCAACGCGTACCGACCCCTTGTACACCATGCCGCCAAGGGAAATGACAGCAACTTCGGTCGTGCCGCCGCCGATGTCGACCACCATCGAACCACTGGCATCAGATACATTCAGGCCGGCGCCAATGGCTGCCGCCATGGGTTCTTCGACCAGGAAGACCTGACGGGCGCCTGCACCCTGGGCCGATTCGCGAATGACCCGGCGCTCCACCTGAGTAGAACCGCAAGGCACACATACGATAATGCGCGGGCTCATGGTAAACAGGCTGCGCGGATGCACGATGCGGATGAACTGGCGTAACATCTGTTCGGTCACGGAGTAGTCGGCAATAACACCGTCTTTCATGGGCCGGATGGCCTCTATGTTGCCGGGCACACGGCCCAGCATCTGTTTGGCGGCATGACCGACGGCCTGAATGATCTGGCGACCGTTGGAACCGCCTTCGGTACGAATGGCAACAACCGATGGCTCATCAAGCACAATGCCTTTGCCGCGCACATAGATCAGGGTGTTGGCCGTACCCAGGTCAATGGCCATATCGGTGGATAAAAAGCTTCTTAGAAATCCGAACATAATCGCTCAGTTTAAAATAGGGTCAGAGGAAGGTTTTGCGGAGCGCAAAAGGGCTCAACACACGGGTTTGAACGAGTGAACACGTAATCATAACGTATAATTACTTTTCGATTGCGTGATTTATTGTTTTTGCAGACTGTTTTTCCCAAACCGCTGACTATTTTCAGACAACCTTCACGCGATGTATCGAGCGACTCAATTAATTTCTGAAAAACAAGCGTTTATGGCCCTTACCGAAAACGATGTAAACCGCATTGCCCGCCTCTCCCGGCTCGAACTGGATCCGGCAGAACAGGCGCAGGCGCTCACCGATCTGAACAGCATTCTTGGTCTTATTGAAAAGCTTCAGGCTGTGGACACCCAGGGGGTCGAACCGCTGGCCCATCCGCTGTCGGCCATCCAGGACATTGCCCTGCGTCTGCGCGAAGACGCCGTCACCGAAATCCCCTCCGAGACCACCCGCGCCCGGCTCATGGCCAACGCCCCGGCCCAGGAAGAGGGTCTGTTTCTAGTTCCCAAAGTAATCGAGTAACCATGACCGATATTTCCAGTTTCAGTCTGTCCGGACTGCGCCAGGCGCTGGACGGCAAACAGGTCAGTGCCGTCGAGCTGGCAGAGGCCGCACTCAATCGCGCTGGCCAACACGCCAGCCTGAATGCATTTTTACACATTGATCCCGAACTGACGCTCGCCCAGGCGCGTGCCGCCGACGAGCGCATCGCACGGGGCGACGTGCACGCCCTCACCGGCATTCCGATAGCCCACAAGGATGTATTCGTGACGCGCCAATGGCGCACCACGGCCGGCAGCCTTATGCTCAAGGATTATGTCAGCCCGTTCGACGCCACCGTTGTCACACAGCTGGCTAACGCCGGTGCTGTCAATATCGGCAAGCTCAATTGCGACGAATTTGCCATGGGTTCCGGCAACGAAAACTCGGCTTTCGGCGTCTGCCGCAACCCTTGGGACCCGCAAGCAGTGCCCGGTGGTTCGTCGGGTGGCTCGGCAGTGGCTGTAGCGGCCGGCATCGTGCCGATCTCTACCGGCACCGACACCGGCGGCTCTGTGCGTCAGCCTGCAGCCCTTTGCGGTGTCAGTGGCATCAAGCCCACCTATGGCACGGTCTCCCGGTTCGGCATGGTTGCCTTTGGCTCCAGCCTGGATCAGGCCGGCCCGCTTGCCCGTCACGCCAAAGATCTGGTCACCGTGCTCGATACCATCAGCGGCTTCGACCCCATGGATTCGACCAGCTTGCAGGACTGCCTGGGTACGCCCAATATCGCTGGACGTGTGCAGCAGGCCTTTGACAAGGCTCGCGCCGGCTACAGCGAAGGCGGTGCCCGGCCACTGCAGGGGCTGCGCATCGGGGTCCCGCGCGAGTATTTCGGCGCTGGCCTGAACAGCGAGGTTGCCGCTGCCGTTGAAGCCGCGCTGGTCGAACTTGAAAAACTCGGTGCGGTCAGGGTGGACATTTCCCTACCCAACACTGAATTGGCCATTCCTGCCTATTACGTGATTGCCCCGGCCGAAGCATCCAGCAACCTGTCCCGCTACGATGGCGTGCGCTACGGGCATCGCGCCACGGCCTATCGCAATATTGATGAAATGATCAGCCGCTCACGCGCCGAAGGCTTCGGCGCCGAAGTCCAGCGACGCATTCTTATCGGCTCATACGTATTGTCTCAGGGCTACTATGATGCCTATTACCTGCAGGCGCAGCGCATCCGTCGATTGATCGTGGATGATTTTCACCAGGCGCTTACCACCCAGTGCGACATCATTGTCGGCCCGGTCACCCCCGATGTTGCCAAGAATATAGGTGACAACAACGAGGATCCGACCGCCGACTGGCTGGCCGATATATACACCCTGGGCGTCAGTCTGGCCGGCCTGCCTGCCATGTCGGTCCCTTGCGGTTTTGGTCGCAACGGCACGCGCCCGGTCGGCCTGCATATCATTGGCAATTATTTTGACGAAGGTCGCCTGCTGGCCGTAGCCGACTGCTTCCAGCAGCACACAGACTGGCACACACGCACACCGGATATCCAATCATGAAGTGGGAAATCGTTATCGGACTGGAAACCCATACCCAGTTATCAACCCAATCCAAAATTTTCTCGGGCAGCAGCACCGCCTTTGGCGCAGCGCCCAACACCCAGGCCAACTGCGTGGACCTGGCCCTGCCCGGCAGTCTGCCGGTCATGAACCGGGGCGCGGTCGATCGCGCCATCCGCTTCGGCCTGGCGGTCGGCGGCACCGTATCGCCTCGCTCCATCTTTGCGCGCAAAAACTATTTTTATCCCGACCTGCCGAAAAACTACCAAATTACCCAATTTGAAATTCCGGTCGTCGTGGGCGGCAAAATCCGCTTTTTTGTGGGCGATGAAGAAAAAACCGTCAACCTGACGCGGGCGCATCTGGAAGAAGACGCCGGCAAGTCGCTGCACGACACGTTCAAGGGCCCGCAAGGCGAGCCGGCCACCGGCATTGATCTGAACCGTACCGGCACGCCGTTACTGGAAATCGTAACCGAGCCGGAAATGCGTTCCGCTGCCGAAGCGGTCGAATATGCAAAAACTCTGCACGGCCTGGTGGTCTGGCTGGGCATATGCGACGGCAATATGCAGGAAGGCTCGTTCCGTTGCGACGCCAACGTCTCGGTGCGGCCGGTCGGACAGAAAGAATTTGGCACACGTACCGAAATTAAAAATGTCAACTCGTTCCGCTTCCTGGAACGTGCCATTCTGTTTGAGGCTCGCCGGCAGATCGACGTTCTGGAAGATGGCGGCACCATCATCCAGGAAACCCGGCTGTACGATGACGTGAAAGATGAGACACGCAGCATGCGGACCAAGGAAGACGCGCACGACTACCGTTATTTTCCTGACCCGGACCTGCCGCCACTGATTATCAGCAACGAATGGATCGAACAGGTCCGCGCCGACATGCCCGAGTTGCCCGTGTTGCGACGCGAGCGCTACGAAACCGAACTGGGTCTGCCCGCCTACGACGCAGCGCAGCTGACCGTCACGCGCGGCGTTTCCGACTTTTTCGAAGCGACCATGACACGCCTGCCTGCCGAACAGGCCAAGCTGGCATCCAACTGGATCATGGGAGAACTGGCTGCATCCCTGAACCGGGAAGAGCGCGAGATTGCCGACAGCCCGGTCACGCCCGAAGACCTGGCCAGACTGGTTCAGCGTATTGCCGACGGCACGCTATCGAACAAGGCCGGTCGCGAGGTGTTTACCGCCATGTGGGCCGGTGAACATGAGCGCGATGTCTATGCCATTATCGAGGCGCGCGGACTCAAACAGGTGAGCGACGCCGGGGCCATTGGCACACTGATCGATGACGTGCTTGCCGCCCATCCCGCCATCGTCGAAGAATACCGCGCCGGCAAACAGAAAGCCTTCAATTCATTGGTCGGTCAGATCATGAAAGCCGGCAAGGGCAAGGTCAATCCGGCCCAGGTCAACCAAATGCTCAAGGAAAAACTCGGCTGACCGTTGCCGTACCTGCTGCAGTCTGGTCCATCAACCGACCGCAGCAGGCATCTGCGGCAAGCACCGCACAAAGCCCAACGGGCTTATTGCTGCACTCAGGCAGCAATCCCGTATTTGTTCCGATAGGCAGACACCGCCGCCTGGTACTGGGCAAATGTTACATCCTCATCCAGCAATTGCATGATATCGTCCAGCGACGCGATGCTGATGACAGGCATCCCGTACTTCTGTTGTACATCCTGCACTGCAGAATGGGCCGACAACGCATCATCGGCGCCAGCGCGCTCCATCCGGTCAAGCGCAATAAGCACGGCTGCCGGCGTGGCGCCCGCAGCGCGAATAATTTCCACCGACTCGCGTACCGATGTACCGGCGGTAATCACATCATCAATGATCACGACACGTCCCTGCAGCGGCGCGCCCACCAGCGTACCGCCCTCGCCATGCGCCTTGGCTTCCTTACGATTAAAGGCAAACGGCACATCGGCCGCTTGCGGCCCCTGACCGGCCAGTGCGATGGCCGTGGCCGCCGCCAGCGGAATACCTTTGTAGGCGGGGCCAAACAACATATCGAAACCCTGTCCGGAATCGCGCAATGCCTGTGCATAGAACCGACCAAGCTCACCGACCGATCTGCCGGTATTGAACAGGCCGGCGTTGAAAAAATAGGGACTAAGGCGCCCGGACTTTACTTTGAACTGGCCAAAGCGCAAGACCCCTTCCTGCGAGGCGAATCGGACAAAATCAAGACGGTTCTGAGAAGACATGGTGTTCCTGCTAAGAGATCGATATGTTGTAGACCCCGCAATGATAAAGCAAGCGCGCCCTACGACGCCATGGCTGCCGAGAAAAAATCAATAAAGCTGCGCACTTTACCTGTCTGATACTGGCGACTGATGTAGCTGGCAAAAATATCCAGCGGTGGGCTGTCATGGTCGGGCAGCAGGCGCAGCAGGCTCCCCTGGCGCAGGTCATCCTCCACCAGCCAGGCCGGTAGCATGGCAATGCCCATCCCGGCCAACACCAGTTCGCGACTCAACGTCGTGTCGTTCAACTTCATCAGGCCATGCAGCCTGAACTTCATCAGGCCTGCAGGACCCTGCAACAAATAATCATTACGCTCGCGATAATTGGGCATGACCGCGCCGTATCGCTCAAGATCCTGGACCGACTGTGGCTTGCCCATGCGTCTGATGTAGTCCGGGCTGGACACCAGCATCAGCCGGACTGTTCCGATCTTGCGCACGATCAATTGCGGTTCCGGCTCATGCGTAACCCGTATTGCCAGATCCATTCCGGCCTCGGCAAGTTCGATCTTGCTGTTGGTCAGGTAAAGATCCAGCACCACCCTGGGATATCGCTTCTGGTATTGCACCAGCAATTGGGCAATACGGTTGCTGGCAAACCACACCGGCGCGGTGACCCGCAGGACACCACTGGGTTCGCCCTGGCGATCACCCAGCGCCGCTTCAGCCTGATCCAGCACGTCCAGGGCATCAACACATTTGTCATAGTACAGCTGGCCGGCCTCGGTCAGGCTCAGCCTGCGACTGGTGCGATGCAACAGACGTGCGCCCACCTGCTGCTCCAGATGCACAACATGTTTGCTGGCCATGGGATTGGATATTCCCAAATGACGGGCTGCAGCCACAAAACTGCCGGCACGCACCACTTCACAGAACACCTTGATACTCAGTAGCGTATCCATACGAAAACTCCCTCATATCCAGTCCAATTGCATATCCAAGAGCGCTCGATTGCGCTTTTCCGTCGCAAATATGCTGCATTTATCATTTACTATCAAGAAATGGTTTATTAATAATATCAGCATATATTTCCTGATTAAATACGATTACACTGTTTCATACATTATCCGATGCGGTACCCGCCCTGCGAGTTCATTGTTCAATTGTGATTTTTTGCAATTACCGATAAAGTCATATCAGGCATCCGCCGTATCGATTATTTACCTGACTTAAGGATTAATCATGAAAACAGACCATCTGGTTCCCTACGCCCTTGCCCTGCTCCGTATCGTGTCCGGCTACACCCTGGTGTTGCATGGCACCGCCAAGTACTTCCATGTCCCTCATATTGCAATGTTCGACAACCTGCAGGCATTGTCCATGCCCGGCATCGCCGGCATGATCGAACTGGTTGCCGGAATTTTACTGATTCTTGGTCTGTTCACCCGTTCCGCAGCGTTCATCGCTTCAGGCATGACGGCAGTTGCCTATTTCTACGCTCATGCACCTCAGGGCAATGCGCTGTTCCCGCTCATGAATGGCGGTGAAACCGCTGTGCTTTACTGCTTTATCTTCCTGTTCATCGCTGCGGCCGGCCCGGGCACGTTCAGTATCGATAGCAGCCGCAAAGCCTAAACGGCCTTCCGGTACCCATGCCCGGGCGCAGCCGGTTCCGACTGCGCCAGGCCTGCCGGCTCGTCAATGCCCATCAGCGCGCCGGGCAACTGCATCCGCTCCCCGCAAGGGGTAGCGCAGCAGGTTTTTCTTTCCACTTTTTGATTTTTCGCCCAATTTATCGGGCGTATATGCGCGCGGCCATATCCTGTCCAGTCCGACGCAGCAAGACATCCTGCAGAGCGCAAAGATGAGCGATCTGCCCGCCTGTCCATTTAAGCTTACGGAGAATGATGATGACAATGCCTGTTTATTTTATTTCGCACGGTGGCGGCCCCTGGCCCTGGGTTGAGCAATGGAAACCCATGTACACCAAGTTGCATGAATCGCTGCAGCGCCTGCCTGCACAGTTGCCGGCAACGCCAAAGGCGGTGTTGATGGTATCGGCCCACTGGATTACAGATGAAATCACCGTGAGTACCGCCGCACAACCGGGCATGCTATACGATTACTATGGCTTTCCTGAGCATACCTATACGGTGCAATATCCTGCGCCCGGCGACCCGACACTGGCCGCAAGCGTGCAGACCCTGCTGCAGGCTGGCGGCATCCCTGTTGCACAGGACGCCGAACGCGGCTTCGATCACGGCGCATTCGTACCCATGGCCGTAGCCTTTCCCCAGGCAACCATTCCCATGGTGCAGCTTTCCATCCGCAAGGATTATGATCCGGCATTTCATCTGCAATTGGGTCAGTTGCTGGCGCCGCTCAGAGAGGAAGGCGTGCTGATTATCGGCAGCGGTCTGAGCTATCACAATCTGCGCCTTCTGGATGAGCGTGGCGCGCAGCCATCGGCGCAGTTTGACGCCTGGCTGCAGCATACTATCGTTGACAGCAATCCCGAGCAACGCGCAACGGGCCTGCTGCATTGGGAACAGGCACCCTCGGCCAGATTGGCTCACGCCCACGAAGATCACCTGATTCCCCTGATGGTCGCCGTCGGCGCCGCACAGCAGGATCCGGCCACACTGTCATACCACGAAGCACATGCCTTTGGTTCCATCACGGCGTCCAGCTTTCGCTTCAGCCAGACAGCCGCTTAAGCAGACTGCATGACCGGGGGGCTGCGCGAGAGCCTTGATCAATGGCAACAAGCCGTTTCCCGGCCAATGAACAGGATCACGCACCAATCGCTTGCCAAATGCCTTGCCGATCTCCACAATACGGGTTTGCCTGAGCGAACGCCCCCTGACATGACACCGCGACAAAAAGGCCTGACCAGCGCGCACATCGCCGCCGTTTTTTTCGGACTTACCGGCGTATTGGGCCATGTGATTCACGCCAGCCCCATGACCATTACATTCGGTCGGGCCCTGTTTGCCGTGCTGGCGCTGTATGCCGTTGCATTGTGCCTTAAAACCTCGATCGTGCGCGGCCTTGACCGCCGCAGCTACGTGTCCCTGTTTTGTTCCGGGCTGGCATTGACAATTCACTGGGTGACCTTTTTCATGGCCGTCAAAACCGGCGGCATCGCCATTGCCACCCTGGGCTTTGCCAGTTTTCCCGCCTTTATTACGTTGCTGGAACGACTGGTACTCAAGGACCAGGTCAATCTCATGGACTGGCTCCTGGTGGCATTGGTGATCAGCGGGCTGATTCTGGTGACGCCCGCCATAGACCTGAACAATGCAGGTACCATCGGCCTGTTCTGGGGCGTAATCTCGGCCATTACTTTTGCCGCACTTGCCCTCATCAACCGCACGCTTGGCCGGCTCAACGCCATACAAATTGCCTTCTGGCAGAATCTGGTCGTACTGGTTCTTTGTCTGCCGCTGGGGCTGGGTGGCATGGCCATGCTGTCCGATAGCAGCCTGCTATGGCTGATCGTACTGGGCGTGATCTGCACAGCGCTCTCGCATTTTCTATTTGTCCACAGCCTGCGCAGCATTCCTGCCCGCAGTGCCGGTCTTATTATTGCGCTCGAACCCGTTTATGCCATCGCCTTTGCCATGGTATTGTTTAACGAACAGCCCACGCTGAAAATGGCGCTGGGCGCTGTACTGATCATTACAGCCGCGGTATGGCCACGCAAGCAGACCGGGCACGCTGCCTGACCTGCATGCCTGCCAACCGGGCCGTCGCCGCGGATCAGGACCGGCGGTACTGCCTTAACGCCAGCGCCCTGCTGATCCTGCCGGAACAATCGCCTCGCCCCATGAGCCACCATGGCAATACGGCGCAGTTATTACACATGTCATCAACGCCCCATGCCATCGACACATGGCTGCTCGCCCCCCTGCCAGAGTCGAAGCGCTGGTGACGACACCTCCCTGTTGCGGTGAACTTGACGATCAAGATCACTTGGGCGCCAATCCTCTGCTAGCGCAAACAATGACCGGCGATCAGCGATTGTGGCAATCCAGCCTCAGGCGCTACAATAAGGCTTGCGCTGATTCATCAAAAAGGACTCCCCGTGCTTCGTGTAACCTCACTCAATGTTAACGGCCTGCGTGCCGCCTTCCGCAAGGGGCTGGCCCAATGGATGGAAAATCATAATGCAGATGTCATCTGTCTGCAGGAAATCAAAATCCAGGACGCGGACCTCATCGACGATCTGCGTCACCCGCTCAATTACACCGGCTACTTCTGCCATGCAGAGAAAAAGGGCTACAGCGGCGTGGGTCTGTATCTGAAACACGATGCCAATGTCAGTGCAGGCATGGCCTGCGATGAATTCGATCGTGAAGGCAGGATCCTGCGTGCAGACTTCAAGGACCTGACTATCATCAGCGCCTATCTGCCTTCGGGCTCCAGCGGAGATGAGCGGCAGGCCGCCAAGTTCCGTTTTCTGGAGCATTTCGGGCCCTGGGTCGACGCCATGATGGAAGATCACCGGAAAACCGGCCATAACTACATTATCTGCGGCGACTGGAATATCGCGCACCGGGAAATCGACCTGAAGAACTGGAAAGGCAATCTTAAAAATTCCGGCTTCACGCCCGAAGAGCGCGCCTGGATTTCAGATGTGTTTGACCGCCGCGGCTTCGTGGATGTTTTTCGCAAGATCAACGAAGAGCCGGATCAGTACACCTGGTGGAGTAATCGCGGCCAGGCCTGGGCAAAGAACGTAGGCTGGCGTATCGATTACCAGATCGCCACGCCAGGCATTGCCGAAAAAGCCATCGCCACCTCCATTTACAAGGATGAGCGCTTCTCGGATCATGCGCCGCTCACCATCGATTATGA
Source organism: Advenella incenata (assembly GCF_004217095.1). GTDB lineage: Bacteria > Pseudomonadota > Gammaproteobacteria > Burkholderiales > Burkholderiaceae_B > Advenella > Advenella incenata. The sequence goes on along the minus strand of NZ_SHKO01000001.1, from coordinate 1,207,034 downwards.
CTGGAAGCTCGAACCGGTAGCGCGCGGCTGACCGGCAGGCCGCGAGCTGTCTTACCGGCCGCCGCCGTCAGGGCATTGATACGAACCCCCTGAACGGCAGCGCCAATTTACGCGGCGCCAACACCGGTTGCAACGGCGACCGGTGTTGTATGCCGACGTCAGCAACCCACCCTGCCATGGCGACCAATCCAGGTCCGGTTGCACACACGCGCCGACCTTCAATTTAACGTCTGTCAACGCATCATCGGCCAATCTTATCGACCTCAATCCATATTGCGCACGCGATTGACGTCGCGTTGATTGACGCCACCCGATTCATTACCCCAGGTATTGCGAATGTAAGTGGCCGCTGCCGCAATTTCCAGATCGCTCAGGAAATGACGGAATGGCGGCATGCCGTAAGGTTGCGGGGTTTGAGCCGTCGTGGGCGTAAACCCGCCGTCCATGATCACCCGCAACAGTCCCGTCACATCGCGCCCGCGCACCAGACTGTTGCCGTCAAGTGCAGGCCACGCCTGTGCCACGCCCTTGCCATCGGCCTGATGACAGGCAGCACAATACTGTCCATAGATTTTTTTACCCATGGAATACAGCGTATTGTTGACCTCCCCGCTGCGCTCGGTTTTCAGGCCAACAGCAGGCAATGACTTCAGATAAACAGCAATATCGGAAACATCCTGCTGATTCAGATATTGAACCCCACGCAAGGCTTCGCTCATCGGACCAACCACGGCCCCATGCGCGGAGGCACCGGTCAATAATAATTGGGCAATATCCTGAGCACTCCATGCTCCCAGGCCACCATCGGTATCGCCGGTCAGCGCGGGCGCATACCATATGCCATCTGTCATTTTGCCACCCTGCAGGAAACGGCTTTGGTCCATGCCTCCCAGGCTATCGCGTGGCGTATGGCATTCTGCACAATGCGCCACGCCCTCCACCAGATGTCTGCCGCGCACCAGCGCATCGTCCGACGGCTCGGTGCGCGCCACGGCATCAGCCGGGCGGAAATACAGCGCACGCCAGAACGCCAGTAGAAAACGCATATTGAACGGCGGCTGCAGCTCATGAGCGGGCGCCTGGCGATCGCTGCCCGGCAAGGTTTTCAGATAGCTGTAAATGGCATCGGTATCGGCGCGGCTCAGATGCGAATAACTCTGGTACGGAAAGGCCGGATACAGCAACGAGCCGTCCGGCGCCTTGCCATTGTGCAATGCATGCCAGAAATCGTCGGCCGTCCAGTTGCCGATACCGTGTTGCGCATCGGGCGTAATGTTCGGTGCGAAAAACGTACCAAACTCGGTCTTCAAGCCGCTGCCACCGGAAAATTCCGGTGTATCCACTGCCGTGTGGCACCCGACACAATTGCCGATCTGCGTCAGATATTTTCCCCGTGCAATCACCGCCGCCGGCGCGTCACCCTCAGGCAATGCGGATGCTACCTGTGGACCATCGCGTGAACCCAGCCAATACATGGTGCCGGCCACAACCAGGCCGATCACCACTACGGCAGCAAAAATTCTTGATAGCCATTTCATTGCTGCACTCCCGAGACGGTCTGGATCCCACAGGTCACCGGCGTTTTGGCCGATTCATTAATCGTCCCCGGCAAACGGGGATCCTGGCTGGCCAGCCATGCCGAGACCGCCTGTACCTCAGCCGAGGTCATCTTCCGGGCAATATCGCCCATGCAATCGGGGTCTACGGAATGACGGATGCCATACTGCCAGGCTCCCATCTGCGCCGTAATATACTCATTGGTCAGGCCGGTCAGTCCCGGGATGCCCGGCTGCATGCCCTTAAGATTGTCACCGTGGCAGGCCACGCAGGCAGGAATGTCGCGCTCGGCAGCACCATGGCGAACCAGCTGTTCACCCTGCTGCAAAATAAGCGGCGATACACGCGGCGCAGACACTGTTTCGTACTCGGGTGTCTGCTGGCTGAACCAGACTGCAATTTCATACAAATATTCATCAGACAGGGTAACCAGAAGCCGTTGCATCGGCAGGTATTCACGCCGCCCCTCGCGGAAACGAAGCAGCTGTTGATAAAGATATTGCGCCGGCTTGCCGGAGATACGGGGATAAAAGGCATCAGCCCCCTGCACCCCGGTGGCTCCATGGCACATGGTACAGGCTGCCAGCCTGGCTTCCAGAGAGCCGGGCGAGCCCACCGGAATGCGGTTTTCACCGTTGACCGGTTTGGCCGGCGCAGCTGGTGTCGCTTTGGGTGGTTTGGCCGGAACCTGGGCATCCGGTATCTGCCCGGGGTCGGCCTGCGTGCCGCGGGTGGTCGAGATGCTGTTGGTGGGCTGGCCACCCGCAGCAGGTTCCGGCTGGGCAGGCGTCTGTGCCACCGCCGAAGAAAGCACCAAAATGCTGCACCATGGCATTGCGGTTTTAAGCAAGCCCCTTAAAATCAAGTTCATCATTCGTCTCGTTCAAATGCCGGTCTCGGGTTCCGGTGATGGATCTTTTTCCAGCGCCTTTATCTCGGCACGCATAAACCACAGGACCAGCAGTCCCGGCAATGCAATAAAGAAGGTAAATACAAAAAAAGCAGGCCAGCCATAAGCCTCGACAATCGGCGGCGTGAGCGGCCCCGCGACAAATACGCGACCAACGGCCGACAAGGCGGACAACAACGCAAACTGGCTGGCGGTAAATTGCACATGGCATAACGCCATCAACAGGGCGACAAACGCAGCTGTCCCCAGGCCGCCACAGAGATTCTCGAAACCCACGCCCAGCGCCATCAAAGGCAGATTCTGCGGATGCAGTGCGATCAACATATACATCAGATTGGACAGCGCCTGCAACAGGCCAAAAAGCATCAGGGAGCGGTAAAGCCCCAATTTGCCCATGATGCCGCCACCGATAAGCGCGCCAACAATGGTTGCAACCACCGCGAGAATTTTATTGACGGAGCCGACCACTTCCGGCGAAAACCCCGCGCCACGGATCAGAAACGTTGTCGACAACGCACCTGCAAAGGCATCGCCCAGCTTGTACAGCACAATCAGCGCCAGAATACTAATGGCACCCTTGCGCGAAAAGAACTCCTGGAACGGGACGGTAAACGCATCATACAAGGTGCGCGGCGCGACGTTGGCCCCTGCTACCTCGGGCTCAGGTGCCAGCCAGGTCAACACAGCAGCGCCGAACATCAGCAAGCCCATGAAGACATACATACCGCTCCAGCCCATCCAGACCGCAGCCAGCCAAATGGCCAGCCCGCCCGACACAACCATGCCAATACGATAACCCAGTGTCCGTATCGCCGCCCCTGCAGCGCGCTCCTCATGACGCAGTACATCGGCACTGTAGGCGTCAAATGCAATATCCTGGGTCGCCGACAAAAATGCCACCAGCGTGGCCAGCGCCGCAAGCCAGAACAGCGAGCGCGACGGATCCAGCAGGCCCATGCCGCAAATAGTCAGGCCCAGCAGGATCTGCGACAAGGCCATCCAGCCGCGACGCCGCCCCATGAAGGGCGGCACATAGCGGTCAATAAAAGGCGCCCACAAAAACTTGAATGTATAGGCGGCGCCCACCAATGTCAGAAAACCAATTTCGGTAAGCGGCACATCTTCGACCGTGGCCCAGGCCTGCAGTGTTCCGCCAGTCAGCGCCAGCGGCAGCCCGCTGGCCAGACCCAGCAACAACAGCGGATAGACTCGCGGGCTCAGGTACGGACGGATCAGATTTATCATGGCGTGGGCTTTCTATCGGTCTCGAAATGATAAACCGCCAGCGTACTGCGCAGACTGGGCATCAGGGAGATCTCGGTTTCTTCCCGGAAGGTGGCGCGCTCCAGTATCCGGAATCCAAGGCGCGTGGCCAGGTCCTCAAAATCTTTCAGCGTACATAAATGAATGTTGGGTGTGTTATACCACTCATAGGGCATCTGGCCGGTCACGGGCATGCGTCCGGTCAGGATGGACAAGCCATGCGTCCAGTGACCGAAGTTGGGGAACGACACCACGCCATAGCGCGCAACGCGGCCCATTTCCTTCAGAATATGTTCGGTGTTGACCACCGCCTGCAAGGTCTGGGAAAGCACAACCGTATCGAACTGCCGGTCATCGAACATGGCCAGCCCGTCATCCAGATCCTGCTGAATAACGCGTACCCCTTTGTTAACGCAGGCGATGACCTGGGCATCTTCCTTTTCCACGCCCACCGCCGTGACGCCGCGCCGACTCTGCAGATGGGCCAGCAGTATACCGTCACCGCACCCCAGATCAAGCACTCGGGAGCCGTCGCGAATCCAGCCGGCAATGCGCAACAGGTCTGCGCGTACTTTTTTTTGCTCTGTCGTAGTCGTCATGCTGCTTCCTGGTCAAGTTGCACCGCCGTCAGGTTCAGGCTGTCGGCAATGCGCTGATAGTAAGCTCGGACCACTGCATGGTAGCGCGGGTCGTCCAGCAAAAAAGCATCGTGTCCGTGCGGCGCGTCAATTTCAGCATAGGTAACCGGCTGCCCGTTTTTAAGCAGCGCCTTTACCAGTTCCCGCGAACGCTCTGGCGGAAAACGCCAGTCAGTGGAAAAAGATACCGTCAGAAATTCGGCCTGTGCCGGGCGCAGAGCCTCGGTCAGGTCGCCGCCATGTTTGCTGGCCGGGTCGAAGTAATCCAGCGCCCGCGTAATCAGCAAATAAGTGTTGGCATCGAAATACCGGGAAAATTTCTCGCCCTGGTAACGCAGATAGGACTCGACCTCGAACTCAACATCGTAGCCAAACCGGAACTGCCCATCTGCTGTCGGATTGCGTTTTGCTCGCCCGAATTTTTCTGCCATGTCGTCATCGGACAGATAGGTGATATGCCCCACCATACGCGCAACGGACAGGCCACGTGCGGGCACAGTATTGTATTCGTAATAATTGCCGCCATGGAAATCGGGGTCGCTGATAATCGCGCGCCGCGCCACTTCATTAAAGGCAATATTTTGTGCCGACAGGTTGGTGGTGCTGGCGACCACCACACAATGGGCGATGCGCTCGGGCAACTCTATGGCCCAGCTCAGCGCCTGCATCCCCCCCAGCGAACCACCCATGACCGCAGCAAACCGGTCGATGCCGAAGTGATCGGCGACCCGGGCCTGGGCCCTTACCCAGTCCTCGACCGTCACCACAGGGAAGGTTGATCCCCAGGGCTTGCCCGTCGCCGGGTCGATCGAGGCCGGCCCGGTCGAGCCGAAGCAGGAACCCAGATTATTGACGCCGATGACGAAATAGATATTCGTGTCTACCGGCTTTCCCGGTCCGACCATATTGTCCCACCAGCCTACGTCTTTTGCGTCAGTGGCAGACACGCCGGCAACATGATGCGACGCATTGAGCGCATGACAGACGAGCACGGCATTGCTGCGCTGGGCGTTAAGCGTGCCATAGGTTTCCACGGCGAGCGTGTACGACGGCAACACCTGGCCACTGCTGAGGGTGAGCGGTTGATCGAACTGAAGAAATTGGGGCGTAACCACGCCCACAGACTGCTGTGAAGTAGAATGTTGTGAGACCATACGGACCTTTTTAGCGGGATTTTTGAGGCGCCCGCAAGCGGATCAGACAAATCGGCGCCGACCTTTACAGCATTGTATCATTTTAAAAACAGGCAGACCGATCGCTATCGGAGCGTCATGCCGTTCAGAAATTCGTCCGCAACCGATTCTTTCAGGGTGTTGTCCTGACCGGCCGCATAGGCCTGAACAATCACGCCGCTGCCCGCAAATACCTTGACGTAGACGCTGGCATTCTCGTTACCCACGGCTTTGCGGAAAGTCAGCTTCTGTCCGAATGGCGGCAACGGCTCAGGCACCGGCTCATTCATGCTGGCGTATACCGAACGCAGCAGTGCCTCGCCCGCCTTGCGCGTGCTGGCTTCATCCTGCTTTTCCTGCGGCAGCAAGCTGTAGACAACCGCAAAGACCTGATCGTCCACCAGCGCCATGTCCATAGTAAACGGATATTGCACGCCTTCGATTTCCGTGGTGCGCGATTCGCTGCGCGGCTTATCAGGGAAAATCGCCTGCACCCGCCCACCAGCGGTGGACACTTCGCGCCAATCGTACTTTGGCGAACACCCTGCCAACAAAACCATGAAAAAAACAAGAGCCAGACGTTTGATCACCTGCACCACCCAAATTAATTAATTCGAAACAAACCGTTTAAAACTGAAAAGCTGCGGAACTCCCTTAAAATCAGCAATTATTGATTTCAGAGATATCTCAGGACGACTTGTGCAGCGCATGACCACACTACAGCAGCATCGAGATTCGCTAACTCATATTCTACGCGGAATTGAACGCGAAGGGCTACGGATCGACCGTGATGGCGCGCTCGCCACCACGCCGCACAGCACCCTTCTGGGCTCCGCCCTGACTCATCCGAATATCACAACGGACTATTCGGAAGCGCTGATCGAGTTGATTACCACAACCCATGCTTCAGTGGACGATCTGCTCGAAGAGCTGACCGACGTACATCGCTTTGCCACTCGGCAGTTCCCGTCCGAAAGCATCTGGATGCAATCGATGCCCGGGCATCTGCCTGCCGACGACCAGATTCCCATTGCGACTTACGGCAAATCCAATAGCGGCATGCTGCGTCATGTATATCGTCGCGGACTGGCCGAGCGCTATGGCCGCACCATGCAATGCATTGCCGGCCTGCATTACAATTTTTCACTGCCCGATTCGCTATGGCAGGTTCTTGATCTTGAGGGTACAACCGAGACCGAGCGCCAGTCTGTCGGCTATATGGGACTGATCCGCAATTTCACCCGTTATAACTGGCTGCTCATGTATCTGTTCGGCGCCTCGCCGGCAGTTCCCCGCTCGTTCCTGGGTGATCGGCCTAATCCATTGCGCGAGCTGGATCACGACACCCTGTATCTGCCCTACGCCACCAGCCTGCGCATGAGTGATCTGGGCTACCAGAACGATGCCCAGGCCGGGCTGAAAATGTGCTACAACGACCTGTCCACCTTCATCAGGAAAATGTATCACGCCGTCACGCAGCCCTGGCCTGAGTACCAGGCGCTGGGCACCCATCGCGACGGTCAGTGGATTCAACTGAACACCAATGTGCTGCAGATCGAAAATGAGTACTACTCAACGATCCGGCCCAAGCGCACGACCGCGCGCGGCGAAAGACCCATTACAGCGCTCATGGAGCGCGGCATCCAGTACGTCGAGATCCGCTGCCTGGACATTGATCCTTTCAGCGCTGTCGGCATCTCGAATGCAACCTGTCATTTCATGGATGCGTTCCTGCTGTTCTGTGCCGTGCATGACAGCAGACTTTTCCCTTATGACGGTTTCTGCGAGGAAAGCCAGGCCAATTTCACCGACGTGGTCAACCGCGGTCGCGACCCCGCATTGCGCCTAACGAGCAACGGTGAAGATATTTCCATCCCCGTCTGGGGCAATCAATTGCTCGACCAGATTGCGCTGTACGCCAAGGAACTGGATATCGCTTTCAGCACCACGCAATACAGCGCAGCGATCCAGGAGCAACGTCACAAACTGGATGATGTCTCTGCCACGCCTTCAGCCCGTATCCTGCAGGAGCTGCGCGACAGTGGCTTAAGTTTTGCCGACTATACCCAGTTGCAAAGCCAGCGCCTGTCCGACGAGCTGCGCTTTGGCGAGCTGTCTGCCGAAACCGAGCAGAAAATGCGCGCCAGCGTGAAAAAATCGCTGGAGGAACAGGCAGCGATAGAAGCGTCCGACAACGAAAGCTTTGACGAATATGTCGAGCGTTATATGGCGGCCCTAAAACGGCCGGAATAAACGGAGATTTTCATGTTTCTGAAGAACGCATGGTATGTCGCGGCATGGAGCCACGACATTGTCCATGAGCTTTATCCATTGCAGTTGCTCAATGAATATCTGGTGTTCTATCGCCAGCAGGACGGTCAGGTCGTCGCCCTTGAAGACGCCTGCCCGCACCGCAAACTACCCCTGTCTATGGGCCGGCTCATTGATGATGCCGTAGAATGCGGCTACCACGGGCTTACCTTCAACGGCCAGGGTACCTGTATTTTCGCGCCGGGCGCAAAAATCCCCCGTGCCGCCACCGTCAAGAATTTTGCCACAACCGAACAATACGGTCTGGTCTGGGTCTGGATGGGCGACGCAGAAAAAGCTGACGCTTCCCTGATCCCGCATATTGCAGAGTATGGTGATCCTGACTGGGGAATCAATCAGGGCGATGCAATGATGGTCGAATGCAACTACCTGTACATGACTGACAACCTGCTGGACCCGTCGCATGTGGCCTGGGTACACCGCAGCTCGTTCGGCAACAGCGCCTGTGTGAATGAACCCTTGAACACAACGGTAACCGATAACGGTGTCATCGTCTCGCGCTGGATGTACGACACTGAAGTGGCGCCCTTCTATGCGCAGTTCGTCAAATTTGCCGGCAACTGTGACCGCAAGCAGCATTATGAAGTGCGTTATCCCTCGCACGCCATCATCAAGGCCGTCTTTACGCCTGCCGGCACAGGCGGCGACGAAGCGGCGATCCATCCCGATGTATTTCTGATGGACTCCTACAATTTTCTGACGCCAGTCGACGAAAAGACCACTCGCTATTTCTGGTTCCAGCTTAGAAATTTCAGTCCTGATGATGCAGACGTCTCGCGCCAGTTTGCCGCGGGCGTACGCAAGGCATTTGAAGAAGATCGGATTGTGCTGAGCGCAGTACAAAAAGGCATGGACAATCGCCGCACGCCATTTATCAATCTCAAACTGGATGGCGGCCCGATCAAGTTCCGCAAGGGACTGGAGCGCCTGATCAACCAGGAACAGACGGTGGCTTCCGAAGTGGCGGCTCCAGACCGTCCAACGGTGATTCCCATTCAGGAAACCGCCATTGCCCAGTCCGATTGACCAGCGCCACTAGCCTGGCGGATTTGCCAGCCCTCGCAGGCAGGCTCAGGCGGGGCAGGTACGAGCGGCACTGTTGGCCGCATTTTGCCTGCCCGCCCCACGCAGCTGGTCGGCGGCGGTCATGGGATCAAACCGTTGTTGCGTCACCTGCCATGCCCCACGATGAATGCTCTCAGGAAAGTCTGAAACAGGGCCATCGACGTACCAGACAGTGACTCAGTCTTTGTTCTTGTCCTGTACGTGTTCCGGCGCACCTTTTCTAGAGCAGCGACATTAATGCACGCGAAAATGATTGCGATAACGCAGCAGCCGCCGACTGGTCAACCATTGAAAAGGCAGCATCAGCACTGACAACGCTCCCGCGACCACAACCCATGGCTGAGCCATCAGTAAACCTTGAAGAACTGCCATACCTCCAAGGACGGCAACCATCGCAGTGGTTGTGCTGTGCACTGCAGCCGATTCGTCACAAATGCTCTTGTTGGTACGATGAAAGATCCTGGAGGCTGGCAAGTTCCCGGTAAAGGTAGCCAATGAACTTCTACCGGCAAGGGCCCACGAAACAACAAACGTATCCAGCACTTCGGCCAGCTTTGTGCCCATAGCCGAAAGTCGAATAAAGACAAACCGTGATACGAAATCAATAATGATTGTTGCCGCCGATACTGCCAGCGCCCATGCTGCAGCGTTTGACAATGGTCGATAACCCGCAAATAGCGGAATCAGAAGCATAAAAACCATGGGTATCAGTAAAAAGGCAAACCAGGCTGACAATTGGGACAAAATCGGCACAAGATAGGTTTTTTTCACGGTCATAATACGCATGAAATAGCGGGTAAGGACCTGGAAATTACCGTGAATCCAGCGCTCCCTTTGCTTTTCCAAATCAAAAAAAGTAAACGGCAGCAAGCCGGCGCCGGCCGACTGTGCAATATAGCGACCACGGAAGCCGCGCATATGCAATTGGAGGCCGATTTCTGCATCCTCGGTTAGCGTGGAAGTTTTCCATCCGCCCAGCGTACGAAGCGCCTTGACCGCAATCACAGACAACGTACCGGTCAACAGCATGGTATTGGCTGCATCGGCGGCTCTGGTCACAGTGGCAAAATACAGGCCCAGCTCATATTTCAATCCTGCAGCCCCTTGCCCCCGATAAGATTGGGGAAACTGAATATAGTCGTATTCGTTCTGTGCCAGCAGGTTTGATGCACGACTTAGGAAATCTTTGTCCACGGTATAGTCGGCATCCACAATCACAATATGCGTTGCCCTGCGATTGCGCAGTTCCAATGCAATATCCAACGCCCCAGCCTTGGCATTGGTCACGTTCATGCAGTGATAGAACCGCAACCGCGCGCCCTTTTCCATACAATGATCACTCACCGGCATCCATAGATCAGGATCGCTCGTATTATTGTCAATCACAAGCAGTTCGAAATCATCATAATTGGATGCGAGAATGGAATCGATGGTCTTGATAACGATATCGGGCGGCTCATTGTGCGTGGGCAAATGGACAGAAAAATACGCTGTGCCACGACCGGCCGATGCTGCGGGGTAGTCTGCTCTTGTGGTGAGCGTCTCCTCGACTGGTGCCGCCGCTTGCTGCCTGTTTTTTCGCCAGTTAACAAACAATACAGACCATTTCAATCCCCAACTCACAACGAACACAAGTGTGTTCGCATACACTGCAAGAATACTTATAGCCAGAATCCACTTCATCATTATATTTCCTGATATCGGCGCGTTGAATGTCTGCAAATATGTTCACATTCGGTTTGCGTAAACGCTGAACAGGCGTACAAAAAAACGTTCTTCAAGCCAAATCGAACTGCTCCACTTGCATCAGCATGGCCTCAATTCTTTTGAGCTGAACGGGCAATTGGCTGTACAGCACACGTTCGGGCTCCAGGCAGCGAGCATGCTGCTCAAGCTGTTGCCAAAACATCCCGAATCGGCTGATGGTGTCCAGCGCGCGATAGCGTGACACATCGATACCCAGGAATGTATATAGATCATGACGGCTTTGCCCCTGCTGCCACACCCGCCGGGCAGACGCTCGTGTGCCTGCACGCAGTAACACCAGATGCGCCGGCTCCAGTGATTCATCAATCAGAAAATCCTCGCTGCCAGCCCTGATGCGCAACGCCTGGGCCATCCCGCCTTCCGCCCTCCCGTCCATGCGGCACGAGGTAATCACCCTTGCCTGGCTGCAATAGCAAATGCGATAGTCGTACAGCGCAACCCGCTGTGCCAAAGCCCGGTCTTCAGCCAACGGTACAGCCGGGACGCCACCAACGAAATCATGCACCTGTCTGCGAATAGCAAGGCTGGCGCCCGAAACCTGATTGTGGTGGGGCCAGGCATTATCCGGATCCGGATCCAGTTGATGTATCAGTTCAAGACAGGCCTGCCGATATTGTCCTTCCAGCGCGTTCTTGCGGTGAATGGCACAGATGTTCTCGTACTGCGGATCTGCTGCATCCAGCAAAATGTCGCCGCACACCAGGTCATAGCCGGCAGCAATCTGTGCCAGATTGGCCGACACCCAGTCAACCTGGGGTCGCGAGTCGGCATCAGTGCACAGGAGAACGCCATCGGACATGACAGAAAGCGCAGCCCATTGCATCGCCATTCTGCGGACAAAACCGGCCTGGGCAGCGTGGGCAGCTACCGTAATATTGATGATTTCCAGCGGACAGGCTGCTTCGCCTGCCCACGCTGCGGCCAGGCCCTGAGTGTCATCTGTCGTGTTATTGATCACAAGCACAATCTTGCCCATTGCCGCCGCCCGCTGCATGCTTTGCCAGCACGCATCCAGACAGGCAACGATTGTTGCCTGCTCATTCTTGGCCGGAATGGCAATGACATAAGAAAACTTGCCCGTTGCCAATTGCGGAACACTGCAGTAGTGATCGTTCAACTGCACGCCATCTGTTGTTGTAAGCATATTTTTTCCAGATAATTCGTAATCAATGCGAAATCGACCGCTGTCGTTCCCATCTTATAATTCGTCTGCGCGCATGGCGCGACGCTGACTGCATGGCAGCCTGTGCAACCGCCCTGGCCTTTGCCAGACCATTGCTACTCGTCGTTGCCGCCAACCCTGGTGAGCACCATCAGGCTATATTTCTCATGGCGCTGGCTCGAAATACATTCGATGCGGGCGTAACGGCTGATGGCCTCGCAGAATATCGTCGACGCCTGCTCGCCCTGCAATGCCTGGCGGGTATCTCCGGAAAAATTAACCACGATACAATCGCCATTTTTTTGCCAACTGCGTGCCATTTGCGCTGCCAGTTGATCGATCTGCGCGTGATCCAGAAAATAAAGAATTTCCGAGAGCACTATCAGATCTGCGGATTCGTCTGGCCACGCCTCAGGCAATTGCGCTTGCCGGAACTGAATCTGCGGGATGTGTCGGTTGCGGGAGCGTGCCAAATCAATGGCCACGCTCGATATATCCAGCCCGATCACCTGGTCACAACACGCGGACAATCTTTCGGTCAGTACGCCAATGGAGCAGCCCGCTTCGACTGCACACTGATAGTGAGACTGAGGCAGGGCAGACAACGTTGCCGCATATTTGTTTTTCTCGTATTCCGACGTAAGAAACTGCCACGGGTCAGGATCGGTCATGTACAGGGCATCAAACTCCAGCCTGCGCGCCGGTATGTCATATGAAATAAAGAGTTCAGGTGTCTCCAGAAAATGCGCCCGGGTCTCAGGCGCCATCACAAAGCCTTGCGGATCATCGTCAATAAGCGTTGTCGTTTGGGAACGGTAGCAATCGATCGCACGCGCCTTGCGGTCGCGGTCTCCCTCACCCCTTCCGGTAAATTGATACAGAGTGCCTTCAACGGCCTGTGCCTCGGGCAGGAAGCGACCCCATATGGGATACTTGAACAGCGTGAGTTGCGGCTGACGCGCTAGCAGCAATTCTCCCAGCCGGGCAACGCGCTGATGGTCACAATGAGGGTCCTGCTCCCAGGTCGTCCATATGGCAGTGATCTCATACTCACGTACCCATTGCTCCAGACGCTCAACACACTTTACCTGCTCGGCCACCGCATGTGGGGCGCACTGGTCATCGTAGTCCATAAACACAGGCACCACGCCAACGCCACCCAGGACATCCAGGGCCTCGATACATTCCTGCTTTCGCAGCGCTGCAAGCGCGGCCTTGGGGTAGCGCTGCGATTGAGGATGAGACAGATTGCCATTGGTGACCGCGACAACAATCACCTTGCGCCCCTGATCGCAGGCAGCGGCAATGGCCTGGGCACACCCCAGCGTTTCATCGTCCGGATGGGGAGTCAAAACCAGTATATTGGCGCGCCCTGCCAGTGCTTGTAGAGAAATCGCCGGCGCCTGCTCTGCCTGAACCAGCAAGCGGCCCCGATGCATGGGAGTTACCATAAGCGCGTCCTTTCTTCGGCCTGAACCAAATAGAGGCGGCCGGCATTGAGCAGCTTGCCGTCCGGGCCTGCCTGGCGCAGGTACATGGACAAATCCCGGCAGATTCTTTCCATATCCGATTGCGGCAAATGGGCCTCCACGCCCAGCGCTTTCCTGGCGTCGTTCATCAATACCACCGCCATCTCTTCGGTCATTTCCCGGCCCAGAAGCGCCATCTCCACCGCAGAATGCCGGTCATCTTCATTGATATTGCCTTGCCCGTCTTCACGATGACAGGTCTCTGCCTGCAGGCATACGTCTCGCAGCAGGCAGTAAACAGCCAGCAGTCGGGCACGTGCCCGGGCAAGGCGAGTCAGTTGTATCGGATCCTCGGCCCGCCCCTTTTGCTCCAGCCGGGTGCGCCAGAGCCGCACAATCTGCTCGGCAGCACCGTGGTGAGCGGCGCAATAGCGCCATATGCCGCCCTCGAAATAGGGTTCTTTCACATAATCGCCCGGCTTGCCGATCAGGGCGCAGGCATCAATCTGCACGCCCTCAAAATCATAGACGCCGGACCAGGTTGCTTTCATGCCGGAGACCTGCCAGGCCGACTTGTCTTGTCGCCGCTGCTCACTGACATCCACCAATGCCAGCACGACACCCTCGGCCCCCTTATTGAACGTCACGATGGCCTGATCCAGCAGGCCCAGCCCCGAGGCAAATGCTTTCTGTCCGTGCAGGACATATCTTGGCATGTGTGCCGGTGCGTCCGCCGCCAATGTTGCGCTCAGGGGTGTTTTACCATCTGCCCCCCACACGCCCCACAACTGGCCTGCAAGTATCAGGGGCAGCCACCGGGCTTTCTGCTCCGGGCTACCGTACAGCACCACCAGTTTTACCGCATTCATGTGCCCTTCGTAAAGGCGCGCCACCGACAGCGTCGCTCGCCCCAGCACGCGCAATACCGCAAAGGCGGCCAGCGCCGCATGCGTATCGTGCTCGCAGCCAAGCCCTTTACCGCCGTACGCGTATGGCGCACACGCGGCCAGCAAACCGGCGCTGCGCAACATGGCCATTTCGGTGTCCAGACCCAGGCCCTGTGCGTCCACATCTGCCGCCCTGGCATACAACGCCTGCTCAAGTTGCGGCAGGCTGGACAGAATGGGGTCATCAAGATTGAATGCATCAGGGTATAGCAAAGGATATCCTCCCCGTTTGTGACCGGCGCGTTTCAGGTGCGAGCATATTCGAATCGAGTAGGCTCAGCCACTCGGTTTTGATCGTTTCAAGGGCGAACGCCGGATTCATCGACAGTTGCGGTCGCAGGCCGCCGCGCCAGCGCATAATCACGTCGTGCACAGCCTGGGTATCGTTCACGTCCAGCGCCTGCCCATCTCCTGCGCCCACTACCTCGTCCACGGCGCCCAAACCGCGCTGCGCCACGACGGGAGTACCCACACTGTGAGCCTCGGCAAAAACCAGGCCGAAGGTTTCGGCAAAGGTGCTCTGGGCATTGAACAGGCACAGGCTGCGGCGCATATGCCCATGCACCTGGGCAGGCCGCAGCTTACCGGTATAGTGTACGCCATCACAGTACGGCGCCGAACGCTCAAGATAGCCCGGGTTACAGACCAGCAATGATAGTTGCGGGATCCGTTCCCGCAATTGCGTGAAGTTGTCCAGCACCTGATCCATTCCCTTGTGGGGCGAACTGGCGAACAATAACTGGTCAACATCCACGCTGCCCGGCAGCACCGGTTCGCCTTGAATCGGCGCAGTCACCACGGGGTTATATATCACGCCGATCCGGGCCGCGACGTCTGACGATTCTGCGATGCCCAGTGCCGCCATCGAATGGCGCCTGTGGCTGTGCGAAACGCAAATCATCTGCGCATTGGTTTCGGCCAACAGGTTCGCTGTATCCTTATGCGTAGCACCCATAAAATTGTGTCGCCACAAAATAAGGCGGGTTTGCGCAGGGGCATGCTTGTGCCACAGTGCGAGCAGTTTGAGCGAATTAATAATAATGACAACGTCAAAATTGCGCTGCGCCGCCAGCTTGCGCCAATCGCCGCCAGGCACATAGCGCACTCCTTGCGCACTGCATGTCACCTGCTCTCGACAGTGCTGCAGCACCACCAGATCATGATCGGCCGCAAGCGCTTCAGCCACACGCGCCGCTGTCAGCTCTGTCCCGCCCATGGCCTCGTGCTCCCATGTCTGCCCCTCATAGGGGCGCGGACAGAACCCATCAACAATGGCGATCTTCAGGCGCATCATGATGTGGCTGCGGCTTGCAATTGCCGTTGCAGACGTTCCCGTGTCGCAGGGGTCATCATCGCTTCAGAAACGCCAACCAAGGCCGGATTGGAAATAAAATCGATTTGTAAATCAGGCAGTTCAATGGGCTGCGGTACCACCTGTCCGGTTCGGCGCCATGCTGCAATATCCGCCCAGATCGCCGCGCGATCCACCTGGCGGCGTTCGCTGTGATAATTGGACGCCTCTGCCACCGTCAGCGAATCATCATATTCGAATTTACTCAGCAGAACCTGGGGTAGCAGATGCAGCACTTCGCCCGCCATCATCAGCCTGTTGCGCATATCCCTGTCTTCTTCGATACTGTTGCGATAGCCACCGTGACGAACAAACACCTGGGCACGGAAAAGACCGGCATTGATCAGGATCCAGTCACCAGACTGTCCTGATCCGCCCTGCATATTCGGGAAAAAATCGTCAACAAGGCTCAGGGCATGTTGCGCGGTCAAACGCGATCCATCCCACCGGATCAATTCGTGTTCTGTGAGAACCAGTGAAACCGGCAGCGCCTGCTGCGGCTCATATTCGAACGATGCCCAATTCATGCTACTGTCGGCAACCACAAGGGTATTGAAAAGGGTGCGCGCCTGCATCAGCACTTTGTCTGGTGCCGGTCGATCGTCGGAGTCATGAAAGGTAATGGCATCTGCCATTGATAGCGCTATGCCGACGTTCTTGGCCTGCGCCGTATGCATATTGCGCGCAAGACGAACATAGACAAAGTCCGGGTGATCAAAATAGGGTTGCAGCTTGCGACGCGTATCATCGGTAGATGCATCGTCGATGATCGTGATCTGTTTGTTCGGGTAGCTCTGACCCAGGGCGGCGTCCACTGCACCTGCAATTAACCCGGAACGGTTGAACGTTGGGATAATGATATTGACACGTTGCATACAGACTCTCTCTTAGAGAGAACAGGACTTCAGGGGAATGCGTACTGCTATTCCAAATTACATTTAATAATATAAACGGCCTGTAACCCACCCAATGTACACTAGTTGCAGGTAAACAATGTAACTGCAGCGGTTCTGGAAAATATGACTTTATCGCGCGCTATTGCTCATCGGGCAAAAAAACGGCGCCTTTATAACACGTAAATCAACTTAGGACACCTCACCCGGCTACTGGCCAGAGGCGCCCGAAAAACCGGGCCGATCGTCTTTTTCTACTTGAGATTTCCTGCCAGAAAGGTAGCCAGCCGCGCGCTTTTGGGTTTGGCCAGAACCTCGCCAGGGGCACCCTCTTCTTCGACCACACCCTGATGTAAAAACATGACATGACTGGACACCTGGCGGGCAAACGCCATCTCGTGTGTCACGATGATCATGGTACGCCCCTCCTCGGCCAGTTTCTGCATCACGCGCAGCACTTCTCCAACCAGCTCCGGATCCAGAGCCGAAGTGGGTTCATCAAACAGCATGACCTCAGGCTCCAGCGCCAGTGCGCGTGCGATCGCCACCCGTTGCTGCTGCCCGCCCGACAGGTGCACAGGGTACTTTTTCAAGGTATCCAGGCTCAGCCCGACCTTGAGCAGATTGCTTTCCGCCCTGGCAAGCGCTTCTTGACGCGACAGGCCCAGAACATTGACCGGCGCGGCTGTAATGTTCTCCTGCACAGTCATGTGCGACCACAGATTGAAATGCTGGAACACCATGGACAGCCGGGTGCGCATATATTGCAATTGGCGGCGGTCAGCCGGCACCAGCGTACCCTTGCGCTGAACGGTGCGCAGCTCTTGGCCATGAATGAATATTTTGCCCGAATCGGGCGTTTCCAGAAAATTGATACAGCGCAGCAGCGTGCTTTTGCCCGAACCGCTGGAGCCGATAATACTGATCACATCGCCCTTATTGGCCAGCAACGACACGCCCTTGAGCACCTCGTTGTTGCCGAAACGTTTGTGAATATCCTGGACGCGTAAATTTTCCATGGTAATGACCTGTTAAACAGCGGCGGGTTTCAGAAACCCGAGCCATTTTTTCTCTGCCTTGCGAAACAGCGCAACCAGCACCATTGCCAGAACGGCGTACAGGATGGCAGCAATGCCAAAGGCGGGTAAAGAATTGAACGTGGCGCTATTGACATCGCGCGCCACCTTGAGCAACTCGGGCACCGTTGCCGTAAATGCCAGCGAGGTGGAATGCAGAACCAGAATAACCTCGTTGCTGTAAAACGGCAGGGCACGCCTGAACGCGGAGGGCAGAATAATTTTTGTGTACAACCGGAAACGGGAAAAGCCAAAAGCCTGCGCCGCTTCAATTTCGCCATGAGGAATGGCCCGAATTGCGCCCGCCAGCACCTCTGTCATATAGGCACAGGTGTTGATTGTGAAAGCAAGAATCACACAATTGAAACCGTCACGGAAAAACGTGGCCAGCAATGGCGTGCCACGCACCACACTCAGGCTGAACAGGCCGGTGTAGACAAGCAGCAACTGCACGTAAAGCGGCGTGCCGCGAAACACAAAGGTGTACACCCGCACCGGCATGCTGACCCAGCGATTGGACGAACTGCGCCAGATTGCCATGGGGATGGCCAGTACCGTGCCAAACAGCACGGCCAGCAGCAATATCCAGATCGTCATGGCCAGCCCCGTCATGGGAAAACCAAACCCGAGATAGGCCTGCCAGTAGCGCTCGAGGATCTCGCTCACAGCCGGACCTCCCGCACGCCGGCCGAATAGCGTCGATTAAGCCAGGACAGCACGATCAGGCTGACCGCCGTCATGCACAGATAAATGGCCGCGGCCACCAGATTGAAGAAAAACAGCTGCTGGGTACTGCGTCCCGCCTGCTGCGTGACCGTCACAATATCGAGCAAACCGATAATGGAAACCAGGGCCGTTGCCTTGATAATAACCTGCAGGTTATTGTTCAGCCCAGGCAGGGCAAAGCGGATCAGTTGCGGCAACAGAATCAGGCGAAACACCGTCACTGGCGACATGCCTGTCGCATAGCCTGCTTCGAGCTGGCCTTTGGGCACAGCCTGGATCGCCCCGCGAAAGGTCTCTGTCATATAAGCGCCATAGATGAACGCGAGCGTTGTCACCCCTGCCGAAAACGCATCCATTTGGTATTGCGGCCAGCCAGCCCAGGTGCAAATGGCATTGATAAGTTCCTGCAGATTATAGAAAACCAGCAGCATGATCACCAGATCGGGAACACTTCGGATCACTGTCGTATACCCGGTGAAGGTCCAGCGCAATACCGGATTGGGAGACAGCTTGCACAAAGCCCCGACCATCCCGATAATGATCGAAAAAACCAGCGTCAACAGGGTCAGCAGACAGGTTGCGAGTGTACCGGCCCATATCTGGGATCCATAACCGTACAGCATCGGGTTCCTTAAATATCGTTATTAATAATAATGTAATAATGCAAATTGTCTGTCGGCGGCACGGCTCATGCCGTTGTATTGCGCCGACCACACAGCGCGGGCAGGCCGGGCTGCCCAAAAATGCAAACTGCGCGGCCACCGGCATAGAGCCGGCCCGCGCAGCACCGGTCAGGCACGCTTATTCGTGTTCCTTGATGCCGTATTTTTTGTAGGCTTCAAGTATTGTTGCGTATTCGCCGTCTTTTTTCATATCGGCCAGCGCCTTGTCGATTTTACCCTTCAATTCGGTATCGTCCTTGCGCAGACCGATGCCGTTACCGTTGCCGAAGACTTCTGCATCGGACACAGGCGTGCCCACCAGCTTAAAGTTTTTGCCGTCAGGGCTATCGAAGAAAATCGTGGCGGCTGCAGCGTCCTGCAGGGTGGCGTCAACGCGTCCCAGCGCCAGATCCTGCTTGGCCAGATCATCATTCTGGTAGGACACCAGATTAATGCCCTTGCCTTTCCAATGCTTGTCGGCATAGGCGGCCTGGGTGGTACCCTGAACAACCCCTACCGTTTTACCCTTGAGCGACTCGGCAGTCGTATCCAGCCCTTCACTGTTTGCCGGGACCATCAGGCGTGTGGAGCTGGCGTACATCACATCTGAAAACAAAACCTGCTTCTCGCGCTCTTTGGTGATGGTCATCCCAGACAGGATGCCATCTATTTTCTTGGCTTTCAGGGCTGGAATCACGCCGTCGAAATTCATGCGAATCCATTCGCAGTCAGCTTCAATGCGCTTACAGATGGATTTACCCATATCAACATCAATACCAACCAGCTCGCCTTGTGGATTGACCGACTCAAAAGGCGCGAACGTGGGGTCAATACCCAGACGCAGTTTGGCGGGTGCCGCAGACACCACTGTCGGTAACAATGCAGCCAGCATTGCCGCAACAAAAAGTTTTTTCATTCCTAACCCCGGGAAACATATCGTAAATAATTGAAGTAGTATAACGCCTTGTCCCTGGTTCACTGGTGTGATTGCAGGCAGGTTACAACGCGCGGACACGAGATTTTTGCATAAATTTCCCGCCCGCTTCCTGATTTTGTCCGAAACCCATGTTTTTCTTGCCTTTGGGCCCGAGAATTCGCTCATGACTCCCTTCGATTCCGCAGATTTGCCCATTTTCCGGCTGGCGCCTGGCCAGCTGACCTATTCGCAATTGCGCGCCTCGTTCCTGAAGGCCGCCCACCACCGGGGCGCCCACCTGCACGCTTACCCTCACCCGCTCAAGGGTGTGGAAAACGAGAATCTGTGCACCGACGTGGCCGTGGCCGGCGATCCCGACGCCGAAAAATGGATAGTGGTGGTGTCCGGCACGCATGGCGTCGAGGGTTACTATGGCTCCATCTGCCAGACCCGCTTTCTGCTGGAACAGGACGTTTCCCCGGCTGCCGGCGTAGGCATTTTGTTCATTCACCTGATCAATCCGTGGGGTACTTCCTGGAAGCGGCGGGTCAATGAAGACAACATGGATCTGAATCGCAATTATCTGGATTTTGACCAGCCGTTGCCGGCCAATCCGGGCTACGAAGCGGTTCATGAGCTATTTGCGACCGATATCCGTGACGCTGCCAGGCGCAAAGCGCGGGACCTGCGCTGGCGCCAGACTGTGCAAGAAAAAGGCTATGCTGCGCTGATGAACATTGTGGAAGCCGGTCAATATCGCCATCGGGATGGCCTGTATTATGGCGGCGAAAAACCCAGCTGGTCCAATCTCACGCTGCATAAAATCCTGAAAGAGCATCTGCCGGCGCACGCCAGGCAAGTCATCAGCTTCGATCTGCACACCGGCGCCGGGCAGTTTGGCCACCCCATGCTCATGGCCATTGCCGAACAGGAATATCCCGGCATCGCGCACGCCCAGTCCATATACGGCCCATGGCTGTATACCGTGATTACCGGCAGCAACAATGCCAGCGATACGGGTATCTCGGCCGCCGCCACCGGCTACACCTCGGCGGCCATGGTCAAGCTATTTAGTGACCGCCAATTTATTCAGCTGGTTGTCGAATGCGGCACCTATGACAGCCAATCGGTGGGGCAGCCGGCCTTGCTGGCCGATCATTTCCTGCATCTGCATGGCGACCCTGCCAGTGCCGAAGGCAAAAAGATCAAGCAGCGCCTGCTGGACTTTTTCTTCCCGGCCGACCCCGACTGGCAGGCGCTGGTGCAATTTAGAACCCGCCAGATCCTGGAACGCGCCGTTCACGCACTACGCAACGATCAGTAGCCGACTTGAATGAAATATGAAAGGGGCACGCTTATCGTGCCCCTTTTTCCATGAATGTTACGGATGATTCACCACCAACATCCGCCAGACGCCGTATCCAGACACGGTGTCTAAACGTGATACCGATTTCCTGATCAGTCTGCCGCCTGCGCGGCGCCTATCATATGGTCATCATCGACCTGTGCAGGCAATCGCTGGTTCAAGGCAGCATCCAGTTGCCGGGTGTCCAACTGATTCTCCCAGCGGGCCACCACGATAGTGGCGCAGGCATTGCCTACCAGATTGGTCAGTGCGCGACATTCGGACATAAAACGATCAATGCCCAGAATCAGGGCCATGCCTGCCACAGGCACATCAGGCACCACTGCCAGTGTAGCTGCTAATGTAATAAAACCGGCACCGGTCACCCCCGCAGCGCCCTTGGAACTGATCATGGCGACCAGCAGCAGCAAAACCTGTTGTTGCAGGGAAAGCTCGATGTTGCAGGCTTGCGCAATGAACAGCGCGGCCAGCGTCATGTAAATATTGGTGCCGTCCAGATTGAAAGAATAACCGGTAGGAATCACCAGTCCCACCACAGACTTGGCGCAACCGGCCCGCTCCATTTTCTGCATCAGCGTAGGCAGCGCCGCCTCCGATGAACTGGTACCCAGCACTAAAAACAATTCATCTTTAATGTAACGCACCAGTTTGAAAATCGAAAAACCGTTGTACCGTGCAACCAGCCCCAGCACAATCACAACGAACAACACGGCGGTAATATAGAACGTCAGGATCAAATACAGCAGATTGCCAATAGAGGCGATCCCGTATTTGCCAATGGTAAATGCCATGGCGCCAAACGCGCCGATGGGCGCGGCCTTCATTAAAATAGCCACCAGTTTGAATACCGGCCGTGACAGTTGCTGGAAAAAATCAAAAACAGGCTTGCCGTGTTCTCCGGTTGCAGCCAGCGCGATGCCAAACAGTACCGAAATAAACAACACCTGCAGAATATCGCCACTGACCAGCGGGCTGAGCGTGGTGTCAGGAATGATATTCATCAGAAACCCGACAATGGATGAGTCATGCGCCTTGGTTACATAAGTGGCCACCTTGCCGGCATCCAGCGTTTTCGGGTCAATATTCAGGCCGGACCCAGGGTGCAGCGTGTTGGCGACTACCAGACCGATGATCAGCGCCAGTGTGGAAAACGTGATGAAATAAAGCATCGCCTTGCCAGCCACGCGCCCTACCGTCTTCATATTGGTCATGCCGGCAATCCCCGTCACGACAGTAAGAAATATGACGGGTGCAATGATCATTTTTACCAGCTTGATAAACGCATCGCCAAGCGGCTTCATGCTTTCGCCAACCTGTGGATAGAACTGCCCCAGCAGCACCCCCAGGACAATGGCGATCACTACCTGTACATATAGAATTTGATACCAGCGCTTGGGCTGACGCGGCGCTTCGGCCGAAAGCTCTTCAGCAGACAACATTTGATTTGGTTTCCTGGAAGTGTATATTTTCGGTCAGCGCACTTGCTTGCCGTTGCCGATACGTAAATGATTTGAATGGACCCGCACAATGCAATCAGAACAGTCATTGACGCGGGGCGATCCGTGAATACAGCAACAGCGGTCACTGTCGTGTTTTCCATATATTAATTTTCGTGACCTTAAAGAAAACTGAAAACGCATCAATGGATGGCATCTGGCCGGCTTTCCGATACAATCGCAAAAGGCGATGGGTGCCAACCCTGCCCCTATTTCACAGCACATTCCATTCAAACGAGACATTTCTATCATGCCCATTCTTCAAGTTCAGGTCACTGCCGGCCGCAGCCAGCAACAGAAAACCGCCTTCCTGCAAAATGCCACCAAAGTCATAGAGCAAACGCTGAATGCGGCCTTGCCCAGCATCCGTATTTCCCTGCAGGAAATTGAACAGCAGGATTCGATTGTCGCGGGCCAGATCGGTGCCGAGTTCGTCAACATCGTGGCTTTCCTGCTCGCAGGCCGGGACGATGAACTCAAGGCCAATTTCATGGCTGCTATCAACAAGGCGGCCGTTACTACGCTGGACGTGTCGGACACCTGCATCCGCACGATGGTGATCGATGTCGCACCCGAGCATATGGGTGTTCAGGAAGGCCTGAGCGCCAAGGCGTTTCGCGCCAGAAGCACCAGTTGACCCGGACGTAACGGCGACAGACGCCTGCTGCGCATTGCCTTGCGGCTGGTGCCCCACCGTGCATCGCAGCAGCGCCACTATCCTGCATTTGAGCGGCCCCTGGCTGTCCGCTCCATTTCCCTTATTGACAATACATCCTGATCCAACCTATTCTTGACTGAAATCATTACCAATTACAACAAACCCCATTCGGAGCGGACATGAAACTATCAGCCATCCTGCGGTCGTGCATTGCGGCCACCACACTTTTTGCTGCAGCTGCCAGCGCACAGGTCAGCGTCATGCTGCCGGCCAATCCCGGCGGCGGCTGGGATGGAACAGGCCGGCAGGCCTTCTCGGCCATGAACAAGGCCGGCATTTATACCGGCAGCGTAAACTTCACCAACAAGGGCGGCGCCGGCGGCACCATCGGCTTGGCTGAATTCCAGAATGGCGCAACCGGCAAGCCGGATAACCTGGCCGTGTTTGGCGCCATTACCGTGGGTGCAATCACACTTAACAAATCGCCGGTCGATCTGTCCAAGTTCAAGCCAGTCGCACGCCTGACAGCAGAATACCTGGTGCTTGCAGTACGCCCAGACTCTCCTTACAAGACGTTGGCCGATTTTGCCAAGGCGCTCAAGGAAAATCCTGGTGGCACACCGGTAGGCGGTGGATCGGCCGGTGGCGTGGATCATATCGCGCTGGCTCTGCTGGCCCAGGCGAGCGGCGCAGCGGTTAATAAACTCAATTACATTCCGCAGGCCGGCGGCGCCGATACCGTCACCGGCATCGTCAACGGCACGCTCAAGGCCGGCATCTCGGGCATCTCCGAATTTCAGCAATTTGCCAAGTCCGGCCGCGTCAAAATACTAGGCATCACCTCGGCAGAGCGCATGAAAGGGCTGGATGCGCCCACCTTCAAGGAAGCCGGCTACGATGTGGAACTGGCAAACTGGCGTGGCGTTCTGGGTTCAGTGGACATGCCCGAAGAAAACTACAAAGTCTGGGTTGACCGGTTTACCAAACTCAATGAGAGCGATGCCTGGAAGCAGACCATGGCCACCCAGGGCTGGGACCAGTTCTTCATGGCCGGGCCAGAGTTTGGCAGCTTCATCAAAGACGAAAGTGACCGTATCAACAAAATCCTGAAGGACGCAGGTCTTGCAAAATAAGGAAACACCATCGCCGGCAGGCGTAACGCCGGCGGCCCCAGAGGCTGCGGCGCCTGGCGCCCGGCCCTGGTGGCTGGGCATTGCCGTCATTATCCTGGGCTGCATCTGCCTGTATGCCACGACCACATTGCCAGCGACGGCCCAGTACGCGGCTATCGGCCCCGGCATGTTTGTCACCATTGCCGGCGGTGGGCTGCTGTTGCTGGGCATATTGCTGTTGATCCAAATTGCGCGAGGTGAACGCTTCGAAGCGCAGGATACCGAAAATGCCACCGGCAACCTGCCCATGGACAAGCGAGCCTTCTTTACCGCGCTTGCTGCTACCATCGTACCGGCACTCACCATGGAAGCACTGGGCTTGCCCATTACCGCCATGCTGTCGTTCATGCTGGTTGCGCGCGCTTTTGGTTCGCACAAGACACTCATCGACCTTATCACCGGTGCCATACTCGGCTCGGTGTGCTGGTTTCTTTTTTCGCGCCTGGGTCTGCAACTGGGCGGTTTTCTTCCCCTGGCGGGCTTCTGAATGGATACCTTCGGCTTATTAATGCAGGGCTTTGATATCGCCCTGCAACCCATGAATCTTTTCTGGGCGCTGGTCGGATCCGTGCTTGGCACTGCCATTGGCATCCTGCCCGGCATCGGCCCGGCACTGACCATTGCGCTGCTACTGCCGGTAACCGTATCTGTGGGGCCGGTCTCGGCCTTCATCATGTTCGCCGGCGTTCTCTACGGCGCGATGTACGGTGGCTCCACCACCTCGATTCTGATCAATACACCCGGCGAAGCCGGCTCCATGATGACCGCGCTGGAGGGCAACAAAATGGCGCGCTCCGGTCGCGGAGCGGCGGCGCTGGCCACCGCGGCGGTGGGCTCCTTCGTGGCCGGCACCATCGCAACCCTCCTGCTGACCTTTGCCGCGCCCTCCATTGCCGAGCTGGCGTTCTACTTCAAACCGGCAGACTATTTTGCGCTGACCGTACTGGCCTTCACGTCCGTTGCGGTGGTGATGGGAACCTCACGGGTTCGCGGCTTTGTTTCCCTGTTCATCGGCCTGGCACTGGGCGTCATCGGCATCGACAAGATGACCGGGCAGCCGCGCATGACATTCGGCGCCAGCTCGCTGCTCGATGGGATGGAGCTCACGGTGGTGCTGGTGTCGCTGTTTGCAATCGGTGAAATTATTTATGTCGCAAGCCGCTACCGACATCAAAGCGACGACATTTTGCCGATCAAGGGCGGCATCTGGATGACAAAAGAGGAATGGAAACGCTCTTTCATGCCCTGGTTGCGTGGTACCGCCATTGGCTTTCCCATGGGCGCCCTGCCCGGCGGTGGTTCCGAGATTCCAACCATGCTGTCCTACACGCTGGAAAAGAAACTGTGCAAAAAGAAAGAGGAATTCGGCACCATCGGCGCCATTGAAGGCGTTGCCGGTCCAGAAGCGGCGAACAACGCTGCGGCCGCCGGAGTGCTTGTACCCCTGCTGACGCTGGGACTGCCAACTTCTGCCACCGCGGCTATTTTACTGGCGGCGTTCCAGAACTTCGGACTGCAACCCGGCCCGTTTCTGTTTACCTCCAACCCGGAACTCATCTGGGGCCTGATTGCCTCCCTGTATGTTGGCAACGTCATGCTGCTGATTCTGAACCTGCCGCTGGTGGGCATGTGGGTCAAATTACTGCTGATTCCCAAACCGCAACTGTACGCCGGCATTCTGGTATTTGCCATGATTGGCATCTGGGGCGTGTCAGGATCGACCTTTGACCTGGCCTGCATGGTCGTTGTGGGACTAATGGGCTATGCCATGCGCGTCTATGACTTTCCCATTGCGCCCATCCTGATCGGCCTGATCCTGGGTCCCATGGCCGAGAACCAGTTGCGCACGGCGCTGGCAGCTGCCCAGGGCAATCCGGCAGTGCTGGTTGAAACACCAATTTCAATTGTCATTCTGACCGTATCGGCACTGTTTCTGCTCGCGCCCATTGTTTTGCGCAGGCTGCGCAAGGCTGCGTAACGCCACGCTATTGTTGCCTGCTACCGTTGTCAGCGCCTGTCAGGCCTGGCAACGGGGCAATCACAAACGCCGGGCGCCTCTGGCCCCGTGCCCTCTCCATCTTCAGGTTCCTGCACACGATGCTTGCCACTGCGCAAGCGGCTAGCTGGCTACGGCCCCCACACGATCGCCAAACATGGCCCGCACAATCGGCTGATGCTTGGCCGTGAACAACGCCACCAGATCCAGGTCCGGCAATGCCTCATCGGCCACGTCACAAAAGCGCACGCCATCAAATCCGATAGACCTGATCCAGTTAGGCAACAGTCCGACCCCCAGGCCTGCAGCAACACAGGCCAGTACGGTCAGGGTCCGATTTGCGTATTGGTTCACACTGACTGTCAGACCGGACCCGGTAAACGCATTGAGAATATCAGTATGCAAAACCGGCAATTGCGAGGCCGGATAAAGCACCAATCCGTGACGGGCGATTTCCTCCAGCCGGATACTGTCCTTGCTAAAAGTGACTGCACTTTCGGGTATCGCAGCGATCAGCTTTTCACGGCATACAGTCAGTTGGTGAACACGCCCTTCCAGGTTGACAGGCGAGTGCACCAGCGCAATATCCAGACTGCCTTCGTGAATTTGCCTGACCTGTTCCTCATTACTGAGCTCCAGTAAGGTTACATGCAACTGTGGTGCAGTCGCCTTCAGTTTTCGCAGTGCTGCCGGCAGGATATTGAAAAGCGCAGACGACACAATCCCGATATTCAAATTGCCGCTAAAGCCGGATCTGGCCATTTGCACTTTGTGGCTGACCTGGTCAAGAAAAAAACTGCCCTTCTTAAGATCCTCATAAATCAGGCGGGCAGCGTCTGTTGGCATTGCTCCACGCCTTGATCGCACAAAAAGCGCTACGCCAAGCTTTTTTTCAAGGCGGGCAATCGACTGACTCAAGGCGGGCTGCGCCATACCCAGTGCATCGGCCGATTTACTGATGGAACCGAGCTCGAAAACGGATAAAAAATATTTAATCTGACTTATTTCCATATCATTATGTTATGAATAATTATCATAAACATAATATATCAATATGCGTTCATTCTCTAGAATAGCCGTCATATCAATTGGGAATGATCATGCCGCAAGCAGTTATTGACAGCCATGCACACGTTTTTTCCAGGGACCTGCCACTGGCGCCCGGGCGTCGTTATGCGCCCAACTACGACGCTACGCTGGAGCAGTATCTGGCATTACTGGACCAGCATCAGGTTGCATATGGCGTGCTGGTTCAGCCCAGTTTTCTTGGAACCGATAACAGCTACATGCTTGAGGCACTGCACAAATCAGCGGGCCGTTGTGTCGGTGTGGCGGTGGTGGATCCGGCCTGTCATCTCGAAGAACTGGTGGCATTGAGGGCGCAGCGCGTCAAAGGCATACGCCTGAACCTGTTTGGCGCAGGCACTGTGGACTTGCACCAGGCTCACTGGCAGCAACTGTTTGCGCACATCAAAGCGCTCGATATGCACGTAGAGCTGCATGCACCATCGTCGATGCTGGAGCGCTATATTGCGCCAATCATGGCCAATGACGTTGCGCTGGTCGTAGATCACTTTGGCCGCCCGGCAATGGATCAGCCATTTCAGATAGACCCGCTCGCCTATCTTTTATCGCTTGCCGATAACGACAGGATTTTTATCAAAGTCTCGGCCATTTATCGCATCTTCAGGCAGCCGCAGGCCGATTCGCTGAACAGGCTCCTGTCACTTTTTATCCGTACGTTTTCATCAGAAAAACTCATGTGGGGAAGCGACTGGCCCCATACCCAGCATGAAACCGAACATCGGTTCAGCGACAGCCTTAATTGGGCCTTACAGCACATCCAGCAGCCGCGAGACAGACAGAATATTCTGTACCGTACGGCCGCAGCCTTCTATAACATCAAAGGAGATGACAAATGAAATTATCCAAGACGGTACTGGCAGCCATCACACTGTCTTTGGGCAGCGCTGTGCATGCAGCCTACCCTGAAAAACCCGTGACGATGGTCGTAACCTATCCACCGGGTGGTACGGTTGACGCCGTAGCCCGGCTCATCGGACCCAGCCTGAGCAAAGCCCTGAGCCAGACCGTGGTTATTGAAAACAAAGGCGGCGCCGGTGG
The DNA here is from genome assembly GCF_004217095.1 of Advenella incenata. Classification (GTDB taxonomy): domain Bacteria; phylum Pseudomonadota; class Gammaproteobacteria; order Burkholderiales; family Burkholderiaceae_B; genus Advenella; species Advenella incenata. The sequence goes on along the minus strand of NZ_SHKO01000001.1, from coordinate 1,178,317 downwards.
CATGATCGGCGGCGCTTATGTTGCGCGCGCCAAACCGGATGGCTACACAATCATGCTGGATGCCTCGAACTTTGCACAGAATTTTGCGCTGCGCCAGAAAATGTCATTCAGCGCAGCAGATTTCGAACCGGTTTCGTTGCTGCTCAAAGTGCCCAATGTGCTGGTGGTCAACCCGCAGAGCGAATATCAAAATGTCGCCGACGTGATTGAAGCCGGGCAGTCTGCCCAGCCTGCCCACTTTGCTTCCGCAGGCCCCGGTTCGGCACAGCATTTGGCAGGGGAACTGTTCAACCTTAAGGCAAAAACTCACCTGTCGCACGTCGCGTACAAGGGCGGTGGTCCGGCGATGACAGACGTCATGGGGGGCCAAGTACCCATCATGTTTGCCAGTCTGGGTTCGTCGTGGCCGCATATCAAGGCAGGCAAACTGAAGGTTCTGGCTACTGGTGGCGACACGCCCTCGGCCCTGCTGCCCAACATTCCCACTCTTGACAAAAGCGGTGTCCCGGATTTCTCATCCTATGAATGGAACGCAGTATTTGCGCCAAAAGATACACCGGCCGACGTCATACAGATACTATCGACGGCGATAACGAAAGTACTTCAGGACCCGGACATTGTCAGCCGGCTCAAGGCATTGGGAGCAGATATTGAAGCCTCTACACCGCAAGCGTTGCAGGCATTCGTTGCTGCAGAGGAAACCAAATGGCGTACGGTTGCCAAAGAGGCCCGTATCACATTGGACTGACAAGACAAACAGCGGTGGCCGGAAAACGTGATGCCGGCACGTTCAAACAAAGGGTGTTCGGCCTGTATCGCTCGCCCTGGCGGCGCACTGGCCACCGCCAATAAATAGCCACGTCGGCCACGCACAAAAAACCAGCTGCCGATGGCATCTGCAACACGCCTTCTATCGGCAAACAGAGGCCGGCATGCAGCGGCAGCAGCCGGTTAACGCTGCTGCTCTGCACGAAACCGGATGAGCGACTCATGATCGCGGGCATCCCGGCACAACAACAACAACAACAACAACAACAACAACAACAACCAGTGTTGGGGATGCTTTCCATAAAGAGGGAAAGCCCGGCGAAACCGGCAAGGGCTTCACCTTTACTGGCTCAATGACTGCGTGCCCAACTATTACTGACTTAATTATTACTTGCTTGATTATTTCCCGCTCCCAGGCCTGCCAATCTGCCAGATGCACACTTGATTTGGCCTAATCTGGCATGAGAGACAACACAATAGGCGAACAACATGGCACGATGAATCACTCATGCACGCGCTTTCGTTGCCGTTTTATAACGATATTTTCACGGCCGGCACCATGTATCACCTGAATCGGGCACGTATTTGCGATGAAAAGAACAAAACATTGGCGTTAGCACAACGAATACGTCTCACGTACGAGCCCTGCAATCTAGGTGTTGTCCCTAGGTGAATTGGTATTATCCCTAGGACAACGATACATCAATACCCCCCTACACTTATCGTCCCGGCCGGGTCATCCCGGCACGATTCATCGATTTTTACCAGTTCGAGCAGGCAATGACACTAAGACAACTCGAGGCATTCCGCGCCCTCATGATCAGCCGTACCGTTACGAAGGCAGCGGAGTTTCTTTCCATCTCACAACCTGCCACCACGCGTTTGATATCAGATCTGGAAGCCTCGGTCGGCTTTCCGCTATTTGAGCGTCGCCAGGGCCGTCTTTTTCCGACACACGAAGCAGAAGAACTGTTCAAGGAAGTGGAGCGCAGTCTGGTCGGCGTTCAGGAAATTGCCTATGCAGCCAGCCAGATCCAGAAAGCGCAAAAGGGCCAGTTCCATATTGCCGCCGCACCCTGTCTGGCCTCTGCCGCATTGCCTTTCTTGCTGCACAACTTCATGCAAACCCATACCGACCTGTCGGTCAAACTGACAACCCATGCCTCTACCACCATCATGGATATGGTGCAGAATGCCAAGTGTGATCTGGGTATGGTCATTCTGTCCAGTGAGTATCCCAGCCCGCTAGGCGAGCACCTGTTCTCCCTGGATTCGAAGATTGCCATTCCGCGCAATCATCCGCTGGCTCAAAAGAGTGAGATCCACGTCACCGATCTTCAGGGACAGACCATGATACTAGGCTCCCACGACATGGACACCCGCCAGGCGTTTGGCCTGTTGCTGGTGTCCCATGGCATCAAGGTGTTCTCAAGCGTTGACACCAACACCTCGCAAACCATGTGCTCGTTTGTGGAATCAGGCAATTGCCTGGCAATCGTGGACCCCATCACAGTGATAACCTATATCGGAAACAACATTGTGTTCAGAAATTTTTCACCGCGACTGATGGTCCACTTCAGTGCACTTTATCGCGCTGACAAACCGGCTTTGCGCGTGCTCAAGGATTTTGTGCACTACGTCAAAACAAATGTGACCATGGCAATCGCACAAAACGGCAAGCTGCTTTAACGTGGTGAACAATCGTGAGCATGCCATAACACCATATTATGGACGGACTAAAAAAAAGCATTTTACATAGCGGGCAGTGTTCTCTATTGTTATCCGTAAGTTGTTCCCCCCACCACGGAGAAAATGATGAAACGCAAGCTTATGACAATTGCCATAGCAGGTTTACTGGTTCCGGCAACCTCGATGGTATATGCGCAAACGCCCACGTTGTATCTCGGGTCATATGGCGGTTCAACGCAAAAAGCGTTTGAGGAAGATGTGCTCCCCGCTTTCGAAAAGGCCAACAACGTCAAGGTCGTTTATGTTCCGGGCAACTCAACCGATACACTGGGAAAACTTCAAGCTCAGAAAAGCAATCCTGAACTGGACGTGGTCATGCTCGATGACGGCCCCATGTATCAGGCAATGCAATTTGGCTTTTGCGACAAAATCGACAAAAGCGCACCCGTATTCAAAGACCTGTACCCGATCGCTGACCTGGGACCCAATGCCCTGGGTATCGGACTGGTGGCCACCGGGCTGTTCTACAACGAAGAAGTCTTCAAAAAAGAAGGCCTGACGCCGCCGACATCATGGCACGATCTGGAAAATCCCCAGTTCGAGCAGCGCATGGTCATACCGCCGCTGAACAACACGTACGGCCTGCACACGCTGGTGAAATTTGCCAAACTCAATGGCGGCAATGAAAAGAACCCCGATCCCGGCTTTGATACCATTATCAAAAAAATCAACCCGAATGTGCTGGCCTGGGAGCCCTCGCCCGGCGGCATGACCTCGTTGTTTCAGAACGGTGAAGCCATTATCGGTGTGTGGGGCAACGGCCGGGTTGAAACGTTCAAGTCTACCGGCTTCCCGGTCAAATTCGTTTATCCGAAAGAAGGGGCCATGGCACTGTTGACAGCCGCCTGTCCTGTTGTCAAAAGCAATGTGCCTGAGCTGGCCCAGAAACTGGTGCAATATCTGGCAACACCCGAAATACAGGTGGTTTTTGCGCGCACCCAAAGCTGGGGCCCGGTCAACAAAACGGTGACGCTGCCCGCAGAGGACGCGCAACGCGTGGTGTATGGCGAGGCGGTCGACAAATTGGAAAAGACCGACTGGGACACAGTCAATGCCGTGCGCACGCAATGGAATGATCGCTGGAACCGAACGGTGGAGCGGTAAATGAGTTTTCTTTCTGTCAGAAACCTCGGCAAAGACTACGGCTCGGCGAGTGTGGTCAAATCCATGAATCTTGAAATCGAGCGTGGCGAGTTTGTCTCGCTGCTGGGCCCGTCGGGTTGCGGCAAGACGACCACGCTGCAAATGATTGCCGGATTCACCGATCCCACTCGCGGCCAGGTCATTCTGGACGGCACCGACCTGACCGACATGCCGCCCGAAAAACGTGATATCGGCGTGGTATTTCAAAGCTACGCGCTGTTTCCCCATATGACTGTCCAGGACAACATCAGTTTCGGCCTGGAAATGCGCAAAATGGCCAAAGCCGAACGGCGCGAGCGTATCGACCAGGTGCTTGACATGGTCAGTCTGACCGGGATGGGCGAGCGCTACCCTGCCCAGCTCTCCGGGGGCCAGCGGCAACGAGTTGCCATCGCCCGTTCACTGGCCATCCGGCCCAGGCTGCTCCTGCTTGATGAACCCATGTCCAATCTGGATGCCAAACTGCGCGAGAACATGCATATCGAGCTGCGCCGAATCCAGCGCAAATTGGGCATTACCACGATTCTGGTTACACACGACCAGACCGAAGCGATGACCATGAGCGACCGGATTGCGCTGATGAACGACGGCTGCATTCAACAGCTGGCGCCACCACTCGAGGTATACCATAACCCCAGGACACTGTTTGTATCCGGGTTTCTGGGGCGCGCCAATGTTTTTGAAGGCACGATTGCCCACAGCGAGACCCAGGGCTATCAAGTCAGCAGTGATGGCCTGACTTTCGCTGTCTGCCTGCCGGAAAACCATCCCTTTTGCGCAGGCACGGCCAATATTATGATCCGCCCGGAGAATGTCAGTTTTGCAGGCCCCGGCATGGCCGGTAAATTACCGGGCACGCTGTCCGAGGCCGTGTTTCTGGGCACGCACTGGCTATGTGAAGTCAAAACGCCACTGGGCATGTGGTTTGTCTCGATCAAGACACTCACCGCGCAACCCGGTGAGACGGTGACGCTGGACTGGCAGGACTGCGATCTGCGCATTATCGCCGAGCAGCAGTAGGACGGGTGGCTCACATGCGTAAAGAACCCTTTGTCCTGCTAACCCCCGCGCTCCTGCTTTTTTGCGGCATGCTCATCATACCCATGCTGCTGGTTGCGGTGCTGTCGTTCTATGCTTTTAACGGCACCACCGGCATCATCCCGGATTTTTCGTTTGGCAACTACATAACGATTTTCTCCGACCCTTACTACGGGGAGATTTTCCTGCGCACCGCCGGCATGGCCCTGCTGGTCACCGTGATCTGCCTGGTCCTGGGCATTCCGGAAACGCTCATCCTGGCGCGCATGCGTGCCCCATGGCGCGGTATTTTCCTGGTCATGGTGCTGGGACCGCTGCTGATTTCGGTTGTGGTGCGCACGCTGGGCTGGTCCATCCTGATGGGCCGGCAAGGCCTTATCAACGATACCCTGCTCCTGCTGGGCCTGATCGATTCACCCATCCGCCTCACTTTCACGTTTACCGGCATGGTCATCGGCCTGGTGCACGTCATGGTTCCCTTCATGATTATTTCCATCTGGGCAACCTTGCGCAAGCTGGACCCCACCGTGGAGTATGCCGGCCGCTCGCTTGGCGGCTCGCCCCTGACGGTCTTTCGCCGGATTATTTTCCCGCAACTGATGCCCGGGATACTGTCGGGCTGCATCATCGTTTTCGCCCTGTCGGCCTCGGCGTTTGCCACGCCTGCCATTCTGGGCGGACGCCGCCTGAAGGTGGTGGCCACGGCGGCCTATGACGAATTTCTCAGTTCCCTGAACTGGCCGCTGGGCGCCGCCATTGTGATCCTGCTGCTGATCGCCAACATTATTATTATCATGGGACTGAACCGCTACACCGAAAGAAAGTACCGCATGATTTTTTCCGCCGGAGAAAATGGATGAAACGCAATAGAACGCTCTCGCTGCTTTTTCACGCCGCTTTCATGCTGTTTCTGCTGGCGCCCCTGCTCATCGTGATCGTCGTGTCGTTCACAGACAAAGGTTTCATTTCCTATCCAAGCGATGGGTTGTCGTTGCGCTGGTATCGGGCGGTGCTGGACGAACCCCGGATTATGCAATCGTTCTGGCTGTCCCTGAAACTGGCCTCGTTTGCATCCACCATTGCCGTTTGCCTGGCGGTGCCGGCAGCGCTGGCGCTGACCCGTTTCCGTTTTCCGGGACGCGACACCGTCAGCGCATTTCTGATGTCGCCGCTCATGATTCCAAATGTGGTATTGGGCGTGTCGTTCCTGCGATTTTTCAATATCGCCGGGCTGTCGGGTTCAGTATTCTGGCTGACAATGACACACGTCATTTTCATTTTTCCCTATTCCCTGCGCCTGGTTCTGGCATCGGCGACCGGCATGGACCGGGAAGTTGAAATGGCGGCAAGATCGCTTGGCGCGGGCAAACGCCATGTGTATGGCCGTATCATACTGCCATTGATCCTGCCTGGCCTGACCGGCGGCTGGCTGCTGTCCTTTATCCAGAGTTTCGATGAACTGACCATGACAGTATTCGTTGCAACACCGGGCACAACGACACTGCCGGTCTGGATGTATAACCATATTGCGCAAACCATCGATCCCCTGATCACCTCCGTATCGGCAATACTCATTATTGCAACGGTAATAATGATGATCATCATGGACCGTCTGGTGGGCCTGGATAAAGTGTTGATTGGAAAAGGTTGAAATGTACAACACAGATATTATTGTGATAGGCGGCGGCATCGTCGGCTCAAGCGTCGCTTACGGCCTGGCCCGTCAAAATGCGAAAGTACTCATGCTTGACGAAGGCGACATCGCCTTTCGCGCATCCAGGGGCAATTTCGGACTGGTGTGGGTGCAGGGGAAAGGCCACGGCTTTTCTCCCTACACCCGATGGACCCTGCAATCGGCCCGCAACTGGCCGGCGCTGGCCAGCGAACTGACCGAACGCACCGGCATCGATCCTTATCTGCAGCAGCCAGGCGGCTTCGTATTTTTTACCAGTCAGGCCGAGATGGATGCAAGGCAGCAACTGATGCGCGACATCCAGGCCTCGGTAGACGAAAAGTACGACTACACATTCATGTCACCGGGCCAGTTGCGCAAATATATTCCTGCGATCGGCCCCAAGGTGATCGGCGCCTGTTATACGCCCATGGATGGCCATGCCAACCCATTGAAACTGTTGCCGGCATTGCAGCGAGGTGCGCGTCAGCTCGGTGTGGACTATCGCTACAACAACCCTGTTGAGCATATCGATTATCAGTCGGGCAACTTTATTGTGACCACACGCGCTGGTGAAACATATACCGCAAAAAAAGTGGTGCTTTGCGCTGGCCTGGGCAACAAGCGACTAGGCCAATTTGTCGGACTGCACGTGCCGGTCGAGCCGAATCAGGGCCAGGTCATGATCGGCGAACGCTGTGCCCCGTTCCTGTCCTATCCCACCATGCATGTGCGACAGACCAATGAAGGTACGATACAGATCGGCGACTCGCTGGAAGACGTCGGGTATGACGATACAACACGACTGTCATTACAGCAGGGCATCGCCCAGCGGGCCATCGATTATTTTCCGGCGCTGGCCGACATGCGAATCATTCGATGCTGGGCGGCGCTGCGGATCATGTCGCCCGATGGAATGCCGATCTATCAGGAGTCGACCGAGATGCCCGGCGCCTACGTAGTGACCTGCCACAGCGGTATCACACTGGCGGCCAATCACGTTTTCACGATTCCCGACTGGATTCTGCGCGGCACCGCTGCGCAAACCATCGCCCCATTTTCCAACCAGCGCTTCTGCAATTCGAACCGAGAACAATCATGAACACAGTACTTTTCAGAACCGTGCACACCGACAGTAGCGAGGCATCGGCCCAGACTGTTTCCTTTGACTTCGAAGGTCGGCAACTGAACGCTCCCAAAGGCATCACCGTGGCAGCAGCACTGATGCAGAACCAGGTTTTGCATTTTCGTGACTCGCCCGTCAGCGGCCAGCCCCGCGCACCTTACTGCCAGATGGGCGTCTGCTTCGAATGCCTGGTGCAGATCGATGGCGTGCAAAACCGGCAAAGCTGCATGACAACCATCCAGGACGGCATGGTCATCCGGATGCAGCAGGGTCAGACCACGTTTACGGTGATCCAGACAGGTGAACAACAATGAGTACACACACAAATGTCGCCATCATCGGCGCGGGGCCTGCCGGTATGATGGCCGCGGCCAGGCTGGCAAGCCGCAATCACTCGGTTATCCTTCTGGATGAACAGCCCCAGGCCGGCGGGCAGATCTGGCGCAATATCATGGGCACCACGACCGGCCTTGCCGGCATTCTGGGACCAGACTACGCTGCTGGCGCGACCGTGGCCGGGCAGTTTACCGCCAGCGGCGCGCAACACCTGCGCGGCGCAACCGTATGGAACCTGACTCGCGAGCGCCAGCTTCATTATCTGCACGAGGGGCAGACCCATACGCTGACGGCCGATGCAGTGATTCTGGCCACGGGGGCCATGGAGCGCCCCTTCCCCATTCCGGGCTGGACCCTGCCTGGCGTCATGGGCGCCGGCGCCGCTCAGGTATTGCTCAAGGGGTCCGGCACCGTGCCGGCCACACCCGTTGTCATTGCCGGTTGCGGCCCCCTGCTCTATCTGATTTGCTGGCAGTATTTGCGGGCCAATGTGCAGATTTCCGCCGTACTGGACACCAGTTCGGGCAGGGATATATTTCAGGCGAGTCCGGCTCTGCTCAACGGGCTTGCTGCATTCAAGGATATCCGCAAGGGCCTGTCCATGATCAACGCCATCAAGGAAAAAAACATCCCCTTCTATCGTGGCGTGAAAAATTTGCAGGTGCAAGGCGAAGCCAGCGTGAGTTCAATCGCATTTGAACATCAGGGACAAACCCATGAGCTCGATACCAATCTGGTACTGCTGCACCAGGGAGTCGTTCCCAATACACAATTTACCTGGCTATTGCGAGCCTCACACGACTGGTCCGAAGCAGGCGCCTGCTGGATTCCCAAAGCAGATGCCTGGGGCCGGCTGCACGAGATTGAAGGTATTTATCTTGCCGGCGATGGCCAGGGCATTGGCGGCGCCCAGGCTGCCGTTACCCGAGGCGAGCTTACCGCGCTGGCGGTAGATGCACAGTTAAACACGGTGCAGGCAGATTTGCTTGAGAGCCGCAGCGCGCCGTTGCAAGCACGGCTGAAAAAGGACATGGCGCTACGCCCGTTTCTGGATGCCGCTTACATGCCCAAACGCGAGAACCGGATTCCACAGGACGACACGATTGTTTGCCGCTGCGAAGAAGTCACCGCCGGGCAAATCCGGGACTTTGTCAGGCAAGGCTGCATGGGACCAAATCAGGCCAAATCGTTCAGTCGCTGCGGGATGGGCCCCTGCCAGGGTCGCATGTGCGGGCTCACGGTAACCGAAGTGATTGCCGACCAGTTAAAGGTTGCGCATGATCAGGTCGGCTACTACCGGGTCCGCGCACCGCTCAAGCCGGTTACACTGGCGGAGCTGGCCAGTGCCACCAATTCCTAATTTTGATTTTTTCACAGGAGTAAACGATGTCAACAATAGAACGTTTCGAAACCAACAAGCGGATGAGCCGTGTCGTCAAATACAACGGCATTCTTTTTCTGAGTGGCCTGACAGGCGATAATCCGGACGAGGACGTACAGGGACAAACCCGCAGCATTCTGGCGAAAATTGAAAAATATCTGGAAGCACATGGTTCATCCAAAGACAAGATCCTCACTGCACAGATCTGGCTCAAGGATATCGACCGGGATTTTGCAGGCATGAACGAAGTCTGGGACAGCTGGTTGCCCGAAGGCACTGCGCCCACACGCGCCACCGGTGAATCCAAACTGGCTGCGCCCAAACTGCTGGTTGAGATCATCGTCTCGGCGGCCGTGTAACCATACGAACCAGGGCAACCCATGAGTCACCATGCCAAATGTGATGTCATCATTGTCGGTGGAGGCATTCATGGTGTTGCCGCAGCCTATTTCCTGGCAAAGAAAGGCCTCTCGGTCGTCTTGCTTGAGAAGGAGTTCTGTGGCCGTTGCGCCTCTGGCGTCAATGCCGGTGGCGTGCGAACCCTGGGACGGGTGTTGCCGGAAATCCCCCTTTCCCTGGCATCCTCGACACTGTGGCAAACACTTGATTTTCTGCACGGTTTTGATGGCGCCTTTGTGCGAACGGGGCAAATCAAAGTTGCCGAATCCGAGCAAGACATGCAAATTCTGCGCGAACGCCGGGATCTGCTTGCTCAACACGGGTTTGATCACGAAAAACTCATAGACAGGGACCAGGTGCGTCAGATCGTGCCTGCCATTGCCGAACACGTTCAGGGCGCCCTTTGGGTCAGCACAGACGGCTTTGCCTTTCCCTATCTGATCGTACAGGAATTTGCCCGTCAGGCCCGTAAACACGGCGCACAGATACACGAACAATCGCCCGTCAATGCAATAGAAAATAGCGGCAATCACTGGCGCGTACGCACGCCAGAGCACACCATTACCGGCGAGAAACTACTGCTGTGTGCCGGTGCCTGGACCGCCGAGCTGGCACGCCTTTGCGGGGATGATACCCCGGTCACGCCTGGCGGCCTGATGCTTATGGTGACCCAGCGCGTGCCGCATTTTATCAATCCGGTCCTGGGGGCCACCAGTCGCGGCCTGTCCTTCAAGCAGTTTGGCAATGGCACCGTGGTTATCGGCGGCGCGCTGGAGTGTGAGGCCGACGCCAGGCAAAACCATGCCGAGCTGGAATTTTCACGGCTGGCCAACAGCGCGCGCATCGTGACCGACCTTTTCCCATTTCTCAAAAATGTGAGTATTACCCGAGCCTGGTCCGGGATTGATGGCTATGCGCCGGATCACACCAGTATCATCGGGCCCAGTGCGTCGGTGGACAATTTGTATTACGCTTGTGGTTTTTCATCCAGCGGCTTTCAACTGGGGCCGGCATCGGGCCAGTACCTGGCAGAGCTGATCGCGGACAATGCTGCGAATCCGCTGCATCGCGGCCTGTTGCCTGCACGTTTTTCCGCATAGCGGCAAAGCCGACCGGCCTTGCCGTCTTCCCGTTTTGTGTCATACCGGCAGGTTCAGAACGTGCCTGGCAACAATATTGCGCTGTATCTCATTGGTGCCGCCATAAATGGTCGTCACCATCGAGTGTGTAAAAGGCGCCAGACTGTTGATCACCGTACCATCCTCATAATGAGTGTCGTCAAACTGGCCGCCGTGCTCGTCTGCTGAACGGGCAAGTTCCAGGCCGATTCTCATATAGGTTTCGGTAGCCCATATTTTCAGCAACGATATCGAAGGCGGCAAATCCGCCCCATTTTTCACATACCCGGCAAACATCGAAAATAGACTTTCCAGATCTGCAATATCCATTCGCAATTGTGCATAGCGTTGCAAAAAGAATTCACTTGTAAACAGATTTTCCTTGCGTGCAAGTGTTGTCAGTATCGAAAAAGCGTGGTGTGACTGTTGCGGGCTCCCGGCAAAAATACGCTCGAACCCCAGCAGAGCCTTGGCGATTGTCCATCCTTCATTGAGACGGCCGACAAGGTTGGCTTGCGGCACCCTCACATTATCGAAAAATACTTCGCAAAACTCCTGATCGCCCAGCAAATTGGTAATGGGTGACACGGTGATGCCGGGGCAAGACAGATCGATCAAAAGAAAACTGATCCCCGCCTGCTTCTTGACGGTCTTATCTGTTCTTACCAGGGCAAAGATATGCGTCGCATTATGCGCCAATGTTGTCCAGATTTTCTGGCCGTTAACGATAAAATCATCGCCGTCGGCGAGCGCTTCGGTTTTCAGGGAAGCCAGATCAGACCCGGCGTTAGGCTCCGAATAGCCCTGGCACCAAATATGTTCCCCCGAAAGAATTTTTGGAAGATACGCCTGCTGTTGCTGCGCGGTGCCATATTTGATAAGCACGGGTCCCAGATTGATGATGCCCTGGTCCGGCAGCCGGGCCACGCCGTATTTTTCCATTTCCTCAAAGAAGATGAGCTGCTTCTCCGGCGAAAGCCCCATGCCGCCGAAGGCTTTGGGCCAGGCTGGTGCCAGCCAACCCTTGCTGGACAGCAAATGGTACCAGTCCTTGACTTCAGACCAGTACAGGCGCCGGGCAACATGCCGCAAGGACGATGGGTAGTGATCCACCAGAAAGCGGCGGACCATGCAGGCAAAGTCCCGGTCGGCCATGGCATTCGGATCCTCATGATGATCGGTTGCGGCCACATTCTCATTTTTACTGCTATCGCTGCTATTGCTTTGTGCATTGAGCTGGTCTTTGATGTACCGAAGACGGTGCCGGTCCTCGTTGCCCAGCCACGCAGACAAATGAAGGGCACGTTTCAGGTAGAGCCCGACGTCAAGCTCGTCCGTGTATCCGATCGCTCCGTGCAGCTGGACCGCCAGCTTTGAGACGGATACCGCGACCAGATTGGCACGGGCTTTGACCAGACTAGCCACGGCCGAGAGCGTGATATCACCTTTGCAATAGGCAGTCCAGGTTTCCTTCAGAGACGCCGACAATAGCAGAATATGCATATAGGCATCGACCATCCGATGCTGTAAAGCCTGATTGGCGCCTATCGGCTTACCAAATTGTTCTCTGGTTTGCAGATAGTCCAGTGTCATGTTGAATGCCTGTGCAGAAATACCCAGCAATTCGTGGCTAGCAACAAACCGACCCGCGTCAAGCGCTTTGTCCAGTGCCGACCTGACTTTGCTGCCACTGGCGACAATACGCTCCTGGGCAACGGCAACGTCAAACGTCAGGTGAGCCACGAACGAGCCGTCAATCCGACGCACACGCTCTATTGTCACGCCCTTATCGGCACAACTGACCCAAACCAGGACGTCATCGTCGCCCCGTGAACACTGTACTAACCAGCCGTCAGCGCCATTGCCAGGGCTGACCCATTTTTTACTTCCTTTTAACCTGAACAGCGCGTCCTCTCGCGTAAGATAGGTGGCAGCATCGCTTACATTTAGCTGGCCTGCCTTTTCCTGCCAGGCCAGGCCGCAAATCAGCTCACCCTGCGCGATACGCGCCAACAGATTGTTGACCGATTCCGTTGCTTCCAGCTCAAGCAAGGCGATGGCAGGCATGATTGCGGCGGCAACGTACGGCTCGGGAATGGGCATTTGGCCGATCACAGTCGCAATGGCTGCGGCAGCATCAAGTCCGAGCCCCAGGCCACCTCTTTGTTCCGGGATAAAAATCGAGGTCCAGCCGGCCGCAGCAAGTTTGCCCCACATCGGCTTATCAAAACCCGGAACGCTATCTCTCAGGCGCCGCAATCTGGCCAAAGATGATTCGCTCTGAATCAGGCCGCGCGCGCTTTCGGCAAATTCCCGGTTCGACTCCGCAATGAGCTCATTTATTTCAAACGCCATGAATATTTGTCTCCTGTTGCCATCAAGCTATTCTGTTTGTGTCCGTCTATAGTAAATCGATTCAATTGCCCAAGGTATAACAGAAATCGTCATTCAGATATCACACATTTGACATATCAAAACAGCCACACCTGAAATAGAATCGATAAAAACAATCATATTGGAGACAGACATGACAAAAGCCATTCGCTTTGCTGCAATGATGCTGTTCGTACCCACTGCAGCGGTGCAGGCAGCTTCTTTTCCCGAAAAACCGGTCACGCTTCTTGTCCCCTATTCTGCGGGTGGCATCACGGATCAGATCGCACGCATACTGGCCGACAAGCTCGGCAAGCAATGGGAGCAGCCTGTAGTCGTGGAAAACAAACCCGGCGCCGGCGCAGCGATCGGCACTGCGGCAGTGGCTAACGGCAAGGCAGACGGCTATCAGTTCCTGATAGGAAGTGTGGGAACTGTGACCAACCAGTTCATGCTCAAGTCTCTGCCGTATAAAACGCAGGATCTGGAGCCCCTGCTGCAGATTTCAGAAGCGCCCAATGTGCTTTACGTCAGATCATCCTTACCGGTGAAATCTGTTACTGAACTGGTGGACTATGCCAAAAAGAATCCGGGCAAACTCACCTTTGCCAACTCCGGAATCGGATCCAGCCCGCATCTTGCCGCTGCGCTATTCCAGGATAAAGCAAAAATCAGCATTACCAATGTCCCCTACCGCGGGACCTCGGCTGCGATTGCGGATTTTCTGGGCGGCCAGGTAGACGCGTATTTTGACACCATGCAATCGATGCCTTATGTGAAACAGGGCAAACTCACAGTCCTGGGCGTCGCCGCTCAGAAACGCGTACCCAGCCATCCGGATGTTCCAACTATCGCCGAATCGGGTATCGCGGATGTGCTGGCCAGCAGCTGGTTTGGCGTATTCATTCCGGCCAAAACCCCTGACGCAATCAAGACTGAAATCAGTAAGGCCATTACAGAAGCGATGCAAGATCGGCAGACAACACAGAAAATTGAGAACCTTGGAACCGTGATTCAAGTTCGCGATAGACAGCAGTTCAAACAGTTTTTTGACAAGGAAACGCAACGATGGGGGGAGCTTATCAAACGCCTGAATATTGCGGGCAGCTAACATGAACACAACAATCAGTGAAAAAGCGTCCCGCATAGCCGGCGACAGCCCTGTTAACTGGGATATCAAATCTTTGCGCATTTTTATTCTTGTGGCCCGCATCGGAAATCTCACCAAGGCGGGTGTTGAGCTGGGGATGTCGCAGTCGGCGATCAGCCGGTATCTGTCCACGCTTGAAAAGCGGGCTGGCGGCTACCTGTTCCAGAGACACGGCAGAGGCGTTTCACTTTCCGAGCTGGGGCAGCGCATCTACCCAGTTGTAGAAAAGGTGCTGGCAGACCTGGGCACACTTTCAGAAATAGTCAGCGAAGAAGCTGAAAGACTCAGCGGTCTGGTGCGTATTGGCACGCTACCTTCGTTGTCTCGCGACATCTTCGTGCCACTGTTTTTCCTGATGCAAAAAGACTTCCCGGGTGTGCGACTGAAAATCCAGGAGGGCTCCGGCGGACAAATCGACAATTGGTTATTGACCCAGCAGATAGATATCGGCCTGCCCTATCGAAACAATAACGAAAGCCAGTACGCCGACGAGTCTATTATTCAAATGCAGTCCTACCTGGTTGGCCCTATCGGCGACAAGCTCACCAGGGGCTCGACCATCCCGTTCAAAAAAATGCATCAGATCCCGCTTATCCTGCCGAGCAAGCCCAGTGCCGTGCGGATGAAGCTGGACGAATTGGCCAGAAAAGAAAAGATACACCTGAATGTCGTTCTTGATGCCGATTCAGGGTTGATGCAAAAGTGCATTTCCGAACAACAAGGCGGCTACACCGTTTTGCCGTGGCATGCCATCAAGCAAGAAGTCGAGAACCGACAGATTCAGGCTGCTCGCATCGTAGAACCGGAAATTGCGCGAAACATTTCAATTGTGGTGAACAACAATCCTTCCAAAGCGACCCGGACAGTTAGCCGAATCATACGGTCATTGTTCGATAAAAGTCGTATCCACCAGTAAACCGCCTCCCGAGGAGACAACATGAAATCGATTCTTTCCATCTCGTCTGTCATGGCAGCATTGCTGCTCTGCACAGGTGTGCACGCAGCCGATACCCCGTCATTTCCGACTAAACCGCTAAGAATGGTGGTGCCGTTCGCCCCCGGAGGCGGCGCGGACATGACTGCCAGAATCATCAGCGAAACACTGGCCAAAAAGCTCGGACAGCCAGTTGTTGTTGAAAACAAGGCCGGCGCAGGAGCAACCATCGGCGCAGCCTATGTCGCCAGGTCCGCACCCGACGGCTATACGATCCTGTACACAACGCCGGGACCGCAGATTACCAACCCGCATTTGATGAAATCCCTTCCTTACGAACCTGATGATCTGAAGCCGGTCTCCAAGGTATCCATTGCTCCCAGCGTGCTGGTCATCAATAGCAACTTACAGGTCAAATCGGTGGACGAATTAATTGCGCTAGCCAGGAACAAGCCTGGCCAGATTCGTTACGCCAGCGCAGGCATCGGCGCCAGCAGTCACCTGAACGGCGAGCTGCTGCAGACAATGGCCAAGATCAAGCTGCAACACGTTCCCTATAAGGGAACCGGTGAAGCGCTCAAGGACTTGGTCGGCGGCAATACAGATATGGCCATCGACACGCTGGCCGTGTATATGCCATACATCAAGTCCGGCAAACTCACCGCGCTTGGCGTAACCACGCCCACGGAACTGTCCCTGCTGCCGGGTATAGCGCCAATTGGAAAATCGCTTCCCGGATATGACGCTTCACCCATGAATTATCTGTCCGTTCCAGCCAAAACGCCTGAGGGCATCGTCAACATACTGAACAAGGCCGTCAACGCCGCCATCAAAGAACCTGAAGTCAAAGACAAACTACTGCAACAGGGCATTCTGGCCGAAGGCAGCAGCCAGCAGGAAATAGAGGCGTTGATCAGCAAAGAGCAGGTCAAATGGCAAAAAGTCATTGTCGGCGCAGGCCTGTCTGCGAAGTAGATCGCCCCGCAGTCAGTTTGTTTAAATGAATGAAATCAACAGGAGTATAACGTTGTCAAACCCGCTTTCCCATATCACCGTACTGGATTTGAGCCGAGTCCTTGCCGGTCCCTGGGCCAGCCAGATTCTGGCCGACCTTGGCGCCAATGTCATCAAAGTTGAACGTCCGGGCGCCGGCGATGATACGCGCGCGTGGGGCCCGCCCTTTTTGCAGGATGAACAGGGAAACGACACCCGCGAGTCGGGCTATTATCTGATTGCCAATCGGGGCAAAAAGTCTATCTCGGTCGACATAAAATCTGCAGAGGGCCAGGAAATCATCAAAATGCTGGCCAGACAGGCAGACGTTGTGCTGGAAAATTTCAAGGTCGGCACGCTTGAAAAACTTGGCCTGGGCTACGATGACTTGCGCAAAATAAACCCGCGGCTTATCTATTGCTCGATCACCGGATTCGGGCAGTCGGGTCCCAGAAAATCCCAAGGGGCCTACGACTTCATGATCCAGGCCATGGGCGGCATCATGAGTGTGACCGGCGAGGCGGATCACAAGCCGGGAGGGGGGCCGCAAAAAATCGGCATCCCCCTCATTGATCTCATCACGGGCGTATACGCCTCATCTGCCATTCTTTCGGCTCTGGTCCATCGAAACGAAACCGGCGAAGGCGAATATATCGATATGGCCATGCTTGATGTTCAGGTCTCCCTGCTGGCCAATCAGGCAATGAACTATCTTCTTACTGATCAGATTCCGGTACGACGGGGCAACAACCATCCCAACATTCAACCGCAACGCGTCTATACCTGCAAAGATGGACAAATCATCCTGGCTGTTGGCAGCGATAGTCAATTTGCCAAACTGTGCCAGATCCTTGGCCATCCTGACATGGCCGAATCAGACAAGTTCAGGACGAATGCCGCGCGTGTTGTCAATTTGCCCGAGCTGGATCTGTTTCTGGATCAGGCACTGGCCAAACAGGATAAGAGCGTACTGCTCAAGGCCCTGGAGGCGGCCGGCGTGCCATCTGGGCCCATCAACAATATTGCTGAAGTATTCAAAGACCCCCAAGTAGAACATCGCGGGCTTCTCAAGAAATTCGCGCATCCGCTGCGCGCTCAGATCCCCCAGGTTGTCAATCCATTCCGGTTTCGCAACACCGAACTCAAGCTTGACCGAGCGCCCCCTACACTGGGCCAGCACAACCTGGAAGTGCTATCGGCTCTCGGGTACTCCGACAGCGACATTACACGATTGAAAGAACAGTCTGTTATTTAACCCCAATCAAGGACACACTATGAATCAACTGGAAGCCCTGGATATCCAGATCAAGGATCACATCGCACTCGTCTATCTGGACAATCCCCCGGTCAATGCAGTCAATACATCCATGCTCAATAGCCTGGCATTGGCCATGGATCAGTTTTCGGATGACGATAACGTACGGGCCGTCGTGCTGACAGGCAAGGGCAAAGTCTTCTGCGCCGGCGCCGATCTTAAAAACCGAGCTGAAATCACCGCCAATCCTGGCGGTTTGCACCAGCACTCGCGCCGTACGCGCGAAGCATTCCACGCAATACGGGAATGCTCAAAGCCAGTGATCAGTGCGATCAACGGCGCGGCACTGGGCGCCGGACTTGGCATCGTGGCCTCAAGCGATATCCTGGTTGCAGCAAAATCGGCAAAGCTGGGCCTGCCCGAAGTAGACGTCGGCCTGCTCGGAGGCGTTCGTCATGCACAACGGCTGTTTGGCCATTCCCGCTTGCGCCGAATGATGCTCACTGGCATGCGTGTAAGCGGCGACGAGCTGTACAGGCTCGGCATCGTCGAGGCCTGCGTGCCCGATGAAGCACTGCTTGAGACAGCAATGGACATCGCCCGGGTAATCGCCGAGAAGAGCCCGCTCTCCATTCAGCTTCTGATACAAACCGCCAACGCGATTGAAGACATGAGTTTGCGCGATGGTTATCGCTACGAACAAGATATGACCGCTGCCATCGCGAAAACAGAAGATGCGCAAGAGGCCCGGGCGGCGTTTCTGGAGAAACGCAAAGCTGTATTCAAGGGGCGTTAAATTCATCAGTGGCACAGCGGCGGCCTGCACCGCAGGCAATCGCCGCAGTCAGTTGGCCGGCTTTTCGTTCGACTCCAGCAACGGGTTAAGCCCGCTTAAGGCCACTTTCGAATGTAATGGCCGGCCCAGTACAGACTCGCAATAAGCAGACGCATCCAGCATGCGCTGCAGATCAACGCCGGTGTTCACTCCCATGGACTCAAGCAGATTGATCCAATCTTCGGTACACACATTGCCCGTAAAGCCTCCGCCATATTTCACCTTGGATGGATGGCCGCCTACGCCACCCATGGAGCAGTCAAAATAGCGCACGCCGCTCTCATAAGCAGCAAGGTAATTGACCATGCCGGTGCCTCGGGAGTCATGAAAATGAGCGACGGGTACCACTTGCGGGAACTCGCTGATCACTGCGGCAAAAAGCCGCTGGGTTGCTGCCGGCACAGCCATGCCCGTGGTATCTCCCAGGGCCACCAGTTGCACGCCTGCATTGCTGAATTTTTCCACGTCGCGCAGCACCTCAGATTCGCTCACCCGTCCTTCGAAAGGACAACCAAACGCCATGGAAATCGTTCCTACCAGACGATATTGCCCGCTGGCCGCGACAACCATATCCGCAATATTCTTCCACTGATCCGCACGTGTGCGCTTCAAGTTCTTCAGCGAATGGCTATCCGTGGCCGACACCAGCAAACTGATCTCATTCGCGCCAATCCCCTTGTCCGAGTCTATCAGCGCACGCTCCACAGCCCGTACGTTGGCGCACGTGGCCTTGTAAAACACGCCAGGTCGTCTTTGTATACCGCCGAGCACCTCGCTGGCATCGGCAAACTGCGGAATCACTTTTGGGTTTGAATAGGAGGTCGCTTCGATTCGTGTCAGTCCCATCTCGGAAAAGCGGTCGATCAGCGCGATCTTGGTCGCCAGCGGCAGCATCACGGGCTCATGCTGCAGACCGTCCCGGGCGAAGCACTCACAAATAACGATATCGCTCATTTTGTCTGCTCCGTCAATCCAAGCACGGCAATGGCATGCGCGCGCAGTTTGTTTTTCTGCACCTTTGAACTGCCGGTCATGCCGATTTGATCAAAACTGTCGACGAACCGAACGTAACGAGGCACCTTGAAATTTGCAATGCGCGGCTTGCACCATGCAATAAGCTCGTCGGGTGTGCAGCTATGCCCTTGTTTGAGGATAACGAAAGCGGCCGGTACTTCTCCGAGCCGCTCGTCGGGTACACCCACCACCTGTGCCAGTTCAATGGCCTCATGCATCAGAATAAATCCCTCGACCTCCGTGGGAGCCACATTCTCGCCACCGACACGAAAAATATCCTTTAACCGGCCAACCATCTTCAGGCGCCCGGCCTCATCCATTTTGCCAAGATCGCCTGTCTTGAGCCAGCCATCCTCGGTGAAAGTCCGAGCTGTTACGTCTGGCATGTTGTAGTATCCTCGCATAACACTCCACCCCTTTACCTGAATCTCGCCGGCCTCACCCGCGGGCAATATTTCATCTGTGTTGGTATCCATAATCCGCACCTGCACGCCGGTGTGGGGCAATGCCCAGCCTTCTGTGCGCAATGGCAGTGGGTCGTCCCAGCCGGACATCACCACATTGGGAGAGGCTTCAGATAGGCCATAGGCATTGCACAGGTTTGGCACTTTCATCTGGTCGTGGATTTTCTGCATGACCTCGGGGCCTGCAGCGGCCCACCCGCCGCGCAAATGCAATGTCGATGCGTCAAAATCCGGATGCGCCATGAGCATAAGAAAAATCGTGTCGTTGCCTGAAGTCAGGGTGCACTTTTCCCGCTGCAGCATGGCCAGGGCAAGCGATACATCAAATTTGGGCAAGGTCAGAAGACAACATCCGGTAGTCAGGGACACCAGTATCGATAAGGTGGACCCGGCCACATGGAAAAAAGGCCGGATACTGAAATAACGATCCTCTGGCGTAATGCCCATGCGCAGCGACACGGCATAGGCATCCGAGAGCATATTGTCATGGCTGAGCATGACGCCTTTAGGGAACGACGTCGTGCCAGAGGTATATTGGATCAGCAGGATATCATCCGGGTTGGCGCTGCCGCATTGGCTGTAGCAGGCATTGATGTCTTCATCGCTTACACTCGCAATCAACTGGTCAAAGTCGACGGCCCCGGCCGGCACCGATGCCGTATCAAACATCAGTGCCTGAGTCAGTTTTGGCAATACCTCTCCGGGCAAACCCGCGGCCAGCGCCGGCTCTACCTGGCCCAGCAATGCCGAAAAATCGATGCCCAGGAATTGTTCCGCCAACACAATGGCCTTGACATCGGCCTGCTTCAGACAAAAGGCCAGCTCTTCCTTCTTGAAGCGCGTATTGATGGGGACGGTTACGGCGCCGATCCTGGCGCATGCAAAAAATGTCTGCAGCCATTGCACGCTATTTCCCAGCATCACCGCCACGTGATCGCCTTTGCGAACACCGCATTGCCACAACGCTGCTGCCGTACGGTCCACCTTTACCGACAAGGTCCGCCAGGTCTCGCGCGATTCGTTATCGATAAAAGCATCTTTGTCGGGATACGCAGCCACGGTCTGGGCCAACACCTCGCTCAGGATCATGCCTCTGGGCAACATGGTCACTCTCCTTTTCCGCTGCCGAATGTGGATATGGCGGACTTCCAGTCGCTGTTGCGCAGGTTTTTTTCAATTGCCAGCAGTTCAATCGCCATGGCGCCCTCGCGGGTCGTCTCAACGCCGGCATTGATGCAATGCTTGGTCAGCTTGACGGTCAGCGGTTTTGCATTTGCAATATCCCCAGCCATCTGCATCAGCTGTTCTGCGATCGTATCCTGCGGGACAATCCGGTTGATCAGACCGTACTCACGCGCCTCCTGCGCATCGAAAACACGACCGCTAAAGAGCAGTTCCTTGGCAATGCGAATTCCGGCAATCCGGCTGATGCGCTGGGTGGCGCCCACCGTACCCCAGCTCACTTCCGGGTAGCGGAAGGTAGCCTCGGGCGTTGCCCAGGCAAAGTCGCACGCGGCGATAATTTCGCAACCGGAACCAAAAGCCGGACCGTGCACCAGCGCAATGGCGGGACGCGATAGTTTTTCAATCGCATCATAGGCAGCAAAACCCGCTACCCGTCTGGCCGTCATATCGGACAATGTCATATCCTTGCGCTCTTTCAGATCCGCACCCGCACAAAACGCCGGGCCCGCGCCACGAAAAACCACCACGCGAATGCGTTCGTCCTGCTCGATCTGCTCAGTGACGCTGACCAGTTCTGAACACATTCTCACGTTCAGCGCATTTCTGCTTTGCGGACGATTCAACAGCACAGTGGCCACACCATTTCCCTCTACCGTCAGTTCAATCGTTTCATATGACATTTGTCGTATCCTTATTTGCTGGTAATATTGGCCGCCTTCAGCAGCTTTTCTATTCTTTCACGGTCCTGAACAACGAAATCGCTTGCTGTCTTGCTGTCCATCAGGAACGGCTCAACGCCCTGCTTCTCATACATACTGATCGTTTCAGGATTTTCCGAGACTTTTTTCAATGCCGCGTACAAGGTGTCGACCACTTCTTTGGGGGTATCGGCCGGTACGGCCATGCTATACCAGCTCGAGCCCTTGAAGCCGTCGTAACCCAGTTCGTCCATGGTCGGAACCTCGGGCAAGGCGGGAGAACGCTTGTTGGCGGCAATCGCAAGCGCGTGCAACTTGCCTTGCTTGATGAACGGCAACACCGCGGGTAAATTCAGAAAACCGACCTTGACCAGCCCGCCGGCCAGATCTGTTGATGCAGGCGCCGCCCCCTTGTAGGGTATGTGCAATAGTTTGGCCTGCGTTTTCTGTTTGAAATTTTCTCCCGTCAGATGGGGGGAACTGCCGTTGCCAGCCGAAGCATAGGTATATTTTTCCGGGTTGTTCTGGCTATCCTTAATCAGTTCATCGACCGATTTCAAACCCGAATCGGCCGCCACGGTTAACACATTCGGAATATTACCGACCATGCCGACAAAAGTGAAATCCTGGATACCGTCATACGGCACTTTTTGCATCAGGGGTGTCACCACATGCGCGGCTGCTGTGCCAAACAGCACGGTATAGCCATCGGGTTTGGCGCGGGCAACATACTCGGCGCCAATGCTGGCGCCCCCACCCGGTTTGCTCTGGATGATAATGGACTGGCCCAGCACATCACTCATTTGCTTGGCCACAATGCGTGCCAGAATATCAGCCGGCCCACCGGCAGCATATGGGTTGATGAACGTAATGGGTTTATCCGGAAAGCCGGCAGCGTGCGCCGTATGCATGACGCCCGCCGCCAGTAGCGTTATGGCACCGGCAAACAGCCGGTTGCGGCTGAAAAAGTGGTTGGACATATCTGTCTCCTGTATTGCTGATTTTTGCATCAGTCGAAAATGGCGCTGTAATGGCAGACCCGCGAACAACTCAACCGGATATGCCAGCCGTAATATCAAATTGCCTTCAGTTGCCTCAAACCCAGGATTTGTTCTTCAGTCAGCCCGAGTTTTTCCATCAGAATCAGATCTGTATGCTCGCCCAGCAGGGGTGGCCGTCCCATGACCGGGTTGTCGTATCCTGTAAACTTGAACGGGACTGCGATTCCTTCAAATTCGCCTACCTGGGGGTGGGCAAAGCGCTGCACCAGCTCCCGGCTTGCCACATGGGCGTCGGCAAAAATCTCATCGACCGACATAATCGGTCCGGCCGGCACCCCACGTTCGTCGCACAACTGGCAAAGGCGGGCGCGGTCAAGCTTGCCAATGGCCTGCTGCAATCCTTGCATGACTTCTGCGCGCCGCCGCACCCGCTCGGCATTCTTTGCCAGCCCGGCGTCTGCCGCCCATTGATCCAGTCCCAGCAGCTCGCACAGGGGCTTCCAGTGCTGGTCGCTGCCGGTAATCTGCACCCACCTGCCGTCAGCGCATTCGAATGCCGCAGAAGGCACCCGCCCGGGATGTTCGGTGCCCAGCCTGGCCGGCACCTCTCCCAGCGAAAAATAGCGGGCGGCAGCCAGTGACAGCAAGCCAACCTGCCCGTCGAACATGGAAAAATCCACATGGCAACCACAACCTGTTCGGTCTTTGCCGACTATGGATGTCAGTATGGCGATCACAATCCATAAGCCCGAAGTCAGGTCAGCGACCGGCAAGCCGGGTTTGACGGGACCGCCGTCACGCTCTCCGGTCAGACTCATGATGCCGCCCATCGCCTGGAAAACCGTGTCATAACCCTTGCGCGGCGCATACGGCCCTGTCATGCCAAAGCCTGTGCACGATACATAGACGATGTCATCGTTCTGTTCTTTGATGGCATCGTAGTGCAGATTGTATTTTTTCAGGGTATTGACCGGAAAATTCTCCAGGAACACATCGGCCTCGCGCGCCAGTTCCCGGATGATTTTCTGTCCCTCTTGCGAGCGCAGATTGACGGTGATCGATTGCTTGCTGCGGTTAAATGCAAAAAAGTAAGCCGACTCGCTGCCATGCTCTCCTGTCACGCGCGGCTCGAAATGGCGCGTTTCGTCACCTGTGACCGGCTGCTCCACCTTGATTACCTGCGCGCCCATTTCTGCAAGTATCATAGAGGCAAACGGGCACGCCAGTACCCGTGACAGATCGAGTATTTTCAGCCCTTCCAGTGGTCGCATGCTATTGCCCTTCATGGTTTGCTGAACCCGCGCATCATGACGTTGGCATCTCGGCCCACAGCCAGCGCCTCTTCAAGGGCCAGGTCCGCCGCGCGATAGAATGTGCGTTTGGTCGTCGCCATCGCCACAGGGCTCCAGCTGGCCAGTTTCTCTGCATAGATCCGGGCCTCGCCCAGCACGTCTGCGGCCGGGCAGACTCGATTGACCAGATCAAGTTCAAAGGCACGCTGACCGCTCACCGGTTCAGCCATCGCCACCAGTTCGAAGGCTTTTTTCTGCCCCAGCTGGCGCACCAGATTGGCCAGCACCACGGCAGCAACAATGCCGTGCTTCAGTTCAGGGTAGCCAAAACGGGCATCTTCAGCCATCACGACCAGATCACAGGCCAGCGCCAGCCCGGCGCCGCCGCCCAGCGCATTGCCATGAACGGCAGCAATAATCGGTTTGGCAATTTTTGAAAATGACAGATGCAATGCCGTTGTCAGATCCGCACGGTCCAGTACCTGATCAGATGCGTCCGGCGTCAGACTGCTGAACTCTGTCGTGTCGGCTCCTGCACAGAAAGACTTGCCATTGCCATGCACAATAATCGCCCTGACCTGGGGATCGCGCTCTGCATCTTTGAGGGCATCGAGCAGCGCCTGTGTCAGCGCCGTATTCAGGGCATTGTGTTTTTCAGGCCGGTTCAGACTGATGGTCAGAACATTGTTTTCAATTTCAGTCAGCAAGACAGACATGCGATTTCCTTCCGTTCGTAAAATTCATATTCCACTTCATAGTGCACTTCATATTTCACTCAGGGCGCGCCGGGCGTCATTCAATTCAGCCACCAGCTGCTGCATAAGCTGGCTTACCGGCACAATGCTGTCGACCAGTCCGGCCGATTGGCCAAGCTCCACTTTGCCCCATGCAACATCGCCGTCCAGCGCCGCCTGCCTGAGCGTACTTTTTCGAAATTCAGCTTCGTACTCCTGTTTGTCGCAAGCCGACAAATCGATCTGCTGCATAT
This sequence comes from Advenella incenata, assembly GCF_004217095.1. GTDB lineage: Bacteria > Pseudomonadota > Gammaproteobacteria > Burkholderiales > Burkholderiaceae_B > Advenella > Advenella incenata. Next base: position 1,153,405 of record NZ_SHKO01000001.1, on the reverse strand, counting down.
GCGCAGCGAAATCATTGCGAATCATCCTGACCGGCAGCCCCTTGCGGCCGACCAAGTCGGTGCCATCCACACCCGTTGCCAGCGCCACGGACTTGTAGGCATCATGGACACTGGCTTCCTCTGTCATCAGAAAGCGGGTGCCCAGTTGCACGGCATCCGCACCCAGTGCAAGCATGGCGGCAATGCCATAACCGTCAGCAACACCGCCGCCGCCTACGATCGGCAGCGCAAAATCCCGGGCTGCCTTGCGAACAATAACCAGCGAACTCACTTCATTGGCCGGCGGATGCCCGCCAGCCTCTGCGCCCACCACGGCCAGGGCGTCAACACCCGCGGCAGCGGCCTTGCCGGCATGCTCCAGAGTAGACACGACATGGACCCACTTGGTCCCTATCTCCCGAAAACGGGCCAGGTGAGCTTTAGGTCCGCCCTGCGATGCAAAAATGACGGGAACCCGAAACTCATAGGCCATGTCCAGAAAAGCCTGAGCCCCTGGCCGGTATAGCGGAATATTGACCGCAAACGGTTTATCGGTGCCGGCGCGCACCGCTTGCAGTACCTTGCGAAAATCCTGCTCATACATCGGTCCGGCAGCAATCATGCCCAGTCCGCCCGCATTGGAGACCGCTATCGGCAAAGCTGCGCTGGACGATGCCCAGCTCATGCCAGCCTGGATAATCGGATATTCAATATTCAACATTTGGGTAATACGGGTTTTCATGCAGTGTCGACCTGAGAACAATGAGTAGGAAAGAATAGGTGTTGCCTGATATTTGCCGCCAGACCAGACAGCCGCCAGAGCAAAATTAATGAAAAACTAGTTGATTTTTTCAACCATTATGCAGATCGTAAACCATATAGTTTCTTTATTCAACTATTTTTGTTGATTTTTTTTATCATATCCCGCATGATTCAGTACATTGGAAATACAAAGACGATGATCATCATGAAGCAACCTGAAAACATCAAAGAACTGTTTTCGTATCGCCTGAACCGGTTGGCGTTTTTAAGCAGCACGCTGGCCGAATCCATCAACCAGGATCTGTTCGGCCTGGACAAGCAGAGCTGGCGCTTTATCGGCCTGCTGGCCGCCTTCGCGCCCATGTCATTGAAAACGCTGGCAAAGGAAGCAAACATCGACAAAAGCCGCGCCAGCAAAGCGGTGGCCAGTTTGTCAGAGCGGGGGCTGATCCAGCGTAAAAACAGCGACAGCGATGGCCGCAGCATCCAGCTGTCGCTCTCGGAAGAAGGGGAAAAGCTCTATGCCAGCGCGTTTCCCATCGCCCTGCGCAGGAACAATGAAATCCTGGATGTACTGACGCCGCAGGAAAAGGAGCAGTTTGACGTAATTGTGGACAAGCTGATTTTCCGCACAAAAATCCTGATGGATCTGCATCCAGGCCGAAAAAAAGACGCCAGCCAGACACCGGACCGTAAGCCGTAAGCACAAAACAGGTGGCAGCAAGCCGCCGCGCTTTTGTGCTGCACCGCCTGGCAATTGCTTGCCCCCTTTCCCGCGCACGCGTCGGTCCCGCGCTTAGTCGGGTACAGGGCAAAACGGCACGATCAGCATCGCTGCAATTTCCCCAAACGTGATATAGTTTCATTTATCAACCATATAAGGTTGCGATTTATAACTATATGCACAAGAAGGAATGACAATTGTGAAACAGTCAGCACTATTGCCTGCAGGGTCGGGCGCGGTCGATTCCCATGGATAAAAAGACACCACGCCCTTTACCACTAGCGGGTATACGCATTCTGGACCTGACCTCAGCCGTTGTCGGGCCCTATGCCACGCAGACGCTGGCAGACTACGGCGCAGATGTCATAAAACTGGAGCAGCAATCGGGCGACATCATACGCTGGATCTCCGGCCATTCCCCCACCCCCGGCATGTCGGGCAAGTTCATGCACATGAACCGTAACAAACGCAGCATCTGCGTAAACCTGAAAACGGAACGGGGCAAGTCTGCGTTCATGAAACTTGCCGCACAGTCGCATATTGTTATCCATAATATGCGAACAGACGCCATGACCCGGCTGGGCATTTCCTTCAGTGCCCTCAGCAGCGTCAATCCCAATCTGATTTATTGCAATATCGTCGGCTTCGGCAGTCAGGGGCGCTATGCCAATCGTCCTGCCTATGATTCTATTTTGCAGGGTGCGACGGCGCTGGCGTCTCTGTTTGCTCAAAATGGCAACGAGCCACGCTATGTGCCTTATGTTGTGGTAGACAGAACCGCTGCACTCATGGTGGCCAATGCCATTATGGTCGCGCTCTATGCACAAACCCGGGATCCTGGTCCGCGGGAGATTGAAGTTCCGATGTTTGAAAGTTATGCCACGCTGGTGCTCAGCGAACATCTGTACGGCGAATCCTTTGATCCCCCGATCTCACCCAGCGGCGACAAACGTTTGCTTGACGAAAACGCGCGCCCGGTCAAAACCAGCGACGGCTATATCTGTGTCACAACCAATACCGATGCCCAGGTACTGGCGCTGTTCGATGCCATGGGTACGCCGCAGCTTAAGTCGGACCCCCGTTTTAACCGGGCGCTGAACAGAATTGATCACATTGCCGAGTTTTTTTCGCTGCGGGCCCAGGAAATGGCCAAACACAGTACGCAATACTGGCTGGATCGGCTCACACAGTACGACATCCCCTGCATGCCCTGCCATACCATCGCGTCCCTGCTGGCCGATCCGCATATTGCAGATGTGGGCCTGGTCCAAAAGCGACAACATCCCACGCAAGGAACGATACGACATCTCAATGTGCCGGTCAGCATGACTGGTTTTGCGCCGACGCTGCGCCATCACGCCCCGCATATTGGAGAGCACACAAGGCAGATTCTGGCCGAGGCCGGCTTTGGCCAGGACGACATCTCGAACATGCTGCAGGCTGGTGAGGCTTACCAAAGCGATCCGCAGGACAGTGCCGCCGGCAGCTGAACACGCCCCAGGCAATCGCTTTGCCCGGCGCCCTCATTGAACAGCGCCCGGGCATGCCGGCAATTACTCCGGCTTGGCGCCTGACATTTTCACCAGTTCAGCGTAACGCGTTATTTCAGATTGAATGAACGCGCCAAACTCAGCTGATGTGTTATCCCCTTCTACAACCTGCGCGCCCATGCCCTCGAGCTGGGCGCGGATTTGTGGATCTTTCAGTGCATTATTGACCGCCTTATTCAAGGTATCGACGACATCTGCCGGGGTGCCCGTTGGAGCAACAATGCCATACCAGGCAGAAGCCACCATATCCTTGATACCCGCTTCTTCAAACGTAGGCACGTCGGGCAGAAACGGGATGCGTTTTTTCGATGCCACAGCCAGCGCATTCAGGTTCCCGCCCTTAACCTGCGCCATAGAGCCGGTATCAATCATGAAATCAAGCTGCTTGCCCAGCAGATCGCTCACCGCAGGACCACTGCCCTTGTATGGAATATGCGTAAAGCTGGCGCCCGTAGTGTGTTGCAGTAGCGATGTGGCAAGGTGCTGGGAAGAGCCCACGCCAGCAGAACCGTAATTGAGCTGGCCCGGGTTTTCTTTGGCAAATGCCAGCAGATCGCCCACTGAGGTAAAACGCGAACCCTTGGGTACTTCAAGCACATTGGGAATATTGGCCACAAATGCAACCGGGGCAAAGTCCTTTTGCGCGTCAAAACCCAGTCGCTTGTATAAATGCGGATTGGCCGCATTGGTCGAACTGGTGGCCACCAGCAGCGAATAACCGTCCGCTTTTTCACGCACAAAGGCGCTTGTGCCGATATTACCGCCGGCGCCGGCCTTGTTTTCCACAACCACGGTCTGCTTCAACTGAGCCGTCAGCCCTTTGGCCAGGATGCGCCCCAGCACATCGGTTGCACCACCTGGCGACCAGGGCACAACCAGCTTGATCGCGTGCTCCGGAAAGGCCTCTGCATAGACCGTTGCCGGCGTAGCGACAGACAGTAGCGCGCCGGCCAGGGCAGGTGCACACAGCTGCCTGAGTTTGTTGCTCGTTTTCATAAATCATCTCCTTAGTTAGGGTGGCAGTCAGCCACGATTCCATGTCAGCTTGCACGGCCTATTGCGGCCAGACGCTGACTAATAACCGTTATGGATGCCAATGCATTCATAATTGAATTTGAAAAAAATTAATATTGATTGATAATAATGATTCTTTTTAGGAATCATTTGTCTCCCTCTGCTCTTACCCGCCACGAAACATATCGTGTCCATACAATTCACCCCTGAGTCGCGATGCTTACATTCAAACAGATCGAAGCCCTCTACTGGGTAGTGCAGCTTGGCAGTTTTGCCAGTGCAGCCCAACGCCTGAATACAACCCAATCGGCCATTACCAAACGCATCCAGGAGCTGGAATCGGATTTCGACGTCAGCATTTTTGATCGCAGCGGCCACAAGGCAACCCTGACACCCAAAGGCCAGGAAATGGTTGAACTGGCTTCCGAACTGCTGACGCAGCGCGACGTGATGCTTATGAAGCTCAAGGGCCACCACACGTTTTCAGGCATATTGCGACTGGGCATTACCGAAATCACGGCAATGACCTGGCTTCCCGATCTGATTGCGCAATTGCGCATTCTCTTTCCCAAACTAACCGTCAGTCCCAAAACAGGCATGGCAGCGGAGCTGCAGCAGAACCTGCTCAAAGGACAGTTGGATATGGCCTTTTTGCACAATGAATTCAAATCCCCATTGCTGGAACAGTATCCCCTTGACTACGTTCACTTCGCCTGGGTAGGCAGCCCCAGCATTATCACCAGTGACCGGGTCTACACACCGCAGGAAATTTCCGAGATGTCGCTAATCCGCCAGGATATGGAATCGGGCCTCAATTCCCTGTATGACGATTGGCTGCAACCGTATACGGCAGAACAAAACCTGTTTACGATCAACAGCTTGCTGGCCATGGCAGGGCTGACGGTCGCCGGTTTCGGCATCTGTTGCCTGCCGATTGACTATTTCTACCCGCTGGTCACCAGTCGCAAGCTGGCCATTCTGAAAACCACCAAAGCCCCGCCCAAATCTCTTTACTGCGCCATGTATGCAAAAAATGCCAATGCCATGCTCTACAAGGAGGTTGCCATGCTGGCCAAAGATGTCTGCAATTTCGGTATTCCTTATGGCAGCGGCATCAATGCCTGATATCGGCCAGGAACTTGCGAGCGCGCTCGGTCCGGGCCCGGGTAAAGAACTCGGCCGGCGGCGCCTGCTCGACAATGGCCCCGGCGTCCATGAACCAAACAGTGTCGGCAACATCCCGCGCAAAATTCATTTCATGCGTCACGCAGATCATTGTCATTCCTTCCAATGCCAGCGACTTCATCACCAGCAAAACCTCATTGACCATCTCGGGATCCAGCGCGCTGGTGGGTTCATCAAACAGCATGATCTTCGGGTTCATTGCCAGCGCACGAGCAATGGCGACCCGCTGCTGCTGTCCGCCTGAAAGCTGCCCGGGGAAGGCATCGGCTTTATGGCCAAGACCCACCCGCTCCAGCAGCGACATAGCCTTCTCGCGCGCAGCCGCTTTATTGCTACGCTTCAATATCACCGGCGCCATCATCAGGTTATCGCGCACGCTCATATGGGGAAACAAATTGAACTGCTGGAACACAAACCCGATATGACTGCGCAGCTCGTCTATTGACTTGCAGGCGTTGACGTCCTGCTCATCTACAACAATCGAACCAGCCTGTATCGGCTCAAGCCGATTGACGGTGCGAATCAGCGTGGACTTGCCTGAACCGGACGGGCCACACACCACCAGCACTTCGCCCTGGGACACTTTTGCGGTCACGTCACACAAGGCCTGGTATTGCCCGTACCACTTGGACACGTTGTTAAACTGAATCATGCGAAACTCCTATCCCTCAAATGCTATACGGCTGTGTTCAATTCGCGTCTCAACCACCTTGACCAGCCCTACCAGAATCAGATTGAGAAAAAAGTAAGTCAATGCCAGCAAGCCGAATACTTCAAACGGCCGGGTCAGCAATATATTGTTGATCTGGGTGGCGGCAAAGGTCAGTTCATGCACGCTGATCACAAATCCCAGAGACGTCTCTTTCACCGTTGAAATAAACTGGCTCAGAATGCTGGGTATCGTATTGAACAGCGCCTGCGGCAGAATGATTTTGCGCATCGTCTGAAAATAACTCAGGCCCAGCGAGCGTCCCGCTTCCCGCTGTCCGGCAGGCAAGGCCTGAATACCACTGCGGACAATCTCGGAAATGTAGGCGCTCTCATAGAACACCAGCGCCACCACCATGGTCGTCGTACCGGCAACCGGGCGATTGATAATCACCGGCACCATGAAATATGCCCAGAATATAAACATGATCAACGGCAGGCCGCGCACCACATAGACCACGGCTGTGGCGGGCCAGTACAGAATACGCACCGAACCAATCCGGCACAACGCCAGCACAATACCCAAAGGAAAAGAGAAAACCAGACTGAGCACGGCCAATACGATGGTGGCAGCCAGTCCGCCCAGCGGTCCTTGGGGGTATTGACCAACCAGCAGCAACAACCAGTTATCGGAAAGTATTTCAAACATGCTGTTTCCTAAGACCGTTTTTCACTGAAGGCGGCCTTTCTGGACAGACTGGCACCGACAAACATCAGGCATAGCGAAATAACCAGATAAATCACAGTGACTATTAAATAAATTTCAAACGTCTTGAATGTTGCCGACTCGATCTCGCGCCCCGCGCCCGTCAGCTCGATTAAACCTATTGCCATAGCAAGACTGGTATTTTTAAATAGCAACAGGGTCTGGTTGGTGAGCGTGGGAATGGAGACAACAAATGCCTGCGGCAAAATCACTTTGCGCATCGATTGCAGATAATTCAAACCCAGGGTCCTGGAAGCCTCCATTTGCCCTGTCGGTATCGAACGAATCGCACTGCGCAAATCTTCGGTCACGTAGGCGGCAGTGACCAGGCCGATGGCAATCGTCGAATAGAAGAACTCGCCGCCGATGACATTGATTGCATCGTTGATCGCTTCGGGCACAATCGAGGCCACGCCAAAATACCAGAACAGGATATGAACCAGCATGGGTACATTACGGTGAAAGGCAACATATAAGGCAATCAGGTAATTGATCACCCGGATATTGAGCGTACGCACGACGGTCAGGACACTGCCAAGGCCAAAAGCAATCAGCCAGGCCAGCAGGGTCATTTTCAACGTCGTCACTACGCCCTGGAGCACAAGCCACGGATACTGGCCGTCAAGCAGCGAAGCGAAATCCAATGTGTAGTTCATATACCGGCTACCTGCGCCCTAACCTTTGATCTCTTCCATCTTGAATACCCGCTTGGTATGAAACTGGGTCTGGGGGCCGAACCAGCGATCGAATATCTGCTGGGCTTTCCCGGATTGCTCAAGGCCGGCCATCGTCTCATTAATTTTGCCAAGCAGCGCCTTTTCCCCTTTTTTGACGCCAAGGCCCCACGGCTCGGTAAATAGCGGATCTTCAATCATGGTCAGTTTGACCGGTGTCTTCTGTGCCCCTTGTTCAAACTTCAGAAGCATCAGCTCGGACCCAACGAAACCATCCACTTTTTTCTGTTGAAGTGCGACAAATGCCGTCGGTGGATCTTTGAACGTGACCGTTGTGACATCCGGGATCAGGCGTTTTGCGCCTGCCTCGGAAGATGAACCGCTTACAGCGCTCACGCGCTTGCCCGCCAGATCTGCGGTTGTCTTCAATTTATCGGCATCAGCCTGGCGGATCAGAATCTTCTGCGGGCTGACATAGTCGGCATAACTGTAATCAATTTGCTTGGCCCGATCCACAGACCAGCCCAGGTTAGCCGCTACAACGTCCACACGACCTGCCGCCAGTTCGGGAATGCGTGCGGCCACCGAAATCATTTTGACTTCGAGCTTGACGCCGATACTGTCAGCGATTTCTTTGCACAGGTCCACTTCATAGCCAACCACCTGGCGCGTTTTTTGATCCTGGAAACTGAATGGTTCAGAAGTGCCAAGCGTGCCGCATACGAGTGTGCCCCGCTCCTTGATGGCGTCCAGCGCGTCGGCCTGCGCAACATTGGCGCAGGCCATGACAAATGGCAAAATGGTCAATAGGTTTTTCAATTTCATGATAACTTCCCTGGAAAATTTCATTGTTAGACAAGTTGTCTGCAAGCAGATGCAATCTTTTCACACCCTTTCCTGATAATATCCAAATCGGTAGCAAAGCTGATTCTTATAAAACCCGGCGTACCATAGGCTGTGCCATCGAGCACCGCCACACCAGCATGGTCCAGCAGGTAAAGCACAACATCCAGATCCGTCGCAAGGATCTTGCCATCGGGCATGCGTTTGCCCAGCAGCCCTTTGACACTCGGAAATACATAGAATGCACCTTGCGGCACCGCGCAAGTTATGCCCTCGATCGCATTGAGCAACGGCACAATCACATCACGACGTTCACGAAAAATGCGGCTGGCCTCTCGCACGCAAGACTGGTCCTGCGTCAGCGCCGCCACAGCAGCACGCTGGCTGGGCTCGCTGGCGCATGATGTTGTCTGCGATATCAGGGTCGTCATCGCCTTGATCAGAACCGCTGGGCCTGCTGCATAACCGATACGCCAGCCGGTCATGGCATACGCCTTGGAAACACCATTGACCACTAATGTGCGGGCTCTGAGCGTTTCGCTGTAGGTAGCCAGTGATACATACACATCGTCATAGCTGAAGTGTTCGTAGATCTCGTCTATCATCAGATAGACTTGCGGATGCCGCTCCAGCACTGCCGCGATTTCGCGAAACTGCGCTGCCGTATACATGGATCCTGACGGATTATTCGGACTATTCAACAACAGCCACTTGGTTTTGTCTGTAATGGCCCGTTCCAGTTCTGCTGCTGAAATTTTGAATCCCGATTCGGCAGTGCTTGCCAGCATGACCGGCGTACCACCATTGAGCGTGACCATGTCGGGATAAGACACCCAGAATGGTGTCGGAATGATGACCTCATCGCCGTCGTTCAGTGTCGCGGCCAGCGCCGTATAGATCAACTGCTTGGCGCCGGTGCCCACAATGAGCTGATCTGTCGCATAGTGAAGGCCGTTTTCGCGCTCGAATTTTTGCGCAACGGCCTGCAGCAATTCAGGCACACCGGCAGATGCCGTGTATTTGGTCGCGCCGTGCCGGATCGCCTGCACGGCGGCGGTTGCAATATGTTCCGGCGTCGCCAGATCGGGTTCACCAATCGTAAAATCAACAATCTGTTTGCCGGCCGCCCTGAGCGTGTCTACTTTCTTTTTTGCCGCCATGCTTGGCGAGGCCTTGATGCGCTGCATCCGCTGCGCCAGCAACTGGTTCGGGCTTGTCATCACTGTCGTCATCTCAAGACAGTCCTTTGGCCGCAAGCACCGGATGCAGCCAGCTTTGTTCTTTAGCGCCAGACGCAATTTCATTCATGATTTTTTCTTCTTTGTCCGCATGCGCCCTGGCCGCAGCAATCAGTGCCTCTGCCTGCCCGACAGGAAAACAGACAATACCATCTTCGTCGGCAACAACCACATCTCCCGGCGCGATCACCTGCCCGCCGATACTGACCGGCACATTGATCTGGCCCGGGCCTTCTTTGTATGGCCCGCGGTGCACATTGCCCCGTGCATAGCAAGGGAAGCTGTCGTTCTCAAACGCGGCCACATCGCGAATGGCCCCATTGACAATAATGCCGGCACATCCGCGTTGCTGCAGATATTTCTTCATGATCTCGCCAATGCAGGCATTGCTCACATCGCCGGCTGCGTCTATGACCAGTACGTGACCGGGTTCAAGCATGGTCATCGCCTTGTAGATATACAAGTTGTCGCCTGCACGCGTTTGTACGGTAACGGCGGTCCCAACCAGTTTTCCAGTCCGGTTGTAACGCGTGAGTCCGACAACGCCTACCTGCCGATGAAGATTATCACTCAGGTGTGGAGTGACTATTTGCTGCAGAGCAGCGGCAATGCCCGGTTCAAGTACAGGGCTGGACGGATTGATTTGGATCGAAAGGTCTTGCTGTGTCATCTTGTTTACTCCTTGATGACAGCATCATGCCCAGTCCGTCTTTTTTCTCAAAGGGAATTTAATGCGTGATTGTTTATTCCTAAAAGGAATGTATACGCCACCTTGCGCTTTTTACTCGCAGCACAAGAACTATATTGTTCGATATTTCAAAAGGTTAACCAGCCGGCACGCTTGACGGCTCATACAAAGTTCGCCGCCCTAATTTGGTGCAGACAGACCATTTCGCGATACAGCCCTAGGGAAAATCCTAGGCACGAATCGTCTCTTTCAAATGTGTGATCAGCGCCTGCGCCGCCACCGATTGCACCCGATCGCGCGCCTGCACAAGGCAAATCATGCGATTAGGTACTTCCAGTTCCAGCGGAATAATGGCAATGTCCGGCTTGGTGTAAAGAAACAGCGACAGGCCTGGCACAATTGAAATACCCATATTGTTTGCCACCAGGCCTGCCACCGTGGACAAATTGGACACTTCCATATGGGTAATGAGTTTTTCCGGATAAAACGAAGCATCCAGATGTTGCCGAATACTGGTGCTGCGCACGAACTGGATCACCGGATGCGCCAGTATGTCTTGCTGGCGCAGCTTTTTGCTCGCGGCCAGCGGGTGGTCAGTTGAACAAACCACATAGAACGAATCGGAACATAAGGGCTGACTGATCAGCTCCGGATGGTGTTCACCGACGAAGGTCACGGCAAAATCTGCCTTGCGCGTCTTGACCAAACTCAGACACTCATCGGCCGTCACATCAATAAAGGCCACCGACACGCCCGGGTAAATACGGTTAAATTGCGCGACCGCCGGAATCAGGCTGCCCACAGCGACCGATGGCAAAGCAGCCACCGTCACGTGACCCGCCTTCTTGGACACATGCTGGCGCAATTCGCTTAGCGCGTGCTCGAAGTCATCCAGCAGTTTGTCTGCGAACGCGTCAAACAGCAACCCTTCGGGCGTGAGCATGACGTTGCGCGTATTGCGCTCGAACAACTTGGCGCCCACCTGTTCTTCCAGATTTTGGATAAGCACGCTAAGCGCAGGCTGCGTCAGATGGCACTGGCTGGCCGCCTTGGTAAAGTTTTTTTCGGTTGCCAGCGCCTTGAAGGCTTTCAGGTGTTTAGTGGAAAGATTCACAAATGTAATGGATAGCCCGGTAGTTGGTTGGGAGGCGCCCGCGGCAGCCACCCCGACAACTGCTATCGTACTTCAACACCGGCCTTGGCGACGATATCTACCCACTTTTCGGTTTCTGCTTTCTGAAAGTTGGCCAGTTCTTGCGGCGTACTGGCCTGGGCTTCAATACCCTGGATCTGAAGATTTTTCACAATTTTCGGATCGTTCAGGGTTTTGACGAATGCCTGATTCAATGTCTTGATCACTTCATCGGGGGTGCCGGCAGGTGCGTACGAGGCAAACCATGCAACCATCTCATACCCTTTGACACCGGTTTCGGCCAAGGTCGGCAAGTCCGGGGCAATATCGGTACGCTTGCTGGTCGAGACGGCCAACGCACGCAGCTTGCCGTCACGCGCCAAAGGCAGTGTGGTTGCCGCATCTGCAATCATCATCTGAATCTGTCCGCCGACCGTATCCACCACAGCCTGCGGATTACTTTTGTAATCAACATTGCTGATCTTGGTGCCCGTCAGGATTTTGAACAATTCCCCGCCAATTCTGGCAGAGGTGCTGCCACTGCCGAAAAACACTTTATCAGGATTTTGTTTCAGGTGCTCAATGAATTCCGGTACGGTTTTGGATGGAATGCTTTGCGGGTTCACCACCAGCACCAGCGGAATATTGCCTAATTTGGAGATGGGGGCAAAATCCTTCACCGGATCATACGGCAGTTTCTTGAACAGCGCCGAATTACTGGCGTGGGTCGTATTGGAGGTCACAAAAATGCGATAACCGTCAGGCTTGGCCCGGGCAATGTCCTGCGCGGCAATAAAGCCACTGGCCCCGCCCTTGTTTTCCACCACCACCGTCTGCCCGACCTGTTTTGACACTTCCTCTGCCAGCACCCTGGCCAGCTTGTCGGTGCCACTACCCGCGCCAAACGGCACGACAAAGGTGATTGGCCTGTCGGGATAGGCTGCCATGGCGCTGCCTGCAGCCAGTGTCATTGCGGCAAGCGATAAGATAACTTTGGATTTGAAATTATTCATTGTCATTGACTGTCTCCTTTTTTAGTCCCGATCTGTATCGACATATCAAGCAGTCGGAACGAATTTGATTTACCATGTTTATCCAGATTCAGGCTGGTGTTCACGCCCCCTTCAAGCACGTTATCAATAACGAAATTCAATGCCTGTAGATTGGGTAACTCGTAGCGCACAACTTGCGTTGCACCGCGGTGGGCAAACCATGCCTTAACTTTTTCCGCACTTACCTGCTCCAGCAATAGCGGCCAATGCACCGGGTCATACGGAATCAGACTGATGTTCAGACGATTACCCTTGTCCCCCGCCCTTGCATGTGCAATCTCATGCAGCTTTATTAACGTGCTCATTGTGCCTCTCCCGCAACGTATCGCCAGCCTTCCTGCACCTGATCACGGGGAACCAGATACGACACCGTGCGCACACTGCTCTTGACACTGGTTCGTACGCCTCCGCCGCCGGCTGGCCCGCAACAGTACAGCGCATTGACTTCATGCATCATTCGTTCGACTGTCATTTTGTCCGGCGCATTGACAGCCAGCCGCAGACGCACGTCCGTGATCTGATCAAGCGGCAGACTGTCACGCAGCACCCCTGTATCCGAATCCAGTACGCTGACCACGCCAAGCAGATCACGCCGAAAGCGGCATGGCCCCTTCAGCAACTTTGCCCGCGCACCCAATACGTCTGCAGCCAGCTTTGCGCGTTCCCCGGCATTGGGGCCGGCATAGGAAATCTCTCCTTCGCCGAACCAGTCGCCCATGAACGAGACAGTCGCCTTGAGCGTGTCTGGCCTGGGAGCACCGCGGGCGCCGGTCACTTGCACCTGATCGGGCGCGATCTGATGAATCTGTACCTGGGAAATATCAAGAATGACATCTGGCGTCATATAGCATGCGGGATCATGGATTTCATACAGCATTTGTTCTTTCACTGTCATCAGGTTGACCGTACCGCCCGTATCATCAGCCTTGCCTATAATAATCCGGCCGTCTTCAAAGATTTGCGCAATGGGAAAGCCGACATTGGCCAGATCCGGTACGTCCTTATAGCCCGGATCGGCAAAATAGCCACCCGTGACCTGCGAGCCGCATTCGAGCAGGTGCCCGGCCAGTGTTGCTGCAGCCAGCCGGTCCCAATCCTGCCAATCCCAATTAAAATGCGCCATGGCGGGCCCCAGCGTGAGCGCCGGATCGGCCACTCTGCCGGTAATCACAATTTGTGCGCCATCGGTCAGGGCCTCTGCAATGCCTCTGGCGCCCAGATAAACATTGGCCGCGATCGGATCGCCGGCGCCGGCAGCCAATTCACGATCCCCTTCCCAAATCTGCAGTCTGGAGATATCCACCTTCGCAAGGATATCGTCGCCTTCTACTACTGCAATTTTCAATCCTGCCAGATTCTGTTCAATGGCCAATGCCTCAATGGCTTTGGCTGCTGCAACGGGATTGGCTGCCCCGAAATTGCTGACGATGGGAATATGATGGGCGATACAATCATTCAGAATGGGCGCCAGCACCTCCTGCAGCAATGGTTCGTAGCCGCGCTCCGGATCCTGATTTTTGGCCAATTGACCCAGGGCCAGCGTACGCTCGGCCAGCATCTCGAAGATAAGCACAGCGGGCTGCCGGCGCGCAATCAACGTCTTGACAACCGCCTGGGCAGCATCTATGCGGTCGCCCGAAAATCCGGCGCCACAGCCTATGAGCAGACTTTGCATCTGTCCTCCCTGATCACTCATGAAATAGCCTGGAATTCATTCTATTGAATTTCAATTGAAAAATTAAATTAATTATTTTGATCAATTGATAAATAAATAGTATTAATAGGATACGCCAGCATGGCGATGATCTGTCTTCAAATTGTCATATCAGGGTTAACCTCCTGTATACTTTTTCAAAAGACTTATTCAAAAAAGCGACTGATTGGGATTGATGATGCATCCATTTGTTGAAGGTGGCCTGCAGAACGTCTGGCTGAGCAATGGTTATCGGATAAAGGAGACCAGAAATGGCAGGAGCATCGTCGTCCATAATCCCCAGGGGCTCAAAAGAACCATTTGCAGCGCGCTCTGCGTAAAAAGCGTAGCGCTATCGGGCGCCGAATTTCGCTATCTGTGCAGGGAACTGCAAATGACTTGCGCAGTGCTTTGCAAGCGGCTGGCACTCACTGAATCACAATTGCAAGAATGGGAATCGGCCAGGCAGGTTCCCCGGCATGCCGACACCTTTATTCGCATTATGTATGCCGTGCATCTGGACCGCCCAGAACGGGTGCAACGCCTTGAAGCGCGCTCGGTGGCGCGTGACCAAACCGTATATTTCCTGCTGCGCCATACAGACCGTGGCTGGACCCTGCAGGAAACGCTGGAGCCACCGGCCACCGCCACGTCAGTCACGCAGTCAAAAGGCCAGGATCCAACGCTGGCCACTGACTGGGACTCCCTGGCCTGACACCAGTTCAGGCAGCCAATCTAACAGCAACAAGACCACGTGGCACACGACCCGTGGTCTTGTTTTTCTCATGGACGGATCAAGCGGTCAGGCCAATGTCCGCAACGTTGGTTCCCGCTTCCACTGCCGTGTTTTTGCCAGTTTGATAAACGCCTTGATGTCTTCCGGTGCGACCACGCCCGCATCGGGCTTGATGCCGGCCGCTTCCAGAATCTTGTGCGTTCCCTTGCACGCGGCAATGGCTTTCAAGTGCCCAAAGGCATCTCGGAACCAGTCTACGGCGGCCGCCTCATGCACCAGCTTTTCCGCTTCGGCCATCGGCAAAATACTGACCACCCCATCGAACACAATCGATGGTGTACCCGCCAGTTGCCCATCAGCTGTCACGTAGCTGCCATCCTTGAGCGTCACACCGCGTTTTTGCGCAACCAGCTTCACCGCCGCGCCGGCTTTATCCAGTGCGCTCTTCATCGCGTTGATACTCTCGTTGTTGGAGCCGTCGGCAATCAATATGCCGATGGTTCGCCCTTCGAGCGTATCTTTCATTCGATCAATAAGACGCAAAGCTGGAGACAAATCCAGGTCCTGAACGGGCACCACAGGCTTGACCGCTGCCGGCAAAGCTTTGAGGCCCAGCCCATCTGCAACGCGTTTTGCCAGGCTCTCGTCTATAGTGCGCAACTGGCTGACAACAGCCAGACGCACATGTTCGGTCTCAACCTTGGATAGTTCGAAAACCAGTGCCGAAGCCAAATGCGCCTGCTCCACCTCGGACTGACTACGATAAAACATCCGTGCCTGGCTGTAGTGATCGGCAAAGCTTTCCGCACGAATACGGGACTTGGCGCCTTCTGTCTGCAACGCAGCGCTGTGAAAGCCTGTTTTCAAACTGGCACGCGTGGCATTGGGATCCAGGCTTTGCGGATCGTATGCGGTTCGCCCTTTTTGCGACTGCATCTGCATATGCCCGTCGCGTTGCGTGTTCTGGAAGGGGC
This sequence comes from Advenella incenata, assembly GCF_004217095.1. Lineage (GTDB taxonomy): Bacteria > Pseudomonadota > Gammaproteobacteria > Burkholderiales > Burkholderiaceae_B > Advenella > Advenella incenata. The sequence continues at coordinate 1,137,747 of NZ_SHKO01000001.1, read as the reverse complement.
ATTTAGGAGCATTAACCGGGATCTGTGCAAAGTTCGAACCGCCCAGTCGAGACAACTGTGTATCCAGATAGGAAAACAGTCGTCCCTGCAATAGTGGGTCATCGGAAAAATCAATACCGGGGACAATATTGGCGGGACAGAATGCGACCTGCTCGGTTTCGGCAAAAAAGTTGTCCGGCCAGCGATTCAACACCATGCGGCCAATGATTTTCAGTGGCACAAGCTCTTCGGGGATCAATTTGGTTGAATCCAGGTGATCGAACGGGAAGGCATCGGCCTCTTCCTGGGTAAACAGTTGGACACCCAGCTCCCACTCTGGAAAAGCACCATTCTGAATCGCCTCAAAAAAATCACGGCGATGAAAGTCCGGGTCAGCACCTGCCAGTTTGACCGCTTCATCCCACACAGTAGACTGCAATCCGATTTTCGGACGCCAGTGGAACTTGACGAAGGTACTGTTTCCATCCTTGTTCACCAGCCGGAAACTGTGAATGCCAAAGCCTTCGATCATACGCAGGGAGCGCGGAATCGCCCGATCGCTCATGGCCCACATGACCATATGCATAGACTCGGGCATGAGCGAGATAAAATCCCAGAACGTATCATGCGCGCTGGCCGCCTGTGGGAAGCCGCGATCCGGTTCCATTTTGACAGCATGAATCAGATCCGGAAACTTCATGGCGTCCTGTATGAAAAACACAGGAATGTTATTGCCGACTAGATCCCAGTTGCCTTCCTGTGTATAGAACTTTACGGCAAAACCGCGCACATCACGGGGGGTATCCACCGAGCCGCTGCCGCCAGCCACGGTGGATATTCGACAGAAAACCGGTGTCTGGACATTTTTTTCGGTAAGAATTTTTGCCGTTGTATATTTCGACAGTGATTGGGTCAATTCAAAATACCCATGAGCACCGGTGCCACGGGCATGAACAATTCGCTCGGGAATTCGTTCATGATCGAAATGCGTGATTTTCTCTCGAAGCACGAAGTCTTCCAGTAATGTCGGACCTCGAGGGGTTGCGCGCAAAGAATTCTGATTATCGCTGATGGTCAGACCCTGCTGAGTGGTCATAACCGGATGCGTGCCGCCAGCCTGTTGTTGTAACTCTCCGGCATTGCCAACTTCGTCTTTGGCCCCATTGGCGGGGCGGGAAACCGATTTTTTCGAACTTGACTTCATTAGTATCTCCTTAGAACAGGACTGGAATAATGATCAGTTGAAACGGAAAAACGGGACAAGAAATTATGATTTTATTTGATTAGGAATTTCTAGATTGGGTAATCAGTATGCCATATTTCCTGACCATTGTATGTGCGCATTGTAAAAGGACAGGTGTAATAAATTTGTAGAAAAATTTGCATGATATGTTCTTAACAAATATTTACTTTGTCATATACAGTACGTTACCAGCTATATCCCATCGCCTTTTGCGCCTGGCAACACCGTAGCGTCGCATTCACACCAGGCTCGGGGTTTCTATTCGTTCCCGACGGCGCCTGCGCGCAATTTTCTGAGGAACGTCAGAAAATCAGGATCATTGGCATAAGCAACATTAATTCGCAGCGCCGGTTTTTGGCTGGATTTTTTTTCTGGGTAGAACACCGTACCCGGGGCAAGGAATATGCCCTCTTCGGCCGCCTTTCGAGCAACTTCGATATCGTCCAGGTGGTTGGGCAATTCGAGCCACATGTAATAAGTGCCTTCAGACTGATAAGGAACATGAAACCCCAACGATGAAAAATTGTTCAACGCCAGAGCGCTCGCCTGTTCGACCATTGGCCGAAGCCGTCGCAAGTGCTTCAGATATTGTCCGTTGGCAATCAAACTGTAAAGCCATCGCTCAAGATAGTCCGACGATGTGACCACGGTCAGCATCTTAATATTACAAAGAGAATCAATCAGCGCCTGTCTGCCAGCAACATAGCCGACTCGAAAACTGGCCGATAGCGTCTTGGAAAAAGTGCCTATATACAAGACGCGATCCAACTGGTCCAGCCCCGCCATACGCGGTATACCTGGTGGCAACAAGTCTGCAAACGCATCATTCTCGACAACCCTGAAATCATATTTTTCGGCCAGCTTGAGCACCTGATATTGCGCGGCCAGGGTTGCGCAGCCGCCAGTAGGATTGTGGCCCAGTGTTTGCGTGAAAAACAGCTTTGCACGATGCACTCTGGCCTTGTCCTCAAGATCTTCGGTATCGGGGCCCGTGCCGCCGCGCCTGACGCCAATCATTTTAATTTTGTACAGTTTGAGTTTGGCAAATAAAGGATAGTACCCAGGACTATCAACAAGAACCGTATCCCCCGGGGACAGAAACTGTTTGATAATCAAGTCCATCGCGTGGTTAGCGCCGTAAGTGAGCAGAACCTGATCTGCCGACGCCTGAATAGATCTCTCAATGAGATTTTGCGCGATCGCCTCGCGCAGCGGTTCGAAACCCATGGGATGTCCGTAGCCATATTTACTATCACTGGGTATTTTAAGCCGCATATCAAAATCGAATTGGCTCATCCATGAGGACGGAGGCCTGCCATCTCCGACCCGGACACGATAGGTCTGGTTTAACTGCTCCCGCAACAATGATATCGCATCCACCGCTTCTGCTATATGCGTGGTGCTGCTTCTATTTTGCTTTTTACTTAATGTGCTGACGTAATAACCGGAGCCTGGCCTGGCCGTGATATGCCCCAATGAAACGAGTCTGTCATAAACATCGATCATGGTATTTTTTGACACATTGAAATGTTCACGGGCAACCCGTATGGACATCAACTTCTGACCACTTTTCAGATTTCCATTCTGTATGGCAAGAAGCATGTGCTCGACAATATTATTGACTTTACTCATTAGCGTTCCGATGTATGGTGCTTCGCACCATAGGTGTACCCCTACACATTCAGGCACAGTATCCGCACATTTCGATGCAACCGTACCTTGTTTAATTTCCCATAACTTAGCATCATAGCGAACAAGAGAATAAATATATATATTTATACCGTACCCACTACTGTACCTATATATCTTAAAAAATCAAGGAGACATGAATGAAAATCCTACGCCGCGATCTGCTTAAAAAACTGGCATCAGGAACTGTTGCGGGCATCGGTGTCCTGGGCATACCTGCCGTAGCACGGGCCCAGGAAGTCGTGAAATGGAAGATGCAATCATTGTGGGACGGCGGCACCACACCGCAAAAGTTTGAAGCGCTTTTTGTCAAGCGTGTGGCAGAACTGACTGACAACAAATTCCAGATTCAACTTTATTCCGCGGGTCAGCTTGTGCCAGCCAATCAGGCATTTGATGCCGTGCGCGGCGGCGCCTTTCAGATGATGAAAACATTTGACGGCTATGAGGCAGGAAAAATTCCGGGGCTGGCGTTTACCAGCACTGTTCCTTTTGGATTTCCCGAACCAGACCAGTACGAAGCCTGGTTCTACGAGAAAGACGGACTGGCCCTGGCTCGAGAAGCCTATGCGCCCGCGGGATTGTATTATGTCGCCCCCACTGTATACGGACCAGAGCCCATACATTCACGCGTACCAATCAAATCGCTCGCAGATCTGAAAGATAAAAAAGGGCGATTCGTTGGACTGGCCTCAACTGTCATGGGAGCGCTTGGCGTATCGGTCACGACGCTGGCAACAAACGAAGTCTATTCTGCTTTGGATAAGGGCGTGATCGATTTTGCCGACCGAGGCGATCTGACTGCCAACCTTGAAGCCGGCCTGGCCGAAGTAGCCAAATACATTGTCATGCCTGGCCCGCATCAGCCTACAACAGCAACAAGTTATGTGGCCAATCGCGGCGCATACGAAAAACTGTCTGCACCAAATAAGGCGGCCCTGGCAACCGCAGCCCGGGAAATTTCCGGCGCCCTGCGTCAGCATATTCTCGTGGCCGACACGCTGGCGTTGAAAGCCTTCCAGAGCAAAGGCGTAGAAGTGACCATGCTGAGTGCGGATGAACTGGCGCAGGGCCGGGTACAGGCGGTAAAAGCGTGGGAGTCGGCAACCAAAGGCAACCCCCTGGCCAAAAAAATGATGGACAGCCAAATTGCATTTATGAAGGATCTCGGGCTGCTGTCTTGAATCTTCAATTGAGATAGTCGTTATCTGCAACATTGTTTTTTGGATTTATCCCATGCCTGCTTTCGTGTCCGCCTACATTTTGGGTATTACCCGCATCAATAAATTCTTTTTCAATATTGCATCAGCGCTTATTTTCCTGATCGTATTTTCAATGTTGTACGAAGTGATCAGCAGATATGTATTCCATGCCCCGACAACCTGGGGCATGGAGCTTGCAACCCTGCTGTTTGGTCCATACTTTCTGCTTGGCGGGGCCTATTTGCTGCACATGCGCGGTCATGTCAGCCTGGATTTGCTGCAAAAAAAGCTCTCTGCGCAAAATCAGCGACTGCTCGATTTATTCAGTTTTTTGATCATTATTGTGTTCAGCATCATCATGTTTTCCTATTCTTTCTCACCCGCAATGCAAGCGTGGGAGTATAAGGAAACATCGTTTTCTGCCTGGAATCCACCCATCTGGCCCGTCAAGTTTGCCATACCCATATCGGTTTTATTACTGGGACTTCAGAGTTTTGCGGAAATGCTGACCGTTCTGTACAAAGAACAGGATCAACAATCATGAGCGCGAATATTATTCTGGTCATCATGTTTGCAGGGTTAACGCTGTTCATGCTCACCGGCTTACCCATTGCCTTCGTACTTGGCGGCTTATCGCTTCTGATTACGGTGACCCTCTGGGATGCAAATGCAGTTGTGATCATGGTACTGCAGATTTTCGATACCATGCGCTCTGAAGCGCTGCTGGGCATTCCCCTCTATATCTTCATGGCAGCAATTTTACAGCGCACTGGCGTTATTGAAGAACTGTACGGCGTCATGGAAATCTGGTTCGGTCGCCTGCGAGGCGGGCTGGCCATTGGCACTGTCCTTATTTGCGTGCTGATGGCGGCGATGACAGGGGTTGTGGGCGCAGCAGTCACCGCGATGGGGCTGCTGGCCATGCCAGAGATGCTCAAGCGCGGATATGACCCGAAACTGGTTACCGGCACGATATGCGCCTCCGGCACGCTTGGCATTCTTATTCCACCGTCCATTCTGACCATTGTATATGCCGTCACCGCTCAGGTATCGATCGGCAAGATGCTCATTGCCGGTATCGTGCCAGGACTGATTCTCGCGGTTTTCTACATTCTGTACATTCTTTACATTGCCTACGCACATCCTGAACGTGTTCCGCAATCCCAGCGCGAGCGCGTCCCCTTCCTGACCAAACTGCGAAGCGTAAAAGGCGTTATTTTTCCCATTATCCTTGTCATATTGATACTGGGCTCAATATTTTTTGGCATCGCCACCCCCACAGAAGCGGCTGCAGTTGGCGTTGCGGGTGCGTTCATCATTGGGATGCTCAAACGCAAACTGGACTATTCCGGCATTCGCCATGCAACGTTCGAAACCGCGAAAGCCACCACAATGATTCTGTGGATTACCATTGGTGCAAAAGCCTATGTCTCTGTATTTACCGGCCTGGGTGGCGCCGATACCCTCCTGAGCCTGATCCGCGACATGCAGGTTCACCCTTACGTCATATTGGCTGCGATGATGCTGATTCTGATTTTTCTGGGAACTGTCCTGGACGAAATCGGAATCATCCTGCTTACGGTGCCGGTCTTTTTGCCTATCGTCAAATTACTTGGCTTTGATGAAATCTGGTTTGGCGTCTTGTATGCCATCACGATACAAACTGGCTATATCAGCCCTCCTTTCGGATACACCCTGTTCTATATTAAGGGGCCGTTACCCGCGCACCTGGGCATGGGTACGGTATACAGGGGCGTTCTGCCATTCATGCTATTGCAAATGGGCGCGCTGATATTCTGTGCCGCCTTCCCGGATCTTGTCACCTGGCTTCCGTCCTTGATGGACAGACGTTGATTTTTTATTTTCACACGGAACGAAACACCATGCCTGAACTCAGCTCTCGAATTGCCGGCTTTCACAAACTGGGAATACAGGGTCGCCTGGATATTTTGAAAGAACGCTGCAATCTGGACCCGGAAACGGTCCAAGCCATGCTCAACACCGGCAATTTGCCCGCTGACACTGCCGATCATCTCATTGAGAATGTCATTACCACCATGAATATTCCGGTGGGCATTGCAACGAACATGAAAGTCGATGATAGTGATGTCCTGGTGCCGATGGCTACCGAAGAATCCTCGGTGGTTGCCGCGGTTTGTAATGCCGCCAGGCAGTGTTATGACAACGGCGGGTTCACCACGTCCATGTCGGGCTCTCAGATGATTGCCCAGATTCAGTTGGTTAACATCACCAATCCGCAATTTTGCAGAATCTCTATTCTGGAGCAAAAAGCGCAGATAAAGAAACTATGTGACGATTGCGACCCCATTCTGCTTTCATTGGGCGGCGGTCTGCAGGATATCGAAGTGCGAATCATTGACTCCAGTATCGGGCCTATGGTCATTACACACCTGATCGTTGACACGCGTGATGCCATGGGAGCCAACGCCGTCAATACCATGGCAGAGAAACTGGCGCCGCTGATTGAGCAGTGGACTGGCGGCAAGGTATATCTGAGAATACTTTCAAATCTTGCTGACCGGCGCCTGGCCCGGGCGCGTGCAACATTCACTTGTGATGCGATTGGCGGAGAAGCAATCCGCGACGGCATTATGAGCGCCTACCATTTTGCCGAATCGGATCCTTATCGTGCAGCAACCCATAACAAGGGCATCATGAACGGCGTCTCGGCCGTCGTCCTGGCTACCGGCAATGACACGCGCGCCGTGGAAGCCGGCGCTCACGCTTATGCCGCACGTAATGGACACTACTCAAGCCTGACACACTGGGAAATCAACAAAACCGGGGATCTGGTCGGCAGCATCGAAATTCCAATGGCCGTAGGCCTGGTTGGCGGGGCAACCAAACTGCATCCTATGGCAAAAGCCAATCTGCAAATACTTGGCGTAAAGAGCGCAAGTCAATTGGCCCGAATTATTGCTGCTACAGGACTGGCACAAAATTTTGCCGCATTAAAAGCATTGGCAACGACGGGCATTCAAAAGGGACATATGGCCTTGCATGCTCAAAATGTTGCCATGATGGCCGGAGCAGTTGGACAGCAAATTGATCAGGTGGCCAATGCCTTGATCGCTCAGGGAACCATACGGATAGACGTCGCGCAGAGCATACTTCAGGATCTCAAGACCGGCTGATCAATCGCGTCCTGGCACACATCGCTGGCGTGCCAGGACAACGCTGATTGATTTTACGACTGTTGATTGACCACTTTCGGTGAAAGCGCATTGCCGTGATATTTTTTATAAATATCATTAAGCTTGCCGTTTTTCAGGTTTTCAAGAATCCACTTATCCAGCCATGCCTTGAGTTCGGGATTGTTTTTCGGCATGGCAATACCCAGCATGAATTCATGCTGGACAAATTTTATCTCAAAGGGATTGCTGGTCTGCTTCTTGTTTATTTCCGCAACAATAGGCCATTGGGAAGAGACTGCCTGAACCTGCCCTGATACACCGGCGGTCACCAGTGTAGCGTCATCCTCGAAACGACGAATATTGGCGTCCTTCGCATTCTTGGTCACATCGGCGTCATTGACCGTTGCGCGCGTCACGCCCAGGCGCAGGCCCTTGAGGTCGGCATAGTTCTTGATTTGCACATCCTTGGGCGCAGCGACAATGGTCTGCAGCGACGCATACGGAACAGTGAAATCCACCACTTTGGCGCGCTCAGGCGTAATCGACAGGCTCGAGACCGTCAGGTCTGCCTTGCCGGTCTGAATGCTGGGAACCCGCGCCGCGTTGGTAATTTGCACCAGATCCAGTTTGACACCCAGATCCTGAGCCAGCAGTTTGGCCGTATCTACATCCGAGCCTTCGGGTTCCATATTGGCATTGGCATAGCTGAACATGGGCACACCCATTGCGACGGCCACGCGGATCGTGCCATTTTTCTTGATGGTATCCAGGGCATCGGCATGGCTGGCCGCACAAACACCCATCAGGCCCAGACCGAGGCCGAGCGTTTTCACTGTCTGCATTAATTTCATTTGTCGTCCTACCTTTTATAAATATAGTGAACTGCGATGAACTGCTATAACCCGGTGCCAATAAACTGCTGCAGCTCACGAGTTTGTGGGTTGGTCAGGATTTCCGGGCCACCGGTTTCCCATACCATGCCCTGATACATATAAATTACCTTGTCGGCAATTCTGCGAGCGAAAGACATTTCGTGGGTGACCAGCACCATCGTCATTCCCCCTTTGGCCAGATCTTCGATCACCCGGAGCACCTCACCTGTCAATTGCGGATCCAGTGCGGAGGTCACTTCGTCAAACAGCATCACTTTGGGTTCCATGGCCAGCGACCGGGCAATCGCCACTCGTTGCTGCTGGCCGCCCGACAGCTGTTCCGGATAGCTTTCTGCCTTTTCGGCGAGGCCCACTTTTTCAAGTACGTACTGCGCCTTGCGGCTACATTCGTCGCGCGATAGTTTGCGCACATGCTTTAACGCAAGCATGATGTTTTGCCGGACTGTCAGGTGGGGAAACAGGTTGTAGCTCTGGAACACGATGCCCACATCCTTGCGCAATTGGCGCAGGTCGACCGTACCCGTACCAAGCTCATGCCCGCAGACCGAGATGGAACCGCTGTTAATGGTCTCCAGATGATCCATGCAGCGTAGCGCCGTACTTTTGCCCGAACCGCTCTGCCCGATGATCGCCACGACCTGGCCGCGCTCTATTTCAAATGAGACGCCCCTGAGCACCTCGTTCTCTCCGAATTTCTTGTGCACATCCCGCACATCAACGATTGCCGACATTCAGTTTTCTCTCCATGGCCCTGCTCCATAGCGACAATGGATAACAGAGCACAAAATAAAAGGCGCCCACCAGCACGAAAACCAGAAATGGCTGGAACAGCGAGTTATTGATAATCTGACCGGCGCGCGTCAGTTCCACGAAGCCGACAACCGATGCGAGTGATGTCAATTTGATGACCTGCACCAAATAACCTACCGAGGGCGGCAATGACATACGCAATGCCTGTGGAATAATCACAAGAATCAGCGATTGCCAGCGCGACAGGCCCAGGCACTCCGATGCCTCCCATTGGGTTTTCTCTATGGCCTGCACGCTGCCGCGCCAGATCTCACCCAGAAATGCGCTCACATGAATCATCAGCGCGATGGCCGATGCCACCAGTGGCGCGACGTTGATGCCGAAAATGCCTACTCCGAAATAGACAATAAAGAGCAGAACCAGCAAGGGAATGCCCTGAATAATCTGAATATAAGCAGATGTGATCACTCGGACCGGTTTGTGAACCGAGACGCGTGCCAGCATTACCGCGAATCCCGCCAAAGAGCCAAGCGCAAATGAAATAAGTGACAACACCAGCGTCCAGCCCACGCCCTTGAGCAGATACAGCAGCTGTACAGTAGAAAATGAGTCCATGGTTACCCCCTGATCGTCACTGCGGGCAGCTTGCGCGACACCGCCTTTCGCTTGCGGGCGGCCGCATTGCCCATGGAGGCCGAACGACGCTGCGCCTGGGCAATAACACGCTTGCGCCGAAACAGCAGTTGCTCGGCCAGCCAGAAAAGCACCCGCAATACGACCGCCAGCAGCAAGTAAAGGGCAGCAACCACGATGTAGGATTCCAGCGAGAGAAACGTTTCCGACTGCACATTATTGGCCACCGCAGTAAGCTCCTCGGTGGAGATCTGTGAGGTGATGGACGACATCAGCATCATCAGAATGAACTGGCTCGTAATGGATGGGTACACTTTCTCAAAGGCCGGAAGCATAATGACATGCCAGTAGATGCGAGGCCGGGACAGCCCAAGACATTCGGCGGCCTCAATCTGCCCCCGGGGGATGGCGTCCATGCCGGCGCGGATGATCTCCGAAGAATAGGCGCCGACATTGATGACCATGGCAATGACCGCAGCCACCGCGGCCGGCATCTGCAACCCGATACTGGATAGCCCGAAATAGAAAATGAATATTTGCACCAGAAACGGCGTATTGCGAATCGTCTCAACGTAGACCGCACAAACACGGTTTATCCAGCGGTACCGGCTGCGAGTGCCGATCGAGCAAAAAATACCGATAGCCAGGCCAAATACCGTCGAGGCCAGGGTCAGCTCAAGCGTCAGCAATGCGCCTTCAAGAAACGTATGCCAGTAAGGAAGCAGACCCGCGAAATTAAAATCATACCGCACTTATATCTCCCATCCACGCCGGCCGGTTTTATATAGTCCAGCAGTCATTGGAATTACTCAAACGGGCCCTGGGCGGTGAACGCGCCCCCTTGATAGACGGTCACGGGATCATCGGCTGCAGGCATGGGCTGACGCTCAACCTGCTCGCGGAATATTTCTGAGGTATCCTGCGCCACAAAGTTAAGCCTGGCTGCCAGGTGATTGGCCCACCACACCTGCTTGTTATCGGACATGCCATACACAATCGTATGCCCCACTTTCTCAGTTACCAGCGCGCAACGAATGAGTTCGGTCAAATCGCGGGCACTGATCCAGGTGTGCATCATGCGCCGGTCTTTCGCAACCGGAAAGCAGGATCCGATACGGATGCTGACCGTTTCAATGCCATAACGATCGAAATAGAAACTGGCCATTTCTTCGCCATAGGCTTTGGATAAACCATAATAGCCATCGGGTCGGCGCGGCACGCCGGCATCAATGACTTGATCCTGCCGGTAAAAGCCGATGGCGTGATTCGAACTGGCGAAAATCACCCGTTTGACACCATGACGTCGAGCGCCTTCATAGATATGAAACACGCCCTTGATATTTGCTTCAAGGATTTCTTCAAAAGAACGCTCAACCGAGACCCCGCCCATATGCACGATGGCATCGCAGCCGGCCACCAACTGCTCTACCGACGCCTTGTCGGCCAGATTGCAAAGAATGAGCTCTTCACCGGTTTCCGCCTGAGGTTTGTCAGCAGGAGCAATGATGTCCGACAGCCTTATGGTGTCGGCAAAGGGTTTCAGAGTTTGGCGCAGCACGCTGCCCAGTCCACCGGCAGCACCGGTTAACAATAGGCGTTTAAAGGGTTTTGTCTCTGGCACGAATATTCCAACTGAAATACAGCGTTTATTTATGAGCCTCATTGTTGTATGTTATCTGACATCTTTAAATTGTGGTTTACCCTAAAAGCAGCCACAAAAGTGTTTCAGACTCTCGCCTGCCAACACGCTACTGGTGACACGCCTCCATGATTTTTTGAGCGCGCAGCAGCAAGGGCTTGTCTATTAATTTTCCGTCTACGGCAATCGCACCGCCACCCTTTTCTGCCACTGCCAATATCACCTTTTCGGCCCAGGCAATGTCTGCCGGCTCCGGCGCAAAACCAGCGTTCACAGCTTCAATCTGCGAGGGATGGATACACAGTTTTGCTCCGAATCCGAATTTTCGCGATTGTGATACGTCGCGCTTGAGTTGCTCCTCATTACGAAAGTCGACGCTTACCCCGTCAATGGGCGGCGCGACGCCGGCCAGCCTGGATTGCAGAACCAGCGAGGTGCGCACAAAGTTCAATTGTTCTCCATCCTCGGCAATACCTGCATCAATGCAAAAATCCACAGAACCAAAAGCCAGTCTGGATACGCGAGCCACAATCGCGATATTGCGCGCACTATCCCATCCGGCTACCGTTTCAATCAGAGGGATCAGCTCCTGATCCGGACGCAGCATGTCAGATAGCGCTGTCACTGCCTGAACCTGCTGCGCTTTCGGTAACATGACTCCCGCAATAGACGGGTCGCGCAGCAAAGCGCAATCGCGCTCGTACCAGGGGGTATTAACATCATTCACCCTTATGAACAACCGCGGCAGGCCGGCCAGATTACGTTTGCGCTGAAGCCAGGTGCCGATTGTCGCAAGGGCAAGGTCTTTGTTCTCAGGCGCAACGGCATCTTCCAGGTCAAGAATGACTACACTGGCTTTCGTACCCATGGCCTTGTCAAAACGCTCGGCACGGTCCCCCGGCACGAACAGATAGCTTTTGTCTCTCATTTATCCCCCTGAAAATGTCTTTTGGTCCTGCCCAGCAAGATGATTGAAGCGATGGTGGGCAATAACAACGACAAAAAGCCGTAACCGAATCCACCTGTCGCCTGTGATACCAGGCCGATGGCCGGAGGCCCTAAAACGACGCCCAGATAAGTGACCGCCAGCGTAGCACCAGTGACCGAACCCGATTTCCCCTCGGGCGCACGCCTGGCCACTTCTGCCAGATACACGCCGTTCCAGCCAATGGCAGTGGCACCGAAAACGGCAAACACAAATATGATCCACCACTGACTTGAATCGGCGTCAATATAAAAGACGCCAACGGCAGACAAGAGCATGCCAGCAGCCAGCAGCAGCAACATGCTCCAGGTGGAAAAGAAATTATCAGCCAGATAACCCCACAAAATCCTCCCGATCACGCCTGCTGCCTGGGAAACTGACAGAAAAACCCCTGCCAGAACTAGCGACATGCCAACCTCGTTATGCAGGAAGGTAATGGCATATGTCATTAACGTGAGCTGGCATACAGAAAAGCAAAAGGAACATACGGCCAGCGTCCGCAAGACAGGAACGCGATAAATCGTTCCAAGCGCACCAAAGAACTCTTCCCTGAAAGAGCGTCTGATGCCGGTTGCGTCCGGCTCCCAGGAACGTGGAGCAAAAAGCGACACCACCGCGCAAAAGAACAGCACCACGCAAACAACACCCAGGGCGCTATGCCAACCGACCATTTGCTCCAGGCTGGGCATGATCATGGCGGCCAGCACCCCACCAAGCGGCACACCGGTTTGCTTGATGGAAAAAATCAGGCTCAGCCGGTGCATGGGCGTATTCTTAATCAGTATCTGCGAGCTGCACGGCGTTACCGGACCATATCCAAGACCGATGAAGACGCCGGCCAGCGCGAGCGTCCACACAGACGGAGCCATCACGAACAGTGTCAGGCCGGCGGCCGAAGACATCAGACACAAGGCGCTTAGCCGAATCGGACCTACCATGGTCAGCATCGCGCCTGCGCTCAGGCTGCTTAACATCGCAGACAGATAGGCCACCGCAATATAAAAGCCGATATAGCCGGCAGGCACGCCCAGCTGATCTGACAGCACGGGCGCCATCACTGGCGGCACCAGCAGCACCATGGTCGCCAGCGCCTGAATGGTCAATGTCAGGATAAGCACCATCCAGCCTGCGCGACTATCCTGTTTTTTTCGGATAGGGTTGGACTGATTATTCGTTGTTGTGTTTGTCATAGCCCACTCGTCTGCAAGAAATCGTTATGCCTGACCACGCCATTCCCGATTAAAAACAGAATGGTAGCTGTAGCGATCTGCGGCATGCGTGCTGACGGACACCTCGATAAGTTCGCCTTTTCGATTGCGATATTTTCTGACGATCCTCAAGCTCGGACCGCCAACCCGGGACTGCAATTGCGCAGCCTGGCCTCGGGTCAGGCAAATCGCCTGGATTTCCTGCTCGACAGTTGCAATGGTTTCGCCAAACTGGTGTTCGATGTTCGAGTGAATAGCCTCGTGCTGCTCACCCATGACGCCGCGAATAGACCGAAACGCCGGATGAATCCAGATCTCGGTCACACAAATAGGCAAAGGACTATCGCTCACAAACCGTTTGCCCTGCAAATGCAGCCAGGTTTCTCCGGCCGTGCCTTGCACCAGTTCACTTTGCGCCTCGCTCAGGGAAACGATCTCCTGTTTCTCAATGACAAGTGTCGTATCGGTGGCATATTGATACAGATCGGAAATGCCCGCCATGTTCTGGCTGTATGCACTGTTGGCCTTGTTAGAAACAACCTTGGTGCCCACACCCGGCTGACGCGTGACCAAACCCGACTGAACCAGCTTTTTCAATGCTTCCCTTGCCGTAAAGCGGCTGATGCCGAACTGCGTGCATAACTCCTGTTCGGTCGGCAGCAGATCGCCGACAGCGTACTTGCCATCGGCAATTTCGGCGACCAGCGTCTTTGCCAATTGCATATATCGGGGCTGGCTGGTATTGAGCAACGAATCGTGAATAGTGTCAGCTGACCTGGCCATATTCCACCTGCCTCAAAAAACTTCTATTATAGTGAGCTGGCATTGGCAACTTTGCTAAATCACTGCGCTTTCCAGGAAAGACTGAATCTGTGCATCGCTATAACCCAACTCAGTCAGCAGTGCCTGATTATCCTGCCCCATCGCGGGCGCAGCCTGCACAGGATGCGGACCGGCCCGCACTGGCGAGGCAATCGCCCGCACTTTCGCGCTCGGATGCGCCAGCTCCAGAATACGTTCCTGTTCATGAATAAAATCATTGTCCAGCGCCTGTGCCACATCGTAAACGGGCGCCGCTGGTACCTTGCCGGCAAATCGGGTCATCCAGTCCTGGGTCGTATGGTGCGCCAGCACGCTTTCAAGTTCCTGTTTCAACAGATCGCGATTGGCCAGCCGGCTTTTGAAGTCCTTGTATCGGTCGGCGGCGATCCACTCAGGCTGCTCAATGGCTCGGCAGAGTACGCCCCAGAATTTCTCTTTATTGCACATCAGGAAGATCCAGCCGTCGGCCGTCTTGTAGAGCTGGCTGGGTGTGAGCGAAGGATGGCTTGAGAACTGTTCGCGCTTGAGCGAGAAACCTTCATTGAGGTACCAGGTGCCCACGTAAGCCAGATTATGGATGGCTACATCATACAGGCTGACATCAATATCGCGACCGATACCGGTTGCACGTGCACCCAGGATTCCGGCCAGCAAGCCCATTGCCGCCGTGGTGCCCGTCATCAGGTCGATAATGGACAAACCCATGCGACTTGGTGGTCCTTGTGGTTCTCCTGTCAGGGACAGATAACCGGCTTCGGCCTGCATCAGATAATCGTAGCCCGGCCAGGATTTTCTGGAACCCTGCCGCCCATAAGCGGACAGATGACCGCAGACAATCTGCGGATTCAGATGTTTGAGGTCCTCGTAGGTCAGCCGCAGCTTCTCGGGCAAATCACCACGCAGATTGTTGAATACCGCTGCGGCATTGCTGACCAGTCGATGCAGGATTTGCATACCCTGTTCCGATTTCAGGTTCAACGTCATACTACGCTTGTTGCGATTGAACGCCTGGTAAAAGTGGCTGTCATTCTCGTCAAAATAGTAAGGCCCCACATGCCTGCCGACATCGCCACCATCGGCCCGGTTCTCAATCTTGATGATTTCCGCGCCAAGATCGGCCAGGTGCTGGGTGCCAAACGGGCCTGCGCCGTATTGCTCGACCGCAATAATGCGTACGCCGGCCAGCGGCAGTCCCGCTGCCTGGCTGTTTTCTGTACTGCCGCTCATACCCGATTCCTTTCGATCATTTGTTTGGCGATAATGATGCGCTGCATCTCGTTGGTGCCCTCGCCGATAAGCAGCAAGGGAGCATCGCGATACAGTCGTTCGACGTTATACTCCTTGGAATACCCATAGCCGCCAAAGATACGCATCGCCTCGAGCGCATTCTCCATGCCGGCTTCGGTCGCAAAAAATTTGGCCATACCAGCCTCGGCGTCGCACCGTTCACCTTTGTCATACGCGGCAGCGGCTGAATAGACCAGCAGGCGGGATGCCTCCGTGCGAGTGGCCATTTCTCCCAATTTCAGTTGTATTGCCTGATGTTCACAGATCGGCTTGCCAAACGTTTTGCGCGTTTGCGAGTAGGCCAATGCTTCTGAGAGCGCGGCCTGCGCCACGCCCAGGCCACGTGCCGCCACATTGATCCGGCCCAGCTCCAGGCCATTGAGAATCTGCTGCAATCCCTTGCCTTCGACGCCGCCAATAAGACGCGAAGCATCTACTTCGTAGTCATCAAAATTGAGCGCGCAGGTATCAATACCCTTATAGCCAAGCTTTTCCAGCTTTTTGCTGACAATAAACCCCTTGCCTTTTTCTGCAATAAGCAGGCTCATGCCGCGGTGTCGTGGGTTCGCCTGCGTATCGGTCTTGACCAGGAGTGCCAGGCAGTTGCCATACATACTATTGGTGATCCACATCTTGGCGCCGTTCACAACATACTTGTCGCCCTGTCTGCGCGCCACCGTTCTGATCGCTTGCAGGTCCGTACCGCAGTCCGGTTCGGTCAGCCCCACGCCACCACGCAGCTCCCCGGTGGCAAAGCGCGGCAGAAACTCCCGTTTCTGCTCCTCGGTGCCGTTACGCTGTACGGTCATTGCCATGATGACGTGTGAATTAATGATGCCTGAAATGGACATCCAGACCGCAGACATGCGCTCAATAATTTTGGCGTAGGTCACGGTGGACAAACCAAGTCCGCCATATTCCGGAGAAATCAGGCAGCCAAATAGCCCCATCTCTTTCATTTTTTCAACAATCTCTTCGGGATAGATATCATCATGTTCCAGCTTGTGGACATGCGGTTGAACCTCTACCGCCAGGAAGCGGTCCAGCATGTCCAGAATCAACTGCTCCTGCTCGGTATCGTATGCGTTGGCTGTATGCATTACTTCTGCGCTCCCTTGCTCATGCCGTTCATCACTTCACGGGCGTTATGTTTTTCAATATTCCGAATCAATGACTCAACCTGGTCGATTGCGTCAGCCTGTAGCACAGTCGCCGCATTCTCGCGGAATTTGACGACGATTTCTTCGTTGGTAATAGGTCGCGTATCTGCACCGCGATTGATATGTTCACGATGCGACAGTCGACGCCCGTCCTGCAACTCCACGATGACTTCGCCGGAGTAATATTTGGGGAAATCGGCATCGGGATCTGCCTGACTTTCGACTTTCTCGGCGATGGCAAGTGTGGTTGCGTCGGTGTACGCGGCCTCTTCAAGTGCGTCCAGACCAAAACGGCCGTAGCGCAAGCCTGTTGCCACAGAATATGGAATACTAAATTGCGCCTCGTAGGCATTGGCCGGCTTTTTCTTGTTTTCAACCGGTTCGCACACCGTTTTCATAACCCCGGCAGGCACCTTTGCCACAATCCGGGCAATCTCCTCCAGCGCCAGGTCTTTATGCAATACCGCGGCGGCATCAACACTGGCATGGGTAAAATGACACGCAGGAATTGGCTTGATGGCCACATTCATCAATTCCCATACGGTACCGATGGTATTGATGCTCTCTTGCAGGCCATCCAATTGAAATTGCTTGCCCAAATGACTGGCAAACAAGCCGAATCGTCCTTCATAAGTTTCTCTGGGTCCGACAAATCCGTTTTTTGCCAACGTAGCTGCCGTAATGGCGCATTGCGCTGCCCATCCGGGGTGAATTCGCTTGGTCCAGGCCCCGTCCTGCAGAAATTCCATGCTGCCGGCTGCAAAAGACAAGGTGATGCCCTGCGCATGCGTCAACTGCGCTTCGGTCAGGCCAAGTAGCCAGCCTGCAGCCGCGGTGCAACCAAAGGCCCCGATCAGGCCCGTAGGGTGAAACCCGACCTGGTGAAACTCACCATGCGCTGCGGCTCCCAATCTTGTGGCCACTTCGATACCCAGCACATAGGCGGTAAGCAGATCCTGCCCGGACGTATCCTGTTTGTAGCCCAGCGCAGTTACTGCCGTGATAACCGACGCGGTGGCGTGAATGATCCCGCTCGGGTGTGTATCATCGTAATCCAGCCCATGAATCAACAGACCGTTCATGACAGCCGCATCCCGCACGGGCAGACGCGCATCCATGCCAACAACCGGAACGTCGCCAGTCGTCCCTTCGCTCAGCATTTGCAACCCGTCAAGCGTGTGTCTGGAAAAATCAAAACGGGTAGAGGCAAATGCAATGCCGAAAGCATCCAGAATCAGGTGCCGTGCCCGTTCGCGCACTTGCTGTGGGATGCCATCATAATTGAATGCTTTGCTCTTGTTGCTAATTATCTGTGAAATCGTAGTCATAGCTTCCTCTTCAGTTTACTTGTGCACCGGACAGGTCCACGGCGACTTTCCATTTCTTTATTTCGTCTGAAATGTACTGACGAAAGGCTTCGGGATCCTTGAGCACCGCCTCGGAACCCAGCCCATTGAGCACTTTGATATTTTCCGGCGACTTCCAATGGCCTTCGAGCGCCTTGTACAGCGTATTGATAATTTCAGGCGGAGTGCCTTTGGGCGCGCCCAGCCCAACCCATGCCGGCGTTTTCAGATCGCCAATGCCAGCCTCTTTGGCTGTTGGCACCTCCGGCACGGCAGCATTGCGTCTGTCGTTAAGGGTTGCCAGAATACGGATATCACCACGCCGTGCGACCGGTAGCAATGCTGGCCCCGTATCAACCATTGCCTGAACATGCCCGCCAATCAGATCGGCCACAGCGGGCGGGCTGCCCTTATATGGCACGTGGCGAATATCCATATCCTGATTGTGCTTAAGCAGTTCCATGGCCAGATGACTGGTCACACCACTGCCGGCAGACCCGTAATTGAGCTTTCCCGGATTGGCCTTCACGTAGCTGATGAATTCGCTGGCCGTTTTTACAGGCAGTTTCCCGTTCACCGCAAGAAACAATGGCACTTCCGACAGCTCGGTAATCGGCTCAATGTCCCGCAACGGATCGTAGGCCAGCTTGGTATACAGACTGGGATTGATTGACAACGTACCGCTGGACCCCACCAGCAACGTATAGCCATCAGGTGGCGCACGCACCACGTCCATAGTGCCGATAATGCCCGATGCACCTGGCTTGTTTTCAACATAGACAGACTGCTTGAGCGATGTCTCCAGCGCCTTTGCTGCCAGCCTGGCCACAATGTCCGTTGCCTGCCCTGCAGGAAAACCGACAATAATCCGTATCGGTTTTTCCGGGTAGGCGGCCAGCGCCGGGGTGGCATGCAATACTGCCAGGGACAGCGCCAAGACGCCCCCAATCAATTTTTGTCTCATCTCTATCCTTTAAGTGGTATGGCTGGCCGCTGTGTTTGTTGTTTGTCTGGCCGTGGTTTGCGCCAATACTGCCGCTGATATCAGCCGGCAACCGTTTCTGATTGCGGTTTGCGACCGACCAGAAAGCTGCGTTCAAATACCATGATCTGTTCATCGCGCTGATTAAAGGCCTTTGTCCGGACCGTCACGATACCCTGATGCGGTCTGGACTTAGATTCCCTGACCTGCAGCACTTCAGACTCTGCATACAACGTATCGCCGGCAAAAACCGGATTGGTCAATTGAATATCTTTCCAGCCCAGATTGGCGATGGCCTGCCCGCTGACATCATTTACCGACATGCCCAGCACAATGGCCAGTGTCAATCCGCTACTGACCAGCAGCTTGCCAAATTCACTTTTTTTGGCAAATGCCTCATCGCAATGCATGGGGTGATAATTCATGGTGAGCAGAGAAAACTGGATATTGTCGGCATCCGTCAGCGTTCGCCCGGGCCGGTGTTCGTATATATCGCCAAGCGTGAATTCTTCCAGATAGCGTCCGTAACGGGCGCGAAAGCGATTGGGTGCGATCTGTTCAGGCGTGAGCATATTATCTTCTTTATATGTTTGTCCGTACAATATGAAATAATCATAAGATCATTTTTATTTTGTGTCAATATTTTTGTCCGTAACGACGACCTAATGACCCGAAATAACGGGAATCTCCACCGACAGTAGAGCTGTAAGTCCGCAATAGAAAGCCCCGAAGAAGATGATGCATCAATTTTAAAACGCACCCGCTCTTGCGGAAATTGACAGAACAATCGATTAATGTCACCATTTATACGGACAATATATCAAACCATATTTAATGAAATTGACAGACGATATAGTCAGCCAATCACTGGCACTTTCCATTCCTCTAAAACAATAATCCCATCCGGAGACAGACATGAATAAATTGCATTACAGGTTGTTGGCTTCGCTCTGGCTTTTTCCCTTTGCAGTCACTGCCCAAGCATACGACTTTAGCGGCAAGCCAATCACAATTGTGGTTCCATATAATCCTGGAGGCGGTACCGATACCATTGCCCGCAGGCTATCGAACCAGTTGGCCAAACAGTTGAATACAAATGTCATTATCGAAAACAAGGCGGGGGCAGACGGCATTATTGGCACCTCTGCGGTCGTGCGGGCCAAACCCGATGGGCATACCTACGCGCTCGTAGTCAATACCCATATTGTCAATCCCCTGTTTCACAAAACGATGCCGTATGACACCTTCAAGGATCTAACCGGCGTGACAATGATTGCCAAATCGCCGCTGGTGCTGGTGGTTCCCAAAAGCCTGGGCGTGACTACACTGGACGAACTGATAAAACTCGTTAAGAAAGCGCCTGGAAAATATGCTTACGGCAGTTCTGAAAATTTCACAAAACGGGTAGGCGCCAGATTCGTCAAGGAACTGGAGCTGGATATGATCAACGTACCCTATAGCGGCGGCGCCCCGCTGATGACCGATGTCGCAGCCGGCACCACCACCCTGGGGGTCGGCAGCATCCTGGCGGCGCATGCCTATATTTCATCGGGAAAGGTTGTGCCCATTGCACTGACCGGCGACAAGGCAGATGATTCCCTGCCTGGCGTCAAAACGCTCAAAGACCAGGGCATGAATCATTTTTCAATGTACGTCACTTATAGTTTATTTGCCCCGGCCAAGACACCGAAACCGATCGTACAGGCTATGCAGCAGGAAGTACGCAAGGCGGTCTTTGCCCAGTCAGTGAAGCAGGCTCTGCAAGCGCAGGTGGCCGAGCCGGTCGCCAACCCGGTTGAACAATTCAATAAAGAATTGCTCAGCGAGTACGCCCAGTTGGACCAACTGGCCAAAAGCATCGGCATGAAAGCCGGGGGCTGAACAGAGAGCGGGCCTGGCGCGGCCGATTGACGCGGCCGCGCCTTCTGGCACTGATCGTTCACGTTACAAGAAGCATAGCGACGTATGATAGCCAGCGCGCCTAGCGGGCCGTGATGCCGCCCTTGTTGGCAACCTGCTGCCATTTATGCTTTTCATTTTCCAGAAACTGTCTGAACGCGGCCGGCTTGTCCAGCGTCACCGTTGCGCCCTGCGCCTTGAGCTGCGCTGCGATCTTTGGATCCTGTGTTGCGGTCAGCAAACTATCGTTGATTTTCGAAACAATGGCAGCTGGCATATTTTTCGGGCCAAAAAAACCATACCAACTTAACGACTCAACTTCGGAGTGACCGGTTTGAGCAAATGTCACGGCATCCGGAAAGACATCCAGAGGTTTGTCTGCGGCTACTGCGATGACTTTAAGTTGCCCTGATTTGACATAGGGCAGCACCGTCAGCACGCTGGTTACGCCAGAATCCACGTGACCACCCACAATATCCACCATCAACGGCGATCCTCCCTTATACGGTACCGGCACTGCCTTTACCGCTGTTGCCTGACGGATCAGCTCTCCGGTCAACTGGGTCTGCCCTTCCGAATAGCCAATGCTCACATCCTGTTTCTTTCCCGCTTCGATAAAACCGGGCAGATCTGCGAATTTCCCGTCACGCTTTACTGCCAGGATAGACGGCGATACCGCAAACCGGGTGATAGGCGTAAAATCTGTCTGTGGGTCATAGGGCACGTTTTTGGTCAGAATTTTATTGATAATATGCGATCCCACGACCAGCATGATTTTGTATCCATCAGGCCGGGCACGCTTGATTTCGGCCGATCCGATAATACCGTTGGCGCCGGCCTTGTTTTCCACAACCACGGTCTGCTTCCATATTTCAGACAGCTTGGCGCCGATCATCCGGGCCAGAATATCGGTGCCGCCTCCGGGAGAATACGGCACCATCAGTACAACGGGTTTTTCTGGCCATTTGTCTACATCCTGGGCAATTGCGGCCGCTGGCGCGGCCAGCGCGCATACCAGGGCTGTCTTCATTAATAATTTCATGTTGTCTCCTTCTCCTTTTCGGATGAATTATTGTGCGCTATCGAGCTCTCTATATTTGTCATCAAAGTCCCATACCTTCTGGAACCCCATCAGCTTGCTGAATGCTTCAAAGTCAGCCAGCTCTGTATACCCCAGCGAATCACCAGTCTTGTTCAAATGCCCGTAAGCGGCCTGCAGCGCCCGCCCCATTGCCAGAAAGCCAAGCCCAGGGTGAATGGCCAGCGAAAAACCCATCTGCTCCAGCTCCTGTGCCGTTGGCTGTGGGGTTTTTCCGCCTTCCACAATATTGGCCACCAGCGGCACATCAAATCGGCGGCCAATTGCTTCCAGTTCATCGCGCGACTCAGGCGATTCTACAAACAGCACGTCAGCGCCGGCGTTCAGATAACACTCTGCACGACGCAGCGCTTCATCCAAACCCAGCGAGGTACGCGCATCGGTTCTTGCAATGATCAGAAATTCACTCCGAGTGCCTCGCGTGTCAACAGCGACCTGGATTTTTGCCGCCATTTCACTTGCGCCAATCACTCGACGCCCTTTGGTATGACCGCATTTCTTGGGGAATTGCTGATCTTCCAACTGGATACCGGCGGCACCAGCCCGGATATAACCCTCGACGGTATGCGCCACATTGAGCAGCCCTCCATATCCGGTATCGCCATCGCAGATAATCGGTGTTGTTGTCGCTGAACAAAACGCCTGCACCCGGTTGACCATGTCCGAATAGGTTGCAAGACCGGCATCGGGCAGTCCCAGATAAGAGGCGACCGTTCCGTACCCGGTCATATACAGGCATGGGAATTTGAACTGATCGGCTATTTTCAGGGACACCAGATCGAAAATACCGGGTGAGACCACTAGCTCTTTTTGATTGAGCAATGTTTTGAGTGAGACTGCCTTGTTCTGCATGGATACTCCTTTTGTTAACCAAAGTTGTGATTGTCAGCGCCCTGCCGATTCAACCTGCGATGCCAGTCGTGATTTCACGGCATTTTTTGCTGCCAGGATATGGTTGAGCATTACGCTTTCGGCCCAGCATCCATCCCTGGCGCCTGCGGCCTGCACGATTTCGTAATGATGATCGTTGCTTCTGTTGGTCTGCTGCGGCGTGAACTGGCGAAATGTCCAGATCACCAGCGGCAACTCCACCAGATTGTTCAGAATGGCAACTGCGCGCGGATTACCGGACGCCATCAAGAGCGTGTTATGAAATAGGTGATTGGCCTGGGTGCGCTTTTGAATCGCCACCTCGCCCGCCGTATTGGAATAACGGGCGAAATCATCCGCATACCCTTGGAGAGCCAGCAGTTGGGTCGTATCGAGCCTGTCAACTGCACAACGCGTCAGGTATGGCTCCAGTCTCACCCGAATATCAAAAATGTGTTCCAGATCGGCCAAAGACCATTTGGCCACGCGGACACCCTGATTAGGTATATTTTCCAGCCATCCTTCAGAAATCAGGCGTCCAAATGCCTGTCGCAGGGGTGTACGACTGACGCCGTACTTGCGGGCAACGGCAACTTCCTTGATTCGTTCACCGGGTCCGTAGACCTGGTTCAGGATGTCCAGGCGCACGCCCTGATAGGCAATTTCGGTGGAAGACATGGATATTCCTCAAATATCAAAAATCGATTGATTTTCAATATTGTATACATTATCGAGAAATATACGACTTTTTTTCCTATAAATCTATTAATTATTAATTTTTGTATACAAAATGACAAAGAGACGCGTTGCAATGAATGGCGGGTGGATAGCGGGCCCCGCCTGCGCGACAGACCCCGCCTTGTGCTCAGTTCTTTGTTTGCAGACTCTCCCGGGCCAGATCCAGACCAAGCTTGCCTTCGGTGCGGGCAAACTGAACAAACTCCTCCTGGCTGGCAGACGGGTTGACCTCTTCAAAGTTTGCCGTCAAGTTCTTTTTAACAGCCGGCTCAGCCAGGACTTTGCCGGTAGCTGCAAATAGCGTTTCAATAACGGACCTGGGTGTGCCAGCCGGAACGAAAATTCCCCACCAGTTGGTGATGTCGTATCCTTTGAGCCCGGACTGATCAATGGGTTTATATTGGCTGATCACACTGGAAGGCGTCTTTGAAGTAATCGCCAGCCCTTTGACTTTGCCGGTATCGATCATCGCCTTGGCCGATGGCGCCGTCGCAAACGATATGTCGGTGTCCCCGGCAGCCACCGACTGGGTCGCCGGCGCGCCTCCCTTGAATGGCACATGCAACAGGTTGCGGCCCGACAATCTCAGAAATTCAACGCCTGCCAAATGAGTAATGACACCGTTACCAGAAGAGGCAAAGGTCAGCTTGCCCGGCTCCTTCTGCGACTTTTCCAGCAGATCCTGAACACTACCTATGCCTGACTTCTTGCTGGCAATAAGAATCATGGGCGACGTGGTAAGCCGACTGACCGGGATGAAACTATCCGGTGTATAAGCCACTTTGTACAACACGTTGTCGCTACCCATGACACTTGAATTACCCATGAAAATTGTATAACCATCAGGCTTGGCCCTTGCTACATGGGCTGCAGCAATAGTGGAGCCTGCACCTGGCCTGTTCTCTACAATGACCGGCTGCTTCAGGGTTTTGGCCAGATAGTCTGCATAGACTCGCGCTACGTTGTCGGCACCGCCACCTGGCGGAAATCCGATAACAAGTGAAATCGGCTTGTCAGGATATCCTGCCGCCTGGACGTTTGTGCTCAGAGCCAGTAAGCTTGCCGCAATCCAAATCGCTTTTTTTCCAATCATGTTTGTCTCCTGATACGGTTTGACCTTCGTTGTAATCGCTTCTTTATGAGCGCCACTTTATTAGTGCTTCTTGTTAGCGCTTCTTGTTAGTGCTTCTTGTTAGTGCTTCTTGTTTATCGCTACTTTATTGTCGTTTAACGCCCGGTAAACACGGGGGAACGCTGCTCCCTCCAGGCCGCGGCGCCCTCTTTCATATCCTGCGAACTCTCAGAGCGCAATACGGCTTGGGTAATTTCCTCTGTTCTTATTTCCTGTCGGGCGATCAAATTCAAGTGCTTTTTGATTCCCAGCAGGGCTTGCGGCGCCATGGCAGCAAGATGGGACGAAAGCTCATCAGTACGCAACTGCAGGCGCTCTGCCGGCACCAGCTCGGTAAGAAACCCCATATCCAGCATTCGGGCAGCATCGGCTTTTTCAGCTGTCAAAAACAGATACTTCGCATTATTCAGACCCAGACGCGAAATATAGCGCTGCATGCCGCCTGGGTAAAAATGCAGGCCGAATTTCACAGCCGGCATAAACATATTGACACGGTCTGTACCCAGACGAAAATCACAGGCCAGGCACAGATCTGTACCACCGCCGTATACGCCTCCCTGAATGGAGGCGATAGTGACTGCACGACACTGTTCTATGGCATCGACCACTTCACCGAAATACAGCGAGCTGGGCGCTTCTTCGCTAGCCAGAGAGGAAATGTCATAGCCGCTGCAGAAATATTTTCCTGATGCAATCAGACGCAGCACCAGAACGCCTTCGCTATCGTTGACCGTTGCAATATGCTGTTCGATCGCTTTGAGGTCAGCAGGCGACAAACGGTTGGCATACTCGGCTTTGTTCAGTTGCAGTGTGGCTATCGCACCCTCGACGTGCAGGGTTGGCGTTTGCAAGTCTTCTGTCATGATCACGACCTTTTTAATTTTGCCTGTCGGCCTGGTACAAAACGCCGTCGGCAATCAATTGCTCGACCTGGTCCCTGTTCATCCCCATGTCAGCGGCTACCCGCAGGGTATCCTGCCCGAAAACAGGCGGAGACGAAACAACGCTATTGCTATCGTGATTGCTCATATGCACGGGCAAGGCCACTTGCCGCAACTGCCCCAGACGAGAATGCTCGACTGTCTGAACCAGATTACATGCCAGAACCTGCTCATCGCGGAAAACATCTTCCAGCGTATTGATGGGTCCGGCAGGAATGCCCTGCTCAATCATGATCGGTGTCCAGTGCATGCGCGGATGCTGTTTGAGCGCGCCCTCAAGAATATCCTTGAGCGCATGGCGATTTTTCATTCGATCTGCATTTCGCACAAAACGCGGATCGGCGACCAGTTCATCCAAATTCAGGACGGAACACAGGCGCACCCACATATCCTGCGTGGCAGGCGCCAGATTGATCGGGCCGTCGCTGGTTTCAAAGGTGCCGTAAGGCGCGATCACCGGATGAACGTTACCGCAAGGTTGCGGCACCTCTCCCACGCTCAGATAGCGCTGCCCCTGAACCGATAGCAGGCTTAGCAGACTGGCCAACAGTGACGTTTCCACGTGCTGCCCCTGTCCGGTCGATTTCATCTCGATCACCGCCGCCAGTACGCCGATCACCGCCCACATCCCGGCTGTCAGGTCGCCGATAGCAGTACCGACCCGTGTCGGACCCGATTCGGGTGTGCCGGTCAGACTCATGAAGCCAGAGTACCCTTGAGCAATCTGATCAAAGCCGGCCCAGTTTTTTGCCGGGCCAGTGCTGCCGAATCCTGAAATGGAGGCCATGATCAAAGATGGCTTGTCCTTGCTGAGCGACTCAAATGACAGACCCATGCTGGCCATGGTGCCCACTTTGAAGTTTTCCACGACGATGTCCGACTGCTGAGCAAGCTGCCGAATAAA
The DNA here is from genome assembly GCF_004217095.1 of Advenella incenata. Lineage (GTDB taxonomy): Bacteria > Pseudomonadota > Gammaproteobacteria > Burkholderiales > Burkholderiaceae_B > Advenella > Advenella incenata. Next base: position 1,111,191 of record NZ_SHKO01000001.1, on the reverse strand, counting down.
AGCCAGCCCTTCAGGCTTGCGAAAATCAACGCCTATGCCCTTCTTATTTCTGTTGGCGCTCAGATAATAGACACTGATATCCTCGTCGAACGGCCCCCACTGGCGAATCATATCGCCATTAGGCGTGGGTTCAACCTTGATTACCTCCGCGCCAAGATCGGCCAGAGTCATGGTGCTAAACGGTCCGGACAACGCGCGGGTTAAATCCAGGACGCGCAAACCGGCTAATGGTCTTGTCATGATTGTCTCCTTTTGCATGCTATTCTATGCAATAAGATTTTCCAATCAAAATACTGTTTATTTATCGTACGATCATTTTTTCTTATTGCTATTTTTCTTATCGACGCACGACATCAGCATGCAAGGACGAGGCCGCCATGAACACACGTCAAATGCGCTATTTCATCAAGGTGTTTGAATTGGGAAATATGACCAAGGCAGCGGCCACGCTGCATATTGCGCAACCTGCCCTGACACAGCAGATACATCTGCTCGAGGCAGAATTGGGCGTCACTCTTTTTTTGCGATCTACGCGCGGCGTCAAGCCGACAGAAGAAGGCACCCTGCTTTACAAACATGCCCAAACCATCGTGCGTCAGATTGACAATACCAAGGCAATATTACATCGGCACGATAACCCAGTCAGCGGCACAGTCTCCATTGCGTTAGCTTCCAGTACGGCACGCATGCTGGCGCTGCCCCTGATCCATCAGGTCAAGCAGCGCTACCCGTCAGTAATTCTGGAGATTGTCGATCTGCCCAGCGCCGATCTGACCCGTCAGGTTCTCCAGGGACGGGTTGACTTTGCCCTGACGCCGGATCAGCAGGAAATCAAAGGCATGGTGCTCAAGCCGTTTCTGGTTGAGGAATTGCTGCTGTTGTTGCATGCACAGACAAGCATTAAAAAACGTCGCGTCAATATCGAAGATATCAAGGATGTCCCTCTGATTCTGCCCAGTTTGCCCAACCGTTTGCGCTCACGGATCGATCACGCCTTCCTGGAGCGACGCCTGCCGTATGAGCTGATCGCAGAGGCCAGTACCTCTGCGATCCTGATTCCCGCGGTCAAGAACGGGCTGGCTGCGACCATTCTTCCATATTCCGCCGCCCACGAAGAAATCCATGACGGTACAATCACTATGCGGCGGTTCGATTTTGAATTTTTCCGCGAAATTTTCATTTGCCATACAAATAACATCATGCGCAATGATGCCGTCGATTGCGTCATGGACGAATGCGAAAAAACGGCCGCAAGCCTGATCGCAAAAAACGTCTGGAAACATACCAGATTGCTCTAAGACAGCCTGCCGCAACCCCTAACCCATAACCCGAAATTCACTTCATGCCGGATATTATGAAACCAACCTTAACCGCCATTTGCGAACAGCTTGAAGCCTTTGCCAAAGCCCGCGACTGGGATCAATACCATTCGCCCAAAAATATAGCCATGGCGCTTTCGGTGGAAGCGGCAGAGCTGGTCGAAATATTTCAATGGAAAACAGAAGCAGAATCGGCCACACTAAATGAACAAGACCAACTGGCAGCCAGACATGAAATTGCCGATGTGCTGCTGTATCTGCTGACCATCAGTCGGGTCCTGAACATTGACATTTTGCAGGCCGCCCAGGAAAAATTGGAACTGAATGCCCAAAAGTATCCAGTGAAAAAAAGCAAAGGCAGTGCAAATAAATATGACAAGCTCGATGACTGAAGGCAAACCGGGTTCCGGACCTGCGCATCATCAGCACGCACAAGTGGGGGCTGATGCGGATATGGACGTGTTTGTGCCGTGGATGAAAAAATGGAACCTGGTCCAGGACGGCAAGCCCATTGCGACCCCGGGCAGCAGTCTGCTGCCGGTGAAAATGAACAGCGCCATGGCAATGCTCAAGATTGCGCGCGATGAGCACGAAATACGCGGCGGCAAAGTGCTGCAATGGTGGGATGGCCATGGTGCTGCCAGGGTATTTGCCCGTAACGCCAATGCCTTGGTAATGGAACGGGCCCGGGGCAGGCAGTCCCTGATGCATATGGCATTGCACGGCCAGGACGACAATGCCAGCCGTATTGCCTGCGACACGGTGGCGCAATTGCACGCCCACGCACGGCGCGTTTCGGGCCGACTTCAATTGGTTCCATTACAACTGTGGTTCGCAGACCTGTTCGCAGCGGCCGGTAGCAACCCGGTGCTACAACAATGTGCAAATGCCGCGCATCGGCTGCTGGCCGAGCCCGAAGAGATAACCGTACTGCATGGCGACATCCACCACGACAATATTCTGGATTTTGCGGATCGTGGCTGGCTGGCCATCGACCCCAAGGGGCTACTGGGCGAGCGGGGCTTTGACTATGCCAATCTGATTCTGAACCCCGACCTGCCCACCGTGACCGACCCGGTTCGCTTTGCTCGCCAGGTTCAAGTCGTATCGCAGGCAGCCAACCTGGATCGTCACCGCTTGTTATGCTGGGTCTTGGCGTTTGCCGGCCTGTCGGCGGTCTGGTTCATCCAGGACGCAAACGAAGCGCAGGCGCAACAGGACCTGAACGTAGCGCGCCTGGCAATACAGGCCCTGTCACTGAGCCCGAATTGACTCGCGCGCCGCTTATTCATTCCAGCGTAAAACCTGCCTTGATGCTGACCTGCCAGTGGGCCACTTTGCCGTCGACAACGTGTCCTCGCGTCTCGGTAACGGAAAACCACTGAATGTTCCTGACCGTCTCATTGGCTTTGGCCAACGCGTTGCTTACTGCATCTTCGATGCTGTTTTTTGATGAACCTGTCAGTTCAATATGCTTATAGACATGATCGTTCATGGCGCTGCTCCCTGTAGTATGGATAGGCACTTACCATGTTACGGCGATTAAACTATTTATGCAATTGGGCAGCACTCAATCTATTCGTTATTTTTATTGCTATTACAGCAGGCATCTGCCGAGTCAGTCTTCACAGCGACCTGCGCCGGATGCACCACACGGCCGATTCAGCGCAGGAAAGGCAACACACCACGTTCCGGGGATGGGCAACTTAGCAGTTTAGCGGCACTTGCAGCAATTTATCAAAAATATCCTCGCTGCCCATCTGCCCACCCTTTAACATGACGGCCAAGCCGTCCAGTGCAGGATTGTCGCTATGCATTGAGCAAATGGTTACTCCGGGCGACAATACACTTGCATAAGACAAGGCCCATACATCCAGTTGCGCGATTGCCTGGCTGGACGTATCACCACCCGCAATGCCAAGCTGTCCCAGGCGTATACCCTGCTCTGCCAACAACTGCAGCGTCGAATGTACAAACCGGGCCGTAGCCGCCGCCAGGTCCGCTGAATGTATTGCGCAGTCGCGCCCGTTTTGCTGGTCGACATAGGCCAGAACATGACGGTTAGCACTCAACTCATCACAAATGTGCTGACATTGTGCAGCCCGGTAGGCGGCATCATTCAACAACGAGCGCGCCTGCAGCGGCAGCTTTACATACCCATCGGCTGCCCGCACCTGCGCAGCGGTAACCGGAGACAGACTTCCCGCCAACACGAAGGTCGGACCGCCGTGTTCCGGGTGCTGCCTGTCTTCGATCACGTGGCCCGCAACGCTATCGGCGTGCGTGCCGACATTTTCTGCCGCCGCCACTGCCTGCAACACGACGCTTGAGCCCAGAACCAATGCTGTTTTATGGTCATTGGCAATACGCAGAATCTGTCGTCCGACGCTTGCAAGCTGCGTACTGTCAGAAACATCGAAGAGCACACCCGTGTCCATCTTCCCCGTGGCGCTGCCACAGCGTTCAATAGCCCGATCCACCAGCGCATCAAGCACGGCTGGTTGCTGTTGATATGCAGTATAAGGAATGCTAATGACATCGGCCATTGCCTGCGATTGCAGATGCAATCTCAGATCAGCTTCATCCATTGGTGTCACCGGGTGGCAATGCATGGTTGGGTGCCGGTCAATACGATGCACCTGGCCGCAATCTCCGGCAGCAGCAAAAAGATTGCCAAAGCAGCAGTAACGGCCAATATCGGGCTGACCACCCACAAACAGCGCAAACGGTGCTGGCACATAGTCGCCCAGGATCTTGACTGCCGCCCCAAGGCTACCCGTGTGCACGGCACTATCAAAGGTGGAACAACATTTGTAATGCAGCACCCGAACCTGCTGATCCTGGAAAAAGCGCCCGATCTTGGGCAGACTGGACTGCATCTGTTGCGGATTCATGCTGCGTGCCGTACCGGCTATTCCTATTGCTTGCAGTGGGCCGATACGCGCCAGTTGCGCGTCGGTGGGTACGTCCAGAAACAGGATGCTGCGCAGATTGGCGCGTGCTGCAACGGCCAGCGTATCGGTCGCCCCGGTAAAATCATCGCCATACCAGCCGAACGTCAGGCTCATGATTGCTTGTCGCCAAAAAACGCCAATGCAGCCTTCAGCTCAGGCATATTACAAGCGAAATCTTCCAGCGTTGCTCCTTCCTGCTGCGCTGCCCAGGCCTGGCGAAGGCTGACCACGCCGGCGGCCGCTCCCATAGGATGGGCCAAAATCCCGCCACCCGACATGAAGAGCAGGTCCTGGCTTTGAATCGACTGCCAGGTCACCGGAACCGTACCCGCCCACTGGCCCGAAGAAAATACCGGCAACACCCGGTCGTCGACCGTGTCGGACATGCGCGCCAGGGAGTCGGCTGCTGCACTTATCACCTCACTATCGGGCTGCGAGAATTTGCCCTGCAAGCCATGCACATGCATGTGATCCACCCCTGCCAGGCGCCACATCGTCTGATATGGCTGATATGCCATTCCAAGCAACGGGTGCCGCGAGACAGCTCCAAAGCCGTTACGATGACCATGGATAGCTAGCGGCGTACTCTTTCTGAGGCTTTCAATTGCAGAGAACCCACAGTAATTGAGACTGGCCATCACGCAGGTGCCTTCTTCCTGCGCCACCAGGTCTGCGTGACGCCGCATGGAATCCAGATCATCGCTGATATTGAACGCCATCATGACCTTTTTGCCGGTGCGCTGTGCATGCTCACGAATGACGGCCATCACCGCAGGTACGCGCTGGGCCAGCGGTGCATGGTCCGGATTGGCGCACACTTCATCATCCTTGATGAAATCAACGCCCGCCTCGCACAAGGTTTTTACCAGCGCTGCCGTTTGCGCTGCGCTCATGCCGACATTTGGCTTGATAATTGTGCCGACCATAGCGCCGGCAGCCACACCAATACTGGCGCGCGTGCCGGCAATGCCCAGGCCAGGCAAGGCAAACCGCATACGAAATGACGCGGGGAGCGTCAGCGACTCAAGACGCAGGCCGGTCACTTCTCCCAAGTCGTAAAGATTGCCCGAGACCGTTGCGGCCAACGTGGCCAGGTTTGCGCCAAAGTTGGCTATCGGAAATGAAATATCAATGTGGGCACGACGCCATGGGCCGTGAACACCTCTGCGTTCGAGCCAGGCATTGGGCAGACTGGGCGCTTCGCCGGCAGGCAACTCGTGAACCGCAGTTACCGTGGCACGAGCTCGGTCTCGCAACTCATCGGTTTCACCAGCAACACGGGTAAAGGTCCCGCAGGACTGCTCGCCCGCCATGATCTGGGCCACTTTGGCCGGATCAAAAGGCGTTTCCACCACATACCGGGCTTGTACTGCAGTATCGCTCATAATGTATCCAGGTCTGGAAACGGCCGGATGGCCTGTTGGCCATTCCAGCCTTCCGACGTCGCACGAATCAGGTCAAACAGACGGCCCTTGGGGCCGGCTACTTCCGACAGTTCGATGACTGTGCCCGGATGATATTCAGTATCAAAATAGATGAACCTGCCCTGTTCGCCCACTTCTCCGCTCATGCGTGGTTTGAAACCCTGCTTGAGCAACCGTTCAAGATCGGCATCATAATGCTCGGTCCAGTAAGCAACATGTTGCAGGCCGGTGCGACCCGCTTGCAGAAAATCGCGGTACATTGACGGAACGTCGTTGCGCGTTTGTATCAGCTCGACCTGCACGAAACCGGAATTGGCCAGCGCCACTGAATTATGCGGCTCGTAGGTCTGGCCGTCATATTGATAGTTGCGGATCGGCACCTTCGGGTTGTAATACCACGGGCCCACGCCCAGCGTGTTGCTCCAGTAAGCCATTGCCGCTTCGATATCGTCGACAACATATCCCAGCTGACGAATTTCGCCAAAGAATGTACTCATATTGTATTCCAGCTTTTTGATAAAAATGATGCCTGCAAAAACAGGCACCATGAACCTGTATGGCGAGATGATTTATTTGATAAAACCGGTGGATATCCAGGGAACAAATGTCACGATCATCAGCCCGACAAACAGCGCAACAACGTAACCCCAGATATAGCGCATGCCTTCAGACGGATTGACCTTGCCGATTGCACACGCGCCGTAATAACCCACACCGAACGGCGGAGCGAACAGCCCGATACCCATCGCAAAAATGACAACGATCGAATAGTGCACATCATGGATATCCAGGGCGCGAGCGACCGGAAAGAGCAGGGGCCCGAACAGCACGATGGCCGGAATACCTTCCAGAATGCTTCCCAATATGATGAACGCAAATACCGAGATGATCAGAAAGCCATAACCACCGCCTGGCACGTTCGCCATGAGCGCTGCCAGATCACTGGAAAAACCAGATTGAGTCAGTGCCCAGGCCATGGCTGTTGCGCAACCGATAATCAGCATAATGGCGCCTGACAGCGTCGCCGTTTCTACCAGAATCGGCGTTACGCGCTTCCAGTCAAACTGCCGGTAGACCAGCAGGCCCAGAAGAATGGAATACACCACCCCAATGGTAGACACTTCAGTTGCGGTCGCAATACCCTCGACTACGGCAGCGCGGATCACGAAAGGCAACGAAATCGCAGGCAAGGCAATCAGCAGGAAGCGAAAAATATCACGCTTGGGTACTTTGGCAACCTTTGACAGATCTTCGCGGCGATAGCGCCAGCCGACCACGACACACAGACACAAGCCAAGAACAACAGCCGGCAATATGCCTCCGGTAAACAGCGCGGCAATGGATACGCCGGTAACCGAGCCTATGGTGATAAGCACAATGGATGGCGGAATAGTCTCGGTCTGCGCGCCCGTGGCCGACAGCAGCGCAACAAGTTCACCCTTTTTGGCGCCGCGCTTTTCCATCTCTGGAAACAGTACCGGCGTGATGGCAGCCATATCGGCAATCTTGGAACCGGAAATGCCGGAAACCAGATACATGGCGCCAATCAATACATAAGAGAGGCCACCGCGAACATGCCCAAGGCAACTGGCCAGGAACTGGATCATGGCCCGCGCCATACCCGTCATCTCTATGAGCGCGCCCAGGAAGATAAAGAGCGGAACAGCCAGCAGAATCAGGTGCGACATGCCTTCATTCAGGCGGCCCACCATCACAACAATGGGGGTCTGGGTCGTTAACGTCAGATAGCCGAAAGTGGCCAGCGCAAACGAAAAGGCAATCGGCACACCGGAAAAGACGCAAGCGGCCACCACAAAGACGAAGAAAATCACCAGATTGAATTTGCCAAGCCCCATCAACACGGGATGCGCCAGCCAGAACACGGCCAGCAATGCCAATGTAACGCCCATACTGACCCAAAGTTGCTTGCGATCGGCGGTCATGGCCATACGAAAGACCGACGTCAGTATCATGAGTGCAATACCCACCGGCAATGCGGCAGCGTGCCATGCATTACTGATTTCCAATGCCGGAGTCACAATATAGGATTCTTCGTAGGCATACTCGAATGCCGGATACAGAAAAAGCGCCAGGAAGGCCAGTGATGCAGACGACGCAAAGCCTTCAAGCAACTGACGCCGATTGGCGGAGACACGGTCAATAAAGGCGGTCATGCGCATGTGTTGCCCGCGCCGCAATGCGATGACCGCGCCCAGCATGGACAGCCAGAGAAACAGGATAGAGGCCAGTTCATCGGTCCATACCAATGGCACATGCAATACGTACCTTGCTGCGACGCCCGAAAACAGGATCACAACTTCCAGAATGATCAGCATCACGGCGACCAGCTCAATACTGCGGCCGAGCGCTTTGTCTGCAGCACGCAACAACTTGCCTGCGCTGGAAACAGTGGTTGTGGCGGGCGTTTTCATCGCCATCGCAGAGTCGGTCATTATTGCAGTTTCCATAACACTAAACCAGTTTACCTACCGAGGCCTCAAGCGCGGCCCAGGCTTCATCACCAAAACGGCCTTTCCACTCTTTGTAAAAGCCGGCATTGCGCAGTGCTGCCCGGAATGTGTCGGGAGATGGCGCATTGAAAGTCAGCCCCTTCGATTGCAGATCGTTCTGCACCGAATCATTGAGCTTTCTGATATCTTCGCGCTGACGCATACCCGCGCCATTAATACCATCGGCAACGATTGTCTTCAGATCATCGGGCAATCGATCCCACGCCGCGCCGTTGGCAATAAACCAGAAACCATCCCAGATGTGATTGGTCTGAGAGCAATATTTTTGTACCTCGTACAGTTTTGCCACCTGGATAATGGGCAACGGGTTTTCCTGAGCATCCACAATTTTGGTCTGCAAAGAAGAATACACCTCGCTGAACTGAAGGCTTGTCGGGGCGGCGCCCAGACCTTTGAACATGGAAATGGACAGCGGGCTGACCGGCACGCGGATTTTCAGATCTTCCAGATCGGAGGCCTGCTGTATTGGCCCTTTGCTGCTGGTCATCTGGCGAAAGCCGTTGTCCCACATTTTGTCAAAGGCATACAGGCGTATCTTGCGAATGGATGAGCGCACATGCGCACCCAGATCGCCATCCATCGCTTTCCACACCTGGGCATAATCACTGAAAGCAAAACCCAGCGCATTAATGGCCGCAACCGGCACCAGCGTAGCAATCACAAGTGAAGACGGCGTAAAGAACTGAATGCCGCCGGAGCGCACTTGCGACAACATATCGGTATCGCCGCCGAGCTGATTGTTGGGGAAAATGGCAATATCGACCCGTCCGCCGGATTTTTCCCGGATTTCATCGGCCGCTTCCTTGGCGCGAATATTCAAGGGGTGAGACAGCGGAAGGTTGTTGCCATATTTATAAGAAAATTCGGCAGCACGCGCCATCTGTGGCAGCGCGCTGACAACACCTGCCAGCGGCATGGCGGACAGGGTGCGCAGCATGCTGCGGCGAGAATACTTCTGCATATTTGTCTCCAGACGTTAAATGATGTTTTTTGATTTTATTATTTTTCTAACCGCAACGATATAGTGATAATATACCAGCGTCAATCAAATTAAATGATGGTTTTTGATGTATGAAAAGCTCAGAGAAAGCCGCAAGCAGGGCCAATATTGCTGATATTGCCAAACTGGCTAACGTCTCCACCGCCACTGTAGACCGCGTACTGAACCACCGATCGGGCGTGCGCGAAGCCACGGTCCAGCGCGTATTGCGAGCCGCCGCCGAACTGGCCTATCTGCCGGAAAATGATCTGTACGCGGCACTTACACCCAGCGCCATGCGTATTTCATTTGTGCTCCCCAAAGGTACCAACCGCTTTATCAGGATGCTGGGCGACACCATCACTTACTCCCAGGACAGCTGGACGCCCTATAACGTGAAATGCAGAGTCGACTATGTGGAAGGCTTCAATCCCGAGGCCCTTGCCACTAGCCTGAAAAAGCAGGCAGAGCGCGCTGACGCCATTGCTTGCATGGCCATTGAGCACCCGCTGGTGCGCGACGCCATCGAAGAACTGGTCGATAAGGGCAAGCATGTGATAACGCTGATTACCGATATTTCCAATACGCGCCGCGCCGCCTATATCGGCCTGGACAATCGTGCAGCCGGCCGTACTGCGGCGTACCTGATTGCCCGCTTCATCGGCGCGCGGCCAGCCAAGGTTGCCATGATCGCGGGCAGCCTGAGCTATCGCGCTCATGAGGAGCGTGAAATGGGTTTTCTGTATATGTTCAAGGAACTGTTTCCCACTGTTGAAGTAGTGGGCTTACGCGAAGGTCTCGATAGCGCCGAAGAAAATTATCGGCTCACGCGACAACTGCTGGAACAGTCTCCAGACCTGGCAGGCATCTACAATATTGGCGGCGCATCCGACGGCGTGGCCAAAGCACTCAAGGAAGCAAGCCTGGCGCACAAAGTGGTGTTTATCGGTCACGGACTCACACCCGATACGCGAGCCCTGTTGATCGACGGAACCATGGACGCCGTCATTACACAGAATCCACAGTCCGCGACCATGAACTGTATCCGCATCTTTGCCAATCTGCGCGATCGACGGCCGGTAATGAGTGGCATCGACCCCGTGCAAAGCCAGATCATTTTCCGGGAAAACCTGCCCTGATCACACTGGTCGGGGTCAGTTCGCCGCCCGCCTTGCAATCTATTGCAAGCGCAATAGCAGGTTCGCCCGACAACGCTACACGGCAGGCATGACAGTCAGCGGCTGCGCTGAAGTGGCAGGAACCGGTGTCCTGGCTACATTCATGACCATCGATAGCAGCGAATAATAGCCATTGATTCCGACAAGGTCCATCACCCCCTGCTCGCCAAATTGCTGCAACGCGCGCTCGTAAGTGTGATCGCATACCGACTGATTGCGAAATAGTTCGGTCGAGAATGCATAAAGTATTGCCTCATCTTCAGGCAAATCTTCGGGCTTGCGGCCTACTCGTATGGCCTCGATGGTATGTTCAGATACGCCTTCACGCAACGCTATCGGCGCATGAATCGCCCACTCGACCTGCTGAGACCATTGCCGCGAGGTAATCAGGATCGCCAGCTCCGACAGGCGCTGCCCCAGGGCGCTGCGATACCGCAGGTACTCTCCCATACGACTGGCGTGGGCCATGAGTTCAGGGCTACGCATCAAGGGAATGAAGGGCGACAAAAGCCCACCGCGCGGGCCGTTGATAATTTCCTGTGCGTACTGTTTCTGGTCGGCGCTCCAGGCTTCTGGTGCAAGGGGGGCAAAACGGTCCGGATACTGGTTCATGATGGCTCTAGAATTTAAATAAAAGGAATTGAGTAAGAACAGTCTTTGCAACTATACCAATTCCCTTATCCCAACAACAGCGCAATCGCCAGATGTCCCTGTTAATCTAGAAGTAAAGGCAAGCGGCGGGCGTCCCAGTTCCGTCCCTTATCCCATACTCAGGTCAGGACCAGCACATTAGCCTTCCAGGTTTGATTTGAAAAACGCCAAGGTCCGGGACCACGCCAGCTTTGCGGCTGCTTCGTCGTAACGAGGCGTCGTGTCGTTATGAAATCCATGATTGGCCCCCTCATACATGTGCATTTCATACTTCTTGTTATTGGCCTTGAGCGCGGCTTCGTAATCCGGCCATCCCGCGTTGATGCGCTCGTCAATGCCGGCATAATGTATCAATAGCGGCGCATTGATTTTCGGCACATCAGCAGCCGCAGGCTGACCACCATAGAATGGTACTGCGCCAGCCAGATCCGGCATGCGAACAGCCAGCATATTGACCACCCCGCCGCCATAGCAAAATCCTACTGCGCCAATCTTGCCATTCACGGTTTCATGCCCCTTCAGAAATTGCGCTGCCGCCACCATATCTTCGGTGCGCTTGGCCGGATCCAGTTTTGCAAAAAGCTCGCGCGCTTTGTCTTCATCTCCGGGGTAACCGCCGGCCGGCGTAAGCGCATCGGGTGCAAAAGCAACATAATTCTCAACGGCCAGTCGTCTTGCCACGTCCTCGATATACGGATTGAGCCCTCGGTTTTCGTGAATCACTACCACACCCGGCAACTTGCCCTCGGCATCGGCTGGCTGCGCCAGATAGCCTTTCATGGTGCCATTGCCCTGGGGAGACGGATATTGAACGTAGCCAGCTTTAATTCGTTTGTCATCGGGCGCAATTTGCTGCGCCCAGGCAAAATTCGGTGCAAGACTGCTGAGAATCGCAGAGGCAGTGACGCCACCTACGGCATAGCGCGCTGAACGATCCAGAAACTGCCTGCGACTGATACCGCCATGCACATAGGCATCAAACAGCTTAAGAACATCGGGATGAAAATCACTCGCGTTTTTTCGATTCATGTTGCGGACTCCTTGACAGGCGGGCCATCAGACCCGGATGAGCTGAGAAAGGAACTGATGGAGAAATTGCGTGAACAATGAAATGTGAAACCCGATGCTGGTACCATATGCTGGCGCAGGAAGGCTTTGTGCCGATCCTGAACAGGATCACATTCATGTTAATTAAATCACAATAAGGAGACAATCATGAAAAAAATCTCATTTGTATTAGCCGGACTGTGCGCAACACTGATCGGCGCTGCCCACGCCCAGGAAAAGCCAACGGTTCAATTCATTGCCACTGGCGGGACAATTGCCATGAAAATTGATCCGGTCAAAAAGGCGCCCGTGCCAGCCATCTCCGGTGATGATCTGCTGGCAACGGTGCCCGGCGTGGCCGAGTTCGCCAAAATAGAAGTCAACAATCTATCGAATGTGCCGTCAGACTATATGGATCCGCCGCGCTGGATTGAGCTGAGCAAGGCGGTCAGTACAGCCGTGCAAAGGCCGGAAGTATCGGGGGTTATTGTGTCACATGGCACAGATACCCTGGAAGAAACCGCGTTCTGGCTGGATCTGACGGTGCAATCGGACAAACCCATCGTCTTGATTGGAGCCCAACGCAATGCCTCTTCGTCCGATTTTGACGGCCCTCGCAATCTGCTCAACGCGGTGCGTATTGCCGTCGACGAACAGGCAAAGGGCAAAGGCACCATGCTGGCCATGAACAACCAGATCAATGCCGCACGTCATGTCACAAAAACCCATACAGCCAATGTAGAAACATTTCAATCGGGCGACTATGGTTTTCTGGGCGAGGTCTATCCTGACCGTGTGATATTTGCCCGGGAACCATTGCGTCGCCAGCATATCGCCATCAGCGCTGAGACCATGCCAAGAGTAGATATTGTTGCCATGTATGGTGGCGCCGACGGCAGCCTGCTGCGCAGCGCCGTAGATCAGGGTGCAAAGGGCATCGTGGTGCAGGCGCTGGGCATGGGAAATATGAACAAGCCGATGTTTGAGGCAGTGAAATATGCACTGGAAAAGCAAATTCCAGTTGTGATTTCCACCCGTGTCTACAACGGTCGCGTGATGGCCAACTACGGGTTTGAAGGCGGTGGTAAAACGACAGCAGACGCAGGCGCAGTGATGGCGGGAAATCTGAGTCCGCAAAAAGCCCGTATTCTGCTGATGCTTCTTCTGCAAAGCGGAAAATCGGGCAAAGAAGACCTGCAGGCCGCATTTGACGCCATGTAACGGGATTGAGTAAAATCCCATCAATAAATATATCAATGCATGGATATGGATGTATTCATATCGATGCTTTGATGTATTTGGCGTATCAATAAAGATTGGTGCGATATGTAAAGCCTGTGCTGTACATATCTGCCGATCCGCTGCCAACCGCTCTGGCCAGCCCTCACCCGACACCCGCAGCAACTGTCTTGCAGGTTCCATCGCTCAGTTTTCTGGCACCCTCTTCTTGCTGTACTTTCCCACGTGATCTACTGCTGCAGCACCAACTGACGCATCAGTTCGATCACTCAAGCCAACGCCCTCGCCTTTTCCCCCGACAAAATCAGCCTTCATGTGTCGACACCCTGTCGGCGCGTTAAACGCGATGCACTCGTTGGTGCATCCCTAATTAATAAATCAGACCCTCATCAGAAATGAACCCTCAATCAGCCAAATTTTTTGTATTGACCGGTGGACCCGGCGCCGGCAAAACAACACTCATCAACCATCTGGCCGATTTGGGCTACCGCTGTGTGCCCGAAGCCGGTCGGGCCGTGATACACCAGCAGCTTAGTAGCGGCGGCGTTGCCCTGCCATGGAATGACAAAACCGCGTATGCCCGGTTTATGTACGAACGCGACATGGCGGCTTACCAACGTGCATGCGATATGAACGGTCCGGTTTTCTTTGACCGCGGTATTGTGGATACCATCGCATATCTGCAACTGGAGCAATTGCCAGTTCCAGAATCCCTGCAAACAGCGGCGTCCCGTTGTCGATATCATACGACAGCGTTCATTATGCCGCCCTGGCCGCAGATCTACCGTAGTGACCAGGAACGACTGCAGGACCTGTCCACCGCCATCGCAACCTATCACGCGATGATAAAGACTTATTCACAATATGGTTATGCACTGGTGCATGTGCCCCGCCTGCCGGTAGCACAGCGGGCGGCGTTCATCCTGAACGCCATCGCTTGCGGCCATGGCAGAAAAAAGGACTGACAGCCCGGTTGATTGAGCAAATCGCAGCACGCCACTTGTGATCACGTAGTGCGAATCAGAAACGATATCCTACGCCGACAGTGGCAACCCAGGGATTGATTTTTGCTGTGCCGATTTTAGTGCCGTCAAGCCGAACGCTGGTCTTGATATCAATATAGCGAACACTGGCATTCAAAAACCAGTTATCGTTGATTTTCACATCAGCGCCCACTTGTGCGGCCAGCCCCCAGGAATCTGAAAGCTTGAGTTTTTCAACGCCAAGATCCCGTAACGCGCCTGTCGGTTTTGTATGAAAGAAGGTTGTGTAATTGAGTCCAACACCAACATACGGCTGCACCCGGGCGTCGGGCAAAAAATGCCACTGAACGCTAAGTGTAGGAGGCAGATGCCGGGTGGTACCAATCCTGCCAAGATCGCCGCCCAGATCGGCGGCGCTGCCACGGATATCATGCTTGAACGGCGCAGCAGCCAGCAATTCGACCCCAAGATGACGGGTTGCCATATACGTCAGGCTGAAACTGGGACGCGTGCTGTCATTGACATCCAGATCAATGCCGCGGGGGGCTATACTTTTCCCGACCGTTCCATTACCCGACCTGGGCATCACACTTGTAATGCCGGCTTTCACTATCCAATCCCCCGCTTCGTGCGCAACAGCTGGCAATGTTGAGAGTGCACCCAGCGCAAGCGAGCCTGCGACGACTATATCACGAATGACATGCATTTTTTCTCCATCAGTACTTGTTAACGAACTGACAGAATGCAACAAAAATCACAAATGAATATTGCGTTTACGCAAGCAACAGCAACTGCGCAACGTTTAAATTTGATTTAAATCAAACATCATGCATTGAACCCAAGACGATCAATGCCAACAATGCGATTGAGCAGGCGATACGTTTTTTCATGGACATGCCTCACACGACGATGGTCGCAGTCGCCCGGTGCAAATCATGACACCATCCGGGCCACATTGCCTTTAGTCCATGTGAGGATGACGATCCACCAAGCGCTGGCGACGTGCCTTGAGCGCTTCGAGTTGCTCCTGCACAGCGGTAATTTCCTCATCCACATCGGCAACAGTTTGTTCGATATTCTCGTACGCTTCCTTGAGCAGCGCCTTGGCCTCGTGCTTGTTGGATGCCGTGGGTGTGTCGCCTCGCATCGGCTTATTCGCGGTCTCGGGAAGATAGAACGAGGTAATGATCCCGATGACTGCAGCAACCATCAAATAATAGGCTGGCATCATCAGATTCCCCGTTTCTTCCACCAGCCACGCGGCCACGGTTGGCGTGAGCCCGGCAACAATAATGGCGACATTAAAGGAACTTGCCAGCGCACTATAACGGATACGCGTCGGAAACAATGCCGGCAGTGTCGAAGCCATTACACCCGTCATACAATTGAGTACGATTGCGATAAACAAAAGCCCGAGAAAAATCAAACCGGTATTGTCGCTACCAATAAAATGATAAGAAGGTATTGCCAACAACAGCAAGCCAATGCTACCGATTCGCAGAAAGGGCTTTCTGCCGATTTTGTCGCTGAAGAAACCGACAACCGGCTGCACGAACAGCATCCCGATCATGACCACCACAATAATCAGTACTCCGTGCTCTTCGGTATAGCCCAGGCTGCTCGACAGATAGGTGGGCATATAGGTGAGCAACATGTAATAGGTAATATTGGTCACCAGAACCATACCGATGCTGATCAATAATGCCTTGCGATATTTGGAAAAAATCTCGCGAAAGGACACCCCAGGCCTTTCCTTGATAGCATCCTTGTCTTCTTTCTCCATCTTTTCAAGCTGTTGCGTAAATGCGGGGGTCTCTTCGGCAGCGTGACGCAGATATAGCCCCAGCAACCCTAACGGACCCGCAACAAAGAAAGGCACCCGCCAGCCCCATTCCAGAAAGGTGGGTTCTTTGAGGATTGTTTGCAACAACACCACCAGGCCTGCGCCAAGCACGAAACCGGCAATTGAGCCAAAATCGAGCCAACTGCCCAGAAACCCTCGCCGCCGGTCGGGCGCATATTCGGCAACAAAGACCGCCGCTCCCGTATATTCGCCGCCCACCGAAAAGCCCTGAGCCAATTTACACAGCAACAAAAGAACAGGTGCCCACAAACCGATAGTTGCGTAGGAAGGAATCAGCCCGATGCAAAAGGTACTGATGGCCATGATAATAATGGTCAGCGACAGCACTTTCTGTCGCCCGAAACGATCACCCATCACGCCGAAAAACACCCCTCCCAGCGGTCGGACCAGAAACGGGACAGAGAACGTACCCAGCGCAGCGATGGTCTGCACCGCAGGCGAGGCATCAGGGAAAAACACTTTTCCCAGCGCATAGGCCACAAAACCATACACGCCAAAATCAAACCATTCCATCGCATTGCCAAGTGCCGCGGCTGTCACTGCCTTCTTGAGCTTGGTGTCGTCAATAACGGTGATATCGTCAATTTGTAAGGGCTGATTTTGTTGCGATGCTGAAGTTGACTCTGTCATTATCTGCGTCCCCGGGCTTCCCATTGTTACGAACCATGGTGCCATAATGCCTATCACCTTGCAAACATTTCCTGTTACTCGCTATCTGCACATTGACTAATAGATTGCGCGGAGCGCTTGTTTTCAAATTGTCATAAACAGCGTGAAAATCCTGCAGGCGAGGATAATCACACCCGTGATAGCGCTTCTGGCAAACCACCTGAAGCAGCCACAAAAACCCGATATCAACCGCCACGCATGAGAAGAAGCTGCGTGACCGGATGGCACAATCGATGGCGCCAGTAAAACGAATTTATGATGTGGGGAAACCTTACTGTTCCCTTCAGATAGTGCATCCAGCAGACAGCCAAAGGCCTGCAACTGATGGTAGCCAGCCACCCGTACGATACAGATACAGTATGTCAGCTGTGTTATGGCCTTGTAATTAGACGGATGATCTGTACGGAAACGCCCAGGCAAAACGAAAAACCCCAGAAGCGACAGGCGCCCTGGGGTTCAAACTACGGAGTTGATGCAAGGGCCGGGAGTCCTTGATACGTTGCCAGGCAACCGCACGTCTTGGGTGAATAGTATGTTGGAACATCTCTAGTCACTACGGTTGGCTGCAGACTCCAAGCCTTTATTCTACTGCATCTAGCCGCGCTGGCAATAACGACGCCAGGCGCCGCATTGCCAGTAGCGACAAGTCATCAGAAGCGATGATTCAGACCGACACCAACCAGTGTTGATTTCAGCTTGACGTTTTCTGTGTTGTCAAACTTCAGTTTGCCTGTACCGTAAGATGCGATGGCATAAACAGCAGTGCGTTTGGACAGTTTATGCTCGTAACCCAGGCTGAAAATATTCAGTTTGCCTTTCACACCATCAAATCCGTCGTCTTTGTTTTTGGTAGAGCTGCCCTGATACGAGAACATGAGTTTGCCGTCGTCGCCAATAGGCGCTGACAGGCCTGCCATCCAGGCTTGTTGACGGTAACCTTTGGTTTCTGCGTAAGTGAATCCATCAGCATTGGTAGCGAAATCATCCAATGCACCGGTCAAACCTGTACTTCCGACACCGCTAGCTACGATAACATCGTTGGCCATTGAACCGCGAATCTGACCATAACCCAGGAACAATTTGACGACCTCAAAATCATAGGCGCCGAACAGGTTCCACATGTGGGTCGTACCCTTCTCGCCTGCACCATTGGATAGGCGCACGTCGGTGCGGAAGCGATCGTATGAAACGCCGACAGAGACAGGGCCGTTATCATAAGAGGCACCAGCCGTGATCCAGTTGGAAGTATCACGTGCCTCGAAATCTTCGAAGCCGTCGCTGCCGGTGGTTTTGGTGTTTTTGCCAGCATAGCCGACGCCAACTTTAAAGCCGGACAGATCAGGACTGATATATTTGATCGAGTTGTCCATGCGGGCGTATGTTGAGGCACCGAATGCGCCAGACAGCACACCAGCCTGCATGTACGCAACGCCGAAAGGATTAAGCGACGAGACTGTGTCTGCCGCAACGTTAAGTTGGCGACCCAAAGTCAGCGTACCCCAGTTGGCGCCGGTCAGACCGACATAGGCATGACGACCAAACAGACGGCCACCCTGTGCGGATTTGCCGTTGCCCAGGTCAAAGCCGCTTTCCAATTGGAAAATGGCGCTTGTGCCGTTGCCCAGGTCTTCAGCACCCTTCATTCCCCAGCGATTACCGTTTCTGACGCCGTTGATCAGGCCAATATCACGAGTCTTGGTATAGGCATCGCCCTGCGTCACTTTGGTCTGTTGATAGCCAATACCGGCATCGACAATACCATACAGGGTTACGGAAGTTTCTGCGTGGGCTACGCCGGTAAAGCCGACGGCCAGTGCTGCAGCAAGCAAAGTCTTTTTCATGTATCAAATCTCCTCAGGGATGGGTCATCATTCTTCTTACCCGAATGGTTCAGAAACGATTCAGATTTGAAGCAATATAAAGATTAGATACATTTATGTAAAGGAACCGCCCACCTCGGAAAATGGCCTTCCCGGCGGTTCGTACACTTAGCAGCGACAGCGTTTTAATCACGATTGCAGCATTTATATTGCGTATGGTAATAATCTAAGTGCAATTGAATTAGTCCCAGTTTTAAACGCAATTACATTTGCAATCATAGGGTTAAAGGGGCACCTGCCAACAAAGGTAGATCCGGCGGGTTTCGTTTACTGATACGCAAAGTTGGCACGATTCTTGCCCAGGCAATCATTTTACCCTCTTAGGTCATGAGGGTTTTCCTTCATAGTGAATACGCTTAGCGTTTTTATTACATTTGTGACATATATGCGACATTTGTGTGCAACCGCGCTAACCGACCGTGGGCGTGTAGGAGTGCCAGGCCGTCAGAGATTGAATCGTACTGCCGATGCGCAGTAGCATAAGTTCGTCTCCCGCCTTGCCGGCTAGCTGTACGCTGACTGGCAGGTTGGTTTGGTCAAAACCGGCGGGCAGCGCCAAAGCGCAACCGTTGACCCAGTTCACAAAACGGGTAAAGTAGCCCAGTGGTGTGCCGGACTCGTCCACCTGTGCAAGCGGTATCGGGCCAAAAGGCGTGGTGGGCAGCAACAAGGCATCTTTATCGGCCATCCATTGCGTCCAAACGGCCTGCATATTCAGATGGGCGCCCAGCAGATCCTGGTATTGCATATCCGATATGCTTTTTCCGGCCATAAGGCGATCGCGCACAAAAGGCCCGAAATGCTGGCTCGGGTCCTGGATGTAGTCCTTGTGCAGACGCCATCCTTCGGCCGCGATCAACTTCCCGCAATCGCTCATGGCCTGCTCAAAGCTAAATGGAGGCGCCTCGCGTACGATGGTTGCGCCGGCCATCTCGACCATCCTGACCATATCCCGCGAACCCAGGCGTACAGCACGCTGCACTTGCACACCATAGTCATCCTCGGGCAGCACGCACACTCGTACTCCCGCCAACTCGTCGGCATTATCCTGGGCCAGGTACGTCATGCTTTGTACTGTCTGCCCCGGCGCATTCGTTAACGCCTGCAGCAGCAAGGCGGCATCATCTGCGGTCCTGGTCATGGGCCCCACGCTGTCCAGCGTCCGGGACAATGGATACACGCCGTCGGCGTTGATCGCGCCAACTGTCGTCTTCAAGCCAGTAATCCCGTTGAGCGCGGCAGGAATCCGCACCGATCCGCCGGTATCGGTACCCAGCGCTCCCGGCACCAGGCCGGCAGCAACCGCAACGCCCGAACCGCTTGAAGAGCCACCGGGCACGCGATGAAGGTTCCTGTCCCAGGGATTGCGAGGCGTTCCCAGCAAAGCATTGGTTCCCCAGCCGCCAAACGCAAACTCTACCGTGTGCGTCTTGCCAATAATGACCGCGCCATGGGCTCGCAAGCGATGCACCGCATCGGCGGTTAGGGCACTAGTCCGGGTTTCCCACTGCCTGGAGCCGCAGGCCGTTACCGTACCCTCGATATCACACAAGTCTTTGATGCCCAGCGGTATGCCATCAAGCATACCCAGCGCCCGTCCCTGTTGCCGCCGTTCATCGGACTGACGTGCCTGCGCCAGCGCCTGTTCCGGAAAGACACGCGCAAAGGCATGCAATACGGGATTCAACCTGTCTATACGGTTCAAAAAGTAGTTCGTCAGCGACTCGGCAGTCACGTTGTTCATTGCCAGGCTGCGGGCCAGCTCTGTGATCGAGGCGAAGGCATACTGTTCCATAATATGTCCTTTACACCACACCGGCTTCATCAAGCATGCAATGGAGCAGGACGTTGCATCCGGCTTCCACATGCTCCGGCAAGGCATCTTCGATTTCATTGTGACTGATGCCATCCTTGCAGGGGATGAAAATCATCGCTGCCGGGCATATTCGCGCCAGGTATACAGCATCGTGACCTGCGCCGCTAACCAGCCTGGAATGCCCATAACCCAATCGGGCGGCATTTTTTTCCACAGCAGCAACTTGCGCCGCGGCAAACGCCTGAGGAGGAAAATAAACCACTTCTTCGGCATGAATCTGTACCTGATACGTATCGGCCATGGCATCGCAATAGCGCTGGAAATCGGCAGACATCGCAGACAGGTCGTCGTCGGTCAGTGCGCGCAGGTCCACAGAGAACCGCACCCGTCCCGGAATGACATTGCGCGAATTGGGATATACATCAACCCAGCCAACCGTACCACGTCCATCTTCTCCGTAGCGACGACCAATCTCGTTGACTTCGTTCATGATGCGCATTGCGGGCAATAATGCATCCCGGCGCAGCTCCATGGGTGTCGTACCGGCATGTGACTCTACCCCCTGCACCTGGACATCATACCAACGCTGTCCCAGCGCGCCCGTTACTACGCCGATGGTATGCGAGCGCCGCTCCAGCACCGGTCCCTGCTCAATGTGAGCTTCAAAATAACTTTTCACGGGTGTCGCCCTGCACGGCACAGCACCATCGTAACCAATGTCCGCGAGCGCGGCGGCAACACTAATACCCTTGGTATCGGTACTGTGCAATGCAGTCTGGGCAGAAAATGCCCCGACATAGACACCCGACCCCATCATGACAGGCACAAAGCGAGAACCTTCTTCGTTGGTCCATACCACGACCTCGAGAGGCGCTCGCGTGCGGATCTGCAGATCATTCAGCGTGCGTAGTACCTCAAGCCCGGCCAATACGCCATAATTGCCATCAAACTTGCCACCGGTCGGCTGCGTATCGATATGGCTACCGGTCATGACTGGCGGCAATTGCGGGTCCTGTCCCTCGCGGCGGGCAAAGATATTGCCCAGTTCATCCACACGGATGGTGCAGCCGATGTCCTTTGCCCACTGAACAAACAGATGACGGCCTTCCTTGTCCAGCTCGGTCAATGCCAGACGATTTACACCGCCTTTTTCCGTGCCGCCGATGCGAGCCAACGTCATCAGCGAGTCCCAAAGTCGCGCGCCATTGATGCACCCGACGCTACTGTGTTCATTCATATCCATTATTCGTTACCTGTTTAAAAATTCGTTGATACGGGATCACTATCAGGCAGCGGCCAAATGGCACTGCACCTGATGACTTTGACTGATCTTGGTCGTCTGCGGCACACTTGTTGTGCAACGCGCCAGCACATGGTCACAACGCGCAGCAAAGGGGCAGCCAGGTGGCAAATTGGCCAGATCGGGTGGCGAACCACGTATCACATCCAGCGGCTTGCCTCGCTCCATGCCATGACGACGGCTCTTGAGCAACGCCAGCGTATAGGGATGGCGGGCATCCTGCAAAATTTCCCGAATGCTGCCCTCTTCGACGATTCGCCCGCCATACATGACGGCGACCCGGTCCGCCATTTCCGTTGCCGCGCCAATATCGTGAGTGACAAAAACAATGGCCAACCCTAATTGCTTTTGTAATTCGCGCATCAAAATCAACACCTGTATCTGCACCGTGGCATCCAGGGCTGTGGTCGGTTCATCGGCCAGCAACACTTCGGGCTGGGCGGACAGTGCCAGCGCAATCATCGCCCGCTGACGCATGCCACCTGACATTTCATGAGGGTATGCTGCCAGGCGCTTTTCCGGGCTCGGGATGCGTACTGCTTCCAGCGCCGCGATCGCACGGGCACGCGCATCCTGGGCGCTAATCTGATGATGCGTGCGAATGCACTCGATCATTTGCTGCCCCACTGTATAGACCGGGTCCAGGGCTAATAGCGGCTCCTGAAATACCATCGCTATTTTTTTGCCTCGCAGCGCGCGCAATTGCCGCCGGTCCATCTGCAGTACCTCTTGCCGATTGATCTGGATCGAGCCGCTTTGCCGGGTCTGTCTTTCAGGATGCAGGCGCATCAATGCCCGCAACGTCACGCTCTTGCCCGACCCCGATTCGCCAATAAGCACCAGGGTTTCGCCTTTAGCTACGTGAAAAGAGACGCCGTTGACCGCCCGTATCGTCTTGCCCGCGCGTTCGAACGCGACCGTCAGGTCTGTCACTGAAATGGCGTTGCCGGGTTGATCGCCTGTGACGGGATGCCCGCTGTTGTGTTCGTCCATAGGCGTAATCGCTTGTGTATTCATGGTGTCCTCTTAGATCGACATATCTGCAGATTCGCGCTGAACCATGCTCACGCTTTGGCCAATGCGGTCGTTAACGCGAACGCACGCCACCTGATGTCCAGGGCGATGCGCCAGCAACAGCGGCATATTGGATTTACACTGCGAGATCATCTGGCTGCACCTCGGATGGAACCGGCAACCGGCAGGCGGCTCTATGGGATTGGGCGGATCCCCGGCCAGCGGCGCCTTTTCAGTGCGCCGATCCGGGTCTGTCGTGGGTACCGACGCCAGCAACGCCTGTGTATAAGGATGAGCAGGCGTATTGAGCACCTGCCGCGTCGTGCCCAGCTCTACCACCTTGCCCAGATACATGACCAGGACCCGATCACACAGGTATTCGATCACACTCAGATCGTGGCTGATGAAGACAAATGTGAGGTTGTATTTTTTCTTCAGGTCCGATAGTAGATTCAGTACCTGGGCTTCCACGGATTTATCCAGCGCCGATACGGCCTCATCAAGAATAATCAAGCGTGGCTTGAGGGCAATTGCCCGCGCGATATTGACCCGCTGGCGTTGCCCGCCGGACAATTCATGCGGATATCGTCCGGCAAAGCGTTGCGGGTCCAGGCCCACATTCTCCAACAGCTCTAGCGCCTCACGCTCGGCTTGCCGAGGGGACATGCCATGTACGATCGGGGCAAAGGCGATGGTATCCAAAATGGTCATGCGCGGATTCAGGGATGAATAACTATCCTGGAAAACCATTTGCACCTGACGCCGGTATGATTTCATCGGCAACTGCGCACTACCGACAGTCTGTCCGTCGAAAATCAGTTCGCCGCGGTCCTGCTGCAACAGTTGCATCAGCAGCCTGGCCGTTGTCGATTTACCGCAACCAGACTCCCCGACAATACCGAGGGTCTCGTTTTTCATGACATCGAAACTGATATCGTCTACAGCCTGTACTGCAGCGGTGGTACGACTGAAAAACGGCGTTTTCAAAGGGAAGTGCTTCAGCAGGTTTTTCACAATAAGCAAGGGCTGGGCCGGTCCGCCAATATCCTGCGGCTGGGTCAATGTCGTTGTCACAATATTACTCCTTGATATCCATCGCCTGGCGCAGCCCGTCTGAAAAGACATTGAAGGAAATCGATGTGATGAAAATCATCAGACCCGGCAATGCTGCGATTACCGGCTGGGTGTAAATGGCCGTGCGCAGGGTATTGAGCATGAGCCCCCATTCGGGCTCAGGTGGTTTGACGCCCAGGCCCAGAAAGGACAGTCCCGAAGCCAGGATCATGGAGACGGAAATCAGACTGGTGGAAAAAACGAAAATGGGTCCCAGCACATTATTGAGCACCTGACTGAATACGATTCTGACCGGCGATGCGCCCGATGTTCTGGCAGCATCCACAAACTCCTGAGTGCGCATTTGGGTGGTCACGCTTTCGGCCACGCGAATGATTTGCGGGATGAACACCACGGTCAGCGACAACAGGGCGTTGCCAGTACCGGCGCCCAGCGTGCCCGAGAGCGCGATCGCCAGCAACACAGAAGGAAAGGCATACAGCACATCGGTCAGGCGCATAATTACCGCGTTGATCCGCCCACCGGCATAACCGGCAATAACGCCTATCGTTCCACCAATTGCAAACGCAATTATTACGGGTGTAATACCCATAAATAGCGACAGCCGCGCACCCAGGATCAGGCGCGACAGCATATCGCGCCCCAGCTCATCGGTGCCCAGCAGATAGTTTTCCGTGCCTATCGGCTTGAGCCGATGAATAATCGAAGATTTATAAGGATCTGCCGGCATGACCCACGGCGCAAGGATCGCCATCAGCAACAGGGCCAGCAACAGACAGGCAGCGAACATCGCAACCTTGTTGCGGCGCAGGTTGAGCATGACGCCGCTCCAGTATCCCGCCGAGCGGTGCGTCTGCACGAGCAGCAAATCTGCGTTCCGGTTAAGGGAATAATCGGTCATTTTGTTACCTTTGAATACGGGGATCAAGCCAGGTCTGAACGGTGTCGACCAGCAGATTGAGCAGCACGAAAAAAATCGCCATGATCAGGATCGTGCCTTGCAGCAGGGGAAAGTCTCGCTGGAACACGGCTGAATTGAGCAGAAATCCGGCGCCGGGCCACGAGAAAACGGTTTCGATCAGGATCGAGCCGCCCAGCAGATAGCCCAATTGCAGCCCCATCACCGACAGGGCCGTTGGCGCCACGTTCTTGACCAGATGCATGAACATTCGGCCGCGGCCCAGACCTCGCGCCTGCAGCCCGACCATGAACTCTCGCGACAGAATATCGCTGACAAGGGCACGGATGGTACGAGCCACAATCCCCATGGGAATCACTGACATCGTGATTGCAGGCAGGATCATGTATTGCACGTGATCCCAGTCCCAGCGCCAGCCAGTGCCATCGCCCGCAGCCGAACCCGTCGCGGGGAACCAGTTCAGGTACACCGAAAACACAATGACCAGCACCATGCCCAGCCAATAGTGCGGAATACTGACGCCGAATATAGAGCTCAAAGATGCCAGCCGATCCCATATGGAATTTCTGGCATAGCCGGAAATCATGCCAAATACGACCCCCAGCGAAAAACCGATTAGCACAGCTATCACGGCCAGCCGCAAGGAATTGCCCACCGCCGCGATCACCTCTGCGGCCACGGGGCGACTGGTCGCAATGGACATGCCCAGGTCACCATGCAAAGCCCGCCACAACCAGTTCCAGAACTGAATCAGGAATGGCTGATCAAACCCGTAGATGCTCATCATCTGGCTGCGCAACGCTTCGGAAGCGTCGGGAGGCATGACCGAAATCAGTGGATCGCCGGGAGCGATATGGATCAGGGAGAAGCACAGGAACGCCACTCCCAGCAATACTGGCAACGAATACACGAGCCGTCTCAGAAAATACATCATGATAATCAGGCTTCAAAAAGAGGAAATAAGGGTCGCGCCGACCACTGTCGTGGTCGGTCAAATCACTCCTTGGACATGGTCGCAATATCAATGAACCAGCTTTGTGGCTGGACTACGCCCTTGACCTTGTTGGAAATGGCTCTGGGGCCGACATCATGCGCCACATAAAGAAACACGGCTTCGTCTACCATCCGGGTATGCAGCTTGGCCAGAGCAGCATCACGCTGTGCCGGATCAAAACTGGTGCGCGCCTGGCGGATATAGTCGTCGAACGTGTCGTCGATCACATAGCCCCAGTTATTCGAAACGGGCGGCAACGCTTTGCTGCTGACAAAACGCACCATGGCAAAGAACGGATCCATAGTTGCCGCACTAACGTTGGTCGCCTGTGCTCCATGTGCACTGGCGTCCTTGGCGCCCAGGCGCCAACTGTTGAACAGGGTATTCCATTCAACAACATCGAACTGAACATCGAAAAAGCACTCTTTCAAATTCTGCTGTATGTACTCATTCATCGGCAGCGGCTGCATCTGACCCGAACCCGACGCTGAAATCTGCACTTTGACTTTGACCGGTTTACTCTCGGAGAAACCGGCCTCTTGCATCAGCTTGCGCGAAGCGTCCGGATCATATTTGATATCGAATGTCGGTGTGCCCCACCAGGGACTGGATTTGGCTACAACGCCCTGCGCCGGCGCCATCAGGCCGCCCAACATGCCTTTCATGCCCTCGCGATCCACGCAAAGGTTGGCTGCCTGCCGCACCCGCTTATCAGCCCAGGGAGAGCCTTCGGTCAGGGAAAACTGCCAAGGCCAAATATGCGGTTGTACATTTGTATAAATGGTATTGCCACGTGCCTTGATAGGCTCGAGCGCATCGGGTGCCGGCGCCTCTATCCAGTCCACCTGCCCCGACATGAGCGCAGCAGTCCTGGCGCTGGCTTCCGGCATGGGAATCAGCACAACCTTATCCAGCTTGGGTACGCGCGCAGGATTCCAGTAATGATCATTTTTGACTATTTCAAGCCTGGATCGCGGCACCAGCCGGGATAGCTTGAACGGGCCGGTACCGGACGCTTCGCTTGCGAATGCATTCCAGGCCTGTTTTGATCGCTCCAGCGGATCCTTCACCGCAGCGGGCACGGCATCGAATTTCTTTTGCCATTGCACAGGCGAAGCCATGAACAGGTTTGTCAGGTTATACGGCAGGAACGCATCCGGTTCTGTCGTTGTTATTTCAACCGTCATAGCATCAATTGCTTTGGCTGCCTTGAGCGTGGGCATTCTTGATACCGTAGCGCCCACTTGTGCCGGATCATATTGGGCAGCAGACTTGTCCAGTACTTTGCCGACATTCCACACCACCGCCTCGGCATTAAATGGTGAACCATCATGAAATGTGACATCTGGACGCAGCTTGAAAATCCATTTAGTCTTGTCCGCCTCGTCAACGGTCCAGCTTGTAGCCAACCCCGGCGTCAGCGGCGTTGCGCCTTTATCTGATGACAAATCCCACCCGACGAGCGCGTCGTACATGGGAATACCGGTAAAACGATTGCCCTCGAATCCCTGATCAGGCTGGCCCGAAGTCCGGGGAATATCGGCAGCGGTCATGGCAATACTCAGCACCGACTCCGCGTTGGCAGCCAGAGGCATGGCGCAGGCACTACAAAATACAGCCAGTGTCATGGCCGTGGATAACGTGTTCTTGGAAAAAGATGGGATCATGGCGTGTCCTTGAAAGTTACCAGAGCTCTCAAGCAAAAGACGTGCCAATATCAGATCCATGCGTTCTGCGCTGTGCGGCACGCTGGTCGCGGCAAACAGAATGGGGTTGTCGCACCAAAATAAGGCACGCCTGTGCGTTGCTAGACGTGCACGCGAGAAAACGCGCCTGGAAGCGACGCTAATCGTTCAACGTAAGCGACGCAGATACGACAGATCCCGCAAGTGCGTTCACATTTCCATATAGTGAAGAACGACTCGGCGGGTGCGCTCACCGTGTCTTTTGACGGCAGCCCAGTCAACACCTGAGCTGCACTTTTGCAGCGTACTGCTCTGGAAAACCCGCATTGCAGTTATCATCAGCACATTTACAATATGACCATAATGTAAATGAAAACAATCTATGTCCCCCTCTTCTACTTCCTCGCGCCGCCGGCAGGCGGACCGCAGTAAAACCACGCAGCAGGACGTGATCCTCGCGGCGATCCGCATTATCTCTAACAGGGGACCAGAGGCCGCATCCATGCAGGAAATTGCCCGTGAGGCAGGCGTCACACCGGGCGCGATCCAGCATCATTTCCAATCCAAGGCAACGCTCATGATGCATGTGCTTGCCACCCTGGTTGACGAGAACATTGACGCCGGAAAATTCTGGCCCCCTGTTGACATGCCGATCGACAAGCGTGCACAAACCTTCGTCTCCAATTTGTGGACACTGTTTTATAAACAGCCACGTTTTATCTCGGCCTGGGCAACGTATCTTAGTTGCCGTAACCAGCCTGTACTGCTGGCACATATATCAGAGCTACGCAAAGTCCTGCAAATGCGCCTGCACGCTACTTTCCCGACAATATTTCCTGAACTGGCCAACGATCCCGCACTAGGTGCTTTCATCAACCTGGTGTTCTCCACGTTGCGTGGCCTGGGGTTATTGGAAATGTTTGCTGCTGCACATGAGGGAACCCAGGAACAACTCGATTGCCTGGCAGAGCTGATCGCGCAGCGATGTTACAGCCAAAACGCACTATAGCCGTACAACCAAAATCTGCAGCCCCCCAAAAAAAACCTTAGAAAAGCAATCTTCCGTCAGGAGACATTCATGCCGTGCAAACAGGCCACCCCGCATTTGAATACCCTATTTACTGCCCTAACAATCGGTTTTTCCGGCTCGGCCTTTGCCGCCTATCCCGAGTCGCCGATCACAATAGTGGCACAGCAGCCGCCGGGTAGCGGCTCAGACGCGATGACACGTGTTCTGGCCGATTGTCTGGCAAAACAGCTTAAGCAGCCTGTCGTTGTGCAAAACAAAGCGGGTGCAAATGGCATTCTGGCCATCAATTATCTGAAAGGGCAACCAGCCAATGGCTACACGTTAATGACAATCGGCATGTCGCAGATGACCATTACTCCTTATGTATACAAAAGGATGCCCTACGATCCGCAAGCCGACTTTACGGGTGTAACTGTTTTCGGTACGTCACCGCTGGTGCTAACGGCGTCTCTGAATTCCGGCGTGAAGGTGCTTGGCGATTTGGCCGTGAAATTTGCAGGCAAGGATGGCGGCGCCAATTTCGGCTCGCCAGGCAAGGGGAGCCCCGCCCATTTGCTCACCACCGCACTGCTGGAACGATTGAAAGTGCCAGGCACACATGTCCCATTTACGGGTGAGTCTGCAGGGGCCACGGCACTTATCGGCAATCAGATCGATATCATGACATTGGTTTCGGGCACCGCATTGCCGCAGATAAAAGCGGGTAAGCTTGTGCCGTTGGCGGTCTTTGATGGCGCACGGTCACCTGCGTTTCCTGACGTGCCTACCATTGCCGAACTGTTGGGCGACCAGGAACTGGCCCGTGGGTCATGGATCGGCCTGGTTGCCATCAAAAATACGCCAGCGCCTATTGTTCAAACATTGAATCACGCCGCCGGCCAATGCATCCAGGACCCGGCCTATGTAAAGCGCTTTGCGCAAATGAACGCCAAGGCGATCGCCACTTCAGGGACCGACGTAATCGACCGCGCCAAAGCGGATTCCGATGTCTGGCGTCCCCTGATCAAAAGTCTGAATCTGACCGTGGACTAAATATGACCGATCACTCTCACCTGACGACCCAGGACATTAGTACAAACGTAGGCACTGTGCGCTGCGTTGTCCATCATGGGCTATGCGTTTTTCGAGGCTTGCGTTATGCCCGTGCATGCACCACCGCCACACGCTTTGCCCCGCCCCAGCCTTTACAAGAAACCTCTACGCTCATGGACGCGCGCAAGTTCGCGGCGCCACCGGTTCAACCGGCGCGTAGTCCGAACCCGGAGAACATATATGGCAACATTGATTGCCTGAACCTGAATATCTGGGCTCCAGAATCGTCTTTGAAAACGGGTGGACTGCCTGTAATGGTATGGATACCTGGCGGCGGATTTATGCGTTGCGATGCCAACGATCCGCTGTACGACGGTTCTCACTTTGCGCATAAAGACATTATTTTTGTCACGGTGAACTATCGCGTGGGTGTGGAAGGCTTTCTGCAATTGCCAGGCATGGCCGCTAACCGCGGGCTGCAGGACCTGTTACTGGCGCTCAATTGGGTGCAGCAGCATATTGGCAACTTCGGCGGGGACCCGGCCCGGGTAACCGTTGTCGGGCAATCGGCCGGGTCCGGCGCAATTGCGTGCCTGATGGGCATGCCACAAGCCAACGGCTTATTTCATCAGGCCATATTGCAAAGCCCCAGTACGCTGGTGCAGACGATGGCAGAAGCGCAAACGGCGGCATATGCGATCGCCGACTTGGCCAACTGCCCCGCCACGCTTGAAGGACTGGCATCCATCAGTCCGGAAAAGGCAGCAACGGCGCTGGCCAAACTGTCGCTGGATGGCAAACTGCGGCAACGATACGGCCTGGGTGCACATCACCGCTTCGCCCTGCGCCCGGTAATCGATGGCCAAATTGTTGCCAGCTCACCATTACAGGCGATCAAGCAGAACAACACCATGCCAAAAACGATACTGGCCGGAGCAACCAGGGAAGAAGCCCGTCTGTATCTGGTTCCTGGCGGTAGTATTTCGAAAATTTCCGCAGAGGATGTAAACAGCTTCATCACAGATGCAAAGCTGCCGCCGAACACCGCAGAGCGTTATCGACAACAACTTGCTGCCGATAAACAAAGCAACGGCGAGATCCTTTGCGCTATTCAATCTGATTACTATTACCGCGAACCAGCCCGGCGCATTGCCGAGCATGCGGCAGATCGTGGCACAAAAGCCTACTCCTACGAATTTTGCTGGCAATCGAACTTATACGAAGGTCAGCTTGGTGCTGCCCACGGCGTTGAGCTTCCATTCATGTTTAACAATCTGCATAACGATACAGCACGTCATTTTATCGACGTTGATAAACCTGTTTCAAACGCACTGGTCTCAAGCATGCATCAAGCCTGGGTGAGCTTTGCCAAGACGGGAGAACCAGGCTGGCCTGCACAGGAAAAAGGTCAGCGCAGCATGATGCTCTTCGGAGATGGTGAAAGCATAGAGCGCCTGGTCTCTTATTGATCAAGCACAACGGTGATCAAGCAAAACGGGGGCCCTGCCGCTAAAATGCGCGCCCGCCCTCTCGCCGCTTGATCTGAGATCGCCATCAATACTGGCCAACCGATTCATTCGGTCTCTCCCAACATTGGGAAATCTGCACCTTGCAACAGGCGGCGACTGTAGGTGCGACCTTCTGCGGCCAGGGCTAGCAAATTGCGATCCTGTTCCCGGCTATCCAGAAACAACAGTGCAATGTGTTGGGAATAAGTATGATCAGGACTCAGGGGTATCAACTTGATACGCGGCGTAAAGGATGCAATTCGCCCGGGCAGCAAACTGATTCCCATGCCGTTGCTCACCAGGTTGATCAGCGAAAAGATATCGCCCACATGCATCCCTATCACCGGTGAAATTCCTGCATGCTCCATCATCCGGTTAAAACTGAACGATGTTATGAACCCGTCGGCCAGGGTCACAAAATTCTCGCTGGCCAGCTCCTGCAAATCAACTGTGGTGCGACTCGCATAGGGCGAATCCAGTGGTACCGCCAAAAACATTTCGTCTGAAAATAATGGCACCGTAATCAGGCGCTTGCTGTCGATACCGTCATGCACTCCTATAACAATCGCATCGAGCCGACCGTCTTGCAGCTTTTGCAGCAATTCGTCATTAGAGCCCAGCGTCAGCTCTATATTGAGCCCGTCCTTGCGCAACTTGGTGCCGACAATCAAATGCGGAATGCAATGCAACGTGAGTGAATAGATGGCGCCCAGCCTGAGCCGGGAGGCATTGATTCCGGCCATATCTCGCACTGCGTGGATGCCATCTTCGCACTCGGCCACGACTCGACGGGCAGATTCGGCCAATCGTCGCGCTGTATCTTGCGGGACCAGGTTTCTTCCTTCCAGCTTGAACAGTGGGCAGCCGATGGCCTGCTCCAGCGAATGCAGGGCGCGGTGTACGCTGACAACGCTCTGCCCGAGATCCTCTGCAACACGGGCAAGATTGTTGCGCTCCATGAAAGCCAGAAAGACTTCCAGTTTTTTCAGGGTAATGGATTCATCAATGGCCATGGGTTTGACTCACAGGATCTTTCATGATGGCTAGGGTAAACGATAGGTCAGGCCAGAAGACCTGGCTGTTGACTATAGGAATGCATTCGGCGACGACGGAATATTTAACCTCAGGCTAAACGATTGTACATGCAGGTTGATTGAAAAGCCCGCCAGCCCTGTCTATTGTCTGTCTTACCAAAAGGAGTCATAGCGGCGTTCGCAACACCTTCTATGCCAGACTGATTCCATTTCGGTACTAACAACGCTTAACAATCCATCATAAAAACATCCGGAGACAACACCATGATTATTTACGGTACTGCCATACTGGCAGCATGCCATTTACTGGGAGTCTACATCGGCGACCTGCTGGGCATGCTGATCGGGGTCAAAGCCAACGTGGGCGGCGTCGGCATCTCCATGATGCTGCTGATCGTAGCCCGCACCTACCTGCACAAGAAAGGACTCATGCCCGCCACCACACTGGCCGGCGTAGGGTTCTGGTCGGCCATGTATATTCCTATCGTGATCGCCATGGCCTCGCAGCAGAATGTTGTGGCCGCACTCAAGGGCGGCCCGGTCGCCATACTGGGCGCCATCCTGACGGTGGTGCTTACTGTATGCGTTATCGCGGCGATCAATCGCCGCGGTCCTGAGGATGCCGGCGCTACCTGGCAAGCCAGCCTCGCTGCTGACCGCGCGTAAAGGGAGACATGACTATGGATATGTTGAAACAGGCAATTATGCAGAACAATCTGATCGCCGCGTTCGCTTTCGTCGGTCTGATCATATGGATTTCTGGTCATCTGTCAAGACGACTGACCAATGGGCGCGTACATGGTTCGGCCATTGCGATTGTGATCGGTTTAATTCTTGCCTACTGGGGCGGAATAGAAACGGGTGGCACCAAAGGGCTGGCTGACATCAAGCTGTTTGCCGGGATAGGGCTCATGGGCGGCGCCATGTTGCGTGATTTTGCCATCGTCGCGACGGCATTTGACGTACAGGTAGAAGAAGTTAAAAAGGCAGGACTCATCGGTATGGTTTCCCTGATGCTGGGTATCGTGCTCCCGTTCGTTGTGGGGGCAAGCGTTGCCTATGCATTCGGCTACCGGGACGCGGTATCCATGGCGACGATCGGTGCCGGTGCGATGACCTACATTGTGGGTCCGGTTACCGGCGCGGCCATCGGCGCCAGTTCAGACGTCATTGCCCTGTCCATTGGCGTGGGCCTGATCAAGGCCATTCTTGTCATGGTCTTTACCCCTGCCACGGCCCGCTTCATGCGTCTGGATAATCCACGTTCGGCAATGGTCTTTGGCGGCATGGCAGGAACCACCAGCGGCGTTGCCGCAGGGCTGGCGGCCACAGATCCGCGTCTGGTGCCTTATGGCGCGCTGACAGCAACCTTTTATACCGGCCTGGGCTGCCTGATGGGGCCCTCTGTTCTGTTTCTCGCAACAAGAGCGTTATTCGGTTAATTTAAGCAACAGGAATACCCTATGAATCACACTGGCACCTCCAAAGTCTGGGACACACGAAAACGCGGGCGACAGCGACGCCTGGAACGTGCTGCCAATCTGGGGCTGGCCCCTCAAATTACACAAGAGCAGATCACCCAGCTGCTGCAAGCGGTTATTGAACCAGGCGATCGCGTGTGCCTGGAAGGCAATAACCAGAAGCAGGCCGATTTTCTCGCTGACTCGCTGGCCGCTTGCGATCCGCAACAATTGCATCATCTGCACATGGTTCAGTCTGTGCTCGCCCTGCCCAGTCATTTGGATCTTTTCGAAAACGGCATTGCCAGCCGACTGGATTTTTCTTTTTCAGGTCCGCAAGGGGCTCGCCTGGCGCGACTGGTACAGGACAAACAGATCGAGATCGGCGCCATCCATACATATCTGGAACTATTCGGTCGCTACTTTACCGATCTGACTCCCAATGTCTGCCTGATTGCGGCGCAGGCGGCGGACGCTGCCGGCAACCTGTACACCGGCCCGAATACCGAAGATACACCAGCCATCGTAGAGGCCACGGCGTTTCGCAGCGGGATCGTGATCGCTCAGGTCAATGAACGAGTGGATACATTGCCACGGGTCGATATTCCGGCGGACTGGGTCGACTTTACCGTAGTGGCACCACGTCCCAACTATATTGAACCGTTGTTCACCCGCGACCCGGCTCAGATTACAGAAGTGCAGATATTGATGGCGATGATGGCGATCAAAGGCATTTACGCCGAGTATGGCGTACAAAGGCTCAATCATGGAATCGGCTTTGATACCGCTGCAATTGAATTGCTGCTACCCACATATGCAACCGAACTTGGCCTGAAAGGAAAAATCTGCACCCACTGGGCCCTGAACCCCCACCCCACCCTGATTCCCGCCATTGAATCCGGTTGCGTGCAATCCATCCACAGCTTCGGCTCCGAAGTTGGCATGGAGAACTACATCGCCGCCCGCCCGGACATATTTTTCACCGGCCGGGACGGCAGTATGCGTTCAAATCGTGCTTTGAGCCAGACGGCGGGCCTGTATGCCTGCGATATGTTCATCGGCTCAACACTGCAAATCGATCTGGCCGGAAATAGTTCGACCGCAACAACCGGACGCATTACAGGCTTCGGCGGCGCACCCAATATGGGTTCAGACCCACATGGCCGGCGACACGCCTCTGCCGCCTGGCTCAAGGCGGGCAGAGAGGCCGCCGGACCCGACGCGATACGCGGGCGCAAGCTGGTTGTCCAAACGGTAGAAACGTTTCGCGAACATATGACGCCGGTATTTGTAGAGGAGCTGGACGCCTGGCAGTTGAAAGCGGCCATGGATGCCGAGCTGCCTCCCATTATGATTTACGGCGACGATGTCACGCATATCGTGACCGAAGAAGGCATCGCCAATCTGCTTTTATGTCGCGGCGCCGAGGAACGCGCCCAGGCCATTCGCGGCGTTGCCGGCTTTACACCTGTAGGCATGGCACGCGATAGGCGCATGGTTGAAAATCTGCGCGATCGTGGCGTGGTTCGCCGTCCCGAAGATTTGGGCATTGACCCTCGCCTGGCAACGCGGGATCTGCTGGCGGCCCGCTCGGTCAAAGATCTCGTCAGATGGTCTGGCGATCTTTACGCGCCCCCTTCCCGATTCCGCAATTGGTGAACTCCATGGAAAAACTTGAATATCATTTTTCAACACCCACTATCAAACCCGCTAGTGGTGCAGTGCTTTGCGGCGTGGTTGGCTCGGGCAACCTTGAAGTGCTGGTGCGGCCCGCAGATACTGCCGCGTCCTGCACAATAGAGATAAAGACCTCTGCCCGCGGATTCGGGAATATCTGGCAGGCCGTTCTGGCAGAGTTCATATCCCATCATGCCGTGGGTGGCACGCACATCGCCATTAACGATATGGGCGCAACACCTGCGGTGGTCACGCTCAGACTCGGCCAGGCAATCAGTCAATATGCAGGAGGTTTGCGATGACCACGGAAAATAGCTCTGCGCACTCGTTACGCCATAGTTACTTCGAAGCCACTGCCCGACAGCGACTTTCCTGGATACTGGATAAAGGCAGCTTCCGGGAACTGATGCCGCCGACAGAGAGCTCACCAAGCACACATCTGGCGGCACTGGACATTCCCGGCGCCTTCGATGATGGTGTGATCATTGGCGAAGGCCTCTTGAATGAAAAACCGGTCTTCATTATCTCCCAGGAAGGCCAGTTCATGGGCGGGTCTGTTGGTGAAGTCCACGGGGCCAAAATTGTCGGTCTTTTACGCCGCGCCATACGCGACAAACCCGCTGCAGTCCTGTTTCTAGTCGACTCCGGTGGCGTCAGGTTACATGAAGCCAATGCCGGATTGATTGCCATTTCCGAAATCATGCGCGCCATACTGGATACGCGTGCCGCTGGCATACCGGTAGTGGCACTGGTGGGAGGCAGTTGCGGCGCGTTCGGCGGCATGGGCATTGTGACCTGCCTTTGTTCCGCAATCGTCATGTCCGAAGAAGGCCGTCTTGCCCTGTCCGGCCCCGAAGTCATCGAAACCGTGGCCGGTGTCGAAGAGTTCGACTCCCGTGATCGGGCCCTGGTGTGGCGCGTGACTGGCGGCAAGCACCGTTATCTGATGAACGATTGCGCCGCTCTGGTAGAAGACGATCCGTTTGCATTCCGGGATGCCGCCAGGCAGCTGCTTGCAGATAAGCAATTTGCGCCACCTGATCTGGCTGCGCAGAAGCAGAACCAGTCGCGCCTGCTGGCTCGAATGGACAATTTCAAAGGTATGCGCGATGGGCTGCAAGTATGGCAAGCCCTGGGCATCCAGGCGCCCGCCGACATTCCCATGATGAACTGTGCGGACCTGACCGAACTGCAGAAGGAACTTTACACATGAACCTGACAACTATTCTGGACACCTTGTTTCCGGCCGGACATCAAGTTCGAATCGACGGTCATCAATTGGGCGGAACAGCAAGCACCGCCGCTGGCGACGTTACGGTACTGGGAACGACGGACGCTGCCGCCATCGACCACGAGATTGCACTGTACCTGGCCCAGCAGATATTGATTACGATCCAGGCGCATCCGCGTCGACCACTGATATTTCTGGTCGACACCCAGGGTCAGGCATTATCGCGTGCCCAGGAGCTACTTTGCCTCAATGGGAGCCTGGCGCATCTGGCGGCCTGCGTCGACCTGGCCCGACGCCTTGGCCATGTCAGCCTGAGCCTGGTCACCGGAGAGGCGGTCAGCGGCGGCTACCTGTCTTTCGGACTCATGGCAGACCGCGCCTACGCGCTGGCCAGCTCGCAAGTGCGGGTCATGGATTTGAAAGCCATGGCGCGCGTGACCAAGATAGATCATGCAAAACTGGTGCAGCTTTCAGCCAGTGCCCCCACCTTTGCACCTGGCGCGGAAAATTACCAGCGCATGGGTGCTATCGAGGATATATGGCCGGCACCCTCCGCCACACTGCTCGAAGCTGCGCTTGCCGGATTATTAAAAGACCAGGCTGGACCAGACCTTCGTATGCAGACAGGCCAGGACAGAACCGGACGGGTGCAGGCGGCCAGCATTGTCGATCAGATCCTGGCCGCATAGGAAATAAATCATGCGTCGCCATGACCTTGCCTATCTGTACCCGACCGCAGATTACCAGTTGCTCAGCCCAATGCGCAGCCCCGCCGCTCACGCAGCCCTGCAGCGCTGGCTGCAGGCTCGGCAGCCGCTGGTGGTGGCCCGGCAACCTGCGGCCGCCGGCGCCCAGATTTTGTTGGGCCTGACATTGCCGCCGGGTACGGAGCCCAGGCGAATAAGCGTCTCGGTCAATCCCGATGCAATCTGCGCAATCGCGTCACCGCTTACGCTCGCTCATTGCGTAAATACCTGCACTGCAGCCGTTGCTGAACCATTGAAACGTTTGCTGCAGCAATGTGAATCGCACGATATTGTGGTCAGCGTGTACGGATCGCTCGCGTGGGAAATGCTAAGCGGAACCACATATAGACATAGTGGGTCTGACATTGATCTTGTCTGTGATATTGCCCGTACGCCTCAGCTTGCTCCCTGCATTGAAGCCCTGCAACAGGCCCAGCAGGCGCTGCCCTGCTCGCTGGATGGTGAAATACGCTTTGCCGGTGGCGCGGCCGCCAACTGGAAGGAGCTTGCCCAGGCCTTGTCTCAACCGACGCAACCGACACAACAGGCGACAAGGGTTATCGTCAAGAAAAACACCGACGTTGCATTGCTGAGTCTGACTGAACTGCTATCGCATTTAAAGGAACACGACCATGTTTGCTGAATCCATCAAGCCAGAGCAAAGCATTGATCATGCGTCCCGTGCAACATTGACACCGGAAAAAATTGGCCGGCTGGCAATCGGCGCGCTGTATCGGGAGGTCGCGCTTGCGCCTAAACCTGGCCTGGTCAACCCCGTGGACAGCGGCAGCCACACCGACATGGATTTCAGTACCTTTGTGCGAAGCCTTCAGGCGCTGCGCGGGTATTTCCCGGCGATATCTCGCCTGGGCATGCAAACGCCCACTTATGCACAGTTGCAATGTTGCGGAGTGGATGCAGAGCAGCGCATGCTGCAGGCCACCAATGGTATTAACACTCACCGCGGGGCAATTTTCAATTTGGGGTTGCTGTGTGCGGCCGCGGGTGCTGACATTGCCCTTGGCGGTTCGTGCTCGGCCGAATCGGTCAGTCGGCGCGTTGCAGACCTGTGGGGGCCTGCCATTGTAGCCAGCGCAAAACCCGGCAACGATAGTCACGGTGCTGTCGTTCAACGCCGTTACGGCAGCGGGGGCGCACGCACCGAGGCTGCCGCCGGCTTTCCCTCGGCCATCAGCATTGGCTTGCCGGCCTATCGTGCAGCGCTTGCACAAACACATTGCCCGCAACAGGCAGCAGTCCAGTGTTTCTTTGCACTGATGGCCGAACTAGAAGACACCAATCTGCTTTGGCGAGGCGGTCATCCGGGCCTGGATTTTGCCCGCAAAGCCGCAACAACATTTCTTGCCCGCGGTGGTGTACATGCCCCAGACTGGCAAAATCACGCCCAGGCCTTGCATGCCAAGTTTGTATCCCGTCGGCTCAGTCCTGGCGGATCGGCCGACTTGTTAGGTGTCGTCCTGTTTCTGGAGTCACTCTGATATGCGCCTTGCCATCGTATTCAGCGGCCAGGGACAACAATCTGCTGAACATTTTCAAACACTGCAAACGATGGTGTCGCCAGAAACGGCAGCACAAATGTCAAAACAGCTGCCTGATGTCTGGCATAACGCTGCAGTCCATTGCGAGACACTTGGACAAAACAGGATTGCCCAGCCGTTTATCTTTGCATTTCAACTGCAATGGTGGCATGAACTGCAACCGTTGCTGCCGCGACCGATTTGCGCAGCAGGATATTCCCTGGGAGAGCTGGCAGCCTGCAGCGCAGCCGGCGCTTTCGATATGCAGCAGGGAATCACTTTGGCAGCACAACGGGCTGCCTGCATGGACGACTGCATACAAACACCGGCAGGCCTGATGGCCATCATGGGCTTGTCCCTTAATGATATCGAAAAGATTACCACTAGCAGCAACACGCATCTGGCCATCATCAATCCAGAGCAGCACTATGTTATTGGTGGCCTAGAACAAGACTTGCAGCATGCCGGGCAATTGGCTCACGAGCACGGCGCCATGCGCGTTGTCAGGCTGTCTGTTCAGACACCTTCGCATACCGCGCTGCTGCAGTCCGCTACACCGGCATTCGCTCGTCACCTTGCGCCCTATCGCAATAAGGCGCCCCTGACATTCAAAGTGCTGAGCGCCATGGACGGTCGCGCAGCCATGCTGGCGGCGCAGGCGCTGGATGCGCTGGCTGATCAGATAAGCCATGCCATGGATTGGGTAGCCTGCCTGCAGGCCATTCGTGAACTGCAACCGGATGCCGTGCTAGAGATCGGGCCGGGTCGCGCCATGGCACGAATGTGGAATGCCATCTATCCAGATATACCAGCCAGAGCGATCGATGACTTCCGCTCCCCGCTCGGCATACAAAAGTGGGTTGATAATCTGCTGGTGCGCCGTTGATACCGATTAATGCACAGACGCCGAAAATCCCTTCGGCCGTTGACGCCGGAACATTATAGGGCGGCAATTACAATACCGGTACTGCGCCCCTTTCAGGCAGAGCGACGGAACGTGCCTGCCCTGCGTTATCCCGGCATATAGGTGATGCATGGGCACGCCCCTCTGCTGCATGTTTCTGCAAGAGAGGGGTGTTATTCAAATCACTCGGACGTATACCGCAAGCGGCTGCGCGTCGGACACATCGCTCATTTTTCCACCGTCACCTCGACACGGCGATTGGGCGCCAGACAACGGATCAGTGCCGCCTCGTTGCCGTTATTACATTGCGCCACCGGCTGAGCTTCCCCCATGCCTCGACTATGGATCAGATCGCCAGCAACACCGTTCTGGATCAAATAGCCGCGTACCGTATCTGCTCGGGCTTTAGACAAGCGCTGATTATACGCATTCGAGCCCAGTCTATCGGTATGGCCTGTAACAGAAATTGAGCGGATGCCTTGCGTGCCACGCAGACTTTCGGCCAGCTTGCTCAGCGCCTGCCGGCCTGACGTCACATCGCTAAGCGTGGAACGGTCAAACTCAAATAGCGCATCGGCGCTCAGGGTATAGGTTTGCGGCGCAGCACCAGGAGGGCAGCCTGCGCCCTGGTCGCCAACCGGCTTCCAGTACATATTGCGGGCCAGGTGATCTGCATCGAATAAAATCTTGAACTGGCAGCGGGTCACGTCATTTTCGCCCTGGCCAGCGCCGGGAAAATGCATGAGATAATCCCATTCGTTACTGCCAAATCCTTCATTAAAGTGCGGACGACCCAGCAGATGATAAAGCTGGTCCCTGGTCATCCCGGCGCGAATCAATGAAATGCTTTGCTGTGTCGGATAAATGCCCTGTTTGTTATCGAATGTAATACGGTTTACGTCGGGCCACACCACATTGTCACTGGAGCCGTCCGGTTTAACGTCACTTAGCGTCGAGCAGCCTGCCAGGAACACAGTCATGAGTGCTGTCACGGCGAAGGCCGCCCGAGTGGCTTTGAAATTTTTGTATCGCATCTTAAGTATCCCTTTAAACCATGGTGATTCTTCTCCGGTGCATGCGTACATGCACCGGCGTGTTCTATAGCATTCTTACCATTGGTATCCGACACCAACCGTGCCGCCAACCTGACCGCGACTGGAACTGGTGACCGAGCCTTTCAGGACCCATTTACCATTACCCGATACGGTGGACAGGCCCATGGCGACGCCAGACTCTCCCTGAAACACACTGCCGGCCACCGCGAACATGCTTTTGCCGGGCAAATATGCCTGAGGTAAACCGGCGACCGCCATTGCCGCAGCAGTGCCGGCTTCGGCCCGTTTTTCGGCGCGATTAATCCGCGAGTTCAGATTACTCTCGACGCTACTCAATTGGCGTACGTTCACCGCATCCATCGGGGCGGTACCATTTGCGACCTGATGGATCTGGTTGCCGCCCATGCTCACGTTGGTCTCCGGCCTGATCTCAACCGATTGTGAGTTGGCCACGAAGGCGCCTCCCCCTATGTTCACACTATTGAAGGTCGGATTATCATCAACTGCAATGGTCACGTTTCTGCCGTCGCGTGTGATATTGACGTTACTGCCGTCGTTGAGTTGAACTGTATCGTTGTTCAGGACCTTGGATGGCGTGTCGCCGTTGGTTTGCAAGTTCCAGCCCACTGTTTTGACTTCGCCGATAATGTTGTACAACTGGCTGCCATTGACTGCATCCTGGCTGGTCGCGCTAATGTCTCCTGCTCCCACATTAGTAATTTTGTTGCCCGACATATTCAGTGATCCACCTATGGTGGTATTGCCGGCAACCGTCAGCTCCTGAAATACCGGAGCTTGCGCCATCTGGACTTTGACTTCATTGCCCTCCACCACAGTACGGATATTAGCTCCGCTATATGTGCCAGCCGTCGTCGCTTCGCCGGTGATCTTCAATTGCTGCCCAAGCTTGCGATCAACCGATCCACTATTGCCGGTAAATGTAATGGGCAGATTGCTCAGTTGGCCGATTTCCTGTTGCACGCCGAACAATTGACCGCCATTGAC
The DNA here is from genome assembly GCF_004217095.1 of Advenella incenata. Lineage (GTDB taxonomy): Bacteria > Pseudomonadota > Gammaproteobacteria > Burkholderiales > Burkholderiaceae_B > Advenella > Advenella incenata. Next base: position 1,069,451 of record NZ_SHKO01000001.1, on the reverse strand, counting down.
GGCGTCTTTACTGCCGCTCGCAACCAACCCGTCTGAAACACCAGTAATTTTCCCGGTGCCCCCGGCATTCACAGTCACCGCCCCAAACACTGGAGATTCGGACAACATGATATTCATTGCGCCGGTGTCTGGGTCTACTTCGGTACGAATATTTTTGTTGGAAGCCGTTGCCAGCGGATCAAGTCCACCCTGGATGACCATCGTTGAACCAAGATCACGGTGGACAGCACCCACATTACCCGCAAAATTTAAGCCCTTGGCTGTCAACTCGTCGTCCTGGTCCTTCAACTGGCTGACATTGACCGCATCCATGGGATCTACACCGGCCGCCACATTATTGATCCGGTTGCCGCCCATATTCACAATCGTGCCAGGGTTGACGGTCAGACTGTTGCCAATAACCGCACCGCCGTTGAATGTGCTCAGGCCCATGACGGACAGCGTGCCAGCCAGATCCACATTATCATTCAGATTGACTTTGATCTGGTTACCCGTTTGCACTACGTTGGTGTTGGTGCCACCGATAAAGTCCGCACTGCCTCCCGGAGCGATGTTTTGCGTGGTCGCACCGTTATTGGCTGTCAGGTTCCAACCTTTGTTAGCCGTTGTCTGTACACCAAACAGCTGGCTACCGTTGACAGCTTCGGTACTGAACTCGGTTACTGCGCCGTCCATGACACCTGTGATCTTGCCGCTGCCGCCATCGTTGATCACAACCCCACCGAACTTCGGTGAATCCGCCATCTGGATACGGATCGCGCCCGCATCATTGAAGGTTTGCACGTTCTGACTTGAGTAAGTGCCTGCGACAGGTACTGCGCCCCCAACAATAGACAGCGTCTGGCCCAGATCCTTGTGCACCGGCAATGCATCATTACCCACAAAGTTCAGGCCCTTGGCTGTCAAATCATCTCCCTGATCGGTCAACTGACTGACATTGACGGCGTCCGTGCCCACAACTCCCGCGGCTACGTTATTAATCCTATTGCCACCCATATCCACAGTCGTGCCAGGATTCACCATCAGACTGTTGCCGATCACCGCGCCGCCATTGAACGTGCTTAGACCCATCACTGACAACGTTCCTGCCAGGTCTACATTATCATTAAGATTGACCTTGATCTGGTTACCCGTCTGCACCACGTTGGTATTGGTGCCGCCGATAAAGTCTGCACTGCCCCCCGGAGCGATGTTCTGCGTGGTCGCACCGTTATTGGCTGTCAGGTCCCAACCTTTATTGGCAGTAGTCTGCACACCAAACAACTGACTGCCATTGACTGCGTCGGTACTCAGTTCGGTAACGTCGCCATCAGTGACTCCTGTGATTTTGCCGCCGCCGGCATCATTGATTACAACCCCACCGAACTTCGGTGAATCCGCCATCTGGATACGGATCGCGCCCGCATCATTGAAGGTTTGCACGTTCTGACTTGAGTAAGTGCCTGCGACAGGTACTGCGCCCCCAACAATAGACAGCGTCTGCCCCAGATCTTTATGTACCGGCAACCCGCCATTACCCACAAAGTTCAGGCCCTTGGCTGTCAAATCATCTCCCTGATCGGTCAACTGGCTGACGTTGACTGCATCGGTATCTGCAACCCCTGCGGCCACGTTAGTGATCTTGTTACCGCCCATATTCACGGTCGTGCCCGGATTGACAGTCAGACTGTTGCCGATCACCGCGCCGCCATTGAACGTGCTTAGACCCATCACTGACAACGTTCCTGCCAGGTCTACATTATCATTAAGATTGACCTTGATCTGGTTACCCGTCTGCACCACGTTGGTATTGGTGCCGCCGATAAAGTCTGCACTGCCCCCCGGAGCGATGTTCTGCGTGGTCGCACCGTTATTGGCTGTCAGGTCCCAACCTTTATTGGCAGTAGTCTGCACACCAAACAACTGACTGCCATTGACTGCGTCGGTACTCAGTTCGGTAACGTCGCCATCAGTGACTCCTGTGATTTTGCCGCCGCCGGCATCATTAACTGTGACAGCGCCAAAAACGGGGGACTCGGACAACATGACATTCATGGCACCTGTCCCGGCATCCACTTCGGTACGGATGTTTTTGTTGGAAGCCGTTGCCAGTGGATCAAGTCCGCCCTGGATCACCATCGTTGAGCCAAGATCCCGGTGAACAATGCCTACGTTACCGGCAAAATCCAGGCCCTTGGCGGTCAGTTCATCTCCCTGGTCTTTCAACTGACTGACATTGACTGCATCGGTATTGGCCACACCGGCCGCCACATTATTGATCCGGTTACCGCCCATATTCACTGTCGCGCCGGGATTAACGGTCAGGCTGTTGCCAATGACTGCGCCACCACTGAATGTGCTCAAGCCGGTCACAGCCAATGTTCCAGCCAGATTCACACTGTCATTCAGATTGACCTTGATCTGGTTACCCGTCTGCACCACATTGGTGTTGGTGCCGCCGATAAAGTCCGCGCTGCCTCCGGGAGCAATCGTTTGCGTGGTTGCCCCGTTGTTGGCTGTCAGCTTCCAGCCGGCGCCTGCAGTGCTTTGCACGGCAAAGAGTTGACTGCCGTTGACTGCATCGGTACTGAACTCGGTTACTGCGCCGTCCATGACACCTGTGATCTTGCCGCTGCCGGCATCATTGATCACAACCCCGCCAAATTTAGGCGAGTCAGCCATCTGAATGCGGATCGCGCCCGCATCATTGAAGGTTTGCACGTTCTGACTTGAGTAAGTACCTGCGACAGGCACTGCGCCCCCAACAATAGACAGGGTCTGGCCCAGATCCTTGTGTATCGACAACGCATCATTACCCACAAAGTTCAGGCCCTTGGCTGTCAAGTCATCACCCTGGTCGGTTAACTGACTGACATTAACTGCGTCGGTATTGGCGATACCCGCTGCCACATTGTTGATCCGATTACCGCCCATATTCACCGTCGTGGCAGGATTCACTGTCAGGCTATTGCCGATCACCGCACCGCCGTTAAATGTGCTCAGGCCCGTCACAGACAATGTTCCCGCCAGGTTTACGCTGTCGTTGAGATTAACTTTGATCTGGTTACCCGTTTGCACCACGTTGGTGTTGGTGCCGCCGATAAAGTCGGCACTGCCTCCGGGGGCGATATTCTGTGTGGTGGCGCCATTATTGGCGGTCAGATCCCAGCCTTTGTTGGCTGTTGTCTGAACATCAAACAGCTGGCTTCCATTCACTGCGTCGGTACTTAGGGCAGTGACATCGCCATCGGTGACACCTGTGATCTTGCCTGAACCAGCATTGTTAATAACCACATTGCCAAATTTCGGCGAATCCGCCATCTGGATGCGGATGGCTCCGGCATCGTTGAACGTTTGTATATTCTGGCTAGTGAAGGTACCTGCTACCGGCACTGCGCCACCCACAATAGAAAGTGTCTGACCCAGATCCTTATGTACCGGCAATGCATCATTACCCACAAAGTTCAGGCCCTTGGCTGTCAGATCGTCACCCTGATCGATCAACTGGCTGACATTAACTGCATCGGTATCCGCAACCCCTGCGGCCACGTTATTGATCCGGTTACCGCCCATATTCACCGTTGTAGCCGGATTCACTGTCAGACTATTGCCGATCACCGCGCCACCATTGAACGTGCTCAAGCCGGTCACCGACAGTGTGCCTGCCAGGTTCACGCTGTCATTCAGGTTGACCTTGATCTGGTTACCCGTTTGCACCACGTTCGTGTTGGTACCGCCGATAAAGTCCGCGCTGCCCCCCGGAGCGATGTTCTGTGTCGTCGCGCCGTTATTGGCTGTCAGGTTCCATCCAGCGCCGGCGCCGGTGGCCAGGCTTTCAACTGCCTTCAACTGGCTGACGTTGACCGCATCTGTATTCTGCGTACCACCAGCGACGCCTGTAATTTGACGCAATTTTCCTGTCGCGGGATCGCCAACACTCAATGCTCCTAAGGAGCTCGTTGTTGCATTGACGGCAGCAACTGACGGCACGGAAGCACCCGCCGGTGCGTACGGTGCGATACCCGCGGCCGTATTGGCAATCGAACCCGCTCCCAGCGCAATGCCGTTAGCCACTGTCGTTGTTGCTCCCAGCCCCAATGCAACGCCGCTGGTGGCTCCTACGCCCACCGAAGCGTTTTTACCGATAGCAATCCCGTCTGGAGCGACTGCACCATCATTGTCAACGTTTCCTCCTCCAGTAGAATTTACGCTGAAATATTCCAATGGGTTGTCGACCAGGCCTTGCAACGCTTCAGCACAGACTAACGTATCGGAGCTCCCGGTACCCTCGCCCTTGATCGTTATCGTGCCGCCAGTATCATTCCCCCAGGAAAATGTACATTCTGACGTGGTGAGATCCCCTGCGGCCAATGCCATTGGCGGAAACAGGGCAATGGCGCCCGTGAATAAGACCGGAAGCAGCGCCTTGACCGCAAAATCATGAAAAGGCAAGCTGCCAAGCTCTGTTTTGTCGGTGCCAGCGCCAGTTTTGCGTCCTCTCTTTGTATTTTCGGACACAGCAACAAAAGTGCCTGTTTTTTCGCACCAAATAGACCTGTATATACGATTCATTTTCCCACTCCCCATTGAAATCCATAACATTTCATATATTTACTAAATGTTATGAAACGAAAAATTTAGTATTTATTTCGTAAGCATCATAGAAGAGTGGAAGGCCAGCATTTTATCTATAAGTACAGAAGTTTCATGAAAAACAGAAATTGGGATGGGAAAGAAAAGTTTTAAGAATTATTTAATATTTACTAACAATTATTTAACTTTAATGTTGTTTAAACACTTCATTTTGGAAGTTTTATACAAAAATGATTAAACAAATTGCTGTGGCGAGCGCGCAGATGTACCCAGCGTCAGGCTGTCTCGCAGCCCGGCCGCATTTGACCAGCACGATATTTCTTGCGGGTTGCAATAGTAGATGTGCCCGAGATATCAGCTCATCGTTTTTCTGTAAGCAGTAGGCGGCATACCGTACTGTTTGCTAAAAGAAGATGTAAATGCAGAAAGAGAAGTAAAGCCGATTTCTTCGGCAATATCTGTAATACTGAGCTGCGTTTCCCTAAGCAGCACTTGAGAATAGTCCAGGCGCAGTCGACTAAGGTAGTCGTATATCGTTTCGTGCATATGCGCCTGGAACACGCGCGCGAGTTTTTTCTTATGTACTCCCAGCTCGCTTGCCAACTGATCCAATGTCGGGGGATCGTTAAGATGCTCGGACAAATACAGTTTTATGCGGTTAATTGTGGCTTCTCTGTTTTCCTTGTGCAGCGGCAAGGTCTGATGTACCTTCTGCCTGGCGTAGGCCAAGTGAATGTTCATCCTTGCCACGACCTCCTCTATCGTGTATTGCCCATAGATAAAATCCGAAGCACCGTGTTGCAACGCATGAAGGCGGGTCTGTAATTCCGATGATTTGCACAGTATGATAATTGGAATATATTTGGTCAATAACGAACTGCGCAGGATATCAAACAACTCAAAACGGTTGCGGCTTTCAGTCATGTTAAAGTCAAGCACGATCAGATTGGGGCATTGTGTCGCAGCGCATTCGTATCCTTTAACGTTATTTTGCGCAGTACTCAAATGAAATCCCAGAGCTTCCAGACTATCGCATAACGTGGACAATGAACTCTGACAAACGCTGACGATAAGGATGTGCTGGCTATTGGAGTTAATATAATTATTTGTTCTTTCACACCATATTGATTTATATGTCTGGTTCATTTTTTTGCCTCACCACAGCTTATTAATTATTCTAATGAATACTAAATGTTACTAAACAAAACATTTTGCAGTAACAGAGCAGATCATATCTGCCCGCAAGAACACTGTTTTATCAAAAGAGACATAAGTTTCATCTTAAGTTTAATTTTCCCTGTTTAGTTGTAATTTTTAAAAAAAAGAATTATTTAGTTACATAGGGTGTTGCTATTTTCATAAAATCCGGCAAAAAAGCACATTGCGCAACGACTTTTCGCATGAGCCGCCCTCTTTGTGTCCCTAAAAAAATGAATAGCCCCACCGGGGGGACAGAACTCCCTCCAAAAGCACATCTTTGTAACAGCGACATTATTCCACCAAGAATACAGGCCTTTTCTCCTGGAAAAAGGCGCTTTGCAAAATATATATAATGAAACAACATGGCATTACAAGAGCAGATCACTCCAGCCGTTATGCCTGGGCACTGGCAGCCAGTCAAACAGGATGCCGCTTGAATTTACTTCTTGCTATTACCCTCATATCCAGCATTGTCAGGAGACCGAGATGGCCAGAAAAATGCAGCCCCTCAGAAAAGCCGTTATTGATCGCATGGTCATGGACGAGCACACATGCCCCTATGGCCTGAAAGCCAAAGCCCTGTTGCGGCGCTCCGGTTACGACGTGGAAGATCATTGGCTGACTTCGCACGAAGAGACAGAGGCTTTCAAGGAACAACACGCAGTACCGACTACACCGCAGATTTTCATTGACAAACGACAATTGAAATGCGCCTGCGTTGGCGGGTCAAGCATCGTACCGCTGGGCTTCATCTCGCTGACCGAAAACCCTATGATGATTGCAATGGCGATCTGGATGGCTATTGTTGCTTGGGGAAACGGCGGGCACTACGGCTTAACTCCGATTCGGCAAGACGTGCAGCACACAAATGCAGAGAACAAGACCACGTTGCGCAGCACAGTTCACTGCCAAGGCTCGTGCCTTGCACGATGGCCATTGGTGATCATTTTTATGCACAGCTAGCGTAGCTAGCCTAGCCTTGTTTGCACGCCCTGACCGCACATGCAATACCAGCGCGGTCAGGGCATCTAAATGCCAATAAAGGAAACCGGGTTACTGCCCTGCCATACCGGATCGGCGTGCGCGGGATTTTCGCACAAGCAGCTCAAGCAGCAGCAAGACAACGGTAACGGCAATCAGAAAGGTACTGATGGCCGCAATAACTGGCTCCATATTCATCAACAGACTGTTCCAGATCCGAACCGGCATTGTTTCGCTTTCCAGGCCTGATAGGAAAAGCGACACGATAAGTTCATCAAATGAAGTCAGGAAACTGAAAAAAAGAGATGACAAAATGCCCGGGACGGCCAACGGGATCACGATATGCATAAACGTATAGCGTTTACTGGCGCCAAATACTTCTGCGGCACGTTCAATTGATATATCGATATTTTGCAGGGAACTGATCAGTATGAGCAGTACCACAGGAATAGCAAGCATGGCATGACAAATGGCAATCCATAACTTGGAGCCAACCAGTTCCAGCGGTACTGATGCAAAATACAAGGCGACCGCAGTAATGATGGTTGGGATAATAAGAGGCAGCAGGCAAAAGGAGATCAATAATTTCTTGTTGCCATAATCGCCTCGCACCAGCGAATAGGCGCCCAGAAAACCCAAGGTGGTGGCAATCAGGCTAGCCAGGATCGCAATAATGAAACTGGATAGCAGCGAACTCATCCATTCAGAACTGGAAAAGAACTCACCGTACCAGCTGAGGGAAAACGCCTGTGGCGGAAAGGTCATATAGCTGCTCTGCCCAAAGGACATGATGACAACGATAAGGATCGGTGCAATCAATATCATGCAAAGCAGGAACGAAATAAAGTTAACAATTCTTATAGGGTTGCGCATCATAAATTCCTATTTCCCCAACATTCTGTCCAGGTCTGTGTACCTGCAATACAGCGTGTAAACGATGAGCGTAATGAGCAGCAGAAACAGCGATAGAGCTGAAGCCAATGGCCAATTGACCGAAACCTCGATATTGCGCTGAATGAGCATGGCCAGCATGGTGTCATTAGGCCCCCCCATAAGTGCAGGCGTTACAAAGAAGCCAATAGCCAAGATGTAAACGATAAGAAAGCCGGAAATGATGCCCGGCATGCTTAGGGGAAAAAATATGCGACGAAAGATGTAGAAATTGGAGGCCCCCATACCGCGCCCGGCGTGCAACAACCACAGGTCGATACCTTTCATTGCGGAAAACAGCGTAAGCACAAAATAAGGCAGTAAGACATAGGTCATGCCGATGGTCACTCCGGTCATGTTGTACATCAGGCCCAGCGGCTTGTTTATCAATCCAGTGTGCATCAGAAAGGAATTGACCACCCCATTGGTTCCCAGGATGATCATCCACGAATAAGTCCGCACGATGATAGAGGTGAAGTAAGGCACGATGACGCAGATAATGATCAGCGTAAATTTGAACGATCCTGCCCGGGTCATTGTATAGGCTATCGGATATGCACATACCAGAGAGAGTAATGTCACGACCAGCGATAGCCAAACGGTTTTCCAGGCAACCGCCAGAAAAAGCTTAGAAGTGAATGTCTGATACAGCATGAACAGGAAGTTGCCCTCGTAATCAAGCGCAGATTTGATAAAGAACCAGCCAATGGGCAGGACAAAGAAGATCAACAGGAATGCCAGCACCGGATACAACAGCATCTTGTTATTGAACGCCAGCTTGTTGTCGGACGCACTGTGGCCGCCAGGCAGGACGGATACGTTATTCATAACGGATAATCCTTATGTCGTCCCGGTTACGCCAGCCCAGGCGGACGGCATGACCGATGTCAAAAACCTGCATGTCCGCAGCATTGGTCATATCGGCATAAACCTTGATCTGATCATTGATCTTTATCTGATACCTGACAATATGCCCCAGGAACGAGACATGGACGACTTCTCCGGACAGGCCTGGCTTTTCACCTGGCTCTTTTCCTGTGCCATCTGCCAGGGTCACACGTTCGGGGCGAATGAACAGACAATCGCCGCTTTGCATATTCATCTGTTGGCGACTGAGTTCATCCAGATCATCAAAAGCCAGCAGATTCGCTTCTCCCAGAAACCCTGCTGCAAATACGTTACATGGAGACTCGTACACTTGCCTGGGTTCGCCCAACTGTTCGATCCGCCCGTTGTTCATGATCGCGATGCGGTCCGACATATTCATTGCTTCTTCCTGATCATGCGTGACAAATACAACTGTCATATTCAGCCGGCTTTGCAGTTCCTTGATTTCCATCTGCATTTGATAACGCAGATTTTTGTCGAGCGCCCCCAGTGGCTCATCCATCAACACCACCTCCGGGTGAAACACAATCGCACGCGCCAGCGCCACCCGCTGCTGCTGGCCGCCGGACAGGGCCTTTGGCAACCGTTGCTCAAAACCGGACAGTCGCACCATCTCGATCGCCCACCTGGCGCGCTCGACGCACTCTTTTGTAGCAATCTTGCGCACCTTGAGCGGAAACATGACGTTGTCCAATACACTCATATGGGGAAATAGTGCGTAATTCTGAAAGACCATCCCAAGATTGCGCTGTTGCGGACTAAGTGTGCTGATATCCCGACCGTCGAGCAATATCTGCCCTGAGTCGGGCAAAACAAAGCCAGCCAACATCATCAGGGTGGTCGTCTTGCCGGAACCACTAGGGCCCAACAGTGAAAAAAACTCTCCGGGAGCGACCTCCAGGCTGATATCGTTGACCACACGCTGCGCGCCAAAAGCCTTGCTGATTTGGCGAAACTGGATATGTCCTTTCTGGTTCATGTATTTAGCACCCAATTTGCCCACTCCTTGCCGACATCGGCACGATTCTTTGCCCACCAAGCCGCATCAATCAGAAATCCGTGCTCGCGCGTACGATCTCCACCCGGAATTTTCTCCCGGGTTGCAGCAGTCAATGCCTCGTAACCTGCTTTGGTCACGGGACCACTATTCCACAATGCGCTGAATTGACTCTGGATTTCAGGGCGCAGGCAATAGTCAATCAACTGCTGGGCTTGCTCCTGATTTTTTGACTTCTTCAAAATAGCGTACGCCTGCACTCGTACACCATGCTGGTTCCAATTGATGGCCAGCGGCGCCTTGTTCTCGATACCCTTGAGGATACGAGTGCTCCACACCGGACTGATATCGGCGTCTCCGGTACTGAGCAATTGAACCGAGAGTGCGCCGGATGTCCAGAACTTGGCCACGCCCGGCTTGATTCGACTTAATGCCTTGAAGGCGCGTGGTATATCCAGCGGATAGAGTTTGTTCATTGGAACCCCGTCGGCGAGCAAGGCAAATTCCAGATTGGGGCCGCCGGTATCTATATCGGCCAGGGCGCGAGCGCCAGGAATGCGTTTGTAATCCCAAAAGTCAGCCCAAGTCTTCGGAACCGAGGCCTGGTTGAATTTCCCGGTGTTGTAACCCATGACATCGCCGTAGACGAAATTGCCTACATAGTTGGAATGGCGATACTCGGGCAGGATATCGTCTGGATCGGTGAACTTAAAACGCTTGTAATCCAGCGCGGCCAGTTCATTTTCCCATTGCAACAGCACGCTATCGTCGTTATCGATAATGTCGATCTCAATATTGCCGGAGCGGATCATGGCTTCCAGCTTGCCGGTAGTGGTGGCTACAGGAATAACCCGGATCCCTGTCTCCTTGGTAAAGGGCTCATATATCAACTTCTTGCGAATATCGTCATATGCGCCACCGGGTGAACGGATGACCACGCGATCTTGCGCTGCCTGTACGTTCTTTATCCAGACTGCAGGCGCGACCAAGGTAGCGCCCGCCATTTTCAATACAGTGCGACGGCTGAATGCGTCATTGCTTTTATCGTCTTTGTTTTTCATGTTTGTCTCCCAAAAAGAGCTGCTAAAAACGATCGAGCCCATATGGCGTAATATCCACGTCATTGGGTGTGTTGGTTATCAGATTGGCCAGAATCTGGGCCGATTTGGGCGCCCCGGTGATGCCGGTATGTCCGTGACCGAATCCCAGGTACAGTTCCGGCAATTTATCGACCGTCCCCAGGATGGGCAGGCTGTCCGGCGTCGACGGACGAAAACCAAGCCAGAAGTCCTTCTTTTTCTCCAGTTCAAGATCCGGAAAAAGCATTTTTGCCTGCTGCATAAGCACTTTTTCCCTGGCCATATCCGGTGCGGCATCCAGCCCGGCAATTTCCACAAATCCCGCAACACGCAAATTGTCGACCATGGGTGTGACTCCAAACGCCCGTTCCTTGTGCAGAACCGGAATAGACAACTGCAGCGCATCGGGTTGGAAGCAAACGTGGTAGCCACGTTCGGTTTCCAGTGGAACGGCAACATGCAAACCACTAAGCACTCTTTTGGCCCAGGCTCCCGCACAGACGACCAGCCGAGAAGTACTCAGGTCCTGTGCCGCCAGAATGATGCGATATTGTCCCGAAGCGTCATCCCGACTGATGCCATTGACTTTCTGACGAATGAACTGTCCGCCATTTTTCAGAAATAGCTGGAACAAACTTTGTACCAACTGGTACGGATTGCTGGCATGGCCATTTTTTTCGTACAACTCGCCGCGTTTGACCTTACGGGATATATGAGGCAATAAATCCTGTATTTCCTGCGCATTGAGCATTCTGGGCGTCACGCCATTGTCCGCACGTATCTGACGTCCCAACGCGTCGTTATCCTGTTCGCTTTCCCAGATATGAAGCTGTCCGGTCATGTGAAAAGCCTGCGCGAACTCTTTCGGTCCCAGCAATTGCAAATAGAGCTGGTCCGCATCCCGATGCAGGACACGCAAGGCGCTCGACAAGCGTCGCACACCGGATTCACTAAACCCTGCCTTGAGCCATTTGAGCAACCACGGTGCTGCCGTGGACAAATAGGCCGGTCGCACGCTCAAGGGTCCTTCCCTGTCGCTCAGCCATTTGGGAATTTTTTTGATCATTCCAGGCATGGCTATCGGCATGCAGCTATCGACGCTAAGCAGACCTGCGTTGCCATAGGAGGTCCCGGTTCCCGGCTCGCGCTCATCAATCAACCGGACTGGTATTCCACGTTGTTGCAGCGTCACGGCGGTGCAGATGCCGACAATGCCCGCACCAATGATGGTCACTTGGTTCATGCGGCAACCTGTTTTCGCATGGCCTGGACCACGATTTCAATCAGGCAGTTGGGACCAAGCAATTGCTTGACGACAACTGTAGCCCGGTTCGGATAGGGAGCAGTCGGAAAATAGTGCTTGTATACTTCATTCATGCCGGCAGCATCATCCTGATTTACCAGGTAGATAGTCATTTGCGCTACATGCCGCATGTCCGAACCGGCGCACTCGAGCACGTGAGCCAGTTGCGAAAAAACCCGATCGGCCTGATGCCAAATATCCCCGTCTCCGCTAGGTCCAAAGGTATCCGGATCACGCGGCACTTGTACCGTATAGACCATCATGCCCGCCAGCACGGCATTGCTGATGGGAGTATCCGGGTGATTGACAATACTGCTTTTGACGGTTTCGATCATCTTATTTTCCTTGATTGGGCTGCAACTGCCGCTTTAGCTTTTGCAGGTTGAGATTGACGGCGACTGTCCGAAAGGGTTCTGGAGGAATGAAGCCAGGACGACAGTGAAGCTGGCTTTCCTGCAGCAGGGGCGAGTCAAGATCACAGGCCATGTCGGCCAACAGGCTGCCAAGTGCTGTCATCTTCAATATGCCCGACGCATTACAACCGGATACCCCGTAGAGACGCCGCCCTAATTGCCCGAAAACGGCATCACCGTTACGCGTAAGACTGACGGCTCCGCCCCAGGCGTGCTCAAACATATCGACCGGCGCATCGGGATAGCGTGCCCGCAATTTCGCCTGCAATATTTGCCTTACCTGATCGGGAGCCAACTCTGATTTGTAAGAAAACCCGGCACGCAGCAGCAGACGATTGTCCGCTGTCTTGCGGCTGGTCGCCTCAAGCTGCTCCACCGGGGTGACTCCCCATTGCTCTTGATTACCCAGCAATGTGCGATACTGCTCGCCCAGCGGCCTTGATAGTCCGGCATAGGTATACATGGCAAGTTGCCGGTATTTCGCATGGCCGAAGGCCGCAAGCATGGTATTGACGGCCAAAAAAACCGTATCGGCGCAGATCTGGTTCGTGCCTGCCTTTACGACATGGGGATTGTTGCCAGTAATGCCGGATACCGGGCAGCCGAAATAGCTCTGTACATTCTTGGGCAGACTGCCGACCAAACCATGGATGAGCTCCGCCGGCTGAACCAGCGAACACTGGCTTATCCAGATTGCGTCCAGATAGTGGGTAGTTCCAAGTTCATTTCGGATGTCGTCGGTAGACAACCTGCGGGACGCGATCCGGTTAACGGCGAGGGTCTGGCGCAACTGCTGTAACTGCGCAACGCCAAATGCTGTCGTTGCCGCCTTGTAGTGTCCAACCGTATGCCAGTCGCAATCGATCGCATGATGGGTTATCGTCTGCTCCAGCAATTGCTGGCCCATTGACATGATTCGGGTTTGCCACTGGCTTTGGGCAGTGCTGGCGCTGGTGCGGATTTTGGCAAACGGCAGGTTAATCATAAAGCCGGAGTTACGCCCGGAGCTATTCTGGGCCGGCTCAAGCGCATCAATGAGTGCAATGGATTCATCAGGATAGCGGCTCGCAAGGCGCCGGGCGATAGCCAATCCTGCGAAACCGGCCCCAACCACCAGGAACCGGACCTTAAGATCGCGTTGCAAACGTGCGCCGACAACACGATTGCGTGCCACCGCATTCCAGCCACTGGGCGTGTTGTAGCCACCGTTATTGATCACTGGCCTGTCTCCAATTTTCTGTTTGCCACAGAATTATTTGGTGCTGAAAATCGGAACAAAACATTCCGCTTACCGCATCATTTAGACAATATACCAGTTGCTCCTGATTCTATATAATGAATAATTCGGAGGACGGTGATGAATAAAATTCATAATGAACTTTAAACAATTGAACCATATTGTGGTGCTGTCAGAGACACTGAATTTCAGCAAGGCGGCCGAACGCGTGTTTCTGAGCCAATCGGCCCTGAGTAAAAGCATTCAGGCCATCGAACAACAAATCGGGATTGCGATTTTCGATCGAAGCAAGAATTCCGTGCTTGTAACCCCAGCCGGCAAGTTCGTGGTCGACCACGCCAGACACCTGCTGGCGGAGATCCGCAACTTTCACAAGAATCTGGACTATCTAAAAACGGGAGAATACGGGACCATCAAGGTGGGATCGGGCCCTTTCCCCGCCAAATGTTTCCTGCACACTGCCATAAGGCAATTGCAAGCGAATTATCCGAGAATTTCCCTGGATATCCGCATAGACAACTGGACTAACCTGCTGGTGCAATTGAAAGAAGGGGCGATCGATTATTTCATTGCCGATATCCGCAATCTTGAGGATGATCCATTCCTGAAAGTTACCCCCATTGGCGGCCTGACAGTCGCTCTGTTTTGCGATGCCAATCATCCACTGATCCGGCTCGACCGGTCAAGACCAATAGCGCCAGTAGAAATCCTGGATTACACCTTTGCGTCAGTCAGCCTGCCCACCCTGGTTTTTTCCGAGCTCAAGCACAGTCTTGGCCTGGACCACAACGACCTGTTCTCGGTCAATTTCAAATGTGATGATATTTCGCTGATCAATCGCCTGGTCCCGGACTCGGACATTATTTTTGTAAGCAGCAACCTGATGATGGAACAGGCGCTGCAAGAGGGACATGCTGTCCGCCTGAACATCCCCATGACACGCAACCGGTTCGGCGAATGGGCGCTGGTTCAGATCAAGGACCAGAAACTGGTTCCCTGTGCGGAAATTTTTGCAAGAATGCTGATTGATATCGTGCGCGATGGCAGCCTGCAGGACGATGATAAATATGGACTGGCGGGCAACGGGCCATTGAATTTCATAGCCAACAGCGCGCGCGCTGTTGGCAACGGCACTGGCTCTGTCGAACGATAAGCAGGTTCGCCAATTGCGTAAGCAACAAGAGCCAGCGCCGTATCAAGCGCCTGCGAATCCGAGTATTTCGCTTACCTGACAAGAGCTGATTGCGCAAGGCAGCGCGATCCGGGCCCACATAAATATACTTGCAAAAAAGATAACGCATTAGCCTTGCATATATGTGTACGGCTCTATTCACACCCTGCCCCCTGACGATAAGATAATGCACAACACGCAAAATAGAGATAATATGCCGTCTCATCTATTTTTATAACAAGGACTATTTCTTATGCAACTTATGAATCCGGCCAGCATTATCGGCATTGCTATTGGCGCGTCATTATTTACCCTATTCTCAAAGAAAAACAAAGATAAGACAAAGTTGCACAGGTTCGGTCTTTTTATTGCCAGTTTTTTTGGTGTTCTGGTTGTCCTGCTGGCCGTTAACTTTGGTATCTATTATTTTCAGCGGTATTGAGTATAAGAAGCCCAAGGGCATTAGTCGGCTGGCTCGTCAGCAGATTTCAATATGAAGCACACCTGTCTCGCATCACAGACAGGCACCCCGATCTCTCGTATAGGACGCTAACGTCGCCTCGTAAAGCAGCAAGGCGGCCAAGTAATGCCCGGTTCCTCAATCGGCCAGCGCCAGAAAAGCATGAATCAGCTTTTCCCTTACATTGGAACGCAACCACATGATGCCCAAATTGCGGGTGGGCACCGGCCCCGGCAACCGATGCCGGATCAGGCCAGGATCGTATTGATTGCCATAACTCCAGTCGGGTACGACAGATACCCCAAGATCGGCTTTGACCAGATCGGAAATATAGTCCAGCCCATCCAGTTCCAGCCAGGGCTCAGGATAGACCCCATGCAATTTCAGGTAATCGTCGGCCATCTTGCCAGCGACAACACGTCTGTCATAGCGGATGAATGGATATTTTCTTAAAATTGAAAACGGGTCCTGTCCCTGCAACCGGGCCGGTGCAAGCAGGATCAGCGGCTCTTTCCTGAGCTGCTTCCACAAGACTGTTTTTGGCACCTCGAATAAGGGGTGTACCAGGATGGCCGCATCCAGCTCCCCTTGCAACAAGCGCTGGTAAAGCACGGTGGATGCTGCCGGCTCTATCAGAATCTTGGTACCTTCATATTTGCCAAGCCATTTTCTGAGCATCCCGGGAAGCATGCCCTTGACGACCGAGGGCGTGGCGCCAAGCGTCAGCGGTCCGGCCGGCAACTCGGTATTGCTGGCCAGCGAACTAAAGTTTTTTACTTCAGCCAGCACCAGCTTGGCCTGGCGCAATGCCTTGCTGCCCGCCTCGGTTGGCATCATTGTGCGGCCCACACGCTTGATTAGCGCTGTGCCAACGTCAGCTTCCAACGCCCTGAGCCTGAGCGATACGGCGGTGGGCGTCAAATCCAGCTGCCTGGCCGCCGCAGCCACGGACCCCAGCTCGACGACCTGCACGAAGCTTTCCAGAAATCGGGTGTCCACATCTGTCCTTTCAGTTGTAATAAACGCCAACCCGATCCAGGTGAGTCGGGGTCTCAAAAACTAGTTTTTGTTATTTCTGAACCCAGCAAAACAATATTGTTCTGATGTTACGAACTTCCAATAATAGCATTATGTGTTCACTTCATTTCACTCGTCATCAACAGTAAAAAGGATCCTATGCCAATTATCGAATCGATACAGGTATGCGCGCCGGTCGTGCCGCTTGACAAAGTCACCTCGTTTTCCAACCGCACAGTGAGCGCGCGCCATTACGGCCTGGTCAAAGTGACCTCGACCGACGGGGTAACGGGCATTGGATTTTGCTACGTAGGCAGCGCCGGCGGCCCGCTTTTTACACAGGCGGTAAGCCAATTGCTGGCGCCAGTATTGATCGGGCAGGACTCCTATGCAGTGGAGGGGCTGTGGCAGACAATGTACCAGGAATCGTTGTTGCAAGGCCGGTCCGGCACCGTGATGCGTGCGCTCAGCGCGCTCGATATTGCGCTGTGGGATCTTAATGCGAAAACCCATCAGCTGCCCCTGCATAAGTTCCTTGGCGCTGTCGCCCTGGAGCGGGTGCCGGCATACGCCAGCGGTGGCTATTACCTGGACGGCAAGACGCCCGGGCATCTGGGTGAAGAAATGGCCAGTTACGTTGCCAAGGGATTCAAGGCGGTGAAAATGAAATCCGGGCGCTTATCGCCCAGAGAAGAAGAACAGCGCCTGAAGGCAGCACGCGAAGCAGTAGGACCAGACGTTGAGCTGATGATGGATATGAATAATGCCTGGTATGACACCACCCAGGCTATGCAGTATGTCAGACGCTTCGAACAATACGACCCTTATTTTATCGAAGAGCCCTTCTTGCCGGACGACCTGGAAAACCACGCCCGTCTGGCTCGCATGACGCATATACCGATAGCCACCGCCGAGATCGGCTACGGCCGTTGGTACCACAAGGCTCTGATGGACCAGGGCGCGGCCTCGATCCTGCAGACCGATGCGGCGGTTTGCGGCGGCATTACGGAATGGCGCAGAATTGCCCAGACCGCGGCCAGTTTTGGCCTGGTCATGTGTCCGCACTGGTTTCATGACCTGCATGCGCCACTGGTGGCCAGCACGCCCAACGCCCGCTACGTAGAGTATTTCTGGGACGACCAGGTGCTTAACTTCCGGCGCCTGGTAGACCGGCAGTTATCGCACAAGGATGGTCATGTCATCCTGCACCAGGAACCTGGCCTGGGCTTCGAGTTCGATGAAAAATACCTGGCCAGTCTGGCTAAATGGGAGTTAATAAAAAAGTAATAAGGAATGAATGGGGAAGCACCACGCAAGTCATCAGGCAGAACTGGCCAGGGAGATCACCAGATAACGAGTCAGAGCAGACAGCAGCATTTTCGCAATATGGCCGTACACGTTCCAAGGAGACAAACGTGAACAAAATTCAATATGCAATTGCAGCAACGACGTTAGTGGTGGCCTCTTTTCCCGGTTTTGCCTGCGCACAGGATGCGTGGCCGAACAAGGCGATTACCTATGTTGTACCGTTCCCGGCAGGCAGCAATACCGATGTCCTGGGCCGCATCATTGCCGACGAACTGGGCAAGCGACTGAAGGTCCCCGTGGTGATCGAGAACAAACCTGGCGCCACCGGCATGATCGGCTCGACCTACGTAGCCAGGGCCAAAGCCGACGGTTATACCATCATGGGCGGCAGCATCGCCTCGCATGCAATCAATGCCGGACTGTTTCCGAATATGCAATATGATCCGGCCGGTGATTTCAAGCCCATTACGATTATCGGTTTCAATGCCAATACGCTGGTGGTCTCCAACAAAAGCCCGTTCACCGACCTCAAGGCGATTATCGCAGCGGCCAGGGACAAGCCGGACACCATCACCTATGCATCGTCGGGAATTGGAACGACACAACATTTGTCCGGCGTTCTTTTCGGCCAGCAAGCTAATGTCAAAGTCGTGCACGTCCCTTATGGCGGCAAGGCAGCACTACCGGACGTGATGGGTGGGCAGGTCAGCATGATGTTCGAAGGGCCGACCGTCATCCCTCATGTACAACAAAAGACAGTCAGAGCCCTGGCGGTCACTTCCTCAACCCGGCTGGCCGGCTTGCCTGATGTGCCAACCATGAAGGAGCTGGGATTGCCCGACTATGAGATGCGTTCATGGCAAGCCATTTTCGCCCCCAAAGGCACGCCTGACCCCATCGTAGAAAAACTGTACTCGCAGATCAAAGCCATTCTGAACACCCCGCAGATTCGCAAAAAACTTGATACCATGGGTGTTGAGCCGTCAGGCATGCCACCCGCCGAATTTGCTGATTTTCAAAAGCAGGAAATAGAAAAATGGCGCGCCGTCATAAAAAGCGCGAATATCAAGATTCAATGACCGCACGCCCCCCGTGTCCTGTCAGACCCGGGTTTTACAACCACACCCCCAACAGGAGACATGATGTCCGATCGAATTAAAGGTGTACTCTCCCCCGTCGTTACCCCATTTGCCGAAGACGCAACGGTTGATCTTGCAAGATTTACCGAACAATGCAAATGGCTGCAAGCCAATCAGATCGGCCTGGCCTTTCTGGGCACTAACTCGGAAGCAAATTCGATTTCACCCGATGAACGCATCGCCATGATTGACGCGGTCATTGACGCCGGGCTGGATCCCAAAGGGATGATGCCTGGCACCGGCAGCTGCGATCTGCCAACAACCGTGCGCCTGACCCGACACGCTGTCGAGAACGGTTGCGCCGGCGTGCTGATGCTACCGCCGTTCTATTATAAAGGGGTATCTGACGAAGGCCTGTACCGTTACTTCTCTGAGGTTATCGAGCAGGTTGGCAATGAGCAGCTTAGAGTCTACCTATATCATATCCCGCCGGTTGCGCAGGTGGGCATCAGCCTGCCCCTGATCGAGCGGCTGCTGAAATCGTATCCTTCCGTTGTGGCCGGCGTCAAAGACTCCTCCGGAGACTGGAATAATACCCAGGCCATGCTGACGCATTTCGCGCCAGAGGGCTTTGACGTCTTTGCCGGCAGCGAAACCTTTCTGCTGCAGACGCTGCGCGGCGGTGGCGCCGGGTGCATCAGTGCCACTGCCAATGTGAATGCGCCAGCCATTCATGCCTTGTACAACAGTTGGCAAGGCCCCGATGCCGACAACCAGCAAAGGGATCTTGATAAAATCCGCCAGATATTCCAAAGCTATCCGATGATACCTGCGCTCAAATCAGCCATCGCTCATTGGAGTGCACATCCGTCCTGGACCCGTGTACGTCCACCGTTGGTTCAACTGGAGCCGCAGCAGCATCGTAATCTGATTGAGCAACTGCAAGCCGCCGGCTTCAGCATATCAGGCCTGGAAACATGATAGGCACCTGACACAATTAGAAGTCAACCTGCGTCAGAGGCACCAAGATACAGACAGGCTGGTCGAGGCCCATCAAGGCTGTCGTTGATTCCTCTGGGCAGGGCTTTCGGCGAGCAAAGTGGCGCGTGCCCTGGTCGCGCTGTTGGTAAACAGGCGCGGACCAGGTGGCGATCATCAACTGACTTCAGCGACCGAGGCACGAGGCGGGGTCTGCTCGTGAAAGCCTTTGGTCAGTTCCAGCGCCTGTCGTTCGAACAACCGCCGATACAAGCCGCCTTCGAGCCGGATCAGGGCTTCATGCCTGCCCTCTTCAATGACCGTACCCTTTTCCAGCACCAGCAATCGATCCAGCGTGCGAACCGTGGACAACCGGTGGGCAATGACAAGCGTGGTACGGCCAACCATCAGGCGTTCCATCGCCCGTTGAATGAGCACTTCGCTTTCACTATCCAGGCTGGCCGTTGCCTCATCCAGGATCAGGATCGGACAATCGGCAAGAAAAGCGCGTGCAATGGCAATACGCTGACGTTCGCCACCGGACAATTTGACCCCTCTTTCTCCGACCAGCGTTGCATACCCTTTGGGCAAGGTGGTAATAAAGTCATGGGCACTGGCCAGCCTTGCAGCCATCTCAATCTCGGCTTGGCTGGCATCGGGTCTCGCATAAGCAATGTTTTCCGCCAGCGATCGATGAAACAGGATGGGCTCCTGCTGCACAATGGCGATCTGATTGCGCAATGATGCCTGCGTCGCGTGCGCAATGTCCTGCCCGTCAATGCAAATACGCCCCTGATTCAGGTCGTACAGCCGCTGAATCAGTTTCACGAAGGTTGATTTCCCCGAACCCGACTGGCCTACCAGGCCGACCCGTTCGCCTGCGGCGATCGTCATCGAGAAGTTGGCAAACAACGGCGTTACGTGATCGCCATAGCGAAACGAAACGTTCTCGAAGCGGATCTGGCCGTCCCGGATAACGATCGGAACCGACTGTGCACTGTCGTCCACACCAATAGCCTGCGCCTCAAGCGCGACCAGCTCTTCCATGTCGTTAACTGCTCGTTGCAAATTGCGAATGTGCATGCCCACGTCACGCAAGTACCCTTGCAACATGAAAAACATCGTGAGTGCAAATGCAATATCGCCGACACTGGCCTCATTCCTTCCCCAGAGAAACAATGCCACGCCGAGAATCGCCGTCTGCAGGACAACCAGCATGAAGCCTTGCACGCCGCCATTGATCGTGCCGCGTATCCAGGTACGGCGCGTGCGATGCCGCCATTTGTCGATGACACGAATAAGTCGTGCTTCCTCCCTGTGCTCGGCGCCAAATGCCTTGACAACTGAATTGCAACTGATCGCATCGGCCAGCGCCCCGCCCATCCTGGTATCCCAGGTATTGGCCAGACTGGCGGCTGGCGCCACATAGGCCAGCGACAGGAAAATGGTCACACCGATATAGATGACCGAACCGAGCCCGACCACCAGACCCATAATGGGCCATTGGATACTCAGCAGAAAGGTTGAGCCCACCAGCATGGCGATAGAAGGCAATAGCGCTACCAGCAAGGTGTCGTTCAACATATCAATCGCCCACATGCCACGAGTAACTTTTCTGACGGTAGATCCGGCAAAGCTGTTGGCATGCCAATCCGTGGAAAAACGCTGCACACGGTGAAAGGCGTCAGAGGCAATTTCACTCATCATTTTCAGAGTGAGTGCGATGATATTCAGGAACGTCAGTTCCCGACACAGGGTTCCGCTCAGACCCAACGCAGTCAGCACCCAGAACGCCAACATAGCGGCATCCCAGGCAATGGTGGCGTTTTGCGCATTTGAGGCGACCGCGTCGATCAGCCGCCCCGCATACAATGGTGTGAGTACATCGGCCACGGCAGACAGCAGCACCAGGCCCGCTATCAGCAAGATACGCAAGGGCTGCTTGCGCCAATGAGAAAGAGTAAAAGACAACACGCTTCGAAAAGCGTGACCACGAAAATCAAGTTTTTTCTGAATCATTGATGACACCCCGGACGCCTTGTGGGCCTCCGGCATTCCATAAGTGAGAATATTGACGACGACAGGCAATCGCTCCGAAAACATCGGAGTGCAGAATGCTGCGCTTTAAATTTGAGGCTGCGTCTTGGAGATGAGCGCCGACCTAAATGAGAAGCAACTTAATGTTGCAGATCCCAGAGCGGGAAAAAGTTATGTGCTGCTGCCATCGACTGACTCCCTTTAGGTGGTATTTGAAAAATAGAAATGGCCAATTTTTTATATCGGTCTGCGGATATTAGCTGAGTAATTGTTGCCTGACAACCCCTGCGCCAGGGTTGGCGTTGTCTGCGCGCAACGGACCAACCCGATCGGGTTTGGAAGATCACCTGCCTAGAGTCCATTCCAATTCAAAAGACGCGGCGTCATCAGCGTCAATAGAGTACATATTCCAAGGACTGTGTTGTCGGCAAACAGGCGGTCATCAGCGCACATGATAATAGGTTTTTCATTGACTCGAGCTCCCATGAGTGAACATCGTTTTTGTAATGGCACACTATCGATTCAAGGAGGGAAATGATCATTAAACGATAGCGTGGCGTGTAACTCCAATTGGCCAAACTCGAAAATAAGTCGGAATAAATCAGCAGTCGGGCAACACTACGAATAATTATTGGCGTTGCCGCGTTGGTAAATTGTTTTCACCTACTAGCGCTATCTCCGTTGCGGAGCGCAATCGCTTCAATTTCGATCAGCGCCCCAAAGTGAAGCGCCGGAACAGGAACCACTGTCCTGGCTGGCTTGAATTCCCCGACATATGTTGCATAAACTTTATTAAACAATGGCCAGTTATCGACGTCTGTAATATAAGCAGTAATTTTGAGTACGTGACGCCAATCGCATTGCGCGGCCTGCAGTGCAGTAGCAACATTCTTTATCGCTAATTCAGTTTGTTCTGCGAATCCGAGATATGTACACGGCTCGCCTGACTCGTTGATAGGCAGCTGTCCTGAAATAAAAACCAATCCGTCCGCGACCACTGTGTGAGAGTAATGCCCGCCAGGCATCGACATTCCCTCAATGACAGAATCTCGATGAATTAACTTAATTTTTGACATGGACTGACCCTTCCCATCCACTGAACCTTGCCCATTGCGCTTCGATCTCAGGCCCCCCGGCAACTACTTTATAGCTCTCATGTTGAGCAGCCGTAGAACATGCATGATTTGGAAGGAGTCGAAGCTGCGTTCCGACCGGCAGCATGGGGGTCTTCTTAGGATCCTGACGATGCATTATTATCCCATGTTCTTGATTTGCTTCGCACATGACCAAATCATTCATTACCACTCCATCCAGATTGCAAACCAAACCATAACCTTGATCGACCCGTTGCTTTGCGGTTCCCCTATCTCTAGACATTGCCATCCATCCTGCATCGGTTATCATCCAGCCTTTTTCTTTCTGGTGTCCGATAACAGTGCACAGTACCGATAAAGCAATATCCGTCACATTACAAACACCTAAACCTGCCATGACCAGATCGAAAAAGACAAAGACGCCTGCGCGAACTTCAGTCACACCCTCCAGCGAGCTCGCAAAATGTGCCGTGGGCGTGCTGCCGACGCTAACAATTGGCGCATCGAAACCCACCGCCCGCAGTCGCTGTGCGGCGTTGACGGCCCCCTTTCTCTCCAGTTCGGCCAGCGCCACAATCGAAAGCGTATCTTTACAGTTGTAAGAATCTCCGGCATGCGTCATGACGCCTGCCAACCAGGCACCAGAATCATCTTTGGAACGACAAAAAAAACCGGCGACATCCAGCAACGCATCCGAATCCGGGAGAATGCCGGACCGATGTCCGTCTGTATCGACCTCCAAAAGAACGGGCAAAGACAACTTCCTGTCACTGCAAAACTGCGCAAGTGCTGAAGCTGTTTCCCGATTATCCAGAATGACAGTCATTTTCGCACCACGGTCCACCAAGTTGGCCACATGCGCGAACTTGTTGGCGGCGATACCCACGGCATAAAGGATGTCGTTCCAGCCATGCTCCAGAAAATACTCCGCTTCTTTTAAAGTGGAAACAGTCACCGGCCCACCACTCTGTGTCATGTAACGTGCGACATCGGCAGATTTGCAGGTTTTCAGGTGAGGGCGAAACAAAACATTAAAAGGTTTCAGATGCTCACGCAGTCGCTTGATATTGTTTTCCATCTTGATCCGATCAAGCACGAGCACCGGAGTTTCCAGTTCATTTAGCTGCATTTTTATATCCAGGAAATTAGTTAATTTGAATTTTTTCAAGCACCGACTTCAGGCGTCGAAGCTCGCTCCCGACTAGCTTCGACAGATTTTCGAACGCATGGCGCGCATAATAAACAATAGTGCAAAGCGTCGTTTTAATCGCACCATGTCTGCTTAAGACGCTTATAGCTATTTTTGCAATCCTTTATTGTTTGCAAGCTGACACAGCGGTGCCAGACTATCCGATTCCAACATTGCCGGCGGCGCCCCGTCGGGGCGATCCAGACCTACCCTGTTGTGCCAAAAGGTATCAATACCAACTGCTTCAGTACCAAATAGATCAAACCCTGAACCAGCAACAAATAGGGTATTGGAGGGTCGGGCGCCCAGCTCGTCCAGTGCCATCTGATATGGCTTTGGATTGGGTTTATAAAACCCAGCCCGCTCTGAAGTCACGACCACATCGATTGTCACTGGAAGCCTTTGTACCGCGAGATGACCAAGGCGTTCCGAACAGTTTGTAACCACCCCTAAACGATGCGTGCGTTTTAGTTCCAGCAACGTTTCATCAACACCACTCCAGGGCTGAAGGTTACTCCAGCTGTCATCCAGTCGTTGAGCTACCCTCGTACCCAACCCAACCTCTTGCGCCGCCTCCAGTACTAACGTTTCATATGGACGATACGCGCCGCATGCGTAAGTTCTTCGCAGGTAGGCAGCACGCCATGCGCGTCCAGCCGACTCGCTGCCCGCCGCTGTGTTCCACAGGCTCCAGGAGTCTAGAAGAGCGGTCAATAAGTCAAATAGAACAAAGTCATACTGCCGATTCATAACCATTCCTTCAATTGGCTGAGTGAGCTCTCAGTATAAAAATAATTAAACAACAATAGGTTAATCAAATATAATTACTTTATTAACCTGTGAGTGAATAATATGAAAATTGAGATTGCTGATCTGAAATTCATTTTGCAGTTAAAGCGCATTGGTAGTCTGGCGGGATTGGCCCGGGAAGAGAATGTCACTCCTCCTGCCATCACCAAACGACTTCACCAGCTTGAATCACGCATAGGTGCACGATTAGTCATGAGAACCACGCGACGTTTTCATTTGACTCATGAGGGTCATCTTCTAGCACAGAGAGCGACGGTTGTATTAAATGAAATGCGCTCAATTGAAGAGGCGCTAGGCGAGAGAACACAAGCCATTGCAGGAAAGCTGAAAGTCCACGGACCTTTCGGATTTGGACGTAAATATCTGGCTCCACTGATGGCGAAGTTCCATTCAAACCACCCGAAAATCGAAGCCCAACTTGTACTTTCAGACAATTTGATATTGCCGAGTCACAATGCTCAAGACAGCGATGCTTTCGATATTTCAATAAGCATTGGCAATATTCCAGATTCGCGTTGGGTAGCACATCCTATTGCGAACAATAAGCGCATATTGTGTGCTTCACCAACTTATCTCGCTTGCTCACCCCAGTTGAACATCCCAAGTGATCTAATTGAGCACGCATGCCTGGTGTTAAGAGAGAACGCAGAAGATGTCACGCTCTGGCACTTTGCAAGAACAGGATCAAAAAAGTATGAACATATACGGGTGAACGCCATGATGGAGAGCAACGATGGCGATGTGATCCGTCAATGGTGCGAAGCCGGAAAAGGAATTATGGTACGTTCAGAGTGGGATGTTGCGCCGAGCATATCAGACGGAACGCTAATAGAACTGCTTCCTCAATTTCGCTTACCCGACGCTAATATTGTGGCACTGGTTCCGCAATCACGGGTCACTTCGGCGCGAGTAAAGCTGTTCATCGAATTTTTGCGAACAACATTTCATCCTAGACCTCCCTGGGTATCGTAAGGCGTCTTGCTGATAGCACAGTGGTTTGGTATATCTTCGCACTCCGAAAGATTGTTATTGGCCTGGCAGAGTAAGTGCGTTGAAGAATTTGCTAAAGGAAATGGACCAATGAGCTGTATCGACGCCGACGAGCAGAGCAAAGTGATGGTATTCCAATACGACCTTGACGCCTCAAGAAACGAAATAGTGAAGCCAAAAGTCAAAAAGACGCCGATCTGTGTACCGTGTAGTTGGTTCGGTCTTATGGTTTCTATCGCCACCAAGGATGGGTCCGCGCTGGTGAATTAGATTCGTTGGATGACGAAACACTTGAATTTGAGCTACTGTTACCCGGCCCTATTGCGGGCCATTGATAAAAATTGCTTTATTTAATGTGGCACATCTTGTCTGTCACTGACAGAAGGTGCAGGGAGTTCAGATTAACGAGCATTACCAGCGCTTTGATCGGCACACTGTTTCTCAATCTCTAGATGGTCAATGTAGTTATCACCCCAAAGTTTCATTGCTTCAAGTACAGGAGCAAGTGTTAGTCCGAAGGGCGTGAGCGAATATTCCACACGCGGGGGCACTTCCGCAAAAATTTCCCTGGAGATAATGCCATCGGCTTCCAGTTCGCGAAGCTGCAATGTCAATGAACGTTGGGTTACGCCACCGATCAGCTTGCCGAGTTCGCCAAACCGCTTGGTACCACTCAGCAGGTAATAAATAATCAGCGCCTTCCATTTTCCACCCGCGACTTTCACGGTGGCCTCCACGGCGCATCGATACTGGGTTTTGGTTTCAGTTTTCATGGCTCAATAGTATACAAAATGTACCTACATATCAAATTTGTGCTTACTTGTTAAAAATATCGTTGCCTCATATTATGTGACTTGACCTGAAGGCCCACGCCTTCAACTACTGATCTTTTTACTGGAACGAAAACATGAGAGCAGCCTATTACAATCGGCAGGGACCTGCTGAAGAAGTATTGATCCTTGGGGAAGTTGCTATACCTGAGCCAGCACCGAATGAGGTGCGCGTGCGGATTCACGTCTCCGGAATCAATCCAAGCGATATCAAAGCCCGCACCGCGTTTTCGGCAGCGATGGCGTTTCCACAGATCATTCCACATCAAGATGGCTCTGGTGTGATCGAGGCCGTCGGTGATAAAGTTCCGGCGTCTCGGCTTGGCGAGCGGGTGTGGGTCTACGAGGCACAGTATGGTCGTGCTAGCGGGACAGCGGCCGAGCTCGTCGTCGTACCGTCGGAGCAGGCGATTCCTCTACCCGACAACGTTTCGTATGAAGTGGGTGCCGCTTTGGGCATTCCCGCATTGACAGCACACCGTTGTCTATTTGCCGATGGTGCGTTAAAAGGTCAACGCGTCCTGGTGCATGGCGGAGCTGGGGTCGTCGGAACGGCGGCAATACTGCTTGCAAAATGGGCAGGGGCGTGGGTCGCGACTACCGTCATGGATTCCAAACAGGCCATCGTTGCGAAAGCTAACGGCGCGGATCTGGTCATCGACAGGTCAGAAAAAAATATTGTTGAGACATTGAGTAAGGCTACGGACCGGCTGGGGATCAACCGAATTGTTGACGTTAATCTAAAAGCTAACCTTGACATCAATATGGCGTGCCTCGCACAAGGTGGTGTGATCAGCTCATATGCTACATCGAGCGCCACGGAAGAGCTGTCGATACCGCTGCTGCAAGCAATGGTACATGGCTGTGTATTTCGTTTTGTATATATTTATAACGTACCAGTAGAGGCCAAACGTTTGGCTATCGCAGACATCACCGCATGCCTGCACACCGGTCAGTATTTACCCCAGATCGCCATCAACCTACGCCTTGACCAGATCGCCGAAGCGCACGCATTGCTGGAGTCAGGCAAGGCTATGGGCAAAGTGCTGGTTCACACCGGTTCTAGTAGGTAATCAGCAATGATCCTGCTGTGGACACATCCGCGAACAAATCCGCGTTGATGCGGCCCGTGTGCTAGCTCGCGACAAGGGAACGACGACCAACAGGATCAGATATGTGGATTTGCAAACGCCCGCAATGAAAGCCCTTGAGTGTAAGCTTGCTCTGACGTGGTCGCAAAATGGCTATGTTTTTATCAATCCAAGGACCGGACAACGGTTCGCGGATTCGAGCCGACCGCAGCACAAGGCGTTGAGATGAGTAAATATTAGAGAGTGAGGCGCTAAGCAGACCTGGCACACGTACGCTACGCTGTACCTGCATGAATTCCACTTACGTCTGGAGGCAAATGGGCCAAGCTAGCGCCAAGATTAACGCCAGATATTGGCCAAGATGTTTTTTTGAGGTGTATTCAGGCTGGATTGACGGTGATGCCAATACCCGGAGAAGAGCCAAAATGGACGCTTATCTTGAAGCAATCCCCTCTTTAACCCACCACCTGGAGCTGCAAAGTGCAGAAGTGGCTTAACGAATAACCGCTAATAACCACTAAATATGCAATGGTGCCTCCGACAGGAATCGAACCTGTATCAAGAGCTTCGGAAACTCTTATTCTATCCATTGAACTACGGAGACATTCAACCAAGTCCGTTATTTTACCCTATTGTGCAGATTCCTGTAAGGCCCAGACGGTATACTTGCACAGTTAATTTCTGTTTAAAATAAGACACTTTCACCTGTTGCGGGGCGTATTGACGTACAAAACAGGGTGACAATCGTTATAATCCAACATTACTTATTATTTCACTTTCGGGGGAAAGGGCATGGTCCGGCAGTATGCGAGTCATTTGGCTTCTTTTTTTCCATTATTTAACATTGCAATGACCTGTAGGATGTATCTATGAGCGATCAAACAGAACACCACGAAGAACACGATGAACATGTAAGCCCGATTAAAACGCCCAAACAGCTGATTGTCGTCGTCGTACTCGCGTTCATACTCCCTGTACTGATTATTATCCTGCTGGTCAATGTAGTCAGCTCTTCAAGTAGTTCCGGCGCAGGTAGCGATTCTCTGACTGAAGAATCCATTGCCGCCCGCATCGCGCCCGTTGCCCAATACAACACCGCTCCGGTGATTGTTGCCGCTGCCGACGCCGGCCCGAAAAAACTCAAAACTGGCGAAGAAGTGTACAAAAGCCTCTGTATGGGCTGTCATGACACCGGCGTTGCCGGTGCACCTAAATTCGGCGACAAGGCTGTCTGGGCACCACGCCTGCAAGCCGGTCAGGCTGAAGTGGTCAAAATCGCCATTCATGGCCTGAACGGTATGCCACCGAAAGGCGGCGATCCAAGCCTGAGCGATCTTGAAGTGGAACGTGCCGTTGTGTACCTGGCCAACCACTCCGGTGGCTCGTTCAAGGAACCCGCCGCGCCTGAAGGCGAAGGCGCTGCTGCTCCTGCCGAAGGTGCCGCTCCTGCCGAAGGTGCTGCTCCTGCCGAAGGTGCTGCTCCTGCCGAAGGTGCTGCTCCTGCCGAAGGTGCTGCTCCTGCCGAAGGTGCTGCTTCTGCTGAAGGCGCTGCTCCCGCCGAAGGCGCTGCTCCTGCCAAAGACGCTGCTCCTGCTGAAGGCGCTGCTCCTGCTGAAGGTGCTGCTCCTGCTGAAGGTGCTGCTCCTGCAGCAGCTGCGGGTGCTGCAGCCGGTGCCGCAGCGGCGGCTCCGGCAAATGACAAACTTGCCGAAGGCGAAGCGCTGTACAAACAGATTTGTTTCGCCTGTCATGACGCTGGCGTTGCCGGCGCACCAAAACTGGGCGACAAAGCTGCCTGGGATGCCCGTATTGCAACTGGCATGGACAAACTTTATGACGCTGCTCTGCACGGTTTAAATGCCATGCCGCCCAAAGGCGGATCGTCAGCATCAGATGAGGTCGTCAAGGCTGCAGTTGATTACATGGTCAAATCAGTAAAGTAATCCGCGACATTTTCGATTGACGTTAAAAAGCCCACTTACATAAGTGGGCTTTTTGTTTTGGGTAAAGACTATTATTACCCGTGATGCTTATTGCTGGTTGGCGGTATGCCACTTGCTATTGGCAGGATGCAACGCATCCGGGGCCGCCCATCTTTTTCCCGTCAGCAAAATCACGCAAGGCCAGACAGCAGGCATACAGCGTGCCCGCGCCGTGCCGCTTACTTGCCCAGTAATGTCGCGATCTGTTCGTCGCTCCACCCTAATTCCTCTCGGAGGATATCCTCGGAATGCTGCCCCAGCATGGGCGGTGCACTGCGATACTGAATGGGCGTATCAGAAAAACGCATGGGACTGGCCGTCATGGGCGTGGTTCCCGCCGCAGGGTGCGGCAGTTCCAGTTTCATCTGGCGCGCGATCACTTGCGGATCTGCGTAAACCTGGTCAATCGTATTGATCGGTCCCGCCGGGATATTGCTGGCCTCCAGATCAGCCAGCCAGGTATCGCGCCTGCGGGTTTTCATCACCGACGCCAGCAATGGAATGAGCGAATCGCGATTGACTACCCGGCCGGCATTTTTCCGGTAGCGCTCATCTTCGACCAGTTCCGGCATATTGATCAGGCGACAGAACGAGGCAAACTGCGTGTCGTTGCCTACCGCCAGAATAAGGTGGCCGTCTTCAACTTCAAATACCTGATAAGGCACCAGATTCTGATGTGCATTACCGGCACGTTTGGGCACCTGACCAGAGGTCATGTAATTGAGATTCTGGTTGGCCAGCATTGCCACCTGGCAATCGAGCAGCGCCATGTCAATATATTGTCCCAGACCGCTGCTGTGGCGCTCATTTAACGCCGCCAGAATGGCAACGCTTGCATACATGCCTGTCATCAGGTCCGACACCGCCACGCCGGCCTTCTGTGGACCGCCACCTGGCAAATCGTCATGTTCTCCAGTAATGCTCATGAGACCACCCATGCCCTGAATAATATAGTCATAGCCCGGGCGGGTGGCGTACGGCCCCGTTTGTCCGAATCCGGTAATGGAACAGTAAATAAGTCGCGGATTGATCTGCTTGAGGCTGGCGTAGTCGAGCCCGTATTTTTTTAAACCACCCACTTTGTAGTTTTCCACGACAATATCGGCTTTGGCCGCCAGCGCCAGAACGACCTCTCGCCCCGCATCCGTAGTGAAATCGAGCGCCAATGAGCGTTTATTGCGGTTCGCGGAAAGGTAGTAGGCCGCCTCGCTGGTGTCCGCCCCGTGTTCATCTTTCAGGTATGGAGGCCCCCAACCACGCGTGTCATCGCCGCTGCCCGGGCGCTCCACCTTGATGACATCAGCGCCCAGGTCGGCCAGGTTCTGGGTACACCATGGACCCGCCAAAACGCGTGTCAAATCAAGTACCCTGATGTTCGCCAATGGCGCCATACGCTGTGTCATTTTCCTGCTTCTCCGTATTCAAATTTCAGATTATGCTGACGCCGCCGGCCAACATATGTCAAACGTGATAAATTTCCAGAATCGTCCACCAGCCCTGCACGGCGCAAGTTATATGATGAACGGGCAGACGAACCAGCGGCCCGGCTGCCTGGGGCTTACATTCTACCCTTTTTTCTGCAGCATCTCTTTGAGCCGGACCAGCCGTTCCTTGGGAGTCATGCCGCTGAACGGATCCACCACGGTTTTGACGCCGCTCTCAAGACCCATTTCACCGATAAACCGCGAGGGTTCACGAATCAGGTCTTCGCGGGCCTTGCGACGCTTCTTGCACCAGGTCAATGTCAGATGAAATTGCGCTCGGGTAATGCCCACATACATAAGACGACGCTCTTCCTGGATGCGCACTTCCAGCGCCTCAGCGTCCTTGTTCGCATCGCCATATTCGTCGTCTTTGCCAAAATGGGGTAGCAACCCTTCCTCCACGCCAACCATATGCACATAGGGATATTCCAGGCCTTTAGAGGCATGGATGGTCGTCAGCCGCACGGCATCGGGATCTTCATCGTCTTCGCTACGTTCCAGCATGGTGATCAGGGCAATATGCTGAACCAACTGCGCAAGCGTCAAGCCGTCTTCCTGTGCCTTGCGCTTGAGCCAATTGGTCAATTCAAGTACGTTTTGCCAGCGGGATTGTGCCGCACGCTCTTCCTGCGTGTCATATAAATAGCGCTCGTAATCGATGTATTTCATCAATTCGTCCAGCAGCTCGGTTGCGCCTTCGGCCGGTGTGGCCGCACCGCCATCTGTCCTGCCGCGTCCGGAACGCCATTGGATCTTTCGGATGAAATCAACAAAAACCTTCAGGGGCTCAAGCTGACGCGGTGCGATACGAGTGGCGGCCAGTTCATCATGAACGGCATCGAACAGCGAACAATTGAGCTGCGTGGCCGTGTCCCCAAGCGCTGTCAGGCTGGCTTGCCCCACACCACGCTTGGGCGTGGTAACCGCGCGAATGAATGCAGGATCGTCCTCTTCGTTGGCGACAATACGCAGGTACGCAATAATATCGCGGACCTCGGCCTTGTCGAAAAAGCTTTGCCCGCCGGCAATCACGTAGGGAATCCGCAGCTCGCGGAATGTCTGCTCGAACAGGCGGCCCTGATGGTTGCCACGATAGAGCACGGCATAGTCCTTCCAGCGGGCGTTGCGTTCGAAACGAGACGCCGAGATACGCATGCCCACCGATTCGGCCTCGGCCTCTTCATTGTCCATGACCACCACCTGAATGGGCTCACCCTGCCCCAGCGTAGACCAGAGTTTTTTACCAAACAGATTGGGATTGCGACTGATGACCTGGTTGGCCGCATCCAGCACGGTCGCGACCGAACGATAATTCTGCTCCAGCTTGATAATGCGCAGCGCCGGATAATCCTGGGGCAGCTTGGCCAGGTTTTCGATAGTGGCGCCGCGCCAGGCATAAATAGCCTGATCATCGTCACCTACCGCCGTAAACATGTCGCGCAGCCCGGTCAGGGATCGCACCCATTGGTATTGGCAGACGTTGGTGTCCTGGTATTCGTCCAGGAGCATATAGCGACAGCGCCGCTGCCAGCGCTCGCGCACCTCATCGTTGGTGCTCATCAGCGTGGCCGGCATGACAATCAGATCGTCGAAATCCACCGATTGATACGCGCGCAAGGTTGCATCGTAGCTGCGGTACACGCGAGCAGCGTCCATTTCGTCAGGGGTCTTGGCGATTTTTTCTGATTCATCTGGCGTAATCAGCGCGTTTTTCCATAGCGATATCTGCTGCTGCACGCTGCGCAACCGGCCCTTGTCGGTAGTTGCCAGCAACTCCTGAATTACGCCCAGCGCGTCAGTAGAGTCCAGGATGGAAAACCCGGGTTTCAACCCCGCCAGCACCGCCTCTTCCCGTAAAAAACGCACGCCCAGCGCATGAAATGTGCTGATCGTCAGGCCTTTAAGCCGTTTCTTTTCCACGCTTTGCTGAATACGTTCAGCCATTTCGCGCGCCGCCTTGTTGGTAAACGTCAGAGCTATGATACCGCGGGCATCGTAGCCGCATTCATTGATCAGATAGGCAATTTTCTGGGTGATAACACGGGTCTTGCCGCTGCCGGCGCCAGCCAGCACCAGGCATGGACCATTCAGGTACAGCACCGCCTCTCGCTGCGCGGGATTCATCGATTGCAGTGCATTGCTCATTAATTTATATTTCCAGTGGGTCTACTTCGATGAAATAACGCATGCGCTGCTTTTGTCCGATCGTTTGGACCTGTGGCAGCCACTGCTGCAGAAAACGCTGCAGTGCCGGCCTTGATACCGATTCGACCAGCAATTGTGCCCGCTCAACGTGGGCGACGCGCAGGATCCGCAAGGGGACAGGATCGTAGAGGCACACAGCCTCGGGCTCACCGTCACCAGAGAGGACCAAAGCAGCGCACTCCCGGATGTCCTTTAGAAAGGCCAGCGCCAATTGCACACTTTTGGCTTCGGCGGTGATCAGGGCCTGAAAGGTAAAGGGCGGCAGGCCCGTGTCCTGGCGCTCAGCCAGCAAGTCGTCGGCAAAGGCCGGGAAGTCGTTGTTAAGCAGTGTCTGATAGACAGTATGATCGGGATAGCCGGTTTGAATCAGCACCTGCCCCCCTTCCGTATGACGCCCTGCCCGACCGGCTACCTGCAGCAATTGGGCAAACAGACGCTCAGGGGCGCGGAAATCGGCGGAAAACAGCATGGAATCTGCATTGAGCACCGCAACCAGACCAAGGCGCTTGAAGTCATGCCCCTTTGCCACCATTTGCGTGCCTACCAGAATATCGATATTGCCGGTATGCACTTCATCAAATAACCGCAGGGCACTGCCCTTCAGGCGAGTGCTGTCGGCGTCGATGCGCTGGATTCGCGCTACGGGAAACGTTTCCTGCAGAAACTCTTCAACTCGCTGGGTGCCACGCCCCAGCGGCTGCAAATCCTGGTTACCGCAATCGGGGCAGATGGACGGGACACGACTGTGGAAACCACAGTGGTGACATTGCAACTGATAGCCGCTGCCAGGGGGGCGATGTAGTACCGTATGCACCGAACACCGCGGGCACTGGCTGACCCAGCCACAAGCGGCGCAATGCATGACAGGGGCGTAGCCCCGACGATTCAGAAACACCATGGACTGTTCGCCGCGTTCGAGTCGAGTGCGGATCGCTTCCAGCACGCTCGGTTCGAACCCCTGGTTAAGCTTGGCCTTCCGGGTATCCACAAGACGAATATCAGGGAGAAAGCGGGTTCGGGCGCGCTGCTCCAGGCTCAATCGGGTATAGCGGCCACTGAGCGCATGATGCCAGGTTTCCAGTGAAGGCGTAGCCGATCCCAGTATCAGCGGAATACCGGCATGATGTGCGCGCCAGACCGCCAGATCGCGCGCCGAATAGCGCAATCCCTCTTGCTGCTTGTATGAAGCATCGTGTTCCTCATCGACAATGATCAGACCAGGATTGTCCAGCGGCGCAAAAATGGCCATGCGCGTGCCCAGCAGCACCTTGAGTTTGCCGCGCTGGGCGTCTGCCCAGGCCTTCAGACGCTCGCCATCGGCCAGCCCGCTGTGAAATACGGCAATTTCCTCGGGGGCCACAATATCTGCAAAGCGGGCCCGCACAGCTGTCTCCAGCTGTGGGGTCAGATTAATTTCCGGCACCAGCATCAATATCTGCTGGCCCCGCTGCAAGAAAGTGAGCGCCGCGTGCAGATACACTTCTGTCTTGCCACTTCCGGTCACGCCATGCAGTAGATAGGCCGCATATCCGTCTGACTGGCATATTTGCTGCACGGCCTGCTGCTGCTGGGCATTCAATACGATCGGGGAGGCAACTGCCGGGGCGACTGCACTGCGTTTTTTGCGATCGGCCCGTGCCACCGGGCCGCCAGCGGACCGCTTGCCCAAATAAGCCGCCGGCTTTCTTAAGCCGTTAGGCAACACCGGGAGAATGACCTCACCCAACGAGCGCTGATAGTAACGCGATGCAAAATGGGCCAGGGCCAGCCAGGAAGCTGAAAAAGCAGGAAGATCGTCCAGGACCTGCTCCACATCGCGAATCTGATCAGGATCCAGCGCTGGCTCCGGCAGCAATTCGATGACCACGCCGATAAGCTGTCGTGAGCCGAAAGGCACAATGACGCGCTGTCCTATTTGCACCGGATGCTCGCATCGATAGTCGAATGCCTCCTGTCGGGGAATATCCAACACGATACGAACCCAGCTGACTTGCACGCTTAATTCCTGAAAAATGTGAGGACAGACGGCAGCAAAACCATCTGTTTGAGTATTACCTTTAAGTTACATATCCATGTCAACACTTAAAGTAGTTTCGCAGGTATCCGCGTTAAAGCATCTGCCCGAAACCACTTATTAAATAATTGACTTTGCCTGTGGATAACTTTGGGGAAAACTATATTACAAAAAAACTATTGAAATGAATTGAAGGATCAAATTTTTTTCATACCCGAAACTTCATAAACTAATTTCTTAAAATTCAATAACTTAAAACGCAAGCTCATTGTGTTACAACAGTTTGTCCAAAAACAACAGCTACTTGACATCTGTGCACAACTTGGCCTTAAGCGTGTTTGCTTGCGCTATAGCTGTGCACTTCATCGACCAGGAATGACACATTTTGGGGCGGTGTAAATTGTGAAATTCCGTGACCAAGATTGAATACATGCCCCCCATTTGTTACCGGACCGAAGTCGTCAATGACGCGCCGCACTTCCTGGCGAATGCCGTCTTCTGTTCCAAACAGCGCCATGGGATCGATATTTCCTTGCAATGCAACACGATCGCCTACCCGCTTGCGCGCCTGCTTCAGGTTGACCGTCCAGTCAAGCCCGACCGCATCGCAACCACTGCTAACGATGTCTTCCAGCCACAAGCCGCCGCCCTTGGTAAACGAAATGACCGGCACCGTAACGCCATCATGATTGCGTTCCAGCTGGCTGATTACCTTGGTGATGTATGCAAGCGAAAATTGCTGATATAGGCCATCGGCCAGGACACCGCCCCAACTGTCAAAAATCATGACGGCCTGCGCTCCCGCGCGGATTTGCTCATTCAGATACTGTGCAGTCGCCTGGGCGGTGACTTCCAGAATACGATGCAGCATCGCAGGCTGCGCATACATCATAGTTTTGATTTGGCGATAATCTGAGGAACCTCGCCCTTCTACCATATAACAGGTAACGGTCCACGGGCTGCCGGCAAAGCCGATCAGGGGTACGCGACCATTGAGCGACTGGCGGATCTGGCTGACAGCGTCGAACACATAGCGCAACTGATTCATATCAGGAATGGCAAGCTGCTCGACATCTTGCTGCGTGCGCAAGGGACGGGCAAATTGCGGACCTTCACCAGCCACAAAACCCAGCCCAAGACCCATGGCATCGGGCAACATGAGAATATCGGAAAACAGAATGGCCGCATCCAGGGGAAACCGATCCAGAGGCTGCAAAGTGACTTCTGTGGCGAAATCCGGATTTTTGGCCAGCCCCAGAAAAGACCCCGCCTTGGCGCGAGTCTCGTTATATTCAGTCAGGTATCGTCCAGCCTGACGCATCAACCATACAGGCGTATAGGGAACATGCTGGCGCTGCAGTGCGCGCAGGAAAACATCGTTCTGCAAAACCGGGAAAGCCATCGGGTACCTTTAATATCTATAAATCTATGATTTTCTTACCGGACAGATTGTATCGTACCTGGTGTAAGAATGGCCGCTGACCGTCGCCCGGCCGTCAAGCGGTTCGCGCTCAGGCACGACTGCTATTCAAAAATCATTGTCTCGAAACGGTTGCGCACTAATCTGGTGTTTGCGCATGAGCGCCCAGAACGCCCGGCGATGTTTATGGGAATTGCGGGCCGCCAGCGCGATGTTGCCCTTGCTACGCGCTAGTGCGTGCGTAAGATAAGTACGCTCAAACTGGGCAACCACCACTGACTTCAATTGCTGGAAGCCTTCGGGAAATTGTGCTATTTCCTGACAGCAGACCCGCGGGACGCTCAGGTGAGCCGGATGGACACCGGCCGGTTTGTTCCCCTGAGGCAGGGTACTGCCGATTCCCCGAAGAAGCGAAACGGGTGACAGGAAACGGCCAGCGCCCGGGCTGACCCCTACCGTTGTGGCAGCCGTCGCAAGACCGGCAGATCGCTCGAACGCCGGCACCAACGGTAAACCAGGTCTTTCAGCGGTCAGGGGCCGCGTGCCGGCTGGGGCGTAAGCGGGTGCTGAGGTCGGGACTGACGCATATTCGGCCGGGCGCGGAATCGCCGCGTCATGAACCGCATACTGCTGCGTATTGACGCTGTCGCCCAGCAGTGACGGAAAGCGGGACTGAAGATTACGTAGTTCGTGCAGGGCACGCAGCAGCCTGACGCGGATTTCCTCTGGCTCGCATGGCCATAAGGCAAAATCGACAACACCGAGTTCGAGCAGATCAATCAGGCCAATGGGGCGCAGCGACAACCCCAGTACAAAAATGGGACGATGCTGCTCTATACGGGTTTGCTGCAACAATAAACGCGTCCAGACCAGCGAGGCCGACGATACAGGCAGGCAGATAGCATCAAAATGACGCAGGGAGTACGTCATGTCCTGCAACAACGAAACCGATGGCAACGTGCCATCCCCCGCCCCGGGGGACGTTTCCACCAGACTGAAATGAAGACGACCGTTGTGCAAGCGATCGTATTTGAGCAGCGTTTCTGCGAGCGCTTCGCAGCCGGGAATACTGATAAGGGCGCAGTCCAGTCGTTCTTTCACCTTTAGGCCTTTTCCATGTAACAAAACGTACAGGATAAATGGGCTCTTTGTGAGCGGCAATTCGCATTTGTCACACTAGGGCAATTACTGTTAAGTTACTGTTTTTGCTGAAAAAACAACGGAATTGTTGCACTGCATGACATAAAGGCACACTACCCTTGCTTATTGCTAGGGTTAACCCTATAATGGTTTATACCTAGTTTTTACAGTCACTTTAAAGAGCCCAACACCATGAACCTGTCTATGAAAAACGCCCTCGCAATGAGCGATACCCCTGAACTTGCTTTCAGCGACTCCATGGAACGCGAATTGATCCATAAAGCAATCAACGAAGAACGTGCACTGAGCCTGACCGCTCTGGCCAAAGCCGTCGCTGCCTCTGTGGCCGCAGCCTGCATCATGATGTATGACATGATCAAGGAAACAGAAAAAGCGATTGATGACACCGATTCCGAAGGCGGATTCAGCTGGTAATAGCTGACCGTGCCTGCTGCGACACGCGGGTACACGAAATCGAAGTGTAGTAATGAATGTGGCGGACTTGATCGTACGCCAAACGGGTGATTGACTGACGGCTCATCTGCCTGCAATTGAACCCACAGCGGCCAGACAGTTGCTGTGATGCAGGTAGATGACACGCCGATTCGGTGACCTGGCAGTACAGATAAGGGCACAAACGCGACCCTAATCCATTGATTTACCCTTCTAAATATATTTCCCGTGGCATACTGCCTGCAACAGGCAAGCGATACCCCATCGCAATCGCTACCGCACTCCCCGTCTTTTAACGTCATTGTTCGCACAAAACACGGACATCGCATGGCTATTCTGTGCCAAATGTCATATTGTTGACGGCAACGCTGAGCACTCAGTCACAAAAATAAAAATGAGTGGCGCGTACACTTTTCTTCCGAAAGCGTTTGGCAGTCAGGCTCAACACAAAACCGTGCTCAATCCGATCCGTCTGCGTATATTGCGGTTGCGTTACTGGCAATTCGCTTTGTCACGCCTGGCAATAAGCATCCATTCCAGAAGAGCGATCTGACATTGACTAGATTCCCAATGAGCACTATGAGGCAATGATGCGGCAACATAATGAAAAACGGCAACAGGTGCCTATGCCCCTGCTGCCGTTTCTGTTATGTGCTGCCGCGAAATGCTTCGGCCTTCGCGCAGCACCTGTTGCTCAGTTATTCAATTGAAATATTGCCCTTGCGGATCACTTCACCCCAGGTCTTGGTTTCATCAGAGACGAATTTCGCAAACTCTTGGGGCGTATTCTTTTCTGCGATCGCGCCCAAACTGTCAAGCTGCTCGATCACTTCGGGCTTGGCCAGAATTTTCTCTACAGTTGCATTGATTTTATCGATGATAGGCTTGGGTGTACCTTTGGGAGCAACCAGGCCGAACCATGAAGACACGTTAAACTGAGGATAACCGGACTCCTTGAGCGTAGGCACGTCGGGAAATGCATCCGAACGCTTGTCTGTCGTCACGGCAAAGGCCTTGATTTTGCCTGCCTTGATTTGTGGTACGGCGGCCGGCATATTCTCGAAAACCACGTCGGTCTGACCACCGACCAGAGCCGTCATGGATGGGCCACTGCCGCTAAATGGAATGTGCAGCATGTCGATACCGGCCTGCTGTTTGAACAGTTCGCCTGCCAGGTGGATAGAGGTGCCTGCGCCAGAAGAACCATAATTGACCTTGCCAGGATTGGCCTTGGCATAGTCAACGAACT
Source organism: Advenella incenata (assembly GCF_004217095.1). Classification (GTDB taxonomy): domain Bacteria; phylum Pseudomonadota; class Gammaproteobacteria; order Burkholderiales; family Burkholderiaceae_B; genus Advenella; species Advenella incenata. The sequence goes on along the minus strand of NZ_SHKO01000001.1, from coordinate 1,029,850 downwards.
CTTTCAGGGAGTTATAGGGGGTATTTTTGCTGGCAACCAGAATATTGGGTACTTTGGCAACCAGAACGATGGGTTCGATATCCTTGTCAATATTGAACCGGGCGTTTTTGTACAGCGTCTGGTTGATTGTGGTGGTCACAGCCATCATCATGAGGCTGTAGCCGTCTGCTTTCCTGCGCAACAATTGGTCCGTTGCGATATTGCTGCCGGCGCCCAGTTTGTTCTCGACCACGAAGCTCTCGCCAAGTTCGTCGCCCAGGCCCTTGGCTACGATGCGGGCCAGCACGTCTGTTGTACCGCCGGCGGCGAAGCCGACCAGTACCGTCACCGGTTTTGAAGGATATGCTTCTTCCTGCGCAAACGCGGTATTTACAGCAGCCAGCAATCCCAAGCCAGCCGCGATCGAAAAAGCGCGCGGGAAAAAACCTTTCGGAGTCAAATTCATATTCAATATCGCCTATACTTTACAATGATAATGTTGTCTGTGATTGTGCGTGCGACACAAGCGACACGCTGATTTGGAATCATGGACAGCATTCCTTTCACAACTGAAATTATAGAACACTCATGCAAAACAATAGCCAGAGTCGTCCCGGTGGAGAAATTATCGTCGATCAACTCGTCCGTCAGGGCGTGGATCATGTCTTTTGTGTTCCAGGTGAAAGTTACCTGGCAGTTTTAGATGCTTTGCACGACGCCAGCATCAACGTCACGGTGTGCCGTCAGGAGGGTGGCGCGGCCATGATGGCAGAAGCCCACGGCAAACTTACGGGCCGTCCCGGCATCTGCATGGTGACCCGCGGCCCGGGCGCCTCCAACGCGCTGGCGGGCATTCACATCGCCAAACAGGATTCCACCCCACTGATCGTATTTGTCGGGCAGATCGAAACCGGTATGCGCGAGCGTGAAGCCTTTCAGGAAGTGGACTACCGCGCCGTTTTCGGTACGCAGACCAAATGGACAACGGAAATCGATGACGCTGCGCGCATTCCCGAACTGATCGCGCGCGCCTTTCATGTCGCTATGTCCGGTCGCCCGGGTCCGGTTGTGATCGCCCTGCCGGAAGACATGCTGGTCCAACTGGCCACGGTCGCCGATGCGCCACGTGTGGAACCCGTGGAATCGGCACCGACTCCCGAACAAATGGCACAACTGGCAACGTTGCTGGCCGGGGCAAAAAATCCGCTGGCGATTCTTGGTGGTTCACGCTGGACCGAAGACGCAGTCAACGAATTTGTGCACTTGGCCGAGAGGCAGCAGCTTCCCGTTGCCGTCCAGTTTCGCCGCCAGCATCTGTTCCCTTCTTCACATCCGAATTTCGTTGGTGATATCGGCCTTGGCAGCAATCCAAAACTGCTCAAGATGGCGCAGGAAGCCGACGTGATTTTGCTGGTAGGCGGCCGAATGTCGGAAATCGCCTCGCAAAGTTATACCTTGCTGGATATTCCCGTCCCCCGGCAGAAGCTGATTCATGTACATCCCGATAGCCAGGAACTAAATCGCGTGTATCAGGCAGCGCTGGCCATCAATAGCACCCCGCTGCAGTTTGTGCGGGCGGCCAGCGAACTGCCCGCCGCTGCGCAGGCCGTTCGCAAAACCGATGTGGATAACGCCCATGATGCCTATCTGGCCTGGAGCAACCCCGAGTCTGTAAGTACGCCGGGAGCACTGCAGATGGGCAAGGTCATGGCCTATCTTGAAACGCATCTGGAACCGGACGCCATTATGACAAATGGCGCAGGAAACTACGCGACCTGGCTGCATCGCTTCCATCGTTTTGACCACTTCAATACCCAACTGGCGCCGACGTCGGGCTCCATGGGCTACGGGGCGCCTGCTGCAGTGGGCGCCAAGCGCGTCATGCCACAGCGTCAGGTTGTCTGCTTTGCCGGCGACGGCTGCTTCCTGATGCACGGTCAGGAATTTGCCACGGCCGTGCAGTACGGGCTGAATATTATCGTGCTGATATTTGACAATGGTATGTATGGCACAATTCGCATGCACCAGGAGAAGCATTATCCTGGCCGGGTCAGCGCAACCAATCTGCAAAACCCCGATTTTGCAGCCTATGCCGTAGCCTTCGGTGGGCATGGGGAACGCGTAGAGAAAAACGAGGATTTCGGTCCCGCGTTTGAACGGGCCGTAGCCAGTGGCAAACCGGCTATCCTGCATTGCCTGATTGATCCACAAGCCATTACACCCACAGCCACGCTCGATCAGTTGCGCGCTGCTGCAGAAAAATCACAATCGAAGTAAATTTCCCGAAGATGCTGACGGTTTGGTGCATGCACCACCATCCCATCAGCATCCGGGCATCCTCTCTCCGCACAATCCCCCATCCGCTTACCTCTCAGCCATCCCCCTGAGCACCTCAGTCGCTCATCGGCAGGTTGACATCTGTGATAATTCCGAAAAAGGTCAAACGCCTCACCCAGCTCTGGTCAACAATATGTTGATAAATATTAAGTTGATTTTGCAAATAAAAATATATAGTGACTTTTGCTTTGAGACTGTCAGTACAAGCGCAATTAACAACCTCGCTTAAGGATCACGCATGAGTACACAAACGAGCACACCGTACCAGGGGAGCGACCGTCTCCTTTTCGGTATTATCATGGGGGTACTGGCCTTCTGGCTATTTGCCCAGACCACATTGAACATTTCACCGCTGATGGCGCGGGACCTGGGCGTGCAGCCGACGCTGATGAACATTGCCGTGTCCATCACCGCCCTGTTCTCGGGCATTTTCATCGTTGTCATGGGCGGACTGGCCGACCGCTTTGGCCGGGTCAGGGTTGTCCAATGGGGCTTCATATTCTCGATAGTGGGTTCACTACTGGTCGCACTGGCGCCTGCGGGCGCAATGGGATCCACCTTTCTGACACTAGGCCGTATCTGCCAGGGACTGTCCGGCGCCTTCATCATGCCGGCTTCCCTGGCGCTGGTAAAGGCGTATTGGGACGGCGCGGGCCGCCAGCGCGCCGTGTCCCTGTGGTCAATGGGATCATGGGGCGGTTCTGGCTTTGCCGCCCTGTTCGGCGGCCTTATGGCACAAAATCTGGGCTGGCGCTCGATCTTTTTTGCCGGTGCCGCCATTTCTGTCATCGGCATGCTGATGGTCCGAGGCACGCCGGAAAGCCGGGCGCAAGCCAAAACAGACTATAAGCTTGATCTGGGTGGCATCGTGACGTTCATGATTGCGATGGTCGCATTGCAAATTTTCGCCACCCAAGGTGCAAAATTCGGCTGGGGCAGCGCGCTATCTCTGAGTCTGTTAGCGCTGGCGGCTGTTTTCGGTATTATTTTCTTTCTTCTCGAACGCAACAATCCAAATGCGTTCGTCAATTTCGGACTGTTCCGAAATATGACCTACACCGGCGCCACCCTTTCGAATTTCCTGCTCAATGGCGTGGCTGGCATTCTGATCGTATCAATGACATTAATGCAGCTGGGCGGCAATATGGACGCCCAGCAGACCGGTCTGCTGACCATCGGCTATGCCATTTCGATTGTTCTGTTTATTCGGGTCGGAGAAAAACTGCTGCAGCGCTTCGGGCCGCGCAAGCCGATGGTCTGGGGCACGCTCATTGTGGGTGTATCCATCGTGCTTTTGATGTCGACCCATCTGTTGCTTGGCACCTATAAAATCCTGGCCATCATATCGTATACCCTGTTTGGCCTGGGTCTGGCCTTTTATGCCACGCCATCGACCGACGCAGCCTTGTCCAATCTACCCGCAGACCAGGCGGGCGCAGGATCAGGCATTTACAAAATGGCCTCATCGCTGGGTGCCTCTTTCGGCGTCGCCATATCAGCCGCCGTGTTTACAGCGCTCGCGGCGGACAACAGCGCGGTGGCCTGGATAGATGGCGTCATCTCCTATGTGGGACGACAGGATAATCTGGCGGTGCGCGAAGCCGGCTTTTTTGCGCTTGCCGTCAATCTGGTCATGGTATTGGCGGCCATCATCTCTATTGTGAGCACGGTACCCAAAACATACGCTCGCGATAAGCAGTAACCAGAAGGCCGCGCTGTACGTACATGACCAACGTACATGGCCAGCGGCCAGATACCAGAAACACTTGAAGGAAAAACACAATGAATGCGATTATCAAAGAACTTGATCAGACCAGTATGAAGCAATGGTTTGAGCATCTGCATGGCGCTCCCGAACTGTCGATGCAGGAAGAAAAGACCGCTGATTACATTGCAACCATTCTGAAGGAGCTGGGCTATGACGTCGAAACGGGTGTCGGCGAGCACGGGGTGGTTGGCTCTCTGACCGTGGGTGACGGCGAACATGCCATCGGCCTACGCGCCGATTTTGATGCCTTGCCGATCCAGGAAATCAATGCCCTGCCTTACAAGTCCCGAGTGCCGGGCGTGTCCCATCTCTGCGGGCATGATGCTCATGCAACCATGTTGCTGGGCGCAGCCAAATATCTGGCCCAAAAGAGAAGTTTCAATGGCACTGTCCGCATGATTTTCCAGCCAGGTGAGGAAACCATGCAAGGCGGGCCAGCCATGATCAAAGACGGGCTGTTCGAGCGCTTCCCCGTAGATGCTGTATTCGGCATGCACAATATGCCGGGGCTTGAGTCGGGCAAGCTTTACTTTACCCCTGGTCCCACCATGGCTGCCGTAGACAACTGGGAAATAGAAATTACGGGTAAAGGCGGGCACGGCTCCATGCCGGAACTCTCGATCGACCCTATCGTGGCAGGCTCCGCCTTGGTGATGGCGCTGCAAACCATTGTCTCACGCAATGTGAGCCCGGCCAGTCGCGCCGTTGTAACTGTGGGTGCCTTTCTGGCCGGCAACGCCGGCAACGTGATTGCCCATAGCGCCATCCTGCGGCTATCCATCCGAACCACCACGGCCGAAGATCGCGACATGGTGCTGAACAATATCCGCCGACTGGTGTCAACGCAGGCAGAAGCGTTTGGCTGCACATCTGAAATACGTACAGGCGTGCCAGGCGCGGTATTGATCAACGATCAGGCTGAAACCGAGAAAGCAGCCGCTATTGCTCGAAAGACGTTTGGTCCGGAAAATGTGGTCTATCCCGGCCCGACGTATCTGGGGTCAGAGGATTTTGCGTTCATGTTGCAGAAGAAAAAGGGAACCTACTGTTTTCTTGGCAACGGCGATACAAAAATGGTCCACCACCCAGAATATGTCTTCAATCAGGATAATCTGCTGACTGGTGCTGCCTACTGGGTGGCGTTAACGGAAAACTACTTACGCTAAGATGGCCCCGATAAACCTGGGGATAAAAAGCAAAAGACGCCGCGAGGGCGTCTTTTGCTTTTACTGACAGTACCGCAGCAACAATGAAGAATCAGTGACGATTTTTCATGTTGGCCAATCGGCGAGCAGCAGCAACCTGCGCTGCCAGCATGGCCAATTCAGCTTCGACAGCGGCAATATCCTGCTTGTCGTGTGCGTTCTCGAGTGCTTCCAGCGCCTGCTGGCGAGCCTTCTCGGCCTTGGCTTCGTCCAGATCTGCCGCACGGATTGCCGTGTCGGACAGGACTGTAACGCCAAATGGTTGCACTTCAAGAATACCACCGGCTACAAACACCAGCTCTTCTGTTCCGTCTTCACGTACGATTTTCAACGTACCAGGACGGACCTTGGAAATCAGCGGCGTGTGGCCGGGCAGAACGCCCAGTTCACCGCTTTCACCTGGCAAAGACACAAACTTGGCTTCGCCCGAGAAGATGGATGCTTCAGCACTGACAACATCTACTTTGAGTAAAGTAGCCATAGCTATTCCTTATTTTAAGCTTTTCGCTTTTTCAAAGGCTTCATCGATGGTACCGACCATGTAGAAAGCCTGTTCAGGCAGCGCATCGCATTCACCGTCAACAATCATCTTGAAGCCGCGAATGGTTTCAGCCAGCGGTACATACTTACCAGGAGAACCGGTAAATACCTCGGCAACGTGGAACGGCTGAGACAGGAAACGCTGGATTTTACGTGCACGGGCAACAGCCTGCTTGTCTTCAGGAGACAGCTCGTCCATACCCAGAATCGCGATAATGTCACGCAATTCCTTGTAGCGTTGCAGGGTCTGCTGAACACCGCGCGCCACTGCGTAGTGCTCTTCGCCAACCACTTGAGGATCCAGCTGACGGCTGGTGGAATCGAGCGGATCAACCGCTGGGTAAATACCCAGAGAAGCGATGTCACGCGACAGCACGACCGTAGAGTCCAAATGCTGGAAGGTTGTGGCAGGAGACGGGTCGGTCAAGTCATCGGCAGGAACGTAAACGGCCTGGATCGATGTAATGGAACCTGTTTTGGTAGAGGTAATACGTTCTTGCAGTACACCCATTTCCTCGGCCAGTGTTGGCTGATAGCCCACAGCAGAAGGCATACGACCCAGCAGCGCAGATACTTCCGTTCCGGCCAGGGTGTAACGATAGATGTTATCAACGAAGAACAGAATGTCACGGCCTTCGTCACGGAATTTTTCGGCCATTGTCAGACCGGTCAAAGCCACGCGCAGACGGTTGCCTGGAGGTTCGTTCATCTGACCGAACACCATGGCTACTTTATCCAGAACGTTGGACTCTTCCATTTCGTGATAGAAGTCGTTACCTTCACGAGTACGCTCACCCACGCCGGCAAACACGGACAAACCGGAGTGCTGTTTAGCGATGTTATTGATGAGTTCCATCATGTTAACGGTTTTGCCCACACCGGCACCACCGAACAGACCCACTTTACCACCTTTGGCAAACGGGCAGACCAGGTCAATCACCTTGATGCCGGTTTCCAGCAGCTCGACCGAAGGAGACAGCTCGTCAAACTTCGGTGCAGGCTGGTGAATGGCACGTCTTTCCTCGGTAGCAATAGGACCGGCTTCGTCGATAGGACGGCCCAGTACATCCATGATGCGGCCTAGCGTGGCTTCACCGACAGGAACGGAAATAGCAGCGTTGGTACGGCCAACGGCCATGCCGCGACGCAGACCGTCACTGGAGCCCATTGCAATCGTACGCACAACACCGTCGCCCAGCTGCTGCTGAACTTCCAATGTCAAACCTTTCTCGGCGAATTTTGATTCATTGTCCGCCAGGACAAGGGCTTCATAAACTTTTGGCATGTTGTCGCGTGGGAACTGAATATCCACGACGGCGCCGATGCACTGAACGATGGTACCGTTACTCATGTCGATTCCTTACTTAATAACGATTGAAAGATGCCGGTTGGTGTTAGCCCGAAGGTTACACAGCCGCGGCGCCCCCCACGATTTCTGAAATTTCTTTGGTGATGGATGCCTGACGGGTTTTGTTGTAAACCAGTTGCAGCTCTCCAATCACTTTCTTTGCATTGTCCGATGCAGCCTTCATCGCCACCATCCGTGCCGACTGCTCTGACGCCATATTTTCCGCAACTGCCTGATACACAAGACCCTCAACGTAACGGGCCAGCAGATCGTCGATCACCGATTTGGCATCGGGCTCGAAGATATAGTCCCACTGATAGCTCGATTCGATTGCCGCCTCTTCGTCCTCGGCTTTTGCAGCACCGGCGACAAACGGATCTTTCAAGCCATCCGGCAACGGCAACAGGCGCATGATCGTTGGCTCCTGCTTCATGGTGTTCACGAAATGCGTGGACGCCACATAGAGGGCATCGATCTTGCCATCGAGGTAATCGTCAAGCTGTACCTTGAGGGCGCCGATCAGGCGTTCAAGATGCGGCTGATCACCAAGCTGCACTTCGTTGGATACCAGATTGCTACCGATACGCGTCAGCAGGCCCAACCCTTTATTACCCAGGGCAGTCGTCTGGACCTTGATACCCTTGGCTTCAAATTCCTTGAGACGCGCCAGCACCAGCCGGGAGATATTTGTATTCAGGCCACCGCACAGACCTTTGTCTGTGGTAACCAGCACTACACCCACTGCCTTGATATCTGTACGTTCTTCCATGTACGGATGGCGGTAGTCAGGATGCGTTTGCATCATGTGTGCAGCGATTTCGCGTACTTTCTTGGCATAGGGACGGCCGGCACGCATTCTTTCCTGCGCCTTGCGCATTTTGGATGCTGCCACCATTTCCATGGCCTTGGTGATCTTGCGCGTGTTTTGCACGCTCTTGATCTTCGTACGAATTTCCTTGATTCCAGGCATTTCGCTTTCCTGTTAAACCAATTTCAGGAAGGTGCACGGCAACAGGCCCTGCACCTCACGGACTTACTTAGTATGAACCACCAGTTTTGAAGCCGGCAACGATATCTTTCAATGCAGCTTCGTCTTCCTTGGACAGTTCTTTTGTATCTTCGATACGGCCGATCAGATCAGCGTGCTTGTTCTTCAGCTCGTCTTTCAGGCCTTTCTCGAAGGACAGAACCTTCTCGACTTCAACGTCATCCAGGTAGCCATTGTTCACGGCGTACAAGGAAACGGCCAGTTCCCAAACCTGCAGAGGTTGGTACTGAGGCTGTTTGAGCAGTTCAACCACGCGTTTACCACGCTCGAGCTGACGGCGTGTTGCGTCGTCAAGGTCGGAGGCAAACTGGGCAAAGGCCGCCAATTCACGATACTGGGCCAGGTCGGTACGAATACCACCGGACAGTTTTTTGATGACTTTGGTCTGCGCTGCACCACCAACCCGTGAAACGGAGATACCGGCGTTGATCGCTGGACGTACACCGGCGTTGAACAGATCGGTCTCAAGGAAGATCTGGCCGTCGGTAATTGAGATCACGTTGGTAGGAACGAAGGCAGAAACGTCGCCTGCCTGGGTTTCAATGATAGGCAGCGCAGTCAGAGAACCGGTTTTACCTTTCACTTCACCTTTAGTGAATTTTTCTACATAATTTTCGTTAACGCGAGCGGCGCGCTCAAGCAAACGGGAGTGCAGATAGAACACGTCACCAGGATAGGCTTCACGGCCAGGCGGGCGACGCAGCAACAGGGAAACCTGACGGTATGCCCAGGCCTGTTTGGTCAGATCATCATAAACGATCAGGGCATCTTCGCCGCGGTCGCGGAAATATTCACCCATGGTACAACCGGCATACGCTGACAGATACTGCATGGCAGCAGAGTCAGATGCAGTCGCTGCAACAACAATGGTGTATTCCAGCGCGCCCAGTTCTTCGAGCTTGCGCACAACGTTATTCACGGTAGACGCTTTCTGACCAATAGCAACGTAGACGCAGGTTACGTTCTTGCCTTTCTGGCTGATGATCGCATCAATGGCAACAGCGGTTTTACCTGTCTGGCGGTCACCAATAATCAGTTCGCGCTGACCACGGCCGATTGGCACCATGGAGTCGATTGATTTGATACCGGTTTGCAGAGGCTGGGAAACAGACTGGCGCTCAATAACGCCGGGAGCCACTTTCTCGATAATGTCCGTTGCTTTCGCGTTGATCGGACCTTTACCGTCGATGGGCTGACCCAGTGCGTTCACCACGCGGCCGCGCAATTCGGGGCCAACGGGTACTTCGAGAATACGACCGGTTGTTTTGACTTGGTCACCTTCGGATACGCCGGTGTAATCACCCAGAATAACGGCACCCACGGAATCACGCTCGAGGTTCAGAGCAAGACCGTAGACGTTATTGGGAAACTCCAGCATTTCGCCTTGCATCACATCGGAAAGACCGTGGACGCGTGTGATACCGTCGGTTACGGAAACAACCGTACCTTGCGTACGAACATCGGCAGAAGCGCCCAGGCCTTCAATACGGCTTTTGAGCAGTTCGCTGATTTCTGACGGATTGAGTTGCATGTTCAGACTCCTGAAATCCTGTTATGTATGGCGCTTAGTGAGCCGCCAGTGTGTCGCGCAGGCGGCTCAACTGAGCCTGCACGGAAGTATCTAATACCTGATCGCCTACTGTTACGCGAACGCCACCGATAAGCGATGGATCAACGGTAACAACCGGCTTCAGTTTAACGCCGAATCTTTTCTCCAGCCCGGCAATCAGTTCCTGCACCTGGGCTTCGGACATCTCGAAAGCACTGGTGATATCTGCCTGAGCAGTTCCATCATTGCGGTTTCTGAGCGCCTCGAACTGCTCGGCGATTTGTGGCAGGAGCAAAAGACGATCGTTTTCGATGAGCAGGTCGACGAAATTGCGCATTGGCTGCGACAAGGACGTTTTGAGCAGGCCCAGAAAAACGTCTTCTTTTGTTTTTCTTTCCAGTTGCGGATCTGACATCGCTTCACGCACATCTTTCATGCTTGAAAGCTGCGCGAGCTCATTGACGGCATCCGACCATGCAGCAAGACCTGCCGGATCATTTTTCGCAGAGGCAAAAAGCGCCTCGGCGTACGGACGGGCAACGGTTGATAGTTCTGCCATGGTATTTCCGAATTAAAGCTGTGCCTTGAGTTGGTTCAGCAACTCGGCATGCGTCTGAGGATTGACTTCGCGCTTGAGAATCTGCTCTGCGCCTTTGACGGCAAGGGCAGCTACTTCATCACGCAGGCTGTCCCGTACACGCTGCACTTCACGCTCGGCATCCTGTTGGGCCTGAGCGATGATGCGTGAACGTTCAGTTTCGGCTTCTCCGCGGGCAGCATCAACAATCGATGCAGCATGTTTTTCAGCGTCCTGCAAGCGAGCATGTGTTTGCTGCTTGGCATCGGCTTCGATCAGACTGATACGAGCCTGGGACTGAGCGAGATCCGCTTTGCCTTTGTCGGCTGCAGCCAGACCATCGGCAATCTTCTGACGACGTTCTTCAATGGCCTTGATCAGCGGAGGCCACACGAATTTCATCGTGAACCACGCCAGCACAAAAAAAACGAGCGTCTGGAAAAAGAGCGTCGCGTTTAAATTCACGGTCGTTTCCCTTCAATAATGGGCGGTTTCGCCTGGGCGAAATCCTGAAATTTACTTGAACTTTTGTCATTGGCGAACCCTGAATCTCAGGGTTCGCTATTCCATCTTGTTCACCACCATCCGAAGATGGCCTTACGTCTTGTTATCAGGCACCAAACGGGCTTGCGAACGCGAACAGCATGGCGATACCAACACCGATCAGGAACGCAGCGTCGATAAGACCAGCCAACAAGAACATTTTAGTTTGCAAAACGTTCATCAGTTCTGGCTGACGAGCGGATGCTTCGAGGTATTTACCGCCCATGATACCGATACCGATACATGCGCCGATAGCGCCCAGGCCGATGATGAAAGCGCAAGCAAGAGCAACGAAAGCTGCTGTGGTCATGACAACTCCTTGTGGTTATGAACCTAAAACAATTTAAAGATGGAAAATTACTGCTTAAAAACTGGCAGACCGGTTATTCATTTCCGATCTGCCGACTACGGCATAACAGAATCTGCTATGACGAAACCTTAGTGGCTCTCATGCGCCTGACCAAGATATACCAGGGTCAGCATCATGAAAATAAAGGCCTGGAGCAGGATGATCATGATATGGAAAATAGCCCATATTGATCCGGCCAGTACCTGGCCGATGCCAAGCCCGATATTCATTGCGGAAAAACCAGTCCACGCGCCGCCCAGCAGGGCAATCAGCATGAACAACAGTTCACCGGCGAACATATTACCGAACAACCGCATACCGAGAGAAACGGTTTTGGCAGCGTATTCGATGATATTGAGCAACAAATTGAAAGGCGACAACAGGACAGCGGCAAAGCCATGCGCATGAAACGGCGCAGTAAACAGGTCTTTTATGAAACCGCCGGCGCTCTTGATTTTGATACCGTAGTAAAAAGACAGCAGCAGCACAGCCAGGGACATTCCCATGGGAACGTTCAGGTCGGCAGTAGGAAGAATACGATGATAATACAGGGGACCATGCGCATCATGGTCACCGGTCAGGCCCAGCCAGCCGAAAATGGCGCCAGGCAAATCAACCGGAATGAGGTCAAGCGTGTTCATCAGCGTGACCCACAAAAACACGGTCAGCGCCAATGGCGCGATGTACTTGCGTGATACTTCATTATGAACAATGCTTTTGGCCTGGTCGTTGACCATATCAACAACCATTTCGACGCCGGCCTGAAAGCGACCAGGTACGCCATTGGTTGCGCGGCGGGCTGCCAGCCATAGAAGGAATACGACAACCAGACCCGTGGCCAGAGACCAGAACACGGAGTCGTAATTGATGACACTCATATCCAGAATGCTGGTTTGAGGATGACCCGTATTGTTCAGGTGCGCCAGGTGATGCTGGACATAAGCTGACTGAGGCGATACTTCGGCAGATGCAGCCATTTAGTACGTACTCCAAATTCGCAGCCGGTTCAGGCTGCATTTTGATTTATCCCATTTATGTCTGACTACCTGAGTTTATTCAACACAAGCAGCAGGACATACCCCTTCAATACAACAACAAGCCCAATCAGCAATGCAGGCCAGACAAGGTAGGTTCCCGCGAACCTGACCACCAGAGCCAGCAATGCCAGCGTGCCGCCAATCTTCAGCGCTTGCGTCCAGAAGAACGTAAGCGCACCGGTGTTAGCCTGACTGTAAATCTTTACAAGCATATGAAGAGCAGCGAACGAGGATGGGATCAGATAAATCAACCCCCCGGCCAGCGCCGATAGCGCTGCATAGCCCCCCGCGACAAGCCAGCTTATCAGTGCCGTTACCAGCAGCAAAGCTGCTTGCGCCAGCACCAGATTAACCAGGCCCCTTGCCGCCCTTGCGTTCATTCTGGCCCGCTCTTGTGGAGTCAGACTCAGTGGACGCGCTTCCTGTGGCGTTGCTTGTGCTTTTTCTGACATTACCGGCGCAGCCTTTCCTACTGCGGTGTGTTGGTTATTGGCAACGGGTGTATCTGTAGATAACCCGGACTGCAAAACCGACCTTTCCGGCAAATGCTTCGTACGATCTGGCCCGATGGCTTTCGCTGGATGATTCATGCCGATGGATGATTCATAAGTAAAGCCCCCGCGCCGTTCATGACGGTTTTTAGCATTCAGTTAAGCCATAGAAGTATATCGTATATTTCAAGTCATAGGCAAGACGCGGGGACGTTTTCTTACATATTATTGAAGGCAGGTGCACGCTTGTTAACGAAGGCGTCCATTCCCTCTTTCTGGTCCTTTGTCGCAAACGTTGCGTGAAATACACGGCGCTCAAACAACAATCCCTGCTCAAGTGTTGTTTCCAGCGCCACATTGACGCATTCCTTGGCCATCATGAGCGTGGTTTGCGACATGCTGGCCATGCCCTGTGCGATCTTGATCACTTCGTCGAGAAAATTCTCGACCGGCAGGACACGGGCAACCAGCCCGGCGCTTTCTGCTTCCTTGGCGTCCATCATGCGGCCGGTAAGCACCAGATCCATGGCTTTGGCCTTGCCCACGGCGCGAGTCAGCCGTTGCGTGCCGCCCAGACCGGGAATCGTACCCAGCTTGATTTCGGGCTGACCGAAGCGGGCGCTCTCGGCCGCATAGATGGTGTCGCACATCATGGCCAGCTCGCAACCGCCGCCCAGGGCATAACCGGAGACCGCCGCGATGACTGGCTTGCGAATGACATTTTTCATGGTTTCCCAATCGCCGCCAATGTAATTGCTCTTGTAGACATCCATATAATCCCAGTCTTTCATGGCAGAGATATCTGCGCCGGCAGCAAATGCCTTGTCGGAGCCGGTCAATACAATGACATTGACGCTGCTGTCTGCCTGCATGGCCAGCAGGGCCTGGCTGAGCACCTGCATCAGTTCATTGCTAAGCGCATTCAGGACCTTGGGACGATTGATGGTAATGACGCCGACAGCGCCTTCGACACGTGATACGACAAATTCTTCTGACATGTTTCGGTCTCCCTGTGAGTATTCGGATATTCACTGAAATTGTGTCGAATATTGTAGCCACTGAATGGTCAGAAAACGACAAACCTTCGGTTTTTGCTATAGTTACTTACTTAATCTTCCAATTTTACAGAATCAGCATGCCCACCGTTTCCTATCAGATCACACCCGCAGACCCCGCCGCTCATTATTTTGATGTTCAGGTCACCATTGACAACCCCGACCGTCGGGGCCAGGTTGTGTCGCTGCCGGCATGGATTCCCGGCAGCTATCTGATACGGGATTTTTCCCGGCATATTCACAGCCTGACTGCCAAGACCGGCAGATCTGCGCTGGCCATAAAAAAACTGGATAATCACACGTGGCAAGTGGCGCCCTGCTCCCGGCGCCTGACGCTCTCTTATCGGGTGTACGCCTGGGATCTATCGGTGCGCTGCGCCCATCTGGATCAGACACACGGCTTTTTCAACGGCACCAGCGTTTTTCTGAAAGTACATGGCCGCGAAAAGCAACCATGCCAAGTGACGATTGAACCGGGCAGCAGCACCCGCCACTGGCGCGTTTATACCAGCCTGCAACCGGCACGCCGGGGCCGACAGACAACCCTGCCCCACCGCTTCGGGGTCTATCAGGCACCCGATTACGATGCCCTGGTGGACCATCCGGTCGAGATGGGCACGCCGCACGTGGAAACGTTCACCGTATGCGGGGCCAAACATGAAATGGTGTTTACCGGCGTGTTGCCCAACGTCGACTTCAAACGCATTGCACGCGATACCGCGAAAATCTGCGAAACCCAGATCCGTTTTTTTGAGCCGCGCAGCCAGCGCGCACCGTTTCTGGACAGCGCCGACCGCTATGTATTCATGACTTATGTGACCGGAAAGGATTATGGCGGCCTGGAGCATCGCGCATCTACCGCGCTGGTGGCGTCCCGCCAGGACCTGCCCGTGATCGGCAACGATGAACGCAGCGAAGGCTATACCGGTTTTCTCGGACTGGTCAGCCACGAGTATTTTCACACCTGGAATGTCAAGCGCATCAAGCCGCAGGCCTTTGTTCCCTATGACCTGTCCCGGCCCAATCTGACCAGCCTGCTGTGGATTTTCGAAGGATTCACGTCGTACTACGATGACCTGATGCTGCTGCGCGCCGGTGTTGTGGATGAAAACGACTATCTGCGACTATTGGCCAAGACCATTACCGGGGTGCATCGGGCGCCGGGGCGCTTTATGCAAAGCGTGGCCGACAGCTCCTTTGACGCATGGAATCGCTATTACCGCCAGGACGAGAGCTCCATCAACAATATCGTCAGCTACTACACAAAGGGGTCCCTGGTTGCGCTGGCGCTGGATTTGAGCATTCGCAACGCCACCGGCAACCGCAAATCGCTGGACGACGTCATGCGGTTACTGTGGGATCGTTATGGCCGCCGCTTTTACCAGTCACGCCAGCGCGGCTTGCAGGAGCATGAATTTGCTGGCCTGCTCAAGCAGGCGACGGGCGTGGATTTGCAGCCATTCATTGAGGCGGCCACCGAACAAACAGACGATTTGCCGCTGGCCTCGTTGCTGCAAAAACAAGGCATCAACCTGTCCTGGCAGACCGAGCGCCGAGCGCCAGGCATTGGCGCCACCCTGCGGGCCACGGCTAGCGGCGAACCGGGCCTGGCGCAGGTACTTGAAGGCGGCGCAGCGCATGCAGCGGGCCTATCGGCCGGTGATATTCTGCTGGCCATGGACGGGCTGCGCATTGAAACGGCAAACTGGGACAAGCTGCTGGACCGTTACCAGCCGGGACAGCAAGTCCTTATTCATTATTTCAGACGTGATGAACTGCGCAGTACGCAACTGACGCTGCAGGCGCCAGCTAATGACAAGTGCAATTTAATCAGGCAAACACCCGGCCAGGACAGCAATTAACGATCGCGTGCTGCACATACGGGGCATGCGGGATTGCGCTCCAGCAGCAGCGTTTGCCATTGCATGGTTAGCGCATCGAGCATCATCAGCCGACCGCGCAGGTTCTCGCCCGCATCCAGCAGCGTTTTGATGGTTTCTGCCGCCTCTACGCTGCCGATGATACCAACCAGCGGCGCAAAGACGCCCATGGTGGCGCAGTTATCCGTCGGTAAATTGTCAGAGGGAGGAAATGCGCAGGCGTAACAGGGCGAGTCTGCGTGGCGTGTATCAAACACCGTTACCTGGCCGGCAAACCGGATAGCCGCGCCCGACACAAAGGGCTTGGACTGCGCAACGCACACTTCATTGATGGCCTGGCGCGTGCGGAAATTATCGGTGCAATCCACGATCATATCGACCCCGGCCAGCAGTTGCCCCAGGCGATCGGTATCGACCCGCTCGACGACCGTATCCACCACGCACTCGGGATTGATCTGGCCAATGGCTGCAAGCGCTGATTCTGCCTTGCTCTGGCCGATACGCGCAGTGGTATGGATGATCTGACGCTGCAAATTCGACAGCTCGACCTGATCATCGTCGACCAGCACCAGCCGGCCCACGCCGGCAGAGGCCAGATACGCAGCCACTGGCGAGCCCAGGCCACCGAGCCCGAGGATCAGCACAGAACTGGCAAGCAGCTTTTCCTGCCCCGCGATGCCGATGGCCTCAAGCATCAGATGTCGCGCATAACGCAGCAACTGGTTATCATCCATTGGCTATTTTCCTGCAGGCTGCGCGGGTGCTGCTGGCTTGACAGCATCGGCCGGCGCCTTGCGATCGGCTGGTGGTGGCGCAGAAGGCGCGGCCTTGTCAGGCTGATCTGCATCAGCGGGCTCGCGCTTATCGGGTTCGTTGCTCACTGGCTTGTCACCCTGATCCTGTCCCGGTTTGCCGGCATCACCAGAAGCCGCGTCAATGGACTTTTTCTCTGCCTGCTTTTCCTTCTCGCTCAACTGCTTCTCGGCAACCGGCGCACCGCCTTTGACCGGTTTGCCCAGTAGTTTGTTCACCGCCTGCGCTAACTGAAAATCATCCGCCGAGCCAAACTCAAAGACTTGCTGGTCCTCTGCCTTTTCATCGGGCTTAATGGAGGTGGTGCCCTTGACTTCACCGTTTTCACCAGCCTGATCATTGCTCAGATGCTCGGCCAGGTCGGCCTCACGTGGGAAGCTGAACAGATCGCCCTTTTCAGTGTCCGTCACCACAAGATCCGGAACAATGCCGGTGGCCTGGATGGACCGGCCGGAAGGGGTGAAATAACGTGCCGTCGTCAGCTTGAGCGCTGTGTTGTCATCCAGCGGCATGACTACCTGGACCGAGCCCTTGCCGAAACTGCGGTTCCCCATTACCGTGGCACGCTTATGATCCTGCAGCGCACCGGCGACAATTTCCGCAGCTGACGCCGAGCCGACATTGATCAATACCACCATGGGAACCGTTTTGGTCCAGGCTGGCAGATCTTTCAGATAATCACTTGAATTGTGAACATAGTCCCGTGCATCGGCCTTGAACACATGCGAATCCTGATCGTCACGAGACTTGGTGGACACCACATTGATGCCAGGCTTAAGAAATGCTGCCGACACCCCGATGGCGCCGGTCAACAACCCGCCCGGATCGTTGCGCAAGTCAAGCACCAGGCCTTTGGGCTTGCCCTTGGCGTCCAGCTGCTTCAAGTGCGTCGCCAGATCGGGACCGGTACGCTCCTGGAACTGCGATACACGCACATACGCGATGGCTTCGGGCAGCATTTTGCTGCGCACGCTTTGCACCTTGATCACAGCGCGGACCAGATCAAAATCCAGCTGTTTGCCTGTGGATGAGCGGCTGACTGAAAGCTTGATCGACGTACCCACGTCTCCCCTAAGATTTTTCACCACATCGTTCAGTGGCTTGCCTTCCATGCTTTCGCCATTGATGCCGGTAATGATGTCGCCTGGCATGATGCCGGCCTTGGCCGCTGGCGTATCTTCAATGGGCGAAATAATTTTCACAAAGCCCTTTTCAGGACCGATCTCAATGCCCAGACCACCGAACTCGCCATCGGTGGACACCCGCATCTCTTCATACTCAAGTTCATCCAGATAGGCCGAATGCGGGTCCAGGTCCTGAACCATGCCCTTGATCGCAGACTCGATCAGCTTCTGGTCCTCTATCGGCTCTACGTAGCTGTTTTTGATCGCGGCATATACGCGCGCGAAACGCTGCAATTCGGCAAATGGCAACGACTCTTCGGCAGGCAGCGGGGCGTGAGTCTCGGGTGCGGGAATCTGCCGCACCGGATTGGCCGGCTTTTGCTGAGACAAAGCCACCGGCGAATAGGCGATGCCAGCCTGAATCAGCCCGATGATAATTACATATGACAACTGGCGCACTGCAAACAATTTCATAGCGTCTTCCGGATAAATGCGCGGCACCGTTACCGGGCCAGCCAGCTCATGGGATCTACCGGAGTAGACCCTTGTCTGATTTCAAAATAGAGGCCAGGGTCAACCTGCCCCCCCGTAGCGCCGACACGGGCAATGGTCTCGCCAATGCGTACACGGTCGCCCACCCTTTTGCTCAGGCTCTGATTGTAACCATACACACTCAGATACCCATTCTGGTGATCCACAATAATGAGATTACCAAACCCCTGAATCCATGACGCATAAACGACGCTGCCGCTGCCAACCGCCTTGACCGGCACGCCGTTGCCCGCCCGAATCAGAATACCGCGCCAGACATCGCCCGTATCTGGACGCGGCGTGCCGAAGCGACCCTGCACACTGCCACGTACGGGCCAGGGCGCACCACGCTGCAGACCGGCATTGCCAGACGAGGCTTCTGCAGCGGCCTTGCGCTCATCTTCGCGCGCTTTCTGGGCCAGCCGCACTTGCTCTTCAGCCTTCAGGCGCGCCAGACGGGCCTTCTCGCGATCGATTTCCAGATTTTCCCGCTGTATCCGCGCCAGCGCCAACTGCTCCTGCGCCGCTGCCGCAGAACGGCTGGCGGTGTTCAGGTCGGGCGAAGGCGGTACGCCAGCGCCGGCTGAGGGTGCGTTTTCGCGGGCGCGCCGCAGTGCCTCGGACTGCTCTTCGGCCGTCATATAGGCGCGTTGCTCTGCTTCCCGGGCCGCCTGAGCCTGACGCGCCGCCTGTTCGGCGCGCCTTGCCGCAAGCGTCGCCTGCCGCGCGGCTTCACGCGCGGCCTGCTCACGGGCCTGTTGCAGCGCCTTGCGTCGCGCGGCCTCACGGGCCTCGCGCTCGATCGCGGCACGACGAATGGCCTCGCGCTGTTTGACAATGCTGCCCTGAATATCATCAATAAGCGCGTTCAGGCGCTTGTCGTCCCGCGCCAGCTTGCCAGCCTGGGACCGCCGCGCTTTCAGATCTTCTTCAACTCTGGCCAGGACCGCCGCGTGCTTTTGTTTTTCCTGCTCCAGATCAGCCTTGCTTTTTTCTGCATCATCAGCCAATTTCTGCAACGTTTTCTGGTGATCCGCCACCTTCTTTTTGACCGCATCAAGACGGGCGATTTCAGTGTTGAGCGCTTCAACAGCCTGAGTTCTGGCCTTGGCCACATAACTGAGGTAGGTCAGATCACGGCCGATTTTCTGCGCATCATCGCCGGAGAGCAGCGCAGCCCATGGCGAAACGCCGTGGGTGTACTGGGACTTGAGCTGCTCTGCCAGTTCCTGGCGGCGTTGCTCCATGAGCGCCTGCTGTCCAGCCTGCTCCTGGCGCAGCTCGTCCAATTCCCTCTCGGTCTTGTCTCGCTGGCTGTCCAGATCATCAAGCCTGGCATTGAGCCGGGAAATTTCGGTCTCGGACTGACGCAGCGATTCGGTGACATCCTTGCGATCGCTTTCAGATTCATCGATCCGCTTTTGCACTTGCGCGATTTTTTCCTGAAGGTCGCGACGCAATTGTTCGGCATTCTGCTGCTGTTTGGTCAGCGAAGAAATGGACTGCGCCCCCGCCGGCTCGCCGGCAAGCAGCGCCAGGCAGGCAAGCGTTGCACTGCCGAGCAAACGCAATGACGGCAAGGGGCCGGGTCCACTCATGATGCCTTCCCTATGACCGGCATGCAGACAGAAGACGCAACTTGCGTAAGACCCGGATCACGTCAGTCCTTTTTGGCCTTTCCCTGGGCCGCAACAGCTGCCATGGCCGCAGCGATGGCTTCCTGATCGCCCAGATAGTAGTGTTTAATGGGCTTGAGGTTCTCATCGAGCTCATAGACCAGCGGCTGGCCGGTAGGGATATTCAGATTGACGATATCGTCTTCAGAGACCTGATCCAGGTGCTTGATCAACGCCCGCAGACTATTGCCGTGAGCCGAAATAAGCACATTGCGGCCGGCCTTGATCGCCGGCGCTATGGAGTCGTTCCATAAAGGCAAGACCCGCTCCACGGTATCTTTCAGGCATTCGGTTGCCGGCAGATCGGCAGGGGCAATGCGACCATAGCGTGCATCAAAGCGCGGATGACGTTCGTCATCGCCGTCCAGCGGTTCTGGCGCAATGGCATAGGCCCGGCGCCATACGAGCACCTGCTCATCACCATATTTTTGTGCTGTTTCCGCCTTGTTCAAGCCCTGCAACGCACCATAGTGCCGTTCATTCAGGCGCCAGCTGGGATGCACAGGCGTATACATGGCATCCATGGCATCCAGAGCAATCCAGAGGGTGCGGATCGCGCGTTTTAACACAGATGTGAATGCCAGATCGAAGGTGTAGCCTTCTTTTTTGAGCAACTGACCGGCTTCCCAGGCTTGCTGGCGGCCGGTTTCAGTCAGATCGACGTCTTTCCAGCCGGTAAACCGGTTTTCAAGATTCCACTGGCTTTCGCCATGGCGCATTAACACTAGCTTATACATTATTGATTCCCGCAAGACAAACTGAAAAACTGTACCGGGTTGAAAATCGGCCCGCCGCGTGCCTGCGGCCCGGGTCAACCATTAATTTTCCTCTATTTTACAGAAGTCTTATCGCGAATAGGCGAGCTATTTTATAATCAGTAAATTCAGCGTTTGAAAAACGCATTTTCAGGATTCATTGTGGATTTTCTTTTTTATCAGAACTCGATTTACTTTCTCATTTTTCTGCTGGTCTCTGGCGCACTGCTGGCTTTCCCCCTGCTGCGCAAACAGGGCAAGGGCAATACCGGGCTGAGCGTTAAAGACGCGGTCAACCTGGTCAACCGTGAAAATGCGGTGTTTGTCGACCTTCGTCCCGCCGATAGCTATCGCAGCGGCTCTATTCCTTCTGCGCGCAATCTGCCTGCAGCCGACTTTGATCAGAAAGCCGGCACCCTGCCGCGCAATAAACCACTGATCCTGGTATGTGACAATGGGCGTGAATCGGCCAAAATGGCAGATGTGCTGCGCAGCAAGAACACCGAAAACGTGTACTCGCTGGCCGGCGGCATGGGCGCCTGGAAGGCCGACGGCATGCCCGTCAAGCAACACAGCTGATGTCATTGCCGCGGTCGCCAAGGCGACGGCGCACCGTATCCATTGCTACACAAAGAACAGATAAGGCTCATGATGAAAAAAGTGACCATGTATTACAAGCAGACCTGCCCCTACTGCGTGCGCGCAGAAAAATTATTGCGTGAACGCGGCGTGAACGATCTGGAGAAAATCAGCATTGACACAAACCGGGAGCAGCGGGCTGCTATGATTGAACGATCCGGCGGGCGCACAACCGTGCCGCAAATCTTCATCGATCAGGCGCATATCGGCGGCTGTGACGATCTGATGGCCCTTGACCGCGACGGAAAACTGGTTACCATGCTGGGTGCATGACCCGCTTATTTTTGAAATTTACATCATTTAGGAAGTTATATGGCTGACGAAAACAACGCTGCATCGAACAACGACGCGACAGGAACAGATCCGGTATTCGCGATGCAACGCGTCTATCTCAAAGACCTTTCGCTGGAAATGCCCAACGCACCGCAAATCTTCCTGGAACAGGAAACACCGAACGTTGAAGTGTCTCTGAACGTCGGCGGCGAGCGCCTGGCCGATACCGTTTTCGAAGCGACAGTAACCGTGACAATCACAACCAAGATTGGCGACAAGACACTGTATCTGGTCGAAGGCACGCAAGCAGGTATTTTTGAAATTGCCAATGTACCTGAAGAACAGTTCGAGCCGCTCATCGGCATTGTCTGCCCGACCATGCTGTTTCCTTACCTGCGCGCCAACGTAGCCGATGCCATCAACCGCACCTCACTGCCCCCGCTGCATCTGGCCGAAGTGAACTTCCAGGCATTGTATGAGCAACGCGCTCAGGAAGCACAAAGCCAGGCTGGCGGCAATGGCGCGCCAGACAGTGGTTCAGGCATCTATGTGCCTCCCGGTACAACACGTCAATAAACGCTCATGACGCCTGCGCCCTCGCCGTTGTCATTGCGCGTGCTCGTTCTTGGAGCAGGCAGTTGGGGCACAGCGCTGGCGCATACCGCCTGCAATAATGCCCAGACCATGGTCTGGGCGCGTGACCCGGAAACGGCACGACACATTAACCAGCAGCATCGCAATCCGCGATATCTGCAGGATATTCCCCTACCGCCCGGCCTGCTTGCCAGCGACAATCTGGACCAGGCGTTTGCGTTTCTGCAAGAGGCGTCAACCTCCCTGATTATCCTGGGCACCCCTGTGGCCGCCATCGCCCACACCTGTACTATTTTGCGCGAGCGCCTGCCTGCTGCCGGCCTGCACACAACGCCTGTGCTGTGGACCTGCAAGGGATTCGAACAACAAACTGCGCGGCTGCCTCACGAAGTGGTGCAGGCCATTCTTGATGATATCGTCCCTTATACCGGCGTGCTGTCCGGCCCCTCGTTTGCGCGTGAAGTGGCGCAGGGTCTGCCGGTTGCACTCACTGTGGCCAGCCGCCATGAGTGCGTGAGGGCACGCGCCACCGAAGCCCTGCATGCGGGCAATACCCGCATTTACCGAAGCCAGGACGTGGTTGGCGTTGAAGTGGGCGGCGCCATGAAAAACGTTATTGCGATTGCGTGTGGCATTGCCGATGGCCTGGCATTGGGCATGAATGCGCGCGCGGCGCTCATTACCCGTGGACTGGCTGAAATGAGCCGCCTGGGTCTGGCGCTGGGCGGCGAGGCCGCCACCTTCAGCGGGCTGACCGGGCTGGGCGATCTTGTCCTGACGGCAACCGGAGACCTGTCGCGTAACCGCCAGGTGGGCGTCGCGCTGGGCCAAGGTCAGGACCTGGAGGCGATCCTGTCATCAGGCATGACCGCCGAAGGCGTTCGCTGCGCCCGGGCCGCCCTGACCCGCGCACGCGGGCTGAATATTGATATGCCTATCACCGAAGCCGTCTGCGCTGTGCTGTTCGACAAAGTATCCCCGCTACAGGCCGTATCCCGGCTGTTATCGCGCGAATCGCGCAGCGAATAGCGCAGTAGCTCCAGCGCCGTCGGCTGGCAACGTTATGATCACATTTGCCATCGGGCTGCATCGCAGCGCGCATGCTTAACGTACCGCCCGCCGGATGGCGCTGACCGGCACCAGGGTCTCGCCCGCCGCATTTTGTCTTACCGGCTTGCACCAGGCGTGTCCATACGCCACCTCTAATGACAAGCGTAATAATCCATCTTCTGCGCGCCCGGCCTCAAGGGCCTCGCGCAAACGCCGGTACCACGCCCGCCCCTTAAGTCCGTCGCCACGCGCTTCGCTGGGATTCCCACCCAGCCCGCGCACATCCTTGAGCAGCGCATCTACAGTGCGATAGGTCAGCGTAATCACTTCCTGATCCATGACCGGATCCATAAACCCATTTTCCAGCAGAATATCGCCGAAATCATGCATATCGACAAATTGCATGGTCTGGGTCTGGATACCCGCTGCCGCTACGGCGCTGCGCACTTCGCGAAAAGTGCTAGGACCAAGACAGGAAAACATGGCCAGACCGCTATTGCTCAGGACCCGACGCCATTCACGGATGACATCATGCGGTTGCTGATGCCAATGCAGCGCCAGATTGGACCACACCATATCAACCGACTCAGCAGCCATGGGCATGGCTGCCATATCGGCCAGCGCGAAGGAAAAACCTTGCCGGCCCTTGATTTTTTGTACGATAGACTTGAGCCCTTTGGGTACATAATGGCTCTGACAATGTTCAATAAAGGGCGCACAATGATCCACGCCGATGATTGATGCCTGCGGGTAGCGCGCCGCCAGCAGATAAAGCGCATTGCCGGGGCCGCAACCGGCATCGACGATCCGCTCGGGCGCCACTTTGATATAGCCCAGGCGGTCGATCATGCGCGTGGCGATTTCATCATAGAAAAAGCGCGCGTCTTCCAGCGTGCCACGACGGGCAAACTGCTGACGAACATGCGTCATGTTGATGGGCAGCCGGGAAGCCGAATGAATTAGCTGGGACATTGGTATCACAAACCCGATTGATGCCAGAACTGCAATCTGGCAGATTATGCAATCTGCCATTGTAATGAAGGTGACCAGTCATGACTGCCGCCAGGCCGTTTTCCCCACGATTTTCCCATTTGCGCGCGCGCCTGCCCGCTGCCATCGGGGCCGCGTGTGCACTGTGCAATGGCCCGGCGCCAATCGGGCAACTCTGCTCGGGGTGTACGCGCGACCTGCGGCATTCCATGCGTCATCACCCGTGGCGCTGTGCCCGCTGCGCTTTGGCATTGCCGGCGCCGGGCCCATGCCCGGACTGCGCCGACCAAAGGCCATCGCTGGAAAAAGTCATTGCCGCCTTTGACTATATTTACCCGGCAGACAGCCTGATTCTGCGCTATAAAAACGCCCGTCAGTTTCAGCTGGCCGCCGCTTTCGCGGCGCTGGCTGTTGATGCCATACAACTGGCAAGCCCGGGGGGCGACTGCCCACCATGGCCTGCCCTGACCCCGCTGATCCCGATCCCCGGCAGCCACCGCTCGCTGCGAAGGCGTGGCTTTAATCCGGCCGGCGAGTTCGCTAGCAGACTGGGCCGGTTGTTAAACATGCCCGTGCTGCACTCACTGCTATACCGGGAACCCGACCACCTGAAGCAAAGTACGCTGAACCGCCGGCAGCGACGCGCCAATACCGCGCATCTGTATTATTGCGCTCGAAATATCCGTATGCCGTATGCGGTTCTGGTGGACGACGTGCTGACCACGGGCAGCACACTCAATACCGCCGCCAGGGCGCTCATCGCAGCTGGCGCACAGCGGGTATTTGCCGTGGTCATCGCCAGAACACCCTACGTCGCCCGCGACGAGCCCGAAGGTAGCGGTTTGCCGGATACCCTTTCGAGCCCGGACTGATCAGCGCACGACTGACGGCGCAGCGAAGCGGCACGGCGCACGCATCCGTCGCACTCCTGGTGGAGCCTGGTCAGTTGCCGAAAAGCCAGCCGATACCCCGACAAGGTCTGCCAACGCCGCTGGCTTCTATCGGATGCCCTCCGTATACCGCAGCTAGAGCGGTGCCGCTACCGTGTCTTTTGAATTGGGGTTTTCCATTATTTTCTCAATAGTCAGGAATACGTTATTTAACTATTGAGAAATTGACGTTATTCTGCGTTTCTCTTCTTCTTTTCCAGCAGGCACATGCTTTCTCAATCAGACAAAGGCGGCGCCGATCGCGCGCTTTACATTCTGTCGGTTTTCGCCAAAATCGAACGGCCAGTTACCGTGGCCGAGTTGATCACGCTTACTGGCTTGCCACAGAGCACGCTTTACCGGCAACTGACGCTACTGAAAAAGTGGGGGTTTGTTTTCGAGTCACAGGGCCAATACATGCCCGGCCCCGCATGTCTGCCGTTGGCGTGGGGATTCAGTCAGTCGTCTTTTCTTTTGCAACATGCACGCAGAGATATGCTGACCCTGTCCACCCAGACCGGTGAATCGGTCGGCATACTGGTTGCGCTGGATGCAATGGCGGTCTGCCTGGATATGGTCGAAAGCACAAATTCCCTGCGCTGTTCGTTCGTCAAGGGGCGCTCGCTGCCATTGGTCCGCGGAGCATCAGCCAAATCCCTGCTGGCCTTTCTGCCCGCAGCCAAACAGCAGGTGATTGTGCAGGAAGCCGTACAGCAGAATTTGCTGACCGGCACGCAGGCTGAGCAATTGGCGACAGATTTGCGCCAGATTCAGCTGCAAGGTTTTGCGGTATCCGAAGGTGAAGTCGATGACGGGGTCTGGGGCGTCAGCGCCCCGCTCTTTCAGCACAAACGGATCGCGCTTGGATCCATTACGCTGATGGCGCCCACTGCCCGGGCCCTGCCACGAAGTCAGCAACTGATTGATGCAACCGTGAAGGCTGCAGCCAATATTTCAACCACGCTTAAAGCGCTCCTGGTTTAACTCACGTGAAGGAACTTCCATGAAGACATTTTTTCTTAGCGGTCTGCTGGCTCTTGGCCTGGCAGCACCCACCCTTTCTGTCGCTGCCGATGCGCCATTGCGCGTGGTCACCGACGCCACCTTTCCACCCATGGAATTTTTCCAGGACGGCAAACCTACCGGTTTTGATATCGAGCTGATTCATGCGCTGGGCAAGGAAATGAACCGCCCGATAGAATTGACCAACATTGACTTCAAGGGCCTGATTCCTGCTATTGTGTCCGGTCGCGCAGATGCAGCCATCTCAGGCATCTACATTACGCCCGAGCGTAAAAATGTGGTGGACTTCACCGATTCGTACTACGCGGGCGGCCTGGTCGTACTGACCAAGAAAGACAACAATATCAAAAACATCAAGGACCTGGATGGCAAGAAAGTCTCGGTCCAGGTAGGGACAAAATCGGTCAACTATCTGACCGAGCACTTCCCCGAAATCAAGCGCGTCGAAGTGGAAAAGAATGAGGAAATGTTCAACCTGGTCAAGATCGGTCGCGCCGATGCGGCAGTGACCGGCAGGCCGGCCGCCAAACTCTACGCCCAGCACAATCCGGACTTCGTCGTTCTGGACGAGCAAATCACCACTGAAGAATACGGCGTTGCCGTCAGCAAATCACAATCGCAAGTGCGTGATGCGCTGAACGCAGCGTTAAAGAATATCCGTGACAACGGTACCTACCAGAAGATCGTGGACAAATGGTTTGAGGCCAAATCATGAATCTGGATTTCTCTCCTGTCCTCTCCGGCTGGGAACCGTTGTTGCGCGGAACCCTGGTGACCATTGAGGTCACTGCCGGTGCATTGCTGCTCTCGTGCATCGTCGGTCTGCTCATCGGTATCGGGCGCCTGAATCCCGAGCGCAAATTTATCTATATGCTGTGCAGTACTTATCTGACGATTTTCCGCGGCACGCCCCTGCTGGTGCAGCTATTTATCTGGTTCTTCGGCCTGCCGCAATTTGGCATTCTTTTGCCGGCCTACCTGTGCGGCGTACTGGGACTGGGCATGTATTCGGCCTCGTATGTCTCCGAAGTGGTGCGCGGTTCCATTCAATCGGTGGACAAGGGCCAGGGCGAAGCGGCCAGATCACTGGGCATGTCCGCGCGCCAGGCCATGCGCAAAATCATTCTGCCGCAGGCGCTGGTCCGCATGATCCCGCCATTGGGCAACGAGTTTATCGCGCTTATTAAAAACTCAGCCCTGGTGTCTTTGCTGACGATTCACGATGTGATGCATGAAGGCCAGAAAATTATCAGCGTGTCATATCGTTCGCTTGAAACGTATCTGGTCATTGCCCTCATTTATCTGGTGCTGACCGCCACCGCAATGTTCATATTGCGCAAAGTAGAAAACTCACTCAAAGCCGGAGGAATGGTTCAATGACGCCATCCATGATTCATCTTGATCGCGTTGAAAAATTCTACGGCGATCATCAAGTGCTCAAGGGCGTCAGCCTGGATATTGCTCGGTCCTCTGTCGTGGTCCTGATCGGGCCCAGTGGCTCGGGCAAAAGCACCCTGTTGCGCTGCTGCAATGGCCTGGAAACCGCGCAAAAAGGCAATATCACGATCAACGGACAAGCGCTGCTCAAGGACGGCAAACTGATTGCCGAAAAAGACCTGAATGCATTGCGCATGAACGTTGGCATGGTGTTCCAGTCGTTCAATCTGTTTCCCCATCTGTCGGTACTGGACAATGTCACGATTGCGCCCAGGACGTTGAAAAAAACCACCGATGCCGATGCGCGAAAACTCGCATTGTCATTGCTGGAAAAAGTCGGCTTAAAGGAAAAAGCCCAGGCGATGCCGGCCAGCCTGTCCGGCGGCCAGAAGCAACGCGTGGCCATCGCGCGGGCGCTGGCCATGGAGCCGGAGGTCATGCTGTTTGACGAACCCACCTCGGCGCTGGATCCCGAACTGGTAGGGGAGGTACTGCAGGTCATGAAAATGCTGGCCAGCGAGGGCATGACCATGCTGGTCGTTACCCACGAGATGGGCTTTGCCCGCGATGTAGCCGACAAGGTGGTGGTCATGGATCACGGCGTGATCCTTGAAGAAGATATCCCCTCTGTCATCTTTACACAGCCGGCGCATGAACGTACCCGTTCATTTTTGCAGGCAGTGCTGAACGCTTGAATTTCACTTATCATAATGACAAAAGCAATATTTTCCTGGCACGGCAGAGTAGATGCTGCCGAACGTGGCGATACCTGCCGGCTTCACCAGATTGCCCAGCCACTGGGCGATACCCTTCCTGACTCCCTGAACGGGCAAGCCGTTGTTCTGGGGTTTTGCTGCGACGAAGGCGTCAATCGCAACCATGGCCGCATGGGCGCACGCCAGGCGCCAGATCATGTGCGTCGGGCGCTTGCGGGCCTACCAGCCCATAAACTGCAACGTCTTTACGATGCAGGCGATATTGGCTGCGACGATAATAATCTGGAACTGGCACAAAGCCGGCTGGCAAACAGGATCGGCACGCTATTGAACACATCCGCACGCCTGGCCGTCATCGGCGGCGGCCATGAAATTGCCTACGGCAGTTACCTGGGACTGGATCAGCATTTGCAGGCAACGGCGCAGCCGGGGACCGTGCTGGTGCTGAATCTGGATGCGCATTTTGATTTACGCACCAGTCGGCCCGGCAGTTCGGGCACCCCGTTCGATCAGGTATTGGAACATGCAACACAACACGGCCGGTCTGTTCGTTATTGCTGCTTGGGCGTCTCGCTCCTGTCCAACACGCCTGCCCTGTTCGAGCGTGCACGGGAACTGGACGTTGCCTATCTGGAAGACACGCAGATGCAGGAAAGCCAGTTGCCGCAGATCCGGCAATTTGTGGCTGCGCAATTGCAAGAGGTATCTCATCTTTATCTGACCATTGATATGGACGTGCTGCCGGCCTGGCAGGCGCCCGGTGTATCGGCGCCAGCCGCTTACGGCGTCAGCCTGACGGTCATCGAAGCCATCCTGGGTATGGTCAAGGAGTCGGGCAAGCTGCGACTACTGGATATCGCGGAGGTCAACCCTGAGTATGACCATGACGGGCTGACGGCAAAAACCGCTGCAAGGCTGATCTGGCGGTATCTGCAACCGGCATGATGCAAAATATCAAGGCGCTGCAGGCCGCAACGGGCTGGCAGTGCCAGTAGCACCAGGTTCAACGACGGCGGTCTCTTGCTTTTTGTGGCCGGTATTCAGGCCGCATCAGCGTTAGCTGCCCGATGCAAACCCCAATTGTCGCCATGCTTCGTAACTGACAATGGCCACGGCGTTGGACAGATTCAGGCTCCGGTTATTGGGCAACATCGGGATTCTCAGGCGTTCGCTGTCGGCAAAGGTGGCCATGACTTCGGGCGCCAGCCCGGTGGTTTCGGCGCCAAAAAGCAGCACATCGCCATCCTGAAACGCCACATCGGCATAAGCGCGCGTGCCTTTTGTGGTGATGGCAAAAATCCGCTGGCCACGCACGCTAGCCGCAAACGCGGCGTAGTCCGGGTGAATCGTCACCTTGGCCAGATCGTGATAATCCAGCCCGGCGCGGCGCATTTTTGCGTCATCAATACGAAATCCCATGGGCTCAATCAAATGCAGCCAGCAACCATTGTTGGCGATAAGCCGGATAATATTACCGGTATTGGGTGCAATTTTAGGTTCGAACAGGGCGATATGAAGCATGGGCGACGTCAGCTAAGGAATAAGTATGCGGGCCAAACAGGCGCCCTATTTTTTCCAGAATCCCGGGGTAAAAAGCACCAGAACGGTAAAGAACTCCAGCCGGCCGATCAACATGGCAAAGGTGCACACCCAGATCTGAAAATCGCTCAGGCCGGAGTAATTGCTCATGGGCCCGACGGTGCCCAGGCCCGGGCCGATATTAGACAGGCTGGAAAAGACCGCCGATGATGCAGTGGTGAAATCCAGGCCGGACATCACCATCACGCCGGTGAGCACCAGGTTCATGATAACAAACACCAGCACGAACGCCATGATGGATGAAATAATGGCCGGCGGCACGATCCGCCGGTGCAACTTGACGGGACAAACGGCATGCGGATGCAACACCTTGCGCAGTTCAGCACCAATTTGCTTGAGAATCACAATGACCCGAATCAGCTTGATCCCACCGCCGGTGGAGCCGGCGGACGAAGAAAAACTGCCCAACATCAGCATCAGAACAGGCAGCAATACCGGCCAGTGCAGATAGTCGGTATTGGCAAAACCGGTGGTCGTGGCCAGCGAGATAGTGTTGAACATGCCGAAACGCAGCGCTTGGAGCATGCTTGGATAGATGCCATCAAAGTACAGCCAGGCACTGACGCCCAGCCCGCCAAGCACCATAATACCGACGAATACTTTTGTTTGCGGGCAGGTAACGTAATAGCGCAAATTGCGGTGTCTCAACACGTTGTAATGTGTGGCAAAACTGATACCGGCCAGAACCATGAATACACAGGCTACCGCATCGACCATGGGCGAGTCATAATGCAGGAAACCTTCATCGTAAATCGAGAAACCGCCCAATGCCATGGTGGATGCTGCATGACACCACGCGTCAAACCACGACAAGCCGGCCAGCCGATAGCTGATGACGCACAGTGTCGATACCGAAATATAAATGGCATACAGCGCCTTGGCCGTCCCGGCAATGCGAGGCGTCAGCTTTTCTTCTTTCATGGGGCCGGGAATTTCACCACGCATGATCTGGTAACCGCCCACGCCCAACAGCGGCATGATCGCAACGGCCATGACCAGAATACCCATCCCGCCCACCCAAATGAGGGTGACACGCCAGATATTGACCGAAGGCGGTAGCGCTGAGATATTGTTCAACACCGACG
Organism: Advenella incenata; assembly: GCF_004217095.1. Classification (GTDB taxonomy): domain Bacteria; phylum Pseudomonadota; class Gammaproteobacteria; order Burkholderiales; family Burkholderiaceae_B; genus Advenella; species Advenella incenata. The sequence continues at coordinate 998,910 of NZ_SHKO01000001.1, read as the reverse complement.
AACCGGTAGTCGTAATTCCCGACATCGCTTCGTAATACGCATGGGTAAAGGTCAGAGAATACCCTTCTATGCTGGCGTCAATCACAAATGGCAGCGAGGCGATCAGCGGGAATACCAGCCAGACCAGCGACACCAGCAGCAGCCCGTTGCGTGCGTTAATTTCGTCCTTGGAGCTGCTGGTGAGCTTCCACAGCACGGCCGAGATCCCCAGGGAAATACCCAGGCTGATCAGAAAGGCATTGTGTGCGCCGTCTTCAAAATAAAGCGAGACAGCCAGCGGAAACAGCAGGATGGTGGAAAAGCCAAGCATTGTGAGGCTGAGCGCATGCAGGACATTCAGAATATTGCGCATGTAGGCTGCCTAGAAGAAAAACACGGAAACCTGGAAGAGTTTTTCGACCCGCCGCATATCGTGCCGATTACCGGCAAAAACCACCACATGATCGCCCGGCTGGATAATGGTTGCCGGTTCGGGCAGAATGACTTCGTCTTCACGCAAAATAGCCGCCACGATGGCGGTTCTTGGCAGTTTCAATTCGGCAATGGACTTGCCCACGACCTGGGAACTCTTATTGTCGCCATTGACTTCAAACTCAATGGCTTCGGCATTGCCCCAGCGCAGCCGGTGTCCGGTAACCACAGCGCCCTGGCGCACATCGCGCAGCAAGGCGCCAATGGTCGCCTGGGAAGGCGAGACAGCAATATCGATCAGGCTGCCTTCCATCAATTCGCCATAGGCCTTGCGATTGATCAGCGCAACAACCTTGCGTGCACCCAGCCGCTTAGCCAGCAGGGACGACATGATATTGTCTTCATCATCATTGGTGACGGCCAGAAACGTGTCCATCTCTTCGATATTTTCGTTATCGAGCAGGGCCTCATCGGTCGCATCGCCATGCAGGACCAGCACTTTGCTGGGCAGCAGGGTTGCCAGGGTTTCACAACGCTCCCGATTGCTTTCCAGGATACGCACGTTATAGCTACCCTCGGACAGCTTGCGAGCAAGCCGGAAGCCGATATTGCCACCGCCGGCAATCATGACCGTACGCACCTTGCGCGACGCGTACTGCAACTTGGCTACCGCCTCCTTGCCTTCCTGGGTATCAACAGCGACCACCAACTCGTCTCCTTGTTCAATGGCAGACTGATGGTCCAGCGCCACCGAGGCGCCATTGCGGAAGATTTCCAGCACACGGGCATTGAGGTTCGGTAAATTGTGACCGGTCTGATTGACGCGCACATTGATCAGCGGACTAACCCGGCCGATGCGGATGATCAGCAGGCTTAAGCGGCCACCGCCGAACTCCACCACCTGCAGGGCTTCGGGAAATTCGATCAGGCTGTGCAGATAGGTCGTGACACTGTTTTCGGGACTGATCACGGAGTCAACGCCGAAGCTCTCCTTGATCAGCTCCGGATTGCTGGAAAATTCGTAACTGCGGACTCGGGAAATACGGCGCGGAATATTGAAGACGTCTTTGGCTATCCGACAGGCAACCAGATTGACCGGATCGGTAGCCGCACAGGCGACCAGCAGATCGGTATCGTCGGCTCCTGCCGCACGCAGCACTTCGGGCATGGACGCATCGCCCTGCACGCCACGAAGGTCAATGCGATCCTGCAGGTAGCGCAGGCGCTCGCCATCGGTATCGACAATCGTAATATCGTTTTTTTCAGAGACAAGATTCTCGGCGACGCTCGCACCCACACGTCCCGCGCCAAGGATCAGGATCTTCATGAATTGCGTTTGCGTGAGGAATCAATACCCAGTTGGCGCAGCTTGCGATACAGGTGCGTGCGTTCCAGGCCGGTTTTTTCCGAGACCCGGGTCATGCTGTGATTTTCGCGGCCCAGGTGATATTCAAAATAGACGCGCTCGAATTCGTCCCGGGCGTCGCGCAGTGGCTGGTCAAGCGAAATGCTGCCCAATTGCGACCCTTGCACCGGCGCTTCCGGCTCAGCCGCAACCGCCGTACCCTGGACTGTCGCATTGGCAGGCGCCGCCACCGTACCAGGTCTGGCAGCAGGTGCAGCAGCCGGCGCGCGATTGGTGCCGTTGGTTGCAGATGCCAGGACCTGTTTGGCGTGCGGCCGCATCAGGCCGGCCTGCACGGTTTTGAGCAGCTTTTGCAGCGTGATGGGTTTTTCAAGAAAATCCATGGCGCCAATGCGCGTAGCTTCAACCGCAGTGTCTACCGTCGCATGCCCGCTCATCATGATGACTGGCATATCCAGCAAACCCTGGGAGCCCCATTCCTTGAGCAGGCTGACACCATCGGTATCGGGCATCCAGATATCAAGAAGCACCAGATCGGGCCGGTAGCGCAGGCGAGCGGCACGTGCCTGCGAAGCGTTCTCTGCAAGCTCTACGGTGTGACCTTCGTCGTATAAAATTTCCGACAGAAGTTCGCGTATACCAATTTCATCGTCAACCACCAGAATTCTGGCCATATCTTGTCACCTATTACTTTCTGACTGCATTTTGGTACTGATCAAAGTTCCGGGTTCAATTATAACCACGGGAATGCGCTAATTGCCTTTTTTCGGAGTAAGCCGCGTGAGTAATATTGAGACACGGGCTCCACCGTCCTTGCGATTGGCAATATCAATTCGGCCACCGTGCTCCTCGATTATTTTACGCACAATTGGCAAACCCAGCCCCGTACCATGCGCCTTGGTCGTGACATAGGGTTCAAAGGCCGTCTGCAATACCTTGGCAGAAAACCCACCGCCTCTGTCCTCAAGTGTAATACGAATTGCCTGCCCGTCCGTGCTCTGATCCTTCTCGGGACGCGTAAGCGTGGTGCGAATGGTGATCCCTGGCTCATCGCCTTCGAGTTCCAGCTCGGCCATGGCATCACGGGAATTGGACAGCAGGTTGTTCAGAACCTGGCGCAACTGGGTCGGGTCGGCTTCAGCCAGCGGCAGGCCTGGCGCCAGGTCCAGGCGGATGTGGCGGTACAACGGCTCGTCATGATGCCCGTTGCCTTCCGGGTCCCAGCCATACAGGATAGCCAGATCGGAAATCAATGCATTGATGTCCACGTGCTGCATTTGCGCGGGCGGCGTTCTTGCGTACTCGCGAAAATCATCCACCATTTTTTTCAATGACGAGACCTGATTGATAATAGTATTGGTCGAGCGAGCCAGGATCCCGGCATTGCGCTCGTCCAGGTGCCCTTCCAGCTTCATGGCCAGGCGTTCGGCCGACAGCTGAATCGGGGTCAGCGGATTCTTGATTTCATGCGCCAATCGTCGCGCGACTTCACCCCAGGCGCGGGCCCGGTTCGCCGAAATCACTTCTGAAATATCGTCGAACACCACGACATACCCCGTGGGCCGCCCGTCAATGCGCAGCCGGGTACCGCGCATTAATAAGGTGACATCGTCAGTTTCGTCGCTTTCACTACTGGTCGACAGGGTGATCTGCTCCTGCCAGTAATGCCGCTCAGACCCGACGGCAGCGTGATCGGCAAATGCCTTGCGAATCTGCCGGGTAAATTCAATCAGCGAATCGATCACCTCCAGTGGCCGCCCCGGTACGGATCGCAGGTCGACATCCAGAATCGATTGGGCGCCTTTGTTGACTGTGGTTACATTGAAGCGCTCATCGAATACGATCACCCCGGAGGACAACCCGGCCATCACACTTTCCAGGTACGCATTGGAGCGCTCCAGCTGGATACGATTGCTTTCCACCTGACGGCGCGCTTCATCAAGCTGGCGCGTCATGGCATTGAACGAGCGGGTCAGCAGGCCGATCTCGTCCATGGCCGTAGGTTCGGGCAACGGCCGGTAGTCGCCAACAGCCACAGCCTGGGTTCCGGAAGCCAGCGTCAGCAGCGGCTTGACCAGGCGGCGCGCGATGGCCAGCGCCACGGCAATGGAGGTAAACAGCGTGACCAGTAGCGCCAGTGTCAGGGTAATGCCATACAGTTTCTGGATGCCCTGGCGCGACAAGGCCAGTTCCTGATAATCCCGGAATCCCTTTTGCACCTCATTCAGATTGCTGCCAATATTTTCCGGCACCAGCCGCGTCAGCTGCAGCAGATACGGTTCAGGCGAAGCACCCAGGGGCGCGTCAAGCTTGAAGGAATTGGAAAACACCGGCACGATGACGCGAATGCGCAGTTGCGGATTTTCGAAATCAGTGCCTTCGACCGCTTCGGTACGGGCATATGAGCGCGACAGCCGCAGCTGGTTCAACACCGACACTGGCGGCATTTGCGGCAACAGGCTGCCGAAGGAGGAACTGGAAAACCCCACCACCCGGCTGCCAGAGATAGTAAACACCAGGGCATCGCCCACCGTGGTATTTTCACGCAAGCGGGTCAGGGCCACCGACAGTTCCTGATCGGGAACGGTGGACAGATCATCGGCCATCAGCCTGGCGCGCGACAGCAAATCGCCCACCTGGCTATCGAGCGATGCCTGCCCCAGCGTCAGGCCCGATTGCAGGGCGCTGTCAACCCTGACGTTAAACCAAGATTCGACCGATCGCGACATGAACTGCACGGACAGCAGATAGATCACCACGCCGGGAATAATCGCCATCACAGCAAACGCCAGTGCAAAACGGAACGTGAGCCGCGCGCCGAATTGCCTGGACCGCAGTTGCCGGATCAGCCGGATGGTCAGCATCGAGACCCAGAGGAATAACGCAAGCGCCAACACCCCGTTGAGCAGCAGCAGCAGATCGTACTGTTGCGCCAGCCTTGAGGAATTGCCTGTAGAGCGCACCAGCAGCCCCATAAGAACCAGGGCCGCGAGCACAGCGGCAATAAATACCAGTCGCACAACCCACTTGATCAGGGATTGGGCGCGGTTGCCGAAAATTGAAATGCGAAATTTTTCCATGGTGTCGATAAGGCCCAGGCACGACCGCCCAGGGCGTCCATCTGAAAGGGCCGCGGTAAAAGAGAGGTATCCAGTTTCATGCGAAACTGCGCTTCATAATGCTGGTCGGGATCCAGGTCCGTGAACGGTCCCACCGGCCAGTTATAGATTCGTGTAATGGTTTGCAGGGCATCGTCCAGAGACATTTCTGGTACGGAGTAGTCGCCCGAGGTGACGCGCCACTGACGCACCAGCGCATTGTAGGCCACACGCCAGGTTTGCGACTGATCATACACTTGCCGGTCAAACCACCACCAGCGTGGCTGCACCAGCTGGAATTCGACCGTAAAATAAAGTGGCACGCCATGCTGGGCAGCCACCTGCAACTCGTGCGACAGCGGCAGGTCAACGTCGGCATTCAGGACATAGCCATCAGCCTGCTGCTGAATTTCAACACTGTTGATGGTCGCCACGGCAGCAGTGCCAGTACCTGCGGCGCCGGCATCTGCGGCGGTGGTCTGCGCGTGCAAAGCGGCGCCACCACTGACGGCCAGGCCCAGCAGCACGACCAGCGCAAGCCTGAGAATTATTGCAATTGAAATGGAAACGGGCTGGGTTTTCATCCGGAATGGGTCATTGGGGGTTGGCAGCACCGGTGCTTGCGGTGCCCCTATAATACCCCAACCCAACCGGCACAAGCAGCTCAAATGCCCGCGCCGGTCGTTCAGCCCTGTTTGCGCAGCAATGAATAGAAAAAGCCATCATGTTCCTGTCCCTGCCCGGGCAAAAGCTGGCCGGGTGCCGGTAGCGCAATGGCGCCCTCAAGCGTCTGCTGCATCCATTGATCCTGTTCAACCCCTTCCTGGGGGAAGACCGAACATGTGACGTACAGTAGCGTCCCGCCTGGCTTGAGCGTCTGCCACAAGGAAGACACAATACGCCGTTGCAATGCGACGGTCTCGGCAATATCCTGCTCCTGACGCAGCCACCTGATATCAGGATGCCGACGCACGATCCCCGATGCGGTACAAGGCACATCAGCAAGAATGGCATCAAAAGGCTGACCATCCCACCACGATTTCAAATCAATCGCATTGCCGGCACGCAGCACCACGCCTTCATCATGCAAATCGAGCCGCTGCAGGTTCGAGGCGACCCGTTCCAGGCGGCCCTCGTCGATATCCAGCGCCGTCAGCTGCAACCGGGCCTGCATCAACAAGCCCGCCGTTTTGCCGCCCGGCGCCGCGCAGGCGTCCAGCACCCGCATGCCGTCTGTGACCGGCAATAGCTGGGCGGCCAGTTGCGCACCCGCATCCTGCACCAGCCACCAGCCTTCTTCGAACCCGGGAATTCTGGCCACGGGCAGCGGCTGATCCAGAATCACGCCGTGATCCCCGATAGCCGAGGCGTCAATGCCTTGCGCCTGCAGCACGGCCAGCAAGGCTTCCCGGCTGGTTTTGCGTGTATTGACGCGAAGGGTAAGCGGCCCCGCCTGAAAGCTGCTGGCCAGGATGGCTTCCCATTGCGCCGGGTAGGCCTGGCGAACCCGGCCGATCCACCACTTGGGAAAGCCCCAGCGCACATTGCTGCGGCGGTATGCTTCGAGCAACAGCGCTTCGCGCTCCCGTTCAAAGCGTCGCAGGCAGGCGTTGATCAGCCCCTTGAAGCCGGCTGTTTTGCGGTCCAGGCCAGCGGCAGCGACGGCCTGACTGACCAGGGTGTAGGCCTCATAGACCGGCACTCGCGGGTTCTCGCGCACTTCGCTCTCGTCTACTGACAACAGGGCCAAGGCCGTGATCAGAAGACTATCGGCCAGCGAATTGGGTGGACTGCGCTCCAGGAGCAGGTCTGCCAGCGCGTGTCCGCGGGCCAGCTGGCGCATGACATAAAATGACAGTGACTGCACCGCCGCGCGCCGGTTTGCCGGCTCGGCATTCAGTATATCGGTCAGGGAACGGCCTTCGCCGACTCCCTCAACTGCGTATGCCGTTGCCAGCAAAAGCTCGCTTAAGGGCGGTGTGACCGACGCCGCTTGCGGCGAGAGGGTGGGCTGGGCGGGACGGGTCATTGACTGAAATCCCCAAGCTTAAAAAATTGACTGTGCATATACACCGTTAGTGAGCGAAAATGGTAAAATTGCCTGATTATTCATTGCGATAGCAAACAACCGGCGGCAGATGACAGGCTGGCAGACCAAAAACAAGCCTTGGCAGTTCCCGGTGCCCTGTCAGAAATACGGTCTCTTTGGCAAGCTTTTGTGAGCGTTACCGGCCAGCAACCGGCGCGTAACAGCCCTGCCCTGCAATCCCGTGCTGTACTGTAAGTTACAGACTACAGCAGGACAGGCAAAACCGGCAGCGCCAGCAGCCTTGCTACAGTGCTTGGGTCAAATGGCGCAAGCGCCCCTTGACCTGACGAACCTGGCTGCCGACCAGGATAAACCTGGCAGAAATTTGTTGATAGGTGCCGCGCCTTTACCGAAACAGGGCAGGCAACAGGATCCGTTTCGATCTGCCGCAAGAATAAACCGGACGCCTCGGGATAAGGTATTTTACTGCCCATACCCCTTTGGCGCGCGTGACTTCCCATTGTTTCGTATTTATTCTCTATATTATTAAAGGTTTTCTATGTCCGCTCCCCGCGTTGGCTTTGTCAGTCTGGGCTGCCCGAAGGCACTCGTTGACTCTGAACGCATCCTGACCCAGTTGCGCACTGAAGGTTATGAGATTTCTCCCTCCTATGAAGGCGCCGATGTGGTCGTGGTCAACACCTGTGGCTTCATCGACAGCGCCAAGGCCGAATCGCTTGACGCAATCGGCGAGGCCATCTCCGCCAACGGTAAGGTAATCGTGACCGGCTGTATGGGCGTAGAGGAACAGGTCATTCGCCAGGTTCATCCTCGCGTGCTTTCCGTGACCGGTCCCCAGCAATACGAAGAAGTGGTCCGCGCCGTCCATGAAGCGGCCCCCCCTTCGATCGACCATGATCCCTATGTTGACCTGGTGCCGCCACAAGGCATTAAGCTGACGCCCAGGCATTATGCCTATTTGAAAATTTCCGAAGGCTGTAACCATCGCTGCAGCTTCTGTATTATCCCGTCCATGCGCGGCGACCTGGTCAGCCGCCCGGTGGGCGATGTGCTGCAAGAAGCGCAACGCCTGGCCAATGCGGGCGTCAAAGAACTGCTGGTCATTTCGCAGGATACCAGCGCCTACGGCGTCGATATCAAATACCGTAGCGGTTTCTGGAACGGACGCCCCGTGCGTACCCGCATGACTGAACTGTGTGAGGCGCTGTCCGAACTGGGTATCTGGGTACGTCTGCATTACGTTTACCCGTACCCCAGTGTTGATGAAGTGATCCCGCTGATGGCCCAAGGCAAAATCCTGCCATATCTTGATATCCCGTTTCAGCACGCCAGCCCCAGGATCCTCAAGGCAATGAAACGCCCAGCCTTTGAAGACCGCACGCTGGCGCGTATTCACAAATGGCGTGAAACCTGTCCCGACCTGACCATCCGCTCTACCTTTATTGTGGGGTTCCCTGGCGAAACAGAGGAAGACTTCCAGTATCTGCTGAACTGGATGACAGAGGCACAGCTGGATCGCGTAGGCTGTTTCCAGTATTCGCCGGTAGAGGGTGCACCCGCCAACGCATTGGGCGACCATGTGCCCGATGACGTCAAGCAGGATCGCTGGGAGCGTTTCATGGCGCACCAGCAGGGTATTTCTACTGCTCGTCTGGCGCGCAAGGTGGGACGCGAAATTGACGTTCTGATCGACGAAATTGATGAAGATGGCGATGCCGTTGGCCGCTCTCACGCAGATGCGCCGGAGATTGACGGCTGCGTGTTTATCAGCAGCCCTGAAAAACTGCAGCCTGGCCAGATTGTGCGCTGTACGGTGACAGACAGCAACGAATACGATCTGTGGGCAGATCATAAACCACTATCATGATTGTGATTTACCGATGAAGCCTCTGCCTTATCAGTTGCTGGCCTTTGACTTTGATGGCACGCTGGCCGATACCCTGCCGTGGTTTGATACGGTGTTGGCCAGTGTGGCGCAAAAATACGGGTTTCGCAACCCGGCCGAAGACGAGAAGGAACAGTTGCGACACCGCGATGTACGCCATATTCTGAGCACACTGGATATCCCCTTCTGGAAAGCGCCCGCCATTCTGATGGAATTTCGTCAACGCATGCAGGAGGCCTCGCCGGATGTGCATCTGTTTGAAGGCATTGAGCAGGTCCTGGCTGCGCTCAAGCACGCCGGCTACCAGATCGCTGTCCTGAGCTCGAACAGTGAAGTCAATGTGCGCCGCACGTTGGGCCGGGCAACCGAATTTATCGACCAGTATCGCTGCGGCAGCGACCTGTTTGGCAAAGCATCCAGGCTCAAGACCCTGTACCGCCAAACCGGCTGCGCGCCCGAAACCTGTTTGCTGATCGGCGATGAAATCCGCGACATCGACGCCGCGCGCGAATCGGGCTGTCATGCCGCCAGCGTGGCGTGGGGCTATAACCATCCAGAGGTGTTGTCTGCAAAAGGACCGCAGTTTCTGTTTTGCACCCCGGATGAGATCCGGACCCAGTTGCTGCCCGCCTGACGGACCGACTCAAAACGGATCATCGCGGTCCCACAACGGGCTCAAAGCGAACCCTCAGCGGCCCCACAAACACGGCGCATGCTCCAAGCGCGCATCGCTTGCCGGCCACACCGGTCAAGGCCCGGGGGTCAGCCCTGTGGCGGCTTCCACCCTGTGACAAAAACCGCTACAGGTTGACGCTTGCCGCCCGCTTTCTGCAATTGCAATAGCCGCAATGTGCCATTACCCGTAGCGAGATCAATGCCCTCGGGCGTCACAGCCAGCACCTGTCCGGGCACTGCCGAAGCAGATGCCCCTGCGGCACCTTCGATCGCGCAGGCATCCCACACCTTGACCGGGCTGTCCAGTCCCGGCAGCATCACGCTGGCTCCCGGTGCAGGGTTAAATGCACGGACACGGCGCGCCAGTGTAACGGCATCTTCTGATAAATCCAGCGCCGCTTCGCGTTTGTCCAGTTTAGCGGCATACGTGACGCCGGCCTGTGGTTGCGGGCTTGAGTGCAGCACGCTGTCTTTGTCCAATGCCTGCAGCACCGCGACAATTTGCCGTGCTCCCATAACGGCCAGTTCATCGTGCAGTTGCGCTGCATTCTGGTCCACAATGGACAGGGTCTCGCTGGCGATGACATTGCCTGTGTCCAGGCCAGCATCCATCTGCATGATTGCAATACCGGTCTGGCTGTCGCCGGCTTCGATCGCCCGTTGAATGGGCGCCGCACCGCGCCAGCGCGGCAACAGGCTGGCATGGATATTCAAGCAGCCATAGCGAGGCAGATCCAACACCCACTGCGGCAGAATCAAGCCGTAGGCGGCCACCACCATGACATCGGGCTGCAGTGCTTGCAGCGTCTGGCGGGCACTGGCGGCCTCGTCGGGATACTTGCCATCCAGGCGCAGACTGACAGGCTGGATCACAGGGATGTTGTGTGCAACCGCCTGCTGCTTGACCGGGCTGGGCGTCAGCTTCATTCCCCGGCCCGCAGGACGATCGGGCTGCGTCATGACCAATGGCACCGAAAACCCCGCCTGCAGAATCGCTGCCAGCGCCTGGCGCGCAAATTCGGGCGTTCCCGCAAAAACAACATTCAGCATAATCGTGTTACTTGGAAAGTGATGGACAATTGAGTAGCATACCTTAAAGACGCTTTTATTTTCAGCCCCAACCGACATGACACATCAACATGATCATTCTGCGGTACCTGCGCGCCGGCTTGCCTCCTACCAGGCATCAGAACCCGGCGCAGAAAGCGAACGCTCGCAGGTAGCCCGGCGCAGCACCTGGATCAGCGTCGTCGTCAATATCATCCTTGTGATATTCCAGATCATTGTGGGCGTGTTCGCCCACTCACAGGCATTGATTGCAGACGCCATTCATTCGCTGTCCGACATTCTTTCCGATTTCGTGGTGCTATTTGCCAATCGCCATGCCGCCAGGGCGGCCGATGCCAGCCACCCTTTTGGACACCGCCGATTTGAGACGATCGCATCGCTGGCCATCGGGCTGATCATGCTTGGAGTGGGGTTGGCCATGGTATGGAGCGCGGGGCTGCGCCTGAGCAATCCGTCAACGATCCCCACCGTGCATCTGAGCGCGCTGTTTGTCGCCATCAGCGTGCTCATGGCTAAGGAACTGCTGTTTCGCTATATGTTGCGCCAGGCGCAGCGCGTGCGCTCTGCCCTGCTGGTCGCCAATGCCTGGCATGCGCGCTCGGATGCAGCGTCATCGCTGGTTGTCGGCATCGGGATTCTGGCAAACATTGCCGGGTTTCCCATGGCCGATCCGCTTGCCGCGCTGCTGGTGGGCGCCATGATTGCACGCATGGGCGGCAAATTCTCCCTTGCCGCCTTGAGCGATCTTGCCGATCACGCAGTGGACGATGAAATCGAACAGCAGATTCGCCAGGCCTTGCATGACACGCCTAATCTGCTGGGATTTCATGATCTGAAGACCCGCAAGAGCGGCGACATGATTCTGGTCGAAGTCCATCTTGAATTTCCGTCGGACATGACCATCCTGGCGGCGCATGAAATTTCCGAGCTGGCCTGCGCGCGCATTATGCAGATCGATGATATTTTGCAGGTGACGACGCATTTTGATCCGGTGACTGTCGCCCCCGCAGGCCCTGACAACGGGATCAGTAAATAAGTGATGTTGAACTTCTGATATGACACATATACATTGAGCGGCGACGTTGACCGATGCGTTGCAGCCAACAGATCGGGTTTTCTGCATTTTTCAGTGAAAACAGGCAGAATGATAGAGGCCAATCACGTCTGGCATAGGGGCCATGTCGATTGCGATCGTTATATTCGTCTGCCCAAGCGCCTAATCGGTGCAATACCCGCAAGCATTGCATGCCCACAGCTGTCTCGCATCACACCTTGCGGTTCTTGAACGCCAGCGAAATTTTTGCAAACGCCACCTGCAGATCCTGAGTGCCACCCTGGAACACCACGGGTTTGCCTTTTTTTGTGAAGACCACCAGCCGCTTGGACGCGAGCATTGGCACAAACTTGGCAAAGGTCACGTCTTCCCAGGCCACTTCACGGCGGGTCAGCCAGCTTTGCCGCAGCCCCTGTGAATCTATCGTGGTGACAGAGGTCTGCATATAGCGGGTCGTGACGGCAAGTGCCAGGAAAACAACCAGCAGAATCAGTCCTGTCATGGAAAACAGCACCTGCACCCCGGCCTTGTTGAAAGCCACAAGCGACTGCAATACGATAAGACCCAGAATACCCCAGGCGACTGTTTTTACCCAGGCAGGCCAGGCCGGCCCGCGAATGGGCAAGGGTTCGATCGAAGCGAGCAACTGGTCGCGTTCGGACTCGGAAAGCGGCAGGAAATTGATGACCATAAATGCGCTTACGCCGCCTGTCGTTTGGTAATAATGGCCTTGCCGGCACGACTGGAATTGGCGCGCTGCAGGTAATCGGAGATCCACTGGCCGGTGCTGATGACCTGATCCAGGTCGATACCGGTTTCGATGTCCATGCCATGCAGCATATACAGTACGTCTTCAGTAGCGACATTGCCGGTCGCACCCTTGGCATAGGGGCAGCCGCCCAGACCGGCCGCAGACGAGTGCACAATGGCAATCCCCGCTTCGAGCGCGGCCAGAATATTGGCCAGCGCCATGCCATAGGTATCGTGAAAATGCGCAGACAACATGGCAGGATCGGCCACCGCAGATACGGCGTTCATGACTGCCGTCACCTTGCGCGGCGTGCCCACCCCAATCGTGTCTGCAATATCAATTTCATTACAACCCAGTGCCAGCATGCGCTTGACCACATCGGCCACCGCAGCCGGCGCGATCTCGCCCTCGTACGGACAGCCCAGCGCGCAGCTGATGCTCGCACGCACGCGCAGGCCGGCCTCTTTGGCCGCACTGGCCACCGGCTCGAAACGCGCAATGGATTCGGCAATGGAGCAATTGATATTGCGCTGAGAAAAGGATTCACTGGCTGCGCCAAAAATCACCACCTCGTCGGCGCCGGCGGCAAGCGCCCCTTCGAACCCTTTCAGATTCGGTGTAAGAACGGAATAAATGGTGCCTGGCCGGCGCTCGATGGCAGCCATGACCTCTGCGCCATCGGCCATTTGCGGCACCCACTTGGGCGATACGAATGAGGCAGCTTCCACATTCTGAAAACCGGCAGCCGACAGGCGATTGATCAGCTCGACTTTAATGTCGGTTGGAACAAATTGCTTTTCATTCTGCAGGCCATCGCGAGGCCCCACTTCAACCACTTTTACGCGTTCCGCAATTGCCATGACTATCTCCGATCAGGCTTGATTCTGTTTTTGATGATGCAGCTCGAGCATGCGAGCCAGTTCCTTCAGATTATTGCCAATGAAGGTTAGCGTCGTTTCGTCGGTAATCTTGCCTCCTTCGCCTTCAGTTTTGTTCTGTACTGTGCCGACCATGATTTCGGGCCGATTGACCAGATGTATATTCATCGCAACCAGGATCTGGCGCAGGTGATACTGCATTCTGGCCCCGCCGATGGCGCCGCCCGAGGCCGAAATGATTGAGCCTACCTTGTTGTCAAACGGCAGCGGACGCAGGCGCGATACCCAGTCAATCGCGTTTTTGAGCACACCAGGCACCGAATAGTTATATTCAGGCGTCACAAAGATCAGGCCATCGGCTGCAACAATGGCGTCGGCAAACGCCTGGACTTCCTTGGGAAACCCGGCATCCTGCACGTCCTGGTTATAGTGAGGTAACGTGCCAATGGAAGGAGCGTAAACCAGTTCCAGATTATCCGGCGCCAGCTCAGCCAGTTGCCGGGCGATCGCCGCATTATAGGATTTTTCACGAAGACTGCCGATGATGATCAGAACTTTGAACTTGGTGCTCATTAAGCGCTCCTGTTTGGGCTTGGATATAAGTAGAACCTGGCTGGCGCATTGTTGCCGCCCCCCCTATTTTTGGGGACTGCTGCGGTGGCAATGGCCGGCACGGAGGTACCGGACGAACACCGCTATGCCATCGGTGACGGCATCGACTCTGCTGCGCTGTTTATTGTAAGTGATTCACCCGTTGCAGATAGCGTCCGTCAGGCAGGCGCACGATTTTACCGGTCATTTCTAGTTCGTTCAGCAAACCCGCCAGCTTGCCCACCGTCGTGTCAAGCCTGACCAGCAGCAAATCCATGGAAACCGGGTCAAACCCCATCTGCTCCAGCAGTTGCTGGTGTGCCGCATTGCGGGTGCCCGTGGCCACCACTGGCGTGCTACCCGCGCCGTCCGGTTGCGCCTCCCGCGGCACGACAGGCATTTCGGGGCTTCTGGACGTTACGGCGCTCAGAGGCGCCTGGGGTCTGCCCGCAAGCTTCGAACCAGGCAGCGCCTCCTGCCGGGATTCACGGCCCGAACCGCTGCCAGCCTTGGGCGCTGAACCGCTGCGCGCAAGCTCCTCCAGGATGTCTTCGGCCGTTTCCACCAATTTGGCGCCCTGCCGGATCAGCGCATGGCAGCCACGTGACAAGGGCGAATGAATGGAACCCGGAATGGCAAACACTTCGCGACCGTTTTCCCCGGCCAGACGCGCGGTAATCAGCGAGCCGCTGCGTTGCGCAGCTTCGACCACCAGTACGCCGAGCGAGAGCCCGGCGACAATGCGGTTGCGACGGGGAAACTGGTGCACCACCGCCGCGGTATCCAGCGGCAACTCGCTGACCAACGCCCCCTGCTCCCGGATCCGCATGGCCAGCCCCTTGTTGGCTGCGGGATAGACGCGATTGATGCCCGTTCCCATGACCGCAATGGTGGCCGGCGCCGCGCCGCTGGCCAACGCGCCCTCGTGAGCGGCCGCGTCAATGCCCTGGGCCAGGCCGCTGGCGATGGTCCAGCCGGCATCGGCCAGATGCCGTGCGAAAGCGAAGGCATTATCGGTACCGCCAGCCGTGGCCGAACGCGCGCCCACCATGGCAAGCACGGGCCGGGACAGCGCCTGGGGATCCCCGTCCACATAAAGCAGGGACGGCGGATCGGCAGTATCCAGCAACCGGGCAGGATACAGTTCATCGGCCAGCGTCACGATATGATGGCCGGGGCGGGCCAGCCAGTCGAAAGTGCGCTCGATCAGGGTGTGGGTAACCGGGTCGACCGCCGCGGCCAGTTGCACCGCCTGTTTCTGGGGCACCACCTTCATCAGCGCTGCAACCGAGGCGCCAAAAATATCCTGAGGCAACCCGAAGGCAACCAGCAGATGACGGGCAGTGACCGGGCCTATCCCGGGTTCCAGCGTGAGACGAATCCACGCGTACCGCTCTTCATCTGACATTGCCATAACCATCCGCTTGAATTTGTGAGAAAACACCCTATTATAGGAATATAGCCGCATGAGAATGATGATTTTTCTGCGACACCCCCAGGATTCCGATTCATCATGCAATTTGACCCGCTGCGCCAGAGGCGCCCGACGGGCTGAGAACCCCAAGCAGCATCGATTTCAATTATAATATTGGCCATGGCACTCTTACCTATTCTTCAATTTCCCGATCCCCGGCTGCACACGGTAGCAAAACCGGTAGCCCAGGTGGATGACCGCATTCGCCAGCTTGTCCGCGACATGGCTGAAACCATGTATGCTGCGCCCGGCGTGGGGCTGGCTGCGACCCAGGTCAACGTGCATGAGCGCGTGGTGGTCATTGATGTCTCCGAAGAAGGCGACGACCTGCTGGCGCTCATCAACCCTGAAATTATCTGGAAAAGCGACGATAAACAGGTGTATGAAGAAGGCTGCCTGTCGGTGCCCGGTGTTTACGACAAGGTGGAGCGCTCGGCCAGCATTCGCGTACGTGCGCTCAACGAGCAGGGAGAAACCTTCGAATTTGACGCAGAAGGCCTGTTGGCCGTATGCGTCCAGCACGAACTGGATCACTTGCTGGGAAAGGTATTTGTGGAATATCTGTCGTCCTTAAAGCAAAGCCGCATCAAGACCAGGCTTAAAAAGCAAGCCAAGGAACAGGCCGAGGCCTGATTGAGCAGGAACGGCCGGATGCAGACTCGCAAAGGCCGCCGCTGTCCTCAGAATCGGGCCTGTCTGGACTCATCCGGATCGCAAGCGCGCCAATCACCATCGCCAATGAGCAAGCGCCCATGGCCGATCTCCAAATATAACCGTCCAGATCTTTCCAGCGCTCTCACAATCCTTTTCTACCGACCGGTAGTTAGCCACTGTGCGTTGGCCCCTTCTGCCCGCCGCCTGGACCGACATCAGTTGCGACAGGACTGCCAGCCAACATGAATACGCCCTTTTTTGCCTTGCCGCCCAGTACCATTTTTGAAGATGGATGCAGCCGTCGGGATAGCGAGACGCGTCTGCTGGATCGGGTCGACCAGCAGGGTCAGCGCCTTGCGGTCATCCACCAAGCCAGCCGCGGGATCAGCGTACCGCGCAGTTATCAGCGCCACCCGCGCTTTGAAGCGGCCAGCAGACAATTGGCCGCAACCGGCCTGCCCGTAGATGTCCGCCTCTCCGGCGGGGGTGTGGTGCCCCAGGCGGCCGGGGTAATCAATTTACACCTGGCCTACCCGGTCCAGGCCAATTATCCGCTGCAACAAGTCGAAGCACATTACCTTGGTCTGTGTGAACTGATTGCCCAGGCGCTGGTCGCTTGCGGCATTCATGCAACGCCCCAGCCGGTGCAGGGCTCATTCTGCGACGGTCGGTTCAACCTGGCCGTTGCCGGTAAAAAAATAGCCGGCACGGCCCAATACTGGCGGCGCAACAGAACGGCAGCAACGCCCACCTTTTCGCTGCTGTCGCATGCAGTGATTCTGGTCAATGCCAACAGCGCCGAACTGACCGACATGGCAAACCGTTTTGAAGCGGCGCTGCACAGCCCGGTACGCTATCTGCCCGAAAAAACCACCTCGGTGATAGAGCTGCTGGGCAGCCCTGCAAGCGACTTTGAACCGACCCTGTTGCAGGCGCTGCGGAACCCGCCCCTCTGAGACCGGTTCTTTTTTATTCGTAAGAGCGGCTATCTTCAATGACCTTGCCGTCATTGGCCAGTTCGCCGACCCCGACAAAAACAATGGTGGCACGCAGCTTGGTCTCCTCCCGCACCACATTGCCCAGTTTTTCCTGCAGGCCTGCGACAGGTTCTCCGTCCACTTCCACAAACAGGGTCATGTCATCGCGCCCGGTTTCACCGGAAACGACCAGCCTGGCCTTGTTCACCTGCTCAAAGCGGGCAACGATCCTGGCCACTTGCTCGGGATGCACAAACATGCCCCGCACCTTGGTCGTCTGGTCGGCACGTCCCATCCAGCCGCGAATCCGCTTGTTGGTGCGGCCGCAGGCCGAATGCCCGGGCATGATCGCCGAGAGATCTCCGGTACCAAAGCGCAGTAGCGGATAATCGGGATTGAGGGTGGTCACCACGATTTCCCCTACCTCGCCCTCGGGTACCGGCTCATTGGTGCCGGGCCGCACAATCTCCAGCACAATATCCTCACCAATGATCAGCCCGTCCCGCGCTTCGGACTCATAGGCGATCAGACCCAGGTCGGCAGTGCCATAGGCCTGATAGCCGTGGATCCCGCGTTGTGCGAACCAGGTCTGCAACGACGGCGGAAATGCTTCCCCGGAAAACAGCGCACGTTTCAAAGAGGGCAATGCGATCTGCATCTCGTCGGCCTTCTCCAGAATCAGTTTGAGAAAGCTGGGCGTGCCTGCATAACCCTCGGGCTGCAGATCGTGGATGGTGGCGACCTGCATCTCAGTCTGACCAACTCCGCCCGGAAACACCGTGCAGCCGATGGCCAGCCCGGCGGTTTCAAACATGGAACCGGCAGGGGTGAAATGATACGAAAAGCAGTTGTACAACAGCGTGTTGGCTCGAAAGCCTGCGGCATACAGGGCGCGGCCAAAACGCCAGTAGTCGGCCCGTTTGCTCTCGGGCTCATAAATGGGACCGGGAGAGGCAAATACGCGCGCCGCATCACCCCAGCCAATTGTTGAAAAGCCGCCAAAGACGCGTTGCACCACAGTGGCAGCACCAGGGCCCGCGTGGGCGGCCTTTTCACCGGCCTGCTTGCGTTGCTCTTGCTGTCGCTTGAGCAGCTCGGATTTACGCAATACCGGAATGGCGGCCAGCGCCTGGCGACTGGTGATGCGGTCCACCTGCACATCCTGCAACTGTGCGGCAATCGCCGGCGCACGCTCGCGTGCCGTCGCCAGCGCCGCGGGCAACGCGGCAAACAGATCGGCCTCGCGCTGCGTCTGATCGCGCACTTCCAGAGCATCGAAATACTCAGTCATTCTTTGCTCCTAAGCCAGCCAACGCTTGCGGCGGCGATAAAATTTTGTATCGCGAAAGTTTTTCCGATCACCGCTTTCAATGCCCAGATAAAACTCTTTCACGTCATCGTTGCTGGCCAGTTCCTGGGCCGTGCCGTCCATCATCACCCGACCGCTTTCCAGAATATAACCATAGTCGGCGTAACGCAGCGCGATGTTGGTGTTTTGCTCGGCCAGTAGAAAACTCACCCGTTCACGGGTATTGAGGTCACGTACGATTTCGAAAATTTCCTCGACAATCTGTGGCGCCAATCCCATGGAGGGTTCATCCAGCAAAATCATTTTAGGGTCAGCCATCAGGGCGCGCCCAATGGCCGCCATCTGCTGTTCGCCACCCGAGGTATAGCCTGCCTGGCTGGTGCGACGCTGCTTGAGCCTGGGGAAATATTGATACACCCGGTCCAGTGATGCCTCAATCTCGCCCTTGCTCACCTTGCGCGTATAGGCGCCGGTAAGCAGGTTTTCCTCGATGGTCAGGTGGCCGAAACAATGGCGCCCTTCCATGACCTGTATCACTCCCCGTTTGACCAGGTCAGCCGGCGTCATGCTGTCGACGCGTTCGTCCTGGTAATGAATCGTCCCCTTGGTCACGTCGCCGCGTTCGCTTTTGAGCAGGTTCGATACGGCACGCAGGGTTGTCGTCTTGCCGGCGCCGTTAGCGCCAAGCAGCGCGACAATCTTGCCTTCCGGCACCACCAGCGAAACGCCGCGCAGTACAAGAATAACGTGGTTATAGATCACTTCAATGCCGTTGACGTTCAGCAGAAGCCGTTCAGGTTCCGGCTTGGCGGCAGCGTCTGCTGCAGTTGGCGTGGTTTGCATATGGGTATCCCGCTATGTGCTGTCTGATGGGTTGCCCATCCCCCGGCACCGTACCGCGCCGGGGGTGGACGTGCCTCATCCCTCAGGAAGAAGTCTTACTGCAGTCACGAGGCGTGACTTTCTTTGATTGTGCATATTTTTCTGCTTCAGACTTGACCAGCGGTCCCACATATTTCTGGTCAGCCTGATACAGATCGGAAGCTGGAACAAATTTGCTGCCATCCCATTGAACGATCCGGGCCCAATCCTCACCGACGTGGTTGGCGCAAGAGGTCTTGAATGGTTTGACGATTTGATCAAAGCCAATTTCTTTCAAGCGCGCTTCGGTCAGGTCCAGGTTTTCGAAACCCCAGCGCACCTGCTCGGACGTCATATGCTTGCCCTTGCCGTATTTTTCCTGGGCAGTGCGAATGGCTTCAACCTGCAGCATGGAAATGACCAGGCCGCGAGTGTAAGCAATCGTGCCCAAGGTGTTTTTGCTGGAGCCATTGCCCTTGTCAAACAGGTGCGTTTTCAGATCGTCGTATACCTTGCCCTTGGCTTCACCGGTATTGTGAATCGTAATGGCGTTGTATCCCTTGGCCACCTGGCCCAGATCCTTCACATCGCCCTCGGAGCCGGCCCACCAGATGGCATACATCTTGTCGCGGGCGTAGCCGGTAGACTGCGCCTCACGAATGGCCGTTGGCGTCATGATGCCTGCACTCCACAGCAATACGTAGTCAGGTCGTTTCTGGCGGATTTGCAGCCAAGTGGATTTCTGTTCAACGCCTGGCGCCGTTACCGGATAAAGCTGCAGCTCAAAACCGTTGGCTTCGGCGCGCGCCTTAAGCAACGGGATCGGCTCTTTGCCGTAGGGCGAATCATGATAGACAAGTGCAATTTTCTTGCCTTTGAGCTTATCTTCGCCACCCAGTTTTTTGGCAATGTCCTGAATCATGACATCAGCGGCGGTCCAGTAGGTGCCCAGCAATGGAAAATTCCACTCAAATACAGAACCGTCTGCAGATTGCGACAAGCCATAGCCCACCGTTTCGATAGACACCTTGTCTCCCGGCGCCTTGTCGGAAACCGCAAATGTGATACCAGTGGATTGCGAATCAAAGCCCGACGCGCCGCCATGAGCGGCCTTCAGCCGCTCGTAACACTCTACCCCGCGGTCTGTTGCATAGGCGGTTTCACATTCTTCATAGGCGATTTTGACGCCGTTGATGCCGCCGTCGCGCGCATTGACCAGCTTGAGGTAGTCAATCTTGCCATCGGCCCAGGGAATACCCAGCGGGGCGAACGAACCCGTACGATAGGTCAGCAACGGGATAAATTGTTCATCGGCGGCCTGCACCTGTAACGGCAGCGTACCCAGTACACCGGCAACACCCAGCGCGGCTATCCATTGTTTCATTTGCAATTTCATGTCTCTCTCCTCGGATTCTCATCCAGATAGGTTTTATTTGTTCAATACATCCAGCACAGCAAACCGAACACAACTAGTGCGGAAACGGCCATATCCGCAATTTTTCTTTCGCAATACTCCACAAGCGCGCCAGACCATGCGGCTCGACAATCAGGAAAAACACAATCAAGGCGCCAAATACCATATGCTCGATATGCGCTGCCGTATCCACGCCCAGCGACAGCCCCAGCATTTCGGGAATCCGGTTCAGCGCAATGGGCACCAGCACGATGAAGGCCGCCCCGAAAAAACTGCCTACGATGGATCCGAGCCCGCCGATAATCACCATGAACAGCAACTGGAAAGAACGGTTCAGATCAAAGGCAGAGGGCTCCCAGGAACCAAGATGGACAAAGCCCCACAAGGCGCCGGCGATGCCCACAATGAAGGAGCTGACGGCAAAAGCGCTGAGCTTGGCATACATGGGGCGGATGCCGATAACAGAAGCGGCCACGTCCATATCGCGAATAGCCATCCACTCGCGACCGATGGCGCCGCGCACCAGGTTCTTGGCCAGCACGGCGATCACAATCACAAGTGCAAGGACGAACAGATATTTCTGCAACGGCGTTTGTATCGGCAAGCCGAAAAAGTCCAGCCGTGGCACCGACACGCTACCCGACGATGAGTTATTGGTGAAAAAGGGAATGCGCAGGAAGGTCCAGTCTACAAAGAACTGCGCCGCCAGCGTGGCCACCGCCAGATACAGGCCGCGAATGCGCAGGCTGGGAATCCCGAACAGAATGCCGACCAGAGTGGCAAAAACGCCGCCCATCAGAAGTTGAAAGATCAGCGGCAGCTCCGGAAAGCGTACCCCAAAGTTCCACGCGGCATAGGCGCCCACCGCCATGAAAGCGCCGGTACCCATAGAAATCTGGCCGCAATAGCCCACCAGAATATTCAAGCCGATAGCCGCCATGGCCAGGATCAGGAACGGAATCATGATCCCGCCCAAAAAGTAATTGGTAGACAGCAGCGGTACCACGACAATAGCCGCTACCAGCAGCAACCCGATAAAGATACGGTCCTGCCTGATCGGAAAAATCTGCTGATCCTGCCGGTAACTGATTTTGAACTGACCGTTTTCACGATAAAACATATGGATTCCCTTGCCTTTTATACGCGGTCAATGATTTTTTCGCCGAACAGTCCCTGCGGACGGAACAACAGGAACACCAGCGCCAGGACATAGGCAAACCAGATCTCGATCCCCCCGCCGATGAACGGACCGATGTAGGCTTCAGACAACTTTTCTCCGACGCCGATAATCAGGCCGCCGATAATGGCGCCAGGCACCGATGTGAGCCCACCCAATATCACAACCGGCAATGCGCGCAACGCGGCAGTGGACAGCGTAAACTGCACGCCGAATTTCGACCCCCAGATAATCCCGGCAACCAGCGCTACAATGCCGGCAACCACCCAGACAATGACCCAGATGCGGTTCAGTGGAATCCCGATAGATTGCGCGGCCTGGTGATCATCGGCCACGGCACGCAAGGCGCGCCCGGTAGCCGTGTACTGGAAAAAGAACGCCAGCAGCGCCACCATCACTGCCGAAATAACCGCAGCAGTCAGGTCTTCCAGGCTGATCAGAATGCCGCCCTCGAACACAGAGTCCAGGATGAAAGCCGGATCCTTGGGCATGCCGACATTGATGGAGTAAACCGAGCTGCCGAAAATAATCTGACCCAGTCCGTCCAGAAAATAACTGATGCCCAGCGTGGCCATCAATAGCGTGGTGCCTTCCTGGTTGACCAGGTGGCGCAGCACCAGCCGCTCCACCAGAATGGCGATCAGCACCATCACACCGGCGCTGACAATGAACGCCAGGATATTTGCCAGCAGCAGATTTTCAAATCCCAGCCATTGCGGAATCCATACCGAAAACCGGGCCATGGACAGCGCGGCAACCAGCACCATGGCGCCCTGGGCGAAGTTAAATACCCCCGATGCCTTGAAGATAAGAACAAACCCAAGTCCGACCAGCGCATAAAGCATGCCGCCCATCAGACCACCAAAAAGCGTTTCAAGAAAGTAAGCCATGATGATCAGTGCTCCACACCCAAATAAGCCCGAATCACATCTTCGTTCGAGCGCACTTCCGACGGCGTACCATCGCCGATTTTTTTACCATAGTCGAGCACGACTACCCGATCGGAAATGTCCATCACCACACCCATATCGTGTTCGATCAACACAATCGTCGTACCAAATTCGTCGTTCACATCCAGAATGAAGCGACTCATATCCTGTTTTTCTTCGATATTCATGCCCGCCATGGGCTCGTCCAGCAGCAGCATGCGCGGCTCCATGGCAAGCGCCCGGCCCAGGTCCACGCGCTTTTGCAAACCGTAAGGCAGCCGTCCGACCGGGGTTTTGCGATAGGCCTGGATCTCCAGGAAATCAATAATGTTTTCCACGAATTCGCGATGGGCGATTTCCTCTTTTTCCGCACCGAATATGCGGAAGGCTTGCGAGAGCAGCCCGCTTTTCATGCGCAGATTGCGGCCGGTCATGATGTTGTCCAGCACACTCATCCCCTTGAACAGCGCAAGGTTCTGAAAGGTGCGCGCCACCCCCATCTCTGCCGCGCGACGCGGCGTCATCCGGCTAAACTGTTGGCCATCGAAGTGGATGCTGCCATCCTGCGGCACATACACCCCGTTGATTACATTGAGCATGGAGCTTTTGCCGGCACCATTGGGCCCAATAATCGCACGAATCTCATGTTCCTTTACATTGAACGAAATGTCGGACAGTGCCTTGACGCCACCAAACCGCAGCGAAATATTCTGCATATCAAGGATCACCTTGCCGATTCTGGCTTGACGTTCGTCACTCATGCTCATGCGGCCTTTTTCAAAGTATCGGATACAACGACGGCGGGATGAATTTTGAGCTCTGCAGCAATTTTCCCGGTTCGTCCATCTTCATATTTCACTTCGGTTTCGATGTACTGGCTCGGTTTACCGGCAAACAGCGCATCGATCAGTACACCGTAGCGTTCAGCGATGAAAGCGCGACGCACCTTGCGGGTACGCGTAAGCTCACCGTCATCAGGGTCCAGCTCTTTGTGCAGTATCAAAAAGCGGTGGATCTGCAGGCCCGATAACTGCGGGTCCTGCGCCACATCTGCATTAACCTTGCTGATGCAATCTGCGATCAACCCATATACCTCAGGACGCGAGGCCAGGTCGGTATAACCGGCATAGGCCAGGCTGCGCCGCTCGGCCCAGTTGGCCACGGCTTCCAGATCGATATTGATAAAGGCTGTGACAAAATCACGATCTGCACCAAACGCCACTGCTTCCTTGATAAACGGGAAGAACTTCAGCTTGTTCTCCACATATTTTGGCGCGAACATACGCCCGTCGCTTAAACGGCCCACGTCCTTGGCACGATCAATAATCCTCAGTTGCCCCTGGGCATCAACAATGCCGGCATCACCGGTGTGATACCAGCCATCTTCGGTGAACGATTCACGCGTGGATTCGGGATTGCGATAATACTCGCGGAACAAGCCGGGGCTTTTGACCTGCACTTCTCCACTGTCTGCAATGCGCAGTTCGACGCCTGCCACGGGTGGTCCAACGGTGTCGGCCGATACCTGTCCGTCGCTCTGGACACAAACAAACACCGAGGTTTCGGTCGACCCGTAGAGCTGCTTCAGATTGATGCCGATCGAACGGTAAAAGCGAAACAGGTCAGGACCGATGGCCTCGCCAGCGGTGTAGGCAACGCGCACTCGGTTCATGCCGAGCGTGTTGCGTAGCGGTCCGTAAATCAGAATATTACCGATTGAATATTTAATACGATCCAGCGCGCCGACCGCTTCGCCATCCAGGATACGCCCGCCCACGCGATGGGCCAGCTTCATGCAGGTATCGAACAGCCATTTTTTGAACCGGCCGGCGTCTTCCATGCGAATGGTTACGTGTGTCAGCAGGTCTTCAAGAATACGTGGTGGCGAAAAATAATACGTTGGCCCGATGTCGTGCATATCGATCGCCACGGTCGCCGGTGATTCCGGATGATTCACGGTAAAGCCAGTGGCCAGCAATTGCGTGTAAGAGAACATATTCTGGCCGATCCAGGCCGGCGGCAGATAGGCCAGCACCTCTTCCCTGTCGGTCAGATTTTCCAGTTCCTGAATCACCCGCGCCCGATCAATCAGAGCGGCATGCGTGAGCACCACGCCCTTGGGCTTGCCTGTGGTGCCCGAGGTATAAAACATCGCGGCCGTGTCATCTGGCTGAACGCGGTTTACTGCATCTGCATAGGCATTGGGTGCCCCGCTCGCGTACTGGTCGCCCAGTTGCTGCAGGTCTTCCCAGGACAACAGTTGCGGATCACTGTAATGGCGCAGGCCGCGCGGGTCGTCATAAATGATGTGAGCAAGCGTAGGCACCTGTTCACGCACCTCGAACATTTTGTCGACCTGCTCCTGGTTTTCCGCAACAACAATTCGCACACTCGCATCCTGGAGCACGTAAACCATCTCCTGCGCAACGGCGTCCTGATACATGGGAACAGGAATCGCGCCAACTGCCTGCGCAGCCATCATTGCCATATACAGCCTTGGCCGGTTCTCGCCCACAACGGCAATATGTTCGCCCGGCTGCACCCCAAACTGCAGATAGCCGTTGGCAACGCGCTGCACCTGGGCAGCAACCTGCGCCCAGGTATAGGTCTGCCAGATGCCCAGGTCTTTTTCCCTGAGCGCCGGTCGGCCTCCACGAACTGCTGCATGATGCAACAACAGCGCAGGAAAGGTCTGCGGCATGGCGGCATTCGTGCTGTTTACTTGTTGCGGCATGTTGTCTCCTTGCCTGTGTCTTCGGGCCCTGATTTATTTGTTCTGCCCGTCCCGGTCCGGATATCCCGTCTTGGCGAAAAGCCCCGGAAACTTTATGTGTTGCTAAGTTAACGGTTTGATTGTAAGCTAACTGTCGCCATCACGACATTCTATGATTTTCTAGGGTAAGTCCTATGTCATCTTTTTCCCCAGAGGCCGCGCAGTGGTTCAATCTGCTCGCGCCCGAGCACCAGCGACGCGTACTGCAGGATGTAACTGTTGCCCATTACGGAAACGGCGCCCTTATTGCGCGCAAGGGCGAGACCGCAGATCACTGGATCGGCGTCATGGATGGCCTGATTCGAATTTCGGTGGGTAATGCCGATGGCAAGGTGGCCTCCCTTACCGGCATTCCGGTCGGCGGCTGGCTGGGAGAAGGAAGCATTCTGAAGAAAGAATGCCGCAAGTACGATGTCGTAGCGCTGCGCGATTCCTACGTGGCCAGACTGCCCTCCCGCACCTTCGAGTGGCTGCTGGACAATAGCATTCCATTTAACCGCTATCTGCTGGATATGCTGAACGAGCGCGTAGGACAGTTCATCGGTCGCGCCGAACATGACCGGCTGCTCAACGCCGATGCCCGTGTTGCCCGCTGCCTGGCCGAACTGTTCAATCCCCTGCTGTATCCCGGCCTGAAACAGCGGCTGGCCATCACGCAGGAGGAAATGGGTTATCTGGCCCGAGTATCGCGCCAGCGCGCCAATCAGGCGCTCAAGAAACTGCAAAGTGAAAAATTATTGCATGTGGAATACGGCGCCGTATCCATTCTTGACCTGGAAGGGCTGCGTCGCTACGGCGCGTGATCGAGCCATTCACCCCAGGTTACCCCACTGACTCATTCCACCGTGAATGTAGCTCACGGGCTCTCAACGACCGCATCAGCGCACGGGGGGACGCTGGCCGAACAGCGCAGATCCAATACGCAACTGGGTCGACCCTTCCTGTATCGCCAGCTCAAAATCGGCACTCATACCCATGGACAGAACCGGCAACGCCTCGCCCAGTTCATTCTGGCATTGGTCACGCAACTGGCGCACACGTTCAAAACAGTGCCTGACCCGTTCCTGCACGTCGGTGTTTTCCGCCACGGTCATGAAGCCCTTCACATTCAGGGTGTCATAGTCGCGAATGGTTTTGAGAAATTGCGGCACCAGCTCGGGCGCCATGCCGGTTTTACTATCCTCGTTGCTGGACTTGACCTGCACCAGCACATCCAGACGACGACCGGCCTGTTGGAGCCGTTTGTCCAGCGCCTGCGCCAGCTCCAGCCGGTCCAACGATTGCAATTGGCTGGCATAACGCACCACTTCCTTGACTTTGTTGGTCTGCAAGTAACCAATGACGACCCATTCGATGGATGAGTCATTCAATGCCAGCGCCTTTTCCTTCATTTCCTGGACCCGGTTCTCTGCAAACTGGCGCTGGCCCAGCGCCATGGCCTGACGCACCACCTCATGCCCAAAGGTCTTGGAGACCGGCAAAATGCAGACCTGCTGCGGATCCCTGCCGGCGTGTTCACATGCCAGACGCACCTGCTCATTGACGGCGGCAAACTGCTCGGCCAGACTCATTGTGTACCCCCTGTTGCAACAGCCTGAATCAGGCCGCTTCCTTGGCTTTCATGTTGGTGTCGGTATCGGTGGCCGCTGCCGCCTCTGACCGCAATTTGCCGAACGCCCACATCACGTGCTGTGGTGTGAGCAAAATACGCCAGTATCGGTCGCGCAACCGCCCCCCTGGAATATACCATGGCGCAACAATACGTGAGATGCTCCAGGCCGGCCGCCACGCCCGGGTACGCTTCATGCGACCGGTCAGCGTGAGCACCGGAATACCGGCAGCCGAAGCCAGATGGCCAATGCCCGACTCATTGCCAATAAACCAGCCCGATTCGCGGACATAGCGGGCAACCCCACTGAGCCCATGATTATCCGGCAACGCTGCCCCCACGCCAGTGACCCATTGCCAATCAGTGCGTTCGTCTGGTGACACAATAAAGGCAGGTTCAAAACCCGCCTTGATCAGATCTGTAGCCAGTCGGCCAAAGTGCTTTGGCGCCCAGCAACGCAATGCACCCGTGGAGGTCGGATGGATGGCGACCCGCCTGGGATAGCGATTCTTTTGAACGCCGCCTGGCGCGACCATGCCGTTGCCATGCGTGCATCCGGTAAGTCCAAAATAGTCGCGACAAAAATCGCGCATCTGATAGGCCTTGACAAAGCCCTTGCCGGTAATGACCACATGCTCGTCGTAGATGACTGCATTCGGATGTTGTTCAGTCAGATCGAACGGCCACCCTGGATGCATTTGTATGGCCTGATCAAAGCCGCTGAGCGCCGCATGCGCCTGCTGCGCCGCTAACGAACGATGAATGGCAAAGCCCGGGAACCAATCGCGCAATTGCCAGATATAGTCACCAAAGATGGAAACCTGAGCGCCATTGTTACGAAAATTATTGGCAATCACCATCATGAGCAAGGAATCGCCCAGACGCGGCGCCATCAAAATGGCTACCTTTTTTTGTCCGCCCATATATGTCTTTCAATCCCCATAATCAGACAACATCGTTATTGTACTGTTGTCTGATTTGCCACATGACGGCGCGACACCAAGTGCGCCAAAAGTAATAGACGCCCAGAAGCCCCGATCTGCCGCCCCGTCCTTAACGTATTTGACAAAACTGCGTAAAATTTCGCCGTGTTTAATGTTCAACACCCCGGATTCTTGTGGACAGGGCCAGATATACGGCCACGATAACGGTATAGAACCCCATGGTGCGCAGGCCGCGGAACATCAGCTCCGAAAGCCCGAAGACGGCAAAACCGACACAGACCGCCGCCCCCATTGCCGCATAGGTTCTTAATTCTTCATTGGTTGTGCGCAGCATTCGCTTAACAAAAACGGCAGCCGGCGCAAAGTAAACCAAAAACAGGCCCAGCACCCCAAACAATCCGTAACTGCTTAGCGCCTGCAACCAGTCGTTATGCGGTTCTCCCCATTGGTTAGCCACCACTTCGGAAACCAGCCCGCGCTGCACGCCGTCTGTTTTCATGAATTCAGAGAAATACTTGTTGGCACCGGACCCAAACAACGGATTGTCTTCCCAGATGGCAATGGTTGAACGCCACAACTGCAAGCGGATGCAGATGGAGGACAGCTTGGTGCTATCCGTGGTGATGCATTCCTTGAACTCTTTCTCGCCCAGTTGCACCCTGTCCTTGATACCAGGTACGGTCAGGGTCACGGCTGCGGCAAGAACCAGGCCAACCAGAAACACGCCCGCCAGCCTCATGCGGTTATTTTCCCGCATATGAATCATGATGCCAAACAGCAGGAAAAAGGGCACTGCCACCCAGCCGCTGCGGGTTTGAGTCAGCACAAACGCTGCGATACCCAATATCCCCAGAACGATCTTGAGGATTTTTTCTGTTCTGGCAAAACGTGTGAACGTCACATTACAGGAATACAGCGTGATCACGCTAAGCAGAAAAGTAAGATCGCCATAGCCCACGGCATTGTAAACGGCGCTGGTTTCCGGTCGAATGAAATCGGGCAAGGCCAGATTGACAATGAATACAATAGCAAATACCAGGGCTGCATAGACACCGAATACAGAATAGGATAGCCAGCGACGAGGCGCGTAGCAGCAGGCAGCGACCAGCAGGGGCAGGCCGGCGGAAAAACGCAGCGCTTTTTCAAACCCGGCGCCATCGCTACGGCCATTGACCAGTTCAGATGCCACTACGGCTACAACAAAGACGGCACATAGGGCAAACAGCCACGAAAACGTCTTGAGCCTGAAGGTGTTTTGTGCCGGGCGCAGTGCAACCACAATAAACAGCGACAAAACAAGCAGTAAATAAAAAAGCGGACTGGGAACGCGTTGTGTACTCATGATGGCAAGTGGCATGGCCACCAACGCCAGTATGAATGTCAGAAAAACAGGGCTTGCCAATTTATTCTGGATGAAATGTGGCATTCGGTGTTCCTTTTCCGTAAAGCATATGACAAAGCGGGGACTTAGCGTCACCGGAATTATAAAGCGGGTTATTAAGGCCTGTCCAAATTTGTATCAAGCTGCAAAAACTATTGGCTGCAATTGTGTGACAAGGCCATAATAATCGCCGATCGGCACGCTTTGGCCCGACCTCTTCTGCTAGAATCAGACTTCCCTCTCATTTGTCAAAATGAACATCTATGGATAATCAGAACGTACTGCCAGACCTCATTGAGCAACTTCAGGTCGAGTCACTGGGTAATGACGTTTTCAATGGTATCAGCACCGACATCTTTGGTACAGGCCGCATTTTTGGCGGGCAGGTGCTGGGGCAATCCCTGATGGCAGCGTCACTGACGGTCAGCCCGGGTCGCGCCGTGCATTCGCTGCACTCTTACTTCCTGCGTCCGGGCGATACCAGCAAACCGATACGTTTCGAAGTGGAACGCACCCGGGACGGGGGCAGTTTTTCGGCCAGGCGTGTTATCGCCTCGCAACTGGACCAGCCCATTTTCATTATGAGCAGCAGCTTCCAGGGCGAAGAGCCGGGTTTTCAACACCAGACCCCTGCACCGGTTGTCACACCGCCGGATTCGCTGAAAAATGAAAAACAACTCATTGCCGACTTTGAGCATAAGCTGCCCAAACGCCTGGCCAGCCTGGTCGGTCGCGATTTTGCCATTGAGATGCGGCCAGTCGAACCCACCCAGATGCTCAAGCCAGGCAATTACGACCCGCAGGCACACATCTGGTTTCGTGCTGCAGACAAACTCCCCGACAACCCGCTGCTGCACCGCGCCATGCTTGCCTATACATCAGATTTCTACCTGCTGTTCACGTCGCTGCTGCCGCATAACCAAACGCCCTTTTCCAAAAGCATGCAAATGGCCACTATTGACCATGCCATCTGGTTTCACCGCGCGTTCCGTATGGACGAATGGCTGCTCTACTCGCTGGAGTCGCCCAGCGCCAGCAATGCACGCGGGTTTTGCCGGGCGCACGTATACAACAGCAAGGGGGACCTGATCGCTTCCACCACCCAGGAAGGGCTGATCCGCAAGGTACAGGAGCACTAAGTACGGCAACTGCAAACCTGCTGGCTAAGCGCCGGCTGTCCATGGGGACTGGTTTCTGACAGAATGTATCGAAAAGCGGCGCACCAGCCGCTTTTTTTTACCATCGGAAAAGCCAGTCGCCTTGCAGGATTAACCGCAAGAAGCTATCTGCGCCCGCTGGTGGCATTTGTGCCCGCATTCGGACCTGGACGCGGCCTCTTACTCAGGCACAAGCATCCGTTTGCCGTGCAGCACGCCCATTATGCTATGGACCGCCACCATTCGCGTTACTTCTCGAAAATAGCCTTGAGCCGGGGCCACAGACCCTGTATGACGAATGCCGACCCCTGCTTGGACAAATGGGTTCCATCGGAATAAAGAAACTGTTTGCGCTCGATCATGGTCACGCAGCGCCCCTCTTTGCACAATACCGAATAGGGATTGATGAATTCGACGTTTTTATGGCTTTGTGCGTATTTTTCCAGACTGCGGTTCAGCGCATAAGCGTTGCCCTTTTCTTCATTGAGTTCCAGGTATTTGGCGCATACCAGCGGCAGGTAGCCGGGCCGGTCAACACATGAAGCCAACCCTACCTGGGAGCCCGCTCCAGGCGGCGTACCGATAATGACAAGTGTATTAGTCAGGCCAATCTGCTCATGAATGGCATCGAAGTTTTTTTCCAGAAAGCTGATATAGGCCTCTGTATTGGGGAAATCCACGCGCTTGCCGTCGGGCGTGCCCATGGTTTTCTGGTAATTCTGATAGCTGACCGCGTACAGCAGCGGCACCTTTGACAACTTTGCCTCTTTCAGGGCATAGTCCAGCCGTTCCACACAATCCTTGCGCGGCACGCCATCGAGCAGGCGGGTGTAGCCAGGCCCAAAAAAGCAGCCATCTTCGAATGAGGTATCCACCCATTTCTTGTTGGCTGCCAGGATCTGGTTCAAGCCGAAGGCGTACTGCCTGGCATAGCTGTCACCCAGAAGGACGGCCGATTTGCGTCGACCATTGGCATCCCCCAGTACCTGGCTGCCCATGGCAAACCCCTCTCCTCCGTATTGTTCTTCATGAAACCGGGGAGAATTGGCCATATGCTCGGCGAAATAATCATTCATCCGAAAACTCATGCCGTTACTGGTCATGATCATCAGGGCCGGCACCAGAATCAGTGCCAGCGCGCACACGCGCTGGATGGTTTGGCTGAAATACCAGCTGTACAGATCTACACGGCGATACCGGTTTTCCACCAGTACGTACATCAAATAACCCAGAATGAACGGCGCAATCACCAGCGCCCATCTTTCGGACAACAGTAGCGGCCGGTAAATATAGTACTTGTAGAACACAATCAGCGGCCAGTGGATCAAGTACATTGAGTAGGAGATCAGCCCCACCGTGACCATGGCGCGATTTCTGAAGATATTGCCCAGATACTTTGCCGGGCTGGCATAGATACACAGCGCTGCGCCAATGGCCGGCACCAATGCATGCAGCCCCGGGAAAGTCGTGGTTTTATCAAAAACAAAGATGCTGTACAGCAGCAGTGCAATGCCCAGCGCCATGATGATTTCGTACAGGATCACGCCTGGTGTATGCCGTTTGCGATAATCCACCGCGAACACCATCAGGCCGCCGATGGCGAACTCGAACACCCGAAAGGGTGTCAGATAATAATTGGCCGAAGTGTCTACCGACAAATACCATTGCGACAGCGCCAGCGACACTGCGCCGAGCGCCAAAAGCACCCACGGCAGCAAGGCACGATTGAGCCGGTATACCAGAAAAATCACAAACGGCCAGATCAGGTAAAACTGCTGTTCGACACCCAGCGACCAGGTATGCAGCAACGGATTGGTTTCTGATGACGTATCGAAGTATCCCGAGACCAGCCAGAATCGGAAATTGGACACTGAAAACAGGGCGAATACGCTGGAATCGGCCAGCGCGACGTAGTCATCCGGCGAAAACAGCAGGAAACCGGCAATCAGGCATAGCACCAGTGTCAACAGCAGGGCCGGATACAGGCGTGCAACACGCCGCGCCATAAAGCGCAAAAACGAGAATTTGCCTTCAATACAACTGTTGAGCAAAATCCCGGTGATCAGGTAACCCGAAATGACAAAGAAGACATCAACCCCGACATAACCGCCACTGAACGCCTGAAAGCCTGCATGGAAAAACAGGACGGCAATCACCGCAAGGGCGCGAAGACCATCAACACCAGGTTCGTAGGATGCGGACTGCGTTTTGGAGGTCGTGGAAAACAGGGACATCAGGGCCTTTCTTTATTGAATAACCGGGACTATGTTAATACAAATCGATGACGGCACATCCCTGGTGCTGTATATGCATCTGTAAATATTGTGTGGATTCCTTATCAATTGTTCCCTTCCGTACCGGACCGGCACTGCGCCTGTTTCCAATTGCAGCAAATCAATTGCCACAGGGCACACGCCACGCGCGCATGGCGCAAGTCCCGCTTCGCCTATCGGCCCCCGCCACCCCAAGCGGCGGGTCGGCTTCAAAGGGGCGCATATTGTGTCCGTATGAGGAGACGGGCAACAGCTGATTCTGTGCCCGGAAAAGCATCACTCAGTGCCTGGCGACAGCGCCCGCCTCAGTCGGCGTCGCACCAGACGGAGCAGGTACGGGCTTCGCTTGTCGTTCCTGCTCAAGCGCCAGGTAAAAGCCGTCCATCAGCTCGGACCATTGCGCATTGTACTTGGGCACAAAATCCTCCAGCAACGACTGGATATGCGCCTTGTTGGCCAGCACGCGCTTCATCCTGACATAGATGGCGTAGGCATTATCCACGCAGGGCTCGACCAGATATCCGGCCAGCTCATCGGAAATGCCCGAGAAAATATCGCCAGCGGGCCCGACAATACATGGCACACCCAGCGCGCTGCATTCGAGCACCACCATGGGCGAGCATTCGGTATTGGTCACATACAGGTTCACATCCAGCGACGCCAGCAGGGCGATAAACTGTGGGCGCGGCAATTGTTCATAGAATTGCATCCTGCCCAGTTGCCGAAAATCCAGATCCCGGAAGGTAATACGCGGCACATTGGTATGCAGGGTCCAGTTCTCTTGCCCAAGTGTGGCCAGCAACTGCACAAACGGATTCTTGTACCAGGAACTGACGGCGGAAAAAACGCCTATATGAGCCACCCCATCATCGGTGCGCCGGGTAGCGGGGAGCGTGAACTGACGACGGATATCCGGGATCGGATTGATCAGCCCGAAGCTTTTGATGCCAATCACGTTCAAAATTTTGTCCAGGTCAGGCTTGACCGATATCACACCATCGATAACACGATTGTTATATAGCTTGTGCCACAAGTTAAAGTGTTCCAGTTGGCTGGGCTCGACCCATTGCGCCGGCGAACCATGCCACAGAAAGTACTGCTGAATGTGCGGGGCGCGTTCACGGACTTTCTCCGCCATGGTCAGGTGAATGACTGACCCGCCACTATAGATAATCTGCGTGGGCAAATACTCAAGCAGTGTGTCGACTGCCATATCCAATTGCGGATGATTGACCACCTCCGGGTATTCGTCATCAAAATAAGGAAACCGGAACCTTCCATCAGCAAACAGGCTTTCAGTGGAAGCGGCCACGCCCTTCCACATGGGAGCGTAGACCACCACCGGACGATCCGGACTGCGCTGCTCAAGCGTGGCCCTGTAAGCCTTCTCTACAGTTTCATATTGGGCCGCGCGGTGAGCGGCGCTGGCACCAAATATCGATGCGCTATTGCCGTGCAAAAGGCGGTTATACCATACGGCAGCTTTGGGAAACACGCGATCAATTGTTCGCACCAGACCTGCTCGCTTGAGAAAAAACACGAATGTTCTGGCGCCATTGATGGCATATTGTCGCAACATACTACGGTTGATACTGTAGCTTTTCTGTCGAGTGGCCAAAGGTATCGACCTGGCAGCCGCCGCCTGCAGAAACTGCAACCATTGGGCCCTGAGCGGCCCTGTTGGGGAAAACTGTTCCTGGAATGCCTGCAGATTGGCCTGTTTCATCGCAGAAATGCGATCCCGCGACTGCACCAGCGATTTGAGCGTCATATAAAACTGCTCGGCGCTGCGCTCGATTACTGCCTCTTTCATATATTGGTCAGGCAGTACTTCCCTGGCGATGCCCACAGGTGTAGAGACAACGGCGACGCCAAGACTCATGGCTTCGATCAGCGTCAGCGGCGTTCCTTCGGCCAACGAGGCAACCAGAAGAATATCCTGCTGCGCCAGCGTTGCCAGTACTTCATCGCGTGAGCGCTTCTGCTGTGCCGAATCGATCACTGTCAGCGCAACCGGGAAACCTTCCTGTTTGAGCCGCTCGATTGCCGGTTTAATAATTGACTCGAGCCCCTTGTAGTCGCGATAGCCCGCATACTCACCCCATTTGGAATTGCCGGTCCACATGATTTTGATGGGACCGTCGGCAGCAACCGGCGTGGCCTGCCCGCCAGATACGTCCGCCTGGCTGATCGGCCAGTCGATGAGTATACCGTCAGGTTTGGCGAAAAAATCCTGGCTGTCATAAATCTGTTTGAGATCGGCATTGGTTACGAAGTAACCATTCACGAAATCAAACACCAATTTTCGCTCGATCAGCTCATCGGTCGAGTGGTAAAGATAGTCCGGGATATGCGTCGTAACGACAAGGCCATTCAGGTGCGCCGCCGCTTTGGACTTTGCCCCTACCGTTTCAAAAATGACCTTCAGGTGCTCCCGGAAAAAAAAGTGCGCATGCGCAATACCATCGCCTGCCATTTTCTGCAGAAGATGAGAGGCAATCGGATAGTCGGCCCAGTAATACAGACTGACCTCGTAATCATCCGACAGCTGCTGCTTGACATGGCTGGCAATAATATCAAATGCCCAGCCCCGTATATCAACGACAAACGCCAGCTTCTTTTTCATATCTATCCCGGGCCGCACATTCAAAACGACTGCTCGTAGGCAGAGATTACCTCTTCTACCGGCCCCACCATCATTTGCTTGCCGCCATCGAGCCAGATCGCCTTGTTGCACATATCACGGATGACCTGGTTCGAATGCGAGGCGACAAAAACGATCTTTGCACGCTGCTGAAATTCCTTGAGGCGCTTGTTGGCCTTGTCCAGAAAGGCAGCGTCGCCAACGCCAATGACTTCATCGAGTAGCAGGATTTCCGGATCGAGTGCCGTTGAAATGGCAAACGCCAGCCGGATACGCATACCCGATGAATAGGTGCGGATGGGCAGGTACAGATAATCGTTCAGATCGGTAAAATCGGCGATCTCCTCGGTTTTTTCCTTGATCTCGGCAGTGGACATCCCCAGCAGCGTACCACGCAGGCGAATATTGTCATAGCCGCTGAGCGTCTCGTCCATACCCAGGCCCATATCGAGCAGCGCCACCGCGCGACCCTTGGTGATCAGGGTACCGTTGGTTGGCTCATAAATACCTGCCAGGACCCTGAGCAGGGTCGATTTTCCCGCGCCATTGCGTCCGACCAGACCGACCCGATCG
The DNA here is from genome assembly GCF_004217095.1 of Advenella incenata. Lineage (GTDB taxonomy): Bacteria > Pseudomonadota > Gammaproteobacteria > Burkholderiales > Burkholderiaceae_B > Advenella > Advenella incenata. The sequence continues at coordinate 962,934 of NZ_SHKO01000001.1, read as the reverse complement.
CCATTGCCAAATTCGAAATGCAGATCCTGCAGCGCCTTGACAACTGTAATACCGTGATCGGAGCGCAGACGATCGTTCTTGAGCGAACCCAGTACGCGCAGTTTCATGGAACGACCGCTAAGGTCGTACACCGGCATCTCGACGTTAAGATTTTCTGCTTTTATGTATGCGGTCATGATTACACCCAGAAAGGAACGCGGGCACGGTAACGACCGTGCATGAAAATAGCCAATACGGTTCCGGCCACCGCCATCACCAGGCAGACAATCCAGTTTTCAATACTGGGGTACTCGCCCAGCAACGGCGAGCGGATGATTTCGATCAGATGGGCGAACGGGTTGAAATCAATGATCCATGGGTATTTGTCCAGCATGTCCTTTTTGAACAGGATAGGCGTGATATAAAAGATGACCTGCAAAATACTGATAACAATCTGGGGCACATCACGAAAACGGGCGCAGACCAGAGAAGCCACGGTGCAGATCCACCATAGGTTCCACAATAGCAACAGCATGCCCAAGACAAACAAATGCAAGGTGTGCCAGAACGAGATCTGAAAACCGATTAGCACCAGTATCACAATCACGAAGTTATGCGCCAGTACAATCAGGTTACGCCAGATTGTCTGCAGAATGAAAATGGATCGAGGCAGCGAGATCTGCTTCAGATAATTGGTCGAGGCAATATAGGTATTGCAGCCATCGGTAATGGTCAGCGATATAAAAGACCAGATCACCAGTCCGATAGCCAGCATCGGCAGGTAATCGCGCAGATTCATCTTGAACAGCGCGCCGTAGATGACGCCCAATGCCGCAACCATGACGCCCATACTGATGGTCAGCCAGAATGGGCCTATTTTTGACCGGTTATAACGCTGCTTAATTTCAAGCCAGGCCAGTAGCATCCAAATGTGATGATGCTGAAGGCCCGCGCGGATATCGCCCAGACCCCGATTGATATTGAACAAAAACATGTAATGTAAACTCATCCAAAAAAAGCCAGATTCGCCATATATCGTGCCGAATTGCCTGACGATGGGCGCTGCAGGCCAATTGCCCGCCAGCGGAATTATTTGTCTGTTCACGCCCCGCCCACAGACAGGTGCAGGCAGACATACGCTGCAAGTGCAAGGGCGCCGTGCGAACATCGCAACTTGCAATGCCGGACGCGCAAAGGGCTTCCTGAGCGCTGACAGGGATGGATTTTACAATATGTCCCCTGGATAACGTAAAACCCGTGAGCAGTGCAGCAAATATTGGGGCTGTACTGATTACAGCAGGTTTCAGTCTCCAGTGCCACCTCGCGCAGGCATCTGAAACCTTACAATCTGCTGACATACATCACGCCATTTGCCTGCGTTGCCGGAAAAATCCGAGCAAAAGCAGAAAGATGGCGAGCGAGTCCGCTACGATACTCCAGTAGTAGTACCGGAAAAAAGGGGCGTTCGCCACCAGCAGATAGGACATCAGGTTGATACCTGCCGATAATGATAGGGCAAGGGTCACTGTGCGATGCGGCAACCTTGAGGCCAGGCTCAGACAAAACGTGACCGCCGCCACCGCCAGCCAAAATACCCCGGTAAAGAAAACCGGGGCCAGCACTGCAAGCGTCTTGACATACTGGCCCAGCATTTGACGTATACCATTGGTCTGGCTGCTCTGGTAGGAACTATCGAGCCAATACCCGTAGCTGGGCTTGTCCAGCTGGAACGGGGGTGCCAGCGAAAACCCCAGAAAGCGCAAGAAGACTTTGCCGCGAAATTGCAGATACATCCACGGATGATCGCTTACTGCCGCTTTCCAGCTGGCCTTGACAGCCTCATAATCGAGCACATGGCTATAGCGGAAGATATTGTCGCTCACTGACACCTGCGAACTGCGGGTCACCGTCGCCAGGTCTACCCCCGGCACCAGAGAATGCCCCCTCTGTGTGGACATGTAAGCCAGATCATCCACCATAATGACAATTTGCGGCGTGCCTTTGGTGGTATTAAGAAAATGATAATTGAACAGGTTCAGGCATGTCAGTTGCGCTATAAAAAATACGCAAGACAGGGCGAGCACGCGCGCCCATTTATAGGAAAGCTGACGGTTTGCAAACTGTTGCCAGAAATAGGCCACGATCAGTGGCAAGCAGGAAAAAAGCGAATTATAGCGAATGCCAATGGCAACGAAAATGAACAATGAAAACAGCGCAAAACGGCCGCGCGATGGTGGGTGAAGCAGCACAATGGTCGCCCACATCAGCGCATAGGCGGTTGCCACATCCTTCCAGATCACACCGGAAAGATTGATCACGAACGGCAAAAATCCCAGCACGTAGACAAATGGCGCGTAGCGATGATCGACACGTCGATTGATGCAGTACAAGCCGAACCACAGCAGGAACAGATCAAAAAAAAGAAAGCCTGACGATGCAGGAAAAACCCGATTCAACCCTGACCAGAGCCAGGCCATCATGGGTGGATGCCAGTCATTGAAGGATTGGGCATTGGCCTGAGCAAGCTGATCCAGGGTATCCGGGGTCATGATGCCCGGATAAAAGGCCAGTGCGCACACAATGAAACCCAATACAGGAATCAGGTCGCACCAATGCAGCGGTTTACCGGGAAATGGCGTTTTTATCATATTTATACATTCCCAGCCGCAATTGCAGATAATTGACGAACATGCCGGCCAGGCTGCCCGCCGCGACCCCGAGAACGGGAAACTGACCTACCGTGGGCGACCAGGTGACCAGAGCGGCATAGGTCAGATAATTGACCGCACCACCGGCAATCATCATGGCAAAATAATGCACAAACTCAAGCCATGGCGCCTTGTTGGAAGACTTGCTGCGAAAGGTCAGGTTGCGGTTCAGTATCCAGGTGACGAACACGGCGCAGGGAAAGGAGATAGCCCTGGCCCAGTAATTGCCCACACTGTCTCTGAACAGGTACAAAACGGCCGTGTCGGCGACAAAGCCTGCCGCGCCCACCATGCCGAACAACAGGAACTCCCGCAACAACGGCTTCATTTTGGCGTTCTGAATAAAATGGGAATGGCCAGATAGGCAAACCGGCGCATTTCCCGCCGGCTTTTACCGATGGAGTCCAGGATAATGCCGGCAACAAAGAGCTGCATGGCGAAAATAGACAGGCCAGTAGCTGCGACCGCCGTGGGTAGCCGGGGCACCATCCCCGTCTCCAGCCAGGTCAGAAACAGCGGGATGGTCAGGCCAAGTGCACACAATGCAAAAGCAGTCGCCAGAATGGACAGACACGCCAATGGCCGCTCGAACATGTACAAACGCACGATGGTTCGGGCAATGCGAATGCCATCCTTATAGGTACACAACTTGCTATCCGACCCTTCGGGTCGCGCACCATAAGGCGTATCCATCTCGCCGTAGGGCATGGCGTTTTCCAGTGCATGCACGGTCAGTTCGGTCTCGATCTCAAAACCAGAGGACAAGCTGGGGAAGGATTTGGCAAACCGCCTGGAAAAGACCCGGTAGCCGGAAAGCATATCGGTAAACTGGCCACCGAATATCTGCATCACCGAACCGGTCAGCATGCGGTTGCCGAATCGATGCCCCTTGCGGTAGTTCGCTTTTGCGCCTTCATCAATACGACACCCCACCAGCATATCCAGATGCTCGTCCAGCAATTTTTCCACCATGGCCGGCGCCGACGGTGCATGGTAGGTTGCATCGCCATCGACCATGATATAGATATCGGCCTGCACGTCGGCAAACATGCGCCGAACCACGTTGCCCTTGCCTTTTTCCCTGACATGAAACACGTGCGCGCCGGCTACCCGGGCCACTGTGGCAGTTCGATCCCGGGAATTATTGTCAAAAACGTAAATGTCCGCCAGGGGCAGCGCCGCCGCGAAATCTCGGATGACCTGACCGATAGCGGCCTCCTCGTTGTAACACGGTACAATGACAGCGACCGTCGGAGCTGTGGGTTCGTTCAAAGTCGCCACTGGCTGATTTCCTTTTAGTTTGGATATTACAAACCGCAAATCTGGCCCCCTGGCGTAGTCGGAAGCCCGGGATTGAGCAAATTGTGCTGCAGACAGTTGGCCGAATACTCCCTATGCGCTGAGTCAATCACGACATGACGCAACATACATTTACACCCGGATACACTTATTCCGTTTATAGCATAATAGCGGGTTATCTCGCCTGAAAAATACCATTACTGTTGTACGCTTACGATACTGACACTGCTACCGCCAATGACACCCTCCATCCCATTTTCGCTGCTGATGGCTGTCTATAAAAATGACAGTCCCGATTTTCTGGCGCAGGCGCTAGACAGTGTGGTTGCCAATAGCTGGCAGCCAACCCAGGTCGTGGTGGTCAAGGACGGTCCGGTCACGCCAGAGCTCGATCGCGTACTTGAGCAATATTCAGAACACCTGGCGCTGGATCTGGTCTCCTTGCCGGTGAATCAGGGCCTGGGGCCGGCGCTTCATGCCGGGGTCCTGGCGTGTCGGGAAGAATGGATCGCCCGCTTTGACAGCGACGACATCTGCAGCGCGACCCGTTTTGAAGAGCAACTGACCTATATTGCTGCGCATCCGGAAACCAGCCTGCTGGGCGGTCAGATCCAGGAATTCGAAACCCATCGGGAAGACGCTTACGCTTCTCGTATTGTGCCGGTGGCGCAGGCAGCGATTTACCGATTCGCCAAGAGGCGCAATCCGTTCAATCACATGACGGTCATGTTCAGAAAATCGGCCGTCCTTGCTGCGGGCAACTATCAGAATGATCCGCTTTATGAAGACTATGCATTATGGATTCGCATGATAATGCAAGCACGGTCGGTTGCCAATCTGCCCTCGGTACTGGTATATGCGCGTGCCGGCAATAATATGTTTCGCCGGCGCGGAGGCTGGAAGTATGCCTGGAACGAAATTCGTTTCCAATATGGGTTTTACCGCAAGGGATTCCTCTCCATGCCACAACTGGCAGTCAATATTGCCAGCCGGGTACCCGTCCGGCTAGTGCCAAATCAAGCCCGGGCTTTTATCTATCGGCAAGTATTGCGCCGACCGAACCAGTAGCGCTATTTCAGAATGCCAAGCTCGCGCAGGATGCGTCCACCGGCAGACCTCAGTTTACGCAAAGCGGGGCCTGTGCGTTCATTCTCATATAGCCGGTTATAGCGCACCCACAGTCGATAGCCTCGTGACTCCAGAAAAGCCTGCTGCTGTGCACTGGGTCGCGCTTCGATTAATGCCTGGGCACTTTCTTCCAATTGCTTTGACAGCGCGTCAAGCCGGTAAGCATAATTGAGATTTCTATCCCTTGTGTCCTGCAGTTCTTCGTTCAGCATGCGATACCTTTCTGTCAGGCTGGCCAGCGACTCATTGACCGCTTTCATATCGGCTGCTGTATTTTCAATGGCTTGCAGATCCTGCGGATCTCGCACGCGCGATACACTGCCAGGTTTCTCGCCTTCGTCCGGCTTGCTGTCGGTAAAAGTCACATTCTGAAATCGCGACAGGGAGTAATCATAAACCGCCCTGTTTTTGAAATAGCTGCTGGGATGCATGGTCACATTGCAGCCCATCAGAGCACCCAGAATCGACATATGCAGCCTGTCAGAATGAATTTGCTCAAACTGCGACATCAGTTCGACCAGGGGCGATAGTCGTCTGAGGCACATATCCTTGTCGAACCAGGATTGGCTGTTCCACAGCAGTGACAAGTCATAATTATGGGTGTAATGGGCCGCGTTTCGGGCCTCCTCATCTTCACGAAACAGATTCAGTCGTCCGCTGCGTTGTTCGACCCCGTAAATCTTGAATGCCGAAAAATCGGTGGCAAATGCCAGATCATGACAGAGAAACACCCGATCCTGCATGCCGTCGATAGCCTTCAGATGATCGTAGGAAACACGCTCTCTGGCAAAGATGGTGATCTGGCTGGCGTACTTTTCAAAGAAGGCCTCAAAGCCTTTTACCGTGCTTGGAAGTATTAGCGCTTGTCCACCTTGTGCCAAATAGCCATCGAGTATTTTTGCGTAGTGATTCCAGAGCCCGTCAAGCCAGCCTCCGCCGCCCCCAACAATAATATGTGAGGCTTGTGGCAGCCCGGGATTGGCCAGGATATCCTGTGTTCTCGGGTTGATGCCGATTTTTTCGAAGAGGCACAAGGTACCCAGTCCGATCAGCCCATCGCCAAAATTTCCCGCACTGGGTAAATAAACGGCATTGTTTTCCGCAAATTTTTTCAGGTTGCTGATTAGCGGCTCACACCCTGTGACCTCGGCCTGAATTTCAAGCCGTTTTTCGATAATACCGTTCTGCTGTGCGCTACCTGACTGCTTATTCATGTGATCCGTCCGCCAAATGAAATATTTCTTTTACACGTTTCATATATGTCTGTTCGCTGTGACGTTCCAGAACAAGAGACAGCGCGCCTTTTCTTAACTGATCAATATCAATGGAATCGTCATAAAGTTTTTGAATCGCATCCAGATAACGATCAGCCATTGCCGCATCGTCAAAATCGTTGTCGATCAGCAGTCCTGTCTCATCACGGTATACAATCTCGCCAATACCGCCCACATTTGGCGCAATCACCAGCAGCCCGTCCGCCATGGCCTCAAGCAATATGTTCGGCAAACCATCAAACCGGCTGGTGTAGACCAGCGCATCGTATTGGCTGGCATTCAATTCTGCAAATCGTGCGAACCCTCCCCTGTACGTAACGTTGGGAATGGTAGCCAGTTGATTACTGTTTTCAACAAATACGCTTTGCCCATAAACATCCAGCATAATATCCGGGTCATATTCAAACAGCCTGGCCGCAATTGACGGGATCAAATCTGGACGTTTTTCATAATCGAGTCGCGATGCCCAGAGCAGACGCTTGACGGGAGAGAACGGTTTCAGGCTGTCCAGCCGTAAACTACTGGCACATTTCGCAAACAGCGTTTCGCGCTTAAGGCCATCGATGTCGAGCCGTTGCTCCGCGTAGCGGATGGATGCAGGCTGATCCGAAACAATGTGCGAAAGATTGGGGGCAAATTCTGAGATGAAATACAAACTGCTACCATCAGTAAAGTTGACACCCCGATCCGGATAAACAGCATTGCTGAAATAATAGAATACCGCCTGATTGGTCAATTCAGCGGAAAACCGTTCAAAGAACGTAAACGCATAAGGGCACGACTTGATGTGCAACATGCTGGCGCCGGCCACCGCCTGGATTATCCTAAGTGTAATAATATGGATATCGCTTAGCTGCCAGCGCGAACATATGGCATACAAATCTATAAAAGTGCACTGTTCGGGCAGCAAATGCAGCGCATGCTCCTCGTATTTTTCTCCGCTAAGAATCAGGATGCGCTTGGACGGATCCAGCTTTAGCAAAGCTTTTACCACATCAAGAATGTATTTTTCCCCACCGCCCCTGGACACAAACGGAAATAGCACAACGTCGGTAAACTGCGTATCGTCCAGGTCCTTGACCGCCTCGTAATAGGCGCAGCCTGGCGAGAGCGGCCCGCCCTTTGAAGAACCCACATTGAGCCGCCGTACGAGCTCCAGATCTATTTTTGGCTCTATATAATTGGCAGCGGCAAATGCTTCGAGTATCACCTCTGATGCCAGCAGCCGTTCACGCATGCGTTCGCTATTGAATCCGTCGAACCATTTTCTGCCACCAATTCTGTGATAATCATCAGCACATCGCTGCACGAACACACTCGGAATGAAAAGCCTGGAAAATGGAATAATACGCCCGTGGGATGTGGTCATAATGCTATTGCGACGTTGTCTATAAAACAAAATCGTATCGCTGGCCACATCAAACCGATACCCGGCGGCCACAGCTTCACAATTGAAATGCCAATCCTCAAATGCCTTCATGCCGCCACGCGCGTCGATAAACTGCAGATTTTCAAATACCGACCTATGGCAGCCAATGCGGGAAACATATGAATTAGCCCCGAACAGCATAATATTGGTCACATCCTCGCTGGACGTATATTGCCCCCAATAGGTACGGTCGCCAAACGAGCAGACATGCTCAGGGCAAATAATCGTATCGGGGCCGTGTTCAAGCAAGGCCTGATGCATCTGGACAAAGAAATTATACGACACCAGATCGTCGGCATCTGCCGTCGTAATATACTCACCGCCCGCCGCCGCAATGCCATCATTGCGCGACAATCCCAAGGACCGGTTACTTACGTGCAGAACCTTGTACGAATCGAACTCTGAATAGTCGGCTTTTTCGACCCACTTGCGCGTAGCGTCATCGGCGCTGTCCAGCACCAGGACAAGCTCGGAGGTAAGCCCTTTATGGCGGGCAAACTCTGCCGCCTGGGCAAGCGAGCGCAACGTCCTTTTCAGGTATGGTGCCTCGTTGTGTAAATTGAGAACAATTGAATAATCAATAGTCATGTACTTCCCGTTACGCCTCAGTAGAAAAACAATGAACGGTTTTTGCCGTTGCTATTGGCTGCCAGCAACCCGCATACCGTTTCATGCCAATGGCCAATATGCCCGTATCATCGAGCGCCATATCCTGTCAGCATCGTCTTGACCGTCAGAAAAATTATATAAATATCCAGAGCAAAAGAGGCGTTCTTGATGTAATAAAAATCATGTTCTATCTTGATCTGCGTTTCATCGACGTCGGCCGCATAACCGGACCGAACCTGTGCCCAGCCAGTGATGCCGGGCTTGAGTACGTGCCGATAGCTATAGAACGGAATCAGCTCATCAAACTGTTCGACAAAACTGGGCTGCTCCGGTCGCGGACCGATCAGGCTCATTTCGCCACGAATCACGTTGATGTACTGCGGCAATTCATCGATGCGCAGCATCCGGATAACACGACCCACCCGGGTAATGCGGCCATCGTCTTCCCGCGCAAAGACCTCGGTCGTGTCACCCGTACAGGCCATGCTGCGAAACTTGTATACGATAAATGGCCGGTTGCCGCGACCAATGCGGGTTTGGGTATACAGGATCGGGCCAGGACTGTCCAGCCGGATACACACGGCGGTAACGGCGCACACAATAAGCACCAGCGGCAAGGTAAGCAAAACAATAACAATATCGAACAGGAACTTCAGACGTTCGTAATTGCGGCTGGGCAACAGCGACCCGATATCATTTTCAGACATTTTACGGATCGAGACCCTGCCAGTGAGCGATTCCAGCAAATGCTTGGCATTGTAGACGGCGGTGCCCTTGAGCACACAACGCGTCAGAAAGCGCTCCCAGGTGCCGTCAATGGCGTCGAAATCGGCAACCACGCCGTCATAGCGAACTTCCTGGAGATCTGGCGCCTTTAGAATACGGGTGTCGATGAAGGGAATCTTGGTCAGTTCGGCGGCGCGACCCATGTCGATGACCGCCAGTTTGACCTTTTTCAGGTGCTGCAGCGCCATAAATTCGATATGCAGCCAGAACAAGGCCACAATACCGCTGGCAAACAGCAGATATCGTGATACTTCCAGACGAAACACCAATACGATCAGTGACAGGATTAGATAGATCGCCAAAACCTGAGGGGCGACCAGGGCAACATTGCGCCCACCAGGGTAACGGGTTAACAGGCGGAAGACTGCTACGTTGGACAGGACCAGCGCAAGCGTGGTGACCGCAGCCGCCGTGACCTGGCCATTATCGGGCGACCAGACCGCCCGCGGCCCCCACATCAGCACGTAAGGCAACGCAACGCTCAAACTCCAGCCGATCGCAATTGAGAACACCCGTGAGAACAGGAGTTGCTCAAAAAAACGGTCAAATCGGCGGGTAGGAATTAGTTCATTCACGTTTCAGGACTGGTCCATAATAATATACGACACGCATTACACTACGGATCGGAAAATAAAGCAGCTAGTTTACCGCTTAAAAGTCACACTTCACCCTTCAAAAATTAAAGTATTGAAAAGGGTTGTATAGACTGCGACACCGTATTTCAGGGCGTTTCTGAGATAAAGAAGAATCATTCTCATAAACTCATTACGGTATACTTGGCGCTATCGCCCGACAGGCTTTAACCCTGAACTGTTTTTGGCAGGAACAACTTGAATACTGAACCGGACTTTCACAAACCATTGACACAAATGCCACAATGGCACGCTTACGTCAAGGCAATCAACGCAGCGCCTCGTATGGCCCCTGCGCCAAGGATTGTCGAGGCCGGTGGCATGCAGATCGACCTGACTGCCCAAACCTATAGTCCGGAGGTGCTCGACACCGCCACCGCCCTGCTCCAGGCACGCAACTTTAATGCTGCCCGACAGGCGCTATTTGACGGCGAACCCGTCAATACTACAGAGAACCGGGCCGCCTGGCACACCCAACTGCGTGCCCCTCGCCCTATCGAAGAAGTGGCCGAGGAGCGCAAGCGCGCGCTGGAATTTGTTCGGCGCAGCGACAGCGAGCGACGCTGGCGTAATATTGTTCATATCGGCATTGGTGGCAGCGACTGGGGCGTGCGCCTGGTCGTGGGCGCCTTTGGCTATGCCAGCATGTGGCGCAATATCCGTTTTGTTGCCAATATCGATGGCCATGCCGTCGAGGGGGGGCTTGCCGGTCTGGATCCGCGCGAAACACTCATCGTCGTGGCCACAAAGTCGTTCAAAACGGCCGAAACCCTGGAAAATGCCAAGCGTGCTATTGAATGGATGCAGGCGGCAGGCATTACCAAGCCGCTGAATCAGGTGATTGCCGTTACGGCCAACCCAGAGGCAGCCCAGGCATGGGGTTTGCAGCAAAGCCAGATATTCCGGTTCTGGGACTGGGTGGGGGGGCGCTTTTCCATCTGGTCGGCCGTGGGTGTCGCCGCCGGCCTGGCGGTGGGACCCGATGTGGTTGCGGGGCTGCAAAGCGGCGCCAAGGCCATGGACGACCATTTTTTGACCTCCCCCATCCAAGAGAATGCGCCGGTGCAACTGGCCATGGCCGGCATTGCCAATCGCAGTATCCTGGATTATGGCTCGCTCAATATTTCGGCGTATGATTCCCGGCTGGCCAACCTGATTCCCTATATCCAGCAGCTGGAAATGGAGTCGCTGGGCAAATCAGTCGATATCAATGGACAACCGATCACCGTACCTACCGGACCGGCTGTCTGGGGGATGCCGGGTACCGATGCACAACATACGTTTTTCCAGTGGCTGCACCAGGGCAGCGATGGTGCACCGGTCGATTTCATTGCCTGCCAGCACGAAGATCATGCCTGGAAAGAACACCACATCCAGTTGCTTGCGCACTGCCTGGCCCAGCGCGAAGCGCTGATGAACGGCAAGACGTTCGAACAGGCGTTGCGTGAAAACATGGAGTCCGGGATGTCGGAAACCGACGCCCGTAAGCTGGCAAAACACAAGGTCCACCCGGGCGGCCGTCCGTCCAACCTGATTATGATGCCCAGCCTGACACCTTTTTCGCTGGGCGCCCTGCTGGCTCTGTATGAACACAAGGTATTTGTCCAGGGACTGGTGTGGGGCCTGAACCCATTCGATCAATGGGGGGTGGAGTACGGCAAGGTGCTGGCAACGGACATTACCGCCGAATTGAAAGGCGCAGCAGCGCAGGCGCCGCACGACGCCTCTACCCGTTACTGGATTGAACGCATTCGCTCGCAAATGGAATGAAAATCCTCTTTACCAATTTTCACAAGCGCAACGGCGGCGGGCACGTAACTTACATTCTGAACCTGCTGCAACAGTTTGCCGACCATGACTGCTGGCTGGCCACGCCCGGCACCAGCAGGCTGTTTCGTTATGCCCGCGCGCTGGACGGCGTGACGGTCACGGAACAGGCCTTTAACTCCCGTATCGGCAAACTGATTCCGGAAGTACGCCAGTTGCGACAATTGATCCGACAGGAGCAATTTGACATTATTCACGTCAACGCTTCTGCGGATCACCGGCACGTGATGCTGGCCTGCCTGGGGTTGCCGCGGCAACAACGCCCGCGCATTGTCTTTACCAAACACAACGACCATTCTGTGCATACGCTCGGGCACCGGCTGCGTGCCTGGCTGGCCACCGATGCCATCATTGCCGTCAGCAACTACGTGGCCGAATTGTTCGCAGACAGCGCGTACTCGTGCTTTCCCATACACGTGATTCATCACGGCATTGACGTGCAGCACTTTGCACCACCCACCCGTGCTGAGCGAAGCGCGGCTCGCCAAAGTCTGCTGGGCGTGGATGATCCGCAACTGATTGTCTTTGGCAGCACCGGTGGTACAGATTATGAAAAGGGCTGGCTGGAACTGGTGTATGCGGTGGCAGGGTTGCCCGATGCATTACGCAGACGTTGCCGTATCGTGGTAGCTGGCGACCCACCACCAGACGATATTATCCTGAGTATTAACGGGCTGCAGATGCAGGACCAGGTGATCTTTCCGGGATTGCTGGATGACACGCGCCCCGTGCTGGCCGCCAGCGACTTGGGGTTTGTTCTGTCGCACCGGGAAGCACTGTCTTATGCTGCGCGTGAAAGCATGGCTTGTGGGCTGCCGACCATCGTGAGTGATGCGGGCGGCCTGCCCGAGAACCTGGAGCATGGCGTCTCGGGCTGGGTAACGCCAACACAGGACGTCACCGCATTGCGCGCCCTGCTTGCGCAGATTCTGCCCGATGCGGCTACCTTGGCAACCGTGGCCCAGCATACGCGGCAACGCGCCGAAGTTTTGTTCAATCTGTCGGTCTTTGCCAACAGCACCATGAACGTATACAAAGACGTGCGCTAGCCTTGTTGTCCCAGGTTGGGACGCGGCCTGTCGAGCCGTCCGGGCGCCTGCCGCTATTGTGAGTCGCTATCGTCGCTTCGATAGCCCTGTGGGTTGTTTTTTTGCCAGCGCCAGCTATCGGACATCATCAATGACAACCCCCGCCTGGCCGTCCAGCCCAGTTCCCGGCTTGCCTTCTCGGGGTTGGACCAGCACTCGGCTATATCGCCTTCGCGCCGAGGTGATAAGGTATAGGGTATGGACACCGCCGTCGCCTCTTCAAATGCCTTGACGATATCCAGCACGGAGTACCCTTTGCCCGTACCCAGATTCCAGATATGGGCGCCGGTTTTATCCTGAATGAAATTTAAGGCGGCCAGATGACCCTGAGCCAGGTCCACCACATGGATATAGTCACGCACACCGGTGCCGTCGGGCGTCGGATAATCACTACCGAATATGGCAAGTTTTTCCAACTTCCCTACTGCCACCTGGGTAATGTAAGGCAACAGATTGTTGGGAATGCCGTTGGGATCTTCGCCGATAAACCCGGATTCGTGCGCCCCGGCAGGATTGAAATAGCGCAGAATCGCCACAGACCATCGCGGATCGGACGTTGCCAGGTCCTGCAGGATGCGCTCAACCATTAATTTGGAACTGCCATAGGGATTGGTGGGATTGCCCACCGGACAGGTCTCGGCAATCGGCATGGTCTCCGGCTCGCCATAGACGGTCGCTGAGGAGCTGAAAACGATGCGACGAACCCCGGCATCGGCCATGGCTTCGGTTAGCGTGATTGTCCCACCCACATTATTGTCGTAATACCGCAATGGCTGCCGGACACTTTCGCCTACGGCTTTCAGGCCGGCAAAATGCACCACTGCATCAATATTGTGCGCGCCGAACAGCGCATCCAGCACAGGCCGGTCGCGAATATCGCCCTCAACAAAAATGACAGACTTGCCGGTGATTTTCTCTACCCGGTTCAGCGATGTGACCGAGCTATTGGACAGATTATCCAGCACGACAATCTCGTGTCCTGCACTCAGCAATTCGACAACGGTGTGTGAGCCAATAAACCCGGCTCCGCCGGTAATCAAAAGTTTCATGCCGGGATTCCCACTATGCAGATTCAGATCGGAGTATATAGACCGGATTATAGTGCAATGTCCGGCACAAAACCGGCGGGGCAACCGACTGAAAAGGGCAGATGGAGGGATAATTGATCGGAAAACGACAGACCGGCCCAGATTATCAGCATCACCCGCCTGGCAGAGCAGGAGCCAGGGCCGCAACCATGCCGCCAGGCCTGAGGCTTTGGAAACGTCGTCAAAGCGATTAAGCGCCAGTCAGACCCATGACGGCATCACAGGCCATGTTGCTCAAATCAAAAAAAAGCGCAGTCCTCAAAAAAAGGAACTGCGCTTTTTTGCAAACTGCCACGACAATTGCGTGACTGCGATCAGTAGCCGGCCGCGTGAGCCTGTTCGTCGGCGTGGTAGGATGACCGCACCATGGCACCAACCGCGGCGTGCGTAAAGCCCATTTTGTAGGCCTCTTCCTCGAACATTTTGAAGGTATCGGGATGGACGTAACGCAGCACGGGCAAATGGTGCTCTGAGGGTTGCAGATACTGGCCAATGGTCAGCATATCAATATCATGATCGCGCATGTCCCGCATGACCTGCAGGATTTCCTCGTCAGTTTCGCCCAGTCCCACCATCAGGCCGGACTTGGTCGGTACGTTCGGATAGCGCTGTTTACAGTCGCGCAACAGTTTGAGCGAGTGCATGTAGTCAGCACCGGGACGGGACTGTTTATACAGGCGGGGAACCGTTTCCAGATTGTGGTTCATGACATCCGGCAGGCCGTTGCCGAAAATGTCCAGCGCCTTGTCCAGGCGGCCACGAAAATCGGGAACCAGCACTTCAATCTGGGTCTTGGGAGAGCGGCTACGTGTCTCGTTGATGCATTCCACAAAGTGGGCCGCGCCGCCATCACGCAGATCATCGCGATCAACCGAAGTAATGACCACGTAGTTCAGGCGCATCGCGGCGATAGATTTGGCCAGATTGGACGGCTCGTTGACATCCAGCGGATCGGGCCGACCGTGGCCCACATCACAGAACGGACAGCGACGGGTACATTTGTCGCCCATAATCATGAAGGTCGCCGTACCCTTGCCGAAACACTCGCCGATATTGGGGCAGGACGCTTCCTCACAGACCGTGAACAGATTGTGTTCGCGCAGGATTTTCTTGATGTCGTTAAAGCGCGAATTGGGCGCCGCCGCCTTGACACGAATCCATTCGGGCTTTTTCAGGCGCTCGACCGGAATAATCTTGATAGGAATCCGCGACGTTTTGTCGAAGGATTTCTGCTTCTTGGTTGCGTCGTACTGTTCGTCTTTGACAGTCGGAGTTACTGCTGTGTTTGTAGTCATAGTGGTGTCACGGCCCTTATGGGAATGGACGTTACGGCAATAAGGCAGGTTGTATTGACTCACGGTGGTTTATGAAAACCGCGTGAAATTTCAGCTCATTTTAACGCTTAATAGAGGCTTATCCGCAAAAACCCTAAGAGCGCCATAAGTTTAGGCGTTGCCAGCGCTTCTGGACGATGGGGACAAGCGAAGATTCACCGGGGGGAACGTCCCCGCCCCCTACCCCGCCAGGCCACGACCTGGCTATGTCCCGATCTTATAGCAAACACATTGGGGCAACCCCCGACGCGCATCAGGAAAACCGGGGCAACAGCCGCTCAAGCACGCGCATGCCAACTTCCTGCACAGTCGTATTGACGCCCATGGTTTTCAGATCTACGGTTTGCAAACCCGCGTAGCCACAGGGGTTAATGCCGGCAAAGGGTTGCAGGTCCATATCCACATTCAGGGCCAGACCATGATAGGCGCAGCCCTGGCTGATTTTCACGCCAAGCGCTGCGATTTTGGCCAGACTGCCGTCCTGTAACGGCACATAGACACCGGGCGCCCCGGCCTTGCGACAGGCCTGTTGCAGGCCGAAACTGGCCAGGGTATCGAGCACGACATCCTCGATCAGCGCCACATATTCCTTGACGTAAATGCCCTGGCGACGCAAATCGACCAGCGGATAGACAACCAGTTGCCCCGGGCCGTGGTAGGTAACCTGTCCACCACGATTGCACTGGACGACCTCGATCGCCCCGGTATTGAGCAAATGTTCCGGCTTGCCGGCCTGTCCCAGTGTATAGACCGGACAGTGCTCTACCAGCCAAATTTCGTCTGGCGTCTCTTTATGGCGAGCTTCGGTAAACGACTTCATGGCCTGCCATACCGGCTCGTAGGGCGCAGGCCCGTCCAGATGACGTACCTGTACTTGCATCACAAAACGATTTTGACCAGCGCATGTCCGTGCAGCGCACGATACAGATTATCGAGCTGCTCTCGGGAGGTGGCGCGCACGGTGAATGTCAGGCCGATGTAGTTGCCCTTGCTGCTTGGACGCATTTCCACCGTAGCCGGATCAAACTGCGGATCGAACTGCAACACGACGTCGGTCAGCAGTTGGGCCAGCTCGGGATGCTGAACACCCATGACCTTGATCGGAAAATCGCTGGGATATTCAATCAGCGATTGCTCTGGTGGAATGTCTTTCATCATAATCGGGAAATTTCCTTGTCATATTCAGCCCTTACCTTTCTGTATATGGGGCCGGGCTGGCCATTTCCAACCGGTGCGCCGTCCAGTTCCAGAACCGGCAACACTTCCTTGGTCGCCGATGTGACAAGAATCTCATCGGCGGCAAAGACTTCTGCGCGGGTAATGTTGCGGGCCTCAAACGGCACCCCTGCCCGCTCGGCTAGCGTTGCCAGCAGACCGTAGCGGATGCCTTCAAGAATCAGGTGGTTTTTGATGGGCGCCAGCAAGGTTCCATCTTTGACCACCCACATGTTGCTCAGCGAGCCTTCCGTCAGGAAATCATTGCGAAACTGGATAACTTCATCCACGCCACGCTCGGCGGCCGCCTGGCGCGCCAGAACATTGCCCAGCAACGACACCGATTTGATATCGCAGTGCAGCCAGCGCTCATCCGGGCCAGAGATCACGCGAATACCGCGCTCGCGCTGCTCTGCCGTTGGCCGGATAAACGGACCGCTGGAGCAGAAAATGGTGGGTGTAACCGCAGGCACTGGGAAAACATGCTCACGTTTGGCAACGCCACGCGTAACCTGCAGATAGATAAAGGAATCGTCGGTTTTGGCGCGGTCGATCATGTCCTGCATGAGGCCCGCCCAGAACTGGGGGGTTTTGCCGGATGCCAGGCCGATAGCGTTCAGGCTGCGCTCCAGGCGCTGCACATGCTCGTTCAGCCGGAACGGCTTGCGATTATAGGCCGGCACCACTTCATAGACGCCGTCCCCAAAAATGAATCCCCGATCGAATACCGAAATTTTTGCCTCGTCGGCCCGCACATACTCACCGTTAAGATAAACGATGCTGTCGCTGTCTATACCCTGTATCACCACACTCTGCCCGAAAGATTAACTATTGAAACTGCTCAGGACCTTGTCCCACATGCGTCCGAAGAAGCCGGCCTGCGGTACATCTTCTAGAACGGTGAGTGACTCCTGCTTGAGGACTTTGCCATTGAGCACGAACTGGACATTGCCCACTGTCTGGCCCTTGGCCAGCGGTGCAACCAGCTTGCCGTTGATCTGCGTAATGGTCTGGACCTTGTCTTCCATACCGCGCGGTACGGTCACGCTGACGCCGTCGACAGCACCCAGTTTGGCCTCTTTCACAGTGCCTTCCCAAACGCGCGGGCTGATGAGCGGCGCATCAGCCGCAGCCACCTGTTTGGCGGTAAAGTTCTGATAGCCCCAGTCCAGCAGGTTCTGACTGACCTGTTCGCGTTCGCGCACAGTTGCCGCACCAACGACAACTGAAATAAGGCGACGATCATCGCGCTTGGCTGCTGCGATCAGGCAATAGCCAGCATCTTCCGTATGCCCGGTTTTGAGGCCATCCACGCCAATATTGCGGGACAGCAAACCATTGCGGTTGTGCTGGCGAATTTTGTTGTAGGTAAACTCAGGCTGGCTGAAATAATGATAATACTTGGGGTGATCCTTGATCACATGCTGCGCCAGCACCGACAGGTCGCGCACTGTCGTGTAGTGTTCCGGTGCCGGCAGGCCGGTCGGATCCGTAAAGTGGGTGTTGTTCATACCGAACAGCGCCGCTTCCTTGTTCATCTGGTTCACGAATACATCTTCGCTGCCGGCCACGACTTCGGCCAGTTGAATGGTGGCATCGTTGCCAGACTGCACAATCATGCCCTTGATCAGGTCATCAACAGTCACCTGTGTATTGACCCGGATGAACATGCGCGAACCACCGGTGCGCCAGGCTTTTTCCGATACGGTCACTTCCTGTTCAGGCCGGATGCGGTTTTCGTCAAGTGCCGAGAAGACCAGGCTGGCAGTCATCAGCTTGGTCAGTGAAGCAGGCGACACTTTCAGGTCCGGTTCCTGGTTGCCGATAATCTGGCCTGACGTAGCATCAATCAGAAACCATGCCTTGACATTAGTTTGCGGCGGCGTCATACCGGCCACCTCGGTAAGCACCGGCGTACTGGCGTTGGTTACCGGCACGCTGGAGCGTGATTCCGGCTTGGGTGGTGTCGTAGGAGCAGGCTGCGCAGCGGATCCGGTCTGCGTCGTATCCGAACCTGTGGCTGTCTGCGTGCTGCCCGAGGGCGCGCTATTGTTGGTTTTATTGAAGAAGACATAAGCACCGCCTGCGACCAGGACGATGATCAGGATAAGAACAATACGACGTAGGAACATGGAAACGGATCCGGATAGAAGAAAGGATTTGAGAAGAGGTGGGCCTGCCAGTTAGGAATTATAAGCGCTTGCAGGACAAAATGCGTTACACGGCGGTTTCGGCGGACATCTGCTGCAACGCGTCGAGCGCCAGTTTTTTCAATTCGATCAGATAGCCATGAAAAAAATGGGTGGCGCCGGGGATAACCGTAACGGCAATGCGATAGCTGACGATCCAGTCAAAAACTTCCTGCAGCGGTACCACTTCATCGCGCTCCCCATGAATGACCACTGTGTTTGCAGGCAATACCACCTCGCGCCAGGTAAACCGTTTTACTGCCGTGCCCACCAGGGTCAGCAAATGTGGCAGAGGCTGGGTTTGCTCTTCGCGTAACACCGAGTACAGCTGCGCCGCCACCGAGGTTCCAAACGAAAAACCGGCCAGCAGCCACGGCTTGCCGTCCAGTTGGGGATGCGCAGTCAAAAACGCCTGAACCAGATGCTGCATGTCTGCGGTTTCGCCGCGCGCCTGGTCAAAACTGCCTTCAGATTTGCCAATACCGCGAAAATCAGGGCGCAGCACGGCGTAGCCTGCCTGCGCGTAGGCGCGCGACAGGGTCGTGACCACTTTGTTGTTGCGCGTGCCGCCATGCAGCGGATGCGGATGCAGAACCAGCGCCCAGCCCAGTAGAGGCTGGTCTGGATCTGGCCAGTCGACAAGGCAATCGATGCGGCCGGCCGGGCCGACGGTCTCAAACGGTTCAGTCTGGATAGCCATTAGCGGATAGGCCCTACTTCAATGGCGCCTGGGCGAAATTCGGTGGGGGTTTTGACAGCCGCTCCCAGACGCGATTCGCCCGGCTTGAGGCCAAACCAGCCTGCGCCCAGTCCGTAAGTAAGGACATTGGCCAGGACGACAATAAAGAAAAGCGTGCGCATATCAGGCGTCCGTTGAGTGCTGTGCAAGCGCGCGCAGGCCGTCAAGGACCGGCGACTCGCTCTCGATGAGTGGTATTGTACCAAATCCCATATCGACGCTGAATGAATCGATGCGCGCCTGCAGTTCCGGCATGATCGCCGCGCGCGCGCCCCCGGTGACAAAAACCAGCGGCGCGCGGCCCAGATGTTCGGTCACCTGCTGCCACTGCCTGATCACGCCGCCCGTTTGCGCAGCCACAATTCCGGCGGCAATGGCCGCCTGGGTGTTTTGCGGAAACGACGGCCAAACCTGCGCAGGCATTGGGGCAACAGGCAGGCGGGCCGTCCCTGCGCCCAGCGATGATTGCATCATGCTCACACCAGGAAAAATAACCCCGCCCAGAAAAGTTTCATGATCATCGATCGTATCGACCGTGGTCGCCGTCCCGAAGCTGACCAACATCATCGGGCCGTCAATGGGTCGCGCAGTCATAATACCCAACAGGCCAAGCCAGCGATCGGGCCCCAGCTCGGCCGGGTTGTAGTAGCGGTTTTTAAGCCGCAGCAGTCGTGCTTCCGGGGTTTGCCACTGGATCGGGCAAGGCGCAAGAATGGCGTCCAGTTCCTGCCGGATTGCCTCGGTGGTGACACTGACGCCCAGCGCCCTGGCGGGCACCTGCGGCAGTTGCCTGATCAGATCGGCCAGGGCATTTAAGTCTGCGGCGGCAAAGGCATGCACGCCTGTGTCGGCAGACCGCTCTGCCGAATCGAAAAGGGACACTTTGATGCGCGAGTTGCCGGCGTCAATCAGAACGGTCAGCATAAGGTCAGCCCTGGCCTTCAGGCCGGATGGAAATATCACCAATCGTAATGGGGTGCTGCTGCCCTGCGCACTCAACCAGCAGGCAGCCATCCTGATTCACACCACGGGCGGCGCCGGACAGGACGATCCGCTCATCCTGGATCACATTGACCTGCTGCTCGCGTAGTGCATCGACCTGCGCATGACGCGCCATGAAAGCGGCAAAACCCTGCTGTTCATACTGCGCAAAGGCGTCACGCCACGCCCGGGCAATGCGGGCAACCAACAAGGCGATGTCTTCCGAACGACCGGCATCATCGCTCATATCGCCCAGCACCGACGTCCAGTCGGCAACCTTGCGTCCCAGATGCTGGGTCAGCGCTACTGCGCTGGATAAATTCATTCCCATGCCAACGATGACCACATGGTGGTGCTGCGATTCGCGTTGCAGCGGCCGGGTCGATTCGACCAGCAACCCGGACAGCTTGGCCTGATCATACAAAATATCATTGGGCCACTTCATGAGCAGGCGATCCTGCACGGCCGGGCCGGCGATTTTTCGCAACTGTTCACAAGCGACAATCCCCACCACCGGAGCCAGCATGGGCAGGCGCGCAGGCGGCACAAATACATCGTAAGCGCAGGAAAACATCAGCGTGGAGCCTGGCGTATCCTGCCAGCGCCGTCCGGCCCGGCCACGTCCACTGGTCTGGGTATGGGCACCCAGCAGCGCCGGTCGGCCCATGGCAGATTGTGTATTTCTGACTTCCTGCATCAGATTGACGTTGGTCGAACCAATCTGCTCAACCCACGCAATACTGGCAAAGTCTGGCAATGCCGAATAAAGGGTCTTTTGCAGGACGGAGGCACTCGGTAACAGGGACATGGTTTACTTCAAATAAGGCTGCAACGCAGACATGATTCTATCGGTAGCGCCCTCGTGCAGGGACAGCCATTCTTTGGCAGCGCGACTCATGCCCAGGCGCAATTCAGGATTTTCCAGAATCCGCAATGCCAGGCCAATGGCCTCGGACGGCGTCTGGGCGCGGCGGGCAGCGCCCTCGGCCAGCGCATCTTCCACCGATTGCTGAAAATTGCGGGTATGCGGACCCACGATGACAGGCAGGCCAAGCGCGCTGGCTTCGATATGGTTCTGGCCACCCAGCTCGGCAAAACTGCCCGCCACGATGGCCACGTCAGCCAGACCATAAAAGAAAAACATTTCCCCAACCGAGTCGCCCAGCAATACATCGGCGGTGCGCAACTCGTTATCAGTCGGAAAGGCGCTGCGCCGGCAAACACTCAGGCCATCATCGGCCAGATAGCCGGCGACCAGATCAAAGCGTTGCGGGTGCCGGGGCACCAGGACAAACAGCGGCATCCGATTGGGGGCGATGCCCGATGCGCCTTGCCGCTCTGCTCCGCCCTGTTCGTTCCACTCGGCCTGATAGGTCTTTTTTACCTCGGCTATGGCGCGGGTAAACAACTCGTCTTCGCCTTCCCGGGTGCTGGCAATCACAATGACAGGCCGCCCGATATGACGCCGCGCCACCTGTCCCATATGCGACTGCTCGGGCGAGATGCGCAGGTCAAACTTCAGGTTACCCACCACGCGCGTGCGCTTGACGCCGATTTCCGCAAGACGCGCTGCGTCAATGTGGGTCTGGGTAAGAATCAGATCAATACTGGTCAACGCCTTGCGCAGCACGCTGCCCAGCAGTTGTCCGCGGCGCAGCGACGCCGGTGAAAAGCGCGCACTGGCCACAATAACGGGAATGTTCTGCTTCTTGGTCTGAGCCACCATATTGGGCCAGATTTCGCGTTCGATCAGAATACAGCAGCGTGGCTTCCAGTAATCGAGAAATCCTTGCACGGCTTCGGGAAAATCGTAAGGCATCCACGCCTGGCACAATCTGCCGGTATTGATGGCCGGCGCAAATAGTTTGCCGCCGATTGACCTGCCGGTTTCCGTAAAATGCGTCAGCAGGACAGGCAACCCCTGGTCCAGTAGCGCCTGCACCAACGGCTGGGCGGCCCGCGTCTCGCCCAGGCTGACGGCATGCACCCACACCGGCCGGGCAAAACCAAACACCGATTCTGCATAACCCTCATCTTCGTCATGCGGGCCGGCCTGTTGTCTTTCGGTATAGCGACCAAATCGCTCGGGACCGCGGATATCCCAAACGCCGCCAGCCTTGCGCGCACGCCGTTGCAGCCACCACAGCAGCAAAGGTGAGGCCATTCTTAGGGTTGCAGTATAAAAAAAGCGATTCATGTTCTGATTCTAGGTACCGGGACGGCCACAAGGAAGGATCACTGTCAGGCCTGCAAAGCCTGCTTCAGTTTTGACACCACCATATCTCGCGTTGGCGGCAGGCCCCGGTCGCCCAGGCTGGCAGTAAAGCCTGCGCCTTCCAGCGGTGTGCGCACCGGCGTCGAGGCGCTGTAAATACCGATAGTGGGACGACCAAGCGCCGCTGCCAGATGCGTCAGACCGCTGTCAAGGCCGACCATAATTTTGCAGGCTGCCAACAGTTTAGCAACTTCGGTCAGGTTCATTCGGGGTAAAACTTCGGCATTATCGAAATCCCGTATAAGGGCGTGCGCCCTTGCCGCTTCGTTTTCGTTTCCGGCAAGCAGCTTGAGCCCCAACCCGGCCTGCTTGAGCAGGCCAAATACGACCTGCCAATCCTGTTCCGGCCATAATTTGTCTTCCCGGCTGGCCGACGGCATGATGACTGCATAATCCTGTATCGGCGTGTTGTCGGTAAAGGACTGCAGGCCGAAATCGGGATCGCCCGAGAAGGTATAGCCCAGCGCGGCAGAGGCCAGCAGGCGCTGACGACGCACGGCCGGCTGCCAGAATTCAACTTTATGACGATCATGATAAAAAAGCGAAGCCAGCGATTCGCGTGCCGAACGCCAGTCCAGGCCGTGGCGTCGGCCTTTTGCCTGGCGTACGACCCAGGCCGATTTCATCAGCCCCTGCATGTCCAGCACAATGTCGTAATCCCGCTTGCGCAGATTCTGAGCGAAAGCCCGCCGTTCGCGGCAGGCCTGCCGCGAGAGCCATTGCTTGCGCCAGCGGCGATGGGAAATGACGATCACCTCGTGTACGGCAGGATGCCAGGCAGGAATTTCCGCAAAATGTTCTTCCACAACCCAGTCGATTTGCGCGCCAGGCACATGCCGATGAATGTCGGAGATGGCCGGTAGCATATGCACCAAATCTCCCAGGGAAGACGAGCGAACAATCAGGATTTTTTTTGTCATCGTAGCGATTTTCGTACTGTGACATGCCCGAAGGTCTGCCACGGGGTAACTGAGTGCAATTTCAATGGGCAAGTCGCGGCAACCGCAGCCTGCTGTTGCGAGCGCCAGGCAAGCCCTGAGTATTGGTCGCTATTGTAGCGAAGAATGAGGTGTCGCTGCATTCGGCTCTCGCAAAACAGGCTGCGCCTGGGGCCAAACCCCGCAGATTGGGGGTAACCAGTCTCGAATGGATGCATTCAGGCCAGTTCCAGCTCGGCCAGAATCGGCGCATGGTCGGAGATACGCGCCCAGGGCCGCCCCTTGAGCACCTGCGCCGACAGGATAGTAAAGCCGCGTTGATACATGCGATCCAGCCGCAGCCAGGGGAACATGGCCGGAAAGGTACGCGGTGGCGCCAGTTGGTCCACGGCCATCAGACCGCGGCCATCCATCATACTGCGCAATGACGTTTTCAGACGCGGTAACTCGTTATCGATCCGCAGCGGGCTGTTGGCGAACACCTCGTGCAGGCCCAGCTCATGATCGAAATAAGGCGCCAGTTTTTCATTCCAGTCGTTAAAATCACCGGCCAGAATAAGCGGCTCATTATCCGGCACCAGCCGCTTGATGCGTTCGATGATGGCAACGACCTGGCGGCCGCGACTGGCGGCAAATAGTCCCAGGTGCGCGACAAAACAGTGAACGGTTCTGCCATCGATTTCTACCCGTGCATGCAGCACGCCGCGCTGCTCCAGACGATGGTCGGAAATATCCTCGTTTTCGTGCTCCACAATGCGAAACCGGGAAAGCAATGCATTGCCGTGATCGGTGTCGGTGCGCACGGCATTGCAGCCATAACAGACATCCATCGACAAATGATTTGCCAGCATATCCTGCTGCGCGTGCAACGATTCGAACCGGCTGTTGCGGCCCTGCACTTCCTGCAAGAACACCAGATCTGCACTCAGTTGCGTCAACCCGGACTGCAGATCGGCAAGCGACACCCGCTTGCCAAATGCTGACTTGCCTTTGTGAATGTTATAGCTGACAACTTTAAGTGTAGTCATGATTTATTCTTATCCGAACAGAAACAGACGCCCAAGCAGTTCAAGCACCACACTGATAACCGGCAAAAGCACAACCTGCAACAGACCAAAAGCGATCAGGCCAAGCACAATGAAAAACCCGTAGGGCTCCAGCCGCTGATAGGCAATGGCCCACTTCGGCGGCAGGAATCCGGCAATGATGCGGCTGCCGTCCATAGGCGGAATGGGCAGCAGGTTAAAGACCATCAGGAAGATATTGAGCGTAAAGCCGGCGATTGCCACCTTCCACCAATAACTGTCCAGCAGACCAAAGCCCAGCAGCACACGCGCCGTGATCACCCACAAAATGCCCATCAGCAGATTGGCCAGCGGTCTGGCCAGCGCCAGCAGGATACTGTCGCGCTTCGGGTTGGCAAAGTGCGACTCGTTCACCGGAATCGGCTTGGGCCAGCCCACCACAAAACCCGGATTGGCGGCGATCAGCAACAAGGGCACAAGAATGGTGCCGATGGGATCGATATGCTTGGCAGGGTTAAGGGTAAGACGACCCAGCATCATTGCCGTGCGGTCCCCCAGCTTGTGGGCGACAAAGCCGCGTGCCGCTTCGGCCAGCGTAATGGCAAAAATCAGCGGAATGGCGTAAATGGTAATGGCACGGATAATGTCACCCATGATGGCGGCGCCCCTCATGGCAAAGGACTGGCCGCTCGGCAACGATGGCCTGTGGCCAGGCCTGCCAGCATCCACCATTCACATAACGATCGCCCGGAGAACCCGGCGCGCCAACAACAACACAATTGAACATATTTTTCATGTTCCTATTTTAATCGTGAAAACCCGCAAAAGAATGACAACCGGGCACCCCATGCGATTTGAGCTGCGCTGCAGATCTTGCATTCGGTTACGTGATTTGCCGCAATTTACCCTGCGTTCCCGTATAAAATCGGGGCGCAGTCATAAAATTTCAAATAAAAAACAACCTGCCTGTTTCATTTGCGGTGGGCTTGCAACAGAGGGATCAAGATGCGATTAGACGATCAGGAACAAAGCAGCAATGTGGAAGACCGCCGTGGGTCCGGCGGCGGTGGCCGTGGTGGCATGCGGCTGGGAGGGGGCAAGATCGGCATCGGCACAATCGTCGTCGCACTGGCCGCCTGGTATTTTCTGGGCATCAATCCGATGACCATTCTGGGCGGTGGCGATATCATGCAAGAGCCCGCCGGCCAGTCACAGCAAGCCGGCCAGCCGGTTGCCAATGACAAGGACAAAGTATTTATTTCCAAGGTGCTCAAAACCACCGAAAACGTCTGGACTGGCATTTTCAAGCAGAATGGTGGCACCTATCAGAATCCGGCACTGGTACTCTACTCCGGCGCCACCCGCTCCGCCTGCGGCGTGGGTCAGGCAGCGATGGGGCCGTTTTATTGCCCTGAGGATCGCAAGGTCTACCTGGACATGAGCTTCTTTCATCAAATGGGCGCGCAAATGGGGGTTCAGGGCGACTTTGCACAGGGCTATGTACTGGCTCACGAAGTTGGGCATCATGTGCAGAATCTGCTGGGCGTCATGGATAAAATGGCCCAGGCGCGCAGCTCAATGAACGAGCGCCAGGCCAACGATCTGTCGGTGCGCGTGGAGCTGCAGGCAGACTGCTTTGCAGGTATCTGGGCACATGAGCTGCAGAAAGAAGGCACGATTATTGAAGACGGCGACATCGAGGAAGCCATGAACGCTGCCGCAGCGGTTGGTGACGATCATATCCAGAAGCAGGCCCAGGGTTATGTGGTGCCTGACTCCTTTACGCATGGCTCTTCAGAGCAGCGCATGAGCTGGTTCAAGCGCGGCCTGGCCGGTGGCGATATGAAACAGTGCAATACGTTTGCGCAGCAGTGACGCTACCGCTTTGATCATTTGAACATCACCAAGACGGGGCGTTAGGCCCCGTTTTCAATTCAGAATTTTTTCTTGCTGGCTGCTTCGCTTTGATTGCGATGAATGTCATGCGTCACAAATGAAATATCATTATCGGGCATGGCAAGATAGTCGGGATGCGATAGCGTATTGCGAATATCCTTAAGCCCGGATTTCCAGTGATCGCGCATTGCACTCACACCGAACTGATAATCCTTGTTGTACGACTCGTACTCGCGATCACGGTAAATAAGCTGAATCACATTGCAGTGCTTGCTGTCGGCAATGGCCCGGGCCATATCCAGGGTTTCCGCATCCAGGCTGTGCTTGTCTGGCAACTGCTCCAGCACTTTGGCCATGACCGAGCGCATGCGCTGCATACGTGCCCATTGATTAGTCACGAGCCGGGTACGGCTGGAGTACTGGATTTCCTTGACCCGGTCATAGACCTGCAGCATATTATCCGGCAAATGCCCGCGGGCACTCCATAAATCCACCTGGAAGACCAGGGTGTCGGCGTTCACTTGCGCGTCCAGCACATAGCCAAGCGGCGTGTTGGACATGATACCGCCATCCCAGTAATATTCGCCATCGATCAGAACCGGCGCAAAGGCTGGCGGCAATGCGCCGGAAGCCATGAAATGCGCCGCTGTCAGGCGGTGCCTGTCGTTGCAGAAATAGGTGAAGTTGCCGGTGCGCACGTTCACTGCGCCGACCGACACGTTCAGATGCCCCTGGTTGATCAGGTCAAAATCACACAGCCGTTCAAGCGTCTCGCGCAATGGCGCCATATCATAAAAACCGATGTTCTCGACACTGCCTTTCGTATACAGCGAGGGCGGCGGAAAGCGCGGCGTGAAAAAGCCTTTTTGCCCATCCATCATGGCAGACATGCCATACATGGCCGACAAACTGCTCCGGGCCAGGTCATTGAGCTGGAACAGGCTTTGCTCCACCCACGGCATCAGACCAAAACCATTATTGGGCTGGCAGATGGTATCCCAGAACTCACGCAGTCGTTGCGCGCGTTTACCCGGTGGGTTTCCGGCAATGATGGCGGTGTTAAGCGCGCCAATGGAAATGCCTGAAATCCAGTTGGGTTCTATCCCCGCCTGCTCCAGGCCTTCGAATACGCCGGCCTGGTATGCGCCGAGCGCACCGCCCCCCTGCAAAACCAGCGCAATCCGCTCGTACTCGGGCAACTGAACCATGATATGCCTTACTGCATGAACCAGCCGTGGCTGACCACGACCGATTGACCGGTAAGCGCGTTATTAGGAAACGCGGCCAGAAACAGGGCAGTCTGGGCGATATCTTGCGGCGTCGTAAATTCACCGTCCACGGTACCGGCCAGCATCACGTTCTTGACCACTTCTTCTTCCGAAATACCCAATTCCTTGGCCTGCTCAGGAATCTGTTTTTCCACGATCGGCGTGCGCACAAAACCAGGGCAAATCACATGCGAGCGCACATTGTGAGCAGCGCCCTCTTTGGCCAGCACCCGGGCCAGCCCCAACAGGCCGTGCTTTGCAGTCACATAAGGGGCTTTCAGTTTTGAGGCCTCATGCGAATGCACCGATCCCATATAAATGACCACCCCTTTTTTGGCCTTATACATGTGTTGCAGGGCCGCCTTGGTGGTCAGGAATGCGCCATCCAAATGAATGGCCAGCATCTTCTTCCACTTTGCAAACTCGAACTTGTCGATAGATTCGATGGTCTGAATGCCTGCATTTGACACCAGAATGTCCAGCGCGCCAAAGTGTGCGACAAGATCGTCCACACCCTTGTTGACCTGCGCCTCGTCGGTCACGTCCATGGCGATGCCGAAGGCTTTTCCGCCCGCAGCGTTAATTTGCTCTGCCACCTTGTTGGCACCGTCCAGATTCAGGTCTGCAATGCCCACTGCGGCACCAGCCTTGGCATAGGTTTCGGCAATTTCCTTGCCCAGGCCACTGGCCGCGCCGGTAACCAATGCCACTTTGCCGGCGAGTGAGGTTTGTACTTCGGTTGTCATTACGTCTCTCCTGAAATTTCAATGAACGGGTGGCGGGTACTCGCCCGAAAGCAAGTCCTTGCCACTGGCGTATAAACAAATAGGAACTGAACAGCAGAATAACAAAATTATAGGCCCACTGATCTGGTTACGCAGTGGCGCAACAGACACATGTCGCAAATGGACGAAAAAAAAGCCAGAATCAGATTCTGGCTTTTTTTCCGGCTTATTCGACGACTGTTTTATTACGCAAACGAATATGTAGTTCACGCAATTGCTTTTCGTCGACGGGCGATGGCGCCTGGGTAAGCAGACACTGCGCGCGTTGTGTTTTAGGAAAGGCAATCACGTCGCGAATCGATTCGGCGCCGGCCATCATGGTTACCAGGCGATCAAGCCCCAGGGCCAGGCCACCATGCGGAGGCGCACCATACTGCAGCGCATCCAGCAGGAAGCCGAATTTGGCGCGGGCTTCTTCGTCGCTGATGTTCAGGGCACGGAATACCTTGCTTTGTACTTCTTCACGATGGATACGGACCGAGCCGCCGCCGATTTCCCAGCCGTTGAGCACCAAATCATATGCCTTGGCGTAGGCCTTGGATGGATCTGTGTTGAGAAAATCTTCGTGGCCATCTTTCGGGCTGGTAAAGGGGTGATGCGCGGCGAAATAACGACCCTCTTGTTCGTCATACTCGAACATCGGGAAATCAACCACCCACAACGGCTTCCAGCTGTTTTCGAACAGGCCGGTAGACTTGGCAAAGTCACTGTGGCCCAGCTTGACACGCAAGGCGCCCATGGCGTCGTTCACGACTTTGGCCTTGTCGGCGCCAAAGAAAATGATATCGCCGGCGGCAGCGCCCGAGCGTTGCAGGATTTCAGTGATCGCGGCGTCATGCAGGTTTTTCACGATCGGCGACTGCAGGCCTTCGCGGCCCTTGGCCGGGTCGTTGACCTTGATCCATGCCAGCCCCCTGGCGCCGTAGATGCTGACAAACTGGGTGTAGTCGTCAATTTCCTTGCGTGACAACTCGGCGCCACCGGGTACGCGCAATGCGACGACACGTCCACCCGGCTGGACCGCGGCAGCAGAGAACACCTTGAATTCAACGTCTTTCATCACATCGGTCAGCTCGGTGAACTCCAGCTTGACACGCATGTCCGGCTTGTCGGAACCGAAACGGCGCATGGCTTCGTCCCAGCTCATGATCGGGAAGCGCGCATCCAGGTCCACGTTCTGCACCTGCTTGAACACATGGCGCACCATGCCTTCAAAAATCTCACGAATTTCTTCTTCGTTCAGGAATGAGGTTTCACAATCGATCTGTGTGAATTCAGGCTGACGATCGGCGCGCAGGTCTTCGTCGCGGAAGCATTTGACGATCTGATAGTAACGGTCAAAGCCGGCCACCATCAGCATCTGCTTAAACAGTTGGGGCGACTGTGGCAGGGCAAAAAACTGCCCGTCATGTACCCGTGACGGCACCAGATAGTCGCGGGCGCCTTCGGGGGTGCTTTTGGTCAGCATGGGTGTTTCGATATCGATAAACCCCAGCCCATCAAGGAACTTGCGCACTTCGATGGAAACCCGATAGCGCAGCATCAGGTTGCGCTGCATTTGCGGGCGGCGCAGATCCAGGACGCGATGCGTCAGGCGAGTCGTTTCAGACAGGTTTTCGTCATCAAGTTGGAACGGCGGTGTGACGGACGCGTTGAGCACTTCGACTTCGCGGCACAGCACTTCAATTTCGCCCGAGACCAGCTCCTTGTTGGAGGTGCCTTCAGGGCGGCGGCGCACCAGACCGGTGATACGGATGCAGTATTCGTTACGGATCTCTTCCGCTATTGCAAAGGCCTGCGCATTGTCGGGATCAAAAACAATCTGTGCAATGCCTTCGCGGTCACGCAGATCAATAAAAATCACGCCACCATGATCGCGACGGCGATGTACCCAGCCGAAAAGGGTAACAGTTTGATCCAGCTGATCAAGGCTGACTTGACCGGTGTAGCAGGTACGCATGAAAAATGCTCCGAAATTCTTTGATTTTGTGTAAACGCTTGAAGCGGCACAGGCCAGAGGCACTGCGCCGCCGCTGGCAGGCGGCAAATTATGCAGCGCTGCCTTCAGATGAGGATGGGGTCGGCGCGGCTGCCGGTGCAGCTGCGCTTTGACCGGCACTGCCCGTGTCGGACTTGGCCGCAGCGTTGCCGGCGCCATTGGTGCCGCCGCCGCGGAAATCGGTTACATACCAGCCAGAGCCCTTGAGCTGAAAGCCGGCAGCAGTAACCTGCTTGGAAAACGTACTCTGGCCACACTCGGGACAGGTGGTCAGTGGCGCATCGGACATCTTTTGCAGCACATCCTTGGCATGGCCGCAGGCGCTGCATTTATATGCATAAATAGGCACAACGAACTCGCAAAAAAACAGGTGAAAAGGGATACAAACCCGCAATGGGACGACCCCAAAAATGGGGCGCAAATGGGAAGCCCACGGGACTTATCCCCAAATTAACCCCTTATTTTATCGCAATTTACAAGCCTGTATTTCCCAGAAGTTGCACAGGCAGCAAAAACATGGCCGCGGCTACCAGCGTCGGAATCAGCGCTGCCAGCAGCAGGTATTTGGGCGAGATCGCCTCATCGGGAAAACACCCCTTGAGGATGGAAAAGCCCGCCGGATTGGGTGCATTGGCGATCACGGTCAGACCACCGCCGGTCACCGCGCCGGCAACCAGCATATAGCGCCAGACCTCGTTGGTGCCTTCCACCAGGGAGCCCAGATAGGTTAATGCTGCGTTATCAGTAATTGCCGTCAATGCCGTTGCGCCCCAGTACAGCATCGCGGGCGACAGCCCGGCAAGCAGATCCTGCAGCCACCATTGCTGCAGCCCACCCAGCACAATCAGGCCGGCCAGAAAGAACGCTACCATCAGTGCCTCTTTGATCATCAGCTTGTCCTGATAGTGTTCGTAGGCAGTGCAATAGCCAACAAACAGCATCATCAACCCGATGAACACAGCCGGATGGTGCGCGAAAATCACAATGCTGGCCAGAAACGCCAGATGAATCAGAATGACAAACCACGGTATTGGCGCACGTTCGTCGCTATTGCTCCGGGTCTGCTCATTCGCGTGCTCGCCGGCCACCACCAGCTCCTTGCGCATCAAGAAAGTAAGCACGCTGGCGTTGATCACCACCGCAAGCGCCGCTTTCCAGCCGAAATGGGTGGCCATGTACACGGTATCCCAGCCAAATGTGCCCGCGACCATCAGCACCGGCGGCGCGGCATAGGAAGTAAGCACTCCACCGATGGAAATATTGACAAACAGCACGCCCACGGCCATGTATTTGAACCGGGTATGGCTGCTGTGATCAAAGAACGCGCGCTTGAGCAGCAAGGCGGCCAGCGTCATCGCCGCCGGTTCGGTAATAAACGAGCCGGCCAGCGGCACCAGCGTCAGGGTCAGCAAAAAGGTGGCGATGGAGGTCTGCAGTGGCAGCACACGAGCCAGAAAGCGCACCGTTGTGCCGACCATGACCAGGATAGGCCGGCTGGCAGCAACAACCATGATCGCAAATACGAACAGCGGCTCGGTAAAGTTTCGGCTGTCCATATATTTGACGGCGCTGTCCAGGCCGCCGGTCACGCCCATGAAGATGATCAGAATGGCCGCCCACAAGCCGAATACGGCCTCCACTTCGGAAAAGGCATGCCACAAGCCTGAGTGCGGCCCGCCCCGATGTGCTCTTCTGGCAAAAAACGGCACCGAAAAGGTGTGCACAATGGCGATCGCAAACAGCACCGTTGCGATCAACTCGATCTTGTCCGGCATTATTATCCTTTATTTGTTACTAACGAAATGGGGGGATTTTACGGACATCTCCATGAACATTTCAATCGAAACACAGGCAAATAAGGGTTTATCTGTGCACGATCCGAGCAGGCTACGCTTTGGCGCCGCCGCAAGCATCCAGCCACACCTGGCACAGCGCCTGCATACCGGCTTTATCCTCTTGGGTAAAACGGTCGGGCTTGGGGCTGTCCACATCCCAGACACCGATCAGTTTATCGTCCCTGAACAAGGGAATGACAACTTCCGAGCGGGATGCCGCATCGCAGGCAATATGGCCAGCAAAGGCAAATACGTCAGGCACAAGCTGAGCCTGGCCGGTCGCGGCAGCCGTGCCGCATACGCCTTTTCCCATCGCAATACGCACACAGGCAATCTTCCCCTGGAACGGCCCCAGCACCAACTCGTTGCCGTCGTAAAAATAAAAGCCGGCCCAGTTCAGATCGGGCACGGTGTGATACACCAGCGCCGCCAGATTGGCCGCGTTGGCAATATGGCTGGGCTCGCCGTCAAACAGCGAGCGCGCCTGGGAAACCAGTGTATCGTACATGGCCGGCACCGACTCAAAGCCGGAAGAATGATCGAAACTGAACATAATCTGTTTTGGATAGAGTGAGCGCCGCAATTGCGAGAAGACCGACTCAAAGCGAGGCGCCCACGCACAACAGACGGCGATGTTGACTGGCAGGCATGACTGGCAACACCATACCGCGGGACTCTGATTGTATCCACAAAGCGGGCCCTGACAGCCAAAACCACTGCCAGCGTTGCAGGAAATTGCGCCGCATCACCCGCACAGCCCCCTTGGCCGGCAAAACCTTTAAAATCCTCTTTTCAGAATCAAATACCTCGCGAACCCTTGCGATGCTCAGCACATACAATGACCAGCACTCACTCTGATCTTAACGACATTCACCACAACGACTGGGTGGAACATTATCTGCCCACGGCCTGGCGTCCGTATGCGCGGCTGTGCCGACTGGACCGTCCTGTAGGCACCTGGCTCACGCTGTTGCCCTGCATCGCGGCACTGATCCAGGCCCAGCACGGCGTGCCCACACTGCTGCGCCTTGTGGTTTTCTGCCTGGGCGCCTTGCTCATGCGCAGCGTGGGCTGCACTATCAACGACATTTGTGATCGCGACTTCGACAAGCATGTGGAACGCACCCGTTTTCGCCCATTGACCAACGGCCAGATCTCGCTCAAACAGGCCATTATCTTTCTGGTCGCACAATTGGTGGCGGCCGCCCTGCTGCTGTTTTTCATCAATAGCTACAGCCGCTGGCTGGCTGTGGCCCTGGTGCCGCTGGTGTTCATCTACCCATTATGCAAGCGCTTTACCTACTGGCCGCAATTGGTGCTGGGCATCGCTTTCAATTGGGGAATGCTGATGGCCTGGTCCGACACCACCAATAACGTACCGCTGGCTGCCGTTCTCATGTGGATGGGCGCGGTCACGTGGCAGATCGGCTACGACACCATCTATGCCTATACCGATATGAAGGACGACGAACAACTGGGGCTGCGCTCCACCGCGCTGCGCTTCAGGGACCAGGGCTTGACCTGGCTCATCGGGTTTTACACCGCCACCGTTATCTTGTGGACCGTGCCCGGCATTATGTTGGGGTTCGGTTGGCTTTATTACGCATCCATGCTGGCTATTGCCGTGCATTTCTATTGGCAGCTGTCTACCTTTGACATACAGAAACCGGAGCGCAGCTTTGCGCTGTTTCGCGCCAACATCTGGACCGGCAGCCTGCTGGTAGCCGGCTCGCTGGGCGGTACATTGCTGTAAACATCAACCGGACAGACCGAAGATCGAGCCGCGACGGCCGGCCGCCGGGCCTGTCGAGCCCCGTGCCTGGCACGGGTGGTTTGCTTTGCGCCATGTGGGTTCGCTGGAGCGCGCCCACGCCCGATTCAGGACCCGCCTGGACATCCGCTCGCAACGATTTTGTCGCCACAACCGGCCGACACTAAGCAAGAGCCACACCTGTGGTTAACCCGCATCCCAATAAAAAAAATATCAACAAATAATTCAATAAATCCAATGGTTAACCAAAAATAAAAGGGTTAACCCTAATATTAATTTAGCCGCAGATTCGGTACGCTCAGCGTCATCACCCGAACCAGACTTGAGTTGCATATGGCTACGACTACTACACTAGGCATCAAGGTCGATACCGACCTGAAAAACCGCCTTCAATATCACGCAGACAAATTGAACTGTACCCCACACTGGCTGCACAAGCAGGCGCTGATTACGTATCTGGAACAGATCGAGCGCGGCCTGACGCCCGACGAGCTTCGGCATCTGGCCCCTGCCGCCACAGACAATGACGGCGCCGTAACCTATTTGCAGGACAACCGCAAGCCGCCCTTCTACGAATTCGGCCAGGACGTGCAACCGCAATCGGTGCTGCGCGCCGCCATCACTTCGGCCTATCGCCGACCCGAGTCCGAATGCGTGCCCTTGCTGCTGGAGCAGGCGGCACTGGTCAAGCCCGAACAGACACGGGAACTGGCGCTAAAACTGGTCAAGTCGCTCAAAGAAAAAAGCCCCGGCGGCGGTGTCGAAGGCCTGATTCAGGAATTTGCCTTATCCAGCCAGGAGGGCGTCGCACTCATGTGTCTGGCCGAAGCGCTGCTGCGCATCCCGGACCGCGCCACGCGCGATGCGCTTATCCGCGACAAAATCAGCCACGGCGACTGGAAGTCGCATATGGGCAGCTCTCCCTCCCTGTTCGTTAACGCCGCCACCTGGGGGCTTATGCTCACCGGCAGGCTGGTGGCCGTCAACAGCGAGCAGAATCTGTCCAAAGCCCTCACGCGCATGATTGCAAAAGGCGGCGAGCCGCTTATCCGGCAGGGCGTGAACATGGCCATGCGCATGATGGGCGAACAATTTGTCTCGGGCCAGACCATTTCTTCAGCCCTGGCCAACAGCCGCAAATTCGAGGCCGAGGGCTTTCGCTACAGTTACGATATGCTCGGCGAAGCGGCCACCACGGCGGCCGATGCGCAACGTTACTATGAATCATACGAACAGGCGATTCATGCCATCGGCAAAGCCTCCGGCGGACGAGGCATTTATGAAGGGCCGGGCATTTCCATCAAGCTGTCCGCCCTGCACCCCCGTTACTCACGCTCCCAGCGCGATCGCGTCATGAGCGAACTGCTGCCGCGTCTGATTGCGCTGACGCGCCTGGCCCGCTCCTACGATGTGGGCCTGAACATTGATGCCGAAGAGGCCGACCGCCTTGAACTCTCACTGGATCTGCTGGAAGCGCTCTGTGCGACGCGTGAATTCGAAGGCTGGAATGGCATCGGGTTTGTGATCCAGGCTTACCAGAAACGCGCCCCTCACGTGATTGATTATGTTATTGATCTGGGCCGCCGCACCCGCCACCGCCTGATGGTCCGACTGGTTAAAGGCGCCTATTGGGATACCGAAATCAAACGCGCGCAACTGGACGGCCTGGAAGGCTATCCTGTGTATACCCGCAAGGTCTACACCGATGTCTCCTATCTGGCGTGCGCCCGCAAACTATTGTCGGCGCCCGATGCCGTGTATCCGCAATTTGCCACGCACAACGCGCAAACGCTGGCTGCCATTTATCACCTGGCAGGCAATAATTACTACCCGGGTCAGTACGAATTCCAGTGCCTGCATGGTATGGGCGAAGCGCTGTACTCCGAAGTAGTCGGCAGCAAAAAACTGAATCGCCCCTGCCGCATTTATGCACCCGTCGGCACACACGAAACGCTGCTGGCCTATCTGGTGCGACGCCTGCTGGAAAACGGCGCCAATACGTCATTTGTCAATCAGATCGGCGACGATAACATTGATATCAATACCCTGGTTGCCAATCCGATCGACGTAGCCAGCGCCATTACACCGCTGGGCGCGCCGCACGAGAAAATTGCGCTGCCGCGCGATTTGTACAGTATCGATGGCAAACCCAGCAGACGCAATTCCAGCGGCCTGGACCTGAGTAACGAGCATCGTCTGGGCTCACTTGCCGCAGCGCTGCTCAATGGTGCCACCCAGCCCTGGCTGGCCGCACCCACGCTGTATAACGCCGACAGCGGCGAGGCCGACACGGCAAACCGCAAGCCTTTGCTGAACCCCGCCGATCATCGCGATGTGGTCGGGCAAGTGATTGAAGCGAGTACGCAGGATGTGGATCAGGCCATGGCCGCAGCCGCCACAAT
Organism: Advenella incenata; assembly: GCF_004217095.1. Classification (GTDB taxonomy): domain Bacteria; phylum Pseudomonadota; class Gammaproteobacteria; order Burkholderiales; family Burkholderiaceae_B; genus Advenella; species Advenella incenata. Next base: position 926,435 of record NZ_SHKO01000001.1, on the reverse strand, counting down.
GGCGCCCATCTGGCAAGCCACGCCCATCGAAGACCGGGCCCGCGCCTTGCGCCGCGCTGCGCAGTTGCTCGAGTCGCGCATGCAGCCCTTGCTTGGACTGATAGTGCGCGAAGCCGGCAAATCGCTGCCCAACGCTATTGCAGAGGTGCGCGAAGCCGTAGATTTCCTGCGCTATTATGCCGACCAGATCGAAGACAACTTCAATGAAGACCATCATCGTCCACTGGGACCGGTGCTGTGCATCAGCCCCTGGAACTTCCCGCTGGCGATCTTTACCGGACAGGTCAGCGCAGCGCTGGCAGCCGGAAACACCGTACTGGCAAAGCCGGCCGAGCAGACCCCATTGATTGCCGCGCAGGCCGTGGCCATCCTGCATGAAGCCGGTATCCCCAAAGAAGCGGTACAGCTGCTGCCAGGCGCAGGCGAAACCGTGGGTGACCAGCTGGTGTCACACCCGGATATTCGCGGCGTGATGTTTACCGGCTCCACCGAAGTGGCGCGCATTATTGCCGGCAAGCTGGCTGGCCGTCTGGACAACCATGGGCATCCGATCCCGCTGATTGCCGAGACCGGCGGCCAGAACGCCCTGATCGTAGACTCATCTGCCCTGGCAGAACAAGTGGTCTACGATGTGCTCAACTCCGCGTTTGATTCTGCCGGCCAGCGCTGCTCTGCCCTGCGCGTACTCTGTATTCAGGAAGACGCAGCCGATCACGTACTGACCATGATCAAGGGCGCCATGAAGGAATTATCCGTTGGCTGCCCCGATCTGCTGTCTACCGATGTCGGCCCGGTCATCGACACGCAGGCGCGCCAGATTATCGAACGCCATATACTCAAAATGCGCCAGTCAGGACATGCAGTGGAACAACTGCCAATGGACGCGTCTACCGAAAAAGGCACGTTTGTCTCACCGGCAATCATCGAGCTCAATGACATCAGCGAACTTGAGCGCGAAGTATTCGGCCCTGTACTGCATGTTGTGCGCTACAAGCGACAGGAGCTTGATGCACTGGTCGACAAAATCAATGCGACCGGCTATGGCCTGACCTTCGGCATCCATTCGCGCATCGATGAGACCATCGCCCGCGTCAGCAACCGTATCCATGCCGGTAATATTTATGTCAACCGTAATATCGTGGGCGCTGTGGTAGGGGTTCAGCCTTTCGGCGGCCAGGGTCTGTCGGGAACCGGCCCCAAAGCGGGTGGTCCCCTGTACCTGTATCGCCTGCTCTCGCAGGGCAACGACGATATGCCAAGAGGCATTGATCTGCCGGGCATCAATCCTGCCGGCACGCTCTTGCCCGGCCCCACCGGAGAGACCAATGTCTACCGCCTGGTGCCCCGGGGCACGGTGCTGGCCTGGCCTGCATCAGTCGAAGGCGCACGCCTGCAGTTGGAGCAAATTCTTGAAACCGGCAACCGGGCCTTGTTTGTGGATGCACCTTCAGTACGGGAGTGGATCGGCGCAGTGGCCAATGCCGACAATCGTCAGCGCATTGAATTTATTGCCGAAGAGCGGATAGACGATGCCGTCCTGGATGCGGCATTGTTCGAAGGCGATGGCGACACCCTGCGTCGCTTGAACTTGCAACTGGCCACAAAAAAAGGGCCGATTGTTATTGCCCAGGGCCTGCAAACCGATGAAATCGCGCAGGGGCATCGCTATGCCATCAGCGGCCTGGTGCACGAACAAAGCATCAGCACCAATACCGCGGCGGCCGGCGGCAATGCAAGCCTGATGACAATCGCTTAGTAGTTGCGGCAGAGCCGGAGCAGCGGGCAAAATCTTCGTGCCCGCTGCTCCGTTCCAGGTCGAGGGACGACCGTTTGGTCCGACGCGCCATTGTGCTTTGAGAAGTTCTGCCTTGGTGTTAGCCGCCAGCGCCGGCGGGCGTGCTCCGCCCAGCATTATCCGGTTGGGCGCCGGTGGCCGCCGGGGCGGCCTCATCAACGGGCGGAGGTTCCGGATTCGGTGACGCCGGCACGCCGGACTGTGGAACGGCAGCCGGATCACTGGCCGGCGGCAACGTCGGCCCGCGTTTGATATCGGCATTGGCGATGGTAATCAGGTCCTGACCGATTCTCTCGGACCAGTTCTGCAGCACCCCGGCCGTGGCACTTTTGAATGCCGCCTTCTGAGGATCAGTCAACCTTGTCACTTGCACACCTGCCTGCTCCAGCTGGCCAACCGTTTCATCCACTGCCTGGGCTGCTGCCTGAGACGTCAAAATTGGCGCAGTTTCGCTCATGGCCTGCTCGGCTGCTTCGCGCACGCGTTGCTGGTCGTCACGCGACCAGTTATTCCAGACATTCTTATTGACTGCGATAAAGATCGGCTCTGCCGGATAATTCCACACCGTCAGGTATTTCTGACCCATTTCATTGAACTTGAAACCGGTAAACACCGATAGCGGATTGTCCTGGCCATCAATGGCCTTTTTCTGCAGCGCATCGGGCACCCCGGTCAGATTCAGTTGCACCGGCGCAGCGCCCAGGGCTTTGAAAAAGTCCATGAACAGTGGCAAGCCAATCACACGAATACGCATGCCCTTCAAGTCGGCAGGCGCCTGCACCGGCCGCAGCGCATTGGTTAGCTGCCGATAGCCCGACGTGCCCCAGGCCAGGGTCACAATGCCCGCCTTGTCCATATTGTCACGCACCAGGTTGCCCAGGTCACCGCGAATCAGTGCCGCGGTCCCGTCGATATCCGGAACAAAAAAGGGAAGAGAAAATATCGACAGCGCGCGAAACTGGCTTGACCAGTTGCTGGCCGAAGCGACAGCCATATCAGCCACCCCCTGGCGCACCGCCGTCGCTTCACGGGTCTGCTCGCCTTTGACCAGCGAAGCGTTGGGATACATGCGAATGTTTACGCGCCCTTCGGTTTTTTCTGCCACCAGCTCGCGCCAGCGCTTGGCGGTGCGCCCGATGGCAATTCGCTCATCAGATACAAAGGAGAGCGAATACTCGGGCTTATAGCCGCCGGCGCTTTGCGCCAAGGCCGGATAGGCATGCAGCAGCAAGAACGCAGCACAGGCTCCAGGAAGAAAAAACCTGCACAATACTACCCTTTTCATTCCGTGAACATCCGTATTAGTGATTGATCGTACCTCGCATGTTACTGGAATTGATGCACAACTGTGATATTTTCACCGGCCTTGACGGTAATCACCCGGACATAGCGCGGCAAGTCCCCGTTTGTAATCATGACATTATAAGTGCCGGGATCCAGCCGCAAGCTGCGAAATGGCGGGCTGGCGCCGCGAGAGCGTCCATTAATGAACACATTGCCCCACGGCCGTATCACAAAGGAAACCGTCCCTTTTGACGTACTGCGTGTAGTGCCTGCGCTGCGCTCGGCACGTGTCTCGGCGGCACGCCGGCGTTCGCGCTCTTTTTTCAGGCGCGCATCTTCCTGGCGGGCTTTCTCCAGCGCCGCCTGCTCTTTGGCCTGATTCGCCTCCTCTTCGCGTGCAGCATCCGCCGCTTTCATTTCAACGGACTCGTTTGCCCCGGAGGTTGGCGCCACGTTTTGCGCTGTGGACGATTGGTCCGCAGCAACCGCACCCGCTGCACCGGCGGCAGCACCGGCAGCAGCACTGGCTGTTGCCTGATTGTCCGTAGTCGCATTGGTATTGGCTGCGTTGTCAGATCCGGTAGTCGCTGGCGTGCCGCTTTCTGTCGGCGTCTCTGCTCCGGCAGCAGAACTGGTGCTACCAGCCGTGGCTAAAGGGGCATCCTGGGCAAACGTACTGGTGCGCCCCGACGAGGTGGCCGCAGTGGCTGCGTCAGGCGCTGCGGATGTGGCTGTATCAGGCGCCGCTGGTGTGCTCGCAGCTGTGTCTGCGGCCGCACCTGCTGCAGGCGTCGTCGTGGACGGCGGTTGTTGGCTTGCCGCAGCCAGACGCGCTTCTTCCGCCTTGGTTGCTTCTTCGATGCGTCGAGCCTCCTGTTCACGACGTGCCTGCTCTGCAGCGGCCTGATCGTTGGCAGCAGCGCTACCGGCAGCGTCTGGGGTCTGCGTAGCGGGTTCACCAGTGGCACTCAGCGCATTGCTTTGCTCGGTGGGCATGGGGCTTGCGCCCGTTGCCGACGGTGCAGCGCCGCCTGCTGCTGCCGACTGCGCAGTGCCTGAACCGGAAGCCGGCTCAGTAGTGGCAGGCGATGTGCTCGCCGCCGATTGCGCCGAATCGGTTACCGGTGCGGTATTGCTGACGGCCTGGTCCTGACCCGCAGCTTCTCCCGTTGGCTCGGATGCCGACGGAGACTGTCCGGTCGCACCCGGTGCAGCCGTGCTCTCGGTATTACCGGCATCTGTCGGCGCAGCATTATTTGCAGTGGTGGCCGCATCAGTTGCTGGCGCAGCCTCGGAAGGCGACGGCGACGTGCCTGAAGAAGGTTTGCCGGTCTGGTCGGCAGTCGCCGATGGGGTTGTAGCCGGCGCCTGCGGCGTCACTGGCTCATTGGAGGTTGCCACAGGAGGGGTGTCGGCCTCTTGCTGACCGCCAAAGCCGAAATAGGCGCCTGCTGCGATGGCTGCCAGCACAACGGCAATCAGCAGCACCGGCGCATTCTTTTTTTCCTTCCGCGGTGGTGGCGGGCTAGCAGAACCGCCACCATCGGCGGCATCCGGCGGCGAACCGGATCCGCCGCTGCTGCCTGTACCATTTGTCTGGGCACCATGATGACCAGCCGTGGCTTTTTGTTCGCCAGCGCCTGCATCCGTTGCTGCGCCCGAGCTAGTGCTCACGTTTTTGGCTGCCGCATTGCCGGCCGCTGCAGCCGCTTGATGATCGGCACTACCCTGTGCACTTGCCAAATGAGCCGCGCCCGCCGCACCAGCTACGCCGGCAGCCCCCATGGCAGCCAGTCTGGCGCGTTCACTTTCATCGTGGTCAGACTGCGTTTCATGTGCCCCCGCGCTCGCGGACGCAGCAGCGTCGCTACGCGACTGGCTTTGCGATTGCTTTGCCCTGGCTTGTTCTGCCCTGGCTTGCTCTGCCCTGACCTGTTCTGCCCTGACCTGTTCTGCCCTGACCTGTTCTGCTCTAGTCTGTTCTGCTCTAGCTTGTTCCGCCCTGGCCTGTTCTGCTTTTACTTGTTCTGCGCGGAGCTGCTCCTGTCTGGCCGCTTGCTCGCTGGCTTGCGCTTGTCGCGCCTGTTCAGCCTTTGCTGCTTCGGCCTCCCGGGCTTTACGCTGCGCCTCCTCCTGGGCCGCTTGCGCCTGTCGCGCCTGCTCTGCCTGGTGTGTCGATTCCTGCTGGGCAACTGATCGTTGCCCGCCTGGCTCACCCTCGTCTTCGCCCCTGCCACTGCCCGCTGCGGGGCTCAGGATTCCCTGAGCGGCCAGACCACCGGCGACCGCGCCGGGCACCGCTATGCCGCCCGGTGCCGAAGGCGCCACCGGCATACCCGGGCTGGCAGCCGACAATCCCATCATGGCCGATAGTTCATCGATCGATTGCAAACGCAAGGCAGACTGCAGCACTGTGCTTAGATCCACCGTGCGCAGAAACTGGCGCGAATAGCCCGCAGGCGCGGCTGCCGCCAACGGTTCTTGCGTATCCTTAACAAAACGACGCACCGGGCTTTGCGGCGTCTGGCCGCAAATCATGGCCCGCAGCAGTGCACCCAGGCCGTAAACATCAGTCCAGGGGCCGATACGCCAGGCCGCATCGTCTGTCTGCAACTCGATGGCGGAAAAGGACTCCGTGCCCGGCACAACGTGGTTCCCTTGTTTGACAAAAGGCTGGCTGACACCCGGCAGCAGCTTGGCGCGACCTACCGGATCCAGAAACACGGTTTGCATAGACCACAGGCCATAGGCACGCTGCTGTGCATGCAGTGCCTTCAGTTGTGGCAGCAAATCCAGCACCAGATCTTCCAGCTGCCCCTGTGATGCAGATCCTGTCCCCAATCCGGTCTTGTCCAGCGGCTGCCATGAGGGGTCGACGTTGCTTATAAGGTCCTGTAACGAGGTCGCCATAATGTTGTTTCCTATGCCAGGCTTGTCAAATGCATTAATCGGTAAATAGCTACAATCTGAAATTGGTATGCGTGATAAACAGCGAGTTGAACAGTGTAATATTCAACGCGCCGCCATGCACCATGGACTTTTGCGCCGCGCCATTGGCCTGGTTGGTCCACCAGTAACTGTTATGTGCATCGCTGTTAAAGCATAGCGCCAGCTCCGGCCAGCGCGAGTCGTTCTGGTCCAGCTTTTCAATCGGCGCAGTTTCATGGCCGCCGTTCAGGATATCCAGTATGTCACTGCTGCCATCGTCTTCTACCATTTGCGTAGAAGCGCGTGTCAGCATTTGCGTCAACGTGCCGCGAGCCCCCTGAATATTCTGCTCGAACTGGGTGGCCGAGCAACCATGCCCTACAGCAGCCAGCAGGCTGCGCCCCAGATGCTCGTAAAACCGCCCCGAACCCGACACCTGCTGCGCTTCGTACTGCGCTGCCGGCACATACAGAACGGCCAGCAATGGATAGGCACGCCCCACCCGGTCGCGGCTTGGCGCCAGACATCCCATCTGCACCATATCGCACCCCAGTGACGCGGGAATCAGGAAATTCCAGATGGGCGCGCTCAGGTATTCCTGCTCTGCCGACAGCAACACCGACTCATTCATGGCCACAAGACCCGAACTGAGCCAGCGGTGCCACCAGCCAATCACGCCCTGGTCGAGCCGACGATGCACAAAATCACCACTGGCGGGCATTTTGCCATACCAGCCCAGCGATTCGGATAGTTGGTCAATACTGATTTCGCCCATGTCTAGCCCTTCCCTGGACATCTGAAACTGCGCATATCGCTCAGGCGAAACGGGCTTTTGGCCGAATAGGCGGCGAACTCCAGGGTCACCCGACGACCACCGATATTGAAGGTGGCGACCGTCACTTCCGGCGAACGCCCCTGTCGCAGGCTGGCACGATCCAGCAGGCGGTTCAGCGCCCATGGACCTGATGCGGATATGCCTGAAGTGCCGATTTGCGGTTGCAGGCTGATACTGACCTGGTTACTGCCCTGTTTGCCAGGCCACTCCATGGTCGTCCCAACCTGCGGGCCATGGGCGTATGTCAACGTCTGCCCGTCCACTTCCACCACCATCTGTGTGATTTCCGGATCCATATCGATAGGACGAACCGCAACCTTGTACGACGGCTCCAGTTTTCCGGCAGCAAAATAGACATCACGGATGACCGCCGCTTTTTCAAAGGAATCCAAAAAGCCCGCGACGCCCCCCTTGTTGCCATCAATACCCGGCTTGAAGCGCCATTTACCGCCACTCATATCGACCAGACTGGCCAGGTTTTCGCGAAAAAACTGGTCCATCATCTGCTGGGGACCAAAAAAGCGCGCAAAGTCATTGGGCGCCACGTCCTTGGAAGAGTTGCCAAACGGATACCGCCCGGCAATCGAACGGCGACAGAAATTGCCAAGCACCGCATTCACATCTTCGCCCACCTTTTCCTGACGCACGCCGGCTACCTGGCGTGATGCGGTGACCGACAAATCTGTCAGCACGCCACCTACCGCCGGGGGCACCCGTCCCGCCTCGGCCTGCAGCTTGGTCAGGACATCTGCCGGGGGCAGCGGACTCTGGCTACGCAAAGCTGTATCGGCCGCGGTCAGATAGGTATACAGTTCATTGAGCAGCCCGGTCGTGCCCTCGATCGGTGGAGGTACGCCCTGGCCCGCGCTGCGGGCCAGTTCACGATACTGCACAAAATGGTTATCGACAATTTTTTCCAGCTTCTCCTCGGTCGCATCGCGGCGTATCGGATTGTCGATCCCGGTCGAGCCGAACATGGATTCGAGCGACTGGGTCGAGCCGGTCACCCGTTCCCGGGCCCGATCCAGCAGCGAGCGCTGATTCTCTTCATCCTCGCGCAGCAGTGTGGTCTCCAGGGCAACCCCTTTGACAAACTTGACCAGTGGTGAGTTGGACGAGGACAGGCTGCGGGCGATTTCTATGCTCTGCAGCATCGTCTGCGACTTGCGTACCGACACATCGGCCAGATAGTTGTCCCAGTACTGCACATAGTCGTCAAAGTATCTTTTTTTTACATCCTCGAACAGCTTGCGATTGCTGCCATCGGCAAAGCTGCCTGCCTTGACCTCCAGCACCCAGGTATCATCCTCGCGCAATTGCGTGGCAACATTCTCTACACTCTTGCTAAAGACGTTCCAGTAGCCATTATAGGTATACAGCCCGGGGATCCCCTCATTGAGGGGCTTGCCGCTTTTGCGAAAAAAAACCGTAGAGGCTTCGGCGCCGCCCAAAGTAATAAATGTGCTTTGTGTCAGGCTCTGGCCGGACAACAGGCGCAGCATGCGGCTGTACACCCGTTCGGCCAGCGCGTGACGATCAAGATTGCCGCGCACTCGCTCGATCAGCGCATCATTCTTGGGAAACGGCGAGGACATCACGCCGTTGTTGAACAGTCTGTTGATATGCAGTTTGAGTTGGTCATAATCCTGTGTGGTGTAGCCGGCCGGCAGAATTTTCTGCATATCGGACAGTACCCACGACTGCAAAAACGACGGATCATAATGCTCGGCATCGTACATCATCAGATAGGCTCGCAAGGCCTCGTATGAGTACTCCAGATCGTCGGGGGGTGCGTTTTCCAGCGCATTTTCAATCCGCCGTGACACTTGCGGCAACAGGACTTGCTTGATTGTCTCATCGTAAATACTGTTGGCCGCCGCAGCGATCTTGCTGCCCTGATACAGGCCGAAAGTATTCCAGACAGGCGGGCTCTCGACCGGAAAGTCTTTGCCATTGGGCAGCTCGGTCGTCGCGTTCATAAACGGTACCAGACCCAGCACATCGCCCGATTCGGTAATCTTGATATCCCTGCTCAGTTGATTATAGCCAGGCAGTTTATCTCCGACATGCTCCAGATAGTTCCGATTATTCCGGTAGCTGTTGAGCCACACCAACAGACAAATGGCAAGAATGGCAGTCAGCAGCACATAACCGCCCCACTGGATCGTGCGATAGCGGCGTTCCCATTTCAGGTTCAGGCCGGCCAGCATGGACTCGGGAAAGACCACGTCCTTGAGCAGATTATGCAGGAAGTAGCTTTTTCCCGTTTCCAGCGGAATGCCTGAGCCCTGGTCCCGGATGCCCTCGATCTTCAGATACTTCTTGAGCTGGCCCGTGACCCGATCGAACGTCTGGCCGCCCTGCGTACCACTGGTGAAATAAATACCCCGCGGAATCACCACCGATTCAAACTTGGAGCTGGAAAACACGTCGCTCAGGAAATGCCCCAATACCTGGCGCAAGCCGGCAAACTGTTGCGGCAGTAGATACGCCAGGGCGCGTCGCGTGTCATCCGGTTCCGCAGCCAGCACATCGGGCAGCGCTTCGTAAAGCCGTTTCTGCAGCAATTCGTACTCGGCATCATAGGCAGTCATCAGCTTGAAGTCTGGCTTTTGCGCCTGCTCATACGGAATCGTAAAGCCCCAGATCTGATCCAGCTCCTGTCGGCTGAAGGTTGCAAAATATTCTTCGAAGCCGGACAGCAAATCCGTTTTGGTTACCAGCACATATACTGGAAACTGAATGCCCAGTTCTTCGCGCAATTCCTGCAGACGACGGCGCAGCACGGCGGCGTGCGCCACCCGTTCCGTGTCGGTCGCACTCAGCAGATCGGCCACGCTCACCGTGAGCATCACGCCATTGATCGGCTGGCGTCCGCGATATTTGGTCAGCAGGTTCAGAAATCCCTTCCACTCCTGCTCATCACCCGTGGGGTCGCTTTCATGTGTGGTATAGCGGCCTGCCGTATCCAGCAACACGGCCTCGTCGGTAAACCACCAATCACAATTGCGGGTGCCGCCGATGCCTTTGAGCGCCACTTTGCCGAAGCGGTCCGCCAAGGGGAAATTCAGGCCCGAATTGACCAGCGCAGTGGTTTTTCCCGAACCCGGTGCGCCAATAAATACGTACCAGGGCAATTGATACAGATACTGCTTGGAAAAGCGCGCCAGCGGCGATTTATTCTCGCCGGCTTCAAAACGCGAATTGCGCAGCAGCGTAATGGCTTCGTCGAACCGCTCGGACAGGACCTTGATCTCGGCGCGCTCGGCTTCGGGCATCGCCTTGAGTTCAGCTTCGGGCCTGGGCTTGCGCAATTGCCCCAGCAGTTGCGCGTTAAGCCGCCCTTCACGCCACTTGCGCCAGATAATGCGCAACAGCCAGATGCCCCAAATGGTGCCGATCACCCAAAGACGCACCTTCTGGGAATCGAGCAAATACCAGTTATTGACCGACAGACTCGGGCCCACCGTCCAGATCAGAAACGATATGACCAGCAGTCCGAGAAAGACCCACAGGCCACGGCTGAACAGAAAACTGAAGAAGCGACTGATCATCGGTTCGCTCCCCGTTCGGGCATGGCAGACGGATCAGCCGGGGCAGACGAGCCCGGCGCAACAGGCGAAACAAGCAAGGTGATCTCCACGCGTCGATTACGCGCCCGGTTATCCGGCGAATCGTTCGGCGCCACCGGATCGGCCTCTCCGCGACCCTCCGCACGCACCCTGAGTTTATTGGTCAGGCGTTCATCCAGCAGCTTTTTGACGGCATCGGCGCGGGCCTGGGACAGTTCCCAGTTGGAGGGGTATTTAATGGTTTTGATCGGCACATTATCACTGTATCCGGTGACCAGAATATTGCCCTGAACGGAATTGAGCGCATCGGCCACGCGCGAGAGCACCGGCAGATATTGCGAGCGGATGGCATCGGCGCCCGATTCAAACAGACCGTCACCGCGCAGCACGATCACGCTGCGATCGGCTTCGTCACGCACGGTCAGCAAATTCTCGCGTATTTCAGGTGCAAGAAACGGCGCAATCCTGTCGGTTTTAACCGGCTCGCGCTGGACCTGCGGCGTGCTGATCTGCACAGTAGGCGGTTTAATTTTTATGACGTCCGCAAACAGTTTGTCCGAACGATCTCCCAGGCTCCACTGCAAGCCAAGAAACGACAGAAAGCCCAGCGCGGCGGCCAGCACAGCGAATACCCACAAGGGAATCGGCAGACGCCGCACCTTGTTTAAGATCGGCGCATCCTGCCAGTGCGGAGACAAGGCGGCGGCATATTGGCCACGCGCGTTGCGCAAGATAAGCAACAAGCGCTGGCGCAAGGTTTCCAGTTGCGAACGACCGTTGTCCACCACCCGATAGCGACCTTCAAAGCCCAGCACCAGGCAATAGTAAAGCAGTTCCAGCAAATCAATATGCTGCGCCGGGTTCTGCGACAGCTTGGCCAGCAACTGGAAGAACTTTTCGCCTCCCCAGGTCTCGTTATGGAAGGTAACCAGCAGGCTGTTGGCCGACCACATCCCGCCACCGCCCCAGGGCGTGAGCGCCGCCGCTTCATCCAGTGCCGTGCACAGGCAATAACGCGCGCCAAGAATCGTCTCGTTGCGTATGCCTGCATGCTGCGCGCGCAATTCAAACTGGCGCACTTCATCGACCAAGTGTTCGCGCAACTGGGCGGGCGACGGATGCGATCGGGTATTGCGAATTTGGGGAATCAGCACCAGCAGCGGATTGGCCGCGGCAACCAATGTATTGGAACCGCTAATGACATAGTCATCGGGCCGCAATTTGCCTGCATCGGGCACTGCGGTGGAGTTTGCCCAGGGACCAATCGGCGTCCCCGCGAAATTTTCTGCCATGTTTATCTATCCCGATCCTCTCTGACCGCCCAGAACTCAAGTGTCAGTCCCGGAAAGTCCCCGGCCAGATGCAGCGCCAGCGCGCCGGTGCGTTCCAGTTGCGTCCACATATCGCCGGTTTTTTCCAGAGAAAAATAAATATGCCCGGCACTGTACGGTAACTGACGCGGTACATTGGTGACGGGCTTGAGTGACACACCTGGCAACTGCAGATGCACCAGATCGCGGATACGTTCGACCGGCCCCAATTTGACCTGTGCCGGAAAGCGGGTTCGCGTGAGCTCGGCCGGCATATCGGCATGAACAGCAATAATAAATTCGGCAGACTGCAACAGGTGCGGATCGGTAATCTGCCCCACCCGTAGCCCCTGCCCTTTGTCGTGCAGCGGTATGCGAATGGCTTGCTCTTCCAGAATGGTCGTCAGCGCCCGGCGCAGCACTTGCATCAGCGGCTCAAAGCTCAGTCGCAAATTGTCATGCACATAAGCGGGGAACGTTTCCATTCGTTTTCCCGTACCGGTAAAGGTAGCCAGATCACTGGCCAGCATCAGAAAGTCGTGAAAGATGCGTTCCGGATGCAAGTTGCCAAGTGTGATCATATGCCATAAGGCGCCACGATAGCGATTGATGGTTTCCAGTATCAGGAACTCCGAGACTTCAGCAACGCCGCCGCGCCCCGGTTGATTCAGGCGCGCCGCCAGCAGTTCGCTACGGGCATTGAGCAGCCCGAAGAGTTCGCGGATAAAGCTGGTCAGGGCAAAACTCACACTGCTCGACAGAACCGGTGCGATATAGGTGAAGTCAAGAATCACCTTGTTGTCTGCGCTGCGTTCGGTAATCCAGGCCAGCGGCATGCCGATCCACTCGTCGCCAAAATCCGATTCCAGCATCAGTCGGAAACGCAACCGTCCGACCTGCACCACCGCCGTTCCAAGGGAAACCTCACAGGTATCGACAACTTCGTCTTCAATAACGCTATAGCGCGCCAGAGAGTCGGTCGTCTCTTCGAATACAACGTCCTCAGCGCCTTCGCGTACTCGCGGTATCGCCAGGTATACCCGTTTGTCCAGCGTGCCGGCTGGCACCTCAAGGGCAAATGGCGCCGACTCGGCATCAAAGCTAAATGGCGTGCCATCGGGAAACATGCCGGTGGCCTTTTTCAGCGCAACCTTGCCCAGCGCCAGAGCATCAATGTCTATATCCAGGTCCTGAAATCCCCAAAACACACTTGTGATACTTTCAATGCGTACCCGCAGGTTGTGTTCCAGAAATCGTTCGAACTGCTGAAAATGATGAGGGCGAAGAAACATCCCCTCCGACCAGACTACTTTATCTTTTATGCTCATAAAACAATCTGCAATTTAATTTATTTTGGTTCTGTTTTGTTGACGTTGACAGCGGCTCTCTGCACATCGATGCGAATACGCTTTTCGTCCGGAGAGAACTGCCAGAATTTGTAGAAATTGGTCGTCTCGGCTTCGGGCAGATCTACTACCAGGCGCCACTGACTGTTGTTCAGATCGCGGTACGAGGCAACAATGCCCAGCGCCTTGGCCTGGGTGCTTCCCGATGCCTTGATTTCTTCAGTACTGCCCGGCTTGATGATACGGGAATTGACTTCAAGCATCTGATCGCCAAGTACTGCGCGCGGGTCCTTCATAAGGGCAAAATAGTCTGCCGTATCAAAAGCATTGGTGGACTTCAGTTCATAGACCGTAACCTTAACCGGCGAAGGTTTGCCCGAGGCATTAGGGTTTACCTGACTATCAGCATTTAACTCTACGATATAAGGGACAGCCATTTTGGATTCAGTAGATGCGCATCCGGCCAGCACACCGGCGGCAATCAGGCCAACCGTCCCCAGCTTCATGATCTTGTTATAAATAAATGCCATTTGCCATGTCCTCATTCAAATAGTGTGCAAGTGCCTGACCATAACTGCATGACCGCCATAATGGCCGCCGTTAAGACGCATCTGCAAGGGCATTGTCTCCGCCTGGTCCTGTTTGCCAACGCCTGCACACCCGGCAAATTCGTCTATTTCAATTGTGTTTGTGACAGACCAAAACATCAAGCACAAAAACCTATACTCTTACTGAAATTAACTAACATGTAGTTAAATTAAACAGTATTTTTCCAAAGTTACCTATGTGTTACATAATTTACGTTTCTTAAGCACGACGCTGCCGAATTAACATGTTATTGTCATCTACAGGTATTAATATATTTAGTACGCAGTCCTGTTGCCCTAAACACTCCAATGAAGGACACTTCCTTCGCAGAAATGGCAGCACAGTGACTGATCGTGCATTTGTCTTGCGCCGTCATAAATCGGTATATTTCATTTGCATTAACAGGCTATGTCAAACAGCATTATTAAATATTTCTATTACACAAACATGTCTCAATTCAAAAAAATGAACGCTTCACGTGTATTTCTGCTGCCCGGTGTACTTGCTGCTGGTGTCCTCATGTCGGCCTGCTCCCTGTGGAGTAGTTCCGATTCAACTGCGCTGTCCTCGTCCGAAGAAGTACAAATTCGGCCGATACGTGAAAGTTTTATGGCAGGACAATACGACGCGGTCATTACACAAGTGACGAATACGCCAACACTGAACACCGGCTCGGTTGCGCTGCACACGAGTGCACTCAAGTACAAGGCATTCAGCGAGTGCCTGACCGAAGCCAAGCGCAGTTGTACCAGCACTTTTGAACAAATTCTGACACTGAATCCCAATTTCACATTGCTTCCCGCCGAGAAATCGCATCCCTCATGGGGCCCGGTTTTTGAGCGAGTACAGGCAGAGCATCAGCCCGGCAAAACAACAGGCCCGGGCACACCGGCCGGCGGCAGCATTACGCCCATCCGTCCTCTGACACAGTAGGTCGGCGCGGCACGACGGAGACGCCACAACCGTCTCCGGTCAAGGAGCAGAACCCATCATGAAACTGACCGTACAACATCTGCACAACGCCACTACGTTCACCTGTCAGTTGCAGCCGCCCGGCGGCACGATTGGCCGGGGCGAACAGAATGATCTGAACCTGCCCGATCCGTCGGGCGAGCTAAGCACCCTGCAGGCGATTGTCCGCATGCAGGAAGGCGGCGCCACAGGCACTGTACTCAATATGAGCAGCATGAGCCGCGTCGCTGTCAACGACACACCACTCGGACTGTCCCAAGAAGCCAGCGTAAACAACGGCGACCGAATTACCGTAGGTGATTATCTGATTGTTGTGGACGGACCAGTACCAGCAACATCCAGACCGGCTGCCATTGACGACGCCGTCCTGAGCGCGACCCCGTACGATACTGCAGCGTTTGTCGGCACGGCCGCGGCAGCGGGCGCGACGACAACAGCGCGCGCCTTCCAGGACCAAACGACGGCAACAGCCAACAATAACGAGCACCTGCCCACCTGGCATCCAGCCTATCAGGCTCCTGCCGAACACGCCGCTGACACAGCGCAGCAGGACCCCTATCCAGAAGAACATCCCCTTGGCACACCAATCAACAGGATGCCTCCGCCCGCTGCCGTACCCACCACCACGGTCGCGCCGCTAGGGGACCACACCACACTATCGCGCGCGTCGCCGGAAAATGCACAAGTGGTAGAGCCTGCCGATACAGGCAACACTCCTGCTGCCGCGCCGGTGCCCGAAGAAAACCCCGACGATATTTTCAAGGACCTGCTCAGCGGTCCCGGCGTGCTGCCCGTTGGCGGCACTGCGACTGATGAACGACATCCATTTGACATGGAATCGGCCACCAATCGTAATCACCATAATCCTGTCGAACTGCTCAGGCCGGAAGGCATGCATCATCCATCTATCGATGGCGACCCACTGGATGCATTGCCTAGCGACGGTGCGGATAAGGATCGCTACACCATCTTCAGCGACGACAGCCCGACTACCCTGAACAAAGATACCGCCCTGGACAGCCACAAGCAGGACAATATTCTGGACACGCTACAGCGCGCCGCGCATTCCGGATACAAAGACAAAGACCCGGACAAAAAATAAAGCGCAACGATACACCGCCTGGCAAGGCGGCCAATTGGCAGACGCGCAATGCCATGAGACTAATTCTCTTTAACAAAATGTCCGCTGCAATAGCGGGCATTTGTTTGATCGTAATTTCAACTGAATTGGTGCTCAGCTGTATTGATAGACAAACTCGCCGTCCTGCGCATCCAGGGACAACCGAGCGAGACTGCGGCCTTCAATGGTGCTCACAAGAATTTCCTGGCTCACTTTAGGCAATACCGTATTGGTCAGAATCGCATCCACCATCCGCCCGCCGGATTCCACTTCGGTACAGCGTCCAACGATCTGCGAGACTGCAGCGTCGGTAACCTCAAAATCAATATTGTGATTTTGCTGCAGACGCACCTTGATGCGATCCAGTTGCAGACGCACGATGCTACCCAGCATATCGTCCGATAGCGGCAGATACGGCACCACCACCAGACGACCCAGCAACGCAGCAGGAAACACACCCAGCAAAGGCTCACGCAAGGCGCCGGTCAGCCCTTCGGCATCGGGCATCAAATCAGGGTCCTTGCAAAGATCCACAATACGATCCGTACCTACATTGGAGGTCAGAATAATCACGGTATTTTTAAAGTCGATATAACGCCCTTCACCGTCTTCCATCCAGCCTTTGTCGAACACCTGAAAGAAAATTTCATGTACATCGGCGTGCGCCTTCTCGACTTCATCAAGCAGGACCACGCTATAGGGGCGTCGCCGCACGGCTTCGGTCAGCACACCGCCTTCGCCATAGCCAACATATCCGGGCGGTGCGCCCTTGAGCGCGGAAACGGTATGCGCTTCCTGGAACTCGCTCATATTAATGGAAATCAGATTCTGCTCGCCGCCATAAAGCGTTTCAGCAAGCGCCAGCGCCGTCTCTGTCTTGCCCACGCCACTGGGCCCGCAAAGCAGAAATACCCCTACCGGCTTGTTCGGATCGGTAAGTCGGGCACGAGAGGTCTGGATACGGCGAGTGATTGCATCCAGCCCATCACGCTGGCCAATCACGCGTTTTTCCAGAGAATCGGACAACTGTAATACCGAACTGGCCTCGTCCTTGACCATGCGGCCAACAGGGATACCTGTCCAGTCCGCCACCACAGCGGCGACCGCATTGGCATCGACCGACGGAAAAATCAGGGGCGCTTCACCCTGCTGGGCTTCCAATTGCTCCTGCACTTGCCGCAGCGCGGTCAGGGTCTCGTTACGCAGTTGCTCGCTGGTTTCCTCATCACGTAATATCTGGCGCAACTCAAACAACCTGGCTGCCAGTTCCTGCTCGGTCCGCCAGTTTTCTTCCAACTGAGTCAGTTTGTCACGTGCCACCGCCAAGTCGCTGTCAATATTGTCGATGCGCGCCTCGTTGCCGACGCCCACCTGCAATTCCCGCTGCGCAATATCGCGCTCGATCTGCAGATGCTCTATACGCCGCCGGCAATCCTCTACAGCCGGCGGCTGGGCATGCTGGCTGACCGCCACGCGGGCGCAGGCCGTATCAAGCAGTGCAACCGCCTTGTCGGGGAGCTGGCGTGCCGGAATATAGCGGTGCGACAGCCGCACTGCAGCATCGATCGCTTCGTCCAGAAGCAACACCTGATGATGCGATTCCAGCCTGCCGGCCAGACCGCGCAACATAATCAGCGCGCGGGCTTCAGCCGGTTCATGCACCTGCACCACCTGAAAGCGACGCGTGAGGGCGGGGTCCTTTTCGATGTACTTCTTATATTCAGCCCAGGTCGTGGCGCCGATCGTGCGTAACTGGCCGCGCGCCAGCGCGGGCTTGAGCAGATTGGCTGCGTCACCCGTACCTGCGGCACCGCCCGCGCCAATCAAGGTATGGATTTCATCTATAAACAATACAATCGGCTTTTCGCTGGCCTGCACTTCATCGATGACCTGGCGCAGGCGCGATTCAAATTCACCTTTCATGCTCGCGCCGGCAGACAACAGCCCGATATCCAGCAAATACAGGGACACCTCGCGCAACGACGGCGGCACATCGCCGCTAGCCAGCCGTAGCGCCAGCCCTTCGACCACAGCCGTTTTGCCGACACCGGCCTCGCCGGTAAGCAACGGGTTGTTCTGGCGACGCCGCATCAGGATATCGACAATCTGCCGAATTTCCTCATCGCGACCGGATACCGGGTCAATTTCATTGTTGCGCGCCCGGGCGGTCATGTCTACCGCATACTGTGCCAACGCAGACTTGCCGCTGGCCCCGGCAGCAGGCGCTGCTGCGCCACCCTCTGACAAGGCTGCGCTGTCCTGCTGTTCAACAGAATCCCTGACAATGGCCGGTAGATGATCGGCCAGCACATCCGGCGTGATTTTCTTGAATTCAGATGAGATACCGTAGAGCACATTGCGCAGCGAATGGGTCTTGAGGATGCCCAGAATCAGATGCGCACTGCGGATACGCGCTTCGCCATACTTGAGCGAACCATATACCCAGGCGCGCTCGGTTGCGTTATCCAAATGCTCTGACAGATCGGAAACGGACGAGGCGCCACGCGGCAGCTCGTCCAGGGTTGCGACAATGCCGCGCTCCAGCTGGTCGGAGTTCAGTTCAAAATAACGGATGATTTTCTGCAGATCACTGTCATGCTCATGCATGATCTGATGAAGCCAGTGCACCAGCTCCACATGCGGGTTCCCGCGAAGTTTACAGAATGCCGTGGCGCCTTCTAATGCGCGGTACAGCAGGGTGTCAAGTTTTCCAAATAGATCGCTGCGATTGATTTCAGACATAGTTGTTTGTTTTGCTTGCTGTCATTTGTGAATGGAAAAGCGTAGCCGAAAGATATGACCTGCCTGTGAAAATGATGTCCTGTATGTTACGTGTATCCGCAAAGGTTTTCGAACCCTAAAGTTTTGCCAAATGTAAGCGCGCCGATCCGGCCACCTCCCGGAGCCTGCCGCGGCACCAGCCGACTTTGCCCGCCATCACCCGCTAGGCTGTGGCCGACACAATCAGCATCATGGGACGCTCCAGTTCCTCTGCCAGTTGCGGCAACTGCCGAATCTGTTCGGCGGTGGGCGCAAACTCCTGCACCGCCTGAATGCGAAAGCCGGCAGCAATCAGCGCGTTCAATGTTGTGCCGATGGTCCTATGATATTTCAGTACGCCGGCGGCAAACCAGTTCGTGCGGCGCTCCCCTTCCCGGGCGTACCCGTTGACCGGCCAGATTTTGCGCCCCTGCTCGTCACTGATCCAGTGGGCGTCGGTGGCGGCCATGAAAATCGGATGCTCAATCGAGAAGACCAGATGTCCGCCCGGCTGCAGGCATTTATGGACCTCGCGGACAAGACGCTCAAAATCCTGCACATAGTGAAAGGTCAATGCGCTGTAGGCAAGATCGAAGCCGGCCTGGGCAAGCACCAGCGTATCCAGATCGGCGATCCGATATTCGATTGCGCAGTCTGCAGACTGCGCCCGGGCACGCTGAATCATGTTTCGCGACAGGTCCAGCCCCAGCACCGACTTTGCACCCTGCTGACGAAACCAACGGGCGGCCCAGCCGAAGCCACAGCCCAGATCAAGAACCCGTTTGCCGGTTGGGTCGGGCAACAGCGCCCGGATCGCAGGCCATTCCGGCGCGCCCTTCAGGCCCAGAACCTGTCGGGGCAATTGAATATAGCCGGCGAAAAAATCCGGATCATCGTAAATGTTCTGTGCCATTTATCTCTCAATGTATTGGAGCGTTGCGCTTATGCGCGATTGCCGCCCTGCCCTCAACAGGGTTGCTGCCGGCTTTCATCGGGCACCTGGTCTGCAGCAGTGGGCCGACCCCACGCCAGCGGTTGGAAGCAATAGCACAAGTGCAATAGAACGCTCGCAATAAAGCAATTGTATTAAAGCGGTTGTGTTAAAGCGGCGGCAATAGAGGTGGCGCGATCGTTCGGCGTGATTCTCATGCCAGCTTGCGCCAAGGCGGCATGCATCTTCTGGCCCTGCAGATACGGCTTTGTTTTCCGTATCTGATATCATCTGGGTTATTGCAACTGGTCGCCTTACGCAATATTAAGCTTTCGAGTACACTGGCGGCAACCGCCATGTCATTTCACCAAGATATCTTATACACCTTTTGACAGGTACCACAACCGCATGGATACACCTTCGGATCCTGTGACCCCAGCCAATACGCTGCCGCCAGACTTCTGGCAAAAGCTTGAAGCGGACCCCTATCGTTTCGGTCTGTATTATGTGCTGCGCTGGCTGGACGCACGCAGTGGCACTCGCAAGCCGCTGGGCCGCGATTCGTTGCCGTCGCGCGAACCGGTGCGACTGCGCCAGGAACCGTCCATGGCGTTTGCGCCATCGACCATTTGTGATGTCAATCGTGATAAAGATGGCCCGCCCGTTGTCTCCATTCTGAGTTATGGCCTATTCGGCCCCAACGGCCCACTACCCTTGCATCTGACCGAATACGTGCGCGAGCGGATCGTGCACCATCGGGACCACACCCTCTCGGCCTTTGCCGATATTTTTCATCATCGCCTGATTGCGCTTTTTTACCGGGCCTGGGCAGACGCGCAAAGCACGGTCAGCCTGGATCGTCCCGAAGAAAATTTCAGTCGTCATGTTGCCAGCCTGATCAACCAGGGACATGAATCGCTGAAGCAGCGTGATTCCATCATGGATCACGCCAAGTACTTTTTTGCCGGTCACCTGGTGCGCCAGACGCGCAATCCGGAAGGCATTATCCAGATACTGAAAACGTTCTTCAACATCAACGTCAGCCTAAAGGAGTTCGTACCGCAGTGGATCGAACTACATCCATCGCAGCAACTGGGTCTCAATGGCAGCATGGGGCTTGGTCAGGATACGATTTTGGGCAGCTCCGTACGCGATGCGCAGCATAAATTCCGCCTGTCGCTGGGTCCGCTAACCCGGTCCGAATTTGATCAATTCATGCCTGGCACGCGCAAGGCTAAACAGCTGACCCATTGGCTGCGGCATTATGTGGGGATCGAACTGAACTGGGATGCCGAGGTCGTACTCAAAAAAGAAGACATCAAGGGCATTCGTCTGGGCGAAGCTTCGCCGCTGGGACTGGGTACCTGGATGGGGTTGCGGCCCGAGGGCGCCGGCGACGCGCGCGATGTCGTCATTGACTACGAATTGCGCGAAAAGCTATAGATAGACGATTTACTACCTGCACAACCGCCAGGCATGGCGTGCCGGCTTGACTGCCGGACCATAGCGTTTGAACGCGCCACGTGTAGATCCAGGGGTCGGCGGTCGGAAACCGGCTCTGCGCATCAACGAGCCATCCGCCATACCGGCATGCGAGGCAGGTGCGCCTCAGGACAATTGCGACGCTGCCTGTCGGGCGATCGGATGACTGAGCAACCCGGCAATTGGGTAATCCTTAGGTTAACCCGGACAAAACACAAAAAAATACAAAACAATATTCATATCAAATCAAAACGTTAACCTCTATTTATAAGAGTTAACCCTTATATTCATCTGTTTTACTTTTCCGTAAAATCCAACACTTTCAACAGACAGACATAGGGAACGAGGAATGAGTGGCATAAATCCAATGATCATCACGTTCGCCATATATCTGATTGTCGTACTGGCAGTCGGGTTTATCGCCTACTTTTCAACACGTAATTTTGACGACTATATCCTGGGTGGACGCAGCCTGGGCAGTTTTGTAACAGCACTATCGGCTGGCGCCTCGGATATGTCGGGCTGGTTGCTCATGGGCCTGCCGGGTGCGATTTATCTGGCCGGTCTGTCCGAAGCCTGGATTGCCATCGGCCTGACCGTCGGCGCCTACTTCAACTGGCTGCTGGTGTCCGGCCGTCTGCGCATGCACACCGAATACAACAACAACGCACTGACGCTTCCAGAATATTTTCATCACCGCTTTGGGGCCGGCAATGTCATCATCAAGATCGCAGCCGCGGCCATCATTCTGTTTTTCTTTACCATCTATTGCGCCTCGGGCATCGTGGCTGGCGCCCGACTGTTCGAAAGCCTTTTCCACGTCGATTACGTTACCGCAATGTGGCTGGGCGCCGGCGCCACCATCATCTATACCTTTATTGGCGGCTTTCTGGCGGTTAGCTGGACTGACACGATTCAGGCTTCGCTGATGTTTTTTGCACTCATCCTCACGCCAATCATGGTGCTGCTTGGGATGGGTGATCTGTCTGCCGTCACCGCGACCATTGACCAGGCAGCTGCCACAGCCGGCAAGAATTACTCCAGCCTGATTTCGGGCACGAGTTTTATTGCAATCGTGAGCGCCGCGGCATGGGGCCTGGGTTACTTCGGCCAACCGCATATCCTAGCGCGCTTTATGGCCGCCGATTCGGTCAAAAGCCTTAAGGCTGCACGGCGCATTGGTATGACATGGATGATTCTGTGTCTGGCGGGCGCGGTCGCCGTGGGTTATTTTGGCATTGCCTGGTTCCAGTTGAACCCGGAACAAGCCGGCGAAGTCAACAAAAATAGCGAACGTATCTTTATCGAACTGGCCCAGATTCTGTTCAATCCCTGGATTGCAGGTGTGATTCTGTCGGCAATTCTGGCGGCGGTCATGAGCACACTGAGCTGCCAGTTGCTGGTATGTTCCAGCGCCATTACCGAGGATTTCTACAAGGGTTTCATACGGCCACACGCGAGCCAGGCAGAGCTGGTCTGGACCGGCCGCGTGATGGTACTCTTGATCGCTTTGATTTCCATCTGGATTGCGTCTGACCCCGAAAGCCGGGTACTTGGGCTGGTTTCATACGCCTGGGCAGGTTTTGGCGCCGCGTTCGGTCCAGTCATTATCCTGTCGGTCTTCTGGCGTCGCATGAACGCCGCCGGCGCACTGTCGGGCATGGTGGCCGGCGCGCTGGTGGTCGTATTGTGGAAACAGTACAGCGGCAGCGCCCTGTATGAAATCGTACCAGGTTTCATTGCAGGCATAATTGTGATCGTCGCGGTTTCTCTGTTAACCAAGGCGCCCTCACAGGCCGTGGTAGACAACTTCGACCGTGCAGATCGCGACTTCAAAAACGCGGTATAAACTGCAATTAACAATACTGCGGAGCCGGTCAGACAGGCCGGTTCTGTAGATAGCAATCAAACGCTCCCGTCCCAGCCAGGACCGGGGCGTTTTTTTATATGCCTCCTTTTTTTGGCATGACGGTTGCAATAGACGGCACATCTAAGTGCGATCTGGATGCCGAATGCCATCTGGCGTCATTTTTTTGAAACAGACGTCCAACACGTACGCTTTATACAACATGGTCAGTGATTTGCATGAATCCTGTCGGCAGAATACGGGTTAGGCCCTACAATCGACAATACCTGAACACTCGCACCCATAAGAGCACTTCTTGAAAATCCGCCAGCCGCTTCCCCCGCTGAACAGCCTCAAAGCATTCGAAGCCACTGCACGCCTCAAATCCATGGCGCTGGCGGCAAAGGAGCTGCACGTCACGCCATCGGCGGTGAGCCAGCAGATCAAGCAACTGGAACATCACCTGGGCCAGCGCGTCATTACCCAATCGCGCAGTGGGATCGTGCTGACCGCTTATGGGCGCGCCGCCCTGCCCAAGCTGTCTCAGGCGTTCGACCTGCTGGCCGGCTCCTTTCACCATCCACGCGATCCGCTGCTGGTGCGCATCAGTGTACTGCCTTCATTCGCACGCTTCTGGCTCAACCCACGCCTGCCTGCGTTCTTTCGCCAGCACCCGACTATCCGGCTGGACATAGACAGCTCGCCCAAATTGATTGATTTCACCTTTGACGACCTGGATCTGGCGATCCGGTATGGCAAAGGTAATTATGAGACGCCGCTGTGCGACAGCCTCATGAAAGAGGCCCATCAGGCCGTCTGTACACCGCGCCAATTTCCGGCATGGGCGCCGCTGGTCGAGTCTGGCGATTTCGCCCGTCTGCCATTGATAGGCGATCGGGGCATGCTGGGGGGCGATGACCAGGATGTAACCTGGCGGGAGTGGTTTCATGCAAAGGCGCCCGAGTCTACGTTGCCCGACTATCGCATTACCTATACCGATTCAGGCCTGTCGATAGACGCCGCGCTTGCCCACCAGGGCATGCTGCTGGGACGACTGGTGCTGCTCGATCCGTTGCTCAAGGAACAGAAACTGGTCGCACTGGATCCGCTGACATTGCGCTCGGAGCTGGGATATTTTCTGCTGGGACCGTCACTGGCCGGCCTGTCCGAAGGGGCGCAAAAATTTCGGCAGTGGCTGCTACAGGAAGCCGCGGCATACCAGACACTGCACCATACCCAGTCGCCGGGCTTTTCTGATCGGTAATCAGCCATGCCAGGACATCAACAGGGGCAATCCTCGTCACTCCTGTTGATGCCGGGCGCCTCGCACACCCATATCAAAACAGGCGCTATCGCTGCTGGCTGGCCAAACAATGCACGTTGCCTTGCCGCTCAGCACAGCACGTTCAGCGATCACAACTTGAGACGTCTTGCTACATGCGCCTTGTCAATTACCGCCATTGCGCCAACGCAATCGGATCTTATGGCGATTGTGTTCGCACCGGGGGCGGGATGTCTGCCTTGCAGGCAAGCTCGGCCTGTCCCTCTTGTTTGTTTTTCTGCAACGGGTCCGGCTGCGGCGCCCGTGCGCCCGAATTGCGCGCATTGGCAACACCGGCAGTAATAATCATGACAATGCCCAGCCATTGCCAGCCGCCCACTTCGTGGCCAAACGCGAAATAATCCGCAATCACCGCAACGATCGGATACACGTAGGACAGGATTGCAATTTTCCCCATCGGCAACGATTGATATGCAGAGTAGATCAGGATATACATCAGAAAGGTATGAAACACCCCCATGACAACGACACACAGCCATTGGATTGATGTTTGTGGCATCTGGTCAAATGCCATGATCGGCGCCAGGAAAACGAGCCCCACACCCAACTGGCACATCGCCACAACATGGGGTTTGATGCCGGTCAATTTTTTGGTGATAATGGTCACGCCCGAATACAGCATGGCGGCAAGCAAGGCAAAGCCAGCACCCTGCAGGAAAAGCAGATCCACTTCTACGCCAAGCAAAGCGGGCAGCACAATCAGTATCACCCCAGAAAAGGCCAGTATTGCCAGCAGCACCTGTTTAAGCGTAATGCGCTCACCAAATATCAGCGGTCCGGCCAGCAATAGAAAAAACGGCTGCGTATTGTAGATTACCGTGCCAACCCCGATACCCGCGTGCAGATAGGAAGCGAACAGCGCTGCCCAGTTCAGCACCAGCAACACGCCGCTGACAGCAAGCAATACCCATTGCATTCGTGATACATGCGCCAGCTTCAGATACCCTTTGGCAAAACAGAACATCAACAGGCATAGCCCGCCAATCAGGCAACGCCAGAACCCGACATTAAAGGGATTCTGCCCCGACCAGATTACGAACAGCCCAATGGTGCCCGACATGGCCATCCCTATGATCATCTGAAGCTGGCCTACGTTTTCGTTTTTTGTACTTTCTATCATTCTCTTTTCCTGAACTGCCCTAATTATGCCAAAACCGATGGCGTTGCGACAGGCGCCTGATGCAACTGCGAAACCACGCCGGCCGGCATAGATTCGAATTGACCTCCACAAGGCAAAACGCGCCGGCTCTGGCCAGCCAGCGTCGGCCTGCCAACCCGGCCGCGGCCAACGACCTTGTGTATGCCTGCAGCAACCGATGGACTGTACTCATTGTGAATAAACGACATCTGGCTGGCAAGCCACTTTTTCTTAATAGCCTTTACTTTTTCTGGTGAGCCTGTCTACTAAGGATGTGCAAGGCAGGCGCGTTACAGCGCAACACTGGCAACGCCAATGCCCCGGCACATGCGCCCACGCACGGGAAAGACCACAATATTCAGTAATAATTAAGATACAATCGCCGAATTATTGCTCGTTGTACCCCAACCATTTACCACAATTGAATTAGGACAACTGAAATGTACCTGGTCGCCATTCTTGCCATATTGATCGCGCTGATCGTACTGGCAACAACCAAACTCAAACTTCATCCGTTTCTGGCCCTACTGGCAGCGGCTTTTATTGGCGGCTTCATGTATCAGGTGCCGCTGCTGGATATTGTCAAACACATCACCACCGGCTTCGGTGGCATTATGGGCAGTATCGGGATTGTGATTGTACTGGGCACCATCATTGGCGTCATACTGGAGAAAACCGGCGCCGCCATTACCATGGCCGACAGCATCATCAAGCTGTTGGGAAACCGCTTCCCGACATTGACCATGTCTGTCATTGGCTATCTGGTTTCCATCCCCGTGTTTTGTGATTCAGGCTACGTCATTCTCAATTCGCTCAAGGAAGCGATTGCAAAACGCATGAATGTCTCGCTGATCGCCATGAGCGTCGCGCTGGCAACAGGTTTGTATGCGACCCATACTTTTGTGCCGCCGACACCGGGACCGATTGCCGCCGCCGGCAATCTGGGACTGGGTGACAACCTGGGTCTGGTCATTCTGGTTGGTCTGGTCGTGGCTGCCGTTACCGCGCTGGCTGGTTTGCTCTGGGCCAATATTTTCCTGAAAAAGGACATTGAACTGGAAGATCCCGTGGTTCCTGTCGGCCCGAATCAGGGCTTGATGAAAACCCGTGAAGAATATGGCGTGCTGCCAAGCACTGCCCAGGCATTCACACCAATTTTCCTGCCTATCATCCTGATCTGCATTGGCTCGGTTGTTGCTTTTCCCAGCAAGCCATTTGGTGAAGGCGTATTTGCCAACATCCTGCTGTTCCTTGGTCATCCGGTCGTTGCACTGCTCGCGGGCATGATCTCTGCCATGTTCCTGCTCAAGGGTACGGGCAAGCGTCAGCAATTTCATGACTATGTCGCCGAAGGGCTGACTTCCGCTGCACCGATTCTGCTGATCACCGGTGCGGGCGGCGCTTTTGGTGCGATTCTCAAAGTAACACCGCTGGGCGACTATATCGGCACGACCTTGTCGGCCATGGGCATCGGGTTGTTTATGCCCTTTATCGTATCGGCAGCGCTCAAAACCGCCCAGGGCTCGACCACCGTCGCGCTGGTCACGACCTCTGCGCTGGTTGCGCCGATGCTCGGTCAATTGGGTCTGGATAGTGAAATGGGACGTGTCCTGACAGTAATGGCCATTGGCGCGGGCGGGATGACCGTCTCTCATGCCAACGACAGTTTCTTCTGGGTGGTTACCCAATTTAGCCGTATGCGCGTATCAACCGCTTATTATGCGCAGACCATGGCCACACTGATTCAGGGCGTGGTCGGGATGATCACGGTATGGTTGCTGAGCCTGGTTTTACTGTGATATCTCACAGCAGTATGTACAGGAGAATCTCAGGATAAACCGGCACTGATAAACAACGGCAGCGATGCCGTTCAAAAGCAGCACCGTCGGCCGCTGAAGATCATGCGGCGATCAGGGCAGTCATTCGAGCATGGTAATAATCAGAGTGCTCGTTTGACTGCCCTGTTTTTTTCATGGCAGGATCAGAAAATACGGCGAAAAACCAAGACTTGCCACATGCTACCGGCCCGCGGCAAGCCATTTTGATGTCACACACCGCCCCGTCCGAGCACCCTGCTACCCTGCCAGCCAGGCGTGAGTATACGATATACCCCGTGAACCCTGTTTAAGCGCCTCTTGGCAGACGCCCCCGTACCGGATGTCCGGGATCGTTATAGCCGGGCGTGGAAGCATGACCTGGCGTAACCAGTGAATCGACCAGCGCCTCATCTTCGTCGGTCAACCGGTATTGCAGCGCGTTCAGATAAGACTGCCATTGTTCAAAAGTACGCGGTCCCACGATGGCCGAAGTCACATATTGGTTATTCAACACCCATGCCAACGCAAAATCGGCAGCCGATATGCCCCGCGCCTCTGCATGCGCCTTGATTCTCTGCGCCACCAGCAGCGACTCTGAACGAAATTCCGTTTGCTGAATGCGCTTGTCGCCACGACCTGCCCGGGAATCGGGTGGCGGGGGTGCATCTGCCGCATATTTGCCTGTCAATACGCCACGCGCCAGCGGACTGTAGGAAATCACACCGATGCCGTAGTTTGCCGCAGCTGGCAACTGCTCCACCTCGGCATTGCGTGACACCAGGTTGTATAACGGCTGACTGGCCACAGGACGGTCAATACCCAGTTCATCGGCCAGGCGAACGGTGTCGGCAATTTTCCAGCCACGAAAATTGGACACGCCGAAATAGCGCAGCTTGCCCTGGCGGATCAGATCAGCAATGGCGCGGATCGCCTCGCCCAGCGGTTCGTCGGGAATTTCGCGATGCATGTACAGGACATCGATATAGTCCGTGCCCAGCCGTTTCAGGCTCGCATCTACCGACTGAATAATCCATTTGCGCGAAATGCCCCGCTCATTGGGCCCCTCGCCTGCGGGATTGCCCAACTTGGTCGCCAGCACCCAGAAATCACGATACTCTTTGATAGCACGTCCCACCACACGTTCGGATTCTCCGCCGTTATAGACATCTGCCGTGTCAATGGAATTGATCCCCCGCTCCCTTGCGTCCTGGATAATACGGTGCGCTTGTGCTTCATCCGTTTGTCCGCCAAACATCATTGTCCCTAACGTGAGGGGAGAGATGCTCAATCCACTTTTGCCCAGATACCGATATGACATGACATTTCCTCGTGCAAATACGTTTGAAATAAACTGGTTTTTACTTTGACCAGGCGGTCAACAGCCGGCCTAGCGCCTCGTTGCTGAGCCCGTTCCATATGGCAGCGCAGAGCAGAAGTCGGGCCTTGCGCGGACACAACCAGCCGCCCATCAGAATACCGTGCTGCTGCAAGTCGATTTCCGCCCCCTTGTAACCATACACTGCCGTGGTGGTGCTGCCTGCGCCTGTACGGCTGCACATGATGACCGGCACCTGCGCTACCGCCGCCACCAACGCATCACGCAACGTTTCCGACACGTGGCCGGAACCAAACCCGGCGATCACAATGCCTGCGTATCCCGCGCCCAGTGCATAAGAGACGATATCAGGATCGTCATCAAGACTATGCTCAAGCAACAGCACTTTGTCGTCGTATGCAGATGGCACCGGTAAGCGTGGCGTTTCGGGCGTATCGCGCAAATAGCGCACCCACCCTTCCTGCACGACCCCGACAGGTCCAAACACCGGCGAGACAAATGCCTCAACATGGGTGGTATGCATTTTGCGCACGCGCCGCGCCTCGTGAATGTCATCATTCATGACCACCAGCACCCCGCGACCGCAACTATGCTGGTCGGCAGCAACTTGTACCGCAGCCAGCAGATTGGCGCTGCCATCGGCGCCGGGCATTTGCGGGTTGCGCATAGCTCCCATCAGCACCAGTGGCTCGCGCCGATCCCAGAATAGATCCAGCAGAAATGCCGACTCTTCCAGTGTATCGGTGCCCTGGGTAATGACCACACCCTGCGCGCCCTGATCAATCTGCTGCTGTGCCCACGCCAGGGTATCGAACAGATGCTGGAAACGGATCGAACCGCTGGCGATTCTGGCCAAGGTATGCAAATTAAGCGTGGCTGCCTGCGCCAGCCCTGGCACAGACTGGGCCAGCTCCTCTGCGCCAAGGTTTGAGCTCACTCCCTGGCTGCCCGGCGTGCCGGTCATGCTGATCGTGCCCCCCAGGGCGCCAATGGAAATCATGGGTTTGCTGTTGGTGTTACTCATGCTCATTCTTTTAAGAAAAGGTCTGGCAGTAGATTGTGCGTATCGGTTTACCGGTCAATACCGGTAACTGAAAGTCAGGTGCAGCACCAAGCCTTCCCAGCAGCGTTTGGCCTCAATTAGCCATGTCTGGAAAAAAATTGCAGATTGCTGGCGCTCCTGACTTCATCCGTTCGATTATCACACAATAATAGACAAAAAAATCGCCAGTACCGGCCAAGCCGATCTGACGATAGTACTTTTCAATAGCGTGTTGACAGAACCAGGGAAACGCGGTTCGTTGCGCGCATTGTGCTGCTGTCTGTACCGCGTATTGGCCAACGAATCAGCCAGCGTATGGGTCAGCGCATTGGCACGCACACGGTTCAACCGTTTATTGCTTAGCCCAGGCCAGCACAAAAACAGTTGGCTGGGCTTGCGTGCCCTACTGCTGACTGGCAACCAGTTGCGCGATCGCCTTACCCATATCGGTAGTGCCTGCCTGTCCACCAAGATCAGGCGTTTTTGGCCCATTAAGTAATGTTGCTTCCACCGCCTGCATGATGCTGTCTGCCGCTTTTTGCGCATCCGGGTTGTCAGCCGCAAAAAATTCCAGCATCATCGCGCCGGACCAAATCATGGCTACCGGATTGGCAATATTTTTGCCGAAAATATCCGGTGCAGAACCGTGCACCGGCTCAAACAGTGACGGGAAATCACGTTCCGGATTCAGGTTTGCCGATGGCGCGATGCCGATGGTGCCCGTGCATGCCGGTCCCAGATCAGACAAAATATCGCCAAACAGATTGGATGCAACCACGACGTTAAAGCGATCGGGTTGTAAAACAAAGCGCGCGCACAGGATATCAATATGCTGTTTATCCCATTTGACATCCGGGTACTGCTTGCCCATTTCCACGACACGCTCGTCCCAGTATGGCATGCTGATTGAAATACCATTGGACTTGGTCGCGGCCGTCAGCGTTTTACGTTCGCTCTTACTAGCCAGTTCAAAGCCGTATTTCAGAATACGGTCCACGCCCTTGCGGGTAAAAACCGACTCCTGCAGTACCACTTCCCTGTCGGTGCCTTCAAAAATCTTGCCGCCTACTGAAGAGTATTCGCCTTCGGTGTTCTCGCGTACCACCAGAAAATCAATATCGCCGGGCTCGCGATTGGCCAGCGGGCATGGCACGCCAGGCATCAGGCGCACCGGACGCAAATTCACATATTGATCAAATTCGCGACGGAATTTAAGCAAAGAACCCCACAGGGAAATATGATCGGGCACTTTGTCGGGCCAGCCGACTGCGCCAAAATAAATCGCATCGAAGAATTTGAGCGTTTCGAACCAGTCATCAGGCATCATCTGCCCATGCTTTTCATAGTAGTCGCAACTGGCCCATTCAAATTCGGTCACAGCAAGATTCAGACCGAATTTTTCGTTCACGGTCTGCAAAACCCGCAGTCCCTCCGGCATGACTTCCTTGCCGATACCGTCTCCGGGTATCGCAGCGATTTTAATCTGTTTGTTCATAACGACAAATTCCTGGCGATGCAACGCCTTGATATGTTAAGGATAATGAAGCGATTGTCCCGGGCACACCCGGGACAGATTGCTACAGCTTTTCGGTTTCACCCGCTGCCGGGCGCCAGGTGAGCGCATACTTTTCGGTAATGCTGACAATACCGTCAAGAATAAGGGCAAACACCGTAAGCACAATGATGCCGGCAACCACCGTGTTGATATCGAAGGTACCCTCGGCTTGCAGGATCAAATAACCTACGCCACTGGCAGAGCCCAGATATTCTCCGACAACAGCACCAACGAAGGCCAGGCCGACCGAGGCATGCAGACTGGAAAAGACCCAGCTGGTTGCTGAAGGAATATATACATGGCGCAGCAACTGACGTCGGTTGGCGCCCAGCATGCGCGCGTTATCCAGCAGCGTCGGGCTCACTTCGCGGATACCCTGGAAGACGTTGAAGAACACGATAAAGAACACCAGCGTAAAGGCCAGTGCGACTTTAGACCCGATACCAAGCCCGAACCAGAGCGCAAAGATGGGCGCAAGAATCACCCTGGGCATGGAGTTGAGCGCGGTCAGGAAGGGATCGAGCACCAGGCTTGCCGTGCGGGACAGCCCCAGCCACAGGCCAAAGCCCATGCCAAATACTGTACCAAGAAAAAAGGCCAGCAAGGTTTCGATGAGCGTGATGCCCAAATGCTTGTAGATGTCGGCATTGACAACGAACCAGTTCCAGATGACCTCGGCCACGCCCAGTGGCTGGCCAAAGAAGAACGCCGCTGTGTCATTCAGCGAAATAAGGTACCAGGCACCCAGCAGCACGATGACGATCAGCAACTGCCATACGCGGTAGTTTTTGGGTGAGGGTTTAATGGCGTTCCACATATTACTTCCGTTTTTGTTGATCGTAGCCTTTGAGAACTTCGTCACGCAGGACGCTCCAGATAGCCTGGTGAAGTTCAACAAAGCGCGGATGAGCACGAACCTCTGCCACATCCCGCGGACGCGGCAGATCGATGTGAAATTCGCCCATGATATGCGTTCCTGGTCCTGCCGAGAGCACGACCACCCGGTCGCTCATGGCGATGGCTTCGTCAAGGTCGTGGGTAATAAAGAGTACGGCCTTGCGCTGCTTCATCCAGATATCGAGCACTTCATTTTCCATCAGTTGACGGGTCTGGATGTCCAGAGCCGAGAACGGCTCGTCCATAAGAATGATATCGGGATCGCGAATCAGCGTTTGCGCCAACATGACGCGCTTGCGCATGCCGCCGGACATTTGATGCGGGTATTTATATTCGGCCTGGGACAAGCCCACGCGACGCAGCCAGTCCAGCCCCTGCCGCTTGGCTTCTTCCTTGGCCGTACCCGCAAACTCCAGGCCGGCGGTGACATTGTCCAGCGCGTTGCGCCAAGGCAGCAACGCTTCCCCCTGGAACATATAACCAGCCCGTTTGTTAATCCCCGACAAGGGTTGGCCGAAAACCCGCACCTGCCCAGATGAGGGAGCAAGCAGGCCTGCCCCCACATTGAGCAGCGTGGATTTGCCACAACCTGTCGGCCCGACTACGGAAACGAATTCCCCGGGCGCGATATGCAGTGTCGCATCCCGGACTGCGGTGTACTTCTGGTCACGGTCGTCCTTGGAGACAAACGTGCAGGTGATATTGTCCAGGCTTAAGGCAGCATCATTCATAGCATCAGGCATTGGCAGCTTTGTCGGTGAAATCATTGGTCCAGCATTTGGACAGATCAATGGCCTCGGCCTTGAATCCCGCAATATAGGCGGCCTGCGCCTTCAATGAGGTTTCTGCACCTAAAGGATCGATCCGGCCATCGGGAGAGAGCCCCTCGAAACTTCTGGTCAGCGCCAGCTTATACACGTCGGGGTTGCCCAACAAATAGTTCTTGGGTACCGTTTTCATGATTTCATCCGGCCCGGCTGTCTGGATCCATTTGTCAGCCTTGACCATGGCGTTGGTCAGCGCCTGCACCGTGCCCGGATTTTCATCAATATACCTTTGCGAGGTGTACAGGCAACCGGCAGGCATGGGGCCGCCGAAAATGGCCTGCGTATCTTTCATGGTACGCGTATCTGCGATGGTGAAGATATCACCGGTGCCGTCGAGCAGGCTGATCACCGGATCCAGATTGCTGAGCGCATCGATCTGTCCGGCGCGCAGGGCGCTGACTGCACCGGCACCGCCGCCCACGCCAATGATGGAAACATCGGAATCTTTCAGGCCGTGTTTGTCAAGAAAGAAGCTGACCAGCATATTGGTAGACGAACCCGGTGCAGTGACGCCGATTCTTTTGCCTTTGAGGTCGGCCGGCGATTTGTAGCCTGCCAGGGTTTTCTTGTTGCCCGCCAGAACGATCATTGGGGCGCGCCCCTGCAGCACAAATGCACGAAAAAACTGTTTCTTGGACTGCAGGCTGATCGTGTGTTCAAACGCGCCGGAGCAGACATCGGCGCTGCCGCCAACCACGGCCTGCAGGGCCTTGGAGCCGCCTGCAAAATCGGCAACCTTGACGTTGAGACCTTCTTCCTTGAAGAAGCCCTTTTGTTCTGCAATGGTCAGCGGCAGATAGTAGACCAGACCCTTGCCGCCCACGGCAATAGACACATCGGTTTTTTCCAACTTGGGTGCATTCTGTGCCAGACCAATGCCTGGCCAGACCGTTGCCAGGCCGGACAAACCGGCGGCCTTCAGTAAATGACGACGTGACAGACTCATGTGATGCTCCTTGGTTTTTTTTCTTGAAGATGGTTAATTTATGACAACTGGAGTTGCGTTATGCCGGTTCTAACAGTGCTGCGCGCCCGTCGCACAGGCCTGGCCGATTCACTCGGCAAGGCAAAACCCCAGGCGATTAATCGGCGATTATTCAGCGACTAACCTACGGATAACCGGCAGATAAGCAACGGATAAGCGGCGCAACTGTACAGCGGCGAACCGGGCTATTGTATCAGAACCCTATAGGGCAAAGACAATCGTGATTATTACCAAGTTGAACCGATCGGGCCAGCCTGATCAAGCCGTAACAAAGGCTACCTGGACCGTGGCCTGCCGATAGCGGCAACGCCGCCTGCCACTGTGTCAGGCCCGGCGCTGCGCAAAAAACTGCTGCCATTGCTGCAGCTTGGCCGCAAAGGCGAGCGTGTAGGCGGGGCTGCTTGAAGGCAAAGTCTGCGTCTGGATATGCGCAGGAATATGTCGCTGCCCCGCCTTGGCAGCCGCCTTGCCATTGAACCCTACATATTGCAAGCCTGGCGCGGCAGCAAACAGGGTGTGCAGTGGATTGAGCTGACCCCGACGGATGGCGCTGTCCAGGCTGCCGACACGCTCGCAGCCTGAGTACACATCCCAGAGCCCGATCCGGTGCGCCAGCAAAATGGCGGTCCGCGCCTCATAATCCAGGCTATCCATGGGTTCATTCAGAATTGCGCCCATCAGCCGCCAGAATTGATTTTGCGGATGTCCGTAATAACCCTGACGCGCCAGCGACGCTTCCGACGGGAAACTGCCCAGAATAAGATGGGTAATGTGCGGTGAATGAAGTGGCTCAAAGCCGGTCAGCCAGGGCGAGGTATTCATTGTGTCAATGTTGTAGATTGGGTATGCACCAGCCAGTGTACCCGTATATTGGGATAAGCCTGATTGTATTGCATCTGAAATTGCGCCAGACTTGCTGTTTTTCCCATTCTTGTCTTCGGAGCATAACCATGAAAAAAACCCTGCTGTCCGCCCTGCTTTGCACCTTGCCGCTTTCGGTACTAGCGCAGACGGCCCCCGATACGCTCAAACAGGTCAGTGACAGCAAGACCCTGCGCGTCTGTACGCCAGGCGATTACAAGCCGTTCAGTTTCGACCAGGGCGGGCACTTTGAAGGCCTGGATATCGATTTGATGAATGCCCTGGCCGGCACCCTGGGCGCTAACATGCAGGTTGTCAAAACCACCTGGGCCAACCTGATGGCCGATTTCACTGCCGGCAAATGCGATATCGGCGCCGGCGGTATTTCAGTATCTGTGGAGCGCCAGAAAAAAGCCTTTTTCAGCGCACCCTACATGGTAAATGGGAAGACGCCGATTGTGCGCTGCGAGGACAAGGAAAAATATCAGAGCATCGAGGCCCTGAACCGCCCGGAAGTACGGATTGTGGCCAATCCCGGCGGCAGCAATGAAAAATTTGCACGCACCATGCTGGCAAAAGCGTCGCTCACCATGCACAAGGACAATCTGACTATTTTTGATGAAGTTGCCAATGGCAAGGCCGATGCCTTTGTGACCGAAGCGGCCGAGGCCCGGGTCCAGAGCAAACTGAATCCCAAGCTATGCGCGGTCAATCCCGACCAGCCACTGCAATATGCCGAAATGGGATACCTGATCCCTGACAATGACATGCGCTTCAAGCTGTATGTCGACCAGTGGATGCACCTGCTCAAGGCCAGCGGTCAGTACGATCAAATGGCTGAAAAATGGATCCCGGCCGACCCTGCTAAGTAACTGGGCTCGCAGTAACAGCGCTGAACGGAACCAGTGCTGCTGTCATGAGCAGCAGCACTTAACATGACGCCTCGGGTTCATCATCGCCGTGCGCCCTATTGCGCATTTGTCCAGGCGTAATGGCATGGTGTTGGACGACCCGTCAGACCATGACTTACACTTTACCCATCATCATGGCGTATCAGCCAGCCACTCCACACCTACGCAACTGAATTGCTCAACGTACGGCCGAAGCAAACCGATCAGTTCGCCTTGAAGGGCGTTCACGGTATGTGGGTTGCGATTGATTACCGGACTGCCGATGATCACGGTCCGCCGGAGGTGAGGACTGACGATGGGTGCGCCGACAATGCGCTTGGCCTTGAGCATAGGAGTAATCGGCATGACCGGCAGGATGGTGTAGCCCACGCCGCGCTCAACCAGGTCCAGGATGACGGCGGTACTGTCTGACTCAGCCACCAAGTTCAAGTTAACCCCAATGATGGTGCACGCCCGGTCGATGGCGTTGCGCAGACTTTGCGCTTCCGGAACCACCATGGGCCTCTTTGCGACTTCAGCCAGGGGAACGGGATGGGATTGCGATAGTCCGCAACCAGGTAGGCCCACAACGTAAATGGGTTCGCGAAAAACCGGCGACGTCAGGAGCATCTCGGACTGCAGGTAGTCGCCCATGAGGCAAATGTCCAGCTTGCCATCTTCAAGGCCGTCTTGCAGGAAATCCGTAAAGCCGGTGGCGATTCTTACTTTCAGGTCCGGGTATTGCCGGCGCAGAGACGTGACCAGTGGCCCGGCCAGTGCAGCGGCCAGCCCTGGCAGCATCCCTACGGCAACAGACCCCATCAGATTCGCAGCCGCCGCTCCGATGTCAGCCTTGGCTTGATTAAGCCCTTTTAATGAAACCCGCACTTGGTCAACGAAGCGACGGCCCGGAACGGTCAGCACCATTCCAAGACGATTTCGCTCGAACAGTGGCGTACCCAGCTCATATTCCAGTTGCTTCAGTTGTCGGGACAACGCGGGTTGAACGACATGAAGAAGTTCAGCGGCCTTGGTCAGACTACCCGTTTCCGCAATAGCCAGGATGGTCCGAAGTTGTCTTAAGTCCATCGTCAGTTCACCCCAATTGAGATCTATGCCGAACCGCTATAGCTGTCAGAGAAAGATGTGAATTGTGTCACAGACTCACGGAAATTACTATTACACCACTGAACTGCACGCGCATGAGCACGACAAACCTTGCTTCTTTGACAAAGAGATTCGGCTGGTGTTAACCCGAACGCTTGCCATGTCTTCCAAAGGTCTGAAAAGTGCTAACACTGGCTCTTTGTTGATTTAACCGCTTCGGCAAACTCAGTTAAAAATTAAGCATTCAATAAAAACGCTCTGGCATCGTTATCAATAAGCGTAACGATGAATAAAGGGCAACATTTTCGGAGACAAAATGCTGGCACGTTACAAATTGAACCGCCGAGTGTTCTCGGTCGTTCCGATACTCATCGCTGCATCGACGCTGGGCTTTTCAACTAGCGCTTGTGCTACGGATTGGCCAAAAGGGAAACCCATCAACATCATCGTGCCGTTCGCTCCCGGCGGATTCACGGACCTGATTGCACGCCGCCTGGCGCTTGATCTGGGCAAAGCACTGAAGACAAGTGTGGTAGTGCAAAACAAAGCGGGGGCAAGTGGACAAATCGGCAGCGCGGTGGTTGCGCGGGAGAAACCCGATGGATATACGTTATTGGTCACGGCGACGCAGCACGTTATCTACCCGGCATTGCAACCAAATCTTCCTTATGATCCCAAGAAAGATTTCTCAAACATAGCAATTCTGGCGCTTGCGCCAAACGTGCTGTTGGTGCCGGCCACATCGCCTATAAACAACGTAAAAGAATTTGTCGATTATGTTAACAAGCAGCCGGCAGGCATCGCCTTTGGCTCAAGTGGCGTGGGTGGTTCTGCGCATTTGTCAGGCGAACTATTCAAACTCGTAACGAGCGCAAACCTGCGCCATATTCCCTATAAAGGTGCAGCACCTGCCATGACCGACCTGGTTGGCGCGCAAATCCCATCTGCATTCCTGGACGCAACATCAGCCTCCGCATTTATTCAAAATGGAAAGGCCAAGGCATTGGCGGTGACATCAAAGCTGCCATTGCCTTCATTGCCAGGCATTCCAACCATCGCTGAGTCCGGCTATCCCAGCTATGAATCTCAAGCCTGGGTAGGGCTGTTCGGTCCGCCCGGGTTGCCCGCGGAAATAGTAAGCAAGCTCAATCAAATCGCGAAACAGGCCAATGCAGCGAAGGCAAACATGAAATGGCTAGCCGACAACAACTGCATTCCCGCGCAGTTATCACCGACGCAGGTAACAGCGTTTATTAATGCAGAACTCGATAAGTGGCAGCAGGTCGTGAACAAAGCACACGTCACTGCCCAATGATCTTTGGATTATTTTTATGTGTACGTTAGAGGATTCAAGTTTGAGCAGTATAAAAAACCAGGAATTATCAATAGAGGCAGATGACTTGCAATTAGCGCACTTTGGAATTGATGTGCCATTCATGCACCATATTGGGCTCCAGAGTATCAGCCTGGAAGGTGATTGTTGCCGTACACATCTGACATTGAAACGCGAACTGACCAACAGTCGAGGCGATATTCACGGTGGCGCGTTGATGAGCGCACTGGATTTCACATTGAGTGTCGTGGCGCGAGCGCACGACCCGCTCAAAGTTGGATCGGCCACGATTGATATGTCAACTCATTTTTATACGCCTGCCAAATCGAACATAGACATTATTGCCACATGCAAACGGCGTGGCAAAAGCATCGCATTTTGTGAGGGCGAAGTTCAGGGCCGAGATGGCGTGGTTTTGGCTGTCGCGCGTGCCGTATTCAAACTGGTGCCGCGAACGCGGTAAACGTTTTAATTTACCGCGGTGGTGCAACTGCCAGTGGTGAGCAAGAGAACTATTAAGACAGGAAATCAGGACATTATGAAGAAAATTTTGGTTGCCAATCGTGGCGAAATTGCCGTTCGCATTCTTCGCGCCATACGTGATTTGGGAATGCTCAGCGTGGCGGTCTATTCGAGCGATGACTCCAATTGTCGGCATCGCATTCTGGCGGATGCGTCAGTTGCACTGAATGGGGCGGGTCCTGCGGCCTATATTGATATCGACCTCATTATCGCTGCAGCAAAAAGCGAGGGCTGCGATGCCATTCACCCTGGTTATGGCTTTCTGAGTGAACGACCGGATTTTGCTCAAGCGTGTACTACTGCTGGCATTACCTTCATTGGCCCCGAAGTCAAGCAATTGGCCTTGTTTGGCGACAAGGGCAGCGCACTGCGGCTTGCCAGGGAGTGCGGTGTACCTGTGATGCCAGCCACACACGGAGGAGCCACGCTGGAACAAATCGAGCAGTTCTTCGACGAGCAGGGCCGCGTGGGTATCGTCATCAAGGCAGTGGGCGGTGGCGGTGGTCGCGGCATGCGTGTCGTAAAGTCCAAGGATCAAATCGCTGAACTCTACGCTCGCTGCCGATCCGAGGCGATGTCTGCATTTGGCGTGGATGCCCTCTATGCAGAACGCCTGGTAAACCGTGCGCGGCACATCGAAGTGCAAATTGTGGGGGACGGCTCACATGTCGTCGCGCTGGGAGAGCGCGATTGCACCTTGCAGCGTCGCTTCCAGAAAGTGGTTGAAATCGCACCCAGTCCTGTTCTCAAGGCTCAATTGCGCACGGACATTCTTGCTGCCGCACGCAAGCTTGCCTCGAAGGTGAACTATCGCAGCCTTGGTACGTTTGAATTTCTCGTTGAGGAAGATGAAAGCGGCGTACAAACGGATTTTGTTTTTATCGAGGCCAATCCTCGCCTTCAAGTCGAACATACGATCACCGAACAAGTCACCGGGGTCGATCTGGTGGCGCTGCAAATCGGCATTGCACAAGGGCAGAGCCTTGATGCGCTGGGCGTGAATCCTGAGAACCCGCCGCAGATGAAGGGCTATGCAATCCAAGTGCGAGTGACAGCAGAGTCCACCGACGCCAACGGCTTGGCGCGACCAGCGCACGGTTGTCTGGAGCGCTTTGATCCACCTGCTGGCCCAGATGTGCGAGTGGATACGCATGCCTATAGCGGCTATTGTCCGGCACCGGCTTTCGATACGCTGTTGGCCAAGCTGATCGTGTCGAGCACCAGTGATGACTTTTCAAACGTCGTCAGGCGCTTGCGACGCAGTTTGGCTGAGTTCCGGATAGAGGGCGTTTCGACGAACATTCATTTACTGAAGGCGCTTGTCGATCGTGATGATTTCCTCCTGCAAAAAAACCATACCCGTTATATAGAATCGATTCTTGCGGACTTGGTCGCTACTGCATCTGCGCTCGAAAGCGAGCAGCAGGTGCAGGATCTGCTCATGAGCCAGACAACTCGTACTGCCACCGCACCGCCAGCCAAGAAAACCGTCGTACATGAAGTGCTTGACCAGGGGCTGGTTGCCGCTCGCGCGCCACTGAGCGGACGCATTGTCGAAGTCTGTGTTGAAACAGGCACTGCGGTTCTGAAAGGCCGGCTTATTGCGGTCATCGAAGCGATGAAGATGGAACACTCCGTTGTCGCTGAACTCAATGGGCGAGTCGTTCAAATACGGGCCGAGGGTGGTAGTCAGGCGGCTGAGGGCGATATCCTGGTGGTGCTGGAACCGGCGTTGGACGGTACAGACGCAGAGGTCGCCGTTGAAACCGTCGATTTGGCAGCCATCCGCCCCGATTTGCAGGCAGTACTTGATCGCCATGCCATTCTGTATGACGAGGCTCGTCCGGATGCAGTGGCCAAGCGACGCGCACGCGGACAACGAACTGCCCGCGAAAACCTTGCAGATCTATGTGATGACGGCTCCTTTGTCGAGTACGGCGCATTGGTCATTGCTGCACAGGCCAGCCGTCGCACGAAGGAGGATCTGATTGTAAACACCCCTGCCGACGGTATCGTCACCGGTATCGGCAACATCAACGGTGTCCAGTTCGGCTATGAACAGTCGTTAAGTGCCGTGATGGCCTATGACGCAACGGTTCTGGCCGGCACACAGGGCAAGAGAAATCACATCAAGACCGATCGTTTGGTGGAGCGTGCGAGCCGCGACGAGATGCCGTTTGTGCTGTTCGCCGAGGGCGGTGGTGGTCGTCCGGGAGATGTGGACTTTCCATTTGTTTCTGGCTTATACCAGCCTTCATTTGCGGCGCTAGCAGAACTCAGTGGGCAAGTTCCACTGCTGGGCATCGTGTCCGGCCGATGTTTCGCCGGCAACGCTGCATTCCTTGGTGTATGTGACGTGATCATCGCGGACAAGAATTCCAATATAGGCATGGCCGGCCCCGCGATGATTGAGGGCGGCGGCCTGGGCATATTCAAGCCTGAACAGGTTGGCCCTGCGAGTGTGCAATTTGCCAACGGTGTCATCGACATTCTGGTAGACAATGAGGCTCAAGCCGTTGAGCTCGCCAAGCATTACCTTTCGATGTTTCAGGGCAGAACGAAAGACTGGTCAGCGCCCAATCCGCTGCAACTGCGACACGTGGTCCCAGAGAATCGCCTGCGCGTCTATGACAGCCGCAAGGCCATTGAAGGCATCGCCGACGTAGGCAGCGTATTGATGCTTCGTTCGGGATTCGGGCACGGC
Source organism: Advenella incenata (assembly GCF_004217095.1). Classification (GTDB taxonomy): domain Bacteria; phylum Pseudomonadota; class Gammaproteobacteria; order Burkholderiales; family Burkholderiaceae_B; genus Advenella; species Advenella incenata. The sequence continues at coordinate 885,310 of NZ_SHKO01000001.1, read as the reverse complement.
ATGCACACCGCGCTTGCGCGCGTTGAAGGCCAGCCGGTGGGCATCATAGCCAATAACCCACATCATCTGGGGGGGGCCATTGACGCTGATGCCGCAGACAAGGCGGCCCGGTTCATGAACCTTTGTGATATTCATGGCCTGCCGATCATTTCGCTGATCGATACACCCGGCTTCATGGTTGGCCCCGACGAAGAAGCGAAGGCTCAGGTGCGCCACGTATCCCGTATGTTCGTGACCGCAGCAAAATTGCGTGTCGCAATCCTGGCCATCGCCCTGCGAAAGGGCTACGGACTGGGTGCGATGGCAATGGCAGGCGGTGGTTTTCGTTCGGCCAGTTGCTCAGTGTCCTGGCCAACCGGCGAATTTGGTCCGATGGGGCTGGAAGGCTCGATCCGCCTGGGCTTCAAAAAGGAACTCGACAACGTTCCGGAAGGGCCGGAACGGCAAGCGCTTTACGAACAGCTGGTGGCCCGTGCATACGAACGGGGGCATGCCATCAACGTGGCATCAACCACTGAAATTGATGCAGTTATTGATCCGGCACAAACGCGAACATGGATTCGTCAGGGCATCGCTTCGGCATCGCTGCGCGCGGCTCGTCCCCGTCGCGCCTTTGTCGACGCCTGGTAATCACGGCACATAAATGAAGGAACAGACTGTGATTAAGCACGAATCTGCCAGCCAGCTCGCTCTTGCCGGACTGCGCGTCCTGGAAATAGGTAGTGGAGCGGCATTGGCCTATGCGGGAAAGCTCTTTGCAGACTTTGGCGCAGAAGTCATCAAGGTGGAGGATTCCGACGGAGACGCGCTTCGGATGGCGCCTCCGCTGCTGGAAAATTCAGATATCGAGCAGCAAAGCGCGCTGAACGCCTGGCTCAACACAAACAAACGCAACGTCACATTAGGTGGTAACCGTATCGAGGAACACGCATGGTTGGCGCGACTGGCGAAAACCTGCGACGTGGTGCTCGATGCCAGAGCGCTCAGTGAAGGCATCAAGGTTCTGAAGCGCCCTGTTTATGGCGCCAGTGAAGCGGCCAACAGCGAAAACGTGCCAATCGAGGTGTGTTTGACCTGGTTTGGGCAAAGTGGTCCGTACAGCAAATTAGTGGGAACGACTGCTGTTTGCCGCGCATTGGCCGGTGCTGTTTACGGTAGCGGCGCTGTGGAAGGACCTCCCCACCTGCCGCACGACCTGCAAACGGACATTGTTGCTGGCATCGGTGCTTTTTCGAGCGCGGTGTCAGCCTTGCTGGGGGAGTCAGACGGAAGCCGTCGATATGTGCTCAGCATTCATGAGCTTGCCTTCTCTGTTGTGGAGATGGAGGCCGGCATGGTGCAAGACGGGCGTCACCCCAAAGCGCGACTGGGTATCAACCGGTTTTGCACAACGCACCCCGGTGGTATCTACAACACCCGCGATGGCTGGATCGGGATTTTCGCACACACGGCTCCGCAGTGGGCTGCGCTATGTATGGCAGTGGGGCATCCTGAGCATGCCCAGGATCCTCGATTCGTGAACGGTCCGACACGCATGAAGCATGCTGATGAGATTGACCAATTCTTGGCCCCGGCGTTGCTGGCCAAGACGGCCCAGGAATGGTTTGAGCAGCTTGGCAAGGCTAAATTCCCGGCTGTTCTCGTGCCGACAATGGATGAACTGCTGGCGCAGCAGGTTCATCGTGAGCGAGGCGCATTTGTTCCGGTGAAGTCTGGGGCCAAACAGTTTGAAGGTGTGGTCGTGCCGTTTCCGCTCGACGATGCAGGACCGTTGCCGGGAGGCTCTGCGCCGGTGAAGGGTGCAGACAATCAATTCTATCGCACCGATGCAGGCCTGGCCAGGCGGGTACGCCGTACCCGCGCAAAAGTGGCTGTGCCGCCGCTTCGGAAGATTCGCGTGATAGATCTGACCATGGGGTGGGCAGGACCCCTGGCAGCGCGAACCCTCGCAGACTTTGGCGCCGAAGTCATCAAAGTCGAAGGGGCTCAGTATCCGGATTGGTGGAGAGGAACGCATTACACCGACGAGTTCTACAACGAGCGGCTGTACGAGAAGAATTCGAACTTCGCTCTGATGAACCGAAACAAGCTTGGCATTACCCTGGATCTGACGCGCCAGGAAGGGCGCGCCGTTTTACTCGAATTGGTAAGAACAGCCGACATCGTCATCGAAAACTATTCAACTGAGGTGCTCCCCAAACTGGGCCTGGATTACGCGGCTTTGTCCAAGGTGAATGAACGGCTGGTGATGGTATCCATGCCCGCGTTTGGCGGCGGCAACAAGTGGAGCACCACGCGGGCTTATGGCGGCACGCTTGAGCAGGCTAGCGGCTTACCGCATCACACGGGATTTGCACAGAATCCGCCCTCATTGACTTCCTACGCGTATGGCGATCCTATAGGTGGATGGAACGGCGGCGCGGCCGCCCTACTGTCGCTACTGGTGCAAACGCGTACAGGAAAAGGCAGGCACGTTAATCTTTCGCAAGTTGAATGCATGCTTTCAATGGTCGCCCCATTCATCGTGGAGCATTCCGTTTGCGGGAAAACGACGCCGAGAAACGGTAACGTGCATCCGATATTTTCCCCTCACGGTGTTTATCCATGTGCGGGCAATGACGAGTGGGTGGTTCTGAGCGTCACCAACGACACACAATGGCAGACCCTGGTCTACGTCATTGGTGCTCCCCACCTGGGCTCCGATTCGTCGCTGAATCAGGTTGGGGGCCGTCGTTCGCAACAACAACAGATAGATGCCCACATAAGCGCATGGTCCAAACAGCGATCGGCGGACAACGCCATGCGTGAACTGCAAATGGCCGGCATTGCTGCGGGTGTGGTAGAACCAGTCTGGCGTGTGTTGGACGATCCACACCTGAACGACAGGGGCTTCTTCAAAAAGATAGCGCGTACTTATCTTGGGGAGTATCTGGCCACGACGCCCTGGTTCAGAGAGACGGCTGCGCCAACGCAGATAGTACGTCCGGCGCCCACGCTGGGTGAGCACAGTCGTGAGGTCTTCTCCCGGGTGCTTGGAATGACTCGGCAACAGCAACAAGCACTAGAGGATTGCGGAATCACCGGAACCTCTGCAACCAGGAAAAAACTGCCTGGCGCAGGTGAAAAGCGTTTTTTTTGATTTTTCTCAAGTGGCCGTTCCTGTTGACACCGAATGGCTGGCTTGCGAGCGTTGTACAGAGCGATCCATAGATATCGCAACTTGAAGCTTTTATTTTTGTTCATCAAATTTTCGGAGACATAACATGGCAATATTGAGATCGCGTAGAGATTTTCTAGTCGCTGCCGCAGGCGTCGCGGGAGCGTCAGCGTTTGGGCTGAGTTCTCCCATGGCGTTTGCACAGGATAAAAAGTGGCCAGCCAAGCTGATTCGAATCATCGTTCCATTTCCAGCGGGATCCATTACCGATGCAATGGCTCGCCTGCTTGCCGACGGTCTTTCAAAGTCCCTAGGACAGTCGGTAATCGTGGAAAACAAAGGCGGGGCCAACGGCTCCATCGGTGCAACGGAAGTCGCTCGTTCGGCACCGGACGGCTATACCTTGTTGGCTACCAACAGCAGCAGCATTACCGGCAATCCGTTGATTTACAAAAACTCGCCATACAAGTCGACGGACTTTGCCTCCATCGCACTGGTGCTGGATGCGCCGTTCATCCTGAACGTCAATGCGGAGTGGGCAAATAAGCACGGCATTAATTCCGTAAAGGATTTGGTTGCGTTTGCCAAGAGCCACCCTTCTGAGCTCAGTTACGGCTCTGGTGGTGTAGGCAATCTCGCGCACCTGGCGTATGCAATGTTGAGCAATGACGGGCAGTTCAAGGCCACGCATGTCCCGTACAAGTCTGGATCGCAGGCGAGCATGGCGACGATGGCTGGCGAGGTGAATACGTTGTTCGACACCTTGGCCAGCGTTCCACAAATTCGCGCGGGAAAACTCAAGGCCCTCGCAGTCACACCCAAACAACGCATTTCCCAGATGCCCGATGTTCCCACGATGGCAGTAGCGGGTTTTCCCAGTATTGATTTAACGTTCTGGTTGGGACTGCTGGCACCCGCTGGAACCCCTGTCGACATCGTCGAAAAGTTGTACGAGCACGCAAGGCAAGCTATGTCTGTGCCGACAGCGAAGACAGCACTGAGTGCGCAAGGAACCATTGTCATGACGAACCCGAAGGATTTCGCCACGCGTATTGCGAACGAGACCAAGCAGTTGGCTGACGTCATCAAGCGAGATAACATCACGCTTAATTAATTCACTGAACAATTTCTCGAGGGTTCACCGCAAGAGTCGATCTTGCGGATCAGCGCCAAGCGCCAGACTGAATCCATATGCCGTTATGCCTTGCGTGAGGATGGTTTGCACCGAAACGGCCGAGGGAATGACCGAAACATGGATCCCGGCCGACCCTGCGAAGTAACTGGGCTTGCAGTAACAACGCTGAACGGAACCAGTGCTGCTGTCATGAGCAGCAGCACTTAACATGACGCCTCGGGTTCATCATCGCCGTGCGCCCTATTGCGCATTTGTCCGGGCGTGATCGAATGGTATTTTTTAAAAACCTTGCCAAAATGGGCCGAATCCGAAAATCCGCAAAGCCAGCCGATATCGCCAACGCTAAGATGCCCCAGTAACGAATCGCGCAGCATGTTTCTGGCGTTGCGCATGCGGATATCGTTCAGAAAACTGGCGAAAGTCGCTGAGTCATTGAACTCGTGAAACAGCTTGTGCAGCGTACGCACCGAAATGTGAAATTGCTGTGCTACCTTTGTGCCTGTCAGACTGGCTTCCCCGAAATTCAAGTAGAGCCACAGCGTGATGTCGGTGTACAGTTTATGCCGAGCCTGGCGTTGCTTATTGGGTACCCGACCCGCCAAACAATGATCTGAGGGGTTGACACCGTTAGTAAATCCTGTAGAGTCGGCATCAGCTTCTGAACCGCTCCGGAACAACCGTTTCTAGCCTTCTTGAGGCAATTCATTCGGAGTGGCTAAAGGCAGCGAAATGAGACTTGTATTCGCAACAAAAGACTTAACCCTGGCAGGTCGATCCTTCGAAGGCTTACCGTTGTTGATCGGGGCTGATGGGTGGCCGGTCGAGCCTGCACAAACCTTTCTTTGGCATACACTCGTCGAATCAGGAGAGTCTCTCAGCCATCTAACCTGGGAAGCCTACGGGCGGCGTATGTACGACTATTTTTCCTTCCTGGAAGCCAATGACTTGGCCTGGAACACGAAAAGCCCTGCCCACGGTCTGAGCGTTTTGTCGAGGTACAGGGATTGGTCTATTGGCGAGTTAGCACTTGATCCGGGCACGGTGAACAATCGCCTTGCTTTGATAGTGAAGTTCTACCGGTGGGCTAAGCAACGTAACCTGATAGTCGTGCTGCCATTCGGTGAAAAAAAGGTAAGGGTTACTCCCCATTCGGGTCTTCTCAGCCATGTTACTCAACGAGGATCCCAGAGCACGAAAGCTTCGGTGATGGTGCGCGACCGCCGGCGTCTGGCTAAATTCTTGACGAAGGAGCAAGTTAAGGAATGCCTTGCCTTGGATACCGACCCAAGCCACCAAATACTTTTCCATCTCATGGTGCGTACCGGTCTCCGCTCATGCGAGGCAAGGACTTTTCCTCTGAAGTATGTGTTCAGTCCAAGATTGAGGAACGGGCTCCAAAAAGGGCAAATGATCAGTATTGCTCTGGACCCAACAGACATGCACCTTAAGTACGACCGCCCTAGAACTATCGATGTTCCTTGGTCGTTGATGGAGAATATGTGGTCTTACTCACTCCACCAAAGAGAGGTGCGCAAGTCGCGCGGAGATCGCAATATTGATGCGCTCCTGCTCACCAATCGGGGCAGGCATTATTCAAAAGATTCGGTTGTGGACGTTATGAAGTCATATCAGCGAAAGTGTGGTTTCTATATTCGCGCGCATATGCTACGCCATACATATGGCACGTATACACTTCTGGCCCTTCGGAAGAGCAAAGATTTTGTGGGTGAACCCTTGTTGTACGTCAGAGACAGGCTGGGCCATTCAGATGTACAGACTACGATGATTTATCTTCATCTAATTAACCAGCTTGAGGCTCAATCCGTCCTTGCTCTCGAGGATGAAATTGACATGATGTTCATGGCTGATTCCGTTAAGCGCGTCTGAGGGAACTACATTGGCACAGAAAAAGAATTACAAGTCAGTTTTGCAATCCGTCACGAAAAGATTCGAGGCTGTTGAAGATGATATGAGGATTGAATGGCCTCGGAATCCGAGAAATCACAGACGGCTAAACCACTCGCAATACCTCGGTTTGGGCTTCGACGCGTGGGCAATTCAAAGTATCCTTGTAATCAGGAGATTACTACAAGGAGGCAATTTCTCCGTAGCCACGTTGATTGCCTACTCTGTAAACGGGCTGAAACCCTTTTTGAAGTTCTTAGGTAGTGGCGCCATGCAGTCACCCCCTGCAACACCAAACGCACTAACTAAACGCCACTTAGAGCGTTATATCTCTTGGCTGAAACTAAAGCACCCAAATGGTTCAACGGCCAAGAACTATTACTCCAGCATCAAATCATTGATCATCGTGCTGATTGATTATGGATACATCGAAGCCGACACTGATAACCTTTTTCCGCCCAATCCGTTTCCCAACAATGTGCAAAGCACTAAGAATGCTGATCCGCTTTCCATAGGTGAAATGCAGAGGCTGATGGGGGCATTGAAGTCTGACCTTATTGCCATCCATAAAGGCACATTTCTCGGTAATGGTGCTGAGGCAATGTCGGTAATGTTACTAATCACGGCAGCAAGATCCGGAATTAATACTACACCTCTTTTAGAGATGACAAGGGACGCTCTCACGCCTCATCCATTTGTGCCAAACCTCAGAGTGATAAATACTCTCAAACGCAGGGGCAAAGGCGCCCAGAAAAAGACAATACGGCAAACTAATCTGATAGATAATTTTAGCGCTATTCCACTCGATGGTGTTGCAGTCCTGAACAAGGCACTTGAAACCAGCAAACCGCTTGTAGCGCTAGCATCAGAGGAGATTCGTTCACATGTATGGTTGTACCGCTCGGGGCAACGAGGAGGTGAAAACAAAATTGTTAATCTTAAGCCTGGAGCTTTATATGTTTCGACTAAAAGCATTTGTGAACGTCATGCCCTTCAGGCCGATCGAGGTGGCCGCCTGCACGTAAATCTCAGTCTGCTACGAAAGACTATGGAAAGTCGTTTGTGGAAGCTGAGTGGTGGTGACATCCTGGAAGTTTCGTCCATCATGGGCCATAGTCCTAATGTTGCAGACAACCACTATCTGAAAATCAACGATGAAATCAAGGTTGAAGGCGCGACATTTGTTGGCGAGACGTTCCCGGACAAGCTGCGTGGCATTAACGTTACACCAACACCACCAGGCGGCTGTAAAGATAGCCTTTACGGTAGCCGAGCGCCCAAGGATGGCGTAAATCATTGTTCTGAGTTCATTCACTGCTTGAGCTGCCCAAGCTACGCGATTGTGGGGACGTTAGAGGATTTATACCGCCTGTTCAGCTACCAGCAATTCCTGTATGCCGAACTCGATTACGTCCTAACTGATGAGTGGAAGGCTTGGCGTAATCGACAGATTGCTTACATTCAACTGATCAATGAATTTACTTTGCGAAAATTTGATGCCGCTTTGATAAAGCAAGCAAAAGACAAAGCTGAATCAGCTCCGCACCCCTTCTGGGCCAATAAGATCAATTTCATGAAAAAGAAACGGGATGGTGCAATTTGAACATGAGACACACTAATGCGATGATGAGGGCATATGATGTCCTCGTCGCACAGCCAGTGACAGCGAATGGCCTGAGCCCCACTGAGCGGGATGCTATTGTTATCAGCGCTATCAAAAATGAACGTGGTGATACATTAATCCTTAGCAGGTTTGGCGATGCGCAATGGGATTTACGTCCATTTTTTGACCAGTCCAATGTTTCCGAATGCTTCAAATTCATTAGTTGGGATATGAGAATGCCTCGGGCGATCATTAACGACTGTAAAGCGGTCGCCTACGCTTGGTTTAAAAGAGGGCTCCCCGGTTCGAAGCCCCCTATTGCACGTGGCATAACTACCTTTGCTGTTGCAAGTATTATGCCGTTTATCCGTTGGCTGAACGGACTAGGTGTTTCTACTTGCTCCGATGTCCGGCCAATCCATATCAGTAACTATATATATCATTGCAAAGAGGAGTTGAAACTAAGGCCGCTCCCGCTCTATGGACGATTGAGGGTTATTGATATCCTTTGGGTATTTGCTGCTGATACGATATTCCCCCTTCAGAATTATCCTTGGGGCGACGCGTCGTTATGGCGAATTTGTGGAATTGGAAAAATAAAAGGTGTTGATGCTGTCGGCAAAAATGTTGGGCGTACAGATATTATCCCTCCTGAGGAACAATCCAAAATCTTCAATTACTGCGAAGATGTCGTTTGGCAGGCGAGAACCGAGTTAGCCGCCAATGGTATAGACTACCATCCCAGCGATGATCGAATGTCTATTCGCGTCCGGGATGCGGTACTCTACATAGTCTCAATAACTAGCGGTATGCGCAATGACGAAGCCATAGGGATTGAGCTTGGCGCCTGGCGCAAAGAATATAAGAACGGAGTTCTATTTTGCTGGGTCGCTACAATCGAACATAAAACCGGCAAAGGGCGCGTAGAATATCTTGTACCAGAGTTGACATTAGATGCGCTGGATCTTTTGGCTAGATACTCTGTTACTATCCGAGAGGAGCTTGAACTAGAGGTTCGAACTCTCGCAAGAACCATCGACGCCAGTACTCTCGCCGAACATTTTCTGAGGTTGGAAAAAGCTCGAAAGGACTCGAAAAAACTGTTTCTAGGGCGGCACGCCCAAGGCGGCAAACTCAAGGTGCAACATGTTGAGGCGATCAGCGTCCAGGCATCTAACCATGCATTTGATCGTATTGCTAAAGCCGCTGGAAGCGACTGGCCATTGAGGACGCACCAGTGTAGGCGTACATATGCAAGGTGCTTTGTAGAGTCTCGCATGGGTTGTACCTCACTGATCTGGCTTAAATGGCAGTTCAAGCACAGCAGTATGAGCATGACCCAACTGTATGCATCCAACCCACAGCAAGACTTGGCTCTTTTCGACGAGATTTCGCAACAAATGACGGAGTTTAAAGTTGATCTGATTGAGTCCTGGCTCGATGATCAGCCATTAGCAGGCGGCGCAGGCGAGAAAATTGTGGAGCTGCGAGCAATACCCATCAAAAATAGGGCTGCTTTGCTCGCCCAAACAGCTCCCCATGCCAACATTCGAGCGACAGGACACGGTTGGTGCATCGCAACGGAGCGAGGCTGCGGAGGTGCTGGCCTGTATGAAGCTACGCGGTGTCCGGGCTGCAAAAATTCGGTGATTGACGAGTTTTTCGCTAGCACCTGGCAGGATATTTACAGCCAGCAGCATGAGCTGATCAAAATCGAAGACGCTGGCCCTGCGGTAAAGCAACGTGCAGAGCGCGATTTGCAGGTTGCACTTGATGTCATCACCCGCTTGGGTCTTTCTCCTATAAACCACTATATGGTCGAGGCTGGCAATGGCGATTAAGCCCACTGAAGGTCAGGCCTCGGGTCGTTCAAGGTCGAAAACCCTAAATGCCCTTGATAAGGTCATTGATGGTCTTGTCGCAGGCAACGAAAAGCTTTCCATTGCCTCAGTTGCACGAGCAGCAGGTGTTACGCCTGGTCTCATTCATAACACCTACCCAGCGGTGGCGGAGAGAATTCGCACCCTGATGGGGAAATCAGTGCGCGTCCAACGTGACTCGAAGCATCAGGCGCTAATGCTAGAGAAGGAAAAATCGAAGGCGCTTCGCGCCGAGAATGAACAATTGTTGGCAGAGCTTGCCCGATTAGCGTCTGTGAACCAGCGCCTGCTTTTCGAATTGGCCGAGATAAAAGCAGTCTCCAGTGGGAAGGTTGTTGCACTGAGTCCGAAGAGAGGTAAATAGGCCTCTTGTAATTTATCAAAATAAATGCGACTTTAAAAAATAACTGCGACTCCAGATTTATAAGTATAATTTTCTGTCTATCAAGCAGCACAAACTGATTTATGTGGTCAATCAATTCCGTTGCGCAAATAATCAATGACGATGACATGGATACTCTCTACCTGTAGATCTACAGCGAAGGAAAGAGTATTGTTCGGGTTAAGCCGTCATGACTCTCGATCCCTTGTACTTTGGTTGCGAAAGTAAAATGCTCTGCAGTTTCGCGTAGAGACACGTTTTTTTCCGCATGAATAGAGAACTAAAATTTCTTTACACTTGAATAGCGAGTATTTCTATCAAAAGAAGGTTTTGTTAATGAAACGTCTTCCTCATCCTGGCGAACTTATTCGAGTCGATGTATTGCAGTCATTGGGGCATAGTGTAACGGAAGCTGCGATAAGGCTCGGAGTGTCCAGGGTAACTTTGTCTCGCCTGCTAAATGGCCACATGGGAATTAGCCCTGAAATGGCATTACGTTTAGAACGAGCTGGAGTCAATAATGCGCGCTTTTGGATGGCGGTTCAATCCGACTATGAGCTTTCGAAAGTCGATAGAAAAGGAATTGCAAGTGTCCGACCGTTGTTTAAATATTGAGCAGTTAGCCGCAAGTGAGGTGAAAGTTTTTCAGCATCATCTTGTTCAGTAAATTCCAATCTTCCGTTAATCATCTAGTTTTACAGTGCGTTCTTATCGACGAACTACTGAAGAAAACAATTAGAGCGTAAAAGACATATTAATAGATGATATTGATGCAAAAAAGAATGAAGTGTATGGCTGGGTAGTAATTCTGTTCCAAAAACATCTTTTACTTCAAATGGTAACCTTGTTCGATTATGTCGGTTCGCTGACCGAGTCTCATGGTGCGTTGCGCGTTGAGACTTAAAAAAGTCACTATGAGTTTATTGTGGGATACAATCAAGTTAGTAACTATATGTGTCTGATAGTTATAGTCTGGTATAACTTACCCTCGCATGCGACAGACGAGTACTTCAATGCCTAAGCAAAATTCATATCTTAATAAGAAACTGAAGAGTATCAAATGATTCTCGACTCTGACCTCAAGCAAATCCAGCCAAAAACTCCCGTCACGATATCATCTCCGTTGCATGTTCAAAACGGTTTACCAATCCCGAAGGCTATGCGAGTCCGGCTCTTCAGCCCCGATGAGTGGGAAGAGTTTACGGAAGAGTGGGCAAGCTCTTTGAAAGGAGAATATTCCCGAGTTCGGCGATTTGGTGGATCTGGAGATCTTGGGGTGGATATTGCCGGATTTTGCTCCGAGCGTGGCTTTGACGAAAAGTGGGATAATTATCAATGCAAGCGATATGACCATCCTTTACGAGCAGGAGATATTTGGGTTGAAATCGGAAAAATTATCTACTATTCGCACAAAGGGGAGTACACCCCCCCGCGCAAGCACTATTTTGTATGTTCTCGAGGAATTGGGACTGGCCTTGAAAAACTATTAAACCAGCCTGCAGAGCTTAAAGCAAAAATGATCGAGAATTGGAATAAGTACTGTTTGAATGGGATCACTTCAATGGCCTCCATACCCCTAAGTGACGAGTTAAAAAGCCACTTTGATGCATTTGACTTTACAGTTTTCTCATCTCGATCACTTGTTGAGCTAATTGAAGGGCATGCCAAAACCAACTTCCATTCAGTCCGATTTGGAGGTGGGCTCCCCGCTCGCCCGGATCCCGCTTCACCGCCTATTACGCCAACCGGGAGTGAAAGTCGTTACATTCGTCAGCTTCTTGATGCTTACGGCGATCATATTGGAATGAATTTGGCTGATACTGGCGCGCTCGATTCTTACAATCACCTCAAACGTGACTATCTACGGCAGCGCGAACGTTTCTATCATGCTGAATCGCTGAAGAATTTTGCTAGGGACACGGTCCCCGAGGGCACGTTTGATTCATTGCAAGACGAAATTTATCACGGCGTTATTGATGTATGCGAAAGCACTCATTCTAATGGGTTCGAGAGGATGAAAGCAACGGTAGTGCAAGCGTCAACGGTTGCTGGTACGTCAAATCCGTTGATTTCTTCTGTCAAAATTCAAGATCGCCAAGGAATTTGTCATCAACTGGCGAATGATGATCGTTTGAAATGGATGTCGGAAGATGACTAGCTCAGTGCATCCAATTCCGTTCAATAGCCCGCTTGAGACAGGATTACGTTCCCTGGCGATCCTTGTTGCCTCATTTCCGATAGCATTTGATCTACAGCGATTGGTCGAAATGGACTATCTTGTTGTCCACTCCGGCGATGCTGGCGGCCCGGATAGCTTACATGTACCACTTCCGTTGCGAGCTGGAGAGCTTTTAATAAGGCGAGGTCTGATTGAAAAGGGATTGATTTTAATGATGAGTCGCGGTCTTGTGCAGCAGATTCCGGCCCATGACGGGTTTAGCTATATTGCCGGAGAAACGGCAGCACCTTTCGTTGCATCCCTGACTGCGGACTACTCTTACCGACTTGTAGAGCGTGCAAAATGGGCTGTTAGCAGGTTTCAAGATGTGCCAACTGATGACATTCGGCAGATAACACATCGCCTGTTTCAACAATGGTCGAGCCAATTCCAAATTATCAAATCGACTGGGAAGCTTCGATGAGCGACAACTATTTGCAGCTTCGGAAAATTTTGTTTAGAGGGCTAAAAGATGAAGCTTTCTTAGATTTTTCTCCAGGAGTCAACGTAATTTGTGGAGCATCCGACACCGGAAAATCCTTTCTGGCCGAGTCCATTGACTATATGCTTGGTGGTTCGGATCTTCGAGAAATTACTGAATTGGTAAATTATGCGGAAATTGAACTTGATCTGAGTATCAGTGATGGTGAAATATGGCGCTTTCGCCGATCAGTATCTGGTGGAAATTTTAATCTAATCAATCTGAAAGAGCCAGACTCAGATGACCTGGTGCTCAAGTACAAGCACACTCAAGGAAAAACTGATAATCTTTCTGGATTTTTGCTTGATAAAATTGGACTTCTCGGAAAAAGAATCCTAAAGAGCAGTGCTAAATCAACGACTCAAAGCCTTAGTTTTCGAAATATCGCACGACTTATCTTGGTACAAGAGGACGAGATCCAACAAAGAGGATCGCCGTTCTGGAGCGGGCAGTTCACCACGAAGACTGCAGAATTGGCAACGGTCAAGCTCTTATTGACTGGCGTAGATGACTCCTCTGTTGTCTCGGCTATTGAACTCGGCCCTAATAATACTGAACAAATTGCCCTGATTGATGAGTTGCTCGCGGATCTTGCCTCCGAAATCGAAGACGTGGGAGAATCTCGCGACGAGCTTATATCTCAGCTCGGTCGACTCGAGTTCTCGATTGAAGGACAACGAGAGTCACTAACCGCTGTACAGCGGCAGCTTGATAGCCTGCTGGCACAAAGGCGTCAGATGCTTGAAGAGCGTAACGGCATTCTGGATCGTCTAGACGAGATTTCCGATTTACTTGTACGATTCAATTTACTTCAGACACATTACGCCGTCGATATCGACCGCCTAGAGGCGATCAGAGAAAGCGGCTCAATGTTTGCTCATGTCGATGCAATCACTTGTCCTCTTTGTGGCGCACCTCCAGACGCACAGCATCTAGAAGTGACTTGTGAAGGTGATGTGAGTGAGATTGTTGTTGCTGCAATCGCCGAGATCGTAAAAATTGAGAGGCTTTTAGAAGAATTGAAAGGTACTCTTACGGATCTTAATTTCGAAGAACATGAGTTTGGGGTATTACTTGCAGAAAAAGATGTAGTTTACCAACGACTAGAAAAGACGATTCAGGAAACGGTTGCTCCTGAAGTCAATGATATCCGTGCGTCATTTTCTGAACTCGTAGAAATGCGTGCCGTTGTTCAAAAAACTATCGATTTGTTCGCAAGAAAAGACAAATTGGAAAGCCGAAAACGCTCACTACAGGATGAAGGCGATACAAATGAGGAAAAAGGCGATTTGAAATCAGGTATCCCGGATGCAATTGCACACTCACTTTCTCAAAAGGTATCTTCTATTCTCCAGGCGTGGAGTTTTCCAGGCAACGGAAATGTTCATTTTGACAAGCTAACTGCAGATTTTGTGATTGACGGAAAACCTAGGGGAAGCCGCGGCAAGGGGCTACGAGCAATCACACATGCTGCTGTATGTATAGCATTACTTGAATATTGTCAGGAAAATGGTCTGTCTCATCCTGGGTTTATAGTTCTTGATTCACCATTACTTGCCTATTACAAGCCAGAAGGCGAGGACGATCTGGCCCTTAAGGGGACGGACCTAAAAGAACGATTTTACGATTATTTAGTAAAACACCATGGCTTAGAGAGTCAGATTGTAGTTATAGAAAATCAGCACCCACCAGAGAACATGAAAGATTGCCTCACCATGACAGTATTCACAAGTAATCCGAATGAGGGCCGATTTGGGTTTATCTGATAATTTAGAAGGAGCAACTAACGTTTTGTATGTATAACTGAGTCTTTCACTTAAATTTTGCATGGTTTATAGGTTAGTTATTTTTAACTTTCTTTTATCATTTGATGCTCGCTATGTTTGGATGCATCAAAAGTTGATTCAAGGGTCACATTCCGCATATATGAAGCAAGCAGCTGAAGCAAATAGATTGGTAGATGTTGGTATTATCGATCCTTGCTTGTCAGATGTGTTTTCTTGGGATGAATTGCCACTTGCTCATGTAAAGATGCGTGACAATAGGCTGTCCCCAAGCAATGCTGTAATTTTGGTTGGTGCTACACAGTAAAAAAATAAACTGTTCTAATTTTTAAAGAAGAAAAAATGCATATTAACGGTAACATGTGAGGATGAGTTTTCCCCTCTTCAATGAAAATCCAAGAGGATTCACATCAGGTCATATGAACTAGTGCAAATATACTTCGTGACTACTATGTGCTTAACTGGAGTAACAATCTACGGACATAGTGGCCATAAGTTGACAGTTTTCCAGTCATTCATATGGACGCACGAAGAAACCAACAATTCAAATCTATTGTCTCTGTCAGCCTCGTCCATGGCTAATCTATTCTGGGCTACCTGTTATACGAAGACTAGCCTCTTGGCAGACTATGATAATGAAATATCGCAGAGACATAAACGCCTGATGGTATCACACGTAAATCCTAGATTTTTTGCGTTAGACAACAAAATAACCTAACTGATACGACCATTCACGGAGGTTCTTATTCTGCCCTGTGTAGCATGTCCACGGTTTCTTTTCTCCGAATAATTTTGATAACCCTCTCTCCAATATTGGTGAAAATCCCCAAATTTTTACCGTGTTCTGGCTATATACTTAGTTAAAAAAGAATTTTTAAAATAGAAAACTCTAGAATATCTGGCACTAAATGATGATGTTGTTGTGACTTGGCCGTCATTAAACCGATTTCTGAAGAGGCATGCGAATATTGGGCCAATCTAAAAAAAACACGCGAACCTCTCTTAGTATGATGCCAACCACTCAAAGGGCTGATGTCTTACCTAAAGAGGCTGATGCTAAAACACCATCGAATGGTCGTTGTCGTTATGAGTAAATTCCAGGATTAGCAGCATACTTTCCATAATATGGGAAAAGCAAGCGATTTGCTATCCTATAGATCTAGGATTCTGTTATCAATTGACCAATTTCATTATTTCCTGCATGTAAAGTGCCTTGTGTCAATATCGACACAACGATCGAATTTTTTACATATTTGTACATTTTTATATTTACTTCTTGTAACATATTGTTTTATGGATTTTTATGCATTGTTTTCGAATTCAATCTTTTGGACAGTTGTCGTCATACCGCCTCTTGATGCGGTATGAAGCGCTTTTCCCTCACTTTTCGGATCTGCCGTATGGATAAGTATGAATTTCGCCGCCTTCAATTGCAGAGATTGGTTGACAAATATGGTGAAGGCTTTAAATCAAAATTCGCCAAGCGTGTTCAAATGCACCCTGCTTCTATCAGTCACATGCTTTATAAGCTTGGAATACCAGGTAAAAGATTGATTACCGAGCGAACAATCGAGCAGATCGAGAAAAAACTGTCATTACCAACCGGGTGGTTTGATAAGCCTTTAAAACACGAAGACGGACCATGGCCTTTTCAATTGATTACCTATCAACAATTTCTCATGTTAGATGAGCGTGACCATAGAGAGATAGAATGGATTCTTAAAATGAAGTTTGAAAAAAATGTCAACAATGATCTCTAAACTTCGTAGCTTTATGGACGGACCAATAATAAAGTTATTTTGAATAAATCAATGCTTATAAATAAATATTAAATACTAATAACTATTGATTTCAGACCACTGCAGAGATTTTTTCATCCGAAAATAAAACCATTACAAGTTGACTGTAAATCGGGATTAAGTGAAAAAGCGCCAAGCCGAATTTGCCGGAACCTTGTTATGTCTCTGAAAATAGGCCAAGCAAATACATATTCGTCGGAATATGCCTGGGAAGGGAATCACACTCCAGGATTGTTAAAGACGGCCAAATACTCTTTTTGAAGTACGCAGCTACCTTAGCTAATGAGTTTGATTAATATCAGTAATAGGCGGAAAGTGAAATCAATATAAAAGCGTTGTAGAAATCCGACTAATAAAGTAACCAATTTGTTTACCTTCTTATCGATCTTAATTAGCATCAGCTCGTGCTGCATAGAAACTGCTTCGCTCTGGTCACCGTTTGGTCTGTCTTGTCGATATTAATCCCAATTTAAAAGCAAACGGTTATCTGAAAGCCGCTCAATTCTTTTCTTATTTCGAACGGTTCAATACTCAACAGAATGTTAAATATGAAATCGCGTCGTCATACTAACAGATAACAATAGCGATATTACCAATGCATCTAGCTACACATCAACGTTTCTCTTACTTGCTATAAATTAATGTAAAAAAACAAACATAATGCATTTATATATTGCCTTTTATATTTTTGTTCGCTACGATATTCTTAATATTTAGGAATCGCCGGTCCGAATCAATCGAGATGACAGCGTAATGTGAAAGTGTCGGTTGGTCTCTCTATATGTCTCGTGGTTATTCCAAATAAGTAATAGATGAAATTTCTTTTCATCTAAAAAGTGTACTTATATCACGCAATCGCAGCAGCTCATGGCCTCTGTATCTGTAGGAATTTGTATACGTATCGGATGAGATAGCCTTAGCTCAGTGTTTTGTTTTTGATATGTTTTAGTCACGATCATTCAATCAAAGTCCCTGAGATGGGATTGCGTAATTAATACGATGGTCGATATAGGTGCGCGAATGGAATGTTCCTTGTTAAATACAATAAATGGTGTTCGGCATGGCTTTGGGTGCCGTGACGAACCTTTGCCTTCTTTTGCTGCCCAGTTTTGGTTGTCACGACCAACAAAAAAGCAGGTTCACGGGACTAAAATCGCCGTCGCCCTTCATACTAATCAATCAGTAGGAGAAGCCGATGGTTGGTACACATTACAAAAAAGAATTTTACTTACACTTGTGAACGCCGATTGTTATCCGGTTCTTTTTGCTCGAAAAGACGGTTCTGAAATAGCAGCTTTGCATGTTGGCTGGAGAGGGGCCTATCACGGGATAATTTATGGTTTGAACGACCTAATCCGCTCTAAAGGAGATGATATGGCGGGATGGATAGCGGCTATAGGTCCCGGAGCACGGGCGTGTTGCTATCAAGTGTCGGACACATTGCTAAAAGATTTTTCATCAAAATTTAATCTTCCAAACTCCACTTTAAGTCCGTCATATCGAATGTTGGACCTACCTGCTGTAATTGCTTTTCAGCTGCAGGAGATCGGCATTGGCGCTTTTGAAGATTTAAATCAATGTACGGTCTGCTCTTCAATTAATTCAATAAGCCCGTCGATACAACCTACCTATCATAGTTACAGAAGGGACCACACGAAAGAAGTACAAGTCAGTTTTGTCGTTATGGAATAGAAATCCTGTTTATCTCACATTAAGGAAATAAGGTATGAACACAACTACTGTTAATCAGGCGCGAGATATTGTAAAAAAATCAATTATTGATGTACTTGAGATCGAGGAAATAAACAATAACGACGATTTTTTTAATGTGGGAGGATGCTCTCTTACCGCTTTGGACGTGATCGAAAAAATTAACGAACAAACAGGAAAGAAAATTCCGTTGAGAGAGTTTTTGAGTGATCCCACTCCTGATGCATTAGCAGAAATTCTTTGTGACATGAAACAGTAAGGGACTATGCGCAATGTTGAAAACAAATAACGAGACGAGCATTTCTCAAGCAATAAGTGATAACAGTGCAAACCATAGAATTCCAAAATTTAGCGTTTTTTTCTTCTCTGGTGAGGCGCCTACAGTTTCTACAAGTGGCATTTATGACCTTGTAATGAATGCGGCAAAACTGGCTGAAGAGGCAGAGTTTGAAGCAATCTGGCTACCAGAACGGCATTTTCATGCTTTTGGAGGACTATTTCCGTCACCGGCTATCGTCGCGTCAGCAATTGCCGCTACTACCAAACGTTTAGGAATTCGGGCGGGCAGTGTAGTCTTACCTCTGCACAACCCTATCAATGTAGCTGAGGAGTGGAGTGTTATTGATAACATTTCCTCCGGAAGAGTTGGTATGTCGGTTGCTCCAGGTTTTCATCCCTCAGATTTTGTATTAAAGCCTGAAAATTATTCGGACAGGCGTGAGATTTTTCGGAACAATGTTACGGATCTACTTAAGCTTTGGCGAGGCGAATCATTTACGGGTAAAGATGGGTTGCAAAGAGAAACATCAGTGGTAACGCTACCCCGCCCGTACCAGAAGAGTTTGCCTCTCTGGATTACTGCATCTGAAAGCGAAGATAGCTTTAAATACGCTGGTGGGCAAGGTGCTAATATCCTCACCAGCTTACTAGCACTTGATAGAAAAACTTTAGCTAGTCGTATACAGAGTTACAGGGAGTGTCTCCAACCTAATTGTACTGATCAGGAAGGTGGTACGGTAACTTTGATGCTGCATACCTATGTGAGTTCAGATGAGAAAGATGTTGAGCAGCATGGTGTGCAACCATTAAAAAACTACCTAAAAGAACACCTTAATTTTGCAGCGCCCCGAGCAGATTACAGCAAAATTAACAAACTTAGTGATAGTGACAAGGACGCGCTGGTTGAACACGCTGCTCGCCGATACACCCGTGATGCTTCATTAATTGGTACCCCGGAGCATTGTCGTAAGGTAATAGATGATTTGATGAAAATCGGAGTAGATGAAATTGCGTGCTTGATTGACTTCGGCGTGCCAACAGAACAAGCATTGCAATCACTTAAGGAAGTGGCTGCGATTAAAGCCGAAATTGAATCTGAACATAAGCTTCACATAGGAGTATAAGTTATGGTCGTTCCTAAAAGAACGGCTGATTTATCGGCTGCTCAACAACGTTTGTGGTACATGAGTCAATTAGAGCCAGAAAGCCCGTATTACAACATTACTCTCGCGATAAAGTTGGGCTCCGATATTAATCTAGATTATTTGGCTAAGGCGTTGCAGAAATTGGTATTGCGACATGACATACTTCGCACATGCTACCCAATAGTTAACGGGGTAGTCCATCAGGAGGTCTTTCCTGCAAGTCACTGGATGGTCGAAGAGTATTGCTTCGAGTATGAAGGTATAGATGATGAAGAAAAATCGGCCAATATTGCCGATGCAATCGCGCAATTTCATATAGATGTCGAGAACGGGCCTGTCTTTCGTGCTTTTATTGTTTCTGTTTCACCAGCGCAAAATCTGCTTGTACTCCTCACGCATCATATCGCCACTGATCAGAACTCAATAAATGTAATGATGACGGAGCTTGATATGCTATACGAAATCGAGCACCAAGGAGAGCATAGGGATTTGATGCATGCGCCTGCTTATATTGATTATGTTTTATTTGAAAACACTAGGTTTCTTCAGCAGAAAGAAAAGCTATTCGCGTTCTGGGATAAACAACTGGCTAAAGGTTTAGAAGCTATTGCGTTACCTTATGATAAACAACCCAATCCTGATCGTTCCAGACTTGGTCGGGAAATAGCTTTTTTAATTGATGGAGATGAGCTTTCAACATTCAGATCATGGTGTCGGCGCGAACAGTCCACCGAGTTCGCTGGTTTACTTACGATCTGGGCACTTTTGCTCGGCTTGATTTCGAACAAAAGCAATTTTTTTATAGCCACAGCTACGGCCTTTCGAGAAAAAGTAAAGTTTAAGCGCTCACTGGGGTGCTTTATTAATACGTTGGCAATCCATCATAGTTTCTCCCTTGATGATATGGCATTCTCTGTGCTACGTCATAACGAAGCCAATATTATGGAAACATTTGAGCATCGTGCTATGACGTATGAAAAGTTAATCGAGCGCGCTAGATACGTCCAAAGAAAAAATATCGGCGATCCAGTGAATGCGTACATTCAGTATCAGCCTCGTAAAATGATGAAGGACTCTCGAATTAGTGAAAATTTCTCACCCAATTTGAATGTGCATAATGGAAGAGCGAAATTCCCCCTAATGATGAATATATCTGACTGGGACTCATATCTTCATTGCACTATAGAATATGAAAAAGAGCTTTTTACTGATAAAAAAATAGAAAAAATTAAGAATATTTTTTTACAAATCACCAAGCTTGTAACAAGTCAACCAGATATTCGAATTGGTGAACTCTTCAATAAAATACATAATGAGGAGGGGTTACATAAATGGAATACGCTTCGACAAGCCCCTGTTTTTGAAAAACCTCCAATTGCGATTGAGACACAGGCAATTGAAAAAAAGGGTGTTCAATATGAACTAAGTATTCTCTGGGCTAAATTACTAGGAAGTGAGTCAATAAAAGAAAAAGACGACTTTTTTCTAGAGGGTGGTAATTCGTTTCTATTGATCCGGCTACTGTGGCAAATAAACCAACAGTTTGGACTTCAAATACCCCTCAAAGATATCTATCAATGTACTCGTTTCGACTTGATGTCGGCACTAGTAGAAGAAAATATTTTTGACAAGGCAGAGAGCTTTGAAAACTATGGACGATAAGAAAATTGCTCTTATTTCGCCATCAAGTCCGGCTGATACAGACCTGTTGCAACAGAGTGTCCGTTTTATTGAGTCCTATGGTCATCGAGTAATTCAAAGTCCCAAGTTTAATCTTCGTAATTGGTACTGTGCGGGAACAGTTGAAAACAGAATACAAGATTTACTCTGGGCCATTAATGAAGCTGATTGTGACGTTATTTGGATAGCTCGTGGTGGATATGGGCTTCTACAGTGCTTGGACCACCTTTCTGACATACCTATGACAGAGAAAATTGTTATAGGAAGTTCTGACTCAACGATTCTTCTTGAGGCCCTTTATCGTACAGGGTCTCGTAAATTGATCCACGGACCAATGGTGGAAAAGCTTAGCGCCTACAACGATATCCAAAGCCAAAAATATGTAATGGATATTATTTCTAAAGATTTCCTGATTCCAGTGCGAAAATTTGTCCCAGCAAATGCGTTGGCAATACGCGATCATGTTATTGAGGGATCCGTTGCAGGAGGAAACTTGACAGTTATGGCGAGTTTGTGTGGAACGAAATTTCAATTTGATGGGACGGATAAAATATTATTTCTTGAGGACGTCAAAGAACCCCTTTATCGATTGGATAGAGTAATTCATCAGCTCTATTTCTCGAATGTTATGTCGGGTGTTAAAGCGATTGTTTTGGGTGAATTTATGGATTGTTCGTTTTCTGGCGATGAGGAACAGAAAGTCGAGCTGCTTGTGGCCAAGTTACTAGAGCCGTTATCGATACCTGTATTTTTCGGCGCTGAATTTGGTCATGGTCCTCATAATCTAGCATGGAAGTACGGTGCTAAAGCAACTCTTAGAAACGGGAATCTGACTTACATGAATACGAAACTATAAATATCACTGCATGTGAGTATCTGAAGGATTGATCCAATTGGAATGATTATTTGACGATTGATTTCGTTTTTTAGTAGGTAAGGTATTGCTCCGTATGAATGCGATTGATTTCAAGAAATGGTTTGTTTGTAGAAATGGCAATGAACGTCCATATCAACTATATATGTTCCCCTATGCTGGGGGAAACGTGGCATCGTTTATGAACTGGCAAAAGGATATTGCTAAACAATTCGACCTGATAGGAGTTCAACTTCCTGGACGTGGGTCACATTATTCAGCCGCATTCTCCGACGATATCCAAATTTTAGTACGAGAGATGGTGCCGCTTTTTGCCGGTGCTAGCAAACCGTTTGCCTTTTTTGGACATAGTTTGGGAGGCCTACTTTCGTTCCTAGTTTGCCGTCAACTCTATATTGAAGGGCACCAGGTACCAAATTGTTTGATTATCTCCGGCTGTAAAGCACCAGAGAAATTCAGCTCCAATACGAAGGAAGAACTAACCGATGCAGCATTGATTGCTATGTTACGAGAGTACGGCGGAACGCCAGAACAGGTTCTAAAAGATAACGATATGATGGAGTTGTTTATACCCACGATCAAGGCAGATTTGTCATTGGTAGACAGCTTTTCTTATCAACGTAGCGAGAAAATTAATGTGCCTATTCTTGTTCTTTCAGGAGTAGATGATGAGGCTCATGATTATTCGAAAGCTTTTGAGTGGGTAACAGAGACTATTGCTACTGTAGAGTTCAACGAATTTCCAGGCGGGCATTTCTTTATTAACAATAATAAAGATGAAATGTTTTCGATTATTAACGCATATTTAAATAAACATTTTTTGCCCTAAATTTTCAATTCAAATTGTAGGAGATCGTTATGTCTCACAGTTTACACGAGTTTGTTTTAAAGAAGGTCAGCGCTATACCGGACTTGATTGCTGTAGTTGATGAGCAAGGTATAACGCTAACCTATGCTGCACTATATACCCGCTCTACTATGTGGATGCAATTATTAATAAAAAATGGTGCATCAACTGGAGATCGGATTGGTGTGGCTGTGAAACGTAATACCGAATTGCTTTGTATCTTGTTAGGAGTTCTGAGAGCTGGTTGTAGTTGGGTTCCATTGGATCCAGCATACCCTTCCAAATGGTTGGATTTTGTTATTAAGGATTCGGGTTTAAAATTTTTGATCCAAGATAATGATCAGCTCACGGAAAATCAAAATCCGGGGTATGTGTCGCTTAGTATCGATGATATTGACAAGTTGAACCATAATTCCATTCCTACAGAAATTTCGGTTAAAGCTACTGACATATGCTATGTCATATACACTTCTGGCTCGACCGGAGTACCTAAAGGAGTCATGATTCAGCACAAAAATGCCGTCAATCTTATTGAATGGTCGCTTACCGCGTTTAGTCGGCAAGAGATGTCACGTGTTATTTGTAGTACGTCAATATGTTTTGATCTTTCTATATTTGAAATTTTTGGAACATTGGCTGCTGGTGGAACTTGTTACTTGGTGGAGAACGGACTCTCAATAATGTCGTTGTCTGAGGACACCCGGCCGACGCTTATTAATACAGTACCTTCTATAATGCGTGAAATATTGCGCCTTAATGCATTGCCACGAGAAAAACTTGTGGTTAACTTAGCTGGTGAACCGTTAGGTATAGACCTCGTCAATTCGCTCCGTGGCTTTCCTAATGTGGCCAGAGTCGTTAACTTGTATGGGCCTTCTGAAACTACAACATATTCGACATACACTGAAATTCAAGTTGGTGAGGATAAAGTATCTATTGGGAAGCCAATTCGAGAAACGCAAATTTTTATTCTTGATAAGCAAAAAAAAATGGTTTCATCAGGGGAAATCGGTGAGATTTATATCGCTGGACAAGGAGTTTCCGCCGGCTATATAAATCAGCCAGCCCTGACCAAAGAGAAGTTTGTTACTCTGGATTTAATCGATCAAAACTCTATACTAGCCTATAGAACTGGTGATATGGCACGCCAACTTCCTGATGGAAATTTGGAATACTTAGGCCGCATTGATGACCAAGTCAAAATCAGAGGGCACCGGATAGAACTTCAGCAAATAGAGGAAACGTTGTTAAATCAACCTCATATTCTTGAGGCTGCTGTCGTAGTTGCACATCAGAATCAAGAAAATGCACTACTGGTTGCATATATTGTTTTGGTATCTAATTGTCAAACGGATGTACAAACTATGCGGCACTCAATTGGTGAAGAAATGCCGCTATATATGATCCCCGGGCGCTGGGAGATTCGTGAAAGTTTGCCTAAGCTGCCAAACGGTAAAGTAAACCGAAAACAACTACGGTTGTGGTCAGAAAATATTCCTGCTCAACTAGTTGGAAACGAAAATGTCGCTTTAACCCGTTTAGAAACATTAATTTCGGAGATAATTTTAAGGTCTACTGGATTAAGTCATTTGGATAGTGATGTCGACTTTTTTTCTCTTGGAGTTAATTCCCTTTCTGCGCTTAAGATTGCTTCCTTGATCGGGGGAGCAATTGGAAAAACCTTACCCTCATCCATACTCTATCAGTTCAATACAGTTAATGCGCTGACTGCTTTTTTGAATACGATAGATTCGTCGGGCGTCTTAGAAAGTGAAATTAAAAGCACAGTTCCTGAAATTACTGATGCTCAACGCCAGATGTTGTTTCTTTCTATATTGACTGATAATAGCCCTGCTAATAATGTCGCTTTTGTTATCCATGTAAATGAGACATATAGCAGTAGTTATAAGTCTGAAAAACTAATAAATAGTTTATTTTTTTCGTCGCCGTTGATGCGCTGTCGATCTACGCTGGATGGCGAATGGGTCTATATTGAAGAAAAGCCCGCTGTAGATTATTATATCGGCGATTTTAGTGGTGCAGAAGTAGAAGCTATCACTCTTCGTGCTTCACAAAAAAATATTGATCCGACAGAGTCGTCATTATGGCGGTTAACGGTAGTTCTGAATAAATGCGCCCCTACGTTACTAATATTTAATTTTCATCATCTACTTATTGATGAAATTTCTTTAAACCTGTTAGTTGAGATTGTTCGGAAGAGCTTGACCAACAACGAGCGGATTCGTCTTCCGGTCATGGAATTTGGTAAAACAAAACGCTCTGTTCAAGACGAACATGATAATCGCAAATGGTGGCTCAAGAATTTGAATAAATTAGACTCTCATTTCCTTACAAAACTGCAGCCGTTAATGATCGATAACGTAACCGATACCCGGTCGCTTAGGTCTTCCTCTCACATTATTGGAAAGAATTACGAAACACTCGTATCCATTTGCCAAAAATATAACGTTACCCTATACGAATTTATGCTTTCTCTTGCCGCCAGAATATTGAGTGACTGGTTAGGGGCGCAAGCGATTTCCATTGGCACTATTATGTCGGTAAGACATAAGGAAGAGCTGCCAACTGGCGTCGGCTTTTATGGAAATCTTGTCCCTCTGTTAATTCAACATCAGTCTTCAATGAGTCGTGAAGAGTTTCTCTTAGAAGTTGTTCGGACGGTAAAGGACGCTAATAGACACAGTTCTGTTTCGTCTACCTGGTTGCAGCTTGAATTGCAAAAAAGAATGAATCAAAAAAATACTCTTCCAATTATGTATGGATGTATCCGTGCTCTCGATGATATGGCAGGTGATGCGATAGCAAAGGTGACAGAGGTTAATGTCCAACACTCTCACTCACTATTGAATTTTCAAGTTCGTTATAGCGAAAAGGAGATAGTCTTGTTCATTGATGGAAATGAAGATGCTTTTAATCAAAATACCCTTGATGATTTACTTAATAATTGGGTATCGAAGCTGATGGAAACAGTTATGGTCTTTGAGGGAGCCGAAATTTATGAATAACGCGAACAAATCCATCTTTTCGTTATTTGAAGATGTTTGCCAAAAATTTCCAGATAATATCGCCATTCGCCATGGCAATGTTTCAATTACTTATCGCGAATTACGCCTAGCAATTTTGAGCGTATCCACGATACTGGGGAAACATGAGAAACCTATTGGTATCCGCTGCCAGAATCCAATAAATGCGATTACGTCAATGATGGCGTGTTTACTTAATAAAATTATTTTTATTCCCCTTAGCCCTGATTGGCCCATAGGTAGAATCCAGGCAATTTGTAAAAATGCAAATTCGGACTCAGTCATTGTTGATAGCTGTTTTCAAACTACGACGCTATCTACCATAAACATAGAACATCTATCACTTGAAACAACATCGGTAGGGAAATCGATTAAGACGCTGCCTTCGAACGACGGCATAGCTTATATACTCTTTACCTCAGGTACGACGGGTACTCCGAAAGGTGTGGCGCAGAGTGAGTCAGCGTTACGACAACATGTGTTGCACTATATTGCGAGTATCAAAGCAGAGAGTCACGATCGCATCATAATGGTTGCTAGCTTTGGTTATGATGCCGCGCTGATGGATGTTTTTGCTTCATTGCTAACCGGCGCGACTTTATATCCGCTAACAATTCTTGACCATAGTACTTTAAATTTGCGTCAGATTATCTGTAGCGAACTGATTACGGTTTTTCATTCAACGCCGTCCGTATTTCGGCTGATATTTGGAGAGGAAACGGAGCAAAATACTTATGAAAATTTGCGGGTTGTAGTTCTCGGTGGAGAGGTTGCTCGCAGAGCAGATCTCAAACTCTTTAATCTCCTTTGCAGTACAGAGGCAATATTGATCAACGGTTATGGGCCATCGGAATCAACGCTAGCCATGCAAGCTCATTTCTCTCATGGTGTGCAGGCTTTTCATAATAGCTTACCAATAGGCATTCCAGTTCCCGAGGTGCGAGTAGATCTAGTCAATATTGAGACTACGGCTGAAGGGGAAGTGGGCGAAATAGTACTGTTGGGTCCGAACGTTTTTATGGGATATATACAAAGTCCATCAGATATAGTGAAGCTGAAACAAACTCGACGAAAAGTAGAGCATCATACTGGAGACCTTGCTTTACGCTTATCCAATGGTCATCTTCTATATTTAGGTCGTAAAGATAATCAAATTAAAATTTCTGGTGTACGCATTGAACTTGAAGAGATAAATTCTTTGCTGGTCGATATCGTCGGTGTTGATGACGTTGTAACGTGCGTTGTAGAAAGAGACAATGACAGTAAGCACTTGGTATCGTACGTTCGGCTTCCGGATGGCGAGCTACAAGAAGACTATGTTCGAGAATCTCTAGGGGAAAAACTTCCACAGGCAGCTATACCGTCGCGTATAGTTTCAGTTGATAGTTTTACATATCTGCCTAACGGGAAAATTGATTTTTCAGCTCTTCCGAAGCTGAATCATATTATTGATCAAAAACAAGATATTGATATATTTTCGCAAACAATATTGGATATCTGGCGGGTCGATTTAGGCCTGGATCATCCGATACACTTAGAGGATAGGTTTATTGATATTGGTGGTAGTTCGCTAAAAGCAATTTCTGTCATTTCACGCATTCAGAAAGGTATTGGTATTAGAGTACGACCTTCAGCCTTGTTACAGAACCCTACTCTTCGAGAGTTCGTTGCTCTAGTAAAAAAGGGAGCTGAACATGCGGTGTGATACGAATAGCCAAGATAGGATTAAAACGTTTGCGTTTACCAGACAGCAAAGCAGATTTTGGTTTGAGCACCAGCGTATGGAAGGAAAAGACAATAATGTTATTTTTTGGGGGGTTCAATTTAAAGAAACGGTCGATAGAGAACGGCTAAGTAGAATAGTGCAAGAGGCTTTCTATCGTCATCAAATACTGTTGACACGCATCTATCTTAATGACGTTTATCAGCCTGAATTTCGACAGACGCTCTCTGGAAAAATTGATATCCCTTGGTTCGAACAAGATAAATTTGTTTATCCCATTACGCTAGAAAATTTACCTGCAACGATCGGGGGCTCGTTTAATTTGATTGATGAGCGGCCATGGCGTATTGCTGGAATTTCGACTTCTGATGGTGATTATTTGTTTTTCGTTTTTCATCATATCATTTGTGATGAAACATCTGCACGTATTATCACTCGTGAAATAGATGCTGCATATTTCCAACAATCTTGTCTAGCTAATGAAACGAGTCCTTCTTTTCAAATTGACGACTTTTCACGTTGTGCCGCAGCAGTAGAGGAAGAGCAGTCACAACAAATCAAAGAAGGCGGGATTGACTTCTGGTTGAACGAGTTAAAGAATGTACCCACTGTACTCAATCTTCCGTGCGAGCCTGATCTTTCCGCAGAGTCGACTTGTTCCTTGCATAGATCAGCTATACAATGTTCGGCGGAGCAGACAGAATCTTTACAAGCATTTTGTAATAAATATAAGTTAACTGTGCCGATGGTGTTATCGGGAATTTTCTCAGCCGTTCTGTCGCGCTACATCGACGACAAAACAGTAATTATTGGAGTTCCCGTATCTACTCGAAATCAAATAGATACGCTCGATGCCATTGGCCCATTTCTGAATATTATCCCATTACTTTGTGAAGTAAACGAGGATAAGAGTTTTATTGAGCTGTGTGAGTCAGTGAAATCTAGATTGATTCATGGATTGGATTTTTCGGCGATTCCTTTTGACGAAATAGTAAAGAAACTACCCCATGAAAAATTAGTTAACCGTCATCCAATATTCCAAGCGACCGTTTCCTATCACGATTTGTCCGTATTGGGGCACGGAAGTCTCTCAGCGTGCACTGAGGTTGAAACGTGGTCTTCATCAATCAGTTGCGATATCTCATTAACTTGCGAAAATCGTTCCAATGGTTTAACACTATTCTTGGATGGTGATTTGGAGCGATTTTCACCAGCGTTCCTGAATCGACTAATAGAACAAGTGCACGTTGCATTGTCACTTTGCCTTTCTGACCCAGTTTGTTGTTTGAATACAATCTCTTATCTGCCGTCTAAGCAGGAAGACGAATTGATTCATGTTTTGTCGGGAAAAGAGCGTCAGCAAGACACATGCCCCATAATGCCTGCAATTGCGGCGCGCCTTAACGAGCATCCTCAAAAACTAGCCTTCTCGGGGCAATTACAATTAACATACCAGCAGCTTTTTCACCAAGCTGCGATCATTTCAGCAACTCTTCTCCAGCATGAAGTCTTGCCGGGTGATTTTGTTTTGGTTGTTATGGATGATAAAACTCATCCCGTTGCAGAGGTCTTGGGAATTATGCTAGCTGGAGCGGCATGGGTACCGGTACATTATGCTTGGCCAAAAAAACAGATAGAGCAAGTAACACAAAAAACAAATGCGAAATTTTCGCTAGGATTGAGTTTATCCATACCAAACGTTAAATCTATTTCGGAAATCTATAATACTAATCTAGAAAAAACTGACTATGTTGACGTTTTACCAGACTCGCCAATTTATGCTATTTCAACCTCTGGTACTACGGGCGAACCGAAAATTGCCGCGATACCATACAAAGGAATTTGCAATCGTTTTTCATGGATGACTTCGATGTTTGGTGATGAGGCGCCAGTCACACTAAAGACAACACCCTATATTTTTGATAGCTCAGTCTGGCAAATATTGTGGCCGTTGACGCGTGGCGGAAAGTGCGTGTTGCCTGCTAAGACTGAGATTTTTGACCCTTTCGCACTAGCTGCTCTGATTGAAAGAGAGAAAATCACTGTAATTGATTTTGTCCCTTCAGTGCTTAACCGTCTTCTGCCAGAAATGGAGAATTCTACCGAGATAAAACGTAAATTACAAGTTCTTCGATGGATCATAATTGGCGCAGAACGGCTACCACTTGCGACAGCAATACGCATTAGAAATCTTCTTCCTCAAGCTAAAATCATTAATTCGTACGGCCCGACGGAGGCATCAATCGGTTGTGTTTTTCAGCCGATTGATCAACATATCCAGGGCAATAAAGTTCCAATTGGCAGCCCAATCCCCAATGTACAGGTCGCTGTTTTAGATAAACTGGGTGGCCTGGCGCCTAGAGGATCCATAGGGGAATTGCTATTAATGGGCGAATGTGTTGGGATCGGCTATGTTGGAACCGAGGATCAGAGAGGATTTATTTCTGTGCGCATCCCTGGCTTTTCTCATGGGGCAGCTTATCGTACCGGGGATATGGTACGTTGGAATGAAAGCGGACAGCTTGAATATATTACGCGTCTTGATCGACAAGTCAAACTTAGAGGCGTTCGTCTTGAACTGGGTGCTATTGAGTATGAACTGGATCGGTGCCCTCAGGTTGCGGGAAGTCATCTGCAGATACTCCAGCTGCCGGACGGTAAAGAAACGTTAGTGGCATTTGTAAAAACATTTGAAGCTGACTCATTTGATAACGGCTCTTTGCTAGAGATGTTAAAGAGGTCTTTGATAAAAGCCTTTATTCCGGAACACTTCATTGCCGTATTAGAATTTCCTATCAATTCTTCAGGAAAAATTGATGAGAAAGCCCTTTCTGAACTTTTTTTTAATCAATGGTCGGCTCTGCAAAGCAAAAAAAATGCATTTGAGGTCAGCTCTGTAGAGTCGATCTGGAGCCGATTGTTAAGTTTATCCGATCCAATTGAACACGATCTAAACTTCTTTGACGCAGGAGGTCATTCGTTATTGATGCTCGATCTACAAAGGGAACTAAATAGTCAATTTCACGTTCAGGTTAGCATCGTGGACTTATTCAATCATCCAACTATAGCTGATCAAGAAAAATTAGTGGCGACAACACCTATTTAATTGCCACGTGCTGGTGAGGTCACTTGATGGCTTGCCACAATACTAACGGAGAATACGAATGCCATATAATACCGAGGAAGATATCGCTATAATTGGATACTGGTGCCGCGTCGCCGGCGCATCTTCGCCAGAAGAATTTCACCATTTACTTGTATCAAATAAATCGTCTATTCGAGAGGTTTCTGAAACCGAGTTGAGAGAAGCTGGTGTTCAGGAATCTACGTTTAGTCATCCAGATTATCGACCGTATAGGGCAATACTTGAAGATGCTGCTTATTTCGATAATGCGCTCTACCGCATCCCGCCATCTGAGGCACGGCTTACAGACCCACAGCATCGCCAGTTTCTTGAAATTTGTCATTTAGCGCTTGAAAGTGCTGGTATCGACGTTGGAGAGTATCCCTCTACCGGGGTGTTCGCTACCAAAAGTAGTAATAACTACGCATCCAGTTTTTCGGATATACCAGGAGACTCATTAAAACGCTTCAGTCTCGAAATCTTTAATAGTGTCTCCCATCTTGCTGCAAACGTCGCCTATCGCTTGGGATGTGAGGGTCCAACCTTAACGCTTCAAAATGCATGTTCGAGCTCACTAGCAACGGTTCATTTAGCGCGCCAAGCTCTATTGAGCGGTGATTGTGATATAGCTTTGGCTGGCGGTGTGTCTATCGGATGGCCTCAACATAAAGGATATTTGTATGTTCCTGGCAGTATTATGTCTTCCGACGGGAAATGCTGCCCTTTTAGCCAATCGGCAAGTGGTACAGTTCGTGGTGAGGGAGGAGGAGCGGTTGTTCTTTGCCGGCTTGCTGATTTTCGCAGTGGCGTTATCCGAGGAAATTTGAAAGGTATTATTCGCGGTTCCGCCATCAATAACGATGGATCTCGTAGGATGGGGTTCACTACGCCTGCTGCGCATGGGCAATTGAATGTAATCACCAAAGCTTTGAAAAACTCAGGTATCTCTCCGAAAGATGTGTCATGTATTGAAGCACATGGCACAGGCACCCTGGTTGGAGATGGCATCGAGCTTTCTGCGCTTGCAGGCGTTTTTGCTGAAAATCACACTTCATCAGTATGGCTTGGCAGTGTCAAAGCCAATCTAGGACATCTTGATGCTGCTGCTGGCGTCATTGGTTTAATTAAAATGGTGATGGCT
This sequence comes from Advenella incenata, assembly GCF_004217095.1. Lineage (GTDB taxonomy): Bacteria > Pseudomonadota > Gammaproteobacteria > Burkholderiales > Burkholderiaceae_B > Advenella > Advenella incenata. The sequence goes on along the minus strand of NZ_SHKO01000001.1, from coordinate 853,399 downwards.
TTGGAGAGGAAGACGATTTATCCTCTTTATGGATTTGAGCGGTTTTCCGAAGAATGTTCTGCTCATTCACCAAAGTTCCAAGTAGCTAAGGAAGCACAGCCTTGGGACACCGATGGTAAGCGCATCGGTGGAATTAGCTCGTTCGGGCTTGGGGGTAGTAATGCTCATATCTTACTGGAAGAGTCAAATCAACCTTTAGAGATCGGGGGGGGCACCAAGCAAATAATCAACCGTAACCCAAAATTGTTTACTCCTTGATAAAGTACTGTGGCTTTAAAGGTTTTTCAATAGAGTATATTTCCTAAGATAAGAAGACGATGCAATCAACCTATAATTTGCGCAATAAGATATCAGAATATAAAGACGCATTTTTGCTGAACCGAGTACATGCATTATTGATTGTCGTAATTTTTTTTATGGCACTCGGATCTTACGCAATTATTCCTTTCTATATTTTTTACATGACTAAAAATCTGGGGATATCCAGTTTTGAGATTGGTATCTTATTGTCAGTTAATGTTTTCGCGCATCGCGGGCTGGCATTATTAGCAGGATTTTTGATAGATAAATTTGGTAGTCGTCCGCTTATGCTTTGGGGTGTCTTTATAAGGATCGTATCCTATGTCTTTTTAGCGTTTGCTCAGTCTTTTGAAACGTTGATGATAGCTACATTACTCAGTGGTGTTGGCGTAGCTTTAGCTCAAACAGCCGGGAAAACGCTATTGATAAGTAGAGAGGGGGATATTGCAGCACTGCTGGCATCAAGAATCATTGCATTAAATTTGGGAATCATTCTCGGGCCTGCAGTAGGATATTTATTACTATCTTGGTCATTTCCTGTAATTTGTATATGTGTTGCTATTATTTTTACGTTAATCCTAACGTTGCTTTTTCTTGAAATTCCAAAAGAGGCAAAGGATAGTTTAGGACCCTCGGCTCCATTTGATTTAACTAGTTTCTTTAAGTTGATTTTCACGCCGTCTGTATTCGTAATTCTATTACTTCAAATTTGCTTTCATTTCTTTTATACATCACTTGAATTGGCTTTTCCTATATATGCAAAAGACAATTATAGCGTTGCCGTTGTTGGTGCTATTTTTGTCATTAATGCTATTGTTGCAGTTGTCTTTCAATTGCCGGCAGCTCGATTGATGAAGAAAAATACACCGCTTTCTGGGATCGGTTTAGCTCTTGTCACTCTGAGTTTCTTTTTCAGTGCTTTATCGGCACAAACCGTAGGGAATTTGTCTATAGCTTTTTTTATCGTTGCAATAATAATTTTCAGTTTGGCTGAAGTAGTTGTGATGTTGTTTGTTGACATTTGGTTGGCAAAAAATACAGAAAGCAGACAATTGGGCAAAATTTTCGGCCTCTCATCCTTTGCAGCAATGATCGGCGCTATTTTAGGAAATAGTTTGTTTGGCTATATGTTGTCGGGCGTTGAATCAAGCGCTAATTACTCGACGTTCTGGCTGACTCTTTGTATTAGCTCGTTTTTCGTTATGGTATTTTTTTGCATCCACGATCTGTTTCAGTTCAGAAAAATGAGATTGCAGAGTAATTAAGATTTTAATTGATGGACAGGTGCCTACAGGGTTACTGATTTGATATATTTTTTGGAAGAAACCATCGCATTTCGATTATTGAGCCATTCTAAGTAGTCACTTATCCATCGAAAATGAGAATATGGAAAATAAATTTATCGTTGAAATCTCCATTTATAGAAACCCAATATTATCGGTTAATGTCTATGGAGTCTTATGTGAATTTAATATTGATTACTATAGTGACAAATTGTTCGATGACTTTAGAGTAGTAAAACCTGCTATTTTCTATAAATTATCAGTGATAAGGAAGGCTGAATTTCTGGCGGGCAGAATTGCAGCGCTTTGTGCTTTGAAAAATATAGGAATAGAGAACTTTCCAATCGAGATTAGGAAAAATAGAGTCCCTTTGTGGCCACAGGGGATAGTTGGCTCGATTTCTCATACTTGTAATAGAGCAGTATCTGTTGTGTCATTAACGTCAGAGATAAAGAATATAGGTGTAGATATTGAAAATATTATGAGCATAGAAAACGCCAGTAAGGTATGCTCATATATAGCTAGCCGGAAAGAGTACGAGTTATTGATGTCAACCAATTTTTCATTTGAGTTGTGCTCGACTATTCTTTTTTCCGCAAAAGAAACGTTATTCAAGGCCATCTACCCAGTCGCTAATATTTTTTTTGATTTTGTTGATGTGGAATTATGCTCCGTTTCTTCAGGAGAGAATTTGCTATTTTTACAGCTAAATAGGGATATCAACACATTCTATGAAAGCGGTATGATTTTTGTTATAAAATTTGATGTGTTAGAAAATTATGTAATTACCTTTACGCAAATCTCTTAAAAAATTAGTCTTATAAGATAGATTTGTATTTTTATCTCTATATTGATGCTTTAATCTTGAATCAAAATAGAGGCTAATTGTCAGAGACTAGCGACTGTTCTCGACGTTGATTTGACGCGGTTTGTTTATTGTTTCGATAAAATCACATTACCCCCTTGTTCCATAAAAATATTGACCCATTCCGATAAATACTTTGAGTCTTGCGATATGTTCGTTATTCGCCGATTTTTTAAATCCGGATGCCTATGATAAAAAATTCTATCTGTCACTATTGAGACGATGGGGTTGGGTTTGATGTGGTAATTGATATTTGGAATCGAAACACCAATTCTATCTTTGGAAAAATCATATAGTCGCGGGTAAATATCCATCATGGCTTGTTCCCGGCTTCGGCTAATTTTCTCCAAATTTTGAGTTTTATTTGAAGAGTTTGAATGAATTACGATAGCTGATACTTGTGGCATTTGCGAGCCACTCCTTCTGAAGCTATGAAAAGCAGGTGTTCGGTTCTCGCTTTTTCCTGAACATATCGTACACTCACTGCCATTGCCAGTTAGTTGAAATCCTGAAACTGCTAGTTGATGCTGGATAATTACTGGTAGGTCTAATTTTCTATGCGTAGGTGAAATTTTTTCAGCTGATAAATTCCAGGCTCTTGAAAAATCGCTTATGATTTGATCAGTTACCTCGTAACAGCACGCGCATGCGCCTGGGCCAATAGCAACCTGCCAATCTGCAGGATCTTCCCTTTCATTAATAAGTAATTCTTTAAATTTTAAAATAATGCCACCTAATGCGCCACGCCAGCCGACGTGCAGCGCGGCGATCGCAGAACCATCGTGTTTTGCAAATAATAGCGGAAAGCAGTCCGCATTCACTAAGGTTAAGAGAAGGCCAGGAGTTCGAGTAAATACACCGTCGGCATTGCCAACGTCTTGACCGAAAGATTCTGCCAAAGCGATACGAGTACCATGCACTTGTGTTTTTTTAGCTCTATGCTTCCACAGTGCATAAGAAAACTCTGGGATTGGTTCATCCATATCGCCGAATCCGAATTGGATATTTTTTATGGCTGATAGCGTTGGATTCATCATAGTCCTTTTAGTCATATGTCCCTGTATGTCATAGCGTAAGGACAGTAAGGTTGTGTATTTCAATACAATGCACAAGATGGGTAAAAAAGCTATAGACCAATTGTTTAATGTGCCAGCTGCGCGTGCATACATCCATACGATCTTGGTCGAGCCTCGCGTGGCAACTGGTTCGCCGGTACAGCTCTAATTGTCGAAAAAATATTTCTTTTCTTATAGAATTATAAGTATATTTAAGACAGTCCTAAAGGGTAATTGTAGAATTAGCCATTTTAAATTACACATTTTTCTTACTTCGCGTGATCCCTTATAATGAGATCGGTCATAGGGGGTTCAACGGTTATGGCTCAATTGTCAGGCGAATTAGTAGTGTACTTTATCACTGGCTCGAACTCCGTTTAAGAAAATATTTTCGATCTTCGTATCGGCTTTTTGGAGTCGAGAGTCTCATCTTTCAGTTGAGTTGAACGATAGTCGGGAGCACATGTATTTACGTGTTTGAGTGGATAGGCCTTTTGCTTGCAGTACAAATTGGGAATTAAGGGTCAGTGAACTACAACTTTCTAGGTTATATCTGAATCATTAATTCTACGGCTAAAGGGACACTCGGAAAACCAAGTATGCAGTATCCAATACATGGTTTATTTTGTTACCGATTTCGAGTCGAAGCAGTTCTTCGAACAGAATAGTCCTGAATAGATCCTATACTAACTTTTCATGATCGGAAAGTAATGGCCCAGTAGATGGACGCTGTCGAGCTGAAAACGCTCAACGGTGCATTCGACTACAAAAAGCACTTGAGGGAATTTACGTTCATCACCAATACATTGGAGTTCGTATTTGCGGCCTCAGACCTGCTTGATCTAGGATGGACTTTGAAAACAAGCTCATAAAAAGCTAAAAATGTTAGTGATATAAATACTATCTACATCAATGACTTATACTTAACTAACTGTTATTATCATTCAGATATAATGATGGACGCTTTGCCCCAGCATCATGACTGCCAGCGAGAGGATCGTGTCCAGACATACGGCCTGATCTGACGGTACTGTGGCGATGCGCTCCATGAACGGTTCATTCAATTCGTGCAAGTGTGCCGACAGCAATCGCGCCCAACCGCTGTCTGCGCAAAAGTGCTGATTACATGCCTGCCGAAACAGCGTTTGACTGTATCCGACACAATGCTCCTGCAGGGCAATAATGGTACAGTTCAGATTGAGATGCGGACGCAGGGTGGCCGAACTGGAACTGTGAAGAAGCAGTAGATCGCCTGCCTGCAGTGTGCAGCTGTTGGCATTGCCGGTGAACTCGGCTGACTCCCATGCGCATAACAGAAACCATTGCTGGCTATTGCTGGTGGCAGGTACCAGCGCCGGCGGTGCCAATACCAGATCGGCATGGTGCGCCTGCAGCATGACTATGCTGGCCCTCGCAGTCAAGGAAAACGCAGACAGATTGACACCGAACGCAGGCGCCTGTTGTGCTGCGAGATGCAACTGGGCATTGGGCAGAACTTGCGGCAGGATTTGATTAAAGCGCGGCAGACTGATATCTGCCCCCGCCATGGCCGAATTCAGTCTGAATGGCTCCGACAGCCCATTGACAAAATCTTTGAAATGCATCGACAAGCCTGTACGACAAAGCAAAAACCCGCAACCATTTTGAAACAAATCATTCGAACTGGCTAGTCAATGCGCGCTAAAAAAGCATAATATTCGTGCCTTAAATCAAATTATCCATGTCAACCGCGACGCCTACGTCCCGTGTTGACGTGTTATCCACCTCCGTTTCGACAAGCCACGGCACATGGCCTCGTGTAACTGACGGCTGTCAGCGCCGGGGCTGTAGCGCCACGCCATCGTCTCTGAATCACACGGTACTGCGGATGCCGTTATGGTTCACAGCGAAATGATACCGATCCCAACCCTTCTAGTTCAAACGTGAACTGATCTCCTGCACTGGGAAATCGCACCGTCATCAGGTTACCGGTAATAAGCACTGCGCCGGCAGGAATGCTGCGCTGCTGTCTGGCCATAACCTTGGCCAACCAGTATACTGACTCCAGGGGGTTGACAATATCTGCCACGTTGCCCTGTTCGATCACTGCGCCATGCGCGCTAATAGTGATATTCCGATCAAAATCGGACACAGCAGACTGCCACTGGCCCAGAATTACGGACGTATTATTGACATTGCATGCCACCAGTGTCTGGGCATCGGGCGAGGTCTTGTCCGGGCAGCGGTCGTCCAGCACCTCGACCGCTGGCGCGACCGCATCAATCCAGTCAGCGGCCGCTTGCACGCTGTCCAAATCATCACCGGAGAGCTCCTTGCCTATGCGCACGGCCACTTCAAACTCAAATTTCATGTGCGTGTAGTCACTCATGGACAGCACTGCATCGGAAGGCAGCAACGCCGTATCCAGCAACTCGCCATAGACAGGCTCGGTCAGGTCATGCTTGCTCCAGGCGGCAGGTGCATTCAGGGCGATTTTCAACCCGGCCCGCCGGGTATTGTGACGCGCCATGCGAATCTGGACCAGTTGCTCCTGAACCGCATAAGCCTGCTCCAGACTCAATGGCCTGCCTTCGACCAGCAATGGGGAAAAATGCACGCGGGTATCAAATTGCTGCTGCAACTGCAGTGCCAGCTCACGAGGGGTTGGGCCCATGACGTCTCCTTTACGAATTGGGTTGTGCACCAGAAGCGCTGCCGCTTGTGTTGCCGTTGTTATCGATATTTGTATTCAAATTGCCGGCGATGGCCGATTTGAGTGCTGCCATATCATACCCGCTGGGCTGCTGGAATACGCGCAAATCGAATTCGCCGACCACGGCAAAGATATGATCGAACAGATCGGACTGGATACGTTCATACTCGGCCCAGACCACCGTTGTCGTAAATGCATAGATTTCTATGGGGACGCCCGTTGTCTCAGGTGCCAGCTGGCGCACCATCAGGGTCATATTCCGATGGATATGCGGATGGTTGCGCAGATAGACTTCCAGATACGCCCGAAAGGTGCCGATATTGGTGAGCCGCCGGCCGTTGAGCGCAGACGACAGGTCTTCGCTGCGCGACCGATTGTAGTCCTCTACCTCCCGGGATTTTTCCAGAATATATTGAGACAGTAGTCGGCTTTTGGTCAGGCGCTGCATTTGACTTTCGGTAATGAACTTGATGCTGTTGACATCGACGTGGATGGCGCGCTTGATACGACGACCGCCGGATTCGGACATAGCCCGCCAGTTCTTGAAGGAATCCGAAATGAGCGAATAGGTGGGAATGGTGGTTACCGTATTGTCCCAGTTGCGCACCTTGACCGTTGTGAGGCCGATATCAATGACCGCGCCATCGGCATTGTATTTGGGCATCTCCAGCCAGTCTCCGATACTGAGCATATTATTGGCGGACAACTGGATGCCGGCCACCAGACCCAGAATCGGGTCTTTAAATATGAGCATGAGCACGGCAGTCATGGCACCCAGGCCGCTGATCAGAATAACCGGAGACTGGCCGATCAGGACCGAGACTATGAAAATCACGCCGGTAATGGCTGCGATGATTTTCAGGCTTTGGACGATGCCCTTGAGCGGAAACTGGACAGCGACCTGTTTGCGAAAGCACCAGTCAAGCACGATGTCCAGGAATGCAAAAACCGCCAGAATGGTGTAGACCAGCATCCAGATGCGCGAAAATCCCAGCAAACCTTCATGGACCGAGCCGGGCGGCACCCACAGGCGTGTCAGCAAGCCAAGGGCCAAACCCTGCACCAGCATGGCGGCATAGCGAAACAGGGACGAGTGACCCACGAGCTTGATAAAGAGAAAACGATCATTGCGCATTCTGCCCCGCAACATGCGCAACACGCCATAATGCAGGACACCATGCAACAGCGCCAGCAAAAGCAGCATGACCCCGAGGGTGACGATTAACGTTGCAAAGGGAGAAAGCTGCAAACCGGCCAGAGCCAACCAGTCAGAAGGGGTTTCTTTCATGAGTTACCATCAGAATACTTAGAAGCATCACATAGTAGCAAACTGGCCCACGCTCGTCATCTGTGTAAAGTACCAGAACGACTCGAAGCAGTTGGGCCAGGATCTCGCCAAGTCACGGCAGGACCGCGACAATACGCACGATGTGGCGTCGCACGTATACACCACATCATACTGGCCCTGAACATATAAATGCTGACTACCCGTATCTAACCATTTATATCTTGACTCTGTCTATACGGCTTTTGCTATCCGGCTACGTATTTCTGATTTTATACTTTGGATTCTATGCTGCTGGCCGAATACATCTGCGCGCGATCTATGCGCTTAGACAGGCGGCGCCGGGCGGCAATGTAATGGATTAAGACTACCAGGCCTGGGCACCACGCTGCTTACCAGATCACAAAGAACAATAGCCAGGCATAAGTGAATGGCGCCAGGCCTGCCGTTAATAACAGCATACAGGTGACTCGCTGCCACAGCATCACCTGATGTCGTTGCAGAATTTTCCAGGCCAGGCGCAAAGACCACAGCAGGGAAAGAAACAACAACGTTAGGCGGGCCGGGCCCGCCCAGCCGGTGGCAATACCGTCATTGCGCAACAGGGTAATCGTGGTGGCGGACAATCCCAGAAAGACGCCGACGCCAGCCGCGGGAATCAGTGCCTGTGCGACGGTATCGACAGCGCCGATAAATGTTGCGCCCACCACTTTCTGTATGCATTGCAGGCTCAGCCACAACGCCCCCCCGGTAACCAGCGCAGTGCCAAAAATGAACAGCACGATGGTAAAGCCGTCGAGCCAGCTGAAAGCATCATTGACTTCCGGATAATTCGTCAGAATGAACCAGGGCGCGTTCTGTTCCAGAGGCCAGAAGACATCACGGTTGACCAGCCACTCGGCCATGGCCTGTTTGAGACTGACAAACCACGGGCTGGCGCTCCACAGGAAGGCGCCCACTGCAATGCCCATCAGCCCCCATATGATCAGGGCCGTCTGCCAGCCACCGGTTTGCGCCACATCAACGATTTCTTCCTCGGGTGAGCGGGAAGTGAGCGCAATGGCACCACGATAATCGGCACAACGTCCGCACATATGGCAATCGCTGGCCCCCTTCATATGCCGCAGGGGCACCAGTGGTGCGCAATTGATTCTCTCTATGCGGCGAACCGGGTGGCGCCAGGCGTCTTCACTGACCTTGTAATGCCAGGGCGCCAGTTTGGCCAATAGCTGGAACACCCCATTGACCGGGCACAGATACTTGCACCAGACGCGTTTATTGCGCCCATACAGGTAACCAACCACCATGGCCCCCACAGTAGATCCACCCAGAACAGCAAGCACCGCCCAGGGATATTGGTATACGCTGACCAGTTGGCCGTAAATCGTGGTCAGGGCAAAGGCAACAAATGGCCAGCCGCCCCAGCGCATCCATTTGGGAATGGCACGACCACGACCGTGTTCGCTGGCCCACTCGGTGAGCATGCCTTCAGGACAGAACCACCCACACCAAGCCCGCCCCATCAGGGGCATGGACACGAGCACGAAGGGCCACCAGATGCCCCAGAAGGCAAACTGGGCAAAAATGGTCAGGTTCGAAAAGATATGCGCGGAATTGCCCGGCAGCGGTAACGCAGCAGGAACAAGAATAAGGAAAAAGTAAACGCCGACCACGCACCACTGCAGATTACGCAGCAGCCTTTTATGGTCCCGCAGAAACGTCGAGAACCGATAAGCGAAAGATTGGAGCATGGCGCTCATGGAGCACACCCTAAAGGAACAAAGATACCGCTACAGACAGGAAAAGCGTGACGGCGCCATGTCCTGCCAACAGAGGCGCCTTTTTTAAAAACAGTCACAACACGTTCTGTTGCGCGCATCAGCCACGGGCAGCAATAGCGGCTCCCGCCGGCTCCGAGCGCAACATCTGGTACAGCAGAAAAACACCCAGCCAGTACAGAACGAAAATAATGACATGCATGAGAGAAGGCATTGCCCTGTAGCCGGCAAAATCGGCTAGCACCTTGCCAATACCACTGCTGTCATCAAGCACTGCACTGGTATCCCACACAGGATCCATTAACGTCGGAATGGCTTCAAGCGAGATCAGATGATCTATACCATTGACGAGCAGCGAGCCCGCCAGCAGCAGCAATAACACTTCGGTAATTTGAAAGAAGCGGCGCCAGGTAATAATTTTGCCACCCAATTGCAGAATATAGAATGTCAGCAACGCCAGCAGAAAACCACCCACACCAGCAGCGGCAAGCATCCATGCCTGATTCTGTTGCGCACCGGCCAATACCGTTCCCCACAGGAAAACCACTGTCTCGCTGCCTTCGCGCGCCACGGCGATCATGACCAGAACCAACAGACCCCACCAGCTGTTACGCTGGAGATTGGCCGAAGCACCACTGACCAAGTCGCTTTTGAGCTTGCGGCCATTTTTTTTCATCCACATGACCATCTGCACCACCAGCCCGCAAGCCACCAGCGCCATAATCGCCTGGAACCACTCCTGACCGGTATCAGACAGCCAGGTGGACACACCCATGAAGACCAGGGCCAGCGCGCCAGCCAGCAACAGCCCGGCAGCCACCCCGCCCCAGAGCCACGGCATACCGCGCCGACCTTCCGGAGAGGCTCGCAGCCAGGTGTACAGAATACCTACAACAAGCAGGGCTTCGACGCTTTCACGCCAGACGATAAATGCCACTTGATCCAATTGGATTCCTTGTGAATGAATATGCTATTGCGCGGGCTTGACCACCAGCGTTCCTTTTACGGACTGGTGAAAATCGTCGAAAAACGGATATTCGCCGGGTTTGGAAATAGTGAAAACCAGGAATGAAGACAGGCCCGGTCCCAGCACTTTTTCCTTGCGCAGCGGCAGGCTCTCGAATTCAACAGGCACCTTGCTTTCATTGATGAGGTTGATCTTGAAGCGACCAGCGGGCACTTCAAGCCGCTGCGGCTCGAACGTGCCGTCTTCCTTGAACGTGAGGGTAAAGGTTGGCGTCTCGGCCCAGGCGTGTTCCGCTAGCAACGCCTGGGTCAGAGTCAGGGAAAGCGCCAGACCAGCAATAGCCAGAGCGCGTTTGACCATGATCAATATCCGCCTTTTTTGCCTGTACCGGCATACGTGAATTCATACTCGACTTCAAATGGCTTCCAGAACGCTTCTACGCCGGTTTCCTTGTCGGTATGGTGACCAAAATGATTCATTTTATTGGCCTCGGGCGAATCAATAATGTAGGTGAGCTTGTATTTGCCAGGCCCTTGCAGCTTCACATTGTCGCCATAGTGCGGGCCGTCGTTGGCTACCATGGGCATGAACATGCCTTCCTGAACCTTGCCGCCTTCTTTTTCCAGCTTGTATTTAATGGTCAGATAGGGCATCCATGCGCCTTCCTCGAACCCGTTCTTGTTGTCGGCAGTTGCATGAATATCAGCTTCAAGATGAATATCCGAATCCTTGGCCTCGCGCATCATGCCTGCCGGCTCCATGGTGATGGGCTGCAGGTACACGGCAGCGATTTCCATGCCGTTTTTCATGTGAGGTTTGCCGATAGGATACTCGGCAGCCTGCGCAGACAGTGACAGAGCCAGCGCCATGCCGGCGCCGATCAGGGCGATTTTCTTGTTCATACTTGAATGTCCACCAATAAGATGAATAGGTAAATGAGAATATTTCTCGTTTATATTATTATATGTTGGCTGACAGTCGCCTTAATAAATATCAAAAGCACGCAGACATAGGCTCGTTTTTGCGTATCCGGTGTAGATGTCGGAAAAAAAGAGCCCAGGGCCCAATAGGCTGGCTGGCTGGCTGGCTGGCTGGCTGGCTGGCTGGCTGGATGGCTGGATGGCTGGATGGCTGGATGGCTGGCTGGATGGCTGGCTGGAATCGAGACAATCGCCGCAAGCAAGCAAGAACAGAATCAGGCCGCCAGCCATGACGCCCGGCAATCGCGCTGCCCTTTAATCTGCCGGGGCGAGGGCTGACGCCATTGGCGTCATGCCCTGCGTCAATTTATAATTGAATCTGGTCACCGTCAAAGGCCTGCCGCACATCCCCTGGGAGCGCCTCCGGGTGGGCCATCAGGTACCGGTCCAGTTCGTGCCCGGCATGGGTCAGCCAGGTGGTCCCAGCCCCAATGGCGGCATGGATCGCCAGCGCCTGATTCAGGTCGTTGTGATTGCGCCCGGGTTCTGGACGGGGCGGATAAGAGCAGTCGAGCACGCAATGGGCAGGACGCTGAGCGCGCAAAAAATGCTCTACCTGCTCTGGCAGGCCTTGCGTATCGGTCAGATAGGCGAGGCTGTCACCCTGATCGGGCCGGATCAGATAGCCGTAGGTCAAACGGGAATGTTGCAACGGCAAGGCGGTGATGCTGAAACCGGCAAACGGCCGCTCTTCAAAGGCTTCAAACGGTTGGGAAAAATCCAGAATGCCCGGATGCTTATACAGGTCTGCAAAACCAACCTCATCCGCAGGACCGTACACGGCAATACGCAAATTGACGCCCCAGCGCAGGTGCAACAGGCCCTGGGCATGGTCGGCATGATAGTGCGTCTGGAAGATGCCCTGCAGCGTGCCGGGCGCAAAGCGGGTCGTCAGGTCCGTCAACCCGCTGTCGATCAGCCATTGCCCGTCATCACCGTGCAGCAACGCACTACATGGCAGGCGCACATGGCGAGTATCACTGCGGGCCCGGGCACAGGCCACGCAGTCGCAGTTATAAACAGGCATCTGCGCCGAATTGCCGGTGCCCAGGAAAGTCAATTTCATTGCCGCTCCAGTGTCGTGGCCCGTTCAATTGTATCCAATAACTGCGTCACGGCGCTGTCCAGGTCGCCGGAGTTATCAAGCACCACCAGCCGCGCGCCCTGCTCCCGCAGGCTTTCCATGAATGCGGTATCAAGTGCGGTATTGCGCGCCAGCCGCTGAGTAATTTCCTGGCGGCTTTCTCGACCGCGCTGCAGCAGCCGTTGCAACAGCAATGGCGGATCGACCTGCACCAGTACCACCAGCACCGATTTGTAGCGTTGTACCGCAGACTCGCAATAGGCGCGGGAACCGTTGACCAATACGGTATGTCCCTGCGCCAGCAGGTTATCGAGTTCTATCGGGATGCCATAGGCCAGGCCGTTGGCACGCCAGCTCATGGCAAATTCGCCACGCGCCTGCATCGCATCGAAGGCTTCAGGCGACAGGGAGAAGGCATCTTCTCCCTCGGATTCGGCCGACCGGGTTATATAGCGTTTCATCAGTAGCAACTGCGATCCTGCACGGCTGGCAGCCAGTTGCAGCAGACTGTCTTTGCCCGAGCCGGAAGGCCCCATCACGTAAATCAGCTGACCCGACATCAAAATACCCGTTGACCTTCGCGCAGCACCTGCCGCACCACAAATTGCCCGCCCGTATCCTTGACCTGCACCAGATCGGCACGCAGTCCCGGGCTGATCTGGCCACGGTCCGGCAAATTGGCGGACCTGGCCGGCGCCAGGCTGACCATATTGACGGCCTGCGGCAGGCTGATTCCCAGGTCGGACTGGCTCAGGATACGCACCGATTGCAACATGCTTGCCGGGTAATAATCGCTGGACAGAATATCCAGCACTCCGTTGCGCGCCAGGTCGGTTGCCGCGATGTTACCGGAATGGGAACCGCCGCGCACCACGTTGGGTGCGCCCATCAGCACTTTCAGGCCCAGTTGGTGACTGAGCGCAGCCGCCTCATGGGTTGTGGGAAACTCAGCAATGGTCATGCCAAAACCGGCTGATTCGTGCACGTGCTCGCTGGTGGCATCATCATGGCTGGCAAGCGACAGACCACGCTCATGGCAAATATCCACGATACGACGGCGATAGCCTTCGCTGTAACGATCGGCATTCTGTTTTTGCAGCACGATAAAAGCATCCATATCGGCATCATTCAAATGATACTTGCCCTGATAGTATTCGCGGTATTTTTCATACTTGACGAACTGGCGCTGGCCCGGCGTATGGTCCATGACCGACACCAGATGCACCAGCTCATTGCCTACCAGGTCTTCGAAAATGCCCAGCGTTTTTTCATGACTGACTTCGCAACGCAGATGCAGTCGGTGCTCGGCGCGCGTGTGCCCCTGGTCGGATGCATGGGAAATGGCTTCCACCATTTTGGGTAACTGCAGAAGGCGTTGCCCTTTGGGGTTCACATCGCCAATAGAAAGCGCATCGAATACGGTTGTGATGGCCGCAGCAACGATTTGCGCGTCGTGCGCCAATACCGCGTTCTCCGAGGGCCAGTCTACGCCGGGACGCGGATTCATGTACTTCTCAAGGTTGTCGGTATGCAGCTCGATCAGTCCCGGAATAACGAAATCGCCCTGCCAGTCTTCAGCGGCAGGCAGGCTGCTTGTGCCTTCACTGACATCATGGATCAGTCCGTCACGCAGCGACACGGTGCCCCTGATGACTTCGCTGGCGGTGACAATCTTTGCATTTGTGATCACTCGTTCACGCAACATGTTTCATCTCCCGAGTCGCGATATCCAGGCTGCGGTCTGCCACTGCTTCACGCGCCGCCTTGTCATGAAATATGCCGATCAAGGCGGAGCCGGCTGCCCTGGCCTCGCCTATCATTTCCAGCACCACCTGACGATTTGCTTCATCCAGCGATGCCGTCGGCTCATCCAGCAGCATCAATGGCCAGTTGACCATGAACCCCCGGGCGATATTCACGCGCTGCTGTTCGCCGCCAGAAAAGGTATTGGGCGCCAGCGACCAGAGCCTTTGCGGAATATTAAGACGCGTTAACAGGTCGGCGGCACGTGCACTGGCCTGCTCTGCGCCCCAGCCGCGCAGCAGCGCCGGCTCACTGACCACATCCAGGCAGTTGACGCGCGGAATAACACGCAGGAACTGGCTGACGTAGCCCATTGTCTCCCGGCGTACCTGCATGATCTGGCGCGGCGCCGTGCCGACCAGTTCAGTCATGTTATCGCGGTGCAGCACGCGAATCGAGCCGCCACCAGGCAGATAGTTTCCATATAACGTACGCAACAGCGTTGATTTGCCGGCGCCCGACTGACCGTGCAGCACCACGCACTCGCCGGCATTGACCGAAAAGCTGATGTCTTCGAGCACATGCAGTTGCACACCCTGCTGTTGATGCAGCGTGAAGGTTTTGGACAGATTATTTACTTCCAGAACGGTATTCATTGTTTCTCCGAATGCGTTGATTACAACTGTACTATCACGGTTGCAATACGGATGAGACCAGCAGTTGCGTGTACGGATGTTGTGGGTCATCCAGGATCTGATCGGTCAGCCCGCTTTCGACCACGCGCGAGCGCCGCATCACCATCAGTCGGTCTGCAAGCAGCCGAGCCACAGCCAGGTCATGGGTCACAATAACGACGGCAAGACCCAGGTCACGCACCAATGCACGCAGCATATCCAGCAAGCGGGCCTGCACCGAGACATCCAACCCGCCCGTCGGCTCGTCCATAAACACCAGCCGCGGATGGGAGACCAGATTGCGGGCGATCTGCAGCCGTTGCTGCATGCCGCCGGAAAACGTGCGCGGCAAATCGTCAATGCGCGACTCGTCAATTTCCACCTGACGCAGCCAGCGCTCCGATTCGCTGCGCAGCACGCCGTAATTGCGTACTCCTTGCGCCATCAGGCGCTCGCCGATGTTGGCGCCCGCCGACACGGTCATGCGCAGACCATCGCGCGGGTTCTGTTCTACAAACCCCCACTCGGTGCGCAACAAGGTGCGCCGTTGCGCCTCCGAGGACGCATACAGATCAGTTACCGCGCCATCGGTCTGCCGATAATGAATTGTCCCTGCATCGGGCTGACTGCGGCCGGAAAGCACATTGAGCAGCGTAGACTTGCCGGACCCCGACTCGCCGACGATGCCCAGCACTTCGCCGGGATACAAATCGAAACTGACCGCCTGGCATCCCTTGTCCGGGCCAAACAAAAGGCCAATGTCCGATACCTGAAAAAGCGGTTCGCCGGCCAGTTCGTCCTGCACCGGACGATCCGCCTGATTGTTGCTTGCCTGCAATGCACTCATTGTGTTACCTCTGCTTGTGCCACGCGCTGCGCGCAGTAGTCAGTATCGGAGCAGACAAATTCCCGGCTGCCCTTGTCGTCTGTAATAATCTCGTCCAGGAACGATTCCGTGGATCCGCAAATGGCGCAACTGTGCTCCCATTTCTGTACCTCGAACGGATGGTCTTCAAAGTCCAGACTCGCCACATCGGTATAGGGAGGTACGGCATACAGGCGTTTTTCACGGCCGGCGCCAAACAGCATGAGCGCGGCGCTGCGATGCAGTTTGGGATTGTCGAACTTCGGTATGGGAGACGGGTCCATCACATAGCGTCCGGCCACCAGCACCGGATAGGCGTAGGCGGTAGCGATATGACCATAGCGGGCAATGTCTTCGTACAGCTTCACATGCATGACGCCGTAATCATTCAGCGCATGCATGGTTTTGGTCTCGGTTTCCGACGGTTCGATAAAACGCAGCGGTTCGGGAATCGGCACCTGGAACACCATGATCTGGTCATTGCTCAATGCCGTCTCGGGAATGCGGTGACGGGTTTGTATCACGGTCGCTTCGGTCGTATCCACTGTGGTGCGAACGCTCGCGGTACGTGAGAAAAAGCGCCGTATGGACACAGCATTGGTGGTATCGTCCGCGCCCTGATCGATCACCTTCAATACGTCATCGCGTCCCAGGATGGCAGCGGTCAGTTGCATGCCGCCGGTGCCCCAGCCGTAAGGTAGCGGCATCTCGCGTCCCCCGAAAGGCACCTGATAGCCGGGGATGGCTACTGCCTTGAGCAGTGCGCGGCGAATCATGCGCTTGGTCTGCTCATCCAGATAGGCAAAGTTATAGGGTTCTGCTATGGCGTTCATGCCCGTTTCTCCTTCTGCGGCGAGACCTGTCCCGCTTCTGTGTCCTGCTGCTGTTCGTGAGCGGATTCGGCCTGTGCGTCGCGTTTTCTCATTTTGCGAATCAGCTCAAGCTCAGCCTGGAAGTCCACGTAGTGCGGCAATTTCAGATGTGATACGAAGCCGGCCGCTTCGACGTTATCGCAATGCATCAGCACAAACTCTTCCTGTTGCGCCGGCGAGGTAATCTCCTCGTCATACTCGGCTGCGCGCAGCGCGCGATCGACCAGGGCCATGCCCATGACCTTGCGCTCGTTATAGCCAAAAGCCAGGCCGTAGCCGCGTGTAAACTGCGCAGGCTGGTCTTTGGAGCCAACAAACTGATTGACCATTTCACATTCAGTGACTTCGATATCCCCGGCCGGTACCGCAAAATCCAGTTCCTCAGGCTCGAGCCACACCTCGGTAAAACCGATGCGGATCTCGCCGGCAAATGGGTGGTTACGGCCATAGCCGCGCTGCGTCGAATAGCCCAGCGCAAGCAGAAACCCCTCATCGCCACGCGCCAGTGCCTGCAGGCGCTGCATCCGGTTACTTGGGAAATCAAGCGGCTCACGGGTAATGTCGGGAACCGGCTGGGCACTGTCCATTTCTTCGCGCATCAGTCCTTCCTGCGCCAGCAGGCCCAAGACGCGCGGAAAGTCCTGCCCTGCATCTTCGATGGCGACATCTGCCTGCGCGTTTTCATCCGGGAGCGTCGCGCCCGGCAATGTCGCCTGCTGTGCGGCTGCGGCCCCATCAGCGCCATCAACGGCGGCCTGAATCTGCTGCCCATCACTCTGCTGCAGCGCCTGGGGTTGTTCACCTTCGGCCTGCAGGGTAAAGTCCAGCAAACGGTGTGTGTAGTCGAAGGTCGGCCCCAGCAACTGCCCGCCCGGCAAATCCTTGTAAGTAGCGGAAATGCGTCGTTCCAGCTGCATGCTCTCGGTATGCAGGGGGCGGCTGACGCAGTAGCGACTGAGTGTGGTGCGGTAGGCTCGCAACAGAAAAATCGCTTCCAGTAGATCGCCCGCAGACTGCTTGATGGCCAGCGCGGCCAGCTCTCTGTCGTACAGCGAGCCTTCGCTCATCACCCGGGCCACGGCCAGCGGCATCTGTTGCGCGATCTGGGCCAGCGACAGAGGTGGTACGTCGGTCGCGCCACGACGTTTCTGATCAAGTAGTCTGTGCGCATTTTCGATAGCGGTTTCACCGCCTTTTACAGCAACATACATCGTATTCTCCTATAGGACGCTGGCCACGGTACTGCGTGGCAAAGCCATCAACTGGCGCTGGCTGGTCATGAAAAAGTCCAGTCCCTTGGGAAAATCGGTCACCAGACTGCGTGCCGACCAGAAACGTTCACACAGCGGCAGTGTTACGGCGCGCTGTGATTCGATGCCCGGCCCTTCAAGCACGACCTGGCGCCCGCCTTCCAGGCTGTCGAGCTGGACAATCACCGTACATGAGAGTTCCGGATCGCGATCGGTGCCGCAACGAAATTGCTCAAGATAGTCGACCTCGGCGGCGGTAATGATGGCCAGGTCGGCCTGCTGCGGATTGTTTGTCACAGGGCAGGCGCAATGAAACGCCAGGTTGGCCCGGACCATGGGCGTATCGAGCGCTGGACTGAGCCATACTTGCGTATCGTCATCAAACAGCGTCAGCGCCAGGGAAAAAGTAGCCGGATGCATAATATCCAGGGCATCGGCAAAATCGGCCTGGGCGATGATGCCGGGTTCGGACATGGCCTTGAGCGCAGCGCGAAAACTCATTTGCGCATTCAGCACAGGATCTTCAAAGGCAGGAACCAGAACAGGAGCAGTCATTCATTTTCTCCTCGGAGAAGGGTAAAGAAGTCAACTTTGGAAGCGGCCACCTGGGCTTGTCTGGCCAGACGCGCCTGTTGCTGACTGCGTGCAAGCGGCTCGATCACCGATTGCATGAGTTTTGCTTTCTCGTCCCCGAGCAGCAAGGCATCGGCCAGGGCAGCCAGCTCTGCATGACGCTTGTTGCGTCCGGCAATGTAGCTGTACCCGGCACGACCGTCCGGCAATTGCACGACGCAACGCGTGACCGTCATCTCTCCCAGGTTGAATGCCTGTCCGGTGCCGCCAGTGCGTCCCCGCACCATGGCCATACCAGTTTCCGGCTTGCGTATGCATTGATAAGGTACACCGCCAAGCTCGGATTCATACCCGGCCAGCGCATCACCTGCGCGCGCGAGCACCTGCATCCAGTGTTGTCGCTCGGTCGGAGCAAAGTCCGCTTTCATATGTGTTCTCCGTTTAAAACTACCTGATATTGAAAACGGTCGGCGCGGCTGACGGAAAACGTCAACTCCACGGGATGACCGTGCTGGTTTTTGGATAGGGTGGTAACGGTAAGCACCGGCGCCGATTGTGGAATCAGCAGGCGCGAGGCTTCGTCAATGGTGGGCAGCCTGGCCCCGATCACGCTGGAGGCGCGCTGCAGCTCACACCCGCGTTCTTTCAGATACTGGCGCATGGAATCACGTTTGTAATCTTGCAGCAAGGCTTCGTAGCCGGAAGAAAAAAAGTGCGTCATGACGCTGATCGGCTCGTTGTCGATAAATCGCAGCGTGCGATATTCAAGCACGGCGCTGCCCGGCGCCAGGGCCAGTTGCGTCAGCTCATCGTGGTTGGCTGGGCGGCGATACACTTTGAGCAATTGCGCCCGGGCGGTGTGACCCATGGCTGAAAACTGGTCGGTGTAGGCGGTTTTGGCCTGCACCGGATACAGCAGCGGCCGGGTCAGCACCTTGGTGCCCTTGCCCTTGATCCGGATAACATTGCCCTCTTGCACCAGCAGATCCAGCGCCCGCCGCACGGTATGACGATTGACATCAAAACGCTCAGCCAGTCGCAGCTCCCCAGGCAGCAGGTCTCCCGGTTTATACATAGACAACTCAGCCCGGATAGTGGAAGCCAATGTCTGATACAGGGGTTCGTCTTGTCTAGACAAGTTCATCATTTTAAAAAGGCAGTTGCCTGCCTTGTTCCATCACACGAAGAATTTTCTGAGTCGCTGCGAGACCACGTCGATCACGCTCACACACACAATAATGATGAGCAAAATGGCTGCGGTCTGCCCGAAAGCGAAGCTGCGGATTGCTTCCCACAGTAACACACCGATACCGCCAGCTCCAACCATCCCCACCACGGTGGCCGAGCGCACATTCGATTCAAACCGGTACAGTGCATACGACACCCACAAGGGCATAACCTGGGGAATCACACCGAATATCACCTCTTGCAAAGCGCTGGCGCCGGTGGCGCGCACCCCTTCAACAGGACCCGGATCAATCGCTTCCACGGCTTCTGCGAACAGCTTGGCCAATACACCTGTGGTGCCAAGAAACAGCGCCAGGGTGCCGGCAAACGGGCCCAGGCCCACGGCCACCACGAACAACATCGCAAAGACCATTTCATTGATGGAGCGCAAGGCGTCCATCAGGCGCCGCACCGGCTGGCAAACCCACCAGGGCACCAGATTGGATGAAGACAATATGCCAAGTGGAATACCAAAAATGATCGCCAGAACGGTACCCCAGACGGCGATCTGAATGGTCACCAGCATTTCCCGCGCATACATGCGCCATTCAGAAAAATCGGGCGGAAAAAAGTCCGCGGCAAAAGTAGCCATGTTGCCCGAATCGGTCCACAGCAGAACCGGATTCATTTCGGCGCCTTTCCAGGCCCAGGCCAAAAACAGCAGGAACAGCCCCCATCCCAGCATTTTTGCCCATGTCATGCGCGGCGGCTGCGCAAGCAGTGCGCCGGACATCGGGCTGGGGCTTGTCGTCAATACAGACATATTCATTTCCAGTTTATGGCAACCTGCAAACACAGCGCAGGCCGCCATCATGATCAACTCAAATTACGAGTTTTTACCTTCGATTGCTTTCATGCGAACAGAGATCTTGCTCAGCTCTTCGTCCAGGCTGGCGATCTGTTTCTTGCGATCCTGCTCGTCCAGTTTGCTGTCGCCGGCAATTTGCGAACGTTTTTTGAACAGTTCCAGTTGGCGGATAGGCAGCAACTGATCATTGCTTGAAGGCTTGAACTTGCCCCACGCCAATGCATTGAGTACTTTGAGCTCTTCGGGCTTGTCGCCATAATTGTCAAAGAATGTCTTAAGTTTTGTCTTGGCATCTTCAGGCAGATTCTTGCGCCAGACGATTGGGTCAGCCGGAATCAGTGGAGACTTCCAGATCACTTTTAACTCGGCAACCTTGGCTGGATTGGTTTTTTGCAAGCGCTCCATGCCTTCGGTATTGAAGGTGGCGACATCAACCTGTTTGTTTGCCACAGACAGTGCATTCACTTCATGGCTGCCATTGACCGAGCGTTTGAAAATCTTGTTGGCATCGACATTGTTTTCAGCAAACACATAATAGCCAGGCACCAGGTAACCGGAGGTGGAGTTCGGATCGCCGTTGCTGAAGTTCAGTGTCTTGGCGTTGTCCAGCATGTCCTTGACTGAATTGATTTTGCTGTCTTTATGGGCGATCAGCAGGCTCCAGTAGCCAGGTTTGCCATCTTTATCAACCGTCTGGTAGATCACTTCGCCATTGGCGCGATCCACGGCTTCCATGGCCGATTTGTTGCCGTACCAGGCAATATCGACTTTATCGAAGCGCATGCCCTGAATGATGCCGGCATAATCAGGCGCGAAAAAAGCCTTTACCTTGTAGCCGGTTTGTTTAGACAGATCGGCCAGAAACGGTTCCCACACGGTTTTCAGGTTCTGGGAAGATTCCGTAGAGATAATGCCGAAATTGAGTTCCTTGGATTCCTGGGCCTGAACCGCAGCGGCACTCATACCCAGCGCGAACAGGGAAATGCCAAGGCGGCGAATGGTCGATTTGAACATGAAAATTCCTAATGAAATAATGTTTAAGCTGCTGCCAGAACCAGGCGTGCCGGGTCTCTGGCGGGTGTTTTTTGTGCCTCCTGCTCTCCGAACAGAAGCGCCGTACCTATTTCCGAGCCGTACAGGTCGCTCAGAAATTCGTTGCTCAGCCCGGTGATGGGGCCGTCGAAATACTTCTTGCCGCCTTTGAGCGCTACCGCGTGGCGGCAATATTTGACTGCGTAATCCACCTGATGCAGCGTGACAATGACTGTTTTTCCGTCGCGCTTATTGATGTCCGCCAATGTCTCCATGACACGGCGAGCCGATTCCGGATCCAGTGACGCGATGGGTTCGTCTGCCAGGATAATTTCGGCCTTCTGGCACAGGGCGCGGGCAATGGCCACGCGTTGCTGCTGACCGCCCGACAGGGTCGAAGCGCGACGATGGGCATACTCAAGCAGACCTACCCGCTCCAGTGCCCGCAACGCGTTATTCACTTCTTCCTTGTTGAACAGACCCAGTGCGCCGCGTACCCGCGACATGCGCCCCAGGCTACCCAGCAGGACGTTCTTCAGGACCGACAACCGCCCCACCAGATTGAACTGCTGAAAGATATAACCGATGTCCGAACGCAACCGACGAACATTGCGGTTCAATATGCCGTCTTTCTGCATTTGCTGGCCCAGCATCTGTATATCGCCACCCACCTGGCGATCACCAATGGCCAGGCCGGCCAGATGACGCAATAAGGTGGATTTGCCGGAACCGGATGCGCCGATCAGCGCAACCATCGCGCCAGGAGCCACGTCCAGTTCCAGATCGTGCAGGACCTGTCTGGTGCCGAATGTCTTGTTCAAATTCTGAACCCGGATTGCCTGAGTCATCGTATTCCTCTATATATTTTGCAACTGCCGGGCCGATACACCGGAAAACGGTCGAGCGCAAGCAGCAGATGTCAGCAGTCGGCTAGCCATAGCGGGCCACTGCAGTTCAAGTGCCGTCATATTAAGGAATATGTGTGACAGTCCGGTTAATGCCGTCTTACAAGGCAGTGACAGTTTTGCCATTTTGGGGGCAATTTACTAGACAAGCCGGACAACGCCAGAAGAAATAATTCTTATAATTAATCAATGATTTGGCATTTGTGCCACACTATTTCACCTGCATAGCATAGACAAGTGAAAATCACCTGAAAAATGTAACAGCGGCGCCGAACCGGGCATAGGGATCCTTGCCAGGCGATGCGCCCGCCAGAGGCTGTCCTGCCGGCGGGCGTTGGAGTGATATTGAGGGGGCTATTTGAGGGGCGCGATGGTCGGGCCGGTGGCGCATGATTGCACTTGCAATCAAGGGCCGTCGCGCAGCGGCAGTGCGCTCGCCCGCCCTTATCCGCTTTTATCAGACATGCCCCTGCAAAAGACAGGGCGGGAAGAGGCAAAGCCAGATCGCCCGATCATGCACCAGGCGCGCAATCGCGCTAAGCCCGGACCAAGAACAAAAAAAGCGCTTAGCGTTGCGCCTTTGGTCCGGGAAACAGCATGACCATGACAAATGCAATGGCCAAAGCCGCCGCAGCCAGCATAAAAAGCAGCAGATACTGGCCGTTGGAATGCGCAAACACAAATGACATAGCGTAGGCAGCGGCTGCCTGCATAAGCGCAAAAGCGGTTGTCGCCCTGCTCCAGGCGGTTTTTTGCGCCGTCGGGGAATGCGGCAGCATCTCGCGCAGACGTCCCAGAACCAGCGGCACGATGCCCGGCGTGAATGCGCCCACCGCAAAGCTGGAAATACCAAGCAGAATGGGCGCAGTGCTCAGGATCGGCAGAATGACCATAAGCAGTTGCAGCAGCAACGCGCCACGCAAGGTCAATCCATAGCCAATGCGATCGGCTACCGCACCCGTGCACAGGGGTCCTGCCACGGCTCCCAGACCGTAAATCACCCAGAAAAACGACCCGGTATTCACACCCCAGCCAAGCCCGCGCGCCACATAATCGACCAGAAACACCATGTGCGCCACCAAGCCGACCGCGTTCAGGCCGTAGACTAGATACAGCACATACAGGCCACGACTGCCGGTTTCAGCGGATATGGGGTGCGACAGCGTCGCCTGCA
Source organism: Advenella incenata (assembly GCF_004217095.1). GTDB lineage: Bacteria > Pseudomonadota > Gammaproteobacteria > Burkholderiales > Burkholderiaceae_B > Advenella > Advenella incenata. The sequence goes on along the minus strand of NZ_SHKO01000001.1, from coordinate 829,987 downwards.
TACCCATCGGGTCGTCAGGCCCGCCCGCGCGGTGGTTCGGGTTCGGCGCAGCATCGGCGGGAACCGGTGCGACGACTGATGTAGATGTCGATGTAGACGCCGCTGCTGATGTTGTCGATATCGGTGTTTCTGGTGCGGATGCTGTAGATGTTGTGGATGCTGGTGGAACTGTTGTTGCTGGCGGCGTCGGAGGCCAGCTGGTCCAGGCCAGAAGCGTCAATAATAAAGACAGCCCTCCCAGTCCCAGCCATGTCTGTGTCAGGCCCAGTTGCAGGAGCATTGGCACCAGCGTGCCCGATGCGGCCACGCCCAATCCCACCCCGGTAAATATCACCCCACTGGCCAGCCCGCGCCGCGAGGGCAGCACGAAAGGCAGGATAGACGTGGCGGCAAGCACCATCAAGGCGCCGCCAGAGACGCCCGAGACAAAACGCCACAGAAAAAACCAGATAAACGATACCGGCAGGGCACAGGCAAAGAAAGCAAGCGTCGCCAGGACCATCATCAGCCGCAGGGCAGCACGTGTCCCGGTCTGCCGGGCGATGCCTACGCCCAGCAGCGCACCGGCCAGATACCCTGCCAAATTGGCTGCCCCCAGATAGGCGGCGGTGGAGGCAGAAAACCATTGTGCGTTGATAATGGCCGGCAGCAATGGCGTATAGGCAAAGCGCGCCAGCCCGATACCCACCAGGCTGGCACAAAGCCCTGCCATCAACATCCGCCATTCCGGCAACTGCGCAGGGGTATTAGCGATTGACTGTACGGTGCGCATCTTCAAAGCTTCGTTCCGTCATTCCGATGCGCTGCCGAGCAATGCGCAGAAATTGGCCAGGTCGACATTGCCGCCGCTGATAATAATGCCCACGCGCTTGTCACGCACCAACTCTTTTGCACTGCAGGCGCCGGCAAGCGACAGACACCCCGTGGGTTCGACCAGCATTTTCATGCGCTCGGCATAAAAGCGCATCGTGCGAATCAGCTCCTGATCGGTAACGGTCAGAATATCAGTGACTTCGCGTTGAATGATGGGAAAGGTGTAATCACCCAGAAACTGCGTCTGCGCGCCATCGGCAATGGTTTTTGGCATGTCGATGCGCACGATATGGCCGGCGCGCAGGGACAGCTGCCCATCATTGCCTGCTTGCGGTTCCACACCATAGATTTGGCATTCCGGGGCAAGGGCCCGCGCCGCCAGGGCCGAGCCCGACAACAACCCGCCGCCGCCCAGGCAGACAAAAAGCAGATCCAGCGGCCCGGTCTCCTGCATCAGTTCCATGGCAGCCGTCCCCTGGCCGGCGATGACATCAGGGTGATCATAGGGCGGGATGAGTGTGTAGCCGTGTTGCTGCGCCAAACTCGTAGCAATGGCCGCCCGGTCTTCAGTGTAACGGTCATATTGCACCACCTGCGCGCCATAGCCGCGTGTGGCTGCCAGCTTGGCAGCCGGCGCATCCAGCGGCATCACGATGGTGGCTTTGACATTGAGCACGGATGCCGCCAACGCCACACCCTGGGCGTGATTGCCTGAAGAAAAGGCAATTACCCCTGCGCGCTGTTGCGCTTGGCTCAATGCCGCGATCGCATTGAATGCGCCACGGAACTTGAATGCGCCGATGCGCTGCAGGTTTTCACATTTGAAATACAAGCTGGCGCCCAGTTGCGCGTCAATGGTCCTGGAACGCAGTACGGGCGTGCGGTGCGCGTAACCTTTGATGCGTTCGGCTGCGGCGACTACATCAGTATAAGTGGGCAATGTCTGCATAATGCTCCTGTTTCAGAAATGGCCCTGCCGCACAAAACGTCATGACCTTGCCGGTTTATCTCAATCAGCATATTCTACCCGCGTTTGAGCCGTTACAATGGACGCCATCATCAGGCCAGATCGAGAAGCATCCATGTCCATGCAAAACCACTCAGTTGCCATTATCGGCGCCGGCATTGTCGGCTTGTGCACCGCGCACGCCCTCAGAAAGGCGGGCTGGCAGGTCACTGTATTTGACCCGCAGGAACCGGGATCGCAATGCTCTTTCGGCAATGCCGGTGCCTTGTCCGAAGGGTCGGTCGCGCCATTGGCCATGCCCGGTGTCATCAAACAGGCTGCTTCCATGCTGCTGGACAGCACCAGTGCGCTGCATGTCCCGCTGGGCTACCTGTTACCGGCCATGCCCTGGTTTGCTCGCTTTATCGCGGCCTCACGCCCGGAACGCGTGCGGCAAATTGCCACTGCCCTTCATGATCTGCTGGCCGGATCAGTGCGTCATCACACGGAACTGGCCAGCGACATCGGCTGCGCCCATTTGATAAAAACTACAGGCCAATTACACCTGTACCCGGACGCCGGCAGTCGCGACAAGGACAAGGCGTCCTGGCAACTCAAGTCCGACTTTGGACTGGCCATGCAGCCGGTGGACCGTACCACCATTGCCGAACTGGAACCGGCCGTCAGCGACGCCTATCGCAGCGGCTGGTTTTTACCGGACGAAGGCTGGGTCAGCGACCCGTTCCAGTATTCGCAGGCGCTGGCCAGGGCGAACACTGACCAGGGCGTTGCATTTGTCAACGCCGGTATCAGTCACTTGCGTCGCGGCAATGACAAATGGCATTTAGTCAGTGGCGAACAATCATGGCAGGCCGATCATGTTGTCGTGTGCGCAGGAATGGGCTCGCGCGCGCTGCTGGCGACACTGAACCTGTCGGTTCCTCTGGAAAGCCAGCGCGGCTACCACCTGCAGGCGCCGCATCCGGGTGTCACGCTATCGCGCATTGTGGTGCTGGCCGATCGCAAGATCTTCATGAACCCGATGCAAGGCCAATTGCGCATCGCCGGTACGGTTGAATTCGGCGGCATAAACAAGCCGATGAACGAGCAGCGCGCGCTGCTGCTCAAGGACCACGCGCTGGCCGGTCTGGACAATTTAAATACCAGCGGCTTTACCACCTGGCTGGGCCATCGACCCTGCCTGCCCGACTCTTTGCCGGTCATCGGCCCTGTCGCAGATTTGCCAGGCCTGTGGACCGGATTCGGACATGGCCATCTTGGACTGACCGGCTCTGTCAACACCGGCAGACTGCTAGCGCGCGCCATGGCTGGCCAGGCAAGCGCCAATGAACTGGCGCCGTTTTCGCTGAGCCGTTTCTCCTGAGCCGTTTTCATTAAGCGCTTAACCGTCATGCCACTGCACATCATGTGGCTGACAGAACCGATTACAGACGCATACGGGCCAACAAATCGAAGTAGGAGCCCTCGATCAGCTGTGAACTGCTGATCCCCAATTGCTGCATCAATAATTCGGCTTGCTGCATGCCAATGGCGGTGGACTCGCTGTCTTCAAGCACAACCTCAAGCTCCATGAACTGGCCCAGCCCTTCTACGTGATCAAGGTGAACGCGCGTTCTGCCTACCATGTACAGCGTACGTCGCTTGATTACCCGACCGATCACACCATAGGCCAGTGATAACACTTCTCTGAGCGATTCAGGCGTCGCAGTTTCTGACAACACATAGAATGATTCTTTCGGCCCTGCCTCATCCGCTCGCCGATAAAAAATAAGCTGTCCTGTTCCGTCTGCGAATTGCCTGAGCTTGAGCCGACCTTCATCACACTTGAAAAACGTGTCGTCCTGGAATATGTCGCAAGGTGCTTCAGTTGCCAACGTGGCCGCCTGCTGCGCCAGATCACTGACACTCGCAATACGCGCCTTAATTTCGATATTTCTCGCCATTTTGCCATCTCGTACATGCATGTTTGCTGCGCCAGTACAACCCTGCTTCCGTACTGGCGCATGGGTCGGCCATTATAGCCCCACCCATGATGGTTCGAGATGGCTCCCCGTCGATCACTGTCGCGCACATTGATCATCGAAACCCTCAATGCGACAGTCATCTGCACTGGCAGTCAACGTGATTGGACGTCACCTGTTTTGGTGATCTCTCTATTGATTCATCTTGATATTTTCCGCCTTGATCAGATCAGCCCATTTTTTGGTGTCCTGATCGATCAGTGATGCAAATTGTGCCGGTTCCAAATCATCGGTGTCCAGGCCTGAGGTTTGCACGTATTGCGTGACCGCCGGTGTTTTCATGACCGCACGATAAGCCAGGTTCAGTTCCTTGATTTTCTCGTCAGGCGTTCCGGCCGGTGCAAAAACACCGTACCAGTTGGTCGCGTGAACATTTTTGATGCCCAGTTCGTCAAATGTGGGCACCTGCGGCAGCGCGGCTGATCGCTTGGCCGATGCCACGCCGATAGGCACCAGGCTGCCCTGCTTGATGTGCTGCACCAGGCCGGACACATCGCCAAAGAAGCCATCAACCTGTCCGCCTATGGTTGCGGTAATCGCCGGGGCTGCCCCGCCAAAAGGCACAATCAGCGTATTGGCTTTGGTGGCAATGCGAAACTGGGCAATCGCCATATGAGGCATGCTGCCCACCCCGGACGTAGACAGCGAGATGCCGTCGGGATTACTTTTGGCCTTTTCAAGCAATTCCTTCACACTTGTAATACCGCTTTTCTTGGACACAACCAGCACTTCGGGTGTGGAAACAAGCAGCGCTACCGGTTGCAGATCCTTTGCCGGGTCGTAGATCAGCTTTTTATAAAGCGCCGGATTGATGGCAATCGCACCGGTAGAGCTTAAAAACAGTGTATTGCCATCCGGTTTCGCGCGAGTGACCGTACTGGCGGCAATGGCACCATTACCGCCAGGTTTATTTTCCACCACCACCGTTCGCTTAAGCTGGCTCTCCAACTCTTTTCCGGTCACCCGGGCCAGCGTATCGCCGGGGCCTCCGGCTGGAAAGGCCACCACGACACTCACGGGAGATGCGGCCACAGCATGCTGGCTGACTGCAAGGCCCAGAACAGCAGCGGCAAATGGCATCACGTATTTAATATATTTTTTTCCGAATCCGGACATGTCTTGCTCCTTATGCCGTCAGGTACCCGCACCCTTGCGTATTGACGAACAGTGAATAAATGGACGTACACGACGCCATGAACAGGCGGTTCCGATGCAAACCGCCAAAACAAAGATTGGCACACCGCTCGGGCAAAGCAATGCGCCCCAGCAGCTCGCCTTGCGGGCTAAACACCCTGACCCCATCAAGGTCGGCAGTCCCCATTCCCCAGCCACACCACAAATTGCCATGGATATCCACCCGAAAGCCATCGGGCGTGCCTTCGCCTGCATCGAAAAGCACCCGTTGCCCAAGCAAACCGGTGCCGTCGGCATTCAGATCAAAGGCCAGCAGGTTACGGGGTTGGGCGCGTGATTCGACCACGTACAATTGTGATTCGTCGGGGGAGAATGCCAGACCGTTGGGGCCGTTAACCGCATCGGTCACCAATGCCACTTGCCCATTAACGGGGTCAATGCGATAGATGGCCGCAGGCAGTTGCTGCTCTGCCTGTTCCCCCTGATAGTAGCCAACGATGCCAAACGGCGGATCGGTAAACCAGACTGAACCGTCTGACTTGACCACCACGTCATTGGGAGAATTCAGGCGCTTACCCTGATAGCTGTCCGCCAGCACGGTAATGCGGCCATCCGGCTCCGTGCGCGTTACCCGGCGCGACAGATGCTCGCAGGTGATCAGGCGTCCCTGCCTGTCGCGTGTATTGCCATTGGCATAATTTGACGGACTGCGAAACACCTGGCTCTGACCTGTGGCGGCATCCCACCGCATGATGCGGTTGTTCGGTACGTCACTCCATAGCAAACAGTTCCAGTCGCCAAACCACACTGGCCCCTCGGCCCAACGGCTGCCGCCAGCGAGCCGCTCGAGCGCAGCCAGCGGCAGCGTCAGCGCATGAAAGCGGGGATCCAGGGCAATGACAGCAGGATCCGGATAGCGAATGGGGTTCTCAGTCGCAGCGTGCACTCATGCCTCCGTCCACGATAATTTCAGTGCCTGTGATAAAGCGCGCTTCATCGGACGCCAGAAAAAGCGCGGCATTGGCCGTATCAATGCCATCGCCCATGAATGGCAGCGGAATACGAGCCTGGCGCTGTGCCAGCAGCGTGCTTACATCTCCGCCGGCGCGTTGTCCGGCCAGACGCGTTTCTACCATGGGCGTGTGCATCTGACCCGGAACCACGGTATTGCACCGTATATTGCGCTTGGCATATTCCACCGCCACGACGCGGGACAATTGAATAATACCGGCCTTCGCGCTGGCATATCCAACCTGCGCCGAACCGGTCCAACGGATGCCGGATGTGGACGAAATATTGACAATAGCCCCGGCACCCTGTTGTTCCATAATAGGCAATACATACTTGCAGCCCAGAAATACACTCTTCAGGTTGAAATCAAGCTGGCTATCCCATGTTTGCTCATCCAGGGCAACCGGGCCACCCTTTTTCGAGCCACCGACATTGTTGACAAGAATATCGACTCGCCCGAAGGCCTCCTGGCAGGCATGCACCATCTGTTCTACAGCATCCGCCGAAGTAACATCTGCAGTCCATGTGCGGATTGTGCCGTTTACTTCATTGACCTTGGCTACGGTTTCATTTAACGCATCGGGGTTCATGTCCACGGCAAAAACCTGCGCACCCTCGCTGGCAAACCGCCAGGCAATCGCCCGACCATTACCCCAACCGGGCCCGACGCTACCGGCACCTGTCACAATCGCTACTTTGTTTTCCAATCGTCTCATTGTTCGCTGTCCCCTGTCATTATCTAATCACAGCCATGATGCGCGAGGGCCTGCGAATCATCAAGACCCGCCTTGCGACTTCTGATATTGAAAAAACGTATATCATTGCTACATGGATCTCAAACAACTTCAGTATTTCATCGTGATTGCAGAACAGCACAGCTTTTCCCGCGCTGCGGATATGCTCGATCTGTCGCAGCCGTCACTGAGTCGGCAGATCCAGTTGCTGGAGGCCGAGCTTGGACAGCATTTGCTGGTTCGCACGGGCCGTGGGGTAGAACTGACTGAAGCCGGTGCCCGACTGCTGGGTCATGCCAGGACGCTGCACCGGATGGCCACGCAGGCGAAGCAGGACCTGATGAATTTCCGGTCCGCTGCGCCGGGCCGGGTGCGGCTGGGTATTCCGCCGCGCATCGCCCGGCGTCTGGCGCCAAGTATCATGCAACAGTTCCGGGCGCTGTTTCCTGATTCGTCTATTACGCTGGCCGAAGGACTAAGTGCCCAATTGCGGGACTGGTTGCTCAAAGACAAGGTTGATCTGGCGCTGCTGTACGAACCGGCACCTTCGTCTCTCATGCAGGTCGAGTCGCTTTATCGTGAAAATCTGGTGCTTGCCCATGCGCACGCCAGTGGAATGCGGCTGCCGGGCCAAGTACAGGTGGCTGATCTTGGACAATATCCCCTGGTGCTGCCCAGTGCGCCCAACACGATCCGTACCCTTGTTGAACAGACCTGCCGGGATCGCAACGTGCAATTGAATGTGGTAGCCGAAGTAGATGTCGTACAGACAATCGTCGAAACCCTGAGTTATTCGCACGAACCTGTGTTTACGATCATTCCTCGTTCTGCCCTGGGCGACATTCCCGGGCAGGCCAATCTGAGCTGCGCGCCTATTGTCGAGCCTGCTATTCTCAATAATCTCACCCTTGCCATTGCCACCATGGCTGCAGAATCACGGCTGGTGCTTGCCGTTGCCGACATCATTCGTGGCATTGATATGCCCGGCAAGATGAGCTGAGACCAGCTCCACCAATCACACATGAAATACCACGCAACGTGGTACATAAGCGTCATCAATGCACACTCACACCTGATCCAGACATATTACGCTTGTCGAATAGAAGCATTTTCAGGTCGTTGATAGCTTGGGTGCATAGAATGGTTGCATTAAGCCATTAACGCTTGGCATGAATGAATACCCTGAATATTCCTTTACCCAACTTTCCCTGGCATGCCTTAACGCGACGTTTCGCATTGCCATGGATCGACAGATTCCGTGCCAAAGTTGAAATGAACGTGGTGTCCTGAGCGACGCCTCATGAGCGGGACGCAATGACAGATGTCATCACCGCGCGCTCATGCCTTCCTCGCCAGCGCAGATTGTCGGGCCATTTGCGCTGCCCTGCTGCTCCCTATTCCCGGCAGTTGTGATCGCCGGTCTGCCCCCCGGTAACAAACGGTGGCAGCCGATATCACAAAAGCAATAAAGCGAAAGCGCTTCTTGGGCGCCTTATCCGCGCATCGTCACAAACTCTTCTGCAGCCGTAGGATGGATGCCGATCGTGGCGTCAAAGTCCGCCTTGGTCGCGCCCATGCGCACAGCCACGGCAAACCCCTGCACGATCTCTCCTGCGTCATCGCCCGCCATATGCAAGCCCACTACCCGGTCTGATTTCTTATCGACAATCAGTTTCATCATCATTCTGGCAGTGCTGCCACTAAGCGTATGCTTGAGAGGGCGGAAATCCGAACGATAGATGGTGACCTCGCCATACTTCTCGCGCGCTTCGTGCTCACTATAGCCCACCGTTCCCACGTTTGGATGGGTGAAAATGGCAGTCGGAATAAATTCATAACTCATGCGGCGCACACCCTTGCCAAACAGATGATCCACCAGCACCATGGCTTCGCCCAGTGCAACCGGCGTAAGTTGAATCCGGTCGGTCACATCGCCCAAAGCATGGATGGAAGGGGCCGATGTCTTGTAGTTTTCGTCAATCTGAATGGCGCCATTGTGATTGACCTGCACGCCGGCAGACTCAAGATTGAGTTTTTGCACATTGGGCGCACGTCCTGTCGCATACAGCACCTGATCGGCCTGCAGCGTCGTTCCGTCATTCAATTTAACTGAAAGAACATCACCCGCTTTGTCAATGCCGTCCACTTTGGTTTCAAAGTGAAAATGCACGCCGGCTTTTTCCATTTCCTTGGCAGTGAACGTGCAGATTTCTTCATCAAAGCCACGCAGGATGCGATCGCGACGAATCACGATATGTACTTGGGCGCCCAGGCCGTTGAAGATCGACGCAAATTCACATGCAATATAACCGGCGCCGACCACGACCAGTCGTTTGGGAAACTGCGGGACATCGAAAATTTCATTTGAGGTAATCACATGTTCGCGCCCGGGGAAATCGGGCACAACGGGCCAGCCGCCGGTCGCGATCAAAATATGCTTTGCTGTGTAGGTCTTGCCGTCGTCCATGCGAACGGTATTGGGTCCTGCCAGTTCGGCCCAGCCGGTCAGCAGCGTTGCGCCAGCGTTGGTGATCAGCGAGTGATAAATGCCGTTCAGACGGGAAATTTCCTTTGCCCGGTTGGTTTTCAGAAGCGACCAGTCCAGCGTTGCCTCGCCGACACTCCAGCCAAAGCCGCGTGCCTCTTCAAAAGCGTCATGGTAATGCGCAGCATAACTGTAGAGTTTCTTGGGAATGCAACCAACGTTGACACATGTTCCGCCCAGATCGGATCCTTCTGCCACCGCCACCCGGGCGCCGGCCTGTGCTGCCATGCGCGAGGCGCGTACCCCGCCGCTGCCGCCGCCGATTACAAAAAAATCATAGTCGAAACTTTCCATGCTGACTCCAAGTTCAAAATGCGCAATATTGTCGGACCGCCATGCCAACCGCTAAGAAAACTGAATAATACTCCTGCATGCGGCGGCACTGCGGCTGCCTTGCGAGGATGCCACAGGCAGCCGCATCGTTCTGGCCCCGCCTGATTGTAACCTCACCGCCACGGCAACTGACGCAAAACCCTGCCCGCGAGTGCGTTGCCGGCCAGCCCTGGTCGTATAATCATGACTTACGGAGAGTTATAGTCATGTCACTGCTTCAAACAACCACGTTTTCGTCTTCCCTGACTGCCGCGCCACCGGTGTGGCCCGTGCTGGGTGTGCTGGGTGGCATGGGGCCGCTAGCCGGCGCCACGTTTGCTGCCAGGCTTGTGCAACTTACCCCGGTGACGGCAGACCAGGCGCACATCCCGGTGCTGCTGCGCAATGACCCGCGAATTCCTGACCGCAGCGCGGCCCAGTTGGCAGGCGGGCCAAGCCCGCTGCCGGCCATGCGCCAGGGAATGCAGGACTTGCAGCGCTGGGGCGCGCAATGCATTGCCATCCCGTGCAATACGGCGCATTTGTGGTTTGAGCAGTTGCGCGATAGTGTACAGGTGCCGGTTCTGCACATTGTCGAGTCAGTGATTCAGGACCTGCGCCGCAATGGCATCTGTGATGGTCCGGTGGGCATCATGGGCACCCCGGCGACAATGCAATTGGGGCTGTACCAGGACGCCCTGCGCGCGGCCGGGTATGAGCCGTTTACCGGCGACGACAATAGCATTCGTGATTGGTCCGTACTGGCCATCGCCGCCGTCAAATCCAACCAGAACGAGCAAGCCTTTGCCCCTGCGGCCGCCGCCGTCAATCGACTTGCCCAAATGGGGGCACGGGCCGTCATTCTGGGTTGTACGGAATTGCCGCTGGCCATCCCACCCTCGCGTCGGGACGCGTTTCCCGTCGTGATATCGGACTCGATTGATGCATTGGCGCGTGCCGTGCTAGAGTCCTTTTCACATAAGACCTTTTCGCATCATGAGCACGCCAGCGACCAAGCAGAACGTACTGCAGCAGCGGCTGCAAAACCGGAGTAGTCATGCCTGTACCAACCACTGTCATTGATCATCTTGTCGTGACCGCAAGCGATCTGGATGCAGGTGCCGCCTATGTACGCGACTGTCTGGGCGTTGCCCCGCTGCCGGGCGGAGAACATGCAAAAATGGGCACCCACAATCGGCTGTTGCGCTGTGGCAGGAACTGCTATCTGGAAGTAATTGCCGTCAATCCAGCCGCGCCGGCGCCCGCGCAGCCACGCTGGTTCGGGTTGGATGCTTTAGAGGCGCAGAGCGCCGCATCGCTGTCGGCGTGGGTCGTGCGTACAACAAGTATTGATACCCATGCGGCGGCCAGCACCCAGCCTTTGGGGCCGGTCACTGCCATGCAACGCGCAGACCTGAACTGGCTGATTACCATTCCCGAAAGCGGTGTGTCGCCCCTGGACGGAATGGCCCCGGCCCTGATCGAATGGCAGACCGCCGAGCTACCGGTATTATCCATGCCGGATATGGGTTTGTCGCTGGAAGCACTGCATGTCTATCATCCGGAACCGAAGGCGATGCAGGCACTGCTCGCAAGTCTGCAACTGGATGCCCCGGTCTCGGTATTTCCGGCGGCACCGGACAGCAAACCGGCCTTGCGGGCGATCATCCGTACACCTGCGGGTATTCGCGCCCTGGGCTGAGCAGCCCTGGCACCAGGACGCCCCGAATCCTAGCGCAACGCAGCCGACATGGTGGAAAACACATTCAATGTGCGGATCACATGCTCGATACTGTCTGCCTTAAATGTCAGGGTGACCCCATCCACTCGATCTGTGCCGGGCAGCACACAAAACGTATCGGCCAATGCAGGAGAATTGGTTTGTAGCCGACATTCATATGGCGCACCGATTACAAACGGTGTCAGCGCTTGCCTCATGCCAGTCTGAACCGCCCTGCACATGCCCTCGCGTATGCGCGCGCAGGCGGCCTGCGGCGTCAGCGTAGCGGCGCTGCCATGGCCCATGGCCTGTTTGGTTTCCACCCATACGGCGCCATCGAAAAAACCTTCGTTTTCTTCGATGAAATACTGGTCGCCGCTGCCGAAGATCACCGGCACACCGGCCTGACCAGCCAGCGCGCCATACAATCCCGGTTCGCCCAGTTCCATGTCGTTGACTATCACTCGGGCAAAGGCAAAACTGTTGATGGTGTGGGCCAGTACGCCGCGGCCCTGAGCCCTTGAGTGATGCCCGACCAGGGCGACAGCACTGACACCGAATTCCAGACCGGTCATCATGCTGTAGACCCGTGGCTTGCCGCTGATCAAAGTAGCGCGCGCATCAATGTCAGACGCAATCATATTGCGAAAGCCACCATGCGAATCGTTCACATAAACGGCGGTGGCGCCGCCATCGAACGCGCCGGCAATAGCTGCGTTGGCTTCGGCGGTCATCCACTGCCGTGCCCGTTCATACTCCACGTTGCCCGCACGCACCTGCTGCGCATCCACCACACCGGCGACGCCTTCAATGTCTGTTGATATTAGTACTTTCATTGATCACACCTTGTTATTCTTTGCCTACTGTTATTGCACATGCAATATTCATAATATTCAAAACTGCCTTTGCACGGCAGTAATAAAGCCGCCTAGTCGTGCAGCCAGTCAGTGACTGGCAGACGCGTATTGCCATCACGCCCGGTCACTGCAGTGGCGCGCCACAGCGAATTGACAATGGCCTGTTCTGTAGCCTCGGCGGCCGCATCAAACAACGATTCCAGCTGCAGCTCATGCAAGGGCGCCACCGGTATCTGTGCAGCCTGCACCTGCTGGCCGATGCGCATACCCGTTGAAAATGCAACGGCAATATCTCCGCTGCCGTGGCCAAAGTTCGAACCGGTGCGCGCCAGCCCGGCAGCCGCACGCATGCTCAACCGGCGCAGTTGCCGGGCGTCCAGCGGCGCATCGGTTGCCAGCACCATGATGATGGAACCCTTGTCGGGGGCATTTTCCGCGATATCCAAGGGCACTTGCGATGCCGTGCGCCGACGGGCCATACGCCTTTTTATGTCCTGACCCAACAGGCTGCCATTGACCCGAAACTGACGCAGTTTGCCAAAATTGGACAGCACCAACGCGCCCACCACATAGTCGGGCGCACTGCCTGCCAGTTCCCTTTCCTGTCGGGCAATGCGTGATGCCGAGCCAATCCCGCCTTTCAAGCCAAAGCAGCTCATCCCGCGTCCGGCACCTACCGCGCCCTGCTCCGGTTGCGCAGCCGCATTGGCGCAGGCGGAAAAGTAGTCCGCTTCGGTCACGGCCATGGCCTGAATATCGTTCAGATACCCGTCATTGCACTCGAGCACCAGCGGGTTAACGGTAGGCCAATCACGACCGATTTGCGCATTGGCCGCAATCGCCTGCCTGATTTGCGCTTGCGCCACCATCGGCACGGAAAAAGTATTGGTCAGCGCCAGGGGTGTTTCTATTGCCCCCAGCTCCTGCAACTGCACCAGTCCCATGCTTTTGCCGAAACCGTTGAGCACAGACACACCGGCCGCCACCTTGTTCACGAACAAGTCGTCCGTATGCGGATAGACAACCGTGACACCGGTCTGAATCGCACCACGCGCCAGGGTGGCATGACCCACCTTGACGCCGGATACATCGGTAATACAATTGTGCGGTCCGGCAGGCAAGATGCCCACTGGCGGCGCAGAGCGCGCCGCCGCCACAGTTGAAGAATCAGTCATATACGCTCATCGGTCAGTGCCACCTATCGATAACACAACGGGATTATTGCCGGTCAATCTTCGGATCCAGTGCATCCCGCAGTCCATCGCCCAGCAGATTGAACGCCAACACGGTCAGGAAGATGGCCAGCGACGGGAAAATCGCCACATGCGGGGCCAGCACCATATCGGAGCGCGCCTCGTTGAGCATCGCGCCCCATTCGGGCGTAGGCGGCTGCGCGCCCAGGCCGATAAACGACAGCGAAGCCGCCGTAATAATCGACGTACCGATACGCATGGTGCCATAGACGAGAATGGGTGAAATCGTGCCGGGAAGAATGTGTTTGAAAATAATGGTGAAATCCGAAGCGCCGATACTGCGCACGGCTTCAATGTAGGTCATGTTTTTCAGGGACAGGGTATTGCCACGCACCAGCCGTGCAAATGCCGGAATGCTGAATACCGCCACAGCGATCACCACGTTCACCATACTGGGGCCCAATACCGCGATCACGCCGATGGCCAGTAAAATACCGGGAAACGCCAGCAACACATCTGAAATACGCATCACAATGCGTTCCCACCAGCCTTCGTAATAACCGGCAAGCAGGCCCAGCACCGTGCCTACAACAGCGCCCAGCGCAACCGAAATAAAACCGGCAGCCAGGGAAATGCGTGTACCCATCACGATGCGGCTGAAAATATCCCGACCCAGCGAATCCACACCCAGCCAGTGCAGCACTGACGGCGCCTGGTTGATGCGGTCGTAATCGAAATAATTCTCCGGATCGAAAGGGACGATCCAGGGCGCCAGAATGGCAATAAATACAAGTGCAATAATAAAGAGCGCCGCGACGACAGCCAGATGCTGCTTGCGAAACTTGCGGATAAACTCCGTCATCGGGGTGCGGATGCGTTCCCGTTGTGGCGGCAGCGATTCTATCGGAGAAGAAGTTACTTGCGTCATGTCTGTCCCGTTATTTGTAACGGATAGTCGGATTGATCACGCCGTACAGCACGTCAACAATCAGATTGATCAAAATGAATTCAAAGGAGAACAGCAGGACCAGCCCCTGAATAATCGGATAGTCCCGCGCAGAAACGGAGTCCACCAGCAGTGTGCCCATCCCGGGCCAGCCAAAGACGGTCTCCACCACGATCGAGCCGCCCAGCAAAAAGCCAAACTGCAGGCCCATCATCGTAATCACGGGAATCAAGGCGTTGCGCAAGGTATGTTTGACGATCACTACTTTTTCAGACAAACCTTTGGCGCGGGCTGTGCGCACGAAATCTTCCTGAATCACCTCTACGAACGAGGCACGCGTAAAGCGCGCCATAATGGCCGCGACCGCAGCGCCCAAAGTAATGGACGGCAAAATATAGTGCTGCCAGCTGGTCGCGCCCACAGAAGGCAGCCAACCCAGGTTGACCGCAAAAATCTGGATCAGGACCATGCCCAGTGCAAAGGGCGGAAAGGAGATACCGGAAACGGCCAGCGTCATGAACAGGCGATCCGGCCAGCGGTTGCGCCATACGGCCGAGACCACGCCGATCACCAGACCGAAAATAACAGACCAGATCATGCTGGTAATGGTCAACAGCATGGTTGGTGTAAAGCGGGCAGCAATTTCAGTCAGCACCGGGCGCTTGGTGCGCAACGAGGTGCCCAGATCGCCCTGGCTCAGATTGAGCAGGTAATGGCCGAACTGCTGCGGCAACGGCAAATCCAGGCCCAGTTGCTTGCGTATGTTCTGAACCGTTTCGGCATCTGCCTCGGGCCCTGCGGCAAGCCTGGCCGGATCCCCGGGCAGCATATGTACAAACAGGAACACCACCACGCAGACCAGGATCAGCGTCGGTATCATTCCGAAAATCCGTTTAACCAGATAGGAAAGCATTTTTGAATCCATTGGGCCGCGACACCCCAGGGTGTCGCGGATATTTCAATTGCAATTGAACAGCGAAGCAGGACCGAATCAGTCCTTCAGGCTGACATCCCTGAAGTAGTAGGAAGCGTCAGGCATCACATGAAAACCATCAAGCTTTTTGCTGCGGGCCGCTACGGTATCGGCCGTATTCAGGAAGATCCAGGGCGCATCCTTATAGATCTGTTCCTGTGCATCTTTGTAGAACTTGGTTTTCGCAGTTTTATCGGTGGTTTTCAAGGCATCGGCCAGATCCTTGTCGACCTGGGCATTCTTATAATAAGAGAAGTTGCCGAAGGTGGGCGGCCATGAATCGCCCGCCAGCAAGGGGCTCAGCGCCCAGTTGGCCTCGCCCGTAGAGGCGGACCAGCCGATGTAATACATGCGCACCTTGGCGTCTTCAGGTTTCTGTACCGATTCAACCCGCTGAACGCGCTGTCCCGCTTCCAGCGCTTCTACGGACACCTTGACACCAACCTGGCGCAGTTGCTGCTGAATGAACTGGATGGCCTTCACCGACGTACCATCGTTATAGGCGCTCCACAGCGTGGTTTCAAATCCCTGCGGGTAACCGGCTTCAGCCAGCAGTTCGCGGGCTTTTTTCGGGTCATAGGGCCAGGGTTTCATTTTTTGCGAAAACTCGACCTTGCCCGGGACCACACCCTCGGCAACGCGCGCGTAACCGTTAAATACAACCTTGTTCAGGGCTTCTTTATTGATCGCATAGTTCATGGCTTCGCGCACTTTCGGATTATCGAAAGGCTTGACCAGATTATTCATGGCGATATAACGCGCAATAATGGACGGCTCTGCAAGCAAATCAAGCTTGTCATTTTTTTTCAGGATGGCCGCCTGCTCATAGGGAATCGGGTAGGTAAACTGAGCCTCGCCGGTCTGCATGACCGCGGCGCGCGTATTGTTGTCGGTCACCACACGGAAATTGATGGAATCGACTTTGGCCAGATGTTCCTTGTCCCAATAACCGTCGAATTTTTTCATTTTCACATTCTGGCCAGGATTCCATTCAGCGAACATGTACTGTCCGGTGCCGGTAGGATGCAGGTTGATATCCTTGCCGTATTTTTTCAGGGCGGTCGGAGAGATCATCATGGCCGAGGGGTGCGTCAGATTGTTGATGAACGCAGAGAACGGTTCTTTGAGCGTGATCTTCACGGTAGCCGGATCAATCACGTCGATTTTTGCAATACCCTTGAACTGGTTGTAGCGACCCAGAGCATTGTCGCGGTTCAATACGCGCTCAAAATTGACCTTGACCGCTTCTGCATTGAAGTCGGTGCCATCATGGAACTTGACGCCCTGGCGCAGCTTGAATGTATACGTGAGCCCGTCTTCACTGACCTCGTAACCGGTAGCCAGCAGCGGATGAATTTTGAAATCCAGATCGAACATGAACAGCCCTTCGTACCAGCCCTTGCCAACGGCCTGCGACTGTGTCGAATTGGTGTTATAGGGATCGAGTGAATCAAAACCGTAAGGAACCGCGACCGTGACATCTTTGGCCGCCAGTGCGGTGTGCGAAAAGGCCAGGCACGCCATCATGGCCGGGGCCAGCAGTGCTCTGCGAAGATAAATAGGCTTCATGAAAATCTCCCTGCGAAGGATAAATGGTTAAACGCCGTTTGACTAAACGAAATAAAAATCAGTAAATACCTATCTGATGACGGGCAACAAAATGATCCGCCCCCACCTGCTCCAATGGCATTACCACCGGCTCATCGCCGACAGCGCGCACCGGGCTGGGAATCTCTCCGGCCATCAGGGTGGCCAGTTTGTGGCGCCGCGCCGGATCAGCGATGGGAACAGCAGCCATGAGTTTTTGCGTATACGGATGCTGGGGGTTTTCGAATATTTCACGACGCGACCCCAGCTCAACCACCTGCCCGAGGTACATCACCGCCACGCGATGACTGATGCGTTCCACCACCGCCATGTCATGTGAAATAAACAAATATGAAATACCAAATTCTTTTTGCAGATCCATCAGCAAGTTGACAATCTGCGCCTGGATCGAGACATCCAGCGCCGATACCGATTCGTCTGCAATCACCACTTTGGGATTGAGCGCCAATGCTCGTGCAATACAGATGCGCTGGCGCTGGCCTCCGGAAAATTCGTGCGGGTAGCGCTGCGCCATCGCCGGCGGCAGGCCGACTTTTTCAAGCAGCCATTCGACACGG
Organism: Advenella incenata; assembly: GCF_004217095.1. Classification (GTDB taxonomy): domain Bacteria; phylum Pseudomonadota; class Gammaproteobacteria; order Burkholderiales; family Burkholderiaceae_B; genus Advenella; species Advenella incenata. Next base: position 812,596 of record NZ_SHKO01000001.1, on the reverse strand, counting down.
GCCAATGCCTCGCGTCCGCTGGCCACGCGATGGATCAGCAGCGGCTCCATAATGGAATAACCCACGGTCTGGCGCGGATCCAGCGAAGCGTACGGATCCTGAAAGATAAACTGGATATCGCGGCGGACTGCCTGCATATCCTGTGTATTGAGCTTGCTGATGTCGCGCCCCTGGAACAGGATCTGTCCCGAGTGCGCTTCGATCAAGCGCAGCAGGGAGCGACCGGTCGTGGACTTGCCGCAACCAGATTCCCCAACAAGGGCCAGTGTTTCTGCCGGATACAGATCGAAACTGACTTTTTCGACCGCATGCACACGCCTGACAACGCGATTGAAAATGCCGCTGGTCACATCGAACCGCGTTACCAGATCCTTGACCTGCAGGATCGGGCCAGCCTGGCGATCCGGCGTCAGCACCACCGGCTCGTGCGGGGTGACAGCTTCATCGGCACCTGCCTGTTGCAGCGACAGCAAGTCAAAATGAGCAGGCAACGACGTACCGTTCATGGAGCCCAGCCGCGGCACGGCCGACAGCAACGCTTTGGTATAGGGATGTTGTGGATTGTGGAATATTGCCTGGGCGCTGTTTTGTTCGACCTTGTTGCCCTTGAACATGACAAGCACGCGATCGGCCACTTCGGCCACCACGCCCATATCGTGCGTAATGAAGATCACGCCCATGTTCATTTCTTTCTGCAGTTCGCGGATCAGTTGCAGAATCTGCGCCTGGATGGTCACATCCAGCGCCGTCGTGGGCTCATCGGCAATCAGCAAAGCCGGTTTACAGGCCAGTGCCATCGCAATCATGACACGCTGGCGCATACCGCCGGATAACTGATGCGGAAACCGCGCCAGTACGGCACGCGCTTCAGGAATACGCACCTGATCGAGCATGCGCAAGGCTTCTGCCATGGCTTGCTGCTGGCTATGCCCCTGATGCAGGCGGATGGATTCTGCAATCTGCTCGCCCACCGAAAACACCGGGTTCAGCGAGGTCATGGGCTCCTGAAAAATCATGGCCATATCGGCTCCGCGAATGGCGCGCAGTTGTGCGCCGGGCAACCGGGCCAGATCCACCACCTGTCCCTGGCGCCGGCGAAAGAACATTTGCCCGTTGACGATGCGACCGCCACCGTGTTCGACCAGGCGCATGAGCGAGAGCGAGGTTACCGATTTTCCCGAGCCCGATTCGCCCACGATGGCCAGTGTTTCACCCTGACCCACCGTAAAGGACAAATCCTGAACCGCCTGCACGGTTCTTTCTGATCCGACAAAACTGACACTCAGATTGCGCACGTCCAGGACGTTGCCCGGTGCGAGTTCTCCGGTGCCATTCATTGGCGCCTTGTCGGCGTTTGCATTAATCACATTTGTATTCACTTACTGTTTTCTCCATACCGCTCACGGTGCCGCGCAGGCATCGGGCTAACGATAAATACCGACAACCGGATCCTGTCCGATGCGCCGGTAACCCCGATACATGCCTTCGGAATTGAACGGCAGCGCCACATTGCCCTGCGCGTCGATGGCAATCAGTCCGCCCACGCCACCGATAGCCGGCAGCTTGTCGAACACCACGTTATCGGCCGCCTGCGCCAGCGTGCGGCCTGCGTATTGCATTTGTGCAGCCACGTCATACGCGGCGACACTGCGAATAAACATTTCACCGGTCCCGGTGCTGGAAACCGCACAACTTTGGTTGCTGGCATAGCACCCGGCGCCAATAATGGGCGAGTCGCCAACCCTGCCGGGCTGCTTGTTAGTCATGCCGCCGGTTGAAGTGGCTGCAGCCAGATTGCCGGCCTGGTCCAGCGCCACCGCGCCGACGGTACCCAGTTTGCTGTCCTCATCCAGCGGCGCGGCCGCATGACCGGGTTGCACCTGCGCCACGGCATCGTGATCCAGTACAAAGCTGGCAGCGCCGGTTGCGCGGACCCGATCAAGTTGCTCGCGGCGCAAGGCAGTGCTGAAATAATCGGGCTCGACCATATCGAGCCCGGCGGCCGCCGCCAGCGCTTCGGCCGGTTTGCCGCAAAAGAAAACGTGCTCGCTGGTTTCCATTACGGCTCTTGCTGCCAGTACTGGATTGCGCACGGTTGAGATCGATGCAACCGAACCGCAGCCAAGCGTGGCGCCGTCCATGATGGCGGCATCCATTTCATGGGTCGCGGCACTGGTAAATACAGAGCCATGGCCGGCATTGAATAATGGGCAATCCTCCAGCAGGCGCACGGCCAGCGTCACGGCATCCAGTGCCGAGCCGCCCTTGTCCAGCAAGGCGCCGCTTTGCGCCAGAATGTCGTTCAATGCCGTCTCGTAAGCCGCTTGCTGTTGCGGTGTAATGGTTTCGCGAGACAGGGCGCCGGCCCCGCCATGAATGGCGATAATGGCAGTTGTCATGCCGAGGTTTCTCCGTGAATAAGCCAGGGGGTGATGGTTTCTGCCACTTCGGTGGCAATTGCAACTGAAAAGGGTGAGCGATAGTCCAGGGCGGCCATCAGCGCGTCGATCAGGGACAGTGCCACCGGGTCGCTATTGGTACCATAGACGCTGTCGCTGGAGGTATACAGAATGCAGTCACAGGCTGGCACGATTGGCGAAGTGGCCTTGTCGGTCAGCCCAAGTACCTTGGCGCCGCGGCCATGCGCTTTTTGCACGATCCTGACCGTGTCGGCCAGATACCGGGGGAAAGTGAGGGCGATGACCAGGTCGTTCTTATCGACCAGCGCCAGCCTGCGAGCCGCATAGGTCACCCCACCAGGGCCGGCCAGGCTGACCACCATATCGTTGTGCGAAAACAGGCGCCGCTCCAGCAGCCCCGACAAATAGCCGCTGGAGCCCAGGCCCAGTATGAAAATTCGGCGGGCGGCCAGAATCATGTCGACCGCCTTGTCACAGGTCTCTGCGCTTAAATTCAGGCGGGTCTTCTCCAGGTTGCGCTGCCCCTCCACCAGAACATTGGCCATGATTTCCTGATTGGTGGCCGGGTACGACTGTTCTTTTTTCAGGCGATTGACCGATTCCAGTACGCCTTCGAAGCCCTTGATAATGTTTTGCCGAAACTGGGCATACCCCGGGTAGCCCAGCGCCCGCGCAAAACGGTTGGCGCTGGCGCTGGACACACCTGCAGCCTGGGCAAACTCGTCGATCGACATGATGGCGACCTTAAACGGATGTTCAAGCACATAGGCGCCAAGCAGCCGCTGGGGTTTGGTCAGCTCTGGCAGCCGTTTGGCCAGCGCCCGTGTAAAATCGGTTTCAATCATGATGACAGAAGGTAAGGAGAGTCCGGATGGAGAAAACAGCACCTATAACGATGTAAGTAAACTTACTATTTTCATCTTTTATGAAAATATAATTACATTTTATGCTGCTTTATACCATTTTTTTCGGCAGTTTTGCTGTGCCAAGCAATATGAACCGCAGTGTGGCCCTGCCGGCCTTGTTCATGAACCCATTTTTCGGCGGGCAAATATGCGCCATCATTTCATCATCATGGTCATATACCGGTCACCGTTGGCCGGTATGGTAAAAACAGAACATAGCGCTGACAAAGGCTTGCCGGCGCCCATACTCCTCTCCCGATAATTTCTAAAGTGTGAAGACGCCATGACCGATTCGATCCTGTTCAGTCCCTTCAACCTGGGCAGCCTGCAGCTTAAAAACCGCATTATTGTTCCCCCCATGTGTCAATATTCCGCCATAGACGGCTGTATGCAACCCTGGCATCTGATGCACCTGGGCTCGCTGGCTGTGTCCGGCGCAGCGCTGGTGTTCATCGAGGCTACAGGCGTCGAACCGGCGGGCCGCATCTCGCCGACAGATGTGGGACTGTGGGACGATGTCACCCAGGAAGCAATCGCGCGCACCCTGCGCGATATCCGCAGCTTTTCCGATACGCCCGTTGCCATTCAACTGGCGCACGCCGGACGCAAGGCCTCATGCCGCCAGCCCTGGTTTGGCGGTGGCCAGCTGTCCCTGGAAGAAGGCGGCTGGCAAACCTATGCCCCGTCGCCCGTGCCTTTTGATCCCAAGGATCGGGCCCCTCAGGAGCTGGACCAGGCCGGGCGCACGCGTATTATCAATGCCTTCGTGCAGGCGGCCCGTCGCAGCATAGACCTGGGTATTGACGCCATCGAGCTGCATGGCGCGCATGGCTATCTGCTGCATGAGTTTCTGTCGCCCCTGTCAAATCAGCGCCAGGACAATTATGGTGGCTCCCTGGAGAACCGCATGCGCTTTGTGCTGGAAGTGTTCCAGGCCGTCTATGCAGAAGTGTCCGGCAAGGTGCCGGTGGGTGTGCGGATTTCAGCCAGTGACTGGGTCGATGGCGGATGGGACGTGCAGCAAAGTATCCGTCTGAGCCAGGCGCTCAAAGAGCGTGGCGCGGCATTCATTCATGTCTCCTCAGGCGGCCTGTCGCAGGCGCAACAGATCAAAAACGAACCGGGCTATCAGTTGCCATTTGCGCAGGCAATCAAAAATGCCGTCGATGTGCCGGTCATTGGCGTCGGCCTGATTACCGACCCCAAAATGGCCGAGTCAGTGGTCGCTTCGGGCCAGGCAGATCTGGTCGGCGTTGCCCGCGGCATGCTTTATGACGCGCGCTGGCCCTGGCATGCCGCGGCCGAACTGGGTGCACAGATTGATGCCTCGCCCCAGTTCTGGCGCAGCCAGCCCTCAAGATTAAAAACACTCTTCACAAACAACATCAGCTAATCTTATTAACCTGTTGTTTTTATGATTAATTTTTTATATTTTTCTTAAAAAACAGGCAAAATGCTTTTCCCGCCGCGACGAAATTGCGATACTGGTACCCAGAGTTTTTTCGCGTCGGGTAAGCTATGCTACGTTTCCATATTTCCATTGCAGCGGTGTTGACAGGCTGTCTGCTGGCAGGCTGCGCAAGCCGTGGCCCGGTGGCCGAGGTACCCGCCTCCTTTTCAACGCCTGCGCTTGACGCTGCCTACCGCGATCCGGTGCTCGAACGGGCGCTGACCCTGACCGGCACACCCTACCGCTACGGTGGCATGACCCCCGACGGAATGGACTGCAGCGGGTTTGTGCGCTACGTATTTCAGGAGTCCGCGGATTTCCGCTTTCCGCATAACACCGCAATGATCGCCAAATTGACCAAGCCGATTTCCCGATCAGAACTCAAAAAAGGCGACTTCGTCTTTTTCAATACCTACAAGCCCTATTCGCATATGGGCATTTATATCGGCAACAACGAATTTGTCCACGCTCCATCCAGCCGCAACAATGGCAAGGTCCGCGTCGATTCACTGGACAGCCGCTATTTCGCCGAACGTTTCCTGGACGCACGAACGGCATTTCAATGATCTGCAGGGCAATGCCGCAGGCTTCGGCATGCGTCCCCATCACACGGGACCGTTTGACAGCGCATACACACAATAACAAAGATGCAGACCGCCACCGTGGGCGATCTGCATCTGTTGGACCGGCCTGATTAATTCGCCCCATTCTGCAGGGCACGCAACCATTGTTACGCCTGGAACTCTTCTTCATGCAGCCATGCTGCGTGTTTGGGCGCACGCCGGGTCTTGCTCCATTCTTCCAGCATATCCCACTTGACCTCATCCAGCTTGCGGTTCATTTCCGGCGTGGCCGTGGGCGCGGCCAGTTCGACACGATGTCCGTTGGGGTCCCGGAAATAAATGGACTTGAACAGAACATGATTGGTAATGCCCACAACTTCAATGCCTTTGGCCTGCAACTTTTCTTTGGTGCGCTCCAGCACCTGCACACTGGGCACTTCGAACGCGATATGCTGAACCCAGTCTGGCGTATTTGCATCAAAGCCCATTTCTGGTGAATTAGGCAGTTCAAAGAACGCCAATATATTGCCCTGGCCGGCGTCAATGAAAACATGCATGTAGGGATCATTGGCCTTGGTCGAAGGCACGCGGTCCTCGGCAATGGCAAGCACGAAATCCATCCCCAGATTTTCCTTGTACCAGAGAACAGTTTCCTTCGCGTCTTTGCAGCGATAGGCTACGTGATGAATTTTTTGAATGTCCATGTCTACCCTTTTTGTCTGATATGCTGAATGAAATATTGCGCTTGAGCAGCGGATCGCAAAAACACAGTCGCCCCAAGCGCCTGCGCGACGCTTTGCAGTGCGAACCGACCATGGGTCATGCGCCCTATGCACAGGCCACGGTGCGCAAGTTCTGGTGCAACGTTTATGATGCAAAGTTTGTGTTTCGCAGGTCATCGATAATGGTAACCAACGTTACTATTAAATAGTATTTGCTTTTCCGCGTCAACTAATAAATTCATCAACCCTTTATTTTTTATGTGGTTTAACCTTATTCTATTTTTTATCCAGCCAAGTAAGGCTATAAAAATAAAGTATCATACGTTACCAAATGAATATTAAACGAGCTTTCCATGATTGATTTGAATGCTTTTTTGCCCTACCAATTTTCGCAGTTGGCCGACGTGGTCAGCCATTCGGTAGCCACGGTTTATGAAAGCCGGTTGGGCATATCGCGCGACGACTGGCGCGTGCTGGTTGCCGTCAATCAGGCACGGCATATGCGTGCGACCGATATCGCACAACACACCGCGCTGGACAAAATGCAGGTGAGCCGGGCCATTGCCCGGCTGGAGAAAAAGGGATTCTTGTCCCGCACCGCCGATACTGACGATAAGCGACAGCAGATTCTGGCGGTGACGCCTGCTGGCCAGGCTGCCTATCGGGAAGTGTCACCATTGATGATGGCGCGCAACGATTACCTGTTACAGGACTTGACACCCGCCGAGCGCGAGGTGCTGCAGCGCTATCTGGACCAGGTGCTGAACCGGGCCCAGCAATTGGTGGCGCGTGGATAGCTTCAATGGATATGTATGCGCCATGCTCCGATAACCGGCGCATGGCCGCAACAACGACACGCCGTGCAAACCACTATTAGCGCGTGTCCTGCTTAACCCCTGACGGGCTGTGCAATGCGTGTTCGCCCTGCTCGTAGACCACGTTGGAGCGACCCACAATCAGCGGGTCAATCTTGCCGATGTGCTTGGAGTCCTTATTGGTGTAATTGAACTGCTGCAGAACATAGCGCATGGCATTAAGCCGCGCACGTTTCTTACAGTTGGACTTGACCACGATCCAGGGTGCGTCGCTGGTGTCAGTATGAAAAAACATCGCCTCCTTGGCGCGGGTATAGTCATCCCATTTGTCCAGAGAGGCCATATCGATGGGAGACAGTTTCCACTGTTTGAGCGGATGGTGACGACGTTCCTTGAACCGGCGTTTCTGTTCATCCTGGCTGACCGAGAACCAGAATTTGATGACACTGATGCCGCTGCGAACCAGATTGCGTTCAAACTCCGGCGCCTGGCGCATGAATTCCATATACTGGGCATCGGTACAGAATCCCATGACCCGCTCAACCCCCGCCCGGTTATACCAGGAGCGGTCAAACATGACGATTTCACCGCTGGTGGGCAAATGCTCCACATAGCGCTGGAAATACCATTGGCCCAGCTCGCGTTCCGTTGGTTTCTGTAGCGCAACCACGCGGGCGGTTCGCGGATTCAGATGTTCCATGAAACGCTTGATGGTACCGCCCTTGCCCGCCGCATCGCGACCTTCAAAAACAATCACAACGCGCTGGCCGGTTTCCTTGACCCAGGACTGCAGCTTGAGCAGTTCAACCTGCAGGTCGTATTTCTGAAACTCGTAATTACGGCGCGACATGAGATATTTATAGGGATACCCGCCATCCTGCCAATTATCCTGCAGCTTGTAGTCTGGATCAGTTTCCGGGTGCCTGAGGTTGTCGGCGCGCAGCTTTTCCTCTCGCAGCAGCTGGAGCAATTCACGACGATCATCAGCCGCCATGCCCTCGAGCAGGAGCTTAGCCCGCTGATTGCGCGCGGCCTTGTCGGTACCGACAAGATCTGCCGTAAAGGCAGCGGCTTCGGCATTGATGTGTGCCCGCTGGCTGTCCATGACCGTATTGTCGCGGGTTTGCTCTGGGGTGCCACCAGACTGGGTATCGCCCGCGGTTACCTCTCGTGCGATGCGATCGGTATTGGCGTGCTGGCCATTGGATTTACTGCCCTGACGGCTCGTTCGATCTGTAGATTTACGGGTAGCCATTTGACATCCTTGTACTGACAAAAGCGCATTGTAAGATTGCGCCTTCAATCAATCATTAACATTAATTCAGAGGAAGACATTATCATATGCGTATGACAACAATACTGTCGACAGAGAGGCTGTATGATTTTTAATACTTTGACCATTGCCGGTGTAGATCCTTCCGGCGGTGCCGGCATTCTTGCCGACGTCAAGACCATGAGTGCCCTGGGCACCTATGCCTGCGCCGTTGTAGCGGCCCTGACCGCCCAGAATACCAAGGGAGTGAGCGGCGTGCAGCCTGTTGCACCCGAATTCGTTCGCCAGCAGATTGATACGCTGTTTGACGATGTTCATATCGATTCGGTAAAAATCGGCATGCTGGGCCAGGAGCCGGTAACCCGCATGGTGGCCGAACGCCTGGCCTACTGGATGCCTGACCACATTGTACTGGATCCGGTCATGGTCGCCAAAAGCGGCGATGTGCTACTGGACAAGCCCGCCATCGCCACGCTGCGTGAAGCACTGATACCGCTGTCGACCGTCATTACGCCAAACCTGCCCGAAGCCGGTGTGCTGCTGGGGGAACGCGAGGCCGATTCCTTAAAGCAAATGTATCGGGTGGCAGAGCGCCTGCGTAAACTGATGGATCATCACCGCACCGTTTGGGTCATGCTCAAGGGCGGCCATTTGCCTGGCAATGACACTGTCGATCTGCTGACCGACGGAGACCGCATGATCGAGCTGCCCGGCAAACGCGTTGACACTGCGAATACTCATGGCACGGGCTGCACGCTGTCTGCCGCCCTGTGTGCGCTGATCCCAGGCACGGGCGATGTGCCGCAGGCAGCCCGGCTGGCCAAAGCTTACATCGAGACCGCCATTGCCCGCTCGGGCGAGCTGAACGTTGGCCACGGGCACGGGCCCGTTCATCATTTTCATGCATTATGGTCGTGAAACCGGAAGCACCGCGCCAGTTGCGGGTAAAATGAACAAGAAATTCCAATCTCAGGACCACGTTTGATACTCTTCCTATGAATGCTCTGACTTCCCTCGCCGAACAAAGCCGTTTCAACATGATCGAACAGCAGATCCGTCCATGGCATGTGCTGGACCAGGATGTGCTGGACGCGCTGTCTGCGATTCCGCGTGAACGGTTTGTACCCATCCGCTATCAGAATATGGCCTATTCCGATATCGAAATCCCGTTGGAGGTTGAAGGCATCAACAGCTGTGAAACCATGCTGGCGCCGAAAATAGAGGCCCGGCTGGCCCAGGAATTGCGTCTGACGCCAACTGACGGCGTGCTGGAAATCGGCACTGGCTCGGGTTATCAGGCAGCGATAGTCAGTCGCCTGTGCAGCACCGTTGTCAGCGTCGAAATCGATCGCCATATTGCGGCTTTTGGCAAGGCCAATCTGGAACGCGAACAGATCGGCAACGTGAAAGTGGAAATTGGCGATGGACGCGCAGGCTGGGGTACTGGCGAGTACAGCGCCATCCTGCTGACCGGGTCCATTCCAAACATTCCCGACTCACTGAAGTACCAACTGACCATCGGTGGCCGGCTGGTCGCCATTGTGGGACAGGCGCCGGTTATGACGGCATTGCGCATTACGCGGGTCAGCGCCGCTGCATTCGAAACCGAATCGCTGTTTGACACATACGCCAAGCCATTGCGCGGCACCACTGTATCTCATTTCAAATTCTGATTCGTCTATACCGCGACTGACCACACCCGGTTGCAACCCAACACCAAAAGACCGTTACAGCGACTGCATTGAGCAGTACACCTGAACGGTCTTTTCGCTTTCAGTGCCTTTGCATGGCGTCGCTGCGATCAAGCAAAGCGCCATTGCCGCGCGCTACAGATCAATGCAACTCGGAATGCCTATCCGGCACGCCGATTTAGCGACGTGCCGCAGCGCCACCCCTTTAGGGCATATTGCGCAGTAATATCTTCACTGCCTGCTTCGCCGACGAAACAGGCGAAACCGCGCCATCCAGGTAGGATTCCGTCGCCAAACCATCGAGCATCAGCAATAGTTGGTCTGCAAGTTCATCACGAGCAAGACGTGCCTGTTCAAGCTGGTCGAAAATAAACGCACGCAGTTCACGTTTGTAAGACCGCACAATGTCATATATCTCTCCCGAGGACTCTTCAGCCTGAAGGCTGGCGTGAATCATCGGGCAGCCTCGGCCACCTTCTTTCACTGCGCCAATCTGATCGAACAATGAAAGTATTTTTTCTTCTTCGGTACGCTTTTGCGCCACCACTTCAGCCAGATTTTGCATTATTTGTTCGGCAAGTTTGCGATAAACCTCAGCGATCAAAGCCTCTTTGGAAGGAAAATTGTTGTATAGCGTCATCCGGGCGACCCCTGCAGCGGCAGTCACTTCGTTTACGCCGACGTTAGCCGCACCCCGATCTATAAACAGACGTGTCGCAGTGGACAACACCTGCGCTCGTCCTGCACCCTTGCGATTGTGACGTTCATTCATTTTCCGACCTCATATTGACACTTCCATCAAGCATATATATTATAGACCAGTCTATCTAATTAACAAAGAGATAATGAATATGCCAGATATAAAATTTTGGTACGGCCCAGGCTCCTGCTCACTCGTACCACACGTTTTACTTCATGAATCCGGTCTGCCCTTCACGGCAATAGAGGTCTCGATATCAAAGCTGGAGACGAGAACCGACGCCTTTTCACGCATCAACCCCAAGCAAAGGGTGCCCGTGATCTCTCTGGATGAGAGCGTTATCACTGAAGTACCGGCAATAGCAACCGCCATCTCTCAGCTGGTTCCTGAACTGGGCCTGATGGGTAAAACGTCTATTGAACAGGTCCGCGTTATGGAATGGATGTGCTGGCTGTCCGGAGAATTGCATGGTCAATGCTTTGGCGGCTTATTCCGCCCTGAGCGGTTTATTGATGATCCGAACCAGTTTGACGCGGTTCAAAGAAAAGCCAGAAACAGGATCATCGATTGCTTTAAAGCGATTGACAGCAAACTTTCAGGCCCCTTCGCGGTTGGCAATGGACTAACCGCAGTCGACCCTTACCTTCTGGTGTTTTATCGATGGGGAAGCCGCAATAGTTTCGATATGTCAGAGCAGTACCCGAAATTTACTGCTTATATTCAGACAATCGTAGCGTACCCCGCTATCGTGAGCGCAATGGCTGAAGACGGTTCTATTCTTTAATATGAGAGAAGAGGCCTCGCGCTGCACAAGATTGCGACGCAGGACCCAGGATTTGCGGGCGTTATCCAGACATCGCAGCGTCTGCCACAACCCGACAGTTACCGGGAGGGCGTTCCTCGGATGGTATTGACCAGGGCTGTGGTAGAGCGTTGGAAACGAAACGGAATGGCAACCGCGCGTCCGCCCCAGCTTTGCACCAGCCCGGTTTCCCTGAGCGTAGCCATATCGTAATCGCCCCCTTTGACGATCACATCCGGCCGCAATTGCTCAATCAGCTCGTAAGGGGTGTCTTCATCAAAGACGGTCGCTGCAGAAACACTGGCCAGCGCGGCCAGCATTGCCTGGCGATCCTGCTGCCCATTGAGGGGGCGATCAGGCGCCTTGCCCAGCCGCCGCACCGAATCATCGGTGTTAACTGCAACCACCAGGCTGGCGCCAAGCTGCGCAGCTTCATCCAGGTAGCTCACATGGCCACGATGCAGGATATCGAATACGCCATTGGTAAACACCAGCGGCCGGGGCAATGTGCCATTGCAAACCGCATCAATACACTGCTGGCGGGTCAGAATCTTGTTTTCGAAACGTATGCTCATTACTGCCACTCCAGCAACGTGGCCACCAGCCACAGTATCAGCCCGGCCTGCAGCGTGAGAATCAGCGTCATGACAATAAAGATACGCTCGCTGCGACGATGGCTTTTCCCCAGCTGGGACAATTCCTTGCGAATGGCCGGCAAACTATCCTGGCGCGCCAGCTGGGTATGCACCAGCCTTGGAATTTCCGGCAACAGATGCGACCACTGCGAAGCTTCCTTGCGCACCTGGGCAATAAAAGCGCGCGGGCCGATGCGATCCCACATCCAGCGCTCCAGAAACGGCTTGGCCGTTTGCCACAAGTCCAGATCGGGATCAAGCTGGCGGCCCATCCCTTCCACGTTCAACAGGGTTTTCTGCAGAAGGACAAGTTGCGGCTGGATTTCGACATTGAAGCGACGCGAAGTCTGGAACAGGCGCAACAGCACCTGACCCAGGGAAATTTCGGACAACTTGCGATCAAAGTACGGCTCGCACACCGACCGCACAGCCGCCTCAAGCTCTTCTTCGCGAGTATTGGCCGGCACCCAGCCCGATTCGATATGCAGTTGCGCTACACGACGATAATCCCGGCGGAAAAACGCCAGAAAATTCTGCGACAGGTAATTCTTGTCGAATTCGGAAAGCGATCCGACAATGCCAAAATCAAGCGCGATATAGCGCCCCAGCGTGTCGGGCTGCAGCGAGACAAAAATATTGCCCGGATGCATATCGGCATGAAAAAAACCGTCTTCAAACACCTGGGTAAAGAAAATTTCCACACCGTTACGGGCCAGTTTCTTGATATCGACACCCGCCGCTTCCAGCTTGTCGATCTGGCTGACCGGCACGCCATGCATGCGCTCCATCGTCATGACCGTCTTGCTGGTAAATTCCCAGATCACTTCAGGCACCATTAGCAAATTGGCGCGCTTCGGATTGGATTCGAAATTGCGACGCAACTGGCTGCAGTTGGCCGCCTCAACCTGCAGATCGAGTTCATCATGCAAATATTTATCGAACTCGCTGACCACTTCCCGGGGCCGCAGGCGGCGCCCATCTGGCAACAGGCGTTCGACAAAACCGGCAAACAGATTCATGAGCGAGAGGTCCCGCTCAATGACTGCCAGCATGCCGGGACGCAGCACCTTGACCGCCACTTCACGACCATCATGCAGTACGGCAAAATGCACCTGGGCTACAGAGGCCGAAGCCACCGGCTCGGTTTCAAACAACGCAAACAGTTCGGACGGATGCTTGCCAAACGCCTTCTGAATGCTTTCCATCGCCTGTTCAGACGGAAACGGTGGTACACGATCCTGCAACGCCGACAACTCATCAGCAATATCCAGGGGGATAAGATCACGTCTGGTGGACAGGACCTGGCCGAACTTGATGAAGATCGGCCCCAGCGATTCGAGCGCAAGCCGCAAGCGCTCTCCGCGCGGTTGATCAAAACTGCGGCCCAGCCGCACCACTTTGAGCAGGGAACTGGCAATGGGATGCTTGAGCCCGCTGAGCACCAGCTCATCCAGGCCATAACGCAGGCAAACCAGCAATATGCGCAACAGGCGCAAGGTAGACAGAATCATCGTCCGCTCCTGCGTTGACGCGCATCAAGCGCCCTGAGCCGGGCATCGAGCTGATCCAGCTGTACGGTAGCCGCGCGCAGGGTGTGTTCCCAAGATTGCAGCGCCGGCTTGCCCAATACCATGCCTGCCTCTTCAGACACATATTCGCTCACGTTTTCAGACAGGCGGCCAGCCACGGTGGTGGTGGTCGCAATCGCACGATGCAGCAGCAAATGAAGTTGTTTTGACAACAGGCCGCCGGTAAAGCGGGCCAATTCGTGTTCGGAATCCCAGCGCAGGTCGCGTGCCAGCTCCGAGACCAGTTGCGCCAGGCCGGCGTCGCCTTCCAGATGCAGCAGCGAGGCCAGCTGTGCAGGATCGTGCCGGTTGCGCAAGGCCCCGGGCACATCGCCCAGCCGGCTTTCGGGAATGGACAAGGTGACATCGGCGACCACGGCGGGATCGGCGCGCGCCACGCTGCCATCGTGTCCAAGCGTAAACCGAAGCACAAGACGGCTGATGCGGATGCATACGGTTTTGCCGGCATGCGCGGCAATTCGCGTCTTTGCCCAGGGTTCGCGATCCAGCAGCAGGTTCAGGGCGCGCACAATAGGCATGTTTGGATCAGGTAAGGCGGAGAGCAACATAAAAATCCGGTAGACCACGCAAGATTCTGAATCCGATAGTGTACTCTTTTCGTGCAGAATCCGACCCGTTTTACGCTTGCGGGCACTGTCGCGCCTGCATCACAGCAGCGCCTGCGGTCAAATCCCAAGGCGCTGCTGTGAGCGCTCAGCTATGGCAGTCGGGCACTTCCTGATCCAGGTAGACGTCAAAGGCCACATCGGTCGCCCACTTTTTACTGAATGCGGTCCATTGCCCTGCCCTGTCCCATTGTTGCATCCGGGCCTGCAGCCATTGCGCTTCATGCGCTTTATCGGCCGGCACCAGCCAGGTCAGTGTACGGGGGGCATCGGCCAGCTCAAGCGTGGCGGAAAATTTTTTCCATTCCGGATAATGCATCAAGGGTTGCCAGACTGTCTGGTCAATCAGCCCCAGATCACATTTGCCTTCGCGTACCGCAACCAGCGCGTCCGAAGGCACGGCAAAAGGCAGCAACGTTGCTCCCGCGCGCGTTGCTTGCTCAGCCGCGTGCTCTGCGGTACGGGCGATGCACACGGTGCGCCCCGTTAAATCGGCCGGCGAGCGGATTTGCGTATCGCTGCGGATGACCGCCTTGGGGTACGTAAGATAGCTGGTAGGAACAGGCGTCACACCAGGCCAGTTGGCTGCATCTGCCGGCAGGCTGTAAAGCGCCAGATCGACGCTGCCTTCTGCCAGGGCCTTGGCTGCCTGGTCGGGAACAAGCTGGACCAGTTGGGCCGGCAGATTCAGGGCCGCGGCAAGCGCCTTGACGGCCGGTGTATCAAGCCGGTCTTCGGTCCTGACCTTGGCGCCCGGTGCTGCGGCAGGCGTGACATGAATCACCGCCACGCGCAGCGAGCCCCGGGATGCCGCCTGGGGAAACAGGTCTGCACTGCCGCTAGCAATAGAAGCGGTGGTAGCAGTGAAAGGGGTAGTGGCAGCGGCAGGCATCAATGCCCCGGCACAGGCTAACAATAGCATTGCTCGCAGGACAGATCGGATGGGCAGCAGGGTCATGATGCATCTTCCCGTCCCGCTTAGGCAGCGGGACTTGCAGGATAGGGTATTGCGTGACTCAAACGTATTGGTAACGCAGCAGGCGGTGCTTGATACGCTCCAGGACCAGTTGATCAATAAGCGCGGCCAGAATGGCAATGACCAGAATATTAGCCATCACACCTGTCATATCACCGGTATCGCCAGAAAAACTCAGCGAACGGCCAAGGCCCTTGCCGAAGTCCACCAGCATTTCTACAGAGATCAGCGCGCGCCATGCATTGCCAAAGGCCAGTTGCGCGCCGGTAATCAGCTCGGGCATGACCGCAGGCAGATAGACCCGTCTTACCAGGCCCCAGCGACTGGCTCCCATGACGCGAGCCGCAGAAATATGCACCTTGTGCACCGATTCGGTGGCGTTCATGACGCTGAGCGCAGCCGGGAAAAACGCAGCCAGCGCCACCACGACGATCATGGGCTTGTTGCCAAACCCCCAGACGATCAGAAACAGCGGCACCCAGGCAATGCTGGGCAACGACTGCAGAATCACAATCACATTGCGCAGCACCTCGCGAAAGAAATTCAGACTGGCCGCCAGCAGGCCGAAGGCGATGCCACAGATCAGCGCGATGCCGTAACCCGAGCCAAGACGTGCCAGCGAACCTGCCAGGCCACTATAGAACTCACCGCTACGAATGCTTTCGGATAGGCGCTCGAGCACCGGCAGAATACCGGGCATGAGAAAGTCTGGCAGTGTCAGTGCGACCAGTTGCCAGACCAGAAGAATGAAAGCGATGGCCAGCACCACCGCCAGCGGCTTTTTGAAGCCGCCGATCCGGGTGTTATTGCTCACAGTTTACGTGCCTTCTGCCATTCAAGATCCAGCACCGTGTTAACCTCAAATGGCTTGCCATCCTTGGTTTTCAGGGAACCGTCACGCTCCATGATGCGAGCCAGTTCAGTCATCCGCTCAATATCCTTGTCCGTTACAGTAGGCGTAAATTCCTGGGTCTTGATTGCGTCTTCGATCACAATCTCGCGCGCCAGCTCACCCTGCTTGAGTGTCTTTAAGGTGGGTTCGGCGATAAAGTAACTGGCGATCAGCTTTGAGGCCTGGGCCGGTTGCTTTTCAAGCAGCTCGATTGCCTGTTGCTGGGCATCCAGCGCCTTCCAGATATCGTCCTTGCGGGCATCCAGCACTTTGCCGGACGTAATGACGACCATGCAGGGGAAAGGCCAGCTTTGGCCGACTTCATAGATCTGTTTGACCGGTGCAACCAGTTGTGCAATCCGGTCATACGGCTCGAAAAGGAAAGCAGCATTCACTCGATTGCCCACCAGCGACTGCACGGCGACCGCGGGGCTCACGCCCATGACGCTGACACCATCCTCAGCCAGACCGGCTTGCTTGAAGACCACGCCGCGCAAAACAGTGTCGGCGGTACTGCCCTGGCTTTGCGAAGCCAGCGTTTTACCCTTAAGGTCGGCTACAGTGTTGATACCGGCATCATCACGCACGACCAGCGAATGGTAGCCGCGCTGCGCACCGGCCACCACCTTCAGGTCTGCGCCACGAGAAGCCCAGGAGATGGCGTTGGTAAAGCCAAGTACGCCCATATCGACCTGGCCGCCAACAATGGCTTTAATCAGATCGGTGCCAGACTTGAATTCCATCAGATCGACGTCCAGACCCTGTTTTTTGTAGAATTCACCTTCGTGCGCGACGATAGCCTGCGCATCATCCATCACGCGCAGATAACCTACCTTGAGCTTGTCGGCCGCCATGGCCGCACCAGACAGCAACAGCGAAGCCACCAACGGCAATGCGGCCCATTTACGAATATTCATCTCTGACTCTCTCTAAAAATTTGAATGGTTTTTGTTATTGACTCACATGCTGCCCGCGAGCGGGCCGCCTTGCAGTCTGTCTGAATTGGAGTACTAAAACCGGTGTTCCGTATCCGCGCCTGTACCGTATCAGATACACAAACGACTTCAGCGCTGAAAAAGGATCCGCATCGGCGCCTGCAGCGCCACGCTCAGGCAGCCATTTCGATCGGCTTGGCATCCGGTTTGGTTTCATGCTTGACTGCAATACCCAGCAAGCTGAGAATTTCTCGTTTTTCCGCTGCCAGGTCCGACAGATCGTGCGAACGTTCACGGTGGCTCAGATTGAATTCCTTAAGTACCGTGGCCGGCCTTGCGCTGAACACCATGACCCGATCGGCCAGGAACAGGGCTTCATCCACATCATGCGTTACCAGCAGCACGGTCGGCCTGGCCTGCTCTACCAGATCAAGCAACACATCCTGAAGACTGAGCCGGGTCAGCGCATCCAGCGCGCCGAAGGGCTCATCCAGCAAAAGCACTTCAGGCTCGGCAATGAATGCACGGGCCAGCGCTGCGCGCTGACGCATTCCTCCTGACACCTGATGCGGATAATATTGCTCAAAACCATCCAGGCCCACGCGTTGCAACCATGTCGCAGCGCGCTCGTACGCCTGCTTGCGGGCCACTTGCTGGAACTCCAATGCCATGGCAACGTTCTGCTTGAGGGTTAGCCACGGATATAGCGCATGCTCCTGGAATACCAGTGTGCGACTGGGATCCGGCTTGGTCACAGGTTTCGAATCGGTATCGATATTGCCCGATGTGGTGCTCTCCAGGCCGGCAGCCATGTGCAACAGCGTGGATTTTCCTGAACCGGAAGGCCCTACCAGGGCAACAATCTCGCCCGAGCGAAAGTCGGCGCTGAAGTTCTCAACAACCGAAAGCGAACCGAACTGCTTATAAACATTGTTGAAGCTAAGATTCACGGTATTTTCCCTATACGATCTGACACTATAACCAAATCTTCTTAAGAGAAAAAATAATTAGTATTTATTTTTATATAACTATTAGTTATTAACAATAAGCGGCAGTCATAAGGCCCGGCGAGCCACAAACAACAAGGCGCGATCACGAAAACATGATCACGCCTTGTGTACCGCTGACATTGCCAGCAGTCGTTCTAAACTACGGTCAGGAAGCGTTTTCCACCGGAATCTGCTGAATACCCGCCAGCAACCAGCCGGAATTGTTTTCCTTGTACAGGTTCCACACTTCCTCGAAACGGAAGGCAGCTTCCTGCGCGTCTTCACGCAACATACCGGAGAAACGTACCGAAGCAAGATGGCCATCCTGAACCTGCTCGATACCAAGCAGTTCTGCATTGAGCAGCACCACTTCAGTCTGGCTTTGTCCGGCACGGCTGGTAATTTGCGGAGACAGCTCTGCAACCAGATCTTCGGTCAGATAGTTCTTGAGATCTTCAATATCGCCCTTGTCCCACAAACCCTGGATGGTCACGAACTGCTTCTTGGCCGTTTGCAGGAAGGTTGGGGTATCGAAATCGCCCGGAACAAACCAGCTTTTGTCTGCTGGCTCGGCCGCTGCCTGCGCATTGCCGGAAAAGTCTGTGGCAGACAGGCCGCTATGCTGCTGCATGGCGCCACTGGCGCTGTCCTGCCCGGTGTACTGGTGCCGTGAACCCGGCGCCGGGCTACCCGCCTGGCGCTGCATGGGCGAGGCGCCCTGGAAGGCCGGACGGGCCTGGCCACCGCGCAAGCGACGTACAATAAACATAACACCAAAAATAACGATGCCAATAAGCAATGCGCTGGACAGGAACTCAAGCATGGCGCCGCCCAAGCCCAGGCTTGACAGCAGCGCTGCAATACCCAGACCTGCGGCTATGCCGGCGATCGGGCCCAGGAAACGGGAAAAACCACTACGCTGTGCTGCCGCGCCCGCGTTGGCCGCAGCGCCGGCTGGCGCGGCTGAAGTACGATTAACGGCATTGGGAGCCTGTGCCGCTGGAGCCCGATTCGTTGTAATGTTGGAAGACTGGCGTCCGAAACTGCTGCCCCCTCCCATACGGCGGGCTTCAGCGTCATGGGTCACGGCCAGCATGCTTACAGATGACACGACAATCATCGCAGCGGCGAGAAATTTAGACCACTTTTTGAACATTGATTATTGCTCCGGTGGGATTGACCCACAATGAATAAATTAGCAAACAATTCAATCTTACAAAAACCTGAATATTTATGCAAGCTACTTTGTAATGAACGGAAAATGAAGGATTGGCATGCCCGAGCGGCATGCCTGTACCGGGCGCTGCGGCCTCAGTAAGCGCAAGGCCTCAGAACAGCTTGACGCCTTCGTGCAAGGCCACAACGCCGGCAGTCAGATTGAAATAGCTGACCCGTGGCAGACCGGCGTCGCGCATCATTTGCGCCAACGTTTCCTGATCCGGATGCATGCGTATGGATTCGGCCAGATAGCGGTAACTTTCTTCGTCATCGGCCACTTTTTTGCCAAGCCAGGGAAGAATATTGAACGAATACCAATCGTAGGCAGGCGCCAGCGGCGCCGCGATCCGCGAGAACTCCAGCACCAGCAACTTGCCACCGGGCTTGAGCACCCGTTGCATTTGTTGCAGAGCCTGGTCCTTGTGCGTCATATTGCGCAGGCCAAAGGCAACAGTGACCACATCAAAAAATTCGTCGGGAAACGGCAGGTGTTCGGCATCGCATACCACCGTAGGCAGCAACACCCCTTTATCAATCAGACGGTCCCGTCCAACCTGCAACATGGAGGAATTGATATCGGTATGCCAGACCTGACCGGTTGGCCCGACCTTGCCCGCAAAAGCCAGCGCCAGATCGCCGGTGCCCCCGGCAATATCGAGCACCCGCATGCCAGGGCGCACACCCGCCCGTCCGATCGTAAAGCTTTTCCACAAACGATGCATGCCGCCGGACATCAAGTCATTCATGACATCGTAACGTTGCGCGACCGAGTGAAACACTTGCGCCACTTTTCCGGCTTTTTCCTGTTCATCGACAGTACGGAAACCGAAATGCGTGGTACCGGATTGCCCGGCTGACGTTGGACGTTCTGAATTCATATGCAATCTTTATGAAAAGTAGGCAGGATTGTCACAAACATGACACAATCAGGCAATACCATTGAGACTAGTATTTCCGGTTAATGTCAATCAGGTGACTTTTTAATTTTACTTCATTATGGCCAGCACAATTCTCGTCGTCGAAGACGAACCCGCAATTCAAGAGCTCATCTCCGTCAACCTGTCCTTTGCCGGCCATAAAGTGCTGCGTGCGCTGGATGCCGAACAAGCAAAGGTCCTGATTAATGCGGAATTGCCCGATCTGATTCTGCTGGACTGGATGCTGCCCGGCTCCACCGGCCTGAATCTGGCGCGCAATCTGCGCAGCAGCGAGCGCACGCGTGATATCCCCATTATCATGCTCACCGCCAAGAGTTCCGAAGCCGACAAGGTGGAAGGGCTCGAAAGCGGCGCCGATGATTACATTACCAAGCCCTTTTCTCCCAAAGAACTGATGGCGCGCATCAAGGCCGTACTGCGCCGCCGCGCCCCGCAACTGACCGATGATGAAATCGAGATCTCCGGGCTCAAGCTGGATCCGGTGTCGCACCGCATCACAGGCAATGGTTCAAACCTGCCGCTGGGTCCGACCGAATTTCGCCTGCTGCATTTTTTCATGACGCACCCGGAGCGGGTCTTCACCCGAGGTCAGTTGCTCGACCAGGTCTGGGGAGACCATGTATTTCTGGAAGAACGCACCGTCGACGTGCATATTCGTCGCCTGCGCAAGGCGCTCGAGCCGAGCAATCATCATAATCTGGTTGAAACCGTACGCGGAAGCGGGTATCGTTTTACCTCTAAACTGCCGGCCTGATAGCCCAACAGGGCCGGCTTAGCGGGCCCGGTTTTCATTATTGATGCTGGCCAACTGCTGGCGCGCCGTGTTTTTCTTCAAGGTTGGGCGGCCAGCGCACGCCATTGTTCAGGAATATAATCAATCATGCCCCGCCCTTCACTCCTGCTCGCCTATCTTGCTGCCGTCGCCCTCGCGCTAGGCGTCCAGTGGCTCGTGGGCGGGTTCAGCGGCGTTCTGTTGCTGGCGGCGGGCGGCCTCGTTTATCTTGTCGGACACCAGCGTCATCACCGGCTCACGCTCAAGTGGGCCAGACAACCCACCAGCGCCCCCCCGCCCGATCTGGGCAGCTATGACGAAATCGTCACCCCGATTTATAAATACGTACGCACCCGACAGAATGAATATACCGCCCTGCGCGAACTGACCAATAACGTTCTTTCAGCGGCGCAGGCGCTACCGGCGGCAGCGGTCACGCTGGACAAGTCTTTTCAGATCGAATGGTGCAACGCTCAATCCCAGCGGCTATTGGACCTGGTCTATGAAAAAGACAAAGGCTACAACATATTCAATATCATTCGCCTGCCTGAGTTTTTCGATTACGCCCAAAGTCGTCAATGGACTCGCCCTTTGCGCAGTCGCAGGGAAATCGGCGGACAGGTATGTTCCCTGCAATTTCAACTGACCCAGCACGCCAATGAAGGTTACCTGCTGCTGTGCCAGGACATCACCCAGCTGGAAAAACTGCAAACCACGCAACGGGACTTTGTCGCCAACGTTTCGCATGAAATCCGCACCCCCCTGACCGTATTGATCGGCTTTCTCGAAACCATGCGCGACCTGCCACATGAAGCGCTGACCAAAGAACAGCGCAAACAATACGAAGAATTGATGCACGAACAGGCACAACGGATGCTGGCCATCGTGGCCGATCTGCTGACCCTGTCCACCCTGGAGTCGACCGAAATCGTCGACGGCACCAACGTGCAATTGGCCCCCATTATTGACAAGGCTGCCGTACAGGCTCAGTCCATCTCGCGCGAATCGCACGCTTTTGAATTCGACGTGGATCCTGCGTTAGCAGTGGTCGGGCAGATGAACGAGCTGGCATCGGCCGTCACCAACCTGCTGACCAATGCCGTACGCTACACACCGGAAGGCGGCAAAATAACCATCCGCTGGGCTCGCAACGAGCATGGCGAAGCCATCTTCAGCGTGACCGACACGGGTCTGGGCATTGAAAAGAAAGATATTCCACGCATTACCGAGCGCTTTTACCGGGTAGACAAAAGCCGTTCTCGCGCTTCCGGCGGAACCGGCCTGGGCCTGGCCATTACCAAGCACATTGTCATCCGGCACAATGCCAAGCTGGTTGTGGACAGCGAAATCAACAAGGGTAGTACCTTCAGGATTGTTTTTCCGGTCGAAACCGTGGTGTACGAACAAAAGGACGGCAGCACCAAAGCAACTGAGGCGGCAGGCGCCTGAGAAGTCGCCGCGCCCGTGTTGCCAAACGGCACCCGATAAATTATCAGACAGCAATAGTGCCGGATCAAACCTGTCGCTGCAATTTTTATCTGCCATTTTGCCACTTGTGCAGATCGCTGGATTTGTCAGTAAATCGGGCCGGGATCAGCCAGCAAGACACATTAACTTCCCTACCAGGCCCATATCATTGCCATGCTTATGCGAACATTATTCGGCAGGCACCTGATGGCTACGCACGCCGTTTAAGTAAGTATCCAGATAAATGTCTATGATTTGCGTGGCACTATATTTGCCGTCGCTGCGATACCATTTTGGCAATTGATTGATAATCGAAAGCAGGAATTTGCTGGAAAGCCGCGGCTCCAGGTCACTTCTGAAAACGCCCGCGTTCATCCCGTCACGGAGAATCTGCTTTAGCAAGCCCTCGTACGCATCCCTGACTTCCAGAATCTGCTCCCGGGCCTCATCGGAAGCCGCGCCCCAAAATAGAGCAGACCCCGACATCCAGCTGTCCTGGTTTTTTTCGTAATGTTCAATAGAAGCGTGCATGTATGCGTGTAAACGCGCCTCTGCCCCACCTTGCGCCTGACTGACCGCGTTCTCCACTTCATGCAGCAATTGGTCCATGCCGGTCCTGGAACTGGCGCGATAGATGGCCTCTTTGCTTGGAAAGTGGTGATACAGCGCTGCTTTGGTCAAGCCTGTTTCAGCCGCGATCATGCTGATCGACGCCCCACCATACCCATATCGCGCAAATAGACGTCGCGACGCTTCCAAAATTTTTTGTCTTCGGTCCGGATCTCTGGATGCCATGCAATAGTCTCGTTATAGGGTTCAGCCGTGAATTATAGCTAAGTTCCCTTTCTAAACGAGATCACTGCGTCCAGACAAGCCGCCCCGGATTCCATTACAACGAACGGATTGATATCAACGCCTTCGAGCACCGGTGCCCAGTCTTGGGCAAAATCTGACAGGCGCAGTAGCGCAGATTCCAATTGTTCGATATCGAGTCTTTTCTGGCCTCGCCATCCGGTAAGCAGCCGGCAAGCGCGTACCGACCGGACCAGTTGGCCAGCCCGTGCCTTGGACAACGGCACAGAGGCGAAAGCGACATCGTCGTATAATTCAACCGCCACGCCCCCCAGACCGAACATCACCATTGGGCCAAAGGTCGGATCTATATGTATGCCCAATATTGTCTCGACGCCGCCTTTTATCATCGGAGCGATAAGCACGCCCTCAATTGACGGCTTGTCACTCAATTTTCCGGCTGCGTCCAGTAACGCCTCGAATGCCTCCCGGACTTGTTTGGCATTTTGCAAATTCAGTAGAACCCCTCCAAATTCGGTCTTGTGCTGAATGTCCGAAGAGACGATTTTCGCCACTACTGGATAACCTATCTCGGACGCTGCGGTCACTGCTTGAGCTGCGCTTTCACACAATGCTTCTGTCGGCACCGGCAGGCCGTACTGCGCGAGCAGGCGTTTGGCCTGCCACTCGTTCAGTGCAGGCTTAGCGGCATCAGGCCGATGTCGGCCGGGTCGAACGGGGTCAGGTAAACCGGGATGCAGCGCCAACCAACGCCGTTTGAGTTCGCACAACGCAGCCACGGCTCGCATTGCCCGCCCAGGATCGGCGAAAATCACCAGGCCTTGCTGCTCCAGTTGCTTGCGCAACGACTCCTCGGACGGCCCCACCAGTACTAACAGACGGTCCGGATAATTGGTCCTGATCGCGGTCAATTGCTCAAGCAGCGGAAGAAATCTGCCCGGATCGCAAGGGATCTGGGCTAAATAGATAAAATGGGTGGAGAACTCGGTACCGCCAATGACAAGGTCTATCAGATCCGATAGCCCTTGCTTGATGGCACCAATCTGCGCGGTCGTATCCAGAGGATTGACGCCGACAAGAAATGGCACTACCTGGCGGGCCTGCTGCTGCAGCTCTTCGCTTACAGCAGGAACCTTTACGCCATAACGCTCGGCATCGTCGGCCATCAGCACACCAATACCACCCGAGACGGTAATAATACTGGCACTATCATTCGCAGGCAGCGGCAGTTGCGTACACACGTACGCAATGTCCAGCATTTCTTCAATTGAATAGGCGCGCCATGCCCCGCATTCCTGGCATACCACGTCAAAAATCCTGTCGTTGCCGGCGATCGCTCCCGTATGGGTCGCTACCGCCTGCTGGCCGGTAACAGAACTGCCGACTTTCATCAAGATTACCGGCTTGCCGGCCGCTGCCGCTTTGAGCAAGGCTGTGCGCAATCGATTGCCGTCACGACACCCTTCGATAGCCGCACAGATGACCTTCGTCTGCGTATCCGAGGCCAGAAAATCAATGCATTCGGTGACATCAATATCAGCCTCGTTGCCGGTAGCAACGATGCGCGCAATACCCAATCCACGTTGGATGGCCTGCGCATATGCACACGAGCCAAACGCCCCGCTTTGGGTCGCAAAACTGATGCCGCCGGGCGAAGGTGTAAGCGCCTCCAGCGCTGTAGAGAAGGTTGCAAAATAGCGATTTCGCACACTGACGATGCCCAGGCAATTGGGGCCAAGCAGTCGCACGCCATGACGCTTGGCCAGCTCGACCAATTGGTTCTGACGCACGAGACCTTCCGCGCTTTCTTCTGAAAAACCCGAACTCAACACCTGAACCGCTTTGATGTTTTTTGCGATGCAATCCTGCAAAGCCTCTAGTGCTGCCGACGCTGGCACAATAATGAGTGCCTGATCAACATCACCGGGGATATCTGCCAGACAAGCATAGGCTTTCAACCCTTGCACTGTTTCGGCACGTTTGTTAATAGGGTAAATGGTCCCTTCATAGCCTGCTTCGAGCAAAAACCGAATCGGCCTGCCTCCCAGTTTTGCTGGGTCTGACGACGCTCCGATGATCGCAACCGAGCGTGGATTGAATAGTTGATCCAATGAATGACCATTCATCTGTGCTGACTTCATTTTTCGCCCGCCTGCAATTGAGTCAGTGCTTTGGCGTGACTGTGCACATCGCCAAAACGAAACGCATTGGCCACGAGTCGTGAAGCCATACGCGCCGCCATTGTCTCCTGGGTCATGCCCATGCCGCCATGCAGTTGAATGACCGATTGTGCAAACGCGATCGCCTCTTCCCGTGTATATACACCAAGCAAATCCAAAGCAGCCAGATCATCGCTGCCACCTGCTTCATCCAGTGAACGCAATGATGCCATTAACAGATTCTTGCAGGTTTCATAACTAACGTAGAGTTTGGCAACATCATGCCTGAGCACCTGAAACCGGGCCAGTGGCTGCCCAAACTGCTTCCGTTCCTGCAAGTAGTTCACGGTCTCGGACAGCATATAGTTCATGGTGCACACAATATCTGCGGCAACCGACACCTGCGCCAATTTCCAGCCTGCCTGGCACATTGCCGACGCGTCATCACCCTGAACCAAAACGCTATCGTTGGATATTTTCAACGAACCCATGTCAACCCGCTTGATGCGTCGCCGCTCGACGGTGACAAAACTGCTGGCGTGGTCCGGCAATTGCCCTGCCTCGATAATGACAATACTGATTTTCTGGCTGGCCGTATCAAGCGCGCAAAATAATACGTGTGTACAACCTTCGGTCCACTCAAAATCCTCCAGCCGACCATTAACAGTCCAGCCATCCGTGACGGGCGACAGTTGGGGGAGCGCATGCGTTTGCCGCCAGCTGAGTGGTCCAGCCAGTTCAATACACGCCACGCCTTCGGCAATCTGCGACAGTAGGGCACTGACCGTTTCCCGCTCGGGCGCTGCCTCAAGCATGCCAGGCACAATACAGCACCGGGTCATGATAGGCAGGTTAATCGCCCGTGAAGCCATGCCCTCCAGCAAAGAGCCGATATCTGCAAAAGAACCGCCATAGCCGCCATTGCTCTCGGAAATCAACGTGCTGCTCCATCCCATTTCCTGGATCATACGTGGATATAGTGCTGCCTCGTATGAGGAAGCATTTTTTGCTACACGTTCAGCGCCTTCCAACAGAACGCCTGGAAAAATAGTTGCTACTTCAAATCCCATCAAGTCATGCTCCTAACAATTGACGTGCCACCACATTGCGCTGAACTTCTGTCGTTCCGCCAGCAATCGTCTTGGACCGGGTAAACATATAGTTCTGCAACCAGATCCCGGACTCAGTTGGGTCCGCTGCCTCAGATATGAATTGTTGGCTGCCGGCCGGGCCGATAAGCCGCAATGCCAGTTCGCTAAGCCCTTGCGCTACCAGGCTGCATCTTAATTTCAGCGCCGAGGGTTTTGCACCCAACGGTTTTTTCTCCATCATGTCGTCAATAGCGTCAGCCAACATCTCCCGGGCACCTTTTATCTGCGCTGCCAACATGAACATGCTCTGATTCAGCGCAGAATAGTCATGACTCGCTTGTTGCTCATGCTGACTTGTCCATAACAGTTGTGCCACCCTGCGCCATTGTCGGACTAACTGACCAACGCTGGCCGGCGGTAATCGTTCGCGCTCAAGCAGATATTTGGCGCACTGCCACCCCTGCCCCTCCTGCCCCACTCGTTGGGTCAGCGGCACATGAACATTTTCGAAAAACACTTCGTTAACGTGGTGCCAGCCATCGATGGTTTCTATCGGTTTCACCGTTATCCCCGGCGTGTCCATTTGCACCAGTAGCAGCGTAATACCCTCCTGTTTTTTGTCTTCGCGCGAGGTTCTCACCAGCATATAAATCATGTTCGCTTCGTGAGCATGAGAAGTCCATATTTTCTGTCCATTCACAATGTAATGGTCGCCATCCAGCTCTGCGCGGGTTTGCAGGGATGCCAGATCAGAGCCCGAATTTGGCTCCGAGTACCCCTGACACCACCAGTCAGCGCCACTGATAATTCGGGGAAGATAAAGTTGTTTTTGTTCGGACGTCCCAAACTGCATAATGACCGGCCCAATGTGGCCCAGCCCATGATGGTAGAGCGGTGGGCAATCAAAATCTGCGATGGCCTCTTCAAATATCATGCGCTGGCGCAGGTCCCAGCCGGTACCGCCATGCTCAAGCGGCCAGCCCGGCGCTGCCCAGCCATGTGCGTGCAGGATTTGCTGCCACCGGCTATATACCGTACGCGTCAGTTTTTCTCCGGCCCGCACCTTTTTGCGGATATCTTCGGGGCAATTGTGCCGAACGAAATGACGCACTTCATGCTGAAACGCCAGATAATGCCCCTGTTCATTGTTTGCACTTGATGGCAAGGAAAGATAATGGTCATTCAGTTGCGCGGTCATATTACCTGCCTTTGTACAGCGGTGACCGTTTTTCCAGAAAAGCCTGCTGCGCCTCGGCGGCGTCTTCTGTCCTGGACAATGCAACAGTAATGTTTTGTTCGTAACGATAACCCTCGCGCTGCGGCATATTGAGCGTCACTTGCGCAGCCTGCTTGGCATACTGTAAAGACAAGGGCGCTTTTGTTGCGATCTCTTTAGCCAAATTCAAGGCATAAGGCAACAGCTCTTGTCGCGGCAGGCTGGCCTCTATCAACCCCAGGCGGTAGAGTTCATCGGCGGTCACTTTCATTCCAGTATAAAACATGCGCCGGGCCCTGGATTTTCCGAAGATTCGCTGCAATAATGCCGTCCCGCCGGCCAGCCCAACGTTAATCTCTGGCATGGCCACATAAGCATTATCCGAAGCAATCCAAATATCGCAGGCGGCCATCAAACCAAAGCCGGCCCCAAGCGCGGGACCGTTTACCGCTGCAATCACCGGTTTGCTGCAGTCAGCAATGGAAAGGGCCGCTTCGCGCACCAGACGATTGTGGCTCCAGTAAGCGCCTGGACCGCGTTGCTTGATAGCAGGGCGCTCTGTGATATCCGCACCCGCAGAAAATATATCGCCATGCGCAGTCAGTACAACACATCGTATTTCCTCATCATCATTGAAAGAATCGAAAACGCCAATCAACTCTTCACGCAGCGCAGCACTTTGCGCATTGACGGGGGGGCGATTCAAATAAACAATAGCAACGCCGTCTAGACGTTCAACTTCGATAAACTTCAGTGTCATTGGTTTGGATTCCATTGATAGTATTCTGCTCATTACTGAACGATAAATTTCACACCGCTATCGACCAGGCCTTGCAGCTTTCGGGCCTCTGCGTCAAGGAAGCTGGCAAACTCTGCTGGCGTGCCACCGACAACAAACAATCCGGCACTCTCGAGCACTTTTCGAACCTTCGGATCTTGAAGGGAGGTATTTAAACCCTTATTCAACTTATCGATAACGGGTTTTGGCGTATTGGCCGGCGCCATGAAACCGAACCAGCTACCGAAGACCATATCGATGCCCTGTTCCTTGAAAGTCGGCACTTCAGGTGCGGCGGGATGCCTGGATTCATTCGCAATGCCGAGCGCTCGTAGCCGCCCTGCTCGTACATTGGCGATGGAACTTGGTCCGTCAAAAATGCCATCGACCAGGCCGGCCAACAGGTCATTCATGGCCGGCCCAGTGCCTTTGTATGGAACATGAGTAAAACTCACTCCCACTTGCTTGGCCCACAACTCAGCAGCAACATGGGGACTTGAGGCATTGCCGGACGAAGCAAACTTCAGGTTACCCGGCGCTTTTTTCCCTTTCTTGATCACATCATCAAGTGTGCGCAGATCACTCTTGGCGGGCACAACCAACATACTGCGGCTGTTGCCCAGCAACATGAGCGGTGTCAGCGCAGCCGGCTCGTACGGCAGATCTTTTCTCAGGATCGGGTTGGATGTATACGCATAACTGGTCAGCAGCAGTGTGTAGCCATCGGGTTTGGCTCTGGCAACCTGCTGCGTGCCGATAATCGTGGCTGCGCCGCCTTTGTTTTCCACTACGACCTGCGTATTCCACAGGCGTCCCAGATAATCACCAATCGAACGGGCATATGCATCCGTGATGCCACCTGCGGCATAAGGCACAACAAGTGTAATGGGGCGATCGGGAAAGGTCTGCGCATGCGCCGAAAATGCGCATGCTGCACATAACGACGCAATCGCCATTTTCAATTTCGTTTGGAGTTTTCTCATGCTTTTAATCTCGGGAAGACATTGAACATTCATTATTTTTTATGCATCACCGCAATGGCGGCACTATCGATGACAGCTTTCCAGCGCTTTTGCTCGCTGCGGACCAGCGCCTGCATTTGCTCAGGCGTACTGCCACCAAGCACGGAGCCGGTTGAGGCAAACGTTGCCTGTAATGTCTTGTCGGATGCGACCTTATTGATTAACGCGTTGAGCTTTTCAATAACGGCTTCGGGCGTTGCGCCAGGCGCCGTAATGTAATTGATCGGAGAAGCTTCGAAACCGGTCAGTACATCGGCGATTGGTCGGATCCCCGGCTCAATGGCAGCCGGCTGCAATGTAGACACGCCCAGAGCCCGTACTTTGCCCGAACGGATATGCGGCAGGTATACGCTGAGCGTATCGATCGTCATCTGCACCCGCCCCCCCACAATATCGGCCGCGGCAACAGAAGAGCCCCTGTATGGCACGTGGGTGATGTTGATGCCAGCCATTTTCTTGAACAGTTCTCCTGCCAGGTGACTGGTCGACCCAATGCCCGAGCTGGCAAAATTTACCTTGGCCGGGTTTTGCTTCGCGTAGTCAATCAATTGCTGTATCGAGACCGCCGGAAAGTCTCTGGTGACAACCAGTACATTGACGCCCGCTGTCAGTTTGCTGACGGCGCGCAAGTCCTTGAGTGCATCGTAGGGCAAATTATCTATTAGATAAGGTGCTGTCATTTGCTGGCCGGGCGTGGTGTACAAAAGCGTATAGCCATCGGGAGCAGCATGCGCTACTCTGGCGGCACCCAGCGTGCCGCCTGCACCCGGTACGTTCTCGACGACAACGCTTTGCCCGACCAAGTCGGACAGCGCCTTTGCAAACCTGCGCGCGCCGATATCCGCTCCGCCGCCAGGGGCAAAAGGCACAACCAGGTGGATTGCTTTATTTGGAAAAGCTATTTCGCCAGCGCGGACCGCTGGCTGTGAACCGATAAACGCGAAGAATGCCAAGCACACCGGTAACCAAATCCTCACCTTGCCTCCTTATTTTTATAAGCCGCTCGGGTCGAGCCATTTGAACTTACCGAACGATCGTTAAGTTCAAACTATACAGATAGCCAGGTATCGGACAAATTAGGACAAACCCGGACAACCCGGAGAATCTGACCGCAAGGTCATAGGCACAGCACAGGAGGAGCAAGCATTTGCGCTACTGATGTCAGCAGCACGACGCGCGCTACGCAAACATCCATCGTAGTTTGCGGATGACAAAATCAATAAACCTTCGTTGCAATTGAGTCATATGAAAAGTCTGCGTGGATATCACATACAGACGATCACCAAACCCTTTTATTTGGCAATCCGGCAGCAGGCGGAGCAAAGATGCATCATCCAGTTCTTTTTTTATCGAATAAACCGGCAGCAAGCCAATACCCTGGCCCCCGATCACGTTATCCCTGAGAAACGGCAACGATTCGGACTGCACCCGTAAACTGAGCGGAATATGGACCGTGCTATTTTCATTTGTGATAACAGTAAGTTTGGGGCTGGGCACGGTGTAGGTAGGCGCAATAAATGGCAAGCCGGCCAGTTGCCCTGGCAGCGTAATCGCCTCAACCGTTTCCAGAAAACCAGGGGCCGCACATATACACCAGGGCACAGCGCCTATTTCACGGGCGACATAGTCCTGGGGAATGTTGTCAATCGTTGTTATCTGCAAGGCGACATCAATTTCGGAAGACAGGAAATTTTTGATCCTGTTGCTGAAAATGATTGTGAATGAAATATTCGGATTTTCTTTGATGAAATCGATAAGGACCGTGTTGAAATAGTCCTGCCCCAGGCTGGTGGGCACGCACAGGCGTATGTGCCCCTGCATTTCATTTTTCAGGCCTGATAACTGACGCTCGGCAGTGTCTAGTTGTTCAAAGATACCAACGCAATGGTCATACAGGCACTGGCCTGACCCTGTCAGGTCAATATCGCGCGTAGAGCGCCGGATCAGTTGCGAGCCAATATTGTTTTCCAGCGCCTTGAGTTTCTGGCTGACCCCTGAGCGACTGATGCGCAATTTTCTGCCGGCCGCAGACAGCGAGCCTGTACGCACAATTTCATGGAAAACGTATAACAGATTCAAATCGTATTCATAAGGCTTCATATGAAATTTACCCTGCCTTGTGCGTGCCATCATTGGTCATCGATTTGTATTGTAGGTGTTTTCCTTTATATTGTTCATAATTAATAAACAATCTGTTGAGAGCAACGACGTTGTATCTGCCGGGCAGATTCGGTAAGCTTTTTCTGATAACGAAAGGACACGAGACAATGATCAAGGCAAATCTGATTTTCAATGATGCCGTGGTGAGCAATGAAGCGTTAAATCGGCAAACAGACTTGCTGATGAGCGCATTAGAACAAGCGGGCATGACAGACACAGATGTGATTGCCATTTATCTGCCCAATTGCCCGTCGCTCATTGAAGCTATTGCCGCTTCGATGGTATACGGCAATAATTATTGTCCGATCAATTACCGGCTGACGCCGGTCGAAGTCAGCTATCTGTTGCGCGACAGTGAAGCCAAAGTGATTGTGACCAGCAACGAAGGCTATGAAAAGATCAAGGCAGTTGTGCCCAATGAAATGAGCGTCATTCTTGCAGATCAAGAACGTGGCCAAATCACCCGCGCACACACCTACTACAAACTGGATCATTCCGAAGCTGTTGCTCGCACGGCTGCAGCATCGCCACGTTCCAGATATCTTGGCACCCATATGCCGTATACATCGGGCACCACAGGCAAGCCAAAAGGGATCGTACGGGCAAAAAAACAGCTGAACGACATATCCACCAAACCCGGCCTTATCGCCGGCGCGCTGGGCATTGAAGACACGGGTGTGGCCTTAATGCCTGCGCCACTGCATCACAGCGCAACCAACAGTTATGTCCAGCAGGCGCTGTTATACGGCAGCACCCTTATCCTGATGGACCGGTTCGATTCCGAACAAGTCCTGCAGTTGATTGAAAAATACGGCGTAACAACGGCCTATCTTGTGCCCACGATGTACAAAAGAATGCTCGATTTGCCACGGGAGACCAAAGCGCAATACGATTTGTCCAGTCTGCAGTTCGTTGCCTCTACCGGTTCGGCCTGCCCTGCTGCTGTCAAACGCCAGATGATCGAGTGGGTAGGACCGGTCATCCATGAAAGCTACGCCTCCAGCGAAATGGGCCTGGTCACACTGATCAGTGCTGCCGAATCCATGAAAAAACCAGGCAGCGCCGGCAAACCGCTGGGCCATGCCCAAATCAGAATCCGGGCAAACGGGACCTGGGCGCAAGCGGGCCAAAGCGGACTGATATACGCGCGACAACCCGCCTATGCCGACTTTACCTACAAAAACAATCATGATGCGCGCCAATCCATGGAATGCGATGGTTTGTTGACCGTCGGCGACATTGGATATCTGGATGACGAAGGATATTTGTATGTGACCGACAGACAATCGGATATGGTTATTTCTGGCGGCGCCAATATCTATCCGGCCGAAATAGAACAGCTCATTCATCAGCGGCAGGACATTGAAGACACCGCCGTGTTCGGCATCCCGGACGATGAGTTTGGAGAAAGCCTGATCTGCCTGCTACAAATGAAGGCCGGGCGCACATTGGACAAAGACGAATTCGTCCAGTTTCTCAGGGCGCATCTGGCGGGCTACAAGATCCCCAAAAAAATCGGCCTGATTGACAAGCTGCCCCGCGAAGAGACCGGCAAGTTATTCAAAAAGAAATTACAACATTCGCTGGCCGATAAAGCAGTCACCTACCTGTAAACCATTTTTATAACAATCAGCAAACAGAGAGACAATAAAATGAAACGACTAACCGGATGCCTGGTGCTTGCGGCATTGACCATGAATACGGTAGCCCTGGCCGCCGACTACCCGACCAAGCCAATTACGCTGGTTGTTCCTTATACAGCCGGCGGCCCGACAGACCAGATGGCGCGATCGCTGGCCCAGGGACTTGCCGAGCAATTGAAGACACCGGTGGTGGTCGATAACAAGCCAGGCGCGCATACATCGATTGGCACCGGCTACGTAGCCAATGCGGCTGCCGACGGCTATACGCTATTGATGGCAAGCAACGGCAGCATGATACTGAACCCGTTACTGTACAAAAAAACACCCTACAAACTGACCGACTTCAGGGTCTTTGCCATCGCAACCGAAGCGCCCCTGGTCGTTGTGGTCAATCCAAAGCTCAAGGTGCACAATATCCAGGAGCTAATCAGCTATTCCAAGTCTGTGCCGAAGGGACTGAACTATTCGTCCGTGGGCCAGGGCAGCCCGTTGCACCTGGCGACCGAAATATTGAATGAAGAAGCAAAAATGAATATGACGCATGTGCCCTACAACGGCACGGCGCAGGCGCTCACAGCCGTGGCCGCCGGGGACGTGGATTTGATGAGTGACGTAGTGAGTACGTCTATGCCACTGATATCGGCAAACAAAGTGCGGCCCATCGCCGTCACAACATCGCAGCGACTCAAGGTGCTTGCCGACGTACCTACGGTTGCAGAATCGGGCTTCCCGGGTTTTCATGTTGCCACCTGGTTCGGGCTGGCCGTGCAAAAGGACGTCCCCGCAGCAGTCACAGAAAAACTGCACAAAGCTGCATACCAGGTTATTACCTCCGACAGCTTCAGGAAACGCTTCGAAGCCTTGGGCCTGATCGTACAAGAAAATCAGAATCAGCAGCAGGTGGATCAATTCGTCCAGACTGATCTGGCCAGTTGGAAACGGATTGTCGACTTGAAACAGCTTTCGCTGGATTGACGGACTCAGGTTTTACCCCTAGCCGTCGTCGCTTCTTTCGGATTACTGATAAACTGTACGGCACACCCGTTCGCAGGCCCCGATTTCCGACTGCATTGCACAACGCATGAGTTCACACCCGGTCAATTCCTCCGCCCCCTGGACCTTTACCGCTGAAGGCGATCATTGTCTGATCATCCGTTTCGGTGATCGCATTGATCCGGCGATCAACGCCCGGGCGCGCCAGGCCGCGGAACTCATCCATAACGCAGGTATGCCTTATATCAGCGATCTGGTTCCCACCTTCACTACCTTGGGGGTGTATCTGCATCCCCTATATGCCGATCCGCCTGCACACACAACGCTGATCGACACCCTTACCGCCGTGCTTGCACCGCTGGCCCAGCAGCAAGAGAACGCCACCGGCGCCGTTACCGAAGCCACCCGACTGATCCGTATCCCGGTCTGCTATGACCCGGAACTGGGCATCGATCTGGCACAGATTGCCCGGCACTGCAAACTCACGGTAGATGAGGTGGTTCAATTGCATACGGCAGCGCCGGTTCGCGTTTTCATGCTTGGCTTTGCCCCTGGCATGGGTTATATGGGTTTATCCGACAACCGTCTTGCCATCGGCCGACGCAGCACGCCACGCAATCGCCTGCCTGCCGGTTCGGTCGCCATCGCCAACCGCCAGACTGTCATCTATCCCAATGAATCGCCGGGCGGCTGGAATATTGTCGGCGCCACGCCGTTGCGCCTGTTTGACCCAAGCACGCCGCCCTATGCGCTGTATGCCCCGGGCGACCAAGTACAGTTCGAAGCCATCGGCCGCCAGCAGTATGAACAGATCAAGGCGCAACAGCATGCCACGGGTTGAGGGGAAAACATGAGTCTGCTGGCACTCAAACCTGGCCCCCTGTCCCTGTTTCAGGATGCTGGACGGCATGGCTATCAGGCCTACGGCGCGCCGGTCTGCGGCGTCATGGACCAGGTGGCATACAGGCTGGCCAATGCCCTGGTGGGTAACCGCGAGCCCTTGCCCGTGCTGGAGATGACGCTGTCCGGCCCGCAGATCAAATTCCAGCAGGATGCCTGCATCGCCGTATGCGGCGCCCCTTTTTCCCTGCGATGCGACAAAAGACCGCTGGCGGTCAACCGCCCTCATCTGATCCGCGCCGGGCAGGTACTGGATATTGGCGCGGCGCCCATGCTCAATGGTCGGCCGCAGGGGCATGCGCGTGCCAGCCTGGCCATTGCCGGCGGCATACAACTGTCCACCAGCATGGAGAGCGCCAGCACGGACATCAAAAGCCGCATGGGCGGCGTCCAGGGACGCGCACTGGCCAAAGACGACAGGCTTGTTCTTAACCGGACGATCAATGCCACGGCAGTTGACGCGCTCGACCACTTTCTGGATGATTTTCGGATCTATTTGCCAGCAGGGCTCGGGTTGGCGGCTCGACAGCATATCCGAATTACCCGGGGTGCGCACTGGACGCTGTTTGACACCCGACAGCAAGACCTGTTTCTGAACTCATCCTACAGCATTACCTCGAACTCGGATCGAATGGGCTACCGCCTTGACGGCCCGTCCCTGGAACCCGAACCCGGCCTGCAAATTCTATCGGAGCCCACTGCTTTTGGTACCATCCAGGTCCCGCCTGATGGCCTGCCGATTATTCTGATGGCAGACCGCCAGACCACAGGCGGGTATCCCAAGATTGCCAATGTCGCCAGCGTTGACCTGCCAGTGCTGGCGCGCTGTTTACCCGGCGAGCGCCTTGAGCTGACACTGATCAGCCTGGACGAAGCACACCAGCTCTTCCGGCAGCGCGAAGCGCTGTTTGCACCGTTGCTGCAAGCCCTGGCGCCGCTGGCCATAAGCATTGACGCTGCATTCTCCCGATGAGAAGGCAAGACCGATAGCGGCATTATTTGGCGGGCACCGTTTGTTGTCCGACCGTTACGGTATAGAATGCCGATATGACTGCCGTGTTTTCATCTGCATGCGGCAGAGGGAAGAATCCTATGAAAAAAATTGATCTCAATTGTGATATGGGTGAAAGTTTCGGCGCCTGGACCATGGGTGACGACGCCGCCATCATGCCTTATGTTACGTCGGCCAATATCGCCTGTGGCTTTCATGCGGGGGATGCACATACCATGCGGCACACCATGCAGCTGGCACTGCAACAGGGTGTCAAGCCAGGCGCACATCCTGGCCTGGATGATATACGCGGCTTCGGGCGTCGCCCCTTTACCCTCACACCCATCGAAGCCTACGACCTGGTCGTGGTGCAGATCGGCGCGCTTGCCGCGGTCGCCCGCGCTCAGGGCGGCAGGCTTTATCATGTGAAAGCGCACGGCGCCTTGTATAACATGTCGGCCAATCATGCCGAGCTGGCGGCGGCCATTGCGCAGGCGGTATTAGACGTGGATTCGCAACTGACGCTATTTGCGCTGGCCGGCAGCAGACAGGTAGAGATCGCCCGTGGCCTGGGCCTGAACGTCATGCAGGAAGTCTTTGCCGATCGCTCCTATCAGGATGATGGCACCCTGACGCCACGCAGCCAGCCAGGCGCCCTGATCGAAGACGTTGAGACATCCGTGTCTCAGGCGCTAACGATGGTACGCGAGGGTTATGTGATCGCCCAGTCAGGCAAAAAAGTGGAGATTCAAGCCGATACACTGTGCCTGCATGGCGATGGCGCGCATGCGCTGGCGTTTGCACGCCAGATTCACGCTGTTTTTGCAAAGGAAGGGCTGCTGATGGCCCATTGAGGCGATGGCTGTGATGCGCGGTTACATAGTCATCACGCCTCCATGCTTGCCGATCCCGCTATTGCTTATTATGTGGCCCGCCGGCAAACGATTGTTATTGAATCTGCCGCGAGGCGATCAAGGCTCGGGCATTGCCCCGCCAGCCCAACCACACAGCCAGGGCCCGCCGCTATTTACCAGAGCCACAATACGGCGGAGGTCATCAGCAGATAGCGCAGGAACTTGCCGATGGTCATAAAGATAATACACGGCAACAGGGGCAGGCGCATCCAGCCGGCGACACCGCAAAGGGGATCGCCCACCACAGGCAGCCAGGAAAACAACAACGCTGCGGGACCAAAGCGGTCAAAATAATAGGTCATCTTGCCGTGCCAGCGCCCCCCTTCTTTGCCCGGAGCGGCAGGCGCCGGCGCAGCGTCATCGCCTTCGGACAGGTATTTTTCTTCGGCCGCCACCGCCCGGCCGGTCTCGTCGACCACTTCACCGGCAGCCAGCGCCTGCTTGTGCTGGAACTTTTCATAGGCGACCTTTGCCGCCTTGCCCATATAGTAGGTGATTACCCCGCCAATGGTATTGCCCACAGTGGCGATCACCATGGCAGGCCAGAACATGTCGGGCGCTATTTTCAGATAGGCGATGACCACAGGCTCCGAGCCCAATGGCAGCAACGTGGCCGAGACAAGTGCAACGACGAAAATGCCGGGCAAACCGACAGTCGGAAGGGATAACACAGTCAGCATTTCCCTGACCCACAGCATTACTTCATGTTCCATAACTTCCCTATTGGACCGACTTTTTGAAAACGACGGTTCCGGCTTTAATCCCAAAATCAGATCCGCTATGTTAACCTTAAGCGCTTATCTGTATCCTCTTTTCTTTCAAAAATAACATGTCAACCGACTACCTCAAACGCATACTCACATCCCGTGTTTACGATGTCGCAATCGAAACAGCCCTGGAACCGGCCACCCTGCTCTCGCAGCGGATTCAGAATACTGTACTGCTCAAGCGTGAGGACACCCAGCCGGTTTTCAGC
Organism: Advenella incenata; assembly: GCF_004217095.1. Classification (GTDB taxonomy): domain Bacteria; phylum Pseudomonadota; class Gammaproteobacteria; order Burkholderiales; family Burkholderiaceae_B; genus Advenella; species Advenella incenata. Next base: position 774,583 of record NZ_SHKO01000001.1, on the reverse strand, counting down.
TTCAAAATACGCGGGGCCTATAACAAAATGGCCAACTTGCCCCCCGAAGCGCTCAAGCGCGGGGTCATTGCCGCCTCGGCCGGCAACCATGCCCAGGGCGTGGCCATGTCGGCCAAGCGACTGGGCTGCCGTGCCGTGATTGTCATGCCTACCTCCACGCCCGCGGTAAAAGTGGATGCGGTCAAGCGCCTGGGCGGCGAAGCGGTGCTGCACGGCGACTCGTACAGCGACGCCTATGAATTTGCCTGCACCCTTGAGAAAAAGGAAAAACTCACGTTCGTGCATCCATTTGACGATCCCGACGTGATTGCAGGACAAGGCACCGTTGCCATGGAAATGCTGCATCAGCATCCCGGCAAACTGGACGCCGTTTTTGTACCTATCGGCGGCGGCGGGTTGCTTGCCGGCATTGCCGCTTACATTAAACAGCTGCGTCCGGATATTGCCGTCATTGGCGTGCAGACAGAAGACTCCGATGCCATGGCGCGCAGCTTCCGCGCCGGACGTCGCATCCATCTGAACGACGTGGGTTTGTTTTCCGATGGTACTGCAGTCAAACAGGTCGGCAGCGAAACCTTCCGCCTGATTCATAAATATGCCGACGATATCATCACCGTCAATACCGACGAGTTATGCGCGGCCATCAAGGATGTGTTCCAGGATACGCGCAACGTGGTAGAACCGGCCGGCGCGCTGGGCCTGGCCGGCGCCAAGCGCTACCTGGCCGAGCACGGCTGGAAAAACAAGACTGTCATTGCCATTGCCTCGGGCGCCAACATGAACTTTGACCGGCTGCGCTTTGTTGCAGAACGGGCCGATATGGGTGAAGCCCGCGAAGCCATCTTTGCGGTTACCATGCCCGAAGAGCGCGGCAGCTTCCGCCAATTATGCACGCTGCTGGGTAACCGCAGTGTGACCGAATTCAACTATCGCATTTCCGACGCGCAAAAGGCGCATGTTTTTGTCGGGATTCAGATCAGCTCGCATGCTGAGGCCGAAAAGCTGGCCAACACCCTGCGCCGCAAAAAATTCGAAACCCTGGATTTGACCCACGATGATCTGGCCAAATCACATTTGAGATACATGGTCGGCGGCCATTCGCCGCTGGCAGATAACGAAGAATTGTACCGCTTTGAGTTTCCGGAACGCCCCGGGGCGCTGATGCGTTTCCTGGATACCATGAATCCCGAATGGAATATCAGCCTGTTTCATTACCGCAACCAGGGCTCGGATTACGGCCGGGTGCTGATCGGCATACAGGTTCCACCTGCCGACAAAAAGGCGTTCAAGCTGTTCCTCTCGCAAATTGGCTACCCTTACGAGAACGAAAGCAAGAATCCGGCGTACAAGCTGTTCCTGTAAAAACAACCGTGACTGCAGTCAGTATAGAAGCAGCATATTGATTGGGCATTGCAGAAGAAACCGACGGTTTCCTCTGATGCCTTCCCCTGGTCAGCGTTACATCAAGCCAGATCCGGACCTGGCATCTTCACTCAAACCCAGCATCTTCACTCAATCCTGATAGCCTGTTATCCCTGCGGGCGCATAGAACGCGGCGCCTGGCTGTCGGCCAGGCTTGCAGCAAGAGCAATTGATGGCCTTGAACGGCCTCAGAACTCACAGACGGTAAAGACTGACGCGCCATTTTCCCGCAATAATTTCGACCCACCCAACTCGGGCAGATCAATAATAGCCGCCGCTTCCACAACATTGGCGCCCAGACGCTGCAACAGTTTGGCTGCCGCCAGCATGGTGCCGCCGGTCGCAATCAGATCATCCACCAGCAGCACGCGCTGGCCGGGACGAACTGCGTCGGTATGCATTTCGACACTGGCATTGCCATATTCCAGAGAGTATTCTTCGGCCAGTGTCTGAAAAGGCAGCTTGCCTTTCTTGCGTACCGGCACAAATCCCAGTTTGAGCTCATAGGCCAGCACACTGCCCACGATAAAGCCGCGCGCATCAATGCCGGCGATCAGATCCAGCCGTTCACGCATATATCGATAAACAAAAATATCGAGCAGGACCCGGAACGTACGCGGGTCTTGTAACACAGGTGTGATATCACGAAATGTAATGCCCGGCTTCGGCCAGTCAGGCACGCTGCGGATGGCGTTGGTCACCATTTGATGCGGGTCAATCATGGTCATGATGTCAGAAACTCCTGTGACGGTGAAAATCAAACAACGACACTATAGCCGATTCACGAACGCCAATACCGGCGATTCGCTTTGTGTCCTTAATCGACGGCCGACACCTTGATGGCCGACGACACCCGCAGTGCTTTTTCACGGGCCAGGTCGGTGGTTTCCGCTGCGGCCAGCGCTACCCCCATGCGTCGACGCACGAAGGACTGCGGCTTGCCAAAAAGCCGTACGTCGGTATCAGGTTCAGCCAGCGCTTCGGCCACGTGACTGAAGCTGACGGCATCTGCATCCACGCCGCCATAAATCACACTACTGGCCCCGGTTGCGCGCAACGCCGTGTTAACCGGCAGTCCGAGCAGCGCCCGCGCGTGCAGTTCGAATTCATTCTGAGTCTGGGTGATCATGGTGACCATCCCGGTATCGTGCGGCCGTGGGCTGACTTCGGAAAACCAGACCTGATCGCCTGCCACAAACAGTTCTACGCCAAAGACGCCTTGCCCCTGCAAGGCGCCGGTAACCGCCAGGGAGATCTCTTTGGCCCGCTGCAGCGCTGCGGCCGACATGGCCTGCGGCTGCCAGCTTTCCACATAGTCTCCGGCTTCCTGGCGATGACCGATGGGCTCACAAAAGTGCGTAACGATCTCACCGCTTTTCGGATCACGGGCCCGCACGGTCAACAAGGTGATTTCATAGTCGAAACGGATAAATCCCTCGACAATGATTCTGCCTTTGCCAACGCGCCCGCCTTCCTGCGAGTACTGCCAGGCGTGCTGCACATCATCGGCGTTGCGAATGAGCGACTGGCCTTTGCCTGAAGAGGACATGACCGGCTTGACGACGCAGGGGTAGCCGATTTGTTCGTCAATGGCCTGCTGCAGTGCCTGCTGGGTATCAACAAAACGATAGGGCGACGTAGGCAGGCCCAGTGTTTCTGCGGCCAGCCTGCGAATACCTTCACGGTCCATGGTCAGTCTTGCGGCCAGTGCCGTCGGCGTGACCCGAACCTGACCCTGCGCTTCCAGCTCGACCAGCAGATCGGTGGCGATGGCCTCGATTTCGGGCACGATCACATGCGGTTGTTCTGCCTCGATAATGCGACGCAGCGCTTCCCTGTCTGTCATGTTCACCACATGGGCGCGATGGGCCACCTGATGGGCCGGCGCATTCTCGTAGCGGTCCACGGCGATCACTTCGACACCCAGGCGCTGCAGGGCGATCACGACCTCTTTGCCCAATTCACCTGAGCCAAGCAGCATGACGCGGGTGGCCGCGCTGGAAAAAGGGGTACTCAAAACAGGAGAAGCAGGATTGGCGGTCATGATGGTAGTGGTGATCAAGAAGATTGTACGGTTGCCATACAGGCCGGCAACGGCAAAAAATACCCTGTTGTTTCTGCTGGCACTTTAAAGCACGCTGAAGGGACGCTATAAATGGACACTATAAACGGACACTAAAGGGGCACTCACGGGATGTTCATGGACACCACAGGCAGGCTGCAGACTACACTGGCCGGGGCAAAACACGCTTGCGCCGGTTCAGCTTCGCAGCAACACCATCACGTGATCGATAACAGGCAAACAGGGTACGGACAGCGTCGATTATAAAACGCCTGCATGACAAAAACAGCGTTGGGCCTGCGACGGCCGATTTCCCCTGTGCGCCGCAGCCTGTATCGGACAAACTGCGCCGGGGTCGGCCGGCTAGCGCTGCGCCGCTCGTCGGGCGCCAGTTCCCGTTGCAACCCGCTGCAATGCGCATTTTGACGCAAGCTTGAAATTTATCCATCTTGCACTCGCGTTGCGATTAAAATCGCCGGATGGTCAATGAAATTGCATTTACTTCTGATGATGCCCTTGCCTCTGCGCACCGTACGCTGCAAACCGAGATAGCCGAGTTGCAGCACCTGGACGCACGCCTGGATGAACGCTTCGCCCAGGCGGTAGCGCTGCTGCTTGCCAACAAGGGACGCGTCGCGGTCACGGGCATCGGCAAATCGGGACATATCGCCCGAAAAATATCGGCCACCTTCGCCTCCACCGGCTCGCCCAGCTATTTTGTACACGCTGCCGAAGCCGCACACGGCGATCTGGGCATGATTACCGGTGACGATATTATTATTGCCGTATCCTATTCCGGGTCATCGCCCGAATTGGCTACCATTTTACCGATAGCACGGCGGCTGGGCTCGAAAATCATCGGCATTTGCGGCAACCGCTATTCCGAACTGGCCAGCCTGTCTGATGTTTTCCTGGACGTTGGCGTCACGCGCGAAGCCTGCCCGCTTAATCTGGCGCCCACCTCCAGCACCACCGTCACGCTCGCATTGGGCGATGCACTGGCCATTGCGTGCCTGGAAGCGCGCGGCTTTGGCACTTCCGATTTTGCCCGCTCGCACCCCGGCGGCGCGCTGGGCCGCCGCCTGCTCACCCACGTGCGCGATGTCATGCGCCAGGGCGAGGAACTGCCCATTGTCGGCCCGGACACCCCCATGCAAAAAGTACTCGAAGAAATGACAGGCAAACGCATGGGCATGACAGTGATTGCCGACGAGGCACGCAAGCCCCTGGGTATCTTCACCGATGGCGATCTGCGCCGTCTGATCATGCAAAAGGGGGACATCCGCCCGGCTACGGCAGGACAGGTCATGACTCCCCATCCACGTACGATCGGCCCCGATGCGCTGGCTGCAGAAGCGGCTGCCGTCATGGAGCAACAAAAACTCTCGACCATGCTGGTGGTCAATCAGGAACAAACGCTGGTCGGCGCCCTGCACATGCACGACCTGATGGATGCAAAAGTAATCTGACGTATGAAACCAATCACTCCCCCCCATCCGGCCGAAGCGCTGGTTCTTTCCAAAATCAGCCAGCCCGTGCGCGAGCTGGCGGCACAAGTCAAGCTCATCGCCTTTGATGTAGACGGCATTCTGACCGACGGCAGCCTGTGGTATGGCGAGCACGGCGAACTGATGAAGCGCTTTTGCGCGCTGGACGGGCACGGCATGAAAATGCTGCATCAGGCAGGCGTGCGCGTGGTCCTGATTACCGGTCGCGAAGGAGAAATCCTTACACGCCGCGCTGCCGACCTGGGACTGTCGGATGTCTTTCAAAATGTGCGCGACAAGGTTGCCGTACTTAGCCAACTAGCCGGCGACATGGGGCTGGGATTCGAAAACGTTGCATTCATGGGCGACGATGTCATCGACCTGCCGGCCATGCAAAAGTGCGGTTTTGCCATCAGCGTACCCAACGCACCCCTGTATGTGCAGCAGACGGCCCATTGGACCACCACGTTGCCGGGCGGCAGCGGCGCCGTACGCGAGTGTACCGACTTGATCCTGGCAGCCCAGGGCACCCTTTCCGGCTTTTTCACGCCGGGCCGGATTACCGGCGACGTCATCCAGTAATGCGATGAAAGAACGTTTCCCCGCCCTTATCGCGCTGTTCATGCTTATCACACTGGTTATCTCAACCTGGTGGGCAGCCGATTACGCGCAGCGGGCAATTGATGTAGACCCGCCAGCACGCAAAACGCAGGAACCCGATTCGTGGTCGGAAAAATTCGTGATGCTCAGCTCCGATGCCAACGGCGTGCCCATCAACCGGCTCGAAGGCTCGCAAATGCAGCACTTCCCTTATAACGACAGTTACCTGGTTACCGACGCCACCGCTACCGGCCAGCGCCCGGACTCGCCCCGTACCGTGGGCACTGCGGCTACGGCCACGCTACTTGATAACGGCAACAAAATTATCATGCAGGGCAACGCCCATCTGCACCGCTTCCCGCATGGCGAAGACAAGGCATTGGACGTCACCAGCGAGCAATTGATCATCTATCCCAATGAAGATATCATAACGACTGACAAACCGGCGCTCGTCATTAACGGCAATTCCCGTATGAACGGCAACGGAATGATGTATAACAACAAAACCAGAAAACTCGACGTGTACTCCTCTTCCGACGTCTCCATCTCAGGGCAGGACAGTCAACGGCGTCGCACCGTCATCCCCAACAAGCAAGGAAACTCCCCGCAATGAATGCGTCCTCTTTCAGAATCACGACACACGCGCTGTGCCTTGGCGTTTGTGCCCTGCTGGCCGGCACCGCGGCGCTGGCCCAGGCGCCTGCCGGCTCCAACACCCCGGCAAACAAAGAAGAGCCCGACACCCAGGTCTTGTCTGATACCCTGAGCTACGATGACGCAAACAAAACCAGCCTTTTTACCGGCAATGTCATTCTCACGCGCGGCCTGATGAAACTGACCGCCGACAAGCTCAGCCTGCGCGAAGATGCGCAGGGCTTCCAGCATGGCGTGGCCACGGTCAGCAAATCACGTTTTGTATTCATCCGCCAGGAACGACCCGAGAACTATGAAGTCGTCGAAGCACGCGGGGATCGCGGCGAGTACGATGGCAAACTGAACACGGTCAAGATGATTGGCCACGCCACGGTGACCCGGTTTGTTTGCGGCAAGCCCTTCGATACGGTCAATGGTGAAGTCGTCACTTTCAACAACCAGAACAATACCTACTCTGCAGCCGGAGGTCCGACCTCAGCGACCCAACCTGGTCGGGTGCGCTCAATTGCACAGCCACGAGCCAAAACAGACCAGGCCGTCGCCGAATGCCGCAAGCTGTATAACAACAAGCCAATGCCCAGCACCATCCAGGCGCCTGCCCAGGATGGCGGTTCGGCCGCAACCGGCAAAGCCGGCAAAGCAACCCAGAATTAATGCATGAATACCTCATCCAGCTCTAGCCTGCAGACCAACACCATTGACAGTCTGGGGCAGCTCAAAGCCATTGGCCTGCAAAAAATATACAATGGCCGCAGCGTTGTCCAGGACGTCTCCATTTCCGTGTCCAGCGGCGAAGTCGTCGGCCTGCTCGGCCCCAATGGCGCCGGCAAAACCACCAGTTTTTACATGATCGTGGGATTGGTGCCGGCCGATTTCGGGCGAATTGAAATTGACGGGCGCGACATTACCGCCCTGCCCATCCACAAGCGCGCCCACCTGGGCCTGTCCTATCTACCCCAGGATGCTTCGGTCTTCCGGCGCCTGAGCGTAGAACACAACATTCAGGCCGTGCTGGAACTGCAGAATGACCCTGATACCGGCAAGACGCTGACGCGCAAGCGGGTCCAGGAACAACTGGAACTGCTGCTCGAAGAGCTGCAAATTACACACATTCGCAAGAACGCTGCCATCTCCCTTTCAGGCGGTGAACGGCGTCGGGTTGAAATTGCCCGGGCGCTGGCCACCAATCCTCGCTTCATTCTGCTGGACGAACCGTTCGCAGGCGTTGACCCGATCGCAGTAATCGAAATTCAGCGCATCGTGCGCTTTCTAAAAAGCCGCAATATCGGGGTCCTCATTACCGATCACAATGTGCGCGAAACCCTGGGCATTTGCGATCGCGCCTACATTATCAGCGCCGGCAAGGTGCTCACTGACGGCGAACCCGCCTCCATTATTACCAACCCGGAAGTGCGCAAGGTCTATCTGGGCGAACACTTTAAAATGTAACTTTGTGCATGCCCCTGCCGCGCCCTGCCACAGGGGCGCAGGCAAGCAGGCCGCGGCTTGCGGGGGGGCTTGTATAAGTCCAAATAAGGTTTAAACTATCCATACAGACTGAAAATTCAGCTTTTCATCAACCTGTCAAAAAAGGAGTTACGCCTCTCTCATCTTTTTGTACTGACGCCTTGTCCTGTATCGGCGTCTGCCTATTCAACTTTCAAAAGGAGCACACTATGAATCTTAATATCAGTGGCCATCATGTGGAAATCACCCCTGCCATTAAAGAATACGTAGTGACCAAATTCGCCAAAGTCCTCAGGCACTTCGATCATGTCATTGATACCCAGGTTATCCTGTCCAGGGAACCACTCAAGCACAGCGCAGAAGTTACGCTACGCGTGCCGGGCAAAGACATCCACTGCGAAGTCACGGACGAAAACCTGTATGCGGCCATTGATTTGCTTTCGGACAAAACCGACAGACAAGTCATCAAATACAAAACGAAAGCGTCAAATCACTCCAATGAATCGGCAAAAAGAATGAGTATCGGGTAGATACGTTGTACTTTTTTCCCGTTTTTCGCCTAAACCCGGCCGGATGGCCGGGTTTTAGCTTACCCTTCTATTTCTTATTGTAAGAACATCCTATAATTGCGGCATGAATCAACTATCCCGTATACTCCCGCCGGAAAATATCCTGCTGGATGTCAACGTCACCAGCAAAAAGCGCGCCTTCGAACAGGCTGCGTTGCTGTTCGAGAACAATCAGGGCATTGCCCGCTCCACGGTTTTCGACAGCCTGTTCTCGCGTGAGCGACTGGGCTCCACTGCCCTGGGTCATGGCGTAGCGGTGCCTCACGGCCGCATCGCCAACCTGAAGCAGGCCGTCGCTGCCGTCATGCGATTGAGCACGGCCATCCCCTTCGACGCCCCAGATGGCCAGCATGTGCAACTGCTGGTCATCCTGCTGGTACCCGAAAGCGCAACCCAGCAGCATCTGGAAATACTGGCCGAACTGGCGCAATTGCTCTCCAGCGCAGAAACACGCAAGCAATTGCTGGGCAGCCCCAATGCAGAAGGCATTCATCAACTGCTGGCCAATTCCGCCGGCAATTAATCGGGGGCGCGCTCATGCTCAGTATTCAGGATCTGGCAGCCGACAATGACGAAACGCTGCGTTTCACCTGGATCGCCGGCAAGGAAGGCCGTACCCGTCATATCCAGGATTCAGCAGCCAATACGTCTGCGGCGGACCTGATCGGGCACCTGAACGTTGTGCACCCTTCGCGAATTCAGGTATTCGGCAAGGAAGAGCTGATTTTTTATAACCGTATTTCTGCCGTTCAGCGTGAAAAAATCCTGATCGAACTGGCCGAAGGCGGTGTTCCGGCCATGATTCTGGCCGAAAGCCTGGACTCTCCCGCCGATCTGGTCAGCTTTTGCTCCCGCAGCAAAATCCCCCTTCTTTCCACCCCGGTGGATGCTGCGCATCTGATTGACGTACTGCGCATTTACCTGAACAAGCGTTTTGCCCCTAAAACCACGGTACATGGCGTTTTTATGGACGTGCTGGGGCTGGGCGTGCTGATTACGGGCGAGTCGGGGCTGGGCAAGAGCGAGCTTGCGCTTGAATTGATTTCTCGCGGACATGGCCTGGTGGCAGACGACGCCGTCGATTTTTCCCGCACCTCGCCCACGCTGATCGAAGGCCAATGCCCCGACCTGCTGCGCAATATGCTCGAGGTGCGCGGACTGGGCCTGCTGGATATCCGCACCATTTTCGGGGAAACCTCGGTGCGCCGCAAAATGCGCCTGAAGCTGATTGTGCATCTGGTGCGTGCCAACAGTGAAAAGTTCGAGCGCCTGCCCATTCAGGACCAGACCCAGGACTTGCTGGGCATCCCTATCCGCCGCGTCATGCTGCAGGTGGCAGCAGGACGCAACCTTGCCGTGCTGGTCGAGGCCGCCGTGCGCAATACCATCCTCAAATTGCGCGGCATTGACACCCTTGGCGAATTCATGGAGCGCCAGGCAGCCGCTATCATGGAAAACAGCAACCTCTGACAGGCCTCCACGGGGTCGAGCCGGCCCGTGCCTGTCGCCGGAGTGCCAACCGGAGCATGTAAACAAAAGAGACGACCCACAGGTTTTACCGACACAAATCCCGGCCAGAGACCGATCTGTTATATGTTGTCACGTGTCTATGGTTAAATAGAGTCAAGAGACATACATTTCGGCCACCAAGACTGTACAAGAACGAACGAAAGGCCATTTTTCCGACCATCCATACGTTTTGTCCAGGATTAATACCCATTATGCTTCATGTTGTACTTATTACCGGCATTTCAGGATCAGGAAAATCCGTTGCTTTGCGTCAGTTGGAAGACCTCGGATACTCCTGTATCGATAACCTGCCCGTCAGCCTGCTGCACGACCTGGTTGCCAACGCCAGGGAAAACCGTCTCAAGTCGGTAGCTGTTGCAATTGATGTCAGAACGCCGGGCGAACTGGCCGGCCTGCCGGGGGTTATTACCGCCCTTCGCAGCATGGGTCTGCCCATGCAAGTTATCTTTCTGGACTCCGATGACGAGACCCTGATTCATCGTTATTCCGAGTCGCGCCGCAAGCACCCGCTGAGCAACCGCATGCGTGAAACCACAGGAATTACGCCGTCTCTGGAGGATTGCATCACACACGAACGCAATCTTTTGGCGCCGTTGCGCGAGCAGGAACACGTGATAGACACCTCGGGTCTGACGCCCGGACAATTGCGCGCATGGGTCAAAGATGTGGTCGATCATGAAGAGCCGGAAGTCCTTTTGACCTTCGAATCCTTCGCCTACAAAAAAGGCGTCCCTAATGACGCAGACCTCGTTTTTGATGTAAGATGCTTGCCTAATCCTCATTACGACAGCAACTTACGCCCGCTTACGGGCCGTGATGAACCCGTGGCGACATGGCTGGCTCAATTTGACAGCGTGCCCGCCTTAATCAACGATATTGCCGCATATATTGAAAAATGGCTCCCATTGTATATGCAGGATACGCGTAGTTATCTCACCGTTGCCATTGGTTGCACCGGTGGTCAGCATCGATCGGTCTACGTGGCCGAAGAACTGGCCAAGCGCTTCAGTTCCTACAAACCCTTACGCGTTAGGCATCGTGCCCAGTTGACACTATGACATGATGAAACGAACAACTTTAATACGCAGCACCTTAACCACACTTGTAACCGGCCTCTTTCTTGCGCCGGTCGTCCATGCCGCCGGGATCGAAATCCGCGAGAACCAGGATTTTTCCGAGCACATGGTTGCGCCGGCCAACGCCGCAGCGCCAGGAGCAAAAGCCCAAAAACCGGCAGCTCCTGTGCAAAAAATGCGCATCACCGCCAACGGGGTCGTACCCGAAGCGGCCGATGATGCGGCGGTACCTGCCAAACCAGCGGTAACAGACAAAAAGTCTGCCAAAGCTGAGGTTGCGGTGGCAACGCCTCCAGCCAAGCCTGATTCACGCTCACAGACAGTCAAGAGCGACGATAGCGATGCTGCCAAGCCTACCCAAGTGGTCAAAACAGGCAATACACTGGCCAGCCGCACAGGCACCCCGGTAAAACCGGCTGCGACCACGGGTGAGCGCCCTAAACAACAGATCAAAGCGGGTTCGCGCCTGACGCAAAAAGACAGCGGTCGTGCCGTCGAAAAACCACTGACTGCCAAGGCTGATGCAGAAAAAACCACAGATGCAGTCAAACAGGCAAACGTTACTGCAGCCCCGGTAACGATAGCGCCCGCCGCTACCGCTGAAAGCGGAAAACCGCAACTGGTTGACGGCCTGACAATGCGCATCACGGAAAATGGCATTATTCCCGAAAGCGAATACGAGATCCAGGTGCCCAAAGATGACGTCAGCCTGGCCGAACGGGACGATACGCAACCGGCAGACGAGGATATTGCCACCAAGGCACGCAAGGCGCTCTCGGGCACCAGCAAGTCCTACCGGGTCAACGGAATTCGTTACAAACCCATGAGCATAGACGAGACCGACAGCTTTTCCCAGGAAGGCATTGCCTCCTGGTACGGTCCGGGCTTCCATGGTCGCAAGACCGCCAATGGCGAGACCTTCAATCAGAACGCAATGACAGCTGCTCACAAGCGCCTGCCCATTTCGTCCTACGTCCGGGTAACGCGTGTCTCCACCGGCAAAAGCATCGTGGTGCGCATCAATGATCGCGGACCATTCGTCGGCAACCGGGTCATTGATTTGTCTTATGGCGCCGCAAAACGCCTGGGTATTGTCAACCGCGGCAGCGACAAGGTGAAGATCGAGCCCATTTCCAAGGCAGCGGCAGCGGGCGAACGCAGCACCGAAACGCAGGTCAAAGCCAAGAAAATGCTGTAATCACGCTCCTCGTCGATATAACGCCGACATAAACACAAAGGCCGTTTCCTTACCGGGAACGGCCTTTGTGTTTTTGCGCTTATCCTGTTTTTGCCGCTTGCTTACAAGGCACCGTGCAGGGCCATCGCAGTCACACAGCACTTAGTCTTGCGCTTCATTGTCCTGCTGCTTTATCTGCAGCGCTTTGGCGTACAGTACGTCCCGCGGCAGACCGCTGAAGGCGGCAAGCAGTCTGGCCGTATCTTTCACCGAATAAGACCGGAGCATGGCGGCCACAATCTGCTCGGCGTCCTGGCCCAGCGCCGCCACCTCTTTTTTTGCTGCCTCATGCACAATCAGGACAAATTCGCCCATCGTCCGCTGACTATCCTGCGCGAACCAGTCGGCAAGCTCCCCTGCCGGTACGGTGGCAATTTGCTCGAACCGCTTGGTCAATTCCCGCGCAACGGTCACCGGACGATCAGCGCCTGCGATTGCAGCAATGTCGGTCGCCGTGCTGCGCACCCGATGCGGCGATTCAAAAAGAATAATGGCCGCCGGCACCGCACACCAGGTCTTCAGCCAAGTCTGCCGCGCCACGGCTTTTTGCGGTGCAAAGCCGGCAAAGACAAAGGCCGGGTTTTCATCGCTGGTGGCACCGCTACCCATCAGGGCGGCAATCACGGCCGAGGGACCGGGAATGACCCGCACCTGGTGCCCGGCAGCGCGCACTTCACTCACAATGCGCCCCCCGGGATCGCTGACCGCTGGCGCACCGGCATCGGAAATCAACGCAACCCGCTGCCCCTGGCCCAGATGGCGCAACAGGGTAGCCGCCGCCTGGGCTTCATTATGCCGGTGCGCGGCCATCATTGGCGTCTCTATGCCCCAGGCATTGAGCAGCACACGGGAAGAACGCGTGTCTTCGGCCGCGATCAGATCGGCCTTCTGCAACGCATATAAGGCGCGCGGCGACAGGTCGGCCAGGTTGCCAATCGGCGTGGCAACCACATACAGGCACCCGGCCGGCCAGTCCTGGTTGGCCAGGTCATGCAGCACACGCTGCCATCGGGCATCAAATTGTCCGCTTTCGCTAGTCATGGACTTCTCTGTGTGAAAAAATCATATTCGGACATTATCCCCGATAGCTATCACACCTCTGTGGATCCATGCCGTGACCGGAAAAAAACCTGTCGAACTCGCCTGCGACAAATCCCAGACACCCGCGACCATGCAAAGCCACCAGCACATCGCATTCATGCTGGCTGCGGCCGCGCAAGTCAAGCAGCGGGCGCGGCGCCGCCGTCGGGCAGCAACAGGCACCAGCGCTTGTCGCAATGCGCATGAGCATCGATTATCACCCACCCAGCAACGCGGCCTGCAGGCCGAAAGCCATGCCATCGCCTGGCTTTGTGAGCATGGCCTGCAATTGCTGGGCACCAATCTGCGCTGCCGGTACGGAGAACTGGATGCGGTTTTTCGCGCCGATGCCCAGACCATGGTCATCGTTGAAATCCGCCATCGCAATAACGCGCGTCATGGGGGCGCGGCCGCCAGTATCACCTACGCCAAGCAGCAGCGACTGCGCAGAACGGCGGCCTGGTTCCTGCCCCAACTGGCTGCAAGCGGGTTTGGCGGTAGAACACCACGCTGCCGCTTCGATGCCGTCTGCATCGAAGGCGATACCCTGAACTGGCTGCCTGCCGTCTTCTGACGATCACAAAACCGTTACAATCGGTTTTGCTGACGCCTCAAACGCGCCTTTTGCAGCCCGTTGCCTGCTTGCATAGCAACAGCTGCCCATGCGGTTTTTTTTAACACGTGCGATAATATCGATATGGACATCTCTTCCCGTATTTCTTTTCATTTCGATGATTCGGCCCGCGTCGTCGCCCAAAGCCACCAGGTGTTGGCCGAACCGCTGGCTGTCGCCATCGATATGCTGGTCAACGCCATCAGCAATAATGGTAAAGTGCTCGCCTGCGGCAATGGCGGCTCGGCTGCCGATGCCCAGCATTTCATCGCCGAACTGGTCGGCCGGTTCGAACGCGACCGCATCCCGTTTGCCGGCATTACGCTGAACGCCGACACCTCTATCCTTACTGCCGTCGGCAATGACTACGGTTTCGACAATATATTTGAACGCCAGGTACAGGCGCTGGGTCAGCCGGGCGACGTGCTGGTCGCCTTCACCACCAGTGGCAATTCGGCCAACGTGATCAAGGCGATCCGCGCCGCCCATGAACGCGAGATGCATGTCATCGCCCTTACCGGCAAGAAAGGCGGCAGTGTGACCGGCCTGCTGACCAATCAGGATGTCCATCTTTGTGTGCCGCATGACCGTACCATGCGTATCCAGGAAGTCCACTCGCTGGCACTTCACGTTCTGTGTGATGGCATTGACGCCATGTTACTTGGAGATTCCGAATGAGTGTATCGCGCCCATTTACCCTGTCCCGCCCTGCCACTGCCCTGGTTGCCATTTCACTGTCGTGCTCGCTGCTGGCCGGTTGCGTACCCCTGATTGTCGGGGCTGCCGCGGGCGGCACCGCCATCGTGGCCGTGGACCGGCGCTCAGCCGGCATGCAACTGGTAGACAAGAACATTGAACGACGCACTCAGAACACCATCAACGAAAGCGTTGGCGAAGCCGGCCGTGTCATTGTTTCATCCTTTAATCAGCGCGTCCTGCTAACCGGTGAAGTGCCCACCGAGGCCGCCAAGCAGTCGGCCGAAACCATGGCGCGCAGCGCCACCGACGTCAAGCGCGTCGACAACCAGCTGACCGTGGGTCCCCGTGCCTCTTTCAGCACTCGCAGCAATGAAACCTGGATTACTTCGCGCGTCAAGGCGGAACTTCTGGCCACCAAACAGGTCCCATCAGGGTCCATCAATGTGATTACCACCCGCGGTGTTGTCTATCTGATGGGCCAGGTCACCGACCTTGAAGGACAGCGTGCAGCCTCGGCTGCTGCCGGCGTCAGCGGCGTAAGCCGGGTTGTTAAGGTATTTGATATTGTTTCGGGCAGCAGCCTGAACGCGACAACCGGCGGCACGGGCGCGCCCGCAACGGTGCCCGGCACCGGAACCGATCCCTCTTCGGGTGCGGTGCAAACTTTCCCTCTGGAATAGAATCGAATATCCATGAAAAAAATCGTTCTTCCTGCTGTACTAGCCGTGGCCGCCATAGCGGGCGGATTTATGATGACCTCATCCAAGGCTGCGCCCGATGTCACGTTTACCACGCTGGACGGGCGCCAGTTCCAGACCGCCGACCTCAAAGGCAAGGTGGTGCTGGTCAAATTCTGGGCTACCAGTTGCGTGACCTGTATCGCGCAAATGCCCGATACCATCGGCTACTACAATACCTATCACGACAAGGGCTATGAGACCGTTGCCGTGGCCATGGCCTACGATCCGCCCAATTTTGTGAAAAACTACACGGCTGACAAAAAGCTGCCGTTTACCGTTACCCTCGATAGCGATGGCAGCGCTGCCAAAGCATTTGACGATATCAAATTTACGCCGGTGGCATTCTTGCTGGATCGTCAGGGCAATATCGTTAAACGCTATATTGGCAATTACGATAAAAAAGATTTCATCAAAACGCTGGAAAATACTCTGGCACAAAACTAACTTTCAGCAAACGCGAGCTAGCATGTCTGACACCCCCCTGGATATCAACGCTGTTTCACCGGCAATCAAGGCCGACATTATTTCGGAGTCTTTGCCGTATATCCGGAAGTTCCACGGCAAGACCGTCGTGATCAAATACGGCGGCAACGCCATGATTGAAGAACGGCTGCAACGCAGTTTCGCCAGAGATGTCGTCTTGCTCAAGCTGATCGGCCTGAACCCGGTGGTGATTCACGGCGGCGGCCCGCAAATCGACAGCGCACTCAAGCGTCTTGGCAAGGAAGGCAACTTCATCCAGGGCATGCGTGTTACTGACGCCGACACCATGGAAGTGGTCGAGTGGGTACTGGGCGGCCAGGTCCAGCAGGATATCGTCATGATGATCAACGAGGCCGGCGGCAAGGCCGTGGGCCTCACCGGCAAAGATGGCGGACTGATCCAGGCTCGCAAGAAATTGATGCCCAACAAGGAAAATCCCGACGCGCCACTGGATATCGGTTTCGTAGGAGATATTTCCAGCATTGATCCGTCTGTGGTCAAGGCCCTGCAGGACGATCAGTTCATTCCCGTTATTTCCCCCATCGGTTACGATGCTGAAGAAGGCGACGTCTATAACATCAACGCCGATGTAGTCGCCGGCAAAATGGCCGAAGTCCTTCAGGCAGAGAAACTGCTGATGATGACCAACACCCCAGGCGTACTGGATAAATCGGGCCAGTTGTTGCGCAAGCTGTCGGCCAAGACCATTGATGAATTGTTTGCTGACGGCACCATCTCTGGCGGCATGCTGCCGAAAATCTCATCGGCCCTGGATGCCGCCCGCAACGGTGTGAATTCCGTGCATATCGTCGATGGCCGGGTTGCTCACTGCCTGTTGCTGGAAATCCTGACCGATAAGGGTGTCGGCACCATGATCACCTCATGATCACGTTTGCGGCGTTGTTACGCGTCGCAGGCGTTGCTGTTGCTGCATGATCTGCACCCCCCTTATCAAACCCCTGCAACCACTGGTTCGCCATACTCGCACACCGCGCGTATGGCTGTTCGATCTGGACAACACGCTGCACGACGCCTCGCACGCCATCTTCGGACACATCAACCAGAGTATGACGCGGGCCGTCATGCAATCGCTGGATATTGGCCAAGACGAGGCAACGGTTTTGCGCAAGACCTACTGGGCACGCTATGGCGCCACGCTGATCGGGATGGTGCGGCATCACAATGTGAAAGCGGCCGATTTCCTGCATTTGAGCCATGACTTTGACATTGCCGGCAACACCAAAATCGAAAAAAATCTGTCTGCCATGCTCAATGCAGTACCAGGCATCAAATATGTGGTCACGAATGCGCCCATGCATTACGCCAGAATCGTTCTGGACCGCCTGGATATACGTCACTGTTTCGCGGGCATCTGTTCCATCAACGAAATGTGCCTGCAGGGCCGGTTTCGGCCCAAACCTTCACCGGCGCTGATGCAGCAGCTGCTAGTGCAGTTGCAGTGTGAACCCACTCGCACCATTCTGGTCGAAGACACGCTAAAGAACCTGAAAACGGCCAAGCAGCTGCATATGAAAACCGTGCACATCTTTCATCGAGGCACGCCGTTCAGTTCCATGCAGCGCATGCGACCCGCCTATGTGGACCTGCGCGTCAACTCTGTACAGCAGCTGCTGACCCATCCATTTGCCCTGTCGGGCTGACGAGCACATTAACCGGCACGCGGCCGGCCTGCCAGGGCCGGCCGCAATAAATCACTTGCGATCCAGTTCCTGATTGAGCCTGGCGGCCGGTACATAACCGTTGACGCGGCTGCCGCTTTCAAAGAAGATGGCCGGCGTACCCTGGACAGCCAATTTCTGGCCCAAGGCGAGATTTTTCTCGATGGGTGTCTCGCAGGTGGCTGCAGGTGGTTCAATCCCCTTGTTCATCCAATCTGTCCATACGGTGGCCTGATCTTTGGCGCACCACACGTTATTGGCCTTGGTCACTGAATCGGGCGCCAGGATCGGAAACAGGAAGGTGTACACGGTGACGTTATCCAGCGTCGTCAGTTCCTTATGCAGTTTTTTACAATAGCCGCAGTTGGGATCTTCGAAGACGGCCATTTTGCGCGCGCCATTACCCTTGACCAGCTTGACTGCCTGGGCCAGTGGCAAGGTGGAAAAATCCACCTTGGAGATTTCTTCGATCCGTTCGGTGGTTACATCGCGTTTTGTTTTGGCGTCAACCAGATTGCCGGCCAGCACAAACTCGGCCTTTTCGTTGGTATACACGATATTGCCGCCCAGCTGCACTTCATACAGATTGGCATAATCGGTCGGCTGAACCCGGGTCACTTCAACATCGAACGCCTTTTTTACCGCGTCCCGAACGCTTTCCAGCTTTGCATTATCGGCTGTCTGAGCCAGCACTGGCGGCACGGTAAAGGCGCCCGCTACCAGCATCAGCAAGCCTGCCATCGCCGCCCGTCGGTACTGCTGTCCTGTGCGTGCTGTTATCCAATTCAATCCCATTACCTTACATCCTTTTACGACAGAAACCTATTGAGTGGCGTTGCCGCCAACGAAGCCTTGCACGAGACGTGAAAGGCGCTACTGTGGCCGGTGGCTGTCACCGGCACTGTTTTGTACTGACCTCGATCTTGCACAGGTTCCGGTACCGCGCTCCCGCTGCGATATCCCTTATTGCAAGACGATCACAACCCCGATGCCCCGGCAATCAGTTGCCGCTTGACCCAAGGCAGCTGCTGCACCAGATTCATGCCTGCATTGCGTAGAAACGGCAGCGCAGGCAGGTCCCGGGAAAACAGCTGGTACAGGCCATCGGTCGCCACACGCATGGCCATGACATCGGCCGCACGCGTGCGGGCATAACGCTCGAGCACACGCAGATCCCCATAGGACCGGAATGCCTCTTTTTCGTTCAATACTTGCGTGAGCGCCTTAACGTCGCCCAGCCCAAGATTGAGCCCCTGTCCGGCCAGCGGATGGACCCGATGCGCGGCATCGCCCACCAGCGCCACACCCTGGGCGGCCATTTGCGCCTTTTCCAGCGTCAAGGGAAAGCCATGCAGGCGTGCACGCGTCTTGAGCGTACCCAGGCAACCCTGCGCCACCTCATTGAGGGCCTCCGGCAGCGCACGGCCCAGCGTCGCCTCGTCCATTTGCAGGAACCGGTCGGCCGTTGCATCGTCGACCGACCAGACCAGTGATACCTGATGCCCTTCACTGGTATCGGGCATGGGCAGAAAAGCCAGCACATGATGATTGTTAAACCACTGGTACGCCGTGTTCATATGGGGCTTTTCGCAAGTCAGATGCGTGACCAGCCCCTGATCGCCATAGTCTTTTTTCTGGTGCGCCATTGCAGCAGCGCTGCGCAGCGGTGACCGGGCCCCGTCGGCACCAATAAACAACTGCGCCTGTAGCGTCACGCCACCTGCCGTAGTCACTTGCCCTGGCTGCCAGACCTGCATCGTATCGTCAATCCACGGCACTCCGTAAATGGTGAGCGCCTGGAACAGGGCGCGCTCAATTTCACCCGATTCGACAATCCATGCCAGATGGGATTTGGCCGCCTGCCAGGCATCCAGCACCACTTGCCCGTCACGATCGCCATTGACCTGCATGGCATCGACCGGCGTAATCCGTTCTTGCGGCATGGCATCCCAGATGCCCAGCGAGGCCAGCAATGCCTGGCTGGCTTCGGAGATGGCATAAACGCGAGGGTGATACTGCTCGCCCTGCATGGGCGCCGGTGCCCGCCTGGGTGCCAACACCGCCACATTCACGCCGGCCCGGGTCAGCGCCAGCGCGCTGGCCATTCCCGCAATACCGGCACCACAGACAATCACATCGTGTTTCATCGCGCCTCCGGAACTCCTGCGCTGCGCGGCCAGAGAATCCATACCCGGCCGGTCTGTTTCATACGACCAGCCAGCTCGCCCGCCGCATCACCCGATCCCCAGAAAAAGTCGGTTCGCGCCACCCCTTTGATGGCAGCCCCTGTGTCCTGTGCAAAGACAACACGTTGCATAGGCTGGGTCGAGTGGGGTCGGGTGGTTGCCAGATACAGCGGGCTGCCCAATGGCACATAATTGGGATCGACGGCCACTGACCGTTCCGCGACTAGCGGTATGCCATAGGCGCCCTTGGGACCGGCGGCATCATCAGACAGCGCCTCTTCACGGAAGAACACCATGGCCTGATTGGCGTTAAGCATTTCATCAACCCGATCCGGGTGGGCTTTGGCCCAGGCCTTGATATTTTGCATATTGGCCTGCGCCAGCGGCAATTCGCCCTTGTCGGCCAGCCACTTGCCGATCGAACTATAAGGACGGCCATTATGGTTGGCGTAGGCCAGGCGAATCGTTGTGCCATCTTCCAGCTGCACCCGACCCGATCCCTGCACCTGCAGGAAAAACGCCTCGACCGGGTCATTCAGCCAAACAATGACCGGCGGCTTGGTGTCGCGTTGGCCAATTTGTGCACGCGTGTCGTAGGGCACAATCGTCTTGCCCGAGAGCTTGCCGCGAATACGCTTGCCCGCCAGTTCAGGATATTGCTGGCCCAGATCGATGGTCAGAAGATCATCGGGAGCGGCATACATTGGCCACTGATACTCACCGTTCTGTGAACGCGAACCATGCACCACAGGCTCATAATAGCCCGTAACGGTATTGGTTGACTTGCCGTTCTCAGTCACCTGCCAGGGCTGCAGATGTTGCTCCAGGAAGGCCTTGACCGCGGTTGCGTCATTGCTGCGCGGATCAATACCCGACTGTGCCGCGGCCTGGCACACCGGCTGCCAGACAGCAGGGGCAGCACGCGCCGGCATGGCCTTGGAGCCGCTGACCGGACGCATCAGGCCACGACAATTATTGTAGAAAGTCAGCCATAAATGGCGGGCATCATCCGCATTCCAGCCGGGCAGCGATGACCAGGCCACCTGGCTATACTGGCCCGCCAGCGGCCGCGGTGGCGTAGGTGCAAAGGCCGACTGGTCCGGCACTGACAGAGGCGCAGTCATGGAGAACGACGACTCCGACGGCTGCATCCCCGCCTCCTGCGTCGAACAACTTGCCAACAGGACAAGCGCAGCCACGGCGGCAGGCAATAGCCTATTTGGTGCTTGCGGATTTTTCATATTTATTTATCCAGACAAATAATGGAAGACATAAGCCCAATGACATCGCAACAGTGGCGCACGATCAATGCAGCGTTCGCGGTAGCGTCAAGATGAATTCGGGAATGTCCACGTCAAACGGAACACCGTTTTCACCCACACAGTGGTAGCTGCCCTTCATGGTGCCAAAAGGGGTATTTAGCGGACACCCGCTGGTGTATTCGTACATATCGCCAGCAGCAATCAGGGGCTGCTCGCCGACAATGCCCAATCCCCGCACTTCCTGGGTTTTCTCGTCGCCATCGGTAATGACCCAGTGGCGGCTGATGACCTGCGCGGCTGCTGTACCGGTGTTGCGAATTCTCACAGTATAGGCAAAGACATATTGCGAGCGAGACGGGTCAGACTGTTCTTCGAGATAACGCGGTGTGACTTCCACAGTCATTGTATTTACCATTCGTGCCGGATCCTCGGAAAGCTAAACGTGTTTGTATGGAATAATAGAGCTTCATTGTACTTCGTGCGCCCCCTTACAGGAGAAAAACGCTGTCATGGAATTACAACCCGTTACCCGCATCGCCCCCAGTATTCTGTCAGCAGATTTTTCCCGACTCGGAGAAGAAGTCAGAAATGTGATCAGCGCCGGTGCCGACTGGATTCATTTTGATGTGATGGATAACCATTACGTACCCAATCTGACCATCGGGCCCATGGTGTGCAAGGCTATTCGCCCCTGTACGGATGCACCCATTGATGTGCACCTGATGTGTGAACCGGTAGATGACCTGATTCCGCAATTTGCCCAGGCCGGCGCCAACATCATCTCCTTTCATCCGGAAGCATCGCGTCATGTGGACCGGTCGCTTTCCCTGATCCGTGACAATGGCTGCAAGGCCGGGCTGGTGCTCAATCCGGCAACCCCGCTGTCGGTGCTCGATCATGTCATGGACCGCCTGGATCTGATCCTGCTCATGTCGGTTAACCCGGGTTTCGGCGGACAGTCATTCATTCCGTCTACGCTGGACAAACTGCGCGCCACCCGCCAGCGTATTGATGCCTGGCAGGAAAAAACCGGCAACACCATTCTGCTTGAAGTCGATGGCGGCGTCAAAACAGACAATATCGCGCAAATTTACGAAGCCGGCGCAGATACTTTCGTCGCTGGCTCAGCCATCTTCGGCCAGCAGGACTACGCTACAGTGATCGCGAACATGCGCGAACAAATTGCCGGAGTACGCCGCTCATGAGTATCCGCGCTGCACTACTCGACCTGGACGGCACCCTGGTCGACTCCATTCCCGACCTGGCCCAGGCAGCCAACGCCATGCGCATCAAACTGGGGCTGCCGCAACTGCACCAGGAGCTGATTGCCCAGTTTGTCGGCAAAGGCATCGACAACCTGGTGCGTCGCGCCATGACCGGCGGTGACGATGAAGCTGTTGTCCCGGCCGAAGCATTCATTGTTGCCCGCGAACATTTCGTTGACGCGTACCATCAGGTCAATGGCGATCGGGCCACGGTATTCGAAGGCGTGATCGACGGGCTCAAAGCCATGAAGGCTGCCGGTATTCGCCTGGCTGTTGTCACCAACAAGCCCACGGTATTTACCGAACAATTGCTGATTCAAACCGGGCTGCGTTCGTTTTTTGACGCAGTGGTATCGGGCGACACCTGCCCGACCCGCAAGCCGGATGCCGGCCCCGTGCTGCATGCCTGCTTCCTGCTGGAAGCGGCGCCAACAGACTGCGTTTTTATCGGCGACTCGATCAACGACGCCCAGGCGGCGCAAGCGGCCGGCATGCCGGTACTCATTGTTCCTTATGGTTACAACGAAGGAAACAGTGTACAAAACCTGAAAGTCAATGATATAGTAGAGACTATCGTCGAAGCGGCTCAGTGGATTGAACGCCACAACGCATCGGCAGACCAACCTGATTTATTAACGTAATGACTGCACACTCCCTTTATGCTCGCTCTGCTCTGGTTGCCATGTATTGGCGCTGGTGGCGTTCGTTTGCCGGGAGTGTCACTCAATAGACTGTTCCGGATGCCGCTTTTTTTCCGCATCCGAAAATTGTAGTCAGTACGCACAATACCCGGTAATCCCTTAAAACAGGACCGGGTATTTTTGTATCTGCCCGGTCATTCAGGAAAACACAAACAGAGACCGTCATGATGACTGAAATTGAATTTAATGCACTCGCAGCACAGGGTTTCAACCGCATCCCGATCATCAAGGAAACCTACGCCGATCTTGATACCACGCTTGGCATCTACCTGAAACTGGCCCACACCGGCAAAGAAGCCGGTCGCATGACTTGCCTGCTTGAATCGGTGGTCGGGGGCGAGCAGTTCGGCCGCTATTCCTTTATCGGCCTGCCAGCCAAAACAGTCATCCGTGCCACGGGCGATCTGACCGAAGTGTTGACCAACGGCCAAGTGACCGAAACCTATCGGGGCGACCCGCTGACCTTCATTCAGGAATTCAAAAAACGCATCAAGGTGGCCCTGCGCCCTGGCATCCCCCGCTTTGCCGGCGGCCTGGCGGGCTATTTCGGCTACGACACCATTCGCCACATCGAACCGTCCCTGGGCCCCAACGTCAAACCCTTTCCTCATGGCCAGAAGGAAGGCGTACCCGATATCATGCTGATGCAGGTCGATGAACTGGTCATTGTCGACAATGTGATCGGCCGCACCTACCTCATGATCTACGCCGATCCGAACGAGCCCGAAAGCTACAGCAAGGCCCAGAAACGACTGCTTGAACTGCGCGCCCGCCTGCGCCATCCGGTTGAAATTCCCTACAGCCTGCCCAGTCTGCAAACGACAGAAATCCGCGACTTCAAGAAAGAAGACTATTTGAAGGCTGTGCTCAAGGCCAAGGAATATATCGCCGCGGGCGATTTGATGCAGGTCCAGGTCGGACAGGTTATTGCCAAGCCATTCCGGGATTCGCCATTATCCCTATACCGCGCCCTGCGCTCCCTGAACCCCTCCCCCTACATGTATTTCTGGAACTTCGGCGACTTTCATGTCGTGGGTTCATCACCGGAAATCCTGGTACGCCAGGAAACTTTCACTGAAAACGCCGAAGAGAAAACGGCCATCACCATCCGTCCGCTGGCCGGCACGCGCAAGCGCGGCGAAACACCGGAAGAAGATGCCGCGCTGGCCGATGAATTGCGCGCCGATCCCAAGGAAATCGCCGAACACGTCATGCTGATTGACCTGGCTCGCAACGATGTGGGCCGTGTGGCCGAAACCGGCTCGGTGCAAGTGAGCGACCAGATGGCCATTGAACGCTATTCACACGTGATGCATCTGGTATCGAACGTCAAGGGTATCCTCAAGCCTGGCATGGATGCCATCGATGTGCTGCGCGCCAGCTTTCCCGCAGGCACCCTTACCGGTGCGCCCAAAGTGCGCGCCATGGAACTGATCGATGAACTGGAACCCGTGCGACGCGGCATCTATGGCGGCGCCGCCGGCTATCTGAGTTACAACGGCACAATGGATGTGGCCATCGCGATCCGCACTGGCGTCATCAAAAACGGCATGCTCTATGTGCAGGCCGCAGCCGGCATCGTGGCCGATTCCGACCCTGAAAAAGAATGGCAGGAAACCGAGGCCAAGGCCCGCGCGGTGCTGCGCGCCGCCGAACAGGTGCAATACGGTCTGGATCAACCCATCTGAGGAACTGTCATGCTGCTCATGCTCGATAATTACGATTCGTTTACCTACAATCTGGTGCAATATTTTGGCGAACTGGGCCTGGACGTCCATGTGGTACGTAACGACCAGATGACAGTCGCACAAATTGCCGCGCTCAACCCCGAACGGCTTTGTGTCTCGCCCGGCCCCTGCTCGCCTGCCCAGGCCGGTGTATCGGTTGAACTGATCCAACACTTCGCAGGAAAGATTCCGGTCCTGGGCGTGTGCCTGGGACACCAGTCCATCGGCGCCGCATTCGGCGGTAAAATCATCCGTGCCAAGCAGATCATGCACGGCAAGACTTCGGAAATTACCCATGATGGATCAGTACTGTTTCGCGACATTCCTTCACCCCATACCGTGACCCGCTACCATTCACTGGCCATCGAACGCGATTCATTGCCCGCCTGCCTGCGCATTACGGCAGAAACCGCCGATGGGGAAATCATGGCGGTGGAGCATACCAGCCTGCCCGTTTATGGCGTACAGTACCATCCTGAATCCATTCTCAGCGAACACGGCCATGCCCTGTTGCAAAACTTTCTGGACATTGAACCATGAGCATTTCCTACACAGATGCCCTGACGCGCTGTATTGAACACCGAGAAATCTTTCATGACGAAATGCTGTACCTGATGCGCCAGCTGATGCGCGGCGAAGTGCCGCCGCCCATTGCCAGCGCCCTGCTCATGGGATTGCGCGTCAAAAAAGAGACCATCGGCGAAATTACCGCAGCCGCCACCGTCATGCGCGAATTTGCCACGCCGGTCAGCATCAGCGACCCCGATAATCTGCTGGATATGTGCGGCACCGGCGGAGATGCGAGCCATACCTTCAATATTTCCACCACCGCCATGTTCGTGGCGGCAGCCGGCGGGGTGCGCATTGCCAAGCATGGCAACCGCAGCTCGTCTTCCTCGTCGGGCAGCGCCGATGTCCTGGAAGCGCTGGGCATCAATGTCATGCTCTCGCCAGAACAGGTTGCCGAATGCGTGGAACAAACCGGCATCGGCTTCATGTTCGCGCCGGCGCATCATGGCAGCATGAAAAACGTCGCCGAGATACGCAAAATGCTGGCCGTACGCACCATATTCAATATCCTGGGGCCCCTGACCAACCCGGCCAAAGCCGGCAACCAGCTCATGGGGGTTTTTCACCCGGATCTGGTCGGCATCCAGGTGCGTGTACTACAGCAACTGGGCTCCAAGCACGTGCTGATCGTGCACGGCAAGGACAATCTGGACGAAGCCTCGCTGGGCGCAGCTACACTGGTGGGCGAGCTCAAGGACGGCAAAGTCAGCGAATACGAGATTCATCCGGAAGACTTCGGCATGCAGATGGTCTCCATTCGCAATATTACGGTCAGTAACAAAGAAGAGTCACGTGATCTGGTCATGAGCGCACTGAACAATGAAGCGGGTACAGCCCGCGATATCGTCGTGCTCAATGCCGGTCTGGCACTCTACGCAGGCAATCAGGCCGCCACCATGCAGGATGGGATCAATAAAGCACGCGAACTGATCCAATCCGGGGCTGCACGTGATAAATTAGAGACATTCCGTGCCTATACCAGGAAGCTCACGACATGAACGATATTCTTGAACAGATTCTCAGCGTAAAAAAAGAAGAAGTCGCCATGCAGCGCCAGTTTCGCAGCGAAGCAGATCTGCTGCGCGAAGCTCAGGCGCGCAAGGATGTTCGCGGTTTTGCCAATGCGCTGCGCGAAAAAATCAGACAGAAAAAAACAGCTGTCATCGCAGAAGTCAAAAAAGCGTCGCCATCAAAGGGCGTGATCCGGCCCAATTTCAACCCCGCCGAAATCGCCCACACCTATGCCGCACATGGCGCGACCTGCCTGTCGGTACTGACCGACGTGCAGTTTTTCCAGGGGTCCAGCGATTACCTGCGCCAGGCGCGCGCCGCCTGCCCGCTACCGGTTCTACGCAAAGACTTCATGATCGACCCGTACCAGATCATCAATGCCCGTGCACTGGGTGCCGACTGCATCCTGCTGATCGTCGCCGCTTTGCCGCCCGACCAGCTCAAGGAAATGGAAGCGGTTGCGCAGGAACTGGACATGGATGTCCTGATCGAAGTGCACGACCGAGCCGAACTGGATATCGCCCTGGAGATGAAATCGTCTCTGATCGGCATCAATAACCGCAATCTGCGAACCTTCGAGACCACGCTGCAGACCACGCTGGACCTGCTCCCGCATATTCCCGAGGGTCGCTTTGTCATTACCGAAAGCGGCATCCACTCGTCCGAAGACGTACGCAGCATGCATGAAAATGGTGTCTATGGGTTTCTGATCGGCGAAGCGTTCATGCGGGAAACCGATCCAGGCATCACACTTGAATCATTTATCGTGAATCATTGATTCACCTATACGATTTTTTTTGGGAGAACCGCAGCAGTGACCGCGCCTACTGAGTGCCCGTTGTGTCATGGCGATGGCGGAGCCGTGCTGTTTCGCAACGCATTCCTGCGCGTCATCGATGCGCAGGAGGCCGATTACCCGGCATTTACGCGAGTGATCCTCAATCGCCATGCACAGGAAATGACCGACCTGAATCAGGCCGAGCGTAGCGGCCTGATGAGCGCCGTGTATCTCGTAGAAGCCCTGCAAAGGCGCCATTTTCAGCCCGATAAAATCAATCTGGCGCAATTGGGCAATATGGTTCCCCATGTGCACTGGCACATCATTGCCCGCTTTGCCGACGATAAACATTTTCCCAACCCGATCTGGGGCATGCCGCGCGAGGCGGCAGATGCGCCAGACGGCAGCCATGAGACCGCCCGCAGAAACGCGCATATCCGGCAGCTGCTGCCCGCCTACCACCAGGACATCACGCAATCGTTTACCGCCCTGTTTGATGAAGTGGCAGGTACAGTGCCAGAGCAGACCCGCTTTGAGCAAACCCTGCAACGCATCACGGATGGATGAACCTGACGGCGCCCGGGCCCGCAAAGCCCTTAGCCTGTGACGATCTGCGCCGGCGCTGCGACTGTGTGACTAAAACGATAGTGCCGAATACGTGGTTTTACCGTATACACAACACGGCGGTATGGATATTGCAATAATAATGCTTGCATTCTAGGGAAAACACTTATATAATCATTTTCTTTGCAGCAAATTCTCTTTATTTTTGCTGCCTGGCTTATTAATCAAAAGCCGTCATCGCTCCTACCTCCAGACCCGCATGCGTATTTCCTCTGTCATGCAACGGTTGATCCGGTCGGCTCGATGCTCCGATCAACGATTCGTCTGGCTATTTTCCCATTCGTTTGTTCATCCTGATCAGTAAAGTGCAGATGTGCATTGTGCATATCAGCAAGACTTTGCTGCGTGACAGAATTGTCGTTTTGTCCTGTTTGCCGATGGCCTGCCCATCGTGCGGCCTGGGGTTGCTTATGCAATCGTCCAGCATCACAACCGGAATCAACGGCCATCTGCGCTCCTGATGAACAGGCTTGCCTGACACCTACTTAGGATTACAAATGTCATTTGATTCTCTGGGTCTATCACCCATTCTTCTTGCTGCCCTGAACAAGGCCGGCTTCACTCAGCCCACTCCTGTGCAAACCGAAGCGATCCCCAAAGCCCTCGAAGGCAAGGATCTGATCGTCTCTGCACAAACTGGCAGCGGCAAAACCGCGGCATTCATGCTGCCCTCTTTGCACCGTATTGCCGGCATGCCTGGCAACAAAGGCGTGGGCGTACAAGTATTGGTCCTGACGCCAACCCGCGAACTGGCCCTGCAGGTTGCAGAAGCCACCAAATCATACGGCGTTGGCATTGACGATCTGCGTATCGCCACTGTAGTGGGCGGCATGCCTTACGGCGCACAGATTAAAGCGCTGTCGCGTCGTGTTGACGTGCTGGTTGCCACCCCCGGTCGTCTTATTGACCACCTGAACGCACGTCGCGTCAATCTGTCACGCGTTCACACGCTGGTGCTGGACGAAGCCGACCGCATGCTGGATATGGGCTTCATCGAAGACATCGAAAGCATTGTTGCGCAAACACCAGGTGATCGTCAGACACTGATGTTCTCTGCCACGTTCGAAGGCACTGTTGCCCGTCTGGCCGCTGACATGCTGAACAATCCGCTGCGTATCGATATCGCCGGACAGAAACAGAAACACGCCAATATTACCCAAACCCTGCTTTACGCAGATGACAGCGGCCACAAACTGCGCCTGCTGGGTCACCTGCTGCGTGATGCTTCCATGGATCAGGCCATTGTCTTTACTTCTACCAAACGGGGCGCCGATGCACTGGCCGAACGCCTGGAAGATGAAGGTTTTGCCGCTTCTGCCCTGCATGGCGATATGAATCAGCGTCAGCGTACACGCACACTGGGTATGCTGCAAAAAGGTCGCCTGCGCGTGCTGGTTGCAACCGATGTTGCCGCCCGCGGTATTGACGTGCAAGGCATCAGCCATGCCATCAACTTCGACCTGCCCATGCAGGCTGAAGACTACGTTCACCGTATCGGTCGTACCGGCCGTGCCGGTCGCAACGGTCAGGCATTTACACTGGCCACCCATGGCGAACGTCATAAAATCCGCCGTATCGAACAATTCACCGGCCAGCCTATGCCTGCCGAAGTGATTGCTGGCCTGGAGCCGGTCAAGTCCGCCGAGAGTGGTCGCGGTGCTGGCGGCGGTAAGGGTCGTGGCGGCAAGCCAAATAGTTCACGCCAGGGTCGCCCAGGTGGCGGTTCGCGCGAAAAAGATCAAGCCCGCACCGGTTTTGGTCATCGCAAAGGCGGCAGCGCACCTTCTTACGGCGCCCGTGAAGATTCACGTTCTGCCGAAGGCCGTTCCGAGCGCGCTCGTCCGGCACGCTCTTATGACGCACCTCGTGAATCGCTGATTGACCGTGCAGCCACTTCGCTGTCACGCAATCCGTTTTCATCTGATCGTCCGCGTACCGAAAAAAGCGGTTTTGTCAAAGCCGACGCAGCACCGGCACCACGCAAGCCACGCACCGAGTTCGCTCCTGCACCGGCCCGCAAGCCTCGCCCAAGCACCCGTTCCGACGGTGGCTTCGGTGGCGATCGTCCCGCACGTTCAGACAAGCCCGCTTTTGCTCGCAGCAAAAAGAAACCGAGTTCATCACGCACCTGGGCGTAAGCCTTTATAATGATCTTTCCCGAAGTAACGTTGGAAAGATATGCGTGCAGACCCAACTGGCCCTGCGCTGCCCCAAATCCAGGAAGCAGCGCAGCGCTATAGCGAAAACGCCCGGCACAAGCTTGCCGGGCTTATTCATGAAGCCGGCCCCCAGGGGCTGTCCTTCGCGCGCTGGATGCATGCAGCGCTGTACGACCCTCAAACCGGCTATTATGCCGGTGCCCCCCTCAAATTCGGCGATACAGCCGCTGCCGCAGGCACCGCACTGCAAGGCGACTTTGTCACGGCACCGGAACTGACACCGTGGTTTGGCCGCAGCCTGGCCAGGCAAATCAGCCCCATCCTCACCCATATCGGCACCCCTCATATTCTGGAATTTGGCGCCGGCTCGGGCGCGCTTGCCGAGCATATATTGCAGGCCCTGCTGCCCGAATTTCCCCAGCTACAATATTACATTCTTGATATTTCACCCGACCTGACGCAACGGCAACGACAACGGCTTGCCCCTTTCGGGGACAGTGTGCAATGGCTGCACAGCCTGCCATCGGGCTTTACCGGCTGCGTCATTGCCAATGAAGTGCTCGATGCAATGCCCGTCTCGCTGTTCGAATGGGGCGAGGATGGCAATGTCTATGAGCTGCACGTCATAAACAAACCAAGTGAAGCATCAGCGGCCGCGGACCCGCAAGCAGATCCGCATGTAGACGCGGATACCCAGGCCCCATCACATTTTGACTTTCTGCGCGTTCCTGCCAGCGCCCTGCTGGAGCAGGCAGTACGGGCGCGCATGCCTGCACTGCCCGGCTATCGATCCGAAATAAACCTGCAAGGCGAATCCTGGGTATCGGGCCTGGGACAGTGGCTGGATCAAGGCATCGCCCTGCTGATCGACTATGGCTTTCCTCAGCACGAGTACTATCACCCACAACGCAACCAGGGCACGCTCATGTGCCATTTGCTGCATCATGCGCACAGTCAGGTGCTGCATTTTCCCGGAATCCAGGACATTACCGCGCACGTAGACTTTACCGCCATGGCCGATGCAGCGCTGGCCGCAGACCTGGAAGTGCTCGGCTACACCTCGCAGGCCCGCTTTCTGCTCAACTGCGGACTGCTGCAGATGCTAAGCGACCTGGATCCCGACGACACGGCACGCTACGCACGCGAAATCGGCCCCGTGCAAAAACTGCTGTCAGAAGCCGAAATGGGAGAACTGTTCAAGGTGCTGGCCATCGGCAAAAATGTGGATATGGATCTGACCGGATTTGCCACGGGTGATCGCCGCCATCGCCTCTGAACGCATGTGAACGCACGGCACTGTCCTGTGGTTAGCGGACAGACGCCATGACCCGGGGAGGCGGCGCGGGTGCGCCATTGGACCTGCTGGAGGATCAGATCGTGTGAACTGTCGGGACGGATGTGTTTGGCCGAACAACCGCTGCCTTGGCGGCGCCAGCGCACGACAGATGAGCAACAAGAGTGGCGTTGGCAACGCAAGCGCGCCTCGCCTGGTAGCACGAGTGCAGCGCCACCTGGCACGCCAGGGATGACCCTTTCCCGGTCCGGGCTGAATTGGCATCAATGGTATAAAGTGTGTTGGTGGCAAATCGTCCTGCCATTGCGACAGCAAACCGAAACTGCGCAGCGGAAAAATGCGCGATACACAGGGGGGACACCCAATGACCCGAAGCACGCCGCAAACGGATCACGCATCGAATATGGTCATTTATATTGCCCTGGCGGGCAATATTCTGGTGGCCATCAGCAAATTTATCGCTGCCGCCATTACTGGCAGTTCGGCCATGCTCAGCGAGGGTGTGCACTCGGTGGTCGACTGCACCAATGAAATCCTGCTGCTGTACGGTGTCCATCGCAGCCGCAACCGGCCTGACAAAGATCACCCGATCGGCTATGGCCGCGAAGTCTACTTCTGGAGTTTCGTTGTCGGCCTGCTGATTCTGACCTTCGGCGCCGGTGTCTCGGTCTATGAGGGCATCATCCACATCCGCGAACCGCACCCGATCGAATCACCTCATGTCACCTACATCGTTCTGGCATTAGCTTTCCTGTTCGAAGGCTTCTCCTGGCTCTTTACCCTGAGAAAATTCAGGGGCAATCGCCCTTACTCCGAGCTGTTCCGCATGATCGTCCATAGCAAAGACCCACCTACATTCATCGTATTGCTGGAGGATTCGGCGGCCCTGCTGGGGCTGCTCATCGCCTTTGCCGGCGTCTACCTGTCTGTGGCGCTGGATAATCCGGCGCTCGATGGCGTTGCATCGATATTGATCGGCCTTACCCTGGCGCTGACTGCACTGCTGGTGGCGCGTGAAACCAAGGGGTTACTGATAGGCGAAGCTGCCGGCGCCGACATTCGCGATTCTATCGTAACGCTGGCCGAAAGCACTGCCGGCGTAGCACGCGTCAATGGATTGATCACGGTGCAGACAGCGCCGCAGCAGATCACGGTTGCAATGAGCCTGGAATTTGCCGATGAGCTGCGCGTGCCGGAACTGGAAGCGATCGTCATTGCACTTGAGAGCAAGATCCGCAAGGCCCACCCAGAGGTTGCAACGCTGTTTATCAAGCCTCAATCGCACGAACAGTATGAAAGACACAAGCCGGAAGATGACCCCGGTTATATCGAACCCTGACCAGCCGGCTATGACTACTGGGGGAGCCACCCGCCCTTTTTTTCGGGTGAGTCGGCTGGCAGGCGCATGCCATGAAAGCGTGCGCCGGGTACAAAACATGGAACTTTGCACGGATTTGCGCCGGCAGTGCAAAAGATAGTCGGATGCTACGCCTCAGGTAACAGCTTAGCCGTCAGCCCTTGAGCGCCTGTTCCAGCAATTGCCCGATAATGTCGTTGGTGCTTTTGTCCTGCTGTACAGCGCGCTCACGAATCTGGTCGATCACATCCTGCCTGAGTTTGACCGGAAAAGAGACCAGCCCCTGGGCCTGGTCCAGTTTGCGCTGAGCACGGCGATCAAGCGCGGCATCGGCAGCGCCGCCGAATTGACCCGGCACACCTTCCTGTTTCATTTTTCCCACTGTTTTTTGCGCTTTGGCTTTTTCAAGGTCGAATTTTTTCATTGTTATAGTCCATATAGTAGGAAGGATAAGAGATAGGGCGATGCCAGAATAGACTCAATCGCCCCTGATCCGAGTAACTCTGGCAAAAGGGGCATATTGCAGCACACGCCGCGCGAGTCTACAGTATCCACTGCCTGGAAGCAAACACTTCGTTGCCAAATACCAGTCTGCTACATTTTTACACGAATGCAATATCGGTTTATTAAACTGGCAATCTATATTAAAGTGGTTATTACTTAAAGTTTACAGTGGCTAGACTTAAAGTGGCTATGACGACTGAACCCAAGGGGATACTGCAATGAACGAAGAAACCAGCCAGAGCCAGACACCGGTTCCCGCGCCGGATAACGCCGCCCGCAATTTCACCTGGATTACCTATGCAATGTACGCATTGGGGCTATTTACCGGGCTGTTTTCAGTGGTGGGCGTCATCATGGCCTACGCCAAACGGGGCGAGTTCGCCAATACGGTCTATGCCGACCATATGCAATACCTGATTCGTACGTTCTGGATCGGTCTGATCGGCGCGATTGCAGGCTTTTTGCTGATGATCATCCTGATCGGCTGGATCGTGCTTATCGCGGTTACCGTATGGTACATCTATCGCATCGTCATGGGCGCCATTCGCCTGAACGATGGTCAGGGCGTATCCACCACATCCTGGTTCTGATCCCAATCGCCAGACCTTCTTGCTGCAGCAAGGATATAACGACAATACTGTTATTCTTGCAGCAGCAGGTGCCCGCGTCACCTTCAGGCTGATGCAAACACAGCCACGGCAGCCAGCACGACCTGGTGCGCATGTTGCAACGCCAGCCACGGGTCCGCCGCAGTGTGCTCGTCGGCCACAAGTCCCGCCGCGCCTCTTTTGACAGCAGCAGACTGCGCTACCCCATCATTCTGTGCCTCATAGTGAGCAACCACCCTTACGGCAGTCTGCTCCAGTACGGCCAGTTGCCGGGCGTTCTCTGCCGTATCGGCCAGCACTGCTTGCGAGCCGTGTGTTGCAGAAAACCCTTCTTGCGTGACAGCGTCGGACCACACATCGTCCGGTGCCTGCGACACCACCATCTTCTCCTGAACCACAGCGCCATGCGCTGCTGCAGTGTTCGCCTGCGTCTGCTCCCTCACCCATCGCGCCAGCACCTCCTGCTCCATGCGCTCGGCATCCAGTTCCAGACGCTTGATGTCTTGCCTTAACACATCTGTCATTGCATCGGGCGCCGGCAAAGGTCCGCTCTTGAGCCGCCCGCGCAACTGACGCAAGGGGATAACAATCTCGTGCCGCCACGCACGGATCCTGCCATCGGCATCGGCAATCTGCTCTGCCGTAGGTGCATCACCCCACTGCCTGGCCGCCCACAACATCAGCAACAGGACATTAACATCCAGTCCCAGCCTGTGTTGCAGCGCGAGACAGTGCTCGGCCACGCCATCACGGGTATAAACGGCCAGCGAAAACTGCCAATGATCCGCTGCGCTTTTATCCTGATCCATTTGTGCTCCCTGTTGCCTGCCACGCCTGCCCGAAATACCAACTGGCCTGCATACCAGTTACCCATACCGCCGGGCTTGCGCCGTCCTGTTAACCACAAACCGCCGGCCCGCGTCGCTTTGAGCCCCTGCGGGTATAATACCCCTTCAAGCCGGGGGTTTTGCCCCGGCAAGGCTGCCAATATCAGCCAGCCCATTCACTCTCACCGAAACAGCCATCTGCCCATGCCAAGCTCCGCTCCCACGCCTGCGCGTATTATTGTCGGTATCACCGGCGCCTCTGGCGCCATTTATGGTGTCCGTGCACTTGAGCTGCTTGCCCAGGCCGGCTTCGAAACCCATTTGGTCATGAGCCGCTCGGCCAGCCTGACCTTGTCACAAGAGCTGCAAATGCATCCCGGTGAACTGGCTGATCGGGCTACGGTGGTGCATGCGATCCAGGATGTAGGGGCCACCATATCCAGTGGCTCCTTCAAAACCTGCGGCATGCTCATTGCGCCTTGCTCCATTCGTACCCTCTCGGAAATTGCCAGCGGCGTCACCTCGTCCCTGCTGACCCGTGCTGCAGATGTGGTGCTCAAGGAAAGACGCAAGCTGGTGCTTATGGTCCGGGAAACGCCGCTGCACTTGGGCCATTTGCGCAACATGGTAGCAGTAACCGAAATGGGCGCCATCGTCATGCCGCCGGTCCCGGCCTTTTATGCGCGCCCGGAAAGCATCCAGGCAATGGTAGACCATAGTGTCGGACGGGCCCTGGATCTATTTGGCATCGATACCGGTTCGGTCACCCGCTGGGACGGAATGAGCAGTCCCTGATATTACAATTGAAATAACCGCACTTATCACTAGCGCAAAAAGGGCTCAGCGCAACAGGATCCGGGCCTAGCCAGGTGCAATTTTCTCCAGGCAGGCCACAATGGCGTCCAGTCTTGCCGAGCGCACCGCCACTTTGATCGCGTTGGCGCCCCCCTCGGTCTGCCGGGCGATCGCACCCGCATCCACCCGCAAATAACAATCCAGTATTTCATGCCAGGATTCAATGCGCGTCATTTCCGACAGCAGATTTTCCGCTACAAAATGTCGGGTACATAGCACCACACCCAGCAAATCGCGAAATCTCGCCGGCTTTCGCAAACTGTCCGTCACTTCCAGTGTTTCCAGCACATATTGGGCCCGGTTCAACAAGTGCGCCTGCGCTGTGGGACTCGGCGGCAATGGCAACATATCAAAGCGTTCCGATAGCACCTGCGTCAGGCGGGCATAATCAGCACATTCCGCAGGCACTTTAAGGTGCGCGCTCAGGGAGGCATGCTCATGAGTCTGCGACAGCGCCACCGCGTAGCGGGAAGGCAGCGACAGGATCCTGGCGGCCGACAAATCGGTCGCCTGCGCCACCTCTGTATTCCAGTGCAATTGCGGCATCACGATAGCGAGCGCATTGGTATCCTGCAAAACAGTAAACATGCGCGACGGCTTTTCGTTCATGAGCCCGCGCGAGACTTCTTTCCAGACCCGCTCGGGCACCAGCGCGTCTATCTCACCGCTGCCGACCATGTCCCGACACAGCTGTAGCGTATCGCCGGCCAGTGTGAATTCTGTGAATCGCGCAGCAAATCGCGCCACGCGCAATATGCGCACCGGATCTTCGGCAAACGCTTGGCTGGCATGCCGGAACACACGGCGTTCAAGGTCCTCGCGACCACGCAGGGGATCGACCAGCGTGCCATCGGTACGCAGCGCCATGGCATTGATGGTCAGGTCGCGGCGCTTCAAGTCCTCTTCGAGGGTCACTTCCGGACCGGTATGAAAGGTGAAACCCTTGTAGCCACGTCCCGCTTTTCTTTCGGTACGCGCCAGCGCATATTCCTCTTTGGTCTGCGGATGCAGAAAAACCGGGAAGTCGTCGCCTACCGGCTGAAACCCGCGCCGAACCATTTCCTGCGGACTGGCACCCACCACGACCCAGTCCCGATCACCCTGCGGCAGCCCCAGCAACTGGTCGCGTACGGCGCCGCCCACCACATACACATCAAGGCCGTCAGTAACGGACATCAGGGTCTCACCTGTCCCAGCCGATTCACAAGCGATTGCGGTCGGCCGCTGAACTGGGCATCGTACCAGGTCGCATTGGACATGACATATTTCACATAAAGGCGAGTTTCCGTAAAGGGAATGGTTTCCGCAAAAATCGCGCCTTCCAGTGGCTGGCTAAGCGAATCACGCCAGCGCTTGGCGCGGTTCGGCCCGGCATTGTAGCCGGCAGTGGCCAGCACCTCGGAGCCGTTCAGGTCATCCAGAATCATCTTCAAATAGGATGTTCCCAACAACGTGTTGGTGTCAAAATCGTGTGCGCTCGCAGCAGAATAACTCAGACCCAGCTTGCGCGCCACCAGTTGCGCCGTTCCCGGCATGACCTGCATCAGCCCGGCCGCGCCGACCGATGATCGGGCAACCGTCAC
This sequence comes from Advenella incenata, assembly GCF_004217095.1. Classification (GTDB taxonomy): domain Bacteria; phylum Pseudomonadota; class Gammaproteobacteria; order Burkholderiales; family Burkholderiaceae_B; genus Advenella; species Advenella incenata. The sequence goes on along the minus strand of NZ_SHKO01000001.1, from coordinate 737,874 downwards.
AAAACGCGATTCCTGGCGGATCAGACCGTACACCCAGGCAGGGTCTACGCCCACAGCACGTGCCTGCTGACTGACCCGCCCTTCGAACGGGGCCAGGTAACGCTGGCGGAAATTGAAATCGTTTTTGGTCAACATGGACGTATTGATGGCGCGATCATAAACCTGCTCGCGCAAGGCCCATTCTGCTGCCGCCATCAGCTCGCGATCGTTCATACCACGAATCGCAAAATTCCATTCACCCACCGCTTCCGGGCGCCAGCCCAGGCGGAACAAGGCAATGGCGCGCTGCAAGCCTTCGTGCGTCATCATTTTGTTGATTTCGGCAGCACTGGGTTCTGCTGGCTGCGCTGGAACGGAAATCTTGTTTCCCAATGCCTCGGTCGCAAGTTGCCCATAAAAGCCGTGATCATACAAAATAGAATGCCAGGCGCTGGAGGCGCCGCTGGTGTCGCCCTGCCCCGCACGGGCGCGGCCATACCAGTAAACCCAGACCGGTTCTTTCTGCTGCTCGGGTCCCATCATGCGGATGGTCTGCTCTACCCATTTCCAGTCAATGGTGGGCTGGCGCAGCGCCATGCGGGTGCGCCAGGCATTGTTGTAGTCGCTCAGACGAAAACCCTGGCCAGCCTTGCGATACCAGCCGTCAGCCCGGGCCTCCAGATTCAGCGCGGCGATCAGGCCGAACTGCGTCCAGGCCCATTGACGATTGCGCTCGTTCAGCAATGCGCCACCCTGCGTTTCCAGAAACACCGCCCCGCCATCTCTGTCCTGCCGCGCCAGGCGACTGAAGGCCAGTGCCCGCAACTGCTGCAGTTCGCCATTGGCCGAACCGTTCTGGGTTGCCAGCCAGCCCATCGGGTTGGCCATGAGCGCATCATAGGAAGACAGCCCGGCCGGTGAGAACGCCAGCGCCGCATAGCGGCGAGCACTGTCCTTGCTATCATATTCGACGGCATCGCGCAGCAACGGTTCCAGATGTTCATGGGTAATGATCTTGGCCGCCGTCAGTTGCCCCAGCATGTTCCAGCAGGCATCGCCCGGCTTGAATACATCCAGCGCCTGTGCGGCAGAGACCTGCCCATTGCCAAGAAAGCGTGCCTGCAGGATGGCGCAATCGACTTCCGAAGTCCGGCTGGCCACCGTACCAATACGCCGCACCGTATCAAAGTCTCCCCGCTTGGCCGATGTCAGGATCCAGTCCGATTTCAGCCTGTTTTCCAGATAGGGATTCTTGTTCTGCTGCAAAAAGGCATAGATCTGCTGCGTGGGCACCGGCTGCGCTGGGTCGCTCAACAACTGGCGCAGGTACCAGTACATGGGATAGCTACCCAGCTCATGATCATCCCGGGCCTGCTCTGCGTAACCGGGCAGCGCCTCCCACTGACGACGCTGCATGGCCTCCCGGGCCGACACCACCGCCGAGCGTGCCGTCTGCGGCACCGCACGCGGCGCCTGTCCGTAAATGACTGCCGATGAGGTCACCGCCAGATTCTGTGGCGTAAACGACTGCCTGGCAGCCTGGGTATTTTGTACCGATTCGGCGCAGCCGGCCAGCAGCACGCCCGAACCGAGCACCCCCCAGATGGCTTGCACTGACCGTCGACGCAGACTGCCTGCAACACCTTTGTTGAACCCGCTTTTTGCTCCTGCCTGCTGTTGCATATGCTGTCCTGTTATAGTCATGCTTTGTACTACATTCTATATCGTCACAGGTCATGACATCCGCCGATACCCCGACTTTGCGTCAATCCCTGCTTGCGGCCAGATCGGCCATCCCCGACTCGCGTCGCCAGATGCTAAGTGTACAAATAAAACAGCATATTTTGGACTGGCTGCAAGGCAGCCATCAAGATTGCCGCTTGCCGGATCGCACAACCATCGGTTCCATCGCCGGTTTCTGGCCCATACGGGAAGAACCCGACATGATTTCGCTGCTGCATGATTTGCATACGCTCGGCCACGACATCAGTCTGCCGGTCATTGAACAGCGGGACGCGCCACTGCACTTTTATCGCTGGTCGCCCGATACCCCCTTGCGGCGCGGCGCGTTTAATATTCCAGAACCGCAAGTGGATACACCGGCAATACTGCCATCCCTGATTCTTGTACCCACGCTCGGTTATACACGTGACGGGCATCGGCTGGGCTATGGCAAAGGATACTATGACCGTACGCTGCACGCACTGGCGCAACAAGGCCACAATGCGGTGAGCGTAGGCATCGGCTGGGAGGAAGGGCTGATCGACGGATCCTATCTGCCCGCAGCCCATGATATGCAGCTGGACGCGATTGTGACCCCTGGCGGCTGGATCGTACCAGCCAGAAACGGCGCGGATTAAGTCGCACCCGGACCTGCGGGGACGGTGCCCCTGCCTGCCGGACATGCCGAGCAACCCATCACAGATGTGCTCCGGCAAGCGGCACCGAGCTTTGCTCGTCATGACTGCTGCCAAACAAAAAAAGGCCCGGCAGCGACCGGACCTTCTTTACTCATGGGTTTGTTAGATCATGAGTTTATGCTTCATTCATCACAGATCAGTGGCAGCGCACAGGAGCGTGCAAGACGCTTTACCGTCGCTGCTCCAGACACTGCTGCATGAACGGCACCGGCCAGGCCACTGCCGTTTCACGCACTCTAATAGCGCAGATTTTTCCAGATCGCCAGCGTGGCTTCGGCATTATTGAGCGTGTAAAAATGAATGCCCGGCACGCCACCGTCAATCAGCTTCTGACACAATTGCGTAACCACATCGGCGCCAAAGGCACGAATGGACGCCTTGTCATCGCCAAATTGCGCCAGGCGCAGGCGAATCCAGCGCGGCACTTCGGCTCCGCACATTTGCGAAAACCGCAGCAGCTGCGTATGGTTGGTAATGGGCATAATTCCAGGCACGATCGGAATACTCACGCCACGCTGCACGGCACGATCAACAAAATCGAAATAAGCATCGGCATTGAAAAAATACTGCGTGATCGCACTGTTTGCACCGGCATTGACCTTGGTGACAAAATTATTCAGGTCATGCTCGGGGCTATCGGCCTGTGGATGCACTTCCGGATACGCGGCCACTTCGACATGAAACCAGTCACCCGAATGTTCACGAATAAGCCTGACCAGCTCAGAGGCGTATGGCAACTCTGAATCATTGCCGCCCATGCCCGAAGGCAGATCGCCGCGCAACGCCACAATACGTCGAATGCCGTTGGCCTTGTACTGGTCCAGCAATTGAATCAGCGATGCTCTGCTGGCGCCAATACAGGAAAGGTGCGGGGCAGCCTCGCAACCGAGTTGCGAGAACATGGAAACGGTCTCGGCCGTTCCATCCCGGGTCGAGCCGCCTGCCCCGAAAGTCACACTAATATAACGAGGGTGCATTGCCATCAACTGCTTGGCGGTGCCTACCAGCCGCTCGCGCGATGCCTGATCGCGCGGCGGGAAAAACTCCAGGCTGAATGCCTCGTCGGAAAAAGAACTCATAACGTTAATTCAGAATACTCAGCAAAATTGCAGAAATAATGGAATACAGCACGGCGCCAATCACGGCCCACCAGAAACCATCCACCTTGAAACCATTGAATACCGATCCGGCCAGCCAGAACATCAGCACGTTAAGCACCAGCAGGAAAAGCCCCAGCGTAACAATGGTAATGGGCAGAGTGAGAATGGCAAGAATGGGATAAATCACCGTATTGACCAGCCCCAGAATGACAGCTGCGATAAGCGCAGATACAAAGCTGGTTACAGTAATGCCAGGCAGAATATAGGCAACAATCATGAGGGCCAGCGCTTGCAGAACCCAGGTTAACAGCAATGTCATATCACTTCTCCTTTAAATTCCCTAATAAAACACCAACACCAAAAGAACACCAACACCAGAACAACGTGCGCCCAAGCTCACGCTGCCATTGTGCATCCATCCCGCTGCAACACCTTGCATGACAGTTGAACAGCAGCACAATGATCGAGAGTTACCACACCGCGGCAAGCTGCGGCTATCAACCGCAGAACGGACTGCTGTCGGCAAAATCATCACATATGCAATAATCACATTTGTGATGATCGCGCGAGCCGACAGCAGCCCGCTGCGATGGATCAATAGCGATAATGATCGGGCTTGAATGGTCCCTGCGCAGGCACGCTGATGTAATCGGCCTGTTTCTGCGACAGCGTAGTCAGGTTCACACCCAGTTTTTTCAGATGCAGGCGCGCCACCTTCTCATCAAGATGCTTGGGCAGCACGTACACCTGGCCTTTCTTGTACTGTTCGGTACGGGTAAACAATTCGATCTGCGCAATAGTCTGATTGGTAAACGAGGCAGACATCACAAATGACGGATGACCGGTAGCGCAACCCAGATTGACCAGGCGTCCCTTGGCCAGCAGAATAATACGTTTGCCGTCGGGGAAAATAATATGGTCAACCTGCGGCTTGATTTCTTCCCACTGCAAATCTTCAACGGCAGCCACATCAATCTCATTGTCAAAGTGACCAATATTGCAGACGATGGCTTCGTTTTTCATGCGTTCCATATGATCACGTGTAATCACATGGTAGTTGCCGGTAGCCGTAACAAAGATATCCGCCTTGTCGGCCGCCTCTTCCATGGTGACCACTTTGTAGCCTTCCATGGATGCCTGCAGGGCGCAGATCGGATCGATTTCGGTGACCCATACCTGGGCGCGCAGAGCCGATAGCGCCTGGGCGCAACCCTTGCCCACATCGCCAAAGCCAGCCACAACCGCAATCTTGCCGGCAACCATCACGTCGGTCGCGCGCTTGATGCCATCGACCAGCGACTCACGGCAGCCATACAGATTATCGAATTTGGATTTGGTCACAGAGTCGTTGACATTGATGGCAGGGATATGCAATTCACCCTTCTGTGCCATCTGATACAGGCGATGCACGCCGGTCGTGGTCTCTTCGGTAACACCAATGATATTGGCCAGCCTTGTGGAGTACCAGGTGGCATCTTTGGCCAGGCGCTCGCGAATGGCGGCAAACAGCACCGTTTCCTCTTCGCTGCCCGGATTATCCAGCACGGAAATGTCTTTTTCCGCTTTGGCGCCCAGATGCAACAGGGTGGTGGCGTCGCCGCCATCGTCCAGGATCATATTGGCCTGTTCACCCGGCCAGTCGAAAATGCGGTGTGTATATTCCCAGTAATCGGCCAGCGTTTCGCCCTTGATGGCAAACACCGGTACGCCACTGGCAGCAATGGCAGCCGCAGCGTGATCCTGGGTAGAGAAAATATTGCAGGAAGCCCAACGGACCTCGGCACCCAGCGCTGTGAGCGTTTCGATCAGCACACCGGTCTGGATGGTCATGTGCAGGCTGCCGGCAATGCGGGCGCCCTTGAGTGGTTGGGATTTGGCGAACTCTTCGCGCGTGGCCATCAGGCCCGGCATTTCGGTTTCGGCAATAGATAGTTCACGCCGGCCCCAGTCGGCCAGTGCAATATCGGCAATTTTATAATCAGCAGTCATAGTTTTCATCCTGAAACATACTGCGATGCCGACTGTGAGTTACGTCTCACCATAGACCAGCAACGCAGTATATGATGAGCGCGGTTCGTTACCTGATCGTATCCTGAGCCTGGCATGACGGGTAAGTCATGTCGCAACGCCCCTCAGGACACGACGATTATACCTTAAGCGATGGCTTTTTTCAGAACCGCCGCCTTGTCCAGCGCTTCCCAGCTGAACTCGGGCTCCGAGCGGCCAAAGTGCCCATAGGCGGCAGATTTGGCATAGATCGGACGCAGCAGATCCAGCATCTGCACGATACCGCGCGGACGCAGGTCAAAATGCTCGCGTACCAGTTTGGCAATGTCGTCGTCAGGGATGACGCCGGTGCCTTCCGTGTACACGGTAATGTTGATCGGCTCGGCCACACCGATGGCGTAGCTGACCTGAATCTGGCACTGGCGCGCCAGGCCAGCAGCAACAATATTCTTGGCCACATAACGTGCCGCATAGGCAGCAGAACGGTCAACCTTGGACGGATCCTTGCCTGAAAACGCGCCACCGCCGTGCGGGCAGGCACCGCCATAGGTATCGACAATGATCTTGCGTCCGGTCAGGCCGCAATCGCCCTGGGGGCCGCCAATAATGAACTTGCCCGTCGGGTTGATCAGGAACTTGGTATCGGACGTGATCAGGCCTTCGGCGAAAGTCGGCTTGATGATGTCTTCGATGACCGCTTCGCGGATCGCTTCCTGAGAAATGTCCGGGGCGTGCTGGGTAGAGAGCACAACGGTATGGACCTCTACCGGCTTACCGTCGACATAGCGGAATGTGACCTGGGATTTAGCATCGGGACGCAGCCAGGGCAGCCGGCCATCCTTGCGCAGTTCGCTCTGACGCTGCACCAGACGGTGGGCATACCAGATGGGTGCAGGCATGAGATCCGGGGTTTCGTCGCACGCGAAACCAAACATCAGGCCCTGATCTCCAGCGCCCTGGTTCAGAATATCTTCTTCGCTGCGATCAACGCCCTGGGCAATGTCCGGAGACTGCTTGTCATAGGCGACCAGGACGGCGCAACCCTTGTAGTCAATACCATATTCGGTATTGTCATAGCCAATGCGCTTGATCGTATCGCGCGCGATCTGAATATAGTCGATGTTGGCTTTGGTGCTGATTTCTCCGGCCAGGACAACCAGACCGGTATTGCATAGGGTTTCGGCAGCCACGCGGGACTGGGGGTCCTGCTCTAGCAGCGCATCAAGAATGGCGTCGGAAATCTGGTCAGCAACCTTATCGGGGTGACCTTCGGAAACGGATTCGGAAGTAAAGAGAAAATCGTTGTGGGCCATGTTGCGTCCAATTAATAGTGTCAAAACAAAACCGACATTCTTAAAAAGAACACGCAGCACCGAATGGGATTAATACTGGCGCGACGCTTTAGCGGAATGTATCTGAACACGACCCCACGCCAAGCCTGGCATGTGCACCGTGTATTCAGCTGTCGCCCCGCAAGTTGTCGGTTAACTCAGCGACCGGAAATCATTTTATGACAATTTGACTGCGAAGGCCTGAAAAACCCTGATAGCAGTAGATAAAAGGCAGCCCGGCGCAACGACACGGCGTGCATGGGCACGGTGATTGCCGTTAAGGACTGCAAACGGGAACAGGCTGCCTCCGTAGAAAACGAGGCAGATAAATACGACGCAACGGCTGACTGCAAGAACATGGATTTGCAGAAAATATCGCCGTGGCAGGCGCCAGGCGCTTTTGCCACAGTGCTGATGAGCAGCAGACGGTAAAAGGCCCGACCGAAGCCGGGCCAATCTGATAAGGAGTGTACGATGAAACAGATCGTATTTCTACTTATCCTGATCGTATTGATGCTGGTGTTTATGACGCCAGCCTATTGATCAGGGACCGGTACGGTACGGGCCGTACCGGTTCAGGTGTTAATGTACTGAATAGTCCGGGATTGTGTCAATTGTGGAAAACCGATGGCGGGCTGGCCATACCTGTAAACCATCCAGGGTACGCCACCATCCAGAATGGTGCATTGGAACAGGCCGACGCCAAGTGCCGGCGACATGGCGCGCCGACATAACTTGGCGCCTGACACCCTCACCCCTTCCAAGCGGCGCAGCCATAACGATAGCGCCAGGCAAGTTATCCTGCATTGATAAATTTCATGAGCAGCAGCTTTTCACACCCGCATTCTTTGAGTGCATCATCCAGCGTATTTTCGTAATCGACTCGCGCGCCATCCAGATGCGCTCGCCCTTTATCGGTGATCACGGTATAAACCCCCCGTTTGTCGTCCGGGCACAGATCGCGAATAGTGAACCCGACACGTTCCAGGCGCTCAGCCATCCGCGAGACTGAACTCTGGTTCAAGCGCAGATGCGACGCAAGCTCCTGCATGCGCAATTCGGCGTTGGGCGAACGCGCCAATACCTCAAGCGCGCGATACTCTGAAAGGCCAAGCCCATGCTGCGCCTGCAGCACCGCCCCAAGCCGGGTCTCGACATTGGCGATCACCTGAATCAGCTTGAGCCACGTATCACTTTTCTTTGACATTGAAGATCACCACGTCCTTAATCGTTCAGCAGAATATCTTATCATATGCATGTCCATGCAAAATCATGCCGAGGCAGACCGGTGCGAAACGCCAGAAACGGCTGCAAACCTTCGCACGCAGGCAGTGTTCTGACCTCGGGCAAATGCCAGCCAAAGGGATCGCCGGCCAAAACCGTGTAGCCGCCACGATAGTCAAAACCATTTTTTCCTCCTGAATATGCCTGTCCGTTTGTTTCAGCATCGCAGCAAACAGTCGGTCAGAATGGCTCGCTGCTTTACTCAGCCTGCAGTTTGACACTATCGGCCAGTTTGAGCCAGACGACCCCTGCGATGATGACGACCAGCCAAAATACCTGCACTGCCGTCAGCGGTTGATCAAGCAGGATGCTGCCAAAAGCAGCCGCGCCGACCGCGCCAATGCCCGCCCAGACTGCGTAGCCTATCCCCACGTCAATCGTCCTCAGGGCGGCACTGAGAAAATACAGCGTGAGCAAAAAGAACACGATGGCAGCAAGCGACCAGCTCAATACGGTAAAGGCTTTGCTTCCACCCACACTGAGCGCGTAACCGATTTCGAACGCGCCGGCCAGCAGCAGCATCATCCATGCCTGCCCACTGCCCGGATTTTTTTTGTTTGTTGTCGACATATCTATTTCCTTCAAAATTATATAAATTAAATTAACCAATACCTGTCAATGCGTTATGCCGCAGCACTGAGCTGCAAACCAACAACGCCCCCGATAACCAGAACAATTCCCAGGACCTTTTGCCAGTTGAGTCGCTGCCCAAAGAACAGTGCGCCCAGAATAACGATGCCCACGCCTGCAACCGAAGTCCAGATTGCGTAGCCAATGCCTACATCGAAAGTCAGCAGCGCAAGGCTGAGAAAATAGGTAGCAATGACGCCACTGACAAGGGTGGCGATCGTCCACCCTGCCCGGGTGAACCCCTTGGCATTGCCTGCCGATATTGCAACCGCGACCTCAAAGACCACGGCGATTCCAAGATATAACCAGCTCATCATTTTTCCTTTAATAGAGTGTTCAACAGCTTGCTTTCATGCCCGGTAATAGCGCTCATCTGAATTCATCTATTATTTGCATGTGCATGCATATTATAAGAAACAAAAATATCTGTCAAACTATTTGTCTGCGCATGCATATAAAAATATCCGTGTTTTTTGCCAAGTAGCCCGTCTTGCTGCTTGAGGCAACTGCCTGGACAACGCCTTGCCTTTCTCCATTACAATCGAAAAAATCCAGGATCGCCTCCCGTCTGCCGGCAACGCCAACAGACCGGCAGACAGCGACGTGCTCGTCACATTGCACTGCCAGCACATATTGTCATGACGCACTCCGCTTATCTTCAAACATTATGAAATCCGCATTACTTGTTTTTCTTTTCCGCACCATCAATCTATTGCCGGACAGCCTGCGTCTGGGCCTGGGCAGCATCTGCGCAATCTTAATGCGTACGCTGATGAAGCGCCGCCGCTTCATCGTGAGCACCAATCTGCAATTGTGTTTCCCCGAGGCGACGCCGGCGCAGCGCCAGCACTGGCTGCGGGAACATTTCCGCGCCCTGGCCCAGACCATGATTGATCGCGCCGTGCTGTGGTACGGCTCGGAAGATAAAATCCGTCGCATGGTGCACCTGAGCGGCTACGAACACATCCAGAACAGCATCGACTCGCCCCGACCCACCTTGATGTTTGCCCCGCACTTTGTCGGACTGGACGCCGCAGCCACTATTTTGTCCATGCATCTGGTCAAATCGGCCACCATGTACACGCCCGCATCCGATCCGCAGGTTGACGCCATCATGATCAAAGGCCGCGGTCGCTTCAACAAAGTGACCCAGATACCCCGCAAGGAAGGCATCCGCGGTCTCATCCGGCAACTGCGCCAGGGCACACCAGTGTATTACCTGCCGGACATGGACTTTGGTCGTGAAGGAGCCCTCTTTGTACCTTTCTTCGGCATACCTGCCGCAACCCTGCCGGCAACCGCTCAAATTGCCCGGGCCTGGAAGGCCGACGTGATCCCCATCGTGACCCGCTGGGACAGCGCCACCGGTCACTATCACACCCAGGTGTTGCCGCCCTTTGCCGACTTCCCGGGCCAGATGAGCCTGGAACAGGCCACGCTTTTCGGCAATCAACAGCTGGAAGCGTGGGTGCGCGCCGATCCGCCCCAGTATTATTGGGTGCACCGACGCTTCAAAACCCGCCCCGAAGGGGAAAAGAAATTCTACTGATGGCGCATGGTCATGGTGCTGCCGCGCGGGATCGGCGATAATAATGTCCAATACAGCGGTTCAATCAGGAAAACGTTCAATGATCTGGTCTTTCTCGAAAATGCACGGTGCCGGCAACGACTTTGTTGTGCTCGATGGCGTACGTCAGTCCATCGACATGACGCCCGAACGTGCGCGCGCTCTGGCGCACCGGCAATTTGGCATCGGCGCAGATCAGATCCTGCTGGTCGAAGCACCAAGCCACCCTGAAGCTGATTTCCGCTATCGCATTTTCAACGCCGATGGCACTGAAGTAGAGCATTGCGGCAACGGCGCCCGCTGTTTTGTCCGCTTTGTGCATGAACAGAAACTGTCTTCGCGCAATCCGCTGAAGGCCGAAATTGCCACCGGCCTGATCACGCTTGAAGAAGCTGATGATGCAACAGTCACGGTCAATATGGGACAAACCCGCTTTGAACCCGAGGCTGTTGCATTTGACACAAGCGATCTGCAAAGTACGCGCGATCATGACGACACACTATGGCCCTTGCCGCTGAGCAATGGCGATACGGTCACGCTCTCGCTGGTTGCCATTTCCAACCCGCATGCCGTGCAGATCATAAATGATGTGGCCAGCGCACCTGTCGCCGTGCAAGGTCCTTTGATCGAAGGGCACCCGCGCTTTGGCAATCGCGTCAATGCCGGGTTTATGCAAATCGTCGATCCGCATACGATCAACTTGCGGGTTTATGAACGCGGGGCTGGTGAAACGCTGGCCTGCGGGACCGGCGCCTGCGCTGCCGTAGTCGCGGGCATTCGTCGCGGGCGCCTGCAATCGCCGGTGACCGTCCATACGCGCGGCGGCGATCTGAACATCGCCTGGGACGGCACGCAAATTACCATGCGCGGCCCGGCCGTAACGGTATTTTCAAGTGAAATAAACATTGATCGCCTGGTTGCGCAGTATCGCAACAGCACTGCTTTATAAAGGAACGTACTCATGTCTGAAGCTGCCACACTGACAGCAGAAACCGTCGCACAATTTCTGCAGGACAATCCTGCTTTTTTTGATGAGCACGCCGATATTTTTTCGTCTCTGAAAGTGCCCCACCCTCATGCACGCAATACACTGTCATTGGGTGAACGCCAGATCCTGACGCTGCGCACGCGCAACAAGGAACTGGAGTGGAAGCTGTCTGAACTGCTGCACAATGCCAATTCCAATGAAGCCATCAGCGATCATGTCACGCTCTGGTGTACGCACATGCTGGCAGAGCAAGATCCCCAGCGGCTGCCGCAACGCGTGGTAGACGGGTTGCGCCAGGAATTCGATATGCTGGAAGTGGCCCTGCGCCTGTGGAATCTCCCGGCCCTCAAAGACGAACGCTTCCAAGGGACCGACGATATGCTCCAGGCCTTTGTAACCGGGCTGCAAAAACCCTATTGCGGCCAGGAAGGCTATCTGCCGGCGCACGGGTGGTTCGACAGCAAGCCTGGCTCAGTCGCCATGGTGCCGTTAACACATGAGGGGCGCACGATTGGCGTGCTGGTCTTCGCCGCAGAAGGCGCCGAGCATTTCAAGCCGGACATGGGTACGACATTTCTTGAAATTCTCGGCAAGCTGGCCAGCGCCTGCTTAAGCCGCCTGAATTACACAGCCTGACACCTGCCACACCGTCTATTGGCCAGGTGCAGCAGTACTTATGGGAAGCACCATGACACGCATTCTGCCCGATTCAATGGAAAAATGGCTGGCCTACCTGCAAACCAACCAACGGTATGCCAGCCACACGCTGTCTGCCTATCGACGTGATCTGGTGCTGTTGCTGGGCTTCTACCCGGACACCCCCGCCGAGAATCTGAGCAATGCGCAGATACGACACGCCATCGCACGGCTGCATGCCCAGGACTACAGTCCGCGCAGCCTGGCGCGGATTCTGTCGGCCTGGCGCGGCTTTTATCAATGGTGGATTCCTCAAACCACGGTCAAAGTCAATCCTGCCCTGGATGTAAAGACGCCCAAGATCGCCCGCTCGCTGCCCAAGGCACTATCGGTGGAGCAGACCCAGGCGCTGCTGGACCATCCGACGGTAGCCACCGGCACGGAGCCGGCCGACCTGAGGGATCAGGCCATGTTCGAAGTACTCTACTCCAGCGGCTTGCGTCTGGCAGAGCTGGTCAGTCTGGACATTCATTACACCCGCAAGGACGGCTATGAATCGGTCAGTTGGCTCAACCTGGACGAAGGCGAGGTCACGGTCACCGGCAAAGGCGGCAAAACGCGCAGTGTGCCGCTGGGCCGCACCGCCATCGGCGCCCTGACGCAATGGCTGGCCGTCAGGCATAAACTGCTACCGCCGGGCAGCACGACAGACGATCAGTCTGCGGTGTTTCTGGGCACCCGCGGTCGCCGCGTTGCCCCGCGGGTCGTTCAATTGCAATTGAAAAAACTGAGTCTGCGCAGCGGCATTCCCGCGCAGATTCATCCGCATGTCCTGCGTCACAGTTTTGCCAGCCATGTCCTGCAATCGGCGCAGGATTTGCGTGCGGTGCAGGAAATGCTGGGACACGCCAATATTGCCACCACGCAAATTTATACGAGGCTCGATTTTCAGCATCTGGCCCAGGTTTACGACAAGGCGCATCCCCGAGCCAAAATGGACGAAACGGATAAAGAAAAATAAGGATTTTTTGCTAGCGGCCGGATCGCAGCAAGCCGTGCTGATTGCCAAATAGCATTGACAAAATATACAAGGCGCCGGCCGACAGAATGATGGCGCTGGAAGCCGGCAAGCCAAAGTGATAGGACAGCACCAGGCCGATATAAGAGGCCACAACGCCCAGACACACAGCCAACACCAGTTGCCAGCCCAGCGTACGCCCCCAGAAGCGCGCAGCAGCGGCCGGCAGCATCATCATCCCCACCACCAACAGGGTGCCCATGACCTGGTAGCCGGCTACCAGATTGACCACCAGCAGAATCAGAAAGCCGCCGTGAACCAGCGACCCGCCACCGCCTTCCATTTTCAGAAAAGCCGGATCAAGACACTCGATGACCAGCGGCCGGTACATCAGGGCAAGCACAACCAGCGTCACACTGGAGACGCACATGATGAAAACCAGATGACTGTCATCGAGCCCCAGCACAGTGCCGAACAGCACGTGCAACAGATCCAGATTGGAGCCTTTGAGCGAAATCAACAACACGCCAAGGCCCAGCGATATCAGGTAAAACGCAGCAAAACTGGCATCCTCTTTCAGCCCGGTTGAGCGGGCCACGCTACCGGCAAGTACGGCAACCAGCAAACCGGTGGCCAGGCCGCCGACCAGCATTGCTGTCATGGAAACGCCAGCCAGCAGGAATGCCACTGCCACACCGGGCAAAATGGCGTGCGACATGGAATCTGCCATCAGGCTCATGCGCCGCAAAATCAAAAATACGCCCAGCGGTCCTGCGGCCAGCGACACGAATATCGAACCGAACAGGGCCCGGCTCATAAACGCAAATTCAGTAAAAGGCGTAAGCAGCGCCGCAACAACCGCCTCGATCATCAAAACCCTCCCAGCGCCAGCGAGCGGGCCTGCTCCAGATTGGCATCGGTCAGAACACTGGCTGTGTCGCCCCAGGCCACAACCTGTCGCGCCAGCAGCAGCGTTTGGGGAAAGCACTGACGCACCAGCGCAGCATCATGCAGCACCACCAGCACGGTGCGCCCTTGGCGGTGCCAGTCAAGAAGAATCTGCAGCAGCAAGTCGCAGGTTCCCTCATCGACAGCAGTAAAAGGCTCATCCAGGATCATGACCGGCGCATCGCACACAATAAGACGGGCAAACAGCGCACGCTGCATTTGTCCGCCGGACAGATTGGAAATCAGATCGCGGGATTTGTCTGTCAGTCCGACGGTGGCCAGCGCCTCATGAATGCGCTGGCGCTCGCCTTTGTCATAGCGCCGGAAGGCACCCACGCGGCGCCAGGCCCCCATGGAGACCAGATCGTAGGTGGTAATTGGAAAGCTGCGATCAATTTCGCTAATTTGCGGCAACAGGGAGATTCCACCCAGGAAAGGGTCGTGAATCGTCACCCTGCCGGTACGCGCCGTCAACTGCCCTGTTACAGTCTTGAGCAGCGTCGATTTACCGGCGCCATTGGGGCCCAGGATCGCGGTCAGCGAGCCCTCAAGAAAAGTGCCCGTCACGCCACTGAGCGCCGGCACCCCATTCCAGCCTACAGTCACATCGTCAAGCTGGATCACCGGCCTGGCCACTGCTGACGCCGCTGCAGCGAGACGGTCAACACAGGCACTATTTGTCGCAGAGGGCATGGGCATGGGTGTCAGTAAGAATCAGAAAGGCAGCTGCGGGCAATCAGCTGACCATCGCGCTCAGCCAGCCGGCCGACCAGGCGATCAGGCCCCATAGCAGCAGAATTACGCCCAGCACGGGCCCCAGCCTGCCAACGGCAGATGCCAGAAAAACCGTGGAGGTTGAATCGGCCTGCATGTGCAATGCGTCGCCGGCGCAAGAAAACGAACCACGTTGGCCAGCGGCGGATGCCGCCGCTGCGGTATCCGCAGTTTTGGCACGCGCCTGCTCGACAAAAGGCGTCCCTGCTACTGTGGGATAGACACGCCGTAAAGCCGGGAACAGGGTATCATTGTGCATAATTGTCTGATTTAACGAATATGTTAATGGATGTAGCTGCGTGGGTCAGGAGCCGTCATTTGCCTGATTAAGCGCTGCGCGAGTGCGCCTTAAACTGCGCCAAGTACGCTGCGTTAAAACAGCCTGAACACATGGTGCCCGCAGCTCGAATTGCGTGCCGCGGCCTTGGTTATTTCCAGCCATGCCACCCTTCCAAAATGATATGTTATATCATAATACACAAATCAGGTACTGAAATGGCCTAAAATAGGTGAAAGTTTCCTCCTTGCGGACGATGGCGGTATCATTCCAACCATCCCCGCCAAATGATTGCCTGTCATATGACCCTCAGAACGCCACCCGATACAGCTCAACCGGAACAGACGCACCAGCATGGCGCCCATGGCCACTCTGTAGCCTATCAGTTGCTGGAAGCCATTCGCCATTGCGAGCAACGCGGCACCCGCCTGACGCCGATTCGCCAGCACGTACTCACCCTGTTGCTGGAAGCCGGCCGCAGCCTGAAAGCCTACGAACTGCTTGAGGCAATGAAGCAGCTCTATCCGCAGGCCAAGCCTCCCACCGTCTACCGCGCCCTGGATTTCCTGGTTGAAGAAGGCCTGATCCACCGGCTGGATGCTGTCAATGCCTGGACCGCCTGCCAGGACGTATCGGGTCACCACCACGACCTGTTGATTGTCTGCACGCGTTGCGGCAAGGTCGCCGAACTGAGCGCCCCGCTAATCAGCCACCAGTTGCAGGACATGATACATGCGGCCGGTTTTATTCAGACAACCAGCGAAACCGAATTGCGCGCCATGTGCAAAGACTGCAGCCAGAAACAGGAAGAAACGGCCGCGGCCCCCTGACTGAATACAGCCGAGCGGCAACGCAAGTCCGCCGCACACAGGCGCCCAGGCTGAAATGCTCGCCAAGCCTGCCTTGGCAGGATAAACAGGCGGACGACCAAGAACAGGCATTCGAAAAAAAAAGCGCTCGTCAGACACAATACCGCCGCCCTTTTGCTCAAGGCGGCCGACAAACATCCGTTATCCTGGCCAGGCATACCAGAATGTAAATTTCATTACACAAATCAAGATCTTAGGGTTTATCCCCAGTATTTGGGTTTATTTTCCTCGAGAAACAATTAACGTTTGCGACTTTCGCAAAGCTATGATGTAATCCTGCGATTGACTTTAGGAACGTCTTTTTGGAACCGGCCGGTTTCTGTTGCCGGTAGGACGTTTAAACGCTATGACAAAAACGCAAGCACAAGCAGATAAAATGATCCCTGTCACCGTTCTTACCGGTTTTCTGGGGGCAGGTAAAACCACACTCCTGAAACGCATCCTGACCGAATATCACGGCAACCGCATCGCCGTCATCGAAAATGAATTCGGACCGGAAAGCATAGATAACGAACTTCTGGTGCAGGATAGCGACGAGCAGATTATCGAGCTGTCCAACGGGTGCGTTTGCTGCACAATTCGCGGCGACCTGCTGAACACGCTGACCGATCTGAAAAATCGCCATCAGAAAGGCGAGTTGAAATTCGAACGCGTGGTGATCGAAACCACCGGTGTGGCCAACCCTGGTCCTGTTTGCCAGACATTCTTCATGGACGACAGCGTCGCCGCCTTCTATCGGCTCGATGCCGTGATTACGGTGGTCGATGCCAAACACGGCATGGAAACGCTGGATACCCAGCCTGAAGCCCAAAAACAGGTTGGGTTTGCAGATCGCATCCTGGTGTCCAAGAAAGACCTGGTCACTGACCAGGAATACGGAGCCCTGCGCCATCGGTTGCTGCATATGAATCCGCGCGCAGAAATCATGCCTGTTCATTTTGGCGAAATCGACATCAATAAGGTATTGGACATCAGCGGCTTTAACCTGAATACCATACTTGACATTGATCCGGAGTTTCTGAAAGAAGAACACCCCGATGCGGCGCACGATCACGACCACGGACACGGACATGATCACGGACACGATCATGATCACGCCCACGCACATGGTGAGCATCACGATCATGACCACCACCATCACGATCATCATCACGCTCATCACGATGACGAAATCGGCGCCTTCGTTTTCAAGTCCGAAAAACCGTTCATACCAGAACGTCTTGAAGAGTTCTTAAGCGGTGTAGTGCAGGTATTCGGTCCCGACCTGTATCGTTACAAAGGGATTCTCTACATGAAAGGTATGCGCCAGCGCATGATCTTCCAGGGTGTGCACATGCTAATGGGTGCAGAACCCGGTAAACCATGGGGGCCTAAGGAAAAGCCCTCCAACACCATGGTGTTTATTGGCCGCAAGTTGCCCAAGGATGTCATCCTTAACGGGCTGAACCAGTGTCTGGTACAAAAATAGTGGGCACTGAAGCATCATATTGCGCACAAATGTGATCACGCAATTTCAATCCATTGTGCGCTATGTTCAACATTATTGAAGTGATATATGGAGTGTTCTATGGCTAAGGCAGCTAAAAAAACAGATGCAACAACGCAAGCCCCTCTTCTGACCGAAGAGCAACTGCTCGCCATGCCCGAATCTGACTATATGAACGATGAGCAACTGGCGTTTTTCCGCGACCGCTTAAAGCGTCTGGAAGACGAGATCATCAATAATGCAGGCGTTACTACCGAAAATCTGCGTGAAACCCAGTTCGTTCCTGATCCGGCCGATCGCGCCACGATTGAAGAGGAACATGCTCTGGAATTGCGCACCCGGGATCGTGAGCGCAAGCTGCTCAAGAAAGTACAGCAATCGCTTGCCCATATCGAATCGCGTGACTACGGCTGGTGCGAAGAAACTGGCGAACCTATCGGCCTGCGTCGTCTGCTGGCCCGCCCCACCGCCACGTTGTCACTGGAAGCCCAGGAACGGCGTGAAAAACGCCAGAAAATGTACGGTGATTAATTAATTGATCCGGGTTCCTTGAAATCTTTCTGTCCCGTCCCTATCTAACTAGGGAAACAACAGGAAGGCTCTATGGAACAATTTCACGCTACTACCATCGTCTGCGCCCGGCGCGGCAATCAGGTCGCGCTCGGCGGCGATGGTCAGGTCACTCTGGGCAATATTGTCATCAAAGGCACTGCCCGCAAAATCCGTCGCTTGTACCACGATAAAATTCTGGCCGGCTTTGCTGGCGCCACTGCAGACGCCTTTACCCTGCAGGAACGCTTCGAAGCCAAGCTCGAAAAACACCAAGGCAACCTGATGCGCTCTGCGGTCGAACTGACCCGCGACTGGCGCACCGATCGCGTATTGCGCCGACTGGAAGCCATGCTGATCGTGGCCGATGCCGAACACACCCTTATATTGACCGGAAACGGCGACGTACTGGAACCCGAAAACGGCATTGCTGCCATCGGCTCCGGTGGCGCCTACGCACAGTCAGCGGCCCTGGCGCTATTGCAAAATACCGACCTGGCGCCTGATGTGGTCGTAAAAAAGTCCCTGGAAATTGCAGGCGATCTGTGCATTTACACCAACAGCAACCATATTGTTGAAACACTCTAATCGGAAATATCAGTATGTCAGCCAGTGTAATGACCCCAAAAGAAATTGTCTCTGAACTGGACAAAAATATTGTCGGACAGAACAAGGCAAAAAAATCTGTCGCCGTTGCCCTGCGCAACCGCTGGCGTCGCCAGCAGGTGCCCGAACCCTTGCGCAACGAAATCCACCCCAAGAATATTCTCATGATTGGCCCCACCGGGGTCGGCAAAACAGAGATCGCACGGCGCCTGGCCAAGCTGGCCAATGCCCCGTTTATCAAGATCGAGGCAACCAAATTCACTGAAGTGGGTTATGTCGGCCGCGATGTCGACACCATTATTCGTGATCTGCTCGAGATCTCCATCAAGCAGACCCGTGAGCTGGAAACACGCCGGGTGCGAACCCAGGCCGAAGATGCCGCCGAAGATCGTATCCTGGACGTTCTGGTAGCGCCGCCACGCGACAGCAACGGCGAACCCCTGCGTCAGGAAAATACTGCCCGCCAGACCTTTCGCAAGAAACTGCGCGAAGGACAGCTGGATGACACAGAGATTGAAATCGAAGTGAACCAGGCCATGCCGCAAATGGAAATCATGGCGCCACCGGGCATGGAAGACATGACCGAGCAGCTCAAGGGCATGTTTGCTGGCCTGAGTCGTGAGAAGAAAAAGACCACGAAAATGACCATCAAAAACGCCTTCAAGCTACTGGTTGACGAAGAAGCCGCCAAACGGGTCAATGAAGAGGAAATTCGCACCGCTGCGGTAAAAAACGCCGAACAGCAGGGCATCGTCTTTCTCGATGAAATCGACAAAATTGCGACCCGTCAGGAAAACGGCGGTGGTGATGTTTCCCGCCAGGGTGTGCAGCGCGACCTGCTGCCATTGGTAGAAGGCACAACCGTCAATACAAAATACGGCATGGTGCGTACAGATCACATTCTGTTCATCGCCTCGGGTGCATTTCACTTGTCCCGCCCCTCGGACCTGATCCCCGAATTGCAGGGCCGGTTCCCCATCCGGGTCGAGCTCGATTCGCTAACGACCGATGATTTCGTTCGGATTTTGTCAGACACCGATGCATCACTGACCAAGCAGTACACCGCACTGATGGCCACAGAAGACGTTGCGCTGGAGTTTTCTGACGAGGGCATCCATCGCCTGGCAGAACTGGCTTTTGACGTCAACGAACGCACCGAAAACATTGGCGCGCGTCGACTTTATACAGTCATGGAAAAACTGTTGGAAGATCTGTCATTCGATGCGACAACCAGCAGCGGCAAAGTCGTCAAAATCGACGCCGACTATGTCAACAGCAAGCTGGAAGAAGCCGCCAGCAGCCAGGATCTGGCACGCTACGTACTGTAAGCAATTGCAGTAGGAAATTCGGCTGAGTAGGAACGTCGGCTGAAAACGAAAAAGGTGCAGGCACTCATATAAGTCCTGCACCTTTTTTACATCAACCGCTGGTTCGCTTAAATTGGCCCGATGGTCTGCACATCACGCAGGCCTCGCGCCAGACTGGCTATTGAAGAAGACGCCGATAGAGGGCTTTACTCGGGCCTGCGGGCACGAGGACACGCGTCCACACCCAAAACACTTCTGTGCCTGCCCGGCACCGCCTGCAGCGCTTTAAACTGCGGTGTCAGTCGGGATGGACAGCACTCGCGCGCAACAACGAACCATTGTCACGACTCACGCCCCTACAAAGCCTTCAGGTTAGTTGCTGATTTCCTTGATGACGTAGTCCTTGCCAACCCGCTCGGCCGTAAAGCTGACCGAATCACCGGGCTTGATATCCTTGAGCAGTGCGGCATCGATCTTGTAGGACAGGGTCATGGCCGGCAACTTCAGATCGCTGATGGCCTCTTGCTTGATGGCAATCTTGCCCTGGTCAGGTTGAATGCGGCGCACTTCTCCACTACCCCGCCCCGTCGTTTCCTGGGCGTGAGCGACGCTGGTGACAGCCATGGCTGCGGCCAGCCCCAACATCACAGTTGCAATTGACTTTTTCATGCGCATCTCCGGTGTTTGCATTTCAATCTTCATTTTAGGACAAAAGACAGCATCCGACGAAACGGGCGCGTTTCAGTCGTTACATAGCGCTTCAGGCTGTGGCGAGTTTAAGCTACGCCATACGTGCTTATTCCAGCCCTTGTATCATGGTCATGAGCATGATCACGATACAATGTATAACTCGTTTATGAATCGGCAAGATTCGTATCAACCAAACACAAAGGCCTGGCTATCACCACAGCGCCAACCCAACTTCGCGTGCCCCGGCTAACATTATCACGGCTGGTCGACGATTACCCTGGCGCGAGTCCTGATATGGCGTTGCGCCTGGCAAGAGCTGGCGCAGGCACCGCGCAATTGCGGATGCAGCAGCAAATGAACGACAAACGATCAACGAACGATCACCATTACGTGACAGGGATGCAGGCAATGTGTATCTACTATTCAAAAGGAGCTTCTGAGCACCATGGACGACCGACTGACTTCAATCATTACCAAAACCGGTGACGATGGCACCACTGGCCTGGGTGACGGCTCCCGTATTTCCAAAAACAGTCTCCGTATTCAGGCGATCGGTGATGTAGACGAACTCAATAGCCAGCTTGGGCTGCTCCTGACTGAACCGTCCCTGCAGCAAGATATCATCCAGTTGCTGCAACAGGTGCAGCACCGGCTGTTCGATCTGGGCGCAGAGCTTAGCGTGCCTGGCTACACCGCGCTGGTCGAAGATCACATCACGATGCTGGAGCAGGCGGTGCAAACGTATCATACGACCCTGCCCCCATTACGCGAATTCATTCTACCCGGCGGTTGTGTGGCGGCGGCGCAGGCACATGTATGCCGCAGTGTCTGCCGGCGCGCCGAACGCAGTGTGGTCGCCATCAATGCGGCCGAACCGGTCAGCGATACTGCCCGACATTATCTAAACCGGCTATCCGATTGTCTGTTCGTGATCGCCCGCGTTCTGAATCAGCGTGCCGAACAAAGCGATATTTTCTGGCAGGCGGCAAATAAAAAATCAGCGCCATAGCTCTTTTAGCTCCAGGCCTGGCACTGGCTATCGATCTCTTGTGCTGCCCCTGCGCCATGGCCGGACGCCAGAGCGCAGGTCACCCATTGAGACGCATGACGTCAAGGCGAGCGTTGTGGCCATCTATTTGGGAAGAATGCAGCCATTGTTATGGCACGCGCAGTTCTTCATACGACACCATGACATGCTCCACATAAGCGGGCCTGCACTTGAGCTTTTCATAATAAGCTTTGATCGCCGGCAAAGACGGCCTGACAATATCAATATCAAAATACCGATATAACACATGACCGAACTGTATATCTGCCATCGAAAAAGCATCTCCGGCGACAAAGGCGTTCCTGGACAGCCGGGCTTCTGCAATCGCCATTTTCCGGTGCAGGTCTGATAACGCCGCGTCGATGGCCGGCCTGTCCTGCTGCGACTTTGCCGTTCTGACGAGTTTGCCAAAAACCGGGCCCGTAAAGTTAAGCGCGATATTCAGCTTGGCCCATTCCGCCCATTGGTCGATCTGCGCACGCCTTGCGCAATCGGCGGGCCAGAAATCCTCATCCCCGTAACAACCTGCCAGATAGCGGACAATTGCGCCGGTTTCCCATATCGGATCACCGTCAGCGTCACGAATGACGGGGACAGTGCCGTTCGGATTCATCGCCAGGAACGCCGGCGTATCAGTACCGCCAAACTTATGACCAACGTCGTAGCGCTCATAAGCGAGCGCCAGCTCCCCGATGCACCACATCAATGCCTGCACATTCGAAGAGGTCTTTCTCCCCCAAACCTGTAGCGGCACCTTATTTTTTCTCAAAGCGGCATGTCTTTGATTGTTCATTGCCAACCCGATATGGAAGTAGAAAAATGCTTGGACGGTTGTTGTCTGACGCAACATCTGCTATTGCCCTGGCACCCACTCACAATACTTAAAAAAGCAGATGCAGCACCCAAAACAAAAGCCCCGCAATCAACATACCTGAAGTATGACCGAAGACGGGGCGTTTGAAATTCTGGTGCCGGTTAAAGGAGTTGAACCCTCGACCTTCTGATTACAAATCAGCTGCTCTACCAACTGAGCTAAACCGGCGAAAGAAAGATTATATGTGAAGCTGGCGGAAAAAGTCCAGTTTTACGGCATACAGGGTCAAAAAAGCCACGATCGTGTCTTGTTTTAGCTGCAAAAAGCGCCACGCAAACCGCTGTCCGCCCGAATTACATGGACCTGGCCATGACATGGCGCCGGCGCCACTGCCGGCCATCTTCGATCATCTGCGGCCAGGGTCATCGGTTACTTGACCACCTTGAGCCAAGGCGCCTTTTCTTTTGGCGTAGGCGAAGGTGGTGGATCGTCGTCTGGCAATGAGGTATCGTGGGTATCGGAACCCGCGTCTGTCAAATCGTACTCTTCGACCTCAAACTGCATCCCTTCCTGTGTCTCGCGTGCATAAATCGCTTCGACGCGCGCCACGGGAACGGAAATTTGTCGCGAAGCTCCGCCGAATCTTGCCTGAAACTCAATCCAGTCATTGCCCATGACCAGACGATTGGTTGCCATTGCGCCTACATTCAACGTAATGCGTTCGTCACGGACAAACTCCCTGGGTACCTGGCAGGCCGCATCAACATGGACCACCAGATGAGGGGTGTAGCCGGCATCGGTACACCACTCATGCCAGGCACGCAACAGATATGGTTTGGTAGATGGTTTTTCCATTCACTTTCCTTTAGTCTGTGGCTGTGCTAACTGTCCCGGAACGGATCAGCGACGCATTACCTTTTCTGACGGCGTCAATGCCTCGATATAGGCCGGGCGCGAGAAGATCCGCTCAGCATATTTCTGGATCGGCGCTGCATTTTTGGGCAACTCGATACCGTAATGGTCCAGACGCCACAGCAGCGGCGCCATGGTCACGTCAAGCATGGAGAACTCTTCACCCAGCATGTAGCGATTTTTGATCAGCAAGGGCGCCAACTGTGACAGGCGGTCGCGGATCATGCGGCGGGCATTTTCCAGTTTCTTCTCGTCGGAACGGGCAGAACGATCTTCCAGCACCCCAACGTGAACAAACAGCTCTTTTTCAAAATTATGCAGGAACAAGCGGGTGCGCGCACGCATGACCGGATCGGCAGGCATCAGTTGAGGATGCGGAAAACGCTCGTCAATGTACTCATTGATAATATTGGATTCATACAGAATCAGGTCACGCTCTACCAGGATGGGGACGCGACCGTAGGGGTTCATGACCGAGATATCCTCGGGCTTGTTGAACAGGTCAATATCACGAACCTCAAAGTCCATGCCTTTTTCGTACAGGACGAAACGGCAGCGTTGAGAAAATGGACACGTGGTTCCAGAATAAAGCACCATCATGGTGTGCAGTCTCCCGCAAAAAATAAAAAAAAGAAAAGGTCAGTGCCCATCATACAACAAGCACTGACCCGAATCACAGTAGTTCTGACATCGGCAGCAAAGGAAGGGTTTTGCATCCCCCCGACTGCTGCCGACAACGCTTACTTAACGTGTTTCCAGTAAGACGCGTTCAGTCTCCAGACAACGATAAAGAACAGCCCGAGGAACAACAGCACCCATACGCCCAACTTCTTGCGCAGCAGTTGTTCTGGTTCGGACATCCAGCCCAGAAAGGCGGTCAGGTCAGCAACGTCGTTGTCAAACTGTGCCTGTCTGGATGGATCCAGATACTTCAGTGTCGAGTGTGACGATGCACTGCCATGATACTCGGGCAGGGGCTCATCACTCACGACAGACTTGAAGCCTTCGGAGTCCACTTTCGTGGTGATCTTGCGCCATTCCTGTTTGCCGTCTTTGTCCACAGGGTGGATGTCGACGGTTTCCAGTTCACGCGGGCCTTGCAGGTTCCACATGGCATGCGGCATACCTACGTTCGGGAACAGCAGATTGTTCCAGCCCAGAGGACGGGACGCATCGCGGTAGAACGTACGCAGGTAAGTGTAGATATAGTCTGTACCGTCCTGCCCCATATTGGCAGCCTTGGCGCGCGCCATGACAGACAGGTCGGGCGGTGCTGCCCCGAACCAGGCCTTGGCGTCAGCCGGGCTCATGGCAACGTGCATGAGTTCGCCGACCTTATCGCCGGTAAACAGCAGGTTTTCCTTGATCTGCTCTTCGGTCAGGCCAAGTTCCGTGAGCTTGTTGTAGCGCATGGAATTGGCACTGTGACAGTTCAGACAGTAGTTGACGAAAAGCTTCGCACCATTTTGCAAGGAAGCCAGATGATTGACACGGTTGGGGGCACGATCCCACTCCATGCCGCCTTCGGCGGCCAGGACAGGAGTGGCAAAAGTGACGGCCAGTAACAATGCGCCTATTAACTTTTTAAACATGTTCATTCCTGTATTTTTCAACTTAGTGGGGATGGAAGGTCACACGATCAGGGACTTTCTTGAACGTACCCAGCCGGCTCCAGATTGGCATGAACAGGAAGAAAGCCAGGTAAATCAGTGTACCCACTTGAGAAATAATATTCAGGACAGGACTTGGCGCCTTTGTACCAATGATGCCCAGGATCACGAAGTTGATCAGGAAGACGGCATACACCAGCTTGTGCCAACCTGGACGGTAGCGGATGGATTTGACCGGAGAATGGTCAAGCCAGGGCATAAAACCCAGGATGACCACGGTGCCGCCCATAATGACCACACCCCAGAATTTCGCATCGTAAACACGCAGGGCAACCGCAACCAGCACCAGAATGACCGGGAAAATGATTTTCCAGATGCCCTTGAGGTTTTTGCTGAACAGCAGGCCTACGGCAAAGATCAGCGCCAGGGCAACCAGCACCCAGGTAAATTCAT
Source organism: Advenella incenata (assembly GCF_004217095.1). Classification (GTDB taxonomy): domain Bacteria; phylum Pseudomonadota; class Gammaproteobacteria; order Burkholderiales; family Burkholderiaceae_B; genus Advenella; species Advenella incenata. The sequence goes on along the minus strand of NZ_SHKO01000001.1, from coordinate 712,571 downwards.
CTGTTGTTGCACGCAGCATGGAGTAGAACGGCGTGAAATACCAGACAGGCGCAATATGCGGCGGTGTCTTGAACGCATCGGCCGGCAGGAAGTTATTGGCTTCCAGGAAGTAACCACCCATGGTTGGCGCAAAGAACATGATCGCGGCAAAAACAATGAGAAAGCCGACTACGCCCATCAAATCGTGTACCGAATAGTACGGATGGAAGGGGATGCCGTCCAGGGGGCGGCCATTGGCATCTTTTTTCTCTTTGATTTCAACGCCATCGGGATTGTTCGAGCCAACTTCATGCAGAGCAATAAGGTGGGCAGCGACCAGACCAATGAGCACCAATGGAATGGCGATCACGTGGAAGGCAAAGAAGCGGTTGAGTGTGGCATCGGATACGACGAAGTCGCCGCGAATCCAGATGGACAGGTCAGGACCGACATAAGGAATGGCGGAGAACAGGTTCACAATCACCTGGGCGCCCCAAAAGGACATTTGACCCCATGGCAGCAGATAGCCGAAGAAGGCTTCGGCCATCAGACAGAGGAAAATGGCCACGCCGAAGATCCAGACCAGTTCACGCGGCTTGCGGTAGGAACCGTAGAACAGGCCACGCAACATGTGCAGATACACGACCACAAAGAACATGGAAGCGCCGGTAGAGTGCATATAGCGGATGATCCAGCCATAGGGCACTTCGCGCATGATGTATTCTACCGATGTGAACGCCAGCGCGGCATCGGGTTTGTAGTGCATGACCATGAAAATACCGGTCACAATCTGGATAACCAGAACCAGCAGAGCCAGTGATCCGAAGAAATACCAGAAATTGAAATTCTTGGGTGCGTAATACTCGGACAGATGGGCTTTCCACAGACTTGTCAGTGGGAAACGCCGATCAACCCAACCCAACAATCCTGTCGTTTCGACAACTTTTTCGCCAGCCATTTTACAGGGCTCCTTTTCTAACTAGGCAAGAGATCAGACGGATCATTGGGATCAGCCTTCCGCTTTTTCTAAACCGACCATAACTGTGTTATCGTCGATAAAGTAATAAGGGGGAATAAGAAGATTGTCAGGTGCGGGCTGATTTTTGAAAACCCGGCCGGCCAGATCAAAATGGGAACCATGGCAAGGGCAAAGAAAGCCGCCTTCCCAGTCGGCGCCCATACCCTCGGAACCGCCGATGGCGAAACGGGGTGACGGAGAACAGCCCAGGTGTGTACAGATACCAACGCAAATAAACCATTCCGGCTTGCGTGAACGGCCTTCGTTCTTGGCAAAATCGGGAGTGTAGTCAGGACGCTCGGACTTCGGATCGGCAAGATGCGAATCGTTTTTTGTCAGACCCTCAATCATGGCCGGTGTACGGTGGATGATCCATACCGGCTTGCCCTGCCATTCGGCGGTGATCATGTTGCCTGGGGCAATACCACCCAGCGCGATTTCCACTGGCGCGCCGGCTGCCTTGGCCCGATCGGACGGGTTCATTGATGCTACAAAAGGAACGGCCGTTGCCACTCCTGCTACACCACCGACCGCACAGGCTGTACCCAGCCAGAAGCGTCTTTGCGGATCAGAGGGAAGCACCGCTGGCGTGGCGGGCCCCTGATTATCATACTGCTGTATAGAATCCTGACTCATTATCCATCCTTGTTGATACACTCAAGGTACTAAAATTTACTATATTTTATGTGTACATAATTTGGCAACCGTTTATTATATACCGGTGCCCGAGCCGGGCGTGGAAAAAAGGACATAATCATGAGTAAAGGTTTTATAAACGAGTTCAAAGAGTTTGCAATCAAAGGCAACATGATTGACCTGGCGGTTGGTGTGATTATCGGCGCCGCTTTCGGAAAGATCATTGACTCTTTAGTCAAAGACGTCATCATGCCCATGATCAATTTCATCCTCGGTGGATCTGTTGATTTTGCCAATAAGTTCATTGTCTTATCCGAACCCGAAGGCTATGCCGGAGCACGTACCTACGAAGCCATGAGCAAAGCCGGTGCCAACCTGCTGGCCTATGGTAACTTTCTCACAATCTTCATTAATTTCATCCTGCTGGCGCTGGTTATCTTCTGCCTGGTCAAAGCCGTCGCCAAAGCGCGCGCCACCTTTGAACGGGAAAAAGAAGCCGAAGCTGCCGCCGATCCGGCCGATGTCGCCCTGCTCAAGGAGATCCGCGATCTGCTGCGTCAGAAACCTACGGTCTGACCTGCTACGCTCCTTGTCACCGCTGGCCCCGAGTCCTGTGGCCAGACTCTGACGACAAGGCCTGGAGTAAAAAAACAACATCTGTGATAAATTGCAGATGTTGTTTTTTTTCGTCCGACTGCGGCTCATTGAGCTCACCGTGGCGGGCATCAGCGTAGCGCTACGGCTGCATTCTGTCGCGCAAGCGATGCCTGGCGATAGGCGCGCCCTGGCCAGCGCGGCCACGTCGCATTACACCGGATTGGGCAGATCCACGAACTCCACATCCAGGCCAAAGTGTTCTGCCACGGCCTGCCCCAGCGCCTGAACTCCATAGCGCTCGGTCGCGTGATGGCCGGCGCCAATATAGGCCACGCCCGACTCCATCGCCTGATGATAGACCTGCTCCGACGCCTCTCCGGTCAGGTAAACATCCACGCCACGCGCAATCGCCTCTTCAAACATGCCCTGGGCGCCGCCGGTACACCAGGCGATACGCTGCAAGGGCCGCTCACTGTTGCCTATAAGCAACGGACACCGACCCAGGGCCGTTTCAATCTGCGCACCCAAATCGCCCAGCGTGCGCAGCCCGGGCGGCAAGGTACCCGACCAGATCAACCCGCCTTTGCCGAATACGACCGGCTGCCCGCTGCCGTCGTCGGCCCGATCAGGGACCAGGCCCAGGACCCTCGCCAATTGCGCATTGTTGCCCCATTCCGGGTGCGCATCCAGAGGCAAATGGTAGCCAATGATGTTCAGGCCATGCCGTATCGCCAGTTCCATGCGATGATATTTGCTGCCGACCACACACGGATTCTCGCCTTTCCAGAACCAGCCGTGATGCACAAGAACGGCATCGGCACCTTTGTCTGCGGCAATTTGCAACAGCCGCGCCGAAGCGGTCACGCCCGTAATCACCTTTTTTATTTCGGCCTTACCCTGCACCTGCAGCCCGTTTGGTGCATAATCTTGAAAGAGGGCTGGTTTTAGTTGCTGGTCCAGCCAGCCCAGCAAATCCTGCACGAAAATTTTATTCACGACGTCTTCCTATGTATCGTTTTTGGTTACTGTTATCTCAGGCGGTCACCGTCTGCCTGGCGTTGGTTTTCACCATTACAACATTGCGCCCGGGCTGGCTAACGCCTAGCGCCAGCGACAATCCGCGCGTTCTGCCTGCCACAACGCTCACATCAGCCAATGAGAGCCTGAGCTTTGCCTCGGCCGTTGCCGCTGCCACGCCGTCCGTTGTGAATATCTATACCACAAAGAACATCGACTCGCCTTTCAAGAACCTGCCGGATGTTCCTGCGCTCAAACCCTTTATCAAGGATAACAAGGAACAGAACACAATGGGGCCCACCAATCTGGGTTCCGGTGTGATCGCCTCGGACCAGGGCTATATCCTGACCAACTATCACGTGATCGAAGCGGCCGATTCCATTGAAGTGGGCCTGTCAGACGGGCGCAAGGCCCCGGCCAAACTCATCGGCTCCGATCCCGATACAGACCTGGCCGTACTCAAGGCCGATCTTCCCGACCTGCCGGTGATCCATTACAACGCCGGCAATACGCCACGAATTGGCGATATGGTCCTGGCAATCGGCAACCCGTTCGGCGTGGGCCAGACAACCACCATGGGTATTGTATCGGCGCTGGGTCGTACCGGCCTGGGAATCAATACCTATGAAAATTTCATTCAGACCGATGCGGCCATCAATCCGGGCAACTCCGGCGGTGCATTGATCAATACCCGAGGCGATCTGATCGGCATTAACACCGCCATCTACACCGAATCGGCTGCCGGCGGCTCACTGGGCATCGGCTTTGCCACGCCCGCCGATACCGCCATGCGCATCATGTACGAAATCATCAAAACCGGCAGCGTCTCGCGCGGCTGGCTTGGCATAGAGCCACAGGACATCACTACCGATCTGGCCAGGGCGTTCAATCTGAAAAACACCAATGGGGTGATTATTGCCACGCTGGCCCCGAATGGTCCGGCCAGCCAGGCTGGCCTGCTGGTTGGCGACATCCTGCTCGCGGCCAATGGGGAAGATATTACCGGAACCGACCATTTACTGAACAAAATTGCCGAGTTTGCTCCTCAATCGAAAGTGACCTTCACCGTTTTGCGCGGCGGCAAAAAGCATGACTTCATCGTAACACTGGGTAAACGGCCCCAGGTGACCACCACCAACTGACCGCGACAGAAATGGCAGGCAGGCGGTTCTGCCGCATCCTTCTGCCGCGCTCCCGGCCACATCGCCTTCATCCTGTCCGGCCGCATCCGAACAATAACAGCGCGCGAATCGCAGTCACCGCCCCTCGTAGACTCACTTGACCAAGCCCGCGTATTGCACTCATGACGCCTGCAACGCCTCTACCTTGCGCCAACACAGCAATACGGATGACATTGCTAGCACAACATTTAATAAATAGTAAGAGATGGGAGACAGCGGAGTCAGTGAATGACGCAGCAATAGCGAGTGAACTGCTTGCCGGACAAGACAATAGCGCAGAAACTGCAGGCCACAGCCGACGCGCCGCTATAGGCCCTCACGCCCAGGCAAGTGCGGACAAGACCGCCCTACTCTTCAGATTCTGATTCTTGCTGATCCAGCTTGCTGACCTTGACAAAGCGCGCGGCAAACAAGCCCAGTTCAAACAACAGGCACAGGGGAACGGCCAGCAGAAATTGCGACATCACATCAGGAGGCGTTACCACTGCCGCCACCACAAAGGCCCCGACGATGACATAGCCGCGCATTGACTTGAGTTTGGCCACTGAAATCATGCCGGTGCTGACAAGCACGACAACAACAATAGGCACTTCAAACGTGACCCCAAAGGCCAGGAACATGGTCATCACAAAGCCAAGATACGCCTCGATATCCGGTGCGAAATTGATAGACTCGGGCGAGACCATGGCGATGAAATGAAAGATAGTATGGAAAACAATGTAGTAGCAGAATGCCATTCCGAAAAAAAACAGCAACGTACTGGAGACCACCAGCGGCATGGCCAGTTGTTTTTCATGACGGTACAGGCCCGGCGCAATAAAAGCCCAGGCCTGGTACAGCACGTAAGGCAAGGCGATCATGAACGCAAGCAACAGCGTTACCTTCAGGGGCACCAGAAACGGCGTGATCACGCCGGTGGCGATCATTCGGTTGCCGGCCGGCAACGACGCAATCATGGGCTGCGCAATAAAATCGTAGACCGCACCCGTACCAGGATAGATACACAGAATAGCAAAGAGCCCGATCACAGCCAGCAGCGCCCTGATCAGGCGGGTGCGCAATTCGATCAGATGGGAAAAAAAGCTGTCTTCAGGCAGACTTTCCTGCGCGTTGTCGGGAGGAAGAATTGGATTGGCCATCAGGAATGCTTATCGGAACGGGTAACGGCAGAGGCCGGCGCATCGGCTTGCGTGGATTTGACATCGGGCCGATCAGCCGCGGCAGGCGGGTTTGAAGCAGTCTGCGACGCAACCTGTGGGGCAGCTTTGTCAACAGACGAGGAGTCGACAGGTGCAGCGGTCGCCGCTGTTTTGCCAGCAGTTACCGCATCCGAGGGCACGACAGGCTCAACCGGAGGTTCTGCCAGGGGTGCCATCAGGTCTGCAACCCCTGCCGTGGTCGATTGCGCACCGGTAGTCGTAGACGCGGCGGCCGGCGCAATCATTTTCGATGCATCGGCATCGGCCTGCGCGTCTGCCGCAAGATTGCCTGCACCAGCAGCGTCTGAATCGCCTTGCCGTGTTGTCGTGGTGTTTGTGCTGACGCTATCGCGCAGCGTATTGCCGGTGCGTTCCAAATCATCCCGCAGGGCATTGACCGGGTTGCGCAAGGCACTGGCAGTGTCTTCTACCGACGATTTGACATCACTGACGGCAGACTGCATTTCTTCTTTTATCTTGGCAATTTCCTGGATATCCACTTCCCGCTGAATATCGCTTTTTACGTCGTTCACGTAGCGTTGCGCGCGACCCACCAGGTGGCCCAGCGTACGGGCGACCGTAGGCAGGCGTTCGGGGCCGATCACAATAAGCCCCACAACACCGATAACGAACAGCTCTCCGAAACTTAAACCAAACATACTTGCTACTTTTCAAGAAGATCGGCGGGGTATGCCGCAGCTTATGCCGACCGTCGGCACGACGTATTTACTCGGACTTGTCGCGAGCCTGCACGTCGATCGCATCCGGATTGGAGCGAGCCGTCGTGCCGGGTCGGGCCGGATCCTGCGTGTCGGCGACCTTGCGATTGAGGCCATCATCTTTTGATGAATCAGCTTCTTCGTTGGCGTCCTTGATGCCTTTTTTGAACCCCTTGACTGCACCACCCAGATCTTCGCCTACGTTGCGCAGCTTTTTGGTACCGAAAATGAGGGCGATAATGACCAGTACGATCAACCAGTGCCAGATACTTAGACTGCCCATGTGTTACTCCTGAAATCAGATTGCGTGAATACGCATACTATACCAATTAATTGGCGAATCAATAGGGAAATATCATGAACGTAATCGCAGTTATGCACTGCGATCCGGCGCACTGTCCGCGCCCTCATGATTGCGCGCTGCCTTTTCCGCCAACCCGGACAGGCCTTCACGACGGGCCAGCTCGGCAAGCACATCTTCAGGCCGCAACCCATAATGGGTCAGCGCGACCAGACAGTGAAACCACAGATCAGCCGTTTCAGACACAATTCGCTCGGGTACGCCGTCTTTTGCCGCCATCACCAGTTCGGTTGCTTCCTCGCCGATTTTCTTGAGAAAAGCGTCGGGGCCACGCGCCAGCAATTTGGCCGTATATGACGATTGTGAATCACCGCCGGCCTGTGGCCTGCGGGTTTCCAGTACATCGGCCAAACGAACCAGAATATCGGCAGTGGGCGCCGGAAGATTATCTTGCGTCATTTGTACATACTCTGCGGATCCTTGAGCACCTCATCGGTTATCTGCCATTGCTGCGCCGGTGCAGCGCCGGTGAGCTCGCGAAAAAAACAACTCTCGCGCCCAGTATGGCAGGCTACACCGCCCTGCTGCTCGACGGTAAGCAATATCACGTCGCCGTCGCAATCCAGACGCAGCGAACACACCCGCTGGGTATTGCCCGACTCTTCACCCTTGCGCCAGAGCCGCTTGCGCGACCGCGACCAATAGACGGCTCTGCCGGTTGCCGCAGTTTCCTCAAGCGCCTCGCGGGTCATCCACGCAACCATCAGGATCCGGCCACTTTGCCAGTCCTGCGCGATAGCAGGCACCAGGCCGTCCGCGTCGAATACTACGTCATCTATCCAGTTCATTGAGTGTTCCTGACCTGTATCCCGTGTTCAGCCATATACGCCTTGGCCTGCGCGATACTGTAATCGCCGTAATGGAATATGCTGGCAGCCAGCACCGCACTGGCGCGGCCTTCGTTAACGCCGTCGCAAAGATGTTGCAAATTGCCGACCCCGCCGGAGGCGATGACCGGCACAGCCACGGCATCGGAAATGGTCCGGGTCAGCTGCAGGTCAAACCCCGCTTGCGTGCCGTCCTGATCCATGCTGGTAATCAATAATTCACCGGCGCCGTAGCGGGCCATGCGTACGGCCCAGGCAACAGCATCGATGCCAGTGGGCTTGCGCCCGCCGTGGGTAAACACTTCCCAGCGCAGCGGTTCGCCCGGCGCCGAGACCCGTCGCGCATCCACAGCCACCACAATGCACTGTGAACCGTAATAATCGGCGCAGGCGCGCACCAATTCGGGTTCATTCACAGCCGCACTATTGATGGACACCTTGTCGGCGCCCGCATTGAGCAAGCGCTGCACGTCGGGCAGCGCCCGCACGCCGCCGCCAACTGTAAGCGGGATAAACACTTCTGATGCTACCTGCTCTATCATGGACAAGGTCAGATCCTTGCCATCACTGGTCGCAGTAATATCCAGAAAAGTGAGCTCATCGGCCCCCTGTTCATTGTAGCGCCTTGCAATTTCCACCGGATCACCGGCATCGCGCAACTGGACAAAATTCACACCCTTGACGACGCGTCCGGCCGTTACATCAAGGCACGGTATGACGCGAGTGGTCAGCGTGTGCGTCGCAGCCGTAGAATGTGTCACTCCTGCTCGTCCCCGTTTAGCTCGTCAGCCATTTCCTGAGCCGCCTGAAAATCCAGCGTGCCTTCGTAGATGCTGCGGCCCAGTATGACGCCTTCGACGCCTTCGGACTCAACCTCGCACAACGCTTCGATATCTGTCAGGTCCGTTACGCCGCCAGAGGCAATGACCGGGATCCTGACGTGCTGGGCCAGACGCACCGTGGCTTCGATATTGACGCCAGTCAGCATGCCGTCGCGGCCGATATCTGTGTAGATAATGGACTCAACGCCGTAGTCTTCGAACTTGCGGCCAAGATCGAGCACATCATGCTTGGTCAGTTTGCTCCACCCGTCCGTTGCCACCTTGCCATCCCTGGCATCGAGCCCGACAATGATGTTACCGGGGAAAGCGCTGCAGGCATCCTGCAGAAAGCCAGGGTCCTTCACGGCCGCCGTCCCGATAATGACATACTCGATGCCGAAATCCAGGTACCGTTCGATGGTATCCAGATCGCGGATGCCACCGCCGATCTGCACCGGGATGTCGTCTCCGACAGCCCGCACGATGGCCCTGATCACATCTTCGTTTTTGGGTTTGCCAGCGACGGCCCCGTTCAGGTCGACCAGATGCAGGCGTCTTGCGCCCTGGTCATACCATTGTTCCGCGACGGTAACCGGGTCTTCGGAAAAAATGGTGGCATCCTGCAAGTCCCCCTGGCGCAGGCGGACACAACGTCCGTCCTTCAAATCAATGGCTGGTATGAGCAGCATAACAATCAGATCATCAAAATAAGAATAAAATTAAAATCATGAACGCATGATGCGGCTTCACAATCCCCCCAACTGCCATGACCTTAATGGTCAGATATCCCAGTTTACAAAATTCCGATAAAGACGCAAGCCATATTGTGCACTTTTCTCGGGATGGAACTGTACTGCAAAGATATTGTCCCGCGCCACAGCACAGGTAAAATTGTGTCCGTATACGGTTTCTCCCACCGAAATGGCGGTTTCTGCCGGATCGACGTAATAACTATGGACGAAATAAAAATAGCTGTCGTCCGGAATGCCATCCCACAATGCATGCGGTTTCGCCTGCCTTACGCGGCTCCAGCCCATGTGCGGCACCTTGAGCAGGCGCGCCTCGTGTTGTACCTGCGCAGCAGACGTATCAGACTGCTCCTGCAAGTTCACGGCAAATTGCGCGCCGGCAAACTTGCGCACCGTGCCGGGAAAAATACCCAGACATGGCACATCGCCTTCCTCACTGTGCTGCATCAGCATCTGCTCACCAACACAGACGCCCAGCAGGGGCTTGCTGTCGGCAGCACGAAGCACTGCTTCCATGAGACCGGAACGTTGCAGGTTGCGCATGCAATCGGGCATGGCCCCCTGCCCCGGAAAAACAATCCGGTCTGCCTTCTCGAGCGCCGCTACATCGGAGGCCAGATAGACATCCGCTTCGCTTGCCGCATGACGCAAGGCGCGCTCTACCGAATGCAGATTTCCCATGCCATAGTCGACAATGGCAATTTTGCTGCTCATGAACGCATTCCCGCCATTACAGCACGCCTTTGGTCGAAGGAATCACGCCTTCGCTGCGCGCATCGGGGGTCAGCGCCATGCGCAGCGCCCGTCCAAATGCCTTGAAAACGGTCTCGGCCTGATGATGCGAATTGGTGCCGCGCAAATTGTCGATATGTATGGTCACCAGCGCATGATTGACAAAACCCTGGAAAAACTCGCGCATCAGATCGACGTCAAAGCGCCCGACATGCGAGCGGGTAAAGGGAATGTGATATTCCAGGCCGGGACGACCGGAAAAATCAATGACTACGCGCGATAAGGCTTCATCCAGCGGCACATAGGAATGACCATAACGGGTTATACCCTTTTTGTCGCCCACGGCCTTGGCCACAGCCTGGCCCAACGTAATGCCGACATCTTCCACGGTGTGGTGATCATCGATATGCACATCGCCTTCACATTTGATGTCAAGGTCAATGAGGCCATGGCGCGCAATCTGGTCGATCATGTGATCAAGAAAAGGCACGCCGGTATTAATGGACTGTTTGCCTGTGCCATCCAGGTTCAGTGAAACCGCAATACGGGTTTCATTGGTATTTCGGGTAATGTCAGCGGTTCGCATAACTTGTCGTCAGGTTGTAGTGTTCAGGCGGTAACGCGCACTCTGCGCGTGCGCAGCAAGGCCCTCGCCATCGGCCAGTTCGGCGGCAATCGCCCCTAGTGTAATCGCTCCTGCCTCGGACACCTGGATAATACTGCTGCGTTTCTGAAAATCATAGACGCCCAGCGGCGAGGAAAAGCGGGCGGTACGTGCAGTGGGCAGCACGTGGTTGGGTCCGGCGCAATAGTCGCCCAGCGCTTCGGACGAAAACCGTCCCAGAAAAATCGCTCCGGCGTGGCGGATTTTCTCGGCAAGCGCAGGCGCATTTGCGGTGGAAATCTCAAGATGCTCGGGTGCAATTTCATTTGCAATAGACACCGCTTCATCAAGGTTTTGCACCAGAATCAATGCGCCGCGATCAGACAGGCTTTTGGCAAGGATCTGGGCACGCGGCATGGTTGGCAGCAGGCGCACGATCGCCTCCTGCACTTTTTCCAGGAAATCGGCATCGGGGCACAGCAAAATAGCCTGGGCCAGTTCGTCATGTTCGGCCTGGGAAAACAGATCCATGGCGATCCAGTCTGCTGGCGTGGTGCCATCACAGATAATCAGGATCTCACTGGGGCCGGCGACCATATCAATGCCTACCGTACCGAAAACCCGGCGCTTGGCCGCAGCCACATAGGCATTGCCAGGGCCGACAATTTTATCGACGGCGGCAATACTGTCGGTGCCGTACGCCAGCGCCCCTACCGCCTGGGCGCCACCGATGGCAACCACGCGATCAACCCCGGCTACCGCAGCAGCGGCCAGCACCAGCGGATTGCGTACGCCATCGGGCGTTGGCGTGACCATAATGACTTCGCCCACCCCAGCCACCTTGGCCGGAATCGCGTTCATCAACACAGAAGAAGGATAGGCCGCCTTGCCACCCGGGACGTAAAGACCAACGCGATCCATGGGCGTGATTTTCTGGCCCAGCACCGTACCGTCTGCTTCCTGGTACTGCCAGGATTCGGTTTTCTGTCGGTCGTGATATATGCGCACACGGTGCGCCGCCTGCTCCAGCGCCTGGCGACGTGCCGGCGCCAGCGCATCCAGCGCAGCCTGGCACTCAGCCTGCGAAATTTCCAGATCGGCCATCGCGCTAACCGGCAAACGGTCGAATTTGGCGGTGTATTGCAGAACGGCAGCATCGCCCCGCTGCCGGACGTCCTGCAAAATGCCGGCAACAGCCTGTTCGATATGGGCGTCTTCGCCGGCCTCAAAAGCCAGCAACTGGCGCAGCTTGCCCGCAAACCCATCGGCACGGGAGTCCAGTCGATTAATTACAGGTTTCATAGCGTCAGATTATCCCTGCGAGGGGGTTGCGTGTTCAAAGGCATCCAGAATGGGCTGCAAAACCGCGGCACGGGTCTTAAGCGCCGCCTGGTTGACAATCAGCCGGGAAGACACGGGCATGACATCTTCGACGGCGACCAGGCCATTGGCGCGCAGGGTACCCCCGGTAGAGACGACATCGACAATGGCGTCGGCCAGTCCGACCAGCGGCGCCAGCTCCATGGAGCCATACAGCTTAATAATATCAACATACACGCCCTTGCGGGCAAAATGCTCACGCGCCACGTTAACGTACTTGGTGGCCACACGCAGTCGTGCGCCCTGGCGCACCGCTGCTTCGTAATCGAATCCTTCACGCACCGCAACGGCCAGACGACAGCGTGCGATATTCAGGTCGATAGGCTGATACAGGCCACCCGGATGTTCTTTGCTGTATTCGTACAGCACGTCTTTGCCGGCGATGCCGAAATCGGCCGCACCATATTGCACATAGGTGGGTACATCAGAAGCGCGCACAATCAAAATCCGCAGATCATCGCGACTGGTAGGCAGTATCAGCTTGCGTGACTGGTCGGGATGCTCGGTCACGACGATGCCTGCCTGCTCCAGCAGCGGCAGCGTTTCTTCAAAGATACGCCCTTTTGACAGGGCCATGGTCAGTTGGGGATTCTGTGTCATGAGTATCAGCTCCGCAGTCGCTGGATGTCGGCGCCCACTGCCTGCAGCTTGTCTTCCATTCTTTCGTAACCACGATCCAGATGATAGATCCGATCAATGATGGTTTCACCCGTCGCTGCCAGGCCAGCAATGACCAGGCTGGCAGAGGCTCGCAGATCGGTCGCCATGACCTGGGCACCCATGAGCTGCGGCACGCCGTTGATCACTGCCGTGTGGCCATCCAGTTCAATGTCAGCGCCCATGCGCATCAGTTCGGGCACGTGCATGTAACGGTTTTCGAAAATGTTTTCGACAACGAATGCAGTACCGACAGCCACTGTATTGAGCGCCAGCAACTGGGCCTGCATATCTGTCGGAAAGCCCGGATATTCACGGGTGCGAAAGCCCACGGCTTTGGGCCGAGTCTGCATCGAAGCGCGAATCCAGTCCGCGCCGGTCTCAATTGTCAGCCCGGCATCGATCAGTTTGTCCAGCGTCGCGCCCATGGTATCGGGCGCGGCATTGCGCAACATGATGTCGCCGCCGGTTGCGCCGACTGCGCACAGGAAAGAACCGGCTTCGATACGGTCGGGCACGACCGTATAGTCTGTACCGTGCAGGCGCTCAACGCCGTCAATCACGATCCGGTCCGTGCCATGCCCGGAAATGCGCGCCCCCATGGAGATGAGCATTTCGGCCAGATCTACTACTTCCGGTTCACGTGCCGCATTCTCCAGCACCGTCTGGCCTTCGGCCAGTGCCGCAGCCATCAGAAACTGCTCGGTACCGCCCACCGTCACCATATCGGTCACAATGGATGCACCCTTCAGGCGCGTAGCGCTTGCCACGACAAAACCGTGTTCTACGGCAATGTCCGCACCCAGCGCTGTCAGACCCTTGATATGCTGGTCAACCGGGCGTTGGCCGATGGAGCAGCCGCCAGGCAGGCTGACCTTGGCCTGCCCGAACCGCGTCAGCAGGGGGCCAAGGACCAGAATGGACGCGCGCATGGTTTTCACCAGCTCGTATGAGGCTTGCAGATTGGTGATCTGGTCAGCCTGCAAATGCACAATGCCGCCGGCTTCCTGGGTGATTTTAACGCCCAGGTCGGCCAGCAGCCGCACCGTGGTGCTGATGTCATTGAGCTGCGGCACATTGCGCAGTGTCACGGGCTCTGCCGTGAGCAGCGCAGCGCACAGAATCGGCAAGGCCGCGTTCTTGGCGCCAGAAATGCTGATTTCGCCGTTCAGGCGTTGCCCGCCGACAATTCTGAGTTTATCCATGCTTGCGGTACTCTTCGGGGGTCAGGGTTTTCATTGAAAGCGCGTGAATTTCGGCTTTCATTCTTTCGCCCAGCGCTGCATACACCGCCTGGTGCCGTGCAATGGGGCGCTTTCCTTCAAAAACAGCGCTAACGATGAGCGCTTCGAAGTGCGAGCCATCGCCGCGCACTTCAATGTGCTCACAGGGCAGGTGCGATTCGATGTATTGCTGAATCTGTTCGGGGGTAGGTAACATAGTCATGTCCGGAGTTTATATCCCTGCGCAAGCAAACGCAGGGCGTAGGCAGAGAGCAACACGAAAAAGGCTGCCACCACGGCAACACTATGCCATGGCGAGACATCCGATACTTCAAAAAATCCGTAACGGAACCCGTCAATCATATAGAAAACCGGATTCCAGTGCGATACCGACTGCCAGAATGGGGGCAGCGAGTGAATAGAATAAAACACACCCGACAAAAAAGTAGCGGGCATGATCAGAAAATTCTGGAATGCCGCCAACTGGTCAAATTTTTCCGACCACAGCCCCGCGACAATACCCAGCACAGCCAGAATACAACAGGACAGCACCGCAAACACCAGCACCCACAGAATGCTGGCCGGCCATATAGGCACGAAGAACGACGCCATGATCCAGATGCCCAGACCGACCACCAGGCCGCGCAGGACCGCCGCAATCACATAGGCGGAGAAAAACTCGTAATGGGACAGCGGCGGCAGCAGCACGAAAACCAGGTTACCGGTAATCCGACTCTGAATGAGCGAAGACGATGGGTTGGCAAAGGCATTCTGCAGCATGCTCATCATCATGAGCCCGGGAATCAGGAAGGCCGTATAGGGAACCGAATCGTACATTCGGACCCGGTCTTCCAGCACATGGGCAAAGACCAGCAGGTACAGCATGGCCGTCATGACCGGTGCGGCAACCGTCTGGAATGCGACTTTCCAGAAGCGCAGCAGTTCCTTGTAGAGCAGGGTCGGAAAGCCCGAACCGAACTTAATGTCTTTTTGCAGGGGGTTCACGACGCAATCTCCTGCTGCAGGCCGTTATGCATGATATGCACGAAAGCTTCTTCAAGATCGCGGCCGCCCACGCGCGCCATCAGCGCTTGCGTGGTATCGAGCGCAACAATCTGCCCCCGCTTGAGCAGCGCAATGCGGTTGCACAGGGCCTCGGCCTCTTCCAGATAGTGTGTGGTAAGCATGATGGTGTGGCCACTCTTATTCAGCCGCACGATAAAGTCCCACAAGCTGCGGCGCAGATCCACGTCAACGCCGGCAGTGGGTTCGTCCAGAATGATCACGGGCGGACGGTGCACCAGCGCCTGGGCCACCAGCACGCGCCGCTTCATGCCGCCAGATAACGCGCGCATATTGGCATCTGCCTTGTCGGTCAGGCCCAGGTTATGCAAAATTTCATCGATCCAGTCGTCGTTGCGGTGAATACCGAAATAACCCGATTGCAAACGCAGGGTTTCGCGTACGGTGAAAAACGGGTCGTACACCAGCTCCTGCGGCACCACACCCAGCGAGCGACGGGCCTGTTTGTACTGCGCCGCAACGTCAAAACCGCAAATACTGGCAGTGCCTGCGGAGGGCTGAGACAGCCCGGCCAGCAGGGAAATCAGCGTTGTTTTGCCGGCCCCATTAGGACCCAGCAGGCCGAAAAACTCACCTTCTTCAACGGTAAAGCTCACATTATCGAGCGCACGAAACGGCGCGCTCGCAGGATCCACCCGGGACGGCAGAAAACGCCGCCAACCCGCGTCGCGGGCACTGTTATAGACTTTGGAAAGATGTTGTACTTGGACGGCGGACATGAATATAAAAAAATGCTTGCCTCACCAATGAAGCAAGCATTCCATTATAGCTCATACGCCCGTAGAATCAGCGATTGAGTGCCTTGATCAGGCCATCAATGCCGCCCTGCGAGATCTGACCGGCAAACTGATTGCGGTAATTCTGGATAAGCCAGATGTTTTCAACGTTCAGATCATAGATTTTCCAGCCGCTGCCAGCCTTTTCCAGGCGATAATCGACCGAAACAGGTCCCTGGCCGGCCGTAATGGTCGAGCGCACGACCACATCACTGGCGTTTGCATCACCACGGAATGGCTGCATGGTAATGGTGGTGCTTGGCGTCACATTGCGAAAAGCGCCGCTATAGGTCCGCAGCAAAGTCTGCTTGAATCCGTTAACCAGCGCCGAACGCTGCTGCGCAGTGGCCTGACGCCACGGCTGACCCACCGCCAGACGGGTGGTCTTCTCCATGTTGATGTGCGGCATCAGGTACTGCGTGACAATGCCGTTGATGGCGCTAACATCGCCGCCTTTGGCCGCTTCATTCTGGTTCACGGCCTGCAAAGTGTTATTGGCGATCTGCTCGACGAACTGATTCGGATCCTGGGCAGCCACAGCAGCCTGCATGGCACCTGCCGAAAGGAACCCGGCGATCATGGCGGCCTGGGTGGTCCTGAGAATACCTGCGAATTTCATACGTGATCTCCTTTCTGATCTGTGACGTGACAGTCCGGACTGGCCGGTGCCTGCCCAATTGACTCATTGTATTTCCGAGGATACATGGGAAATGTCAGCAAGAGTAAAAGAACCTGCCGAATGAAACAGCCTGAAAGGAATGGGTCAACTATCCCATTTCAGGCTGTTGTATTCATGCGCGCGAATTACTTGCCTTCCGGGTCCGTATAAACGGGAACCGATGGATCCGCATTGGCGGGAGCACTCGCAGGCGCTCCTGCAGGTTTTTGCCCAACGGCTGCAGACGGCTCAGTGGCCGGCCTGGATGCACTTTGGGCAGCGTCCCCTGCCGGGGCCGCTTCCGGATCATCGTACACCGGCACATTGGGATTGGCAGCAACGCCAGCGGCACCTGCACTGCCCGCCTCAGGGTCATCGTATGACGGCAGATTGCTGCTACCGGCCTTATTCTGCCCGTCTGGCTGATCCAGCACGACCGGACCCAATTTCTGATTGAGCAAGGCCTGGCGACGTTGCAAATAGGCATCGCGCAGGAAGCTGTATCGGTCCAGCGCGACATCATTCATGAGATCGCTGGCATTGAGCAGATTGGCTCGAGAGTTGACAATACTGATACCCCAGACCGTGTTGCGCACCGGCACATCACTGATGGCGCCGGGCGAAGCATAGACCGCAGATCCACCGAAGCCGTCGCCTACCGTGCCTGCGGTATCGCGAATCGTTGACGGGCCCAGCAACGGCAGAACAAAATAAGGTCCCTGGCCTATGCCCCAGACCCCAAGGGTGGTGCCAAAATCGTTCTGGATGCGCGGCGCGCCTTTCATGGAGGCAACGTCGATACACCCGCCCAGGCCCATGGTGGAGTTAAACAGCACCCGGCCGAAGGTATTGACCGAATCAAGGCCGCGGCCCTGCAAAAAGCTGTTCACCCCCGACCAGATGTCGCCGAAGTTATTGAAAATATTGGTAACGCAGGTACGCACAGGGCTTGGCACCACCGCCTGGTAGCCCTTGGCCACAGGTGTGAGCAAATTGCGATCTACCGCGTCGTTGAACGCGAACATGTTGCGGTTATAGCCTTCCAGCGGATCGCCGGGCGTCGGATTTTTGACCGAAGCACAACCGGCGAGCACCACCAGCGCGGAAGCCAGACCAACCAGACGTATTTGAGTTTGTTTCATAGGAGACTCGTTATTTTATGTCGACAGGCCCGTTCCGGACGGTGATTTACCACTCGGACTGCACCGCCTTGCGTTAACCTAAATATACCAGTATTTGAGCAGTTATTGCACAGGCGCCGGCGCAGAGGCAGGCGGCGTCAGCGCTGGTGCATTTTGCTGCTGGCCCGCATCGCCACTACCCGATGCGCTGGAGCCTTCCGATTCTGCCTTGGAAAACAGGAATTTACTAATCAGCTCTTCCAGCACCACCGCACTCTGTGTATAGATAATTTCACTGTTGTCTGCCAGGTTTTTCTCTTCAGCGCCCGGCGTCAGGCCCACATATTGCTCACCGAGCAATCCCGAGGTCATGATGGAAGCCGAACTGTCTTCGGGAAATTGATAGCCGTCCTCGATATCCATACCCACCACCGCCTTAAACACTTTATTGTCAAAGTCGATGCTGCTGACCCGGCCAACCACCACGCCATTGCTTTTGACCGGAGAACGCACCTTGAGCGCGCCGATATTCTCGAACTTACCGGTGACATGATAGGTTTGCCCGATAGAAAAGGTTCTGAGGTTACCTGCCTGCAACATCATAAACACCGCAGCCAGAATACCCAGCAACACGAACAACCCGACCAGAAAATCTGTTTTCTTACTCATTTGAATTTAACCTTTTTCGTGTGCACGTCACAAAACGCGACTAACCACCGAACATCACTGCTGTGAGCAGGAAATCGAGCGCCAGCACCAGCAGCGAACTGACCACCACCGTGCGCGTTGTGGCGCGCGCCACACCTTCCGGCGTGGGTCGCGACATCCAGCCCTCATAGACTGAAACTAGCATGACTGCCAGACCGAACACCACGCTTTTGATGAATCCCGCCAGAATATCGTCCCGAATATCGACAGCGCTTTGCATTTGCGACCAGAATGAACCGCCATCTACGCCAATGAGCACCACCGCAACCAGCCAGCCGCCAATAATACCGACAGCTGAAAAAATCAGCGCGAGAATCGGCATGGCGATCACGCCACCCCAAAACCGCGGAACCACAATGCGTCGCAACGGGTTAATGCCCATTACTTCGATGGCCGCGATCTGCTCGCCGGCCTTCATCAAGCCGATTTCCGCAGTAATGGACGTACCGGCCCGGCCGGCAAACAGCAGCGCGGTTACCACCGGCCCCAGTTCGCGCACCAGACCAAGGGCCACCATGACGCCCAGCGCCTCTTCGGAACCATAACGGGTGAGCGTGTAATAGCCCTGCAAACCCAGCACAAAGCCGACAAACAGGCCCGATACCGCGATAATGATCAGCGAATAATTGCCGATAAAATGAATTTGCTCAATCACCAGCCGAGGGCGCTTGAACACCACGCTGCTACGCGCCAGGATGTCCAGAAAAAACCGGAAGCAGACGCCCAGGGTCAGAATGGGACGCGTAACACGCGCGCCCAGCGCGGTAATAAAATTGACGATCATTTGACGCCCTCACGATGACGGCTGAGCCAGCGGTCGAAATCGTCAGACGGCGGATACTCAAACACCACCGGTCCGCTGGAAGCGCCCTTGAGAAACTGCCGTGCCAGCGAATTGTCAGACTGGCGCACTTCGTCTGGCGTGCCCGACACCACCAGGCTGCCATCGCCAACCATGTAAACCTGGTCAGCAATCAGGAAAGACTCTTCCAGATCATGCGTGATGAGCACTGTGGCGCAGCCCAGCTTGTCGGTCAGGCTGCGGATCAGACGGGCCGTCATGCCAAGCGAGATCGGATCCAGCCCGGCAAAGGGCTCGTCAAACAAAATAATCTCGGGCTCCAGCACAATGGCCCGGGCCAGTGCCACCCGGCGCGCCATGCCCCCTGAAATTTCGGAAACACTCAAATGCGCAGCGCGTTTGAGCCCGACCTGGTCCAGTTTATCGAGCACCTTTTCCAGAATAACGGCTTCGCTATCCTTGCTCAGTTCGCGCAAGGGGAAGGCCACGTTGCCAAATACGCTCAGGTCTGTAAACAAGGCACCTTGCTGGAACAACACGCCCATGCGACGACGCACGGCACCCAGTTGCTGGGGCGTCATGCGATTGACATCGTGGTCAAAGACCGTGACGGTCCCTTTCTGGGCGCGAAGCTGGCCGGTTGCTGCACGCAACAAGGTGGTCTTACCGGAACCGGAACCACCAATAAGTGCAACGACTTCGCCTTTGTATACTTCGAGATTCAGATCCCGCAAAATGACGCGTGTATCGTAACCAAGGGTGACGTCCGCAAACCGGATAACCGGCGGGGAGGAGTGACGTGACTCTACTGTCATCAAAGAAATTTCTTGAAAAAGAGACCCTATTGTATCTGTTTAACGGGAGTTGGTAAAAACAAAACGCAAAAATGCGCAAGTACCTGTTCAACGTATAAACAGACACTTGCGCATATGCAAGACAAAATGATGCAGCTATTGTGTAATGCAGCGTAACAATTGCTTCACTCTGCCCGAGGGGACAATCAGCGTGGCAGCAGTGAGGCGCCCATCAGAAATTCATCGACTGCGCGCGCGCACTGACGACCTTCGCGGATGGCCCAGACCACCAGCGACTGGCCACGTCGCATATCGCCCGCCGTGAACACTTTGTCCCGGGAGGTGCGATAGTTTTCAACGTTGGCCTTCACATTGCCGCGCTGGTCTTTCTCTACTCCGAATGCGTCCAGTACTGCTGCGACGGGAGACACAAAGCCCATGGCCAGAAATACCAGATCCGCTTTCAGCTCAAATTCCGACCCTTCGATTTCCTGCATTTTCATCTGCCCGGTCGCTTCGTCCTTGACCCATTCCACCCGTGCGCAGACCACTTTTTTGAGCTTGCCCTTGTCACCCGTAAAGCATTTGGTGGTAATGGCCCAGTCACGCTCACACCCTTCGAGATGCGAAGACGAGGTACGCAGCTTGGCAGGCCAGTAGGGCCAGCTCAGCGCCTTGTTTTCGTGCTCTGGCGGCCGGGGCATCAGCTCAATCTGCGTGACCGATGCCGCCCCCTGGCGGTTACTTGTACCGACACAGTCCGAACCCGTATCGCCGCCACCAATCACAATAACGTGCTTGCCGGCAGCCGAGATCTGGTTGGCGATACGGTCGCCCGCATTGCGCTTGTTTTGCTGACGCAGAAAATCCATGGCGAAATGAACACCACCAAGCTCACGGCCTGGCACCGGCAGATCGCGCGGCATCTCGGCGCCACCAGCCATGATAACGGCATCAAATTGCCGATCCAGCTCGGCGGTCGTGATGACATTTAAGCCATCTTCGGTGGCATCGCCGGCGGCGCCCACGTAGGTGGATGCCTGGAACTCAACGCCTTCGGCTTCCATTTGGGATACGCGACGCTCGATCAGGCTCTTGTCCAGCTTGAAGTCGGGAATACCGTAGCGCATCAACCCGCCAATACGATTGCTTTTCTCAAAGACCGTCACACTGTGACCGGCGCGTCCCAGTTGCTGCGCAGCAGCCAGCCCTGCAGGGCCGGAGCCGACTACAGCGACTTTCTTGCCGGTTTTTTTCAATGGCGGTTGCGGCACGACCCAGCCTTCATTCCAGCCCTTGTCGATAATGGCATGCTCAATGGATTTGATGCCGACCGGATCATTGTTGATATTGAGCGTACAGGCCTCTTCACACGGTGCCGGACAAATGCGTCCGGTAAACTCGGGAAAGTTGTTGGTCGAATGCAGAACCTCGAGCGCCTGCTTCCATTGCTGGCGGTACACCAGATCATTCCAGTCGGGAATAATATTGTTGACCGGACAGCCGGTATTGCAGAACGGAATGCCGCAATCCATGCAGCGTGCGCCCTGCACCTGTGCCTGCTTGTCGTCCAGCGCCAGGACAAACTCTTTATAGTGCTTCAGGCGCGCACCGGGCGCCTCGTACGATTCGGCGACCCGCTCGAATTCGATAAAACCGGTAATTTTACCCATGATAGATCTTTCCTTAAGCTGCTTTGCGGGCGGTTTGTTCTGACTGCCAGATTTCTGCCAGTGCACGTTTATAGTCGGTCGGCATGACCTTGACGAATTGCTTGCGGGCCTTGTTCCAGTCGCCCAGCAAATCGCGCGCACGGAAACTGCCGGTCAGGCGGAAGTGATTTTCCACCAGCGTGCGCAGGATCGATTCGTCGGTCTGACGCTCCTGCCCGCGCTGGACACAATGCCAGCCTTCCTGCCGGTTTTCCTTGAGCTGATCGTCGTGTGCGGCGACCTCGCCCAGTTCGACCATTGCCATATTGCAACGCAACTTGAGATCACCTTCGGGGTCCCACACATAGGCCACGCCCCCAGACATACCGGCAGCAAAGTTGCGGCCTGTTTCGCCCAGCACCACGACCGTACCGCCGGTCATGTATTCGCACCCATGATCGCCGGTGCCTTCCACGACCGTAGCGGCGCCGGAGTTGCGCACCGCAAACCGCTCGCCAACCACGCCATTGAAATAGGCATCACCGGCCAGCGCGCCATAAAGCAATGTATTGCCCGCAATGATGTGATCCGGCCCGTAGCCGCGGAAGTCATTGGGTGAGCGCACGATAATGCGACCGCCCGAGAGCCCCTTGCCCACGTAGTCATTGCCTTCGCCAACCAGATCGAAAGTAATGCCGTGCGCCAGGAAGGCGCCAAAACTCTGGCCTGCCGTGCCGTTCAACTGAATGTGAATCGTATCGTCGGGCAGCCCTTCATGGCCATATTTGCGGGCAACCGCGCCCGACAGCATGGAGCCGACCGTCCGGTTGCGGTTGCGTATAGGTACAATGAATGACACTTTTTCACCGCGTTCGAGCGCTGCCTTGCTGCGCTCCAGCAGTTGAATATCCAGCGCCTTGTCCAGCCCGTGGTCCTGCTCTTCGGTGTGCCGCACAGAAGTGTCCACATCAGGCTGATGAAAGACATTGCTAAAGTCCAGCCCACGTGCTTTCCAGTGCTCGATGCCGGCACGCGTATCCAGCAGATCGGCGCGACCAATGAGGTCGTCGAACTTGCGGATACCCAGTTGCGCCATGATCTCGCGGACCTCTTCGGCAATGAAGAAGAAGAAATTGACCACGTGCTCGGGCTTGCCCTGAAATTTCTTGCGCAGCACCGGATCCTGCGTTGCCACGCCTACCGGGCAGGTGTTCAGATGGCATTTGCGCATCATGATACAGCCTTCAACCACCAACGGCGCCGTTGCAAAGCCGAACTCATCGGCTCCCAGCAACGCACCGATGACCACGTCCCGGCCGGTTTTCATCTGGCCGTCCGCCTGCACTCGTACGCGACTGCGCAGCTTGTTCAGCACCAGCGTCTGCTGGGTTTCCGACAGGCCCAGTTCCCACGAGGTACCGGCGTGCTTGATGGAAGAAATGGGCGATGCCCCTGTGCCACCGTCATGCCCGGCAATCACAATGTGATCGGATTTGGCTTTGGCTACCCCGGCGGCAACCGTCCCTACACCCACCTCGGAGACCAGCTTGGTGGAGATGGATGCCGATGGATTGACGTTTTTCAGATCATGGATCAATTGCGCCAGATCTTCGATGGAGTAGATATCGTGATGCGGTGGCGGGGAGATCAGGCCGACGCCCGGTACCGAGTATCGCAGTTTGGCAATGTACTCGGACACTTTATGGCCGGGCAACTGACCGCCCTCACCAGGCTTGGCGCCTTGCGCCATTTTGATCTGGATCTGATCGGCACTGGACAGATACTCTGCGCTCACGCCGAAACGGCCCGATGCAACCTGCTTGATTTTTGAACGCAATGAATCGCCATCCTGCAGCGGCACATCGGCTTCAACGCGATCTGCGCCCAGCACCGAGGCCAGCGTATCGCCTTTTTTGATACCGCTGACGCCAGTGCGCAATTCGTTGCGGTAGCGCAGCTCGTCTTCACCGCCCTCACCGGTATTGGATTTGCCGCCAATGCGGTTCATGGCCACGGCCAGCACCGAGTGCGCTTCGGTCGAAATCGATCCCAGCGACATGGCGCCAGTGGCAAAGCGCTTGACGATGTCCTTGGCGGGCTCCACCTCTTCCAGCGCAATGGCTTTGGCCGGATCAACGCGAAATTCAAACAGACCGCGGAACGTCATGTGACGGCGCGACTGATCATTGATCAGTTGGGCGTATTCCTTGTAGGTGCGATAGTTATTGGCACGGGTGGAGTGTTGCAGCTTGGCAATCGAGTCGGGCGTCCACATATGCTCTTCCCCCCGAACGCGATACTCATACTCGCCGCCGGCATCCAGGGCATTTTTCAGGACCGGATCTTCGCTGTATGCCGCCTGATGCAGACGCAGCGCTTCTTCAGCTACCTGGAAGACATCGATCCCTTCAATTTTGCTTGGCGTGCCGGAGAAATATTTAGCGACCAGCGCCGATTGCAGGCCGACTGCCTCGAAAATCTGCGCGCCTGTGTATGACATATACGTGGATATGCCCATTTTGGACATGACCTTGTTCAGGCCTTTGCCCACGGCTTTCACATAATTGTTGACTGCCTTTTCCGGCTCCGGAAAGCCAGCCAGGGTTTCCATGACCAGATTCGGATAAATCGCCTCGGCACCAAAACCACCGAGTAGCGCAAAGTGATGCACTTCGCGCGCCGAGCCGGTTTCCACAACCAGGCCGGTGGCAGTGCGCAGGCCCTCGCGAATCAAATGCTGATGCACGGCCGAGGTGGCCAGCAAAGCCGGAATAGCCACCCGCTCGCCGTCCATATTGCGATCGGACAGAATCAGGATATTAAGCCCGCTGCGAACCGCATCCACGGCACTGGAACACAGTGCAGCAACACAGGCCTCGATACCTTCGCTACCCCAGCTTGCCGGATAGGTAATATCCAGCTCGGCACTGCGAAACTTGTTGTCGGTATATTTTTCAATATCGCGCAACACCGACATGCCGGCAAAGTCCAGGATCGGCTGGGACACTTCGATCCGCTGCGGCGGATTAACGTTGTTGATATCCAGCAGATTGGGCTTGGGACCAATAAACGACACCAGCGACATCACCAATTGCTCACGAATCGGGTCGATAGGCGGATTGGTCACCTGCGCAAACAGCTGACGGAAATAGTTGTAGAACGACTTGGGACGGGATGACAGAACAGCCAGCGGCGTGTCGTTACCCATGGAGCCAATGGCCTCTTCGCCATTTTTTGCCATGGGCTGGATAATGAATTTGAGGTCTTCCTGGTTCCAGCCAAAGGCCTGCTGACGATCCAGCAAGGCAGCCGGTGAACTCACCGCTTGCGGATGGTTTTTCTCATGAATGAGAATGTCATCGAGCTTGACGCGCAGACGCTTGATCCACTGACCATAGGGACGGTTATTGGACAATTGTGATTTGATTTCATCGTCGCCAATGATGCGACCCTGCTCCAGATCAATCAGCAGCATGCGACCTGGCTGCAGACGCCATTTTTTAATAATGCGGTTTTCCGGGACCGTAAGGGTGCCGGCCTCGGACGCCAGAATCACCATATCATCGTCGGTAATCAGGTAGCGGGCGGGACGCAAGCCGTTACGGTCAAGTGTGGCGCCGATCTGGCGGCCATCGGTGAAGGCGACTGCCGCCGGGCCATCCCAGGGTTCCATCTTGGCCGCGTTGTACTCGTAGAATGCACGACGATTCTCGTCCATCGTGGCGTGCTGCTCCCAGGCTTCCGGGATCATCATCATCATGGCATGCGACAGCGAATAACCGGAGGTCACCAGCAGTTCCAGGCAGTTGTCGAACGTAGCCGTATCAGACTGCCCCTCATACACAATCGGATAGAGTTTTTTCAGGTCGTCGCCAAGCACTGCCGATTCCATCATCCCTTCACGGGCACGCAACCAGTTGAAGTTGCCCTTGACGGTATTGATCTCGCCGTTATGAGCGATCATGCGATAGGGGTGGGCCAGCGGCCACGCCGGGAACGTATTGGTGGAAAACCGCTGGTGCACCAACGCCAGCGCAGACACGGCACGGGTATCGGCCAGGTCGCGATAGTAGATGCCAACCTGGTTGGCCAGCAGAAGCCCTTTGTAGACAACGGTGCGCACCGAGGCCGAAGGTACAAAATACTCCTGACCATGCGCCAGGCGCATATTTTGAATCGCGTGGCTGGCGGTCTTGCGAATAACGTAAAGCTTGCGTTCCAGCGCATCGGGCACCATCACGTCCGGCCCGCGGCCGATAAAGAGCTGGCGAATAAGCGGCTCGCAATCGCGCACGGTGGGCGACATTTCCATATCATGATCAATGGGTACATCACGCCAGCCGAGCAGGACCTGACCTTCATCGCGCACGGCGCGTTCCAGCTCCTTCTCACAGGCCAGACGGGAAGCCGTTTCCTTGGGCAGGAATACCATGGCCACTCCGTATTCACCCTCGGCAGGCAGCGTCACGCCCTGCTTGGCCATTTCCTCACGGTAAAGCGTATCGGGAATCTGAATCAGAATCCCGGCGCCGTCGCCCATGAGCTTATCGGCGCCCACGGCACCCCGGTGATCCAGATTTTCAAGAATCTTCAGACCCTGCTGAATAATGGCATGGCTTTTGCGGCCTTTGATATTGGCCACAAAGCCGACACCACAGGCGTCGTGTTCGTTGGCCGGATCATACATGCCCTGCGCTTTGGGCATGCGATGAGGACGATGGCCAATGGCAGAGGCGTCGACAACCGACACCTGACCATCGAAAGAAGATGAATGAACTGACATAGGAAAACTCCGCAGAGTGCTGCGTAAAAAAAATGCGCCGCGATTGGACCGGGATACTTCTTAATTCTTAAAACGTCTTAAACGCTATCGTGCAGCGCAATAAGGGAGAAGAAAGAATACTGCGATTCCCTATGCGTGGCAAGAAAATTAAATAGGGACGCACCCTAATATAACACGCACTATTTTGGTTCAATTTTAATTAGGGACGGATCATTAATTATGACGGTTTCAGGTACAATAAGTCATCGATTTCATTGCGCTTTTCCTATCGCGCTTATTTTTTAGCAAGGCCGCATCGCTTGCGCCTTCGTCACCATCAGGCCACCATGTCTTTTTCCACCCTTCCCCTTTCCGACGCCCAGCAGA
Source organism: Advenella incenata (assembly GCF_004217095.1). Lineage (GTDB taxonomy): Bacteria > Pseudomonadota > Gammaproteobacteria > Burkholderiales > Burkholderiaceae_B > Advenella > Advenella incenata. The sequence goes on along the minus strand of NZ_SHKO01000001.1, from coordinate 686,128 downwards.
AAAATCTGGCCGAACTCGGCTTTAAAACGATGACGCCGATTCAGTCCGCCAGCCTGCCGGCCGTCCTGGAGGGCCGGGATGTCCTGGCCCAGGCAAAAACCGGAAGCGGCAAGACACTGGCCTTTGCGCTGGGCCTGTTGCAACGGCTGAACCCTGCCTACTTCGGTTGCCAGGCGTTGGTCCTGTGTCCTACCCGGGAATTGGCCGAACAGGTTGCACAGGAAGTGCGCAAGCTGGCACGCGCGCTGGGCAATATCAAAGTGCTTGCACTATATGGGGGCACAGCATTGAAGCCGCAAGCAGAATCGCTCCAGCATGGTGCGCATATTGTTGTGGGCACGCCCGGCCGGGTGCTGGACCTGGTTGACCGCGACGTCCTTAATTTGTCTGCCGTCAAGGTTTTGGTGCTGGATGAGGCCGATCGCATGATCGACATGGGCTTTTACGAAGACATCAGCGCGATTACCCAGGCCTGCCCGCTCAAGCGACAGAACTTGTTGTTCTCGGCAACCTTTCCGCCCGCGATTCTCAAAGCCAGCGAGGGATTCCTGATGAATCCGGTGCATGTGCGCACGGACGACAAGCCTGACCATCCCGACACCGAGTCGTGGTTCGTGGCCACCGAAGACGCCGACCGGTTTGAAACTACCGCCACACTGCTCAATGCCTATCGTCCCGTCTCTACACTGGCCTTTTGCAACACCAAGGCTCAATGCGAAGCACTCTCCGACTCCCTGCTGGAGCGCGGCATCGAAGCCCGTACACTGCATGGCGATATGGACCAGCGGGATCGCGAAGATGTGCTGGTCGATTTTATCGGGCAAAGCTGCTCCGTGCTGGTGGCCACCGATGTGGCCGCAAGGGGCCTGGATATTGCCACGCTGGATGCGGTGATCAATGTCGATATGTCGCCCAACGCCGAAACCCATATCCATCGCGTGGGCCGCACCGGCCGGGTCGCCGGACGAGGCGGACTGGCACTCACCTTGTGCACGCCCAAAGAGAAATTTCGCGCCGAGCGCATTGAACAGGCGCTGGGCAAGCCGCTGGCCTGGCTGGACATGAATACGCTCAAACGCGCTCGCGGCGCCTTCACGCCCCCGATGCGCACGATCTGCATTCGTGGCGGCAAGAAGGACAAGCTGCGCCCAGGCGATCTGCTGGGGGCGCTGACCAAAGACCTGGGCTTGCAAGCCGATCAGGTCGGTAAAATCAGCCTTTTTGATTTTGTAGCCTTCGTGGCAATTGACCGCAGCATTGCGGAAGATACGCTGCAACGCCTGAGCCAGCGTCCCATCAAGGGCCGCTCATTCCAGATGCGCTTTTTGAGTTGAACCTGGCAGCGCGGGCGGGGTCGTCCAGCCATCAGGTGCCGCTAATCGTTTGCCCAACTGCCTTTTCCCACTGCTGCATGCACGCCTGCGCCTGGTCCCGGCTCATGGCGGGCTCAAAGGTTTTATCGATACGCCACAGCTGTTCAATCTGCTCAACGTCGGACCAGATGCCGCACTGCAGCCCTGCCAGATAAGCGGCGCCCAGCGCGGTCGTTTCCACCACTTGCGGGCGTAACACCGGGATACCCAGCAGATCGGCCTGAAATTGCATCAGCGCATCATTGACACTGGCGCCGCCATCTACCCTTAACTGCTCCAGCCCCGCGCCATCACGCGCCATGGCTGACAGCAGCGCGGCGCTCTGATAGGCAATGCTCTCGACTGCTGCGCGGGCAATGTGCGCTGCGGTCGTGGCGCGATTGATGCCGACCAGCGTCCCGCGGGCGTCTGCGTTCCAGTACGGCGCGCCCAGGCCGGTAAAGGCAGGGACGAACATGACGCCACCCGTATCAGGAACCGACTGGGCCAGCGCCTGCACATCCCGACTTCTTTTAATGATCCCTAGTCCGTCACGCAACCACTGGACGGCCGCGCCGGCTACAAAGACACTGCCTTCCAGCGCGAACTCCGGCTGTGGCTGGCCATATTGAGCAACCCGGGTCGTGAGAAGCCCATTTTCAGAAGCGGTAAAACGCGTACCGGTGTGCAGCAGGGCAAAGCAACCGGTGCCATAGGTGTTTTTAGCCATTCCGGCCCGCGTACACGCCTGGCCAAAAAGCGCACTATGCTGATCGCCCGCCACGCCGCAAATGGGCAGCGCATAACCCAGCAGTTCGGCCGGGATATCGCCATAGTGGGCGCTGGAGGCCATTACCTGCGGCAACAGGCTGGCGGGAATCTGGAACAGATCCAGCAATTGCGGGTCCCACTGTCCCGTATGCACATTGAACAGCATGGTGCGCGACGCATTGGTCACATCGGTGGCGTGCACCTTGCCGCCGGTCAGTTGCCAGATCAGCCAGCTGTCAATGGTGCCGAACAGGAGTTCGCCTTTTTCGGCACGTGCCCTGGCCTGCGGCAGATGCTCCAGCATCCAGGCCAGTTTGGTCGCAGAAAAGTACGCATCCAGGCGCAGGCCGGTCTTCTCCAGAATCATGGGCTCATACCCCTGGTCGCGCAACTGACGGCACAACGGTTCGCCCCGACGATCCTGCCATACGATCGCCGGCCCCAGGGGTTCACCTGTAGCGCGGTCCCATAACACTGATGTCTCGCGCTGGTTGGTGATGCCAACTGCGCGCACCCTGGCAATGTCTACCGCGGTCTGATGCAGCACCTTTTGCATGGTGACCAGTTGGGTACGCCAGATTTCAACTGCATCATGTTCGACCCAGCCAGATTGCGGATAATGCTGCGTAAACTCCTGCTGGGCAAGACCAACAATTTGCCCGTTGCGATCAAATAAAATGCTGCGGGAACTGGACGTTCCCTGATCTAGCGCCAGCAGATAATCCATGGTTGGCTCTCCGAAAATAAGTTCAGGCTGGCGCACCCCAATACGAGTGCACGTTACCTGCGATCAACGTTGTTTCGGCACAGTATAGCTTTTATCCCGGTAAACACTGAAGGGCCACAACGCATGAGCGCGCGCCAGCCTCACCAGCGCCTCATCGGACACCATGGGTTCAAACGACTCGGGCGCCGTATAGCGAAACTGCTGCGGATCCAGATGCGGCTCCAGCACCGTCAGGTGCTCGCCTTGCAGGTAGCCGTAGCGGTCACCATATTGCATGATGGCGCGGTCAGGCGTCTGCCGGGTCAAATCCTGGCCGATCATCGGGTGTTCACAAGCGGCGCCGGCCAGCGACAATAAGGTGGGCGCCAGGTCGATCTGACTGATAAGACGATCGTCGCGACGCGGCGCGACCGTGCCACCCAGAATAACGGCAGGAATATGAAAATGCTTCAGAGGGATCAGCTCGGCGCCGAACACCCGCGAATCATGGTCGGCCACCACCACAAACACGGTATTGTTCCAGTAGTCCCGCGTTTTGGCGGTTTCAAAAAACTGCCCCAGCGCATGGTCGGCATAACGAACGGTATTTTCCACGGTAGCCGGGTTGCCGGTAGTCTGGATACGGCCCTCGGGATACTCCCAAGGCGAATGATTGCTCACGCTGAAGGCTAGCGTGAGCACGGGCTCCTTGCGCGAGGCATCCTCCTGCAGCAGGCGATCCAGCTGATTGAACATATCTTCGTCGCAATAGCCCCAGGTGCCCAGAAACGCCGGATCCTTGAACTGCGGGCCGTCAATCACCTCGCGAAAGCCATTGCCCAGGAAGAAGCCTTTCATATTGTCGAAATGGGCTTCGCCACCATACAGAAAGCGGGAATGATAGCCATGCTGCTGGCCCAGTACGTCGGCGATCGTAAAGAAGCCGCTTTGCGCTCCAGGCAATTTGAATACCGATTGGGTGATGGTGGGTGGAAAGCCGGCGGATAGCGCCTCCAGCCCACGTACGGAGCGGGTGCCAGTCGCATAGGCACGGGTAAAGCCCCATCCCTGTTCGTACAAGGCATCCAGATTGGGCGTCAGCGACTGCCCGCCCAGCGTCTGCACATATTGCGCCCCCAGGCTTTCTTCGACAATCAAAACGATATTAAGCGGCCTGGCGCTGCTGACTGACACCTCCTGCCGGTGCCGGGTTGCGGGCCCCGTGCCTGAATCAGCAGCTACGTCAATACCGGCCGCCTCGCACACAATCTGGTTCATCTGCTCGACCGGCATCTTGCCATAGACGTCTTCGGCCGACATCTCGTACTTCATTGCATAGATGGCGTACTGCAGGCTATACATGGAGTTCAACGCCAGACTATTGACCATGCCATCGCCGGCGAATGCCACGGTAGACGGGTTGATGGGGCGCTTTTTCAGCGTCCCGCGAATCATGAGAAAGCACAGAGCCGCGTAGACCAGCGATTCAATGGGCCTGAGCCACCATGGGCCAAGCAGCGCCGACGTATAGCCTGAAAACAAATGCAGGGCCAGCGCAATCATGCCGGCAAAAAACAGCAGCCCCAGCGCCAGCACTTTTTTGTATCCTCGCCACAGCATCCCGGACACCTCTTTGGGGTGTTTCAGATACTCAACGAACAACCGGTTCGGACGGGAATCGTATTCATCAATAAATTGCGGCGTGCAGATTTCCATGAATACGCAGCCGAGCCACCACACGCCGAACCAGACTGCAGTCACGGTAACGAACCACTGGCGATCTTCCAGCCAGGGCATCAGCACCGCGGGCAACGCAACGTAGGTTGCGATCTGGTTCATGTCCATGCGCAATCCGCCCAGGAACACGCGGCCGATACCGTGGGCCGCCTGAACGCGCCTGCGCTGCCAAAGCACTAATAAAACACGACTGACAAAAAATACGAGAAACAGCGCCAGGACAAACGTAAGCAGTTGATATCGCAAAATAATTCCAGAATCAGCAGGAAACAGTGGAGTATACGCAACTCTACTGGGCCGAGTGTAAAATTTTTGTAAAACCCTGACCGTTTGCTACGACCTGTTCACGACTCCTTTGCCTGTTTATGTTTGCCCGGCAAGCGTCCGGCAAATGCATATGCGCCATCACAGGAAGGATGCCCAACCCTGGCCGCCACTGACGCTTGCGACCTATTCTTCCAGTGACTGGCCCTGCTCCTGAACCGGCTGGATGCGCGGACGCCCTCGCCTGCCCTGCATTGGCCGCCGGCTGGCCACCGAGCAAAGCTGGCTGATGAATCCCGCAGAACCCAATGCCCATTGGCCGTGCAGCGCCTGTGCAATCTGTTGCAATTGACCTGACGAGAGGCCCTCGGTATAGCGATATTTGTATGCCGCCTGCCTGTCAAATGGCGTGTTGCCGGAAGACCAGTAATCGGCGTGGTCATTCAGGACCGGGCAAGAGCCCATAAAGGCCCCGGTATGAAAGCCGGCCGAAGACCACGGCCACAACTCGCTGTCACTGGCCCCCTTTTCCCGGGCTACCCACGACTCCAGCCAGATCATGGCAGGGATGACCCATACACCGGGCTCGACCAGCGTGGAACGATAGCGTCCGCTGAAAACGGGACCACTGCGCAGTGTCGTTGCCAAGTTACGGCCCAGCATCTGGATCAGCCGCGACAGGGATTTTTCATCGCCGGGCGTAGCCAGCAACAGAATACCGTCATCAGTCAGGGTCCACGCATGCAACATGACCCCGTTCCGGGCAAGCCCGTCGAAAAGCCATTTCTGCAACGTGTCCAGAATCCGGCTGCCGGCTGCGGCACGCGTGGCAAGCGGAAACAGAAACCGGGCATGAACCAGTTGTGGAATGCCGGGAGCATAAAGCCGGGGTAAACGGGCCATGGAATGTGCTGTACTTTGGATGAGAAGCCGTCATGGCCCCGAAAACCGGAAAGACCCAAGGGTTACCGGCGATTTTTTTCCTATATTGTAACTATGATTGAAACAATGCTATGGTAGAACATAGCTTTAAATTTGGCAAAAAACCGACAACAATCATCATATCAGGAGCAGGGGCCTACCCATGAGCGACAAACTTGAACTTTTAAGTGAACATTACTGTTTTGATGGCACGCAGCGCTTTTATCGCCATAACTCGCGCGAAATTGGCCTGCCCATGCAGTTTTCTGTTTATATTCCGCCGCAGGCAGCACGTGGACCGGTGCCCGCCCTTATTTATCTGGCCGGTCTGACATGTACCGAAGAAACGTTCATGACCAAGGCCGGCGCGCAACGCATGGCTGCAGAGTTGGGTTTGCTGCTGGTGGCGCCAGACACCAGCCCGCGCGGCGCCAACGTACCGAGCGAAGATGACGGCTGGGATTTTGGCACCGGCGCCGGCTTTTATCTGGACGCCACCGAACCAGGCTGGAAAGACAACTACAAAATGTACAGCTACGTGACCAAAGAATTACTGGAATTTATTCCTGAATTTGGCGGCGACCAAAGCCGTACAGGCATTTTCGGGCACTCCATGGGTGGCCACGGCGCGCTCACCATTGCCTTGAAGAACCCCGATCTATTTCGCTCGGTATCGGCATTTGCGCCCATTAGCGCCCCAATGAACTGCCCTTGGGGTGAAAAAGCGTTCACCGGCTATTTGGGGAAGGATCGCACAAGTTGGGAAAACTACGATGCCAGCAAGCTGATGGAACAAGCCAACACGCCGTTCCCAGACGGAATTCTGGTCGATCAGGGCCTGGCCGACAAATTCCTGGCTGATGGCCAGCTGTTGCCGGAATTGCTTGAGGCGGCCTGCGCCAAGGCCGGCCAGCCCCTGACGCTGCGGCGTCATGAACATTATGACCACGGTTATTACTTCATTTCCACATTCATGGAAGATCACCTGCGCTTTCATGCAGAGCGCCTGAAGTAAAGGCTGGTCAGGCAACCGGCAGACCCGCAGCGGTCTTGCCCGGTTACCGCCCCACCCGAACGACCACTCACGGCGTATAGTGAATTGTAGTGGCAAGTTGTGGCACCTTTTTAAAAGCCTGTCTTCAAGGCACATGTTGCCCCGTTGCCCTTATTGCACAATGCACCGCAGAGTCAACGGATTGGGGAACAATTGGGCGCGCCACCGGTCTTACTAAGAGCACAACGCTATTGAAGCCAAGCAGAACATTAAACCGTCTATTTAAGCGAGCGCACTCGCAGCAAAACGAAGCCGGCGCTCAACTTTACCGGTATAAAACAGGTTTTTGTTACGGATTTTTGCGTATTTCCCAAGTTCGACGCTGTCGGTGCCGGGCGATACAACAGGCAGCAGGCGCTCGGCCCCAAGGCCGGCAACACGGTGAACAACTTGCTCAAATAACCATTTGAAACGGAACTTTTTAGCTTATGCCCACTCAATATTAGCACTCGGTGACAGAGAGTGCTAATATATAAGTACTTTGAATATTCCTTGTCAGGAGATATACAAAACCATGTCAAATCAAGCGCTTACACTGCAAAACTCGATTGCCTCCGCGATTACCAATCCTGGTGCGCTGGGTACGATCGAGTCTTACATTAGTGCTGTGAATCGCATCCCCATGCTCACGCCCGAGCGCGAGCAGGAATTGGGCGCGACCCTTCAGGAAAAGGGCGATCTGAACGCTGCGCGCGAACTGATCATGTCCCATCTGCGGCTGGTTGTCTCCATTTCCCGCCAGTATCTGGGCTATGGACTGCCCCACGCCGACCTCATCCAGGAAGGCAATATCGGGCTCATGAAAGCGGTCAAACGTTTCGATGTGACCCGTGGTGTGCGCCTGGTGTCCTTTGCCGTGCATTGGATCAAGGCCGAAATTCATGAATACATCATCCGCAACTGGCGGTTAGTGAAAATCGCGACCACCAAGGCGCAACGCAAACTATTTTTCAATTTGCGCAGCATGCGCCCCGATGGCCAGACGCTCACGCCAGAGCATATCGAAGGCATCGCCTCAAAACTCAACGTGCGTCCGCAAGACGTCAGCGAAATGGAAGTGCGCCTGACCGGCCGCGACATGTCGCTGGAATCGCAAGACGACGACAGCGATGATTTCGCGCCCATTTCCTATCTGTCCGACGAAGGAGAGCAGGAACCTGGTACGGTGCTGGATCGTCGGGCCCAAGACGATATGCAGGGTACCGGCGTCTCAAACGCCCTGGCGGTCCTGGATCCCCGCTCTCGTCGCATTATCGAGGCGCGCTGGTTGCAGGACGAGGGCGGTGGCTCTACCCTGCATGAATTGGCAGATGAATTCGGCGTGTCGGCCGAACGTATACGCCAGATTGAATCGGCCGCGCTCAAGAAAATGCGTGGCGCATTTGCCTCATAACGCTGTCATGCCATCAGGCCTTCAGGACATAAGGCCGTTTCGGCAGGCAACAAAGGGCACCCACTGCGGTGCCCTTTCCTTTTTCAGCAGACAAATTCCCGATACGTAACCGTCTGAAATATTCGGGATGAAATTGCCGGAACTTCCCCATGAACTGTTTGACTAATTACTATGATTCGCTCATCCCTGTCCTTGACACATGTTCGGATCCGTCCGTTTCTGCTTCTCCTCTTTCCCCTCCCCTTTGAAACGGATGTTAAGGGTGCTTCTTCATGAAGCACCTTTTTTTTGTCCGCGCCAAAAATATCGGTCTGCACAAAAACATATCCGGGTATAGTTGATTTCCGCCGTACCAGAAATGTTCTCGCATGGAAATCCAATACTTCGTATTTGCACTGGCCGGGCTGCTGACGATTGCCTGTTTTATGCCCTCGCTGGCAAGCCGGCTGGGTTTGCCGCACACCGTCACGCTCGCAATTTTAGGCGGCGCATTGGGACTGATCGTTCAGGCCAATGGCATTCACTGGCCCTTCATTGGCGATTTCCTGCATGCCCTGCACGGGTTTTCCATTTCGTCCCAGACCTTTCTGATTGTTTTCCTGCCCATCCTGCTATTTGAAACATCCATGGCGATGAATGTGCGTCGCATTATGGTCGACATCAGCCCGATACTGACCATGGCCATTGTGGCCGTTTTGGTCTGCACCGTGAGCGTCGGCATGATCATGGCCGAGTTCTCAGGCTACAGCCTGGCGGTGTGCCTGCTGCTTGGCGCCATTGTGGCCACTACCGACCCGGTGGCCGTAGTCGGCATCTTTCGCGAAGTGGGCGCGCCCAAACGCCTGACCACACTGGTAGAAGGCGAATCCCTGCTCAATGACGCTGCGGCCATTGCCCTGTACACCGTTTTCATATCCGTTATTACCCGCGATGCCCCGCTCAGTATTGAAAACATCGCTGGTCACTTTCTGTACAGCTTCCTGATTGGCGGCCTCATCGGCTTCATTTTTGGCCATATTACCTGCCGGCTTTTTCATTACATGCGCGGCTGGCCCACTGCCGAGATCAGCCTGACCATCTGCACCGCCTATCTGACGTTCTTTATTTCCGAGCATTATTTCCATGTTTCCGGTGTCGTGGCTACTGTGGTGGCAGGACTGGTTGTGGGTTCGGCAGGCCGCACGCGGATGTCACCCTCCACCTTCGAGCAGCTTGGGCACGCATGGGAGCAGTTCGGGTTCTGGGCCAATTCGCTGATTTTCATTCTGGCAGCCATGCTTATCCCGCGACTGGTCATTGACCTCGATTTCAAGCAGGCCTTGCTGGTTGTCCTATTGTTCATCACCACGCTTGCCGCCCGTGCTGCAGTCGTCTTTGGCGTCATTCCCCTGCTGACAATGTTCAAAATGTCGACTTATGTGAGTCGTCCTTTTCGCGCAGTCATGTGCTGGGGCGGCTTAAGGGGCGCGATCTCGCTTGCACTGGCGCTGGCGGTCACGGAGCAGACGGCAATTCCGGCCGATGTGCGTCATTTTGTCGCTGCGGCAACCACCTGCTACGTGCTGGCAACACTGCTGATCAACGGTCTTACCCTGCGCCCGCTAATTTCCAAGCTCGGGCTGGATCAGCTCAGTCCGGTAGAGCAAGGGCTGCGCAACCAGGCATTGGTGATCGCCCTGGATGACGTCAAGGAACAGACCGACGAACTGGCCGGCCTGCTCAAAATGGAGGCCAGCGCCAAACAACAGGTGGATGCCATCTTTGCCAAGGGGATGGCCGACATTCAGAAAGACGAAACCGACTATCTGAGCAAGGGTGATCGACTCTCTGTCGCGCTGGCGATTATTTCCAACCGGGAAGAAGAACTGTTTTTTGATTCGCTAAAGAAACAGCTGATTCCCTGGCAGGCGGCCCAGACCCTGCTGTCCAATGCCGAGAATCTGGGCGATGCTGCCCGTGCCGGTGGCGCACGGGCTTACACCCGCGCGCTGCGCTATGACATACGTTATACGAGTGCGTTCAAAATTGCCTTGCGCATGCAGACCAATTTCAATTTCAGCCCCTGGCTGGCTCATGAACTGTCCCAGCGGATTATCAAACTAATCAGCAAACACTCAGTGGTCAGCCAGTTGATCCGCTTCTGCCGCGATGACCTGAGGCCCCTGCTGGGACAGGAAATTGCCGGCAAGGCAGAACGCATCCTGGTCGCCAGGCTGCACACGATCGACACCGCCTTGAGCGCCCTGAACCTGACTTATCCGGTCTATGCGCACTGGACCCAGGAAGATTATCTGGCCAGGATTGCCCGCTCACTGGAAGTGACGCGCTATAACGAAATGCTCGAACAGTCGCTGATTACCAAGGAAGTCTATAACAACCTGATTGCCCAGGTGAATAAACGTTGGGAGCCGCTGTTTCGCCATCCCAGCCTGGACGTGTCGCTCAGCGCCAAGGAACTGGTCAAGCGCGTGCCACTGTTCGAAGAGATGGACGATACCGCCCTGACGCAGTTGAGCAAGCTGCTGCGGCCCCGCCTGATGCTGCCTAATCAAACGGTCCCGCAAGTTGACCGGTACGGCCACAAACTGATGTTCTTTGTCGCCTCCGGGGCGGTTCTGATCACGCTACCCGACTCTTCCCGCGTGGAACTGGGCTCAGGTGAAATGCTGGGTGAGTTGAGCATGCTCACCGATAAGACCCTGACGCAAAGCGTGCGATCCATGGGCTACTCCAAACTGCTGTTCCTGCAGGCACGGGATTTTCATGCGTTGATGAAAAAATTCCCTGATATCAAGGAAAAAATTGACCTGGTGGTCAAACATCGGCTGCGGGCGCTGGAAGTGTGGGAGCAATATGCTGCCAAATCGGTAAATGCAACAGACGGTATGGACGAATCGGAAACCGCCGCCGCCCCAGGGGGAATTTCGGGTAAACAAGAAACAGACGAGCCGGCACGCGCTGCGACGGATGCTGCCGGCACACATGCTACCGCAAATAATGATAGTGACAGTGGCACCACTTCCGACGGCGCCGACACTGCCTCGCCGGAGTCGGGGTTGCGTACCGATACCGCTGCCGATAGCAACAACGACACGGACGATGCCAAAGCACGCCCATCCGTGGCGCCGGCCCCAGCACAAGCGCTGCTGACATCCGGACGCCACGACGCAACGGAGCAGCCATGATTCTAAAAAACGGCCAGCAACGTCGACTCGATATTCCCCGCAAGTGGTTCTATCTCTTGCTCTTTTCACAAACGGCTGCGATCATCGTCGTTGTCGCGACCTGGGTGACCACGACCCACCCGGCCGGTTACGCACTGGCGCTAGGCTTATGGATGCTATCACTGCCTTATTTGCTCAAGGCCAGGACAGCCTTGCGCGATGAGCAGACGCTGAAACACAAAATACTCCGGGATGGGGCACCGGCCTCGGGCACGGTGCTGCACATCGAGCGGGCTGGCGAGCAAACCTATACCGATGAGTTTTACGATATCACATTGCAAACGTCGTTTTCAGCAACGCCCGTCGTGATCCGCTCCCTGCTGCCAGATCACATACGCATTACCGCGGGCCAGATCCTGCCGTTGCGCTATCTCGCCGAGCAAGAACAAGCGATAATAATGTTTGAATCCGACGGCGACGGCGTTGCCCGAACTGATATTGCGCCCCCGCAATCTGATCTCCCCTGATACGGCATCATCCCGCGAAACACTGGTTTTTAAATTGGAAACTAGGAATGATATCCATCACGATAACGTTTCTGCGATTACTCTTTTCTACACCTGATAGCCTGACCGACGGTTTATTATTCAATTTATAGGTTGTCGAGTAATTGGCCAGATGCGAGGTCTGGCTCATAAAAACCTGCGAGGCAATACCGCCGGCAACGCCAGGTTGATCACCGAAAGAGATAATTTTCTTGGTGCCTTTGTTATGCACGGGAGCACAACAAAACAGCAGGCGAAAGCAGGGGTTAGGCGCCAACAAGTGCGTCCCGAAGTTCGGGTAAGGGATGGGGAGCATGGCTGGCGGCGTTTTACAGCAGTCCGGAAATCCCAAATATCCGCCGCCTAATGAAGTAATGTTGTACATGTTTTGTTCCTGTCTTTTCTGTCAAATTTCGGAGCGCATGCGCAACGCATGCAATTCGGCGTCTCTCAACGCCTGGTCTACCGAAGCCACGCCGGGCTTAACCGCCAGCCATGGATCGGTGCCGCTGACGCCGTGCATCGAAGTATATTCGAAGCTGGCGCCGCTAAAAACGGTGCGTTCCAGCAAGGCATAATCGAACCTGGCATAAGCCAGCGCCGCCTGGCTAAAATCGGCTCCACTGCAGTCAGCCCTTTCGAACGACGCGTAGCCAAGGCGAGCATGCCTGAAATCGGCCTGCATCAATGCGGCGTCAGTCCAGACTGTTTTTTCCAGATCGGCTTCGTATGCGCGCATACCGTGCATCGTGGCCTCTGCGAACAAAGTATATTGACCCTGAACGCGACTCAAATCGGCGCCAGATAAATCCGCCTTGGCAAAGACCGATTGCGACAGGGTTGCGCCAACAAACAAGCAATCGTTCAGCAAGGCTTCAGTGAACTGGCATGCCACGAATACCCGGTCTGAAAACTGCTGTCCTTGCAGGTTGCAGCCAATGAACATCATTTGCTTGAACTGCTGGTTAAGGAACCGGGTTCGACGCAGGTCGGTTTCGTAGAAAACCAGGCGATCCAGCTCTCTTTTGCCAAATTCCGCGTTCACAAAAGACGAATCCTTGAAAACACTTTTGGAAAAGCTGGCGACATGCAGACTGCAATTGTCAAAGCAACAGGCCTGGAAAATCGTGCTATCGATGTGGGCGTCTTTCAGGTCCGCGCCTTTCAGGTTGACCTCGTTCCACGCCGCGTCGTGTATCCGGGCCACTTGCAAACTGGCTCGCTGCAGATCGCACTGCGTGAACACGCTGTCTGTCAATTGCACGCCATCCATGCGCGCATCGTCCAGGCAGCAATCAATGAACGTGCAGGCAGTCAGGACACAGCCGGATAAATCGGCACCACGAAAATTCACATGATCAAATGCCATGCCCGACAGATCCATGGCACGCACATCCTGGCCCGAAAAATCCTGTTCCGAGCACGGTTCTCCTCTCGTTTTGAATCGTTCCAGCAACACCCTAGCCATGGCCAAACAACGCCTCCATATCGACGGCATCGCGATGCATCGGATAAAGTTCCAGTTGCTGCCGATAGGCTTTGTCCAGGCGCGTCGCCGGGTCTATCCTTGCCTTGGAAACATTAGTCCTGAAAAAAGTCGCGTGATCGAAGTTGCATCCCTCCAATCCGGCCTTTTCAAACGTCGCCTGAATCAGATCTGCCCCGCGAAACGAACTGCCCGCCAGCTCAGCCTTATGAAAGATGCAATTGCGCGCACCAACAAAATCAAAATTGCAGTCATGAAGCACCGACTTTGTAAAATCAGTACCGTTCAGGTCGCTACGGGTGAACTGGCTGGATGACATGTCTACCGCCATGAAATTGCATTCCAGCAGGCGGCTGCCAACAAACCGGCATGCCGTCAGGGTGACATCTTCTTCAAATAAAATATTGACCAGCTTACATTGCGTAAAACTGCAAGCGTTCAAGCGGCATTCCGTCCAGGAAACATCCTTGAACGTCCCCTCCTGTACAACGAGACCCTCGAACTGACTTTCTGTCCATGCCACTTTGAATAAATCGCAGTTTTTCAATTGCAGGTTCCTGGCCTCGCCATCTGTGATAATGCAGGCATTGAAGCGACACGCCTCAAATATCGTATCATGCAGAATGAGCCCTTCTGGCATCAGACTGGACAAACTGGCCTGCGAAACATACGTCCCGACGAATGACAACTGGTCAGTATTGGTTTCATGAAACAGGCAATCGCGTAACTGCGCGTCGCTTATTCGCGCCATGGCAAGATTCGCATTGGTGAAATCAATCCGATTCATCCGTGCACGTGCGAACCGCGCCCGTGTCAGTACAGCTCGCGTGAAATCGATCTGTTCCAACTGCGCATCTTCGAAATTGACGCCCTCCAGGAAACTATCGGTAAAATTCGCGCCGCTAAGACGGATCCCGCGCAAGTCCGCACCAGTCAGATCCATATCCGACAAGTCTCGATTGAACTGATAACGGCGCATGACTTCCTGTCTCACAGCAGTGCTCTGATCCACGTCAAGCACGACCGCAGGCCTCTGGTATTGCGCCGTATACAAGTACGATTTGCGAGTGTTTTTTCTAAGCTGATCGATCGTCGCCAAACTCATTGATGCCTGCGCGGCGCGATCCTGGCCCTGAGCCTGCTCGCGCAACATATCAAAATGACTCAAGTCGGGCGGACCGGCGTGATCGATCTGGATCTGAGCCAGATCGGTCTCGTCCATGTCGGCGTATTTATCCATTTGTGCGATATATTCGCCAAGTTCGGGTGTGTCCTGCTTTGCTTGCTCGGCCATTCCCCTGGCCTGGTCCCGCCCGTCCACGCCCAGTTTTGTCAATCTCGCTCGTCGGTCCAATGTCGACATATTTATAAAATCTTCCGGCGGCCCAACAAATGGTGGATAGATATCATCGTAATCAAGTCCCTGGGTCTGCATCCATTTTTTTATCTCCGTCTCTTGCGTGTTGACGAAACGCGCAAGACGGTCAGCTAACGGGGACTCCTGCATCGCCAATTCATCTTGTATGTCGGGACGCAATAAATCTGCGGTGATCAGTTCTTCATCCAGCTCATAATGCTCGGACGCCACTTCTGGATCCATTCGATATTGCATGATTTGTCGGTAATGCCCAAGCGGGCGCGGCGCATTCTGCCGCTCTATTGCTCCCATGACCACCGCCACGTCGTCGGCCTCTTCGTCCCTGATTGGCACTGTCCCATGGAACATGACAATCATGGACAGGGTATCGGGCAGCAACCAGACAGTCGACGCAACCATATTATCCACTTCCACCAGATCATTATCATCTGAATGATTGCTGCCAGCGGCTTGCTTCAATTTCAGGAAACAACGGGCCCGTAGTTCCGGCAGCGTACCTTCCCAGCAGTGCTTCTGTTCATTCATATTCCATATTTGGAAGTGCTCGCCCAAGGGTAGCTCGGCGCGATTGCGCCACTGCTGATCAGATCGGGCCATATTGAATACTTCCGGATTCATATCCGGCAGGAACCCAGGGAACTCATATTTATGCCATTGCTCGCTGTAGGTTCCCTGCATGCCGATGCGATCAGGATGCGTTAACCCGATAGGCCCGAAGCAGGCTGGCTCGGGGGTGTCCTGGCGGTGCGCGATCCTGTGCAACGGATCCTCAATATTAGGCAGCGGTATCGCCTCGATACCGTTGACCTCTACCTTCGTCGTGCCCTTGCCTGCCGGGTTGGCCGCGACCTTCTCGCCGCCAAATGCATGACTCCAGTCAATAGGCATGGCGTCAAACGGCTCGGGGGTGGATATCGATTGGTTGATCCAATACCGCTGTCCGGATACCACCAATTGTTTCTCAAGCTCACCAATTTGCGCGCGCACCATGCAAGCCGTCTTGTCTGATTGATGCGCCGTATAGGCATGCCCGCTAATCAAATACTCTGGAAACGCCTTGGGCATGATATGGTCAAGCATGCCGCCGCTATCGAGCGTCGGCAACAGATCCGCCCAGATCCGCTGGTCGTCCTGCAGGAAATGTCCCTGCTGATCTTGTTCTACCAGGGCGTAGATTGCAACGCCCAGATACGGCCGACCATGCCAGGAGTAGGGACGCGTGAGCAGGCTGAATCGATCTGCTTTTATGGTTTTCATATGTGATCAGTGTTGCGATTTCTTTTTGGTGGGCTGATAGACGAAAATGCCGCCCAACTGTTTCATATCCTTTGTCTTGTCATTCAGAAAATCGGCCCGGGATTTGTTGATGCCCTGCACTTTGAATTGCGCGATACCTGCCTGCACCCTCACCGGCGACGGCAGCAGGAAGTACTTGCCGGTATTTGTCGTCAAGCCCGAGAGGTTCATGTACATCCCCGACATATTGATGCTATATCCATACAACGATATATTGATCGGAGACATCAGGATCTTGGCAATGAACAAGGACACCTCTACCGCCCTGATTTTCATAATGGTGTAATAGGTCTCATGAACGATTGGCGCCTTGCAATGAATCCCTGTATCGGTCAGCCAGGCAAGGAAAGAGTTATGCTCATGTAGCGACGGCTTATCCACTGTCTTGTTCAGTGTATTCTTATATTCAAGATCCACTTTGCCGACATGATGGTCGGTCGCATTTCCAATAATTTTTGCCATCTTGCACCTACCAACCGTTGATCGTCAGCCCGTTGAAGGACACGGTCTTTTTGTTTATCTTTTTGATTTTCACGTGTTTTTCCCAGGAAAGCACGTGCAGTATGGGCGTAAACACATGGCTGTTCTCCTCTGCCTGCGAGTGGGTGAACTTATACGGTGAAGG
This sequence comes from Advenella incenata, assembly GCF_004217095.1. Classification (GTDB taxonomy): domain Bacteria; phylum Pseudomonadota; class Gammaproteobacteria; order Burkholderiales; family Burkholderiaceae_B; genus Advenella; species Advenella incenata. The sequence goes on along the minus strand of NZ_SHKO01000001.1, from coordinate 669,436 downwards.
ATTGAAAAAAAATGCGCCCATCAGCATATAGATGCCGGCCATTTCAGTTTTATGGGTGGCGGCCGCAGCCACGTTCAAACCGTTCATCTGCAGGTTAACGAACGATGCGCCCAGCTGTATCCCGGTTACATTAGTGCTGAAGGTGTAATCCAGTTTTTTCTGATCACACTCGAATGTGATCGTATCGCCGTTGCGATAATAGATCTGCCCGCCTGCATCGACAGTCAGGCCATTCTTGTAATTCATCACGGTATGCTGATCAACTGTGATGTTTTCCGCGGCCTCGAGCTCCGTTGTCAGATTCTGCTCATAAGCATTCGTAAAGGTACTTTTATAGAAAGCCATAATTCACAGTGATGATATTGTCAGGAGACTTTTGACTTACTGGCGGTTTCATGTTCATTGCCGGTTCGCACATACCTGATTGCGTGCAAGATTTTCTTCTTTTTGCTGCGGTTGTCATATTTATGCGATAACGGTGTCGCTACCACTGTCACGAGCATTTTAAACAGATTCAAATTCACCCATGCAGCCGCGCCATGACTGGTAACGACGGTTCCTAATGAATTGGTAGCGCCGGTACTCAGGAAAAAGACGCCATATGCGTTCACGTTAACGCCTGCGATCGTAGACGTGAAGTTCTTGCTCATTGTCTTTCTGTCGGTATCAACATCGAGATGGACACCGCTTACATGGTCCACCAAGACCAAGGCGTCGATTTTCAGCTTACCTGAATCAACAGTAATATCCAGCCCTTGCTTATAATTTTGTATTGAGATGCCTTCAACCGTCTTATGTTCCATGCCCTTCACCGTATAAGTGGCGGGTCCCTGAAACTTGTCCCGGTAACTACCTTTGTAAAGTGCCATGATTTACGTCCAGATAAAAATACCCGCCTGCCCTTTGATTACAGTCGCATACAAAAGGCACCTCAACCAAAAGCATCAATAAAAACAACACGTACATGAAAAACGCACTACTGCGGCGCCTGTCCTTCAACTGGTGGACCGGCCTGCGTGCGTGGCCTGTATCTCTGACCTAAACGAATGATTTTATTGAATACTTTACGATATAGGCAGGAGTAATTTACTTATAATCAATCTGTCATCATATTCGCACTAACCCTAGAATTGAAACAATTCATTCTACCCAGGCAAAAGCGGTTTGCCTGAAAATATCATATGTGTAGATGCCGCAAGGTCTAAACAGCCAGTCAACCTTAAACGCTGAAACATTTGGTTTCTATTTGGCTGATCACCTGAAACACCGGTGCACGAACCGATCCGTCGATAACGAGACCGATTCACACAAAAAAAGCGCCTTCGCGCTCTTTTTTTTCCTGGCCTTCGTGCCTCAAAGCAATTTCTGCAAATCGGCAGCAATGTCTTCAGGAGGCGTATTCGGCTTGAACAGGAGCCTGGATTCTCCCTTGGTATCGATAACATACAACCCAGAACTGTGTTCCATCATATAGCTTTTCCCGCTATCGACCTTCTTATAATACGCCTTGAAAGACGAAGCCGCCTTGGCGATCTGGTCATCCGAACCGGTCAATCCCATGAAGGAAGGGTCAAAGGCCGCTACATATTGCTTCAATACCTGCGGGGTATCGCGCTGCGGATCGACACTGATCATGACCACTTGCACCAGATCGCGTGCTTGCGGTTCAAGTTTTTCCTTCACCTGGGCCAGCTCAGCCATGGTCGTCGGACATACGTCAGGACATTGCGTGAATCCAAAAAATACCACCAGCACCTTGCCGCGATAAGCGTCCAGCAGGTTGATCTGCTTGCCATTGTGATCAAGCAGTTTCACGTTCTTGCCAAAACCCGTACCGGTTATGTCCGTTCCGGTAACGCCTGACAATGCACTCGCGGCACCAGCAGACGCGCCTGAGTTTGTCGTACCGGCACCACCGTTATTATCGCAGGCCGACAGGACTACCGCGAGGGTCAGCGCAAGCGCAGCCCTGGCCGCGATCCGCAAACGCATAGAAGACATCATTGCAAACTCCAGTTTTTTATGACAGGGCCGTTGCATGGCGCCCTGCCCATCAGCCGGTAATACCCGACATCAAAATCCAATGATCGATCAGCAGCGCCATGAACAGCAGCGACAGATAAAGGATCGAATAGCGGAAAGTCTTACGGGCCAGTTCGTCACTATATGCCTTGTACAGCTTGTATGCATAACCGATGAAAATGGCGCCCAGTATCAGCGCGCTGGATAGATACATATAGCCGCTCATGCGAATCACAAATGGCAATATGGTGATCACCAGGAGCATGAAGGTGTACAGCAGAATATGCAGGCGAGTAAAGTCTTTGCCATGCGTGACCGGCAGCATAGGCAGGCCCGCATTGCGATAATCGTGCTCGCGATACAGCGCCAGCGCCCAGAAATGAGGCGGGGTCCAGACAAAGATGATCAGCACCAGCAGCCACGCTTCTGCGGGCACGGCATTGGCCACTGCCGCCCAGCCCAATGCCGGCGGCATGGCGCCGGACAGGCCACCGATCACGATATTCTGCGACGTACGCGGCTTGAGGATAATGGTATAGATCAGCGCATAGCCGATGAAGGTGGCAAAGGTAAGCCACATGGTCAGCGGATTCACCAGATGATACAAAACCAGCATGCCGGCACCGCCGACTACGCCCGATAGAATGATCACTTGCAAGGCGGTAATCGTACCCTTGGCTGTCGGTCTGCGTGCCGTACGCAACATGCGCGCATCAATCTCGAACTCGATCAGGCAGTTGATGGCAAACGCAGCGGCAGCAAGCAGCCAGATTCCAATCGTTGCAGCAATCAGAATCTGCACCGGCGGCAAACCTGGCGAGGCCAGGAACATACCGATGACCGCGCAAAACACAGCCAATTGGGTTACGCGTGGCTTGGTCAGGACCAGGTACTGTCGCAACAGTCCGGCATCAGGATGGATAGCAGTTGTCATAGTGGCAAAAACGACCCTTTACCACCGCGGGACATCCGCACCAGCAGGGTCACGCAGGCTATGGTAAGCCCGGCAGCACCCCCTGTGTGCAGTACCGCGATAAGCAATGGCCATTGAAAGAAAATGGTTGTCAGGCCGGTCAGCACCTGAACAATAAGCAGCCCGATCAGCAAATGGGCTGGCCCTTTCAGACCGGCTTCCCGACGCGCTACAAAAGCCAGCGCAAACAGGAAAACAAAAACAAAAAAAGCAAAATTGCGATGCGTCCAGTGTATCGCGGTCAGCGCTTCCTGAGAAATAATTTCACCGGTCGGCAGCTCACCCAACGCCCGCACCAGGGAAAAACCGCCCCGATAGTCCATCTCGGGCACCCAGGCGCCATGACAGGTGGGAAAATCCATGCAGGCAAGCGCCGCGTAATTGGTGCTGACCCAGCCCCCCAGAAACAACTGCACAATCAGCACGATGAACCCCAACGCCATCCATGGCCGCCAGGCACGCGCACGCGCGGCAATGCCCACATGGGGCTTTTCACGGGCGGCCAGCCAGGTCATCATGGCCAGCAGCAGCATGCCCAGCACCAGATGCGTGGTCACAACCAGCGGCATCAGCTTGTGCGTCACGGTCCAGGCCCCGAAGGCGCCCTGCAGGCAGACAGCGATCAGGGTAGCGGTAGCCAGCACCGGCGATCTGCCAAGCTCACGGCGATAGCGCCATGCCATGTACACAATCGCAATAATCATCATCCCCAGCAACGTACCCCAGTAGCGGTGAATCATTTCGATCCAGGCCTTTGACATGGACACCGGGCCAAAAGGTTGCTGCTGCAGTGCATTTGCAATATGTTCGGAAGCGCCCAAAGGGCTGGCCTTGCCGTAACAACCCGGCCAGTCTGGGCAGCCCAGCCCTGAATCGGTCAGGCGTACAAAGGCGCCGAACATAATCAGATCCAGCGTAAAAAACCAGGTCAGAAACACCAGCCTGCGATAGCGGCTGCGAATCCGTTCAGTTACCGTGTTCATATGCATCAGCCGATGGTCGAGGCGTGCAGCAATTTGGCCAGATCACCGCGAAAACGCACGGGATCAGACTCATTGCCGGGGTAATGCATAATCAGGTTGCCATTGGGGTCGATAATCCACAGGTAGGAATCCATTTTCTTTTCGACCGCAACCGCATCCCCTGCACGATCGGCTTCGTCCAGCAGAAAATCGCTGAGCGCCTTGGGATCGACCCGTAACATGATCGTGCCTTTGTACGCTTCCAGCACTTTTTCCGGAATAGGCTGATTATCTGTCACAAACCAGATCCGCTGAATGCGGTTGACATTCTTGCCCTGACTGGCGTGCCCGTTGCGGGTGAAATGCAGTTTCTGTGCGCATGAATCCGGGCAGGCGCCGCCATCGGAGGTGACCAGCAGCCACTTGCCTTTGAGGGTATTCAGATCGAAAGGCTTGCCATCCAGCGTGGCCAGGCTGAGCGCTTCTGACGAGGGCATGGGCCGCTGTGGCTGAACAAAATTGCCGTAATTGGTCGCACCGTCTGGTCTCAGGGAAGGCACATAGTACAGCAACGCAGCTGCAATCATGGGCACGATACAGCTCAGAATAATCAGGTACAGGGGCATATTGGAACGCTTTGCGCCCGACTGCGTGGGAGTCCCGGATGACGATGGACGGTTGGTATTCATGACGACGACATTTCCTTTGTACTTTTCAGACGCAGCCGGATCAGGCTGATCAACAAGGCCAGGGCGGCAATGGCGGCAAAACAGAACCATTGCAATGCATAGCCGATATTCTTATCCGCATCAATAGAAGGATGCGGCCAATCTCGCACCAGCCCCTGCTCGGAGGAACCGGTTTGCAGCACCACCAGTGGCAGCATACTCAAGCCACTGGCCTTGCCAAATTCGGCCAAATCCAGATTCTGCACCTGAGGCAGCGGTCCGCTGCTTTGGGGAATCTGTTCAGGCAACTGCGCCACGGCCTTGCCCAAACTCCATAGTTCGAACAGGCGCGGCACCCGCAGAGCGATCTCACCGCTTACCGTCTGCCTGCCTTCAGGCAAGGCAAATTCAGGCATGGCGGACGGCGTCAGCACTTGAGGGAACCAGCCGCGCAATACCAATACCGCATCACGCGAATCATTGTCCAGCAACAGGGGGGTGGCAAGCCAATAGCCCGGGCGACCGTTCTGGTTGCGATTGACCAATACACTGAAGGCGCCTAGCCAATGACCGGCGACTGTTGCAGGACGCCATGCCACAATATCGGAAGACGGAATATGCTTGTCAATGGCCAGCGGCGGCAGAGCCTGCCCGCTTTCAATCTGCTGCGCAGTCGCGCGGCGCTCGTCGGCGCGATGCAACTGCCATCGACCCAGAGAAACGAAAATCACAGTCAGCAATGCCAGCAGAATCAGCATCGTTACTGTTTTCCAGTTTATTAATTTCCGTTTCATTACTACAATATTCTATTCCAGTCAGGAGTTAACCCATGCGTATCTTTATCGGACTCGCCTTTCTTGCGATCATAGGCAGTCTGGCATCGGCCTTTTTCTACCTTATGCGCGACAAAGGCACAACCAATCGCACAGTCAACGCACTTACCCTGCGTATTGCACTGTCCATTGCGCTGTTTCTGTTCGTCCTGTTTGCCCATTACATGGGATGGATCGACAGCACGGGCATTGATCAGCCTACTCGTTAAAACGGCGTTCCGGAACACGGCCCGGTTACACGCCCAGGGGCTGGTCAGCGCGTTTTTACCCGCGTCAAACCAGCCTGAGCCAGCTTCAATGCAAGCCTGTTGTGGGCACCGCTATGCTATCAACACCACGTTAAACATCATACCGCCAATGACTGCGCTTTGCTGTAACAGCACCCCGTTGCGCTGAAACAGCAAAGGGTCGGTTTTCCGACCCTTTGCCTTTTATCGAACCGCTGGGTAAATCAGAACCAGTAAACGAACAGGTACAGACCCAGCCAGACCACGTCCACAAAGTGCCAGTACCAGGCAGCACCCTCAAAACCGAAGTGATGATCGGCAGTGAAGTGACCGCGAATCAGGCGGATCAGAATGACAGTCAGCATGGTTGCACCGAGCAGCACGTGGAAGCCGTGAAAGCCGGTGAGCATATAAAACAGTGAACCGTAAATACCGGAATCAAAACGCAGATTCAGTTCGGAATAGGCGTGAATGTATTCCTCGGCCTGGAAGAACACAAATGTGAAGCCCAGAACAATGGTAATGAACAGCCACAAAATAGCGCTTTTACGATGGTCGGCACGCAATGCATGGTGAGACAGGGTCAGTGTCAGGCCTGAAGACAACAGCAACAGCGTGTTGATTGTTGGCAGCCAGAAAGGACCTACTGTTTCAAAATGACTTACGATGCCCGCTGGACCCAAGTTGGGCCACTGGCCGGTAAAGCCGGGCCACAGCAGCAACTGGTGATCCATGTCGCTCAGCCAGGGCGTAGTCACTTCACGCGCATACCAAAGCGAGCCAAAGAAAGCGGCGAAGAACATCACTTCAGAGAAGATGAACCAGCCCATACCCCAGCGGTAAGACAGGTCGATACGCTTGCTGTTCATGCCCGCCTCTGATTCACGGATGGCATCGCCAAACCATTGGTAGAGCACGACAAACAGGGCAAGCAGCCCAAACAGTACGAGATACTGCCCGTAAGGCACTTTGTTAATCCAGGTCACCGCGCCGATCAAAATGATCAGCATTATGGCACTTGTCTTAACTGGATGGGCCGAATCGGCCGGCACGTAATAATACGGTGCTTCTTTTACCTGAACCGAGTGGCTCGCACTCATAATGTTCTCCCTCATGGAACGCTTTGACCAACTAGGTGAGGCTGGTTATCGCCCAGCGCGCCACCATCACCAATAAAATAATAAACAGGACTGTCGCTATGATGCCACCCAGGATCAGATGTACCGGATTCAACCGGGAAATGTCATCCTGATAGCCCGAGCCGCGGCGCACGCCGAACAGCCCCCACAGCACTGCTTTCATGGTCTGAAAGAAGTTGAGCTTTCTCTTGGACAAATCCCGTAAATCTTCACTCATAGCTACATCCTTCCCATTTGTCAGCGGCGTTAAGCCGCGGACAGTACATGACCGAAAATCGCCCACAGGAAGATTGCAACTACCAATCCGGCCAGGATCAAACCAACAATCCTGTTCCTACGTTTTTGCTCTGGTGTCATAACGCGATGTTACTTGACAACAGGCGGCGTTTCAAAGGTATGGAACGGCAGCGGAGATGGCAGTGTCCACTCCAGTCCTTCTGCGCCTTCCCATACCTGGGCAGTCGCAGTCTCGCCAGCGCCACGATATGTTTTCAAAATGATGTACAAAAACAGCAATTGCGAGAATCCGAACCAGAAGGCACCGATAGTGGCGATCTGGTGGAAGTCCGTAAACTGCGGTGCGTAATCGACATAACGACGCGGCATACCGGCCAGTCCCAGGAAGTGCATCGGGAAGAACGTCAGGTTGAAAGACAGCATGGTAGACCAGAAATGGATCTTGCCCAGTTTCTCGTTATACATACGGCCTGTCCATTTTGGCAGCCAGTAATAGGTACCAGCAAAAAGGGCAAACAGCGATCCGGCTACCAGCACGTAGTGAAAGTGAGCCACAACATAATAGGTATCGTGTACAGCGATATCAATTGGCGCAACGGCCAGAATCAGACCGGTAAAGCCACCCAGGGTGAACACGAAAATAAAGCCGACGGAGAACAGCATGGGCGTTTCGAAGGTAAGCGAACCGCGCCACATGGTAGCAACCCAGTTGAACACTTTCACGCCCGTAGGAATGGAAATGAGCATGGTTGCATACATGAAGTACAACTGTCCGGTCACCGGCATACCCGTTGCAAACATATGGTGGGCCCAGACGATGAACGACAGCACGGCAATCGCGGCAGTCGCATACACCATGGACGCATAACCAAACAGGCGCTTGCGTGAGAAGGTAGGAATGATGGCCGACACAATACCGAAGGCCGGCAGAATCATAATATACACTTCAGGGTGACCGAAGAACCAGAATATGTGCTGATACAGAACCGGATCACCACCAGCAGCGGCGTTGAAAAAGCCTGTGCCAAAATGACGGTCGGTCAGCAACATGGTAACAGCAGCAGCCAGCACCGGCATAACAGCGATAAGCAGGAATGCCGTGATCAGCCATGTCCAGCAGAACAGCGGCATTTTCATCAATGTCATGCCAGGCGCGCGCATATTCAGGATGGTCACGATAATATTGATCGCACCCATGATGGACGAGGCACCCAGGATGTGCACGGCGAAAATGGCCATGTCCATGCCAGGACCCATTTGCAGCGACAGCGGTGCGTAAAGTGTCCAGCCGGCAGCAGTGGCGCCACCAGGAACAAAGAACGAGCCGGTCAGCAAAATGGCGCCGACAGGCAGCAGCCAGAAGCTAAAGTTATTCATCCGCGCAAAAGCCATATCGGACGCGCCGATCTGCAACGGAATCATATAGTTGGCAAATCCAACCAGAGCAGGCATGATCGCACCGAAAATCATGATCAGGCCGTGCATGGTGGTGAACTGGTTGAACAGATCAGGCTGGAAGAACTGTATCCCCGGCTCAAACAGCTCGGTACGAATCAGCAACGCCAGCGCGCCGCCCTCCAGCAGCATGATGAACGAGAATAACAGGTACATCGTACCGATATCCTTGTGATTGGTGGCGAACAGCCAGCGGCGCCAGCCCGTTGGGGCTGCGTGGTGATGGTCATCGTGTCCGTGATGATCAGGAGCGTGACCCACTACTGTACTACTCATTTTTGACTCCTTGCCTGCTGCGTGCCTGGCTTGCAGATATCACAGGCGCAATATTGCGAATATAAAGTTCCGAATGTCATTTTCATTGTGCTGCTACTTTCTGCTGCTCTGCAATCCACTTGTCATAATCCTCTGGAGAAACGACGCGGACTACGATTGGCATGAAGGCATGGTTCTGACCACACAGCTCGGCACACTGGCCGCGATAAGTACCCACCTTGTCGGTGCGGAACCAGGCATCACGCAGAAAGCCGGGAATGGCATCCTGTTTCACACCAAGCTCAGGTACAAAAAATGAGTGAATGACGTCGTCGGCAGTGATCACGACGCGGACTTTCTTACCTGCGGGAACAACCAGTTCGTTATCCACTTCCATCAGGTAAGTATTGGATTTCTCGGCGCGGCCTTCGATCTGATCGTAAGGCGTTGTCATATTGGAAATGAAATTGATACCCTTGGCCTTGCCATCCAGGTACTCGTAACCCCATTTCCATTGGTAGCCGGTTGCCTTGACTGTGATATCAGCGCTGCTGGTATCTTTCATTGCAACCACGGTTTTCGTTGCCGGCAGGGCCATCGCGATCACGATAATGAACGGAACCACTGTCCAGGCCACTTCCACGCCCATGTGCTCATGGAATACGGAAGCCTTGAAACCCTTGGATTTGCGGTGCGCCCAGATTGAGTAGAACATGACGCCGAAAACGGCAATAAAAATTACAGTACAGATAATCAGCATCATGATGTGCAGACTGTACATGCTTTCGGCTATTTCGGTGACACCCTTATGCAGATTGACTTGCAATACCTTAGGACCACCTGGCATATCCTGGACCTGAGCCCACGCCGTACAGGCTGGCAGGAGCGCTCCAAGACCAAGTAAACCTTGCAACTTCTTCATGTTGACCTCATTTTTGTGCGCTGTTCCGTTTTTTCGTATGAAACTGATCGGATCGCGCCTGATTATCGTAGCTGACGGCAGCCGCATAAAAAGCGAAGCAATCATAACCCTTTGCGGTACAGGATTATACCCAAGACGCCTTAATCTGTGTCAAAGATAGTTCATTTAACCATATAAAAGCGACAGCGAACCTGCCTGCGAACTTTTTGCGAATACAATCGTTGCATGTTTGACACGACATCGATGCAACTTTGAACCGAATCCCCGCCCTTTACGCAGCCCTGTTGCAATCCATACAGGAAGTGCCGCCCGAATACTCGCTGCCGCTGACCATTGCCGGCAAACTGGCCGGCTTTATTACGCCGCAGGCGCTCAAGGCCATTGGCCATCTGCCGCAAGTGCGCACCACCGCGACCGCCGTACACTTTGTCGATCCGGGTACGCCCCGCTTCGAACTGGAGCCAATGCTGGCCGATATCGCCATTATTCTGCGCGATGCGGGCCTGCTTAAAACCTGGCGCGATGAGCTGCTCACAGTATATGCCGAAGGGGAAGATCTTGCAAAAATGGAGCGTGCTGCCATGCGCCCCCTGGGACTGCTGACCCATGCCGTTCATTTGAATGCCTGGACGCCGGACCTGCAACTGTATATAGCAAAACGCGCCATGACCAAAGCCAGTGATCCGGGCATGTGGGATACGCTGGCCGGCGGCCTTGCCAACGGTTCGGAAGACTTTGAACACGCGCTGCTGCGCGAAACCTTTGAAGAGGCAGGGCTCAATGAAGACGTGCTGACCTGCCGTACGCCATTGCGCACGCTATTGCGCATGCACCGTCGCCTGCCCGAAGGCTACCAGGTCGAGGACATTTTGGTCAGTGACTGCATCCTGCCGCCTCACGCCACGCCGCGGAACATGGACGGCGAAGTATCTGAGATTCGCATCGTCAGCCAGCAGCAGGCCGTGCAAATGATTGCCGACAGACAGATCACACTGGAAGCTGCACTTGTTATACTGGAAGGCATGCTGAGCCGTACATCCGAAACATTGCTCGCGCGGTTTCGCGCGCAGCCGCAAAATCAGGGAGAACCTCATGACAAGCAGCAACCCGTTTGATCGGCCCGGCCTGGGGCCGGACAGCGCCAGCAATCCCATCATGCAAAGCCTGGACATGATGAGCAAGGCCTGGCAGCAGTTTGCACAAGTTCAGCAGGCAAGCAATCCGGTCTTTGCCATGCCCCCCGCCCTGAACCCGGAAGAACTGGACAAGCGCATCCAGGAACTCAAAAGCATAGAAAGCTGGCTGACCATGAACCTGTCCATGCTCTCGGGCACCATTCAGGGACTGGAAATCCAGCGCGCCAGTATTCATACCTTGAAGACATTTGTTGACACCCTGCAGACGCAGAACCAGGATCGCTCGCTGGACGACCTGTTCGGCTTGAAAAAGTCGGCACAGCCCGATGCGGCAACACCCACGCGCACAACCACCACTGATCACGAAGAAAACACGACGGCCCACGACAACGCCGGTTTTGCCAACGATTCGGTCAGCCAGGCATCGCAGGCCTGGTGGGACATGCTGCAGGGACAGTTTACCCAACTGGCCCAGGTAGCGACCCAGGCCACGCAGGCAATGCACAAAGAGCCCTCCCCCGTCAAAACGCCGCCCGGCCCCGGACCCGATGAGCCAGTAGAGCCGCAGGAGCCGGTCAAGCCGGCGACAAAAAAACGCGCGACGGCCAGCCGGCCCGCGGCAAAACGCAGCACGGCAGCACGCCGCAGTTCCTGATACTTACAAGCTAACGGGGAAGGCATAATCACTTCCCCATTTTTTTATCGCCCCCTTAACTCATTTCAAACTTTACGACACGTCTATCTATGTTAAATATCGTCATTCTCGCAGCAGGTATGGGTAAACGCATGCAATCGGATCTGCCCAAAGTATTGCATACTCTGGCTGGCAAGCCCATGCTGGCGCAGGTCATCGACAGCGCCCGGCAACTATCCCCCGATCGCATCATTGTCGTGGTCGGACATGGCGCCGACGCAGTCAAGAAAGCCTTTGCCGACCAGACCGACATTGAATACGCCCTGCAACAACCCCAGTACGGGACCGGCCACGCAGTCCAGCAGGCCCTGCCGCTGCTGGTTGGTGGCGAACAGGACTCCGATACCACCATCGTACTGTATGGCGACGTGCCCCTGGTGCAGCCGGCCACGTTAAAGCGCCTGTTGCAGGCGCGCGCCGATGGCATGGCCGTACTGACCGAAACACTGCAGGACCCGACAGGGTACGGACGCATCGTTCGCAACGAAAGTGGCCAGGTGCAGCGGATCGTCGAACACAAGGATGCAACCGAGCAGGAACATAAAATCTGCGAAGTCAACACAGGCATTCTGGCGGCTCCCACCGCAAAGCTGAAAGACTGGCTGAGCCGCATTAACAACAATAATGCGCAGGGCGAATATTATCTGACCGATACCATTGCACTGTCGGTCCAGGACAACGTACCCGTCAATGCCGCCCAGCCCGATGCAAACTGGGAAACGCTGGGCGTCAACAGTCGCGTACAGCAGGCGCAACTTGAACGAGCCTGGCAGGCCGAACAGGCACAGCGCCTGCTGGTCCAGGGCGTCACGCTGGCTGATCCGGCCCGCTTTGACCTGCGCGGCACGCTCGACTGCGGACGCGATGTGTTTATTGATGTCGGCTGCGTGTTTGAAGGCAAGGTTACCCTGGCCGATGGTGTACGCGTGGGCCCACATTGCGTTCTGCGCAATGTGACGCTGGGCGCTGGCACCCAAGTAGAGGCATTCAGCCATTTGGAACAGGCCAACGCTGCCGAGAACGTCAAGATCGGCCCCTATGCGCGACTGCGCCCGGGCACAGAGCTGGCGGCAGAGTCTCACGTAGGCAATTTTGTCGAACTGAAAAAGACCACGCTGGGCCAGGGCAGCAAGGCCAACCACCTGAGTTACCTGGGCGATGCCGATATCGGTGCACAGGTCAATATCGGCGCAGGCACCATTACCTGCAATTACGATGGCGTGAACAAATTCAAAACCATTATTGAAGATGGCGCGTTCATTGGTTCGGACACGCAACTGGTCGCTCCTGTGACCGTCGGCAAAGGCGCAACGCTGGGCGCGGGCACCACGCTAACCAAAGATGCACCGGCCGACAAACTCACACTCTCGCGCACCCGCCAGACAACCGTGGAGAACTGGACACGTCCGACAAAGAAACAAGATTGATGGCATGAACCAAGCCCCCACCCGCAATCCCGACACGCCAGCCCCGGCGGCAGCACCCAGAAATTCTACCGGCCTGCCGGCCCCGGCCCGTCAGTGGGCTGCGGGCGCACTGCTGTGCTGCATTGGCGTCACTGTACTGGACGCCAATATCGCCAACATCGCCCTGCCGACGATTTCAAGGGAACTGAATGTGGGCGAGGCCGATTCGATCTGGATCGTCAACGCCTATACGATTTCCGTGATGGCTACCCTGCTGCCACTGTCAGCAGTAGCCGAGCGCGTCGGTTTCAAGCTCATGTTTCGGCTGGGGCTTGCGCTTTTTACCATTGCCTCCCTGCTGTGCGCGTTGTCCGGCAACCTGCATAGCCTGGTGGCCGCCCGCATGCTGCAAGGGCTGGGGGCCGCGTCCATGATGTGCCTGTTTGGCGGACTGGTGCGCCACATTTATCCGGCTCACAAGCTGGCCGCAGGCATCAGCATCAACGCCATGACGGTCGGCGTCATGTCCGTCGTTGGCCCGTCGGTCGGTGCTGCCATTTTGTCAGTCGCCTCATGGCAGTGGATCTTCGGCTTTACCGTGCCTATCTGCCTGTTTGCCATGTATGCCGCCGGCTATTTGCCGGAAGCGGCCTCGCGCAGCAAAGGTCGCTTCGATTACCTGAGCGCCGTACTGAATATTTTTACCTTCGCGCTGTTGCTGATCGGCCTGGATGCCATCGGCCGCAATCCCGGCCGAGGCCTGTTCATGCTGGGCCTGGCTGCCATCAGCGGCTATGTGCTAATACGACGTTCACTGCCGCAGGCAACGCCATTGGTGCCGGTTGACCTGTTTCGCTTTCCGATATTCAAGTACGCCGTCATCGTTTCTGCGCTCACCTTTACTGCGCAGATGATATCCATGCTGGCGCTGCCTTTTTATTATCAACACAATCTGGGCATGCCGCTGCAAAAGGTCGGCCTGCTGTTCGGGGTCTGGCCGGTCGGCAGTGTTGTTATCGCGTCGCTATCGGCAAAGCTATGCCGATATTTCAAGGCCTCACTGCTGGCTGGCATTGGCGCCGCCCTGATGGCCATCGGCATCATTGCCCTGATGGCGCTGCCTGCCGATATTTCCCTGTGGTATTACGTCGCTCCCATGTTTGTGGCCGGCATGGGTTTTGGCTTTTTTCAAACACCCAATAACCGCGCCATGCTGCTGTCCACCCCCTTGAAGCGCAGCGGCGCCACCGGTGGCGTACAGGCAACCACCCGCCTGTTCGGCCAGGGTATTGGCGCAGCCTGCGTGGCCATCAGTTTTCATGTCGATCCGGTACGCGGCCCCATGTATGTCATGGGCTTTGCCAACGCACTGGTTATAATCGCCGTTATCATCAATCTGTTCCGCTATATAAAAGGTCTCGACACCGATGCCTGCTGAAGCAGCCCATCCCACCCGACGCGTCACACTGGCCGTTGCGCTGATCGTCAAGAACGAAGCGCAAAACCTGGCCGCATGCCTGGATTCGGTCGCAGGCTGGGTCGATGAAATCGTGATCCTGGACTCGGGCAGCACCGATGCCACCGAACAGATCGCCCGCCGTTACACGCAGGCTTTCTACAGCAGCACCGACTGGCCGGGCTTTGGCCCGCAACGGCAGCGCGCGCAAACGCATGTGACCGCCGACTGGATCCTGTGGCTGGATGCCGACGAACGCGTCACACCAGAACTGCGCGCCAGCATTGAAGCGGTGTTGCAAAATCCTCCCGACAACACCATATACCAAGTAGCAAGACTGAGCTGGGCGTTCGGCCAATTCATTCGTCATTGCGGCTGGTATCCCGGACATGTGGAACGACTGCATCCCAGGGCCCTCACGCAATACGACAAGGCCCTGGTACATGAATCGCTTGTCCTGCCACCCGGGGCGAAACTGGAAACACTGCAAGGCGATCTGCTGCACTTTACCTACGCCACGGTCGATGAGCATCTGCGCAAATCAGCAGGCTATGCCATTGCCTGGGCAGAACAGCGGGAAGCCGCCGGCAAGAAGGGATCGCTGGCAACCGCCACCTTGCATGCCGTCGCGCGTTTTTTCAGAACCTATTTCCTGCGCCTGGGTATACTGGATGGCAGGGCCGGCTTTCTGCTGTCGGTCATGGCTGCGCAATCAGTATTTAACAAGTATGCCTGCCTGTGGTCACGCACCCGGCAGGCCAGGCCGCCCGGCTGACTCGATACCATCACAAACATCATGAAGATCCTGCAGATCAATTTCGAAAAAGGCTGGCGCGGCGGTGAACGCCAGACGCTCTACTGCATGCGGGCATTCCGGGATGCCGGCCACCAGGTGAGCCTGCTGGCCCGTGACGGCCAGCCACTGGCACAGGCTGCACAACAGGAAAACTTTACGGTTGTGACACGCCAGCGACCATTTGAACAGGCACTGTATCTACTGCGACATGCCCGCGACTTCGACATTGTCCATGCACAAACCGCAGGATCGCTTACCTGGGCCGCCATCACCCGCCGTTTTTTTGGCAAGGCCCGCTTGGTATTCACCCGCCGCACCTCCCTGCCCGTCAACCCGCAACGACAATGGCGCACCTTAAGCAAGTGGCGCAAGGCGGATCTGTTTGTGGCCATCAGCCAGATGGCTGCGGCCGAACCCCGCCGGCTGGGAATCGATCCCATCCTGATTTCCAGTGCGATCGAGCCCAGGCAGATCAACACAGCGCATGCGCAGCAGGTCCGTGACGAATTTGCGATTGGCAACAAAAAGGTGCTGGCCACCAGCGCCGCGATGGTTTCCGTCAAGGATCCACTCACTCTGATTCGGGCCATCGCCCGCCTGCACGCGCTGCGTCAGGACTTTATTTTCCTGCACTTTGGCGCCGAGGGCGATTGCTCAGAACAAGCCCGGGCGCTGATCCGGGAGCACGGCCTGCAACAGGTTTATTACCTGGCGGGCTTTCGCCAGAATATCGAAGACTTATACAGCCTGTTCGATATTTTTGTCATGGCCAGTCGTGAAGAAGCGCTGGGCAGCAGCGTACTGGATGCGTTCGCTTTGCGCATACCCGTGGTATCGACCAATGCCGGCGGGCTGGCAGAACTGCTGGACGAGGAACGCGGTTACCTGTGCGAGACCGGCAATGATGAACACATGGCCGCCGCTATGCAACAGGCGCTGACGCATCCCATAGAGGCCAGCGCACGCGCCGACAAGGCATGGCAATACGTGCAGGATCACCATGATATAGGCCGCATGAGCGCACGCTATCTGGCGCAGTTCGAGAAATTAATCGGCCAGGGACGATAGCACCCCACAGATCGTGCATCGAGGTGAATGCAGCGCCTCGTTAGGTGTTGAAAAACATCTATAGAGTAATAAAGCGATCATTCATCGCTCGCCATGATCGCCGTCACATCATGGCCCCGGCTTCATCACCAGCCTGCTCTCTTTAACGCCACCCGGCGCTTATAGCCGACACAGCCTGCATCACTCAAGTGGCAACAGTGCCATTGGTCACCACCGTCATGGCATCGGATTCCGCTTCAATTGCATTCGATGATGCTTCATTGATGCATTACCCATCCATTGCCTCGTGACGCTTGCGCTGCGCTTCACACCTCAATCAATGGCAACCTGCGTTTCGAACTTGCTTCGATGGACCGAGAAAAAACTGCGCACATTCCGCACATTTTTCTGCGCGGTAAAAAAGCGGTGTACCAGCGCATGATAGGCTGGCATATCGCGAACCTGCACAATCAATACGAAATCGGGACCGCTGGATACCCGGTAGGCCTGAAGAATGCTTTGCTCGTGGGCCACGCGCTCTTCAAAATCGCTATAGGCTTCTGCCGTCTGCACATCCAGCGTAATTTCAACAATCGCCGTCAGCGTGGTGGCCACCAGGGCCGGATCTACGATTGCCACGGTTTTCTGGATAATGCCATGCTCATGCAATTGGCGTACGCGTCGCAGGCAAGTAGGCGCCGAAGCGTGCACCCGCTCGGACAACGCCTGGTTGGTCAGGCTGCTATCCTTTTGCAGTTGCTGCAAAATACGTTTATCCAGTTCATCAAGTTCCATTTTTGTCCTTGAAAGCGCACTTTCGAGCTGCCCTTCATTTGGCTCACTGTGAGCAGGCAGCCACAAATTTGCGTCTTATTACAGCTTTGTAATGAAATATAATTTCATATTTTAATATAAATGAAATATAACGTCGTTTTCATTCGTAAATGAATTAATATTTCATATGAATATCAAATTAGAACATTAATTTCTTCACTTGAGGCGCACAATACGTTTTTCCTATTCAGAATAAATGGAGTAAACGCATGTGCGGAATTGTCGGCGCTGTGGCGCAACGTGACATCACACCAATTCTTGTCGAAGGCCTTAAACGGCTCGAATATCGCGGTTACGATTCTTGTGGTGTTGCGGTGCATATGGACGGCGAACTACGCCGCACCCGCAGCACACAACGCGTAGCGGAACTCGAAACCCAGATCAAGGAAGATAATATCGCCGGCTTTACCGGCATTGCACATACCCGCTGGGCCACCCACGGCGTGCCTGCCACGCGTAATGCTCACCCGCATTTTTCCGGCCCTGCCAATGGCAAACCCCGTATCGCACTGGTTCACAACGGCATTATTGAAAATCACGACGAACTGCGTGACGAACTCAAGGGCCACGGCTACGTTTTCGAAAGCCAGACCGACACTGAAGTTATTGCCCACCTGATTGACCATCTGTATAACGGCGACCTGTTTGAAACAGTACAGCAAACTGTACGCCGCCTGACCGGCGCCTACGCCATTGCCGTATTCTGTCACGATGAACCCCATCGCGTGGTTGGCGCACGTCACGGCTCGCCGTTGATTGTTGGTCGCGGGGATAACGAGAATTTCCTGGCTTCTGACGCATTGGCGCTGGCCGGCACCACTGACAAAATCGTCTATCTGGAAGATGGCGACGTCGTTGACCTGCAGTTGCAGAAAATCTGGATTGTAGACATCAACGGCAAAGCCGTGGAGCGCAAAGTCAATATCGTGCACGCGCATACCGCCGCCGCCGAATTGGGTCCCTATCGCCACTATATGCAAAAGGAAATCTTCGAACAGCCTCGCGCCGTGGGCGATACCATTGACGGTATCGAATCCATCGAACCTGAACTGTTCGGCGATGATGCTGCAAAGGTTTTCAAGGAAATAGACAACATTCTTATCCTGGCTTGCGGTACCAGCTATTACGCTGGCCTGACCGCCAAGTACTGGATCGAGTCCATTGCCAAAATCGCAGTGAACGTGGAGATCGCCAGCGAATATCGCTATCGTGATAGCGTCCCCAACCCCAAGTCGCTGGTCATTACCATTTCCCAGTCTGGCGAAACGGCCGATACACTGGCCGCGCTCAAGCACGCACGCACACTGGGCATGGAAAACACGCTGACCATCTGCAACGTGCAGACCAGCGCCATGGTACGCGAATGCAAGCTCAATTTCATTACCCACGCCGGTGTGGAAATTGGTGTCGCCTCGACCAAAGCCTTTACCACCCAGCTGGTTGGCCTGTTCCTGCTAGCGCTGACCATCGCCAAGGTCAAAGGCCGGCTGAACGATGTACAAGAGAACCAGTACATCAAACAGCTGCGTCACCTGCCTACCGCGATTGGCGCCGTGCTTGCGCTGGAGCCACAGATCATCGCCTGGGCCGACCGTTTTGCCAATAAGGAAAACGCCCTGTTCCTGGGACGTGGCATGCATTACCCAATTGCCATGGAAGGCGCGCTCAAGCTCAAGGAAATCAGCTACATCCACGCTGAGGCTTATCCTGCAGGCGAACTGAAACACGGCCCGCTGGCATTGGTGACAGAACAAATGCCGGTGGTCACCATCGCACCGAACGACGAGCTGCTGGAAAAACTCAAATCCAATATACAAGAAGTGAGCGCGCGCGGTGGCGAGCTGTATGTGTTTGCCGATAGTGATTCAAAAATCAAGCCCAGCGAAGGCATGCACCTGATTCACATGCCAGAGCACTACGGTAAACTGTCTCCGATTCTGCATACCATCCCGCTGCAACTGCTGTCGTATCACACGGCGGTAGCCCGTGGAACCGACGTGGACAAGCCAAGGAACCTGGCCAAGAGCGTGACGGTGGAGTAAAGGGAGGCTTACTATTGCGAGTACAAATAGGTAATTAAAAATCAATATTTAGCCGTTTAAAGAGCCAAGTTCTTTAAACGGCTTTTTTCTTGCCGTGTGATTTTTTCTACGGCCCTGATCCGAGCTTGGCTTGCACAGGTTTTTATGGCACTTACCTGCCGTGGTCCAAGTGCACGGCGCCATGTTTAACGAGATTAAATCTTTCCTCAACCTTTGGCGTGACAAAATGGCGAGTCATCAGTTCGAAATCAGCGTCGCTGACTGCGAATTCGTGCATACCTTCAGCGTTGCGTTGGCATAACCGTGACTTGCATATTTCGTCCGGCATATCCAGATAATGTAGTTGATGATATACGCCTGCTCGCTCAAAAATATGGCGCATCCACATACGATTGGGAATCGTATTTGCAGGGAAATCCAGGGCCACGGAAACGCCAGCCAGCAGAAGATGCTCTACATGTAACCCCATCGCACTTTGCAACTGCGCGCTACGTTTAACATAATCGGAAACGTCTTTTATTTCGCCCACATACAGGCGACTTAACCAATGGTCCTCGCTAATGAGCACTGCATTATGATCTCGGGCAATATTGGAGGCCAACGTAGACTTTCCGGAAGCGATCTTCCCACAGAACAAATGAAGCGTTGTCATTTATCTCTCCCCGAGAAGATCTGTTCCGTATGAATTGTCAATTACGCACAACCAGCCGCCCTGACCATCTTTACGAAATACATAAGTAGCCCGTCTTGAAATTGCGGTTGCCATACCCGTCTTATCAATCGTATCCAATTTGGTCTCCATGATGACCAATGCGGTATCTCCACCCTCTATAACCACCATTTCGCCCTGGGTGACTTTGATACTGTGATTAAAGTAATCTGCGATAGCTTCAAATGCCTTGCGAATGTTTGCCTTGCCCTGTACGTTCATACCAGGTTTGACCACAAGCGTGGCATCATCGGTATAGAAATCCATTAATGCGTCGAAATTTTCCTCAGTAATGGCATGATCTGCCGAGGCAATGAGTCTTTTAAGCTGGTGTGAAGACATGTGAAACGCTCCTGTATGGGTCGAGACGGCCAGAGACAGGAAATAAAAAACCCGCCTCTTGGCGGGTTGCTTTGAAAATGAAAATGCGCTATCCCACCATTTGGTTAATGGTGATAATAATCAAAGAGAAAGGGGCGCATAAATTCATGAACAAATGATGCTTGATCAGCTTGTATTTGTCAATCTTTTAGTAAACATGCTGACCCGCAATTAATTTGGCAACAAGTCATTCTCTTAGCGATAAGTGATCGCCGGATACCCTTAAGCGTCATATTTTTTGATAATTAACTACATCCTCTTAAAAAATGCATGCTTTTACTTATCTTCCAGCCCAGTGAGGTACATGTGAGCTGATGCTCCGTCTGAAGCATCAGTATGCTACTGTTTTACAATCGTGATATACATGTTGATCCGTATATTGTCATTCAGAGACGCTTCGTAAAGCTCTGAACGACAATATGAGTGGCCTGGCAGAGCATATCGCGTTAAAACGGGTGCAGCATTTTTTCAGCACGGCGTGCGTAGTAAGCAAAAGTGGCTTGCGTGCGACGTGGCGTATTGATCCATTGCTGTGCTTCATGGCCTAACTCTGGAGATATGGGCTGTATCGTTCCGGCCGCCATGGCCAAGAGCTGGAGACGGGCCGCCCGCTCGAACATCACACCAAGAACACACGCCTCCTCAACGCTGGCTCCTGTCACCAGTAATCCGTGATGCGCCAGGAGAATAGCTTTTTTCTCTTTTAGCGCGCCAGAGATAATCTCTCCTTCTTCATTGCCCACTGGTATTCCTGGCCATTTTTTCAGGAAAGCACATTGGCCATATAGCACGCATGTATCCATATGCGCTATTTCAAGAGGTACTTCAAGCATGGAGAGGGCCGAGACATGAGGCGCATGGGAATGCACAATACACTGAACATCAGGTCGTGCACGATACAACCAAGAATGAAAGCGATTAGCAGGATTGGCCATCCCCTCACCCTGTAATACATTCAGATCCTCATCGATCAACAACAAATTTTCCGACGTTATTTCGTCGAAACCCAGACCCAGTCGCTGAGTCCAGTAGGTACCTGGTTGTTCTGCCCGGGCAGTTATCTGGCCGGACAACCCCGAATCATGACCAAACGCAAATAATGTCCGACAGGTCTGGGCAACCGCCTCGCGAGTCGACATTTTTTGGGAATTTAAATTGGCCTCCATGCTTTTGAGGGCTGAATTGACAATGTCAGATTTGCCAAGTTGCATAGTGTCTGCTGCCATCATTATCTCCTGTTACAGTTAAAGATTGTGATCATTGTTTGGTTGAGGCTAACGGTTTAGCCATGATTTTCTTCCATTTATCATATTCGGCAACGACAGCACTGCGAAATGCCTCAGACGTCGAACTGGCTGTTGTAGTCCCTTGGTCGGACAACAAGTGGACGTAATCCGGGTCTTTCAAGGCTTGCCGTGTCGCCTCATTCAATTTGTCGGCTATCGGTTTTGGCAAGCCCGCCGGACCGATTAATCCAGATATTGATCCAGAGAGAATATCAGGGTATCCCAACTCTGCAGTAGAGGGAAGATCAGGAGCGCTGCTGATTCGCGTGGTGTTCGCCAGGGCAATTGCGCGCAATTTCCCGGTTTTAACAAATGGCATAACGACGGGAGTTGCCTCCATGGTCATGTCTACCTGCTTGCCAACCACACTCGTTACCGACTCGGCCCCACTTTTGAACGGCACATGCAAGAACCTGGATCCAGTGTGTTCCTGCATAATGATCATCCCCTGAAATGGAGAGCTTCCAATACCAGCGCTGCCAAAGCTGATGCTTTCTGGCTTATCGTTTGCCAGAGCGATCAGTTCCTTCAAGGAGTTTGCCTTCATCTCCGGATTGACGGCTATCACGTGCGGCGTTGAGGCAACGGAAGAAATATAAGTAAAGTCTTTAAGACTATCAAAAGTTATATCAGCAGTGATATGCGGATTGACGGCAACAACGCCCAGCGTAGTGAACATGAGGGTGTAGCCATCTGGCTTGGCATGTTTAAGTCGTCCTGCGGCGATATTGCCTCCTGCTCCGGGCCTGTTATCAACAATGATTGGTTGTTTAAGTTGATCTGAAAGTACCTTGGCAGTGGCCCTTGCCACTAAATCTGTGATCCCGCCCGCGCCAAAAGGGACAATCAGCGTGATGGGCCCGGACGGGTATGCAGCAAATGCCGCAGAAATGCCAAAAACATATACTGCGACAGAACGAGCCAGAACGCCAATCCCGGCCTTGCCTATTTTCATCATGGTTATTCTCCTAATATATTTTTGTATTGGGTACTCGCGCTACATCGGACACTCGCAGCAATTATGACACTCGAGTGTCATATATGCAACCATTATGATATTTAGGACACGATAATTGTTTTACAATAAACGGACAACCTAGATGAAGAGAATGCAGTGCGAACAAAAATGTCACCTGACTCACAAGCCACAAGAACACGAATTAGCAAAAAAAAATCGCCCGACCAAAATTTTTTAGCCGAGCGACTCTCCGTTTTTCGCAAGCTCAATGGGCTTAGCCTGGAGCAGGTAGCAACACGGGCAGGAATTACCAAAAGCTATCTTTCAAAACTGGAGCGCGGCCTGTCTTCACCCACAATTGCCACTTTGCTCAAGCTGGCGCAAGCTTTGGGTCGAAGTGCCGAGCAGTTGATTGGGCAGGAGGCACAGGATGACGATATCGTTTTAGTGAAAGCGGGCGAGCGCATCCCATTTACCCGCTCAAAAGAGCGTGAAGGGTATGTTTACGAAGCCATCGCTGCCAGCCGCACACAAAAGGCCATGGCGCCTTTCATAATGACGCCACCAATATCAGTCAACGAAAAAACAGATCTTGCGAGCCATGCAGGTGAAGAATTTATCTTCCTCGTAGCTGGTGTTATGGACGTAATATTTGAAGATCGTGTAGTCAGGCTCGAAACTGGAGATTCTCTTTATTTCAATGCATCAATCCCACATAGGTCCAGATCAATAGGCAAGCCCGCACAGGCATTGGTTGTCGTGAGTATTCCCGATACCAACATGACAGAACAACAGCAGATATCGATCACCGTGCAAAAATCTTGATGATTGCAATTGGGTACCTGAACGATTCAAGTCAGGCAAGAAAAAAGACCGGGTGTTAACAAAGCAAAAACTTGGCACGTCGCATGGGTAGTACTCCGTGCGACGCAAGGCAATTCAGCGATTTACATCCACCACCACCCGGCCGCGCACTTTTCCAGCGAGCAATTCACTGGCCAATGCAAGTGTCTGCTCCAGCGATACGATTTTCTGGCCGATCACCGCCAGTTTGACTGGATCGAGATTGCGAGCAATCGAATCCCAGGCAGCCTGGCGATGTTGGCGAGGACAATACACACTGTCAATGCCCGCCAGGGTAATGCCACGTAAAATGAACGGCGCTACCGTAGCCGGAAAATCCATTCCTTGCGCCAAGCCGCAAGCGGCGACAATGCCGCCATATCGCGTTCCCGCACATACATTGACCAGCGTATGGCTACCCACACTATCGACAGCGCCCGCCCAGCGCTCCTTGGCCAGCGGTTTGCCGGGCGCGCTCAGTGTATTGCGGTCGATAATGTCCACTGCGCCCAGACGCTGAAGGTAATCTGCCTCTTCGGGCCGGCCGGTAGATGCCACGACACGATAGCCCATTGTGCTCAGCAACGCCACCGCCACACTACCGACGCCGCCCGCTGCACCCGTAACCAAGATGTCGCCGTCGCCGGCCTCAAGGCCATGTTTTTGCAGCGCCATCACACAAAGCATGGCGGTGTAGCCGGCTGTGCCGATAGCCATCGCCTGCTCGGATGTAATGGCTTCCGGCCGCCGTATCAGCCACTCGCCTTGCACTTTCGCCTTCTGTGCCATCCCACCCCAATGTGTCTCGCCCACGCCCCATCCATTCATGATGACGGCATCGCCTGCTTTGAAATCGGGATGCCTGCTTTCCCGTACTGTGCCAGACAGGTCTATACCCGGAATCATAGGAAATTGGCGAACAACCGGTCCCTTACCGGTAATGGCCAGGGCGTCCTTGTAATTTAACGTGGAATGCTGAACGTCGATCAGGACGTCCCCTTCGGGCAGTTGTGCCGTGTCCAATCTGGTGTGAACAGCGCGATACCCCTTTTCGTCCTTCTCTATTACCAATGCGTTAAACATTTTCGCTCCTGTGATATTACGATTTAATTTTGTACCATCCACCGCCGCCGCGCGCGCAGTTTTAACCTTGTGCCCATGCTGCTAAATATATTAGTCAACCGTCAAAGCTGCCTGGCGCACGCCATTTCCCCAGCGTTCGTACTCAGCGGCCATGAACCGACGAAACTGCGGCGTTGGCATCGTGCGCGGCACGGCGCCTAACGCGGCGTACTTGGTACGCACCGCTTCCGACTGGATTACCTTCATTGCCGCCTTGTTCAGCCTGGCCACGCGATCTGGCGGCACTCCCTTAGGCATCATCAGGCCAAGCCACGCGCTGAGCCTGAAGTCACTTACTCCCAACTCGGCAATGGTCGGAACATCCGGGAAGGCCGGCAATCTTTCAGAATAAGTCGTCGCCAGAAGCCGTAAGTTGCCAGCACGTATCTGTGTCTGGGTGACGGCCACGGTATCGATGGCTGCCTGGACCCCGCCGCCAACAACATCTGCCATCGAGCGAGCACTGCCCGAATAGGGTATATGCGCTATTTTCATCCCCGTACGCTGCTTGAGCTCTTCCATTCCCAAATGCGACAGCGTTCCATTACCCGACGACGCATAGTTCAATTTACCCGGGCGATCTTTGACATAGTTAATCAGTTCCTGATAAGAATGCGCAGGCACCTTGGGATTGACGACCAACAGCATAGGGAGATCCGCCACCAACGCTACGGGCTCGAAATCACTAAGCGTCGCGTAGCCCACATTTTTATAAAGATGAGGATTGACCACCAGAGAAGCCAGCGCTGCCAGTACCATGGTGCGGCCGTCCGGCTCGCTGCGCTTGAGCGCCGCCAGGGCCACGCTGCCGCCTTGGCCTGGTCGATTTTCCACAATGAAGTTTTCCTGTAGTTCACGTGACAGTTCCTGCGCAAGCAGGCGTGCAACCTGGTCTGTCGCCTGCCCTGGCGGAAACCCAACAATAATCTTATTTACCTTATCGCTTTGCGCCTGGGCGATTGAAGCGGCCATCGCCATCACCAGGCAAAAAATCAGCTTTTTCATCAATAGTCTCCTTCATTTGTTGTAGACCTGATCTCGTTCCGTTGCCGTCTATATCACACCCTGATGGCGCATTTCTTCAATTTCCTGATCGTTAAAGCCCAACGAGGCATAAACGGCCTCGTTATCCTGCCCGATACCTGGCCCCGTGCTATGAACCCTTCCTGGTGTTTCGGAAAAGCGCGGCACCACACATTGCATACGCACCGGCCCCAGTTCGTCGTCGTCCACAGTAACGATGGCTTCGCGTGCTTGAAAATGCGGGTCAACCATGACGTCCGACGCATCGTAAATGGGTGAAAAACCGACATGTGCGCGATCCAGCCGTTGCTGCAGTTCCTGAAGTGTCAGGCTGGCGATGCGCTCGGAAAGCATGCCATCCAATACCTCTCGATGAATGACACGCGTGGGATTGTCCACGAAGCGGGGATCCTCCAGCAAAGCCGGCAGATCCAGGGCATGGCATAACCGTTCGTAAATGCTTTGGGTGGATGCAGCAATGGACGCCCATTTACCATCCTGAGTGCGATAGATGTTGCCGGGAGCCGCATACTGACTCAAATTGCCCGAACCGACCCGCGTTGCTCCCAACTGGTCATATTCGATGGCGAGAAAATCCAGGGTCCGTAGCATGGCTTCGGTAACAGAGACATCAATTTCCTGACCGCTGCTTTGCGGCTGCGCGCGCAAGCGACCGAGTTCAGCCAGGATGCCGATCGCGCCGAACAGGCCACCGACCGCATCCGAGATGGGATAACCCAGATGCAGTGGACTGCCTCCCTCCTCGCCGCACATGCGGGTAAAGCCGCTCATTGATTCGAAGACGCGCGCAAAACCGGGACGGTTGCGATAAGGACCTGTCTGCCCAAAACCGGTTACACGCAAGATAATGAGACGTCGGTTAATACCATGCATCCATTCCTTGGTAATACCCCAGCGGTCCAGGGTATCAGGCCGAAAGTTCTCGACGATCACGTCCAATTCTGGCAAAAGTCGTTCCAGCACGGTTTTCGCGCCCGCCTTGCGCAGATCAAGCGTTATACCGCGCTTGTTGCGATTGGTCACTTTCCACCAAAGGGGAACGCCATTCTTGTGCGGCGCCAAATCGCGCAGGCCGTCGCCTTTGCCAGGCAATTCCACTTTAAGGACTTCTGCCCCCAAGTCTGCCAGCAACGTCGACGCATAAGGCCCTGCTATAACCGTCGACAAATCAAGAATACGTAAACCATGCAGCGGGCCGTGAGCGTTGTCAGAAGTCAAAATTCTTGTTCCCATGAAGTTGTAATCTGTAGACGATTCTAGGGCGTTTCATATATGATGAATGCGCAGTTTCGGGATACCAGATATGTGATTTATGCAATTCTGCCCACAGCTCAAAACAAACAGGAAAACAACCCGATATGGCCGATGCCGTCGACTCCTCCATCGCAGTTACAGGCTTGAAAGCCGCTATCCGGGTAGCCAGCCATGGCAGTTTTTTGCGGGCCGCCATCTCGATGGGCGTCTCGCAATCCCAATTGAGCCGACGGGTGGCCGGTCTGGAGAGCCGTTTAGGCCAAAAACTCTTTCATCGCCACGGTCGTGGTGTCGCCTTAACCGATTTCGGGCAACGCATCATGCCGCGCGTTCAATCCCTGATAGCCGAACTGGAAGCTTTCGATGCTCTGGTCTCTGATACCCGGGCGCAACTATCTGGAGACGTCACGGTTGGCGTCATTCCGTTGGTGTCGCGCCATTTGGCATCCAGCCTGGTACGCCGTCTGCAGTCCACGCATCCGGGCATCCGGCTGCGGATGTTGGAAGCCTACAGCGGGCAGGTCGAGGAATGGTTAAGCTCGGGGCGCGTTGATATTGGTGTGTTCAATCGCTACGGCGGTGCCCAACCGGTTTATGCCGACCCGCTCATGCGTGGACAGGTGTCAGTCATCGGCACGCCGGATCACCCCCTATTTCGGCAGAAGGATATTCCCTTTAATGTTCTGCAGGGAATTCCAATCGCCATGCCAGCCCGTCCCAATAGTCTTACAGACCACATCCTTGGCGCTGCGGCTAATCACGGAATCTCGCTCAATATTGCCCTGGAAGCCGGTACCTCATCACTGATCCAGGAAGCCATGCTGGCCTCCGGCCTTGTCACCCTGTCCCCTGCCGGCACCTACGTCAAAGCCATCAGCAACAACCAGTTAACTGCCCGTCACTTGTGCAGCCCCAGCGTGCAGCAAACCACCTGGATCGCGACATCCAGACAGCATCCATTGACAGCAGCCTCGCGTGCTGTAGAAAAATTCATCAAAGAAATTTTGTATACGTCGACACAGTGACAGGTGGACAACAGGTACAGAAAAAATGCCAACTGTGTTTGAAGCATCGCGCCGGCACCCAATCGCCGAAATTCATACCTATTTTGGCGATTTTTTGCGCCACTTACGCAGCACGACGCATATCATCTGGACACAGAGACAATAAATGGCGACTAAAACAGGACTGCTAACTTCGGATCTCCCACCCATCGCTCAAAGAAGGTTCTAATTTCAATCAAGAGAAATATTTGCGGCCTTGATCACTTCGGTCCACCGTTTTAACTCGAAGTCGACCAACTCTTTGCAATCCTTGCTAAGTGACTGTTAATGCTTGGTTTATTAGTCGCTATCCTCACTCTCGGAATGGATCTGACACGCATCATGAGTGAATCAACTTTACGATCCGAAACGTTTTCTGACCAAATGCCCCCAGAAAGCGGCGCCTAGTAATAAATTTTTATCGCAAAAGTCATAAGTCGGACTATGCAATGCACTCTTCTGCTGTCCTGGAATGTGATTACCGATCCATCCGTAAGCGCCAGGCACGCTTTCCAGCATATAGGCAAAATCTTCTGCCGTAAGGGCCGCAGGCAGCTCGAAATGTGCCGCCTGCGGTCCCACCACGTCTTTCATTGCCTCGAACATGAACTTGGCTTCGACCTGATCATTGTTCGTAGCCGGGTAGCCATACTTGATCTTGACCTCCGCATTTGCAGCATGGGCCAGCGCGATGCCAGTCGACACGCGATGCAAGCCCTCTACCAATACCGCCTGGGTTTTCGCCGTTAGCGTACGACATGTTCCGAAAATCTTCGCTTGGTCCGGAATAATATTCTCCATGATGCCAGATTCTATTTTTCCCAAGGTCAGCACGGCCGCATCCTGCGGATCTTTACTTCTGGATATTAGTGTCTGGAGCTGGCCGACGATAGCGCACGCTATAGGTATGGGATCAATTGCCTCATGTGGTAACGCGCCATGCCCTCCTTTTCCGCAGATAATAATTTCAAAACGTACAGAAGCGCCCATGATGGGTCCCGGCCTGACCGCCATCTGGCCATGAGGAAGATCTGGCCAGTTATGGAGCGCAAAAATAGCGTCGCAGGGATATTTTTCAAACAGACCGTCCTCCATCATGGCCTTTGCACCCGCTCCGCCTTCCTCGGCAGGCTGAAAAATCAGGTGCACCGTTCCATCAAAATCATTATGGGAAGCCAACAGTTCGGCCGCGCCAAGTAACATGCAGACGTGGCCATCGTGCCCACATGCGTGCATTTTATCTGCCACTTTGCTGGCGTGTTCAAATCGATTATGCTCTTGCATGGGCAACGCGTCCATGTCGGCACGCAGTCCGATTGTGCGACCTGGGTTTGCGCGATCGCGGCCGAATCCGTGAATTGTTGCAACAATGCCGGTCTCACCGATTTTATCTTCATATGGAATATTCAGAGTATCCAGATGCTCGACGATGAGGCTGGCGGTATTGACCTCTTCGTACTTAAGTTCCGGGTTCATATGAATTTTTTTCCTGAGCGCCTGCAGTCTTTCCAGATGAATGACCTCAGATGCCAAACGCACCAATTCCATTACTATCTCCTTGATGGAACTACCTGACCATGCTCAATCTAATGAGATATTTGCAGACTTGACTACCTTCGCCCAACGCTTACTCTCAGTATCGAGCATATTTTTGTAGTCAGCACCGCTACCCATCACCGGCTTTCCAAATTGCTGGCCGAATTTCTCGCTCACAGTCTTGCTCGAAAGCGCCTTGGCAAGAGCGCTATGTATACTTTTTTGCACACTGTCACTTAAACCGGCCGGACCGACCAGTCCATATTCGCCACTCAGATACACGTCGGGCAGACCGACTTCGGGCGCACTGGGAAGTTCCGGGAGCCACTCCATCCGCTCTTTATCCACTGCAAACAACGCTCTTGCCTTGCCTGCTTTGACCATAGGAAGAATGCCGGCTGCATCACCAATGAAAATATCTACCAGGCCACTCAGCAACTCCTGCAGCGCCGGCGCTGCGCCTTTGTAGGGTACGTGCAAGAGTTTGACTTGCGCAGATTGCTCGAAAAGGGAAGTCAATACGTGTGAGGTACTACCAACTCCTGTAGAGGCATATGAAAATGCACCGGGCTTCTCTTTCGCCTTAGCGATCAGATCAGCAATATCGTTTACTTTCACATGGTTGCCGATAATGAACACATTAGGCGTTGCAACCACGTCCCCAATGAACGTCAAATCTTTGTCGGTATCGAAAAGGACTTTCGAGGTCAGCAATGGAAGAAAAACAGTTGCACCCATGCCGGCCAAGCCGAAGGTATAGCCATCGGGCTTTGCTCTTGCAACGTACTGAATGCCCAATGCCCCTGACACGCCGGGTTTGTTGACAACGATGACGGTTTGCCCCAATTCCTGTTGTAGCGCAGAGGCAAGAATTCGTGCGTAGTTGTCTGAAGGCCCCCCTGGCGGAAATGGAACAACCAGTTGAATCGGTCGGTCAGGATAGTTCGCCCTTGCAAGGCCGGGCGTTAGAACCGCGAGGGCGCCCAATCCTCTGATTGCGCCGATCAGCGCCCTTCTTCTTTTAATATCCATTACACTCCTCCTTGTTATTGGCTGCCGGGACCCCGGTACAGCACGTTCTTTCATTTGTGATTTGATCTTTCCTGCAAACTAAACTGCTTGGCTACATCCTGTCTCCCGCAAAGGGCATAAAATCCGTTGCAGCTCATAGTCGATCTCCTCTAATGCATCCATAAGTGGGGCGGGATGAGGCACTCTCTGGCTCCCACCTGCAAAGGGGAGCAGATTTCGGACAAACCTGAAGATCCTGGTGGTATTGGCCCCCAGCATAGTCTGCACTTTCCTTATTTCTACCGCTTGGGCCGCCACCTGTAGCTCAAACGCCAGAATGGATTTTGACAGTGTGGCCATCTCCATGGAGCGCCGAGCGGACAAGCTCGCCATGCTGACGCGATCAAGGTTTCCATTGGAATGGCTTGAACTAGCCAGTTCATTAACCGTGGGGGCGGCCAGGAGCCTGGCTTCGGAAGTCAGTGATTTATGCACCTGCGCCAAGCCATTGAATCCCGGCAGACCCAGCTCGTCTGCATCAATAAGCCCGACACTCAGGCCAGACCAGTACGAGTCAACAAGCTTTGCCAGTCGCTCCGTGGAGCCAGTCACCACAGGTGCCAGGGCTAGCCTAAGCGCATCAAGCGCCATCGACAGAGACAGCATGTCAAAGTTCGCTACCGACACCATCGCATCGTCTTCAATGGAAACAACGGGATTGTTCTGGCTCGCGTTAAGTTCGATGCCAATCTGCTTTTTCGCAAAATCGAGCACATCAAAAGCGTTGCCATACGTGATCGGAAGCGACCGGAAACAGAGTGGGTCCTGCAAATGCCTGGGTCCGTGTTCTTTGTAGATATAACTGCCTTCCAGTTCGCTTTTGATTAATTTAGCCGCCAGAGCAAGCCCATCAAACGGACGAGACCTCACGGCCGCATTCGAGAGGATAGAAGGGTTGGCAGCAAACCCTTCCATGCTTAACGCAGCGACAACACATCCGCTACGGAGCACCTTCTCGATATCATGGACAGCCAGCGCTGCCGATCCGATTGACAAGGCACTGGAGTTGATTAACGCGATCGCCTCCCCGGCAGCCAATTGCACATCATCATAGAGATCCAGAACAATATCAACGACTGGCGACATATCGCTTTCGCCGGTAGAACCCCAAAGGTGAACGGTAAAATAGCGATCACTATTGAGCGCGTCAACTATCTTTTCCGCCAAAATAGGTCGAACACCCAGTCGTCCACTAGCCATACTGTTGAGCAATATGACAAGCATGGAACGCACCACCTCATGTGAGGCTGTCGGCCCA
The DNA here is from genome assembly GCF_004217095.1 of Advenella incenata. Classification (GTDB taxonomy): domain Bacteria; phylum Pseudomonadota; class Gammaproteobacteria; order Burkholderiales; family Burkholderiaceae_B; genus Advenella; species Advenella incenata. The sequence goes on along the minus strand of NZ_SHKO01000001.1, from coordinate 637,827 downwards.
TGGCCGAAATTGTGCGTTTCCAGAAGCCGCTGATTGAATTCGGTGTAATTTTCAGGATCCAAAAGTACGCCCGTTTTGGCGCCAACGCTGCTTGTTACCCCGTAGACCAGATCCCCTCTTGAAACAGTGCGCTCAACGACGCCTCGTCCGCTTCTGATCTGCTCCCACGCAACCGGTGGCAGTCCAACTGTAGCGCCCTCGCGTGCAATCTTTACCATGCTCTCAATGGAGAGTGACTGGCCGTCAATGTCGACTTTGCTGTTTACCTCGTTTGCCATACGCCTGTTTCCTGTTCTCAAGCCATTTCCATCCATAAAAGTGCGTTGCGCCTCTTCCTTCCGGGCAGCGGTAGTGATTTATAAGAAATACTCTATCTAGTCCAATCAAAAGATGGGCAATGCAACTTTCCATACAGCGGCAATGGACAATGCCGTTCCTGATATATGCTGGTATAGTCTTACAGAAGGAGTGCAAATGCCCTATTTGCCGGGGTAAAGACAATGTAATGGCACTTGCAATGCAAGATAAATTAATTTAGCTTTCCAATATATTAATTATTCTTATGGATGCGTTTATCAACAGCCCCGTTACCCTCAAGCAGCTTCGAATCTTGTTATCGATAGCAGAAACAGAAAGCTTCAGCGCGACCGCCAGTGCGGTGGGATTGACGCAGTCGGCGGTAAGCCAGGCAATCAAGGCGCTTGACGAAAACCTGGGTATTTCATTGATTGAGCGCACGAGCCGGCAAGTGTCTCTTAGCGCAGACGGCCGTGAACTGATCGGCCCCTTGCGCGAAGCACTATTTAACCTGGACTTGGTAATCGAGCGTGCGAGGCAGAAAGGTTCGGCTGCCAGGGGGACACTCACGGTGGCCTGCGGCTCGACAGTCACAGGAAGAGACCTTGCAGGTCGTCTTGCTTTCGCCCAACAGTCCTATCCAGATATCAGGCTACAGCTAAGAGATCTCACCCATACCTCCGTGATTGATGCTGTCCATTCTGGCTCGGCGGAACTTGGTATCTGCGTAGACGATTCCATCCCTTCAGACCTGCACTCCGAATTGCTCCTGCACGACGATTACTCTGTTTTTTGCTGTGTCGATCATCCTTTTTCCCGGCGCTCCGAGATCCCCGTCGGTTTACTTAAATACGAGACCCTTGTACTTCTGAGCAGCAACAGCGGTGGCAGAGCGAGCCTGGACAGTTTTCTCAGTCGTTATGGAATTAACCCCGCAGTTGCTCAGGAAGTTGCGCAACCTGCCATGGCCATGTCTCTTGCTTCCGAGCGTTTTGGGGTGGCGGTATTGCCTACAAGCTGTGGTGATGCGGCGCCCAACCCAAGAGTCTGCCGTATAAAAATCAGCCCGAAACTGGATCATTGCGTTTCCATTGTGACGCGTCAAGCAGCAAACCTGTCTGAAGCTGCCCGCTTGGTAAAAGACGCATTGACACGCCGGCATCGCAAAACATCCACCGATAGTGGCATTACATTGATCGTGCCCTTCCCCCCTAACGGACCTGCGGACCGGTATGCACGCTATTTCGCCCAGGTATTCAGTGAAAAAATAGAGAGGCGAGTTTCAGTGGACAACGCAGTCGGGCTGGGTGGCCTGTTGGGCGTGCACAAGATAACGAGATCCTCACCTGATGGTCTAACTATCGGGCTGGCGGGAACAGGCGCTACGGTTTTCTCTTGCGTTGGGAAGGGAGACAATCTGTTCGACGTTTTTCACGATGTGACTTATTTGCATGGATTGGTCAACGTTCCAAACATACTGTTGGTCGGGTCTCATGTCGCCGCATGGCGTATGACGGATCTGATCGCCCAGGCACGGATGCGTCCTGGAAAGTATCAGATAGCGCACGTGGGTCAGGGCAGTTTAAGTGTACTGGCTGATCTATTTCAGAAAAAAACTGATCTACTTCTGAATGCACGTAACTATGAAGGTTTAGTGCCGGCCATGACCGACTTAATGAAACAACGGGTGGATATTGTTTTCGCCGAAGCGGCTGGCGCGATGTCTGCCATCACAAACGAAGTTGTGCGCCCCCTGATGGTGGCCGGCCATCAGCGCCCATCATGGTTGCCCGACACCCCCACTTGTGAGGAATGCGGCCTGCCAGACGTTTTTGCGGACGGCGGTTATTGTCTGGTGGCGCCTACTGGATTGAAGGAGGATATTCGACATGGGCTGACTCGCGCTATTGTTGAAACGCTTGAATCCCCAGCAATCAAGCACGATTTCATGTCTCTGGGAGGAACGCCTGATTATCGTACAGGAGACATGTATGTCGAATATATTAAGTCCGAGCACGCAAGATGGCGGGCTTTGAACGTGAGTCTTCTGGACTGATCTAATTCAGTACTCATCAACCGCTACCAAAAGACGCTGGCGACATCATCAAATAACGTCACGCTGGGTTGGTCTCTATCCTATTATGCCTATCGTTATATTACGGATAGTCCATCTACTACGCCTCATCGCACGCAACGCCCGAGCATCCTTCATATTCTGCAGTTCAGATATTCAATTTCCTTACATTGTGAAGCGCAACGTGTCCACGTAAGATCAAGTGCCAATTTGGCCATAAGAAAAACTTTGTGGACAGAGCCAATAACGCCGGTATTCCTATTCGAACGTTCGAACATGACGCCTCCTACTGAACCGGCTAACCCTTATTGCACCCACAATTGAGAAAGGAGATGGAATGAAGTTCAGTCATATGATATTCGGATTGTCCTGCATGCTGGCAGGCGTCTCGACCCAAGCCGCTGACTATCCCGAGAGAACCATATCGCTTTCAGTCCCTTACGGAAGCGGCGGCTCCACCGACGGTATTGCCAGACAGCTTGCCAGGCTTTTAGAGCAGGAGCTGGGTCAGCCCGTCGTCATACTCAACCAGCCCGGTGCGACCGGCACACTGCAACTGGGCAATCTGGCCAGGGCCAAGCCCGATGGCTATACCATCGGACTGTATTCATACAGTACCGCAACCTTCACTTCACAACTGCTGAAGGTGCCCTACACAAGGGACGATTTCGAATTGCTCGGTGGTGTAGCCGAATTCAGTTATGGCATAGTCGCCAGGCCCGAGTCGCCAATTAATAATATCGAAGATCTGATAAGCAGAGCCAAGTCCGAAGCTGGCGTCTTCTATGGCGTGACGGGCGCCCCGAACAATTTCCCCTTTTTGCAGCTGCAAAAAGTGACCGGTGGCAAGTTCGATCAGATTACCTATAAATCTTCCGCAGAATCCATCAATGCCGTCATCGGCGGATTTGTGGACGTTGCCCTGCAAGGTCCTTCTGAATACGTTGAACTTGTGAAGGCAGGCAAGCTCAAAGTCATCGCGTCTGCGAGCAACTATCGGCTGCCGTGGTTTCCCGATACGCCGACCATCAAGGAGCAAGGCTACGATGTGGGCATCACAGGAATCATCGGTGTCGCGGCGCCTAAAGGCATTCCCGAGGATGCGAAAGCCCGGCTGCAGGCCGCAATCCATAAGGTGGTTTCCGGTAGCGAATACGGGCAATTCCTGGTCAACCGGTACGGTATTAAAAGCTACCCGGCAAGCGCGGCAGATTTTTCGGTATATATCGATAAAGGTTTTTCAATCATGAAAAACATGATCAAGACCTATGATATCAAGGGCTTATGACTTTGGTCGGAGTTGGATGCCACTGTGATCGCTCATGTGGACCGTGCTGGTAACGGACAATGAGCGGGAATTCTCTCGCGTACCCAATCTACTGATGAAGAACTGGCTGGTACGATGATGCTGTTACGGTGAAACAAAACTCCCCCGGATATCAACTGGCATCTCTAAAACCCAACTACACCAGCACCGCCGCACCTGCTGTTTTGCAAAAATTACGCCGATAGTTCGATGGCGAGGTACCCAGCTGGGCCGTAAATTGCTGACGCAGGGCCAGGGTGGTGCCAAAGCCGGCCTCCGCAGTAATGCGTTCAATGGACAAGTCTGTGGTCTCCAGCAACTGCTGCGCCCGGGCCACCCGCTCGGTATTGAGCCACCGGTTGACGGTGGTGCCAGTGGCTTCCCGGAAGCGTCGGGTGAAGGTGCGCCGGCTCATCTTGGCCACGCTGGCCAGCGTATCGAGCGGCAGCGGCTCCTGCAGATGCTCACGGGCCCATTCCAGCACACCGGGCAAACGATTGTTGTCGGCTAGCTTTGGCATGGGTCGCTCAATATATTGCGCCTGTCCGCCAGGACGATGGGGCGGTGTCACCAGCAGCCTGGCCACATGATTGGTCGCCTCATAACCGTGATGCTCGCGCAGCAAATGCAGGCAGCAGTCAATAGCGGCAACGGTGCCAGCTGACGTAACAATGTTGTCATCGGCCACATAAAGCACGTCGGGACGAAACAAGGTCTGCGGAAAACGCCGCGCAAATACGTCGCGCGCCACCCAATGCGTGGTCGCTTCCCGGCCATCGAGCAAGCCTGCATCTCCCAGCACAAATGCCCCTAGACACAAACCCACAATCAACTTGCCGTTGGCGTGTGCCTGTCGCAATGCCATGGTGAGTTCCTCCGGCGCAGGCACTTCGGGGTCGCTCCAGGCGGGAACAATGATGATATCGGCCTGTTGCAACGCCGGCAGGCCATCCGGCACCTCAATCATAACCCCTTGGTCAGTACGTATCTGGCCAGGCTGTTGAGCAACATATTGCAGTTCGTATCGAACCGGGCCTGACCCGTTATTGGCGCCCAGGACAAGGCCTGGGACCGAGAGATGAAAAAGGCTGACGTCATCAAAGGCCAACACGGCCACGCGAATGGAAGACATGAGTGAATAACCGATTAAATGAAGAATTGACCTGATTTTAATCTATATATTGTTTCAGGCCATAAAATCACCCACCTTTTGGCCTGTTTTTATCTAATATTGTCATTCAGGCCACTTTTGCGAACCACCGGCGGGGAACACAATAGAGGCTCTTCTTTAACCAAGCGATACATTGGAGTAGCCACATGTCTATGAAAACCGCTATCAGTTCTCTGGCGTTGAGCCTGAGCCTGACCACGGGCGCTGCATTTGCCCAAACGCAGGCGGCCACCGCCGCATCCCCCACAGAGAAAGTCCAGTTGCAGCAGATCCGCAATGCAACGGTAAAAATCACGTACGCCAATACCACCTTTCTGATTGACCCGATGCTGGCCAAAAAAGGCACCTACCCGGGTTTTGAGGGAACCTACCGCAGCACTCTGCGCAACCCGCTGGTCGAACTGCCGATTTCTGAAAAAGAGGTCATTGCCGGCGTCGATGCAGTCATCATCACCCACACCCATCTGGATCACTGGGATGAGGCCGCCCAGAAACTGCTGCCCAAAGACATCCCGCTTTACGCGCAAAATCTGGCCGATGCAACAATGATTCGCGAACAGGGCTTTACCAACGTGCGCATCCTGTCCGATAAAACCGAATTCGGTGGCGTGACGCTGAGCAAGACGGGCGGACAGCATGGCACCGATAAAATGTATGCCGTACCAGAAGTGGCCAAGGCGTTGGGCCCTGCCATAGGCGTTGTTTTCCAGGCGCCTGGCCACAAGACACTGTATCTTGTGGGTGACACTATCTGGCGCAACGAAGTGGATGAGGCGCTGGCCCAGTACGATCCGCAAGTCATCGTGATCAATGCAGGGTACGCCATGATGAGCGACTTTGAAGATTCCATTATCATGGGCAAGGAAGACGTACTGCGTGCCTCCCGGGCAGCCCCCAACGCAACGATTGTCGCCACGCATATGGATGCCATCAACCACATGGCCCAGACCCGTAAAGAGTTAAGGGAATATGTGCAGGAAAAGGGCATACAGGAACGCGTGCAGATTCCCGAAGACGGGGCGACAGTGCAGTTTTGATTACACGCAAGGCTGCGCTGAATGTTGCAGGCAGCCGTCTCCCACTTGTCTATATTCCAGGATGGCTTGGCGTTTCACGGTAAAGAACGATTTAGCAATAAATCTTATTGTCCGACACGCCTGTGCCATACCTGTTGATGCGACCCGCCCGCAGGTCCGCTGACCAGCAAAACACGATAAAATCACCGCTACCGGCATCGTGCCGGATACGGCGGGCTTTGACCCTGTGAAAAATCGGAGTACACGTGATCAAACTGAGTGGAAAACTAATCTGTAAAAATCGTGAAGAATCCGAATTAATTCGCCATTTTCTTCCAGAACACATCCGGTTGACAAAGAATGAGCCCGGTTGCGTGGCCTTTGAAGTAGAAGAAACCGCTGACCCATTGGTGTGGACGGTTGAGGAATTGTTTGCGGATCAAAAAAGTTTTGACACCCATCAGGAACGGACAAAAAGCTCAAGATGGGGTGTTGAAACCAGCTCGATTCAACGGCAGTACGAGATACAGGAAGTCTCATAGGCACGGCATTCTTTGCCCAAACCCCATAACTACAGTTGTCATTGCTGCACATCACAAATGACAATTGACAAATGACAATTGAAATCAGTGAGCAGCGTAACTCATGACAATCCCAGCAGTGTCATCAACAGGCCAATTGCGTAATCACAGAATCTGTCCTGAGCGTGTTATGCCTTGAACAGCGGGATTCGTCACTCATCTGCGTTATTCGGAATGCGATGAATCAGCGCTCCCTTTTCCGCGCTTTGATAACGTTTCCCGACATGAACGTCGAATATTTCTGACAATACGCTTTGCAGGGTCCCAAGCGGCCGACTTTCGGCATCGGGCTTGCGCATGACCAATGCGAAACGAATGACAGGCGCATTGTGCAGCTTCTGTATGCGCACGGGATAGTTCAAATGAATACCAGGCTCGGTCAACTGCACGACCGACACGCCCAGGCCCGCACTCACCATTGAAAGAATCGCCCTCACCCCGTCAAACTCGACGCTGGCCGGCTGCACCGTCGGCCCAATATGGTGATTGACATAACGGGTCGCCAATCGGCCCGCAATCGTGCGTCGATCATACCGTATCCAGTCATAGCGCTGAAACAGCTTTGTCAGGCGCTGCTCTGGCTCATCAGGAGGCACCACCAGCGCCAGCTCCTGGGCCTGTAGAAAATGCCAGTGCATGCGCGAAGACCCGCCCGATTCGGGCTGCGCAACAACGGCTGCATCCAGCTCTCCAGCTTTCACTGCGTGGGTGAGCTCAGCACTCTTGCCACGCTGGATTTGCAAATGCAACGCCGGATATCGGCTACGCATAATGCGAGTCAGATCCGGCAAAAGCAAGGGTTGCATGGACTCGATAATACCAAGACGCACATGTCCTTCCACCACATAAGTGCGATCACGCTTGAGCAATTCCAGTTGCTCCAGGGCTTTTTGCATCACTGCTGACATTTCGAATGCAATTGGCAAAGGCTTGACCTCCAGCCCGGATCTGTCGAACAACTGTTGTCCCATATACAGCTCCAACTGCTTCATCTGAATGCTCACAGCACTGGGTGTGAGATGCAAAATGCGAGCCGCCCCGGCCAACGTCCCGGAACTCAGCACCGCAGCCAGCGAGGAAAAGGTCTCCATCTTCATAAATTTTTTTTAATTAGTGCTTAACGAAAACTCGATTGTATCTTAATAGGCCCTGACTTATTCTTGCATACATCCCCTTGATTTTATTTACGATGGAGACAATACGTCATGAATTCCGAATTACCTAGTGCATGGACAGCCCAGGATATGACCGATGACCAAAGCTGGGTCCAGCACTTAGATGCCGATGCCATAGCTGGCTTTGAACAGGCATTGAGACACGTAAGGGGCGTGAACAAGCCCATGCTCGACATGACCGCAAATGATTTCCCCCTCAATGACGCAGCTAAAAAAGCCCTGCGATCGGCCTTCGGGGCAACGCAAGGGCGCTGGGGCGTGTGCCTGCTCAAGGGATTTCCGGTGCACAATTGGTCCGAAGACGACGCGCGTCTGGTCTACTGGGGCATTGGTCTGCACGTCGGTGTAGCGCGAACCCAAAACCGGGCCAGCGATGTCATGACGTCAGTACGGGACGTTGGAGCAAGCTATAAGACAAAAAACGGCCGCGGCTATAACACGAATGCGAAACTGGATTTTCACGCCGATTCGGCTGACGTTGTTGCCCTGTTGACGCTGCGCACTGCCAGGAGTGGCGGTGAGAGCAAAATCACAAGCTCGATCACCGTCATAGAGGAAATCGAACGGCGCCACCCCGAATTGCTTGAGGTACTGCGTGCCCCTATCCACCATAGCTACCAGGGAACCCAGGCGCCCGATCAGCCGCCATATTATCAATGCCCTATTCTGGGCAGCCAGCCCACCCATTTCGCGTTGCGCGCCAATCGCAAGAACACTGTCGCGGCAGAGCGGGACTTCCCTGAGCTGCCACGCCTGACCGAACAGCAAAATCAGGCGCTGGACATGCTGGACCAATTGCTGGCTGATCCGAGCTTTTGCTATTCCATGTGGCTGGAACCTGGCGATCTTCAACTGCTCAACAACTACGTGGTATTGCACTCACGCACAGAATTTGAAGATTACGAGGAATTTCATCTCAAACGTCATTTATTGCGTTTGTGGCTGGCCATTCCCGGCTCCCAGCCGCTGCCTGAAGAATGGCAGGATTACTTTGGTGACGTGCGTGCCGGATCTGTACGGGGCGGCATGCGCGGACAGGGTATTTCAGATGAATTTCTGGCCTACGAACGACGCCAGGCCGACCACATGGGCATGCCCCTGAACATCAATCAAAACCTTCAGACCTCTAACAACAGGAAATCCGCGTGACTCATCCGACGTTGAAACAACAGCTCCAGCAAAACCGGGCAATCCTTGCCCCGGGCGTTTACGATTCGCTGACCGCCCTGATTGCCGAACAGGCGGGTTTTGATGCGCTTTATCTGTCAGGCGGTGCTGTCTCCTACACCCGCTTTGGCCGGTCCGACGTGGGCTTGACCACTGCCTATGAAGCTGTGGAGGTGCTGGCACAGATCACAGACAGGGTTCAGACGCCCGTGATTGTGGACGGAGACACGGGCTTTGGCAATGCGCTCAACACACAGCGGACTGTACGCAGCTTTGAACGTGCCGGTGCAGCCATGATCCAGCTCGAAGATCAGTCATTTCCCAAGCGTTGCGGGCACCTGGCCAACAAGTCGCTGGTTACCACAGCTGAAATGTGCGGCAAGCTCAAGGCGGCGCTCGATGCACGCCGCAGCGAAGAAACGCTTATTCTGGCACGCACGGATGCACTGGCGGTCGAAGGCTTCGAGGCTGCACTGGAGCGCGCCGAACGTTATCTGGAGTGCGGCGTGGACGCCCTTTTTGTGGAAGCCGTCCGTTCTCCGGAACAAATGGATACGGTTTGCCGCCGCTTCGCCGACCGCGTACCGCTACTGGCCAACATGGTTGAAGGCGGCAAAACGCCGATTCTAAGCGTCAGCGAACTCGAAAAATACGGCTACCGCATTGTCATTTTTCCTGGCGGCACGGCAAGGTTTGTCAGCGCTCGCCTGCAGGCGTATTTTGCCAGCCTTAAAACCCACGGCACCACCAAGCCCATGTGGGATCAAATGAACGACTTTGACCAACTCAATGAACTCATCGGCACGCCCGAACTCATTGCATTGGGCCAGCAGTACGAACAGGGCTAGCCATGCCCGGGGGAGGAGATAACACAATGACAACTTTAAAATTGAAAAAAAACCTGCTGGGCCTGGCCACTGGCCTTTCGTTGATCGCAGCACCTTATAGTTTCGCGGCGTCCTGGCCGCAGCAACCCATCCGCCTGGTCGTCCCGTTTCCAGCCGGTGGCAATATAGATGCCACGGCCCGCATTATCGCCAAGGGATTGGGTGAACAGATGAAGGCCACTGTTGTGGTCGAAAACAAAGCAGGTGCAGCCGGTTTGGTGGGCGCGCAAAGTGTCATGCGAGCCAAGCCCGACGGCTACACTGCCCTGCTTGCCTCTACTGGCTCACTGGCTGCCATGCGGGCGCTGGACCCAAACGTGCCCTTGGACCCGGCCAAAGACTTTGTTTCGGCAGGCCCGATTTCAATCGCTCCCATGCTCCTGATTGTCAATAAGGATTTGCCTGCCAGCACCTTGCCTGAGTTTCTGAAATATGCACATAGCAAATCTGGAGAACTCACGATGGGCTCTGCCGGTGCCGGCACGTCCAACCATCTGGCTGGGGAGATGTTTCAGAATCTGAGTAAAACAAAATTCCTGCATGTGCCCTATAAGGGCAGCGGCCCGGCCATGACCGACCTGATGGGAGGTCAGATCGATTTGATGTTCGACCAGATGGCGTCCTCTTTACCTCAAGTGAAAGCCGGTAAAGTTCGCGCACTGGCTGTTACTACAAACGAAAAATCCGCACTCATGCCCGAACTGCCTACCATAGCCAGCGCAGGACTGAAGGATTATGAAGCAAGCACGACGACGGGCATTCTCTTTCCCGCGGGAACGCCATCGGAAGTAACGCAGCAAGTGAACGACGCCTTGCGCACGATTCTTCGACACCAGTCCATTCGCACACAGCTTGAACAGTTAGGCACCGAAGCCAGACCCGGAACGCAGGACGACTTTCAACACATTCTTCAAAGCGAAACAGACAAATGGACCGGCATCGTAAAAGCGGCTGGCATTACCAAGAACGCTCAACAATAAGGGAGGATGATATGACCTATCCAGAATGCCTGGCACCGCTTGAAAGCGCCACACGGCCAAAAGTGCTGCTGCCCGCGGGCGCTACCGACTGCCATTGCCACGTTTACATGCAACCTGAGCGATATCCGCTGGTAGAACCGCGCAGCTATACGCCGGCTTGCGCCACCCTGGACGCTTATCTGGACCTATGCAAGCAACTGGGCCTGCAAAGAACCGTGCAAGTGAGCGCCAGCGTTTACGGCTTTGACAATAGTCTGACCACAGACGTCATTCGGCGCCTGGGCCAGGACCGGGCCCGCGGTGTTGCGGGTGTCTCTCCAGATATCGATACAAAAGCATTGGGCCAACTGCATGAAGACGGTTTCCGGGGCGTGCGGCTCTCAACATACCTGAAAGGGTACGGAGGAATGCAGGCCATGCAATTGCTCGCGCCCAAACTCAAGCCGCTGGGCTGGCACCTGCAGATACATTTGACGCGCGTTGATGAATTGCCTGCTCTCAAGAACGAACTGCTTGCCTTGCCCGTACCACTGGTTTTTGATCACATGGGTAGCGTGCGCGGAGACGAAGACCTCCATAGCCCAGGGTTCCAGACATTATTGCAATTGTTGACCGAACGCGAAGACTGCTGGGTCAAAATTTCCAGTTGGTACCGTCGCTCCTCACTGAAAGATGGCAGCGGAAACGATATGCGTCCATTCGCCGAGAAACTGGTCGCCACTCGTTCGGACCGGATATTGTTTGGCACTAACTGGCCGCACCCCAATCTATTCAGAGGCGATATCATGCCAGACGACGGTTTACTTCTGAATCGCTTCTGCCAATGGATACCCGAGAGCACAATACAAAAAAGCATATTCGTGGATAATCCGGCTGAACTCTATGGCTTTGATCCCATGTAGAAAAGCGATACCCAGGCCCGACGCAGATTGTCAGGCCCCGGTATCGCATCAAAGCGTCACGTTGGCCTGCTTTACAACTTCTGCCCAGCGCGTAATTTCAGACTGAATGAATTTTTCAAAATCTTCAGATGTGCCGCCCACCGGTGCACTGCCTTCAATTTCGATCTGCTTGACCAATTTGGGTTGTTTCAGAATTTCATTAATTTCACGGTTAAGCTTCTCTACGATCGCAGGTGGAGTGTCCTTACGCACCAGCAATCCGTTCCAGGAGCTGACCAGAAAATCCTTCACGCCAGATTCGGCCAGGGTTGGGGTATCGGGCAGCAAAGCAGAACGCGTGTCGCTTGCTATCGCAATGGGACGCAGGGCGCCCGCCTGGATCTGGCTGATCGCACCCGGGATGGTCATGAAAGACATGTCAATGAAACCACCCATCAGATCATTAAGAACCGGCCCCGCTCCTTTATAAGGAACATGACGAATGTCGATATTCGTTTTCATTCTGAACAGCTCCCCGGCCAAGTGCGGTGAGCCACCCACCCCTGTCGAACCAAAGGTCATTTCGTTCGGTTTTTCGCCAGCCTGTTTGACAATATCATCCACCGTTTTAATCGGCGATTTGGCATTAACGACCAGCACACTTGGCGCGGCAGAAAACTGAATCACGGGCTTGAAATCACGCAACGTATCATATTTCAGATTTTTATAAACCGACATATTGGTCGCGTGGGCAATTGTTCCCAACAGAATGGTATAGCCGTCCGCCTTTTCGCGTAGCACCGCTTCTGTGGCAATATTGCCGCCAGCACCGGGGCGATTTTCCACGACTACAGGTTGACCCAGGCGTCTCTGCAAATCTGCCGCCACCAACCGTGACACAATGTCGCTCGCTCCACCGGGCGGATAGCCCACGACGAACTTGATAGGATGTGCCGGGTAGCTGTCGGCCGCTGACTCAGCGGCTACTACAGCGTGACCCCATAGGGTGGTCAACCCCGTGAGTATCAGTTTCATCAATAGTTTGTGCATTATCTTGTCCCAAATGGAAAACCAATATAAACCAAGGACACATAAGGCACAATTTACGTTTTATTGATAAGCAATTAAATTATTTTTATGTAGTATATTTGAACGCGCGCTTTTTCAGACCCCGAAACGCCTAATCAGCCAGCACCGTTAATGACAGTGAAATTGCTGCCGACAAGCGCGTAATTGTAGCCATTGTCCGACCAGTATCGGGTGAGCAGCGGCCCTTCTTGCCTTTGTCCCTCTGGAAGCAACTTGTTGCCGGGACCAGGCGGCCGGATATAAAACCCGGTCAGCTGTCCGGCGTCATTCTTATATATCACGACAGCGGCAGGACCCTCCTCTGTCACCAACATACGAGCGGAAACAGGATGAAAGCCCTTGGTGGTCAGGTCAGGCAGGCGTTGCGCATTTGAAAAATTGGCAGCCACCCATTGCTGCAAATCCGTCTCTGTAGCCAGCGCGTCGGCGCGCAACGCCGGATTACCTGCAAAGACACGATATGCAGCAATGGCATCCTGCATGGGCAACGGGCGAGCTGCCAGGCCCAATTGCGCAGTCGGCACGGGACGCAGCTGCCATCCCGACAGGCCCCCGATACAAAGGGCAACGAAGATGCTGGCCGCCAGTTTCCAGCGCATGTTTGTGCGTTCTTTCAAGCGCATACGGATGGCTGCCGGGTCCAGTGCAGGATTGATCGGCGGGTCGACCGATTGCCATGCCGCCCGCAATTGCGCTGCGTCCTTGCGCCAGGCGTCCAGTTCACGCGCCTCTTGCGGGTGGGCGGCAAGATATTGGTTCATCGTTTTTTGCTGTTCTGCGTTCAATCGCCCATCTACGTAGGCGTGCCGCATTACGTCGTCAATGTGTAGATCTTCATTCATTTCATTATCCTCAGATGAACTCTGGATTCGCCGTCACCGGCATCGCGCAACGCCCCGCGCGCCCTGGACAGGCGCGACATGATGGTTCCCAGCGGCACATCAAACATATCAGCGACAGCTTTATAACTGAGTCCATCGACGCTGACCAGCCATAACAAGGTCCGCTGCGTTTCCGGCAACTGCTCAAATGCCTGCAGCGAAGCTCGGGCCTGCACATGGCGCTCGGTGGACGGCGCATCATCGGCTTTGCGAAACCATTCCAAAACCCGTGCGTAGCGTTTGGCGTGACGTTTGGTATCAATGAACTGTCGATACAAAATGGAAAACAGCCAGGCGCGCAAATCCCCGTCTGGTCTGCGCGTATGCTGGAATTTGAGGGCACGCTCTATGCTTGCCTGCACCAGGTCGTCTGCGGTGCTCGGGTCTTTGCTCAGCCACAACGCAAAGCGGTACAGCCGAGGCAACATCTCGCGCAGCGACGCATCGGACATGTCATCCGCGGCATCACATCTGGATTCGGTGTCCGGCATCAGCGGTAAATCCTCTGCGCGGGGATCATATTGCCTGTCCTCTTGGTTGAAAATTCGGTGCTTGTTCATATTCTGCCCGGGTGATTGCAAACAATGCAAGGCTTCTGTATGACGCTTGTGATTCGATATTATTCCATTATGGAATAAAAAAAATATGCAGCCGTCTATATCCACATGAGCAACAGGCCGCAAGGCCAGGGAAGTACGATGCTGGAAAACAAAGATACCCACCCGCCTGGAATGACCGCCGGGCAAAAACTAATACGATTTGCCGTGATCGGCGTTGCCATACTGGGCCTTGGCACCGCGTTTGGCTATACAGCCGGCTGGCTTGGCCCGCAACGCCTGACTGCCGATCGGATTGCCAACACCTTCGAACCCGGCGGCAAAAACCATCCCGGTTTTCGTCGCAATCACGCCAAAGGGATTTGCGTGACGGGTCACTTTGAGAGCAGTGGCGCAGCGCAAGCGCTATCGAGCGCGCCGATCTTCTTGCCAGGCTCGACCACCCCGTTGGTTGGACGTTTGGCTCTGCCTGGACCCAACCCCTATGCGCCCGACTCCAGTGTGCCTATCCGCAGCTTCGCATTGCGTTTCACCATGCCAGATGGCCAGCAGTGGCGCACCGGCATGAATAGCATGCCGGTTTTCCCGGTTGCGACACCGCAAAGCTTTTATGAACAACAGATCGCGGGTGCACCCGATCCAAAAACCGGCAAACCGGACCCGGCCAGAATCAAGGCCTTTTTTGCCTCCCATCCTGAAACGGCCAATTTCCGCGAGTGGGTCAAGACAGCGCGCCCATCGGCCAGTTTTGCCACTGAAGCATACTACAGTCTCAATGCGTTTGTGTTTATCAATCGTGAAGGCGCCCGGCAGAACGTGCGCTGGCGCATAGTGCCGCTGGGCGAGCCCGTCGCAGTCGATGCTGCGCCGGAACATGATCAGAACTATCTGGATAAGGATCTGATGCAGAGATTGTCAGAGGGACCATTGCGCTGGCGACTGATTGTAACGGTTGCCGATCCCGGCGATCCGAGCAACGATGCCACCAAACCGTGGCCCGATTCACGCCGGCAGGTGGATGCAGGCACGATCCTGATTGAAAAAAGCCAGGCCCAGGATTACGGACCTTGCCGCGACATCAACTTCGATCCCACCGTCCTGCCACAAGGGATGGCCATCTCGGACGACCCCCTGCTGCCTGCGCGATCCGCCGTTTATGCCACCTCGGTCGACCGGCGGACCCGTGAGGGCCTGAACCGCCCCTCTCCATCCTCTTCTGCCGCTACATCGGAGCACTAACAATGAATCATTCTATTGATAAAACACAGGAAGCGAGTTTCAGTCTGCCCGCCAGAGTGCTGCATTGGTTGATGGCCGCTGGGATCCTGGCGATGCTGTTTATCGGGGTGGGTATGGTCGCCTCGGTTTCCGAGCGGCACACCTGGTTGTTAGCCATTCATAAGCCGTTGGGCGCCGTGCTTCTGTTGCTCGTGTGCTTACGGCTTATTGTGCGCCTGATCAAGGGCACCCCACTATTGCCGGCTGATATTCCCGCGTGGCAGCAACGAGCCGCGCTTGCCTCGCATTGGCTGCTTTACCTGCTCATGTTTGCCATGCCGCTCATCGGTTGGGCAATGGTCTCGGCCAGCGGCACGCCAATCACCCTCATCGGCACCTGGACTGTCCCGGCCATTGCTCCAGAAAACGCAGACGTATTTGCCGTGTTGCGCGCAGCCCACCGCTATCTGGCCTATTTACTGTTCGCAACGGTATTACTACACCTGGCAGCAGGGTTGTTCCACGGGTTGATCAGGCGCGATGGCGTGTTGAAGTCGATGGTCAGCAATCGCGCCTGAAATACTATTTTTTCAATCGGAACGCGACCACCGAATCGCCCTGCTGGGTGCCCAGCGAACCATGCCCGCCGGCTGCGATAATTACGTACTGATTATTATCCGATCCCATATAGGTGGACGGCGTGGCCTGGGCGCCGGCCGGCAGTTCTGTTTCCCAAAGCAGCTCGCCTGTATTGATGTCATACGCACGAAAGAAATTGTCTGCCGTCGCGCCATGGAAAACAACGTCGCCAGCGGTTGTGAGCGGACCGCCGTGCGCCACCATGCCCATTGGGAAGCCAACGGGAAAGCGCATGGGCAGAAAGCTGGTCTTCAGGTTTTTAGTATTGCCGATGCGACGCATCCAGGCCGTTTTACCGGTGGTCAGGTCAACCCCGACCATGCGGCCCCATGGCGGCGCGATACATGGCACGCCCAGAGCTGAGGCAAACTGCCGGATCTGGGTTGCATACGTGCCGTCAAAATTCTCGTTCCAGTAGGGTGTATCCTCCTGGGTGAACAGACGTTTGTCTGCCGTTTCGGGCGTGCGCTTGATGAGGTTGTATTTATAGGCCAGACGAACCGGTGCACCGATCAGGATTTGCCGCTCGGGGTCAATGGAGATCGATCCCCAGTTGAAAGCTCCAATATTGCCCGGAAAAACCAACGAACCGGTTTCGGTTGCCGGCGTCCAGGGGTTGCTATCATATCGCAATGTGTTGAACTCGATACGGCATGCCATCTGATCAAATGGCGTCATACCCCACATGGATTTTTCGGTCAGCGGCTCGGGTATAAAGTTCAATGCCGAAACCGGCTGCGTTGGCGCGTAGGTCTCGCCTGTCACGCCCTGCGTCGAGACATCAACCTGTTTGATCGGATACACGGCCTGGCCGGATAAACGGTTCAACACAAACAGATTTCCGACTTTGGTGGGCAGCACGATCACAGGCTGCTTTTGTCCCTGGTAATCAATATCCAACAGTGAAGGCTGGGACGGATTATCACGATCCCATAAATCGTTGGCCGAAGACTGGAAGCGCCATTTGAACGCACCGGTTTTCAGGTCCAGGGCGACCAGCGCATCACGAAACTTCTCGGTATTGCTGTTGGGGTCACGCTGATCGCTCAGCAAGTCCGGAGAGGCGTTGCCGAAAGGCACATACACGATGCCATTCTTGGTATCAGCGCTCAGCGTCGTCCAGGCCACAGGCGTGTCCTGAGGATAAACCTGCCCTTGCGCAATGGGCTGGGTGTTGTCAGGATTGGCCGGATCAAAGTTCCAGACCAGTTTGCCGCTCGCGACATCATATGCGCGGATCACACCGGAAGGATTACCCTTGTCATAGCCATTATCCATGACCGAGCCACCTACAATCACCAGATTGCCCGCCACCAGAGGCGCAGCGGTCTGCATATATGCATGAGGGCGGACTTCGCCCAAATTGGCATGAAGGTCCACTACGCCATTCTGGCCAAAGTCTGCGCAGAGCTTGCCGGTATCGGCATCCAGCGCAACCAGTTTGGCATCGGCCGTGGCGCTCAGAATGCGCTTGCTGCATGCAGCCGGACTCTGAGCTGGCGCGCCGGCGGTAGCCGGTTCAGCTGGCTGCGTGCCGCCAGCCGTCGCAACATCATTGCCTGCATAATAACTCACGCCCCGGCATGTCTGATGCTGCTGCAAATAGGAGCGATTTTTCTCAGGCGCATATTTCCATTTCACCTCGCCCGTTTCCGGGTTCAGCGCATGCACTTCATTATGCGCAGTGCATAAATATACCGTGTTGTTTACCTTCAACGGCGTAGCCTCAAAGGTATACTCACTGGCGTCTTCGCCCTGACGCAGGTCGCCGGTCCGATAGGTCCAGGCCACTTCCAGATCGCCAACATTATCCTTGGTAATCTGCTTGAGCGCAGAAAACCGCAGGCCGTTATTCGTGCCGCCATAGGCTGTCCAGTCATTCTGCGCGACATCAACATCAGCGGCATTGCGATCAGTCGCCAAAGTACCGTGCTGCGGATACGGATCGTAAAACATCATGCCGATCACAAGTGCAATAGAGAAGAGGACGGTACCACCCAGGAACGGATGGAAAGAGCGAACCGCGCCTGGATTCTGTTTCCGGAACAGCGGACGCACCACCCACGGCAGTGCGAGCCAGAGCCCAATCAGGCCGATAATATCGCCACGGGGAATCCATTGCCATTTATCAAAGCCGACTTCGTAAACAATCCACCCCATCACGATCCACATGATGACGGCATAGACAGACAAAGCGATAACGCGTTTCATGAACAAAAGAACCGCGGTAATCAGCAGGCCGATTGCCAGGATGGCGTAGAACGGCGAACCGCCTACCAACCATAGCTTGCCGCCCATGTATAGCATCGCGAGTCCGACGAGCGCGATGACAATGCTCGTTAATTTATTAATCATGACAGTTCCTTGCTGCGGGATATGTTTGGGTGCAATTAACGTTGAAAACCATGGTAATTCGGCAACGACTATTCGGGCGTGTTAATCCCGGAAAAATGCATATGTGATTTTATGTGATTATGATACTCCCACTATGACAATTGTGCTGGTGCAACAAGAATAAAGTTGAAAAGTATACTATTCAGAATAATGTCAGATAGTGTGGATGGGGCTTACTTGATGTATATGAATTCCAGGGGAACTGACAAAAATCATCCGCAGGTATATAATTCATTTGACACTATTAATATATTCAATTGAATAATCTATCATGAAAACTCATCGTACGCTAAGGGAAAACCAACAAATCCCTGCCCCACCATCCTTCTGGCGTCTGGCACATGTTCATGCCCGGATGAGCGAAGGGCAACGCATCCAGTCCATCACGGCCGGTTTGAGTGTATCTTGGGCTACCGCAGCTAAATCGACCTTCGGCATGTCATCCACAAGCATCGGGCGCTTGCTCAATCTATCACTGTCTACATATGAGCGCCGTAAAAAGGATGAAAAACCTCTGGACTCAGTCGCCTCAGAACGACTGGACCGATTAGCTTCGATCGCGATCCTGGCCGAGGACGTTTTTGAAGACAAACAAAAAGCAACTCGCTGGCTGGCTGCACCTAACGACGCTTTGGGCGGCAACAGTCCAGTGATGCAGTGCGAAACAGAAATAGGGGCGAAACAGGTTCGCCGCGTCCTGAACGCCCTCGAATGGGGTGGAGTGGTTTAATGCAGGCTTGGCGTGTCACAAAAGAAAAACGGGCAACCGATTTGTCCGGCCGCGGCGCGGCGATCGAAGGCGGTCGATGGAACGATATGGATGTGCCCGCCGTTTACATGGGCCTGTCACCGGCCATCTGTGCGCTTGAAACGTTCGTGCATGCCAGCGCCCGTCCAACATTTCCGTTGAAAATCACCTGCTTTGAACTGCCGGACGACGCGAGCTTATATCTGAAGGTCGAACCACAAGCATTACCTGTCGGATGGGCTTCTTTACCTGCCGACAGAGCCAGTATGTCGTTTGGAACAAAGTGGCTGAAATCGGCAAGTCAATTAGGACTTATTGTCCCCTCGGTAGTGCTTCCCCTGGAACATAATATTGTTTTAAACCCGTTGCACCCAGCCATCTCCAACGTCAAGGTCTTGGATATCTATGATTTTTCCTATGATAAGCGGATGTTTGCGCAACGCGTTTAGGGCGGCAATCATCCTCGTCTGTTCACGCCCAGCAGCCTGCTCGCATTTTCTCCCATGATTTTCCTGCGATTCTCTTGCCGTATCGGCAGGGTTTCGAACCATTCCTTATACCCTTTGATCGGGCAGAACGGGAAAGAACTGGCGTATAGCATCCGGTCTGCCAGGAACCCGTCTGCAGCCTTCACATATTCTTCCCAACCCGCCATGCGGGAGAAATACATATCGGGCGACAGATATACATTGGTGCGCCGAAAGGCAATATGCAGTATCTGCGTCACCCACGGCCAGCCGCCGTGAGCGAGCACGACTTTCAGATTGGGAAAGTCGGCCAGCATACGGTCTGTCGGAATCGGATCGGAGTAACTCAGGTCGGGACCCGCCGTGCCACCCACCATCAGAATGATGGGAATCTGGCGATCTTCACAATGGGCATAAATGGGATACAGGCGTCGATCATCAGCGTACATGGGTATCGGATAGGCGCCAGGTTCGATATTGATCAGGCGAAAACCTGCAGCCATGGATTGGTCAATGCTGCGGCATGCTTCAATCCTGTTGGTCGGATCAATAGAGGCCGCGCCGATAAACCGGTTGCCATGCGCTTGCATCAGAGCCAGGACATCATCGTTGGAAATGCTGCCCAGCATGCCGGCAAGCCTGCCTACAACAACGCCATGATCCACCCCGGCCTCATCCATTTCCTCAAGGGTCATCTGCATGGACTGCTGCTGCGCCGCCGGCGACGGCTCAAAGCCAACCGTTCGGGTAAAGCCGTCCCGGCGTTCGCCCTGTGCATACATGAGCGTAGACAAAAACTGTCCTGCCGGCGGCCGTAGCCGAAAATCAATAATACTCATCGTTCCTTCTCCTACATTACTTCGTCTTTACGATCATTGGTCTCGCCAAACCGGTGCAGCGCAGGCGGCTTCAAGCCGGCGTAGAGCGCATCAATGCGGGCGTTGATCTGCTCGCCGTGCTGATGAAACAGCGAATTGCCTTTGATATCGCTCTCCACGATGAAAGGGCCAAAATCCTCCACTTCAAACAGCCACATGGCCTGGGCGATACCCAATTCATCCAGCCAGAACACATCGCGAACCCGCTTGATGCCACGGCCCAGAAGCGCGCCGGTGCCGTATCCCACGGTGGTCAGATAGACAGCGCCATGGGGGACCATGATATTGGCATAATCGTCGTGCGGCATGCCGCCCTTGCCGATCACAATTTTCGTTCCTGTCAGTTCAAGCCAGTTGGCCATCCACTTGGAGAACCGGAAACTGGCCGTTGCCGTGACAGCACCCACGTTGTATTGGCCATCTGGCGTGACGGCCGCAGCCGGCGAACAGTGGAAATTAACGTTGGAAAGCGTTTTCAAGTCTACGGGCAGTGCCTCGCCATTACCCATGACTTTCTGATAGACACCCTCCCTGGCGGTGTAGACCACGCCGCTCATGTAGACCACCGAGCCGATTTCCAGGCTGGCGATGTCCTCGGGTGTGGCCGGAAGATTGATTCTGAAAACCTTCAGATCTTCATCTTTATTGTTCTCTGTATCCTGGTTGCTTATCGGTTCCATTCGACTGTCTCCCTTCTCATATAAGGCGTGAACCATTCCGGATTGGTACGATATTCAACACGCCCGTCTGCATGAATCCTGGCTGTTGCCCGACGCGACGACAGGCAGAAGGTGTGAATACTGACCGGCATGCCGCCAGTATGGGTGTAGCCCACCTCGATATGACAATCGACCACCATGGATGATCCCACAAAGCCCATCGCACCCATGCCGATTGAGTTGCCGAGTTTTTTCAGCTCCATTTCCAGCTCTGCAATTTTCGGATCGGGATTACGGTTGCCCACGGTTCGCAGGCACGCCGCCTGTTTGCCCAGTTGCATACAGGTATCCTTGGAGCCGCCAATGCCGATGCCAACAATCGCCGGCTGGCAGGCCAGACCGCGTTTGCCAAATGCAATCAGGCCGTCCAGGACAAAGCGCTTGATGCCGTCAATCCCGTCGCCCGGAAACAGCATCCGGTAGTCGGTGCCGAACAACCCGCCTTTATGCACTGTGGTGATATCCACCCAGTCTGCATCCGGCTCGAATGACCATTCGATCTCCGGTGCATTGATCCCGACATTGTTGTTGTGTTCGGTGCGCCACAACGGGTGCACCCTGTTGGGCCGCAAGGGGATCTGTACCGTGGCATCTGCGGTTGCCTTGCGCAATGCCCGCTCGATACCGATGAAACCCGATTGCACACTGGCGTTATTGCCCATTTTCACGTAGTAGCGCGGTACTCCGGTATCGGCGCACATGGGGCGACGGTCCTTGGTGGCCGCGTCCCAGTTGTCCACCATGGCGTGCAGCACGAAGCGCGGCAACTTGCCCGTCTCCGTTTGCTGCATCGCCTTGATTCCCTGGCTGTAATCTTCGGGAATATCGATGGCCGCGCGCTTCATTATTTCCAGCGCTGCCTGCTCGATCGTATTTATGTCAATTGCCATTACCTGTCTCCTGATTTCCGTTTGCGTTCACGCACATTTTTCTGCCTCTTGGCCAATCAATGTATTGCCTGGAGAGACGATATCGAACTTGACCGGAACCATCTGCAGTTCAATGTTGTCTTCACTGCCGCTGACACTGGTATAGGCAGTGGTGTCCAGATTGCCGGTTTCCGGATAATCTTCCCTGAAATGCGCGCCTCGGCTATCGCTTCTGGCCAGCGCCGCCGTTGCAATCACTTTTGAAATTGTCGTCAGGCTCTCCAGGTTAAGCCAGTCATGCCAGCTCAGATTGAACCTGCGCTGCCCGTCGGCCACGCCAATCGAACGCAATGCGTCATGATGCCGGGCAATACTGGCTATGCCCTGTTCTATGCCTTCTTTGGTTCGCAAAATACCCACGTCGTTCCACATGGTTTTTGACAAGGCATCGCGCAGCGGCAGCGTCATGTCGGCTTTTCTGGAAAAGGGAAATTCGGCACGGGCAATGCCCGCTTCAATCACAGACTGATCGGGCTGCCGCCAGCTTCCCTCCTTGCGCACGTATTCGGCCATCGAGTCGCCGGCAATGCCGCCGAACACGGTTGAATTGGCGACGCCGTTGCCGCCCAGACGGTTGGCGCCATGTACCCCACCGCAATCTTCCCCGGCAGCAAACAGGCCCGGAGAGGCAGTTGAGCAGTCCACTTCAAACTCCACACCGCCCATCAGATAGTGCGCGGTAGGCACCACCTCAACCTGTCCGCCGGCAAGATCGAAACCACAATCGCCACAACGCTGCACCATGCCCGGGAATGACTTGCGTACGTGTTCCACGCCCAGATGCGACATCTGGATGTACACGCCACCCATGGGGCTGGTTCGCCCGGCGCGCATTTCTGCATAAATCCCGCGACTGACCACATCACGCGTGGCGC
This sequence comes from Advenella incenata, assembly GCF_004217095.1. Lineage (GTDB taxonomy): Bacteria > Pseudomonadota > Gammaproteobacteria > Burkholderiales > Burkholderiaceae_B > Advenella > Advenella incenata. The sequence goes on along the minus strand of NZ_SHKO01000001.1, from coordinate 614,898 downwards.
GTTCGCCCCGTTCGTGATAGTTGCTCATGAAGCGTTCCCCTGCGCCATTGATCAAGTAACCGCCGGCGCCGCGCAGGCCTTCCTCAAGTACAGTACCGGTCATGCGCGTATCGGGCCCGCCCAGCAGGCCAGTCGGATGAAACTGCACCATCTCCATGTCGCGCAGTTTCAGGCCATAGCGCAGCGCCATGGCCAGGCCGTCACAGGTTTTCTCGCCTGACGGCGTGTGATACAGATACATGGTTGGCCCGGCGCCCGTGCTCAGCAGCACAGCCTTGGCCTGCACAAAGCGGTATCCGCCGCTGCGCATATCGATGAACAATACGCCTGAAATACCGGAGCCGTCAGCAGCGGGGATCAGCTCGATCGCCCGATGCTCTTCAAGACGATTGACATCCAGCGCCCTGACCTTTTCCATCAGGCGATTGATAATTTCAATGCCAGTCAGGTCTGACTTATGCACCGTCCGGTCAAACGTCTGTCCGGCAAAGGCTTTCTGATGCAGCGTACCATCGGGGTTGCGATCAAAAAAGCAGCCGATTTCATTTTCCAGCTCCTGGACCCGCTCCACCGCGCCGGTTACCAGGCGCCAGGCCAGATCCTGGCGAGGCAGCCATTTGCCGCCTTCGATGGTGTCCATAAAGTGTCGCTCTACCGAGTCGCCTTCGGCCAGGGCAACGTTATAGCCGCCCTGCACCATCCGTGTACAGCCGCTTTTGCCGATTAGGCCCTTGACCGCGATCGTGACATCCAGATTCGGGTTGGCCTGCTTTGCGTGCAGGGCGGCAAACAGGCCCGCGCCACCACTACCAAGGATAAGAATATCCGTTTTCAAATTTTCTACATTCATGACCCGAATACCCCTGCAAGAAACACTGCGCCGATGATGACGCTGAACACCAACCCCCAACTGATCCAGTTCAACCGTATGGACCCTGGCGTTGGCCACTGTACAAACTCAATCACCAAAATCCGCAGTCCGAAACTCAGATGAATGGCCAGCAACAGCACCAGTCCCCATTCGGCAACCTTAACGCCGGGCAATTCGGAAAATTTCAGGAACCGGTCAAATTGATCGGTCTGCTCCAGCGCCAGGCCCAGTACATAAAAATGAATGGGAAGAAAGATGCCCAACAGCAGACCGGAAATCCTGTGTCCCAAGAAGGCAAAATAGGCTTTATGTTTATGAACGCTCCTTACCATGCCAGTCCTCCTACCGCGACCACAGCACGCAAGCCAAGCACCAGAAACAACAGGCCCAGCGCTACTGCCAGCAGATTAAGCACGGAATACGACAAGCCGGCCCACTCCCTGAGCACCTTGCGAATCCCAATTGGCGCATGAATTGACGCACTAATGACAAACAAGGTATAGAAGGCAATCCACCACCCATTGCCCTGGGTGCGCCCCAGAATTTCCTCGGCACTCAGGCCGCCACGAACTGCATAGATGATCACGCCGATATGCACAAAAATAAACGGCACCATGATCATGGCTGTTAGCCGCTGCAATAGAAAAAGTTTCATTTCCATGGCTATTTCCCGCCAAGAAACTCGAACAGCGAGCGCTTTTTCAGGCCGGCAATACTGCCTGTGGGGCTCAAACCAACGGGGCAATGCTTCATGCAACTGCCCTGGGTATGACAGGAATTGCATCCGCCAGCGGCCATTGATTTTTCAAGCACCCCTTTGGCGTCCGCATGGCGCTCGTCATTGACCAGGCTCCAGGCACGATTCAGTGCTGCCGGCCCCAGATAGTCTTTATCCCACTCAACCACATCACAGGCGGCATAACAGACCGCACAGTTGATGCACTCGATGGCGGCATCCGCCTGTTTTCTGGCCTTGCTGGCAGGATCTACCAGCGCAGGTCGCTCATGGCGTGTCCGGGTGCCGATAAACTCGCCACCGGCCTTTTTCCATTTATCAAAGAACTCCGTCATATCGACAACCAGGTCCTTGATACGCGGCATATTGCGCAGCGGTTCCAGCACGATCGTGTTATTTTTCACGACATTTTTCACATGGCTTCTGCACGTCCACCTTGGCTTGCCATTGACGGTCATTGCACAGCTGCCGCAAACGCCTACCCGACAGGAGAAGCGGTATGCCAGCGTAGGGTCTACCTGTCGCTGAATTTCTGTCACCACGTCCAGTACAGTCTGGTTCTCCCGGGAAGGAACCTGGTAAGTGACAAACTCGCCATCTTCCTCGCCCCGCCAGATTTTTACCGCCAGCATCTTTTCCATAACGTCCCACTCAGATACAAATAAATATTGGATGTTCTACATCATTACTTCGATTCGATTTTCTGCTCTGCAATAATTTTCTTCCAGAAGACTGACTCGTCTTTGACCCTGTCATTCATGTACGCCGCGCCGGTTGCCGCCTGCTCCAGGCCCAGCTCGGAAAATTTTTGCGTCATGCGACTGGACGCAATCGCCTTTTTGATGCCCTCTTCAATCTGTGCCACAACCTTTTCCGGCGTATCTTTGGGCACGACAATGCCGAACCACCCCACCACATCAAAGTCGCTGCCCAGTTGCTCCTGCACGCTTGGCACATCCGGCAGGCTCTTGGAGCGCCTATTACCGGTGACCGCCAGGGCCTTGATGTCGCCCGAGCGCACGAATGGCAGCGTCGCAGACAGGTTGGCGGTAATGACCTGGATCTGCCCGGCCACCAGATCGGTCAACGCGGCAGATTCGCCTCCATAGGGAATATGAGTCATGGTCGCGTCCGTGGCGTTCATGATGGCTTCGGACGCCATATGGCCCTGGCTCCCCACCCCTGCCGAACCAAAGTTGGTTGCGGTCCCATTCTTTTTGGCGTAGTCCAGAAACGTCTTCAGGTTGCTGGCCGGTACGTTCTTGTTGACCCCCAGAAGCAACGGCCCGGTGGTAACGATGCTGACCGGCTGAAAATCCGCGACACTGTAGGGCAGCTTTTTGTACAGATAGGGGTTGACGGTGAACATGCTGCCCGAGATCATCAGCATGGTGTAGCCATCGGGCTTGGCGCGCGCCACTTGCGAGGCGCCCACCGCACCGCCGGCGCCTACCTTGTTCTCTACCACGACGGTCTGCTTCCATGCATTGCCCAGCTCCTGGGCCAGTACGCGAGAAATAATATCGGTGGCGCCGCCCGCTGCAAATGGCACGACCAGGCGTACCGGCTGTTGTGGCCACTCGCTGGCAAATGCCGGCGCGGACAGGGTACAGGCGATAGCGACACAGGCAACACTGCTGAAAAAGCCGCCTACTGCACGATTCAGTATGGTCTTCATTTTTGTCTCTTCCTTGTTAGCTGACTTCTTGCTCGAAGCCAGGGTTGGCAGAATAAAGCCGTATTTTTGTGTTTACTGTCATGTCCACGGCATGCAGTTTTTATTATTTGTTGATTATTATTTAAATTTAAATTAAAGTAAAACCAATAATTTTTTAATTATTTAAAATTAAATTTTAAATTTATGATTACCTTAAGAACCTTCAACGTGTTTGTCGCGGTCGCTGAATGCGGCTCCTATACCGGCGCCGGCAGGAAAATCGGCCTGACCTCTGCCGCCGTCGGCCAGCAGATCAAAATGATGGAAAACACGCTGGAGGCGCCGCTGTTCCATAAGAACGGGCATCAGCTTGTACTGAACCACTATGGCGAAGCACTGTTGAAGGACGTTCAGGAACTGCTGGTCAAATATGAAGAAATCATCAAAAGCGGGGATGGCCGGCATGGCCAGCTTACCGGCACGGTGCATATCGGCGCGCTGATCTCCAGCCTGATGGGGTCTTTTTCGGATGCGCTGTGGTCCATCCGCAAGAACAATCCGGAGCTGGATGTCAAAGTGTTCGCGGGTCAATCCGGCGATTTCGCCCACAAGATCACCAGCGGACAGCTGGATGCTGCCATTGCCACCGAACCGCCGGAATATGCATACAAGGAACTGATCTGGACGCCGCTTTACGCAGAACCCATGATTCTGATTATTCCTCGCAAGCCGTTTTTTACTTTGGCGGACCAGGCCAGCAATCCTTCAATAGACATTCTGAACCATGCGCCGTTCATTCATTTCGACCAGATGACCTGGACCGGCATTCTGATCCGGCAAACGCTCAAAAAGCTGGCCGTCAGCGTGGACATTCAAATGGAAATGAATTCCATCGAAGCCATTATCGAACTGGTACGCCAGGGATATGGCGTTTCCATTGTCCCGAAACTGGCCAACCTCAATTGGGAACAGGATGAAAAACTGCTGTTCGTAGACCTGTCACCAACCCGAATTTATCGTCGCATCGGCATTCTGGAGCGCAAGTTTCATCACCGCAGCAATTTTACTAATGCGATCAGGGATCATTTTGGACAGTCCGGGCCGGCGCTCAAAGAGCGCGCCGCGTTGCGTTAGGGAGGTGCGGTGAAGGCAGGCAACTCCGGTAGGCAATGTACAAACCTTTTTCAAGGCCGCGCACAGGTGACGCCCAGCCTTAACAGCTCAAGCACAGCCGACAACGCCTTTTTCGGCCAGCCTCGCTATTGCATCTGTCGTATAACCGATCTCGCTCAGGATTTCCGAGGTATGCTGTCCCAGCAACGGCGGCGTTCGGCTCACGCCGCGGGGTTCCTTATTGAAGGTGACCGGATAAGCGATATGTTGCAAGTCTCCCAATGTCGGATGCTTGCTTTGAACCACAATATTCCGTGCCTTGACCTGTTCGTGCGACAGCGCTTGATCAAGCGTATGCAACGGCGCGACAGGAACACCAGCGCGACGCAGCCGTGATAGCCAGGATTGAGTGGTATCCTGGTCCAGAAGTTCCTGGACCAGCGCGCAGGTTTGGTCAAAGTGATTCACACGCTGCGCATTGGTACTGAAATCCGGATCGTCTGCATAGTGCGCCAGCCCGGCCTCCTGGCAAAAGCGCTGCCAAAGCCGATCGTTGCCAACACCGAGCATCAGCTCCCCATCTTTGGTGCGAAACGCCTGATAAGGGCACAGTGACGGATGCGCCGTGCCCATTCTGGACGGTGCAACACCTGAAAACCAATAGTTATGAGACATATACCCCATAAACCCCATGGCGGTATCCAGCAAGGAGACTTCTATATAACCTCCCTTTCCCGTATTTTTTTTGTGCAGAACGGATGCCAGAATACCGGAGACGGCGTGCAACCCCGTTCCCAAGTCCACCGGAGAGAAGCTGACACGGGCCTGGGGGCCGTCTTGCTGACCAATAGTGCTGATCATGCCACTGAAAGCCTGCAGCATGACATCGTATCCAGGCTCGTCGCCCCAAGGGCCATCGCGCCCGTATCCTGATATTTCACAATAAATAAGGTTGGGCTTGATGTCGCACAAGCTCTGATAGTCAACGCCAAGTCGCTGCGCTGTACCGGCGCCGAACCCCTGTATGACCACGTCGGCGCGCGCCACCAGTTCACGAACGATTTGTTTGCCTTCCTGTGACTTCAAATCCAGCGCCAGCCCCCGCTTGTTGTGGTTGACCGCCATAAATGAAGCCGATTCCCCGTCCTTTTGGGGTAACCAGCCACGCGTCTCATCGCCAGAACCGGGCGGCTCTACTTTAATGACATCAGCACCAAGATCACCAAGATACTGTCCGCATAACGGGCCGGCAAGAACTTTGCTGAGGTCTAATATTCGTATTCCTTGGAGCGGACGCATCTGTTTTTCCAATATCGTGATTGCTTATGCTTTATCTATACGCTGCCCGAAGCACTGCGCCAGGCGCGAATGTATGCGGGTCGATTACACTTGTCTTTTACGAAGCAGATATTTTTGTGTGCCTTCCAGTACAACAACTTCATTCTGATTGATAATGGTCGATTGCATCACCAGCACACCAGTTGTGCGCCCGGCAATCAGGTCAGAAACCACCAAAGAAGAATAGAGCGTATCGCCTACAAAAACCGGATTAAGAAATTTACTGCTTTGTTCGATAAAGGCCTTCAGGGACTCTTCCACGCAGTGTGGAAACAGACCGGCACCGGCCGCTGTCTGAATGAGCACCTGAAACCCATGTGCCAGCATATGCGGCATGCCATGAGCCCGACAGTATTCCACGTCATAGTGCACAGGATGATTATCGCCGCTGGCCAGTTGAAAGGCCGCAAACAACGCATCGGTCATCGTTCTTGAAGGTATATTGAACCTTTCACCGATTTCAAAATCTTCGAAGTATTTTTGCGCACACAGTGAATGCGAGATCATATTTTTTCCAGTATTTACATTGCCGTTTCCGGCTCAATTGGTTGCCATGTCAGAAGCTTTGACGACGTCGCTCCATTTTTTCTGTTCAGCAGTGATGAAATCTTTCAGGGCTTGTGGATCGGGCTTGCTTTCAAGCAACAAGCCCATCTGATCGGCCTTTTGCATTAAGCCCTCATCGTTCAGTGCCGCTTGCAGACTGGAACGCAACGCTTCAATCACGTCCTTATCTGTTTTGGCAGGCACCTGCATTGCGTTCCATGTATACGCTTCGTAGCCTGGCAATGCTTCGGCAATGGCCGGGATGTCCGGTGTCTGGGGTAGTCGCTCACTCATGGTCGTGGCGATCAGACGGACTGTTTTTGCCCGCACTTGCGCCAGCGCCGTTGGCGCGCTATCGATCATGAACTGAACATGGCCGCCAATCAAGTCTGCCATCGCGGGTGCACTGCCCTTATAAGGGATATGCCTGGCATTGAATTTTCCAACATGGTTCAGCAATGCACCGCCCAGGTGAGGCGCACTGGCGATACCGGCGGAACTGTAATCGGTCTTTTCCGAATTCTGTTTCATGTATTCAAGAAACTCGGCCAGGTTTTTAACCGGCAGATCATTGTTTACGACGAGCGCCAGCGGCGCACGCGCCGCCAGTCCGACAGGAGCAAAATCATTGTCCGAATAGGAAAGCTTGCTGTTGAGCGTCGGATTGACCGCATGAGCAACCGTGGACATCAACACGGTGTAGCCATCGGGTGCCGCCTTGGAGACAAACTCCGTACCGACAATAGTGCCCGCGCCTGCCTTATTTTCAACGATCATCGTTGTACCCAGTTTTTTCCCCCAGACATCAGCCAGCGCCCGTGCAAATGTATCGGTCGGGCCGCCGGCGGCATACGGCACCACCAGCCGGACAGGGTTTTCAGGATAGGCTGCTTGGGCAGCGATAGATACGATTCCCAGCGAAAGGGCTGTAAAAATTCGTTTGCTGAGTGATGTCATTTGTCGCCTCTGTTTATTTATAGTCGGTTCAACTATATCTATCCTCACGGAGGGCAGTCCAGTTGAAATTATCACCACAGTATTAGAGAAAATCTAATAAACTATGGTTTTATTCCAGGAACCCCGGTCCAACCATGCGCTATGAGCTGACTGATATTCGCGTTTTTATGGCCATTGCCGATGCAAAGAACCTGAGCATCGGGGCGATGAATATGCACATGACCGCTCCATCGGCCAGTTACCGATTAAAAAATCTCGAAAATGCATTGGGTGTATCGCTATTTGATCGAACCGCCAGGGGCATGGTCCTGACCTCTGCAGGGGAGTCGGTATATCGCTACGGCGAAGCCATGCTCTCGAGCGCCGATCAATTGCGAACCGAGATGACCCGCTATAACGCCGGCGTCACCGGGCATATCAAGGTTTTTGCCAATAGCAGCACATTGAGTCCGTTACCGATACCGCTCAGTCGTTTTCTGGCCAGCCACCCGACGATCAATATTGAGCTGGAAGAGCACCTGAGCGAAGAAAGCGTCAGGGCGGTACACGATGGCCTTGCCGATATCGGATTGGTAGCCAGCGTTGTCCATTTGCGAGGTTTAGAGGCCATTGAGTATGGCCATGACGAGCTCGTTTTTGTTACGCCTCGCGGCCATCCACTTACCATAGCTGATCACATCACGGTGGATATGGCTTTTGAGCACGAGCTGGTATCGGTAGGCAAACGCAGCAGCAACTTTCTATATTTACAGCAAATTGCCAATAAGCTGAACAGAAATATGAATGTCCGCGTACACCTGCCCGATTTCGATGCCGCGTTGCACTGTGTACAGGAAGGCGTGGGCATTTCCCTGATACCGCTGTCGATTGCCAGGCGATCTGCCAAAAGAAAGCTGGTCGACATTGTTCATCTGAGCGACCCCTGGGCCAAGCGCAATCAACTGATCGTCATGCGATCATTTTCCGCACTGCCCAAATATACGCAGGAATTTATTCAGATGCTCGCTGCCGGATGATCTGTCGCCCCGCCTAGCGCTCGTTTTCCAATAGAAGCACCAATAGCAGAGGCTTTACAACAGCTACAAAAACGTCTGCGCAATCTCCTGTGCCGTGCGCTGCAGTTGCGGCATCAGTTCCATCAACTGATCAAAGCTCTTTTCCTCTTCAAATGCCTGCACCGCAACTGCAGCACAGATCCGGTTCTTGCCCAATGAAACCGGAACCGCGATTGCATTCATGCCTTCCACATGCTCGTGGCGGCTGATGCCGTAGCGTCGCTTCCTGGTTCGCGCAAGCTCGGCCTCCAGTTGATCCGACTGTGTAATGCTTTGCGAGGTTCGTGCACGCAGCGGCAGCGCGTGCAACAGCCGGTCGCGCCGCTGCTTGGGCAACAGACTCAATAACAGTTTGCCGCTGGCCGAACAATGCATCGGTACGTGCGAGCCAGGTTTAAGGCCCAGCTTGATGGCCGCAGGATGCTGTGCCCGATCCAGATAAATAATTTCATGACCGCTGATCGCCGTCAGGTTGCAATTTAACTGCACCTGCTCAACCAGTTCGCTCAGCAACGCGTGTCGGGCAACGGCCAGACTGCCCGAGCTCATGAGCACCTTCACCGAAAAGTTGCGTATCCGCGCCGAGCATTCATATTTTTTACTGTCTGACACCTGCACGATCAGCCAGGCCGCCTCCAGCAGCTTGACGATACGGTGCACAGTCTGTTTTGGCAGATTGATCTGCTCGACGATTTCGCTCAATTGCATGGGTCGGCCAGCCACGGCCAGTATTTCCAGCACACGAAACGACCTGATGGCTGCCGCGTTCTCCGTTGCGCTCATATCCTTGCTTCCTCCTTTGTTTCGGGCTCTGGGGCCTCTTGTTTTTCCTCTTCACTATAGATTCTTTGTCCCGAAAATCAACAAAAAGCATTTCTTGTGCTCTGCGGCAAATGCGAAATGTCGATTATCGGGACTTTTGAGCGTTGAGCATACCCTATATTTTCAGAAATATTACAAATTCGATTTCATTAGTCCAGGGAGCAACAATGGATACCATCAACAGAAGCAGTCCGGAATACATCACGCAATCGGTCTTACAACTGGTGCAGCGGGCCCGTACTGCCCAATGCCTGTTTTCCACGTTCGACCAGCAACGCATTGACCAGGCCGTACTGGCAGTGGGCTGGGCGATCATGGAGCCCGAAAGGAACCGCCAGTTGGCTGAACTGGCGGTTGCCGACACAGGCCTGGGCAATGTGCCTGACAAGATTCGCAAGAATCATCGCAAAACCTTGGGACTGTTGCGCGATCTGGATGGTGTCAAATCCACAGGAATCATCCGCTGCGACGCCAATAGCGGTATCACGGAAATTGCCCGTGCCGCAGGTGTTGTCGCAGCCATTACGCCGTCGACCAACCCTGGCGCGACCCCGGCCAACAAAATCATCAATGCCATCAAATGCGGCAACGCCATCATCGTGGCCCCGTCGCCCAAAGGGGCCGGCACCAGCAGGCTGCTGCTCCAGTTCATTCATGCCGAATTTGACCGTATAGGCGTCCCGCGGGACCTGGTACAAATGTTGCCCGAGCCCATCAGCAAGGCCGCAACCGCCACCCTGATGCAGCACGCCGATCTGGTTGTCGCTACCGGATCCCAGGCCAATGTGCGCATGGCCCATACTAGCGGCACACCGGCTTTCGGGGTCGGCGCGGGCAATGTCACTGTGATCGTGGACGAATCAGCCGATCTGAAGGCCGCAGCCAGCCTGATTCGCCAGTCCAAGACCTTTGACAACGCCACAAGCTGCTCTTCAGAAAACAGCGTCATTATCGATGCATCAGTTTATGACGCCATGTTGGCGGCACTGACCGATGAAGGCGGCCTCATGCTTGATGACCAAGACAAGCAACGTCTGCAGGATCTTATGTGGCATGACGGCAAGCTAAGTGCCGTCTTCTCCGGCAAGGATGCCGCGCAGATGATGCAGGTCGCGCAAATCGGCGACACGCAAACGCCTGCCGCGCCTCGCTTTCTGATGGTAGAAGAGACCGGTTTCGGAAGTAAACATCCCTTTTCCGGCGAGAAGCTGGCGCCGGTTCTGACCGTCTATAAAGCCTCTGACTTTGCCGATGCAAAACGCATTGCCAGCAGCATTTACGACTATATGGGAGCCGGTCACTCCGTCGGTCTGCATACGACCCAGACAGAACGCGCACAGGACCTGGGCATGACGCTGCCGGTATCCCGAGTGATCGTCAATCAGGCGCATTGCTTTGCCACTGGCGGCAATTTTGACAACGGCCTGCCGTTTTCCCTGTCCATGGGTTGCGGCACCTGGGGCGGTAACAGCTTTTCGGACAACATGAATTATCGCCACTATATGAATATCACACGCGTGGTTCAGACAATCGCAGCCACAGAACCTCAGGCTGAGACGATTTTTGCCGACTACCTGGAGAAATTTCATCGTGCCTGAAACCACAACAACCATCACCGGCCTGCTTGATCGAAATGCAGCAACATACGAGTCCGATCCGTACCTTGTCGACGCCATCAACGAGCAGGCGATGGCCTATGGCGTTATCGCAAGTGAATGCAAGGGCTTTGCCAGACAGCTGGCAGCGCTGGGCATTGGCCGTGGCGACACGGTTTCGGTGTTCATGCCCAATGGTGTAAACACGGCCAAAATCATTGTTGCCACCATGTATGGCGGTTATGTCGTCAATCCGATCAACCTGCTCTGCCAGGAAAAGCAATTGGCGTATATTCTCGGCCACGCCGATACCAGAATCGTCTTTACCACCACAGAGCTGGAACCGGTAGTCTGCGCTGCATTGAAAGCCAGTGGCGCGCAGGCGATGGTAGTGGCCACGACGCCAGATGCGGCAACGCTACCCACATTAACGCTGGCCCCGCTGCCGTCAAGCACAGGCCAGGCCGTTAGCGCCAGTCTGCCCGCCCTGCTCATGTACACATCGGGCACCACTGGTGTTCCCAAGGGTGTCGTACTTAGCCATGCAAATCTGCTGGCCAGTGCCCGGGCCATTGCCAGCGAACACCAACTGGAAAAATCGGATCGCTGCCTTTGCGTGCTGCCGCTGTATCACATTAATGCACTTGTGGTAAACATATTGACGCCGCTGCTGTGCGGCGCCGCTGTCATTATTGATGGCAAGTTCTCGGCCACGCATTTCTGGCCCCGGGTTCAGAAATTCCAGTGCACCTGGATCAATGCCGTACCCACCATCATCAGCTATCTGATCAATGACGAGAACCCCTGCGCCATTGACCGCAGCCGAATCCGCTTCTGCCGCTCTGCATCAGCAGCACTGGCGCCCTTCCATCACAAATCATTCGAAGAAAAATTTGGTATCGGCATTATCGAGACCATGGGAATGACAGAAACGGCAGCACCCATCTTCAGCAACCCCTATGATCCGGCGCAACGCAAAATCGGCAGCATCGGTCGCCCCTCGGGCGTACAGGCCCGGGTTGTCGACAAGCAGGGCAAGGATTTGCCACCGGGAGAAAAAGGGGAAATTCTAGTCCGGGGTGACAACGTCATGCTCGGCTATTACAAATCGCCCGAACAGACCCAAAAAGCGTTTACGGCAGACGGCTGGCTGCGCACTGGCGATCTGGGATACCGCGATAGCGAGGGCTTTTATTTTATTACCGGACGTGTCAAGGAGCTGATTATCAAAGGAGGTGAGAACATCGCACCGCGCGAGATCGACGAAATTTTACTGGCCCATCCAGACATACTGGATGCCGCTGTGGTTGGAATAGACGACAAGCACTATGGCCAGAATATCGCAGCTTATATCGTAAAACGCGTGACGACCAGAAACGACGATGACCTTATCCAGGACATCAATCAGTTTTGTATCAGGGAGCTGGGCAGCTACAAATCGCCTGCCGCGTTCCGTTTTGTCACAGAGTTACCAAGAGGACCTTCAGGGAAGGTGCAACGCCTGAAATTGCTGGAGCTGTAGAAATTGCCGGAACAGAAAACATGATTCAATCATCAAGGAGACAACATGATCAGGAACATAAAAACCAGACATATGATACTGGGCCTGCTATGCGCAATGTATTTTATTGCCTATGTAGACCGGGTCAACATCGCCGTCGCAGCACCGTTTATCGCCGAAGAGTTCAATCTGTCGCCGACAGAGCTTGGTTTCATCTTTTCCGCCTTCGCCTATCCGTATCTGGTCATGCAGATATTGGGCGGCTGGCTGGCTGACCGATTCGGGCCGAAAAAAATCCTGCTTATCCTTTCGCTGATCTGGGGGCTGGCGACATTGCTGACCGGTTTCATTGGCGGCCTGATGGCACTTGTGATTATGCGCGTACTGCTGGGCGTTGGCGAAGGAGGCGCCTTTCCCACAGCCACGCGCGCCATGACCTCATGGATGCCCAAGTCCTCTCGCGGTTTTGCTCAGGGCATTACACATAGTTTTTCGCGTCTGGGCGGCGCTATCACCCCGCCTGTTGTCCTGGCCATTGTGTATTACGCCGGCTGGCGCGAGGCGTTTATCGTGCTGGGTGCGATCAGCCTGCTGTGGACGCTGGCTTATCTGCTTCTGTTTACCGATACGCCCCATCAACACAAAACCATTACCCCTGCAGAACTGGAGGAAATCGGCGAGCCGGCCCGCAAGAACAAGGCTTCAGGGAAAACGCCATGGAAAGACATGATCAGCAAAATGTGGCTGGTTACTTTTGTGGATTTTTGCTACGGCTGGTCCCTCTGGGTGTTTCTGACCTGGCTGCCCTCTTACCTGAAGGACGACCGGGGATTTGATCTGAAAGCGATGGCGCTGTTTACGACGCTGCCGCTGCTGGCCGGTGTGATCGGCGATACCCTTGGCGGGGTGATTTCAGACAAGCTGTATATCCGCACCAAACGCCTGCGCTTTGCCCGCGTATCGGTACTCTCACTGGGCCTGTTTCTGGCGTTCCTGTGCATTATGCCCATGATATTCATCCGTGATCCGCTTATTGCAATCGTCCTTATTTCCGCCTGCTTTTTCTTTCTTGAACTGACCAATCCGGTCCTGTGGAGCCTGCCCATGGATATTGCCGGCAAGTATGCGGGCACAGCAGGCGGGATGATGAATTCGGGTTTCGGCCTGGCAGGGGCAATTTCACCCGTGGTCTTCGGGTTCCTGATCCAGACAACGGGTAACTATACTCTGCCGTTTCTGATTTCCGGCGGTTTGCTGCTGATAGGCGCCATTGCAGCCCTGATGATCGATCCGAACCGGACCGTGAATGACGCGGCAACCAAGCCAGTCGACTTTCAGTTCAAGGCCAGACCAGCTCCGGCCTTTGCGCTTGGCGTATCGTCAAGCCAAAAGCGCTGATCTGGCGTGCTTTGCTGCCCGATGCCATACCTGGCGCCAGGCAGCACGCAACAAGCCGCATCCATGACAACTGGCATTACAGTGGGAACGGGCCTCGCATCCATAAAAATATGCGAGGCCCGTGCTTCATACCGGACACATTACTTCAACAACAATTCCGGCAGCCATAACGAAAAGGCGGGTACATAGGTCACCAGCGCCAGAGCAAGAATCAGTGCTCCGTAGAACGGCCAGATAGTACGCATGACAGTCCCCACCGACACCTGGCCAATGGCGCAGCCAACAAACTGCGTAGTGCCAACCGGCGGCGTATTCAAGCCCAGGGCGCAGTTAAGGAGCATCACAATTCCAAATTGCACCGGCCCCATGCCATACTGCATGCAAATCGGCAGAAAGATCGGCGTACAGATCAGAATGGTGGCGGCCATATCCAGAAACGTACCCAGTACAAACAGCGCCACATTCACCATCAGGAAGATAGCCCATGGGCTGGTGGAAATGGAGGACATCAGTTCGCCGGTTTTTTCTGCTACGCCATAAAAGCCGATCAGGTAGCCGAACGTGGCTGAAATGCCGATCAATAACAACACCACGCCGGTCGTCTTTACTGCCTTGGCAGCGGCGCGCACAAATTGCTGCATGGTCAACGAACGATACACGAGGCCGGTGAGCAGCAACGAGTAGAGCACGGCAATGGCCGCCGATTCCGTGGCTGTAAATACCCCGCTCAATATCCCGGCGATGATCAACACAATCACAAACATCCCGGGTATGGCGGCCACCATGGACGTGAACACGATACGCCATCCGGGAAACGTGCCCGCCGGATAACCGCGTTTACGCGCAACCAGGTAGGCGGCAAGCAGATTGCACAGTGTCAGGATCACCGCCGGCACGATACCGGCAGCAATCAGCGCGGCAATGGATACTTTACCGCCGGCCGCAAGCGTGTAGATGATGATGTTATGACTGGTAGGCATCAGCGCCCCGACCAGCGCAGCATGCGTGGTCACGTTGACCGCATAATCGGCGTGGTAACCTTCGCGTTTCATCATGGGAATCATGACCGAACCCATGGCCGATACATCTGCCACCGGGGACCCCGACACGCCGCCAAAAAGTGTGCATGCAATCACATTCGACATGCCCAGGCCACCTCGCACATGCCCAACCATGGACTTGGCGAAGTTGACAATGCGATCGGCGATGCCGCCGTACAGCATCAGTTCCCCGGTAAAAATGAAGAACGGAATTGCCAGGAAGGAAAAAGCGTTCATGCCAGATGTCATCTGCTGGAACGCGACGGCAATGGGAAGGTCTTCAAAAGCGATCGTGGCGATGGATGCCAGGCCAATGGCAAAGGCAACCGGCACGCCAATCACCAGAAAGCCGATGAACGACATGGAAAGAAGCGTCAAAGCCATGCGGGCACCACCTTTTTATTGCGCAATATCGCGATAATATGTTCGATCGAAAACAAGACGATCAACACACCAGAGAGCAAGGCAGGCACATACTTCCATGCCTCGGAAAGACCAAGATTGGGAATTTTCACTGCATGCACCGATTCTGCCAACTCACCGCAATACCACGCCATCATCGCGCCAAACAGCAACACCAGCATATGCACGAAAATGCATAGCCGACGCTTGAGCGAAGGCGGCAGCAGATCGGCCAGCGATTCGAAACCGATATGCCCGGCATCACGCACTCCCACGGCGGCCCCCATCATCGTCACAAACAGCACCAGCAGCAACGACAGGCTTTCAGCCCATGTAGGTGTGTTGTTCAGGACATGACGCCCGAATACCTGGAATGCCACGGCAGCAATCAGGCAGACCAGACCGGCAACGCTGGCCATCATGCACAGACGCGCCAGCAGTGCGCATCCGCGCGTATACAGATCCAGCGGAGAAGTCCGGCCGCAGCCGGGCCTCCCCGCATGAACATCGCCAACGGTTTTGGATTCAATCATTTGCGCAGTCATCACAAGTCCTATTTCACAGCCTGGATGCGCGCAACCAGATCCTTCATTTGCGGTGTCGTAATAAAGCGATCATAGACCGGCTTCATTACCGCCTGAAACGAGGCTTTGTCCGGCTCTACAATTTGCGCCCCTCCTTTTTCCACGACCGCGCGGGATTTTTCCTCACGCTCTGCCCACAGTTTGCGCATATAAGGAACCGACTCCTGAGCTGCCTGGCGAATGAGTTGCTGGTCCGCTGCAGGCAGCTTGTCCCACTGCCGTTTGGAGTACACCAGGATCTCCGGCGTCATCGTGTGCTCTGTCAGCGAAAAATACTTGGCCACTTCAAAATGATGACCGCTATCGTAGCTGGGAAAGTTATTTTCTGCTGCGTCCACCAGGCCGGTCTTAAGGGCCGTATACACTTCGCCCATCGGCATAGGTGTCGCGTTGGCACCAAGCGCTTCAACCATGGCGACCGACAGATCAGACTGTTGTACCCGGATCTTCATCCCTTTGACATCCGCAACGGTTTTAACCGGTTTGTTGCGGGTGTACATGGAGCGCGCGCCACTGTCATACCATGCCAGACCTACAAAACCAGCATCTTCGCAAGACTTGAGAATCTGGCTTCCGATATCGCTATCGAGCACTTTGTGTTGATGCTCTACTGAACGAAACAGAAATGGCAGCGACGGTACCCGTGTGGTTTCACAGATGTTATGCATGGCAGCACTACTCACCCGCGCCATGGCCAGCGCTCCCAGCTTGACCTGTTCGATCGAGTCGTCTTCGCTACCCAGCTTGCTGCCTGAAAATACCTTGACCGTAATACGGCCATCGCTTTTTTTCTTGATTAGATCGCCCATATACTCCACCGCTTTCACTGTGGGATAGTCACTGGGGTGAATGTCTGCCGAGCGCAGCTCAAGCGCCTGGGCGATGCTCATGCCTGCAAACGCAAACATGGCGGCGGTCACGATCTGACCGAAACGGCTGGGGGCCAATTGCATTGTCTTCCTCCGGGTTGGAACTGATATTGTTGTTTGATAAGAACTGATTGATTGATAAAACGGTAAAGCGTGGTTACTGCAATGCTGCGCGCCGACCAGCAAGAGCCGGTTTCTATCATTGATCACAATCGCCTAACCGCACTCGCTTAATCACGATAGCTTGGCTCCTGCATACCGCAAGTTCCCGGCTTGATGGCGAACACGGCACCATCCAGGGCGTCAGCCGCCGCATCTGCGGGGCGTATGCTGGTCACGAACAACGTATCAAGACTGCGGCCGCCAAAGGCGCACATGGCAACCCTGGGAACCGGCACCTGCACAGTGCGATCCAGAAGGCCGGCGGGCGTATAGCGATAGACCCGTCCCGCTTCGTTGCCACAAATCCAGTAGCAACCATCCTGGTCTATTGCAGCGCCGTCAGGACGTCCGGCAGGCAAGGCTTCAATGAAAACGCGCCGATTGGCCGGCAATCCGGTGTCGGGATCGTAGTCATACACCCACACCGTCTTGCGTGATGGATGGGAGTCCGACAGATACATATGGCGACCATCGGGGCTAAACGCCATGCCATTTGGCACAATCATCGGCTCGGCCAGCGGCATGGCGAGCTCACCGGCCGCGTAACGGTATAGCCGGCCTACCGGCGCGCCTGCAGCCATGTCCATGAGCATGGTGCCGGCCCAGAAGCGACCCTGGCGATCGCAGCGACCGTCGTTAAAACGCATACCCGAACGCGCATGCATCACAGTTGCCATAGGCTGCACGCTTGGGGCGGGATCGGCCGCCGTCAAATCAGAGAGAGAAAAAATTCCGGTTTCCATGGCTGCCAGCCAGCCATCGGCCCGCATGGCGATGCAGCCGGCCATCTCGGGCAAAGACCATTGATCTATCGCGCCACTCGCTGGCCCATAGCGCCACAATCGCCTGGCCGGAATGTCAGTCCAGTAAAGTGCCTGGTGCTGCGGATGCCATACCGGGCTTTCTCCCACCTGGCACAGCATATTGCCGACACGATCAACATGGGCGTGCGTCATGCAAATACTCCTGTCCTGGCCGTGCAGGCATCACACTCATCATTACCGTACGCAAGTCGTTGCAGGGTCGGCGCGCTTGCACGACAAGTGCCGCCTGTCTGGTGGAACATGGGCCGCCCATATCGATAAAGGGATATGACGTCCGATAAGATTTTCTGCCTTCGGCCCAATTTGCATCCTCCTGGAGAGTGCGAGGAAAAGTTGCCGAGCGAGCCATGCTGTTCCGTGAAAGTTTCCTTTTGCTTCATGTAAAAAGCCAAGACTCGCGGCAAGCAGAAGGAAAACAGAAAAATGGATTTCATGAGGATGATCTGCGCTTTTCATTGTATGACATCATACAAGTATGTGCGTAGTATGGAATTCAATATTTTGGCTGTCAAGCATTCATTAATTCGGGATATCCCTTGTTTGTCGCGTGAATCCACGAGGCCGTTCCCGAGTTAAAAACCTGCACAAGATTGCCCATCATCACGCGGCAAAAGCACCACATTTGCAATCGGCCAATGACATTTGTAAATCATGACAGCCTTGCATATTCCATAAACAGTACATAGCAGAAAAAGGGCCACGGTAGTGACCACAGGCAGCTTCTGCCACCAGCCGTGGCACCCCTTTTTTGATTCCTGCAAAACTGCCAAATAGCTGGACAATACTGTGATGCGCAGCAGCATCGATCGATTAGATTGAACAATTGATCTGCGGATTGGTGTATATTGGCCGATAGCTTATTCCAAATATGGAATTAGTTAAAATCAATCGCCAGTATATATACTTATTGTTCCATATATGGAATTCATAATTCTGTAATAAGTATTTTTCTATCGATTTTAGAAGTCCATAATGAAGTCACTGAAACCTGCAGTGCATCAAAACCGATTCACACTTGCGCAGATTTCTACCGATCATTTATGGAGTTAACAATCATGAAAAACGTACTTGCTTCCCTTATCTTTGGTGCCGCTTTTGCTACTGGCGCCGCCCACGCCGCCGGTTTCTCAGAAAGCCAATATGGCTTCCCTGAAAATGCGGTCAGCCCCGTGCAGCAAAATCTGATCGTTGAACAAAGCGACACCAACGATTCTGCCTACCCTGCCATTCTGGTTCGCAGCACCGATAGCCGTGCTGATGTGCAACGCGATCTGGCTGCCTATCAGGCAGAACATCCTGCAGACGAATACCTGGGTGACTAAGTCAGGAACGCGCCAGCTATTACAGCTGGCATAGCGTAAAAAAAGCCATATTCCACAACGGATATGGCTTTTTCTTTGTTGATCAGGCTATTTTTGGTTGATTGTTACGGTTGGCTGGCCAGCAGCGCTTTGATATCCGCAATTCGGTAAGCAGCATTCCCCTTCATGACCTGGCTGAATACTTCAATAAATGCTCGTGTGGCTGGCGACAGCAAACGGCGCCCGGGCGTAACGCACCAGACGATCGCTTCGGGTAAATTCCAGCCCGGCAACGCAGGCACCAGCGTGCCGTTTTCAACAAACGGCCGGGCCATGGGTTCGGGCAAACCGCCGATGCCCATGCCGTGCAGCGCCATGGTCCGCTGCAGCCCCAGGGAGTTTGAGCTGAACATGCAGGCTGGCGAGCCTTCCCAGAAATCGGTGCCGCGGCTCAATCGCCAGCGCCGAATGTCACCCATGCTATTCATCAGCATCAGTCCACGATGTGTCTTCAGATCTTCCGGCTGCTGCAGCGGGCCATGCTTGATCATATAAGAAGGACTGGCATACAGGGACGTCACCAGTGTCGCAAGACGGCGGGCGACCAGGCTATTGTCATCGGGCAAGGAGGTAGCCACACGAATCGCAGCATCGAATCGTTCAGCCAGCAGATCCACCCGTCTTGCAGACAGATCCAGCTCCAGCCGCACATTCGGATGCTGTTCTGAAAACAAAGGCAAAAACTCGGCGAGCGCATGTTCAAAAAAATCGGGAGGAAATGACACCCGCAATGTTCCCTGAGGCGTCGCCTGCCGGTTCAGGGCGAAAGCCATTGTCGTTTCCGTTTCATTGACCAGCCGTCGGGCATGTTCGAGGACCTCGCTGCCAAACTCAGTGATCATCAGCTTGCGCGTGCTGCGAGTGATCAGGCGCTCGCCCAGCTCTGTCTCCAATCCGCTAATGCGGCGCGACAGAGTGGATTTAGGCAGGCCGAGCCGGTCTGCTGCGGCGGAAAAACTACCGGAATCCATGACCTGGGCAAAAAGAATCAGGTCGTTTGCGTTAAGTGTCATGACGGTTTTGATTGTTCCAGATAAAGGAAAAAGAGTTCCGAATTTCGGTCTTCAGAATCCGTAATATACCCCATACAATAACAGTATCAGTGGTGCAACAGAGGACGCGCTGCATTCAGTGCAGATCCATTGCAAACGCAATTGAAATGCGGCCTTTGAAACACCCCAATCAATTATCAAGGAATAAATAAAATGCTAAATATCAGAAAAAGCGAAGAACGCGGTGTTGCCGAGCACGGATGGCTAAGTTCACGTCATTCTTTTTCATTCGGCGGCTATCATGACCCCGCTCATACCGGATTTGGCCCGTTGCTTGTGATAAACGAGGACCGGGTACAACCTGGACGCGGTTTTGGCAAACACGGTCATCGCGACATGGAAATTATCTCATATGTATTGGAAGGCAAACTGGCTCACTCCGATAGTATGGGCAACGGTTCGGCCATTGGCTACGGCGACGTGCAACGCATGAGCGCCGGAACCGGTATCATGCATAGCGAATATAATGATTCGGCCGAGCAACCAGTGCACTTTCTGCAAATATGGATTGAACCGGACAGAGCCGGCATCGCTCCCGGGTATGAAGAAAAAGCCTTCACACCGGCAGAGAAAAAAGGCCGCCTGCGCCTGATCGCTTCCCCCGACGGGGAGCAGGGTTCAGTGCTGATCCATCAGAATGCAAGAATATATGCCAGCATCCTGAATGGCGATCCCGCACTGAGCCACGAACTGGCTGAAGGACGTGCTGGGTATGTGCATGTGGCCAAAGGCAGCGTGACTGTCAATGGCCGGCAGCTACAGGCAGGCGATGCGTTGAAAATTACGGATGAAAAATCCGTGATTCTGGAAAATGGCAGCAACGCCGAAGTATTGGTGTTTGATCTGCCTGCGCTATTCTAAGCGTCACTGCCGCTGGCCGTTCAGACAGCAGGCACCGCATTCAGTTGCGGCCTGCAGCCAGAATGGCACCAGACGCATAGAGGTCTTGCCGCAGTTGCAGGTCAATCGCCATATAATGAAAAGCCACCGATCCGGCAGGAGGAGACAACGGGCCGGACCGATGGTAAAAACGTTGTAAAACGGATCGTTGAAAATTGATCGTTGCTAATTGATTTTATGCTATTTCAGTCGGCACGATGCGCCAGGACAGGTTCGCCTTCAATGGCTACCGATGAGGAGCCATCCGGCCCAACCGGGATATCGCCCACCAGCGTGGTACGGTAAAGCTGGCGATCAAATGCAGTGTCAAATATATCTACCGGTGGTAGATGGGCTGTAGAACGATTATCCCAAAACGCAATTGATCCGGGTTCCCATTTGAAACGTACGGTGTATTCCGGTCGAATCACATGTTCAAACAGCAACTGCAACAACTGCTCGCTTTCGCGCGGCGCAAGACCCACAATATTTTTAAGAAATGACGGGCTGACATAGAGCGCCCGCTCGCCGCTCTCGGGATGCACCCGAACCAGCGGATGGTGGCTGACCAAAGGACGTTTCCTGACATCCTGCTCAAACGCCGTCTTCGGCTGGGCGCCCTCCGGCGGCGCAAAGCGGTGCTCGCCAACCAGCGTATCTACGAATGCGCGCAGGGTTGGTGATAATCCGCGATAGGCAGCTACCAGATTGGTCCATTGGGTATCGCCTGAATAAGGGGGAATGGTTACCCCACGAAGGATGGAAGCAAAAGGCGGATTCACGGCAGCAGTGACATCAGTATGCCAGCCTGTCCACGGTCGCACCAGGCGCTGACCATCAAAGCGGTTGGCCTTGCGATTGCGTCCGACCGAATAGACTTCTGGATGACCTTGCACATAGCCAAAGACAGGATGACCAACGGTAAGCTGGCCAAATTGCCGGCTGAATGCCACATGCTGTTCATGGCTCAGGTACTGATTGCGAAAGAAAATAACTTTCCACTTGAGCAGTGCTGCGCGAATGCCAGCAATCTGCGTTGGCGTCAGGGTAAAGCGCAAGTCCAGACCATCTATTTGCGCCCCAATATGCGCGGTAAGCGGCGTAATGGACAGCTGCGTTGTCGGTAACGGGGCAGTGGCCACCGCCTGTGCATCTGTTGCTTCAAGTACATATGACATATCAAATCCTTTTAGATGATTGCACGGCTGCAACCTCAGGTTATTGAACTTGCGGTAAATTCAAGGCGCCGCCAGGGCTGGTCGTGCGAGCGCGATGGGCGCGACATCGGCCTTGGCATCGGTGGCCGGCGTCTGCGCGCCTTGCGATGCAATCACCGCATGCCGATCATTCGCCAGCGGCTTGGGCACCATGCCGTCCAGACGATTTTGGGCGACGACAATATCGTTGAATCGCGCATCAAGAAATGGGTCAACCGTTACCTTTTTCTGCAATGCACCGGTTTCGTAAAGACCGTCAGCGATCTGCTGATAAACCTGCCTGAGCCGGTTTTCTATCGGGTAGTAGGTGCCCAGCCCTGATTTGTCGTACAGATATTTACCCTGCTCATACGTCAGTCCTTGCTGCTTCACATAGCTTGCGTTGATCCATTGTGCTGCGTGACGTTGTTGCCAATTCAGGACCTGTACCGCGCGTCGTGTCAGATCTGCCAGCGCCCGCACTTTGTCCGGATCGTCCAAGACCGATTGGCGCGTGACCAATACATTGAGGCCCCAGTTATGCCCTGTGCCATCTTCAATAATCGGCGGGCTACCCAACCTGAACAATTGCTGGCCCAGGACAATGGCTGCGTCCACTGAACGCGAAGCGAACGTTGGCGCGACTTCCGATCCGGCCAGTGCCACGTTGCGGATATCCTTGCGAATATCCAGACCGGCCGAATGCAGGATACCGCTCAGGATCATATGTCGACCCGTGCCAGGCGGATAGGCAATCGTTTTACCCGCCAGATCGGATGCTTTCTGAATACCGCTACCGGGTTGGGCCACCAGAAAAATATTGCCCGGGCTGCCCGGATTGGCAATGGCGGCAATCACCTTCAGATCTTTGACGCCAGCAGCCAGCGCAATGGGCAACGGCGCTTCGCCGATGAAACCAACATCAACCGCGCCAGCCACCAGTGCTTCCAACACCGCCGGCCCGCCGTTGAAATTGGCAAATGTAATGTTGTATGGCGCGTTCGCACCCAGCCCCGAGATTTTCCATGGAATGGAAAACTGGTCGCTCTGTTCTGCGACAACCAGACGCACGCCCGCGGGAACGGCATCCTGCAGCTTTTGGGAAAGACTGGCCTGATCCTCTGTTGCCGCCACCGCCATTCCGGACAAGCACATGAGCAACAAGGTTCGGATGCCGGTGCGCAGGCGCACCTGGGCGCATATCCTGGAACGAAACCGGTTCATCTGACGGCAAAAGAGCAACTGCATGGCGACCTCTCCTTGTTAATTGATCACGAAAAAATTATTCTGCTCAGGCTTGCGCAACACCCAGTTCCTGCAACAGCGCAGCGCGCAGCTGACCGAAGCGCGGACTATTGCGTCGAACCGGATCGTCAATGGCGACGGGTTCGTCAAAGGCGATATGGCCGTCTGTCAGCACCAGAACACGATCGGCCAGCAACATGGCTTCATCCACATCATGCGTCACCAGCAGCACGGCCGGCCGGTGTCGCTCATACAGATTGCGCAATAGCACATGCATACGCAGCCGTGTCAATGCATCAAGCGCACCGAATGGTTCATCCAGCAAGAGCAGTTGCGGTTCGCGCACCAATGCCCGGGCCAGCGCGGCGCGCTGCGCCTCACCACCAGACAGCGTGCGCGGCCAGGCCTGCGCATGGCGCGCCAGCCCTACCTCATCCAATGCCTCAACAGCACGCTGGCGTGTGGACCCATTCCGGGGCAATCCAACTGTGATATTTCGCAAGACCCGCTGCCACGGCAACAGCCTGGGTTCCTGAAACACAATGGCACGCCTGGCCGGCACCCGCACCTGACCGCTGACCTCTGCGTCAAGCGCCCCCAGCACGCGTAAAAAGGTGCTTTTGCCTGAACCGCTGCGCCCGAGCAGCGCCACAAACTCGCCCTGCCCGACCGTCAATGACAGCCCGTCAAGGACCTTGCGGGTACCGAATAGCTTGTCCAGCGATTGAACCTGGACAGCAGCAGGATTACTGGCCATCAAATACCCTCCGCCATTGCAGCAACCGTGATTCCAGATACCGAACCAGGCTGAGCGAGAGCAGGCCCAGCATCGCATATACCGCCAGCAGGACAAAAATAATATCGACCCTGAAATACTCGCGTGCGTCGGACATCATCCGGCCCAGCCCCAACGGGGCATTGATGGTTTCGGCAAAGATCAGCGCCAGCCAGGCACTGGTCAGGGCAATGCGCAGGCCCACGAGAAAGCCCGGCAGCGCGCCCGGCAAAATTACAGTCGTAATCATCTCGCGGCGCCGCACGCCTAATGTGGTGGCCGCCTCTATCAGCGATGCATCAACATTGCGAATTGCACTGTAGGTGTTGATATAGATGGCCACCAGCACGCCCAGAGAGATAAGAATGATCTTTGAATCCTCGCCAATTCCGAACCAGGCAATCAGAACGGGCAACAAAGCGAAATTGGGTACCGCCCGCAGAATTTCCATATTGGCATCCACGATGTTTTCCCCGGCTCGCGACAATCCGCTTGCGATGGCGCCTGTCAGACCGACTGTCAGGCCCAGCGCCAGGCCGGCAAGCACGCGCTGCAGCGACGACCATAAATGCGTTTGTAATTCGCCTGAGGCCAGCAGCGCATAGGCAGTGCTAAGAACGCTGTATGGCGCTGGCGTCGTACGCGGATCGAAAATCTGCGCAGAACTGAACAACTGCCATAATCCCAATAGCAACAGCGGCCCGAGCAAGCGTTGCACAGAGCGCGGAATGCGACTTGGCCGCTGGCGGGTTTGTGCAATGACTGTAGGATCAACCAACCCGGCCGGTTCCATGGCGCGGCTACCGTACAGGTTCGCAGGCGATTGTCGGGTCAGCAGTTCAACTGGGTAATCAACGACCGATGAAACAATGCCGGAAGAAGGGGAAACCATCGTGTTCATGTCCACTTTCAGGTTAATCACCGGTGTCGGCCTGTTCACTGGCCGACACCCGGACTCATGCCGCCAGAAACGGCTGGCCTTCAATCGAGCTTGAGCGCTCGCCCAGCGGTCCGACTGGAACGTCGCCCACCAGGGTAATACGGTGTAATATGCGCGCCACATCCAGATGCTCAAAATCACGCGGGGCCAGGTGCAGTACCGCACGGTTGTCCCAGAAAGCGATGGACCCGGGCTCCCACCGGAATCTGTCGGTGTAGACGGGGTTGGCAATGTGTTCAAACAGCAAATCCAGGATATGACGGCTTTCCCTGGCTGATACACCGACAATGTGCCGCGTGAATGACGGATTGACGTAAATCACTTTTTCGCCTGTGTCCGGGTGTATCCGCACCACTGGATGCACCGATGCCAACGGCTTGTTGCGCACCCATTCGCCAATTTTCTCATTGCTGCGCTCAGCGTTCTGGCTGGAGCCGAAACGATGCTCGGCGCGCAGCGTGTCGATCAGATCACGTACTGGCCTGGACAGACCACGATAGGCCGCAGCCACATTGGTAAAGTGAGTATCGCCGCCAAATTCGGGCACGACTTCGGCGCGCAGGATTGAGTAGGCTGGCGGGTTGATCAGCGGCGTCACATCCGCGTGCCAGCCCGGACCGTTACTGCCCTCCTGCCGACGATACTGATCGCCATAGCGTTTCTTGTAGGCCTCAGGCGATACCGTGTGAATTTCCGGGAAACCGCTGGGCGCCAGATCACCTTCATAAGGATGTCCCGGTGTTACGTCGCCAAACTGCCGGCCGAAAGCGATATGCTGGGCGTGATTCAGGTGCTGATCCCGGAAATACACCACACCCCATTTGTTCAGCGCACCACGTATGGCGGCAATCTGCTCGCGGGAAAGCGGCTTGGTCAGGTTGGCGCCGGTGATCAGCGCACCGGTGTAACCGGACTGGGGCAGAACCTGGATCTGTTGATTGACGGGAAGTTCCCGGACCTTCAATGCTGTGGTACTCATAGGACGATTTCCTTATGGTGATTGATTACTGCTGTCCGGTGATATGGCAACTGTGATAAATATTATGCTATGACGATCACCGTCTGACAAAGTCTACGCAGGCCACTTTGAATAGGGAACGTTTTTTTCGCGATAAGAAAAGACCCGATTCGCATTAGAATTTGTGGTCATTTTCAAATGCAATGCCTGGCATGGGGAGGATGAAACAATGGCCGTTGCTGCAAGTGCCAACCCCGCCCGACCATATTGCGCACACGCAAAAAATGGTAAAGTGAAGTTGCCGTCTTTTGTATTGATGGCTGCGTATTTCAACTGACTTCCATGCCCGACGACCAGACGAGTTCCCATGAATAGCCGAGACCCCCACTTCGAAAATGAAACCCTGCAGGCCATCCTGACCCGCAAAAGCGTGCGCGGCTTTTTGCCCGATCCGGTTTCCACCGACGACATCCGCACCATTTTGCATGCGGCCGCCCGCGCACCCAGCGGCAGTAACATCCAGCCCTGGAAAGTTCATGTGGTGAGCGGCGCCTCGCGCGACGCCCTGGCGCAGGCCTTGATGCAGGCACACGACAATGGCGAGCAGGAACAGCGTGAGTACCAATACTACCCGGTAAAATGGCGCGAACCTTACCTGGCAAGACGGCGCGAAACCGGCTGGTCGCTGTACAACACGCTGGGCATCACCCGCGAGGACAAGGCCGGCATGAAACGCCAGCATGGCCGCAATTTTGCGTTTTTCGATGCACCGGTTGTCCTGTTCATTACGCTGGACAACGACATGGAGACCGGCAGCTGGATGGACACCGGCATGTTTATCCAGACCATCATGATTGCAGCCAGATCGCTGGGGTTGCATACCTGCCCCCAGGCGGCACTGAGCAACTATCCCGGAATCATTCGCCAACACCTGCAAATCGCAGACGACCAGATCATCGCTTGCGGTATTTCGCTGGGCTATGAGGATACCGAACATCCGGCCAATCAGTTTTCCACCAGCCGGATTGGGGTTGATGAATTTACGGTGTTTCACGCTGATGGACAGGAACAGGCATCATGACCGACGCCGCCCGCCCCCTGCAAGCGCCGCAGTCCAACAGCCTCCTTTGTTCACTGCTGCCCGTTTTGCAACTGCCACCACGGTATGTGCAAGAACATCTGCAACTGGGTGCGGGAAATTTTTTACCGTCCAATCTGCAGGTCAATGAACTGGCATGCGGCGCCGTGGCTGCTGCCGCATTGTCCGCCGCCGATCTGCGCCAGGCGCAGACCGTGACGGTCGAGCCCGCGCAAGTGTCTGTTGCCTTTCGCAATGATCAATTGCAAACAATCGACGGCGAGCACGCTGCGGTATTCAAGTCTCACTCAGGTTTTTTTCAAACCAAAGATGGCTGGGTCAGGTTGCATGGCAACTATCCCCATCACCGCCAGCGCCTGCTGGAGGCGCTTGGCCTGCCCGATGCGTGCCCGCGTGAACAGTTGGCCGATACCCTCAAACAGTGGCGCGCTATTGATGTAGAAGAAACAGTAACCGCAGCCAAAGGCATTGCCGTCAAGGTGCGCGATACTGCGCAATGGCAGCAGTCGGAACAAGCGCAGCAAGCCGCTGACGTGCCGCTGCTATCCATAGACAATATCGCGCGGCAAACGCCAATACCGCCCGGCCCCCAGCAGGGGCGGCCACGGGTGCTGGATCTGACCCGCGTGATTGCCGGACCCGTTGCCACGCGCACACTGGCTTATCTGGGCTGCGATGTGTTGCGGATTGATAATCCGGCCATGCCGGAGCTGCCGGTGCAACATGTGGACACCGGTGCCGATAAACGCTCTGCCCTGCTCGACTTGCGTGAACCCGAAGCATTGCACAGACTGCATGAACTATTGAGCACCGCCGATGTCCTGGTCACAGGCTATCGCCCGCAGGCACTGGCGGCTTTCGGGCTGGACAGTGCAACGCTGGCCCGAACCTACCCCCATCTGATTCACGCGACGCTATCGGCCTGGACGTTTGCAGGTCCGTGGAGGGATCGACGCGGCTTTGACAGTATCGTGCAGGCGGCAACCGGCATTGGCATGCTGGAATCTGCGGACGGTGCCACGCCCGGGGCCCTGCCTGCGCAGGCGCTGGATCATGCCACCGGCTATCTGCTGGCGGCCGGCATATTGCGTGCGCTCAAATGGCGCAGCGAACAGGGTGGCACCTGGCGCGTACAGGCACATTTGCTGGCGACAGCCAACTGGCTGCTTGCCAGTGGTGCCGCCACCGATAAAGGTATTTCACTTGCCGATGTGTCACCGTGGCAGTTGCGCCAGCCCAGCCCATCAGGAATCGTTATACAATCGCTTCCTGCCTTTGCCATAGACAGCCACGCCCGTTTTTCACAGGTCGGCGGTCTTTGGGGCAGTGACGATCCGTCCTGGCGGACCGACTAAACGGCTTGATAGCCTCCCTGCGCACCCCACTTCACCTACCTGCCTCATGCAACCTTCAACTTCCGGCACGACGCCACAACACGTGGCCCTGGCCCTGCTCGCGCTGTCCCTGGGCAGTTTTTGTATCGGCACCACTGAATTTGCCAGCATGGGAATATTACCGCTGATCGTAAGCGATCTGCAGGTAAGCATACCGACTGCCGGTCATGCCATTTCAGCCTACGCCATTGGCGTTGTGGCCGGCGCGCCGTTGCTGACCATGGCAGGCGCACGCCTGCATCGGCGACCGTTTCTGCTTCTGCTGTTTTTCATGTTCATTGTAGGCAATGTGCTGTCAGCGCTGGCACCCTCTATCGAATGGTTGATTGTGGCGCGGTTTCTGACCGGGCTGCCGCATGGCTGCTATTTTGGCGCGGGCGTTGTGGCCGGCGCCCATCTGGTCGGTAAAAGCAAGACCGGCAGGGCTGTTTCGCTGATCCTGCTGGGCCTGACCGTGGCCAATATCATTGGTGCGCCTGCTGCCACCTTTGCCGGACAGGTGCTGGGCTGGCGCAATACTTACCTGCTGGTAGCGCTGTTTGGTCTGGTGGCCTTCGGCTGTCTATGGCGCTGGCTACCCAAATCAGAGGCACTCAAGGGCAACCCGGTCAGCCAGGAACTGCATGGCTTGAAAACACCCAAAGCCTGGTTTCTGCTCCTGATTATCGCCATCGGCACCAGCAGCATTTTTGCCGTCTATACCTATATTGGCCCCATGGTGACGGATGTAGCCCATTTGCCTGCGGCGATGATTCCGGTCGCCCTGATGACCTTTGGCGCCGGCATGACCAGCGGCAACCTGCTGGGCGGCTATCTGGCTGATAAATATCAACAAAAGGGAATCATCATCGGCTTTAGCTGCGTGCTGATTGTGCTGTTTATTCTGGGCCTGACGGCAAGCTCTCCCTGGATGCTGTTGATCTGTATGTTTGGCATTGCGTTCAGCTCTATGCTGGTGGTGCCTTCCATGCAGGTTCAGATCATGTTGAGTGCCCCGCAGGCGCCGACGCTGATGGGCGCCTTGACGCATGCCGCTTTCAATGCCGCCAATGCACTGGGCGCCTGGCTGGGCGGCATCACCATTACCGCCGGTCTGGGTCTGGTTTCGCCTGTATGGGCGGGCCTGCTGATGACGCTGATCGGCCTGGTGATATTCCTGATGCGGGGTGTTATTCTGCGCAGACACCAACTGCGCACATAGCCCATTACGATGACGCTTGTGGTCACAATTACGTTTGTGATGAATATTACGATGGCGACGACGCTCGCGTGCTAGCCTGGCGCCCGATGCACTTCCGGGCGCACTGGCTGATCCAACATGGATTCTTGCCGGTTTACCAGCCCGCTTCCGTAACCAGCGTCTGCACCATTTGCGTAGCCGGCATCGCCCGGGCCAGCGCTGCGGCCTGGCCTGCCCATTGTGCGGCAAACTCATCATTACCTTTGGCGCTGGCGGCGGCGTTCAATGCCTTGGCCGCATCATAGGTCATGGAATAGCCAGGGGTGGGCGGACGGGCGCTTGCCGGTTCATCAATATACAGGCGATTGCGCAAGCCACGCGCCGCACGCCCCGACAGGGTTGTCGTAACACGAGTGTCATAAGCGCGTTCGCTTTGCAATGCCTTGCGGTAGGCGGCATTGGCGGCCGATTCCGGACACAGTATAAATGCCGTGCCGCATTGCACGCCAGCCGCCCCCAGGGCCAGCGCGGCCTTGATGGCAGCACCATCCATAATGCCGCCAGCGGCCACCACCGGTAATGCGGACTGGGTTGCCAGCATATGCACCAGGGCGAACGTACCATACTGGGCATCGCCCTTCTCCGGCTCGAATACGCCCCGGTGTCCGCCGGCTTCATACCCCTGGGCAACCAGCACATCAATGCCGGCAGCCTCTATCTGCCGAGCCTCTGTCGGCGTGGTTGCGCTGGCCATCAAGACGATGCCGGCGTTTTTCAACGCGTCAATATATTCCTGCGACGGCAGGCCGAAATGGAAACTGACCACCGCCGGACGGGTTTCCAGCACCAGTTCAAGCATATCCTGGTAATCGGGAAACGGCCGGTAAATGTCCTTCAGTTCAGACGGCGGTGTGGCCCCGAACTCTTCGAACATGGGACGCAGGTGCGCCAGCCATGCCTGGCTGGCTGCGTGGTCCGGCGTAGTCGGCCGATGACAGAAGAAATTGATGTTTACCGGCTTGCGCGTCAGGCGCTGGGTTTCGGTGATCATACTGCGCGCCTGATCCAGCGAGGCTGACGCCAGCCCTAATGAGCCCAGTGCTCCCGCCTCCGATACGGCAGCGGCCAGTGCCGGCGTGGTCACGCCCGCCATAGGCGCCTGAATCAGCGGATATGTTGTATTCAATAATTGGACGAGTGATTTGCTCATGACATTCCTTTTTGCGTGACTGCTCGGCCCGGCCGGGCCAAATGCAGCAACAGCACGGGTCAACACATGCAGCGCTTTACGATGTCCGACATCAGGTTTGCCGGCCCATCATACCAAAGCAGCAGGCAAAATTTGCCCTTGTCATACATCGCATTGGGGTTTTGGGTGAGGGCGACGTAGCCGGCATAGGCATAGTCGCTATAAACAAAACCAACAGAACAAGGCGTCGCGCGCTACCGGACAGGGCTGAGCACAAGGTAGAGCGAACCTCAGCAGCGTCGCACCCCAGGTATTCAAAAAAAAAATGGCGCCCGCCTGTGCAGCCGCCATTTTCTTTGAAAAACGGCCTGCACGCGTGCAGGCCGTCCATACTCTTACTCACCACTTGATTCAATACCCCAGGGTGACGCCATCCGGATTACGCGGATCAGAATAGCCATACATCATATTGTCGCGAATCTGTATGGTTTGCGTGCGGCCCATTGTGGGCTTGACGACGACCTTGTAACCCTGTTTTTTCAGCAGCTCGATGGTATCGGGACTGAATCCGGGTTCCAGCCGCAGTTCGTCCGGCAGCCATTGGTGGTGAAAGCGCGGCAGGGCAGCAGCAACAGCCGGGTTCATGCCAAAATCAATACTGTTGGTGAGCGTCTGCAACACAGTTGTGATAATGCGGGCACCGCCGGGGCTACCGGTCACCAGCCAGGGCTTGTTGTCCTTGAGTACCATGGTTGGTGTCATGGACGACAATGGCCGCTTGCCAGGCTCAATGGCATTGGCTTCCCCACCAATCAGGCCGAAAGCATTGGGCACGCCCGGTTTGGCCGAAAAGTCATCCATCTCATTGTTCAGCAAAATACCGGTATTGCCGGCCACAATCCCGCTGCCGAAATTCAGATTCAGCGTATAAGTGACTGCGACTGCATTGCCGTCCTTGTCTACAACAGAGTAATGGGTAGTCTGGTCGCTTTCATATTTCTGCGGCGCGCCGGGCTTGATATCCTTGGCAGGCGTCACCTTCTCTTCGGCCACCAGTTTGGCCAGATCGTCAGCATAGGATTTGGCGATCAGGCCTTTTTGCGGCACTTTGACAAAATCGGTATCACCCAGATATTCGGACCGGTCAGCATAAGCGCGCTTCATGGTTTCTGCCATCAGGCGAATGGTTTTGGCGCTGTTGGGGCCCGATTCGTTCAGCGGGAAGTGTTCCAGCACATTCAACATCTGAATGATATGGATACCGCCCGAGCTCGGAGGCGGCATGGATACAACCTTGTAACCGCGATAATCGCCGGTCACCGGCTCGCGTTCCACCACTTTGTAGTTGGCCAGGTCTTCTTTGCTGATCAGACCCTGATGCTTGCTCATTTCCTGGACGATCTGCTCGGCAATGGCGCCCTTGTAAAATGCATCACTACCCTGTTCTGCAATCATTTTCATGGAGTTGGCCAGATCTTTCATGACCAGTTGCTCGCCTGCCTTGAGCGGTTCGCCATCCTTGAAGAAAATGGCCTTTGTGTTTTCCCACTTGCCCAGGTTGTCTTTTTCCACGGCCAACGCTTCGGCCAGCGTCGGGCTGACGGCGTATCCCTTTTCTGCCAGGGCAATGGCCGGCTGCATCACCTCTGCCAGCGGCATGGTGCCCCATTTTTTCAGAGCATGCTCCATCCCTTTGACCGTCCCCGGTACGCCAACGGCAAAGTGGGTATACAGCGATTTATTATTGATGACCTGGCCCTTGTCATCCAGATACATGTCGCGGCCGGCCTTTGATGGGGCCATTTCACGAAAATCAAGCGCAATGGTCTTGCCCGACTTGGCGTCGTGCACCATCATAAAACCGCCACCACCCACGTTGCCGGCATTAGGCAAGGCCACGGCCAGGGCAAAACCCACAGCCACCGCCGCGTCGACCGCATTGCCGCCTTTTTTGAGAATTTCCAGTCCGATCTCAGAGGCCAGGCGCTGTTCGGATGCCACCATGCCGTTTTTGGCGCTGACCGGATGGAAAATATCCATGTCGTAGTCATACTTGATGGTAGGGGGTGCCGGCAAGTTGACGGTGCTTGCTGCAGCGGGTGCTTCCTGCGCCGTAACCTGGCCGGCGCCCAGCGCCAATGCGACACTGATGCAGATTGCCGACAGCGCAAGCCGGCTTATTCTTTTGTCGAACAACATGTCTGTACTCCTCGATTTTTTTAGATGTATATCCTGAACAACCTGAGAAAACTCTCGTTGTAAAGGCTGGGTGTCAATGGATTGAACACGATTGTAAAATCATCCGCAACAAATTGATAGGTGTTGGTGCCGCTGTTTAACCCCTTCTTACAATCTGTTTTTTATTGCCCCGTGCAGATTTGGCGGTGCTTACCAGTCGCCACCCTTTTTCACCTGTTCCAGCTGACGGCGATCACGCTTGGTCGGACGACCATGCTCAAGACTGAGGGCGGGTTCACCGGCCAGCCGCCGCTGTTCCTGCGCGGCCTCGCGCGCCAGCCGGCTCGCTTCGGTCTCTTCATAAAGCGTGCGTGCAACGGGTGCCGGCCCCCGTATGGCTGATAACGCCAGCACCTGAACAGTGATCGTGGTCTGATCACGTCGGACTGCCACCACATCGCCCGGGCTCACTTCACGGGCCGGTTTGGCCGGTTGGTCGTTGACCAGCACGCGGCCTTTGCCTATTTCAGTGGCCGCCAGCGAGCGCGTCTTGTAAAAACGTGCTGCCCAGAGCCATTTATCAATACGTAGTTTTTCCATAGGATAATAGGTAAGCGGTTCTGCCCAAGCGGGCTCAATGCAGGCAAGTCGTCGTATCGCATGTCGCTCGGGAGGCGACAACCTGCCGAACTATTGTAGTCGCATTTGGCAGCGGGCGCGCCGGCGATTTTCACCTGCCACCCGGGGTTTGCCCGGCAACCGTCCTGCAGCGCCCGATTGGGTGTAAACTCTTTGCCGACATTCAACTCATTCCCTTAGGTATCATGAGCATCATGAAACGAATCATTCCCGCGCTTGCCGCCTGCGCCGCGCTACTGAGCATCACCGCCCCCGCCACTGCCGCCGCCGATGATATTGGCTGCGTCAGCACCACCTGGCGTATCGTCAACAACGACAAGGTCTGCGTCCAGTCTTTCAGCGATCCGCAGATCGAAGGCGTGACTTGCCATTTGTCCTACGCCAAAACCGGTGGTGTGTCCGGCGCGCTGGGTTTTGCAGAAAACCCGTCGCGTTTCGCATTGTCATGCCGCCAGACAGGCCCGCTAAAAGCGGCGCAGCCTGTGCGCAAGGTACAGGAAGACGTGTTTACCCAGCGCATGAGCTTTCTATTCAAGGGGCTCAATGTCTCGCGCCTGATCGACACGGAAAACAAATCGCTGATCTATCTGGTTGTCAGCGAAAAACTGATCGACGGCTCGCCCTACAACAGCATTTCCGTCGTGCCGCTGATGCCCTGGGGCGATACCGAGCCGGCCATCACATTCAAGTGAGTTCGCCATGACAACGAACGCAAGCAAGGGCGCGTTGCATGATTGTTGATGTGCTGTCGGGGCTGGACACGACACGTCCATGGTGGTCGCCTTTGCGCGCCTGGCTGCCGGGCCATGCACATTGGGACGCGGCCCCAGGGGTAGCAGCGGGCATGAACTCACCCATGCCAGTTGCGCTATTGCTCAATGCGCTGGCGCCGACAACGTGCCCGGTCCGCTTTACCAGCCAGTCTGCCCTGCCTGCCGGCATGGCCTATGAGCAGTTCATCGGACAGAACGGTATGTGCCCGACGCGGGACAATTTGCATGATTTTTTCAATGGCCTGTGCTGGTTCCGGTTTCCCAAAGTAAAAACCCTGTTCAACAAGATCCAGTGCCGGCAGATTCTGCGCCAGGGGGTAGGCCAGCGACGCGGCGTGGTCCGCGATACGATCACCCTGCTTGACGAGGGTGGCCTGTTTCTACAAGCGCCATCCCCCTTATGGGACGCGATTGAGCAACGGGATTGGCGCCGTGCTTTTATCAAGGAACGCGCCTTGTGGCAGCAGACGCAGATTGCCATTATCGGCCATGCTCTGCTGGAAAAATGCGTGAATCCTTACAAGGCAATCACGGCAAATGTCATACGCATCCCGTCGGATACGCCCGCCGGCGCTATCGACGAAGTAATGGCGCAGACGTTGGCAAACCTGCTGACCGAGGAACAACTGCAGATCAAGCCACACTGCCCTTTGCCTGTCATGGGTATCCCAGGCTGGGATGCCGACAGTGAAAACCCGGGTTTCTACGACGACCCGCAGGTATTTCGCCCGCCGCGCCCTTAAGGGCTTTCCTGGCCCTTAGGGCCAGTAGAGATCATATAGCCGGTGAAAACCCGCCACGCAAATAAGAAGACCCCGTAGAAACCAATAAGATCCCTGCCCGTAGTGCGCAGCGGCCAGTGCTCGCGCAGCGCCTTTACCCGCTAAACACACCGTATTGCTGCAGTGCCTTGAACAGCATATAGGCAGCCAACGCAAACAGCAGTCCGGCAAAGACCTTGCGCAGTTTGTCTACCGGCAAGGTGTGCGCCATGCGTGCGCCTACCGGCGCCAATAACACACTCATGATCACCAGCAAGACGAGGGCTGGCCAGTAAACATAGCCCAGCATGCCGTCGCGCACGCCTACTTCGCGCAGGCCCGACAATATGTAGCCTACACTATTGGCCAGCGCGATGGGAAACCCCAGCGCGGCAGAGGTCGCAACCGCATTGCGCAGGGGCACATTGCACCAGACCATGAAAGGGACCGACAAAAACCCGCCGCCGGCGCCGACCAGGCCGGAAATAAAGCCGATGCCGGTACCCGCTGCTGTGCGTCCCACCATGCCGGGCAGTTGCCGGGACGGCTTGGGCTTTTTATTGCGCAACATGTTCACGCCCGAATAGCCAACAAACAGCGCAAAAAACAGCGACAGCGCAGCGCCATGTAAATAGGCAAACACCGCGCCGCCAGAAAGAAGACCGCCAAGCAGGATACCCGGGGCCAGCGTAAAGACCACGGGCCACAGAACCGCGCCCTGCCGATGGTGCGCTCGCATGCTGGAGATCGATGTAAAAAGGATCATGCCCATGCTGGTTGCGATCGCCGAATGAACCGCGAGATCGGGCGACATCAGGGAAGCGCCAAACAGCAGGGTCAGAAAGGGCACCAGCACCATGCCGCCGCCCACACCCAGCAGACCGGCCATGAAACCGCCAAAGGCCCCCAGACACAGCAAGGCAATAATGGTCAGCACGCTCATTGGCCGTCTCCGGCGTGGGTGTGCAAGGGCAATGGGAAAGCAGCAACCAAAACACGCCCGGTAGCGGCGCGACAGCCCCGCATTACTTCAGGTTTCCGGACAGGAACTGCTGCAGGCGTGGACTACGTGTATTGCCGAAAACTTCATCTGGTGGGCCTTCTTCTTCGACCGTACCCTGGTGCAAAAACATAACATGACTGGCCAGGTTGCGGGCAAAGCCCATTTCATGGGTCACCACAATCATGGTCCGCCCTTCTTCGGCCAGTTTCTGCATGACGCGCAGTACCTCTCCAACCAGCTCAGGATCCAGCGCCGAGGTGGGTTCGTCAAACAGCATCACCTCGGGTTCCATGGCCAGCGCACGGGCAATGGCCACGCGCTGCTGCTGGCCGCCAGACATCTGGGAGGGATATTGATTTTCCACGGCCGGCGGCAGGCCCACCTTGTTCAGGTATTGCCGTGCACGCTCGATCGCTTCGGCCTTCGGTACGCCCAGTACATGAATGGGCGCTTCAATAATGTTTTCCAGCGCCGTCATGTGTGCCCACAGATTGAAGTGCTGGAACACCATGGCCAGCTTGGTGCGAAATACCTGCAGGCGCTTTTCGTCGGAGACGCGCAAGCGCCCTCTGGCGTCCTTGCTCACCGTCAGCGTTTCACCGTTGAGCGATACCGACCCGCTATTGGGTTGTTCCAGGAAATTGATACAGCGCAAGAACGTACTTTTACCGGAGCCACTGGAGCCGATCATGGCGATCACGTCGCCGGCTTTAGCCTGCAGCGACACGCCTTTCAATACTTCGTTTTGTCCATAAGACTTATAGATGTTCTGAACATCGAGTTTATACATAACGATCCTAGTGTTGGCTGTGGCCCAGAAAGCCCAGCGTTCTCTTTTCCAGCCGGCGAAACAGTGCCACGAGAACAAACGAGACACACATATACAAAATGGCTGCCGTACCATAAGCAGCAAACGTCAGATAGGTAGCGGCGTTGGCGTCGCGCGCCACCTTCAGAATATCCGGCACAGTGGCGGTAAAGGCCAGCGACGTGGCATGCAGCATAAGAATGACTTCGTTGCTATAGGCCGGCAACGCCCGACGCAGCGCCGAAGGTAAAATAACCCGCGTATACATTTTATACCGGGACATCCCGAAAGCACGCGCGGCATCCAGTTCGCCATGCGCACTGTTTTTGATGTAACCGGCAAAAATCTCGGTCGTGTAGGCCAGTGTATTGAGCATGAGGGCCAGCACCAGGCAATTGTAGCCGCTCATGAAAAAAGTGTGCAGCAAGGGGGTATCGCGCACCACCTGCAGGCCGATGACGCCGCTGTAAATCAGCAAAATCTGCACATACAAAGGCGTACCACGGAACACGTAACTGAAGAACCAGATCGGCCAGGCGATCCAGCGATTGTTCGACACCCGCCCGACCGACATGGGAATGGCCAGCACCAGCCCCAGGGCCAGGGAGAGCACCAACACCCACAAGGTGACGGCCAGCCCGGAAAATGCAGTGCCATCCCAGAACAGCAGCGGCTTCCAGTAATCGTTCAGGATGGTCAGGAAATTATTAAGCGACTCGATCATAGCTGGGCCTCTCGCACGCCCACCGAATACTTGCGTTCCAGCAGCCACAGGACAATGTTGGACACGCTGGTGAGCACAAGATAGATGAGCCCGGCCACACAAATGAACAGGAACATGGACGAGGTGGCCCGACCGGCCCCCTGGGTTACCTGCACCAGGTCGGTAAGCCCGATAATGGACACCAGGGCCGTGGCCTTGAGCACGACCTGCCAGTTATTGCCTATGCCCGGCAGCGCAAAGCGCATCATTTGCGGAAACAGCACGCGCCGAAACACCTGGCTGCTGCGCATGCCATAGGCGCGCGCCGCTTCCAGCTGTCCGCGCGGCACGGAAAGGAAGGCACCACGAAAGGTCTCGGCAAAATAGGCACCGTAGATAAAACCGATAGTAAGCACACCGGCATAGAAAGGCTCGATTTCAATCACCTCCATACCCAGCATATCGGTGATTTCATTGAGCCCCATCTGGATACTGAAAAATATAAGCAGCATCAGCACCAGATCGGGCACCCCCCGGATCAGCGTCGTGTAGACCTGGGCCATGCCGCGCAACAGCCGGTTGCCGAACAATTTTGCGCTGGCGCCGATCAGGCCCAGCACAAAAGCGACCAGCAACGACAACAGAGCCAGCTTGATGGTTTCCCAGGTGCCGTGCAGGATTTGCGCGCCATATCCATGCAAAAACATGCTATGGCTTCACGTTGTTCAGGTTGATTTCACCCGGCTTGAAGTACTTTCCGGCAAGTTTGGCAATGGTGCCGTCCTGCTGCAATTGGCCCAGCGCCGTATCGATGGCCTGTTTGAGTTTGCTGTCCGACTTGCGCATGCCGATGGCGATTTCACCGGTCAATGCCTTGTCATCTGTAATGGCCGGGCCCACGAACGCAAAATTGCTGCCCGCAGGTTTGCTCAGAAAACCACTCTGCCCATTGGGCTTTTCAATAATGGCGGCGTCGATCCGACCGGCAGCCAGGTCGGCGAAGGTCTGGTTCTGGTCCTGATAGGAGACAATCTGCACGCCGTTGCTGCCCCATTTCTGTTTCGCATACGTTTCCTGGGTGCTGCCCTGCAGCGCGCCAACTCGTTTGCCCTTCAGGGAATCGACAGTCGGCAACAGTCCGCTATCCTTGCGAGCCATCAAGTGGGTGGGGATCCCATAGATGGGCTGGCTGAACGCCAGGATTTTTTCCCGTTGCGGCGTGATTTGCATGCTTGAGTGGATCAGCGAGATTTTGCGTGCCGCCAGGGCTGGAATCAGGCTATCGAAAG
Source organism: Advenella incenata (assembly GCF_004217095.1). GTDB lineage: Bacteria > Pseudomonadota > Gammaproteobacteria > Burkholderiales > Burkholderiaceae_B > Advenella > Advenella incenata. The sequence continues at coordinate 576,006 of NZ_SHKO01000001.1, read as the reverse complement.
ACTGCTCCACCCAGGTGCATTTGGCCTGCATTTTCTTGCAGATTTCGATCATGACATCGGCATCAAACCCCTCGATGTCCCCTGCGGCATTTTTGTACTCGAACGGCGCGTAGCCTGGCTCGATACCCACCTTCAATTCTTTCCAGTCACTGGCCAGCGCAGTTGCGCCAAAACCGGCAGACAGCCCCACCGTAACGGCGAGCAGCCAATTTTTCATATTCATCATCTTCTCACTTGCCAAATTTTGTCTTACCAAGCAAGCCTTGCGGGGGACGGTGACCAATCGCCACGGCCAGCACCCGCGCGCTTGCTGAAGTCGAAATAGTACTGATTTGTGAACCGTCTGACCACTAGGGATCACCTCTAGCGCAAATTTTGTCCGGATTGTTTTGCCCCAGGCAGTAGTCCAAAGGCCATTTACGATCGCCGGTTATTCTTTATAATGCTATCTTTTGACCCTTGGTCTACGTTGGATTTCCCTATGATCACACCCTTTCCCAAACCACTTGCGCCTATTCAGCTTGAAGGACACGGCCTCGTGCTGCAACCCATGCGTCTGGCCCATGCAGAGGGCCTGCGCAATGCGGCGGCCGATGGGCAGCTATGGAATCTGACGTTCACATCGGTGCCGGAACCGGGTCAGGAAACCGCGTATATCGAAGCGGCACTCAAAGGACAGCAGGACGGTCACATGCTGCCATTCGTGGTGCTGGATGCCAAATCCCGCAAAATTATCGGTACCACCCGCTATCACGACATTGTGCCCGAGATCGCCCGGCTTGAAATCGGCTACACCTGGTATGGTCAATCGTGGCAGCGCACGCATGTGAATACGGTCTGCAAGTATCTCATGCTGTTTTATGCGTTCGAGTCGCTCAAGGCCAATGTGGTCGGCTGGCGTACCGACAATCTGAACCAGCGCTCCCAGAACGCCATCGAGCGCCTGGGCGCCAAAAAAGATGGCGTGCTGCGCGGCCACGCCCTGCGTCGTGATGGGACGGTTCGCGACACCCATATGTACAGCGTGACGCAAGACGAATGGCCGGCAATCAAACAGCAGCTCAAGGAAAAACTGCCCAAGTAACCGCTGATCCCGCAGTCCCGCTGGCGGCGCATCTCGCGCCGCACCCTTTGCCTCCTTCTGCAGTTTCCATGACTTCTTTGCTGCTGTCCCTTTTGCCCATTGCTGCCTGGCTGCTCGCGGGCTATATCATTGGCCGTTTGCTCACACCTCGTATCGTGTCAATGCTGTCACGCGCCATCACGCCGTTTGTCTGGATCATGCTGTTTGCCATCGGTTATCGCTTCGGACAGCAATTGTCAGTCATGCATCAGGTGCTGCTTATTCTGCAAACCGCGCTACTGTATTCGGTGGGCATTACGCTGTCGTGTTCTCTGGCGCTGCTGGTACTGTTTCGCCCTGGCAGCCGTGCACAGACGGTGCAGCATGACCTGGGCATCATGCACGTGATTCGGGAATGCGGTATTGCGCTGGCCTTTTTGCTGGTCGGCCTCGGACTGGCGGTGCTCGCGACCCATTGGGCTATCTCTGTCCCCGTACCGGACTCTGAGTTTTTTCTGTACGTCCTGTTGTTTCTGATTGGCGCCGATCTGGCGCATACGCCCTTGCAGCGCAATGCCATTCGTCCGGCGATGTTCACGCTGCCATTGGTGGTTATCGTTGTTTCTCTGCTGGCGGGCGCCCTCATCGCCTGGGCCACCAACACCGATATCCGCCACGGCCTGCTTCTGAGCAGCGGATTTGGCTGGTTTTCACTGTCGGGCGTGCTCGTTACCGCCAGGCTCGGCGAATTTTACGGTGCGACGGCCCTGCTCACAGACCTGTTCCGCGAGTTGCTTGCCATTGTCGTGCTGTTCTTTGCCGGGGCCCGCTATCCCATGACGGGTATCGGCGCTGCCGGCGCAACCGCCATGGACACCACGCTGCCTATTGTTCGCAAAACAGCCGGCAATCCGTTTTTGGTAACGGCCATTTTTTCCGGCGTCGTGCTCAGCCTTGTCGCCCCCTTCCTGCTGAGCTATGTACTTTCTTTGTTTGACTGAATATGCTATAATTATTGATAATTAACGTTTAAGTTCTTTTAACTTACGCTAATTATTGCTTTAATTAATACGTCAATTAAGATTAATTTTTATTGAAAGATATTTCTATTAAGCGCTATTTCTATTAGGAGCCCTTTTATTAAAGGCTCTTTTTATTAAAGGCCATTTCTATCAAAAGCTATTTTTCTAAGCTATTTGATCGTTTTTGTTTTTTGCGCTCTTTGGCTTTTTCCGGTCCGAAAGCTTTTTTCCGCCCGGAAGTGCCCAGAAAACGGCTTAGCCCGATACATCAGGTCTGATAAAAGCACCCAACAAGCAGGCTCCTAATAAGCAGGCACCTAATAAGCGCCATGTGCCGGCACCCACCTGCCTCCTGGTGCGTAAATGCCCTTTTCAACATCGTGCAGCGGCTTTCGCTATGACACCACGTATCAGGCACCATACATTCAGGCACCTGCATAGGCACCACACATCAGGCATGTAGTCATCGCCAAAGCGCAAAACTGTTGCCGTTTCCAGCGGCCTGCTACGAGAGTCGTTTAGTTTTAACTATCGACTATATAAAAATAATAAATTTTACTAATCACAATCCGTTGCGTACAATGGATACATCTGATGAAACATCGCTATGTTATTACTAAGGCTTAACAGCCACCAGCCTGTTTTCATCTACTGTTTGTTTCACTAAATAAGGAATCCAATATGTTGCAGAATAAAGAAGGCCAACGCGTTCCATCCGTTACATTTCCCGTGCGTTCTGGTGACGACTGGAAAAAAGTGTCCACCGACGACATTTTCAAGGGCAAAACCGTTGTTGTCTTTTCGCTGCCTGGCGCATTCACCCCAACGTGCTCGTCCACGCACCTGCCACGCTATAACGAACTGGCCAAAGCGTTCAAGGAACGCGGTGTTGACGAAATCGTCTGCGTATCTGTAAACGACACCTTCGTGATGAACGAATGGAAAGCACAGCAGGAAGCCGACAATATCACAGTGATCCCTGATGGCAACTGCGAATTCACAGAAGGCATGGGCATGCTGGTAGACAAAGCCGACCTGGGCTTTGGTAAACGCTCATGGCGCTATTCCATGCTGGTCAAAGACGGCGTCGTTGAAAAAATGTTCATCGAGCCTGAAAAAGAAGGCGATCCGTTTGAAGTGTCTGATGCCGATACGATGATTCACTATATCGATAAAGACTACCAGGACAAACCTTCCATTGTCATGTTCACCAAGCCTGGTTGCGGCTATTGCGCCAAAGCCAAAGCATTGTTGAAAGAAAAAGACTTGCCCTTCGAAGAAGTGGTTCTGGGCAAGGACGCCAGCACCGTGGCCATTCGCGCCATTACAGGCAAAACCAGCACACCACAGGTTTTCATTGGTGGTCAATATATCGGCGGCAGCGACGAACTGGCAGCACATTTCGCTGGCAAGTAATGCGGTTGTTGCAGTGGCAACAGCAGGTCGCGCAGTCAGGTTAGTAACCTGAAGCGCGCCGATCTGCTCAAGTCTGCCGGAACGGCTCCGGCAGACAGCAACTGCGCTGTCCAACGGCATGTTATTGCAATCTCGATATCGCAATCACAAAGCCGATAGATCGGCAGCGGGCACACCTTGGGTGATGCCGCTGCTTTTTTTTCGCCCGCAAACCGGTAGAATCAAAGTCGGTTGCGTCATAAACATCAATATCAGGGATCGAATATGAAATCAATCAACGCCGATGTCCTTATTCTGGGCGGTGGCACGGCCGGCATGAGCGCGTTTCGCGCCGCCCGCAAATCCACAGACAATGTATACCTGGTAGAAGACCACAAGTTTGGCACCACCTGCGCACGTGTAGGCTGCATGCCTTCAAAATTGCTTATCGCCGCCGCCGACGCCGCCCATCATGTGCGCACGGCCGACCAGTTCGGCGTGCATCCCGATGGTGCCCTGCGCATTGATGGCCGCCAGGTGATGCAAAGAGTGCGTGCCGAACGCGACCGGTTTGTCGGTTTTGTACTGGAAGACGTGGAAGCATTTCCCGCCACCCAGCGGATTCTTGGCCGTGCACGTTTCAAAAATGAACATGTGGTCGTGGTCGATGACCATACCGAAATCACCGCGCAGCGTATCGTGATTGCTACCGGATCGCGTCCGTTTATCGTACCCGCCTGGCAGTCGCTGGGCGAGCGCCTGATTGTCAATGACAATGTCTTCGATTGGGAAACCCTGCCAGCCAGCGTAGCTGTGTTTGGCGCCGGCGTCATCGGTCTGGAAATCGGCCAGGCCCTGCATCGACTGGGCGTAAAGGTGTCTGTGTTTGGCAAGGACAATGCGCTGGGTGGGATTACCGACCCGGTCGTCCTGGAAAACGCGCTGGACATTTTCGGCAAGGAAATGGATCTGCATTTGGATGCGGACACACAGGTCAGCCTACTGCCCAGCGGCAAGGGTGTAAAAATTGACTATTCTGAAAACGGCACAAGCGGCTCGGTCACAGTCGATTTCCTGCTGGCGGCCACCGGTCGCAAGCCCAATGTAGACAACCTGGGTCTGGAGAATCTGAACATTGACCTGGACGCACGCGGCGTGCCCAAGGCCGACCCGTACACCATGCAAACCAGCGTGGCGCATATTTTCATCGCAGGCGATGCCTCCAACCAGTTGCCACTGTTGCACGAGGCCGCCGACCAGGGACTTATCGCAGGCAAGAACGCCGGCACATTCCCGACCGTGACAGAAGGCCTGCGCCGTTCTCAGATCAGCGTGGTCTTCAGCGATCCGCAAATTGCCAGTATCGGCCTGCGTTTCAAGGAGGTCACCAGCCAGTTTGATAATTGTGGCTGCTACGCTGTCGGGGAAGTCTCTTTCAGTAATCAGGGCCGCAGTCGTGTCATGGGTGTCAACCAGGGGCATCTGCGCATTTATGCAGAACATGGCAGCGGGCGTTTGCTGGGCGCTGAAATGGTCGGGCCGGCAGCAGAACACCTGGCGCATCTGCTGGCCTGGGCTCATCAGCAAAAGATGACTGTGGCACAGATGCTGGATATGCCGTTTTATCATCCAGTCATTGAAGAGGGTGTTCGCACCGCATTGCGTGATCTAAGCAAGCAATTGCGCCTGGCAGAGGATATGGCTGGCGAATGTGCCGAATGCCCCGGACAATAGTGGACGTGTCGTGGGCAATGACCATTGCACCATAAGGACTTATTGAAGGTTTGGTAAGAATCCTTAGGACCGATAAACGCATGCCGGTATGCTATCGGTACTGCTTATCCGACACCGGCAAACAGGGGCTGCGCAACAGTTGCGCGCCCCTGTTTTTTTGTAGGCAAAAGCCTCTTCGGCTCCCCTACGCTGGGCCCTGTGGGCAGCAAGGGTAAACGCAGCACAGCAGCGCCGACTGCCACGCGTCATCTCTTTAGCGCTTCTGCTTATTAATTGAGTGAGCGACCAATACTCACCCGGGCTTCAAAGATCCAGCCCCCAGGCATGCTCGATTTGCACCTGCACGGTCTGCCCATGCTCGAGCAGGCGGGTGTGGTAAAAGGTCACGGACTGGCCATCGGCCAGATTGGCGATATATTGGTAGCGCTCGCCCTTATAGACCCGATGCCTTACGATTACGTCGATTCCGTCATCGACAACCATGACATGTTCGGGTCTCACCAGCATCGCGCCGCGATGCATTGCTCCGCTATTGGACAACAGGCTGAGAATGTCGTCGCTTCTCAAATTTTTACCGTGCACATGGCTGGGCACATCCAGCACCGCCCCCTTGCCGATAAAGGTGGCTACCCAGCGCGAAGCGGGACGGCGATATAGATTCTCCGGCGTGTCCCACTGCTCAAGACGGCCGTGGTTCATAACCGCAATCCGGTCTGCCATTGCCATGGCTTCAGCTTGATCATGCGTCACATAAATGAATGTTGCCCCGGTGCGTTCATGAAAGTCGCGAAAGGTGGTTTCCATTGAGGCTCGCAAATGCACATCCAGATTAGCCAGCGGTTCGTCCAGCAGAACGACGTCAGGATGGGAGACCAGACAGCGCGCCAAAGCCACGCGCTGGCGCTGGCCGCCACTCAATGCCTGGGGAAAGCGATCGGCCAGGTGGCCCAAATTGACGGTTTCAAGCGCGGCAAATACCTGGTCACGATAAGGCTGGCCGCGGAGTCCGCGCAGCGCTAATGCATAACCGGCATTGTCCAGCACCGTCTTGTGGGGCCATAGCGCATACGACTGGAACACCATACTCATATTGCGCTGCTCCGGCGCGATATGCTTATCTGGTGACGCCAGCAACCGGTCATTGAGCACAATGCGCCCCTGATCAAGCTGCTCAAAGCCGGCAATCATTCTGAGAGTGGTGGTTTTGCCGCAGCCGCTGGGACCCAGCAGCGCCACAAACTGCCCTTTCTCGATGGCAAGACTGATGTTGTCGACAACCGCATGCTCGCCATAGCGTTTGCTAATATTTTCCAGGGTCAGTTGCGCCATGGAATCACTCCTCGTGGAACACGTCTGCCCAGGGCGTTCAGGCAGAGCATCAGAATCAGAACCATGAGCACAATCAGCACAGACACAGCCGATGCCAGCACCGTTTCACCGCCATCATCCAGATTGAACACCAGTACACCCAGGGTTTCGTTGCCGGCACTCCACAACAGCGCAGACACCGTCAGTTCATTGACTGCGATCAAAAAGACCAGCAGCATGCCAGCGAATGCCGCCGGCGCCAGCAGCGGAAAAACAATATCGCGCAGTCGACGCATCGGCCCTGCCCCGCAAAGTTGCGCCGCTTCTTCAAGGGCAGGATCCAGTTGCTGCATACTGCTCTGTATCGGCTTTAGACACACAGTCATGAAGCGGGACAAATAAGCAAACAGAATCAGCCCCAGCGTGCCGTACAGTGTCACCTGAATCAAAGGCAGCGGGCGGGCAAAAAGCAGAATACATGCCACCGCCAGCACCACACCGGGAAGGGCATAGGGAATATCAATCAGCCCCTGCAAAAAAGCGTTGCTGCGCGAAGGAAAGCGCACAAACAAATAGGCAAGGGGCAGGCAGAGGCAGGCCAGGATCAGCGAGGCAGAGCCGGCCAGCAGGATACTGTTACTGAAGGCCCGAAAGGTCACGCTCTGATGGAAAAGTATCTGTCCGTAGGCCTGCAGACTGACGGTTTCCAGCGACAAGGGAATCCCCATGGCCGCAACCAGCGAACTGGAAATCAAGGCGATCAGCGGCACCACGACAATAGCCAGCACCAGCAAAAACAGCGCCAGCTCTGCCAGCCAGCGCCGCGCCCCGAGCGCAAACGCGAGCGGGCTGCCTGGCATGCCGGTCAGCGGCATACGTGCGGAAAAATGCTGCTGCGCGACCACGCCCACCAGCGCAATCACGCCGATGATCACCGACAGGCTGGACACATCGGCCAGCATATCGGGCCCGAAATCGGCCATTTTCTGGTAGATCAGTGTGGGCAATACGTAATAGGACACCGGGATACCCAGCATTGCCGGAATCCCGAAATTACCCAAGGCGGAGACAAAAGCGATAGCTGTGCCGGCAAGCAGACCGTTGCGGCACAGCGGCAGGATCATATCGCGGACCACATCACGCTGCGAAGCGCCGGCCAGGCGGGCCGCTTCAATCAACTCCTTGGGCAGGGCAATCAGGCTGCCGCGAACCGCCAGATAGACCAGGGGCGCATGCTGGATGCCCATGAGCATGGAAATGCCCCACCAGGAACGCAGATGCTGCGGACTGCCCAGCGGCGGGGCCAGATGAAGCATTTGCAGCAACGTACTGCCCGGTCCGCTTAACTGCAACCAGCTCAGGGCAGTTACCTGCGGCGGGATCATCATAGGCAGCATGATCATGAATACCCAGAAGCCTTTGGCGCGGATGTCCGTAAGCACCACTAGCAATGCCAGTGTGGTACCCAGCAGCACAGAAAGCAAAGTGGCCAGACCGGCTGTCAGCAGGCTGTTGCCGGTCGCCCGCCAGGTTGATGCGCTACGCAGCATGGACCACATGGCGCCGCCATCGCCCCCCGGCAGATCGGTCATTGCCATGATCAGCAGCCGCGCCGGCGGCAGCAGGGCCAGCGCCAGCACCACGCACAGCAGCACCGACGTCAGGATCGATGCCGGGTTCCTGCCAAACGGCCGCAAAAAGGAAATAGATGTCGCCATAATGAAATTCAGGTTTGTGGTCCGGCTTGCCCGACCGCCTGATTTCGAATCGTGTTGTGTTCAAAAAATCGGATTAAGTGGCCGGGGCGGGGCTATGTCGCCCCTGATGGATCCACGGGTTCCGCGCACCGGCAAGCGTCTGCGCCATTGTACCCGTACCCTTGCGATTGATCATGAAGCCGGCAAGCGTCACAATGCAACGTTGCCCTGCACCACCCGGGAATGCGCAAGCATCAATGCTGCTCACTGGGGCAGCATGCTCCCGGGCACGATCGCACAATGCGCTTAACCGCCATAGATGTTGCTGAATCTTTCCTTGTTCGCGCCGGCATCCTGTAGTGCCGCAGCCGCATCAAAAGGCAGCAGTTTGATTTGTTCGCGCGGCGGAAAGCCCGGCGGGTTTTTCATGCCATTACGGCCGGGAATATAGCCCTGTTGCAGCACCAGCTCCTGGCCTTGCTGCGACAGCAGGAAATCGACGAATTTTCTTGCAGCGTCGGGATTTTTTGCCGATTTCATGATGGCTACGGGTTCGGTCACCAGGCTCACCCCTTCGGCAGGAAAGACAAAGTCGATCGGTGCGCCCTTCGCTTTTTCACGAATCGCCATGTAGTCCACCAAAATACCATAGGGTTTGCCGCCAGAGGTAATATCGGTCAGTACCCCGCCATTGCCTTTCTGGGAAGCTACGCCATTGGTCTTCAGATCTTCATAGTACTTCCACCCAAAATCCGGGTTGCTGGTCAAAGCCGACAGATGGATCATGGCTGCGCCCGAATACAGGGGGCTGGGCATGGACACCTGGTTTTTATAATCGGGCTTGACCAGATCCTTCCATGATTGGGGTTTTTGCACGGCCTTGGTGTTATAGGCAATGCCCGAAGTAATCAGCTTGGTGCCATGGTAATAACCGCTGTTGTCGTACAGCGCAGGATCATATTGGGCGCTTTCCGGCGATTTATAAGCCAGCAGTTGGTCTTCTTTTTTCAATTGTTCCAGCGTCACGCTGTCGGCAATCAGCAACACATCGGGCTTTGCAACGCCCGCGTTCATTTCCGCACGCAATTTGGTCATCAGCTTTGTCGTTCCGTCGCGGACCCATTCCACCTTGGTGTCTGGATGAACTTTCTGGAATGCGTCAACGGTCATCTGTGCATCAGTTGCCGGCTGGCTGGTATACAGAACCAGCGTATCGGCGGCAGCGACACCGGAAAACGCCAACAGCGCGGCTGCAATTGAGTTTACTGCGACCTTCATGAAGACCTCATTTTTAAGCGGGGAGAATTGAACGATAGTAAAAACTTTATATTTCATGATTGTGACATACCGAATAATACCTTGGTAAACCGACAATGGCGTGAAAAGAACGGATGCGACTTCCGACGCAGCCGGCAGCAACGGGACATCTTTTTCCGGTTTACAGCGAAGCGATTAATCCATAACATGGAGCCTGTTTTTCCTGCGCCAGTCCGCTTCGGACTCGCTCACACATTGTTCACTGACAGGTCACGCCATGCCACGCCACGCCACGGTCAACCCGCAAAGACGCACACGGCTGATACAGGCACTCGCGTTTGCATTGAGCGCGGCCTGCGGCAAACTCCAGGCCGCTACCACCGGCGCCGGCAGCGCCTCGGCCGATACAACAACAAAAGCACCAACACCGACCGATGCGCCGCCATCCCCTGCCGCAGCGAACACGCCCAACCCGCAGTTGCCGCCGGCCGAGCCGGCGCCGCTGCCCGCGAGCCTGGCCTGGAAAGACGCCGACAGCCTGCTCGTGCATAACCCGCACGCCATTGAAACGCGCCGTGCAGTGCTTGGTCGCCAGTTAATTACCCCGACGCAGTGCCTGTTTGTCCGCGACAACGCCCTGCCTCCGCCTGCGCGGCTGTTGGCCGAGGCAGGGCAATGGCCCGTCGCCTTTGGCGGGGTCGCCCAGCCAGATGCCTACACATTGGCTGAGCTGCAGGCAATGCCCACGCGGACGGTAGCCACGGTGCTGCAGTGTGCCGAAAACGGCCGCGCCCTGCAAAGCAGACCGGCCATTGGCACGCAATGGCAGACAGGTGCCGCCGGCTGTGTGATCTGGACGGGTGTGCCATTGACAACAGTCATACATGAACTGGGGGGCGTTGTTCCCGGCAGCCGCTTTCTCACCGCCACAGGCGCCGATAGCCTGCCCGATGGCATTGCGTCGGACTTCACCCGGGTTGAACGCTCGGTTCCATTATCCGCGCTCGAACACGCCCTGCTGGCCTGGACACTCAATGGCGCACCCATTCCCCTGGCGCATGGCGGCCCGCTGCGTCTGGTATTGCCGGGCTATGCCGGCATCAATTACATCAAGTATGTCCGGCGCATTGCCTTCACCGCCGAGGAATCCAGCGCCCACATCCAGACCGCCGATTTCCGGGTGCCGCTGCGGCCGGGCGAGCCGCGCCTGACCATCCCTGCCTGGAGGCTGCCGGTCAAATCCTGGATCACCGAACCCCTGGGCTCAGGTGAACCAGTCAAGGCGGGCACCACGCCGATCCGTGGAGTGGCCATGGGAGGCGCTTCAGCCGTAACCCGAATCGAAGTGACCGCCGATGGCGGCGCCACCTGGCACCCGGCTCAGCTTACCGGGAGCGATTTGGGCCCGTTCGCCTGGCGCCTGTTCGAGATCTCGCTGAACCTGCCACCCGGGCCCGTCGAACTGGCCTGCCGCGCCACCAATGCCGCCGGACAACAGCAGCCGGAATTGACCACCGACAATACAGGGTATTTTGTCAATGGCTGGCGCGAGCATCATGTGGCCCTGACGATCGCGCCTGCGGGATAAAACGCCGCTTCGGCTTGCAAGCCGACTGCGTGGTGGCGCATAATCGCTACTCCTGCCTCTTACCGTTACCCGGAATTTTCATGCCTTTGCGTCACTGGCTTGCTGCCCTTCTCGTTGTCCTCCTGTGGGGGCTCAACTTCGTGGTGATCAAGTTTGGTGTCGAGCAATTTCCTCCGTTGCTGCTGGGTGCCTTGCGTTTTGCCATGGTCGCCTTTCCCGCCATTCTGTTTATTCCGCGGCCGGTCATCCCGCTGCGATTGCTGCTGCTTTTCGGCCTGACCCTATGCTTTGGGCAATTTGCCTTTCTGTTCAGCGCCATTGCAATGGGCATGCCGGCAGGCCTGGCCTCGCTGGTGCTGCAGTCGCAGGCATTCTTTTCGGTCCTGATTGCAGCGCTGCTGTTGAATGAAAAGGTACGGCTGCACAGTATCGTTGCCATGGTGGTGGCCGCCATCGGTCTGGCCGTCATTGAAATGGGCGCCGACAGTACCAAGCCGGTGCCGCTGTTTGCGTTCTTTCTCACCCTGTGTGCGGCCTTCAGTTGGGGTTGCGGCAATATCGTCATAAAAAAGGCCGGCCCGGCGGTCAATATGTTCAGTCTGCTGACCTGGGGCGCCGTCTTTCCTGTCTTTCCTTTTCTGCTGGCCTCCTGGTTGTTCGAAGGCCCCCAGGCGATCGCACATAGTCTGGCCAATCTGTCGTGGACCGGCGTCGGCTCGGTCATGTACCTGGCCTATTTGGCCTCGTTCGTTGGCTATTACTTGTGGGGGCGGCTGCTGGCGCATCACCCGGTCAGCCTGGTAACCCCAATGTCATTGATGATTCCCGTGGTCGGTCTGCTGTCGGCTGAGCTGGTCCTGCACGAAAAACTGTCGCTGGTGCAATGGCTTGGCAGCGCCGTGGTTGTCGTGGGGCTGGCCATCAATATTTTCGGCAGCAGACTGTCTCGCATGCGGGCAGGCAAGGCGCTGCAAAAAAAAGGATAATCGTGTGCATACAACAACAAACAAAGGCAGATAAACCACGAAATCGCTGCAGCTATTTAAAATAAAAGTCAATATTCACACAAGGATCGCGTATAGCCGGTATGCTTTATGGACAGACTGTGGCAACGATCGCTTTACTAATATATGGAAACATTTTCCATTTGTGCGGAAATAATCCTTCCTATATGATCTGAACGTTACACACAGTCAGTAAATCCACTCATTTCAGGAGTAAAAGAATATGTCGATTATCATTACTATCGTGATTGGTTTTATTATTGGCTTGATCGCTCGTGCCGTTATGCCGGGCAACCAGTCCATGGGGCTCATTCTTACCACGATTCTGGGTATCGTCGGATCTATCGTTGCAACCTACCTGGGTCAGGCGATGGGATGGTACTCGCAGGGTGACGCTGCAGGCTGGATCGCTTCTGTTGTCGGCGCCATTATTGTTCTTTTCGTATATGGCCTGATCGCCAAGCGCTCCTGACACCGGCATGTTATAAAGAGTGCGTGCCCCAGTGGCACGCATTTTTCGTTTTATCCGCCTTATTTTCATTGATTACGGGAGGCTCATGACTCGTTACCACACGATTGACGCCAACACTCAGGACGCCGAAAAACCGGCAGGTCTTGTCAGAAAAATTGCCCGTGTCGCCAAACGTGCCGGGCGTACCGTTATTCAGAAAGCCCTGCTACTGTACTATGCTGTGCGCAGTCCGGCCACACCCGCCTGGGCCCGTCGGGTCATTTACGGAGCATTGGCCTACCTCGTGTTGCCGCTGGATGCCTTGCCGGACTTCATACCGGGCGTTGGGTATACCGACGACCTGAGCGTACTTGCCGCCGCACTGGCTGCCGTCGCCTATTACATTACGCCAGAAGTGAAGCAGCAGGCCGAGCAGGCTGCCAAACGCTGGTTCAAGCACTGACATCCAATCCCCAAGATAACCCACGCGATGGCCCGTCGTAAATTTTCATTCAAGGATTTCTGGCTGACCGAGGCCATTCGCCTGCGCGAAGATCACTGGGGGCCGCTTGATGACGCTGCCCTCATTCGCCAATTGCGCAGTGGCAACGACAGCCCCGAAGAAAAAATCGTGCGCCGTGCGCGCCTGCTCGCCGATCGCGAAAACACCACCACGCTTGTCGAACAGTGGACGCAAGGTGCGAAACTGGCCCTGCTTATCCTGGCCTTAGTGGCCCTGCTGGGTGGTGCAGGCGCTGCCGCTGGCGTACTGGGTTCTGCCAATCGCCATATCAATGTCCTGCTGGCCATTGTGACCTTGCTCGGCGTACACGGCCTGACGTTCCTGTTCTGGGTCCTTTCCCTGTTCCTGTCCTCACGGGCATTCAGTTGGCTGGGACAGCTCTGGCTGTGGCTCAGTCGCAAGATCGCGCGCGGCCCCGAAGCCGCACTGGCGCCCCAATCCTTTGTCTCGCTGCTGGCGCAAAACAGTGCCCTCAAATGGGCCTTGTCCTGTGTCAGTCATGGGTTCTGGGTGCTGTTTTTTCTTGCCGCCCTGCTGACCATGCTGGGTCTGCTGGCAGCGCAGCGCTATACCTTTGGCTGGGAGACGACCATTCTGTCTCCCGACGTGTTTGTCTCGCTGACGCGCACGTTGGGCGCGCTGCCCGCCATGCTGGGCTTTCCCATACCGGATGCTGAACTGGTGCGTCAGAGCACAGCAGGTGCAACACTATCGGAAAATACCTATGCCATCTGGTCGGCCTGGCTGTTGGGCGTGGTCCTGTGCTACGGCCTGTTGTTGCGCGTTATCAGTTTGGTGATATGTCTTTGGCAATTGCGCGGTGCGTTGCTGGCACTCAGGCTGGATATCGATCTGCCTTCGTACAGTCCGCTGGTTGCCCGGCTTGCGCCGACCAGCGAAAACCTGGGTATTGATGCGCCGGCCGGCGACGACACACGATCAGGGCCGGGTGACAACGTCACGCGCGCTTATTCGTCCGAACCGGTTTATGTGGGCATTGAGTTGCCCCCCGACACCAACTGGCCCGTGTTTCCCGTTGCTGCAGGCGTGCAGGATGGTGGCGTACTTGAATCACGTGAACAGCGTCATGCCTTGCTTGATCGGCTCCATGCCCAGCCCGTCAAAGGTCTGCTGCTGGTCGTGGACGCGGCGCAGACGCCCGATCGCGGCACGCTGCGCCTGATTTCCGAACTGGCCAGCCTTGCCCGCGCCACCCATATTTTGTTGTGGCAACGCGACGGTCAGGCTTCGCGCCAGCAAACCTGGCAGACACAACTGGCCGACGCCGGCTTTTTGCCCGATACGCTCCACTTGAGCCCTGCCTCGCTTCCTGACTGGATTGCTGCGCCATGACGACCGCAAACACCGCCCTGCGTCTGGCTGTCGTTGGCCATACCAATACCGGCAAGACCTCGCTGTTGCGCACGCTCACGCACGATGCCGGCTTCGGGCAGGTTTCAGATGCTCCCGGTACTACCCGCCACGTGGAAGGCGCGCGCCTGCTGCTCAATGGCGCTGCAGCGGTCGAGTTGTACGACACCCCTGGGCTGGAAGACGGTATCGGGCTGCTGGATTATCTGGATCAGTTGCAGACCCAAACCGGCAGCCGGCATGATGGCCCGGAAAGCATCGCGCGATTTCTTGACTCGCCCGAGAGCAAGCGGCGGTTCGAGCAAGAAGCCCGCGTGCTCAAAAAACTCATCGCCTGTGATGCGGGACTCTATGTTATTGACGTCAGGGATCCAATCCTTGCCAAGCACAAGGATGAGCTTGCCATCCTGGCCCGCTGTGGCAAGCCGCTGGTTCCGGTGCTCAATTTCATCAACGATGCCCACGCACGCAAGCAGGACTGGAAGGAGACATTGGCACGCCTGGGCTTGCATGTGGTTATTGAATTTGACACCGTCGCGCCCGCGCTCGATGGCGAAGCGCAACTTTATCAGAAGCTGGCGCTGGTGCTCGACACGCACGCGGCGACACTGCAGGCGCTGTCCGAAGATGTCGGCGTACAGCGCGAACGGCGCCGCAATGCGGCTTTTGCGCTGGTTGCCGATATGCTGATCGACGTGGCCGCGCTGCGCCTGAGTAGCCAGACCGACGACGATAGCGTCAAAAGCAGCACCCAGCTCATGCAGGACAAAGTACGGCAACGCGAGCAAGCCGGCATCAAGGCATTGCTGACACATTACCGTTTCCGCCCTGAAGATTATCCCGGCCAGCCCCTGCCGCTTGAAGGGGGGCGATGGAATATGGATCTGTTCAATCCGCAGGCTCTGCTGGACACAGGCATTCACGTTGGCAAAGGCTTTGCCGCTGGCGCCATGGCCGGCGCCGCAGTAGATGTATTTACAGCAGGCCTGAGTCTGGGAACCGCCGCGCTGATTGGCGGCGTTCTGGGCAGCGTCTGGCAGGGCACCGACAAGCTGGGAAAACGGCTGTACGGGCGCCTGCAGGGCTTTCATGAGATTACCGTCGAAGACAGCATACTGCGTCTGCTGGCCATTCGCGCACACCAGTTGATACGCGCGCTGGAGTTACGCGGCCATGCCGATATGGCGCCGGTGCAGATATCGATGCAAGCGGCCCAGGAAGAACTCAAGGAGCAGGCCCTGCCCGAACAGTTGCAAGAAGCGCGCAGCCATCCGGAATGGTCAAGACTGGGAGATCATTTTTCGTCAGGTTCGCGGCGCGACGTCGCGGTCGGGCAATTGGGCAGAACACTCGCCAGCATCGGCACTCAATAGCGATCGTGCGATCGCAGGAAACGAGCACGGCAACAACCGATGCAGGACGCCAGGAAGGCGTCCTTTATTTTTCAGTCTTTACTTTTTTAACCTTTAATTTGCGAGGCTTTAGTTTTGGGTTTTTAGCCGATTTGGTCTGTTTACTTTTTGGCCTGTTTAACCCTGAACTGCCAAACCGTTTTACGCGCGCCAGCCCGAGAAAACGGCGCGCGCTGCCTTTGTCTGCTTACAACAGGACAGGCGCATCCGGCAGATGATTACGCCCATCGTCGCCTGACGGCTGCCCGCCACACGAGGTCTGCAATACTGCTTCGATAGCAGCGATCGCCTGCAGCAACCCCTGTTCGTATTGTCTGGCGGCAAAACGCGTTTGCAATATCGTGCAAATGTCATCCCATTGCTTCGGATCCACGCCAATACCGCGATCGGCGACAATTTCGAATTTATGTTTATTCAAAGAGATATATAGCAACAGGCCGGTACGCATAGGCGTGTCCCATACCTTCAGGCGGCCAAATACTTCCAGCGCCCGGATAGAGGTCTCCCGGCTGTGCCCCGGTGTGTCATGTTCAATTGCCAGCACCAACTCGCCGGCATGGCGCGCTTCACTCTTGCGTATTTCGCCAGTCAGCCGCTCCATCATGGCGTGCGTAAACACGCGCCGCGACAGCCACCAGCCATCGAGGCCATCGAGCCCCAGCCATTCCCATTTATTACCAGCCACCTGAAGCTCCTCCGCCACCGCTGCTGCCGCCACCGCCGCCACCAAACCCACCGCCGAAGCCGCCCCCTCCGAAACCACCACCGCCGCGTCCGGCACCAAAGCCACCGCCCAGGCCGCCCAGACCACCGCCAAGAATGGCGCCGTTACGCCGTGCTCCGCGCACTGCGCCACGGGGGACAATTTTTCGGGCAATGCCGCTGATGACCAATGCCGCAATGGCGGCCAGCCCTGCCCATATAATATTGCCGGTAATTGCAAACAACATGACGCCGGCCGCTACTGCGCTGATCACGGGTGGAAAAAATGCGATCAGAAAAAAACCGAACATCAGCATGGGGCCCAACGCACCAAACAGGCCTTCATCAAACTCGCCATCGCCGGCCTGCTTTTTTTCCGGCGCAGGCAGCGCCTCGTTCTCGATCAGCGATACCAGAGCCGTGACACCGGCATTGACGCCCCCGGCATAATCATTGGTCTTGAAATGCGGGGCGACATAATCATTGATAATGCGCGAGGCCAGTGCATCCGGCACCGCCCCTTCCAGCCCGTAGCCGACCTCCAGTCGCATGCGCCTGTCATCCTTGGCGATCAGAAACAGGATACCGTCATCAACATTGGCGCGACCCACTTTCCATTGATCGAATGCGCGGCGCGAATAACTCTCGACGGTATCGGGCTGCACGGTGGGGACCATCAGTACAAACACCTGCGCGCCTTTGTTTTCTTCCAGCGCCTTGAGCTTGGCTTCAAGCGCCTCCTTCTGCCCTTGATCGAGCGTACCTGTGGTATCGGTCACTCTTGCAGTCAGTTGCGGCACCGGTACGTCCTGTTGCGCCATGGCCGGCGCAAAACCGGCCACCGCAACCAGCAGAATCAGGAGGCGAAACAGCGATTGCAAACGACACATGACACTCGATCCGCGGGATTGGAAAACGGCAGAAAGTAGCATTACTGAGCGGGTGCGGGCTGAGCGGGTGCGGGCTGAGCGGGTGCGGGCTGAGCGGGCGCAGGCTGAGCCGGTGCGGCATTACCCGCGGGCGCGCGGGCGCCCGTGTCAAATTTAACCTCGGGATTGCGCATGATTTCGTCCTGATTATCGGTTCCGAAATTGGGCTTGACCTGATAGCCCATTATCTTGGCGGTGATCAGGGTCGGGAACTGGCGAATCAGCGTGTTATATGCCTGGACGTCCTTGATGTAGCGGCCACGTGCAGTAGCGATCCGGTTTTCGGTCCCTTCCAGTTGCGCATTCAGGTCACGAAACAGGGCGTCGGCCTTCAGTTGCGGATAGTTTTCCGATACGGCGATCAGGCGCGACAGTGCAGAACCCAACTGGTTCTGGGCGGCCTGAAACTGTTGCAACTGTTCCTGCGTGGGAATCGTATCGGCAGAAATCTGTACAGTGCCCACTTTGGAGCGCGCCTCGGTGACCTGGGTGAGCACTTCGCGCTCGTTGACCATATAGGCATTTACACTGGCGACAATCTTGGGAACCAGGTCTGCACGACGTTGATACTGGTTAAGCGTCTCTGACCAGGCCGCCTTGACCTGCTCATCCAGCGTCTGGATCTGGTTATAACCGCAACCGGACAAAAACACGGCCATCATCAATGCGCAGATCATTCCGAAAAATCGTTTCATGTTGGTAGCAACCCGTAAGGTAGTGAATCGGAAAAAATAATGTCCTAATCATAGCCGTTTTTTTGCAGGCCGATGCAATTGACCCCCTGCAAACGCGTTGCAGAGTGTTAATTTCATTAAATTTAGCAGTTTGGCGTGACGTGCTGCCCACAATGCTGGTCTGTTGCGATGCTGCGGCAGTCGTCGCTTGTGCGCCCCTCACCGGCAGCGATGACCGGCAGCCGGGTAACGGATGGCTGATGATTGACGATTGATGGTTGGTGGTGGCAACGGCTTCAGTGGTGGTTCGGGCGGTGGCGCTTCAGGTCGCTGACAGCCGGCCGGGGGTAGACCTGGAGGAGGCAGCTGGCAAGCTGTCGCAGCCGTAGGCAACCTGCCTCGCATTTTCAACAACGGCCCCTCTAATGTTCAAATAGCACTTTTTATAATAATTTGTGCAATACGCACAAATGAGCTATACTTGCACTAACGTCTCACCCATCGGAGGCTTAGCCATGACTGCATTGCAACAACCCAAACCTGCGCCTGAAACCGTTCTGGCCAAGGCAGTGTTGCGCGCTGCCGAACAACTCGGCTTAAAGCAGGCAGAGCTGGCCGCGGTGCTGGGCATGCACCGCACCGCAATCAGCCGCCTCAAAACCACCGCATCGCTGGACCCTGACAGCAAGCAGGGTGAACTGGCCTTGTTGTTGTTGCGTCTTGCCCGCGCCCTCTTCGCCCTCACGGGCGGCGACCAGGAATGGATCCGCCACTTCATGCGTTCCCCAAACAAAATCACCGGCGGCATCCCTGCAGCCCAAATTGAAACCATCCAGGGAATGACCACGGTGCTGCAGTTTGTTGATGCCATCCGCGGTAAAGTGTAATGATCTGGCAAGCCTGCAACGGCCCAGACCATATCCGGTCTATTGATGGCAAGCTGTACCGGCTTGTGGAAAGCCAGGAGCAGATTGCCACGTTGGGCTATGTAGACACGCTGGACGAACAGGCCCTGCTGGAACAGATGCTGGACCAGGCCAAGCCCATTTCGCAACCAGACTGCGATCCCCTGCATTATCTACTCAAAACGCCGTTCCGCTACCCGCCGCTCAAATGGGGGTCGCGCTTTGGCCGCGTGCACGAACGCAGCCTGTTCTATGGAGGCAAGAATATCGGCGCGGTGTTGGCCGAAAGCGCCTTCTATCGTTTTGTGTTCTGGCACTCAATGGATGGCACGCCGATCAAAGACAGGATCCGCAGCGAACATACGCTTTTTTCGGTGCGCTACGGCACAGAAAAAGGGATACAGCTTCAGGAACCACCGTTTGATCAGTATCAGGCCGAACTGACTGATCCGGTCAATTACCAGGCGGCTCAACAGTTAGGCAGTGCCATGCGCGCCGCCAACGTGCAAGCCTTCGAATACTGCTCGGCCCGCGACCCTGAACAGGGCCTGTGCGTTGCCCTTTTTTCCCCCATGGCATTCAAACAAAAAAAACCACAAGAGACCAACCAGTGGTTTGGCGAGGTCAGTGCGGACCAGGTATCGTTCACACAGCTGCGCTCCGGCAAAGTCATGACCTACGGCATCGGCTTTTTTCTGGTCGATGGGGTCCTGCCCATGCCGGCCTGATATCGCTGTTGATAACCGTTTTTACCAGATGACCTGCTCCATACCGGCAAGTTCATAAGCCGATGGGGCCATATACGGCAAGCCCGTGCGCCGTTCAGTGCCCACGCACAAGCTGCGCCCGAAAAACCGGCCTCATCTTGCTCCAATAAGCTTACGCAAAGCTGAATTTATGTTAGCCTTTTACGTTTACCGCAGCATCCAAGCCCCTTCCCCATGAAACGCTACCTTCCGCAAAAAGTCGTCCATTTTTTCAATAGCGAGCCAGCCTCGGGCATCATCCTGATGGTGACGGCCGTGCTGGGCATCTGGCTTGCCAATTCCGCCATGGCCGATGGCTATTTCTCGACACTGTCGAGCTATGTGGCTGGCCTGTCGGTTCTGCATTGGATCAATGACGGGCTGATGGCCGTGTTTTTTCTCTATGTGGGCCTGGAAGTCAAACGGGAATTGCTGACCGGAGAATTATCCACCAACCAGAAGCGGCTGCTCCCTTGCATGGCCGCTATTGCAGGTGTGGTCGCCCCGGCCCTGATCTACCTTGCCTTTAACTATCACGATCCGCAACAAATCCGCGGCTGGGCTGTGCCGGCAGCAACCGATATCGCCTTTGCGCTTGGCGTGCTGGCGCTGCTTGGTTCCCGCGTACCTACTTCGCTGAAGGTGTTTCTGACTGCGCTGGCCATTATTGACGATCTCATTGCCATTGTCGTGATCGCCCTGTTTTACACGGCAGAAATACAAAGTATGTATCTTGCACTGGCTGCAGGTACCCTTATCGCGCTGGTACTGCTGAACCGCAGCAACGTCGTGCGCACCCTGCCCTACGCCATCCTGGGCGTGTTCATGTGGTGGTTCGTACTCAAATCCGGCATCCATGCCACGCTGGCCGGCGTCGCGCTGGCGCTGACGCTGCCCATGTCTGGCAAAAACCAGGATACGAACGCCAGCCCGCTGCTTAAATGGGAACACGGCCTGTCGCCGTGGGTTGCATTTTTGATCGTGCCCATTTTTGGCTTTGCCAACGCCGGCGTCTCGTTCGCGGGACTTTCCTGGAGCCAGTTGGGACACCCGGTCGTGCTGGGCATCGCTGCAGGCCTGTTCCTGGGCAAGCAACTGGGCATTTTCGGACTGGTCTGGCTGACGGTCAAATTCGGCCTGGTCAAAAAACCGGAACGGGCCAGCTGGCCGCAGATCTACGGCGTGGCCATGTTGTGCGGTATCGGCTTTACCATGAGCCTGTTCATCGGCGCCCTGGCGTTTACTGACCCGGCGGTGCAGGATCTGGCCAAGATCGGCGTCTTTGCTGGCTCGGTGCTTGCGGCCGTCCTCGGGTACTTTATTCTGTTTTTCAGCGCCAAAGAAAACCAGTAGCGGGCCACAACGCCCGATTTCCCGTATTATTGGCATAACCATTCATTGTTGATCAGCGCCATCAGCTCGACCGCAGACAGGGTATGAAGCCTTGTCTTGCTATGGCCATAAATAATCGTCAGCAGCGACTATTGTATGCCCTTGCCGACAACACAGGCGGTGCCTGCTATCCGCAAGTGCAGCCAGCCTGAACCGGATATCGTCTGGTGCAATCGACCAGCAGCCCGCCCACCGGCGGCCGACCGCAGCAATGCATGCCGGATGAATCATTTGCGTCCAGCCCCGTTTCCGAGACCAAATACACCAATTACGTTTAACATGTGGGGTTTGCAGGCAATAGGCCCATCCTTCGGGCATATTCGCCCTTGCTCCCATCTTCAAATTCAGAAAATAGCCCTAGATGTCTACTCATTCCATTCCGCAGGAAGTCGCCCGCCGTCGGACTTTTGCGATTATTTCTCACCCCGATGCCGGTAAAACCACATTAACTGAAAAACTGCTGCTGTTCGCGGGTGCGATTCAGATTGCTGGCAGCGTCAAGGCGCGCAAGGCCAGTCGGCACGCGTCTTCAGACTGGATGGAGATCGAGAAACAGCGTGGAATCTCGGTGGCTTCTTCTGTCATGCAGATGGAATATCGCGACTGCGTGATCAATCTGCTGGACACGCCGGGCCACCAGGACTTCTCCGAAGACACTTATCGGGTATTGACTGCCGTGGATGCTGCGCTGATGGTGATTGACGCGGCCAACGGTATCGAACCGCAGACGATTCGCCTGTTGCAGGTGTGCCGTGCACGCAACACGCCTATTATTACGTTCATCAACAAAATGGACCGTGAGGTTCAGGAACCGCTGGATTTGCTGGCCGAAATCGAATCGCATCTGGGCATGGACGCCGTGCCGTTTTCCTGGCCCGTGGGTATGGGCAAATCATTTGGTGGCGTGTTCGATATACGACGCAATCGCATGCGTATTTTCCGCGCCGGCCAGCAACGCCGCAACAATGACGAAGATATCATTGACGGCCTGGACAACCCTGAGATCAGCCGCCGTTTCGGCAGCGCGTTCGACAAGGCCAGGGAAGAGATCGATCTGCTGCAGGACGCCGCGCCGACCTTCGAACACGAAGCTTTTCTGGCGGGCAAGCAGACGCCGGTGTTTTTCGGCTCTGCCATCAACAACTTCGGCGTGCAGGAAGTACTGGATACGTTGGTGGAATGGGCGCCCAGACCAGGCGCGCGGCAGGCCCTGCAGCGCGTCGTGCAACCTGATGAAACCAAATTTTCAGGGGTTGTATTCAAAGTTCAGGCTAATATGGACCCTGCGCATCGGGACCGGGTCGCGTTTGTCCGTGTCAGTTCCGGTCGCTTTGAGCGTGGTATGCGCCTGAAAGTGAGTCGTACCGGCAAGGAAATCCGCCCCAATAACGTGGTGTCGTTCCTGTCCCAGCGACGTGACCTGCTTGATGAAGCCTATGCCGGCGACGTGATTGGTATTCCCAACCATGGCGTGCTGCAGTTGGGCGATGTCCTGACTGAAGGCGAAACCTTACAGTTTACCGGTTTGCCGTTCTTTGCCCCGGAGCTGTTCCAGGCCGTGGAAGTCAAGGATCCCCTGCGCACCAAGCAGTTGCGCACCGGCCTGACCCAACTGGGCGAGGAAGGGGCAATTCAGGTATTCCGTCCGCAAGCCGCGGGCGGCGCTTTGCTGCTGGGCGCCGTCGGGCAACTGCAGTTCGAAGTTGTGGCGCATCGCCTCAAGACAGAATACGGCGCCGACGCCCGCATGATCCCCTCGCGCTATACCATGGCGCGCTGGGTCACCAGCGAGAACCCGAAAGCGCTCAAGAAGTTCATCGACAGCAATGCAGCACATATTGCCTACGATGTGGTGGATGCACTGGCGTTCCTGATTACTTCGCCCGCGCAGTTGCGGGTGGCGCAGGAACTGAATCCGGAGATTAATTTTCACGCCATGCGTGAACATGGCGGCAAAGTATTTGGGGAAAACGGCTAAAATTGGCCGAATTACAACCGAGGTATGCAGATGTCCTGGCGTTTATTATTTTTGTCCCTTCTCATTGTGGCTGGCGTAGCCACATGGGGCGGCCTGCAGGCGGGAGACTGGCTGATCGAGCACGCACCGGTCTCTGCCAATGTGCCTAACGTCATGGAGTCCGATCCAAATCCCATGGTGGATGCACAAGGTCGTCCTGTTCAACTGCAACCCCAGCAGCCGCTGATGAGCGGTGCCCAGGGCGTTCCCAAACTGCCGGATCCGGTTCAATGGCGCGTGGACGCAGAACAAGGCGAGCAGGCCATTGAACAGGCCGTTACCACGACCAATAGTGAAATAACCACTGGCGAAGCGACCGATACACTTGACGGCGGCAATGCCAGCGACAGTGACCAGGACATGGTCCCTATCCGACGCTCGCCACGGGCCGGTCGCGCAGCACAAGCAGGCAACTGGGAACCGGCCTTTCATCAGGCAATGAGTGAATGTCGCGCCCTGGGCTTTTTCGATCGCCCGGCCTGCCTGTCGCGGGTACGCAATCAGTATTGCGGCGCGAACAACGCATGGGGCAATGTGTCCGACTGCCCGTCACGCTGATCGCTCCCTGACCACAAAGACCACGCGTCTTTGCAGTTCAAACAACACCTTCAACGGCCTGACAACGGCATTTGAAGGTGTTTTTTTGGCTGCACATATCCTGCCTGGCGGGATTTTTCAGGCTGATTCAGGCCAAAACAGCTTCTATTGCATTTGAAATAAATGGCGCAATCATCCAGCGCCGGGGCCCGGCTGGCCTGGCGGGCGGAAACTGTTCAGGCAGAATGAGGAATGCTATACAACGCTGACTGCACGCCACAAAATTCTATGGCCTGATCGTATACGCGCAGCGACGGGCCTTGGCCAGAATGTGTTCAACGCGCTCGACCCGCGCTTGCAGCACTTGCTCAAATACCATGAGTTCGGCCCGGCAAAACCCCTGGCACGCCGTTGCCGCCGCGCAAATCGGACAGTGGTTCTCTATCAGCAGAAAGGTGCCGTCTGCAAGCGCCTCAAACTCGGCCATATACCCTTCGCGCGTGCGCAACTGCGCCAGTCTGGCGACACGGTCTTTCAATTGGGGCAACCCACTCAGTTCACGCTGGTATAACTGGCGGCTTGTCTGCTCACGCATATCAATAAGACGGTCAATTGCCTGCTCCCCGAATGCCTGGCGCACCGTATCCAGTAGTTGCACCGTCAACTCCGAATGGGTATCGGGAAACTGCTTGTTTCCCGCCTGGGTGAGCTGCCAGAACTGGCTTGGCCGGCCCACGCCGCGCACCTGCGAGAAGGCTTCGACCATGCCCGCAGTGGCGAGTTTGGCCAGTTGCTGGCGCGCCGCTTCGGCAGTCATCCCCAGCACCGCGCCAGCATCTGCAGCTTGCTGCGGCCCCCGCGTCTTGAGCAGATGCAGCAGCCGTTGCGCAGTGGTCGATGGCGCTTTTCCTGAATTTTCCAAGTGATTGCTTGACAAAATATTGAGGCCTTCCTAATATACAAAGAGTTTACTTTTTTTATTACTGTAGCGCATCATGTCAGCGCTGGCAATGGCTGCGCCCGTTTATCTGGAGTTTGTATGGCTGCACAAGAAGCAAGCTGGGGTAATCTGCTCTCTGGCCCGAATATCGCTCATTCCATTGCGCTATCCGGCGGTGTGGCCCTTCACGCCATCAACGTCTTTATCGCCACCACGGTACTGCCTTCGGTCGTCAGCGAAATCGGCGGTCTTCAGTTGTATGCCTGGAATACAACGCTGTTTGTGGTGGCGTCGATTCTTGGCTCGGCGCTCACCCCAACGCTGCTGTCCCATTCCGGCTCACGCGGCGCATACGCAATAGCCACGATATTTTTCATCGCAGGCAGTCTGACCTGCGCACTGGCCCCAAGCATGCCGGTCATGTTGATCGGCCGCACCTTGCAAGGACTGGGAGGCGGTTTTTTGTTTGCCCTGAGCTACGCCATGATCTACGCCGTTTTCGAGGAATACCTCTGGCCCAAAGCAATGGCGCTGATTTCCGCCATGTGGGGCGTGGCAACCCTGCTTGGTCCGGCCATTGGCGGCATGTTTGCGCAAATGGATGCCTGGCGGGCCGCATTCGGCATACTTGTTCCTATAACACTGCTCTATATCGCGCTGGTATGGTGGGTGCTTCCCACACGCAACCGTGCAACAACACCCGCAACCGGTAAGCTACCGATTGCGCAGTTGCTGCTGCTGATTGCTGCGGTCCTGGCAGTCAGTGCCGGCAGCGTGTCGCCCGACCCGCTATGGAATATCGCCGGTGTATTGCTGGCGATTGTGCTCCTGCTGCTTTTGGTTTACAAGGAATCCATCAGCCAGGTGCGCCTACTGCCCCGAAACGCGCTACGGCGCAATTCACCGTTGCTGGCTCTTTACCTGACTATTGGTTTGCTGGTTATCGGCATGACCAGCGAAACATTCGTGCCGTATTTTTTGCAGACACTACATGCTCAAACACCATTGATTTCCGGTTATCTGGCCGCATTGATGGCCGCGGGCTGGACGGTATCGGAAATATGGAGTTCGAGCTACAAATATAACGGCATACGCCGCGCTATAGTGAGCGGCCCGGTGTTGGTTCTGGCCGGCATGGTGTTATTGGCCTTGACCACACCAATCCACGCCCAGGGCGGCTGGCTCGTACTGGCCTTTATCTGCCTGGGATTGACGCTGATCGGTTTTGGTATCGGCCTGGGCTGGCCGCATTTGCTCACGCGTGTTCTACAGGTTGCACCCGATGATGACCAGGATACCGCAGCCACTTCCATTACCACGGTGCAATTGCTCGCAACGGCGCTAGGCTCGGCACTGGCAGGGATGCTTGCCAACCTGGGCGGGATCAATCATCCGGGTGGTATTGAAGGCACGTCCAGTGCCGCATTCTGGATATTCGCCATACTGGCTATTGCGCCACTCATGGCCATTGGCAGTGCCGTGTGCGTGGCCAGCTCGCTCAAGCAGGAACAGCAGGTGCAGTTATCAGCAAAGGCAGCGACATGAAGAAACGATCCCGCCCTTTACGGGCAAGATAACAGCGATGGTGATCAACTGGCGGCAAGATCATGTGGCGTCTTGTTGTGAACGTGATCGTATCTGTACGATTGAGCCCGGCACTCAATGAACAAGGGGCCTGTCCGGCCCCTTTTTACAGCAATCAGTCATTGTCTCCCATCTGACTTTGCAGATAGTTCTCCAGACCAATTTTGCCGATCAGTTCAATATTGGTTTCAAGCCAGTCGATCTGTTCTTCGACGTCTTCCAGGTTTTCCTGGAACAGGTCGCGCGTGACGTAGTCGCGCACGCTTTCACAGTGTGCGATCGCTTCGGTCAGTGTCCGGTGATTGTCAATCTCGATCTTCAGATCGCATTTGAGAATTTCCGGTACATTTTCGCCGATGTGCAACTTGTGCAGGTCTTGCAGATTGGGCAGGCCTTCGAGCAGGAAGATGCGTTCGATGATCGCATCGGCATTCTTCATTTTTTCGATGGAAATATGATATTCGCTTTTGTTGTAGCGATTCAGCCCCCAGTTTTTGACCATACGGGCATGCAGAAAATACTGGTTGATTGAAGTCAACTCGTTAGTCAGTTGCTTATTCAGAAATTTGAGAACGTCCTTGTCGCCTTTCATGATAGTTTCCTTTGCTGTGAGAGGCACCGTCAGTAGCGGCTGAGTGGCTGCGAAGGCAGCCCGGTGGTGCAGTTAAGAGAAATTATAAGGGAAGACGCCAGCTTTGCTCCGGTTTACCGCAAAAGCCCTGCAGGTGGTAAATGAGAATGGAAATGAAAGTGTTTTTGTTCAGCAACCAGGCGCCATAGCCAGCCGTCCTTTGTGCCAGCATTTTCCTGTTTCGGGCGGCGGCCAATGGCAAGAGCGCAACCGTTTATTGCACGGGTGAAACGCGGCAAGGAAAATAGCATAAGTGATATTGCGAAAGTGATAACGCGACTGAATGTCGCCAACGTGGCACTACAAGCTTGAGGCTGAAAATGCTCTGCTGTAGAGAAACCATGCGCCGGGCCGCCAATGATGATGCAGGGCTGAGTACGTGCGAGTTAGTATTTGTGGCTTATTTTTGCAGCTGTTTAGTAGTGACTTAATTAGTGATGACTTATTATTTGTGGCTGATTGTTTTCAGCTTATTCTGGTTATTTGTGACTTATTTTTTAGGCTTGTTATTGCGGCTTATGATTTTAGCCAATAGCGATGGCTCATGAATTGGTGAACCTTGTGGCTTGGTGACTTGCGGTTTACAGAGCCAACCGATCAGGCAGCCGAACGCCAAAGCACCACAGATTCTGTTGCCAGCGCATCACATTTGTCTTTGCCGCAATGGTCATTGGCGCCATCATGAGCAACAGGCGCACCGGTACAGGCTGCGCGCTCCAGATAGCTACAGGCCATTTGTGCGCAACACCCGCAATTGGTGGCGACGCCCAGTTCTCGTTGCAGGTCACTCAGCGTGCTGGCGCCCTGGGAAATAGCGCTGACAACGGCGTCTTCGGTGACGGCATTACAAATGCAAATATACATGAGAGTTATTATCATCTAAGGCAAAAAAAGTTGCAAGCGCCTTGCCCTATTTGATGAAAATGTCCAACAATCCCGTTCTTTCAGGGTGTTACTGCAATTTTTTTAGATTTATCGGGAATGGCACGCAAGCGGCTGCCAGTGGGGGCCGCAGCCAAGGCGGTGCGCCGGCAAAGCCCGCACAAAGCCCGTAATAGGCAGCCAACAGATCCTGATCCCGCTTTTTGCGGCCGCAGCAGCGGGTGGACCGCGCCCTTTTGGTCCCTATTCGTGATTAAGACTGGCCCGTGCCTTGCGCAGCGATGCCGATGGAATGCCCAGTACTTCGCGGTATTTAGCCACTGTGCGACGCGCAATGGTAATACCCTCCTGAGCCAGCAGGGCGGTCAGGCGACTGTCCGATAGCGGCTTGCCCTCAGGCTCGGCCTGAATGTAATTGCGAATGCGGATCTGCACCGCGGTTGCCGATGCATTTTCGCCGCTATCTGTCGCTACGCCGGACCCAAAAAACCGTTTCAGCTCAAATACCCCATGCGGCGTCGCAATAAACTTCTGCGTCGTAGCCCGGGAGATGGTGGACTCATGCATGCCCACAGCATCGGCCACATCGCGCAGGGTCAAAGGCTGCAGGCGCGCCATGCCGTATTCAAGAAAGTCGCGCTGCTTGTCCATAATGGCACGCGAGACATCCAGAATCGTTGTAAAGCGCTGACTGACCTGGCGCATGAATCCCTTGGCTGCGGCCAGTTGCTCGCTCATTCCCGAGCCGGCTTCTTTGCCCAGACGACGAATCATGCTTTCGTACCCTTCGCTGATACGCAGCGATGGCATGACGGTCTGGTTAATGGTCAGGACCCACTCCCCTTTTATCTTGCGCACCAGGACATCGGGTACGGCATAATCGGCCGTAGGCGTGCTGAACTGCTTGCCGGGGCGCGGATCCAGTTGCCGAATCAGGGCATGGGCCTGCCGAATTCGGTCAATATCGGCGCCGGTAACGGACCGCAGTTGCGCCATATCGGCACGCCCCAGCGCCTCCAGCCCGTGCTCGCAAATAAGGCGGGCGCAAGCCAGCACCTCGGGCTCGGGCGGATTGGCCAGGGAAGACACGTTCAATTGCAACAACAGGCATTCGGAAAGCGTACGCGCGCCCACACCAGCCGGATCACACGACTGCAGCAGGCGCAGGGCAACCGCCAGATCGTCTTCACTGACATCAGCCTCTTCCGAAAACAACGTTACAATTTCCTGCAGGCTGGACATCAGATACCCGTTATCGTCCAGCTCCTCAATCAGGTATTCGGCCAGGCTGACATCCCGTTCCGACGCATGGGTCAGCCGCAACTGCTCGCGCAGATGCTCGGAAAGCGACAGTCCTACCGCTGTTTCAGGTTGAAAATACTCGTCATCGCGCGATTTCTGGCCCGGCTGCGATGCCCAGTCCTGTTGTAAAAGCTCGGCATCATTTTCGCTTGCATTTGTACTATCTTCAGATATTTGGTTATTATCGACAAGTTCAAGCATGGGGTTGTCCTGCAACACCTGTGCCAGTTCTGCCTGGAGATCCAGCGCAGAACACTGCAACAAGCGCAAAGATTGTTGCAGTTGCGGGGTCAGCACCAACTGCTGGCCGGTTCGAAGTTCTAACGCATGACGCATATCGATTTGGAATACCTATGAAATACAGCAATGCCGCGGTTCAGCAAAATGATGCCAGATTGGTAAGCAAAACGCTGCTTAAGCTGGCTACCCCAAGGATTATAATGCGTGCCGCCGTGATTATTGTCACAATCGTGATCTGGCTGTGGGTTGCCGCAAGCATCCTTGAATTCGGTGCCGCCCAGGACTACGCTTTTCTGAACAAGTTTAACGTACAACTGGTCTCTTTTTTGCAGAGTATCAATACCTACCTATGGTGGGCAGTGGTCCTGCTGGGCACGCTGATCGTCTATTTCTTCCTGAGCGCCTGGTATAGCGGAAGCGTTGAGCGTGCTGCATACAAGACCGTACCCGCAGATACAGCGGCCCAATTGATTGGCAGCCTGTCCCCCGAAGGTCGGGATGTACTCGGCTGGGTCTGGCGCGACCGCAGCGAACCCATCAATATCGGTAACCTGAAAACCACCAAGGATGAGCTGGATAACAATCGGGTTAGCAAACTGGCTCAGATCCGGGAACAGGAAAGGCTGCTGGGCCCGGGGCCCGCGGTGGCGGCAGACAATCGCATTGCCGCCACACTGGCACAAACCCAGGCGCCGGATGAGCCTGGCCCAGTGCCGACCCTGCGACCAGAACCTGCCGCGGCCAAACCCGTCGCGACCGATGCCCGCCCAACAACGCCGGCCGCCGGCGCGGCAACTGCGGGCACGCTGGGTTCAGCGTCCAGTACCGCAGCCAGTGCCCCTGCCGTTGAACCGGTAATTACCAGCACCACACCGGCAGCCCGGCCAGCAACGCAAAACGCGCCGGCCTCTGAACCGAAGCGCCCGGCCAACGTGGCAGACACAGCAACCGATGTGGTCAAGCCCACACCGAACGAACCGGCAATTGCTGAGGAACCGGCCAAAGAACAACCGACGGTCTCCAGCTCCGAACAGACGGAACCGACCATTGGCCGCCCCGAGACCACGCATCTGCGCCCGCCGCGCGATGAGGTCAAACATACCATTACCTGATCAAAACTGCGGTTAACGGCGCGCAGACGGAAAAAACACTTGCGCGCCGGGGTAATTTTTCTTATAGTTAGGGTATGAAGAGCCAGCCCCAATTTTCTCGCAACGCTTTAACCGGTCGCAACACTGCTTGCGCCAGGGCTAAGCTGTGGGCTGCTGCTACACCTGACGCAACGCTTTCTGCTGTTGCCACACCTTCTTCTCTGCTACTGCTAGCGATCGGTTGTCGAGCCTAGAGCGTTCGTGGCAGTTCGACAGCCCCTGTACAAGCCACAAGGATTCCGTTTTATTATTCTGAATCCCGGCGTCGCTGCTTAACTCCAGTCTGTTCGCACCGGGATTCTCCCCAAAATAGGTGCATCATGATCTCCAACCCCGCTTCCAAATACATTCCTTTCAAGGCGTTCGAACGCGATTTCTCGGCACGCACGTGGCCCAGTAAAAAAATCGAACATCCACCTATCTGGATGAGTACTGATCTGCGCGATGGTAACCAGTCTCTTATCGAGCCCATGAGCATCGAGCGCAAGCTGCGTTTTTTCAAGCACCTGGTCAAAATCGGCTTCAAGGAAATTGAAGTTGGCTTTCCATCCGCCTCCCAGACAGATTTTGACTTCGTTCGCATCCTGATCGAAGAAAACCTTATTCCCGATGATGTCCTGATCATCGTGCTGACCCAGTCGCGCGAAGACCTGATCAACCGGACGGTGGAAGCGGCGGCTGGCGCGCGCCAGGCCATGGTGCACCTGTATAACGCCTGCGCGCCCGCATTTCGCAAAATCGTCTTCAATATGAACAAGGACGAAGTCAAAAATATTGCCACTACCGGTACCGCATTGATCAAAAAGGCCATGAGCCGCCACCCCGAAACCCAATGGCGCTATGAATACTCTCCTGAAGTGTTCAGCACCACCGAGCCGGAATTTGCAGTGGATGTGTGTAACGCGGTCGCCGAGGTATGGCAGCCTACCGCGACAGACCGGATCGTGTTTAACCTGCCCGCGACCATCGAAGCCACCACGCCAAATATGTACGCAGACCAGATCGAATGGTTCTGCAACAACGTCAATAATCGCGAAAGCGTCATTGTCAGCGTGCACCCGCATAATGACCGCGGCACAGCCGTTGCCGCCGCTGAACTGGCTGTCATGGCCGGCGCAGACCGTATTGAGGGCTGCCTGTTTGGCAGTGGCGAGCGCACGGGCAATGTGTGTCTGGTCACCCTGGCGCTCAACCTGTACACCCAGGGCATTCACCCTGGCCTGGATTTCTCCGACATAGACGACGTGCGCCGCACTGCAGAATACTGCAACCAGTTGCCCGTACATCCGCGTCACCCCTACGCTGGCGATCTGGTCTTTACCGCCTTCTCGGGCTCGCATCAGGACGCCATCAAGAAAGGATTTGCCGTGCAAAAAGAAGACGGCGTCTGGGAAGTGCCTTATCTGCCCATTGACCCGGCCGATCTCGGACGCAGCTATGATGCGGTCATCCGGGTAAACAGCCAATCAGGCAAGGGCGGCGTCTCTTATCTTTTGGAAAACGAACGAGGCCTGAACCTGCCGCGCCGCCTGCAGATCGAGTTTTCCCGCGCCATCCAGCGCGTGACCGACGAGACCGGTACGGAAGTTAACGGCAATGCCGTGTTCGATATCTTTGAAAAAGAGTACCTGAAACAGACGACGCCATGGAAATTGGTGCGCCACCAGATCAATAGCAAGGCCGATGGCGAAGCCGGCGACCAGTTCAGCATCCGCGCCGAGCTTGAGGTGGATGGTCAGGTCAAAGTCGTGGAAGGAAGCGGCGAAGGCGCCATTTCAGCCTTCATCAACGCCCTGAATCTGCCTATCCGCTTTATGGATTATCACGAACACGCCATGGGATCCGGCGAAAAAACATCTGCCGTCTGCTATGTGGAACTGCGGCTTGGTGAATCGGCCACCGGTTTTGGCGTGGGCATCCACAAAGACATCGTTACTGCGTCATTTGTGGCCGTCCTGAGTGCGGTGAACCGCCATCTGAACCAGCAGGCCAAAGAAGGCGCCGCCCTGCGCGAAGTCGCTTAACGGTCTCGGGCGGTCAAGTCGGGCCCGTCATCTGCCTGCGGCAGGGGCGAGCCTGTATTGTTTTTTCTTGTCGCGATAAAGTGCGTTTCGGGCGCCCGGCTTGTGTCTTTGCAGCTCGGCGCCCATTTTCTTTGCTTGCTGGCGCCATGCCAGCGGACGTTGAGCGGGCAAAATCATGGGCAGCATAGGCCCGGGTTGCGACCGCTGCGTATTAACTTGCCACACAAACGCAATCGCCAGGCCAACGCGGTCTCAACCGAAAAGGGCTGATCTCTGCGCGCGTTAGCATCGCATTAATCAACCCTTGCCTGTGTATGTACCAGAAAAACCGCTAGCCAGGCCTTGTATACCGACCTGATCGGCAACGAGTCTGCCTTGCGCTGTTTACCAGGCGCTGCCTTTTTCCCAGACCACTTCCTTACCCGCTGCCTTAGCCTGACGCATCATGTCCAGCAACGGGTAGGCACGACGGCGCAAGCTCACATTTTCACTGATGGGGTGTACGGCGATCTCGTCGTCCTCGTCTTCGCGATCCTTGTCATCAAACTGATGATCGGGCGCAGAACCCGGGTCCGCATTGATAGCCTGTTCCAGTTGACGGATGGCTTCTTCCAGCTGGGCCACTGTAAAGACGCCCATTTCAGGCACGGTGTCATACTCACGGCCTGCCGCCTGCAATACCGTCCTGGCCTGCTCGGCCATCATCAGGACATCGCCTGCTATATCCGAACGAAAAGTAATCAGCATACGGTTTTCCTCATTAGATATTTTATTGGACTGCGACCACTGCAAATGCATTCAAAAGGTGATGATACGCATTTTTCAGGTTATTGGTCATGCGAACCCGTCCTCGCTCAATTTTTCCTGCTTTCAGGCACTTGATTCTGGTGCTTGCAGGCATGCTCCATTTTGCCCCAGAGGCCGTTGCCGAACAAGCAAATATTGCGCAATGCGTGCGAGCGTCCGCCGGCACCGGTCATCCGTGCCGCAGCAACAACCCTTTTACCGTGGGCGCAACTGAGCCGACCATCAATAGCGGCGCCGGCAACCCGGTTAATCTGGCCACCGGCAACAAATACCAGGAAACAGTCGATCTGCCCCTGCGTCATGACGGCTTGCTGGTGATGCGCAGCTATAACGCAATGGACCGGGCAGACCGGGGACTGGGCGTAGGCTGGCGGCACAATTTCGATATTGATCTGCAACGCACGCCAGACGGCCTGCAGATTATCCAGGCTGATGGTTCCCGCATCCAGTTTGGCAAACGGGCGGGCAAAACTGTTCCGGCTGCAGTGGCTGCCCATGGACGGCTGGCGGTTGCCGAAAGCGGCTGGGTCTGGCACTGGCCTGACGGCAGCACCATCACCTTTGACCGCCAGGGGCTGCTTACCGGACTGAACGTGGATGGACACCACCTGCAGATACAGCGATACAGCCGTGCCTCGATTTTTGCCGACAAGATCCGTCAGGTCACAAGCGATGCCGGCCACGCCCTGGTGTTTCACTACAGCCAGAACCTCCACATGCGTGCCCCCGCGCGTCTGACTCGAGTCGACACGCCCCAAGGCGCCATCCGGTATCGCTACGACTTGCCTGCCGGGCGTCTGGTGTCTGCTGCCATGGATGATAACCGCCAGACGCTCTACCTGTACGAGGTGGCTTATCAGGCAGGAGACCCATACAAACTGACGGGCATGGCGATCGTACCCCGCCACTACGGAAACGCCGGCAATAATGCCCCTGCCGACGCAGTGCCGGCGCTGGGTATCTGGACCCTGCGCGCCGAAATACCGGTCCTGGCCGGCCGCTCGGCGCTGGCGGCAAATATGTCTGCCCCCCTGTCGCAGCCCTACCGCTTGCGGACCTGGCAATATGATCAAAGCGGCAAAGTGATCCGCGCCGTGCTGCATGATCAGCCTGCCGGCCCGGGAACCCAGTTTTTCAGCTATGGCGCCGCGGGCGCGCAGCGCAGCATCACCCGCGTTACAGACGGCGACGGTCAGCGCACCCGCTTTATCTGGCGACGCATCAATAGCCGTTACCTGCTCGAGTCGATCAAAGGCCATGGCTGCATTGGCTGCGCCGCGCCAGGACTACAGGCTGCCTATGACAAGCAGGGTCGCCTATCGTACATCAATGGCCTATACATCGCCCGCTACCCCAACGGCATGCCGGCACGGCTGAGCCAGCCCCAAGGGCTCTGGCCCGGCCTGCAGTTGCACTATGACCCGCAGGGGCGCGGTATTTTCTGGTCCAGCACACTCACCGGCAGCCAGCGCATCCAGTACAACAGCAAGGGGCAGCCCACCACCCAGACCTTTGCCAACGGGGTGCGCTGGTCGTACGAGTATGATGCGCAGCAACGCCTGCGCACCTTGCGGGAATCGACCACATCCGGGCCTGCCACTGATCAGGACCCGGCACGCACGGCATCTGCGGTTGCCACAACCACCCTTCATTACACAGAAGATGGTGGCTTTACGCTAACGCATGCCAACGAAACACAAGGACATGCGATGAATTGGGCAAACGGGACCTTGCGTACCCGTATTTCCAGGCCGCGCAACACACACAACCCTTACCGGGTCTCTTATGAGGACATCATCCTGCGCCATCCGCAGAGCCGCCTGGAAATACAGCTGCTGCCCGAAGGCGGCCGCCTGCTCTACACATATACGCCGCAGCAGCAACTGCGCAGCATCGTCTGGGAAGACGCCACGCAACGGCAACACCCCATTGTGCACATAACCGCCGCTGGTGAAGCCACCTTCGGCAACCAGATCCGGATGCAGTACCGTCAGGATGCCTTTGGCCATCAGCAGTTGCATCTGGTGGCCCCTACAGGTACAACCAGCCGTCCGATCCTGGGCCTGGAACGCCTGGTGGGGCGCAACGGACGCATCCTCAAGGAAGACTATTATTATCCGGCAGTCGCCAGCGCCATTCGCCGATATTATTTTTACGGCAGCAAGCAGCGGCTGGCTGGAATGACAGAGCAGCATTACCGCTACACAAAAGGGCAACTGTCACGCGCACCGGCTACTTCCCAAAAGCGGCGAGTATGGTATGCCTGGGACCGCAGCGGCGCCAGTATCGCACGCTTTGACGGCCACCGTACGCAGCGCAGCCATATCAGGCGTGACGCCAGCGGCTTGCCGGTGCAGGTTGACCGCCTGGATACGCGCTATGGGGTTAACCGCCGCCTTAATGTGGTTTATCGGCAGGGCCGGCCGATTCAGCAAAATCTGCACAACGGCCAGGGCCTGCGCATTGCCCGCCGCGACCAGCAGGCGTTTACCCACTTTTATTATCAGAACAATCGGGTGATCGGCCACTGGTCTGTGCCTGCGGGCGCGCCGCTGCGCTCCCCAACCAATGGCGCCATTTCACGACGCTACATTTATGCCGGTGCCATCGCTGTTGCCTTTATCGACTACGCAAGGCCCGCGGCGTTCAGCGACAGATCGCAGCCGGCAGACGTGTCCGTTCAACCTGCGCTGCGCCGTATGCTGAGCGACCGGTCTGCGGCAACGCTGCATTTTATCCACACCGATACCCAGGGGCTGCCGCTGCTTGTGACCGACAGGCAGGCGCAGCCCGTCTGGCTGGCGCGTCCTGAACCGGAAGGGAAAATGACGCCACTGATTGCGCGAGTGCAACTGCCGTTGCGCTATCCGGGACAGTATGAGGACGAAGCGACCGGCTGGTTCGATAATATCTATCGCACCTACGACCCTGCCTTTGGCCACTATCTGGAACCCGATCCGATCGGCCCCGTTCCCGGCGCCGATCCCCTGGGATATGCGGCCGCGCAACCGCGCCGCTATGTCGATCCGCTCGGTTTGCTGTTATTCGCCTTCGATGGTACCCGCAACATGGGCAGCGACACCAATTCGAATGTGTACAAACTGCAAAAACTGTACGATTCGGGCCCCGTACACTACATCGGCGGACCGGGCACCAGCGACGGCCTCTATGCGTTTGCCGAGCCGGCGGTCTATGGTGCGACCAATCCCTTGCAAAGCCCATACGTGATGGGTCCGCTGGGCGTATTGCTGCGCCCTGTGGATGCCCTGGCAGCAGAATCTGTGGCCGGCATTGTGCGCACCCAGATGCATCGCCTGATCGACTCCCTGCTCAGCGATGCGCCGTCATTGCGAAACGCCAACGGTCACATCCCTATCGATGTCATCGGCTTTTCCCGCGGCGCGGCGGCAGCACGCATTTTTGCGAACCAGATTTTGCAGCAGACACAAGACGGCCTGTTCAGCGTCCGGATTCACACGCCATTTGCAAGCAACGGCCAGACCCCGGATGCTTTCATGACTGTCAGTGCCTGCCTGGATTTACGTTTCATGGGCCTGTTCGATACGGTCACGCAGCTTGGCGTGCTGGGCTCGAACAACGCAGCCTACAATTACCAGGTGTCTCCCGCCTGGCAGTGGGTCGCCCACGCAGTGGCCCTGAACGAATATAACAATATCTTTCCTTTAACCTCCATAGGCGGCAATGGACATCAGAACTTTCATGAAGTCGGCTTTATAGGCAACCACTCTGATATGGGCGGTGCGATACAGGCTGCGGACACCACGCACGTGGCCAACGCCAGTGGCCTGCCTGGCGATCTGAGTAACGTGGTGCTGCAATGGATGTACCAACAGGGACGGGCGGCGGGCATATCCTGGCGACCACTGCCGCCGACCGCCCTGCGCATCCGCAACCCGCTGGTCCATAACAATCTCATGCGCTATGAATGGCAGGACCCGGCCTGGGAAAGCCTCAAGCGAGACCGCGAAATGGAAGGCGCTGACAGAACCTCAATACGGCAGCATCAATCCGCAAGTGTCGGCCAGGCCAGACGCATGCAGGTAGAACAGTTTATCGAGCGTGATCTGCCGCAGACCCGGCCGCTGACGATCGCCGACCTGTTTTACGGCAACATGATGGCGGTGCCGCCCGGTAAAGAAAAGGCGCTGGTCAGCCAGCCGATTGTCGGTCGCGCCGATATCCAGGCCTATGCTCGGTGGCTGCGGGAAACCACGGGCTTTGAGTTACAGACAGGCCAGGTATGGTAAAATCTGCCTTTTTTCCACCCCCCGGACGCCATGCTCCCCGAGCTGCAACAACACTTACTTTCGCTGCTTCAGGCAGCCGTTCACGATACCCTTCCCGAGGCCACCCCGGTTATCAAACTGGAACGCCCCAAGCAGGCCGATCACGGCGATATTGCCAGCAACGTCGCCATGCAGATCGCCAAGCCTGCCCGTCGGAACCCGCGTGAACTGGCCCAGGAGATTGTCGCCCATGTGCTGGCCAACCCGGCCGCTGCCGGTGTGGTGGAGTCGGCCGATGTGGCCGGCCCTGGCTTTATCAACTTGCGACTGACGCAGGCAACGCACCAGCAGGTGCTGCAGACCATTGCACAGCAGGGCAGCCAGTACGGCAATGCCGCCAGGCGCAACGAGAAAGTCATTGTGGAATTTGTCTCCGCCAATCCCACCGGCCCCCTGCATGTCGGCCATGCCCGCCAGGCGGCCCTGGGCGACTGCGTCTGCCGGCTGCTTGATGCCGGCGGCTACGATGTGCTGCGCGAATTCTATTACAACGATGCCGGCAACCAGATTCACAACCTGGCGGTAAGCACGCAGGCCCGGGCCCGCGGCATCAGCCCGGACGATCCCGCCTACCCCAGTGACGGCTACCGTGGCGAGTATATTGCCGATATTGCCCGCGATTACGTCAACAAGGCGACCATTGAAGCCGACGGTCACAGCATTACTGCCACAGGCGAGCTCGATTCGCTCGAAGACATCCGCCAGTTCGCCGTAGCCTGCCTGCGTCGCGAGCAGGACCTGGATCTGCAGGCGTTCGGGCTGAAATTTGACAATTACTATCTTGAAAGCTCGCTCTATAGCGACGGCAAGGTGGAAGATACCGTCAACAAACTGATCGCCAGCGGCTACACATACGAACATGAAAACGCCTTATGGCTGAAAACGACGGAACTGGGCACCGGCGACGACAAAGACCGGGTCATGCGCAAGTCCGACGGCGGCTACACGTATTTCGTACCCGACGTGGCCTATCACGTGGGCAAATGGAATCGCGGTTATACCCACGCCATCAACATCCAGGGTACCGACCATCACGGCACCATCGCCCGCGTACGCGCTGGCCTGCAGGCACTGAATCTGGGCATTCCCAAGACCTATCCTTCCTATATTCTGCACAAGATGGTCAGGGTCATGCGCAACGGGCAGGAGGTCAAAA
This sequence comes from Advenella incenata, assembly GCF_004217095.1. Lineage (GTDB taxonomy): Bacteria > Pseudomonadota > Gammaproteobacteria > Burkholderiales > Burkholderiaceae_B > Advenella > Advenella incenata. The sequence goes on along the minus strand of NZ_SHKO01000001.1, from coordinate 537,255 downwards.
TCTCCAAGCGCGCCGGCAGCTATGTCACCATGCGTGATCTGATCGACTGGGTTGGGCAGGATGCCGTTCGCTACTTCCTGATTCAGCGCAAGGCAGATACTGAATTTGTATTTGATATTGATCTGGCCCTGGCAAAGGGCGAGGAGAATCCGGTATATTATGTTCAGTATGCACATGCGCGTATCTGCAAGCTGCTGCGTGACTCAGCTGACCTGACAGAAGGTCTGGCCAGCGCCGACAGCAGCAAGCTGGTGGCCCCTACGGAAATCACGCTACTGAAGCGCCTGGCAGAGCTGCCTGGCCTGATTCAAACGGCAGGCCAGGAACTGTCGCCGCATCAGGTTGCATTCTGGCTTCAGGAATGCGCAGCCGATTTCCATTCGTGGTACAACGCCGAACGCATCATGCTTGACGATATCGAATTGAAACGTGCGCGGCTGCGTCTGGCCGACGCCACCCGTCAGGTCATTGCCAATGGCCTTGGCCTGCTGGGTGTGTCCGCACCCCAGCAAATGTAAGCGAGACTGTTCCACTATGGCAACACGCAAGAAACGCCCCGCCGCCCGTAGTTCCCGGTCTTCCTCCGGCAATGGCATGACATTTTCGTCTATCCTGCTGGGCCTGATCATCGGCCTGTCCGTGGCTGCCGTGGCCGCTTTCATGATCATGCGTTCGCCCTCTCCGATTCAGGACCGCCGGCAACCGGCAAATGGTCAGCCTGGCGCCCTCACCGGCCAGGCCCCACCCAGCCCGAGCGCCACACTGATCGATCCAAACGCATGGATGAACAGCGACGGCAGCATCAATTCAGCGCAGCAGCCGCCGTCCCGCCCGAAAATTGAACCACTGCCTCCGCTACTGGGCATCCCGGAAAACGCCGGCGATATGCCGTTTACAGCGGGTGGCACCTTGCCATCGGCAACGCCACCGACAAAAGCGGCGCCCAAAACAGATGACGACCAGATTGCCTCACTGATTAACACACTGCCTGGCGACAAACCGGCAGCCACCAAGGCGCCGGCCACCGCAGCTGCCCCCTCAAAAAACGCACAGACTACCGCAAACCCGGGCACCGCACCCAAGGCCACAGCAGCAAATACGCCGCCTGCCGCGCAGACTCGCAGCGGCGCACCCCGTTACCTGCAGGTGGGGTCCTATCGCGATGAGAAAGAGGCCGATGCCTTTCGCGCCCGCATGATCATGATGGGTTTCAATGTGCAGATCCAGAAAGCCAGAGTGAACAATATGGACGTCAATCGCGTCCGTATCGGCCCCTTCGATAGCGAGAAGGAACTGAGCGAGTCCCGCGCCCAGCTCTCCGGGGCTAAAATCAACTCCACCATCGTGCGCTAGGCCAGGGCACGCCAGGCGGGAACTTTACGGGGCGCAGCATGTCCTAATGCAGTACCGCCGGATCCAGTGGCGGCTCGCGGGCATGAGTGCCCGAATATTAACCAATTTCACAAACAGACTATGAAATCATCCTCCATTGTGCTCCGTTTCGTATCTGCCGCCCTGCTTACCGGTGCTGCAGCCTTTGTTCCCGTCATGGCCCAGTCCGGACCGGCATTCAAGACATTGAATACCGCCCAGCCTTCAGGATCGGGAGACAAAGTTGAAGTAATGGAATTTTTCGCCTACAGCTGCCCTCATTGCGCCGAAATGGAACCGATGGTGGAAAAATGGGTAAAAACCTTGCCTGCCAATGTCGCGTTCGTACGTGTTCCAGTCGCTTTCAATGCCGCCATGCAACCCATGCAGCAACTGTATTATTCGCTGGAAGCGCTAGACAAGCTTGATCTGCATCCGAAAGTATTCAATGCCATTCACCAGGAAGGCAAAAAACTGTTTACCAAGGATGCCATTATCGACTGGGCTGCCAGCCAGGGCATTGACAAGGCGGCCTTTACCTCTGCATTCGATTCTTTTGGCGTGACAGCCAAAGTCAAACGCGCCGCCGAAATGACCGATACCTATGCCATTGAAGGCACACCTTCGTTTGCCATCGGCGGAAAGTACGTGACCTCTCCCGGCATGACGGGCGACTATGCGTCCAGCATCACGCAGGCGCAGAAACTGCTTGATCAGGTTCTTGCCGAGAAAAAATAAACGGCAGTAAACGGGTGCTGGAACCGCGCGCTTCGCATGCTGCACAGCGTACGAAGCGCACTGCACTCGCCGGGACACTTGCGCAGTACCATGGCGCTCGCTGCCCGATCACGGCATGCGAATAACCGGGGTCAGGGTTTATACTGAATGCTGACCCGATTTTCTTTTCCAATCCTGCGATAATCCCGCATTATCGCAGTTCAAAAGAATGCAATCGCGGCTGCACAATATTGTCAAGGACGCTCACCCGGTGTGAACGCCAATGGCTGCGGCGGCAACGCGAACATTGAATGCAACAGGCCTGTCGGCAGCGAGATGACACATGAGCACACGCCCTCCTTTGGATACCCCTACCCTGCACGATCAGCACGGCCGCTGGCCGCCGGCCGAATCTGTCGACGACTTTCAGCATAATATTGCGGCGGTTCAGGCACGCATTGCAGCGTCGTGCCAGCGAGTCGGACGCGATCCGGCCAGCGTGCGCCTGCTCCCGGTAAGCAAGACCAAACCCGAAGCAAGCCTGCGCCTGGCCTACGCGGCAGGCTGTCGCCAGTTCGGCGAAAACAAACCGCAAGAGGCCTACCGCAAGTGGGAAGAAATGGCAGACCTGACCGATCTGCACTGGTCAGTGATCGGCCATTTGCAGACCAACAAGGCCAAGCTGGTCGCGCGCTTTGCCACCGAGTTCCAGGCGCTCGATAGCCTGCGCGTGGCCGAAGCCCTGGAGCGACGCCTGCAGGCCGAGGGCCGCGGGCTCGATGTATTCGTGCAGGTCAACACCTCGGGAGAGGCCAGCAAATATGGCCTGCCGCCAGAGGAAGTGGCCGCCTTTTTACAGCAGCTACCGGCATTTTCCGCCCTGCGGGTACGTGGCCTGATGACGCTGGCGCTACTGTCAGCCGAAGCCTCGCGCGTGCGCAACTGTTTCATACTGCTGCGCGAACTGCGAGAGCGACTGCGCCAGGACGCGCCTGCCAGCATCGAACTGGATGAACTGTCCATGGGCATGTCGGGCGACTACGAAATTGCCATTGAAGAAGGTGCGACCGTGGTGCGTGTCGGCCAGGCTATTTTCGGCGCGCGCGACACGCCTGACGCCTATTACTGGCCGTCAGCAGAACAAGGAGAAGCGCGTTGACCGAGCCCGTCGAACCCGGTACGGCCACCGACCCGGCCGCTTTGCTTCGTCCCCTACCCATTGACGTGGTCTCAGTTCAGTCGCAGGTCGTTTATGGTCGGGTGGGCAATAACGTGGCAGTCCCCGCACTCCAGGCACAGGGTCTGACCGTCGCCACGGTCCCGACCGTGGTCTTCAGTAACACACCACACTACCCTACGTTTCACGGCGGCGCTATTCCCACCGAATGGTTCAGCGGGTACCTGAGCGATCTGTTCGCACGTAACGCACTTGGGCAGTTGCGAGCCGTTCTGACGGGCTACATGGGTGGTCCGCAGCAGGCCCGGTTATTAGCCGAGTGGATTGTGCGTGTCCTGAAGGTCCGTCCCGCCCTGCAGGTCGTGATCGACCCCGTCCTGGGCGATCATGACACCGGACAATATGTCAGCCCCGATATGGCAGACGCCTATCTGAGCCATCTGCTGCCGCTGGCCGACGGACTCACGCCCAATGGCTTCGAGCTGCAACAGCTCACTGGCGTAGCAGGATCAGATATCGATAGTGTGGTCACTGCCGCGCGTCGATTGCTGACCGGTCGCACGCAATGGATTGTCGTCACCAGCGCGGCGCCGGCCGCCTGGCCCGACAATCAGATGCTGGTGGCCGTGGTGACGCGACATGAGCATAAGATCCTGAGCCATGCCCGCATCGATATCTCTCCCAAGGGTACGGGCGATCTGTTCAGCGCCACGCTCACAGGCCAGTTGCTAAGCGGTGCATCGCTATTTGACGCAGCCAGTTACGCCTGTGATCAACTAATTGAGGCATTGACGCTTACCCGCCAGGCGCAATCGGCCGAATTGCTGCTCCCGCCAACCGCCGGTTTTATGCCAGACCTGGCGCGGGCCGAATAGTAATCGTTGCCTGGGCACGGCAGGCGTCCAGCATGGCCATCAAGATGGCCGACGCAGCACATGCCACATGCCATGTCTCCCGCCGTTATCTATCGGGCACATCTTGGGCATATCAGCAAGACGCGTCCACCACCTGGCCTGCTTCACCAATCCCACACCACACCCGACATTGCGCCGGGGTGCCACTCCTGCTTAGACCGCACCCGCTTTGCCCAAGGCCTGCTGCAGGTCGGCGATCAGGTCGTCAACAGACTCCAGGCCAATATGCAGGCGCGCTACCTGCACATCACCATTTGCATGATCGCCAAAGTAGGCGTGGCTGCGCAATGCACCGGTATCGACCCACTGCACCAGGCTTTCGTAACCGCCCCAGGAATAACCGATGCCGAACAGCGTCAATGCATTGACGAAGGTGCGCATCTGTTCGGAAGACAGGGCCAGCGCAACCGACAATAAGCCGTTGGAGCCGGTGCAATCGCGCTTCCACAAATCATGGCCGGCATCTTCGGGCCAGGCTGGATGGAAAATCCGTTGCACCACAGACTGCTGCGCCAGCCACTGGCAGACTGCCAGCGCATTGCGCGCATGCTGTTCCATGCGCACCGGCAGCGTACGCACGCCCCGAATGGCCAGCCAGGCATCATCGGCGCTGATGGAAAACCCCATTGCATACTGATTGGTGTCAATGGTCTTGATGAGCGCCGGGTCGTTGGCAATGACTGCGCCCAGCATCAGGTCGGAGTGCCCGGCCACATATTTGGTGCCGGCCACGATACTGACATCGGCCCCCAATGCCAGGGGCTGATAGGCGTAACCAGACCCCCAGGTATTGTCGGTAACCAGGATCAGTCCGTGCCGCCGGGCGAAGTCGGCCAGCGCCGGCATGTCCAGCATTTGCATGAGCAAAGAGCCAGGCGCTTCCACATACAGTATTTTGGTGTTCGGCTTCACGTGCTGCTCCAGCGCGTGCACGTCTTTGGCCGAGGTAAAGGTAGCCTCAATGCCCATGCGCTGCAGCACAGTATTGTTCAGATGATAAACCGGCCCGTATACGCAATCGGCTGCCAGCAGGTGGTCGCCGGCGCTCAGCAGCGAAAGCAGCGCCATGCTGATCGCGCCCAGGCCCGAGGACGCCAGAAAGGCCCGTTGCCCGCCTTCGAGCGCGCAAAATATGTCTTCCAGGGCGGCGTGGGTTTCCATGCCCATGCGACCATAAGTGACCAGGCGTTCGCCGCGGCTTTTGCGTTTATAGGTGTCCTCCAGGTCCTCGAGCGTATTGAATCTGACCGTACTGGTGCGGATGGCCGGCAGGCCTACCGGCGCAACCGGATGCTGCGCGTCACACGGCGCGGTGCCCAGATGCTGTAAACGGGTATGAATGGAAGATTCAGAAGACATGGTGCGACCCTGTGGTTTATGATTCAAACAGTCAACCATTATAGCCACGTCCGATCCGGAGACATCATGATCAGTGCCGACACCGCATTCGTTTTCGCGGGTATTGCCTGCCTGCTGGCGCTCTCGCCTGGGCCCGATAATCTGTTTGTGCTGTTTCAATCCATGTTCTGGGGCTGGCGTGCCGGATTCATGATCACACTGGGTCTGTGCACCGGCTTGCTCTGGCATACCTTCATCGTGACGATCGGCATCGCCGCCCTGATCGCGGCATCGCAGACCGCGTTTCTGGTGCTCAAGCTGGTGGGCGCCGCTTATCTGCTCTATATGGCCTGGCAGGCATGGCGCGCACCGCCGGTCTTTGCCTCGGGTGAGACGGCCCCGTCGCGCCGCAGCGACCTGCAGTTCTACCGACGCGGCATTCTGATGAGCGCCACCAATCCCAAACTCAGTATTTTCTTTCTGGCCTTCCTGCCGCAATTTGCCCGCCCGCAAGCCGGCTCGGTCACGTTGCAATTGCTGATGCTCAGCGCCATATTCATTGTGTGTGCGCTCCTGGTGTTCAACCTGGTGGCAGCCTTTTCAAGTTTTGTGGGACGCTATCTGAAGCAATCGGCATTGGCCCAGCATGTGCTCAACAAACTGGCCGCCGTGGTATTTGTCGGCCTGGCAGTCAAACTGGCCACGAGCAGCAAATAAAAAGCGCCGAGCCTGCCGGGCGCACATCTGCCCTGTTCTGCCTGTTCTGCCTGTTAATATGTGCAGCCAGCTCATCCTGTCGCCGTGATGCCGTACCGCTGCGCTGCCGTGATGCTTGCTGGCGTACGGCCCTGTTGCCGCAACCGCCGCCAGCCATGGCCAGCGCCTACTTCAGGCGTATATCCAGCCGAACCACGTCGCCCCGATAAATACCATCGCCAATAAAGACAATCGTGCCGTTCTGATCAACAGCGCTTCGGTGTACATGCGCGACCGGTGCGTTCAGGGGCAATTGCAGCAGGTCGGCCAGTTCGGGGTCGGCCGAACCCAGTGTCAATGTCTGGTGGGCCTCAACAATGTCCAACCCGGGCAAGTCACGCAAAATGCGCATGGACGTTTTGGTTTCGAATGCCTTGGCCGGAATGCGCCGACATACTTTCTCGTCGATAAAAACTTCGCCCAGGTAGTAGGGACGCCCATTGCGCCAATGACGGCGGTGCCAGTACTGGTAACTTTGCGCCAGCTTGCCCAGCGTCAAGTCGGCCGAGGACGGCATGCGTCGGTCCCGGGCTGACAGAATTTCAATACTCACCCCTTCGGGAGCGATAAGCTGACCGTCCCAATTGGATGCCACTTCGCACCAGAACTGTTCCTGCGGCTTGCCGGTAACAAAGGTGCCTTTTGCGCGATACCGCTCAATCAGCTTTTCCGCTTGCAGCAAGTCCAGGGCCTGGCGTACCGTTGCGCGAGCGACCTGGCATTCCTCGGCCAATTCATCAACGGTTGGGATCTGCGAGCCGACAGGCCACTGACCCGATTCGACCCGCCGCCGAAACAGACTGGCCAGCTGTACATAGCGGGCGGCCGCGCTGCGGCTGAAATCAATTGGTGCGGTGCTGTTCCTGGTCTGCGCTTGTGTCATCTTCCTGTCCATTGTGTTGGCGCGGCCCGCCGGAAACAGAATGCATAAGCACGTTTCCGCCTGCGGCACCGCCATTAGCTAGTGCATTATACCGAGTCATGCAGCCGGCCATGTAACCAAAGGCACATCAATCAGACTATCGTCCCTTGAACACCGGCGCCCGTTTTTCGACCACGGCTCGCACAGCCTCGCGCGCATCTTCTGAATTCATCAGTTTGGTGCTGTACTGCTGTTCAAGTTCGTAGCCTTCGTCCACCGGCATGGCTTCGATCCGGTTCAGGGCCTCTTTCATGGTGACCAGGCCGATCCGGCTTTTGGAGGCAATCACCTGCGCCATGTCCATCGCAGTCGGCATCAGCAATCTTGGCGCGACCACCCGCTCCACAAAGCCTACGCGATGTGCTTCCCATGCACTGATCTGTTCGCCTGTAAACGCCATATAGCGCAAGCTGCCTTGCGGCACCAGGCGGCCGGTATGCGCGCCGCCGCCACAACGCCCGACGTTGATTTCCGGCATGGAAAAGGTGGCTTTTTCCGAAGCGACGCGAATATCGCTGCTGCTGGCCAGCACGCTGCCGGCGCCCAATGCCGGCCCATTGACCGCTGCAATGACCGGAACAACACAATGACGGATGGCATGGAACGTGGCACGCACCACTTTGGCCCTTGCTGGATCTTCCTGCGGCGTTGCGGCCAGAAACTCCTTGAGTTCGAGTCCGGCGCAAAAGGCTTTGGTGCCCTTGGCGGTAAATACGACGACATTGATATCGTCCATTGCATTGATCGATTCAAACGTCTGGGTAATGGCCTCGTAGCGCGCCAGGGTCAAGGCATTGACCGGGGGGGAGTCCAGCGTGACGATGGCGATTTTTCCCTGCTTTTCCAATTGGATTTCATTCATATTGATTTTCCTTTGCTTCAAACAATGCCGGAGTCGCGCAACTGGCGAACCTGCGCTGCGTCATAACCAAGATCGGTCAGAATTTTTTCAGTATGCTGGCCCAGCAGCGGTGGGGGCGACTCAAACTGCAGCGGCCGATTGGTGAAATTGATCGGGCAGACCACCTGTGGCACCGCGACGCCGGCAGGATGCGGCACACTGCGCAGCATGCGGCGATGCTGAACCTGCGGCTCCTGGAATACCTCAGGAATGCTGTTGATCGGGCCGCAAGGCACGCCGGCTGCGCTTAGGGCCGCCACCAGTTCGGCACGCGGCCAGCGGGAAAATTCCTCCTGCAACAGCGCAGTCAATTGGGCAACGTTGCGCGCTCGCTGGGCATTGACATTAAAGCGCGCATCGCTGGCCAGCTCGGGCCGCTGCAGTGCATCGCATAACTTGACGAATTGCCTGTCGTTGCCGACAGCCAGAATGACGTCCCCGTCCTGGCACGAATAGACATCCTGTGGCTGAATATTCGGGTGCGCATTGCCGCCGCGCTTGGGTGTGTTGCCGGACAGCAGATGATTCATGGCCTGGTTGGACAGCACAGCAGTCTGGACGTCCAGCATGGCCAGATCAATATACTCGCCTTCGCCTGTCTGCTCGCGATTGGCCAGTGCTGCCAGCACCGCCACCGCAGTATACATGCCGGTCATCAAATCGACGATGGGAATGCCCACTTTCTGCGGCCCGCCGCCGGGTTTATCGTCCCGCTCGCCGGTCACACTCATCAGGCCACCCATGGCCTGAATCAGAAAGTCGTAGGCGGCTTCGTTTTTACGGGGACCGTCCTGACCGAAACCGGTCACCGAGCAATAGATCAGCCGCGGATTCACTTGTTTCAGACTGGTGTAATCCAGACCATATTTTGCCAGCGCACCTGTTTTGAAATTCTCCAGTACGATATCGCAGTCTTTGGCCAGATCACGCACAATCTGCTGCCCTTCGGGGGTATCCAGGGCCACGGTGATGGATTCCTTGCCGCGATTGACCGACAGATAGTAGCCGGCCTCGGCCGTGTTGTTGCCCGCGCCATCCTGTAAAAACGGAGGGCCCCATGCCCGCGTATCATCCCCCTGACCGGGCCGTTCTACCTTGATGACCGTCGCCCCCATGTCTGCCAGCAACTGGCTTGCCCATGGCGCAGCCATGATGCGACTTAAGTCCAGCACCCGTACGTGCGACAGTGGCCCGCTTTTCTGACTCATCCTTCCATCTCCTTAAACTGGTATGCCCGCTTCGGTGGTGACACGCACCGCCAACACACCATGACTATTTATCCTGACGCATCTGCGCCGCATGCGCCGGCGTGCCCGACATCCGAGCACAATATCGCGTCGCACCAATAGGACATAATTATAGCCTATATAGTTCAATAATACGACCTATTGACATTACAAACAGAATACCCTAGCATGTCCGGTGTCCAGTGCTGCGATACCCGCCACAGCCTTAGATAGAAAAACAAACGGGCACAACACATTATCAATGAGGAACTCAATGAGACAGTCTTCTCCTATTTCGTCCCTTCCCCCTATTGCGGGTATGCGCATCCAGGGCGCGCTGGCAGCTGCGCTGACGCTGTGCGCTACGCTGCTGACCCCCATGCCGGCGCTGGCCGCCGACGACGCCTATCCATCCAAGCCAATCAAGGTCACCGTGCCGTTTCCACCGGGTGGCTCCAGCGATACTGCTGCACGCATTCTGGCCGACGGCATGTCCAAGCAGTTGAAACAGACCCTGGTGGTGGAGAATCGCGCCGGCGCCGCCGGCACGATTGGCATCTCCTCGGTAGTCCGCGCCCAACCCGATGGCTATAACCTGGGCGTGGGTCCGGTAGGCGGCACGATCATTGCCCGCCTGATCGGCATGAAAGTACCTTATCAGCCGCAAGACGTAGTCCCGATTGCCAACATCGGCTCGCTGCCGCTGGTGGTTGCCGTCAACAAGGACCTGCCGGTCAGCAATATCAAGGAGCTGGTGGCGCTGGCCAAATCCAAGCCCGGCAGTCTGTCTTACGGCACCTCCGGCGCTGGTACGCCCGGCCATCTGGTATTCGAGTACTTCAAGAAAATCACCGACATTGACATCGTACATATCCCATACAAAGGCGATTCTCCGCTGACCAGCGATCTGATCGGTGGCCAAGTGCCTATCGGCATTCTGACCGGGCCGGCAGCCAAGGCGCAATTGAGCAATCCCAAACTCAAATTCCTTGCTGTTAGCAGTGCTCAGCGCTATCCGCAAATGGACAAAGTCCCGACGCTGGTCGAAAGTGGTTATCCGAACTTGAACATTGAGATCTGGAACCTGCTGATTGCGCCTGCCAAAACCGATCCGGCCATCCTGGCGCGCCTGAACACCTCCATGAACGAGGTCCTGAAAGAACAAGACACGGTGTCTCGCCTGGATGCTCAGGGCTATCTGCCGCCGGTGCCCATGTCGCTGGAACAAGCCAGAGCGTTTGTTGAAACCGATCGCAAAAAATGGGAAACCATTGTCAAGACAACCGGCGTGACAATCGGGCAATAAAGGACAGTTATGGCCAGCATGCCCTTCGGCCACGAGCGCTTGCGGCCAATAGCCGGCCGGCGCGTGGCACACGGGCAGCACCGGCCGGTAGTCTGATTTTTTCAGTAGTCTGATTTTTCTGTCGCCCGCCCGTTACAAGGCGGGCGCATCTGATCAAAGGAATGTGAATGTTGCTTGTAGATACTCCTGCCGAACTGGCAACCCATTGCGGCCAATCTTTGGGCACCAGTCAGTGGTTTACTGTTACGCAGGATCAGATCGACCACTATGCACGTCTTACCGGTGATGATCACTGGGTGCATGTTGATGTCGACCGCGCACAGCGGGAGATGCCCGAAGGCAAGACCATTGCACATGGCTTTTTTATTCTGTCGTTGATTCCGGTGCTGGCCAGGGATATTTTCAAAATCAGCCAGCGCGGCAAGGGCCTGAACTATGGCCTGAATCACTTGCGCTTTGTCAGCCCGGTGCCGGTAGGCTCGCAGGTACGGCTGCAGCAGACACTGGAAGATGCGCAACCGAAAAACGGTGGCACGCTCTTTACGTTTTCCAATACATTTGAAATAAAAGGGGAAGCGCGGCCTGCACTGATCGCCACCATGCTGCTGCTAATTTATGACAAATGAAATAGCGGGCATTTGCGGGCAGGCACTCATATTGCAGCGCCCTTACCCACCGCCCTTTGCTGCACCCGACAGCAAGATAAAATTCTCTCGATAAACAATCCCGCTTTTAAACATCATTTACGAAAATTGGCTGATCCCATGTCGCCGCAGTATCAACAGAACCAAGGTCACACGCCACGCGTTACGCCACCATCGACCTTGATGTTCTGTCCCGTGATATAGCCAGCGCCTTCCGACAGCAAAAAAGCAATCGTGGCGGCAATTTCCTCGGCTTTTCCATAACGAGACATGGGCACGCTGTCGCGCCGTTCGTCCTTGGCAGGCAAGCTATCAATCCATCCTGGCAACACATTATTCATGCGAATATTCCTGGCGGCGTAGGTATCGGCAAAAATCTTGGTGAAACTGGCCAAGCCTGCACGAAAAACAGTGGAAGTCGGAAACACCTCGGTAGGCTCAAAGGCCCAGGCAGTGGAAATATTGACGATGGCACCGCCACCCTGGGCCGCCATAATAGGGGCTACCAATCTGGCAGGTCGAACCGCCCCCAGAAAGTAAACCTCCAGACCCTTGTGCCAATCCTCATCCGTAATATCCAGAATAGGCGCACGCGGGCCATGCCCCGCCGAGTTCACCAGCGCATCAATACGCCCCCACTCTTGCATTGCCAAATCAACGAGTCGCTGCAAGTCTTCATTTGACTGGTTGGAACCGGTGACACCGACACCACCCAGCTCTTTGGCAAGCGCCTCACCTTTTCCTGACGAAGACAAAATAGCAACGCGATAACCATCCTGAGCCAGTTTGCGTGCGGCGGCGGCGCCCATGCCTGAACCACCAGCAGTAATAAGTGCTACTTTTTCTACAGACACATCATTCTCCTAAAGAATATATTTCACGCTTATTATCACTCTACATCCACAAATTAGCACGCGATGAATTTATGCAATAGAATGTAGAAATTCTACTGACTTAATTTATGATCAAATCTCGCCGAAAATTACCGCCATTGAATGCATTGCGTGCCTTTGAAGTATCTGGCCGTCGGCTCAGTTTCCGGGCCGCTGCCCAAGAGCTTGGCGTCACCCAAGGTGCTGTCGCACAGCAGGTGCGAGCGCTGGAAGCGCATCTTGGCATCTCTTTGTTCCAGCGTCATGCGCGTGGGTTGGCGCTTACCACGGCAGGTGCAGCCTATCTTGTCAATGTAACCCGCGCTTTTGATACGCTCACAGAGTCGACCAATCAACTGTTCGTCCGGCCCCAGATGGTAACCATTAGTGTCACGCCGACTGTTGCAACTAAACTTCTGATTCCCCGCCTGGCCGAGCTACATGCAGCGATTCCCGGTGTGGAGTTGCGAACCGTTGCAACAGAGTCGCTATCGGATTTTGACCACGACCAGGTAGACATCGCAATACGGCTGACCGACAAACCCTTCTCTGCCGAGCTGGAGGCTAAACTGCTGTTTCGCCAGGAATTGGTGGCAGTGGCAAGCCCGCATCTGGTCAGGCATCTGAAATTACCTTTAACTATGGATCAATTGCGTAAACTTCCGCTTTTGCACGATGCCCACGATCACTGGCCAACGATATTGCCAACCAGCTCCGGTCTTTCCGGGGCGGTATTTAACCAAACAGCATTAGCGCTGGATGCGGCACTTGCCGGTCAAGGCGTCGCATTGGCCTGCCGGGCTTTTGTGGCAGCGGATCTTGAAGCTGGACGATTGCTTCAGGTAATTAAAAAGGCCCCAATAATGGGCCCTAGTTTCTTTCTCGTTCGCAAGCGCGCCATATCATCAAGAAAGTCTGTCATTGCCATATGGGATTGGTGTGCAGAGCAATTAATTTCAAACTGATGGATGAAGGCTGTTTATCACGGTTGCATAACACAAACTGAACGCTCTTTAACGATCTTTAACGATCTTTGCAAATAGCTTAACGGCGCCGCTGTCGCAGTTATTACTCACTGCGTGGCTCCAGACCCGGGCAATGTCCCTGTCGTCGGCCAAAAGCATCGCTCATCCTATCCTGCGTCATCCATGTTTCCTTGTCCGCCGTCAAAAAAATCGGAGTGTCCTCCGATTTTATGCAATGCCAAACAATTCGCAACCGCATGTGTGCTCGCAAATACAAAGTGCAGTGTCAGCTGGCGCAATGGTGAACCCTGCGTGCATCACAGGCGCTCAGCTTTAGACTCAGATAATTTTTTTCTCACGCAACTGGCCGATGGCCGCCTGATCCAATCCCAGCAGTTCATTGAGGACCTCGTCAGTATGTTCGCTCAGCGTCGGCGGCGGCCGTCCATAGCTGACCGGCGTTGCCGACAGTTTCAACGGGTTGGCAATTTGCGGGATTCGGCCCGCAGTCGTATGCTGCATGTGCATCAACATATCGCGGTGCTGCAGTTGCGGATCCTCAAACACCTGGCTCAGATCATTGATCGGCCCGCAAGGCACGTTCATGGCGTCCAGTTGATCCTGCCAGTACCGGATCGGATGCTTGACCATCTCGGCTTGCAGTAGCGGAATAAGTTCCTTCTGGTTTTGCGCGCGCAGACGGTTGAGAACAAAACGGGGGTCGTCTGCCAGTTGCGGCAACCCCAGCAGTTGTACAAACTGGCGAAACTGCGAGTCGTTGCCCACTGCGATCATGAGATAGCCATCGCTGCATTCAAAAGCCTGATACGGGCAGGTGATGGGCGAGGCCGTACCCATCCGCTTGGGGACAATGCCCGACACCAGATAATTCATGGCGATATGTCCGATGGAAGCCACCTGCGCATCGAACAGGGCAATGTCGATATGCTGGCCTTCACCCGACACGGCATCGCGATGGTTCAGCGCCGCCAGGATACCGATGATGGCGTAAAAGCCTGCCGTCAGGTCCGACACGGCGTAGCCGACTTTTTGTGGCCCGCCCCCCGGCTCTTCTGCAGGATTGCCGGTCAGGCTCATCAGACCACTCATGGACTGGAATATCGGATCGTAGCCGGGCCGATGGCTGTAGGGTCCCGATTGACCGAAGCCGGTGATAGAACAATACACCAGACGCGGATTAACGGCTTTGAGCGAGTCGTAATCCAGACCATAACGGGCCAGATCGCCAGCCTTGAAATTCTCGATCAGCACGTCGCACTGCTTGACCAGTTGGCGAATCACATCCTGACCTTCCGGGCTGGACATATTAACCGTGACCGAGCGCTTGCCACGATTCATCGCCAGAAACGATGAAGTTTCGGCGGTTTCGTTGCCGGCTTCGTCCTTGGCCCGGTAACCCTGCTGCCGAACATCGTCGCCACGACCGGGGCGCTCCACTTTGATCACGTCTGCCCCCAGGTCGGCCAGCATCTGGCCGGTCCACGGTCCGGAAAATACCCGTCCCAGGTCCAGCACCCGGATATGCGAAAGCGTTTGTGCCATGTCTACTCCAATTTCATTTCAGTTGCTATAGTCAGATGCGCCATTGAACACGCTGTTCAATGGCCATTTTCAGTTGTATTCTCGCCCTGTCCGACACCGCGATATCACACGCAATAATGGTCCGTACCGATGCCGAGCCCGCAGTTCAACGGTTGAAGCCGCGCGCTGCCAGCGAGACCATGCCGGTCACGATACAGGCAGCGCCAGCACCACTTTGGCCAGGATATTGCGCTGGATCTCGTTGGTGCCACTGAATATTTTTGCTGCAGCGGCGTTGTATAGCGGCATCTGCAAATCATCCACGGTCACGTCCCGCTCACCGGCCTCATCAACCAGCCCCTGTCCGGCACCCACGAAAGCGGCGGCGCCTGCCGTGCCCGCCTGTTCTCCTGCGGCATCCAGCAGCAGAAGCGATGCTTTCTCATGCGTTTCCGTCGCCCATATTTTCAGCAGCGACACATTGGCAGGCAACGGCTCATTGCGCCGGACAATATCGGAAAATGCCGCGTAGGCAGACGACAAATCGGCAATATCCATATGTAGCTGGGCATACTCGGCCATGAAGGCCGGATCTTCATTCAGCCCGGTCGCGCCGATCACCTTGTCAATCATGGCCAGCGTATTCTGTGCATGCTTGGGATTGCCGCTGAACAGGCGTTCGAAGCCGAGCAGCGCCTTGGAAATGGTCCACCCCTGGTTCAATTGGCCCACCAGATTCTCTTGGGGCACTTTCACATCATCAAAGAAGATCTCACAATATTCCTCGTCTCCGGCAATGGTGCGGATCGGCCTGACCGTGATGCCTGGCGTGCGCAGATCCACCATCAGAAAGCTGATGCCTGCCTGCTTCTTCACATCCTTATCGGTGCGCACCAACATAAACATATGGGTCGCATCCTGGGCCAGCGTAGACCAGGTTTTCTGACCGTTGACAACAAAATACTCGCCGTCTGCCACAGCCTCGCAGCGCAGGGATGCCAGATCGGAGCCGGCATTGGGTTCTGAATAGCCCTGCGCCCACACATGCTCGCCCGACAGGATGGCCGGCAGGTACTTTTGCTGTTGCTCTGGCGTGCCATAGCGAATCAGAATCGGCCCCAGCATGACCAGACCCTGATCGGGCGGGCGCCCCACGCCGTAGCGCTCCTGCTCTTCGATATAGGCAATCATTTTTTCCGCAGACAATGCCATACCGCCGTATTGTTTGGGCCATGAAGGCGCAATCCACTTCTGGCGCGCCAGCGTGCGGTACCAGTCGCCAATCTCGTGCCAGTGCAGGCGACGGGTGCGATGTCGCAAGTGTTCTGGATAATGCGCCCGATAAAAAGCGCGCAACATCTGCCGAAATTGGGCTTCAGGCATCGCATCCCAATCGCCGTCGGTGGGAAATGAAGTCCAGGCTTTTTCCGGCGCATCTACATTGTCGGGCGTGTCGGCGGACCCGGCCGGCTGTTGCTGCAATACCTTCAGATAGCGCATCAAGTGGGCGCGCCGGTTACCCAGCTCGCTGGACAGTGCGATGGCTTTTTTGAGCATCAGCCCGACATCGGACTCATCCGAATACCCCATGCCGCCATGCATTTGCACTGCCAGACGGGTAACGTGACCTGCGGCCTGTTCAGCACGCGCCTTCAGCCGGCTGGCCTGCATGGCCAGCACAGCGGGCGTCTGCCCCGGCGCCGCAGTGATTTCCCACAGGGCAAACTCGAGCATCTGCAATTGGATATAACTATCTACCATACGATGCTGCAGGCTCTGGAATGAGCCTATCGGTTTGCCAAACTGCACCCGCACCTTCATGTATTCCAGGGTGGAAGCAAAGGCGCGCTGCGCGCAGCCGAGCAATTGTGCCGACAGCGTAATGCGGGCGTAATCATTGGCTTTGTCCACTGCAGCCAGCACGTGTGGGCCGCGCGCAAGCACCTGCGCCTCATCAACAGGACTTGCCTGCAATTGCAATGAACCCATGCTGCCTGCATCCACTCGCAGCAAGTCGGTCAGTTGCACGCCTTCTGTGCCCGCTTGAATCCACAACAGGACATCATCGTTCTGCTCGCGCGCCAGAATCAACCAGCCGCTGGCGCCCGTGGCGGGCGACACGCTAACAAAGCGCCCCGAAACAGCGCGCACTGCGCCATCCACCGACACGACCGGGCCCGGGCATGCCTGGACCTGTCCCGGGAACTGTTGCCAGGCAGTGCCGACCACCAGGGACCCATCTGCAATCGCTGCAAGCAGGCGATCACGCAGCGGGCTTGGCGCAAGTGAACACAGCAGCGTCACGGTTTGCACCGCGACGGCGACCAGTGGTTCTGCCGGCAACGCCGCACCCAGTTCCTGGGCAATGGCGTTCATTTCACCCAGCCCCAGACCCAGCCCGCCCTGCTCTTCGGGAACCAGCACCGCCAGCCAGCCCGCTTCGGCCATTTGCTGCCAGAACGCATGGTCCAGCGTGGGCGGCTGCAGTACACGCTCGCGAATGCGCTCGGCATGATTGATGCGTGACAGAAAATCCCTGGCGCTATCGCCAAAGGCAGCAATTTGTTCCTTATCCAATGACATTTACTTTTCTGCTCCCTGAGCAAATTCATAGAGTGCCGATGGGTTGTCTACCCATACCTGCCGGCGCGTCGCATCGTTACCGAACCAATCCCAGGCCAGTTCGATCAGGCGGCCCACATCCGGGGCCCGCTCGCCCATTCGAACATAGGGCCAGTCTGATCCCCACAGCACACGATTTACATTGGCTTCAAGCAGGGCATCGTGAAACGGCCGCACATCGGCGTAGTCTGGCGCCTGAGTCGATACCCGGCACACCGACAGCTTGATCCACAAACGCTGCTCGCGCAGCAACCTGCAGACCAGCTGAAATAGCGGGTCCTGTACGCCCCGGGCCAGCACAACGCTGGCCATATGGTCGATGACCACAGGCAGACCCAGATCAGTGACGCGTTCCAGCCACGGCGCATAGCGCTCATACGGGCCCCACATTTGCACATGCATACCGGCAGCGCGCATGGCCGGTGCCAGCTTCTCGATACTGTCAAACCCCACGCTTCCCGGAAACAGATTGCCTTGCGGATCGCGCGCTTCGATAAAGCGCAGGCCGCAAATGCCGGCAGCACGCCATTGCATCAGTTGCTGTGCATCCGTGCCTGGCGCGGCCACGCCAATACCGCGCAGTTGCGCAGGTCGTCGCGCAATGGCGTCAATGATGGCCGATACATCGGTTCCGTAGGGCGCAGGCTGAACCAGTACCCCACGCTGCATGCCAACAGTATCAAGCATGCTCAGGTAACGCGTTGCGGGCGCATCCGGCGGCGCGTAGGTAGAGCGCAAGTGCAGGGGAAAATCGGCATAGGGGCCAAAGACGTGACAATGAGTATCACAACTGTCATCGGGCAACGTCACCGCAGGCGGCGTTGGCATGCGCGGCATTTCCACGCTATCGGGAATGTAGTTTTCGGTCACGCCGCGATATCCTCCAGGCTGATGGGCGCCAGCGTGCTCAGGGCCTGTACTCCGTCACGCTGCGCAGGCACCAGCGGGGCAGGCGCGTCATCAGGCAGCGGAATTTCGTGGGCATTCAGAGTCATGGACACCATGGTGTAATAGCCCACCACGGCAGTCAGTTCGACAACACCAGTCACATCGAACCAGTTGCGGATGCGCTCATATACAGCGGGCGCAACGGTACCGTGCGCCAGCAACTGCCGCGCAAACTCATAAACGGCGGCATCCTGCGGCTCGGTAAAACCCGGCGGCTCGCAGCGCTTGATTTCATCTGCAATTGCCTGTGGCAGGCCGGCCGACAGCGCAGCCTGCTCGTGGATATACCACTCAATCTGACTGTTCCAGTAGCGCGCTGTCACCAGAATGGCCAATTCATTCAGCCGTGGCGGCAGACTGGTGCCAAAGCGCAGCATTTCGCCCAGCTTCTGCCAGCGCTGAGCCAGCTCCGGATTGTGCAGAACGGCGCGCAATGGCCCAACCAGCCGACCACGCGGGCCGCTCACAATGTCGTCATAGACGGCACGCTGGGCTTCGTTCATGGTCTCTACAGTGGGAAAAGGGATACGACTCATAAATTTTCCTGGAGTTGTTGCGGTGATATCTTTTGAAAACAAAGGGCAGGCAGTCTGGCAATCAGGGGGTTTCCGCTGGCTCGGTGGCAGCAACGGAAGGGCGGCGCACAAACACATCGGCATGCCAGCGCGCCAGATCCGGCGCACGCTGGCGCCAGTTCAGATCGGCAAACCGGTAGTCAAGATAGGAGAGCGCGCAGCCAATCGTGACGGCCCCCATATCAAATTCCCCTTGCTCAAGCTCGCCTGCGTTGTCCTGCAGAAAATTAAGCGTCGCTTCGGTTTTGAGCGCAAAGGCGCTTAACCAGGCGGGCGTCTGTTTCTCTTCGGTCTTATTGCGTTCCTGGCGAAACAGCAATAGGGCATCCATGAAGCCATCGCCCAGCGCCTGCTGCCTTAATACACGCACGCGTTGTTGCGGGTCTGCAGGAAATAGCGTCAGGCCCCGTTCTGCAGCGCGCCAGGCCAGATACTCGCAAATGACGCGCGAATCAAACAGGCTGTAACCATCATCAAGCACCAGCGTGGGCAGCTTGATCAGCGGATTGTCCGGGAGCAATGTCAGATTCGGTTCAGCCATGGCAACCGGCGTGCGAACCAGCTCGACGGCGTCGGCCTGGCCGGTTTCGTGAAGAACGATCATTACTTTGCGCACGAACGGCGAGCGGGGTGACCAATGCAGTTTCATCATGTCTCTTGAGTGTTAAGTGGCAGTTTTCAGGCGTCCTGCAGTGGATCAGGACACAGTTTTTTTATAGGGAATACGGGCCAGCTGGAAAGAATCCCGGGTGTGCGAATACCAGCCAGCGCCATGCATGCGCCCGACCAGGTCCAGCTTATTGCCATCGATATAGCATTTATCGGCGTCAATCACGGCGGCATCATCCACGTGCAGGCCTTCGACCCGGGCAAGCAAAATGATGCGCTTGCTATCGACATCAATCTCCTTCCACAGCCGGCATTCCAGCGCTACGGGGCTGCCGGCGATCCGGCCTGGCTTGACCTTTTCCGATGGCAGCGTAGCCAGCCCAGCTTGTTGCAGTTCATCAATGTGAAAGGGATACTCGGTGGCTGTGATATTCATGGCATCCATCAGCGAGGCCGGCACCAGATTGATCACAAACTCGCCGGTGCGTTCAATATTGCGCAGGCTGTCTTTCTTTTCGTCACCATGATGGCCGATGCCAAGCGCCACGACAGGCGGGTCACCGGACAACACGTTGAAAAAGGAAAACGGCGCAGCATTGTAGGCGCCGTCCTCAGCCTGGGTAACCACCCAGGCGATGGGGCGCGGCAGCACGACGCTCCCCAACAGTTTGTAGGTATTTTTTCCTTCCAGGGCCTGCATATCGAAATACATATCTGTCTCCGTGTGTGTCAAAGTCATGGTTTTGCCCGACGCCAGGGCCACATCGATGAATGCCGCGAGTGTGAATGCGTCATGACGAATGCTTGATTAAAAAAACAAAAGGCGAAAAAGCCATACTTATGACCTTTTAAATATAACATCAATCCCGCGCCTGAACAAGTGTCAAAGCGGCGGGAAAGACTTAAAGCAGAAAACCTGTGGACAATGCGCTACCGGCCGGCTCTTGCAGCCCAGCCGGACCGCGGGACACGTGGGTCCATGTCATGGCCAGGATGATGCCCGGACATGATTCCCCGATACGACACGACCAACGTCGCGTCAAACCGACCGCAGCCGGGCCTTAGAACTAAGCCGTCGCAGAGAACCTCAGCACGCCCTTGTCATCCTCGGCGCGGGTCAGTTTACCCTCGTGATAAAGCGTATGCAGGTGGGCCAACGCCTCGCCCATGGCAAATGTCATCTGATGCAGATCCAGCTTGCGCTTGAACATCAGCGGCACCACGTCGGATGCTGACATCGGTTTCTCAGTACACCATTGCAGCACTTCGCTCAGCCGTTCGGCATGGTGGTCGCGCTGCTGACGTAGCCGTTCGTGCAAGCCCTTGAAGGGGCGCCCGTGCGAAGGCAGCACCAGCGTATCTTCAGCCAGCGGCTCGTAGCTGTCCAGCGATTGCAGATACAGCTTCAAAGGATCCGCGTCGGGTTCATGATCGAAGACGCTGACGTTGGTCGAGATACGCGGCAGTACCATGTCGCCGGAAATCAGCACCTTGAGCTCGGGACAATTCAGGCTGATGTGTTCCGGCGCATGACCGTAGCCCGCAATGAACTCCCACACGCGGCCACCAATGCGCAGGCGCTCACCACCGAGCATCCGCACGAAACGCCGTGGCATGCCTTCAACCAGCGAAGGGTAGTAGCTGGCGCGCTGGCGAATCTGCTCCTGGGCGGTGGCATCGGTCAGACCATGGCGCGCAAAATGCGCCACCGCCACATCCCCGCCGGTGCCCGCACCGCCTGCGGGCCGTGACGACCAGAGCGAGGCGACGTAAAAATCAGTCATGCTCATATGCAGGGGCGCGCTCCAGCGCTCACAGATCCATGCCGCCAGACCGGTATGGTCCGGATGCATATGGGTGACGATCAGGCGCAAAACCGGCAGGCCTTCCAGCGCATTTTCAAAAATGGTTTCCCACAGGGCCTTAACTTCGGGTTTGGCAATGCCAGTATCCACTACCGTCCAGCCCTGGCGGCCGTCCACTTCATCCCGGAGCAACCATAGGTTGATATGATCCAATGCAAACGGCAGGGGCATGCGAATCCATTTGACGCCGGGGGCGATTTCCCTGGCCTGCCCCGGTTGTGGCAGCTCATCGCCGAAGGGATAATCCAGTCTTGCTTCAAGTTCGTTCATGCGTACCGCTCCTCATTGACATTTGGTTTTAATTCATAGATCATAGTTTACGTTAACGTAAACATGCAAGCCCGAATCCCCTTGCGGGCTGCTTTGCCCCCCTATGAACCCACGCACCTGGTCTATTTCCGAACTCGCGGAAGAATTCAATATCACGCCGCGAACGCTTCGTTTCTACGAAGATCACCGCATTGTCAATCCCATCCGGGATGGACAAAAGCGTATCTATACCCATCGGGACCGGACACGCCTGAAGCTGGCCTTGCGTGGCAAACGACTGGGACTGCAATTGTCCGAAATCTGCTCGCTTATCGGCATGTACGAGGGCCCGGGCAGTACGCAGCCGCAATTGCAAAGCTACCTGACGATCCTTACCCGTCATAAACTGCAATTGATGCAGCAAAAGCAGGACCTGGACCAGACCCTGGCCGAAATCGACGAGCAGGAAAAAAATTGCCTGAAACTGCTGCGCGAAGTGGACGCCGCCGCTGCGTCCAAGTGAGTGAATAAAAGCCCCTGGCACGGCTAGCCACCCCGGAAATGAGGGACCGCAGGCTCAACTGCGTCAGGCACAATCCAGCTACCTCGCCTGAGCGGACCCCGCTCAAGTCTTACTAACGCATCGTTCTACCGGTACCTGTCAAGACGGCCTGGATACGCTGCGCGCATTGTCCCAGCACCTTGAAACGCAGCACCCGCTTACGGGTTTATCCTGATCCGCCCCTTATTGACGTTTACGTAAACGTAATGATATATTGAGCGCTTATCCCGGACAGCTGCGGTACCCATGATCAGTGGGCCATTTCCACACTGGCGATTACCCTTGTTTACCCACTTCGGTCATCAAGCCGTGATCCGGTTCACGTAAACTTATATCTGTCAGTGCGGCCTCATTCTGTGGGTCCACTCACACACCACAACGACGGAGACTTTTCATGACGCTTCCCGGTTTGAATTTTGATCTGGGCCAGGATCTGGATATGTTGCGCGATGCCGTAGCCGATTTTGCCAAGGCAGAAATCGCCCCACGTGCGGCCCAGCTGGATCGCGACGACCAATTCCCCATGGACCTGTGGAAAAAATTCGGCGATCTGGGTGTCCTTGGCATGACAGTGAGCGAAGAATATGGCGGCGCCAACCTTGGCTATCTGGCCCATATGATCGTCATGGAAGAACTCTCGCGTGCCAGTGCCTCGGTGGCCCTGTCCTACGGCGCGCACTCCAATCTGTGCGTCAACCAGTTGCATCGCAACGGCACCGAAGCGCAAAAGAAAAAATATCTGCCCAAACTCATCAGTGGCGAGCATATCGGCGCACTGGCCATGAGCGAACCGGGCGCCGGTTCCGACGTGGTCAGCATGAAACTGCGTGCCGAGAAAAAAGGCGACCGTTATGTGCTCAATGGCACCAAAATGTGGATCACCAACGGCCCGGATGCAGATACCCTGGTGGTATACGCCAAAACCGACCCACAAGCCAACGCCAAAGGCATCACCGCCTTTATTATCGAAAAAGGGTTCAAGGGATTTTCCGTCGCCCAGAAGCTGGACAAACTGGGCATGCGCGGCAGTCACACCGGCGAACTGGTCTTTGAAAACTGCGAAGTTCCCGAAGAAAATATACTGGGCCAGCTCAATGGTGGCGTAAAGGTACTCATGAGCGGGCTCGATTATGAGCGTGCCGTGCTGGCCGGCGGACCGCTGGGCATCATGCAGGCCGTCATGGACATCACCGTTCCTTACGTACATGACCGAAAGCAGTTCGGCCAGCCTATCGGCGAATTTCAATTGATTCAGGGAAAAATGGCCGATTTGTACACCACGCTGCAGGCAAGCCGGGCCTTTTGCTACACCGTCGGAAAGCACCTGGATCGCCTGGGCGCAGGCCATGTGCGCGAGGTACGCAAAGATTGCGCCGCCGTTATCCTGTATTGCGCAGAAAAAGCCACCTGGATGGCTGGTGAAGGCATCCAGATCCTGGGCGGCAACGGTTATATCAACGAGTACCCCACGGGACGCCTGTGGCGAGATGCCAAGCTGTACGAGATCGGCGCCGGCACCAGTGAAATCCGCCGCATGCTGATCGGGCGCGAGCTGTTCAACGAAACACGCTAGTCATTTGGCCTGGTCGGCGAACCGGGCCACTAGCTGCACGACAAAAGACACATGACTATGCCGCTCACCGCAGATCACCAGCAAGTCCGACAAGTCGAGCCGCCCGTGCCAGAACCTGCTGCGCTGGCCGCGGAAATTCTGGCCGGCTTCAACCGGCACTATTCGCTGTTTCGCTTCGTCGCGCAACGGGCCAAAGCGCTGTTTGAGTCACACGACTGGCATGGCATGCAACGGGTCAACCGCGAGCGGATAGACTACTACGACACGCGGGTGCGCGAATGCACACGGCAGATCACCCAGTTGCTGGACAGGACCCGCATGGCCATGCAGGATCCGAGGGTCAGCGGCGCGTTCACTGAAGAACAAAGCCAGTACTGGCAGGATATCAAGCAAGCTTTTACGCAACTGCTGCTGGAGCATAGCCAGCCCGAGTGTGCAGAAACCTTCTTCAACTCGGTGTGCAGTCGGATCATGCATCGCGACTACTTTCATAACGACTTTTTGTTTGTGCGTCCTGCTGTTGCCACCGATTACATCGATGCGCAGGGCAGTTCCTATCGCGTTTATTACCCGCACACGCATGGCATTGTATCCACGGTCATCGATATGGTGGCCGATTTCGGGCTGGCCCTGCCTTACCATGACCTGCCCAAAGATGCGCATCTGCTTGCCCGTCGCGCCGTCGGCGTGCTGCGCAGGGAGATCATCAAAACCGGCGGCTCGCGCATTGCGCCCGACTGCCAGATTCATGTGCTGCGCAGTCTGTTTTTCCGTAATAAGGGCGCCTATATCATTGGCCGCTTCATCAACAACGGACAGCTCTATCCGTTTGCCATTCCCCTGCTGCACACGCCGGCGCACGAAGTGAGGTTGCATGCACTGCTGCATACCCGCGCCGATATCAGCACGCTGTTCAGCTTTACCCGTGCCTATTTTCTGGTAGACATGGAAACGCCCTCCTCTTACGTCGCGTTCCTGCACACGCTGATGCCGGCCAAACCCAAGGCAGAACTGTATACGGCTATCGGGTTGCAGAAACAGGGCAAGACCCTGTTCTACCGCGATTTCCTGCATCACCTCACGCATTCGACCGATACTTTCGACATTGCCCCAGGTATCGAAGGGATGGTGATGACCGTATTTACACTGGGCTCCTATCCCTATGTGTTCAAACTCATCCGCGACAAGATCCGCAAGGATGGGATGGCGCACAAGACCGTTCGCCAGAAATACCAGATGGTCAAACTGCACGATCGGGTCGGACGCATGGCCGATACCTGGGAATATTCGCAAGTTGCCTTGCCGCTACACCGGTTTTCCGATGCCTTGCTCAAAGAGCTGCGCACCGAAGTGCCCAGCCTGATCGAGGAGACCGAAAACGCCATCGTCTTTCGGCATGTCTATATCGAACGCCGCATGACGCCGCTGAACCTGTATCTGAACCGGGCCAGCGATGCGGCGCTGGAAGACGCCGTCAAAGGCTACGGGGATGCCATCGCCGAGCTGGCCGCGGCCAATATTTTTGCAGGCGATATGCTGTACAAGAATTTCGGTGTTACCCGTCTGGGTCGCGTCGTGTTTTATGACTATGACGAAATACAGCCGGTCACCGAGATGGTTTTCCGCAAGATCCCGCCGGCGCCCAATGAAGAAGCCGAAATGTCCGACGAGCCCTGGTACGCCGTTCACGCCAATGACGTTTTCCCCGAGGAATTCGAACGATTCCTGCTGGGAGACCCGCGCGTGCGGCGGGCATTCCTGAAACACCATGCGCAACTGCTGGATTACCAATGGTGGCAGAACCGGCAGAACCGGGTGGCGTCCGGTAAAATTGAAGATATCTTTCCCTACCCCGCCGAGCGCTGTCTGCATCGTGCAGACGTGCCGCGGCAACATAATTCATTAAAGGAATCGACATGAATGATCCTATCGTAATCGTTTCTGCTGCCCGCACCCCCATGGGGGCAATGATGGGCAGCCTCTCCGGGCTGGCCGCACATGAACTGGGCGCCACCGCCATCCGCGCCGCAGTAGAGCGAGCAGGCATCAAGGCCGAAGATGTCCAGGAAGTGATCATGGGCAACGTCCTGCAGGCCGGACAGGGTCAGGCGCCGGCGCGCCAGGCGGCATTGGGCGGCGGATTGCCTAAAAGCGTGGCCTGCACCACGATTCATAAAGTGTGCGGTTCGGGCCTGAAAGCGGCCATGCTTGCACATGACCTGTTGCTGGCCGGCAGTGCTGAGGTCGTGGTTGCCGGTGGTCAGGAAAGCATGAGCAACGCCCCGTATCTGCTCCTCAAAGGCCGCCAGGGCTATCGCTATGGTCACTCTACCGTCTATGATCATATGGCGCTGGACGGGCTGGAAGACGCCTACGAGCGCGGCACCGCGATGGGCGTCTTTGCTGAAAAATGTGCTGATAAATACACCTTTAGTCGTCAGGACCAGGACGCGTTTTCCATCGAGTCGCTCAAGCGCGCCAATGCCGCCATTGCCGATGGCAGCTTCGAATGGGAAATTGCCCCCGTGACCGTCAGTGGCCGAGGCGGCGACACCATCGTCAGCACCGATGAGTCGCCCGGCAAGGCCAAACCCGAAAAAATTCCCGCCCTCAAGCCTGCTTTCAAAAAAGACGGCTCGGTCACCGCAGCAAACTCGTCCTCCATTTCCGATGGCGCGGCAGCACTGGTCATCATGCGTGAATCCACCGCAAAAAAACTGGGGGCAACGCCTATCGCGCGTATTGTGGGCCATTCCCAGCACTCTCATGAACCCGAATGGTTTACCACTGCGCCGGTCAGCGCCATCAAAAAACTGCTGGACAAGCTTTCATGGAGCAAAGACGACGTTGACCTTTACGAAATCAACGAAGCCTTCGCCGTGGTCACCATGGCCGCCATGAAAGAGCTGGAACTGGATCACGCCAAAGTCAATATCCATGGCGGCGCCACTGCACTGGGCCATCCTATCGGTGCATCCGGCGCACGCATTCTGACCACATTGATTGGCGCGCTGCGCAAGACCAAAGGAAAACGCGGTGTGGCTTCTTTGTGCATCGGCGGCGGGGAAGCGGTGGCGCTGGCCGTCGAAATGATCTGACCTTGTGGCTTATCCGTGTCGGGCGACCATCTGCCCGGCGCGGCGTACACCAAACCATCCACCCTGTTGCTCGCGCCGGTCGGCACGCAGCTGCCGGCTACTTGCATGGAAATGTTTTATGCCCGTTATCACCTCAAAAATCAACGTCCGTTCTGCTGGCTTTCTGGAAAACGCACAGGCAATGCAGCAACAGATTGACGATCTGAAGCAGCATCTGGAAAAAACCGCGCTGGGTGGCAGCGAAAGCGCCCGCGCCAAACATGTGGCGCGCGGCAAATTGCTGCCTCGCGACCGTGTTGAACGCCTGCTGGACCCCGGTTCGCCTTTTCTGGAACTCTCGCCTATGGCAGCGCACGGGATGTATGAGGGCGACGCGCCCGGCGCCGGCGTCATTACCGGCATTGGTCGGGTCAATGGCATCGAGTGCGTTATCGTATGCAATGATGCCACGGTCAAAGGCGGCACGTACTACCCCATGACGGTCAAGAAACATTTGCGGGCCCAGGAAATCGCCCAGCAGAATCGCCTGCCCTGCATTTATCTGGTGGATTCGGGTGGCGCCAACCTGCCGCGCCAGGATATGGTGTTCCCGGATCGCGATCATTTCGGACGCATTTTTTACAATCAGGCGGTCATGTCCTCCATGGGCATCGCGCAAATAGCCGTTGTCATGGGCTCGTGCACCGCCGGCGGCGCCTATGTGCCTGCCATGAGCGATGAATCGATCATCGTCAAAAACCAGGGCACCATCTTTCTGGGTGGCCCGCCACTGGTAAAAGCGGCAACGGGCGAAGTCGTCACTGCCGAAGACCTGGGCGGCGGCGATGTGCACACGCGCCTGTCGGGCGTTGTTGATCATCTGGCCAACAGCGACCTGCATGCCCTGCAACTGGCGCGTGACACGGTGGCGCGCTTAAATATCAAAAAGAACATCCCCCTTAAACTGCAAGCGGTGCGTGACCCCCTGTACGACCCTGCGGAACTGAACGGCATCATTCCGGCCGATACCCGCAAACCTTACGACGTTCGCGAAGTGATTGCGCGCATTGTCGACGGCTCTGAATTCGATGAGTTCAAGGCGCGCTTTGGCACCACACTAATTACCGGCTTTGCCCATCTGCATGGCATGCCGGTCGGCA
The DNA here is from genome assembly GCF_004217095.1 of Advenella incenata. GTDB lineage: Bacteria > Pseudomonadota > Gammaproteobacteria > Burkholderiales > Burkholderiaceae_B > Advenella > Advenella incenata. The sequence goes on along the minus strand of NZ_SHKO01000001.1, from coordinate 509,364 downwards.
TCATTGCTAACAACGGCATCCTGTTTTCCGAAGCTGCGCAAAAAGGCGCGCACTTTATTGAACTGTGCTGCCAGCGCAAGATCCCGCTTATCTTTTTGCAGAACATTACCGGTTTTATGGTGGGTCGCAAATACGAAAACGAAGGCATTGCCCGTCACGGCGCCAAAATGGTCACCGCCGTGTCCACCGCTTCAGTCCCCAAGATCACCGTGCTCATTGGCGGCTCTTTCGGTGCCGGCAACTACGGCATGTGCGGCCGCGCCTTCAATCCGCGCATGCTCTTTATGTGGCCCAATGCCCGCATCTCGGTCATGGGCGGCGAGCAGGCGGCCAGCGTGCTGTCTACCATCCGCCGCGACGGCATCGAGGCCAAGGGCGGCAGTTGGTCTGCCGACGAAGAGGAACTATTCAAGGCCCCGATTCGCGATCAGTACGAACGCGAAGGTCACCCTTACTATGCCACTGCACGCCTGTGGGATGACGGCATCATCCAGCCTGCCGACACCCGCCGGGTGCTGGCGCTGAGCCTGTCCGCAGCCCTGAACGCCCCGATAGAAGACACCCGTTTCGGCGTGTTCCGTATCTGACCGGAGACAAGACCATGTTCCATACCATCCTGATTGCCAATCGCGGCGAAATCGCCTGCCGCGTGGCCGCCACTGCCCGCCGCATGGGCATTCGCACTGTCGCGGTCTACTCCGATGCCGATGCCAACGCAGCGCACGTGCATGCCTGCGATGAATCGGTTCATATCGGCGCCGCCGAGCCTCGCGCCAGCTATCTGCTGGGCGATGTGATCCTGAACGCTGCCCGGGCAACCGGCGCCCAGGCAATTCACCCCGGTTACGGTTTTCTGTCTGAAAACGAAGCCTTTGCCCAGGCCTGCGGGCAGGCCGGTGTCACCTTTATCGGACCACCCGCTTCCGCCATTGCCGCCATGGGCAGCAAGTCTGCCGCCAAATCTCTGATGGAACAAGCCGGCGTCCCGCTGGTGCCGGGTTATCATGGCAAAGACCAGGACCCTGCCTTTTTGCATCAGCAAGCCGACAGCATCGGCTATCCGGTACTGATCAAGGCCAGTGCCGGCGGCGGCGGCAAGGGCATGCGCGTGGTCAATAGCTCAGAGGAGTTTATTGCCGCACTGGCTTCATGCAAACGTGAAGCGATCAGCAGCTTTGGCGACGACATGGTTCTGATCGAACGCTATCTGACCAAGCCGCGCCATATCGAAATCCAGGTATTTGCCGACAGCCAGGGCAACGCCGTGTACCTGTTCGAGCGTGACTGCTCGGTTCAGCGCCGCCACCAGAAAGTCATTGAAGAGGCGCCAGCCCCAGGCATGACTGCCGAGCGTCGCAAACAAATGGGCGAGGCAGCAGTGGCTGCCGCCAAGGCCGTGGGCTATGTGGGCGCCGGTACGGTCGAGTTCATCGCTGAGCCCGACGGTCGCTTTTACTTCATGGAAATGAATACCCGCCTGCAGGTGGAGCATCCGGTCACAGAGATGATCACCGGCCTGGACCTGGTTGAATGGCAATTGCGCGTCGCCGCCGGCCAGCCCCTGCCATTGACGCAAGCGCAACTGACCATGCAGGGCCATGCCATTGAAGCGCGGATCTACGCAGAGAATCCGGACAACGGCTTTCTGCCTTCCATCGGCACGCTGAGCCATCTGCGCCTGCCGGATCATGTCACCTTCCGCAACGGCACGGTTCGTGTTGATGGCGGCGTGGGCCAGGGCGATACCATCTCGCCCTATTACGACCCCATGATCGCCAAGCTGATTGTCTGGGGTGAAAACCGGGAACAGGCCATTGCGCGCATGCATACAGCGCTGGCGCAAACCCATGTTGTTGGCGTTCGCACCAATCTGGCGTTTCTGGGACGGCTCATGGAAAACACAGCATTTGCCACCGCCGACCTGGATACGGGATTGATCGAAAAAAATCGCGAACAATTGCTGCCCGAACATACCGAAGCCACGTTGCCGGCACTTGCGTGCGTGGCGGCCACCTGGATCAGTGCGCAGGGTCAAACCGGCCACAATAGCAACCAGGGCGATCACAGCATCGACCCATGGGACAGCACCGACGGTTGGCGCCTATCGGGCTCCTACCAACAGACGCTGCAACTGCAGGATGGCGATATTGCACACACGCTGCACATGCAGCGCGTTGATGGACAGTGGCAACTGGTGCACCAGGATCGTAGCTATCCCCTGTCCTGGTCTGCCCAAGCCGATGGCGCCAGCTGGCATACACAGGTCAATCTGGATGGCCGCAATTATCGCGGCACCGTCGTACGCGAGGGAGAACAGGCCTGGTTGTTTGGCACTGGACCCACCGGCGGCACCCGCATTTTCGGCCTGCCGGACCTGCTGCGCCATGCCGCCGACGAGAGCGCCGACCATGGCGGCAACCTGACCGCCCCCATGCCAGGCAAAATTATCTCGCTGTCGGTCAAGGCCGGCGATACCGTAAAAAAAGGCGATGCCCTGATGGTCATGGAGGCCATGAAAATGGAACACGCCATTACCGCACCCACATCGGGTATTGTCGAGGAAGTGTTCTTTGCCGTTGGCGATCAGGTAACGGATGGAGCGGAACTAATCAGGATTGAAGAGGCTGACACCTGAGTTACCGCATCCGCCTTCACTGAAACCCGAACGCAAACCGACCCAGGGTAATGTGAAAATCGGAGCCCATTTGCGCAGAGAGAAATTCCGAGACCTTGTCTCGGAATTCTCATTGACGCATCTTTACTGCTTGTCGTCATCCAGATGAATATTGCCGCCTTCGTTGGCCCAGTCAGCATCACGCTGTTGCTCAATGTCATCTGACAGCGTATCGAGCAGTTCGGCGATCTCGTCCTGATAGGTTTCAATCATATCGTCCGGCAAACCCAAAGACTCCTGGGCCTCCAGAAAACTTTCGGCACAGATATTCAGCGAATTGCGTACGGCCTTTTTGTCGCTCACATTCGCCAGCAACGCATACACCGCATGCTGGAGCGCCGCCTGCTGCGCCATGCATTGATTCAGATTATCCGACAGCTCGATTACCAGTTCTTTGAGTTCCATCTCGTTCTGCATGTCTGCTCCTTGTCATCCGTTGGGAGAAACCGAATGGATTCAGCCATCCGGTTAGCTCATTGCCCTGTCGGCAGACAGGGATCGATCAGGCTCTGACCTGGGCAATGACTTCGTCCAGCCACGCCAGCATCAGCTTGAGTTCGTCTTCGGTCATATTCAATGCGGTCATAAAGCGCAGCAGATTCGGCCGCGGCGCGTTCAGCAGCATGCCTTCCGGACCGCGCTCGCGCGCTGCGTCCACAATTGCCGGTCCGTCGTCCTTGTCCAGAATCAACGCGCGCAACATGCCCATGCCACGCTCGCCTTTCATGCCCCATTTTTCCGACAGCGCCAGCAGACCTTGCGACAACTGTTCGGAGCGGGCCTGAACACTTTGCATAAACCCGGGTGCCGTCAGCACATCGAAAACGGCAATGCCACCGGCAGTGATCAATGGGTTGCCATTGTAGGTTCCGCCCTGATCACCATGTTCAAAGCAGGACACTTCTTCGCGGGCCAGCATGGCAGCCAGGGGAATGCCGCCGCCAATACCTTTGCCCAGGGACATGATATCAGGCTCAATGCCATAAGCCTGATAGGCAAACAGTTCGCCGCAACGGCCCATGCCTGTCTGCACTTCATCCACGATCAGCAGCATATTGTTCTCGCGAGTCAGTTCGCGCAGCGCTTTCATGAACGCCATCTCTGCAGGAATGACACCGCCTTCGCCCTGCACCGGTTCCAGCATGATGGCAACGGTATTGTCATCAATCAACGCCTTGACCGATTCCAGATTATTCATTTGCGCCTTGGGAAAGCCATCGACCTGCGGCGCAAACTTCGTGTCCCAACCAGCCTTGCCCGAGGCAGACATGGTGGCCAGTGTGCGGCCATGAAAACTGTGGTCGAACGTAATAATCTTGTAGGCGCCTTTTTTGTTTTTCTGGCCCCATTTGCGCGCCAGCTTGATCACACCCTCGTTGGCCTCGGCGCCACTGTTGGTGAAAAACACCCGATCGAAGCACGACGCATCAATCAGCCGCTTGGCCAGCGCCACAGACGGCTCGTTGTAAAACGCAGGCGAAGGGTTGATCAATTTTCCGGCCTGGTCGTTAAGTGCCTTGATCAATTGCGGCGGACAATGCCCCAGGCAATTGACCGCCCAGCCCTGAATGCAATCCAGATATCGCTTGCCAGTGTCGTCCGTCAGCCAGGAACCCTCGCCGCTGACGAAATACAAAGGCGGACGGGTGGTAATTTCCATTAGCGACTGGGCGTCGGCAGAACTGAATGACATGGCATTTCCTTATAAATGCAAATGGGGGACGAAGTAAGTTTTCATTGTATTCAAATTCCCCCCTGCTGTCCGGTCTGCATGAAAAATACGCGCTTACACAGGTTGGTTGCCGCGCCCCATCGATCTGCCAGAACGCGATCTTTACGCTCGTCGCTTTAACCCGCCAGCCTTTAACTTCCGGTTCTTATCCTGGCGTTAACTGCCAGAGCTTAACTCGTCGCTTTAATTTATCGCTTCGCCTTGGCTCCCGGTTTAACTGGCGGCGCTCACTCCCGGTTTGCGCGCCTGGTCTGGCCCCTGGATGTTCTTTGCGCAGTCGCTTGCCGACACGCCAGCTTATCTTGTTTGCCCGCTCTGGCCCGCTCGCGTCAGTACGGTCAAATATGACGTTATGTATGATGGCGTCATCTATGCGTTTTTTGCTCATTTTTTGCGCTGCTGTGTCCGCCAGTTATGTAAACTGCAATCGACTGAAACAGAACGCGCAGCGGCCAGACAACGCTATTGTCATCGAAAAGTCTTTTGGAATCATGGTCATGGAAGACACTGTGATGTTTTTTTATGACGAGATCCAATAAACCGTTGCCTGCCCACTCAAAAACCCGTACAGTATAATCATTAAGCCTGCGTAACGGCTGACGGGTGTAGCCTGTCAAATAGCACCATTTATCTACGCTTTCAGCTTAATTAAAGAATTTTGAAGGCAGGATGGTGTCATTTGACTGAAGGGCTATCATTGAATAAACCTTTTGGGGAAAACGCATTATGTATGATGTCCTGGTTTATCTCTTCGAGAACTATTACACTCCAGAATCCTGCCCTTCCGCAGACGTCCTGACCAAAAGGCTCATGGCCGCTGGCTTTGAGCACGATGACATTGACGATGCGATCGGCTGGCTCTTCGGTCTGGCCGAATCCACAGAAAAATGCGTGGAACTGACCAGCATGTCAGACTCCAGCACACGCTTTTATACACCAGGCGAGCAACAACACCTGGGCGTGGCGGCACTCGGGTTCATGAGTTTCCTGGAGTATAGCGGGGCGGTTGCGCCACCGCTGCGCGAAATCATTATTGATCGGGCCATGGCAGCACCGGAAGCCCCCCTGTCCTTGCAGCACATCAAAATTATCACGCTGATGGTGTTGTGGAGCCAGGAGGCGGAGATTGATCATCTGATCCTGGAAGAACTGGTTACCGACGACGAAGAAAAACTATTTCACTGATCCACTGGTTCGGCGGCGTGGTTGCCCCATGTAACGCATAAAGCGAGCATGAGGCAGGCACGCCGCCATAACCTATACAAATATAATCACTTGTGCAGTCAAGTCAATTGCTGCTCGCGTCTACTTATCTACTTGCGCCCCGCTGATTTTGTCCAACCCGTTTTACACCACCTGCGCCCCCTATACGGGGCGTTTTGCGCCCAGCCCCAGCGGTCCCCTTCACGACGGGTCGCTGGTCGCGGCCATGGCCAGCTTTCTGGACGCTCGCGCCCATCACGGCCGCTGGCTGTTACGCATCGAAGATATCGATACCCCGCGCGTGGTGCTGGGTGCAGACCAGATCATCCTGTCGCAATTGCAACAACTGGGCATGCGCTGGGACGGCGATATTATCTGGCAGTCGCAGCGGCTGTCTCGCTATGCAGACATATTTGAACTACTTGATAACCAAGGCCTGATTTACGGATGCGCCTGTACGCGTCAGGAAATCGCCAGCAACGCTGTACAGGCCGGGCTGTTGGGAGAGGATGGTGAGCGCCCCTACGCCGGCACCTGTCGGGCCGGTATTGCTGCGGGCCGCTCGCCCCGGGCCTGGCGCGTGAAAATGCCCGACGCGGGCTATTCCTTTACCGATCGCTGGGTCGGTGCACGAACCCAAAACGTTGCCCAGGCCGTTGGCGACATGATCGTCAAACGCGCCGATGGCCTGTTCGCCTATCAGCTCGTGGTCGTTGTGGACGATCACGATCAGCAGGTGACGGACATTGTGCGAGGCCAGGATCTGCTTTCTTCTACAGCCAGGCAGCATCAACTGGCCCGCATGCTGGGTTTTGCACCACCGCGGATGATGCATGTTCCCCTGGTGCTGGACAGCGATGGCAGAAAGCTCTCGAAACAGAACCACGCACAGGCCATTGATATGCACAATCCTATTAAAAGCCTGCAGCGAGCCTGGGCCGCGCTGGGTTTTGATGTATTGCCCGTAAATACGGTGAACGACTTCTGGGACGCAGCTGTGGCGGCATGGCGCCAACGTTTTACGATACGCTGATGCCCGTTTTTTACCGTTATTTTTGGCTGTTATTTCCCGCGGCTATTTTGGCCATTTATTTTGGCCACCCAATCTAGCCACCCAATTTAGCCACCCAATTTAGCCATTCATTTTGGCCGTTTATTTTCGCTGTTATTTCGTGCCCGTTATGCAGTGACCAATAACGCCAGCTCGCACGCCCCAAAATATGCGATACGGGCAATGTACCCGAAAGCGAACTGCCGCCGAGCCACTGCCGCGTCCTTGGTGAGTACTGATCTGGCCCTATAGCCGATTCTGCTTTTCGTCCAGCAACCCGGTTAACAATGCCACGCCATCCTGATTGACACGAAATTCCCCATAGCGGGCACGAGCAAAGTGTTCTGCCTGCCCTTCCGGGAAAAAATACGCATCAGTCACAAACAGCACCCGCTCATCCAATTGCCTGCGATAACGAACCAGCACGTTGCCGGATTGCGCTGGCGGCGCCATTTGCGGCAGCGTGCGGGTAAAGTGATAGACACCCTGTGCATCGGGTTTCAGTTCGACATACCGGTGTGAATAATCGGAAAACAGGTCCCCATCTTCGCCCGCCTGTGACGCAAAATTTAACGTCATATAGTCGCCCTGCATCAAAGAGCGCGGATCCACCGGCCGCAATGCAACCACGAAACGCGTCCCGTCGCGGATAATGGCTTCTTTTTGCACGACATCCACATTGGCCGCGGCCAGCACGGCAACCAGCCCGGCCACGATGCTCGCAAGCACCGGCACCGATGACCGCCTGCGGCCCGCTCTGGCCTGAGATGCGGACAAACCGTCACGCACAGGCAAGCGAGCACCCTCACGCCCGGCGGGCGTATCGGCGATCGGATCCAGTGCGCCACTGTGATCGGTAGGCCTCCCGCCAATAGCCGCAACGGGACGCAACCGGTACCACAGCAGCGCCATCACCAGCAAAACGGCGCCCTGAGCGATCAGAAAGTACGCTTTATCCAGCAGAAGAAAATGCAATTGAAAATAAAACTGCGCCAGAAAAACGATAATGCTGATCACCCCGACAACCAGCATGCTGCGGTAATGCAACTCGTAACCCAGCAGACACAACAACAAGCCCAACTGCACCCCGGGCAGATCGCCCCACAACACGCCCAGCACCAGCAGGACAAGCAGCACGACGGCCTGATCCGCTGCGGGAACGCGTCGCCGTCTGGCTGACAGCCACGCGACCCCCATAGGCAAGAGGCAAAACACCAGATTACACAGGTAAGCCATCGGGAAGCGTGTGGGCAGAGCCCATTTATTCAACACCATGGCCAGCATGTTCTGACCATCTTGTACGCTCTGATTGCTGCTGTAGGATAACGCCGACATATCAATAACATAGGCACCAAGCGGGACGCACAACAACGCCCATGCGAGCGTTTTGTAGCGACGCAGCCAGGCATGCGGCAACCCCATCAGAATCACAGTGGCCAGCACAATATAAACAGGTGCCAGTTCGCTCAAGAACGACAACCAGTCTGCGTCATGGCCATAGCCGGACAGGCCGGCATCTGCACGATCGAATGCAAGACCGGGACTGTACTGCGGCCACAGAATGGCAAAGAGCACCAGCGCTGCGACCGCACACTGAAACTGAAACCACGGTATTTGATACATATGGTACAAAATCAGCAGGCCGGCAATCAGTCCCAATATTGGCAAAGCGCGTTCCGTATAGTCTATATGCGTTCCACTGAAAACTTCGAATGCCAGCAACAGCAAACCGACCAGCATCAGCGTCACACCGCTGACACGCCATTTTCCGCCAGGAGAGAAGTATGCCAACAGCCCGGCCACCAGAGCCGCGCCTGCAGCCCCTGTGAGCGGTATCTCCAGGACCGCTATAAGGGCTAAGCCCAGCAAAAATATAAAACCGAATGAAAAGAGGAATAACAACGGCGAACTGCGCGCAGGGGTAACCGCAGACTCAGTCTTAACCGTGTTTGCGTTTGGGGCTGTATCTATAGCGGTGACCGCAGCAGGCAGGGCTGCTGAGCCGCCCGAAAGGACGGGCTGGCCGGGTGCGTCAGACTGCGATTGATACACTTTCCTGAGCCAGGACACACAACCGAGCATCCCGCCAAGCGCCACTACAAAGGCCAGCGCCACGCTCAGCTCGATCGACTCGGCGAACAGCCAACTGGCGATGAGCACGTAGGTACCCGCATACAGGACCGTAAACACGGCCAGTTGCGAAAGAATGAAAAAATCGGGTGTAAGGCGGCGATAAAGATAGAACCCGGCTGAGACAACCGCCCCAACCAGCACTGCCTGCAGCAGCATGGCCTGATTGGACTCACCGTCAAACAGAGATTCCACAGACGCGGCCAGTGTACAAAACAAGGCAATCAGTATGATAAGCACCAGCAGCCGGGGAACCACCCGATAGGGATCGCCATAGCGGCTGCGCAAACGCTCGGCGCCTGCCAGCAGACCCGCATTGATTGCTGCCACCACCCATGCATAGCCCATTGGCGTGTAACGCTGCGGGCTTATCAACACCTGCGTACCCAGCAGCAATATGATGGCGGTATTTAGCACAACCAGCCACAGAACGATGACAAACCAGCTGCGGGCGACCAGAAGCCAGGGCACCGCCAGCAAGGCCCACCAGCCAAATAACGTCCAGGGATCGGCGCCGGTCTGATAGGTTTGCCCCAGAAGCGCCAATAAGCCACCGGTAACGACACAGGCGAGAAACAATGCGCCGGCAAAAGCCGGTACGCCCTGGCTGCCAGAACTTGCGGGCTGCGAAGCGCCGGCGATATGGCCAGACTTGCGCCCACCCCGCCAGGCCTGCACCAGGGCAACAGCCACAACGGCGATCAGCAACAGCTGGACACCCGCAATACGCTCAAATTTGCCAAGTCCGTCCCAGTTTGCCGCGATCCAGGTCACAATGCCGCTGGCCAGCAACCCAATACCCAGCACCCGCAATCCCATATTGAAAAAGAGACGCCACCGGAAGATTTGATCATGCCCGGATTGTGCAGAATGAGCCGTTTGAGCTTGCATCAATTGAATTACCTCTCGTATTATCCGCGTTTGGGCTGCCGGGAAAGTGCCGGCCACCAGAAACAGCACGGCAAGCGATTATAGCTGTGTGGAAAATAGCCGTGTAGTACACTCGGTGAAAAATAACACATCCGCTTGCGGTTCATAACTTCGGAAAACCATGACGAAAACCCTGATTATCGCTGAGAAACCTTCAGTTGCACTCGATATCTCCCGTGCTTTGGGCGGCATGCATCGTGAAGGTGACTACTTTGAGAACGACCAGTATGTCCTGTCGTCCAGCGTAGGGCATTTGCTAACCCTGACCAATCCCGACGATGTTGTCCGCGGCAAATGGTCCTTCAATCATCTGCCGGCCATCCCGGCCAAAGCGTTCGATCTAAGACCGTCCGACAAAAGGGCCACCGACCGGCTCAAAATGCTGGTGCGCCTGCTCAAACGCAAAGATGTCACTGCCATTATCAACGCATGTGACGCCGGACGCGAGGGAGAGTTAATCTTCCGTTACATTATCCAGTACTCGGGCGTCAATAAGCCCATCAAGCGGCTCTGGCTGCAGTCCATGACACGCAACGCCATTATTGAGGCCTTTGACAATCTGCGCGACGACAGCGTGATGAAGCCGCTGGAAGCGGCAGCCCGCTCGCGCGCGGAAGCCGACTGGCTGATCGGCATCAACGGCACGCGCGCCATGACCGCCTTTAACAGCAAGGACGGGGGTTTTTTCAAGACGCCTATCGGCCGGGTCCAGACGCCGACCCTGGCCATTGTGTTCGAACGTGAAGAAAAAATCCGCCAGTTCAAATCCCGCGACTACTGGGAAGTGCATGCCACCTTCGTGGCAGCCGGCGGCCTGTATGAAGGCAAGTGGTTCGACCCGGCCTTCAAAAAGGATGAACACGATCCCGAGAAAAGGGACAACCGCCTGTGGTCGGCCGCCAGTGCACAATCGGTGGTTGTTGCGTGTCGCCATAAAGACGGCACGGTTACCGAAGAATCCAAGCCCTCGACATCCATGTCGCCAGGCCTGTTTGACCTGACATCGCTGCAGCGCGAAGCCAACTCCCGTTTCGGCTTTACCGCCAAAACGACACTGGCGCTGGCCCAAAGCCTGTACGAACGCCACAAGGCGCTGACTTACCCGCGTACCGACTCACGCTACCTGCCCGAAGACTATCAGAGTACGGTCAAACAAACCTTTGAGGCCATCGCAGGCGCCGAATCGTCGCTGGGACGGCGCAATGCGCCCTTTGCAAAGAAGATCCTGCAAAACAGCTGGGTCAGACCCAACAAGCGTATTTTTGACAACAAAAAGATCTCCGATCACTTTGCCATTATCCCTACCCTGCAGGTACCCAAGGAGCTGAGCGAAGCCGAAGCCAAGATCTATGACCTGGTCAGCAAACGCTTCATGGCCGTGTTCTTCCCGCCTGCTGAATTTCGGGTCACCACAAGGATCACGATTGTGGCCAGCCATCACTTCAAAACTGAAGGCAAGGTACTGATCAAGCCGGGTTGGCTGGAAATTTACGGGCGCGAGAACCAGGAAAGCGATGCCACGCTGGTTCCCGTCGCTGAAAATGAAACCGTCAAAACCGAAGATATCGCCGCCAAGGAGCTGGCAACCCGTCCACCCGCCCGCTATACAGAGGCAACGTTGCTCTCGGCCATGGAAGGGGCCGGCAAGCTGGTAGACGACGATGAACTGCGCGAAGCCATGTCCGAGCGCGGGCTGGGTACGCCAGCCACCCGCGCCACCATTATCGAAGGCCTGCTCAATGAACAGTACCTGCGCCGCGAAGGCCGCGAGCTGATTCCCACAGCCAAGGCGCGCCAGCTCATGACGCTGCTGGTCGGACTGAACGTGCGCGAGCTGACCTCGCCCGAACTGACGGGCGAATGGGAACACAAGCTCAAGCAAATGGAACAGGGCCAGCTGGACCGCGAAGCGTTCATGCGCGAAATTGCGCAAAGCACGCAAATTATCGTCAAGCGGGCCAAGGAATACGAGCAGGACACCGTGCCCGGCGACTACGCCACGCTCACAACGCCATGCCCGGCCTGCGGCAGCGTCGTCAAGGAAAACTACCGCCGTTACGCCTGCACCAACTGCGATTTTTCCATTACCAAGCATCCCGGCGGCCGCACCTTTGAAATTCCCGAAGTGGAAGAGCTGCTGCAAAACAAAACCCTGGGCCCGCTCAGCGGTTTCATCAGCAAAATGGGACGCCCCTTTTCCGCCATTTTGCGCATTACGCCCGAAAATAAGCTGGAATTCGATTTTGGCCAGTCTGACGACGACAACAGTGAACCACTGGACGTCTCCCAGCTAACGCCCGTCGGCCATTGCCCCAAATGCAGTGGTAACGTTTACGACACGGGCATGAGCTATGTCTGCGAAAATTCGGTCAGCGAAAAGAAAACGTGCGACTTCAAGTCTGGTCGCGTGATCCTGCAACAGGAGATCAGCCACGACCAGATGGGCAAATTGCTCAGTCAGGGTAAAACCGACCTGCTCGACGGGTTTGTGTCCAATCGTACCAACCGCAAGTTCAAAGCCTACCTTGCCATGTCGAAAGCGGGTAAAATAGAGTTTGAATTTGAGCCCCGCCCCGCCAAAACGGCAAAAGCGGCGTCGAAATCGGCTGCCAAAGCCGCCAGCAAGTCTGCGGCAAAAAGCACCGCGGCAGAGGCCGACAGCGGCAAAGTGGTCAAAAAAGCAGCCAAGAAAACTGCCCGCAAGACCGCAAGCAAAACTGCCACCAAGAAAACAGCTGTCAAGAAGACGGCTGTCAAGAAAGCCACTGCAAAGAAAGTCGCAGGCAAAAGCGCGACTGCCCGCAAGCAGACTGCCAAAACCGCCGACCCGGACGATACCGAGCCCGCATTTTAAGCGACCCCCGCCTCACCCCGGGGGCGCATGTACAGAATGAACACACTTATTCAGAAATACAACATCCCCGGTCCTCGTTATACGAGCTACCCCACCGTGCCGTACTGGGACGAAAGTAGTTTCGATAGCGACGCTTATCTGCAGACCGTCAGGCGCAGCTTTACAGAATCGAACGCCCAGGAAGGCATCAGTCTGTATATCCACCTGCCTTTCTGTGAGGTGCTCTGTACCTTCTGCGCCTGTCATAAGCGCATTACCAAAAAACACAGTGTCGAAGAGCCGTATGTCGAGGCGGTCCTCAAAGAATGGGCCATGTACCGCAAGCTGCTCGGCGACAAACCGGTCATCAGGGAAATTCACCTGGGTGGCGGCACGCCCACTTTCTTTAGCAGCGCCAACTTGCAGCGCCTGCTTACCGGTATTCTGGACGATGCCATCGTTCACGAACACCACGAGTTCAGCTTCGAGGGGCATCCCAACAATACCCGCAAGGAGCATCTGCAGGCCCTCTACGATCTGGGCTTTCGCCGGGTCAGCTACGGCGTGCAGGACTATGATCCCATGGTCCAGAAGGCCATCCATCGCATTCAGCCCTACGAAAACGTGCTCAATGCAACCGACGCAGCCCGCGCTATCGGCTATACCAGTGTCAGTCACGACCTGATCTTTGGCCTGCCCTTTCAGAGTTGGGCTGCCATGGAATCGACCATCAAGAAAACCATCTCCCTCAAGCCCGATCGCCTGGCCTTTTACTCCTACGCCCACGTTCCCTGGATCAAGGGCAACGGACAGCGCGGTTTCGACGAAAATGATCTGCCCTCCGGCGAGGAAAAGCGCGCCCTGTACGAAAATGGCAAGCGCCTGCTCGAAGAGCTGGGCTACGTGGAAATTGGCATGGATCACTTTTCGCTGCCATCCGATTCGCTGTATCAGGCCATGCTGGAAAAAAGCCTGCACCGCAATTTCATGGGCTACACCTCCTCGTCAACGCAGTTGATGATCGGCCTGGGCGTATCGGCCATCAGTGATACCTGGTACGCCTTTGCGCAGAACGAAAAAGTACTTGAAGATTATTATGCCCGCGTCGAAAGCGGTGCGTTGCCGCTGTTCCGCGGTCATTTGCTGGACCAGGAAGATCTGATCATCCGCCGCCACATTCTGAACCTGATGTGCCAACTGCAGACAAGCTGGGCCGATCCGGCCATGCAATTTCCCGAGCTGCCCGAGGTGCTGGAACGGCTGGAGGAAATGCAAAGCGACGGCCTGATCCGCATTGGCGCCGACCGTATTGATATTACCGAAGCCGGGCGCACCTTTGCCCGCAATATCTGTATGGCATTTGATCTGCGCATGCTGCGCAAGCAGCCAAATGCACGCATTTTCTCGATGACGGTATAAAGGCGCAGCATGACCCTGATTCCGGAAATCAAGCCGCAGCAGTCTTTGGAACTGCTCAAGGAACTGCATATCCTCACGCGTGAGGGAAAGATCAACCAGGACACGCGGCGCAAACTCAAGCAGGTATACCACCTGTACCAGTTCATTGAGCCCCTTATGCAAACCGTACTGGACCAGGGGCAGGCGCTTTCACTGGTCGACCACGGCGCCGGCAAATCCTATCTCGGTTTTATTTTGTACGATCTGTTTCTCAAGGAACACGATAACGCCACGGTGTACGGCATTGAGTCGCGTGCCGATCTGGTCAAAAAATCGGAAGACCTGGCCCGGCGCCTGGGCTTCGAAGGTATGCAGTTCAAGGATATGACCGTAGAGCAGTCCATTACTTCTACCGATCTACCCGAAAAAATAGACATTGTCACCGCCCTGCATGCCTGCAATACCGCCACAGACGACGCCATCCGCTTTGCCCTGGCTCGCGATGCGCGTTTCATCGTGCTGGTGCCCTGCTGCCAGGCCGAAGTGGCCGCAGCACTGCGCGCCACCAAGGGCAATACCCTGGGCAAAACGCCTTTGTCCGAACTGTGGCGCCACCCCCTGCACACCCGCGAGTTCGGCAGCCAGATCACAAATGTATTACGCTGCCTGCAACTGGAAGCGCGCGGCTACCAGGTGACCGTAACGGAACTGGTGGGCTGGGAACATTCCATGAAGAACGAGCTGATCATCGCCAAAAAAACCGGCGGCTTCAAAAAAAGCGCGCGCGAGCGGCAACTGGCGATATTAAAGGAGTGTCATCTGGAAGCGCTGCAGGAGCGGTTTGCTTATTAAGGAAGACTGAATTTTCTGGACAAAATGGGCTAGGAAGACAATTTCACGCTCGAGGGGCGGCATAACCATCTTCACCCGCTGCGTCCCTACCTCGACAGTCAGTTGGTATATGCCTAATATTCTGAAGCAATGTCTCAATGTATACTATTATAATTTCGTAAATTGGCGTGTGCCGCAAAAAATCGGAGAATAGCCATGGATGTCGTATACGGTAAAAAGCTATTTGGATACACGATGTTGAAGCGAGAGAAAATCGTCCCATCCAAATCGTTGCCTTCATCCAAATCACCTGAAGGTAAGTTAGAAACCTCTATTGCTGCAAAAAAAGTCATTGATCAGCACCGCAAGGTTTTGATCGCGTTGCGGGATCGATAATTGTTAGTCCCGTTGTTAGAGCCGGAATTTGTCATTGCCGTTCATGATGAAATTATCACTGAAACGGGTGGACTACGCGGTCTGGCAGGAGGAGGGCTCGGAGCGGTCGAGGCAGCGCTTTACCGTATCGAAATGCACGCTCAATATGCTGCACTAGATGATGTGTTTGGCATTGCCGGGCTTTATGCGGAAGCCATTGCACGTGGTCACATTTTTAACGATGGAAATAAACGTACTGCGCTGACCTGCGCATTGACCTATTTGTATCGACAAGGCATACAGGTTCCCCGTATCGATGCATTAGAGGACATCATGGTCGGAATTGCGTCCGGAGAAATCACCGGTGAAATGTTCGCAGACTTTCTTAATGCTGTTTGGCAAAAACACAATCAACCACTTGCTAACAGTAAAAACGATAATCGTACGATCAACAACGATAGATGAGCGCGATGGCAAGCACGTGTGCTTTCCCCATACGGGATGCGCAGGTCTCGCGTACGGATCTGCCAGCCTAATCGCATTCACCCTTCCTCTTATGGACTGCTCACGACGATGAACTGATTACTCCGCCGGAAAAACAGGCTCGCCCAGATTCTGCATCAGGCGATTGGCCCAGCCGAACACCGATACGGAATGAATCAAATCCAGCATTTCTATTTCGCTAAAGCCCTGGTTCTTCAATACCTGCAAGTTCTCGGCATCAAACCCGGCCACATCGCGCGTGAGGGCTGTCGCGACATCGATAACGGCAGCATCGCGTTCATTTTTTGCTGCGCTAGCAGGATCCACAAACACGTCGTGCACGATTTCATTACGCTTGGCCAGTTGCTCGAAGCGCTGCGCATGCACTGAAGCGCAATAGACGCAACCGTTGATGCGCGATACCGCCAGGGCACCCAGTTCGCGATCAGCGCGATTTAACCCGCCCGGCGCATACATGATGGCGTTATAGGTGAAAGAGCGCTGATCCAGAATGTGCGGCTCGTGCACCAGCAGCAGATAATAATCGGACGTTTTGGCCTGCGGATGACTCGCTTCCAGTACCTTGTTCTGTTCGGGTGTTGCGGCATTGGCATCCACCACATCCAGCCAGGCTTTCCAGCCCAGCGTCTGGTTGGTAAATCCGTTGACTTTGATTACATCGCTCATGCTGCCTGCTCCAGTTTCTGCATTGCCTTCAATCCGGCTACCAGACGTATCTGGTAGGCCAGAAACCCGATCAATTGCCCAAGCACAACGACGTCCTGCGTAGACATGCCTGATTTTTTCAGCGTCAGCAACGCTTCTTCGTTGCCTTCTATCGGGTCCAGAATCAGTTTTTTGGTAAATTGCAGGACACTGTTCAATTCACATTTCACAATATCCTCAACATGGTCTTCGGTCACGATCTGAACCAGCTTCTCGTCGATACCTGCCAGCAGCGCCTGCTCGGTATAGTGTGCCGTCAGCTCGGGCGCGTTCATCAGGCTGCTTGCATACAGGGCAACCAGCCAACGATCCTGTAGCGGCAAACTCAGGTCGGACGAAAACAGTGCGGCATAGCTTGCCTGCGTGCCGTTTTTAACTTTTTCCCTGAACTGCCGGGCCTGCCAGATTTTACTGTCTGGCTTCAGATTGAGCAGCGTATCGATCAGATCGAATGCCTCTGCGCTTTGCATAATATTTCCTTTGCGTTGTT
Source organism: Advenella incenata (assembly GCF_004217095.1). Taxonomy (GTDB): domain Bacteria; phylum Pseudomonadota; class Gammaproteobacteria; order Burkholderiales; family Burkholderiaceae_B; genus Advenella; species Advenella incenata. Next base: position 492,508 of record NZ_SHKO01000001.1, on the reverse strand, counting down.
GCTCGTAAATTCATTACGTATGCGATATGACATTCTAACGGAGACAGCAAAAAAATTCGCGCGCCTGTACGCTGCCGTTGTTATCAACCGGATGCGCTTTGGTCATTTTATGCAGCCATATGAAGCCAATGCCGCAATTTCATCCTTTATTATTTGTACCACGGCTTTCTGACGCGTCACGGTAAACCTGGCCTCGACCGACGACACGCTGATGGCAAACCTGGGGCGTCCACCTCTGTCGGCGATGGCCACGCCCACCCCAAGCACGCCCTGTACGGCAGCGTTACCCACCGCAGACCATCCTCGCTCTCGCGTCGCCTTGATCAGCAAGCGCAGCTTTTTCACTGAAATTGCGCCATAGGGATAGAGTTTTTGTTCATTCTCGGCAAGGATGCGCTCCTGCTCTGACTCGGGCAGATAGGAAAGCAATGCTAGCCCGGCCGCCCCCACGCCCATCGGCTGCTTATGATCAATCTGAATGGAGAGAACCTGCAGCGGGTAAGTGCCGATTTCCCGATGGATGCATAAAGAATCCGCATTATCCTGCCTGATCAGAAAAGACGAATCTCCCGTCTTCTCGCTGATCTTTCTCAATACTTCCTTAAATTGCTCGGATTCAGCACCAGAATCAGCGATCTGATTCAGTTTGTCCCGATTGTATGTGTAGCGACCTGTGTCAGAAATCTCATTGATATATCCGTTATTGAGCAGCACGCTGACAAAACGGTACACCGTCGGCCGCGATATTTGGGTTCTGGCTGCAATTTGTGCAATCTTCAATCCAGAGGCATCGGCAGTGCTAAGCGCCTCCAGTATGGCCAGGCCGCGTACCAGCGTTTTGGGCTCATCCTTGTAATGCATATCTGCTCCTTATGTCCAAATTATGGACAAATTGATTTTGTCACACTATTGAACCTGACTAGAATGCAGCTGCATATCAACACAATAAAACATGAGACTGGAGACATGATGAAAACAAAATGCTTTGGCTTGACGGCGCTGACGCTGGCGCTACTGTCAGCCTCCCCTGCTGTGGCAGCGGCCTATCCCGATCGACCAATCAACCTGGTTGTCGGCTATTCCGCGGGAGGCGCCACCGATATCCTCGCAAGATTGATCGCCAAAGGCCTATCCAGCCAACTGGGCCAAACGGTTATTGTAGAAAACAAACCCGGGGCCAACAGCAACATTGGCACTGAATACGTCGCCCGGGCAAAGAATGACGGCTATACCTTGCTGGTCGGAAGCATTGCCAACACGATCAACCGTTCACTTTATAAAAACCTGAATTACGATTATCTGAAAGACTTCAAAAGTGTCGGCTTCATCGCGTCCATCGGCAATGTGCTTGTAGTCAATCCGAAGAAAAACATCAACTCAGTGGACGAATATATTTCGTATGCAAAAAAGAATCCGGGAAAGCTCACCTGCGCCTCATCAGGCATAGGGTCGTCTATTCATATGTCATGCGAGCTGTTCAAGATCCTTACGGGCACGAACATTCTTCATATTCCATACAAAGGCAGCGGCCCCGCAGTCAACGATTTGCTGGGCGCCCAGGTCGATTCAATGTTTGACAACATTCCTTCGTCTGTAGCAAGAATCAAATCGAACACGCTCGTACCGCTGGCGGTGACAACAGAAAAGCGTGATCCCGCGCTCCCCGAGGTGCCCACCTTCAAGGAACAAGGAATTGACAACTTCCTGGTCAGTTCGTGGTTTGCAATTGCAGCCCCCAAAGGGACTGACGACAAGATTATCAGCAAGCTCAATGATGCATTGAACAAAGTAATCGACAGCCCCGAAGTCAAGGATAGCTTTGCCAAAAACGGCTATACCGCAGCGCCCGTAGAGAACACCCCGGCCTATCTGGATCAATTTACCCGGGACGAAATTGCGAAATGGGAAAAGGTCGTGCGCCAGGCAAACCTGCAGGCCAACTGAAAGAAGGTAACAGCAAGATGTATCCAATCGATTTTTTTTACAGAGCAGCCCTGCGTTATCCCGAAAGGATGGCCATTGAGTCAAGGAACGAAAGCGTCAGCTATGCCGCATTGGCTGACCAGGTAAGCGCCCTGGCTGGCGCGATTCGCAAACTGGACGATGAACCTGGTTCCATGGTCGGCCTGTGTGCGCAGAACTCGGTCGCCTATATTGTTGCCATGCTTGCCATTATGGCTGCCGGCAAGGTATGGGTGCCACTCAATTACCGAAGCACACCGACAGAAATCAGAAGAATTACAACCGTAATCAAGCCGTCTATTATCATTCAGGACAGCTATGGCTCAGCATTGACCGACGGCCTGGAGAACGTACATATCATCAATACAGATGATATCCCCCTCTTGATCGAACAGTTTACCGGACTGCATCTTCCCGAAGCGATCAGAAGCGATGACGATATCCAGGCCATCAAATTCACGGGCGGCACGACCGGTATGCCCAAGGGGGTTATGCAACCGTACCGGGCCTGGGTTGCCGTGATTATCAATCAGATCCACGGCTGGAAAATAACAACCAATGACAAATTTGTTATTTGCGCACCCATCAGCCATGGGACCGGAACTTATGTTTTACCTGTACTGGCACAGGGCGGCTGCCTGGTGCTTTCCGAATCAGCAGAAGCGGCCGACATTGTGCATGCATTCAGAGAACAAAAGGGCACCATGACCTTCATGCCCCCGACACTCATCTACAAGCTGATCGCCGCAGCCAAATCAGAAAAGGATTTCCCGTGCCTGCGACTACTGATATACGGCGGAGCTGGCATGCCGGCAGAAAAAATAGCACGCGCGCAGGATTTTTTCGGCAACGTACTTGCCACAACCTATGGGCAAACGGAAGCACCGCAAATAGCCACGTTGATCGGGCCGGAAACACTGGCGCAGCCGCAATACCGCGCGTCGGTCGGACAAGTCAGCTGGTTTACCGACATTGCGATTGTGGACCAACAGCAGCATCGTCTGCCCCCGAATAAAACCGGTGAAATCGTGATCCGCGGTGATCTTGTGATGACCGGCTACTGGCGCCTGCCCGAGAAAACAGCCGAGACCATAAAAAACGGCTGGCTGCATACGGGCGATGTCGGGTTTATAGACGAAAAGGGGTTTCTGTTCATCAAAGACAGAATTCGCGATGTGATTATCACCGGTGGTTTCAACGTCTATCCGATAGATGTTGAGAATGTTCTATCTCAGCACGTCGGCGTGTACGAGTCAGCAGTATTTGGAATCACAGATGAAAAATGGGGCGAGTCAGTGAACGCCGCTGTTCAATTGCACGCAGACAGTGCTGTGACAGCGGACGAACTCAAGCGACTAGTCAGAGAAAAACTGGGGCCGGTTCACACGCCGAAAAATATCTATTTTTTTGCAAGCCTGCCCAGATCGCCGGTGGGCAAGGTGCTCAAAAAAACCATTCAGGAACTGGTCCTGGCCGGCATGCAGGACACCACCGAAACACGCCAATTGTAAAAAGGAGTACACGATGAAAGAGCCCGTCACTGAACTATGCGCACACTCGCTTACCGGCATGAACTACCGCGACAAGGACCTTGTTAATGATCTGATCGGAGAAGCGAGCTTCACCGAGGTCATGTTCCTGCAGATCATGGGAAGAAAAGCCCGCCCAGTCGACATCAAAATTGTGGATGCAGTCCTGGTCACCCTCATGGAACACGGACTGACGCCAAGCGCCATTGCAAGCAGACTGATTTACATGAGCGCGCCGGAAAATCTGCAGGGCGCAGTGGCCTCGGGGCTGCTGGCTGTCGGTAGCCAGTTTGTAGGAACGATGGAAAACTGCTCGATATTGTTGGACGAGATCATTACCTCACCCGATCAGCAAGAAGCAGCGCTGGCCATTGCGACAAGATATAAACATCAGAAAAAACCTCTGCCGGGATTCGGTCATCATCTGCACAAGCCCGACGATCCCCGTTCATTGAAGCTGCTCGACCTTGCCGATAGCGAACCGACGCTGGAGCGCCAATACATTGAGGCGCTCAAACAGTTGAGCCGCGCCGTGGATCAGGTATATGCCAGGCACATTACGATCAACGCGACCGGGGCGGTGGCTGCCCTGCTTGGCGCCATTGGCGTGCCATCACGGCTGATGCGCGGTTTTGCAGTCATCTCACGCGCTGCCGGTCTGGTTTCCCATATCGCCGAAGAACAGAACATCCCATCTGGCCGTTTCATCTGGGAGACCATTGATCAGGCCATTCCATACTCCAAAAGGGACACTGACAATGAGTGATCCAAACAAGGTGGTACTGGTCGCCGGCGCCGGCAGCAGTGCACCGGGATGGAGTATCGGCAAGGCAACGTCAGTACTCATCGCCCAGTCCGGCGCAAAAGTCATTGCCCTGGACTGCAATGCCGATGCGGCCCGGGCGACCGCCCTGGAAATCGAACGTATCGGCGGAACCTGTCTACCCGTGCAAGGCGATATTACCCGTCCCGACGAAATGGATTGCGTGTTGAAGACTGCCACGGAGCGGTTTGGCCCCATCTCGACCTTGATCGCCAATGCTGGCATCGGAAAAACCGGTGGCATCCAGGAAACATCTGTTGCCGATCTCCAACGCATCCAGCAGACCAATGTCGAAAGCCTGTTGCTGCTTTCAAAGCGCTTGATACCGGGTATGATCGAGCGCGGCGCAGGCTGTATTGTGTCTGTTGCCTCAGTAGCGGGCATCCGTTATGTGGGATATCCACACCTGGCTTATAGCGTTACCAAAGCGGCATTGATACAGATGACAAAACTGATCGCCCATGAATATGCTGATCGAAATATAAGAGCCAATACCGTTATCCCGGGGCTGATTGACACGCCCAGGATCCAGAAAAATGTTGCCGCTGCTTTTTCCTCATCCAGTGACATGGATGAAGTTCGAGAAAAAAGAAATGCCCAGGTTCCGATGAAAAGAATGGGCTCCGCCTGGGAAGTGGCCCATGCCATCGCATTCCTGGCCTCAGATCAGGCTTCATACATCACGGGTACGGAACTGATCGTCGATGGCGGGCTCACCGGAAAATATTAGCGTCTGCGGGGCAAGTCACTCACACTCGGATCAGCCCTGCGCTTCGCGCCTGATGGCTCAAGCCTGATCCGTCGCCATACAAAGGCTAATACGACTGCCTTTCTTTAAGGTGCGCCCTCACGGCATTCTGCAGGAACTCCTGGACTGCGGTCCAGCTATGCTCGTCGGACTGCGCATTGGCTGTGGGTGTTCCGCCACCGGTGTTGATTTTTCCGGAAACAGGGTGCGCATAAACCAGCTGGGTTGTCGGTACATAGGGAAACACAATGCTGTGGCCCCCGTCCTTGGTGTCCACCCACTGCACGACATGCCCAAACCCAACCTGGCCCAGGTGGTCATAAATCATTTTGCTGTACAAACTGGATGGCCAGGCACCGTCATCGGTGGCCGAAAGCAGAATGATCGGTCCCTGGATCTTTTCGACCTCAATGCGCGCGCGAGCGACCGCCTCGCTATCCTGCAGCGCAGTCATGATGGCTCGTGCATGGCGGTGCGGCGACGGGCCTTCGTCAAATGGCGCCCAGGTGGCCGTTTTATTGTCCTGCCAGACGTGCGTCAACGGCTTGCCGTTAAGCAGCCAGGCCGGGCCATCACGACCGATTTTCGGATCTGCGGCGTTCTGTCCACTGTGCACCACTGCCCCAGGCACATACGCCACAACGGCACTCACGTCCAGAGGATAGATGCTGGCCAGAAGTAGTACCAGCTCTCCGCCACGTGACTGACCGCTCAGGGCAACAAAGCCGCCCAGCGGGCGCTGCGTTCGGCGCAACCAGTCCATGCCTTTCCTGAAATACTCCAGTGGCGTATTAGAAATATAATCGGACAATCCCGGCGCCTTGAAGTAACCCAATGCAAATGCAATATAACCACGCGACGCATACAATGCAGCGCGCGGCTCGTTAATACCGCCACCCGAGCCGTTCAGAATCATGACGGCCGGATGAGGCCCCGGCGTGGCGGGCAAGAACAGTGTGCCTACCAGGCCATCCTCGCGTACCTCAATGCGTTCCACGCCCTCTTGCATCAAACGCTGCGTCAATGTTGCCCGCAATGTATTGGTGGCTGTGGTCACGGTCAGTTCAGTGATCAGCGGCTGCGCCATCGTGTCTGCAAAGACTTCGCGGCAATTATCCTGCGCTGGCACCTGCGACCACAGCAACCCCATGGCAGACACGTCCTGGTAACTGCCGGCCAGCGGCGCCTGGCGCGTCAAATCCACAACGCCTTGTGCATCTGCCTCAAATTCGGCCTGGCTGCGCCATATCACACCACCGGCGCGCTCAGTCTGGCTCGCAATCGTAATACGCTCGCCAGCCGACAAACCCTCAACGCGAATCGCGCGTGGTTCGTCGATCAGCGCATCAGCCGGCGTTACCGACAGTATTTCATTTGACATAAATCTTCCGTTAAATTCTACAGCTGCGCCATCATCACCGGCCCGCGGCAGATGTAAAATCTGCGCGTCGGGCCGGCAAAGCATTGATGACGGAGCGCGGGTACTGCCGCTGCTATCGGCTTATTCCTTGGTTACCATGACCGGTACTGTACGATCCGAACTCAAGGGTTTGACAACAAGCCCTTTGCGCGCTGCCCAGATGTTTTTGTAATGGAACATGGGAATCACACCCACCTCGTCGGATACCACCTGGGCCGCGTCCTGCATGATTTTTTCACGTTTGGCATCATCGAATTCTTCGGTGGCCTGCTTCAGATAATCGTCGTGTTTCTGGCTGCTGTAGTGACCCCAGTTGGAGGCCCCCAACCCTTTTTCCGGATTTACGGTAGCCAGAATATTGACCATCGCGTAGCTGCCCTCGCCGGTTCCGTTACCCCAGGCAATTACAGACATGGCATATTCATTTTTCCGGGCTGCGCTTGAGTACACGGCCCATGGCACCACGGAAACCTGGGTTTTCACGCCGATACGACTCCAGAACTGGGCCACTGCCTGCACGGTCTCTGGCGCCAAGGGATAGCGATCTGTCGGCACATGCACAGTCAGGTTAAAGCCATCCGGGTAGCCGGCTTCCTTCAGCAAATCCTTGGCTTTCTGGGCGTCAAAGGCAATCGGCTTGATATTCGGGTTGTAGCCAATCGAATCCTTGGGCATCCACTGGTCGGCGACCGTCACACTGCCCTGCAAAATGCGATCAGCGATGGCATCGCGATTGATCGCAAGCGACAATGCCTGCCGCACTTTCAAATCGAGCAGCGGATTTTTATCCAGTGGTTTGCCGCTGTTATCTGTAATGAATTTATTGGGTTTCGGATTAAAGCTAGGTTGCAGCAAAAAAACGCGCAGTCCGTTATAGGCATACACCTTCACTTTCTCATCGCCTTCCAGTTTTTTCAGATCGGCGACCGACACTTTATCGATCACGTCAACATCGCCGGACAGCAAGGCCGTGGAACGCGTTGCGGCGTTGGCCACATAACGATAGGACACCTTGTCCCACACGGGTTTTTCACCCCAATAGGTGGGGTTGGCTTCAACCTGAAAGCCGGCGCCCGGCGTGTAGGAAACCAGTTTATACGGACCGGTACCGATCAGCGCCTTTCCTGAATTGAAGTCGTCGCTTGTCGCGTTCTCGGTGCTTTTTTTCTGTACCAGATGAACAGAAGCCAAATTCAGCGGCAAGCCCGGATTGGGAATCGTGGTTTCAAATACCAGCGTGCCAGGTTCTTTTTCTGTCACGCTCTTGATCGTGCGTACATAGCCTGTGAATGGCGCAACTGAACCGGGCACCTTGCGGATGCGCTCAATGGAATAGATAACATCTTGCGCCGTGAACGGTGTGCCATCGCTCCATTTGACATCTGGACGCAACTTGAATTCCCAGGTCGTCGGGCTCGTGTTTTTCCATTCCCTTGCCAGGCCCGGCAGCAGTTTGTTATCGTAATTATTGACCAGCATGTCAAAAAAGAACAGGCCGGCAGAGCGATCACCCGCGAAGTTATTCAGTTGTGGATCCAGCGAAGACAGATTGTCGGCAAAGGCGATTTTCAGTTCTTCTGCGTGGGCCATATTGCCTGCGGCCAGCAGGCTTGCTGCAATGGCAGCCAATACGCGCTTTTTCATTTGTATTCCTTTAAAAGGTTACTGCTACTTAATCAATATAATCAACACGATCGAAATCGGACAGTTAATCCCTGATGCCCACTCAGGTTTGGTCATTCAGGTGGCAGGCACTCATATGTCCGCCGGCCACGGCTTTAAGCAGCGGGACTTCGGCACTGCAGCGGGGCATGGCATGCGGACAACGTGGATGAAAATGGCAACCCGCTGGCGGATTAAGCGGGCTGGGTATTTCACCCTTGATAATCGAAAACACTTTCTTGCGATCCCGCATTTTGGGAATCTCGGCCAGCAGGGCCTGGGTGTAAGGATGATTGGGCTTGCTGAAAATCTCGGCAACCGGTGCCTGTTCTACGATGCGCCCCAGATACATGATCACCACGCGATCGGACAAATGCTCCACCACACCCAGGTCATGACTGATAAACAGATAGGTCAGGCCCAGTTCCGCGCGCAGTTGCATGAACAGGTTCAGAATCTGCGCCTGAATGGATACATCCAGAGCGGCAACGGCTTCGTCACAGACCAGCATGTCGGGCGCCACGGCCAATGCCCGCGCGATACCGATACGCTGGCGCTGACCGCCGCTGAACTGATGCGGAAAACGGTTACGCAGGCTGGCCGACAGCCCGGCGCGCTCCAGCTGTTCAGATACATACTGGTCCAGGCCACGTGCCGACACCATGTTGTGCAATCGAGGCGACTCACCCACAATATCGCGCACGCGCATGCGCGGGTTCAGGCTGGCATAGGGGTCCTGGAAAATCATCTGGATTTTCAGGCGCGCCGCCTCTGCCTCGCGCCTGGGCAGCGTTTTCAGGTCCTGGCCGTTGACCAGCACCTGACCGGCAGTCGGCTCCATAATGCCGGCCACCATCCGGCCCAGCGTCGACTTGCCGCAACCGGATTCGCCCACCAGGCCGACGACTTCGCCTTTGGCAATATCCAGGCTGACATCATCCACTGCACGCGTCAGCGCCGAGGGACGCGTCAATCTGAGCTTTTGCAGCCAAGGATCCAGTATCCCGTCACTGGCATGACCAAAGGTCTTGGACACATGGCTAACCCGCATCAGCGGCACTTTTATTTCATCTATCATAGGGCCACTTCCGTTTCGGGAACCGCGCCCGGATGATAGCAACGCACCCGATGACCGGCCGCCAGTTCATCCAGCGCCGGCATCGTGTCACAGACTGCAGTACGCCGCGGGCAGCGCGATGCGAACGCACAGCCGGCGGGCAATGACAGCAGATTGGGCGTCATGCCCGCGATCTGCCGCAGTGGCTGGCCTCGTACATTATTGGCGGGCAGGCTTTGGATCAGGCCCTGGGTGTACGGGTGCTGCGGATTGTCCAGCACCTGGTCTACCGTACCGGCTTCCACAATTTTTCCGGCATACATCACATGTAAATCATCGGCGAGCCCGGCAACCACCGACAGATCGTGGGTAATCCAGATCAGGGCCGTGCCGTATCGGGCCGACAGTTTCTGTATTTCCGACAAGATCTGCGACTGAATCGTGACATCCAGCGCCGTTGTGGGCTCGTCTGCAATGATCAGATCGGGTCGCAGCAACAGCGCGATGGCAATGGCCACCCGCTGCCGCATGCCGCCCGACAACTGGTGCGGATACGCAGACAGTCGAGCCTCGGGGCTGGGAATGCCCATCAGGCCCAGCATGTCGCGCGACTGTTCCCAGGCCTGTTTGTGACTGATTTTTTCGTGCGCGCGCAGGGTTTCGATCATTTGCGTATCCACTCGCAGCACCGGATTCAATGTCATCATTGGATCCTGGAAAATCATGGAAATGCGGTTGCCGCGCAGATGACGCAATTGCTTTTGCGGCAGTCCGAGCAGATCCTGGCCCTTGAACAGAATCTGTCCGCCCACAATACGGCCCGGTTCATCGACCAGACCCATGATGGAGAAACCCGTGACGGATTTGCCTGAACCCGATTCACCGACCAGCCCCAGAATACGCCCCGACTCCAGCTGCAGAGATACGCCGTCCACCGCTGGCACCTGGCCCGCCCGGGTCATGAAATGCGTGCGCAGATCGCGCACGTGCAGCAAAGGCGTCGTACTCATCGCTGCCTCCGCGGATTAAAAATTTCCCGCAGGCGATCACCCACCAGGTTCAGCGCCACGATGGTCACCAATAGCGCCACGCCTGGAAACAGGCTGATCCAGTACTGCCCCGAGAGCATGTACTGATATCCATTGGCGATCAGCAATCCCAGCGAAGGCTCTGTCACGGGCACGCCCAGTCCCAGGAAACTCATGGTTGCTTCCAGCGTAATCGCGCGAGCAACCTGCAAGGTACCGATCACAATCAAAGGCGGCAGACAATTGGGCAGGATGTGCCGCAGCATGATCCGCCATTGGGGGATATTCAGGCTTTTTGCCGCCTCTACATATTCTTTCTGTCGCTCTGCCAGCGCCTGGCCTCTGGCGGTGCGCGCATAATAGGCCCACTCCAGTATCACAAGCGTCAATATCACATTACCGATACCCTTGCCCAGGTACGCCAGAATCATCATCGCAATCAGAATCGATGGGAACGACAGCATCAAATCCACCGTACGCATGATAAAGCTGTCAATCCGGCCCCCGGCATAGGCCGACAACACGCCCAGCACTGTTCCGACCACACTTGCAATAAGCGCTGAACCCACGCCCACCGTCAGACTGATGCGCAGGCCGTACAGGATGGCAGACAGCAGATCTCGCCCCTGTCCATCTGTTCCCAGCCAGTAGTTATAGGTGCCGGCACCGTTGGCGCTGCCTGGCGCCAACCGCGAATCCAGGATATCCAGTTGCATCAGGTCATAAGGATTTTGCGGTGTCAGCCAATGGGCGAACACCGAACCGAAAGCCAGGAGCAACAGCAGCGTAAAGCCAATCACGGCACGCTTGGAAGAGAAAAAATCGGCCAGCCGTTCGCGAAATAGCGAAGGCTTGGGCGCAGCAATCACCGCTTGCACGGCAGACTCGGTCACGGGCTGATTCATCGCGCGCCCTCCAGCCGAACGCGCGGATCCAGCATGCGATAGGCAATATCCACCAGTAAATTGATGGTCACGAACACACAGACAATAACCACCAGATAGGCCAGAATAACCGGTCTATCCAGGCCATTGATACTGTCCAGGATCAGTTTGCCTGCGCCAGGCCAGGAGAAAATACTCTCGGTCACCACTGCACCGGCGATGGTTGAACCAAACTCCAGGCCCAGTACGGTAATCAGGGGGATCATGATATTGCGCAGCACATGCACGCCAATCACCCGCAGATTGCTCAGGCCCTTGGCACGGGCAAAACGGATATAGTCCAGCGGCAGTACTTCCTGCACGCCGGCATAGGTAAGCCTGATCACAAGTGAAACCTTGAACAGCGCCAGATTGACTGCCGGCAACAACATGTGCCGCAGACCATCGAGCGTCAGAAACGACCATTGATAGCCAAACAGCGTCACGGTTTGCCCTCGCCCTGACGAGGGCAGCCATCCCAGGCTCACACTGAATGCCATGATCAGGACCAGTCCGACCCAGAAGGTTGGCAGGGAAAAGCCCAGGATGCTGCCGGTCATGATGCTGCGGGAAACAATACTCTCTGAATAAAGTCCGGCGATCAGCCCCAGCGGCACACCTACCACAATTGCAATAACCAGGGCAGCCATGGCCAGCTCCATGGTCGCAGGCAATCGATGCAGCACCAGTTGCAGGGCCGGCTGGTTATACACAAAGCTGTTGCCCAGATCACCCTGCACCGCACTGCCCAGGAAATGAAAATATTGCAACCATAACGGCTTGTCCAGGCCCATCTGCGCGATGATGCGGGCACGGTCTCGCTGATCGGCATCGGGTCCGATCAAAATATCGATCGGGTTGCCAACGGCGTGCAGGCCGATAAAAACGATCACTGTCATCAACAGGATAATGAGCAGCGCCTGCAGGACGCGTTTAATCAGCCATAGCGTCATTGCGCCTCCACAGGCAAGGGCGGACCGGCTGCAGTCCACTCATCGCCATCGAGCTCGGGCTCGGCATAGGCTTCCAGTTGCGCATAATAAGCGGCGACATCTTCCTGATACAGGGAGCCGGCAATGGCGCGGGCAATGGCAGATGCCCCTTCTGAAATGGCCGGGATATCGCCCGAGACCGTGCCATGCGAGGCCACGGCAGGGTAGCTGAAACAATGAATATGCGCCAACCCAGGTGCATCCACGCCCGCACGGGGTTGGAATTCGAAACCCGGCCCCAAATCGGGACAGGCAGCCAGTTCGGCATCTTCCTGTCCTGGCTGCGGATGAAAACGCTGCGCCCAGGTTCGCACCAGCGGCGCCAGTTCGGCATACTCCGGACGCAGGTGCCAGTCGATGTTAAAACCGGTGGCAAAAATGAGGAAATCCAGAACAAATGTGCCCTTGGGCGTGGTCAGATAGATCACGTCCTCGCGCACGTCAATATCCAGTACCGGACAGCCGACATTGAAGCGGGCATTATGATGAGAAGCCACACGCAAGGTACTGCCTTTGGGCGGCGGCACTTGCTGCACATTGATGTAATGGCGAATACGCCACTTCCAGTCGTCCGATAAGCCTGCATAGCCGTGCACCAGGCCGGGACTGCCAGAGCCCTTGCCCTTATTGATACGAGGAATCTCGTTACGCCGGATGATCAAATCCACACTATGGGCACCGGCTTCCAGCGCAGTGGCTGCGCTGTCCATGGCCGAAGCGCCTGCGCCGATCACCCCGATCCGCTTGCCGGCAAGCGTGTTGTAGTCAAAGAAATCCGAAGAATGCGCACGCAGATGAGCCGGCACCTTATCGGCAAACGCCGGATAGCCCGGCCCGCCCAGGCCATCACGGCCGGTTGCCAGAATCAGGCGCCGGGCAGCCACCACTTTTTGGCCCTCTGGGGCCTGCAGCGTCAGTTCAAGATAATTGTCGGGATGCAGATGGACATGACGAACGTGATGTTCATTGCGCACATCCACATTCATGACTTTGCGATACCAGCGCAAATAATCCATCCATTGCAAGCGTGGTATTTTATCGAGCGCCTCCCATTCCTGGCGTCCGTATTGCGCTTCGAACCAGGCCCGAAACGTGAGCGAAGGCAGCCCCAGGGCGGGCCCCGTCAGCTGTTTGGGCGAGCGCAGGGTTTCCATGCGCGCCGTCGTTGCCCATGGCCCTTCAAAGCCAACAGGCCCACGATCGAAATTACAGGCGCCCACACCCAGATTGCGCAAGGCAACAGCGGCAGTCAACCCGGCCATCCCGCCGCCAATAATGGCAACATCGAGCAAGCGTTCACCGTTCACCACCCGAGGTTGCACCCAATCCTTGCCGGGCAGATCAAGACGAGAAAGATCTTCCTGCAAACGTGCTTCAAGGCCGGGCAGTCCGTCTATTTCGGGAGGGTGATAACTCATTCTGCAACTCAATGAATAAATGCAAGGGTTTTCCCTCGCTGGTTTTATTTGATTATTACGCAATGATATAAAGGAATGCGTAACCAGCCATTTTAAAGAATATGGCCAGTTTAATATATATTATTTAGTAATTAATATATATCAATAATAATAAACAATGTCATAGGAAAAAGGCGGCGCAATCACAGATGCAATTGAAACGAAGAGTGGTATTTAAGGCGATGGTCAAAGCGCATTGAACCCACATATCAAAAAAAAGCCCGGCCATAACAATGACCGGGCTGCAGTTCAAACAGGACACGCCGTCATAATTATTCTTCCACGTACCACGTATCCTCAGAAAGCATGACCTGCTGATGTCCGTAGCCAGCCGGCATCATGGGGAAGCAGTTCTCCTGCGGCTGCACTTCCACATTCAGGAAATAAGGACCGTCATAGTCAAAGCAGTCACGGATGGCATCTTCCAGCTGCAGTGGATCAGACACCGTGGCGGCCCCCCAGCCAAAAGCCGTGGCCAGCGCGACAAAATCGGGAATGGAAGCGTTGTAGCTGTGGCTATAGCGCCCCTCGTGAATCAGTTCCTGCCACTGGCGGACCATGCCCATATGCCGGTTGTTGCACAGGATCACTTTGACCGGCGTCTCGTGCTGGATTGCGGTCGACAGCTCCTGGATATTCATGAGTACTGACGCATCGCCGCTGATGCAAACCACCAGTGAATCCGGATTGCCCACTTGCGCGCCGATCGCGGCAGGCACGCCGTACCCCATGGTGCCGGCGCCGCCCGAGGTCAGCCAACGATTGGGCTCACGAAACTTCAGGTACTGCGCGGCCCACATCTGGTGCTGGCCAACGTCGGTGCTCACGATCACATCCCGGCCTTCAATCAGGTCATTGACCGTTGCCAGCAGATGCTGCGGCAGAATCACGTCATCCGACGGCGTAAAGCCAAGACAGTTGGTGCTGCGCCATTTTTCAATGCGCGTCCACCAATCGTCGATCAACCCGGGTTCGCGCTCCAGCGACTTGACCTCATTAAACAGTGACTTGAGCACCGGATAACAATCGCCTACCAGCGCGACGTCTGCCCGCACCACTTTATCAATGGATGCCGGATCGATATCCAGGTGAATCTTGACCGCATGGGGACAGAAATCTGACAGACGCCCGGTAATACGGTCATCAAAGCGAGCACCGATACACACGATCAGATCGGCATGATGCATGGCCAGATTGGCCTCCAGCGTTCCATGCATGCCCAGCATGCCCACGAACTGTTTGTCGTTGGCCGGAAAAGCGCCCAGCCCCATTAGCGTGAGCGTGCATGGCGCACCGGTGTAACTGACCAGATTGGCAAAGACCTCGCAGGCATCCGGGCCGGAATTGATCAGACCGCCACCGCCATAAAACACCGGGCGCTTGGCATTGGCAATAAGCGAAGCGGCGCGCTTGATGGCCGCCTGCATTACAGAAGAGGTCATTTGGCCTGCCGTATTGACGGCGGGCTCGATCACTTCGCTCTCCGGCTCCTGCGGCGCCTGCGCCATCTGGATATCTTTGGGAAAATCAATCAGCACCGGCCCGGGCCGGCCGGCAGCCGTCATGTTATAGGCTTTGGCGGTCATGGCAGCCACGTCTTCAACACGCTTGATCTGGGCGTTCCATTTTGTGACCGGCCGGGAAATACCCACCGCATCGCACTCCTGGAAGGCATCGGTACCGATGGCGCTGGTTGCCACCTGTCCGCTGATACACAGGACCGGGATCGAATCGCACAGTGCATCGAGCAACCCTGAGGTGGTATTGGCCATGCCCGGTCCGGAGGTGACCAGTACGACGCCAGGCCTGCCGGTCGAGCGCGCATACCCCTCGGCCGCATGCATGGCAGCCTGTTCGTGGCGAACCAGCACGTGATGGATGCGCGGCTCGGAATACAGCGCATCGTACAGCGGCAATACGGCACCCCCGGGATAGCCGAAAATGGTATCGACCCCGTTTGCAATCAGGGTTTCAAGCATCAACCGGGCGCCGTTGAAGGCGGGCGTATCGTTCTGGGGTGTGTTCATTATTCAAATCCAACTGACAGACAGGTTTTCATAGAGAAGCTTAAATAATATCCTTTTTGTCATGCACTGACAGTAAACCCGCGATTACACGGTAAACTTACCCCTTCGCCATGTGGCCGCAGGCGGCCAGCCGTATTTCCAGAAAGGTGCTTTTGATGAGTGTGCATACCACAGCAAAACGAATTACCGTCCCGCAATTGCGGGCCTACAAAAACCAGAAAAAAATCGTCTCGCTCACATCCTATACCGCGCCCTTTGCCCGGGTGCTGGACGAGTACCTGGATATGATTCTTATCGGGGACTCCACCGCGATGGTCGGCTACAACATGGAGAACACGCTGGCCATCACGCTGGAACAGATGGCTGCCCACGCACGGGCCGTGGTGCGCTCCACGCAAAATGTCTGCGTCGTGGTAGACATGCCCTTTGGCAGCTATCAGGAGTCGCCCGAACAGGCCTTTCGCAACGCCGCGTTCCTGCTCAAGGAATCGGGCGCCGATGCCGTCAAATATGAAGGCGGTACGCCGCTGGCTGCCACCACGCGTTTTCTGGTCGACCGCGGTATTCCCGTGCTGGCGCACATCGGCTTGATGCCTCAGTATCTGAACACCTTGGGCGGTTTCAAAGCCCAGGGCATGTCAGATGAGGCGGCCGAAATCATCTATCAGGATGCGCTGGCACAGGAACAGGCCGGTGCCTTTGCCGTGGTGATCGAAGGCACCGCAGAGCCCCTGGCGCGCCGCATTACACAGGCATTGAGCATTCCTACCATCGGCATTGGCGCTTCGCCCGAATGCGATGGTCAGATCCTGGTGGCAGAAGATATTTTCAATCTGACGCCCAACCGCATTCCCAAATTCGCACGCCAGTTTTCCGACGTGCAGGCAGCCATTCGCGAAGGCGTGCAAGCCTACGCCAATGAAGTACGCGAAGGCACTTTCCCGACACTGGACCATTGTTTTGGCGTCAAGAAAAAATGATCGAAAAAAAGAAAAATATCGCCAATCCACCCTGGCATGTCGTGCGCAAATCCACGTTGCATGGCAACGGTGTATTTGCTGCCCGCAATATACCGCAAGGCACGCGCATCATTGAATACACAGGCAAACGCATCAGTCCAAAACAGGCCGATGACATGCACCCGGTCAATCCTGATGATCCGTTTCACACCTTCTTTTTTTCCACCAGTGGCGGCAAGATCATTGACGGCGGCAATGGTGGCAACGACTCGCGCTGGGTCAATCACAGTTGCAATCCCAATTGCGAGACGCAGGAAGGCAGCGGCGGCAAACGCGTATACATATACGCCATTCGCGACATTCTGAAGGGCGAAGAACTTTTCTATGATTACGGGTTGATCATGGACGGCAGAATCACCAAGACACTGCGCGAACAGTACAAATGCCTGTGCGGCGCGCTGGCCTGCCGCGGCACCATGCTGGCTTTACCCGAGAAAAAGAAGGCGAAGCGCAAAGGCACCAAGTAAAAAGCCAGGCACCCGCCAGGATGACGAACCCTGTTGCGGGCCCGCCTCCCGCATCATGATCCGCCTGCCTGCTGTGCCTGCATCGCCTGCAAACACGCCAATGCATCACCGTGCACAATCTGCGTGCTGCAGGCAATCATCAAATTCAGATTCATCCCGAAATCCTCTACCGTGTAACCCTGCGCATCAACAACATGCCCATCCTGCGACTGCACGCCAGCCTGGGCCACTAACGGTTGTACCTGTTCGGTATAGGCCCAAACGGGCTTGCCCTTGGCCACGGCATAACCCACCTCGAACACGGTTCCGGAATCGGGTTCCAGACCGCGAAAGGGATTCAAATTGGCCATGACACAATCGGCTTGCTCGATCAGCGCGATATTGGCCTGGTAAATCCAGTCGGCCAGCGCCGCGCCGCTCAGTTGCTGTGGCGCGGCGTTGTCCAGCGGATACAACCCGGCAAACCCATGACGCGCGCATAACGTTTTGAGCCACTGGCCATAGCTGGCCGCGTCCGGCCGAAAGACGTCAAAGCCGGCAAGGTAGACTTTTTTCATTTACAATTCATCCACAGTTTCATTCGGGCAATTTCCCCGCAAGCCACATCTTACATTCCGCAACATTGCGCCTGCAATCGGGCAGCCGGAATATTAAACTCATTGGGGCATGCCGCAACATCATTGAATGTTGCACATCACAAATATCATGGGCAAAAAAATCACCA
Organism: Advenella incenata; assembly: GCF_004217095.1. GTDB lineage: Bacteria > Pseudomonadota > Gammaproteobacteria > Burkholderiales > Burkholderiaceae_B > Advenella > Advenella incenata. Next base: position 474,670 of record NZ_SHKO01000001.1, on the reverse strand, counting down.
AGACACTGGCTGCCGTTGTGCTGCTGGTTATACTGGGCTACTTCGGTGGCACATGGTATAGCGGCACAAAAGTGGATGAACAGGTCATCCGTCGCACACAGAAAATCAACGCACAACTGCGCAGCAACGGGCTGCCCGTGCAAGTGACGTCCGAGAAAAAAGATGCCGGCCTATTCTCATCCACTTACACACTGACCCTGCGCATTGACAATGGCGGACAGTCGCATTCGCTGGACTTTAACGTGCAAGTCGAACATGGTCCCCTGCCCCTGTCCAGGCTGCAGCAGGGCAAGCTGGAACCGGTGCGGGCGCTCAGCCACGTCACACTGATCAACAATGAAAAAACCTCGCGACTGTTCGAACTGAGCCAGGGGCAGCCACCGCTTGAATTGTTGTTGACCACCCATCTAGACGGACAAACGCGGTATCGCGGCAGCGTAGCCTCGCTGGCCTTCAATAATACCCGGGACGGACAACTGCATTTTGATGGCATGGATTTTGAAGGCACAGTGGACGCAACAAACCAGGTGGCCCAGTTTTCCGGAAACATGCCATTGATTCAGGTTACGCCACCGAAAACTGAAGACGGCACAAGCACATTGATTTTCCGGGATCTTGCCATGTCGTCCCATTATGACGGCCGCAATACAAAGAACCCGCTATGGCGCCAGCAATCAACATTGGCAACGTTCTCGCTTGCCAGCGCCAATGCGAAATTGGAAATTGACGGGTACCAGACCGATTCAAAAGCGGACACCCAGGACAGCCTGCTGGCGCTGCAGCAAAATACCGTATTGGACCGGGTCCGCATCAACGGCACCGATCTTGGCAAACTGCAATATGCCGTGGCCGCGTCGGGACTGGAGCGGGCCGGCGCCATGCAGTTTATAACGCAAGCCTGGCAACAGTTGCTCAATGCCGGCCAGCCCGGCGACCAGGCAGTACCACAACAACAATGGATGGCTTTGCTGGCCAGCCTGGACCTGATGCTCTCGGGCAAGCCTGAACTCACTGTAGGACCCATTACCTGGACCCTGCCGGAAGGATCAGCCAAGGCCTCGATCAACGTGGCGTTGAACAACCCGGTTCCGCTGCTGTCCCAGTTTGGTAACGATCCCTACGCCTTGCTGCTCAATGCCCTGCGCTCGGTCCGGATTCAAATGCAGGCGGACCAGGCCATGCCGCAAGGCGCCGCCGACAGGGTCAGTCAGCTTGGATCCGGCGCTCTGCCCTCACCCGGATCCACCACCGAGCCCACGACAGCAGAAAAGCTGGACACAATTATCGATATTCTGGTCAGGAACCAATTGCTGTACCGTAAGCAGGACGAGATTGGCCTGAGCTTGAATATTAACGGCGACCCCTCGCTGGCCTCTGCCGGCGCGGTAGAGATGAACGGCGAGCAGTATGATCCGGTCGGGTTTGTCAGTGCCGTGCAGACACGTGCAGCGGCGGCCGAATTACAAATCAGGCAACTGACACCACCCCCTGTGCAGCAAGACGCGCCTGGACAAGAATCCCCTGAACAGCCGGCACCCGGGCAACAAGCACCTCAGCACGACGTTCCCGAGCAGCAAGTACCTGAACAAGAAGACCCCAGGCAAGACTGAAAACAGTTTGCGTCGCGCAAGAAAGCCAGCAGCGACAAGGGGCGATGGCCTGGCCAATAGCAGCACAGCCCATGGCTAACGAGACGCGCCGGCAACGCGCTGGGTTGCGCCGGTGAGCGCACCCACGACCGCAGCCTATTATCTGGCAGCGCAACATGACATTTGCCATCCGGCACCGGGCCCAAAACGATGTGGCGCCCCGGCGTCCCGCCCCGCAACGTGCTCGTGCCGGAATGCGAGGCACATTATTTCATTTTATATTCCCCGAATTTGCAGTATGCTTTGCCAGGCAGTTTCTTTCATGCGGTATTTTTTCAATTACACTTGCAAGGAAATTCATTGCTATGTCTGCTTCTTTCGAACTCAAAAAATCCGTTGATGGCCAGTTTCATTTTTCCCTGCACGCAGCAGATGGCGCATCTGTCCTCAGAAGTGAAACCTATACGACCCTTGCTTCGGCCAAAAACGGGATCGAGTCGGTTCGCAAGAATGCAGGAACGGACAGCCGCTACGTCTTTGAAAAATCCGCCAATGGCAAGACCTATTTCAATCTGAAAGCGGCCAACGGCCAGATCATCGGCAGCAGCCCACTATTTTCCGATCCCCACGGCGCCAGGCAGGCAGCCGACACAGTCAAGCATCACGCTGCCACTGCTCCCTTACACGAAGCCTGAATCTGACTCAATGCCTTCCCCCTTGTAAATCAGAGGCAGGCGTGCTGGCTGGCTTGCGCAACCACGCTCAATAGCGCCGGCAATGATGTCGCAGGCCTGCCCGTTGCGCATCCCGAATGGTAAAACCTTGTCAATCGGCCATGCCTGGCGCTGATCAGCCCTGCTGCCAGGCGGCGAGCGCATCCCATAAATGGGGATGATCATAACTGCTGACCGACAGACGCAGGTAGGTGCTGACGCGCTGATCAGGATAAAACAGGGAACCGGGCGTGGCTGGAATGTCGTGCTGATTCAACTGACGAGCCAGTGGCTCGGCATCACGGGACATGTCGAGCCAGAGAAACAGCCCGGCTGCAGGAGGCTGAGCCAGGACATAGCCCAGATCGCCCAATCGCTCCAGCATCTGGGTGCGTGCCCAATTGATGCGTTGCCGCAGCCGTTCTATATAAGAGCGATAATGCCCGCCGTGAATGATTTCATGAATAACACGCTCATTCAGGCTTGAGGTGGACAAGCCGGAAAGCAGCTTGAGCATGGCTATTTCATTCAGAATCTTTGCAGGCCCGGCAATAAAGCCCACTCGCATGGCAGCCCCCAGTGTCTTGGAATAATTGCCTAGCAGAAACGTGCGCTCGCACTGATCCAGCGTGCTGATACGCAGCGGTGGACCCGCACTCAGTTCGCTGTAGGTATCGTCCTCGACAATCCACATGTCATATTGCTGGGCCAGCCGCAGCACATCGTGCGCGGCACGTGCGCTCAAGGTGAAACCGGTTGGATTATGCACGGTGCTGTTGCAGATGAACAGAACCGGCTTATGCTTGCGACAATGCGCCTCCAGTTGCGCTGTATCGGGCCCCTGCGGGGTTCGCGCCACCGTCAGAATGTTCACACCGACCATGCGCAAATAGGCAAACACGACAAACCAGCACGGCTCTTCAACCACCACGTAATCGCCAGGCCGCACCAGTTGACGAATCAACAGGTCCACCGAATGCGTCACACCGGTGGTCAGCAGCACCTCGCCCGCCGGCTGCACATGCAAGTCGTGTGCAGCCAATTGGGCCATGATAGTCTGGCGCAGCGGTGCAAAACCAAAGGGCTCGCCATACATCAGCGCAGATGGCTGCATCTTGCGGGCCACCTTGCGAATGGAACGCGCAACGATCTCGGTATCCAGCCACTCCTGCTTGAGACCCAGATTGTTCTGCTGCGAAAAAAGGCGATTCAGAATCCAGGGAACATCAATTCTATCCTGGGACGGTATCGGTACGATTTCGCCGCTTTTGATGCCCCTTGCCGGCTGTCTTTTATGCTGAACGAAATAACCGGACCGGGCGTTGGCCGTAATATGATTGGTCGCAACCAGCCGATCATACGCTTCAACAATCGTATAGCGACTGACATTCAATTCCTGCGCCAGCAGCCGCACGGACGGCAGGCGACTGCCCTGCCTGAACACATTCTGTTCAATGCAAACGACAAAACGATCCACAATCTGGTCCACCAGGGTATGGGAACTCGATCGTACCGGTTGCCAATGCGCCAGCAGGGGCGCCCCCGGGGCTTGAGGGCCGAGATCGCCTTGGGCATCAACGCCCCCTGTGGGCGTAGATTGGGATTGGTCATTGCGAGAGCCATCGCTGGCAGCAGATCGCTTGAGCAAATGAGCAGGAACGGGAGGGCTGGGCTGGCTTGTCATCAATCTGTTCCGGTAAAAGCAGCAGTACAGGAAGGAAAAAACAGTACATAACTGTATCGGTACTGTACCGGTATCTTGTCATATAGTGTCTGTTCACGCAAGACCTGTATCGAGACTCTCATGACTTACACCATGCTCATGGCATTTGCCATTTTTATTGCCGTCTCTTCGGTAACCCCGGGGCCTAACAACCTCATGCTGCTGTCCTCGTCGGTCAACTTCGGGGTGCGCCGAACCATTCCACATTGCCTGGGAATCAGTGCAGGCATGGGGCTTATGATCGTGCTGATGTCTTTTGGTCTGCATTGGGTCATGCTGCACGCCGGCTGGCTGATAGATCTGCTGAAAATCATCTCGCTGGCTTACTTGCTGTGGTTGGCCTGGAAAATCGCTTCCATTACCCCGACGCCGCTTTCCGTCCAGAACGAAGCATCTCCTTTCGGTTTCTGGAACGCTGTACTTTTCCAGTGGATCAACCCCAAGGCCCTGATCATGGTGATCAGCATGTTCAGCATCTATGTACCGGACAATATCGGACAGCTGACCCTGCTGCAGATTTCCCTGATGGCAATTGTCATCAATCTGCTGTGCATCAGTGTGTGGATGTTCGGCGGAACCCTTATGCGCAGGCTGTTTACCACGCCGGCAACGCAACGCGGCTTCAACATCGTGATGGCGCTGCTGCTCGTTGCCTCTGTCGTACCCATGGTGTCCGCCGATCTTGGCATATAAGCGCGTTCAGGCGCGTGCGCTGCGGCAGTCCGGTGACGGAATCGGCCTCAGGGTTGCAGCGTCTCGGGCGACAGGAGAACACAAGTGAAATTTCTACGCTTTATTTCCCGCAGCAGATCGGGCAGGATTTGCGGAGTGACCGCCGGGTAATCATGCAACAGCACAACGGCGCCAGGCTTCAGTCTGCCTGTGATACGCGACAGCAGGGGCGCCGGACGGGCAGTCGCCGTATCGAAAGAGCGCAATGACCAGCCCACGCACGGAAGCCGGCTGGCCCGCACTGCCTGACCAATCCCTGGGTTAACCACACCAAATGGGGGTCGGTACATACGTGGTGTCACGCCGGTAATGGCCGTTATGGTCTCGCTGCAACGCTGTATGTCAGCAAGAATCGTGGCCGGCCGCTTAAAAGGCAGGGTATGGGCGTGGCTATAGCTGTGGTTGCCAATGGCATGCCCCTCCTGGACGATCTGCCGCAACAGGTCCGGACGGGCAGCCGCATGGGCGCCCACAATAAAAAACGTCGCCTTCACGTCATGCGCTTTGAGTATGGCCAGAACCTGCGCGGTCCCGTCGGTGGGGCTGTCATCGAAACTGATGGCAATCTGCCCGCCGGGCTCTCCGGTTGCGCCCCCATCAGGATGAACATGCCTGAGGGTATCCACAAACAGATTGGTTGCCATATTCATGCTGGCTACGCCAAGTACGACCACATAAAGGGCAATGGTCAGGAATGCGGCTACCGGCCACAGCGAATACAACAGCACGGCAAGCGCAATGACAAGAAAATGGGCGGCCAGCGTGTGGCGGCGGAACCATGAAATCACAGTGATATTTATCTTCACAGGCAAGCGGGTCCATAACAATAGCCAGTGCCCCCGCTGTCGTCAAGCGATATTGTGCGCTTATATGGCCATCCGATCCTCGCTAAGCTGCCACACCTGCTGTAGCCGGTCTGCCTCAGTGTGCCGATGATTCATCATGGCGCAAAGAAAATGCACGCGTTTCAGATAAAAATGCACGTCGCATTCCCAAGTCATGCCCATCGCGCCATGCACCTGCAGGGCGTTTCTCACGGCCGCGCTTGCAGCCAACTGGATCGTATGTTCAGCCAATATCGCCACCAGAGTCGTTTCGGCTATGTATGCCGCGCCCGCCACCCCCTTTGCACCCTGGGCCACCCCGTCCGGAGTCTCTGTGCCCAACGCGGGAGCGGCCGGCGCGTCGACGCTGCGTGCTTGCTGATCTGGCAGTTCATAACCAGCCTGCGCCAGGCCTGTATTTGCCGGCTCCATACTTGCTGCAGCCTGTGTCAGTAACAAACGCGCATTGTCCAGATCGATCCAGTCCTGGGCCAGCCGATGCTTGATCGCCTGAAAACTGCCGATGGGACGACCAAACTGCTGCCGCTCCCGTGCGTATGCACTGGCAATATCCAGGGCCCGCGTCGCCACGCCCAATAGCTCGGCGGCCACCAGCATACGGGAACGAAGCTCGAAGGCATCCCAACTGACCTTATCGCATGCGAAATCATCCTGCATTTGCCATGCAGGTGCTTCCAGCCAGCCGTTACGTATAAAAGGATCAATGCCGGGGCCGCCAGCAATACCTTCGGCCACCCTGGCCCAAACTTTTCCTTGCGCATAACTCAGGGTCAATATCTGGCTGTCAGGACGACAATACGGCACAAACAGCCTGTTTTCTCCAGAACGGATGGCAAATCCTGCAAGGCGTCCGTCATGCATGCAGCGATCAAGCCATTCAGATATAGGGGAGTGCGCCGCCTGCTCAGATAGAAAAGCGCTCGTGTTCATCCACGTGCCCAATGGCAGCGGCAGCAATGCGCTGCCTGCCAGCTCCATGACCTTGACGGCCTGCGGCATGCCCAGTCCGATACCGCCGTGGGCTTCCCCCACCAGTAACCGCGGCCAGCCCAGATCGCACAACTGCGACCACAGCCTGGTAAAAATAGGGTCATCACAACTGGCATCATCGGCGGCGATATTGCCGCTCGGCAGCGATGCCGACCCGGGCGCTGGCCCTAATGCGCCCGCTGCGAGTGATTTGTCTGTCGGCAAGGCGCTACGCAGCGTGGTCAGTGGGCATTGCTCTGCAAGAAACCGTCGGATCGGGTCAAGCAGCAAATCGTCATCGGTATGTTGCATCTCTATCCCTTAGCCAGTCCCAGTACTTTTTCACCGATAATGTTGCGCTGAATTTCCGAGGTGCCGGCCAGAATGGTCTCGGCCCGTGACCACAGGCTGGCATGCGCAAAGAATGCCGCTTCGGCCTGCATCTGCATGGCAGGCGCGCACAGGTTCAACCCAAGCAATTCCAGCGCCAGATCCAGCATGCGCTGATGCGCCTCGCTCCAGTGCACCTTGGTTGACGAACCTTCAGGGCCTGGCGGATCTCCGTTCATGGCGGCCAGCAAAGCGCGACGTGATTTCAACTGTAATACCATGCTGTCGGCGAACAAGGCTGCCCAGCGTTGCCGGTAGCTCTGCAGCGAGATCGGGCTCAAACCGTGCGCCACGCTATCTATCAGTCCACGCACCCGCCCCAACTCGCCTTCGAACTGAACCAAGCGGGGAATGAAATAGGTGCCGCGTTCGAAGCTGGCGGCAGCCATCGCCATGCGCCATCCATCTCCCTCCTGGCCCAGCAGACAGTCCGATGGCACGTTGACCTGTTCAAAAAACACCTCACAGAACTCTGCCTCGCCAGTCAGTTGCCGGATGGGCTCGACCCGGACACCGGGCTGGCGCATGTCCACCAGCAGAAAACTCAAGCCGCGGTGTCGTTGTGAGTTTGGGTCGGTGCGAACCAACGCAAAACAGTAGTCAGCAAGATTGGCAAAGGACGTCCAGATTTTGTGCCCATCCAGAACATAGCCGCTGTCCGTTTTACGCGCCCGGCTGGTTACCGCAGCCAGATCGGAACCAGCCCCCGGTTCCGAATAACCCTGGCACCAGATCGCTTCGTTGCGTAAAATGCCCGGTAAATACCGCGCCTTTTGCGCCGGCGAACCAAAGTGCAATAGCGTCGGCGAGAAAATGCCATGTCCGATCAGATTGACCCCGAGAGGCGCCCCACTGCGGGCCAACTCCTCCAGATATATGGCCTGATGAGAAAGCGGTAGCGCCTTGCCCCCATATTCCGGCGGCCAGCCAAGTCCCGACCAACCGTGGCGGCACAGGGTATCTTCCCAGGCTCGCCGGTAGTGCAGCGAGACCGGATCAATCCTGCCGGGCCAGTCACGCTGGAACTGCGCATAATGCTCCGCCATCCACGCCCTGACATAAGCACGGAATGCCTCGGGTCTTTGTGGCAGCGTTTCATCTGTCATTATGGGTTCACCGTAATATTGGCCTTGCGAATCACTTCGCCCCAAGTTTTGACATCCTTGCTGATGAACTGGCCAAAAGTGGCCGGATCACTGGCAATCACATCCAGCCCCAGCGTTTTGAACTTCGCTTTGACATCGTCCTGTTGCACGCTCTCATGCACGGCCGTGTAAATCACCTGCGCGACCTCGGCAGGCGTACCTTTGGGAGCGACCAGTCCCAACCAGGGCATGGCAGAAAAACCCGGCACCGCCTGGGCTATGGTTGGCATATCGGGGATGGAAGGCGACGGTTTGTCCGTCGTGACAGCCAGCACCTTCACTTTGCCTGCCTTGGCATAAGGCCCGGTTGATGCCCAGGCATCGAACATGACCTGTACCCGCCCGGAGATCAGATCAGTCAACGCCAGCGAACTGCCTTTATAAGGAATATCCTGCATGTCGACATTGGCCATATTCTTGAACATCTCGGCTTCCAATTGAGTCGAGGAGCCGGTGCCCAGCGAGGCATAGCTCACCTTGCCTTTATTTTTCTTCAGATATTCGATCAGCTCTTGTACATTCTTGACCGGAACCTCAGGATTGACAGAGATAACATGGACCACCGAGGCAACCTGGGTGATCGGTACAAAGCTTTTCACCGGATCATATTTGACGTTCTTGTTGATGCTGGGAATTGTCCCCAGCGAAGAGGCGGCCAGCAGTAACGTATAGCCATCAGGCTTGGCGTTTGCCACGTGCTGCGAGGCGATCAGCGTGCCTGCGCCCGGTTTGTTTTCCACAATGACCGGCTGCTTGACCTTCTGGCCAATCTTGTCGGCAAGCAATCGGCCCAGGGTATCGGCAGCACCGCCAGCAGCAAAGGGGATCACAATCGTAATGGGCTTGTCCGGGTACGCCGCCCGCGCCGCTTGCGGCAAGATTGCCAACGCACCTGCTGCCAGCAGCAAAGCCGGGCTCATCCATTTGGGTAAAGTTCGTTTTTTTTGCATTGTCTGTCTCCGTTCTGTTTTAATCAATTGCTTCAAACTACATGTGGGTGCCACAACTGCCTATCGGGTACGTCACTTTCATGACAACTGTACTTATGAATACCTCTGCGCCTCTTGTTTGTATGCCTGTCTTCACCCATTCCTATATCAACTCTGCGCCCGCCCGGACACTGGGGCAGAAAGTAGTGCCACCACCGGAAGAGACCATCCACGCGCACCAGGCCGCTGCCGGACGGTCACCCCTGCACCACTGATGCCAGCGCCGCGGTATCTGCGATCAGCAGGGCATCCAGCATAGCTACGCCCGAGCCGGCTTGCCGCACCAGCAACGGATTGATTTCAATCTGATCCAGTACCGGCTGGCCTGCCACAAATGCTTGCCCTACAGCCACCATGGCCTGTGCTGCAGCATCCACGTCTGCGCGTGGCCGGCCACGAAAGCCGTCCAGCAAGGCAAAGGCCTTCAGGCTGCGCAGCAGTTGCACAGCTTCGCCGTGCGTGACCGGCAGCAAGGCATGTGCCGTATCACGATATATTTCAGTCATGATTCCGCCCAGTGCCACCGTCAAGACCGGTCCGAATACAGGGTCGCGGGTGGCGCCCACCAGCAGTTCAGCCACGCCTTGCTGCATTGGCGTAATCATCACACCTGCAATCGCCGCGTCTGGCTGATAGCCGCGGCAGTTTTCCAGAATTTGCTCATATGCCTGCGCTGCAGCCTGCGCGCCCGTGATATTGAGCAGCACTCCGCCAGCTTCTGTCTTGTGTGCCAGATCGGCGCTGACCACTTTCATCGCCAGTGGCACGCCCAACTGGTCAGCAAGCGCAGCTGCTTCTTCACGTGTCCCGGCAATATGAACATCCGGATCAGGCAAACCGAAACCAGCCAGGTAACGGCGGGCGTCTCCTTCGTGACAAGGCAAACTGGGCACATCAACCCGGGCATGGCTGCTCGCTGTATTGGTTCGCCCGGCCACCGGTTGCACATCGATCTGCGCATGACCATCACAAGTGTCATCGACTGGCGCAGTCCACTGGCCGCGCCGTTGCTGCCAGGTCAAAAACGGGCCCAATGCCCTGACCGCATGTCCCAAATCATCGAACACGGCAACGCCAGCCTCACGCAAAGCGTCACGGCAGCTCGCGTTGCCGGTATCGATTGCAACAAAAAGACGCGGATATTTCTGTACAACTTCAATCAGCGGCTGCGCCATGCGGTCCAGCATATACCCGGGCGCATTGATCACCACCGTGTCCAGTGCCGGTGTCACTGCCAGCGCTTGCAGCACCTGCACGATAAATTGCGGATCATTGACAATATTGCCAGTCACATCCACTGGGTTGCCAACCATGCCATACGCGGGAATCCCCTGGCGCAGTTGCGCCTGTACGTCGGCGGGCAAATCGGGCAACTGCAGGCCGGCCTGTATGAAACGATCGGTCAGGATTGCACCCAGTGCACCCGACATGGTCACAACACCAATGCGCGCGCCTGCGGTCCGATGCCGTAGCCGCGCCAACATAGCAATATTGGCCATTTGCGCGAAGTCGTCTGCAGCAATCACATTCAGATCGCGAAAGGCTGCTTCGTATATCTTTTGATCGCCCGCCAAAGCAGACGTATGCGATTGCACGGCCACCGCCCCCTTTTCGGTCACGCCTGCCTTGAGCACCACCAGCACTTTGCCTTGCGCCTGAAAGCGTCGACACGCGTCAATGAATCGCCGGCCATCGCGAATTTGTTCTACATACCCCAGCACAATCTCGGTCTGCGCATCCTCTGCCAGATATTCCAGATACTGTGCAAAATCCACTGTTGCCTCATTGCCCGTATTGATGAAATGAGAAACGGGTAAATCCTGGGCACGCACCAGCCCGTATAGCGCAGAACACACATTGCCGCTTTGCGTGAGCACGCTGACGCAGCCTGTATCGCTTTGCATACTGGCGGTTTTGAAGATGGCGGCAAACGCCGTGAACGCTCGCGTATTCAGGTTGGCCAGACCCATGCAGTTGGGGCCGGCCACCTGCATGCCACTTTCCTTGCAAAACTGCACCAGTTCCTGCTGCAGTAGCAAGCCTGCTGCGCCCTCTTCGGCAAACCCTGCGGCGTATACCACGGCAGCGCGAATGCCAACGGCATGACAGCGTCGCAACATGGCGGTCACATCACGGGCGCCAATGGCCAATACAGCCAGATCCGGCACGGCAGGCAAATCTTCGACCTGCGCATAACAGCGATAACCGAACACTTCGGCATATTTTGGGTTGACCGGATAGACCTCCCCGGCAAAACCGAAGTGCGACAACAGTTCCAGTGGCATGCCGCCAATGCGACCGGCCTTATCGCTGGCCCCGATCATGGCAATGGAACGTGGATTCAATAACGGTTCCAGACTCATGCACTGTCACCACTTTTGTTGCGCTGGATCGCCTGGGCCAGGCCTTTTTTCTTGACTTGAGCAAACTCGTCGCTCATGTGCGACAGCTGATGAACGTCAAAATGAGCAGAAAGTGCGGTGCGCAAACCCTGTGCATCCAGCGTCCGGTTCAACGACTTTTTGACCAGCGTGAGGGCAAACGGCGGCGCCGCTGCAACCCGTCGCGCCAGCGCCATGGTTTCCTCGTTCAGTTGCGCGCGCGCGACAACCCGATTGACCATACCCATTTGCAAAGCCTGCTCGGCGGTAACCCGCTCGCCGGTAAACAGCATTTCTTTTGCGCGACGCAATCCCATGACCCATGGATGAATCAGGACCTCGGTGGCTGCCGCCGCCAGCGTATGACAAACGGGATCGGAAAAAAACGCGTCGTCGGAACAGACCACCAAATCGCACATATTGGCGATCATGAAGCCGCCTGATACGCAGGCCCCTTGCACCCGGGCGATGACCGGCTTGGGAAAATCCCAGATTCTCATGCAGTAATCAAAGTACCGTAGCGACTCGTAGGCCCAGCGCTGCTCCACACTGAAATCAGCGCGGCTGGCCTGGGCTTCCTTCAAATCATGGCCGGCCGAAAAATGATCGCCTTCGCCACCAATGATAACAACCCTGACGGTATCGTCGCCAGCAGCCTCGCGCATGGCCTGGTCCAGTTCATCCAGCAGCGCCTGGCTCTGCGCATTGCGCGCCCCGGCCCGTGCCAATGTCACCGTCCGTATGGCGTCCTGATTCGATACTTCTATATGCTGATAGCCCATTGTCTCTTCCTTTATGATCCATGCCGGGGTCTGTTGAATATCGCTTTTGATTGCATTAACGCACCAACCACTCCTACAATACAAAATGTTTTTTAATAAATTCCCACATTATGGACATCAAACAGCAAGCCGGCGCGCAGAGCATCCGCCGCGCGCTCTCGCTGCTGCGCCTGATCGCGCAGCACAACGAACAAGGCCTGACGCTGAGCGAACTGACCGCCTTAAGCGGCCTGGAACGCTCTACAGCGCATCGGCTGCTCACCTGCCTGCTTGAAGAAAATTTTGCTCGGCGCGAAACCGACGGCAAACGCTTTCAACTGGGCATCGACGCCATGCAAATGGGGTTTTCGACCATGCACCATGCGCCGGTGATCGATCAATTGCGCCCGCTGGCCATGAAGCTGTCGCGTCTGTCCGAAGATACGGTCTTCCTGGTCATACAGCAGGCCGATCAGGTGCTGTGCCTGCTTCGCGAACATGGTGCATTTCCGGTACGCATCTTCACCATTGGCGTCGGCGAAAAGCGGCTTCTGGGCATCGGCGCGGGCGGTCTAGCTTTACTGGCAACACATACCGATGCCGACATTGAGATGATCTACCGACGCCATGAACAGACGTATCGAAAGTCAGGGCTGTCATTGCCCATGCTGCTGGAAAAATGCCACCTGACGCGGCGCAATGGCTATTCTTCGATTGAAAGCACCATCACGCCCGGCGTTGCCGGGGTGGGTTATGCATTTTCGGTCTCGGCCATCACGCAGGTGGCCTTCAGCTTTGGCGCGATCACGCCGCGCCTGACGGGCCAGCGACGCACGCAAATGGGCCGCCTGCTGATTGACGAGTGCACAATCTGGCAGCAAAAACGCCGGATTACGTCAATCGCCTTGCAAAACACGTCAGTCTCCGTATGATGTAACTTTCCGGTTACTGACGCCCCGCAAAAGGGGAAGCTACAAAGGAGATCTGCATGCAGATAGGGATAGTAAAAGAACAACTTGCCGGGGAGACGCGCGTTGCCGCCACGCCCACCTCGGTAGAACAGCTACTCAAGCTGGGATTCACAGTTGTGATTGAGTCCGGCGCGGGCGCAGCCGCAAGCTTTGACGATGCCGCCTACGAAAAGGCAGGCGCCAGCATCGCCCCTGCCGATCAGGTGTGGCAATCAGACCTGGTCTATAAGGTCAATGCGCCCGATGACGCTGAAATTGCCCGCATGAAAAGCGGCGCCACGCTGGTCAGCTTTATCTGGCCGGCACAAAATCCCGAACTCGTGCAGAAACTGTCTGAGCACGGCATTACCGTGCTGGCCATGGACATGGTGCCGCGCATTTCGCGCGCCCAATCGCTTGATGCCTTGTCATCCATGGCCAATATTGGCGGCTATCGCGCCGTTATTGAAGCGGCGCATCATTTCGGACGCTTTTTCACCGGCCAGATCACCGCTGCCGGTAAAGTGCCGCCAGCCAAAGTGCTGGTTATCGGCGCCGGTGTGGCCGGCCTGGCAGCCATTGGCACCGCAGGATCGCTGGGCGCCATCGTACGCGCCTTCGATACCCGCCTGGAAGTGGCCGAACAGATTGAATCGATGGGCGGCCAGTTCCTGAAACTGGAGTTTGGCGATGAAAACGGCTCGTCTTCCGACGGCTATGCCAAAACCATGTCCGAAGAGTTTATCAAGGCGGAAATGGCGCTGTTCGCCGAGCAGGCCAAAGAGGTGGATATCATCATCACCACTGCACTGATTCCCGGCAAGCCTGCTCCCAAGCTGATCACGCGTGAAATGGTTGACTCCATGCGCGCCGGCTCGGTCATCGTGGATATGGCTGCCGCAGCTGGCGGCAATTGCGAATACACCGAGCCCGGCCAGGTCATCACGACTGCTTCCGGCGTCAAGGTCATTGGCTATACCGACCTGCCCGGCCGCCTGCCCGCCCAGTCATCACAACTGTATGCCACCAACCTTGTTAATCTGAGCAAGCTCATGAGCAAGGAAAAAGACGGGCAAATCCTGCTGGACCAGGAAGACACTGTTTTTCGCAATATGACAGTTGTCCATAACGGCAGCATTACCTATCCACCTCCGGCGATTCAGGTCTCTGCAGCGGGCAGCAAGCCAGCAGCCAAGAAAATAGAGCCCAAGCCGGTCAAGCCACCCAAATCGCCCGCCTTCAAGTTCGGCGTCCTGGCCCTGGTGTGCGTGATTTTTGCCTGGATCGGCACCAATGCGCCCGCAGAGTTTCTGTCTCACTTCACTGTATTTGTCCTGTCCTGCGTTGTCGGCTATTACGTGGTCTGGAACGTAAGCCACGCCCTGCATACGCCATTGATGTCAGTCACCAATGCCATTTCCGGCATCATTGTGATCGGCGCCGTGGTGCAGATCGGCCACGGCTCGGGCCTGGTCAATATCCTGGCCTTTATCGCCATCCTCATTGCCAGCATTAACATTGCCGGTGGTTTCCTCGTTACACGGCGCATGCTGAAAATGTTCATGAAAGGCAAAGGAGAATAAGATGGGTGCAGGATTCGTTACTGCCGCGTACATTATTGCGGCATTGTTTTTCATTGCCAGTCTGGCCGGTCTATCCCGCCAGGAAACCGCCCGCTATGGCAACGGTTTCGGCATGGCCGGGATGGCCATCGCCCTGATCGCAACCATTCTGGGTCCCAACTCGGCCTCGGTAATCTGGGTGATTGTGGCCATGCTGATCGGCGGCGCCATTGGCCTGCACCTGTCACGCAAGGTCGAAATGACCCAGATGCCGGAACTGGTTGCTGTTTTGCATAGCTTCGTGGGTCTGGCCGCCGTACTGGTCGGCTATAACAGCTATATCGAAGTGCAGCAGCACGCCATGCCCGAAGGTGCGCTGCTTAATATTCACCTGACCGAGGTATTCCTGGGCGTGTTTATTGGCGCAGTCACCTTTACCGGTTCGATTGTGGCCTTCGGCAAGCTACGCGGCAGCTTCAGCTCCAAGCCGTTGAATTTGCCACATAAACATAAGCTCAATGCTGCTGCGTTGGTTGTCACTTTCATCCTGCTGTGGATCTTCGTCTCTAACGGCGGCTCCACAACGGCACTGATTATCATGACCATCATTGCACTGGCCTTCGGCTGGCATCTGGTGGCATCCATTGGCGGCGCAGATATGCCGGTTGTGGTTTCCATGCTCAACTCATACTCAGGCTGGGCCGCAGCGGCAGCCGGCTTTATGCTGGCCAATGACCTGCTGATCGTAACCGGCGCCCTGGTCGGTTCATCCGGCGCCATTCTGTCCTACATTATGTGCAAGGCCATGAATCGCTCGTTTTTATCAGTGATTGCCGGCGGGTTCGGCACCGATGGCAGCAGCAGTGGCAGCAGCGAAGAAGAGACCGGCGAATACCGTGAAATCAAGCCCGAAGACGTAGCCGAGATGCTCAAGGGTGCCAGCTCCGTGGTCATCGCCCCCGGCTACGGCATGGCGGTAGCGCAGGCGCAGTATCCTGTCGCTGAAATCACATCATTGCTGCGCAAGCAGGGTATTGATGTGCGCTTTGGCATCCATCCGGTTGCAGGCCGCCTGCCCGGTCACATGAACGTGCTGCTGGCCGAAGCCAAGGTGCCCTATGATATCGTGCTGGAAATGGACGAAATCAATGACGACTTTGCCGATACCGATGTAGTGCTGGTCATTGGCGCCAATGATACGGTCAACCCCGCTGCCAGCGAAGACCCGACCAGCCCCATTGCCGGCATGCCGGTACTGGAAGTGTGGAAAGCGCGTGATGTGGTAGTGTTCAAGCGTTCAATGAATACCGGTTATGCCGGCGTTCAGAATCCGCTGTTCTTCCGCGAGAACTCCAGCATGTGTTTCGGCGATGCCAAGGCAACCGTCGAAGCCATTCTGGCCGCACTGAAGTAATGTATTGGTAACGGCAGGCATCGTCACAAGCGTTGCCTGCCGCGAACCAGACACGCATTAAAGCGGCAGCCAACGGGCAAGTAGCAGACAATGCGTCTATGCCAACTGCAATGACGGTGGCAATGGCACTAGCGATACCGTTGCAATTACAGTTGCCCTTGCACCGCCGCAGCAACATTTCATCTGCCATATACGACCGAGCTGTCCATCCGGCAAGTCCCTATTTTCGGTTTTTCTTTTCAACACATTGTACCTGCTGTATGTCTGTACTTCCCCCGCTTCCTGTTAAAAATGGCGTCGCGCCCAGCCGGGTCTACCTGCCTCGCGAAACCTGGCCCGATCTACTGAGTTTTATGCTCGCCAAATTCCCGCATATGGATCCCGACATTCTGCGGGCAAGGCTGGCCAAAGGCGATATGGTTGACTCGCAGGGCACGCCGTTCTCGTTGAACAGCCCGTTCCCGCCGGACAGCTGGCTCTGGTACTACCGGGAAGTGCCCGTAGAAACGGTCGTGCCATTCGATATTGACATTCTGTATCAGGATGAATTGCTGATTGCCATCGACAAGCCCCATTTCATGGCCAGCATTCCCGGGGGCCGCCATTTGCACGAAACGGCGCTGGTGCGTCTGCGCGATCAACTAGGTAACCCGCATATCAACCCCATACACCGACTGGACCGGGATACGGCCGGGGTTCTGGTGTTCTGCGCAGACCGGGATCGCCGCGGCGTGTACCAGACCTTATTTCAAACCCGCTCCGTACACAAAATTTATGAAGCAGTCGCCCCCTGGCGTAGCGACCTGACGTTTCCTCTATTGCGCGAAAGCCTTATTCGTCGCAGCGGACAGGTCTTTGTGATGCATGAAATAGACGGCCCGCCCAACAGCCGCACGCAGATTGAGCTTCTGGCGCACAACGGCGCACTGGGTCATTACCGGCTGGAGCCGGTCACAGGCAGGAAACATCAATTGCGCGTGCACATGAATGCCCTGGGTATTCCCATTTGCAATGACGAATACTATCCGGAACTCAAACCGCTGCGCACCGATGAAACATTCGACAACCCGTTGCAACTGCTGGCGCGCAGCATGCAATTTACCGATCCGGTGACCGGCACTGGGCGTTATTTCGAGAGTCGGCGCGAACTGGAAATGACAGCCCGAATCCACAAGTGAAATAGTGTGTGGGCCAGTGAGGAGCTAGCGCACGGCCGTGTCGCGAACGCCAAACTGGTTTGCGACACTGCGCTCCAGAAACAGCTGACGCGATGGCAGGACATTAATGCGTTTGTTATTAATGATAAGGGTAGTACTGCCACCCCCGTCCAGATTGATCGCATCACGCACGCCAAGCGAACGATACAGGCGGGCAAGCTGGTTCAGCGTAAACCCTTCAAAATCAGGTAGCCTGCCCTCTACGACAATAATATAGAGCCAGCGCCCGTCCCGACTGAGACCCACCGACGTACGCGGATGCGCATCGCGCGCATTGCGATTGCAACTAGCTGACGCGCCTCGTGGACAAACGTAGGTGCCGCCGCGCAGATTCTGCCATCCAGAAATGACGGTATGCCACTGTGGATCCACTTCTGCCTTATGGTTGGGCTTATCGATCCGGCAACGGTTATCGGCCGTGCAGGCCAGAAACGCGTGCTGACGCGTATCGCGGGTGTTGCTCCAGCGACGACCATCGCTGATGACCAGGCCCTGTGGCTGGTACTGAGGATCAAAAAAAGAGGCATTGATGGCAACATTGAGCTGATTGCGAAATGCAAAATTCTTGACTGTCGTGGGTGCGGTGCCGACCGCGGTGCCCACCAGTTGAACCGACGGGCAGGACAAATCGACCTTGACGATATGCACATGCGCACTATTTTGCGACGTATGCGCAATGCAGGCCGAGACCTGCTGGGTGCCCTGTGCCACCGCAGGTGCAAGGGCTCCCAGGCACCATCCCATCAATACAACGAGCAGGGTTTTCATACAGCAAAGCATCCGTGAGGTTGTTTGTCCAGGGACAGAGTATACCAACCGGCAGAAAGTCCAGTCAGCACCTCTGGCACCCCGTTATCACACCGTGTTTATCCTGAACCCATTTACGCGACGATAACGCGCCAGGTACCAGCGATCCAGCAGCCATACCACCAGCATGCTCGCACCGGTCACAGGAAAGACCAGGCCAAACATCACCAGGCCGATCATCCAGCCCCGCATGCCAGGCAGCGCATCGGGAATGCGAGGTGCGCCCAGACCGCCGGCCGGGCGACGTTTCCACCACATGACAAAGCCGGTCACGGCCATGGTACACAGGCCCAGCGCAATAATGGCACAGAGCAACTGGTTGATCCAGCCGAAATAAGTGCCCATATGCAGGGACACGGCAAAGGAAATAATTTTGGCAATCAAGCCATACTGATCATAGGAAACGCCATTGATAACCCTGCCGCTGTACTGATCCACATTCATCACTTTCTCGCCAGTGGGATCGCCTGGGTAATAGGAGACTGAATAGACGCCCGAGCGGTTGGCCGGAAGCGCAATCGAATACTCGTCAGGAATGTTGCTGGCGTGGGCCAGCGCCATGATCTGATCCAACGGGATCGGCTCGGCTGCCCCTTCATGCTGGCTATGGTCGCCAGGCATTGCCATCGGGTTGCTTGTGTCTGCCTTGTCGGCAACATGGGCCGCATGATTCTCGTGTCCCGCCTGCGCCTCATGACCATCTTGCATCTGATGATGCTGGCCCTGATGGTGTGCATGCTCCGTAACACCCGGTTGTTGCGCCGATGACCCCGATTGTGGCACCGGCAGCAGACCTGCCCCCCAGGCAGTATGCTCCAGCGGCAGATCCTGCACGCGGGTGGGCGCGACTGCCTCTGCCTGGTGTCCCTCATGCCCCTCATGCGCCTGCGACGTGCTCCCGGGCGGATCCGGCGGATAGCCCAAATTGACTTGCGCCACCAGTTGCTTGAACTGCGCTCCCCAGGTACTGGTCCAGGGTAGCCCCGACATGACAAAAAACACCGCGCCGGCAGCCAGGATAATGCCCAGCGTAGCGTGAATTTCGCGCCAGAACGGGCGGCCCTTTTTCTTCACATCTGGAATCATGGCCTGTTTCAGGCCGTTTTTCCGACGTGGCAACCACAGCGCCACACCGGTGCCGATCATGATCAGCGTCCAGCAGGCCGCCAGCTCCATCAACACTTCTCCGGTTTTACCCAGCAACAGACCGCGATGAATCTGGCGCGCCAGGCCGATCCAGTAGGTTGCGTTGAAGTTGAGCGTGGGCATTTTGGCCAACACCTCGCCCGAATAAGGATTCAAGAAAATGCTGGACTTGCCCTGCACCGGATCCGAATAGGTAAATTGCGCGCTGCGATCGGGCGCGTTATGAATTTCCGCCGTCAGAATGGGCACGCCGCCAGGCGTACTGTCCTGGGCGATTTCATAAAGCGTTTGCTGCGGCAGCCTGGGTGAGGCTTGGGGCGTAACATACAGCTGCGACTTGTAGGCCACCGCCTCGATTTGAGGTTTGTACAAATAAATGGTGCCGGTAATACCGAGCACGATCAGCAAAGGCATGACAAACAGGGCGGCATAAAAATGCCAGCGCCAGAGCATGGCGTAGCGGGCCATCGGCAAGGCGGCGGCCGTATCAGCGGTTTCGGCCGTGGAGTATTGCGTACGGGACATCATGAGATTTCCTGAAAAACAGATAACGATACGTCGACAGGATGCACTGCAAAGCTAAGCCGCAGCATCACCTGGACGTGGGAACAGCGTTTTTTAGGAAAGCGCCGGAGGGGCGCGCGACAGGGGCACAAAGGCCGGCTGCGCATAATAGGAGGCATGCTGATGTTGCGGCGCTATCCGGCTGACAAAGCCATACGCCATGGCAGGCAAGTTTGCGCTGTACAGTAGCGGCAGATGATGAGTGAAGAAGCCACAATAAAGACATTCGGCTGCGTGATCGGCACTGTGACCAGGCGAGACCGGAGCATCACTACCGGCCAGGGACACGAACGATGTCGGCATCGCGCCATGTGAGGCGTGTGCGGTGGTCACATCTGCGGTGACTTCATCTGCGTCAGCATGCGCGCTGTGATGACTGACCAGCAACACGGGTGACCCCGTGCTGTTCAGGGCCACTGCAGGCCCCTGGACAGCCTGCGCACCATAACAGATATCCGCCGTAAAAATGTCGTTGCCGCTGGCCTGATAGCGGTTTTTCAATGCGTTGACGCCAGGCATGAACACAGCCAGGCATACGGCGAGTATGCCCAGCCACACGGTCATGCGAATGCCTGTCGTTCGTTTCATAGCTGTAATCGGTATTAATCGGCAGCGTATTTCGGTTGAAATTGCCAGTCAAAGGCAGTTTACCCGAAAACGCAGCAGGCACAGCGCCGCGCAGGCGTTTCAGGGCCAACGTGCAGGCTGTTCAAAATACAGTGCAGTTCTCTTTTCATATTCTCGATTGCATCCTGCCTGCTCGTACATCGATGTTATTTTAATTGTGCGGTTTTACTGGCCACGACTGTGCACATATACCAAATCAACAGAATCTGATCTGTATACGTCAAATCCAGAATACGTTAATCTTGCCTTTCAACCAACGAAGGAGAAGTTATATGATCCGTAAACTTGCGCTCACAACTATTCTCGTCCCTTTTGCCGCTATCGCGCAGAATCTTCCGACGAGCCCCTATTTGCCACTGGAGATGGCCACCAAGGTAGCTCAGGCCGCGCTTGAGACCTGCGTTGCCGAAGGCAATAATGTCAGTGTCGCCAACGTGGCGCGCGACGGTGCTACCAAGGTACTGCTCAAGGCCGACAAATCAGGCCCGCACACTGGTTCCAGCGCCGAAGGCAAGGCGTTTACCTCTGCAGCGCTCGGCCGTGACACTGCCGGGCTGGCCAGCTTCATCGCATCCGAGGCGGCAAACGAAGGGCTGCGTGACATGGATTCGAGAATGGTCATCCAGGCGGGAGGCTTACCGATTAAAATCGGCGATGCTCTGGTTGGCGGCATTGGCGTAGGCGGTGCACCTAGTGGCGATATTGACGCCAAGTGCGCCACTGCCGGACTCCAGGCTATCGGCGCTGCCAAGTAACCGTATATGTGCAATCGACACCGGCAAGCAAAATCACAATTGCAATAGTGTTGTCATCAATAGATGGTGGATTGTTCTTTACACCCGTTATAGCAATAACAGATGGGAATGCCGACCGCCGGCCAGACCAAGACGTGACACATCCTCATCTGTGTTCTATTACTATGATACTGCTTTGTTTACCCGCAGATTTTAAGGAGCGCATCGCATGAAACCCCATATCACTGTTCTGACGCTAGGCGTGGACGACCTGGAAAAGTCCCTGGCCTTTTATCGGGATGGGCTGGGCCTGGCCACAAATGGCATTATCGGCACTGAATTCGAAAACGGCGCCGTGGCATTTTTCGACTTGCACAATGCTCTGAAACTGGCCCTGTGGCCCAGAAAGAGTCTGGCTGTCGATACCGGTCTGCCTGTCACGCCCCGCTCGTCGCTTGAGCTTAGCATTGGGCACAACGTGGACAGCAAGGAAGCGGTCGATCGCGTTATGCAGGAAGCCATCGCCGCAGGCGCCACCCTCATCAAGCCGGCACAGGATACCTTCTACGGTGGCTATGCCGGCTATTTTTCTGACCCGGACGGCCATCTCTGGGAGGTTGTCTGGAACCCCGAGCTGGCAACACTAGGTTAGCCAATTAAACGCACACGCGTCACTCCCGTGCGATGGGCGCGCCACTGGTATTGGACCACTGGCTCCACGATCCGGGATACAGTGCAGCGCCCGATAAGCCAGCCACTTCCATGGCCAGCAGATTATGGCAGGCTGTCACACCGGACCCGCATTGGCTGATCACGCTTTCGGGCTTTTGCCCCTGCAGGCTGGCCGTCAGTTCCTTACGCAAGGTCTGGGCATCTTTGAACGTACCGTCAGCTTGCAGGTTGTCTTTGAAAAAGCGGTTGGCTGCACCGGGAATGTGGCCGCCAATCGGATCCAGGGTTTCGTTTTCACCGCGGAAACGATCAGGACTGCGGGCATCCAGCACCAGCCTTTCAGCTGCACTGATGTTAGCCAGCACGTCTTCGTAATCAACCGTCTGCGCCAGGGAATCGCGCAGGGCCAGCATGCCTTCCTTGGCCGGCTGTGGCGGCTCGGTGGTAACTTCATAGCCGGCTTGCTGCCACAGCTTGAAGCCGCCATCCAGCACAGATACATTGTCGTGACCGATCCAGCGTAACATCCACCACAGGCGCGCGGCAAACATGGAATCATTGGCGTCGTAGCACACCACATGGGTGTCGTCGCTGATGCCAATGGCTGCCATCTTCTGGGCAAAGAGTTCACGTGCCGGCAAGGGATGACGTCCCTGGTCGGCGGCTCCCTTGGTGCTGAGCACCTGGTCCAGATCAACGTGCCGGGCGCCAGGAATATGGCCATCGTTATAAAGTTGCAGCCCCTGTGACGGGTTGGTCAATTCGAAACGACAATCGCACACGACCAGGTTGCTGGCGGTGTCCAACAGGTTTGACAGTTCCTGTGCACTGATAAGAGGTTTTGCTTTCATGTTTTTTCTTCACGGTTTCAGGTTGCGGTTGCATGGCGACTGAAATAAACACTCAGTCTTCCTGCATCCAGTTGCGGGCGTGTTGCGTAGCCAGCGTTCGGTCGATGCTCGCGCCCGTTTGTCCAAGGTAATTGGCCGGATCGATCAGGTTGGCAATATCTTCATCGGACAATGCCTGTGCAATTTGCGGATGATCACGCATGGCAGAACCAAAATCCTGTTTGTTCTCGATGCCTTTCATGGAGGCTTCGTAGACCCATTCATGCGCATGATCCTTACCGACCCGGGCACCCAGTTCCAGCATAACACGCTCGGAAAGCAGATAGCCGCGCATCATGTCCAGGTTCCTGTTCATATTTTCCTTGTCTATCCGTAGTCCTGCAAGCAGGTTGCGCGCCTGCAGCAACACCGCGCCGGCAATCAGACAACACTCGGGCAAAGCCTTCCATTCGGTTTTCCAGGCAATCCCGTCACGTTCGTGTTCCTGAACCATCGCTTCGGTCATCATTGCAGCGTTGTAGCGCAAGGTTCGTGACAGGCCGGCAATATTTTCGGCCGAGGTGGGATTGCGCTTGTGCGGCATGGTCGAAGAGCCCAGTTTGCCTTCGGAAAAGCCCTCTTCGACTTCTCCGAATTCATTGCGCTGCAGGTTGCGCAGCTCATTGCCGATTTTTGACAGCGTCGCGCCCAGCATGGCCAGCAGATTGGCATATTCGGCAAAACGGTCGCGCGCCGGCCCCCAACTGATGTCCGGTACCGCCAACCCCAACGCCGCGCAGGTTTTCTCTTCCAGTTCCCTAGCTCGTTCGCCCAGCGAAGCCTGTGTCCCGACTGCGCCAATCAGCATCCCGACAAACACGCGCGGTTCGGCTTGCTTCAGCCTGTCATAGTGACGAGACAATTCGTCCAACCAGATGGCGCACTTATGACCAAATGTAATCGGCAGTGCCTGCACGCCATGCGTGCGCCCCACCATCACGGTATCACGGTGCGCCTTGGCCAAACGGGCCAGTTCGCGGGCGCACCCTTTGAGATCCCGCAGGTAAACAGCATGTGCTTCGCGCAATTGCAGGACAGTGCCGGTATCGAGCACATCCTGGGTGGTGGGCCCAAAATGTACCCACTGTCCATGTTCGCCGCAATGCTCGATGAGCTGCTTGAGTGCAGGCACCAGCGAATGCTTGATGCGACGCATCTCGGCAGCCATTTTGGGAATATCGATTTTTTCCACTTTCGCGTTGGTGGAAATGGCATCGGCCGCTTCCTGCGGAATGATTCCCATGCCGGCCTGAACCTGCGAAAATGCGGCTTCGAAATCCAGCCATTTCTGAATTCGATTTTCTTCGGAGAAAATGGCACGAAGTTCGTCGGTACTCCACAAGTGCTGCATGGTGACCGAATCAAAAACTGAAGAAGTCATTTATTCAACCTTATCTGAGTGTGATTGTGTATTTCTGGCCGGCAGCAAGCGCCCCGGGTTCAATGTATTGTTCGGGTCAAACGCATGCTTGATGCTGTACATCAGGCTGATGGCCACGGGATCCTTGTAGCGGATTAAAATGTCCTGCTTCTGGCGCCCAATCCCATGTTCGGCTGAAATGGAACCGTTCACCCGCGCAGCGGCTTCGTGTACGACCTCGTGAATGGCTGCTTCGCGGGCCAGAAAATCTTCTTTGCTGATCGAGGCCGGTTTGCTCTGGTTAAAATGCAGATTGCCATCGCCGACATGACCAAAGGTAATGCAGCGAATGCCTGGAATAATCGCATTCATGGCAGGTCCCGCGGCGGCGACGAATTCGGCGATACGGGAAATCGGCACCGAAATATCATGTTTGATGGATGGCCCGTCCTTGCGCTGTGCTTCTGGAATATGCGAGCGAATGTCCCACATGGACTTTGACTGCTGCTCGGACGCGGCCAGTGCCACATCAAGCACCATATCCTCCTCCATGGCTTGGGCGAGCACGGTTTCAAATTCTTCCTGCAGCGGAACCCGCAATGACGTTTCCGACACTTCGGCAAGAATGACCCATGGCGCAGCCTCCTGCAGCGGTTCGCGCATGGCCGGAAAGTGCATCAATACCAGATTGACGGTCTCCCGGGCCATGATCTCGAATGCGGTAATACGGTCACCCAGGTTTTCACGCAGCAAAGACAGCAGCGACACCGCCTCGGCCGGATTGCGAATGGCGATCCAGGCCGTGGCTTGCTGGCGTGGCACCGGATACAGCTTGATGGTCGCGGCAGTAATAATGCCCAGTGTGCCTTCGCCCCCGATGAACAGATGCTTCAAGTCATAACCGGTATTGTCCTTGCGCAGGCTGGACAGGCCATTCCAGATTCGACCATCGGCCAGCACCACTTCCAGGCCGAGCGCCTGCTCGCGAGTATTTCCATAGCGAATCACCTGGTCTCCGCCGGCATTGGTCGACAGATTGCCGCCAATCGTTGCCGTGCCTTCGGAGCCGAGCGTAAGGGGAAACATGCGATTTTTTTCGGCGGCCGCTTCCTGCACGTTCTGCAAAATACAGCCGGCTTCGACCGTCATGGTATTGTCTTGCGGATTGACCTCGCGAATGCGATTCATGCGGGTCAGGCTGAGTACAATCTCCAGACCGGATTCGTCCGGAGTAGAGCCTCCGACCAAGCCCGTATTGCCGCCCTGGGGAATCAGCCGGGCGCCGCTTTGCGCGCAGGCGCGAACGACCTGGCTGACTTCTTCCGTGGAGCCGGGCCGGACCACAGCTAGCGCTTTTCCGGGATAATTGCCGCGATGCTCCAGCGCATAGGCTGTCATATCCCCAGATTCGGTCAAAAGCCCCTGCTGGCCGACAATATGCAGCAGGCGAAGCAGCAGATCGTCAAAGGAAGGCGTGGTGGTCGTGTCGGATTGAGGCATTGTTGTACGCTCATTAATACTATAAAATGTTTTATTGAATGAAATATGTTTTTATTAATGAAATATAAGGTAGCGCATCGCTTTGCCTTTGTCAAGAACTCAACAGGACATTAATTTTCATGAAAGACACCAGTAAAAGCCAGAAAGCCGCGGTCGCGCCCACCCCCCCCATCGGCGTACTCGCTCGCGGCCTGATCATTCTTGAATGCTTTTCGGAAGAACATCTGCATCTGCAATTGCGCGAGCTCGCGCAGATGACGGGGCTGGACAAAGCAACGCTGCTTCGGTTGCTGAACACGTTCATCGAATACGGATATGTGCAACGCAGTCTCGATGGCAAGTACGCGCCGGGCCACAATCTGCTGCGCCTGGGTGCGCTGTACCGCTCCACCTTCGATCTGGGGCAACGCCTGCAGCCTATCCTGCGCACCATCATGCTTGAGACGCACGAAAGCGTCGCATTCTACATTCGGGAAGGCGACATGCGTGTGTGCCTGTATCGCGAGAACGTCTCGCGTGATGTGCGCTATGTATTCGAAGTGGGCACGCGGGTGGCACTGGCCGATGGCGGTTCGGCTTCGCATGTATTGCGGGCTTTTACCGACGGTTCGTCACCCAGGACCGAAGAAGTGCTGAAAAACGGCTATGCCATCACCAGGGCAGAACGATCGCCGGAACTGGCTTCTATTTCCGTACCGGTATCGGAGCCACACGGGCGCCTGCTTGGCGCGATTCAGATCACCAGCATTTTGAACCGGCAGACAGAAGCACAACAGATTGCTGCCGCCGAAGTGGCGATACGCACCCTGGCGGAGAACGGCTTTGACTCTAGGCCTACGCGCATAACCGGCTCTGCGACTTTATAAAGATATAACAAAAAAGCCTAGACCTGCGGGTCATCTTTTATTGTACTTTGCAATATCCTGTGTTAGATTTGATTCATACAATAAAATTTATTTCATTGAATGAAATGGAGATAACATGGGTACACCGGAAAACCGGTTAAGCGCCTATCTGGCCTCGCTTGCCAATCGAAAGCTGTCTGCAGATACGCGACATCGGGTCGCCCAATCTCTGCTTGACTGGTTCACCGCCGGTTATTCCGGGGCTGCCATGGCGGCCAGCCACGATCTGCGCAAGCTGGCCACCACGCTGTTTCCCGGCCAGAGCAACGCTACCGTTTTTGGAGGCACCAGCGCGGTATCACTCATGGG
Organism: Advenella incenata; assembly: GCF_004217095.1. Classification (GTDB taxonomy): domain Bacteria; phylum Pseudomonadota; class Gammaproteobacteria; order Burkholderiales; family Burkholderiaceae_B; genus Advenella; species Advenella incenata. Next base: position 447,776 of record NZ_SHKO01000001.1, on the reverse strand, counting down.
TGCCGCGTTCTGCAATGCCGGCATCACCCACCTGCGTGAAATCGACGACGCTCATCGGACAGCCATGCTGCACCCGGGCATCGTGACTGTCACGCCTGTGCTGGCCCTTGCCACATCCCTACCCATGACGCAACAGCAGTTTGAAGCCGCCATTGTGGCAGGCTACGAAGTTGCCATTCGTGCCGGCGAGGTATTGGGATCTGGTCACGCCGGAAAATTCCACATGACCGCCACTGCCGGTTCTTTGGCCGCTGCCGCGGCCAGCGCCGTGGCACTTGGCCTGGATGCAGTACGGATTCACCATGCACTGGGCATTGCCGCAACCCAGGCTGCGGGCCTGTGGCAGTTTGTAGATGATCAGGCCCATGAATCAAAGGCCCTGCACCCGGCCTTTGCCGTCAGAAATGGCCTGACGGCCGCCTATGCCGCGCAGGCGGGATACCGTGGCGCGCAACACTTCATGAATGGCGCTCGCGGTCTTTACGCTCTGCTGCATGGCCAAGGCGATCCGGCCCTGCTGGATCGGGAACTGGGCGTCACGGATCGGATCAGCTCGACCACCATCAAGCCATGGCCCACCTGCGGACAACTGTTCACGGTGGTCGATGCCACCCAGGCCCTCATAAATACCCATGATATCCGGGCAAACGACATTGAATCGGTCGACATCGCCATCTTTCCGCAAGCGTTGCGCATCGCCAAGGTGGACTGGCCGATCAAGCCCGCAGAAACCTGCTTTAGTGGCCGCTATTGCGTGGCCATCCTGTTGCTCACCGGCAAACTCGGCATCCAGGAGACCGAAAATCCTGACCTGGCCGATCCTCGCCTGCTGGCACTGGCAGACAGGATCACCCTGCAGGCCCGGCCCGACTACGCCAATGCCTTTCCCGATCGTCGCCCCGGCACCGTTACCATCCGCTTTAAAAACGGCGAAACCATTTCGGCCAGTCATGACATTCGCCAAGGAGACCCCGAGGCGCCATTTGACTGGGCGGCGCTGGAGGACAGGTTACGCAATCTGGCGCCTGGCATTACCGAGCAAAAGGCTGTGGCCATCGGCGCATGGTGTGCCGGGCAGCAGCACAACCCGCCCCAGGCCGCCTTCACACCGCCGACGCCCGATCTGTTTCACTGATTTTCGTAGTGCAGTCGGCACGGGCATTGCCCATGGGCTGCTGCGCGCTGCGCTGCTCTTAGCTCTCCCACTTCCGTTGCTATCTGCTGTCTGCTGTTCGTTGAATATGCTGTCTTTTTATCGCTCGATCCGAATCCAAAAGGAGACCACCATGCTTCATCGCATTCTAGACGCCTGCTCAAAGGCGCTGCTGTTCGCTGCCATGCTCACGGTATTGCCCGCTAACGCCGCCAGCCAATATCCCAACCAGACCATCAAACTGGTCGTCGGCTTCCCACCAGGCGGCGGGGGAGATTTGTACGGACGCCTGATTGCCGAGTCCATCAGTAAAAGCCTGGGTACGTCCGTAGTCGTGGAGAACAAGCCCGGTGCAGGCGGCAACATTGCCGCTGCCGACGTAGCCAAAAGCCGACCCGATGGCTACACGCTGTTACTAGCCATGAGCGGCAATATCGCCGTAGCACCTGTCGTACGCAAGGATCTTCCCTATAAAGCACCCGATGACTTCGAGTTGATTGGTGCGGCTGTGGAAGCACCGCATGGTCTGTTTGTAGGAAAAAACTCCAGATTCAAAACTGCAAGAGAGTTTTTTGACTACGCAGAAAAAAACGAAGTTACCGTTGGTTCCACGTCGCCCGGCGGCGCAGCCCATATGGGGCTTGAAATGCTCAAGCTGAAAACCAAGGCCAACATCCTGTATGTCCCATACCGTGGCTCCGGCCCGGCCATTACCGACCTGATGGGCGGGCAAACCGAAGCCTTCTTCGCGACGGCCCCGCCACTGGTCGGCCAGACACGCAATGGCGCACTGCGCCTGCTGGCCCTAACCGGCGAGGAACGCAACCCAAGCCTGCCTGATGTCCCAACCTTCAAGGAACTGGGTATCCCGGTTGTGGTCACGCAGTGGTATGGACTGGCTGCCCCGAAAGGAACGCCGAAAGCGATCGTGGATACACTTGCGCAGCACCTTTCCAAAGCGCTGGCCGACCCCAAAACCATCAAGATCATCCGGCAGGATGGCGCGCTGGAAAAAGACCTGTCTACCGATGCTTTTACCGCGTACGTAAAACAGGACATCGAGGGCTATCGGAACAACATCGATCCCGCAGCACTCAAGTCGTTATCTCATTGATCCTATGAATCAAAAGCGGGCGCATCCAACTTGCCGCACCGGGCCTGCCACATACCCCCGCGCCCCGCACACTGTTTGTACTTTTCCCGCATCCTGCTCAACAGGGCAGATGCTTCTTTTTCTTATCAACATCATGGAGTTTACTTATGCTGAACAATTGGGTTAACCAAATGGAAAATACAAAGGCCGCAGTCACCCCCTTTGCCCAGAACAATCCGAAAATGCTGTCAGCCTTCCAGGCATTGAATGCTGCGCAAGGAGCCAATGGCGCGCTAGATGCGAAAACGCGCGAACTGATCGCGCTTGCCGTCGCCGTAACGACGCGCTGCGACAGCTGCATTGCCGCTCACGCCAACGCCGCACGCAAGGCAGGCGTAACCGAGGCGGAACTGAGCGATGCGTTGGGCACGGCCATTGCGCTGAATGCAGGTGCCGCTTATGTGTATTCGCTGCGAGCCATGGAAGCGCATTCGCAGTTCGGTGAATCATGACAGAAATATGATTGGCCTGAAGACGCATTGAGCCTGACGGATGTGCTGTCCTTTCCGAAGAAAACAGTACATCCGGCAACCGACTCGCACAGACATTACAATCAACTGATGCGATTGGCAGGCCCGCACCCCATGATTAAAACGATCAAGTGGGATACCGAGTTTGGAAGGCCCCGAGATAATGCAGTCCACAGAACGTTTTTTCCCCGGCGACATCAAGCGGTGTCTCATCGCGTGCAGCAGCGCTGATGAAGCCATTAATCCGTTCCAACCCGGCGCGCTTGCAAGCATTAACAACAGCGTCAGCACTTTCACCCAACACCAAACGCTGATTCACTATTGGCAAGCTAAAAAATTCGGCAACAGGCAAAACAGTGGCGTCGCGCAGTTTGTATCCAAAGTACTGAACATCATCTACTGTCAGCCCTGTCTCGTTTCTAAATGCGCCTTCGGTGGCATATTCTCGCAAGTCTGGCAATGCAGCTGCTGTCGTCACGCCCGCAAAAATATGGTCAAACTTATGCCTAACCTCGGGTTCCGGCTCTTCATATTCATAGCTTCCAGCAAATTTCAGACCATTGAAATCCTGGTTTTCTTCTCCCTGATATAGATGCTGCATCAGGCACACTGTCGTATTGGCCTGCGCGACGCCCTGAACCTGGCAACGAGCAAGGATTTCCTGCGCCATGTGCTCCGGACAACCAAGCGTTTGCGCCAGGGCACTCACAACTTGTTCGATCGGCTCGGCGCGCTTCTGATAATTAACGGCGATAAAATCATGGTCGAACCACTCCTCTCCCAGATCACGAACGAATTGACCGTTCTGCGGCGTGCCTGCAGAAATATATCGCGTCAGGGATTTCTCGTTCGTGGTTGTTCCGATCCAGACAGAAATCACTTTCAGTCGTTTGTTGTTTTTGAATCTTTCATCAGTAAAGCGATCTATGAAGTCAAGCATTGTCAATCATCCAAATATAAAGTTGTTTTCCACTTATTGCATTTCACTACACGCCCTGCGCTCCCGACACAAGCAACTATAGCACGCTGAAGCCACCTGTCTGAGAACCACCATTTCTCGCAAATTGCCTTGCGAATGACTGGATAATATCCAGGGCTTCATCAGGGTCTGACGCTTGCTGCAACTGGTCCATCAACTGCTCGTGAGCTACGCTGCTGGCCCGACACCCGCTACTGTTTCGGCTGGGGTGGGGTCCCTGAATAATATTGCCTTTGTCATTGATATTCTGAAAGTAGACATCCACCGTCGGCGTTGCCCAGGATTTCAGTGTTTCCGCATTCAGCCCTATTTCCTTGGCCTTGGCCGCCATGGAGACAGGAAACCATTCGTGCATGCCGCCGCTTCCGCGCAACGCTTTCTTGATCAGCTCACGCGTCGATTTAGAACTCATAAAATCGGCAATCTGGTCTGCCGTCTGACCATTGAACCAGCTATTGAACTGTCCTGACGGCCACATGGCAAGACCAAACGGATCAATCCACATGGTGCTGCTGGGTCCGTAAAGATAAAGATTGATGCCCCCGAACAAGCCAATCGGATCCTGACGGATATATCGTCCGGTATCGGGATCATAGTACCGATAACGGTTGTAATGCAGACCGGATTCACTATCGTAGTACTGCCCTTGAAAGCGGATGTTGTTGTGCGCATAGTCAGACGCATCTGTGGAATCGGATGCATCCGTATCTCGCCGCTTCCCCCAGAACTGATATTCGCCTGCCCAGATTTTGCGCTGCGATTCATCGAACAATTCCCTGGGTGTACCGATACGATCGCAATGAAAGAAGGCGATATCACGAACGGTGCCGGCAGCCGTGTCGGCCCAAGCGTTCGCCGAGGCTGGAGACAGATACTGAGCCAGCGGGACGAAACTTTCATACTCATACAGATAATGTTTGGTGCATTCCTGGCCCACGATGGATTCGAACGCCAGATTTTCTCCATCCCAACCATAAAATACCCGGACCGACGCGGGGTCGTCGTCACCCTTGGCGACCTGTTTGCCGATTCGGCGTCCGAAAGCATCATAGTAATATGCGGCAACAACGTCGCTTGCGCCATTTTTTGCCGTTCGCACTGACACCAGTTGGTTGAACGCATTCCAGGTAAATGCCTGTCGGCATCCCGGGCTGCTTTTGCTCACCATATTGCCTTGTACGTCATACTCAAAATGGATGCCGGCGTACTCTCTGAGTACATTGCCCACCACCGCTGGCACATCAGCAGGTAGAGTGGTGGTCTGCGTTCCTATGGCAATGGCAGTTGTAATATTCGAAGCGGGATCGAAACTGAATGTCTCATCAAAGACAGGCGTAGCGGCACGCACAATTCGCCCCAGCGGATCATAGCGATAGAGTGCATCGCCTCTCGTTGAATCGGAGACGCCGACCAGTTGGCCTATTTTATCGTAGTGATACTCGCGCTTGAGGCGCACCTTCTCGTGAAAATTGCCCTCCAGCAACACCTGGGTCTGCAATCGCCCGGCCCTGTCATATTCACTGCGCTGCTGCATGCTGTTCATCAGCGTGCGGGATTTTTCCTGATACACATCATTGCGCGTAAAGCTGGCCAATGTGGCTTTGTTCAGCAACATCTCATGAACGTAGCTACTACCTGAAATCAGCCAGTCTGTTTCCACGCCGTCCGGACGGCGGGTGGCGATGCGATTGTCTATTTCGTCGTAAGAGTGCCGCCACAAAAAATCCCGTTGCGTGTCAAATAACGTGTACTGCTGATGCACCGCGAGGACGTTTCCGACGGCGTCATAGGAAAGGGTATTTTGACTGATTGCATTGGATGCTCCAACCAGTCGGCTGTTTGCATCGTAATCGAAACGTTCCGTGCTTCCCTGGCCAGAACGAGCAATAATCTGGCCAATGACGTCGTACTCATAACGAGTGATCACATCACCTTCGGTGACCGTGGCCAGGGTGCCGGTATTTTTGGTATAGGTGAATTTTGTTATTTTTTTATCAAATCCCGATTCCTCAAGCAGCCTGCCAAAAGGATCATAGGTGAATGAATAATGTTCGTTGTTTTCATTGATCAACTGGGTCAGTTTTCCGGTCCGATCGTATCGATAATCAATGGACGTGCTGATCGGACTGATTCTGCGCGCAAGCCTGCCTGCCGCATCATAACTGAATAAGGTTTCCTGTCCGAGTGCGTCTTTGGCGGACAGCAGGCGACCCTCGGCATCGTACGACAAGAGCCGCAGTTCGCCGTCCGGTTCGATAACGCGTGACAAATGTCCTTTATCATCATAGTCATAGGCTGTTCTTTTGCCTTCGGCATCAATCAGCCCGACAACACGATCCAGATGATCGTATTCCCACGTTGTCGTGTTATTGGAACAATCTGCATACTGCAAAATTTTATTAGCGTTGTTATAAACGACGCGCTTGACCCCGCCTTTTGCGTCCTTGATGGCGGTTGCACTACCGGCAAGGTTGTAGGTAAACTCGGTGACCCGACCCAGTGGGTCGGTCTGACGAATCATTTGCTGGCGATCATTGTATTGACGGCGCCAGATCGCTCCCATCGCATCGGTTACCTGGACCAGTTGTTCATCCTGGTTATAGATCCAGCTAACCTGAGTGTTGTCACGACGAATATGTCGGACCAGATTGTCACGAGCGTCATATTCAAAACGGTCTGTGGTTCCATCCGGATTAACGATCGCAATAATATTGTGATAATCATCACGCTTGCGTTCTTCGATGGTCCCGTCTGGAAAGTAGATATGTGAAATGTAGTTGTATTGGTCAAACCGGTATGTCGTTGTCTGGCCTAGCGCATTGGTGACATGGGTGAGTCGATTCTCCCTGTCCCAAGACAGAACAATTTCATGGCTGCCGTCATCAGCATATTCGCGAAAGCAACGCGCATTGGGCTCGGTGCCCTTCCACTCCAGATTGATACCACGGCCTGTCCTGTCGCTGTAGCGGGTGATCAAATGATGGTTGTAGGCATACAGACGTTCCGACAGGTATTCATCGGCGGCCCGCACAAGATCGCCGGCTTCATCATACTGGTAGCCGGCAAGCTGGCGTTGCACCGTGTTTCCATCGTGCGTCACGTCCGTCATGATTCGCCGAATCCGGCGCTGCTCGTCGTGCTCGAATCTCACCACCCATACGTCGTTCTGTATGGAAAGCAGCAGGCCCTGTTCCTGATAGTCAATGTCGATTTTGTTGCCGACCCTGTCAGCAATAGACACCAGCCGGTACGTGGCACCGATTTTTCGGAATGTTTCAAATCGTTCATGTTTCTGGCTGATGACAAGCGTTTGTTCATCAAGCCTGCGCCAGTTTATTTCCTCGCTGCGATCATATCGTTCCTCGCCCAATGCCAGTGGTGAGGTCTCGATCGTTCTACCCACAATGGAATAATAGGCAAGCCCCTGAGCACTCTCTTGGATAAAAAGCGTAAATGGCGTAATCCATCGTGGTCCCAACGGGCCATCTTCATCATTGGCGCTGAAATTGGAACGATAGACCCGATCCCAGCTTATCGGAAAAGCGCCGGACAAGGAAAAATCACTTTGGGCAATACGTTCATCTCCGACGTCAAAGCCAATGGAGAAGCCTGATCTTCCCATACAGTCTTTGCAGTCTGCATGTGGCTTGTCAGCATCCCCTCTGTTCCCGTTCCCATCCTTGTCGCCTTTTCCGCCCCTGCCGCCATCACCCCCGCTGCCGTCCTTGCCCTTGCCTTTTGTCCCGACTCCGCCGCCACCGCCGGGACGTTTGATCTTAAAGCCCTTGTCCAGCTCGATGCCTGTGATGTTCACGTTGAGCAGACCCATTTTCTGATCCTGTCCACCCAACTGAATGTTGGCGCCATACAGGCCGATGTTAGCTGCCTGCATGGAGTCGCCCATGCCGTACAATTTGATATCTGCAATATTCTGGTTGTGATTATGTCCCTCGACCATCACATCCTTGATACCATCCACACTCAAATCCAGCGTATAGCTCTTTTTTCTGGTGACGGTATTGTTGTCCAGCATCAGCGCCGTTTCCACATTGACCGGACTCTCCTTGATGATCTTGCCCGGTGTCTGCACAATTCCAGGGCCGGCAGAGCTGATGTCCAACGAGCCACCCGCCTTGATATCAATTTCTTCCTGTGTGGATTCGGAATAGATCGTGGGCGACGCCATGGTGATGTCGCCAGCCTGCAACTGCGAACCCGACTTGATATTGCTGGTCTCCCCGGTTCCGACGGTTTCCGACACGGTGCCATTGACCGTCTCTTCATCATGGGTGGTGGTCGTGATATGCAATCCCTGCAACGTATGGCTGGCCTGCCCACCAATGGTGCTGGTCAGCGCTCCCGTAATGGTTTCGTCCACACCATCATTGAACGACTGCTGCAGATTGGCGCCTATCTGTTCGTCCAGTGAGCCCTGTACGGTCCGATTGTGATCCGCCTGGTAGTTTTTGACCGCGCCAGCGACCATGGTGATATCTGAGGTGCTGTGCGCGGTGTGCGAACGCAGCCCGGCGATCGCGGACACGACATTGCCTGCCACGTCATGCGTCTGATTATTTTTGACATGCGTATCCATATCTTTTTCAGCCACCATGGCCAGTAGCTCGCTGCCCTGCCGGTCTTCAAACATCAGCTTGTTCGCGTTGGCGGGAGTGCCGTTTTTGCTGCGGGTAAGAAAGCCGCTTTGCGTGGCATCGTCCGGCAAATTCACAGGCGGCATATTGCTGGCGTTGTAGACCCGCCCCACCGCGATCGGACGATCGATATTGCCGTTGATGAAGTCCACCACCACTTCTTCGCGCACGCGCGGGATTTGCACCCCACCAAAGCCACCGCCGGCCCAGGGGTTGGACACTCGTATCCAGCACGAGCTGTTCTCGTCCATTGCGCCTTCACGGTCCCAGTGAAACTGTACCTTGATTCGACCGTACTTGTCGGTCCAGATCTCTTCGCCTTGCGGGCCCACTACGGTCGCCGTTTGCGGGCCACTCATTTTCGGGATGGGCGTGCTACGCGCGGCGCGATACTGCACATTGGCAGGAATATGCCGGGAGGTCACAACATACCGCGCTTGGTCATCAGGCTGATCATGGCTGGCATAGGCCGGATTCTGTATGTCATATTCAGTATGAACAACCAGATATGCCTTATTTTCCGCCTGATGGGGGTAGTTTTTCAGCGTGAAGGTATAACCAGGCGCCATCGTCCGCACATTTGACCGGGCCACAGCCTGCTCCTGCAAACATTGCAGCGACTGCAGATGCACTTTGACATAATGTTCAGAGTCGGATGAGTCTACGTACCCACCCATGGGTTCATACATTTCCAGATCCAGACCCTGGGTTGCCCGCGGACTCGTCCTGCGCTTGGCGCTCATGTCCGCCAACGGCTTCTGAAAGTCGTAATCCATGGTGGCATAGCCCGTGGGCGTCAGTTCCCCCGACACCTGCCAGTCGGCGATACACGCCTGCATGGCAACGGAAGGCCGGTCATCAGGATAAAAGGGAATCACAGGCAAAACCGGCAACGGATCGTGCGACTGGGCTTCGTCTGTCAACACCAGGACATGACGTGATGCTTCATGGCGGAACCAGTAATAGATGCCCTCGTGCTCCATAAGTCTGCTGACAAAACTGAAATCTGTTTCCTGGAACTGGACGCAATAGCCCCACTTGCGATAACGGTTCATCAGCCGAATTTCAACAGCGAAGTCGTATTTGCCAAGCACCTTTGTGATAATGTCGACAGCTGTTTCATTCTGGAAGATGCGATTGTCGCTGTTCTGCGTCGCATACCACAACCACGATCTGACCGTGGCCTGATAAATGTAATAACGCGGTGTCCGGGTCTCGCGATGCAGTAATTCGAAGCCGGTTACAATGCCGTTCAGAAATCGGGGTGATGCGCCCGTCTCTATTTCGAATGTCACCGATTGCCCCAGCATGGATTGCAGATCCAGCTTCGCGTGTTCGGAAACAAACCGCACCGTCCATTCGGACAGGCAGGATAGCCCTTCATCTCCCTGCAGGGACTTGAATTTAAGCGCGTCGCCCAGCGGCGTGATGGCATTGACAATACGGTTCATGACTTTGCTCTATCTATCGTGGTTGGGTCAATAGCGCTACGGGAAAGCCCTGGCGCGCTGCGTTTCGCTCCATAACTCGGCCTCATACAGTTCCGGGTCTTTCTCCAGGGCGCCGGCACGCCGCTTCAGGTTCAGGTCATCACTGAGCGCGCGGTGAAAGCGGGTGCGATTTAGCCTGGCATCATCAAAACGCGCCTGATACAGGTCTGCATACGAAAAATCGGTGTGATCCAGTTGGGCCCGATCAAAGCGGCATTGACGGGCACTGGCGTGATGCCATACAGACATGGACAGGTTGGCATCGACAAAGCTGGCATCATCCGTGATGGCATCTACGAATACGCTTTGCGCAAATTGCGCAGCATCGCAGCGTGCACCACTCAGATCCGCATCGGCAAAAACAATGAACTGGCCTTTGCTGCTGCGCAGATCCGCGCCTTTGACGCTCGCGCTCTTGAAAGCGGCCTGCACCAGATTGGCCGAGGCCAGGCACATCCCGTCAAGGATTGCCTCGGTAAACACGCCACGCTCCAGGTCCTGCCCCTGTAAATTCTGGCCGCTCAGATCCGACTGCAGCCAGATCACATTGACCAGGCTGGCTTTGTGAAAAATAACGGTTTTCAGGTCCAACCCGAACAGCGTGGATTTGAACAACTGCGCCTGTGAGAAATCGACCCGTTCCATATCCGACTTCATGAAGGTCATTTCCCTGCCCTGAACACCGGTGTAGCGCACGCCTGCCAGGCGACAGCCGATGAATACCGTTTCGTCCATCATGGCATGATCAAAATCCGCGTCACGTACATCGCACTCATGCCATTTGGCCTGAAACAACAGGGACTGGCGCCATTGTGTTCCGGCCATCACACAGGTGTTGAAAAATACCGCGTTGCCGTAGCATTCGTTCATACTTGCACGGTCAAAGCAGCAGTTGGCAAATACGCTTTCGTCCAGCCTGGCGCCATCGAGTTGCGCCCCCGTGAAATCAACGCCTTCAAAAAGGGCTCCCGACAGATTCCAGTCGCGCAGATCCCGCTCTTTGAGTGATATTTTCAGAATCGGCACACCGTTATCCACCAGTTCCCGAAGTTGCTCATCGGTCAGGCTCATGCCGATTCCTTTTTCTGCGTGGGTTCCAGCTGAATCTGCTGCGTATAGTTGTCATGCTGCAGGCTGCCCGCGTCAATATTGCTCTGGGCAAAATCGGCCCGGAAAAAATTGACCTTGCTAAAATTAGTACGAACAAACGTCGATTTCCTGAACAGGCCTGTCATCAGGTTGGCTGCCGTAAAATCGCTGTGCCGAAACTCAGTCCGCATGAAAACGCCATCGGGGGTTTCCAAGCCACGACAGTCTGCCTGTTCAAAAACCGATTTGGAACAATCGGTATTGCGAATAACCGCCTGCACAAAGCGCGGCCGCTGAAAATGAATACCACGCATACTGCCGTCGCTGATTTGGGCATGGCTGAAATCGCAATCGGATACCGGCTTTTCGGCAATCAGGGTGAAGGCGCTCATGACGGATCCGGCAAACGACATGCCAGACAGCTCACATAAGGCAAAGGCGCAGCGGATCAGCCAGGAGTCGGCAAAGGCGCTGTTGGTAAAAATGCACTCATAAAATGCACACTTGTTCAGCCTTGCCTCCTTTGCCGCCACATGATCCAGTGAGCATGAGAGCATCACGGTTGCATCCAGCGCCAATGCATTCATGGTCGTATTCTCAAAACGCACGTTCCGGAATACGGATTCACTAAATGTCGCTCCGGAAAAATCACAGCGACTGAACGTCGATTCATCGATAATTGCCTGATGAAAATCACAACTGGAATACGAAACGGCGTCAAAGCGCGTACGCGACATATTGGCAGTGTGAAACCGGCAGTGCTCAAACTGAGTTTTGCTATATGTTCCACTAAACAGCACAGCTTCGCTTAAATTGCACCGAATGAATGTGGCGTCAGTCATGTCGGCGCGCATCAGCACCGCCTGACTGAAATCACAATTGTCAAAGATCAGGCCCGTCAGATCGGCACCGGTCAGATCCATACCACTCAGGTCTCGATCAGTCTGTGCCGCCTGGATGGCCTTTTCCCGCCGCTCTCTGGCTATTGTCTGATCCAGCACGTAGGCGCCAGATCGGTATTGAGCGGAAAACAGCAAGCCGCGATGGCGCTGCCGCTGGACAATACGGCTATTGTCTTCACTGGCTTGCGCCTGGCTAATTTGCGCCAGCAGTTCATCCAGCGCGCGATTGGGCTGTTTATTGCCCGGATCCGGTACTCTGGTCCTGGCATTGATATCTTCGATGGTTTTAAGAAAATCCGGTTCACCGAGCAGGGTCGGCAGCGTCTTGTCCCTGCCGCCCGATTGTTTGAAGCGTTTTGCCGCCGCTTTGGCCTGGACCAGTTCGGCCCGATGTTCGCGGACCGCCAGATTGCGCTGCCTTTGTTTTTCCAGCAACTGCTCCATGCCCGGCTGCGGCCGGGGGCCGACAAATTCCGGCAAATAGTGTTCGGCATCCAGTCCCATGCAGGCCAGATCGGAACGCGCGTGCAGCAGCAGGTAACGTTGCAGGCGATGCTGCTTTTCCCACATGGCGCCATTTAAGTCAGGCTTGAGATCGAACCCTGCCGTTTGCAGGTTTTCAGGCAGCAGTTGCGCGTCTTCATAGGCCAGCAACGCCGATTCATCATGATCCAGCCGCGTTTGCATGTAGCGACAATAATGGTCATGCGTTTTGGGCGAATACTTCCATTCAAGGGCGCCCAGGATATGTTTGATTTCCTCGCCGTCGTCATGCCAGCCCGGCAGCGTTGCGTGAAACAGCACAATATAGCTTTCCAGATGCGGCACCAGCCAGAGCGTGGTCGGCACCAGCTCGACATCGTGGGTCTCTGGCTCAGTGCCGGCATCCTTCTGCAGTTGCACCAGGCATCTGGCCTGCCACGCAGGCACCGTGCCCTGCCAGCACGGCTTATCCGGATGCATATTCCATACGCGATATTCGGTGTTGGGCGGCAGTTGCGCCTGCCCTTCAAAGATCTGGTCGGGCATGGCGGCATTAAACAGGCTAGGATCCATATCGGGAAAGAAGCCGGGCGCATCAGTTTTGTGCCATTGTTCTGAATACGTCCCCACTTTTCCAAAGCGAACCGGCCAGGTAATACTCTGTGCCCCCAACCCGGCCGGGTGAATGGTTTCCCGGAAATCACGAATCGGATAATCGGGCCACTCCACATTGGGCATCCGTCTGACACGCACCCCATGAATGGTTTCCTCTACAGTCCCCTTGCCCATCGGGTTATTCGCAAAGCCAGGCCCGCCATAGGCATTTTGCCAGCCGATGTTGAGTTGTTCAAAAGGCTGCGCCGGAGTAATGCGATTGTCCAAAAAGTAACGGTCTCCGTACACCTGCACTTGCTTGACACGATCATTGACCTGCACTTGAACGCGGCACTGCGTTTTGTCTTCCGAGTGCGCAGTATAGGCATTACCCGACACCAGAAACTCTGCTTGTGGCTTGGGCATACCCAGGTCCAGAATGCCCTCGGCGTTCAAATGCTCGGCAACAAACGACCAAAGCCCCGCTTCATTTTGCAGCACCGGATATCCCTTGCTGTTGTCCACGAGAATGGCGGCAGACAGGCCGATATGGGCCTGGCCGCGCCAGCGATACGGCCTGATCTGGATACTCAGGCAGAATGGCTTGGAAATTTTCATGCGCCAATGCCACTTGTCATATTCATATCTCAATCCTGAATACATATTTTCTGTCGGTCTTGCCAAGCGACATATTGGCGCCGATAAGACCGATGGAAACCAGGTCGATAGAATTGCTGTTGCCAACAAGCTTTACCTGCGCTCCCACCAGCGATACCGTGCTCAGTTGCATGGCATCGTACATGCCGCCAGCAGCCAGCTTGACGGCAACACTGGTATCGGCACTCTTGCTGGCGCGCGAATTAATGCCATTGACCCCGATCGCCACCTTGATATTCTGTTCATGCAACGTCGACGGATTGACCGACTGCATCAGCGTAGACTCTCTGATCAGGCTGCCCGATTTCATCAGAATGTCGGACAGCGCATAGGCTTCCCATGTGGCAGCACAATTGAGCTTGAATGGACCGCCCGCATCCACTTTGAAACTGTCCGCTTTCATAATGGCATCACCGGCCCCCACGCTTTTACTGAACAATCCGCTCACCGTCACATCTTCGCCACTGTCAAAATTACGGACCACCGAGCCGGTAATGTTATCGGTCCGATGCGCGTTCAATGTGCTTTGCACTCCCTGATTGAATGCATGCAGCGCCGGTTCGCCCGCAACGGTCAGCGTTTCGGCACCGCCAACGGAAAGCGTGTTGGCACCGGTGTATTCGCGTTTCTGTCGCTGCGCCACAGAGTCTGTGGCGTCGGCCGCTACCGAGAACCGATGCCCGCTCTCATGCTGGTAGGTGGCTGCCTGTGCCACCTGTTTGTTGAACAACCCGCCATAATTCCAGGTATGTGCACCGGCAATATTGGTAGCCGACATGCCGCCCACCCGATGATTGGCATTATTCTTCACGCGGCTCTGCATATCTTTCTGGGCCACCATTTTGAGCATTTCACTGCCCTGACTATCGTCGAACATGACCGTATTGGCCGCATCCGGACTACCGTCCTTGGTGCGCGTATGAAAACCACTTTGCGTTGCCTGCTCCGGTAGCGTCACCGGCGGCATGTTCTCTGCGTTATAGACCCGGCCGACCACAAGGGGCCGGTCAGGATGACCACCGACAAAATCGACAATCACCTCTTCGTTCACGCGAGGGATCTGCAGCCCGCCGAAACCGCCGCCGGCCCAGGGGCTGGAAACCCGGATCCAGCATGAACTGCGTTCGTTTTTGCTCCCATATCTGTCCCAGTGGAACTGAACCTTGATACGGCCATATTTGTCAGTCCAGATCGACTCGCCTGCCGGTCCGACGACCCGGGCCGTTTGCGGCCCGCTGGTTCTCGGCTCGGGCGTGCGCGCCGGATGGCGATACTGGACGTTTGCCGGGATCGCTTCTATCGTCGTCAACAGCGTGGCATGCTGGTTCACCGGCGCCTGACCGGTGCTGGCTGCGCTGTGGTACGGCGCTTCAATGAACTCGTAATGGCTGCGGACAATCAGGTACTCGCGGTTCTGCACCTTGTCCGGATGGTTTTTCAGTACAAAGGTATGGCCAGCGCACAAGGCTCTTGCGTTACTGGTGGCCGCGATAGTCTGTCGTTTCATTTCCAGGGCCTGCATGCGCACGCGGGCATAATGGGCACCTTCTTCCGGCTCGGTATAACCACCCATCGGATCGTACTGTTCCAGATTCAGGCTGTGGCCTGCCTTACCTTGAGCCAACTGACGCACATCCAGGCGCGCCTGCGGCTTGTTCAGGTCATAATCGGTCGCGGCATAAGCGGTGGGTGTCAGACAAACCCGCGGCTGCCATACTTCTACATACTCCTGTAGCGGGTTAACCAGATGATGTCGGCTGTAATATGGCAACCGTGACAAACCTGGCGCCGGACGATGCGCACTCATGTCGTCGGCCAGCACAAGGGTGTGCCTGCCCTGGTCATGTTCGAACCAGTAATAGATACCTTCGTGTTCCATCAGGCGGCTGACGAAATCAAAATCGGTTTCGTCATACTGCACGCAGTACGTCCACTTGCGATAATGCTCAACAAGCCGCAGATCCAGCGCAAAACCATATTCACCCAGCACGTCGCTCAGGATGTCTTTGATGCTTTTGTCCTGGAAAATTCGATAATCACTGGTCTGCGTGGCATACCATAGCCATGGGCTGAGCGTGGCCTCATAAACGTAATATTTCGGCGGATACGAATCCCTGCCGGTACGCCGAAGGCGCGTCACAATCCCGTTGATAAAGCGTGAAGACGATTGTTGTTCTACCTCCACTGCAAGCGCCTCACCCAGCAGGCTTTTGATGTCCAGCGCAGGGGTCTCGCTAAGTATTTCAAGTGTGAACTCAAACAGACCCGATACCTGCTCCTGTCCTTTGAGTGAACGAAGCAGCAACTGACCGTCGGGAAAGTCGCCGTGCAGCCGGAATATCCTTTTCATTGTTCGCCCCTGCTGCTCATGGCGCCAGGATGCTGACAATGAAATTGCCTGGCACCAATGTGAAACCGATAATATTGAACATGTTCTGTAGTCCGAAAGAACACAGGCGGTTGGCCGGCGTACCAAACAGGAAGGTTGTGTATGAATTGAGGAAAAGACGGCGCGACTGGCCGACAACGGTATGCGACAGGATGCCCGTCCCCACGCCGGGAAAGTCGCCCAGCGTGAGCGGGATGGTGGTCATCATGTTGTGGGCAAATCCCCCCATGAACAGGATGGTGACCGCAATCGGTATGGCCATCATCGGAAATCCCATGTCCGGATAGGGAATCGGCAACAGCGCCGGAGGCGTCAGACAGACGTCTGGAAATCCCAGATCCAGTCCCATCAATTGCGTGGTTGCCAGCATATGCGTGTTCCTCTTTTCCTGGACTCAGTTTCTGGTAATCAGACCTGAAATCAACACCGCCATCACGAAGTTCTCTTCGCCCGATCCGTATTTTTTCAGTTTGAAGCCAGAGATCTCGATCTTTGCTGCATTCATGTCTCCCTGCAACGGCGTAACCACCAGGCCAATGGCGCTCATGCGCAACGACGTGGCCGCCATGCTGGAGGAGATGCCAAACAGACTGGCCGAAACGACGCCGGCAGATTGATAGATATCTTCGGTGGTGTTTTTCAAGCCTTTGAGCTTGAAAGAAAAATCATGCGTCTCACTATGCTGCGTGGAGGTGTGACCCAGCGTTGTCGGATTACTCAGGCTCTGCGGCCCGCCAGATGACATTTGGAGTTTCGATTTGGCATTGAACTGTGATACCCCGCTTGTGGATTTCATATCCACCGATCCTGCCTTCATGGACAGAGGGCCACCCATCACTTGCTTGAAATAGCCGCCCGAGGTGATCGTGCTGCTTTCCGTGCCATTGACAACGCGCCTGACCGGACCGGAAACCGTGTGGGAAAAATCGGTTTCAACCTTACGGCTGCGACCACCGCTATAGGTGAAGTTCGCCAGACCGGCATTGACATTCTGGACAAAACCACGCCCCATCACAGTTACCGCCGTCGCCCCTACGCTGTGAGTGCGGGGACCGGTGACAATGTCATTTGACATACCGATGATATTTCGCTCGTGGTTGGCCGCATTGGTTTCCGTCGACGGACCGCGAAAGATATTGTCGTCTATTCCACCCACGTTCATCGTGGTGGCGCCACCGTGCGTACCTGCCTGCGCGCCGGCCAC
Source organism: Advenella incenata (assembly GCF_004217095.1). Classification (GTDB taxonomy): domain Bacteria; phylum Pseudomonadota; class Gammaproteobacteria; order Burkholderiales; family Burkholderiaceae_B; genus Advenella; species Advenella incenata. Next base: position 430,561 of record NZ_SHKO01000001.1, on the reverse strand, counting down.
GCTCAGGTTTTCATTGTTTTTGACATGCGTATCCATGTCGCGCTCGGCGCCGAACGACAGTTGTTCGGCGCCAGGACGATCTTCGAAGAGCATGGAGTTGGCGTTCTCAGGCGTGCCATCCTTGCTGCGGGTCTTGATCCCGCTTTGGGTGGCATCTGCCGGCAAATTCATGGCCGGCATGTTGCTGGCGTTGTAAACCCGTCCGACGACAATTGGCCGGTCAAGAAACCCGCCTACAAAATTGACAATGACTTCGTCGTTGACCCGCGGAATCTGCACGCCCCCGAAGCCGCCACCGGCCCAGGGGCTGGAGACGCGAATCCAGCACGAACTCTCATCGTTGCGCTGCCCCTGTCGATCCCAGTGAAATTGCACCTTGATCCGACCGTATTTGTCTGTCCATATTTTTTCTCCTGCCGGCCCGACCACCAGTGCAGTATGCGGGCCGGTGGCGCGAGGGATTGGTGTCACGCGCGGCGCACGATACTGAACGTGCGTCGGAATGGCAGTAAAACGCAGGCGGATCTGGTGCTCCCATGACGTTGTACCGCCCGCTGACGTGCCGGGCGCTTCCTTCAGGTGATAATTCGTGCGCAGCACTAGCCACGACGTATTCTGAGACTGATCAGGATGGTTTTTCAGAGTGAAGGTATGGCCGGCAGCAAGGCCGGGATGATTGGCCTGCGCACCCACGGTTTCGTTTTCTGCCGTCAGACTCTCGAGCCGCACTCGTGCATAACGCTCGCCGTCTTCGGGCTCGATATACCCGCCCATGGGGTCGTAGATCTCCCGTTTCTGCTGCACGACTGTGGCCGCCTTGCGCTTGACGTCCAGCCCGGCCTGCGGTTTATTGAAATCAAAGTCCACCATGCAATAGGCAGCAGGATGAACCTCTTTTCGCGGCATCCAGCGATCAATATGTTGCGTATCGGGGCGGTTGTGCCGGTCAGGCGCATAATAGGGAATGAGCGCATCGCCCGCGATTGCCTGGTGCGCCGAATCAGCATCCCCCACAACCAGCACGTGTTTATCCTGCTCGTGACGGAACCAGTAATAGATACCTTCGTGCTCCATCAGACGGCTGATGAAATTGAAATCGGTCTCATCAAATTGCACGCAATACACCCAGTCTCGATAGCTTTCGGCAATCCGGTACTCGACTTCGAACGGATATTTCTGGAAAATCTGCCTGATCACAGCCAGTGCGCTCTGGTTCTGAAAAATCCGGCTATCAGACGTTTGCGTCAGATACCACAGCCATGGCCTGACCGTGAATCGATAGATGTAGTATGCGGACGTCTGGCTCTCGCGCCCCACGAACTGGGCTTCTGTGATCAGGCCGCTGCAGAAGCGTTGCCGTCCGGCATGCGCCACCGTTACCGTCAGCGGCGTCGCCAGTAGTTGCTCCAGATTCTCTGCTTGGCTTTTTGACACCAGATCCACGTGATACTCAAATAGTGTGGATACGGCTTCATGACCCTTTAACTCACGGAATAGAAAATGACCTTCGCCTTTGACCGTGATGGCTTGAATTATTTTTCCCATACGCCTGTTTTTCACCGCTGCCCTGGCCTGTCAGTAACAGGCTTGACGCAACCGTGAGACCCGATAGCGACCGTTTCAATCGCTTATAAGAATAATGAATGCCATTACTGCTTGGCTTCCGAGTTATCCGGCAGAGTGTAGGCAGGGATGATGTCAGGCGTGTGTCGTGTCATCGCTTCAGGTGCAACAGTACGTGTCCGTCCTGGGCCAACACTTGATAAAGCCTGTGTTTACCGGGTGTTGCGCGTAGCTTACTGAAACGTAACCTAACGTTACCTGTGCGCATTGTCACTTGCAACGATCGATAGCGCGGCCCCGCGTGACGATTATCGTTGCCAGAAAAAAACCGGCCCCCTTAAAGGGCCGGTCCGATGATCATGCCCGCGCTTAAAATGAGCGCGGTGCAATATCAATAGTGATAGCGACAAGCAGCAATCAACAAAGCATCATCGGCAACGGCATAGATCAACCTGTGTTCCAATGTAATACGCCTTGACCAATAACCGGCAAGATGATGCCTTAGCGGCTCAGGCTTGCCGATGCCTTCAAACGGAGTGCGACAGGTATCTTTCAATAGTTCATTTATTTTTTTTACCATCCGTTTATCAGCGTCCTGCCAGTACAAATAGTCTTCCCACGCTTCTTCCGACCACGTCAGCTTCACTCAATCAACCCTCTTTCCTTGGCATTGCCACTTTTCAGATTCTCGATGGAATCCATTAATCGCCTGGCATTGGCGGGAGACTGGAGCAAATAAGCGGTTTCTTGCAGTGAGTTGTATTCTTCAAGCGACATCAAGACACAGGCCTCGCCATTCTGGCGCGTGATCAGAACAGGGGCCTTATCCTCTACCGCCTGAATCATTGTTGCCGACAGGTTCTGTCTGGCTTGACTATAGCTTACGGTTCTCATTGCCAACTCCGGGTTACAAGCGCTCATTGTACAATGAATTGTCTGCCCACTCAAGATCCGACAGCGTCAGGCCACACTTGTTTTCTATACCCCGATGCGTAAAAAAATGCACCTCAACAGCGGATTCATCATCCATCAGTTAAGGTGCATTCTAAGACTACCGGTTTGACACTGCCATGCCCGCGCTTAAAATGAGCGCGGTGCAATAAGCAATACCTTATTTGATGCCGTACTGCTGTTTGGCTTTCTGACGCCACTGATGCAGCAGAGGCTCGGTGTAGCCATTGGGCTGCTGCACGCCTTTGAAGACCAGATCGCACGCAGCAAGGAACGCTGGAGATGTCTCAAAGTTGCCTGTCATGGGGCGATACAGGGCATCGCCTTCGTTCTGTTTGTCAACGACACCGGCCATGCGTTTCATGGTTTCCATAACCTGTTCTTCGGTCACGATACCGTGGCGCAGCCAGTTGGCCATATGCTGGCTGGAAATGCGCAGCGTGGCGCGGTCTTCCATCAGGCCAACGTTATGGATATCAGGCACTTTGGAGCAGCCAACACCCTGGTCAACCCAACGCACCACGTAACCCAGGATTCCCTGGGCATTGTTGTCCAGTTCCTGCTGTTTGTCGGCGTCGGTCCAATTGGTGTTGTCGGCGACCGGGATGGTCAGCAAAGCGTCAAGACGCTCGTCGGTATCATTTTTCAAACTGTTCTGCACTTGCACAACATCGGTCTGATGGTAGTGAAGCGCATGCAGCGTGGCTGCTGTTGGAGAAGGCACCCATGCCGTATTGGCGCCGGCCTTCAGTTGCGCGCCTTTTTGCGCCAGCATATCGGCCATCAGGTCGGGCATGGCCCACATGCCCTTGCCAATCTGCGACTTGCCCTGCAGCCCGCAAGCCAGGCCGAACAACACGTTGCGTTTTTCGTAGGCATCGATCCAGGACGATTTTTTCATGTCCCCCTTGCGGATCATGGGGCCCGCTTCCATGGAGGTATGCATTTCGTCACCGGTACGATCCAGGAACCCGGTGTTGATGAACGCCACGCGATCGGCCGCAGCCGCAATACACGCCTTCAGGTTGACGCTGGTGCGACGCTCTTCGTCCATCACGCCCATTTTGATGGTATTGGGCGCCAATCCAAGCAGTTGCTCGGTCCGGCCGAACAGCTTGCTGGCAAACGCCACTTCATCGGGCCCGTGCATTTTGGGTTTCACGATATAGATAGAACCCTTGCGCGAGTTGCCGCCATCGCGCTTCAAGTCGTGCATGGCCACCAGACTGGTAAACACGGCATCCAGGATGCCTTCGGGCGTTTCATTGCCGTCCTTGTCCAGGATGGCGGGATTGGTCATCAAGTGACCCACGTTGCGAATGAACATGAGCGAGCGACCGGCCAGTGTGGCTGGTTTGCCGTCTTTACCTGTGTACTGGCGATCGGGATTAAGTTTACGGGTGAAGGTTTTGCCGCCTTTGGACACTTCTTCGGCCAACGTGCCGTTCATCAGGCCCAGCCAGTTACGATACACCAGCACTTTGTCTTCGGCGTCCACTGCCGCGATCGAGTCTTCGCAGTCCATGATGGTGGAGAGCGCGGCCTCGAGCAGGACGTCCTTGACGCCCGCCTTGTCCTGTTTGCCAATAGGATTGGATTTGTCGATCTGCACTTCAAAATGCAAGCCGTTCTGGCGGAAAATCAGCGCCTCGGGGGCTGCCGCATCGCCCCGGTGTCCCAGGTACAGGTCTGCATCGGCCAGCGTGGTTTTACTGCCATCGGCCAGCGTGACGGACAGTGCTCCGTTTTCTGCAGTGTAGGCTGTGGCATCCTTGTGCGAGCCATTTTGCAGGGGGATGGTCTGATCCAGGAAGTCACGGGCAAAGGCAATGACTTTTTCGCCGCGCTTGGGGTTATAGCCGCCATCGCGCGTCGCGCCGTCGTCTTCGCTCAGTGCATCGGTGCCGTACAGGGCATCATACAGGCTACCCCAACGCGCATTGGCAGCGTTCAACGCATAACGGGCGTTGGTAATGGGTACCACCAGCTGCGGGCCGGCCTGGTTGGTAATTTCGTAATCAACATTGCTGGTATTGACCTGCACGGTGGCAGGCGCGTCTTTCAGATAGCCGATTTCCTTCAGATAGGCTTTGTAGGCTTGCATGTCGGCAATCTTGCCGGGATGTTGGCGGTACCACTCATCCATTTTGGCCTGGATGCGGTCGCGTTCGGCCAGCAATGCCTTATTTTCCGGCGCCAGCTCGTTGATGAGCGCATCCAGTCCCTTCCAGAACGCGTCGGCGTCTACACCGGTGCCCGGCAGGGCTTCCTGATCAACGAAATTTTTCAGCACGGTGGCGATCTGAAGGCTGTGAACCTGGGTACGGTCGGTCATATTGGCTCCTGATTGATGATTTGTTGATGTCGGGTGGCGCGGCCCAGGCATTTGGCCCGCTCTTTACCCTGATTATTGCTATTATGACGACTCCCGCAGGCAGCCTCAAGACAGCAGACAGTTATTTGAGAATTTACTTTCGGTACACATTAATGCAGTTAATTTTTTATTTATTTTCAATATGATAAGTTCTCCGCTTCTGTTTGACCAATACTCCGATCGTGCCTTGCTGATCGAAGGGGTGGCCGGCAGCGGCAAAACGACGCTGATTGCCCAGGAAGCAGAGCAGTGCGTGACTCAGGGCCGCACGCTGCTGGTCACCTTCAGCCGTGCCGGCCGTGACGTCCTGCAGAACTATATGCGCACGCGACGCCTGGAACCGGGAGCCAATACGAATCTGCACATCTTTACCATTGACGGCCTGGCGCACTTTTTATTGCGGCGCCTGGGCGATGAACGCTATGTGCTGGATCGCAATGCCATTGTGACCGACCTGCTGCCCGATCTGGTGAGCGATGTATGCCAGGACCTGCAGGATCGGTCCGAACAAGACGACGCCGTGACACTGCAGGCGCCCGCGCTGTCCACCGACGCCATGGAAAAACTGATGTCCGATCTGGATTATTACCGGGCATCCCTGGCCTGGCAGGCCGAATCGACAGAGGAAGAACAAGCCGCGTTCGGAGATGGCCTGCACCATCCGCCCGAGTTGGTGCGTGCCGTTTTCCTTCGCTATGATGCCCTGCGCGCCCACTGGAAACCCGAAGCGAGTGATCCGGACGACGCCCTGCTGGATCCGGCCTATAAGCCTGAGCGCAGCAAAGGCATGTATGGCTTTCGCCTGGTATCTGAAGCCTCCTATGACTTGCTTGAAGCGCTGGACAATGGCGCCGAACTACCGGGCAGCGCCGCTGCCTACAAGTTTGTGCTGATCGACGAGTTTCATGACACCACGCCCCTGCAATTGATGCTGCTGTCGCGCATTGGCCGGCACGCCCACAGGTTAATGGCCGTAGGCGACCGTTACCAAACCATTTTTGCCTGGCGCGGCGCCAATACCGAGTTGGTTTTCGACGCCTTTGTCCGGGATTTTTCCGCCAGGCGGGTAAACAGCCTGACCAGCTATCGCTTCGGTCCGGAACTGGCCACGCTGGCAGGAGAACTCACGCAGCGGACCATTACCTCGGGCGTCGTCTCCGATACGCCGGTAATGTACTGCAGTGGCAACTGGGAGGACGCCGGCGCACTGGCCCCCCTGAGCAAACAAAGTATCGTCTGTCGTCATGGTCCGGACCGGATTCGTGCGGCGTTTTCCCTATTGTGTCACGCCCCCGCCTCCATCAAACTGGCCTGGCCGCTGGCAAGCACGCCGGCAATCGGCATTGCGACCATCCTGTATGCCTTGCGTTTTCCGCAAGCCACCGCTCAGTTGCGCACGCTGTCGCTGGCCTTGCGACAATTTTCTTCGCTGCCCGGCTGCCTGGCGCCTGACACGATGCGTGAGTTGGCGCAAACCGGGTTAACGCCCGGCAATTTGCGCATGTACATGGAAAACTGGCTCGCTGCACGCGAAGCGGTGTTTGCCCCCAGCCTGAAGCATGCCCTGCAACTGTGGCTGACCACACCGCAAGCGCCGGACGCCGGCGCCGCCGAGGCGCTGCAGACGTTTGCACGGCAGGCCGACTTGTTCCGGAACCTGACCACGCCGCAGCGACTGCTGGACGAATCGCTACTGCAGGGCTGGGAAGGATTATTGATGTATTTGCAGCAACAGCCAATGCCAATGCAGGCATGGCCCGCAGTGCTGGCAGCCGTGGCGGCCCGTTGCAGTACACGCGGCGGCGTGCCCCTGCTTACGGTCACCGAAGCCAAAGGTCATGAATATGATCATGTGCTGGTCTATGACACCGCGGAAACGACATTCCGCAGTCAGACCGATGCTCCCGATGTGGAGCGCAACCGGTATTACGTCGCCTGCACCCGGGCACGCAAGTCACTGACGCTGTTTCGCCCGGCCAGGGAGCCGGCATAGGCATAGCGCAGCCTGCGTACCGTGCTGTAACACGCTGACAACCTGTTTAGCGTCGATCAGGATCTCACGTTCGGAACGCTGTCAGGCATCACCGCTACATGCCTGCGCCGGTGGCAGTGGCGGACAAAACCGCCACAACCGACTGCTGCACGGCCGGTATGCCCTGGCATACACCAGATTGGCGCTTGGCCGATAAACAGCGTTACTGTTCGGCAAATGCCCGTTCAATCACAAACGCACCTGGGCGCGAGGTATTGCCTTCGCTGAAACCACGACGCTCCAGCGCCGTTTTCAGGTCGCGCAGCATCTCGGGGCTGCCACAAATCATGGCGCGGTCGGTCTCGGGGTTCAGGGCCGGCACGCCCAGGTCTGTAAACAGCTTGCCAGACTCCAGCAGTGCGGTGATCCGGCCTTCATTGCGAAATGGCTCGCGCGTGACCGTCGGGTAGTACTTGAGCTTTTCCGAGACCATTTCACCCAGGAATTCGTGCTTGGGCAACTCATTCGTAATGTAGTCGTGATAGCACAGTTCGTTGGCAAATCGTACCCCGTGCACCAGGATGACCTCGTCAAAACGCTCGTAGGTTTCCGGATCGCGAATCAGGCTCATAAAGGGGGCCAACCCGGTTCCGGTGGCCAGCATATACAGGCGCTTGCCGGGAAGCAGATAGTCCACCAACAGGGTTCCCGTAGGCTTGCGACCCACAATGATGCTGTCGCCCACCTGGATATGCTGCAGGCGCGAGGTGAGCGGGCCGTCAGGCACCTTGATGCTGAGAAACTCCAGGTGATCTTCATAATTGGCGCTGGCAATACTATACGCACGCAGCAACGGTTTGCCATTAACTGGCAACCCAATCATGGTGAAATGCCCGTTGGAAAAACGCAATGCCTGATCACGGGTAGTGGTAAAACTGAACAGTCTGTCTGTCCAGTGGTGGATGCTGAGGACTTTGCCTTCCAGAAATGCGGCCATTGTAAAACGTACCTTCAGGGGGAATAAAAAAACACAGAATGGACAATTATTGCAATTGTACTAGGCACAATACTTGTCGCTAATCAAAGAACCCTTTATTTTAGTGGTTAAATCACAGTCGCACTGCCGCCTTGCTATAATTCGGCACATCTTCCTGGTTATTTCCCCATGCCTCCCTCTTCGCGCAAGCCCTCCGACAAACGGCTTATCAGCCTTTCGATGCTGCTGTTTCCCCTGGCCATGGTGCTGTATGAACTGTCCGCCTATATCGGCAACGACATGGTTCAGCCCGCCATGCTCACCATTACCGCCGAATATGGCGTAGACGACGCCTGGGTGGCCTCGTCCATGTCGCTGTATATTCTGGGCGGCGCATGTCTGACCTGGCTGATCGGGCCTTTGTCCGACCGCTACGGACGACGCCGCATCATGCTGGCGGGCGTGATGTACTTCATCGCGACCAACTTTCTGATTCTGCTGGCCCCCACCATCGAATGGTTCATGCTGCTGCGTTTCCTGCAGGGAATGGGGCTGTGCTTCATTGCGGCAGTCGGCTATGTCAGCATACAGGAGGCGTTTGAAGAACTCACGGCCATTCGCGTGATGGCGCTGATGGCCAATATTTCCATGGTCGCTCCCCTGCTGGGCCCGCTGGCCGGCGCTGCCCTGATCAGCGTGGTGTCATGGCACTGGGGCTTTGTCATTATTGCCATGATCGCCTGTGTCTCGCTGGTGGGGCTGTTCCTGCACATGCCCGAGACAGTTAATCTGGCCCTGCCCAAAAAACCGCCGGCGCAGATCTGGCAGCAGTACCGACTGGTGTTCAAGAACCGGCTGTTTATGCAACTGACGCTTTATTTTCCGTTGATCGTATTGCCCATGCTGGTCTGGATCGGCCTGTCGCCGGTATTTCTGATCAAGGATATGGGCATGACCAACATGGGCTACGGGCTGTCCCAGCTACCCATTTTCATCAGCCTGATTGTCGGCAATCTGGCGCTGGCCAAATACGCGCCGCGTTTTCCGGTAGGGCAATCGGTGTACTTTTCCATGCCGCTGATGATTGCCGGCGGCGTTCTGCTGATGCTGGCCGGCTTTATTCCGTCCTTTGAATACCTGGGGCTGGTTGCCGGGCTGGCCCTCTCGGCGTTTGCCCAGGGCATTAGCTTTGCGGTTTTGTATCGCTTTACCCTGATGGCGTCCGATCAGCCCAAAGGTGTCGTGGCCGCTGTCATGAGCCTGATCATGATGCTGATACAGGCAGTGGGCATCGAGCTGTTCAAGCTGGTTTATGTACATTGGGGCCTGGCGGCCCTGTGCGTCATGAATGGCCTGCTAATGTTGATATTTGCCGCATTGACACCACCGCTGATGCGCAGAACCATGCGCGTGATCACGCCGGGCCCGATCATTCCTGCCGCCTGATCGAATACCGCAGCAGGGGTGCCATGGCTATCGCTGGCGGCAGACCGGATGGCATGTGTCAAAAAGGCACATCCGAGGTGTCGCCCTGGCGCAGCAATATGCAACCTACGCCGCCACAGCCACCGGACTGCCCCCATTAGCCCTTCGCCCGCCAACCCGCGCGGGCGACGGCCGCAGCGCACTGGGCGCCAGGCTACAGACCGTCCAGTTTTTCGCTCAGCACTTCGCGACTGATTTCGCCCACCTGGGTGCGCTGCAATGCGTTGCCATTAAAGAACAACGTTGTTGGCAGACCGCGCGTCTGAAACTGTGCTGACATGGTGGAGTTGGGATCCAGTCGAATCCACTGGCTCAGGTCCAGTCCCTCCTGCCGCAAATAGTTTTCGATCGTGGCCGCCGACTCTCCCTGATTCACAAACAGAAACCGTACATCCGGGTTTTGCCGGGCCGCCTGCTCCAGCATGGGCATTTCGCGACGGCACGGGCCGCACCAGGTCGCCCACAGGTTGATGACCACCTTCTGGTTGCTCAGATCCTTCAGATTGTGCATTTGACCGTTCATGTCTGGCAATGCCATGGCCGGCAAAGGCTGAGCGAGCGGACCGGGCACCAGCAGCGCCAGCGAGACCATCACCGCGGCCACCAGGCCAAGCAGTGCGCCGCCAAACGCGCGCAGGCGCCAGCCCTGCAACAGCACCAGAGAGACCACCGCTGCAGCGATGGCCCACCCGATGTCAAAGCCACCCTGCCAGAAATAGAAGATGCGCCAGGGCTCGGTCAGAAAACTATCCCAGTGGCGAATGACAAAGCCCAGCCGGGCACTGGCCAGTATCATCAGCATCGCCAGCCAGGGCCAGCGATCAAATTGCGGGCTGACCCGGCGGGTAAGCACCGCACAACCGGCCAGCAGCGCAATCACACCCGCCATAACCGCAAGCACCATGGGCGCAAAGAAAAAAGGACCTATCGCCATTGCAGAAAAACCATTGTAGAAAACCCTGAAAATACCGCCCACATCATAGCATCAGGGCTAACTGCAATATCCCCGCCAATGCTTTGCATATAATATCGACACTGACACCAACACAATGCCGGCCTGTGCCGGCACTCTTTTATTAGCGAATGACTACTGCGTCCACCCAATCTGCCTGTACCAGCACCGACCGTCCGGTGCTGGTGTCGGTGCACAATCTGAAAAAACACTTTGATCTGGGCAGGCAGCAATGTGTATACGCCGTCAATGGCGTGTCATTTGATATTCACGAAGGCGAAACGCTGGGACTGGTGGGCGAATCCGGTTGCGGCAAATCCACAACGGGCCGCAGCGTGCTGGGCCTTTACGATCCGACAGCGGGCCATGTTACCTTTCGTGGCCAGAACATTCACCAAGTCAAAGGCCATGCGCGCCGCAAGCTGCTGCGCGACATGCAGATGATTTTCCAGGATCCCTATGCCAGCCTGAATCCCCGCGCCAGCGTATTTGACCTGATTGCCGAGCCGCTGGATATCCACGGTCTGTACCCGAGTAAACAGGAAAAGGCACAGCGAGTCGGCATGCTGCTTGAAGAAGTCGGGTTGAACGCCTCGTTTGCCCGACGTTATCCGCATGAGTTTTCCGGCGGCCAGCGCCAGCGTATCGGCATCGCTCGGGCACTCGCGCTTGAACCGGCATTCATTGTTGCCGACGAGCCCATTTCCGCACTGGATGTCTCCATTCAGGCGCAAATCGTGCAGTTGCTGCAGCGCCTGCAACGGGAACGCAAACTGACATTCCTGTTTATTGCCCATGACCTTTCCATGGTGCAATACGTCTCGGACCGGGTGGGCGTCATGTATATGGGTTACATGGCAGAGCTGGCCGGCAGCCACGAACTCTATCACAACCCGCTACACCCCTACACGCAGGCCTTGCTGTCTGCGATTCCGGTTCCCGACCCGCAAATACAACGGCAGCGGACCAGCCAGGTGCTTCATGGCGAATTGCCCAGTCCGCTGGCGCCCACCACCGGCTGCGCTTTCAAGTCGCGCTGCCCAAAGGCCATGGCGGTCTGCCAGAGCGAGACGCCCGTGTGGCGCGAACACGCTACGGGACACTTTGCCGCCTGCCATGCGCTGGATGCCAACGGATCGCGCCCATGAAAAAATATATTCTGCAGCGGTTTGCGCTGATGCTGGGCACCATTTTCATTATCGCCACGCTCACCTTCGTGCTGATGCATTTGATTCCCGGCACGCCCTTTGATCAGGAACGACAGACCAGCGCGGCGGTGCAGGACAACCTGCGGGCCTTCTATAAGCTGGACCAGTCGCTACCGGTGCAATACCTGCATTACCTCAAAGCCATTATCACATTCGACTATGGCCCTTCCATTTCCAATCCGGATACCTCGGTCAATACACTGCTGGCCCGTGGGTTTCCGGTGTCGTTTGAGCTGGGCCTGATTGCGCTTGTGGTTGCGACCCTGTCCGGCATAGCCGCAGGCACTGTGGCGGCATTGCGGCATAACCGGCTGATCGACCGCGTGGTCATGGCTGTGGCGGTGGTTGGCATTTCCATTCCCAACTTTGTGCTGGCGACATTGCTCATACAGGAGCTCTCGGTGGGCCTGGGCTGGTTTCCTGCCGCCACCTGGCGTACGCCGTGGCACAAGGTACTGCCGGTGATTGCCCTGGCAGTCACGCCTATGGCCATCCTGGCTCGCATCACCCGCTCGAGCATGCTCGATGTACTGACGCAGGACTACATGACGATGGCGCGCGCAAAGGGGCTTTCACCATGGCGTATTGTGGTGCGGCATGGCCTGCGCAATGCCCTGCTGCCGGTGGTGACACTACTCGGAACGCTGGCAGCCTCCATCCTGACGGGCACATTCGTAATTGAAAAAATCTTTGCCATCCCTGGCATGGGCCGTTATTTCGTCGACTCCATCAGCACCCGCGACTATCCTGTCATTATGGGCACAACCGTGTTCTACAGCGCCATTCTTGTCTTCATGCTGTTTCTGGTCGACATTGCCTACGGTCTGCTAGACCCGCGCATTGCGCTTCACCGCAAGGGGCAATCATGAACAGCCATGCGACATCGCAAGAGACACCAGTCATTACCGACGACATGTTCGAGGCGGCCCCGCCCGACCCGCAAGCGGTGGCGCATGTCTTGCGCCCTTCCGTCTCTTACTGGCGCAATGCGTGGTGGCGTCTGCGCAGTAATCCTGCTGCCATTGTCGGCCTGGCATTTCTGATCATGCTGATCATCATGGCGGCGCTTGCCCCCATACTATCGACCTGGTCCGTGACTGCCCAGGATCTAAAAAGCCAGAACATGCCGCCGTCATCGCTGCACTGGTTCGGCACCGATGATCTGGGCCGCGATATTTTCGTCAGAACCTGGTACGGCGCACGTATTTCACTGTTTGTCGGTTTCATGGCGGCGCTGATCGATTTTTTGATCGGCGTCACCTACGGCGGCTATAGCGGATACAAAGGCGGCAAGACAGATATCTTCATGATGCGGGTACTGGAAGTGCTCTATGGCCTGCCCTATTTGCTGGTGGTCATTTTACTGATGGTGGTCATGGGACCCAGCCTGCTTACCATCATTATCGCGCTTACCATTACCGGCTGGATCAGCATGGCGCGACTGGTGCGTGGCCAGGTATTGCAGTTGAAAAACCAGGAGTATGTGACCGCCGCCCGCTCTTTCGGCGCCGGCACGGCCCATATCATTCGCCGCCATTTGCTGCCCAATTCAATGGGGCCGATTCTGGTGCAGATGACGTTGACCGTCCCCACTGCCATTTTCGCCGAAGCCTTTCTCAGTTTCCTGGGACTGGGCGTGCAGGCGCCGTATGCCAGTTGGGGTGTCATGGCCAACGATGCACTGGGCGTCATTCTGTCGGGAGACTGGTGGCAACTGTTTTTCCCCGCCCTGTTCATTTCCCTGACCATGTTCGCTTTCAACGTGGTGGGCGACGGGCTGCAGGATGCGCTGGATCCGCGACTGGGGCAAAACAAATGAGCATGCAGCACACTATTATCGGCAAAACGGATGCATCCGTACCACCACCCACTGGTCAGCCGCAACCGCTGCTGATGGTGCACGACCTCTCGGTACGCTTTCGCACCTACGGCGGACATGTTCATGCGCTGCGCCAGGTTTGCCTGCATGTTGCACGCGGCGAAACACTGGCCATTGTTGGTGAATCGGGCAGTGGAAAATCGGTCACCAGCCAGGCCATCATGGGTTTGCTGCCGGCCACGACGGCACAGATTACCGGTGGCGCAATCACCTTTGACGGGCGCGAGCTGACCACACTGAAACCGGCGCAGTGGCGTGAGATCCAGGGCAGACGGATTGCCCTCATTTTCCAGGACCCGATGACCGCGCTCAATCCCACCCTCACAATCGGCGAGCAGATGACCGAAGGGGTGCGACGACATTTGAAATATAGCGCAGATCAGGCCAGGGAGCGCGCCATACAGATGCTTGAACTGGTGGGCATATCCAGCCCACAGCAACGGCTGAAACAGTTCCCGCATGAGTTTTCCGGCGGCATGCGCCAGCGTATCGTGATCGCCATTGCATTAATGTGCGATCCCGATCTGCTGATTGCAGACGAGCCCACCACGGCGCTGGATGTCACCATCCAGGCCCAGATACTGGCGCTGTTCAAAGATATCCAGGCGCGCACCGGCATTGCCATCATCCTCATTACCCATGACCTGGGCGTGGTCGCGGGCATCGCCGACAGGGTCACGGTCATGTATGCCGGCCAATGCGTCGAAACTGCCGAGGTCCATGCGCTGTTTGCCCAGCCTGCCCATCCGTATACCCGTGCGCTGCTGGCATCGGTACCGCGCCTGGACATGCCGGCCGCCAGCCTGAAGGCTATTGCCGGCCAGCCGCCCGACCTGTTTGCCCCGCCTGCAGGTTGCGCGTTCGCCGCACGCTGCAGGCATGCCATGCGCGTCTGTCGCCAGATCGCACCGCCTGCTACGGCCCTGCCTGCCCAGGGTTCGGTACGCTGCTGGCTGCACGACGCCCGCGCGCCGCAGACCGCCCGGGCAGCGGGCCAAATCTGATACGGTTGTTTCGACAGACCCGTTTGCGCCCACGACGCCTGCATTTTCAGGTATGTTTGCATACATTAGATGCCGTCAAGGGCTCACTTGTTTGGAAATTGCCATGAAAAATCTGCTGTCTGCGGCGCTGTTGACTGCCGCACTGGGCGTCGCCCTGCCTACCCTGTCCCACGCTGAAAAAGTGTTGCGCCTCAATAATGTGGAAGAACCCTCATCGCTAAATCCGGCCCTTGGCCTGAATCTGATTTCCTGGGAGCCGCTGAACAATTTGATGGAAGGCCTGGTGCGGCTGGACGAGAAACATAATGCGACCCCCGCCACGGCAGAAAAATGGGATGTCTCTGCAGACGGAAAAACCTACACATTTCATTTGCGCAAAAATGCCAAATGGTCTGACGGCTCACCGGTCACAGCCGGTGACTTTGTCTACGGCTGGACCCAATTGCTGACGCCGGCTACCGCCTCGCCAGCCGCCTTTTTACTCTACGATATTGTCGGCGCGCAAGACTTCAATGCGGGCAAAGCCCAATCTGATGCGCTTGGCGTTCGGGCGCTGGATCCGCACACCCTGCAGGTGACGCTCAATGCCCCCAGCCTGTCGTTTTTGAACATTCTGACCAACCCGGGTTTTGCTCCCGTCAACCAGAAGGTGGCGCAGGCCAATCCCAAATGGCATACCGAAGCCGACAGCTATGTAAGCAACGGCCCGTTCATGCTCAAGGAGTGGGAGCATGCCAGTAGCATGCGGTTTGAAAAGAATCCGAACTACTGGGACAAGGATGCCGTCAAGCTGGATGCCGTCGATTGGGTGATGATTAACGACCTCAATACCAGTTACCAGATGTTTCGCACCGGCGAATTGGACGCTACCCCTTCCCCGTTGCCGGCAGCCCTTTACGAAAAAGTAAAAGACAGCAAGGAATTTATGACCGTGCCACAGGCAGGCGTATATTTCTATCGCTTCAATACCAAGATGCCGCCGTTTCAGAATGCCGACATCCGGCGCGCTTTCGCCCTGGCCGTGAACCGGCAGGATATTGTCGATTATGTTGTCAAACAGGGCCGCAAGGCAGCCGACGCCTTCGTCAGCCCGGGGTTCACCGGCCCCGATGGCAAAGACTTCTACCAAACCAGCAACGGCTTTGTCAAAACCGATGCAGCCCAGGCCAAGGCATTACTGAAAAAGGGCATGGAAGCCGAAAAATATACGACACTGCCACCAGTCACGCTCAGCCACATCAATAATCCTGACGACCGCAAAATTGCGCAGGCGCTGCAAGCCATGTTCAAGGAAAACCTGGGCGTAGATGTACATCTGCAGGCCATAGAGAGCAAGGTGTTTTATACCCAGCAGCGCGGCGGCAAGTTGCAGTTTTCCCGCAGCTCATTCACCAACGACTATGCCGATCCTTACAATGCATTGGAAAGTTTTGTGAGCAGCTCAAGCATGAACCGCACCGGCTGGTCCAACGGCGAGTACGATACGCTGATCAAAACCGCCCGAAACGAAACCGACGCTGCCAGAAGATGGGAATTGTTGCAAAAATCCCAGCAAGTGTTGTTCGCAGACATGCCTATTTTCCCATTGTTCTTCTACAATCAAGGCTTCATGCAGAAAACCGGTGTCACAGGCATTCTGCGGCACCCGGTTGGCTATATCGACCTGAAAACAGCAGATATTCAATAAAAGCAAACGGGGGATCTCATGTATGACGTTGTTACGGCGGATCTTGACAACCCAGAACACGCCAACGCTGTTCTGACTGTGCTCAACGCCTACGCATCCGACCCGATGGGCGGAGGCGAACCGCTATCGGCCTACACCCAGAAAAACCTGATAGCATCACTCAAAAAACGCAGCAATATGTACACAATACTGGCCTTTGACGGTCAGGAGCCGATCGGTATCGCGCTATGCTTTGAAGGGTTTTCCACTTTCGCCTGCAAGCCGCTGCTCAATATTCACGATTTTGCCGTGGTGCCGCAATATCGCGGCCAGGGCGTCGGCACGCAGTTGCTGGCACGCGTCAAACAGTTGGCGCGCAATCTGGGCTGCTGCAAAATCACGCTCGAAGTGCTCGATGGCAACGCACCGGGCAAAGCGTTGTACGCCAGCCAGGGCTTTGAGCCCTATACGCTGGGACCACAGAGCGGCCATGCGATCTTCATGCAATGCCCGATCGACAATCCGTAAGCCGCGTTATCCCTAAAGCAGCGGCATCGGCCATCAACAAATATAACCAACGAAAGGCGTTGCGCGCGCAAGCCAAGGGGCAGCGCCGGACTGCGGCGCCTCGGGCCAAAACGGCGCCATACTAACCCGCGCCATCCTTTTCACATGCCCTTTACTGGGTCGTTCCCTTTGACCCGGGTTGCGCCTTGGTCCCAATTGCCAGCGAAGTACCGGCCCTGCTGGCACATCAGGCCGCGTTGTATTGGGCTGCAGCCGGATGGATCCGGCGTTGTACCGGGCCGGCCACTTCCGCATAAGCCTGTAGCAGGCGGGTGAACCACTGGCCCACGGCAGAGTCGTCCTTCCAGTATTGGAACCCGAATATCCAGCTGAAGATCAGGTGCGACACGACGACAAAGTCGGTTGCACCCGGCTGGGCGCCGTCAAGATACGGCATGTTTTTCAACTGTGATTCCAGCGCCCCCAGGGCCTTGTGCGCCTCGCTCGCACTGGCTGTCGCGTGCAGTTGCTCCAGCGTACAACCAAAGCGCTTTTCCCTACTTTCCCGAAAATAACCCTTTGCCGATTCCGGTTGTGCTTCGTAGATCGCCATCAGGGAGGGTTTGAAAATGACCGGTGTAATATGGCGCAGAATCAGCTCTGAAATAAACCGGACCCGGGCCCGTCCGGCATCGCTATCGAGGCCCAGCGGCGCCTGCGGGTAGGCGCGATCCAGATACTCCAGGATATCCAGGCTTTCTTTGACCACGGTGTCCCCATCGGTAAGTACCGGGACCAGTCGCGAATCTGCAAATGCTATTTTTTCCTTATCCATAAAGCCGATGGGAAGCCCTTCGAATGGCAACCGCTTGTGCGCAAGCGCAAGTCGCACCCGCCAACAATAAGGTGAAAATACCAAGTCGGGTTCGCTGGCGCAGAGTTCGTAGAGCCGGATCATTCGTGTCTCCTTTGACATTCGATGGTAAATCGGGTTTTTAATCACAATAATGGCCCGAACAGGCAGCTATCGGGCGGCCATCAGGCGGTAATCTCGGGCAGCGTGTGGCAACTTGCAGACAACGGCCAGAGCTGAAACTTTCAATCCATTTCCAAACAGGCTTGCCAGCTATCTTTCGATACATTTACTTGCCATCAGTACAAACAAAGCGATTATGATAGCTCCATAGTTATTCCATAAGGAGAGTTTACTATGACCTCGCAAATGATAAAAAAAGTCTGTCTTGTGGCACTTATGGGTGCCGTTCTGGCAGGCTGCTCTACCCGTCACCCAAATCGGGACCTGGGAACCGTTGGTGGTGCAGCACTGGGCGGTGGTGCCGGTTATGCGCTGTCTGACGGCAGCCCGCTGGCCACGTTGGGCGGTGCCGCACTGGGCGGCCTGGTCGGCAACCAGGTATTCAAGGACAGCGATGACCGTTATGACCGTGGTCGCCGTCACTATCGCGATGACCGTCGCCGTGATCGGCACTATGATCGTGGTGATCGCCGTCGCTGGCGCGATTGATATCTGACTGCTCTTGCTTATCGCAAGCACAACCAGATTCCGTAACGAAGCCGCTACACGCCGCAACGGCAATGTAGCGGCTTTTTATATGCCGCCTGATCTGGTGCATGCGGCCTGATATATTCCGGTTGCGGTGTCAGGCCGGCAGTACTCAGACAGTCAGAACGTAACCCGCACTTTTGACCGTATCGGCCAATTGCTGTGCGGTAACACTGTCATTGGCAACAATATCTGCCGATGCCCCTGCCAGACTGACCTGCGCCGATACCACGCCGGGCACCGACTCGAGCGCGTGGGTCACATGCGCAACACATTTGTCGCAAGTCATGCCCTCTACCCTGGCCTTAATCACGTTTGTACTCATTACGCTCTCCTGCTGTTAACAATCCTCAAGTCGGACTCTGCCATATCATAGCCCAGTCTTCACCGGACCGGTTATGTCTGCACGTCCGGCAGCGCAGCAACCCGGTCTTCGCCGCTGCCGTCCAGATCGCCCGCGCGAATAACCATACCATTGCTGTCGAGCACACCACGCAAGCCCACTGCATGCGCGGCAAATCCCATGCGTTCAAAATGCGCCGCATAGTCATAGCAGTCATGATGATGTCCGTGAAAGACACGGGTGGCGCCCAGCCGAACTGCCAAACGGTCCAGCACGGTAAAACCGTAGCGATTGCAGGACGGCGCTTCATGCAGCACCAGAATATCGGCCTGCTCCTGCATCAGGGCTTCGTAGTCGCTGGGGAAGATCGAGCTGCGATGGCGCAGACGGTCGCCCTGGCCGTTTTTACCCGCCTTGAGCAGGCTGTGCGCTTCATAATCCTGGGGACAATAGAACCGCCAGTACGGCCTGGCCGGATTCCAGATGGTGCCCCGGAACACGCCGCCCAGGCCAGCAATGCGCACGCCATGGATATCCACGACCCTGCCATGCAGATTACGGTCAGCCAATTCGGAATTGAACAGATTGTGATAGATGGCCGCACTATCGGTATCATGGTTACCGGGAATCCACCAAACGTCGGTCATATGGCGGATGTCGCCAAGAATCTCATGCAGCGGCTGGCTGGCCTGAATATCGCCAAGAAAGATGACCGCATCGGGTTTGCCTGCCATGACAATCTCCCGACAGTGCTCAAAACCGCCATGCGTATCACCAAAAAAGAAAATGCGCGCTTTCGCATTCATGACCGCACCTGGGAATCTGACTTCCAATGAGATTCCTGCCCATGTCACAACACGTATTGGCACAAGCAGGATTCATTCATTTTACGCGCAAACCGCTAGCGCAAGATGCAGATTGGACAGCCACCGCCCCCTTAAGTTCTCATCGTTGTCCGGGGCGGTGGCAGCCATGTCAGCGTAAAAGCGACGTTACTGCTTTTTCCCCGGTTCGAACTTCAGGACCTTGACGGTATTTTCCTTGACCTTTTCCTTGCTGAACGTCAGCGGAATATATTCGCCCTTCGCCCAGATGGGGGCCAGGTCGCGATAACCAGGCTGACGCGGATCACCCGATTGCCCCGGCGTATTGATGACCGTAGAACTATCCCATTGTCCGACATCGAGCACCATGCGAAAAGAGGCGCCCGAAGTCAGGTTATAGCTTTTTTCACCGTAGCTGGTCGCCATGGGCGTATAGCCGGAACCACCAATCGGACCGGCATTCACATTGAACGTCTTTTTCTCTTCATCCGACAGCAGCGCATTCATGGGATGCAGGAACACTGCCTGGTGCAGCGTACCCCATTTCCAGGCCTGCATATCGTCGCCCAGCTTTTCCTTGACTTCGGCTACGGCCTGTCCGAGCGAGTCGAGCATGATTTGATTACGCTCGGCTTCGGTGAACCAGCCATCGGGTTTTTCTATGACATTCAGCACCCGTTCCGGGTCAGCCAGCCCGATCATTTTTGCAATTTCCGGATCAAACGCACGATCCACCACGGCCTTGCGCAAATAACGGCTGAACCACACTTCGAAGACAGCCGCTTCCGCACTGTCTGCCGTCACTTGGCCATCCCATTTTTTGAGCATGTCCACCACGGGCTTGAGTTTTTCGTCCTCGGTGTTCACTTGTTGCAGCACGGTAACGGTTCTGATCGCAGGCAGCGAGATTTTGTCGTTCTGCCAGGCCTCAGAATCGGCAACCGATGATTTGTCACTGGCGCCAATAATCCGCTTCAGGCGTTTGGCGCGAAAATCACTGCTCCATTCATAGCCGACCCCTTTTTTGAATGCCGGATGATCGGGCGGAATATTGTTTTCATTGGCCGTCACGATATAGCCGGCTTCGGGGTTGTACAGACTGGGCAATTGGTCCATATCCAGGTAGCCGCTCCATTCATAGCGACCGTCTCCGGGCACAGGCGTCAGGCCGTCCCAGTCCCGCTTGACAGTGAGCCCGCCCGGCATCCATGCGATATTGCCGTCAGCGTCAGCAAAGACCTGATTTTCACCCGGCGCGCCCCAACGGTTCATGGCTGCCTTGAACTCATCCCAGTTGGTCGCCCGCATGTAATCCATGGAGCCGAAATACGGAGCCATTCCCAGATCCAGCCAGGCCGCGCGCAAAGCCCAGGCGGTGTGGCTGCCCTCATCCTGATACAGGATCGGACCATGGCGGGTAAAACGCAGCGTCACTTTCTGGGCAGGCCCGCCCTTGACTTCGATTTCTTCCTCTACGGTCTCCATGGGTTCCCAGCGTCCCTGGTATTTATACTCGTTCTTGTTCTCGGGATTGATTTCATATTGGTACATATCTTCCTGATCCATGTAAAAACGGGTCAGGCCAAAACCGATCTGGTCGTTATGACCGATAGAAATGCCCGGCAGAAACGGCTCGCCGGCGCCAATGACCGACAATCCCGGCGCATTCAGGTGACTGATATAACGCAGGCTCGGCGCCCCATGGGAACGGTGCGGATCATTGGCCAGGATCGGCCTGCCGGTCGTTGTCCGTTGCCCGCCAATAACCCAGTTATTCGACCCAAGCCCTCTTTCGGTATCGCTGTCGTTTTTGACAATCTCATACAGCGCCGATACCGGCAATGGACCCTTGGTGTTTGCCGCAGAGGTCTTTTCGGTTTTGTTCTGCTGCTCGCCTGCAGGCTTGGCCTGGTCAGCGCCCGGCGGCAGTTTGGTCAGTTTTGGCGTAGCCGTGGCCAGATCATAGGCATCCTTGATTTTTTTCACCGGAATCGAGCATGGATCCAGACCCTCGACCAGTTTAGGATCAATGGTCGGGCTCAACTCGCGTCGCAACCAGTCTGCCTTTACCGGATCATCCTTGATCTTGCAGAACACCTGCGCGCGATCCAGCTCGTTCTTGGCATTCAGCGTCAGGCCATGGTGACGAATCCGCACCACATCCTCGGCCTGCCACAGGGAAGGCTGATAACCCAGTTTTTTGAATTCTTCGGGCAACAGCGCCGGATCGGCTTTCGTCATTTTTACGTATTCGTTGATGCCCGCAGTAAATGCCTGTGCCACGCGTTTCGAATCCGAGCCGTAAGCCAGCCATTCGCGATACATATCGCCGCGAAACAGAACGGCCCGCGCCATGCGATCGCCCTCGACATAATCGGGACCGAAATCCTTGGCCATTTCACCCAGGCCGCGCTTGCGCCATAAATCGATCTGAAACAGCCGGTCCCGCGCTGCGTTAAATCCCTGCAGGAAAAAGGCATCGTAAAGCGTCTGCGCGTAGATATGCGGGATGCCCCATTTGTCGATCGAGATTGAACCTGGTTTTTCCAGGCCGCTTACCTCAAAGGTATCTGCAGCGCTTGCATCTGCCGTGCGTGCGCTGGCAGGGATGAACGAGGCGCCGGTAAAAACGGCGGCGACTGCAACGGCCATGAATGCGCGTTTCATATCTTCTCCTTGTATTTCAGTTGTGTTAATTAATTATTTTAAACATGAACTAAATGGCGGACTGGAACGTGCCGTCTTCTTTGCTCAGAGAATGGCACGAGTACCCGCGGCAATCAAACAAAACAGTGTAAGAAATTATGGCATCGGTTAAACTGTAGCCCTGTCACTCCTGTTTTCCTATTCATGAACACCACTGCCCCCGGCACCGAAAACCATCGCGTCAAAACGGCGCTCAGGGTTATCGAGATCATCGAGATTTTTTCCCGCGAACAAAAGCCACTGGCGCTCTCGGAACTGGCTCGCGAGCTCAATGCCCCGGCCTCCAGTTGCCTGGCGCTGGTGCGCACGCTGTTGAGCCTGGGTTATCTGTACGAAACCTCGCGCCGCCAGGGGTATTACCCAACGGGGCGGCTGTTGGCCATGGCGCAGCGCATTACCAAGGCCGACCCGGTGCTCGAGCGGCTGTACCCCAGCCTGCGGGAATTGTGCGCCATCACAGGCGAGACGGTGGTGCTGGGTAAACTCACTTCGCTGAACACGGTGGTGTACCTGGACGTGCTTCCTTCTGAAAACCCCATTCATTATGTCGCCGTGGCCGGAGAGCAAAAGGAAATCCACGCCAATTCGCTGGGCAAGGCGCTGTTTTCTGCGCTGGATGAACCGGCGCAACTGGCGCTGCTGGACAAGATGAGTTTTGCCAGGCGCAATGACCGCACCATTGCGACGCGCCAGCAGTTTCTGGCAGACATCAAGGCCGGACAGGAAAAAGGGCTGTTCACCAATTTGGGCGAATCCATGGTGGATGTCGGCGCCATCGCCTGGCCCGTGACTGTCTCGGGCGGCCATTTTGCGATCTCCATTGCTGGACCGTTGTACCGGATCGAGGCCAATCTGCACAATCATGCGCAGAAGCTTCGTGTGATGTGCACCTTTATTGAACAGCATTAAACAATCAGCCCCGCTATCGGCGATACCCGTTGCCAGAAGCGCTCGCGACCGGCGCAAGCGCAGCCGCGGCCCGGATCGGCCCGACCAGCTGGCGCGTCGTCAGTAGGATTTGGGCAGGCCCAGCACTTTTTCGGCAATGAAGCACATGATCAGTTGCGGACTGACCGGCGCAATACGCGGGATAAAGCTTTCACGCAAATAGCGTTCAACATGATATTCCTTGGCATAACCCATTCCGCCCAGGGTCTGGATCGCCGTCTGGCATGAGGTAAATGCCGCTTCAGCGGCCAGATATTTGGCGGTATTGGCGTATGCGCCCGCCGGCTCATTGGCGTCATAGGCGGCAGCCGCACGGGACACCATCAGATCAGCGGCTTCCAGCTGCATCCAGCATTGCGCCAGCGGATGCTGAATGCCCTGATTCTGGCCGATAGGCCGATTAAATACGATACGCTCTTTCGCGTATTGAACTGCCTTGTCCAGCGCCACCTGACCCAGGCCGACCGCCTCTGCTGCAATCAGGATGCGCTCTGGATTGAGGCCATGAAGAATGTATTCAAAGCCCTTGCCCTCTTCGCCCACGCGATCGCATTCGGCAATTTCCAGGCCATCGAAAAACAGCATATTGGAATCGACGGCCTTACGTCCCAGCTTTTCAATTTCGCGCACTTCAACCTGACTGCGATCCAGATCGGTGTAGAACAGGCTCAGGCCTTCGGTGGGCTTCGATACCTGGTCTTTTGGCGTGGTGCGAGCCAGCAGCAGCATTTTGGTCGCAACCTGGGCGGTGGAAATCCAGATTTTGCGTCCGTATATTCGATAGTGGTCGCCATGCTTTTGCGCACGCGTGGTCAATTGGGTGGTGTCCAGCCCGGCATCGGGTTCGGTGACGGCAAAGCAGGCTTTGTCCTTGCCTTCGATCAAAGGTGGCAATGCGCGTTGCTTGAGTTCCTCCGAGCCAAACCGGACCACCGGATTTAATCCGAAAATATTCATATGCACGGCCGAGGCGCCGGTAAACCCTGCACCCGAGCGCGAAATGGCTTTCATCATTAGCGCGGCTTCGGTAATACCCAACCCTGCGCCGCCATATTCCTGCGGCATGGCCACCCCCAACCAGCCCGCCTTGGCCAGGCGCTGATAAAACGCCTCTGGATACTCGCCTGTTCTGTCGCAGGTGAGCCAGTATTCGTCATCAAAACCGCGGCATAGCTGTTCAATGGCAGCCACAAGCATTTGCTGATCCTGAGAAAGCGAGAAATCCATCATTACTCCGTCGTTTAGGTGTGTTGTGTCACTTCAATGGCGCAATGCGCCCATGCCCGGCGCTGGGGTGTGCCGCCCAATCATGGGTCGTGCCGACAATCGGCCGCGCGCGCCCTCGCATTGGCCATCGCCTCCCCTGGATGACCACGCATCGGCTTAGTGCCTGTTCGTGTTACGCTTTGCCGCCTTCAATATGGCCTGTTTTTTATCGCTGTCCATGGGCAGACCATCGAGCAATTCTTCGGTATGTTCGCCCAGCGTAGGCGCATGGCGATAGACGCTCAGCGGCGTGGCCGAATATCGCCCCAGCGGCGCGATTGTATGGACCTCGCCCTCGCTTGGGTGATTGGTTCGCACCAGATGGCCGGTTGCCTTCAGGTGCGGGTCTGCAGGAAGATCTTCGATGGCGTACAGCGGCGCGCACGGAATATCGTTCGCATCGAACAGCGCCAGCCAGTCTGCCGTGCTGCGGGTCCGCAAGATTCCATCTACAAATCGATATACTTCATCAATGTTTTCGGCACGTCGCGAGTGGGTGGAAAAGATCGAATCGGTGATCAGGTCGGCGCGATCGATAGCCGCCAGAAACTGCTGCCAGTGCCGATCGTTGTAGATCAGGGCGCTCACATATCCGTCCTGTGTCTGATAGGGCTTGCGATGTTCAGCCAACAACCGGGAATAGCCCATGGTGCCCGCCGGCGCGTTCTCATCGAATGTGCGCTGGCCCAGGTGATCGCCCAGGATCATTTGCGCCATCCCTTCAAACATCGGCACCTCAATCGATTGCCCCGTACCGGTCGCCCGGCTGTGAATAACGCCGGCCAGGCAGGCAATGGCCGCCTGCAGCCCGATGGTGCGATCGGCCAGCGTTATCGGCGCATAACGCGGTTCGTGCCCGCTGTTGCGTTCGTAAAGACGAGCCACCCCAGTCATGCCCTGTATCAAATCATCGTAAGCCGGCTTGCCGGCGTACGGACCTTCGTTGCCAAAACCATAGGCGCCTACGTAGACAATTTTCGGATTCACGGCGCTGACCGCTTCATACGACAGGCCCATGCGCGCCATGGACTGCGGCCTGACGTTGTAGAGCAGCACATCGACCTCGCGCACCAGATGCAGGCAGGCTTCCCTGCCTTCCTCGGTTTTCAGATCAAGCACTACCGATCGCTTGTTGCGATTCAGATGCAGGTAGATCGCGCCCATGCCTGGATTGCGCATGGGTCCGACCTGCCGTATCGTATCGCCCACCGGCGATTCGACCTTGATCACATCTGCGCCCAGATCGGCCATCATCTGTGTGGCAAACGGCCCCAGGATAATGGAAGTCAGATCCAGGACCCGTACCCCGGCCAGCGGCCCGCTTCGATTGTTGTCTGTCATTACTATTGAACCTGAATTCCCGCGTCCTTGATGAGCTTGCCCCATAACTCGTACTGGTCCCGGACAAATGCCGCAAATTCCTCCTGGGTGCCGCTGAAGGCATCAAATCCCAGGCGTGCCAGCTCCTGCTTGACCTTCGCATCGCTCACGATTTCATTGATGGCCTTATTCAACGCCGCCACCGCTTCACCGGACATCTGGGCCGGACCCAGAAATCCATTCCAGGAATTGATGTCGAAATTATTAATACCGGCCGCTTCCATGGAAGGCAGCTCGGGCAACAGCGTGCTGGGCTTGGCGGTAGACACCGCGAGCGCCTTGATCTTCTTGGATTGCACAAATGGCATGCCCGAAGTCAGATCGGTAAACATATAGTCCACCTGCCCGCCAATCAGGTCGGTCAGTGCCTGAGGCGTGCCCTTGTAGGGCACATGCAGGGTCTCGATACCGGCAGCATGCGACAGCGTGGCACCGGCAACAATGCCGGTACTGTTGCCGGAGGCGTAGGTCAGTTTGCCCGGGCTGGCTTTGGCTTGCTGGACCAGTTCCTGCACCGAATTGAAGGTTTGCTTCATATTGGCAACCAGGATGAAGGGCAAGTTACCGCCGCGCGCAATTGGCGTGAAATCCTTGAGCACATCGTAAGGCACGCTTTTTTGCAGCCAGGGCGCAGCCGAAAGCGGCGTATTGGTTGAAATCAGAATGGTATAGCCATCAGGCTTGGCGCGGGCAACCTGCTGCGCCGCAATCGTACCGTTGCCACCGGGCTTGTTTTCCACAATCACCTGCTGGCCAAGACGACTGGTCATTTCACGAGCAAAGATGCGTCCGACAGAGTCGGTACCCGAGCCAGCCGGGAACGGGACGACCATGGTAATGGGCTTTTCCGGCCATGCCGCTGCGGCGGTTCCCGCGGCGATAAGGGCGGCGACACCCAGCAAACAACGTAGGGGTTTGATATTCATAATGTCTCCAGTAAAGGGCGAGGCTTCTTTGAGCGACGGTACCAGCAAAAGGCAAGCGTGGGTTTGTGCTAAAAATCGGGTTATCCGGCGATCAATCCCGTATCACCCTGGCCGGATTTTCTTCATAGGGAGGCGAATAAATAACCAGCAGGCGCGCCGGCTCGACACTGGTTACTGTAAAGATATGCTTTTTGTCTGCAGGAAAAAAACAGCAGTCTCCGGCTTGCAAGGAACCCTTTTCCCCGTCCATTTCCACATCCGCCGTGCCAGACAGCAAATACACCACCTGTTCAATGCCAGGATGGGCATGCGGCAAGGCGCCCCGATTCTGTTCAATTGTACCTACCAACACCTCCAGGTGGCGCGCGCCAACCGTCTCGGGTCCGATCAGGCGCCGGTTAACAGTGCCATGGTGGTTGGCCGGGCTATAGCCTGGGACATCCGCCTCGCGGACGATCCAGGAACAGGCGCCTGGTTTTTTGCTGATGGTGCTTGCGGTTTGCGCTGTACTGTCTGTCATTACTTGGTTTCCTGTGGGTCGGGTAAATAGCCGAATTTAGCCAAATTCTATTTAGGCCATTCATTTTAAGCCGTTAATTTAACCCATTTAATTTTCGTATGTGAATTAATTTTCTCATACATGAAGATAAAAAGCTGCTAGGGATTTTACCAAGGGGGCTGGTTTGCCCGGGCTCCCTCGATTTGTTACAATGGCCGGGTTCTATTAATTCAACGTTTCAATTGTGTACACCTTTTGCGCCTATCGCGCGAAAGTGCTTTACCTGTCAATCGGGCGCCTGCCGCCCATCAATTTTTGTTTGTATCGACGGCGCTACGTCGTTTTCCGCATACTCTTTGGCATACACAGTTATTTTTATAACCCTGTAAGACTTAAGGAGGCTACGGCCATGTTCTTAAAACACAAAATTCTCGGCGCAACGCTACTGGCTGCGTTTGGCCTGGGCTTGTCTGCCACCGCACAAGCTGCAGATGCCCAATGCGAAGTAGATCGCACCGTCAACTTCGGCGGCATGAACTGGGAATCGAACCTGGTGCTGGTCGACGTTCAGCGCACCATTCTTGAAAAAGGCTACGGCTGCAAGACCGAAACGCTGCCCACCGAAACCCTGCCCGCCCTGGCGGCACTGGAGCGCGGCGATCTGGATATCAACACCGAGATCTGGCTCAACAGCGTAGGCGATCCCTGGGCCAAGGCCGAGAAAACCGGTAAAGTCAAAAGAGTAGCCGATCTGTACACGGGTGGCGAAGCCTGGTTCATTCCGAAATACGTCGCCGAAAAATTCCCTGACCTCAAATCCGCAGCCGATCTGCCCAAATACAAAGAAGAGTTTGCCGATCCGGAAGACCCAAGCAAGGGACGTTTCTACGGCTGCCCGGCTGGCTGGGGATGTGAAGTGGTCAGCAGCAATCTGTACAAAGCGCTGAAACTGGACAAGGATTTCACCCTGTATTCACCTGGCACCGGCGCAGCCCAGAAAGCGGCCCTGACCTCGGCTTACAAACGCAAGCAAAATATCGTGTTCTACTATTGGTATCCAACTCCGCTAGTGGGTTCGCTTGACCTGGTCAAACTGGAATTGCCGCCCTACGATGCGGAAAAACAGAAATGCCTGACCAATCCTGACTGCGCCGATCCACAACCCAGCGCCTATCCGGACAACCCGGTATTTACTGCACTGAATACGGAGTTTTCCAAAAAAGCGCCAAAACTGACCGAATTCTTTTCCAAGGTATCGGTCCCCCTGCCAGTCATGGACAAAACACTGGCTCACATGGAAGAGAGTGGCGACGATTCGCGTGATGTCGCAGACTGGTTCCTGAAAAACCAGGGCGAAGTTTGGGAAAAATGGGTTTCCCCCGAAGTGGCCGCCAAAGTGAAGGAATCGCTCTAATCGCTTGCCCGTCACTCGAAACGCCCGTCTTCGGACGGGCCGATGCCAATCCTGGCGTTTAGCTTAACTTTTAGCCATAAGAGGCACATTGCCATGATAAAGACTAAAGTTATATCTGCTGTATTCATTGCTTCGGCCACGTTCGGGTTTGCCCGCTCTGCCGCCGCGGCCGATGCACCCGCCTGCGAAGTGGGCGAGACCATCAAGTTCGGTGGCATGAACTGGGAATCGAACCTGATTCTGGCCGACGTCGAACGACATATCCTTGAAAAAGGGTATGGCTGCCAGACCGAGGTGGTCCCTACCGAGACGCTCACCGCTTTGGCAGCACTGGCACGCGGCGATCTGCAAGTCAATACTGAAATCTGGCTCAACAGCGTCAGTGACGCCTGGGCGCAGGCCGAAAAAAGCGGCAAAGTCAAACGTGTCGGCGAACTGTATACAGGCAGGGAAGCGTGGTATATACCCAAATATACTGCCAGCAAATTTCCCGATCTGAAGTCTGCCGCCGATTTGATCAAACACAAGGATGCGTTTGCCGATCCGGAAAGCCCGGACAAGGGCCGGATTTACGGTTGCCCGGCAGGCTGGAACTGCCAACTGGTTGCCACCAATCTGGCAAAGGGCCTGAAGCTGGACAAGGACTTCGAGGTTTATGCCCCCGGTACCGGCGCAGCCCAGAAAGCAGCCCTGATGTCAGCCTACAAGCGCGAAAAAGATATTGTCTTTTACTATTGGGAGCCCACGCCTCTGGTCAGCACGCTGGAACTGGTCAAGCTTGACATGCCTGCCTATGACAAAGAAAAGCAGTTATGCCTGACCCGCGAAGACTGTGCCGACCCCCAAGCGGTTGGATATCCGGACAACCCGGTGTTTACCGCGCTCAATACCCAGTTCATACAAAAAGCGCCCACACTGACCGCATTTTTCAGCAAGGTGTCAGTCCCGTTTGATGTCGTCAACAAGACTCTGGCCCATATGGAAGAGTCTGGTGCCGAGACAAGCGAAGTCGCACAATGGTTTCTGAAAAACCAACAGGACATCTGGTCCAAGTGGGTCCCCGCCGAGGTGGCCGATCGTGTTAAAGCCTCGCTCTGACCGCTGCGCCAGTCAAATCCGGGCAACCACGCTGTCTGCCGGGCACGTTCGTGTCCTGCGGCCCTGGCCCGGTCCTGCCTTTCCCTATATTTTGATGAAAAAATAAAATTATGTTTCCTGAAATTATCTCTGCGCGCGATGTGCGCAAAAGCATTGACGGGTTTGTGGACCATCTGGTCACCAATTACGCCGATGCACTCAATGCAATGTCAGAGCCTCTCCTGCATTTGCTGGTGTGGCTTGAAAAAGTTCTGCGCGGCGCGCCATGGTGGAGCGTTATTATCGTGGCCGTGCTCGTCGCTTACGCGGCCAGCCGCCGGCCCGTGTTCTCCCTGATGATGGGGGTACTGCTGGCAATGCTGGGCGTCCTGGGCCTCTGGGACGCAGGCATGCAGACCCTGTCACTCATGATTATGGCAACTGCAATTTCGATCATTATCGGTATTCCGCTGGGCGTGCTCACCGCAAAATCCAATCCGGTTCGATCGGTCATGCTGCCAGTGCTGGATATCATGCAGACGCTGCCCAGCTTTGTGTACCTTATTCCGGTTGTCATGCTTTTCGGTCTTGGTAAAATCCCGGCCATTATCGCAACCGTAATTTATGCTGTTCCTCCGCTAATCCGGCTGACCGATCTGGGAATCCGGCTGGTGGACCGCGAAGTGCTTGAAGCCTCTCGGGCCTTCGGCGCCTCTTCCTCGCAGCAACTGTTCGGCGTGCAACTGCCGCTGGCACTGCCAAACATCATGGCCGGGATCAACCAGACCACGATGATGGCGCTGTCAATGGTGGTCATTGCCTCCATGATCGGCGCGCGCGGCCTGGGCTACGAAGTGCTGCTTGGCATCAACCGCCTTGAAGTGGGCCGCGGCCTGCTGGCCGGGCTGGGCATTGTCATTCTTGCGGTGCTTTTTGACCGCATTACCCAGTCTTATGGAAAACGGAAAAATACAGGCGGTGCGCTATGAGTAAAATTGAAGTCAAAAACATCTACAAAATCTTCGGCAAAAATCCGGAAAAATGGATTGATGCGGTCAAACAGGGCATCTCCAAGGAAGAACTGCTGGCCAAAAGCGGCCACACGCTGGGTCTCAAGGACATCAGCCTGAGTATCGAAGAAGGCAGCATCCACGTCATCATGGGCTTGTCCGGCTCAGGAAAATCAACGCTGATCCGTCACTTTAACCGGTTGATTGAACCCACTGCGGGCCACATACTGGTCGACGATACCGATGTTGTGACGCTTGGCCGCAAGGAGCTGGAAAAATTCCGCCAGAGAACCATGAGCATGGTATTTCAGCGCTTTGGCCTGCTGCCGCATAAAACCGTGCTGGACAATGCCGCCTACGGCCTGTCCATTCAGGGCATGAACAAAGCCGACGCGCACGACAAAGGCCGCTACTGGCTTGATCAGGTCGGTCTGGCCGGTTTTGAAAACCAGTACCCTCACCAGCTCTCGGGCGGCATGCAGCAGCGCGTGGGCCTGGCGCGGGCGCTGGCGACCGATGCCGACATTCTGCTGATGGATGAGGCTTTCTCAGCCCTGGATCCGCTGATCCGCCGCGAAATGCAGAACCAACTGCTCGAACTACAGGCCAAACTCAATAAAACCATCGTGTTCATTACCCATGACCTGGACGAAGCACTGCGCCTGGGCAACCGCATTGCCATTCTGAAGGACGGCGAATTGATCCAGGAAGGCACGCCCGAAGATATTCTGCTGTCTCCCGACAATGAATACGTCGCAGCGTTCCTGCAGGATGTGAACCGTGGCAAGGCGCTCAACGCCAGTCACGCGGTCAATGCGCCGCGCCTGACCCTGACCATGCGCGCGCGGCCCGCCCATGC
Organism: Advenella incenata; assembly: GCF_004217095.1. Taxonomy (GTDB): domain Bacteria; phylum Pseudomonadota; class Gammaproteobacteria; order Burkholderiales; family Burkholderiaceae_B; genus Advenella; species Advenella incenata. The sequence continues at coordinate 399,208 of NZ_SHKO01000001.1, read as the reverse complement.
CATTGAACGCATGAAACAATACGACTACAAGTTCGCTCCTGTGCTCGATGGCAAGGCCTTTGCCGGCCTGCTGCGCCTGTCTGCGGCCGAAGATGCGGTCCGGGCCGGCCTGCGGGACATTTCCTCAAAAGTGGAAGAAGCCCGCACCGTTTCGGCAGACACCAATCTGGACGAAGTGCTGACCCATATGCTGCAATCGACCGCGCCAGTCGTGGTAACCGGCGACAACGACGAATTTGTCGGCCTGATGTCGCGTGCCAAGGTCGTGGAGCTGGTCAGCCCGGCCATCGACGGCAGCAATGAGGATGGTAGCAGCGATGCGGACAGCAATGCCGCGGCAACACCGGCACCGGCCGGCGCCCCAGCGGAACGGGACGACGAACCCGAACCGCCAGAAGGCGCCATTGAGCTGGACGAGTCATTGAAAAACAAACCGGAAAAAGCACCCGGCCACAGTCACTGATCAGGCGTCTGGCCGGCCCTGCATCGTCTTTATATGCACACCGGCCAGACGCTGCGCTTAAAGTGCGCACCGGCGTCCGAACATAGACCATGTTCGGACGCTTTTTTGTGCCCGGCACGCCGCGTGCGTTCTAACCTGACCCGCCACACCCGATGCATCACCACCTTGCCGCGCCCTGCACCGAGCACTGGGCTATCCCAGGGATTCGCCCCAGACCAATTGCCAGGCAATTGCCCACATGGTGACACCCACAACCAGGTCCAGCACCTTCCATGCCACCGGCTTTTTGAATAACGGCAACAAAAGCCGCGCACCGTAGCCAAGGGAAAAGAAAAAAACCAGCGAAGCGGTAATGCCGCCCGCTGCGAACAACCAGTGTTGCCCCGGGAATCGGGTAGATACCGATCCGATCAGCAGCAACGTATCAAGGTAGACATGGGGATTGAGCCAGGTCAGCGCCAGGCAAATCAGCAGGGTTCGCTTCAGGGAAGGCGCTTCGATATGGCTGTCCCCCATGCTGGCGGTTTTGGTAATCGCAGCATGAAAGTGCAGCAGACCGTAAACAAACAGGAAAAGCGCGCCAGCATATTTGATCAAGGGCACCACGTGCGCCGCATGGCGGGCGACAACGGAAAAACCCAGTACGCCAGTCAGAATCAACGCCGCATCTGACAGGCTGCATACCAGACAGACCCAGAAGACGTGGCTTTTGCGCAACCCCTGCTTGAGGACGAAGGCATTTTGCGAACCGATCGCAAGAATCAGGGAACCACTTAGAAACAGACCGGCAAGATACGCATTCATTCAGCTACAACTCAATTGGAATACGACCGCCAATGTGTTAAAAAGGAAACAGTCGCTCAGATGACAAACAGGTGACAGATAATATACCGGGTATTGTCACACATGCGTCACAACGGATTGGTGTAATAAGAGTCATTCCCGACCTGTACTTATGGCCTGACATTACTTTGTCTGAACATCCTACTACCCACTATCGCACGATCTGGATCTCCGATGTCCACCTGGGCACCAAAGGCTGCCAGGCGAATGCGTTACTGGATTTCCTGAAGCACACAGAATCCGATACCCTGTATCTGGTGGGTGACATTATCGATGGCTGGCAACTCAAAGGCAAGTGGTTCTGGCCTCAGTCGCATAATGACGTCATACAGAAAATACTGCGCAAATGTCGGCAAGGCACCCGGGTCGTCTTCGTTCCCGGCAACCACGACTCATTTGCCCGGCATTACGTGCAACAAAACTTCGGCGGTATCGAAGTGGTCGAGGAAACCGAGCACACAACGGCCGATGGCAAGCGCCTGTGGATCCTGCATGGCGATCGTTTCGACGGCGTCGTGCAGTTTGCCCCGTGGCTGGCCTATGTGGGCGATCACCTGTACACCGTTGCCCTGACCTCCAATATGTGGCTCAACAGCGCCCGCGCGCGCATGGGGCTGGGATACTGGTCGCTGTCCCAATACCTGAAGCAGAAAGTCAAAAATGCGGTCAGCTATATCTCCGCGTTCGAAGACGCCGTCATGCAGGAAGCACGCAAGAACAATTATGATGGCGTGGTTTGCGGCCATATCCATAAAGCTGAAATTCGCGAAGTGGACGGCATTCTGTACTGCAATGATGGCGACTGGGTCGAAAGCATGACCGCTCTGGTGGAGCACGCAGACGGTTCACTGCATATCGTAACCTGGACACCGCCTGCCGTCGTGCGTGAAAAGAAACCAAAACGCAGCCGCCTGCGGGATGTGGCCGTGACTACGCCAGCGACCAGCGCGCCTGCCGCCGAACCGGTTTCACGCACGGCTGTGGAAAGAGAAGAAAATGTGGCGGCGCATACCGATGAATCCGATAAGCAAGAGACCAGCAGCGTCATTCAGGCCTGAAAAAGCCGTTCCCTGCAGACACAAACCGCGCAGCGGGCAGACCGCCGCGTCTGTCACCCTGTTGCACGCAGGGCCTTGGTGACGTGCGGCCTGGTGCCACGCCTCTTAAGCGCGTCACAGGCCGGAACGACGATCATATGCGCAAATTTTTGCAAATCTGCCACGGTCGCCCGCGCAACACGCATGCCGAGCACACAACAGACTGCTCAGACGCCCCAGGCTCGCCTTATGGCGCACATCCGGGGCGCATCAGAGGCTCTATCAGGGCCGCAGCTTGTAGCCGGTGCGGAACATCCACGAGACCACCAGGGCACACACCAGCAAAATGAACACAATGGTGAACAGGCTGACGTAATGGTTCACATCGGCCACGCCGTAAAAACTCCAGCGAAAGCCGCTGATCAGATACACCACCGGATTAAATAGCGCCACTTTGGGCCAGATGCCGGGGAGCATATGAATGGAATAAAACGCGCCACCCAGAAAGGTCAGCGGCGTAATGACCATCAGCGGAATGATCTGCAGTTTCTCAAAGCCATCGGCCCACAGCCCGATAATAAAGCCGAACATGCTGAAGGTGATCGCCGTCAGAACCAGAAACAGCACCATCCAGAACGGATGCTGGATCTGGTATTCAACAAAGAAACGCGCTGTGATCAGGATCAGCACCGACAATATCAGCGTCTTGGTTGCCGCCGCCCCCACATAACCCAGAATCACCTCGAAATAGGAAACCGGGGCCGACATGATTTCATAGATGGTGCCGGACCACTTGGGCATGTAAATGCCGAAGGACGCATTCGAGACGCTCTGCCCCAGCAGGGCCATCATCAGCAGCCCCGGCACAATGAATGCACCATAGGAGACGCCGTCAATGTCGCCCATGCGCGAACCGATAGCAGCGCCGAACACAATGAAATACAGCGCCGTGGACAGCACCGGCGATGCGATGCTTTGCATGAGCGTGCGAAACGCCCGCGCCATCTCAAACTTGTAAATTGCTTTTACGCCGTACAGATTCATGAATCTTTCCTTACCAGGCTCACGAAAATATCTTCCAGTGAGCTTTCTCGCGATTGCAGGTCTTTGAGCTCAATGCCGAAATCGCCCAGCTGGCGCAACATTTCGGACAGGCTTTTACCCGTATTGTCTTCCGATTCCTTGTTATAGGTGTACACCAGCGTACGCCCGTCTGCAGACAAGACCAGGGGATGGGCTGACATGGCAGGTGGCAGCGCAGCCAGCGGCTGCGTCAGTTGCAGATGCAGCTCTTTCTTGCCCAGTTGCCCCATCAGCTGTTCCTTGTCCTGCACCAGGATGATCTCACCGTTATTGATGACGGCAATCCGGTCGGCCATATCTTCAGCTTCTTCAATATAGTGCGTGGTCAGAATCACGGTCACGCCCTGCTCGCGCAACTTGCGCACCAGGTTCCACATGTCGTGACGCAGCTCTACATCCACGCCGGCAGTCGGTTCATCCAGAAACAAAATCGAGGGTTCATGCGACAACGCCTTGGCGATCAGCACGCGGCGCTTCATGCCGCCGGACAGGCTCAGGATCTTGCTATCCTTCTTGTTCCACAAGGACAACGCCCTGAGCACCCGCTCTATATGCGCCGGGTTTGCCGGTTTGCCGAACAGGCCGCGACTAAATGTAACGGTGTCCCATACCGTCTCGAACGAGTCGGTAAAAAGCTCCTGCGGAACCAGGCCTATTTTGGGACGCACGCGTCGATAATCGCGTTGCACGTCGTCGCCGTCAACCAAAATCGTGCCTTCGGACGCGTTGACCAGACCGGTCACGATGCCGATCAGGGTTGTTTTACCTGCGCCGTTGGGTCCTAGCAGGGCCAGGATTTCACCACGGCGGATATCCAGATTGACGCCTTTGAGGGCTGTAAAACCGCTTTTGTAGGTTTTACCCACCCCCTGGATGGAAACGACGATATCGCCACCATCACTACTGTTGTGAGAGTTATTCACGCAATAACCTATTTGAAATATGCAGAATTTAATATGTAGAGCAGCACAAGTATAAAGAATTCCGGGCTGGAATAAAGAAATTGCTGCAAAAGAAGTGCGGAGCAAAAATATGGGCGAATGAGACAAAACCCTATTTTAATTTCCCAATCCGATACACTTGTCTTAATCCACAATACATGAATGGACATACGAACATGGTCGAAATCGCAGGCAGCAAGGGCTATGCAGAAAAGGCACAACGGTTTGCCGCTGACTACGAAAGCGTCACCTTTGAAAAAGTGCATAACCCGGTACGTGGCTTTTACCCAGGGGCACCTGCAAAAGTGCTGGATATCGGCGCAGGTACCGGACGGGACGCAGCTGCACTGGCGGCGCTGGGCTACCAGGTTGATGCCGTCGAGCCCACCGCTGCCATGCGGGAACAGGGCAACCTGCATCATGCCGATGCATGCATCAACTGGATCGCAGACAGTCTGCCGGATCTGGCTGTGGTACGCGCCAGCGGCAAGCAATACGACCTGATACTGCTGACCGCAGTGTGGATGCACCTGCAGGAACAGGAGCGGCTGCCTGCCATGCAGCATTGCGCCGCGCTGCTGGGGCGCAATGGCATTATGTCGATGTCTCTGCGCCATGGCCCCGTCCCGACAGAGCGCCACATGTTCGACATTCCGGACAAAGAAACGATTGCACTTGCACACACGTGTGGGCTGCAGTTGCTTTATCAGAAAAGCTATAAAAACGACACACTGGGTCGCAACGACATTTCCTGGAGCTACGCCGTCTTCAGGAAATAAGGTCTGCCGGGCGCCAGCACACCGTCCCGGTCGTATCCGGGCGCAGGCGGCGACCATCATGTTCGCGCTCCCTGATATACGTCCATGCCGTTTGTGGGCCGGCATCGGTATTCACCGTAGTCAGCACCCGAACATACAGCCCCTGCCCATCGGCGCGAAACTCCTCCAGCAGGTCAATTAGCGGCACGTCGTTTTCCGGACGATCAAACCGCATCAATTCGCCTTCAATCAGATCCCAGTCGCCCTCGGGCCTGGCCGTTGAACCTGGTGCGCACTCGAGCAACGCATCCATCTCGGGCCGGTCGGTACCGCGCGCCAAAATGGCTTGCGGGCAGATTTGCACCATGGGGTAGCCCTCATCGCGGTCAAGATGATAAATCCGCCCCCATAGCCAGGCCTTTTCCTTGTGTACCGCCATGGAGCAATGACGTTCGTGATTACAACAACCTGTTTTCAGCGTTCCGTACACAAAGAGCGACATCACGCGTGGCACTATATCTGACACGGTTCGCTCCCCTAACCCCAGTAGCCTACGCCACGCGCCATCATGGCGGCAGCCAGCACGATCAGCACCAGACAGACCAGTTCGTAATGGATCAGCTTGCGAATCCGCTTGATGACTGCAGGATCCAGCACCGGTTCCCGGCCACGATTCAGACTTTTGCGCCACGACAGAAAAGTCATGGTCGGATAAATGGACAACACGCCGACTGCGACAAACAACAGCAGCTTGGCAATAAAGGGAATGCTGTGAAAATAGTAGGCCGCGCCCTTTTCAAAAAAGATCACGCGTAAAAAGCCCACCACCAGCAACAGCATGGCCGATGCGCCATAAATGGCATCGGCACGCAAAATGCGCCGGGCACGTTCGATACTGATTCGGTCTTTGACCAGCACCAGCTCAATGGCCAGCGCGGCAACCAGCACGAAAGCCAGAACGTGATGCAAAAACGCAAAAAGAAGTGTCATGGTCAATGCCCTTGTGGTTGAGCGACAAATATAAAGCCGAAAGTGACCTGCCCGGCAAGGTCGCCCGATGTCAGCCTGCCGCAAGGCGCTGGCTGCGCATACGCTATGGCAACCGCAGTTAAGCAGCTTATCAGCCTGCCTGTCTGCCAGCGTGTGTCGTTACTTTAATGGATAATACAGACGAAATTCAACCACTAATCATCGCGGTTGTCACGCAAGTGGCAACCCGCTGATTTCAAATGAAAACCGTGGCCATCGCCGGCGTGGCCGGGGCTACCAACCGGCACTGACCGTAATATTAGACCCGGGATTCAGATTATCAAAGCTGCGCGACAGATAGTCCAGCAGCAGAGTCATGCGCGCCGTCGTGTGCGGCTGCTCCCGGTACACCGCATATATGTCGGCATTGGGCGTATTGTAATCGGCCAGCACCTGCACCAGGCGCCCGCTGCGCATATACCGGGCGACATCCCATTCGGCGCGCATCACAACCCCGTGACCATCCAGGGCCCACTGCACCCCCACATAGCCGTCATTGGTGATCAAATTGCCTGTTACGGGCACTTTCTCGGTGCTTTGGCCATTGCTCAATATCCACTCTGAATAGGGCAGCTCATCCTGCTTGATCACAATACAGTTGTGCTTAAGCAGATCAAGTGGCAGCGCAGGCGTGCCGGCCCGCGCCAGATAGGTTGCAGAGGCCACCAGAAGCCGCCGGTTTTGCGCGAGCAGTCGGGTTTTGAGTTTCTGATGGGGCGGCTTGCCAAACTGAATGGACAGATCAAACGCATCATCGCTCAGAGCAGGCGGATAAGGCGTTAAAAATAGCTGGATCGTGATGGACGGATACTTCTTTACAAACCGCGAAACCAGCGGCTGTATATAGCTTCTGCCGAAGCCCAGCGTCGCATTGAGCCGGATCAGCCCCTCGGGTTCGGACTTGAACCTGAACATCTGCCGATCCAGCGACTCGATCTGCGCCAGAATACTTCGGGCGTGCTCCAGGTAGACCAGGCCTTCTGCGGTCGGACTCATGCGTCGCGTGCTGCGATTGACAAGTGTCATACCCAGGCGCTTTTCCAGCTGAATCAACCGCTTGCTCGCCGCCGAAGGCGTCACCCCCAGGCGCAGTGCAACGGCAGACAAGCTGCCGGCAGAAACAAGCGCATCAAAAAAATACAGATCGGCAGAATGACGGGGGTCTTTTTTCATTCATTTTCAACTTTCAGGCACAAATCCTGTGAATTTTGTCGCATTTTAGCACCGACGAATATTTCTAGAATAAGTGCAGGTTCTCTAAATCAGGATAATGAATGATGAAATCGTACAAAATCGCGTGCATACCCGGTGATGGTATCGGCAAAGAAGTTATTCCCGCGGGTCAGACCGTGCTGCAGGCACTGGCAGACACCCTGAAGCAGTTTTCATTCGAGTTCACGGCATTTGACTGGGGCGGCGATTATTATCGGCAGCACGGCGTCATGATGCCCGCTGATGGCCTGGATGCCCTCTATGGCAAGGATGCGATTCTGTTCGGTTCGGCTGGCGACCCGGATATTGCCGATCATATTACCTTGTGGGGTCTGCGCCTGAAAATATGCCAGGGTCTTGACCAGTACGCCAACGTGCGCCCTACCCGTATCCTGCCAGGCATTGATGCCCCCTTAAAGCGCTGTCAGCCCAGGGACCTGGATTGGGTCATCGTGCGCGAAAATAGCGAAGGCGAATACTCGGGTGTTGGCGGCCGCGTCCATCAGGGCCACCCGCTGGAAGCGGCAACGGATGTGTCCATGATGACCCGTGCCGGCGTAGAACGTATCATGCGCTATGCCTTTGCCCTGGCGCAATCGCGTCCCCGCAAGCTGCTGACCGTGATCACCAAATCCAATGCACAGCGCCATGCCATGGTCATGTGGGATGAAATTGCAGTTGAAATTGCCAGGGAATATCCCGACGTCACCTGGGACAAGGAACTGGTGGACGCAGCCACAGCCAGGATGGTCAACAAACCAGCAACACTGGACACCATCGTAGCGACCAACCTGCATGCAGACATACTGAGCGATCTGGCTGCCGCGCTGGCAGGCAGCCTGGGCATTGCACCTACCGGCAATATAGACCCGGAACGCCGCTATCCCTCCATGTTCGAACCCATTCACGGCTCGGCTTTCGACATCATGGGCAAAGGGCTGGCCAATCCAATCGGCACATTCTGGTGCGCCGTGATGCTGCTGTCGCATCTGGGCGAAGATCATGCCGCCGGCATCCTGATGCAAGCAATCGAAAAAGTCACGGCCGATGCTTCGCTGCATACCGGCGACCTGGGCGGCACAGCGACAACGGCGCAGGTGACGGACGCGGTTTGCAGCCACATCCGCAGCCTTGGTAAAGCACAGAAAGCGGCATAAAGCCGACGGTGGAGGAAGACATGCTATTTACACAAACAATCGAACAACCCCGCACATTGCTGCGCAAAACCGGCTTGCTGGCGTTGAGCCTGTTGACCGGTGCAACGCTGACGGCCATGCACGCCACGGCCCTGGCGCAGACCTATCCGGCGCAGCCGGTCAAGCTGGTGGTCCCTTTCCCTGCAGGCGGCACCACAGATGTGCTGGCACGCGCACTGGGCCAGAAGCTTGCAGAAAAAATCGGCCAGCCCGTGATTATCGAAAACAAACCCGGCGCTGGCGCCACTATTGGCGCAGAATATGTGGCTCGGGCCAAGCCAGATGGCTACACTTTGTTGATGGGCGCGGTCCATCACACCATTGCCACGACGTTCTATTCTTCTCTGCGTTACGATTTCCAGAAGGACTTTGCTCCTGTCACGACCGTGGCCATGGTGCCGAATGTACTGGTCGTCAACAACAAGGTCGGCGCAAAATCAGTAGCAGACCTGGTCGAGCTGGCCAAGCGAGAGCCGGGAAAACTGAGTTTCGGTTCCAACGGCGTGGGCACCGGCCAGCATCTGATTGGCGAGCGCGTACAGCTTATGTCAAAAACCAAGCTGCTGCACGTGCCCTATAAAGGCAGCGGCCCGCTGACGACTGATCTGCTGGGGGGACAAGTGGATATGTCATTTGACACAATCACAACCGTGTTGCCGTACATCAATGAAAAAAAACTCACGGCGCTTGCCGTGACCACGGGCACTCGTTCCCCGGCATTGCCCGACGTACCCACGCTTGACGAAGCTGGCCTCAAGGGCTTTGATGCCGGCACCTGGTTCGGCATTCTTGCGCCCAAAGGAACACCGGAACAGACGGTGTCGTACCTGAACAAAAATCTGGTGCACATTATTCAGTCAGACGGCTTTAAAAAAGACATGGCCAAGATCGGCGCGGAAACCATTGGCGATACCCCTGCGCAAATGAGCACGCGCATTGCCGAAGACACCGCGCGCTATGCAGAGCTGGTCAACAACCTGAAGCTGAAAGCCAATTAGATACTGCTGCATAGGGCGCATGTAAAACGGCTGCAGACACATGTCGCAGCCGTTTTGCGTGGCGCAGGCGGGTACCTCACCGCGATTGCGGCTGAATTGCTGTTGTGATTGCTGTTGTGATTTGCTGTTGCGACTGCCCTCGCGATTTTGACCGAGGTGCTGCTATCCAGCGAACCACAGCATAGCGAGGCCATCGACCGGCTACCGGCCCACCTCTCCCTGCACAGTGACCACAACCGTTCGTGGCCAGCCATGATTGCGATGCTCGCACAAATAAATACCCTGCCATGTGCCAAGATTGAGCGCACCATTCGTGATGGGTACCACTAGCGTGCAGCCCAGGATACTGCTTTTGAAATGTGCCGGCAGATCATCACTGCCCTCATATGTATGGGTGTAATACGGTTCGTCTTCCGGCACCAGGCGGTTGAAATAGCTTTCGAAATCAACCCGTACGGAGGAATCGGCATTTTCATTAATGGTGAGCGATGCCGAGGTATGTTTAAGAAACACATTCATGATGCCCACGCGCAGACCGGTCAATTCCGGCACCTGACGCACAATTTCTTCGGTCACCAGATGAAAACCTCTGGGACGCGCTTTCAATTGAAATTCTTTCTGGATCCACATGCGCTACTCTTTACAGATGCAATATTCAAAGGAAGGATGCCTCGATTGCAAATGCAAAATGAGACAACGGCCCTACTGGATTGTCTTGCCGCAGATTTTAATACCCCGACGCCTGAAAAGCGATCCTGAAACGCTCTGCCATCGCGCGAAGGCGCTTGTCCAGCGTCCACAATTGCGCGCCCGGCGTAATAAGTGTAGAGGCAAGAAGAACCATATCTACCAGGCCGCACCCCGGGCCATAAAGCCGTTCACGTTCAATAAAATCCGCAACTTCCCGCAAGCCCGCCTGGTTACAGGGTTGCAAGAGCCCTATGTTATTCAGTGTTTGCGGGCGCGGCGCGGGCGGCGTTCCACAGGCCAGTTCAATCTGGGTCATGGGATGGCCCAATACTCGATCGGTCTCAAGCAACTGGACCAATGCATCATTTCGCACTTTGAAGTGATCTGCCCACACCGAAGTGTCGACAAGCACACTCATAGTGATCCGGCGTCATCCCTGCGGCGCGGTATGTCCTTCATATCTGGCGCCTGTCCGCCCAATGCAGCAAGCCGCCGCCCGGCCTGGACGCGCACATAGGTTTTCATCGCCTCCCGGCATAGATCGGAAGCACTCACTATCCCAGGACCGGCAAGTTCCAATGCCTGCGCGTATAAAACCTCATCAATGGTGACAGTGGTTCGCATGATGGTCTCGCCATAATCCTATCGCATCAATAATGACTTGATACATCAAATATGATGTTATTTTACATCACCAATAGCATCAACTGAAGTCGTAAATGGTCAATCGCTTTTTGCACAGGGTCACTGCTGCTCGGGGAACAAGTCCAGAGAACGGGCGATCGACCGACGAACAATGCCCCATATCCGCTCGCCCTGCCGGCAGATTTCGCACTTCCCATTACGGCTTGAGCAGCAACGTTCCCATTCGTGATCTGGACTCCAGCGCCTGGTGCGCACGAGCAGCTTCGGCCAGCGGATAGACCTGTCCGGTTTGCACGGCCAGTACGTCCCGCTCGATCAAAGCAAACAGTTCGCTGGCCATGGATTCGAGCATCGCGCGCTCGGCGGTATAGTGAAACACTCCCGGTCGGGTCAGACTATTGGATTTGGGTGCGAGGATGGACACCTCAATCGGGTCGATGCTGCCCGAAGATTGTCCGAAATTAACCAGATGGCCCCGTCGGGCCAGCGCGGCCAGTGAGCCCAGGAACGTGTCCTTGCCAACAGAGTCATAGACAACATTGACCCCCTGATTGTTGGTGATCTGACGCACCCGCTCCACGAAATTTTCCTCGCGATACAAAATAGTGTGCGCGCAACCCAAGGCGCGCGCCTGCTCGGCTTTTTCTTTGCTGCCAACCGTTCCTATCACCGTAGCGCCCAGATAACTGGCCCACTGGCAAAGCAGTTGCCCTACGCCACCGCTGGCAGCATGTACTAGAATGGTGTCGCCCGACTGTACCTGATGGACCTGCCGCAACAGCATTTGGGCCGTCAGGCCCTTGAGCAGCACCGATGCCGCCAGATCCTGGTCAATGGCATCCGGCAGGCGAATGGCCAGCCTGGCTGGCAAAATCCGCTCCGACGCGTAGGCACCATAATGATTCGTAATGTAGGCAATCGAATCGCCTGTCGAGAAGCCGGTCACCTGCGGCCCGATAGCCTCTACCACGCCTGCCGCCTCAATCCCGGGAATTCCGGGCAATGTCAGGGTTTTGTACAGGCCGCTGCGAACATACACATCGTGAAAGTTGACGCCGATTGCCGTCTGCCGGATGCGCAGTTCTCCCGGGCCCGGTGCGGCCACATCGACATGTTCAATCTTCAGCGCCTGAGGCCCGCCATACTCGCTTAGTAAAATTGCAGTTGCCATATTGCTATCTCCACTCAACCTGTTCATTCGTGATGAACTACTGACACGAGAATATCACAAGCGAGCATGGCAACTGTAATCGAGACGACGCGTTGGCGATCAACGCCGCCAGTCAATACAGTGACGGAGCGCCAACCGGACGGGTTTTGAAACGACGATGCAGCCACATGTATTGATCCGGCGCACGCATGATTTCTTTTTCCACAACTTTGTTCATATAAGCGGCGGCGGCAATCTCATCGTCTACGGGATAATTTTTGAGTTCAGGCTGAATCAGCAAATCGTAGCCACCCGCTTTCGGACGACGAATCAATACCACGGGCACCAGCGCTGGTTTGGCCAACCGCGCGAGCATATAAGGGGCGCTGGTCGTGGCCACTTCATCCACCGCAAACAGGGGTGCAAAGACACTACCGCTGCGGCCATAATCCTGATCGGGGGCCAGCCACACGGCCTCGCCCTGCTTGAGCGCACGCACCAGTCCGCGCAAATCCTTGCGATCGATCATCGCCTTGTTGGAACGCATACGACCCTTGGTCTGCGCCCATTCCATTGCCTTGTTATTATGCGGTCGATAGGTCGCCATCATCGGCTGGCACAGCCCCATTGCGCGACCGCCAAGCTCCAGCGGCATCAGGTGTACACCAATCATCAGCGCGCCGCGTCCATCCTGTTGCGCCTGCTTCAGGTTATCCAATCCGGAGACGGCAAACCAGCGTTTGACCCGCTCGTCAGACCAAAACCACGCCATACCGGTTTCCATCAGGCCCATGCCCAGCGACTCAAAATTGGCCTGCACTCTCTGCTCGCGCAACGCGTCATCCATATTGGGAAAGCACAATTGCAGATTCCGGCGCGTGATGCCGACCCGGCGCTTTAGAAAGCGCATGGAACAGCCTCCCATCCAGATACCCAGCCGATGCAACATGGGGTATGGCAGTTGAACCAACAGGAACAGCACGCCCAGGCCAAACCAGGTCAGCCAGTAGCGGGGGTGTAAAAAGGTGGTTTGAAAACTTCGAGAGTACTTCATAGCAGTTCCTTGGTGCGTCCGAGCAGAAAACAGTAACGTCAAAGGAAGCCACTCGATTGCAGTACTGCTAGTTTGACACCTGTGTACAGGCATCGTTCCTTTCTGTCATCTGCTGAAATAGAATACGGCTATGAAGAGGAAAGAGAGGGCACGTGGTAGCTTGGCAGGAACACCGCAAGGCTTTCTGCCAATGCAAGCACTCCTGGCAGGTCAAGCATACCATATCCACAGAGACAGCAAGGCCGGGATGGCTGCCTGTGCAACCGCCTTGCAGACGGCCCTGGTCATAGGAACATACCGCCCAAAACCAGTATTGGGGCTTTGCATTGCGCTGAACCCCAAAAAACAGCTTTATTTCAATTGAAATTGCATTGCCTTGAGCAGGGTACGCCATTCAACCTGTTCTTTGGCCAGATAAGCCTGGGCATCGGCTGCAGAGCCTCCTACCACCGTATTGCCGTCCGCTTCCATCCGCTTGATAAATTCCGGATCTTTGCTCACGGTTATGAATGCCTTGCTGAGTCGATCAACGGCATCTTTGGGCACGCCTGCCGGTCCGACAATCAACTTCCAGTCAACCGCATTGAAGCCCTCATAACCTTGTTCTGCAACAGTAGGGACATCTGGCATGGCAGCGATACGTTTGGCGGAGGTGACCGCCAGCGCCCGCAAATTCTTATCTTCGATCAGATTGATCACCGACACCGGTGTCGCAAACATGTAATCGGTCTGACCGCCAATCAGCTCGGTCAGCGCCGGAGACGCGCCTTTGTACGGCACATTCAGCACCTTGATGCCCGCCTTGTAGGACAGCATTTCGCCGGCCAGATGGCCTACGGTGCCCAGGGTGGCCAGGGCTTGCTTAAGCTGGCCGGGTTTGGCCTTGGCTGCCGCAATCACATCGGCCAGCGATTGATACGGAGAGTCTGCCCTGACCACCAGCACGGTTGGCAATTCGGCGACCACCGCAATCGGCGTGAAATCTTTGCTGGCATCAAACTTCATGTCCTGCATGATCACCGGGTTGATGGCCAGATTCGAAGTCTGTCCCATGCCCAGCGTTAATCCGTCCGGTTTGGCACGGGCCACCTGGGTCAGGCCAATATTGCCGCCTGCACCCGGCTTGTTCTCAATCACAAACTGAATATCTTTATCGGTCTGGCTGATCTTCTCGGCAATAACCCGGGTAATGCTATCGGTGCCACCGCCAGGGGTATAGGGCACGACCATACGCACGGGCCGCTGCGGCCAGTCCTGGGCATGCACAAGGCCGGTGGTCAAAGTGGCAACCAGCAGCATACCGCCGGCTAGTCCGGTTATCATTGTTTTCCTGAACATTGTTGTCTCCATTCCTTATTTTTCGGGTTGTTGAAATTTATCTTCTGCAGCACCAACTGCTGCGTGCAGCACGGTGCCTGTAGCCGACTCGGTAACCAGCAAGGTGTCACAACGGGCATCGGCGAAACACAGATTAGTCACCGTGTTGCCTGCAACCGAACGCAGTATCCGGCAACATTCGCCGTTGGCCTCAAAGACAAACACGCGTCCGAGCGACGCATGTGCCACATACACCCTGCCCTGTTGGTCCAGCGCAAGACCATCCGGGCCGCTGGTGCCAAACAGCGCACAGAAGCGGCCGGCTTTTGATACAGATCCATCGGCCAACAGCGGTGCGCGCCAGACGGCGTTGTCCCGGGTAGCGGCCACGAACAGCACCGATCTGTCTTCGTCGACCACAATCCCGTTGGGACTGGGCACGTTGTTCATCAGGCAATCGAGCCTGCCGGTTTTCAACCCATAGCGATACACGGCGCCAGTCGGATCGTGCAGGCCGGTCTGGCCCTGGTCAGTGAAATACACCTGTGATTCATCACGAGTGACATATAAATCGTTCAGCCCCTTGAATGCCTGGGCATTGCGTCGCGCCAGCAACGGCTCAACCACTTTTGCAAGCGGGTCACAACGCAGCAGACCCCGGCGATAATCGGCAATGAGCAGAGAACCATCGCGCAAAACCTTGAGGCCGTTGGGTTCGCCGTCATACTGGACGACCAATTCCCACTCCTTTTGGGCCGAAATACGGAAAATGCGCCCGTAGGGAATATCGGTCACATAAAGATTGCCCTGGGCATCCATGGCCGGGCCCTCGATAAAGGAATGCAATTGCTCGCCGCCCTTATTGGCCTTGGCCCAGTCAGAATCTGTATTGCGCAGGCGCAAATGGTCAGGCATGGTGCTCCATACCTGCGCGTCACAACGTTGAGGTTCCTGGTTCAGAAAAAACATGCTGCGCCCTTACTGTTTTTCCAGGCCGGCGCGCTCGGCAGTGCGCCCCCAACTGTCGATTTCACTTGCAATCTGCTGCGAAAACTCCTGGGGGCTGTTGCCTACCGCCTGCGCACCAAGTTTTTCAAACGACGATTGTATGGATTGATCGGCGACCGATTCCTTCACCAGACGATTCAGCTTGTTGATGACTTCTGGCGGCGTACCGGCACGTGCGACCAAACCAAACCAGTTTTGCACCTGGTAATCAGGCAGGCCAGCCTGCGCAAAAGTCGGTACGGCGGGCAGTTGTGGCAGGCGCTGCGGGCTGCTGATGGCCAATGCCTTGACCTTGCCGCTGTTAATTTGCGGAATGGCGGTCGGTGTTGCACTGATCTCTACATCCACGGTTCCGCCAACCAAAGCCAGCAAGGCCTCGCCCGCACCCTTGTAAGGAACGTGCAGCAGCTTAATGCCCGCCTGATGCTGGAACACTTCGCCGGCAAGATGCGTTGAACTGCCCTTGCCGCCGGAGCCAAAGGTGAGCGACTCAGGCTTATCCTTGGCCGCTTTGACCAGGTCGGCCAGGGTATTGAACGGCGAATTTGCCGGCACGATCAAAATGACAGGCGTTGAAGCGACATTGGCAATGGGCGCGATATCTTTGACAGGATCCCAGGACAGTTTCTTGAACACCGCCGGCAGCATTGCGTACGTTGTATCATTCATCAACAGGGAATAACCATCCGGCTTGGCTCGCATGACTGAGGCGGTAGCAATGGTGCCGCTGGCCCCCGGCTTGTTTTCCACGACAAATGAATGTTTCGATATTTCGGACATTTGCTTGGCCAGCATACGGGCCACATAATCGGTGGTACCACCCGGAGAATAGGGAACCGTAATGGTCACAGCCCGTTGCGGATAGCGCTCTTCCCCCTGCGCCACGCAACTGTATGACAGGTGGGTTAACAGCGCTGTCGCAAAGGCAACGGCTATTTTTTTCATGATTGTCTCCTTATTGCGTGGCAATGACATTGTTTTCCAGCAAGGTATTGATTTGGGCGTCACTCAACCCGGCGCTTTGCAAAATACTCAGCGTATGTTCACCAAGCCGCGGCGGATTCAGGCGCACGCCCAGCCGTTGGCCATCCATGCAAATAGGCAGCAGTGGCACGGTAGTTTGCCGACCGTCGGGCATCTGCATGGGCGCCAACCCGCCGGTCTCCAGAAGATGCGCATCGTCCAGCAGCTCTTCGGGCCGTGCAATGGGCGCAAACGGCAGCGCATTGGCTTCAAACAGCGCGGCAAGCTCTTTCTTTGAATAGGCTGCCATGCGTTCCTGCAGCAGGGGCAACAGCCACGGCCGTGCCTGTACGCGCTGGTTATTGGTGTTCAGATCCGGATTATTCAGTAGCTCGGGCAACCCGAAGGCGTTGCAGAAAATCCGCCACTGCGTATCGCTGACCACTGCCAGGAATATCTGCTCACCGTCCTTGACATTGAATACGTCATAAATGGCCCAGGCCGAAATGCGGCTGGGCATCGGGTCGGCGGCCTTGCCGGTGACCACGTACTGCATCATGTGCTGGGCGACCAGAAAAATATTATTTTCGAACAGGGCACTTTGCACCTGCTGTCCCTTGCCCGTGAGTTCACGTGCCTTGAGCGCAGCCATCACGCCGATGGCGCCAAACATGCCACCCATAATGTCATTGACGCTGGTGCCCGCGCGTATCGGATCGCCCTTTCTGCCGGTCATGTAGGCCAGCCCACCCATCATCTGTACCACTTCGTCCAGCGCGGTGCGGTGTTCATAGGGACCGGGAAGAAACCCCTTGTGACTGACATACACCAGACCCGGATTGCGTTCTGACAAAGAGTCATAGTCCAGCCCCAGCTTTTTCATGGTGCCGGGTTTGAAATTTTCGCTCACCACATCGGCCGAGCCAATCAGGTCCTTGACCAATGCCAGCCCCTGCTCCGACTTCAGGTCAACAGCCAGGCTTTTTTTATTGCGATTGAATGCGGAAAAAAAGCCGGCGCCCGATCCCAGCAGATGACGGGTGTTATCTCCCTTGAGCGGTTCAATCTTGATGACATCGGCACCCAGGTCGGCCAGGATCAGGCCACAAGTAGGTCCCATCACCATGTGCGTAAACTCGATAACCTTCAGCCCCGCATAGGGCAATGTTTTTTCTGTCATATCACACTTGTTGTTCAAAGGTTAAAGGCACGCCGGCTTCAGCCACCATGCCATACACGGCTTCTTGTGGAACACCGGCTTTGAGCGGCTCTCTGGCGCCAATCAGTTTTGCGATATTGATGCCGGTATCAATGCCCATGGCCTCGAACATGAAAACCAGATCTTCGGTAACCACATTGCCGGACGCACCGGGCGCATACGGACAACCGCCGAGCCCGCCCAGCGACGCATCAAAGGTGCGCACGCCGACATCATAGGCAGCCAGATTGTTGGCCATGCCCAGCCCGCGCGTGTTGTGCATGTGGGCCGCGCCACATTTGTCGCCTATTTCGGCAAAGACACGCCGGAAAAGTCGCCGCACCTGAGCCGGATTCGCATACCCGGTGGTATCGGACAGTCCTGTTTCGTCAGCACCAGCAGCCACCAATTGGGACGAGAGCCTGACCACATCGTCTTCACTCACTGTTCCCTGGATCGTGCAACCGAATGCAGTCGATATGCCTGCCTCTATTTTCACGCTGGGTGCAATCTCGTTGCGCAGCGCCACGATCTCGCGCACTTCCTGCACCATTTGCTGCCGCGTTTTTCTCACATTGGCCAGTGAATGCGCCTCGCTGGCAGACACCGGCAGCGTCAGCTTATGCGCACCCGCCTCCAATGCATTGCGGGCGCCCCGCAGATTCGGCACCAGCGCCATGACCGTCAGATCGGCGTAACGAAGTGCATACCGCACGACCTCGGGTGCATCGGCCATTTGCGGCAGCAATTTTGCAGGCACGAACGAACACACTTCAATTTCGCGAACGCCAGCTTCGTAGAGCGCATCGATCAGTTTGAATTTGTATTCGGTCGGCATGATGCTCTTGACGCTCTGCAGCCCATCGCGCATCCCCACTTCACTGATCAACACCCGCTCGGGATGTGTCTGATTCATGCTTCCTCCAATATTCTATCTTATAGAACGTTATTCTATTAAATAGAATATTAAAACAGAAATGACAAGCGCGTCAACACGCAATCGCAAATGTGACTGGCTTACGATGCCAGTGCCAGATACAGGACGGTATGAGATGCAAAACAAAATCGGCCACTGTGGGCCGATTTGCGTCGAGTCATGCGCTGGTTATCGCCAGGCATCAGAATGGAAAGATTCAGTCTTTGATATAGCCGAATTTTTTGCTCAAGGTCATGGCAGCGCTCAGCACCTCTTCCCGGAAAGAGGGCTTGAGCCGGGATGACGGCATAGTCAGTGTCAGCGCGCCTGCGAATTCATGCTGCGCATTGAACACTGCCGCGGAAACACCCGCAAGATCGGGCATGCGATCACCATCCAGCACAATGACGCCATCACGCCGGATCTGATCGTACAGTTTGCCTTTGGCGCCGTTGAAGGCCTGCAGCACGCGCGCGCCAGACCCTTTATCCAGCGGCAACACATCGCCTTCACGGGTTCGATAGCTGATCGGCAAGGGTGAATTAACCCGATGCAGGCACAACCGGCTATTGCCGCTGATGACATGATACGAGGCGCTTTCCTGGGTTTTTTCAACCAGTGCGCGCAGCACCGGGATAATCACATCGGCCTGCGAAAACGCCGAATTGTAAACGCCGTACAGCCGCACGACACCTTCACCCAGGCCATAGCGACCGTCATCGGACTTGTGCACCATGCCGTAATGCTCCAGCGAGGCCAGCAACCGCAGGATGGTGCTCTTGTACATGCGTGTGCGGTCCGCCAGCTCTACCAGCGACAGATACCCATCGTTCTTGCGAAACACAGTCAGCAGCGACAGGGCGCGATCGACCGCTGCAACGCCACCCAAGGCCGGGTTCTCGTCAGCGACCGATAATGTTGACGCTTTTCTTGGCACAATCCACCCCTTGATTCGATGGGGGTATTTTATAGTGGATTGGACAAATGTTAGCGCGATTGGCAAGCACGGTGCAATTGCGCCTAATGCCAAACGAAGCACGAGCGTGAAGCTGCCTGGGAAGCGACCATGCCTTATTTTAAGCAACCATAAAAGAACTCAGGCAACATTCCCTTTCATTGCCTTGGTCGGTTCTCGTTTTGCCTGCCGTGCCCGCGCGCGCCGCAACTGCTGCGTGCCGGAGAACCCGGCCAGTCGAAGACCATGTGCATCCGGGCGCTCAATATCGCTGATCTGCGCCAGCGTATACAGGCGTACCGCTTCAATATAGTCCCGTGCAGACATCCCCAATTGCTGCCTGAAAATTCTCAATAATTGACGCGGGCTGATATGAGCGATTGATGCAAGCGTGATACTGTCCCATGGTGCGGCAGGGTCTGCCTCGACGGCATCCTGAACCCGAAGCAACGCCTGGTGTTGATGATGGCGGTATCGCAATAACGGGGAGATTTCCGGCTCCTGCCGGTGACGCCGCCGGGTAACGCGCATCGATTGCGCCGTTGCGCTGGCAATGCCCTCTCCCGCAACAGTGGAAACACAATGCAAGGCCAGATCAATACCGGCCGTAATGCCGGCGCTCGAGAGCAGATTGCCATCGTCCACATACAGCCGGTTGCGCAGAACCTGCGCCTGCGGCGCCAGACGCGCCAGTTCGTCCAGAAAATCGTGATGTGTCGTCAACGTTCTGCCGGACGCCAGCCCCGCATCGGCAAGCAGCAACGCCCCCGCACAGATTGTCAGCAGCGCACAGCCGGAATCGGCATGCGCGTTGAATAACTCGACATATCGGGTGAGCCATGTGCGTGCCTTGAGCCAGACCGGATCATGATGAATGATGCTCGCAGTCGGTCCGCTGCGACCGGACAGTACCAGCCAGACTGGCCCGCTTTTACGCAGTTCACCCAGTTCTGGCAGCGGGTCGATGCCGTCAAATGCCAGTCCCACAGAGGACATGATCGTCGGTTCGGGTGAAATAAACTGAAGCGAAAACCGTGCTGACCTGCCTCTTGCCTCAAGATGCTGATTGGCCAGACGGAATACTTCGGCCGGGCCAGCCACATCCATGATCAACGTGCCCGGCAGAAGTAGAAAACAAACAGAGATCATGTTGCTGCCACGCCCCCAGACGCATTCTCGATCAGGTCGCGAACATGAGCAATGCTGGCAAAACGATTATTCAGGACCGTCTCGGTCCGGCGGTGAATATCGTCTGCGCTCATGGGGAGTCCATCCGGTGAAAGCATATCGAATGTCAGCGTTGCATCGGTCACAAACGTCACGGAAAAGCCCTCATCAGACAAGTGGCGCGTGGTTGTTTCGCAACACTGCTCGGTCCGGATTCCGGCGATCATCACATTCGTGATGCCCCGATCGCGTAACCAGCCAAGCAGTTGTGTCCCGACCAGCGCGCTGTGTTTCTGCTTTTTTACCACCAGTGTGGCTTCAAAGTCCATTAATCCCTGCAATGGACGAACATAACCGCTGGCCTCATTAAACGGGCTGTCCGCTGCCGTTTCGCAATGATATACCCGCACAATGGGCACACCCTGCGCGTCGCAATGC
This sequence comes from Advenella incenata, assembly GCF_004217095.1. Classification (GTDB taxonomy): domain Bacteria; phylum Pseudomonadota; class Gammaproteobacteria; order Burkholderiales; family Burkholderiaceae_B; genus Advenella; species Advenella incenata. Next base: position 378,147 of record NZ_SHKO01000001.1, on the reverse strand, counting down.
GCAACCAGCGCATTGGTTTGGGCTAAAAACAATGCGGCGCGATCCTCGTCCCAATAATGGCGATGACGAAAGGATTCCTGCACATCAACGAGCATAAGTATTTGATTCATGTTTGATCCTGTATGTGTATTGACGGGTTATCATAGAACGTAACAAGATTTAAGTTCGTTTCAAAAACGGACATAACACGGCCTTTAACAGACATATCGCTTTCACGCGGGCTGGCGCACACCATGCCTAAAATGAGACGCGTCGCCTGGCCTGCATTCTGACCATTTAATCCGCATGAGTTTGTCCATGAGTTCGCCTACCTTTAAGCCCGCAGTTGTGGCCGGCTGTATTTTTTCGCTATTTACCTGCACGGTAGTTGCCCAGCCGGTGACCTCAGCGCAAGCGGGCGTCGCCGCTGCGCCCGACATGGCGACACCCGCTACCGCCGCCACAACAGAGGCACCCATTACCCAGTTGTCGCCCATTGTGGCCACCAGTACCCGCATGGATCGCGCTGCAAGCGAAATACCGGCATCGGTCAGCGTCATAGACGGTGCGCACATCCGCGCGAACCAGATGCAGGTCAATCTGTCCGAAGGGTTGCGCGGCATCCCGGGACTGACCGTGCGTAACCGACAGAACTATGCCCAGGATTTGCAAATAGGCATTCGCGGCTTCGGCGCCCGATCGGCATTTGGCGTACGCGGCATCCGCCTGTATGTGGACGGTATTCCGGCAACCATGCCAGACGGACAGGGCCAGACTTCCAATATTGATCTGTCCTCCATTGAATCGGCAGAGGTCCTGCGCGGGCCATTTTCCACGCTGCACGGCAATTCCTCGGGCGGTGTGCTGCTGACTGAAACCGAAACCGGTGAAGGCCCGCTTACCCTGACCCCGTCTTTTGCCACCGGCAGCGACGGGCAACAGCGTTATGGCATGAAAGCGTCAGGGTCCCGTGGGGAAGGCGCCGGCGCCATAGACTATCTGCTCAGTACCAATCATTTCCGTACAGACGGCTACCGCGAGCATAGCAGGGCAGAAAAAAACCAGGTCAATGCCAAGCTCGGGCTGCGCGTAGGCGATGCCGGCCACCTGAGCCTGCTGCTCAATCATGTCGATGTGTCGGCACAGGACCCGCAGGGGCTGACACGCGAAGAGTTCGAAAACGATCCACGCTCCTCCTCGCCCAATGCCCAAACCTACAATGTACGCAAAACCACCAAGCAGACCCAGGGAGGTCTGGTCTATGAACAGCCTCTGTCTGACCGGACCGATCTGCGTATCATGGGCTACTATGGCCAACGGGAAACCAGGCAGTTTCTATCCATTCCAATTGGTCCGCAGCGCGCGCCATCACATTCGGGCGGCGTCATCTGGCTCAAACGGCAATACGGGGGTGCAGACATTCGGCTCACCTCACATGTTTCCCTGGCCGACAGACCACTTACGCTGGTGGCGGGCCTGGCCTGGGATACGATGCGCGAAGCGCGCAAGGGCTATGAAAATTTCATAGGCAACCAGCTTGGCGTGCAGGGCAACCTGCGTCGCGACGAAATCAACAACGTCTGGAACCTTGATCCTTACGTACAGGCATCGTGGAACTTTGCCGAACGCTGGACGCTGGATGCCGGCCTGCGCTACAGCAACGTCCATTTCAAGTCGTCAGACCGTTATATTACAAACGGCAATGCCGACGACAGCGGGACAGCCAATTACAGCAAGCTGCTGCCCGTCATTGCCCTGAACTATCAAGCCACGCCTGACTTGTCGCTATACATCACAGCTGGTCGCGGCTTTGAAACGCCGACCTTCAACGAGCTGTCATATCGCGCCGACAACGAGTCGGGTCTGAACTTTGGTCTAAAGCCCTCGGTCAATACCACGCTGGAAGCCGGGCTCAAGGCTAATGTCGGCTACGGTCAACTGACCGCCGCCGTATTCCGTACCTACACCAAGGACGAGATCGTGAGCGCTGGCGCCTCGGGCGGGCGCACCACCTATCAGAATGCGGGCCGTACCCTGCGCGATGGGGTCGAATTATCCTGGGATGCGCGACTTTACCGTAATTTGCGTGCCCAACTTTCTTATACGTATCTGCACGCCCGCTACCGCGACAGCTTTTGTTCCGGCCCCTGCTCCGCCAGCAACCCGCAAGTGCCTGCCGGCAACCTGATTCCCGGCATCGCCCGAAATACGGCAACCGCTTCGCTGGCATGGGAACCGGAACAGGGCTGGAATGGTGGTGTCGATGTCGATTACCTGGGTAAAGTGTACGTGAACGACCAGAACAGCGAGTCAGCCCCTTCGGCCGTAGTGACCGGCCTGCACACCGGCTACACCTGGAAACGCGATCATTGGACAGTCAATGCATTTGCGCGCGTAGACAACGTATTCAATGCCCGATATGCGGGATCAGTCATCATAAACGATGCCAACAACCGCTATTATGAACCGGCGCCGGGCAGAAACTGGACTGCAGGCATGACGGTCAGTTACCGCTTTTAGCGGTAGAATACCTCTATCGTTGGCAAGCTCTCCCATGATTGGATCGGCTGCGTAAATCGTGCCGGCGACCAGTACCGCCATCGGCTTGCGCACCATGTGCGTCGCGCCACCGCAGGGCTAAAGCATTATCGTTGTAAAGTTGTCTGTTTCAAAAGGGGAATACAATGGACGAACGCAGACCCATATCCGGCATTGCCGCCACCGGCCTGACACTGCTGGCAGCGCTCATTATTCTGATCGGCCTGTTCATGACCGGCGCCGGCATCTGGCTCGCCGTGCTGGGCGGTAGTGTTTACTACGTCTTGATGGGCCTGGCCCTGCTGCTGTCAGGCTACCTGCTCTGGAAGCGCAGTCTGCTGGGTGTCTGGCTTTATGCCCTTGCATTTATTGCCACCGTCATTTGGGCGGTATGGGAAGCCGGCTGGGAGTTCTGGCCTTTGGTTGCGCGCGTCTTTGCCTTTGCTGTTCTGGCTTTTCTGGTCACCCTGGCCGCGCCGGCACTGCGCCGCGCCCAAGGCAAAGCGCCCTGCCGCGTAACGCGCTGGGCCTCGGTTGCGCTGGCCATTGGCATTGCAGCCACATTCACCCTTTTCTTTTTTCCCAAGTCGGTCCTGGAAGCTGAGCATATTGCCGCCGTCACAAAGGCCGATCCCAACGACCCACCAACAAACTGGGAGCATTGGGGCAACACCACAAGCGGAACGCGCTTTGTGGCCATGGACCAGATTAACAAGAACAATATCGGCAAGCTGCAGGTGGCCTGGACTGCCCATACCGGCGATATTCCCGAGAGCACCGGATCGGGTGCAGAAGACCAGAACACACCGCTGCAGATCGGCGATACGCTGTACGTGTGCACGCCCTACAGCAAGGTACTGGCACTGGATGTCGATACCGGCAAGGAAAAATGGCGTTACGATTCCAAAGCAACCGCGCCTAACTGGCAACGCTGCCGCGGTCTGGGTTATTTCGATGCAACCGCCAGTGCCAGTACCGTAGCCCAAACCAGTGCCGAAGGCGCTCAGGTCGCCAGCGACCAGAATACGCCTCCTGTCGAAGGCACGACACCGGCCGGCACACTGTCCGGCAGCCAGCCTGCCAACGCGCTAACCTGCGCGCGGCGCCTGTTTCTGCCCACCACCGATGCCCGCCTGATTGCCATCAATGCCGACAACGGCCAGCCCTGCACCGAGTTTGGCAATATGGGCACGGTCGACCTGAAAGTGGGCATGGGCGAAGTCAAGGACGGCTACTATCAGCAAACCTCCACACCGCTTGTTGCGGGCAATCTGGTGATTGTAGGCGGACGCGTAGCTGACAACTTTGCCGTAGACGAACCGCCGGGCGTCGTTCGTGCCTTCAATGTCATTTCCGGCAACCTGGAATGGGCGTGGGATCCGGGCAATCCGGAAATAACCGGTGCACCGCCCGAAGGCCAAACCTACACCCGGGGCACACCAAATGTGTGGTCTGCCATGTCCTATGATGCCAAACTCGGTCTGGTCTATTTGCCTACCGGCAATGCCACACCGGACTTTTACGCTGCCCAGCGCACCGAACTGGATGACAAATACAGCTCGTCCATCGTGGCACTGGATGTAAAAACCGGCAAGGTGCGCTGGCATTTCCAGACCACCCACCATGACCTATGGGATTTTGATCTGCCTGCACAACCATTACTCTATGACATCCCCGATGGCAAAGGCGGCACCAACTTCGCGCTGGTACAAATAACCAAACAGGGCGAAATCTTCATGCTCGACCGCGTGACCGGCCAACCGCTGGCGCAGGTTCAGGAAAAACCGGTACCGCAAGGCAATGTCAAGGGTGAGCGCTACGCCGCCACCCAGCCGTTTTCCGTGGGCATGCCTTCTATCGGCAATCAGACGTTAAAAGAATCCGATATGTGGGGTGCGACTGCATTTGACCAACTGCTGTGCCGGATTCAGTTCAAGGGCATGCGTCACGATGGCGTCTACACACCGCCCGGCGAAGACCGTGCCTTGCAGTTTCCCGGCTCGCTGGGTGGCATGAACTGGGGCGGTGTCTCGGTTGATCCGACCACCAACTATATGTTTGTCAACGACATGCGTCTGGGTCTGGCCAATTACATGATCCCCCGCGAGAAAGTGGGCGCTGGGGCCAGCGGCATCGAGATGGGCGTGGTTCCCCAGGACGGAACGCCCTTTGGTGCCATGCGCGAGCGTTTCCTGTCGCAATTGGGTATCCCTTGCCAGAAACCGCCGTTTGGCACGATGACTGCCATTGACCTGAAAACCCGCAAGATCGTCTGGCAGGTTCCGGTTGGCACCGTCCAGGATACGGGACCGCTGGGCATTCGCATGGGTATGCCCATTCCTATAGGGATGCCCACCCTGGGCCCATCGCTGGCGACTCAGGCCGGGCTGTTGTTCTTCGCAGGCACGCAAGACTTCTACCTGCGCGCCTATGATTCGGCCACCGGCAAGGAAATCTGGAAGTCGCGTCTGCCAGTAGGCAGTCAGTCAGGCCCCATGTCGTACATTTCCCCCAAAACCGGCAAGCAGTACATTGTGATCAATGCCGGCGGAGCCAGGCAGTCTCCTGACCGTGGCGACTACATCATTGCCTATGCGCTGCCAGATGATGCACACAAGGAACAATAGCATATGAAATAGCGTGGCTGATGTGCTGTCTGGCATCAGCCCATCGTCCAAAAAAGCCTGTGTAAACAGCCCCGATAGCAACTGTCATAGACGGCGCTATTGGGGCTGTTTTGTTTTGCTCGATATTGGGATGATTGGCAAGCGTCAGCGGTTGCACACGCCGCGCTTGACGTGACCGCCTGCGACAGCGGGCCTAAACTGACGGAACATGTTCAGGTACGCAGCACATTCACACGGTTAGTGACCGATACCCTGCGCCTATTTCGCATGAGTAAGCAGGTAGTCCCGCAATACATTTGCGTTATTGTGCTGCTCGTCTTTTGCCGCATACAGCAGAGTCACGCGCTGCTGCCGCGCCCTATCTAACAGTTGCTGCACCGCTTCCGGCGCTTCATCCAGTTCAGCGCAATAGCGTTTCGTAAATTCGCCCCATTGATCCTTGTTCTCATGGAACCATTTGCGCAACAGGCTGCTAGGGGTGACGTCCTTGGGCCAAAGATCATGTCTCAGATCTTCTTTTCTTATCCCTCGCGGCCATAATCGATCGACCAGCACCCGATAACCGTCGTTATCGTCCGGCTCATCGTATACACGCTTAGTCTGGATTTGATCTTTTTTCATTATCAATCTCCTGTCGCACCATGCTTGCCGGCCGCTATCGATAGACGATGCCCGCAATGCCTGTCCCGAGGCCTGTCCCAATACCTCTTGCCTATGGTACTGCGAATGCAAACGCATGTGGTATTGGCGTTAGCAGATGCGGCACGCTGTCGCTGGCCTATTCATTGTTATCGCCAGCCCGCTAAAACCGCCCTCAATTGCAGCTCGCCCTAAATGCTTGATTTCAGCTGTTTCTGCGCGGCCTCATGAATCTGCGTATACAGGTTGTTGCCATGCGCGTCGATCCCCACCGTTACCGGCCCCAGTCCCTTCACGCGCAGGCGCACCACGCGATAGTGAGTCAGCATATCGGTCCACCCCACTTCCAGCACCTGTTCAATAGCCTGGCTCAATAGCGTGCAACCGCCTCCCAGAAAAGACAGATAGACGCAGCCGGCCTCTTGCATGGCTTTGGCGCTGGCCTCATCCAGCCCGCCTTTGCCGCCGGTTGCATGCAGTTGCAGTTCGCGGATCAGGCGGGGCATATGCGGATTGAAACGGGTGCTTGTGGTCGGATTGATATACAGAATCTCAAACTGCCCGGCAGTTTCCCGACTATAGCTGCCCAGATGGAACAGCGAGGCGCCGTGCAGGTCCATGGGAAACGGCTCTTTGCCATCCAGGCAATCCAGAAAACGGGCATGGGTGGGCAGCCCGGCGGTAATAATAATTTCACCATCAATAATGACCTGGTCGCCAGCCCGCAACGTGCGCGCATCACTGGCTGACAGCGGAAAAGTCATGCGGTGGGTGGTAATGGACATGCGCATTTACTCCAGCATTTGAATGCGACCATCGTTATAACAGCGCGCCCGCGTACGCCGGTTGATCCAGCAGTTGAAACAGACTGCGACCGGCGTAAAGCCATGACCGGCGCAGTAATTGATATGCACTGCCATGGAAGTGCTGTCACCCCCTGTGCCCATGGGGCCAAAACCGGTTTTATTGATCCGCTCCAGCAACCGGGCTTCCATATCCACCAGGATGGGTTCGGGATTGACCGTGCCTATTTGCCGCAGCGTCGCCTCCTTGGCCATTTTCGCTGCATAATCAAACGAGCCGCCAATACCGACGCCAATCACCACTGGCGGACAGGGCTGGGAGCCTGCCTTGACAACCGTTTCCATCACAAAATTCTCTATCGTCGGCAAATCCGGGAAGCTGAATATTTCCAGCGCGGCCCAGCGTCCCGAGCCCAGCGCCTTGGGTGAACAGGTAATGTCGATATAGTCCGCGCCATCCACCAGATCAAACGTGGTAATCGGCATGCCCTTGCCCTGGTAACCACGCTCAAGCGTGAGCGGATTGGTCACATGCGGCAACAGCGGCGGATTGATCGTAGCCACCAGTTCTGCAAACCCTTCTTCAATGGCCTGTTTCACATTGCCATCGAACTGCGCCTGCGTACCTATCTGCATGAAATAAACCGGCACGCCGGAGTCGGAACAAACCAGTGACTGCTGGCTGCGCGCTGCATCAGCGCTCTCGATCATGATTTGCAAGGTGCGCCGACCGGTCTCATTGGTCTCACGCGAACTGGCCTGCACCAGGGCCTGGCGAGTATCGTCCGGGATTTGCTTGAGTGACCGCTCGTAAAGCTGTGCCGTCACCTGTTTGATCATTTCAAATGTAATAGCCATGATTTCTCTTATTGTTTAAGCAGTCCGAAGGTCTGGGCTCGCATACGGGCCAGCGCATAGATGGTTCCCGCGATCGGTGTAGCCATATGCAGGCTTGCGGCCAGTTCCACAAACGCGCCAAGAATGGCCTCGATTTCGACCGGGCGCCCCGCTTCGGTATCTTGCAGCATTGAGGTCTTGACTGCACCAAGCTTGCGCGTAACAGCGAGACGTTGCTGCGGCGTCACGCTCACCGCAATGCCCAGCGCCGCGCCTACCGCAATAACCTCATCCATGAGCGCAACAAACAAACGGTAAATTGCAGGGTCATCAATCATCAGATCGGTCTGTGAACCGGTGAGCATGCTGACAGGATTGAAGCAGGCATTGCCCAATAACTTTTCCCAGACGGCAGAACGGATGGCAGAAGTTTTTTCAGCAGCCAGGCCGGCCGCATTGAACAGCGCGACCACACGATCGAGCCGGTCCTGGTTTGATTGATCCGCATGGCCGCTTATTTCGCCAAGCACCAGCCGATTGCCCGAGCTGTGATGAGACACGCCTGGTTCTGGGCTATAGCACGATGGATAGACAACGCAACCCATAATGCGACCGGGGTCAATGGCATCTGCAATAACGCCGCTGGGATCCAGGGCCTTAAGTTGCGTGGGCAGTTGTTGAGCGGGCGCCTCGCTATTATCCAGCCCTTGGGTAAACCACCAGGGAATACCGTTAATCGCCGGAATGACAATCGTGCCCGCATGGCACAGTGCGGGGACCATGCCGGCAACATCCTGCAGCGCATGGGCCTTGACGGTCAGAATGATGATATCCTGCGGACCAAGCGCTGCGGCATTGTCCGACGCGCGCACTTGAGCAACCAGCCGCTCCTTGCCTTCTTCCAGTATCCAGCCACGCGCCTGTATGGCTTGCAGGGTCTGTCCGCGGGCCAGCACGCTCACCTGAGCGCCGCTATTGGCCAGGCGCACACCCAGATAGCCGCCGATCGCGCCGGCACCAATGATGCAAACTTTGGTTTTATCCTGTGTACTCATCTATTCCTTCCAGGTGTCAGTATGGATGTAATCATCGCCATCGCGAGCCTGTATACACCCCTGCCTTCAGGCAATTTATACTAGAACACGCTCACTTAAATGTCAATAGATTATATTATTGACCTATAGGTCACACCAAACGCCTTGGATTGCGCGGGTAGCATACGCCTTTACACGGCGTATGCTATGTCGTTTCTGGTGTGAAGTATCCGGCCGGCAAGATCTCGGTCTCGATATCGGCGCCTAGCACAGACTGAAGCCTGGCTTACTCAGTCTTGTTTATTGACGAACTGCTGTACCGCTTGGGCAAACGCCTCGGGCTGTTCAACAACGGCAATGTGCGAAGCGTCCTCCAGCACCACCAGTTGCGCTCCCGGAATCTGGCTGCTCATGATTTCCGACATCTGCAGCGGCGCCCCCTGGTCCAGGCGGCCGGCGATGACCAAAACCGGCAACGACAGGTTTTTCAGCCTGTCTGTGGTATCGACCGTGCCAACGGCGTTGCAGCACCCAATATATCCTTCGGTGTCGGTGGTCAGCAGGCGACGGCGGTAAGCCGCCACTTCACCGGCGTGCTCGCGCCGAAAGGTATCGTGAAAGTAGCGCTGCATCACGGCATCGGCAATGGCTTCAATACCCTGATCCTGCACAGTTGCAATACGCTGACGCCAGTTGTCCCGCGCCTCTTGCGGGTACCCCGAAGTGGAATTGGCAATCACAAGTGAAACCAGCAGCTCGGGATGACGCAAGGCCAGTTCCTGCCCGACCATTGCTCCCATTGACAGGCCGATCCACACCACCGGACCGCAGTCCAGTTCGCGCAGCAGACGTGCGGCGTCATCCGCCAGTTCAGCCATGTCGTACAGCCCCGCAGGCGCATCGGAACTGCCATGACCACGATGATCATAGGCAATCACATCATGATCGGTCGCCAGCTCGTTGGCCAGGCGGTCCCACATGGTCAGATCGCAACCCAGCGCATGACTTAACACAACTGTATTTTTTGGCTTGCCATTGCGGGCCTTGCGTATTGTGTAATGCAGCGCCGGCTTGCTCACTGTACGACCTTCGTGCCCGGTACCGGAATGAGAGACGTCCAAAGGAGAGAAGGATTGCGGCTCGTAGCCGATTTGCGGCCCAACTTCGCGCAAAATAGCCATGGCATGACTGAAAGCCGTATTGGCAGCAGGAACACCGGCATAAATCGCCGCTTGCATCAGTACTTCCTTGATCTCGTCCGGGGTCAGGCGCGACGACGCCTCACCCGTGAGCGCCGCACGCACATGCAGGTCAAATTCTTCCCAGCGTCCCATTGCAATCGTAATAGACAGAACAATAATACGGCGCGTCTTGTGTTCCAGACCGGGTCGGCTCCAGATTTCGTGCCAGGCAAACCGGGAGATCAATTGTTGAAACTCGGCATTGAAATCGTTGGCGCCGCTCAGTGAGCGCTCTACCCAGGCATCGCCCAGGACGCGACGGCGGTTATTCAGGCCTCGTTCAAGATCGTGGTCAACTGGATCAAAACTCATGCTGCGTAATTCCGAAAAAAATGGACAATAGGAAAGGAAATCGTGCCTGCGTGATCCCGGGTGCGCGGCGCACCGGGATGCCCACAGAACAGCGTTCTTGCGCGCTTGCTGCGCTCACGGTAATCGTACCGCAGAATCGCAGATTATATGATTTGGCGGGCACCGACGCTGTTAATCGCCTGCGTCTTGACCGGCACACCGCCCGTGCGAAGGTCAGCGAATGGATTCGTAGCCATCCTGATCTTCCGGCCAGGGGGTAAGGACTTCAAATCCGTCGGCCGTGACCACAACCATATGCTCCCACTGAGCCGACAGTGAGTGGTCCTTGGTAACCACCGTCCAGCCATCGGCAAGTTGCCGCGAGTGGCGTTTGCCGGCATTGATCATGGGTTCGATGGTGAACATCATGCCTTCCTGCAGCCGAAGGCCCTCGCCCGGCCGCCCGTAGTGCAACACTTGCGGATCATCGTGGTAGATCTGCCCGATGCCGTGACCGCAATATTCGCGTACGATACTGAATCCTTCGCGGTGGGCTACACTTTGTATGGCGTAGCCGACATCACCCAGTGTGGCGCCAGGACGCACCTGGCGGATGCCAGCCACCATGGCTTCATAGGTCGTATGTACCAGACGCCTGGCCAGCGGCCCGGGCTCGCCCACAAAATACATGCGACTGGTGTCGCCGTACCAGCCGTCCTTGATAATGGCCACATCTATATTGATGATATCGCCATTGCGCAGCACCTTATCGGACGGAATGCCATGACAGATGACATGGTTAACAGACGTACACACGGTTTTGGGAAACCCGTGGTATCCGATATTGGCAGGGATGGTGTTCTGAACATTCACGATATAGTCGTTGCACAAGCGGTCCAGCTCATCGGTTGTGACGCCAGCTTTTACATGCGGCGCAATCATATGCAGCACATCGGCAGCAAGCCGACCGGCGATACGTGCCTTGGCTATATCCTGGGCACTTTTGATGGAAACGCGCTGACTCATTGACGCGCCCCCGCAGGTGCGCCTGCACGGAGCGCCGCGGTACCCATGGTCGAGATGGAGCCCAGATCCAGTGTGCCACTCTGCCCGGCCTGCACCAGCAGACGGCACAGGTCGCTATGATCAAGATCGGGATACATTTCAGCCAGCATGCCGATGCGCATCCAGTGCTCGGCCTGCGCGTTGATGGAACGGCTAAGCGCCGTACTGGCCAGACGCAGGTTTTCATGCATCTGATCGGAAATTTTTACAATACCCATAATTTGTCCGGATTTGGTAATAAAAATGGCGCGACCGCAAGGCCACGCCAACATACAACATCATTCAATGAAAGATATTATACGAAACGTATACGTTCAGTATATCACAATGAACAGACGAATGATCTGACCTATGAATTCAGACGGGAGCCAATCCGCTCATTCACGTAGGTCGTCAGCTCACCGGGTGCAGTATGTTCCAGATGCAGTATCAAGCCAATAATCGTCTCGGCCTCGCCATCGCTGATGACTGATGCAACCTGCTTGCGGAAACGCTGTATGGCCTCAATCGAGGTGCATGGCCAGTTGCGTTGGAAAGCGGCCCAGGCATCGGGCAACGCGCGTTCCAGGTTCACGATACTCATGGCCAGTTGTAGTTGTTCAATCAATGCAGGTGGACAGTGACCGCCCAGTGTCGCCATTTGGGCCGATAGCACGCCGTCCATCGCGGCCCGACCTGGGCCGGGAAGATCGGGCGGTTCCTGACAGGCCCCGCCGGCAGCATCGTTTTTACTGGTCTGAGCCGCTGTCGCCGCGTTATGCTCCAATTGCGCCGCCTGCGCAGCAGCAAATCCCATTGCGTCCAGCATCGCGGTTGCAGGCAACTGGCTTGCCCTGGCTGCCGCCACCGCGGCGCCCACGGTTGCGCTAACAGCGCCGGCCCGCCAGGCCCGGCTGCAATCAATATCAGGCAGATCGGCCAATACCGCTGTTGCAAGATAACCCGCAGCCAGCGCGCTCATGAACACGTGCCCGCTCCCCTGACAGGCCTGGACCAGCGCCCACGCCGCGGCAATGATGGCGGCGTCCACTGCCTTGAACTCGGAGCGTACCTCTGCGCCAGGCTGCCGGACTTCGAGCATTGCGCCCATTGACAAGGCTGACAACACAGGTTGATTCTGAATATATCCTGTTGCTTCCAGCGCGGCCGGCGAACCGCTGCTGGTGCCGATAATGGTAGTGCGCGGCACAGTTTCCCGCGGGTTTATGTCTGCGCTCAGTATCGTTGCCAGGGCCTTGAGCACACGCCAGCGAATCTGTTCTGTAGCCGCAGTCGGCATATTTTCAACGGCTATATTGCTGATCAGTTGCGCAAATTGCGCCGTCACCAGATCGGTCATATCTTTCTAATCTCTTCTCTTAATTGCAACTGTTATTGTGCAGCACCCTGCGCATCACCGCCAGCAGCACTCAGGCCGTTTCTTGATGTGGATCATATTTTTCAAATTTATAGACCATAACAACCACAGGGCTATTGCACATGCAATCGATTGCCTGCAATACCGCCATGAATATTGCTTGCGCGACCTGTTCACTTGTCACTACCCGGGCGCAGCGGCGGCGGGTCAATCACAGATATAATAACTAAACCAAAGTTGAGGTGCGGGAGCGCCCATGCCAGAGATAAAACCTGAAGAACACGGAAAACTGCTATCGGTGGGCGAAGTAGCCCAACGCAGCGGCGTGGCAGTCTCTGCGCTGCACTTTTATGAACGCAAGGGATTAATTGCCAGCGTACGCAACAGCGGGAACCAGCGTCGCTACAAACGCGAAGTCCTGCGCAGGGTAGCCATTATCAAGGTCGCACAGCGGGTGGGCGTTCCATTGACAGAAATTGCCCAAGCGTTTGCCACCCTGCCCAGCGGCCGGACCCCGAGCGCAGCAGACTGGGAACGGATGTCCCAGGTCTGGCATGAGGATCTGAGCGAGCGTATCCAGACGCTGACCTGCCTGCGCGATCAGCTTACCGAATGCATAGGGTGCGGGTGCCTGTCCATTGCCTCATGCCCCTTGCGCAACTACCTGGACAGGCTCTCGGACAAGGGGCCGGGCGCCCATTTCCCACCCCCGGGCTAGCAGCTGCCATTTCTTTGCAAACGCCGTCATATCCGGCACGCAAATCCCAAAAACGTCATGCAATGCGGCTTGCGCCGCTTGCGCGCTTTCCAGCACGGTCTGTTCAGTCTGTCCGTCCTCATAACGCGTGGTCAGCAGATTGTTGCGCAAGGTATAGCGCCCATTCTGGAAAATCCTGGCTGCTACAACTGAATGACGGAAATGGGAGTCCTCATGCGTAGACGTGTAATAGTTGGGTGCAATGTAGTCCACCGGATGCTGCCGGGTCAAATCAAACCGGTACATATTGCGCCAGCCTGTGTTGGTATGAACCTGTAGCCAGTAATCGCCATCAATCAGCAGACAGCGATAAGCGCCGTGGCTGGTTTGCTGCACATTTTCCCGGTTCATCACCATGGGCGCGGGAATGGAGTTGCCGCCAAAACCCACATCGACAATGTAAGGACGATGATCCAGCCTGACATGCAGCAGCATATGGGAGCGAGCGGTAATGGCATGATCGTCGGCGCCCCACAGCACACGCGCCAGCAGATTGGACACAGTAAAGCCCAGACGGTGCAACACATGGGCAAACAGCAAATTCTGTTCATAGCAGTACCCGCCGCGCTCACTGAATACCAGTTTGTGCTCAAGGCTGGGTAAATCGATCAGAACCGGCCGGTTCAGAAACGGGTCCAGATTTTCAAATGAAATAGTCTTCTGGTGCAACAACTGCAGCGCTGCCAGGGTCTCCAGCGTGGGGTCCTGGGATCCTGTATAACCGAGTTTGGCAAAATACGCATTCAGATCGATTTTGTAATCTGTGAGCGGGGTCTTCATCAAAACACTCCGGGTAAAAGAATAAATGACGATCGCAGTGTAAAACCTCAACCTAAATTAAGGTCAAACCATCTGCTGCTCAGGCATGGCCAGATTCCGCAGGATCGCCGCAGAACCGGCATTGGCCGGCAGAAATATTTCCAGCACCAACTCCGAAAGCGCAACCTCCAAAGGGGTTCCAAAGGTCATGGTCGCGCTCAGTAAAGACAGCACACCCTCGTTCGTGTCCAGCTGCAATGGCACGGCAATGGTATGGTTGACACGCCGCAGATGGGGGGTGCCATCCGGGGTGGGATAGGCAACCAGTTCATCATACAGCGCCAGCAGCCACGGGTCGGCTGTCTGCTCGTATTGGCGCCGCAACCGTTGCAGCAAATGCGCACGCCACTCAGAAAAATTGAGAATGCGCGCTGCCAGCCCTTGCGGATGCAGCCCCAGCCGCAGTACGTTAACGGGCGCCGTCAACAGCTCAGGCGCGACATCCGCAAGCAACAAGGACAGACTGCGGTTGGCATGCACCAGGTTCCAGTGACCATCCACCGCCATGGCAGGAAAAGGTTCGTGCGCCGTCAGCAAGGCAGTGATCGCACTTTGCGCTTCATGCAGCGGCGCATCGTTCAGCGCATGTTCGGCATAGTGAGGGGCATAGCCGGCGCACAGCAGCATTTCATTGCGCTGCCGCAGGGGAATGTCCAGATGTTCGGCCAGCAAAAGCAACATCTGGCGGCTGGGCTGCGCCCTGCCGGTCTCCATGAAACTCAAATGTCGGGCAGAAATATTTGCCAGGCAGGCCAGATCCAGCTGACTGTAGCGCCGTCGCTGTCGCCAGTCGCGGATGAGCCCTCCAACGGTGGTTTGTGTCATGATTTTCGCAGGTTTGAATGGTCGGCGCAGGCGTACCGACAGGCGCACGGGCAGCCTGTCGTGTTGCCAAAAATATAAAAGCAGCCGGTTGGCTCAAGCATAATCGGGTCCTGAACAATAAACCATTACCTGGCTGGTAATGGACACGCGCCGCGTTTTCCATCACAGTAGATGCAACCGAACCAGTCACACCACACCTGCGGCCTGATGGCAATTGCCATCGCTGCGTAAAATAAAAGGAATATCGCATGAGCCAGCTGTCCACATCAAGTCCTGATTTACACAAAAATACAAATCACCGTACACTTGTGTCGTCTGTGAGTCGACCTACTGAAGAGACTTACGTTATTACCTTTCATCTGAAAGCGGGCACGCAAGCACAGTTTCTCGCACTGCTCGAACCCGTGCTGGACGCCATGCGCGACGAAACCACATTCGTCAATGCAGCGCTGCACCGCGACCCGGCATCGGACACCGTTTATATGCTCTCTGAGACTTGGCTGGATCGTGAAGATGTGCTGAATGTCCAGATGCACAGGCCTTATCGCCAGGCTTTCTGGAATACCCTGCCGGAACTGCTGGAGCAACCCAGACAGATACAGGTATGGAAACCGATCAGGACCGACCTGACCGTCTGAGATTATAATGTCCGGTCATCATGGCGGGGCCGTCGTCCCGCCCAAGGTTTTTATCGTTATTCCAGCAGGAGCAGACCATGGCAGTCACTCACAACTATGACGTTATTATCGAATGGACCGGCAATCGCGGGGTCGGGACGCGCGACTATAAAAGTTATGATCGCGACCACGTCATCCGTGCCAACGGCAAACCCGATATCGCCGGCTCTTCGGATGCGGCATTTGCCGGCGATGCGCAGCGCTGGAATCCCGAAGACCTGCTTGTGGCTTCCGTGTCTGCCTGTCATAAGTTGTGGTACCTGCATTTGTGTTCAGATGCCCGCATACAGGTCATGAGCTATATTGATCAGGCCCATGGCGTCATGGTGACCCATGCCAATGGTGGTGCCTTCAGCAAGGTTGTGCTTCGGCCAGTCATCACCATTAGCCGAGAGCAGGATATCGACAAGGCTCGCCAATTGCATCACGACGCCCACGAAAAATGCTTTATTGCCAATTCGGTGAACTTTCCGATAGAAGTCGAACCCGATATCCGTGTTGCCACAGCGCAATAGCGCAGATCTGCGCGAGCAGCCAGCAGATGCGTCGGCGTTAACATACCGGTTCCGAAATAGCCGTTTTGACCTGACCGCGTTTTCAATGACAAAGGCCACATGACAATCGCCATGTGGCCTTTGTTACTGCCTTGTCAATTACCAACCTGCGCCGGCAATCAGTGCGTCACTTCGCTATCGGCACGTTTGCCCAATATGATGGCAGCAACCAGTCCCAGACCAACCCCGAACATCACATAATAGGTTGGCGCCATGGGTGAACCGGTTTGCTGAATCAGCCACGTGACGATGAACTGTGCAAAGCCGCCGATGAGCATGACCGCCAGGTTATAGGAAATAGACAGGCCAAGCGAGCGCACGCGCGTTGGAAACAACACCGCCATCACCGTACTGAAAACGGCAAAGAAAGCAGCCGCACACAGACCGGTGGCCAATTGCACCACAATCAGCTTGGAGATGGTGGGTGCCGCCGTCAGCCACGAATAGATCGGGAACAGAATCACAAAATACAGGCCCAGTGAGCCGATCAGCAACCGGCTGCGGCCAATGCGATCGGACAACATGCCCATCAAGGGTGTCAGGATAACCACCCACAATGCCCCCAGCATCTGCACTTCAAAGGTTTCCTGCAAGGGCAATTTCAGTATCTTCGTGGCAAACGTCACCAAATAAGTGAACGTAATGTACACGGTCACGGTGGCCGCCGCCACAAGCCCGATACCCAGGACTGTCTCGCGCCAGGCATTGACCAACAGCTCACCAATCGTGATACGGCGTCCTTCAGCCGCTTCCAGCTTCTTGGCGTTGCGAAACACTTCGGTTTCATCCAGTTGTTGCCGGATATACACGGCAACAGGAATGATGATCAGCCCGACAAAGAACGGGATACGCCAGGCCCAGGCTTCAATTTCTTCCTGCGTAAAGTACACAGTCATCAAGGTGCCGGCTGCAGCGCCAATCAACAGACCAATCATCTGGCCGGTCATTTGCCAGGAACCGTAGAATCCGCGTTTGCCTGGCGGCGCCATTTCAATCAACAATGCCGTTGCCGTACCGAATTCACCACCTGCCGAAAAGCCCTGGATCAGCCGGGCAATCAGAATCAGGACAGGGGCCAGAATGCCCGCGGTCAGATAGGTGGGCGAAAAAGTGATAATCGCCATGGACACGGCCATCAGCGAGGTGACCAGCACCAGCGCAGCTTTACGCCCGTTCCTGTCGCCATACATGCCCAGGATGATTCCACCCACAGGCCGCATGAAAAATCCGACTCCGAATATTGCAGTTGTCATGAGAATAGCGTTCAGATCGCCACTTTCCGCGGACGGGTCCACAGGAAAGAAGAGCCGGGCGATAATCGGCGTCATGAAGGCAAAGACCAGAAAGTCGTACCATTCCAGCGCATTGCCTATGACTGCAGCAGCCAGGTTGCGCACCGAAACCTTGGTGGATTGCATGAAAATGTCCTTTACCGGTTAGAATAGAAATTAAAATACTTTGTAATGACATACAGCACAAGCACGCAAGAATAGTTAACGTGTAAAAACACCGATTCTGTGGTTTTTCCATACTCCTTATCCTGTATCAAGGACAATTTCGCATGACAACCAATATCACCAAAGAAGAATGGCTTGCCACTCTGGTCGGCATGGACACAACCAGTCGCAACTCCAACATGGGGTTAATCGAAACCATTCGCGACGCACTGTCCGCCCAGGGCGTCGATAGCTGGCTCACAACAGATGACAAGGGCGCCAAGGCCAATCTGTTTGCCACCCTGCCGGCTTCAGACGGGCAGACCCAGGGCGGCGTTGCGCTATCGGGACACACCGACGTGGTGCCGGTGGACGGGCAGGACTGGAACAGCGATCCTTTTGTGCTGTTGCCCTCGCAAGATCGCTTCTATGGTCGCGGCACCTGCGATATGAAAGGATTTATTGCGACGGCGATGGCCCTGGTGCCCGAATTCCTGCAGCAAAAGCGCAGTAAACCCATCCATCTGGCCTTCTCCTACGACGAAGAAGTCGGTTGTGCGGGCGCACCGTTCATGCTCAAGGAACTGCAAAAACGCAATCAGAAAATAGATGGATGTGTGGTCGGCGAGCCTACGGGCATGCGGGTTGTGGTCGCCCACAAGGGGATTAATCTGTTTACCTGCCGCGTTCACGGCAAGGCGGCACACTCGTCGCTCACGCCTTTCGGCTGCAATGCCATTGAACACGCAGCCAGACTGATCTGCCACATTCGCGACCTTGCCGATCACTATCGTGATACCGGCCCTTATGACAAGCACTATGACGTGGCCTATTCCACCATCACCACCAATAAGATCCAGGGTGGCATTGCCGTCAATACGATCCCCGGCGAGTGCCAGTTCAATTACGAGTTCCGTAATCTGCCCGGCATGCCCGGCGAGCAAATTCAGGCCAAAATTCAGGAATATGTAAGCAACGAGTTGCTGCCACGCATGCAAAAAGAATATCCGGATGCACGCATCGATATCAGCGCTGACGCCAGCGCCCCACCGCTTGAAGCCTCTGAACAGGCAGCCATTACCGAGTTGGTTCGGGCATTAACCCAGGACCACGAAACACGCAAGGTGGCCTATGGCACCGAAGCAGGCCTGTTCCAGCAATTGGGCATCCCCACCATCGTGTGTGGCCCCGGACTAATCGAGCAGGCGCACAAGCCCGATGAATTCGTGGAATTTTCACAATTGAATGACTGCGAAAATTTCCTCAGGAAACTGTCGGCAAGTCTTTGAATGCCATAGGGCTGTTATTGCCGCAAATCTAACATCGCTTGCGTAGCCTCCCATGGTCGCTTGTACGACTGACCATCCTCCACAAAAAAAAGGATGAACCCCTAAAGGCTCATCCCTTTTTACCAACATCGGCAAGCGAAAAAACGCCGTTTGCCTCTGGTTTATCGAACCCGCGTGACAGCAGAACACCGTCACGCGAACTTCGTTCGCAACCTTATTTCTTGCCGTTTTTAGCCTTGATATCGTCCAGTGCAAATACAAAGACCGAGTGGCCAGAGTCAACCACGTTTTTCAACTCGGGGCTCAGAATCGCAGCAGGCGGTGTCTGGGCGTTCGGGCCTGTCACAACAGCGATGTACTGCTTGCCATCAACGCTGTAGGTCATTGGAAATCCGCCGATCGAGGTATTTAAGCGAATCGACCACAGCTTCTCGCCGTTGTTCTGGTCATACGCAGCAAATTCGCGCATGCTGTCGCCGGTAAAGACCAAGCCACCACCAGTTGTCAGCACGCCAGAGCTGAAGATCGGTTTCTGCTTCTTAACCCACAGGAACTTGCCGGTTTTCACATCGACCGCATACACGCGACCTACGCTATCTTCTCCTGGCGCAAACGATACTGCACCCGAAGCCTGGGCACCGACAGACTCGCCAGTACGCAGCTCTATCGGCTTGGGCGTGAGCTCCTTGCATGAAGAGCTGACCGGAACGTACAGAGCGTTGGTCAGCGGGCTGTAGGCCGCTGTCATCCACAATTTACCCAGATCGCGCCCGCCACATACCTTGACCGTTTCGTCGATGGATTTGGCTTTCAGATCGGTATTGGTAATGACCTTGCCGTCTTCGGTGAATCCCTTGATCACGTTCTGGAAAACGGTATCGCGTGCCCACAGCAGCTTGCCGGTGTCACGATCCAGCACAAAGGCTGTGCCGTATTTGCCGGGAACGGATGCAATCACATCGTATTTCTTGCCCGCTTCCACATCCTTGCTCATGTAGGACACTTCGCCCTTGGATGGCGCAATCTGGCTTTCTACAAGCACGCGTTCAAACGGACTGTCCAGATCCCAATCGTCATTGGGCATATGCTGATAATGCCATTTGACTTTGCCGGTTTCGGCATCGATGGCCAGCGTAGAGCTGGTGTACAGCGCATCGCCGTCACCGCTGCCGCGTAGAATGGATGGATACGGAATCGGCATGCCTACGCCCCAGAACAGCATTTTGCGTTTTGGATCGTAAGAACCGGTAATCCAGGGCGAACCACCCCAGCGGTTTTCCTTGGCCAGGCCGCCCCAGCTGTCGTCTACCGCCGGATCGCCAATGGTGTTCAGACGCCACAGTTCCTTGCCTGTTTCGGCATCATGGGCCGTAATATAGCAACCACCTGCCGTGCCTGTAATACTGCAGCCAGAAGTACCGGTGAAGACTTTGCCGTCAACGACCAGCGGACCTGCCGTAAAGCTGTAGCCTTTTTCCCATTCATTGACCTGGACTTCCCACAGTTTCTTGCCGGTTTTCGCTTCAAGCGCGACCAGTTTGGCGTCCGGCGTTGTCAGATAGACCTTGTCTTCGTACAGTGCCAGCGAGTTGCGCTGGCGATTGGCCTGCGCATCATGATAGCCGCCAGTAAACTTGGGCAGCGGCTGAGTGTATTCCCAGATCAGATCGCCCGTCGTGGCGTCCAGCGCCTGCACGTGACTGCGATTCATTCCCAGGAACATGATGCCGTCATGAACCAGCGGCGCCGTTTCCTGCAGACCGCCTATCGGCATGGACCACGCCCAGGCCAGATCCAGCTGTTTGACGTTCTTTTTATTGACTTGCTCCAGGGGGCTGTAACCCTGATTGTCAATGGTACGGCGCCAGCTTGGCCAGTCGCCATCGGCCGGATTCAGAATCTGTTCGTTGGAAATCGGTTTGTAATTTTCGATCTTCACTTGTGCCTGAGCCGCGCAGGCAAACATCACTGCGGCAGATACAGCCAGAAGGCTATGGATTTTCATTTTGTGTCCTATTCTTCAATATTCTTTACGAGTCGCGGCTCACCACAGAGGCAGCACGACATGGGTCAAATGCACTGATCAGCGTGCAGCCTTGGCCTGTTCTGCCGATACGCCGCCATAACTGTTGCCCCAGCTATTGCGAACGTAAGTGGCCACCGCAGCAACCTGCTCGTCATTGAACTGGCCACCCAGGGCCGGCATACTGTTCAGACCATGGATAATCGTGCTGAGCAGGGCAGGCGCATTGGCCAGCCGGTCAAACCCTTCGAGCTTCGTGCCGAACGCGCCCTGGCCTTCTGCACCGTGGCAGGCAGCGCAGGTGCTGGCAAACACTTTGGCGCCGGCAGCCATCAACTCAGGCGTGGCTTCCACTTTTTCGGCTGCCACTTCAGGCTTGTCGGCCGTACCCAGTACGGAGACCATCACGCCAACGTCAGCGAAACCCTGGCCGTTCATATCGCCCGGTTTTTTGTCGCCATCAAAGCGATACAGGGGAAGATCGCCATAGCTGACCTGTGAAACACCCTGATCATTTTTTTCAGCCTTGAGCAGGCCCGGCAAAATGTCGCGACCCAACGGACGGCTCTCGGAAACCACAGGCTCCCAGTGTTTCATACAGGCTTCATCGCAACCGGCTTTATTGTCTTTGGTCAGCGTATACAGCGTGCGCCCCTCAGCGTCGACAAGAAACGGCGTCATGGTACCGCTGCTGCCCTTGGCAATCAGGGTTGCGGAGGTTGACCCGGCAGTCTTGTCTGCGCCTTGTGAACCGGCTGCCGTATTTGCATTTGCCAGGCCAGCAAAGCCGAAGGCAGCCGCACACGCGACTGCTGCGGCAGTGTGTGTCAGTTTAATTTTCATTGCTTTTCTCTTGTGGGAAGGGGTTTGAATAGATCATCGTCAGCCATATTTTGGTTGACTAGTCAATGATATAGGTCAAATGATATTCTTTTATTTCATCAGAGACAACCGGTTCCGCTGCCTTCGGCAGAATTCGTATCAAAATGGCAAATCGGCAACATCGGCATGCAAATGCAGAAGGTATCAGGCTAAGACAGGTTGATTGTATTAGGCTAACCCCAGGTTGATTGCGATATGGATTCGGCACCAGGCCAAGGTTTCTTGAATGCCCGAGAAGGCGCACTCGTGCTGTCCGCCAATATCGGCGGCCCTACCGGTGATCGCTGTCGCGTGGCTGTTCAAGATCATCAATTGCATTACAATCGAAATGACATGACGACTGTCATCAACTGGGGCTACACGGCCCCGCCAAACAGGAACAGGCGGTAGTAATGGAAAATCTTGATGTCCTCGTACTGCGCAAACTTTGCGCATGGCGCCAGGAAGGGAAAAAAGCCCTGCTGGCCACGGTCATTCGGACCTGGGGCTCCTCACCGCGCCCGCTGGGATCAGTCATGGCCTTGTGCGAAGACGGCGCAGTGGTTGGCTCCGTTTCCGGCGGGTGCATTGAAGACGACTTGATCTATCGCTACACCGGCGGCAGCGAGAATGCCGTGCTGCTCAATGGCGGGCCGCCCAGCCTGGTCCGCTATGGCGTGACCGCTGAAGAAGCCTATCGCTTTGGCCTGCCTTGCGGCGGTACCCTGGAAATTCTGCTGGAATTCAATCCCGATGCGCGCTCGCTTGATGAATTGGTGGCAGCCCTGGAACAGGGCCAGTTGATGCAACGCGCTGTGCACCTGGATAATGGCATTGTCCAGCAACAGCCGATTGATCAGCCATTGCCGCTCAGTATTGACGACAAGACGCTGAAAAACACCTTTGGTCCGGAGTTTCGCATGCTGCTGATCGGCGCGGGGCAGTTGACCGAGTACGTGGCCACCATGGCCCTGTTCAGCGGCTTTGCAGTGACCGTCTGTGACCCGCGCATCGAATACCGCAACGGCTGGTCAGTGCAGGGGGTGACTGTGCTCTCGGAAATGCCCGACGACGTGGTCACCGCTTTTCGACCGGACCGGCGCAGTTGCATTATTGCCTTGACCCATGATCCCAAGCTGGACGATCTGGCGCTAATGGAGGCACTGCTGTCAGATGCCTTCTATGTAGGCGCCATCGGCTCGCGTCGCAATAATCACATTCGTCGTCAAAGGCTGCAAGAGCATTTTGGCATTACGCCGCAACAGCTTGCCCGTTTGCGCGGCCCGATCGGCGTCTATATCGGCAGCAAGTCTCCCGCCGAAATTGCTGTCAGCGTCATGGCCGAAGTGATCGCCGTGAAAAACGGCCTGCTACTGCCCGACAGTTTCGATGTTTCCCATGCCAAGGCTAACCCGTCCGAATACGCCGCCTGACAAATCGACATGCCAGAGCCTGATTGCCAAGCGCCCGCACCCGATATCGTCGCTCTTGTCCTGGCGGCAGGCAAGGGATCCCGTTTTGATGCCTCGGGCGCGCGTTACAAACCTGTGCAGCCCCTGGCCGATGGGACGCCCATGGTCTATGCCGTCTGTCATACGCTGCTGCAACATGTGGATGCTGTCACAGTGGTCTGTGGTCCGCAGCAGGAGGCGGTGCGCAACGCGCTGGGCGGGCTGCCGGTGAACCTGATCCATTGCGCCGATGCCGACATGGGCATGAGCGCCTCGCTGCGTTGCGGGATCAGCCACAGCCCGGCCGGGGTCGGCTGGATCATCGCCCTTGCCGATATGCCCTGCATCCACACAAATACGGTGCAGGCAGTTGCCACGCGCCTGCGCCAGGATGGCCGCATCGTGCGTCCCCAATTTCAGAATCGGCCCGGGCATCCCGTGGCATTTGCCAGTCAGTTCAGGGACGAACTGCTGCAGCTGAGAGGCGACGAGGGTGCACGCGCAATCGTCCGGCGCCATCCCGACGCGGTAACGCTCATTCCCGTCAACGACCCCGGCTGCCTGCTCGATATTGACACCCAGGAACAATTGCAGCAACTTGGCAAGGCCGGCGACCAGCTCGCCCCACAATAAAAAAACGGGGCGCATCAAGCGCCCCGATGAGTCAGGAAAAACATTGGGAGAAGCGCCTGTCGCCGCCTTGGCCCGTATAGAGGAATGCATCAATAGTCCCCGTTTCCAGTCCCACAGACCCAGGCCAAAAGACCACGGACCTGCTCCCGGTTCACTGCCTCCCTTAACTTTTCTGCTGCATCTGATTACCAATAGGCAAACTGCGAATCCGCTTGCCGGTAGCAGCAAAAATAGCATTGCACAGCGCTGCCGATACAGGCGGCGTGCCGGGCTCGCCCACGCCACCCAGCGGCGCATCATAATCACTGGCCGCAACCAGATGAACATGGATTTCTCGCGGCGCGCTCATCATGGATGTGATGCGATAGTCATGGAAATTGCTTTGCACCGCAGCGCCGTTTTTGAAACTGATTTCGCCCAGCGTGGCCAGACTCACTCCCATCACCGTTGCGCCTTCAATCTGGGAACGAATGCGCTCGGGGTTGACTTGCGGCCCGCAATCGACTGCCACATCCACTCGAGGAATGGTCAGCTCGCCTTTGTCCGACACTTCCACATGGACCACTGTCGCGACATAAGTAACAAAGCTGTAGTGCGCTGCCAGCCCCATGGCCTGCCCTTTTGCGCCAGATTTGCCCCAGCCCGCTTCGCGTGTGACCACTTCAATCACATTGCGCAGGCGGCCCGTATCCACCGGATACTTTTCGGGCGACTCGTCGTGATTCCATGAGTCTGACAGGTCGGCCGGATTGATGCGCCTGGCCGGGCCGATCAGATCGAGCAGAAAGTCCCTGTGGTCCTTGTCCAGTTCGGCGGCCATTTCCGCAACAAAAGACTGGATAGCAAACGCACGGGGAATGTTCGAGACCGAACGGAACCAACCAATGCGGGTATGAGCCTCGGCTTCGGGATTTTCGACCCGAACATTGGGGATGGCAAAAGGCACGTTGGCCGCGCCCATGCCCAGCTCTCCTGCTGACTGCAGCTTGGTGTCGGCAAAGGTGGAGCCTATGGACGGCGCCGCAGTGCGATGCAGCCACGCCGTCACCTTGCCTTGTGCGTCCAGTCCCGCTTCCAGATGCTCCACCGATACGGTGTGATAATAGGAATGCTGAATGTCATCTTCACGAGTCCATGTCACCTTCACAGGTTTGCCATCCATTGCCTTGGACAACAGCCCGGCTTCGACTACAAAATCCGGCTTGGACTTGCGGCCAAAACCGCCGCCCAGCAATGTCTGGTTAACCTTGACGTTTTCCGGTGGCAGCTCAAGCCATTTGACCAGCATGTCATGCGTTGCCTGCGGCGCCTGAACACTGGCCCAGGCTTCACATTTGCCATCGACGATCCTTACCGTGGCCACGGGCGTTTCCATGGGCGCCTGAGCCAGATGCGGAACGTAATACTCAGCCTGTATGCGTTTGGCCGCACTACCCAGCGCAGCCATCGCATCGCCATCGTTGCGCACCGCTTTTTCGGTCGGCTTGCGTACCGACGCTTCGAGCTGCTTGCGGTATTCTGCCGAATCATAAGAGGCGTGCGGGCCCCCATCCCATTCGATCTTCAATGCCTTGCGTCCGGCAATGGCCGCCCATGTGTTGGTCGCGATCACGGCCACGCCGCCCAGCGGATTGAACATGGCCGGCGGTGGCGACCCGGCCAGCGTCACCACTTTTACTACGCCCGGAATTTTCAGCGCAGCGGCATCATCAACCTTGACCAGTTTGCCGCCGAATACCGGAGGACGGGCCACCACGGCGTACAGCATGCCGTCGAGCCGGACATCCTGGCCATATTGCGCGCGTCCAGTGACGATATCCATGCCATCTGCAATATGCGTCTGTCCTTTGCCAATATAGCGAAAGGCGTCAGCCGATTTCAGTTTCAGCGCTTCGCCGGACGGCACCTCAAGCTGCGCTGCTTTCTGCGCGACGTCACCGAAACCGAGCTTCTTGCCGGTTGGTGTATGTATCAATTCATGATTTTTTGCCTGTACTTCGGACTCGGGCACATTCCACTGGCTGGCGGCCGCAGACACGAGCATGGCCCGTGCAGCAGCACCCACGCGTCGCATCGGCACGAAGAAATGGCGCACACTGCGCGAACCGTCAGTGTCCTGATTGCCGAAACGTGCTTCTTCAGCCCAGGCCTGCTTCACTGTCACACGCCCCCAGTCTGCTTCCATCTCGTCGGCAACAACCATGGGTAGACTGGTCCTGACGCCCTGCCCCATTTCGGCACGATGACAAAGAATCGTGATTGCACCGTCAGCGGCGATGGCCACGAAAACCAGTGGGTTGTCGACCGTGCCATGCGGCATGGAATCGGCACCATATTTTTTGGGTCCCTTCTGCTCTTCGCCTTCGGCACGCGCGCGCAACGGCAATCCGACGGCCAGCACAAAGCCGCCCAGGGCAAAGCCCTTGAGCATTTTGCGGCGACTGATATTGCTGATCTGTACATCGGTCGCAGCAATGGCAAATACATTGTCACGTATATTCATTTGGCACCTCCGGCCTGTGCAACAGTCTTGATGGCGCTGCGAATACGCGTATAGGTGCCACAGCGGCACAGATTACCGCTCATTGCCGCATCAATTTCGGCATCGGTGGGCGCCGGCGTTTTTTTCAGCAGGGCCGTGGCAGACATGATTTGCCCCGATTGACAGAAACCGCATTGCGGCACGCCCATTTCTACCCAGGCTTTCTGCACTGCTTTGCCTGTCTCATCATTTTCCAGCGCTTCAATCGTGACGATCTTCTTGCCCACAGCCGCCGTAATCGGCGTCACACAGGATCGTATCGGCTCGCCGTCCAGATGCACTGTACAGGCGCCGCATAGCGACATGCCACAACCGAACTTTGTCCCGGTAAATCCGAGGTGATCGCGCAGTGCCCAAAGAATGGGGGTATCCTGAGGAAGATCAACATCATGCTTCGAACCGTTAATTTCAAGTGTAATCATTGCAGCTATCCTTTGCGTTCGTTGCTAAACAAAAACCAATCATCGTAAAGCCTCATCATTGACATGCAGTCGCACCTGATGCAGGCAAACCAGACTCGCATTACTGTATTGCAGTATAGCAATCTTATCGGGATTGTGATCAACTTCGTGATAACCGCATTTGTCATAGAATTATGTTCCAGCATGATTTTGCTACGTGCCATGGCCAGGCAGTGCAGATGACAATCCTGAACTAACTTTGACGCAGAAATAAAAATGAAATAAAAATGCAAACCGGTGCAGGCCGGAAATCATACAGGGCTGCACCGGTCAGCTGGTTGGACCGCCAGATGCGGTCCAACACAAACAGCGATTAGAAAAAGCCCAGCGCCTTGGGGCTGTAGCTCACCAGCAGGCATTTTGTCTGCTGGTAGTTGGACAGCGCCATTTTGTGATTTTCCCGACCAATGCCCGACTGTTTATATCCACCGAATGCAGCATGAGCCGGGTACAGGTGATAGCAATTGGTCCAGACCCGGCCTGCCTCAATACCCCGCCCCATGCGATAGGCGCGGGAACCATCCCGGGTCCATACACCAGCGCCCAGACCATAATAGGTGTCATTGGCAATGGCCAGTGCTTCTTCTTCGTCCCGGAACGTCGTAACAGAGGCGACCGGCCCGAAAATTTCCTCCTGGAATATGCGCATATCATTCTTGCCCGAAAGCATGGTGGGTGTCACGTAATAACCCTCTTCCAGGCTCTGCACGCGATTGCGCTCGCCACCGGTCAGGCATGCTGCGCCCTCCTCGCGACCGATATCAATATAGCCCAGGATTTTGTCCATCTGCGCCTGCGATGCCTGAGCGCCCACCATGGTGTTCATATCCAGCGGGTTGCCGGTCTTGATTTTCTGCACGCGGTTAATGGCTTTCTCGATGAACTGATCGTATATGGACTCCTGGATGAGGATGCGTGAAGGACATGTGCACACTTCGCCCTGGTTGAGCGCAAACATCGAAAGCCCTTCAAGCGCCTTGTCAAAAAAGTCGTCTGACTGGTCCATGACATCGGCAAAAAATACATTCGGACTCTTGCCACCGAGCTCAACGGTGGACGGAATCAAGTTATCGGCAGCCGCATGCAGGATATGCTTGCCCGTAGCGGTCGAACCGGTAAAGGCAATTTTGGCGATACGCTTGTTGGTGGCCAGCGCATTGCCCGCTTCCTTGCCATAGCCATTGACAATATTGATCACACCGGGAGGGAACAGATCTCCAATAATTTCCATGAGCACCAGGATCGAAGCGGGTGTCTGCTCGGCCGGTTTGAGCACCACGCAGCACCCTGCCGCCAGCGATGGCGCCAGTTTCCAGATCGCCATCAGGATCGGGAAATTCCATGGAATGATCTGTCCCACTACACCGAGTGGCTCGTGAAAATGATAGGCCACCGTTGTATTGTCAATTTCGGAAATCCCCCCTTCCTGCGCCCGGATGCATCCTGCAAAATAGCGCAAATGGTCCACGGCCAGCGGCAGATCAGCAGCCATCGTTTCACGCAGCGGCTTGCCGTTATCAATGGTTTCGGCTACAGCCAGCACTTTCAGATTCTGCTCCATGCGATCGGCCATTTTCAGCAACAGGTTGGCCCTGTCGGTGGTCGAGGTCTGCCCCCAGGCACGGCGAGCAGCATGCGCAGCGTCCACGGCCCGCTCGATATCGTCGGCGCCGGACCTGGGCACTTCGCAAAACACCTGCCCATTGACCGGAGAAATATTCTCAAAGTACTCGCCCGAGACTGGTTCCACCCATTTGCCGCCAATATAGTTGCCGTACTTGGTCTTGTAGGGGTAATCGGTGTCAATTCCAAATTGCTTCAAGTCGGATAGATTCATGTCTTATCTCCAGATATTCGTTTTTAAAATGGCGCGGACCATATTGGCTCGCTGCTTTCCTCCTGGAGCAAAGTTCATGCCATACCGCCGGCAAGGAGCAAATCAGGGTTTTGGAGTAGAATAGTTTTGACGCATCGCGCGCGGCACGCAAAACACAGCAATAAAGTGTCGCGAATCACGACAGCAGGCAGGCAACACAAGCAACAACTGTCTGTTTTTGCAACACATCAGGAGACTACGATGTTGCATCACTCGCTGAACTCCGCCGGTACCGTGCAGCCGAATGCGCTGATTCAGCGTTCCTGGGAGCGCTGTGAAAAGCAGG
The DNA here is from genome assembly GCF_004217095.1 of Advenella incenata. Lineage (GTDB taxonomy): Bacteria > Pseudomonadota > Gammaproteobacteria > Burkholderiales > Burkholderiaceae_B > Advenella > Advenella incenata. The sequence goes on along the minus strand of NZ_SHKO01000001.1, from coordinate 349,246 downwards.
CGGATACGCTGGCAAACGAACCGGCTCTGCTGGACCGGGCAGACCTCAATACACGCCTGGATCAATACGCCAGCCTGTTGCAGACCGCCGCACCGCACATCACCACCGCCAGCGGCATCGCGGCGCAGGCACAGGGCATACTGTTGCTCTCGGATGCCAGTGGCGTCATTCTGCACGCCACTGGCAACAACGCCTTTCTGCACAAGGCTGACCAGGTGACCCTGCGACCCGGCGCCAGTTGGGCCGAGGGCCATCGCGGCACCAATGCCATCGGCACCGCCCTGATCGAAAACGGTTTTACACGGGTCATCGGTCAGGAGCATTTTTTGCCCTGCAACCGAATCCTCAGTTGCCATGCTGCGCCTATCCGCTCGCCACGGGGAGAAATCCTTGGCGTTCTGGATATTTCCGGCGATGCCCGTACACTGCCGGACTATACCGGCGATCTGGTCCGAATCACGGCACGCCAGATCGGTAACCAGATTCTGGAGCTGGCCGGCACGCACATTGCCCGACTGCAGTTTCAGCGTCACGCAGGGCAGCTCAACGCCGCGCAATGCGGCACGCTGCTTATTGCCGATCAGCAGATTGTGGGCGCCAATGAAACAGCAGCTGAATTGCTGAATGTCCCTCTTATTGCACTGCTGGACGAACCCGTCGATAAATGGCTGCCCGCCTGGAAACAACTACAGTCGCAGCCGATGCTCAGCTTTTGTGCCGACGGCACGGCGCTTTATGCGTCCTTGCAGTTTGAGCGGGTCGGCGTTGCCGGCAGCGCCACTTCACAAGCGTTGCACGGCGAAGGGGCGAGGTCGGCTCCACCCCAAGCGAAAAACCGCAGTGGCCCGGACGGGCTGCTGGCGGCCCTGCCCGCGCTGGCGCCGGCATTGCAGCACCCGTTGCGCCAGAGTACGCTGGCTATCAACGCTGATCTGGGCGTTCTGCTGCTGGGCGAGACAGGCACCGGCAAAGAAGTGTTTGCCCGCCACCTGCATGCGCATAGCCGCTGGCGCGATGGTCCGTTTGTCGCCATCAACTGCGCGGCGCTTCCTGAAAGCCTGATTGAAGCCGAGCTGTTCGGCTACGAACCTGGCGCATTTACCGGAGCCCAGCGCAACGGCTCGCGCGGACGCCTGCGCGAGGCCAACGGCGGCGTGCTCTTTCTGGATGAAATTGGCGACATGCCATTGCAACTGCAATCGCGCCTGCTGCGGGTCCTGCAGGAACGGGTGGTGCAGCCATTGGGCTCGGACAAAACTTGGCCGGTGCAGTTTGGACTGATCAGCGCCACCAACCAGCAAGCCGATACGCTAAGCCGCGAGGAAAATTTTCGCCAGGACCTTTACTATCGTATCCAGGATCATCTGGTCCAGTTGCCGGCACTGCGCTATCGCGCAGACCTGCGCACCTTTATCTGCGCAGAACTCAGACGCCACGAAAACACCCCCAGCCTGATTTTCGCAGATCAGGCGCTGGATATCCTTTGCGCTTATCATTGGCCAGGCAACTACCGACAATTGCGATCAGTGCTCAAAACGCTGGCCGCCTTTTTGCCCGCTGGCAGTATTATTCATCCTGAATCCTTGCCCGCCCATCTGCTCAAGCAATTGCATATGCCATCCTCTACCGACATGGGAGCGGCAGCGACCGTACACCAGGGCAGAACGGCTGCGCAGGAAGATCTGGCGACGAATATCACGCAGGCGGATGCGATGGTAGTACACGACGCCATATTGCCTTCAGAAAGGCCTTTGCCAGAGGTCAGCGTAAAGGATTTGCAGGCTTTGCGAATCAGACAGGCACTGGCCAAAAACCGCGGCAATGTCAGCAAAACCGCCAGAGAACTGGGATTGCATCGCAGTACGGTATACCGACAAATGACCCGGGCTGGTTCTCAGGTGCAATAGCCGCTTACCGGCGCCGCGCCGGATTTGTTTTGCAGCGCCGTCGGCCAGGTACGGACATTCGCGGTAGCGGCGCAAATCTGTGCCGAATTTATGTTGTCGCAGCGTAGTCTTTGCAGCTGTCGGTCCATCACCGTTGCCGTTATTGCAATTGTCGTCATTGAATCACGCCGGTTACCAATTTGTTGCCGGCCATGCAAGCAAGCGCGCCCGCCTCTGGCGCGGCATGTCGGCAGAGCACTGCGCCTGAGCGCCATTGTGAGCCACTGCCTTGAGCCGGTTGTTACCCGCCTTCAATCGCTGCCGTATCTGCCCTTGCAGAATGACGCATCTGCCTATTTACCGACAGTTCAATCCTGCGCATACTGACTTCATGCAACAAAACGGTCGAATCGGGCAGCTTGTATCTCCTTCCCGATTCTCATTATCGCATTTGCAATAGTGCTGTTCGCAAAAGGAAATAGACATGAAAATCGCGTCGAAAATCTCGCCCTGCCTTTGGTTTGATGACCAGGCCGAGGCAGCAGCCCGGTTTTATACCGGCATTTTTCCTGATTCAAAAATCACCCAGACCACCCATTATCTTGGTGAGAAAATGACGCAGGTTAGCGGCAGACCCGAAGGCAGTGTGCTCACGGTCGCGTTCGAGCTTGCCGGACTGCCTTTTACTGCCCTCAATGGCGGGCCCATTTTCAAGTTCAATGAAGCCATCTCTCTGCAGGTGCATTGCGATTCTCAGGACGAGCTGGACAAATACTGGACAGCGTTAAATGAGGGTGGCGATCCATCTGCCCAGCAGTGCGGCTGGCTCAAGGATCGTTACGGCCTGTCATGGCAGATCGTGCCCGCCATATTGCCGACCTTGTTGACCGACCCGGCTCGCGCCCAGCGCGTCATGGAGGCATTACTGCCCATGAAAAAACTGGATATCGGCAAACTGCAGCAGGCGGCCGACGCAGCCAGCGCCGGAACATCCTGATCGGCGCTGCAACAAGAGCCGTTCAATTTAATTGATAGCACTGTTTTTTAATAGACTTTTTTTCAATACCGTATCCAGTCGCCTTGCGACCGGACCACACCAGGAAAACATCATGAACCAGACTTCTATCGTTCCTTACCTTTTTTTCGGCGGCCGTTGCGAGCAGGCCCTGAACTTTTACAAAGATGCCGTGGGCGCGCAGCTCGATATGATGATGCGTTTTGGCGAGAGCCCGGAAACGCCACCACCAGGTGCAGTTCCCCCTGATTTTGACAACAAGATCATGCACGCCAGTTTTCGCATTGGCAGCAGTCTGGTCATGGCATCTGATGGCTGCGGCGGCGACAGTACAATGGGTGGCTTCGCCCTGTCTGTTATTCCGGTCAACAAAGAAGATGCCACCCGCATGTTCAACGCGCTTGCCGAAGGCGGCACGGTCACCATGCCGCTGGGCGAGACCTTTTTCTCCCCCTGCTTTGGCATGCTCAAAGACCGTTTCGGCATGGAATGGATGATTGCCATGCAACCGGCAGAGCAGGCGGCACAAGCCTGAGGCACACACGCGCCAGACCAGCTTTCCAGCACTGCTATCCGCAGCAAAAACGCGGGCGCCACCCGGATGCAGTGTATCCCACCAGATATCATTCGGGTGGGTGCACTGCAATAATTTGCTTCGCCCCCTTAGCTATCAACCAATATCGCGCGTGCCAGATCAAACAGTCTTGTCGATACCAGCGAGACCGTTCTGGAAGGACCCTTGCTTTTTGAAATGGCCATTGAAATCAACCGTTTTACCGGTGGGTTCACAATACGTGAGGCCTGGAGACGGCCGCCGGCGACATCATCCAGGACAGAGTGGATGGGCAGTGTTGTATGCAGTCCCTTTTGCGCGACCATCAGTTTCATCAGGGGCAATGAGTTTGTCTCCATAGAGACCAAAATAGAAAACCCCATATCACGCGCCAGCGACTCCAACGTACTGCGCAGCTCATTCGGCGTTCCTGGCAATACAAACGACAAATTCGCCAGTTCGCTGAATTGGACTTCAGCACGGGACGTCCACCGATCGGCAGTGCTGCCCACCAGATAACTGTCTACCGTCGCCAGCTCAAACTCATGTTCAGGGAGCGTATCTCCATATCGATACACGATGCCGATATCTGCACGTCCATCGGCAAGCCAGGCTTCGATCTGCCCCACATTGCCTTCCATATAAGACAAGCTGACACCCGGCGCATCCTTGCGAAGATCATCATATAGCCGGGCAGCAAGGGTCGACCCTATTGACGTAAAGCAGGCAAACGTGACCTTGCCGATAGGCGCTTTGACATAGTCCTGTAACCGTTGATCCAGCTGCTCTGCGTCTTTGAGCAGCGCCACGACCCGATCGAAGATCAAGCGCCCCGTCTCGGTAAGTGCTACGCCCCGTCCCGTCCGGTTAAAAAGCCGGACACCGCACTCACGCTCTAGCGCATTCAGCTGGCGGCTTAGTAAAGATTGATTGCTATCCAGAAAGGTCGCGGCACGCGTCAGGCTGCCCAGTTGAGCAATCACTACAAAGAACCGCCATCGGTTCAAATCCGACGATAAGCTAATTTGAAAATCGGTGGCGGCACTCTCTGGCTGCATGACGTTCTATTCCCAAGGCAGCCTCTTAGCCTGCCAGTATTGACAATTGCGTCTGCAGCTTACCATTCAATTGAGCTTGATATTTCCTTTTTCGGCGATGTGTTTCCACTTGCTGAACTCTGCCATCATCGCCTCGCGATACTGCTGGTCATTCAAATTAGCCGGCGCACCACCTTGTTCATGCAGAAATTTTTTGACATCTTCATTGGCATTCACAGCGGTCACCGCCTGTTCCAGACGATCAATCACCGCCCGGTCCATGCCAGACGGTCCAATCAGACCGTACAGCGTTTCCATAATGACCCCGGGCAATCCAGACTCCACCGTTGTCGGCACATCCGGCAATTGGGGCAAGCGCTCGTTACCGACAACAGCTACCACCTTTAGTTTGCCCGCACGGTGATATTGCAATACCGGGGCCAGATCTGACAATTCATATTGCACTTCGCCGGCCACCAATGCGGTGGTAGCAGGCGCAGCCCCTTTATAGGGAATATGCAGCGTTTTTATGCCCGCTTCCTGGGCAAATAACTCGGCACCAATATGTGGTGTCGTACCATTACCCGCCGAGCTATAGTTGAGCTTACCTGGTGACTTTTTCGCTGTATCCACCAGTTCCTGTAACGTTGATATACCGGATTTGACACTCACCGAAATCACAGGAGGGTACTTGACTACCCCGGCGATATATTGGATGTCCGATAGTTGATACGGCAGTGTCTGTAGTGCAGGTAGCCCGGCAACAGGGCCAGGCGCGACAAGCGCCAACGTGTAGCCGTCAGGTGTGGCCCGCAGTACTTCCCCCACACCAATTGCACCTCCTGCTCCTGGTCGGTTTTGCACCACCACCGTTTGCCCCAGCTGTTCTTCCAGGTGCTGGGCAATAAGTCGGGCAACGCCATCGGTAGGTCCACCGGCGCTATACGGCACAATCAGGCGCAGTGGCTTAATAGGCCAGGAAGCGGCATTCGCAACCGGCGCAACCACACAGGGGCACAACAAGGTGAACATCAGCAATAGCTTGCGCATAAAAACGTTATCTCCACATGGTTTTATTGTATTTTTCCGACCAGGCAGCGCATTTGCTGTCTGCAAGCGCGGCCACGATAACCCTTACTGTATGACGTCTGTATCTCTGCCGGCCAGCGCAGCAACTGCAATTCTGAATTGCAGATTTTGAGGTAGCTGGCAACCCGCGGCAACCGTATCATGCCAACAAGCTGGGAATTCTGGCACCTAACAACCATCGCTGCGGCCTGATTTGGCATGTTCTATCGCCTGAGCCGCGCACCTACACAGGAACATTGCATTGGAAATCGCTAACGTCAACATCAAAGAATGTACTCAGCGCCTGAAAGACCCCAGCTGGAAATTTGCGCGTGCTCTGGTGCCCCAATTGGAGGGGCATATCCTTGAATTGACCGACGATGCGGGTGTGACTGGCCTGGGATACGTGCACGCCATACCGGCAATTACCACTCACGGCGCCGGCGCGCGCAGCGCTCTGGATTGGATCAGACCTGTACTGCAGCAGCGGCGGATCGACAGCATTGCGTCTGTCATGGAGGAGCTGGATCTGCTACTTGCGTTCAACTGCAGCGTAAAAGCTGCTGTAGACATGGCTCTGCACGATCTGCTGGGCAAACGCAAGGGGCTCAGTGTTGCCACCCTACTGGGTGGACGTATGCACGACGCAATTGCTCAATCGCGCATTCTGGCCATCAAATCGCCATCAGAAATGGCCCACAGGGCAGAATTGCTGGTCACGGCGGGCTACCGTCAACTCAAACTCAAGCTCTCGGGAGACACCACGCTGGACATTGATCGGATCGCCGCAGTGCGCAGCGCGGCCGGTGCGAGTACCGTATTGACGCTGGATCCGAATCAGTCCTACAGTTGCAAGCAGATGTTGCATGCCTTTTCGAAAATGGAGCGTTACGATATCGCACTGATCGAGCAGCCCGTGCCCGCATCGGACACCGAAGGTCTGGCGTTATTGACCCGGACCTTGCCTGCGGCCATAGAGGCCGATGAGAGCGCGCAGACCGTCAGCGATGTGTTCAGACTGGTGGCGAACCGGCAGGCTGATGTGATCAACCTGAAAATAACCAAGCTCGGTGGTATACGACGGTTTATGCAGGCGGTCCATATTTGCGAAGCAGGTAATGTGATCTGCCGGGTTGGCGCTGCATTCGGCCCTGGTCTGCTTCAGGCGATGGCCGTTCAGGCTGCCAGTGTCGTCAAACAACTGCCCTATGCATGTGAACTGTCCGAACATCAGCACCTGGAGGACGATCCCTTCGAAAGCCTGCCCGTCGAAAACGGTCACATTGCCGTTCCTGACCTGCCGGGCGGCGGTATTTCCTATTTGCAAAAATAAATCGAACACATCCACTGGGAGCAGCCGCAGGCGTTCAATACATCTGTCCTCAGTTTCATTGCAAACATCCTGCCACTTAGCCGGTAAGAGCGATTGGCCTGCTTTACTCCTGCACAAGCCTCGCTGTATTATCTGGCATCGTGACATGATGCAAAACAGGAGAACAGGATGGATAAAACTGCGTTGATTACCGGCGGAGGTCGCGGCATTGGCGCGGCAACCGCCAAATACCTGGCCGCCAGAGGATATGGCATTTGCATTAATTATCATCGAAATGAACCGGCCGCCCAGACCCTGGTTGCCCAGATCAAGGAGCAATTTTCAGTCCCGTGTATTGCCATTGCCGCCGATGTCTCCGAAGAAGAACAAGTGTTGCGGCTCTTTGCTGAAATGGACGAGCTGCTGGGCCCGGTCACCCATCTGGTCAATAATGTAGGCGTGCTGTTCAAGCAGATGAAAGTGACCGAAATGGATGCAGAGCGCATCAACAAAACGCTCTCCACCAATGTAACCAGTTATTTTCTGTGCAGCAGGGAAGCGATAAAACGCATGCAACCTGGAGGCGCCATCGTTAATGTTTCCTCGGCGGCTTCCCGCACCGGATCTGCCGGCGAATATGTGGATTACGCTGCATCCAAGGGCGCAGTTGACACATTCACCCGCGGCCTGTCGCTGGAGCTGGCCCCGCAGGGAATCCGGGTCAATTGTGTGCGGCCGGGATTTATCTATACAGATATCCACGCAGATGGCGGCGAGCCCGGCCGGGTTGATCGCATCAGCAGCCAGATCCCCATGCTGCGCGGCGGCCAGCCAGAAGAGGTCGCATCGGCCATAGCCTGGCTATTGTCTGATGATGCGTCATACGTGACCGGCTCATTTATTGATCTGGCCGGCGGACGCTAGGCCTGCGCAAGCCCTGACCGGCAAGTGATCGCCCGGAAAGCCGGCCTGCGGCTTTCATTCACTATAGCAATCGTGTTACCGTATAGTATCCCCAGAGCCAGCGTGCCGCATACCTGCGAGCTATGCCTGTCAAGCGTGTTAAATCAGGTGTTATGTCAGTAGTGTTATATCGGTAAATAGCACACATCATATTGCAGCTGTAATAAGAATGTCATGGCTGCCGGCCTCTGAGTAACCCTATTGGACAAGGAGGTAGCGCAGTGCTTGAACGGTTCGCGACAGGGTCGCAGATATCCAGACTAACGGGCGAGCAGGCAGCCAGATCGTTGTCCGCCCTTGTACCTACCCTTATCCTCCGGTTATTTCTCCCATTTTTTCTGCTGCTCGCTGCACTGCTTTATCTGAATACGGCAGGCGCCCAGACTCCCCCCTCTTCTGAACCTGTCATCGCGCCTGCCTCTGCCGCGCAACTGGCCGATTTGCTGGAAAACGAAAAGACGCGCAAGCAACTCATAGAGCAACTGCGCGCGCAGGCGCCCACTGCACAACAAGCGCAGTCCGGCGAAGCGCCGCACGCTTCGGCACAGGGCAGCCTTGACGACTCCTTGCCTCGCCGGGTCGCCGACAGCACGCAATTTTTTCTGACCAAGCTACTGAACGATATGGGCGATGCAGCGGCTGCAATCGGCGCCATGGCGCGCGGTGAAAGTACGGGCGCCGCCGGCATGGCCGACTGGAAATCGGCGCTGGCCAATTTTGCACTGGTTATCGCAGCCACGGTCGTCGCCTTTATTCTGTTACGCTTGCTGGCCGCTCGTATTTTCTCCATAATCAATCGCTGGGCCGGACAGCCGGCTCCCGCCCTCGGGCGGCGGCGCCTGGCCCAGCCAGCCACATTGAAAAAAATAGCGGCTGTCATTGGCGCACTCATTGTTGACATTGCTGCCATTGCCCTGGCCGGTGTTGTCGGATATAGCGTTGCGCTGGCAGTCGCGGGGCCCGACGCAACAGTGGGCACATTCGAATCGCTATTTGTTAATGCCTTTGTCGCCGTTGAAATTGCCAGGGCGCTGGTGCGCACGGTATTTGCAACGCGCTTTCCGCAACTGCGACTGTTCACAATGCGTGATGAAGTTGCCATGTACTGGAACGGCTGGCTGTGCAGCCTGGTTGGCATCACCGGCTACGGCATGCTGGTTGTCGTACCGGTCGTTACAGCCCTGTTTACCGCAGCATTGGGCAATCTGGTCGGCCTGCTCATCATGCTTGGCATGTATATATATGCCTTGCGGGTGGTCTGGAATAACCGGGCCCTGATACGTGAGCGAATCGTAGAACGCGCCAACCAAACTTCCACTGCATTTTTTGCAACCATGCTGCGCCTGCTCGCCCGTGTCTGGCATATTCTGGCCATTATCTATTTCACCGTTCTGCTCGTGGTCAGCCAGGTGGATCCGGTCGATGCACTGCCATTTATGGCACGCGCCACGGTGCAAAGCCTGGTGGCCATTGCCCTTGGTCTGCTGGTCTCAGCCATTCTGACAGCCATTCTGAGTCACCCGATCCGGTTATCCGATGAGATCCGGGGCCGGTTGCCATTGCTGGAAGCGCGCGTCAATTCATATGTTCCGGCAACGCTCAAAGGCCTGCGTTTGATTACGCTTGTCATCGTGGTGCTGTTTGTGCTGGATGCATGGCATGCATTCGATCTGTCTGCCTGGGTCATGTCCGAATCGGGCCGCGCAACCATCAGCGCAGTTGTGCATGTGGCCATCATCCTGCTGTTCGCCGCCCTGGCATGGACCATTATTGCAAGCATCATCGAGAGTCGCCTGAGCGGCACGGGCAACCGGGCGCCCAGTGCTCGAGAAAAAACGCTGCTGTCACTGTTTCGCAATGCTGCACTGATCGTGATCATCACCATGACGATCCTGATCCTGCTATCACAGATCGGCATCAATATCGGCCCGCTCATTGCCGGCGCCGGTGTAGTAGGTCTGGCCATTGGTTTTGGCGCACAAAAACTGGTGCAGGACATTATCACGGGCATCTTCATCCAGCTTGAAAACGGCATGAATGTGAATGATGTCGTGGAAGCGGGCGGGGTTTTTGGCACCGTGGAAAAAATGACCATCCGCTCGGTGGGCATTCGCACCATGGACGGCGGCTATCACCTGATTCCATTCTCATCAGTTGACGTCGTTGCTAACCACATGCGTGATTTTTCCTATCACATGGGCGAGTACACCATTGCCCATAGGGAAAATGTGGACGACGCCATCGAACACCTGCGCGCTGCATTTGCAGAATTGATGCAGGATGAGGTGCTGTCGCCCGAAATACTGGAAGAAATCACCATTCCAGGCGTGACTGCCATCAATGAACGCGGCGTGACTATTCGAGTGCTGATCAAAACCACACCTGGCATGCAATGGGCAGTGCAACGCGGTTATAACCGCCTGGTCAAGAAACATTTCAATGCCGCCAATATTGAGCTCCCATACCCGCATACCGTGGTTTATTTTGGCCAGGACAAGGACGGCAATGCACCTTCGGCACGGGTGGATCTTGGACGCAAGGCCGAGCAGGCGCAAATGCCCAAGGGCAAGGCGCCAGCAGCCGGGCACACACCGCGCAAACTGGCGCCACGCCGCGGTGGTTCGGAAGATGTACTGGGCAATGAGTTGGAACAACGGGTGCCTGATGAAAACGAGAATGGCGAGGCGGACGACTCGCTGCGTCCTGGCCCGGCATCCTGACAAGGCCGCGGCCTTGCTTGACCATACCAGCTAAGCCAACCGCGCAGGCGGCCAGCCGCAGCCCCCCCTGCGCACCGCGCTCTGGCCAATGCAGCGCCTGTCTCAGTGCGCTGCTATGTCAGGTGTAATGAACGCAAATCCGATTATTCTGCCATTCGTGCACGACCACATCCAGTCCATATAATTGCTTGAGCACTGGCGGCTGGATGAAGGTCTGCGGCGGGCCCTGGTGCAGAACCTTGCCGTTGCGCATCCCGATAATCAGATCCGAATAACAGGACGCAAAGTTGATATCGTGCAACACCATCACAACTGTCTTATGCAGCTGGTCTGCGGCGCGCCGCATCACCTTCATGATGTCAACTGCATTTTTCATGTCCAGGCTGTTCAGTGGCTCATCCAGCAGGACATACTCTGTGTCCTGGCACAAGACCATGGCAATGAAAGCACGCTGGCGCTGCCCGCCGGAGAGCTCATCCAGGAATCGCTGCTCCAGCCCATTGAGATTCAGATAGGCGATGGCGCGCTCGACATGACTGCGGTCCTGCACCGTCAGGCGACCGTGCGTATGCGGATACCTGCCAAACGCCACCACATCCTGGACCGTCAGGCGCAAGGGAAGATGATTGTCCTGGCGCAAAATGGACAAATGCCGGGCCAGCTCGGCCGTATCGGTGCGAGCGATATCCAGCCCGCCAACCTGAACCGATCCGGCAGACATGGGCAACAGGCGGCTGATCATGCCAAGCAATGTGGATTTGCCTGCACCGTTGGGGCCGACAATGGAAGTGACACCGCCCCGTGGAATTTCAACTGAAACGTCATCCACCACGCGCAGATTTGCGTAGTCCTTGCTGACACCATTGACCTTTATCATCGTTGCCCCTTGCGCACAATCAGCGCGATAAACATCAGCCCGCCGGCAAACTCAATCACGACGCTGACCGTGGTATTCAGAGCCAGGCCATGCTCCAGCACGGTCTGGCCGCCTACCAGTGCAACAACACCAAGCAGTACGGCAGCCGGCACCGTATATTTATGTTTGTCAGTCTGCATGATCATGTATGCGAGATTGCTCACCAGCAACCCAAAAAACGTCACTGGCCCCACCAGCGCAGTTGACACCGACACCATCACGGCAATCAGCACAAGGGTGAGCCAAAGTGTCTTGCGGTAATGGATTCCCAGGTTGATCGCTACCTCGCGACCAAGCGAGAGGACATCATAGGCCCGGCGCAGCCGCCAGCCGATCAACGACACGCCCCCTACCATCACCACCGAGGCCAGCAGCAGGTTGGTGCGAATGGCGTTGAAGCTGGCAAACATTTTGTCCTGCAGAAACAGAAACTCGTTGGGATCAATCATTCTGACCATCAGGCCGGACAGGCTGCGAAACAGTAGTCCGAACACAATCCCGACCAGCAACAGCAAGTGCAGACTATGCGAGGCGCCGGAGAAAATCCACTGAAACAGCAGGCAGGCGAAAACGGTCATGACACCCACTTCCAGCACGAACTTGCCCGTCATGCCCCACTGGCCAGCTGCAGTCATGCCGAACCAGAAAATCACTACAGCCTGGATCAGGGTATAGAGCGCATCAAATCCCATGATCGATGGAGTGAGGATACGATTATGCGTGATGGTTTGAAAAAGCACAGACGACACCGCAACGGCATAGGCCACCAGCAGCATCGCGGCCAGCTTGCTGGCGCGGAAAGAGAGCACGAAGTCCCAGTGCCCGTTGGCGCCCCATGTCATGAACGCGGCCACCGAGGCCAGCGCAAAAAAAGCCAGCAGATAAAGTCGAAAGGCGGGTGACAGCTTAGCCAAAACGAGACCGCCTGTTCAGAAGTAAATAGAGGAACAGCCCGCTGCCGACCACCCCCACCACCGTACCGATTGGAATTTCATGCGGATAAATGATCAGGCGACCAACAATATCGCAGGCTAGGACAAACAGCGCCCCAAGAAAGGCCACCCACGGCAGCGAGCGCCGCATATTATCGCCAAAGATCAGGCTGACCACATTGGGCACCAGCAGGCCCAGGAACGGCACACTGCCCGCAGTGACCACGACCACGGCACTGATGGCCGATACCAGCACCATGCCAATCAGCATAAGACGTTTGTGATTAAGGCCCAGGTTGGTGGTAAATTGCTCGCCCATGCCCAGCACGGTGAAGCGGTCTGCCGCGAAATAGGCAGCGCAGGAAAGGGCAAACGCCACCCATAGCAGTTCGTAGCGTCCCCGCAGGACACCTGAAAAATCGCCCATGGTCCACGTATGCAAGGCCTGAAGCAGATCGTACTGGTAAGCAAAGAAGGTGGTAACCGCCTGTATGACGCCCCCCAGGACCAGGCCGACTACTGGAACCAGAAAGGCAGAACGCAATGGAATGCGTCGCAGGATCAGCAAAAACAGCGAGGTGCCGGCCAGAGCGAACAGGGCGGCAACCAGCATTTTCCCAAGCACAGAAATGCCCGGCGCCAATAATGTGACAGCCAGAATTCCCATGGTGGCCGATTCAACAGTCCCGGCCGTGGAGGGTTCGACAAAGCGGTTGCGCACCAGCATTTGCATGATTAACCCCGCAACGGCCAATGAGGTGCCTGCCAGCACCAATGCAAGGGCGCGCGGCAGGCGACTGATCAGCAGCAGTTGCCAGGCTTCGCTATCGAAGCGCAATAACGCGGCCAGTGACATATCACCCGCGCCCAGAAACAGACTGACCAGAAACAGAAAGCACAAAAGCATAAGCAGCGCGCTAACCAGTATCGGCCCGGCCTGTTTATTGCTTCTGCGCCCTTCGGGATAACCGCTCATGAAAGACCCGCAATGGCGTCAATCGTCAAGGACGCCGGGATCCGGACTTGCGAGCGCCCCATGATTACTGCTTGCCGTCCAGCGCGTTGGATAGCTGGTCCACGTTCTGCTGCATGGCGGTCAAGCCGGCGCTGCCGAGCAAGTACCAATCCATGGCGTTCAAATAGACAATCTGCTTCTTTTTCCATGCGGTGGTTTTATGGATTAGCTCGTTATCCAGCAATTTGCCGGCGGCCACACCCTCGCGGCCGATAGCGCCATCCCGGTCAATCACAAAAAGCCACTGCGGATCGGTTTTATAAATAAACTCAAATGACACCGCCTGCCCGTGATTTGACGTGGACAGCTCGGGCGCCGCAGCAGGAATGCCGAAGGTATCATGAAGAATACCGAAGCGGGAACCTGGACCATACGCACTCACTTTGCCGCCGGTGGTAAGAATAATCAGCCCCGAGCCGGCCTTGCCAGCCTTTTGTTTGAGCGCGGCAATGGATTGGTCCAGCCGGGCCAGTTGTTCCTTGGCTTTGTCCTGCTTATTGAAAATATCGGCCAGCGTAAGCGTGTTGCGTTTGACGCTGGCCAGCAGGTCTTTGGCATTGACGGTCAGATCAATGGTGGGCGCCAGTTTGCTCAGATCCGCATACTTGGGGGCCGAACGACCACCCACAATAATCAGGTCTGGCGACAACGCGTTGACTGCTTCGTAGCTGGGCTCAAACAGTGAGCCCACCTTTGGAACCGACTTTTCCGCGTAGGCAGCCAGTTGATTGATGTATTTGGCCTCGGGCACGGCGGAAGCCTGTACGCCTAGCGCATGCATGGTATCCAGTGAGGCAAGGTCAAAGACAACCGTTTTCTTTGGCTCGCCTTCGATGGTGGTTTTCCCGCTTGCATGGTCAACGGTCAGGGCAAAGGCCTGCCAGGGCAGCACGACGCTGGCGGCGGCCGCCAGTATGCCAGCGAGCAACCCGCGACGAACTTGAGACTTCCAAATATGCATGAAAAATGACTCCGCTTCTGATTCAAACTGCAAAGGTTACCCTCCTGAACACATTGCGGCATGGAGCTGCCGCAGGCCAAACGCCACACCGGGTATTGTGCCGCCTGTGCCTGGGCGCCTGCCGTGAGCTATAAATTCGCACGACAGTCAGACGCCACCCTGATGCCCCAAGATGCAATAAGCACGCAATTTACGCGCACACAAAGCCCGGGACAGAGTGTAGAGAGGGTAACAAAATGATTGATTTGACAACAGAAAATTGTAGCATAACTGCTAATAAGATGTATTCTTATTTGAGCTTTTCATACAGCGCGTCCCCTGAATTTGGGGCGCAAGCGGCATACAAGGTATGCCACAAGACAAAACGGCAATGGGGTCGATCCGGCGTGTGAACGCAACGCCGCTCGAACGGCCTGTAGCGCCCTGCCAGGCCTTACTGGCACTCACCGCTACGCTACGGGCCGATTGTTCGACTGCGCCAGAACCGGCCACGATAGCGTGGCCAGGTTGCGCGTCTTATTTTTTCAGTTGCAGGGCCAGCTGATCAAGCGAGCGTTGCTGTGCGGCTTCGTACAAGGCAAACTCGTCGTTCACTTTTGCACCCAGCGCCTCTTCGAATGCGGCCTGAGCTGCACTGACCTGATAGCTTTTCTGGTCATCGCCGCCCAGATTCGACTGAAAAATACCGGCAGCGCTGACGGGCAGAAAGTCCTCGTAAATAATCGGCTCAGCGTGAACCAGGCCGGCATCAATCAAGGCGTCGATATCGCTCGCATTGGTGGTCTGCTCGCCATTGGCCGCGCGCCCGTTTGGCGTCAGGCTGTAGCGGAAGTAGCCCAGGCCGCTCTTGCGGATCGTCGCCAGATCGTCCGGAAACTCAGCGAACACCCGCGTCAGGCGCTCTGCATAACTGCCGTCAGCCTGTTCGCCCGATTCGCGGGCACGCAATAACAACTGATCATACAAGGCGCGTCCCTTTGGCGTCAGGGCCAGACCGCGCTGTTCAATTTCACCGAAGCGCGCAGTATGGGCGCCGACCACTTTTTCGGTACCGGAATCGAACGTTACATTCTCTTCCAGCGCCTTGAAGCTGGTCTGGCGCAACAGAATCGGATGGCGCCTGGTCGGCGGACCCTCGATGGATTCCTTGGCAGGAATATTGCGATTGAGCATTTCCTTTTGTGCCGCGTCAATATCCAGCGTGCGGGGAGTCAGATGGTTGATATGGGGACCTTTGAAGCAAACCACATCTGCAATTAACCGATGGGCCTCAAGCAACTGGTTATACGTTTCAACACTTACCGTCGCTTCGTTGTGCCAGCGGAAAATATCGGTGGCCTGGATAACGAACTCATCAGCGTGTTCGCTGCTCAGGCCGCCTTCGGTTTCAAATTTTTCTGCCAGTTCCAGAACGCGCGCGCTGAATATGGAGCGTTTCTCCAGAATCGCAGCAGCCTTGGTGCGCAGCGCTTCATCGTCAATCAATTCCAGACGCAGCAAGGAAGTGAACACCCGAAACGGATTGACTGCCAGCGACGCATCATCCACCGGCCGGAACGCCGTGGCGTGTACCGGTACCCCTGCCACCGACAAATCATAATAACCCACCGGCTGCAGCCCCATCACCGCGAAAACACGCCGAATGCCGGACAGCTCGGCAGGCGTACCCAGACGGATGGCGCCATGCCGCTCCAGGTTCAGGCGCAGGATTTCGCCGGACTCATTCAATTGCGTTTGCAATTGCGGATTGTCCTGCAGCGTCTGTGCGTTAACGTCGGCAACCAGCTCCAGCAGATCGCGATAAAGCGGCACTTCCTGTCCATACATATTGGACATGGCAGTTGAAAACCGGGTGCGGATTTCGTCGGTCGAGACGAAATGATTGTTTTCCATAACGAGGATACTCTTTGTGGTTCAGTTGGCAAAATAAAGACAGGCGGACCACCCATGGCCCTGCCTGTAAATAGACACATTCCGGCTACCGGATTTACCCAGCGGGCAAACAGCAAAATGTGACCATAAAGTCACTTTTTAGTATAGCCGAATCAAACGGCGCGCCGTTACTATTTTTCTCTTGTAGAATGGGTTATCGGCATCACTGATGCAGTTTTCATACACTTGCGGATACCTATGTCCCGACGTCAGCAAACAGAACAACAGATCCTCCAGGCCCTGGAGGCCCAAATCCGCGAAGCCGGGATGGGAGGCATTGGTATCAATGCCGTTGCCCGTCGCGCCGGCGTAAGCAAGGAACTGATTTATCGTTACTTCAACGGGCTGGACGGTCTGCTGCTGGCCTGGATGCAGGAGCAGGATTTCTGGACCGGACACCGCGGAATGCTGGGCAACGACGAATCGAGCCAGCAGACGCCCCAGCAACTGGTCCTGTCCATGTTGCGCGCGCAGGTTGATGCGCTGGCCAGCAACGACACATTGCGTGAAGTGCGCCGCTGGGAACTGGTGGAACTCAATGAGGTCACGTCCAAGCTGGCGCAGCGGCGCGAAAAGGCTGCCCGCTCATTCATTGACCGGGTCGATGGCCTGACTCCGGAAATCGATATGCCCGCGACCGTGAGCATCATGCTTGCCGGCGTCCTTTATTTAATGTTGCGCGCCAAGACTGAAAGTCAGTTCCTGGGCATCCCCATACGCACGGACGAAGGCTGGGAGCGCATTTTCAACGCACTGGAAGCCATGACCGCCGCTTTCCCGCAGGCACTGCGCGAGCAGTCGCTGGATGAACTGGAAGCACAGCGCGAGCCAACATCATCCTGATTGACGAATGTAATATGACGCCTGCTCTGGCGCCAACTTGGGGGGGTTGGGCACAATGACGATGATGGCATTTCAGACAGGCAAAGCGCATACCTGTATCGCGATCAGGCAGACTACACTTCCCTGATTGCCAGAGCCACTGGGGCATATCATATCTTTGCCGGGTGCAAATACAGATTGGGCGGCGTGCCCAGCGCACGGCGGAACATTGCGCTAAACGCACTGGGGCTGCGGTAACCCAGTTCTCGTGAAATGGTGCCGATAGACTGGCCCATCGATAGTCTGCATACCGCATCGGCCAGCCTGACCTGCTGCAGCCACTGACGATAATGCATTCCCAGCTCTGACTGAAACAGCCGGATCAGCGTGCGCTCACTGGCACCCACCGCATCGGCCCACGCCCCCAGCGGGCGGTTCAGTCCGGGCTGATCCATGATGGTGGTGCAGATGGATATAAGGCGACGGTCCCGCGGCCACGGGATCTGGGTGGCCACCGTTTCGGCTGAGGGCAGTTCCGAAAGAATCAGCGCTGCTATCTGGCCACCCCGTTCATTTTGCGAATAGACAACAGGCTCGGCAGTCAGGCTCAGGATCAGCTCGCGCAGCAGGTTGCTCACTTCAATCACCTGGCAACCGGCCCACAACGATCTGGCGGCGCCTGCATCAATATACAGCGTGCGCATATCCACGTGGGAAACCGCTATCGTGCTGTGTGGAACATTGGGCGGCACCCATAAGGCGCGCAGCGGCGGCAGTAGCCAATACCCCTTGTCGGTGCTTACACGGATCACGCCGCGCGATGCAAAAAGCAGTTGCGCGCGCCGATGCGAATGCGTCGCCGATCCCGTACCGGCCGCAAATTCCTTGGACATGGCGGCCACGGCAGGGGCGATGTTCTGGTAATCTTCTGCGTTGATGCTTCTGGGAAGCGGATGCATCACTGTCACTTTCTCGACGAAAATTGGCACTTGCAATAATTCTAGCACGGCTACACTTATCAATTGCGAATGTCATATATATGTTGAATGCAATGTCGATAGAATCCACCGCAATACGCCCCTCCCAGCCAGAAAACAGCACCGCCTTCAAGGTGCTTGGCGCGATCAGTGTCGCCCATATGATGAATGACATGATCCAGTCCATTCTGCTGGCCATTTACCCGATGCTCAAGGATGACTTCAGCCTGAGTTTTGCGCAAATCGGCCTGATCACGCTGGTCTATCAGATTACCGCCTCGCTGTTGCAACCCCTTATCGGCCATTACACCGACAAGCACCCGCAGCCCTATTCGCTGACCATCGGCATGGGCTCAACGCTGCTGGGCTTGCTCCTGCTTTCGGTCGCGCCTTCCTTTCCGTTTCTGCTGCTGGCCGCCGTTCTGGTGGGCACCGGTTCGTCGGTATTTCATCCGGAATCGTCCCGCATTGCCCGTATGGCCTCGGGCGGGCAACATGGCCTGGCGCAATCGCTGTTCCAGGTTGGCGGCAATGTCGGCTCTGCACTGGGGCCTCTGTTTGCTGCGCTGATCATCCTGCCTCATGGTCAGGGTAGCGTTGCCTGGTTTTCACTGGCTGCGCTGTTGGCCATGGTGGTGCTGCTGCAGATCGGACGCTGGTATGAGCGCAACCGGGGCCTGCTTGTCCTGCGCAGCAAACGCTCGGCCAATGCGATTGAACTGCCGCGCAATAAAATCATCGCGGCGCTGGCTGTGCTGGGCGTGCTGATTTTCTCGAAATACTTCTACATGGCTTCCATGAGCAGCTATCTGACGTTTTATTTGATGGAAAAATTCGCCCTGTCCATACGCACCTCCCAGCTTTATTTATTCGTTTTTCTTGCTGCCGTCGCCGTTGGCACCATCGTAGGCGGGCCGATCGGCGATCGCATCGGCCGCAAGCGGGTCATCTGGGCGTCCATTCTGGGTGTCGCCCCCTTTACCCTGTTGCTGCCGTACGCCAATCTGTTCTGGACCGGCATCCTCATTGTCATTATCGGTCTGATCCTGGCATCGGCGTTTTCCGCCATTGTGGTCTATGCCCAGGAACTGGTGCCCGGTAAAACCGGCATGATTGCCGGTCTGTTCTTCGGCTTCGCGTTTGGCATGGGCGGCGTGGGTGCTGCTGCGCTGGGACATCTGGCAGATACCACCAGCATCTCCTATGTGTATAGCGTTTGCGCCTATCTGCCGCTGCTGGGTATTGTGGCCGCACTGTTGCCAGATACAGAAAAGCGTACTCTGGCACTCAGGCCATAATCTTATGAACGCGCCGCACTCGGCCTGGTCGGTATGACCACCCGCTCCGCTCCAGCCGCTGATCAGGGATCATGTGCCGCCCCGTAACGACATTGAACTGCCCTATTGTTGTCGGATAATTTGCGTTGCTGGCATGGGCACTGCCAGCGATCGCGACACATGAACTTGGGTACAATGGGCAAAATACGTTATGCGCCCTCACCGAGGCCGCCTCAACCTACGACAAGGAAGCCGCTCATGAGTACTCTGCCCAAATTTGCAGCCAACGGATGGCGGCGTCTTGATAATGGCAACGTTCAGCATCTGTCTGGGCTGGAGTTTGCGCCCGACCCTCATGAACGACTCAAACTGGTTGATGCCTCACTGTCTGTGTTTATCAGGAACCTGCGGCATGAAGGCGCCACCGAACAGCAGGCAGAACGCCTGCTGCACAAGCTCACGCAACAGGCGGCCCAACAGTTTGTTGGCTTGCATTAACCCACGACATGGGCTGTTATCTTGATTGGCCTCAAATAACAAAATCGGCTGGGCATATACAATTGCTTGCCAGCCAACCTGGCGTAATGCGCTAAGATACACAAAATAATTATTCCATCGACAAAGGAGACGCTGTAATGATTAAAGTCAGTGTGATGTACCCCAATACCCCAGGCGCGCGCTTTGACCACGATTACTATCGTGACAAGCATTTGCCTCTGCTCAAGGAGCGCATGGGCGAGCGTTGCCGATATTACACCATAGACCGGGGTATCGCCGGTGCCACGCCCGACGCGCCTCCTACCTATATCGGCATGTGCCATATTTTCTGTGACAGCGCCGAAGACTTTCAGGCTGGGTTCGGCCCCCACGCCGATGAGATTCTGGGCGACATTCCAAACTACACAGATCTGAGCCCGATACTGCAGCTCAGTGAAGTGGTCACCGATACTCGCAACTAGCGGCGTTGCCACACACGTTTTCTGAAGTTTCAAGCGCGATCAGCGGCTGGTTCCGACGCCGGTACATCAGACCGTCGATAGCCGCCATCGAGCTTGTGATATCTCCCAGCAATAAAGGCACGCCAGACGGTCATGAACGAAAGGTGATCGAATGGTAATCTTCTGTTCATGCACGACAGTGAGGGTGCCCCTTATGATAGACCTGATCTGTACCCGAGGGCGACTTTCATGCGTACGCCGATCAACGATCGACGCAGCATGAACCTGGCACCAACGGCGCTGCAGATCACGTTTGCCCCGGTCCCGATCGCACCGCCCAGCGATATCAGTTAACGGAACTGGGAAGAACAGTGTGTAAGTCAGCGAGTGGCACGTTAAATCAAACCCTGACAGGCGGCACAATGATATTCCCGGGCACGGGTAACCTTCCATTGGGGCCGCCATCTTTTGGCCTTTTCGGCGCGATAGTGCACGACAGGCACGCCCGCGGCGGCAACCGTCAACAGCCGCTTTGCCAGGGCCACTGCTGTTGCATCAAAAGCCGTATCAATAACCGACCGTGAAACGCGCCCGTACGTGTCGGGGCGTTTCCAGCTCATCGATCATGGCCAGCGCAAAATCCTGGGTAGAGATACGGCTCTGACCGCCGGCATCCACGATCAGCTCATCGCCGGCCTGCCTGAATGTGCCGGTACGCTCGCCTGGTTCAATGATTGCCGACGGGCTCAGCATGCTCCAGTCCAGATCGCTTTCATTACGCAGTTGTTCCAGGACATCCCTGGCGCCCTGCGCCGTGGCTTTCCACTGTTGCGGGAAATCGGGCGTATCGATGACCAGCACGCCTGGCTGGGCGTACAGACTGCCTGCCCCGCCGACAATAAGCAGGCGCTTGATTGCTGCTTGTTTTGTTGCGGCAATAATCGAATCCACACCTTTCATGTAGTACCCGTAGACGTCCTGCTGGGCATGCCCACTGAATGCACTGATCACTGCATCATGCCCTTGGAGCTGCGCCGCCAGTTTTGCGCCATCCAGCACATCGGTCTGCTCAATCGCCAGATTATCCTGCGCTTGTAATTTTTCGGGATGGGCCACCAGGGCAGTTATCTGATGCCCACGAGCCAGCGCCTCTGTCAGCAAGGCGCTGCCGATAAAACCCGTAGCACCGATGAGTGCGATTTTCATATTGAACTCCTGAATGTAATTTGACCAATGCCTGGAAACCTTGCGTATCCGAACGGCCAGAAAACACATCATTACAGAATTCATTGATTCGATAAACAGGTAAAACTATAATTCATTGTTTCTATATCATTAACAATGGTTATCATGAACACTGCTGCCGGCATTGATTTGAACGCCCTCGCTATTTTCTGCATGGTGGCCCGTTTGCGCGGGTTCACGGCGGCAGCAATGCAGTTGGGCATGACCAAAGCCAAAGTCAGCATTCAAATAAGCCGCCTTGAAAAGCATCTGGGCACCCCACTGTTCACGCGAACCACGCGCCAGGTCAACCTGACCGATGCCGGCAGGCGACTGTTCGAGCAATGCGAACCCATGCTGGGCCAGCTGCAGGAAACGCTGGATCAATTGGAGGAAGATAGAACAACGCTGTCCGGTACCTTGCGACTGAGCTCGACGGTAGATCACTCCATTCTGTCGCTAGCCAGTGCAGTGGCGATTTTCGCCCGGCGCCATCCTGATCTGCACATTGACCTGCGCTCAAGCGATCGTGTCCAGGACCTGGTCAGCGAAGGCATTGACGCCTCAATTCGGGTGGGCTGGTTGCGTGACTCGTCCATGCGCGCCATCAAGCTGGGGGGCATGCGTCAATTCGTCGTTGGTTCCCCTGCCTATTTACGCGACGCAAAACCCATCCTGACACCCGCCGATCTCGCAGACCATCCCTGGATTTGCCTGTCCTTGCTGCCTGCCCCGCTCACCTGGACCTTCGAGCATACCAATAACGCGAGCACGACCATACACGTCAGGTCACGCATCCGCGTCGACTCCCCCGGCGCACTGCGTGCCATGCTGCGCGAAGGTTACGGCATCTCGATATTGGACGAGCACAGCGTAACCGGAGACATCGCAGCAGGCAGGCTTGAACCTGTACTGCAGCAGTGGACGTTACCGCAGGTCGGCATCTACGCGGTCTACCCGCCAGGCCGTCGGATCTCTTATCGCGTGCAGCGGTTTATTGACTTCTATCGCGGCTATCTGAACGATCTGGAAACCATAAAGTGAGCAATGTGAACAGGTATTGAATTTTTTCATAACGGTGCCCGGTTGGTCACGAACACTGCGCAATGCGCCCTGCACGACGGTCGAAAACCTCGTTTGCGCCCCTGACCCCGGGATGTCCACATAGCGCATACCACATGAAACCTGGCCAACCGACAAAGGCTAAAGACTATCCCGCCAATCTTATACAGGCCGGCAACGCAATGTCAGCCTGGTCCAATGCACGAGGCCAATTCAACAAATATTCAGGTTACCATGGCAATTCATTTTCTCTACACGCCTTTTTGCCGGGCATGGTCGAGACAGTCATGCTCCCGGACACCACACACTGTTGCTGGTGTCTGACGTGATCAAACGTGCTCAAAGGTGCAATTTCCGGAGAAAATGATTTGTCGAATAAAAGGAGCAACATATGAATAACACTGCGCTTGCGCTGCTTGCATTTCTGCCGCTGATTCTGGCGGGCGTGCTATTGATCGGATTCAGAATGACCGCCAAAGTGGTCATGCCTATTGTATTTATTGTCACGACCGTGATCGCCCTTACTGCATGGCAGATGAGCGTCAATCGCGTGGTCGCTTCAGCCCTGCAGGGCCTGATTCTGACCGCCTCCATTCTATGGATTATCTTTGGCGCAATTTTGCTGCTCAATACCCTGAAGCACTCGGGCGGCATCACTGCCATCCGCAACGGATTCTCGGACATCAGTCCCGATCGGCGGGTACAGGCCCTTATTGTCGCCTGGCTGTTCGGCTGCTTTATTGAAGGCGCCTCGGGCTTCGGTACGCCGGCCGCCGTGGCCGCACCACTGATGGTGGTTCTTGGTTTCCCTGCCCTGGCAGCAGTTGTTGTCGGCATGATGATACAGTCAACTCCCGTCTCTTTCGGGGCAGTTGGTACGCCCATCGTGGTAGGGGTATCCGGCGGGGTCGACAAGGCAGGCATCACTGAACAATTAGTGGCGCAAGGCTCATCATGGGAGGAATATTTTCGCCTCATCACTTCCGAAGTGGCCTTAACTCACGGCGTGGTTGGCATATTGATGCCACTGATCATGGTCATGATTATGGTCAGGGCCTTTGGCGCAAATCGTTCGTGGAAGGAAGGGCTTGCCATCGCGCCATTCGCCCTGTTCGTGGGCATCTGCTTTGTGGTTCCCTATATGTTGGCCGGTGTTTTCCTCGGACCTGAATTCCCATCACTGATTGGCGCCCTGGTGGGATTGGCCATCGTCATTCCTGCGGCCAAGCGCGGCTTTCTGGCCCCTCGCGAGATATGGGATTTCCCTGAGACAAGCCGCTGGCCAAAAAGCTGGATTGGAGACATCGATGTCCAGCCGGTAGAAACAGCAGGAAAAACGCCGATTTCCACCTTCAACGGCTGGGTGCCCTATATTCTGCTGGCCGTCTTCCTGGTTATCTCCCGCACGGTTGAACCCGTCAAGCAGGCGCTCAATGCCGTGAGTTTCGGCTGGAGCGATATCCTGGGGGAAGACAAGGTGTCTGGAACCCTGGAGCCACTGTATCTGCCCGGCGGTATTCTGGTGTTCGTTGTGCTCATTACGATTTTCCTGCATCGCATGACTCGTAACGATATACAGCAAGCGGTGGGCGAATCATGCCGCACCATCCTTGGCGCCGGCTTCGTTCTGATTTTCACCATTCCAATGGTGCGGATTCTGATCAATTCGGGCGTTAACGCTGCGGACCTGGTATCCATGCCTGTAGCCATGGCGCAATTTGTTTCAAACAGCGTGGGAAGTGTTTACCCCTTCTTTGCGCCGGCGATGGGTGCGCTAGGTGCCTTCATTACCGGTTCCAATACGGCCTCCAATCTGATGCTGGCTGATTTCCAGTTCAATGTGGCTCAACAGCTGGGCGTCTCCACCGCGATGATGATTGCGGTGCAGGCTGTCGGGGCTGCTGCGGGCAACATGATCGCCATTCACAACGTCGTAGCCGCCTCGGCAACGGTGGGCCTGCTCGGTCGTGAAGGTATCACCCTGCGCAAAACCATCCAGCCGACGCTGTACTATCTGATTTTCACCGGCATTATTGCCATGTTGGCTTTCTATACGTTCGGCATAACTGATCCGCTGATCGGCAAGTAACAACCTGCCCGTCAGCCATTTGGCCGCCCCAGATTGAACAGACTGGGCGGCCAAATTATTTATACTTTTGCCTGCGCGCGAGCGTTTGATCCGGATAAGCAAGGGTCGGAAGCCCTGTTCCAATATCCGCATGGCGCGCTGATGTAATTTTTTATTTCTTTTGTGATCAAACAGCAGGTTCAGCCCTCCGTGTTTGCCACTGCAATTAAACTCGATGCGCGCGCTGCCAGCGCACTGGCAGAAAAAAAATCATTTAATATCTGAGACCATTCCCAAGGAGAAAATAACATGCTCGTCAAATTACCCCGTCGCCGCGCGATTCTGGCCACGCTTGCACTATCCACAGTACTGGCCGCTTGCGCCCACATGCCGGGACAATCCCCGAAAAATACGATAACGGTTATCTCGTCGGGCGGCTTTGCCTCTTCGGTCGAAGCGCTTGCCCCGCAATTTGAAAAACAGTCTGGCTATCACGTGCAAATTGTCCATGGCTCGTCCATGGGCGGCGCGCCTGATTCCATCCCGGCCCGACTGGATCGCCAGGAGCCCGCAGACATGGTTATCCTGGCCCGCAAATCACTGGATCAGCTCGTCAATAAAGGACAAGTCGTCAAGGGCAGCCAGGTGGACCTGGTGCGTTCGCTTATCGGCATCTCCGTGCAGAAGGGTGCCCCCAAACCTGATATCAGCAGCGCCGAGGCGGTCAAACGCGCCCTGCTGGCTGCGCCTTCCATCGCCTATTCGGCCAGCGCCAGCGGCACCTATTATGAAAAAGAAATGATCAAGAAGCTGGGTATTGAAGCCCAGGTCAAGCCCAAGAGCAAGCGCATTGTTTCCGAGCGCGTAGGTGCCGTGGTAGCTCGCGGCGACGCGGCGCTCGGCTTGCAACAGGTCAGTGAATTGTTGCCGATCAAAGGGGCCGATTACGTGGGCGTGCTGCCGCCGGCCCTGCAAAAAGCAACCGTCTTTTCGGCTGGCGTGACTACACACGCGCGCAATCAACAGGGCGCCAACGATCTGATCAAATTCCTGACTTCCCCGGCTGCGGTCCAAACAATTCGGCAAAACGGCCTGGAACCGGCCTTCCCCGCACAATAAACAGGATCAGCCCCGCCCGTAGGTCCATCGGCTTGTGGCCATTGTGGACCACGAGTAGTCTGGTAACAGAAGCGCAAGCTGTCGCGGATCATCCTATGATCCGCGACACATGTACACGCCGATCCGGTCTCCTCGCGCAAATGCGCATATCCTGACGGGCAGTCGCCGCCCCGGCGCGTACACTAGGTGCGGGCCATCACCGTCGGAGCAGAAGACTCATTGGCCGGCGCGGGCGCCGCCTGGCATTCAATTGTCAAATGTGATATTTCATGGACTGGCTGCAACTGCTCGCGTATTTGTCGGGCCGTCAGCCCGCCGCCTGCCACGCTGACAATAGCTGCGCGAGCCTGTGGTCCGACCTGCCATACGTGCAGGTCTGTAATTTTCATATCGGGCACCGGCGCCAGAATGTCGCGAATCTCCTCTGCTACGTGTTCGTCTGTCACATCCAGCAACACAGCTGCGCTGGCTTTCATCAGGCTATAGGCCCATCTGCCGATAACCAATGAGCCGACAACGCCCATGACAGGATCCAGCCATACCCAGCCAAAATAACGGCCCGCCAACAGAGCCACAATGGCCAGGACCGAGGTCAGGGCATCGGCCAGCACATGAATGTATGCCGCCCGCATGTTATTGTCGCCACCGGTTGCATGCCCATGCGCATGGTCGTGTTCAGCCGCATGGCCATGATGATGGTGACTGTGATGATCGTGTCCGTGATGATGCCCGCCCGACAGCATGAGCGCACTCACAATATTGACCAGCAAGCCCACCATCGCGACAATTGCCGCCTCCCCGAACGCAACGCTGGTCGGATTCAACAATCTGGCGACCGACTCAACTGCAATGCCAAGGGCCACCATGGCAAGGATGAGCGCAGACGCAAACCCGGCCAGGTCTCCCACCTTACCGGTTCCGAAACTGAAGCGCTGATTGTTCACATTACGCCGTGCAAAGGCGTAAGCCCCTGCCGCAATACCCAGGGCGCCCGCATGCGTGGCCATATGAAAGCCATCAGCCAACAAAGCCATGGAACCGGTCACATAGCCAGCGGCAATTTCCACAACCATCATGACAAAAGTCAGGGTAACGACCCACAGGGTCCGCCTGGCATTTTCATCATGGGCCGCGCCCAGAAACGCATGGCTGTGGGTGCTGTGTTCCGAATACATCATCTGTTCCTATTATTTCGAATACTGGCGAATCGCTTTGAGCAATTCATTCAAGCCCGCCTGGCGTTGTTCATCGCTAAGCCCCGGATCGGCAACATGAAATTGCGCATGGGCCTCAATAATCTGTTCAAGCAACCCGTTCAATGCCCCGCGCGTTGCCGCCACAAGATGCAGTGTTTTGCCACAATCGGCCTTGGCCTGGAGCGCGCGCTCGATGGCCTGGACCTGTCCGGCAATTCGGCGAACCCGTTTGAGCAACTCGTCATTATCGGCGTGCAAATGAGACATACCCTACCCCCCTATACTATATAGGCACTATCATAAGCCAGCCGGACCATTTGCGCAATCGACATCGGGTGCTGCGTATATTCCTGCGCTGCACCTGTGCGGGCTAACCCCTACTTGTTTATTTCAATTGTGCTTATTAATATGATGATATGCACAATGAAATAAAACCTCGCAACGAAAGCCGCATGCCACTGTACCTGCAAGTGGCCAAGCTCATGCGCCAGAAGATCGAAAGCCAGCAATGGCGTTTCGGCGAGCAGATTCCTACCCTGGACAATCTGGTGGCGCAGTTCGAGGTGTCGCGAATCACCTTGCGCGCCGCACTCAACCTGCTGGAAGACAATGGCATTATCCGGCGCACGCGTGGAGTTGGCACGTTTGTCGCAAAGGACCTGTCAGAACAGCGCTGGTTCAGACTAGCCAACAGTTTTGGTGAACTGGTACAGGCGGTATCGACGCTGAAAATCCGCATGCTGCCAATAGAGCCAGGCGAGCGGGCGCCGGATCCGGCTTTCGGCTTTGATGGCAACAGCGCTGCTTACCAGCGATTGCGCCGAGTGCATTATCGTGAAAACACACCTTATTGCCTTATTGATATTTATCTGGACAAGACGATTTTCAACAGCGACCCGGAAGGCTTTCGCACTGCGCCGGTAGTGCCGCAGCTGGCCAAACGGCCTGATATCAGCATTCATCAGGCCCGGCAGATCATGCGCATCACCGTATCGGATAAGGAGACGGCGTCGCATTTGAACATTGGCGTGGGCGATCCGATTGCCGATGTCTGCCGAGTATTTAAGGATCCCTCGGACAAAATCCTGTATTACGCGCATATTCAGTATCCTGCGCAGCTGATACAGATTGACACCGATCTGCTGCAAAACGATATTGCCCATCACCAGTACTGAGGTCACTGGACGCTGCACCCTAAAAAAACATATGGAGACAAGGATGGCAAAAGCCACAAGAAGCAGCAACCGGCTGGGCAATCTGGCCTGGTCCGTTTTTCCGTTTATCTGCCTGATTGCAGTCTGGATGCTTGTTCACGCTTCGGGCTGGATCAGCCCGGCATTGCTGCCGTCGCCACTGGAAGTGCTGCAAACGTTCTGGACACATCTGACCCAAGGCGGGCTGCTGGTGAATATGGCCATGTCCATCCAGCGCGTCGTAGGCGGGCTACTACTGGGTATGCTGCTGGCGGTACCTATCGGCTTTCTGATCGGCTGGTACAAGCCCATACGGCGTTTTGTCGATCCGCTGATCAATTTCTTTCGCGCCCTGCCGCCCATCGCGCTTATTCCACTTGTGATTGTGTATTTCGGCATTGGAGAAATGGCCAAGATTGCCATCCTTTTCTATGCCTCCTTTTTTGCCGCCGTCATTGTGATGTACGAAGGCATGAACCAGATCAGCCCTGTATATATCCGCGTGGCCAAGACGCTGGGCGCCACGGATATGGAAATTTTCCTCAAAGTCATGGTGCCCATGACCGTGCCTCACATGCTGACTGCGCTCAGGGTTGCGCTTGGCGTGGCCTGGGCAACCCTGGTCGCGGCTGAACTGGTGGCAGCCCAGGAAGGCCTGGGCGCGATGATACAAAACGCCTCTGCATTCTTTGATCTGCGCGCCATTTATGTTGGGATTATTTGCATTGGCGCCATTGCGCTTTTGATGGATGTGGGCATCCGCAAATTATCGAACCGATTGATCAGCTGGCAGGATAGGGCCGGGGAATAGACATGCAGACAAACAAAGAACGGATTGTTTTCGACAATGTGTCCATGCAATTTGATACACCGGGTGGTGTACTGGAAGTTGTCCGGGATATGTCCTTTAGCGTTAACCAGGGCGATTTTATTTCACTAGTGGGACCATCCGGCTGTGGCAAGACCACTCTGATGAATATGGCTGCAGGCTTTATCAAACCAACCAGCGGCGCGGTTATGCTCGATGGCAAACCAATTGAGCAGCCGGGCCCGGATCGGGGCGTCATGTTCCAGGAGTATGGCGTTTTCCCCTGGCTCACGGTCGAGCAGAATATTGCATTTGGGTTACACCTGAAAGTAAGCAAGAACCTGAATGCCGCAGACAAGAAAGCGATTGTTGATCGTTATCTGAACTTGATGGGACTGGCCGATTTTCGCAAGGCATTTCCAAAAACACTGTCTGGCGGCATGAAGCAGCGCCTGGCGCTTGCCCGGACCTATGCGGTACGCCCCGAATTTGTCCTGATGGATGAACCGTTTGGGGCGCTGGATGCGCAGACCCGCAGCGCGATGCATGATCTGCTGCTGGATGTGCTGTACGCGGAAGGCAAAACGGTCATGTTAATTACACACTCGGTCGAAGAAGCCGTCTATCTATCCAATAAGGTGCTGATCATTTCTGCACGCCCTTCGCGCATTCGGGAGGTGATCGACATCCCCTTTGCCTATCCGCGCAATCGATCGTTGCAGGAAACACCGGAATTTAATGCCCTGCGCGCCCGTATCCACAACAGCGTAATGCAGGAATACGCGGCACAGGAAGCATTGGCAAAGGAAAAACGCGTCGCCTAGACGCACTGGCTGTCAAATACCAAAGGAGATCGTTGCTATGAAACGTAGAACTTTTATCAAGATGGCGGCCGGCACCGCAGCCGTTGGGTTACATGCCTCACCCGTTTTCGCCCAGAGCACCACCAAAGTCAAGGTTGGCTATCTGCATACCCTGGCCGTAGATGGTCAGATCTGGCTGGCCGAGGACATGGGTATCTGGAAGAAGAACGGGCTGCAGATGGAATTCATTCAATTTCAGACTGGTCTGGAACTGTTTCAGGCCATGAGCGGCGGCAGTATCGACGTACTGAGCACCGGTGCCGTCATGTCCAATTTCCCTGCTCGCGGACAAGGCAAGGTATTTCTGATGAATGACGTGGAGTTTGCCACGGCACAGTTGTGGGTGCACCCGGATATGGGTATCAACTCGATCGCTGATATGAAAGGCAAGCAGATATCCACCACCACAGGCACGACTGCGCATGTGTTCCTGGACAATGCCCTGCGCAAAAACGGACTGGACCCCAAGAAAGACGTGAAAATCATCAATCAGCGCATGCAGGATGCGGTCACTGCGTTTATTTCCAAAGCGGTGCCGGCCATTGCCTTATGGGTTCCGTTCAACATTCCCATTCGCAACAAAGTGCCCAGCGCAAAAATGCTGGTAGATGCCTCCAAGTTTTATCCCGAAGCGGCCATCATGGGTGGCTGGGCGGCGCGAAACGATTATTACGACAAGAACAAGGACGTGCTGGAAAAAATTATACGTGGCTGGGCCCAGGCTAATGACTATCTGATTGCCAATACCGACAAGGCGCTAGAAGCAATTCAGGCAAAACATTACCCCCAGGTGCCATTGGCAGATATCAAGGAGCAATACGCGGCCCAGAAAATGTTCACCTCTGCGGAATGGGCCAAGCTGTATGCCGACGGTTCCGTCACCAAATGGCTGCAGCGCGTCAGCGATTTCTTCATTGATTTTGCCAGCATTCCGAATGCCACACCGGCAGCCCAGTATTTTGATCCCAAACTTTATCTGAACGTGATCAAAGCATGAACCAAATGAGTGAACAACGGTCGATACAGCATTCTGGCGCCTACGATTATATTATCGTGGGCGCCGGTTCGGCCGGCTGTGTCCTGGCCAATCGGCTGTCAGCCAACCCAGCCGTGCGTGTGCTGTTGCTCGAAGCGGGTAAGCCAAACAAAAATTTCTGGCTTCACCTGCCGGTCGGCTATTTCAAAACCATTTACGATACGCGTTTTTCCCGACTTTTCGATACCGAACCGTGTGAAGGCACGGCGGGCAGAAACATCATCTGGCCGCGCGGCCGGGTGCTGGGCGGATCCAGCTCCATCAATGGCCTGCTGTACATTCGAGGCCAGCATCAGGACTACGACGATTGGGCCGCCAGGGGCGCCACCGGCTGGAATTATCAATCGGTATTGCCTTTCTTCAAACGCTCCGAGGGCTACGAACATGGTGAAAGCCAATATCACGGTGGTCGCGGTGAATTGGGCGTATCCGATCTGAAGAACGACCATCCTTATTGCCAGGCGTGGCTGGAAGCCGGGCAGCAGTTCGGGCTGCCCTTCAACCCCGATTTCAATGGCGCCACCGAATTTGGCGTAGGCGCCTATCAGTTGAGCATGAAAAACGGCTGGCGCTCCAGTGCAGCAACCGCGTTTCTGCGACCGGCTCAGGCCCGCGCCAACCTTACCGTACTGACCGAAGCGCATCTGACCCGAATTGTGTTCAACGGTACAACAGCTACTGGTGTGCAATGGCTGCAAAATGGCGCGCTCCATCAGGCGCAAGCAGATGCCGAAGTGATTCTATCGGCCGGCGCCGTGCAGTCTCCGCAAATATTGCAGTTGTCAGGCATAGGGCCCAAAGCGTTACTGGAAAAGCATGGTATTCCCGTGGTCTTTGATGCGCCTGAAGTGGGGGAAAACCTGAAAGACCACTACCAGGCGCGCACAATTGTTCGTCTGAAAAAGAAAATGTCGCTCAATAATGACGTTCGCAATCCGCTGAAACTGGCGGCCATGGGTTTGCAATGGGCGTTCAGGCATGCCGGCCCGCTTACCGTTGGTGCGGGACAGGTTGGCGGATTTGCAAAAACACAATACGCGACCGACGATCGCTCAGATATACAATTTAATGTGATGCCATTATCGGTAGACAAGCCCGGCACCCCGTTGCACGCCTACCCCGGCTTTACCGCCTCGGCATCGCAATGCCGACCGGCATCACGAGGCAGACTGCAGATCCGCAGCGCCGATCCATTGGCCCCGCCCGCTATTGAAACCCGTTATCTGAGTGAAGAGATTGATCGCCAGACGCTGGCCGCCGGGCTGCAAATGCTGCGAGACATATATAACCAGCCGGCTTTCCGCGACCTGATCGACACCGAAGTGCTGCCCGGCGGCGACCGCCAATCACGTGAAGGAATGATTGCATTTGCTCGTGAATGCGGTGGCACGGTTTTTCATGCCGTTGGTTCCTGCCGCATGGGCTCGGACAACCGTGCAGTGGTCGATCTCATGCTCAAGGTCCAGGGCGTGCAGCGTCTGCGGGTGATCGATGCGTCTGTCATGCCCGAAATGATCTCGGCCAATACCAACGCCGCCTCGATCATGATCGGCGAAAAAGGCGCGGATCTGATCCTGAACGCAAAAGGCTAGCGCGAGCGCAAAAAAGAAATTTCAATCGCAATAAAGGATAATCATGCAGGACACCGATAGCCAAAGCGCTGGTTGCACCACGCGGGAACACAGCGCGGATGCCGATCTGCAATTGCAGCCGATCAAGCTGTCACACGTGGATGCGCTGGTTTTTCGCGCCCCCGTCAGCGAGCCGGTGCAAACTTCATTTGGCATCATGTACGATCGGCCGGCAGTGCTGGTGCGAATGCAAAGCCAGGACGGCCTGGTCGGCTGGGGCGAAATATGGTGCAATTTTCCCAGCGTCGGCGCCGAGCACCGCGCCCGCATTCTGCAATCATGCATTGCACCGATATTGCTTGAGCGCACCTGGGACAACCCCAGGCAGGCATTCCAGACCCTGCACCAGCGCCTGCATGTGCTGGGCATACAGAGCGGCGAGCCGGGCACGCTGGCACAGGCCATCGCCGGCGCCGACATCGCCCTGTGGGACCTGGCGGCAAGGAAGGTGGGTAAACCGTTGTGGCAGCTATTGGGCGGCACATCAGAGATTGCCGTTTACGCTTCCGGCATCAGCCCCAGCGACCCGGAAAAACTGGCCCTGGCCAAGCAGCAGGAAGGCTATCGCGCCTTCAAGCTGAAAGTGGGATTCGGCCGCGAACGCGATATCGGCAATCTGCGCAGTCTGCGTGAACTGCTGGGACCGGACACGCCTTTGATGGTGGATGCGAACCAGGCCTGGTCTGCGGACGAGGCACAGCACATGGCCAGGCTTCTTGCGCCCTTTACGCCCGACTGGCTGGAAGAGCCGATGACGGCCGATTCACCGCTGGGCGCCTGGCAGCAACTGGCCGCAGCCAGCGACATTACCCTTGCCGGCGGCGAGAACATCCGGGGAGAGGCCAATTTCCGCGACATCGTTGATTCAGGCGCTTTCGGCGTGATCCAGCCCGATCTGGGCAAATGGGGCGGCTTCAGTGGCTGCGTACCGGTTGGCCATTATGCCGTCGCCCACCAGCGTCTGTTCTGTCCACACTGGCTGGGCGGCGGCATTGGCCTTGTGGCCTCCATGCATCTGAAAGCCGGTGTCGGCGGCCCGGGCTATGTCGAAGTAGATTCTAATCCGAATCCGCTGCGGGACCTGATTGCCGGGCCTTATCTTAAGCCATATGAAGGCCGGATATCGCTTTCTGATGAACCCGGAATTGGTATCACACCCGACATGGACCAGCTACGACAATTCCAGTTGAAATATTAAGCCGACAGCCGCCAGAATGCCCTTCAAAGATTGATTAACGCTGCCTCCTTGGCGTCTACCGGCGCATCTCCCTGCATGACGATAATGCTGTTGGTCGCAGAAGCGTCGGTTGAACCTGCCTTGGCCGGCGTTCTCAACGGTGCGATCATCGTACCGTTAGCATTGCCTTTCTGATCAGTCTGAAAACTTGCTGCCGGCATCTCTTTGCCATTCAGATAGACGCTATATACGGTCTTGGGCTTCAGACGAAACAGATTGACTTCCAGCGCGTCAACCAGCCCCAGATTACGCAACACGACAAAACCACGCGCGTCCTCTTTGACCGGTTTCAGGGACAGATTGGCCGGATCACTATTTACCCGTGGTACCAGATTGTCCTTGCCTTCTCCCTGCGTGATGACATTTGACACATACGCCAGTGCCTGTGGCGCCTGGCCAACCGGGATACGCGCCACCACTTTACCTGCCGCCGGATCAATCACGTCCACGGCATCGCCATTTTCCAGACCTACATAAAGACGACTGCCATCGTCCGAGCGCCATATGCCGTGCGGCAGAGCCCCAGTGGGAATGGTCGACACCAGTTTTGCCTCTTTATCTGTCGTATATACCTTCACGGCATTTTCACCACCCACGGTGACATAAGCAAGGGTCTTCCCGTTCACTTCGGCAAAAGCCAGATGGTTGGTAATGAATCCGATATCCATCACACCGGTCACCTTCAGCGTTTTGGTATCAATCCGCGTGACCTTGCCCACATCCTTGTGAGTCATCCAGATCTCCCGGAAATCGGGCGTGAACTGCACGAAAGGAGAAAACGGGCTGACCACGTCGATTTTCTTGATGATCTTGTGGGTCTTCACATCGACCACCGACACTTTCGCCGTGAAGCTAGAGACCACAAAGGCAAGTTTGCCATCGGGTGCGAACATAACCATGCCCGGTCCCGGATCGGTCTGGATACGCCGTTTTTCCTTATAGGTTTTTGGATCGATCACCGAGACGTAGTCTTCGCCACGCACCACCACCCACACTTCGCTACCATCGGCAGTGAAGAAACCTTCGTGCGGCGAACGGCCCACATAGGTTGTGCCTTTCACGGCGTTGGTTGCAGTATCGATAAAGGTAACGGAATTGGAACCATTGGATACCACAACCAATGTCTTGTGATCCGGTGAGAACCCCATGCCATGCACGTTGATCTGTCCCTTGTATAAGGGGGAAAGCAGATCGGGACGCGGGTTGCCCAGCTTGATCTGGCCAAGCAATGTATTTGTGGCCGGATTGATCACCGAGACGGTATTGCTGTTCTGATCCGCGGTGTATACACGATCATGCGATGAAGGAGACGCGGCAACGGTGCTGCCATACAAAGCGGTGGCCGCCAGTACCGGAAGTGCGGAGAATTTTTTCATACTGAATTCGCTTATAAAGTTCGTTGAAGATGTGATAACGGAATGCGCTGCTCGCATCATTCCGAAGTATTTTCGGCATGTTTCTGCAGAAAAGTCTGCATCACATTGATCTCGTTTTGCTGTTCGGCAATAATGCCCAGCGCCAGGTTACGAAGGCCGGTATCCCTGGAATACAGCAGCACCGCTTTGGCCATATCCACCGCACCCTGATGGTGGGGTATCATCATCGTGACAAAATCGTGCTCGGCATTACCATTCATGGGGGCCTGCAGCATTCCATAATCCATCACCGCCATAGCGTCGTTCATCAGGGCATCAAAGGATTTGGCGGTGCTGGCGACAAAAGCAGGAGGTTTGGTGTTGGTCTTTGTTGAACTGGTCTCGGACGAGCTCGCTCCATGGTGGGCATGCCCGGCATGCGCATAGGCAAAGGTGCCCGACAAGCCCATGCACAGGCACAGGGCGGCAGCGACAATGCGCGCTCTGACAGGCAACGCAGTAAACTGAATAGGCGACATATCACAAGTCCTTAATCATTAGGGGTTTCAAAGCAGGGGTTGGCCTCGCGCTATCATCGTTGTGATAGCCAAAGCCTTCATATGCATCGTAACGATCGGCTCCTGTCAGCAACATGGCTTTTTGATGACATATTTGTCATTAACCGCTTAAGATAACGTGGTACGATTTCCTGCCCAATCCCGTGGAAGCGACCGTGACCATTCTCGTTATTGAAGACGACTCAAAAACCGGTGATTACCTCAGAAAAGGCCTGCTTGAATCGGGCTATGCCGTCGATCTTGCCCGCAATGGCGTGGACGGCCTGCATCTGGCTCAGACACAGGACTATGATCTAGTCATTCTGGATGTGATGCTGCCCGGCAAAGATGGCTGGCAGGTCATGAGCGCGTTGCGGCGCGAGCGCGATGTACCCGTCATATTCCTGACCGCCCGCGACCAGGTGGATGACCGGATTCGCGGCCTGCAGCTTGGCGCCGACGATTATCTGGTCAAACCATTTTCATTTACCGAACTGGTCCTGCGCGTTCGTACACTGTTGCGGCGTGGCGTCGTACGTGATTCTGAAGTATTTCAATTGGCGGACCTGCAACTGGATCCCTTGCGACACAAGGTGACCCGCCAGGGAGTCAATATCGTTCTGACCAATAAGGAATTCATGCTTCTGCATTTGCTGATCCGACGGCAAGGCGAGGCGCTGTCACGCAGTGATATTGCCTCGCAGGTTTGGGATATGAATTTCGATAGCGATACCAATGTGGTCGATGTTGCCATCAAGCGGCTGCGCGCAAAGATTGACGCCCCGTTCGACCGCAAGCTGATCCACACCGTGCGCAGCGTCGGCTATATGTTTTCGGAAGAGTCCTGATGCCCGGCAAGCGCCGTTCGCTGGCAATCTGGGCCACGCTGTCGTTTGCGGTTATTTCATGCCTGATTGTCTCTTCACTCGGATTCTATCTTTATTCCTCGGCGAAACAGGCACTGGAAGTACGCGCCGACTACACACTGATCGGCCGCGTTGAACGCTTCCGTGCCCTGTTGCACGACTTGTACAATGTGCGGCAAATGGAAGAGCGCCCGGCAATTTTTGAAAGCATGCTGGGCAACGAAAAAGATGTACGGATCTTCCAGCGCGAAAACGGGACTCCATTTATTGTCGTCAATCCCGATCGCATGACGCCCCCGCCCATGATACCAGTGCCTGTCGGCCAGCGGCTGACCATCAATGCGCTGCATGCCGGAGAACGCGCCGACGGCATCAGGGTGCGCTGGGTATCGGCGCTGGCGGACATTGGCGATCAGGGAGGCACGGTACGGATCACTGCAGCCTATGTCATGACTCAGGAAGCCGGCCTGCTGCATGATTATCTGCTGCGCGTTATCGGCGCCATTGTACTGGCAGTGCTGCTGACCACACTGCTGAGCTATCTTCTGCTCAAACGGGGTCTGAGGTCTCTGACCAGAATGAGCCAACTTGCTGCACAAATCACACCATCACAATTGACATTGCGCTTTCCCGATACGGGAGTACCCAGCGAGCTGCACCAGCTTGCGATTGCCTTTAATGCAATGCTTGACAGGCTGCAAGGTGGCTTTGAGCATCTGTCCCAGTTCTCTGCCGACCTGGCCCACGAGCTTCGGACGCCGGTAAACATTCTGATGGGGCAGACACAGGTGGCGTTGGGAAGAGTTCGAACAAAAGAAGAATATGAACAGTTGCTGGAGTCCAATCTTGAGGAATTGGAGCGTATTGCGCATATCATCGAGAACATCCTGTTCTTGTCTCGCGCCGATCACGCCACAATAGCCATCGAACGCGCGCCGCTGGATCTGGCCACGGAGCTGCACAAGATAGGCGAGTATTTTGAAGGACCCGCCCAGGAGCGGGGCATGGCGTTGCACGTCAGTGCCAGCGGCCAGGTGGTGGCCAACACCGTCATGTGGCGTCGCGCCGTGAACAATCTTGTGATCAACGCCATACGCTATGGCAGGTCCGGCATGCCCATACTGCTATCTGCGCATGCAGAGCCGTCAGGCTGCACGGTGACAATCGAGAATACCAGTGAGCCGGTATCCCAGTCTCAGGCCGAGCGCATGTTCGACCGCTTTTATCGTGGTGATCAATCGCGCAATGAATATACCGAATCGAACGGACTGGGTCTTGCGCTGGTCAAGGCCATCATGGCCCTGCATGGTGGTACCGCTACAGTGCTTGCCATGCCCGCTGGACAGATACGCTTCGCACTGCATTTTCCTGCAGATCCGGCATCTTCACAAACGTGATTCGATTGCCGGGCGCTGCATCAGCAGTGCGTGCATGACTGCATGGCTTATCCGGAACGCAGCGAACAGCCGGTGCGCCACAGCCACGCCGGCGCCGTCCGTGTCGCATATAGCATAAAGCCAACGCGACGCCTGACAATCCCATGGCGTGACCTGCCGCAGCACTTGTGGCTCCGCGAGACTTCTGATCAGAACGTGCCGCTGTACATACCGCCATCAATCAGCATGTTCTGGCCTGTGATATAACCGGCCTGCTGACTGCACAGAAAGGCGCACAGGGCACCGAATTCGTCAGGATGGCCAAACCGTTTGGCAGGAACAACCGCCTGCTGAGCCTGTCTGATCGTGTCCTCGTCCTTGCCTGATTTGGCGGCCGTCACTTTGATATTGCCTTCCAGGCGATCGGTGGCAAATTTTCCCGGCAGAATGTTGTTGATGGTCACACCCTTTTCCGCGATGCTCGAGCGCGCTACACCGGCAACAAATCCCGTGAGCCCCGAGCGTGCTCCGTTTGACAACCCCAGGATATCGATGGGTGCCTTCACTGCGCTTGACGTGATATTGACGATGCGCCCGAAGCCGCGTGATGCCATGCCATCAACGGTAGCCCTGATCAGTTCGATCGGTGTCAGCATATTGGCGTCAATCGCTTTTATCCAGGCGTCACGCTCCCATTCTCGGAAGTCGCCCGGAGGAGGCCCACCCGCATTGGTCACCACAATATCGAAGTCCTTGCCAGGACCGCCTGCGGCACTGAATACCGCCTCGCGCCCTTCGACAGTCGTGATATCGCAGGCAATGGAAATGACTTTTGCGGCAACAAACCCATCGCGTTTTGCCGCGGCTTCGGATACAGCAGCCAATTCACTTGCTGCGGCTTGCAACACCTCGGCGCGCCTTGCATTGATCACCACATTGACGCCATTATCAACCAGCGCCTTTGCGCATCCAAAACCCAACCCTTTGCTGGCGCCACAAACCAGGGCCCACTTGCCCGCTATTTCCAGATTCATACCTGCTTCCTTTTCATGCTATTGATATCATTTACGTTATTCATTCTGCACAGGGCAAAAGAGACAGATGTGCAGAGCATGGGAAATCATAAACGAAATATCCAATCTATACTTGCATGGCCTTACAGCCAGTACATATGAGGCGATCGGGGTTCCAACAACTGCCGGCAACCTGGGCTGTCGACAGACATAAATGCCGGGCCGCTGTCGTGGCAACGCAACCGTGCGCGCACACCACTGGTGCGCTTTGAACTGATTTGTATTCACAGCCGATCAATTTATGATATTTTATGGTGCATGAGCTCGTTGGCGAGCCGATTCGAAACGAACAGGTACGAACCAATATTTAATTAATCGATCAATTATGAAAAAAACAGAGCAGCTTGCAAGAAAAACCTCCGTACGACGGGCCCGAAAAATCAATGGCCCTGGTCGCCCCGAAGGGGCCAGTGTTGTGCGAGACGAAATTCTGGATGCAGCCGAAGTCATCTTTTCAGACAAGGGTTATGCGGGGACGGCATTGCGAGAGATTGCCGACCAGGCCAATGTAACTCAAGCACTGATCAGCTATTATTTTGGTTCCAAATTTGGACTGTTCCAGGCCGTGTTTTTGCGCAGGAGTGAACTGGTATCCCGGGAGCGCCTGGAGCGGCTTGAAGCGCTGGAACGGCAGAAGACTCCTCAAGTCAAGGATATTGTAAGAACCTTCCTGGAGCCGGTACTGTCGTTGCGAGGTACGTTCCAGGGACGTGCCTTTCTTCGGTTGCAGGCCAGGCTTCATACCGAACCATCAGAAATCTCCTACTCACTTCGCTCCGAGGCCTACGGTGGTTCAACGCAGCGCTATGTTGCGGTGCTGAGAAAGGCACTACCCAAATTGAGTGAGCTGGACGCCTGCTGGCGGGTAAC
Organism: Advenella incenata; assembly: GCF_004217095.1. GTDB lineage: Bacteria > Pseudomonadota > Gammaproteobacteria > Burkholderiales > Burkholderiaceae_B > Advenella > Advenella incenata. The sequence goes on along the minus strand of NZ_SHKO01000001.1, from coordinate 309,388 downwards.
GTTCATGATTGGCACCTATTTATATGCGTTTTCCGACACCCACCGGATGGAAGAAATGACCCCCAAAGGACTTTACGATGTCAATGATACGGACGAGTTGATCGACCAGGTGACACGATTCATGGTTGGAGGATTGCAGGCACAATAAAACATCAGCGCTGGCTCTTGCGGTGGCCTGGGGGTGGCCACCAACCAGCCAAGCCGCACTTCAACTGCCCGGCACCGCCTGGCTGCAAAGCGCGAGCGCCGCGTGGCAGTCCATTACCATCGCGTATTTCTGCTGCATATCAAACAAACTGGCATCATGTGGCCCAATGGCGCGATCACCCACACAATCGGCCACCACTAGCGGTGTAAAACCCAGGGACATAGCATCCACAACACTGGCGCGTACGCAACCGCTGGTCACGCAGCCGGCCACCAGCAGCGTGCTCACGCCGCGCTGCGCAAGCCAGGCTGCCAGCATCGTCCCGAAAAAAGCCGACGGCACCGTCTTGCGAACGACCAGTTCGCCCGCTAACGGCGCCAGCTCTGGCACAATCGCACTGGCATGACTATTTTCCAGAAGGGTCAACATTCCCGGCACTTTGCGACTGAAAATATTATGATCTGCGCCGTCGTCCGCAAACACAATCCGGCTATGGGCGACAGGCCAGCCGCTGCGTCTTGCGTGCTGCAACAGCGGCTGTGTTGAAGCAATTGCACTTGCGATATTGCCGCCGCCAAAAACGCCGGGGTCTGCAAATCCATTGACAAAGTCGACGATCAGCAGGCCAAAGGGCGGCGCCAGAGCCACATCCGTCCCGAAACCCTGGCGCTCGAATACTTGATTTTCCTCGCTCATTACGCACTCTCCCGCTGCGTCAGCGTGGACTCTACTACCCTGCCATCGGCAACCACCTGCAGATCATCCAGATAAACATTGCATCGCCTCATCGGCACATCAATATGGCACGCTGTTGTTCGGCTGCCGCCCGCCTCGTTGTTCGGGCCCAGAGAAAACAGGAAGTTGCCGCTTACTGCACGGGCATCCATGCCGATGGTCGCCTCTCTGTCGTATAAACCTAATGTGGACCAATAGGCCCGTTTCTGCAGACCCCACCCAATGTGGGATATGGCGTAAGCTTCAGGATCGGCAAACGATTCTATGTATTCCGATAGCATTTGCGCCTCCACCCCGCCAGTTATATCTGTCACAAAGCCGTCTTTCACCGTCAGTGTGATTGTCTCACCCACATAGGACTTCATTGGCAGCAGAATATCGCCTTTTGACAACACGATGGTGCCCTGGGTTTCTCCCTCATTTGGCCACGTAAAGGTAAAGCCGCTAGGCCAATGATCCCAGCGACCCGGTTCATCGACAAATCCATATTCAGATACGCAGGGATACTGGCCCAACGGACAGCGCAAATCGGTTCCCGCTGCCGAGGTAACACGCATTTGCCCGGCCTGTTTCAGTAATGCCGCGGCGGCCTGGGTTCGCACATAGTCTTCCTGGGTTGGCACCATGCGCAAGAGAACCTCCGGCGGCTCCACCGCCAGCAGGATTTTGCCGCCGCCTTGCAAAATGTCATGCTGTTCCGGTGAAAACAGCAGCGTCATCAAGTCCAGAACAAGGTCACTTGCCTTTAAGGCGGCAATGGCCGGTTTATTGCCGGTAAGCGGCGTCGTGCCAAGATAGGCTAGTGGGTCGCGGCTTAGCGATTTTTCTGCGTTTACCGGTGGCAAATCCAGGCGACTGACAACCGCGCCCAGCATGGTCGCTGCTGTCATGGCGCAGCGCAGTGTTTGCGGATGCGTATGGTCACTGGTCAGCACCGTAACCGCATCCCCTTTTTTCAGTTTGGACAATTTCAGTACATTGATCCACGCCTGGATCAGATCTGTATCGCGCACAGCCATAATATCTCCCTGTTTCTGCCTAGAAAATCACGTTCATCAATGGTCCAGAGGATGGCCCAGAAAGTCCCCGAACGCCCGATAAAATCCGGCTTCGTTATCCCAGGGAATCATATGGCCGGCGTCTTTGACCCGCAGGCACTGCATCGATGGCAACAGCTGCCGCAACTGTTCAGCCTCGGCATCACGAATCACGTCGCCCCGTTCTGCCGTCATTAGCAAAACCGGGACATTGATCCGAGCCACATCGGCGTGAATGTCATCCGTCTGAAATGCATGAAAGCTTGTCGTGATCGCACGCTCGTTGCAGGTATGCAGCCATTGGGCACGTAGCCTCAGTTGCTCTTCGTTCCAGGTTGGACAGTATTGACGCATCTGTTCAACGCTCATCCCCCGCTGTGCCTGCCGGATCGAATCGACATACCAGGCAAGATTTGCCGGGTATGGACGCCGCCCCGGGCCGGACACCGGCGGGTCTACTGCGACCAGACGCCTCAGTCCTGCAGGCTGCTGTCCCGCCACGCGGATACCAATACGTCCGCCCATGGAATGCCCGACGATCGAGTACGCCGGCAGGTTCAGGGCCTGCACAAAGGCAATAACGTCGGCTACCATCGCATCAAGGCTGTAATCCAGCTCGTCACTGGCCTGGCTCAGCCCCCGGCCCCTTGCGTCCAGCACGTAAGTGTCGAAATGGCGGCCCAGTCGCTCTGCGACAAAACGCCAGGTTTCAACCGGGCTGGTAATACCTGGTATCACGATTACCGGATCACGTTGAGCCCGACCATCTGTCTGTCCGCCAAACCGCAGATAGTGCTGACGTATGTCATTGGCCCAAACGTGGGCGCCATAAAGATAAGTATTTGTCATCGAATGTGTTTCCTGATATTTACCGCAGAGCACAGGGGCGTGAGCATCGACAGTGCCGTTGCTTTTCCCATATCTAACCACTCACAAAACTGCGCATTTGAGCTCGTTGCCGCTTGCTTATGCGACCGTTTCCACCGTGCCGATACGCTCTTTGCAACGGGTCGCATCGTATTCATAAACCCATTCGGCCTTGATGCCGACAGCGTTGGGATTTTCAGCCTGTTGCTTTCTGAGCGCCTCGTCACGTGCACGCTGTTCATCGGGCGTGGACAAATGGTATGTACGGCCGCGTTCGCGTGCTTCCAGTTGGACCCGGGCTGTACGTGCAAGCCGCTCGGCTTCATAGCACCTGAGGGCCGCTTCATGATCTGTTGGAAAATGCGCAATCATCTGGGCCAGCACGAACGCATCTTCCAGCGCCATGGCCGCACCCTGTGACAGGAAAGGCAGCATTGGATGTGCCGCGTCGCCAAGCAGCGTTGCCCTGCCTTTTGCCCATTGCTTCATCGGATCCCGGTCAAAGAGTCCCCATTTGAAGGTTTGATCAGGATCGGTGCGTTGCAGCAGATCGATAATGTTCTGATGCCAACCGTCATAGGCTGCCAGTAGTTCTTCGCGAGTACTCGGTTCAGTCCACGACTCAGCCACCCAGTCTGCACTTTCATTGACCGCGACAATATTGACAGCCGCCCCGCCTTTGACGTAGTAAGTAACGATATGGGCCTTGGGGCCAAACCAGAATGATGCGTCCGGGCTCACAAAAGGCAATGGGTGCTGCTCTACCGGCACCAGGGCACGCCAGCACATATGGCCGGTAAAGCTGGCCTGATCCTTGCCCCAGAGTGAGTCGCGCACGGCCGAATGAATGCCATCGGCTCCCACGATAATATCTGCCTCAAAACTTGAGCCGTCTTCAAAGTGTGCCGTGGCAGAGTCGGCATCCTGCGTAATCTCGGTGCAGATTGTGTTGAATGTCACCTGATCCGAGGCAATGTCCTTACACAAAATGGCATGCAAGTCTGCGCGATGTACATGATGAAAGTCGGCCCCGAAATTTTCCCGGCACATTTGCTGTAAAGGAGTACGGAACAGCTCACGTGCATCATCCCAGTTGCGACCCACCATCGCTTTGGGCAAAAATCCGATCCGATCCAGGTCCGTCTGCAGCCCCAGCGCTCGGAGTACTTTGACCGCGTTAGGCGTCATCTGCACCCCGGCGCCAATTTCACCAAAGGCAGGCGCGCGTTCAAAAACATGGGCTTTTATACCGTGCTGCTGCAATGCGCGGGCCAGTGCCGCGCCGCCAATACCGCCCCCGATAATTCCTACTTTCAACGTTTTCGACATACATTCCACTCCAGTTTCAACAACATGCACAATTGAGCACATATTATTTATTAAATAACTAATTAATTAATTTAAATACATTCAACGCTGCCCGCCACATGCCTGGTGGGTCAGGCTCCCAGATAGGCGCTCAGCAGCTCCGGATCGTCCAGCAAGCCCGCTGCCTCCCTTTGCGCAACGACTTTGCCGGTTTCGTATACATAAGCGCGCGTAGAGACCGACAGCGCGTTATAGACATTCTGCTCAACCAGGACAACTGTCACGCCATGCGTGTTGATTTCCCTGACAAACTCAAAGACCTCCTCGGCCATGCGTGGACTCAGCCCAAGACTGGGTTCATCCAGGAGCAACAGTGAGGGTTCCGACATCAGGGCGCGGCCGATTGCCAGCATCTGCTGTTCACCTCCGCTGAGCGTGCCTGCCAGTTGGCGATGCCTTTCCTTGAGACGGGAAAAACGGTCATACACCAGCGCAACGCGCCGCTCCACTTCTGCGTCTTTTTTGCATAGATAGGCGCCCAAAGTCAGGTTTTCATACACAGTCATGGTGGGCCAGATATGACGTTCCTCTGGTGACTGGGCGATCCCCTGGGCGACAATGCGATCGGCAGAAACACCGGCGATATTCTTACCCTGGTAGATAATCTGCCCTTGCGTCGGCTTGAGCAGGCCGGAAATTGCCCGCAACGTTGTGCTCTTTCCGGCACCGTTGGCGCCGATCAGGGCAATGACCTCACCCTGCCGGACCATCAGATCGACCCCATGCAATGCCTGGGTCTTTCCATAGCTGACGTGCAGGTTGCGAATTTCAAGCATCGGGTTTGCCGGTGCACTACTGTCCTGATCAGAGGTCTGTGGCAACACTATTGCATTCATGATCTTTCCTTTCCGTTTCCGCCCAGATAGGCCTCCACCACTTTCGAGTTTTTCTGCACCTGTTCTGGTGTTCCCTCGGCCAGCTTTTGACCGAAGTGCATGACAACGACACGATCGGATACGCTCATGACCAGCCCCATGTTGTGTTCGACGATCAAAATAGATTCGACCAGATCGCCAATCAGTTTCCTTAGCACATTGCCGAACTCCCGGGCTTCGTGGCTATTGAGGCCGGCAGCCGGCTCATCCAGCATCAGAATCCTGGGCTTGGCAGCCAGTGCCAGCGCCACCTCCAGTAAGCGCAGTTCGCCGCAGGACAGTTGGGCTGCAGGCACGTTCATATGCCGCGACAAACCAATCGTATTGACAATGCGCGCGGCACTGTCACGGATCGCCGCTTCTGTCTGTCGCACTTTTGCGGTAGGAAAAAACGTTTTCCAGACCGGCTGGCGTGCTTCAATATAGTGGCCGGTCAGCACGTTCTCAAACACCGAAAGCGATTTCAGGATATTGGTTTTCTGAAAGCTGCGTACAATGCCACGGCGCGCCATGCTATACGGTTTTTCGCCCGTCACCTCCTGTTCATCAAAGTGAACTGTCCCGGAGGTAGGCGCATAAAAGCCGGTGATCAGGTTGAAACAGGTTGTTTTTCCAGCGCCATTGGGCCCGATCAAACCGACAATTTCCCCGCGATTCACGTTAAAGCTGATGTCCTTGACAGCATGTATGCCACCGAATGACTTGCACAACCCACTGACCTGCAGTACGCCACTGGGGTGTCCGTTTTGCGCGTGCGTGTTCATCATGCCGACCTCCGTTTTGTGCCGTTTACAGGCACGGTCACCGGCGCTGCCGGTTTTTGCGCCCTTTTTTCACGATGCCGCGTAACAAATCCCATGATTCCGTTGGGCATGAATAGCACAATCGCAATAACGATCAGGCCGAACAGTGACAATCGCAATTCCTGTGCTTCCCTAAGATATTCTTCAAGAAACGTCACCAGCAGCGCCCCCACCAACGGTCCGATCAGCGTACCCTTGCCACCGATGAGCACCATCGTGATCATGGTGACCATGAATGCAAACCGAAACACCTCCGGCCCTACAAATGAAATGTAATGTGCATAGAAGCCGCCTGCGGTACCACTGAGGAATGCACCCAGCACCAGCGCCATCATGGAATAGCTCAGCGGACGAATGCCAATAGACTGCGCAACATACCTGTTTTCCCGAACGGCTACTGCAGCGCGTCCGGCGTTGGAATTGACAAAACGGTATGCCAGGTACAAGGCAATCGCCAGCAGTAGCCATGCAATGGCGTAATAAAAGTGTTTACCGACCAGATTGTCTACCTGCGCCAGAAAAGCTGGCTGTGGCACCCCGGCAATGCCCATCGGCCCCTTTGTGACTGCGACCCAGTTGTTGGCAATCAGCCTCAATACTTCCGAAAACGATAGGGTAATGATCACGAAAAACGGCCCGTGCAATCGCAATGTGATGGCGCCGATAATTGTTCCCATGACTGCGGCGCACAACCCGGCGGCAGGGATCGTAGCCCACATTGGCCAGCCTGCCTGGGTCGAGAGCAGTGCTGCCGCATACGCACCGGTTCCCAGAAATGCCGTATGTCCCAGGGAAAACTCACCAACATAGCCAACCACAAGGTTCAGACTGGTTGCCAATACAGCATAGAACATCACAATGATGGCCACATGCAGAATGTATTGATCGTTTATGACAAATGGCAGTACCGCTGCCAGCAGCATGAATGCCGTCAGGCAATTGCGTTGAATCTTCATGCTCTCTCCGCGCGTTTAACAAATAATCCATAAGGACGAAACAACAGGGTCAGAATCACCAGTATGAAACCGATAATATCCACCCATCCTGTGGCAACATAGCCGCCCCACAATGCTTCGGCCAAGCCCAGCAGCAAGCCGCCCACGATCGCGCCGGCAAAGCTGCCCATGCCCCCGAGAATGACCACCACAAAGGCTTTCATGCTTACCAGTCCGCCGATGGATACCTGGGTGGAATAAATGGACCCCAGCAACATTCCCGCCATGGAGGCAATCACGGTTCCCATTGCAAAAGTACCCGCATAGATATTCGCGGTCCGGATCCCTACCAGCTTTGCTGCCATAGGATCCTGAAACGTCGCCCGCATCGCACGGCCCAGGCGGGTTTTCTGGATAACCAGATACGTGATAATCATCAAAGCGATACTGACTGCGACAGCGAACAGGCGCGCCTTGGTCAACACGATCGGTCCAAGAAAGAGCGGGCCGCCGGCCAGCGGCGATTCTATTTTCAGCGGCGCGGTGCCAACCAGAAGCAAAGCAGTGTTGGCCAGGAAAATTGAAAGGCCTATAGTCAACAGAATCCCCGGTTCTTCACCCTGGTCACGTATCCGCTCAATCAGAAATCGGTCAATCAGCCACCCAAACGTACCCAGCACAACAGCGACAAGCAACAGTCCTGAAAAGAAATCAAGCCCCAGGCGTGTCGTGGCCCACCACCCCATCACGCCACCGACCATGTACAACTCACCGTGCGCAAAATTGACGACACGCATCAGACCCAGAATCAATGTCAGACCCAGCGCAGACAATGCATAAAATGACCCGATTACCAGCCCGTTGGCGATAAACTGCGGTAATAACTCCATACCGATTTCCTTATTTTGTTATCCCGAAATAATTACGGCTTCTCGGTACGAGCCTGAGTGACCACATGTGTCTTGCCGCCCTGGATTTGCACCAGGACGGTATCAAAGCCGTAGCCCTCGCCTTTTTCGGTGAACTGGAATCGTCCGTTAGGCGCCGCATAGTCCGTCTTGTATAGTGCATTCCGGATTTTTTCCGGTTCATCGGAACCCGCACGCTCAATTGCCTGCATCAGGATGTTCATGGCGTTGTAGCCTGACGCATCGTACTTACCGGGAAGCTGCTTGTACTCTTTCTGGTAGTTTTCGACAAACCCGGCATTGCGCTCGCCCTTCATGTTGGAAACATAAGGCACCGCAGCATAAATGCCTTCCGATGCCTCTCCGGTCAAACCGATAAAATCAGCGGTCGCCCATGAGCCGACACCAAACACTTTGGTTTCAATGCCGAATTCTTTGAGTTGTTTCACCAGGATGGAACCATCCTGCGTTTCGGCTGCCACGAATACACCGTCAGGTTTGAGTGCCCGCAGTTTGGTCAACAGCGTATAAAAATCAGTCGTTCCATGGTCGAAGTATTCCTTCATGACAGATTTGACGCCCAGGGCATTCAGATCCTTTTCGAAATCCTCCACACCGCCGCGCCCCCAATCGTCGTTGACGCCGATATAGGCCACAGTCTTAAGTTTAAGATCCTGCGCCAGTATCTTGCTGAATGTCCTTGCCATCAGCCTGTCGGTCTCTGCCGAGCGGAAAAAATATTTCATGCCTTTCTCGGTCAGATCTGCCTTGGAAGAGACGCCCGATAACAGCGGTATTTTGTATTTTTCGGTAACGGACATCACAGCGGCTGTGGCAGAACTGCAGAATGCGCCAGCCAGCACGGGCACCTTGTTGCGCTGAATCAGTTTTTCCGCAGCATTAACCGAGTTTGCCGGCTGGCATTGCCCGTCTTCTATCTGCAGTTGAACCTGTCGACCATTAATCCCGCCTTGCGCGTTGCGTTGCGCAACAGCAAGCTTTGCGCCTTTGACATACGCCTGCCCGTTGTATGCGACTGAACCTGTCAAGGGCTGGATCACGCCAATTTTGACTGGCCCCGCGCCTTCGGCAGCAACCGCCGCACAGCTGACAAGCATTAATCCACTGATACCTGACGTGAGATATTTCATAAAACACTCCAACAATGATGGCTGGCGATTGCGCGAAAACGCATTCCCTGATTCGATTTGAATGGACTGAATGATTAAATAATTAAACACTCAATTAATTATTAAGGTACAACGAGCGCCATCACAGATGCAATAAGGGAAAACGTTAATAAGCAATTGAACGGCCGGCAAACCAGCGCTTCAGGCGCTCATGCAGGCAATATCTGTGCACCGCAGCGTAGCCCAGATCCAGGGCTGTTTTTCCCCTTCGGCGCGTATGGCGCAATGGCAATGTCCACTCGCAGGCGGTGCCGGGCAACCAGCAAGCAGTACGGTGTTCGATACGGCGCATTCGTACAGCCATTTTATCTGCGTATCGCTAAAAAGCGACCAGGCTGCCTTCGCGCCGTATATGCACTAAATGTGTCTCTTGGTCACACCATGGCGCCAAGGGGCTCGCGTATAAATAATCGTGTTAATGGTCAACTCAGATGTTTGCGTCGTTCCAGTTCGGCTGGCGAGGGGCTCTCGGCAGCGAACGAACCCGTTTCAATATCGCCAGCGCGCACATAGTGGTTGACAATGACACCGCTATCGGATGCCTGCGTGCTTAACAACTCAAATGCCGCCGGCGCCGCCCCTTCTGCAAAAAGCCTTTTGCCTTTACCCAGAACCAGTGGAAATATCATGATGTACATTTCATCGACCAGATCATGTGCGTGCAGGGTTTGCAGAAAATCAGTCGAGCCCTGGGTAAGCAGATCCGGCCCTTCCTCTTCTTTCAGTTTGCGCACTGCCGCCACCACATCAGCACCCAGCACCCGGCTGTTCTGCCAGTCCGGCTTGAAATTTGCATTACGTGTGGCAACGTACTTTTCTATCTGATCGAATAATGCGCCTAATGGTTCTTCCGGGCCGACATATGGCCAGTGGGCAGCAAAAATATCATAGGTTTTGCGCCCAAGCAGCAAATCAAATGGACGGGCGAAGATCTCTCCGACCTTGACGCCCAGTGATTCATCAAAATAAGGCACCAGCCAGCCGCCATACCGGAACCCGCCCACCGGGTCCTCCTGCGGGCCGCCCGGTGCCTGCATAACCCCGTCCATACTCACAAATGCGCCAACAATGACTTTTCTCATCAACGTTCTCCTTTGCAGATAGCAACAACCGCAGTAATTTCAGTTGAAATGCAAATGCCCACCTACGATAATAAAGTATATACCCGCTGCCAGCCGACCGATAGATAGCTGGCGGGCTGCTGGCGGGCTGCTGGCTCGCTGCGCCGCCGGACACGTTCCGAACCGCCCGTTGCCCGGCCGACGCTTATCCTGATGCTGCCAGTGCCAACGGCGCTACCGAGACCATCAATGCTCGCGCAAAGCGCCAATCTGCGCAGCGGTAATATCACCAGGTAAACCTCCCCAGGCAGTACGGGTGTAATTGACCAGCTCGGCCATCTGCTGATCGCTCAACTTGCGGGCAAACCCCGGCATACTTTGCATGTTGCCATTGCCCGGAAACGCCTGCTCGGGCAGACCATCAAGAATCGAGGCGATCAGGTTGGTGGCATCAGCCTGACGGATCGTTGCATTGCCTGCCATCGCCGGCGCAACATTCGGTTTGCCTTCGCCAGAAACGCCGTGACAGCCAGCACAAAGATTCAGGTACTGCGCTCTTCCCTGGTCTCCCCCTGGCGTCAATTGCGCCACTTTGGGTGGCGGTGGTTTATCACCCATCAGATACGTGGTCATGGCCTTCATATCGTCTTTTGTCAGGTACTGCGTGCTAAGGGCGACCACCATATGCATTTCACTGAAGGCAGAGCCTTGCGGGGCCGTGCCGGTTGCCAGGAATTGACCCAGGTCGTCAGGTGTCCACCCACGCTCTGCCAATGCGGTCGGCGTGATGTCTGCGGCCTTGAAGCGCCCAAGGGTGCCGCCCTTGAGTGATTGGGCCAGATCCATCTGGCCAAACATGCCACGTGGCGTATGGCATTCGGCGCAATGCCCCATCACATCTGTCAAATACCGCCCTCGCACCCATAATTCGGAGTCGCCTGAAGAGACTGCCGGCAGCGGATCCGTGTTCTGAAACAGCAGGTTCCAGCCGATCATCAGAAAGCGCTGATTGAATGGGAATGGCAGATCATTCTTGGGCGTTGGCACATCAATAGCCGGTCTGGTCATCAGATAGGCATAGATATCATCCAGGTCCTGATCGCTCATCATGTAATAAGAGTTGTACGGCATCGCAGGATACAAATGTCTTCCGCCAGGCGTGATGCCTTCTCTGACTGCACGATAAAAGTCTTCCCGGCTCCAGCGACCAATGCCGTGATCGGCCGAGGGCGTGATGTTGCTGCCATGCACGGTTCCAAAGGGTGTTTCCATAGGAAAGCCGCCGGCAAACAGACCACCGCCTTCCACGGTATGACAGGCGGCGCAGTCTGCCGCCCTGGCGGCATAGCGTCCGCGCTCTATCTGTTCATCCGTAGCCGAAACCTTCTGCACGGGATTATCATTACTGCGATTTTCACGCCACCACAAGATGGCGACAATAATCAGCAACACAATTGCGATCAGGAAAAGGGCCGGAAGATAGCGTCGTTTAGCCATTATTTTTCTCCCTGATCAGGCCTGGCGTCTTAAGGACCAGGTCACGCACCGCTTCATAGTAGCGGACATAGCCCGTGCAACGACAAATGTGATTATTCATTGCCTTGAGGATCGCGTTTTCCAGCTCATCCCTGGCAATGGGATTGCGCTTGAGCCCTTCAATGAATACCGTCGCGGCGTTCACAAACCCTGGCGTGCAGTAACCGCACTGGAAGCTGTAGTGATCCATGAAGGCCTGTTGCACGGGCGACGGAACTTCTTCGCCCTTGTCATTGAGTACAGCATGCCCTTCCACGGTACGGATCGCCTTGCCATCGAAATAATGGGCGCCGGTGATACAGGTTCGCGTCTCCTGGCTGCTGCCGTCTGGCTGATCTTCAATAACAACACAGGCATGACAAACACCCTGACCACACCCAAGGCGTGAGCCGGTCAAGTTAACGTACTCATGCAGGAAGTCGATCATCATCATGCCTTCGGCAATATCAAGCGGACCCTGTTTCTTGCCGTTGATGGTCAGCGTAATTGGTCTGGTGGTGATTTTCATTGGAAGACCCCTTTGATGTTGTCAGCGCGGACCGGCAGATGGCGAAAATAATGTCCGCTGGCATGCGCAATCGCATTGATGACCGCCGCAACCACGGGAATCATCACCACTTCGGCCATACCCTTGGGCGGATCGGTCTCGGACAAGGGAGGAAGAATATCCCCTGTTTGCTGCCACACGGCGACATCGCTCGCCCGTGGCACCTGATAGCGATTGAAATTCCAGGTTCCGTCGCCAGGTCCGTCCTCATACAAGGGAAGGTATTCGTGCAGCGCGTGCCCAATACCCATGGCGATGCCGCCCTGCAATTGGCCGGACACCAACTCGGGCACGATCAGATTGCCGCATTCCATAAAAGAATGATGATTAAGAATTTCTACCTTGCCCGTCCCCGTATCGACAGACAGCTCCACCAGCGTGCCAACGGCACTGTAGTAGGTCACTGCCGCATTGTTGCGCTGCATCGGAGGATAGTAGACACGGTCGCGGGCAATCGCCTGGTAAGCACTCTCGCTGCCCGTGCGTAGCGCCAGCCCGTCAACAGGCAGTCGCAACTGGTTGGCATTGACCGTAAAGTCAGCTTCAGCCCACTGCCAGCGGTTGAAACTGTGCACCACCACCCCGGTGACCAGTCCCATCTCATGCGCCTTTTTTGCCAACGTGGCAAAGGGCAGGATTTGCATGCCTGCAGCAGTAAGCCCGCCGGGGACCCAGCGCGCATCTTCTCTGCGAACGACCAGCGGGGCGGCCTGGCCGCCCCCTATGCCGGACTTCCAGATGGCCAGTGCAGCAGGCCACAGGCTCTGCTCAAAAAGCAGTCGCGACGCTTCCCTGGTGGTATGCGAGAAATAGAATGCCGAATTGCTGGCACTGGACGGAGAACAGTACGACGGCGTCCAGAAGGGATCGGCAGATAGTTTGTCCTGGTCCGCCTGCGGCATCATATAAGGATCTGCCGTTGCGACCATGGGCAGCATGTCCCAGTTGGTGGCCGAGAAGTGGGATTCATCGGCCGGCTTGCCCATCCATTGGGCACAGACCACGGCCTGCGAGGTGGTCATGCCGGTGCCCATTTCCGCACCGCTGTGATGGAGTACCAGCTTGCCATCGGCCGAGAATTCCACCCGCGCAAATGATGTCTCGGCGCCCGTGCCGAAGTCTTTCTGCACACAGGCAAAGCCAACGCCATAGCGTTTGCCTGGATGCTTTGTCTCAAATTCGGCCTTGCGTTTGTTTCGTGCCGTCCAGATGTCGTGCTTAGCCGCCAGGTCCAGAATCTCATCGGCACGGACAGCGCCCGCCGGGATCGCGCCCTGCGTGTTCTTCATGCCGGACTTGAGCACATTGCGTTTGCGAAAATCGATGGGGTCCAGATTGAGCCTGGCCGCCATTTCATCCATCATCATTTCGGTTGCTGCCATGCTCTGCAAGGTCCCGTAGCCCCGGGCAGAACCGGCGTCAATGGCGCGCGTGGCCACACCCACAGCAGCAAAGTCGCTTTTGGGAATGTAGTAAATGGATTGGGCCGCGGTTGCCGCCACCATTACGACAGACGGCGTGAAATTGCGTCGTCCTCCGCCGTTGCCGGTCATATACCCGCGGAAAACATCAATTTTCCCGGTATCCTTGTTTACCGTCATCGAATATGAAATATCGAATGCGTGGCGTTTGATCGACGTCTGAAACTGTTCGTACCGGTCATTGGCCAGGCGCACCGGATGACCATCACCGTATATAGCCACCATAGTGCCGACAAACGGAAAGCTGCTGTGATCCTTTGAACCATATCCCACGGTATAACAGGGATGCAGGACCAATCGCCTGATCGGCGTATTCATTTTGGCCAGCATCTTGGGGATTTCTTCGGCCAGCTCCGGCGGCGACTGCGTCGGGATAACCATGTGCAGGGTCTGGCTGGCCTGGTCAAACCAGCCGTTGGTGTTATCGGCCTCCATTGCCGCAGTATCAATCGATTGCGAGAAATAATCTGCCGACAAGACTTCAATCTTGTCCGATGGATTTTTTATTTCACTGTCCATCTGCTGCGCATGATACATCCCCTCTTCGTCCAGCTTGCCGCCTTCTTTTCCTTCGGGCCAGACCGGCAATCGTTTGCGCAGGCCGGCCGGGAAAATGGGCATGTCCTTCAGGCTGGAAAAGGTATCTTCATCATAGGGCGAAGGGCCGCCGACACGGACAAACCGGAACGTGCCCCACGGGTCGCGTTCCAGCGGCCCGGTCTGCTGGCCATAGCGAATCGCATCCGGATGAAATTGAATGGCGTTTTTGGCAAAGCGGAATCGGGCAAAGTCGTGATAGATCAGCACCGCCACAGCCTGTCCCAAATAGGCAGGCGTCTTGCCAATCGGCAGCAACATGTCGTCGCCGTAAAACTCAGGAAACGCAAGGCCGTCGCGGGCCAGGTCCTCGGCGGTCACAAGGCGATCGGGCTTTAACTCGTCCCCAAGACGGGACAGGTCAATCCCCTCAAAAATACGGTCGGCCAGGGTGGTGCGCAGAATGAATGCATGTGCCTGTTTTTGCGGCCAATGCGGCATATCTGCGGCGCGAATATCGTAGCCAAACACCTTTTTTCCCAGCGCCTTGGACTGGGCATCGATCCGGTGACGAATTCTTTTTGTTTTCGAATCCCAGATGGGGGCTGCCAGGATTTTTTCTTCGAACAGCGCATTGTATGCATTGCTGTTGAGCGGGGCCAGATATACGGTAATACCTGCAACCACGGTTTTCTTAAGGAAAAGTCGTCTTGACTGATTAAGCTGACTCATGGATTTGCCTTTTCAATGATTGAAGCGTGCTATTTAACCCGTAGAAATGTTGCTGCGACCCGCAGTTTTTGCCATTACACAGCAGATGATGGCAAACCCGTAAGTGTTTTTATCGATTCTATCCGACCGACTGTATGTAGTATATTGGTCCCGTTCTCAGTGGAGCTGCTCTGGGAGCTACGTTATCACAATATTCATAATTACGGAGACAACACCTATGAAATTCGCTCCTATGCGCATTATCAATGCGCTCGGCATGAGCGTTGCACTGGCCTTTTCAGCCAGCACGCTGGCCGCCGACAAACCCATTGTCATCAAGTTCAGTCACGTCGTAGCCGCCAACACGCCAAAGGGACAAGGTGCCCAGAAGTTCAAGGAAGTGGCGGAAAAACTGCTGCCAGGTAAAGTTCAGGTCCAGGTCTTTCCCAATTCGCAATTGTTTGGCGATGGCAAGGAACTGGAAGCGCTGCTGCTGGGCGATGTCCAGCTGATCGCTCCGTCACTGTCAAAATTTGACCGTTACACCAAAAAGGTCCAGCTATTTGATCTGCCATTCCTGTTCAACGATATGGCTGCCGTCGATCGCTTCCAGCAGAGCGACAAAGGCAAGGAACTGTTGAACTCCATGAAGGATCGCGGGCTCAAAGGTCTTGCATACTGGCATAACGGCATGAAAGAGCTGTCCACCAATAAGGCACAACTGCAACGTCCCGACGACGTCAAGGGCTTAAAGTTCCGGATCCAGGCATCCGATGTGCTTGAAGCGCAGTTCCGGGCGCTGGGCGCCAACCCTCAGAAACTTTCTTTCAGCGAGGTTTATCAGGCACTACAGACCGGCGTGGTTGACGGCCAGGAAAACACCTGGTCCAACATCTATTCGCAGAAGTTTCATGAAGTGCAGAAAACCATTGCCGAGACCAACCACGGCGTGATCGACTATATGGTCGTCACCAACGCGCAGTGGTGGGATGGCCTGCCCGAAGATATTCGTGCCGGACTTGAAAAAGCCATGACCGAAGCAACGACTTTTGCCAACCAGGAGGCTGCCAAACTGAACGAAGAGGATAAACAACGGATCGTCGATGCCAAAAAAGCCAAGGTAGTTTCCTTGTCCAAGGAGGACGTGCAGGCATGGCGCACGGCTATGGCCCCAGTGTGGAAAAAGTTTGAAGCCGATATTGGTGCCGACCTGATCAAGGCGGCGCAGCAAGCCAATAAGTAAATTGTATTTTCATTTGCACAGACCGCTTGCCCGCCCGACATATGGCTGGCGGCGGTTGCATGGATAATCGTCTGACCGACAGGCTTTTTGCGGGTTCAAAAAGGAGTATCACAAATGAACGCTCACTGGTTTCATCGGCTTGAGGAAGGCCTGATCGCCTTTCTGCTGGCCGCCATGACGCTGATCACCTTCGCTCAGGTCATAGCGCGCTATGTCTTCAACTACAGTTTTACCTGGGCGCTTGAGCTGGCCATGTTCATCTTCGGCGGCTTGATCTTTCTTGGCCTGTCCTACGGTGTGCGCGTCAAGGCGCATATTGGGGTCGATGCGCTGATCAAGGCCCTGCCCAAAAAGGCCGCCCGCATCACCGGCATCGCCGCCTGCGCACTATGCCTGATCTATACCGCTATCGTGTTCTACGGCGCCTGGATCTACGTCGATAAAATGTACACCATCGGCATTCTTGCCCAGGATATGCCCGTTCCCCAATGGATTCCGCGGTTGGTATTGCCAGTGGGCTTTGCTCTTTTATTCATACGTTTTGCCCAAATCCTGCTCGATATGCTGCGGGGTCGTCGCGCCCAGCTGCTTGGCGATGAAGCCGAGGAAGCGCTGAAACATGCCAGTGATGACACATCTGTGATCAATCAGGAGGCCAAATGACTACCGTCGCCCTATTCATTATGCTGTTCGTGTTCATGTTCATGGGCACACCGGTTGCGGTTGCATTGGGCCTATCCTCGTTGCTGACCATCCTGTTCTTCGGCACAGATTCCCTGGCCTCATTGTCTCTGAAAATGTACGAGACGTCAGAGCACTTTACGCTCATGGCTATCCCGTTCTTCGTATTGGCAGGGGCCTTCATGACAACCGGCGGCGTGGCCAAACGCATGATCCGCTTTGCGGTCGCTACTGTCGGACATTTCCATGGTGGGCTGGCTATTGCATCTGTCATGGCCTGCTGCCTTTTTGCGGCGGTCTCCGGCTCGTCCCCAGCAACCGTGGTTGCAGTGGGCTCCATTGTAATTGCCGGTATGGTTCGCTCTGGGTATCCTCAGCCCTTCGCAGCAGGCGTGGTGTGTAACGCCGGTACGCTGGGCATTCTGATTCCGCCTTCGATTGTCATGGTGGTCTACGGTGCAGCAACCGAAACCTCGGTAGGTGCGCTTTTTATGGCAGGTGTAGTACCAGGCATTTCGCTTGGCATCTTGCTCATGATCGCCATTTATATTGTAGCCAGGATCAAGAACTACCCCAGACAGCCGCGCGCCAGCGCCACGGAAGTGATGGCGGCGGCCCGTGATTCCATCTGGGGCCTGGCGCTTATCTTTATCATCCTTGGCGGCATTTACGGTGGTGTCTTCACGCCGACAGAGGCGGCCGCAGTGGCCGCGGTCTATGCATTCCTGGTGGCCGTCTTTGTTTATCGCGACATCGGTTTTCGCCAAGTCCCCGACGTGCTTATTGATGCTGCCAAAGTCACAATCATGCTGATGTTCATTATTGTGAACGCGCTCCTGTTTGCTCATGTGCTGACTACAGAACGTATTCCACAGATGATCGCAGAACAGATCATTGCGTGGGACATGCAAGCATGGCAATTTCTGATTGTCGTCAATATTCTGCTACTGATTGCCGGCATGTTCATGGAACCTACCGGCATTATTCTGATTCTCGCGCCAATCCTGTTCCCGATTGCCATGCAACTTGGCATCGATCCGGTTCACCTGGGCATCATCATGGTTGTCAATCTGGAAATTGGAATGGTTACGCCTCCAATAGGGCTGAACCTTTTCGTTACCGCAGGAATCACCAAGATGTCTATCGGGCAGGTCGTACGAGCCGCCTCGCCATGGTTGATCCTGTTGTTGGCGTTTCTGGTTGTCATCACCTATTTTCCCGCCATCTCCTTGTGGCTGCCACAGCTATTGGGATAGAGAGATATTGATGGGATAACGAAATACTGATCTGCCGTTTTTCGTCAAAAAGACAGGCATGCCGCCTGTCTTTTTTTTACTGTCGTTATCACTATGTCAATTGAAAAGTGTATGCTATCGGCATGGACTCTCTGACTGCCGCTTGCGCTCGTATGCTTGCTGCCGGCGATGTGCTCAACGCCCTGAAGCTGGTTGCGCTGCGCGATGATCCGCCCGCGCTCGCCTTGCGTGGCGTTGCCATGGCACGCCTGGGCGACTACATGCGAGCCCGCGAACTGCTTGAGCAGGCGGCCCGCAAATTCGGCGCTCATGAGCCGCTGCAAAGAGCGCGCTGCGTTGTTGCCAGTGCTGAAGTGGCCCTGGCCATGCGCCAGCTCGATAGGCCGCTGCATGCGCTTGCCGCCGCGCTGGCAACTCTGCAGGCGCGCAAAGACCATGCCAATGCCCTGCAGGCCAGGCTTATCATGGCGCGTCGCTTTCTTTTGCTCGGTCGCCTCCAGGACGCATCGGCAACCGTTTGCAATATTGATACAAACGGCGTACCAGCCTCTCTGGCAGCCGTAGCCGAACTGGTTCGGGCCGAGCTTGCACTGCGCTCATTGCATATGGAACGCGCGCATGCCGCGTTGCAACGGGCACAGGCAGCGGCCGACCAGGCAAATATCCCTGCACTTCAGGCCGAAGTGACAGCAATGCAAAAAATACTTCTTCGTCCGGCCGCGCGCCTGCTCACGACCCATGACGATAAGGCATTGACGCTAGCAGAGGTTGCCGACCTGTTCTCATCGACAGCACTGGTGGTCGATGGCTGTCGTCGTGGCATCAGTATTGACGGCACATGGCTACCGCTGTCCAGGCGGCCCATTCTGTTTGCACTGATCCGTGCGCTGGCCAGTGCCTGGCCCGGTGACGTTTCGCGGCAGTCGCTGATCGCATCGGTCTTTCGGCTTCACGATCCCGATGAATCACATCGCGCACGATTGCGTGTGGAAATGGGACGCCTGCGCAAGCTGATCAGCCCGCTGGCGCAGATCGAGGCAACCCGCAATGGGTATGCGCTTGTGCCGCTGGACAATCGAAGCACAGTGGTGCTGGCTCCGCCCATTGACAGTGATGCAGCGGCATTGTTGGCGCTGCTTGCCGACGGTGCGCCCTGGTCAACCTCGGCCCTGGCGCTAGCATTGGGCGCCAGTCAGCGCACAGTACAGCGGGCACTGGCCGACCTTCAAGCCAGCAGCCTGGTCCATGCAGTGGGAAAATCCCGTGTACAGCGCTGGGTATCTTCGTCTCTGGCAGGTTTCACGACAATATTGTTACTCCCCTCTGTCCTGGCGTTGAAATAGAATGTCCTTAACGTACCACTTTGCGGTACGACAACGGGAGACAGACATGAAGCAATCAGCAAACACAGGCATTGCCGCGGCAACCTCCAGCCTTGCACAAATCGTGCAGGAGTATGGACCCTTTCCTGATGCAGATACCATTCACGGCGTGACCTTTGACGGACACCACGTCTGGGCCGCCACCGGATCCAGCCTGCTTGAGTTCGATCCTGCACAGCATCAGATCACACGCAAACTGGCGTGCACCTGCGATGCAGGCACGGCATTTGACGGTACCTATCTGTATCAGATTACCGGTGAGCAAATCAACAAAATCGATCCAGCCGACGGCAGCGTGCTGGCGACCATTCCGGCGCCTGGCCACGGCAATGACTCTGGCCTGGCCTGGGCCGAAGGCAGCCTGTGGGTGGGTCAATATCGCAATCGCACGATCGTTCAGATCAACCCTGAGACCGGCGACGTCATCCGCAGCATCAAGTCCGATCGCTTCGTCACCGGCGTGACCTGGGTCGACAGCGAGCTCTGGCACGGTACATGGGAGGCAGATGAAAGCGACATACGCCGGATCGATCCCGACAGTGGCGCTGTGCTGGAGAAACTGGTCATGCCGGCAGGCACCGGCGTCAGCGGACTCGAGTCTGACGGCGCCGATCTTTTCTACTGCGGAGGCGGCGCCAGCGGAAAAGTGCGCGCCGTACGACGTCCGAAATAATTGCAATTGCATTAGCCAGAATGACTCGACGAGTCAGGGAGAACGTAATGAATATGTCTTATACAGAAACAACAGCCGATCGCCATGCAGTGGTCACTCACGATGAATGGATAGCCGCCCGCCAGCAATTGCTGGCGCGTGAGCGGGAGCTAACTCACTTGCGTGACCGTATTGCAAGTGATCGCCGCGCCTTGCCATGGGAACGGGTCGATAAGAATTACCTTTTCGATACGCCCGAAGGTCCAAGAACATTGTCAGCGCTGTTTGGCAAACACCGTCAATTAATCGTACAGCATTTCATGTTCGCGCCAGACTGGGAACAGGGATGTAAAAGTTGTTCCTACATGGCCGATCACACCGACGGCATGACAGTACATCTGGCACAACGCGATATTGCATTCGTGGCCATTTCACGCGCGCCGATAGCGACGATTGAACGCTTCCGCCAGCGAATGGGATGGCAGTTTAACTGGGTCTCGTCCAACGAGAGTGAATTTAACTACGATTACGGTGTCAGTTTCCTGCCAGAACAACACGCCACGGGTAAAGTGCACTACAACTACTGCGACCAGTATTTCCCCGATGTAGAGGCCCCCGGCATCAGCGTCTTTTATAAAGATGACGATAATAATATTTTTCATACCTATTCCACTTACAGTCGGGGCGTGGAAGTGATGATGGGTGCCTACAACATGATCGATCTGACGCCCATCGGCAGAAACGAGCGTGATGTGCCCAACAAAATGGAATGGGTTCGCCACCATGACCGCTACGACGTATCTGATGCGGGCGCGGCGTCATGCTGTCACACAGCCAAATGAATCAGACCGGAGGCGGATATGCAAGACCTTTGGCCATGGCTGACGGTTGCCGGGGCGGGCGCGCTGCATGGGTTGAATCCGGCCTCCGGCTGGCTCTTTGCCGCAGCGCTGGCTTGCCATGACAAGAAGCAGGCAATACGTGCCTTAATTCCCATTGCAATTGGCCATATGGCCTCGCTGGGATTGGTGGCGACCACGGTAGTTTACGGGCTGCCCATGAGTCCCGTTCTGTTGGCGATTGTGGTCGGCCTGCTGCTTGTTGCCGGTGGCATTCATTGCATTGGCAAAATAGCGTTGCCATCGCTGGCGACACCGGTAAGCCACGCAGGGCTGACGCTCTGGTCACTGGTTGTGTCAACCGTGCATGGTACGGGTTTGATGCTGGTGCCGGCCTTTATTCCGCTATGCATGACAGGATCACCTGCTGGCAAAATCACTGCCAGCGGCTCTATCCTGCTCGCATTCGCTGCTGCGGGCGCACATATGATGGCGATGCTTGTTACCACAGGTGTCATGGCAGTTCATGGTCGCAAAGGCCTGCATGCGACCGCGACCTTGTGGCGCAAATACCGGCACTGCCGGCCCGCGCCATAGCGACGTAGCCGTCTTCAGCCCATTATGCCATCGCCGGGCGTTTGCGATCGATTGCGTTTTCGTTAATTGGCAGGTTCATCAGCGTAGCGAACACGCTAAGAGCAATAGCAAGATACCAGACCACATCATAACTGCCATAGATGTCATACAGCTTTCCGCCCAGCCAGACCCCAAGAAATGAGCCTATCTGGTGGCTGAAAAAGACAAAGCCGCCCAGCATGGAAAAGTGTCGAACGCCAAAGATCTGGGCGACGATAGCATTGGTGGCGGGTACCGTTGACAGCCACAGGAACCCCATGACGGCAGAGAAAATATAAACGCTGGTCGCTGAAATGGGCACAGCCAGAAACAGGATGATGGCCACCCCGCGCGCCGAGTAGATGAAGGCCAGCAAGTAACGTTTGGGCCACACCTGACCAAGCGAGCCAACCAGATACGTGCCGAACACATTGAACAGGCCGATCAGCGCCAGTGCATAGCTGGCGACTTCGGCACTCAGCCCTTCATCTTTCAGGTAGCTGGGCATGTGAACGCCAATGAAGACCACCTGAAAACCACAAACGAAATACCCCAGCACCAGCAGGCGGAAACTGGGATAGGCAAATGCTTCACGGATGGCCGAGATAATGCCCTGCTGGCTGGCCAAGGCAGATGCCGGCGACTGCCCCGCGACGGCAACGTCCATGTTCTTCTCGCGCAGCCCGAAAGCCAGCGGCACAATTATCAGCACCGCACAGCTTAGAACCACCAGTGCTTGTTGCCAGCCGAAGGAATTGATAAGTATGTTCTCTGTGGGCAACATCAGGAACTGCCCGAAGGAACCTGCTGCGGCTGCCACACCCATGGCCCATGAACGGCGACTGACCGGAATATTGCGTCCGATGACCCCGAAGATAACCGCATAGGTGGTGCCGGCCTGGGCCATTCCAAGCAGAACGCCTGTGGTGAGCGTAAACGTAAGTGGTGAGGTGGTGTAGGCCATCCCCAGCAACCCCAGCGCATACAAAATTGCACCTGCAATAATGACTTTAAATGCCCCGAAGCGATCCGCCAGCATGCCGGCAAACACACCCGTGATCCCCCAAACCAGATTCTGAATGGCAATGGCAAATGAAAAAGTCTCGCGCCCCCAGTCGTTGGCCTGGATGACAGGCTGCATCCAAAGACCGAAGCCGTGCCGCACGCCCATGGAAAAGGTGACGATCATGCCCCCGCAGATCAGAATTTGCCAAGCAGAAAGCGGTCGGGTTTGCGCGGGAGCCGAAGCCATAATGAGCCTGTTGCCAGAGTTTTCAGTAAAATAGATTATATACAAAATCTATTATTGGATTCAATGAATATCATCATATCAGCAGACCTCACCCTGTTTGATGACTTTTTTGTATGTTTTGCGGCACAGTAGGCCACGCTTGCGGGATAATAAATAGCGGCTCCCTGTAATCTATTACAATATTGCCAGGTAACGCGTATTGAGCAATACCACGCCAGAGCCAGCCAGGCGCGTGACCCGAGCGCTTTGCATAGTGGCGGCGTAAGTGGCGGGTGGCGGCTCGATCATGCCGCGTCATTTCATTTGTATTTAAGAGGAACTGTTATGGGCCGGTCTTCCAGGCAACAAGCCGAACAAAATCGCGCCGACATTCTCAAGTCAGCCAGCAGGCTGTTTCGTGAGCGCGGCGTGGACAATGTATCCATTGCAGATGTCATGACCGCGGTCGGCCTGACCGCCGGCGGCTTCTACCGGCACTTCACCTCAAAAGAGGCACTGGTCAATGAAGTGCTGTCCAGCGTGTTCGCGCAATCTTCCGAAAGATGGAAGCAAACATGCGAGAGCAACCGGGAAGCGGAACATGGCGGCTTGCAGGTGCTGATCCAGCAATATTTCAGGAAAAAACAGGCCGGCCAGACCTGCCCCATTCTTGCCTTTGCACCGCATGTCAGCCATGAGGCGACGGGCGCCGAGACGGTCGGCCTGTACGGTTCGCACACAGAAGCGTTATATCGGCACTTTCGTGCAGCAGCCCTGCAATCGGTGCCGCCGGACGGGAAAGCAGCCATGTCCGAACAGGAGATCCTGGTGCTATTTGCAGCCATGGTCGGAACGGGCTTTCTTGCACAATCGGTGAACGATCAGGCGTGGATCGAGTCGCTCAAATCCGCCGTGATTGCCAGCACCGGCCTGCCCGACCCGGAAAAACCGCTGGCGACCTAGCACACAATCTATCCCGTCACGTCCTGACCGGGCTTGACTCAAGACACAACTGGCTATGACGCTTGACCCGGTTCACTGGGTTCGAGTTCGGTTCCGGTTTTGATATCCGCTTGCCATAACGATCGACGCAAGCCAATGTTGGGTACGCTGGAAAATAAGCCAACTGCCAGTGCACAGGCCGAACCGCCAATCACCAACGCGCGGCCCGGTGACCACAAACTGGCCAGAGCGCCAGCCTGCAAGCCGCCCAGGGCGGGCCCCAGGTAGCCCTGCAAAAGCCACAAGCCGGAAACACGACCGCGCAGGGCATCCGGCGTATGTATCTGCAACAATGCGCCTCGAACAATATCAGACGCTGTATCGGCCATACCGGCCATGGCAAGAAACACCAATATGGGCCAGACGCCCCACGGCAGCCCGTGCGTCAGACCACCCGCCGCCACGCCGGTGAATGCAATCGCCATTCCCCACAGCAACGCGCACACCACCACCAGCCTCCCAGGGCGGGCCAACTGGCGCGTCCAGCCTGAAGTGAGCGCCACCAGCAAGGCGCCACAGGCCGGCGCGGCATACAGATAACCGACCATTTGCGGTCCGCCTTGCAATACTTCCCGCGCCAATTGAGGCATCAGCACATGCACGCTGGCAAACAGCATCATGACCAGGTCCAGCCCCAGCAGACAGGCAATGATTCGGTTATGCCGCACATAGCGTAGGCCGTCGCGCCATTGCACAAAAACCGGCGGTTTGGCCGACTGCGCCCGATCGCCCTGGGCATCTGGCCGCAGCAGGTCCCGCGGCAGGCGGGCAAGCAGGATGGGAACCAGTGTGGCGCCCACCAGCACTACGATAAAACAGGCGGCCAGCCCGACCCGAGCCAGTAGTGCCCCCGCGATAAGCGGGCCGATCAGACGGCTCAGTTCCATGGTCAGCGCATTGAGCGCACCCGCCGCCGCCAGCTGATGCGGTGGCACCAGGCGCGGCAAGGCGGCCATCAACGCCGGTGCGCTGATGCCACTGGTCAGCCCGCTCAGCAGCGTTGCCAGGTAGATTTCTGTCAGCCCCGGCTCTGCCCGCAGACTGTTCGCGCACAGTAGCACGACCACCGCCACATAACCGCTGCGCCCCCAAATCATGGTGCGCCGGCGATCGGCCCGATCTGCCAGGGCCCCGCCCCAAACCAGACCAACCAGCGATCCCGCAGCCAGGCCAATGCTGACGCCGGCCACGTGCAACGACGAACCGCTTATGGCATACACCTGCCAGGCAACGGCGACGGCCAGAATTGCGATCGACAGTAAAGAAACTGAGCGGGCAAGATACAGACTACGGAACGCAGACGAGTGCAGCAGCGGGTCAATATCCAGCGTCATGCGGGACCATTGCCGCCGCTTGCGCGAGGCAGATTCACGGCCCCGGGCCGGCGAAGGCGACGAGCCGTCTTCAGCGGACTCGTTCATGCGCCCGCCTGAGTCCCTTGTGGCTCGGCAGTCTGCCTTGCCGGCGCACTTTTCATCTGTGTCTCGTCCAGACCGCGACGCCAATATGCAACAACCAGTTGTTCCTTGCTTCCCAGGCCAACGGTATCACGTAGCCAGGCGCGTACTGTCTGAGCGGTGGAAAACTCTGCCCCCACCCACACGAACCTGTCTGCATCTGTGGCAATAGGGCATACTTGAATGGCATCACTGAGCAATGTTGTTGTACCGGCCGGCTCGCTTGCCCGATGGAGCCATTGCACCGTCATCCCTGCTGGCATCGCCAGCGGGATCTGGTCGGCCGGCGTCTGCACTTCGATCATCACAACACCTGTCGTATCGGCCGGTAGCGCCTCACCGATGCGCGCAATGGCCGGCAAGGCGGTCTCATCACCGGCCAGCAACATCCAGCCGGCAACACTGGCGGTGCGCCCGCCGGGACCTGAAAGACCAATTTGCTGACCCGCAGCAGCCTGTGCCGCCCAACGCGACCCCGGTCCGGCGTCCTCGTGCAGTACAAAATCCACGTCAAACCAACCCTGCGGTGCGCTGATGCGGCGGATGGTGTATGTACGTATGTCCAGGCGCATGTCACCCTTGGGAAATTGCGGCATGCCATTGGCGGCCAGTGTAGGCCATTGCGGTTCGGCCACACCCGGTTGCGGAAAAATAAGCTTGCAATGGATATTGTCCTCACGGTCATAGCGGGCCAGATCGTCGGCGCCGAATCGTACGCGCCGCATATGCGGGCCAACCTCGGACACGGCCTGGACCGTGATCAGGCGAAAGGCCGGAGGACGTTCAAGCATCACCTCGTCCCCCTGCCATTGGATGGCTTCGGGTTTGCAGTTTCCGAACTCCTGAATATGATGAAAAACCATCATTCGGCCTTCATACAGCGTCGCTGCAGTGGGCGCTGCAACATGAGCATGCAGGCCGTCTGCCTGTACAGTGAAGGTTATCTTTGCATCGGCATAGTCCACTTGCCAGGTATTTTCCTGGCGGACCGCAAAAAGTTCGTGTTCACGCAGATGCTCAAGCACCTGCGTAAGCACGTTTTCTGCGTCACGCAGAGGGACGGTCGTGCTCGTCTGAAAAGCGGTCATCATGAATTATCCTGTGGTTGTCTGACGGCGTGGGCGATCCATGTCGGTCGCGACAGCGTCTACAAGTACAAAAGGGCGCCCCTGCTCGCAGGTACGGACGCGCGCCTGCACGCCCCATACCTCTCGCAGCAGGGCATCGGTGATAATGGCATTGGGACGACCAAACGCATGTATGCGCTGGTTATGCAAAATGGCAATGCGGTCGGCCCATTGCGCGGCAAGCGCCAGATCATGCAATACAACAATGACGATTCTGCCTTCATTGGCCAGGCGGCGCGCTACATTCATGACCTGCCATTGATGCGCCAGATCCAGTGCGCTGACCGGTTCGTCCAGCAACAGGATCGGACTGCCGCGCACCACGGCCTGGGCCAGCGCGGCTAGTTGTCGCTGGCCTCCCGACAACTCCTGCAGTGCGCGCAGGGCCAGTTCGCCAATACCCAGATGTTCTATAACGCGCAAGGCAGTCAATTCATCATCTTTACGCGCGCCGGTCCGCCCGCACTGCAATGCCACCAACGTGGCTTCAAGTACAGTAAGGTTGCTGCTTTCCGCAGAGGTCTGGGGCATGAAGCCAATATGAGCCACCCGCTTGCCGGCAGACCAGCCAGACCAGTTATCGAGTCCATAACGGATTTGCCCGCTGGCTGGCACCAGCCCCGCAATCGCCTTGAGCAGCGTAGACTTGCCTGCGGCATTCGGGCCGGCCAGCGCGATCAGCTCACCAGGCTGAATATCGTGCAGATCGACACCACAAAGCACAGTACGCTGTCGATAATGAACACCCAGGTTTTCAATATGCAAGTTCAATCCGGCGTTCATCCCTGCCCCCCGCTGCGACGCAGTATCAACCCCATAAAGACTGGCAGGCCGACCAGCGCCGTCACAATGCCTATCGGCAGCGTGATGCCCGGCAGCAATGATTTGCTGGCTACAGAGGCCAGCGCAACCAGTGCGGCACCAATCAGTACACTGGCCGGCAACAGGTGACGGTGTCCGTCCCCGACAATCATCCTGGCCACATGGGGCGCGACCAGACCGACAAATCCTACCGTGCCCACAAAAGCCACGGCTGTGGCCGCAAGCAAACTGATACGCACCAGCGCCCAACGCCGCAGCGAGGTCACATCAATGCCAAAACTGCGGGCGCGTTCCTCGCCAAGCCGCAGCGCTGTCAATTGACCGGCTGCGCGCCACGAAAAGGGCAGGGTCACGGCCAGCGTAGCCGCGACAATGGCGACACTCTGCCAATCAGCGCGGGCCAGACTGCCCATGCTCCAGAATACCAGTTGCTGCAGCGCTTCTTCGCTGGCCATGAACTGCAACAGGGAGAGCAATGCACCAGCAGAAAAACCGATGGCAATCCCGAAAAGCACCAGTGTCTGCGCCTGGGCGCCGCGCCATTGCGCCAGAAACTGCAACAACATAAGCGAAGTCAAGGCGAAGACGAACGCATTGGCAGGCACCAGCCACGTGGCATTGCTGCCAATCACCCCCCAGTCAAGCACAATGGCCAACGCCGCCCCCAATGCCGCAGACGAAGAGACACCCAGCGTAAAAGGCTCGGCCAGCGGATTGTTCAAAATGGTTTGCATCTCAACGCCGGCCAGTGCCAGCGCCCCGCCCACCAGCAGTGCCATGAGCGCCACGGGCAGCCTGACCTGCCACAGCACGACCTGCATCGGTGTTGTCAGCGAATCCGCATTCCACAAGCCCCGCATGACCTGTGTTGGTGTCAGCGCTGCACTGCCGGTGAAAAGATCTATAAGGGCGGCGGCCAGCGCCAGCAGGGCCAGCGCCACCACGATGCAGCGACGTCGACGCATGATACGCCTGTGCTGCTGCCAGCGAGCATGGATCGCGGCGGTCTCTGAGTCCGGGGCCTGGGAAAATGGTTGGTCAAGATGCATCAGTGAGCTTTTTGTGTCGGGTTCGGCGTAATCCAGAAAGTGCCGGTCAGTGGCTTGGCCATGAAGCGCTGGTTGATCTGGGCAAGCGTAGCCATTGGATCCACATCGCTGAACAGTTCGGGATGCAGCCAGGTGGCGATCAGTTCCAGATTGACAATGGGATAGCCGCTATGCCAGATACCGTAGCTGCGTTGATTGCGCGCGGCGCTGGTCTGGGCAATCCCAACACGCTGGGTAACGCGCTGCAGACTGGCACGGCTGGCGGCCGGGTCAACATCAGGCCCCAGCAACAGACCACCGCGCGCCTCGATATGCCGACCGCCCGTACCGATATAAACTTCAGGATCACTGGCAATGACATATTCAGCGCTCAGTTGAGCAGATAAGCCTTCGACAATCTCGCTGCCAAGCAACCGCCCGCCCGCCATTACAATAAGATCGCCCATGAGCACCCCGGAGCCCACCGACATACAACAGGGGCCGGTGCCAGCATGGGGTTCCATCAACACCGTTGGCAAGGCAGCCTGCTGCTGCTTGAGTTTGGCCACGCGTTGCGTGATGCGCTGCACATGGCTAACAATAAAGTCTGCGACCTCCCGACCGCGGTGCTCCCGTCCAATCAGGATGGCCATCTTCTCTATGCCTTCGGTGGCATTACGCTCGCGCAAATCAGCCTCCAGGTTGAGCACAGCCACCGGAATGCCGGCTTGCTCCAGCCGAGCAATCGTCTGCTTTGCATTGGCAAAAAAATGATCAAGCACAACCAGGTCCGGCTGATTGGCAATCAGCATTTCTGCATTCAGGTTTTGCGGGCCATCAATCACCATCTGGTTGATCTTGTCGAACGCAACCGGGTCAATGCTGCGCCAGTGATCCAACGTGTGTTTGTCCAGGCGCCATCGGTTCCACGCCACAATTCGCCTGGCCGGATTTTCTTCGAGCATGGCCATGACCGTGAAGTCGCCCGGCTCGGAAAAAAAGATACGCTGCGCCGGCTGTGCCAGGCGCACGGTTCTTCCTGCCTGATCGGTGATCTCTATCTGCGCGCTTGCCGGCAGACTGACCAGTAACATACCAATCAGCCATGCTGCAAAGATCCACCTCTTTATCGTTCCGAACACTTGCTATCCTAGAAATTAATGCTGGCGCCAAGCCATACGCGGCGGCCCTGGTCAACCATCCAGTTGCCGTCCAGCCCTTCATAACGGGTACGCAGATCCAGTGGCGTTTTGTGATCGGTCACATTCAGTACCGCAAGACGAAATGCCACATTCTTGCTCACTTGGTAGCTGCCGCCAACGTCGAAAGTAGAGCCGCCTGGGCGGGTGCGCACATCCATGGCGCCATTGCGATAGGCTGCGTAATAGGACTTGCCGGTCAGATTCCAGCGCAGGTAGGCGGACAACCGGTCACTGGCCTGCCAGTCCAGGCGCGTGTTCAGCACATGCTCGGGCGTCGTTTCCAGCGGTTCACCGTCCAGCGAACGTCCGTTGAATGCGACTTCACCTCCGCCTTTGCGTTTGGACTTGGTGTACGTGTAGTTTGAAGACAAACGCAGCGAATCGGTGAGCGGCATGTTCAGGCCAAGCTCCAGACCGTAGATCTGCACCTTGTCAATATTGTCGTAAACGTACAAGTGGTTGTTACTGCCGGGATTTAGCGGATCCTGCCGGCCGGTATCGTAACTGGCGACTTTGTTCTTGAAATTGGTATTGAACAGCGTTGCGGAAAAATTACTATCTTCTGCCCAGTCATACACCAGCCCAAGCTCCTGGGTCACGCTGGTTTCCGGTTCTAGATCAGGATTGCCGCAAAGCGGGCCTCGAAAGCCGGAATTGCCCCCAGTGGACATGCAATAACCCGGCGAGCTCTGGCGAATGGTCGGCGCTTTAAAACCGCTGGCGATTCCGCCCTTGATCGTGAGCGCATCGGTCAGATGATAGACGCCGTAAAGCCGGGGGGACCAGTGGATCCCGAAGCGCTCATCGTGGTCCATGCGAACCCCGGCGGTAATGGTGAATTTGTCGGTTACGTAGTAGTCGTCTTCAATGAAAAGCGCATAATTGCTCAGCGACACTTCATTGGTATTGGTCGGATAGTTGGCAAAGGCGGCCTCTTTCTGGATGCCGTCCAGACGGCTGTGCAAATACTGGCCACCGAAGCGCAGCGTATGGGATGTGAAAGGCATGCTGAAGGTGGCATCCAGGGTCGTATTGACGATACGACGATTTTCAGTGTATTCGCCGGTTTTGGGCCAGTTTTCCTGATCGTTGGATTCCCGGTACAGGGAGATTTTCGATTCGCCCAGGCGCCAGTGTCCTGTATGTGTCAGACCAAACGATGTGCGACGATATTGCACCTTGTTCCACGGCAGCGTAGGCTGGATTGATTTGCCCGGTGTCGCCTCGGTCGTCAGGCGCTGCGAAGCCACATCAAACACAAGATCCTGATTCTCGGCCAGTTTGGCCGCCAATTTCAATCCTATGCTCTTGTTATTCCTGCCGTAGGGGCCGGATATATTGGAAAAATGATTGCTGCCCTCGGTCTGATCGTCATATGAGCCATAGATTTGCAGGCCCAGAACCTCATCCTTGATCGGCCCGCCAAGCCAGAACTGGGCCTCGCGCCCATTGCCGTAGTCGTTATCGGTCTGCAGGGTGACGGAACTGTCCACGGCAACCGACCATTCTTTGGGCACATTCTTGGTGATGATATTGACCACGCCCCCCATTGCATCGGAACCGTAAAGGGAAGACATGGGTCCCCGCACCACTTCGATGCGTTCAATGGCGGCCAGCGGCGGCATGAATTCATACTGGACGCCGCCGGTACCGCGATTCATGGTTTCCCGGGTATTCTGGCGCTTGCCGTCCACCATGATCAGCGTGTACTCGCCAGGCAGGCCACGAATGGCAATGTCGCGGCTATTGGGATCGCCCCCCACCATATAAACGCCTTCCACTTTGCTGACCGCTTGCGCCACAGAGGTATAGCCGCCTTTTTTAATGTCGTCCTGAGTGATGACGGTCAGGGATGCGGGTGCATCCTTGACACTTTGTTCCACGCCGCTGGCGGTCACAACCACCGCATCCAGTGTAGCAACCGGCGCTTTTTCCTGCGCGTACACGGCGCCGGAAAAAAACAGCGCCAGCACCATAGGCGCAAGTGTCATGTCAATCCCAAACCGTCTGCCGCTCTCGCGCTTGCCGGACATTTTCATTACTGATTCCTTGTATTCCTGACTGATCGGTGACGCCCATCAGACACAGGCGTCCTGCCACCGCCCCATTCGGAGGCAGCAAGGTCACATTGAATCATTCTCATTTACAAAATAAGTTTGACGAACACGCAAAGTTCTTTGCGCCCAGGTCAGTTTTTATCTGCCCGAATATCAAAGCCGGGAGCAAAGGCTTTTGGGACTCAATCCGAACTGGCGTCGAAAGGCCGTTGCGAAGTTGGCGGCACTGGAATAGCCTGCCTGATAGGCAGCTTCGGTAATACTGACGCCCTGCTCCAGGCTGGTGCGGGCCTGATGCAGCCGCATGACCCGCCGGTAGTCATTGACCGAGGTCCCGAAAGCGCTGCGAAATTGCCGCTGCAGCGCACTGGCACTCAGACCGAAACGGCGTCCAAGCTCGGCAATCACGGTCGGCTGTGCAAAAGGCTTCTGCAATTCACTATCAATAAAGCTGCGCAAGCGCAACATACGGTCCTGATCCCGCTGTCGTAAATTGCCTTTTAACGAGCCTGTTGCGCCAACATCCGCACGCTGGCTCGCCAGGGCTTCGTAGAGCAGCTCCAGCGCCCGGCTGGCAAGCCGCAAGCGACTGAGCTCATCTGTCGGATCTTCAGAGTGACACAGCATTTGCTCGGCCAGCGCCAGCGCGTGCGGCGAAGGTTGCCAGACTTTGATGCAGAGCGTATCGGGAAAATTCAGGCATGTGGGGCGCTCTTGCGCAGTTGGCGCTCGCCCGGCAATATCGGGCAATTGGTCTTTTGTGCGCAGCCAGCCGTGACTTTGCAGCCACTCGGGCGTGACATGCAGGGCAAGTTTGCGTTCCCATTTGCCCCGCTGCCACTGCCGCTCAAACAGGGCGTCGTCGGGCATGCTGATAATGGCGGCGCTGGCAGCATGAGCGGGATCATCTGCGCGCAGATGCACCCGCTGTCCTCCGATGCGCACGTCTATCACGCCAGCCAACGCGAGCACCACTCGCAAGCCGGCCTTGATGTTCACCCGTGAAACCATATTATGTAGATCGATCACTTCGGTGCCGTGCATGGACAAGCCCGGTTGCAATTGCACCGTTCGCAGCCGCCCCTCCAGGACGGGTTCATTGGCAGCCACCGGATCGGATTCAAATCGGTAACCCGGGGTGTTAAAGTCGAGCCGTCGCACCATGCCAAGCGCCCGCCAGGGCCGCCTGCCCGCAGCCGGACGTCGCACATGCGGATTGACGATGTCGACAGCGCTTTCAAGGCCTGGTTTCATAGGTGCAATGGGCGCAATACCCGAAGGTTAATAACAGAGCGCCATTATGACATAAAATTGAGAATGATTCTTATTTAATTATTTTTTACTCAAGGGTTAATTGCAGACAAATGCGTTGACCTTACGCCTCGGAAAAGCAGGAACGCCAGACAAAAACGCCAACCGCGAGGCCACGTGCGGCGGCCAACGGCGCTTTTCTACTGCATCAATCCAGCAATAGCAAAACTGAACACGATTATTTAATCTGAATCCCGGAAGCCTTAAGCCGGTCAAGTGATTCATTGCCCTTTTCCATTGCAAACTCCTTGAACTGCCGCCGAGAAGCGGAAGCTTTCACAATATTGCCTTCAATTAAAAGTTTGTTCTGCATCTGCTTATTGCTTAAGGCCTTTTGAGTTGCATTAAATAGCTTGTCTGCAATATCTTCAGGCAGTCCTTTGGGCGCCAGAAGTCCAAACCAGATTTGATAGGTAAATCCTGGCATGCCAGATTCATTTAATGAAGGCAAATCTGGGGCAATCGGTGATTTTTCAGGTGAAGTTACCCCCATCATCTTATATCTGCCGGCCTTGCCTAAAGGCAGCACAGATGCAGCTGTGCCAAAGGAATACTTGACTTGGCCCGACACAATGGCCGTCATCGAATCGGAACCGCCTTTAAATGGCACATGAAGAATATCTTCCCCCACCGCTTTTTCAAACATGAGACCTGCAATATGAGGAGATCCGCCAATCCCGGAAGATGAATAATTAAAATCATTTGGATTTTTTTTGATCAGATCCTTGAGTTCCCCCACAGTATTGGCGGGGATATCTTTATTGACAGCAAGTATCAGCGGAGAGGAAACAAGTTGACTGATCGGCGTGAAATCCTCTGGCGTATATTTAACCCTGTATAAAAACTGGTCGACCCCAAACGAATTTGCAGTGCCAATGCCAAGGGTATAGCCGTCCGATTTGGCACGCGCCAAGTTCGAAGTGGAAATTGTCCCACCTGCACCAGGCTTATTTTCTACAACAACAGTTTGTTTTAGCTGTTGACTTAATTGGTCGGCAAACAATCGGGCTGTCAGATCTGCAGCCCCGCCTGGCGGATAACCGACAAGCAATGTAATTGGCTTGTCTGGGTACTCTGCAAATGCCGTTGAGACGGCCAATAAGGGTAATGCTGCTAAAACTAATTTAAGCATTGATTCTGTCTTCATTTTTCCTCCAGGTATGAAACTTATTTGCCTTTGAATACAGGCTGTCTTTTTTCGGCCCAAGCCAACGCGCCTTCTTTGATATCTTCTGATTTGGCTGCAATAGAAATGTCATTCTTTAGCTCATCCAAATCAAGACAACCACGGGCAATTGTATTGAGGTGTTTTTTCATTCCAAGTAAAGCCAATGGGGCCATCTGATTCAGTCGATAGCTGAGTTCTCCTACCACTTTTTCCTGTTGGTCTATGTTGACCAAATGTGTCAGATACCCAATATTCAACATTTGCTCTGCGTCTATTTTCTCAGCAGTAAGAAACAGTCTTTTTGCAGCATTTAGTCCTAATCGAGTCACATAACGCTTAAGACCACGTTCATAAAAATGCAGGCCGAGTCTTGCTGCAGGCATGAACATATTTACGGATGGATTGCCAATTCTGAAATCACAAGACAATGCAAGGTCGGTTCCCCCACCATATACACCGCCATTAAGGACAGCGATTGTGACGGGCCTTGCGTCTTCCAGCATGTTTGTAACATCTTCAAAAGAATGTTTTCTTTCGCCAAATCCACGTAAATCATAGCCGCTGCAAAAATATTTACCGGTACTTCTAACCTGCAAAACCAATACGTCATCGTGTTGGTTAATAGTCTCTATATGTCTGGATAGTTCCAATAAATCATTGGAGTCCAGGCTATTGGCCTTATGTGCCTTATTGAGCGTGATAATGGCCAGATGACCGTTTATCTCTAGTGTCGGCCGGGTGATTCCCGTGTTTGTCATTGGATAACTCCGTTATTTTTCAGCGCAACAATTTCTTTGGCGTCATAGCCCATCTCACTCATGATTTCAGTCGTGTGCTCGCCGTTATCTGGGCCTGCATGATGAAAGTGATCGTCATGCGGAAAAGCAGACAAATTGATAGGTGAACGAACCAGATCTATATTTCCTAACACTGGATGTGAAGCAGGAATGACCATCTTTAAATATTTGGCTTGCGGATCTTCAAATGCTTGCCCAATGTTATATATGGGGCCACACGGAATCCCTGCCGGATTCAATGACTCAATCAATTCTGTGCTGGAAAATCTTTTGGTATTTTTTTCGATGATTGCATCCAGCGCTTGCCTGTTTTTTCGCCGCTTTTCAGGACTTGTAAATCTGTCATCTTTTGAGCTCTCAGGACAGCCAAGCTTTTCACAAAGCGTGACAAACATTCTGTCGGTGCTTGCTGCAATGTTCACTAGGCCATCTCTGGTATGGAAGGTTCCCATGGGTGACAGCGTTGGATGAAAGTTTCCTGTTGGTACTGGTATTTCCTTGTTGACGGTATACCTGGATCCCTGGAAATCCAGTTTACTCAACATGCCCTCCAGCAATGAGGTATGCACCCACTGCCCCTGACCCGTTATTTCTCTATGTAATAGGGCCAATAGAATGCCTTGACCCAGAAACATGCCTGAGGTTGTATCAGAAATTGCAATTCCTGTTCTGGTTGGACCTGATTCGAGATTTCCCGTGACCGACATCAGCCCGCTCATGCCCTGCAATATCTGATCTAAACCTGGCCTGTCTTTATAAGGACCGTCCTGACCGAATCCGGAAATGCTGGCCAGAATGATCTTGTCATTGACCTGTTTAAGTTGTTCATAGCTAATGCCTAATCGCTCCTTGACCTCGGCTCGGAAATTCTCAACAACGACATCGGCCTGTTTGACAAAGGTGTATAGAATCTCCCTGCCTTCTAGGCTTTTTAGATCAAGACAGATGCTTCTTTTGTTTCTATGCAGGTTCTGGCTATCCGAACCACGATTTTTACCGATGATGGAACCTCGATCTCGGCGCACAGGTGGCTCAATTCGGATAACCTTTGCCCCCCAATCGGCCAATAACCGAACGGCTACAGGACCAG
Organism: Advenella incenata; assembly: GCF_004217095.1. Taxonomy (GTDB): domain Bacteria; phylum Pseudomonadota; class Gammaproteobacteria; order Burkholderiales; family Burkholderiaceae_B; genus Advenella; species Advenella incenata. The sequence continues at coordinate 273,689 of NZ_SHKO01000001.1, read as the reverse complement.
CTCGAGCGACTGTAAGATCCAAAACAGTGAATTGGGATAAAGGTTTATCCTTTGAGTCCATAAATTTTAAAATTAGAAAGAATATTGAAAATGGGTTTATATATGTTCACGCCTTGCAAACCGTGGCGATACGGTACGGGCTAGTCTACGAAACTCTTTCTAATGAGTAAAATTGAATTATTTGATTTTTATATCAGTTTTTTTGATAACTTAATTTTTATTATTTTTGCATGCAAATCAATGTATTCATGAAGGCTTCTGCTGCTGGAGATAGACTCCTGCCTTTAATAGAGGCGAAACTGATTGTGCGAGACATCTTCGGTTCGATCAACTCCGAGCGCACGAGCATTTTGGTGAATTCGGATATGCAAGCATAACTCGGCACAATACAGACACCCTTAGCATAAGACGTGAGCGCCATGACAGTCTGCCAATGATGGGAAGCAATCGTTGGTCGAACGACACGCTTTGTTGCACTCAAAAACGCATGTTCTATCATCTTCCCGACACTGCTGCCTTGGTCAATTCCTATTATTTTTCTATTCGATAAGTCAGACCACCTCGCCGTCTCCGCTAATCCAACAGAAGGATGAGAAAGTGCGACCAGACGATCATCAAATAGCGGTTGCATTTGAATTTCGACCGCCCTTCCCTCGAACGTGCCTATCGCCAGATCAATCTCACGCCGCATCAGAAGTGTCACCAGGGTTTGTGTGGGCGCATCCTCCATACGGATAACAATACCTGGGTAAAGTTCACTAAATTTTGCAATCGCTTCTGCAACCAGCGTACTGCCCAGCAAGGGAGTGACCCCTATCGACAAAGTGCCATTAGACAGCTCGCCTAGCGACTGCAAATTAGTAATGTGCAAGTCCAAATCATCAAGCAGCCTTCCGATTGAGACTGAGAAAGACTCGCCGGCTGCTGTTGGGGTAACAAATTTAGTTGTTCGGTCGAATAATCTCAAGCCTACGACTTCTTCCGCCTCTCGAATCGTCATGCTCAGATTGGACTGTGTAGTGTGAAGATTTTTAGCCGCCACTGTAAAACTGCGTGCAGAAGCCAATTCGCGAATAGCCGTTAACTGTTTGATTGAAAGTTTAATCATGAGTAACCACCGTAACTTTATGCATGAGCTATTCTCGCATATGATAAAAATCATTGGGCCGGGTGACTCTCGCTTGCGTGCATACACATTGGTTTGTGCAAAGTTCTATTCTACGTCGTCCTGATATACCCAAACCCAGTCATCCAGATGATCCATATCCCCGCGCTGGACTTGTGGACGCAATTCCTATACACTACCCCCTGTATTACAGTTGACATAATAAAACTTGACTGTAATTGTCTGCGTATATGCAACAGCAGGTATTAGAACCATGCCAAAGCCACACACGGCTTGTTGCTGCAGAAACAGACCCATAAGGTTTATTCCAGGGGAAACTTTCCCGTCTTCAGGCTGCTTCGCAGCCCGGCATTTGCCGAACAACACGCCCAGTCTCTGACTGCGGAACAACCCGGCCGGTCCATATGACCGCCAGCGCATGCCCTGTCCAACTGGCCAGGGCTGACCACGACAATCGCAAGGTCGACCTGACAGGCAACGCTATCGGCTAACGCAGCCCGCAGCAAACGCATTGTCATTGGCATTCCGATGTCTATCCAATCCACCAGCGATTGCAATTGTGGTCACGTGTGCTCGATTCAACAGAGGCACCTTATTTGTGTTTCTTTCAGCCCTTGCGTCCGGATGCGCGAACTTCGGACCAGGGGACGGCTGCGTCCATGTCATTGCGCAGCCTTAACCAGGACGATAGAACGTATATGCAAGAACAAACCGCCTTTTACCAACTGTCTGGCACCACCGCATTGCTTTTGCTGGCCGGATTTTATGGCCTGACCTTTCTGATGTCGCTCATGATCGGCAAGAAAAAAGAAAACGTCGACAGCTACATGGTATCGAACAATGCAGTGGGCTTTGGCCTGTCGGCCGCCAGTATGATTGCCACCTGGATCTGGGCCGCCTCTTTTTATGCAAGTGCAACCTCGGGCTACCAATATGGCCTGTCCGGACCACTGCATTATGGCTTCTGGGGAGCGTTGATGATTCTGTTCATCTACCCCTATGGGCGTCGCTTCCGCGCCCTGGCCCCCAAAGCACACACCCTGGCTGAAGTCATGCACGCACGCCATGGAACATCCAGCCAGTTGATCATGGCCGTTTCCAATCTGCTGGGCAGCTGTATCAGCCTGATGGTGAACTTTACCGCTGCAGGCGCACTGGTTTCCGTGCTCAGTCCGCTATCGTTTATCCAGGGCGTACTCATTGCCGGGCTGGGCGTATTGTCTTATACGCTATGGTCCGGATTCAGGGCCTCGGTCATGACCGATTTTGCCCAACTGGTGGCAATGATTCTGGCAGCTATCGTTATCATTCCATTGATATTCTTTAACGCCGGCGGCACCGACATGCTCGTGGCCAATTGGGGCAACCTGTCTGCGGAACAATCCGATTTCTTTTCAACCAAAGCGATTCTGGAACAGGGAGCACCTTATTTCGTGGCTGTGCTTGCCTATGCCATTGGCAACCAGACAATCGCGCAACGCCTGTTTGCTGTTCGTGAAGATTTGATCAAGTCCACCTTCCTGACTGCCACTATCGGCTACGGTGCAGTGGTCATCGGGCTGGGCATGCTGGGTATGCTTGCGCTGTTCGTAGGCCTGACGCCGGCAGATGGCGATATGAACAATATCATTCCACAAATGGCCTCCACCTACCTGCCCCCATTTGGCATTGCGCTGTTTTTTATTCTGGTAGTTGGCTCCTTGTCTTCGACCGCAGACTCTGATCTGTCTGCCCTGTCGTCCATTATGATGACCGATATCTACGGCAAAAACATGGCACGCGGAACGCCGGATCCGAAGCGGATGCTGTGGTGGGGCCGGGCGACCATGATCGTTGCCACCATGATCGGCGTGGTGTTTGCCAGCCTGCGTCTTGATATTCTGGTTATGCTGGTCTTTGTCGGCGCCCTGTGGGGAGCCATCGTATTTCCAGTGATCGTGAGTTTTTACTGGGACAAGGTAACCAACAAGGCATTCACTACATCCGTAATATGCGCCGTTACCCTGTTTGCTGTAGCACGATTCGAGCTGCTTCCTTTGGAAGGCATCGTCGCCATATTCTTCGAGTTATTTGCCTCGGTAGGACTGGGTGTTGTCCTGGGCCTGATGACATTTGCGTTTTTCAATCGCAAGATCGCCATTTTTGTTGCCATAGCGGCGGTGATCATCGCCGTTCCCAATGCAGTGGGCTTCCTGCGAGACTACCCGGTACTGCTCAGCTCGTTGACCTCTTATGGCATTAGTGCAGTGGTATGCATCGCCATGAGCTGGAATAACAGTGAACGCTTCGATTTCGCCCTGCTTGCCGAACGCGTTACGTCATTCCAGAAAAGCGCTGATACCGACAAAGAAACATCAACAGACGTAGACGGCGATGTAGCGCCGGCACGTGCCTGAAAGAGAGAAAATTATGAATGAAATATTACTTACCGCATATATCCTTATCTGGCCGGTTATTTCGGCTGCCGTTCTACTGGTGCTGATTGTTGCACTGGTACGCGATTTGCGAGATGCCAGCAAAAACGACAGCGAGATGATTTAAACAAACCGGCGCCGCAGCTCGCCCAACAGGTAAGCTGCGGCGCGGTGGGTATGTGTACGGGCATCTGGTCGACAAACGACGCGCACAGCACCCACTGCCAGTGACGCCAATTAGCTAATGATAATTATTCGCATTTCTCATTTCCGCACACTTTCTATGGTTTATCCCGATCGCGGCGCAAGGTCCGATATAATCTAGCCATCACTGGGGAGTAGCCGCTCATTTCCTGAGGTTTACGTCAACATACTTGATGCTTGCATCATGGCGTAGACAGCGATATCGCCTGGCAAGACCTTTGATCACTTTTTTCCGTTCTGGCCGGAGAAAAAAGTGATCATTCGTCTATTGTCCGGTCGCGGTATTGATTCATGCAAACCCTTCTGCTTTCCACCGGTGTGGTTACGCTGGCCGAAATCGGCGATAAAACGCAATTGCTTGCCTTCATCCTGGCAACCCGATTCAAAAAACCCATCCCCATTATTCTTGGCATCCTGTGTGCCACTATCGTCAACCACGCACTTGCCGGTGCCGTGGGCGCCTGGATTACCACCGCCATCAGCCCGCAAGCACTGCGCTGGATACTGGGCATTTCTTTTATTGCCATGGCTGCATGGACAATGATCCCCGATAAAATAGATGAAGATGAAGCGCCGTTAGGCAAAAAATTCGGCGTCTTTGGCGCAACCCTGGTGACCTTTTTCCTGGCCGAAATGGGCGATAAAACACAATTGGCCACCGTCGCACTGGCGGCCAAAAGCGCCTTTCCGATTGAAGTGGTCATCGGCACAACCCTGGGCATGATGATTGCAGACGTCCCTGCGGTCATCCTGGGCAAACAGCTGGGTCAGCGCGTATCCATGAAGCTGGTACACACGATCGCGGCCTGTATTTTCCTGGTGCTGGGTATTGCCACTCTGCTTGGCGCCGGGTCTGGCTGGGGGTTCTGATTCTGTTGTTCAGACGGCATATTTTGCGTTATAAGCAGTAGATGCTAAGATTGTGGCAGACCTGTGGTGACAAGCCGCGAGCACGAATCAGATTGACCTGACCCGTGCCTGCCTCAATTGCGTCTGCAATGGCGTCGCTTCAGGCGCGCATCTAACCAAGCATGAAAAGACAATAAACAGAGCGGAACGTGGACGTCTGCGTTGCGCTACGCCAATGCAGCCGATGTTGCCCCGTTTACTTTTTACTTTATTGATACGACCGGAGTGCAGTCATGGCCAATTCTGGAAAATCCGCAACCGTGGCACCCAAACCAAAAACACGACCGGCGCGCGCAACGGAACCCGTAGAAGGTGCCACGTCGGCATCAAAACACGTTGTTTTGCTTTCAGGCGGCAATCCCCAGATTCCCAAAGCATATGGCGATGCGCCCGTGCAGGCATATATAAAGGCCATGCCCGGGTGGAAAAGCCAGATCGGACGCCAGCTCGATACCCTTATCGAACACATCGTACCCGGCGTCAAAAAGGCTGTGAAGTGGAACTCGCCCTTTTATGGCGCCAACGACGATGGGTGGTTCCTGAGCCTGCATTGCTTTACGAAATACATCAAGGTCACTTTTTTCCGCGGCACCTCGTTGCGGCCCATTCCGCCAGGAGAATCCAAGCATAAAGAGGTGCGATATCTGGATATTCGGGAAGGCGAATTTGACGAGCAGCAGATCAGCGACTGGGTGAGGCAAGCCAGCCAACTGCCGGGAGAGAAACTGTAGACGCTACGCGTGTAGCGACCGTTCAGCCTTGGCACGGGTGAAAAAGCGCGTTCAAAATCCGCCATCCACTGCAGTCCGACGCCGCCCGGACATTAATTCGAAGCACTCATGCGGCGTGGCGAGAGCACCCTCCCTGGACGCAAAGCACCTGTCTGCTGTCCATCCCAGACCCTGACACCGTTTACCCAGACCGCCTCGATGCCTTTGCTGGCCCTGATCGGGTTTTCAAACGTCGCCCTATCGGCAACGCTATCCGGATCAAACATAATAAGATCCGCGAAGTAACCTTCGCGTATCAGACCTCGCTCCTGCAAACCGTAATTTTCAGCTGCAAGGCCTGTCATTCGGTGAATCGCATCTGGAAGTGTCAGCAATTTGCGCTCCCGTACCATCGTGCGCAACACGTTAGTAAACGTCCCCCACTGCCTGGGGTGAGGATGTGAGTCAAAGGGCAGCCCATCCGAGCCCACCATTGTCATGGGAAACTTGAAAATCCGACACACATCTTCTTCGTCCATGAGAAAGTAGATAGCGCCTGCCGGGCTCAATCGCTCGAACGTCTCTTGCTCATCCAATTGCCACTCGTGCATGATTTGACTGAAGTCCCTGCCGGCGACTTCCGGATGATTCAGACACCATGTAATCATGGTGCGACGCGAGATACGCACCCGATCCAGGCGTAACATTGTCGAGGTAGCAGGATAAGGGTGACAATCCAGGCAAACCGGCTGCAGCTGCGCAGCCTCAGCGATCATCTTCAGGGTTTCGCGTGACCGTCCGTGATTTTTCTCACCGGCCAGTTTATGATGCGAAAAAACGACCCGACAACCAATCGCTCTGCCGATGTCCAGCGCCTCCTGCATCGCCATAACGATTTGGTCGGCCTCGTCTCGCAGATGAGTTGCATATATGCCGCCTTGCTCTTTCATGGGCAAACACACATCGATAATTTCGTCTGTGGTTGCTGCCGCAGCTGGAGGATAGAAAGTGCCGGTAGATACGCCGAATGCTCCCGCCTCCAGGGCCTCTTGCAGCAATTGACGCATGGCCTGCCGCTCGGCAGGTGACGCAGCACGCGAGGTGTCGTTCATCACCCCAACCCGTAGCGTAGTATGACCCACCAACGGTATAACGTTAACGGCTGCTGGAGCGGCACGCAGCGCTTCAATCCAGGACTGGAAAGTGGCAAAGCGAAAAAGATCCATCGGCCCCAGCAAGTCTAGCGGTTGTGGCACAGCCTTGCTGACCAGGGGCGCCAGGCTGATCCCGCAATTTCCCGTTACCACTGTAGTAATGCCTTGCGATACCTTTGGCAACATGTCGGGATGCGCCAATAAATACCCGTCATCATGAGTGTGCGAGTCGATAAAACCGGGTGCGATCATGTACCCCGTGGCATCAACCACCGACACATCCGAAGGATACTGAAAGTGGCCCAGGCGAACAATGCGCTCACCAGAGAGGCCGATATCGGCTTCAAACGGCTCGCTTCCGCTTCCGTCGATCAGTGTTGCTCCCACGATTACGGTGTCTATTTGCATTTGGCTTTCCTGCTTATGGCGTTCCTGGCTCAATTGAGTTTCTCAATGCCCGCTGTCTCGATAATCTGGCGCCACTTGCTGGTTTCCGAATCAATAAGGCGGGTAAATTGCTCTGGAGAGCCCCCCACCGGCTCCGCGCCCAATGCAGCAAGCCCCTTGAGCACCTCGGGCGCACGCAGTGCGTTGTCCAGTGCCTTATTCAAGGCCTGAATAATGTCGGCTGGCGTGCCTTTTGGTGCAACCACTCCGCCCCAGGCAATGGTTTCATACCCCTTGACGCCGGCCTCATCCAGCGTAGGTACCTCGGGTAATAGTTCCAAGCGTTTCAGGCTACTTACGCCCAACGCCCGGACTTTACCGCTCTTGATCATCGGCAGCGCCTCAGACGAGTTGGTGAACATAAAATCCAGTCGTCCACCGACAAGATCCTGCAATGCCGCTGGCCCTCCTGTATAGGGAATAAACTGCACTTCAATCTTTGCCAGGCTTTTGAGCAATTCGCCCCCCATATGCCCGGTAGTACCCACACCCGAGGCGCCATAAGATAACTTGTTTGGCGCCTTGCGGGCTTTTTCTATCAAATCGGTAACGCTTTTTACCGGGGAATCTGCAGGTACAATCAATACATTGTATAAGTTAAACAGATGTATAACGGGCGCAAAGTCAGCTTGCACATCGTAGTTAAGCGTATTGAACAAAGAACGGTTCACTGCCAGCGTATTGATATTGCCATAGCCAATGGTATAGCCATCCGCTGCAGCACGCTTTAACTGAACCATGCCAATGCTACCCGCAGCGCCAGGGCGGTTTTCAACGACAAATGTCGCATTCATCTCTTGCGAAACCTCGTTCATTACCAGGCGGGACAGCACGTCTGGCGATCCTCCCGCAGCAGAAGGCAAGACGAATGAAACGGGTTTTTGAGGCCACTGTCCCGTTTCGGCGTGAGCCAACGCCATCAGGCAAGAGGATGCGGACAACATGATTAGGGCCAACACCTGCGGGATAATTCGAAACATAGCGGTCTCCTGTTTGCATTTTATGCAGTGTCGTCTAGATTAGCACCGACACATAACAACCTCCTTATCGAAAAATATTGCCAAGCTATAATCCGACGTTATCGATAAAGACTGGAAGCCGCATGGAAAATGACGATTTTTCTGACTATATGGGTGCCGATGCCGGCCATGCCAGGCCACCGCTAAGTCTTCGGCAAATCGAGGTCTTTCGCACCATTATGGTTGCCGGCTCGATCAGTAACGCCGGCCGGGCACTACACGTGTCCCAGCCTGCCATCAGCAGAGTGCTGGCCCTGACGGAAAGCAGACTTGGCTACCTGCTTTTTGAGCGATCTCGCAATGGACTGCACCCGACCCCCGAAGCAAGACGTTTATACACGCAAGTCGAAGAAGTCTATAACACTGTGCAGCGAGTAAATAGTCTTGCTGCATCCCTGGGCAACGATGGATCAGGCCAACTGAAAATTATCTCAAGCGCCACTTTTGGTCAAAAACTGATTCCTCAGGCACTGGCATACTTCAGAGCCAGCAACCAAACCGCCAACGTAGACCATCGCAATGTTACATTCGATGAGCAGGTCGCCTATTTTCTGAGCGGGCAGGCAGATATCGGCATTTCGATGAACGCATCAGATCATCCGCATTTGAGCTCAGTGAAAATTGGCGAGCAACCAATTGTCTGTATCGTTCCAAAAGACCACCTGCTTGCCAGTCGTGAAGTTATTACGCCAAATGATTTTACGAACGCGGCCTGGATAGGCTATCCGCAAAACACGCCACTGGCCAGTGCGTTGTTGAACTTCTTTGGAGAGCGTGGCGCCAACTGTCCTGCAGCAATAGAGGTACGCTCCCCCGTCAGCGCCTACGCCTTCGTCCTGCAGGGCCTGGGGCCGGCTCTGGTAGACCGCAGTTGCCTGCCCGGCGAGAACGAAGCCATTATTATCAAGCCGATATCGCCCGCTGCCACGATAGAAATCTGGGTGACCCGGTCCAACCTGAGTCCATTGCCCTTACTGGCTCGCCGCTTCGTTGCCGCTCTAAAGAAAACCTTGGCACAGCAATAACGCCGGTTTCGATATCAAATTTTATCTATAGCCCATAACCTGTGACTATCGACGTTGACGCCGGCCTTTGTGCACCCGCTTGCACCCACGCCAATAGGGGCAAGACTCTCACCCATCCGGCAGTCGCATTTGCACGGTACAGGCTGCCGACACAAGCCCTATTTACGACAACCGCAATACGATGGCATGATTCACTTCATCATCTATAGTGGACACATATATCTTGAAAACGCACCCTACTCGTACCCTTGGAATCGCTGTTGCCCAGCTCGGTGGCATCAACCTTGACGATACTCGGCAATCGGTCGTCAACCGCCTGATTGAAATGCTCAAAGAAGCACATGGGCGTGGTGCGAACCTGATTGTTTTCCCGGAGCTGGCATTAACCACCTTTTTTCCACGTTACTGGATGGACGAAAAGGAAGCGCAAGCGCGTTTTTTTGAACAAAGCATGCCTAATCCTGCCGTACAACCTCTGTTTGATGAAGCCAGAAAGCGCAAGATGGCATTTTATCTAGGCTATGCAGAACTCACACCGGAAGGTACTCCCTACAATAGCGCGATACTGGTCAATGAAAAAGGGGAAATAGTTGGCAAATATAGGAAAATTCATTTGCCTGGGCACGATGATCACAAAAAGGATGCTCCGTTTCAACATTTGGAAAAAAAATTCTTCCGGGTTGGCGACAAGACATTTGGTGTTTGGGAGGCCATGGGCAGCAATATTGGAATGTGTTTATGCAATGACCGCCGCTGGTCCGAAACGTGGCGCGTCATGGCGCTGCAAAACGCCGAGGTCATCGTACTAGGGTACAACACGCCCTCGCAGAATATCCATTGGCCGGAACCGGTTCATCTGCGAATGCACCATCATTTGATTACATTGCAGGCCAGCGCATATCAAAACAGCGTGTGGGCTGCGGCGGCTGCCAAATGTGGGTCGGAGGACGGTCATCACATGATTGGCGGATCCGTGATCGTTGCACCCACAGGCGAGATCGTTGCACAAGCGAGCACCGAAGAAGACGAGGTAATCACCGTTAAAGCGGACCTGGCGCTGGCAGACGCATTTCGCAAAAATGTGTTCAATTTTGAAAGCCACCGCCGGCCCGAACTTTACGGACTGATTACGCAAAGAACCGGCCGCGGCACGCCGCTTTAAGCAATCCGAAACCAACTGGGCAACACGACCCTGCCAGGATACGAACACAGACGGCCACAAAACCGTCTGTGTCGTTGCCTGCACTGCTGCTGCGTTATGCCGGCCCGGCTGACGCCATTTTCTTGCGTCGCGCCAGCCAGCTTCCGACCAATGCGACCAGCAAGGCGCCACCGACTTCAACGGCGATCTTGACGCCACCGGTAACTTCGCCGAAACGCTCCAGAACAACCTGGTCACTTACCAGCATGCCACCTGCGATCCAGCCCAGCAATGCAGCGCCGAATAACACCACCCCTGGATAATGATCAATGAGTTTCAAGACAAGCGTACTGCCCCAGATAATGATGGGTACGCTGATAATCAGACCCGCAATAACCAGCCCTGTCTGATGATCTGCATGCGCACCCTGCGCCGCGCCGGCAATCGCAATGACGTTATCCAGACTCATGACAAAGTCCGCAATAATAATCGTCTTGACTGCAGACCAGACCGACGAGCCGCCATCGATCTTGTCATGCGCATCATCATCCGGAATAAGCAGTTTGATCCCGATCCAGATGAGCAGCAGGCCGCCCACAATCTTGAGATACGGAATCGTCAGTAGTGTCAATGCAAAAGTAATGAGCACGACCCGAAGAATGATCGCACCGGCAGTGCCCCACAAAATTCCCTGCATGCGCTGCTTTTTTGGCAAGTTACGGCAGGCCAGCGCAATTACCACTGCATTGTCACCACCCAACAGGACATCAATCATGATAATTTGAAATACTGCTGTCCAGCTCAGAGTCTGAAAAAATTCAAGCATAAGTTCACCCAGAATCCATTAATATAAAAATTCGAATTGAATATGGATCGGCCCGTTCTGGTTGCACGACAGGGTGACGTGCGACCAGCCAATACAGAAAGTATCGGCATAAACGAAAATGGCCTGATCCGTAAAGGACACAGGCCATTTATTCTTAATCAGGATTTATGGACCTTGCCCTTTCGTGGCAAGGTCTTGCTTACAACACCAGGTGTGTTGCCCGGGCACCGGGCGTCATGTATATACATGACAGCCGTAATGACGATGCGGCGGCGGAAAGCTACTCCCCTTGATCGAATAAGTATATCTTTTGAGATAATTCTGTCAAGTAGGGTCGTTACGTATTGCCCCCAGGAAGCACGCGCCCTGCTGTTTGCGAAAAATCGAATGATTCCTATTTTTCATGACTGATTCCCATCTGCCGAATCAGCTTAGTGTATTTTTCCGATTCAGCCTTCGCAAAGGCGGCAAAGGCTTTGGCCCCCATGAAGTGAGGCGGTGTATCCAGGGGCTGGACATCGGCTTTATAGCCCTCGCTGTTCACCGCTTTTTCGCATGCAGCTTCAAGTTTCGCGACAATTTCCTGTGGCAGCCCCTTGGGCGCGATCAGTCCGCCCCAGATGGTTGCCTGGATCGGCCATCCTCCCTCCTTGGTTGTAGCCACCTGTGGGCTGGACTCGAGCCGTTGATCGGAAAAAATGCCCAGCGGACGCAACTTGTATTGCTTGGCCACGGTTGTGGTATCGCTGATCACCATCACCTGTTTTCCCAGCAGCCCGGTCACCATTTCTGCAGAGCTTTTATAGGGCACATGCAGTGCAGTTGAGTTTGCCTGCTTCATGAGCATTTCCATGGCAATATGCAGTAACGTGCCGGTGCCGGACGTGCCGTAAGTCAGTTGCCTCGGATTGTCCCTGGAGAATGCGACAACATCCTGCATGTTTTTGAATGCTGAGTCCTGGGGCACCATCATCATCAGTGGTACCGAATAGGTTCCGCAGATATGATCAAAATCCTGATATGTGTAGCCGGTCTTGCGCATGCCAGGTTGCAATACTTCCGGGCCGATGACTGACAAACCAAGGGTATAGCCATCCGGCTTGGCCCGCTTAAGTTGCATCATGCCGATTGCACCACCTGCACCGCCCTTGTTGTCGATAATGAGATTGCCACCCATTGCCTGGCGCAGGTGTTTTGCCAGAATCCGGGCCATGATGTCAGAGGTGCCACCCGGGCCGAACGGCACCAGAATGGTCACCGGGTTTTCCGGATAGGCATCCTGGGCTGTGGCGTTCGTGCTCAGGACGGATGTAGCGACCAAGAGCATTGCATATTTGATAAGCTTTTTCCGATTCGATGTCGTAATGCCAAATATCATATTTGTCTCCTTCATTGTTCAAGTGCTACTTGTCCGCCAACGATGACGAATCAATAAACCCCGCCGTCATAACCCTTTGCCAGTGCCGGGCGGATGGCCTGAATGAATGCGCTGGCCTGACGCATCATCATGCCCATGTCAGAGGCCACTGCCACAAACGCATAGCCGGAACTGATAAAGCTCGAGACCATCTCCGGGGTGGGCCCGACAATGCCACAAGGCACGCCAATGGCCTGGCAACGCCGCGCCACGTCGGCGATCACGTGCTGCACCTCTGGATGAGCCAGATTGCCGATATGTCCCATGTTTGCCGACAGATCACCGGGGCCAAGAAACAGCGCATCCACGCCGGGCACGGCAGCAATCTCCTCAAGCGCAGCCACGGCCTGCGGCGTTTCCAGTTGAATAATGGTGAAGACAGAGTCGTTCGCCCGCTTAGCATAATCGGTTGCAGTGCCATAGCCACTGGCCCGATGGACTGCAGCAAAGCCACGTGTGCCAAGCGGAGGATATTTGGCGTTGCTGACCGCCTGCCGCGCAGCTTGCGCGCTGTCGACAAAGGGCACCATCACGGTCTGGGCGCCAAGGTCCAGGGCCCGCTTGAACAGAACTGGGTCGTTTGCCGCCAGGCGTGCTACCGCGCAGGCATTGGTTCCCGCGATAGCCTGCAATACATGCAGGGCATCCTGATCGTCAAGCGGTACATGTTCCAGATCTACCAGCAGCCAATCAAAGCCGGCGCGTCCCATTGCTTCAGCGGTACTCGACGTACCGGACATGAGCCAGGTGCCTAGCGGCGCCCCTGGCTGAGCAAGGCGGGCGCGAAAAGGGTTTTCTAGCAGATCAGTTGCTGCGGGCATACATACTCCTGTTGTCGTTAATGCAAATGCAATGGTTTAAATCAATAAATGGGCGGTTCTGGCGTCTTCTCGTTTCCGGCCAGGGAAGTGAAATCACAACCGAGATTGGCTTGTGTCACTTCGTGTTGGTAGATGCGTGTGAATCCGCGCTTATATGGTTGCTCCGGGGCGCACCATTGAGCGCGGCGCTGCGCCAGTTCGCTGTCGGAAACCAGGACATCAAGTGTTCTCGCGCTAATGTCCAGCCGAATCAGATCGCCTGTACGCACCAGTGCCAAAGGACCGCCCACGGCCGACTCCGGCGCTATATGCAATACACAAGTGCCATAATGGGTGCCGCTCATGCGTGAATCAGACAGACGGACGATATCGCGAACCCCCTGTTTTAACAGCTTCTTCGGGATAGGCAGATTGCCCCATTCCGGCATACCCGGCCCGCCAACAGGACCACCATTGCGCAGCACCAGGACTGTATTCTCGTTCACGTCCAGATCCGGATCGTTGATGGCTGCCAGCATGTCGGCGTTGGAATCAAAAACCAGTGCAGGGCCGGTATGTCGCAACAGGGCTGGGGTCGCTGCAGAAGGTTTGATCACGGCGCCATCCGGACATAGATTGCCCCGCAACACGGCCAATGCCATACCAGCCTCCGGACATTCCGGTGAGGCGGGAATGACCGGGTTGTCCAGCGTGCGGATCACATCGTCATCGGAACTGACTTGTCCCTCGATATTGGCACCCAGTGTCGTACCGGTGCATGTAAGGGCATCCAATTGCAAATGCGCCCGAATACGCTGCAGTAATGCGGGCAGGCCACCTGCGTAGTAAAAATCTTCCATCAGTTTGTTGCCTGAAGGAAACAAATTGGCCAACACCGGCACCTGGCGTGCCAGTGCATCGAAATCATCAAGGCTCAATTGAACGCCGGCTCGCCCGGCCATCGCCGGCAAATGGACAGCTGCGTTGGTGGAACCCCCCAGCGCCATCCAGGTTGCAACCCCGTTGAGGAACGCGTCACGGGTCAGAATGCGAGAGGGGCGCAAGTCTTCCCAGATCATGGCGACAATGCGCTGACCGCAGGTCCACGCCATGCGGGTATGTGCTGCATCCATGGCTGGCAGGCTGGTTGAACCAGGCAGGGCAAGCCCCATAGCCTCGACGATGGAAGTCATGGTGCTGGCCGTGCCCATCGTATTGCACGTGCCAGGCGCGCGGGTCATCCGGGCTTCCAGACTAATCCATTCAGGCTGGTCGATGTTGCCGATGGAGTATTGCTCCCAGTATTTCTTGGTGTGCGTTCCCGCCCCAACTGCCTGTCCCTGATAACGATCATTCAGCATGGAGCCAGCCGGGCAGAACAGTGCGGGCACATCCATGGACATTGCCCCCATTACCAGGCCCGGCGTGGTTTTATCACAGCCGCCCAGCAACACCACGCCATCCAGGGGAAGACTGCGGATCAACTCTTCTGCCTCCATGGCAAGAAAATTGCGATACAGCATGGTCGTGGGCTTGACCATGACTTCTCCAAGGCTCATGGCCGGTAGTTCCAGCGGATATCCACCGGCCTGCAGTACGCCGCGCTTGATCGCCTGTGCGCGATCACGCAGATGCGCATGGCACGGCGACAGATCACTCCAGGTATTGAGAATGCCGACAATCGGGCGGCCCATGAATTCTTCACGTGAGAGCCCCTGCTGCTGCATGCGCTGACGATGCGCAAAGCCTCGAATATCATCGCTCGCAAACCAGCGCTGGCTGCGTAATTGGTGTAATTTTTTTTGCACAACAATACCTCAATCAGTCTATTTGAATACCAGCATCGCGAACCTGCTCACCCATCACCTTTGTGTCTTTTTGCAGTAAATCTGCAAATTCCTGCGGTGTGGAAGACAGCACTTCGTACCCCTGTTTTTCCAGTGGTTGGGCAAACGCCTCTGATTGCAGGATCGCCACAATGTTCTGGTTCAGTTTCCTGACGATTGCCTCGGGCGTCCCGCTGCGAACCAGAATGCCATTCCAGACGCTGGAGATCACGCCAGGAACACCCGCCTGCTCAAACGTTGGCACGTTCGGCAATACTTTGGATCGTGTGGGTGCCGCAACGGCAAGTATCCGGATCTTGTCCGAATCGGCATAGCCGACCACCGCAGGCAGATTGATAAACATCGTGGGCAGCGACCCACCCATGACATCGGTGAGGGCCGGAGGGGCTCCCTTATATGGGACATGCATCAATTTTGTGCGGCTCTGCTTCTGGAACAACTCCCCTGCCAGATGCATGGAATTGCCGTTGCCCGCAGATCCGAAGGGGATACGACCCGGTTCACGCCTGGCTGCCTTGATGACATCCTCAACACTTTTGTATGGGGTGCCAGAGCCCACAATTAACACATTTGGCATTTGGTGCGTCAATGTCACCGGTTGCAAATCCTTGATCGGGTCGTAACCCATGTCTTTGTACAAATGCGGGTTCACGGCCAGGGTGCTGGTCGACCCCAGCAACAAGGTATAGCCATCGGCAGGCTGCTTGGCGGCGTAGGCTGAGCCAATATTACCGTTGGCGCCGGCACGGTTGCTGACCACGACAGACTGCCCCAGACGCTTTCCCAGCTCCGTAGCCATGCTGCGGGCGAACTGATCAGCCACCCCGCCCGCCGGGTACGGCACGACAAATGTGATGGGCTTTTCGGGATACTTATCTGCCTGGGCGTGCGCAGGTGAAAAAAGTATCATGCCTGTCAGCAGCACAGCCATGGTATAGCTTCGACGAACCAGGTTGGTTGGGTTCATGTTGTCTCCTTGCTTGTTATTGGGTCAGTTCACAGGTGAAATAAGACATTTGCCATTGATGTGCCGCAAAATATTGTCCACCACGAGTGCAGCCATGGCCTGGCGGGTTTGCACGGTGGCACTGGCAATGTGAGGGCTAAGGACCGTGGATGCTGACTGGGCCAGTGCTTCTGGCACTTGCGGCTCATCGTCAAAGACATCCAGCGCCGCTGCGCCCAGTTGGCCGCTTTCCAGACAGTCAATCAGCGCCAGCTGGTTTACAACAGACCCGCGAGCGATATTAACCAGTACGCCTTCCGGGCCCAGCGCCTCTAGTTCGACCCGGGACACCAGATGACAGGTGTCGGCGCCGCCAGGTGTGGCCACAATGAGCACGTCTGCCCATCCAGCCAGCGCCAGCACAGTCGGAAAATAGGCGTAGGCAACCCCGTCCTGTTGCCGTCGGCCCGTGTACCCGATCTGGGTATCAAATGCGGCTGCGCGTCTGGCAATCAGATGGCCGATACGACCCAGACCCACAATGCCAACTTTTGAACCCCAGAACCGCCTGGTCAGTGTAAATGCCCCCTGGCGACGCCACTTGTTCTCGCGCACATACCGGTCTGCCGCCGGCACTCGCCTGAATGCCGCCAATGCCAATGCCATTGCAAAATCGGCCACATCGGCCGAGAGAACGTCTGGCGTATTGATAACGCGAATCCCCCGGGCATCAGCCCAGCCCAAGTCAATGGCGTCGTACCCTACCCCGTTACACGCGATGAGCGCCAGATTGGCCAATGTGTCACGGCACGGCGGCGGCACGCCAACCATGCCGTTGGTAATCAAGACCAGCACTCCTGAGCCGTGCTGGGCGCAAAATGCCTCGGGCGCCGGCAAGGATTGCCACTGCACAATGTCAAAGTATTCCTGCAAGGGCTCAAGTGCTTCCTGCGAAAACGGTGTGACAACAAGGAGAATGGGTCGGATCATAGGTGTAGGCAGTCACGGGAATACATTTAGCCGGGTTGGGATGTTACCGGTAACTGTTACCGGTAACATTGATATAATTGTAGGGCGTTGGTCAAACAACACGCCATTGGGATAAACCATGACTCAAAAACAAACATCACGTACCACGCGTCGCAAAGCAGGCTCATACACCATCCATGACGTGGCCGCTCTGGCCGGCGTTTCCTCCATTACCGTTTCGCGCTACTTCAATTCGCCGGAAAAAGTCTCCGTGGCCTTAAGGGAACGCTTGCGTGAAATTATCGACCGGATCGGCTATGTGCCCAGCCAGGTGGCTGGCGGGCTGGCTTCGGGACATGGACGGGTGGTTTGCGCAGTCATGCAAAACATCGCCAGCGCAACCTTTGCCGATCTGGTCAAGGGTATGACTGACGAACTACAGGCGTCGGGATTGCAACTGCTGCTGGCCAACGCCCAGTATTCACAGGAACTCGAAGAACAGGCAATCCGCACTTTTGTTGGCTGGCACCCCACCGCCCTGATCCTGACCCGCCACGACCACACTCCGGCGGCCGAGGCCATGCTGCGCGCCCTGAACATCCCCGTGATCGAAGCCTGGGGACTGGTACCGGGGCGGCCGTTTCATCAGGTGGGATTCCCACATATTGAGACAGGCGCCATTCTGGCCAGGCACTTTCTGGAGCAAGGCGCCACCCGGATTCAGTTTGTCATGTCGCACACCACTGAAGATTTCCGCGCCAAACAACGCGCGCAGGGGTATGCCCAAGCCATGGCGAGCGCGGGCCTGAAAGCGGACGTGCAGGTTATTGCGCAAGACGACGAATTTGAGGCCGGGGCCATGGGCATAGAAGCGTTGTCCCGTTTAGCAGCCAACTGCCGGCCCCAGGCGCTGATTTTTGCCAATGACAACATGGCCGCTGGCGCCATATTGCACGCCCCTGCATGCAATCTTGTCCTGCCCCGCGATTGCGCGATTGCGGGGTTTGGCGATGCATCCATTTCCGCAAGACTGCGGCCTGCCCTGACGACCCTGCGTCCGGCACGCTATCAGATTGGCCAGCATGCAGCCCGGACTGTGCTGCAGCAGTTGACGCTCGGGCCGGCACGCGACAACACCGTCGTTGAAGACCTGTTGCCATGTGAACTGGTCATCAGGGAAAGCAGCCAATTGCATTTGTAATGGCGCATTGATTCACGGTTTGGTTAGGGCCCGATGTCGTGCTGCAGACAGGGCAGCGGGCTTTTTACATCTACCGAAACGCGTCGAAAGCCCACGCAGGGCTCGCGGTGCGAAGTAAGCCTATCGCAGGCGATAGACTTGGACAAAACCTTGAGCGAACCCATCTTATAAACACGATAAGCTGCCATCGCAAATGCAATTTGCTGGCATCTACCAAGGTTCGCTCATCACAGATAGAATGCTAATATCGATACATTGCTAAAAATAAACTGGATTGAACACAGACCAATTCTGCAGTTCAACGACGAGAACCGAGCTGTAATTGCTCGTCACAATCGGAGGAAGACAACATGGCATCAACTCGACGGCGTTTCATCGCCTCTCTTGGCGCGATCTCGCTGGGCGGGCTCGGATTACAGTCACCCACAGTGCTGGCCCAGGGCGCTATAAGCGACTATCCCAACCGCCCTATTAAAATTATTGTTCCGTTGGCGGCAGGCGGCGGCGGTGATAGAACAGCACGCCGAATTGCCATGATGCTGACAGATCGTCTGGGCGTACCAGTCGTCGTGGAAAATCGCCCCGGAGCCGGCGGCAGTATCGGAACGCACGCAGCGATCAAAGCGCCAGCAGATGGCTATACACTTGTCATGCTGTCAAGTAGCCACACCTGTAATGCCGCATTGCGCGAACTCCCTTTTGATTCCATCAATGATATTGAGCCCATCACCTTATTCAAACGAGAGTCACTGATTCTCATTGGGAACCATGACCTGCCAGTTAAAAATTTCGGCGACCTTGTCCAATGGGCAAAACGCGAGCCTGGCAAAATCAGTTATGGCTCCTCGGGCGTGGGCGGAATCACACACCTGAGCATGGAGCATCTGGCAGACCTGGCCGGGATCAAGCTCAATCATATCGCTTACAAAGGGACGGGCGCCGCGTTGCAAGACACGATTGGTGGCACGATCAAGCTCATGCTCTCATCAGTGGCCATCGTTGTACCGGTAGTGCAGGAAAACCGTGCGATCGGCCTTGCCATTGCCGATGACCGTATTCCTGCTCTGCCGGACGTTCCCAATTTCAAGGAAGCCGGCGTCCCGGACTTCAAGTCCGATCTTTGGCATGCCGTGGCGGGCCCCAAGGGAATTCCGGCAGAAATAGTGGCAAGACTCAATACCGAACTCAAAGCCATCCTGGCGCTGCCACAAATGAAAGCAGATCTGGCCCAGGAAGGCAGTCAGCCGGTTGGCAGCAGCCCACAACAGTTGCTTGAGGCAATCAGACACGACATTGCCCAATGGAAAGAGACGATCCGCAAGGCTAATATCAAGGCGAGCTGACTTTCATGCGACACATACAGTCTGAAAATCACTCAAGCGCTCATGCCTTGGGGTCTCTGCGCGCGCGCTGTTATCAACAGTTCAGTTCCGGTAACCGGCAGTTTGGATATTACTCGTTGTCTGCATTGGCCGACGAGGCTGGCGCACCGCTGCAATCACTGCCTTTTGCAATCCGGATCATCCTGGAAAACCTGTTAAGGCATGCCGATCGCGATGACGTGGGAGAAACACTAAGCAAGCAGATTTTGACTAACTATCCCGATCGGGTCGGACGAGATACTGTGCCCTTGATGCTGGCACGAATCCTGGCCCAGGATGTCAGTGGCATACCCGCTCTAATCGATCTGGCGACCATGCGCGACGTCGTGGCCCAATCAGGAGGAGATCCGGCCACCATCAATCCCCGGATTCCGGTGGACCTGATTGTGGATCATTCCCTGGAGGTCGATCATGCAGGTAGCAATGCGGCGCTGGATCTGAATGTAGCACTTGAATACTCTCGGAATCGCGAACGTTATACCTTCCTGAAGTGGGCACAGGAGAACGTCGACAATCTTTCTATTGTGCCACCTGGTGCTGGCATTCTGCATCAGATCAATCTGGAGCATATGGCGCGCGTGGTTTTTATCGATGACAGCCAAAATCCACCATTGGCTTATCCCGATACGCTGGCCGGTACCGACAGCCACACAGCAATGATCAATGCCATTGGCGTACTTGGCTGGGGAGTGGGAGGCATCGAAGCCGAAGCTGCAATGCTCGGTGAACCGCTATCCTTTATCCTGCCGCCCACAGTGGGCGTGCGTTTGATAAATGCGCCATCGGCCGCAGTAACTGCAGCTGATATAGTCCTGACACTTACGCGGCGGCTGCGCCAAGCTGGCGTTGTCGAAAGCTTCGTGGAGTTCACCGGTCCCGCACTCGACTCATCGGCACTGACACTG
Source organism: Advenella incenata (assembly GCF_004217095.1). GTDB lineage: Bacteria > Pseudomonadota > Gammaproteobacteria > Burkholderiales > Burkholderiaceae_B > Advenella > Advenella incenata. The sequence goes on along the minus strand of NZ_SHKO01000001.1, from coordinate 253,247 downwards.
GAAGACCGCGCCACCCTTTCCAATATGTCCCCCGAGTATGGCTCAACCTGTGCCTTCTTTCCTGTCGATGCCGTTACGTTGGATTATTTGCGGCGTTCGGGGCGTGATGCAGCCACAATTGCAATGATAGAGCAGTACTGCAAGCTGCAAGGGCTGTGGCGTGATGCACAAACGCCTGAGCCCGTGTACTCCAGGGTAATTGAATTCGATCTGGCACTAGTCCGCTCCAGCGGCGCCGGGCCTCGCAGACCGCACGACCATGTGGCGTTGGCAGATATTCCCGAGTCGTTCCTGTCGGTTTGTCCCAAGGCTGCAAGCACCCCATCTTCGGCAACGGCGAATGCACAATTCAGTCACGGCGCCGTGATATTGGCAGCCATCACAAGTTGCACCAATACCTCCAACCCAGCGGCCATGATCGCTGCCGGTTTACTCGCAAGAAACGCGCTTGCCAAAGGCTTGCGTTCCAAAGAATGGGTCAAGACGTCGTTCACACCTGGATCCAGGGTGGTCAGCAGCTATTTGCAATCGAGCGGACTGCAGTCTCACCTGGACGAGATGGGCTTTCATCTTGTCGGATTTGGCTGTGCTAGTTGCGGCGGCGGATCCGGTCCGCTAAGGCCCGATATCCAGACGCTTATCGAAGACAAGCAATTCATGGTATCTGCCGTGCTATCCGGTAATCGCAATTTTGAGGGCCGAATTCATCCTCTGGCCCGCGCTAACTATCTGGTATCCCCGGCACTGGTGGTTGCCTATGCGATCGCTGGCACGGTCCGCATTGACCTGACACGGGAACCACTTGGGACGACACACAATGGCGCACCCGTATTTCTGTCGGATATCTGGCCGGACAACACTGAAATCAGGAAAATAGCTCAGGATCACGTCACGCCTGAACACTTCGAAAGCCAATACGCCGGTATCAGCACAGGCGATGCCAGGTGGCAGGCTTTACCCTCCGGGGGAACCACGCTATACGAGTGGGATGACAACAGCACATACATCCGCCGACCGCCCTATGTGGACGATCGCCCCCCGGCAACGGAACGCAGCTTGCATAATGCCGCGCCGCTACTGATACTGGGCGATAGCGTCACTACCGACAACATCTCTCCCGCTGACGCGATCCGCCCGGGCACTCCTGCGGGTGATTATCTGCTTTCCTGCGGCGTTTCTCCAGCTGCGTTGCATACTTTCATAGCTCGCAGGGGCAACCATGAAGTCATGATGCGTGGCACCTTTACCGGTGGCCGTCTGCTCAATGAGCTGTTGCCGGACGGCCCGGCCGGATGCACCGTCATTGAGCCAGCGCGCCAAATTGCATCGATTTACGACGCAGCGATGCATTATTTATCCAATCATATACCCGTGGTGGTTGTCGCCGGCCTGGAATATGGAACCGGCTCCTCACGTGATTGGGCGGCCAAAGGCACGCGCCTGCTCGGCGTGCAGGCAGTCCTTGCAGAAAGCTTTGAACGTATCCATCGCTCCAATCTGGTCAACACTGGTGTGTTGCCCTTGCAGTTTGAACCGGGGGTTACTCGTCACACCTTGGGTATTACCGGCGGCAGCAGACTGGATATTGAAATACCTGACCACATGGAGCCACTAAGTTGGGTAAACGGTCAAATACATACCAAAGGAGAGGTAAAACAGTTTCGTCTGCAGGTGCGATTAAATACAACGCATGAAGAAGCTGTCTGGCGCAAGGGCGGCATACTGCCTGCAATGCTGGATCAGAAATCGGGCACAAGATAGCACCCACATTTGTAGACAGCGCGGCATTTGCGCCTTGCTCCAACCGGTAAATATGATCAGCGTCTGGCAGACATGGCCATTCTAATCGCCAGCCCCGCCAGCACGGTACCCATCAGCCAGCGCTGGACCACCACCCAGGTCGGGCGGGTGGCCAGGAAAGAGGCAATGCTGCCGGCTAGAATGACAATCAGCATATTTACACTGATGCTGACAGCAATCTGCACGGATCCGAGCGCAAGCGATTGGACCAGAATGCTACCTTTTTCCGGATCAACAAACTGCGGAAGCAGGGAAAGATACATGACTGCGATTTTGGGATTCAGCAGGTTCGTCAGAAACCCCATCAGAAACAGTTTTCTGGGGCTATCGGGTGCCAATGTTTTCACTTGAAATGGTGATTGACCACCAGGACGCACCGCCTGCCAGGCCATGTAGAGCAAGTATAGGGCGCCGCCATAACAGAGCGCTTCGTAGGCGTAAGGGACAGCAAAAAGCAAGGCGGTAATACCCAATGCAGCGCTGACCATATAGAAGATGAAGCCGAGCAGCACGCCCAGAAGGGACATCATGCCCGCACGCCGCCCCTGGCATATCGAGCGCGACACCAGGTAAATCATATTGGGCCCGGGGGTAAGCACCATACCCAGGGAGACCGCAGCAAAAGCAATGATGGTGGTAATTTCCGGCACGATAGTTCCTTTTGAGGTGAGCGCGTATGCAAATCGTACTGCAGAACAATCTGTCCCTGATTTAATATGACAGCCGCAATCAATAAAACATGCCGTGCCTGCGCCAGTTGCGCACAATTGTAATTGCGCAAGATTACACTCGAGTACTATCAAGCTGGCCTCGCAATGATCTTCATTGCTGCGGCAACTGATTTAAATTACAACTATTACGCAATCAGCTGACGTATATCCTGCTGCAATTGCGGTAACACTTCATCGTCGAACCATGTGTTCTGCTTAAGCCATCGATTGTTGTGCCAGGACGGATGGGGGAGCGGATAGATGCGCAAAGAAGGATCGGCCAGATAGTATTGACGCCAAGATCGCACCGTTTCCGTGACTCCCTGGCGCGCCACATGCGGGCCCAGATGCCAGCGCTGCGCATAGCCACCAATCGTTAACAGCAATTTCAGGTTAGGCAAGCGGGCAAACAATTGCGTGCGCCATATTTGCTTGCACTCACGCCGTGGCGGCAGGTCGCTGCCATCGGCTCGGAGTCCGGGAAAACAGAATCCCATGGGAATAATGGCGACACGGGAATCGTCGTAGAAGCTCTCGTCAGATATCCCCATCCATTGCCTGAGTCGGGCACCGGATGCGTCATTGAACGGGCGTCCGGTTTCATACACCCGCGTACCGGGCGCCTGACTGGCAATACAGATGGATGCAGTCTGAGATACCTGGATAATGGGGCGCGGCTCAGGATCCATGGCCTGCCCATAAAGAGGCTGATCATGACAAACCCGACAACTGCGAATCGCCTTTATATATTGTGTGAATGAACGGCCATCGCCATTTTTTATCGAATTGTTCATACCTGCCATGCTCTGGATCTGCAATGCGGTCGTATTATGGTCCGAGCTACACATCCAAGGAGGATCAAGTCAAAATAGGTTTGCACAGCCCTCTATATGCTGTATATAAAAACAGCATTACCGACTTTAAAACCAAGAAATATCTTAAAATAGAACGATTAGAAATAAGATACTAGCTGAATTAACGGCAAAAAATGGCAATCAAACTCAAACCTGAAGTGGAAGAACAGCTAATCGGCTCATTGCGCCGCTATTGGAAGCAAGAAGAAGATGCGGAGTTAGGTGAGCTTCGCGCAAAATTGTTCTTAAAGTACATCGTTGACGAGGTTGGTCCCTGCATCTATAACCAAGCGATACGGGATGCACAAGAATACATGCAAGAAAAGACAATGGACATGGAAATATCTTGCTATGCCGAGGAGTTCAACTACTGGGCCAGCCGAAAAAAGAAACCGCGCTCTTAGACAGGCTGCGTTTTTTCAGCACCCCAAACCGTTTTATCGTCGAATCCTGAAACTCTTTGACCAACCAGATTACGCCCGCAAGCCGTTTACGCACACGAAAAATACGGAACAACTTGCATTTACGCACAGTCCCTAGCCTGCGGCTGCCGCACTTGCCCGCGTAATACAGGATCTAAATATTAATTATTCAGCCGCAGCTACTGTTCACCCGTACGCTCTGATCGTTGTTGCAGAACAGCTCAAACGTGTATTCTGGCATAGACGGTGGCCTTTCCCGTCATGCCGGCGGTGACTGGCTGGGCGAGCGCCATGGCGGTACAGCAAAAGGTGGCGATCACGCATGATCCGATAAACCCGCTTATGATTAACCTGATATCTGCGACCGCTCGGCGCAATATACGGCCCGGATGCGGGTACCTGTAAGGGGTCGGATCACGCGGTCTCGCTCATAACGACGGGGTATCGCGATTATTCATGTTGCTCGGTCAAAGCATCCGTGGCAGCACATCGATCGCGTTAGATGATTTTCTGTGGATATAGACCATGCCAATATGACCGACCACCAGTGCCAGCAACGTCCAACCAAGTTCGCCGTGCAGCAGCCCGGCCAGATCGATCATCCATTGGTTCTTTTGGCCGGTGGGCTCCATCAGCGAAATACCCAGATAAGAAAACGGGCGGTCCGATCCGTAGGTGCGCAGTAGTGCCAGCGCCGGAATGGCCAGCATGAGCGCATACAATATGCTGTGCCCCAGTCCCGACAATGTGGACAGCGAAGGCGGCCGGCGGGAAATATTGAGCGCCGCCCAAATTACTCTGAAAACGCCCAGACAGAACACGGTAAACCCCATGACCGAGTGCGTCGGCCATAACGTATCTGTAATAGGCGTTTCATCTGCAAAATAATGCAACGCCGCGGTAAAAAACATCCAGGCAAAACCCAAAGCCATGAGCCAATGCAGAGCCCGAGAAACCAAACCATATTTTTCTGATGAATCAAACAGCGACAATGAATACCTCCATTCATAAAAAATTAAATGAGCTGTTACCCAGGCATGCGCCGTATCTGAAGTAAACGTAATGGCTGCATGCAAGCAGCTCAGTTGCGGCCAGTATTGTGAAAGCAGGAATCAGGACGTATCACTTCCTGTTTGCCAGATTGCTAGAGGCAAAGCAGCAAAAGCGCAAGCAATGATAAATACTTCAGTACATCAATACGCCAGCGGCGGCATGAGTATGGGACAGCATCGTTGAGACGATTAATTGAAAATTCAATCTTATCGTATTTATATCTTATGCATGTGACGGCCGTTTTGATATCGATCAACAAATATTTCAATTGACTACCCCAGTATGGGCTGGTAATCGCTAACCAGTATTTTTTTGACTGGTTTAAAATCAAATCAATGGTGTGATACTGTCCCACTCGGTTTTTTTCCATGCAGGATTGCCAATGCTAGCTATAAAATTCGTTGTCCGCTATATGGCAGATCATGATTTATCTCTTGTCACCGCGGAATCGTGTACAGCAGGGCTGATCGCCTCGACCCTATCGGAGGCACCCAACGCAGGCAAGCTGCTGGACTGTGCATTTGTCACGTATACGGTTGCCGCCAAGCAGCGGTTATTGAATGTGAGCGCTGAAACGATTGAAAGATTCAATCTTACGAGTGAGCAGGTGGCTCGGGAAATGGCAGTTGGCGCGCTGGCTCGAAGCTCAGCCGGCGTTGCCGTGTCCAATACGGGGGTAGTGGATAACATTGATCCTGCCATCAAGGCAGGTACGCAATGCTATGCGTGGGCGTTCAGACAAACCGACGATGCGCCGGCAATCGTCTTCAGTGAAACCAGGCGATTTACCGGCAGTAGTCGAAAAATCCGCAAGCACAGCGCACTATATGCGCTAAGTCGCATTCCCTTTTATGCGGTACAGGTCTCTGGAAAATCTGCATAACGGCCTGCCCTTTCAAGCACGAGCGCCTGCGCATTTTGGCGTTAAATGAGGCCTTAATGCTTGTGTTTTGGCTTGTCAGATCGGCTGGTACTGGCCATGTCCTTGAGTTCTTTTTTTGACATGGACTTATACATTGATTTGGATGCGCCTTTCAAATCGCCCACTTTCTTTTCGCCCTCTTTGGCCGATAGTGCAGCGCCGGCTGCCTGTTGCTGGCTTCTGGATTTCGCTGGCATGGTGATATCTCCGTGTCGAAATAAGAGTCTTCATTATCTGCCTGCGCTGCACAAGGATGCAAACATCGCCGGCTGTATTTTGTAAACACTCGTAAGGCAGGAAATTTCATCACCAATAAATTCTTGCATTAGCCCTGCAACGTCGGCGATCCATCCACCATGGTGCAGGATGCTTCGTCAAAAATAGGAAAATGTCCATATATTTCATATACCTAGACTTATTAAAAACATGTAACAAAATGGTCTGACTGGGTTTTAAATTGCTATTATGAATTGTGGCTCTTCCAACTCAGAGTTGTTCCACCTCAATGCAATTACACTGAAAGGAGATAAAAATGAACCACGACATCACTCAAGGAAAATGGGAACAGATCAAAGGCTCCATCAGGGAAAAATGGGGTGATCTGACTGATGACGACATCGCGCAGGTCAATGGCAATGCACAGAAAATGTACGGTGTGTTGCAAGAAAAGTATGGCAGAAGGCGCGAGGATGCCGAGCGCGAGGTTAACGATTTCTGGGCCGAGCAGAATCGGCTATAAAATACAAATCAAAGGCACCCTGGCGGGTGCCTGAATTTTTTGCAGGTGTACTGTGGGGGACATGAACGGATAATGTTGCCGACTGACTTGCCGGATAAAAATAAGGCCTGCTCACGCGCGGCGCCTTAGTAGCCGATCAACGCTCTAAGGGTCACCAGGATATCGGACATACGCGAGCCCATTCAAGACCTGTTGAGTCCCGCACTTGCTTATGTGCTACTTAACGTTTCTTCCGAATAAAAATGGTGAGCAAAGTGAGTATCAGAAATACGATAAACAGAATTTGCGCCACCAGCGCCCCCCAACTTAGAAATCCTCCAAAACCCAAGATCGCGGATATGACAGTCAAAACAAAGAAAAAAACCGTGTGCCAGACCATTTGCACCTCCTATCCTTATGACAAATGTCATGTCGAAACGATGTTCAAAAGTAGTCTATAGCTATTATCCTAGTACCGATACAGGCGACGTTAAACCTAATTTACAGATTAATAACATTCTTAATGTTCTGAAGAAAAATCGGGGCCGGATACTGGAAAAACACGGCAAGCTTGCCTGGTTAATGCCTCTGATGCAGCAACACAGCGCTATTTTTTCCCAATTGGTACCGGAATATCAAAATGCAGCACCTGCTCCTGTACACCCAGTTTGCTATACAAGGCAATGGCCGGCGCATCGCCCCTGTCGGCCTGTACGTACACAACCCAGCCTGCGTTGTCTGCCGCAAACTCACATAAATTGCGGATAAGCGCTGTAGCGATACCCTGCCTGCGATGTCCGGCGTCGACGGCAAGATCATAGATGTAATATTCCCGCCGCGCCATCTCGAACTTGTCCAGTGCGTAGGCCACTAGCCCGCCCAGCACGTGTCCATCGTTTAATGCAACGAAGACAGAAACATGCTCCTTTGCCAGAAAGTCCATCAGATAGGCATCTGTCGCCGGCCTGCTCTGGTAGCTGACCGGATCGTCAAATGCCCGGCTAAACAGTACATTCAGTTGCCGTAGCAACGCAACATCGCCCGGCAGAAGGCGAAGATATTGCGTTTTCGATGAAGATCTTTGCATATATCTTTCCCGATATGAAACCAAAGCGCGCTGCCCGCCCGTGTGCGAATGGGCGGCTAAAACACGGGCAAGGCGGCTTTTCCGCCCATCAATCGCTCTTCATGGGCGAGTTGATTATCAAGGCGCGGTAACGCATGACACATCGCCTTCCTTGCATTGAAGCAGCGTATTGAGCTCGTCGGCCCGCGCTTGCGTCTTATCCGTCAGACAACCGGCGATGAGCATCGCCTGTACGGAACCCCCTTGCGCGCCTGAACTTTGAAATTTGCAGTCCAGATCCCTGAACTGAATCCAGGCGTTCTGGGCTGCCTTCAAATCGGTTTTTTGAGAGGCTTCAAGCTTATTGAACACTTCCCGATATACCTTGTTCAAGCGTGCATCCGCTTTTTTGTAGTCGGTATTGGCGGCCTGATTCATATCGCTTTGCGTCGCGGCGTAACTCTCGTTACTTGCGGATGTGAATACAGCGATGCAGGCAAACACTGAACACAGTAATACGTTTCTGAACATAAATCCTCCGATAAAGTGTGGATTGGTAACCAGCAAAAGTATGCAGAACAGCCACACCCGCTTACAGGCAGACTATTTGCGATACCTCAATTACAACATCAAGCGTACGCTGCCAACGAGGCGGGACAATGGCCGAATACACTGTTACCTGCATCCAGCAACAGGCCGATGGCCTATGCATTCGCCGCATTGGCTGCAAGTCAGTCGCGGCAGCGGCCCTGCAGCCCCCATTGCCGGTAAATGTCATTAATGGCACGAACCGACGGGAGCGACACGGTAGGCAATGCGGTTTGCTCAAGCAGTTTTATATAACGTTTGTGGTTTCCTGGCGTGACAACTGCAATATGGCGGATCATCTCCCATTTGAGACTGTCCTGAGCGCCTTCCAGAGCTCCATAACGTTCACGTTCAAATAGTGTACGACGCAAGTAACGAAACAGGCTGGTCGCCGTATGCACGTTCAGCAAAATAATACCGGTCGCCCGCTCGAAACGCTGTGGCATGTACTTGGAATAATTGCCGTCCATCACCCAGCGCTCGCCCGCGATTGCTGCCTCATGCAATGCAGAAAACGTGGCCGCAGGACGAGGCACCCAATCAGTATTGGGTTCATGAAAAAGTTGGTCCAGATGCACCGGCACCAGATTGCATTTGCGGGCGATCGCCGTAGCCAAAGTAGATTTTCCGCTGTTTGACGGCCCAAGAATACAGATTCTGGGACCCAAAGAGGAAAGAGGGATTGTGTTTTGCATTGCTTCCCGTCCGTTTAGCCATCGCAAAATGCGATGGCACCATAGTAAATGGTTGATTTGGTTAATTTAAATGCCTGATTACAATCAATTTTCAATGATTTTAAAGGGTCAGAAATGAGAAACTACCGAATCGGCCAGATTGTGCCCAGCTCCAATACCACCATGGAAACGGAAATCCCGGCCATGCTGAACGCGCGCCGCGAACTGTTCCCCAACGAAACCTTTACGTTTCACTCTGCACGCATGCGCATGATGAGCGTTACGCCAGAGGAACTGACGGCGATGGATCAGGCCAGCGACCGGTGCGCCATCGAACTGAGCGATGCCCGCATGGATGTCATGGCCTATGCTTGCCTGGTGGCTATCATGGCCCAGGGCAACGGCTATCATCGCCAATCGCAGGCGCGCTTGCAAAAAGCGGTTCAGGAAAACAACACCAACATCCCTATTTTGAGCTCGGCTGGCGCGTTGGTAGACAGCCTGAAGGAAAAGAACCTGGGCAAGGTCTCCATTATCACGCCCTACATGAAGCCACTCACACAGCGCGTGATAGAATACATTGAAGCCGAAGGAATCAGTGTTCATGACTCCATCAGCCTGGAAGTATCTGATAATCTGGAAGTCGGTCGCCTGGATCCGGCCAATCTGCTGGAACACGTAACGCGCCTGGATATTGAGGGTGTAGATGCGGTCATTCTGTCTGCCTGCGTGCAAATGCCATCGCTGCCGTCCATCCAGAAAGCGGAAGACAAAATCGGCAAGCCAGTACTATCTGCTGCCGCAGCCACGGTTTATCAGATGCTGAAAACTCTCAACCTGGAAACGCGGGTGCCTAACGCCGGATTCTTGCTGTCGGGCAACTAGCGGGTTCGTACTGCCACTGAACGTGCCGTGAAAATTGATCTGCTCACATTAAAATTATTTATACGGGTTGTTGATGAGGGCACGATCAGTCGAGCAGCAGAACTGGAAAATATCGCGGCGGCCGCAGTCAGCCGCCGCCTTTCGGAACTGGAAGACAAGCTTGGCCTGGTTCTGCTGAACCGGACCAACCGCGGTGTAACGCCGACACCGGCCGGCCTGGAACTGCTGTACCGGGGACGCGCGATTCTTAATAGCGTACAGGCGGTAGAACACCAGCTTGGCGATTTTGGCAAAGGCCAGCGCGGCAGCGTCACGCTGGCGGCCAACCCCACGGCCATCACACAATTTCTGGCTCCGTTACTGGCCGACTTTTCCGGTAAGTATCCCAACATCCAATTGCATCTGGAAGAGAAAAACAGCCTGAGCATTACCCGTGAGCTGGCCGCCGGCAAACTGGACATCGGCATTTTCACTCAAATTCCCTATCAGGACGATATCGAAGTTGCCCACTTTCGGACCGATACGCTAATCGTTCTTGTCCCTGCCGGACATCCTCTGGCAAAGCGCGATAAGGTTTCCTTCAGGGAAACACTAAGCTACAGCCACATCACCCTGACGGCCGGCACCCAGCTCAATTACCAGCTTATTAATGCAGCACGGGCCGAATCGGCCAATGTCAGGATCGATATTGAGACATCCGGCTATGACGCCATGTGCGTGCTTATCAACGCCAATATGGGCATCGGCATTCTGCCTGAAGGCTGTGTGGATCTATACCGGGTACCCGATACAGCAAGAGTTAAACTTGACGAAGAATGGGCGGAACGCAAAATCCTGATTGGCGCGCGCCGTATTCGCGACCTGTCTGCAAGCGCAAGACAGGTATTTGATTTCCTTTCGGAAAACAATGACAGTATACTGTAGTTATTGCTAGTGCAGAGACCGTATTTTCCCGATAGAATTGCGAAAAGGCACCGGTAACTTTGGTGGCCAGGGCAATCCTGAGCTGCGCTTCAAGTCACTTCAGTATAAGGTTCACTGCATAATGAGAAAGAGAGACAACGACGATCTGCCCACGGCCGACCATTCAGACGAAATCAAGACCAAATTTCATGACCAGGGGCTGTGGTCGCGGCCAGGTTTTCTGGTTCGACGGCTCAATCAAATTCATTACTCCATGTTCTTCGAAGAATGCAAGAACGAAAACATCACGCCAGTGCAACATGGCGTACTATCAGTATTGCTTAACGAGCAGTACCTGGACCAGTCATCCATCGGGCTCAAAGTAGGTCTGGACCGCACCACCTCTGCTGATGTCATCAAGCGTCTGGCTGATAAGGGCCTGGTCAGTCGCAGGGTCAATCCAGACGACCGGCGCTCGCGCCAGTCTTTCATTACAGAAGAAGGCATCCGCGTAATGAAACAATTGCGCAAGGGGATGATTCGTTCACAGGAACGGCTGCTGGAACCGCTGAACAATGAAGAACGGGAAATTTTCGTGCGGCTGCTTAGCAAGCTGGTAGAGGAAAATAATCAGTATGGTCGGGCAGCGTTAAAGGATATGTAGCACGGATATGCCGCACACGCCTGGATAAGTCATGTTCATGGGGATGCCGTGCCTGCGGCGCTCCCATGAACAAATTCAAAAGCCCGGTATGCGCCAGCTCAGCTCATATCCTGCGCGATGATACATTCGTCCACACGGCAAGACGATACCAGGCACAAGCGGCTCGTGACGGCGCGGCGTGTCCGATCTTGCCCGTTGCCGTCCCATCATAAGTAATGGATCACGGGCGGCCAAGGCATAACGCAGAGCCTGCTTATTCGTGCCGGCGACGCCCGGTCATGATCCTGCGTTCCACCCACGCCAGCAAGCCGTAAAGGGCCATCCCCATCAGCGCCAAAATAAACAGCGAGGCAAACACCCGCACCGTGTCAAAACTTCCCTGCGCGCTCATGATAATGTAGCCCAGCCCTTGCTGCGACGAAACAAATTCGCCCACAATCGTGCCCACCAGGGCCAAAGACAAGGCAACTTTCAGACCGGCCACAATCGACGGTAGCGCCGACGGAAATTTTACCTTCAGAAAAAAATCCACTGGACTGCCCTTGAGCACACGCCCCAGATCAATCAGGTCAGGTGGCACCGAACGCAATCCATGGACCGTATCGATGATCACGGCAAATACCGCGATCATGAAAGCAATCAGGATTTTCGGTTCGGAACCGGTGCCAAGCCAGATCACGAAAAGGGGCGCCAGGGCAACCTTTGGAATGCTATTGAAGGCAATAATCAGAGGGTAAAAATAGCGCTCGAAAAAGCGCGAACTGACCAATGCAACGGCAATAAGAACGCCGCCTGCCACTGCACAGGCAAAGCCTGCCAGCGTGATCAGCAAGGTGTGCCATGCCTGCACAGCGTACCAGCCTGCTTCACGAAACAATTCAATGAACACATCGCTGGGGGCAGGCAGGATAATAGGTGGTACCAGACCAGCGCGGCACACAATCTCCCAAATGATCATCAGCACAATCATGGAAATCATGCCGTGCAGGCCATTGCGTGCAGAGTTCATTATTGCATTCATCATCAATGCTCCATGCCTTCAAACAGACCGCGAATATGGGCGGACAACTGGCCGAATGCTGCCGACTCTCTGATATGCAGCGGACGAGGCCTTGGAAAATCGATAGGTATGGCCTCCACGATACGACCCGGACGCGGACAGAACACCAGCACCACATCCCCAAGAAAAATGGCTTCAGCTATCGCGTGAGTAACAAAAAGCGTGGTATTGCGGGTTTGCGTCCAGATCCGTTGCATCTCGACATTCATCTGATCGCGGGTGAGCGCATCCAGCGCCCCAAAAGGCTCGTCCATCAGCAGCAGGCGCGGGTCATCCACCAGTGCCCTGCAAATTGAAGCGCGCTGACGCATGCCGCCGGACAACTCATGCGGATAACTGTCGGCAAAACCGGCCAGCCCGGTCAGGTGCAGGAGCGAATCAACCCGTTGCTGGTAATCTTCTTTGCGCTTGCCAGCAAATTCAATCGGCAGCAGAATATTGTTGCGGATCGTGCGCCACTCCAGCAAAGCATCTCGCTGGAACACCATGCCAATATTGTCAGGCGGGCCCTTCACAGGATCCTGCCCCACCTGCAACGACCCCGCAGTGAGTTTCTCCAGGCCAGCCACACAGCGCAGAAACGTGCTCTTGCCACAGCCGCTCGGGCCCAGAATACTGATGAACTGACCGGGCTGAATTGATACGCTGACATTCAGTAGTGCCTGCGTCTGATTGGTTCCGCCGTACTGCTTGGATACACCTTCTGCAATCACGCCCGCTGCATTCATTTGACAATCTCCGGTGCAACGTTTGCAATGGGTTGAATCAGATCCTTCACATAATATTCATCGGGATCAAGCTTGTACCGTATCGACCCCACCTTATGCAGTGTACTGACTGATTTTTTAAAATCGTCGGGGTTGATCATGCCAATCTGCTGCTTCCTGTCTTGCGGGAAGTAGGGCTTGAGCGCATTGAGCTGTTCGGCAAGAATGCCCTTGTCCAGCCGTGCCTGCGGACGCTGGGCAACAATTGCGTCAACCGCCTCGGCCTCATGTCCATCCATAATGTATTGCCAGCCGTAGGCGACAATACTGGCGAACTTGCCAATGGCCTCTTTCTTTTCTTCCAGCTTTTTCTCGTTGGTAAACAGGCCAAAACTGACCATGTCCAGGCCGTAATCGGAAAACGGCAAGGGGCGCGATTGGCGCTGGCGGGTGACGCTGGGCAGGATAAAGGGAATGGTGGAAATCACTGCATCGGCACGTTTGACTGCATAAGTGGCCGCCTTGGCCGATGCGTCTACGCTGAGCAAGTCCACGTCGGAGCGGCTCAGCTTGCCTGCCTTGAGGAAAAAATCAATGAATGGGGCCTCGAGCGATCCGGCTGTGTACAACACTTTTTTGCCTTTGAGCTGGGCAGGACCCACGATATCTGAATCGGACGGGACCAGCGCGCCAATATCGGTACTTGTCATGAACGGTGCGATGGCTTTCAAGGGCATGCCTTTGTCGCGACCGATCATCATCGCTGCCAGTGACGCATGACCCACATCGAAATGATCGCCAGCCCCCAGCATCTGCACGGTACTGACAGAGCCATTGCCGTCTTCCATCCGGACATTGAGCCCTGCCGCCTTGAACCAGCCTTTTTGCATGGCCAGGTGAAACGGCGCCTGTACCGCCCAGGGCGTCCAGTCCAGCCGCACCGCCAAATCCGTCTCGGCCGCTGCGGCAACAGGCAGCCAGCTACATACCACCATTGCCGCGACGCACTGTCGGGCTTTTTTCAACAACGCTTTCATTAATGCACGCTCCTGTCATGTGTTAACACTGGAAAACCGATACATCTGCAATCGCTGCGCGTTCACTGGCGGTCTTGCTCGCGCCTACCGTCCGGCGCCAAACAGTCCCTTGATACGCCCCCACATCACACTCATCATTAACTTGAACGGGCTGATCTGTGATTGTGGAATATCACTGGCATCCGCATCCGGATTCAGCAACCGGAACTCCACGTTCTTGCCAAAGTCGGCAATCATGCGCTTGACGAAATCCTGGACCAGACCGGAGCGCGAAAACTGCGCCAGCGGCCCCTGCAAAGAATAGGCAAGAGATACGTTGACCCTGCACAGATGCTCATCATTTTGCACAATTGCATAGGTCACATCGCCCTTGGCCCGCGAATTGCTCAGGGAATCCACACCCTCGCCGCGCAGCGTTGCAACACGATCGTTGTCCCGACGCTCCAGCGTGGCGTTGCCCTTGAAGGCAGCGGCCATGGGACCGAATTTGACAGCGATCTGGCCTTTGACCCGGTCGCCATCCTGTTCCTGGATCACCGCGCCTGGCAGGCAGCTGGCTACCGCATTCAGATCGGTCATAAACGTCCATACTTGTCCGGCCGGCAATCTCAGGTCAAAGCCGCCTTCAACGGTCGTGCCCTTGCCTTCTTTGGCGCCACCGGCCTTTTCCGTAGCAGGGGCTTGGTCGGCGATCACGTGCGCCGCATCGTTTACCGGCTTTGTTGCGGCAAATGATTCGAAAGCCGGAAACACAGGAAATTGTCGCGGCGCATTTTGCCGCAACCGGGCACGCAACTGCTCCACCTGTTCGTCCGGCTGTTCCTTCAGCCTGTTCAGCACAGACAGCACCGCCGCCGTAATGCCCTGGTAGCCCGTACAGCGACAAATATTGCCGCTCAGCTCAATCCGTACCCGCTCCTGGTCTGCATCAGGCAGTCGCAGCACAATGTCGCGACTGGTCGCCAGCATACCCGGCGTACAGAATCCGCATTGCAGAGCGTGATATTCGTTAAAAGCAACCCGCAGCATGCGCATGATCGCATCATCCTCATAACCTTCTATGGTTGTTACTTTTTTTCCTTCACAGGCAACCGCAAATGTAATACACGACCGGACCGGCTTGTCATCGACCAGAACAGTACAGGAGCCACAGACCCCATGTTCGCAACTCAAATTGGTGCCGGTCTGACGCAGGTTATCCCTTAGAAAATCCCCCAGATGGGTGCGGGGCGTCACATCTTGGCTCACTTGCTTGCCATTGACTTGCAGTGCGAGTTCACTCATTTGTCATTCCTTGTTCTCCCAACGCCTGCCGCAGACTGCGTTCGACAACGGTGCGAAACCATATCCGCTCGGCGGGGTCTTTGTTTTGCATATGGGGCGCAATGGCCTGCTCTATCGCCTGCGGGGTTACTGCAGCCATACCGTACTGGGCCACACTGACAGAAAGATCCGGCAGCAATTGTGGCGCACCGTCGAGCGCGCCGATCACAATGCGTGCCACCGCGGCAGCACGGTCGAAATAACAGGCGCAACTGGCCTCGGCAAACTCGCCAACCTTGCGCACAAACTTGTAGTATCCCCAGCGAACATCGGGCGACGATTGCGGGACATGCACCGCCACAATCATTTCCTGCGGCTGCAGGTCCGTGGTATAGGCCGCCTGCATATATCGGGTGGCAGGCACCATGCGGGTGCCCTTGCGTGAACGAATTTCCAGCTGCGCATCCAGCACATTGCATACCAGCACCCAGTCTGCGGCCGGATCCGCATGGGCCAGGCTGCCGCCTATGGTGCCGCGGTTACGCACCGCACGATAGGCGATCCTGCCCGCGACGTAATGCATCATGTGACTACGCAGTGCTTCGTGCGTCCCGTCTTCGATATCCGCATGCGTTACGGCAGCACCAATTCGAATGCTGTTTTTTTGTTTTTCCACGGTGCGCAACGCGGCTGCAACAGAGATATCGACCAATTTCTGAGGACGCGCCAGCCGCAGGTTAAGCATGGGTCCCAGTGACTGGCTGCCTGCCAGCACCTTGACATTGATATCTGTCACATCCAGCAGCGTAAGCGCCTCGTCTATGCCATCAACACGGGCGTAATCAAATTTAGCGGCCTTCATGCGACCTCCTGGATATTTGCCGTGACTGATCCCTGTCCACTATCCCGGTTGGCATTCGCAAGATCAGCCTGCGCCATTGCTTGCAGGATGCGCCGGGGCGTCATGGGTGTGCGTGTGACCAGCACGTTCTGTCCTTTTAAAGCGTCGTTGATGGCGGACATCAGGACGGCGGGCGGTGCGATCGCGCCGCCCTCTCCCATGCCCTTGGCCCCGAACTCAGTGTTGGGCGACGGCGTTTGCGTGTGTTCAATACGAATATTGGGCACTTCCGGGGCGCCGGGCATCAGATAATCGGCCAGCGTCGAAGCCAGTGGCTGGGCTGCGTCGTCATAGGGCATTTCTTCGTACAATGCCGTGCCAATGCCCTGCGCTGTGCCACCAATAGTCTGGCCTTCGACAATCAGCGGATTCAGAATCGTGCCGCAATCTTCCACCACCACGTAATCCAGTATTCTGACGATACCGGTCTGCGGGTCCAGCGCAATGACCGCCGCACAGGATGCATACGTAAAGCTGCCGGTATCGACCTTGGGTTTGTAGCCCACGGTAATTTCCAGACCACTTGGGTCCACATCGGCGGGCAGCTTCTGGGGATTGATGTACCACGCATCGGCAATGTCAGCGACGGTGACATGCCGCTGGCCATGACGCACCTGCCCATCGACCAGTTCAACCTCATCCATGGGTACGCCCAGCATATGGCTGCCGATATGCAACAGGCGCGGCAACAGGGCCTTACAGGCCTTGGACACGGCGCCGCCGGACATCACCGCTGAGCGCGATGCATAAGTCCCCGTGGAAAACGGGGTACGACCGGTGTCGCCATGCGTCAGGTTGATTCTGGATACATCAATGCCCAGAATTTCATTTGCGATCTGGGCGAAACTGGTTTCCATGCCCTGCCCGTGCGAATGCACGCCAACGCTCAGCTCCAGGCTGCCATCGGCAGAGATGCGCGCCATGGCCTGATCAAAGCCAGGAATCACGGCAGTTCCCCATGCAGCAAACACAGAAGTGCCGTGGGCAGACTGTTCGGTATAGGTCGCCACCCCAATGCCCAGCAAGGGCTCACCCGGCTTGCGGGACTGCTGGCGCGCCCGCACATCCTGAACGTTGATCATCTCTAATGCACGGCGCAAACCTGCCGGATAATCGCCGCCATCGTAGTGCTTGTTGGCCACATTCACATAAGGCATATCCTCGGCACGGACCAGGTTATCCAGGCGCACCTCCCACGGCTCGCGCCCCACTTCCCGCGCAATGGCATCCATCAGTTGTTCGATCGCCAGACACACACCGGTACGGGCAACGCCACGATAAGGCATAAAGCCGGGCTTGTTGGTAGCCACCCCGGTTGTCGTACAACGATAGCCCTGTATCCGATAAGGTCCCGGCAGATTACCAAGGGCCTGGCCCACCTCCAGTCCTACGGTAAAGGGCCAGACCGAGTACGCACCGGCGTCAACCGTGATTTCGGCATCCAGCGCCAGAAGACGGCCTGTGTTATCGATATGGCCGGTCAGCGTATACTCGTGCTCGCGGGTATTGGCCCCCACAATCAGGTGCTCGCGCCGGTCTTCCATGTACCGGAACGGTTTTTTATAGGTTTTGGCCAGCCAGGCCACACAAAGTTCTTCGGGGTGAAGCACGCATTTGTAGCCAAAGGCACCGCCCACATCGGGAGAAATAACCCGGATACGTGACTGATCCAGATTCAGAAATTGGGCAAAGCCCGTGCGATGCATGTGGGGGATCTGACTTCCACAGTACACGACCAGCTGATCAGCCTGATGATCCCAGTACGCCAGGACAGCCTTGCCTTCCATGGGCAGCATGCATTGACGTGACAAACTCACGCGGTGAGTGACGGTACGCTGCGCCTTGGCCGCATATTGCTCAAACTTCACGTCGCTGTTCAGTTGTACAAACAGATTGTTCTTCCAGCTGTCATGCACAAAGTTGTCCTGTGCCTGGCGTGCCTCATGCATATTGGCATAGACGGGCAGCTCTTCGTAATCGACCTCAACCATTTCCGTGAAATCTTCAGCTTCGGCGCGGGTAGGCCCGAACGCCATGGCAACGGCCTCGCCCACCAGCCGCACCTTGCCACTGGCCAAAGGCGGCGTGGTGGAATTCTGGTACCCGGGCAGCGTGGACGGCGCAAAGATGTCTGCACAGTCCATGGCATCTCGCAATATCACATTTTCCTGCGCCTGCGCATCTACCGTGATGCCCCGCAATCGGGCATGCGCCATGGGGCTACGCAGAAAAGCCACTTCCTGCAAGCCTGGCATTTGCATATTGCCGATAAAGTTGCCTTTGCCCTGCAAGTGACGATCGTCTTCCTTGCGCAGAAGCCGCGCCCCAACGCCTTGTGGTTTCACTGCCGCCAAGGTCTTTTCGCTGTCGTTCATAGTCCTGCCTGCTCTTTGCCCAGCAATGTGCTTACTGGTCCTTGTTCAACTGCCTGAATGTAAAGTTATCAAGAGGGCTTTCAGCAACGCGGAACCAGGCAGCCTGGTCCTTCTGATATGCCTTCCACTGCGGATAAATCTTGGCAAAATCGGCGTTCTTGCCCGCCAGTTCATCCCAAAGCGCTTGCGATGCCTGGTAGGCCGCCTCCATTACATCCTTGGGAAACAGGCTGAGCTTGGCTCCCTGGGCAATGAGTTCACGCAGCGCTTTTGGATTAAGCGCATCATAATGCGCAAGACAGGCCATATATTGTTCATTGCTGGCTGTCTCAAATGCGATCTTAAATGTATCGGGCAGTTTTTCCCATGCTGCCTTGTTAACCATACTGGTCAGGGCGGCGCTGCCTTCGAACCAGCCAGGCGTATAGTAATACGGCGCTACCTTGTTCAGGCCCAGTTTTTCATCATCGTAGGGGCCAATCCATTCTGCAGCGTCAATCGTACCCTTTTCCAGCGACGCATAAATATCGCCAGGTGCAATCTGCTGTGCAATAGCGCCCATCTTGAGCAGCACCATGCCACCGATGCCGCCAATACGCATTTTCAGGCCCTTGAAATCGGCCAGTGATTTTATTTCCTTGCGAAACCAGCCGCCCATCTGTACGCCAACGTTGCCACAGGCAAAATTCACAATATTGGACTTGGCATACATTTCGCGCAAAAGATCCATGCCGCCGCCATAGTGCAGCCATGAATAGTGCTGACGCGCATTCATGCCGAACGACAGGCCGGTATCAAAAGCGAGCGCCGGATTCTTCCCGATAAAAGCGGTGCTGAGCACATGATTGCATTCCACTGTTCCGTTGGAGACCGCATCCATGTTCTGGGAGTACGGCACAATTTCCCCTGTTTGAAACACGTCAATCTGAAATTTGCCTTCGGTTAGCTGACCGATGCGCTTGCACATATTTTCCGCTGAACCATAAATGGCGTCCAGGTTTTTGGGCCAACCGGCCGACATGCGCCATTTGACTTTCTGAGCCGTTTGAGCCACTGCTGGCGCGGCGGCCACTGATGCCAGACCAACGCCGGCAGATTTAATCAGGAAACTGCGTCTTTTCATTTTTTTCCCCTGGAACGAAATGACTGTCAATGGAATATTCGATTACCAACTGCCTGCAACATTTATGCAAGTATGCTGATTATTTTTTTGTGGATCAAGCAGGGTAAATACTGATAATCAAAAATGACGTTTGTAATGTGATGATTTTTATGGGATTTTTTTGTCAAAAAACTTAAACATCAATTTAATTGGCTTACACAACAGCAAAATTTCAATTGAAATGAGTGTTACCGGGGAAATATTGTAGTATGATTTAGTACAGTATACTGAATAATATTTTTGCCGCGCCACCCTATGGAAAACATCGGTGGCCCCACAAATTTTTTCATTCATTTCGCGAGGAACAATAATGGCCTGGATAAAAATTGACAAGGCAAATGAGCTGGATAATGAAGAATCTCTCGGCTTCGAAATAGAGGGCCACAAACTTGCCCTGCACAAGCTGGATGATCAGTTCTATGTCAGCGACAACATTTGTACGCATCAATACGCCCTGCTATCGGAAGGTTTTCTGGAAGACGGCTGTATTGAGTGCCCGCTGCATCAGGCGCAATTCTGTTTGAAAACAGGCAAGGCGATGAGCGCGCCTGCCACAGTCGGCATCAAAGTATATGAAGTCCGGCAGGAAGACGAGCAAGTACTCGTTTGCTTTCCCTGATCTCCTTTCCTGCATCCATCCAAAAGTCATGTGCTATACCCAGCCTGCCATAGAGGTAAACAATGCCTGAACAAAACAGTAACCAGACGATATTGATTGTCGGCAACGGACAGGCCGCAGCCATGGCAGTACAGCAATTGCGCAGCCTGGCATTTACCGGCTGCATAAAAGTGGTCGGCCAGGAACCTTACCCGGCTTACGAGCGCCCCCCGCTGTCCAAGGCCATGCTTGCCGATCCTGCCGCCGATGTATCGAGCATCTGTATTCATCCCCGGGATTTCTACGACACGGCAAAGATAGAACTCATTCTGGGCAAGTCGGTAACCCGGATCGAGACTGAGCGAAACGTTGCCATGCTTGAAGATGGGCAACAGATTGCCTACGACTATTGTCTATTTGCCACGGGCGGCCAGGCGCGACAACTGCCGGCCTACCCCTATGGCAGCCCCAGTGTGCACTATATTCGTACTGCCGATGATGCGCTGCGGCTCAGGCAGGCCGTGCGCCCCGACTCGCGCGTGGCCATTCTGGGCGGCGGCTTTCTAGGCATGGAGCTTGCTTCCACCGCGCGTGCCCTGGGCGCTAGCGTCGATGTGATAGAAACAGCCACCGCGCTGTTGACACGCAATGCGCCTGCGGTTTTTTCGCAATGGCTACAGGAACGTGCCCGCCACGCCGGTATCACCCTGCATCTTGGTACAAAAATCGCTGCCAGCCAGCGGTGCGAGCAGGCCAGCACGCTGAAACTGACTCTGGACAATGGTCACCTATTGAACGTAGATCATCTGATCGTTGCCATTGGCATGAATCCGAA
The DNA here is from genome assembly GCF_004217095.1 of Advenella incenata. Classification (GTDB taxonomy): domain Bacteria; phylum Pseudomonadota; class Gammaproteobacteria; order Burkholderiales; family Burkholderiaceae_B; genus Advenella; species Advenella incenata. Next base: position 232,050 of record NZ_SHKO01000001.1, on the reverse strand, counting down.
CTCGGAGATCGCCGCCCGCTCAGGCGTGACCGTGTGTCCTCAAACCAAAGGCATTGAAGTTGACAACCACGGCCGCACCAATATTGCGAACGTGTTTGCAGCGGGTGACTGTGCTACACACGTGGATCGGCAAACCGGCGAACGCGTGCGCATGGAATCCTGGCAGAACGCCAACGAGCAGGCTCGTATAGCTGCAGATGCCATATTGGGTATTACGCCAAAGGCCGCGGCCTTTCCCTGGTTCTGGACGGATCAACTGTCCTGCAATATCCAGATGCTGGGCGCCTCTGTGGCCGATCTGCAGTTTCTGGTGCGAGGCGACATTGATGCGCGTTCTGCCGCGCCGGAATTTTTGCTGCTCGGCCTCAAAGACAACATTCCTCATTACGCACTGGCTGTGAACGCCGCCGGTCAATTGCGCGCTATCCGCAGCCTTCTGGAAAAGAAAGTCGCCATTGATCCTGCGGCCTTCAGCAATACCGACATCCCTATCAAGCAATTCGTTAAAAAGGCGACCGCCGCAGCCGTCATGTAAGTGACAAGCCGCCGGATCATTTCAGGAGAAAAATCATGTTTCAGTCGCAAACGGTCATCGGCCAGACACTGGGCACCAAGAATATTGCTGCCGAGCAGTGCATCTGGCCCGCAGACAAACTGCATACCATCCCCGATTGGGTCTACACCAGCCAGTCCATTTATGACCTTGAAATGGAACGCATTTTCCACGGCAACACATGGAATTTCGTTGCCCTGGAAGCCGAGATTCCCAAGTCAGGAGACTTCAAGCGTTCCTATGTTGGCGCAACGCCTGTGGTAGTGTCGCGCGCAGAGGATGGTTCCATCAATGTCTTCGAAAATCGCTGCGCCCACCGGGGTGCCGAATTTTGTCGAAAAAACCAGGGCAATACCAACGAATTCGTGTGCCCTTACCACCAATGGTCTTATAGTCTGAAGGGCGATCTGCAGGGTATTCCGTTCAAACGGGGTGTCAATAAAGAAGGCGGCATGCCGCGCGACTTCAAAAACGCGGACCATGGGCTGAAAAAACTGAATGTGACCACGTATCATGGCGTGATCTTTGCTTCGTACTCAGACCAGGTCGAACCGATTGAAGAATACCTGACTCCGGAAATTCTGGAAGATTTCAATGTCATTTTCCCGGGCAAACCATTGCGGGTGGTGGGTTACTATCGGAACGAGGTGCCCTGCAACTGGAAAATGTATCACGAGAATCTGAAAGATCCATATCACGCTACATTACTGCATACCTTTCTGGTGGTATTTGGGCTGCTGGTGGCCGGCAATAAATCGCAAATGTTTGTCGATACCGTCCATGGACGCCACGGCTACATGGCCTCGGCCAAGTCAGAAGACAAATACGCCAGTGTCAGCGATGAAAACAAAAAGGAAATGCGCTCCTACGTTGACACGTTGCGGCTCAAAGACGAACGCTTCCTCAATTATGTCAAGGAATTCGATTCACCCTGGTCTGTGACTATGCAGACGATCTGGCCCAACCTGATCGTACAGCGGGAAATGAATACCCTGGGCGTACGCCAGATTATCCCTAACGGGCCAAACAGCCTGATCATGCAATGGACCATGTTTGGCTACGAAGACGATTCCGAGGAAACCATACGCCATCGGCTGCGCCAGGGGAACCTGATGGGTCCGGCCGGATTTCTGGGGCTGGAAGACAACGAAGCGATGAAATTCGTTCAGGAGGGGGTGCGCCGTTCAACCACAGACACCAGCATTATCAAGCTGGACGCCAATAAAGTTGGCACATCCGATACGCTGATCTCCGAATCTGCCATACGCTCCATGTATGAGTACTACCGCAAAGTCATGGATATCTGAAAAAAGGAAATTGCGAATGAAAAATATGTTTGCCTACCGGGCCCAGAATATTTCAATTGAAAGGGCTTCGGCATTACGCCCTGAGATAGAGAATTTCCACGCGGAGTACTGTGCTGTACTGGATCAGAACCAGGTTGAATTGTGGCCAGAATTTTTTATCGAAGACGGGCTTTATCGCGCCACCTCACGCGAGAATGCCGAACTGGGCATGCCTGTGGGACTGATCTATGCAGAAGGCCGTGACATGATGCATGACCGTGCCGTAGCGACTTCGCGCACGCAAATGTACGCCCCGCGCTTTACGCTGCACCTTGTCTCAAACCTGCGTATCCTGGAAGAAACAGCAGCCGGTGAGATAGAGTCCCAGGCCAATTTCCTGCTGATGCAGACGCTGATCGAAGGCCCGTCCACGGTTCATCTTGCCGGCACATATCATGACACTCATGTGCGGGTGGACGGACAGCTCAAGCTCAAAGAGCGACATGCCATCTTCGATACGGAGATCCTGGCAAACAGCCTGGTCTACCCGATCTGATTCAACAGTTGCAGGCGCGGATAAATAAAAAGAGCACGATCAAGTCGTGCTCTTTTTTACTTCTACATATATTCAGGAATCACCGTCCGCCAACTGGCCCAAACCCGTTAAGGCACTTCAATACCTAACGCAGCCAGCGCCTGGTCTCTTTTCATGACCGCTGCATACTTTTGCTGCATATCAAACAAATTGGCCTGGTGAGGGCCCTGCGCGCGATCGCCGACACAGTCTTCGATAACCAGTGGAACAAAACCCAGCTGGCTAGCGTCGACAACACTGGCGCGGATGCATCCGCTGGTGACCGCGCCTGCGACCAGCAGCGTATGCACACCCCGATGCGTCAGCCACGCGGCCAGGGACGTACCGAAAAAGGCGGATGCCACGTTCTTGCGAACCACCAGTTCACCCTGCCGGGGCGCCAATTCGGGAACGATCTGGCTGCCAGGCGCCTGCTCTGTCAAGGTCAGCATGGACGGAATCTTGGCGCTAAATACATTGTGATCGGAACCATCATCCGCATAAACAATGCGCGTATGGGCTATGGGCCAACCAGCCTGGCGCGCCGCAGCCAGCAATGGTACCGTATTGTCAATCGCCTCTCGGATATTACCGCCACCAAACACCGCGGGGTCGGCAAAGCCATTGACCAGATCCACGATCAACAGCCCAAAGGGTCCTTTCAATTGAATCTCTGCCCCAAACCCCTGGGCAGCGTAAACTGCCGAATCGCTATTATTTGCCATGTCTATTTTCCTGCAATTTACCTTTTGTCACGACCGCTTCCCCGTCCAGGCATACTGTGCAATTGCGCAAGGGAATATCGATGTGACAAGCGGTTGTACGCGAACCACCCGCTTCGTTATTGGGCCCCAGCGAAAACAGAAAATTGCCTGCAAACGCGCGGGCGTCCATGCCGATGGTCTGTTCCTTATCATACAGCTCGAGCACCGACCAATAGGCTCGCTTCTGCAACCCCCAGCCGATATGCGAAATTGCATATCCCTCAGGATCATTGAACGTTTCCATATACTCGGCAAGTCGCTCAGCCTCGATCCCACCATCAATTTTTACGGCATAGCCATTTTTCACCGTAAGCACAATAGGGGCAGACACATAGGACTTTTGCGGCAGCAGAATGTCTCCTGCATCAATTACGATCGTACCATTGGCGCCGCCCTCATTGGGCCAGGTCAGTGAAAAGCCGCTGGGCCAATGGTCCCAGCGACCGGGCTCATCGACAAATCCATATTCGCTGATGGCGGGAAATTCACCCAATGGGCAACGCAAATCGGTTCCCGCATCCGAGACAACCGTCATTTCTTTTGCATTTGTAATTAACGCAGAAGCGGCCAGCACGCGCTCGCGATCTTCTGTTGTCGGCAGACAGCGAACCAGAATTTCCGGCGGCTCTACAGCCAACAGGATCTTGGTGCCGCTCTCCAGAATATCAATCTGTTCCGGCGAAAACAGCAAGGTCATCAGATCAAGCACCAGATCGCTCGCCTTGAGCGCGGCGATAGCGGCAGGATTACCTGTTAGCGCTGTGGTTCCCAGATAGGCCAGCGGATCGCGACTCAGGGACTTCTCTGCATTTACTGGGGGCAGATCCAGGCGGTTGACAACGGCGCCCAATGATTGCACAGCGATCAGGGCACATGACAGGGTCTGGGGGTGCGTGTTGGTGCTGGTCAGTATGGTCACAATCTGCCCCTTTTCCAGCCGGGACAGGGTCAGCACATGCTGCCATGCGGCGATGAGTTGATAGTCGCTAACGGCCATGGACATCTCCTTTAAAGGTATAGTGGCAACGACAAAATGTCGGGAAAGCAGCGCAAGCACAACCGTCGCTTCCCCTGCTACATAAAGCTAGCAAGCCTGCGAGACGCGTGTCAGATGCTGCCCCAGAAATTGCCCGAAAGCCTTGTAGAAGCCCTCTTCGTTATCCCAGGGAATCATATGGCCGGCATTGTCTACCCGCACATGCGCCAGTTCGCCGATCAATCCTTCCATTTCCTTTACGTCCTCGGGCAACACCACTTCTCCGCGCTCTGCGCTCATCAATAGCACCGGCACGCGAATTTTCGGGAAATCCGCAAAAACGTCATCGGTATGAAAGCCTTCGAAACTTTCCACAATGGCGCGCTCATCACAAGTGTGAAGCCACTGGGCGCGCAGTCGCAACTGTTCCTCAGTCCATGTGGGGCAAAACGCTTTCATGTCCTGCGCGCTGCATCCCTTGCGGGCAAGCGCCATGGAATCCACATACCACGGCAATTTGGACGGATACGCCCGGCGGCCTGGTCCCGATACAGGCGGATCCACCATGACCAATCTGCTCAGGCCGGTGGGCTCGATGGCCGCTGCTCTGGCGCCGATGCGCGCTCCCATGGAATGACCCACAATGATGTAATCTTTCAGTTCCAGCGCCCCGGCAAATTCGATCACATCGCTGGACTGCGCATCCAGACTATAGTCCAGCGTTGCACCGGCCTCGCTCAAGCCCCGGCCACGTACATCCAGGATATAGGTGTCGTAGTGCAAGCCAAAGCGCTCGCCCACAAAAGCCCAGGTCACGGCGGGGCTGGTAATGCCCGGTATGATTACAACGCTTGGGCGTGCCTTGCGCTCGCCCTGCTGCCCACCAAATCGCAGATAATGCTGGCGGATCCCATTGGCGTGGACATTGGCACCGTACACAAAAGTGCTCATGAATTTCTCCGGAGAAGTCAAAGGTTGAACAATTTTTTCGCGTTCTCGTAGCACACCATGTTTTTGGTCTGCTCATCCAGCGGTGCCGTATCAATGAAATTTGCGGCAAGCTCGATAGACTCATAGGGGTAATCGACAGAGAACATCACCGCCTGTGGTCCCATCTCGGCAATCGCGCCCTGCAACGCTGCATGGGAACAGACCCCGGAGGTGGTAATCAGGATATTGCTGCCAATGTATTGCGAAGGTTGCTGCTTGAGGCTGACGCCATGCGGATAGACGGCAAAGCGACTGTCAAAACGCCATCGCTGAAATGGCAATCCCTCTCCCATGTGGCCCAGAATGACCTTCACTCCCGGAAAGCGATCAAATACGCCACCGAACAACAGGCGCAATGCGTGAGTGCCGGCCTCTACTCCCCACCCCCAGGTCGCGCCCACCAGCTCGGGATGCCCGCTATAAGCGTGAGGAACATCATAGGCATCAAATGGATGCAGATAGAGCGGGACTCCCAGCTTTTCCAGCTCGGCCCAGAACGGATCGTATTGCCGATCGTCATAATAGATGCCATGCGTGTGACCATTGACCAGCGCACCCTTGAAACCCAAGTCCTTCACGGTACGACGCAATTCTTCGATCGCAGCGTCCGGATCCTGCATCGGCAACGTCGCAAAGCCCCCGAACCGTGCACGATTGCGATCGATCTGCGCAGCAAGAAAGTCGTTGTTCTGGCGACTGCGGCGCACCGCGGTTGCCGCATCAGGTTCATTCTGCACGCCCGGCCCTGTCTGAGACAGGATCACATAGTCAATGGCGTACTGATCCATGAGACTGATTCGCGTATCGTCGAAATCTGCAAGACGTGCATTCAGTTCACTACTGGCCTGCGTGTTGATGTGTTTTACAAATGCCTTGGAATAATCATCAAATCCCACGGCACTAAAATGCTCCTCGAAAGCGATCTTGCGCGTCAGTGTCATGCGTGAACCTTGTCCTTTAAATGGTGTGTTCTGATTTTACTACAGTATACTGATTAAATTATCATGCAACAACGTCCAGTCTGTTGCGCATGCCCCCGTCTGCGGACGGGATTACTTAAATAGCGGGGCTGAGTCTTCCTGCTCTTGCGATTCTTTACCCTGGCCTGTTGAAGAAGGCTCTGCCGGGGCTGCGCCGCTGCCATACGGATCGGTACTATAGCCGCCCGAATCGTAGGACGTTCCCATGTCAAACCGCACCGTGGCCGGGTCGACCCCCGTCCCGGCCCCTTTGTAATGCAGCACCATACCCGGCCAGATCATGACCGAGGCTACCATCAGCAACTGAATCACGATAAAGGGAATGGAACCGCGATAGATTTCTCCGGTGGTCACCCGCTTGATCAGCTTGCCGGTAATACGATCGACATAATCTTCTTTGGGCGCCACCGAGCGCAGGTAAAACAACGCGAAGCCGAAAGGTGGGTGCATGAAGGATGTCTGCATATTGACCGCCAGCAGGACGCCGAACCAAATCAGATCAATACCCATTTTGTCGGCAACCGGCCCGAGCAGCGGCACAATAATAAAGGCCAGCTCAAAGAAATCCAGGAAAAATGCCAGAAAGAAGGTTGCGACGCTAACCACGATCAGAAACCCGGTCTGGCCGCCGGGCAGGGACGCAAACAGGCCCTCGACCCAATGCTGTCCGCCAAAGCCGGTAAAGGTCAGGGTAAAGATCGTTGAGCCGACCAGGATGAATACCACGAAACTGGTAAGCTTGGTCGTGGTATCCATTGCCTGCTTGAGCAACGTCCAGCTCAGGCGCCGTCGCAGCAACGCCATAACAATCGCGCCGACTGCACCCATGGCGCCACCTTCGGTTGGCGTGGCGATGCCTAGAAAAATCGTTCCCAACACCAGAAAGATCAACAGCAGGGGCGGAATCATCACGAATACGACCCGCTCGGCAATTTGCGACAGCATCTGCAGCCGAAGCACTTTATTGGTTACCGCGATGACAAATGCAATGACACCCCAGAGCAGCAAATTGAGCACAATCACTTCGTCGGCCGCCGTCTTTTCCGTCAGAAGCATGGAGTCGAGCAGCCACGCACCGACAGCAGCAACCACCGAGAGCACCAGCAGCGAAACCAGGCCGCTTTTACCATTGGGCTCACGATAGATACGAGCCTCTTCGGGAAGCGCCGGCGCACTGGACGGCTTGATGACCGAACAGATGACGACATAGACAATATAGGCGCCGGCCAGGATAAAACCAGGCACCATCGCCCCGCGGTACATATCCCCAATGGAGCGGCCAAGTTGATCGGCCAGAATAATCAATACCAGCGAGGGTGGGATAATCTGCGACAGTGTTCCGGACGCAGCAATCACGCCCGTTGCCAGCTTGCGGTCATAACCATAACGCAACATGATGGGCAGCGATATCAGCCCCATGGAGATGACCGACGCCGAGACTACGCCGGTTGTGGCAGCCAGCATGGCACCGACCACCACCACGGCGATGGCCAGACCGCCACGGATGGGACCAAACAACTGGCCGATCGTTTCCAGCAGGTCTTCTGCCATGCCGGAGCGCTCCAGAATCAGGCCCATGAGCGTGAAAAATGGCACCGCCAGAAGCGAATCATTCAATACGATGCCAAACACCCGATCCGGCAGCGCCTGCATAAAGGAAAAGGTAAATTCGCCGAAAATAATGCCAAGCAACGCATACAGTATGCCGTTGGCGGCCAGTGTAAATGCGACAGGAAACCCCAGCAGCAGGAAACAGATCAATGTCAGAAACATGATCGGTGGCATATTGTTAATAAAGAATTCCATGCTACTTGCCCATCCTTTGTTCCATTTCTTTGAGCCTGGCCTCATTGGCGATCTCTTCGGCCAACAGTTGCTCGGCGGACTTGCCATGTACCGGCGCCAGCGGATCTGGCCCCTTGCCGGCAAGAAAGGCCGCACATTTAATCAAGTGCGAAACGCCAGCTAGCACCAGAAGGAAAAACCCAATGGGAATAAGCAGTTTCACCGGCCAGCGGATCAATCCGCCGGCGTTTGACGACTGCTCGCTGGTCAAAAAGGACTGCATGAAAAATGGAATCGACAGGTCCAGCATGAGCAGACAAGCGGGCAGCATGAAAAACAACACGCCGAAAATTTCGATCAGAATCTGCGAGCGCTTGCTCATCATCTGAGAAATGATATCGACACGAACATGCTCGTTCTTCATAAACGTGTAACCTGCGGCCAGCAGAAATATGGCGCCGAAAAGATACCATTGGATCTCCAGCCACGCATTGGAACTTACATGGAAGGTTTTGCGGATCACCGCGTTACCTGCGCTGATCAGCACGACCACAAGGGTAAGCCAGATGACGGCTCGCCCAATGGTGTAGACGAGCGCATCGATCGCTCTGGATAGACTAGATAAGAGGTTCATCAAAATTGGACCGCTGCGAAATGGTTGAACAGGACGACCTGATATAACTGAATATTAGTCAGTATACTGCATATATTTTTCCTTGCTCTATCAGTAATAACCATTACAGCGACAACAGGACCGGACATATCAAGATCAGGCACAGCAGATGATGCGCTCACAACCCGTTGTTTTTGCCTGGCTGGCGCCGCAGGCTTTCCGGCAGCACACGCTTGTTCCCACATAGCGTTACCACGATCAATCTTCCTGCCGGAACAATCAATATTTCTACAACAAACTTCTGTCTTCGCACAAAACGGACTCTTTCAGACCAAAACCATGCATCCGATAAATTTGCGTTTCACACATAACCGAGACCGCTAAATTTATAAGCAGTAAGTACTGGACGCAGTCATACCGCAACCCTATACTATTTGCAGTCACACCGACCCAATCAACATTCGCACCGGAGACCATTTACATGGCTAACGAATCGACTGAAGAAGCTCTGGCGGTAACAGAGGCGGACGCACAGCACACGCGTCGGCAATTTTTACGTAATGGCGTTACAGCGGTCACCGGCGTTCTCGCAGGCAGCGCCGGACTAAGTGCCGCCGCTGCCCAATCCGGAACAGCGACCAAAGAAGCAGCGGCAGCAGCCGACAACGCGCTAACCATTGCCCCGTGGACCAGACAGCCTGGCGCCCTGGTTGGCAGTCGTCCTTATGGTAAGCCCTCCGAATTTGAAAGCGGGATTATTCGCCATCTGCGAAAGACGGACAAACAGTATTTTTCTTCATCGACCCGCACCCCTTTGCAGGAGCTCGATGGCATCATTACACCTAACGGGCTCTTCTACGAACGCCACCATAATGGCATTCCCGATATCAATCCTGTTGAACACCGGTTGGTCGTGCATGGGTTGGTAAACAATGCGCTGTCCTTCACACTGAATGATATCCGACGTTTCCCCTCACACTCCCAGATTTATTTTCTTGAATGCTCCGGCAATCCGGGATACGCGGTCTATGGCAAAACGGCAGCCGAAGTCAACGGCCTGGTCAGTTGCGCCGAATGGACCGGCGTGCCACTCAAGACGGTTCTGAACGAGGCTGGCCTCAAGCCCGAGGCCAAATGGGTCATTGCCGAAGGCGCCGATGGTGCTGGCATGACACGCAGCATTCCGCTGGAAAAGTGCCTGGACGATGCCATGCTCGTATACAGTCAGAACGGAGAGCGCTTGCGGCCCGAACAGGGGTATCCGCTAAGGCTGCTGCTACCCGGCTATGAAGGCAATATGAGTATCAAGTGGCTGCGACGCCTGCAGGTCGCAGACCAGCCGGTGCATTCACGCGAAGAAACATCCAAGTACACGGACATCCTGCCAAACGGCAAGGCCCGTGAGTTCACATTTGTGATGGAAGCCAAGTCCATCATTACCAGTCCTTCGGGCGGGCAGCAGATCGAAGGCAAGGGGTTTCATGAAATCCGCGGCATTGCCTGGAGCGGCAAAGGGCGCATTACCAAAGTAGAGATCTCGGTTGACGAGGGCAAAACCTGGCAACCAGCCCGATTGCAGACACCGGTCCTGAGCAAGGCGCTGACACGCTTTCTCTTTGCTTGGGAATGGAACGGCGAACCCGTGGTAATACAAAGCCGGGCCACTGACGAAACCGGCTACATACAACCTACGCTGGAATCGCTCGTTGAGGTGCGCGGCGTCAATAATACATATCACAACAACGCGATTACACCATGGCGTATCGCATCTGACGGAAAGGTGACTCATGCACGTGCTTAACACTTCGCTTGCAAAAACATATGCAGCCCAACACACAGTAATGCTGCTAGCATGCGCTGCACTACTGGGCGCAACTGCGGGCGCCGCTCATGCCGAACAGAAGTTTGGATTTGGCCATCCGGTGACACCCAAAGAAATAGTCGCCTGGGACATCAATGTATTCGCCGATGGCCGCAATCTGCCCGATGGCAGTGGCACCGTCACACAGGGCGGCACCATTTACGCCCAGCAATGTGCCGCCTGTCATGGCAGCAAGGGCGAAGGGGGCAGTGGCGATAAACTGGCAGGCGGTCTTGGCACACTGGCCAGCGACAAACCGGTCAAAACGGTGGGCAGCTACTGGCCGTACGCCCCAACTTTATTTGACTACATCAGACGCGCCATGCCGTTGACGGCGCCCCAAAGCCTGAGTAACGAACAGGTTTATGCCGTTACCGCCTATCTTCTTCACTTGAACGGACTTGTGGCAGAAGACGCGCGCCTGGATGCAAAATCACTTGCTGCAATCAAGATGCCCAATCGCGATGGCTTTGTGCCTGATCCGCGACCGGATGTTTCACAAAGCTCTGACAGCAGCAAGACGCCAGCCAGCGACAAACCCGCAACACAATCGCAATAATGTCAATATGATCTGGCAGCTTCGAGCGAAGCGCAATTTGATTCGCTGTGCTTCGCTTGCAATTGCACATCATAACAATATAAGCACAATGTACTTCGTGTGAGATTTGGTTTCCTTTAGACTCAAAACAAGTGCTGTCATTTGGGCAGCACGATTTAGCCAACAGAGTCAATAAACAGGAGCCCGCACATGATTTCACCAAATCACATTCGAATTCTTTCATCGATCACCGCGCGCGCCTGCGCCACGATTGCGATTATGCTGATGTGTGCACCGCTGGCCAATGCGCAATCAGGTGCGGCGCCGATTACCGATACCGTTCCGCCCGGCACCACACTGACCATTGGCGATCCAAAAACACAGCGCGCACTGGAACTTTCCGGTGAAGTAAAAAATCTTCCATTCACGCCCAAATGGGTAAACATCAGTGGCGGTCCCCGAACGACCGAGGCGTTCCGCGCCAATGCGCTGGACATTGGTGCTGTCGCGGATATTCCGCCGATTCACGCTACCTGGACCGGCCTGCCGGTGCAGATCATTGCTGCGGCCTTTCGCAAAGCGCCGCTTGACCATCCAATATACAAGCTGGGCATTGCACCGGGCGCAAATATTGAAAGCATCGCAGATCTGAAAGGCAAAAAAATCGCTTTTAGCCCCGGTCAGGCTCAGGGGGCCCTGGTTCTTCGAATCCTTCAGAAAGCCGGTCTGACCAAGGATGATGTCACCCTGGTGGAGATGCCGAGCACCGGCGACGTATACGTAAGCGCCCTTGCCAGCAAACTGGTGGATGCAGCGCCCATCGCCGAGGCCAACCAGCCGCGATATCTGGCCAACTATGGCAGCAACGGTGCGCGGGTCATTTCACATGGCTTGCGCGATGACGCCTGGCATCTTTATACCTTGCAAGCTGTTCTGGACGATCCGGCCAAAGCGGCGGCTGCACGCGCCTATGTCAAGGCCTGGGCAAAGGCCACACGCTGGATCTATGAGCATCCAAAAGAATGGGTTGAAGGCTATTACGTCCAGGATCAGGGACTGAAAACAGCCGATGGCGAATATCTGGCTCAATCGGCCGGCGAGCCCGACATCCCGGCTGACTGGACCGATGTGATTGCCCGCCAGCAAGCGACCATTAATCTTCTGGCTGCGGAAACGGGCAACCCGCGCCTGGACGCAGCAAAACTGTTTGACCGTCGCTTTGAAAAGGTCGCCACCCAGGCGTTAAGCAAACAATGAATACGATCAATTCACTCGCCGCCGACACCGTCAGCGATCGTCGCCACAAACCTATTTCCGCCATCGACAGAAACCAGGCCAACTCGCGTCGCTCACGCCTTGGCCCTGGCAAAGAGATTCGCTACGGAGCCGCAATCGGCCCCATACTGCTGCTGGTAATCTGGACGCTCGGGTCCTGGACCGGAATAATAGACCACCGAACGCTTTCACCACCATGGGTCGTGGTACAAACAGCCGCGGAGCTGATCCAGTCCGGTCGTCTCTGGAGCAACTTCGAAACGTCTCTTTTCAGGGCGTTGCAGGGGCTGTTCTGGGGTGTGATATTTGGCGTCATACTGGGCGTTTTTGCCGGGCTAAGTCGCATCGGTGAATATGTCATTGACGGTCCGGTGCAGATCAAGCGCGCCATACCCAGCCTGGCGTTGATCCCACTGCTCATGCTCTGGCTGGGCATTGGCGAGCCAATGAAAATCACCGCCATTGCCATGATTGTTGTGGTCCCTATCTACATTCAGACACATGACTGCCTGCGCAGTATAGACAGTCGCTATCTTGAATTATCCGAAACGCTGGGCGTCACTCGTGGCCAGTTCATACGCCACGTTGTGCTGCCTGGCGCATTACCCGGCTTTCTACTTGGGCTGCGCTTCGCGGTCACTTCTTCCTGGCTTGCATTGGTGGTGGTAGAACAGGTTAACTCAACCAGCGGTATCGGCTACATGATTGAATTGGCCCGAACCTACGGACAAACTGAAGTCATTGTTGTCGGCCTGGCGCTGTACGCGGTGCTCGGACTCACTTCAGACGGCCTGGTCCGTTTACTACAGAAAAAGGTACTCAAATGGCGCAAGACGTTGAACGACTAACTACACTGCCCGAGGGCAAAGCGCTCGCGGTTTCGGTACGGCACCTGGTCCGCCGTTTTGGCACCCGGACCGTGCTTGACGACATTGACCTGGATATCAGCAAGGGCGAGTTTGTCGCCTTGCTCGGCCGCAGCGGCTCGGGAAAAAGTACATTCCTAAGGGCACTGGCGGGACTTGATCACGACGTGGTCGGGGAAGGCTCGCTGCAGGTTCCTTCCTCTTTATCTGTCGTATTCCAGGATGCCCGCCTGCTGCCATGGAAGCGCCTGGTCGATAATGTGACCTTCGGGCTTTCCGGAGCCAATGTAAAAGCGCGAGCAATGCAGGCGCTCGAAGAAGTCGGCCTGCATAACCGCCACATGTCCTGGCCGGCAGAACTGTCCGGCGGCGAGCAGCAAAGGGTTGCACTGGCCCGCGCGCTGGTTCGCAACCCGCAGCTATTGCTGGCCGATGAACCCTTTGGTGCGCTCGATGCGTTGACCCGCCTGCGCATGCACGCTTTGTTGCGTCGGCTGTGCCAGCATCACGAGCCGGCCGTACTCCTGGTGACGCATGATGTGGATGAAGCCATCCATCTGGCGCAGCGAATTTTAATTCTGGATCAGGGTAAGCTGACTGTAGATATACCGGTAAATTTGCCGGACCAGTCACCAGCGAGGGAGAACGAAATTGCGCGCATCCGCCGTTATCTGTTGCAGCATCTGGGGGTTGACACAGATCTTGCCGATGCCGAACCACCGGCTTTGCAAGAGGCGCCGGATCAGACCGCTACAACATCTGGCCTCGCGCAAGAGCCCGCACGCACGCGACGCGCGGCATGATCGCATGCCTTGCTGGTTAACCTAAAGAAGGGGGCGATATACACATCGCCCCCTTTTATGTCATCTGTCTTGGCCGCTGCGCAATGGCCCCGGTTTTACAGAGTGACCCATGCTGCAAACTGGTTAATGCACGCGCGGCAGTATATTTTCCCCAACACGCCACGCTTCTTCCAGATTGGCGTATCCGGAAAGAATGAACGTATCTATACCAAGATCGCAATATTGCTTAAGATAATCTGCGACCTGGTCATAACTTCCCACCAGCGCTGTTCCCGCCCCACCGCGAACCAGGCCGATACCGGTCCACAATCCCGGCTCAACTTCCAAATCCCGCACTGCATTGCCGCGACCGCCCTTATTCAATTGCTGCATCCGGGCCTGCCCGACAGATTGGCTGGAGCGTAATGATTTTTGCGCCTTCTGGATTGTCTCCGGCGACAGTTCACGCCACAGTCTTTCGGCTTCTGCCCAAGCCTGCTCTTGCGTACTACGGGCGATCACATGGATCCGCAATCCAAAGCGCAGGGTACGGCCCTGCTGCTGCGCCAGGGCTCGCACCCGCTGCAGCCGCTCTCGCACCATATCCTGGGTTTCCCCCCACAGCAGGTATACATCGGCCGTATCGCTTGCCACCTTCTCTGCTACCGGCGAGGCACCGCCGAAATAAATTGCTGGTGCTGCAGTGAGCGGTCGCACCAGCCCGCCATTGCGAATCTGGTAATGCGTTCCGGAAAATTCCTGCCCCGGTCCCTGCCAGACCTGCCGGACCACCTGTAAAAACTCGGCAGTACGCGCATAACGTTCATCATGGTCAAGAAAGTCGCCGTAGGCTTGCTGCTGATCCTGATCGCCACCGGTCACCACATTCAGAAGCAAGCGGTTATTGGTAAACGTCTGCATGGCTGCAACTTTCTGCGCGGCATACGCGGGCAATTCGAGCCCCGGACGAAACGCCACAAGAAATTTGAGTTTTTCAGTATTCTGCGCCAGCGCGGCAGCGATCAGCCATGCATCCTCGCAGGCGGCGCCTGTGGGAATCAGTGCCGCGTTAAAGCCGGTCGCCTCTGCAGCGCGAGCGATCTGCACCAGATAGTCCACATCAGGCTCGCGATGCGCCAGATGCGTGGGCCGCAATTGTGGGTTACTGATGTTGCCAGTCAGATGTCGACTGTCCCCATTAGTGGGAAGAAACCAGTTAAATTCAATACTCATATTTTTCCTTGATCAGGCGCCGGCAACGGCGCGCACGGCGGTGTTGCTGTTCAGCAGTGGTACGACTTCTTCGCCGACGTTCAGGGCTTCCTCAAGATTGGGATAACCCGACAGAATGAAGCTGGAGATGCCCAATGTGTGCAATTGTTCGATGCGTTCGGCAACCTGTTCATGACTTCCCACAATGGCAGTGCCTGCCCCGCCACGCACCAGGCCGATACCGGTCCACAGATTTGGATAGACCTCCAGATCACGCACGTCATTAAAGGTATTGCTTTGGCGCAAGGCCCGCATGCGTGCCTGCCCCACCGACTCGCTTTTCTGCAGCTGCTTCTGGGCTTTTTCGATGGTTTCGCGAGGCACTTCCCTGAGCAGGCGATCAGCCTCGGCCCAGGCCTGTTCAGGCGTATCACGGGAAATGATATGCACCCGATAACCATAACGTAGTCGCCGATCATGGCTTGCTGCCAGCGCATCGGCCCGAGCGATTCGTTCCTCTACCATCGCCGGTGTTTCACCCCAAAACAGATAGGTATCGCTATATTGCGCTGCGACGGCTTCGGCTGCGGCCGAGGCGCCACCGAAATATATAGGGGGAGGGCTGACCATCGGACGAAGCAGCCCCGCGCCTTTCAGGCGAAAATGCGTGCCTTCATAATCGAGGTTTTCTCCTGCCCAGATTTTCCGGACGATATCCAGAAATTGCGCCGTACGTTCATAGCGCTGGTCGTGATCCAGAAAGTCGCCGTAACCACGCTGCTCAGCCGAATCTCCACCGGTCACCACATTGAGCAACAAGCGGTTGCCGGTAATTCGCTGCAGCGATTGCACGCTTTGCGCGGCCACGGCGGGCAGCACAAACCCGGGACGGAATGCAACCAGAAACTTGAGTCTGGTCGTGACCTGGGACAATGCGGCAGCAACGACCCAGCCGTCATGACACGTGGGGCCGGTAGGAATTAACACGGCGTTAAAGCCGGCGTACTCGATCGCCCGCGCAACCGATTCCAGATACGCCGGTGTACTTTGCCTTATCCTGTTGACCGATTCGCCCAATCGATTATTCGTCAACCCATGGAAGTCACCGTGATTAGGCAGATACCAATTTAGTTCTATTGTCATAAATCGCTTTACTCACTAAAAAGAAAGAAGACTATGCGGCCTGTGCCTGGTGAGGTTCCCCTTGACGGCCGAGCAAACGGGACAGCAACTGCCCTTCCAGGGACGCGTAGTGCGCGTCCCCTCTGACGCGCGGCCGGGCAAGCCTGACATCCAGATCAAATTTCACCGTATTCTGGTCAATCAAAATCACGCGGTCAGCCAATGCTACGGCTTCAGCGACATCGTGCGTGACCAGGACCGCAGTGAAGCCATGATCTTTCCATAGTGATTCGATCAATTGCTGCATTTCAATACGCGTCAGGGCATCCAGCGCGCCTAGCGGTTCATCCAGCAGCAACAACCGCGGCCGATGTGCCAACGCCCGGGCTAGCGCCACACGCTGACGTTGGCCGCCCGAGAGCACGCCAGGCCATTCGTCGGCGCGGTCCGCCAGGCCAACCTGCTCAAGCGCCTCGATGGCAATCCGGCGGATCTGGCTGCCTTTGCCTTTGAGGCCCAGTGCAACATTGTTGGCAACCGTTTGCCACGGCAGAAGACGTGCGTCCTGATACATGATGCGTATGTCATGGCGGGACTGCTCCACCGCTCGCCCATCCACCCGGATTCTGCCCACGCTGGCTGTGTCCAGACCGGCGAGCAGACGCAATAGCGTACTTTTGCCGCTACCGCTGCGTCCCACCACAGAAAGAAACTGGCCCGCTGTAACGCTAAGGTTGACATCCTGCAATACCTGTCGCGTTCCAAAGCGTTTGCCGGCCCCTTCCATTCTCAGATCAATTCCGCCAGTTACTTGTTCCATCCTTCACATTGCTCCAGTACGCTATCGATATATCTATTTAAATGCAGGATTCCAGCGCAACAGCCTTCGTTCAAGCAAACGCGACGCCGTATCGGCCAGTTTGCCCAAGAGGGCATACAGCAAAATCGCCACCACTACGATATCGGTCTGCATGAACTCACGGGCTGTCATGGCCATGTAGCCAATCCCGCTGCTGGCCGAAATCGTTTCGGCAACAATCAACGTCAGCCACATAAAACCCAGCGCGAACCGGACACCCACCAGAATGCTGGGCATCGCGCCGGGAAGAATGACCTTGGTAAAAAGCTGCCAGTCTGAAAGACCATAGGATCTGCCCATTTCTATCAAGTCACGGTCAACCGAACGAATCCCGTGAAAGGTATTCAGATAGATGGGAAACAACGTCCCCAAAGCGACCAGAAAGAGCTTGCCCGCTTCGTCGATGCCGAACCACAGAATGACCAGCGGAATGAGAGACAAGTGCGGTACGTTGCGTACCATTTGTATGGTGGTGTCCAGAAGGCGTTCGCACACCCTGAAACCACCGTTCAGAAAGCCCAGTATCAGACCGATAGCGCCGCCAATGAAAAAGCCGATTGCCGCGCGCACGAAACTGGACCACAGATGAACAAAGATTTCTCCACTGCATATCAGTTCCCAGGCCGCCAGAACAACGGCAAGCGGCGACGGCGCAATGCGGGTCGACAGCCAGCCGGCCCAGGCTGCCAGTTGCCATAACAGGACCAATACAATTGGCACCAGCCACGGCGCCAGGCTACTGTTTACAATACGCTCCCACAACAAAACCCTTTCTTGCTCATCGATCTGTTGATCGGCAACATGGGTCGCGGGCTTGTCATGGACGCCAGATAACATTTTTGATCTCCAGAGCGCGAGGAATCAATTTTTGTGAAGAAAATGCATCTGCAATATTTTGCTGGTTCTGCGCAACCGGATCTGTAATGTACGCCACGCCATACGCATAGTTCTGCAGTGCATGACGGGTGATTTCCCGGTTCAGCCCTATCTGAGGCGACAAAATGTCTGCCGCTTCGTCAAAATGCGCTACTGTCCACTTATTGGTTGCATCAACTTCTTCTATCGTCCATTTCAGAATCTCTGGGTAGGATTTTGCGTAAGCGCCGGTGGAAAGGTAAAAATTATAGTTGTGTACCTGATCGTGGCCGGCAACCAGGACGCGCGCACCAATCTGTTCGATCGCGGCCTGGGCAAATGGGTCCCAGATAACCCATGCATCAATCGAGCCACTTTCAAATGCCGCCCGCGCATCTGCCGGCGGCAGATACTTCACATCAATATCCGTGTAGGCAAGACCTTCTCTTTCCAGTACTTTCAAAAGCAGATAGTGCACGTTTGAACCGCGATTGAGCGCCACGCGCTTGCCCTTGAGTTCCTTGAACGACTGAATGGGCGAATCTTTTTGCACCAGGATTTTCTCGGCCTTCGGCGCCGGCGGCTCGCTCGCTACATACACCAGATCTGCACCTGCCGCCTGAGCAAATATCGGCGGCGTTTCGCCGACGCAGGCAAAATCAATACTGCCTACGTTCAATCCTTCGAGCATTTGAGGTCCGGCGGTAAATTCTATCCAGCGTACACTGACTCCTTCTTTTTTGAGTCGTGCATCAAGGTTGCCACGTGCTCTGAGCAGCGCAATGTTGGAGCCCTTCTGCCAGCCCACCCGAAATGATTTAGCCTTGGTTTGCGCCCAAACCGTTTGCAGGGGTGCAATGCCAGCCAGCGTGCCCAGTGCAGCCAATAATTTCAATGATGATCTGCGGTTCTCGAAAGCGCTGTCTGTCATTTGCTGTGTATCCATGTTTGGTTGAAGTTCCCTTTTATCTTAGCAACCTGATGATTGATGCTTCCAATATCAATTTGTATTTTGCTTATGCCGCATCCTGCAGTTTTTCTGGCATATACAAATGCAATAAATATTGTTTGATCTGGCTGCACGCAATGGTGTAATGAAGCTCGTATCATTTATTTATCCAATCAATCGAGAACAGAATGCCCCGTTTCTTGAACACAGTTGTCATAAATGGAAGCCTGCATCGTCCGTCACGTACCCGCGTCCTGCTCGAGGAAGTGACCCAGAAAATTTCACACGATGTCGCACTCCACACCCAATTCATCGACCTTGTCGATCTGGTGCCCTTCATTGGCACAGCCATATCGAAAGACAACCTGAACCCGGTTGCAAAACAGGCCCTGCAGCGTATCGAGAATGCCGATTTTCTGATCGTTGGCGCGCCGGTGTTTCGCGGATCGGTCCCCGGGTTGTTCAAGCATCTGTTTGATCTGATCGACATGGACGCGCTCGCAGGCAAGCCTGTACTGCTGGCCGCCACGGGAGGCAGCGCCCTGCACGGTCTGGTGATCGACCATCAGTTGCGTACCCTGTTTGGGTTCTTTCATGCCCTCAGCCTGCCTGCCGGCATTTACGCCACTTCAGCGGAGATACAAGATGGGAAGATTGTCAGCGAAACGCTGGCAAAACGTCTCGAACTGGTTGCATCCCTGGCTGCACCAGTGCTTAACGGCGTCGTCAATCAACAACGCCACAATATTGCCGAACGCGCTGTTGCATAAGCGCGATGTGCATTCCCTATCTTCTACCGCAAACGTCATGAACCCCGATATTTTCTGGTTTCTTCCGACCTCCGGCGACACACGCTATCTGGGCACGTCGGATTTTGGCAGGTACCCCACAAGCGAATATCTGCGTCAGATCGCCATCACAAGTGAAAACCTTGGCTATGACGGCTTGCTCATTCCTACCGGAAGCGCCTGCCTGGACCCGTGGGTTGTCGCCGCCAGCCTGATTCCGGTCACTCAGCGAATCAAACTGCTGGTTGCCCTCAGGACCTCTTTGGGCGGCCCGGCCCCCTCGGCCAGGCAAGCGGCTACGCTTGATCAGGCTTTGCATGGCCGCTTGCTGCTCAATGTCGTGCCGGGAGGAGATGCCGCCGAACTGGCTGCAGACGGCGTGCAACTGGGTCATGATGAGCGCTACGCAGCCGCAGATGAATATCTGCAAATATGGAAAAAACTATTGTCGGGGGAAACCGTCGATTTCCAGGGAAAATACCTGTCAGTCACACAAAGCAGGAATTATCATGCCCCGGTGCAAAAGCCCTGGCCACCACTTTATTTCGGCGGTTCTTCCGAGGCGGCGCACGAGCTGGCTGCCCGGCACGTAGATGCCTATCTGACCTGGGGCGAGCCACCTGCAGCAGTCGCCAGCAAAATCGCCGATGTCAGAGCTCGCGCAGCAAAGCACCATCGAACAGTACGATTCGGGCTACGAGTTCATGTCATCGTACGGGAGACGGAAGATGAAGCCTGGCAGGACGCTCGTCGCCTGATCAGTCATATCACTGACGAAGATATCGCACATGCCCAGAAAAATTACGCCAACATGGACTCGGTAGGCCAGCAACGCATGGCGGCTTTGCATGGCGGACGGCGCGACAAACTGGAAGTGTCACCCAATTTATGGGCCGGCGTAGGTCTGGTACGCGGTGGCGCGGGCACCTCACTGGTGGGCGATCCACAAACCGTCGCTGCCCGGCTGCAGGAATATGCCGATTTGGGAATCGATACCTTCGTGCTATCGGGGTATCCTCATCTGGAAGAGGCGGTTCGTTTTGCCGAACTGGTTTTCCCATTGCTGGGCAAAGCGGCGGTGACCACCCAGGGCGTGGCGCAGACAGGAGGCGCATTTGATCGCCGGGCGGCGCAGCAATGAAGCCGGAACGTTAGCACGGCACCAGGCTAATGATTGCTTGAAGGGCCTACAGCCTTGTGAGATACTCAGGGTCGAAGCGATAAGTAAGTAGACTTCTTGATTTCGCTGTTCTGAGAAAAATCGTTCCCATGGCCCCTAGAGTGATTACAACTGCAATAACACTGCTGCCCTGCACGCCATCACGCATTGCCGCCTGCTGCTGCAATACCATAGGGCATCGCCGATGACCCGGCCGATCGGAGACCTGGACATCAATCTGCTGCTCGCGCTGGATGCGCTGTTGCAGGACCAGAATGTGACCCATGCCGCAGCCAGATTGAACATCACGCAATCGGCGCTATCCGGGCGCCTGACCAGGCTGCGTCGCATTTTCAATGATCCGCTATTCGTGCCTTCGTCTTCTGGACGCGGCATGACGCCCACCTCACATACCCTGGCGCTCAAACCGGAACTGCAACGCCTGTTGCAGCAATTGACGCAGTTTGTCCAGTCGGCGCACGTTTTCGATCCCGCCACCAGTGAACGCACATTTCGTATTGCCGCAATGGACAACCCGGCGGCCATTCTTGCCCCGGCGCTGTTGCCTTTGATCAGCGCCCAGGCGCCGGCAGTCAGGGTTGCCTTCACATTACCCGATAAGACCCAGGTGAATGGGCAACTGGAACGCGGCGAAGTGGATTTGTTTATTGGCACCGCGCAGGATGCTGCCCCTAATCTGATCGGCCGCCTGCTCTTTAACGAAGAGTTCCTGACGGCGCAACGCATCGGCCATCCCCGCGGCACAGGTCCGCTCTCCCTGGATACGTTTTGCGAACTGGATCATCTGCTGATTTCGACCAGTGGTGGCATGTTCAACGGCATGATCGACGAAGCACTTGCCGATCTCGGTCGGCAACGCCGTGTAACGGTGTCGGTCCAGAGCTACGCCCTGGCCCCGCTGATCCTGAATTCAACAGATTGCATCTGCACGTTGCCCAAACGTTTTCTACAGCGGTTTACCAGCCACCTGGAATTGTTCACCCCGCCACTGACCCTGGATACATTTTCGATGAAGCTGTTCTGGCATTCAACAGTGAATGCCGATCCGGCGCACCGCTGGCTGCGGTCGATGATTTTCGACGCGGTGCAGACAAATTGAGGTCATTGCGTTGTCGAGCCATCAGCAGTATCGATAGGTCGAATTGAAATTTACAATTTGTGCAGCGTCAGAGAGTGGCGCATGATGTGATTTCTCCACCCAACCATGGAAAATCAACGAAATGTCACGTATTACCCCCCTTCTTTTTTCTGGTGTCCTGGCCATCGCAAGTGTGATCGCCCTGCCTGCCTTAGCCCTGCCTGCTTCTGCCCAGGCAGCACCTGTTGCAAAGACCGCTACTTATAAGCAAGTGGCCGACGCCTATTCTATGCCCCTTGGCAACCTGACCATTACCGCCATATCTGATGGCACCGTGCCCCAGGATCTGTATCAACTACTGATTGGTCCATCCCATTCTCATATCGACAATTTGCTGAGCAAGGCATTTCTTGCGAACCCGGTAGAAGCATCGATCAATGCATTTGTGATTCGCGACGGCGAACGTATTATTCTGGTTGATACCGGGTCAGGGGAGCTTTTTGGACCCGGCTTCGGTGGCAAACTTTATGATAGCCTGGCCAGCGTGGGAATCAAATCCGAACAAGTGACCGATGTGCTTATTACGCATATTCATACTGACCACACCGGTGGCCTGGTACAAAACGGAAAACCTGCATTTCCGAATGCCACCGTCCATGTCGGTGCGCCCGACCTGGCTTTTTTCCTGGATGCAGGCAACGCCAAGAAAACCGGCTATGACGATAAGTATTTCGCAGAAGCGATCAAGACGATCGGTGTATATGAAAAACTGGGAAAAGTAAAAACCTTTGATGACGGGCAAACCGTACTGCCCGGCGTAAAAGCAACCATACACCCGGGACATACGCCCGGCAGTGCATTCTTTACCGTCAGCAGCCAGGACCAATCCATGGTTTTCGTGGGTGACATTGTCCATGTTGAGTCCTTGCAGTTTCCCGAACCTGACATCGCCATTGTTTATGACCTGAAGCCAGAAGACGCAATATCGGTAAGAAAAAATGCGTTTTCTGATTTCTCCGGCAAGCGCCAGCTGATCGCCGCACCCCACTTGCCATTTCCCGGGATCGGCCATGTCCGCTCTGAGGCGAAGAACAGTTTCAGCTGGCATCCGGTCGAATATCGCAATCGCGCAAGCGACTGACGATTCAGCGCATATCTGGAGTTGGCGTCGCAGTGACCGTGGCAGTGGGCAGCAATGTGTCCTGTTGCCCGGCGCTGGCGGCGGGCGCGCGCATGGCACTCGCATAACGCCGGGGAGAAAAGCGCAAGACCAGGATGGCGACAACCAGCACGGTTGCCAGATGTCCCATCCATCCGGCCTCATAGCCACCGGTGGCCTCGTGCAGTACCGCGACAAGCCAAGCAGGCGCCGCGGCGATCAGAAAACCACCTCCCTGCATCAGGGCCGAGAGCGCCCCGGCCTGTGCAGGATCAGGCAGATGATCCAGTGCCACGATCAGCATTAAGGCAAAGCAGCCGCCCAGACCGCATCCCAGCATGATCACCCAGCCAAGTGCAGCAAAGTCCGGCGCCAAGGCCAAACCCGCAAAACCGATGCCCTGCATCACAAGTGTGAACCATAGCCACGGCCGGCGATCCGGTGCCTTCCTGGCAAACAGCGGCAGCGTCAGCGCCGACAGCGCCTGGCTCACCGCCAGCACTGCCAATAAGCCGCCACTGCCCTCGGCGCTCCAGCCTCGTTCCTGATACGCCGGCGCAAGCCAGGCGACCACAGATGTATAACCCCCATTCATCAATCCGAAGCAGAGCATCAAAAGCCAAGTGCGAGGTCGGGCCAGCAACAGCCGGGCAGCGCCTTCATTCCTGCTCCTGTCTGTATCAACCGGCAGAAAAGACCATGCCAGCAAAAGCGCCGCAGCGGCCGGCAATGCAAACCAGGCCAGGCCAACGGTCCACAGCCCTGTGCTCGACGATACGGCAGGCGCAGTGACTGCGCCCAGCGCTCCACCACCCATGAGCATTGCCGAGTACAGCCCCATCATGGGACCGACATGACGGGCAAAATCACGCTTGATGATCCCCGGGAAAATCGCTTGTATGACTGCGACACCCAAACCAATCAACGCTGCCGTCGCAACAAGACTCCATCCGCTTATGCTCAGCAGACGCAAAGCGCAACCGCAACAGATCACCAGCAATGCCGCAATGACGGAACGGCGCGCACCAAACGCACTTTGCAGGGCTGGTCCGATAAATGCCACACCACCCATCAGCAACATAGGCACCAGCGTCAGCATGGCCATGCCTTGCAGGCCCAGCCCCGTGTGCGCCTGAATACTGCCGGCAAGGGGCCCGATACTGGTAATGAAGGGTCGCAGATTAAACCCTATAAGCGCAACCGTTGCAACAAGCATGGCTCGCACAAGCGGCGTCTGGACCCGCAACATGGATTCAAGCCCCTTTTTGTTGCTGGCGTTTCCAATAGGCGTACAGATCGGGCGTGGCCGCTAGCCGGGTGGGCACATGACGAATGGTCACGGACTGCTCGTCAAACGGCCTGGCCAGGTCGGAATAGATTTCTGCTGTAGAAAGACCATAGGGGGCACCATCTTCATTGCTATAGGCGTAGGTCACTTCTTTGATCCCGGCCAGCCTCATTGCGCCCATGCACATGGGGCACGGGTGACCGCTGGCAAAAACACTGCACCCTGCCAGACTGGCCGAGCCCAGATGCTGACTGGCCGCCCTGATGGCCAGTAACTCGGCATGCGCAGTGGGATCGTTAGTCGTCATGATTTCGTTGACCGCCTGGGCGATCACCTGGCCGTTGCGAACGACCAACGCCCCAAATGGACGACCGCCCTGTTGCGCATTGGCATAGGCAAGCTCAATCGCCTGCTGGAGAAAATGTGTATTTTGTTGCATTGATGTGACCTTTCCAATATCAACGGCCGCCAGCGGCGCGCAGCATGTTTTCTATTTCGCTATAGCCATGTGAGCGCGCATGCGCAAGTGGGCTAACGCCCTCGCGATCTGCCAGATTGGGGTTGGCGCCCGCCTTTAACAGGGCGTCCACGATCTGCTGGTGCTGCTCACCGCCCGAGCCAAGAATAATGGCCTCCAGCAATGCAGTCCATCCCAGATTATTAACGTGGTCAACATCAACGCCGGCTTCAATCAACGTTCTGACAGTTTGGACATGACCGCGTTCGGCAGCAGGAATCAGTGCCGTTCCGCCATATCGATTAGTGCTTTTGAGATCAGCGCCATGAGCCAGCGTGAGCTTGAGAATATCCAAATGCCCCCGGGCGCCGGCATACAAATAGGCGCTGTCACTGATATTGTCTTTTGCGTTGACATCGGCGCCAGCCGCAATAAGCGTTTGCGCAGCGCGCACCTTGTTCGCCCTGGTGGCAACAAGCAGCGCGGTCGCACCCGAGCTATCGCGTGCGTCTGTTTCTGTGCCGCCCGATAAAATTTGCCCGATGGCAGCGACATCGTCATTGCCTGCTGCACTGTGTAACGGATATGTATTCATGACGGCTCCCGAGAAGATAGGCGTGCAGGCCAGTAGGACGGCTGTGAACACTGCCATGACAATCGATCTGGTCATATGACCTCCAAAATCATTGCAATAGGATTGGGATCAGCGCCTGGCGCTACATAGCTGCAGACTGCGTACAGGACGCTAATCTGCAGAAACGCTTAAATTCAAGCACCTTGTGCCAGTTGTGTCCGTATCGGCACCGAACCGCCGCCAGTATAGTCGTGCGGCCTTATATTTGGAAATTAAATTATTGAATAATAAATATTAAGAATGTGCATGTTGTGCTTATAATTGCAATCAGGATACTTCTAAACAAGGGGAACGAAATTGCTGGATCCCCGTCTTCTGGCGGCGTTTGTCGAAATTGTCGATACAGGCAGCTTTACCGCCGCCGCAGATCGCCTGCACCTGACGCAATCGACCATCAGCCAGCAGTTGGCAAGACTTGAATCGTCAGTTGGCCAGCAACTGGTGCATCGCAACGCCCGCCCGGTCCAGGCCACTGTCCCCGGTGAACGGCTGGCCGGCTACGCCCGGCGCATTCTCGCGCTTGAACGCGAAGCACAAGCCATGCTGGGAGACCCGGCCGGTACCCAATCCGTACGCATCGGTCTGCCCGAAGACCTGGTTACCGCTCAAATGGCGGCGGTCTTCAGGGCCTGTACCCATATGCACCGCTCGATTCGGCTGGATATCACAACCGGCTTAAGCCGCAATCTGACCGACCGTTACCGTGGTGGGGAACTCGATATTGTCGTCGTCAAAGAGCCGGCAGCAAGCGCAGACTGCCACGCCAGCTTCCCGGAAGCATTGGCCTGGTATGAAAGTGCAGACAATAGTCAGCAATGGTCTGACCCCATTGCGCTGGTCACTTTTCCGCCCGGAGGACTGTACCGCGAAGCCATGTTTGATCGTATCGAACGGGAGCGCAAAAAATGGTATGTGGCTTTTTCAGGCAGCAGCTTTCAAAGCGTGCTGGTCGGCGTAGAGACTGGTCTGGGCCTGTCCGTGCTGCCCCTCAAAGCCACCATCGGACGGCGTGTACGCGAGTATGCACCTTTGGGCAACATGCCCGCGATGGTTGTCTCTCTCTATGCGTGGGATAAAAGCGGCCCCGCAGCAGCGCTGATCAATCAGATGACAGACGTACTAGAGCGTCGGTTGGAACCATAATGGACGGCAAAGTCGCTCCCGCTTTCCCGCCCGATGCCAGGGATACACAACCCCTTACAACCGGGACGATGCCTCGGCGCTGATTTTCCCCGTGCCTGATAGCCATCAACTTCGTTTCACCCGAAGTCTTAGTGCAATTGCTCTCTTGTTCTAAGCAAACGCTTATGCCTCATATATAAAAATCGTTTTGGACATTAGCAGATCGATCCGTTGTAATGCAGTTGTCTACAGGCGAAATACCCATTGAAATGAGGATGCTGTGGCACAAATACATCAGACCGAAACACATAGAACGAGAGACAAGACGATGGCCCGGAATAACAGACGCAAGTTCTTGCAATACGCCAGTATTGCACCGCTCTCAGCGGTACTTCCCGCTAATGGGAGCACAAACGATTTCCCCGATAAACCTATCAAAATAGTGGTTGGCTTTTCCGCTGGCGGTACAACTGATGCCTTGCCACGGCTTTTTGCGACACAAATGAGCCGGATTCTGGGGCAGACAATAGTAGTGGAGAACAAACCAGGAGCGGCTGGCAATATCGCCACAGCTCAGGTGGTGCGGTCTGCGCCGGACGGATATACGCTTCTTGCGTCCAGTATTGGTCAGATTACCGTCTCGCCACATACCATGAACATGTCGGTGGATCCACAAAGGGATCTGGAACACATATCCATGTTTGGAGAGGGTGATCAGTTCCTGACGATAAACAAACAGGTTCCGGCGGCCACTATTGAGGAGTTTATCTCACTGGTAAAAAGCAAGCCTCATACTTTGTTTTATGGAGACTCGGGGGCCGGGGGCAATATGCATCTCTATCTGGAATACTTCAGAATGCTCGCGGGCATCGATATCGACGCTGTGCACTTCAAGGGAGGCAGTCAGATCATGCCTGATCTGATCTCCAACCGCGTGCAATTGAGCCTGCTGAGCAACATTGTCATGAACTCACATGCCAAAGATGGCAGTTTGCGGCCCATACTGCTGTACGGAAAAAAACGCGATCCTCACTACCCGGATGTGCCGACTGTTCGCGAAGCCGGCTTACCTGATCTGGAAACTGCCAGCAACTGGTTTGGGCTGCATGCGCCCAAAGGCACGCCACGCAGCGTTATCGATAAAATTCATCGCGCACTGGTGCAATCGCTGAAAACCAAAGAAGTGCAGGAAGGGCTGGTAACGCTGGGTATTACCGCTGGCGGCAACACGCCTGAAGCATTCAGCCAGCGTATCGCCCGGGAATCTGAAACATTCAAAAAAGTCGCAGAGCTGACGAAAATCAGGCCCGGTTCAATCTGATGCCGCACGGGATGTCCATGGATTCTTCAACAAAACGCAAACCCGCGATTTAAAAAAACCGGTAAAGATGCAATTTCATAATTCTCATCTTTACCGGCTCTTACGCCAAAGGTTGACTACGCCATAATTATCGCGTCACGTCGGCTGGACCAGGTTCTGTATGCTGTACTCCAACTGATACAAGCCATTAATGACGTCAGCCGTGGCGCCTGCCCTGATCAGCGCGTCCTCCGGGAGATATTCTGCACATGCATTGCGCACCCCTTCTTCCGCTGAACCTTCAATCAGCAGTATCAAGTCGGGCAATTGAATAACGCGTCCGCGCTGATTGCCCGAATTTCCCCCCGTCAATGCAGTATCGTTCTCTACAAAATGCACGCCGGTTATTCTTGGCGCGTCAATCAAGCCCGGCAACATGTTATTCACGATATGTTTTATCAGCGAGGCTTTCTCACCTTCCTGCGCCTTGATGCGTATGGTCTTGATAAATCCACCCATCGCGTAACCCTGACTGTAGTGGATTCGGCATCCCCCACGAACGTTATTGCGAAACGCGGGCAGTGTCTTTGTTGACCATGGTGTGGGGTTGGTCAAGCGGGTTTTGTAAACATCACTTACCAGAACGTCGGCATTTGCGACCTCATATAAGGTCAGAAATTCAACCTGGGCATCCAAGGCAATATAGCGTCGGCCTCTGATAAAGCCAGGAATGCCAAGCCTTTCCACCATGTGCTCGCGCGGATGCCACTCGAAAAAATCTTCACGCATTTCGGGTGTAATATCATTCCAGATCGCGATAAGTGCTTCTCCTGCCAGTACCATGTCATTTCCTTTATAGATGATTGAATGTGTAAAGAGGCGTGCTACACGCCGGTGCCCTGTTTACTGCTCCGTCGTCAGCGCAACTGGATGTCCGGCCGAACGATACGCCTGTTCCATAAGCTGCAAGCTGCGAAGCTGATCCTGGGCACTGGTCCAGAACGGGCCATGATCGATCAGACGATCTGCAAAGTGTTGAATCGATGCGTCAAAACATCCCTGCCTTATCTGGGCTTCGTCATAAGTAACCATATCCTGCTCCTGGCCAATCAGCCTGAGCACTGCATTTTCAAGAATGATGCTGCACCTCGTACCCGCGATCTCAAGTCGATCAGGTGAGCGGGTATCATGGCCCGCTGCAGTCATGACACCGTCTATCGTGACCGGAAATCCGGATTCGGAACGCAGCAATAGCGTTGCACTATCCTCTCCTTTGAGCGCCGGACATGCCCTTGCTGTACAGCAGGCAATAAGCGACATTTCGCCAAACAGTGAACGAACAACGTCAATCTCGTGGATCAGTGACTCTGCGATGAGGACGCGTTGCTCGTTCTGAAGAAACGGCTGACGTGTAAAGGCGTGTATTTTGCCGTCTTCCTTGCGCGGCAGCATGCTCGAGCGCCACAATGCGATGCGCACCTGGGCGATCGTACCGAGCTTGCCAGCGTCTATCCATTCACCAATTTTTTTAAAGTAAGCGCGGTATCGCCAGTTTTCATTGACCATGACGCGAATGGATGAGCCAATTTCCTGGACTAATGCCAATGCCTCATCATAAGCGGGACATAGCGGCTTTTCGCACAGCGCGTGCACGCCATACCTGGCAGCCATGCGGACCAGAGTGGCGTGGGTTTCACGTGGCGTGATGATATCTACCGCATCAAGCGTCTCCTGCTCGAACATGCTTTCGGGCGATTCATAAACGCGCTCGATTCCAAACTGAGCAGCTCTTGCCCGGCCCCGTTCGATAGACGAATCACATACTGCAACGACCTTGGCATTGGTACAGTTGGACCAGGCAGCCAGGTGATCGGCACTGATCATGCCGCAGCCAATAACGCCCACCCGAAGGGTGCTTTCGGTTGACGACATCTTAACGCGCCCCCGTTTCAAGTTTACGCGCATGGTATTGCGCCATGAAATGCATCGCATCGGCAGCCGCCACGCTGGCTTTTTCGGAGGGCGTTTTGTCCCTCATATCCTGTCTGGCCACTTCATATTCAATTTCACAATCAGCCGGCAATTCATCCAGGAACTGAAACAGGGGCAACACACCTTCACCGGCCGGTAGCCGCGCACCACGTGCTTCCTGTAATAGGGCGTCGTCTGTCATATCGCCTGACCGCGCATTGGCATCGCATAATTGAGCGAAAACAACCCGCTCGGCAGGAACAATCCTGATGTGCTCGGGCGTGGCGCCGGAGCGAGCCAGGTGCAGCGCATCCAGCAAGAGTCCCGCCTGGCTGCTGTTGCTTGCCTGGATGACCTGCCAGGCGGCTTGCAGCGTACGAATCCCGCTGTATGGCAAAAATTCAAGCGCAACCCGAATGCGGGCCTTTTCGGCCAATTCGCAATAGGCAGAGAACGTGTCAATGAACCGTGATGCATCGGGGTCAAAACTATTGGCCACCAGTATCGGCACACCCAGTTCCGCCGTAGCGTCAATAACTGGCTCCACATCTTCAATTCGGGTCTCGGGATAAAACTGATAGCCCGATACGTTAGACAGTCTCACGCCCAGTTCAGCTGCCTGATTTCGCAGTGCCACAATGGTTGCGGGATTGTTCAAAACAGGCGTTGCAAATGCATCACCCGGGCGTCGTCCGCAGATTCTGATACCAGTGGCCCCGAAGCCGGCAACGGCCGCAGCGTCAATAGTCTGCGCAGGAGTAGCGCCGATGGTTAAATGAGCAAGAGTAAGGTCTTTTATAGTCAGCATATTTTTCAGTCTGTCAAAACGTTGAAAGCGACAACTATTGCAGTGTTGCCGGTGCGGATACATCCAGGCGATCTGCCAGTTCCAGCAGATCGTTCCATACGGCGCCTGATATACGTATACCTGTGATCTGCTGTTCTTTCTGAACGCGCCATGCACGCTCTCCAGGCAGCAGGATCTCTTGCATATCTGCAAGCAGGGGGGTATTTTTGAGCATCATGGCCATCTCGTCGACTCTGCGCTTGAACGCATCGGGTTCGATAAATTTCGATATATCAATTGCCATATGAATATGCCCATTGCCAATGTCCCGCTGGGTATCCACAAACCACGCCGGTATTTCAGACAAAATACGAGATCCGGTCAGCACGCCACACAGGATTTCCCCAAACACGGCCAGTCCATATCCCTTGTAGCCCAAAGGCAGCAATGCACCGCCGGCGGCCAGATCGGCCGGGTTATCAGTTGGTTTCCCGTGACGATCAATGATCCAGTCTGTAGGAATGCGGCGATTGTTCTTCGCGGCCAGACGCACCTTTCCTCCGGCAGCCACACTCAATGCCATATCAAGTACAACCGGCCCCTGCGTCAACCCTGGAGCAGCGAAAGCAATTGGATTGTTGCCAATATTGTTTACGCTTCCTCCCCAAGGAGTCATTCCGGGGTAGCCGTTAGTCCAGGCGATACCGATCATATTTTCAGGCATCGCCATAAGCGCATAATGCGCGCAGGCACCGATGAAATCACTGTTGTTTACTGCCACAAATCCGATACCGGCTGTGTGGGCTTTTTCCATTGCCATACGCATGGCATGGGTTGCGGTCACGGCGCCCAGTGCTCGATCACCGTCAAGCAGTGCTGTAGCCGGCGCCTCACGCACGACTTTGATTTGCGGGTCCGCGTTGGCTCCGCCTTTGACCAGACGGTCTATAAGGAAAGGGACTCGCACAATGCCATGCGAATGAGTTCCTCTTAAATCGGACATAACCAGGCTGTCGGCGACCAACCCTGCATGGACCGGGCTCAAACCCGCGGCCAGAAAAATCGACTCGGTAAATTGCTGCAGTTGGGCAACATCTACGCGCAATTGGCCTTCTTCCCTCATACAGCACTTGCCTTTCGTGCTGCCGGCACACCGCCATGCACGAGCCATCCGTTGGTTGCCAGTACACCGGCATCGACAGGCAAATTGGTACCAGTAATGGCAGATGCCCGATCCGATAGCAGAAAAGCAATCGCTTCGGCTACTTCCCGTGGTTCGACCAGCCGGCCCAGCGCACTAACCTCGATCGGCGAGATGGCATATCGTTCGCCTTTTTCAATATTCTCGAGCATCCGGGGAACGCCCACAAAGCCAGGACTGACTGCGTTGACCCTGACACCGCTGCGCCCCCACTCACCGGCCATGCCTTCGGTGAGCATGTTGACCGCTGCCTTGGCCGAGTAATACGCATGGCCATGGTTGGGGCGCTGCCCCACCATGGAAGATATATTGACAATGGAACCTTCACCACGCAAGGCCATCCGCTTACCGAATTCAACACAACTGACATAGGTGCCCCGATAAGCGGAATTGACAATTCGCTCCCAAACTTCCAGAGGCAGGTCTTCCGGCCTGACCTGCGGCTGGAAAATCGCTGCAGAGTTGACCAACGCATGTACAGGCCCGATTTGCGATTCAATATGTTGTGCTGCCTGCGCAATTGATTGTGCATCCAGAATGTCTATCCTGATCGGATCGCCCTTGATACTTGCAGCAAGATCCCGCGCAGCCTGGTAATCAATATCTGCGACCACCAGTTTCCAGCCATAGTCATATAGTTTTTGACATGTGGCTGCACCAATGCCATTTGCACCGCCCAGGACAACAGCAATACGACCTTGTCCCTCTTGTTTCATAGTGTTCATTGCCAGTTCCTTTCGTTTGACACTGTGACGGCCCTGTTTCCGGTCTTATACGAACCGAATACAGTGCGGGCACGGGACTATTACAACGAATTTGAACGGTAAAGTCCAAAACGATCGGAATATGGCAGACCCAAGTTTTTTCTTTTAGCTGGTGATAAATCAGCGTGGTGCGCGGTACTCGTCCCTCTGGGTAGCGACCACATCGGAAAGCGAATGCTCAGCGGCTGTGCAGCGATTGGCCAGTGAGCCAAGACGCGATATGTACAGTTGCACGATCTGCGCAAGCAGATTGATCAGCGCCTCTTCGTGTTTGAATGATGCCCTGGTGATAGAGCGAACCAGATATAAGGTTCTGCTTAAGGCCGGATCAGCGATTCGCCGTCCATTCAGCAAGCCCAGCTCAATGTGTTCAATAGCGTTGCCATAGGGCATTACGGCAGCAGCATCACCGGCGGCTACCATCCGCTTCATCATGGAAACAGACGATACATCCAGAATTACATTCAGTTCGATTGCTCGTCGTTTGGCTGCGGTAAATAATTGTTCTCGCACACCGTCCCGTTGTCCAGGAAGAACCAGCTCGTGTTTTGCCATTTCCGAAAAGGCGATCGGTGTATCGTGCAGCCGACCATTGCCGTTTTGC
Organism: Advenella incenata; assembly: GCF_004217095.1. Taxonomy (GTDB): domain Bacteria; phylum Pseudomonadota; class Gammaproteobacteria; order Burkholderiales; family Burkholderiaceae_B; genus Advenella; species Advenella incenata. Next base: position 198,877 of record NZ_SHKO01000001.1, on the reverse strand, counting down.
GCACCGTAGACAAAGAGCATTTCCTCTTCCAGCAGAGGAACTCTGATCATTCCTGGTCGCTCATGGACTTCGTACGCAAGGGCCAAATCAATTTCGTGGCGCTCCAGTGCATCAATCAATACGATGCTTCGTTCTTCCACCACACCAAGCTTGACCCCTGGGAGTTCCTTTTTTGCCAGCAAGATGAGATCCCGCCCCACTATATTCATAAAGCCGTTGGTCAGTCCCAGCATGATCGCTTCCATTTCAAAGCGACCTTGCGCCTTGACCAGACGCTCAGTATCGTCCACCAAACGCAGAATCTCGCAAGCCCGTTCGTAAAGCAGTTGTCCAGCACGGGTTGTTCGCACACCACGGGGATGACGCAGCAGCAGACTGACACCGTACTCCTGCTCAAGTTGACGAACCTGCATTCCCAACGCAGGCTGAGCCACATACAGTTGCTCTGCCGCGCGGGTAATGTTGCCCGTTTCTACGATGCGGGTGAAGTATCTTAATTGCCGCAAATTCATGAAAATGCCTATATTTTCAGATGTATTGAAGGAGTCTTGAGCGCTTTGCAGGGCATGCTGACCGCTCTCAGGCAAATTTCCTGCATCGATATTGAGAACGACCTAATGTATTTTAAAGGAGTTCTTGGCGTTTCCACGTAGTGTCGTGGCGCAGAATGGATCGTAGTACATGACATTTGAAATCAGCCTCACGACGGACCGTGACCGATTCTGGCAGTTTTTGGCTTATCTATAAAATCAAACGATGTGGCAGCCCGGCTCAACAGCCACTCGTGAAACATCCCGATTTATTTATATTTAGCGTCGCTGTGTGAAATTCAAACACAGGACTGGTGCTATTTAAGTGAAGAACATGAGCTGGGCGCGCGTGCCTTGGCCGTACCGGTATACGGACAACAGGACAAAGTAATCGCCGCCGCAGCACCATTGCCTTCATGCCTGAAAATCAAGGCCGATATCCAGCGCCTTGGTGCTGTGCGTCAGATACCCGATCGCGATATAGTCAACGCCGGTTTGCGCAACGGCTTGCACCGTTTCAGGCGTAATGCCGCCGGACGCTTCCGTTTGCGCCTTCCCCTGGCACATGGCCACGGCCTGGCGCAAGGTATCGCAGTCCATATTGTCCAGCAACACAAGCCTGACGCCTTCTTCCAGGGCGATCGCCAATTGCTCCAGGGTATCGACTTCAAGCTCGACGGGCGTCAGGTGTCCTGCATGCGCATGGGCCTGGGCAATGGCGGTACGCAGATCGCCAGCCAGCGCAATGTGATTGTCTTTGATCAGCATGGCGTCATCCAGCGCCATCCGGTGATTCCAGCCGCCCCCGACGCGAACTGCGTATTTCTGCAGTACCCGCAAGCCCGGAATAGTCTTGCGGGTGCAGGTAATGCGTGCTTTCGTCTCTGCAACCCGTTTGACGATGTCTGCGGTCTGCGTGGCGATGCCGCTCAGGTGGGTCAGGAAATTGAGCGCCGTACGCTCGGCCGCAAGCATGGAGCGGACATCCCCGGAAATCGTTGCCAGTAACTGGCCTGCCTGAACATGCGCCCCATCCTGCTGGACAATGTTCACTTCGATGGCTGGATCAATTTGCGCGAAGGCCAGCCGGGCCAGCGCCATTCCTGCGATCACGCCCGGGCTGCGCGAGACCAGATGCAGGCGCCCCTGCTTGCCAACAGGGATGATCGCCTGGGAAGTAATATCGCCTTTTCGCCCCATGTCTTCTGCCAGCGCTGCCTGCACGAAGGGTATTAAAACAACGTCGGGTAATGGGTAAGCAGCGGAATTCATAAGCACGCAGGTCCTGTTCAAAATTTGCCCCATAGGAGCTGTTATATACTCAAAATGAGTATATAACAGCTATAAAAAACCGACAATGGCTTATTGAAAAGTTTATTTATTGATAGGCAGTTTGCTGCCGGACAGCAAGCTCTCGAGCAAAACCGTATCCTTGAACCGGTACAGCTGTGCCGGTCGCCCCCGTTCCTGGACCGTACTTTGTCCGGTTGGCTCGAGCAAGTCCTGATGTTGCATCAGGCGCCGGAAATTCTGCTTGTGCAACTCTACACCGGCCAGGCTTTCGATACTTTTCTGCAATTGCAGCAGCGTAAATTCAGTGGCCATCAACTCGGATATGACCGGACGGTATCTGATTTTCGCCCGCAGCCTTGACATGGCCATGGCCAACACCCGGCGATGGTTGTGCTGCATGGCCTTACCGGTCATGCTTTCAGGGATTGCCCCATCAAACAACGGCGACTCTGGAATGAGGCCCACTTCGTAAAGCAATTCATAGCGGTACAGGGTATTGTCCTCGATCCAGGCGTGCTCACCCTGACCCCAGCATAGATCCACGCGGCGCTGCCGACTCTGGCGAACCGCGTCATCCTCCGCAAAGGCAACCCATTTTCTCAGATGAGGGTAAAACACGCGGGCAATCCATTCGGGCCGGCCCTCGCGATGATCTTCCCAGGGGAAGTAACGGTACCAGTCGTGCCAGCTGGCGTTGACTTGAAGCAGGCGCTCATCGGCTTCCTTGACCAGCCCCAGGTAACTGACATACAGCACGGGCTGACCCGAGGCGCGGGTACGTAGCGTATCGACAAAGGTATAGAGCTGCTCGACGTAGCCCATGGGCTGCATGGTCTGGTTCTTTACCCACTGGCGTACGCCGGCCTGCAACGAGCTATGTACGGGCGATAGCGGTCCATAGGGCAAGATATTGCCGTTTTCCACGGTCAACACCCTCGCGTTCAGATTGGTGATCGCAATCAATACCGCGACAACCTCGGTAGCGCCTTCTGCAGTGCTCGACACGGAAAAACCTGAAGCCATACCTATACATATCCCTCAACGATGTATGGATTCTATCAGAACGGCCCTGATGGCATTTGCACCACAACGCTTACGCCGGGGAAATAAAAAGTACTTTACGATTTATACTCAATCAGAGCATAATATATTTTTGAAAATGGCCCGGGATGCAGACACATGACATCGACCTCCTTCTCTGTACGCAAGACATTTGACATTGATTTTCCGACGCTGAACCAGCCGGTATCCCACGCAGGCATAGGCTCGGCCTGTCAGGTAAAGCAGGCCTGGGCCAGCGTGCCCGCGCCACTCGATAAAAAGGATCGGGACACCTATCGGCAGTTAATTGTCGATCAGCTGGCAAAGCAGCAGGCGACGCTGGTTGCGCACTACTACGTTGATGCTGAACTACAGGACCTGGCGTTACAGACCGGTGGTTGCGTCGGGGACTCGCTTGAAATGGCCCGCTTCGGCCGGGATCATCCGGCCACCACATTGGTTGTGGCCGGCGTCAGGTTCATGGGTGAGACTGCCAAGATCCTGAGCCCCGAAAAGCAGGTGTTAATGCCTGACCTGGAAGCCAATTGCTCACTGGATCTGGGCTGCCCGCCCGATGCTTTTGCGGCTTTCTGTGATGCTAACCCGGGGCGCACAGTGGTGGTATATGCCAATACCAGCGCGCAAGTCAAGGCCAGGGCCGATTGGGTGGTGACCTCTTCGATCGCCCTGGAGATCGTGACCTATCTGCACCAGAGGGGTGAAAAAATTCTGTGGGGACCCGACCGCCATCTGGGTCAGTACATACAACAGCAAACCGGCGCGGACATGCTGCTATGGCAGGGTTCGTGCCTGGTGCATAATGAATTCAAGGCCGAAGAACTGGCCGAGCTGAAAAAAGCCAACCCGCAAGCGCGCGTGCTGGTGCACCCCGAATCACCGGCCCCGGTGGTGGCCCTGGCAGATGTGGTCGGGTCCACCAGCAGGTTGATCCAGGCCGTTACCGAGTTGCCGGCGACAAGCTTTATCGTGGCAACCGACCAGGGCATCGTGCATGAAATGCAAAAGCAGGCGCCAGGCAAGACTTTCATCGCCGCCCCCACGGCGGGCGAGAGCGCCACCTGCAAGAGCTGCGCCTTTTGCCCGTGGATGGCAATGAACGGGCTTGCCGGCGTGGCCAACTGCCTGCAAACGCATAGCGGGCAAATCATGCTGGATCCACAGTTGGGGTATCGGGCGCTCCAACCCATCGCCCGCATGCTCGATTTTGCTGCCGCCTACAAAAAGAACATCCGGGCCAGCGGCGACATAAGCCGCGATGTTCATTTATTTTCCCAAATCGGACCTGCATGATGAAAGCCACAGCACATGACTATGATGTATTGATTATCGGTGGCGGTTTGGCTGGCTTGTCGGTTGCCCTAAGCCTGCCTGACAATATGCGCATTGCCATTGTCAGTAAACTGTCGCTGGAGACCACCGCCAGCAGCAAGGCCCAGGGCGGGATAGCAGCGGTGCTGGACGCCGAAGATCATACCGATAACCACATTCGTGATACGCTGGTTGCCGGCGCCGGCCTGTGCGATATCACAAGTGTCAACCACATTGTGCAAGCCGCAGCGGCTGCGATCAACTGGCTAAGACGCCTGGGCGTCCAATTTACCCTTGCCGGCCCGGATCAATTACACCTGACGCGCGAAGCCGGCCACAGTCATCGCCGTATCGTTCACGCAGCAGACAGCACCGGATCAGCCATCACATCTGTATTGCAGACACGGTTGCGGCAGCGGCCCAACGTGCACGTGTTTGAGCATACCGTGTGCATCGATGCATTGATTGCACATGAATTAACTACGCATGAATTGGTCCCGCACGAGTTGGCCTCGCAGGGACGCACAGATCGATCAGCCTGCCGGGGCGTCCAGGCCCTGGATATGGCTTCAGGTAACACATTAACCCTGACCGCCCGCCACACTGTCCTGGCCACGGGTGGACTGGGGCAGCTGTTTCCCTATACCACCAACCCGTCCACCGCCACTGGTGACGGCCAGGCCATCGCCTGGCGTGCGGGTTGCCAAATTGCCAATCTGGAATTCGTGCAGTTTCATCCCACTGCACTGGCATTGCCGAACGCGGCCTCCTTTTTGATTTCAGAAGCCGTCCGGGGCGAGGGCGGTGTGCTGGTGAACGACGCCAAACGCCGCTTCATGCCGGATTATGATTCGCGCGCCGAGCTTGCGCCGCGCGATATTGTGGCACGGGCCATCCACGCTGAAATAAGCAGGCAACAAGGGCAACCTGTATGGCTGGATATTTCTCACCGTCCGGCCAGCTTTATACGCGAGCACTTTCCCATGATTTACCAGACTTGCCTGGAGCTGGGGCTGGATATCACCCGCCAAGCCATTCCGGTTGCGCCGGCAGCACATTACTCCTGCGGTGGCATCGTTACCGATTTGAACGGTTGCACCCATATTGACCGGCTGTATGCCGTAGGCGAAGTGGCCGATACCGGCCTGCACGGCGCCAATAGGCTTGCCAGCAACTCGCTGCTTGAATGCATTGTGATTGGGCGAAATTGCGCACAAGCCATTATCGAGCAATGCAGTCAAGGGGACCGTATGCAACCGGCCGCTACCACAGCGTCGCTTGCCGGTAACGGGCAGCAAACGATCAATGACAGCCCTGATGTATCCGCGTTGCCTGATGCAGCAGGCATCCGGAAGCTCATGGGGGAAAATCTGGGCATCATGCGCACAACGGCGGGCATTGGTCAGGCACTTGACCAGTTAGGGCGCTGGCGCACGCTGCTGGCTCATACCTCTGGACATGCCTGGACACCAACGCGGCTGGATTTGCGCAATCGTCTGGATTGTGCCTGGCTGATCGCGACGTGTGCATCCCAGCGCAAGGAAAGCCGGGGTCTTCATGCACTGGCGGATTCTCCCCAGATGCTGGCTGAACCGGGCCCCAGTGTGATCGGTCGGCCAATGCAGCCAATGCCGGTGCCTGCCGAAAGTGAGCCCGGCTAAGCCCACCGTCGTCGGTCAGACGTGCGCCAGTTGCTGCACGGCCTGGGCCACCGGCGTATCGCCCTGGGTCAGTTCAATAATGATCCGGTTTACTTCAGGATGTTCAATGATTTCGACCAGCGCAGCCGCCACGTCAGCACGCGGTATGCCGCCATAGGGAATGGCCAGGCCCGCGCGTACCTTACCGGTACCGGGTGTATCGAGCAATGTGCCCGGTCGCAGAATGACCCAGTCCAGATCCGTTGCTGCCAGATGCACGTCGGCGCGCTTTTTCACTGCCATATAATTTTCAAAGGTCTCGGACACTGCCTTGCCGCGACCGGCCTCCGGGAACGCCGACACCAGGACAAAGCGCCGGATGCCCGCTGTCATGGCCGCCGCGACGGCCAGCACCAGCCCATCCCCATCAATGGCGTTGGTCATCTGGGCTCCGCCCTTGCCACCAGCCCCCGCCGAGAACACCACCACATCGCTGTCTGCCATAAGCCGGGCCAGCTCGGCTGTGTCCAATTGGAGCAGGTCTCCGTAAACAGGCGTCGCGCCCAGGGCTTTGAGTTCCTCGGCCTGCATGGCATCCCGATGCAGTGACTGGGGCTTGTGCCCGCGCGCGCTCAACTGCCGGGCAAGATGCCGGGACACTTTTCCTGAACCACCAACAATAAAAACATTTGTCATATTCTCTCCTTGTATGTGCCACTCCGGCAAAGCAACGACGGTGTACGCTGTACCAGCCAGTCACAACACGGGTAACGTTGCCACGCAGGCATGGGCGTGTCAGCGCTGCCACATGCAGTCCACGCTTGTCTGCGCTTATCTGGCCGTTTTGAATACCTGACCGTTATTGTCTACGATACCCCACCAGCGCAGGGTTTTTTGTAAATGGCTTCTGACCGCCTGCACCGCCTTTTCCGGAGCGCCGGTCTGAATATGATCGATGATTTGCAAATGTTCGGTCATGGCCGGAATGATTCTTTCAGGCAAGGGCCGGCGCGAGTGCTGCATGACACTCAGGCGGTAACGATTTTCTTCATAGACCGCCAGTGCAACCGGGTTATTCAATGCCCCGGTAAGCCAGGCATGCAGTGACCAGTCCACCTCCATGGCTTTGATCTGTAATTGAGCTGATATCGCGCCTTCTGAAGCCTGTTCCAGCACGCGTTCATGTTCCTGGCGCAAGTGCGCCAATTCACGATCCGGCGCCTGCTGCGCCAACAGACGGGCGCCTTCCTGGTCAAACAGATAACGCAGGTGAAAACCGGCATGCAGCGCCTCGGCGGTGGTCTCCAGGATCAACACGCCCCGCTGAGGCAAAATTGACACCAACCCCGCGGCGGCGGCTCGCTTTACCGCTTCCCGCACGGGGGCCAGCGGCAGGCCGGTCACCTCAACCAGTTCTGATATCGAAATCATCTGGCCCGAGCGTATTTGGCCGCAAGCGAGCAAATCCCGAAAGGCTTCAAAAGCCTGTTGCGCCAAAGACTGGTCCGAAGAGCGGGTGGGAGTTCGCATGGTAAGAAAGAGGCCTTTTAGGGTTTTCACGACTATCGCAGTTTATGTCATTCTAATTATAGTTGAAATGTTATCTGACATTTCAGATGGAATTTCACGAACAACCAACACGCTGGCGCACTCAACGGTGCTCCCGGGGAGTGGATTTAAAATGCGTATTATTTGTCGAAGTCTCTTTTGCCAGGTGGTTGTAGCGTTAATTCTGGGTGCGATTATCGGCGTGTTCTGGCCACATTTTGGCGAGCAGCTCAAGCCACTGGGCGACGGCTTTATCAAGCTGATTAAAATGATCATCGCGCCCTTGGTATTTTGCGTGGTGGTGCACGGTATCTGCGGCAGCAGCGATCTGAAGAAAGTGGGCCGGGTGGGCGCCAAGGCCCTGCTGTATTTTGAGATCGTCACAACCTTTGCCCTGGCGCTGGGCATTGGCCTGGCGTATTTGTTCAAGCCCGGCCACGGCATGAATGTGGACACATCCTCACTGGATGCCAGCGCACTGGCGCCCTATGCGACCCAGGCGGAGCATGCAACAGATACCGTGAGCTTTCTGATGCGCGTGATCCCCAAAACCTTTACCGATGCATTTGCCTCCGGCGATATCCTGCAGGTGCTGCTCATTGCCATTCTGTTCGGAGCGGCAGTGGCCCTGATGGGGGAGCGCGGGCGGCCGGTTGCGGCGCTGGTGAATCAATTATCCCATGTGTTTTTCAAAATCATCGGTTTCATCGTGCGCCTGGCGCCACTGGGCGTACTGGGTGCAGTCGCGTTTACCGTCGGCAAATATGGCGTGGGTACGCTGGGCCAGTTGAGCATGCTGGTAGTCCTGTTCTATGTCACCTGCGCAATATTCGTCGTGGTCATCCTGGGCCTGATTCTGCGACTTGCCGGTTTCAATATTTTCAAACTGCTTGCCTATTTGCGCGAAGAATTGCTGGTGGTGCTGGGTACCGCCTCGTCAGACGCCGTGTTACCCCAAGTCATGCATAAACTGGAGCGCATGGGCGTCAAGAACTCCACTGTAGGGTTGGTGATACCTACCGGCTACTCATTCAATCTTGATGGATTTTCCATTTATCTGACCCTGGCTGCGGTTTTCATTGCGCAGGCGACCAATACGGCCCTGTCATTTACCGATTTGATCACCATCCTGGCCATTTCAATGCTGACATCCAAAGGCGCACACGGCGTGCCCGGCTCGGCCATCGTGATCCTGGCTGCAACCCTGAGCGCCATTCCGGCGATTCCTGCTATCGGGCTGGTATTGGTGCTGTCGGTTGACTGGTTCATGGGCATCGCCCGCGCCCTGACCAACCTGATCGGCAACTGTGTCGGCACGATCGTTATCGGCGCCTGGGAAGGCGATATTGACCGGCAACAGGCGCATAATACGCTCAATGGCCAGAGCAGAACAAACGAGGATTAAAGGTAGCAACAAGCATGACACTCAGAAGTTTGACCATAGAACCGCTGACACGCAAGGCCTTCGCCCCCTTTGGCCAGGTAATCGAGGCCAGCGATGCGGTGCAGCACTTTACGATCAACGACGGCAACACCGAGCGTTATCACGATCTGGCCCATATTGAGCCAGGCCCGCAGGGCAAGGCGATCGTGTCTATTTTCCGTGGTTTGCCACGTACCCTACCCTTCGAAATCACCATGATGGAGCGCCATCCGCTGGCCAGCCAGGCCTTTATGCCGCTGTCTTCGCGTCCCTATCTGGTCGCGGTCGCTACTGCCGGTGAGGCACCAACCATTGGGCAAGTGCGCGTGTTTTTATGCCAGGGCCAGCAAGGCGTGAACTACGCAGCAGGCGTCTGGCATCACCCGCTACTGGCGCTGGAGGCAATCTCGGACTTTCTGGTCATCGACCGCAGCGGGCCAGGACACAATTGCGATATTGCCACACTCACGCCTGGCGGCCTGATCGGCCCGCTCCCCTGAAAGCGGCGTCCCGCTTGCCTTGCTCCGCTCTGCTTTAACTGACACTACACGAGGACCTTTTCCCATGTCAAAGACTCCCTACTACGCGCCTCATGGCGGTCATCCGGCCCAGACCGAATTGCTGACCGACAGGGCCATGTTTACCGAAGCCTATGCCGTCATTCCCAAAGGCGTCATGCGCGATATCGTCACCAGCTATCTGCCCTTTTGGGACAAAACCCGGCTATGGGTGCTGGCCCGCCCGCTCTCTGGTTTTGCAGAGACCTTCTCCCAATATATTGTTGAAGTTGGCCCCGGCGGCGGCGGCAACCATCCCGAGCAGGATCCCCAGGCCGAAGCGGTGCTCTTTGTGGTAGAAGGCCAGCTCTCGCTCACCCTGGCCGGCACCGAGCACAACCTGACCCCAGGCGGCTATGCCTTCATTCCCCCCGCCTCGGACTGGACCGTGCGCAACAGCAGCGATACAAACGCCCGTTTTCACTGGATCCGCAAGCGCTACCAGGCTGTCGAAGGTATTGCCTACCCTGGCGCCTTTGTCACCAACGAGCAGCAGCTCACCCCCGTGGCCATGCCGGACACCGAAGGGCGCTGGGCCACCACGCGCTTCGTCGACCCGACCGACATGAGCCATGACATGCATGTCAATATCGTGACCTTCCTGCCCGGCGGCGTGATCCCGTTTGCCGAAACGCATGTCATGGAACACGGCCTGTATGTGCTCGAAGGCAAGGCCGTTTATCGCCTGAATCAGGACTGGGTCGAGGTCGAAGCGGGCGACTTCATGTGGCTGCGCGCCTTCTGCCCACAGGCCTGCTACGCTGGCGGGCCCGACAAATTCCGCTACCTGCTGTACAAGGATGTCAACCGGCATATGAACCTGACGCTGGGCACGCCGCGGTAAGCGCCAGCGCTGATGCACCGTCCCCTGGATAGCCTGCCTGTTCGGTTCGGGTATAGAGCAAACCGGGAGTGCAATACCTGCGAGCGTATAGATCCTGCATGGCGCTCCGCGATCACGACTGTCATTGTCGCAGCGCCTGCGACGCCGTGCCGCCCATACAAGCATACAGGCGCATTTGTCTGACCAGCCGCATTCGCGGCAGGCGATGCGTTAACCGGTCAAGGCTCGATCTGGGGCAGGTCCGCGGCCAGAATGCTCAACCCGGTACGCAGGGCTTTATCGTAGCGAGCCCGCTCGACAGCAATCTGCTCTGGTGTCCAGTCGTAAAACCCCTGGCCGGACTTCATGCCCAACTGGCCCTGGCCGGGCTTGTCGGCCAGCACTGGGGGCGGTTCGCTTACATTGGAGAGGGTCGGGTAGATCGTAGCGGCCGCGGCAGCGTGCACATCCAGGCCTGCATGCTCTTTTTGCATGATCGGGCCAGCCGCGATATAGCGAAAGCCAAAGCCGAACCGCACTGCATTGTCGATGTCCTGCGGCGTAACGATGCCTTCCTGTATCATCGAAAACGCTTCGCGACCCAAGGCATGCTGAAGACGGTTGGCGACAAAGCCGGGCACATCCTTGCGAACCATGATCGGCACCGATCCGCAGCGACGCATAAGCGTGGCAAGGCCATCGGCCACCTGCTGATCCGTATCTGGGCCCAGTACGACCTCCACCAGCGGCACGATGTGCGCAGGCATGAAAAAATGCAACCCGATCATCCGCTGGCGTTGCGGCAGGCCTTCAGCGATCTGACTGATGGGAAAGCTCGAGCTATTGCTGGCCAGCACCGTATCTGGCCGTACCAGGACCGACAGAGACTTGAACAGTTCACGTTTGTAATCGAGTTTTTCCGGGATGCACTCGATGACCAATTGGATGTTCTGCCAATCGAGCTCCTCCAGCGTCGCCGCCATGGTCAGCAGTTCGACGTTATCGCCGCAGTTGATGCGCTCCAGATTGGCGGCAATGCGTTCCCTGATTTGCTGATGCGCCTCGCCACGGGTCTCGATAAGATGTACCGGGCAACGCGCGCGCAGCAAAACAACAGCGACATCTGCCCCCATGGTGCCGCCTCCTACCACTGCCGCCGGTGTTGACGATGGAGCGCCGAGAATAATGCCGTTTGTCATGAAGTCTTCCTGTTAACTCAAAACAGGCATCATAAACGGTCGCCCGCCTGGTATCAAGATGCGCGCAGGGTGCGGTTCAGTGCTAAGGCCACGGGGCGGGTATCCCTATTTCTCTTTCTTGCTCAGCAACAGCCGTGTCCATGTGAAAATTCATTTTTCTTGCAACTGAAATATTTGAGACGATCAATAACATAACTACCCACACCTGCTCGCGACCGTAGAGCGGGTTAATTCGCTTCTGAAAAACAGAGCAAAATTCGTTTTTACAGGATGTTCTCAATCAATCTGTCACAAACAGAACAAAGCCTGCGTTGGTACGTCCCATGTTCTCAACCGGCCTTGATGCTCGCCCGCCTGTTGCAAATTTCTTTCCTGCAGTAAGGATTGCGTAATAGAAATAGCCAGACAATCTGCACTCCAAGTTGATCAGGGGAAATATATGCAACTGCGAAACGCTCGCACCACACGAATTTTGACAGCCGCTTTGCTGGCCTGCGTAGGCTCGACGGCGGCCCAGGCCCAAGGCCTGCGAACCCCTGAATATACACAGGAGAACGAATCGCAATGGAGCCTGGGTGCAGGCATCGGCATACAGCGTAGTCCGTATCGCGGCGTGGGCAATGAAACCAGCGCCATCCCCCTGCTGGGATTTCAGAATCGATACGTACGATTTTTCGGCACGACCTTCGACGCCAAACTACCCTCCGCCGGCCCTGTCGATTTTTCAATCCGGGCCAGATACGCTTTGGGCGATGGTTATAAATCGTCTGACTCTTCCTACCTTTCGGGTATGGACAAGCGCGAAGGCGGGTTGTGGCTGGGCCTGGCCACCACCTGGCATAGCGGCGTTGCCGACGTTTCACTCGAATGGATGCGCGCTCTGGGCAAGAGCAAGGGTAATCGTATTAAACTGGCGGTGGAACGGTCCTTCGAAGCCGGCGATCGGATTCAGATCACGCCTTACGCCGGAGTTCAATGGTCCGACAGCAAGGATGTGGATTATTACTTCGGCGTCAAAGACAGCGAAGTCAATGCTGAGCGCGCTCGTTACGAGGGAAAATCCAGCACCAATGTAAACGCGGGTATCAGAATAGATTACGCCCTCACCAGCCATCAGAATCTGTTCCTGGACGTTGGGGTAGAGCGCTGGGGTTCTGGTGTCACCGACAGTCCGCTGGTGCGGCGCAGTACCTCTCCATCGCTACGAATGGGCTACCTGTATAGATTCTGAAGAAGACATGTCATCTAACCGTATTGCAATCCTGGAAGACAATCCGCGCATGGCCGCGCTCATGTGCAAAGCCCTGGCTGCGGCCGGCATTGAGGCAGACGTTTTCGAACGCCTGGACTCCGTCTGGCCGGCCATGACACCCGGCTTATACGGCGTATTCGTGATTGATCGCAGTGTGCCGGACGGCGATGGCCTTAATCTGGTCAGGCGCCTGCGTGCCGTTGGCAATGCAACGCCCTGCCTGATGGTCACGGCAAGGGATGCCATTCATGATCGCATTGAAGGACTGGAGTCGGGCGCAGACGACTATCTTCCCAAGCCCTTTTCTTTAGAGGAACTGGTTGCCCGGGTGCGCGCGCTGATGCGTCGGCCACTTAGATTGGCCAGCCTGGAGCCGGCTTTCGCCGGTATTTCCGTGCACACGGTGCGCGGCTGCATGAACTACGGGAACGTGTCTACACCTCTGGCTCCGGCAGAACTGCAAATCCTGCTGGCATTAGTTCAGGCTGCAGGCCAGGTGGTCCAGCGAAACCGACTTGAAGCAGCCGGCTGGGGTCTGGGAGAAGGCGTCACACCCAACGCACTGGATGTCGCGGTACACCGTCTGCGCCGCAAAATTCTGGCGGCAGGCTCCTTCACGCAAATTGTCAATCTGCGCGGCAAAGGCTTTGTCCTTCAAAAGGCGGATGATGAAACTCCATAGCCTGACCGGAAAGCTGCTTTTTACCACTACCATTGCGCTGATTATTACAACTGCATTTGTCGCGATTCTTTCTCACGTAGTCATTACCTATTTTCCGCGAGTGATGCTGGAAGCTGATTTCGCAGGAAACGAACGGCAACTGACTGATGGCTTGGTCTTTGACTCGGCAGACAGGCCCATTGCTGTCAACCTCAAGCCAGGCTTATCCAGCGTTTTCGAGGTTCTGAAAGATGATGCTGTCTATCGCGTTGTTGATGCACAAGGTAAAGTGCTGCTTGCATCGGACGACGGCGCCCATGCGTTTGCGCCCGCCGGACAGGCTTTTAACCCGCTGTTAACAAGATTTGACGTGGCCCCTGGCGGCAATTTACTCCATATTGCTACATTCGCACTCACCCGACCTGGGCCGCAATATTATGTGCAGGTTGCCCGCAGCGAGCGCTTTCAGCAGAGGCTGACGGAAAATGACGGCGGTACCGTACGCCTCACAACGCTAATCATGACCATCGTTGCCTTGTTGATATTCAGTGCCATCGTACTGTGCACCATCTGTCGCCTGATGAAACCGGTACAAAAGGTATCGCTGGCCGCATCACGTATCACTCCCGGCAACTTGCAAGCCAGGCTGGCGACCGAGAGTCTGCCTTCCGAGCTGGTGCCCCTGATCACTGCGTTTAATGGCGCACTTGATAGACTGGCCAACGGATATCGTGTCCAGCAGGAATTTCTGGCTACCACTGCGCACGAGCTCAAAACGCCGCTGGCACTGATGCGTGGCACGGTTGAACTGGGCGACTCAAGCGATCGTGCACAGCTACTGTCCGACATCGACGCCATGTCACGCCAGATTCAGCAGTTGTTGCAACTGGCCGAATGCAGCGAATCCCATAATTACATCATGGCTGAAACTGACCCGGCCATGGTGGTGGCAGACGCCATCGTCAAACTTGACCGGCTGGCCGACAGTCGTGATGTGGCAATCAATACCAATGCGCTGGCAAAACCGATTCTGATCAAGGCCGACAGTGCAGCACTGGCCATTCTCATACGCAATTTGCTGGAGAATGCCATTCAGCACGCCCCCGCCGGTACCACCGTAGAGGTTCTGCATGATGAGAACGGGCTTACCGTGCGTGATTACGGTCCAGGCATTGCACCGAACGACTTGCCCAAGGTATTTAATCGTTTTTGGCGAGGTGCAGACAGCGACGGTCGATCAGGGCTGGGGCTGGCCATTTGCCAACAGATTGCCCAGGCGCATGGCTGGACCATAGCGATCATTGCGGCCAATCCTGGTGCAGCCTTTCGGGTTGTTTTTGATGACCTCGACCAGTCGTCGCCCGAAGCCTATCGCTTGATATCCTCGTTACGTCAGCGCGGTGTTGGCGAGCGCGCAACTTCATAAAGAAGCTGGCTGGCAAAGTCCTATTTTTTAACGCATTCGTCGCAGGCAGAGTACCGTTTCAGCATATTCAACACGATGAAAACTTATCTTGATCTGATCCCCCTCATGGATACCTCTTCTGTAGCCAGACGTCCGGAGCGTGCGAAGGCCCAGGACTTGCCTGGTTGCATGCATACTCCCATGTCTTTGCCGGAGAACGCACAAAGCGCCAACGAGTCCCATACACTCCCAAAAGAAGACTTGTGCGAGCGCACTATGTAAAATCAAAGTGCAATGCACCGAGTCATTGCACTTTGGACTCCAGTCGCCTGATCAGCACGTACGCGACAATCGCCCCCGCTCCCAAAACAATGGTGATTGCCAGCGCCCACTGAATGCCGATATTAATCATTCCGAACGCCAGGGCGAAAGGCGCGACGGCCGAAACGGTCAAACGTGCAGCCGTGATTTTCCCCTGCAATCTGCCGTAGCCCTGGCTCCCAAAAAGCACCAGCGGCAAGGTACCTGCAACAATACTGAACAAGCCGTTGCCCAGGCCGAATAAAATTGCAAAAGTGATAGCACCGGCGACACTGGGCGCAGTGCTGTTGAGCACGGCAATGGCGGTACACATGAGCGCAGAAGCAACGGTGGCAAGCGTCACTGGCGAGAGGTTGCCGCCAAAGACCATATTGGTGAGCCGACTAGCCACTTGAGCGGGTCCAAAGAGCGTCCCCACCAGGGCAGCCGTCGCGCCCAGGCCCAGGCCTGACAATAGCGGCACCATATGCACCAATATGGCCGATGCAACCAGCGATTGCAGCGCGAACGCAATCACCATCAGCATAAAGGCGGTGTGCCGGGCCGAGCCCACCAGCCGCCCCGGCAACACTTTTAATTCGGATTCCGTTCTGGTTTTGCCTTGCCGGGCCCCGCGCGCCAGCCAGGCATGAATGGGCAGACAGACAAGCAGATTGATGGCCGCAAAAATATAATAAACGTTTTGCCACGATAGCTGCGCATGCAACGCCGTTGTGATGGGCCAGAAAATAGTGGAGGCAAAACCGCCGATCAACGTCAGGTAAGTGATGCTGCGCTGGGCTGTCAGAGGATATTTTTGCACCAGGAGTGCAAACGCTGCCGCGTACTGCACCAAATTAGCGGTTATTTCAATCGCGATCAGGGCCACCACAAATACAATATGATTCGCCGCCGCTGCACATGCAATGAGCGCCACAGCGGCCAATCCCGAGCCCAGCGTCATGACGCGCCCTGCTCCGAACCGGTCTATCCATATGCCTATCCAGGGCGCCATCAAGCCGCCAGCAAGCAGCGCCACAGACAAGACACCAAAAACCCACTCAACCGACCAGCCCAGGTCTGCAGCCATATCGGAAGCAAGAATACTGAAGGCATAGTACAGGGTGCCGTAGCCGATGATTTGCGTAACGCCAAGCGAAGCAATAACCGCCACCAGATGACGATCCCATTCCCTTTTTTGTCCAGGGAGGGCCAGTTTTATTGCCATGGGAACGGATCCTTGCTGCTGTTCACGCGGTATCGACGGAGCTATCTGATTGACGGCCAGGCTATCTGATTAAGACCGGCCATCGCGTCCCCGGCCTGGGCAGCGCGATGATTGGCAATTTAACACTAATTTTGCTCGTACCAGTGCTTTGTCCGATTCACGATGCGCACAACCAACAGCATGACCGGAACCTCGACCAATACCCCCACGACCGTTGCCAAAGCTGCGCCAGAGTGCAACCCGAACAGGCTGATGGCCGCCGCAACGGCTAGTTCGAAGAAATTGCTGGCGCCGATCAGGGCTGACGGGCAGGCCACTGCATGGCTTTCTCCGGCCTTTTTATTGAGCCAGTAAGCCAGCCCGGAGTTGAAAAACACCTGGATCAGGATAGGTACCGCCAGCATCGCAATAACCAGCGGCTGGGCTATGATGGCCTTGCCCTGAAAGGCGAAAAGCAGCACCAGCGTAAGCAATAGCGCCACTATCGACCAGGGCCCGATGATGTGCATGGCCCGCTCGTAGGCGGCCTGCCCTTTGTTAAGGAGCCAGCGACGCCAGATCTGCGCCAGAATGACCGGCACGATAATGTAAAGCACCACTGAAACCAGTAATGTATCCCAGGGCACAGAAATGGAAGACAGGCCGAGCAACAGACCCACAATCGGGGCAAATGCCACGATCATGATCGCATCATTTAATGCAACCTGTGAGAGCGTGAAATAAGGATCACCCTGGGTCAGGCGACTCCACACAAACACCATTGCCGTACACGGCGCGGCCGCCAGCAGAATCAGGCCGGCAATGTAGCTATCGAGCTGGTCTGCCGGCAGGTAAGGCGCAAAAACGTGTCGCACGAAAAGCCACCCGAGAAATGCCATGGTAAACGGCTTGACGGCCCAGTTTATGAAAAGTGTAATACCGATACCACGCCAGTGCCTGGTAACCTGGTTCAGTGCAAAAAAATCAATCTTTACCAGCATCGGGATAATCATGACCCAAATCAGCACGCCGACAGGCAAATTAACCCGAGCCACTTCCATAGCGCCAATAGCGCGAAAGACATTGGGCAAACCTTGGCCAAGCAATACGCCAACCACAATGCACAGCGCCACCCATAGTGTCAGGTAGCGCTCAAAAACACTGATCGCAGGCGCTGGCTCTGCCTTACTCGACGCACTCATGCCGCCTCGCCGGCGGTACCGATTTTTGATAACTCGTGTTTGATGGCCGTCTGATCCAGAATATGGAAGGGCAAGCTCACAAAAAGACGAACACGATTCATGATGTTGCGAAAGGCTTTATCAAAGGCCTGCCTTTTCTCTTCATCGGACCCCTCTACCGCTGCCGGATCCTCAAATCCCCAATGCGCAGTAATGGGCTTTCCTGGCCACACGGGGCAGACCTCGCCTGCGGCGTTATCGCATACCGTAATGACAAAATCCATGATCGGCGCATCGGCCATTGCGAATTCGTCCCAGTTTTTACTGCGCAATTTTTCAGAGGGATAGCCTATTGATTCTGTTTTTTCGACAGCAAAAGGGTTTACCTTGCCCATTGGGTGGCTACCTGCACTGAAGGCGTTGAACCGCCCCTGCCCCATCGTGTTGATAAGCGCTTCGGCCATGATGCTGCGGGCGGAATTGCCCGTGCACAGAATAAGCACGTTATAGGTTCTCGGGGTCATGATGTTTCTCGCTCAGCCTGGGTTTGAGGAGTAATAGCAATGGATGAAAGATCTCTGGCAGGGTCGATAATCCGACCCTTGGCTTTTCGTTCGGAATATCGGTCGGTCAATACATCCTGATGCGAGCGCAGCAATGCAGTAAAGCGCACTAACTCTTCCATGACGTCAACAATACGGTCGTAATACGGTGAGGGCTTCATACGCCCCGCCTCATCAAATTCCTGATAGGCTTTGGCCACGCTGGACTGATTTGGAATGGTGAACATGCGCATCCAACGGCCAAGCAAACGCAGGGTATTGACCGCATTGAAGCTCTGGGACCCACCCGATACCTGCATAACAGCCAATGTGCGCCCCTGGGTGGGCCTGATACCGGCCATTTCCAGTGGCAAGTGGTCTATTTGTGCCTTCATGATCCCGGTGATCTGACCATGCCTTTCCGGGCTGCACCAGACCTGGCCTTCTGACCACGCTGAGAGTTCCCGCAACGCTTTTACCGCAGGGTGATCATCATTTTCCACCTGGTCCGGCAAGGGCAAATCCGAGGGATCAAAAATTCGGGTTTCAGCGCCAAAAAACTGCAATATGCGCGCCGCTTCTTCAACGCATAGACGGGAAAAAGAGCGGGGGCGCAATGAACCGTACAACAGCAGAATGCGCAAGGGTGGGGAGTCTGGCGCCAGGCCCGAAGCCGGTCTGTTCAATGCGAAGGCCGGATCCAGTGCAGGCAGGTAATCGGCGTCAATAATGCTGCGGGTTCTCATGCTGTCTCCGTTGCTTTTTCAGTTTGCACACAAGACAGATCGCAGTCTTGTCCACTGCAGCAGTTCTCTGTCAGAAAGGCGACCAGGTTGGCTGCCGTTGCATACTCTGCCGTATAGATGACAGACCGGCCCTCCTGCCGCGACGCAATCATGCCGGCATGCGAGAGTTCCTTCAGATGAAAAGACAAGGACGAAGGCGCAATGCCCACGGCTTCACTGATTTTTCCGGCTGCCATGCCGGCCGGACCGGCTTGAATCAGCAGTCGGAACACCATGAGGCGAGATTCCTGGGCGAGGGCCGCAAGGGCGGCGATAGCATTTTTCGTTTCCATATTTCAATAATATTGGAAATATCAAAATGAATCAAGCGATTTTTCCTGTTTACTCAGCCAAGGCGAAGTTATGCTGGCTTGGCGTTTTGCAGGAGGATCCGGAGCGGGACCCAGAGCTTGTTAGCTCTGGCGCTGCGCGTCAGGTGCATCCGCTGCCATGAGCTGTGCAACCCAGTCAATGAATACCCGCAGCTTCGCACTGACATGCCGATTGGGCGGATAGGCAACATACATGGGCATCGGATCCAGCGCCCATTCCTGCAACAACGGGATCAACTGGCCCGTTGCCACATGCTCCCGGGACATGTAATCAGGCAGCCACAGCACCCCCAGGCCGGCCAAACCGGCCGCCAGGTAGGCATTACCATCGTCAACCGAAAGGATGTATCTACCCTGTATGGTGACACGTTCATCGCGATAGCGCATGGTGGGCGCCAGCGCCTTCCCAGTGCGTGCCCACAAGAACGCCACGACGTGATGGCCCGGGGTATTCAACTCCTGGGGATGCTGCGGTACGCCGGCCCGTGCCAAATAATCCGGCGCGGCGTAAATGCCAAGCTGCAAGTCACCTACATGGCGGGCCATCAGGGACAAATCGGTGAGTTCGCCCCCACGCACAACACAATCGACATTGTTGTCAATCAGGTCCACCACACGGTCACTCACACCCATATCGAGTTGTATATCCGGATACCGGGCATGAAATGCCGGCAGCGACGGCACCAGCACCATGCGCGCAAATGGACTGGGAACATCGACTCGCAGCCGCCCCCGGGGCAATGCCGCTGCGCTGGACAAGCTGGTTTCTGCATCGTCCATGTCGGCCAGCAACCTGATCACCCGCTCATAGTAGGCAGCGCCATCGGCGGTCACGTTGACCTTGCGTGTGGTCCGGTTAAGCAGACGGACACGCAGGCGCGCCTCCAACTGCTGCACCAATTGCGTGACGGTCGTTCGGCTCATATGCAGCGTCTCTGCCGCCTTGGTGAAGCTGCCGGTTTCCACCACTCGGGCAAATGCCCACATCGCATCGAATCGGTCCATGTGTGTTCCCAGATAGAGGATTGTTTGTATTTTACAAACAGTGATGGACAGATTTGCCTGTTTATCGGTCAAACCGGAAAACATAGAATCACTGTATTGTAGTTGTCGAGTCTGCCAGACTCATTCATGGAGAGAAGCTATGACAAAACGCGATGTCGTTTTTCCGCCTGGGCGCCAGGCTCTGTATGACAAGAATCACTATTCACCCGCGATTCGGGCCAATGGCTTTTTGTTCGTTTCCGGCCAGGTCGGCAGCCAGGAGGATGGTTCACCAGAACCGGATTTGGAGGCGCAGGTGCGCCGCGCATTTGATAACCTGAACGGTATTCTGAAGGCAGCGGGCAGCAGTTTCGAAGACGTGATTGACGTGACGGTTTTCATGGTCGATCCGCAATCGACATTTGAAACCATCTGGAACGTCGTACCCGAGTATTGGGGCCAGGCTCCTTATCCCACGCTGACAGCCGTCGGCGTTACCTGGCTCTATGGTTTTGACTTTGAGATCAAGGTCATTGCAAAGCTGCCTGAGGATGCCACAAAGCAATAGACCGACTTACGGCAAACTACACGCCGCCGAGACCGTATCAGGGGTCCAACACTTTGCTGTTGGCCCCCGTTACGTGACAGGACGTGCCGGGACTGCCCGGCCAAGACGCACTGGTTAGTGGGGAGCGCCCATAAATAAAGAACCCGCTTTGCCGGCCAATTCCATCACACTCATTGATTCACCGTTCAGCATGATTTTCTCGTCTGAATCCTTGGCTGAATCGTACGCAATATCGCTCGTGATCACGCCGTTCTCAAATTTCCCAAGACCCGTTGTCTGCGTCATGAGCCCTGCCATGCTGGCAAGATCATCGCCTTGCTTGTCGGCCGCTGCCTTGTCTGTTACACCACTGGCCTGAGCACCGGCGGACCCGAGATCACGAATCAGGCGTGTATCGGCTTTCAGAGCAAATTGCACTTTTTTCAGCGACTCAGCCAGGAACGCCGTGTCTTGCGTCGTCTGTCCCTCAGGCTGGCCAGTGCCATCAAAATTAGCCGAAGCCTCCAGTGAACCTTCCCCGTTTGCTGTCTTCCACGAGAAAGGAGACACGCGTACCTGCAACTTGTTGCGTATCAGACTGGTGAACAGTTCTGCATAATACTGTTCGATTTGCTCACCCTGCTGCTCAATGTTGTCTGGCGTGATATTGAGCGATCCGGCCTGTTGCCTGAACTTGTCCACCGCCTGCCGGTCAAGATGTTCAAAGGCGAGATTCAACTTGATGGCGCCAAAATCGATATTGTTAACCAGCACCTTGCCAAGATCATAGCCTACGTTCAGGTTCAGGAAATTATCCACTTCTGCCGTTTTCACATCGATCTTGAAATCGGCGATTGACACCGTCTTATCGTTCTTCGGCTTAATATCAAGCTTGGCGATACTCATTTTACCCGGACCCACGAATAGGCCGGACGCAGTTTTGCTGGAATTGGCCTGTCCCGTCACGTTCTTGACGGAAAAGTCAACATTGGCATAGTTGGTCAGGCTCGCCTCGGGAAGGTCGAACGTCATATCAATTTTGGTAAAGTCCTTGTCTACAACCGACGTTGCCGTTATCGGCTGGGACTTGAAGGCGCCCTCTCCAACAGTCGCATCCAGTGCCTCTATTTTGGCGACGGAATGCACATTTCCTGAAAAATCAATGCGATCGCTTTGCACGTACGGTTCTTTGCCGCCTGCTGCGTCATACAGTGGCTTGGTCTTGTCGTCGTTGACCAGCGTGGTTGACGCGGCTGCGTATCCGGTGACAAATTCACCCCGCAACAAGGCGTTAAGCGATATCGGCCCGTGTTCGATGTGGCTTTTGAGCAGAACTTCCTTGGGCAGGGCCGACATTTCCGGAATGTTCAATTTGACTTTATATACCGCGTCAGACGAGAAAACGCCCTTGTCATAACTGACCGGCTCCATACTGACTCGTCCGTCGCCTTCTTTTTTCAGATACTCGTTAGTTTTGGCCAGATAGTCGTCAAGTCGCTCCTGGACCTGCGTACCAAGATACCAGCTTGATCCGGTCCAGATTGCGCCAGCGGCTACAACAACACCGGCTACGATTGCGGCTTTATTCATCGAATTAATTCCTATAGATCGTGAACTGCGAATAGTTAAAAATATTGGCACAATTATAGCTGCCAAACCCGACCTGGCGGCTTGCCCGATGGTCGCCTTGACGTTATTTTAATCAACAGAAAGCGAATGTCGGTTGATGGTCGTAGCTGCCTGTGTGCACCAACGATTCATTCGGCAAGACGTTGGAAAATTTGACGTAGCCTCATGAGCGACCGTGATCTGTCTATAATTGACTGGCGCCGCAAGCCTGCGTCGTACAGCACGTTAGCTCAAACACTACAACAGGAGACTCTAATGCGGCTATTCAGATCATGGATCAACAACAGCGATACCCCGAGCGATGACGCAGTCGCATCGTCTGGCAGGCGTTACTTTCTGGCAGCCGGCTGCGCCTGCTGCGCAACCTACGCGTTAAACATTTCGCCTGCCGCAGCCCAGTCGCCAGATGTGCAGCGCCATCTGACTGCAGCGCGCGCCGCTGCCGGAAACGATCTCAAACAATTGCTAAAACTGGGTGACGTTGCCTTGCCGGCCAGTGCCAAAAAAGGTCCATCGATCCAGGAGCTGATGGCGCAACCTGCACCACCGCCCGGCCAGGCTTTCGATAACCTGTATTTCGTCGGCGGCAAATGGGTCAGTGCCTGGGCCATCACCACATCCGACGGCATCATCCTGATCGATGCAATGAACAATGCTGATGATGCCAAAAATGTGATCGCCGCCGGCATGCGCAAGCTGGGCCTGGATCCGGCGCAGATCAAGATGGTCGTTATCACGCATGGCCATGGTGACCACTATGGCGGCGCCAATTATCTGGTGGAGCATTTTCATCCGAAAATCATTGCCAGCGAAGCCGACTGGACCATGATGGAAACCAAGCTGGAGTTCGAAGTGCCCAGCTGGGGTCGTCCGCCCAAGCGAGATGTAGTCGTAGAAGACGGCGCCAAGCTGACACTGGGCGACACCACCGTTGATATCGTGCTGACACCGGGCCACACCATGGGCACGATCTCGGTGGCGTTTGACGCCAAAAGTGGCAGCAAAAGCCACCGAGCCTTCCTGTGGGGCGGCACATCATTCAATTTTGGCAAGCAGCCTAACCGCATGGAACGCCTGCAGGCGTATATTGATGCGACCGCCCGGGTGCGTGATATGGCTGGCAAGCAGAACATAGACGTGTTCTTGTCCAATCACAGCGGCATGGATCTGGCCGACATCAAACTGGCACAGATGAAAAAGGGCGAGCCCAATCCGTTCGTACTGGGTTCTGAAACAACGCAACGCGCACTGACCGTGATGCATGAATGTGCGCTGGCGACCAAGGCAGCATGGAGCGTGTGAAGCATTGACGGCGATGGCGTGTCTGGCGCCATCGCTTACTTCACAGGCCGGTTATCAGGCTGCCGGATCGACCATGCTACATGGCGAACATATCAATATGCTATTTACCCAGTACAGTATTGACCAGCTTTGTTCTGGCAAGCCTGCGCGCCGCATCCTTATTTGATCCCTTCCAGTATTCGGGGTCTACATTTGCAATACGCCCCGCAGTATTTTGCATGTGGCAGAACGCCATCGCTCGCGCCGCCTCCGCGTCCTGTTGCTCAATGGCCTGCCGGATAGCCTCATGCTCGGCGCAAACACTCTCGGCCAATTGCCTCTGGCGGGCTTCATTTCCGCGTGTCACCCTTATTGCATCCTGTATAGCACGCGTCAGCATCCCGAGCAATTCCGCGTACAGCGGATTTCCCGTCGCCTTGGCAATCGCGAGATGAAATGCCAAATCTTCTCGTACGCCATCCCCTCCGGCATTGACGGCCTTATCTATATCGATCAAGGCACTATTGATTTCCGTCATTTGGGATTTTGAGCGACGCTCAGCGGCCAGCGCCGCCATCTCTGCTTCTATTCCTCGACGCAGCTCGATAATCCGCAATACACCCAAGGCAGGATTGTCATCAAATTGGGCTAAACGAAAAACGTCGTTGGCTTGTGGATTGAGCACTATCGTGCCGCTGCCCTGCCTGGTTTCTACAAGCCCTTCGGATTTAAGGCGAGAAATTGCTTCACGCACGACTGAACGACTCACCCCATACTCTTGTGTCATAAATTTCTCAGTCGGTAGCCGGGAATTTATTGGGTACTCACCGTTGCGAATCTGCTTGGCCAATATATCCGTAATGCGATCTGAGAGCGTTTTTTCATTGGTAAATTTGGGCTCACTCATGATGCCAGTTTGCTTCCTGTTGTTGCCGTCTGCTGAAGTGAGGAAATCTCAAATCAATAGGCAACAGAGTATCAAATTTATATTTGCTTGACAAATTTGTCTGATGAAATATAGAATTGAGCAGACAAATTCATAATACAAATTAAATTAAAGCATGGAGACAAACCACATATGTCATCGGGTGATTCAAAACCGAGCGCATACCTATGCCGCCGTCTTACACATGACGTTGAACTGGCTTTGCAGGCGCGCTATAACTTGCACATCAATGAACACGACAGCATTCTTGGCCCCAATGAAATAGCCCATTTGGCAAAGGGCAGCCAGATTCTGTTTGTGACCGCTACAGAGTCGGTCACGGAGGGCCTTATTGAACAGTTGTCGCCATGCTTGCGTTATGTCGCAACATTGTCAGTAGGCTACGACCATATTGATATGGCGGCCGCCAACAGGTTCGGGATCCAGGTACTACATACACCAGATGTATTGAGCGAAGCATGCGCCGAAATTGCAATGATGCTGATCTTGACTGCATGCAGGCGCGGCTATGAGGCAGACCAACTGGTCAGAAGCGGTCAGTGGCAAGGATGGAGTCCTACGCAGCTATTAGGTGTGGGGCTTACCGGGAGACGTCTGCTCATTTTCGGAATGGGAAGAATTGGCCGCGAAATAGCCAAACGTGCGCGCGCGTTCGGTATGCAAATTCATTATCACAATCGTCGTCGCCTTGATCCCGACCAGGAGATGGGTGCCCTCTTTCACGAGAATTTGGACAATGCACTAAGCAACGCAGATATCGTTATGGTGGCAGCCCCCGGATCCCCAGCTTTAAAAGGCATTATTAATGCCGAAAGCATCGCCCGCATGCCGGACGGCTCTGTGTTGATCAATATCTCGCGTGGAGATCTGGTTGATGACGACGCGTTGATTAATGCACTCAATAGTGGAAAATTATTTTCCGCGGGCCTGGATGTATTTTCCAATGAGCCGCATGTAGACGCGCGTTATTTCGCTCTTAAAAACGTATTTCTTACTCCCCACATTGGTAGCGCAACGCGTGAGACCCGCGATGCCATGGGCTGGATGCTTGTGAACGGCCTGGAACAACTGCGCCAGGGGCAACAACCAAGCAATCTCATCTCGACTAATTAATCAACCGAGCACATCATCAATGAATCTGACACACCCCTCGCTTTTCCGCAAGCAATGCTACGTCAATGGCCACTGGATCGATAGTGCCACGAAGCAGACCATGGATGTCATCAATCCCGCAAATGGCGCCATTCTGGGAACGGTCCCTTCTCTTACACAAGAAGATACTCGCAAGGCAATTGAGGCAGCACAGCTAGCGCTTGCTGAATGGAGCAAATTGCCTGCCAAACGACGCTCTCAGCTGATCCGCAGGTGGTTTGAATTATGCATGGAGAATCAGAATGACCTGGCTGCCATCCTGACCTTTGAACAGGGTAAGCCTCTGAAGGAATCACTTGGTGAAATCACCTATGGCTCGGCCTTCCTGGAATGGTTTGCCGAAGAGGCAAAACGTGTCTATGGCGATATCATTCCTGCCGCATCCGCTGATCGGCGAATTCTCGTCATCAAGCAGCCGGTCGGCGTAGTCGCTGCCATTACGCCGTGGAACTTTCCTAACGCAATGATCACCCGCAAGGCAGGCGCCGCACTGGCCGCAGGTTGCACCATTGTCATCAAGCCGGCGTCCAGCACCCCTTATTCGGCATTGGCATTGGCTGAACTGGCAAGTCAAGCCGGAATCCCTCCAGGCGTGCTTAACGTCGTGACGGGGAATTCGACAGTGGTCGGAACAGAGCTCACTACCAATTCCATCGTTCGAAAACTCTCTTTTACTGGTTCTACTGAGGTGGGCAAACACTTAATGGAGCAATGCGCCGGTACGGTGAAGAAAGTGTCAATGGAGTTAGGAGGTAACGCACCGTTTATCGTATTTGACGATGCCGATCTGGATCAGGCAGTGGCGGGGGCCATTGCATCCAAATTCAGAAATGCCGGCCAAACTTGCGTATGTGCCAATCGTATCTTCGTGCAAGACGGTATATACGACATTTTTGCAGAGAAACTCAAACAGGCCGTACTCGCTTTACGGGTTGGGGAAGGTTGGACCGAAAACGTCGACATCGGCCCCCTTATTGACCAGGCGGCCGTTAACAAAGTGAACCAACATATTGAAAATGCAATCAGTGGCGGCGCCCGTCTGCTGTGCGGAGGCCGCACGCATGAACTGGGCGGACTGTTTTTCGAACCCTCTATCCTTGTCGATGTGCCGCGAGATGCGCTTCTGATGTATGAGGAGACGTTCGGGCCTGTCGCCCCTTTGATCAGATTTTCCAGTGAGCAGGAGGTCATCGAATTGGCCAACGACACGCCGTTCGGACTGGCTGCCTACTTTTATACCTCTGACTATCAAAGATCCTGGCGGGTCGCAGAGGCGCTGGAAACCGGCATCATCGGTTTGAACGAAGGAATCATTTCCACCGAGCTGGCTCCTTTTGGGGGCATTAAAGAATCAGGGGTCGGGCGCGAAGGATCGAAGTATGGCGTGGATGATTACATCGAGATTAAGTATATATGTGCCGGTGGAATAAACGCCGCTTGATACAACTTCGACACCAATCGTGTGTCTAATTTTCAAATGGGAAAAGTGATGATTAATAAGCAACAAGAAATAGGTCTGATCGGTGCAGGGCTGATGGGTTCAGGTATCGCGTTAAGTCTGCTGCGAGGCGATCACCGGTTAACTATTCTTGAGCACCCGGGCAATCAGCCTCTTGATGCATTGATCAAGGCCGGCGCCCAAACATGCACCAGCGCATCCGATCTGGCATCACGCAGTGATGTACTGATTCTTTGTGTAACCGGCACGCCACAGGTAGAACAAGTTTTACTACAGGAGGATGGCGTTTTGCAAGGCATGAAAAAGGGATGCACGATTATTGACTGCTCTACAGCCATTCCTTCGTCCACCTTGAAAATTGCAAAATTGATTGAAGACAAAGGCGGAAAATTTCTGGACGCCCCCATGACGCGAACGCCAAAAGAAGCGGCCGAAGGACGGTTGAATCTGATTGTAGGTGGAGACGCCGACGTCTACCGAGCTTGCTTGCCAATCCTGCAGAGCTATGCAGAGAATATTACGTACGCGGGGCCAACAGGCGCCGGGCACAAGATGAAATTGCTGCATAACTACGTATCACTGGGCTTTTCGGTGCTATTGGCTGAAGCAGCAGCATGTGCACACAAAGCAGGAATAGATGAAAAAGCCTTTTGCGAGATTTTGGCCAACGGAGGCGGTGGCGGTGTCGTACTGAACCGGCTACGTCCATTCATTGAGTCTGGTGATACGTCTGGCTTTCAGTTCTCAATTTCCAACGCGCTGAAAGACATGACTTATTACTGCGCACTGGCAGAGGATCAGCATGCCAGGAGCGACATTGCCCAGTCAGTAAAAACAGCGTACTCTGCGGCCGCGCAGGCCGGACTTGAACAGGAACCGTTGCCAAAAATTGTCGACTTCTTTTCAAGTAAATTTGATTAATGAAAGCGCTGAGCGATGAACACATACCATATATCAGTTATACCCGGTGACGGAATCGGCAAGGAAGTAGTTCCCGCCGGCCTTCGCGTCCTTGATGCGGTCAGTGCAATACATGGCTTTGGGCTTCACTATCGTCACTATGACTGGAGTTGTGAATTATATAAATCCACGGGAAAAATGATGCCCGATGACGGCATTGAACGACTTGGAGACAGCGACGCAATTTTCCTTGGCGCCGTTGGCTTTCCTGGCGTGCCTGATCATATTTCACTGTGGAATCTTCTTATACCGATAAGACGCGAATTTGATCAATACGTCAACCTTCGCCCTGTCCGCCTGCTTGCCGGCGTGCCTTGCCCGCTGGTAAATGCGGACAAGAAAAAAATAGATTTCTGGATAGTGCGGGAAAATACCGAGGGAGAGTATTCTCAGGTGGGCGGGCGGATGTTTGAAGGAACAGACCGTGAATTTGTGGTTCAGCAGTCTGTTTTTACAAGACATGGTACGGACAGGATTATCAAATTCGCGTTCGAGTTTGCAAAACAGCAAAAGCGATTGCGCGTCACTTCAGCGACAAAATCCAATGGTATCTATCACGCAATGCCATATTGGGATGAACGATTTGCCGCCATGGCCAAAGGGTATCCGGACATCATTGCAGATCAATATCATATAGATATTCTATCCGCAAGATTTGTGTTGTCCCCTGAACGATTTGACGTAGTGGTCGGCTCTAATTTATTTGGCGATATTTTATCCGATCTGGGCCCCGGGGTCACCGGCACCATTGCCGTTGCTCCAAGCGCCAATATCAATCCTGAACGGCGCCACCCCTCCATGTTCGAGCCCGTCCACGGCTCCGCGCCCGATATTGCAGGTAAAGCAATTGCAAATCCGATTGGCCAGATCTGGTCTGCCGCGATGATGCTGGAGCATTTGGGTGAACAGCAAGCCGCTTCGACAATCATACACGCAATTGAACGAGCGCTCTGCGCCCCGGATCGTCGCGTCACGCCGGACCTGGGAGGCAATTGCAGTACAGACGAGCTGACAGACTCCATTATCGGCAACCTGAAATAGCTCATTAAACTAACAGGCTTTATGCATGAACAATAGCAAAGTACCGATAAAGATCATATTGACCGACACCATTCATCCGCAAGCTCACAGGATACTGGAACAGGAGACAGAGGTTATCACGCTTGATTCCGCGCTGCCAGCGGACCAGGCTGAACACAAACTGCGGCAATTAATCACTGACGCACAAGGCCTGATTGTCAGACGCAAGTTGCCCGACGGCATTTTCGATTCGGGCAATACACTGCGCGGCGTCGTTCGTCACGGAGTTGGCCTGGATTTTATTCCAGTCGATAGCGCAACACGCCACGGCATTCCCGTTGCTAACACACCAGATGTGAACGCCAACTCGGTCGCCGAATATGCGATTACAGCCATACTGGAAAGCGCACGCCGCCTGAATCATTTTGATCAAATGGTAAGGAGTGGAAATTGGCCAGCTCGCAAGACGGCGCCATCTCTGACATTTGAAGTAAAAGGGCGCACGCTCGGGATTATCGGATTTGGCGCTATCGGACAGCGAGTCGCTGAAATCGCTGCCTGTGGGCTCGGAATGAACATCGTAGTCCACACCCGCAGCGCTTCGCGTGTTCCTGAGAAATGGCCTGCGCTAAAAGTAGAAGCACTTTTTGCAAACAGTGATTTCGTTGTCCTTGCCTGCCCGCTGAATGACCAGACAAGAGGGCTAATCAATGAGCAAACACTGCGGCACGCGAAACCCGGTTTGATAATTATCAACGTGGCCAGAGGCGCCGTCATTAACGAGCCGGATCTGCTTGATGCACTTGAAAACAAAATTATTTCGGGTGCGGTTCTGGATGTATTTGAGAACCAACCGCTAGCCATGCACCATAAATTGCTGACACATCCTAATGTCATTCTTACCCCACACGTGGCCGGAATGACGCAAGACTCGGAGCGGGCAATGAGTATGCTGGCCGTGCAAACGCAACTGGCGCTTATTCGGGGAGAGCGACCGGTAAATATTGTCAACCCCGACTTTAAAACTATGAGGAAGAGCGAGTGAAAATTTCAAATGTTACTGCCATCCCCCTTTCCTATCGGCTACCGGAAGGAAAAACTGTCACGATGGGCGTGGGCAGCACCTTGAAGCGGGATGCAATCATCATACGAGTAGAAACATCTGATGGGATCGTCGGCTATGGAGAATCACATCCTGGCCGCAGTGCCGGCGCGATCGTCAGTCTGATCGAAAACACCTTAAAGCCACTCATTCTGGGCATGCAAGCGACCGACGTCATTGGCGCATGGCAGCGTATCCACCGGATGCAATTTTCCAGCCATGGGCTGGGTGCGGGCGCTGCCCTGGCCTATTCCGGCATTGATATGGCGCTATGGGATATTCGTGGCAAAGCGGCCAACATGCCGCTCTATGAACTGCTTGGGGGGTCGAGCAAGCGCATTCCTGCTTACGCTGGAGGAATCGCCTTGGGTTATCAACCCAAAGAGTCATTGGCCGAAGAGGCGCAATCGTACGTAGATCAGGGTTATCGCGCAGTCAAATTA
This sequence comes from Advenella incenata, assembly GCF_004217095.1. Classification (GTDB taxonomy): domain Bacteria; phylum Pseudomonadota; class Gammaproteobacteria; order Burkholderiales; family Burkholderiaceae_B; genus Advenella; species Advenella incenata. The sequence continues at coordinate 168,306 of NZ_SHKO01000001.1, read as the reverse complement.
CGTATCGGAGATACCACCCAAAACGATATTGCACGTTGCCTGCACGTAAGAAAAGTACTGGGAGACGACATTGATATCCTGACAGATGCGAATACGGCCTACACCATCGCCCAGGTACGCAGAGTATTGCCAGCGCTCGCGGATATAAAAGCCGGCTGGCTTGAGGAGCCTTTTGCCTGCAACGATTTCGCCTCTTACCGGGAAGCCGCGAAAATCACCCCACTGGTTCCAATCGCGGCAGGGGAAAATCATTTTATGCGCTTTGAGTTCGCACAGATGCTTGAGGCTGGCGCCGTACAAGTCTGGCAGCCCGATCTATCCAAAACAGGCGGCATCACCGAGGCAATACGAATTGCCGATTTGGGATCCGCTTTCCGAATACCGATACATGCGCATAGCTCTGCAACCGGCTTGAATCATGCCGCAACGCTGCACTACCTGGCCGCTATTGAAAACGCCGGATACTTCGAAGCCTGCGTCTCCCACTTTAATCCATTCCGGGATATGTTCGGCGCCACGTTTTCCATTGGAAAAGATGGCTGCGTGGAGCCGCCCAAAGGGCCCGGACTGGGCGTAGAGGTAGATGAGGCAATATTCAAAGAATATCCAGTGGTTGATGGACCCGGATACATAGTCAAATTCTAAAAACAATTCTTTAAATAGAGTCAGAGGAGACAATCAATGAACACCAGAATACTTATTCGCCTGTTAACAGGCATATGCATATTTGCATCAGCCCATTGCGCCACAGCTGCAAGCGACACTGATGCTTATCCACAAGCACCTGTTCGCATCGTCGTTCCGTATACGCCTGGGGGCTTTAATGACACCCTGGCTCGTACGGCCAGTGAGTATCTAACCAAGCAGTGGGGCCAATCTGTCGTTGTAGAAAACAAGCCTGGTGGCAATACAATTATAGGTAATAGTTCAGTTGCACAATCAAAAGCAGATGGCTACACCTTGCTTATTACCCCCTTGCCTTTCTCTGCGCTACCCGGCCTTTACCAGCAAAAACTCCCGTACGATGCAATCAAGGATTTTGAACCTGTGATATGGGCTGGAAGTACACAAAACATCCTGACTGTACGCACAGATTCGAAATTCAAAGATGTGCAATCACTGATCGAATACGCCAGATCACATCCTGGCGAACTCAATTACGGCTCTACGGGATCCGGTTCTTCCAACCATTTGTCAATGGAGCTCTTTCAGGAGCTGACCAAGACCAACATGACTCACGTACCCTATAAAGGCAGCGCTGCCGCGGTAACCGCATTGCTCGCCGGCGACATTGATGTTCTGTTCGACAACGTACCTAATGTCTATCCCAATATTAAAGCCAAGAAATTCCGGGCGCTTGCTTCTACTGGAAAGACAAGGGCGCCGCTTACTCCCGATGTACCCACTGTAGAAGAGTCCGGAGTACCAGGATATGAAGTCAATGTGTGGTTTGGCATTCAGGCCCCATCGGGAACACCTGAACCTATCGTGGAAAAAATCAACAAAGACATCCGCAAAATGTTGAATGAAAAATCGGTGACTGAAAAATTCGCCAATCAGGGTGTAGAAGTGGTTGGGAGTACACCAGAGCGCTTCAAGGAATTAATCAGCTCAGAGGTCAAGAAATGGGGCGGCGTCATCGAGCGTGCAGGGATCAAGATCCAATAACGAAGGGCCGTCACAGGTATCCTTCACCGGTTTCACTAATCAAGTACAGACAAGATAAATGCCGGGGAAATGGTCGGCGCATTTATGATTGCCGGCTTGATTAGTGGACTTCTACAGGACAGCTCGGGGTGCCGCCCACACCGCGATTCGTCGCTCCCGGACCAGGCGTCATATTGGCTAATCTGGCATGTTTGTATTTTTCTTACGCCGCATGTGTTCACATATCCGGCGCTCAGCTAACTCCGCATCACGTTCCTGCAGTGCCTGGATGAAGGAAGCATGCTCACGCACGCTTTGAAGAATTTCGTTGCTATCCAGATTTGTCTTGTATCGGATCGCCTGCACCTGCAAGTTCAGCTTGTCGTAGATTTCGGTAAGAAACGGATTGTGAGCCGCCCGGTTAATTGCAATATGACAGCCTATGCTTTTCTCAAAGTAACCCGACACATCATTTTTCTGAAAGCGCTCTTCCACTTCCTGGTGCATTTTTACAATCCCGGCAATTTCTTCTGCCGAAGCGTTGGCCACTGCCTGTCGGATTGCCAGTCCCTCCAGCACGGCCAAAAGTTCGAAAATATTCTCGATATCCTCATTGGTCTTCTTGATTACGACAGCCCCTTTTTGAGGCTTGATCTGTATCAGACCATCCGCCTGCAGAATCCGATAGGCCTCTCGTAACGGTGTACGCGAGACATTCAGCTGTTCGCATAGCTCACGCTCGTTCAGTCGTTGCTCCGGTACCAATGCCCCTTCAATAATCATTTTTTTTAATTGATTAGCTACTTGGTTAGCCATCGTAGATGGCGAAATTTTGTAATCGGTCATAGTTAGGGTAAACATTAATAGGTGTGTGGTCTCGCCATTTGTATAATGTATACATTATACAAATATCTTAAAAATCGCTCTGGAGACAATACATGAAAAAACTTGCAATCATCTCTGTTAGTGGCATTTTATTGGCTTTTTCCATCTTCGCCCATGCTCAGTACCCTGAAAAGCCAGTGCGCCTGTTGGTAGGCTTCGTACCCGGAGGCGGAACCGATACATCGGCGCGTATCCTATCGGAGCAATTGAGTACCGAACTCGGGCAGGCAGTTGTGGTAGAAAACAGGCCCGGCGCTTCAGGACTTATTGCCGCAGATGAAGTTGCCAATGCCAAGCCTGACGGCTATACCTTGCTGCTTGCCAATATGCAGTCCACCGTATCCGCCCCGCACTTCATCAAGAAGAACGCTCCTGAGCCCTTGAGTAAATTCAGCCCGGTCTCCTTTATTGGCGTAGTACCAAATGTGCTTGTCATCAGCCCTGAAAAACATCCATTCAACAATGCCCGGGACCTGATCGACTTTGCCAGCAAAAACTCAGGAAAAATGTCTTACGCCTCCTCCGGTCTGGGCGGCCCTCAGCACTTGAGCGCAGCCCAATTTGCCCAGACTCACCATTTGACGATGACACATGTACCGTACAAGGGAAGCGGCCAGGCAGTCACGGATTTGATAGGAGGGCTGGTCGACTTAAATTTCGACACGCTTCCCGGGATCATCAGCCAGGTCAGGGCCGGCAAGCTCAAGGCCCTGGCAGTAACCAGTTCATCACGCTCTGCACAATTGCCTGACGTACCGACCATAGAGGAGCAAGGCCTGCCAAAAATCAATGTTGCTCAATGGTATGGGGTACTCGCACCCGCCAATGTACCGGCAGAGATAGTAAAGAAAATAGATTCGGCAATTAGCCGATCCCTGGAGAACGAAAATGTGCAGAAAAAACTCGCCCTTCAAGGGCTGACCATTGGCGATGGTCCCGACTCGCCCGAGTCGTTCAAAGCATTGATTGCAAAGGAATGGGTGAGTTACGGGGACATGGAAAAAGCTTTTAATACCCAATAAACAAACTCGCAAACTTATTAAAAAGGTTCCGTTATGCAGGAAGGTGTTATCACATCAATAGACCAGACAATAGCAACGGTAGTCATTAGCCGCGAACATAAGCTGAATGCATTTACCATCGAGATATGGAAACAATTGGGAGAAGCTTTCAGCCAGCTCTCGGCCAATCGGCAAATACGCTGCATTGTGTTGCGTGGTGCCGGGAAAAAGGCGTTTTCACCAGGCAATGATATTTCCGAGTTCGCCACATCCCGGTCCAATAAAGAACAGGCCATCGCCTACGGCCGGGTCATGAAGCAAACCATAGACAGCATTGCCGCCTGCGAACATCCCATTGTCGCGCAAATTCATGGGATTTGCGTTGGTGGCGGCCTTGAAATAGCCAGTCTGGCCGATGTGCGAGTATGTGGCGAAAGTTCACGGTTTGGCATACCCATAAAAAATCTCGGCCTGGTCATGTCCTATTCGGAGCTGCGACCGCTCATCCGCCTGGTTGGCCCTTCTGTTGCCAAGGCCATGTTGCTGGAAGGAAATATCATCGACGCGCAACAAGCTGTCAAATTGGGAATAATCCATAAACTGGTCAGCGATGATGAAGTGGAGAAAACGGCGCTTGAGACCGCCCGCAATATCGCGCAAGGCGCCCCGCTAGTGGCACGCTGGCACAAGAAATTCATCAGCAACATTGTGAACCAGGCTGAACTGGATGAAGCGGCGCTCGAAGAAGCCTTCGATTGTTTCGATACTGATGATTTCAGGATCGGCTATCGATCGTTTCTGGAAAAAAAACCACCAGCATTTACGGGGAAATAAAGCATGACCACAATAAACAAACCATCGAAAGACGCCCTGGCTGGCATGAAAGTCATCGAGCTGGCACAGATTATGGCGGGCCCCACCTGCGGCATGATGCTGGCCGATCTGGGCGCGGAAGTGATTAAAGTTGAAAAAATCAATGGCGGTGACGACTCAAGGCAATACAGCGATCCACAGATCAACGGCATTTCTGCGCCTTTTTTGATGCTTAACCGTAATAAACAGGCGATCGCGCTCGATTTGAAAAGTGAAAAGGGAAAGGAGATTCTCTTCAAACTCATTAAGGACGCAGATGTTCTGACCGAGAACTTCAGAAAGGGCACCATGGAAAAACTGGGGATTGGTTATGACACCTTGAGAAAAATCAATCCAGGACTCATTTATTGCTCCATATCGGGTTATGGTTCCGAAGGACCTTATGCAGACAAAGGGGGGTTTGATCTGATAGCACAGGGATTTTCCGGACTCATGAGCATTACGGGAGAACCAAACGGCGCGCCCTTGCGCACAGGCAATTCGATTGCGGATATCAATGCCGGTATTCTGGCGGCCTTCGGCATCCTGGCCGCGTATCAGCACAAACAGCGAACCGGTGAAGGCCAACGCGTGGAAACTTCCCTGCTGGAAGCCAGCCTTCAGCAGCTTTACTGGCATGCCGCCATTTACTTTGCCACAGGCGAATCGCCCGGCCCTTCTGGTTCATCCCATATCCTGGCCACACCGTACCAGGCATTTCCGACAGGCAGCGACTGGATCATCATCGGCGGCGCCAATGAGAAAAACTGGGTACGCATCGCCCAGGTCCTTGGACATGCAGAATGGACCGAGGACGAACGGTTCAAAACCAATTCGGCACGCATGGCCAACAAACCAGCGCTTATTACCATGATGACGGAAATACTCGCGACAAGGCCTGCCGCGCAATGGCTGGCAGAGTTTGATAAAGCCGGCGTGCCTGCAGGGCCCGTCAATAATATTGGTCAGGCACTAATGCACCCCCAAAGCCTGGCAATGGGAATGGTGGTCGAACAGGAACATCCTGTTGCCGGTGCCATCCGCACAGTGGGTATGCCTGTCAAGTTTTCAAAAACGCAGCCGAGATACCATCGCCCGCCCCCGCGCATTGGCGAAGACACCATACAGATTCTGCAGGGTCTTGGTTATACTTCCTCTGAAATCGACGAACTGATTCAAACCGGAACAATCACTTGCGTTTCAGGCAACAGTGCGCAACAGCCGGCTGCAACAAGTCAATAATCTTTCTTGGCGCGCAGCCAACTGAGTCGCAGTTTATACGGCCGCATTATCGAGGCCGTATAAACGCTCACACTTTTACGACCTATGGCCTTTCATGAGAAACCGGATTCATTACCCAAGCGGCTTCTCAAAATATACGCGCGCAAAACCGTTATCCGTGCCCCGTGCCACTTCGGCGTAGCCCAGCCGGGCATACATTTTGATATTTCAACCATCATTTCGTTAAGCACTTTCATGACTCCATGGTAAGGAATATTCTCTTGCACGCAGCCCATACCAGGCGCAGTCAGCCCGGCAGTTATTGACTGACATCCGTTGAACGAGTCAGTTGTTCCCAGGCATCGATTTGCGCTGCATAAGCCTTCAGCTTGCTGCGCACCAATTCAAGTGCGTCGCTTCCCAGTAATAAATGCGCCGGTGGTGTTTTACTGTCCACGATCGCCAGTATCGCGCGAGCAGCCTTGGCAGGGTCTCCCAGTTGCTGGCCGCTTTTGTCCTGACGTGCCTTGCGTATGGGGTCGAACAGCGTGTCATAGTCCGCAATGCTGCGTGGCGCTCTGACCATAGACCTGCCGGCCCAGTCGGTACGAAAGGAGCCAGGCGCCACGGCAGTGACCGCAATACCAAAATGGCTTACTTCTTTACTCAGCACTTCAGAAATCCCTTCCAACGCGAACTTGCTGCCACAGTAGTAGGCGATACCGGGCATGGTAATGAATCCGCCCATGGACGTAATGTTGATAATATGCCCGCGACGACGTTTGCGCATAGCAGGAAGGACGGCTTTTATCATTGCCACCGCACCATAGACGTTGACATCAAACTGCCGCTTCATTTCATGAAGCGCAGATTCTTCCATGACTCCCTCATGGCCATAGCCCGCATTGTTGACCAGTACGTCAATCGGACCAATATTGGTTTGAACCTCAGCAATTACCTCGTCTATTGCGGCAAAATCTGTCACGTCGAGCAATCGTGCGAACGCACTTGGACCGAGTGCTTCAAACGACGCCTTTGCTTGTGCATTGCGCACCGTTCCCACTACGCGATGGCCGCTGTTGAGCGCTTCCTGAGCTAATGCACGACCAAAGCCACTACTGACGCCGGTGATGAAAATGATTTTTGACCAAGACATGGAAATACTCCCTTTTGTTAATACATGCATGCATAATATTCTCAAATGGTCTTGATCTTTAGCCCTAATATTCTGTTTTTATTGCCTATTACTATGAATGAATTATTTCATGCGTGATCAAACGCACGTTTCTGCCAATCCGGCAGACGCTCGGGCGCGCCTGACAAGCCTGCTTTTGACATTGGCGCCGAAAGAAGGCTATAACCTGAGCAGCCTTCCCGACGTACGCTTTTTGCGCTCGAATCGACCACTTGCACGCACCCCGGTTCTTTACGACCCGGGTATCGTCATTGTCTGCCAGGGTACCAAAAGAGGCTATTTCGGCAATCAGACCTATCTGTATGACGAACAGCATTATCTTGCCGTCTCGGTACCGGTTCCCTTTGTGATGGAAACGGATGCCTCGGCAGAGCACCCACTTCTGGCCATCTATATACACCTGGATTTTCAGCTTGCCGCCGATCTGTCGATAGAGATAGACAATCATGAGGCGCCGTTGTCGGCAGTGACTCCCGAGAGCATGATGTCCAGTCCCATGGACCCGGCAATGAGCGCTTCACTACTGCGTTTCCTTGAAGCAATGAGCACGCCTGTGGAGGCCGCGGTGCTTGGGCCCGCTATGATGCGAGAGCTCTACTACCGAATACTGACGGGCGCTCAGGGCAATGTCCTGCGTTCGGCGCTGGCCATGCGCGGGCACTTCGGAAAAATCGGCAAAACCCTAAGCCGTATTCATACCACCTATGCGCAACCGCTGAATCTTTCACAACTGGCAAATGAAGCCGGCATGAGCGTGCCTACTTTCCATAGTCATTTCAAAGCCATTACGCACACGTCCCCCATGCAATACGTTAAATCGATAAGGTTGCACCAGGCCCGATTGCTCATGGTTCGACAAGGGATCACGGCGTCTGCGGCGAGCCATTCAGTGGGATACGAAAGCCCGTCGCAGTTCAATCGAGAATTCAAGCGCCTGTTCGGCTTGCCTCCGTCCGAAGAGGCAAAGCGCATGCGGGAAAGCTTTGCCATACCGCCCTCGCATTCCGCGTCGGAATTTGTGTCGTCGCACTAGACAGCGGATTGGCCCTGGCATTTATTGCATGAACGAGCCTTTGCCTTTTATATGCCCTGGCCGCCATGCAAACTACACATAACATGGTCCGTCTATCAGTGGATGGGCAGCAACAAATTTTTCGTCGATAGTCAGTCCGATACCTACGCCATCACCGGCGGTCACGCAGCCATCAGCATCCAGTACATAGGGTGGTTTGTCAGTTAGTTGATCGCGAAAGGGATTGTAGGCAGTAAGGTCAGCCTCAAAATAGCCAGGATTGTCGATTGCACACATATAGCTGATTGATGTGGCCATGTTGATGGCAGTGGCAGAGGTATGAGGATTCACGCTTAAGCGGTGGCAACTGGCCATCGCGGCTATTTTTAGTGATTCGGTAATCCCGCCGGCCTTGGACAGATCCGGTTGTACAAAACCCAGCACTTGAGCCTCAAGTATCGGCTCAAACTCATAACGGGTGTAGTGGTTTTCACCTGCGGCCAGCGGAGTTCGTCCAAGTTGCGAGGCGCGGCGATATAACCCAAGATCGTGGGCAGGGAACGGCTCTTCAAGCCAACCTACCTTCAGGTCGTCATAGAAGGGCATGATGCGACGTACATCGTCCAGCGTGTAATTGGTATTGGCGTCTACCAATATATCAATTTGATCGCCAACGCCCTTGCGCACTGCAGCCACGCGGGCGATATCGCGTTCGATATTGTCTCCTACCCGAAGCTTCAATGCCCGGTAACCCTGGCTGACGTAGCCCGCGGCCTCGTCGACAAGCGCCTCGGGAGCCTGCCAGCCCAGGGATATGCCCCCCGCATACGCCTTGATGGGTTTTCGTTTGCCGCCGATCAGGGTATGCAGGGGCAACCCGGCAACCTGACATCGAATATCCCATAGCGCCAGGTCCAGCCCGCTGAGCGCCAGCGCAGCAGCAGCGCCCATGCCGTGGCTGGATATTTGCATTTTATGCACTTTTGACCATACTCCCGAAACATCCATCGGATCCATTCCCACGACCAACTCCGCCAGCGTGGTGTCAATGAGCCGGGCGATGGCGCCGGGGCATCGGCCATGATGCGCTTCGCCCCATCCGGTTAGTCCTTCATCTGTTTGTACGCGCAGCAGCACGGCATCGCGTTTCACACTTCTGCCAATGCCCAAGCGCACAGACTTGTCTTCAGGAACAGGAAAGGAAATAGGATGGGCCTGAATACTGGAAATTTTCATCTCGAACCTTTGCAAATGAATTAGTTGTAGATTTCTGGATTAACCAGATTGGCAAACCGATGTCCCTGTAACAAGCGCAAGACTTCGTCAACCGACCCCTGGCTCATTCTTTTCATGCTGGCTGTTGTAATGCCAGCGATATGCGGCGTTAAATACAAGTTTTTCTGTTCGGCGGGGTACATGCCAGGCTTAACCGGTTGCACATCGTGTACATCCAGCACAGCAGCGGCAATTTTTCCATCGCGTAACGCATCCAATAATGCGGCCGTGTTAATGACCGGGCCACGCGACACATTGATGACTATGCCGGACGTTTTCATGCTGTTGAACTCAGCCGTATCGGCCAGCCCGATCGTGTCCGCATTCAGGGGACACGATAGAACGACAATATCGGCATGTGAAAATAGCGCCTTCTTGTCGGCGTACTCAACCCCGTCGGGCAAGCTCTCTCTACGTCTGGACAGGCCGATCACCTTCATTCCCAGCGCTGTCGCCACCTTGGCCAGAGCACTTCCGATTGCGCCAACACCCACTATGCCCAGCGTCAGTCCACCCAGTTCGCCCATCTGGTCCGCCAGCGCCCGCTTGGGCTGCCAGTCTGATCCGCCATTATCGATGCGTTGCATGTTGAGTTGCCGTCGGACATGTAGCATGGCGGCAATGCAATACTCGACAACGGAGCTGGTGTTGCATCCGGGAATATTGGCCACGGGTATTTTATTGGCGCATGCGTTTTCCATCGGTATCATATCCAGGCCCACGCCATGCCGGACGACTCCTTTAAGCCTGGTCTGATGATCAAAAATATCATCGGGAAGCTTGGCGCGCACGATCAGTGCGTCGGCGTCCACCACAAGGCGACGCAAGGTGTCCGGATCCGTTTGTGGGGCAACAATAACGTTGGCGTGCTGCCGAAGCCGCTGCGCTTGCTCTGCCAGAATATCGTTTGTCAATAACACGGTGTATTTAGTTTTTTCAGACATGGTTATGCTCTCTTTCCACTTTGTTACGCAGTACACCCAATTTTTCTATGCTGATGGACAGCGACATGCCCGGCACCAACCATGCGGGCGGCTCATGATTGGCGGCAACCCCTGCAGGCGTGCCGGTAGCGATGATATCGCCGGGTTCCAAAGGCATTTGCGCTGAGATAAACTCAATCAGCTCATCTATACGAAACAACATCTGGCTGGTACTGGAATCCTGCAGGCGCACGCCGTTGGCAGCCAGCGTGATGGCCAGGTCATGCGGATCGACAATGGCATCAGCCGGGAGTATCCAGGGCCCCAACGGTCCGGATGTCTTCTGGTTTTTTCCTCGCACGAATCCGCCATCATGCTTCACATAATTGGTCACACTGACATCGTTGAAAATGGTATAGCCACAGATATAGTCCGCGACGTCGCGGCGATCTATTTTCAATGCCTGTTTGCCAATAATCACGGCCAGCTCTGCTTCATAGGTAACGTGGTTGGCTGGGTTGATCCGGATCATATCTTCCGGTCCGATAATGGTGCTGGCCGACTTGATAAAGATGACCGGTTGCTCCGGGGGTGTCCGTTTGGTTTGCAACAACCCGTCACGATAATTGAAGGCCGCCCCCACAATTTTTCCAGGATTAGGTAGTGGCGCCAGAATCGTTACTGCTGACAGGGGCAATAGGCACTGATCGTTGATCAACTCGGACGCTAGCCGGCGCGCCAGGGCCTGCAAACCGTAGTTAATCCAGGCAAGCATGGCCGGTTGCAGGTCCTGCAGCACTGCAGGCCTGAGTGGATGCGCCCCATCCACAACATAGTCAACTGCGTCCTTATCCTGCCCCAGCGTTGTGATGACGCCTGCGCGGGCAAGACCAGCGTGCTCAAATGTGATAAACCGCATGCTGGTCAAACCGCGTATTTTGCAAGAACGCTACGGTCAATGTCGATGCCAAGGCCTGGCTTGGTCGGGACGGAGACCGAGCCGTTATGCAAGACGATGGGCTCCGTAGCCAGGTGATCCCTGAACGGATTTTCGCACTGCTCGAATTCGAAAAGCGGAGGCATTGGCCTGAAACTTGGAGGCTGATCCGGCAGTGCCGCAATGAAGTGCAGCGTAGCAGCCACGCCGATGACAGACCCCCAAGCATGGGGCACGCACTCGACCCCATGAGCAGTGGCCAAAGCGGCAATTTTCCTGCACTCGCTAAAACCACCGGCAGCACATATATCGGGCTGAATAATGTCCATTGCCTTGCGACTGACAATATCGCGGAATCCCCACCGCGTATATTCATTCTCCCCACCGGCTACGGCCATATCCAGGGCTTGCGTCACCTGAACATAGCCGTCAAGATCTTCTGGGGAAATGGGTTCTTCAAACCATTCCACGTCCAGTTTTTCCAGTTCCCGTCCCAGCCTGATTGCAGCGGGCACCGTGAAACAGTGGTTGGCATCGACCATCAACCGGATGTCGTCGCCAATCGCCTTACGTACCGCTTCAACCCGTGCCAGATCAAGCTTGGGCGAGCCAAGACCGATTTTCATCTTGATAGCAGAAAAGCCGCCATGTTTATACTCCAGGGCTTCTTCCACTGCCTCTTCGACCAATCGATCCATATCAATAAAATACAGTCCGGTGGCGTAAGCGGTCACCGTGTCGCGGAAAGCGCCGCCAATCAGTTTGTGTACCGGCTTGCCGCAGGTTTTACCGATAATATCCCAGAGCGCGATATCGATACCGCTCATCGCTGCAATTGCCATGCCTTTGGCGCCATAGTCCTTGATTCGGTTATAAAGGTCTTCCCATATTACCTCTACATCAAACGCGTCGCGACCAATAATACGTGGCGCAAATTGCGTCTCGATAAAACTGCGCGCAACTTGCGATGGGCCGTAGCATTCACCCCAGCCGATCGTGCCGTCCTGCGTTTCTATTTCAACGATGCACGAACCGCGCGTTTTATACAACCAGCCGCGTGACGACGTGAAGGGCCGTGCGATCGGCGCGCTGACAACATGGCAAGTTACCTTTTTGATTACACTCATTTCTTGTCTTCCGCTTTGTTAAATACTTTTTCGCTGGCGCTATCCAGCGTCTTCTGGACTGCATTGATTTCCCGGGTCAGGTCATCGCCCTTGAGCGGACTGATGATGACGCCGTTGCGATCGGCAAAAGTCTTGAACTGCTCACTATCTATTGCCTTGGAGAACAATTCAATCAGCTTCGTACGCACCGGCTCCGGCGTTTTGGCCGGGGCAACGATATATGCCATTTGTACTAGCGGCCCGTATGGAAAGACGTCATATCCCAGTTCCTTGAAGGTAGGCACGTCGGGCATGATAGCCAGCCGCTCATTGGCAAAAAGCGCAATCGGCTTGACGTTGCCGGCATCAATCTGCGGCTTGCTCTCTGACGGTTTGAGCACTGCTGCCGAGATCTGTTTACCGGCAAGGTCTGCGATCACTTTGGCGCCACCGGTATAAGGCACATTGATGTACGGCGCCTGGGCTGCCCGCGCTGTCATTTGCGCAAAGATATGATTCAGATTATGAGACCCGGGTGTGCCGATAGACACTTTCCCCGGATTGTCCTTTACGTGTGCCAGAAAGGCCTTCAAGTCCTGCGGCCCGCTGTTGGCCGGCACCAGAAGCATCAAGGGATCCACCGAGACTCTTGCAATGGGAACAAACTGATCATTGGTCAGCGTCGTCAGTTTTTGCGATATCTGGGCAAGGGTCGAACTTGTTCCCATACCGACCATGTAGCCGTCGGGCGCCGCCCGGGCAACTTTGGTCATCCCGATCGATCCCGTCGCGCCGGGTACATTTTCCACAATCAGGGACACCCCGGATTGATCGGCAACGATCTTTTGCAATTGCCTTGCAGCAATATCATTTGACCCGCCCGCATTCCACGGAATGACGAACTGTATATCTTTCTGCGGGAAGCCTTCGGCCGCGACAGCAGGTACATAGATCGCGGCGACCGCTGACAGCACCCATGCCGCAACGTTTATTCGTTTCATAGTTGTCTCCTGAAAGAGTGGATTGTTGTCGTGTCGTTTCCACATTTCCGAATTCTATCGAAGTTTGTTATAACAAACAACAAATAAATTAAGTATTTTTGTCCGCAAATCGGTTAACATTGCAGCAACTTTCCAATCATTCCCGGTCCCTATGTTTGCTCCGCTCTTGCCGCTTGAGAAAAATAATTTATCTGATCTTGCTTATCTCGCCATGAAAAATGCATTGCTTTCCGGCGCGTTCAAGCCTGGAGAGCGGCTTATTCTGAGGGATGTGGCGGGAAAACTGGGAATCAGTCTTACCCCTGTGAGGGACGCGGTGAATCATCTGATAGCCGAACGTGTCCTGGATCGCGGCCCCGGCGGGCAAAAAGGCGGCGCCTCTGTCCCACAGTTGAACAGTGATCAGATCAGGCAGCTTATGTTCCTGCGCGCCGAGCTTGAGTCAAAGCTGGCCTACGCCGCTGTTGCTCATATCAAGGACAGCGATATTGAACGGCTTGAAGATATCGTCAATCAAATGGGCAACTGCATTGATAGCGACAGTAAGAGCAAGTATCTTGAATTGCATCGGCGCTTTCATTTTTCGCTTTACGAGCATGCGAAGATGGACGTCGTGCAGGACATAACCGAAATACTTTGGTTACGCTGCGGTCCGGCACTCAATGCCGTGCTGCCGGATTATGTCCCTAATCTGAAGCGGCAGGACCATCACCGGGCAGCAGTGGATTTTCTGAAAAAACGCGACGCAAAGCACGTGTCCCAAAGTATCAGAATGGATATCACTGAGGCCGGCAACTATATTTATCAGCAGCGAACCGAAAAAAACGCCAAGAACTAACCCAGTAGCAACCACCGCTACGCGACCCGGCTTGCTGCTTGTCAATCCCGCTGAAGACCTTGTCGTTGCACCATTGTTCTTCGCTGACAAATCCGGGGCTGTCGGGCACATCGATGTTCAGGGGCCGCCATTCACTCTGCCTGAAAAAGCAAACCAGCTGAGCGCTGCCTGTGCAACCGACTCAAATACCTTATCACGCCCTCACACGACCTACAGCTCCAGCGCCGCTTTGAGCAGGGCCACCCGGGGGTTGACCGCGCCTGCACGACAGATCAGGGCCACGGCACTCGAATGGGGCTCGGGCACTACGCGCAACTGCCTAACCGGTCCTGTCTGCAGTGCGCTGTGATGAAGCAGCGCAACATCAGGCACGATACCAATGCCCAGGCCTGCCGAGACAAATTGCAGACTGGTGGTCGGACTGGTCGATTCGATCACCGGCAAAGGGGCAGGCACGCCGGCGTGGGTAAAGCAGTCTTCGATCAGCTTGCGTCCCATTGATCCTTCGGCAGGCATCACCCAGCGCTCCTTTGCCAAACGGGCCCAATCCACGCGTCGCGAACGGACCAGTGGATGCCCCACGAATGCCACCACGGCAAACTGCACCTCGAACAGCTTGATGTATTCAAATGCGTCAGCCTCGCTGGCCAGCATTTGCTGGGGGAAGGTGGTGATGAGTGCATCAAGTTCTCCTCGCTCAAGCGCGCCGATCAAGGCCGGTACTCTTTCCTCCAGCAATTGCACACGCACGGGTGCTTCACCTTGCACCAGCTTGGCAATCACGGCAGGCAGATAGGTTTGCGCCACGAATGGCGGTGCACCGATACGGATTTTGGTAGCAAAGCGATCGGCCGAGATGGCCTCTGCACGAAGATGGGAAAGCTCATGCAAAAGCATCGTGGCGCCGCGCAGCACCACTTCGCCTTGTGCTGTTGGCGTTAATCCACGCGCAGTGCGTGAGAACAGGGCAAAGCCAAAGGCGCTCTCGATTTCCGTCAACGCCTTGCTCAATGCAGGTTGCGTCAGGCTAAGCGCCTGCGCTGCGGCTCGCAAACTGCCTCGGTTGTGCACTTCAGTGAGCAGGCGCAGGTGCCGAAAGCGCAGCTTGGCGACCAGATAGTCAGGTTCGATCAATATTATTATCCAAAGATACGGTCCAAAAGCATCAAACATAAAGTTATCGCTATATGAAAATATATCACTTTTTCTATTCACTGCGATCGTCTACTCTTGGTGCATTATAAGGAGACAAGCATGCATCGCCGGAAATTTTGCCTTGGCGCCCTGGGCGCGGGCCTGTTGGCCAGGACCGCAGCATCGCAGGCTGCGCAAATCTATCCTTCACGAGCAGTACGTGTCGTTGTTCCCTACCCGGCCGGTGGCGGACCGGACATCATGATGCGACAGTTTGGCCCTGCACTGGGCGCTGCGCTGGGGCAACCGGTCGTAGTGGAGAACAAGGTGGGGGCGGGTGGTGTACTGGCCGCCCAGTACGTTGCCCATGCGCCCGCCGATGGCTACACAGTGCTGATGGGGTCCAATTCGCATTTGATTCAGAAGATCTTGCAGCCCAAACTGAACTTTGATCCTGTCAACGATTTCATTCCGGTCACCATTATGGGCACATCCCCCAGCGTGCTGGTCGTGGCAGCCAGCTCACCGTACCGTACCGTGCAGGACCTGATTGCCGCGTTAACGGCCAATCCCGGAAAAATGAATTACGGCTCGGGCGGTGTGGGCTCAGCAGCCCATCTTGGCGGCGCAACCTTCGTGTCTTTGCTCAAGGCAAAGGCCACGCATGTGCCATTTAAAGGCTCAGTGGAAATTCCGCTGTCGCTGCTGCGAGGCGATACGGAATTTGCGTTCACCATCGCAGGAACGGCCATTCCGCAGACCAAGGGCGGCAAGCTGCGTGCGCTGGCTGTGACCAGTAGGGAGCCATTGGCCGAGCTGCCTGGTGTTCCCACGCTGCACGAGGTCTTGAACAGTGATTTGGCGGTGCAGGAATTCTGGTTTGATTTCTGGCTGCCCAAAAACGCCCCAAAGCTAGCGGTCGATACGCTTTACAGCGCGACCACGAAAGCGCTGGCCAATGATTCGGTCAAGCGCCAGTTTGCAGCAGGCGGGATTAACGTGGTCCATAGCGCCAGCCCGCAAGCCGATGCCGCGTTTGTACGCAGCGAATATCAGAAATGGGTCAATATCATCAAACTTGCCGGCGTTACTGTCGGCTGACCGGAGTCATACATGTCCAAACCGCTAGAAGGCGTCCGTGTATTGGATCTGTCGCATGTCATCGCGGGGCCTCTTGCTTCATTCTATCTGGCGCAACTGGGTGCAGAGGTCATCAAGGTGGAACCACCGCTGGCCGGTGAAGTGCTGCGCTCGATGAAGGACGCAACAGACACCGACACCCCCACCGGTTTTGCCGCCATCAATGCAGGCAAGCAGTCCCTGGCGCTGGACATCCGGACACAGCAGGGCGCCGACCTGCTGCGTACACTGGCCGCATCAGCCGACGTCTTCATAGAAAATTTCCGCCCCGGCGTTGTCGCCCGGTATGGCCTGGACTATGCCAGCATCAGGCGAGTCAGGCCTGACATCGTGTACTGCTCCATCTCGGGCTTCGGACAACAGGGTGCCTGGGCGCAACGTGGCGCTTATGATCACGTCGTTCAGGCCCTGACCGGTATGATGATGATGTCCGGAGAAGGAGAAGACGCGCCACCCATCAAGGTGGGTTTTCCCGTTATTGACGTGGCCGTGGGCGTACTGGCTGCGCTGTCAATTGTCTCGTCGCTGCACCGCAGGGCGCGCGAGGGCGTCGGCCAGTATATCGATGCATCCATGGTGCAGGCCGCGCTGATGCTTATGTACCCCAACACCTGCGCCTACCTGAGCGACGGCACGCCGACTCGACGTGTAGGCAACCGAGGATATACCGGCAGCCCGGCAGCCGATACGTATCGCTGCTCGGACGGCTGGTTGGCCGTTGCCGCCAATACTCCCGCCCAGTTTCGCAAACTCACCGCTGTGATCGGTGTTGAGGATTTGTGTGAAGACGCGCGTGCGCTTGACCTTGTCGCCTTCAACGCCCCCAGCGGATTTGTCGTGCCCAATGACATTCCTTATGTGACGACGCGCCTGCAAGCAGCTTTCGCCAGCCGCAGCGCCATGCAGCTGGAATCGCTGCTCAGCGACGCCGGGGTCCCCGCAGCCAAAGTCAGAAAGCTCGAAGAGTTTCTTAACGAGGTCGATACCACCGACTGCGTCGATCTTCCAGACCATCGGTTTCATCAGGGTAACACCCAGGTGCGCACCCGGGGAATCGGCTTTGTTTTCGATCAGGATGGACAGCTCACGGTTGACGGTGCCCCTGGCCTGGGCCAGAATACCCATTCGATATTGGCGCGAGCGGGCCTGAGCGAAGACACCATCGCACAGCTTGAACGCGCCGGGGTCATCCGGACCGATGCCGAAATGGCTGCATCCCTGACCCCCTGAACATTTGTATAACACGGAGACCCCATGACACCACTTCTACACAACCGCATTGCCATCGTGACCGGGGCAGGCCGCGGTCTTGGCCGTTCCCACGCACTCGAACTGGCCCGCCACGGCGCCCGGGTCCTGGTCAACGACATGGGCGCAGACCAGCCAGATTCGGATGCGCAGGCCGTTGTCCAGGCCATTGCCGCGGCCGGCGGAGAGGCCATCGCCCATGCTGCAGACGTGACTGACCCCGACCAGGTTGGCGCGATGGTCGAACAGGCGATTGCACAGTGGGGTCGTGTCGATATTCTGGTGAACAATGCCGGCATCCTGCGTGACAAAAGCTTTGCCAAGATGACCCTGGAAGATTTCCGGCTGGTGCTGGAGGTGCACCTGATGGGATCGGTACACTGTACCCATGCCGTGTGGAACAGGATGCGCGATCAAAACTATGGCCGTATTGTGATGACGACCTCTTCTTCGGGACTTTACGGCAATTTCGGACAGGCCAACTACGCTGCGGCCAAAATGGCGCTGGTCGGCCTGATGCAGACACTGGCGCAGGAAGGCGAACGCAATGGCGTGCACGTGAACTGCCTTGCTCCCACTGCAGCTACGGCCATGACAGAGGGGCTGCTGGAGCAGCAAACCCTGGACATGCTGTCTCCGGCATCGGTCAGCCCGGCCCTGGTTGCGCTTGTCGCAGAGAACGCCCCCAACCGCACCATTCTGATGGCAGGCGCTGGCAGCGTTGAACAGGCAAATATCACTATGACACATGGCATCTATCTGAACGAGAGCGAACGCTCGGCCGAGGTGTTGCTGGATCGGCTTGACGACATTGCCGACCGTCAGAACGAAATAGTGCCTGCCACCGGATTCGACCAGTTACGCCACGAAGTCGCCAAGGCGCAGGCATATCTCCAGACACGCGGGCCAACGACACGTACTGCGTAGTCAGGCTGCGCCCATATAGAGAAAGACACGCCACTGGTCCAACCCGCAGAGAGCCCAGCTGTCGTCTGCACCAAAACCTGCGCAGCACACCCACGGCGCTCTGCTCACTTATACTCTTGCCATGACAACTGCCCCCGCCCGTGCCAGCACCATACAGGAGTTCGATTGCATTGCCGCGCTTAATCGATTTGTCGGGCAGCCGGCCATCACATCGGCACCGCTGCCCATCGATCAGGAGATGATTAATCGATTTGCGCAGGTGACGCAGGATCACCAATGGATTCATACAGACCCGGCGCGAGCGATGGCGCATTCACCGTACCAGAACACCATTGCACATGGATTTCTCGTCCTGTCGCTGCTGACCTACTGGCAGACAAGCTGCATCGCCTTTCCCGGCGCCGTGATGGCATTGAATTATGGTTTCGACAAGATTCGCTTCACCGCGCCGGTTGTGGTGGGATCCCGGGTATCGGCCAGTTTCGCATTGACACAGGTGACCGAAACTAAACCCGCGCACGCCCGCTGTACCTGGGCGGTCACGGTAAACGCAGAGAATGCGCCGCGACCCTCGGTCCATGCCGAATGGCACATCCTGGTTCAATACGAAGACAAGGCTGCGGCGTAGTCGCGGGGGAGTCAACCCACCTGCCGACCCATATACTGTTGTGCCAGTGCCAGAAATGCCGCCAGCCCCACGTCATCCTGTTGCAATACTTCCTGCAAAATGACGGCGACCTGCGGCGCGACAGCGGCGGCCTGCCTTGCATCCAGGAACAGCAAGCGCGAGCGCCGCGCCAGGACATCCTCCACGGTGCGTGCATATTCGTGGTTGGCAGCAAAACGCACCATGGCCTCGCTCAGGCCGTCGGTCAGCCAACGGTCGGCGCCGGGCAGCGCGTTCACGACGGAGGCTTCGCTGCCATATGAATGCAGGCCTTGCGGCATATGCATATTGTGCTGCGCCACTCCGTCCTGCGGCGCGCCCACCAGCGGCAGATCCACAGTAACTCCGCCCACACGCGTGGGCAATGCGCCCGCCGCAAAGCATGCCTGCAGGACATCCTCGGCCATTGCGCGGTAAGTCGTCCATTTGCCACCCGTAACCGTGACCATGCCAGAGGCGCTGGTGAGCACGGTATGTTCTCGGCTGATACCCTTGGTATTTTCGCCATCGTCGCCCTGGGGCCGGGCCAGTGGGCGCAAACCAACCCACATGCTGCGTACATCGGCCATAGTGGGGCGTCGGCTCAGGTAATTTCCTGCCTCGCTCAGGATAAAGTCCAGTTCCGCCTGAAAGGGCTCTGGCTCGCGGGCCAAATCGTGACGTGGCGTGTCGGTCGTGCCAAGAATCACCTTGCCCAGCCATGGCACGGCAAACAGCACCCGGCCATCTGCCGTCTTGGGCACCAGCAGTGCATGATCGCCGGGCATAAAGTCCCGATCCACAACAACATGCACGCCCTGGCTGGGGGCAACAATGGGCCGGGTGGCGCGACCCGATTCAGCGCCATCCATCTCGCGCAATGCATCGACCCACGGGCCGGTAGCGTTGACCACGCATCGTGCACGCACCTGGTAGCTGCAGCCAGAGTCGCCATCTTCGCAGACCAGACCTGCCACGCGCCCCTTCTCGTGAATCAGTTTTGTGACCGGGCAATAATTCAAAAGCAGTGCGCCATGCCGGGCTGCCGTGCGGGCCAGCGCCAGCGCCAGCCGGGCATCGTCAAACTGCCCGTCCCAGTACTTGACACCGCCCTTGAGCCCTTGCGACTGTACAGTAGGAAGTAGCGCCCGTGTCTGGCGAGCGCTCAGAAACTGAGTGTTCCCCAGGCCGGCCTTGCCCGCCAGCGCGTCGTATATCTTCAGGCCGATGCCGTAAAACGGGGTATCCAGCAGCTTATACGAGGGCATAACGAAAGCCAGAGGCTGAGCGATATGCGGCGCATTATGCAGTAGTGTGGCACGCTCGTGCAGCGCCTCGCGTACCAGCGCGATATTGCCCTGCGCCAGATAGCGCACACCGCCGTGCACGAGCTTGGTCGCCCGTGACGAGGTGCCCTTGGCAAAGTCATGCGACTCCAGCAACACCACCGAAAAGCCGCGAGCAGCTGCATCCAGCGCCACACCCAGGCCAGTCGCACCGCCACCGATGACCGCCAGGTCATAGGTTTTGGGTTCAGCCAGACGGGCCAGCAATTGGGCACGCCCGGTTTTCAACGGCAAAGTATTTGATTCAACAGTCATACGACATCAATGGCCAGGTTATTAGGTAACTATGTCTTGTGCATGGCAAGCCGCGCACATCATTGCGAACAGTCTGAAGTTAATGCATCGGCGTGTAAAAATCCACCCGATTTTTCCAGCCTTCGTCACCTCGCCCACTCTCTTGTTTTGTGTTTCGCACAAAGGGAATTGTTCGCAGCACCGATACTTCACGTCGGTGCTGCGACGTGCGAACAGATTTGTTATATATGAACACGCGCAGACGGTCAGATACCCATATAGGCCTGCCGCAGCCGCTCATTATTGAGCAGTTCCTGCCCCGTACCGGCCAGAACAATTTCACCATGCTCCATGACATACCCGCGGCCCGACATGCTAAGCGAGCGATGCACGTCCTGCTCCACCAGCAAAATCGTCACGCCGCGCTCCTGGATCAGGGGTAGTTTTTCAAAAATGTCCTTGACCATAATGGGCGCCAGGCCGATCGAAGGCTCGTCCAGCAACAACAACCTGGGCGAGGTCATCAACGCCCGGCCAATGGCCAGCATCTGCTGCTCCCCGCCGCTGAACGAGCGCGCCAGTTGGCGGCGACGCTCCTTCAGGCGCGGGAACATGCTGTAGATCCATTCCAGGTTCTGACGCTGCCGCGCTTTGTCGTTCAGAATGTCTCCACCAACCAGCAGATTGTCTTCCACTTCCATATGGCCAAACAGACGACGGCCTTCCATCACCTGGGCAATGCCGGCCCGCGCAATCAGGTGCGATTCCTGGCCGTCAATGCGCTTGCCGCCAAAATGAATCTGCCCCTTGGTAACCGGCAAGGTACCCATGATGGCGCGGATCAGTGTCGTCTTGCCTGCACCATTGGCGCCAACAATACTGACGATCTCGCCCTCTTTGACATTGATATTGATGCCATTGAGAACCTGCACATCGCCATAGCCCGAACTTACATCGTTCACTTCAAGCAGCATGTTCGCCTCCCAGGTATGCAGAGATCACTTGCGGATCGTTGGCTACCTCTACCGGTGTGCCTTCCGCAATCTTTTTCCCGTACTGAATCACTACGATCTTGTTCGACAGGCTCATCACCGCCTTCATATTGTGTTCAATGACCAGAATACTCACGCCCGAGGCGCGCAGGCTTTGAATCAACTCCAGCATTTCGGCAGTCTCCACGCTGGTCAGACCTGCCATCACCTCGTCGAGCAACAGCAGTTTCGGATGCGTAGCCAGCGCCTTGGCCACTTCAAGCCGCTTGCGGCCCGATAACGTCAGCGTTTTGGCAACCTGCTCCTGGCGGGCGCCCAGCCCGACCTGCTGCAGCACCCTGGCAGCCACCTCGCGTGCGTCTTGTGGCCTGGCATGGTGCAAAAATGCGCCAACCATGGCGTTTTCTATCACGGTCATCTCGCCAAACGGTTTGACAATCTGGAATGTGCGCACCAGACCGGCACGACAGATATGCGGAGGATCGAACCCATCCACGCGTTTGCCCTGGAAACGGATTTGTCCGTCGGTTGGCTTGAGAAACCCGGAGGCCATGGAAAACAATGTGGTCTTGCCGGCGCCATTGGGGCCGATCAATCCGACAATCTCGCCATCATTGACCGTGAAACTTACATTATCGATTGCGCGCAGGCCGCCAAAGCTTTTGCCCACGCCGTCAAATTCCAGCAGTGTCGTGCTTGTCATTTCGTTACTCCCTGCTTGAACGGCCGCTTGAACCAGCGCTGAAAGATCGCGACCAGGCCGCGCGGCTCATACCAGATCACCAGCATCAGCAGCAAGCCGTAAAGCATCATATCCGCACCCAGCAGCCCACCGGAGAACGAGCGGGCCAGCTCTTCGCTTGGCAACAGCAACAATGCACCCAGTACCGGCCCCCACAGCGTACCCCGGCCGCCGATGATGCAAACCACTGCAATCACCACGCCCAGGTTCGCGCCAAACACCTTGTCCGGGCTCACGAACAGCACGAATTGGGCGTAGAACGTACCGCCGATCGCGGTCATGGCTGCGCTGATCATCGCGGCATAAAGCTTATAACGGGTGGTGGGCACGCCTAGCGCCAATGCCGCGTCCTGGTCGTTACGCACGGCAGCCAAGTAGTAACCATAACGACTGCGCAGGATACGCCAATTGATAACCAAGGCCAGCGCCACAAATACCAGCGCGATCACATAGTAGAACTCTTTGCTGGTGGATTGGAACTGCCATGGCGCATCGCGCAACAGTGTGACTTCCATGCCGCGTGGCCCGCCGAGCAGGTCATCGGCATTTTCCACCAGCGTTTTGATCACCATGGCCGAGGCAATGGTGGCCAGCGCAAAGTATGCGCCACGCAAATGCAAGCTCGACATTCCCACGATCACCGCAGCAACAATGGCCAATGCCGCACCAAACCACATGCCGATCCAGGGGCTGATGCCCATATTGACGAAGAGCCAGGTCGAAGCATACGCGCCAATGCCAAAGTATGCGGAATGCCCCAGCGAGAGCTGTCCGGCGATACCGCCCAGCACATTCCAGGACAGCGCCAGATAGGCATACAGCAGCGTCATGACCGCGATCGACAGCACGTACTGGCTGCCGGTAAACAGCGGCGCAATCGCCAGCACGACAATGAGCGCACCCCATAGCGATAAGTGTTTTGAACCTTGCGCTGTCATCATTCTTTCTCCACGCCAAACAATCCGCTAGGACGGAAATACATCACGCCCAGGAACAACAGGAAAATCAACGCTTCAGCGTAGGTAACCGGAATCACCTGGCTGCCCACGGATTCAAGAATACCCACGATAATCCCGCCCCAGAAGGCACCAGCGATTGAGCCGATCCCGCCCAGCACCACGATCACGAAGGCACGCATGCCAAAGATGTCGCCAACGAAGGGGTTGACCGGATACATAGGCAAAAGCAGCGCGCCGGCAATGCCCAGTACACCAAGGCCGATAGCAAAGGACAACTGGTAGACACGCTTGCTGTCGATACCCAGCACGCTGGCTGCCTCGCGGTCCTGGCCTGTCGCACGAATCGCACGACCCAGCGCCGTATAGCGCATGAAGGCGACCAGCCCGATGGTGACAAGCGCAGCAATCACAAAGCCGGCAATCTGCGGGTACGTGAATATGAGGTCGCCCATGATCACCACCTCGTTGGACCAGGGACTGTCAATCATCCGGCTGTCGGGTCCCAACAGCGCGAGCGCGAAATAATCCAGAAATATCCACAGACCGGTCGTGAAGATCAGCACGCCGATCGGTTCACGCGAAGATTCCTTGCGATAGATGCCATCGATGAAAAAGCGCTGACACGCCCATCCCACAAAAAACAGGACAACGGCTGCGATGGGCGCCGCCGCCAGCGGGTGCAAGCCGAAATTGGTACAGGTGTAGTAGGTCACGTACATCGCCACCATCAGGAACGAGCCGTGCGCGAAATTGATGATCTTCATCACGCCAAACTGCAGGCTCAGCCCCAGCGCGATCAGACCATATACTGCTCCGGTAGCGATGCCACCGAGCAATGCTTGAAGATAAATGCTCAAAGCGAATCCTCATGTATTTGAAAAAAACGGGCTGCCGGTGATGTCAAACCAGGCGGCAGCCGACAAAGCGATGACCAGAACCCTGATCAGTAGGTGGCGGCAGGCCAGACCATTTTGTAGGTTTTAGACGCCAGATTTTCTGGCCAGATGGTGCGATATTCACCTTCTGGCGTGATCTGCTGCACTACGAATTTCTTGAGCGGGTTCTGACCCTTCTCATCAATCACAATGTCGTAGCCCAGCAGCTTGTTCAGATCGGTTCCCTTGATGCTGGTTGTGGCCAGCGCATCACGGATGGCTTGCGGTTCGGCTTTGCCGGCGCGCTCCAGGGCATCCTTGATCACCCAGACTGCACCATAGGCGCTCACAGACAATTCATTGGGTTCCGCTTTGTACGTCCCGGTAAACTCATCCCAGAATTTCTTGGCAAAAGGGGTGGTAACGGCAGACTCGTAGCCCGCCCAGCCATTGGTTGTGAACACGCCCTTGGCAGGACCCTTGCCCACTTGTGGCAGGAAACCGCTATCGATCTGGCCGCCTGCGCTGCCGATGTATCCCATGGCCGAGACACGCATTTGCGCCAGCAGCTTGTGCAGTTGCACGGCGTCAGCCGCATATGAAGTGACAGTGACAACGTCAGGCTTGCGGCCCTTGATTTTCAAGACCAGCGGACGCAGGTCGGGGCTGTTGGGCGGATAGCCTTCATCCAGTACGATTTCCACGCCCTGTTCCTTGAACTTTTTGCGCAGTGTATTGGCCATATCCTGGCCCCAATCGGTGTTTTCATAGACCATGGCCACGGTTTTGGCCGGTTTGCCGGTGGCCTTGCTGGCATAGGCAACAAAATCGGCCATGCCCTCTGCGTTGGCAGCGGCCGGCACCTGAGTGGCGCGGAAAACATACTTGTAGCCGCGCTCGGTAATTTCGCCCTTGCCTGCCAGGTCTACGACCCAGGGTACACTATACTTTTCAGCCACGGCAGTGGCCGGAAAGGTGGTACCGCTCTGGAACGCACCAAGCAAAACCGGCACTTTTTCACGCGTGATCAGTCTCTCGGTTTCTGTCAGCGCCACTTTCGGATCGCCCCTGGTGTCCGATTCCAGCAGCTGTAACTGGGCGCCGCCAAGCGATTTGATACCACCGCTTTCATTGATATGCTTGACCGCCAGATGCGTCGCACGCGACATATCACGGCCGATCGAAGCAGCAGCGCTGCCCGACAGCGGAATCAGATAGCCGATCTTGACCGGATCTGCCGCATGTGCGGCACTTACGCCAAGCATTGCAAACGCGCCCGTAAGGCAGGCGCGAACGATAAAACTTTTACGAGTGGTCATGGACCTTGTCTCCTGCTGATTTTTGAAAAAGAATGTCTGTAAATTTATGACTGGGCCAATACGCCATACAAGGCTTGCGTCAGCCGATCGGCGCGCGCGTTGAGCAGCACGCCCGCTCCCATGTGATTCATCGTGTAGCCAAAACCGATGCGATGTTGCGGACTGGCAAAACCCAGCGATCCGCCCGCCCCCACGTGGCCGAACGCATCACGTCCGAAACTGGCGCTGTCCAGCCCACGTGCACGGTTATCCATGCTGCGCATAAAGCCAGCTGCAAAGCGTGTCGGCACCAACAGACACAAGTCTTCGTTGGTCGCCGAAGAAACCTCGGCAGCACGTTCAAGCGTTGCACGCCCGATCACGCGCACGCCGTTGCGCTCGCCGCCCAGTGACAACGCACTGTACATGCGGGCCAAAGAACGTGCGTTGGTGATGCCGCCGGCCGCACCGATTTCGGCGGCATGGCCCTGGCGCGAATTGAAACCGCTGGGCCGCCAGCCACCCGTATTGCGAAAATACAGATTACTGATGCTCTCGGGCGCGGTCGCAATGGCCTGTTCAAACGCGTTGCGCGGCTGCTCTGCAGGTTTGGCCGGCATAATTTTGGCTACCCTTGGCTCTTCGCTTTCGGGCAAGCCGATCCAGAAATCCATGCCCAACGGCGTCGCCACACGCTCCTGGAAGAAGCGCCCTAGCGACTGTCCGGCAACGCGCCGCACCACTTCACCCACCAGCCAGCCGAAGGTCAGGCCATGGTAGCCCACGCTGGTTCCCGGCTTCCAGTATGGCGCCTCGTTGGCAAGCCGCGAGCTCATCTCGGTCCAGTCAAATACCGCGCCGTCAGGCAGCATCTGCCGAAGCGCAGGCACGCCGGCCGAATGGTCCAGCAACATGCGCACCGTAATGTCGCCCTTGCCTTGCGCGGCGAATTCTGGCCAGTAGTGAGCAACGCGCTGGTCTATATCCAGCGCGCCGCCATCGGCCAGGATGTGCGCACATAAGGCCGTTGCCGCCTTGGTATTGGAAAACACAACGCCAATCGTATCCTGCCGCCATGGGCGTTGCGCCGGCAAGTCTGCGAAACCACCCCAGACATCGATCACGGTTTCCCCGTCCTGTTCGACGGCAAGTGATGCGCCGTGCTCGATGTCACCGTTGAAATTTTCGATGAACGCATCCAGCACGGGCTGAAATGGTGGCGCGCAATAGCCATGGACTTGCCCGCCCGCGAGCTCGGAACGCTTCAGGTCAATACTGACGTTGTGTTTCTGCATGGGTAGGCAATTAACGAATTTTCGGGGCGCAGGCGCCAAAACCCAGCAGGTATTTGGCGCGCTCTGACAACGTAGGAATCACTTCCGGCGGCAGCGTGGACGTAAAGTCTGCAAAAAAGCGCAACCAGGACACGTTGTAATTACACAGGATGGCGCGGCGCTGGGCGTCGGTATGGTTCGAGCCTGAACGGTGCCAGGTATTCGAGAGCCAGATTGCGACGGAACCGGCAGGTGCGGTCAGCGTCACTTCGCCTTCCAGCGAATCGCTGCCCCACGGCGGCGACTTGCGCAACTTATGACTGCCTGGCATCACGCGTGTCGCGCCATTATCGGCAGTAAAGTCGTCCAGCATCCAGACGTTTTGCAGCGTCAGCGGGAACTCGGGCAGCGGCTCGGCAATCTGGCCCAGCGGCGCATCCACGTGCCATGCACCACCGCCTGTTTGCGGGCCGATGCTGGTGGACTGAAAATCGTGCAGGTTGCAGTCTTCGCCCATCATGTGCTGCACCATCGGCAACACAACAGGATGCTCGATCAAGGGAATAAGTTCCGGTTCTTTATTAAGCAGGTTCCAAACGCGCTGTGATTTGTCGTTATCGAACAACGTAGGCAGGTGCAAGAAATTTTTTGAAACCTTGCTGATCGGCATAGGCCAGCGAGCGCCGGCATTGTCGCGACGGTACTGGTGAATGCGCGCCACCATGCGTTCGGCTTCGGCGTCACTGACGGTATAGTGCTTCTTATAGTAAGCGCGAATGTCCT
The DNA here is from genome assembly GCF_004217095.1 of Advenella incenata. Taxonomy (GTDB): domain Bacteria; phylum Pseudomonadota; class Gammaproteobacteria; order Burkholderiales; family Burkholderiaceae_B; genus Advenella; species Advenella incenata. The sequence continues at coordinate 140,815 of NZ_SHKO01000001.1, read as the reverse complement.
CGTCATCGTCATGCTTTTCGTCATCGAGTGGCAGCGGATTGGCCAGCTCATGCGCCATGCGCTTGGCGACAACTTCGCGAATGCGCTCCAACTGGTCCTGGTCAAGCACGTTTTCAACCACCGCATAGCCGTCTTCGGCGAGCTGGTGCTTGAGCTTGTCCATATCGATATTCTTCAGCATCTGTCTTCCTTTGTTATGTTGCAGAACGCGGCGCGATCACGGCGCCTACGGGTTTAAGTTCCTTGCGCGCAAGCTTGCCCACAGCCGTGCGCGGAAGCGCGTCGGTGATGGCAATGCGCCTGGGTGTTTTGTAATGGGCAAGTTGCGACGCGCAATATGCGCGCAGCGCCTGTTCATCGGGTGTGCAACCTGGAGCAGGCGTCACCCAGGCGTGAACCACCTGACCAAGGCGCTCATCAGGTACGCCGAACGCTGCGCAGTCGCCCACGCTCGCGCACTCGCGTAGCGTCTGCTCAACTTCCAGCGGATACACTTTGAATCCGCCAACATTGATCGTTTCCTGGCAACGGCCTTGAATGAACACATAGCCATCTTCATCCTGGCTTGCCAGATCACCGGTATAAAGCCATCCATCACGCAGCATCTGCTGTGTCAGATCGGGTCGATTGCGATAGCCGGCCATCACCTGCGGCCCTCGTACACAGATTTCGCCCACAGCACCCGCGGGTACATCATTGCCCTGTTCGTCGACAATGCGCAACTCACAGCCAGGCACAGGCAGGCCGACGGAACCAGGCTTGCGCACGCCCTGCACCGGATTGTAGGTAAGACAGGGACCCGCTTCGCTTTGTCCATAGCCCTCATAAATCGGGCACCCGGTCAGCCGTTCAAATTCCCTCAGCGTACGTTCAGGCAATGCGGCCGCACCGCTATAGCAGGCGCGCAGTTTGCCTGCTTTAACCTGCTCAATGTCGGGCTGGCGCAGCAGATCATGGAAAATGGCTGGCGCGCCCGACATCAGGGTCACACCCTCATGCGCCAGCGCATGTACAGTGGACCCGGCATCAAAACGCCGCTGGATAATCAGTTCGGACGCAGCAAAGGCACTTAAATGCAGACACATTGCCACGGCCGATACATGAAACAGTGGCATGGGGCATAACACAACTTCCTGACCCGGTCGCGTCGGCAGGCGGGCCTCGCGCTGCAGCAAGTTGGCTGCGAGATGACCATGAGAAATATCCACACCCTTGGGCTGGCCAGTAGTGCCGCCGGTGTATTGCAAGGTAGCCAGATCGGCGTGGCCAGGCAAATCCTGCGGCAATGCCGTTTGTGAATCGAGCAGTCGCAAAAAGCTGCAACCGCTGCTGCCCGTTTGCAGGATGCGCTCAGCAGACAGACTATTGCAAACTGTTGTCAGATCCACACGCACGCTGTCATCGGCGATCAGCAGACACACATCGGCATCGGCCAGCATGGCCTGCAATTCACGTTCACCGTAGCCGGGATTGAGCGCAACAACCTGCGCCCTCAGGGCATGGACGGCAAAGGTGGCAATCGCCAGATCAAGCGAATTTTGCAGCAACAACCCTACCCGCTTGCCCGGCGCCACCATGGGCCGCAGCTCCTGAGCCAGCGCACCGACGACGCCTGCATAGTCGGCGTAACAAAGGCGCTGCCCCTCAAAGCGCAAGGCCCAATGCCTGGGATAATCTTGCGCAGCATCGCGCAGCAGATGGACGACAGACGCAGGAATCCCCTGCAGAGCGTTTGGCGCAGTCATGATCAGCTTTGTGCTTGGCGTCGTTGCAACTTGCGATCCGTCGCTTCCCACACAGTGGGGCGGCCTTCCTGGCCCAGCAGTTCGATTGGATCATTGTTTTCGATATGGCCGTACTGGCCCTTGTATATCCCGTAGCCACATAGCTCCTGCAGGCGACGCGGAAACTTTGCGGCTGTCTCGCGGGGAATACCCAACTGCAGATTCTCCTGCTGACGCATCCAGCCCGCGCAGTAATAGCACGAGAGCGCATAACGACGCTCATCGGTCGTATTGGCGCCGCCCTTGTGCCACAAGGCGCTGTCAAACAGCATCACGCTGCCGGCAGGCATGGTCGCCGCAATGGTTTGCACTTGCGTCCCGTACGCGGGCGCATGATCCAGCTTGTGGCTGCCTGGCACGATACGGGTTGCGCCATTGGCTTCGGTAAAATCACTCAATGCCCACATGGCGTTGACTGCAAGCGGTGGGCGCGGACGCGGCAATGCCAGTTGCTGTGTGTCTTCGTGCAGCGGTTGCGCGGTCTGGCCCGGGCCCATAGTCAGCGAGCACAGGGAGGAGAGCAGCAGCTCGCGATCAAGCAACGATTCGGCAAGCGCCAGTACCGACGGCTGCAGGGGAACGTCCCAGAAAGCCTCGTCATAAGCCAGCAAATTATTGATGCGAACCGTCTTGAGCCCTTCAAACGAGGTTTTGGCGTATCCAAAACCGTGGCGCGCCTCGACGGACAACAAAGCCTGTTTCAGCCGCTCGACATGCGCTGGTGCGATCAGATTTTCAAGCACCACATAACCATCACGGTCAAAGCGTTGTTTGTATTCAATCAGTTGTTCAGGGGTTGAAGTCATCAGTGACGGTACAAATAGTTAAAACGAACACATGTATTTTCTAAATTGATTTCTTATTTTCTATTATGTTCGTTTTTATCCTTAATGTATATCAATTTTCATAATGGTTATCCCTATGGTTTATTCTTTTTTTTTCCTTTAGGCTATACATATTTTCCTTTAGGCATTATTCATGAGTGCAAATCCTCGCCAGGATCAATTGGTCGATGAAGTTCGACGACAGGGGTCTATGTCTGTCGAAGCGCTGGCCGATCGATTCGGTGTCACACTGCAAACGGTCCGCCGGGACGTCAAACAACTGGCCGAAACAGGCGTGCTCACCCGCTATCACGGCGGGGTACGCATACCCGAGTCGACCACCGAGAATATTGCCTATCTGCAGCGTCGAATGCTCAACGATGAGCCCAAGCGCGCCATTGCACGTGAAGTGGCAAAAGCCATTCCCGAAGGATGTTCGCTTATTCTGAACATCGGCACCACCACCGAGGCGATCGCACGGGAACTGTTGCGTCATCGTGGCTTGCGGGTCATCACCAACAACCTGAACGTCGCTGCCATTCTGGCCGACAACGCCGATTGCGAGGTCATTGTCTCCGGTGGCGTAGTCCGGTCGCTGGACCACGGTATCGTCGGCGAAACCGCCGTAGATTTCATTCGGCAGTTCCGCGTAGACATCGGCGTTATTGGTATCTCGGGAATCGAGCAGGATGGCACCTTACGAGACTTTGATCTGCGCGAAGTGAAGGTGGCCCAGGCCATTATTGCCCAATCACGCGAAGTTTGGCTAGCAGCTGACCATAGCAAGTTCCATCGCCAGGCCATGGTGGAGCTGGCGCGCATGAATCAGGTACACCGGCTATTTACCAATATGCCCCCACCCGAACCATTTCCTGCGCTACTGCAAGAAGCCGGCGTGCAGTGCATCGTAGCCGAATAGGTTGTCACTCACCCTGATAAATCAACGCTTGTTGCAGTAACCCAAATTCATACTTCATACCAAAAAAACCGGAACCAATGAGGCAAGCTGCTCGCGCTCTATTTCAACGATTCGTCTCTCTTGGATATCGGGATAGGACATTGACAAGCGCAGCGGCTTCTTTTCTGTAGAGATCACCCATGACCTATTTGCTTGCCCTGGACCAGGGCACCTCCAGCTCGCGCAGCATTCTCTTTGACGCCAAAGGCCACTGTATCGCCCAGGCGCAAATGGAACTGTCGCAGATTTACCCGCGCCCCGGATGGGTTGAACACGACCCGCGTGAAATCTGGCGCACCCAACTGGCCACCGCACGTGAAACACTGGCCAAGGCCGGCGTGACCGCAGCCGATGTGCGTGCCGTAGGCATCACTAACCAGCGCGAGACCACGGTACTGTGGAATCGCGCTACCGGCGAACCCGTGCATCATGCAATTGTCTGGCAGGACCGTCGTGCCGAACCGGCCTGCGCGCAACTGCGCGAACAGGGTCATGCGGCAACAATTCATGCCAAGACCGGGCTGCTGGTGGACGCTTATTTTTCCGGCACCAAGCTGCAGTGGCTGCTTGACAATGTGCCTGGTGCGCGCGCTGCGGCCGAGCGCGGTGAATTGGCCTTTGGCACCGTAGACAGCTGGCTTATCTGGCAACTGACCGCGGGCCATCGACATGTTACCGATGTGAGCAATGCGAGCCGCACCATGCTGTTTAACGTGCACACCAACCAGTGGGATGAAGAACTGCTTGCACTATTGAATATTCCCCGCTCGCTGCTGCCCGAAGTACAGGCCTCCAGCAGCGACTTTGGCCGCACCGATGCCCAAGTGCTCGGCAGCGCCATCGCCATTGGCGGCGTGGCAGGAGATCAGCAAAGCGCATTGTTTGGGCAGGCCTGCTTTTCTGCGGGCATGGCCAAGAACACTTATGGCACCGGTTGCTTTATGCTAATGCATACCGGAAATACGTTCCAGGCCTCCCACAACGGCCTGCTGACCACCAGCGCAGCCCAGCCCCATGCCACACCTGAATATGCGCTTGAAGGCAGCGTCTTCGTCGGTGGCGCCGTGGTGCAATGGTTGCGCGACGGCCTGCGCGCCATCGAACACAGCGGCCAGGTACAGCAACTTGCCGAAAGCGTACCCGACTCGGGCGGCGTGATGATGGTGCCCGCCTTTACTGGCCTGGGCGCCCCCTACTGGCAGCCAGATGCACGCGGCACCATTACCGGCATCACTCGCGGCACGACGCTGGCCCATATCGCCCGCGCAGCGCTGGAGTCTATCGCCTATCAGAGCGCCGCGCTGCTGACCGCGATGAGCCGCGACGCGACCGATGCAGGTGGCCAGCCCGTAAGCGAATTGCGGGTTGATGGCGGCGCGTGCGTCAATGATCTGCTCATGCAGTTCCAGGCCGACCTGCTGGGCATTCCCGTGGTGCGTCCCGCCTGCGTCGAAACCACCGCACTGGGTGCGGCCTACCTCGCAGGGCTTTCCAGCGGCGTCTATGCCGACACCGAGGAGATCTCCCATCTGTGGCGCGCAGAGAGGCGCTTTCATCCTACCCAGGGCCGAGAACGGGCCGAGACGTTGATGCAGCAATGGGAGCATGCGGTGCGACAATCCGCTGCAGCTGAAAAACAGATATAACATAGCCTATCCGCTTGGCAGCATCCGCACCCCGAAACGTGCAACTAAAGTGTGTTCCGGGGCACAGTTCACCCAGCAACGTTGGTAGGACTCCCTCGTTTTTGCAGCACCTGCCCGTTATTTGATGTCATTTCAGTTGGCATTTTCTTTATTAATACGGCCGCTTTTTGACCGGGTTGTACGCAGCGGCAGCCTAAACGAGCGCCCGGGAAGGCGAGCTGGCAGAAAACGCCTATCCCGACGATAGGAAAATATTTCTAATATCCCCTTATTCTTGATAAATATAAGCAAATTAATTCTAGTTATATATTCCTATAATTTATAGCATTGGCAAAATAAATTGTAGGACGAAAATGCTTAACTCTCTTCACGCCCAAACCGTATTGAACAGAATGTCTGTCGATATTGACGGCGTAATGCAAGCCAATCAGAACCGGCTTTTAAATGGGATTTCCCTCTTACTGGACGAAGCCGAACAGCTTATGCCTTTGTTACCGCCAAGTGCGCTGGCCTCGGCTTCCAGCACGTACTCACGTCATCTGGTTTATGCAGACGAACTGGGCCGATATTCGGCCATGCTGCTGGTTTGGCACCCCGGACAGCACAGCCCGGTGCATGGCCATAGAACCTGGTGCACCTACAAGGTTTTACAAGGTCAGCTGACAGAACGTCACTATAAATGGAACGCGGCAACGCGACGCGCAAAAAAGTGCGGCCAAATTAGTCGTCATGCAGGAGATGTTGTTTCGGCTCCGGCAGGGCTTGCCGATATTCATCAATTGGTTAATCAGAGCGCTGAAGTTGCAGTCTCGCTGCACATATATGGCGTTGATAGTGAACGTATCAGTACACATGTCAATTATTTGATACACGAAGAATGAAGCGCGACCGGTTAGAATAAGTCAGTTGCCGTGACTGATGACAAACGAAATAGGAACAATTTTGGACAAAACCGATCTGCTTATTCTGGACATTCTGCAAAAGGATTCAACAGTATCAATTAACGAAATCGCGGATCGGGTAAATCTTTCGCAAACCCCTTGCTGGCGAAGAATCCAAAGGCTGGAGGCCAGCGGCCATATTATGGGCAAAGTGGCGCTGCTTAATCCAAACTTGCTCAATCTTAACGTTACCGTTTTCGTTTTCATCAAAACCAACAAACACAATCGTGAATGGTATGAAAAATTCAGCGCTGTAGTACAGGCCATACCCGAAATTGTAGACTTTTATCGCATGAATGGCACTGTAGACTATCTATTAAAGATAGTGGTTCCTGATATAGCAACATACGACGCGGTGTACCAGCGCCTGACCAGGACGATCGAAATTTTTGACGTGACATCCTCGTTTGCGATGGAAAAAATGAAGTCTACGACTGTACTCCCCTTAAATTACGCGCAACTGGGTCGTGATTCCGACGAATCAGATGCTGGGTCGACAATTTGATCATCTACGTAGGTTTATTATGTTTACTTCACCAGCAGAGACTAAAGTGACGTGCCCAGCCGAATCGGACTGCCGTCGGTAAAGCGGGAGAACCGGAAGCGATGCAGCTTATGTCCGGCCTCGTTGCCCTGGATCATATCTGAAATAATGCGCCCCATGCCCGGCCCGATGCCAAAGCCATGACCACTCATCCCTGTCGCAACAACAAGACCGGGATGAGTAGGCACCCAATCAACAATGGGAACGGTATCGGGCATGAGATCAATCATCCCGGCCCAGCGCTTTTGGAAACGAACCGGCTCCATCTGAGGGAAAAGCCGCTTGAACCCGCGCTCGATAGAACGAAGGTCCGACGCATCGGGCGCTGGATTAAGTACCCGCATGCTTTCAAAAGGGCTGGGCGTCTCGGGCGTCCAGTCACGGGGAGTCGTCCAGCCGTCTGGGTACCCTGCAGGCGCCCAGAGCGCATAACGGGTCCCTAGCGGATCGGCTTTCAAGGCAGGAACATATTTCGCGGCATGCCTGAAGGCATCTGGCCCCAGATAAAGCCGGTGGCTGCCAGAAGGCGCAAGCGTATAGCCGCCATCCTGCCTGCGTCGAAAAGCGATATGTTTTTCCGCGGCAGCGCCGGCATGAAACTCGGGCATAGGCTGCGTTGCCGCAACCGTTGCCTTGACCGCCAGTTGAGGAATCGTAATGCCGTGTTTTTTCAGAAAGAGCGACGACCATGCGCCCCCCGCCAGAAGGACGGATGACGTTGCGATATACCCCTGCTCGCTCCATACCCCGGCGATATTGCCCGCCGCCATCTCAAGTGTCCTGGCCGCACAGTTCTCGATAATCGTCACGCCCTTGCGACGAGCAAGTCTGGCCAGGGCAGGAACAGCCAGCGAAGGTTCAGCCCGCATATCCGAAGGCGTGATCATCGCGCCCTTGAATGTACCCGACATGCCTTTGATCAGTTCAGCGAGACCACCAGCGCCCAGCATCCGGGTATCCATGTCGTGTGCAGCTGCAATCTTCATGAACGCATCGAAATCGGCCATTTCTTTGTCAGAGCTGGCCAGATAGGTCACGCCGGTTTGCCGAAGTCCGATATCTTCTGCGCATTCCAGCACCAGTTGTGGCCATAGCCGGGCCGCCTCGATCATAATGGGCAGCTCGTCCTCATCCCTGCCTTGCTTGCGAATCCAGCCCCAGTTGCGCGACGACTGCTCAGCCGCAACGCGGCCTTTTTCCAGCACGGTTACCGCCACATTGCGCTGAGCAAGGTAAATGGCAGTTGTAATACCAATAATGCCGCCGCCGATGATCACGACATCGGACGATTTTGGCGGCGGGCCGGCGTAAACAATGGGGTCGGTTTCTGAGAAGGGAAAGGCGTTCACGTGTCGAGTTTCACAATGAATGAGATTGCGTGGAGTGGCGCAGTGCGACGGGAAGTCTGATTAGTGTAACTTTTAATCAAGCGATGTGTTGGCGCGCAAGCAATCTTTTGCGTATCAAACTTGAACGGGTGTCCTATATCGAAGACACACCCCTGATCCAGAAGTACCGCGCCAGCCTTAAATATCCGCAACACCCGCCCACTCGCATTAGCACTCAGGCGACCTTCCTGCCGCTTGCCGCTTCCCGCTGACGCTTGGCCTCTTCCAGTAGATATACCTGGTAATCATCCAGATCGCCGTCAAAGTCTGTCATGCCGCCGCGCGACACCAGCCAGAACTCGTCGCAGACCGAACGCAGCAGCGCGCGATCGTGGCTAACCAGCATCGCCGAACCTTCGAACTCGTTGAGCGCAACGCTCAGGGCCTCACGTGTGGCCAGATCCAGGTGATTGGTCGGTTCATCCAGCAGCAGAAAATTGGGGCGCTGCCAGACAATCATGCATAACACCAGGCGCGCTTTTTCACCGCCGCTCATGCTGCCAACAGACTGCTTGACCATATCACCACTGAAATTAAAGGTGCCCAGAAAATTGCGCAGTCCCTGTTCACGACAATCCATGGCGCTGGGTCGCATGCTGGCCGGCGTGTCGCGCACCAGGCGGATCATGTGTTCGAGCGGGGTGTCGGCAGGCCGTAAGACATCCAGTTCCTGCTGCGAAAAGTAGCCGATATTCAACCCTTTTCCAGGGATAATCTCGCCCGCGATCGCCTCCAAAGCGCCGGCAATGGTTTTTACGAATGTAGATTTGCCTTGTCCGTTAGCGCCAAGAATGCCGATGCGCTGTCCTGCCAGGACAGAGCGGTTGATGTTCTGCACGATGACGGTTGGCTTGGCATCGGCCGGCGCATCTTCGGGCGGCGGATAGCCAAAGCTGGCATCGGTCATGGACAGCATGGGGTTGGGCATGCTGAGCGGTTCCTTGAATTCGAACTGAAACTCGGCATCGGCCAGCATGGGCGCAATTTTTTCCATGCGCTCAAGTGCCTTGACGCGGCTTTGCGCCTGCTTGGCCTTGCTGGCTTTAGCCTTGAAGCGGTCAATGAATTTTTGCAGATGCGCAACTTTTTCCTGTTGCTTGGCGTGTGCCGCCTGTTGCAGCAACATTTGTTCGGCACGCATGTCTTCAAACTTGCTGTAATTGCCGCCGTAGCGCACCAGCGTACTATTGTCGATATGCAGCGTCACGTTGGTGATCGCATCCAGGAATTCACGGTCATGGCTAATCACAACCATGGTGCCAGCATAGTTTTTGAGCCAGGCTTCCAGCCACACCAGCGCGTCCAAATCCAGGTGATTGGTGGGTTCATCAAGCAACAGCAGGTCCGACGGACACATGAGTGCCCGCGCCAATTGCAGGCGCATGCGCCAGCCACCCGAAAAACTGTTCACCGGTCTGTCAAGTTCGGCTACGCTAAAGCCCAGACCCAGAATAAGCGCCTGCGCACGGGCAGCAGCATCGTGGGCACCTGCGTCGTGCAAGGCCATATAGGCGTGCGCCATGCGCATACCGTCATCACTGGCCTCGGATGCAGCCACTTCGTTTTGCGCGGCTAGCAGAATCGTGTCGCCCTCTACCACAAAGTCCGTTGCGCTCTGCTCGGTTTCCGGCATGTCCTGCGCCACTTGTGACATACGCCACTGCGATGGAATGGAAAACTCGCCACCATCCTCGTGAAGCGTGCCATTGAGCACCGCGAACAATGAAGACTTGCCCGCGCCATTGCGGCCGACCAGACCCACCTTTTCTCCAGGATTGAGTGTGACGGAGGTTTTGTCGAGCAATACTTTGCTGCCGCGACGCAAGGTCACGTTCTTGAGAATAATCATTGAGGGTAGGTCTTCATTTTCGGGAACAAAAACCCCAGCCGAGACTGACCGGGATTTGATCAAGGATGACGGGGCGATGAGCCGGACGGGCAGCTTGCCTGATGGCAAGACGGCGGAAACGGCGAAAGGAAGGTGCAATTGTAGCAGCAGAGGGGTCGAAAATGGGCTCCATCATGGGTGCGGACGCGTTGCAGCCGGTAATTTAGCCAAGCGGGAGCAGACGGCCTCTTGTTGAAGTGAACAGGATATCCAGCGTCCACCCCTTACAAAGAACACGTGGAAGGCAAAAGCGGCGGCAGTGTGCAATGCGAACCGAAGCGATCCGACCACAGGACACGTTGAATTTGCGCATATCGCCCGACCCGGGGGGCCGGCACGCAGTCCGTTCTCTTGTCATGCAGGCAAAGCAGGCGAGGCCCTTGGTGTGAGCGATAGAATAGGAACAAATTCCCTAGGCATTTGCGCCCCAGGCCCGCGAAACCATCTGCCCCTGCGGCAATCTAATAACAAAACAGAAACTCATTTGCTTTAAGATTACAAATGAAATCAACCGAAGGAAAAAGAATGACACTCAATCACCCCATTTTTACGCGCTGGCCGGCGCAGCATCCCGATCGTCTGCAACTTTTTTCCGCTCCCACACCCAATGGTGTGAAGGTCGGCATTATGCTTGAAGAAACGGGTCTGGCCTATGAGCCGCACAGGATCGACATCTCGGCGAACGAAAGCCACGATCCGGCCTTTCTTGCGCTTAACCCCAATGGCAAGATCCCCGCCATCTACGACCCCAGCGGCCCCGGCGGCAAGCCGCTAGCGCTTTTTGAGTCAGGTGCCATCCTGCTCTATCTTGCCGACAAAACAGGACAATTTATCTCGGCCGATCCCGGCACCCGTTACGAAACGATCCAGTGGCTGATGTGGCAGATGGGCGGCGTCGGACCGATGTTCGGCCAGCTTGGCTTTTTCCACAAATTTGCCGGCAAGGCCTATGAGGACAAACGCCCGCTTGAACGCTATGCCACCGAATCGGCGCGGCTGCTGGGTGTTCTTGATAAGCAACTCTCGGACCGCGACTGGGTGATGGGCACCGACTACAGCATCGCCGATATTTCACTGCTGGGCTGGGTGCGCAATCTTATCGGCTTTTACGAGGCGCGCGAGATTGTTGGCTTCGACCGTTTTACTCATGTGCAGGCCTGGCTTGACCGTGGTCTTGCTCGTCCGGCGGTGCAACGGGGCCTGGAAGTGACGGCGGCTTAGAGAGCGCTTCTCTGAAGTGAAATTGTAGTGACAAAGAATGATCCGCAGCGCGCTGCGGATCACTCCAATACTGACCGGGTATCCAATGCGCCTGCCATCACGCATGATCACTTTACATTTTTGTCCAGGAATGCGCGGACGACCGGAATAATTTCTTTGCCGTGGGTTTCCAGGGCGAAGTGACCGGTATCGTAGAAACGGACGTCCGCTTCAGGGATGTCGCGCTTCCATGCCTGAGCCCCCGCCGGCAGGAAAAACGGATCGTTCTTGCCCCAGACTGCGAGCAACGCAGGCTGATATTGGCGAAAGTAGGCCTGGAACTCGGGATATTTCTCTACGTTGGATGCATAGTTCAACAGCAAGTCCAGCTGTATATCTGCCATGCCGGGCCGCGAGATGAATGCGCCTTCGAGCGTATAGCCATCCGGTGCCACGACACTCACGTCGCTTACCCCTTCCACATATTGCCACTTGATTGACGCTGGTGTCGGAAAATCGGCCAAGGCCTCGCGATTTTCCTGGGTAGGCGCTTGCCAATACTTCCGGATTGGTTCCCAGCCCTTGGCAAGACCCTCTTCATAGGCATTTCCGTTTTGCGAAATAATCGCCGTCACACGGGCAGGATGAGCCAGCGCCAGACGCCAGCCTACGGGGGCGCCGTAGTCGTGAACCGCGAGGGCATAGCGGTCAAGCTTTAGCTGCGTGGTGAACTGCTCAATCGTTTTCGTGATATTGGCAAATGAATATTCATACTTGCCACGCTCAGGAGATTCTGTGAATCCAAATGCGGGCAAATCAGGTGCGATGACATGGTACCGGTCTGCGAGGGCCGCAATGAGGTCGCGCCACATATACGATGATGCTGCGAAACCATGCAACAGCAGGATGGCCGGCGCACCGGGATCGCCCGCTTCGCGGTAGAAAACCTTCACGTCGCCTACCTGCTCGTAACGGTAATGAACCTGTTGGTGTGCAGAAAGGGAGGCGTCTGCGGCCTGCGCTTGCCCTGTGAGCAAAGCCGCAGCGACACTGGCTGAGGCTGCAATCGATTTGGTGGATTTCATGACTGGCTCCTTAGTAACCTGTAAAAGTATAGATTGAAGGTTATCAGCGATTATAGTATCCTGTCAACATACAAATTACCGGTTACTAAAATCATGCCCTTGGTCACAAACGGAACACCATTATTTATTGCAAACAATCTTGCGCTCGACTTCATTAACACCGAGTATGGGGTGGGGCCGCGACACTGCGACTGCTTTGATAGCGACCACAGTGTGATCGAATGGCTCAGACTCGCCGGGTTGCTGCCTGATGACTGCAGCAGTGCGCCAGCAGGCCTGGTTGAACTCGCGCGCGCGCTCAGGGACAATGCCAAAGCGGTGATCCTGGCAGCCAGAACAGGCACCTCGGCCGATGCCGCCGTCATCAATCAGGTATTGGAAGCGGGCCGCTCCCGGACGGAACTCGAGTGGGACGCAGCCAGCAAAACATTCAAGATCGTCAAGCACCGGCACAACATGAACGCAGCCAGCCTGCTTGAACCTGTTGCACAAGCGCTCATACAATTGCTTTCGAATGAAGATCTGCAACTTGTACGCGAATGCGAGGCGCACGACTGCACATTATTCTTCCATGATTTGACCAAGTCGCATCGGCGGCGCTGGTGCAGTATGGCCTCTTGTGGCAACAGAATGAAAGCGGCCGCCCATCGCGCCCGCAAGAACGCTCAATAGCCCAATGGCAGGACGATTCAGCGTCCTGGAAGGGACCGAGAGCAGGGGTAAACTGGTGATCACCAGTAACCAGACGCTGCTTTGGTACTGACTGCGCACGTTGACTATCGGACAACGCCCTGCCGGCTTTGAAAGATTGCTTGAAGGCACTTATGACTGCAGATACAACAGCCCTCGCCTTCTTCCAATATCTCTTTCACGCCATTGCTCCACGGCCACCATCTGCTCCATGCAGGCCCGACCGGTAATGGTCGCGGCAGACCGTGGACCGCCCATTTCCTGAACTGGCAATACAAGAGATTCAGCACGTTGTGCGCCTGCGCCAATCCATAAAATGATTCAGGCAACCACTTTTTCAGGTGATCGCCCATTCTGAATCGTCTTCACCCGCCCAAACTGCCACAAACATCCGCTTTGGGCTGGAGCGGAAAATCATCTCACCCGGTTGTCCCTCGTTTAATGACAAAGATGTCATCAAACCGCCATTTTGCCGACAGATGCAGCTCAGTACCATGTGCCCATCTTGTCCGCGCTCCAAATGGATCGGTTTTCTCATTCGGTAAATTAAGACGATTGTGATATGTGGCTGATTCGAAAATTCGCCGTGCAGCAAGGGCTGCCCTGGTAGTTCTGGGCTTACTCGTTTTCTATATGTCGATCCGATTGCGGTCATGTTAGCGACAAATAAACCCCGTCTCGCAACACGAAACATAAACCTGGGCTATTGCACCTTATGAAAAAGCATTGCTACCCTCTTGAGGCCAGAACATTCGCTCTTGCAAATCGCATGTTATTAACTGCTCTGGTGTGCGCATATTCGATCGGGCATGCGCCGCTTGGTAGCGCCTCAGTCGCGGCCCCAAAGACGAAAGGCGCTTCAAGTTCCCCCACTGATGCGAAGTCAAATCAACCAGCAAATGTGGCTGCGGTGACCTTGGATCCCATAGAAGTTTCTGCATTGCAAACCAGTTACGCTACGCAAAGCGCTATGTCAGCCACAAAAACCGAAACGCCCTTGATTGAAATCCCTCAATCTATCCAGGTGATTCCGCGTTCCCTGATAGATGAACAGGATCGTCGCACACTAGCCGATACCCTGGTCAACGTCTCGGGAGTCATGGCAACCAAATCACAGGAAGTGTTGTTTACCACACCTGTCATTCGAGGATTTCCTGCAGATATTTATTTCGATGGTTTGCCGGCGTTTGGTACAACCGCAAGTGCGGACCCGACTAGCCTGATAGGGACCGAAAGAATAGAAGTGTTAAAGGGCCCCACCTCCACGTTGTATGGTGGTGGCGTTGGTGCACCGCTGGGTGGATTGATAAACGTCGTGTCCAAATCTCCAGAGGCCGAACCTATTAACCTGGTGGGAGTCCGTACAGGGAGCTATTCCGCATTAAGCACCTTTGCTGACGTCAATGTACCCTTGAGCGAGAAGATCAGAGCCAGAATTTCAGGAGAGTACCAAAAAGAAGGCAGCTGGATAGATCATGTCAAAGGCCGACAATATTCAGTGCAGCCCAGTATTTCTTTTCAACTTTCACCAAAAACGCAACTGCTGCTGCGAGGAAAGTTCGACAAACGTAGCCAGCGCGAATACTCCGGCCTGCCCGCCCTGCAAGCACTCTCCGGGGACCTTGACTCAGATGTCTACCCCGGCGCAACGTGGGGACAGCCACTAACCACGATCAAAAACCAGCTCATATCCGCAGAACTGCAACACTCGTTCAGGGATGACATTAAATTTACGCTTACCGCACATCATTTCAACAGCAAAAGCCGCGATTACGGGAGCTTTATTTATCCCGAAGTTGCAGGACCGAATCCGAGAACACCGACTGTCTACCCTATCTTTGGTCTTTACCTTCCCGCTACGCTTAAAGAAACGACCATTGATGCAAACCTGTCGTCCACTTTTGACATTCTGGGCGGCAATCACCAGGTGCTGGGCGGCATCAGCTACGATTCAACGAAACTGGATTCGGCAATTTCAGATGCCATACCCCTGGGCGAGCTCGATCTGGCAGATCCGCACTATCGGATCGATTACGGTTCCGCACCAATACCCACTTACTCTCAGACTAATCGATACCAGACAACGGCCCTCTATCTGCAGGACCAGGCAACTTACGGACGTCTCCATATCCTGGGTTCTCTGCGACTGACCAGCCTTCGGCTTCGCCAGAAGCAGCAGAACGTAAATGCCTTTTACCACCGCCTCACACCGCGATTGGGCATCACATACGACCTGACCGATAGTTTGTCGGTCTATGCATCCTATGGCACCGGTTTTCGGGGTCCGATCAATTTCCTCGGGCTCGATACGCCCAAGCCGGAGACATCGCGCAATATCGAGGTGGGCGCCAAATTTTCCGCTGATGACCTTGGGCTTTCCGGGACCGTTGCCTTATTCAACCAGACGCGCAAAAACGTTGCCACTGCCGACCCCGACCCGTCCCATATTGGCTATTCGATTCAAACCGGCCAACAGCGTGCACGCGGACTGGAAGCAGATCTCCTTTGGGAGCCAGACGACGCGTTCTCACTTTTATTCAATTATGCATATACACAAGCAGAAGTCACCAAAGATACCTCTATTCCCACAGGCAATCGCCTACCTCGCGTCCCGAAACACAGCGTGCGCCTGGCAGCACGTTACCGCATCACAGATGGAATAGCAAAGGGGCTCTCATTCGGTGCAGGAATAACAGCCGTGAGTGCTCGCGAAACCACCTTGCCAAATAGCGCAAAAGTACCCGGATACGCTCTAATTGACGCACAAGCCAGTTACAGCTTCGACAAGTACACCGTTTCATTATCAGCCGTCAATCTGACCAATCGCAAAGTCTACGATACCTATCAGTATCTGGCATCTCCTGTCGTCATTCCCGTCCAACCACGGTCAGCGTACCTGACGCTAACTGCCCAATTTTGAGAAATTACCATCATGATTAACCACACTCGTCGCAGTATTTTACTGAGCACCCTACTCTCACCCGTTGCTGTTAGTGCCGCCAATATCGATATTTCTCCCGAGGAGATAGAACGAAATCTGGACAAAACACCGTGGTACGGAGACGAAAGAATCGCAATGCTTGTTTACCCAGGCATGACGATCATGGATCTGGCCGGCCCCCATTGCATGTTCGGAAGTCTGATGGGGGCCAAGATACACATTGTCGCTAAATCGCTCAGTCCAGTTACAAGCGACGCGGGCATGGTCGTCGTTCCTGACACTACGTTTGACTCATGCCCGAAAGATCTGACTGTATTGTTCACTCCCGGCGGGACAGATGGTACGCTGGCAGCAGCATCGGATTCCGAGACGCTTGAATTTATGACTGATCGTGGTGCACGTGCAAAATATGTCACTAGCGTTTGTTCGGGTTCTTTAATCCTGGGGGCTGCTGGATTACTCACAGGATATAAGGCCACTTCACATTGGTCGTGCCGGCAAGCACTGGCAGGATTTGGCGCCATTCCTACCGATGCAAGGGTTGTACGTGATCGCAATCGGATTACCGGTGCAGGGGTGACTGCCGGCCTGGATTTTGGCCTGACCATGGTCGCCGAGATGCGTGACCAGATCTATGCTGAATGCACCCAATTGGTGGGCGAATACGATCCTGATCCGCCATTCAATGCAGGCTCCCTCAAATCGGCACCGTCTGACGTCAAAAGAGCCATGATCAAACTGCTGGCCGATTTCTCCAAGAAAGCAGAAGTCCTTGCCTTTCCGGACAAAACAATTAGTTAGTCTACAATCACTTGCATGATTCCTGAACATCATATCGATTTTCATCGTTTGACATTGAGTTTATTGACGTGCAGCTTGGCGTCCATACGTGAAGAAAGAGACCAACACCGACCGCAGGAACATTTCACGGCCAGCGTTTCCTCGCGGTTTACCTCGTCCCATAAAATCGTGGTTGAAGCGCTTCTTATGCTTGTCGGTCAGGCCATGCGGGGCGGCGGCGTAGCTCGCCGCTCCCCCGCTCCACTTATCCCGCAGCCTTGGGCACTGGCGTATTGAGCAACTGCTGTTCCCACAAAAATGCAATGCCGCTGCCGCCGACATGCTGGATCAGCACCTCGGTCAGCTCGGCAGCGTGCTCAGTGCGAGCCCAGTCACGCTGCCATTCGGAAGCGACGGCAAGCCAGGTTATCACGTTGACGCCTGCCGCGATCATGCGCTGGATTGCAACCTCATGCGCCTCAACCGAAGTCCCACCCGAGGCATCAGTAACGACCGTGACATCCCAGCCTTCGCCTGCGGCCTGGATCGCCGGCATCGCCACGCAGACTTCGGTCCACAGGCCAGCGATGATCAGTTGCTTGCGCCCCGTCGCCTTCACAACGTCGACCACCTTTTTATCTTCCCACGTGTTGATGAACGTGCGGTCAATCACCTCCTGACCAGGGAACACATTTGTGATTTGTGGGAAGATGATGCCGCCACGATCAGCAATCACGCTGGTCAGGATGGTGGGAACGCCAAACGCTTTGGCGGTCTTTGCCAGTGCCGTCGCATTGTTGACCACCATTTGCGGCTCATGGCTGTTCAGGTTCGCGAGCTGGTAAGGCTGATGGTCGATCAGAACGAGCACCGAATCTTCGGGACGAAGTAAAGAATCAAGGCCATTACGAAATGTCATGAATATATCCTAAGTGTATGAGAGGAATTAAGAAAGAGGCATGCGCCGAAGGCAACGCTACCTGGGCAAATTCTGGCATTTCCGCTGGAGATACGGTAGTCTTGCCTTGTGCTACACTGTGTCGCGAAAAGAGGGACGCCAAATTGGACATCGAAGAGCTACGAACATTCGTTGAAATTGCTGATGCCGGGGGAGTATCTCCTGCTGCGCGTCGACTCGGTGTATCCAAGTCAATCGTCAGCCGGAGACTGTTGCGGCTTGAGGAAGAACTTGGCGTGTTGCTGCTTGCGCGAACCACCCGCGGCGCCTCGCTCACAGAAGCCGGCGCCACCTTCCGGGACTACGCCGCCAGAGCATGTGCCGAGATTGACGTAGCCAGGGAAACAATCCTGCCCACCGGCGAGCTTTGCGGCCGCTTGCGAGTTGCGGTGCCGGTTTCTTTCGGTCCGACTCACCTGGCTCCCGTGCTGGCGCGCATGGCACAGCTGCATCCGCAACTTCACATTCATGCCTCCTACAGTGATCGCTTCGTTGATCTGGTGACAGAAGGTTTTGATTGCGCGATCCGTATTGGCTATCTTCAGGACTCTGAGCTGATCGCAAGACGCATCGGATCGATCTATGGAAAGCTGGTGGCCAGCCCGGACTATATCAAGGCGCACGGCGCTCCTGAAACGCCGGATGACCTGATCACCCATCAGGGCCTTATGCAAGGCACGGAAACCTGGCAATTTCTGGATGGCGACAAGGTTGTCACCGTTCGTCCGCAAGGGCGCTTCAAGGCAGACAACGCCACGGCGTTGGCCGCTGCTGCATTGGCTGGTGTGGGCATCGCGTGGATTCCCGATGCCGTCACCCATGAACATGTAGCCAGCGGCGCATTGGTGCCTCTCATGACACGCTATCCACCGCCGCCTGCTGCAGCCTATGTCGTCCGCCCCCCGGGTCGGCATCCTGCAAGGAAGGTACGCGTGCTGACCGAATTGCTGATTGAGTGCTTCGAACAGGCGCCGGAGCCTATAGGCATCGGCTAGCGAATCGGCACGGTAAAAAGCAGCAAACCAGAGAAATAAAAACTTGCTGGCCAGCGATGAATTCATCGCATATGGAGCCTGCAGCGCGTAGCGCGGGTATGCCGCCGGTGATTACCCGGGCAGCAGACAGTTTCTCATCAACTTTGCCCCGATAGACATCAACGCGCCCCGTCGATAAGCCAGCTCATAAGGTTCACTGCGTAACGTGAATTCAAACGGCAGCACCCTGACCAGATTATTGCGTACAAAAAACGACGCCACATCTGTGGAAGCCAGGGCGACAAAGGATGGATTTCTGTTCAATAACGCCATAGTTGCGAACGGAGAGGTTGTTTCAAGCAAATTGGCCGGAAAGCGAATGCCGGCATTATAAAATTCGCGCTCAAGCAAGAGCCGCATTGGCATATTGGCACGGTACACAATCCATTTACACTGAGCCAGTTCTTCAAGCGTCAAGCGATCACTACGCGCAAACGGATTATCACAGTTGGCAATGACACTTAATTCTTCAGACTGCAGATGCTCGCTCTCATAAATGTCCGGCGTTTTGCTGACCGACGTGCGACATATCGCCATATCAAGCCGGCCGGCGTCGATGAGGCTCAGCAGTTCGGCGCTGGTGTCCTCAACAATCTCCACTGACATGCCTGGATGCGTTTGCATGAGATCGGCAACGGCATCGGTAAGTAACGGTATTGCGCCCATGATGCAGCCAACAGCTACCCTGCCGCCGTCCCCTTTCTGGATCGCGTCCAGTTCGTTTCGCAAATGACCAAGGTCCGTATAGATCATACGTGCGTATTTCAGGACGCATAAGCCTAAATCGTTGGCTTCCAGGCCACGGTTAGTTCTATTGAATAGCGCAGCACCAAATGTCGTTTCAATTTCCTGGAGCGCCTTGCTCGCGCCTGGTTGGCTGATAGCCACCTCATTTGCCGCCCCCAACAGGGAACCATGTTCGGAAATGGCGATCAACAAGCGAAGATGCCGGACATGCAGCCTGGATGCAATAGAGGATAAGGTGGGCGTCATGAATTAACCTAAAGTTATATCTGTATGAGCGATTTTCAGTACATCGGATTTCCATATCCCACATACAATGAAAGAAAAACATACATAAAACAACGGATACACGGGGACATTAGCTCGCAACCACACATGTCCATATTGATTTTCATTATAACTTTTTATTAATTCAGATGGCACTCATACAATATCTCACTCATATCCAATTCGACTTCGGCGCGGTGCGCTTATTACAAGCAGAATGCGACCGCGTCGGGATCAAACGTCCGATGGTCGTCACAGACCAGGGCATCCGGTCTGCAGGCCTGCTGGAGGGCGCGATGCGCCATCTGAATGATGCGAACAACGTACCTGTCTTTGATGAAACCCCGCCCAATCCGAATGAAAAAGCCGTGCGCAAGGCTGTCGCCATTTTCATCGAGAACGAATGCGATGGAATCATCGCAATAGGAGGCGGATCGTCCATTGACCTGGCCAAGGGTGTTGCAGTATGTGCAACGCACGAAGGACCGCTTAAGACATTTGCTGTTATTGAAGGCGGTCTGAGCAAAATCACGTCGGCGGCAGCGCCGGTGATTGCTGTCCCAACGACGGCGGGCACAGGCAGTGAAGTGGGCAGAGGGGCGATCCTGATTCTGGACGATGGCAGAAAAGTGGGCATCATTTCGCCTTTCATTGTTCCCAAGACGGCAATTTGCGACCCGGAACTGACAATGAAGCTGCCGGCACAACTGACTGCCGCCACCGGCATGGACGCCATCGCGCACTGCCTTGAGACGTTTATGTCTCCGCTCTTTAACCCCCCTGCTGATGGTATTGCATTGGATGGCTTGAACAGAGCGTGGCGCCATATCGAACAGGCAACCAGCAATCCTGCAGACAGGGACGCGCGAATGAACATGATGAGTGCAAGCATGCAAGGTGCACTGGCCTTCCAAAAAGGCCTGGGCTGTGTACATAGCCTTAGTCATTCTCTTGGTGGTATCAACCCGCGACTACACCACGGGACCCTAAACGCTATATTTCTGCCCTCGGTCATCGAATTTAACGCCCCCGCGACAACAATGGTGCAAGACAGGAAACTGGATCGAATAGCCGCAGCCATGGGGCTTGCAAACGGAAACTCGGTGGCCAGTGAGGTGTTAAATTTGACCAAACGGCTTGGCCTGCCCACGACATTGGCGCAACTTGGGGTGACGCGAGAACTATTTCCCAATATTGTCGACGGCGCACTTGCCGACCACAGCCACAAAACCAACCCGCGGGAAGCAAGCAGAGAAGATTATATGAAAATGCTGGATGCTGCGTTTTAGAGATGGCGGCAGGCGGGCATATGCAGAAAGCATAAGTGTAAAGTGCAAATCACCAATGAAATAGCAATTTGGAACAGCGTATTTTCTTGGCGGTGAGCCCGATCCATATGCTTTAACTGCGAATAAAGCGCCGATTTTTCATCAGTTGCCAACTCCCCTGCTGATGAATCTGGCGACTTAACAGCATAAGCCTTTGATGCGCAAGGGCCAATAGCCTGGAAGAGCCCATTTTGGAAGAAATGGCACGTCGGAGAACAAGAGACTTACCTTAGATCAATTAAACGGCCATTTCTTATCTACTCATTCCAACGATGGGCAGTAGAGGCAAACTTGGAGGGGGGAATGCCAAAGTGCTTCTTGAAAGCGACTGTGTAGGCACTATGACTTTCGTAGCCGCTGCCCAAGGCCACTTGTGTTATTTGTGCTCCACTGACAAGTTCAGTGATCGACGACATCAGCCGCAGTTGCTGACGCCACTTGCCAAATGTCATGCCCGTGCTTTTTTGAAAATGGCGATGAAATGTCTTGGTACTCATCGCGAGCGACGAAGCCCAGTCACTCGCTGAAAAATCATGGGCCGCGTCTTTTACCAACGCATCACACACCAACTGGATTCGACTGTCGATTGGCCATGGCAAATGAAATGGCAGAGAACGTTGCACGCTCAATTCTTCCAAAAACAAAGCTGCCAATAAGTCTTCCCGCCTGGATCGAGAGCGATTGGCAATCGGCTGTGCCAGCTGGATAATCAGCTCTCGAAGCAAAACAGGCACATGCAGAACACAATCCACAGCTGGTAAGCCGGTGAGCAATTCTGTGTTGACAAAAATGCCGTAGGCGCGAACGGGGGTATGTATGATCAGACGATGCTCTATACCCGGACGCAGCCACACAGCAGCAGTTGGCGGAACCAGCCATTGACCGGTTGCGGCCTGGACCAGCATCACGCCTTCGGCAGCATAGAGCAGGTGACCTTGTGCATGGCTGTGCACCGGCACCCGATGATTCGCCGGATACGTTTCAATTACACCCGTAATTGGTAGTTCAGTGCAGCCGTGATCACTCAGATCCAGCATGCGACCGCCATTTTCCAGCGAAGCAAATCCCATAATCACGATGTCCATTTTGATAAATAACCTGTCCATTATTTGATAGATAGACATACCCGTCAAGCTTATAGTTCTTTTTAACAAACCAATTGTGAGGAAAATCTCATGCGTCATTCCCACTCTGTGCACCATCGACTACCGCTGATTCCTGGCCGGGACCAGCGCGTACTTGTTTGCGCCAAGGTCAATCCTGATTCCCCCTGATCCCGGCCACGACACGCTTTTTCGCAAAGCGGGGGGATCAGGTCTCCTTATCCCCTGTTCGAGGTTTCTATGTTGGCAAATCCCAGTACCAAATACCGTGCGTTTCCTGTCGTCGATATACCGGATCGGCAATGGCCATTCCATACATTAACTCAAGCCCCCATCTGGCTTTCCACAGATCTGCGCGATGGCAATCAGGCACTTTTTGAGCCAATGAACCGCGAGCGCAAGCTGCGCTTGTTCCAGGAGCTCGTGCGCATCGGGTTCAAAGAGATAGAGATTGGTTTTCCGTCGGCGTCTACGACAGATTTCGAGTTTACGCGCCATCTGATTGACAACAATCTGATTCCAGATGATGTCACCCCCATGGTTATCACGCAGTTACGCCAGGACCTGATTGAACAAACAGTGAGAAGCGTGCGCGGCGCACGCCGAACGATCGTTCACTTCTACAATGCCATCGCGCCGGCCTGGCGTGAAATTGTGTTTGGTATGAGCGTGCCGCAAATTATCAATATGGTCGAGCAACACATTGGCATGCTCAAGACGCTGACGGCGCAGCAACCCGAGACAGAGTGGGTCCTTCAGTATTCTCCCGAAACCTTCTGCATGGCCGAACTGGATGTATCGCTCGCTATTTGCAACGCTGCCATCAGGGCCTGGGATGCCGGGCCAGAACGACCAATGATTATCAATCTGCCAACGACGGTCGAAGTCTCCACGGCAAATGTCTTCGCAGACCAGATTGAATGGATGCATCAACGGCTGGAGCGGCGGGAGCACATCGTGCTTTCAGTACATCCACACAATGATCGCGGAACCGGTGTCGCATGCGCCGAACAGGCATTGCTGGCCGGCGCACAACGCGTAGAAGGGTGTCTTTTTGGAAACGGAGAACGTAGTGGAAACCTGGATGTGGTCACTCTGGCACTCAATCTTTACACGCAGGGAATTTACCCAGCGCTCGATTTTTCCGATATCGCTGCCGTTGCCCGTACCGCCGAAGAATGTACCGCCTTGCCGATCCACCCGCGCCATCCTTATGTGGGAGATCTGGTATTTACGGCGTTCTCGGGTTCACACCAGGATGCGATCGCCAAAGGTTTTGCTGCTCAGCATCCAGACGGACTCTGGCGAGTGCCATACCTGCCTGTGGACCCGCATGATCTGGGGCGTACCTATGACAGCATCGTGCGGGTCAACAGCCAATCAGGAAAGGGCGGCATTGCATTTCTTCTCCAACGAGATTACGGCGTAGTCATGCCACGGCGCATGCAAATTGAATTTAGCGCGATCGTGCAGGAGCTGGCCGCTGCAAGCGAAACGGAACTGGACAGCGAGCAGATCTGGTCTGTTTTTGAAAAAACCTATCTCGTGCAATCCGGCGGACAGCCAGCTTATCACAGCCACAAACTGTTTGACTCTCCTGATGGGCAAGGCATTGATCTGCAAGTATATTTACCTGATGGCACCATTCAAAGCCGGCAAGGCACCGGCAACGGGCCGATCGCTGCGACAGTGGCTGCGCTGGATTTACCTTTGCGAATAGACAGCTACGAAGAACGTAGTCTAAACACAGGAGCGGATGCTGCTGCCATGGCCATCGTCGAGGTGGTATCGCCTGGTGTACCGGGTTCTCGCTTTGGTGTCGGTAAACACCCAAACATTGTCACCGCATCCATCTTGGCGGTAATAAGCGCTGCGGCCAGATTTACGCTAACGAGCTAATATCTTTTATTTAATTTCAATTAGCGCAGGCTGCGTTTACAAGTAAAAACCGTCAACCTGGGCATGACTTCATCGGGCGGCTGTCGCCCGATGTGCCCAAAAACATATCACTCCTGTTGGCTTACCTGCGAGACGTCCACCCACGAGGCCTTGACCAGGCTTGCCAGGCGTTCGGGCGCAATGCGAACGGTCGAATTGGCAGAACCTGCCGCAGGCATGACGACCTCGAAATCACGTAACGATATATCGCAATAGACCGGCAGTTCCGTTGCCAGTCCAAACGGACAAACCCCGCCCACCGGGTGGCCAGTCAGTGCCAATACTGACTCGGCGTCCAGCATTTTTGCTTTGCCACCAAATACGTGCCTGAGTTTTTTATTATCCAGTCTGACATCGCCCCGGGTTACCACCAGCAACGCCTTGTCGCCGACCCGCAGAGAAAGCGTCTTGGCGATCTGCCCGGGCTCAACGCCGTGAACCGCTGCGGCCAGATGGACGGTAGCAGTGCTGCTGCTGGAATGAATGATGGTGATATCCGCTGCGTATTGCGCGAAAAACTGCTGGACTGAATGCAGACTCATAAAATTACGGTGCAATGCAAATGTGATGATGGTTCGGCAGCCAGTTTAAAGTAGCGGTTCAAACCGGTCAAGGATCAAGGCTTGCTCCACAACCCGATAAGGACGAATCAATAGTCATAAAAACACGGGCAATGACCGAACCAGTGCAAAGGCGCCCGCCCTGAAAGTCCAAATTTTTTTATGCCTCTTGATAATGATTACTTAAATTTGAATCAGGATTCTTGCTACAGGCCAGCCGACCTCAAAGGCATACACATCAACGGCTTGTTGCCATTCTCACGCCCAGACCGACCAGGGCAGCACCCATCAAGGCATCGACGGGACGGCGGATACTGGCATAAATGGATCGGACGCGGCCAATTGAGAATACTGACGCCAACAGGCAAAGCCAAAGGCTGGTGATGGTGCCTACCATGGCAACAACAGCAATATAGACCAGGGGCGGCGCACCGACAGGCAGCAAGGTCACGAACAAGGTGGCAAAAAAAGTGGCTGTTTTCGGATTGGTAATGCCAACGAGAAATCCGACGCGCCATGACTGCCCCACGCTCACCCTGGACACGTCCGTAAGGTTCTGCTGGTCGTACTTCCCTTTGAAAACGCCGATAAGCATACGGCTGCCGAGGTAGATCAGATAGATGGCCCCTGCCATGCGGATGGCTTCGTACAGCCAGAACAACTCCTTGATCAGCAGGCCAAACCCGAGGATGGCCACCGTTGCCCAAACAACCACAGCACTGGCGATGCCCAGGGCAACGAAGACGCCGGAGCGCTGGCTATTCAAGGCATGCGAAGTGACAGCGACAAAATCAGGCCCTGGACTGGCGCATGCCAGAAGAATGATGCCTGAAAGGGTGAGCAATTGTGATAGATAGTCCATAAGCTTGTAATCCCGGTAGCCGCAATGAAAATCAGACGGTAGTGTCATTAAACCACCACTTTCTATTACAACACGCATATCGTGCCGCCGGCCTGTTGTATGCAAAGCAGGGGCCCAGTCATTTTTGTGAGAATGGGGAACAATCTTACGGCAGCAAACCTGGCCACATATATGACGCGCGAAGACAAAGAAGGCGTCATGATTTAACCAATAGTTATACCTGTATGCACAGTTTTCAGTGGCTATTATTTCAACTTTGACCATACTATGAGCGTAAATAGCAGACGTGAAACTGGATGCAAAGGCAAAGAATATTGCCTCATGCTTATTTCAGTTATAACTTTTTTCTAACCCAGATGACACCCATGCTGCATTTGGCCCCCATTCAATTTGGAATGGGAGTCCTTCGTTTATTACAAATGACATGGGACTGATTGGTATTAAACACCCGTTAGTGGTGACTGAACAAGGCGTTTCGGGGGCGATTACACGGCGATGTTAAATGAGTCTTGTAGAAGAAATGGGACATACGCATCGACGCTATGCGCAGCAGCGCCATAAAAAATAAATAAGGAGATGCAAACGTGGGAGACAAACCGGACTCAAGTGACATTGCTCACAATCGGGTCGCCATAGTTACCGGAGCAGGAAGCGGAATAGGCAGGGCAACAGTGTGCGCATTGTTGGCCGATGGGTGGCGCGTAGCCCTCGCCGGTCGCCATCTGGAGACGCTCGAAGCGACAATCGGCGACAGCAATCGACTTTCTTCGGATCACAGCATCCGGACTATTGCCATACCGACAGACGTCACTCAGCCGTCTTCCGTCAACCAGCTATTTGCTGCCGCGCAGCGTGCCTTTGGTCGGCTTGACATGCTATTTAACAATGCCGGGCTCGGTGTTGCCGGAAGGTCTGTCGAAGAACTGACATACGAACACTGGAAACAGATGCTTGACGTGAATGTCACCGGCACGTTCCTCTGCACGCAGGCGGCATTTCGGCAAATGAGTACCCAAACGCCACGAGGCGGCCGCATTATCAATAGCGGTTCGTTGTCGGCACATGTGCCGAGATTGCATTCAGCCGACTATACCGCCAGCAAGCACGCGGTTAGCGGCTTGACGAAAGCTTGTGCGCTCGACGGCCGGAAATACGATATCGCGGTATGCCAGGTAGACTTTGGCAACGCGAAGACCGACATGGTGTCCGGCATGGGGACGGGCGTGCTGCAGGCAAACGGCGAGCGCATTCCGGAGCCGACCATGGATGTCGCCCATGCAGCAAATGCCATTGTCTACATGGCGAACCTCCCGCTGGAGGCCAATGTTCAGTATATGACGGTCATGGCCACCAACATGCCATTTGTGGGACGGGGGTAATACAAAGAAGCAAACTCGTTTCACGCAGGTCGCCACGCGTTGCCGGCGACACATATTATTAAAATCAGGAGACAAAGATGGTGAATACGACGGCAGATGCATCGCTTGAGCCGCAGGAGCAAGAAAAGGCAGATCTGCTGCGCAAAGTTGCGTGGCGAATCATACCGCTGATCATTGCCTGTTTTATCATGGCATATCTGGATCGCGTCAATATCAGCTTTGCGAAATTGCAAATGCAATCGCAGCTAGGCCTGAGCGAAGCTGCTTACGGACTTGGCGCAAGCATATTTTTTATCGGCTACCTGCTTTTCGAAGTTCCAAGCAATATTATCCTGGCACGTGTCGGCGCGCGCCGATGGATCGCGCGGATCATGATTACCTGGGGCCTTGCTTCGGCTTCAATGATGTTCGTTCAGAGCGAGACCTCGTTCTATGCGCTACGCTTTCTGCTTGGGGTACTTGAGGCAGGCTTTGTTCCGGGCGTACTCTACTTCTTTACACAATGGTTTCCCGCCAGTTACCGCGGGCGCATGAACAATATGTTTTTCGGCTCCATTGCATTGTGCGGCATCATCGGTGGCCCGATTTCCGGTGCCATTCTGAAGCTGCTCGATGGCGTCAACGGCATGCCAGGCTGGCAATGGCTGTTCCTGATCGAAGGGATCCCTTCTTGTATTCTGGGCTTCGTCGTGTTGTTCGCCTTCAATGATCGTATCGAAGATGCCAAATGGCTGTCCCCCAGGGAAAAAGCCTTGCTGGCTAGCGAGATTAACAAAGATCCCAAAATCGACCACACGCACTCTTTCAGCGTGGCGTTGAAACGGCCGGTGATTTATCTATTCTCGCTGATTTATCTCGGCCTTTGCATGGGAATCTACGGCATGCTTTTCTGGATGCCACAGCTTGTCAAGACGGCAGGCACAGAGGACCCACTGATCATCGGCTTGATTACGACACTGCCCTACATCGCCGCGATTATCGGAACGATCCTGATCGGCAAAAGTTCCGACCGAACCGGCGACCGCCGCTGGCACCTGGCCGGCTGTGCGCTGGCCGGTGCCGTCGGCTATGTGTTGTGTGCGATCTATTGGGACAACACCGTGATGTTGGTGCTGGGCCTTAGTATTGCTGCAACGGGAATCATTGCGTCGTTCGGCATATTCTGGGTGTTTCCTGTCCGCATACTAAGCGGTGTCGCCGCGGCCGGCGGCGTGGCCCTGATCAATTCCATCGGCCAAATCGGCGGCATTATCGCACCCTACATGGTCGGCAAGGTCAAGGATGTGACGGGTAGCGCGTCGATGGGCTTATATGTCATTGCCCTGGCCTGCGTTGTCACTGCCATATTGATTATTTGCGCCATACCGCACAATATCCGTTTCCGTGATACGGTGGTGCGCCGGATTGCCGAGGAAAACGCCTAGCGGCCCTGGAAATTGAAAACCCCCCTTTAGTCTTAGACCAAAGGGGGATTGCTTAACGACTCACTAACGCCGATTTAGGCAGCGCGTACGGCTTTTTGAACTTCTGCATCAACCCAGTATGAGTAGGTGCGCAGTACAGTCAGTTCAAGGGTTGCCGCGCCCGTTGTGTTGATCAGGGCAGCAGGGATGACAGCGGCGCCGTTGGTCCAGCGCATGGCCGTACCCTTGACATCCTGAACCGCATTCAGACCAGTCAACGCAGCATCTGTCAGGCTGATCTGTTGACGACCACTGACAGTTGAAACAACGATACCAGACAGGCCAACACCGATCTGACGCACGTCACGACGCGCCAGAGGTGTAACGTCACGAACAACAGCAGAACGAGACAGAACGCGTACATCACCCGCATTGGCCGGCAATTCGAAGCGATATACGCCTTCTTTGCCAAAGTCTGGAGTTGAGTGAATAATCTGGCCGTTCACTTCAATGCACAATGCTGCATCTGTGGTACGAACTGCACCGGTCAACGCTTGAGCGCGCGCCAGCAATTGCTTGCGAATGGCTTCGACAACAGGACCTTGCTGAACGACCTTGATGCCTTCTACTTCAGGGCGACCTTCGGCAGGACCGAAATCAGGATTCATGGCTACGTCAGCCGCGTTCTGGAACATGGAGCGGTTGCCGGTATCAACATATGACTCGGCAGGTACGCCTTCGGCCAGCATGATGTCAAACTGCTCGAGCTCAACGTGAAAGTATTCGAACACTTTGGTGTTGAACTGCTGAACAATGGTCTGACCGTTTACCAGCATCATGGCAGGCACCAGCGTGCCGTCAAATGACACATGGTGGCCTGGAGACAATGTCAGGTCGCGATGCGGCACGTTGTTGGCAATGGAGTCTTTCTTGAACAGGATAGGGAAGGCGCGCACGGCGTCTTTGGCAGGAATACGGTTCTTGTACAGGGTGCGATGACCCAGCCATTTGACTGTGGCAACGCCGCCGGAAGCGGTCAGTACTTTATCGCCGGCTTTCAGTGTTTCAACCTGAACTTCGCCTTCGGGTGTGGCAATGTGTGTGCCTTTGAGGTAGCACGCATAGGTCATAGAGCCACCGTCGAAAACCAATTTGGATGGATCCAGACCGTCGGCGTTAAAACGACCAACGGTAAAGCCAAGATCATTCTTGAAGACCAGATCGCCATTAACGTATTCGCCGCTAGTAGCGCCAACTACCGTGATCTGATCCCCTGCGGTTACGCCCGTGATTGTCGGATAGTCGGATAGTTGAAGATTGATCCCGGTCGGGTCGTAGATCAGTGTTGATGTGGCATCCTGCCCCAAGTCAATGTTAAAGGAGTTACCCACTCCCAGCGACAAAAAGCTTGATGTCATTTCCAGAGTAGAACCCTCTGAAAGATTGTAATTAAAAGTGGAGCCGATATTGACGCCCGCCAAGCCGGAAAGCTTTACGTGCGCATCCTCTCCCAAATTAATGGTATTGGTTGAAAGAATACCAACCGAAATCGTTTGCTTTAACTCCAGAACGTCGTCGCTACCAGTGGCATTATTGATATTTAACGTGGTATTGGGGCTTAATGCATTGACGTTCAACAGCGTATCACCATCGTATTGACTTTGATCGACGGTCTCTGTTGTTGGCTGGAAAAGCCCGCCAATGTTTAAATTTACTGTAGCCATTTCACCTATCCATATAAAGTTGATTAATACCGCATCAAAATACAGCTGACATTTTTTTGATTGTCAGTCTTCTGCTGATACAGGCATCCGTTGTTATTTACAATATGTCGCATCGTGTAACATGCTCGCGGATGATATGGCAAACTTATATGGAATGACTACAGCCAAATGACGAATTAACATGCCGGCATGACCAATTGCATAACGCCTGCCATAGGGGTCCCTGAAAGGCGTTAGATTCAGATGCCCATGCGAGCGCGCAAGAGCGTTCGGTACGAACGTGACACGGGCCAGGCACTGTTCACAGATCGCATCCGGATCTGCCATTTGTCAATGTTTCTTCGATCGACATCCATCACCTGCAGCGTATTCACGATGGCGGTCCGGTGTATTCGGAAGAAGGTCTCCGATGGCAACAGGGTCGTCCAGACCCCCAGCGCACGAGAATCGAGCACCATTGAGCCATCATGGAGCCATACTTCGCTGTAATTTCCTGCAGAACGAACGCCGACAATAGATACGGGCGAGACTCCGCGCACGATGCCTCGCGTGCTCAGGTATATGAGCGGATTGGCACTTTGGGATTGCGCTCTGTCGTTGCGCTGATGACCTTTGGAAAACTTGGCCTGCCCAATGAGATTTGCGCAATGATATAAAGCGTGAACCTCGGACGGCGACCATATTCGGTGCCTGACGGTGGTGTCGAAACCGATGATGCCGTACAAATTATTGTTATGACATACCGGCACATTCAGTACGCTTTTGTTTCCCTGACGAAGCAACTCCATCTGCATGGGCTTTGCTGTCCATGGAAGACTGTCGACATCGTGCATCAACACCGCCTGTCCCTTCATCATGTACTGGTGCAGCCAGGCCATCAGCGTTGTTGGCACATCCTGAAGTTGCTCCACAAATGGCTTTGTCTGTCCTCTGCACCATTCATGAGTATTACGGAAACGCAGCATGTCCGGACGATATTCAAGCATCCATGCCCGGTCGACGCCGATCCCCTCGCCCATGAAAGCTAACTGTTCGGATATCGCGTCGTCAGCAGGGTATTTGAGCAAGTTCATCGCACACTGATAAGTCCAGTCAGCAAGAGAACTGGGCTTATCGATGGGGGTGTGAATTTCGTACTTGCCTGCATTCTTCACGTTCACCCCCCTTGTCCGCCCGATATTTGATGTGGAAACCGGCCTTGCAAATGCTCAAGGCCCCGCATTTTCGTTGCCGCTTGGACTTTACGCTCCCCCCTGATTGGGACGTGCGCTGTCGGTGCGCCCATCGGACACAACACGAACCATGACATGCACTCCCTGTGCGATGATCATGTCACTGACCTTATGTTTGGATCTCGGAAGGCTTGTCCATCGACAAGATTCAGATTTCTGAACTGGTTTGCCGGCAAAAGCAACAAAATGTTAATAAAACAACAAAAATTAAAGCATCTTTGTGTTTTTAAGAACATCACTAGAAGTAGTGATATTGCAAAACTGTTACATTTCGTACAATGAGTCCAGACGCAATTCAGTCCCGCACTGAAACGACAAAGATAATAAAACAGATCCAAATGAGGTTATGCATGCTTAACTTAATGGCTCCGGTACTGATTGTTGAAGACGACAGTGTTATGCAACAACGCCTGCGTTCGATTCTTTTAGATATTGGCTATGCAGATGAAGCTTTGCAATTTATGGGCTCAGTCGCGCAGGTGAAGCGCCATGTTGACTATTCTCAGATTGCTCTGGCATTGATTGACCTGGGCTTGCCGGATGGTAATGGAATCGAAATTATTGAAGCGCTCAGCAATACTCGGGCTGAGATTCCTATTTTGGTCATTTCCGCCTGGAGTACCGAGGCGGTAATTATCAGTGCTTTGCAAGCAGGCGCAACCGGCTATATTCTTAAAGAGCGCGACGATATCGAGCTAATGGTCTCTATCCGCAGTGTTCTCAAAGGCGGTGCCCCGATTGACCCTTTTATTGCACGTCACATTCTAAGCAGGCTTGCCTTGCAAATTGAAGTACCGGCACAAGCCATACCTGACGCATATAAAAAAGAGCCGCACAGTATTAATTTAACCGGACGTGAACATCAAATTCTGAATCTTGTTGCTTCAGGCCTGAGCAATCAGGAAATTGCAGATCATATTTTCTTGTCACGTCATACGGTTGAAACACATATTCGGCACGTCTACCGTAAGCTCGCGGTCACCAACCGTACTAAAGCCATTAGTCGAGCACGCACAATCGGTTTACTGTGAACATTAGGCAACAAAGGCAACATCATGCGCGCGCCGGTTAATACCTTACTATTGCAAATGGCTGGCATCGTGCTGGTCTTATTGTCTTGCTTTTTTACAAAAAACACCTGGGCACAATCTGACAATAATATCTGCGCCCCAAGCCTTGATGCTGCGTACGCAGTGCAGTCTGATTCGGATTCACCCGATTCAATAGCACAAGCTAATTGGCAACGCGTAACCGTCCCGGACTACTGGACTGAACGCTGGCCGAACCATACAGGAGTGGTCTGGTATCGCGTAGACTGGCACGCACATTGTCCGGAAGACAAGTCAGACCCGCCACTTGCATTACTGGTCAGTTCAATGAATATGGCGGGTCAAGTGTGGCTCAATGGTCAACTCTTATGGTCTGACGCCAATCTTAGCGAGCCGCTTTCGCGCAGTTGGAATTCTCCCCGTTTCCTGAGCCTGCCCAGCCAATCGATCAATTATTCAGCTGCCAACCAATTTCATTTTCGTATCACGGGCGATACGCTTAGCTCGCCAGGCTTGGGACACATCAGCGTGGGCGACACACAGAATGTTATTGCACAATTTCAGGAAGCCACCTGGAATCAACGCACCATTTTTTACCTAAATATTATTTTGTCTCTAACCTTAGGCATGGTTTGCTGCTGTATTTGGCTATTTCGCCGTCAAGAGTCCGCTTATGGCTGGTACGCATTAGCATCTGTTTTTTGGGTATGTTTTGCTTCCAGTACGCTGATTACCGAAACGGCCCCTTTTAGCAACACCACTTCCTTCACGCAATTTAATATCGCATTTTTTACCCTTTTTATTGTCTGTT
Source organism: Advenella incenata (assembly GCF_004217095.1). Lineage (GTDB taxonomy): Bacteria > Pseudomonadota > Gammaproteobacteria > Burkholderiales > Burkholderiaceae_B > Advenella > Advenella incenata. The sequence goes on along the minus strand of NZ_SHKO01000001.1, from coordinate 107,754 downwards.
TCTGCATCTTCTCATGGCGTTTTCTGGATAGAATATTTCCACGGACCGAAAAATTATTTTTCGCTCTCGCCCTAGTGCTTATAGCAAGTATCTGGCTGGTTCCTGATGCTTATCTACCTAATACTCTACTGGGTATTTTTTTTGCTTCAGTCCTGCTATTTAGCCTGAATAGTTTGTTTGTCTCCTTTCTCTGTTTTCGCACGAAGCAACTTGAATTTTGGCTATTGGGCGTAACGCTTATCGGTTGCCTGACCATAAGTAGCACCTCTTTTCTCTCCCTTTTTCATGTACTTGGAAATACCTCCGTCGTACTGCCTTACACCTCACTTTTATTTGCGATTTTTCTAAGCATTATTCTCGCCATGCGTTTAAGCAAAAGTTTGCGGCGAATTGAGCGCTTCAATGAGGAACTGAATCAAAAGATTTTGGACGCGGAGAAGAAGTTAGAGTTCACTTTAAATGACCGCCATACATTAACCATAAAAAATCATCAATCAAAAGAGCGGCTGAATCTTGCGCACGAACTGCACGACGGTTTGGGTAGCTCCTTGGTTCGCGCCATGACACAGATTAGTTATGCCAAACAAACATTGAGCCATAAGCATGCCTTGTCCATCTTAAGTCTGTTACGCAATGACTTAAGGCAGATTATCGACAACTTCTCAGAAAGCCAAATCAAGCTTCCAAGCAACCCAATTTATTGGCTGGCTCCGTTACGCAATCGGTTTGCGCAAATTTTTGACGACATGCAGATTACCTTGCAATGGGAAGTTGATCCTGAATGGATCACAGCGCCCAGCGCGATGCAATGCTTAACGCTGTATCGGGTAGCCGAAGAATCATTGACCAACGTTATCAAGCATAGTCAAGCAAGCGCAGTAAGCTTCCGTTGTTTCATAAGGGCCGACGATGTGCAATTGCAGATTATTGATAACGGCGTCGGCTTCAATACAGTTGATATTGGCCGCTCTGGTTTCAGCGTGGGCATGCATAGCATGCGATCGAGAATTGAACGGCTTGCCGGGATACTTGAGATTCAGTCCAGACCTGGTGAAACTTCTATCGTCGCACGCTTACCTTTTGATCTGAAAAAAGTCGAGCTATAGACGATTGGTCTGCACATATGAACCACAGCGCCATAACAAGAAAAGATAACATTGAGATAAGCCAACGGGGTTCTCATCGACGGCAGGCCCAAATTTTGCTTTATACTTTTAACCTGCTTTGGCGATCATCGGTGCGCAGCGTTCGTGCGTAGGCACGGCTGCTTGAAACAGGTAGCGTCATCGTTGCAATAGCAATTTTTAATTCAAAGCGTCCTGCGCATGTTTACCGACACCATACCTGTGATGCGAACTGTCACTGTTATGTTTACGTACGTTGAAATGAATTTCTCATAATGGTGACAAATCTGATCGCGAATCGTTACTCCACTCGACTACAGGCCCTTTTACTCAAACCTCTGCTGATTTCGCTATTGGCTATTCTGGGCGCATGCGCCAGTATTGGCCCTGATGCGATTCGTAACGATCAGGTCGATTATGCCGACTCCATCGGACAAGCGGCAACGCGTCAGTTACTGCTCAACTTGGTGCGGGTGCGCCATCGTGAGGTGCCGTCTTTCATCGCAGTCAGCCAATTGGTAGCCAGTTACGCGGTGGAGTATCGCGGTGAGGCCAGCCTGTCTGTCCTGAATCGCGTAACGTCAGCCGCTCAACGTCAGACACTTAAGGAAACCGGTGGTCATTTGCTCGCGGCGGGCAGCTATAGTGATCGACCGACCATCACATATTCACCGATTCGTGGAGCAGATGCGGCTCGCATGCTCTTAAATCCCATTCCTCCGGGCGTACTCTTTGCACTTCTGGCGTCGGACCAGCCGGCCCATCTTGTGCTTGGCATTCCTGTCGCAGCCATTAACGGAATTCGCAACGTCACCGGTACCCGGCAGGAGCTGATCAATGAAGGCAAACAGTTTCGTGAAATTGTGGGACTGTTTGATGAACTGTCCAGTGAAGAACGGCTGGCCTTGCGCTTTGTAGAAGAAAACGGCGTTCGAGTTGCCCATCTGGTCCTGGCAGACAGAAATGCGCCTGGTCCTCGGGAAAACCGGCTTCGCCAATTGCTGGATATGGACGCTTCTAAACACGACCTGCCAATTGTATTTGGCCTTGGCAGAGGCCAGCCAGAAGAGCTCACCATCCATACCCGGTCAATCATAGAGGTCATGCGCGCCTTGTCTCAGGTCGTGCCGCTCAGGCCGGGTTTTAAAGGGGAAATGACTAACGGGATCAATCCGGTTGATCCCTTGCTCACCAATGTGCGTATCCATGCTGGTAATTCGGCTCCTTCGGATGCTTTTGCTGCGGTATCACACAGGGGACACTGGTACTGGATAGACCAGGATGATGTCGACACCATAGAGTTGATTTCGTTTGTCATGCTGTTGCTGAATGTTGCAGATACAACCAATAGCACGCAACTGCCCATTATTACAATTCCGTCCAGCTAAACAACCGGTAAGGCGGTCAGATAAAGTATGTTTGGATTAAATTTACCGTATGGAGTGTTGAAACAATGACAAGCCGCTTTATAAAAATTATTTTCTTATGCTCTGTGGTCCTGTTAGGATCGCAAGGCGTCGCTCAAACCGTTGCTTCCCAGCCAACACAGACTGGAAATAGTGCAGTCACGACCGCTAATGCTCAAACAGAGGCAACGTTTCCCCCCGGTACATTCGGTGGTGACGACATTAATCTGAAACTGGATAACCAAGGTAAATATTTAATCACTGGTGGTGCTGTAGAGAAGCCCGAACACGGTACCTGGACTATTGAGAAAAAAGGCAAGCACACCCTTATACACCTTATTTCCAACAACAAGAAAGACGATGATTGGCTATTTGGTGTGAGATCAAAAAACACGCTGCAATCTGTTGATGCGGGCAAATTAAACGTTCTGGATAAGCCGCTGAACATCAACGAGGATGTTGGAATTCTGACGCGAGAAAAATAGAGGGTGCGGCGCCGCGTAAATAAAAAATAGGGGGCCTAACATAGCGCCCCGAACGCTGCGGCTTAAGGCAAAGCCTAGGGAAGTTTTGAAGCGATAAACGCGGCTTCATACGCATGGCCTGGGTAGGTACTATTAATTTTCTGCGTCAGCTCTTGCTTGCTCGTCTTTTTACGGTAAGCGTCATGCAGCCATACCAGAAATTCATTTTGCTGCACTTTCGTATCAATCGGTATCCGTTTATATTTTGGATCGGCTTGTATCTGGTTCACCAAATTATCAAACCACGCATTAAATGGTTTATCTTCAACAGCAGCGATTGCACGAGGATCATTTGATGTTGACGCACACCCCTGGATCAGGGGGACACTCAAAGCCAGGCCAATTGCAATTGCAGAACTGATTTTTTTAAAACGAATATTCATTTCAAACCCTTTTTATGACTGTGTTTTGACAGATTCGGCCAACAGCATGACCTTGAAAAGCAGACAAAAAAATTGAACCTTGCTCAAGTGTGCCATATCGCTGTTTGCAGAAACGACATGATTCTCAGAGTGAGGCAAGAAAAAATGTAAGCAAAGATAAATATCACACTCGAAATAGTTATTAAATTATATGGTTATATATGATCGATCTCATCGCGTTGCATAGACACAAATAGATGATTTAATATCAGTTATCACTTTATCAAAGGAATAAAAATGATTCATCGGCTTCTCCCCGCAAAAACGGCATTATTTGCAGGTTTGATTGTTATGGGCGCCTTAAGCGGATGCCAGGCATTAGACGAAATGGAAGCAGATGGATATCGCGAACAATGTGCAAATCTGGGAATACGGCCCGGGTCAGCAAGTTTTGATCAATGCATGTTGCAACAACAAGCGCTCAGCGAAAATGAAACTGAGCATTCTTTGGACCGTATGGAACGAGAAGAAGAAGCCAAGCGCAAAAAATAATCAATTGAATTTCCGGCCCTTGCCCGTACAGCGAAGCGTCCACCCTAAACAAGAGAGCGAAATCATCCATCAGCAGTTGGTTTATAACCAACGCTAGTGGTGGCTTGGGGGCTGTAAATTGCGTGCCATGCTCTCGCTTCCGGCCATAATGCCGTTGCAGCAGCACGAGATCCTGCTCGTATTGCCACGCAGCTCCGGCTCTAAGCGCAATGACAACGTTAGCAAACCTGCAGCGCTAGTATGCAATTTCACCCTTCATCACAAGCACACAAGAACCGGAAATGGTCACGTCGCTGACGACACCTTCGTTCTTTATTACCTGGATGCCGATTGAACTGCGTCTACCCATTTCAACGCCCTGCTCAATGGTGAGCGAGCGGACGATGTCTGGTTCTGGTACCAGTGATACGAGGTAGGCGCCAAGTGCCGCCGACGCACTGCCCGTCGCCGGATCTTCAGAGACGTTGTCCAGCGGTGCGAACATGCGGGCTCGGATATCCCAAGGTGAGCTGGTAGAACGTACGTACACAAAGAGTGAGAAATCGTGGCTGCCCTCCAGCGTTGGGCCTGCTGCGTCTTTGAAACGTGCCAAATCCGGTCGGGCAAGAGCGAGCGTTGGCAGATCCACCAGTTCAGCCACGACAAAGCTTAACCCCACCGAGACGACCAATGGGCTATGTGTAGTCGTACGCACCGCCTCTGGAGGGATTGAAACACAACGCGCGACTGTCTCCGGATTGATTGTTCTGCCGGTCGTGAAGGGCTGGGGTGCACGAACCGATGCGGACAGGATCTGGTTGCCGTCACGCTTCAGATCCACGCGTACCAGGCCAGCCTGTTCTTCGAAGCGTAACGTGCTGCCTACTGGTTTTCCGAAAACCTCGGACTGTTGGCCAAGCACAAAGGCTGTTCCCACATTCGGGTGCCCGGCAAATGGTACCTCCGCGGTAGGGGTGAAGATGCGAACCCGCGCCGTGTTCTCGGGGTTTTCTGGAGGTAGCACGAAGGTAACTTCGGAATAGCCGAATTCTGCGGCAATCTTCTGCATATGAACATCACTCAAACCGCGTGCATCGGTTATGACCGCCAGCGGATTACCCTCGAAGCGTGTGCAAGTGAAGACGTCGACGGTTGTAAAACTAACTTTGTTCATGGAGACTCCAACAAATAATCTGATTTTAGCGTCTGTCAGCAAGACACCTGCCCAATACAATGAGTGAAAATAGTTTGCGTGACTTTAAACCCTTTTTTATTAATTGTGAAATTACATCATCTCGACATTTCATATTTAGTGCGAATATTTTTTAAAAATATTCCCCCCAAGCGTCTGAATATAAAAGCATAATCCGATCATTAACGAATACTGGACCTTGTGTCACAACGCTCAAAAATGCCAGTACGCAACATTGTCATCAGGCGAAACGTTGCTTCAGTTCTGTCATCAGCCACTGTCCAGCTGGTCCAAGCACCTCGCTGCGTTTGTGGGCAGCATAGATAGTAAGCCCTTCTTCTGGCGTGGGGTCGTCAAGAATGTGCAGTAATGCAAGATTTCCAGCGGCAATATCACTTGCTACCAGATGTTCGGGCATGCGGCACCAGCCAAACCCGGCCATCAGAAAATCCATACGACGACCAATGTCAATGAAGCGCCACCGCCTTGCGCTTGAAATACCATAGTCCGGTCCCTGTGTCGCTACAGGATCTGAAAGTACAAGCTGAACATGGGCCTCAAAGTCACTTTGCATAACAGGGCGCTTAAGGGATGCCAAAGGATGCCCCGCTGCCACGACGGGCAACATTTTTATACGAAGTAAAGGATATGCCACAACATCTTCTGGTACTGCGGGAAGCAGCAGGCAAATTCCCATAGCCGCCGTTGCATTGCGTAACCGTCTTAGTGAACCACCCAGCCCTTCTGTTGAAAAGCTCACCGGCAGATCAGGAAATTGTGTACGCAGCAAGCGCAAACTTTCAATTAATGGTGCCGTTGGAACTAAAGGATCAATGGCAATAGTCAGCTCAGGCTCCAGGCCCGAACGGGTTCCCTTGGCCACCGCCTCAAACCGCCCTGCGCTGGCTAAAACCAACCTGGCGTGTTCAACGAGCACACGGCCGGCCTCGGTAAGACGTGGGCGGTGTCCACTTCGATCAAACAACAAAATACCCTGTGTTCCCTCTAATGAGGCAATGGCCTGACTGATCGATGACTGCGCGCGCGATAGGGCTTTACTAGCCGCAGAGAAACTCCCTGTCTCGACAATTGCCACCAGTACGCGTAGCTGATCAAGTGTAAGGTTTCCGATCAAAATGCCTCCCTTGGCCGTATATCCATCGGTAAATATGATTAAAACTATCATATTTTTATCACTTCCGGTGATAGACCCTGCGGGATATAGTGTCGTCACACACATCAAGGAAGAACAGCATGACCACACTTTTAGTTGTAGAAACCAGCCCCAGAGGATCAGGTTCAATCTCGCGCAACATGACTCAGTCATTTTTGCAGCGCTGGAAAATCGCTAATCCGTCGGGTGAAATCATTGAGAGAGATCTGGTAAAAACCGATTTACAGTTCATCACGGAACATTGGCTTGAGGCATATTTCACCCCTGCCGATCAGCACACTTCACAGATGAAAGAACGGCTACAGCTCTCTGATGAACTTATTGATGAATTGCAGGCGGCCGATCAACTTGTGATAGCGACACCCGTTTATAACTATAACGTTCCGGCCTCACTGAAAGCGTGGATCGATGCCATTGTTCGCAAAGGCAAGACGCTTGGATTCGATGGTCATGGCCTGGTCACAGATAAAAAAGCAACCGTGCTTATTGCCTCAGGCGGCGTTTATACTGAAGGGGCGTTTCTTCAGGATCGTGATATTGCGACGCACTATCTTCGTTTAATTCTTAAAGTTATTGGCATTACTGATGTCACTTTCATCGCTGGCGGCGGTGCCAAGGCCGTGGACTTAGGTGAACTTACGATGGGATCATTTGTGGAGAAATTAAGTCCCGAACTTGTTCTGGCTGCTGCAAAGTAACGTATTAATTTACCGGTGCCAACCACCACGTTTTATTCAAAAATAGTGAATAAATAGGATGGGCATATTTCTTGATTACATATTGTTCTTCTTGGGTTGCTCCTTCAGATGCTTTTTCTGCGATATCACACATGGAATAAATTACTGACAATCAACGAGGCTGTTGGGGTTCTGACGCGCGAAAAAATAGACGGTGCGGTGCGGCTATCAAAGAGTTGGGGCTCTGACGTAGAACCTCAACGCTTCTGAATAGTGCGAAACCCAGGGTAAAACAATATTTCACAGGTTCATCGTAGCAGCCCCGAGAGCAACACACGAAAGCTGGCAATCGCTTGTTCCGATGCTTTATGTGGATCGTCAGCGCCTGCAATCCAGAGCGAAGCGTTCAGCGCCGCCCCGTTGACCAGATAAGCGGTTGCCTGCGCATCCACCGGTTTGATAACGTTCTGGTCGATTAGGGCCTGAATGCTGTTCATGGTGCTGACCAGGCAAGCACTGTGGCTGGCAGCCCGCGCCGGATCTCCAAGAACTGCCGGGCCATCCAGCAGGACGATGCGTTGAATCTCCGGCTCAAGCGCCAGCTTGATCCACTCAACACTCTCCTGGACGAAGCCCTCCCACGGCGTTTTCGCCTGCTTGACTACAGCACGTAACCGCGCCGCTGATTCTTCATCTATCTGAGCAATAACTGCTTCGAGCAAGCCTTTCTTGCCACCGAAGTGGTGGTACAGCGCACCGCGTGTCAATTCGACATCCGCAGTCAGATCCTCCATGGCGGTTTCGGTATAGCCCTTCTCTGCAAAAGCTTTTCGGCCCGCAGCAATCAGCTTGCTGCGTGTATTCGCGATCATATCCGCACGTTTTTGCCGCGCCATTGAAGCCCCCCTGATAAATAATTAATGCATAGACATGCATTACGTATGTTAATATAATAATCACATACATTGTGTATGTCAGTGTAGCGAGAAGCCGCTTACCAGGTAAACTCATTAACCATAGGCAGGAGAATGTAATGACAACGTCATCAAATCAGCAGGTCGTGCTGGCAGCGCGTCCCGATGGAGATTTGAAGCCAACCGACCTCCGACTGGAGGACGTGGCAGTGCCCATCCCCGAGGACGGCGAAGTACTGCTGGAAACCATTTATTTATCAATAGACCCCTACATGCGTTGGTGGATGAGGGCCGAGAAATCCTATAACGACCCCATCGAGATCAATCAGGTCATCGTGGGGGCAACGGTATCGCGCGTGAGGCAGTCCCGTCATGGCGACTGGCAGGTCGGCGATTGGGTACTGGCCTTTTCCGGATGGAAACATTTTGCCATTTCGAATGGCAGCGACCTGCGTCGACTAGATCCTGACGTAGCACCGCCCTCCACCGCACTTGGCGTGCTTGGAATGACCGGCTTCACGGCCTATGCAGGACTGCGCAATATCGGTAAACCTAAGCCCGGAGAAACCGTAGTGGTCGCGGCAGCGAGCGGGGCAGTCGGCTCTATGGTCGGACAAATCGCCCGTTTACGTGGAGCGCGGGCGGTAGGTATCACGACCGGCGCGCAGAAGCTTTCCTACTTGACGGACGAACTTCATTTCGATGCCGTAGCTGATTACAACGCACCGGACTTTGCAGAGCAGCTAGCCAAAGCCTGCCCGGACGGGATCGATGTTTACTTCGAGAATGTCGGCGGAAAGATTTGGGATGCCGTGCTCCCGCTCTTGAATACCTATGCCCGCGTCCCTGTTTGCGGGGTCATCTCCCAGTACGAGAAGCCGTCCGGCGCGCAGGAAAATATTGATCGCCTCTCCAACACAATGACGCAGATCATGGGCAAGAGCCTGACCTTACGTGGTTTCATCCAGACAGAATATGCCGAAGAACAGCTAGCCGACTTTCTTCAGGAGGCGGGGCAGTGGATCGCTGACGGCAAATTGCGTTATCGCGAACACATTACCCATGGTTTGCATACGGCGCCGCAAGCCTTGATCGACCTGCTCAAAGGACGAAATTTCGGCAAGACAATTGTTCAGGTGGGCGAGCCATAACCGGCAGCATGGTGGTCAGCGCCAAAAGCGATTCATTAGCTTCTGTCGCTGGCCGGATTGGATCCTGGCGGCCAGGAAATATTTGTCCTCCATTCTTGTCCCAGCATCGTGTGTTAAAGAATCGGCCATAGATTACATCCGATCCGCGCGGTAACCCTATTGACAAATGGGTCAGTATTGAAATGCCCAGACCATTTTCAATAGCGCCACGCAATAGCGAGGCGCTGAACAAGGTTGCGTCCCGCCTCGGAGAAGCTGCGAGCATCCGCCGCTTTTACAAAAAATGCGATTTTGCTGCGAGGTTCCATGAATGGACCAGTTAGAGAAATTTGTCTTATATGTTAAGAAGAATATATCTAAATGTCATAGCAGATAAGTGCCTACAGAATAAACTGCTAAAAAGTTGAAATTCCATTAGAGGGATGAATTGTTGCTTTTAAACAAATCGAAAAAAAATTTCAATTAGTAAGAAAAATTGAGCGTTCGTATGCTATTTTAAATATGCCAAATGTAATATTTTTTAGAACTTAACCCTTCGCCTGAAACTAGTTTTGAAATGTAGGATGCATAAATGAAACAGCTACAACAGTGTGAGTATTTTGATGTGAATGAGGTTTCCCAGCGCATTAATATACAAAGACCTTATTTTGCTTTTGAGAGGCTCTGGCAGGATGGCAACTCACTCGTTGGCGATTTTTCAGCTGAGCAGCCTCGGTCATATGAGGCGGGTCCGGTGGCATCGGGCGAACTAGGACGACATTTAGCTATTTTGGGCAGCTGTACGGCCGTTGCGCTTCATGATGGGCCCGAAGCATATTATTTGGCAACCAAAGCCCAATTTACACGTAAATATGTGAACCCAGCCTCGAACCATGAGATTTACTCTGCAAGCGCCCAAGTAATGAACATCGATAAACGGACGTTGAATATTTCAGCTCAGGCTTGGGGTAGTGAAGCAATAGCCGAACTCAAATGCGAATATGTCATTCTCTCCCCTTCTTTGTTCAAGCGAAGCTTTAAACATTATGCAAGTGAATATTGCCCATCCCCTATAGAGTCTCCTTACCAACACGCTATTGCTCTTCACGGATTGGACTATCACGATTGCGGACTTAACGCTTACGCAGGGCCTTTATCCCCAGACCAATGCGCGGGTCATTTTTCTTTTTATCCGTGTTGGCCAGTAGCAATTATCGCGCAAACAGGGTCACAGGTTACCGGGGAATTTTTGAGAGAAAATTTTGGTAAAGATGTGCGTTTCCACGTACGAAGCACCAAGCTATCTGCGGAAAAATTAGTTGGAGCCGGTACAATTCTAAAGTTCAGTATTGAGATAACAGAAGACAATTTCCCTGTGCTCGGGACTGTTACGCGGGTCTATCGCGACGATGAAGAGGTCGCTCAACTCGTCAACGTTCTTGAAATAGTGCTTCCGACATCGTCACATGATTCTTGACTCTCAAGCTCTTCCCAAAAAGAAAATAATGGATTAGTGTCGGCTGAAGAACTAACCGGGTCACTGGTTTTTGGATCAACGGGCGTTGATACACATTGGTGGGGTGCCGATAGTGAAGGATCGGCCGGTTTCTGATCCATCCTAAAAAAGCTTGCCCTATGTCATTGGTCAAACTGGCCGATCCATCAGGGACCATCTTCACTGCGACTCCTCGATCAGCATCCTCAATATTTTCTAATGATTTTGAGCGAGAAGGGCGGCCAGAATTTGAAGGTGCCAATCGCAGCCTAGAGTTTATGATTCCAATCAAAGCTGGTCAGTAAAGCATATATGGACAGGTCGCTAATGGCGGAAACGAAGCTGTTCGGGTGAGGATGGACATTCTGTAGGACAGGGAACGACAGCACGTAGAACGTGAGCGCGCTTTAATTACCGATGGCCCTATTTAATATTGGACTAGGCATCGGCCAAGCTAGCCCGCGTTAAATATTAATAGAAATTGAAGTAACTTATCGTCCAGCCAAACTTGCTCCACCATCTACACTCAATATCTGGCCAGTAACATATCTGTTTTCCGGTTCAAGAAAAAAAACGCTAGCAGATGCTATTTCATTTGTTTCACCTAACCGAGCCATTGGTATACTGGCCAATATCTTGCGCTCAGCATCGCTTCCAATGGGCCTGGATTGTCGGAATAGGGCCGTTTCAACAGGGCCTGGAGCCACAGCATTTACATTAATATTAAAGGGCGCAAACTCCAGTGCCCAGGTACGAGTACAACCTACCAAAGCGCTTTTTGCCGCTGAGTAGGAGGTCCTTTCTCTCGACCCATAGATCGCTCTACTGGCAATGTTAACGATACTCCCGGCCCGTCTTTCTTTCATTGGCTCTATAAATGCTTTCGTTACTAGAATCGCGGTACGTACGTTCAGATCAATCACCTTGTAGAAAGAATCAAGGTCAAGGCTTTCCAGCGATTGAGGCATAGCAACGCCAGCATTGTTTACTATTCCGTAAATTTCATGCTCGTTGGAGATTTTGGATAATGTTTGTGTTGTTTGTTCGAGATCGAGTAGGTCACACGAAAATAATTTACCTGGAAAATCTACATTTTTAATGTCTCGCGCCAAGCCGATTACACTATGTCCCTTTTGAGCTAAACGCTGTGAAATAGCGAGGCCGATCCCTTTGGTGGCTCCCGTAACTAAATATTTAAGATTATTCATCTACACTCTGTTTTGTTAGTTCGATTGTTGCTGTAAAAATTGACACAGCGCCTGAGTCATCAACATATTTGCACGGATTAGAGAGTCAATTCCGGAAGTGCCACTACTAACGTTTTTTTTACGGCTTTACACATGTTTAAAGCCCGTATACGTATGTTTTCAATCATCTTAGATATATTATTGTGACCGAATGAATGCGCATTAGTCATTTCTGTAGTTTATCAAAATTGGATTCTCATCTCCAACAGAAATCGCAAACTTCGTTACCGTCGCAAAAGAAGTTCTTAGTTAATTAAAAACGATATTATTTTTTTACATTCATGCAGGCAATCAAATCTAAACCACTAATGTGCTGCTCGCAGCACATTGCTGTTGACGTCAAGGTTTTCCTATAGAGACACGCAATACCACCTTAATACTAGGGTTTTCACAAATGTGATTAATGAGCTATTCAGGCTTGAATGAGCCTTTTTTTATCACCCCCTTCCATTTCTCAATCTCATTTCTAATCTTAGTTTCGAACTCTGATGAACTGCTACCAACGGGATCAAAACCCAAATCCGCTAGCTTTTTTCCTAGTCCCCCGCTCTTAACTGAGTCAGCTATCGTCTTGGAAAATTGTTCAACAATAGAAGTTGGCACGTTTGCTGGACCTATCAAACCAAACATGGGAGATGTATCGACCCCAGGGAAGCCCAATTCTTCAAACGTGGGTACTTTTGGCAAATTGGTGATTCGGTGATGGCTGGTCGTCGCGATGGCTCGCAAACGGCCTGACACGATATATTCTCGCAATGTAGGGGCTGTAGCAAAAGCAAAATCGACCTGTCCGCCGAGCAAATCCGTAAATACAGTCCCGCCTCCACGATACGGTATGTGCTGCACTTTGATACCGACTTGTTGTTGTAGTTGTTCTCCTGCTAAATGCGGTGCGGTTCCGACCCCCGGAGAGGCATAAGTAAGCTTGCCTGGATTCGCTTTTGCAAGCTCAATAAATGATTTTATATCTGTTGCTTTTACTGAGGGGTGAACAACTAATACAAAAGGCGCTGTCGCGATCAATGAGATGGGTAAGAAATCATTGAGAGTGTCATAAGGTAATTCTGCAGCTCTGAGTCCCGGATTGATGGTAAACGCAGAATCCACCATTCCGATGGTATATCCGTCAGGTTTACTGGATGCCACGGCACGGGTTCCAATGATTGTTCCACCACCACCGCGATTTTCGACAACAACTGGCTGACCCCAAGCCTTAGCAAATACATCAGCCACCATGCGTCCAAGAGTATCGGATGCGGCTCCCGGGGGATAGGGAATATACAGGTGGACCGGCTGCTCGGGGAAAGATGCAGCTCCGGCGGCGGTGACACCCTCAAACGTTAATGCGGCAAAGGTAGTCAGTGAAGCTTTAATAAGAAATAATCTTCTTGAATTATGCATTTAATATCTCCTCGTATTATTTACTTGGCATACCTACCCTGAGCCAGATCTGGCTCAGGATCGGCTCCCAAACCTGGACTATCTGGAACGTCGATCCAGCCATTAACTAGGGGCACTGTTTGTGCATAAGGAATATGGGATAAGTCGACATACAACCTTTCCAGAGCTACTTCATAATCCAAGGAGGCAATAAGATGAAGACTCGCAAGGAACCCAGGCCCAAAGTAAGCAACTTGAGGTGCGCACTTTACTTTTGAATTGCACTCTCGAGAAATGGCGAGAGAAGCGCTGATTCCAATTTTGATTATGCTAGGTTGTACATAGTCCACAGCATCATCAACGATAAGCTGTTTCAGTGCGAAAGTACTGCTTGCGTTTTCTCCAACCGCTAACCGAACATTACATTTATTTTTAAGATGCTTAAGTGCAATATGATCCTCTGGGGGCCAGAGTGGTTCTTCAATCCAAAAAGGATCATATTGCTTCATTTCGTCGATGATAGCGAGTGCCTCTGAAGGCAACCAGGCACAGTTAGTGTCTACCATGATCGGGATTTCAGGGCCTGCAGCTTTTCTGGCTGCAGCCAGCGCAGTCGTAGTTCTTTCATGTAATTTGATTTCCGTATAGCCTTCTTGCAATGCTCGAGTGGCTACCATTTGAATTAGCTCAGCGTTGCTATAGTATTGGAGCAAGGAGGCATAGGCGCGGATCTTGCTCCGTTGCTTGCCGCCAAGTAAAACATATAAGGGCACCTTCTCTCGTTTCGCACGTAAATCCCATAAAGCTATATCCAACCCTGCTAACGCATGAACGATTGGTCCCGATCGACCCAAATTATGTAAGGTACGCTGCAAGTTTGTCAGAAGCTCGGGGGCACTTGCGTCTTTACCTTGGACAAGAGGTGAAATCAGTGCTTCGAATACTGCCATGAGTGCATCGGGTTCTGCACAGTAAGATTCTCCCCAGGCCACTACCCCGTCTTTGGTTACGAGACGTACCAGAGCACTGTCGATTTTGTTGCGAGGCTTTCCGGCAAATAAAGGTGGCGGGCTCCAATGATGAAAAGGCAGTCGCAGAGGGATGCAGTCGACCGAAACGATGTGATTAGGATTCATGGCTTAGTGCTTTGATACGTTTGCATGGTGGTGTGACGAGATATTATTGACATTTGTAATAGCTATGGTCAAATAGATAGATCACATGTTTTCATACAAAAATCATATGATTAATCGTAAGGATCTCGCGTTATTACGCGCAATGTACCAATACGGAACGGTCACGGCAGCTGCGACGTCTGTGCATATGACACAACCAGCGGCAAGCACGCTATTGCGTGAGATAGAAACACGTCTGGGCTTTACACTTTTCAGTAGGGAAAGCCGACGCTTGAATTTAACGCATCAAGGGCGCACGCTCATTCCAGAAGTTCTCAACGCGATGGCGGGAATTGAAGCAGTGGAACAATTGTCCGTAAATTTACGCCAGGAGGCGCTAACCCGACTTGTTGTCGGGGCGGTTCCTATTGCAGCTTATAGTCTGCTACCGGCTGCACTGGCGAGTATGAATCGCCGCCACCCAAAAGTGAACATTACGTTGCGAGCAGGAACGGCCATGGAACTGGTTGAAATGGCAACTGATCACCGGATTGATCTGGGATTAATTATCGGCGAACCAATAGATGGGAAGCGCTTAAATAGCGAACAACTTACCACGCTTTATTTATATGCTGTGATGCGCCCCGACCATCTGTGGGCTGCACGCACGGACCTCACCCTGCATGAAGTCGCTGGGTCTGCTCCAATAGTATTGGCTTCTTCCTTACCTGCGGGACGAGCTACAAAGGACATAATAGATGCAGAGAATTTGCCGTATCGGCCTATCATAGAAGTTGCGCAATCCTCAGCGGCATGTGCTTTGGCCGCTGAAGGGCTGGGTGTTGCTATCGTCGAAAGCCTGGGCGCCCATTACGCGGAGAAGCGGGGATTGATTGCCCACAGACTGGTACCTTTGAATAATGTTGCGCTAACACTGATGTGGTCAACTGATAGAGCGATGAGCGCTGCAGCAGAAACGCTAAAATGTTGCCTTAAGAAAAGTTCCGTCCAATTGCTATAAACCCAAACGTTACGACGTGCAGCGCGACTTGCATTATTAATTATCAATGATCGCCCACCGCTCATGGTCTCTCCACGCTCCATCTATAAACAGGTATTTAGGAGAAAATCCTTCCTTTTGAAATCCTACCCTGCGAACCAATTCAATTGAAGGTGTATTACCCGGTTGAATATTGGCCTCTAAGCGATGTAAGCCTAATTCCTCAAAAGCATATTTGACTGCCAATTGCAATCCGTCCGTCATTAGTCCTTTGCCTGCCATTGTTGAAGAGCCATAGAACCCTAGAAAACCACTTTGTAACGCCCCTGCTACTATTTCATTTATATTTATAATTCCAACTATTTTCCGTGATATTTCCTCTCTTACTACAAGCCCAACAACTGCTGCAGTAAGACAACGTGAAAACCAGTTCTTAAACCCTGTTTGATCTGTAAATGGTGAAACCCAAGGACGATGGTAGTGTTTATTTTGTGAATTGAATTCAATTAACTCTTGAGCATCCCCATGCACAGCGCGTTGAATATAGACCTTATTCATTATTCCTCCAACATAAATCCACTAATCCCAGGACCGCAACCAGAAATATAAACTACGCCAATTTGTAGATTATCGTGGCCCAGAAAAATAGCATATGAAAGCCGCAAAAAAAGCTGATAGTCGAACTGTAAGCGGTACCCCAGCGAGCTTCAGGGACACATTATCAGGCAGCAGCCAATTAGTCACATTTCGGATTCTTACCGATTAGCGTGCTGCCTTCACTCTTTCTTATGCTTGGCAGCCTCGTTCATCATCTCCGGCGTAATTGTAATAGCGTTCGGTGAAGCTTGATCGCCGATTTTCAGGATCGCTGAAGAGAACAATCCACTAAGAATCACAAACGCAGCGATAGATACAAGAACTCGCAACAACGTGGGTATTCTTCCCAGAAAATAATATATAACTGCGGCAATCAACGCAAATAGAAAAAAAAGCACTCCGATCATTAGCCTGCTACCCCACATTCATGCCTGGACGCTTACTGACGGAGCGCGTTCGTACATTCTTTGCAAATGTTCATTGAGAAATAGTCGAATCTCTTCGCACGCGAGATCGCACGTGCTGCCGTTGCGTCTGGCGTCTGGTTCGACTGTCTTATTGTAGCCATGCATAAGCAAAGCGGGTATAGAAATAACCGCATTCGCTCATAAACAAATATGATAAATATTGTTTGATATAGGAACAGCCGATGTTGTAATGATTACGAGTTCAGTGCGCATCCGAGGTGCATCACGAACGTCATTTCATTTTTTTTTCGGGATTTTTATGATACACAAAGTCATGGCAACGCTTGCTTCTGTCTTCCTGTTATTTGCCGCCGCTACGTCCGTACAGGCGGGTACGCTCCGGATCGGTGTGGTGCCTGGCGCCTATGCAGACTCGGTCACTATCGCAGCGCAAGAGGCCAAAAAAGAAGGCATTGACGTCAAGGTGGTTGAATTTACCGACTGGACCACGCCCAACGTTGCACTCAATTCCGGCGACCTGGATGTCAATTACTTCCAGCATGAACCATTTCTGAAAAATGCCAATGAAAAACAGGGATTCGAGCTGGTTGCCGTCGATACAGGCATTCTGTCAAATATCGGCCTGTATTCCCTGAAGCACAAAGCCATCGCTGATATTCCTGAAAACGGTAAAGTTGCTATCGCCAACGATCCCGTCAACCAGGGGCGCGGCTTACTGTTGTTGCAAAAGACAGGCCTGATCAAGTTAAAAGCCGATGTCGGCTTCCTTGGAACACTGGATGACATCACGGAAAATCCCAAGCAACTGCAGTTCGTGGAGGTCGAAGGGCCCCAACTGGCGCGTATTACCAGCGATGTAGATCTTGCTCTGGGCTACCCGCATTTTATCGTTGCAGCCAAAGCGTTCGATCCCTCCAGTGGACTGATTTATTCAGGGATAGAAGATGCCCAGTTTGCCATTCGCTTCGTGACGCGTAAAGACCATGCGAACAATCCCGATCTGAAAAAATTCATTGAAATCTATCATTCCTCAGCTGCGGTAAGCAAAGACATTCACCGCGCTTTTTCCAATGATGACAGGCTTTACGCGCTTGCCTGGAAGAAATAAACCGACGGCCAACGCAATGACCTACACGACAGCATTGGGGAACAACAGTTTCCGCCTCGACATCCATAACGGCCCGGTGCCGCAGACGCAGCCCTTACAGGATGAAATCAATGCAGAAAACGATGCTGCCGCCACCGCTCAAACGACTGGCGGCACGGTGACCTTTGATAAGGTGTGCAAGACGTATCATGCCTCTGGCGGCGCAGTGCATGCCTTGCAGGATATTTCCCTGCATATTCCTGCTGCCAGTATTTTTGGCATAATTGGTCGCTCTGGCGCCGGCAAGTCAAGTCTGCTACGCACGATCAACCGGCTTGAGGCTCCCAGCAGCGGCAATGTGAAAGTCGATGGCATTGACATCGCTTCGCTTAATGAGGCTGAGCTGGTGCGCTTGCGCAGACGTATCGGGATGATATTCCAGCATTTCAATCTGCTGTCAGCCAAATCCGTCTGGGACAATATTGCCTTGCCACTGCAGGTGGCTGGCGTGTCCAGGCCGGAAATCAAGCGTCGCGTCACGCAATTGCTTGAGCTGGTGGGTCTTTACGACAAACGCAATACGTTTCCGCAGCGTCTTTCGGGTGGGCAAAAGCAGCGTGTCGGCATTGCCCGGGCACTGGTTCACCATCCGGAAATCCTGCTCTGTGATGAAGCGACCTCGGCGCTGGACCCCGAGACCACGCGGGGCATCCTGCAGCTACTGAAAGATATCAATAAGCGCATGGGTATCACCATTGTGCTTATCACACATGAGATGAGCGTGATCCGGCAAGTATGTGATCAGGTTCTGGTTCTGGAAAATGGCAAGATTGCTGAATCGGGTCCCGTCTGGAGTCTGTTCGGTGCGCCCTCTCACGAAGCAACCAAAGCATTGCTGGCCCCGTTGCAACATCAGCTTCCCGAAGATCTCCGGATACGCTTGCAGTCCATGCCACCAGCGGCAGGAGGCTACGAACAGATTCTGCAGCTGTCCTACAACGGCCACGGCGGACTGGAACCAGACCTGTCATTGATAGGACGGGTCCTCAATACCCAGGTTCGCCTGTTGCATGGGGGCGTAGACCGGATCCAGGGCCACGCACAGGGCCGCCTGCTCATCGCCGTTCCCGGCCAGGTTGCAGTCGCCGAAGCGGCCACCACCGGCATCGACCAGCCCGCTATCGCGCATCACGTGGAGACCATCGGTTATGTCGCTCTCGATTGATCGCTACTGGCAAGCTTTTGTCGATACCCTGATCATGGTCGGCGTATCAGGCGCCATCGCTTTTCTTGTCGGCATTCCGCTAGCGGTTCTGCTGATCATTACCTCGCCCGGTGGGTTTCTGCAATCGCCACGCATCAACCAGATCCTGGGAAGCGTGATCAATGGCTTTCGCGCCACGCCGTTTATTGTACTGATGGTGGCGCTTATTCCCTTTACGCGTCTTGTTGCCGGCACCTCCATTGGCGTATGGGCTGCCGTCGTGCCGCTGGCCATCAGCGCCACCCCCTTCTTTGCACGCATCGCCGAAGTCAGCCTGCGCGAAGTGGATCCCGGCCTGATCGAAGCGGCTCAAGCCATGGGCTGCAGAAAATGGGATATCGTGCGCCATGTCCTGCTGCCCGAAGCGCTGCCGGGGATCATTGGCGGCGTCACCATTACCCTGGTAACACTGATCAGCGCCTCGGCCATGGCCGGCGCAGTGGGGGCGGGCGGGTTGGGTGACCTGGCAATACGTTATGGCTACCAACGCTTCGACACGCCCGTGATGCTGATCGTGATTGCAATTCTTATCGTACTGGTCACGGTAGTACAGCGCTGCGGTGATCTCTACATTCGCTGGCTCAAAAACCGATAAGGACAGGCTATGGATGACCATCATACGCATGCGGCAACAAAACATAGCCGGCACCCTTCTACGACCCAGCCAGCCCGGATCCGCACTGATCAGGAGGCGATTCAGACAGCGCGGGTACTGGCGCAAGACTTTGCCGCCAGCGCCGCAAAACGGGACCGCGAGCGCATCCTGCCCTGGCAGGAAATAGAGACTTTTACGGCCAGTGGCCTGGGTGGCATTACCGTGCCGGCGCGCTTTGGCGGCGCCGATGTATCCTATCTTACGCTTGCCAAAGTCTTTGCCATTATCAGCGAGGCAGATCCGTCGCTGGGACAAATTCCGCAAAACCATTTTGCCGTTCTGCAACTGCT
Source organism: Advenella incenata (assembly GCF_004217095.1). Lineage (GTDB taxonomy): Bacteria > Pseudomonadota > Gammaproteobacteria > Burkholderiales > Burkholderiaceae_B > Advenella > Advenella incenata. The sequence continues at coordinate 88,162 of NZ_SHKO01000001.1, read as the reverse complement.
CCGGGAAACCGGCACGCCGCAACAGCAGGCCCGCTGGTTCGCCGATGTACTGAACGGCCACCGGATCGGCAACGCCGGTCCCGAGCGCAAGGCCAGGGCAGGTCTCATTACCCAGCCAACCACTCATATTGTGCGCACCGCCGAAGGGCTGCGACTGAACGGCACCCGTTTTTATTCGACCGGCGCCCTATTTGCTCACTGGATACCGCTGCGCGCCTTGCACGAATCGGGCAACGCCGTACAGGTTTGGGTTCGGCGCGATGCGCCCGGCGTCACCGTTGTGGATGACTGGGATGCCTTCGGCCAGCGCACCACCGCCAGCGGCAGCGTGGTCCTGGAGAATGTCCCGATTGACGAAGCGGACATTGTGGACATGACGGCTGTGCCAACGCTACCTAATTTGGCCGGACCTGTATCACAACTGATCCATGCCGCCATTGACGCCGGGATTGCGAGCAGTGCCTTGCATGACGGATTGGCGTTCGTACGCGACCATAGCAGACCCTGGGTCGACGCCGGCGTCAGCCAGGCCAGTGATGATCCTTACATTATTCAGGAAGCGGGCAAACTACAGATTGAAGTGGATGCCGCCCACGCGGTGCTTGAGGAAAGCGCGGCCACACTGGATACCATCGCACAACAGCCCGTGACCGATGAGTCCAGCGCGCAGGCATCCATTGCCGTGGCGCTGGCCAAAATACTAACCGGCGAAGCGGCCATTAATGCCAGCGAGCAATTGCTGGCGCTGGCCGGCTCAGCGTCAACCCGTGAAAAACATAATCTGGACCGTCACTGGCGCAACGCCCGGGTTCACACATTGCACGACCCCATACGCTGGAAATACCATTCTCTGGGGGATTTTTTGCTTAACGGCACCTTGCCGCGCCGTCACCAGTGGAACTAGAACCAGGCCACGCAGGGCAGGAACCTTATGACAAACGCAAATTTTAAAGTCGCATTGGATACCAATGTCACAGATTTTGATGCAGGGGCTGAAGGTACGTTCCCCGGACGCTTTTCTCACAGGGCAGACCGTATCGACGATGATGCCCATGCCATCGCCACGGCTGAAGCACTGGCGCTATCGTTTGCCAAAAACGCAGTCCAAAGGGATCGCAACCGTATCCTGCCGTGGGAGGAAGTCAATCAGTTCAGTCAGAGCGGATTGTGGGCTGCAAGCGTGCCCAGGGAGTATGGCGGCGCCGGGATTACCGCTACAACGGTCGCGCGTATATTTGCGATCATCTCGGCCGCAGATGGTTCGCTCGGACATATTCCCCAAAATCATTTCTATGCCCTGGAAGTGCTGCGCATTGCCGGTACGGAATCACAAAAGCGATATTTCTACCGTCGCGTGCTGGATGGTGAGCGCTTTGGCAACGCCCTGGCAGAAATCGGACACCGGGACTTCAAGCGCCGCACGCATCTGGAAAGAACCGACACGGGCATTTATGTGACGGGTCGCAAGTTTTATTGTACTGGTGCGTTGTTTGCCCATTGGATACCCACGCTGGTCTCGGCGCAGGAGGCATCGGGCGACACCATGTATCTGGTATTTATCCCGGCCAACGCGACAGGCGTAACCATTACCGATGACTGGGACGGCTTTGGCCAACGCGTGACTGGCAGCGGTTCGGTCGCCTTTGATCGGGTGCAGGTGCAAGCGGAATGGATTGTGCCCTTCCAGGTCCATTTTGACCAGCCCTCGACCATCGGGCCCCACGCCCAATTGCTACACGCTGCCATTGATCTGGGCATAGGCCATGGCGCATTCGATGCCATGTTGCCGTATATCCGCGATCATGCCCGCCCCTGGATCGATTCGGGCGTGTCACGCGCTGCCGACGATCCGCTCACCCTAAGGGAGATCGGCAATGTACACGTACGGTTGCGGGCAGCGCAGGCCTTGTTAAACCGCGCTGCGCAAGCGGTCGATCGCGCCAGAGGGACCACCGACGAGGCCTCGGTCGCCGCTGCCTCGGTTGCGGTGGCCCAGGCAAAAGCCCTTTGTACTACGGCAGGACTGCTTGCAGCAAATGCCCTCTTTGAGCTGGCCGGCACCTCGGCAACGCTGGGCGGACATGCCCTGGACCGTTACTGGCGCAACGTGCGCACCCACACCTTGCATGATCCGGTCCGCTGGAAATATCACGCGATCGGAAATTATGTGCTCAATGGCAAGCTGCCACCCCGGCATGGTGCGATATGACTCTGCATACCCGTCCTTCGTCCAACAGGATAGATAAACCATGACCCGCAAGAAAATACTGTTGAATGCATTTAATATGAATAGCATTGGCCATATTCACCATGGCATGTGGACCCATCCCCGGGACCAGTCTAACCGGTACAACACGATTGAATACTGGACACATATCGCACGCGTGCTGGAACGTGGATTCTTTGACGGGCTGTTTATTGCCGATATCATCGGCTACTACGATGTATTCGAAGGCAATGTTGACCTGACCCTGAAAGAAGCCATCCAGTTGCCGGTCAACGACCCCTGGACCCTGGTGTCGGCCATGGCTGCCGTCACGGAACACCTGGGATTTGGCGTTACCGCAAATATCCATACAGAGACACCGTACAGCTTTGCCCGCAAGGTCAGCAGCCTGGATCACCTGACGCGCGGCCGTCTTGGCTGGAATGTTGTGACCGGTTACCTGGATAGCGGCGCCCGTGCAATGGGACGGGATGGGCTGGACGAGCACGATAAACGCTATGATCGGGCCGATGACTTTCTGCAGCTTTGCTATAAATTATGGGAAGGCAGCTGGGAGGACGGGGCCATTATCAGGGATCGCAACGGCCGCATCTATACTGACCCGAACAAAGTCCATGCCATTGCCCATAACGGCCCATACTATCGCGCCCACGGCTATCACAGCTCGGAGCCCTCGCCACAGCGTACGCCTGTACTGTACCAGGCCGGCAGTTCCGGGCGCGGCAGGCAGTTTGCCAGTCGCCATGCTGAGTGTGTATTCATTGCGGCATCCGATCCGGCAACGGCCAAGGCGGCATCGACCAAATTGCGTCAGGATTTTGTTAACGCGGGCAGGCAGGCTGACGACGTCAAAATCTTTGTCGGCATTGCCGTTATCACCGGACAAACGCAGGGACAGGCCTGGGAAAAATATGAAGAGTACCTGCGCTACGCCAGTGCGCAAGCCGGTGTGGCGCATTTTTCCTCAAGCACGGGGATCGATTTTTCCCGTTTTGGACTGGACGAGCCGATAAGCTACGGTCAATCCAATGCCATGCAGTCTGCCTCTCAAACCGCCAGCCAGCAGGGCTGGACGCGGCGCGATTTGCTCAACCAGCACAAACTTGGCAGCCGCTACCCCACACTTGTCGGAGATGCCCGCGAGGTGGCCGACCAGTTGGAGCGCTGGATCGACGAGGGTGATATTGATGGATTCAATCTGTCACGAATCGTTGTGCCCGAAACCTACGAGGATTTTGTCGATCTTGTTGTTCCCGAGTTGCAGGCCAGAGGACGCTATAAAACTGCCTATGAGCCAGGCACCTTGCGTCACAAGCTATTTGAACGGGGCGCGACGTTGTCCAGCTCACACTTCGCATCGCAATGGCGTCACCCGCATCAGGCAAGCGCTGATCAATCGGCGCCAAGCGTTGCCGCTGCCATAGAAGAAAATTGATATCACAACCAAGGACCCGAATTGAAAGTCATTGATATGCGATGCCGTCCGGCTTTTTTACATGATTTTTTTGGCGCCACGCCTGGCTCTGCCACACATGACACAGCCCGATGGCTCAATCGTCGGGTGGGGACCATTGGCAACGATGCCCATTTCGAACGGTCACTCACGCAAGACGGCTTTCTGGGTGAGGTACGCGACGCGGGCTTAACGCATGCGGTCGTCGTGGGCCGGCACACGCCATCCCAGCATCTGCCCAACGAAAAAATACACGATATCGTGCACAATCACCCTGAGCTTATCGGCATTGCCGCTGTGGACCCATCGATACAGGGGGAGCAGGCAGCCATTGACGCGGCCACCTACGCCATACGAGAGTTGGGATTGGCAGGTCTGGATCTGGAGCCGGGATTCTGCGAACCGGCCCGACATCCTGATGACCCCATCTACTGGCCGATCTATGAGCTGGCCAGCCAGTTGAAGGTGCCAGTATTTCTGATGAGTGGCCCGACGACGCCCGACCCGCGATTCAACGATCCGGCCGCGGTGGCAAAAGTGGCCCAGGCCTTTCCGCAGTTGCCTATTGTTATTTACCATGGATATTGGCCCAACGTGCACCAGGCAATCGGACTGGCCTTTCGCTATGAAAATATCAAACTGGTGCCGGATATGTATCTCTTTCAGGCCGGCAGCGATGCCTACATTCATGCAGCCAACAGTTATATGTCCAGCCAGTTGTTGTTCGGATCGTCATATCCCTTTCGCCCGATCGGGCAAAGTATCGACGATATCGCCAAACTGGGCCTGAAAGCATCGGCGATTGAAGATGTCCTGTACAACAACGCTGCCGCGCTCTTTCAGCTTGAACCTGTCAGTGGCCACGAATGAATTGGTAATCTTTTCCCAAGCCCTGTGGCCGGTATATGAAGACGGCCAACCCCATCCATCCCGACATTGCAACTACAACGAGCCAGGAATGGATGGTTTTGGGTGTGATTACATACGTCATCAAGGACACGATATGACTAGCGACAGTGCGACGCTTGCGTCAAGCGTTAGACGGCAATCGCAACGCCCTGACCCACGTTTTGTGTCCAACGGCTGGGTACCGCGTCTAATCCGTAATGCCCGCGCAAGGTGGAGGACTCGTATTCCCTGCGGAACAGCCCCTTTTTTTGCAGAATGGGTACAACGTGTTCCACAAAGTCGTCCAGATGGCCGGGCAGCACGGGTGGCATCACGTTAAAGCCGTCGGCGGCACCGCTGCGAACCCAGTCTTCGATCGTGTCTGCGATGCGTTGTGGGGAGCCAGCCAGCGTGAAGTGTCCCCGCGCACCGGCCAGCCTGTGCAGCAACTGGCGTAAGGTCAGACGCTCGCGCGCCACCAGGCCGGTAATGACCACGGCCCGACTCTTTGCTGCCTGAACGGTGGCCGGGTCTGGAAAATCTTTCAGCGTTAGCACATGATCAAGATCAAGATGGGAAAAATCAAAGCCGCCGAAACGGTCCGACAGACGAGTGAGACCGACCTGCGGATCGGTTAGCTCGTTCAGTTCGTTCCACGTCCGCAAGGCTTCCTCATCCGTTGAACCAATGACAGGACTGATGCCCGGCAGTACGACAACCTGCTCGGGCGAGCGGCCGGCCTGTCTGGCAGCCGCTTTGAGTTCGGTGTAGAAGGCGGTGGCGGTGCTCTTTTCGAGGTGAGCAGTGAATACAGCCTCGGCGTGTCTGGCGGCAAACCGGATACCCGTTGCCGACGAGCCGGCCTGGACCAGCACTGGTCGACCTTGTGGGCCTCGGGCAATATTTAACGGGCCCGCAACCTTGACGTGCTTGCCTGCGTGATTGACCGCGGCGATGCGGTCGGTACGTGCATACACCGCCTGCTGGGGATCGTCGACGATGGCATCTTCGGCCCAGCTGTCCCATAGTTTGAGTACGGCATCGACGAAATCATAGGCGCGGTCGTAGCGCTGCTCGTGTAACGGCTGGATATCAATGCCAAAATTCTGATTGGCACCCCTGACCCAGGATGTGACAATGTTCCACCCTACCCGACCATTCGTGATATGGTCCAGAGAAGCGAACAGGCGCGCCAGATTGAATGGTTCGTAGTAGGTCGTCGAGGCGGTGGCGATAAAACCGATATGCCGGGTGGCCGCCGCCATGGCAGCCACGGTGGTCAAGGGTTCGAGTGCGCCGCCGGCGACATGGCCAATGCCTTCATTCAGTGCCAATCCGTCGGCAAAGAAGATCGAGTCGAATTTACCTTCTTCGGCTTTTTTGGCCAGCGACTCGTAGTAGCGAATATCAGTAAGGGGCAGTCGCGTGGCACGAGGATGACGCCAGCCCGCTTCATGGTGGCCGCGGCCGTGTACAAACAGATTGAGGTGGATGCTTTTTTGAGTCATTGCGAGCCTTGGATGTTGAAGGCGTTCAGGCCAGTTCGGTAACGCCCAGCGCGGCCAGCAGTTCGTCGCGCAGGTCGTCGAATGCCTGGCGGTTCTTGCGCCGGGGATGGGTTATTGCAATCTGTCGGTCCAGCGTAATAAGGCCATCGTCCATCAGCAGTACACGGTCTGCCAACAGCAACGCTTCTTCCACATCGTGCGTGACCAGCACGACAGTCGGGCGATGAATCTGCACCAGATTGAGCAACAGCGATTGCATACGTAATCGCGTCAATGCATCGAGCGCACCAAATGGCTCGTCTGCCAGCAGCAGTCGGGGCCGCCGGACCAGCGAGCGGGCCAGTGCGACACGCTGCTGCTCGCCACCCGACAAGGCGTTGGGCCATGCCTCTTCGCGCCCGCCTAGTCCGACACTTGTCAGCGCCTGGCGCGCCCGGTCCTGCGCATCCGCATCGTGCAGGCCGAGCGTCACGTTACGTAGCACGTTATCCCATGGCAGCAGGCGCGAGTCCTGAAATAACACGGAAAGGCTGGCCGGCACCACGATGTGGCCATCACCTGCCACATCGGTATCCAGCCTGGCCAATGCCCGGAGCAGCGTACTTTTGCCAGAACCGCTTTTGCCGATCAACGCGACGAACTCGCCGGGAGCAATCTCGAAGGTGAGCCGATCCAGCACGGTGCGCGTGCCAAAGCGGCGGGACAGGTTATGAACTTTGACTGCCGCTTCACTCATGATCCGATCGCCTTGCGATAGCTCAGGGCCTTGCGTTCCCACAGGCGAACCAGGGTGTCCGATCCCAGCCCCAGCAGAGCATAGATTAGCAGCCCGACTACAATAACGTCGGTCTGACCATAGTCTCGAGCCCGGTTCATGACATACCCGATACCCTCGGTCGTGTTGATTTGCTCCAGCACCACCAGCGCTGTCCAGCAGGTTGTCACGGCCAGTCGCAGGCCGGTGAAAAAGCCAGGCAGCGCGCCCGGTAGCGCCACGCGGCGAATGAACTCCCATCGGCTCAGACCTGCGCTCTGAGCCAGTTCCACGTAACGGATGTCAATACCCCTGAGTGCTGCATGCGTGTTGATGTAGATGGGTACCATCACACTGCTTGCAATTAGCGTGATTTTCATTGCCTCGCCGATACCCAGCCACATTATTGCCAGCGGAATCAGAGCCAGGGTCGGCACCGCGCGCTTGATCTGCACCACCCCGTCGAAGCTGGCTTCACCTACGCGGCTAAGTCCGGACACGAGCGCCAGCGCCAGTCCGATCAGTACCCCGGAGAAAAGCCCGATATACGCCCGCTGCGCGGACGCCCAGAAATGATCGGCCAGCGAACCGTCGGCCAGCAGGCTCAGGCCGGTGAGTATTGCGGTGCTGGGTGCGGCCAGCTGCCTCGGACTCAATAGACCCGATTGCGAAGCAAGCTCCCACACCAGCAATAGGACGAGAGGGCCGCTTAGCAGCCCCCAGGCGCCCAGTTTGCGCGGCAGCAGAGAGCGCGAGCCGGTGACAGACACGCTATCGTTGGTGGGGCTGTCGGAATTGACCCACCGGGCGCCAGCTTTTTGCTTGTCAGCAGTGTGTGCAAATGGTGTACTCATGTCGGTAACCTCAATTTTTTTCTGTGCTGAGACCTGACACGGCACCGCGAATGATGTCATCGAAGCGTAAGTCAAATTCCTCGCGGGCATCAAGTTTTCGGGGCAGATCGCCAGCTTCATATATCAGATCGATCAGGTGCTGCTGTGGGGCGACGGAGTCGGACAGCAGCGGATAGTTGGTCTTGCCCTCGGCCTTGACGATTGCCAGCCCATCGGCTTGCGTCAGATTCTGGTTTTTCACGTAATAGGCCTGCACCCACTGCTCCGGATGCTTAACGGACCAGTCATTGGCCTTGATCCAGCTTGCCACAAACTGCCGGATCGCCGCATAGCGGGCCGGGTCATTAAGCGCTGCCTCGCTGGCATACAGATAGGATGTGTTACTGGGCAGACCCGCGTGGGCTGACTCGGGCAGGGCGCTGGCCTTTTCAGCTGCATAATCGCGCAGGTAGCGGCTGAAATGTGGCTCGTTAATTGCTGCCACATCAACTTGTCCTGCACGGATGGCCGCCGGGAAATCGCCTGCACGTAACGGAACCAGCGTTACGTCTTTTTTTGTCAATCCTGCCAGCTTAAGGGCTGACAACACAAATGGCTGACGTCCTGTGCCTTCGGCATACGCGATCTTGCGGCCTTTGAGGTCCTTCAGACTATTGAGCACCAATCCAGGCCGTACTGCCAACTGATAGTCCGGTCCCGAATTGGTCCGTACTGCGATGATCGGCAGTTTTTCACCGGCTGCATGCGCCTGTATCGGCGGCGTGTTGCCCACAACAGCCAGGTCGAGTGCACCGGCCCGAAACGCTTCCAGGATCGCCGGGCCGCCCAGGAAATTGGCATAGCTGACTTCGGACGATAATTTGGCCTGTTCGCCCGATGCCTTGAGTAACGTTTGGAGCGCTTCATTCTGATCGGCAATCACCAGTTTCGTATTGGCCGGTACCACTGGGCCGGCGTACGAGATCGTGGCAGTCAGGGCGGAAAGGAGCATCGCAGAGCGCAGAATGTGTTTATACATGTATTGAATGATGTCTTGTTTTCTTGACGAGAACACGTATGTGCGACAGCTGATGCCCGCTTCCACTTATCACAACTGTGATTGGAAAACGGGCGGTGTACTGTTCTCGGCTGATTAAATAAAGGAGCGAACGTGACGTTTATTAAAACATTGCGCTTCTTTAGATCAAACAATATTTAATGCATTTGTTTATGCCAGAACGAGTCAAGGGTCCGGGATTGTCACCGTAGCGCAGACCTGATGACGGCATAAAGTGTTACGGCAGGCGTGCAGCAAGCGTTTCATTGGCGGAAAGTTTGAAACCCGACATTGGCGCAATTTGCTCACCCCTCTTATTGGCCTTACGGAACTCCGGAATCGGCCACGGTTTGGTACCGTGAGCGCTTTTGGGCGCGCCGCAGCCCAACCCCAATGCAAAAGATCGTTGCCAGGGTAAGTGGAAAAGGACTTTTCGAATTTTGACGAGTAAGGAGCCAGGGTTAGTGCGCTGTAGCATGCGCTGATCGCACGAACGTTTTAAAGCCAAGAAAAACATAGTAGCTAAGCACTGGTTTACTAACCACGCCAGGCTGGTTGCCCGTTATCGTCGATTGTCCAATGTGCCTGGCCTGGTGCTATACACACACCACCAATCCATCTCTCCGAAGAGGCATAATCAGGCCAATAGGCTTGACCACCTATCACTTTATGTCCTAACGGCGTCAGGTGTAAGAGACGACGTGGCCATTCAAGTTGCGTTTCTGACTCGATCAGAAGTGGATTTTTCGTATTAATGAGGGGCCTTAGTAGCGCTTCATACATGGTGTCGCCTAAGAACGGCAGGGGTTCGCGTTTGGCCATCAATTCGGCAAAAATGCTGCCAAAGGACGTTTGTCCTGCTTCCGCGACATACGCTAACGAGAGTTGCTCCGTCAACGAGAGACCGTTGTGTATATTTGGCAGCTCCTGTAACTGTCTTCTCATGGCTGGAGCCAGAAGAGGCAGACAAGCATGTGACTGATGAGCAAGCTGGGCAAGTTTCACTGGCGAATCTGAGCAATATGCCTGCCAGGCCCGGCGAGCCAAAATTATTGCATCTTCGCCAACCTTTCTTCGTTGGGGCCATAACCAAGCGAGCACATCAGGCGATAGTTGGCCGATACCAATGAACCGACTAACGCCAGGCATTTGATCGATTTCAATCAGTTCTAGCTTGCGTGGCACCTTTTTGAGGCTGGCTAAGACATGGATCAGAAAAAGCTGATCATAGGCATCTGCCTCGCACCATAGAACGGCGTGAGCAGCGTCACCAATTTGCTTCAGATCAGCATACTCTTGCGCCATTCGATGCGTCACTTCAGAAACTTGTAATTGAAAAGCCTGAGCGATGAACTGACTTCTGGTTCGTATGTAATCTGAACCCGCTAACGCAACGACAGGCCCCATGCATAATGGATCTGCCAACATCCGAAAAGTGCCCTTAAATCCGGCAAGCCGAAGCGTATGTTCAATATCGTTGCCGCAGCGCCAATGCACAGTATTGGCTTCGTCATCGGCGACAAAATTCGGGTGTCGGGCCACAAATTCGATAGAGTCCACATGTTTTTTCAGCTTCGGCCAGCTATCGAACCCTAGTTCCAGTGCGATTAATCGTTGTGCACTCGCAAGCGTGATTTGCGTGTTTGGGTTCAGTTTGTGCAAAAGATCAAGCTTTTGCACCTCGGTGCCCGCTTTGAGACGATGCAAAAGCGCCTTGGCACGCTTACGTTGATACTCAAGATTGATCTGTCCGTTGTTGGACCAGAGTTTAGACATACGATCTCCTTAAAGAACCTTTATCCGCATTCAGGCTGGGGAGTCGTAAAAAATGAATTTTGCTGCTGATCTTGGGCTTAACCCTTTCCGCGGATGGTGGCACAGAGTATGCCAAAGCCGATTTTATCGTCACTGCCGCGGCAAAGCAACTAAAGTGCTGTCATGGATCAGAAAGAGTTTACATTCTCATCTCATTCAAGGCGAGGTAGTTAATAACTATATCTACTCACCACCTCTATTCTAGAGCCGTTATCTGCTGCGGTTGCTCAATGTATTTAGCTCAACTCAACCGATTTGAAGTGCTAATGGCCATCTATGCAGACCCCTGATTCTCGTGGCCACATCAGACCCCTTTATTGAACGCCAACCGCACTTCACTTGGCCTGCTTAAGGAATTCGGTCAATGCACGCTCAAATTGCTCAGGCTGATCGAGCATAATAAAATGAAAGCTATCATCAATGCGTTGGAATATAGCCTTAGGAGCTGAGTGGTAAGCATTCTTGTACATGCTATCTACAGCAGATGGCGGTATACCATAGGCAGCATCATGAGCATAGATGACCTTTACAGGAGCGCGGATGTGCTCAAGCTCCGCTCTAAGATCCGTTGTCATTAACTCGTATGTTGCATTCGCAACCGTCTTGCGGTCAGACTGCATACCTGATCTGACAATCGCAGGCCGTTCCGCCTCGGTTTTGACGAGGTAGGCGATCGCCTGGGTTTGTGCCGCAAGTGTTTGATCTGATGGCGCCGCTAGCATTGCACTTCTGATCATTTGCGCACGAGGCTTCACTATCTCGGGAGTAGCCCGGGGATCAAACAGCAAGCTATAAAAGGGCAGCGCATCGACGATAGTGAGTGAGCCCACCAGCTCTGGATAGCGAGCGCCAAGCATGAGTGCAATTTCACCGCCCAAAGAGTGTCCGATGATCGCCGGAGTATGAATATGCTTATCACGGATATAATTTGCAATGGCTTGCGCTGCCGGTTTGGCCACACCGTTTTCCGTATTGGCCGCAGGAGCGGATTCGGCAAAACCGGAAATCTGAACCAAGTGCAGCTTGTAATTTTTTCGCAGATTAACAGCCTGCTTGCTCCAGACTTCTCGCGACGAAGCGAGTCCTGGAATTAAAATAAGATCGGGCCCTTCGCCTTCGGTCGTGATGGAAATCCACTCGTTCCAGGGTGCCGTATTTGTGCCCGAAGACGTATTGGCAAACGAAGTGGATGTAAAGGACAGCATGACGCCGATGAGCGTTGAGAGGTGACGAATACGCATAAGGGTGTATTTTGAAGCGCTGATGAGTGACGGCCGATCAATTATAAGTGAACTACGCCAAAACGATCGCTCATCTTCTACATCAATGGTAGCGCAAGACCAATGGCGCCCAGGCGCAGCACATAACTCTACATCTTGCCCACAGAACGGTACATCGGCTAACTCGATGGGTGCAATAGTAAGTGGCTAAGCTGCAATCTGCTCCAGTCGGTCCGTCATTTCCCGTGAACTACAGTCACCGCATTTAAACGTGCTCAAAATAAGATCCACAAAACTGCGCACTTTGGGATCCATATACCGGCTCGATGCGAATACGGCGTGAACAGGAGCGGGGGCATCTGCCCAATCAGGAAGTACCCTCGACAACGTGCCATCGGTCAGATACGGCTCAGCCATGAAACGAGGCAACTGCGCGATCCCAAGTCCTGCAAGAGCCAGGTTCCTCGCGGAGATCGTACTATTGACCGCAGAGCGCGGGGACGCCGTGATCCTCTCTGTGTTTGGTCCATTGACAAGGGACCAGTTCGAGCGACCACGTGTCCTTGTCATGATCAGATCGTGATGCTTCAGATCACTGACTGTGGATACCGCCGGTGCGCGATTCAAATAATCAGGCGCTGCATACAACCCGAAAACCATCTCGCCGAGCTTGCGGGCAGAAAGCCCTGAATCATCGAGCGTACCAACGCGAATCGCGACATCGAACCCTTCATGAATGATGTCGACCTCGCGGCTCGTGTATTCGGCCTCCACCGTCACCTTCGGTGACTGCCGCAAAAACGCCGCGATCCATTCGTCCACGACCAAGGTCCCGAACTCAGCGCCCGCCGTGATTCTGATCAGCCCTTTTGGCTCTCTGGACTGTTGCGCTACCGAAGCCTGGGCTGCCTCGGCGGCAGTCAGGATGCACATGGCGCGTTCGAAGTAGTCGCGCCCGACCTCGGTGACGCTCAGATGACGTGTCGATCGGGTAAGAAGCTGAGCGCCGAGTTTTTCTTCCATACGTCGGACGATGCGGCTGACGCGCGCCTTATCCGTGCCGAGTCGATCCGCGGCCGCCGTGAAGGAACCATCGGTTACAACCGCCGCGAATAATCTCATTTCTGGTAGATCTATTAATGTGTTCGTAGACATAGTAGGTAACTTTTAATTTAGATATCAACCAACAGACCGAGGTGAACCCGACCCTCTGGAACGGTTTGATTAAACTCATAGCAATTATTGTCTTTATGGACAACAGTCTATCTTATTTTTAACTATTTATCTATTTTATGGTTAAGACTATATTGTAATCAATTGGCATTTGACCTCGCCAGACCGGACCGAATTCTGCACTCTGCACTGCACGACACACGGTATTGCAGTTGTGGTCCAGCGTCCCTGTTTTGATTTTTCCTTTCATTTTCAACAGAAGCACCTTCAATGTATTCCTCCATTATGTCTTACCGCAAGCGACCAATATTGGCCGCCTGGGTTGTCATTGCCATCACAGTCATGATGCTGACCGGTTGCAGTGACCAGCCCCAAACGGCGTCCATGCCACCTCCCTCAGTCAGCGTCGCCCAAGTAGCGCTGCAAGACGTCAGACTGTGGGACGATTACAACGGGCGTATTAATGCAGTCGAAACCGTTAAACTGCGCCCGCGCGTCTCCGGCTACATAGAGCGCGTCGCCTTCACCGAAGGCAGCCAGGTGTACAAGGGAGATGTGCTGTTCGTCATCGATGCGCGCAGCTACCGCACTGTCTTGGCACAGGCCAAAGCCCAACTGGCGCGTGCGCGCGCGCATGCCAGCCAAAGTGCCAGCGAAGCCAAACGGGCGCAGGTGCTGGTCGCTCAGCGGGCCGTGTCCACCGAGATGTACGAACAACGACGCACTGCCGCCGCAGTCGCACAAACGGATGCGCAGGCGGCGGAGGCTGCCGTGAGTGCCGCGCTTCTAAACGTTGAGTGGACACAAGTACGCGCACCGATTTCGGGTCTTGCAGGCAGGGCCGAAGTCACAGCCGGCAATCTGGTCAGCGCCGACGATGCAGGCAGTGTACTGACTACGCTGGTCTCGCAGGACAAGGTATACGTGTATTTCAACGCCGATGAAAGTGCGTTCCTGCACTATGCGCAAATGGCGCGCAACGGTCGGCGTGGTAGCGATCTGGACGGCAAGTTGCCCGTACAGGTCGGCTTATCCGACGAAGATGGATTCCCGCATCGCGGTACCGTCGACTTTCTTGACAACCAGATCGACAGCAATACCGGCACCATTCGTATGCGTGCCGTACTGGACAACAAAGACGGAGCTCTCACTCCCGGCCTGTTTGCACGCGTGCGCCTGCTCGGCAGCGGGCAGTTCGATGCACTGCTGATCAACGACAAGGCGGTGTTGACCGACCAGGATCGCAAGTACGTGTGGGTTGTTGACGAGAAGGGTAAGGCCCAGCGCCACGACGTCAAGCTTGGCCGCAAGGCCAACGGCCTGCGTATTGTCGAAAGCGGCCTCGCCCCTGGCGACAAGGTGATCGTCGACGGCGTGGATAAGGTGTACATGCCGGGCCTTCCGGTTGATGCGAAAGCCGTGCCGATGCAGCCGATCGCAGCCAACGTCGCGAATAACTGAGGAAATCGGCGCCATGGATTTTTCAAAGTTTTTCATCAACCGCCCGATCTTCGCTGCGGTCCTGTCTATCGTGATTTTCGCCGCCGGCCTGATTACGATCCCGATCCTGCCGGCTGACGAATACCCTAACGTCGTGCCACCGTCAGTGGTGGTGCGCACTGTGTATCCGGGCGCCAACCCCAAGGTCATTGCCGAAACCGTGTCCGCTCCCCTGGAAGAAGCGATCAACGGCGTCGAAGGCATGATGTACTCGAAGTCGGTCGCCGGCTCTGATGGCGTGCTGCAGATGACTGTGACGTTTCGCCCTGGCACGAACGCCGACGATGCCACCGTGCGGGTGCAGAACCGCGTTGCCCAGGCGCAAGCGCGTCTGCCCGAAGACGTGCGCCGCCAGGGCGTGACCGTACAAAAGCAGTCACCGACATTCCTGATGGTTGTTAACCTCGTCTCGCCGGACGACCGCTACGATTCGCAGTATCTGCGAAATTACGCGCGCTTGCATGTCAAGGACACGCTTGCACGGATTCCCGGTGTCGGCGACGTCGGAGTGTTTGGCGGCGGCGACTACGCGATGCGAGCCTGGCTCGATCCTGGAAAGGTCGCCGCCCGCAACCTGACCGCAAGCGACGTCGTCACGGCAATGCGCGAGCAGAACGTGCAAGTGTCAGCTGGCCAGATTGGCGCCGAACCGATGCCCAATAGTCAATTTCTGAGCTTGATTAATGCGAAGGGACGATTGACCACCGTCGAGGAATTCGGCGATATCGTGCTCAAGAGCGGCAGCGACGGCCAGATTGTGCGCCTGCGCGACGTGGCCCGTCTGGAGCTTGGCGCAAACGACTATAGCTTGCGCGCACAATTGGACGGCAAGAACACCGTGGCGTTGCCAATATTCCAGACACCTGGCGCCAATGTGCTGGACATCCGAAACCAGGTGATTACCACGATGGATGAGATCCAGAAGGGATTCCCACCCGGCGTCAGCTATGAGTCCGTGTATGACACCACCATCTTTGTGCGCGACTCGATCAAGGCAGTCGTCAGCACGCTGCTGGAGGCAGTACTGCTGGTCGTGTTGGTGGTCATCCTGTTTCTGCAGACCTGGCGCGCGTCGATCATCCCGTTGGTTGCGGTGCCGGTGTCGGTCGTTGGCACCTTCGCGGGGCTGTACCTGTTGGGCTTCTCGATCAACACCCTGAGCCTGTTCGGGCTGGTGCTCGCGATCGGCATCGTGGTGGACGACGCCATCGTCGTGGTCGAGAACGTAGAGCGCAACATAGAGCAAGGGCTGACCCCGATGGCCGCCGCGCATCAGGCGATGACGGAGGTTTCCGGTCCGATCGTCGCCATTGCACTGGTGCTGTGCGCGGTATTCGTGCCCATGGCGTTCCTCTCGGGGGTGACCGGCGAATTCTACAAGCAGTTCGCCACCACCATCGCCATCTCCACGTTGATCTCGGCGGTCAACTCCCTGACCCTGTCTCCTGCCTTGGCTGCGCTATTGCTCAAGCCGCACGATGCCCCAAAAGATGCGCCGACTCGCGTGATCGACCGCTTGTTCGGCTGGCTATTTCGTCCGTTCAACCGGTTCTTCCAAAAGAGTGCTGCTCAATATCAGGGCGCCGTATCTCGCGTGCTGGGCAGGCGCGGCGCGGTATTCCTGGTGTATGCGTTGTTGTTGCTCGGTACCGGCGTGATGTTCAAGGCGGTACCAGGCGGCTTCGTACCCGACCAGGACAAAGGCTATCTTGTCACCGGTGTCATCTTGCCAGCAGGGGCATCGCTCGAACGCACCGACGCGCTGCTCAGAAAGGTTGTCGACATCGCCATGAACACAGAAGGCGTGGCGCATACGGTGACATTTCCAGGCTTGAACCCATTGCAGAACACGAATTCACCGAATACGGGTGCGACTTTCCCTGTCCTGAAGCCGTTCTCTGAACGCAAACGCAGTGCCGCGCAAATCAATGCTGAAATCAACCAGAAGATTTCTGCATTGCAGGAAGGCGTCACGTTCTCAATCTTGCCGCCGCCGATCCTGGGGCTTGGCAATGGCGCGGGCTATTCCTTATACGTTGAAGACCGCGCAGGCATGGGATACGGCGCACTGCAAAACGTCATGGGGGCGCTGCAAGGCGCGATTTCTCAGACGCCTGGCATGACCTATCCGGCCAGCAGCTATCGGGCCAACGTGCCGCAGTTTGATGCTGAAGTGGATCGGGTCAAGGCCAAGGCTCAGGGTGTGCCGTTGACCAGCGTATTCGACACGTTACAGACCTATCTCGGGTCCGCTTACGTCAATGATTTTAACCAGTTCGGCCGCACCTGGCAGGTAATAGCACAGGCAGACGCCGAGTTCCGCGACGATATTGAAGACATCGCCAATCTGCGCACCCGCAATGACCGCGGCGAGATGGTGCCGATCGGCAGCGTCGTGAAGATCAAACAGACCTTCGGCCCCGATCCGGTGCTGCGCTTCAATGGCTATCCGGCCGCCGACCTGGCCGGTGG
Organism: Advenella incenata; assembly: GCF_004217095.1. Lineage (GTDB taxonomy): Bacteria > Pseudomonadota > Gammaproteobacteria > Burkholderiales > Burkholderiaceae_B > Advenella > Advenella incenata. The sequence goes on along the minus strand of NZ_SHKO01000001.1, from coordinate 71,262 downwards.
CGCTGATCCGCGCGTGTTGTCTTCGAATGAGGTGATGGGCAAAATCGCCGAATTGGCGCAGAAGGTGCTACCGCCTGGCATGCAAATCGAATGGACAGATCTTAGCTACCAACAGGCGACGCAAGGCAAGGCGGCATTAGTGGTATTCCCGGTCGCCGTGCTGCTGGTGTTCCTGGTGCTTGCCGCGCTATACGAGAGTTGGACGCTACCGCTAGCCGTGATCCTGATCGTGCCGATGTGTCTGTTGTCCGCGCTGTTCGGCGTTTGGCTGACCGGTGGCGACAACAATGTATTCGTACAGGTCGGCCTGGTGGTGCTGATAGGCCTGGCATGCAAAAACGCGATCCTGATCGTTGAGTTCGCCCGCGAACTGGAAATGCAGGGCCGCAGCATCATCGAAGCGGCGCTGGAAGCCTGCCACCTGCGTCTGCGTCCGATAGTCATGACTTCCATTGCCTTCATCGCTGGCACCGTTCCGCTGCTGTTCTCCCATGGCGCCGGCGCAGAAATTCGCGCGGCGACTGGCGTCACGGTGTTCGCCGGCATGCTGGGTGTCACTCTGTTCGGCCTGTTTCTGACCCCAGTGTTCTACGTCGCCTTGCGTAAACTGTCCGGACGCAAGCTAGTCCAGCACGGCGAATCAACCTTTGCCAACGATCCGACATGCAAGGATGGATAATCTGATATGAAAGTCTATATAGATATTGCGCCGGAGGGTTTGCTGGCACGGTCGTTTTCTTGACCACTCATGCTCGGTTGTAGATTATGGGTGGCCAGGAATGCATGCTGCAACATGCCCTAATAAAAATGTAGCGCATCATTGAAAGTAAAGATAAGCTCTGCTCGAATAAAAACAGGCTCCGATAAAACATCGGAGCCTGTTTGGCAATCTGTATCGCTACAAGTTTTTTCATTAATTGTGAGAATGCCTTTTTTCAAATTCTCATAATGAATGAAAATTTGAAAAAAGGTAAAAACTGCTAACTAATTCATTGAATTAAAACAATATTTTTATCATATACGCTTCAAGTTATATACGTCTTTGTTAGGATGTAACCTCATGTGCTGGAGACCGAACCACGGACAATTTCCGGCACTCCATCCAGCCCGCCAACCACATATGAGGGCGAAGTACCCAATTCGTCAAACGTATTGTCGCGACGATTTATCCAGCAAACGTCAAACCCAAAATAGCGTGCGCCCGATGCATCCCAGGCATTCGACGATACAAAGAGAATCTGAGAAGGTAGTAGACCCAAGGCTTCGCATGCGAGAGTATAAACGCGTTGATCGGGTTTGAACACGCCGACGGATTCAACGCTAAGCAGATGAGAAAAATATTCTCGCAAACCTGAATTTTTAACCACACTGTCAATCGAGAAAGCCGACCCATTGGACAAGATGGCCAACGGCAGATCCATGTCTTTCAGGCGCTGCAGTGTGCCAGGCACCTCAGGATACGGCGACAGGTTCAGATAAGCCTCGCACAGCACCTCACAAGTCTTCTCGTCGAGATAGAGCTTCAAGTGATTGCAGGTGTAGACGAGCGCATCATGGGTCGCCTGCTCGAACGAAATGTACTGTCCCATCAAACTGCGCAACCAGGTATATTCGAGCTGCTTCTGGCGCCACATTTCGCTGATTTTCGTACCTTGCCCGGGATAGAATACATTGCACTGCTGAGCGACCGAGTGAACGTCGTACAACGTGCCGTACAGATCAAATACAATAGCTTTGGTATCCGCCATGGAACGCTCCTTTTACAAAATCAGAGTGCAAAATGATCCTTTACCGCTTCGGCAAGCTTGGGCTTGAGCGATGTGAACTTGTCGTCCAGTACAAGAGGATCTGTGCGGTTCTGTGCAATCATCGCCTCACGCACCTCGCCACCACGAATGACCTGCAGTGCGTTGGTTTCTATACCCTGGATAATGGCCTTGGCCACTGCGCTAGCCGGTTCACGAACGAAACCCAGATCGGGACCCGCTCTCGATGACGTCATCATCGGCGTATCGGTAGCGCCGGGGTAGACCGTCAGCACATGCACGCCCTCACCTTTCAACTCCCGTCGTAGCGCCTCTCCAAAATGCGAGATCCCCGCCTTGACCGCCGCGTAAGTCGTATAGAAGGGTACCCCCACAAGAGCAATGCCGGAGGACACATTCACAATCATGCTGTCGCGCGACGCACGCAAGTCTGGCATTGCCGCTCGCGCCAACAGAATGGGTGCCAATAAATTGACTTGCACCATCTTTTCAATATCGCATTCCGGCGTGTCTTCCAGCCTGCCCGCACGCACGCCTCCTGCGCTGTTAATTAAAATATCTACCCCGCTCATCGAGACTCGGGCAGCCGCCAAAGCTCGGCCCCGGCCTTCCTTCGTTCCAACATCCGCATCAATGCCATCGGCCTGCCCGCCAGCCGCGCGTAGCTGCTCAACCGCCTGCGTAACGACGTTATCACGACGCCCAACGATAAAGACCTGGGCGCCTTTGTGGACAAGCTCGGTGGCCGTAGCCAGCCCAATACCGCTCGATCCTCCGGTAATCAAAACTTTCTTTCCCTGTACGTTCATGTTTATCTATACCTCAAAGTACGATTTATGGACGGCTGTTCAGGCCGCCGGCAGAAAATTCGAAGGGAACAGCGCACGCTGAGTCTGCTCATCATTGACCTTCTTAAATGCAATATCGGTGCCAACCATCCGCGCGCGTGAAACGGCCGGCCTTGCATCGATGCCTTGAAACCAACGTTTGATGTTCGGGTAAAGCGCCAACGGATCTTCAGTGCCCTTCATCACCCTGGATGCTCGGTCCAGCCATCCCCAAGCAGACATATCGGCGATGGTGTATTCGTTGCCGACGATAAATTCCCGATCAGCCAAATGGTCGTCCAAGACCTTGTAATGACGCTCGGCTTCGCGGCGGTAGCGATTGACGGCATAGTCCAGTCCCCCAGGCGCTGCATGCTGAAAGTGTACCGACTGCCCCGAAAACGGTCCCAAGCCACTGGCAAGAAAAAGCAGCCACGACAACAGCTGCGGACGATCCTGGGCCTGGCCGAGAAAGCGCCCCGTCTTCTCTGCAAGGTAAATCAGAATTGCCGTAGAATCGAAGACCGTCGCCTGTATACCACCCGGCCCATCCAGATCTACAATAGCAGGGACCTTGCCGTTCGGATTTATTGTGCGAAATTCAGGATCGTGCTGCTGCCCCTTGCTTGTATCCACTGGCACGACCTCGTAATCCAATCCGGATTCTTCGAGAAAGAGTGAAATTTTGGCCGGATTTGGTGTCGGATGATAATAGAAACGAATCATGTGTAATGCCTCCTACTTGGCACGTTTAATAATGGCAACAGGAAATGGACGTCTGGCAGCAATAAGAACGCCCAGCGAGATAATGATGATTGCCGCAACCCCAAGCAAGGACGGCACTTCACCCAATACAGGCACCGCTAAAAGCGTTGCCAAAACAGGAACCAGCGCCATCATGGCCGATGCGGCGCCGGAACCGAGCACGGCTACCGCCCGGTTATAGGCAAAGAGCGCCACACCGCTCATGAATACGCCTTGGTAGACAAACTGGAACACGATTTCATTAGTGGACGCTTGGTCCAGTCTTGACAGGTCCCATCCGACATACACTGGGATGAAGACCACCGCCGACCAGAAGCAAATCAGCGCAGCAGACTGGAGCGCGGACAGCTCGCTAGTGCGAAAGCGTACCGAATAAACAGCCCAAGTCAGTGCCGCCAGCACCAGCGCACCATAGCCCAGCGTATCAATCGCGCCGTCAGTCTCCGGGCGACTGGCCACCAGCGCAACCAAACCCATCAATATAGCCAGGTAACTCCCGATCGTCGAACCAGCAGGTCGCTGTTTCGTCAGATACCAGCTAATCAAACCAGTCATTACGGGCATTAGCGCGGGAACAATTGATGACGCCTGCGCAGCCGTGGTGAGCTTCAGACCGGTAGCGACGAGCAACACAAAGGGGGCCCCCCAAAGCACAGAATAGAGCAGGCCTTCCAGCCACGCCCCCGCCGACAGGCGTTGCTTAAATAGCACCGGAGCCAGCAGAATCGCCCCAGCCCCAAAGCGCAGCGCTGTGACATCCCAGATGCGCAACTGATGCGTGACCGTAAATCGCGTAACCACGAACCATCCGGAAAATATTAAAACGGAGATCGCAGCAAAGGCCAAGCCACGGATCCATCGTACAGGTGGTGTCAAGTTGGGGGACATGTTTGCATTTGCCAAAACATTTGAAAAGTGAGCGTCGAAGTTAGAAGACTTCTTTAACAGGCGGAAAATCATTCACTGAATGCTTGACCATTCTAAAGCGATCGATCTAAAATGGTCAAGTACTAGATTAACACCTGGCATGTGTCACATTTATAGGCAACCGCTTTATGGGCCGACCAAGAGAATTTAATGAAACTGAAGTGCTAGCTGCCGCTATCGACTGTTTTTGGGAACGTGGGTACGAAGCAACCTCTACCAGAGAGCTTGCCGAAAAAATGGGATTGACCGGCGCAAGCTTGTATAACGCTTTCGGCGACAAACGATCCTTATATCGCAGGGCGCTCAATCATTACATCGAAACCAGCTTCGCAGATCGTGTGCGCCGGTTTGAAGGCAAGCTATCTCCACCTCAAGCAATTAGCGCTTTTTTTTCAGAGATCATTCAACGATCCCTGACCGATAGTCAGCGAAAAGGATGCATGCTTGTTAATTCGGCATTAGAAGTTGCGCCCCACGATCCAGAGTTCCGAGAGATTGTCACCGAGGTTCTTGAACATATCGAGGCGTTCTTTCGTCGATGCGTCCAAGCCGGCCAGCAAGACGGAACGATAACAGCAACCCAATCTGCCACTGACCTGGGGCGGCTACTACTGGGCGTCCATATCGGACTGCGCGTCATAGCGAGAACACGACCGGAACGAGAATTGCTCGAAGGGATGGTCCGTCCAGCGCTAGCGCTTCTTAACCCTGACGTAAGTTTCACAAAAGAGACGAAACGATGATTGAATCCTACTATTGGCTTGCTTCCAACCATCACAGAACCACGATGTTTCCAGACGAGGCCTGGCTCATCCACCAGACCCCTCATTTTGTAGACATTGGTCTCCGCGCGCACACAACCGGGCCCGGTACGGGGGCCTCGGGCGCGCATGCGAAAGCAGTTGTTGGATACCCCCGCTTACTGGCGATCGCTCTGCGGCTTCTCTCGGTTGCGCACGATATTTCTAATCTGTTCCGTATGCAGCTCTCCCCACTGACAGAGTGGCGCTAGCGCGCGAGCGAGCGAGTGGCCGAAACCGGTTAAGGAGTACTCAACCTTGGGCGGAATTTCGCCGTAGTCGGTACGTTCGACCACGCCATCCTGCTGAAGCTCTTTTAGCTGTTGAATCAATACCTTGTCGCTTACTTTTCCAATGGCGCGCTTCAGCTGCCCGTAACGATGTACCTCGTGGGCGAGGTAAAACAGTACTAGCGGTTTCCACTTCCCGCTTAGTACCGCCAACGACGCTTCCAGACCACAGTTGAAATTCTGATTTAGCATATAAGTTCACATTCGCCAGGTACTTACCAAAAAGTGCATACTATACTAATTGTTTAACGTTGTTTATGCTATGACCTTCCACAGTTTAGGAGGGCGTTATGAGTAGATTAGCAGGAAAAATAGCGGTGATTACCGGCGGAAATAGCGGTATAGGTCTGGCTACGGCCAGGCGCTTTGCCCAGGAAGGCGCGCAGGTGGTCATCATAGGACGCCGTCAGAAAGAGCTTGATGAAGCCATTGCGCTGATAGGCCATGAAGCGCTTGCGATTCAGGGTGACATATCAAAGCTGATTGATCTGGAACGTATTTTTTCTCACATTGGGCAAGTGAAAGGGAAAGTTGACATCCTTTTCGCTAATGCGGGCTTGGGTGAACTTCAGCCGCTTGGCGCAATTACCGAGGAATCGTATGAGAATACGTTTAACGTTAACGTAAAAGGGACACTGTTTACCGTGCAGAAGGCGCTGCCGCTCATGTCGCACGGCGGTTCGATTATTCTGACCGGCTCGACAACCGGATCAATGGGCACACCGGCATTTAGCGTTTACAGTGCTTCGAAAGCGGCAATTCGTAACTTTGCCAGAAGCTGGGCGCTGGACCTGCAGGGAACGGGGATCCGCGTAAATGTGCTCTCTCCTGGCTCCACAGCAACGCCAGGGCTGTTTAATGTACTGGAGAGCTCGGGAAAAAAAGAGAGTTTGCTGGCCAATTTCGCTCAGGGAGCGCCGCTTGGACGCATTGGAGATTCGGATGAGATCGCCGCTGTCGCCTTATTCCTGGCTTCTGACGAGAGCAGCTTTATGACTGGCAGCGAAGTCTTCGTTGACGGTGGACTGGCGCAAATTTAAGCGATACCGGACGTGGAAGCGTATTTGTAATGACCCAGCGTTTTCTGCTCAACTTACGCGACTAATGCTACTGCGGTAGTCGGCGTTATCATAGTCAACATTTGGTGTAGGCGCCGATGATTGTAAAAGCGTATCCAAACTCCGATAGCACGACAATACGCTGCTGTGTTTTGAAGCGAAGGCCATGCCTGCATTTTTTATTAATGACCTCTGTTCTCATTGAAGCGAGTCAAAGATAAAGCAGCTATAGGAATCGATGACCGTCCAGCCGTAACCAAATCAGCCAGTACAACACCAATTGCAGGCCCTACCTGAAACCCATGCGCTGAAAAGCCGGCGGCGTGCACCACTCCTGGAGCACTACCAAAACCGATCACAGGCATTCCATCTGGAGTAAATGCTTCAATTCCCGACCAACTCCGAGCAATAGTCGCTTTACCCAATAGTGGAAAAAATGTAGAGGCCTGTCGTGCCGCTAATACCAACCCGGGCAAAGTTAAATCTGCACGTTTTGTCTTAATATCTACAGGACTACGACGCCCGCCTCCGAGAACAACTGTACCGTTCTCGAATTGCTTCGCCGACATCGAGCGTCCCCATACGCCGACTACCACAGGCAGAAAGGCAGGTAGCCTAGTGGTTACAATTTGCATTGAACCATTCGGTTGAATCGGGAGTTTATCGCCGAACAATTTTCCGATCTCTGCTGCCCAGGCTCCTGTGCAATTTATAATCTGATTAGCACGAACTTCATGTCCGCTAGCAGTAAATAAACGCCATCCATTCTCTGCTTTCTTAGCTGCTTGAACCGCGTCACCCTCGATGAATCTTGCCCCTAGAGCCTCAGCCTTACGCCGGAATGCCTGAGTTGTATGAAATGGCAAAGCGTAGCCATCATCAGGTACATAAGCACCGCCAGCTATAGGGCCTGCAAAGTCTGGTAAGATTTCGCGTACCTCTTCAGGTGTCAACAAGCGCTCGACGTGAGGGATATTTGCGCGAATAAACTCATCATTGCGACGGCGAAATCGTTCCAAAGACTCATCATCGACAGCCACATTTAACTGGCCGACCTGGCGATAGCCGCAGTCATCATCAACCAGTTCCTCAATACGCGACCACAGCCGTTTAGAAGCCAATGCTAAAGGCAGCTCGGCAATACTTCTGTTCAGTGTCCGAACCCCTCCAGCATTCACGCCTGATGCATGGCGCCCAGCATACTCTGCTTCGATAACAATAACATCAACACCTCTAAAGGCGAGCTCTCTAGCAGCTGCTGACCCCTGTATGCCCGAACCTATTATGGCTACTTGTGCAGTAAATGCGGTCATTCGATGTCCTCTAGAGCAGCAAGCTCACTAATAGTTATCGGTGCTAACGGAAGACGTTGACGGGAGGGAGCTACTCCTGCAAGTTGATGAATTCGCCCAAGTACAGCCACAGAGTGGGAACACATTCGCCCCTGACAGGGACCCATGCCACATCGAGTAAGACTCTTGATGAAATTCAGATTCCCCTGAGCTTTATCAATTAATTCTTCTAGTGTATGAATCTTAACGTTCTCACACCGACATACCACGGTATCAGATTCAAGTGTGAGCAAATTCTCATCTGAGGGCGAATAGAGTTGATCTAAAAAGCGGCGTAATCGCATGTGCTTAGCCAGTTGCCTAACTAAATTTGCTTCACGCTCACTTACCTCTTTACCGTTCGCCTTTCGTGCCAGCTGTAGCCCTGCAAGACGTCCTTGAATCTCTGAAACATCAGCACCGACAATTCGTGCACAGTCACCTATTGCGTAGACATTCGGGAGCGAAGTTTCCCAAATTTCATTGACTTTTATCTCCCAAGCACAACGCACAGATGACCAAGACCAATCACAACCTAATGCCACAGAAAATTCGATATTTGGAACCAATCCTTCATGAAGAAAGACCGTCTCGCACGCCAGCTCCTGTGTCTTCACGCCTTTTCTCCAGGAGATTGACTGTACCGATTGATCTCCAAAAATGCGTACGTCCTTCACTCCATTGTGAACCGAAATTCCAGCTAAACGTATTTTTGCAAGGAGTTGGAGTCCTTTGTACAACTGCCCTTGAATGATTGCCCCAGGAAGCCCCCTCATCGCTTTTTGATAATTACCCCATGGGGTAGTGTCGAGTAATGCCTTGATTTTTTTCCCAGCCGAGATATATTGAGCAGCGACAAGATAAAGCAATGGCCCTGATCCAGCCAAAACAACGTCATCTGCAGCAATCCCTGCCGATTTCAGCAAAACTTGGGCAGCGCCAGCCGAAAAGACACCAGGTAAAGTCCAGCCAGAAATAGCGACAGGTCTTTCACGCGCACCGATAGCGATGGCAATATATTTTGCTGTAGCCTTGATAGAATGGCCATCAAAACTATACCAAACCTCAACGGAAGGCTTCGCATACCAAACCCGAGCACCCTTAACATACTTTATATTTTGGCAATCAAGGCCGGCACTGAGCTGAGCTCCACGCCAATAATCATTATTAAGTACTGTCGCATTTTCTAATCTAGATTCCGTCACAGCTCGATATATTTGTCCCCCAGGTGCTGGCTGCTCATCAAGTAACAACACTCTCATCCCTGATTGCGCACATTCAGTCGACATCGCCATACCAGCGGGCCCGGCTCCGATTACGATAAGATCGTATTGAGTCATTGCGTTTTTACTTCCATATCACTCTTCACCATCACCATGCAAGCGCGCTGCTGTAGTCCATCTACCTTCAGCAAGCACTCAAAGCAAACACCCATCAAGCAGTACGGTGCTCTACGCATTTGCGTAACTGGGTGAGTACGCAAGGTCAATAATCCATCGCGTAGTAATGCAGCAGCCAGACTGATTCCTGATGCTACTTCACGCGGTGCACCATCAACGTAGATAGTGACTTGGTTAATCTTACTCGCGTTTTGAACATCCTTAAAACGTGTGATCATCAGATCTCTCCTTGTCTACTGATTGCCAATCAGCAAGTCTCCAGGTCATAGCATTACTCACATATCCCCCTCTTTGTAGCAACTCAAACTACCAGTAGGATGTTGTAGAAGACCAGGCTCTACGTCCTATCAGAGATGGATCCATTAAATTCCATTCCCGAGCTATCAGCTTATAAATTCTCACTATCCGAAGCACAGTAATTCTCCTAGCCTTTCTAAAATTTAGGAGAAAAATAAAGATCACTGTATTTTCAAGTTGTAATCTTTAACCACTTTCAGCCAGGTCTTATTTTCGTCTTGCACTAGCTTAGTGAAATCCTCAGGGCTACTCGCAACAATTGATAAAGGTGCTGCTACAAGTATTTTTTTACGCTCCGGCTCGTTCAATACCTTCCGACTGTCATCTGCAATTTTCTGAACGATGTCAAACGGTGTTCCTGCTGGCGCGAACAGTCCGAACCATACGTTCGGGAAATTAGGGTATCCTTCCTCTGCAAATGTAGGAACATCAGGAAACGTAGGAAGCCTCTTCGGGCTCGTAGTGGCCAACGCGCGCAGATTTCCTGCCTTTACGTGCGGCAAGCTAGTCGTGACAACGTCAAACATCGCATCCAACCTTCCAGCTAAGAGATCGTTCATTGACAAGGCGGAACCTTTGTACGGAACGCCAAGAAGGTCGATATTTGCAGCGGACATAAGAAGTCGCATAGACATGTCAGTGGTTGCCCCATATCCCCCGCCGTAAGTCAACTCATCAGGATGAGCCTTGGCATATACTATGAAATCCTTTAACGAGTGGAATTTGGATGACTTGGGTACTGATAGTAACTGAGTGGTGTGAACCAGCTCAGTAATCGGTATAAAATCCTTCTCCGCGTCGTATGGCTTTGTTTTCAAGATATGCGGAGCTACAGCTACAGTGGTTTGCGTGCCAAAAAGTAGGGTGTAACCATCCGGTTTAGCATTAGCCACGACTCGTGCGCCAATCGTACCGCTCGCACCCTCCCTATTTTCTACAACCACTGGCTTGCGCCAGAGTTTTCCCAAACCTTCAGCCATCGATCGAGCAACCAAATCCGTGGATCCACCAGCAGCGAAGGGAACGACAATCTTTATTGGTCGGTCTGGATAATCAGGCTCAGCCTGTGCAGAACCGGAAGCAACCATGAGAATCCCGACGCATGTTACAGTTGCGATAGAAATTCGGGCTGAAATTGGGCGAATTTTTTTTCCCATCGGATAATCCTATGAATGATTACAGGGCGAACATAAATACGTTGGAAATCTGTTCGTCCAGGTTGAAATTAGGCAGAAGATGCAGTGCCGGAAAGCGCTAACGCTTTGGCAACTAAATCCCCACCGTATTGCCGACGCGCAACGTCAACAGAAACCAAACCATCTAACAAATCTGCAATTAGCGATTCTGGTGAACGCAATGCTGGTTCTCCGAAACCAGCCCCTCCAGGAGTTTCTATGCGAACTGTCTCGTTTTTAGCCAAAATGAGATGCGATATCTTGGATGACAAGATAAGTTCGTTCTCTTTACCAGGATTACGTTTTAATTGACCAAGTCCCCCCTCACCACCACCCTCAGCTCCTGCAGCACCCTGAATATGGCTGTCAGACCGAGCGGAAAAGATAGTGCCATCCTGTAACGCTCGAACTTCCCGCGCGATTCCTAGCCCTCCCCGATGGCGACCTGCACCACCAGAATCGACGGCGAATCCGTAGTATTCGACATGCAACGGAAACTCATTTTCTAGTATTTCCGTCGGTAGATTGAGTGAATTAGTGATGTGAACATGAATACCATCCATGCCATCAGCCACGTCAGTAGCACCGGCTCCACCACCAAGAGTTTCTCCACAAAGATAGATACGCCCACTATCGGGATAGGTTCCCGAAAATGAAATTGATGGTAACGTGTCCATACTTGAAGCGATTGCCCGCTCGCGCGATACCAATTGGCCTAACGCTCCGATGATAGCCCCTGCTAATCGCTGACATGTGATGGTGCGGGCGCCGCATGCAGCAGGTGATTGAGGGTTGACGATAGTTTTTTCGGGTGCTCGAATTACAATGGCATCAGTCATTCCTCTATTTGCCATGAGATCGGGATCAAGCATTGCTTTTACGCAGTAATAAACGGTAGCACGCAATGCGCTCTCTGAGACATTAAGGCCTCCTTTCGATTGCGGGCCGCTACCTTCTAAGTCAACGATTAGCTGCTTGCCAGCCTTGTAAACCTTAACCTTTAATGGAACGCGATCACCGTGACCACTACCGTCATCATCAAGCCATGTAGTGAAACTACCGGCTCGTTCCGGAAGGTTTGAAATACGATGTTCTACCCTGCGCAGGGTATAACTCAATACGCCATCAACCGCGTTCAGAAAAGAGTCACTTCCTCCCATCCGGGATATAAGTGCCTGCGCAGCCTTCATTCCGTGCTCATTTGTGGCGATTTGAACGCGCAGGTCAAGAGATCGCTCCTCTGGCAGTCGAGAATTGAGAGCAATCATTGAAAGCAGGTCTTCATCGACCCGGAGTCCCCGAGCAATACGGATAGCAGGAATGCGTATCCCTTCTTCGAATATGCTGCGTGCTTTTGCTGAGGTCGACCCAGGGATAGCGCCGCCAATATCGGAATGATGTCCAATATTGGCAGCAAATGCCACTAAACACTCTTCAACAAATACGGGAGTGATAATGGAAATATCAGGTAAATGGGTGCCTCCTGCCGCATACGGATCGTTGCAGACGTACACATCTCCATCCTTAATTTCATCTTCGGACCATCGCGCCAGCACGGCTTCTACTGACCCCATTAGAGATCCAAGATGTACTGGAATATGTGTCCCTTGCGCGATTAGACGCCCAGATCGGTCAAACAGACCAACGGAAAAATCACGACGCTCTTTGATCTGAGGAGAAAAGGACGCCCTCATCATATTGCTTGCCATTGACTCGGTAATGGCTAACAGGCGATTAGTAAATACCTCGACTGCAATAGGGTCGAAGTCCAGATCATGGGAGAATATATTATCTTGGCTCATAGAAATACTCGATAAATGATTTCAAATTTGGATGAGGATATTTTCTGACGGATCAACACTCACGCGCTGACCTTCGAGCACTACTGTCGTCGAGCTCATCTCTTCAATGATTAGCGGACCGATCAACTCTGTTCCGACAGACAGAGAAGCGCGTTGATACACACGTGTTGTCCGCCAGCCTACTCCCGTACCGAAATAGACCTTACGTTCACTCCATGAAGGTTCACCTTTCGTCTGTGCCGGAGCCGACTCACTATCTTTAGCGACTAGCCCAACTGCTTGTACGCGACAGTTAACAATTTCAACCGCATAATCCGGATTGTCGTGCCCGTACTGTGCTCGATGAGCCTGATGGAACGCTTCAACAAACTCGTTCATACCATCTTCATCGGGATTCATCGAAACCCGGATATCATGTGTCTGACCCCGGTAACGGGCGTCAATGTGGAAGAAAAACCGTCGACTTTCCTCTGAAATATGTTCATGAGCTAGCCATTCATCACTTTCCTGTCGCATCTCCTGCAAAGCCTGCCCCACCGAACTCCACGTGTCTTTGTTCAATGGAAGCAACTGAGTACGCACAAAATCGCGACTAACATCTGCTAGCAGGATGCCCCTGGCACACATCGTGCCAGGCTCTTGAGGCACCAATACTCGCTTAATTCCGCATTCCTGAGCGACCTCTACCGAATGAAGGGGGCCGGCACCACCAAAGGCAAACAAGGTAAAGGAAGCCGGATCATGCCCATGTTCCGTAGAAACGGCCCGAATAGCTCGACTCATATTTGCCACGGCAATTCTCAAGACACCGTATGCCGCCTCCTCAACGCTCAAACCTAATGGTCGCCCAATCTGCTCTTCTATCGCTGCCGCTGCACGCTCGTGATCAACCGTCATACGCCCATCAAGCAACGCCACAGGATTTAGTCTGCCGAGAACAATGTTTACATCAGTAAGCGTGACTTCGGTACCTCCCTTACAAAAGGCGACAGGACCTGGCACCGCACCAGCACTTCTGGGACCGACTTTTAATGCCCCAACCTCATCAAGCCTCGCGATACTCCCTCCGCCGGCCCCTACAACGTGGATATCCACCATTGGCATTTTCACAGGATATCCGGCTACTAAGCGATCCGACGTAAAACTGAGGCGGCTGCCAGAGATGATCGACACGTCCGTGCTTGTTCCACCAACGTCGAACGTGATAATTTCTGAAATTCCTGCAGCCGCTCCAAGGACAGCGCTCCCCACCACGCCCGCTGCAGGTCCAGAAAGACAAGTTAAAACGGGAAGACTTGCCACAGTATTCAGCGGCATCAGTCCACCATTAGAGTGGAATGTCAATGGCTCGACCTTTAATCCAACATCGGCTAACCGGGTGCGAAGACGATCCAAGTAGGTTTGCATACGCGGCGCAATATACGCGTTAAGCACCGTCGTCGATGTGCGCTCGAACTCCCTAAACTCAGGCAGCACTTCGTATGAAACGCTTACATGTATTTCGGGTGCAATGCGTTGAATCACACGACGAGCCTTTTGCTCATGAGCCGGGTTTCGATACGAATGGAGAAATGTGACCGCGATAGCCTTCACTCCATCGGCTATCAATTCCTTTACAACCGCCTCAAGCGCTTCCTCATTAAGTTCTCTCAGCGGCTCTCCGTTCGAGGATAAACGTTCGTCAACTTCGACCCGATGGCGCCGCTGCACAAGTGGATGGGGCTTCTGAATACCGTGATCGTACAAAGAAGGACGTGTCTGGCGGCCGACCGCCAACACGTCTCGGAACCCTTTGGTCGTAACCAAGCCGGTCTTCACTCCCGTGCGCTCTATTACCATATTGGTCGCTACCGTAGTCCCGTGACCGAAGTACTCAACGTCCTGAGGCTGCACAGAGAATATCCGCAGCATTTCCCGAGTCCCTTCCTCGATCGCCACAGATGGATCTGCAGGGGACGAGGGCACCTTAAAATAAGACAATGCACCCGTGCTGACATCCGTCATCACGAAATCCGTGAACGTGCCGCCTACATCAATTCCAATCCGAACCATGATAATTTCCACTGAATGAATTTCTATGCCTGCATCATAGTATCCACCCAAGATATAAACAACGGCACAGAATATTGGACGCGCATAATGAAATGTTATACTTCGAGAATCGCAACGAAACTCTAAGTAAGGCTATTTAGCCTCGAAAAGGCATTAGATATGGCGCTTCATCCAAAACAGCTTGAGGCCTTCTATAAGGTTATGTGCACAGGCAGCATGACGTTGGCAGCAGAAATGCTAAAGGTCAGCCAGCCTGCCGTTAGTAGATTAATTAAAGACCTGGAAGCGACTTTATCAATACGTCTTTTCAGACGAGAGGGCAATCGCCTGATTCCCGGAGACGAAGCACGACGACTCTTTCGAGAAGTTGAACGTTTTTATCGTGGTATGGAATCAATAGAACTCATCGCGAATGATCTAAAGGCAGCACGTGTCGGAACGCTGCGCATTGCCACCATTAGTGCGCTAGGGTTAGGATTCTTAAGTGATGGGATTGGAGCGTTTTCGAAGGCACACCCTCAGGTGATAGTTTCATTGGACATATGCCAGTCTCAGGGCGTTCTAGAACTCGTCACGGCCAATCAGGTTGATATCGGATACGTCGGCTTTATAGGTGCCGAATATCCCGGCGTTGACTTCTTTCCACAACCCGATGCTGCAGTTGTTTGCGTATTACCACACAATCATGCCCTTGCAGAGCAAGATACAGTAAATATCACCGACCTTGAGGGGCAACCAATAATTTCTCTACGATCGGATAGCCCTCTTCGCATGCGCGTCGAAATGGCACTAAAAGCAGCTGACGTGAAGTACCGTCCCGTTATGGAAACAACACATGCTCTATCAGCATGTAGTCTTGTCGCCTCTGGGCTGGGAATAACGCTTGCCGACCCATTCACAGCAGCGCTCCTACATGATCCCAGAGTCGTCTGCCGACCTATAGTTCCTAACATTCCATACGCATTTTCGATGGTCTTTCCATCACACCAGCCTAGGCCAAAAGTGGTAGATAGTTTCATTAGGGAGATGAAAATAATTTTCGATCAACACTTTTCATCCATTACAAATTAACAGGATCAAACGGCGTGTAAGAACACCTACTCGTCTACGTAAACCCCTTCATACGCCGGACCTGATCATCATTTGCCTTAAATGATCGGATGCTTACGTTTTGCACTGATGCAGTCGCTCGTCCCATAATCTCGGAATTCGTCACGTCATGGCTGAATGAAAATCCAGGGATCTTGTTCCTATTTAATTGCCCAAAAAACGATAAGCATGCGGCCCTAGCCGTATAAATTGGACTCGATGCGACGCCAGGTAATTATTTTTCCAGAATAAACATCGCCAACCAAGACGCAAATAAAAACGGGCTCCGTTAAAAAACAGAGCCCGTTTGCAAATCTGTACTTCTACAGATTATTCTCACTAATTATGAGAACCGACAACACCTGTCGTATCTCACAATAAGTGAAAATTTCTGGATTTTTTCTCACAATTAATGAAAATATTTTCCAGAATAAGAAAAACCCACATAACCAATTGAATTAAAACAATATTTATATAGTCAATGCTTTTGTCTAATTTATACTGTAGGAATCAATCTAAAGAGCCAATATAACTAAAGTCACGATTTCCGATGCTGCAGCTTAGTCGAGTAGTCCTACACCTTCGCCTGATGCACTAACCGCTCGGATAGAGTTACGCGGCATGAATACAATTCCTAGTTTTTCAAAATCTATCCTACTTATTCCAATGAATTAATTCAGAAATTTTCAATAAATTCTAATCCCTTTACATAACTTGATTTCAAACACGCCAAACTATCTCCGCAAGCATTACGTTCCTTAATCCAACCTCGCAGTTGATTCACTATTCTCGTTTTTTCATCTCCGATTGCCATAGCTTTCGCTGCAGCTACGGCATTACTGAACGAAACATCAAGAGAACTTAAAAGCGGGGTGCGACAAATCATATACTCAGTACTATTAGAAGCTTTATTACAATCGAAGCTAGGCCCGTTAAAAACTGCATTTAGCTCATTATTACAAGTACGAACAGTACCTTTAGTTGCCGCATCTATCGTTGCCGAAATATCCTTGCCTATCGAATTTGGATTTCTTTTGTAGTATCGACGATTATAGATTTCAATCTTGCGACTCATACATTCTGACACAGCGCGGTTACCGCCACTCGCATATTTACTTACGGCTATTCTTATAATTTCTCTATTTTCAGGATAAGCGCCTCCAGATGGAATCGGTTTAAATTGCTTGACCTCATCCTCATGGCTTGACGCGGATGTATTTAACTGTCCGGTCGACATCTCAAACGCTCTAGCTTCAGCAATAGCCTCTGAAATAATCTGATTCCGATAGGAGGCAATGTCATCGATTGCCCTGGAGTAATGATCCTGATAGTATCGATAATTCCCGCATCGGCTGTTGTAATCGCTGACAATACGGTTGAAATTATCGACACCGTTGGTTGAATAAAAAATAGATCTCATTGCTCCAAGACGTATATTTTCACGAAGGCACCACCGAATTTCTATAACGGACAACACATTGCTGTTACCAGCACCAGGCTTTGTAAACTGCAAATCATCGAGTGACGCAATAACTGTGGATTTAGCTGTCGGAGTGGGATTATTCTGTCGAGTGTTGTACATGGAAGCCTCTGACTTGGGGAGAGCAGGCTGTCGTCCATTATTTTTTTCATTACTGATAATCCAGACTAATATAACAAGACCGGTTATTACAGCGACCCATATGCCGCTCCAACCACCACCTCGTTCTGAGTTGTCAGTGCCTCCCTTTGAAGAACTAGTTTTAGCAGTATTGGCGGTCGCCGATCTCTGACTAGCTTGTATGGACGCATCAATGTCGCCAATATCTGACACTAAATCTGTAAGTCCAGAAAAGCCGCGATTATTATCTTTGTTTACCATTGACAATTATTTTTTTATTTGCGAAACAAATGGTTCCGCGGTTTTCCAATGTTATCAAGAACATCTGCATCCTCCGAAACACGCTGTATAACAGTATCAATCTCTGCAAACACGTCCTGTAACATTTTCACAAGTTCACGTGAGAGATCCAGTTTGTTGTGTTTATTAAACAGATGAATCGCAAGATCGCGTACCAGAAAAGCTAGATCTAGACTTTGCCTATGTTCGATTCCTCGACTCTTTGCGCTAACTTGTATTGGCTGAGCCACCATGTCCCAATTTTTCATAACTTGGACAAGTTTTTTCACTATGATAGTAAGTACCGAATCAGGTTTTTGTGCATCAACAGCCCTCCGCAATTTCTCGACAAGAACTGTTATATTTTCCTCTTCTTTTGTGAGAAACCCTTGAGCTTCTACCTCATAGAAGTCAGTAAGTTCAGCTATAAGAATTGGGCTCGGTACTTGCCCATTCTTAGTTGCCTTCACGACTACAGTAGTAACTGCTCCAACCAAGTCTTTTGGGAACAGATTATCTAGCGAGGACTTGAAAATTTTTCGATAATATTTTCGTCGCTCCTGAATTTCTGCGTCAATGACTGCCGCGTCCAGTACGGCAGGAAAGCCAGAAACAACCCTAGCCTCATTGATAAGTAGTCTTAGATCTTCTGATTTAATATTTTCAAACTCCCGAGATATTTCGATGATCCAGTTCTCTACTTCTGTGGTACTCAGAAAAGGTAAGCGAAATAGAGCGGCAACAAGGAGATTAGTTCGCGTAATCGACGGCAAATTTTCAACCGCGAGCAGTTCTCTTGGAGAGGAATCAAGGCGTGACAATAAATCTCGTGTGCGCTCTGAGTCGATGCCTAGTAACCAAGCGACTTCTGCCGAAAGCCTTTTCCGTGGTGCCGTTAATTCGGACTGAGCCTGTATGCCCACGTCTGAGTCAACTAAAAGACTTTGTTCATCCGCCAGCTCCATAATTCGACGACGATGGTCCCAAGGGCTGGCATTGAGAATATGAAATGGATTTTGTAAGAGGTCCATGATATTTTCTACTAATCGCTCCAGATGAATCCTATCGACTTACCTTTTTTATCTTGAGAATTAGGAAGACCATTTACAGCAGCATCGATGCATTCCTGATCAAGTTGCGTCTTCCCGTTCTTGGCAGCCAACCGCGCAGCCTCGCGTATGACAAAAGTTACGTCAGAGAGAGCTTTACCGGCTAGAACATCCAGCATTCTAGCTATATTAAGTTCATCGGTGACGGGCAGTTTGCTCAAAAGTGACTCTATCAGCGACTCCACTTCTTCTCGAGAAGGCATTCCAACTTCAATGATGTGATCGAAACGGCCACGCCGCAAAATGGCAGGGTCAATCATATCAATTAGATTCGTCATGGCAATAATCAATACGTTACTGTTGATTGCCTCTGGGATTCGACGAAGAAATTCGGCTACCTCTTCGACGTGATGTAGGCCTGATGAAATTCCCGCGTTTCTATCCGATAGAAAAGACTCCATTTCATCGATAACAATGACAGATGGAGCGGTATCTATTGCTTTGTCAAAAATTTCTGAAATTTTCTTGCTTGTTGCATGAACATATGGGCTGCCAACGCTATTCGAAGTGATGGGATAACACGGCCAATCGATATGTTCAACTAGTCGCTCTACTGCGAAAGTTTTTCCACACCCCGGTGGTCCATGCAGGACGACCGCTGATGGAAACTCAATACCCATCGCCTGATACTTATCTACATTGAATATTATGTCGATCACATGTTCGTTAAAGAAACACTCGAGCAGAGGTCTGCCTGGAAGTTTAAATACTTTCGTATTGTCCGATGTATCAGAGGATTGTGTTAGTAGGCTGGACTCATCGGAGCCCAGAGAAATATTAGGTTTTGTTTCGATTTTTACTTTAGAAGTATGCTGAGGCTTAGTAAATAACCTCACCTCTGTAGGCACATAAAATCCGACAGTATTTAGAATATCTGCCAATTCGCTGGCGTGCATCCATCCAGTAAGAGCAGCTAAACGTCGGAAGGATGCAGTTGATATGGCCACTCCTCCAGACATCCATGTGCCCAAAACCACTTCATCAATGACATGCGGAATCAGAGTAGATGTTGGAAGTAATCTTGAATACTGCTCAACATAAACAGCGTTATGAAAAGAAATACTATCCGAAAATTTTCGTGACTCTTTAATCGCAAGCGCAAAGGCTAACACCTCAAGCTTATTTTCAGGCGATTTCCCGTTTACTACCGGCGCAAGGACGTATTTCTTTGGGCTACTTAAACAATACAAGAGCCCGCAGTCTGTTGAGACTTTAACAAAGACCGATTCAGCCAAGAGCCCAATTTCATTCCAGTTTTGTACAAGTTCCTGCCGCGCAATTAATATATTGCTCGGACCAGTTGTGTCAAGGATCTGCCATTCTTCTCCGAAGTAGAGTAGAGACCGAATTTTTGAACCATCCGGAAGTCCATGTCCCCTAGGCAGCCAAAAGTCCTTTGCCACAACTTACCCCGTAATAATATTGGTTACATCGGTCATCGCTTGCTCAGCTCCCCCACCGATTTGTATAGTAGATAGCTGCGCAAGAACCTCTCGTAGGCACTTTATATCGTCTTCACGGACGAACTTCATGCCCATCTGCACTAATTCGTTGAAGCGCTGTTGATTAGAAAAGCGATGAGGCGCACTAATCAACCACTTGAAGCGCGCGACCACAAACCAATCTTGTCTCCATAGAATTTCAAAACTCATTTTTTTAAGCCGATCTAGTTGGCGTTCAAAGTCATCGTTCTTTTCCCCGATGGACTTCTGTACGAGCCTCACTTGGCTATCAAAGGTCGCTTCCTCAGATTGTTGGGCATGCTGGCGAACGTGCTCATCGAATAAGACAACTATTCCATTGAGATCAATTTGTTGAATCTCCGATAAATGCTCCATTCTGACTTCGTCCAACAGTATTCGCGCCGCTAGAATTTTCTCCATTGCTTCCTGAGATTTTTCGGTTTCCGTTTCTTCTGGGTCGAGCGACACGACTGATTCGAGTTTCTGACGTGCTTCGTGTAGTTTCGGGCTGTCTATCGCTGCGTTTATTTCTCCAATACGAGTTAGCGTTCTTTTACCTTCATCTATCACTAGAGCAGCTGCTGTCGAGTAGTCGAGTCGAGTATCATCAGTAGAATAAAAGTTCTTCTCGGAATGGAAAGTACTACCAATACAGGGTACCGATACTTCAAGAACGAGATTTCCGGAATCGAGTAATTCAAAGTCACAGATCAAGTCGGCACCAGCGGGGATCACTCCGTCATCAAAATCGGAGCCAGATATCTTTAAGACGCCGATGGCGCGATTATCACTTATCGGGTCTCTTATGTCACCCTCCCAAATTTTCAAGTTAAGCGAACCTGCATCCCTGGCTTTAAGTGATTCAGCCGCCTTGAAAACTAACTTTCCTTTCTTGGGTAATGAATCACCAGCACGAACCAAATATTCAATTACAGGACGGCCTCCGAGCTTACTCAAGACCTCTACGCCGATTGAGTGGGAAGCGGGGATAGCCTCTACCGTTGCGGCAGTGCGAGTGATGACAATTTGGTCCTGCTCTAAGGAAATAGGCCGACCTATGGAATCATAGACCGAGACCTTAAATGTATTTTCTCCAGCTTTCGTCAAGAATACCTTAGTGGTTACTCCGGATTTAAGAGTTAGACGGCCTGAAGTCCAACCAGTATCGATACTGTCGATCTGGAACTCCAAACCTTGCTCGACGGTATTGGTTAACTGAACAGCAATCGAAGCATTTTCGTCTGATGTACGGGCAATGTAATTAAAAGACAATGCCAACTTGCTACCCAATGAAATCTGCCCGCGACTACCTTTTCTTGATCGGCTCTGCGTGCTCCAATCAATAGACTCCGCGAAAAGACTTGCTCCCTGTGCGACCGCGGTCATTGGATTTACATCTATGCTTCCTAGAATTCCTAGTTCAAAGGCAATCTTGTCGCGTAAGGGCTTGTAATTGGTCGGGCCACCAACAAATACAATACGTTCCACATCGTGTGAAGATAGTCCAGCACTATCGATAGCCTTTCGCGTAGCCACGATAGATTCGTCGACACGCTCACTAATTAACCGGTCGTATATGTCGCGTTGTAAAGGAATATCGATATAGATTTCGGTACCGTTAAGATCACGCACCCGCGCTTCAGTTTCTGAGAGGCTAATGACTGTACTCTCTCTTGCAGACAATTCGATCTTTGCGCGCTCTGTAGCCCAAGTAGCCAATCGGATGAGCGATTTGAAGGTGGGATTTACGGAAAAATCCTCAGGAAGGTCAAATTGCTCATGTAGCCACGGCCGAACAACGCTATCAAGTAGAACTCGGTCAAAATCTCGACCACCGCACATGGCGATGCCACCGTGGGAAAGAAGGTTGACGCGACCGCCAATATTTTCGGCAATTGCTACGTCCAAAGTACCTCCGCCCAGATCATAAATCAGAAATATTCCATCGCTATTTCGAGCATGCATCACGCTCATGACCGCGGCAACCGGCTCCTGCATGAGCGCAACCTTTCCAAGGCCTGCCATACTAGCAGCTTGCATAGTGGCATCTTTCTGCATTTGATTAAAAGCCGCTGGTACTGTAATCACTGTGCCGGTGTCTGGGTCGTTCCGAATTTCTTCCGGTAGGTATCCGAAGAGTACTTTTAATACCTCCGCGGAACATTCCTCAGGGGTTTTGCTCTGTTTTATCGCAGAAAATTGGATCGGTGTACTCGTCCCCATTAGACGTTTAAACAAAGTTGCAGAATTATCTGGACTGTGTGGAGCAAAATCATAAGCCCGTTTACCCACGTACTTATTACCCCGCCTATCAATATATATTGCCGATGGAGTCACGTCATTTTGTTCAGGGCTTTTCCAAATTCGAGCTTCAGAACCATCGTACGAACAAATCGCACTATTCGTCGTACCCAAATCAATACCAACAAAATATTTCATAGCTCAACTTTCCTCAGCGTGACTGTCCCGGATCTAACCAGCCCATCTTTCCCCATAATGATTGGTTCAAGCATTTGATCCACCGCCAAAATATCTGTCGTACCGAACTCATCGATATTTAATGGAGTCGCAGCCAAGCCCGGGTCAAAGCGAGATCCCTCAACATTGACAATTCTCAGCTCTGCTTGTGCCAGTGCTTCTTCAACTTTCTTTATGAACCACCGAAATTGACTTCTGTATCTATTCTGTTTTTCGATGTCGAGTTTTAACAGCAGACGATCAAACACTCGTCCAAAGCGCCACGACTCAATAGCCATACTAACTACAACATCCAACAATATTTCGGAGTTTCCTTCGTGATGTTCTGAATCATCCATTCACTTATTCTCTATATTATTACTTTGACTTTAGCCAGTTAGGTATCCATCACTGTAGTGATTTACTTGTCTTGCGGATTTACGTCCACACTTAATTTGTCAAAATTCAATTGGTCAACAACGTATCTTTCGATACGATATGTACACACATATAAATCGATCCCTGTCCTGTCGAACTGAAAACGGTATGCCGACACTTTCAATCTGTAGCGATTTAGTTACAAATAAACGGATTTAATAGTTATTTAACGGTAATATATATATTATCTAACATAATACATATTCTATAACATTATTTAGACAGGGGCCGATTTTCTCAAAATTAAAGGGTTGATCCTAGCACTTAGCAATATATTGTCTAGTGAGAGTATGAGAGTATCGTGGGTAATTCGGACGATGACCAAACTCAACTGCCTGATATTTAGTTTGTCGCTCATATAAATAACAAGATTGAAAATACAAGGAAGATAGAAATGGCAGGCAGTTTCGAAAAGGCGATCACGATTCGCCAAGCTATTCGTAATATCGATGATCGTACTTTTTTATTACCAGCCATTCAGCGAAATTTTGTCTGGACTACTCAGCAAATCTGCATTTTATTTGACTCTCTAATGCGGGATTACCCAATCAATACTTTCATGATGTGGGATGTCATCAGTTCTGAAATCAAAAATAAATATCGGTTTTACAGTTTTTTGACGGATTTTTGTCAACGCTTTAAGGAGTCCAACGATTATGTTCCAACTAAGGGGGAATTCAAAGATTTCAAAGCGGTCATTGACGGACAACAACGCCTGACATCAATTTATATTGGATTGAAAGGTACCTACGCCTACAAGCAGCCCCGCGTCTGGTGGCCAAATACACGCAATGATCAAGCTCTTCCGCCTCGCAAACTCTATCTCAACCTGGCAAGCGGAGTGGACGGAGAAGACAACGAATCGATGACGCAATATCAATTTCGATTCCTAACAAAACAGCAGGAAGAGACTTACAATAATGACTCAAAGGCACACTGGTTCGAAGTCGGCAAGGTACTAACCCTACCAGAAGTAGAGTCAGTAGACGAGATCCCATTCGATGTAGTTCTGCCCTATCTTAAGCTATGTGGCCTAGATTCCAATAGCTTTGCACGTAAGGCACTAACCCGACTTTACTATCTAGTTAGGCATGAAGAAGTAATCCACTACTACAACGAACAAAGTCAAGACATTGACCACGTCCTCGATGTTTTCATTAGAACCAATAGTGGCGGCACTCCTCTTGCATTTTCTGATCTGTTAATGTCGATTGCCATTGCTAACTGGAAAGGTGATGCCCGTAAAGATATTGATGAACTTGTCACAGAGGTTCGACAAAGCTCTGAGATGCAGTTCTCAATTGGTAGAGATTGGGTTCTTAAAACCTGCTTGATGTTGGCCGGTGCCGATGTGAAGTTTCGAGTAAAGAACTTCGACTCCGATCAAGTCTATGCGATCCAGCAGCAATGGGGAAACATCAGGGACTGTATAGTTGCCACCTTCAAGCTGTTAAAAAATTTTGGAATGAATGATCAGTCCCTTAGAGCCAAGAACGCTGTAATCCCATTGGCATTCTACCTATACAAACAGTCATTCCGTGGCAAACCACTATATCAGGCAATCAATAATATCAACATTCTGCGTGACGAGCGCCTAGCACTGTCAAAGTGGTTACATATGGTGCTGTTGCGCGGGGTATTTGGTGGGCAATCTGATGGTATTTTATCGAGAATGCAAAAGATCCTTTCGTCACATCTAAACGAGGGATTATTCCCACTCAACTCAATAATTGACGCATTTACAGGTACGAATAAGGACCTTCGTTTCGATGAGGCTTATCTGAAAGGACTACTAGAGCTTCAATACGGTGATCCACGCTGCCGCTCTGTTTTGAGTTTGCTATTTCCAGAAGT
This sequence comes from Advenella incenata, assembly GCF_004217095.1. Taxonomy (GTDB): domain Bacteria; phylum Pseudomonadota; class Gammaproteobacteria; order Burkholderiales; family Burkholderiaceae_B; genus Advenella; species Advenella incenata. The sequence goes on along the minus strand of NZ_SHKO01000001.1, from coordinate 46,483 downwards.
TAATGAAAACCTGCAACTGGATATAGATCATCTACATCCACGAAGTGCATTTACCAAATCGGCACTTGCCGAAGAAACTTTTTTGAAGGATGAGCCTGAGCTATTGAAATACTATCAAAATCCTTCCAACTGGAACTCACTCGCTAACCTGCATCTACTAAACGCGTCTCAAAATCGTGCAAAGCAAAACTTATCTCTGATCGCATGGATGTCCAAGAAAGATCTTGGCGTTAAACCAGTAGATTTGTTGTTAGATGATGAGGACATCCTTTCGTTTTCCGATTTCAAACTGTTCTGTGAAAAACGCAGAGAGGTTTTGCTTCAACGTCTACGAGACAATATTTATATGAGCGACAGGTTAATTGCTACTGGAGAAGTTATAGACGAAGAAGAGGAATCTGAAATAGAGGAGTTGGCATGAAAGGGTCCCTAGATAACATGAATTACGAACAACGTCAAATATCCACAATCCTTGAACGAACATAACCACGGGAATAATCATGCATTACGAGGATAGCGATGATGAATTCAAACGTAATTACGATAATTATGGATGGCGATCCCGTCGCGAGTATCTTGAAATATTTGCCGAAGATAGAGAAAACCGACCTCAACGTGAGCGGCTATGGAAAATTCAAGTAAAGGGATTTTCAGAGGGTATAAAAATGCCCGAACGGATTGTGGATCAGTCAAAATTATCTATGCTTATCGATCCATCAACCGGCAGTTTTTTGGAGATTATGTGTTTTGATGACCATCCATTTCGATTAAATAAAATCGAAATTATTCATCGCACTAAAACGGTGTGTCTTCATATTTTATCCAGATGGAATAGTTAATACACAATCGGATGCAGATAAACGAATAAAAGGGTTACCTGAGCCTATGTGAGATCAATGAACTCACTCAGAGCTTTATATGGTAAAGTCAGAGACGTGTGAACGCCCAACTCGGTCAGCCCCTGCGGGCTTTTGAGAACCTCGTTCGAAAACAGAGTTTCATCTGAAATGCGTGCTGCTCCCTGCCCTAAAATATCGAGGTCTATGACACCGCGTTTATTCGGCGCATCCTACTTTGATGAGGAGCTCAAAGCTAGTTTTCTTTCTAACGAGCTGACTAGTGCGTCAATTGAAGCGCGTTTATGCGCATTTAACGCTGTAGAAGGTGTCTTAGCTACCGCGCGGGCGACAGTATCCTTTAACTGTGCTTTAACACGGTCACCCCAAGGTTTAGCTGCTTTATCGAAACAAGTTTTCGCCCGGGTAGACCATTTTTCATTCCCGCGAAAAGATGTTGACCTTAAATCGACACCAAACCTCGTCATAACGTCATCAGCATACGCATCAACATTAAAGCAGTCTTCAAGTTCTGAGTTTTGCATGCCTCTACACATGACTAAGGTAAGGTCGGCAATTTTCAAAAGGCCATCACTTTCGGCCTTTTCATAACCCAATCGTCCAGCTGCATCATGATCTAGCAATACATGTGCTGAACACAAAGCATTGCTTAACATATTAAGTTTGTAAGAGAGGTTTCCAGCACCGGCTAAACCTTCAATTACTAGAAAATTTTGCTTCAAAGCGGCTCCAATCGCGTCGCTCAATGTCGGCAATAGCGCTCTTAGCGCTATCACGTCTTCATTGCCCTCCACTACTAATACATGACTCGCATTCACGAGATTATCAGATGCTCTAATGCCGAGCAATTCGCGGATACTGGCGATTGTTTTAGCAGGTTTCGCACTATTCGTATCTACGAGGATATTGCGCGCGATCTGATCACGATCAGCGAATAATGGGCAATGACTAGTCAACACCACTTGGTTTTCCGGCACCAGATTTAGGATAGCTTCTCTGAGGCTATGAATTGCACCAGGGTGTAAATGCGATTCTGGCTCTTCAATTGCGATGATGGAGGCCGCACCCATCGATCTGCGCTTCGCTCTTAGGAGTCCAAGTACAGCGAGGCTTTTTACACCGTCGCCCTTAAACTCAAGTAAAGTTCGCGTGCCATCGTCAATCTCCACACGACACTGACTTCGTAACGCACTACGTCGGGCGGCAGGAGGGACTTGTACATAAACTTTGCTAATGCTTGGCAAAAATTCGCTTAATGATTCCTTGATAGAATTGCCGATCCGTTCAAGAATTGGTTCTTGCAGATCGGCAATAGCTTGCAAGGCAGCAATATAACTAGGCGCGGTTTCAAGCTTTGCTAGCTCGTCAGCAAGCATTTCCTGCACCACCTCTTCCGCATGCTCCTCCGTTCTCACTGCCGGTATGTAATTAAACTCAATTTTTTCAGCGATATACTGGGCGATTCTTGCTGATTTCGAGGACAGGGTATTTCCTCCTGGTCCTTTCTTAGGAACATGAATGGCGTGCTCGTTGGTTTTTCCAATCTTGATTTCGATCGGAAGAGTGCCATTGAGGTTACTTTTGATGGCATTCCGAAATTCGTTTACTTCATCCTCATCAAGTGCAAACTCAAGTCTAAATTTTGATTCCAGTCCACTTCTCCGATCTTGCAGTGAAATAGGAAAATCGCGTCGCCATACAAACCTGTCGCGTTCGAGTGGGCGTGCAAAACGACTTGGTCTATGTTTTGTCCCGTGATCGGTTAACATCTTCATCGAAACGGCAAGCGCCCTTAGTATATTCGATTTTCCTTCGTTGTTTTTCCCTAGAAGTACTGCTATGTCACCTATAGGTATCCTGTGCGTGCCAATAATGCTTCGATAATTGGTGACTGAAAAAAAAGCGAGCCGCATGAATTTCCTTTTAAGATCGAACACATATCAGTTTGGGTAGAAGAGAACAATTTGGAATAATTACATAAGGATTCAAATTTTACCATTAGTATTTTTAAATGAATTTACTCATGGAGTGAAATTCTTTTTCGCGTGCGAAGAATTTTGGGACAACTCGCATTTACGCAAAGTCCCTATCCTGCATATAGTCCTTTAGTAGTGCAAGAAGCTGTCAACGGCTCAAATAGATTAATTACCCATCCGGTTTGGAAAATTTTAAAGAGTCCAATTTATGATCGAGTGACCGCAAACCTTTTTCTGTCGCAACTCAATCAGCTGCATTTGGATGGACTCAAGAAAGATTGGCTTTTATCGAGGGCTGATCTATTTAACGATCCACTTATTGCCACGTTAGTGAGGTTCACCACGCTGGATTCCGTTTCTACTCTTGTGGTAATTTTGGAATTGGCAAAAGCAGAAAGAGGTTTCAATAAGATTAATATTGCAAAACAGCTGTACCACGCGCTGTTGAAAATAGGTATACAAATTCCAGAAACAGAAAACTTGCGGAGAAACTTTTTTTTTATTGTTGTGCGAACATGTTCTAGAAAAAGTGAACTGGGCAAAGGGCGCAGCTCTTTTAGACTCCGAGATTTACTTGTTTAGTGTTAAAAAGTTGGACTGCTACTACCCTATCACTAAACATAATGGCTTAATTCTCCCCACGAAAGACGATCTAAAGAGCATTCGCGAACGATCCACAGGTTTATTTTATGGGCTACAAGCGCATGGAAAGTTAGAATTTCTCAGTGATCTAAGACTCATATACGTTCCTGAAGAAATCGCTTTCGCAAAATCGGAAGAACTCAAAACGTTGCTTATAACGCGGCTAGGTGATCTGATTGAGATGGGGTACCCCATAACTGAGTGCCTTTCGTTTACAGGTAAAGATATAAATATTCATATCAACAATTACCAGGTCGGGCGTTTGTTCGCCTCATGGGCTAACTATGAAAGTCAATACTCGTCATTATCCTGAAAAACGATTCATTTAGATAATTCCATTCGCACTTATTTTGAGGTTTCGGTTGTAGAGTTATCGACTGATATATAGCGATCCACCCTAATTCATCTCGCGCGGATCACGCCTCGTTCTTCAAAAATACGACGCTTGCATTAACATTAACCAATCCACTTAAGAAAAAACGGGGACGGAAAATCCGTCCTCGTTCAATAAAAAATATTCTCACTTAATGTCGAGTCTCACAATTAGTGAAAATCGTGTGCTTGATTTTAAAGGCTTTTTTCACTCTGCATCATACCGGTCACGATTCGATTGCGTCATTGCGCGTTTAGAGGTATGTAGAAAATTTGGTGCTTGTGGTTTATTTTGTCTGGGTAAGCAATGCCGGGACACGACTTATCGACTTCGGACAGCATGAGTGATGGCGGCGAGGACGAGCGGTCTGGATTTGGATGGCCAATAGGCGTGTGCAGTCTAACCCGGATTTTGTCACGCAAGGGGAACACCACCGACAATGTCGCCACGAAGCGCTTCGTTGGCAGACAAAAATTTGTGTTTTCTCTCCGAGCGGCTTTGACAAAATGCAACATCTACACCTGCGAACCTATTAATTTACCGTCCAATAAAGTGCGGTTTACGTTTTTCAATGAAAGCGCGTGCACCTTCTGTGCGATCTTCACTGTTGTAAAGATCCGGTCCGACCGATAGCCGCAAAGCGGCAGCGATCGGCAAGTCTATTCCTTTTGTCGCAACGGCTTTCATGCGTTGAGTGGAAAGCGGTGCATTGTCGGCAATCCTGATAGCCAACTCGTGAGCGTACTCCAGGATTTCGCCTGGCTCGATAACATGATTGATTAGACCGACTCTATAAGCATCCTGGGCGCACAGAAGCTCGCCGGTGAATAACATCTCCAATGCCGCTCCCCGAAGGATGAGTCGAGGAAGCACCGCGCTACCGAAATTTGCACCCATTCCGACTTTCGCTTCAGGTAGTCCGATTCTGGCATTCGAACTGGCAATTCGGATATCGCACGCTAATGCGAGCTCACACCCTCCGCCTGCTGCAACGCCATTTATCGCCGCTATTGTGGGTTTGGTCATTTCCAGCACGATTTCATTCAGGTTACGTGATGGTCCACCCATCGGGTGGACCATTCTTCCGTCGTCATTCAATTCCTTCAGATCAACACCGGCGGAGAATGCGCGCTCCCCGCTCCCTGTGAATATAACGACTCTGACATCAGGGTCGGCGTCCAGCATGAGGGAGGCATCGACTAATTCCGAAAAAGTGGATTTTGCCAGAGCGTTCATACGGTCTGGCCGGTGAATGGTGATCAGCCCGATCCGGCGCTCAATATTGACTTGGATATCCTTATATTGGCCCATGTCAGTTCACCGGTTGCATATTGGCTTTCTTCATGACGTCCAGCCAGGTGCGGCGTTCATTTTCGGCAAACACCTCGAACTCCTTCGCAGTCATGTCGCTGGGGCTTACGCTCAGCGCTTTCATTCGTTTGTGCGCGGCCTCTGTCGAAGAAGCCTTGCGCATCGCTGCATTAATCTCCTCTATAATTTCCGAAGGTGTATTCTTGGGCGCCCAGACACCGTACCAAGCGGTTACATCAAATTCCTTGAGTCCATTTTCCGCGATGGTGGGAACATCAGGTAGTTCAGCCATGCGTTCCTTGGTAGAAACAGCCAGTGCGCGAAGCGTACCTGCCCGAATTTGCGGCATAACACTTGCCGCCGTGGAGTAAAGCAAGTCAACATGCCCGCCAATGACATTGGTAAGTGCGGGGGCTGTTCCACTGAACGGGACATGTGTCATATTCAGCTTTTCTTGCAAAGCAACGCGTTCACCTGTCAAATGCGGCAGTGATCCTTGCGCGCCAGAAGCAAAAGTGACATTCTTGTTTTTTCCCGTTTCCAATACATCTTTAAAGGTTTTGAAAGGAGAATCCTTGCCTGTAACAACGATGATGGGCGCCGATCCCAGAACTCCGATGGGACGGAAGTCGTCGACAGCATTGAAAGGCAGATGATTGTACATACCGTCATACATGACTTGCTGAGACGTGTTGGCTAATAAGGTATAGCCATCCGGTTTGCTTGTTGCAACTGTGCGCGCCCCGATGGTGCCGGCAGCGCCAGGCTTTGGTTCTATCACTATCGGCTGCCCCAGAATTTGGGCCACGTCATCGGTGATCAGTCGCGCGAAGGTTTCAGTCGTGCCGCCGGCCTGGTAAGGGGAAATGAGTACAATAGGTCGTTCTGGATACGTTGCGTTTGCTTGGGACGCTGTGCAGACTGCGCTGATTGTCAGCAATAAGCCGACGCTTAGACGTTGTAACATGGTATCTCCTTGTTGTGGTTCGGACTATTTAGTTATTGATATGGCTTCATAATGATCCGGCCAATGACTTCTCGGCTGGCGATCATTTGTAAAGCAGTTTTAAATTCGGACAGTGGCAGAATCGCATGCGTATGCGGAGTCAACTTTCCTTCGCTGGCCCATTCAAATAGCTGAGCGTACGCAGCTCGCAGTCTGGAATCATTATTAGGGCCGACAGGATGATGGCCCCATCCAAAGTAGTAACCCCAGTAAACGCCCAAAATGCTGATATTTTTTACTAACACGATGTTTGCAGGGATTTGCGGTATGTCACCGCTGGCAAATCCCATGGGAATGATTCTTCCTTCTGGGGCAATGCAGCGCAACGAATTGTCGAACATTGCACCACCGACCGGATCATAGATGACATCGGCACCCCGACCGTCTGTCAGGCGTATGACTTCTTCTTTCCAGTTCGATTTACGATAGTTAAAGACATGGTGGGCGCCATGCTCCTTGACCATATTCGCTTTAGCCTCTGATCCTGCTGTGGCAATGACAATTGCCCCTAGTGCCCGGGCTACTTCGACGGCGGCTATTCCGCTGCCTCCTGCCGCTCCGTGTATGAGCGCCACTTCGCCTTCGGCAAGGTTCGCTCTCCATTTCAACGCGCCATAAGCCGTGCCGTAAATTGTAGGGAAGTGGGCGCCGATATCAAATGGGATATTTTCCGGAAGACGGAATACGGTTTGTTCCGGCGCAATCACCTCCTGCGCATAGCCCCCGTTCTTCACACCGGCAATAACACGATCTCCTATACTAAATTGCGTAACGTTTTCCCCGACCTCGGTAATAATACCCGCAACCTCTGTACCAGGTATTAAGGGTAACGGTGCTTTGTTCTGATGCTTCCCTTCCATAACGAGCAAGCTGGCGAAACTGGCGCTGCAAGCCTGAACGCTTATACGCATTGATCCCGGCTGGATATCAGGCCGTTCTACTTCTTCAAGATTTGCGGCTTCCGCTCCTCCGTACTGTCGGCATACAACTGCTTTCACTTTCTTTCTCCTATCGCTGCGTTGCTGGCGAACATCGCTTGAATTCTTTCTTCTGAAAACCCTAATTCACTTAATACTTCGTCGGTATGTTCTCCCAGGCGCGGGGCGGGCCGTGTCGGCTCCGGCTGCGTTGCGGACCATTTGCTGGATACTCCCAGGCTACGAATTGTCCCTTCAGAGGGATGTTCTATCGTTTTGAAAAAACCGCTTTTCATGAGATGGGGATGCGTGAACAGCGATTCCATCGTTTCGATTTTGGCCACCGGAATGTCAGCTGCCTCGAGAAGCTGGATCCAATGTAAGGTCGAGTTAGTTGAAAAAATCTCGGAAACAATGGCGTATAGCTCATCGATATGGATACTTCTGTTGGCTAACGAACTGAATCGACTGTCCTGCATGATTTCCGGTCGCCCTGCAGTTTCAAAAAATTTTTGCCATTGTCGGTCAGTCAAAACCATCATACACATATAGCCGTCTGTGGTTCGAAAGGGTCGGCGGATAGATGCGTAGCGATGAAAAATGGGCGTCCCGATCGGAGGCTCGAAGGTCATGCCTTGCATATGATCCGAAAGAACCAGCGAAACAATAGATTCGAACATCGGTACTTCTATGTGTTGCCCCTTACCCGTCGTTGAGCGGTGATAAAGGGCGCCCAGAACGGCATTGGCGGCCAGGATTCCCGTCACGCGATCGGCGAGGGCAATGGGCGCGTAGCGGGCCGGATCATTCTCGGCTTTGAGCGACGCGATACCGGCAGCAGCTTGTATCAGGTCATCGTACGCAGGCTTCTCGTTATACGGTCCTTCGCTGCTGTATCCGACAATGTTCAGATAAATCAAATCGGGGTTCCGGGTGACGACTTGTTCGTAAGATAAGCCCAATTTAGTCATGGCTCTCGGACGGATGTTGCACACAAATACATCAGTTTTCTTTAATGCGCGTAAAAAGGCCTCTTTCCCTTCGGGGCTTTTCAGATCCAGCGCGACACTCCGTTTGCTTCTGTTGGTGTGCAAAAACATGGAACCCATGCCGCTATGGCGAGCCGGCCCAAGGTCTCGGATGCTATCTCCATATGGACTTTCGACCTTAATAACATCTGCTCCCATGTCCCCAAGGATACAGGTACATACCGGGCCGGAAAGGGCCGTGGTGAGATCCAGCACTCGCACTCCGTGTAAAGGGCCGCTCATTTAAGTTATTGCTCCTAGTTCTAATTTTCAACGCTTAACATACCTATCAGTATCTTTGAATTTCAGGTTTTTTATAATAAGGGAAAATACCTAAACATATAATGATAATTGGTAAATTATTTTTTAAGAAAATATTATAGAATACTAATCAGTATGTATTAATATTCGAAAGGAGTAGTATGACTGTAATTTGGGAACCGCAACTAGACAGCACTTCTTTGCAATGGCAGGAAAAGGCAAAAGTGCTGACCGATCAATATTTCGCACCGGCCGCTGATGCGATCGATAGGGACCAGCGATATCCAATAGAGCACCTGACACCACTGCTCGAATCGGGCGTGTCGGGGATGTTTATTCCGACTGACTACGGCGGCGGCGGGTCGACATTAACTGCGCTCGTATCCGCAGTTGAAACCATTGCTCAAGGTTGTGGCTCGACAGCGGCGATTATGGCTGCTTTATCATTGGGCGCTTTTCCCGTTCTGCTGGGAGGATCGGAGCCACACAAACAAGCGCTTCTAGGCGGCTTGGCTCGGAAAGGGGAAGCCGTTAACTTCGCTCTTAGCGAACGCAATGCGGGATCTGATGCTGCGTCGATTGAAGCTGTTGCCGTGCCGGAAAAGAACGGTTGGCGCATTCGTGGGGAGAAATGCTGGTTAGGCAATGGAGGCCATTCTGAGCACTTCATTGTGTTTGCACGCACGGGAGAGCCGGGATCGCGTAACAATATAACGGCATTCTGGGTGCCGCGTAACACGCCAGGCGCCGTAGTCGATTTTTACGAGGACAAAATGGGAATTCGAGGCACCACAACGACCAATTTAAAATTGGACGTTTGGGTGCCTGAAGTCAATGTCTTGGGTGAAAAAGGGCGTGGTCTGCGTCTGGCATTGTCCACGCTTAACGTCGGACGGGTTGTTGTGGCCGCGCAAGCATTGGGAATCGCCTTATGCAGCTACCAAGAAGCGGCACGTTTCGCAAATAGTCGAAAGACGTTTGGGCGACATATCATTGAACATCAGGGTATCGGTTTTATGCTGGCGAACGCGGCAACGCGACTTTCCGCGGCACGCATGATGCTATATGAAACCGCCAAGGCGTATGATGAATCTCAGGACATCAGTACTTTAGGTGCGATGACAAAACTGTTTGCAAGCGAGGTTGCGCACGATGTATGCGACGACGCTATGCAAATCCTTGGAGGCCGAGGGTACGTAAAGCCAAATGACGTGGAGCGCTGCTATCGGGACCAACGCATCACTGAATTATACGAAGGCACCTCGGAAATTCAACGCCTGGTCATCGCTCGGTCCATTCAGCGCGAATCACAATCCAATGCCGGATAACACAGTCAAGCAGGATAAAAAGTTCAAACCACTTTGGAGTTCAGATTGAAGCAAGACTTGATAAATGACAAGCAGATACAGGCCTGGAATGCCGTTGCAGAATGCTATCACGCATACTTTACCGGTATTGTGCTATTTGTCGTCGCAAGAAAAGGGCCAAGTGACGCGGCAGAACTGGTATATGAAATATTCTGCCGACAGCGACGCGAGCGCTTTCTACCGGGTTTGGAAAAACTGAATTTGCAAAACCTACCTGACGCTGTTGCTGCCGCTCAATACCATTACCTTTCTAACCATATTGGCGGCGTAGCGGTCGAATATATGTATGAATCCGACAGAAAAGCATGGATTCGTTACGCTGCGCCTCGCTGGATTTGGGCGGATACTGCTTTATGCGGCATCCCTCCTGAAGTTTCCAGGGCGATGCTGGCGGGTTGGCATGCGCAGAATGGCACGATGCTGAAAAACCCCCGACTGGGCTTTGTCTGTACAAAGCAGACAGTAGACGGTCAATCAGGTCTGGAGGGTTACTACTACGAATACGACCATGATCTACTTCCACATGAACGCCTGCGATTTGCCCGCGAGGAGGATGCGCCGGATTTTGACGTTCATGCGGCTCCGAAATTACCGACCGATCAATGGCCGAAAGCGCGTCTGGCCAAGGCGCATCGCAATTATGCAATGGAGTACGTCAAATCAGCTTTCTCGACTGCGTTGCAATTATGGGGCCCTGATAAAGCCGGCCACCGTTTGCACATGGTAGGGAAAATGATCGGTATGCAGTTTTATCATCGGATCGCAATTGGTGTTGGTGGTCCCTATCAGTCAAATGCAGAAGGGCTTTCTCAATTCCTGGCTGATTTTGCTCGTGCACATGGGGACAAGGCGGAGGTAGTTGCCCATAGAGACGATAGTTTTGAAGTCATACAAGAGAGTAGCGCATTTCTTGACGGGATTGCGGCCCAGCACCCGTCTCTCCTCGCTGCTTGGGGAGGGTTCGCAGAGGGAACGCTGCAAGCCCATAATCGACGTTTAAAAATATCGTTATCCACTCGAGTCGACAACCCTTTATACGCATTCCGGTGGAAAATCAGCGAATAGTCTTGGAGTAAATTTTATGCAACCAACTAATATTGGCGCTCTTGATGGCCTGAAAGTGATTGATGCTGCCCGGGTTCTTGCCGGACCATTCGCCGGACAGATACTTGGTGATCATGGCGCTGAAATAGTAAAAATAGAGAGTCCGGAAGGAGACGAATGCCGCGGGTTTGGCCCTCCGTTTGTTAATGGCAGCTCAGCGTATTTTAATGCCGTGAACAGAAATAAACGCAGTGTGGTTCTTGATCTTGGGGAACAAAATGATCGCGAGCAATTCTTTAAGATGTTGGAAACAGCAGATGTGCTGATTGAAAATTTCAAATTAAGCACGTTGCGAAAGTGGCAGATTCCTGATGCGAAGTGGTTTACCCAACAATATCCCAGACTGATACATTGTCGAATCACCGGCTTTGGAGATGACGGCCCATACGGTGGGCTACCAGGCTACGATGCCGCGGTACAAGCGATGGCTGGGCTGTTATCGATAAATGGAGATCTTGACGGTGACCCTGTCCGGGTAGGCGTCCCTGTTGTCGATTTGACAACAGGCATGAATGCAGCCTTGGCAGCGCTACTGGCGTTACAGGCAAGAAACCGCACTGGTCGCGGGCAACTCGCGGACATTAGCCTGTATGACAGCGCAGTTTCCATGGCGCACCCTTTTTTAACGAACTACTTGCATTCAGGCGTGATCCCCGGTCCGACAGGCAATCGGCATGCGAATATTGTTCCTTACAACGTCTATAAAACCCGTACTGTCCCTTTATTTATTGCTGTCGCTAATGACCGTATGTTTTCCAAGCTTTGCAATCATCTGAACTTGCAGGAATTGCCAAACGACCCCTTGTTCTCCACCAATCGTGCACGGGTCGAAAATCGTGATTTGCTGGAGGCTAAGCTTAATAAAGCGTTTGAATCAGTGGATGGCGAAGTCTTTGGCCCAACCTTATTGGATAATGGTATACCGGCTGCGCCAATTTTAAATATTGAAACGGTTGCAAATTCAGCTCATGCTCGTCATCGGAATATGGTTATACAAACCCAAGAATATACGGGTCCCGGAATCCCAATCAAGTTAAGCGATACACCGGCAAGCATTCGACATTTTCCTCCACGCCTCGGAGAGAAAGAATAGCGTCATTGCAGAGAATATCTACAAGAGAAAATTTATTGCCCGGCAAGGCAAAATAAAAATCCCTAGGTATACTTCATGCTATACAAATTCTGAGTATATATATCGTGATCATCACACCTGAGCTTGAGAACTGGATAGGCATTGATTATCAAAATATGCCAGCTATTCAATTGAAATTGCTGGATGCCGCAGCGAAGGCATTTACCATCTATGGTTTCACTGCAGCATCAATTGACATCATAGCGAACCAAATTGGGGCTACAAAAGGTAGCGTATATTATTACTACCGCAGCAAAATTGACCTTTTCTTTGGTGTCCATAAACGGGCAATGGTCATGAATCTGAGAAATCAGGTACCGATTGCGACGGATACAAACATGGATTCGGAGCAAAAACTATATCAGATGGCGTACCAGCATGCGAAATTGATGATGGATTCCTTGTACTATCAGCGAGTAACTGTCCAGGGCGTGGCATTGCACCAATCGGTCAGCACCACGCCGATGCAAAGAGAATCATTAGCCGAGGTCATAGCGATGCGTGACATCTATGAAGATCTGTTCACTCAGACTGTTGCAAAAGGCAGCAGCGAGGGGTTTTTTTCTGACTTGGATGCTTCATTAGCAGCGAAAGGGGTACTCGGGATGTTGAATTGGATTACGGTATGGTACCGGCCGCGCGAAACTGAAGCGCCTGACTTTAAAGAACGTGTCGCGAAACAATTGGCTACGCAAGTGGTCGGCGGTGTTTTGCGATAGTGATGTTGCTTACCACAGCATGGATCGGCAATCCAGTGTTGTCCTGATGAATGAACCCAGTAATGCACTCGATTAGGAAACTCGTGACGTGCTCGTTGAAGAATTGAGTACTCTGAGAAATTCCACCGTTGTCATCATGTCTACCCATGACGCCGATTTCGCACGAACAGTAGGAGCAGAAATCATTCCCTTTTTCAAGCTTACAGTCGCGCAAATGTGCCTCCTGAAAGGAATATATCGTAAACCGCTAAGGCCGGTAGACGAGAAAAGGGGAACGAAAACTCGTCCCCCAAATAAAATAATCGCACTATTTATGAAATTTCATTCTCACTAATTGTGGAATATTCTCATTTAATGTGGAATTCGACAACACTGTAGGGTCTCACAATAAGTGAAAATCGAGGGCTTGATTTTAAAGGCTTTTTTCATTAATTGTGAGAATGCCTATTTTCGAATTCTCATAATTAGTGAAAATTTCCGGAATTTGTCTCACAATTAATGAAAATATTTTGCAGTTCAAAAAAATCACAACAACTCATTGAATTAAAAAAAATTTTTATTATTAATACTTTTCTTTGCGACGGCTATCATAAATTTCCGTGGGAATCTCTAGTGCTAGTAAGTTTTGTGCAAAATAGAAATTTTTGTTTACAATTAGACATGAAAACTAAACAGCATGGATCTTAACCATATGGACGAAAACCTTGCCTCCCCGCCGCACACCAAGGGGCCGTTAACGACTAAGTTTGGGCGTCTATGCGAGCAAGCAGCATATGTTGATCTCCTCGTTGGTGCGGCGCTGATAATCTTTGGCGCGGCAGCATATTATTCCTTTATGCCTATTGGGTGGACGCTTTCGCTCAATGGAACGAACATCTCACCTGGATTTGCGGACTCTCTTTATTTCAGTGTAGTAACCTTTACCACACTTGGATATGGTGACTACATTCCTGTTGGGTGTGGTAAATTTATCGCGGTTTTTGTTGTACTGTGTGGCCTACTTCTCTCTGCCTTGCTTATCGGGAAAATTGCCTCCGAGCGGCATCAGGCTATGTTGTTGCTCATGTTCACGAGTGACGCTCAACGACGACTGGACGCCTTCACTACTGAATTACAAGGCCTTCGTTTAGAGATCAAGGTTGCCGCGACAAATCATGACATCTTGGGTGTCAGAAAGTCGACCAAACTGCTAACCGGTCTGCTAGAGGCAATTTTTAACTATCTGATATTTAATGCAAATCAAGCACGTCTGCTAGAGTTCGGGAACGCAAGTGCTTTGAAATCGCTCTACACCGAGCTTTATCAAGTTCAATTAACATGCGTTTCGGTACACAAGCAGAGATTTAACGATGTGATAGTGAGCAATAGAACATTTGCGATTTCCCTTCGACTTTCAAGCATGATGGAAACTTTACGAAGGATACACCAATCGCGTTCTTCTCATATTTCCTATTGCTGCTTATTTGCACGGATGATCAGGAAAGCTCTGCGCTATAAAGCCGGAACGATATTTCAGATGCAGAATTTTCCAACCTACGCCATCGACAAGATGCATCAGGATATCGCAAAAAAAATTAGCGATGAAGCCGAAAAAATCAAAAAATGGGCAACAAGCCATGAAACAGCGCGCACACTTCAGCAACTATACGATCTCGTGCCTGCAGGAAAACCTACGACTTGGCCAAAAGATTTACATAAACGATTGGCACGCCAATTAAAAGTGTCCAACAACCTAGCAAAACGCTGCATTGATAGTCTGATAAATACCGGAAAATTGCCAAAACCCTAACAGCCAAGAGATATATTTTTACCAGCGTTATTGACTCGATGTACATACACTTTCGTGGGGAACGAATGAATAATCCTGTTGATCTATCAAAAAAGAATTTTATGCTGCTGGTGGACGCTTCCAATAGCCCTCTTTGGGAGTTCATTGACTACAAAAAACTATTGCTGTCGGATCTTTTTGCACAAGCACTTAAATATGCTTCAGACAAAGCAGACCAACATAATGATTACACGCTTTTGGAACGCATAATCAATAACCAACCAACGGTAGATATCAAATTGTTCTTAAGTGGATATTCATGCGAGAGATTTGCCTTACATGCTCGCAGTGAGGATAGAAAAAACATTAGGCTCAGAAAAAACAAGCAATGCAGGCCAAACAGTGCTCTCCTATTTTCTCAATCTGTTTCTGAATTTTGCTCCAATCGCATGAACATTTTAAAATATAAAAATGGCGCTCACGCTTCGCTAAAAGGGCTAAACGATGCGAGCACAAATAAAAAAAATCACTCGCCAAAAAGTACAGACCTTTTAGACAGCTGGTTAGTTCTACCAGGAAGTTTTGAGAGCGGGAAACGTCGGTAACCAGTAATTACCGGCTCTCCGTAAAAACAGATAAATCGCAGCGGCGATATACGCCTTGCGCCTTGCAACCTTCGGAAACAGTGTTCATCTTTGCCTCAGTTGTAGTTTTTCATTACACCCGTTGCAACAAGTACCGGGGCATACGTCAGTCATTCCCAACAACAGCCTGCCTTTAAGATGATAGGTTTCTTACAAAGCAAAGGAATAAAAATGTGGTGCAGCAACTAGCTGTAGTCTAGCCATGCTCCGACGCCCTTACTCCCATTTGAGCCGCAAGTAAAGATTGAAATTCGTCCGCCAACGTCATAGGAACGGCACCTTCTGGTCTTAAGCATGCATACTGCGATTGAATTAGTTCCTTGAGCGGTCTTTGCACGAGGCACGTATCCTCGTGAGGCGACGGAGCCCAGGCCGACACTAATCCGATACCTGCACCTTCTGCCACCAACGCGCATACAAGGGGTGATGTCGGCGTTTCGGCCACGACATTGGGCACAATACCTAGACGCGTGAGAGCATCATCAATTTGGTAACGAAGGTAACTTTGCGGCGATGGCAATACCAAGCGCTCCCCTGTCAGATCGTGCAAAGCAATCGCTTCATACTCGACCAAACGATGTGTCGACGGCAGTACCGTCACAATACGGGTGGGGGGTAGGGCCTGTACACTCACTCCGGATTTCGACATGGGCAACTCGACCACGCCCAGATCAAATTGCCTTGTCGCCACTAGTTCAGCAATCTGCGTTGATGGCAACGTTTGCACAAAGATGCGGACCTGGGGCCGAGCTTCCATAAACCTTGCGAGCACCGCCGGTACCAGCCATTGGGCCAACGCAGGCAAGACAGCTATTCGTAGCGCGCCGGCACGATGATGGCCAATATCATAGGCCACCTGAGAGATTCGATCTATCCCGGTATAAAGCTGCTCTACCTCGCGATAAAGCGCCTCGGCCTCGGTAGTAGGCACCAGGCGCCGCCCCTTACGCTGAAACAAAGCATAGCCGAGCCGCATCTCCAGTAGCGCGATCGTGCGGCTGACGCCCGGCTGGGTCACGTTGAGCAGCTTGGCAGCGCCAACCACACTACCCGAAATCATAACCGAGCGGAAAACCTCGATGTGACGCATGTTCATTTCAATTCTCATATATACCTCCAGGGCATAAGCAGCTCAAACATAAGCAGTATTCTGCGAGAAAAGCTGATTCTATAATATACGAATTGAGCTAGTTTTGCTTATTGATACTTACTAGACACGCCACTTGGATAAAGTTGAATATTGATTATGCCAAAATGTTATGCATTACAAGAAACGCCGACACAATCTGACAGTAGGCATAACACTGCACTACAGCTGGGACATTATGTCGCGGGCCTGAGCTTCAGCAAAATTGATACTGCTACCAAGGAGGCGGTGATACGCTGTGTACTGGACGCTCTTGTGAGCGCAGCGGCCGCGTTAGAACTTCCGGGAGTAAAGGCGTCGCAGCGAGCAGCCCAGGCACTATACGGCGCTGGTCGCTCAACATTGTGGTTCACGCGATCTGATGTGTCGGAGGCGGCGGCGCTGTATGCGAACAGCGCCGCCGCCTCCGCCCTGGATCTGGACGACGGTAACCGCATGGCCAGGGGGCATCCTGGAGCTGCCGTCATTCCCACAGCGCTAGCCCTGGTCCACAACCATCCGCAAATCGCCGTACGGGATTTCATGGCGGCGGTGGTAGCCGGTTATGAGGTAGGAATACGTATGGCTACGGCCAAGCCTAACTATGCGCCGTCTGGATCTTGGTCTGGATTCGCGGTCGTGGCAACCGCCGGCAGGATGCTAGGCGTTAGTGCAGAGATCATTGCACAGGCGCTTGCTATTGTCGCCCAAACTGCCCCTGCGCTACCTGCTCTGGCCGGCCTCGCTGGCTCCGATCTAAAGGAAGGCATCCCTGCAGGTGTTGCCTCTGGCTGGGCTGCGCTGCAGCTTGCGCAGGCAGGCTTTGCCGGTCCTACAGCCATGTTGGATGACCCCGAATTATTCGATTTAGATACGATCCTGCACAATTTGGACGGCCAACCATTAATCAATAGCACCTATTTCAAGATATTCGGTTGCTGCCGACACATCCACGCTCCGCTGGAGGCTTTTCTCCATTTGCAATCCGTCCATGGTTTTTCTGCACGCGACATCATCAAGATGGAAGTGTATACCTACCGAGCCACCTTCAATCTATCCAATAAGCCCCATCCTCTGACGCTAGTAGAGGCGCAGTACAGTGTCCCCTACTGCCTGGCCTTGTGTGCGTTACAGGGTAGCGACGCGCTATTGCCCTTGGATAGTTGTCATCTAAGTAACGTCGAGGTAAGAGACTTAGCGGAGCAAGTCCAAGTAGTGTACGACGCTTCCATCGAACCTCTGTTCCCGGTCCGTTCTCCAGCCTGGGTTGCGGTGAATTTGGCGAATGGAGTAAGGCTGGAGTCGCCGTTGATAGACCCACGGGGCGACCCTGATCGCCCGTTAACGTGGGACGATCTCGAACATAAGCTTTCGGTCGCCACACGCTCAACTTTATCCGAAACTCAGCAGCGGGCACTGCTAGACGGTATGGCCGCACTTCGCAAAGAAGAATTGGAACCACTGCTGCGCGCTCTGGACGCACAGGAAGTTGAGACATGATGCTCTGCGAAAATAATCAAATAGTCGAGGGTCAGTCATATGACATCGCAGTAATCGGCGCCGGTGCCGTCGGTATGTCCGTTGCCTATGGGCTAACCAAGTTGGGACAAACGGTTTGCGTGGTTGATGAAGGCGATATTGGGTTTCGCGCATCGCGCGGCAACTTCGGCCTGATTTGGGTACAGGGCAAAGGGGCACGGCATCGTGCCTATGGTCGCTGGACGCTAAAAGCAGCATCGCAGTGGCCTGATCTGGCAGCGGAGCTACTAAACCAGACAGGCGTAGACGTAGGATTATCAAACCCCGGCGGGTTCACGATTTGTTTAGACGAGCAGGAATTACAGGCCCGCGTAGAGCTCTTAGACGCGATGCGCGATCTGGTTGGTGAGCAATTCGAGTACCAAGTTCTATCGCCTGCCCAGACTCAGGAGCGATTGCCCGCCGTCGGTAGCGAGATTGCGGGTTCGGTATTTTGTCCACTCGACGGCCATGTTAGTCCTCTAATGTTGTTACGAGCGTTATTTAAGGCTCACACCACAGCGGGCGGCGCCTGGATGGTAGGTCAAGCCGTCTCCGCCATCGAGCCGCAGCTCAGTGGCGGGTACCTGATCCGGGCGGGCGACAGAAGCGTGGGCGCACGTAAAATAGTTCTCGCTGCCGGTCTCGGAAACCGGGCGCTAGCCGCACCGCTAGGCTTAGAAGTCCCGATACGCCCTGTCCGTGGACAGATTCTGATCACCGAAAGGATGGCCCCTTTCCTGCACTATCCAACCCTGCACGTACGCCAAACCTCCGACGGTACTGTCCAGATCGGCGATTCTAAGGAAGAGGTAGGACTGGATGATCAAACCACATTGATTCAGCTCTCGCGTATCGCACAACGCGCCAGCCACTGCTTTCCGTGTCTGGCGGGTGTCAATGTGGTGCGTAGTTGGGGAGCGTTGCGAGTGATGAGCCAGGACGGGTACCCAATTTACTCCGAATCACTGCTCCATTCCGGGGCTTACGTCGTCACTTGCCACAGCGGGATCACGCTTGCGCCGCTACATGCGGGGCCAATTGCAGACTGGATTGCGAGCGAGGTCGCGACTGGCGGTTTATCCGATTTTTCGTTATCGAGATTCCATGTTCAAACGCATTGACGGGGTCGCACGGCGACCCAAAGCCCGTATCACTGTGGACGAGCGGCCTGTTTACGCCGAAGAAGGCACGACATTAGCTATCGCGTTATTGGAAGTTGGGTGCATTCCCACGCGCCATCACCAGGACGAGGCTCGAGCACCGTACTGCCTCATGGGTGCTTGCTTCGAATGTCTTGTACATGTCGACGGCGCTAGCAACGTGCAGTCGTGTCAGATTAAAGTGCGGGCGGGGATGGTTGTGCGGCGGCCTAATGGTCCACGGGAGGCATAATTATGATGAAAGAATACGACCTGGTAGTCATAGGCGCTGGCCCAGCTGGCATACGAGCGGCGTTAGAGGCAAATCGATATGGCCTACGAACCCTGATAATCGACGAGCAAGCAGCCCCAGGAGGACAGATCTATCGCAATACCCTGCATGCAGACCAACATGTGCGACGAATGTTAGGACCGGACTACCAGGATGGATTGCAATTGGCTCAAAAACTCATGGCCAGTCCCATACACCGAGCCTTTAATACAACGGTCTGGGATATATCACCCGATTTGGTGGTGACAATGCTGTCGGACGGTACAACGCGCAGCATTCAGGGAAAACAAATCATTGCTGCCACCGGTGCAATAGAAAGAGCATCACCTTTGATCGGGTGGACATTGCCAGGTGTTCTGACCGCCGGCGCTGCCCAAATCGCCCTGAAGGCCGATGCATCTATTCCGTCCGGACCGGTGGTTCTGGTTGGATGTGGCCCCTTGTTACTATTGGTGGCCCGGCAACTGCTTGATGCAGGAGCACAGGTCGCAGCCGTCATTGAGACTTCTCCCAGGAGCAATCGAGGTTTGGCGACGCGGCACCTACCCTCTGCATTGCGTGCACCAGGCTATCTCGCCAAAGGGGTAGCGCTTATGGCTAGCTTGGTTTTACATCGAGTGCCGTGGTTTCGTTGCGCCAGGAATGTTGAGGTGTTAGGTCACGATCGCGCTAAAGCTGTACGTTTCAGCGATGGTGAGGTGATTCGAGAAATTGCTGCAGATACCGTATTGCTTCATCATGGAGTAGTGCCTAACCATCAAATATCCCAGCTAATGCGGGTCGAGCACCGATGGGTGGACATACAACGAGCCTGGCGTGTTGTCTGTGACGATTACGGCCAGACTTCTGTTGCCGGTTTTCGGATAGCCGGCGACGGTGTCGCGATAGCAGGGGCAAAAGCCGCCGAAAAATCAGGAGCATTGGCCGCCCTGGGTGCCGCTAATGCCTTAGGAGTACTGACCAAGTCGCAGTTGCATGACCATGCACTCCCCTGGAAAAAAGCCCTTCAAATCCAATTGGCCATACGCCCGTTCCTCGATAGCCTGTATCGTCCTCCTGATTGGATCTGCGCGCCTGCTGACAATACTACGGTCTGCCGCTGTGAGCATGTCACCGCAGGTGAGATTCGCCAAATGGCAGACATTGGATGCATCGGCCCGAATCAAACCAAATTTTTCAGCCGATGCGGCATGGGGCCTTGTCAGGGAAGAGTGTGCGGTGGAGTGGTGACCCAAATTCTTTCAGAACGCCTTTGTCGTACGGTCGACGAAATCGGCAGCTATCGGGTCCGCTCTCCGATCAAGCCCGTGACTTTACAGGCCATTGCCAATTACTCCGACTCTGATTGATATTCCCGGCGTTCGCTACTCTGAGTTTTCCTATGAATACTGGTCCGTGTAAAAGGTTGTCGCGCTTAACCTCTTCGTTATCTCCAGTGACGTGCAACATCTTTGGACGAATGTATAACAGCAGGGCATCAGCAACGACTTTTATATTGATTGTCTTACTGCTTTGTTTCTATAGAATTTATAAGCATGCAACATTTATTAAAACCAACAGATTGAACCTTGCTTTCCCAGAAATATATACAAAAAATCTTGATGGAATAAATTATGAAAACGATGACAAAAAATTTCACATTTAGCCGACGTAACATGATCCGCGCCGCCGTTATGGGGGCAGCGTTACTAGCGGCGGGAACCAGTTTGGCAGAAAACTTTCCGACCAAACCGATCAGGCTCGTTATTCCCGCGCCACCAGGAGGAGGAACAGACACAATGGCTCGCTTAATGGCTAAAGCAGTAACAGAATCTGCTAACTGGGCGTTCATTCCTGATAATCGTCCTGGAGGTGGCGGAAATATTGGGTTCGATCAAGCATTCAAGGCGCAGCCCGATGGCTATACCTTGGCGCTGGGCGAATCAAGCAATATGATCGTGAACCAGTTTCTCTATCACCAAATTCCCTTTGATATTGAAAAAGATATGCAACCTATCGCGTTGCTTGCCAGAGTACCGCTTGTATTAATCGTCTCCGCTAGCGGACCATACACCAGCGTGGATGAACTATTAGCTGCGGGTAAAAACAAATCGCTGTCCTTTGCCTCTTCAGGAAACGGCACCTTGGCTCACCTGGTCGGTGAATCCTGGAAGCACAAGCTCGGAACCGATATGTTGCATGTTCCCTATCGCGGTGCAGCGCCTGCTATGACAGATCTGGTGGGTGGTCGAGTAGACATGTTCTTTGCCTCGATCCCGGCGGCCCTTCCGATGATCCAGGCGGGGAAGGTACGCGCGCTCGCAATTACGGCAGCCGATCGTGTCGCCGTGCTCAAAAATATCCCAACTATGCAAGAGGCAGGCTACAAGGATATGGAGGCGAGCGTTGTGTTCGGCCTTGTCGGGCCGGCAGGAATTCCTTTAACTATCGTCAGCCAAATCAATACGCAGATCAACAAAGCGATGCAAAACCCTGAAATGGTGAAACAACTCGGCGACATGGGTGTTGAGCGCACATCTGGCTCTATTGGAGGCGATGCGAGCTTCTTCGCCAAGTTGCTGCGTGAGGAGCGAACCAAGTGGGAACCAGTGGTCAAAGCGTCCGGCGCAACCGTCGACTAGAAACGCGCCACGCGTCTCCTGTTATCACTGCGAAACATTAACCACAACCATAAGAAAGGTTAAACATGCATCATAAAATTCTTCTTCGTTTTATCCCCCGAAATCGGATCCCGGCGCAACGAACCATACTCTTTCTGATCTGGGCGATGATCACCGCTCCTACCTGGGTGGGTGCAGGTGTCGCTCCCAATAAGATAATAAACATGGGCTTAGCAGAGTTGCGAACAGCGCTGGATAGTGGAACCCTCACTTCCGCAGAGCTTGTTACTGCTTATTTAAAGCGCATCGAAACCGAGGACAGCGGCGCCAATGGCATCCATGCCGTGTTGTCTGTTAATGACAAGGCCATGGAGCAAGCCAGAGCCTGGGATGTCTGGAGAGCACAACAAGGCAAAAACCAGCGTAATGCGCCTTTGGCTGGCATACCGTTTCTAGCCAAGGACAACTTCGACACAGTAGAGATGCCCACTACCGGTGGTTCGATGG
The DNA here is from genome assembly GCF_004217095.1 of Advenella incenata. GTDB lineage: Bacteria > Pseudomonadota > Gammaproteobacteria > Burkholderiales > Burkholderiaceae_B > Advenella > Advenella incenata. The sequence continues at coordinate 24,193 of NZ_SHKO01000001.1, read as the reverse complement.
CACTTCGCACATCGAAACCGACATCTAACGCGTTCGTCATACAGAAGCTGCTAAATCAAGGTGCGGTCCTGCTGGGCAAAACCAATATGTCAGAGCTTGCGGCGTCCTACGGGTGGTACGGCTATAGCTCGGTAGGTGGCCAAACGCTAAACCCCTTCAACCCGCTGCGCACCGCCGACGGCTCCAGTAGTGGCTCCGCCGCCGCCGTGGCGGCAAACTTCGCGCCCTTCGCCTTGGGTACAGATACCACGGGTTCCATCCGTTCGCCTGCTAGCGTTACTGGTACAGTAGGAATGCGCACGACGCTTGGTCTGGTTAGTCGTTCGGGGATTATTCCGATGTCACTCACAGCAGATGTCGCCGGCGCGATCACCCGGACCGTTGAAGATCAGGCAATCGTTCTCGATGCTATCCAAGCCGAAGATAAGAACGATGCAGCTACTCGGGATGTAACTCGTCCACACAATTCGCTGACGATGGAATTGGGCGCCAGTACTTTCTCCGGCAAGACTATTGCCGTAGTGGACAACTTTGATGGTGCTAATACCGAGGTTGATGCCATCAAGCAGCGTTCCATAGCGGCTATAGAGAAGGCAGGCGCCCGGATTGTTCATATAAGTCTGCCAGCAGTGTATGAAACGCTACAGCCCGCCCTTTTAGGCCCGATTGGCGTTGTAGAGTTTCGACCTCAGTTCGAGGCATACCTGACCACACTGCCTGTTGGCCAGCCCAAAGACCTGAAAGATTTCATGCACACGCTCGACGCTCTCACCGACAAGGGTACCCGTATGATCAACCCTGGTCGTTACAAGGGACTGATAGAAAACCTGGAGACCCGAAACACCAATTCTCCCGACTATATACGGATGCTCACTATTGTCATTCCGTCATTGAAACGGGAATTAACTCAAATTATGGAGCAAGGAGGGTATGACGCCTTATTCTTTCCGACTATTAGCTGCACCGCTCCAGTGGTACCAAATAAAGTTGATCCCACCTTTTCGTGTAAGTCGTATGCGTATGCCGCTGCAAAAATTTCCGCGGCCACAGGATTTCCAGAGATCACTGTGAATGGCGGCTTGTCAGCCAACAATATTCCAATTGGCATGTCTTTTCTTGGAAAGGCCGGTGATGATGCAAAAGTTTTGCAACTGGGAGCTGCTTTCGAACGTGTACGTCCGTCTGATCCACCCAGATAATCAAATCATTAGGAAAGCTACTGAATCGGCCTTGATAACCCCATGCGAGTTCAATATTAGTAAGTTTTCCCAAGAAGTTTATCTGAAATTGTTTCTGGTTTCATATGGCGAAAAAAGATAGGCAAACTTACTTGTTTGCCTATATCCCCCGTTTTACATACAAATTCCAAATAGCCAAGTCATTTCTACAGCGCGAAAACAAGCCGAGTGGTTATTGCGAGCCGACAACAACCTAAGGAGCTACGGTATGCCGCAGCGATTTTCAGGAGAATTGTTGAAAAAGATTTCACCATTCCCAAGGCTCGGTAAAAAAGCCATCTCACACTAAAAATCCATCAAGAAATAGGTAACTCGCTCATGCAACCAAAAAACCACTGTTACCCGAGAGAAAATCTAGCATTTGAGGATTGCTTTAACAGTGTGGTGTAGCGACAGTTAATCAAACAGAATTTAAAGCATATATCTTTTCTGTTCTTTCGTAATTTTCTCGATGCATGAACTGCTCTACAAGATCATTGCAGTGCGATATTGCAAATAGTCCCCCAGAACGGTGCCGTCTGGCCACTACACTCGATAGCGTGAAGCATTCATGTTGCCGAGTCATGTGAATATTCACGTTTAAAAGCGAAAGAATAGGGAGTGATGCAAAATTGTTTCGATAAAGTTGGCTCTCATATTTCACCAGCGCCGTAATAGCGTGCCCATATTCGACCTCTACTCGAAGTAACTGATCATTAACTTTGAGCTGACATGGCTCTAAAAGAAGAATCACACAAGCTACAAACTCGCGAAAACTATGACTATTAGAGTCAAAGTTGCGGGTGTCTACATCACTGAAAGATAAAACGGCGGCCAGTTCATTTGACAGTTGGTCTCTTGTTATACCGTGAAAGCGTGGGAGTTTTGTATAGTCGTACTCCAAGCCATTTCTGCGCAAGCGGTATTCTTCTGTAAGAAATTCGTCATGAAGCGCGGCAATTCTATGGATTTCGGTAATTAGGAGCCCTCTGTCCTTTCGATCTGGGTGTGCTAAAAAATCACCTAACTCGCGAAGCAAACCACCCTTAGCTGTATAGTCGCGTACTAAAACAAGTATCAATGCAACATCGTCTTGATCGAAAACTCGTTGCTGATATAGCTTGTGGAATTTCCGAATCGAGTGTTTTACATATTCGTTCATGGAGAATTCTTTTAAATTACATGTGGTAATTCCTTTGCCACCACTGTGTCGTTACCTAAGCATCATGCGTTTCTACCTAGTGCCGATATAATCTCTAAAAATTATCTTAAATTAATCACAGCACCTGTCTGATCAAGCTCATTATGTATTCCAAATTGGTGTCATCGTCGACCGTGATCTCATAATCTCCCGTGCCCCAATGGCCGATTGTGGACACGTCTTTTGCCAGCGCTTTTGAATCGTCAAGCGATCCCGCTTTTGCGCCGATGTAGATTTTTAATTTTTTCTTCTGCAATTCCAAACAAGCAATATTGCTATCTTTCTTGAAAGCTATATAGTGCTTCTGTGGTTTAATCTCAATTCCATCACCCAAATTTAATATTGCATCACGGAATTTTTCGTAAAGTTCGAAAGTCACTTCGCCTCCGCGGGAGGCATGATCCTCTTCAGTATAGATTTTTATTTCATCTGTCACTTTCTTTAATTCATTATTTTGTTGGGCAATTGGCTTTATGCTAGCAGCAGACTTACTCTGCTTCAGCTGATTTATTGATATCAGACCATTCTCATACTGACGTATTTCCCAAAGTTCAATGGCTATATCTTTAAAATTTGTGGCTTGAACCTGATTCTCCGTGAATGAAGGGGAAACGAAAGCAACTCTCGTTTGACTCCAATCGACATCGTTGCGTTTTAAATTTTTTTTTAACTGTTCATTATACTCGACGATAAAATCAGCCTTGTTCTCAAGCATTAAACTGAGATACGTAAAGCCTTGATCAATAACGCTTACATTTCTGTTGCGCTTATATTCGATGATGACAAACGCTTTTGTTTGATCATCAAACCCCAAAGTATCAATGCGTTTGTTTTTGATGGAAAACTCACTACGCACTAAATTAAGATCCATGATTTTCATCAAGTTGGATTCAAACATTTGCTGTATTTCACGTTCTAATTTGAACGGCTTTTCCTTTATCTCTTTGAGATTACCATTGTCATGTTTATAAATTTGCATCATCAACCTCGTTGGAATTTACAGCGTATTTTGAAAGTAGAATTTCGCCATAATAAATTGTACTCTTTTCTATATTTTCCATAACACGATAACAAACAGCACAATCGTGAGATATCCCGAAGTACCACCGTAAATAGGTTACGAAACTTCTTTCGCCAAGCGTTGCATGTTGAGTGTGGAGGTCGTCAACCCAGCCCGGTCAAAGCGCTATCGCATGTAAGCAGAGATATCTTCCTCGTGGGACGATACTATGAATCGGCCAGGGTTTACTAGACACTTTTAAGCCTCATAATACTCACAGACGGAGATTATTATGAGTAAGGTCCGATTTACGGAAGAATTCAAACTCGAAGCGATAAAGCAAATTACAGAACACCACCGACCGGTGGCTGAAGTGTCTCAACGATTGAGCGTTTCGAGCCACAGCCTATAGCCCAGATCAATCGGTACGGTAAGTCTGCGCTATCGGACAACCTATCACCGGTAATCTATGAATAGCAATACTTTTCTGAGGCTACGAACTGTCTATAAAAGTCTGGCCACTCATGATGCTTAGCGCACAGATTCGTATAGGCAAAGCGAAAGGGGAAGGGAAGCATAAGGTGCGGCAAGCTGATCAGATTATGCACGATAAAATAATTCAGCTGCGCAGCAAAAAAAAGGAATGGGTATTGCAGATACAGCAAGATTCGTGGGAGTATTTACTCCGTACCATAATTCGAGTTAATAAACAGGTGTCATAAATGGTTAGTCGAAGAAATCTAAAAAACTTGCATGAAGAGGCTGTTCTTCGCCAATTCAAGGATTACTTAGAAAAGGATGGTATTAACTTGAAAATACTGGAGCGACCTGAGCCTCCAGAAGCTATTGTTGAATTGAATGGAAGGAAAACGTGGATCGAGATCACAGACGCCTTTTTAGACAGTCATCACGCAATTAGCCTTACTTCAGGGGCGTCTGATGATGTAGAGCATGTACCGGATCACCGCAGGCTAATTTACGAACCTGATGAGTCATTCTCAGCCGTTTTTCATTCTGTTATAGAAGCAAAGTACGACAAGGCTTCGATGCACTCGATTGCCAACAGCCAAGGTTCTGGCATTCTTCTAGTTGGAGTTTTCACACCATTCACCAATGCTGTGGCTGTAGCTCAGCACGAAGCAGAAGCAGTCGCAAATTTAGCTTCAAAAAAGTCGATTCAGGTGTTCGAAACTATCTATACCTATGATGGCACAGGGCAGAGAAGCTTTCATGTTGTATTTCGTCGAAAGAATCAGCGGGCATGAACCAACCAAAGACAGTTCTATTTAGGACACCCGTGTCCAGTGTCGGATAATCCGAGCCTAATTCTTTGTGTGCAGCTACCTCGTAGTTGTCGGACAGATAGCGCAGGAATAAGAAGGAGAGCATGTAGTCGCGAAAATCGTCTGCATTCATCGCGCCCCGCTGTTGGTCGGCGATTCCCCACAGAGTAGTCCCCAGTTGTTTTTTATCGAGTTCGGTCATGGTGTTGGCTCTCCGTGACCTGCACCTCCGCCCAGCAACATGCCCGGATCACCACGGGTCACGACCAGGCAAACTCCCGCGATTCCCGCCATTACCGCAGTGAGCGCCCGCGAAGATGGCCATGACCGTCCACGGATCGATGCGACCACGATTGCGATCAAGGGCATCAAGGCTGGAATCACAGCGGCATGTTCTGGACGCGTGCTCTTGAGGCCCAGTACGAGCAACAGCCCAAAACCAGCGAAACCTAATGTTCCGAGCCACCATAACTGCAACGCCTTGCCGCTGGTCGACAATGTCCCCAACCCTTCCTTGATCACCAGTAGAGCAATCAGAACAGGCACGGCAAATCCGAAGCGCACCAAGGTCAACGTGATCGGATCGATGTCGCCCAGCAGCGGCTTCATGACCGGGAACATTCCGCCCCATGCCATGGCTGTTGCTGTAAGCATGGCTGCACCTCGCAGCCAAGTTGAGCTACCACTCATTCAAATACTCCATTAGTTTCACGGCAGCATGCCGATGAACGCCTCGATGAAATCCGAAACCTTTCTCGGGGCTTCCAACTCAATAACGCGCAGTGATGGTTCTACACAACGTCGCATCGAGCGCTCAGACCTTTCAGGGCCAAATCACTCAAGGCTTTGGCGGGTGCGGCACAGCCTTTGGCAACGATGTGGACTTTCATGTCGCTCGCTTGCGGAGACAGGGCCGTGTGGGTGACACAATGCTGAGTCATCATGCCGGTGAGATAAATATCGGTGATGCCTGCTTCGCGCACGATTTGCTCTAAATTTGTTTTGAAGAAACTGTCGGCTTCACTCTTTACAACGATGGGCGCATCACCTAACGCGGTAGCAATGGCGCTGTGAGTTTTCATGCCTTCGGTGTCGGGCTTGAAAACGGGGGCATCCGGCGAATTGACGTGCTGCACCCCAACCACCAACCAGCACTGTCTCCCTCCCAAGCCAGACGCATCTTAGTCTGAAACGTATATAAGCATAGTGCCGTCTGAAATGTTCGTAAAATGCGTACCTTGTCCTCCGACAATAGTACTAACCCACTGGCGGCGGACCAACAAACAGGTGACTGTTTAAGTCAAATCGCCCTGAACGCTACTTCTGGATTAAAGCTTTGAGGCGACGAATGTTTTCCGAGTAGTTAACGGTATAGACGCTAAACGGATGCGTCATCGAAGTCCCTTCATCCATCCAGCGCTCCAAATCCCATCCCAGATCAAGTAGATCCGATATGGCAAACACGAACTCTAGTGTTTCGGCGATGAACGCGAATTCCGTAAAGTGCTTTTGGTAGTTGAAAGCACCCTTGCTGCCGTGAACATAGTGGTTGCGGCACAAGACAGCGTGATGACATGGCAAATGCAGTTCTGGAAGCTTGCCTCCAGCCGCCGCGAGGACTTTGTTGGCACGGTGATATACCTTGTCTCGAAGACTGGCTCTACCAATGCGCCCCAGGGCGGAGAGGACAGACTGCTTAGCGAAACTGTCAGGAAGATCCGAGAATATCATACGGCATTTTGTCACTGCCTCCTTCAACGATCCATCAGTCTCCGTCGTTTTAGGCGCGTAGCTGTCAGGCAGCAAATCGAACAAGTTGGCAGCGCCAACAATACGATCTATGCTGAAACTACCGAAGAATGATGTCGCAAATCGTTCCCTGGGATCGCCCATGATTTCTGCGCTATTCATCCAACCCGTCGTCACCTTGGCAAACTCTTCGGGACGTCGTTCTGGAGCTAGAAGTGCGTCCCTGAGAATCACGTTCGAGTCATCCTCAGCGTGCACGTTACACAGACTCCAATAGAGCCGTGCAGTTTGAGGCAGATCGTGTTCGGTATCCTTTGAACGGTGCGTCAACTCTATCTCAATCCGACCATAGCGCTGACGGTGTCCGAGACTTAATTCGAATAACCTGTGCAGGGTATAAAGAGCATGAGTTGCTGCGTCGACCGTCTTAGGCTTCCGGAATTCGATATTCGCGGTAACTTCGTTGTCGATGCCAATCCCTGCTGCACCTCTCCCACGTTGTGAAATGCGGTTCGTCAGTAAAATTTTCCCAATCTTGGTCTCGCACGCAATAATTTCCCGAACCCCGCTGAAATACAGGAGATGTGGATGCTCGCTGATCTCTGGGTTAAATGGGTGCTTCGGCCAACCTTGCTCCTCCGCCATCTTCTCGAATTTTTTGTGGTCGGTCTCCAGAATCCGGCGCATTTCATCTGGATCCGGCCTGAGAGATCGAAAGGAATTGTGCCCACTTAAAAGTCTGGTGATGCTATCGAAATGATAGCGAACCGCCTGAATCACAGGTTCGTCAGAACCTATAAATTCTTCACCGACAATGACATAGTGTGGAAAAAAACGGCTCTCGAACTGAGTGTTCTCATCGAACCGGTGTTGTGTTTGGCCATGGAGTACACACTCAAGAAGCGACGCTTTTTTGCCATCGCTTAACATTCCATGAATATCCACGTATTCGGTTTCGGGCGGTAATGTCCAGAAACTCTTTCCAACGAGCTGGACGAAGCTATCCGCGCCCGCTATATTCAGGTGTCCTGCGAATTGACTGTCACTTGAAAGGAAAACACCGTTGTACTGTTCATGCGTCTGCATAGGAAGAAGTATTAAACCTAGTCGTGTATAAGAAAGAGATTTAGAGTATGTATCCTGCATGTCCTAGCATAAGCACAAATCCTTCCTTTGAGGACAGAGATAACATATCGGTTAATCCTTAGACTCACTGTATGCTGACACTCCAATTTCAACTGAATTATATTTAATTTTGATACAATTGTATCAAAATTAATCAATTCTTTGATTAGCTTTGAGCATATTCGTTGTAGAAGCTAGATACGAACAGCGAGCAAAGTTTTGCCATCATTCTGGTGCAAAAAGCGGGAAAATGCTTCAGCCTAGCAAGGGAGAGCTCCAAGTTCTCTAAAATTTGGAAGCCTAGTAAACGGGATACACCAGTGACGTCAAGGCCACAACCGATTCGACGAAGTTCGTGATGGAAACCAAAATGGCGATATCGATAAACAAGAATTTCAGGCCTTGTCCGCGCTAATGGAGTAAGCACAACTGGACGCAGCTTTGAATATTGATGGGGCACCTTGGTAGTATTGGGTGGCATTGCACAATGAAGTCAGTAAATCACGGCGGCTCATTGATTTCCTTTCGTTTGAGGAAAAGGATTGATTTTAAGGAACGTTGACATGAGCCGTACCCAGATGCGTTTTCAGGTTGATTCCCGACTCGCCACTCTGCTGAGTCAGGAATACCCGTCATCGGAACGAGCCTTGAAAGAGCTTGTCGACAATGCTTGGGATGCAGACGCTGTGCAGGTGTCTGTCAATCTTCCAAAGCCACTGACAGGCGGCGCCATCGTCATTAGGGACGATGGAAGTGGCATGACCGAAGAAGAACTGCGACGCCACTATTTGAACATTGCATCAGACCGTCGAACACGGCGCGGAGAGCGTACGGCGGGGAAAAATCGTCCAGTCAAGGGCAGAAAGGGTATCGGAAAATTTTCTGGTCTTATGGCTGCCGCGACCATGACGCTTGAAACACGCGCGCGCGGCCGCCTATGTCGTATCACGCTACGGCTGGACGATCTTTCACGAGTGGAAGATATCGAACAGTTGGACATCGTGTTGCACAGTGAGCCATGCGCGCTTGAGCTTCACGGCACGATTATTACGCTCAGCGATTTGCATCAAGGCTTGGCCTACCCTGATGCCAACCGGCTTCGCCAGATCCTCTTGCAGGATTATGGCCGCCAGGATGATTTTTCAATAACGGTAGAAGACAAGCGGCTGGATGTGGATGACGTATCAGGTCATTATGAAGAGCAAGAACACGCTTTGCCGAATGTAGGAAAGGTGAAATTGCGATTTTCAATCAGCGATCGCAAATCAGGCTTACGTCAGCCCGGTATTATTTTGCGCGTTGATGGGAAGACGGTAGGACGCCCTGGATTCTTCGGCTTGGATCAACGGGATGACTTCCCTCCCAAGTTACTTCGAAAGCTATATGGCGAAATCGAAGCAGATGGTCTGCGCGATCACATCACCGCGGGCTGGGATGCCGCGGTTGAGAACAGCGAACTCCTGCGGGAGGTTGAGGCATACGTCCAGCCCATTCTGCGGGAAACCTACGAGCAGCAGTACTGGCAGGATATCCAGCTTGCACAGGCGCGATTGCAAAAAACCATTCTCACTCGGCTATCTGCTCTGCCTGAACATAAGCGGAGCTTTGCCGATCAAGCAATCAAGAAAATTCTCGATAAATATTACGGCGAGCCTGAAAGCAAGGTCGAACCGGTAGTGAACGTGCTATTAGAGGCAATGGAACGCTCCGATTACCGCATCCTTCTTGAACACATTGATGCTGCGACACCTGGAGATATTGCAGGTATTGCAGAACGATTGAACGACTTTGGCCTTTCAGAGATGGCAATACTTGTTCAGCAAGCGACAGCTCGTCAAGTTTTTCTCGATCAACTGGATAAGTTGGTACACGATACCACTACCAGTGAAGCCATGATGCATAAAGCGCTTGAACGGAATCTCTGGGTGTTGGGTCCCGAATATTCGCTGTTCAGCTCAAACATCACCTTGCGCCGCCAGGTAGAGGATATGCTAGGCAAGACCTACACAGGCACGAAGGCAGACAAGCGTCCCGATCTACTGCTAAATGAAAATTTGAGCGGCAAATACTTGCTAATTGAATTTAAGCGGCCAGGCCACGCACTGAATCACGATGATTACCTGCAAGCAGTCTCCTACCGGCACGAATTGAGCAAATTCATCAGCGCATCGATTCAAGTACTTGTAATCGGAGGTCGCCGTTCACCTGATTTTCCGACAACGGATCGAGAGCCGCAGGTCGACGTACGAGTATTCAGCCAAGTCATTTCTACGGCGCGACGACAAGTCGAGTGGTTATTACGAGCCGACAGCAGCCAGAGCTCCTGATGATCGTGACAGAAATGACGGTTGACCATAGGCAGCTACATCATGCCGTCACGATTTTCTGGGGTATGGTCCGAAAAAATGTCAGCTAACCCCAATGCTCAGTAGATAAGTCATTCCCCACTAAAAATTTTTTAAGCAATAGGTAAAATCGCTCATGCAGCCAAAGAGAACCACTGTTACTGGCTTATTCGATTCACCATATCAATACCAAGTTCCCATTTTTCAACGCGGATATGTATGGACTCTGGAAAAACAGGTTGCCCCATTATGGGCGGACATTCAAGATAGATCAGACGCACATTTGGAACGCCAAGTTCTATCGACGAGTGGTACCGCCAATGGAGTAAAACCATTGCAAAAGCACTTCCTCGGCTCCATTGTAATGACACCAATACCACACAATAAATTTGGGCGTGTTCCTGCCTACGAAGTAATTGACGGACAACAACGCTCCACCACGTTACATTTACTTCTCCTGGCTTTTAGTTTTTCAGCCAGGACAGTAAGCAATCCAGTCTTGCAGCAAATGCTGGCGAATTTGATACGTAATCCAGGTCCCTACGGTGACGTTGATGACCACCACAAGGTTTGGCCTACCCAGGCCGGTCGTTCAGAAATGAAATTTCTGAACAATGCCCAAACAATAGAAGAAATTTACGATACCTACCCAGCTAGAGAGGGTCGAAATAAGCTAGAACGGCCGCTAATGGTACAGACCTTCCTGTACCTCTACCACGCTTGCCTCGCATATATGAATGGCGTTGACTTGAACGACGTCGTCAATCCAATTCGAGATAAAAACTATAGCGATCTGCTTACTTCGCAGATACGCAGTACCAACTCAATAAGCCCTCTTCTCGGCGATGGCTCTCCAGATACTACGCGCGCTGAAGCTCTATACATGACTCTGTCAGAACATATCCAAATCATGACTTTAGTTTTGGAAGATGACGACGATCCTCAAATTATTTTCGAGACACTGAACGCTCGAGGCGAGCCTCTACTGGCATCAGACCTAATTCGCAATTTTCTTTTCTTGGAAGCCGCCCGCAATGACTTCAACGTTGACTCCCTATACGATGAATATTGGAGAAAGTTCGACCAGACCGTTACAAACAAACAGTCGATCACTACCAACCAATACTGGCGAGAAAAGGAGCGCCAAGGCCGCTTGCTACATCCGCGTATCGATCTGTTTTTCTACAACTATACAGTTCTACGAAGCCAGGAAGCCACCCTTGTAACTCATGTATTCCAAGGTTTTAAAAGCTGGTGGCAAAAAGATCAACGTAATATTGAAGAAGAGCTCCGACGCATTCAAATACTAAGTGGGTACTTCGCCGAACTTATCACTCCGACCGGTACTGGATACTTGGCTGAGTTTTCTCGACTTATCAAGTCACTAGATGTGGGAACTATTACTCCAATCTATTTAGCTTTACGTGAACGCCTAACCGCAGAGAGTGCGGAATTAAAGCAGGCGATCGGGGATTTGTCGTCATACCTTGTCCGCCGCACTGTTTCTGGCCTGACGACTAAGGGGTATAACCGCTTCTTTTTGCGCGTACTGCGAGCAATATCCAAATCCTCCGATGCCCCTCATAACGCGCTGCGCAGAGCGTTACTCAATGGACAAGGAGCCAGCGAGGAGTGGCCGGATGATCGGGTATTTACCGATTCATGGATAACACGTCCGGTTTACACCGAAATGAAACCTGCCCGCGTGGCCGCTTTGTTGCGCGCATTAGAATATGCCGCGCGGGGGACCCACCAAGGCAGCAATCATGTTCCAGTACAATCAGCGCTAACAGTAGAGCATGTCATGCCACAAAGCTGGCAAAACTTACCGACCTATTTTGTTTCAGGCATGACTGACGATCAAAAGGCGATCAAGCAAGCTGCGTTGCATTGCTTCGGCAACCTTACAATATTGACAGGATCACTCAATAGCTCGGTGAGCAATGGACCATTTGCCGATTTTGTTGATGACAAAGACAAACCCGTTTTAGGAAAACGCTCTAGGCTTGGTCAGAGCGCGTTACTAATCAACACCTACTTTCAGCAAAACGGACTAAGCGATTGGGATGAAGAATCTATCCGCAAAAGAGCGGCAACTCTTGCGAAAACAGCTGTGATGGTGTGGAGTCATCCTAGTGCTGATGTATCACCGAAGCACATTTCGAATGCGATGTCAGGACAGTAATCTATAAGCCGCGCCCCAGAGCCGCTAAATAAAACTATGTAACCGATTTATCATTAGACCCTGACTGGGAGGGAATATTGCGAAGACTTGACTGGATTTCGATTATGCTAGTACAACTAATGTGAACCAAATATAATCTGATAGACACTGCATAAAAAACGGGTAACTGTCAGATCAAGTTTGAGGTAGTATAAATTATGCATGCCTATCGAACCCTCAACTGGACGGTTTTTTGGAGATTTTGTGTTTTGATGACCATCTGTTTCAAGTAGAAAAAATCAAAATACTTCATCACCGCAGATTTGTAGGTCTTCTTATTTTATCCAAATAGAAGAGTTAGAACACTATCGGCTTAGCTTCCCCATGGCTCACTCAGCTTGCTAACGATGTCCCTACGGGAGAGTACCGTAGCGCACTGCTCCCAGAGGTTGGCATCTGGGTCGTGGGTTCCACGATATTTAACCGAGAATGCATCCTGAGCTTTTTTGCGCTCGTGCATGTATTCGTTCATATGGGTACTTAGTTCTTCCTCGTCATCGATCCAATCATCATCAATAGTGTCAGGAAGGCTGCCAAATATGTCGTAGGTATCACGTAAGCGTTCTGATATTACGTTGTAGACCTTCTCATCCTGTGTTTCGCTGTATACAAGGTTGAGCATGTCTACAAACTTACGAGTTTGACCGAAACGCTTAATTCTACCAAGTCGTTGCTCTAAGCGGGAGGGGTTCCAAGGTAAGTCGATATTGATTAGTGTACCCAAAGTTTGCAGGTTCAAACCTTCACATGCCGCGTCAGTAGCCACAACTAATCGAATTTCGCGCATTTTTACTGCTGTTTTAATCACTTCACGCTCGACGTTATTAAACTGCTCACCCCGAAATAGGCCACTTTTTCCAACGCCCGCGTAAACTGCAACCACTTCACCCTTAAAGGATTTCGCAAGTTCTTTAGCTATCCATTCCGCAGTGTCGAAATATTGACTAAAGATGATACAGCCATGCTCCAACCAGTTTTTCCCGCCGGTACGGAACTCTGTTAAAAACCATCTCACTGTGTTCAACTTAGAATCGACGGCTTCCGGGCGCGACAACTGTGTTTCAATCTCTCTTAAGCAAGCAACTTCGGCTGGAGTCATTTCTGAGAGAATGTGTTCAACGTCTTCGACCAAATCCTCGTCATCATTAGAAACCGTATGCTTCAGCATCTTCTGAGCGGTTTTCAAGCCAGATGCAAAGCTAGAACAGATTCGCTGCAACATCAATGACTTCATGAAACCGGCCGATTTGGTACGGGAATGAAGTAATTTACTGAATTCCTCGGCCTTCCCGTAAGCCACTTGGAACGGCGTATTGGTTGGAATGCCAAGCCCTACAAATCGGGATTGATACTGTGCAAGATTGCGCGTCATGGGGTGCGTGTTTACGCCAACTCTTTCTAGCAGACCTTCCTCCTCCAACTGCTTACGCTTCCTTAGCACCGTATGGCGAAGGACGGGGTTATTCTCTTTGAAGAAGCCAGGCGTCAGGCATTCCGAAAGCCAGAGGCTCTGAATCATATAGCCGAGGTCTTCGAAGCGATGAGTGCTGCCAAAGGATTTATTGTCGATCAACAGGTAGTCTCGTAGTTGCTGAACAATATGGTGTTCATTGCCTGGGGGTAAAGGGTTGCTTAACCAACGCCAGACTTCAGCCTCAGACGTAACTCGTGCTCTGCCAGTGATCAAAGGAATAGCTTGCTCATGGTCATGCCATGGCGATAAAGCATCGCCCAGTACAAACTCAGCGCCACTATTTAAAATACCGAGCAAATCCCATAGCTCACGCACGTCGGTTTGGATCGGTGTTGCCGTGCCGAGTATCAAGTGCCGTGTGCGTCTTCCTATCTGCTGCATAAAGGCCATGAGGTTATTAGGCTCTGAAGCCTGGTCACCAAAACCTCCGCGAGCACGGGCTTTGTGTGCTTCATCCAGGATGATGGTACCAAAACGATTTTTCAAAAGCATACCAGCTTCTTTAACAAAATCAAACTTCTCCCGCTGATGCATGATCAAGCCGGTAGATACAATAGCAATGCGATAAGGGCATTTTTTAATTGAAGAAGCATCTCCACGTGGTGAAAGAATTTGCCCCTCCACACCTAGCCAAACCTTCTTTTGAGATGACCAAACAGCAGCAGGCACGCCGAGCTTATCCATCATCTCAATTTGCCACTGAATCGTGAGTGTGGATGGGGCTAAAATCAGAACGGGGCCATCATCAAGAAGCGCACTGACCAGCGCACTGGTTGCCATAGATAAGGTTTTACCAACACCCACTTCATCAGCCAGAAGTAGGCGAGCCTTACCATAGATCTCTCTATGCTCCAGAAACATAGTGACAAACGTGCGTTGCCAGGGCTGTAACTGTTCTCCACCACGATAAATCGGCGCTTCTGCCATGGCGGCAGCGGGTACTTCCTCAGGCTTTAATACCTCAATGGTCACTTCCCGACGGTTAGCCACCCGATTAATTTCGGCCAGGACCGCTTCTGGCAATGGCACACCATCATTCCAAAGTGCCCAGAACTCCTTTTCTACCCAATCGGCACTTTCCTCATCATCGTCCTGCCAAACTAGTTCGTAGTTGTGAGCGAAGGCGCTTTTGGAATCGTTCACCGAACCAATGAAGGACTTGCGGCTACCATCCTCGTAATGAATAGAACCTGCCTTGCCATGCAGGAACAACCGCTCTCTGGGAACTACGCGGATTTCAACATTCCCCGATTGCAACAGCCTATCCAGAATCTGATAGCGCTCTTTTTTAAGTAGGGCCTCGGCCTCTACGTCCACCTCGTTCCAGCGTTCTTTGAGCGCGGTGGTTCTGCCAGATGCCACCTGAAAATCAGCCAGGTCGAGTTCCGAGTTGCAGATAATTTTAACCTCTGGGATCTTTGCAATTTCTTCCCCCACAAGCTCAAAAATCGAGCTTCTGAAATAACCAGCGATACGAAAATACTTGACGGCTCCTCTTAACGACTCAGCCAGGAACTCCGTGTCCAATCTTTCTGTGCGAGATGAAAAGCGCCGAATCGCCATAGATTACAACCTCTGATTTCGAATGGCTTCAGCCAACACCCGAGCACAACTCGCTTCCAGCTCAGGGTTGAAAATTTTAGTGCCTTTTAGGCCCTCACGTTTTTCGGCCAAGTAATCGGCCATTTTTGCCAATAGCTGCTTGTTGGGTAAATAATTCGGGCAGTTCTCCATCAAGTGCAAAAGTACATCATCCACTTCAACATCTTTCGATAGCTCAAACAACGCATAGAGCAATGCCCGCAATGGCGTACCTGCCATTTCGGCATCACCGGACATCATGGCACTTCTGAATTCGGTAGAAAGCTTTAACCGCGCAGAATTGGCCTTTGATGCATCGCTCATCAGCTGGTCAAAGTCGTGCACCTTAAACGCCTTGGCAAAGTTTTGATAGTTATCCAAGGTTTTTGCGCCTTGGTGCTCCATCTCGGCCATTTTCAGGTAAAAACGCTCAACGGCCTGCAGTTTCTGCCATTCGCCCTTCTGAAAGCCAACAGGAACTAAAAATTGAACTGCTGTTTGCACGGCGAAGTCGATCAGCTCGTCAACAAAGGTTTTTTTGCCTTTTTGCCGTGGTGCTTCGGCCTCTGTTACCATATCCTTGCCGTCAATACAAGAATAAGCGGTCAGCACTTTCAATGCAGCAGCGTAACCGGCCATTTGCAAGTCTGCATCGGTATAGAGGCCTTCGGCGCCCTGAGCTCGAACCTTTTTATCCAACCCTATCAAAGATTCGACTTGCTCTTTTACAGCCTCTTCGATTTCCCAGCCTAAATCATCACGGAAGCTTTCTAACGCCTGATGGCGCTTACGCAAAATCAGAATGATGGTACCTTTGACGTTGGATCCACCTCTTAATGCGGAATCTGTCTCCGTTACTACATACCATGCAGCAGTCACTTGCAAACCACTGGCCCAGATGATGTTGGCCATGTCCGCCCAGATAGCACCACTTTGATGAGTAAACATAAGCACCTGTAATCCATTGTCAGGCATCTTCTGAGCCATCCTTCGATAGGCGGCAACCATACCCGTTCGGAAGCCTTCATCTTCACCCTTGACAGCAAGAGATCTTCGACTATCCCAGGTCCAGTGTGCAAATTCCTTTGGTGGATTTTTGCGCAGCCAGGCGATGAAGAATTCAGTGATTTCTTCATACTTAACGGCATCGCCATAAGGCGGGTCCGTAACGTAAATATCGTTCTCTATGTCTAGTTCAGGTGCGGGATGCGATTTAACTATGAATGAAACATTCTCACTAATTTGGCAGTGATTATGCTGCGCTGCCAATATATTCTCAATTGAACCCGTTGCCCTTACAGGGTAGTTATATAAGGTATTAAGTGCTTGGTTATCAAAAGTAGCCGCAGAGCCACCGCCACCACCAGCCTGTGGTCGCCAACGAGTAAGCTTGGACAGATGATTCATGCATTGCAGAAAGTTGAACTTCCCTTCTGCCGGGGAGTGTTTGTTTACGAGGCTCAGAAAAAGCAGTTGCCTTGGGTGGAACAAATGGTGCCAATGGGTCCAGCCGCGAGTTCTAATTGGCTCATCAGTCTTATCACCAGCTTCAATGACCATATCAGGAACAATACCTTGCTCATGCCAGCTGCCTAGGTTGGCTTCAACGTAATCGCTGATTTTTTTCTCGCGTATTAAGTCGTCATTCGTAACAGAACGAAATTCGTAAAGATATTGCAATCCTTTTGGCTTTTTCTTCATCCATTGAACACAAAACAGCCGATCCTGATATATATCATCTGGGCGGGAAGTAAAGTCCGATTTCTCCCACATACGCAAACGATTTTTATTTTCCTTACCCTCTTTATAATCGCCTCGAATGGTTTTGATACTAACGCGATACTGTGTTTTTCCATCCGGGGAATGAATTACCTCACCATCTTGTATGGTTCCTGATTTGTATAGTTCCAGCTCCTCGTCCGTTTCCACTTCACGAATATCAATATCGTATCGCTTCTCACTAGGCACAGGCTTAAGCTCAACAACAACTCGAAATCCATTGCTGACAATCAAGCTAGGAATTAAAGGAACACGCCAACCAGATTCTGGGCAGGTCACCTCTACGCAATATAGGAACACCTTGGCCCGCCATCCTCGGCCATCGGCTTCAATATCAAGGGCATCAATTTCTTTCTGGACTTGCTTGACGAGATCGCGCTGGGCTTTATCGATCGCAACTCTTTTTTGAGGAGTCGCCCCAACAACGTTCAAGCCACCCCACGTCAGCATGCACGCGATTGGGTTAAGGTCGGAAGCATACACATCACAGCCTAAGCGAGCAGCCTCAAAAGGAATTTGGCCCGAACCTGAAAAAACATCAGCCACTCTTGGTCTATGACCGAACCGTGCAATACCCATTTCCTCAACGAGTTGTGCGAATGTATGGGCAGACGTGCCAAGATGTTTATTCACTCGATTCCAAACGTGAATAAAAAGGCGCTCACCAATTTCTTCCGGCCTTTTGGCAATTCTAATTTGCTCGGCATATGGCAGAACTATATACTCACCAATTGTTTCCTGCTTGGAGGCAGGAAGAGATGCCTCAATTCTCTTCTGCATTGACTCTGAGTCAATACCCATCAAAAGCTCAAATACCTCTAAATCTTCTAGAGGATTATCGGTTGCTGGTAGCAATGAGCCCAGAATACATGCTTTGTTTAAAATGAGAGGCTTCCTACCTTTCCAAAAGGCCCCCAAAGAAACCAACAACTGCCCTTGGCTAGCCATTCGTTCTTTAAAGGTTTCAGCAGATATTTTCTGAACAGGGAATAAGTGCTCAATTAAGGCTGGTTTGTCCTTCCATTCATAAGGTTGTAGAGCCATTAAATATCTCCCTTCTCCATAAACCCAAAAAGATCTTGGGGTTCTTCTTCAGATTGAAGCTTTTTAGACATAGGTTTTTTCTTAGTTTTCAGCTTTATATTTTCGCCATCAGAAAGCGCGCAATACAGAGCCTTGCGCCAGCCGCGCTGCGTTTGATCGTCACGAGCTGCCTCGGCAGCAGTTTTACTGTAAAGCCACCATCTTTCTTCTGGTCGAAGGGCCAGCCACTTTTGGCAGATAATTAGGCATTCGTCGGGTGAGGCATGCTCCGCTGCCCATCCCAGTACGCACAACTCGCGCCCCAAAAAGCGGTCGAGCTTCACTTTACCAGTAGACCAAGCACCAGCACCTTGCTTTTTCACCTTGAGGCGAGCATTAAAATCACGTCGGGCGTCATCACGGATCTTGGTCCACAGTTCTCTGGCTAAAACCAGGCGAAGCTCAACGGTTTCACGGCGTGATTCATCACCATCGAAACCATAATCTTCATATATAACAACAGCGTCACGCGAACCCGTGGGGATTTCCACATAAAAGTGATGCATACCGAATTCTGGCGGCGCCCCAAAATCAATGGTTTTACTCATCGTTGTTCTACCTCACCATTGCCTATTTCAATGCTCAGCTGTTTCGCAAATTGTTCAAGGTCGTGACCGGTTTTAGTGTACGCCTTTTTGAACGTCATAACCACGGGTGCTTCTGGGCTTAACACAGTTTGCAAGTGTGCTAGTGCGGTTTCAATGAATTCGGCACTGATTTTCATCTCCCCCAGCGACATGTGAATCACCTTAGGAGCAGAACCAACCATCAAACTTACCTGCTCGAATACGATGTCTTTTTCTTTGGCAATTTTTAGGCCTTCATAGGTTTTCGCTGAACTATCCATGCGCTTAGGTGAAGGGCTTACGAGAGTGGCTGGCTTGTCTTTAATGATCGGGATTTCTTTTGAACCAGAGGCAGCAAAGGTGAAATTTCTCTTCTCTTCCAAACCATCACATTCAGCAAAAACATAGATTGTGGTTTCCTCATCACTCAGCTGGATAGGAGCGGTGTAGGTTTCACCATTGCGTGCTTCTGATCCATCGAGTGTGTATTTGATTGTGCCCTTTGGGGCGACGAACAGCTCGACTGTTCTTGCTACCTCGTCAAAGCGGTTGCGTAAGGTAAGGCGGTTCTTCCACGTGGTCGGGCCGCCAGTGAGGTTTTTACCGGTAGGATCTATCGCTAAAAACCGTACCCGCAACGCCTTAGTTGCGAGAGTGTTATCACTAAGCACTGGGCTACTTTCAGATACGCCGTTATCTTCTGCGTAATGAATACGAGGGTTGTTGCCTGCGTTGGCTACATCGATTTTCAGGCGCACCGTACCTGCATCGTCTGGCGAAGAATCTTCGCTGATGATTACCTCTGTAGTTTTTGGCTTGGGCTTTTTCGTAATGTATCCATTACCTAAATCTTCCCATACGCCACGCTGGTAAGCCTCAATGGCGAGCTGATCGAAACCTCGACTAGGCACCCAAGGCATCTGCGTTTTTTGCTTCATTTTGTCGAGCAGGTCTGTCTTTCTGGCCTCATCCTGAGTCCCGAACAGTAAGGATTCTGCTCTCGCTCGCAAAGCATCGAAGTTTTCTGTGATTTGCGTGTAGAGTTTTATGGGGTCTGAGGTCAAGGTTTTAACAACCTGACGCTCGCCGTTATAGGGTTCATTGGAAGGATAGGTGCTATCCAAGGCTTTAGGGCGCAGAAGGTCTTCGCTACGAGTGTTGCCGGGGAATAGCAACTTATCGAAGACGGAGAGCACGGTGGTTTGAAAATCTTGCTCGTACTGCGCTTTCTTTTCATCCAGCTCTTTTCGCTGCGGATGAGATGCTGGAATTTCGTTATCAGCCTTGGTAACGGCATAAACATGGCGTGCCGCCTTTTCGATGCTGGCAATAGAGGATTTGTCGCCAGTTAATACTAGAATATTGTTTTTATTTATCAAGGCCTTAAAGAAGTTAGCTACAACGCCTGGTGGCGTTTTTCCATCCGGGCTTATTATTAGCAGGGCGCGGCTATTCTTCAGTATGGCTTCAGCATCATCCATTTCTGGAAGTGGTAATACTTTTTCGTAAGCTTCTCTAGTCACTGGACGATACATTTCTTCCAGCCGATGACGAATCAGTTCGTCGACTTTGTTCTGTGGTGCTTTGTCGGCGTAACCCTGGAGCTTCTTTGTAAGGTTTTCTTGATGGCTGAAATAATTGCGGCCTTCTTGAGTCTGATGCAGGTACCAAGCTGATTTGGCAAGCTCCGCGAACGCGGCTCGGTAATCACTGCCTTGGTGATTCGGGTCGATCAGACACTCCAGCATTTCACTTTCGGTTAAACCTTTAACCGAATTCACCGCGGTGGAGAGACTGGCCGTTAGCAACAGAGTACCAACCTGTTTTGCATAATGATTACCACTATTGAGGTCAATAATCTGGGCGTGTGCGCTGTCGGTGGAGTCCCATAGGTCTCTGGCGATAACATCTCGCATTTCCGAAATTTCAGCGAGCTTCTCGCGTACGTCGTGTATTGAAAGATCAAAGTGTTGAGCACCGACCAAATACACATTCTCGCTATTTTCCCATACGGATTTCAGAAGACGAGAAACCAGTTCCATCAAACCACGGGTTTGCTTGAATTTTTCGTTTTCTTTGAAGAGCGCAACGATACTTTTGAAACTTGGATGGAATGGATAGGTGGACTCAATGTCATTCGCCAGCGCTTCTGCACTTCGCTCAACAGTTTTGGCTTTGGCCGCTTCGGCAAGCCTGGATGCATAAACCGATGCGATTTCGGAGATTTCACTTTTATCCGGCAGCGCCAGGAACAGGCGTTTACGCAGAATTTCATAGATTTCATTGGACTCCAGGTTTACTGGTGTAATAGATACCTCAGCTCGCCCCAACTCTTGAGTGGCGTCATCTAACGCGCGCTGGATCAATTTCCCCCCCGTGTCGTAAGCAGCTTCAAGGTCGGATACTACGATACATACGTTCTTTTTTTTCTGCGCAGCCGTCAGCATATTAGAGAAGGCACGCGTTACTACATCGGCTATGGTTCCTTGTCCAAGCACTTGGGTACTGTAGTAGTGAAAGTAAGGTGGCATCTCATCTAATAAGATGAGGATAGGTTCATCACCATCAAATAGATTGACCCAGGCTTGCTCGTCAGGAGCTTTAGCACCTGACTCCCAGTATTCCCTGAAGACTCCTTCTCTACCCAGTTGACGCGCTATCTCACCCCAGAAATAGGTATGAGGGTTATTGCGACCATTAAACGCCGCGATTTTCGCAGCACCATAATCGGACTGGTATGGCATTGAGCATATATGACTATTTCGAAGCGCAGCATCTTTGGCTAACAAACCAAAGCCGACCATCAAGTGGGTTTTACCACCACCCATGGCTTGTTTTAGGTGAAAAACAGTGTCATTTGACTTGCCTGCCAAGCGGGCAATACCCTTGGAGAGTAGTGTTTTAAAGCCATCAGTAATGAAGGTCTTTTTGAAGTACTCCTGACCGTTGGTATTGTCGATGATTTGATCAAGCTGCTCGATTTGGTCGCCGACATTGATTTCCAAAGCTTTCGGCTGCAACTGACATGCGTTACGTACGGTTTTCATTTAACTGCTCCTAAATCTGCTTTTTCTTGGTCACTACTTTCACCGGCTTTGCCATCGCGTACCCAGCCATCTACCTCGTCCCTTTTAAATTTCCAAAGGCGTCCAGTTTTATGGGCAGGCATACGCCTCTCTGCAATCCACTTGTATACCGTATCTCGCTTGATTCCAAGGTAATCTGCAATTTCATCAACGGATAACCATCTGTCTTTCACTTCGGACTCCAATCGGGTCATTTTTAGGGCAATAAATTGAAGAATAGCCCTCAGTAGGGCCATATACTTACAAACGAGGTTTAAGCTTGTCAGAATAGTATAAAAACGGCCTAGTAGAAACTGAATGGAGTACCTTTGAATAAATTATGCGGAGTTACGCGCCTTACGCATAATTTCGCACAGCGCGCGTAGGCATAATTTCGCACAGCGCGCGTAGCCGCCGGGCTCTGGCATACATCTCATCACTTATGCTTGGCAAAGCTTGATCTAGCCGATCTTCCAGATAGCTGGAAAATCGGGCCTTAAGATCAACAGCGAAATATTCTGTGCCGTTGTATGGGTTTTTGGTCCAGATGTCGTCTATTAAGCTCTGTGCGACAATCCGATTTTCGTAGGCAGCTTTGTTAGCCTTTTGGCGATCGTCTTGCACTAAACGATGTATTGCCACAGCCTTAGAGTTTATGTTTTCGGAAAGAAGGCAATAGTTATAGTACAAGAGGTCTTCACTAAGCGTTATGCATCTGCTCGTACAAATCTGCCTAATAACCTCTTTGGTCAGCCTTTCGATTTCACGCAAGCCGCAATATTTATTTGTGCCATACGTATAAAATTGAACGAGTTCCCCATTTTCTCCCGTGTAATCGTCAGTGTCATCTAGTTGAATGGATACATGGAAGTAACGTGAAATACCCTTGACTCGATCAAACTCGATAGTCGAAGCTTTCTCCAAAGCTTCGGCGTACCCGCTGCGGTACTTTCCGATCTTGGCCTTTACTTGGTGCGCACTTGTCAAAGCGCCATTTTTGTATATTGCGAAATCTTCACTACTGTCTAGCTGGAGCTCAAAACTAGTATCCCCTTTATTGAACATATTGAGGCAATGGTAGAGCGCAACTTTCCCTTGATAGACGTATCCACTCCACGTTGACACAGCGGTCGCTGGATAATTTTCATCCCGTTCACTACTCACTTATGCTCCCCCCTTAAAGGTTCGATCCACTACCAGCGTAAGACTGTCCTAGCTCATTTCAAATAGCGATATATCAGGCTTTAGGTCATTCTGTATCAATTTGAAACATGATATCAAATAGTAAGTCAAATTGGGGGTATAAAGGGCATTCTAGTAAAGTCTATCGACTCTTTGTACACAAAATCGTTGAGCGATTTTCTCGTGGAGCAATAGCGTATTAGGTTGGGCCGATGAGAGCACAAGCTGCGGCTGATAAGAAAATACCCTAGCGGCAGAAATCCAGCAGTTGGCACTTACAATGACTCAGAATAATATCGATATTAGGTAGAAACATAGGAATAGGGCGAATAGTCGCGGAATAGCTTTTGACTGTATCTCAAAAGAGATACATAATAACGAGAGTCGCAAGTAGGAGGAGCAACAATGGCTGCGCGCACTTCAATGCTTCATGTTCGCATGGACGACAAACTTAAGGTCAAAGCAGCTGCAAATCTCGCTAACTTTGGCCTCACAATCTCAGATGCCGTGCGTATCCTACTTACTCGTGTCGCCCAGGAAGGAGGCCTACCAGCCTGCCTCATTACCGATCCAGAAGCCTACGATCGGTGGTTCAGGGCGAAGGTACAAGAGGCTATCAAAGGCACTCGGCCACCGATCCTGCATCAGGATGTCATGAATGACGCACAAACGCTTATCGATAGGAAGCGCCATACCAATACTTGAATTGTCGAATGTTGCAACGTACATGTAATTGGATCCACAACTATGACTATGACCACCGTATCCAGTCGAGAGTTCAAGCAAAACGTATTGCGTGCTAAAAAAGCAGCTAATAGTGGCCCCGTATTCATAACAAATCGTGGTAACCCTGCTCATGTATTGCTGAGTTTTGAGTTCTATCAACAGCTTACTTAGCAAAAGCGTAATATAGCAGACGCGCTAGCAATGCCAGGTGCTGCTGGTATAGAGTTTGAGCCTGAACATGCGAATCTCTGCTCACAGGCAGCAGATTTATCATAACGCATGTAGTTGGTGAAACAACCTTGCATCAGTACAACGCAAAGCCCATCTTTATGATGAGGACGTATGCCCAGAAAATTACTGTTTTTTAAGAGAGGGCATTGAATGAAGGCGAACGGCGCCAAGGCGGTTTAGAAGAGCTCAACGCAGATATAAAATCTCTCGTTGAAATAACGCCAACTTGTAGGATGCAGTTCAATATTAAGCCACACTATCCCGATTGTAAGCGTTCGGGGAACACATATTGACACGGCCGCGTTAACGGCCGTTGTCTTTTAGTGGGTAGATTCAGGCGTCCAGTTGTGCGGTAACAGTTC